>CP088295.1:0-5061484 GCA_024666565.1 Svornostia abyssi
CGACGCCGGCTACGAGGTCTCCTCATGAGCTCGCCCGCGAAGCTCGCCGCCTACGCCGCCGTCCTCGCCGCCCTGTTCGGCGGGGGCGCGGTGGCCGGCGGCGCCATCGATCCGCCCAGCGCCACCCCCAAGGAGGACGACATGTCCGCAGCCCGGCCACACCGCAGAACAGCAGGCTCACCCCGTCCGCGGTCTCGCGATCGCCGACGACGGGATGCGCGTCGAGCTGGCAACCCCCGAACTGCAGCGCGGCGCCACCGAGCAGCTGCGCTTCCGCATCGTCGACGAGCGCGGCCGCGCGGTGCGCGACTTCGACGTCGAGCACGAGCGGCGCATGCACCTCATCGTCGCCCGCCGGGACCTCACCACCTTCCAGCACCTGCACCCGAAGATGGAGCGGGACGGAACCTGGAGCGCCGACGTGCGCCTCGACGACGCGGGCTCGTACCGCATGTTCGCCGACTTTTCGTACGCCGACGAGCCGGTGACGCTCGCTGCCGACCTGCGCGTCGACGGCGCCGCAGATCTCCGCGCGCTTCCGCAGCCGGAGACGACCGCGGTGAGCGACGGCGGCTACGACGTCCGCCTCGACACCCCGGCCACACGGCAGGGCGAGGAGGCCGAGCTGCGGTTCACCGTCACGAAGGACGGCCGCCCGGTCGACACCGAGCCGTACCTCGGCGCAGGCGGGCACCTCGTCGCGCTGCGTGAGGGCGACCTCGCGTTCCTGCACGTGCACCCCACCGAGCACGGGGACGGCATCGGCTTCGAGGCCACGTTCCCCACCACGGGCGCGTACCGCCTGTTCCTGCAGTTCCAGGTCGACGGCGAGATCCAGACCGTCGCGTTCACCCAGGAGGTGGCATAGCCATGAGCACCACCACGCCCCCCGCGACGACGGACCACGTCGAGCTGCCGATCACCGGCATGACGTGCGCGTCGTGCGCGAACCGCATCGAGCGCAAGCTCAATAAGCTCGACGGCGTCACCGCCACCGTGAACTACGCGACCGAGAAGGCCACGGTCGACTACGACGCGGACGCCGTGGCCCCGGAAGAGCTCGTCGCGGCCGTGCAGGCCGCCGGCTACGACACCGCGCTGCCGTCCCAGGACGGCGGCGCGGGGGCGGCCGAGGACGAAGCCGTCGACGAGACGGCGCCCCTGCGGCGGCGGCTCATCGTCAGCGCGCTGCTGTCCGTGCCGGTGCTGTTCATCGCCATGATCCCCGCGCTGCAGTTCGACAACTGGCAGTGGCTGTCACTGCAGCTCGCGACGCCCGTCGTGCTGTGGGGCGCATGGCCGTTCCACCGCGCGGCGTGGGCGAACGCCAAGCACGCCACCGCGACGATGGACACGCTCATCAGCGTCGGCGTCCTCGCGGCCTGGCTGTGGTCGCTGTACGCGCTGTTCCTCGGCGACGCCGGGATGAACGACATGCGCATGTCCTTCGACCTGATCCCCGAGCGCGGGGCGGGCGAGGACGAGATCTACCTCGAGACCGCCGCGATCGTGACGACGTTCATCCTCGCGGGCCGGTACTTCGAGGCGAAGGCCAAGCGACGGGCGGGCGCGGCGCTTCAGGCGCTGCTCGAGCTCGGCGCCAAGGAGGTCTCGATCCTCGACGACGACGGCACCGAGCGGCGCGTTCCCGCCGACCAGCTCGCGGTGGGCGACCGCTTCATCGTGCGCCCGGGCGAGAAGGTGGCCACGGACGGCGTCGTCGAGGAGGGCACGTCGGCCGTCGACCAGTCGCTGCTCACCGGCGAGTCCGTGCCCGTGGAGAAGCACCCGGGCGACGACGTCGCGGGCGCGACGGTGAACGCCGGCGGCCGGCTCGTGATCCGCGCGACGAAGGTCGGCGCGGACACCGCGCTGGCGCAGATCGCCAAGCTCGTGACCGACGCGCAGACGGGCAAGGCGCCCGTCCAGCGGCTGGCCGACCGGGTCTCGGGCGTGTTCGTCCCGATCGTCATCGGCCTCGCGTTCCTCACGCTGGGCTTCTGGCTCGGCGCCCGGCGAGAGCGCGACGTTCGCCTTCACCGCCGCCGTCGCGGTGCTGATCATCGCGTGCCCGTGCGCGCTGGGCCTGGCCACGCCGACGGCGCTCCTCGTGGGCACCGGCCGCGGCGCCCAGCTCGGCCTGCTCATCAAGGGCCCGGAGATCCTGGAGTCCACGCGCGAGGTCGACACGATCGTCCTCGACAAGACCGGCACGGTGACCACCGGCAAGATGGCGCTCGCCGACGTCGTGCTCGCCGAGGGTGAGACGACCCGCGAGGACGTCCTGCGGATCGCCGGCGCGCTCGAGGACGCCTCCGAGCACCCGATCGCCCAGGCGATCGCCCGGGGCGCCCGCGAGGAACTCGGCACGCTGCCGGCGGCGGAGGGCTTCGCCAACCGCGAGGGCCTCGGCGTCGAGGGCGTGGTCGACGGCCACGGCGTGCAGGTCGGCCGCCCGTCGCTCATGGCCGACTGGGGCCTGCAGCTCCCCGACGCGCTGCTCGCCGCCAAGCAGGCCGCCGAGGCGCGGGGGCGCACTGCGGTCGTGGCGGCGTGGGACGGCGAGGTCCGGGCCGTGCTCGTCGTGGCCGACACGGTGAAGCCGACCTCGGCCGAGGCGGTCGCGTCGCTGAAGGCGCTCGGGCTGCGGCCCGTGCTGCTGACCGGCGACAACGAGACGACGGCGCGCGCGGTCGCCGCGGAGGTCGGGATCGACGAGGTCATCGCGGAGGTCATGCCGTCGGACAAGGCCGACGTCATCCGCCGGCTGCAGGCCGAGGGCCGGGTCGTCGCGATGGTCGGCGACGGCGTCAACGACGCACCCGCACTGGCGCAGGCCGACCTCGGTCTGGCGATCGGCACGGGGACGGACGTGGCGATCGAGGCGTCGGACCTCACGCTGGTCTCCGGCGACCTGCGGGCCGCCGCGAGCGCCATCCGCCTGTCGCGGGCGACGCTGCGCACGATCAAGCAGAACCTCGTGTGGGCCTTCGGCTACAACGTCGCCGCGATCCCGCTGGCGGCCCTGGGACTGCTCAACCCGGTGATCGCCGGGGCGGCGATGGCGTTCTCCAGCGTCAGCGTCGTGGCCAACGCCCTGCGACTGCGCCGGTTCAACGGCTGAGAGGAGAGGATCATGAGCACCACGGCACACGCACACGACATCACGAGCTGCCGACGTCCGGGCGCGAGCTCAACGGCGTCGCGCTCAGCGCCACGCTGCACTGCCTCACCGGCTGCGCCATCGGCGAGATCCTCGGCATGGTCATCGGGACCGCGCTGGGATTCTCCGACCTGGGCACGATCGCCCTGGCCGTCGCGCTGGCGTTCTTCTTCGGCTACCTCCTGACGAGTCTGCCGCTCCTGCGCGCAGGGCTGGCGCTGGGCGTGGTCATCCCGATCGCACTGGCGTCGGACACGCTGAGCATCGCCGTCATGGAGGTCGTCGACAACGCGATCATGGTGGCCGTCCCTGGCGCGATGGAGTCCGGCGTGGGCGACGTCCTCTTCTGGGGCGCCCTGTCGTTCGCGCTCGTCGTCGCGGGGCTCGTCGCGTACCCGGTCAACCGCTGGCTCATCGCCCGCGGCAAGGGGCACGCGGCCGTCCACGCGACCGGCATCCACGGCGGGCCGTCGCCGCGGGTGGTCGGGACCATCGCCATCGCGGCGTTCGTCTTCGGCGTCGCCGTCCTCGGCACCGAGCTGCTGGGCGAGGACGAGCCGGCCCACGGCGATGACGCGCCCCACGCGGCGCTCACGCAGGGGACGGACCGATGACCGCAGCCCCGAAGGCCGCAGCCGGCACCCACCGGCGATGTGCCACCGCGCGCAGCCGCACCGCCTGACGCGGCCGCGCGCCTCCGCACCTCACCTCTGATTCTTCACCGACCGGGGCCGACCGGCCCCCAAGGAGCACACCATGCAACCCCAAGCCGATCCACGGCGCTGGATGGCCCTTGCCGTCATCGCGCTCGCGCAGTTCATCGTCATCATGGACACGTCGATCATCGGCGTGGCCCTCCCCGATATCCAGGCCGAGCTCGGGTTCGATCCCGAGAACCTGTCCTGGGTCTTCAACGCCTACGTCATCGCGTTCGGCGGCCTGCTGTTGCTGGGCGGCCGGCTGTCCGACCTGCTCGGCGCGAAACGCGTCTTCGCCGCCGGGTGGACCGTCCTCGCCGGTGGCTCGCTCCTCGCGGGGCTCGCCGGTTCCGTCGAGGTGGAGATCGCCGCCCGTGCGCTGCAGGGTGTCGGCGCGGCGTTCATCGCCCCCTCGGCGCTGACGCTCCTCATGATGCTCTTCGGGCACAACCCGAAGGAGCTGACGACCGCGTTCGCCGTCTACGGCGCGGCCGCCCCCGCCGGTGGCACGGCCGGGGTGTTCCTCGGCGGCGTCATCACCGAGTGGGCGTCGTGGCCGTGGGTGTTCTGGATCAACATCCCGCTCGCCGTCGCGGCCCTCGCGCTGACTCCGCGACTCATGCCGTCGGCGCCGGCGCGGCGCGGCTCGGTGGACGTCCTCGGCGCCGCGCTGGCGACCACCGGCCTGGCGGGCATCGTGTTCGCCATCGTGCGCGCCCCCGAGCAGGGGTGGGGGTCGGCCGAGACGCTGCTCGTCCTCGGCGGCGGCCTGACCGCCCTCGCGGCGTTCGTCTCGGTGCAGTCGGTCCGCAGCGAGCCCCTCATGCGCCTCGGGATCTTTCGCGCGCCGAACCTCGCGGCGGCGAACGTCGCACAGGTGCTGCTCGGCGCAGCCTGGGTCCCGATGTGGTTCTTCCTGAACCTCTACCTCCAGCAGGTGCTGGGGCTGGGGTCGTTCGCCAGCGGCGCGGCGCTGCTGCCGATGACGGCCGCGATCATGGTCGGGATGGTCGTCGTCGCACCGCGGCTCATGCCGCGGATCGGGACGCGGCCGATGGTCGCCGGCGGGCTCGGCATCCTCGCCGTGGGGCTCGCGCTCCTGTCGCTCGTGCGGCCGGACGGCAGCTTCCTCGTGGACGTGCTGCCCGCGTCGCTCGTGGCGGCCGCGGGCATGGCGCTCGCGTTCATCCCGTCCCTGCAGACGGCGATCTCGAGCGCCCGCCCGGAGGAGGGCGGCCTGGCCTCCGGCATCGTGAACACCGGCTACCAGGTCGGCTCGGCGCTCGGCCTGGCCGCGATGACGGCGCTTGCCGCGTCGCACGGCGCGGGCGAGCTCGGCGATGTCGTCGCGCTCACCGACGGGTACTCCGCCGCGTTCCTCGGCGCCGCGGGAATCGCCGCGGCCGGTGGGCTCGTCGCACTCGTGACGCTGCGCACGCGCAGCGCCGCCGCCACCAGCGGCTGACGGCGATGGTTGCGGGGCGCACCTGGCGCCCCGCAACCCGCCCGGACACCGTGTGCCGGTTAACCTGGCGGCATGCTCATCGCGTGCAACGACGCGATCCGGCGGCACCGCCGCCGTGTGGGGACGGTCGCCGCCGCGCTCGTGCTCGCCAGCGCGCTCATGCTGGCGCACGGCGCCGCCGGCGCCGGGCACCTCGGCGGCGCGTCGGGCTCCGCCGGGATGGGCGCGCACGACCTGACCATGGGCGCCCACCACCCGCCCGCAGGCGCCGATCATGGCGGCCTGTCCCTCGACGATGCGCTCGCGATGTGCCTCGCCGTCACCGAGACCGCGGCGTTCGGCTTCGCGCTGCTCGCGGTGATCGCAGCGTGGCGATGCGCCCGTCACCGACCCACCGTCACCGCTCCCCGTCCCGCCGTGGCCCGGGTCGCCGTGGCACCGCCCGGCGCCGCCGCGCGCGCGGGCCCTGCCGTGCTCCAGGTGTTCCTGCGGTGATCGGCCCGCGCGGCTCCCACACCGGGCCGCGCCGCCGATCCCTGAACACCAAGACCCAAGGAGCACCTGACACCCATGCACCGGACCCGCATCCTCGCGATGCTGACCGCCGCCGCGCTCATCCTCGCACCCGCCGTCCTGGCGGCGTGCGGGGACGATGACGACGGGGGCTCCGCAGCGAGCCAGAAGGCCAACGCCACCGACCGCGCCTTCGCCGCCGAGATGATCGGCCACCACGAGGCCGCGGTCGAGATGGCGGAGGCCGCGAAGACGAACGCGTCGCGCGAGCAGATCACCGATCTCGCCGACGCGATCATTACGACCCAGAAGGCCGAGATCGCCCAGATGCAGGCCGCCGAGCAGCGACTCGCCGACGCCGGCGTCGATCAGCGCGACCTGGACATGACCGACGCCGAGATGGGGATGGACATGAACATGGACATGCTCGATTCGGCCGAGGGGTTCGACCGCATGTTCATCGACATGATGATCCCCCACCACCAGGGCGCGATCCGCATGGCACGCATGGAGCTCGCCGACGGCCAGGACCCCGAATTGCGCGAGCTCGCCGAGACGATCATCGCCGCGCAGGCCAAGGAGATCGAGCAGATGAACACCTGGCGCGAGGCCTGGTACGGCGAGGCGTCACCCGCCGGGGGCGTGCCCGACGAGGACATGGGCTCGCACATGTCCGACGAGGAGCAGGAGCACGGGATGGAGCACTCCGGCTGACGCCCGGTCGCCGCCGCGAGATCACACGGTCTTGCGGCGGCGCATCCCCCACGCGATGAGGAACCCCGCGCCGATGAGCACGGTCGCGCCGCCGACGATCATGGCGATCCCCAGCCCCATCGCCCCGGGCGTCCCCGGCGTGACGACGTACGCCGCGGTCTCGGGCCGGATCCGCCGCGAGGAGCGCGTGCCCTGCGTGTACGCGCAGACGACCGCGACCCGGCCGGGCTGCGCCGAGAAGTGGCCGACCGACGACGCCTTGCCGATCGTCGTCGACGCGCCCTGGCGCGCGCCTCGGAAGCGCGTCTGGACCCCGTCGGGCAGTTCGGCCACGCATGCGGTGTCGCGGACCGTGAGGTCGCGGCGGTTCTCGAAACCGTCGCGACCCGTGAGCAGCAGGTAGACGGTGTAGTCGCGGCGCTCGCCGGGCGGGACCACGAACGTCACCGCGCGGGTCTGCTCGACGCTCTCGCGCACCTCGCCGCGCGCGACCGCGTCGCTCTCGATGCCCGAGCCCGACTCCACCGTCTTGCCGATCCCGACCACGATGAGCGCGATGCTCGCGACGACGAGCAGCACGCCGAGGATCACCCGCACCCAGCCGGGGCTGCGGCGGCTCGGCCGACTGCCGAACGGATCCTCGCCGCCGGACAGCGGCGCGGGTCGCGACTGATCCGCCCGCGCGCCGGCCGCCCCGCCGACCGGCGTGACGTCGGGGTTCGTCCAGTCGCTCACAGGATCGTCGTCTCGGCCGCAGGCCAGCAGTAGCGGTACGGCGGCACGGTCTCGGCGCCCCAGTCGTCGAGGCGGTCGATCGCCTCGGCGACGCGGAGCGCGGCGCGCAACGGCTTGAACGGGATCCCGCCGAGATCGTCCTGCGCGGCGACGGTCGGACGCAGGCCCAGGCCATTGCGCAGGTTGGCCTGCAGCGCCTCGGCCATGTACCGGTCCCACCGCTCGCGGCCCGCGGCGTACTCCGCGCGGTCGCGGTAGACGAGCACGACGTGCTGACACCCGTGCGTGCGCATGCGCGGCTTCCCGTCGGCGCACGGCTGTTTGGGCCCCAGGTTCGTGGTGAACAGCCCACCCTGGACGAGCGCCCGCGGGTCGTCGACCGTGGCCTGCGCGCTGTAGCAGTCGGCGGCGCGCAGCCCGACGATGTCGAGATACGAACGCAGCAGCTCCTGCGGTGTGGCCGGCAGGTACGGGAACGGGGAGGGCACCGGCGGCGGCTCCATGATCTTCAGGTGGACGGCGCGGCCGATCGCCTCCCAGTTGAGGACCTCGACCTGCACGCCGGCCGGGCCGCCGACGTCGGCGGGCAGGTCGAGCGGGGCGGCGGCGCGCATGCGCGCGAACGCACCGTCCTCGCCCTGCGGGTGGATCGCCACGACGCCCTTGACGAGCGACCGGATCGGGTCATGGTCCTCACCGCCGCCCTGCACCGAGCGGAACTCGCTGATGCGCGCCAGGCCCACGCAGCGCTCCGGCGCGATCCCCGCGTGCAGGCAGTACGCCAGCGCGAGGTCCTCGTCGAGCACCGACGGCTGGCCGTAGTGCCGCGCCACCCACTGCTCGTCGCCGCGAAACGATGTGGCCACGAGCGGTGCGTCCGTGGGATCCGGGCGGGCGCCGGGCGGCAGCGGCTCGGAGACGATGTCCCACTCCACGACGCGGCCCTGCTCGGAGTGCGGCGTCAGCGGGCCGCTGATGCGGTCCGGCACGCGGTAGACCCCGAACACCTTGTCCGGATGCGCGGCGAGGCCGTGCTCGTACAGATGCGTCAGGAGCTCGGCGAGCTGCGTGCGCCCGCGCGTCGCGATCCGGCTGATCTGCACCTCGGCGCGCACCGGCGCGAGGTACGGCGCCCGGGCCGCGTCCCGGGCCGCCCGCTCGGCCCCCGCGACCTGTGCCCGCTCGGCCGGGTCCTTGATCTGCTTGACCTCCTGCACCCCGAACGACTGGCGCAGCCCCTCCTTGAACTCGCCCTTGCGCTTCTCCTTCAGCTCCTTGCGGAACGCGAAGACCCCGTCGGCCTGCAGCTTGGCCTCGACCTCGTCGGGGTCCCCCATGAGGTCCATCGACGAGCCGTGCAGGTACCGGCCCGCGGGGCCGTCGAGCACCCGGTGCCGGTCCTCGATCGCCTTCGCCTGCGCGTAGGACTCACGCGCCTCCTGGCGCCCGCGCTCGACCTGGGCCATGTTCTGCTCGTACTTCGCGCGGTCCTCGGGTGAGAGCTGCGCCACCATCGCGTCGATCTCGGCCTGGCTCGGGGGGTTGCGCGCGGCCTCGATCCCCTTGGCGATGTTCGACGGTTTGAAAGCGGTGGCGACGTCCTTGAAGAAGCCCATGGCGTTCCCGGCACGCTACGCGGGACCGCGACCGGCGTCCACCTCGGGGACTACGTCGCGGGCGAGACCTCCACGCCGCGCCAGAACGCGATCCGGCCGCGGACGTTGTCCGCGGCGGACTTCGTCTCGGGGTAGAACCACGCGGCGTTCGCGTTGCGCCGGTCGCCCACGACGATGTCGTAGTAGCTGGCCTCGCCCTTCCACCCGCAGGTGGTGTGGTGCTCGCTGGGCTCGAAATGCTCGCAGCGGATCGCGGTGGGCGGGAAGTAGTGGTTGCCCTCGACGACGATGGTGTCGTCGCTCTCGGCCAGGACGGTGCCGTTCCAGGTCGCGCGGATCATGCTCTAGGTACGAGCGACGCGCGACGGCAGATGGAAGTCCGCGAGCAGCGCGTCGAACCGCGCCGGATCGCCCTCCAGCTGCAGACCGCCGGCGGCGATCGCGTCCTGTGTCGTCATCGCACGCGTCGCCAGCGCGAGGTACGTCGGCAGGTCGCTCGTCATGCGCACGTCCGGGGCGGTCGGCGGCGGCCCGTCGCGCACGACGAGCTCGTCACCGTCGGCGGCCACGTGGAACTCCTCGCCCTGGACCTCGAAGGCGTAGGTGCCCCGCAGTCTCTGCGCCGCGCCGGGCGGCGCGCCCGCCCGCATGCACCCGGCGGCCCAGGCGGGGCGGATCGTCCGATCACCGATCTCATCCGGCAGCAGCTGCAGCCCCCACAGCGCCAGCCCTTCGATCGCCGGGCGGAGCTGGTCGCCGCGTGCGGTCAGCTCATATACGTGGACACCCGCCGGCGGGGGAAGCGTGGTGCGCCGGATGACGTCCGCGGCCTCGAGGGTCTTCAGCCGCGTGGCGAGGAGGTTCGTGCCGATGCCCGGCAGCGCATCGATGAGGTCGCGGTAGCGCTTGGGCCCGAGGGCCAGTTCACGCACGACGAGCATGGTCCACCGCTCGCCCAGGACATCGAGGGCGACGGCCAGGCCGCAGTACTGCTGGTAGCTGCGCGCGGACATGCGCCACATCGTACCCTACGCAGTCGATATCTGAACTTCTCGCTTGAAAAACATATAGCGATGCGGTTACGGTCCTGGGCATGCCCGCCGCTCACCGACATCTGACGCTCGCCGCGCTCTGCCTCTGCGCCTTCGCGGTGAACCTCGACGTGACGCTCGTCAACGTCACCCTCCCGACGCTCGTCCGCGAGCTCGACGCGTCCACCCGCGAGCTGCAGTGGATCGTCGACGCGTACACGCTGGTCTTCGCCGCGCTCGTCCTCGCCGCCGGCAGCCTCGGCGACCGCTTCGGCCGCCGCGGGACCCTCCTCGCCGGGCTCGCCGTCTACGGCATCGGCAACGGACTCGGCTCGCTCACCGACTCCTCCGAGGCGCTCATCGCGACCCGGGCGATCATGGGCGTCGGCGCCGCGCTCATCTTCCCGACGACGCTCTCGATCATCACGAACGTCTTCACCGAACGAGGCGAGCGCGCGCGGGCGATCGGTCTCTGGGGCGCGGTCACCGGCCTGGCGATCGCGCTGGGGCCGATCGCGGGCGGCGCGCTGCTCGAGTCGTTCTCCTGGCAGTCGACGTTCCTCGCGAAGGTGCCGGTCGCGCTCGTCGCGATCGCGCTCGTCCTCTGGGTCGTGCCCACGTCGCGTGACCCGCGCGCGCCGCGCCTCGACATCGGGGGCCTCGTCCTCTCAACCGCGTTCATCGGCACGCTCGTCTTCGCGATCATCGAGGCGCCGGACGCCGGCTGGCTGTCCACGCAGACCGTCGGCCTGCTGGCCATCGCCTTCACCCTCGGCGGGATCTTCATCGCCTTCGAGCGCAGGGTCACCGAGCCGATGCTCGACGTCCGCATCTTTCGCAACCTGCGCTTCAGCGCGGCGTCGGTCTCGATCACCGTCGCGTTCTTCGCCCTGGCCGGGTTCATCTTCCTCATCACGCAGTACTTCCAGTTCCTGAAGGGCTACGGGCCGCTGGAGACCGGGCTGCGCATCCTGCCGGTCGCGACGTCGGTCGCGGTCGGCTCGGTCGTCGGCACGCAGGTCGCGGTCCGCCGCGGGACGAAGCTCGTCGTCGGCGGCGGGCTGGCGATGCTCGCCGTCGCATACGCGTGGACGTCGACCGCAGACGCCACGACGGCGTACACGACGATCGTCTGGCAGATGCTGTTCCTGGGCACCGGCATGGGCCTGACGAGCGCGCCCGCCACCGAGTCGATCATGGGCGCCGTCAGCCAGGCGAAGGCCGGGATCGGCTCGGCGATCAACGACGCCGCCCGGGAGCTCGGCGCCACGCTCGGCGTCGCGGTGATCGGCAGCGTCTACGCGTCGCTGTACGCGGACGCGTTCGCCGCGTCGGCCGCCCGCGCGATCCCCGGCGAGGCCGTCGACGCCGCCCGGGAGTCGGTCGGCGCGGCGATCATCGCGACGGACCGCCTCGGCGCGGCGGGCGCGAGCGACGCGGGCGGCGCACTGTTCTCGCTCGCCTCCCAGGGGTTCTTCGACGGCATGCAGGCCGGGTGCCTCGTCGCCGCCGGCGTCTGCGCCGCGGGCGCGGTGCTCTGCCTGCTCACGCTGCCCGCGCAGCCGGACGCCGAGCCCGCCGAGGACGGCGCCCCGGCCGTGGCGGCCGCCGCGGCCGTCGCCTGATCAGTCGCGATCGGTGCGGACGATCGGGCCGGGCTTCACGACGATCGTGCCGGTGTTGAAGAACCCCTCGGCGCCATCGGCGACCGACCCGGAGATCGGCTGGGTGCCGCCGGCGAACGGCAGCACGAAGGACGCGGGCGTGGTGTTGAGCAGCGCCGTGCCCGGCTGACCGGCGATCGGCGGCGGATCCGGATCGTCCTTACCGCTGGGCGGGCAGTCGATGCTGGCCGTGGTCATGTCGTTCGACTCCAGGTCCCAGTCGACCTTCAACCGGTTCTCGCCGGCGACCGCGAGCGTGGCCGTCCATTGCACCGTCGGCACGATCGGGTTGATGTACGCGCACTCCGTCTTGGAGGCGAAGGTCGGGTTGGCCCACGCGATCGGGCCCGTGCGGGTCCACGTCGTCGCCTTGCGGTTCGCGCGGCGGGCCTTCAGCGTCGCCTGCATCGTCCCCGTCGTGCTGTGCGTGGCGAAGTTGCCGCGGCCCTGCACGTTGATCGTCACCTCGTAGGTGTCGCTGAGCTTGCACAGCTCGTCGCCCAGCTTCTTGCTGAGGTCCTCGAGATCCTCGAAGAACCGGTCGGCGCCGGCCTTGCCCGTGACGCTTCCGAGATCAGCCCCGGTGCGCTTGTCGCGCAGGCCATACGTGACCTCGATCGTGTTCGCGTCGACCTGGGTCGCGCGGCCGGTGATCTCGACGTCGCCGAGGATGAAGTTGCGCTCCACCCGCGTGGACGGGTCCACGTACGCAGACTGCTGGAACTCGAGCTCCCGGATGGCGTCCGCGCGGCGATCGACCTCCAGGACCGCGATGTCGCAGTCCGGTTTGAGCTCGTCGCCGACGATGTCGGTGACGACCAGGTCGTTCAGCCCGCGCCGCACCCCGCCGAAGTCGCCCGTGAGATCCCCGGTGACGTCCGGGATCTCGACCGCGATGTTGCCCGGCGTGACCTGCCCGCGCTCCTGCACGTAGGCGGCCCGGGACGTCGGGCGCTTCTTCTTGCGGCGGCCCTTCTTGAGGTTGGCCTTCGTCCGCTTCTGCCCGGCCTTCAGAGTGACGCCGGAGACGACCTGCACGGGCGCGCCCCGCCGCCGGACGAGCGTGGCGATGACGCTGTACGAACCCGCGGGCAGCGCGAGGCTGAACCGCCCGCTGCGGCCGATCTCCCGCACGGCGACGACCGTGCCGGTCACGCGGTTGACCGCGCGCACTTCGGCCTCCGCCCCCTTCGGGACCTTCACCCCGAGGGAGCCCGCGAACACGCCGGGCTTGGCGGCCGCGGCGTCGGCCGCCGGAAGGGCGAACAGGATGGCGAGGCTCAGCACGATGGTTCGCCGCATGCTCTGAGCGTACGCCTCGCCCTCCGAGCGCGTCGCCATGATGTCCACATGCCCGACGACGCCGGCGGCGAACTCGACTACCGCTTCAGCCTGGCGAACGAGCGCACGTTCCTCGCGTGGATCCGCACGGCGATCGGCCTGCTCGCCGCGGGGATCCTCGCGGCGAAGGCCCTGAACTTCGAGCACGACGCGGTGCGCTGGATCGTCTCCGTGCCGGCCATCGTCGCCGGGATCGCGACGGCCGCAGACGCGTTCACCCGCTGGCGCGGCTACGAGGCAGCGATGCGGTCCGGTCGCCCGCTGCCCGCTGGACGTGGGCTGAAGATCCTCGCGTTCGGCATGGCCGCGTACGGCGTCGTGCTGCTCGTGGCGCTGCTCATCGACGGGTAGCCACGCCCGCGATGTGCGGGAGCGCGAACGGCCCGAGCCCGGACATGAACCGCCGGTGCTCGCCCAGCGCGAAGCCCGAGCGCTCGATCGCGCCGAGCGTGTCGCGCGCCACGTGACAGCCCGCCCCCAGGTGCGGCCAGATGCCCGACGAGTCCAGCCAGCGCTGCAGTGCAGCGGGCCGCTCGCGGTGCGCAATGACGTGCTCGTAGAACCGCAGCTCGCCGCCGGGGCGCAGGACGCGCTGCAGCTCGGCGAGCGCCGTCGCCTGGTCGGTCACCGAGCAGAGCACGAGCGAGAGGACGGCGCCGTCGAACGCGCCGTCGGCGACCGGCAGCTCCTCCGCCGTGCCGTCCACCACCTCGACCGGGATCGCGGCGCGCGCGGCGTGCTTCTCGGCCTCCACGCGCAGATGGGGTTCGGGCTCGACCGCGACGACCCGCGTGACCTCCGGCGGGTAGTGCGCGAAGTTCACGCCGGTCCCGGCCCCGACCTCCACGACCTCGCCGCGCAGGCCGGCGAGCAGCTCGGTGCGGTCGCGCCCGGACATCGCGCCCGGTGCGGCGAGCTTCCAGAAGCGGGCGAACAGCGGATGGTCGTGCGTCTGAGGACCGGCCATGCGCCGATCATTCCACGTGCGCGAGGGGCAGCCCGCCGTCGGGCGGTTCGGACCCCGGCGCCGCGACGTGCAGGGCGGGGACGAGTTCGCTCGTGACGAGCCCCGTCTCGTCCGTCAGCGCATCGACGATCGCAAACCACTCCTGCGTGCGCTCAGGCGTGTCGACGATCACCGTGACCACCGGGACCCGCCGGCGCAGCTGCCACAGCGTGTCCCCGTGCGGCGGGTGGTCCCCGTGGTAGCCGCGGATGCCCCGCAGCGTCGTGGCGCCCGCAGCGCCGGCGCGGCGCAGCTCGCGGAGCAGCTCCGCATGCAGCGGCGCGCCCGCGTGGCGCGACTGCTCGCCCGCGAACACCGTGAGCTTCTGCCAGACGCCCAGCCCGGAGGCGTCGGAGCCTGCGACGTGGCGCGGTTCTCCGATCCGCACGCCGTCGCGTTTGCACAGACGCACGCGCTCGAGCGTGGCGAGCGGGCGCTCGAGCACGCCGCCGAGCCGGCCGAGCGCCGTCGCCACCGCCGTGCCGGTCCCGACCGCGACGATCATCAGCGGGACCTCCGTGTTGCGACCCGTGAACCGCGCGCGCCGCCGATCGCCGTGCAACGTGCCGTCGACGCCGAGCAGCACCGTCGCGCCCGCGACACCGGCATCCCGCAGGACGTCGACCACCGCGTCGGACGCCGGGCGCCCGCCGGCCCGTTCGTGGCGCCCGACGTACACCGTGAGCTTCGCCGCCTCCCCCGGTGCGTCGAGCAGGGCGACCCGGCCCGGCGGCTCGGCGATCAGCCGCGCGCGCTCGAGCGTGACGAGCCCCTGGAACGGGAGCGCCGTCACCTCGCCCAGCGCGGCCTCGACGCGGGGGCGCGTGTCGACCGCCGCGAACGCCAGGGGCAGGTCCTCCGACAGCGTGAGCAGGCGGTCGGTGCGCAGGCGGTGCTTGGCGCCGAAGCCCTCCATGCCTCGCAGCAGCACGCTCGCGCGGAGCTCGTGGCGCGCCGCGATGTCCGCCAGCGCGTCGGCCGCGAACCCGTCGCCCGCCGTGCGTGCCCGCTCGCCGAAGTACACCGTGAGCTTCAGCGCGCCGGCGGTCACAGCAGCAGCCCCAGCTCACGTCCCGCCCAGGCGAGGGCCACCCCGAGCACGAGGCTGACCGCGAAGTTCGCGGCGCCGAGCCCCAGCCGCCCGTCCTCACCGAGGCGGTGGCTCTCGAGCGCCCAGGTGCTGAACGTCGTGAACGCGCCGATGAACCCGAATGCCGCGACGCGGTAGGCGTCCCCGTCGAGGGCCGCCCCGACCAGGATCCCGAGGACGAACGCGCCGAGCAGATTCACCGCGAGGGTCCCGTACGGGAACGCCCGTCCGGCCCGGCGGGCCACCGCGCCATCAAGCAGGAACCGGGCGATCGCACCGAGCCCGCCGACGACGCCGACCGCGAGGAGGACGGGCAGGCTCATGCGCGCAGCCTCCCGCCGGTGCGCACGAGGTTCGTCGCGAGCAGCACCGCGACGAAGCCCGCCACCACGCTGGCGGCCGCGTACGTCAATGCGAGGCCCGTGCGCCCCGCATCCAGCATGAACAGCAATTCCACCTGCATCGTCGAGAACGTCGTCAGCGCACCGCAGAACCCGGTGCCGAGCAGCGGGCGCCGATAGGCCGAGAGCGGGAGGCGCTCCTGCAGCCGCGTCACGAACCAGCCGAGCAGGAACGCCCCCGCGATGTTCACCGCGAACGTCTCCCACGGCCAGCTCCCCGGGTCCGCGGCGAAGCGGTCTGCGAGCTCGGCCCGCACGACCGCTCCGGCGAACCCGCCGACGAAGATCGCGGCCAGCTCGCGAGGGTCGGGACGCATGCCAGGACCTTAGATGCGGCCCCGGGCGAACACCCCGTCGGAATCAGGTATGACCGGGCCCGGAACCCTTCTGTCGTGCCCACCGCCTGCCGATAGCCACCAGGTCAAGGACGACGGAGCAGGGGAACTCGCGCCACATGCCATCGCTTCACCCGCGCCGCTTCGGCGCCGGATTCATCGCCGCACTGCTCGTCACCGTGCTGTCCGCGCCCGCCGCAGGCGCCACGGAGCTCACGACCGTCGCGCCCGACGGGCACGTGTCCGAGCAGACAACCGTCGACTCCACCACCGACGCCACGTCCGCGGTGCTCGACAGCCTCCAGGACGAGCCCGCCGCCACGACCGGCGCCCTGCGCGGCACGGGCGACAACGTCGACGGCGAACTGGGCCTCGGTCGGCGTGGCAGCGAGACGAACTTCGGCGTGACCGGGACCGCGATGGACTGGACCGCGGCCGCCGCCGGCGACGACTTCACCTGCGCCATCCGCGTGCCGGGGACCTTGTGGTGCTGGGGCGAGAACGGCCTCGCGCAACTCGGGCTCGGGGACCGCACGGACCGCGAGACCCCGGTCCAGGTCGGCACCGCCGCGACGTGGACCAGCGTCACCGCCGGCCGCACCCACGCCTGCGCGACGCAGTCCAACGGCACCCTGTGGTGCTGGGGCGAAGGGTCCTACGGCAAGCTCGGGCTGAACTCGGTCACGACCTTCGCGACGCCGCAGCGCGTCGCGGGCACCGCCTGGAAGGCCGCCAGCGCCACCATCGACTCCACCTGCGCCGTGAAGACCGACGGCACCCTCTGGTGCTGGGGCTACAACGGCTCCGGCCAGCTCGGTCAGGGCGACGTCACCAGCGAGCGCACCCCGCAGCGCGTCGGCACCGCCACGACCTGGGACACGGTCTCCAGCGGTGGGTACCACACGTGCGCCACGCAGACGAACCGCAGCCTGTGGTGCTGGGGCGACAACAACCTCGGCGAGGCCGGCGTCGGCAACGTCACGAAGCAGAACAGCCCGGTCCGCGTCGGAACGACGAACGACTGGTCCGCGGTCTCGGCCGCCTTCGACTCGACCTGCGCGATCCGGACGAACGGCACCCTCTGGTGCTGGGGCTACAACGGCTCAGGCGAGCTGGGCCTCGGCCACACGCTGAACCAGCGCACGCCGCAGCAGGTGGGCGTCGACGAGACGTGGACGTCGCTCGCCGCCGGCCGCTACTCGACCTGCGCGATCAAGGCCGACACCACGCTCTGGTGCTGGGGCTACAACGCGATCGGCCAGCTCGGGCACGGCGACACCGCGCGCCGGACCGAGCCCACACAGGTCGTCACGCCCGTCACGGCGATCGCCGTCGCACCGGGCGCCGCCGCCGACCACACCATGGTCGTGACCGGCGACACGACACCGATCGACGCCTGCCCCGAGCAGCCGCTCGCGCAGGCGTTTGCCTCGCTCGGCGATCTCGCGGAGTACACACTGGCGCCCGGCGGCGACTTCGAGAGCTCCGTCGAGCACTGGTCGCTCAAGCACGCCGCGGTGGTGGACGGCAACGAGACGGTCGGCATCATGCCCGGCGCAAAGTCGCTGCGCATCGGCGGCGTCGGCACCACCGGCACGCCCGAGGTGATCTCACCGCCGTTCTGCATCAACGAGACGAACCCGCACTTCCGGTTTCTGGTCAAGAGCCTCGCGGCGACCAACAACCTCTACACGTCGATCCGCTTCCGCCCGCGCTTCAACCCGTCGTACGTCGTCGAGCTGACGTCGGAGACCGCGCCGGGCGCGCCCGGCAGCTGGCGGGCGTCGGGCATGCACCCGCTTGCGACGCGCATCGCCGAGAGCCTCATCGCCAAGGGCGGGACCGTGCAGCTCGTGTTCCGCACCACCGCGTCGGCGAACAGCCGCGGCGGGGTGCAGGTCGACAGCGTCCTCGTCGACCCGTACCGCCGCCGCTGAGCCGCGGCTTCAGGAGCCGCGGTGACGGAGCGTCGCCGCGAGCCAGCCGAGCACGAGGCCGGCAAGCAGGGTCAGCGCGATCACGAGGATGAGCGGGGTCTGCAGCGGGTCGCCGAACACCCACGACACCTCGACATCACGGGTATTCACCGCAGCGAACAGGCCGACGAGCACGCCGACGACGACGAGTGCCACGCGGGATGCCGTCTTCGTCGTGCGCTTCACCACACCGGGACCGTGGTCGGCGGGTGCCGGCGCGGGGTCGACCGGGCGGGTGTCCGGCTCGTGCAGGTCGGGCGTCGTGGACATGGCGTGCTCCTTCATCGTCGGCAGGTTCCTCTTGGGTGTACCCGCGGACGCCCGTTCGTAGTTCACTGGCGGTGAGTGGACGCGTTGCCGCCCGTGTCAGTTGCGGCGCGTCGACGCGTTCGCGCGCATGAACTCCACGATGTCCTGCGTCGGCGCGCCGGGCGTGAACACCTCGGCCACCCCGAGCTCCTTGAGCTCCGGGATGTCGTCGGCGGGGATCGTGCCGCCCACGGTGACGAGGACGTCGTCGATGTCCTGTGCCTTGAGCAGCTCGACGATCCGCGGCACGAGCGTCATGTGCGCGCCCGAGAGGATCGACAGACCAACGGCGTCGGCGTCCTCCTGGATGACGGTCTCGACGATCTGTTCCGGCGTCTGGTGCAGGCCGGTGTAGATGACCTCCATGCCGGCGTCGCGCAGGGCGCGGGCGATGATCTTCGCGCCGCGGTCGTGGCCGTCGAGGCCGGGCTTGGCGACGACGACGCGGATCTTCTTGGACATACGGGTTTCGCTCTCCGATGGACGTGAGAAGACAGCAGTCTCGCGCAAATCGCCCCAGACCTCCTGAAGCGCGTGATCGATCTCGCCCTGGCGCTCACAGCTCGCGCCGAACTCCTCGATCTTGGCGACGTACGAGCCGCCGATCGGAGCTGCTACTCCCCGGCGGGCAGGAAGGTCTCTACGCCGAAGAACGTGCCGGTCCAGATCGACCCGCTCGGGCCGACGACGGTCGCGGCATACGCCGAGTTGCTCACCCAGCTGGTCGACGACGGCGCCCAGAGCCGCGATGCGCCGGTCGCCCAGTCGAGCCCCTCCAGGCCCCAGCGGCCGCGACGCTGGCCGATGGCGTAGATCAGCCCGCTGTGCGACGACATCGTCGGGATCGCGTTGGGGAGTGACACGGTCCGGTTGGCCCAGGTGGAGCGGCAGGTCCGCGTCTTCGGGTCCCAGTCGAGGCGCTCGGCGCCGCGCGGCGCCAGGCGCGGGACGTTGCCCGACAGGATCGCCAGGATGTTGCGCGTGACGCCGGGCGCGGCGGCCAGCTGCCTCGCGTTCGCCAGCTCGTTGTTGGGCACGAAGGCGCCGTAGCCGCGGACGAGCACCGACTGCTCGTTCTGCGCCTCGGTGAGGTTCGGATTGCCGAACGTCACCGGGATCTCGCACGCGATGCGCCGGTCGCGACCCGGGAGCCCCTGCCAGTCGGCGGGGATCTCGCCCCGCCACATGAGCACGAGGTTCATGAGCTTCGCGCCGTCCGTGATGACGACGAACTTGTCGTCTGCGGCACGCGTCCCCATGACCGTCGGCGTCGAGCCCGAACCGGCGCCGAGCCGCGCCCCAGAGGCCGCTCCGCCGGTCTCGTAGCCGGACCGCCAGGCCTGCGACAGCGTCGTCCCATCCCAGTCGAAGCGGTACATCGCCTTGGACGTGACGACGTAGATCCCGCCGTCCTCGTCGGCCGCGATCGAGTTGGAGACCTGATCGAGCGCGCTGTCGCGCGGCGAGGCCTTCGCGCACGCGGCGCCGTTGATCGACAGGCTCACCACGTTCTCGGGAAGCATGCGCTCCGGCTCACGCGGGACGGTGCCGACGACCCCCAGCGCCGTCGCGAAGGCGACACGCCCGTCGTAGAGCATCGTGATGCCGACCAGCTCGTCCCGCGATCCGCACAGCGCGCCCGCCGGCATCTGCAGGGTTCGCAGCAGCCGGATCTTCGACAGGCGGTCGCCCGGCACCGCGTCGCCGTAGACATCGATGGACCGGCCGCGCCCGACGATCAGCCGGTTGTCGCGGTCCACCACCTGGTACGCACCCGAGATGCCGCCTTGCGTCACCGGGCGCCGGTCCGCCGGGAAACCGAAGCGCGCGACGATCCGGCCCGTCTGCGCGTCGAGCTTGTAGACGCTGCGCAGGTCTGGCGCCATGACCGTGCTCGTCCACACGCTGCGCCCGCCGTCGGGGTACACCCCGGTGAACGACGGGGTCAACGGGATGCCGACCATCCCGCCGGTCCGCCGGAAGCGCAGTGGATCACCTGGTTCGGGGGCCGGCAGCGGCGAGGAGGCCTGCGCATACGAGGCGCGGTGCGAACCAGCCCACGGCGAATCGGCCAGGTACGGGTTGCACGGCGGCTCCAAGCCGTCGGCGGCCGGCGGCGTCACGCATGACACCGCGGGCGCCTCCGCGCGGGCCACGCCCGTCGGCGCGGCGATCAGCACGAAGGCTGCCGCGGCTGCTCTCCATCCTCCCCCGAAGTGGCGCACGGCCGAAACCTACCACGCGGTAGCGTGGGCCGGGATGGCCAGGATGGCCAGGTTTCGTCCTCCGGTCACCGCAAGCGGCGACCTTCGGACGACGTCACTAGAAGACCGGCGTCTCCCGGTAGTCGCCCCAGACCTCCTGGAGCGCGTGGACGATCTCACCCTCGCTCGTGAACGCGCGGGCGGCGTCGATGAGCGGCGGCATGAGGTTCCCGCCGCCGGCGGCGACGCGCTTGAGCTCGGTCAGCGTGGCCTCGACCGCGGCGGCGTCGCGGCGGGCACGGACGCCTTGCAGGCTCGCGACCTGCTTGCGCTCGAGCGCCGGGTCGATGCGCAGGATCGGCGTCTGCGCGTCGTCGCCCTCGGTGTAGCGATTCACGCCGACGATGATGCGCCGCTCGTGGTCGATCTCGCCCTGGAGCTCATAGCTCGCGTCGGCGATCTCGCGCTGCGGGTAGTTCTGCTTGACCGCCTGGACCATGCCGCCGAGCTCGTCGATCTTCGCGAAGTACTCGTAGGCCTGCGCTTCCATCTTGTCCGTGAGCGCTTCGACGAAGTACGAGCCGCCGAGCGGGTCGATCGTGTTCGTCACGCCCGTCTCGTGCGCGATGATCTGCTGCGTGCGCAGCGCGATCCGCACGGCCTCCTCGGTCGGGAGCGCGAGCGCCTCGTCGTAGGAGTTGGTGTGCAGCGACTGCGTGCCGCCGAGCACGCCGGCGAGCGCCTCGATCGCGGTGCGGACGATGTTGTTCAGCGGCTGCTGTGCCGTGAGCGAGACGCCGGCGGTCTGCGTGTGGAAGCGCATGAGCCATGACTTCGGGTTCTTCGCCCCGAAGGTCTCCTTCAGCTCGCGCGCCCAGATCCGGCGGGCGGCGCGGTACTTCGCGATCTCCTCGAAGAAGTCGATCTGCGCGTTGAAGAAGAAGCTCAGGCGCGGTGCGAAGTCGTCGACGTCGAGGCCGCGCTCGACGGCCTGCTCGACGTACGTCAGCCCGTCCTTCAGCGTGAACGCGAGCTCCTGGGCGGCCGTGGCTCCGGCCTCGCGGATGTGGTACCCGCTGATCGAGACGGAGTTCCAGCGGGGCATCTGCTCGGTGCTCCACTCCACCATGTCCCCCAGCAGGCGCATCGCCGGGTCGATCGGGAAACACCACTCCTTCTGGGCGATGTACTCCTTGAGGATGTCCGCCTGGATCGTGCCGCCGAGCTTGTCCGCGGGGACGCCCGCGCGCTCAGCGGCGACGACGTAGTACGCGAGCATGATCGCCGCGGGCGCGTTGATCGTCATCGAGACGGTGACGTCGCCGAGGTCGATCCCCTGGAAGAGCGTCTGCATGTCGTCGACGGTGTCGACGGCGACGCCCTCGCGGCCGACCTCGCCGAGGCTCAGCGGGTGGTCGGAGTCGTGGCCCATGAGCGACGGCATGTCGAACGCCGTCGACAGGCCCGTCTGCCCGTGGTCGAGGAGATAGCGGAAGCGCTCGTTCGTCTCCTCGGCGGTGCCGAAGCCGGCGAACTGCCGCATCGTGAAGAGCCGCCCGCGGTACATGGACGGGTACACGCCGCGGGTGAAGGGGTACTGGCCGGGCAGGCCGATCGCGTCGGCGGGCGGCAGGTCGGCTTCGGTGTAGAGCGGGCGGATCGGCTCGCCGCTCAGCGTGGTGAAGGAGACGTCGCGCTCGGGGGTCGCGTCGTAGGCCTCCTGCCAGCCCTCGAGGGTGGGCTGGGGCGCTGGGGTCTTCGTGTGTGCGGCCATCAGATAGTTAGAAGGTCGCATATCTCCCATGGGCGGTCAAGCGGCGTCGAAGCCGTCGGCGTCCGCGCGCAGCGGGCGCAGCGTGTCGTACAACCGCTCACATTCCTGCGCGGTGAGCGGCGCCATCGCCATGTCGGCGCCGTTCAGCAGCTTCGTCGCCTTCTTCGCTGCCCGCTTGCCCTCGGGCGTGATGCGGGCAAGGACGGCCCGCCGGTCGATCTCGTGCGGCACCCGCTCGACGTAGCCGCGCTCGCACAACTTGTCCACGACGTTCGTGACGCTCGCGCGGTGCACCTGGAGGCGGTCGGAGATCTTGCCCAGCGGCAACTCACCGCGGCGCGAGTAGTACAGGAGCATGAGCGCCTCGTAGCGCGCGAACGTGAGGTCCTCGGCCGCCAGCAGCTCGTTCAGCCGCGCGAGGAGGATCTGCTGCGCGCGGAAGATGGACGTCACTGCCGCCATCTGCGCGGTGGGCGAGTCGTCCCAGTGCGTGTCCCACTGGCGGCGCGCCTCGGCGATCGGGTCGAACTGAGGGGACGGCACGAAGCAGAGTCTGCCGCACCGCGGCGCGGAACCCCGGGGACCGTCGCCTCAGGCAAAGCGGGCCGGCAGCGCCGCGATGCCCTGGAGCGTGTTGTTGCGCAGCGGCACCGGCGTGCCGACGGTGATCCGCTGCACCCGCGGGACCATCGCCTCCAGCAGCGTCCGCATCTCGAGCTTGGCGAGGTGGATGCCGACGCACGTGTGCGGCCCGTTGCCCCAGCCGACGTGGGCGGCATGTTCGCGACGCACGTCGAAGCGCTCGGGCTCGGGGAACGCCGTCTCGTCGAGGTTCGCCGCGCCGAACAGGACCGCGACGCGCGCGCCCTGCTTCATCGAGACGCCGTCGATCTCGTGATCGCGCGCGAGCTCCCGCGTGAAGCCGCGGATCGGTGAGGCCAGGCGCACCGCCTCGACGACCATCGCGGGGATGAGCTCCGGAGCGGCGCGCACCTCGTCCCACGTCTCGGGATGGCGGCCGAGCAGCCACAGCAGGTACGTCGTGGCCAGGATCGTGGTGTCCAGCGCGGGGGCGACGAAGTCGATGACGAGCGCCTTCGCCTCACGCAGGGTCAGCTCGCCCCGCGCATGGGCGTCGAAGACGGACGCCGCCCAGCTGCCCTGCGCGACGGAGTCCGGACGCAGGCGGCGGCTGTACAGGTAGAGACCGAGGGCGCGCGGCATGGCGCGGACGCCGCGCCCGTTGGCCGGACCGAGGGTCTCGAACGTCGCCGCGGCCCACCGCAGCAGACGCGTGCTCCCGCCGTCGACCCCGACCAGCGTGGCGACGACGCTCGACGGCAGCCGGGACGCGACGTCGCCCGCCGCCTCCACGTGGGGCCGGCGCAGCGCGTCCTCGACGACATCCTGCGCCTCACGCGCCAGCGCAGGCTCGACCGCGCCGATCGCCTTCGCGCCGAGCGAACGCATAAGCACCCGCCGCCGCGCGGTGTGGATGTCGTCGTCGCTGTTGAGCGTCGTGTCCCGCGCCAGCGCGTTCGTGAGCGGGTTCGCCGCGACGCCGTGGCCGCTGCGGAAGAGCGCATCGTCGCGCAGCGCGGCCCGGACGTCGTCGAACCGCCCCATCGCGTACATGCGGTGCCGCGGCAGCCACACGACCGGCCCCGCCTCGCGGATCCGCGCGAACAGGTCGCGGGAGTCGACGAGTGCGTCCGGACCGTAGAGGTCCGCGTCGACGACCGGGGCGGTCACCCGACGCGCCACGAGACTGCGAACGGCGCGAGCGCGTGCTCGACCGCGCCGAGATCGGCGGCGCCGTCCACCTCGACGACGACCGCACCGTCCTCGAGGCGAGCCGTGACCTGCGCCGCCGCCGACCCGATCACCTCGCGGGCGACGCGCTCGGTCGCCCGCCGGCGCAGCTCGGGCTTGAACGGCTTGCCCACGAGCGTCAGCGGGATCTCGT
Organism: Svornostia abyssi; assembly: GCA_024666565.1. Lineage (GTDB taxonomy): Bacteria > Actinomycetota > Thermoleophilia > Solirubrobacterales > Solirubrobacteraceae > Svornostia > Svornostia abyssi. The sequence continues at coordinate 24,002 of CP088295.1, forward strand.
CGATGATCTCCACGAGCTTGGGCGCCGCCGCGCGCTCGGGAACACGGTCCGCCGCCCACGCCACGAGCTCGTCCTCGGTCACCGCCCCGGGGACCACCTGGACGTACGCGACCGGGACCTCGCCCGCGTGCGCGTCCGGACGCCCGACCGCGCCCGCGGCCAGGACGGCGTCGTGCTCAAGGAGAGCGTCCTCGATGACCGCCGGGTCGATGTTGTGGCCGCCGCGGATGATGAGGTCCTTCGCCCGGCCGGCGAGGCGCACGTACCCCTCCTCGTCGACCGCGCCGATGTCGCCGGTGTCCAGCCAGCCGTCGCGGACCTTGTCACCGGGGTCGGGGACGGGACCGTGCCACAGGTAGCCGGCGAAGACGTTCGGGCCGCGGATCACGAGCGTGCCGACCTCGCCGGGCGGCAGGTCCTCCCAGGCGCCGGTCACCTCGTCGATGCGCACCGCGCGGACCTCCTGGTAGGGCAGCCGCTGCCCCACGGTGCCGCGGCGCGGCGCGCCCGGCCAGTCGCGTGCGGTCGCGCAGGTTCCCTCCGTCAACCCGTACCCCTCGGACAGCTCGACACCAGTCACCGCATGGAACTGCTCGGCGACCGACGGTGGCAGCGGCGCGGCGCCGACGATCGGCAGGCGCAGGCTCGAGATGTCCGCGTCGACCGGCACCTGGGCGAGCACCGCGTAGACGGTCGGCACGCCGGACATGAGCGCGATCCCGTAGCGCTCGACCATACGCCAGAAGACGCCGTAGAGCGGCAGGTCGCGGTAGCCCAGCGGGCCGGCCCAGAGCACGGGCTGGCCGCGCAGCAGCGGGGCGAGGACCGTGACGATCAGCGCGTTGGTGTGAAAGAGCGGGAGCGCGGCGAAGACGACGCCGTCCTGTCCGAGCTCGCTCGCGCTCGCGATCATCCAGGCGTTCGCGACCTCGCTGCGATGGGTGCGGGCCGCGAGCTTCGGCGTCCCCGTCGTCCCTCCGGTGTGGATGTAGCTCGCGAGATCGTCGGCCGCGGGCGACGCGGGCGCGAGGTCCTCCTGCGCCGCGGCCAGCGCGCCGAGGTAGCCGACCTCGACACCGGGCAGCGGCGCGAGCGCCGCCGGCGCGCCGGTCGCCCCGGTCGGGCGCAGCGCGAGCAGCGCCACGGCGGAGACGGCCTGCGCGGCCTCGCGCGCCACCTCCCACGCCGCGGGATCGAGCTCGGGGCCCGCCGCCACGATCACGTGCGCCCCCGCGAGCCGGACGAGCTCGACGACGTGCTCGGCGGCGAGCCCCGGGTTGATCGGCGCGGCGATCCCCGCGGTCTCGGCCGCCAGGACCGCCGTCAGCAGTTCCTCGCAGTTGGGGGCCACGAGCGCGACGGCATCGCGGCGGCCGATGCCGAAGCCGCAGAACACACCCGCGACGCGATGGACATCAGCCAGCAGCTCGGAGAACGTGCGCTCCGACGGCTCCTCCCAGCGTGCGGCATCCGGCAGGCAGATCGTCGCTGTCCGGTCGGGCCACAGCTCGGCGGCCCGGGCGAGCGCGGCGTACGTCGACGCCGGCAGGCCACGCTCGCTGAGCGGGACGGCCTCGATCGCCTCCAGGTCCTGAGGCCCGTACGCGACCGGCCACAGCAGGTCGGCGGTCTGCTGGGTCATCGCACCGCCTCCAGCGACCGGCCCGGCGCCATCGCCCAGGACGGACGGCCCGGGGTGGGCTCGGCGATCGGGAACCCGGTGAGAAGAAACCGCAGCGGCGGGGCACTGCCCCACTGGTTGATCGTCTTCGGGTGCATCGACCAGGTCCGCGGCTGGTACCCGTCGGCCTGCATCTGCGCGAGCTCGGAGCAGCACTCGATCATCGCGCCGTCCTCGTCGTGGAAGTAGAGGAAGTGGTTGTTGCCCGGGCCGTGGCGGCTCGGTCCCCAGATGCACTTGCGCCCACGCGCGGCGAGCACGCGGTCGGCGGTGCGCCCGAGCGAGCCGAAGTCGGGCCACGTGTACGCGTAGTGCGACAGCTCGGGTCGCGGCGCGAGCGTCAGCGCGAGCCCGTGGTGGTCCTCGTCACAGTGCCACCAGGACGCCAGGAAGCCCATGCGGTCGGAGAAGCGGAAGCCCAGCCCCTCACGCAGGAAACGCTCCTCCGCACGCATGTTCCGCACCTTCGTGGAGATGTGCTCGAACTTCTCTGCGCGGTCGCCCGGCGGCGGCGCGTCGACGGTCTCCATCCCGCAGAAGAGCTTGTAGACGTGGCCGTTCGGGGACTGGACCTTCAGGGCGCGGTCGATGCCCGGCTCACCGTCGTAGATGCCGCCCAGGAGCGTGCCGCCCGAGGCCTGCAGGCGCCGCGCCGCGCCCTCCAGCGCGGCCGCGTCGGCGACCTCCATCGCGAGGTGCTCGTACCCGCGGTTGATCCGGTCCTCGACGAGGATCAGCTCGTGGTGGCGGTCGTTGCACGTCAGGTAACTGACACCGGCGGCACGCTCGGTCTCGACCATCCCGATGACCTGCTGCTGGAAGTCGACCGCCCGGTCGAGGTCGGCGACGTGCAGGGCGATGTGACCGACGCGGGTGACCATGGTCAGCGGTGCTCCTTGCTGCGGGTGCGGGACAGCGTCCGGGCGAGGCCCGACGCGGGGGTGAAGGCGGAGCGGTGCTCCTCGAGGAACGCCTCGAGCGACCGCGGCGGCGCGCCTGTGAGGCGCTCGACGTGGTCGGTGGGCACGGCGTCGGCGCCGCTGGCGAAGTAGGAGGCCATGCGCATCGCATGCGCGATCTCGCCCTGATGCGCGCCGCGCCGCGCCATCCCGCGGGCGGCCATCCGCGGACGCAGCGCGAGGTACCGGACGCCCAGGAGGCCGGCGAGCTCGTCGAACGTCACGGCGCGCGGCCCGGTGAGCTGCCACGCGCCGTCGCGCGGCGCCGGATCGAGCAGTGCGGCCACGGCGCACGCGGCGACGTCGCGGGCGTCGACCATCGCGATCGGCGCATGCCCCAGCGGTGCAGCCAGCACGCCCGCCGACGCCACGACCGGCGCGACCGTCTCCTGGAGGTTCTGGAAGAAGAACGACGGGCGCAGGAACACGAAGCCGAGTCCGGCGGCTTCGATGCGCTGCTCCGAGCGCCAGTGCGCGACGGCCGTCGGCGTCACGCCGTTGGGCCCCAGCGATGCCGATCCGCCGGAGATCTTCACGATCCGCTGCACGCCCGCAGCCGCCGCGGCGCCGACGGCCGCAGCCTCGAGCTCATCCTGGTCGGCGACGTGCGGGGTGACGAGCAGCAGCCGGTCGACGCCCTGCAGCGCGGCGACCAGCGTGCCCGGGTCGGCGAGGTCGGCGTACACCGCGGGCAGCGGCAGCCCGTCCTCGTCCGGCCGGCGCACGAGCGCCCGCGCGGCGGCCCCCCGTTCGGCGAGGAGCCGGGAGACCTCGCCGCCGACCTGCCCGGTGGCGCCCAGCACGCCGATCACGCGACCACCGCCTCGCGCACCGGGGCGGCGACCCGGCGCCATGCGCGCAGGGTCGGGGCGATGGCATCGACGCCGCCGCACCCGAAGACGAACCGGTCGGGCCGCAGCAGCGCCCACGAGGCGTCGTGGCTCTGCAGCCATGCCGCGTCGGGCCCAGGGTCGACCACCGTCAGACCTGCCTCCTCGAGCAGTTCGCGCGCAACGTCGTCGATCGCGACCGCCGCCCAGCCGCGTGGCAGCTCGTCGTCGAGCCGGTCGGTCTGCGGGAACAGCGCACCGACCGATCGGCGCCACGGCAGCCGTGCCGGACGGGAGGCGAAGGCGCCGTCACGGTAGGCCGGCAGCGGCTTGACGTTCGTGGCGACGAGGTCCTGGATGCGCGTGCCGTCCATCGCACGGAGGAGCAGGTCCCGTGCCCGGATCGTGCGTGGATGGGTCGCCTGGACGAACGCCCCCATGGTGTTCGCGGTCCGCTGCATCGCGGCGACGTGCGGGCGGCGCTCCTGCTCGTAGGTGTCGAGCAGCGCGTCGGGTGCCCCATGCAGGACCTCCTCGAGCTTCCACGCGAGGTTCGCGGCGTCCCGCGCGCCGGAGGAGAACCCCTGCCCGGCGAACGGCGGCGTGAGGTGCGCGGCGTCGCCGGCGAGCAGGACGCGCCCGCGCCGCCACCGCGCGGCCGTGCGCGTGTGGAACGTGTAGACGACCGCCCGCTCGATCTCGATGTCCTCGCCGTCGAGCCATGGGAGGATCCGCTCCCGCACCGAGGCGGAGGTCAGAAACGGCGCCGGGTCCTCGCCCGGGTGGAGCATCCACTCCCAGCGGTGACGGCCGGGCGACATCGGCACCATCACGGAGGGGCGCTCGCGGCTGCCGACGAAGTGCGGGTGGGGGGACCTTGCGCAGCGGCCGGTCAACGAGCACGTCCGTGACGATCCAGCGCTGCGGCGCGGTCCGTCCCTCGAACGGGATCTCCATGCGGGCCCGGACCGCGCTCGTCCCGCCGTCGCAGCCGACGAGCCAGCGCGCGGAGACCCGCTCGGTGCGTCCGCCGCCGGTCGGGCGGACGTATGCGTCGACCCGGTCGGCGTGGCGGTCGACGACCTCGAGCGTGGTGCCCCAGCGCACGTCGACCGCACTGCGCTCCTCCAGCGCCGCGATGAGCGTGCGCTCCATCGAGGGCTGGTTGATGGACACGAGCGGAGGGTGTCCGAGCCGGCCGACGCGCGAGCGGAAGACCTCGACCGCGCGACCATCCGCGGTGATGATGCTCGCGCCCGGCTGCACCTGCGCGTCGGCGAGCACCTCCCGGTCGAGGCCGACACCCTGAAAGATCCGCAGGACCTCGTCGTCGATCACCGCAGCGCGTGGCAGCGGGTACGGCTCGTCGGCGCGCTCCACCACGATCGTGGAGATCCCGCGGTCGCCGAGCATGAGCGCCAGCAGCTGAGCGACCGGCCCGAACCCGCAGATGAGGACGTCGCAGTCGATCACGGTCAGACCGGAACGGCGGAGCGGCTGATGGTGTTCGTCAGCGTGCCGATGCCGTCGATCTCCAGCTCGATGGTCTGGCCCGGCTGGATCCAGCGGTCGAGCTCCAGCCCGCAGCAGCCGGGCATCGTGCCGGTCGAGATCACGTCGCCGGCGTCGAGCCGCTCGCCCGCCGAGGCGTACGCGAGCATCGCGCCGAGCGTGTGCTGCGGGTTCGCCGTGGTGCCCTCGCACCACTGCTCGCCGTCCACCCGGACGCGCCCGGTCGCCGTCGTCCAGTCGGGCAGCGCGTCGGCGGTGAGCACGTCGCAGCCGATCGAGTTCGCGAACGTCTTGGCCTTGATGACCGGGCCGAAGACGTTGCGCCGCGCGTCGTCGGCCTGCACGTCGCGCGCGCTCCAGTCGTTGAGGATGAACCAGCCGCCCACGGCGTCGAGCGCCTCCTCGGGCGTGGCGTCGACCAGCGGCTTGACCAGCACGCACGCCAGCTCGAGTTCGAAGTCCAGCGCCTTGGTGTGCGACGGCCACCACATCGGCTCGCCGTCGGCGAGGACCGACGTGTGGTTGGCGACGTAGAACGTCGGCGCCTCGCGGAAGCGCGCGTTGGGCTTGAGCTTCGGGAACGTCTTGCCCGTCACCCGCTCGAACGTCGCGACCGCCTTGGCGGCGGGCGGCGGGAAGAAGCGCTGGACGAGCACCCGGCTGGACTGGATGACGTGCGCCTCCCACAGCATGAACGCCCGGATCGAGCGCGGGCGGAACGGCAGCACGGCCTCCGCCGGGTCGACGACGTCAACGGCTGCGTCGATCGCCGCCTGAGCTCGGGCCCGCGCGGCCTCGCCGCCCGCGAGGAACGCGAGCAGGTCGTCTTCGCCCGGGAGGGCGACCCAGCGGCCGTTGGCGGCGTCCTCGGCGATCACGCCGCGCGGTGTCGTGCGGAGCTTCATCCAGACCTTCTCCTCGGGAACGGGCCTGAAGCCTAACCGGTCGCTGATGAAGTTGTCAACTTCGAGAATTCACTCAGTTCTTGGGGGTGCCGGCAGCGGCCGCCGGGCGATCTCCGCCGCGTCCTCCGGCGCCACGCCGAACATGCGCAGGACGCCCTCCACGTGCGGCCCGGCGGCCTGCGCCGCCGTGACGCGCCCCTCGAGCACAGCGCGCATGACACCGAGCAGCGCTCCGCCGGTGGCGATGAGCGCGACCGCCTCGTCGGCCACCGAGAACCGCCCGGCCTCGATCCCGCGCCGAAGGTCGCGGACCGCGTACGGGCCGAGGGTCGAGAACGCGAGGTCATGTGTGACCTCGAGGCGGACGAGGAGCCAGCCCCACTCGTCGTCGGACGCGGCGCGCTCCACGAGTGAGCGATGAGCGAACGCGACGACCTCGGCGGGATCCTCGAGGCCCGCCGACGTCGCATCGATCGAGGCCCCGGCGGCGGCCGCGACCTCCTCGAGCACGGTCGCGACGATCGCGTCCTTGTCCTCGAAGTAGTTGTAGAACGATCCGAACCCGACGTCCGCCGACTCGGTGATCTCGTTGATCCGGGTGGCGTCGATGCCCTGACGCGCGAACAACGCCCGCGCGGCCTCCACGAGCTTCGCGCGGGTCTCGGCCTTGCGGCGGGCGCGGCGGTCGACCGGCGGGTTCTCGGGCGTGGCGCTCACCAGCCGAGCGTAACCGGGACGGCTCAGGCGCCGCGTGCCGCCAGACCCGGAAGCAGGGACCGCGCCGCGCCACCGCGCACGATCCGCAGCTCGTCACCGTCGAGGCTGTCCGCCAACTCCGGCTGGAGCGTCCCATCCGCCGAGACGCCCGGAGTCATCGGCCAGTCGGTGCCGAGCAGGATCTGCCCCGCGGGAACCAGCGCACGCATCGCGCGGACCTGAGCGGGCCTCGACGCGCCCGGCTGTGTCGAAGCGCAGCCAGGTCAAGACGCGTGCGAGATCAAGCGGCGCAGGCAGGGAGACGCGACGCTGAAAGAACGCCGACAGGCCGGCTTCCAGCCCGAACAACGAGATCCGCGCGCCGAGGACCGGCACCGCCCCGCCGCCGTCGGCCAAGATCGGCCGGAACCGCCGATGACGGGTCAGCGTCGACGCGTACAGCATCAGGGCGACCGCGCGCACGATCTCGAAAGGGAACTCCAGCAGCACCTCGGGCAGCGCTGGGCTCTCGGGCCGGTCGTGCGCCGGCGGGGGCGTGGCGTGGACGAGGACCGGCATCGCCGCACGATCGATCGCGCGCACCACGGGATCCAGCCGCGGATCGCCCAGGTACACGCCGTCCACGCTCGTCGGCAGCACGACGCCGTCCAGCCCGAGATCGCGGACCCGAGCGAGTTCGCGCACCGCCGCGACGGGGTCGTGGACCGGCAGGACCCCCCACCCGCCGAACCGCCCCGGGTGCGACCGCACGACCTCGGCGAGCTGCTCGTTGCACGCGCGGGCCAGGGCCGCGCGCTCGCGCCGTGCGACGAGCGTGAGCGACGGTTCGGGCACGCTGAGCACCTGCGCGCTGACGTCGTGCGCGTCCATCCACGCGATGGCGCCCTCCGGCGTCCACGCGGGCGCGGGCACCCCCCGCGACCATCCGCGATCCCCGGCGTGCGAACACGTCCTCGAACGCCGGGAGCACCGCGTGGGCGTGCACGTCGATCGTCGTCGGCGCTGCGGCCGCCCACGACGTCCCGCTACGCACGGCGACCGCGACGGCGGCGCCCGCCGCCAGCACCTCGCGACGTGTCATCGCCCGCGTCATGCGGCCCCCAGCGCGCGGGCGAGCCGCGGCACGAGGCGGAAGGCGTGGTCGCGCTCGATCGCCCGCCGCTCGGCCGCGGTGAAGCTCTGCGACAGCTCGGGCTGCGGATCACCTGCGGTCAGCAGCAGCGCCTGGCCGAACGGCCAGTCCGAGCCGAACACGATGTGCTGCAGCGGCGCGACCTCGCGGAGGGCGGCGACCGTGGGCGGAGCGGGCGCGCCCGCGGTGTCGTAGTGAAGGCCCGCGAGGGCACGGGCGACCTCCGCGCGGGCGGCCGGCCCGCCCGACCGCTCCGCGTACGCGGCGAGCCGCTCGCTCAGCGCAGGCGCCGCCGCGCCGGCGTGCGCGAACTGCCATCGGATGTCCGGATGACGCGCGAAGGCGCCGCTGAGCAGCAGCGCCGTGACGGCGCGGGTCGTGTCGAACATGAACTCGTTGAGGAACACCGGGAGCGCAAGCCCGGGCCGGTCGTCGGGCCCGGGCGCCGCCGGATGGACGAACACGTAGGCGCCACGCCGATCGAGTTCGGCGAGGATCGGTCCGAACGCGGGATCCCCGATGCTGCGGCCCTGGAAGCTGGCCGGCAGCCCCACGCCGTCGAGCCCGAGCTCGTCGAGCGCGTGGGCGATCTCGGCGACCGCGGCGTCGATGTCGGCCAGCGGCAGCAACGCGAGCGCGCCGAACCGCGTGGGGTACGCGTCCACGAGGTCGCGGGAGGACGCATTGACCCGGCGTGCGACCGCGATCGCGTCATCCGGCGCGAAGCGCTCGACCCCCGGCTCGGAGATGGAGACCACCTGCGCCTGGATGCCGTAGCGGTCCATGAACCGCATCGCCGCCGGCGGCGTCCACGACGGCAAGGGCGCCCCGGCGATGCGTGTCGCGCCCACGCGCCGCAGCGCCTCGCGGTAGACGGGCGGGATGTGATGCGCGTGAAGATCGACCCGGAACCGCCGCACGATGCGACGACCGTATCACTATTAGACGTCACGTTGAATAGAGCATTTCGTCATGATGCCCCCGTCCCCACCCGCGCACCAGGGAGTCCCATGGCCGTCAAGCTGCACCGCTGCCCGTTCACGTTCGCGCACACCGATCTCGACGCGTGCTGGAAGGTCCAGAAGGCCCTCGACGAGCAGGGGATCGAGTACGAGGTCGTGAAGGAACCCGTCTTCCCGCGGGGTCGCCGCAAGGACGTCAAGGCGCTCACCGGCCAGGTCATGCTGCCGGTCATCGAGTTCGAGGACGGCACGGCGTACCGCGCCGAGTCCAAGGACATGGCCGCGCGCATCCGCGCGGGGGAGCTGTTCCCCGCGGCCTAGCTCAGCCGCGCGGCCTGGTCTTCGGCGAGGTGCTCGAGCATGGCGTCGAGCTCCGCGCGCAGATCGCGCTCGTCGGCCGTCGCCACGAGCTCCTCGAGCCGCCCCTCGTCGAGCGCGCCGACGATGACGTCGAAGCGCTCGGGCGCGTCCACGAACGGGGCGACGCGCAGCAGCGCCTCGGCGTCGAAGACATCGATCAGCTCGACGAGCGCGTCCTCGCGGACGTGCCCGACGAATGCGCCGAGCACGATCCATTCCTCGCGCTCGCGCAGCGCGGCGCCCGCCTCGGCCATGACGTCCGGCGAGATCCCCTCGACGAGCGGGCCCACCTGGCGCAGATCCGCGTGGACCGCGACGTCGGCGAGGAAGAGCGGAGGCAGGCGCTTGGCGAGGTCCGCGGCCTGCTTGGGCTCGAGCAGCCCCGCGGCGCGCGCGGAGAGCGTGGGACCCATCGCGTGCTGGGCGAGCTTCGCCGTCATCGCGGACGGCAGCTTCCCCGCGACCGCGATCGCCTTGTCGAACGCGCCGGCGTGGCGCTGGTGCAGGTGCTCGGCGATGTTCTCGCTGAGCATGCGCAGGTCCTCGGGCTCGGCGCCCGGCGAGGACGTCGAGCTCCTCGGGCTCCACGCCGAGCACCCGGGCCAACCGCCCCAGCTCGGCCTCGTGGGCGAGATCGTGACTCATGCCCCCACCACCTTCTTGACCGCGCCGCGCAGCGGGCGCGGGACGATCTTCAGCGTGCGCTCCAGCGCTTCGCGGAGCTCGTGCGCCTGACGGCGCTCGGCCTGATGGACGAGCGTGTGGACGGTGTCGATGGCGTCGTTGCCGAGCGCGGCGATGCCCTCGGGCAGCTCCACGGTGCGGCGTTGGAATCGAGTACCCATGGAATGCGACATCATACGGTGTCACGGTCCGGCGCGCACCATTGCGTCCGGACCCGTCCCCCAGGTACGGTCCGGTACCTGTGCGCTGGGGACGCGCAGGTCTGTCCACTGCTCTGTCTGAGGGGGAAGTTCCATGTCCCGACGCACCCGTGCGCTCGCGACGGTGCTCTGCGCCGCCGCCTGCGTCATGGCGGTCGCAGCACCCGCCAACGCCAAGACCCTGGATCTCGTGATCCTGGGTGACAGCTACTCGTCCGGCAACGGCGCGGGCAGCTACACCGACATCACCTGCGGGCGCAGCTCCCGCGTATGGGGTCAGCTCTACGCCCAGACGCTGCGCGACCGTGGCATGACCGTGAACGTCAAGAACAGCGCGTGCGGCGGCGCCATCACCGTCGGCGGCGTGGTGCCGGACCTGCAGTCACAGGTCAACGCCGTCACGCCCGAGACGGACCTCGTCGCCCTGACCATCGGCGGCAACGACGTGGGCTTCGCGAACATCGTCATCCAGTGCTTCGCGGCGGTCTCGTCCGACCCCACCCGGTGCCGCAAGGCGGTCAACGACGGCAAGAACGGGATCCCGCGGGTGCAGGCCGCCGCGCTGAAGATCCTCGACCAGGCGCGTGCGCGCCTGCGGCCCGGCGCGAAGATCGTCGTGCTCTCGTACCCGTACCTCTCCGCGCCGTCCAGCTACATCCTGCGCGGGCTCTTCGACTCGTACCGGTCCGGCCAGGGCGCGCGCGAGCTCGGCGACCTCGGCGACCAGGCGGTCATCAACGCCGCGGCCGCCGCGAACCAGAAGTACGGCGCGGGCTTCGTGCAGCTGATCCCGACGAAGGACCTGTTCGTCGGGCACGAGCCGAACCCCGACCCGTACCGCGAGAACGGCGCCACCTGGATCTGGGAGTTCACCGGCGCGCTCCCGATCGAGTACTACCACCCGAAGTTCGCGGGCCAGCAGGCGATGGCCGCGGCGCTGCTGCGGGCCGCGGGCCCCACCGGCGACTTCGGCGTCGCTCAGTAACCGCAGCCGCTCAGGCGGGCGCGAGATGCGCCCAGCTGCCGGGGTTCCGCTCCAGGAACTCCGGCAGCGCCTGCGGCGCATGCCCGGCGAGCCGTTCGACGGTGTCGGTCACGACATCCAGCTCGCCCGCCTTCACCGCCAGGTACGAGGTCACCCACCCGTCGACCTCGAACGGCGGCGCGTCGTACTTCGCGCGTGAGGCATAGGCCTGCTCGACCGTCTCGTCGACGTACCGCACCTCGCGCCCCGTCACGCGCGTGAGTTGCTCCGCCGCCCACGTCAGCGTGTGTGCCTCCGGGCCGGTCAGCTCATAGGTCAGTCCATCGTGGCCCGGGGTCGTGAGCACCGCGACCGCGACGTCCGCGACGTCGTCGCGGGACACCCACGCGCAGCGGCCGTCCCCCGCCGGCCCGGCGATCACGCCGCCGGGCGAGGCGAAGAACGGCACGAAGTCGAGGTACATGCTGTTGCGCAGGAACGTGTGCTGCACGCCTGCCCCCCGGATGTGCTCCTCCGTGAGGTGGTGGTGGCGAGCCAGCGTGAAGGTCGCGTCGGGCGCGGCGCCGAGGAACGACGTGTAGACGATGCGCTGCACGCCGGCGTCCACTGCGGCGTCGATCGCCGCGTAGTGCTGAGCCACGCGGTCGGCGGCCTCGCGGCCGGAGACGAGGAACAGCGTCTCGGCCCCGCGCAGCGCGTCGGTCATCCCCGCGCGGTCGTCGTACCCGCCGGCGACGGCGACCTCCGCCCCTGCGATGTCGGGTGCGCGCGCCGCGTCACGGACGATGAGCCGCTGCGTGGCACCTGCCGCGGCGAGCCGGGCGGCGACGCGGCCGCCCAGCTCCCCCGTTGCTCCGGTCACGGCGATCATGACCGGGAGTCTGGCGATCAGCGCTCGGCGGCGGCGCGGTACCGCCAGACGGCGAGCGGCGCGAACGCGACGATGATCACCGCCGACCAGATGAACGCGTAGAGCACGTCGTTCCCGGCAGGCACGCCGAGCCAGAGCTCACGCATCGCGTTGACGACGATCGTGAACGGGTTGACCTCGGCGAACCACTGCAGCGCGCCGGGCATCGAGTCGGTCGGCACGAACGCGGAGCTGATGAACGTCAGCGGGAACACGATCATGAAGCCGAGCGAGTTCGCCGCCTCGGGCGTCGTCACGAGCATGCCCAGGAACGCGAAGACCCAGCTGAACGCGTAGCCGAAGAACAGCAGCAGCACGACGCCGAGCGCGATCTCGCCGATGCTCGCGTTGAACGAGAACCCGATGATGAGCCCGGTGATCACGAGGATCGTCATCGAGATGGTGTTCGTCACGACGTCCGCGAGCGTGCGGCCGGCCAGCAGCGCGGCGCGGGCCATCGGCAACGAGCGGAAGCGGTCGATGAGGCCGCGGTTGAGGTCTTCGGCCAGGCCCATCGCGGTCACGAACCCGCCGAACGCGATGTTCTGGACGATGATGCCGGGGATGAGGAAGTCGACGTAGTCGTCGAAGCCCGGTGTGCTGATCGCGCCGCCGAAGACGTACACGAACAACAGCACGAACATGATCGGCTGGATCGTGAAGGCCGTGAACAGGTCCGGGTTGCGCGGCAGGCGCACGAGGTTGCGCTCGGCCATGATCAGCGTGTCGGTCGCGAGGCGCCTCATGCCGTCGTCTCCTCCTCGGCCGCGTGGCCGGTCAGTGCCAGGAACACGTCATCCATCGTCGGCCGGTGCAGGCCGATGTCGTCGACGCCGACGCCCGCCTCGTCGAGCAGGCGGACCGCCTCGACGATCGCGCCCGCGCGCTGGCGGACGTAGAGCTTCACGGCACCGTCCTCGACCGCCGGGGTGTCACTGCACATCGGGGTGAGCACCTCGATCGCGCGTGGCGCGTCGTCCGGGTCGACGAGCGTAACCACGAGCCGCTCGCCGCCCACACGCTCCTTCAGCTCATCCGGGGTGCCCTGCGCGATGACCTTGCCGTGGTCGATGACTGCGATGTCGTCGGCCAGGCGGTCGGCCTCGTCGAGGTACTGCGTGGTGAGCAGCACCGTGGTGCCGCCCGCGACGAGCTGCTCGATGACCTCCCACAGCTCCAAGCGGCTGCGGGGGTCCAGGCCGGTGGTCGGCTCGTCGAGGAACAGGATCGGCGGCTCGGCGACGAGCGACGCCGCCAAGTCCAGCCCGGCGGCGCATGCCGCCCGAGTAGCCCTTCACCGGGCGGCCCGCGGCCTCGGTGAGGGAGAACTGTTCGAGCAGCTCGGCCGCCCGGCGTTTGGCGTCCCCGCGGCGCATGCCGTAGAGCCGACCGAACATCACGAGGTTCTCGCTGCCCGTCAGGCTCTCGTCCACCGACGCGTTCTGGCCCGCGAGCCCGATGTGCTCGCGCAGCTTCGCCGCGTCGGCGACGGCGTCGATCCCGTCGACCAGCAGCTCACCGGCGTCGGGGGCCTGGAGTGTCGTCAGCATCCGGACGGTGGTCGTCTTGCCGGCGCCGTTGGGGCCGAGGAGGCCGAGGACGGTGCCGCGCCGCACGTCGAAGTCGACGCCGTCCACCGCGCGGACGTCGCCGTACGTCTTGACCAGCCCGCGCACGCTGATCGCGGGGGCACTGGAGGGCTGTGGTGAGGTCCGTCGCTCGGCCGATTCCATGGTCGGCACATCTGCTCTGGAGGTCATGCCGGCAAACGTACGCACGGTTTAGGCCAGTTCCCGGCCGCAATTCGTGGGAAGCTGCTTCGCGTCATGACCCAGACCTCGGGACGGCTCCTCCAACTGCTGTCGCTGCTGCAGACGCGGCGCGACTGGCCGGGCGACGAACTGGCGCGGCGCCTGGAGGTCTCGGGGCGCACGATCCGCCGGGACGTCGAGCGGCTGCGTCAGCTCGGGTACCCCGTGCAGGCAACGACCGGCCCGGAAGGCGGCTACCGCCTCGAAGCGGGCACCGCGATGCCGCCGCTCCTGCTCGACGACGACGAGGCCGTGGCGATCGCCGTCGGATTGCGCACCGCCGCGGGCGCATCCGTGGACGGCATCGAGGAGACGTCGATCCGGGCGCTCGTGAAGCTCGAGCAGGTCCTCCCCACGCACCTGCGCCGTCGCGTCACCGCGCTGAACGAGGCGACGGCGACGCTGCCGCCGTCCTCGAGCGGGCCGCTCGTCGACCCCGAGGCGCTCACCGTTATCGCCGGCGCGTGCCGCGATCACGAATGCCTGCGCTTCGCCTACCGCGCGAAGGACGGCGTCGAGTCACGGCGCCTGGTCGAACCGCACAGCCTCGTGAACATCGGCCAGCGGTGGTACTTCGTCGCGTGGGACTGCGACCGCGACGCGTGGCGCACCTTCCGCATGGACCGCCTGGAGCGCCCCTTGCCAGCGGGCCGCCGCTTCACACCGAAGACCCTGCCCGGCGGCGACCCCGCGGCGTTCGTCTCGAAGAACCTGTCGGGGTTCGCCCCACGGCACGAGGCGCGCGTGACCCTGAAGGCCTCGGCGGGCGAGGTCGCACTGCGGAGCCCGTGGGCCGGGCCGCACGTCGAGCCGATCGACGCGGTGAGCTGCGAGTACCGCACGAGCGACTCCTCGATCGAATGGCTCGCCCTGCGCCTCGCGATGATCGGCGTGGACTTCGAGGTGCACGAGCCGCCCGCGCTGCGCGCCGAATGCGCGCGGCTGGCCGAACGGCTGGCGGCGGCCGGGACGTGAGCGTCCGGCGCGACCCGGACCGAGCGGTCCTGGAGGGATTCCATGCCGTCAAGCACGCGCTGCGGTTCGGGGCGGAGGTCGAGCGCATGGTCTGCGCGGACCGGACGACGGTGCAGGAGCTTGCCGACATGCTGGCGCCGGACGTCGCCGGCGCAATGGCACAGGCGGAAGAGATCGGTGACGCCGCCATCCTGGAGATGACGGCGATGCCGCCCGCGGGTGGGATCGTCGCGGTCGCGCGGCGTCCCGCGGTGGCGCTCGACGTGCTGCTGGCCGACCCGTCGCCGCGGCCGATCGTGCTGCTCGAAGCGCCGCGGCGGCTGGGGAACATCGGCGCGTGCGTGCGCGTGGCCGCGGCGGCCGACGCGGCGGGGGTGCTGACCACGGGCGTGAGCGACCCGTGGCACCCGGACGCGCTGCGCGGATCGGCCGGGCTGCACTTCGCGCTGCCGGTGGCGCGAGTGGAGGACGACGTGTCGTTCGGTGACCGCCCGCTCGTGGCGCTCGCGACGGGCGGCACGCCGCTGGGCCCCGGCGTAGTGCCGCCCCGCGCGGTGCTCGCGTTCGGCACCGAGCGGCACGGCCTGTCCGACGCCCTCCTCGCGCGCGCGGACGCGCGAGTGGAGATCCCGATGCGCGAAGGCGTGTCCTCACTGAACCTGGCGACCGCGGTGGCGGTCACCCTCTATTCGCCCTGACGAAAGGCCCGCCCTGCGGGCTTTTCGTCGGCAAGAACGGTTCGAACCCGTGGGCGCCCGGCCGCTACCGTGCCGCGCGCCATGTCCACCACCGCCGTCATCGCTCGCGCCCACGCCGACCTCGACGCCGGCCGCGCCTGGAAGGCCCGTGACCGCCTCCAGGGCGCACTCGCCAACGCGCCGCACGACCAGGCCGTCCTCGCCCTGCTCGGGGACGTCGCGTGGGCGATGAACGACCTGCCCGCCGCGGGCGCCGCCTGGTGGCTGACCGACCGCACAGGGCAAGACGTCGACGCTGCGTGCTCCGCGCTCTCCGAGCGTGCGGGCCACAACCCCGGACAGCTGCTGCGGATGATCAAGCCGCAGCCGCCCGTCACCGAGTACCCGGACGCAGTGGTCGAACGGGTGCGGGGGCTCGTCGGTGACACGCACCCGCGGGACCGCCACCGGTGGCTGTTCGAGGACCGTCCGCCGCGGCAGCCCGCAGGGAATCCGGAGGACTGGGGCGACCGGCTGCGCGACCACGTCGCCGGCCTGGCCATCGTGACCGTCGTTTTCGGCCCGTGGTTCGTCGGCGTCGCCGCGCTCGCAGCGGGGGCGCTCTGGCTCGTCGGCGTTCTCCGCTGAGTAGGCGCTACAGCTCGAGCATCACGACCGGCCGCTCGCGCAGCTCGTACGCCTCATCCACCGCCGCCGCGTTCACGAGCTGGGTGGGACCGAATTCCCACGCCCCGCGCCCCTCGTGGATGTGGCCAAACACGCACGCCCGGGGCGCAACCCGCTCGAGCAGCTCCACCTCGACCGCGCTGCCCACATGCTCTCCGCCGACCACCTGATCGCCGTACCCGCGCGGGGGGCCGTGGATGAGCAGCACGTCGGCGTCGTCGGGCACCTTCGCGTAGAGCTTCGCGAGGAACCCCTCGCTGTCGGCGCGCGGCGCGTTGAACGCCCAGTCGAAGAACCACGGCGTCCACGGCGAGCCCCACACCTTCAGCCCGCACCCGAGCGTCTCGGCGTGGTCCTGCAGATAGACCCACGGGAGGTCGGCGGGGAGCAGCCCCGGCGCGCGCTCGAAGACGAAGTCGTGGTTGCCCGCGATGCCGACGATCTCCTCGGCCGGGAGCCGTTCCAGCCACGCCCGGAAGGGGCCGTCCAGCCACTCGGCCTGGGCGTGCAGCTCGTGGTCGGCGACCGGGCAGAGGTCGCCTGCGAGGAGCAGCACGTCGCAGGCCGGGACGTCGGGCAGGAAGCCGTGAAGGTCGGCGAGACAGGCGACGCGCACGGAGGCCACGGTACCGTGGGGCGGATGAAGGTCGCCACCCACGACGGCAGTTTCCACGCCGACGACGTCTTCGCCATCGCCGTGCTGCGCCTGCGCACGCCCGACCTGGAGATCGTCCGCACGCGCGACACCGACGTGATCGCGGCGTGCGACGCGCGCGTCGACGTCGGGCTGCACTCCGACCCGGCGACCGGTGATTTCGACCACCACCAGAAGGGCGGCGCGGGGGGCTCGCGAGAACGGGATCCCGTACGCGTCGTTCGGGCTCGTCTGGCGCGCGTACGGCGCCGAGGTGTGCGGTGGCAACGCGCAGGTCGCCCGGCGAGGTGGACGGCTACCTCGTGCAGGGCATCGATGCGCTGGACTGCGGCGTCACGCTCACGCAGTCGCTCATCGGCGACGTCCGGCCCATGACGATCAGCGACCTCATCGGCGCGATGAACCCCGCCTGGGACGAGGAGCTCTCACCCGCCGAGCAGGACGTGCGGTTCGCCGACGCGGTCACCCGCGCGGAGGGGGTCATCGAGCGGGCAATCTCGACGGCCGCCGCCCGCGCCCGCGCGCACGAGCTCGTCCGGGAGGCCATGGAGCGCGCCGACGACCCGCGGCTGATCGAACTGGACCGCAAGATGCCGTGGCACGAGCCCGTCGTGAAGGGCGCGCCCGAGGCGCTCTACGTCATCTACCCCAAGAGCGACGGGTGGGGCCTGCAGGCCGTCCCCGTGGAGCTCGGCGCGTTCGGCAACCGGCGCGACCTCCCCGAGGCGTGGGCCGGCCTGAACGGCGCCGACCTCGCCGCGGTCACCGGCGTGGCCGACGCGATCTTCTGCCACGGCAAGCGGTTCATGGCCGCCGCCGAGAGCCGCGAGGGCGTGCTCGCGCTCGCCCGGCTGGCCCTCGACGGCAGCAGTGCCTAGGAGACCTGCCGCTCCCGGCCTTCCCAGTGCGGCTGGCGCAGCTCGCGCTTGAGCAGCTTGCCCGCGCCGGACTTCGGCAGCGGCTCGGCGTGGAACTCGATCGAGCGCGGGAGCTTGTACCCGGCGATGAGCGGACGGCAGTGGTCGATGAGCTCGGCCTCCTCCGCCGTCTGCTCGGGCTTGAGCACCACGGCGGCGTGCACGCGCTCACCCCACTGCTCGTCGGGCACCCCGAAGACGGCGCATTCCAGCACGGCAGCGTGCTGGTAGAGCGCGTTCTCGACCTCGGTCGAGTACACGTTCTCGCCGCCCGAGATGATCATGTCCTTCACCCGGTCGACGATGAACAGGTACCCGCCTGCGTCCTGGTACGCCGCGTCGCCCGAGTGGTACCAGCCGTCGGCGTCGAGCGCCGCAGCGGTCTCCTCCTCGCGGTGGAAGTACCCCGCCATGACGTTCGGGCCGCGCACCCAGATCTCGCCGGGCTCCCCGAGGTCCGCCAGGCTGCCGTCGCCGCGCCGGACCTCCGCCTCGACCCCGACCACGGGCGTGCCCGCGGAGCGCAGCCGCGCGGCGAACGGCTCCTCGCCCTCGAGCCCGCGCCGGTGATCCTCCGGGGACAGACACGTGACGATCGGCGCGGCCTCGGTCATGCCGTACGCCTGGATCCAGTCGCACGGGAACAGCTGCATCGCGGTGCGCAGCAGCTCCTCGGGCATCGGCGAGGCGCCGTAGAGCATCGACCGCAGGCTCGAGATGTCCGTCTGCGCGACGTCGGGATGGTGCGCGACCATCGTCACCATCGTCGGGACGAGCAGCGCGCGCGTCACGCGGTGCTCGGCGACCGTGCGCAGCCAGAGCGCGGGGTCGAACGCCGGGATGATGACGTGCGTGCCGCCGACCCAGGTCAGCGCGAAGACCGACGCGCCGTTGGCGAGGTGGAACATCGGCGCGGCGTGCAGGTACCGGTCGTCCGTCGCGTACTTGATCGCGATCAGCGTGTGCTTCGCGTTCGCGACCAGGTTGCGATGCGTGAGCATCACGCCCTTCGGCAGGCCCGTCGTGCCGCCCGTGTAGAAGATGCCCGCCACCGTGTCGGCGTCGAGCGGGGCGGCCGGCCCGCCGGGCGTCGCGGCCAGCTCGGTGAACGACAGGCAGCCGTCGGGCGTCTCGCCGCGGCCGGCGTAGATGAGGTGCTCGACCGTGGCGCAGGCGTCGGCGAGCGCGCGGCCCATCTCGAGGAACACGTCGTCGACCACGAGCGCACGGGCGCCGGAGTCGCCGAGGATGAACTCGAGCTCGGCGGGCGCGAGCCGCACGTTCAGGTCGTTGAGCACCCGGCCGCTGCGGGGGATCGCCAGCCAGGAGACGAGGTGCGCGGCCGAGTTCAGCGCCAGCACGCCGACGACGTCGCCCTGCTGCAGGCCGAGCCCGCCCAGTGCGGCGTCGAACCCGGCGACCCGTTCGTTCAGCTGCGCGTAGCTCCAGCGCGTGTCTCCATCGACGACCGCCTCGCGGTCGGCGAACAACCGCGCCGCACGTTCGAGTGCCGCTCCGACGTTCTCGCCCATCTCCAACCCCTCGTTCCCGTGAGTTCTCCCCCCGGGGCAGACTGTATGGGACGAGTGACCCGCGCCGCACGGGTTGCGGGCGGCGCCGTCACTCCACGAAGAACTTGCCGACCTCACCCTCGCTGAACCACCGCGAGGTCACCGTCTTCTTCTTCGTGAAGAACTCCACCCCGTCGCGGCCGTGCGCGTGCAGGTCACCGAGGAACGAGTCCTTCCAGCCGCTGAACGGGAAGAACGCCACGGGCGCCGCGACGCCGACGTTGATGCCGACCATCCCGACCTCGACGTCCACGCGGTAGCGCCGGGCCGCCGCGCCGTTCTCGGTGAAGATCGACGTGCCGTTGCCGTAGCGCGACCCGTTGACGAACGCGATCGCGTCGTCGAGCGTCTCGACCTCCACGACACTGAGGACGGGGCCGAAGATCTCCTCCTGCGCGGCGTCGCTCTTCGGGTCGACGCCCTCGAGGATCGTCGGGCCGACGTACGCGCCGCCGTCCGGGACCCCGGCGGGTGACCGGCCGTCGACGGCGAGCGTCGCGCCCGCGGCGAGCGCGTCCTCGATGCAGCCCAGGATCCGGTCGCAGGCAGCCGGACTGATGACCGGGCCGACGTCGGTCGCCGGGTCCGCCCCGTCGCCGACCTTCAGCGCCTCGGTTCGCGTGACGAGCTCGGGCTTGAGCTTCGACCACGCGTCGCCGACCGCGACGATGACCGAGCCTGCCATGCACCGCTGGCCGGCCGCGCCGAACCCGCTGGCGATGATGTTGCTCGCCGTCTGGTCGATGACCGCGTCGGGCATGACGACCATGGAGTTCTTCGCGCCGCCGAGCGCCTGCACGCGCTTGCCGTTCGCGCTCGCCCGCTCGTAGATGTACTTCGCGACCGACGCCGAGCCGACGAACGAGACCGCATCGATCCCCGGCGAATCGAGGATGCCGTTGACGACGTCCTTGCCGCCGAGCACGAGGTTCACCACGCCGTCGGGGATCCCCGCCTCCTTGATGAGCCCCATGACGAGCTCCATCGTCAGCGGGTCCTGCTCGGAGGGCTTGAGCACGAACGTGTTGCCGCACCCGATCGCGAACGGCAGGAACCACATCGGGACCATCGCGGGGAAGTTGAACGGCGTGATCGCCGCGCAGACGCCGACGGGCTGGCGGATCGTCTCAGCGTCGACGTTCGTGGCGATGCCCTCGAGGATCTGGCCCTGCATCGTCTGCGGCAGGGCGGTCGCGGCCTCGACCATCTCGATGCCCCGGGCCACCTCCGCGCGCGCGTCGGGCAGAGTCTTGCCCATCTCGCGCGTGACCATCTGCGCGAGCTCGTCGGCGTGCGCATCCATGAGCGCACGCAGGCGGAAGAGATGATGGGCGCGCTTGATGACGGAGGTCGCGCGCCAGCCGGGCAGCGCGGCGCGGGCGGCGGCGACGGCGCGCTCGACGTCGGCGGCGCCCGAGAGCGGCACGCGGGCGAGGGACTCGCCGGTGGCGGGGTTCGTGACGTCGAGCAGCTCGGCGCCGGCGGCGTCGACCCACTCGCCGCCGATGAGGTTGCGCAGGACGCGGGGCGTCGCGGGGGCGGTGGCTTCCATGACCTCATCCACGGTACGCCACACCTTGCCCTATGACAGTCGTCATAGTACGGTCCCGCGCATGGAGCAGCTCACCCGCCCCGCCCCCGGCGTCCTGGAGTGGCGCGACGTCCCGGAGCCCGACCTGCAGGGACCGCTGGAAGCGCTCGTCCGCCCGCTCGTCGTCGCGACCTGCGACCTCGACCACCCGATCGCCACCGGCGCCACCCCCATCCCCGATGACGTGGCGATGGGCCACGAGGGGATCGCGGAGGTCGTCGCGGTCGGGGACG
This sequence comes from Svornostia abyssi, assembly GCA_024666565.1. GTDB lineage: Bacteria > Actinomycetota > Thermoleophilia > Solirubrobacterales > Solirubrobacteraceae > Svornostia > Svornostia abyssi. The sequence goes on from CP088295.1 coordinate 44,956, forward strand.
GCGTGCAGTCCGTGCAGCCCGGCGACCGCGTGGTCATCGCCTTCCAGATCTCGTGCGGCACGTGCGACCGCTGCCGCCGCGGCCTGACCGGCAGCTGCCAGCGCGTGCGCCCGGGCGCGATGTACGGCTTCGGCGCCCTCGGCGGGCCGGAGTTCGGCGGGTTCCTCAGCGACCTCGTGCGCGTGCCGTACGCCGACGCGATGCTCGTCGCGCTGCCGCCGGACCTCGACCCGATCGCGGTCGCCAGCGCGTCCGACAACCTGCCCGACGCGTGGCGGTGCGTCGCCCCGCAGCTTCGCGAGGACCCGAACGCCGACGTGCTCGTCCTCGGCGGCCCGGCCCGGTCGATCGGCCTGTACGCCGCGGGGATCGCGGTCGCGCTGGGCGCGCGGCGCGTGCGCTACGCCGACGACGACCCCGGTCGCCTGGCCACGGCGTCGGACCTCGGCGCCGAACCGGTCGAGTTCGACCGCGAGGAGACGAAGAAGCTCAAGCCGCGCGCCGGCATCGTCGTGGACGCGGGCGCCAGCGGTGCGTCACTGCGGTGCGCATGCCGCTCGGTCGCGCCCGGCGGGCACTGCACGCACGTCGGCGTCATCTACGAACTCGAGACGCCGCTGCCGATCCTCGAGATGTACTCGACCGGCGTCACGCTGCACACCGGCCGCGCGATGGCCCGCCCGCTCATCGACCCGGTGCTCGGGCTCGTCGGCACCGGCCGGTTCCACCCCGAGATCGTCACCGACCGCGTGCTGCCCTGGCGCGACGCGCAGACCGCGCTGCTCGAGCCGCACACGAAGCTCGTCTTCACCCGGAACTGAGCGACCCGGGGTCCGACGGCACGTCGACGGCGTGCTCGCGCAGCGCGGCCATCGGGACGATGTCGAGCGCCCGCTCGTGCGTGGAGGCCAGGACCACGAACGCCGCCGCACCGTCTTCGTGCGCACGCAGCCAGTTGCGGGCGGTGACGCACCAGCGGTCACCGGGGTTCAGCCCGGGGAAGTCGTACATGGGCATCGGCGTCGACAGGTCGTTGCCGATGCTGCGCTGGTGGTCGAGGAACTCGGCCGTCACGACCGCGCAGATCGTGTGGCTGCCCTGGTCCTGCGGGCCGGTGCTGCAGCAACCGTCGCGGTAGAAGCCCGTCATCGGGTCGGTCCCGCACGGTTCCAGCTCACCGCCGAGGACGTTGCGCTCACCGGACACGCGGCGAAGTATCGCGCGCGTCAGGGTCGGTACGTGGCGAGGTACGCCTCGCCTCCCGGCTCGCGGATGTTCTTCCGCTGGATCCAGATCATCGGCACGTGCTTGCGGCCCGCGGCGAGCCCCAGCGTGTTCGAGTCCACCCCGGGCGTCGCGATCGGCCTGCGCACGGTCCAAGCGCCGCGATACCGGACGGCGACCCGGAGCCGGGCGGGCGTCGCCTTCGAACCCTCGCTCCACGCGGCCACCGTGCGATCCGTCAGCGCGCCGGCCTCGGGGGCCCCGGCCAGCAGGCCGCGCGCCGACAGCGTCCGCGGGGCGCCGAAGGCGCCGCCCCGGAGGCGGGTGCTGGTGCTGACCACGGACGACGCGAGCCCTGAGCTCTCCGCGCCCTCAGGTACAGCGTCCTGCCACACCGCGACGGTGGACCCGTTCGACGGGAGGCCGAGGGACAGCTCGTCCTCGAGCCCGATCCCGGCGGCCGTGCGCATCGGCGGGGTCGCCACGGCCGGTGTGAACACGCCACCCGGCAGGACCGACACGAACCGCCGCAGCATGCCTTCGAACCGCCAGTAGACCGCGGCGCCGCCCGGGCCCGAGCCGACGCCCGGGCCGGAGATCCCCACCTGCAGGGAGTCGAGCTGGGTTGCCGCACCAAAGCGGGATGCGCCCGGCGCAAGCGTGGCCGCGTACACCTCCCACGTGCGGTCCGTCGGGGCGGGTGCCGGCGGCGGCTGTGGCGACGGGGGCGCGTCGATCCAGCTCGCGATGACGGTCCCGTCCGGTGCAGCCGCGAGGACGGGGGGTCCCTGCGCGTCGCCCAGGGGCCGGGGCGTGCCGAACCGCCCGCCGGGCGGCGCGATCGCCACCTGCGCGGGGCCCGTCGGATCTCCTTCGCGCCAGGTGAGCACGGCGCGCCCCTGCGCCGTCACCGCCACGTCACCGAGTGACACGCTCCCCGCGGGCACGACGGTTCGCACCGTCCCGAACCGAGCGTTCGGACGCGCGATCGCGGCCTTCAGCGCACGCGCGCCGTTCGGCAGGTACTCGGTCCACGCCGCGACGGCCGTGCCGTCGGCGCCGACGGCGACCTGTGAGATGACTGACGTCCTCGCGAGGGTCTGCGGCGATCCGAGACTCGTCGCGGTGCCGAGACGCGCAGTCAGCGTGGTCACGTCGGGGTTCGGGCGCCGGTCGTAGCCCTCGAGGAGGATGGCCGTCCGCCCAGCGCCCGCGCCGATCGCAACGCCCTGCACGCCCAGGTTCGACGGCGAGACCCGCTGGGGCGCCGACACCGATGACGCCGTTGCCTGCCCCGCGGCGAGCAGCGCCGCGGCAAGAGAGATGAAGCATGCTCGAACGATCAGCCGAGGCTACGCACGCGCCAGGTGCGGGACATCCGCACGCCCCACGCGACGGCCCGAGGGGTTTCCCCGGACAGAAAGCCGGTGCGAGCGCGGCTACTCCTCGCGCGGCACGACCCGCATGAGCGCAACCTCCTCCCCGGACTTGGTGTCCGGGTAGACGACGTACGCGGCCGGCTGGCCGCCGAACCAGCTCGCCTGGTCGGCTTCACCGACGAAGATCGCGGCCCGCTGCGTGCCGTCCTGCTGCTCGACCCACACGCGCTGGCCCTCGTGGAATGCGTCCATGGATGCATCCTCGCGGACCGCGCGGCGGGACAGGCAGGTTCAGGTGCGCGGCTGGCTCGGCAGATCCGCCAGCTCCCGGCGCGCGAGCTCGCGGGTCTCGGCCTGCGCGCGGGCCGCCTTCGCGTCACGCTCCTTCGCGCCGCGGGCGCGCGCGGCGTCATTGCGCTTGGCGATCTCGTTCTTCGCTGCCTGCCAGGCAGCGTCGCCCCGGAGGGGCTCGGCGGGGGGCTTGGACATGGCGGTCTCCTGACCTTGTGGCTTGGTGCTCAGCGCAGTGCGCCGGCGGGAAGGACGAAGCGCAACGGGGCCGGATCGGCCACCTGCGCGGACTGGCGGGGCGCGTGCAGACCGCGAGCGGCCTTCGGGGGGCTTGGCCATCTCGGGCCTGCCGCCGTGCGCCTCGATCCACACCATGACGGCATCGAAGTCCGCCCCCTCGGCCAGCACCGCGGCGCGCTCGATCACGCGACCGCCGCTGCGGTGTGGCCGCGACAGGCGGGTGACGAGCGTGCGGATCTCGTCGTCGTGGGTCTCGGCCGGGCCCGTCACGACGGGCTGCGGGGCGGGATGGTCGGGCGTCACTGTCCGGTCCTCTCGTGGTCACGGGCCCGGCGCAGGCGGTCGTGCGCGCCGCCGGCGATCCGTTCGAGTTCGTGCAGGCGGCGGGCGTCGCCGCGCCCGAGATAGATCCGGCGGCGATACAACGCGAGGCGCCGCTCGGCGTGGGCGGCGAGTGCTGCGAGCTCGCCGATCGACGGCGTGCGTCCTGCACCGGAAGCGGGCGCGTGGGTTGGGCGCGGCCCGCAGGCGGGATTGCTGGGCTGGGTCATGGCGACCCCTTCGTTCGAACCCCTGGCCATCCAGTCTACTGGCTGGGTCCGCGTCATCCACGGTCTTTCCGGCCCGCGACGGGTACCGGTTGCGGATGTCGTGAGCGAGTCGTCGTGGAACGCTGCCGATCGATGGTTCGCACCCTCAGCGCGGGACTCGCCGCCTGCGTCCTGATCGGCCTCCTGTGTCTCGGGACGCCCGCCGCCGCGCCGGCGGTCACGATCGGGATCGCCGACCAGCGGCCGGAGTTCGCCACCACACCCGCGTTTCTGCGGACCCGCATCGGCCATGCCCGGACCATCGTCGCCTGGGACGCGCTGAGCAGCGACTGGCAGCGCGCGGATCTCGACGCGTGGTTCGGGACCGTCCGGGCCGCCGGGCTGACGCCCCAGGTCACCTTCGGCACCTCCCGCATCCGCCCGGGCGAACTCCCGTCGGTGGCGACATTCCGCGCGAGCGTCGACGCGTTCCGCGCCAGGTACCCGTGGGTGCGGGAGTTCTCCACGTGGAACGAGGCGAACGCGTGCAGCGCTCGTACGTGCCGGCGCGCCGATCGGGTGGCCGCCTACTGGCGGGAACTGCGACGCGCCTGCCGCGGCTGCACGGTGCTCGCCGCCGACCTCGTCGATGCACCGAACATCCCCACCTGGGTGCGCGCGTTCCGGCGCGCCGCTCGCGCCACGCCCACGCACTGGGGGCTGCACGACTACCTCGACGCCAACCGCTTCCGCACCACCTACACCCGCGCGACGCTGCGGGCGATCGGGCCACGGGCCCGACTCTGGCTCACCGAGACCGGCGGGCTGGTCGCTCGTCGCAACGCGAGCACGACGCCCATCCCGGAGGGCCTGGCCCACGCCGCCCGGGCGACCGCGTTCATCTTCGACACGCTGCTCGGCCTCAGCCCGCAGATCGGCCGGATCTACTTCTACAACTTCATCGCGGCCCCGCGGCCGGCCACCTGGGACTCGGCGTTCCTCAACGCACGGCGCGAAGAGCGTCCCGCCTACCGCGTGCTGCGCAACCGGCTCGCCCGGCTGGCGAGCGCGGGCATGCTGACCGGGCGGCGCCCGGCCGGCGATCCGGTCGCTCCGCTGCAAGGATCTGCGGCGCCGTGCCGCGCATCCTCTTCTTCGAGCCCCGCATCCCTCCGAACACCGGGAACGCCATCCGCCTGTCCGCGGTGACCGGCGCCGCGCTGCATCTCGTCGAGCCGCTCGGGTTCGGGTTCAGCGACGCCCAGGTCCGCCGGGCAGGCCTGGATTACCACGACCTCGCCAACGTCGCCGTGCACCCTGACCTCGCCGCCGCCTGGGAGGCGCTCATGCCGGCGCGCGTCTTCGCGTTCAGCGCGCACGCCACGACGAGCTACGTCGACATCGCCTACGAGCCCGACGACGTCCTGCTCTTCGGGCCGGAGCCCACCGGGCTGCCGCCCGAGGTCCTCGAGGACCCACACGTCACGGACGTCGTGCGGATCCCGATGGTGGCGGGGCGGCGGTCGCTGAACCTCAGCAACGCCGTGTCGGTCGCCGTCTACGAAGCGTGGCGCCAGCAGGGGTTCCCCGGCGGCACCTGAACGTCACGGCGCGGCACGGACGCTGAGGCGCAGCGGGATCGGCCCCGCCGGCGGGATGGTGCTGCCCGCAAGGTCGATCGGGTCGTTGACGAGCACGAGGACCTGGCCGGAGACGGGGCTGGCCGCCACCAGCGCGTTCGTCGCCCCAGAGACATCCCCGGCTGTGGTGATCGTCTCCGCCGGGCCCCACGCCGACGTGCCCGCGGCGCGAGCGGCCGCGTAGTGCCCGGCCGGTGTCCCCGCGGCGCCGGTGTTCGTCACCCACACCACGGCCGCACCGCCGCGCGGGCCGACCACGAGGCCCTGGAGCCTCGATGCGGCGCCCGGGCCGGAGCGCTGCTGCGGGGAACCGGCACGGCCGTTCGTCACGTCGGCCGTCCGGACGACGAGCACGCCGCCGAGCGACCCGGTCCACGCGACGACGCTGCGGTCGCGAAGGATCGCCACCTGGACGGCGGGGCCGCGGATCCCGCGGCCCGCGCCCTTGGGGAGATTGCGCTCCAGCGTCTGCTGGCCACCGAAGGGCTTGCCGGGCGCCGCCGACGCCACCGCCACGATCCCGGGGCTGCCGGCGAAGAAGCCCTCCCCGACCCGCTGCGCGGTCCAGCCGACGAGCATCCTGCGCGTGCTGTCGATTGCCGCCGTGATCCGGATGTTGGTGCTCCCGAGGAAGGCCGAGCCGCCGGTGCCCAGGCGCTGTTCCTTCCCGATCGTGCCGCGCGACGAGATCATCCGGGCGCGCACCGACTCGCGGTCGTCCCACGCCAGCAGGACGTCACCGGCGCCGTTGAGCGCGAGCGCGGCCGGGCTGCTGCCGACGGTCCGGCGGCCGAAGTCCATGACCTTGACGAAGAGCCCGCCCGTCCGGCGTCGGACGAACAACCGCGACCGGAACCCGACGACACGCGTGCGCCCGACGACGGGGACGCTCACGGCGACAGCCGCGTCACCACCCTGGTTCGCGGCGACCGCGGTGACGACGGCGGGCGAGATGCCAGCGCCCTTCCCGAGCACCTGACGGGTGGAGAAGTCGCCCGTCACGTTGCCGCGGGTGACGGCCACGTCGAGCGGCGCTCCACTCAGGCGCGCACGCGGATCCGTCGGAGCGGTCGCGGGCCCGGCGAGGATCACGCCTGAGCGGCCGAAGAGCGCCATTCCGCCCGGCGTGACGTTGCGAAACGACGAGCTCGTGACCGTGCCGAACGCGTTGCGCGCACCCGAGAACCGCGTGTAGCCGAGGCCGCCGGCCGACCGGCCGAGGACGGCGAACCCGACGCCGCCCGCGGTGAAGCCGAGCTGTCCGCCGGCCTCCTGCAGCGCGACGCTGTTCGCGATCGGCGCCCACTGCGCGAGGTACCCGCCCGCGACGGGCTGCGGGTCGGACCAGGGCGGCGCGGCGTGGGCGGTTGCGGCCATGGTCGTCACCGCGACGAGCGCGGCGACGACCATGCGGGACCTGCGAAGGGGGGACATCCATTCGACGCTACGCCTCGGACCGACATCCCCCAACCGGGCGTTCTACGGACCCGGGGCGTGTCGAATACTCAGCCTCGGCTGCGGTACAGGCGGGTGGTGAGCGGGACGAAGACGGCGGTGAGCACCGCGGCCTCGGCCAGCACGAGCCCGATGTCGCCGCCGTTGGGATCGCCCTCCATCAGCCCGCGCGTCGCGTCGACGAGGTGCGAGATCGGGTTGACGTTCACGAACGCCTCCAGCCCGCTCGGCAGCGTGGACGGTTCCACGAAGATGTTGCTGAGGAAGATCAGCGGGAACAGGGCCATGAACCCGGTGTTCATCACCGCGTTCGGCGACCGCAGCACGAGCCCGAGCGTCGTGAACACCCACGCGAGGCCGAACGCGAACACGGCGACCAGCGCCAGCGCGCCCAGGATCCCCGAGACGCCACCCTCGGCGTTGAAGCCGAGGATCAGGCCGAGGACGACGGTGACGGTGCCCGCCGCGACGTAGCGGACCAGATCGCCGAGCGCGGCGCCGACCAGCGGCGCGGGTGACCACACGGGCAACGACCGGAACCGGTCGACGACACCACGCGTCAGGTCCGTGTTGATCGACATTCCCGAATAGACCGTCGTGAACAGCACGGCCTGCACGAGGATCCCGGGCAGGATGTACTGGAGGTAGGCGTCCGTCGAGCCCTCCACGGCACCGCCGAACAGGTAGACGAACATCACGAGGAACAGCACCGGCGTGATGGTCACGTCCAGCAGCTGCTCGGGCACGTGCTTGATCTTCAGGATGGCCCGCCACGCGAACATGCGGCACGCGGTCAGCGCGCTGGCCCGCGGTGGGCGCTGCCCGCTGACCAGCGCGGCGTGGATGGCCTGCTGGTGGTCGGCGGTCAGCGGCCCGTCGCCGTTGACCGACGGCGCGGCGGTGGTCGGTGAGGTGCTCATGCGACCGTCTCCTCCTCTGATTCCGCGGTGTGGCCAGTCAGGGCCAGGAAGACCTCATCCAGGCTGGGCTGTCCGAGCGAGAACCCCGCGACGGGCAGGCCCGCCTGCGCGAGCTCGCCGATCGCCGCGGCGGCCCGATCGGCGTCCGGGACGGCGACCGACACGCCCGAGGGGTCGGTGTCGGCGTGGGCGGGCTCACCCAGCACGCGGGTGAGGATCCGCTCGGCCTCGGCCCGCTGGTCGGGGTCGAGCAGGCGGACGTGCAGCGTGCTCTGCGCCACCTCGGCCTTCAGCTCGGCCGACGTGCCCTCGGCGATGACCTTGCCGCGGTCGATGACCGCGATGCGGGACGCGAGCTGGTCGGCCTCGTCGAGGTACTGCGTGCACAGCAGGACGGTGGTCCCCTGCCCGACCATCGCCCGGATGATCTCCCACACCTGGTTGCGCGAGCGCGGGTCCAGGCCCGTGGTCGGTTCGTCGAGGAACAACAGCTCCGGCGTCACGACGATGCTCGCCGCGATGTCGAGGCGCCGCCGCATGCCGCCCGAGTAGTTCTTCACGAGACGGCCCGCGGCGTCGTCGAGGCCGAACGCGTGCAGCAGCTCGTCGGAGCGCGCGCCGGCCTGCTTGCCCGAGTAGCCCAGCAGCCGCCCGAGGAGCTGCAGGTTCTCGCGGCCCGTCAGGTCCTCGTCGACGGACGCCAGCTGGCCCGTGAGGCTGATGCGCTGACGCACGGCGTCCGCGTCACGGACGATGTCGTGGCCGAGCACCTGCGCGCTGCCGCCGTCGGGGCGCAGCAGCGTGGCGAGCATCTTGATCGTGGTGGTCTTGCCCGCGCCGTTGGGGCCGAGCACGCCGTACACGGCGCCTGCGGGAACGGCGAGATCGACGCCGTCGACGGCGCGGGTGTCGCCGAAGACCTTCACCAGGCCTTCGGTCTGGATCGCGAGGGGTGAGCTCATGTCTGGGATCCGCTTCGGTTCGAGGATGTCAGGTGGTGAGACCGACCGGGGCCGTGAAACTCATCGGGTGGTGATCTCCTGCACCGCCCACCCGTTCCCGTCCGGGTCGGCGAAGAAGACGAACCGGCCCCAGGGGAAGTCCTGGACGTCGCTGACGTCCACCCCGCGGCCCGCGAGTTCGGCGTGCGCCGCGTCGGCATCCTCCACGACGAGCTGGAGGCCCTGGAGCGACCCGGGCTCCGTCTCGGCGACGCCCTGCCCGAACGCGATGGAGCAGGCCGAACCAGGCGGTGTGCACTGGACGAATCGGATGTTCTCGTCGACGCGGTGGTCGTGATCGGCGACGAAGCCAACCTGCTCGGTGTAGAAGGCCTTGGCGCGGTCGACGTCACTCACGGGGACGGCGACGAGCTCGAGCTTGAAGTCCATCGTGGGCTCCTCTCGGGTGGACGATGACCAAGAGTCTCCTCCCCCTTCAGGCCAGGATCTGTCCGCAATTCTGCGGTCGTCAGGAGGGCTCGAACCCGGCGGCGCGATAGAGCGGCGTGCGCGCCCGCCGCCCGGCCGGCTCGATGAGCTCGAGATGGCGCAGGCAGTAGACGATCCGCTGCGCGAGCACGGTGCGCGCGCCGGCCAGCGCCCCGAGCTCCCGGGTGCTGAACGGCTCGTCGGGCAACGGCGGCAGCACGGCCAGCGCGTCCTCGGGCGTGCGCAGCTCGACGTGCTCGAGGATGTCGACGAGCCGCCGCTCTCCGGGGTCCTTCGTCCGGCGCCGGCGCTTCACCGGCTCGGGCCCCCGCACGTGGTCCTCGCGCAGCAGGACCACGTCGAGGGTGAGGTTCGGATGCGCCAGCAGCGACGGGAACGTGACGAGCCGATCGAAGATCTCGGTGACGTCGGCCCGCTTGGGTGACCGGCGCGCGGAGAGCACCTCCCCCTCGTCGTCGACGCGCACGATGCGCCGCTCGGCCGCCACCGGGTGCACGATCCGCACACGATGCTCATCCAGGAGCGCGTCGAGCTTCGGCCCGAGCGGCCCGAACCCGCCCGTCTGGATCTCGACGAGCTCCCCGTCGGCGCGGACGAGGTCGATGACGAAGCGGTCGACCTTGACCTCGGCCCGGTCGCCGGGCCGCGCGATCGCGTCCTTCAATGCGGCGTGGAGCGGGCCTTCACGCAGGACGCCGATGCCGGACACAGACGGGGAGGCTAGACCCCGGCGCGGAGGCCATCCATGAGCAGCGCGAGGAGCTTGCGGGCGTTGGCCTGCCAGTCCTCGTCGGCGTCCATCGCCCAGATGGCGCCGGTCGCCCGCATGATGTCGGCGGCGTCGACGTCCGGGCGGATCGTCCCGTCGGCGTGCGCCGCGTCGAGCAGCGTGGTCAGCGCGCCGCCGATCTGCACGCGCGTGCCGGCGAAGAAGTCCTCGCGCCCGGCCGACAGGGAGCGCAGCGCTTCGAGCATGCCGCGCTTGGCCGCGGCGTACTCGACGAACCGGTCGAGCCACAGTGCGAGCGCCTCGTCCGACGAGTGCTCGGCGAGCAGCTCGGGCGCCGCCTGCGCCAGGTGCTCGACCTCCGCCCGGTAGGCCGCCTCCACGAGCGCGTCGCGCGTGGGGAAGTGGCGGTACAGCGTGCCGATGCCCACACCCGCACGCTTGGCGACGGCCTCGAGCGACACGTCGGTGCCGCACTCCGCGAAGGCGTCACTGGCCGCCGCGAGGAGCTTGTCGCGGTTGCGCTGCGCGTCGGCGCGGAGGGGCTTGTCAGGTGTTGTCGACATGTAAAAACGGAGGCATCCTCCGGATAGCCGCTAGCCTGCTCGCAGGAACCGGAGGACTCCTCCGGTTCAGCATAGCGACGAAAGGAAGGCCGACCATGTCCAAGGTCTGGTTTCTCACCGGCACATCAAAAGGGTTCGGCCGCGTCTGGGCCGAAGCGGCGCTGGAGCGTGGCGATCGCGTCGCCGCGACCGCACGCGACGTCTCGACGCTCGACGGACTCGTTGACCGCTATGGCGACCTCGTCCTCCCCCTCACGCTGGACGTCACCGACAAGGCGGCCGTCGACAGCGCCGTCGCGGCGGCGCACGCGCACTTCGGGCGGCTCGACGTCATCGTCAACAACGCGGGCTACGGCCTGTTCGCGATGATCGAGGAGGCGACCGAGGAGCAGGTCCGGGCGCAGCTCGAGACCAACCTCTTCGGCGCCCTCTGGGTCACGCAGGCGGCGCTGCCGTTCCTGCGCGAGCAGGGCTCGGGGCACATCCTCCAGGTGTCGTCGATCGGCGGCGTGCACGCGTTCCCGATCGTCGGGATCTACCACGCGTCGAAGTGGGCGCTGGAGGGCTTCAGCCAGTCGCTGGCCCAGGAGGTCGCCGGCTTCGGCATCAAGGTCACGATCATCGAGCCGGGCGGGTTCGACACCGACTGGCGCGGACCGTCGGCCACCGTCGCCGAGCCGATCGCCGCCTACGACGACGTGCGCAACGCCGCGATCGCGCGGTTCGGGCAGGCCCGCCCCGGCGATCCGCAGGCCACCGGCGAGGCGATCCTCAAGGTCGTCGACGCCGACGACCCGCCGCTGCGCCTGTTCCTCGGCTCGGTGCCGTTCCAGCTCATCAAGCCCGAGTACGAACGGCGCCTCGCCGAATGGGAAGCGTGGAACGATGTCGCGGTTGCGGCACAGGGCCAGGAGGTCACAGCATGACGACGGCAACACCCATCACCACCCCGTTCGGTGCGCAGAGCACCGCGGCCGAGGTCATCGACGGCATCGACCTGACCGGCAAGCGCGCCGTCGTCACGGGCGGCGCGTCGGGGATCGGGATCGAGACCGCCCGCGCGCTGGCCGGCGCGGGCGCGGAGGTCACGATCGCCGTGCGTGACACGGACGCCGGCGCGCGGGTCGCAGCCGACATCGACGGCACGGTGCACGTCGCGCCGCTCGAGCTCCTCGATGCCGCCTCCGTCCACGCGTTCACCTCGGCGTGGGAGGGTCCGCTCGACATCCTCGTCAACAACGCGGGCGTCATGGCGATCCAGGAGCTCACGCTCACGCCGGAGGGCTACGAGACGCAGTTCGCCACCAACCACCTCGGGCACTTCCGGCTCACGCTGGGCCTGCACGAGGCGCTGGCGGCGGCCGGCAACGCGCGGATCGTCTCCGTGTCCTCGCTGGGCCACCGCAACTCGCCGGTGATCTTCGACGACCTGCACTACGCGTTCCGGTCCTACGACCCGTGGAGCGCGTACGGGCAGTCCAAGACCGCCAACGTGCTGTTCGCGGTGGAGGCCACGCGCCGGTGGGCGGACGACGGCATCACCGCGAACTCGCTGATGCCCGGCGGGATCATGACGAACCTCCAGCGCCACGTGCCAGAGGCGCAGATCGAACGCATGAAGCAGTCCGCGACGATGCGCATGAAGACCCCCGAGCAGGGCGCGGCGACGTCGGTGGTGTGCGCAGCGCGCCCGGAGCTCGAAGGCGTCGGGGGCCGCTACTTCGAGGACTGCAACGAGGCACGCGTCGTCACGAAGCGCGAGCACTCCGGCGTCGCCGCCTACGCGATCGACCCGGACAACGCCCGCCGCCTCTGGGACGTCTCGCTCGAGCTGCTCTGAGCCGCCGTCCGGCTGGCTCAGGTCGGGGCGAACTCCTTGACCTGGGTCAGCCGGAAGTGATTGCCCGACGGGTCACGGAACGAGGAGTCGATGCCGTACGGCTGCTCGGTCGGCTCGTTGACGAACTCGACGCCGCGGGCCCGGAGCTCCTCGTAGGAGGCCTGGCAGTCATCCGTGCTGAGGAAGATGGTGCCGGCGTACCCCTTCGACATCAGCGCGTCGATCTCCGAGCGCGTCTGCTCGTCGAACATCGGCGGGCCGGGGATCGCCATCAGCACGATCGAGACGTCCTCCTGGCCGGGCGGGCTCACGGCGAGCCAGCGGAAGTTGCCCATCTCGGGGACGGTCACGTCGGAACGGACCTCCATGCCGAGCTTCTCGGTGTAGAACGCGAGGGCCACGTCCTGGTCGTGGACCCACAGCTGTGCGTTGGCGATCTTCATGTCGCGCACGCTACGCCCGGGGCGCACCGCTGTCTTCTCGAAACGTGCGGTGTTGCGGGCGGCCGTACACGCGGAGGATGCACGTCGGGATGCGCGCCAGGTGCGAGGCCGGCGGGAACGCCGCGCGATACGCCGTCGGAGACCGGCCGTACGTGCGGGTGAAGCTCGTGGTGAACGAGCCGACGCTCCGCAGCCCGACGGCGAAGCAGATCTCCGCGACGGTGTGGTCGGTCGTCCGCAGGAGGGCCGCCGCGCGCTCGAGACGGCGGGTGAGCAGGTACGCGTGCGGGCTCTCGCCGAACGCCCGCCGGAACTCGCGGCTGAAGTGCGCGCGGGACAACCCGGCGGCGGCGGCGAGGTCGTCGACGGTCAGCGGGTCGGCGTAGCGGCCGTCGGCGAGGTCCTTCGCGCGCAACAGGTGGCGAGCGGGCGAGACGAAGGCCATGGGCGCAGTATCGCGCGCGGCCCACCGGCCATCCATCCAAGATGGCCGATTCCGGCGAAGGCGGACCCGGTGGGCATCCGTACGGTCAGCTCGGGAATGGACGACCCGCCCGCGGCGTCCTCACTCCCGACGGACGCGTCGCCGACGCGCCCGCGTGCCCATCACCACCCGAGGAGGAGCGACGATGCTCACCGCCCCCACCCGCCACATCACCGTCCGCGCGCTGCCCGACGAGCAGCCTGCGGTTGCCGGCGTCCTGGCCCGCGCGTTCTACGACGACCCGGTGTTCATGCACCTGCTGCCCGACGACGCGTCACGCCTGCAGCGATCCGAGCAGCTGTTCGCCGGCATGCTGCTGCGCGCCGCCGCGCCGCACGACGAGGTCCACACGACGCATGAACACACGGGCGCGGCCATCTGGTTCCCACCGGGACATGTGCATCTCAGCGTCCTGCAGCAGCTGCGGTACCTGCCGACGATGGTGCGCGTGGGTCGCCGTGACCTGCCGCGGATCCTGCGCTGCATGACGACCATGGAGGAGCAGCACCCGCACGAGCCGCACTTCTACCTCAACATCCTGGGCACCGACCCGGAGCGCCAGGGCGAGGGCATCGGCTCGGCGCTGCTGCGCGCGGTCCTCGATCGCTGTGACGACGAGGGCATCCCCGCCTACCTCGAGGCGACCTCGCCGCGCAACGCCGGGCTGTACGAGCGGCACGGGTTCCGCACGACCGGCGAGATCGTCCTGCCCGACGGCCCCACGATGTGGGCGATGTGGCGCGACGCGTAGCCATCGGGCGTGCGCGGGACGGCATGGTCCCGCGCACCGCCTGACCGGCGTCAGGCCCCGCGCCGCAGTAGATCCGCGAGCCGGTCCTCCGGCAGGTCGGCCGGCTCGGTGGTCGCGACGAAATCGGTGATGACCTCGACGAAGCGGTCGGGGTCGTCATTGAAGGGGAAGTGCTTCGCATCGGGGAAGACCTCGAACCGGCCGTGCGGCACGAGCTCCAGCGCCTGCTCGGCGTGCTGGATCGGGATGATCGGATCGCGCTTGCCCCAGACGAGCATCGTGGGCATCGCCTCGGCGAGGTAGAGGCGCCCTCGGGCATCGACGCGCTGGCCGCGGGAGTCGAGCACCGAGCGCGCGGTCTGCACGAACGCGCGGCGCGCGGCACCGTCCCCCCAGCGACTCGAGGCCCTCGACGAGGCCCCGCGTGTTCGCGCTCGCACGGATCCCGACCCGGCTCAACGTCCACCCGGTGACGTGCATGGCGCGCTGCGTGATGGGCCCGAAGAGGAGTGGCAGCACCAGCTCGGCCCCGGGCAGTGTCGCCGCTCGCAGCGCGACGCTCACCTCTTCACCGAGCCCGCCGCTGTCGACGAGCACCATGCGCTCCACCCGCTCGGGGAACTGGTAGGCGAACGTCATCGCGATCCCCCCGCCGAGCGAGTGACCGACGATCGTCGCCCGCGGGATCTCGAGCACGACGAGCAGGTCGCGGAGCGAGCTCGCGTACGCCCCGAGGGGAGTAGTCGCCGCGCGGCTTGTCCGAGCTGCCGTGGCCGGGGAGATCAGGCGCGACGACCGTGTGATGCTCGGCGAGGCGGTCGAAGACCTCGTCCCAGGTGCGGGCGCTCGACGTGATCCCGTGGATGAGCAGCAGCGCGGGCCCCGTTCCGGCGAGGCGGTAGCTGATCCGCTGTCCGTGCAGCTGCACCTCGGGCATGCGCCGAACCGTACGCGATGATCGGCGGCGATGGCCGGCGAGCATGACCTCCGCACCTTGATCCGGTCCATGGACCCGGTGCTGCGGCCCGGCAGCTTTGCCGTGGCGCTCGTCCGCGACGAGCGCGCGATGCGCGGCATCGTCCCCGACGCGACGATCCAGGAGGACGAGGGCCTCACGGTCATCCTGCCCCGCGAGCGTGCTGACGCGCTGGGCCTGCCGTACGACTTCGTCGCGGCATGGATCACGCTGCGCGTGCACTCAGCACTGGAAGCGGTGGGCCTCACCGCCGCGTTCAGCACCGCCCTCGCGGAGGCGGATCTGAGCTGCAACGTGCTCGCCGGGTTCCATCACGACCACCTGCTCGTCCCGTACGAGCGCCGGGACGAGGCGATGGACGTTCTGCGCGCGCTCGCGCGCAGCGGCACCGACGCGCCATGATGTGCGCGTGGCCACCTGGGACGACGTCCGGCGCGTCGCGCGCGCGTACTTGGAGCGCGCGGAGTGATCCGCGTCGCGACGCTCGACGACGCCGCGGCGTGCGCAGAGCTCTACGCGCCGTACGTGGAGCGCACCGCCATCACGTTCGAGACCGAGCCGCCGACCGCCACCGAGATGGCGGAGCGGATCGGCGCCGCGCTGGCGACGCACACCTGGCTCGTGCTCGAAGACGAGGGCCGCGTGCGCGGCTACACGTACGCGCGCCCGTTCCACACGCGGGCCGCCTACCGGTGGTCGTGCGAGGTGACCGTCTTCGCCGAACTGGGCCGGCGGCGCACCGGCGCGGGCCGGGCGCTGTACACCGCCCTGTTCGCCCGCCTCGAAGCCCGCGGCTTCCACACCGCCGTCGCACTCATCACGCTGCCCAACGACGCGAGCGTCGGCCTCCATCGCGCGATGGGGTTCGAGCACGCGGGCACGCATACGGAGATCGGGTACAAGCTGGGCGCGTGGCACGACGTCACATGGATGCAGCGCCGGCTGGCCGACGTCGGTGACCCGCCGGCCGAGCCCCGCTGACGTGTCGATCCGGCGTCGCGCCGTTCGTCTTCCTGGGAACGACCTCGACCAAGGAGCACCCGATGCTCGCCGCCAGCACGTACCCGCAGGACTACATCGACGACTGCCGTGCCGCCGTCGCCGCGCAGCTCGAGACCTACGACACACTCGCCGCGACCGCGGATGAGGGCGCGCTCGCCGCGTTCGCCCCGCGGTTCTTCGCCCACATGACGCTCGCGCTCGACGCCTACTTCATGCACCGCCAGCGCGGCAAGGAGGGCAAGGACGGCAACGCGATGAACGAGGTCCGCCTGCTGTGCGCGGCGATCATGGAGCACGGCGCGGTGCTCCAGGCGGACAAGCAGATCAAGCTCAAGCCGGAGACGTCGGTGCTCGGGCTCGCCGCAGGGGATGTGATCGTGCTGGACCGCGACGGATTCGGCCGGCTGGCGGACGCGTACTTCGACGCGATCGCCGCCGCCTTCACGTGATGCCCGGAGAACATGCCCCGCAGAACGCGATGACCGAGCCGGGCGAGATCGCGCGGTTCCGCGACCGGTGCAGCGCCCTCATGGGCGCGCTGCTGGACGAGCTGGCGAGCACGCCCGGAGAGCCGCGGCCGTTCCCGGCCGTCGAGGACGCGCTCGGCTGGCCGCGGCGCCGCATCGCATCGGTCCTCGGCGGTGTCTCGCACCTGCGGCACACGGAGTTCGCCGGGCGCCGTCCGTACCGGTTCCTCAGCGACCGGGAGGCACCATCCGGGCGGTGGGAGATCTGGATGGACAAGGCCCAGGCCGCGGCGATACGCGACGCGGACTGACGCGCGCTACGCGTCGTTCGCCACCGGCTGCGCGACCGGCGCGCCGCGCCACGCCGGCAGCCGCGCGTGCAGCGCGAACACCGCACTGATGACCAGCGCGCCGCCGAGCACCTGAAGCACGCCGAACGCCTCGCCGAAGATGAGCACCGCGAGGCCGACGGTCACGACCGGCTCGATCGTGGAGAGGATCGCCGCGGTGGTCGGCCCCACGCGCCGCAGGCCGGAGAAGAACAGCAGGATCGCCGCGACCGTCGAGACGGCGGCCAAGCACGTCAGCCAGCCCCAGCCCGACGCCGTGAGGGCCCCGGGATGCAGGTCGCCGACCAGCGTCGTGCCGACCGTCAGGGACATCGCGGCGCCGGTGCAGACGAGCGCCGAGAGGACATCGGGCCGCACGCGGCCGGCGACCGGGTCGCTGACCAGGATGTAGGTGCTGTACACGAGCGCGGCGCTCAAGCTCAGCGCCACGCCGAGCGGGTCGAGCCGCCCCGTGCCGACGGTCGCGACGACCAGGACGAGCCCGGTCGAGGCCAGCACGAGCGCGGCGGCCCTCCGGCGGTCGAACCGGTCGCGGCCGAGCAGGACCGCGGCGACGGCGACCATGGCCGGGAAGGTGTAGAGGAAGAGGGTGAGCAGCGACGCGTCGAGGCGCTGCAACGCGGCGAAGTAGCAGCCGGCCTGGATCGCGTAGCCCGGCGGCGCCGAGCCCGAGTCCGGCGGCGACGTCGCGGCGCGGCAGTCCCCGCAGGGCATCCCGGGCTCCGCGGCTCGCGAGGACGACCAGCCAGAAGAGCGCGGCGGCGAGCGCGAACCGCACGACGAGCAGCGTGCCGGTGGTCGCCCCGCCGTCGTAGGCGAGCTTGCCGAAGACCGCCATCGCGCCGAAGCCGACGCCCGAGGCGAGGATCATGAGGGTGCCGGAGGACCGCACGGGCCGGGATCCTGCCGAGCCAAAGCGTCAGAAGCGATTCGTTTTGCTGAGCATGACTCAGTAGTTTTTCTTTACGATGCTGGATCTTCGCCGCCTGCGGCTGCTGCGCGAACTGCACGAGCGGGGCACGATCGCGGCCGTTGCCGACGCCCTGCAGTTCACGCCGTCCGCCGTCTCCCAGCAGCTCGCGATCCTCGAGCGCGAGGCCGGCGTCCCGCTCCTCGTGCGTGCCGGCCGCGGCGTCCGGCTCACGGACCCGGCGCTCACGCTCGTCGAGCACGCGGACGCGCTGCTCGAACGCGTCGCCCTCGCCGAGGCCGACCTGGCGGCGGCCGGTGGGACGGTGAGCGGCCGCGCGCGGATCGCGACCTTCCAGTCAGCCGCCCTCCGGCTCGTCATGCCCGCGATGGAGTCGCTGGCGCGCGACGCGCCCCGGCTGCGCTGCGAGCTGGTCGAAGCCGAACCCGAGCGCTCCCTGCCGGCCGTCGCGCTCGGCGACTACGACGTCGCGCTCTGCGACGAGTGGCAGCACCAGCCTCGGCGGATGCCGGGCGGAGTCGAGCGCCACGAGCTCGTCCGCGACCCGGTGCTCGTCGTGCTCCCTGCGCGCCACCCGGTCGCCCTCGCGCACCCCGAGGCGGTGCCGCTCGCCGCACTCGCCGGGGAGACGTGGACGACCGGCCACGAGGAGATGGGGTGGGACGAGATGACGCGGCGCACATGCCTGGAGCACGGCGGGTTCGACCCGGACATCCGTCACCGGACGAAC
Source organism: Svornostia abyssi (assembly GCA_024666565.1). Lineage (GTDB taxonomy): Bacteria > Actinomycetota > Thermoleophilia > Solirubrobacterales > Solirubrobacteraceae > Svornostia > Svornostia abyssi. The sequence goes on from CP088295.1 coordinate 63,353, forward strand.
GACGCGATCGTCAGCCTGGAGCTCGTGGCCCGCGGGCTCACCGTGACGCTGCTCCCCGGGCTCGTGGTCCCGGGCAGCCACCCCGGGGTCGAGGTCCGGCCCATCGCCGAGGCGCCCGTGCGGCGGACGATCTTCGCCGCGACGCGAGCCGCCGACGGTGCGCGGCCCTCGACGCGGGCGCTGCTGGACGCGGTGCGGGACGCCGCGGCGGCCGTGCAGTTCGTCTGACGGTCAGCCGAGGATGTCGGCCAGTGTGGTCCCGCTGACCACCGACTCGGGCCGCTCCGCCACCACGTCGCTCCCCGGCCGCGCGTCGTCGTCCTTGCGCTTGATCAGCAGCCACTGCGGCTTGCCCCCGTCGGGCCGGGTGCGCTGCAGCGCAAAGCCGCTGCGCAGCTTCTCGCCGCGCAGCACGAAGACGGCATGGCCGCGCTCGAGCGCCTCGGGCCACGGCACCCGCCCGCCCTGCTCGTAGACGCCGCGGTCCCAGACGATGACGCCGCCGTCGCCGAGCGGCCCCTCGACGTCGTTGTGCCCGGTGTCGTGGTCGGCGACCTCGATCGCCATCCGCTTCTGCGCCGGATCCATCGACGGCCCTTTCGGCACCGCCCAGGAGCGCATGACGCCGTCGACTTCGAGCCGCAGGTCGAAGTGGTGGGCGGTGGCCTGGTGCTCCTGGACGACGAAGACCCCGGCAGGCACGCCGCGGATCGCGAACTGCTCGTGCCCCTCGACCTTTGCGCGGGTGGGCTCGACCGTGCGGTCGTCCTCGGCGAGGAACGCGATGAGCGCATCGACGTCGTCGGGGTCGCCCTCGACGTGGACCCGGGTGAGCCCGTCCTCGTCGCAGCGCACCCAGCCCAGCACGCCGAGCTCATGGGCCCGATGCACGGTCGCCCGGCGGCTGATGTCCCCGCGCACGGTCGCGCGGATGGCCTCGTGTCCCGGCGTCATGCGCACAGCCTGACACCGACCCGGGATGGCGCGCGCCCGCGCCGCACTGGCGCGCATCGGGGCGCCAAGCGGGGAACGGGGTACCCGCTTCGCGCCCCGATACGCAGAAGGGGCGCCCGCAGGCGCCCCTTCGCTCACTTCAGCTGCTGACGACGACTACGCCGGGACCGCCACGGCGTCGTCGCTGTAGACCTCGCCGGCCTCGGCCTTCGCGACCAGGGACGCCGGCGGCTCGAAGCGGCTGCCGTACGTCGCGGCCAGCTCACGCGCCCGCGCGACGAACGCCGCCGGGCCGGTGACCTCGGCGTCGTCGGCGTGCGGGTAGCCGTTGATGTACTGCAGCACGCCGCCCGACCACGCCGGGAAGCCGATCCCGAAGATCGAGCCGATGTTCGCGTCGGCGACCGACTCGATGACGCCCTCGTCGACGCACTTGACCGTCTCGATGGCCTCGGCGAAGAGCATGCGCTCCTTCATGTCCTCGAACGGGACGTCGAAGTTCTCGCCGCCCCACTCCTCCTTCAGGACCTTGGACAGGCCGGTGCGCTTGCCGTCCTCGTAGTCGTAGAAGCCCGCGCCGGCGAGCTTGCCGCCGCGCTCGAGCTCGAGCATGCGGTCGATGACGCTGAAGGACGGGTGGTCCTCCCACGTGCCGCCCTCGGCCTCGATGGCCTCCTTGGACGCCTTGCGGATCTTCGCCATCAGGCCGAGGTTCAGCTCGTCGGAGAGCTGGAGCACCGGCGCGGGGTAGCCCGCCTGCGAGGACGCCTGCTCGATCGACGGCGCCGGGACGCCCTCGGTCAGCATCGCGATGCCCTCGTTGATGAACGTGCCGATCACGCGGCTCGTGAAGAACCCGCGCGAGTCGTTGACGACGATCGGCGTCTTCTTGATCTGCTTGGCGAAGTCCAGCGAGCGGTACAGGACCTCGTCGCTGGTCTTCTCGCCCTTGATGATCTCCAGCAGCGGCATCTTGTCCACGGGGGAGAAGAAGTGCAGGCCGATGAAGTCGGCGGGGCGCGACACGCCCTCGGCCAGGCCGGTGATCGGCAGGGTCGAGGTGTTGGAGCCCAGGACGGCGTCGGGCTTGAGGTACGGCTCGATCTCGGCGAAGACCTGCGCCTTGACCTTCGGGTCCTCGAAGACGGCCTCGATGACGAGGTCGGCGTCCTGCGCGGCGGCCGGGTCGGTCGTCGGCGTGATGCGCGCCAGCAGCGCGTCGGCCTTCTCCTGCGTCATGCGGCCGCGGCTGACGGCCTTCTCGACGAGACCCTGCGAGTAGCCCTTGCCGCGCTCGGCGGCCGCCTGGTCGATGTCCTTGAGGACGACCTCGATGCCGGCCTTCGCGCAGACGAACGCGATGGCCGCGCCCATCATGCCTGCGCCGAGGACGATCGCCTTCTCCGACTTCCACGCGGGGATGTCGGCGGGGCGGTCGCGCTCGCCGTTGACGCGCTGGAGGTCGAAGAAGAACGCCTGCGTCATGTTCTTCGCGACCTGGCCCGTCACGAGGTCGGCGAAGTACCGGCCCTCGATCTCGAACGCCGTCTCGATGTCGACCTGCGCACCCTCGACGGCCGCGGCCATGATGTGGTGCGGCGCCGGGTAGTTCGCGCCCTTGAGCTGCTTGCGCAGGTTGGCCGGGAACGCCGGGAGGTTCATCGCGAGCTTCGGGTTGCTCGGCAGGCCGCCGGGCATCCTGTAGCCCTTGACGTCCCACGGCTGCGCGATGTCCTCGCCCGCCTCGGCGATGAACTTCTTCGCCGCGGGGATGAGGTCGTCCGGCGAGGCGACGAGCTCCTCGACGAGGCCGATCTCCTTCGCCTTCTCCGGGCGCAGGCGCTTGCCCTCGAGCAGTACCTGCATGAGGCCGTTGACGATGCCGAGCTTGCGCGTGACACGCACGACGCCGCCGGCGCCCGGGAGCAGACCGAGGGAGACCTCGGGGAGGCCGAGCTGGATCTTCGGGCTGTCGACCACGATGATGCGGTGCGTCGACAGGCAGATCTCCAGGCCGCCGCCGAGCGCCGCGCCGTTGACGCAGCTGACGACCGGCTTGCCGAGGGTCTCGAGACGACGCAGCGCGCCCTTGATGACGCGGCCGCCCTCGATGATCTCGGGGGTGTTCTCCGGCTTGGCCTGGATGAGGTCGTTCAGGTCGCCGCCGGCGAAGAAGGTCTTCTTCGCGCTGACGATGATGACGCCCTTGATGTCGTCCTTCTCGGCCTCGAGACGGTCGACGGTGGCGACCAGCGACTTGACGAACTCCTCGTTCATCGTGTTCGCCGACTGGTTCGGATCGTCCAGCGTCAGCGTGACGATGCCGTCGCTGTCGCGGTCGTAGCGGATGGTCGTGCTCTCACTCATCTGTGTGTCTCCTAGATCCGCTCGAGGACGGTCGCGATGCCCATGCCGCCACCGACGCAGAGCGTGCAGAGGCCGTAGCGGCCGCCCGTGCGCTCGAGCTCGTCGATGATCGTGCCGAGGATCATGCCGCCGGTCGCGCCGAGCGGGTGACCCATGGCGATGGCGCCGCCGTTGACGTTGACCTTCTCCATGTCGAGGCCCATGTCCTTGACGAACCGGAGCACGACGGCCGCGAAGGCCTCGTTGATCTCGACGAGGTCCAGCTGGTCGACCGTGATGCCGGCCTTCGCGAGCGCCTTCTTCGACGCCGGCGCGGGGCCCGTCAGCATGATGGTGGCGTCCGCGCCGGAGACGGCGGTCGCGAGGATGCGGGCGCGCGGGGTCAGGCCCAGCTCGTTGCCCGTCTTCTCGTTGCCGATCGTGACGAGCGAGGCGCCGTCGACGATGCCCGAGCTGTTGCCCGGCGTGTGGACGTGGTTGATCTTCTCGACCCAGTGGTACTTCTGCAGGGCGACCGCGTCGAAGCCGCCCATCTCGCCCATGACCTCGAAGCTCGGCTTGAGGTTGCCCAGCGTCTCGACGGTCGTGCCGGGGCGGATGAACTCGTCGTGGTCGAGCACGATCTGGTCGTTGATGTCCTTGACCGGGACGACCGACTTCTTGAAGCGGCCCTCGGCCTGCGCCGTCGACGCGAGCTCCTGCGAGCGAGCGGCGTAGGCGTCGACGTCCTCGCGGCTGAACTCCTCGACGGTCGCGATGAGGTCGGCGCTGACGCCCTGCGGGACGAACGACGTGTCGTACGCGGTCTCCGGGTCCATCGCCCAGGCGCCGCCGTCGCTGCCCATCGGCACGCGGCTCATCGACTCGACGCCGCCGGCGAACACGAGGTCCTCCCAGCCGGAGGCGACCTTCTGCGCGGCGATGTTCACGGCCTCGAGGCCGGACGCGCAGAACCGGTTGAGCTGGACGCCCGCGACGGTGTCCGGCAGACCGGCCTTCAGCGCAGCGGTCTTCGCGATGTCCGCGCCCTGGTCACCGACCGGCGACACGACGCCGAGGACGACGTCGTCGACCCGGTTCGGATCGAGCTGGTCGTTGCGGATGAGCGTCTCGTGCATGAGGCCGACCACGAGGTCAACCGGCTTGGTGCCATGCAGCGAGCCGTTGTGCTTGCCCTTGCCGCGGGGCGTGCGGATCGCGTCGAAGACGTACGCGTCAGTGCTTCCCATGGATCGACTCCTGATGAGGGTGGTGCCCGCCGAGAGACCCGCGGGCGGTGAAGGGGACGCTACCGCCGTCGCAGCGCCGTCACTACATCGTAGTTGGCCAGCCAGCCAAGTGTCGTGCGATGCCCACATTCCGGGCGCGTACGCGTGTGTGCGCGCGACACTCCGCGGGGTCGGTACCCCCTACGTGCTCGCCTTCCGCGGCGCATGCGGCAGCTGCACGCAGAAGGCCGTGCGCCCCGGCGCGCTCTCCAGCGTCATCCGGCCCTGGTGGCGGTCCTCGATGATCCGCCGCGAGGTGTCGAGCCCCATGCCCGTCCCCTCGCCGACGCCCTTCGTGGTGAAGAAGGGATCGAACACGCGGCGCTGGAGGTCCTCCGGGATGCCCGGTCCGTCGTCGGCGATGACCACCTCGACACCGTTGCCGTTCCATGCGCGCGTGGTGATGGTGATCGTCCCGGTGTCCCCGAGCGCGCTGATCGCGTTGTCGAGCACGTTGGTCCACACCTGGTTGAGCTCCGAGCCGTAGACGCAGATCGGCGTCAGCCCCTCGGCGTACTCGCGCACGACCTCGATCGACGAATGCTTGAGCTTGTGGCTGAGGATGGTGAGCGTCGCCTCGAGCCCCTCATGGACGTCGGCCTCGACGAGGTCGCCCTGGTCCATGTACGCGTAGGCCTTCATCGCGCCCACGAGCGACGACATCCTGTCCGTGCTCTCACGCAGTTCGTCGGCCAGCTCGCGCGCGGTCAGGGATGCCGCCACCCAGCGGACCGCGGCCTCCGTCGCGGCCCCGGCGACGGCGACGAGCTGCTCCATCCATCCCTCGTCGACGCCCGCGCGCGCGAGGGGCTCGGCGTACTTCCACGCGTCGGTCACGCCCTGGTCCTCGAGCAGTTCGAGCAGCCGGTCCTCGCGGTCGGAGATCGCGAGCGGGCTCTTGTCCTGGATCGTGCAGGCGGCGAACGTGGCCACCGCCTGGTCGTGGAGGTCGACGAACGTGGCGGCGTCCTCGCGCTCGACCCCGGACTCCACGAACGTCCGCAGCGCACCCGTGACGGCGTCGAGCGACAGCGCGAGCTGGTCGGCGCTCCGCTTCGCCGCGGCGGCCGGGTTGTTCAGCTCGTGCGCGAGCCCCGCGGCCATGGTGCCGAGCGACGCGAGCTTCTCGCGGCGCATCTCGTTGCCCTCCACCCGCGAGATCACCGGGCGGAACTGCCGCATGATCCTCAGGAACACCGGCCGCTGCGCGAAGACCAGGCCGCGGAAGTCGTCGGGCTGGACGATCCCGAGCCGGGTCCGCTCGACCACGCGGAACGACAGATTCGGCGCCTGCTCGGTCAGCACCGAGATCGCCCCGAGCCACGTCGGCGCGACCTGCTGATGGTCGACTTCCGACGAGCCGTCGTCGTGATGGCGGATCCCGTCGAGGCGGCCTTCGAGCAGGAGGAGAAACGTCCACGGGATGTCCTCGCCGCGGAGGACCACCTCGCCGGCCTCCAGCCAGCGTTCCTCCGTCACCGCCGCCCACGCGGCGCGCTCGTCCTCACCCACCTCGTCGAAGAGGTCGATCGGCGCGAGGTCGGCTGCGGTGATCATGCGTCCGCCAGGTACTCGTGGATGAACTGGACCGCCATCGAGCCCTCGCCGACCGCGGAGGCGACGCGCTTGATCGACCGGGACCGCACGTCGCCGGCGACGAAGACGCCGGGCAGCGAGCTCTCGAGCAGGTGCGGATCGCGATCGCGCGCCAGCGGCCAGCGCAGGTCGCCGTCCAGCGCGGACACGTCGGCGCCCGCCAGGACGAACCCGCGCGGGTCGCGCGCGACCCGGTCGCCGAGCCAGTCGGTGTGGGGCGCCGCGCCGATGAAGACGAACATCGCGCTCGCATCGATGGTCTCGATCGGCGTCCCGTCCTTCGCGGCGAGGTCGAGCCGCTGGAGGCGGCCGTCACCGTGCGCGGCGGCGACCACCGTCTCGGTCCGCACCTCGATGTTGTCGATCCCCTCGATCTGCTCGATGAGGTAGTGCGACATGGACTTCTCCAGCGAGTCGGCGCGCACGAGGATCGTCACCTTCGCGGCGCGCCGCGCCAGGAACACCGCGGCCTGGCCGGCGGAGTTCGCGCCGCCCACGACGACGACCTCCTGCTCGGCGCACGCGTCCGCCTCGGCCATCGCGGCGCCGTAGTACACCCCGGCGCCGGTGAGTTCGGCGACACCAGGGGCATCCAGCAGCCGGTACGACACGCCGCTGGCCACGAGCACCGTGTGCCCGGCCAGCTCGTCGCCACCACCGAGCCGGACGACCCGCTGCGGGCCGCGCGCGTCGAGGCCCACGACCTCCTGCACCGTCAGCACCTCGGCGCCGAACCGGCGGGCCTGGTCAAGCGCCCGGCGTGCCAGCTCGCTCCCCGACAGGCCGTTGGGGAAGCCCAGGTAGTTCTCGATCCTCGACGACTGCCCGGCCTGACCGCCCGGCGCCTCCCGTTCCACGAGCACGGTCCGCAGGCCCTCCGACGCGCCGTACACCGCGGCCGCCAGACCCGCCGGGCCGCCGCCCACGATCACCAGGTCGTAGAAGTCCAGCTCGGCGTGGCGGGCGATCCCCAGCCGGTCGGCCAGCTCGAGCGTCGTCGGCTGCGTCAGCGTCGTGCCGTCGCGCAGCAGCACGATCGGCAGGCGGGATTCCTCCTCGCCCGACAGGGTCAGCAGCTGCCGCGCCTCGGCGTCGCGGTCGACGTCCAGCCACTGGTACGGGACCCGGTTGCGCGCGAGGAAGTCCCGCGCCTCGTGGCTGGCGGGGTTGAACCGGTGCCCGACGACGCGGGCGCTGACGTCCATGAGCGCGGCGTCGGCCTGCCAGTCGCCGAGCAGGTCGTCGAGCGTCGGGTACAACCGCTCGTCCGGCGGATCCCACGGCTTGAGGAGGTAGTAGTCGGTCTGCGCCGCGTTGATCGCGGCGATCGCCGCCTCCGTGTCCGCGTACGCCGTGAGCAGCACGCGCTTGGCCAGCGGGTAGAGGTCGCGCGCGGCGCTCAGCAGTGACACCCCGTCACCGTCGGGCATGCGCTGGTCGCTCAAGATGAGGGCGACGGCCTCGCCGCGCCGGCGCAGCTCCTCCAGCACGCCGCGCGCCTCGTTGCCGGACGTCGCACGGACGATTCGGTAGTCACCGCCGTAGCGCGCCCGCAGGTCACGTGCGACGGCCGCCAGCACGGCGGGTTCGTCGTCCACCGCGAGGAGGACGGGGCGGCGGGCGGCAGGCTCCACAGTGCTCACGACGCGGACACTAGTAACCGCGTCAACCGCGCCTTTCGACACACGCGGTAGGAAATCCGGCATAGTGCGCCGCCATGCCCCGCACGAAGCCCCCGACCATCAACGGCCAGACCGCCGTCATCACCGGCGCCGGCTCCGGCATCGGCCGCGCGTTCGCCCAGCGTCTCGCACGTCATGGCTGCCCCGTCGCGCTCATCGACTGGAACGAGGAGAGCCTCGAGGAGACGGCGTCCACCATCGACGGGCCCGTGCTGACCCGCAAGGTCGACGTGCGCGACCGTCAGGCGCAGATGGTCTTCGCCGCCGAGGTTTCCGAGTGGGCGCCGAAGCCCATCGGCGTGGTCTTCAACAACGCGGGCGTCACCGCCACGCAGACCATCGCCGAGGCGGCGGTCGAGGACGACGAGTGGGTGCTGCAGGTCAACCTCGACGGCGTCATCCACGGCATCCGGTCGTTCCTGCCGATCCTGCTCAAGCAGAACTCCGGCGTCATCGTGAACACGTCGAGCGTCTTCGGCCTCATGGGCTTCCCCGGCCAGAGCGCGTACTGCGCGTCGAAGTTCGCGGTGCGCGGCTACACCGAGTCGCTGCGCCACGAGCTGCGCGGCACCGGTGTGCGCGCGATCGCCGTGCATCCCGGGGGCATCAAGACGAACATCCTCGCCAACGCCCGCTTCCACTCCGACCCGTCCGGCCAGGCCCAGAGCCACGAGGAGGCCGCCGCCGCGTTCCAGAAGCTCGCGATGACGACGCCGGAGAAGGCGGCGAAGATCATCCACCGCGGGATCGAGCGCGGGCAGGCCCGGATCCGCATCGGCGGCGACGCGGTGGCGATCGACTGGCTCACGCGCGCGGCGCCCAGCCGGTACTACGACGTGATCGACCGCCTGATGCCGCTCGCGACGCGCCGCTGAGAGCACTTCCTCCAACTTTCATACTGTTCGTGGACGGGTGACCCGCTCGCGCCCTCCTGACTCAAGATTCCGGAGCCAGCCGCCGACGTGTGGTCTGTGCGTAGTTCAGATGCAACGGGCGCCCCTGGCAGGAGCGCGCGCTTCGGCCGCTTGGCCGTCGGGCTGCTCGCCCTGCTCGTCGTCGCGGTCACCGTGGCGGTGTCCGAGCGTGCACGCGACACGTCGGACCACCAGCGCCGCGCCCAGGCCGAGCTCCGTCACGCCCAGGCGCTGACCGAGCGGCTGCGGGCCGCGCAGGCCGAGTCCCTCGTCACCGGGAGCGCCGGCGCCCAGACGAACGTCGAGGCGTTCGCCGTCGCGCGTGACCTCCAGCGCTCGATCGACCGGCTCGACGCGCTCGGCGTCGAGCCCACCGTCGTCGAGCAGATGCGCACCTACCTCGGCCAACTGCTGCGCGCGGGCACCGCGGCCCTGCGGACCGGCATCGCCGGGAACCGGCCCGAGGCCTACCGCATCCAACGCACGGACATCGAGCCGACGCTCAATCGCATCATCGACCTCACGCGCAACCAGGCGCGTGCGCAGGACCGGCTGGCGGACCGCTCCGCCGCCGTCGGCCGCTGGCTCTTCCTCGGCTCGCTCCTCCTCGGCCTGCTCCTCCTCGGCCTGCTGGCGTGGCGCTTCGAGCACCTCGCACGCAAGGCGAAGGTCGCCGCCGCCACCCGCAAGGTCGAGCGCCAGAGCGAGGAGCGCCTGCGCGCGCTCGCCGAGCACGCCACCGACGTCGTGATCGTGCTCGACGACGACCTCCGCGTCTCGTGGCAGGCCGCCTCGATGGAGAAGGTGTTCGGCCGCACGCCGGACGAGCTCGCGGGCGCTCCGCTGCGCGACGCCCTGCACCCCCGCGACCGTGACGCCGCCGACCGCCGTCTGCGCGCGCTCCTCGGCCGGCCGGTCGGGACGACCTCCACCCTGAACGTCAGCGTCCGCGACGGCGCGGGACACTTCCGCCCCGTTGAGATCGTGGCCGCGAACCGGGCGAGCGACGAGATCGTCGGCGGTCTCCTGCTGAGCGTCCGCGACGTCACCGAGCGCCACGCGCTCGAGGCCGAGCTCCGCCACCAGGCCTACCACGACGCGCTCACCGGGCTGGCGAACCGCACGCTCTTCGAGCAGCACCTCACCACGCAGCTGAAGGAGTCCGCCGAGACGGGCGAGCGGCTGGCGATCATCTTCCTCGACCTCGACGACTTCAAGACGATCAACGACAGCCTCGGCCACCATTCCGGCGACGAGCTGCTGCGCGTCGTCGCTTCCCGGATCCGGCAGCAGATCTCCGACGACGACGTGATCGCCCGCCTGGGCGGCGACGAGTTCGCGGTGCTGCTGCACGAGCACGACGAGGACTCCCGTGCGCCGCAGATCATCGCCGACAAGGTCCTCCGCTCCGTCAGCGCGCCGATGACGATCGGCGAGCGCGAGCTGCGCGTCAGCGGCAGCGCGGGCATCGCGATCAGCGAGGCGGGCCGGTACACGTCCGCCGACGAGATGCTCCGCAACGCGGACGTCGCGATGTACTCCTCGAAGAACAGCGGCAAGAACCGCGTGGCCGTCTTCACCGACGACATGCACGCCGACGCGATGCGCCGCCTGGAGCTCACCGCGGACCTGCGTCGCGCGCTCGACGACGGCGGCCTGCTGCTGGAGTACCAGCCGATCGTCGACATCTCCGACGACCGCGTGGTCGGCGCCGAGGCCCTCGCCCGCTGGCCGCATCCCGTCTACGGCCGGATCCCGCCGCCGGAGTTCATCGAGCTCGCGGAGGAAAGCGGGCTCATCCTGCCCCTCGGCGAGTGGGTGCTCGACACCGCGTGCGCGCAGATGAAGGAGTGGATGGACACCGGCCAGGCGAACTCCAGCCAGCACGTGAGCGTCAACGTCTCCGCGCTGCAGATGGCCGACCCGGGGATGCACGACATGGTCCGCGACACCCTCGTGCGCACCGGTCTCGACCCCCGCCAGCTGCAGCTGGAGATCACCGAGAGCGTGCTCGTCGAGCGGCCCGAGGCGATGGCCGAGGAGCTCGCGGCGCTCATCGCGCTCGGCGTGCGGGTCGCGATCGACGACTTCGGCACCGGCCACTCCGTCCTGGCGTACCTGCGCCAGCTCCCGGTCGACGTCCTGAAGGTCGACAAGGCGTTCATCGACGCGATCGACCTCGACGACGGGCAGGCGCAGCTCGCCCAGGGCATCATCAACCTCGCCCACGCCCTAGACATCACCGTCGTCGCGGAGGGCATCGAGACCAAGGGCCAGGCCGTGGTCCTGCGGTCCATGGGGCCGGTCCTCGGCCAGGGCTTCCTCTACTCGCGACCGGCGAGCGTCGCGCTCGCGGGCGACCTGCTCCGCGACGGCGTCGGGATCCTCCCCGAGGACGACGCGCAGTCGTTCTTCCCGCACGCCGCGTAGCGGCAAGGGTCGGCACGGTTCATCCCTGGGGTGGTGGCGCCTGCGCGCGCCACCCGGCAGCGTGGGACCGGCGATGACCGTCCTGAGCACATCGGCGATGATCCGCACCGTGCCGATCGGGCCCTACGAGCTGACCGCCTCCGAGCACGCCGCCGTGCTCGCCGCCGACCGGGGCGGGACGCCGTACGTCCTGCTGCGCGACGGAGACGGGCGGCTGATGCTCTTCGCGCTGCGCGACGACGTCGTCACCATCGGCCGCGCGCCGGAGAGCGACCTCGTCGTCGCGTGGGACGGCGAGGCGTCGCGCGCACACGCGCGGCTGGAACGCGTCGGCGGGCGCTGGACCGTGATCGACGACGGGCTCTCGCGCAACGGCACGTTCGTCGGAGACGAGCGGGTGGCGGGACGTCGCGCGCTCGATGCGGGCGACACGGTCCGGATCGGGCGCACCGTGCTGGTGCTGCGCGCCCCGCAGGGCGCCGGGGCGGAGACCATCACCGCGACGGACACCGCGGGCGCCGTCTCGCTCACCCCGGCCGAGCGGCGGGTCCTGGTCGCGCTGTGCCGGCCCTACGGCGGACAGGACGGCGCGGCCGCGCCGGCGACGAACCAGGAGGTCGCCGACGAGCTGGTGCTGTCGATCGCGGGCGTCAAGACCCACCTCCGGGCGCTGTTTGCCAAGCTCGGCGTCGACGACCTCCAGCAGAACCGCAAGCGCGCCGAGCTGGCCCGCCGCGCGCTGGCGACGGGGCTCGTCCGCCCTGCCGACATCGCGCGCGATCAGGAGTAGAACTCGAACGACTCGGCGCCGAGGCCGTAGTAGTGCTCGATCCGGGCCTGCACCCCCGGGTTGCGCCAGACCAGGTTGAGCTGGCTGTCGTTGCCCGGCGACGCGAACGCCCGGAACTCGACGACCCGCCCGCCGGGCTCCAGGTCGGGAACCGCGATCCGTGCCCGCCGGGCGCCACCGCGGACGAGGTCGATGGAGATCGCGTCGCCGACCCGGACGAGGGCCACGCGGACGCGGCGGCCGTCGGGAAGCGCCGCCTCGCTGACGTCGAGCTCCTCGCCGGCGGGCAGCGCGGCCGCGGCCGCGCCGGTCACCTGGCGGGGCGGCGTCGGGGTCCCGCCGGCCTCGACCTCGGCGCGCAGCTGCAGCTCTTGGCCGTCGGTGAACTCGCCCTCGCGCCGTTCCGCTCCGACCGGCCCTTCCCACCGCTCGAGCTGCGCGCTCGCGACGGGACGCCGCCCGACCCGCGCGCCCGGTGTGACGGCCAGCGCGAGCACGTCGCCCGCTTCCACCGCGAGCTCAGCGGTGAAGCGGTGCGCCCGCGTGTCGGGCACGACGACAGGTTGCGAGCGCGCGACCTGGAAGATCTCGCCGGACCGGCGGCGGAGGACCTGGAGCGCCAGCTCACCGCGCGCGCCGCGGACGGCCCAGGCGCGCAACGCGCCGTCGGAGCGGACGACGACCCGGCGCCCGGGCAGCTCGGTCTGCAGCAGTGTGCACGCCGGGGAGCTGCCCGTCGGGGCGGCGCCGCGGCAGTCCCCACTCGCGATGTCGTCGCTCGGCTGGAGGCTCGCGCCGAGCACTTCGAGCCCGGCGCGCGCGGCGGGGGCGGCGTCGTCCCCGGCGGGTGCGGCGTCGTCGCCGCCGCCCAGCGTCACCAGGATGAGCACGACGACCGGCAGCACGATGCCCGCGACGACCCCGATGGCGAGCCACGCGCCGGGCCGCAGGCCGCGCGCACGCGGCGGCGTCGGCACGGGCACGTCGACCGTCGCGGCCTGCGGCGCCGGCCCGATGGCCGCGGGCGGCGAGGGGAGCGCGGCGGCGTGGTCGCCGAGCGCGTCGCGGACCTCCGCCACGAGCTCCGCCGACGTGGCGGGGCGCGCGCCCGGGTCCTTGGCGAGCGCCCACAGCAGCGGCGCGTCTGCGGCCTCGCCCAGCTCCGGCCGGCGGGCGCTCGGCGCCTCCGGCTCCTCCTGTGCGTGGGCGAACAGCACCGCGGCGTCCGTCGGACGGACGAACACCGGCTCGCCGACGAGCGCCTCGTACAGCGTCGCGGCGAAGGCGTAGCGGTCGGCTGCCGCGTCGGGCTCGCCGCCGCGGATGACCTCCGGTGCGAGGTACTGCAGCGTGCCGGCCAGCCCCTGTGTGGTGGTCAGCGCGGCGTCGGCCGCGTCGCGGGCCAGGCCAAAGTCCGCCAGGCGGGCCCGGCGCAGGTCGGCGTCGACGAGGATGTTGGACGGCTTGACGTCACGATGGCGGACCCCGGCGGCGTGCGCGTGATCGAGCGCCGATGCCACCTGGCCGAGGAGATCCAGCGCGCGATCGGCCGGCAGCTCGCCCGCGCGCAGCAGCCCTGAGAGGGGCCTCCCGTCCACGAGCTCCATGACGACGTACGGGCCGAGCGCGTCGTCGTGCCCGGTCGCGAGCACGCGGACGATGCCCGGGTCGTCGAGCCGTTCCTGAGCACGCGCGCCCCGCAGCAGCCGCCCGCGCAGCTCATCGGCGCCGACAGCGCCGGGCAGCCCGACTTTCACGGCGACGGCCGCGCCCCCGTCGGGCGGAACCGCCTCGACCACCACCGATGCAGCTCCGCGGCCGAGTTCGCGAACCACCCGATACCCGCCGATCGTCGAGCCGTCGCGAAGTGTCACTGCGGCGCATCATAGGCTGGAGGGATGCCTGTCCATGCTCCATCGGTCGCCATCGTCGGGTCGGGGTTCGGTGGGATCGCCGCGGCGATCGCCTTGCTGCGCGACGGCATCACCGACCTCACGATCTTCGAGAAGGCCGACGATCTCGGCGGGGTCTGGCGCGAGAACACGTATCCGGGCGCGGCCTGCGACGTGCCCTCGCACGTGTACTCGTACTCCTACTTCCAGCACCGCGACTGGAGCCGGCCGTGCTCACCACACGACGAGATCCACGACTACCTCAAGGAGGCCGCCGACGCGTTCGGCGTCACGCCGCGCATCCGGTTCTCCACCGAGGTGACGCGCGCGACGTGGGATGAACAGGCGCTGCGCTGGCAGCTGGAGCTCGGCGACGGGACGACCGCGCAGGCCGACGTCCTCGTCCCCGCATGCGGCCAGCTCAGCATCCCGACGCAGCCCGCGATCCCGGGCGCCGACACATTCGCGGGCCACCAGTTCCACTCCGCGCGCTGGGATCACGACCACGACCTCACCGGCCGCAACGTCGCCGTCATCGGGACGGGTGCGAGCGCGGTGCAGTTCGTGCCGTCCGTCGCCGAGCAGGCGGGCCACCTGGACGTCTTCCAGCGGACCCCGAACTACATGCTCCCTCGGCGCAACCTCGCCTACGCCGCCCCCGTGCGCGCGGCGATCAGGCACGTCCCGGGCCTGCAGACCGCGCGGCGCGGCGGGATGCTGCTGATGATGGAGGCGATGGTCAACGCCCTGAAGGGCAACCGCGCCATCGGGGCTGTCCTGCGCACGATGTCCTGGGCGCTCCTGCACCGCCATGTCCGTGACCGCGAGCTGCGGCGCAAGCTCACCCCGCAGTTCGCGTACGGCTGCAAGCGCATCCTCTTCTCGTCCTACTACTACCCCGCGCTCACGCGCAAGAACGTCGAGCTCGTCGACACCCCGATCACGCAGATCACGGCCGACGCCGTCGTGACGAGCGACGGCGTGCAGCACCCCGCCGACACGATCATCTGGGGCACGGGCTTCGACACGCAGGCGTTCGTGGCGCCGATGGAGATCGTCGGCGCCGGCGGACGCACCATCGCCGACGCGTGGGCCGGCGGCGCGCACGCCTTCTACGGGCTGACCGTCCCGGGCTTCCCGAACATGTTCCTGCTGTACGGGCCGAACACGAACCTCGGCGTCGGCTCGATCATCGTGATGCTCGAGGCGCAGGCGCGCTACATCGCCGACGCGGTGCGCCGGCTGCGCGCGCAGGACGGACCCGCGGCGTGGGACGTCCGCGAGGACGTCGAGCGGGCGTTCGACGCGCAGACGCAGGAGCACCTGCAGCAGTCGGTCTGGACGCAGTGCGCCAGCTGGTACCGCAACGAGGCCGGGCGGGTGGTCAACAACTGGCCCGGCTACATGTTCGAGTACGTGCGCGCGACGAAGGCGCTGAACCCGGGGCACTACACGCTGCTCCGTGCCGAAGCACGGAGCAGCAGTGATGAGGCTGTGTCTGCCTAGACGGCGGTGACGTTGACGGCCTTCGGGCCCTTGTCGCCCGACTCGGCCTCATACGTGACGCGAGCGCCCTCGGCGAGCGACTTGTAGCCGTCCGCGTTGATGCCCGTGTGGTGCACGAACAGGTCCTTCCCGCCCTCGTCCGGCGTGATGAAGCCGAAGCCCTTCTCGTCACTGAACCACTTCACGGTCCCGGTGGCCATGTGGATCCTCCACGGATGATTCTGAGTGCACTGCGATCGCGGAGGGTGCTTCGAGCAACGACTGCGGGCGCCTCACACTGCTTTTCCCGGACACTCCTGCCCGGGCCTGTTCGCCGGGAGCGTAGCACCGGTCAGGGTCGTTTCGGGGGGTTTTTCACCCCATGGGCACAGGCGTTCCGGGTCTCAGCGTTCTCCCAGCGTCGCGTTATGAAACCCGAAGGGCGCAGGCCGACCATGTCCGCATGCCCCGAACCCCTCCTCCCGATGACGCGCGGCGTCTTGCCGCCCAGCGTCTGACCGCCCTGCGAACCCGGCTGCGGCGGGCCCGTCGACGGGCCCTCGGCGCCGCCGGCGCAAGCTTCGTCCTGGCCCTTGCGGCGGTCTTCTACCAGCAGCAGGTCGACGAACAGGCCGCCACCGCCGGCACGCAGACCGAGCAGACCACGACGACGACCACGACCACGGACGAGGCCACCGACGTGCAGGCCGACTTCGAAACGTCGGACGAGTCCACCCTCGACGCCCCGACGACCTCGGTGTCCTGATGGCGATCCTCGCAGACACCACCTTCTTCTGGATGACGAGCCGCGCCGCGGGCATCGCCGCGCTGCTGTGCTCCAGCGGGGCCGTCGCGATCGGGCTGCTGCTCGGCCTGAAAGCCACGCGCGGGCGCGCGGGTGAACTGCGCGCCGCGCACGAGGTGCTCGCGCTGGTGACGCTCATGGCCGTGGTCCTGCACGCGGCGGTGCTGCTGCTCGACCCCTGGCTGCAGCCGAGCGTCGCCGATCTGGTCGTGCCGTTCGCCCGGCGAGCACGCGCCGTTCTGGACCGGGCTGGGCATCATCGCGATGTGGGCGATGGCCGCGCTCGGCCTCTCGTACTACGCGCGCAACCGCATCGGCGCCGCGCGCTGGCGACGGCTGCATCGCTTCACCGCGTTCGCGTGGGTGCTGAGCATCGGCCATGCGCTGGGCGCCGGCACCGACGCGGACACGGCGTGGTTCCTGATCGGTGTCGCGATCGTCGTGACCCCGACGCTGACGCTGCTCATCGCCCGGATGAGCGGGGTGGGGAAGGCCTCCCCGCGGCCGGCCGCACCACCGGCCGCCGCGGGGATGCCGCACCGGGCTACGCCTTCGCGGCAGGCTCCGGGGACGCTGTTCGGTCCGCCCCGGGCGTAGGGGCGTCGCCGGTGGCGATCGTCGACGCGCCGAGCAGCGGGTCCTCGGGCATGTCCGCACCGGAGGCGGGATCCGCAAGCCGCGTCGCTTCGGCGATCTGCTTCTGGCCGAACTTGATCATCCGCAGCTCGCTGATCGGCTGGGCGATCCCGCGGATCAGCATGAGCGGGCCGACGAACCGCGGGGCCCACACCTTGGACGAGCGCCGCTCGACGCCCTTCTCGATCGCGTCGATCGCCTGCGACAGCGGCGCGGGCTTCGCGATCGGGCCGGGCAGCATCTTCAGCATCGCCTGGTTGCTCGGCTGCGCGAACGAGCCGCGCACGATGTCGGTGTCGATGAAGCCGAAGTACGCGCAGCCGACGCGCGCGCCGGTCGGCGCGGTCTCGACACGCAGCGCGTCGGTGAACGCCTCGACGCCCGCCTTCGACGCCGTGTAGGCCGACATGAGCGGCGCGTGGCTGATCGCCGCGAGCGACGCGATGTTCAGCAGGTAGCCCTTGCGCTCGATGATGTGCGGCAGGACCGCGCGGTCCGTGCGCCACACGCCGAGGAGGTTCACCTCGATCGTGCGCTCGATGGCGTCCGGGTCGGCGGTGAGCACCGCGCCCGAACGCTGGATGCCCGCGTTGGCGATCGCGACGTCGATGCCGCCGAAGCGCTCGACCGTCCCGGCCACCGCGCGGTCCAGCGCGGCGCTGTCGGTGGTGTCGGCCTCGAACACCGCGACGCGGTCGCCGAGCTCGGCGGCCAGCGCCTCGAGGCGCTCGGGCTCCAGGCCCACGAGCGCGAGGTTCGCGCCCTTGCGGTGCAGCCGGCGGGCGCTCTCCGCGCCGATTCCCCGGGCCGCGCCCGTGATGAACACGGTGCGCCCGTTGACGTCGTATGTGGCTCGTCCCATGACGGTCTCCTGGCTTCAGACCGCAGCCGGCTCGGGCGCCGGCGCGGCTGCGGGAATCATCTCGTAGTTGGTCAAGTCGAACTCGCGGACGACCCGACGGAACGCGTATGTGTGCCCCGGCCAGATCGCCCGGTTCACGCCGTGCTCGTCCTGGTAGTAGGAGGAGCAGCCGCCGTCCTGCCACACCGTCGTCGCGAGCCGCCGCTGGATCTCGTCGTTGTACGCGCGCAGCGCCTCCGGCTTCACGCTGACCGCGGCGACCTTGCGCGCGTCCATCTGGCGCAGCGCGTCGAGGACGTACTGGACCTGGGCCTCGATCATGTAGATGATCGAGTTGTGGCCCAGGCCGGTGTTCGGCCCGACGAGCAGGAACAGGTTGGGGAAGCCGTCGACCGCGCAGCCCTTGTGGGCCTGGGTGCCCTCGCGGGTCCACTTGGCGGCGAGCTCCACCCCGTCACGGCCGGTGATCGAGAGCTCCGTGTACGGCTCGGTGACCTTGAACCCCGTGCCGTGGATGATCGTGTCGTACTCGTGCTCGACGCCGTCGGCCGTGCGGATGCCGCCGGTGGTGATCGCCTCGATCGGCGTGGTCACGACGTCGACGTGGTCCTTCGCAAGCGCGCGCAGGTAGTTGTTCGACAGCAGGACGCGCTTGCAGCCCATCCGGTAGTCGGGGATGACCTTCTCCAGGAGCACCGGATCCTTGATCTTGCGTGCCGCGTAGCTCTTGGCCAGACGCTCCCCGAAGACCGAGAGCTTCGGGTGATCGAACGTGACGACGCGCGCCTCGAGCCGGGCGTAGATCCACGTCCGGTAGGCGTGGAGCAGGCCGGGGACGTGCCGGAACAGCGTCTTGACGCGCGGGCGGACGGGGCGGTCGGGCTTCGGCAGCACCCACGGCGCGGTGCGCTGGAAGACGTCGACCTGCGCGGCCTGCTTGGCGACCTCGGGGATGAACTGGATCGCGCTGGCGCCGGTGCCGATGACCGCGACGCGCTTGCCGGTCAGGTCGTGGTCGTGATCCCAGTACATGGAATGAAACTGCGTGCCGGCGAAGTCCTCGCGGCCGGGGACCTTCGGGTAGGACGGGCGGTTGAGCGGGCCGAGGCCCCCGATGAGCACGCGGCACGTGACGGTGTCCGCGCCGTCGTTGATGGACAGGCGCCAGAGCTGCGCGGCCTCGTCCCACTCGGCGGCGGACATGCGGCTGTTGAAGCGAATCTTCGGGCGGATGCCGAACTGGTCGGTGGTCCGCTCGATGTAGTCCCGGATCTCCGCCTGCGGCGAGAACGTGCGTGACCAGTTCGGGTTCTGCGCGAAGGAGAACGAGTACAGGTGGCTCGGCACGTCGCACGCGCAGCCGGGGTAGTCGTTGTCGCGCCACGTGCCGCCGACGCTGTCGCTCTGCTCGAGGACGACGAAGTCGGTGCGGCCCTCCTGCTGCAGACGGATCGCCATGCCGAGGCCGGCGAAGCCGCTGCCCACGACGACGACGTCGTGATCCGGGGTGGGATGGGAGTACACGAGTGAGTCCTTGGGGAGGGGAAGTTGCACTGCCGTAACTTGCAGTTGCGTAACTTACGGGGATGTAACTACCATGTCAAGCGTGTCCAGATCCCCCCGCATGTCCGGCGAGGCGCGCCGTGAGCAGCTGCTCGACAAGACGCTGGAGCTCGTCGCGCGCGAGGGCTTCCGCGCCGTGTCGATCGACGCGGTGGCGCGCGAGGCGGGGATCACGCGGCCCATCGTCTACGGCCACTTCCAAGACCTGCCGGGTCTGCTGAACGCCCTGCTCGACCGCGAGGCCCGGCGGGCGATCGGCCAGCTCGCCGGGGTGCTCCCCAGCGCCGATGACGAGCGGCCGGTGTGGGACGTCGCCCTCGGCGCGCTGCGCGCGTACCTCGAGGTCGTCGCCGCCTCGCCGCTGACCTGGCAGCTCATCCTCATGCCGGTCGAAGGCGCGCCACCCACGCTGCATGCGCGCGTCGAGGGCGACCGCGCCGCGGTCCGCGTGCAACTCGCCGCCGCGCTGGACGCCGGGCTGCGGCGTGAAGGCCTTGACCCGCAGACCGTGGACCTCGAACTGGCCGCCCACATCGCGCAGGGGGGTCTCCGAGCATCTCGCCCGCCTGGTGCTCACCGACCCGCAGGCGTACGACGTCGCGCGGATCATGGCGCTGGCCGAGCAGGGCGTCGCCGTCGTCGCCGCGGTCGCGACGCCGACGCGCTAGCCGTACGCAGAACTGCGCAACGGGACGTGCGGGAAGCTTGCGGGAACGGACCCGCGCGCGCGAGACTGGCGCGATGCTCCCGCTTCCGGGCCGACGCCGCGGCCTCCTGGCCCTGTCCGCGTTCGCCCTCCTCGCGCTGCCGTCCGCATCCGCCGCGGACACGCCGCCCACACCGGACTGCACCTACAAGGTCGCCGGTGTCTGCGACCCGCTCTACGGCAGTGCCCCGGCGACCACCAGGACGGTCCAGGTCGACGAGGAGTTCGACCTGTCGTCGGGCCTTGAGCCTCCGATCCCCTACACGCAGCCGATCCTCCCCAACTGCGGACCGGGGAGCACCGCGACCTGCATCTACTGGAGCCTGGGCTGGCTGGTCCAGCCGTCCGCCGGCCCGTCGCCGGTGCAGCAACTGTCGGGCTGCACGGCCAACACGCCGACCTGCCGCATCCGCTACAGCCCGCGGGCGATCGGCGACGCCGGCGACTTCTACACCCCGATCGTCGCCTCGCTGAACCGCGGTCAGACCCCGAACACGCAGAAGGCGTGGTTCATCTACGCGCGCCCACGGTTCCGGCGCGTGGGCGTGACCGGGACCGGCGGCATCGACTACCCCGCACGGAACGCCTACGCCGTCCGCGGCGGGACGAACCCCACGTACGCCCAGTGCATCGACGGCGCCACGATCAACGCGACGTCGCCGACCACCGGCTACGACTGCGTCCGGGTCGCCGGGGTTCGGACCACCGGGCAGAACCCGACGTGGTCGTTCGTGCTGCCGGCGCAGAGCGGCACCTGGGATCTCATCATGGATCCGGTTCAGCGCACGGAGAGCGGACCGACGCGAGTGGCGGGGCACCGGTGGCAGACGCGCGCCGTCAACGTGACGAACAACGACATCGCCCAGACGGTCGCGGCGACGCCGCGCGGGACACTGACCGCAGCGATCGACCTCGGCGGGCCGACCATCCAGATGGGGACGAGCCGGATCATCAAGGTCACCGGCACGGCGGTGGGCGGAGTCGTCGACCGGGCGGAGTTCGTCGGCCAGGTCGCCGGCAAGACCGGAAGCGCCATCGACCGGCTGGACTACCTCGACGACACGAAGGGCACCCTGCTGCCCGGCGAGAGCATCGTGGGCCGCATGACCATGAAGGCCGCCTCGTTCATCCCGGGCGTTCCGACCTCGACGGTGTCGGCCAAGGTCTGGTGGGCCAGCCCGACCTCCCCCTTCAGCGACACCTCGGTCAACGCCCCGCCTGCGACGATCACGGTCGTCCGCGACCCCGTGCCGCCTCCACCTCCGGGGGCGGTGGCGCCGTCCCCAAGCCGCCGATCCCGACTGCCGCGACGACGGCGGGCATCACCGGCCGCGTGGCCGACCAGCCGCTGACGAGCTACGTCGTCACCTGGTTCTCGGCGGCGTCCTGTCGCGCGGAGGACGCGACGTCGCGCCTCATCGGCACGAAGACCGTGACGACGGACGGGGCCGGAGACGGCGACGCCTCGGTGTCCCCGGCCGCGTCAGCCGACGGCGAGGCCGTGTTCGGCTACTCCACGCTCAACGGCGTGCGATCCAACCGCTCGGAGTGCGTGACCACCGCCACGCCACAGGCGCCGCCCGCCGGCGCCGGCCCGCTCGTCCCGATCGCCGGCGCGGTCCTTCCCGCCGCGAAGCCGCCGACACTCAAGCTCACGCTGCCCAAGGGCGGGATCCGCAAGGGGCGGCGCGTGAGCCTGAAGGTCGCCGTCGGCGGCGCGACGGGCGGCACCGTGGTCCTGCGCCGTGGAAAGAAGAAGCTCGCGTCCGGCAAGGTCGTCAAGGGCGTCGCCACGCTGAAGGTCAAGCTCACGAAGAAGGGCCGGCTGAAGCTCACCCTGGTGTACACCCCCGCCGGCGGCGGCACACCGACGACGAAGGCAATCAGCCTCCGCGTCACCTAGATGTGACGAGATCCCACCGCGCGGCCCCCCGGTTGGAGCCTCACCACTGCGCCGGAAGCCGGAGCGGGGCGTACGCTGAGGGGTCATGGGGTCACATGATGTCGACTGGGTGGTGATCGGCTCAGGGTTCGGCGGCAGCGTCTCCGCCCTGCGCCTGGCGGAGAAGGGCTACTCGGTGCAGGTGCTCGAGCAGGGCAACCGCATCGAGGACGAGGACCTGCCGTCCTCGACCTGGGATCTGCGCAGGTACTTCTACGCGCCGAAGCTCGGCATGCGCGGCATCCTGCGGATGGTCGCGTTCAAGGACGTCTTCGTCAGCGCCGGGACGGGCGTCGGCGGCGGCAGCCTCGGCTACGCGATGACGCTCTACACGCCGCCGCCGCCGTTCTTCCTCGACAAGCAGTGGCCCGGCGGCCACGACTGGCACGCCGAACTCTCCCCGCACTACGAGACGGCGCAGCGGATGCTCGGCGTCACCGACGCCGCCGTCGGCGATCCCGCCGACCAGATGCTTCTGGAGTACGGCGAGAAGATCGGCTGCGCCGACACCTACCGCACCGCGCGCGTGGGCACGTACCTCGACACCCCGGGCCAGACCGTCCCGGACCCGTACTTCGGCGGCGAGGGCCCGGCGCGGACCGGCTGCACGACCTGCGGGCGCTGCATGATGGGTTGCCCGGTGGGCGCGAAGAACAGCCTGCCGAAGAACTACCTCTGGTTCGCCGAGAAGCGCGGGGTCCGCATCACGCCGCAGCGCCAGGTCGTGACGATCCGCCCGCTCGGCGAGCGCGGCGAGGACGGCTGGGAGATCGTCCACGAGCGCTCCGGCGCGTGGCGGCGCAAGGACCGGCAGGTCCTTCGCACGGGCGGCATCGTCATCTCCGGCGGCACGCTGGGCACCAACCAGCTGCTCGCGCAGGCCAAGGCCAACGGCGACCTGCCGCACCTGTCGCCCCGCCTCGGCCATCTGGTCCGGACGAACAGCGAGGCGGTGCTCGGCGTCACGGTGCCGGCCGACAAGGACCCGGGGCTGATCAACCGCGTGGCGATCAACTCGTCGATCTACCCCGACCAGCACACGCACATCGAGACCGTGGTCTACGGCAAGGGCGGCGGCGCGATGCGCAGCATCTTCACGCTGCTGACCGGTGACGGCTCCCGCGCCGTGCGGCCCCTGAAGCTGCTCGGCCAGATCGTGCGCCACCCGCGCCGGTACGCGTCGCTCATGTTCTCGCCGGGATGGTCGGAGCGGACGATCATCGTGCTCGTCATGCAGTCGCTCGACAACGCGATCCGGCTCGTCGCCAAGCCCGGTCGCAACGGCAAGGTGCGCCTGCAGACACAGGAGGACCCGGACCGGCCGAACCCGCGCTTCATCCCGGTCGCCAACGACTTCACCGAGTGGCTGGCCAAGCGCACCGGCGGCATCGCGGCGTCGTCGGTCCTCGAGTCGCTGTTCTCCATTCCGTCGACCGCCCACTTCCTTGGCGGCGTGGTCGTCGGAGAGACCGCGCAGGACGGCGTCGTGGACGCCGACCATCGCGTGCACGGCTACGAGAACCTGCTCGTGTGCGACGGCTCGGCGGTCCCGGCGAACGTCGGGGTGAACCCGTCGCTGACGATCACCGCGATGGCCGAGCGCGCGATGTCGCGGGTGCCCGCGAAGGAGGGCGCAGTGGTCCACGAGCCGATCGGCGTCGCGCCGATCGCGGGCAAGACGGCCACCGCGGAGCCCGAGCCGGTCGCGCCGCTGCCCGTCGTCAGCGTCAGCTGAGCGTCACGGGCTCGCCGAGCTCGACCCACCGGAAGCGGTCGCTGACGTCGGTGGGCGCGGCGGCGAGCTCACGCTCGATCGCCGGTCGTCCCTGACGGAAGTGCTTCCAGCCCTCGTAGTGGATGGGGATGGCGGTCCGCGGCTCGATGAGGCCCATGAGTTCCACCGCGTCCTTCGCGGTCATCGTGTAGCGCAGCGGGCCGGTCACCGGGAACTGCACGCCGCCCATATGCAGCAGCGCCGTGTCGACCTCCAGGCGGTCGGCGACCTCGCGGACGCCGTCATAGAGGACGGTGTCGCCGGAGATCCACAGCACGCCGTGCTCCTGGCCCTCCCACGCGAGGGCGAAGCCGATGACGTCGCCGACGATCGGGTGGCTGAGCGGCGGGCCGTGCCGGCAGGGTGTCGCCGTGATCTCGATCGGGACACGCCCTTCGGCCTCCAGCCGCGTGGTCTGCCACGGCGCGAGCCCACGGGTGGCGCCGCCGAGCCGCTTGGCGCCGGGCACCGTGGTCACCACGACGCCGGCCGAGGGCAGCATCGCGCGGCCCGCGGGGTCGAGGTTGTCGCCGTGGTGATCGTGGCTGAGCAGGACCGCGTCGATCGGCAGGAGGTCCTCCACCGCACGCGCTGGACCCGAGAGCTTGCGCGACACCGTTCCCCAGCCGAAGAAGTAGCGCTTCCCCGGAGGGTCGAACGTCGGGTCCGTCAGCAGCCGCCAGCCGCCGACTTCGATGAGGACGGTCGGGCCGCCGATGTGGGTGAGACGGACGTCGGTCATGGCGCCGACGCTATCCCGGCCGCGGTGTGGCGGCATCGGTCAATTGACGGTCAGCGCCGCTTCGGCGTGCAGGTCCGGTAGCCGCGGGTCGCCTTCGCCGTCCGCCCGTCGGCGGTCGTCACCTCGATCGCCACGGTGAACTTCCCCTTCGGCAGGCCACGCAGGTCGACGTCGACCTTCAGCCCCTTGCCCGCCTTCTTCGGCGTGAGCCGGCGGATGAGCTGCTTCTTGCCCGCCTTCAGCGTGACCTTCGCGCCGGTGAACGTCACGCCCGCGGGCTGGACGAGGTTGATGGTGAGCGTGCGGCGGCTGGAGCAGCGCTTCGACGCGGCGGGGAGCTTGATGACCTGCGCCGGCGAGAGCGCCGGGAGGGTGACCGGAGCCGAAGGCGTGGCCGCCGGTGTGACCGGCGCGTCGGGCGTGGCCGCCGGTGCGGGCGGCTCGACGATCGGCGCGGGCGGCGGCGGGACGAACACCGACCCGGCGCCGTTCTCGCAGGCGTTCAGCGTGTCAAGTCCCTCGTCGTGTTCGGTGGTGTCGGTGCCCTCGCCGCAGAACAGCGTGTCCTTCTCGCCGTCGGCCGGGCCGCGCAGGAGGTCGTCGCCCTTCCCGGCACTGATGCTGTCCGGTCCGGGCCCGCCCTCCAGGACGTCGGCGCTGTCGCTGCCCGACACCGTGTCCGCCCCGGCGCCGCCGCGTGCGAGGCCACCGCCCACGAACTTCCGGACCGTGTCGTTGCCGCCCCGCCCGTCCAGCGTGTCGATGCCGCCGAAGCCACCGTGGATGGTGTTCGGCCCGTCGTCGCCGAAGAAGGTGTCGGTCTGCGCCGACCCGGAGACGTTCTCGACCGCCGACACGGTCTTGAGCCCGCCGCCGCCCGTGTCCTGCTTCGACGTGACCGCGAGATCGAAGGTCACGGGGACGGGGAGGACGTAGCCGAAGCGCAGCTCATCGGTCCCGGTGCCGCCGTCGACGGTGTCGTCGCCCAGCGCGGGGACGAACGCGTCGTCGCCGGGGCCGCCGATCATCGTGTCGTTGCCCGGGGACCCGGTCCCGATCTCGCCCCAGAGCGTGTCGTTGTCCTCCTCGCCGAGGAGGGTGTCCCCGCCCGCGTTCCCCGTGAGGTCGTCGTTGCCGGGCCCGCCCTCCAGCGTGTCGTTGCCCGACCCGCCGGCGAGCGTGTCAGCCCCGCCGCGGCCGATGATCAGGTCCACGCCGGCGCCCTCGGACGCGAGGCGGTTCGCGTTGCCGTCCCCGCGCAGCGTGTCCGCCTGCGACGTACCCTGCGCGTGCTGGACGCCGACGAGCGTCTCGGTGCCCGACCCCCCGGTCGCCTGCCCGGCCTGCAGGTCGACGGTCACGCCTGTCGGCGTGCCGCGGTAGTCGACGGTCGTGCCCGAGAACGGATCCGGCTGCACACCGACGCCAGTGACCGTGTCGTTGTCGGCCCCCGGGAGCACGGCCGTGTAGCGGGCGACCTCGATCGTGTCGGCGCCGGGCCCGCCGTAGACGCGCATGGAGCGCGCGAAGCTGCCCGGGGCCGCGGCGCCCGTGCCGTCGTTGCCGGTCGTCTTCAGGACGTCGTCGCCACCCGAGCCATCGGCAGTGCACACCGAGTCGGTGCAGCCGACCCCCGACACCTGCATCGAACCGGTCCCGGTGAGTGTGACGTCGACATCGTCTGCGGCCTCGTCGGCGTTGACGTTGACCCCGTTGGCGCCGACCGTGATGTGGTCCGCGTTCGAAGACCCGGTGACGCGGACGTAGATCAGGCGACCCGGGCTGACGAACGTCACCTTCACCTCACCGGTCCCGCCGCTGCCGGGCGCCATGACGCCGTTGGCCAAGACGACGGCAAAGTCGTCGCGCGTGCTCGCCGCCGGTGGTGTGCCGACGATCCGCACTTCCTTGGTGTTGTTCACGGTGGCGGCGCCGCACGCCAATCCGCTGAGGCCCACGGTGATCTGCTCGTTGCCTGCCCCGAAGCGCTGAACGTTCGGCACCGCGGTGCCCGAGTGCGTGGTCAGCCACTCGTACGTGGCAATCTGCGTGCCCGCGTCGTACGTGCAGTCGCCGGGTGCCGCCGCGGCCACCGCGGGCAGGGCGAGCAGCGTGACAAGGGTGGTCAGGAAGACACGCAGGCGCACCGAACCGCGATGTTCTCAGATCTGGTGTGAACCGCAATCGCGCCGGTACGCAGAGCTGCCACCCGTCAGCGCCGGACCGTCCCTGCCACACTGTTCCGGTACAACCCCGCGCACGTCCCGCCTTCCCGCGCGGGCGCCCCAGCGCCTGGACCCAGACCCGCCCGAACGCAGTCCCCACCGCCTCGGGCGGCCACGCCTGAAAGGAACCTCATGCCCAACGCCGTGATCGTCGACGCCGTCCGCACCCCGGTCGGCCGCGCGTTCAAGGGCTCGCTCGCCTCCCTGCGGCCCGACGAGACCCTCGCCTACACCATCGACCAGCTCCTGGAGCGCAACCCGGGCGTCGATCCGTCGACGGTCGAAGAGGTCGTGACCGGCTGCGGCCTCCCGCAGGGCCTGCAGGCCAACAACATCGGCCGCATCGCGGTCCTCCTCAGCGAGAAGCTCGGCCAGGAGACCAACGGCATCACGGTCTCGCGCTACTGCGCGTCGGGCCTGGACGCCGTCCGCAACGCGGCGAACGCCGTCATGGCGGGCCAGGGCGACGTCTACATCGCCGGCGGCGTCGAGTTCGTCTCGCGCTACAACGCCGCGCAGGAAGCCGCGCACCCCGAAGACCAGAACGAGAAGCTCCAGGGCAAGGAGCCGGGCCAGCCCGACGCGTACATCGCGATGGGCCTCACGGCCGAGAACGTCGCCGTGAAGTACGGCGTCTCACGCGAGGACCAGGACAAGTTCGCCCAGCAGTCCCAGGAGCGCGCGGTCGCCGCCCAAGAGTCGGGCTTCTTCGACCGGGAGATCATCCCGCTGACGCTCGCCGACGGCACGGTCGTGAGCAAGGACGACGGCCCGCGCGCCTCGTCCACCTACGAGAAGCTGTCCCAGCTGCAGCCCGCGTTCCGCGAGGGCGGCACGGTGACGGCCGGCAACTCGTGCCCGCTCAACGACGGCGCGGCCGCCGCGCTGATCATGAGCGAGGACAAGGCCAAGGAGCTCGGCCTGACGCCGCGCGCGCGCTTCATCACCGCGGCCACGTGGGGCAACGAGCCCGAGCTCATGGGCGTCGCGCCCATCGGCGCGATCAAGAAGGCGCTGGACCGCGCCGGCATGTCGATCGGCGACATCGACATCTACGAGCTCAACGAGGCGTTCGCCGCCCAGGTGATCCCGATCGCCGACGAGGTCGGCTTCGACTACGCCAAGCTCAACCCGCACGGCGGCGCGATCGCCCTCGGCCACCCGTTCGGCCAGACGGGCGTCCGCATCCTGACGACGCTCCTCAACGACCTCGAGACCACCGACGGCACGTTCGGCCTCGAGACGATGTGCGTCGCCCAGGGTCAGGGCGAGGCGATGATCATCGAGCGGCTCAGCTGATATGGCCTGACGTTTGTCAAGTCTGCAGCACTGAGAGCCCCGCTTGCGCGGGGCTCTTCTTGTTGGTCGGCAGAGCGGGGCGCCGGGCTCGGTGTCGGCGTTGCCAGTCTGATGATGCGGGGGTTTGGTGACCCCAGGGCCCGGTTTCGTGCTGCCGGCGTGCGCGGTCTAGGAGCGGGCGTGGCATCCGCGCAGCGGATGCTGCCCATAGCTGATTCGCGCGTGCCGGCCGCTGATGGCCCGGCGCCCCGGTCTGCCGACCGGCAGGGCTGTCAGCCGTGGGGTCAGTCGGCGGTGGCGGCTGCCCAACAGAAGCACGCCAGCTCGCGCGCGACCGCGACGACGACGACGTTGTGGTGCTTGCCGCGCGATCGCATCTGCGTGTAAACGCGATGCAGCCTTTGCTGCGCGCGGTTGGCGATCTGCAGGACGTGATCGGGCTGGCCGTCCTGGCGCCGGGCGAGGACCGTCCCGATCCGCGGATCGCGGCCGTAGTGCCACGCCGATTCGACCAACAACCGTCGGGCCAGCGTCGATCCGGTCTTCGTGATTGCGCCCTGTCTGGATGATTCGCCGGACTGGTTCAGCGACGGCGTCAGCCCGAGCCACGCGCTGAGCTGCGGGGCGCGGGAGAAGCGGTGCCAGTCGCCGCCGAGCTCGAGGTGCAGCGCGAACGCGGTGAGGGTGTCGATCCCCCCTGAAGCACCGCAGCCGGGCGACGGTCGGCCACCACTGCTCGTCGAGGGCCAGCCGCGACAGCCGCTCGGCCAGAGCGGCCTTGCGGGCTGCGAGCCCGTCGACTGCGGCGACGAGGTCGGCGAACGTCAGCTCGCTCGCCGGCTGGTCGAACTGCTGGGCGGCCAGCCAGCGGCGGTGCTCGACCGTCCACGTCGTCGGCTTCGGGTAGACCCGGCCATGCCTGAGCAGCATCTTGCTGACACGGTGCCGAGCGTTCATCAAATCGCGGCGGCAGGCGTCATGGGCGCGCATCAGATCCCGGGCGGCCTCCACCTCGACGGGCGGGACGACGACCGTCGTCAACGACCCGGCCAACAGCAACCGCGCGAGCAGCTCAGCGTCCTTGCGATCGGTCTTGACCCGGTCCGACGGGCCCCTCGGCGTCTTGCCCGGCGCGATCACCCGCATGTCAAGCCCGGCCGCCGTCGCCGCCCGGTAGAGCCCGAACCCCGTCGGCCCGGCCTCGTAGCACGCCGACACCGGCCCGGGCAGCTCGGAGAGCCACGCGACCGGCGCCTCGAGACCGGCGCCGAACCGGATCCGCGATAGCTCACCGGTCGCCGCGTCGATCGCCGCCGCGTGCGTCGATCGCGCATGGACATCGAGCCCCACCCACGTCATCGTTCCAGCCATGGCCGGACCTCCTCACTCTGGGGTCAGCCGGAGGCCGCTCCTCCGGTCAGACAAACCCCCGCGAGGAGCGTCCGGCCACCAACCCTCACCGGTCAACCCCTCGGGTCACCGGCCATAGGGTCTAGCTCGTTCTCCTCCGGCGTGTGGGTGGGTCGAGCGGTCTGCTCCCCGCCCGCACGCTCGCGGGAACCACGTCGGCGCTCTCCGTCGACGCTGCTTGCCCGCTCATGAATGCGGCGGGGAACAGACCGCTCGCCCCACCCACCTCCAGGGTTCCGGCCCGCTGCACCGACGCCGCCTTTGAGCGGGGGTGGTCGGGGTTCCGGCCCTCGCCGCATTCATGAGCGGGCAAGGGGCGCTGACGGAGCCCGCCGACGTGGTTCCCGCGAGCGTGCGGGCGAGGGGCGGAACCCCGACCGCCCCCGGCTCACCACAAGCGAGCGTCAGTCGTCGGCAGGCGGAGGACGGAACACGATCTTCTTCGTGTCCGCGATCGACGCGCCGCCGAGGCGCAGCGCCGTCTGGATGCCCTCGCTGCCGACGTCGCCGTCGTCGACGGCCTTGCGCAGGTCGTTGAGCACGAGCCGATCCTCGTCGGAGACCGCGTCGCGCGGGGCCTCGAGCAGGATGAGGTGACGCGGGCGGCGCAGCGAGGCGGCCGCGCGCAGGAGGGGCTCGCGCTCCTCAGGGGTGACGGTGTCGAGCACGACGACCGTCGAATCGCCGCCCTGCAGGCGCTTGGTGATCGCCGCGTCCAGCAGCTGCGCGGCGCGCTCTTCGATCTCCTCGGCGGTCACCTTGCCCGCGAGCAGGCGGCGGACCTTGGCCATCGACAGCATCGCGTTCTTCTCTTCGAGCACGCGGTTGGCGAACTGCTCGGCCTGCTCGACCGAGCCGCTGACGATGAGCAGCAGGCTGCCGGGTGAGTACCGCAGGCGGAAGGCGGGCTGCAGCACGCGGGTGCGGACGGAGATGTCGCGCGGCTTGGGCGGCGAGTCGGCGCCGTCGCGGCGCGGGCGATCGGACGACCAGCCTCCCCGCTCGTCGTCGGAGATCTTGACGCTGCGCGTCTCGGGGGGCGTGGACATACCCGTGAGTCTACGCCGTCCACTAAAGTTTTCACTCGTCCACTATGAGTGACGACCTCGATGACCTCGCCCGGCGCATCGGCCGCGCCGTCCACGCCCACCGCGCCGCCCGCGGCGAGTCGCTCGGCGACGTGAGCCGCGCCAGCGGCCTGTCGAAGACCATCCTCGCCCGAATCGAGCGCGGCGACGGCAACCCTTCGATGGAGACGCTGTGGAAGATCTCGCAGGCGCTGGGTGTCGGCCTCGGCGCCCTCGTCGCACCGGAGGCGGCCCCGCGGGTCAGCGTCCTGCGGGCGGGCGAGGGGGAACCGGTGGTCGGCGAGTCGGGGCTGTCAGGCCTGCTCCTGCACGCCGACGCCCGCGCCCGGCGCAGCGAGCTGTTCACCTGGGAGCTGCCCGCCCGCACCGAACAGCGCTCGCCCCCGCACCTGCCGGGCACCGAGGAGCTCCTGCTCTGCACGGCGGGTGCGATCACCGTCGGCCCCGTGGGCGAGACCGTCGACCTGCGCCCCGGCGACCTCGCGCGGTACGCCGCCGACGTCGACCACGTCTACGCGACCGGGGCGCGGGCCGCCCGCACTCTGAACCTCATGCTCTACGGATGAGCGACCGCGGCGGCACCGCGCAGCCCGCGATCGCCGGCGGCGTCCAGGTGGTCGTCGGGTTCGCGAGCACGTTCGCGCTCGTGCTGACCGGCCTGCGCGCCGTCGGGGCGACCGAGGCCGAAGCCGCGTCAGGGCTGCTCGTCATCTGCCTGGCGATGGCGCCGATCGTGATCTTCCTGTCGCTGCACACCCGGATGCCGGTCGCGATCGCCTGGTCGACCCCGGGCGCGGCGCTGCTGCTCACCACCGGCGTGCCGGACGGCGGGTACGCCGCGGCGATCGGCGCGTTCGTCGTCTGCGGCGTGCTCATCGCGATCACGGGCGCGTCGCGGACGCTCGCCCGCGCCATCGCGGCCATCCCTGGGCCGATCGCCGCCGCGATGCTCGCCGGCGTCCTGCTCCCCGTCTGCCTGGCGCCCGCACGGTCGATGGTCGAGCTGCCCGCCCAGACCGCGCCGATCATCGGCGCGTGGCTCGTGCTGTTCGTCGTCGCCCGCCGGTGGGCGGTTCCCGGCGCCATCGTCGTCACGGCCCTCGTCATCGGCGTGACTGAGACGTTCGACGTCGCCGCGGCCGACCTCGCCCCGGCCGCGACGTGGACCACCCCGGCGTTCGACGCCGGCGCGATCATCGGCCTGGCCCTCCCCCTCTTCCTGGTCACGATGGCGTCGCAGAACATCACCGGGATGACCGTCCTGGCCAGCTTCGGCTACCACCCGCCGCTGCGGCCGATCCTCGTCACCACCGGCGGGGCGACGGCGCTGACGGCGCCGTTCGGGGTGTTCGCCATCAACCTCGCGGCGATCAGCGCCGCCCTCGTCGCCGGCCCCGAGGGCGGGCCCGACCCGTCACGGCGCTGGATCGGCGGCGTGACCTCCGGCGCTGCGTACGTCGTCGTCGGCCTGTCGGCGGGCGCCGCGGCCGCGCTGCTGGCCGCCGCGCCGCCGCTGCTGATCGAAGCCGTCGCGGGTCTCGCGCTGCTCGGCGCACTGGCCGCCGCCCTCGGCGGCGCGATGGCCGACGGCGAGCACCGCGAGGCAGCCGTCGTGACCCTGGTCGTGAGTGCCTCGGCGATCACCGCGCTCAGCATCAGCGCGCCGTTCTGGGGCCTCGTGGCGGGGCTCGTGGTGCTCGGCGCGCAGCGGCTACGGCGCCGACCCGAGCCCGCCTGACGTCAGCCCTTCGTCGTCCGGGCCGCCCAGGCCTTCAGGCTGGGCAGCGGGTCGATCGGCTCGCCGCCGAGGTACCACCCGGGCGCGGTCCACAGCTCGAAGTGCAGGTGGCACGCGGTGGACCGGCCCGTGGACCCGACCACGCCGAGCTGCTCGCCGGCGCGCACCGGCTGGCCCTTCTTCCAGGTCGACGGCTCGCGCAGGTGCATGTACGCCTGGCTCGTGCCGTCGTCGGCCTGCACGACGACGTAGTTCCCGGCCGCACTCTGGAACGCGACGTGTTGGATCTCGCCGGACAGCGCGCTGACCACCGGCAGGCCGCACTTCGCGAGGATGTCCTGCCCCTCGTGGCCGCGGCCGCCGCCGAACGTGTTGGTCTCGGTGCCGAAGTCGTACTTCCCGGTGACGGGGAACACGCCGGTGGCGCCGTCGACGCTGGAGGCGGGCGTCACCCGGCTGGCGGGCATGACCTTGAGCTTGGGACCCGGCCGCGACGGGCCGGCCACCGCGCTGATGACCCGGACGGGGCCGGACTTCGCGCCCTTCGGAACCAGCACGAGGACGCGGCGCGGCGACGCGGTCGTCGGGGTGGCGCGGCGATCGTCCTTCGCGCCCTTGCCGCCCAGGAAGACGACCGTGCGCGTTTCCCGGAGGTGCTCACCGGAGAGCCGCAGCACCTCGCCGCGCGGGCATGCCGCCCCGCCGTCGCCGGCCGGGCACCGCAGTTCGGTGACCTCCGGGGTGGCGTCGGGGGTCGCTCCGCCCACGGCGGCAGAAGCCGCGGGAGCGAGGGCCAGCAGGGCAAGCGGAGCCACCGCGAAAGCGCGGCGACGGGCACGGGTCAGCGACAAGTTCGACACCTCTCTGAATGACGTGGTGCCTACGGGGTGAGCTGACGGGCTCGCGCACGAGGCATGCGCTACGACGCACCTTGGCGTCGATTCGCCCCAACGACTTGGGTCCCCCGCTCCCACACGGCGGACCGTGAGGGATTCGGCGTTCTGTCGCACCCCACGGTAGCGATCTTGCAGGACGGGCGGTGTCGTCAGCCCATCGCGCCCAGTGATTCAGGGAGGATCTGACCACCGTCGACGACCAGCGACTGCCCCGTGACGTACCCCGCCTCCGGGCTCGCGAAGTACAGGCACGCGTGTCCGATGTCCCGCACGCTGCCCAGTCGCTTCTGCGGGATCGCCTCCTCCATCGACGCGATGTAGTCGGGCCCCATGTCCACAAGGCCCTCCGTGCGGATGTTCCCCGGGAGCACCGCGTTGACCGTGATCCCCTTCGGGGCGAGCTCGATCGCCGCGGTGCGCATGAAGCCGAGCTGCGCGGCCTTCGTCGCCCCGTAGTGCGACCAGCCCGTGAAGCCCGTCACCGGCCCGGTGATCGACGACGTCAGCACGACGCGCCCGCGGCCGGACTGCTCCAGCGCGGGAATCGCGTGACGCACGGTCATGATGCACCCGTGGACGTTGATCGCGAAGATCTCGCGCAGGTCCACCGACGTCATCTCGGCCAGCGGCCGCTCCGGGAACACGCCCGCGTTCGCGCACACCACGTCGAGGCCGCCCAGCAGCTCGATCGTCTCGTGGACGGCGCGCGCGCAGTCCTCGGGGACGCCGACGTCCTGCTTGACGAACCGGACCTTGCCGCCGGCGCTCACGGTGAGATCACGAACGGCTTCCTCGCCGGCCTCGGCGTTGCGGCCGGTGATGACGACATCGGCGCCGGCGCCCGGCGAAGACGGCGGCGATGCCCTTGCCGATGCCCTTCGTCGCGCCGGTGACGAGGACCTTGCGGCCGCGGGGTGCGCTGAACATGCGGGAGACGGCTCCTTCGAACGAGGTGCGAGGTGCACTGCTGACAACGGGGCGGGACAGCCCACCGGCCCACCGCGTCTCCCTGCGGTGTCCCGGATTCGTGGCGCCGGAACCTAGCAGCGACGGCCGTGCTCGACTACGCTGGCGAGCGTCCAGGGGGACTCCGGGGGAGACCGATGCTGCGCAGGATCGCCGCTGCCGTGACGCTGACGGCCGCACTCACCATCACCGCCGGGCCGGCCGCCGCCGACCCGCTGCCGGTGAAGTACAACTTCATCGAGGCGATCCTGCAGGGGCAGGCGCGCCCGAACGCGTCACCGCCCGGCACGAACGACTTCGCGTGCCGCCCGAGCGCCGAGCACCCGAACCCCGTCGTCCTCGTGCACGGCACGGCCGCGAACATGGCGCTGAGCTGGCGCGCGATCGGTCCCGAGCTGAAGAACCGCGGCTTCTGCGTCTTCGCCCTGAACTACGGGCGCCTGTACCCCGGGCCGTCCTTCGGGCTCGCGTCGGTCGAGCGCTCCGCGACGCAGCTCGGCGCGTTCGTCGACCGCGTGCTCGCGGCCACGGGCGCGGAGGAGGTCGACATCATCGGCCACTCGCAGGGCGGGATGATGCCCCGCCAGTACCTGCGCTTCGGCGGCGGAGCGGCGAAGGTCGGCACGCTCATCGGCATGTCGCCGTCCAACCACGGCTCGGGCGGCGAGGAAGAGGAAGAGTCCGACGTCCCCGCGTGGGCGCGGTCGTTCCTGCGCGCGCTGACGCGCGCCGTCGCCCCGGCGTTCGCCGACCAGAGCGCCGGCTCGCCGTTCATGCAGCGGCTGAACGAGGGCGGCGACACGGTGCCCGGCGTGCGCTACGTCGTCATCCAGACGCGGTACGACGAGATCGTCACGCCGTGGACGTCCGCGCTGCTCGTCGGCCCGAACGTCACGAACATCGTGGTCCAGGACGGGTGCGAGCAGAACAAGATCGACCACGCGGCGATCGTCTACGACCGTCGCGCCGTCGGCTTTGCCCTGCGCGCCCTCGACCCGACCGACACCACCCCGGCGCCGTGCACCCGGCCCCGGCCGTGGGTCGGCGGCTGAGCCTTACGCCGCGCTGAGTTCCAGCTCGCCCGCGATCGCGCGGGCGAGCGTCTCGAGCGTCGCGACCTCCTCCGTGGTCCACAGGCGCGGGCGGCGGTCGACGACGCAGAGCGCGCCGAGTGCCGGGCCGCCCTCCTCGCGGGACAGCGGCGCGCCGACGAACGCCACGACGCGCTCGAAGTGGGGCTGGGACGGCTCGATGTCGGCGTAGCCGTCGTGGACGACGACGGGCTGCCCGGTCTCGGCCACGCGGCGGGTGTGCTCGCGCAGTCTCGGTCCGGGCCGGGCCGTCGTGCAATCCGGTCGTGCAGCGTCATCGACGAGCCACACGTACGCGATCGGCGCGCCCGTCGCGCTTCCCGCGAGGTCGACGAGTCGGGCGATGGCCTGGCACAGCGGGTCATGTGCGCCGCCGAGGGATGCGGCGGCGTTGGGCGTGATGTCAAACGAGTTCATGGGAGTCCAACGGCCTCCCGGATGTCTCACATAACCCCGGTTGGACAGCTGTCCAACCACTCGGCTCCCCGACTCCGTGCAGGCATACCGCGCCGGGCGCGCACCCACACCCGGCGCATACCGAAGCCGCCCCCGTCTCAGATCATCTAGCCCTGCAGGCGCCCGTTCAGCTCGGCGCGCAGCACGGCCAGCTCGATGACCGCGGTGCCGACGTAGGCGGCCTTCGCGGCGGCAAGCTCGGCCTGCAGATCCTCGGCGTACGCGCCGTCGCGGTCCAGGCCGTGCAGGGCCGCCAGCGCGCGCTCGGCCTCGAGCACCGCGACCTGCTCGCGCAGCAGCGGCGCCGGGTGCGGCTCGGCCCAGTGCAGCTCGGGCTCGGGGATGGGCGCGAGCATCGGCAGGGGCGTCGGTTCCCGCGGCGGGTCAGGAGGCGCGCTCGGCTGCGCGGGCCGCGGTGAACGACGACGCAGGAGGGCGGAGAAGGGGAAGTGCTGGCTGATGGACGGCATGGTGGGCTCCTTTACTGCCTTGGCGTTCCTCTGCACTGCACACCGTGACTCGTCGGTGTACCGGTGTCATCAGGGGGTCCCCCAACGTGAACCCCACACTTTCCAGGACGCCTGCCGTCGCCGGATATTCCCCGGGCTACCGCGGGTCGCCGAAGCCGAGGTCCCGCCCGATGATCTCCTTCATGATCTCGTTCGAGCCGGCCCAGATCCGGGTCACCCGCGCGTCCATCCACGCGTGCGCGACCTCGTACTCCTCCATGTAGCCGTAGCCGCCGTGCAGCTGACACACGCGTCGACGACCTGGCCCTGCACGTCGCTGCTCCACCACTTGGCCTTCGCGGCGTCGACGGGAGAGAGCTCGCCCTTGCTGTGCGCCAGGGTGCACTGGTCGACATAGGCCTGCGTGACGTCGAGCCGCGTGACGAGGTCGGCGAGCAGGAAGCGGTTGTGCTGGAACGAGCCGATCGGGCGCCGGAACGCCATGCGGTCCTTGGCGTACTGCAGCGTGATGTCCAGCGCCGCGCGCGCGTGCGCGACGTTCGTGATCGCCGAGCCCATCCGCTCCTGCGCGAGGTGCTCCATCATGTGCTTGAAGCCGCCGTCCAGCTCACCGATGACGAGCTCGT
The DNA here is from genome assembly GCA_024666565.1 of Svornostia abyssi. Lineage (GTDB taxonomy): Bacteria > Actinomycetota > Thermoleophilia > Solirubrobacterales > Solirubrobacteraceae > Svornostia > Svornostia abyssi. Next base: position 100,026 of record CP088295.1, read on the forward strand.
CCGGGACGTGGACGTCCTCGAAGAACAGCTCGGCCGTATCGGCCTCGTGCTGGCCGACCTTCTCCAGGACGCGGCCGCGCGAGAAGCCCTCCATGCCGGCCTCGATGCCGAACAGCGTGATGCCGCGACCCTTCGGCCCGCCGCCGGTGCGCGCCGCGGTGACGATGAGGTCGGCGTTGCCGCCGTTCGTGATGAACGTCTTCGAGCCGTTGACGATCCAGCCGTCGCCGTTGCGCACCGCGGTGGTCTTCAGCGCGCCGAGGTCGGAGCCCGCCTCGGGCTCGGTCATCCCGATCGCGGTGACGATGTCGCCGCTGCAGAACCCCGGCAGCCAGCGCTCCTTCTGCTCCTCGGTGGTGAGGCGCAGGAGGTACGGGGCGATGATGTCGACCTGGATGCCGAAGCTCGACCCGTAGGCCACGCCGATCCGCGACAGCTCCTCGTTGAGGACCGCGTTGAAGCGGAAGTCGTCGATGTCCGACCCGCCGTACTGCGCGGGCACGCCGAGCCCGAGGAAGCCGAGCTCGCCGGCCTTCTTCCAGGTCTCGCGGTCGATGAGCCGGTCGGCGCGGTGCTGCTCGCGCCGCGGCAGCACCTCCTTGGCCACGAACGCGCGCACGCTTTCGCGGAAGAGCTCGTGCTCGGGCTCGAACAGCGTGCGCTTCAACGACATGGCGGGGGACCTCCGGGGATGGGTACGAGCGTGTCTCGCACCCATCATCCCGGATCGCCGCCGCTGGACGGGTTACGCCCTGCGGCTCCTGAACGGTCCCCAGATCGCGAACGTCAGCCCCGCGTTCGACGCGGGCTGGTCCAGCGGCGCCTGCCCCGCCGCCAGCCGGTCACCCTGCTGGCTGACGAAGAACGTCTGGCCGTCGGGCGAGAAGCAGCCGCCGCAGAACTCGGTCGAGTTCAGCACCGTCTTGGCGAAGTCGTAGATCCGCCCGTCGAGCGTCACGCCGCGGATGAACTGCTCGTCGTCGCCGTCCTCCTGGAGCCAGACGTCGCCCGTGCCGGGGACCAGGACGAGGTTGTCCGGGTTCTCGAGCTGATCGCTGTTCGTCGACTCGTAGATGAGCTTGAGCTTGCCGCCGCCCCTGGCGTCGGGCTCGTACTCCCACAGCTGGCCGAGCTGCGCCTCGCCGCCTGTCGTGCAGTCGAAGTAGACCTTGCGCGGGGAGGACCAGCAGCCCTCCGTGCGGTCGAAGATCGCGGCGCCCTTCGCCTGGGCCTCCTTGCGGACCGTGTCCGTGAGCGGGTTGGGCTCCTCGATCGTCACCCACTCGGTCTGGAAGACCTCGCCCGGGTTCGCCGTGTTCGCGTCGAAGTTCGGCCGCCCCTTCACCACCAGGGCCTGGAGCACGCCGCCGAAGTCCGCGAGGTCGCCGTACTCCTTCGGGCGGCGGTCGGGAACGAACCGGTACAGACACGCGTCCCCGCGGTCCTCGGTCTGATAGAGAACCCCGTTCAGCCAGGCGACGGCCTCGCGCGAGAACCGGCCCGCGTCGACGATCGGCTGCGGCGTGACGGCCTTCGTCGCGTCGGCCGGGATCTCGAACGCGTAGCCGTGCGGGACGCCCGTCCCGGCCGTCGTGTTCGACTCGGTCGCGCCGTAGTTGAAGATCTCCTCGCAGGTGATCCACGATCCCCACGGCGTGACGCCGCCGGCGCAGTTCGTGTGCGTGCCGCCGAGAATCCCGAACACCTCCTGGACCTTGCGGTCGGGGCCGACCACGAGCTTCGTGTTGCCGCCGCGGACGTTGACGTCGGGGTCGTACCGCTTGCCGGTCGGCACCGGGACGTTGATCTCGCCCGCGCGGGAGCGGTTCTCGTGATTGCGGATCAGCACCGTCGTGCCGCGCGGGCCGCGGAAGGCACCCGTGCCGTCCATGATGCTGGGGGTCGGGTTGCCGTCGCGCATCGGGTCGCCGCTGCGGTTGATCAGCCGGTACTCGAAGCCCTTGGGCAGCGAGAGGAACTCGATGCCGGTGTCGATCTCCGGGGTCGGCGCGAGGGGACCGTACCCGGGGACGACGGGTGGCTTGCCCTGCGCGCTGTTCGCCGCGAGCGCGCTGATGGGCCCGCCGATGGCGAGGCCGCCACCGATCGCCGCGGAACCCTGCACGAACGTCCTGCGTGACACGTCGACTGCCATGGGGGTGAGCCCTCCGGCGCTGGATGTGTGCGGACCCCCGGAGTCCTACGTTCGCCCCTTCCACCCGGTGTGACAAAGCTGTTGGCTGGCGGTGACATTGCTGTGACCGGCGATCGGGATCCGGTGCAACGGCGTAGGCTCGGCGGGGTGGAAGGTCGCGACGTGTACTCGAGCCCACCGCCCCCGCCGCGGCGCACGGACGAGACCCGCGTCTCCCGCCGTGCGCTGTTCGGCCTGCGCATGACGGGCCGGGCGCGGGCGGAGATCGACTTCGAGGGCGCCACCGCGCGGGTGCGGACGGACGCCGAGGCCGCGCTGGCGTGGCCGGTCCTCGACCAGCTCGGCCCCGTGGCCGAGGTCCTCGCCGACCTGACCGAGGTCGCGCGCGGCGACCGCGTCCTCGACGCGGGAGCCGGTGACGGCAACGTGTCGCGCGCGTGTCGCGCGCGCGGGGCACGGGTGGACGCGTGCGACATCGCCGCCGCAGCGATCGCCCGCGGCCGCGAGCGGTGCGAGCCCGCGGTCACGTGGCAGCAGGCCGACATCCAGGCGCTGCCCTACGCCGACGACCAGTTCGACGTCGTGATCTCCGCGTTCGGCGCCCCGCTCGCGCCCCGTCCCGAACGCGCCGTCGACGAGCTCGTCCGCGTGTGCCGTCCGGGGGGCCGGCTCGCGGTCGCCGCCTGGGTGCCGCGGGGGCTGCCCGGCGGTCTGACCGAGTTCGCCGAGCATGTCCGGCCGCTCCCCGACGGGATCCCGTCGCCGGCCGCGTGGGGCCGGGACGCGGTGATCCGCAACCTGCTGGGCCCGCACCTCGAGGATCTGGAAGTGCGGACCCGCACGGTTCGGATCGCCGGCTTGACGCCCGACGAACTGTTCACCGCGCTCGCGCGGGGCACGTTCACCGCCGAGCAGCGCGACGAGCTCCGGCCGGCGTTCGATCGGCTCCTGGCGTCGTCGAGCAACGACCCGGCGGGAGTCGAGCTCGATGCCCGCTACGTCGTCGTGAGCGGCACCGTCCCGAGCTGAGCGCCAACGCGCCAAGTTACTCGCGCGTCTCCGCTCGTTAGCCGAACACATTCCCATCCCCTTCTCTGGGGATGCTCATGGCGTTCATCACGTGCGACATCCTGGTGCTGAGCCCCACGGCCCCGCTCCGTGCGGACCTCGCGCAGCGCCTGGCCCCCCTCGTGCAGCGCCCACCCCAGACCGCCGCCTCCATCGACGCCGCGCTGCCACTGCTGGCGGGCGGGCGGCACGTCGTCGTCGCCGATCCCGCAGCCGGGGACGCCCTGGCCCTCGCGAACCGCCTGCCCGAAGCGGGCGGCAGCGTCGGCATCGTGCTGCTCGCCGAGACGGCCCCCGCCCCGCTCCCGATGGGCGTGGTGCAGGCCGTCCCGGTCACCGCGACCGACCTTGCGCTCGGGCTCGCCGTCGGCCAGGCCGCGCAGTTCGCCTCCGCCGCCCGGACCCGCGTCGACGCCGCGCGTGAGCTCGACGAGCTCGCGACGCTCATGCCGGACACGGCGGCGCTGCTGTTCGACCAGCACCTCGTCTGCCAGCTCGCACGCGGACCGCTCATCGACCGGATCCGACTCGAGTCGATCGAGCTGACGGGGCAGACCGCAGAGCAGATGGCCGGCCCGAACTGGCAGTACACGCGCCCGTTCTGGGAGGCCGCACTGCGCGGCTCGCGCCAGCGGTTCGACTACTCCTTCGAGGAGACCGGCCACGTCTACGCGACGGAGCTCATCCCCCCACCGCGCGGGGGGCCGCGTCCTCGACATCGCGTGCGTGATCGCGGACGTCACCGCACAGCGCCGCGCCGAGGCCGCGGAGGCGGAGGCCCGCGCGCAGCTGACCCGCAACGAGGCCCGCTACCGCGCGATGGTCGACAACCTCCACGAGGGCGTGGCCCTGCTCGACGCAGACGGGCGCTGGGTGGCCAACGCGAGCGCGCAGCGCATCCTCGGGCTCACCGCGGCGCAGCTCTCGGGCGAGGAGCCGCTCCCGCCGGCGTGGACGGCCACGGACGCCGACGGAAACCCCCTCCCGCTGCGCGACCTCCCCGGCCACGAGACCCGCCGCACCGGCGTGGCGCAGACGGATCGCACGCTCGGCCTTCGCCTCGCCGACGGCACGTCGCGCTGGCTGCTGGTCAACACCGAACCGATTCCCGCGCAGACCGACCCGACGCGGCGCGACGTCGTCTCCTCCTTCATCGACGTCACCGCGCAGCGCGAGGCCGAGCGCGCCCTCGCCAGCGAGCACGCGGACCTCGCCGAGGCCCAGGCCCTCGCACGCGTGGGGTCGTTCCGCATGGATCTGAGCGACATGAGCTGGTCGTGGTCCGACGAGGCGTGCCGCATCTTCGGCCGGTCCCCCGGGGACCCGCCCGCGGACTTCCCGGCCCTCCTCGAGCACGTGCACCCCGACGACCAGGAGTTCATCGCCCGGACCTGGGCGCAGCGCCAGGGCCAGCCCGCCGGACCGATGGAGCTGTACTTCCGCCTGCGCCATCGGGGCGGCTCGGTGGCGTACGTGCATCTGCGCGCGCACGTCGAGCGCGATGCCACCGGGCGCGCGACGACGTTCGCCGGGATCGTGCAGGACATCAGTGAGCGGCAGGAGGCCGAGCTCGCCCTGCGCGCCGCGCAGCGGCGGTTCGAGGCCGCGTTCGACGAGGCGCCCATCGGCATGATCCTCATGGACGCCGACGGCCGGAACGTCCGTGTGAACCGCGCGATCTGCGAGCTGACGGGTCACACCCACGCCGAGCTGCTGCGCCGCCGCCACGGCGTCATGACCGACACGGACCAGAGCGCGGAGGACCTCCAAGCGCTCGGCGACCTGCTCGCCGGAACCGTGCAGCGCTGGAGCGCCGAGCGACGGCTCATCGCCTCGGACGGCCGCGCGATGTGGGTGCAGCTGTCCGCCGCGCGCCTGCAGGTCACCCCGGACGAGCCGCCGATGATCCTCGTCCACTACCTCGACATCAGCCACCGCCACCGCCTCGAACGACGGCTGCGCCACACTCGCCGAGCACGACCCGCTGACCGGCGTGCCGAACCGGCGGGCGTGGGAGTCCCAGGTCCCGCAGGCCATCGAGGAGGCCGAGCGCTCAGGCGCCCCCCTCGGCGTGGCGCTGCTCGACCTCAACGCGTTCAAGGCCGTCAACGACACGCTCGGCCACGACGCGGGCGACCGCGTGCTGCGCGAGGTCGCTGCAGCGTGGCGCGGCCAGCTCCGTGACAGCGACCTGCTGGCCCGCCTCGGTGGCGACGAGTTCGCCGTCCTGCTGCCCGACTGCGGCGAGGGCGACCTCACCGAGCTGGCCCGTCGTCTGCGCACCGCGCTGCGCTACGACCCCGGGTGCTCGGTCGGCGCCGTGACCTGGCACCCCGGCGAGAACGCCGAGGACCTCGTGCGCCGCGCCGACGAGGCGCTGTACCGGGACAAGCTGGCGTCCCGCGACGCATCCTGAACCCGTAGCGAGACTGCGGAATTTCACTGGTGCAGGCGACCGTCCGAGGTGCGAGGATGCCGCCGGCGCGTCCGCGCCGGCCCGCACCCCCGCAAGGCGGCATCTCCATGACTGACGAACCCGATCGCACCGAGGACTCCGAGCCGGAGGCTGCCCCCGCTGCGCAGGCCCCGCCGCCGAAGGGGCGCATCTACACCGCGCGGGCCCTCATCCTCGTCGCCGTCCTCGTCGGCACGCTGTCGATCTTCGCGACGTGGGCGCGCGAGCAGTTGCTGAACACTGACCAATGGGTCGAGACGAGCACCGAGCTGCTGGAGAACGAGGCGATCAACGACGAGATCGCCAACTACCTCGTGGACGAGCTGTACGCCAACGTGGACGTCAGCCAGCAGCTGTCCGATCGGCTGCCGCCGGAGCTCCAGCCGCTCGCACCGGCCGCCGCCGCGGCGGTGCGCCAAGGGCTCGACCGGATCTCCACGCGGGCGCTGCAGAACCCGAAGGTGCAGACGCTCTGGGCGGACGCCAACCGCGTCTCCCACGAGCAGTTCGTCGCCATCATCCTCGATGAGCAATCCGGGGCGGTCACGGCGACGGACGGCGTGGTGACGCTCGACCTGCGCAGCATCCTCACCCAGATCGGCCAGCGGATCGGACTGCCGAATTCGGTGCTGGCCAAGATCCCCGAGAGCGCCGCCGAGATCGAGATCGTGCGATCCGATGAGCTGAAGACCGCGCAGAACGCGGCGCAGGCGCTGAAGACGGGCTCGTACCTCCTGACCTTCCTCACGCTCGGCCTGCTCATGCTCGCGGTGTGGCTGGCCCGCGGCCGGCGCCGGTCGACCATGCTCGCGGCGGGCTGGGCGCTCGTCGCCGCGGGCGCGATCGTGCTGCTCGCCCGCGGCATCGCCGGCCAGTACATCGTCGACTCGCTCACGACCACCGCGTCCGTGCAACCAGCGGCCGCGGCGGCGTGGGACATCGGCACGACCCTGCTGACCACACTCGGCTGGCAGTTCGTCATCGTCGGCATCGGCGTGGTGATCGCGGCGTGGCTCGCCGGGCCCTCCCGCCCGGCCGTGGCACTGCGAGAGTTCAGCGCGCCGGCGCTGCAGCAGCGGCCGGACGCCGTCGGCATCGGCGTCGGCGTCGCCCTCGTCCTGCTCATCGCGTGGGCGCCGATCCCGGCGCTGCGCCGGCCCTGGTTCGTCCTGCTCCTCATCATCCTCGTGGCGTTCGGCGTCGTCGCGCTGCGCCGTCAGACCGAGCGGGAGTTCCCCGACGCCGAGAGCCGCGGGTTCGACTTCTCGGCCCTGCGCAGCCGCGGTGCCGCAGCCGCCGATGCCGCGAAGCGCGCGGCCGGCAAGGTCGGCGGTTCCGGCGCTGACCAGGAACCGGCCGCGCTCCCGGCACCCGACGCGGGCGAGGCGCGCATCGCGCAGCTCGAACGGCTCGCGAAGCTGCGCGACGCCGGCGTGCTCAGCGACGATGAGCTCGCCGCCGAGAAGGAACGCCTGCTGCACGCATGAGCACCACGCCCGAAGACCCCCGGGTGCCACGCGCCGTCGGCTGGCACCCCGAGACCCCGCGCCTGCGGCCGTTCCGGCTGCTCATCTCGTGGATCGTGTCGACCGCGGCCCTGCTGGCGGCCGCGTCGATCGTGCCGGACGTGGAGATCGAAGGCGTCCCGGGCGCGTTCGCGATCGCGGCGATCATCGCCGTGCTCAACGCGATCCTGCCGCCGATCATCGCCGCGCTGCGGCTGCCGCTCACGCTGCTGCTCGGCTTCGTCCTCGTGCTCCTCGTCGATGCGGTCGCGCTGAAGTGGGCGTCGGACGTCGTCGACGGATCCTTCGGCATCGACAGCTTCGGCCTCGCGATGGCCGTGTCCCTGCTCGCGGCGGCGATCGACCTCATCCTCCAGGTGATCTTGGGGACGAACGACGACGAGCAGTACACGCTGCGCGTCGTCCGGCGGATCGCGCGCCGCCAGGGGTCGCTGGCCAAGGACGATTCCCCGGGGCTCATCTGCCTGGAGATCGACGGCCTCGGCCTGCCGGTGCTCGAGCGCGCGATGCGCAGCGGCCACGCCCCGAACCTCGCGAGGTGGATCGCCGAGGACGGCTACCGGCTCATCGAATGGGAGACCGACCTGTCCTCCCAGACGGGCGCCAGCCAGGCGGGCATCCTGCTCGGCAGCAACGAGGGCATCCCCGCGTTCCGCTGGGTCGAGAAGGACCGCGGCGTCATCATGAGCTGCTCGCGCCCGCAGGACTGCGCGGAGATCGAGCGTCGCCACGCGACGGGCAACGGGCTGCTCGTCAACGGCGGGGCGAGCCGAGGGAACCTGCTGAGCGGCGAGGCCGACGACGCGATCCTCACCATCAGCCGCCTCGGCGACGAGGTCAAGGCCAACCCCGGCTACCGCGGGTTCCTCGCGAACGGGTTCAACGTCACGCGGATGGTCGTGCTGTTCGCGTGGGAGGTCGTCCTCGAACTGCTCGCCGCGGGCCGCCAGCGCCGGCGCGACGTCGTTCCTCGCGGCCACCGCGGCGGCGTGTATCCGTTCCTGCGCGCGGTGATGTGCGTCTTCGTGCGCGACCTCGTGATCTACAGCGTCCTGACGGACATGATGCGCGGCCGCCCCGCGGTGTACGCGACGTTCGCCAGCTACGACGAGGTGGCGCACCACTCCGGCCTGGAGCGCCCCGACACCCTCGAAGCACTGCGCAAGCTCGACCAGCAGTTCGGCCGGGTCGCCAACGCGCGCGCGTACGCCCCGCGGCCGTACGAGATCGTCGTCCTGTCCGACCACGGGCAGACGCAGGGCGCGACCTTCAAGCAGCGCAACGGCTACGGCCTGGACGAGCTCGTCGAGCGCTCGCTGGAGGGCACGGACGGCATGGTGTCCCTCATGGGCGGCGACGAGATCGACACCGTCGCGGGCGCCGCGCTCGGCGAGGCCACCGGCCGCCCCGTGGACAAGGAGGACCGCCGCACGGCTGCCGGCGTGCCCGTCGGCGACCAGCACACCGTGGTGATGGGCTCGGGCAACCTCGGGCTCATCTACCTCATGGAGGAGGCGCGGCGGCTGACGTTCGAGGAGCTCAACGAGCGCCACCCGCGGCTGCTGCCGGCACTGCGCGAGCACGAGCACATCGGCTGGCTGCTCGTGCGGTCATCCGAGCGCGGGCCGCTCGTCCTCGGGCCGCGCGGCGAGCGCGAGCTGGCCACCGGCAACGTCATCGGCGAGGACCCGCTCGCGCCGTTCTCCCCGCGCGCGGCGCAGCACCTGCTGCGCACCGACGGCTTCGAGCACGTCGCCGACATCATGGTCGGCAGCTTCTACGACCCGCTGCTGCACGAGGGCTGCGCGTTCGAGGAGCTCATCAGCTTCCACGGCGGGCTCGGCGGCGAGCAGACCGAGCCGTTCATCCTCGCGCCGCCGCACCTGCCGCTGCCCGACGAGGAGCTCATCGGCGCAGCGGCGGTGCATGAGGTGCTGGTCTCGTGGCGTCCTAGCGCTTGAGCGTGACCTTCCCGGTCACCGCGCCCGCGGTGATCGTGAGCGTCACGGTCTTCTTGTTCTTCAGGGCGCGCTTGCCGGCCTTCGTGAACTTCAGGGTCGCGGTGGCGGTGCCGTTCGCCGCGGCCTTCGCGCGACCGGTGGCGACGGTGCGCTTGCCGGCCTTCGCCTTCACGGTGACCTTCTTGCCCGCCGGCAGGCCGGCGAGCTTGACCGTCAGCCCCCGCTTCAGGGCGGCGCGCAGGCCGACCTTCTTCGCGAGCGCGACCTTGGCGCCATTGGCGGTCGCCGTGTTCGCGCCGGTGTTCGCCTGGCCGGCGGTGCCCCGCTCGACGGTCTCGCAGTTGCTGACCACATCGCCGGCGTCGACGACGGCGCGGTCATTGCCGACGCCGCAGTCAATGGTGTCGGCCTCGCCGTCGGCGGCGAAGACGACGTCGTTGCCGTGCGGCAGCGTGCAGCTCTGCAGGATCCCGCACTGCGAGCCGGTGAAGTCACCCGCGATCGTGTCGCGGCCGGGGCCGCCGGTGAGCGTGTCATCGCCGAAGCCGCCCTCGATCGTGTCGCTGCCGGCGCCACCGTCGATCGTCTGCGGGCCGTTGCTCGCGAGCAGGAAGTCGTCGCCGCCGAGGCCGTTGACCGTCGACGGGCCGAGGTCGCTCGGGGCGTAGACCTCAACGCGATCGGGGCCCTCGCTCATCGTGTACGTGCCGGGCGCGAACGCCTTGATGTACTCGACGCTCGTGACGTTGTCGCGCTCGCCCGGACGGCCGTCGTTGGCCTGGCCGTCGAGGGTGATGTTGACGCGCTTGCCGCGGTTCTCCGAGCTGTTGTCGGCCCAGTCGTCGACCTGGTCGTAGCCGGCGCCGCCGTCGACGATGTCGTTGCCGTCGGTGTAGCGATCGGGCTGGAGGAAGTCGTCGCCGCCGTCGCCGTAGAGCTGGTCGTCACCGGCGCCGCCGATCATCTTGTCGTCGCCTTCGCCGCCGCGCAGGACATCGTTGCCGGCCTCCGATTCCAGCTCGTCCTTGCCGTCGCCGCCGAGCAGGGTCGCGGGGAGCGCCGCGGCGTTCTTCAGCTTGTCGGTGCCGGCGCCGCCGTCGAAGGTGACGGGGACGCTGGGCGCGCTCGGGAGGGTGTACGCGTTGTCGTTGCCGTCACCGAGCTCGACGATCACCCGGGCGGGGATGTCGCAGTGCGCCGGATGGTCGGGCGAGATCTGCGTACACCGATCCCCCGGAAAGCTCATCGCGGCCGCGCCTGAATCGGAGACCGCGATGCGGCCGGGGTCGTCGCTGGAGATGCCGACGAAGTTCGCCTCGCCCGGTGCGGCGCGCAGGACGAGCGCGTCGCCCTCGTACGTGAGCGAGGACGCAGCCGCCGTGGTGGGGACCGCGGCGAGCGCGGCAACGGCGGTGACGGCAAGCAGGTGACAACGCATGGCAGGGACTCCTTGGTGGTGGTGATGACCAGCCTGCACCGCCGCGGGCGCCCTGCCATTGCGGAACCCCCCAAACGCGAACCCCAGGGTTTGGGGAACCCCTACGTACGACATTTCTGTCGTGAGTCCGGTTGCTTGCTATCCTGCGTTCAGTCGAAGGGAAGTATCCCGACGGCGAGCATCGTCAACACGGCGGCCCTTCAGTGAGGCCTCACCCGGTGCTCGCGGCCTCGATCTGAGGCGGAGAAACCTTCGCGGACCGAACCATTCGACCCGCGGAGCTTTCTCAACATGGACCTCGCCCTTCCCCTTGCCATCAGTTCGTCCAGCCAGGTGTACTGGTGGGCCGGCCTGATCGTCGCCGTCGCCGTCCTGCTCATCCTCGACCTGCTGGTGGTCAAGGGCCGAGACGGCCAGATGACATTCCGCCAGGCCTCGCTCGCCAGCGCGTTCTGGGTTGCCATCGCGCTGAGCTTCGGCGTCGTCCTGCTGCTGTTCGGCGAGTCCGGGGACGCAGGCGCGTACTTCGCCGGCTACCTCGTGGAGAAGTCGCTGTCGCTCGACAACGTCTTCGTCTTCCTCCTCGTCTTCGGCGCCTTCGGCATCCAGGCCAAGGAGCAGTACCGGCTGCTGACCTTCGGGATCATCCTGGCGCTCTTCATGCGCGCGGCGTTCATCGTCGTCGGCGCGGCCGCGTTGAACGCGGTGAGCTGGGTGTCGTTCATCTTCGCCGCGTTCCTGATCTGGACCGGCTGGCGGATGTTCCGCCACCGCCACGATCATGACGGCGAGGACGAGCTCGTCGAGAAGCTGCAGAAGCGGCTGCCGATCACCGACGACCCGCGCGCGGAGGGCAAGCTCTTCGTCAAGCTCGACGGCAAGCGGATGTTCACCGCCGGTGGCGCCGCGTTCATCGCGATCGCGATCGTCGACCTCATCTTCGCGGTCGACTCGGTGCCCGCGATCCTCGCGATCACGCCCGACCCGTACATCGTCTTCGCGGCGAACGCGTTCGCGCTGCTCGGCCTGCGCCCGCTGTTCTTCCTCGTCGCCGAACTGGTCGAGAAGCTCTACTACCTGAAGATGGCGCTCGCGTTCCTGCTCATCTTCATCGGGGCGAAGATGGTGCTCGCGGAGTTCGTCGGCAAGATCGGCCCGGAGTACTCGCTGCCGGGCATCGTGTTCATCCTCGGCGGCGGCGTGGTGTCGAGCCTCTGGCGCGAGCGCCGGCTCAAGCGCGAGGCGGGGGTGTAGCCGTCACCCCCGCGGCCCCGGGCCGGGCCGAACGTCGTGCGTGTGTCGCTATGACGGCACACGTTCGACGTTCGGGGCCTCCTCGGCCGCGACCGTGACCGCCCGGCGCTTCGCGGCCGCCTTCTGCGGCTTCTTGATCCGCACGTACTCCGCCGCGTAGTACGACCCGACCACGAACGCGAACGCCGCGACCTGCGCGCCGATCGTCTCCCACGTCGGGAAGACGCCGAACCACATGCCCAGCCAGTACGGGATGTCGAGGTCGATGGGCGTGATCGGCAGCCACCCCGTGCCCTGCATCGTGCGGACGGTCTGTCCGACGAGCATCACGAGCACCACGCCCAGCAGCACGCCGGTGACGACGAGCATCTTCTTGTACGGCAGCTTGTGCTCCAGCGTGAAGGTCACGACCGCGACCGCCATCACCGCGGTCAGGCCGAGCGCCACGCCCGCGAGCACCACGCCCGTCCCCGCTGAGAGCTGCAGCGACTGGAGGAACAGGACGGTCTCGAAGCCCTCGCGGTAGACGCTGGTGAGCCCGAGCATCCCGAAGCCCAGCACGGACGCCGACCAGAAGCCCACGCGCTCGCCCGCCTTCTCCTCGGCGAGCAGCTCCTTGCGCTTCTGGTGGAAGCCGCCGATCCACTGGCTCCAGTAGACGCGGTGGAAGAACCAGTTCATGACGACGAGCAGCACCGCGATCGCGACCACGCCGACGATGGCCTCCAGCTTCTCGCCGTACTGCGACAGCGACGTCAGCACGAGCTGGGCGAGCACCCAGGTGATCGCGCTGGCGATCAGCCCGAAGATCGCGCCGATGAAGATCGGGCGGCGCTTGCGGCGGTTGACCCCGATGAGCGACGCGGTGATCGCCGCGAGGATCAGGACCGCCTCGAGTCCCTCACGGAACACGATGATCGCGGCGTTCGTGATGATCGTGGCCTGCGACGCGCCGTCGCCGAGCGTGGCCTTCGATTCGTTCAGCGCCTCGTCGAGGACCGCGCGCGTCTCGCGCACCTGGCGGATCGGGGCACGCTGGGCGACCAGCGCGGCGAGCCCGTCGGTGTCGCGCGCGCCGAACCACACGAGCCCCTCCACGTCGGCGGCCAGCGCGGGATCGAACGGCCGCAGCCGCAGCTCGGGGCCGAACTCGAAGAACGCGTACATCTCCAGCCGCGCCTGCTCGGCCTGCTGGTATTGGCCCGCGGCGACGGCGCTCTCCAGCCGGTCGAGCGTGAGGTCGATGAGGTCGAAGTCCGACTCGTCGCTCGTCTCCTTCCACGCCTGCGGGAACGCGCCCTGGAGGTCCTCGAGCGTGTCTTCGGAGCGCCGCTTGACCTCGTCTTCGTCGATGACCTTCTGGCCCTCGGCGGCGTCGGCGACGGCGCGGTCGAGCGCGGCGATCCCCGCCTTCGCAGCGGCGGCGGCGTCAGCGTCGTGGCGGCGCATGGCGTCGGCGAGATCGGCGTACGCGGAGGTCGCGCCGTCGAGGAACGCCCGCGCCTCCTGCAGCTCGAACTCGACGGTCACGCGGCCGTCCTCGGTGCCGTCGCGGTACTCGATCGGGACGAGCGACACGAACCGCACGAGCTGGTTCGCGCGCCGCGCCTGCTCCTGGGCCGTGAAGGGCGCGGCCGTGAAGCCGTCCATCGCGCGGGTGATGCCGGCACGGGCCGCGGCGAACGCGGCGGCGTCCCGGGCGACGGCGGCGTCGCGCAGCGCGGCGAACCGGGCGCGGGCCGTCGCGGCGTTCTCCGCCCCGCGTTCCTCCTCGTACCGGTCGGCGAGGATCTCGAAGGACCCCGCGGCCTGGCCGGCCGCCTCGGCCTGCGCGGCGGCGAACCCGCGGCGGCGCGCGCTCTCGGCGTCGGTCAGCAACTCGCGCTGCTTGGCCTGGTAGGCGTCGAGGAGGTCCTTCGTCACGATCAGCCGCGCACGGCGCGCGCTCGTGCGGCGCTCGGCCAGCGCGCGAAGTGCCAGCGTCGCGTCGACGCCGGGGCGCGTGAAGCGCGTCGCGGTGCGGTAGTCGCGGAGCAGCAGCCAGCGGCGGGCTGCAGCGGCGTCGCCGGCGCCGGTGGCGGCGAGTGTCTCGTCGGCGGCGATCCCGAAGCCCGCGGCCTGCACCTCGCCGCGGGCGGCGGCCAGGGCAAGCGGATCGTTGGCGCGGACGGCGGCGCGCGCGTCGGCGAGCGCCGCGCGCAGCGCGCGCCGCGACGCTGCGTCCCCGGCGTCCGCGAGCCCGGTGCGCAGCCGCCGCGCAGCCCGCGCAACGTCGGCGCGCGCGCCCGCCTGGTCACCGGTGTCGAGCGACGTCTGGGCTGCGAAGAGGTCCTGCCGGGCCTGCTCGGCCGCCCGCCACGGCTGCTCGGCGGCGGCCGGAGCGGCAGCGACCAGAAGCGCGACGAGCGCGAACAGGATCGCGCGCATCAGGCTTCGACCTCGATCCCAAGCGCGGCGGCGGACTGCGAGACCTGCCCGGCGATCGCCTCGGCGCGCTTCTGCGCCTCGGTCCCGTAGGTGTCGGCCTGTTCGGCGGTGAACTGCTTGCCGTCGGCCTCCTGGTCGCGCAGCTCCTCGACGTACGCCAGCAGCGCGTCGAGGTTCTCCCCCGACCTGCTTGGCCTGCGCCGGGTCCTCGTCGGCGACGCGCGGCTCGATGCCGTCGTAGACCACCGTGAGGCCCGACAGGATGCCCGCGATGTCGGAGAGGCGCGACGTGCCGACGAAGCTCGCCTCCTCGGCACTCTCGCCCGCGACGAACCGCGAGTTCTTCCACGCCTCGAAGTACTCGCTCATCGTCGGCGTCATGACGACGACGGCGTTGAAGACGTCCTCCTCGGTCGGCTCCCACGCCTTCGAGGACGCGTCGAGCTTCGTGGCCTGATCGTTGAAGCCCTTCGCGGCCGCGACGATGTGGCCGGCGTCCGGCAGCGCCTCGCCGAACTCGACCTTGCCGTCACCGTCGAGGTCGGCCTTCACGCCCTTCGCGGTGAACTTCTCCTCGGTGCCCCAGAGGGACGTCTCGGTGAGGAAGAAGTAGTTGCCCGGCTTCTTCAGGACGGTGCCGTCGGGGTACGTGAGATCGAACGGCACCGCGCTCTCGGGATCCTCGCCGGACGAGCCCGCGTCGAGGATGACGTCGTACTCGGAGAGCGACGGCACGCCGGCGACGACGCCCTCGGCCTCCTCGTAGGCCGGGTTGGCCTTGCGCCACGTCGCCTGCATGGCGGTGACGAGCTCGGCGACCTCCTCGCGGTTCTCGGTGAGCATCTGCTCGTAGTCGAGGTTCGAGGCCTTCGCGAGGTCGTAGTACTGCTGGGCCTGCTCGTTCAGGGTGCCGGTCTGCTCGGTGAGCTGCGCGGTGTGGTCGAGGAGGTAGTCCTTGATCGGCGCGAGCTGCGTGGCGGTCGCGGTCGCCACCGCCGTCGTGGCGGGCTTGCCGGCGGAGGAGGACTCGTCGTCACCGCAGCCGGGAAGGATCGCGGCGGCGAGGGCAACCGCGGTGAGCATGGGGATCGGGCGCAACGTGGACTCCTGCTTCTTAGGGCGACCTAACGAACTCGGACGGGGATGGTAGGGATTCCGAGGAAGCAGTGTCAGGTGACCCTAATTCGGGTCACCGAACTCGCGCTGACGGCGCCAGACTTAGCGCGCCGGCCCGATACGGGCCATGAGCGTGCGGGCCGCCCCGCACACGAGGTCACGGTCATACGTCAGGCAGTACCTGAACCGCGCGTCCGCACCGTCGGCTCCCTCGACGGCCCGTGCCGTCATCGCCGCCGCGACATGCGGGCTGATAACGCACACCGTCCACTCGTCCGCGAGCACGTCGTCCGGCCTGAAGGGCGCCGTGCGCACCCCCGGCTCGGGCGACGACGCAAGCCCGTCACCGAGCACCCCGACGAACGCGACCTCGCCGGCCAACTCGCGGTAGCGCGCCCAGCCGTCGGCGCCGGGACAGCCCGCGCCAGCCGCGAGCAGCACGCCGGCGGACCCTGCGGCAAGCGCGTGGTCTTCCAGCTCCCGCGCCAGCGCGGTGAGCAGCCCCGCCTCGGCGACACGCGGCTCGATCCGCTCGGACACCAGCGTGAACGGCGTGACCTTCGGCGGCGCGCCGTCATCGTCGCCGTGCGGCATCGCGAAGCGGCCGAGCGGCAGACCCAACGGCGCGTCGGCGGGCGCCGGGCCGGGCGGGCCGAACAGCCACCCCTGGCCATGACGGGCACCAAGCGCTCGCGCGCGCTCGAGGTGCGCCTCGGTCTCGATCCCCTCCGCGAGCACCAGCGTGCCCGCCGCCTCGGCCCGGGCCGCGACGGCGTGGACCGTCGCCGCCAGCTCACGGTCGGGGCTCTCCTGCACGAGCCGCATGTCGAGCTTGAGGACCTCGGGGTGCAGGAACGGCATGAGCGCGAGCGAGCGTGCGTCGACCCCCACGTCGTCGAGCGCGATCGCGACACCCGCATTGCGCAGGAACGGCACGCCGGCGAGGACGCCCGACGGCCGAGCGGTCAGCGCGCGTTCGGTGAGCTCGACGACCAGATGGAGCTCCGCGCGCGCCCAGTCCAGCAGCCCGCGCAGCTCCGGCGGCGCCGGCACGCCCGCGGCATCGGGTTCGACGTTGACGAACAGCGAGTACGGCGGCCGCAGCCCGCTCTCGCGCACACCCCGCAGCGCGGACGCGCGGCACGCCCAGTCCAGCTCGGCGACCCGGCCCGCCTCGCGCGCGACCTCGAACATCCGCTCGGGCCGGTGCAGCTCCGACCCCTCGGGCCCGCGGGCGAGCGCCTCGTAGGCGACTGTCTCGGATGTCTCGAGATCGACGATCGGCTGGTAGACGGTACTGAGCAGTCCGTCGCCCAGAATCCGATCCAGCTCAGCAGCGTCGTCGGTTGAAGGTGAAGTCTTCACAAAGGAGCCGTGGCTTTCTTGCCTGCATTCGGCGGTTTCCGCTTTTGCGGTCAATCGTCGAGACGACTCCTAACCGAACGACCAGTCACAATACACCCCATGGACGCCACCACTCCGGGGAGGAGGTACGGCGGTGTCTCGGCAGAGGACCGGAGGCGCGAGCGCAGAGAACGACTGCTCCAAGCCGGCCTGGACCTCCTCGGGACCCGCGGTTACGCGCAGACTACGGTCAGCGACGTGCTCGAGCGAGCGGGTCTGACCTCGCGCTACTTCTACGAGCACTTCGAGAACCGCGAAGCGCTCCTGCTCGCCGTCTACGACGAGGTCGTCAAGCGCGGCTACGGCGCCTCGGCGATCGCGATCAAGCGCCACGACGGCGACCCGCTGACGGTGTCGATCCCCGCGCAGCTCGAAGCGTTCTACGAGGTCGTCGTCGACGACCCGCGGCTGGCCCGGGTGCTGTTCATCGAGGCCGTCGGCGTGAGCCCGGCGATGGAGACGCACCGGCGGGCCGTCATGCGGCGGATCGCGTCGGCGCTGTCCTCACGGCTGTCGATGCGTGCCGGGCGCGGGGAGATTCCCGAACGGGACTTTCATGCGATCACCATCGGGATGCTCGGGGCGATGCATGAGCTCATCGCCGACCACCTGCATCCGGGTGGGATCAGCAGGGATGAGGCGCTGCGGGAATCCGAGCGGCTCTGTCTGGCGACGCTGCGGTAGGCGCCACGACGACCCGCGCGCCAGCACGTCGTCGATCGCGCCAAGCATGCGGCTGCGGAGCTCGCGCTCCGAAAGCGCCGGCGTCTGCCCGCGAGCGAACACAACCTCGACCGCGTCCTGTTCCACTCCGTCGCGCTTGAACATCAGGCGCACGGCCTCGTCGCGAGCCTCGTGCGTGCGGACCTCGGAGGTCACCGTCAGCCCGGTGGCCTGCGGGCGAGCGAACCGCAGATCGACGAGGTCGGCCGGCATCCGACGGGCAGATATGCGCAGCGCCTCCAACTCGTGATCTCACGGATCGAGTCCGCCGTCCAGCAGGAACCGGTTGATGCTGTCGACCAGCTCCTGGGCGGCCCGCGGGCTGGCCTGTGACGCCTGGATCCCCCAGGCGCGGAGCTCTCTCCCGTCTCGCAGCACGAGAAACGCGATGCCGGGATAGAACGCCACCGGGCGAAGCTCGGCACGTGCAACATCGCTTGTCGACACCGTGGTCGTGGAGAGGGGATTGCGAATCACCACCCGGCCGCGTCGGACCATGACTCCGCACGCTGCACAGCGGACCGCAAACGCGGTGAAGGCCGTGTACGCGATGACGCAACAGAACAGGAATACCGTCGCGGCGGTCGACGTCGCGCCAAGAGCCGCTGAGATCAGCGTCGGCAGCGCGATCAGCGAGACCACCACCGCTACCCCAGCGACGATCGCGGCCTGCGAGCCGCTACGCCAGCTCAACGGCCCCGGGCCCCGTTGCCCTGCGATGCGACTCGTTTCGTGCCAAGCGAAGCTGAGCATTCAGGGCTTCGACGAGCCTCTCCGTCGCGAGGTCGCGCCCTGCGACATCAGCGTGACGTCCCTGGATTCCCCAGGCCCGTACCTCCCGCCCGTCCTTGCACCGGACGACCGCAATACCGGGGTAGATGCCGACCGCCCGCAACTCGACCGCGTCCGCGGCATCAAGAGCGAGGTTGACGGTCGACATCGGGTTGCGCACAACCACCGACTCGCAGTCGACGATGACCGAACTTCGCGCAGCGCGAACGACCCACAGAAGAACGAGCCCCACGACGACGATCGGCACCACGAGCCACCATTTCGAGAGAGCCCAGTCGTCGCTGCTCGCCATTGAGATCAACCCAGGGACCCACACGACGGCGACGGCGACACCGCAGCCCATGATGATGCGTGCCTGAGACTCGGTCCTCCACACGGACTTGCTCATGGTTCGCTCCGCAAACAGGGGGCCACTTTGGCGCTATCGGCAGTAGCCCGGATGCGCTCGACCCCAACCGTTGAGGCTCCGCGCCCACAGGCAGACGTACGTCGTGCCGTGCGAGGACATCGAAACCTTCCATCGTGTCGGGGCAGCTTCTGCGCCGAACCGAACGGCAAGTCCCAGCCAGCGCCATCCAACCGCCCCCCGATCTACGCTCGCACCAATGCCCACCGCATTCGTGCTCGCCGGCGGCGCCTCCCTCGGCGCCATCGAGGCCGGGATGGTCGAGGCCCTGTATGAGCGGGAGATCACGCCCGACTACCTCGTCGGCGCTTCCGCGGGAGCGCTGAACGCCGCGTTCCTCGGCGGCCGGGAGCCCACCGTCGCGACCGCGCATGAGCTCCAGACGATCTGGCGGGGCCTCCGGCGCGAGCAGGTCTTCCCCCGGCACCTGCGCATCCTCATCGGCGGGGCGATCGGGCGGCGCAACCACTTCTTCCCCAACGACGGGCTGGCGGCGCTCATCTCCGAGAAGCTCGCGCACGGGCGGCTCGAGGAGATGCCGATCGCGACCGGGGTGGTCGTGTGCGACCTGTTGTCCGGCGAGGAACATCTGCTCGAGAGCGGGCCGGTCCTCGATGCCACGCTCGCCAGCTCGGCGATCCCCGGGGTCTTCCCGCCCGTCTCGATCAACGGGCGGCCGGCCGTCGACGGCGGCGTGGCGAACAACACGCCGATCACGCACGCCATCGCCCGCGGGTGCGACCGGATCTACGTGCTGCCCACCGGGGTGAGCCTGGAGCTGAGCGCGCCGCCGAAGGCCGCGATCGCGATGTTCGTGCAGGCCGCCGCGATGCTGCTGCACCAGCGGCTGCGGTTCGAGATCGAGGCGCTGCGCGACCAGGCCGAGCTCATCGTGCTGCCGCCGCCGTGGCCGCTCGACGTGCTGCCCACCGACTTCACCCGGGCCGACGAACTCATCACCCGCGCGCGCGACGACGCCCGCAAGGCGCTCGCCAGCGCGCATCCCGACGAGGCGTCCACCGATGAGGCGCTGCGCCGGATGACACCGGACGACTGAAGTACCGTCGGGTGGCCATGGAGGTCGTCCGGCTCAGCGAGCACGAGTGGCGGGCGCGGGAGGCCGCGCACGCCGCGCGGGTCGACGCGCTCACCGCGGGGCATCGCGAGCGGCGCGCCTCCGGGGAGCGCCATCCCGTGCAGGATTTCCTGTTCGAGTACTACGGGCACACGCCGGCGCGGCTGCGGCGCTGGCACCCCGGGCCGGGGGTCGTACTCGAAGCAGCCGCGGGCACGCCGCGCGCGCGATGGACCCACTACGCGCGCGACGAGGACACCGGCGACGTGTGGCTCGACACCCCCGCGTTCGTCGCTGCGCGCGGCACCGCCCTGCACTTCACCCGGCGGCTGCTCACCGCCACGCTCGAACGGCCGATGCTCACCGGCTGCTTCGGGCTGCACGAGTGGGCGATGGTCTACCGCCAGCCCGCCGAGCGGCGCCACGCGAGCTGGCCGCTGCGCCTCGGGGCGGACGGCACCGACGCGGTCGTCGAGTCGCACACCCTGCGGTGCACGCACTTCGACGCGTTTCGCTTCTTCACCGACGACGCCGTGCCCCGCAACGCCCAGCCGCTGAGCCGCGCGACGCAGGTCGACGACGAGCAGCCCGGCTGCGTGCACGCCGGCATGGACGTGTACCGGTGGGCGTTCAAGCTCGCGCCCGCCGTTCCCAGCGAGCTCGTGGCCGACGCGTTCGCGCTGGCCGCGGAGCTGCGCACGCTCGACATGCAGGCATCGCCGTACGACCTGCGCGCGCTCGGCTACGCGCCGGTCGCGATCGAGACCCCTGACGGCAAGCGCGAGTACGCGGCGCGGCAGCGGGAGCTCGGCGAGCGGGCCAACGCGCTGCGGCGACGGCTGCTCAGCGCGATCGACGCCGTCGACGTCGCCGCTCAGGCGCCGGTGTACGTCGGGCCGCCGGCGACCACGAGCCACAGGATCGCCAGGCCCGCCGTCCCGACCGCGGCGACCAGCGCGATCCCGCGCGCCGATAGCCACCGCCGCAACACGAGCGCGACGAACAACGCGTAGGCCGGCAGCACCGGGTGCAGGTAGCGCGGCTTGAGCAGGTCGAACTGCCCGGCGAGGAGGACGAACGCCAGCGCCGCGGCGGTGAGGACGAGCGGGGCGACGAGGAACGCCAGCGCGCGGGTGATCCGCTCGGGCGGGCGCACCGCCGCGAGGACGGCGGGGCCGACGATGACGACCGCGGCCAGGACGTCCCGGGCGACCCGCCAGCCGGCCGACAGGTAGCGCGACCACCACTCCTCCGGCAGCGCGCCGCCGAACACGCGCTTGGCGCCGTCGATGAGGTCGCTCGCGCCGTACGTCGCGCCCGTCGGGTTCAGCGCGGGCTCCTGCATGTCGCGGGCCAGATCGCTCGCGGTCAGCGCGCCGTAGCGGTGCAGGTTCCACGCCAGCCAAGGGGCGAGCAGGACCAGCGGAGCCGCGACCGCGCCCAGCGCCGGCGCCGTGCGGACCGCGCCCCGCCGCCACAGCAGCCAGGCCACGCCCGCGAGCAGCGGCGCGAGCACGGCGAGCTCCAGCCGCGTGAGCAATGCCAGCCCCAGGACGACGCCCGCGGCGAGCAGGCGCCGGACGTCCTCTCGCTCCAGGGCGTCCCAGCACAGCAGGACGACCGCCAGCGCCAGCGGCAGGGCCAGCGCGGTGTTCGCGATCGTCACCCCGCGGATGACGAACGCCGGGAGGAAGAAGACGCACAGCGCCAGCGCGAACGCGGCGGGCGCGGCGAGCGGGTCGTCGTCATCGTCGAACACGCGCAGGGCGAGCAGCCACGTCAGCCACGTGCCGATGCCGAGCAGCACGAGCCCGACCGCGCGCATGATGCGCACGGTTGCCATCCGCTCGCCGCCCGCGGCCGCCACCGGCGCGAGCAGGGCGTAGTAGAGGGGCGGCTGGAACGCCTCGTAGGACTCGCCGCGCAGGCCGAGCTGCGCGGGGTCCTCCCCGGTCTGGCCGCCGAGCGCCAGCGCGTCGGAGGAGACGACGTCCTCATCGAGCACCGGCAGCCGCGCGTCCTGCCCGATCGTGACGGCGTAGTCGAAGTGCGCGAGCTCGTCGACGAGCGCCCAGACCGGGAAGCGGGCGACCGTGACGAGCCCGGCGGCGCCGAGAAGGACGAGCTGGAGCGCGATGAGGAGGGCGACGGGCGAGCGGCGCATCGCGCGGGAGCGTCGCACGCGGGCCGGAGCGGTTGCGACTGACGTTTGTCGGCTCAGGGCCGACGAACGTCAGCCCGTCGGCAGGCGCAGGAACTGCGCCGCCGGCTCGCCGGCGAGGTCCACGGCGTCGGCGCGAACGTTCGGGAGCAGTGCGTCCGGGCCGTCGTCGTGCAGCAGGTCCAGCCGCTCACTGTCAGAGAGGACGACGAGCTGCACGCCGTTCCCCGTCCAGCGGTGCACGTCCTCACGCAGCCCGTCGACCTGGTCGAGCCAGCGTTCGTCGGCGATGTCGGTGTCGCGAGCGATCAGCAGGAGGTCGATGGCACACGACGCGTCGCCGGTCCCGCATGCGGCGTCCCCGAACAGCGACGCGTGCAGCGGTGCCGGATCCCACAGCCCCAGCGTGTACCGCAGACGCGCGAGCAGCCGGAAACGGAGCTTGGCCATCTCGAGGACCACCGCCGCTGCGACATGGTCGCGATTGAGCTGGTGCAACCGTGCCGGGCCGGCGTCGCGGCGCAGCACGATCCCCTGGTCCACCAGGCGTGAGAGCGCATCGCTGAGGCCACGCTCGGAGCCCGTGAGGAGACCCGCGAGCTCGCCTTCGGTGAGCTCGGTCTCCACGCCGGCGAGCGCGACGAGCACGTCGCTGTCCAGCGACGGTGAGACCGCGCGGTGCGGCTGTCCGACGTCCATCGGCTCAACCTACCCCTGCGTCGTCGACTCCACCGGCGGCCCGCCCTCGGGCTGCCAGCCCGGCCCGCGGAACGCCAGCGCGACCTTCGTCCGCACCCCCCGCGCATGCCGGATGTCGTGCCACAGCGCGACGTACTCGTGGAACGCCACGCGCACCGGGTTGTGCGTCTCGATGTTCTTCGTCAGGCCGTACTTCACCCGTTCGCCCTCGGGCTCGTACGTGCCGAACATGCGGTCCCAGATGATGAGGATGCCGCCGTAGTTCTTGTCCAGGTACTGCTGGTTGGAGCCGTGGTGCACGCGGTGGTGGCTCGGCGTGTTGAGCACCGCTTCGAGGAAGCGCGGCAGCCGGCGCACCCGCTCGGTGTGGATCCAGAACTGGTAGATCAGGCTCCAGCTCTGGGCCAGCAGGATCATCCACGGCGAGAAGCCCATGAGCGCCAGCGGCAGCCAGAACGGGAAGTACGTCATCGGCACCCAGGTCTGGCGCAGCGCCGTCGAGAGGTTGTAGTGCTCGGAGCTGTGGTGCACGACGTGGCTGGCCCAGAACACGCGGCTCTCGTGGCTCACGCGATGGAACCAGTAGTAGGCGAAGTCGTCGGCGAAGAACAGCAGCACCCAGACCCACCAGTCCGACGGCGACAGCCGCAGCGGCGTGAGCTCGTACAGCGCGGTGTAGGCGAGCACCACGACGAACTTCCAGACCACGTTGATCGCGACGTTGCCCAGCCCCATCGTGAGGCTCGTGCGCGTGTCGACCAGGTCGTAGCCGATCAGCTCGCCGCCTTCGTCGCCGAGCTCGCGGAAGCTCAGCCACTCGACGAAGAGCAGCAGCACGAAGAACGGGATCGCGTAGTACAGGACCTCGGCCATCAGGCCTCCTCGAACTGCTCGCGCAGCGACGCGGCCGCGGCGATCGTGCGGTCGAGCATGTGGCGCGCAGCGGCGCCTGCGTGCTCGGGCTGGCCGGCGGCGATCGCGTCGGCGATGTCGCGCGCGGCTTCGAGGTCCTCGACCTCGGCCGCGTAGATCTCGCCGCTCACGCCGTCCCCGTGACGGGCCGCGACGAGGCTGTTGAACGCCAGGCGGTACGCCAGGTTGCCGCTGCCCAGGACGATGCGCAGCCACAGCACCTCGTACGCGCGCAGCCGGGACTCGTAGTCCTCGGCGGCGGCCATGTCTCCGACGACCTCCGGGAGGCTCGCGCGCAGTTCCTCGGGCGCCTCGCGCGCGCACAACCGGGCGGCGTCGGTGCCGATGCTCGCGCGCATCTCGGCGACGCTCAGCAGGGTCTTCCAGCGCGCCGCGCCCTCGAGCAGCGGCGCGACGTCGGCGAGCAGGTCCAGCCCGCCGTACATCTGCCAGTCCAGCACGCGGGTGGCGCCCCCTGGCTGACCACGACGAGGCCCGCCTGCTGCAGGCGTTTGATCGCCTCGCGCACGGCATGGCGGTTGATGCCGAACTGCTCGGCGAGCACGCGCTCGGACGGCAGCGGGTCACCCGGGGCCAGCTCGGAGCCCAGGATCTGGCGGCGCAGGTCGTCATGGACCTCGTCGGAGCGCAGCGGGCGGCGGGAAGAAGGAGAAGCGTCAGGCATTGAACTGGTCCAACCAGTTGCGGCTCACTGGAAGGTAGCGCACCGTCGGGCGGCGGTCCAGCGCAGCCTCCCACGATCCGTAGTCCTCCGGGAGACGGTTGAGGGTCCGCCCCGTTGGCGACTCCGCGCACCGGGCCCAGACTCCATCCATGGCACACGCGCATCAGCCCCGAGTCGTGATCGCCGGTGGCGGCGTCGGCGCCGTGGAGGCCGCCCTCGCGGTCCGCGTGCTGGCCGGCCCCGTGCCGACGATCGACATGATCAGCCCGACCGGCACCTTCGTGTACCGGCCGATGGCGGTGACCGAGCCGTTCGGCGGGAAACCCTTCGCCGAGATGGCGCTCGAGGACCTCCACGAGACCCACGACGTCCGCCGCATCGACGGCGCCGTCGCCGAGGTCCGCCCCGATGAGCACCTCGTCGTGCTGCGCAGCGGCGAGGAGGTCACCTACGACGCGCTCGTCGTGGCCATCGGCGCGAAGCCGCGGCCGTGGCTGCCCGGGGCCGTGACCTTCGCGGGGAACCCCGACGTCGACGCCATCCGCGCGGTGCTGGACCGCATCCGCGCCGGCGAGGTCGAGGAACTCGTCTTCGCCTCACCGCCCGGTGCGAGCTGGACGCTGCCGCTCTACGAGCTCGCCCTGCTCACGGCCGCGTGGATCGCCGACGAGGGGATCATGGGCGTATCGCTGGCGCTCGCCACGTCGGAGGAGGAGCCGCTGCGCGACTTCGGCCCCAGCGCCGCGCGCACCGTGCGGGACCTGCTCGGCGACCGCGGCGTGCGCTTCCTCAACGCCCAGGCGACGAACTACGACCACGAGATCGTCACCCTCGCCAGCGGCCGCCCTGTCCGTGCCGACGCGGTCATCACGATGGCCGAGCTGACCGGCAACCCGATCCCCGGTCTGCCGACCGACGACAACGGGTTCATCAGCGTGAACGAGCTCATGGGCGTCGAGGGCCTGGACGACGTCTGGGCCGTCGGCGACGCCACGACCTTCCCGGTCAAGCAGGGCGGGCTCGCCGCCCAGCAGGCCGACACCGCCGCGTCGGTCATCGCGGGCAAGCTCGGCGCGCCGGTCGGCGCCCAGCCGCTGCAGCCGGTGCTGCGGGGCATGCTGCTCACCGGCGTGACGTCGGCGTACCTGCGCGGCGACGCCGTCTCCAGCGACGCGGCGTTCGACCCGCTGTGGTGGCCGCCCACCAAGCTCGCCGGCCGCTACCTCGCGCCGTACCTCGCCGACCGCCACCAGCTCGACCCCGCCAGCCAGGAGCTCCAGGACCGCGTGCCGGTGCGCAAGGCCGGCGAGGAGCGTGAGGAGATGCGCCGCCTCGCGATCGAGTTCGCCGAAGCCGACGCGCTCTGGGGCGACTTCGACAGCGCGCTGCGCTGGCTGCGCACGCTGGAGTGGATCGACGGCGTGCTGCCCGCGCAGCACGCCGAGCTCAAGGAGCGGTGGGAGCGGGAACTCGCGACCCATTGACCGTCGCGGCGGCCGGGACGGTCTCCGGCCGCGCGCACACGGCGCCTTCGGTGAACTCCTGCGAGCCGATCCCGAGCGCCCAGTTGAACCGCGCGCGGTACTGCTCGACCGCGATGCTGCCGGTCAGCTCGATGAGCTGCTCATCGGTGAGGTGCACGCGCAGCTGCTCGATGAGCGCGTCGGAGACGTCGACCGGCGTGCGCGTCATGCCGACGGCGAGGTCGAGGACGAGCCGCTCGAGCTCATCGAAGTGCGGGCTCTCGGCGTAGCGGGGCAGGTCGAGCAGCTGGGCTTCGGTGATGCCGTGCTGCGTGCCGAACCACGACCCGATGTCGATGCAGAACTCGCAGCCGGTCATCGCCGCGGCCTTGATCGCCGCGAGCTCCTTGAGCTTGTCGTCGACCTGCGAGGCCTTGTCGAGCCCCATCTCCATGCCGAGGTAGCTGCGGTAGATCTGCGGATGGCGCGCGGCCACGAGCATCGGCTCGGGGACCTTGCCGGCGAACCGGCGCTTGGCCATCGCGAAGGTCAGCCGCGTGAGCGGGCGGCGCGTGGTGGGCGAGAGGGCGTCGATGCGGGCCATGAAACGCTCCGGTGGGTTCGGGTTTGGGACAGCAGCCAGGCGGCGAGCGCGACCTGCGCGAGGAAGCCCCCGAGCGACAGGACGTTGTCGACGGTGCCGTAGCTGCCGGTGGTGGTCAGGTGGTAGACGGCGTGCGGCACGCTCGCCGCGAGGAAGGCGATCAGCGCGACCTGCACGACGCGGCGCTCGAGCAGCACCGCCGCCGCGATGAGCACGACGGCGAGGCCGAGCTGCGCGGCGCCGACGTCCCGGCTGAGGTGCTCGTCGTACACGCTCACCGGCGGCAGCCAGGAACGGCCGAGGCCGGGGAAGTCGTCGTAGAAGCCGCGGGGCGCGGTGAGCATCCAGATCGCCTGGATCACCGGCACCGCCGCGAGGGCGATGAGGCCGGCGCGGAAGCGGCCGGGGCGGGGCAGCGCGGCGTCGGAGGTCATAGCGAGAACCGTAGACCGGGATTGGTCCGCCGGTAAGGTCCAGTTCGTGAGTCTCGTACAGGACCAGTTCGCGCCGGACCTGCTCGTCGGGATCGACCGCGACGGAACGGAGCCGCTGCGCGCGCAGCTCGAACGCGCGCTGCGCGACGCGATCCGTGAGGGGACGGCTGCACGCCGGGACGCGGCTGCCGTCAACGCGTGCGCTGGCGGCGGAGCTCTCGCTGTCGCGCGGCGTCGTCGTCGAGGCGTACGCGCAGCTCACCGCCGAGGGGTACCTCGTGGCGCGACAGGGTGCGCCGACCCGCGTGGCCGCGGTCAACGCGGCGGGCGCGCAGGACCGGCCGGCCACGGACCGACCGGCGCCGGCGGGGGCGAACGACCCGGAGGTCGCGGCCGCGGTGGCCCACGCGCGGCGCAGCTGGGTCGGCGGCGCGACGCCGGCGTTCGACCTGCGGCCGTGGGCGCCGGACCTCGCCGCGTTCCCCCGCCGCGCGTGGGCGTCCTCGCTGCGCACCGTGCTGCGCGACGCGCCCGACGCCGCGCTGGGCAACCCGACCGAGCCGCGCGGCGCCGACGTGCTGCGCGCCACGCTGGCCGCGTACCTCGGCCGCAGCCGGGGCGTGGCGACGGACGCCGGGCACATGGTCGTGACCGGCGGCATGACGGGCGGCGTGGCGGCGATCGGCGCGGCGCTGCGGCTGCGCGGCGTGCGGCGGATCGCCGTCGAGGATCCTGGGTTCTCGGTGCACCGCCTGCTGCTCGGCCGCGCGGGGCTGGAGACGATCCCGGTGCCGGTCGACGAGGACGGTCTCGACGTCGACGCGCTGGCCGTCACGGATGCCGAAGCCGTGCTCGTCGCTCCCGCGCACCAGTACCCGACCGGCGCGGTGCTGGCGCCCGAGCGACGGACCGCGCTGCTCGCGTGGGCGCGCGAGCGCGACGCGCTGGTCCTCGAAGACGACTACGACGGCGAGTACCGCTACGACCGCGAGCCCGTCGGCGCGCTGCAGGGCCTGGACCCCGGCCGCGTCGTCTACCTCGGGTCGGCGAGCAAGATGCTGGCACCGGCGCTGCGGCTCGGCTGGGCGGCGCTGCCCGGACACCTCGTCGGCGAGGTCGCGCTGCACGCGGCCGCCGGCGGCGGAGCCCCGATGCTCGACCAGCTCGCGCTGGCCGATCTCATCGACCGCGGTGAGCTGGACCGCCACCTGCGCCGCATGCGCCCGGTGTACCGCGCGCGGCGCGAGGCGCTGCTCGCCGCGTTCTCCGCCGAGCTGCCGGCCGCGCGCGTCACGGGAATCGCCGCGGGGCTGAGCTTCACGGTGCTGCTCGATCGGCTCGACGAGGGCGCCGCGTGCGTCGAGGCCGGGCGGCGGGGGATCGCCGTGTGGGGCCTCGGGTCGTTCCGCGCCGCGCCATCGCCTGACGACGAGACCGGGCTGATCATCGGCTACGGCGCGCTGCCGCAGAGCGCGGCGCGCCGCGCGGTCGCGGAGCTGGCCGCCGCGGTGGCGCAGGCGTGAGTCAGGCGGCCACGCCGCCGAAGTACAGCGCCAGCGTCGCGTCGACGATGCGCTGCGTCTCCTCGGGCGTCGCCTCTCGGCGCGTCTCCTCCAGCGCCACCGAGAAGATCATCGCGTTGACGACGCGCGCGGTCGCCTCGACGTCGAGGTCGGCGCGGAGATAGCCGCGGCTCCTGCCGTGCCCCAGGTACGCGGCCGTGACCTGCGTGGCCGCATCGGTGAAGGCGCTCGCCTTGCCCGCGAGCTCCTCGTCGACCCCGCCCGCCTCGACGAGCAGCGCGCGCAGCAACCGCAGGACGGCCGGGTCATCGCGCAGCGCGACGGTGAAGCCGGAGGCGATCCTCCGCACCTGCTCCTGGTAGTCCTCGAACGTGTCCGCAGCCGCCGGCGCGTTCTCGGCGGTCAGCAGCGACATGACGCCGCTCATGGCGTCGTCGATGACGACGTCGAACAGCGCGCGCTTGCCGGCGAAGTGCGCGTAGATGCTGCTGTTGCCCACCCCGAGGCGCTGGGCGATGTCCGCGATCCCGGTGCGGTGGTAGCCGCGCTCCGCGAAGACCTCGGCGGCCGTCTGCACGATCTCCTCACGCAACTGGAGCCGCATGCGCTCGGCCCGGGAGCTCGTCGGGGTGCTCACGCGCCCCACAATAGCGCTCGGAATGCTCGTTCCAAGTCGGAATCTGTATTCTCACGGCCATGACCCCCGACCACGAGGTCGTCGTCATCGGCGCCGGCCCCGGCGGCATCGCCGCGGCGATCATGCTGCTGCAGGCCGGCGTGACCGACCTCGCCGTGCTCGAGCGCGCGGACGGCGTCGGCGGTTCGTGGCGTGACAACACGTACCCGGGCATCGGCGTCGACATCCCGTCGCTGGCCTACCAGTACTCCTTCGCCCGCAACGCCGAGTGGTCGCGCGTCTTCGCCCGCGGCGCCGAGGTGCTCGCCTACCACCAGGACGTCGCCGAGCGGTTCGGCCTGGGTCCGCACCTGCGGTTCAACTGCGAGGTGGTGCGCGAGGTCTGGGACGACGACGCCCACGTGTGGCACCTGAGCCTGGCCGACGGCCGGACCGTCACCGCGCGGTTCGTCGTCTCAGCCGTCGGCGCGTTCCTGCGCGCGAAGGACGACCCGGGGATCGCGGGGCTCGACACCTTCGCAGGCAAGATCCAGCGGCCGGACGCCTGGGACCACGAGCACGACCTTCGCGGCGCGCGCGTCGCGGTCATCGGCACCGGTGCCAGCGCCGTCCAGATCGTGCCGTCCATCGCAAAGGACGTGCAGCGCCTCGACGTCTACCAGCGCACCCCCGTGTGGTGCCTGCCCAAGCTCGACGCGCCGGTGCCGCCGTGGATCCAGCGCGTCCTCGCCGTCCCCGGCGTGGCGGCCGCCCTGCACGGCGCGAGCCTCGCCGGGGTCGAACTGTTCCTGCGCGGCCTCACGCAGACACCCGACGCGATCGGCCGGCCCGCGCTGCGCACCATCGATCGCGTGGCCCGCGGCCGCTACCGCGCGCTGATCGCCCGGAAGGTCCGCGACCCCGAAACCCGCACGGCGCTCACGCCCGACTACGGCATGTTCGCCAAGCGCCCCACCTTCTCCAACCGCTACCTCACGGCCTTCAACCAGGACCACGTCGACCTCATCACCGACCCCATCGCGCGGATCACGCCCACCGGGATCGAGACGCGCGACGGGACCGCCCGCGACGTCGACGTGCTCGTCCTGGCGACCGGCTACCACCTGTTCTCCGACCCCGAGAGCTACGAGCCCGGCACGATCATCGGGCGCGACGGATTCGACCTCGGCCGCTGGTACCGCGACGAAGGGCTCCAGGCGTACGAGAGCGTCGCCGTGCCCGGACTGCCGAACCGCTGGACGGTCGTGGGCCCGTACTCCTGGACCGGCACCGGCTGGCACGCGCTCGTGGAGCTCAACGCGCGGCACATCACGCGGGCGATCACCGCCGCGCGCGCCCGGCGCGCCACCGCCGTGGAGGTCCGCCGCGAAGCGCACGACGCCTACCACGCAGAGGTCCGGCGGCGCGGCCGGCTGATCGACTGGTACTTCACGGGCCTGAACGGCCACGTCCGCTCGTACTACGTGAACTCGCAGGGGGACGTGCCGTACATCCGCCCTGCGAGCCTGCTGCAGGCGCGCCGCCGAGCCGCGCGGTTCCCGCTCGGCGACTACCGCTTCACCGCGGGTCGCTACGAGAGCGACCGCGAGATGATCATGCGCTGCACCTCGCTGGTGCCCTCGTAGATCTGGGTGATCTTCGCGTCGCGCATCATCCGCTCGACCGGGTACTCGGTCACGTAGCCGTAGCCGCCGAGGACCTGCACCGCCTCGACCGTCACGGCCATGGCGGTGTCCGACGCGATGAGCTTCGCCATCGAGCCGTGCACCTGGTAATCGGCGTCGCCGCGGTCGGCCTTCGCGCACGCCTCGTAGGTGATCGCGCGGGCGGCGGCGGTCTTCGCCTGCATGTCGGCGAGCTTGAACGCGATGCCCTGGTGGCGGTTGATCGGCTTGCCGAACTGGATGCGCTCGCTCGCGTACTTCGCGGCGTAGTCGGTGGCGCCCTGGGCGATGCCCGTCGCCTGCGCGGCGGCGCCGAGGCGCGTGTACGAGAGCGTCTTCAGGGCGACGGCCATGCCCTTGCCCTCCTCGCCGACGAGATTCGCGTGCGGCACGCGGACGTCCTCGTAGACCGGCGAGCCCGTGGGCGAGCCCTTGATGCCGAGCTTCTTCTCGAGCTTGCCGATGGAGAAGCCCGGACGATCCTTCTCGACGATGAACGCGGAGACCTTGCCGGCCTCGCGGTCGGTCACCGCGAACGTGAGGTAGTAGTCGGCGATGCCGGAGTTCGTGATCCAGTTCTTCGCGCCGTTGATGACCCACTCGTCGCCGTCGCGGTACGCGTGGGTGCGCATGCTGGCGGGGTCCGACCCGGCCTCGGGCTCGGAGAGCGCGAACGCCGGTGTGATCTCACCAGAGGCCAGACGGGGCAGCCACTCCTGCTTCTGCTCCTCGCTGCCGAAGAGCTTGATCGGCATCGAGCCGAGCTCCTGGACCATGAGGATGAGCGACGTCGCCGCGCACGCCTTGGCGATCTCCTCGACGCCGATGTTCAGCATGAGGATGCCGGTGCCGGTGCCGCCGTACTCCTCGTCGAACGGAAGGCCGAGGATGCCGTTCTCGGCGAGGATCTCGCGCAGGTCGTGCGGGTACTCCGCGTTCGCGTCGATGTCGTGGGCGCGCGGCGCGATCTTCTCGGTCGCGATCTGACGGATCATGTCGCGGAGGTCGAGGAACTCCTGCGGCAGCGCGAAGAGGTCGGTGTGGGTGCTCGTAGCCATAACTACCCACCCACTGTAGTTGGAAGGTCGCCTATTGGCCGCAAGACAGGCGAACCATGACGACGTCGTCGCCGACCGTGCCCTCCGCCTTCGGGAAGCGCCGCAGGTAGGCGGCCAGCGGCCCGGCCAGCGCCTCACGGTCCCCCTCGAGCAGCTCCGCGTGCCAGATCTGCTCGTCGCCGCGCACACGCGCGACGACATCAGCCCCGCCGCGGAGGTTGCGCCACCACTGCTTCTGCGCGTGCATGCCCACGAAGACGAGGATGTCCGCGCCGTCCCGCGCATACATGACAGGGAACGTGAACCGGCGGCCCGACCGCCGGCCCGTCACCGTGAGCAGGAGCAGGGCGCCGCTGACCAGCCGGTGCGCCCGAGAGCGCAGGATCGCCGCGACGAGCGGGTTGAACACCCGGATGGCCTTGAGCACGTTGACACCGTAACGCTGTCCCCCGCGACGCCGATGTCCGATACTCCTGGTGATGGCCCGTTCCCGCCGGACCCTCGCCGGCGCCGCCACCGCGCTGGCGCTCCTCGGTCTCATCGCCCTCGTCGCCACGGCGTTCGGCGGTGAGACGCCGTCCCGCGCCCTGCGCGCGGTCGCGTCGCCGATGCCGCTGCCGCCGCAGACCACGCGCATCGCCACCGAGGCGCGCGGCGAACTCGAACGCGCCGCCCAGCGGGAAGCCGACCGCCGCGCCGACGCGGACGCCCAGCGGGCCGAAGCGAAGGCCGCCCGCGAACTGGAGCAGCAGGCCGACGAGGCGCAGACGATGACGGTCCCGGCCGCCCCCGCCGACGCGCTCGACCCGACGAGCGACGACACCGACCAGACGATCGTGCGCGCCGAGGTCCTCGACAACGGGATCGCACTCCCCCCGCTGGAGAGCCCGCCGGAGGTCAAGCAGATCATCGAGGCCGGCAACGGCATCGCCCGCACCCCGTACCTGTGGGGCGGCGGCCACGGCAAGTGGCAGGACAAGGGCTATGACTGCTCCGGGTCCGTGTCGTTCGCGCTCGCGTCCGCGGGCCTGCTCGACCGGTCACTCACGTCCGGCCAGCTCAAGGGCTGGGGCAAGCCCGGGAAGGGCAAGTGGGT
Organism: Svornostia abyssi; assembly: GCA_024666565.1. Lineage (GTDB taxonomy): Bacteria > Actinomycetota > Thermoleophilia > Solirubrobacterales > Solirubrobacteraceae > Svornostia > Svornostia abyssi. The sequence continues at coordinate 132,762 of CP088295.1, forward strand.
GACCATCTGGACCAATGACGGCCACGTGTTCCTCGAGGTCGCGGGCGTGCGGTTCGACACGTCAGGGACGAAGAAGACCGGCTCGCGGTGGCAGAACGAGATGCGCTCGCGCGAGGGCTTCGTCGCGCGGCATCCGCCGGGGCTGTAGCCGGGCGCTCAGCCCTGCGGCGCGCCGACGAGGGCGGCGCGGAGCACGGCGATCTCGGTGACGGCCGCGCCGACCCATGCTGCGTGCATGGCGGCGATCTCCGTGTCGAGATCCGCCATGTACGCCGGGTCGTAGCGCAGCTCGCACCCCATCGCCAAGGCCCGCTCGATGCGCAGCAGCTCAAGGCGCTCGTACAGGTCGGTGGGGGTTTGCGTGATCATGTTCATCCAACTCGGTGGTGTACCCAGACTTACGCCGGGTCGACCTCGTCTGGTTCATGGACACACCACCTGGCGGATCAGAGCGGTCGGTCTGTGGCAAGCTGTCTCGGCCTTCGGGTCCCCTAACTCCCTGTCACGAGGTCGTACATGCCCCGGATCCTCCTGCTGCTGCTCGCCGTGCCCCTGCTCGCGTTCGCCGTCGCGGCGTGCGGCGACGATGGCCCGTCCGAGGACGCGCTCGTCGTGTACTCGGGGCGCAACGAGGATCTCGTCGGCCCGCTGATCGAGCGCTTCGAGCAGGAGACAGGCATCGAGACCGAGGTCAAGTACGCCGACTCCCCGGAGCTCGCCGCCACCATCATCGAGGAGGGCGACGCCTCGCCCGCCGACGCGTTCTTCAGCCAGGACGCCGGCGCGCTGGGCGCGCTGCAGAGCGAGTCGCTGCTCGGCAAGCTCCCCGCCGCGACGCTCGACAAGGTCCCGGAGGCGTTCCGCTCGGCCAAGGGCGACTGGGTCGGCACCTCGGCCCGGGCCCGCGTCATCGCCTACGACAAGCGCGAGCTGCAGCCCGACGATCTCCCGGCGTCCGTCCTCGACCTGACCGACGAGGAGTGGAAGGGCCGGATCGCGTGGGCGCCGACGAACGCGTCGTTCCAGTCGTTCGTCACCGCGATGCGCGCGGAGCTCGGCGAGGAGCAGACGAAGGCGTGGCTCGAGGGGATGCTCGCCAACGACGTGCAGCCCTACGAGAACAACATCGCGATTCGGGACGCGATCGCCAAGGGCGAGATCGACGCCGGGCTGCTCAACCACTACTACGTCGCCGAGGCCATCGCCGAGGAGGGGAAGGACTACCCCGTCGGGATCTACGAACCGGGCGACGGCGACATCGGCGCGCTCGTGAACGTCGCGGGTGTCGGCATCCTCGCCAGCGCCAACCAGCAGGAGAAGGCCCAGCGGTTCGTCGACTTCCTGCTCACCGACGCGAGCCAGGAGTACTTCGCCGACGAGCTGAAGGAGTACCCGGTCGTCCCGGGCGTCGAGGCCGACCCGTCGCTGCAGCCGCTCGACGAGATCGAACAGCCCGACATCGACCTCAACCAGCTCGACGACCTGCAGGGCACCGTGGAGCTCCTGCAGCAGACCGGGGTCCTGTGACCGGATGACCCGCCGCGCCGCACCCCCGGCGCTCCTGGCCGCGGCGGGGATCGTCGCGGCCGGCGCGGTCCTCCCCGTCGCCTACCTCGCGTGGGTCGTCCTCGGCGACCTGCCGCAGTGGTGGGAGACGGTGTGGTCGGCGCGCGCGCTGGAACTGCTGCTGCGCAGCGTCGGCCTCGCGGTCGCGGTGACCGCGGCGACGGTCGCGATCTCCCTGCCGATCAGCTGGCTGACCGTGCGCACCGACCTGCCGGGCCGCGGCGTGTGGTCGGTGCTGTGCGCGCTGCCGCTGGTGATCCCGAGCTACATCGGGGCGTACCTGCTCGTCAGCGCGCTCGGGCCGCGGGGCGAACTGCAGGGCGTGCTCGAGGGCCCGCTGGGCATCGACCGGCTGCCGTCCCTGTACGGCTTCTGGGGCGCGTGGCTGGCGCTCACGCTGTTCTGCTTCCCGTACGTGCTGCTGCCGCTGCAGGCGGTGCTGCGGCGGATGGACCCGTCGCTGGAGGAAGCCGCGCGCGGCATGGGCTGCTCGGGGTGGGCGGCGTACCGCGGCGTCGTGCTGCCGCAGCTGCTGCCCGCCGTGGGCGCCGGCGCGCTGCTCGTCTCGCTCTACGTGCTCAGTGACTTCGGCGCCGTATCGATCATGCGCTTCGACTCGTTCACGCGCGTGATCTACACGCAGTACCGCTCCTCGTTCGATCGCGTGGGCGCCGCGTCGCTGGCCACGCTGCTGGTGCTCGTGACGCTCGTGATCCTGTGGCTGGAGGCACGCTCGCGGCGGTCGGGAGCGCTGCACCGCAGCGCCCCGGGCACGGCGCGGCCGCCGCGACCGATCGCGCTCGGCCGCTGGCGCTGGCCGGCGCTGGCGTTCTGCGCGGGCGTGGTCGGACTGGCGCTGGCGCTGCCGGTCGGGATGCTCGCGCTGTGGACGACGCGGTCCATCTCCGGCACGGTGGAGTGGGGCGCGGTGTTCACGGCGGCCGGACACTCGCTCCTGGCCGCGGGGCTGGCTGCCGGGGTCGCGGTGCTGTGCGCGCTGCCGGTCGCGCTGCTCGCCGCGCGGTACCGGGGACGGTGGCCGCGGCTGATCGAAGGTGGCGCGTACCTCGGGCATGCGCTGCCGGGGATCGTCGTGGCGCTGGCGCTCGTGTTCTTCGCGACCCGCGCGGTCGTGGGGCTCTACCAGACGCTGGCGATGCTCGTGGTGGCGCTCGTCATCCTCTTCCTGCCTCAGGCGATCGGCGCGGTGCGCACCGCGGTGCTGCAGGTCGACCCGCGGCTGGAGGAGGCCGCGCGGTCACTCGGCCGGTCGCCGACGCGCGCGTTCGTCTCGGTCACCGCGCCGTTGCTGCGCGGCGGTGTCGCCGCCGGCGCGGCGCTCGTCTTCCTCACCGCGGTGAAGGAACTGCCGGCGACGCTCATCCTCGCGCCGATAGGCTTCGACACGCTCGCGATCGACGTCTGGCGCACCACGAGTGTCGGCTTCTACGAGCGCGGCGCGGTTCCGTCCCTGCTGCTGCTCGCCGTCTCGGCGGTGCCCATGGCGATCCTCGTCCTGCGCGAGCGTTCTGACGCATGAGCGCGATCTCGATCACCGGCCTGCACAAGGCGTTCGGCGCGGCCCGCGCGGTCGACGGCGTGGACCTGGAGGTCCCCGAGGGCGAGATCTGCGCGCTGCTCGGCCCGTCGGGCTGCGGCAAGACGACGATGCTGCGGCTGCTCGCCGGCTTCGAGACACCCGACGCGGGCACGATCCGCGTGGGCGAACGGCTCGTCGCCGGGGACGGGACGATGCTGGCGCCGGAGAAGCGCGGCATCGGGATGGTCTTCCAGGACTACGCGCTGTTCCCGCACCTGTCCGTGGCGGAGAACGTCGGGTTCGGGCTGCCGCGGGGCGAGCGCTCGTCGCGGGTCGACGAGCTCCTCGAGCTCGTGGGCCTCGCCGGGCTGGGCGACCGCCATCCGCACGCGCTGTCGGGCGGGCAGCAGCAGCGGGTGGCGCTGGCGCGCGCGATCGCCGCGACCCCGGCCCTGGTGCTCCTCGACGAGCCGTTCAGCGGACTGGATGCCGCGCTGCGCGCGTCCGTGCGGGGCGAGGTGCGGTCGATCCTGGAACGCGCGGGCGTCACGGCGCTGTTCGTCACGCACGACCAGGAGGAAGCGCTGTCGCTCGCCGACACCGTCGCCGTCATGCACGCCGGCCGCATCGAGCAGATCGGCACACCGGAAGAGGTCTACGGACGGCCCGCGACGCGCTGGGTCGCGACGTTCCTGGGCGAGGCCGACGTGCTGCCAGGCGAGGTCACGGAGGGCCAGGTGGACTTCGAACTCGGCCGCCTGCCGATCGACCCCGGCTTCCGGGGCGCCGCCGACGTCCTCGTCCGCCCCGAGGCGGTCTCGCTGTCGCTGGGTTCGGGCGGGTCCGGCCGGCGCGTCGAGGGCCGGGTCGTGCAGCGCGAGTACTTCGGCCACGACCAGCTCGTCCACGTCGAGCTGCCGTCCGGGCGGCGGATCCGCTCGCGGTCGCTCTCTCATCCGGTGTGGCACGAAGGTGACCGTGTCCACATCGCGATCGACGGTCCGGTGAACGTGTTCGCACCCACAGGATCTCCGTGATTGCGGCTTCTTCGTGGACGCACGGTTGACAGCCGTCCGACGGACCTGATCTGGTCAGCGGTGCTCCGACGGGAGCGTGCACCACGGTCCACCCGGTCGTCATGCCGCAGCCCACCCACATCTACGCCAGTGCCCTCTCGCGACGCGACCGTCGCTGGCGAAGAGCTCGTACCCCCCACCACCGTGGACGGGCCCGGCGTCACCTCACCCCCTGATGTGGCGCCTCGGCGGTCTGGCGACCGGGACCGCGGTGATGCTCGAAGGGCTACGCGGACTCGGCAGCTGAGCGGCCGACCGGCGGCTGTGGCGTCTTCGCCGCTGCCCGCTCCGCACGCGGAACCGCCCGCCCCGCCGCGCACAGCGCCCACATCATCGTCATCCACGCGAGTGTGGCGACCACGATGTGGACCCACACGACGCCGGCGGGCAGGCCGTTGAAGTACTGGATGGCGCCGACGACGCCCTGCACGCCGATGAGGATCGCCGTGGCCGCGAGCGCGTTCAGGAGCTGGCGGTCCGCGCCGCGACGGCGCAGGAAGAACCACAGCAGCACGCACGACACGCCCAGGGCGGTGCCGAGTCGGCCGTGGGTGTGGATCGCCCATTCGACGGTGTCGCTGCCTCGCCAGTCCAGCCGGTGGACGACCTCGCCGGTGCGCGCACTGCCGGGATGCGGGCCGGCGGCGGTCGCGACCGTGCCCATGAAGTAGAGGAGGCTCGACAGCGGGAACAGGGCGCGGGTGCCCCACACCGCGAGCATGTCCGGGTTGCGCGGGCGGCTGCCCGGCTCGTGCCACGCGCACCACACGAGCATCACGGCGGCGATGAGGATCACCATCGACAGCAGGAAGTGGCCCATCACGAAGCCTGGCTGCAGGTGGTACTTCACCGTCCACATCCCGAGCACGGCCTGCATGACGACGCCGATCGGCAGCAGCGTGCCGAGGATCGCGAGATCCCGGCGGAACGGCCGGCGGCGGAAGGCCAGGAGGCCCGCGGCGATCGCCAGCAGGCCGACGACGCCGCTGATCAGGCGGTTGCCGTACTCGATCCAGGAGTGGACCGTGGCGGGCGCGACGACGTCGCCGTCGCAGGTCGGCCAGTTCGTGCACCCCAGGCCGGAGCCGGTGAGGCGGACGCCGGCGCCGGTCAGGACGATGAGCGCGAGGCTGACCGTCGCGGCGGTGGCGACGATGGCGTACGTGCGCGGGGAGATCTCGGGGAGGCGCATGCCGACCAGAGAGGGTAGCTACGCCGCGGGGGGGCGGCGGTGCGTCCTGCCACAGCGACGACGGGTAGTAGTCCAGCACGACCTCGTCGATCATCCCGATCCTGACGCCCACCCGCATCATCTTCCGTATGCGTGCCCAGTCGCCGACGATGCCGAAGACGGCCTCGCCGAGTTCGGCGGTGACGAACCGCAGCCCCGCATGCATGATCGAGCTGTTCAGCGACACGGTCCCCCAGCCGGGCGGCCACTCGCACAGCAGCGCCTCGTGGCCGTCGGGTCCGTGCTCCTGGATCCGGCCGTAACAGAACTCGAGCCGCCGCTCGCGCGCCGCGTTCAGGAGCACCTCGATCCGCGTGGGCCGCGCGCGGTCGTCGTCGTCCATCTGGACGATCCACCGGCCGCGGGCCTGCCGGATCGCCTCGTTGATCGGCGGACCGCCGGCGACGAGCCACCGCTTGAAGTCCTCTTCGGGATACGGGCCGCGGTGGGTGAGGTTGGTGTACCGGATCCGGTCGTCGCCGAGCCCCAGGACAGCCTGCTCGACCTCGGGCGCGGCGGCGTCGCCGACCACGACGACCTCGAAGTGCTGATAGGTCTGCGCCAGGACGGACGGCAGCGCGCGGTCGACGAGCGTCTCGACGTTGGTGTACGTCGGGATCAACACGCTGACGAGCGGCTCATGCTCGTCGTACGCCGCCTCGTACTCGGCGCTGGCACGCGCCTCCCAGAGCCGCCTGCGGGTGCCGGGCTCGTCGTCGTGCAACAGGTGGAGCGCCTCGAGCATCTCGGCCCGGTTGCGCTCCATCGCCTCCAGCACGGGGTCGGCCCCCGGCCGCGCGCTCAGCTCGGCGACCGTGGCCTCCAACGCGGCCAGCCGCTCCGACGTCCGGGCCTGCTCCGCTTCGAGCCGCTCCACTCCCGCGAGAATCGCGGCGATACGGTAGGCGGCGTTGCGCGCCCCTGGACCGGTTGAAAACGTCGCGTCGGAATGCCCGAGAAGCTATCAACGAGCGCCTCCCGAACCGTGGCGGACACGCCGGCGGGCTACGCGCATCCCGCGTACGCGGCGTCGCTGTCCGACATCGGGGTGCCGCGGGCGCTGCCGCAGTCCGGCGGCACGCTGGTCGTCCGGGAGATCGGCGCGACGGGACACCGTGACGCGATGGGGCCCTACCCGATCTTCGCGTGCGCGAACTGGGCGGGGCTCGAGGCCGACCTCGGCGCGCTCGGTGACGATCTCGTCGCGGTCTCGCTCGTCGCCGACCCGTTCGGTGGCTGGAGCGAGGAGACGCTGCAGCGGTGCTTCCCCGACGTGCTGTTGCGCTTCAAGGATCACTTCGTGGCCGCGCTCGGCGCCGACCCGCTCGCCCACGTCGAGGCACACCACCGCCGCAACATCGCCCGCGCGCGCCGCGAGGTGGAGGTCGACGTGCTGGACGACCCCACGGCGTTCATCGACGCGTGGGAGGCGCTGTACCGCGCGCTCATCGCGCGGCACGACATTCGCGGTGTGGCCGCGTTCTCCCGGTCCTCGCTCGCCGCGCAGCTCGCGGTTCCGGGGATGGTCGTCCTGCGGGCCACCAGCGAAGGCGCCACGGTCGGCGGCGCCCTCTGGTACGTCCAGGGGGATGTCGCCTACTACCACCTCGCCGCGTACACGGAGGCCGGCTACGCGCGCCGGGCCTCCTTCGCGCTGTTCGCCGCGGCGTTCGAGCTGTTCGCCGCGCGTGGGCTGGCGTGGGCGTCACTCGGCGCCGGCGCCGGTGCGTCAGCCGACGGCGAGGACGGTCTGAGTCGCTTCAAGCGCGGCTGGTCCACCGACACGCGCCCGGCGTGGTTCGGCGGGCGCGTGCTGCAACGCGACATCTACGACGAGCTGAGCGGCACGAAGGGCGCCGGCTGGTTCCCGGCCTACCGACAGGGGGAGTTCACGTGACCGCACCGCGGTACCGCGCGATCGTCGACCACTACGAGGCCTGCCTGGAGGAGCACGGCGACACGCACCTCGGCGTCGACTGGCCCAACGCCGAGGACGCCGAGACACGCCACGGCGTGATGCTCGAGCTCGTCCGCGACCGCCCCGCGACGCTGCTCGACTTCGGCTGCGGCGCCTCGCACTTCTACGAGCACATCGTCCGCGAAGGCGTGACGGGCATCGACTACGCGGGCCTGGACCTCTCAGCGCGTTTCGTCGAGCTCTCCCGGCAGAAGCACCCCGGCAACCGGTACTGGTGCGCGGACATCCTCGACGAGGACGTCGAGCTGCCGCGGTTCGACTACGTGGTGATGAACGGCGTCTTCACCGAGAAGCTCGACCTGCCATTCGATGAGATGTTCGCCTTCGTGCGTCGCGTGGTCGAACGCGTCTGGGAGCACACCGACCGCGGGCTGGCGTTCAACGTGATGAACAAGCACGTCGACTGGGAGCGGGACGACCTCTTCCACCTGCCGTTCGACGATCTGGCCGCCTGGCTCGTCGGCTCGGTGAGCCGCAACATCGTCATGCGGGCCGACTACGGTCTGTACGAGTACACGACCTATGTCTATCGCTAGGAAGAACCGCCCATGAGCCGCGTCGTCCTCTTCGGCGGGGGCCCGCTCGCCGAGCTGGCCCACTTCTACCTCACGCACGACTCGCCGCACGAGGTCGTCGCCTTCACCGTCAACGGCGACTACATCCAGCAGGACACGTTCCACGGCCTGCCCGTCGTCCCGTTCGAGACCGTGCAGGACGTGTACCCGCCCGGCGACCACGCGATGTTCCTGCCGCTCAGCTTCAAGCAGATGAACCACCTGCGCGCCGACCGGCTGGCCGAGGCGAAGGCCAAGGGCTACCCGATCATCTCGTACGTCAGCTCGAAGGCCACGACCTTCCCGGGCTTCGAGTGCGGCGAGAACTGTTACATCCTCGAGGACAACACGATCCAGCCGTTCGCGAAGATCGGCACGAACGTCGTGCTGTGGAGCGGCAACCACATCGGGCACCACACCGTCATCCAGGACCACGTGATGGTGACCTCGCAGGTCGTCATCTCCGGTGCCTGCACGATCGAGCCGCACTGCTTCATCGGCGTGAACGCCACGATCCGCGACGAGACGGTCATCGGGCGCGAATCGCTCATCGGCATGGGCGTCTCGATCCTGCGCGACACCGAGCCGTTCTCGGTCTACAAGGCGAAGGGCACCGAGCCCGCGGGCTTCCGCAGCGACGAGATCCGGAGCATCTCGCACAAGTCCGGCGGTTAGGCCGGCTGCGCGATGGCGTGTCCCATGCCGGACACGCCGAACCCGTTGCCGTTGTAGAGCAGGTGCGTGATCCCCGCGTGCTCGTACAGCGCGGGGTAGGCGACCATGTCGCTGTCCCACCCGGAGTCCGAGCGGGCGATCCCCGCGTCGTCGTCCCTGCGGGTCCACTGGATGCCGTCGGGCGACTCGGCCATGCCGATCCGATAGCTCTCGCGCACGTCGTCGCGGAACGCATGCGCGCCGCGGAAGCAGAACCACATGCGGTAGCCGTCGCCGTCGCGCACGACCCACGGGCGCGTGGCGGCCTCTTCGTCAGAGCGCGGGACGATGCAGGGGACCGGGTCGCCCGACCAGTGCACGCCGTCGGCCGAGTCGACGTGCTTGATGACGTAGACGGGGTTCGGCGGGTCGCCCAGCCACGCGGTGCCCGAGGAGAACCACATCCGCCACCGTCCGTCCTCGACGCGGACGAACGGCATGGTGACGAAGAACGGCTCGTGCGGGCCGCGGTCGAGCACCGGCCCGTCGTACACCCGGGTGAACGATCGGCCGTCGTCGTGACTGACCGCCAGCCCGATGGACGTGTGGTACGGCACGCTGACCGCGCGCTGCCAGCCGACGTAGAAGAGGTAGAGGCCGTCGTCTCGCTGGACGAGGCAGGACGGCATCGCGCCGCTGTCGTCGAACGCGCCGCGTGCTCCGAGATCGAGTGCAGGCTCATCACCGACCTCGAGGACCCGCGACGGGTCGGCGGCGTCGGCGTCGAGCCACGCCGTCCGGGTGCGGCCCTGCGCGTCGCGCGTGCCGAAGAGGATCCGGACGCGCCCGTCGCCGAGCACGTGCGGCAGCGGCACCTGGGCGTGCGTGGCCATCCACGCGTGCTGCCCGTCGGCGCGGAAGATGCTGCCCTGCTTGCGCCATTGCCCCGACCGCACGCGGCGATGCTACTTCGGACGCCTGACCGCGCGACGTGCTACTAGTGACGTGGTGGCCACTGCACACACGGGCCCGGTCGTCCCGCCTTCGAACGACCGCGCGCCGCGACAGCTGGAAGACCTCGCGGTGCTCGGCGGCCGGCCCGCCTTCGTGCAGCCGCGCCATGTCGGCCGTCCGAACATCGGCGACCGCGCGCAGCTGCACGCCCGGATCGAGGGCGCGCTGGAGCGCGGCTGGCTGGCCAACGACGGCCCGCTGATCGCGGAGTTCGAGGACCGCGTGTGCGACCTCGTCGCGGCCGAGCACTGCGTCGCGGTGTCCAGCGCGACGGTCGGCCTGCAGCTCGTCGCACGGGCGCTGGACCTGACCGGCGAGATCGTGATGCCGTCGTTCACATTCATCGGGACGGCGCACGCGTTCACGTGGCTCGGGCTCACGCCCGTGTTCGTCGACATCGATCCCGCCACGCACAACGTGGACCCGGCCGCCGTCGAGGCGGCAATCACCAAAAGCACATCCGCCATCGTCGGCGTGCACGTCTGGGGCCGGTGGTGTGACGTCGACGCGCTCGAGGCGATCGCCGACCGCCACGGCGTTCCGCTCATCCTCGACGCCGCCCACGCACTTGCCACCACCGACCGCGGCCGGCTGGTCGGCGCGGGCGGCCGCGCCGAGGTCTTCAGCTTCCACGCGACGAAGGTCGCCGGCGCGGGCGAGGGCGGCGCGATCACCACGGACGACGGAGAGCTCGCGCACCGCCTCCGCCGCATGAAGAACTTCGGCTTCGCCGGGTACGACCGCGTCGTGAGCGGCGGCACCAACGCGAAGATGCCTGAGTTCTCCGCCGCGCTGGGGCTCACGTCGCTCGACGCGCTCGACGAGTTCGTCGCCCTGAACCTCCGCAACCACGACCGCTACGCGCACGGGCTCGCGGGCCTGCCCGGTGTCCGCCTCGTGGAGTTCGAGCCGGGCGAGCGCCACAACTGGCAGTACGTCGTCGCCGAGATCGACGAACCGGGGCTGCGCGACGCGCTGGTCACCGTGCTGCACGGCGAGCGGGTCCTCGCGCGCCGGTACTTCGCGCCGGGTTGCCACCTGATGGAGCCGTACGGCCGGGAGGGCGCCGTGCGCCTGCCCGCCACCGAGGCGGTCGCCGACCGTGTGCTCGTCCTGCCGACGGGCACGTCGATCAGCGAGGACGACATCGACACCATCTGCGCGATCATCCGCCTGGCCGTCGAGCACCACGAGCACCTGTTGGACCGCCTCGCTCCGTGACCCGGCTCAAGCACCTGTTCGACGGGCGCAGGACGCCGCCCGCAGAGGAACCCGCCGCGCCTGCGCCGCCGCAGGAACCCGCGATCGCGTTCCGGATGGCACTCGGCGAACTGCTGCTCACGTGCGCCTCCGAGCCCGACCTGGCGGACAACGTCGATCTCGCGCGGTTCGAGGACGGCGACCAGCCCATGCTGCCGGCAGACGTGCGGGCGCGGCTGCTCGTCGACGCGATGAACAACCCCGCGCTGGAGGCCCTGTACGCCGACATGGCCGACGACGCCTCGCGTGCCCTGATGGCGCGGCTGTTTGCGTACCGGCTCCTCGGCCCGACGAAGGTTCGGCTCCCCCCTCGCCGACGGTGACATGCAGCGGGCCCGCCGCCGCGTCCAGGAGCTCCGCGTCGCGGAGGGCACCGTCGACCTGAAGTTCCTCGGCTGGCACGGCGACCGCTTCGACCTCGCGCCCGAGGGCCGGTCGATCGTGATCGACACCCACCCGCTCGGCGTGGAGACCCTGCTGCTCGAGCAGTACCGCTGTCCCGCGCACCCCGACGTCGCGGCGCGCCCGGGCGACATCGTGATCGACGGCGGCGCGTGCTGGGGTGACACGGCGCTGTACTTCGCCGACCTCGTCGGCCCCGACGGGCGTGTCCGGAGCTTCGAGTTCGAGCCGAACAACGTCGAGCGGCTACGCGGCAACCTCGCGCTGAACCCGCACCTCGCCGACCGTATCGAGGTCGACGAACGCGCGCTGTGGCAGCGCGACGGTGAGGTGCTCGACCTCAACCCCTTCGGCCCCGCGACCACCGTGCGCGAACACACCGCAGACTCGGCCGGGGCACTCCGCGTGCCCTCGGCCGCGATCGACGGGCTCGTGGCCTCGGGCGCCCTGCCGCGAGTGGACTTCATCAAGCTCGACATCGAGGGCGCCGAGCTCGCCGCGCTGCGCGGCGCCCGCGAGACGCTGCTGCGCGACCGCCCGCGCCTCGCCATCGCCCTGTACCACCGGCCCGAGGACTGGACCGAGATCCCGGCGTTCCTCCGGGACCTGGCGGTCGGCTACCGGTTCTCCCTCGGGCACTTCACGGTGCACCACGAGGAGACGGTGCTCTTCGCGTGGGTGGACGAGCCCGGCGTCACGCCGAGATCGTGATGCACGCGACCGCGCGCGCCGCCGCGGCGCGGTCGGCGACGGGCCGCGGGTCGGCGTGCACGTCGCGATACGCGTGGCCGGCGACCTCGCCCGCACGGCGGCGCTGCCACCCCTTGGCGTCGTAGCCGAAGATCTCCACCGTCCGGCGGTCGGGCGGTACCTCCGACAGGAGGTCAACGAGGTCCTCGTGATTGAGCTGGCGAAACCAGCCGTGGTCCTCGCGCAGCCCGAACGGCACCGTCAGGAACACCCGTCCGCCCGGCGCCGTGACGCGCAGCAGCTCGGCGATCGCCCGGCGCTGCTCGGCGGGGGGATCGTCCGCGCGAGGCTCGTCGGAGCCGTACATCGTGTTGTCCATCCCGATGTGCTCGACAGTCGAGGCGCAGATCACCGTGTCGAACGCGTCGTCGTCGAACGGCATGGTCCGCAGGTCGCTCTCGACGTACGTGACGCCGCGCTCGGGGAACGTGTGCGGTTCGGTCACGAGCGTCGCGATCGTGAGCGTGTCGATGACCGGCAGAAACGCATCGAGCACGTGAGGGTGGTTGAGCACCGACCCGGCATCCAGCACCCGGCCACGCGGTTGCTGGGCCAGCAGCCACGGGAACTCGACGACGCGCTCGTCAAGCGCGACGCCGTAGCCGCGCGGTAGCCGCTTGCCGCCGCGCAGGATGCCGAGCCGCTCCTCGTCGGCCAGCATCGCCTGCAGGAACGCGACGTGCGTGGCGCCGTAGGCCTCGGTGAACGGGACCTCCGGCGGCGGGAAACGGTCGGTGAGCACGGGACGACGGGTGGGCCACAGGCGCATGAGAGCGCACAGGCTACGGCGCGCGGCCGCCGGAGCGTCAGTCCGTCGGCGTCACCTTGAGGGTGTTGATCCTCAGGTACAACTGACGGGAATCGCCCGGCGACGGGAATCGGCGCCCGGAGTAGCGCAGGTTCACCCGCGCGCCACCGGTCGGCCCGATACGCACGCGCTGCTTGACGACCCGCCCGGGCTTCGTCGGCACCGACCGAACCTGACGGCCTTCCCGGACGGTCAGGCGCGCGTCCGGATCCGCGGAGTTCTCGATCACGAAACTCACCACGGCGTCCTGATTCGGCGGCCCAACGACGTTGATCTTCCAGCTCTTCCGGCACCACATGGAATCCTGCTCGGCCGGGTAACAGCCCGGGAGTGCCCCGATCGTGGGCTCCGTGACCCGCGCCACGAGGCTCACCGTGCTGGGATCGATCGTCTTGGGATCCCGGGGCCGCCAGAGGTCACCGTCACGAACGAGCAGCTGCTCGGGGTCGGCAGCGAACGGGCGGCCTTGGAAGTCCGCTCCGGTGAGCCAGACGTTGTCGTCGGCATTGCGCAGGAAGAAGCGAGCCTGCGGACTCGGCCTGTCACACCCGACGGCGACCACCCCGACGGTGATGCGGCCCGCCATCTGCGCCGACTGCATGATCGCCGCGCCGCGCCCATCCTCGAGCGAGCACTCCTTCGGCAGTGCCGGCGTCGTGTCTTGACCGGCGTTCGCCAGGAGCCAGACGTCGACGTCGCGTTCGCTGTGCATCCAGTAGTAGCCCGAGTCCATGTACGCCTGGTACGAGACGAGGTACAGGCTCGTGCGACGGTCCTCCGGAAGGCCGTCGAGGATGCCCGCCGCGGTCGCCTGATCGTCAGTGACCCGTGCCTCACGCAGCGGCTGCTGCACGTTGACCACGACACCGTTCGCGTTGTGCTGGAGCATCACGAGGACGCCGAGAAGGGTCCCCGCGACCACCGCTGCCAGCGAGCGATGGCGACCGACGACACGCCCGATGGCGGGCACGCGCAGCACGAGGCCCACCGCGGACACGACCACCATCGCGAAGGCGATCTCCTCGAAGTAGACCGTGACATTCCCCAGACCGGCGACGAGTTCGCCCTGATAGCGCAGCGACAGCGAGGAGGCCGCCGCCACGATCCCCCCACAGCATCAGCCCGAGCGCCCCCGTCTGGAGTGGGGACCAGCCTTCCCAGCGGGCCCGCAGGACCAGCGCAATGGACACCACCCCGGCGACGACGCCGACTGCCAGATCGCCCCACCCCAGTTCCCAGACGCTGAACGTCGTATAGATCCGCGATGGATCGAAGTACAGGTGCGTGAGCGGGATCGCCGCGGAGAACTGGTCGCCGAACGTGTAGATGAACTCTCGGATGTCGTAACTCGGCGCATAGGGGCCCGCATCCCCGGTGAGCGCGTTCTCGCGCAGGTACGAGCTCAGGACGAGCATCGCGAGCATGAGCACGACCGGCCCGATGCTCGCGCGCACGACCGGCCACCACAACGGCCGCTCGCGGATGGCGAGCACCATGTACAGCGGCGCGAACAGGTAGACGGCCTCGTACGTCGACGCCGAGATGAACGCCATCGTCAGCGAGAGGACGAGCCATCGGCGCTTCCCCGAGGTCAGCCAGATCTGGTACCAGCCGAGCGCCAGCGCGACCTGGATCATCACGACCTGCGTCAGCGCGTTGAACGAGAAGTGCGGGTCGTAGTAGTAGCGGTACTGCGTTGCCGCGGCCGTCACGACCACGACCAGCGCCGCGACCGGGCGGCTCACGCGGAGCACACGCAGCAGCCAGAACGTGGCGACCATGGCCGCGAGTCCTGAGCCGATCAGCAGGAGCTTGTACGCGAGGAAGTCGTGGACGAACCAGAACAGGGTGCCGCCCAGTCCGATCCCGACGGGGAACCACCGACCGTTGACTTCCATCCATCCCTTGTTCTGCTCCCAGAAGAACTGCCAGATGGAGCGGTCCTGGTAATGCAGCAGCCCGCGGAAGTTCGTGTTGAACTGATCGTCGTTGATCAGCGCCGTGCGCAGCACCGGCAGGAGCACCAGCAGCATCACGAGGAGGGCGGCGCACAGTTCCCACGAGATGTAGCGGCTTGCCCCCCGGATCCGGTCCATCGCGGAGGACTTGTATGGGTCTGGGCCCGTGTCCGGCTGATCGGGCCCCGAGACACGGCCGCGATCGGCGACAGGCTGGACTGGCATCGGGCCGATACTAGCCAGGATGGATGCTGAGCCGCGGGGGAGGCCCTCGGCGCCGGGTGGGCCCGCGCCGAGGCGTCCACCGGTCCTACTCCAGCGCCATCGGACTGGTGCCGGGGCCCGTCAGGAGTCCGGCGATCTGGCCCACGGCGTGCGCGCACAGCAGCACCATCACCCACGGCATCGCGGGGAGCGCACGGCGGCGCTCGCCCGGCCGCCTCCACACCTCCGACCATGTCTCCGCGAGGTGCCGTGGAACCAGCAGCACACTGTCGACGATCCTCCGCACCCGCTCCCTGGCGGGCACCTGCCGACGAGGCAGCCCGGCCGAGCTGCGGCCGTTGTGAAAGTGCACCCTGACCGACCCCAGGCGACCGTGGGACTGCGCGTGCGACACGACGATCCGGTCGTCCAGCACCAGATGCCCGACCCGTGCGAGGTGCGGGACGATCTCTAGCTCGAGCAGGCCCGGGATCAGCTCGTACGGGGCCAGGGACTCCGCCTTGATCGAGACGTTGTTCGGAGGCGGCACCCGGCGGCCAGGTGCCGAGCTGAGTGGCGGCAGAACCGGCGCAAACGTCACGAGGAAGTTCGCCCGGTCAACGAGCGCGTCCTGCGACCCGTTGCGCGTGGCGCCCGCCACCGCGGCCGTGTGCGGGTGCGCGGCGTGCGCCGCGAGGATCGCCGCGCACCAGCCGTCGGCGGGCACGCAATGGTCCTCCGTGAAGGCGATAACCCGGCCCGTCGCCGCGCGCGCGCCGAGCTCCCGGAGGCGGAAGACGTCGCCGCCGGGCTCGCGCACGACGGTCGCGTCGTCGGCGAGCGCGCCGTGGACCGCATCCTGCTCGGGGCTGCCGTCGACGATTACCAGCTCGGCGCCCGTTGCCTCGCGCTGCTCCTGCAACCGGGCGAGGCAGACGGAAAGCGCCGGCCCCGGATGGGTCGTCGCGACGACGACCGAGAGGGGCGGGCCCTCAGGCCGTGGCGACGAGCGCGTAGGTCGGCTGCCGCGTCCGGTCATGCTCGACGTCCCCGGTACCCGTCGGATGGAAGACGTAGGCGGTGGGGAACCCGGCAATCCGTGCCAGCGTGAGCGCCACCTCGGGGAACAGCGGATGGTGGTGCGTCGGGTCGAGCCAGAAGCCCTTCAGGGCGAACAGCGCATGCGGGTTGACGGTCTCTGCGATGAGCACGCCACCGTCACGCAGGCGAGTGCGCGCGAGGCCGAGGAACTCCTCCAGCGCATCCGCGGGCATGTGTTCGACGACCTCGAGGCTCACGATCCCGCCGAGCTGCCCCTCGGGCAGGCCGCGCAGGTGCTCGTTGACGTCCGCGAGGGTGACGTCGTGGCCCTTCTCCCGAGCGTGCCCGACCATGCCCTCGTCGCCGTCGACCCCGCGCGCGGCGATGCCCGCCTCGGCGAGCAGATCCAGCATCTCGCCACGCCCGCAGCCGGTATCGAGCACCGGCGCCGCGTCACGGAGCAGTGGGAGATACGGGACCTGCAGCTCGCGGACGCGCTCCTCGGAGCCGCGGAACACGTCGGTGAACGCGCGGTAGGGCGCCAGATCACGGGTGCCGGCCTCATAGCCGAGCACCCGCCCGGCCACGGGATCGTCGAGCAGCACGGGGGCATCGTCCGGGGCCATGAACGGCAGCACCTCGTGCTCGGCCAGGTGGTGCTCGACCTGGCGTGACACGGTGTCGGTGCGAACGGTCAGGTCATGGACGTGCTCCCGCGCCTCACGCGCGTCAGCGCTCAGCCGCCGGAACTGCGCCAGGACCTCCGCGTGTGCGGCGATGCGCTGCATGTCCAGCTCGGCCGTCAGGCTCCGCACGCGCTCATCGAGCAGCGCCAGCTCGTCGGCCAAGCGGGCGTCCACCCGGTCGCGGCGCGCGGTGAACGGCCGGGTCAACCGCTGGCGCAGCTGGCTGGCCCGCCCGTGAAGCCCGCCCCCGCGCTGCGCGGTGCCGCGGAGCACGCTACGGAGCTCGACGGTGGGGTCAGCGAGATCCAGCGGGGTCGTGCGGCGCACCCGGAGGGAGCGCGCGCCCTCGTCCATAAGGCGCTCGTAGTGCGAGCGCAGCACGGCCTCCATGGAGCCGCCCGCCGCCTGCGGGGTGTGACCCTGCCGGATCTCCACCGCGCCGCGGCTGGCGCGCTCGGCCGCCTCGCCGCGGTGCTCGAAGACGTAGCGCATGCGCTCGGCGAGCTGGTCCAGGTCGGGGTCAGCCCACTCCCCGTCGGGCGGATAGGGCTCGGCGTGCTCGCCGACCCGGCGCATGGTGTAGTCGACGAGGTAGGCGTTGTCCTGTGTCAGGAACTCGAGGACGCCGCCATAGTTCGTCGCGATGACCGGCGTGCCGAGGAGCATGGCCTCAGCCGGGGTCAGACCGAAGCCTTCGGAGCGATGCGGCGAGACGTAGCAGTCACTGGCCGCGATGAGCGCGTTCTTCTCGCCCAGCTGCAGGTACCGGTCGACGAACGAGATATCCGGGTGGTCGCCCACCTCGAGCAGCACGCGGTCGTGGTGGGCGAACATCGTGTCGGCGTTGATGCACTTCAGGACGAGGTGCGCGCCGCTGCCCGGCGGGAACGCCGCCTTGAACGCGCGAATGAGACCCGTCGGGTTCTTGCGCGCCTCGGTGGAGTGGTAGTCGTAGACGTAGAGGAAGACGAACTCGTCCTCGGGGAGCCCGAGCTCGGCGCGGGTGCGCGGCGTCACGGGCGGGTCGCTCACCGGGAGGGTGATCTTCGTGACCGGCACCGGGCAGCTCGGCGCGATGAGGTCACGGATGTGGTCTGTGGCCACCCACACCTCGTCGACCCACCGGAAGGCGTCCTGCCACGAGTCCGGCAGGTCGCCGACCTCCCACCACCACAGCGCGATGGTGTGCCGGCCGGCGAAGAAGCCCTCGCCCGCCTCGTGAGCGAACGCCGGGATGGCGTCGCCGTTCAGGCAGAGGATGTTGAGCGGGTACGGAGCTTCGTCCGGCGCCGCGAACGTGAACTCCGCGCCTTGGCGGCACGGCGGTACGAACGACCCCTGCACCGGAAGCGCGGGGACGCGCGCGGCGTCCAGCCCGGCGATGAGCAGTCGGGCCGCCTCGCCCAGGCCCAGCTCGGAGCGGAAGAACCCGGCGACATTGACCCCCCACAGAGGGTCCGACACCTGCGGGCCTTCTCCGTGGGCCCAGCCGCCGGCGCTGCGCGCATCCTCGGGGACATGCGGAGGGCGGGGCGGCAGCAGCTCGTCGGGAACCACGTCGCGTCCGTGCACCCACACCCACCCCATGTACCCGGCGCCGTCCGTGCCGCGCACGTCGGGGTAGACCTCGCGCAGGTCGTCACGCGACTGCCAGAGCGCGTCGAGGTAGCGAGTCATCCCCAGCTCGTGACCCCATTCCGCCGGCACGTTCAGGAACGCATAGAACCGCTCCCACCCCGCCTGGTCGCGCGGCGGCCCGTCGAGCGCGCCGCTCGCGAGCGCTTCGGCCATGAGCGCGGACATCGCCCGGCGGCATCGGCGGGCCGCCCGGCAGACGGACTGGCTCGCGGCGGCCTCCGCGCGCGCCAGCCCGCAGCAGCCTCCCGGACACGTCCGCGAGAAGCTCGCGAAACACCGGGTCGCTGCTCACGCGCATCCGGTTGAACAGCGGGTGCAGGCGGGTCGGCAGGGCGACGTCAAAGTCAGGGAGCCGCAACAGGCCGACACGGGTGCCGTCGGCCGTGAGATGCCCGTCGGAGTCCGTCCCGAGGATGACCGCGGAGAGGTTCCACCACGCGAGGGCGTGTGGCGCCGCATCGAGGACGGTGATCGCGCCGGGGTCGGAAAGCAGCGGCTCGAGCAACTCGGCCAGCGCACCGCCTTCCGGCAGGGACCAGGCCTCGGCTTCCATGCGGGCGCGCCACGCGGCGACGGCGTCGCGGGAGACGTCGTCGGCGTGCAGCATGAGGACACCGAAGTCGAGCGGGTCGAGGCCGTCGAGATCCTCGGCGTCCGGGCGCAGCCCATCGTCGGGCGGCGACGGGACGCCCCCACGGCCGAGGATCGCGAGCGGGGTCCCGGCGCCCAGCAGCGCGTCGATGCGCCCGAGCAGGACGGCATCGGGCGCCAGCGTCACCACGGTCCCAGCCTCGGCCAGCAACCGCTCGAGCATCGGAACCAGCGCGGCAAGCGCCGTCCGCTCCGGGGAGAGGTCCGCCGCCGCAGGCGACGGCGCCGCGATGCCCAGCTCCGCGGCGCCCAGCGACTCGACGCCCTCCGGGAGCCCGTCCGCCGCGGCCCCGTCGGCACGCACCACGATCGCCCGCGCCTCGGGATGGTGCTCGCGCACGCTCGCCGCCAGCACCCTCGTGAAGGGCAGTTCGGAGGTGAGCGTGACGATGAGAAACGTCAGCTGCGGGCGTGGAGCGGCGGACATGAGCGGTCGATCGTACCCGCGTGCCGGTCGCTACGACCGTCCGCGGGCCAGTCGGCGAGCGGCCAGCCGCGCGCGCGTCCAGCGGTGGTGATCGGCCCGCGGCTCGAGCGCCGCGCGCATGGTGGCACCGCACGCCTCTGGACTGTGCCTGCGCGCGAGGTCCGTCCGTGCGCGGTCCCCGAGGCGGCGCCCGAGCCCGGGGTCTGCGACGAGGCTCCGCATCGCCGCAGCGGCGGCGTCCAGGTCCGGATCGGCCCAGCGCGCGCCTGCGGGGTACGGTCCGCCGTCCGGGCCGATGGGCACCAGCGGCGCATCGATCAGCAGGCTGTTCTCGTCGGTCATGTACTCGAGGTTCCCCGAGTACCGCGTGGCGATGACCGGCCGCCCCTGCGCCATCGCCTCGGCGGGCGTGAAGCCGAACCCTTCAGCGCGGTGCAGCGAGACGATGGCGTCGCTGCGCTGCACGAGCGCGTCCATCTCGTCACGGTCGGCGTACCCGGCCTGCACGTGGACGTCGGGATGGCGCTCGGCGGCAGCCAGCAGCGCGGCGTGCTCGCCCGGGTGCGCCTCGTGGTCGATGCACTTGATGACGAGCGACGGCCCTTCGCCCGGCGCGAACGCGCGCGTGAACGCCTCGATCGCGCCCAGCGGGTTCTTGCGCACCACGCTCGAGTAGTAGCCGAACACGCAGAGGAAGACGAAGCCGTCCGGGAGCCCGAGGTCCGCGCGCGTGCGCGTCGCCGGCGCGGCCCGCCTCACCGGGATCCGCACCCGGGTGGTCGGGACGCCGTGCGGCTCGGCCGCGGCGGTGATCGCGGCCGCGATGTGATCGGATCCGGCCCACACCTCGTCGACCCAGCCGAACCCGCCGTGCATGACGACCGGGAACTCCTCGACCTCCCACCACCACAGCCCGATGGTGTGACGGCCACGGAAGAAGCCCGGCCCGACCGCGCCGGCGAACCCCGGGGTCTCCAGCGAGGTGAGGCACAGAACGGTGATCGGGAACCCCGCCTCGGCGGGCGTCACGGTGCGGAAGGGCACCTGCTGGCGAGACGGGGACACGTCGGGCGGATGGACGGGCAGGACCGGGATGCCCGCGGCGTCGAGCGCGGCGACGACCGCCCGGCTTGCCTCGCCCACGCCGGACTCTGCGCGCAGCGGGCCGACGACGTTGACGCCGGCGATCTGCGCCGTGCGGCGCTGCGGCATGGGCGACACGTCAGCGCGTGAGGGCCGCGGGCGGGACGTGCGCGGCGCGCTCGGCCCAGAGCTGCGGGTTGTAGTACGGATCGGTCCGGCCACCGCGCGCCAGGGCGATCGCCTGCAGCTCGGCGAGACCGGCGACGACCCCGCGCGGCGTGCCGAGGACGCGCAGCCGCGCGTGCGGGCTGTGGACGACGCGGCCGGCGCGGCCGGTCAGCCCGAGCGTCAGGGCCACGAGGGCGTGCCGGTCGGCGAGCGGGTCCGGCCCGGCGTCGCCGGTGACGAGCTCACGCCGCATCGCAGCGGCGCCCGAGACGGCTGAGCGGTTCGTGACCAGCGTGAGCTCCGGGGCGAGGCCGCGGCCCGTGGCTGCCGCCCCCGGGTGCACCGGCAGCGGCACGCCGCGCGGCAGCGCGACGCCGGCATGGATCGCCGCGCCCTGCCCGTCGACCACGAGCGCGCCCGCGGCCGCGATCCCCGGCTCGGCAGCCAGGCCGCACAGCTCGTCGAGCCAATCCGCGGTCTCCGGCACGCACAGCTCCTCGAGGAGGACGACGAACGGCGCGCTCGCCGCCGCGATGCCGGCGCGGGCCTGCGCGCCCCACCGATCGTCCTCGGCGGCGACGACGGTCGCCCCCGCCGCAGCCGCGACGTCGCCGTCAGGGCGGGTCGACGGGCCCGTCACCACCGTGACGTGCCCGAGCGCGCGGACGGCCTCGGCCACGTCGCCGCCGGCTCCGGGGGACAGCGGCAGGATGATGTCGACGCCGTCGACCGCTGGCTCGTGGACCACGCGGTAGCGCCCGGCGTCCGGGAGCCGCCCGGCGTGCGCCGCGATGCCCATGCGCCGCAGGTGCTCGTCGACTGCCCGGCAGCCGCGGTCGTAGGCCTCGGGTTTCGCCTGCGCGCTCAGCGCCGCCGACCCGACGTGCACCCGCCAGCTGTAGCGCAGCCGCGGGACATGGACGATGCGGCTCGTGCGCTCGGACAGGCGCAGCACCAGGTCATGGTCCTGCGCGCCGTCGAACTCGGAGCGCCAGCCGCCGAGGTCGTCGACCAGTGTGCGGCGGTACACGCCGAGGTGCAGCGTGTACATGACCGCGCGCATGAGCTCGGGCGACCAGTCCGGCTTCAGCGACGGTGCGAGGCGGCGGCCGTCGGGCACCGCCTTGTCGTTGTCGGTGTAGACCATGTCGACGGCCGGATCGGCGGCGAGCACCGCGCCGACGTCAGCGATCGCGTCGGGATGCAGGAGGTCGTCATGGTCCAGCGGCGCGACGTACGGACCGGTGGCCAGTGCGAACGCGGCGTTCGTCGCCGCGGAGATATTCTGCGCCTCCTCGTGGCGGGTGAGGACGATCCGGTCGTCGCCCGCCGCGGCGTCGCGCAGCCGCGAACGCACGGCCGGGTCCTGCGAGCCGTCATCGCACAGGCACAGCTGCCAGTGCGGCGAGGTCTGCGCGCGCACGCTGTGCAGCAGCGCGTCGAGGAGCGCCGGGTCGGGGTCGTGAACCGGGACGAGCAGCGAGACGACGGGGTGCTCGGGCGGCGGGCCGGAGACCTCCGCGAGTTCCGGCGCCGGGCCAGCGGGCGGGGACGTGCCGCCGACCAGCACCGGATCGCCCCACACCGCCCAGGCGCACGCCTCCCGCGCGCCCTCGGGCAGCGCCGTCCGCAGCACGATGCGGTGCTCGGTTGCGGGCAGGTCGCCGAGGTCGAGTTCGAGCGGCAGCCACTGCCGGTGCTCGGGAGTGCCGCCCGGGTCCGCCACGAGCGACGTGGCACGCACCTCCGCGCCGGCCGCGTCGAGCACCACCGCCGTGAATCGCACCCCGCCCAGGTTGCGCGTCCACGCTGCAGGCCGCAGCGAGGCGAACGTGCGCAACCGCAGCCCCGGTGCCGGGATGATCCGCCAGGCGATCTCCTGCGGCGGGTCGGCGAGCAGTGCGGGGAGCCCGACCTCGTCGACGATGACCTCCTCGCGCCAGCGCAGCGCGTCTGCCGCCGCCGTGGTCGCATGCAGCCCCAGCAACGGGATACGGACGGCTCCCGGCGCAGGCGCTTGACGCTCGGCCGCCGCCTGCACGTCAGGACGCGACGCGCGCTGCACCCGCCGCACACGGCGCAGCGGGCCCCCCGCCTTCCACCAGAGCGTGCGCCGCACGTCCTCGAGGACGGTCGTCCTCGCCGCCAGCTGCTCCCAGGTCTCCTCGACCTCACGCTCCAGCTCGGCCACGCGAAGCCGCAGCAGCAGCTCGTCCTGCTCGGCCTCGGGCCCGGTCATGCGCGCAACCATACCCGCGGCCGTCACCGCCTCCGGAGCCCTTGACGGCCCTGCATCGCGTGCCTCCTCTAGACTCCGGCCGAGTGGCAGCACGTGGAACCAACGGCGGCTCGGCCGCCCCGCGGCGCGCAGACCAGCTTCGAGCGCAGATCCTGGACCTGGTCCGCGAGTATCACGCCGAGGCGTTCCCCGAGCGTGCGTTCGTCCCTGGGCAGACGCCGGTGCCCGTCGCCGGGCGCGTGTTCGACGAGGAGGAGGTCGTCTCGCTCGTCGACTCCTCCCTCGACTTCTGGCTGACCACCGGCCGCTACGCCCACACGTTCGAGCGCCGTTTCGGCCGCGAGATCTTCGGCGTGCGCCACACGATCCTCGTCAACAGCGGGTCCTCGGCGAACCTCGTCGCCGGCTCGGCGCTCACGTCGCCCACGCTCGGCGAGAAGCGGATCAAGCCGGGCGACGAGTTCATCACCGTCGCCACGGGCTTCCCCACGACGGTCAACCCGCTCATCCAGCACGGCGCGATCCCGGTCTTCCTCGACGTCGACATCCCGACGTACAACATCGACGTCACACACCTCGAGGATGCGCTCAGCCCGAAGACGAAGGCCGTCATGCTCGCCCACACGCTGGGCAACACCTTCGATCTCGACACGATCAAGGCGTTCTGCGACGAGCACGACCTGTGGCTCGTCGAGGACTGCTGCGACGCGCTCGGCAGCACGTACGACGGCAAGCACGTGGGGTCCTTCGGCGACTTCGCCACCGTCAGCTTCTTTCCCGCCCACCACATCACCATGGGTGAGGGCGGCGCGGTCATGTGCAACAGCGGCCGCATGAAGGTCCTCGCGGAGTCCTTCCGCGACTGGGGCCGCGACTGCTGGTGCGAGCCCGGCAAGGAAGACACGTGCGGCAAGCGCTTCGACCAGCAGTTCGGGTCGCTGCCCGAGGGCTACGACCACAAGTACACGTACAGCCACATCGGCTACAACCTGAAGATCACGGACATGCAGGCCGCCGTGGGTGTCGCACAGCTCGACAAGCTCGACGACTTCGTGCAGGCGCGCAAGGACAACTTCGCCCGGATCAAGGAGGGGCTCGGCGATCTCGACGAGCTGTTCATCCTGCCCGAGGCCACCGCGAAGAGCGACCCGTCCTGGTTCGGCTTCCCGATCGCCGTCCGCCCGGACGCGCCGATCAGCCGCAACGAGATCGTGCGTGTCCTCAACGAGCGCAAGGTCCACACCCGCCTGCTGTTCGCCGGCAACCTGCTGCGCCAGCCCGCCTACAAGGACGTCGAGCACCGCGTCGTCGGTGACCTGAAGAACTCGGACTTCGTCATGGAGAACGTGTTCTGGCTCGGCGTCTACCCCGCGCTCGGCGACCCGCACATCGAGTACATGCTCGACACCGTGCACGAGATCGCCGAGAACGCGTTCCACCGCGCCGGCACCTCCGGCGCCCAGTAGCCCGGCCGCGCAGCCGTCAGCGCTGCGCGACGAGCGTGAAGTTCCGGCTGAACCGGAAGTGGTCGCGCACGGAGTCGGGCGTCCACGCGTTCAGCTTGACGCTGGGGTACGCCTCCTCGACGGCGCTGAAGATCTCGCGCAGCGAGTAGAAGATGTCGACGCGGCGGAAGCCGTGCACGTCGTGCAGGCGCTGCTTGATCGCCTGCGCGTCGATGCCCTCGCCGTAGAAGAGGTGGTACTCCGACAGCGCTTCGAACTCCGCGTCGCCCAGGAGGTCGACCGTGTCCTCGGTGCGGTACCGGTTGATCGTCTGGCGCCACAGCTTCGCCAGCGGCGACAGGTACTTGTAGGCCAGCCGGTTCGGCTCGTTGCCGAGGAACATGACCCCGCCGGGCAGCGTGAGCGACGCCATCTTGTCGACGAGCGGCAGGTAGTCGACGAGGTGGTGCAGCACGGCGTGCTCCATCACGAGGTGGAACTGCTGGTCGGTCTCGAACGCGTAGAGGTCGGCCTGCTCGAAGCGCCACTGCGGGAAGCGCTCGCGCGCCCGGGCGAGCATGCCCTCGGAGATGTCCAGGCCGAGCAGGTCCAGCTCGCGGTCGTGGAGGTAGTACTCCAGCCAGCCCGAGCCGCAGCCGAGGTCGATGACCCGCGGCGTGCCCTCGACGACGTCGAGGACGGGATGGATGTACTGGTCGAACTGCGCCTGTGTCCACTCGCGGACGTCGGGCGAGTTGCCCTCGCCCCGTTCGTCGTACTTCTCGACGATCGCGTCGTGGTACTGCTGGTTGACCTTCGTGACGTAGTCGCGGTCGATGGTGCGGTCGGGCATCGCGCTGATACTAGTCGTGCGCGGGATCGGGCTGCCGGTGGAACGAGAAGAGCTTGTGTCCGAGGAACGTCAGCACGACCACCGTCGGGAACAGGAAGATCTGCGCGACGAGCACCTCCATGCCGAATCCGTCGACGGCGATCACGAGGCCGACGAGGTTGAGCACGGCGCCGGAGGCCTGCACCAGGCAGAAGCGCAGGAAGTCCCGCAGGACGTGGCCGCGCACCTTGAAGACGAACAGCCGGTTCAGGATGAACGCCTCGGTGACGTTGATCAGCCACGCCAGGCAGAAGACGACGACGTAGCCCAGCACATCGCCGAACGCGAGCTGGAGCGCGACGAACACGCCGAAGCCGAAGAAGAAGTTGAACCCGCCGACGACGAGGTACCGCAGGCCCTGCTCCTGCGTGGTCATCGGGCCCGGCACGTCAGGACACGACCAGACCCAGCCCGAGACTCGACGCGCCGACGTACTCGAACTTCCCGCTCGGCAGGAGCTCCTCGTTGAGGATGCGGCGCTCGTCGTCGTCGATCGCCTCGTCGAAGTACAGGACGTCGCCGGGCTTCAGCAGCGGGCCGAGCACGTTCCAGGCCACGAGCGTGGGCTCGTAGAGATCCAGGTCGAAGAGGATCAGGCGCGAGCCGGTCGCGACCTCGTCGAGGTCGAGCTCGAGCACGGTGTCCTCGACGTCGCCGATGTGCCACGTCGCACGGGCGTCGTCGATCGCCCGGCGGGGTGCCGCCCGCGTCGAACGCGCCCTCGTCGTGGCGGCGCCACGAGCGCGGCAGGCCGGTGAAGCGGTCGAAGCCGTGCCAGCGGAGGTCGGTGCGGGTCAGCTGGCCCAGCCACCACTGCGACGCGTACCCGTGCGCCACGCCGAACTCCAGGCAGTGCAGCGGTGATGCGGCGCTCTGCACGCGCGGCAGCAGCGCCTCCCACAGCTGCTCGCGGCTGCCGAAGATGTTCGTGCGGCCGAACGTCTCGATCTGCCAGTCCACGAAGTCCGCCACGTCGCCGGCGTTGATCGCCTTGCGGCGCAGCGTCGCCGACTTGGCGAACGCGCGCGCCGCGAGTGTCTGTGCGGCGACGGTCGCCGCCGAGTCACCGGTGTTCTGGATGACGTCGCCGCTCATGTGCGGAGCTTCCTCCATGGTGGCCGCCTGTGCGGCCGTCGCTGTCTGTCTGCCCCACACCGCACGCGGCGTGGCCGCGGCTGTCCGCGGCGGACGATCTTAGCGGCGAACGGTTGTCTAGACTGCGCCGCCGTGTCCGACCCCCTCGACGTGCTCCTCGCGGAGTCCCCGGACGCTGCTGCGCTCCGCGCGGACCAGACCTTCGCCGACGCGAACGCCGGCCGGCCGGTCGTGCTCTACGGCGCCCGGCGGGGTCGGGCGCAACGTGCTGGCCGCCCTGCGCGGCGCCGGCGTCGAGCCCCTCTGCTTCGCCGACCGCTCCGCCGACGGCACCACGTCGGTCGACGGCCTGCCGGTCCTCGGCCTCGCCGACGCGGCCGCCCGCCACGGCGCCGACGCCACGTTCGTCGTCACCATCCTGAACCCGCGGTTCCCGTTCACGTCGGTCCGCGACGCGCTGCACGAGGCCGGCTGCGCGCACGTCGTCTCGTGGATCCCGCTGGCCTGGCGCCACGCGGACGCCCTGCTGCCGTACTACGCGATCGACCGGCCCGAGCGCATCCTCGCCGCCGCCGACGACATCCGCCGCGCGTACGCGCTGCTCGACGACGACCGATCCCGCGAGGAGTTCCGCCGCCAGCTGGAGTGGCGGCTCACGGGCGAGTTCACCCTGCCCGAGCCGCTGCCCGTCAGCGAGCAGTACTTCTCAGCGGACGTCGTGACGCTGGTCGACGACGAAGTGTTCGTCGACTGCGGCGCCTACGACGGCGACACGCTCGCGTCGTTCCTCGAGCACAACGGCGGCCGGTTCTCGCGGTTCGTCGCGCTGGAGCCGGAGCCGGACAACCTCGCGGCGCTGCAGGCCCGCGTCGCCGCCCTGCCCGCGGACGTGGCCGAGCGCGTCGAGATCCTGCCCTACGCGTCGGCCGCCGATGCGGGCACCGTGACGTTCGGCGGCAGCGGCACCGGCGCGGGGATCTCCGAGGACGGCCACCTCACCGTGGAGACCGTCGCCCTCGACGACGTCGTCACGGGGCCCGTCACGTACCTGAAGATGGATATCGAAGGCGCCGAACCCGACGCCCTCGCAGGCGCCACGGCGATCGTGGTGCGCGACCGCCCCGTCCTGGGGCTCTGCGCGTACCACGTGCCCGACCACCTCTGGAGCCTGCTGCTGGCCGTCGACGCCCTCGCCGACGGCTACACGTACCGCATGCGCCGTTACGGCTGGGACTGCTGGGAGGTCGTGCTGTACGCCCTCCCCACCGGCCGCGTGGCCTCGTAGGGCAGCTCGCCGAGCCCGATCCGCTCGCGCACGACGTAGTTCGGTCGCTGCTTGACCTCCTCGTAGATGAGGCCGACGTACTCGCTCACGATCCCGAGCATCGTGAAGAGGAAGCCGAACAGCAGCAGGAACAGCCCGACGATCGTGCCGAACCCGTCGAACGGCACGCCGGTGGTGAAGGCGCGGATGGTCAGGCCGAGAATCGCGAGGAACGACAGCACAGACAGGAACACGCCGAAGAGGGAGATGACCTTCAGCGGCTTGTACGAGTGGGCGAAGATGCCCTTCAGCGCAAGGTCGATGACGCCGAACGTGTGCGCGCCGGAGACGCCGCCGGTGCGCGGCGGGCGCACATGCTCGATGCCCGTGGACTTGAAGCCCACCCACGCGAACAGGCCGCGCAGGAACCGGTTGCGCTCGTCCATCCCGTTCACGGTCTCGTAGACCTTGCGGTCGACGAGGCGGAAGTCCGAGACGTTCGGCGGGATCCGGCCGTCCGTGAGGAACCCGGCGACCTTGTAGAAGAGCTTGGAGTTCATCGTGCGGATCGGGCCGGTGCCCTGCCGCTCGCTGACGATCTGGTAGACGATCTCGAAGCCCTCTTCCCACTTGCGCAGGAACTCGCGGATCAGCTCGGGCGGATCCTGGAGGTCGCCGGCCATGAGCACCGCCGCGTCACCCTCGGCGTACTGCAGGCCGGCGGTCAGGCCGCCGTCCATCCGGAAGTTGCGCGCGAGCTGCAGGACCTTGAAGCGCGGATCACGCTCATGGAGGGCGAGCGCACGGTCCCACGTCGCGTCGAGCGAGCCGTTCTCGACGAGGATCGCCTCGAAGTCGTAGTCCGACTCGGCGTCGAAGACGTCACCGAGGCGGCGTCCGAGTTCGTCGACGTTCGCTTCCTCGTTGTAACAGGGGATGACAATGGAGATCAGCGGCTTCATGTCGTCACGGGCTCGGTTGGGGACAATGCAGTGCGCCGGATCTGGGCGTCGAGGTCATGCAGGGGGATGCCAAGTTTGGATGCGACGGCCTCGAACGCGCCACGATCGCCGAGGTACGCGTCGGGGGGCGCCAGAGGATCCCACGTTCGGTGGATCTCCGGCTCCGCGAGTCCGAGCGCTGCTGCGGCGCGGGTGGCGAGCGCGCTCAGCTCGATCGTCTCGCCGCCCGTCTCCAGGCGCAGGTCGTCGTCGAGGTCCGGGGCACCGCACGCGCCGATCGCGACCCGGACGGCGTCCTCGACATCGGTGTAGGACCGCAGCACCGGGTGCTGCGCGTGGATGGTCACCGGTCCGCCGGCGCCGAGCTGGTCGACCAGGCTGCCGATGGCGAAGCCGCGCTTGGCCATCCAGGGGCCGGCGAGGTTGAAGATCCGCATGGTCACGATGCGCGCGCCGGCGTCCCGCGATGCCGTCCGCAGCGTGTCCTCGTCCATCCGCTTGAGCACCGCGTACGGGTCGGCCATCAGGTCGCTGCCCGCGGATGCCGCGGCGCCCGACGAGGCGTGCAGCACGGCCCGCGGGCGGACCCTGTCGATGGCGGCGCGGACGACCGCCGTGATGGCGGCGTTCGCGGCGATGTACGCGTCGGCGCCCACGCGGTCGAGGAACTCACGCGTGACGTAGGCGAAGTGCAGGAGGACGTCGTGGGGCGTGTCGGGGAGCTCGTCGAGCGGGCGCACCGCCAGCGAGACGCCGTCCTGCAGGACGAGCGTCTTGGCGCTGCTGGCGAACGGCACGATCCTGGTCTCGGCGTACTCTCGCGCCAGGACCTCGCATGCCGCCCGCCCCACCCAGCCGGTGGCGCCGGTGACGGCCACCACCGCCCGGCGGCGTCACGCCTCGCTGGTGGCCTTCGGCGAGCCGTTCGACGACGGGGTCTCGAGCTTGGCCGGCTTGGCGGGCGGCGGCGTGGACGGGCCCGCGGTGGTCGGGAGCGGGTCGACGCCGCGGGCCTCGATGAGGCTCCGCATGGCGTTCGTCTCCGCGTACGGCGAGTCGATCGCGTTGATGCCGATGGCGGCGTGCGCGGCCACCGGCTCGCGCAGGACCTCCCCGATCATGAACTCGCGGCAGGAGATCTGCCCCTTCTGCAGCGGGATCGCCAGGTAGACGTCCTCCTCGCGCAGGACGTGACCGGCCGGCAGGTCCTCGCGGGCGTAGACGCCGCGGACCAGCGCGTCGAGGTACTCGATCTCCTTCTGCGGCACCGCGCGGCGCTCGCGCCCGGAGCCGCCGCTCATCTCACGGACCTTGTGGTAGGCCTTGAACCACTCGTCGGCCTGCGCGGGCAGCGTGCAGTACGGCGAGACGGGGATGCCGTCCGCCTCGATGTCGATGTGCCGCTCGAACGTGCGGGCGCCCTTCGCGTAGGCGATGAGCATCGACGAGTGCCAGTCGTGGTACTCGTGCGTCGACAGGCCGACCACGTGGCCGGGGTACCGGTCACGGAGGAAGTCGATCTGGTTGAGCTCGAGCTCGGAGTCCTCCGAGGGGTACACCGAGACGCAGTGGTTGATCGCCAGCGGGATGCCGCGGCGATCGAAGAAGGTGACGATGTCGTCGATGTCCTTCAGCGACGATCCGCCCGTCGAGAACGACACCGGCTTGCGCGTCGACGCGATCTTCTCGATCAGGAACCAGTCGTTGATGTCCGACGACGCGATCTTGATGAACTCGACCCCGAGCTCGACGCAGAGATCCACCGAGGCCTCGTCGAACGGCGTCGCCGCCGGGATGCAGCCGCCGCGGCGAATCGCCTCGACGAGCGTGCGGTAGTCGGCCTTCGACATCTCCGTGTCGCGGGTCTTCTTGATGTACCGGATGTCCTGGTTGTCGCGCCAGTCCCGGTGGATGAAGGTGTCGACGTCGCGGAACTGCAGCTTGATCGCCGCACGGACGTTGTTGAAGCGGACCACCTGCGAGTACGCATTGATGATCTTCAGGCCGCGGTCGACGCGACCCCAGTGGTTGTTCGCCATCTCGAGGACGAACACGTTCTCAAAGTAGTCTCGGTTCATAACTAGTGCCGGGGCGACAGCAGGACGAGGGGAAGTTGCTGGGCTCGGTTGATCGTCGCGAAATCGTCGCGACCGGGAGGTGCCCCGGCTCCTCCGAAGCCCCACTCTACCCAGACGAACGGGCAGCCAAGAAGTTGCGCTGCGTTTCGATCGCCCGGAGTATCGCCGACGTACGCTACCCGGTCTGCTGCGAGCCCACTCGTCTCGAGCAGCCAGGACATCGCCTGCGCCTTGCTCTCGTGGGCCGGCTCGGCGGAGTCCAGCGAGACCGCTTCGGTGATGTACTGCGCCAGGCCGAAGTGCTCGAGCATCCGCCGCGTGGGCAGCGCGCGCTTGTTCGTCACCACGTCCATCCGGACACCCGCCGTGCGCAGCGCCTCCAGCGCCTCCGCGATCCCGGGGAACACCTCGGTGCGCTGCCATCCCCCCTCCTCGTCGTAGAGGCGGCGAAACGCAGCGAAGATCGCCGGATGCGCATCCGTGTCGTCCGGCAGCAACGTCCGGAGCATCTCCGGGATGGGCGGCCCGATCTGGGGGGTGATCGGCGGCAGCACGGCCTCGGGCAGCACCTCGCGCACCGCTTCGGTGAGCGCCCAGCCGACACCGTCGCGGGAGTCCACCAGGGTCCCGTCGAAGTCGAACCAGACGGCGTCGAACGCCGAGCTCACGTCGGGAGGTGGCGGAGCACGTCGGCCTCGATCTCCGGCGGGAGGTCCGGGGACATGCGGTGCAGCGGATTGGACTCCATGGAGCCGCTCTCGGTCACGCGGCTGGAGATCTTCGGGAAGTAGGTCTGCTCCGGATCGACGCGCACCACGAAGCCTGCCGGCGACGGCGACGACCACAGCTCCGCGAACCGGGGGTTCTCGGCCCAGTCCTCGCCGAGTTCGACGGCGGGGATGCCGAAGGCCTGAAACAGCGTGAGCCAGTCGGGGAACCCGAGGCCGGTCTGCGTGTCGCAGCCCAGGTACTCACCGCCGAAGTAGTTGCGCTGCGTCATGCGGATCGACGCGTAGCCCTCGTTGCTGATGACGAACGCCTTGAGCGGCAGGTCGTTGACGGCCACGATCGCGAGCTCCTGCAGGTTCTGCACGAAGCCGCCGTCGCCCTCGACGAGGACCGTGCGCCGCCCGGGGTGCGCGAGCGATGCGCCGATCGCGCCGCTCAGCCCGTAGCCCATCGACGCGGCGCCCTTGTTCGTGACGATCGGCTGGCCGGCCTTCTGCTGGAAGGCCTGCATGCAGAACGTGAACGGGCCGCCGCTGGAGGCCGGGACGATGACGTCGTCGGGCGTGCAGCGCTCGGCGAGCGCCTGGATCCACTCGTACGGCTCGATGAACCCGGGGGCGTGCGTGTTCTCCGGGTCGGCCAGCGGCAGCTGCTCGCGGACATGGCGGCAGAACGCGCGCCAGTCCCCGACCTCGGGGCCGGCGTGCAGCCCGTCGAGGATCCGCGGCAGCAGGTCGTCGGCGTCGGCGCAGACCGGAACCTCGACGTGCGGGTGGCCCTTCTGCAGCTCCGCTTCGTCGATGTCGACCTGGATGACCGTGCCGCCCGGGACGAACTCCTGCCAGTTGAAGCCCGTCTGCTGCAGGCCGAGCCGGGTGCCGATCGCGAGCAGCACGTCGGCGCTCTGCATGATGATGTTGGCGGACCGCTGGCCCCACGTGTTGGGGCGGCCGAAGTAGAAGGGGTCGGCGCTGTCGACGCGGTCCATGCCGTTCCACGTCGTGAGGACGGGGATCTCCGCGGCGGCCAGCAGCGGCCGCGCGGCGTGCGCGACGTCACGCGAGACCCCGCCGCCGATGAGGATCACGGGCCGCTGCGCGTCTGCGAGCAGGCCGCGGATCTGCGCGACGACCTCGTCCCCCGCGACGGGGAGCTGCGGCCGGGGCGCGGGCGCCGCGGCCTCGAGCGCGGTCCGGTCGACCGGCGCGCCCTGGGCGTCGAGACAGAACTCCAGGAACACCGGGCCCTTGCGCGGCGTCCGCGCCTCCTCGACGTACGCGACGAACTGCGCGTGGCTGATCGGCTGCTCGAGCGTCACCGAGAGCTTGGTCACCGGCGCGGCGATGTCCCGGCCGTCGATCTCCTGGATCCCGCGCTGACGGACCTCGCGACGGGCCAGATCGGTGCTCTTGACCTGACCGCCGAGGACGAGCAGCTCGTGGCTCTCCAGCCAGGCGCCGCCGACCGCGGTCATCACGTTCGTCAGCCCCGGCCCGGCGGTCACGAGCGCGAACGCGCGGCCCTGACCACCCGACTCGTTGAAGTATTCGGCCGCGATGCCGGCCGCGACCTCGTGCACGAACGGGACGCACGTCATGCGCTTTCGCATGCCGTCGAGCAGGTGCATGATGTTGCCGCCGGCGACGAAGAAGCAGTGCGTGTAGCCGAGGTCCTCGAGCCATTCGGCGACGAGATCGGCGTACTTGACGGTCGTGGCGTCGCTCATCCCGACCACCCTAGCCACGCTGGAAGCGGTCGATCTGGCCGAGCGTGAGCGCGTGCGGATCGACGCCGTCGCGATACCCGACGAACCAGTCGACGATCGAATCCAGCGCGTCCGCGAGGTCCCACGCGGGAGCCCAGCCGAGGCGCTCGTGCGCTCGGGCCGAATCGAGCGCGAGGTACCCGGCCTCGTGCGGATGGGGGCCCTCGTCCATCTCCCACGTCAACCCGCCGGGCCAGCGCGCCGCGAGCCGCTCGACGATCGCCTGGACCGGCTGGGCGTCGTCGGGATCCGGGCCGAAGTTGAACCCCGCCGCGTACTCGTCAGCGCCGTCCCAGAGCGCCTGGGCGAGGACGAGATAGCCGCTGAGCGGGTTCAGCACGTGCTGCCACGGGCGCACCGCGTCGGGGCGGCGGATGCGGATCTGCTCGCCGGCGAGCGCGCCGCGCATCATGTCCGGGATCAGGCGGTCTTCGCCCCAGTCGCCGCCGCCGATGACGTTGCCCGCGCGGGCTGACGCGATCCGCGGGCCGTCCGCGGCCTCGAAGTACGAGCGCCGGAACGCGTCGGTGACGAGCTCGGCGCAGCCCTTCGAGTTCGAGTAGGGGTCGTGCCCGCCCATCGGGTCGTCCTCGGTGAACGGCCGGCCCTGCCCGCGGTTGTCGTAGCACTTGTCCGACGTCACGACGACGGCGGCGCGAATGCCCTCCACGCGGCGCACGGCGTCGAGGACGTGCGCGGTGCCCATGACGTTCACGGCGTACGTCTCGACCGGCTCGGCGTAGCTGCGGCGGACGAACGCCTGCGCAGCGAGATGCAAGACCACGTCCGGCCGCGCGGCCCGGAAGACCCCGTCGACCGCCGCAGCGTCACGAATGTCGATCAGGTGATGCTGATCGAGGTGCTCCTCGACCTTCGCGGCGGCGAACAGCGTCGGGCCGTCCGCGACGACGTCAGAGGCGCCGACGACCTTCGCACCGAGCGACGCCAGCCACAGCGACAGCCACGAGCCCTTGAACCCGGTGTGGCCAGTGACGAGGACGCGCTTGCCCGACCAGAAGGCCGGATCTACGCCCACGTCCGCCACGGAGGGTTGCCCTCCTCCCAGATCCGCTCGAGGGTGAGGCGGTCACGGAGCGTGTCCATGGCCTGCCAGAAGCCCTCGTGGCGGTAGGCGGCGAGCTGTCCTTCCTCAGCGAGTCGGACGAGCGGCTCCTGCTCCCAGGACATCGCGTCGCCCTCGATGTAGTCGCCCACCACGGGATCGAGCACGAAGTACCCGCCGTTGATCCACGACCCGTCGCCGCGCGGCTTCTCCTTGAACGAACGGACCTTCGGCTCGCCCGGATGGAGATCGAGCGCCCCGAACCGGCCCGAGGGCTGCACCGCGGTGACCGTCGCCAGCACGCCCTGCGAGCGGTGATGCGCGAGCAGCGCGGTCAGGTCGACGTCGGCGATGCCGTCGCCGTAGGTGAAGATGATCTCGCGCTCGCCCTCGACGTACGGAAGGACGCGCTTGAGGCGGCCGCCGGTCATCGTGTCCTCGCCGGTCTCGACGAGCGTGACCTTCCACGGCTCGGTCGTGGACGCGTGGATCTCCAGCTCCCCGGTCCGCATGTCGAACGTGACATCGGACGTGTGGAGCGTGTAGTTCGCGAACCACTCCTTGATGACGTACCCGAGGTAGCCCAGGCAGATGACGAACTCGTCGACGCCGTGGCTCGAGAGCTGTTTCATGATGTGCCAGAGGATCGGCTTGCCGCCGATCTCGACCATCGGCTTGGGCCTGGTGGAGGTTTCCTCGGCCAGGCGTGTGCCCCGGCCTCCGGCAAGAATGACGGCCTTCATCGCGGCGGATGCTAGCCGGGGCGGGCGGCAGACACCGCGGACACGACAACGGGGGGTACGCTGCGGACCCGATGCGGACCCACACCACCAGCCTCGACGGCATCCTGCTCATCGAGCCCGCCGTCCACGGCGACCACCGCGGCTTCTTCCACGAGAGCTACCGCGAGAACGACTGGTCCGCGGCCGGAATCCCGTCGACCTGGGTGCAGGACAACCACTCCCGCTCGCGCAAGGGGATCGTGCGCGGCATGCACTTCTCCCTCGGGGAAGGACAGGCGAAGCTGGTGCGCTGTGGCCGCGGGAAGATCCTCGACGTGGTCGTGGACCTGCGCCGGGCCTCGCCCACGTACGGGCAGTGGGAGGGTCACGTCCTCGACGACGAGACCCTCCAGCAGCTGTACATCCCGATCGGGTTCGCGCACGGGTTCTGCGTGCTGTCGGATGTCGCCGACGTCATCTACAAGTGCTCGTCCTACTACGACCCGGCCGTCGAACGCGGATTCCGCTTCGATGACCCGGACGTCGGCATCGCGTGGCCGCAGGACCTCGAGCTCGACGTCTCCGAGCGGGATCGCACCGCGCCGCTCCTGCGCGAGATCGCCGCCGACCTGCCCTTCTGATCCAGTTTGCGCACCTTTCCGGTCCGTCCCCCGTTCAGGACGGGGATGACCGACGTTGACGTATCGTGTCGCCGGTGACCGTCGCAGCCACTGAGAGCGCGGCGGAGGCCCACGCGGCGGGGAACTCCGGCCCCACGCCCGCCATCGAGATCAACCATGTCTCGAAGACGTTCCGCCTCCCCAAGCAGCGGTACAGCACCCTGAAAGAGCGGGTGCTCCATCCGCTTGCTTCCTCCGAGCACGACGAGCTCAAGGCGGTCCAGGACGTGGACGTCCAGATCGCGCCCGGGGAGTTCTTCGGGATCGTGGGGCGCAACGGCTCGGGCAAGAGCACGCTGCTGAAGTGCCTGGCGGGGATCTACGACCCCGATGTGGGCGACGTGACGATCCGCGGCCGGCTGTCGCCGTTCATCGAGTTGGGCGTCGGGTTCAACCCGGATCTCACGGCGCGCGACAACGTGATCATCAACGCGATCATGCTCGGCCTCACCCGCAAGGAGGCCCGCCGGCGGTTCGACGAGATCATCGACTTCGCCGAGCTGCACGACTTCCTCGACATGAAGCTGAAGAACTACTCGTCGGGGATGCGGGTGCGGCTCGCGTTCAGCGTCGCGGTGCAGGTCGACGCGGACATCCTGCTCATCGACGAGGTCCTCGCCGTGGGCGATGCCGCGTTCCAGCAGAAGTGCTTCGAGCAGTTCCAGAAGATGCACGAGGAGGGACGCACGATCCTCTTCGTCACCCATGACATGTCCGCAGTCGAGCGCTTCTGCGACCGCGCGCTCCTGCTTGAGCACGGCAAGGTCGTCGACCTCGGCCTCCCCGCCGACATCGCCCGGCAGTACAACGAGTTGAACTTCGGGCGCCCGGAGCTCGTGACCGACGAGGACGCCCTCGTCGGGTCCTCGGGAGCGCGCGCCGGTGTCGCGGTCCGCCGTGCCTGGTTCGAGAACCTGTACGGCCAGCAGGTGATCACGCTCGAGTCCGGCGAGCGCTGCCGCGCGTGCCTGGAGATCCACTTCGAACGCGACGTCGAGAACCCGATCTTCCAGGCCGTCTTCCGCAACGACACCGGCGCCGTCATCGTCTCGCTGGACACCGGCTGGCGCCACGGCCTGACCGGGACGTTCCGCGCTGGCGAGACAGTGCAGGTCGTCTTCCAGTTCGACTCGCACCTCGCGCCCAGCCGCTACGCGCTGAGCGCCATCGTCTCTGAGCACGACCGTGCCGAGATCGTGTCGGTGCACGAGGTCGCGTCGCTGATGATCCACAGCACGGTGCTGTCCGGCGGCGTCGTCGACCCCCCCGCACGAGATCGAGATCACCCGCACATGAGCTTCGGTGGGCAGGCCATCCGGCGGTCGATGCAGCGGCCGCAGATCATCGGCGACGACCTTCAGCGGTTCTGGAACCTCACGCTGACCCTCGCGGTCACCGAGTTCCGCGTGAAGTACTTCGGGTCGGTGCTCGGCTACCTGTGGTCGCTCATGCGCCCGCTGCTGCTCTTCGGCGTCCTGTACGTCGTCTTCACGGAGGTCGCGGATCTCGGCGCCGACGTGCAGTTCTACGGCGTGTACCTGCTGACGGGGATCGTCCTGTGGACCTTCTTCATCGAGACGACGTCGGGTTCGCTGGTCTGCCTCGTCGCCCGTGAGGACCTCCTGCGCAAGATGCGGTTCCCGCGGCTGGCCGTCCCGCTGTCGGTCGCACTCACCGCGCTGTTCAACCTCGCCGTGAACTTCCTCGCCGTCTTCGCGTTCGCGCTCGTGGCGGGCGTCCGGCCCCATTGGGGGTGGCTGCTCATGCCGGTGCTGGTCCTGCTGCTCGCGATCCTCGCGACCGGTCTGGGGATGCTGCTCGCGCCGATGTACGTGCGCTACCGCGATGTCGAGCCGATCTGGGAGGTGCTGGTGCAGATCGGGTTCTACGCCTCGCCGATCCTCTACGTCGCGGCGACCTGGCCGGAGTCGGTGCGGGTGTTCCTGCAGCTCAGCCCGATCGCCGCCGTCCTCACGGAGATGCGGCACCTGTTCCTCGACCCCGCCGCGCCGACGACCGCCGACGTGCTCGGCTCGACGTGGCTGCTGCTCGTCCCGTTCAGCATCGTGCTGGGAACGTTCGTCTTCGGCGCGTGGTACTTCCAGCGTGAGGCTCCGCGGATCGCGGAGGCCCTCTGATCCCATGTCCACGCCGGCGAACGCGTCCACCGAACAGCAGCTCCGCGCCCGGATCGCGGAACTCGAGGCCGAACTCGCAGAGCAGGCTGCGCGCACCGAGGCCGCCGTCGCCGCCGCCCAGCGCCGGTCGTACTGGACAGATCAGCTCCAGCTCGACCTCGACGCGATCATGCGCCACCCGGTCCTGCGGTTCGCCGTGCTCATCCCGCTGAAGGTCCGCGGCGCCGGCCGGCGGCTGCGCTGGTACGCGGAGCGGGCCCGCCAGGGATGAGCGACCGCGTCTCGGTGATCGTCCCCGTCCGCGACGGGGCGCGGTACCTGCGCGAGCTCCTCGACGCAGTCTCCCGGGAGGGCGCTGACGAGATCCTCGTCGTCGACTCCGGCTCACGCGACGACTCGCTGGCGATCGCGGGGGGAGGCGGGCGCGCGGATCATCGAGATCGACCCGCAGGACTTCGGGCACGGGCGGACCCGCAACCTCGCCGCGTCCGAGGCGACCGGCGATGTGCTCGCGTTCCTGACGCAGGACGCCACCCCGGTCCCCGGGTGGCTCTCGGCCCATCTCGAGGCGCTCGCGCTGGACCCGCGCGTGGGCGTGAGCTTCGGCCCGCACCTGCCGCGTCCTGATACGTCCCCGATGATCGCGCGGGAGCTGACGGAGTTCTTCGCGTCGTTCTCCCCGGACGGCGCCCCCGCGCTGCAAGGCCCTGGCGATGAGCCGTTCCTCTCGAACGTCAACGCGTGCTACCGGCGCGCCTGTTGGCAGGAGATCCGCTTCCGGGACGTCCCGTACAGCGAGGACCAAGCGTTCGGTCGTGACGCGCTCGAGGCCGGCTGGCTGAAGGTCTACCAGCCGGGCGCGGCGGTCCTGCACGCGCATGACTACGGCGCGGTCGAGTTCTTGCGCCGGTACTTCGACGAGTACCGCGGGCTGCGTGAGACGACGGGCCACGTCGAGCCGGTCGCGCCGCGGGAGTCACTGAGCTACGTGCGGGTGCAGGTCCGGGGTGACCGCGCATGGCTCGCCGCGCAAGGGGTCGGCGGCGTGGAGGCGGCCCGGTGGACCGCGCGCTCGGTCGTGCACCACGGCGGCCGCCGCGTGTTCAGCGCGCTGGGGTCCCGTGCCGACCGGCTCCCGCCAGCGGTGCGGGGCGCGATCTCGCTTGAGGGACGGACCGACGGCGGCGGGGGCGATCACGACGCGACCGCGGTGGAGGCACCCCCCGAGCCGACGGGACGGATCATCCCGGCGCGGCGGCCCGCGCATTCGCTCGACGACACGCTGCGGCTGCTGCGCGACGGCAGCGTGCCGTTGCTGCCGGTCACCGCCGACGCCGCCGAGCGCGAGCGCCTGCGGGTCGCCGTCGTCATCCCGGATTTCCGGCAGGGGAGCGGTGGGCACCGCACGATCTGCACACTGGTCCGCGGGCTGGAGGCGCGCGGGCACATCTGCAGCCTGTGGCTACACGACCCGAATGGCGCCCATCGCGGGGAGGCCGACGCGGTCGTCCGCCAGCGCGTCGACGAGTGGTTCGGCCCGGTCGCCGCCCCCGTGTACAAGGGCTTCGCGGACTGGCACGGCGCAGACGTGGTCGTCGCAACCGGATGGCAGACGGTGCATGCGTCGCTGCGGCTCGACCAGGTTCGGGCGCGCGCCTACCTGGTCCAGGACCACGAGCCGGAGTTCTACGCGACGTCAGCGGACCGCATCTTCGCCGAGGACACGTACCGCCGCGGCCTGTACGTCATCGCCGCGTCGCCGTGGCTGCGCGACCTCGTGCGCGACACGTACGGGGCGGACGGCACGGCGTTCGAGCTGGGCGTCGACCACGAGATCTACGCCGCGGACCCCTCGATCACGCGTCACGAGGACACCATCCTGTTCTACGGCCGTGGCGCGACGCCGCGCCGCGCGACCGAGCTTGGATGGCTCGCGTTGAGCGAGCTGCGCCGACGTCGGCCGGACATCCGGGTGGTCGCCTACGGGGACAGCAAACCCGACTGGGAGCAGGCGTTCCCCTACGAGTTCCTCGGTGTGGTCTCCCCGCCGGAGCTGGCGGCGCTCTACCGGCGGGCGACGGCCGGTCTCGTGCTGTCGCTGACCAACTACTCCCTGATCCCGCAGGAGATGATGGCCTGCGGCCTGCCACTGGTGGACCTGCGGGGCGGCTGCAGCGAAGCGATGTTCGGAGAGGACGGGCCCGTGGAGCTGGCGGCCGCTGATCCCGTCGCGATCGCCGACGCACTCGAGCGCCTCCTCGACGACCGCGCCGAGTGGGATCGCCGCTCGTCGGCCGGTCTGAGCTGGGCCGCCGAACGGACGTGGGACGCCGCGGTGGACGCGGTCGAGCACGGGCTGCGCGAATGCCTGCGCGCCCGTGCCCGCGAGAACGCGTGAGCGCGGTCAGCGCACCCGCTTGGTGATCGATTTCCCGACGACCCCGACGAACGGGTATCCCGCCTCGCTCGGGACGCGGACCCTGAACTTCAGCTTCGCGCCGGGACGCACGACACGTAGGCGGTAGCGCCCCTTGAACCGCCCGGTACGGCTGGTGCGGCGCAGCGCGAAGGTCTGCCACGACGGCCCGGCCTTGCCCTGGATCGCGACGATCTTCCCGCCCTTCGGGATGTGACCGGTCCGGACGCGCCCGGAGTAGCGCACCAGCCCACCACGCGAGATGCGGACCGTGAGCTTGACCACGGCACGAACCTTCAGGGTGAGCTTGGCCACGAGACCGGGACCGCAGAGGAACAGGGTGCCGTTGCCCTGGCGGGCGACCACGCGCTCGGTGAAGGTCCCGGCGGCCGACGTGCGGAACGACCCGAGTGCGGTGAACTTCCCACCGCGTGCGTGGAAGACGTCGACATCGGTGTTCGCCGGCCCTCGGCCGGTGATGTTGAACGCCTGCCGATGGCGCACCCTGAGGGTGCGTGCGCCGTTGCGGCGATAGCGCGCGGCGAGACCGGTGGTGGCGCCCGTGCACGGGGCCGTCGGGTTGGCACCCGCAGCGCCGTTGGCACCTTCCGCCCCACCAGCACCGGTGGCACCAGCTACCCCACCCGCAGCCGGTGCATTCTGGACCACGAACTCCGGCTCCGACCACACCCCGGTGCGATTCCCGGATGCGTCCTCGACAGACACCCGCACGTTGTGCGTGCCATCGGTGAGCGTGCGCGTGTCGAGCGCGAAGTCGTGCTGGACGCTCTTCGGGCACGGCTCGCGGTACATGAACTCGTACGGAGTCGCGGGATCCACCCCAGCGTCGGCGCAACGACCGTCGTTGGCAGAGATCACGGCGGCACGAACGACCTTGCCGTCGACTTCGAGGATTGAGCGATACACGCCGGAGACCGGGTCACTTGCGGAGAACGTCAGCTGCTCGACGCCGCTGTGGGTGGTTGCAGTGGTCACGCGGCCGGCCACCTGCGTCACCGCAGGCGGCTGCGGGTCGCGGAGTGTGAACTCGGCCGCATACACGCTCGCGGAGGCCATGGGGTGGCCAGCAGGACGAGGCACGCACACGTAGCCACCAACCCCGCCGCAGTCGACGCTTATGAACCACTGGGTGGCATCCGGAACTGCGTCGAGGCTTTCCGCGATGAGGTTGCCTGGGTGGACTCCAGGTGCACCCCCGAGACCGGCACATCCCTCAGGCGCGGCCCGGCAGGCCTCCGCAACGTAGGCACCAGAGAAGGCGTTCAGGGGGCGCGCGACAAACGCTACGGGGGTCGCGTTTGGTTCGTTTGCTCCGGTCAGCTGCGCATTGCGCCACACGCGGTATGCGGAGATCGTGCCTCCGCTTGGAGCGCTGAACCGCCAGCTCATCATGGACGCAGTCGCGGGGTTGTAGATCGCAGCGTTCAAGGCGATCGTGAGAGACCCGCCCGACGCGCACGTGTTGCTCGGCGACGTCTGCGGAGCGATTGCCGTGCCCGTCCAACCGTCGGTCGGTGCGATGTTGCCCGCCGGGGTCTTGCAGGAGTAGACGCGGTAGACGCCCGCGTCGGCGTCAGTCGCACCGAGCGTTCCCAGGACCGGCAGAGCGGCTACTACGGACAGCATTACGCGCAGCGAGCGGCGCATTTGGACCTCCAGAGTCGATGGCTCACTCCTAGTAGGCCGTGGACCCGCGAAGTTCGCCCCCCTTGCCGCAAGGTCTCCGCAGACCCCGCTTGCACGCGGAACTTTACGCAGGGTCCGCTTACCTTGTTCGGCGGCCTACCATCTCGACCCACACCACCTCGGTACCGCAGAGCTGCCGCCAATCGCTCGCAGGCGACTCCCGGACAGGCGGCGGCGCCCCAACCCTCCGGAATGCGAGACCCGAAACCAGGCGATTCCACGACCCCTGCCCGGGCGCCAGGACCGAAGGTTCCACGCGTACTGACCACGAGACCCGTCCACGCGGCAGTTCCACTGTCCCCACAAGTTCAGACCCGCCGTCCTCACTGAGACGTCCGCTGGCAGTCCCTACTGAGCGACCGCTGACGGTCACGCGAGACGCGGCACCCACGCTGCCCTGCAGCCACACCTCATATCGACCGGATTGCGGCACTCGAACCGCCCCCCGACCCTCGCCGCCCCCCCGGGGCCTGTACTCAAGGCCGTTCCACTCCACCGCCCAGCTAGCGGGTACCTGCTCGAAGCCCGCCTGCACAACCGGCTTCCGAGGCTGCCAGCGCAGGCGGCGTGGACGCAGCTCCTCGACAACAGCCCCGAGGCGGGCGCAGTCAACCTTCGAGCCAGAGGGTGTGAACTCGGCCGCAATTGAAGCCATGATCTCCTCGCCCCCCGACGTACGCCGCCAAGTCTCGTAGTGCGAGCCCCGGTGCTCCAGCTCGAACATTGAGGACGGCCGCTCGGCGAACGCGGAGCGCCGCATCACGACTCTGGCGAACTCTCCGAGATACGCACGGTCGAGGGTCTCGGCGCGTACTGACGTTCCGAACGGGGGCATAGACGACCCGATCGAGAAAGCAGGAGGCCTCAATCGCCACGTATCCGCCACCGCGTCAGGGGCGACGTCGCGTAAGAAGTACTTGGCGAACTCGTCGAACTCCGTGAACAGGACTGGGCCGTCGACCTGGGCGGCGATCGCCTGGAGTTCTTCCATCCGGTCCCTGGGTGCCAAGGACACGTCGCGGTACGCGAGCGCATTCGACGCAACGACGGCGGCGGCGATCATCGCGACGGCAGGCACAGCCAATAGCCGACCTCTATCGGCAGCCCATGATCGGACAGATACCCAGCCAACGACTCCCGTAAAGAGGAGCGCCGGCGCAGTTATCGCGTAGGCCTTCGCATCCGCCCACGGGGAGCCGAACGCGGAAATGATCAGCATGCCGGCTAGACCGACAAGCAGGAACACTCCCGGCCCCACTGCACGCAGTCTCAGCAAGTAGACGACTCCCAAGACGACGCCGACTGCCACCGAGACCTGCGCCAACATCGTCACGTCGCCGGCAAGTCCTTGCGGCGGAACTCGGAAGTCTCCGTTGAGCCAGATGCCGAGTGCCTCGGCTCTGCGAAGCGGCGTCAATAGGTTTCCGAGTTCCGTCTGCGTGGTGGTAACAGTGCCAGCAACGTCTAGGTATGCGCCTAGCCCGAGTACGGCACGTACGGCTCCGACAAGGCCGAGCAGGGCCGCCATACCCACCGCCAAGAGAGCCTTCAGCGGGTTGTCGAAGATGGGCCGCCAAGCCAACACCGCGAGCATGAGCGCTGCGGGCGCAACCCACACGGCCGCCGCTGTGCCCACAACCCCGACCAACGCCGCGCTGACCATCGCCACCGGCAACAGCCCGGCGAGCCTGCCCTCAGACGTTGAACGCGCAGCCGCCCTGCTCACAAACAGAGC
Source organism: Svornostia abyssi (assembly GCA_024666565.1). Lineage (GTDB taxonomy): Bacteria > Actinomycetota > Thermoleophilia > Solirubrobacterales > Solirubrobacteraceae > Svornostia > Svornostia abyssi. Next base: position 176,381 of record CP088295.1, read on the forward strand.
GAGAGCCGGAAGCAGCGCCGCTGCAACGACCTCCTTGATCGACCCTTGGAGGTAGTACGCCACCAAGAGCCCCGGCTGGGTCGCGACAAACGCTACGACAACCTGGAGCGGGTCGGAGAGTGGCAACTCCCTGCTGAGCCGGAGCAGTCCAGCGGCCAGCATCACAACACCCAGCGCGAGGAAGGGCTGATAGGTCCACGCGACGTCCTGGGCCAGCAGCTTCGAGAACGGTGCCATTGCGGTCAGGGCGCCCGACGGGTAGCCCGACCCCACGAAGTACGCTCGGGTCACAAGCTCTGACGACGACTCGGACTCGGAACTCGAGTCCACTGTTGCCAGTGCTTCGGCCCCGAGCATCTGAACCGCCGTATCGCCGAGTTGGGTATAGCCCGCAAAGGTGGCGCTACCGCTCGCCACAACCGGGGCAGCAGCCAGCACGAACACCACCGGCAACACCGCTAGAGGTCGGAGCGTGTGGCCGCGCGCCACGCTTGCATCGGCCGGGCCGGTTGGTTGGCGCGTAATGGCTATCTCGACCCACATGCGGCGTAGCCCGAACGCGGCAATCCCGCTACTCGCGAGCAAGAAGAGCACGGTTCCGGCCCGCCCCCAGACAAGGACCTGGGAGAGCGCGATGAACCCCGCATACCCCAGAACCAGACTCTCGAGGATTCCTGCCACCGGATCGTCCCGCCGCCAGCCGAACGCTGCCAGTCCAAGGCCAGCCCAGGTAAGAACCAAGAGGGCAGGGAACACCAGCCAAGTGGTTGCGAGGTCGAGCATCCTTCCCCTGGTCTGTTAGCTGCCGTAGTAGCGGCCGACGGTGAGTATCAGTCCGCTGACGCCGTGAAGCGTGATCAGCGTGATCATGGCCACTGCAAGGGCCGGCGCTCGACGGTTTCCCAGCCCCAACGTGGCAGTCGCAACGACCGCCGCGTAGAGGCCAAGGAGGGGAAACAGATACCTCACCTGCTCGAACGTGAAGCCCGTCGTGCGACGGTAGTCGTAGCCAACCAACGCGATGGAGAAAGCGAGGCCAACAACAACGGTGCCAAAGCAAGTGAGCTCCGCCGCGTTTCGCCGCAGCGAAGCACGGTGCTTCACCAGTCCGGATGCCGCCAGCAGCCCAAGAGCGAGAGCGGCCCAGGCGCCTAACGCGTAAAGCCAGCGCGGGGCACCGTAGTCAAGCCATCCGTATCGCCCGAGCCAGCCCCCAAGCCAAGTCTCAGTTATCGGGGAGAACCCGAAGACGTCCTGCTGTCCGGGCACACGCGGCAAGTAGAGCTGCCAGGCGTACGACAGGTGCTCGCGGAGGTTGTACGGAGGGATCTCGGCCGCCGGCAAGGTCGGGGATGATGCCCCCCGTAGGCAGGAGGCCTCGGCCCTGCAACCAAGCCCAGCTGCAGTAACCGACGGCCACCACGAGCGCCGAACTCAGTGCCGCCGCAAACGCTTTGCCTGCCTCTTTCGGGCCGTCTTGCTTGGCGAGGCGCCAGCAGATGATCAGCACCGCTAAAGCCGCTGCTGGCAAGAGCCCTGCGAAAGTCAGCTTTGTCAGAGCCCCGAGAGATCCGACGAGAGCAACAATTGCTGCCGCCTTCAGCGATGGGCTGCGGAGTCCCGCAACTATCGCCAGCAGAAGTCCCACGGCGATCAGGTCAAGGAGATTGTCTGGCGTCACTCCCCCCGCGATGAACCCAGGTGCCGGGGCCACCGCCACCGCGAGGCCACCCACAGTGGGCATCCACGGATAGCTCGGGAACAGCCGCGAAACCAACAGGGCGCAGAGCATCGCCGTGATCGCGAAGCACAGTACGGACGTCATTCGAATCGCTCGCACCTGCGCGGACGCTCCGAGCGGCGATGCCAGCAGGTACGCGGGAACGCTGACCACGTAGTACAGGGGCGGCTGACTGGAACTGGTCGTACTGCCGCCGCCGTTTCCAGCTGGCGCGTCGTCCGCGGCCTCCAAGAGCGTGCGCGACGCCGAGTCGGCTCTCGGCACAGCGTTGTTCCCACGACCAATGACACCGTATGTCCCTAGAGCCTGCAGCAGCAATTCCTGCTGACTCGAGTAGGGAGGCTGGTCAGTTGATCCGTCGGGCATACGCCCCGTCTCCGCCAGGTATTGGACATACGCGAAATGCGCCGTCTCATCCGGGACTTGGAACAGCGGTGTCAGCGTGGCCCAGGCGGTCCCCATCAGGGCAGCGACAGCCCCCACCAGCCAGACCTGACCGGAGACCCGTCCAACCTGGCGACGGATGTAGTCCTTCAACGTGACCTACCGCCTAACGCCTGGCGACACACGGTCACCACCGCAAGCACGGCTGCGCCCACAGCGAGGACGATCACCAGCCAACCGGTTGCTGCCCCTGCGGCAGCACCACGCGCCGCACCGATAGCTCGAAAGGCATCCGGAGCCTCGCGAAGCCACGGGGCAGGATCTGGATCGAGGGCATAGATCGAGATGCGCGAGCTGCGATCCCTTCCCCCTTGCCCACATCTGACCCTGCGGCGCGCTCGCCCGCAAGCGCGACCTTCTCGAGTCCTCGGTTCCGAAAGCAGAGACTGCTCGGCAAGTCTTCACTCTCAGCCGCCAGTTCGAACACGACTCGACCCTCGGTTCCCTGCTCAAGGCCGCGCGCGAGCAGCATCCGGCCGGGGCTCTCGAGAACAAGCTCCGTTCTCGTCCCGTAGCCACCTGCTGTGATCGCCAACACCGGATCCTGCGTTCCGTCGGCTAGCGGTGCGACCTCGCAGATACGGTCGCCCGCATCGAGGTCAACGACGAACACAGACGGCTCGACGCCATTGGTCCCGATGATCTCTCTTGACGAGATCAGAAGCGCAACGGCGCATGTAACGACTATGCACGTCAACGCCGCGACGGCAGCGACTCGGGAGCGCAAGGTTCTACGTGCGCCGGAGCCCCAGGATGCTCAACAGGAACGACGCGAAGAACACCTGGGTCCCGATGATCACCAGCGTCGCGGCCAGCACTGCCAGGCGTTCCTCTGACAGCTGGCCGAAGCCCCGCTCCACCCACGTTCCAACGATCCACGCGCCGAGCACGAACCCGAGGCCCGCGACCGCGATGCCGAGCGTCAGACCGTGCTCCAGCCGGAAGCGGGCGCGCATCCGGTCGAACCACGGGTCCCGGTCGTCCATGAAGTAGGCGCCGTAGGTGTGCGCGCACAGCCCCATGGAGACGATCTGCGTCCCGACGATCATGAGCAGGGGAGCCCGCGACCATCGAGTGCAGTTGCCACTCGCGGCCGAAGACCGGCACCTGGAACGCGGAGATGAGCGCGATCGCGATGCCCAGCGCGAGCAGCGTCAGGCCCGGGATCAGGAACAGGTGCGTGGGGCTGTGGACGAGCAGGAAGCGCAGGTGCCGCCAGCCGTCGCGGAAGCTCGACAGCTTCGACTCCCCGGCGCGCGGGTGGTACTCGATGGGGAACTCGCGGATGTCGAGCTTCTCCTTGCTCGCGCGGATCACCATCTCGGAGGCGAACTCCATGCCGGTCGTGCGGAGGTTCAGGCGCGGCAGCACGTCGCGGCGCAGCGCGCGCATGCCGCAGTGCGCGTCGCGGATGCCCGTGCGGAAGAAGAGGTTGAGGATGCCGCTGAGCACCGGGTTGCCGACGTAGCGGTGCAGCCACGGCATCGCGCCGGGCTGGATGTTGTCCATCCGGTCACCCATCACGAGCTCCGCACCGTCGTCGAGCTGCGCAACGAACCGGGGGATCTCGGCGAAGTCGTACGTGAGGTCGGCGTCGAGCATCACGATGTACTCGCCTCGCGCCGCGGCGAAGCCCGCCAGGTATGCGCTGCCGTAGCCGCGGCGTGGCTCGTGGATGACCCGAGCGCCCGCGGCGGCCGCGCGCTCGGCGCTGCGGTCCTCGGACGCGTTGTCGGCCACGATCACCTCACCGAGAAGCCCGGCGTCGTTCAGGGCGCTCGTGGCGCGAACCACGCACTCCTCGATGTGCTCCTCCTCGTTCAGGCAGGGGATCACGACGGACACGCGCGGTGTCACGGTCTCGGAGGGGTGGAGTCGCGTGTCGACGCCCGGATCCTGGTGCGTGGTGCTCACGGGATGAAGCTGGGTTGCGCCGTCATGGCCTGGCCCATCCAACAACGGGTGCAGCACGAAAAAGTCGCGCTGCACGGGGTTCTGAGGGTATCGGAATCACCAGCGCACTAGCCTCCGGCGCCGTGGCCTCAACCTCGCAGCGCCTCCGGGTGTGTCTCGTCTACGACTGCCTGTTCCCGTGGACGGTCGGCGGTGCCGAGCGCTGGTATCGCGCGGTCGCCGAAGCCCTCGCGGAGGCCGGGCACGAGGTCACGTACCTCACCCGCCGCCAGTGGGGAACGGGCGACGCCCCGGACATCCCGGGGGTCCGCGTCGTCGCCGTGTCGCGAGACGAGCCGCTCTACGGCCCTGACGGGAATCGCCGCATCGGGCAGGCCATCCGCTTTGGCGGCGGGGTGCTCCGGCACCTGGCGCGCAACCGCGGGCGGTACGACGTGGTGCACACCGCGTCGTTCCCGTACTTCTCGCTGCTCGCTGCCGGCGCGGCCCGGATCCGCGACCCCTTCCGTCTCATCGTCGACTGGCATGAGGTGTGGACCCTCGGCTACTGGCAGGAGTATCTCGGCAGGCCCGGCGGGCTCATCGGGTACCTCGTCCAGCGGGCGTGCGTGCGGATCCCGCAGCGGGCCTACTGCTTCAGCCGCCTGCACGAAGGGCGCTTGCACGACGAGGGGGTCGCGGGGCCCGTCACCGTGCTCGAAGGCGAGTACGCGGGGGAGACTCGAGCCCGCGAAGGTCCGCGACGCCGATCCGCTCGTCGTCTTCGCCGGGCGCCACATCGCCGAGAAGCGCGTCCCGGCACTGGTCCCGGCGCTCGTCGCCGCGAGGGAACGCGTTCCCGGTCTGCGGGGTGTGATCTTCGGCGACGGCCCGGAGCGCGACCAGGTCCTGGAGCTCATCGCCCGTCACGATGCCGGCGACTGGCTGCGCGCCCCCGGGTTCGTGGACGGCGCCGAGGTCGAGGACGCGATGCACCGGGCGTTGTGCATGGTGCTGCCGTCGCGCCGCGAGGGCTACGGCCAGGTCGTCATCGAGGCGAGTGCTGCCGCCACGCCGAGCGTCGTGGTCCAGGGCCCGGACAACGCCGCGACCGAGCACGTCACCGACGGCGTCAACGGCGTCATCGCCCCGTCGGCGGACCCCGCAGATCTCGCGGGGGCCATCGTGCGTGTCGCGGACGCCGGCACCCCACTGCGGGCGAGCACCGCCGGATGGTTCGCCGACAACGCCGAGCGGCTGTCGCTCGGCTCGTCCCTGCGGACGCTGCTGACCGGCTACGCCGACAGCACGCGGCGGTAGGTCGACAGGCAGCCTTCGGCGGTCGCCTGCCAGCTGAACCGCGCCGCTTGCGCGCGACCGCGGACCACGAGATCACGGGCCAGTGACGCGTCGCTCAGCACGCGGCCCACGGCGTCCGCGATCGACGCCGGATCCTCCGGGTCGATGAGCAGCGCCGCGTCGCCCGCCACCTCCGCCAGCGAGGAGCGAGCAGAACACACCACCGGGACGTCACGGAGCATCGCCTCGAGGACGGGCAGCCCGAACCCCTCGTAGAGCGAGGGGAACGCGACGCACGCCGCAGCGCCGAGCAGGCCTTCGACGTCCTCTTCCTCCAGCCAGCCGAGGAAGCGTACGTCGTCACCGACGCCCAGCTGCGCGGCGAGGTCGCGCAGTTCACCCTCGTGCTCGGTCGGGTAGCCCGGCAGCACGAGCAGCGGGCGCGGGGCCGGCAGCAGCGCGTGCGCCTCCAGCAACCGGCGCAGGTTCTTGTGCGGCCGCTTCGCCGACGTGCTCAGCACGATCAGCCGGTCGCCCAACCCCAGCCGGCCGCGCAGCGCGGCCTCGGGAGCAGGCGTCACCCGCGGCGGGCGGGCGGCGAGCGGCACGACGTCGATGCGAGACGACGGGATGTCCAGCAGCTCGATGAGGTCGTCCCGCGTGGCCTGCGAGTCAGCGATGACGCGATCGGACCGGCGGGCGGCGAGCGGCACGAGCACGCGCATCCCGAGCGATCGCAGCCCGAAGTGCGCCTCGGGGAAGTGCTTGTAGATGAGGTCGTGGACCGTCACGACCTTCGCGAAGGGACCCCAGCCCGGCCCGGTGCTCCCCAGTGAATGGACGAGATCGACGCCCGCCCGGCGTGCGAGCCGCGGCAGCAGGACCTGCTCGCCGCGCACCCACTCGACCCGGTTGCTTGCGTGCACCGGCACGGTGACGCTCGGCATCGTGTCGTGCCACGGGCCGTCGGCCGCCGCCGCTTCGCGGTTCACGAACGCGGTGAAGCGGACATCGGGCGCGGCCGCCACGAGCGCGGGCAGGAGCTCGCGCGCCGCGACCTCCATGCCGCCCGTGTGCCCCGGGACGAGGAAGACGAGGTTCAGGCCGATGTGCATCGGGCCGCGGACAGTAGCCTCCCGCCGCGTGACGGCGACGATCGGCATCGACGCGCGGGCCGCCGCCGAGGTGCCCGCCGGGCGCGGCCGGTACGTCCGCGAACTGCTCCGCGCGCTTGCCGCGCTGCCGGAAGCCCACGAGATCCGCTTCGAGCTCTGGGCGCGTGAGATCTGGGACGACCCCGCCCTCGACGACCGGTTCGCCTGGAAGCTCGTCGGCCTGCCCGATCCGTTCTGGAACGTCGCCGCGGGGCTGCGCGCCGGCCGGTCCGCCGACGTGTTCCTGTCGTCCAACAGCTACCTGACGGCGTGGTTCACGTCGTGCCCGACGGCGATCGTGGTCTACGACCTCGTGCCGTTCGTCGAAGGGGCGCAGGCCCAGTCGCGCGCGGCGCGGATCGAGCGGGCGACGATCCGCCCCGCCCTGCGCCGTGCGGCCGCGCTGCCGTGCATCTCCGAGGCGACGCGCCGCGATCTCATCGCGCGGTTCCCCCGCACCGCACCGATCGCCAGCACGATCCCCCTCGCGGCCGACGCCGCCCTCGCCGCGCCGCCGTCGCTGCCCGCAGGGCACCCTGACCTCCACCGCCCGTACGTCCTCGCAGTCGGCACCCTCGAGCCCCGCAAGAATCTCGAGCGGCTCGTCGCGGCATGGCTGCACCTTCCGGCCGCGCTGCGCGAGGCGCACGACCTGGCGCTCGTCGGCCCCCGCGGGTGGGACGACGGGTCGATCCTCCAGGCCGCGCACGCCGCCGGGGCGAAGATCCTGGGCCGCGTCAGCGACGACGAGCTCCACGCGCTCTACGCGGGTGCCGCGTGCTTCGCCTACCCCTCGCTCTACGAGGGCTTCGGCCTGCCGGTCCTCGAAGCGATGGCCGCCGGGGCGCCAGTGGTCACGTCCAACGTCTCGAGCATCCCTGAGGTGGCAGGGGACGCGGCGCTGCTCGTCGACCCGCACGACGTCCCCGCGATCGCCGGCGCGATCCAGCGGGTGCTCACCGAGCCCGGGCTGGCGGAGGACCTGCGCGCGCGGGGGGAAGCCCAGGCCTCCCGGTTCTCGTGGGAGCGCACGGCGCGCGAGACCCTCGCGTTGCTGCTCAGCGCAGCACGGCGTCGTACGCGTCCGTGAGCCGCGCGGCCATCACGCCGACCGAATAGCGCTCCAGCAGCGCCGCCGGATACGTCACCCGCGTGCCGGGCGGCCGCGACAGCGGACCGGCGGCCAGCGCCCGCGCGATCGCCATGTAGTCCCCGGGCGCCACCAGCGAGCCGGTCCCGTCGAGGACCTCGGGGATCGCGCCACTCGTGCTCGCGACGATGTCCAGCCCCGCAGCCATCGCCTCCGCGAGCACGTAGCCGAACTGCTCCTCCCAGAAGGCTCGGGGCAGATCAAAGACGTGCAGCTGCGCCGTCGCCGACGGCAGCGAGGCGAGCACCATCGCCGACGCCGCCGCGAACGTCGCGGGCATGTCGTCGTACGGCACGCCGCGAATCTCGACGAACGCGCCGAGGCCGAGCTCCTCGGCGTATGCGCGCAGACGGGCCTCCTCGGGCCCGTGGCCGATGATGAGCACGCGAGGTGTCAGGGGCTCGCCGACGAGCCCGCGATGCAGCGCCGCGACCGCGCGCAGCACGTCGTGGTGGCCCTTCTCCCAGACCAGCCGGCCGGGCGACAGGATCACGTGCTCGGCCGGGGCCGGCGCGTCGCGCACCGCGAACCGCTCGAGATCGACACCCGCTGGGTTGATCCGGATCCGCTCGGGGCGGACGCCTTCGAGCAGCAGCCCGTCGCGGGCGCGCTCGGTCGCCGCGAGGAAGAGGTCGGTGTTGGCGACGACGTCGTCGCGCCAGCGCTTGGCCTGCGCGTTGCGATACGTCGTGCCGAGCGGCAGCGTCTCCCACACCGTCTGCACGAGCTTGAACCGCGCGCCCGCGGCCCGGCGGCGAGCGGCGTCCGCGCTGAACCAGTACGAGAGCTCCTCGGCGTGCACGATGTCCGCCTCGGCGAACGCCCGCTCGGCCGCGTCGCCCGTGTAGCGATCGCCCCACGCGCGGGTCGCCAGGTCGCCGACCCGGCCGCTCGGCAGGCGATCCCGACGCGTCTGGACCTGCACCTCGCGCAGCCCGGTGCCCGCAGTGTCGTAGGCGTTCGCGGCGGTGCGCAGGAGTTCGACGTCAAAGCGATCGGGCAGCAAGGTCCACGGGCGGAGCTCCCACGGCGTGGCCTGATGGCCACGGAGGACCAGGACGCGCGTCACGCGGCAGCTTCCGGCAGCAGGACGGGGACCTCGCCGGCGACGGGGTAGGAGCGCTCGCACGTGGTGCACGCCAGGCGACCAGCCTGGTCGCGCAGCGCGCCATGGTCAGCCGGGCAGCGCAGCGCCGCGCGGACCGCCGGGGTCAGCGCGGGAACTCCCGCGTCCCGCAGCACCGCGACCGTGCGCTCGACGTCGAGCTGGGCGGTGGCGGCCGCTGCGCTGGCCCCTTCCGAGCGCACGGCCAGCGTCCCCTCCCAGTGGACGGTGTGATGCCAGACCTCGCGGTGCGCGCCGAACCACAACCGGAAGAGCGACGAGTCCGCGACGGCGTCGTGGAAGAGCTGACCGCACGGCGCGACGGCGTCGCCGCGGGGCCGGAAGACCAGCACCCCGTCCTCGAGGTCGATGAGCCAGCCGTGGAACGGCCAGCCGAACGTCAGCTCCGCCTGGGCGGACGGCACCTGCACGAATCCGGCGGGGCCGACCCGTGCCAGCTCGGCCGCGAACGCCTCGACGTCCGTGGCGTGTTCGAGCACGTGCGACGCGACGACGTACGCGAACGCGTTGTCGGCGAACGGCAGCGCGTGCCCGTCGCCGACCACGACCGGCTTGCGCAGGTCCAGTCCCGCGGCACGTTCGAAGTCGTCGGCCGCGTACTTGTCGACGACGACGTCGGCGCGCGGTTCGGGCATGTGCCCCGCCCCCACGTCGAGGACGAGCCCCGTGGCCGGAGGGTGCGGGCTGTGAAACGCCGCCTTGCGACGCGTGGCGCGCACGTCCTGCCCGATCTCGCGAAGCAGGCCGGCGGCGTCGCCGAGGGGACCGGCGGGGGACATAGCGCGGCGATGCTACTCCCGGGCTCGGGCGCCCAAGGGCCCCGGCACGTGCTCGAGCACCTCGTCGGGGACGGCGCGGAACAGCAGCAGCGCCGCCGCGTACACCGCCAGGCCGACCACGGTCGCGATCACCGCGGGCAGCGGGACGACGGCGCCTACGGCAAGCCCCAGAGCAAGTGCCGGCATGGCGCGCAGGACCAAGTCGAACTCCGGGCGCATCTGCCGGTCGACCTGCACGAGGGCCGCGACGTACCCGATGGCGAGCGCCAGCTCCCCGAGCACCGTCGCCACCGCCGCGCCCACCGCGCCGTACTCCGCCGCCAGCACGAGCACCGTCGTCGTGCTGACCACCATCGCGACGGCATTCGCCACGATCATCGACCGATGGTGGTGCACGGCCAGCAGCGTGAATCCCCACGTGGCGATCACGAACGTCAGCGCCAGCGCGACCCCCTGGATCTGGAGCACCTCGATCGCCCCGTCGTACTCCGAGCCGGCGACCACCGCGATGATCGCCTCGGCTCCGAGCACGCACCCGATGAGCGCCGCGCCGCCGAGCAGCGCCGTCCCCTCGAACAGCCGCTGCGTCGCGTAGGCCAGGCGCACCCGGTCGTCGCGCGCCGCCCGGGACAGGAGCGGGAAGGCGGTCGTCACCAGCACGCCGGGCACCGCCGCGACGATGATGTACACCCGGAACGACGCGGCGAACAGGCCTGTCTCGAACGGCGTCGTCACGAGCTCGGTGAGGATCAGCGCGGTGTAGACGTAGAGCTGCCCCACCGCGACCGCGAGTGCGAACACCACCGCCGGGCGGATGAGCGCGATCCAGGCGCGAACGTCGAACGACGGCCGCAGCGAGATCACGCCGCGCACGAGCAGCGCGGTGATGAGGAAGATGGCGAACTGCGCGGGGATCGTGGCCGCGTAGAAGGCCAGCACCCCGCTGCCGGCGACCACGAGCGCGGCGTACGTGGCCGCCAACGCGGCCTGCCGCGCGAGGTCGAGCGTCGTCATCGTCCCGATCCGCAGCCCCGCCGCGAGCGGGATCCCGAGCGTTCCCTGGAGGATCCCGAACACCAGCCCGACGCCCATCAGCGCGGCGCCGAGCACCATCGTCTCGTCGTATCCGAGCAGGACCGCCACACCCACCGCGATGGCTAGGCCGAACGCCGTCGCGACGAGCCGCAGGCCCAGCAGCGCGGCGAGGAACCGGTCGCGATCCTCTCCGTGACGCTGGGAGTACTCGCGCATGCCCAGCGCGGTCATGCCGAGGTCGGTGATCGCCTGCACGATCGTCACGAGCGCGAGCACCGTCTGAAACTGGCCGTACTCCTCGGGCCCGAGGTACCGCGTCACGAGCGCGGCGCCGACCACCGCCAGTCCGGTGCCCGCGACGAACCCCGTCACCCGCACCGCCCCGCCGAGGACGAGGCGCCGCCCGGCCTCGGGCGTGTCGAGGATGTCCGCCCCGTCGGGGGCGGCCCCGGTCACGGCAGCCGCAGCATCGCCAGGCGCACGCCGACGATGCGGTGGACCTGGTGGCCCTGGCCGCGTACTTCCACGAGGGCCCGGCTGACGCCCGGTGAGCGGTAGTCGCAGTCGTCCCAGACGATCACGCCGCCGGGACGCATGCACCGCAGCACGTTGGCGGTGTCCTCCTTGACGTACTCGTACGTGTGGGCGCCGTCGATGAACGCGAGGTCGATCTGCCCGTGCAGCGGCGTGTAGTCGAACCGGGCACTGTCGCCGAAGTGCTGGGTGACGCGGTCGCCGAAGCCGGCGTCGCGGTACGCCGCGCCGATCGAGGAGAGGTCCTGCCATGGCGGCTGGCCGCGCTGCTCGCCGAGCGACGGGGCGTCGTTGCCGAGGTCGAGCGTGTCGACGGTCGCCTCCGGCGCCTGCGCGGCCATGAGCGCGGTGCCCTGCCCGCTGGCGGTGCCGATCTCGAGGATCCGCGCCGGCTTCGCGTACGCGGTGACGAGCGAGAGGACGTACGCCTCGCCGTGCCACAGCGCGCGGTCGCGGCCGCTGTGGCGCAGGTTGATCTCGACCTCGTCGATCCCGGGGAAGAGCTGCTCCAGGCTGGTGAGCGGCACGCGCGGGACGAAGCGCAGGGCGCTGAGCGCCGCCCGCGCGGGGAACTGCGAGTACCAGGGGACGACCGTGGGCGAGGAAGCTGCCATGAACGCGGTCAGGCTAGACGAGAGCCCGGTGATAGACCGCGAGCGTCTCCTCGGCGCACCGTTCCCAGGTGAACTGCCCGGCGCGCGACGGGCCCGCGGCGACGAGTCGCGCCCGCAGCGCGTCGTCGCCGAGCAGGGCGCGGATCGCGGCCGCGATCTCGTCCACGGAGGTGGGGTCGAACGTGACCGCCGCGTCGCCGGCGACCTCCCCCGGCGCCGACCCGCGCGAGCAGGCCACGGGGACGCCGCGGGCCATCGCCTCGAGCACCGGCAGTCCGAACCCCTCGACCAGCGAGGGCAGGACGAACGCGGCCGCGGCGGCGTAGAGGCCCTCGAGGTCGGCGGCCTCGATGAAGCCCGGGATGACCACCGCGTCCGTGACACCCGCACGGGCCGCGGCCGCGCGCACCGCGGCCTCGCCCTCCGGGTTGCCGGGCCCCGGCAGCACGAGGACCGCGTCCGGCACGTCGGCGCGAACGGCGCCGAACGCGGCGACCAGCCGCTCGAGGTTGCGGTGCGGCTTCTTCTGCCCGACGTTCAGCACGATCGGCCCGTCGCCCAGGCCGAGCCGGGCGCGCAGGTCGGCGGCGTCCGCGACCACGCCGGCCGAGGGTGTCCCGTACCCGAGCGGCACGACGTCGAGCCGGTCGGCCGGGACCCCCAGGCGCGCGCGGACCTCGTCGCCGGCGGCGTGCGAGATCGCCACGACGCGGTGCGCGCGGCGGGTCACCAGCGGTACGACGACCCGCCACAGCCGGTGGGTCATCGTGTCCTCAGGGTGGCTGATCCAGACGGTGTCCGGGATCGTCACCACGCGGCGCGCACGGGACACGAGCGGCCCGGTCATCGCCACGGAGTGCACGACGTCGGCACCGCGCCGGTCGGCCACCGCGCCCAGGACCGTGAGCTCGGACAGTGACCGCAGGCCCGAACGGCCGAGCCGGGGCAGCGGGACGAGCTCCGCGCCGCCCGCCCAGTCCTCCGCGCGCAGCTTCGCGTAGCCGTCCTCGTTGAGCAGCACGGTGAGCTGCGGCGCGTCGGGGCGGGCGAGCAGGCCGCGGCACAGCTCGCGCAGGTACGTCTCGACCCCGCCCATCGGCGGCGCGAGGAACACGGCGTTGATCGCGACGTGCATCGTCGGCTCAGGTGACGGTGCCGACCTGCCGCGCGGGGACGCCCGCCACGATCGCACCGGCCGGCACGTCGGAGGTGACGACCGCGCCCGCCGCGACAACGGCGTCCCGGCCGATCCGGCACGGGCCCAGCACCATCGCGCGCGACGCCAGCCACGCGCCCTCCTCGACCACGATGTCGCCGCCCGTCGCGGGCGCGGCGTGCACACGCGCCTCGCCCCGCTGCGCGATGTCGTGGCGGCCGGTGAGCAGCATGACCCCGTGCCCGAAGACGACGTACGGCTCGACGTCGATCGTCCCGGAGACCGTGTTGAAGAGCGTGTCCCACACCACCGCGCCGTCGGCCACCGTGACGCGCTCGGGGGGGCCGAAGACGAGCGGGACGTTCAGCCGCCGGTGGTCGACGTAGTGGCCGAGCGTGCGGTCGGCCAGGCGGACGAAGAACTTGCGCATCGCTAGACGGCCCGGAACTCCGCGCGGATGTTCATCGAGGGGAAGCGGAACGCGAAGTACTTCTCGTAGATGTCGGGCTGGCGGTTGGCGAGCGCCGCGATGCCGAGCAGCCGAAACGGCGTCCACAGGTCGAGCGTGACGTGGACGACCTCGAACCGCGCGTCGCTGTAGTGCGCGAACCGCGGCTCGGCGAGCTGGCGGATTGCGATCGTCGAGAAGTACTGCTTGTGCGTCGGGTCCCCGTACGCGAGGACGGACGAGAAGTGCGGGGTGCGCAGCTGCACGCGGCCGCCAGGCCGCACGATGCGCCGCAGCTCGGCGAAGACCCGCATCGGATCCTCGACGTGCTCGATGACGTCCTGCAGCAGGATCTGGTCGAAGCTGTCGTCCTCGATCGGGTACGGGAAGACGTCGAGGTCGTGCACGATGTCCGCCGCCGTGTCGGCGGAGATGTCGAGGCCCACGGCCCCCGGGTGCTTCGCGCTGCCGCAGCCGACGTCCAGGACCGTTCCCGGGCCGGTGGGGTGCAGATCGAACTGGTGCGGATCGGTAAGGCGCACAAGATGTTCACGAATGCCGGGCATCAGACCGCACGCTACCTGCGGTCGCGGGTAGCCTGCCGGGACCCATGGCGAAGACTGCACTCATCACCGGAATCACCGGCCAGGACGGTTCCTACCTCGCAGAGCTGCTCCTGGAGCAGGGCTACGAGGTGCACGGAATGGTGCGCCGGGCCTCGACGGAGAAGTTCGATCGCATCGAGCATCTGCGCGACAAGATCACCCTGCACCAGGGCGACCTGCTCGATCAGCGGTCGCTGGTCGACACGTTCCGCGCCGCGCAGCCCGACGAGATCTACAACCTGGCGGCGATGAGCTTCGTCGCGACGTCGTGGGTGCAGCCCACGCTGACCGCGGAGTTCACCGGTGTCGGTGTAACCCGCGTGCTGGAGGCGATGCGCGAGGTGTGCCCCGAGGCGCGCTTCTACCAGGCGTCGAGCAGCGAGATGTTCGGCAAGGTGCTCGAGGTCCCGCAGACCGAGGACACGCCGTTCTACCCGCGCTCGCCCTACGGCGTCGCGAAGGCCTACGGGCACTTCATCACGGTCAACTACCGCGAGTCCTACGACCTGCACGCGACCAGCGGCATCCTCTTCAACCACGAGTCGCCACGCCGCGGGCTGGAGTTCGTCACCCGCAAGATCACGTGGCATGCCGCGGCGATCAAGCTCGGGCAGAAGAAGGAACTGCGCCTGGGCAACCTCGACGCCAAGCGCGACTGGGGCTACGCCAAGGACTACGTCGAGGCGATGTGGCTGATGCTGCAGCAGGACAAGGCCGAGGACTACGTCATCGCGACGAACGAGACGCACACCGTGCAGGAGTGCGTGGAGATCGCGTTCGACCAGGCCGGCCTGGGCAGCTACGAGCCGTACGTCGTCATCGACCCGGCGTTCGTGCGCCCGGCCGAGGTCGACCTGCTGATCGGCGACCCCGGCAAGGCCGAACGTGACCTGGGCTGGAAGCCCAAGACCACGTTCGAAGAGCTCATCCGGCTCATGGTCGACGCCGACCTCGAGCTGCTCAAGCAGTAGGTCAGGGCGCCGCGGTCAGCGACGCCTGGGGGATCTCCACGATGCGGAGCCCACGGGCGCCGCGCCACCAGACCAGGAGCCGACCGTCGACGAAGTCCGAACCGAGGGCGACGGCGTCCGCGGGTCGCTCTGTGGAGCGAGCGACCTCCCGGCCGACATCCCGCAGCTGACGGCGGCCCGTCGCGTCGATGACCGCCACGCGAACCAGCACACGGCCGACGGCCGGGCGCTCCTCAGACCAGACGAGCACGCTGGTGTCGCCCACGACGGTCCGGAACACGGTGCCGACGTCCGCCCCTGGGGCGGACAGATCGACGGGGGACGGGAGCGCGGAGAGCGGCGAGCCCTGGGCGAAGACCAACCGACTCCACGTGCGGTCGCCGCCGGGATCCGCGCCCCGCGTCCTCCACGCCGCGGCGATGCGGTTGTCTGCCGGCCACACGATGTCCGAGCCGGTGATCGCGCTCGGTTCGTAGAAGGAGGTGTCACTTCCCTGGCTCACGGCGGTCACCGTCTGCAACACGTTTGGAGCGCCGAACGTCGTTCCCAGGACCGGAGCAAACTGGACATCGATGGGCGGGCTGACAGAGCTCTCAGGACGTTCCACCTGCGTGAGGAACCCGAAGCGGCCGCGGGATGCGATGAGGCGCGACTCGAGCCCATACACCTGGCCCATAGCCGGGTCCCTGTCGACGCGCCGGAAATCGCTGGCGCCCGAGTCCAGGAGGAAGAGGGACTGCCGGGGCGCTGCTTCGGCGTTACTGGTCCCCGAAATCAAGCCGGCCACGGTTCCGTCGCTCGCCACCCGCGCCTCATAATCGGAAATCCTGGAGAAACCGGTGCTGGACCTCCGCGAAAGGACTCGCAGGTCTGACGCGCGGAGCACCAGAGCCTCAAGTCCCGTCCGGACCCGTCCGGACGCTTCGAGCACGGGGCCCACGACGGCGACCAAGCGACCCTTCGCGCCGAACTGCAGCGACACGAGCTGGCCGCCCAACTCAAGCGGGACCGCCGGGCCGAAACCTCGCCGCGGCGGCGCGACCCGGACGACGGTTGTCGCACCCTGCTGGAACGCGACGACCGCCGCCCCGTCCGATGCCACATCGCGCCACACGCCGCGCAGCTCTCCGCGCGGAAGCCGGATCGGGCGACCCCACCGACCATTCCGTTCGCGCAATGCGAGCAGTTCGGCGACGTCTCCATCCTCGCCGACCTCCCCCCAATGGGCGAGCAGGCGGACGCGGGGGCTCCCTCCCACGTACGTGCCGAAGGCCGGAGCGACCACCGGCCGCTTTGTCGGTCCGGGAATGTCCGCGACCTTCGCCTCCGCTCCACTCGCTGCGAGGAACAGCGTCAGGCCGATGGCCAGGATGAGGGCACGCGTGGATTTCATGATGACGGGAACGCTACCCGGCGCAGGAAGTTGCGACTATTCGCTTCCTGCCATGTACTGAGCCGTCTCCGCGAGATCGGCCTCGACCATCTCGCGGATCATCTCCTCGAAGCTCGTCTCGGCTTCCCACCCGAGCACCTCGCGGGCACGCGTCGGGTCGCCCACCGGCGGCGTCGCCTCCGGCGCCCGGACGAACGCCGGGTTGACCGTCACGTGGTCGCGCCAGTCGAGGCCGACCACGTTGAAGGCGGTCGTGACGAGGTCCTCCACCGTCCGACCGATCCCGCTGGCGAACACGTAGTCGCCCGGTTCGTCGTGCTGCAGCGCCATCCAGGCGCCGCGCACCACGTCGCGAGCGTGGCACCAGTCGCGGACCGCGTCCATCGAGCCAAGCTCGAGTGCATCGGCCTGCCCGAGCTTGATCGCCGCGGCGCCGCGCGTGACCTTGCGCGGCAGGAAGTGGTCGGGCCGGCGCGCGGACTCGTGGTTGAACGTGATCCCGGAGCAGGCGAAGAGGCCGTGGTGGGCGCGCATGACGCGCACCATCCCGTGGGCGGCGAGCTTCGCCACGCCGTAGGGCGCGCGCGGGCGGCACGGCGAGTGCTCGTTCTGCGGCGATTCGCCCGCGTCGCCGAAGATCTCGCTGGACGTCGCGACGTGCACCTTGATCGACCGGTCGATCTCGAGGACCGCGGCCAGCAGCGTGGACGTCGCGCCGGCGATCGCCGCCATCGTCGACGTCGGGTCCTCCCACGACGCCGGGACGAACGTCGGGGCGGCGAGGTGGTAGAGCTCGTCGGGCCGCACGTCCGCGATCGCGCGCCGCAGCGACGCGGGGTCGAGAAGGTCGCCGCGGACCAACTCGACCCGGTCCTCGACCTCCCGCAAAGTGGGGATGTCCTCGTCCGGGTCACGGCGTACCAGCCCCACGACCTCGTAGTGTTTGGCGACCAAGAGCTCGGCGAGGTAGGAACCGTCCTGCCCGCCGATGCCGGTGATGAGTGCGCGCGCCACCACCGGCAGCCTATGGAAGAAACGAAACCTCCGGCCGCTCGCGACGTTGGTAGTCCACGATGCCCCTCGATCCCCCCCACCGCACGCCCCGCCGTCACGCCCCCTGAGGCTGCGCCGGCCGTGGCGCCCGAGCTGCCGGCGAAGGCGGAGCTGCTCGGCGTGCCGGTCGCGCTGACGGACTACGAGCGCACGCTGGACTGGATCGACGGCATGGTCGCCGCGCAGGAGCGCGGCTACATCTGCGTCGCGGCAGTCCACACGATCATGGCGTTCGCCGAGGACCCCGGGCTCGAGCGCGCCGTCCTCGCGTCGTCCATGACGGTGCCCGACGGGCAGCCGATCGTCTGGGCGCTCAACGCGCTGGGCCACCAGCTCCCCGACCGCGTCTACGGCCCCACGCTCATGGCGAAGGCCTGCGAGCGCGCCGCCCGGACCGGCCAGCGGATCTTCCTCTACGGCGGCCGCAACGAGGGCGCGCTCGTGCAGCTCACGCTGAACCTCCGCCGTCAATACCCGGGCATCCGGATCGTCGGCGGCTACTCCCCGCCGTTCCGTGACCTCACCGCCGACGAGGAGCAGCAGGTCATCGACATGATCGACGGCTCCGGCGCCGACGTCGTGTGGGTCGGGATCGGCGTGCCCAAGCAGGAGAAGTGGATGTTCGCGATGCGCGACCGCCTGCAGGCGCCCGTGCTCGTCGGCGTCGGCGCCGCGTTCGACTTCCACGCCGGCCTCGTTCCGCAGGCCCCGGCGCTGCTGCAGCGGTTCGGCCTGGAGTGGGCGTTCCGCCTCGCCCAGGAGCCGCGACGGCTGTGGAAGCGCTACGCGCGCTACAACCCGCTCTTCGTGCTCGGCTTCGCACGGCAGTACGCGGGGCAGCGCCGCGCGACGCGCACGCGTTAGCCTGGGCCGTCGTCATGGCAGACGTCGCCGTCATCGGAGTGGGCCGCATCGGCCTGCCCCTCGCATTGAGCTTCGCCGATCGCGGCCTGTCCGTCATCGGGGTGGACAAGGACGCCGATCGCCTCGGCGCGATCCGCGAGCGCCGCATGCCGTTCCAGGAGGACGGCGCGCAGGAGCTGCTCGACCGGGTCGACCTGACGCTGACCGAACGGGTCGCCGACGCCGCCCAGGCCGACGCCATCGTGCTCACGCTCGGCACGCCGTCGTTCAGCCACATCGAGATCGACATCCGCGACATCCGCAGCGCGCTGGACGACCTGCTCCCGCACCTGCGCCTGGGCCAGACGATCATCCTGCGCTCCACCGTCGCGCCGGGCACCACGGACTTCGTCGCGGGGTACCTGGCCAAGCACCGCGGGTTCGTCATCGGCGAGGACGTCTTCGTCGCGCACGTCCCCGAGCGGATCGCCGCGGGCCGGTTCCTCGAGGAGATCGACACGCTGCCGTGCATCGTCGGCGGGGTCGGCGAGCGCTCCGGCGAGAAGGCCGCCGAGCTGTTCGGCGTCTTCGCCGCGCCGATGGTGCAGACCTCGCCGGTGCAGGCCGAGCTGGCGAAGATCTGGACCAACATCCTGCGCTACGCCACGTTCGCGCTCCCGAACCTGCTGATGATGGACTGCGAGCAGTACGGCGCGAACGTCTTCGAGGTCATCGACCTCATCAACCGCGACTACCCGCGCGGCGGCATCAAGTCCCCGGGGCTCACCGCGGGCACGTGTCTGCGCAAGGACTTCGCGTTCAGCGAGGAGCGGTCGAACGCGCCGGGCATGCTGCTGGCCGTCAGCCGGGTGAACGAGTCCGTGCCGCTGTTCCTCGTCGAGGGCATGAAGCGCCGGTTGGACGGCCTGTCGGGCAAGAAGGTCGCCGTGCTCGGTCTCGCGTTCAAGGCCGACACCGACGACGAGCGCGACTCGCTCAGCCACAAGCTCATCCGGCTCCTGGAGCGCGAGCTCGCAGACGTGGCGATCTGCGACCCGCACGTCGTGACGCCGACCCTCCCGCTCGAGGAGGCCGTCGCGGGTGCCGACGCCGTCGTCGTCGCCACGAACCACCCGGAGTTCTCGGGGCTGGAGAAGCTGCGCGAGGTCGCCGCGATCGCGGGCGACCCCCTCGTCGTGGACCCGTGGAACGCGTTCGGCGCCGCGCAGGTCTTCGCCTACGCCAAGGAGCTCACCGCGATGAGCGCGACCACGTCATGAGCAAGGTCCTCGTCACCGGCGGCGCTGGCACGATCGGGCGCGCGGTCGTCAAGCGCCTGCTGCGCGACGGCGAGCACGAGGTGCGGGTCTCCGACCAGCGGACCCCGCCTTCCTGGATGGACGGCAAGGTCGAGGTCCACACCGGCGATCTGCGTGACCAGGCGCAGGCCGACGCGGCCGCGGCCGGCTGCTCGCACGTCATCCATCTCGCCGCGATCGTGGGCGGGATCGGGAACTTCCACAAGCTGCCGCTCACGCTCACCGACATGAACGCGGCGCTGTACACGACGACGATCGGCGCGGCGCTGAAGGCCGACGTCGACCGCTACACGTACGTGTCGTCGTCCATGGTCTTCGAGAACGCCACCGAGTACCCGACGACCGAGGACCACATCAAGACCTGCCCGGTCCCCACGAGCGCATACGGATTCAGCAAGCTCGCCGGCGAGGTCTGGGTCCGCGCGGCCAACGAGGAGCACGGCCTGCGCTACACGATCTGCCGCCCGTTCAACGCGTACGGCCCGGGTGAGATGCCCGAGGACGAGCCCGGCATCGCGCACATGGTTCCCGACGTCATCAAGAAGGTCCTGGCGGGGATGGACCCGCTGCCGATCTTCGGCGACGGCACCCAGACCCGCACGATCACGCACACGGACGACATCGCCGACGGCATCGTCACCGCCACGTTCCACCCGGCCGCGGAAGGCGAGGCGTTCAACATCTCCGCCGCGCAGGAGCAGACGGTCAAGGAGATCGCCGCGGTCATCTGGGAGCAGTGCGGCAAGGACCCCGAGGCGCTCACGTTCGAGCACCTGCCGACGTTCGCGGTGGACGTCGTGCGGCGCTGGCCGAGCGTCGAGAAGGCCAAGCGCGTGCTCGGCTGGGAGGCGCAGATCGGCGTGGAGCAGGGCATCGCCGACACGGTCGCCTGGCTGCGCGCGGAGCTCCCGGCCACGGCGTAGCCCGATGGCGGGTCCGCAGCCCACCGTCTACACGATCGGCTACGAGAAGCTGCTGCCACCAGAGCTCGTCAACGAGCTCATGGTGGCCGACGTCCAGCGCGTCATCGACGTGCGCTAC
The DNA here is from genome assembly GCA_024666565.1 of Svornostia abyssi. Lineage (GTDB taxonomy): Bacteria > Actinomycetota > Thermoleophilia > Solirubrobacterales > Solirubrobacteraceae > Svornostia > Svornostia abyssi. Next base: position 196,979 of record CP088295.1, read on the forward strand.
CGCCCCCAGTCACGCCGTGCGGGGATGAGCAAGACGCGGCTGGGCGAGACGCTGGCCGACCACCGGATCGCCTACGAGCACCGCCGCGAACTGGGCACGCCGCCGGACATCCGCCACGACTACAAGTCCGGCCGGGTGGTCGAGGGTGCGGCGCGGTTCGCGCGGTACATCGAGGAGGAGCACGGCGACGCGCTGGACGCGCTGGCCGAGGAGCTCTGCACCGAGGGCGTGCCGACGACGGCGCTCATGTGCCTGGAGGACGACCCCGAGCACTGCCACCGGCGGATCCTCACCGACGCCTTGCAGCGGCGCCGGCCGGACCTGCGGGTGATCGACCTCTAGGGCGCGCCTGGCGCGGCCTGCGTCGACAGCGGCTTGTCCGGCAGCCGCCGCGCCACCGGCACCGCGAGCAGCGCGAGGATCGCCGCAAGGAAGATCGCGGTGCGCAGCCCGTCGAGCCGGGCTTCCTCGTAGATCGCCGTCGCCGAGTCCACCTCGGCGGGCGACAGCCCGGCGTCGGTGAGCTTCTGCTCGGCCTCGGCGGTCGTGATGATGTCCACGCCGCCGGCTGTGCCCTCGGCGAGCTGCTCGCGGACGTCCTTCGGCAGCGACGTGTCGACCGCCAGCCGGTCCTGCACGCCGGACGTCAGCCCGATGATGAGCACCGAGCCGATGAGCGCGGTGCCCAGCGACGCGCCGAGGTTCTGCGCCGTGCCCTGCAGCCCGCTGGCCGCGTTCGCCTCGTCGGACCCGACGGACGACATGATCACGTTGCCGATCTGGGAGAGCGCGAGCCCGATCCCGCCACCGGCGAGGAGCATCGCGACCGTGAACCGGACGCCGTTGAGCTCGGGCTGGATGGTCGCGAGCAGCACGATGATGCCGAGCAGCAGCACGCCCACGCCCGCGGTCACGATGGTCCGCGGCGCCACCTTGCCGCCGAGCCGGCCGCCGATGCCGGACAGAACGATGAGCGCAAGCGACAGCGGCAGCAGGCGGACGCCCGTCTCGAGCGCATCCAGGCCCAGGACGACCTGCAGGTAGACCGGCAGGATGAAGAACGTGCCCGCGAGGATCGTCTGCTGGGTGGCCATCATGCCGAGGCCGTTCTGCAGCGGGCCGATGCGCAGGATCGCCGGGTCGAGCAGCGGGTCGCGGCCCTCCGCGGCGAGCTTGGACTCGTAGCGGAGGAACCCGGCGATGACGAACAGGCCCGCGGCGATCATGAACGGCACGACGGAGAAGCCGAACGGCGTGATCTCCGTGCCGCCGATCGTGAGCGCGCCCGACGGCTGGACCCACCCCCATTCCCCCGTCTTCAGAATGGCGAAGACGACGAGGCCCAGGCCGACCGCCGACAGCACCGCGCCGACGTAGTCCATGCGCACCTTGTGGTCCGACCGCGGCGCGTCGCCGATCCGGTTGAGCACCAGCAGGACGAGCACCACGACCACGCTCTCCGCGGCGAAGACGTAGCGCCAGCTGAACTCCGTCGTCGCGAAGCCGCCGATGAGCGGGCCGAGGCCCGCGCCCGCGCCCATCGCCGCGGCGAGGATGCCGTAGGCCAGCGCCCGCTGGGCGCCGCTGTAGTTCGCCACGATGAGCGTCGCCAGCGCGGGGATGACGAGCACCGCGCCGAAGCCCTCGATGAACGACCAGCCGATGTACAGCACGGTCATGTTCGGGCTGATCGCGGTGATGAACGAGCCCGTGCCGTACACCACGAGGCCCACGCCGAGGATCTTCCGCCGGCCGAACAGGTCGCCCATGCGGCTGCCGGTCAGCATGAACGCCGCCATCACGAGGGTGTAGAGCGTGATCGCCGCCTGGACCGACGTGATCGTCGTGTCGAGGTCGATGACGATCTGGCTGATCGCCACGTTCATCACCGTGGTGTCGAGCACCATGATGAACTGCGCCGCCGCCAGGACGGCGATCGGCAGCATGCTCGCCTTCGGCGCGGGCGCGGCTACGGATCCGGCGTCGACGCCCACGTCTTCTCCAGCCCCTCGGCGATGGCCGTCGCGGGCGTCCAGCCCAGGGCGTCGCCCGCGCGGGTCACCGCGAGGCAGGAGCGGTCGAGCTCCCCGAGGCGGGCCGGCGCGAACTCCGGGTCGCCGCCGATGCCCGACAGGTCGGTGAGGATGCGGACGAGCGTCAGGACCGACGTCTCTTCCTCGGTGCCGAGGTTGATCGGGTCCGTCTCGCTGCTCTGCGCCGCGGCGATGATCGCCTGCACGAGATCACCGACGTAGATGTAGTCGCGGGTCTGCTCGCCGGTGCCGAAGATCTTCGGGCGCTCGCCCTGCTTGAGCTTGCCGCAGAAGATCGCGATGACCCCCGCCTCGCCGTGCGGGTCCTGGCGCGGGCCGTAGACGTTGCCGAAGCGCAGGGCGATCGAGGAGAGCCCGTACAGGCGGTGGAACAGGCCGAGGTACTGCTCGGCGCAGAACTTGCTCTGCCCGTACGCCGACATCGGCAGGCACGGCTCGGTCTCGGGGGTCGGGATGAGCTCCGTGTCCCCGTAGATCGCGCCGCCGGTCGAGGAGAAGACGACGCGCTGCACACCGTGCAGACGCCCCGCCTCGAGCACGTTGACCGTCCCCTCGACGTTCTTGCGCGCGTCGAGGGCCGGCTGCTCGAGCGAGACGCGGACGTCCATCTGCGCCGCGAGGTGGAAGACCCACTCGGGACGATGCTTCGCGACCACCGACGTGACGTGCTCGCCGTCGCGGATGTCGCCGATCTCCAGGATCGCGCCGCGCGCCATCGCCTGTTCGAGGTTCGCTTCCTTGCCGCTGGAGAGGTCGTCGAGGATGACGACCTCATGGCCGGCATCGAGGAGGGCGTCCACAAGGTTCGAGCCGATGAAGCCGGCGCCGCCGGTCACGAGAGTCCGCATGAGTCGCGGGAGTGTAAACCGCCCAGGTGGGGTACGCCCGTACGGACCCCGATTCCCAGGAGGTGCCCATGGCACGCTCATTCCGCCGCAAGGCTTCCAAGGCCCAGCGGGCCCGCGGGGTGGTCACCACGATCGCCGCGTTCCGTCTGTTCGGCCTCCGCCGCATCATGGCCGTGGCCGGCGCCGGCGCGCTCGTGGCGACCGTGCTGATCGCCAAGCGCCGCAGCAGCAGCGCGCCCGCCCCCGTGCCCGGCGCCCCGCCGACGGAGGCCTCGGCGCCCACGCCGCCACAGAACGGCGCGACCGCCTCGCTCGAGGACGCCGCCGAGCAGGCCCGGGCCGCCGCGGCGTCCCTCGCCCCGCAGGGCGGCGGCGCAGCGTGAGCTACGCGAGCCGCGCGCGGTAGAACGCCAGCGCGGCCTCGCGCTGGTCGGGGGCGTCGAGGATCGCGCGCAGCGGCGCGGACTCGTAGCCCTCGCTGGCCCAGGGCGTCACGTACAGGTACGGCTCGGGCGTCTCGTCGTCACCGGGAGAGATCCCGTAGCCGGCGCGGCGCCCGGCGGCCTCGTCGCCGATCTCGACGGCGAGGTCGAAGTGCTCGGGCCAGAGCTGGACCCGGCTGGGCTCGCTGCCCGCGGGCGCCTCGGCGCGCAGCTGCTCGAGGACCGACGTGCCGAAGCCGTACATGTCGCCCAGCCAGCGGCTGGCGGCCACGTCGACGTCCAGAGGAGAGCTGTCGTACGCGGCGTCCTGCCGCGTGAGGTCGAAGCCGACGAACTCCGCCGCGTCCTTCAGCGTCACGAGGCGCCCCTGCTGCTCGCGCCCGCCGATCTGCACCGTCAGGACGTCCCCGGCGACGCGGATCTGCACGTCGTTGCCGAAGTACGGCGTCCCGAAGCCGCCACGCGTCCAGCGCAGGCCGATCTTGCCGTTCGCCCGCTGGCGCGTGGGGGAGATGACGTGCTCGGCCAGGCGGTGCAGCGCGACCCGGGTCGACGCGAGCCCGTCGGGCGGCGGCGCGAGCCGCGGGTACGCCGCCAGCCAGCGCTCGGCCGCCCAGGGCGCGAGCTCCGGGTCCTCGGCGACGAGGTCCTCCCACGTCGTATCCCCCGTGCCGACGGGGGAGACGACCGGCAGACCGTCCTGCGTCTCGCCCCGGGCGACGGGATCGTCGGCGAACCAGGGTGCCGTCTTGACGCTCGGCGGCGACGGCTCGAGCACGCGCGGGTCATAGCGCCCGCCCAGTCGTTCGAAAGCCTCGGCGCGCGGGTTCACACCGGTGATTCAACCTGACCGGACGGTCGGCCGTCGATGCCGTACGCGTGGGCAAGCTGCTCGGCCACGACCTCGGGAGCCGCGACGGACCGCACGCGCGCCAGGTCCGCGTCGCCCGCGTCGGCGTTCGCGTACCGCGCGGACGCGGTCGCCGCGAGCGCGTCGGGATCCCCGGCCGGGACCTGGGCACCGGGCGCAAGGAGCTCCGGCAGCGCGCCGACGGCACTGCCGACGACCGGGACACCGGCGGCCATCGCCTCGGCGGCGGCCAGCCCGAACGTCTCGGCCGAGCGCGAGGGCACGAGCGCCAGCGCGGCCCCGGCTCGCAGCCGGGCGACCTCGGCGGGCGACACCGCCCCCAGGAACGTCACGTCCGCCCCCGCGGCGGCGCGCTCCAGGTCGGCACGCTGCTCGCCGTCCCCCGCGATCACGAGGGGGATCGCCGCCCGGCGACATGCCTCGATCGCGATGTCCACGCCCTTCTCCGGCGACAGCCGCGACGCGACGAGCGCGTACGTGCCGTCCGCCGCCGCCGACCGTTCCGCGGTGGGCGCGACGGGATGCCCGACGACGTGCACCGGCACGTCGCCGAGCGGTGCGCCGAGGTCGCGCAGCCGCCGGAGCGCAAAGGCGCTGGGAACGACGATGGCGTCGGCGTGCGCCACGGTGCGCCGCTGCCACAGCGCGAGGCCCGCCCCGTAGGCGAGCGCCTCGGCCCGTGTGCCGCGGCAGGTGCGGCGGATGCCGGGCCGCGTGTCCCGGCCGTGGCAGCGCGTGCACTCCTCCCCGTCGGTGAAGCACACCCCGACCGCGCAGACGAGGCGGTAGTTGTGCAACTGCAGCACCGTGCGCGCGCCGGCCTCCTGGGCGGCGGCCAGCGCGCGCCAGCCGTACGTCGGCAGCAGGTTGTGGGCGTGCACGACCCGCGCTCCCGATGACCGCACCGCCGCTGCGACCTCGCCGGGGTGGGTCCCGCCACGCAGCAGCCCGGCCGCCGCCGCAGGGCCTGCGAGCGTTCCGGAATCGCGCTCGAGCAGGTCCTCGTCCTCGCCGAGCCGGTCGCGCACGAGCGCGCGGAGCGCCGCGACGGCGCGCTCCTCGCCGCCGGTCGTCCGGTATCGGTGGTGCAGGAAGAGGATCATGTTGCGCCCGAACCGTATGGCCCCGACCGCATCCATCATCGTCCCCACGCAGGACCGCCCGGAGTACCTGGAGGTCGCGCTGCGCTCGATCACCCCCCAGGCGACCGTCGCCGGGGCCGAGGTGATCGTCGTCGACGACGGCCCGTCCGCGGCGACACGCGCGGTCGCCGAGCGCCACGGCGCGCGGTACGTCGCCCGTACCGCCCCGCACGGGCTGAACGCCGCGCGCAACGCGGGGGTCGACGCCGCGGCGTCCGAGCTGCTCGTGTTCGCCGACGACGACGTCGACGTCCACCCCGGCTGGCTCGATGCCCTCATCACCGCGCATGCCGTCGCCGGGGACGACGTCGGCGCGTTCACGGGCCCCATCACGCCCCGCTTCGAGGACCACCGCTTCCACACGTGCGGCCGCGAGGGGCCGCCGGTCACGTTTCTCGACCTCGGCCGTGACGACACGGACGCCGACCACGCGTGGGGGGCGAACATGACCGTGCGGCGGGCGACCGTGGAGCGGATCGGGCGCTTCGACGAGGCCCTGAACTTCGGGGCGGGCGACGAGCAGGAGTGGCAGGACCGGCTGCGGGCGGCCGGGCTGCGCATCCGATACGTCGCCGCGGCCGGCCTCGACCACCGCCGCGCGGGCGACGATGCGCGCCTGCGCTCGCTCGTCCGTTCGGCGTTCCGCCGCGGCCGGTCGACCCGCCGCTGGGACGCCTGGCGCGGCGCCGCCCCGACCGCCGCCACCGAACTGCGCACGCTCGCCGGCTGCCTCTGGCACACCGTGCGTCGCGCCTGCTGGATGAACGGCCCCGTCATGGCGGCGCACAGCCTCGGGCGTCTGCGCGAGGCGCTCGACCCCCAGCCACCGCCGGCCCGCCCCGGCGTCGACGACTTCCTCGCGGGCCGGAGCGGGCACGTCGCCGGCCGGCGCGCGACCGTCCTGCGGGCCGCCGACGTGGTCCTCGACCTCGCCGCCACACCCACCCGGCACCGCCTGGACCGCGCGGCCGCCGCCGGGCCGCGCCGCCGCGTCCACGTCGTCGCCATCGACCGCCCGGGCAGCGCGCTCGGCGCCGCGCTCGACGAGCTGCGGCGCTCCCGCCACGACGTCCGCGTCCACCCCGGGCCGTTGCGCCAGGGGGTGGGGAAGTTCGCGCGCGTGGCGGAGCTCCTGGCCGAGCACCCGCCCGGGGACGCCGACTGGCTCGTCGTCCTCGACGACGACGTCGTGCTCCCTTCCGGCTTCCTGGACCGCTTCGTCGCGTGCGCCGAGGCCGCGGACCTCCGGCTCGCCCAGCCCGCCCACCGCCTGCACTCGCACGCCGCGTGGCCGGTGACCCGCCGCGCCGTGGACCCGCGCTCGGCCGTGCGGGAGACCCGGTTCGTCGAGATCGGCCCGATCACGGCATTCCGGGCCGACACCCTCGGCGTGCTCCTGCCCTTCCCCGAGCTGCGTATGGGCTGGGGCCTGGACGTCCACTGGGGCGCGGTGGCCCGTGAGCACCGCTGGCGCGTCGGGGTCGTCGACGCGACCCCGATCCTGCACCTCGCGCCCGTCGCCGCCGACTACGACCGCGAGGGCGCCGCCGGCGAGGCCCGCGCGTTCCTCGCCGATCGCCCGTACGTCACCCGTGGCGAGGCCGGCTGGTCCCGGCCGCTGGAGGTCGAGCGCAGCCGATGAAGATCGCCGTCGTCGCCGAGTTCTACCCCCCGCGCCTCCGACCCCGTGCTCGGGATCTGGTCGCACCGCCAGGCGTTGGCGGCGCGTGACGCGGGCGCGGAGGTCGAGGTGCTGGTGCTGCACCGCCCCGTCCCCCCGCGCGCAGCGCTGGACGAGGGCCCGCGCGCCGCCGCCCGGGCCGCCGCGACCATGCTGCGCCAGCCCTGGACCGAGGAGCGCGACGGCCTCCAGGTGCGGTACGTCCCCTTCGTGAGCCCCCCGAGGCCGAGTGGGTACGGGTCGTGGGGTGCGTGGGCCGCGCCACCCCTGGCGCTGGCGCTGCGCGCGCTGCGCCGGCGCTTTGCCTTCGACCTCGTCCACGCCCACAACGCCGTGCCCGCCGGCGACGCCGTCCGCCGCGCCGGGCTCCGCGTCCCGTTCGTGACGTCCGTGCACGGCGGGGATGTCCTCTACACCGCCCGCCAGTCCGAGGCGGGCGCGCAGGCCGTGCGTAGCGCATTCGCCGCGAGCAGACTTGTGCTGGCGAATAGCAGCGGGATCGCACAGACCTGTCTGGAACTCGGCGCGACCCGGACGCGCGTCGTGCACCTGGGCACAGACCTCCCCGAGGAGCCGACCGGGCGGACCGGCGACCCCGTCCTCGTCACGGTTGCACACCTCGTGCCGCGCAAGCGCCACGGCGACGTCCTGCGCGCGATGTGGTCGCTGCGCGACCGCTGGCCCCACCTGCGGTACGTCATCATCGGCGACGGGCCCGAGCGCGGTGCGCTGGAGCGGCTCGCCGCCGAGCTGGGCATCGCCGACCGCGTCGGCTTCACCGGGCAGCTGCCCCATTCCGACGCGATGCGGGAGTTGTGGCGCGGGACGCTGCTCGTCATGCCGTCGGTGGACGAGGCGTTCGGGGTCGCCTACGTCGAGGCGATGGCCGGCGGCGTCCCCGCGGTCGCCGCCATCGGCGAGCCGGGCCCGAAGGACATCGCCACCGCGGGGCCCGGGATGGTTCTCGTTCCTCCCGGCGACGTCGAGCGGCTCGCGGCCGAGCTCCACGACCTGCTCGAAGATTCGCGGGCGCTGCGGGACCTCTCCACCCAGGCGCGGCAGACCGCCGAGCGATCGTTCTCCTGGGACGCGTGCGGGCGCGCGACGGTCGCGGCGTACGAGGAGGCGCTGGCGTGAGCGCCCGCCCGGCCCTGATCGTCACGAACCACGTCCCGCCCGACCGGGTGGGGGGCGTTCCGGGCGCTGCACGCGCGCACCCCCATCGAGCTCGCCCTCTACGGCGGCCGGTCGATCCACGCGACCGCGGGCGTCGAGGACCCCGGCGTGCCCTTCCGGACGCTGACGCAGCGGGGTGTCCACGCGCTCGCCGCCTCCGGCCGGTACCGCGCGGTGCTGGCGGGCACCACCGGCCGGCTGGCGCTGCCTGCCGCCTGGCGCGGGGCGCGTCGGGCGGGCGTCCCGTTCATCCTGTGGACGGCGCTGTGGGCGCACCCGCGCACCCCCGCGCACCTCCCCGGGGCGGCGCTCCTGCGCGCCATCTACCGCGACGCCGACGCGGTCGTCACCTACGGCCCCCACGTGTCGGACTTCGTCCGCGCCCGAGGCGCGTCACGGGTCCTCGAAGCGCCGCAGGCCGTGGACGCGGACTTCTGGGAGGCGCCCGCCGACCCTCTGCGCGCCGCCCCGTTCACCGTCACGTTTGTGGGCCGGGCAGCGGGGGCAAAGGGACTAGGGGTGCTCGAGGAGGCCTGGCGGCAGTCGGGACTCACGGGCCCCGAAGCCGCGCTCGTCCTCGTCGGCGTCGAGCCCGGGGAGACCCGGCTCGGCGCCGGCGGCGCGGTGACCGCCGTGGGCGCGCAACCACCGGAGAAGGTCCGCAACTTCCTCGCGGGTTCGGACGTTCTCGTGGTGCCGTCGGTCCGCACCCGGCGGTTCCGCGAACCCTGGGGACTGGTGGTCAACGAAGCCATGCATCGATCCTGTGCCGTCATCGCGTCTGACGAGGTTGGAGCCGCCGCCGGGGGCCTCGTCGTCAACGACCAGACCGGTCTGGTCGTTCGCGCTGGAGAAGCCTCGGCTCTCGCTGGCGCACTTCGCCGACTTCATGACGACTCCGCGCTGCGCGCCCGGCTGGCGCGCAGCGGGCATGAGGCCGTCGGCGCCTACACCTTCGACGCGTGGGCCGAGGGCATGGCCCGCGCGCTCGGCGCACCGGAGGTCCGATAGCGTGAACCCGCTGATGCGACGGACCTCCATCCCCCTCCTGCTCGTCGCGGCGCTCGCCGCACCCTCGCCCGTTCTCGCGAGCGGCGACGACGTGCTGCGCGACTGCAGCGACGACGAGAAGCTGAGCAAGCGCTACTCCCAGGAGGAGTACCGCGAGGCGCTGGACAACCTCCCCGCCGATATCCGCCAGTACACGAAATGCCAGGCAGTCATCCGCGAGGAGCAGCTCTCGGCCGCAGGCAGCAGCAGCGGGAGCGGCGGCTCGGGCGGCAGCAGCGGTTCGAGTGGCGGCACCGGGGGCGATGGCGGGAGCGGCGGCACCGGCGGCACCGGCGGGGGGACCACGGCCTCCCCCGCCGAGACCCTCGCCGCCGCGACACCGCAGCAGAAACGCGAGCTCGCCGAGGTCATCGAGGAGCCCCCCGCCCCGGTGACCCTGCCGGGCGCGGGCGCGGTGGATCCCGCGAGCGCCGGCGAGGTCCCCGGCATCGACGCGGTCGGTGACCTGCCGACTCCGCTTGGCGTGCTGCTGATGCTGATGGTCGCCGGGGCAGCGATGCTCGGCGTGACCCGTATGAGGAACCGTGTCCGCGGTCGCAGCGCCACCTGACACGCAGCTCGGGCCGCTGGCGCGGGCAGTCGGCACCGCGGCCCGTGCGCCGCAGCGCCCCGGCTGCGCGCCCGCGCTGCTGTCCCTCGGGCTCGGGCTGCTGCTCTGCATGGTCGCGTTCGGCGCCGACGGCGGCCTGCGGCTCGGGCGGCTCACGATCGTCGAGATCAGCCTGCTGCTGGGCGGCGGGCTCGCCGCGGCAATCGGCCTGCTCGCAGCCCCGCGCGACGAGAAGCTCTGGGGCGGCGGCACGATGGTCCTGTTCGGCGCGTTCGCCGCACTGACCGCCCTGTCGGTCGGCTGGTCGGTGGAGCCGGCCGAGAGCTGGCTCGAGGCCAACCGGACGTTCGCCTGGTTCGCCGCGTTCGCAGCTGCCGCACTCCTCGCCCGAGCGGTACCCGACGGCTGGAAGGTCCTGCTCGGCGCCTTCCTCGTCTTCGGCGTGGTCCTCTGCGGCTACGCGACCCTCACGAAGCTCCTGCCCGCCCAGTTCAGCCCCGAGGAGACGTACGCGCGGCTGCGTGAGCCCTACGGCTACTGGAACAGCGTCGGCCTGACCGCGGCCATGACGATCCCGTGCTGCCTGTGGCTCGGCGCCCGCCGCCACGGCCACCAGGCCCTGAACGCCCTGGCGTACCCCGCCGTGACGATCCTGGTCTTCGCGCTGCTGCTCGCCTACTCACGCGGCGCGCTGCTGGCCACCGCGATCGCGTGCGGCGTCTGGTTTGCGATCGTGCCGCTGCGCGTGCGCGGCGTGACGGTGCTGGCGGTCGGCAGCGGCGGCGCCCTGCTCGTCACGCTCTGGGCGTTCGGCCAGTCGGCGCTGACCGAGGACAAGGCCGCGCTCGCACTGCGCCAGACGGCCGGGTGGCAGATGGCGGTGCTCCTGACGATCGTCCTGCTCATCGTGCTGGCGATCGGCCTGGCGCTCACGTTCGCCGCCGCCCGCCGCGCGCCGGGCACCACGACCCGGCGCACGTTCGGCACCGTGGTGGTCGTCCTGCTGCTCCTCGCCCCCCTCGTCGGCCTCGGCGTCCTCGCCGCGTCCGACAAGGGACTGGGCGGCTCGATCTCCAGCGGCTGGAAGTCGCTGACCGACCCGAACGCGGTGACCCCCGCGAACGACCCGAGCCGCCTCACCGCCGTCGGCAGCGTGCGTGCGCGGTACTGGAACGAGGCCCTGAAGACCTTCCAGGACAACCAGTGGGTCGGGGTCGGGGCGGGCGGCTATGCCATCTCCCGCACGCTGTACCGCACGGACGAACTGGACGTCCTGCACGCCCACGGCTACGTCGTCCAGGTCCTCGCTGACCTGGGAATCGTCGGCGCCCTCGTCACGCTCGCGCTGCTCGCCGCCTGGCTCGCCGCCGCGCTGCGCACCTGCGCGCTGCGCCGCCGCGACCGCGGGACCCCGTGGACCCCGGAGCGCGTCGGGCTCGTGACGCTGCTCGCCGTCGTCATCGTCTTCGGCTTCCACTCGTTCGTGGACTGGACGTGGTACGTGCCGGGCAATGTCGTGCCGGCCATGCTTGCCGCAGGCTGGCTCGCCGGGCGCGGTCCGCTCGCCACGCCCCGCCCCGCCGAGCGCTTCGCCACCCGCCTGCGTGCCGGCCTGCGCGATCGCAGCCACCTCGTGCAGGCGGGCATCGTCGTCGTGCTCGCGATCGTCGCCGCGTGGACGGCCTGGCAACCGTGGGCATCGAACCGGATCGAGCAGGACGCGCTGGCGGCGCTCTCCAGCGGTGACACCGCCGAAGCCACGATCCTCGCCCGCCGGGCGACCGACCGCAACCCGCTGTCGATCGACGCCCTGTTCACGCTTGCCGCGATCCGCACGGCCGCCGGGGACCAGGCCGGGGCACGGCGTGCGTACACGGACGCCGTCGAGCTCCAGCCCCGCAATCCGCGACCGTGGCTGTCGCTCGCGCAGTTCGAGCTGTCGGTCGGTGACGCGAACGCGGCCGAGCAGGCGGTTCGTCCCGCGCTGTACCTGGACCCGAAGTCCCAGGAGGCCGCCGCGCTGTTCGTGCAGGCCACGGGCGGGGCGACGCAGACGATTCCCGCGCCGGCGGGCACGGAGGAGCTCGGGCCCTAGGCCCGGACGGCGCGCACGAGGATCGTCTCGCGGGCCAGCGGGCGTCCGCCCGCCAGCGTCATCTCGGCCACGTCGAAGCCCAGGTCGTCGAGCAGCGGGCCGAGCGTGGACGGCGCCAGGAAGTGCACGTGGTCGCTGCGCGGCTCGAACCGCTCGGCGAACCGCCGCTTCGAGAGCGCCGCGCCGAGCAGCGCCGCCCGGCCCACGTGCGGGGTGGTGAGCAGGAGCGTCCCGCGCGGCTTGAGCACGCGGCGCAGCTCCGACAACCACGGCGCGATGTCGGCCACGTGCTCGATCACCTCACCCGCCCACACGACGTCAACGCTGTTGTCGTCGAGCGGCAGCGGCTCGTCGTGGGCCCACAGGCGCGTCACGAGGCCGGGGACTCGGCGCTCTGCGCGGCGCAGCGCCTCGGCGGCGACGTCGACCGCGACCGGATCGGCGCCCGCCTCACGTAGCGCTTCGCTGAACCATCCCTCGCCACACCCGACGTCGAGCACGGTCGGGGCGGGCGGGCCGGGGTCGACGTGCTCGAGCAGGAACGCCCGGCGCAGCGGGTAACCCTCGGGCTCCAGACCTTCGGGCAGGGCGGCCCAGATCGCCTCGTGCTGCTCGCTCACGAGGCGATGTTCCCAGCCCGGGCGGAGCGGAGCCGCGCGACCCCGCCATAGCGGGTCACCAGCAGGATGAACCCCACCGCCGTCACCGGGACGAGCAGGACGAACCGCAACAGCAGCAGGTAGGCCACCGACGCGGACTGCGGCCGACCCAGCGCCCGCGCCCCGATGAGCACCGCCGCGTCCATGGTTCCTGCCTGACCCGGCGCGGCCGGCACCAGCGCCAGCATCGACGACAGCGCCAGGATGTAGCCCGCCTCGATCGGGTCGATCCCGAGCCCCGCGGCCTCCGCGCACAGCCACCAGACGCCGAGCTCCAGCCCCCAGATGAGGATCGTGGCGCCCACCATCTCGGCGCCGTGGCGCCCGCGCAGCAGCCGCGTGGAGTGGAGCACCGGCCCGAGCAGCTCGCGCACACGGTGCAGCAGGCCGCGCCGGTGCAGGATCGCCACGGCGAGCACGGCGACCGCCACGCCCGCCGCGAGCACGGCCAGCACGACCGCCACCGTGCTGAGCTCCGGGAATCCGCGTCCCCCGACGGCGAGCCAGGCGAGGACGACGAAGCCCGCGGCGAGCACGGCGATGTCCAGCAGCCGCTCGGCCAGCAGGGTGCCCACCACGGTGCGCAGGTCCGCCTTGGCACGCGGGGCCATGAAGACCGCGCGCATCCCGTCCCCGGCTCGCGCGGGCAGGACGTTGTTGCCCATGTACCCCACCCAGATCAGCGCATGGCAGTCGGCCCGCGGCGCGGCGACATCGCATTCGGAGAGCAGCAGCCGCCACCGCTCGCCGCGGACGAGCGCAGCCACCGCATACAGCCCGATCGCGCCCGCGAAGGCAGCGATCGTCTCCGGCGTGTCGGGCAGCGTCGGGGCGTCCTGCTGCAGCGCCCACCACACGACAGCGGCCAGCGAGACGACGGAGACCGCCCAGCCGAGCGGCCGCACCCAGCGGCGACCTTCAGGCACGACCAGCGAGCCGGGTCAGAAGGCGCCGCGGCGCAGGAACACGGCCGGGAGCGTCTTCAGCAGGATCACGAGGTCGAGGAACACCGACCACCGCTCGAGATACAGGAAGTCGAGCTTGACGAGATCGTCGAACTCCAGGTCGGAGCGACCGGAGACCTGCCACAGCCCGGTGATGCCGGGCAGCACGAGGTAGCGCTTGCGGTGCCAGTCCTCCAGGCGCTCGTAGTCGCGCAGCGGCAGCGGCCGCGGGCCGACGAGCGACATCTGCCCGCGCACCACGTTGATGAGCTGAGGCAGCTCGTCGAGCGAATGCCGGCGCAGCAGGCGCCCGACGCGCGTCATGCGCGGGTCGTCCCGGATCTTGAACAGCGCGCCGCTGGCCTCGTTGAGCGACTCGAGGTCGGCCTGGCGCTGGTCGGCGTCCTCGTACATCGTCCGGAACTTCAGGCAGCCGAACGGCCGGCCGCCGATGCCCGGCCGCACCGACCGGTAGAGCACCGGCCCGCGGGAGGACACGCGCACGGCGAGTGCGATCGCGGCGAGGAACGGCGACAGCACGATCAGCAGCAGCACCGAGCCGATGAGGTCGAACGTGCGCTTGATGAAGAAGTCGAAGCCGTCGAAGACCGGCGGGCGCAGCTCGAACAGCGGCACGGCCTCGCCCGGGACGAACTCCGCCTGCTGCATGAGGATCTCCATCGTCGACGGCGCGATCTTCACGCGCACAGCCCGGCGATGGCAGGTGTCGACGAGCTCGACCGCCTGCTCCTGCGGGAAGTCGGGGTCGGCGATGATGACCTCGTCGATGCGCTCGTCCTCGAGGATCGTCCCGAGGTCCTCCAGCTTGCCGAGCGAGACGAGCCCGTTGTCCGGGCGGGGCGTGAGCGCGACGAAGCCGATGACGTTCACGCTCGAGTGGCTGGCGCCCAGCGCGTGCGCGACGCCGTCGATGTGCTTGCCGCTGCCGACCAGCACCGCGCGGCGCTGGTAGCCCGGCGGCGCGCAGCACCCACCCGGTGACCCGCTCGTAGCCGAACCGCAGGCCGGACACGATGAGGACCGCGAACGCCAGCGACCCGTAGAAGAGGTAGTAGCTCTGAAACTCCTGCCCGCTGACGACCGCGTAGATGAGCGCGACCACGGTGACCTGGAAGAGGCACGCCACGACGGCGGTGAGGCCGGGGCGTTCGCCGCGCGACGCGTACAGGCCCGAACGGGCGAACAGCAGCACGGTGACGAGGTAGGCGAACGACACGTGCTCCATCGCCTCGTTGACCTGGCCCTGGAAGTCCCAGTCGTCGAGGATCGCCGCTTTGAGCGACAGGGCGGCGACGAGCGCGCCGAGCAGGCCGGCGAAGTCCAGGGCGAGGAGCGAGATCACCCGTGCGGCCTGACGGAGCGTGTCCATCCGCAACAGGAAGGACAGGAACGGCGGTCGCTTGCGGCGAACGTCCTGGGTCACGGGGGGTGCGGCCACGGTCCGTCCCGGCGGGACGGAGGGGGACACCCGGGGAGCTTCGCGGACGGGGGGCCATTCGCCTTCCTAACGAGCGACCGCGCGGAAGGTCGCGCAGTTTCCCGATTCGTGCCGTGTTTCGGGCATCGTGAGACGAGTCCTACCCGGCCGACCGGCGGCACAGTGCACGAACCGGCCCTCCACGCCTCAGCGACGCGCTCCTACGAGGCCCTCGACACCGGCGAGCTCGATGGTCTTCTGCAGCCCGTCACGCAGCACGACCTCCGGCTGCCAGCCGAGCAGGTCCTTGGCCCGGGTGATGTCGGGCTGGCGGACCTGCGGATCGTCGGTGGGCAGCGCCTCGAAGACGATCTCCGACCGCGACCCCGTGACTTCGACCACCGTCTCGGCCAGCTCCAGCAGCGTGAACTCGTCGGGATTGCCGATGTTCACCGGCTCGTGGTAGCCGCTCTCGGCCAGCCCGATGATCCCGCGGATCAGGTCGTCGACGTAACAGAACGACCGCGTCTGCTTGCCCTCGCCGAACACCGTGATCGGCCGGTCCTGCAGCGCCTGACGCAGGAACGTCGGGATCGCGCGGCCGTCGTGCGGGCGCATCCGCGGCCCGTACGTGTTGAAGATCCGCACCATCGACGTGTCGACGCCCTGCTGCGTGTGGTAGGCCATCGTGAGCGCCTCGGCGTACCGCTTGGCCTCGTCGTAGACGCCGCGCGGGCCGATCGGGTTGACGTGCCCCCAGTAGGTCTCGGGCTGCGGGTGGACCTGCGGGTCGCCGTAGACCTCGCTCGTGGACGCCAGCAGGAACCGCGCACGATGCTGCTTGGCGAGGCCCAGCGTGTGATGCGTGCCGTACGAGCCGACCTTCAGCGTGTGCAGCGGCAGGCGTAGGTAGTCGATCGGCGACGCCGGCGACGCCAGGTGGTAGACGAAATCGACCGGCTCGTCGACGAAGTACGGCTCGATGATGTCGACGTTCATCAGCGTGAACTCCGGCTGACGGATGTGCGCGATGTTGCGCAGCGACCCCGTCTCGAAGTTGTCGACACAGATCACCCGATGACCGCGGCGCAGCAGTTCCTCGCACATGTGCGAGCCCAGGAAGCCCGGCGCCGCCGGTGACAAGACAGGTAGCCATAGCGGCAGATCGTACGGCAGCGCGGGGAATTCCCGCAGCTAGCCGCGCTTACGGGCGGCCTTGAACTGCGCCTTCGTGAGGTCCAGCGAGAGCACGACGTACTTCCCCTCGCGGTGCGCCAGCCCCTGCCGCTCGAGCTTCTTCAGCACCACCGGGCACTTCTTGCACCGGTTCGGGCTGTCCTTGCAGCACTTCTTCTTCGGCTTGATCGGCTTGGTGGCGAATGCGGTCTTGCCCATGTGCGAACTCGGACCATAGCAGTCGGGATTCGGCGGCCCTAACTGCCTGCATCCGACGGCCGCGCCGCGTACGTTTCCGTCCATGTCCGTTCCCGCGCCCGCCTTCGCCGACCTGCTCAACGAGCAGATCGGCCACGAATTCGCCGCCCACCAGCAGTACGTCGCGATCGCCGTCTACTTCGACCGCGAGACCCTGCCGCGGCTCGCCTCCTTCTTCTACGCGCAGGCGCTCGAGGAGCGCAACCACGCGATGATGATGGTCAAGTACCTCGACGATGCGGACGCGGGGCCCGTCATCCCCGGCGTCGCGGCGCCGAAGAACGACTTCGCGGACGTGGTCGAGCCCGTCGCGCTCGCGCTGGATCAGGAGAAGCGCGTGAGCGCGCAGATCGACGCGCTGGCCAAGCTCGCCCGCGAGTCCGGCGACTACAGCTCCGAGCAGTTCATCCAGTGGTTCATCAAGGAGCAGGTCGAAGAGGTCTCCTCGATGGGCGACCTCCTGAAGATCGTGCAGCGCGCGAAGGACAACCCGCTGCTCGCCGAGGAGTACCTGGCCCGCGAGGGCTTCGGCGAGGATGGCGAGGACCCCACCGCTCCTCCCGCCGCCGGGGGCGCGCTGTAGCGCTTCGGTTTGCGGGTGGCGAGTGGGTTGGCAGGGGCATCGCCCTCCGCTTCGCTCGTTCCTCGCGGAACCGCTCCGGACGACACCCCTGCCAACCCCATGCGTCCGCGGCGGGCGCCCGTCAACCCGAGCGCCTGGCGTCAGCCGCGTGGTGTGTGGTCCTTCTCGGAACGGTTCCGCGAGGCACGAGCGAAGTGAAGAGAAGGGCCACACACCGCGCGGCCCACCCGAAGCAGGCCGCAGCTCAGACGAGACGCCCGAACCAGCGCAAGGAGAGCCCGCCGCCGAGCAGCAGCAGGACGACCGCGCCGCCCGCGAACGCCGCGGTGACCTCGCGCTCCTCCTGCTCGGTGCCCACCCGGGCGCCGAGGTCTTCGTAGATCTCCTTCAGCTGGTCGGGGCTCTCGGCGTCGAAGGTCCGGCCGCCGGTGGTCTCTGCGATCTGCTGGAGCGTCTCCGTGTCGGGCGGGACGGGGATGGTCCGCGGCACCACGTCGCCCGGCTGCTGGAGGGTGATCGTGCCCTCCGGGGTCCCGAGCGCGATGGTGTAGACCGGCACGCCGAGTTCCTTCGCCTGGTCGGCGACGTCGAGCGGCTGGGCGGTGCCGGACGTGTTCTCGCCGTCGGAGAGCAGCACGATCGCCGCCGGGGTCTCGTCGCCCTCGCCGCGTTCCTTCGCGAGCTCCGCGACCTCGCGGACCTGTTCGACGCCGATGCTCAGCCCGTCGCCCATCGCGGTGCCGCCCTGCGGCCGCTGCGAGTCCAGCGCGGCCTTGACCTGGTCGCGGTCGGTCGTCGGCGCGATGTTCAGCGCCGCTGTGTTCGAGAACGAGGCGAGTCCGAGCTTCACGCTGTCGGGCAGGCCGTCGGCGAACTGCTTGGCCGCGTCACGCGCGACCTCGAGCCGGTTCGGCGAGATGTCCTCGGCCATCATCGACCCGGACGTGTCCGTGACGAGCATGACCGTGGCCTCGTTCTTCGGCACGGCGAACGTCATATGCGGCCGGGCGAACGCGACGATGAGTGCGGCGAGCGCGGTCAGCAGCAGGACCGGCGGCAGGTGGCGGCGCCAGTTCGGGCGTTCCTTCACGACCGCGGCGAGCAGCGCGACGTTCGTGAAGCGCGCCGCGTACTTCGGGCGGCGCTGCTGGGCGAAGACGTACGCGATGATCGCCAGGGGGATCAGGGCCAGCCCGGCGAGGGCGACGGGGAGATCGAAGCTCATGCGGTGGCTCCTCCGGGGGTGAGGGTTCGCGCCGGACGCCAGCCGGCGCGATGCCGGGCGCCGCGCAGGGCGGCGGCCAGCGGGCCGAGCCAGTCGCCCTCGGTGGACAGGACGGCGTGTTCTGCGCCGGTGCCGCGCAGCGCGACGCGCAGCTGCTCGCGCTCGGCGGCCGACGCTTCGGCGAAGCGCCGGCGCAGGCGCTTGCTGCTCGTGTCGACGCGGACGTGGCGGCCGGTCTCCGGATCGACGAGCGCCAGGTCGGCGCCGACGTCGGGCAGCGCCAGCTCGCGCGGGTCGCGGATCTCGACGGCCAGGCCGGTGTGACGATGCAGCAGGCGGCGCATCTCGCGGGTCCAGGTGTCCCCGTCGTCGCCGCGGAAGTCACTGACGACGATGACGAGCGCGGCGCCGCGCGCCATCTTCTCGACCCGCACGAGCGCATCGGTGAGCGTGGACGGGTTCGGGGTGCGCTCAGGCGCGACGTCGGCTCGCGCCTGGGTGAGCGCCTGCAGCGTGCCCGAGCGGCCGGAGTGCGGCCGGAAGATCCGAACCCCGCCCGCCCCCCGGCGTCACCGAACGTGATGACGCCCAGCTGGTTGCCGCGGCGGGTCGCGAGCGTCGCCATGACGCCCGCGACGCCCTCGGCGACGTCGGCCTTCACGCGATCGGCCGTGCCGAAGCCCATCGACGTGCTGCGGTCCAGCAGCAGCCACGTCGTCAGCGACCGCTCGGCGACGTGCACGCGCACCTGCGGCTCGCCGGTCCGCGCGCTGGCGGCGGCGTCGAGGTGGCGCACGTCGTCGCCCGGCTGGTACGGCCGGATGCGGGCGAGCTCCGTCCCGGCGCCCACCTGCGCGCTGGTCCGGTCGCCCGGCCACAGGTCGCGCACCCGGCGGGCGGAGGCCAGCTCGAGCTGACGCACCGCGCTCGCGGGAATGGGACCCGGGCCGAGGCGCGGGTTGGGGACGGACTCGACCTGCTTCATGCCGCCTGAGCTTCCTCGGCGGGCGACAGCTCGACATCCGGCATCGGGACGGTCTGCAGCACGCGGTCGAGGACGGTGTCGGCGTCGATGCCCTCGGCGAGGGCCTCGTAGCTCAGCACCAGCCGGTGGCGCAGCACGTCACGCGCCAGGTCGCGCACGTCGCGCGGCAGCGCGTACTCGCGGCCGCGCAGGAGCGCCAGCGCGCGGGCTGCGTGGACCATGTTCAGCGACGCGCGCGGGGACGCGCCGAACTCGATGAACGGTGCGACATCGCCCAGCCCGATCTCCTCGGGACGGCGAGTCGCGACGGTCAGCGCGACGGCGTAGTCGACGACCTGGCGGTCGACGTAGACCTCTTCGGCCGTCTTGCGGTGCGCGGCGAGCTGCTGCGGCGTGAGCACCGCACGGATCGCCTGCGACGGCTGCAGCGAACGGGCCACGATCGCGGCCTCCTCGCGGTCCGTCGGGTAGTCGACGACGAGCTTGAACATGAAGCGGTCGACCTGTGCCTCGGGCAGCGGGTACGTGCCCTCGTTCTCGATCGGGTTCTGCGTCGCGAGGACGAGGAACGGGTCGGGCACCTGATGCGTCGTGCCGCCGATCGTGACCTGCTGCTCCTGCATGACCTCGAGCAGCGCGCTCTGCACCTTCGCGGGCGCGCGGTTGATCTCGTCGGCGAGCAGCAGGTTGGCGAACACCGGGCCGAGCTCGGTCTCCAGCGCGCCGGTGTCCGGGCGGTAGACCCGGGTGCCGACGAGGTCCGCCGGCACGAGATCCGGCGTGAACTGGATGCGAGCGAAGCTGCCGCCGAGCACGTCGGCGAGCGTGTTGACCGTGCGGGTCTTCGCCAGGCCCGGCACGCCCTCGAGGAGGACGTGTCCGCCGGCGAGGAGCGCCACGAGGAGGCGCTCGAGCATCGGCTCCTGGCCGACGATGACGCGCTTGACCTCGAAGAGCGCCGTCTCGAGCTGCTCGCGGGCAAGCGCCTGGGCGTCTGCGCGCGAGGGCTGCTGGCGGGTCTCCGCCGTGTGGTCCTGATCCATCGGGGTCAGCCTCCCTGTCGCTGCGCCGACTCCGGGCGCGTTCCGAGCTTCACGTTCACGGTCTTCCGCTCGCCGTCCCGGGTGACGACGATCTGGACGTTCTGCCCCGGCCGCTTGTCGGCGATCGCCTCGGCGATCTCCTCCGGGGTCGAGATCTGCTTGCCGCCGACGCTGACGACCTCGTCGCCGACCCGCAGATCGGCGTCAGCCGACGGGCCACCGGGGACGAGTTCCGCGATGACGACCTTCTTGCCGTCCTGGCTCTCGCCCGTGCTCACGCCGAGGTAGGCGCGGCGGATCTCCTTGCCGCTCTTCAGCTGCGGCACGACCTCGCGCACCGTGTCCACCGGGATGGCGAACCCGACCCCGCTGTTGCTCGCCGCGCCGCTCGAGGCGATCTGCGCGTTGACGCCGATGACCTGGCCGCTGCCGTTCAGGAGCGGGCCACCCGAGTTGCCGGGGTTGATCGCCGCGTCGGTCTGGACCACGCCGTCGATGCTGAAGCCGTTGGGCGACTCGATCTGGCGGCCGAGCGCCGAGACGACACCCGTCGTCAGCGTGCCCGAGAGGCCGAACGGCGAGCCGATCGCGACGGTCGGCTGGCCGACCTTCAGTGCCTTGGCCTCACCGAGCTCCAGCGGCTTGAGGCCGCCCTCGACGTCCTTCGGGTCGACCTTGATGACCGCGAGATCCGTCGAGGCGTCGCTGCCGACGACCTTCGCGTTGATCGCGTCGTCGCCCTCGCCGAGGCGCACCTGCACCTGGCTGGCGTTGTCGACGACGTGCTGGTTCGTGACGATGTAGCCGTCGTCGTCGAGCACGAAGCCCGAGCCGGAGCCGGACTGCTGGCCACCGCCGAACGGATTCACCCCGCCGGAGGAGGAGCTGCGGACCGCGATGTAGGCGACGCTGTCCTTGACGCGCTCGTACAGCGCGGACACGTCGGTGGCGTTGCGGACCGGGGTCGCGGGGGACGACCCCGAGGAGGCCGACGACTCGCGCTCGACGGTGACCGTCGCGTCCCCGTCGTCCGCGCTGTCGAACGCGCCGCCGACGGCGAGCGCGCCGAAGGCGACGGCGACGACGAGGGCGCCGAGCATCGCCGAGAGGAAGTTCTGCACTCGTGTGGGCATGACGAGCATTGGAGCCGCCGAGCCTGAAGCGCCGCTAAGCGGTGCCTGGGGACAGGTTTAAGGTTCGGCGGGAGATCCCCGGGCGGCGGCCGAGGCGTACCCTTCGGGTCATGGCCACCGAAGAACGCCTCACCGTGGCGCCGATCGTGGGTCCTGATGACCCGCGGGTGTTCACGGATTCGGGCATCGAGATCAAGCCCCTGTACACCGAGGAGGACCTGCCGGAGCAGCTCCAGCTGGGCGAGCCCGGGGACTTCCCGTACACGCGCGGCGTGCATCGCGAGATGTACCGCAAGCAGCAGTGGACGATGCGCCAGTACGCGGGCTACGCGTCGGCGAAGGAGTCCAACGAGCGCTACCGCTACCTGCTCTCCCGCGGCGGCACCGGCCTCTCGATGGCGTTCGACCTGCCGACGCAGCTCGGGCTGGACAGCGACAACCCGCGCTGCCTCGGCGAGGTCGGCCGGACGGGCGTCGCGATCGACACGATCGACGACATGCGGACCGCGTTCGATCAGATCCCGCTCGATCAGGTCTCGACGTCGATGACGATCAACGCGCCGGCGTCGGTGCTGCTGTGCCTCTACGAGCTCGTCGGCGAGGAGCAGGGCGTGCCGAGCGAGAAGCTGCGCGGCACGACGCAGAACGACGTGCTCAAGGAGTACATCGCGCGCGGCAACTACATCTACCCGCCGGAGCCCACGATGCGGCTCACGACGGACCTCTTCGCCTACTGCGCGGAGAACATCCCGAAGTGGAACACGGTCTCGATCTCGGGCTACCACTTCCGGGAGAAGGGCTGCAGCGCGGTGCAGGAGGTCGCGTTCACGCTGTCGAGCGGCATCGCGTATGTGACCGCCGCGATCGAGGCGGGCCTCGACGTTGACACCTTCGCCCCGCGCCTGGCCTTCTTCTTCAACGGCCACAACAACGTCTTCCAGGAGGTCGCCAAGTTCCGCGCGGCCCGGCGGATGTGGGCCACGATCATGAAGGAGCGCTTCGGCGCGCAGAACCCGAAGTCGATGATGCTGCGCTTCCACACGCAGACCGGCGGTGTGACGCTCACGGCGCAGCAGCCGCAGAACAACATCGTCCGCGTGGCGCTGCAGGGCTTCGCCGCGGTGTGCGGTGGCACGCAGTCGCTGCACACCAACGGCTTCGACGAGGCGCTCGCGCTGCCCACCGAGGAGGCCGCGAAGATCGCGCTGCGCACGCAGCAGATCATCGCCGCCGAGTCCGGCGCGACGGACACCGTCGACCCGTTCGCGGGCTCGTACTTCATCGAGTCGCTGACCGACGAGATCGAGTCGCGCGCCTACGAGCTCATCGACAAGGTCGACCAGCTCGGCGGCTCGAAGAACGCGATCGAGTTCATCACCGGCGAGATCGACGAGTCGGCCTGGGGCTACCAGGAGCGCTACCGCATCGAGCAGGACATCGTGGTCGGCGTGAACTCGTACGTCGAGGAGGAGCTGAAGGTCCCGGACCTCCTGCGCGTGGACCCGGAGTCCGAGCGCGAGCAGGTCGAGCGCCTGAAGGCGTTCAAGGCCAACCGCGACCAGGCGCTCGTCGACACGCGGCTCGAGGAGCTGCGCGAGGCCGCGCGCGGCACCGACAACCTGCTGCCCTTCATCAAGCAGGCGCTGAAGGACCGCGCCTCGATGGGCGAGGTCTGCGGCGCGATGCAGGACGTCTTCGGGAAGTACGCGCCGACGTTCTGAGCCTGCGCGCGCCGGAGCCGCGGGTACGCTCCGGCGCGTGACCTTCTACGAGTTCGTCCTCTTCGTCCACATCACGGGCGTCGTCGTCGCGTTCGGCGTCACGTTCGCGTACCCGCTCATGGGCGCGTTCGTCGCGCGGACCGATCCCCGGTCGCTGCCGACCTTCCACCGCGCGCAGGCGTTCGTGGGCCGCACGATCATCTCCGGCGGCATGCTCATCGTCTTCGTCGCGGGGGCCTATCTCGCCACCGACGCGGACGTGTGGAGCGAGATGTGGGTCTCCATCCCGCTGCTCATCCTCATCGTGCTCGGCGGCCTGGGCGGCATGTTCTTCGGCCCGCAGGAGACGAAGGCGGCCGAGCTGGCCGAGCGTGACCTGGCGGCGGGCGGCGAACTCTCGGCCGAGTACCAGGCGGTGGCCGGGCGCATCGCGACGGTCGGCAAGGTCGCGTCGCTGCTCATCCTCGTCGCCGTGTTCTTCATGACCGTCAAGCCCGGCTGATCACGCCCCCGGTGCACGTCGCCGTGCACGACCGGTGTTCTGTCGACCACGAGCAGGAGCGGCGTGGCGGACGGTCGAAATCCCGACACGATGGACGAGCTGTGTGTGCAACGACGCCTGGTCAAATCCCCGCCTGAGCTGTGGGCGGAGGTCAGCGACCTCGAGGCCCTGAGCCGCCACCTCGACCTTTTCGGCGAGATCCGCATCTCCCGGCTGGAACCCGAGAGCACCGTTGCCTGGGAGGGCGACCGCGCCAGCGGCACGGTGGTTTTGGATCCGGCGGGTTGGGGCACGAAGGTCACGCTGACCGCCGCGATGCGGGCACAGCCCGCACCCCCGGAGGTCGACGGTTCCGCGCCCGCCGCGCAGCCGCAGGAGGAGGAGACCGGCGACACGACACCTGTCGCCGCGACCGAGCAGGCCGGTGGGCCCGCTGTCGAAACTCCCCCTGCGCCCGCGCCGCCGCGCCCCGAGCCGTCGACCGCCGGGAGACCCGGGTTCTTCGCCCGCCTGTTCCGCCGACGCGCCACTCCGGCACCGATCGCGGCACTGCCTGAGCCTCAGCCTGAGCCTGAGGTCATGCCGGAGCCGGTCGCGCCCGAGCCCGTGCTGATCGCGGAGCCGGTCGAGCCGCCGGCCGACCCGCCGCTGGACCCCGGCGCGGCCGAGACGGCGCTCGAGCACGTGCTCGACACCCTTGGTGCAGCGCACCACCGGCCGTTTTCCCGGTAAGTCCCCTACGATCCGGGCCATGACCCGCCAGAAGTCGCTGGAGACCTACGAGGAGAAGCTGGGCCAGCTCAACGATCTCCGCGAGCAGGCCATCCACTCCGCCACCGAAGCCGCCGTCGAGAAGCAGCACGCGAAGGGCAAGTACACCGCCCGCGAGCGCATCGAGAAGCTCCTGGACCCCGGGTCCTTCCAGGAGCTCGACACCTTCGTCCGGCACCGCACCTACGACTTCGACATGCAGAAGAACCGGCCGTGGGGCGACGCGGTCGTCACGGGCCACGGCACGATCGACGGCCGCACCGTCTGCGTCTTCAGCCAGGACTTCACGGTCGTCGGCGGGTCGCTCGGCGAGGTCATGGCCGAGAAGATGTGCAAGGTCATGGACCTGGCCGCGAAGATCGGGTGCCCGGTCATCGGCATCAACGACTCCGGCGGCGCCCGCATCCAGGAGGGCGTCGTGGCCCTCGGCGGCTACGGCGACGTCTTCCTGCGCAACGTCAAGAGCTCCGGCGTCATCCCCCAGATCAGCCTGATCATGGGCCCGTGCGCCGGCGGCGCGGTCTACTCCCCGGCGATCACGGACTTCATCTTCATGGTGAAGGAGACGTCGCACATGTTCATCACCGGCCCTGACGTCATCAAGACGGTCACCGGTGAGGAGGTCGGGTTCGAGGAGCTCGGCGGCGCGATGACGCACAACCAGAAGTCGGGCGTCGCGCACTTCGCCTCCGACGACGAGGACGCGTGCCTCGAGGACGCGCGCTACCTCTTCAGCTTCCTGCCGCAGAACAACCTCGAGATGCCGCCGCGCGTGGCGCCGACGGACGACCCGACGCGCCAGGACGCCGAGCTCGACACGATCGTCCCGGACAACCCGAACAAGCCGTACGACATGCGCGACGTGGTCCGCCTCGTCGTCGACGACGGCGAGTTCTTCGAGGTCCACGAGCACTTCGCCACGAACATCGTCTGCGGCCTCGCCCGCCTCGACGGCCACGCGGTCGGCGTGGTCGGCAACCAGCCGAAGTCCATGGCCGGCGTGCTCGACATCGACAGCTCCGAGAAGGCCGCGCGCTTCGTGCGCACGTGCGACGCGTTCAACATCCCGCTGCTGACCTTCTGCGACGTCCCGGGCTTCCTGCCGGGCACGAGCCAGGAGTGGGACGGCATCATCCGCAAGGGCGCGAAGCTGCTCTACGCCTACGCCGAGGCGACCGTCCCGAAGATCACGGTCATCACCCGCAAGGCGTACGGCGGCGCGTACGACGTCATGGCGTCCAAGCACCTGGGCGCGGACTTCAACTTCGCCTGGCCGCAGGCCGAGGTCGCCGTCATGGGCGCCGAGGGCGCGGTCAACATCATCTACCGGCGCGACATCAACTCGTCGCCCACGCCGGAGGAGCGCCGCGCGACGCTCATGGACGACTACAAGGCGCGGTTCGCCAACCCGTACGTCGCCGCCGAGCGCGGGTACATCGACGACGTGATCATCCCGCACGAGACGCGGCCCAAGGTGATCACGGCGCTGAAGACCCTGCTCACCAAGCGCGAGCCGGGGCCGAAGCGCAAGCACGGGAATATTCCCCTGTAACGTCGGCCGCAGGTCCGAGCTTGCGAGGACCGGAGGCCGAAACCAGGTTGTCCCGCAGGTCCGAGCTTGCGAGGACCGGAGGCCGAAACCAGGAGGGCGAAGCCCGGTCTCCGGCGAAGCGCGACAGCCCTTCTCAGCGAACACCGACACGCTTGACCCCGGTTTCGGGCGGTTGCTACCTTCCGCCCAGCCTGTCTACCTGGGGGGAAGACGTGTCCCGAAGTGTTGGGCGAAGCGTGCTCGCGAGCGCGCTCGTCGTGCTGGTCGTCCTCGCGCTGCCGATCGCGGCAAGCGCCAAGGTGACGTTCACCAGCGTGGTCGCCAAGCCGATCGCGCCATCCTCGAAATGCACGACGCTCGAGGACGTGCCGACCATCACCCAGGCCGGCAAGGCCGCGGACTTCTGCGTCGCACTGGCGACCAGCGGCGGCGCCGATCCGCAGCTCGGTGATCTTCCCGGGCTCGGCGACGACCTGAAGAACCTGACGCTCGCCCTGCCGCTCGGCCAGGCCGCGTCGGTCAAGGCGGCGCCGCTCTGCCCGCGGCCGACGTTCCTCTCCAAGAAGGGCTGCCCGTCGGTGTCCCAGGTGGGCGAGCTCAGCCTCGCCGTCGACGTCCTCGGCGCAGGCCGCATCGACGAGCGGCTGCTCCAGGGCAAGGTCTTCAACCTCGAGCCGCAGGGCACGGAGGGCACCCGCCTGGGGCTCTCCGTGAACGTGGTCATCGGCCCGCTGAACGTCGAGGGGGTCATCCATCTCGAGACCGAGGCGCGCCTGCGCCCCAGCGACAACGGCCTGGAGTCCGTCACCCTGAACAACCCGCGCGACCTCGAGGGCATCCCGCTCGAGCTGCGGCGCCTGAACCTGCGCCTGTGGGGTGACAAGGCCGACCACCCGACGATGCAGACGTCGTTCATGACCTCGCCGACCACCTGCACGCCCGCGGTGACCCGGGTCACGGGCGAGTCGTACGCCGGCATCACGAGCACGGCGCAGACCTCCTTCACGCCGACGGGCTGCGACAAGCTGGGCCTCACGCCCGACGGCATCTTCGAGAGCGGCCGCGTCGCCGACGAGCCGGGCGAGCTGACCTCTGGCGTCACGCTGCCGGCCGCCGACGGCGGGCTCGCGCAGTCCCACATCCGCAAGACGACGGTCGTCCTCCCCGAGGGCTTCGAGCTCTCCCCGACCGTCGGCAACCGGCCCGGGTTCACGGGCTGTGACGACGCGCAGCTCGGCAAGGGCGAGCTCGGGCCCGCGACGTGCCCGGCCGCCTCGCAGATCGGGACCGTCGCCATCCGCTCGCCCCTGCTGCTCAACGATGAGCTGCCGGGCCGCATCTACCTGGCGAACCCGAAGCCCGGCGAGGCGAAGGTGCGGTTCTTCGTGGTCGCCGAGGCCGGCCCGGAGCGTGACGCGGTCCGGCTGAAGATCGTCGCCCGGACGATCATCGACCCGAACACGGGCCAGCTGACGACGGTGCTCGACGACCTCCCGCCGACGCCGTTCACGACGTTCCGCTTCAGCTTCTTCGGCGGCGAGAACGGCTCGATCAAGATGCCGCGGGCGTGCGGGACGTACACCGCCGACACGATCCTCGAGCCGTGGAACGGCACGCCGACGAAGACCGTGAAGACCAGCGTGTCCGTCGACCAGGGCTGCCGTGACCCTGAGCCGTTCGCGCCCGAGCTGGCCGCGAGCGTCTCCCCCGACACCGCGGCGTCCGCGACGTCGTTGACGACCGTGTTCACCCGCCCGGCGGGCCACGGTCGCATGCGCTCGATGGTCGTCGACCTCCCGACGGGCCTGACCGGTCGGCTGACGGCTGCCGCGCAGTGCCCGCTCGCGCTGGCCGCCACGGGGTCGTGCGGCGACGACAGCCGCATCGGGCGCGTCCGCGCGCTGGCCGGCGGCGGCCCGGCGCCCAAGCCGCTCACGGGCGACGTCTACCTGACCGAGGGCCCCGGCGGGGCGCTTGCGGGGCTGAACATCGTCGTGGACGTGAAGGTCGGGCCGCTGGACTTCGGCCGGGTCATCACGCAGGCGACCATCGAGGTCGAGCAGGACACCAGCCTGCGGCTCATCGTCCCCGAGATCCCGCTGCGTCAGCAGGGCGTCGAGGCGAACATCCGCCAGCTCGAAGTGGTCCTCGACCGCGCAGGGTTCAACGTGAACGCCACGAGCTGCGCCCCGAAGACGTTCACCGGCTCGATCACGTCGGACACGGGCGCCGTCGCGAGCGTCTCGTCCCCGTACCAGCCGACCGGCTGCGAGAACCTGCCGTTCGGCCCGAAGATCGAGGCCACCATCGCCGGCGGCCCGAACGAGACGAAGGAGAACGGCCACCCGTCGCTCGACGTCGTCGTCTCCCAGACGCCGGGCCAGGCCAACTCGTCGAAGATGGAGGTCGTCCTGCCCGAGGGCCTGGCGCCCGACGGCGCGCGGCTCCAGTCGATCTGCCCCCTCGAGGTCTACGAGCAGAACGCCTGCCCGCCGGAGACGGTGAAGGGCTCGGCGACGGCGTACACGCCGCTGCTGCCCAAGCAGCTCAGCGGCCCGGTGACGTTCGTGAAGATCCCAGGCGAGCCGCTGCCCGGCCTGCGGATCAAGCTCCAGGGCGCGATCAGCCTCGACCTCACCGGAAGGGTGAGGTTCGGGGACAGGAACCGCGTCGTGAACGTCATCGACCCGATCCCGGACACGCCGCTGTCCCGGTTCGAGCTGAGCCTGAAGACCGGCCCGAACGCGATGCTCGTCGCGACGAAGGACCTCTGCCAGTCCAAGACGAACACCATCGACGGCACGGCGTGGTCGCACGCGGGCGGCCAGACCGCCATCAAGGCCGAGGCGAACGTCGTCGACTGCGCGCCGGCGGGAACGCTGAAGCTCGGGTCGCTGCGCAGCGGCCGCCCGACGCTCGACCTGCGCGTCAACGGCGGCCGCACGCGGGTGACCACGGCGCAGCTCGTCGTGCCGAGCGGGCTGGAGTTCCAGCGCGCCGCGATCGTCAAGAAGCGCCTGAAGATCACGGCCACCGGCCTGAAGAAGGGCTCCAAGGCACGGGTCACCGTCAGCGGCCAGAGCATCAAGGTCACCGTCCCCAGCGGTCAGTCCGCCACGGTGCTCCGCGTCCGCATGAGCAGCGGCGGCCTGCGGGCCAGCACCCGCCTGCGCAAGCGCGGCCGGCCGCAGCTCACGTTCCGCCTGAACACCACCACGGCAGACAAGAAGAGCAGCCGAGCGAGCCTCCGCGTGAGGCCGGCGGCGCGATAGCGAGGAAAGGGGGAGTGCGGTGGACGCCCTTCGTAGGACGCCCACCGCACCATGAGGCGAGGCTGTGAACGCTGTCCCGGGGGGAGTGGACAAACGTTCGGCTCTGGGCTGTCCAGGCCCGAGACCGCCTGACAGTTCCGTATCGGCAGGTCCTCCTGGTTCCTTGACCCCCAATTTCATGGGTTGCTACCTTTCCTCAGCCGTTCCAACGTGGTGGACTGGGGGGAGAGAACTTGTCCAGGCAGTGGGGTCGAGGCGTGCTCGCGTGCGCACTCGCACTATTCGTGGTTCTCGCGGTGCCGGTTTCGGCAGGCGCGAAGGTGAATTTCACCAGCGTCGTGGCGAAGCCGATCGCGGCTGATGCGAAGTGCACGACGCTGGGTGAACCAGCGACCGTCTCGCAGGCGGGAAAGCGACAGGATTTCTGTGTCGCGCTCGCGATGAGTGGGGGCGGTGACCCTGAACTGGGCGATCTCCCCGGCCTCGGCGATGACCTGAAGGACCTGACGCTGTCGCTGCCCCCGGGGCAGGTGGCGTCGCCCCAGGCCACGCCGCTGTGCTCGCGGACGAAGTTCCTGTCGAACAGCGGGTGCCCGTCGGCCAGCCAGGTCGGCGACCTCAGCCTCGCCGTCGACGTGCTCGGCGCGGGCCGCATCGACGAGCGCCTGCTGCAGGGCAAGGTGTTCAACCTCGAGCCGCAGGGCACCGAGGGTGCGCGTCTCGGCCTCGCGGTCGACGTCGTGATCGGCCCGCTCGCGCTGAGCGGCGTCATCCACCTCGAGACCGAGGCCCGGCTGCGCGCAGACGACAGCGGCCTGGACTCGATCACGCTGGACAACCCGCGTGACCTCGAGGGCATCCCGCTCGAGGTGCGCCGCCTGAACCTCCGCCTGTGGGGCAGCAAGGCCGACCACCCGACGATGCAGAAGTCGTTCATGAGCACGCCGACGACGTGCAACGCCGCCATCACGCGGGTCAAGGCGGTCTCCTACCGCGGCGACACCACGAACGCGCAGACGTCGTTCACCCCCACCGGGTGCGACCAGCTGGACTTCAAGCCGTCGGCGATCTTCGAGAGCGCCCGCGAGGCGGACACTCCCGGTGAGCTGACTTCCGGCGTGGCGCTGCCCGACGAGGAGGGCCCGCTCGCCCAGTCGCACATCAAGAAGGCGACGGTCGTGCTGCCGCCGGGCTTCGAGCTCTCCCCGACGGTCGGGTCGAACCCCGACTTCACGGGCTGCGACGATGCCCAGTTCAACCGCTTCACCGAGGGCGTCGTCTCGTGCCCCGCCGGATCGCAGATCGGCACGGTGCGCTTCCGCTCGCCGCTGCTGCTCAAGCAGGAGCTGGTGGGCAAGGTCTTCGTTGCCAATCCGAAGCCGGGCGAGCCGAAGGTCCGCTTCTTCGTGAACGCGGAGGCCGGGCCGGAGAGCGACGCGGTGCGCGTGAAGCTCATCGCGAAGGTGCAGATCGACCAGAACACCGGGCAGCTCACGACGGTCCTGGACGACCTGCCGGCCACGCCGTTCACGGAGTTCCGCTTCAGCTTCTTCGGCGGCCCCCGCGGGCCCGTGTCGATGCCGCGCCAGTGCGGCACCTACACCGGGGACACGATCCTCGAGCCGATGAACGGCAACCCGACGAAGACGGTGAAGGCGTCCGTCGCGATCGACCAGGGCTGCACCAGCCCCGAGCCGTTCGCGCCGACGCTGGCCGCGGGCGTGAACCCGCTGCTGGCCGGTGCGGACACGACGCTCGTCACGACGTTCACCCGCCCGAGCGGCCACGGTCGCCTGAAGTCGATGGAGCTCCAGCTCCCGACGGGTCTGTCGGGCAAGCTCACCGTCGCCCCGCTGTGCCCGCTGAGCGTGGCGGCCACCGGGTCGTGCGGTGAGGAGAGCCGCGTCGGTCGCGTCAACGCCCTTGCGGGCGGCGGCTCCGATCCGAAGGCGCTGTCCGGCAACGTCTACCTGACGGAGGGCCCGAACGGGGCGCTCGCCGGCCTGAACATCGTCGTCGACGTGAAGGTCGGGCCGCTGGACTTCGGCCGCGTCGTCACGCAGGCGACGATCGTCGTGCGGCCGGACACCGGGCTCACCCTCGTCGTGCCGGACATCCCGCAGCGCCAGGAGGGCGTCGAGGCGAACATCCGCCAGCTCGAGGTCGTCCTCGATCGGGCCGGGTTCAACCTGAACGCCACGAGCTGCGCGCCGAACCAGTTCACGGGCACCGTGACGTCGGACAC
Organism: Svornostia abyssi; assembly: GCA_024666565.1. Lineage (GTDB taxonomy): Bacteria > Actinomycetota > Thermoleophilia > Solirubrobacterales > Solirubrobacteraceae > Svornostia > Svornostia abyssi. The sequence continues at coordinate 228,417 of CP088295.1, forward strand.
CGGCATCGTCGCGCCCGTCACGGCGCCGTACCAGCCCAACGGCTGTGACCAGATCCCGTTCGCCCCGAAGGTCTCGGCGACCATCGGTGGCGGCGCGGCGGAGACCAAGGAGGACGGCCACCCGTCCCTGAAGGTCGTCGTCTCGCAGCAGCCGGGCGAGGCCAACTCCTCGAAGATGGAGGTCGTCCTCCCGGAGGGCATCGCCGCCGACAGCGAGCGCCTGCGCTCGGTCTGCACGCTCGAGGTCTACGCGCAGAACGCGTGCCCGCCGGAGACGGTGAAGGGCACGGCGACGGCGTACTCGCCGTTGCTGCCGAACCCGCTGACGGGCCCGGTCACGTTCGTCCAGATCCCGGGCAGCCCGCTGCCCGGCCTGCGGATCAAGCTGCAGGGCGCGCTCACGATCGAGCTGACCGGCACGGTGAAGTTCGGTGACAAGAACCGCCTGGTGAACGTCATCGACCCGATCCCGGACACGCCGCTCTCCCGGTTCGAGCTGGACCTGAAGACCGGTCCGCAGGCCCCGCTGATCGCGACGAAGGACCTCTGCCAGTCGAAGACCAACACGGTCGACGGCACGGCGTGGTCGCACGCCGGCAGTCAGGCGACGATCAAGACGGAGGCCGACGTCGTCGACTGCCGCCCCGCCGGCACGCTGAAGCTCGGCTCGCTGCGCAGCGGTCGCCCGAGCCTCGACCTGCGGGTCGCGGGCGGGCGGACGCGCGTGACGACCGCGCAGCTCGTGGTCCCGAAGGGGCTCGAGTTCCAGCGGGCGGCGCTCGTCAAGAAGCGGCTGCGGATCAGTGCGACGGGCCTGAAGAAGGGCTCCAAGGCGCGGGTCACCGTCAGCGGCCAGAGCATCAGGGTCACCGTCCCGAGCGGCCAGTCCGCCACGGTCCTCCGGGTGCGCATGAGCAGCGGCGGCCTGCGGGCCAGCACCCGCCTGCGCAAGCGCGGCCGGCCGCAGCTCACGTTCCGCCTGAACACCACCACGGCGGACAAGAAGAGCAGTCGCAGCAACCTGCGCGTCCGTCCCGCGGCGCGCTAGCAGCGGCGTCACCCCGCGCCCGCCGGCACGTTCCGGCGGGCGCGGAGCCGCGCACCACCCGAAAACTACGGGTTGGTAGGACTCCCGTGACGGGTGTCACACTGCCGCGCCCCGCGGTCAATAGCCTCGATTTCGGTCAGACGTCGACAGGACAGGGGCGCACGGGTGCGTACGAATCGTTGGAGGCCGGCGGCGGCATGCGCTGCCACGGTCATCGCCGTGCTGGGCAGCGCAGGAAGCGCGCAGGCAGCGGTGGACATCACGGCGCTGGTCGCCAAGCCGATCGCACCGACCGCGTCGTGCTCGACGACCACCACGGCCGCGACCCAGTCGCAGGCCGGCGCCCATGAGGACTTCTGCGTCGCGCTCGGTATGAACGGCGGCGGCGACGGCTTCGGCGGCGGTGACGACCTCAAGGACCTCAAGCTGTCGCTGCCCGGCGGGCAGGTGGGCAACGCCACCGCCACCCCGCTCTGCACCGTCTCGCGTTTTCGCAGCGTGAACGGCTGCGCGTCCAGCTCGCAGGTCGGCCAGGTCACGGCCGGCGTCGAGTCGGTCATCCCGCTGAACGAGAACCTGATCGGCGGCGGCATCTACAACCTCGAGCCGCGCGGCACGGAGGCGGCCCGCCTCGGGCTCGTGCTCGAGTTCGCCGACCTGCTCGCGGTCACCCACATCGAGGTCGAGATCCGCCTGCGCCCGACCGACGGCGGCCTGGACTCCCTGGCGTTCGACAACCCCCGCACGGTCATCGGCCTGCCGATCGAGGTCAAGCGCCTGAACCTGCGCCTGTGGGGTTCGAAGACCGGCCGCGGCATGGCCAAGTCGTTCATGGCCAACCCGACCGACTGCTCGAAGCCCGCGACGACGACGGTGTCCATCACGTCGTACCAGGGCGGCAGCGCGACCCGCACGGCGGGCTACACGCCGACCGGCTGCGACGCCGTGCCGTTCGAGCCGGGGATGATCCTCGAGGGCGATCGCACCAGCGACGCGCCCGGCGTCATCAGCACCGGCGTGTCGATGCCCGCCAACGACGAGCCGCTCGTGCAGAAGCACATCGCCACCAGCGTCAACGTGCTGCCCGAGGGCGTCGAGCTCTCGCCGACGTCGGGCAGCCAGCCCGGCTTCGTCGGCTGCACCGAGGCGGAGTTCGGCTACGGCAGCGGCGCGCCGGCCACGTGCGCGGCGGGCTCGAAGATCGGCACGGTCCGGTTCCGCACGCCGCTGCTGAGCAAGGCGATCGAGGGCGACATCTTTCTGGCGCAGCCGACGGCGAGCTCGCCGAAGATCCGCCTGTTCGTCGAGGGCGAGCTCGGCCCGGAGCCGGACGCGACGCGCCTGAAGTTCATCGGCGTCGTGCGCCCCGACCCCGACTCGGGCCAGCTGCGCACGACCTTCGAGAACCTGCCGCCCGCGCCGTTCACCGAGTTCCGCCTGACGTTCCGCGGCGGGCCCACGGCAATCATGTCGCTGCCGCGCAGCTGCGGCACCTTCGCCGGCCAGGCGATCAACACGCCGTACGGCTCGACGGCGCAGGACCGCCGCAACGGCACGCTCACCGTCGACCAGGGCTGCGCCGACCCGGATCCGTTCACGCCGTCCCTCGGCGTGTCGACCTCGACGACGCAGGCGGCGTCGGGCACCGCGCTCACCACCACCCTCGCCCGCCCGGACGGGCACGCCCGGCTGACCGGCGCGAAGATCTCGCTGCCGGCCGGCCTGCAGGGCAACCTCACGGTCGTGCCGCCGTGCTCGGTCGCCGACGGGCGCGCGGGCAGCTGCGGCCCGGCCTCCCGGGTCGGCGCCGTCGTCGCCATCGCGGGGCCGGGCTCGTCGCCCGCCACGCTCAGGGGTGACGTGTACTTCACCGAGCCGCCGACCCCCGGCGGGCTCGCGGGCCTCTCGATCGTGGTCCCCGCGACGTTCGGGCCCCTCGACCTGGGCAAGATCGTCGTGAACGCCGAGGTCGCCACCCGCGCCGACACGGGGCTCGACATCACGGTGACCGACATCCCCCAGCGCGCAGAGGGCATCGCGACGCAGGTGCGCTCGATGGACCTCGTGCTCGACAAGCCCGGGTTCTTCGTCACGCCGTCGTCGTGCGACGCCAAGACCGCGACCGGCACGCTGTTCAGCGATCTCGGCCAGGCCGCCGCGGTCAGCGCCGGCTTCCAGGCGACCGGCTGCGAGAACCTCCCGTTCTCCCCGAAGCTCGCCACCACGATCGACGGCGGCGCAACCGGCGCGGAGGCCGCGCTGAACGGGCATCCGGGCCTGAACGTCACGGTCACGCAGGCGCCCGGCGAGGCGAACAACGCGACGGTCGACGTCACGCTGCCCACCGGCATGGCGCCGGACTCCGACCGCCTCGGCCGCACGTGCGCGCTGAAGCAGTACGAGGCCGGCACGTGCCCGGACAGCGCGAAGGTCGGCCGGGTCGTGGCGTACACGCCGCTGCTCCCCGAGCCGCTCCAGGGCGGGGTCACGTTCGTCACCGTTCCGGGCAGCCCGCTGCCGGAGCTGCGGGCCGACCTGCGCGGCAAGATCAACCTGACGCTGAACGGCAAGATCAAGTTCGGGCCCGACGGCCGGATGGTCAACAGCTTCGTCGGGATCCCCGACGTGCCGCTGAGCCGCTTCGACTTCACGCTCGAGGGCGGCGCCCGTGGGCTCGTGATCGCAACGAAGGACCTGTGCTCGGTGTCGTCGCTGCCGTTCGACGGCGCGTTCACGTCGCATGCCGGCGGCGCCGCGAAGACGACGGCCCAGCCGCGGCTCGACGGCTGCGCACCGCAGGGCACGCTGAAGGTCGGCTCGCTGCGCAGCGGCCGCCCGACGCTCGACCTGCGGGTCGTCGGCGGGCGCACGCGGGTGCGCAGCGCGCAGCTCGTGGTGCCGAAGGGCCTCGCGTTCGCTCCGGCGTCCGTCGTGAGGAAGCGGCTGCAGGTCAGCACGACGGGCCTGAAGAAGGGCGCGAAGGCCCGGGTCACCGTGACCGGCCAGAGCATCCGGGTGACGGTGCCCAGCGGCCAGTCGGCGACGGTGCTCCGCGTCCGGGTGCGCGCGGGCGGGCTGCGGGCCAGCACGCGCCTGCGCAAGCAGGGTCGCCCGCGGCTGACGTTCCGCCTGAACACGACGACCGCAGATGCGAAGGCGCAGCGCCGGTCGCTGCGCGTTCGGCCGGCGGCGCCGTAGCTCGTCCCGTACGCTGACCCGGTCGTGCTTGGACGGACGGGGATGCGAGTCGTGCTGACGGCGTGTGCGCTGTCGGTCCTGCTCGCGCCCGCGTCCGCCCGCGGCGCGGCACTCGTGCCGCTCGCCTCCGCGGGGGCGTGGTCGGGGACGCCGATCCACGTGGCCTCGCCGCCGGGCGACGCACGCGTGTTCGTCGTCCTCCGGGGCGGCACGGTGCGTATCGTCCGCGGCGGGGCGCTGCAGCCGACGCCGTTCCTGACCGTCCCCAGCGTCGATACGAGCGGCGAACGCGGGCTGCTGTCGATCGCCTTCCCGCCCGACCACGCAACGTCCGGGCTGGTCTATGTCTTCGCGGTCGTCAGCGGGCAGATCCGGATTCTCGAGTACCGCGTGGGCGGCAATCCGGACGTCGCTGACCCGGCGTCCGCGCGCATCGTCCTTGCGCAGGACGTCGTCGCGACGAACCACATCGGCGGCCAGCTCGCCTTCGGCCCTGACGGGATGCTCTACGTCACGGTCGGCGAGAACGCGGTTCCCGCCAACTCGCAGAGCCTGTCGAACGTGCTGGGGAAGGTGCTGCGCATAGACCCCCGCGCGGCGGGAGGCGCGCCCTACACCATCCCCGTCGACAACCCGTTCGCCGGTGTTCCCGGCGCCCGCGGCGAGATCTGGGCACTGGGCCTGCGCAACCCGTACCGCGCCGCGTTCGCGCCGGACGGCCGGCTCGTCATCGGCGACGTCGGACAGGGTGCGTTCGAGGAGGTCAACATCGGTGCGGTCGGCGCGAACTTCGGCTGGCCGACGTGCGAAGGGCCCTGCTCGCCGGCGAATCCGACGCTGACGAATCCCCTCCACACGTACGGCAACCCGCCGAGCGGCTGCGCGGCGATCATCACCGGCCACGTCGTGCGCGACCCGGATCTCACCGGCCTCACCGGGCGGTTCCTGTTCGGCGACCTCTGCACGCAGCCCCTGCGCACGCTTGACCTCTCCCCCGCCGGGCCCGACCCGCGCGTCGAGAGCCTGACGACCGGCGGCGGCAACGACCTCATCGGCTTCGGGGAGGACGCCGCGGGGTGCAGCTACGTGCTCGCCGACGGGACCGCGTACCGGGTCGGCGCCGACGCGCTCGCCGGGACGGCCTGCCCGCGCGCGCCGACCATCCCACCTCCGCCGCCGCCTCGGCCCGGGCCGAGCGCCGGGCGCCCCGCCGGTGACGACCCCCGGCGCCGGAACCGCCGGCCCCGTCGCACCGGCGCCGGGCGCGGACGACGCCGTCGCCGTCGCCGTCGCCGTCGCCGTCGCCGTCGCCGGGAGGCTCACGATCGTCTCGCGGTCGCTGCGTATGGACGCCCGTGGCCGGCTGCGCGTCGTGGTGCGCTGCGCGGGCACCCAGCGGTGCTCGGGGCGCCTGCGCATCCGCAGCGCTTCGCGGCTGCGGACCGGGACCTCGCGGCGGGCGCGCATCGTGTCGTTCGGCGCGGTCGAGCTCACGCGCGTGCCCGCAGGTCGCACCACGACCGTGCCCCTCGTGCTGCGCTCGTCACACCGGCAGCTGGTCACCCGGCTGCGCCGCGTGCGGGTGCTCGCGACGGCCGCCACTGACGTGCCCCGCGGCACGGCGACGCGCACGCTCATGTTGCGCAGCCCCGACTGATCGCTTTCCGTCGCGGGACTTGAGCAGCCCGTCCTGACCTGGACGGGTGTACGACGGTTACCAAGTTGCACACAGCGCTTGTCAGATGTTACGTTCGGTGGCGATCTGAACGGGGGGAGGACCTGTGTCAGCTCTGCTGGGTCGCGGCGTGCCCGTGTGCGCGCTGCCCGTGATTGCCGGTGCCCTGATGCTGCTCGGAAGCGCTCCTGCGAGCGCCGCCGTGCGTGTCGACAAGATCATCGCGAAGCCGGTGACGAAATCATCGAGTTGCTCGACGAAGAGCACACCGACGATCGAGCCGCAATCAGGCAAGTACGCGGACTTCTGCCTCGCCCTCGCGCTCAACGGCGGAGGCGACACCGAACTCGGCGGCATTCCGGGCCTCGGCGACGACGCCAAGAACATGAAGATCTCGCTCGCGTCGGGCCAGATCGGCTCGCCGCGCGCGGCGCCGACGTGCACGCCACAGCGGTTCCGCTCGACGAGCGGTTGCCCGACCGCGTCGCAGGTCGGCAGCGTGTCTGCCGCCGTCGAGGGCCTCGTCCCGCTCACCGAGTCGCTGCTGCAGGGCAAGGTCTTCAACCTCGACCCGGTGGGCACGGAGGCCGCACGGCTCGGCCTGCAGATCGAGGTCGTCCTGCCTGGTCTTCCGGGCGTTCCGGCCATCAAGCTCGAGAGCGCGATCCGGCTGCGCGCCGACGACGGCGGCCTCGACGCCACCGTCCAGAACGCGCCACGCGAGTTCCTCGGCATCCCGATCGAGATGCGCCGGCTCGGCCTGCGCCTCTGGGGCAGCAAGGCTGACCATCCCACGATGCGAGAGGGCTTCACGAGCAATCCGACGGACTGCTCGAGGCCTGCGGTGGGCAGGGTGAGCATCGAGTCCTACCGCGGCGACGTCACGACCGCGAGCGACAGCTACACGCCGACGGACTGCGGCACGCTCGACTACTCGATGACGTCCGACATCCTCACGAACCGCGAGGCCGACGCGCCGACGTTCGCGACCGCTGAGATCCGCGTGCCCGCGCCGAAGGAGCCGCGGGTCATCGCGCACGTCAAGGAGGCCGAACTCGCCATGCCCGAGGGCTTCGAGCTCTCGCCGACGGCCGCCTCGGGCGCCCCGCTCGAGGGCTGCACGGACGAGCAGTTCGACCGGTTCGGCGAGGGACCCGTGAAGTGCCCGGAGGCATCGAGGATCGGCGAGGTCGAGTTTGACTCGCCCGTGCTCCCGAAGGGCGCGATCAAGGGGCCGATCTTCCTCGGCATGCCGACCCCCGGCAAGAAGCTGCGCTTCGTCGCCACCGCCGCGCTCGGGCCGGAGGACGACGCCGTCCGGGTCAAGCTCGAGGCCGTTGCGACGGTCAATCCGGACACCGGCCAGGTCACGGTGCGCATGTCCGGCCTGCCGCCCGTGCCGTTCACGCTGTTCCGCTTCACGTTCCGCGGCGGGAACAACGCCATCGTCGCATCGCCGCGCACCTGCGGCGTCGGTGAGCAGCGGACGACGGCCGTGCTGTTCAGCGGCCAGCCGGACGTCACGGCGACGAGCGGCATCCCCACCGACCAGGGGTGCACCGACCCCGCCGCGTTCAGCCCCTCGCTCGGAGCGGCGACGACCCCGTCGCAGGCGGGCGCCGACACGACGGTCATCACGACGCTCGAACGGCCGGACAAGCACGCACGGATCGCGAGCGCCACAGTGCGACTTCCGCCGGGCCTGCTCGGCCGGCTCGGCGCCGCCGCCCAGTGCAACCTCGGCGACGCCGCCACGGGCAACTGCCCGGCCGACACGAAGATCGGGTCCGTCGTCGCGACGGCCGGCCCGGGCCCGGAGCCGCTGCGGCTCGGTGGCGACGTGTACCTGACCCAGGGCCAGGGCACCGACCCGGCCGGACTGACGATCACGGCCAACGCGATGTTCGGCCCGATCGACCTGGGGAAGGTCGTCGTGCCGGGCCGGCTGCAGGTTCGCGACGCCGACAAGGGCCTGAACCTCGTCGTCGAGCGCGTGCCGCAGCGCCAGGAGGGCATCTCCACCGCGATCCGCGCGCTCGAGGTGCGGCTCGACAAGCCCGGCTTCGCGCTCAACGCGACGAACTGCGCGCCGCAGCAGCTGACCGCGACGCTCGGTTCGGACCTCGGGGGCAGCGCCGACGTGACCGCGCCCTACCAGGCGACTGGCTGCGAGAACCTGCCCTACGTCCCGAAGCTGTCGGCGGTCCTGACCGGCGGCGCGAAGGAGGCGGCGCAGGACGGCCATCCGGGGCTCACCGCGACGCTCTCCCAGGGCCCGGGTGAGGCGAACACGAAGAAGGTCGAGCTCCTGCTGCCCGCGGGCATCTCGGTCGACGTGACGCGCATCAACCGCGCCTGCCCGATCGCGACGTTCCAGGCAGGCGGCTGCCCGGCGACGTCGAGACTCGGCAAGGCCGTGGCGTCCACGCCCCTGCTGTCCACCCCGCTCACCGGCCCGGTGACGATGGTCCAGGTGCCTGGCGCCCCGCTGCCCGAGCTCCGCATCGAGCTCAACGGCGTGCTGCCCATCACGCTGGCCGGAACGATCTCGGCCGGCCCCAACCAGCGGCTGCGGACCACCGTCGATCCGGTGCCCGACGTCCCGCTGTCGCGCTTCGAGCTGTCGTTCAGCGGCGGCGACGAGAGCGTGCTGCAGGCGGGCAAGAACCTGTGCGCGGAGAGCGCCGTGACGTTCGACGGCACGTTCGTCTCCCAGGCGGGATCGACGTACACGTCCACCACACCGGTGGAGATCGCGGGCTGCGGCCCGGCGGCGACGCTGAAGGTCAGCTCGCTCAAGCGCGGGCGCCCGTCGCTCGACCTGCGGGTCGTCGGGGCGCGCAATCGCCTGAAGACCGTGCAGCTGGTGGTGCCGAAGGGCATGGAGTTCCAACGGTCCGCCGTCGTGAAGAAGCGGCTGCGGATCAGCGCCAGCGGCCTGACGAAGGGCGCGAAGGCACGGGTGACGGTGAGCGGCCAGAGCATCCGCGTGACGGTGCCGAGCGGCCAGTCCGCGAAGGTCCTGCGCGTGCGTATGCGCGGCGGCGGGCTGCGGGTCAGCACCCGGCTGCGTCGGTCGACGGGGCGCCTGTCGTTCCGCCTGAACGCGTCGCAGGTGGGCACCGCGAACACGCGGTCGACCCTGCGCGTGCGTCCGGGCGGCTAGAGGGTGATGGTCTGCGCCGGCACCCGGCCGGCGCGGACCGCATCCAGGGCCGCGGCGGCGACGCCGAGGTCCTGGATCGCCAGGCCGGTGGAGTCGAAGAGCGTCGTCGCGGCGCGGTCGGTGCGCCCCTCCGCGTCGCCGGCGAGGACGGCGCCGAGGTCGGTCACGTCATCGCGGGTGATGACACCCGCCTCGACCGCGCCCGTGAGCTCCCCGCCGTGCGAGGCCTGGGCCCACTCGTCGCAGAACAGGTCGCAGCGCTCGACCGCCGCGATGCTCGCCTCGGCCTTGCCCGGGCCGTCGGCGCCGAGCATGTTCAGGTGCACGCCGGTGCGCACCTGGTCGACGTCGAGCACGACCTCGTACCCGGGCGTCACGCAGCAGACGATGTCGCAGCAGAACGCATCCCCGTCGGTCTGCCAGCCGAGCTCGGCGGCGAGTCCCTCCGCCGCCGCGGCGTCCGGGTCGGCGCAGATCCCCGGCCCGTAGCCCGCGGCCGCCATGCAGCGCGCGGCCCATGTGCCGTGCAGGCCGCAGCCGACGATGCCGACGGTCTTCGCATCGTCGCCGGCCAGCGCCTGAGACGCGACCGCTGCGACGGCCCCGGTGCGCAGCGCCGTGACCGCCCGTGCGTCGAGGACGGCGAGCGGCACGCCGGTGGTGGCGTCACTGAGGACGAGGACCCCGCTCACGGTCGGGAGCCCCTTCGCCGGGTTGCCCGGGAACGAGCTGATCCACTTCACCATCGCGAGATCGCCGCCCAGCGCGGGCATCGCCCGGAAGTCGCCGGCCGGGTAGTTCTCGACGTAGACCTTGCTGGGCATCGTCCACTCGCCGCGGTGGTGACGCAGGAACGCATCGCGGGTGGCCTGGATCGCGCCGGTCGGCGAGACTGCGGCGAGGATCGTGTCGAAGTTCAAGAGCGCCAGCTCGGGCATGAACGTGACCCTAGACCCTATGGCCGGTGACCCGAGGGGTTGACCGGTGAGGGTTGGTGGCCGGACGCTCCTCGCGGGGGTTTGTCTGACCGGAGGAGCGGCCTCCGGCTGACCCCAGAGTGAGGAGGTCCGGCCATGGCTGGAACGATGACGTGGGTGGGGCTCGATGTCCATGCGCGATCGACGCACGCGGCGGCGATCGACGCGGCGACCGGTGAGCTATCGCGGATCCGGTTCGGCGCCGGTCTCGAGGCGCCGGTCGCGTGGCTCTCCGAGCTGCCCGGGCCGGTGTCGGCGTGCTACGAGGCCGGGCCGACGGGGTTCGGGCTCTACCGGGCGGCGACGGCGGCCGGGCTTGACATGCGGGTGATCGCGCCGGGCAAGACGCCGAGGGGCCCGTCGGACCGGGTCAAGACCGATCGCAAGGACGCTGAGCTGCTCGCGCGGTTGCTGTTGGCCGGGTCGTTGACGACGGTCGTCGTCCCGCCCGTCGAGGTGGAGGCCGCCCGGGATCTGATGCGCGCCCATGACGCCTGCCGCCGCGATTTGATGAACGCTCGGCACCGTGTCAGCAAGATGCTGCTCAGGCATGGCCGGGTCTACCCGAAGCCGACGACGTGGACGGTCGAGCACCGCCGCTGGCTGGCCGCCCAGCAGTTCGACCAGCCGGCGAGCGAGCTGACGTTCGCCGACCTCGTCGCCGCAGTCGACGGGCTCGCAGCCCGCAAGGCCGCTCTGGCCGAGCGGCTGTCGCGGCTGGCCCTCGACGAGCAGTGGTGGCCGACCGTCGCCCGGCTGCGGTGCTTCAGGGGGATCGACACCCTCACCGCGTTCGCGCTGCACCTCGAGCTCGGCGGCGACTGGCACCGCTTCTCCCGCGCCCCGCAGCTCAGCGCGTGGCTCGGGCTGACGCCGTCGCTGAACCAGTCCGGCGAATCATCCAGACAGGGCGCAATCACGAAGACCGGATCGACGCTGGCCCGACGGTTGTTGGTCGAATCGGCGTGGCACTACGGCCGCGATCCGCGGATCGGGACGGTCCTCGCCCGGCGCCAGGACGGCCAGCCCGATCACGTCCTGCAGATCGCCAACCGCGCGCAGCAAAGGCTGCATCGCGTTTACACGCAGATGCGATCGCGCGGCAAGCACCACAACGTCGTCGTCGTCGCGGTCGCGCGCGAGCTGGCGTGCTTCTGTTGGGCAGCCGCCACCGCCGACTGACCCCACGGCTGACAGCCCTGCCGGTCGGCAGACCGGGGCGCCGGGCCATCAGCGGCCGGCACGCGCGAATCAGCTATGGGCAGCATCCGCTGCGCGGATGCCACGCCCGCTCCTAGACCGCGCACGCCGGCAGCACGAAACCGGGCCCTGGGGTCACCAAACCCCCGCATCATCAGACTGGCAACGCCGACACCGAGCCCGGCGCCCCGCTCTGCCGACCAACAAGAAGAGCCCCGCGCAAGCGGGGCTCTCAGTGCTGCAGACTTGACAAACGTCAGGCCATATCAGCTGTCCCTCTGGCCGCCGCCCGTTCGACGTCTGCGTGAACGACCACCCATCAGGAGGTTCCCCATGCAATACATGCTGCTGCTCTACGACGACCCGTCCGCCGCGCCCGCGCCCGACTCCCCGGAGGCGGCCGCCGATTTCGAGCGGTGGATGACCGTGACGCAGGAGATGCAGGACGCAGGCGTGATGGTCGGCGGCGAGGCGCTCCTCGGCGCCGAGACGGCCACGACCGTCCGCGTTCGCGAAGGTGACACGCTGCTCTCCGACGGCCCGTTCGCCGAGACCAAGGAGCACCTCGGCGGCTACTACGTGCTCGACGTCCCGGACCTCGACACCGCCTGCGCGTGGGCGGCGAAGCTGCCGAACGCGCCGACCGGCTCGATCGAGGTGCGTCCCGTCATGGAGATCCCCGCGCCGACGTGACCGGCCAGCGCGCGGTCGAGCTCGCGTTCCGCGAGGAGGCGCCGGCGGTCCTCGCCACGCTCATCCGCCAGGTCGGGGACTTCGACCTGGCGGAGGACGCGGTGCAGGACGCCTTCGCCGCCGCGGTCGCGAGCTGGCCGCGCGACGGGATCCCCGAGCGGCCCGGCGCGTGGATCACGACGACCGCGCGCCGCCGGGCGATCGATCGGCTGCGCCGCGACCGCGGGCTGGCCGACCGCATGGCGGCCCTGCAGCGGCTGACCGAGATCGACGCGCTGCGCCGCGACGAGGAGGCCGCCCTCGACGCGCCGGCGATCGGCGACGACCGGCTGCGACTGCTGTTCACCTGCTGTCACCCCGCGCTGGCGATGGACGCGCGCGTGGCGCTGACGCTGCGCGCGCTCGGCGGGCTGACGACGGCAGAGGTGGCGCGGGCGCTCCTCGTCAGCGAGGAGACGATGCGCCGCCGGCTCAGCCGGGCAAAGCGCAAGATCGCGGCGGCGGGGATCCCCTACCGGGTGCCCGGTGACGAGGACCTGCCCAAGCGCCTGCGCGGGGTCCTCGCCGTCGTGTATCTCATCTTCAACGAGGGCTACGCGGCCGCAGCCGGAGAGCGGCTGGTGCGCGGCGAGCTGTGCGCGGAGGCCATCCGGCTCGGCCGGCTCCTGGTCCGTTTGGTCCCCGGCGACGCCGAGACCGAGGGGCTGCTCGCGCTCATGCTGCTGCAGGACGCGCGGCGCGAGGCACGAGTGGATGAGCACGGCGCCTACGTGGCGCTGGACGAGCAGGACCGGTCGCGGTGGGACGCGGGGCGGATCGCCGAGGGACGGGAGGCGCTGCGCCGTGCGCTGGAACGCCGGGCACCCGGGACCTACCAGCTGCAGGCGGCGATCGCGGCGCTGCACTGTGAGGCGCCCGACGCGGCGGCGACGGACTGGCCGCAGATCGCAGCGCTGTACGGGGAGCTGGCGCGGCGTGCGCCGTCGCCGGTTATCGAGGTCAACCGGGCGGTCGCGGTGGCGTTCGCGGGCGGCGATGGGCTCGCGGTGCTGGCGCCGCTCCTGGGCGATGAGCGGCTGGCGGAGTACCAGCCGCTGCATGCCGCGCACGCGGAACTGCTGCGGCGGGCCGGGGATGGCGCGCGGGCCGACGCGGCGTACGGGCGGGCGATCGAGCTGAGTGACAACGCGGTGGAGCGGGCGGAACTGGAGCGACGGCAGGCGGACGTTCAAGCGGACCGGTCGTCATGAACGCGCGTCGAGTTCGGGGCGCATACCGACCCAAACTCGACGCGGGTCCCAGCCCGCGGTCAGCGCCGCAGCACCGCGAACGCGAAGCCGGGGCCGTTGCCCAGCCCGTAGGCCATGCGAATCCACAGGTTGGCGACGTGCTCGAGATCGCGCGCGGCCGACAGCGGGCCCGCGTCGACCGGATCGAACCCGAGAGCGCCGGCCAGATCGCAGACCGTCGCCTTCGCCTCGGCGTCGTCGCCCGCGACGAGCATCGCCGCAGCGCCACCCGGGAACGCCGGGTCGGCCATGTTCGCCGACCCGGTCGTGTTGAACGCCTTCACGACGCGCGAGCTCCCGGTCAGTCCGGCGAGCCGCTCGGCGCCGGACGAGGCCGCGCTGCGTTCCGCCTCGTCCGCGCTGGGCGTCAGCGGGTTGGACGCGTCGATGACGATCGCCTCTCCGACGTCGAGCCCGGCGAACACCCCCTCGACCGCGCCGAACGGCAGCGCGTTGACGACGACGTCCGCGCCGTCGACCGCGTCGCCGACCGCCACGCGATCGCCGCCCTGCGGGTCCCGCACGCCATAGACCACGTCGTTCCCGGCCGCCGTCCAGCCGGGCGCCGAGCGTCGTCCCGACGCGCCCTGCTCCGATGATCGCGATCCGCATGGTCAGACCCCCAGCGCTTCGATGACGAGCCGCGCGGCCGCGGCCCCGGAGTACTGCTGCTGCCCGGTGATGAGATTCCCGTCGCGGACCGCGTGCGCCTTGAACCGGGACTGGACGAGGAAGTTGGTGTTCGGCAGCTTGCGCGCCTCCTCCTCGATCCAGAACGGCTGGATCTTCTGCCCGACGAACTCGTCGGCGAAGCGCTCCTCGCTGTCGGCGAACCCGGTCCAGCTCAGGCCGTCGACGATGAGCGAGCCGTCGGTCTTCGTCGCCTCCAGCAGGACGCACGTCGCGTGGCAGACGATGGCCGTCGGCTTGCCGGCCTCGTAGAACGCGCGGACGAGGTCGAGGATCGCGGCGTTGCCGCGGAACGTGTACATCGGCGCCTGTCCGCCGACGAGGAACACGGCGTCGAAGGTGGCGGGGTCGACGTCGGCGAGCGCAGTCGTGTCGTCGACGAGCGCCGCGTGCGCCGGGCTCTTCTTGAACCCGAGGCTGATGAGGTCGTGCGCGGAGTAGCCCGACTCGTCCTCAGGGTCGCTGAACCCGTCGGGCGCGAGCGAGCCGCCATCCGGGGAGGCGATCGTGACCTCGTAGCCGCGCTCGACGAACTCCCAGTACGGGTGCGTGAGCTCGGCCCACCAGAAGCCGATCGGCCAGCCCGTCTGCTCGGACACGGAGGGGTTCGACGCCACGAGAAGGATCTGCTTCGGGCGCTCGGGGTGGAGAACGTCGATGGTGGCGGACATGCCTATATCAATACAACACAGTCTCGTATTGTGTCCAGTACGATTGGCGCCGTGGCATCCGCCCCGCAACCCGGCCGCCCGCGCGACCCGGAGATCGACTACCGCGTGCTTGCCATCGCCCGTGACCACCTCGCCACGCGCGGGTACGAGGCGATGTCGCTCGCGGCGGTCGCCGCGGAGGCGGGGACCACGCGGCAGGCCGTCTACCGCCGGTGGCCGACGAAGGCCGACCTCGCCACCGCCGCCATCGCGGCGATGTCCCGGGCCGCCGAGCGGACTCCCACCGACGATCCGTACGCCGATCTCCTGCGCGAGCTGCGTGCGTATGCCAACGGCGTCGGCCGGCCGGGAGGCGTGTCACTCGTCGGCACGATGCTGGTCGACGCGACCGACCCGCAGCTCGTCGCGCTCTACCGGGAGCGCATCGTCACCCCACGGCGCGACCAGCTCCGGGCGATCCTCGAGCGCGCACGCGAAGGGGAGCTCATCGACGCCGACGCCGACATCGACGCCGTGCTCCCGATGCTCACCGGCGCGTACTACGCCAGCGCGCTCGCGGGGATCACCCCCGCAGACGACTGGGCCGCGCGCACCGCCGCGCTCGCGTGGCGAGCGCTCGGCGGCGAGGCTCGGTAGCCTTCCCGGCCATGAACCGCCGCCCGCAGCTGGAGCTGATCGCCCCGAGCGCCTCCCCCGAGGAGGCCGCCGCGATCGTCGCCGCGCTCGAGCAGTTCATGCGCAACCACGCGCCCGTGATCGTCTCGGCCGATGCGCCGCGGAACCCCTGGCAGCGCAACGCGCTGCTGGAGTCCGCCGGCTACGGCGGGGTCGACCGGGACCCGTGGGGCGACCCGCACCCCTGGGGGTGACATCCGGCAGAGCCGGATGTCATTGGGAGTTCGGCTGGCGCCGAACATCCCGGGCTGACGCGGATTCCATCGTGGGATGTGCGAGCGCAGCGAGCACTCCCGGCCGCATGCGAGCGCGCAGCGCGAGTCATGCGGCAATTCTCCGTGGGATCGGTCGAGAATAGGGAATCCTGATCCGATTTGGGTATATTCCCCCACCCGGGTCCGCCAAGACCTGCGCGCACGCGAACCACCACGGAGATCTCACCCTGATGGAGCCGACCAGCACCCCGAGTCGACCGCACGGCCCCCGCGGGTCCCTCAAGGCCCCCGAGGTCTACGAGAACGTCCCCGGCCACATCATCCCGATCCTCCAGGAGGAGTTCGCGGACTTCGAGGTCGAGTCGGAGAAGTTCCTCGGCGGGGAGACGCCCGAGCCGCAGTTCATCGGCTTCCGCCTGAAGCAGGGCGTGTACGGCCAGCGCCAGCCCGACGTGAACATGATCCGCGTGAAGCTGCCGTGGGGCGGCGTCACGCCCGAGCAGCTCGAGGCCTTCGCCGACGTCGTCGAGAACTACGTCCCGAAGAACAAGGCGCATCTCACCACGCGCCAGTGCATCCAGATGCACGACGTCCCGCTGCGCAACATGACGCCGCTCATGACCCGTATCGCGGAGGCCGGCCTGTCCTCCCGCGAGGGCTGCGGCAACACGGTGCGCAACGTCACGGGCGACCCGTGGGCAGGCATCGCGCACGACGAGACGTTCGACCCGACGCCGTACGCCGGCGCGTACGTCCGCTACTTCGTGCGTCACCCCACGACGCAGCTCATGCCGCGCAAGGTCAAGACCGCGTTCGCCGCGTCGGACGCCGACCGTGCCATCACGGGCATCCACGACATCGCCTTCATCCCGCGCATCCGCGACGGCGTGAAGGGCTTCGAGATCCGCGTCGGCGGCGGCACGTCGATCATGCCGCGCGTCGCGCCCACGCTCACCGAGTTCGCGACCGTCGACGACGGCGAATACCTGAAGATCGCCGAGGCCGTCTTCCGGATCTTCGACGCCCAGGACTGGCTGCGCGTCAACCGCGCGCGTGCCCGCATGAAGGTCTTCGTCGACAAGTTCGGCATCGAGGAGCTGCGCCGTCAGGTCGACGAGCAGCTGCAGGGCGACTGGGTCAACGAGCGCAACTTCGACCCGCAGCCCCTCCTGTTCATCATGGACGAGGAGGCGCACGTCCCGCCGGTCCCGGAGACCTACGGGACGCCGACGCCCGACGACGCCGCCGAGTTCGCCCGCTTCAGCGAGGCCAGCGTCCGCAAGCAGCGCCAGGAGGGCTTCTCCTCCATCGAGATCAAGGTCACCCGCGGCGACCTGTCGCCCGAGCAGCTGCGCGGCATCGCCGATGTCGCCCGCCGCTTCTCGGCCGGGTGGATGCGCGCGACGGTGTTCCAGAACCTCGTGCTGCGCTGGGTGCGTGACGAGTCGGTCTACGACGCGTGGAAGGCGCTCGGCGAGCTGGGTCTGAACGACATCGGCGCGCAGGAGATCAACGATGTCGTCTCGTGCCCCGGCACGGACAGCTGCAAGCTCGGCATCACGTCGTCGATGGGTCTGAACCGCGCGGTGCAGGCCAAGGTCGAGTCGATGAACATCACCGACCCGCTGACCCGCGGCATCCACATCAAGATGAGCGGCTGCCCGAACGGGTGCTCGCAGCACCACATCGGGAACATCGGGTTCTACGGCGCGTCGATCAAGGTCGGCGAGCACACGCTCCCGGCGTACGTCGCGCACATCGGCGGCAACTACGAGGGCGGCGATGTCGTCTTCGGCACGCGCCTGAAGGTGCGCCTCCCGGCGAAGCGCGTTCCGGACGCCGTCGAGCGGTGGCTGACGATGTACCAGGCCGAGCGCACCTCGGACACCGAGACGTTCAACCAGTACGCCGAGCGCGTCGGGACCAAGCGCTTCGAGGACGAGGTTCGCGACCTCTCCATCGCCGTCGACTTCTCCGTCGAGACGATGCAGATGTTCATCGACTGGAACCGCGACGTGCCCTTCGTGGTGCAGCGCGGGGAGGGCGAGTGCGCGGTCTGAGCCCCACCACCCTGCCGGACCTCGAGGCGTTCGATGTCGACGCCGTGCTTCGCCATGCCGGCGAGCAGCACGGCGCCGGCCTCGTGCTCCTCTGCTCCTTCCAGAAGGAGGAGAGCGTGCTGGTCGACGCGGTCTCGCGCGTGGCGCCGCAGACGCGCATCGTCACGATCGACACCGGCGTGCTGTTCCCGGAGACCCTCGCGGCCTGGAAGGCGTTCGAGGACCGCTTCGGCGTGCACGTCGACGTCGAGGACGCCTCGCGCCCTGGCAATCCGTGGACCGGTCCGGAGGACTGCTGCGGCTCGGAGAAGGTCGCCGGGCTCGAGCGGGCGCTGAGCGACGCGACGGCGTGGATCACGGGCATCCGCCGCGAGCAGTCGCCGACCCGCGCGAACGCGAAGAAGCTCGAGTGGGACGAGAAGCGCGGCATCCCGAAGTACAACCCGCTCGCCGACTGGACCGACAAGGACCTGTGGAAGCACATCGCCGCGCGCGACCTGCCCTACCACGAGCTCCACGACCAGGGCTACTCGTCGATCGGGTGCGCGCCGTGCACGCAGCCGGGCGACGGGCGCGAGGGCCGCTGGGCCGGGCAGGACAAGACCGAGTGCGGCTTGCACGTGCAGGAGATCGGCTGACCCGATGGACCCGCTGATCGTCCTGTTCGGTCTGGGCGTCGGCGTGCTCGTGGGCATGACCGGCATCGGCGGCGGTTCGCTCATGGCGCCGCTGCTGATCCTCGGCGCCGGCGTGCAGCCGGTCGTCGCGATCGGCACCGATCTCGCGTACGGCGCGATCACGAAGACCGTCGGCGGCTGGCGTCACCTGCGCGCGGGCACCGTCGACATGGGCCTCTCGATCTGGCTGGCGGTCGGCTCGGTGCCGGGGTCGCTCGTCGGCGTCTACGCCCTCGACCGGCTGCACGACACCTACGGCGAGGACTTCGACCCGATCCTGCTCACACTCGTCGCGAGCATGCTGCTGGTCGTCGCCCTGGCGATTCTCTTCCGCGCGCTCTTCCTCACGAAGCTCATCGCCCGCGAGCGCGACACCGTCGAGCTCAGCCGCGGCACGAAGGCGCTGGCGATCGGCATCGGCGCGGCCATCGGTGTGCTCCTGGGCCTGACCAGCGTCGGCTCGGGTGCCCTCATCGGCCTGGCGCTCATCCTCATCTTCCACATGACCCCGCACCGCGTCGTAGGCACGGACGTCTTTCACGCCGCCGTGCTGCTGTGGGTCGCGGGCCTGGCGCACTTCGCCAGCGGCAACGTCGACCTCGTGCTGACCGCGAACATCCTCGCGGGCTCCATCCCCGGCGTGTGGTTCGGCACCTGGCTCATGCAGCGCGTGCCAGCCAACGGCCTGCGGCCGGTCCTCGGCTGCGTGCTGCTCGGCTCGGCGCTGGCGGTCATGAGCAAGGCCGGCGTCGACGTGCCGGTCGCGGCCATCGTCGGCATTCCGCTGGCCGTCGGTCTCTTCGCGGCGATCGTGTACCGCGTTCGTCCCCCCGCACCCCAACCCACCCGAGAGGCGGTGGCACCCGCATGAGCAGGACGCTGACCCATCTGGACGCGCTCGAATCCGAGGCGATCCACATCATGCGCGAGGTCGCCGCGGAGCTCGAGAAGCCGGTGCTGCTCTTCAGCGGCGGCAAGGACTCGATCGTCCTGCTGCGCCTCGCCGAGAAGGCGTTCCGCCCCGGGAGGTTCCCGTTCCCGCTCATGCACGTCGACACGGGGCACAACTTCCCCGAGGTCATCGAGTACCGCGACCGGCGCGTGGCCGAACTGGGCGAGCGTCTGATCGTGGCGAGCGTGCAGGAGTCGATCGACGCCGGGCGCGTGACCGAGGAGACGGGCGTGGGCGCGTCGCGCAACCGCCTGCAGACGACGACGCTGCTCGACGCGATCGAGGAACACGGGTTCGACGCCGCCTTCGGGGGCGCGCGCCGCGACGAGGAGCGCGCCCGCGCGAAGGAGCGCATCTTCAGCTTCCGCGACGACTTCGGCGGCTGGGATCCGCGCGCGCAGCGGCCGGAGCCGTGGAACCTCTACAACGGCCGGGTGCGCCGGGGGGAGAGCGTCCGAGTGTTCCCGCTCTCGAACTGGACCGAGCTCGACGTGTGGAGCTACATCGAGCGCGAGGGCCTCGAGCTGCCGAACATCTACTTCGCGCACGAGCGTGAGGTCTTCGCCCGCGACGGGATGCTCTACGCGACCGCCGACTTCATCGAGCGCCGCCCGGAGGAGGAGCCGTTCGTCGAGACGGTCCGCTACCGGACGGTCGGCGACATGAGCTGCACCGGCGCGGTGCGGTCGGATGCGGCGACGCTGCCGGAGGTCGTGGCGGAGATCGCGGCGACGCGCGTCACCGAGCGCGGCGAGACGCGTGCGGACGACCGGGTCTCCGAGGCCGCCATGGAAGATCGAAAGGTTGCCGGGTACTTCTAATGGCGACGACCACCGCCACCACCCTCCGGCTCGCGACGGCCGGTTCGGTCGACGACGGCAAGTCGACCCTCATCGGCCGGCTGCTCTACGACGCGAAGTCGGTGCTCGCCGATCAGCTCGAGCAGGTCGCCGAGGCGTCCAAGCGCCGCAACGGCGACGGCGAGATCGACCTCTCGCTCCTCACCGACGGCCTGCGCGCCGAGCGCGAGCAGGGCATCACGATCGACGTCGCGTACCGCTACTTCGCCACGGCGCGCCGCCGGTTCATCCTGGCCGACTGCCCCGGCCACGTGCAGTACACGCGCAACATGCTCACGGGCGCGTCGACCGCCGACCTGGCGATCGTGCTCGTCGACGCGCGCAACGGCGTGGTCGAGCAGACGCGCCGCCACGCGTTCATCGCGTCGCTGCTGGGCATCCGCCACATCGTGCTGGCCGTGAACAAGATGGACCTCGTCGACTTCAGCGAGGACCGCTTCGACGAGATCTCCCGTGACTTCTGCGAGTTCGCTCGCGGCCTGACCGGTGTGCGCGACGTCGCGTACATCCCGATCGACGCCAAGCACGGCGACAACGTCGTGCACGGCAGCGAGCGGATGCCCTGGTACGGCGGCGTGACGATGCTCGAGCACCTCGAGACGGTCGAAGTGGCCGGCGATCACGACGACGGCCGGCTCCGCTTCCCGGTGCAGTGGGTCATCCGCGACCCGGAGTCCGGCGAGCGCGAGTACGCGGGCCAGGTGGCCGGCGGCACGGTGCGCGCGGGCGACGAGGTCGTGGTGCTTCCCGCCGGCGTGCGGACGACCATCGCCGACGTGCGCACGCTCGACGGGTCCTTGGACGCTGCCGAGGCGCCGCGGTCGGTGACCGTGACGCTCGCCGACGACGTCGATGTCGCACGCGGCGACATGCTGTGCGGCGCGGCCGACGCGCCCGAGCCCGTGCGCGAGATCGAAGCCGACGTCTGCTGGATGGCCGACGCGCCGCTGCGCCCGCGGGGCAGGTACGCGCTGAAGCTGGGCACGCAGTCCGTACGGGTGATCGCCGACGAGCTCATCGACGTGCTCGACGTGCACACCCTGGACCGCGGCGCGGCCCCCGCCGAGCTGGCGGCCAACGACATCGGCCGCGTCCGCCTGCGGGTGTCCCGGCCGGTGGTGGCCGACGCGTATGAGGCGAACCGTGCGACGGGTGCGTTCATCCTCATCGACGAGACGACGAACGACACGGTGGCCGCGGGGATGGTCAGCCGGGCCTAGCGGTCCCGGCGGCGGCGGAGGGGCGACGGCTGGGCGGGAACCTGCCTGGCGCCCACCCCCGGACCAGTACCTTGGTGGTGGATGCATCGGGTGCTGCATCGACTTGGCGGGTACGTCTCGTACGCGAACGTGACCGCGACTCTCGCGCTGATCATCGCGCTCGGCGGGACGTCGTACGCCGCCCTGCGCGTGACCGGCAAGAACATCGTCGACGGCTCGATCCGCAGCGGGGACGTGCGCAACAACGCGTTGCGCGGCAAGGACATCCGCAACGGCACGATCACAGGGTCGGATGTCGCGAACGGCTCGATCACCGGCGCGAAGCTCAAGAAGGGCACCATCCCGCTCGATCGCCTGAAGGGCACGCTCACACCCGCGGCGTCCACGGTGCCGCCCGCGCTGGCGGCCGGCTCGGTCACGGCCGACAAGCTGGCGCTCGGCGCCGTCGGCCCCGATCAGCAGTCCCCCATCCCGACCGCGCGCGTCTCGCGCACGGGCCCGCTGGACCTCCCCGACGACGAACTCGTCACCGTCGCATGGGACCGGGAGATCGACGATCCGCTCGACCTCCACAGCGTCAACGCGCCTGCGCTCCGGGCCCCGATCGCCGGGGTCTACGCGATCAGCGCCGGCGCGTGGTTCAGCGCGAACGGCAACGGCCGCAGGTACGCGTCCGTGATCCTGAACGGCACGCTGAACATCGCGTCGGAGGCCATCCGCCCGGTGACCACCGCGGGGGCCGCGACGATCGTGTCGCTGTCCACGACCCGCCGCCTCGCCGCCGGCGACCAGGTCACCCTCACCGTGCTCCAGAACAGCGGTACGGCCCTGAAGCTCGACGCCGGCGCGGAGCACACGTCACTCGCCCTGACGTGGCTCGGCCCCTAACGTCGTCCGGGTGAGCACCGCCCTCGAGATCCTCGCCGTCCTGGCACTGGTCGGCCTGAACGCCTACTTCGTCATCGGCGAGTACAGCGTCGTGACCGCGCGCCGCGGCGTGCTCGCGACCCGCGCGCACGAGGGCAGCCGCACCGCGGCGGCTGCGCTGAAGCTCATGGACGAGCCGGTCCGCGTGATCAGCACGGTCCAGGTGGGGATCACGGGCGTCGGGATCCTCACCGGTGCGCTCGGCGAGCCGCTCGTCCGCGACATTCTCGGCGACGGGGTTCCCGTCTGGCTGGGGTTCCTCATCAGCTTCGGCATCGTCACGTACCTCACCGTCGTGTTCGGCGAGCTCGTGCCGAAGGCGCTCACGCTCGACCGCGCCGAACGGCTCGCGATGCTCATGGCGCCGTCGATCACGCTGCTGGCGGTGGCCTTCCGGCCGCTCGTCGTCGTCCTGGAGCGCTCCGCCGCCATCGTGCTGCGCCCGTTCGGCATCCGCGAGGTCATCGCGGGCGAGGGGGTCGCCAGCTCCGAGGAGCTGCGCCAACTCGTCGACGAAGCCGAAGGGTCCGGTGTCATCGCCACCGCGCAGGAGGAGCTCCTGCACAACGTCTTCGACTTCGCCGACCAGGAGGCGCGCGACGTCCTGGTGCCCGCCGACGACCTCGTCTGGCTTGATGCCGCGCTGACCCCGGCCGATGCCTTCGCCCGCGCGCTGAAGACAGGGCACAGCCGGTTCCCGGTCGGCGAGGGCTCACTCGACCGGGTCTCCGGCGTCGTCCACCTGCGCGACCTCGCGCGCTCGGCGACCGGCGGCGAGGCGACGCCCATCGGCCAGCTCTGCCGTGAGGTGCACGTCGTCCCGCCCACCAAGGACCTCGGCGCGCTGCTGCGCGAGCTGCGCCAGCGCCACGAGCAGCTCGCCGTCGTCGCCGACGAGTACGGCCGCACGCTCGGGATCGTGACCGTCGAGGACATCCTCGAGGAGCTCGTCGGGGAGATCGAGGACGAGTACGACCTGCCCGACGCCTCCGTGGAGCAGCTACCCGACGGCCGGCTTCGCGTCGCGGGCACGCTGACGATCGACGACTTCAACGAGACCTTCGGCACCACGCTCCCCGAGGAGGACGCGCACACCCTCGCGGGCCTCGTCTTCACCTCCGTCGGGCGGCTCCCCGCCCGGGGCGAGAAGGTCACCGCCGCCGACGTGACCCTCGAGGTCGAGGAGCTCGACGGCGCCCGGATCCGCCGGCTCCTCGTCACGCTTCCGCGCGCCGCGCGCGCGGGAGACGTCCGCGACCCTCTTGCCTGACCGCAAGAAACGCGGGGTGTCAACTACACTCCCGCGCCGCATGTTTTCCAAGGTTCTCGTCGCCAACCGTGGAGAGATCGCGATTCGCGTCATCCGCG
The DNA here is from genome assembly GCA_024666565.1 of Svornostia abyssi. Lineage (GTDB taxonomy): Bacteria > Actinomycetota > Thermoleophilia > Solirubrobacterales > Solirubrobacteraceae > Svornostia > Svornostia abyssi. The sequence goes on from CP088295.1 coordinate 251,978, forward strand.
CCCTCGAAGAGCTCGGCATCGCGTCCGTCGCGGTGTATTCGGAGCTGGATCGCGATGCTCTGCACGTGCAGCGCGCCGATGAGGCGTATCTGCTCGGCGGGCCGACCGCGGCCGAGAGCTACCTGAACGTCGAGCGCCTGCTCGAGGTCATCAAGGAGTCCGGCGCCGAGGCCGTGCACCCGGGCTACGGCTTCCTCGCCGAGAACGCCGCGTTCGCGCAGGCGCTCGAGGACGCCGGGGTCACCTTCATCGGCCCGCCCGCGTCGGCCATCGAGTCCATGGGCTCGAAGACCAGCGCGCGTGACCTGATGAAGAAGGCCGGTGTGCCGATCGTGCCGGGCACCACCGAGCCGGTCGACACGGTTGAGGACGCGCGCAAGATCATCGACGCCGAGATCGGCTACCCGGTCGCCGTCAAGGCAGCGGGCGGCGGTGGCGGCAAGGGCTTCCGCGTCGCGCTCACGGCCGACGAGCTGCAGGAGGCCTTCGAGGGCGCCTCCCGCGAGGGCGAGAAGTTCTTCAGCGACCCGACGGTCTACCTCGAGCGCTACCTCCCGAACCCGCGCCACGTCGAGGTCCAGATCCTCGCCGACAAGCACGGCAACGTCATCCACCTCGGCGAGCGCGACTGCTCCATCCAGCGCCGTCACCAGAAGGTCATCGAGGAGGCGCCCGCGCCGCCGTGGGTCGTCGACGAGGAGATGCGCCAGCGGATCGGCAAGATCGGCGTCGACGCGGCCAAGGCCGTCGACTACGTCGGCGCCGGCACGATCGAGGGCCTGCTGAGCTCCGACACGGGCGAGTACTTCTTCCTGGAGATGAACACCCGCGTGCAGGTCGAGCACTGCGTCACCGAGATGGTGACCGGCATCGACATCGTGCGCGAGGGCATCCTGGCCGCCGCGGGCGAGCCGCTCTCCATCAAGCAGGAGGACGTCGTCCTGCGCGGGCACGCGATCGAGTGCCGCATCAACGCGGAGAACGCCGCGAAGAACTTCGCTCCGGCACCCGGTGACATCGGCAAGTACAAGGAGCCGAGCGGCCCCGGCATCCGCGTCGACTCCGGCGTGGGCGAGAACGGCGTCGTCTCCCCGATGTACGACCCGATGGTCTCCAAGCTCATCGCCTGGGACGTCGACCGCGAGAAGGCCACCGCCCGCATGATCCGCGCGCTCGGCGAGTACGAGATCGAGGGCCTCACGACCCTCATCCCGTTCCACGAGACGCTGCTGAAGACCGAGGACTGGGCCAAGGGCTCCACCTGCCACGACCTGCTCGAGGACAAGGAGTGGCTGAAGTCCACCGCTCCCGAGGTCCCCGTCGGGGCGGGCGGGCTCACATCCAAGGACGAGGACGAGGACGAGAAGATCACGCAGGACTACCTCGTCGAGGTCGGCGGCCGCCGGTTCGACGTCAAGGTCGTCGGCCCGCCGCCCGCAGGTGGCGTCGCGGTGGCGAACGGCGCCGCTCCCGCGGCGAAGAAGCCCAAGCGCGAGCGCAAGTCCGGTGGCGGCGGCGGTGGCGGCGACACGCTCCCCTCCCCGCTGCAGGGCACGGTCTTCAAGGTGAACGTCGAGAAGGGCGCCACCGTCGAGGAGGGCGCGATCATCGCCATCATCGAGGCGATGAAGATGGAGAACGAGATCACCGCCCACAAGGCGGGCGTGATCGAGGAGCTCCCCATCGAGCCCGGCCAGTCGGTCAGCGCCGGCGACGTCCTCGCCGTCATCAAGAGCCCGGAGGCGTAGACCCGCCGTGCCCGTCCGGGCGTGGCGTGCCGAGCAGCACGAGGCCGAGACGGCCGCGGCGCTGCTCATCGCGTTCCGGAACCACAACGGGGCGGACTGGCCGTCGGACAACGCGTTCTACGCGGGCGTCGAGAAGCTGCTGGAGGACCCGAACACGGTGTTCCTCCTCGCCGCAGCCGACGACGACTCGCCCCCCGCCGGCGTCCTCCAGCTCCGGTTTCGCTTCGGCATCTGGAAGGCCGCCACGGACGCGTGGATCGAGGACCTCTACGTCCGCGAGGACGCGCGGCGCCACGGTCTCGGTGACGCGCTCATCACGCTCGCGATCGAGCTGGCCGCCGAGCGAGGCTGCCGCCGGGTCGAGCTGGACACCAACGAGGACAACGCGGCGGCGCTCGCCCTGTACGAGCGCCACGGGTTCAGCACGCGATCGAAGGGCGGTCCGGGCCGGGACCTGTTCCTCGGCCGCCCGATCGACGCTGAGTAGCGCCGCTACGCCGCTGCGGCCGGCTCGGCTGCTTCGATGACCGGCTCGGGACGTTCCTTGATCGCCTCGATCCGCACGCGCGCGCCGTGCTGCGGCGCGAGCGTCACGGCGCGCAGCACCGGGCGCTCGGGCGCCGGGTCCACCGTGCTCATCTGCACGCGCGAGTAGAGGACGCGCATGACGTGCCGCATCTCCATCTCCGCGAACGCCGCGCCGAGGCACCGGCGGATGCCGCCGCCGAACGGCACCCACGCGTACGTGTCCGGACGCTTGCCGACGAACCGGTCGGGATAGAAGCGGAACGGCTCCGGGTACGTGTCCGCACGGTGGTTGACGAGCCACAGGTTGACGTTCACGGTGCTGCCCGCCGGGATCTCGTACCCGTCGAGCGTGAGCGGCTTCTTCAGCTCGCGGCCGATGATCGGGACCACCGGGCGGTCGCGCAGGATCTCGTTGACGGTGGCGTCGAGGTAGTCGTCGCCGCCGTCCGGCCCCGCGAGGGCGGTCGTGAGCTTCTCGAGCGCGTCGGGCGTGCGCAGCAGGCGCTCAGCGCCCCAGGCCAGTGACGTGGCCGTCGTCTCGTGCCCCACGAGCAGCAGGGTGACGAGCTCGTCACGCAGCTCCTCGTCGGTCATGCCGTTGCCGTCCTCGTCCTCGGCGAGCATGAGCAGCGAGAGCATGTCGTTGCGCTCGGCGAGGTCGGTCATCTGGCGATGGTGGGCGATCTCCTTGTAGACGATCTCGTCCATCGCCTTGCCGAGCTTCGCCATCGGGCCGGCCAGGCGGCCGCGCGCGGCGAGGACCATGTCGAAGACCGACCGCGCGCTGTTCGTCGCGCGCTTGGTCATGTCGACGAGGATGTCGCGCAGCGCGTCCTGGCGGGCGGCGTCCTCCATGCCGAACACGACCGCGAGGATCGTGTCGAACGTGATGGCCTGCATCTCCTCCTGCAGGCGGATCTCCTGTCCGGGCCGCCACTGGTCGATGCGGTCGTGCGTCAGCTGCTCGATGAGCGGCGCCCAGGGCTTCAGCCGGTCTCCGCGGAAGGACGGGGAGAGCAGACGGCGCTGACGGATGTGCTGCGGCCCGTTCAGGGTCAGCACGGAGTGCTTGCCCAGCAGGATGCCGAGCGACGTGGAGGACGACACCGTGGGCATGTCCTCGTGCGGCGCGGTGAAGACCGTCTTGACGTCGTCGGGCTTCGTGATCATGACGGTCGCCTGGACGCCGCCGATCTCGAACATGAACGTGTCGCCGAGCTCCTGCTGGAGGCGGTGCATCACCGCAACGGGGCGAACGAGGAAGCGGAGTGTGACCAGCGCTCCCGGAAGGCTGGTGCTGGGCGGCTGATCTCTCACGGGCTGGATGGTATCCGCCCACCCGCACCCGGTGCGAGCGGGGTTTTCCCGGATTGTGGACCGATACGAACCGGGTCGTTACGCAGCGACAGGCTCGCGGCGCGCCGGCACCCGGTCCACAGCCCGCACGCGCACGGTCGTGCCGTGCTCCGGGACGAAGGTGATGTTGCGGCGCCGCACGCGCTCGGGCCGCAGATCGACGGCCTCCAGCCGCGCCCGGCTCAGCATCGCGCGCAGGATGATCTTCATCTCCATCTGCGCGAACGCGGCGCCGATGCAGCGGCGCACGCCGCCGCCGAACGGGATCCACGCGTACGTGTCGGGCTTGCGGTCCAGGAACCGCTCGGGCCGGAACGCCTTGGGCTCGTCGTAGACGGCCGGGTTGTGGTTCGTGCCGTAGAGGCTCGCGCCGGCGAAGGATCCGGCGGGGATCTCGTATGCACCGAACGTCATCGGGGCCTGGAGCGTGCGACCGACGATCGGGACCACCGGACGGGAGCGCAGCGTCTCGTGGATGACGGCGTCGAGGTACGCGTCGTCGTCGATGTCGTCGGTGACGCGCGCCAGCGCGTGCGGGGTGCGCAGCAGCCGCTCGATCGCCCACGACAGGGACGTCGCCGTCGTCTCGTGGCCGGCGAGGAGCAGCGTGACGAGCTCGTCGCGCAGCTCGATGTCGGTCATCGCGTGGCCGTCCTCGTCCTGCGCGCACATCATGAGGCTGAGGATGTCCTCGCGGTCCTCGAGGCTGCCATGGGCGCGATGGCTGGCGATCTCCTCGTACAGGAGCGCGTCCATGGCCGCGGCTTTGCCCCTCAGCGGACCGGTGAGCTTCCCGCGCTGGGTGGTGACGATGGCGCTGAGGATCGCCTTCGGCGAGGCGGTGAAGAGGATGAGGTCCTCGATCGCGGTGCGCAGCGCGGCGTGGCGGGCCTTGTCCTCGACGCCGAACACGGCGCGGAGGATGACCTCCAGCGTGATCGCCGACATGTGCGGCTGCAGCCGCATCTCGGCGCCGGGCTGCCAGGTGTCGATCCGCGCGTGCGCCTCGGTCTCGATGATGTCCGCGTAGGCCCGCAACCGGTCGCCGTGGAACGACGGGAGCAGCAGCTTGCGCTGGCGCAGGTGCTCGCGGCCGTTGAGGGTGAGCAGCGAGTGGTCGCCCACGAGGGGGCCGATCGGGCTGTTCGCGGTGGCGGTCGGGACCTCGTCGGGCGGGGCGGTGAACAGCCGGCGGACGTCGGCGGGATCACTGGTGAGGATGAACCGGCCCGCGGGCGCGAAGTTCAGCGTGACGACGTCGCCGCAGTCCTGACGCGCCTTGTCGAGCAGGGCGGTCGGCCGCACGATCCAGCGCGCGGTCTGGACGACGGGCGGGAGGGCGAGGCTGGGCGGAAGCGCCACACGCCGATGCTACCGAGGTTGGCCCTCAGCGGGGTGGGGCCGCCATCAGCTCCACCGTGGCGCCGCCGGGGGCGACCGTCTTGCCTCGCGGCTCGCCCCAGTGCTCGCTGCCGGGTGTGTAGGCGAACCCGGCGGCACGCAGCCGCTCCACCGCCGCCGTGTGGTCGGGCACGATCACCGCCACATGCCAGCCGCCGGACGACGGCGTCTGGTCGACCCCACGCAGGTGGATCTGCGCGCCCGCGCGCTCGACCCATCGCCACGCGCCGCGCAGCCCGTCAGGCGGCGTGACCTCCTCGAAGCCCAGCAGCGCCCAGAACGCCACCGCCGCCCCGAGCTCCCCGGACGGGACGTCGACGGCGACATGGTGGATCACGACGCGATCATCTTCACGTTGCTGTCGTGGATCTTCCGCTGCGCGCCCGTGCGCCGCGCGAGCGGCAGCGACGAGTCGGGCAGCCCCTCGAGATACGCGACGTCCTCGCGAAGGATCGCGAGCGCCCGCGCCGGATCGAGCACCGCCCCGTGGCCCGGCACGACGTGGTCGGCCTGCTCGACGAGCGGTTGCAGGCGGCGCAGCGTCGCGAGGTACGCGTCGCGCGAGCCGCCAGGCGACAGCCACGGGATCTCGACCGGCGAGAGATAGTCGCCGGCGACCAGCACCTTCGCCCACGGCAGCCAGATCGCCATGCCGTCCGGGGTGTGGCCGTCGGCGGGGTGCAGCTCCATCGACGCCTCGCCGATGTCGAGGTAGCCCGGCACGGGCAGCGCCTGCACGTCGCCCAGTGACAACGGCCCGGGACGCTCGACGTAGTGCTCGTCGTCGAACTCCCGCAGCTCGCGCTGGGCGGCGCCCGGCTCGCCGCGCAACCGCGCCGCCGTCGTCTCCGGCACGCCGAGTGCCGCGCCCGGGAAGGCATAGCGCCCGAGCAGATGGTCCCAGTCCCCGTGGGTCGCGAGCAGCCCGCTCACCGGGAAGTCCGCCTGCTCGACGATCGCGGGCAGCACCTCCAGCTCGTCGGGCAGCACGGGGCTGTCGATGACGAACCCCTCGTCGCCGTGGCGGACGATGGTGCAGGTGGTCTGCCAGAACCGGCTGGTCGCGACCAGGACGTCGGAGTGCAGGCCGACGACGCGCATGGCGGGGTGGGCGGGCGGAACTCAGTCGTTCAGACGCCGAGCAGCTTCGCCGCTTCGAGCAGCGTCTTGACCTCGGCCGTGGGCTTCTTCTGCCCCGACTCGAGCTCCTGCTTGTGACGGTTGACCCAGATCACCGGGATCTTCGCCTTGATGCACGGCTCGATGTCGTGGTAGTAGCTCGAGCCGATGTGAACCCACCCCTTCTTCGAGCCGACCCGGCGCTCGCACTCCTTGAAGTGCGCGGGATCGGGCTTGTAGGAGCGGACCTGCTGGGCGGTGACGACGAGGTCGAAGTCGTGCGGGATGTGGCGGCGCGTCTGGCCGAGCAGCTTGTCGTCGATGTTCGAGATCAGGCCCGTCTGGAACTTCTTCCCGAACTTGTTGAGCTGCGGCATGGTCTCCTTGAACGGCTTCCACCGGATGACCGAGTCCGGCAGGAACCCGGAGCGCGAAGACTCCAGCGGCCATCCGAGGTTCTCGGCGATCCGCACGGCGCAGCGACGCAGGACCTCGGCGTACAGCTCGTAGCTGCCGCCCTCGATCTCCTTCTCGATCTCCATGAACTGCGCGAGCAGCTCGTCCTTGTCGATCGTGAACCCGTCGCGGGACGCCTCCTTCTGGAAGGCGGTGTTGATGCCCTCCTCCCAGTCGATCAACGTGCCGTAGACGTCGAAGGTAACGAAGGTGATGTCCTTGGGAAGTGCCATGAGTGCGGGCATTATGACTTGATGGCCGTGAGGATGTCCTACCAGCGCGCGCATGCGGCGGTCTGAGGAGCTCGCGCCGCTCTCGCGCGCGCATCACAGGCGCCGCGCACTTCCGCGCCGACGAGGAGCTGCGTCGGGCCTCGCGTGGGACGTCCTGCCGTGGCCGTCTTCGGCTGGGCGTTGCCGCTCGCCGCGCCGTTGCGCGTCTGACTACGCCGCCGCGAGGGCCCAGCGGCCGGCGAACTCGCGCCGCGAGCGCACGCCCGTCTTCTCGAAGATCGCCTTGAGGTGATCCTGCACCGTCCACGGGGAGAGATGCAGCGCGCCCGCGATCGTCTTCGTGTCGTCGCCGCGCAGCACCGCGAGGGCGATCTCGCGCTCACGGCCGGTCAGCCCCGCGGCGCGCAGGCGCAGCTCGAGCAGTGACGGCGGCGGCGCGGGGCGGACGGCAAGCGCGACGCCGGCGCCGTCGACGAGCCGGCTGGCCTCGACCTCGAGCCAGGCGCCGTCGGCGCCCAGCGTGCTGCTCGTTGCCCGGCCCTCCGCGCGCGCCGCTGCAGCGACGACGTGCAGGACGCCCGGCAACCCGCCGGTCTCCGCCTCACCGCCGAGCAGGTCTCCGGCGCGCTCGTCGCGGGTCACGACGTGGTCGTCGCCGTCGAGGACGATGAATCCGCCGGGCTCCGGGCGCGACTGCGCGGCTGCCACCGCGACCCCGAGACGCAGCGCCCGGGCGACCACCGGCACGAGCCGCCCCGCGAGGTCGACCTCCGCCGCGGTAAAGGCGCGGTCGGCGAACAGTCCCATCGAGCCCCATCGGCCGTAGCCGTCGGCGAAGGCGAGGCGCAGCTCGTCGGCGAACCCGTCGGGGCGCAGCTGCTCGCGGTAGCGCCGTGAGACCTCCGGCCGCCCCTCCGTCTCGTCGAGCAGGCTCGTGGCCGCCCGCGGCCGCCGCGCGAGCTCGCGGTACTTGGCGACGTCGTCCTGCTCGTACTCGTTCTGCACCGCCGCCGTGAAGTCACCCGGCAGCTCGCCGCGGACGCCCGTCCACGTGAACAGTCCAGTGGCGGGGTCGGTGAGGTGGTAGCACGCGCCGACCGGTGTCGTCCCGGCCTCTTCGAGCACGTCGAGCAGCGCGGAGAAGAAGCGATCGGGATCGGCCGGCTCAAGCGCGAGCCGCTCTACGAGGTCGGATGCGGCCTCCGGACGCATCCGCACATGGTGACGGCCCGACGACTGCGTGTGAACCCCAGGTTTCTGGGGTGGCACAGCGGAATCCCCCGCGGTCCTGGGATGGCGGAGCGGCCCTCCGGCCAGGAGCCTGCTCGACATGACCATCACGACGACACCAGCCCTCCCGGTCCGCGACGGTGGCGGCCGCCGCCTGAGCATCCGCGGAGGCACCGTCACCGTCAGGGCCGCAAGCGAGCGCCTCACGGTGACCGACCACGAGCTGCCCGCCGGCTTCGGCGGCCCGCCGCTGCACGTCCACCCCGGCTTCGACGAGGTGTTCTTCGTCCTCGCCGGCACGCTGACGGTCCGCGCCGGCGACGACGTCCACGTGCTCGACCAAGGCAGCTCCATCCACGTCCCCGGCGACGTGCCGCACACGTTTGCCGCCGAGGAGGCGGTGCGCTTCACCGTGGCGATGAGCCCCGGCGGCTTCGAGAAGTACTTCGAGGCGCTCGCGGCCGGCGACGAAGACGCCGCCCGCGCCGCGGGCGACGCGATGGGGTACCGGCCGACCTGATCGATCGCCGCGCCGTTTGCCCGCGGACATGCGATCTGTTCAGATTGCACGCATGTCCGAGACTTGGCTCCTCCGCTCCGTCGCCGGGGCGGCCATCACCGCGCTGTGCGCGTGGGGTGGCGCCCCGGCGCAGGCCGCCGTGTCCGCGCCGCGTGCCGCCGCGCTGGGAGTCCAGGCGCACGTCTACGGCCTCCCGCTCATGGAGTCCCTCCGCGTGCGCTCCACGATGACGAGCGTCGGGTGCGCGACCGACGAGGGCAACGCGCCGGTCAACGCGTTCAGCCACGCGCGTGCGTTCTCCGGCCCGGAGAACCGCACCGTGATCGCGCCGAACGTCGACACGCTCTACTCCATCGCGCATCTCGATCTCGGCGCGGGCCCCGTCGTCCTCAGCCACCCCGACATGGGACGCCGCTACTTCGTCTTCCAGCTCGTCGACCCGTACACGAACGTCGTGGGCTACGTGGGGTCGCGCACGACCGGTTCGTCGGCCGGCCGCTTCGCCATCACGTGGAGCGGCGCGCCGGGGACGCCGCCGCCGGGCACGACGCCGATCACCGTCGCGCACCGCCGCATCTGGGTCATCGGCCGCACCCTGGCCTCGGACGCCGCAGACCAGCTCGCAGCGCGCGCCCTCATGCAGCAGTTCACCCTGGTAGCGCCGCCCGGCACGACGCCGCCCGCCCGGGAGTGCGACCTGCCGATGCCGCAGCCGACCCAGGCGCCGCGCCTGACCGGGCTGGCGTTCCTCGACGGGCTGAGCGCGGCCATGGAGGAGAACCCCCCGCCGGCCCGCGACGCCGCCTTCCTCGCGCGCCTCGCGCCGATCGGCGTCGGGCCCGGGCGCCGCACGTCGAGCGCCGGGCTGAGCCGGCCGGCCCGAGCCGCGCTCGCCCGGGCGGTGACGAGCACCGATCGCGCGATGACATCGCTCACCGATCTCGTCCAGACCGGCCGAGCGCTCGCGCAGCGCGGATGGACGACCACGCCCGCGAACCTCGGGGACTACGGCACGGACTACATCACCCGGGCCGGGGTCGCGCAGATCGGGCTGGGCGCGAACACCCCGGAGGAGGCGATCTACCGCGTGGCGCTCTTTGACAGCCGCGGGAGCCGGCTCGACGGACGCCGGTCCTACCGGCTGCGGTTCGCCCCCGGCCAGGAGCCGCCGGCCGACGCGTTCTGGTCGATCACCGCCTACGACGATGACGGGTTCCTCGTCGACGCGCCGGAGCACCGGCACGCCGTCGGCGACAGCCACCCGCCGCTGCTGCGCCGCCCCGACGGGTCGGTGGACATCGTCTTCAGCCGCACGCGCCCCGCCGACCCGCTGGTGAACTGGCTGCCGGTGCCACCGGCCCGCTTCCGCCCGTACCTGCGGATCTACGCCCCGCGCACGGCGGCGCTCACCGGAGCCTGGCGGCCGCCCCCGATCGTGCGGCTCACCGAGTGAGCGGCGGCAGCGGCGCGAGCGCCTGCATGCCGGTCTCGTCGCACGCGGCGGCGAGCGCCTCGTGCAACGACGGCAGGGCCGCCCGGGCCGCCGCGGTCCGGCCCCGGCCGGTGCCCTTCTCCACCAGCGTGACCGCCTCGTCGGGGTCGGCCTCGAGGTCGTAGAGCTCGTACTCGGGCGCGACCCGGCCCGCCTGATCGACGTACACCGCGTACTTCCAGCGGTCGCCCCGGATCGCGCGGATCCGGTTGGGCGGCAGCACGGTGTCCTGCATGGCCGTGCCCGCTTGGTGGTCGTCGAACGTGAACAGCGCGTGGTCGCGCACGCCCTCGGCCGGCGTCGTGTCGAGGACCCCGCCGAAGTCCGTCGCGCTCGCCCGGACCGCCTCGCGCTCTGGACCGGTCTTCCCGGCGAGGACACCGCAGAGGCTCGTCCCGTCGATGGTGCCGTCGAGCGGGGCGCCGGCCAAGGTGAGCAGCGTCGGGACGACGTCGACGAGCGTGGCGGCCGTGGCCGACGTCGCGCCCGCCGGGAACAGCAGCGGGTTGGAGATCGTCAGGGGGACGCGGACGGTCTCCTCGTAGGCGTTGAACATCTTCTGCCGCAGGCCGCCGTGCGAGAGCCCCATCTCGCCGTGATCGGAGAACCGGGTCACCACGGTGCGAGAGCGCAGCGACGCCGGGTCCGCGGGATCGCCGAGCGCGGAGAGCAGGCGACCGATCTTCGAGTCGACGAGCCGGTGGAGATGGGCGTAGAACCGCAGGTAGTCGAGCTGTGCGGCCCGCGACCCGACACGGCCGAGGTACGCGGTCTGCCCGAGCTTCATGATCGCGTGCGCCGTCGGCTTGTCTCGCAGGTTCTCGTCGACGGTCGCCGGCAGCGGGACGTCGAGGTCGGCGAACTCCTCGCGCCGGAACCCGCCGGTCTCGTAGGTCGCGGGGTAGCCGAGGACGTCATGCGGATTGACGAGCGAGACGATGAGGCAGAACGGCTCGGGGAGGTCTGCGGCTTTGAGAAAGCGCTCGGCCTGTCGGGTGTAGTCCTCGTCGAACCCTTCCCCCGACGCGCCCGCGGTACCCCCGCCGAAGCCCTCCGGATCGGCGTTCTCGCCCGCGTCGGGCGGCTCCCAGCCGGGGAACCCGTGGTCGCGCTCCAGGCGCTCGGTGTCGGCCGGCCCCCAGTTCCCGTGACCGCCGAGCGGCATGGTCAGGTGCCACTTGCCCTTGTAGGCGACGGTGTACCCGGCGTCGCGCAGGCGCGAGCCGAGGGTCGGGATGCCCGCCGGCAGCTCCGGCTCGCCGCCACCCGGCGGGCCGAGCCGCAGCGCCCCGCGCAGGAACGCCCGGGCGAGCGTCCGCTTCCGAGCTTCACCGCGCGCCGCGAGCCCCGCCGCCTCGCGGAGGATCTCGGGCCCGCGGGACCGGTCGGGATGCAGGTTGCCCTCGGTGAGCGTGAGCGTCACGCCGTGGCGCGACGGGTACGTGCCGGTGAGGAAGCTCGCCCGGCTCGGAGAGCACATCGCCGTCGCGGTGCAGGCGTTGTCGAAGGTCACTCCGGTGCGCCGCAGCTCGGCGTCGGCGGGCGTCAGCGCGTCGAGCCAGCCCGGCTCGTCGGGCCAGTGCATCGGCGCCCGCTGCTGGTCCGTGATGATGACGAGGAGGTTCGGGCGGGCCATGGAGCGCGAGCCTACGTGAGGCCGTGCACACCGCGCGCGCCACGACCGCCCGACCTGATCGACGCACCGTCACTAGAGTCCATCGGCGGCGCCACACCCGGCGCCGCTTGTGTCGCCGGGGTCTGGTTGGCGCTCCCAACCACGCGGCGCGACCCGACTGGTCGCGCCCCCACCCCACCCGAAACGGCACATGGACCTGCTCGAATATCAAGGCAAGCAGCTGTTCGCCAAGCACGGCCTGGAGATCTCCGACGGCCGCGCAGTGACGACCGTCGAAGACGCGGTCGCCGCAGCGAACGAGCTCGGCTATCCCGTCGTCGTCAAGGCGCAGGTGCTCATCGGCGGCCGCGGCAAGGCCGGCGGCGTCAAGCTCGCGGCCAACGAGGCCGAAGCCACGGAGCACGCGACGAACATCCTCGGCCTGGACATCAAGGGCCACATCGTCCACACCCTGTGGATCGAGAAGGCGTCGGACATCGACACCGAGTACTACGCCTCGATCCTGCTGGACCGGTCGGCGAAGAAGCCGCTCGTGATGTTCAGCCTGGAAGGCGGCGTCGAGATCGAGGAGGTCGCCGAGAAGACCCCCGAGCTCCTCATCAAGCGCAACGTCGATCCGCTCGTCGGCCTGACGAAGGACGAGGCGCTGTCGATCGTGCGCGAGGCGAAGACGCCCGCGGACGTCGAGGAGGGCGTCGCCGACATCCTCGTGGCCCTCTACGAGGTGTGGATCGAGGAGGACGCCACGCTCGCCGAGGTCAACCCGCTCATCATCACGCCCGACCGCAAGGCGAAGGCGCTCGACGCGAAGGTCTCGCTCGACGAGTCCGCGCTCTTCCGTCACCCGGAGAACGCGAAGCTGCGCTACACGCAGGGCGAGGACGAGCAGGAGGCCGCCGCGCGCGCCAAGGGCATCACGTACGTGGCGCTCGACGGTGACATCGGCATCCTCGGCAACGGCGCCGGGCTCGTGATGTCGACGCTCGACGTCGTCGCGCAGGCCGGCGGCACGCCCGCGAACTTCCTGGACGCCGGCGGCGGATCGGACGCCCAGAAGATCACCGAGGCGACGGAGGTCATCCTCTCGAACCCGAACGTGAAGGCCGTCCTGTTCAACATCTTCGGCGGCATCACGCGCTGCGACGAGGTCGCCAAGGGCCTCATCGAGGCGTTCGGCCAGCTGAAGCCCACCGTCCCGTTCGTCGTCCGCCTGGACGGCACGAACGACGTGGCCGGCCGCGAGCTGCTCGAGCAGGCCGACCTCCCGAACGTGACCCCCGCCAAGACGATGCTGGAAGCGGCCCAGACGGTCGTCGCGCTGGCCAAGGAGAACAGCTGATGTCCGTCCTCGTTGGCAACGACACGAAGCTCGCCGTCGCCGGCATCACCGGCCGTGAGGGCTCGTTCCACACCCTGAACAACCGCAAGTACGGCACGAACGTCGTCGGCGGCATCAACCCGAAGAAGGCCGGGGAGAACGTCGAGGGCATCCCGGTGTTCGCCGACTGGGCGACCACCGTCGCCGAGACCGGCGCCAACACGGCGATGATCTTCGTGCCGCCGCCGTTCGCGGCGGCGTCCGCGCTCGAGGCCGCCGCGGCGGGCGTCGAGGTGGTCATCATCATCACCGAGGGCATCCCCGCGCACGACGAGCTCAAGCTCTACAACCAGGTCAAGCGCGACTACCCGGGCACGACCCTGGTGGGCCCGAACTGCCCGGGCATCCTGTCGCCGGGCAAGGCGAACGTCGGCATCATCCCGGCGTCGTTCTTCAAGGAGGGCAACGTCGGCGTCGTCTCGCGCTCCGGCACGCTGACCTACCAGATCGGCAACGAGCTGGCCCAGAAGGGCTTCGGCAACTCGTCGATCGTCGGCATCGGCGGCGACCCCGTCCCGGGCTCGTCGTTCGTCGACGTCATCGCGCTGTTCGAGGCCGACCCGCAGACCGAGCTCATCGTCATGAGCGGCGAGATCGGCGGCTCGGCCGAGGAGGAGGCGGCCGAGTACATCGCCGAGCACGTGACGAAGCCGGTCGTCGGCTACATCGCGGGCTTCACCGCCCCGGCGGGCAAGCAGATGGGCCACGCCGGCGCGATCGTGTCCGGCTCGGCCGGCACCGCCGCCGCCAAGCAGGAGGCCCTTGAGGCCAAGGGCGTGCGCGTCGGTCGCACCCCGACGGAGACCGCCGAGATCGCCATGGAGATCCTCGGCGCCTGATCAGCTCAAGCCTCCTGCCCCGGTGTCGACTAGCCGGGGCAGGAGGTTGTCGTTCCGGGGACCCTGCTTGTGGGGACTTGGCTCGGACGCCTGGCCGTTTTCCTCGACCAAGGAGTTCGACGTGCGAGTTCTCTCCCGCCCGCGGCCCGCTGCCGCGATCCCCGCCTCGCGTGACCGCGACACCATCAGTCAGCTGGAGGACCGGCTGCGCAGCCTCGACGGCCACTGCCTTCAGGGCCTGGTTGACGGCCTCGGCGCCGCGGCCACCGGCGACCTGACCCGCCAGGTCGTGCCCATCACCGAGCCCATCGCCGCGCGCGGCGAGGACGACGAGCTCGCCGCGATCGTCGGGCTCTTCAACTCGATGCTCGCCAAGGCCCAGGCGGCGATCGAGGGATACGAGACGCTCCGGGCGCAGCTGCAGCTCGCGCTGGGCGACCACTCGTCCCTCGAGGACCTGCAGGCCCGCCTGACGAGCCTGAGCGACCACTGCCTCACGCACCTCGGCGGCGGTCTCGAGGCGATGACCGAGGGCGACCTCACCGTGGCTGTCCAGCCGGTGACCGAGCCGCTGCACGCCGCCGCCGGGGAAGAGCTGGGAGCGCTCGGCGAGACGTTCAACGTGATGCTCTCCCGCGCACAGGGCGGGCTGGGCAGCTACAACCGGATGCGCGAGCAGGTCGCCGACATGATCGGGGAGATCGGACGCACCGCCGGCGAGGTCGCGTCCGCGTCCGAGCAGATGTCGACGAGCGCGGAGCAGACCGGGGGCGCGATCGAGGAGATCGCCCAGGCGACGACCGGGCTCGCGACGGGCGCGGCACGCCAGGTCCAGCTCGTCGAGTCCGTCCACGGCGCCGCCGAGGGGGCGGTCGAGGTCGCGGGCCGGGCGAGTGAGCTCGCCCAGGAGGGCATCGCGCTGACCGACCGGATCGCCTCGATCGCCGACCAGACGAACCTGCTGGCCCTCAACGCCGCGATCGAGGCCGCCCGGGCCGGGGAGCACGGCCGCGGCTTCGCGGTCGTCGCCGAGGAGGTCCGCACGCTCGCGGAGTCCGCGTCGCAGACGGTGCAGGAGACCGAGCGGGCGTTCAGCACGCTCGCGCAGAGCGTCAACGACGTGAGCGGGGAGATCGAGCAGATCCGCGAGGCGGTCGGCCAGGTCCGCAGTGTCGCCGACGACGCCAGCGCCACGAGCGAGCAGGTGTCCGCGTCGACCGAGCAGTCGAGCGCGACGACCCAGGAGGTCGCCGCGTCGAGCCAGGCCCTGGCCGACCGGGCGCGGGAGCTCGACGCGCTCGTCGGCCGCTTCACCGTGTGAGCCCTGCGCCGGAGGCTCCGTAGAAGTCCGCAGGCGGCTGGGGACTTCTACGGGCCTCCCGGCGCACGACCTTCCACTCCGCTCGGTCGCTGGAGTAACGTTAAAGGGACGAGTTGTCGGGGGGGCCTTGTGGGCGGGGAACTCCCGGGGGAACGTGCGCCGCGCCGGCTTCCGGCAGCCTCGGGGACCGGTGCGCGACCTGTTCCTGACGAGGCGAAGGAAGGACACCGATCGACGTGTCGATCATGGAGGATCTGACCCCCGGCGGGCCCACCGCGGCCGAGATATCCACATCCGTGGTCCGCGTGCTCGCGCGCTACACCGGGCGCGGCCCGACGAAGGCGCGGACATATCGCGCCGACGACCTCGTCGCCGTCCTGCTCGAGGAGAACCTGACCCAGAGCGAGCAGACGCTCGTGGAAGCAGGGCGCGGGGAACTCGCCCGCCACGCGCGTCTCGCCCTCCAGGACGCCGCCCGCCAGGATCTCGTCGCCGTGGTCGAGCGTGTCACCGACCGGACGGTCCGTGCGTTCCTGACCGCGACCGAAGTCGACCCCGATGTCGCCGTGCTCGTCTTCCACCTGGAGCCCACCCGCGCGTAGCTACGGATCGGTAGGATGCGGCCGCGATGCCGACGCTGCCCTCCCCCCTGACCCTCCCCTGCGGCGTTGACCTGCCCAACCGCCTCGCGAAGGCGGCGATGAGCGAGCAGCTCGGCGACGTGCGCACGAACGCGCCGACCGAGCGCCTCACCCGCCTCTACGAGCGCTGGGCCGCGGGAGGCGCAGGGCTGCTGATCACCGGGAACGTGATGGTCGACCGCCGCGCGCTCGGCGAGCCGCGCAACGTCGCCGTCGAGGACGACCGCGACATGGAAGCCCTGCGCGCATGGGCCGAGGCGTCCACCCAGCACGGCACCCAGGCGCTGGTGCAGATCAACCACCCCGGCCGCCAGTCCCCGCGGCTGCTCAGCCGCCGCCCGGTGGCGCCGTCGGCGGTGCCGATCAAGGGCCTGCAGACCGCGTTCGCCAAGCCGCGCACGCTGACCGACGCCGAGATCCACGAGATCATCGGCCGCTTCGCCCGGACCGCCGACGTCGTCGTCCGCGCCGGCTTCACGGGCGTGCAGATCCACGGCGCGCACGGCTACCTCGTCAGCCAGTTCCTCTCACCGCTCACCAACCAGCGCCAGGATGCGTGGGGCGGCGACCCCGAGCGCCGGCGCCGCTTCGTCATCGAACTCGTCCGGGCGATCCGCGACGAGATCGGCGCGCAGACTCCGCTCTCGGTCAAGCTCAACAGCGCGGACTTCCAGCGCGGCGGGTTCTCCGAGGAGGAGTCGATGGCCGTGGTCGAAGCCCTGGAGGCGGAGGGGGTCGACCTCCTCGAGATCTCCGGTGGGACGTACGAGCGCGCCGCGATGGTCGGCGACCTCGCCGAGCAGCGGAAGAGCACCCGGGAGCGGGAGGCGTACTTCCTCGAGTACGCCCGCAAGGTGCGCGAGCGGACGACGATGCCGCTCATGCTCACCGGCGGGCTGCGCAGCGCCGACGCGATGAACGCGGTCCTCGAGGAAGGCGCCGTGGACGTCATCGGCCTCGGCCGGCCGATGGCCGTCGAGCCGGAGCTCCCCCGCGAGCTCATGTCCGGCGCGGTCGCCGCGAGCGGCGACAAGCCGCAGCGCATCGGTATCAAGCGCGCCGACGCGCTCACCGACCTCGTGTGGCACACCCAGCAGCTCTGGCGGCTGGGCGACGGGCAGGAGCCCGACCCGAAGCGCACGCCCGCCGCCGCACTGGCGTCCTGGGCGACCACGAGCGCGCGCGACAGCGCGGCACGCCTGCGTCGCGGCTGACACCCGTTTTCGGGCGCGCGTAACTCCGGCAGGGAGCGCGTGTTGCGCGAACAGGGAGCTTCACTTCCACCAGCCCGGAGGCGCCGTCATGTCACGCCCGTCGTTGAGCTACGCGAACGTCATGTCCACCATCGCGGTGTTCCTCGCCCTCGGTGGTGGAGCGTGGGCGGTGACCGGCCAGCCCGCCGCCACGAAGCCGCCGGTGACCGTCACGGCCTGCGTGAAGAAGGCCGGCAAGGCGAAGGGCCAGCTGCGCGTCGTCGCGGCGAAGGCGAAGTGCAAGAAGAGTGAGCGCAAGCTGGCGTGGACGAGCGCGTCCGCGTCCGTGACCACGGGCGGCGCCGGGACGACGACCGGTACCTCAGGGCCCGCGGGCGCCACCGGTCCCGCCGGCGCCACCGGTGAGCCTGGCCCGCAGGGCGCGCCCGGCACGCAGGGCATTCAGGGACCGCCCGGCACCTCCGGCTCGGCCGACACGCCCGGGCAGATCCTCGCGAAGCTCTCGACGGTCGACGGCTCCGGGTCCGGGCTCGACGCGAGCCTGCTCGACGGCTTCGACTCCACCGCGTTCCTCAAGGACGACGAGAAGGCCGCCGACGCCAACCTGCTCGACGGCATCAACTCGACCGGCTTCGCACAGGAGAGCACGAGCTCGACCGGGCTGATCAGCGTGAGCGGCGGCATCGACGCGCACACCTGCGCGGAGTACGACCTCGCACTGGGCGGCGTCGACTTCGGCGACATCGTCGTCGTGCGCCCCGGCGCGAGCGTCAAGCTCCCCGCCGGCGTGATCCTGTCGACCGGGTCGACGCAGGGCGCGAACGTCGTGAACATCCGGCTCTGCAACGTGACGGGGACCAACGCCGCCGGGTTCTCGAGCTTCCCGATCCGCTGGTACGCCATCAAGCCGTGATCACACCGGCGCGACCCGCCCGGGTCGCGCCGCCGTGCGCGGCGCCGCGGCACCAACCGGCGCGCCACCGGGCGCGTCGGGCGGCGTCGCCGTGGACGACAGCCGCAGCAGGCCCCAGCCCAGCGCGCCGAGCTGCAGCAGCGTGAGGAGGAGCACGACGAGGCCGGCGGCGGTCCACAGCCACGGCGCGACATCGGTCTTCGCCTCACGCTGGAGCACGAGCTTGTCGGCGACGAACGGGCGGGTGAAGGCGGCGGTGGCGGGGATCTCGGGTGCCGGGATCGCGCGGTCCTCCGGCATGTGGACGGGCATCGCGAGCAGCGAGTCGCCCTGGTGCAGGCGGACCATCGCCTTCCAGTCACCACCGGCCGGGACGGGCTCGGTCGTCTCGTAGACGCCGTCGCTCACGCGTCGCAGGTGGTTGATGACGAACCCGTCGCCCTGCCACGCGGTGTAGGTCAGCCAGCGAACATCGTCGGCCGCGGAGTCCGGCGTGACCCGCACGGTCGCGGCGACCGTGCGGTCCGGCCCGGCTTCGATGTCGCGCAGCGTCACCGTGCCGGTCACGCCGCCCTGGGCGCCCGTCGCCAGCAGGACGCCGAAGAGCCCGATGATGACGGCAGTCGCCGCCGGGGCGAGGATCCGGCCGGGGCGCATGGCCGCGAGCCCGATCTGCGGGTTCAGGCATCCGCCCATGAACGCGCCGACGACGCCTCCGGCTACGCCCGCGATGGTGCCGACGAGGAGCGCCTCGGCGAGCATGCCCGACGGCCACGGGATCGGCATCCAGACCTGTGACCAGCCGTACTCGGCGAGGGTGCCCACCGTGCCCACGGCGAAGCCGGCGAGCGCGCCGACGACGTACGGCTTGGCCCGCAGCGCGGCGGGAGCGGCCAGGAAGACGAGTTCGACGAGGATCGCCGACGGGAGGTAGAGCGCGAAGTCGGGCGGCGTCTGCCCCAGCACGGGACCGATGGCGAGCGCCAGCGCACCCCGCAGGATGAGGAAGATCAGCGTGGCCGCGATCGCGCCGCCAGGGCCGATGTACAGCCGGGCGCAGACCAGCCCGATGCCGGCCGACGCCGCGAGCAGGACCGGCTCGAGCAGGAGGTTGAACTGCGGCACGCCCCAGTCGAACTCGGCCTGGAACGTCGCGAGCCCGACGAGCAGCCCGCCCATGAGCCCGATGGCGCGCGTGCGCTGGATGATCGGCGCGAGGGCGTTCGGAGCCTCCTCGCCGGCGGGCGCGCGCAACCCTTCGGAGATGAGCACGCACAGCCCGATGAGGCCCATGACCGCGCCGCCGATGAGCATGAGGTGGGTGGGGCCCCAGAGCGTGACGTCCTGGCCGAACATGCGGTGCCAGAGGTCGTCGAGCGGGAAGCCGAGCAGCGCGTAGGCGCCGCAGGCGACCATGAGCAGGCCGCCGAGCGGCACGTTCCAGCCGTGGGCGATCCGCACGGAGGCCCGGCTCTCACGGCGGCCGTCGGCCATCGCGAGCGACAGGAACCCGGCGGCGAGGACGCCGTAGAGGCCGATGAGAATGAAGTAGTGCGCGGGGTTGGCGAGCGGCCCCTCATCACGGCCCTTGTCGATGTGCAGCGAGATGTCCCAGTACATCCCGAAGAGGGCGACGATCAGCGCGCCGCTGCCCAGCCCGGCGGGAACGGCCGCCCAGGAGGGCATGCCGGACGTGCGCTCGGAGAAGCCGGCGATGCTCCGCAGCCATCCCATGTGGCCGGCGCGGTATCGCAGCCCGACCCACAGCAGGACGGCGGTGGCGACCGATGCGCCGAGCGTGGCGATGACCACTTGGTCCATCGCGGCGCCTCCGGCGGGCGCATCTGCGGCGAGGATGGAGGACAGGAAAGACGACATGCGACGATGTTACATCGATCTATGAGACATAGCCAGCGGCTAGGCTTCTGCCCTCCGTGTCGACCTCTCCCAACGACATGACGATCGAACAGCTGGCCAGCCAGACGGGCCAGAGCGTGCGCAACATCCGCGCACATCAATCGCGCGGGCTGCTGCCCCCGCCCGACGTCCGCGGCCGCACCGGGTACTACGGCCCCGTGCACGTCGAGCGCCTGCGCCTCATCCGCGACCTGCAGGCCGACGGCTTCAACCTCACCGCGATCGGTCACCTCCTGGAGAACGACCGCTTCGGCGAGGAGGCCGTCAGCCTCCGCCAGATGCTGCTCCAGGGCTTCGAGACCGAGAACTCCGAGATCCTCGACGCCGAGGAGGTCTTCGACCGCTTCGGCGGGAACGCCACCGCGGACCGGATCAAGCGCGCGGTGAAGCTCGGCCTGCTCCAGCCGGTCGGTGACGGGCGCTTCGAGATCTCCAGCCCGCGCCTGTTCCGCGCCGGCATCACGCTGAAGGAGCTCGGCGTCGAGCCCGAGCTGGCGTTCGACCTCATCGAGGAGCTCCAGCGGCACGCCGAGGCGGCGGCCCGCGCGTTCGTCAAGCTCTTCCTCGACGGCGTGTGGAAGCCGTTCGAAGCGGCCGGGATGCCCGACGAGCAGTGGGCCGACGTCCGCACCGCGCTCGAGCGACTGCGGCCGCTGGCGGCGGAGGCCTACCTCGCCGTGTTCGAGCCGCTCATGAGCCAGGCGGCCGAAGACGCCTTCGGCCGTGAGCTCGAACGCGTCCGCCGCAGCTCCCGCTCCAGCTCGAGCGGGAGCCGCCGGCGTGGCAGCCGCCGCAGCCGCTGACGGGGCGTTCAGGTACGTTGGACGTGTGGCAAGCACGCCCAGTGACACCTCTACCCGCACGCGAGCGCCCCATCTCGGGCCGGAGCGGCGGCGTCCGCTCGTCCTCGACGCGGCGCTGCAGGTCTACCTGCGCACGGGATTCGACGGGGCGTCGATGGACGCGATCGCCGCCGAGGCCGGCGTCACCAAGCCGGTCCTCTACGACTGCTACCCGAACAAGCGCGAGCTCTTCGCCGCGCTGCTGCGGCGCGAGGCCGAGCGGCTGCTGCAGGCCACCGCGGAATCGCTCCCGGACACCATCGACTTCGAGCACCCGGCCGACACGCTGCGCGGCGGCTTCACCGGGTTCTTCCGCGCCGTGGCGTCGGCGCCCGACAGCTTCCGCGCGACGGTCATGGCGGTCCACGACGGGCTGGATCCGCAGGTCGCAGCGGGCGTCGAGCAGCACCGCACCGAGCAGATCGGGCGCATCGCCGAGATGATCGCCACCTGGCTGCGGAGCGCCGGCATGACGGACGACCCGGAGTTCAAGGCGGAGATCAGCGCCAACGCCGTCGTCGGCGTCGGCGACTCATTCGCCCGCCTCATCGTCACCGATCCCGAGCGCTACGCGCCCGACGACATGGCTGACCGGGCGGCGACGCTCCTGCTGCGCGGCTTCGAGGGCCTGTCGGGTCTCGAGATTCCGTAGGTCGCCGTAAGCAACGCCGCGGTCACCGGTTGAGCAGACAGAGGCGGGCCCATAGGCTCGCCGTACTGCTCTCTCTCAGGGGAACTTCCATGGGACTCTTCAAGAACATGAAGGACACGATGGCCGGCGCGCAGAGCATGGCCGCCGCCGCGCAGCAGCAGTCGGGCATCTCGGGCACGGACCTCGCGGGCGGCATGGCCGCGCGCAACGAAGTCGAGACGGCCGGGCGCGAGATGGTCCGCATCATGAACGAGGGCTCGCCCGGCACCGCGGTCATCACCGCGGCGCGTGACACGGGCCAGCGCAGCGCCGGCAACGCCACGTGCGAGTTCGACCTCACCGTCACGCCCGCGGGCGGCGCGCCGTACGAAACCACCCTGGTGACGATGATCGCCGGGACCGACATGAGCCCCTACGAGCTGGGCAAGACATGGAACGTGAAGATCGATCCCAACGACTCCTCGAAGGTCGTCTTCAGCCAGTAGGCGTCGGCGCCGGCCTGCAGGCCGCGCTCGACGACGTGGCGTGGGCGGCCTCCGGCCTCGGCGATGAACTCGACGCGATGATCGCGCGACGGGAGGCCCCGTCGCGCGCCGAGCGCGACGCCGCGGCGCAGGTCGCCGCGGCCGCGCGCCTGCTGCCCCGCCGCCGCTGACCGGTTGCGCGCTCCGGCGCGTTACTGTGGACGGCATGGCCGACACGATCTCCTTCGCCCGCGGGGCGCCGTCCCTGGACATCGTCGACGTGGAGGGCCTGAGCGCCGCCGCCCAGCGCGCGTTCGCGAACGACCCCGGCGGCCTTACGGCCTACGGGACCGCCATCGGCTACGTGCCGCTGCGCAAGTGGATCGCGGAGAAGCACGGGGTCGACGAGTCGCGCGTGCTCGTCACCAACGGGTCCATGCAGGCGGACGCCTTCCTCTTCCAGACGCTGGTGCAGTCGGGCTCCGACGTCGTCGTCGAGAAGCCGACGTACGACCGCACGCTGCTGAACCTCAAGTCGCTCGGCGCGCAGATCCACATGGTCTCGCTCGAGCGCGACGGGATCTCCACCGACGAGCTCGCGGGCCTGCTGCGCGGCGGCGTGAAGCCGTCGCTGGCGCACGTCATCCCGAACTTCCAGAACCCGGCCGGCTACACGCTCTCGCTGGAGAAGCGCCGTGCGCTGCTCGACCTCGCCGGGGAGTTCGGCTTCCCGATCTTCGAGGACGACCCGTACATCGACATCCGCTTCGCGGGCGAGTCGCTGCCCACGATGCTGTCGCTCGACGAGTCCGACGACAAGGTCGTCTACGCGTCCTCGTTCTCCAAGACCGTGGCGCCGGGCGTGCGGGTCGGCTACCTCGTCGGCCCGGCCGGGCTGATCGACGACATCCGCAAGCTCGCGACGAACACCTACATCGCGCCGAACATGGTCGCGCAGGGGATCGTGTACGAGTTCTGCGCGTCGGGCGCGATCGACCGCTCGATCGCGACGGTCAAGGCCGCGCTCGCCGAGCGGGTCGACATCCTGTGCGACGCGCTGGCCGAGCACCTGCCCGAGGCGACGTTCCAGAAGCCTGAGGGCGGCTACTTCATGTGGGTGTCACTCCCTGAGGGCTCGGACATCGACGCGATCTTCGCGGCGGCGAGCGAGCGCGGCGTCGCCATCGTGAAGGGCACGGACTTCCTCCTCGAGGGCGGCGAGAACACGCTGCGCCTGGCGTACTCGGGCGTGACGGCCGACCAGATCGAAGAGGGCGTCAAGCGGCTGGCTGAGGCTGTGCACGCCGTGCCGGTCGCCGGCTGACCGATATCTGTCGGGTTCCCGTCCCCGGGGCGAGGGAGGCCGACCCGACCCGCCGATGTGCTCGGCATGACGGTCCGCCTCACTGTCGCGCTGGTCGGCGCCATCGCCGTGCTCGGCGCCCCGCCTGCCGGCGCGGCGCCCAGCCCCCGGTTGGTCGACTTCCACGTGGTGCCGATGATCGTCCCGGACCCGCCGGTGGTCCCCGCCATCGGGCCGTCGCCGGATCCGCCGTCGGCGCCGTGGGGGCTCGTGCAGCCGGGGTTGCGACACGCCGGCCAGGCCACGCCCGGGCTGGTCGGTCCGAGCGACCTGCCCCCCCTTGCCGATCCGGCTCGGCTACACCGTCACGTGGGTGACCGGATGATGGCCGACGCTGTGACGCGGTCGTAGTTCAGGCGCATGAGCGCGAGGGCGGTTCCTTGACCCGGGGCGAGTTTGCGTTCAGGGAGAACGCAAACGCGCCCCACGCGGCTCAGGCGGCGAACGCCGCGGCGAACGCATCCCACGCGGCGTCGAGATCGGCGTCCGGCGGGAAGCGGTCCGCCAGCTCGAGGCTGACGAGCCCGTGCGCGCCCGCCCACGCCGCTCGCGCCCGGTCCCGGTCGCCACCGCACGCCTTCAGCAGCGGCGCGGCGGCGCGGTCTTCGAGCCCCTCCGGCAGCCGGTCGCGCGGCAGCGGCTGGGCGGTCGCCAGCGTGTAGAGGTGCGGGTGCGCGGTCGCCCAGGACCGGTAGGCCTGAGCGAGCGCGGGGAGGTTGGGGCCGGCGGCGTGCAGCACGGCGCCGAACTCGGCGAGCGCCGCGGCGATGAGGTGCACCTCGAGCGTCGCTTTGTCGGGCACGTGCTTGTAGAGCGACGGCGCGCGCATCCCCATGCGGTCGGCGATCGCCCGCATGCTCACGGCGTCGGGGCCGTCGGCCTCGAGCAGCTCGCGGGCGACGCCGACCGCCTGGGTCACGCGGTCCTCAGCCACGCTGCCAGCCCTCGGGGGTCCGCAGGCCGTAGCCGAGGGCCCGGTCGCCGGTGATGTGCGACAGCCAGACCAGCGCGAGGCCGGCGAGCAGCGGGCTGACGGTCACGGCCGCGACCACGCCGAGGACGACGGGGCCGGGGAGCGCATGCGCGGCGTTGTAGAAGGGAACGGCGCGGGGCGCGAGACGGCCGTCACCGAACTCCTTCGACAGGCCCGGGAGCAGTGCGACGTCCGGAACGATCCAGAGGGCGAGCGCGACTGGGCCGATGAGGACGACCGCGCCGCCGAGCGCAGCGATGGCGACGACGGCATGGACGAGGCGCGGCAGGACGGTGCGAGGTGCGACGGTTGCGGCGGTCATGGCGGACTCCGATCAACAGCTAACGGTGTTAGCCGAGTGTAGCTAACACCGTTAGCCCGCGCAAGGAGGGCGCTCCGTGGCCGGCCCTACCGCCCGTACCGCTCCTTGGCCAGCACGAGCTGACCCGGAAGCGCGACGCGCTCCGGCGGCGACGGATCGGCCTTCACCGACACGGTCTCCGCCACCGACATGCTCACCACGTGCTCGCCGTCGGCCGAGGCGACCGTGATCGCGTTCTCGTCCTTCGCCGTGATCGTGCCGTCCATGCCCGGCTCGATCCCGTGGTCCTTGAGGTAGTGCAGGAGATCCTCGGCCTCGTTCTCGAAGCGCAGGATCGTGACCTTCGCGTCGAGCTCGACGTCGGCGAGCGGCACGCCGCCGATGCGCTGCCCCACGTTGATCGGGTGCCCGTGCGGACACGTCTTCGCGTCGCCGATCGCGGCGAGCATGCGCTCCTCGAGGACCGGGCTCATCGCGTGCTCGAGGCGCTCGGCCTCCTCGTGGACCTCGTCCCACGGGATTCCGAGGACGTCGGTGAGGAACCGCTCGATGAGCCGGTGCCGGCGCACGATCTCCTCGGCGTGCTCGACGCCGGACGGCGTGAAGCTGATGACCTTGTTCGAGGCGCGCGTGATGTACCCGTCGCGCTCCAGGCGCCCGATCATCTCGTGGACCGTCGGCGCCGAGAGCTGCATCGCGCGAGCGACGTTCGCGCCCGTCATCGGCAGCCCGGCCTCGTACAGCCAGAACAGGGTCTGGAGGTACTCCTCTTCGGCAACGGTCACATGATCGGAGGACATGTGGGGATCGTACGGGAAGCTCCCGTACGGTAGATGTCATGAAGATCGAACCGGGCACCTGCGCCCTCGTGACCGGCGCATCGAGCGGCATCGGGCGCGCGATCGCCGAAGCGCTGGCGCGACGCGGCGCGCAGGTGGGACTGCTGGCCCGCTCGCTGCGGGAACTGGAGGCGCTCGCCGACGCGCTCCCCGGCCGTCACGTCGCACTGCCGTGCGACGTCGGCGACGCGGCCGCGGTGCAGGCCGCCACGGACCGGTTCGCCGCCGAGGCGGGCGGCCTCGATCTCGTCGTCGCGAACGCCGGGCTCACCCACTACCGCACGGTCGCCGAGCAGCCCCTGGCCGAGGTCGAGCAGATGACGCGCGTCAACTGGCTCGGCACCGTCTACACCGTGCACGCCGCCCTGCCGCACCTGCTCGCCGCGCACCGCGGGCACATCGTCGTGGTCTCCTCCGGCGCGGGGCTGCGCTCGTTCCCCGCCGCCGCCGCGTACGGCGCGACGAAGGCCGCCCAGCGCGGGTACAGCACCGCGCTGCGCCACGAGCTCGCCCACACCGGCGTGTCGGTCACCACCGTGTATCCCGGGGAGATCGCCACCGCGCTGCACGACCACGAGCGCGACCGCATGCCCCCGTGGTACCGCGCCAAGGACGCGCGGCCGGCGACCACGCTCGCCACCAAGATCCTCAAGGCCGTCGAGCACGACCGGCGCGAGCTCTACCACCCGCCCGAGGTCCGCCTGCTCGGCATCGTCAACGGCATCTCCCCCAAGCTCGCCGACCGTATGCTGCACCGGCTGCGCGGCGCCAGTGCCGCCCCGCGCCTGGACTGACGCATGGCCCTCCCGCTCACCCCCACCGTCCTGCCCCAGCTCGCCCGCCCGCGCAAGGGCCTGCCCGACGAGGCCGACGGCTGGGTCTACGAGCCGAAGTACGACGGCTTCCGCGCCGTCGCGTTCGTCGACGGCGACGAGGTCGAGCTGCAGTCGCGCAACGGCAAGGACCTCACCCGCTACTTCCCCGAGCTCAGCTTTCCCGCCGGGCGGTACGTGCTCGACGGGGAGATCGTCATCGAGAGCGAGGACGGCGGCGAGGAGTTCAACCTGCTCGGCCAGCGCATCCACCCCGCCGCGTCGCGGATCGAGCGGCTGGCCGCAGAGACACCCGCGACCTACATCGCCTTCGATCTCCTGGCCCGCGACGACGACGTCCTGCTCGAGCTGCCGTGGACCGAGCGCCGCACGGCGCTGGAGACGATCGTGTCCGCCCCGGTGAAGCTCGCGCCGTACGTCCGGACCGCCGCCGACGCCGAGCAGTGGCTGCACACCGCCGAGGGCGTCATCGCCAAGCAGCGCGACGCGCCGTACCGGCCCGGCGAGCGCACGGGCATGGTGAAGATCAAGCGCGTCCGCACGATGGACGCGGTGGTCATGGGCTGGCGGCCGGGCAAGGCCGAGGGCACGGTCGGCGCCATCATCCTCGCGCTCTACACCCCGGACGGAGAGCTGCGCGTCGTCGGGCACTCCAGCGGCTTCACCGCAAAGCAGAAGCGCGAGCTCGTCGAGACGCTGAAGCCCTACGAGACGGGCGCGCGCGGCAGCGGCGAAGCGTCACGCTGGACGCAGGGCCGCGAGCTGGAGTGGGTGGAGCTGCGGCCCGAACTGGTCGTCGAGGTCACGTACGACCACGCCAGCGACGGGCGCATCCGGCACGGGGCGAAGGTGCAGCGCTGGCGGGACGACAAGGACCCCGCCGACTGCACGATCGACCAGCTCAGCTGAGCTTGACCCTCTCCCCGGGGGAGAGTGCATCATCGCAGCGTGCCCGACGACCTCCTGACCATCGGCCGTTTCGCGCGCCTGACCCGCCTCAGCGTCCGCCAGCTGAGGCGCTACGACGAGCAGGGGCTGCTTGCCCCCGCGACGGTCGACGCGCAGACGGGCTACCGCTTCTACCACCCGCGGCAGGCCCGGACCGCTGCGACGATCGCGCTGCTGCGCGAGCTCGACGTCCCCCTCGCCACGATCGCCGACCTCCTCGTCGCCGACGAGGCGCGCGCCGCGGAGCTCATCGCCGCCGAGCGCGCGCGGCGGGCGGCCGAACTCGACCGCGTCGCCCGCGCGCTCGCCGGGCTCGAGCGACTCGGCGACGGCGCCCTGCCGGACCCGCCGGTCATGGTGCGCGCCGAGCCCGAGCGGCGCCTCGCCGCCATGCGCGGGCCGGCGACCGCGGAGACCGCCGCCGCCGTGACCTCCGAGCTCGCGCTGCGCCTCGCCGACCTCCTCGACGCCGACGTCCCCTTCACCGGCATGTTCCCTGTCGACCTCGACGGGCCGTTCGACGTCGTCCTCGGCGCCGAGGTCCCACCGCCGCCAGGCACTGAGCCCGTCGTGCTCCCGGGCGGGCTGGTCGCGTCGACGGTCCACCAGGGCCCGCGCGACACGCTCGCCCTGGCCTGGTGGCCGCTGCTCGCGTGGGTCCACGAGCGCGGGCTGGAGCCCGCCGGCCCCGTCCGCGAGCGCTACGTCGACGACGACACCACGATCCTCACCGTCCCCCCTGAAGGAGGAACCGCAGTGACCACGCAGGCCATCTACCCCGTGACGATGAGCGCCGACCCCGCCGCCACGGCGGCGTTTTACCGCGACCTGCTCGGCCTCGCCGACACGTTCGCGTCCGACTGGTACGTCTCGCTCGCGGCGCCCGACGGCGGCGCGCAGCTCGCGACGGTCCGCCGCGACCACGAGTCGATCCCTGCCGGCTTCCACGCGCCGCCGGCGGGCGCGCTCGTGACCGTGGAGGTCGACGACGCGCGCGCGATCCGCCGGCGCGCGGCGGCGATGAACGTGCCGATCGAGCTCGAGCTGCGCGACGAAGCCTGGGGGCAGCGCCACTTCATCTGCCGCGACCCCGACGGCCTGCTCGTCGACGTCG
Organism: Svornostia abyssi; assembly: GCA_024666565.1. Classification (GTDB taxonomy): domain Bacteria; phylum Actinomycetota; class Thermoleophilia; order Solirubrobacterales; family Solirubrobacteraceae; genus Svornostia; species Svornostia abyssi. The sequence goes on from CP088295.1 coordinate 280,270, forward strand.
TCGAGCTCATCGCCCCGACGGGCGAGTTCGTTGCGCAGTACGTCGACGACGCCTACCGGCCAAGCTAGCCGTCGGCGTTGATCTTCGCGGTCAGCTCGCCCAGCACCCGCTCGGCGTCCTCGTTCTCGACCTGACACGTGCCGGCCGCCTCGTGCCCGCCGCCGCCGTAGCTGAGCATGAGCTCACCGACGTTCGTCTTCGACGAGCGGTTGACGATCGACTTGCCCGTGGCGAACACCGTGTTCTGCTGCTTCAGGCCCCAGAGGACGTGGATCGAGATGTTCGTGTCCGGGAACAGCGCGTAGATCATGAAGCGGTTCGTCGGGTGGATGACCTCCTCCTCGCGGAGGTCGAGCACGACGAGGTTCCCCCGCACGTCGGCGCAGCGGCGCAGCTGCTCCTCGGCGGCCACCGCGTGGTCGCGGTAGAGCTCGACGCGCTCGGCGACGTCCGGGGTCTCCAGGATCGCCTCGACCGTCAGCTCGGTGCACGCGTCGATGAGCTGCATCATCAGCTGGTAGTTGGAGATGCGGAAGTCGCGGAAGCGGCCCAGGCCGGTGCGCGGGTCCATGAGGAAGCTCAGCAGGATCCAGCCGTGCGGATCCTTGATCTCGTCGAGGCTGAACTGCGCGGCGTCAGCCTTGTCGACGGCGTCCATCATCACGTCGGTGATGCGGGCCGGATCGAAGGCGTCACGCCCGCCGAAGTGGTCGAAGACGACGCGGGCGGCGGACATCGCACCCGCGACGATGACGTGGTTGTCGGGCGAGTCGACGACGCGCTCGACCTCGCTGTCGTGGTGGTCGAACGCGAGGTACACCCCGGGCACGTACGGCAGGTTCGTCGTGATGTCGCGGTCGGTGATCTCGACCTTCCCGTCCTGCATGTCCTTCGGGTGGACGAACAGGATGTCGTCGAGGATGTCGAGCTCCTTCAGGAGCGCGGCGCAGACGAGGCCGTCGAAGTCACTGCGGGTCACCAGGCGAAAGCGCTGGGCCGTCTCGGTTGCCATGGGGAAGGTCGTGCTCCTGGCGTCGGGGGCGTACCCCCCAATTTCGGCAGGGTCGCCAGGAACCTGAAACCGGTCCGGAGTCTGGCGCATCCGGCCAAGCCCTCCGGTCTCGCTCTCAGCGACGCAGCGTGACGGTCTTCGACGCCCGCGCGCCACCCGCGGTGCTGGCGAGGTCGGCGCGCAGCGTCACCGAGATGCGCCGGGCCCGCCGCAGGCGCGACGCCGCGGTCGTCGTGACCTTGGCGGTCACGATGCGGGCGCCGGGCAGCTTCGCGGCTTGGTCGCGCCCGAGCGCCACCCGGACCTGCTTGGCGCCGCGCGGAACCCTGATCCCGTAGGCCCGCGCGGTGCGCGCGGTGATCCACACCGACACCGTGCAGCGCCCCGTCACGTTCGCCGTGCACGTCGTGCGCAACCCGCGGCGAAGGACGGGCAGGAGGTGCTGGCGGGCGGCGACCGCGACGCTCACGCGCGGGACGACGACGACGTCGGGCTGCTCGCTGCCGCCCGTCGTGGGGATACTCGGCGCGGGCGCGGGAGGGGTCGCGGGCGGCGGTGCCGGCGTCGGCGTCGGCGTCGGCGTGACCGGCGGGGGAGGCGCGGACGGCCCGGTCACGTCGAGTGCCGCCGTCGTGCCCGCAGCGTCGGCGGCGTCGCCCCGGCGCCCCACGTAGACGTCATAGGTGGTCCCGGCGGTCTGCGACCCCGCGAAGACGCCCGAGGCCGAGCAGCCGCCGAACGCGCCGGTTGACGCGTTGCGCAGGGAGACCACCGTGCCATAGGCGCTCGCGGTCGCGCTGTAGCGGTAGGTGCCGTTGGCGAGGGTCGTGAAGCGGAACCAGACGCCGTTCGTCGCACCGAGCGCCGGCGTGCATCCGTCCGCCTCCGTCGCGCCCGTCCCACCGGCGTACACGCTGTCGGTCGTCGCGCGGACGCCGAGGCTCACGGGGGTCGCCCCGGCCCGCCCGTCGTTGGCGGGAGGCGTCGGCGTGCCGCGGACGATCTGCACCCGCCAGGTCAGCTGCTTGTCGACGGTCCGGGTGTCATTGGTGAGGGGCACGAGCAGGTCGCGCACGCGCGCCGCGTCGAAGACGAGATTGCGGGCCTGCGCGACCCCTGTGGCCCCGTCGAACGACGGCCCGTCCGCCCAGGCGCCGTCGCGGGCGCGGCTCAGCGTCTGCTGCACCCCGACCCCGGCCGGGCGGGTGAGCGTCACCCGCGCGACGTCATCGGGACCGGTCGCAGCCGTCGCCCCCGCCGTCCGGATCCGGACGTACCGGGTGGCAAGGTCGTCGACCTCCTGCGTCGATGGGCCGACATCGGACTGCGCTCCTGTGATGGTCGAGGCCACGGGCGGGCCGATCAGGTTCGTGATCGCGCCGACCGCGGTCGTCGCCCACCGCGACGGAACCCAGATGTCGCGGGCGTACGTGCGGAACCGCTGGACCATCGACGTGCCGCGGGTGGCGAGTTCGGCGTCGAGGAGATCGAGGTCCTGTGCCGAAGTGCAGCCGCCGCCCGAGTTGCAGGAGACGTGATGGCGTTCGAGGTAGCCCCGGATGACGGCCGGTCCGTACGCCTCGACGAGGCGCTGCAGATAGAGCCACTGCCAGTAGCCGCCCGAGCAGTCGCGGCTCTCGCCGGCGTAGCCGGTGTAGAGGCCGTACGAGCACGACAGCGGGGTCCACGGAGCCGGGCCGGTCGACGACGAGCCGAAGTTGTTCGACAGCGGATCGACGTCGGGCAGGGAGTACTCCTCCCCCATTCGGCGATCGCCTCCATGAAGTGCGGGCCGTAGCCCTCGTTGTAGGCGAAGGACACGACGTGCGTGAACTCATGCGCGGCGACGCCCCGCACCGCCGTGGTCGACAGGCTCGGCTTCACGAAGATGTAGCCGCTCGAGCCCGCGAGCACGTTCGCCTCGACGTACGCGAGGCCGGACACGCCCGTCATCGCGGGGTCGTTCGCGGGAGGGGAGGCGTAGAAGTCGGTCTTGCCGTCGCCGTCGTCGACCGGCACCCGCATCCCGGCGTTCGGCGTGCCCCCGCCGCCCGTGACGAGGGCGCCGTACGCGGTCTCCATGGCCGAGGACGCCGCCTGCGCCCAGGCGTCTGCGGCGGCGGCAGACGCGAAGTCGGCGTTGCGGAAGTGCACGATGAAGTGGGTCGTCGTACGGGTGCGGTCGAGCGTGTTGGCCGGCGCGACGCGAGCGTCTGCGACCGCAGGCGCGACCGAGACGGCGACGGCCGCGAGCATCAGACCGACGAACAGGGGTACCGCGCGCCGCATCCCTGCACTCTGCTCCGTGCTGCCCTCGTCGTCATCCGGGGAGCACCGCCGGATGACGGGGAAAGCCACGGATCCACGTCCCGGGCATTGATGACATTGCCTATTGTCAGATATGCTGCCGCGCCATGAGCCCTGTCCGCGCGCAGCCCTCCCGGTTCGGCGATCTCGACGACGCCCGCCGGCGCTACGACCCCGACGTCATCGACAAGATCTGCCGCAGCGTGTTCGAGACGGACGAGGCCGCCGACCGCCTCGTCGACGCCTTCGCCGAGCTGCCAGGCGGCGCCGGGCTGGCGGATGCTCGACACCGCGTTGCGTGACGGCCTGGACGCGGTGCCCGACGCCCCGCCCGCGCTCACCGAGTTCCTCGAGGACACGCTGACTCCGCCCGACTGGGTGGACTTCGAGCTCGTCGACCGCGGCGCCGTGGCGTGGTGGCGCGCGGGCGGCCAGCTCCAGCTCCTCGCCCTGACCGCCGGCTCGCTCGCGTACGGGTACAGCACGAGCTTCGCCCGCCCGCTCCTGCTCACCGGGCGCCTGGAGCAGATGGCCGGGCGGCGGCTCGGCGAGACGTCGCGCTGGGTGCTCCAGGCCACCCGGCCCGGCGCGCTGCACCCGGGCGCCGACGGCCTGAAGCAGACGGTGCGGATCCGGCTGGTCCACGCCCTCGTGCGCCGCCACCTCCGCGGATCCGACGCCTGGGACACCGCCAACTGGGGCGAGCCGATCAGCGTCGGCGACACCCTCGCGACCGGCATCATCGGCTTCTTCACCTACCCGGTCGCCGGACTACGGGACCTCGGGATCGACTACAGCGACGACGAGCTCGAGGCCATGACGCACCAGTGGGCGTGGATCAGCCACCTCATGGGCGTGCCGCACGAGTACCTGCCCAAGAGCTACGCCGAGGCGGTGGAGATCGCCGACACCGCGGCCGCCGTCGAGGACGTGCGGATCGAGGGCGCCGACCGGCTCGTGCACGCGCTCTTCTTCCACGGGCTCGTGCCCGCCCGGCTGGTGCCCAAGCCGCTGCGCCGCCCCGTCACCGCGCTCGTGGGACACACGTTCGCCGCGGTCGCGCGGCACTGGATGGGGCCGGAGCGTGCCGACCTGCTGAACATCCCGGACACCCGCGCGAAGGCGGTGCTCCCGCTCGTGCGCGCGGCCGTGCGCCTGCGCGTGAGCGCCCGCCGCATGGGCCTGCTGCCGAGCGACGCCCGCATGGTCCGGCTCGAGCTCCAGACGGCCGACCGGATCATGGATCTCGCCGGCGCCGCGCCGCCGATGACGCCCGGCCGCACCGCCGAGGAGCCCGTCGCCGCCTGAGGCCGTCCGTCAGGATGGCCGCGTGCCCGCCGACCCCCGTCCCGTCCTCGTCGCGCCTGACGCGTTCAAGGGCACGCTGACCGCCGCGCAGGTCGCCGGCGCGATCGGCCGGGGGCTGGAACGCGCCGGGGTCCCCGCCGACCTGTGCCCCGTCGCCGACGGCGGGGAGGGGACGCTCGCCGTGCTGCTCACTGCGCTGGGCGGGGAGACCGCGGGCACCCGCGCGCACGATCCGCTGGGCCGCGAGATCGCCGCGGGGTTCGCGCTCATCGAGGACGGCGGGACCGCGATCGTCGAGGTGGCCGAGGCGAGTGGCCTGCCGCGCGTCGCACCCGACGAGCGCGACGTCATGGCCGCTTCGACGTTCGGCACGGGAGAGCTCATCGCCGCCGCGGTCGACACGGGCGCCGCAGTCGTGCTCGTCGCGGCGGGCGGATCGGCGACCGTGGACGGCGGGGCCGGCGCGATCGAGGCCATCCAGGCCGCGGGCGGGCTGCGCGGCGCGCGACTCGTGGTGCTGTGCGACGTGCGCACGCCGTGGGAGGAGGCGCCCTCGCGGTTCGGCCCGCAGAAGGGGGCGTCCCCGGAGCAGGTGCGCGAGCTGGAGTCTCGCCTGCGGGCTCTCGGCCGCGACCTGCCGAAAGACCCCGCGGGCGTGCCGATGACCGGCGCGGCCGGCGGGCTGGCCGGTGGCCTCTGGGCCGCCTTCGGCGCGGCGCTGGAACCCGGCGCCGCCTTCGTGCTGAACACCCTGGACACCGACACGCGAATGCGCGCGGCACGCGCAGTGGTCGTCGGCGAGGGCCGGCTGGACCGCACGTCGCTGCAGGGCAAGGTCACCGGGGAACTCGCGACGCGCGCGCGGCAGGCCGGGATCCCGTGCCACGCGATCGTCGGCCAGGACGCCCTCGATCCCTTCGACGCGCGCATCCTCGACCTGCAGGAGATCGTGCAGGCGGGCACGATGGACGACCTTCAGCGCGCGGGCGAGGCCCTCGCTGCGATCCTCTAGCGCCTCGTGCCGCCGCCGTCCCGCCAACTCCAGCTGCCGCCGCAGCTCTCACGCCGCGCCGTCGTCGTCGGCGCCGGGTCGTTCGGCACCGCCGTCGCGGTGCTGCTCGCCCGCGGTGGGCTGCGCACCACGCTGCAGACACGGACGCCCGAACAGGCCGAGCGGCTACTCGCCGCGCGTGAGAACACGGCCTACCTCCCGGGGGTCGAGCTGCCGTCGACGCTGCGGATCGAGGGCATCGACGCAGGCCTGTCCCGCGCCGACTACGTGTTCCTCGGCGTGCCGTCCGTCGGCCTGCGCGAGGTGATCGCCGCGCTGCCGGAGCGCGGGCTGCGCAAGAAGACGCCGGTGATCTCGCTGGCCAAGGGGCTGGTCGCCCCCGAGGGGACCCCGCCGACGCTCGTCCTGCGCGAGCAGTTCGGCGAGCAGCGCGTCGCGTGCATCGGCGGCCCTTCGCACGCGCAGGAGATGGTGAGCGCCGGCGCCGGGCTCGTGGCCGCCTCGGCGAACGAGGACCTCGCGCACACGATCGCGCAGGTGTTCATCCGGGCCGGGGTCGTGTGCGAGGAGTCCAACGACCCGGTCGGCGTCGAGCTGTCGGGTGCGGCGAAGAACGCCGCGGCGCTCGCCGCCGGCGCCACCCAGGCCCAGGGCCTGAACGCGGCGGGCGCGGCGGCGGGCCACATCTTCGCCGAGGTCTGGCGCTTCGCCGCCGAGCTCGGCGCGCGACCGGAGTCGATGGTGGGCCTGGCCGGGACCGGCGACCTCGTCGCGACCGTGCTGGCGCCGGGCAGCCGCAACCGCCGGGCGGGCGAACTGCTCGCCGCGGGGGTCGCCGGAGCGGATATCCCCGCGCAGGTCGGGCAGGCCGTCGAGTCGCTCGAGACGGTCCCGCTGCTGGCCCGTGCGCTGCAGCGCGCGCACGTGGAGGCGCCAGTGACCAGCGGGCTGGCACGGCTCATCAGCGGGGACCTGCCCCTCGACGACTGGGTCGCCCTGGTCCGGACGACCGTGCCGCCGCGCGCGCGGTGGCGCGAACGGCGCGCGGGGTTCTGGGCCCGCATGCGCGAGCGCTTCCGGCGCGAGCAGGTGATCCAGGAGTGAGCGACGGCCGTCCCGTCGCACTCGTCACCGGGGCGAACCGGGGGATCGGCCACGAGGTCTGCCGGCAGCTGGCGGCCCGCGGGTTCACGGTGCTGCTCGGCGCGCGTGATCCGCGCAAGGGGTCCGACGCCGCCGCGGCACTGGGCAGCCATGTGCACCCGCTGGTCCTCGACGTCGCCGACCACGGCAGCGTCGCCGCGGCGGCGCGACGGGTGGAGGACGAGTTCGGTCGCTGTGACGCGCTCGTCAACAACGCCGCGATCAACTACGACTGGGACGCCTTCGCCCACAGCGCCGACCTCGGGATCATCCAGGAGTCACTCGACACCAACCTGCTGGGGGCGTGGGACGTGACGCTCGCGTTCCTGCCGCTGCTGCGCCGCTCGCCGCACGGGCGGATCGTCAACGTCTCCAGTCAGGCGGGGTCCCTGGCGACGATGGGCGGCGGCACGCCCGCCTACCACGTGAGCAAGGCGGCGCTGAACGCGTTCACCCTCACGCTCGCCGACGAACTCCACGGCGAGGGCGTCCTCGTCAACGCCGTCTGTCCCGGATGGACCTACTCGGGCGAGGGCGGCATGGGCGCCCCCGGAGGGCGGCCGGTCGACGAGGGAGCGGCGAGCATCGTCTGGGCGGTGGTGCTGCCCGATGGCGGCCCGACGGGCGGGTTCTACCGGGACGGTCGCCCCATCCCCTGGTGACCGGAACGCACGGGAATGCAGTGTTTGGGTACCCTAACTCCTACCGGCCGGGTCGGATACTCGGTCGGCAGACAGGCACCCCATGCGTCACCTCCCCGTCATCCTCCTGGCCGCCGCGGCCCCACTCGCCGTCCCCCACGGCGCCGCCGCGTCTGACCCCCTGAAGATCGCGCTGGCCTCCCCCGCACAGGGCGGCCAGCCACCCGCGTTCGCCGGGACCCGGCTGACCGTGGGCCGGCCCGCGACCGCCACCCGCACGACGCTCACGCTGCCCGCGGCAGCAGCGACGCTCGGGCCGACGTCGCACGCCCCGCTGCAGGGCTCGCTCATCCTCCGCGCCGGCACGCGGCGGGCCACCGTCACCGGCCTGCGCCTCGCCGTCACCGCGAAGGGCCTGACGCTTTCCGGGCGCACCGGTGGCTCCACCGTCACCGTGCTCACGAGCCGGACCGGGACCGCCGCTCCGGCAGGCGCGACACAGCTGCGCCTTCGGCGCGCCGCGCTGAAGCTGACACCCGCGGGGGCGGCCCACCTCGGCCGTCAGCTACGCCGCACGATGCGGGCCGGCACGACGCTCGGCGTCGTGTCCGGCACGCTGCGCAGCGCCGGGGCGCCCGGCGACCGCGCCGGCGGCGTCGACGGGCACCGCGGCCGCACCCGTGGCGACGCAGACACCGTCCGCGGCGGGACCCGCGACACCGCCGGCCACACCTCCGACCCCGCCGGTCACCCCACCCGAGCCGCCGCCGTTCAGCGGCCCGTTCGCCGACGCATGCCTCGCCGAAACCGCCTTCGGCGCCCTCACGGGCGGTGACGTCGGCGTGCCCACACTGAGCGGCGGCGCCGCCGCGACCGCGGCCACCCTGCGGTGGGACCTCCGCCCGTCGTTCGTGAACTACGTCGACGCAGGCGGCCGGATCGCCGTGTGGAACGGCGCGTCGCGCGTCGCCGGGGGCGGGTTCGCCTTCACCTTCGTGAGCGCGACGACCTCGGACGCCGGGACCCCCGGCACCCCGGCCGACGACTACACCGTCGCGCGGTTCAGGGGGCGCATCGACTTCTGCTACCCCACCCACTCCTTCCGGATCGCGCTCGCCGACCCGATCGTCGTCATCGACGGCGGGCAGCCGCGGATCATCCTGACCGGCGACTCCTACCAGGGCGTCCCCCCCGACGCCGGCGACCCAGATCCCCGCCCGCCGCGTCGAGTTCGCCACGTTCACGAACCCCGGAGCGACCCTCGCCACGGGCACCCGGACCTGGACCGTCCCGGACAGCCCCGGCACCAAGCTGACGGCGGCCGGCGCCGACATCGCCAACGCCACGAGCAGCCCGGGCTCCGGCCTCTGGGGCGCGGACCTGCCCTTCGGGGGATTCACGCTCGGCGTCACCTCGTGACCGCATCACCCGACTTCACATGCCCGAAAGGACACACACACCCATGACCACCACCACCCGCCGGGTCGCTGGCGCCATCGCGGCCATGACGGCCGCCGCGGCGGTCGCGCCGGCCGTGACCCAGGCCGCCGTCGACGTCACGTCAGCGAGCCTGACGTGGAGCCAGACCAACGTCTACGACACGTCCCAGCCGACCGGCACGTTCCGGACCTTCCTCGGCTACGCCACCAACCCGGTCGGCGGCCCCGGCGCGTCGAACGGCACCGCGACCGTCAGCGACGGCGCCACGCTCACGGGCCCCGCCGGCTGGGCCGCCCCGACGGCGCCGAAGACCGTCATCGACGGAACGTCGCCGCGCGGCATCGACAAGACCTATGCCGTGGGGTACCCAGGCGCCGCGACGCCCGGCACGTACGACGCCGCCACCGCCAAGCTGAGCCTCGCGTTCACCGGCGCGTTCACGTACCGCGTGCACCCGTCGTTCTTCCCGCCGGCCGGCGCGCCCATCTCGATCGAGAACCCGAAGGTGGAGATCAGCGGCACCACGGGGTCCCTCGTCGCCTCCGGGCAGGGTGGCTCGACGCTGGGCGCGACGTCGCCCTACAGCGACACGAAGGTGTTCGATCTCGATCTCAGGAACGCGTTCGTCACCGACCACGTCGACGGCAGCACGACGATCGCGAACATCGTCCCGTCGATCGCGACGACGACGGTGTTCAGCACGTCGTATCCGGTCGGCTCCGGCCCCAACCGTGACCCCGCGACGTTCGGCGCCTTCGCCATCCGCGTGGCCGCGCCCGCCGAGGCAGCCATCGTCGCCACCCCCGTCCAGGGCCCCAAGGGCGACACCGGCCCGGCCGGCCCCCAGGGCCCGGCCGGCACGGCCGGCGCGAGCGGCGTCGCGACCACACGGATCTACTCGCTGGCCAAGGCGCCCTTCGGCAGCCGGACGGTCAACGTCGCGGTCCTCGGCAGGAAGAACCGGCCGCTCACGGTCGGCACGGTCAAGGGCAAGACGCTGAAGGTCAAGGCGGCCCTGGCCAAGGGCACCTACAAGCTTCAGCGGACCAACCGGTTCGTCAAGCAGCGGACCGCCAGCGTCAAGGTCGGCTGACCATGATCCGGGCCGCGGTGGTGCTGCCGCGGCCCGGATCTCCTTTCGCGACATACGTCGCTACGTTTATCGACACCTGTCGCTAACATCGCCGCCATGACCGACGTCGCCACTGTGCCGACCGACCACGACGCCCCCTCCGAGATCTTCGAGGTCCCCGGCCCCCTCGCCACCCCCGCGGGCCACGCCGCCCGCCGCCGGACCCCCGCCGAGCACGCCCGCACCCTCGTGCAGGGCTCCATCCTCGGCACGCTCTCCACGCTGACGCGCGACGGCGACCCGTGGGGCTCACTCGTCTCCTACGGCGTCCTGGCCGACGGCGCGCCCGTCCTCCTCGTCTCCCGCCTCGCCGAGCACACGCGCAACCTCGAGGGCGACGCCCGCGCGAGCCTCGTCGTCTCCGAGCAGGCAACCAGTCCCGCCCGCCCAGACCCGCTCGACCACGGCCGCGTCACCCTCGCCGGCCGTGTGGCGCGGCCCGAGGGCGAGCGCCTCGCCGCGGCGCGCGCCGCCCACCTCGCCGCCGTCCCCTCGGCGGAGATCTACATCGACTTCGGCGACTTCTCGCTGTTCGTGCTCGAGGTCGAACGTGTGCGCTGGGTCGGCGGCTACGGCCGGATGGACTCCACCGACGCCGCGGAGTACCTCGCCGCCGAGCCCGACCCGGTCGCCCCGCACGCCGCGTACGCGATCAGCCACCTCAACGAGGACCACAGCGACGCGCTGCTGGAGATGGCGCGGGTGCTGGCCGGCTTCACCGACGCGACCGAGGCGATCTGCGTGCGCGCCGACCGCTACGGCCTGGACCTGAAGATCCGCACGCCGCGCGGCACCGCGCCCGACGTGCGGATCACGTTCACGGAGCCGTGCACGGAGCCCAACGGGCTGCGCGCGGCGACGGTGGACTTGGCGAAGCGCGCGCGGGGCGCGTAGGCCTCAGGCCGCGGCGGCGCTCAGGCGTCTGCGCAGGCGACGAGCCGCGCGCTGCGCGTGGTCTCGTCGATGACCGTCTGCAGGTCCGCCTCCCGGCGGTGCAGCATCCGCACGCCGGTGTTCACGAGGCCCTGCACGTGCTGCGCCGTCATCGCCGCGCGCGGGTGGCCCAGCTCGGTCAGGCGCTCCTCGAGGACCTCGGCGGGCTTGTACGCGATCGCGCCGATGCGGGAGCGCGCCTCAGGGCCGAGCGGGGCGTCGCCGAGCGCTTCGGCGAGCCGGTGGTGGCCGGTGGCGACCAGCCGCAGCTGCCCGCCGACGAACGCCGTGACGGTCTCCTCGACGTTCTCCGCGACGGCCATCGCGTCGCGCAGCTCCTGCAGCCAGTAGGGCAGGTCGCGCTCGCACACCTGCGCGACGATGTCGTCGCGTGAGGAGAAGTACCGATAGACCGAATTGCGGGCCAGGCCGGTGCGCTCGCCGAGCGCGCGGAACGTCAGCGCCTCGAACCCGTCCTCCAGCAGGAGCTGCTCCGCGGCCTCGAGGAGTGCGACGTGCTGCTGCTCGCGGTGCTCCGCGACGGTGTCGGCATCGATCCGAGGCACCGCCACAGGGTATCCCCCAGGCCGAGAGAAGGAGCGTCAGCGAGTTCTCTCAGTGCGGTGGCGAGCCGCCAGGCGAGGTACCGCACAGCCAGTCGACGTGCAGTGCGGTGCGGCCGCCCGTCGCGTCCAGCGCCGCATCGACGTGCCAGACCTCCGCGAGGCGCTCGCTGGTGAGGACGTCCGCGGGCGGGCCCGTCGCGACGGTTCGCCCCTCCGACACCACGACGACCGTGTCGGCCACCGCCGCGGCCAGCGCGAGGTCGTGCACGACGAGGACGACCGCCATGCCGTGGTGCTCGACGAGGTCGCGGAGCAGCCGCGCCAGGCCTGCGGTGGCGCCGAGGTCGAGCGCGCTCGTCGGCTCGTCGGCGATGAGGACCGGTGTCTCCTGCGCCAGGCCGACCGCGATCTGCACGCGCTGGAGCTCGCCGCCCGAGAGCGTCGCGAGCTGCCGGCCCGCGAACGCCGCCACACCGGCGCGCTCCATCGCGCGATCCACCGCCTCGTGGTCAGCCGCGACCAGCCGCTGCAACGGTCGCACGTGGGGGGAGCGGCCGATGCGGACCGCCTCGAGCACCGTCACGCCGTCGGGCACCCGGGCGCGCTGCGGCACGAACGCGCGGGTCCGCGCCAGCGCGCGGCCGCGCAGGCGCTTGACGTCCTCGCCGTTCCACGTGACCGTGCCGCCGGCGATGGACTGCAGACCGGCGGCAGCGCGCGCGAGGGTGGACTTGCCCGCGCCGTTGGGACCGACGACCGCGACGAGCTCGCCGGCCGACGCGGACAGGTCGGCGCCGTGGAGGATCGGCGTGCCGCCGATCGTCACGCGGACGTCGCGGGCCTCCAAGAACGGAGCACTCATCGCGTCACCGCCGCGCGGGGGCAGGAGCCGCAGGCGAGTGCTCCCAATGGCACGTGAGGCCCCTGGCCGAGCATGTCACTGCCGCCGCAGGAGCCAGAGGAACAGCGGCACGCCCAGCACCACCATGAACGGGCCGACCGGCAGCTCGCGGGGCGCGAGGATCACGCGGGCGAGCGTGTCGCCTGTGACGAGCAGCGCCGCCCCCGCGACCGCGGAGGCCGGGATGACGAACCCGTGGCGCGACGTGCCGCCCGCCATCCGCACCAGGTGCGGGATGACCAGGCCGATGAAGGTCAGCAGCCCCGCGATCGCCGCGGCCGACGCCGCGAGCAGCGCCGCCGCCAGCCCGGCGACGAGCCGGATCACCGCGGGCCGCGAGCCGAGCGAGGCCGCGACGTCGTCCCCCAGGGACAGCCGGTCCAGCGCACGCGGCATCGCGAGGGTGATCGCGAAGCCCGCCGCGAAGTACGGCCACACCGCGCGCATGTCCTCCCATCCGGTCGTCGTGATGCCGCCGGCCATCCAGAAGACCGCCGACTGCACCCGGTCGGGGTACGCGGTCATGAGCGTCATCGTGCCCGCGCCGAACAGCGCGCTGATCGCGATCCCCGCGAGGATCAGCCGCTGGATCCCCCCGCGGTTCACGCCGGTCCACGCGATGCCGAAGACGATCGCCGAAGCGAGGAGGCCGAACGCCAGCGCGCCGACGGGCAGCAGCGCGATCGAGCCGGGGAACGCGAGCAGCACGAGCATCGCGCCGAACGCCGAGCCACCGGTCACGCCGATGACGTCCGGGGACGCCAGCGGGTTCGCCAGCGCGCCCTGCAGGAGCGCGCCCGCAACCCCGAGGCCGGCGCCCACGAAGATCGCGCTCACGGTCCGCGGCAGGCGCAGCTGCGTGACGATCTCCTTGAGCGGCCCCTCCTCGGCGGTCCCGCGCAGCGCGTCGATCACCGTGCCCAGCGGCACGTCGACCGCGCCGAGACTCATCGACGCAGCCACCGACGCCACGAGCGCGAACGTCGCACACGCGAGCACCGCGCCCTGGCGGGCGAACCGGCGCGCCGGCCGGACGGGGGGACTCGCGACGGCCATCGGCTATCGGTTCTTCAGGTACTTCGTCTGGACGTCGGCGATGACGCGGTCGACGTCGGTCCACGCCTGCAGGAACGAGTTCCCGGTCGAGACGTAGACGCGGCCGCGGCGCATCGCCTTCGTCTTCTTCCAGGCGGGGTTCGTCTTCAGGTAGCGCGCGAGCGCGTCGATGTTCTTCGACTCGCTGTGTGGCACAGCGATGATGATGTCCGGGTTGCGCTGCACGACGACCTCGTTGCTGATCCTCGCAAAGCCGCCGCTGCCCTTCAGCCCGCGGGTGAGCAGCCGGCCGCCGGCGTAGCGGACGAGGTCGCCGCCCCAGCTGTTGGCCAGGAACGCGTACGGGGTGCGACCGACGCCGAGGATCACCAGCACGGTCGGGCGGCGCTTGGCCTTGCGGATCACGCGGTTGATGCGCGTGGTCTGCCGCTTGGCCAGCACGCGGCCCTGACGCTCGCGGCCGATGAGCTTGCCCACGCGGATGAACTCCTTCGGCACCGCCGCGACGCTCGTCGGGTCGCTCTCCGCGACGCGCATGCCGAGCCGGCGCATCGCGGCGTGACCCTTGCGGAACGTGGGCGTGGTGAGCACGAGCTGCGGGTTGAGCTGCGCGAGCTGCTCGAGATTCGGGCCGTTCGGGTGCGAGAGCTTCAGCACGCGGACGCCGCGCAGGAGCGGGTCGACCCGGTCGACACCGCCCAGCAGCTCGCCGCGCGCCACGGGCTTCACGCCCATCTGCGCCATGGCGTTCGCGGTGAAGGGCGTGAGCGCCGCGACGCGCGTGTACGCGGCGCCGGCAGGCGCCGCTGCGATGAACGGAGTCGCCGCCGCGAGGACGGCGGCGAGGAGGAGACGGATTCGGGACATGGGGAGGGTCATGCGGTGGTGTACGTGATCGAGATCCAGCCGAACGGGGTGCCGGCGAGGTAGAAGCCCGGCGAAGACGGAGTCGACCGCGCCGGCCGGGATGGTCGCGGGGATCCGCTCGTAGGCCACGGTCTTCCCGTCCGGGCTGACCGTGCGCGACGCTGCAGCCGACGGGTCGAGGTTCAGCAGCACGGCGCGCGTGCCGGTGAAGGCGGTGCCATCCGACCCGCTGAGCCGGAAGACCGCGCGAGACGCCGCGCCGTTGAGTTCGATCTCCGGGTCTGCGGTGGTGAAGTCGATGGTGTGCGCGCTGTAGCGGAAGCGCACGCCACCGGCGAAGGTCACGGAAGCGGCGCCGGTGGCGGCGTCGCTCCAGCCGCCGCGGTGGGGGAAGCGGAACTGGTAGACGAGCGGCACGCCGGCTTCGGGGAGCGTCTCGGCCGGGTCGGCGGTGGCGCCGTCGCGCACGGTCGTGCCCTCGCCCGTGTTGACGTAGCGGATGAACGACTCGCGCACCCGCCACACGACGGTCGCGCTCACCACGTCGGCCGCGGACGCCGGGCGCGTCCCGGCCGCGGGCGCGGTCGTGGAAGGCTGCACCGTCGGGGCCGGGGTCCCGGTGCCGCTGGTCGTGCCGCCCGACGGGCCGCCGGCGGCACCCACAGCCACCGCCAGGGGCCCGAACGTGCCGGCCGGCGCGGCGCGGAGCGCGAGCCGCCCGCGCAACAGGCGTGCGGTGGTCGCCGGCAGCGCGGCCGCGGTCGCCTTCACGCCCACGAACCGCGCCGTGCGATCGAGGGTGACGGCGCCGCGACGCGGCGCCGCGGTGAGCACGGTGTGGCGCCGACCGCCCGGGCCGCGACCGGTGATCCGCACCGCCCCGGCCCGGACGCTGACGCGCAGGGAGGTGAACCCCACCGCGCGCGCTCCACGGACGAACCGCAGCGAGCCCCGCACCGGGATGGTCGCCTCGGCGCCGCGCAGCGTGCGCGAGGAGGCGGCGAAGGTCAGCCGGTTGCTGCCGTCCACGAGCGTCGTGGCCTTCGACGCACCCGGCGCGCGCAGGGTGACGCCTGCGCGCCGCAGGGCGCGCGCCGCCGCGCCGGAGGCCGTCACCGTCACGGTCCCCTGCGAGGTCGCGCTTGCGGCGAGGACCGGCGACGGTGCGGCGGCGGACGCAGATGCCCCCAGGACGGGGAGCAGGAGGGCGGCGGACAGTGAACGGAGGCGCATACGCAGTAGGGCGCCCTTATTAGGGCTGCCTAATCGTACTCGCCAGGCCGGAATTTGGGCGTGCGGGGGTCAGCCGCCGTCGGCGAGCGCCTCGGGGAGCTGCGTGCGCGTCTTGATCTGCAGCTTCGCGTAGGCGTGGCCCAGGTGCAGCTCGACGGTCTTGCGCGTCACGTACAGCGACTCGGCGATCTCCCGGTTGCTCAGCCCCTTCGCGGCCAGCTCGGCGACACGCCGCTCGCTCGGCGTCAGTGACGCCGGGCCGCTCAACGCGCGGCGCCGCGGCCGGGCGCCGGACGCCGCCAGCTCCTCGCGCAGCAGCCGAGCGACGCGGGCGGCCTCGATCCGGTCGGCCAGATCCAACCCCTCGCGCAGCGGCTCGCGAGCGTCGGCACGATGCCCGGCGCGCCGCAGCGCCGCGCCGAGGTCGTGCAGCGCCCACGCCGCATCGAGGACGAGCGGCGACTCGCGCAGGATCGCCACGGCCTCGCGCCCCGTCTCGATCCCCTCGTCACCCCCGAGCACCAGGCCGCGCACCCGCAGCGCGATGCCCTCCGCCCCGCGCATCCCCGCCGCGCGCGCGACCTCGAGGTCGGCGTCGACCAGCGCGAGTGCCTCCACGAGCTCGCCGCGCGCGGCCAGCGATGTCGCAAGACGCATGCCGGCCCGGGTGGCCAGCGGCGCCTTCCAGCCGCGGCGTCCGAGCAGGTCGAGGACCAGGCGCCAGTCCGCCTCGGCCTCCGCGCGCCGGTCCTGGAGGAACCGCACCAGGCCGCGAGCGGAGATCGCGAACGGACCCGCGATCGTCGCGGACGCCGGACCGGCGTCGAGCGCCGCGACGGTCGCGACGGCGTCGTCGAGGCGGTCGGCCTCGAGCTGCAACTCGGCCGTGACGGCGGTGAACGCGTCACCCGGCACGAAGAAGCCGGCCTCGCGCGCCGCGGCCAGGCCGCCCTCCGCCACCGCGACGCCGGCGGCCACGGATCCGAAGAGCAGGTCGTGATAGGCGCGCGCATGGTCCAGGAACAGCGCGGACCGCGCCGAGCCTTCCCGCCGCGCGTGGGCCTCGCCCTCGTCGAGCAGGCGCACCATGAGCTCCGGCCGCTCGGCGTAGCGGACGGCGTGCATCAGGAGGTTGTAGGTGCTGTTGCCCGGCCCGATGCTCTGCAACAGCCGCCCGTCGGCCACCGCGCGCTCGGCGAGGTCGACGATCTCGTCCACCGGGTACGGCACCGCCCCCGCATGCTGGGCGAGGTGGGCGAGCATCACGGGGGACGCGTCGGGATCGGCGGCGCCCGCCTCGAGCAGCTCGCGCCGCCGGTCGGCGAGATCCGTCAGGAACACGGAACCCTCCAGCAGGTTCGCCTCGAGCCGCATCGCAAGCACCGGGTCGGGGGCGTGGGCCATCCCGCGCTCGAGGTCCGCGAGCGCCGCGTACGGATCGGTCAGGACCGCGTGGGCGCCGAGGGCGGCGTAGGCGCGGGCCGCGCCGTCGAGCGGCAGGCCGAGGTCGAGAGCCTCGCGCAGACGCTCGGCCGTCCGGGGGCTGTTGATCCGCAGCTCGAGCTCCCCGAGTTCGAGCAGGACGGCGGCCCGGTCCTCGCGAGACGGCGGCTCGGCGAGCGCGCGCTGCAGTTGCGCCGCACCCGTCTCGGGCGCCCCCTCCGCCGCCGCTCGCCGCGCGGCGGTACGCAGGAGCGCGACCGTCTCGGGATCACCCGCCGGCTCGGTGGAGAGGAGGTGCACGGCCACCTCGTCGGGGCGGCCGCCCTGTTCGCGGACCCGCACGGCGGCCCGGCGGTGCAGCTCCGCGCGCTCGCCCGCGGGAATCGTGGCGGCGACCGCCTCGCGCATGAGCGGATGCACGTACGTCCACCCCTCGGGGTTCAGGAGGTCCGCCGCGACGAGCTGGTCGGCGGCGGTGCGAGCCTCCGCCTCGGTGAGCTGTGCGACGTCGGCGAGATCGTCGAGCGACCGCCGGTCGCCGAGGACCGCCGCCGCGCGCGCCAGGCGCCCGGCGTCCGACCCCAGGGCGCCGAGCCGCCGCTCGACGACCACCCTCAGACCGCTGGCACCGAGGTCCGCCAGGTCTCGCGCCTCGCCGGCCCGGCCGCGCAGGCCACGCTCCGACGCCTCCCGCGCGAGCGCGCGCAGCAGGAGCGGATTGCCGCCGGTCGCGGTCGCACACGCAGCGACGAACGCGGGCTCGGGCTCGCGCTCGAGCCCCTCGGCGAGCAGCCGGCCGGCCGCGGCATCGGTCAGCGGCGCGGGCTGCAGCAGGTGCGCGACAGGCCCGGCGGCGATCGCCGCGAGCAGATCCGTCTCGGCGCCCGGCTCGGCCGGACGGAGCGTGCCGAGCACGAGCACCGGCACGCCATCGAGCCGCCGCCCGAGGAACTCCAGGAGGCGCAGCGACGCGCGGTCACTCCAGTGCAGGTCGTCGAGGAGGAGCACGACCGGCGCCTCCTCCGCCAGGTTGACGAGCAGCCAGTACAGGCCGTGCAGCACGGCGTAGCCGGGGTCGTCGCCGGGCGAGTCCGCTCGCGGGTCGAGCACGACCTCGGCCCGTGCCGCGGCACCCGCGAGCAGCCGGGCGCGGCGCTCGTCGTCGGCCGACGCCAGCACGGGGTCGAGCACCTGATGGACGAGCCCGAACGGGAAGTCGCGATCCAGCTCGGACGCGATGCCGCGGAGCACGACGACGCGCGGCCGGCGTTCGGCCTGGTCGCCCGCCGTCCGCAGGAGCGCCGTCTTCCCGATCCCGGGCGGCCCCTCGACGAGCACCACGGCGCCGTCGCCGCCCGCCGCGATCTCGTCGAGGAGGGCGTCGAGACGGCCGAGCTCGGCGTCGCGTTCGAGGATCTCCGCGGTCATCCGCGCTGTGCGAGCGTCGTGACGACCGCCTCGTACACACCCGCGCCGTTGCGCTCCTCGGTGACGCGCACGTTGCCCGGAGCCCCCGCGGTCATGCTCGGATCCCGAGCCAGGCCGTTGGCCACGAGCCAGAACGTGCCGACCGCGGGCGCCACCGCGAGGTCCTCGCGCGAGTCGCCGACGGCGATGCACCGCTCGGGCGCGTACCCGCGGGCGCGCTGATGGCGCGCGACGGCACGCGCCTTGCTCACGCCCCGCGGGACGAGGTGGTAGGCGCGCAATTCACCGTCGGGCACGTCGAGCCCGTGCCGTGGCACGTCGATCCCGCCGTTGTCCACGAGTCGGAGCTGGTCGTGCCCCTCGGCCGCGAGCAGCGCATCGGCCTCGGCGGCGTCGACCCGGCCGCGGAAGAGGTGGGAGACCTCGCGGCCCTCGTGCCACGGCGCGTGGAACTCCAGCCGCCCGGCGAACCGCTCCAGCAGCAGCTCAGGCGCGCCGCCCGCCGCGACCTGCTCGGCGATCGTGCGCTCGCCGGGCTCCAGGCCGTCGCAGATCCAGAACGTCTCGCCGTCCAGGACCAGGCCGGCGCCGGCCTCGAAGATGTACGACGGCTGGCCGAGGAGCCGCGCGGGCTCGCGCACCGTGACCATGCGCCGGCCGCTCATGAGGACGACCTCGGCCTCGACACGGAGGCACGCCTCGACCGCGCGCAACGAGAGGAGCGAGGGGTTGCCGTCGGCGTCGTGGACGAGGGACCCGCCACGACCCAGCAGGGTCCCGTCGAGGTCCACGTAGAGGCACTGCATCGGGTTCCACGGTATCGACAGGACGCGGCACGGAACATCGTGCGCCACCGGCGAACGCCTCGCTATTGCCGCGCCGGAGGCGTACGCTCGTCCTTCGGTCCACCACGCAAGGGAACGCCATGCCCGCCAGGACCGTCGCGATCGCCATGGTCGCCAGCTGCACCGTGCTCCTCGCCGCCACACCGGCGGGTGCATTCGTCTACTGGGGCCATGAGGCCTACCGGTCGGGGATCGGCCGCGCCACGCTCGACGGGGCCACGGTCACGGACCCGTTCGTCCCGGCGGCGGCCGGGACCTACACCTTCATCCGCGGCGTGGCGTCCGACGGCACGCACCTCTACTGGGGCGACAACAACCCGAACTCCACGACCGGCTTCGCGCCGCCGTGGGTCGGTCGGTCCGCGCTCGACGGGAGCGACATCCGGCGCCCGTTCACCGCATCGACCGGTCAGTCGATCACCGGCATGACGCTGAGCCCGACGCACATCTACTGGACGTCGAACAACCAGGACACGAGCGGCGTGGGCCGCACGCCCATCATCGGCGGCCAGCAGTACCAGGCCTTCGAATCGGTGTTCGGCGAGCCCAACCCGCGCACGTGCGGCGTCGCCGTCGACGACACGTACGTCTACTTCGCCAACCGCGCCACCTACAGCATCGGTCGCGCGAAGCTCGACGGGTTCGCCCAGGCCGGCCAGGAGATCGACGGCGAGTTCATCAAGCTGCCGGTCGGGTGGATGCCGTGCGGCGTCGCGGTCGACGAGACCCATCTCTACTGGGGCATCAACCAGGTCGCGTCGTCCGGCAGCGTGACGCCCGGCACGGCGATCGGCCGGGCGAAGAAGGACGGCTCCGATCAGGTGAACGCCCGCTGGCCGGCGAACCCCGCCGTCACGGGCGTCGACGTCCACGGCGACTTCGTCTACTGGACGAGTTACGGCAACGGCCTGCCCGGGACCGGCAGCGTGGGTCGCGGTACGAAGTCGACGGGCGGCGTGGACCCCGACTTCGTGAGCGGTCTGACGGCGCCGTACGGCGTGGCGGCGGACGGCGCCGGCCCCGCCCCCGCGGCGCCGACCCCGATCGGTCCGCCGCTTCCGCCGCCCCCGGATCCACTCAGCGTGGGCTCCAGCGCCGGCGGCTCGGGAACGGGCAGCGGGTCGGCGGCCATCCCGTGCGCGGTGCCCACATCCTGCCTCGGCCCACGCCCGGACTTCAGCCGCGTGTGGGTGACCCGCAAGGTCTTCACCCCCGCCTCGTGGACCACGCCGCTCAGTGTCGGCAAGAGCTCCGCGCGCGCCGCGGCGAGCCAGGGCACGACGTTCAACTACATCGTCGACCGCCCCGCGACCGTCCGGGTCGCGATCCAGCGGGCCGCGGGGAAGGGCAAGCGGGTCGGCACCGCCTGCCGCAAGCCGACGGCCAAGCTCAAGCGGCGGCCGGCCTGTACGCGGCACACGACGGTCGCGACGCTCGTCCGTGCTGCCGAGCAGGGCCGCAACGCCCTGCCGTTCAGCGGGCGGATCCGCGGCCGCGCGTTGCCCGCCGGGGCGTACCAGGCGGTGTTCACGGCGATCGCCGCCGGCCGGAAGAGCACCGCCGAGCGCGTGCCGTTCCGCATCGCGCGCCGTTGATCCGTCCGCTCGGCGACCGGGCGGTCACCGTCGACGTCGGATCGCCCGATATCCGGTGACATGCGCTCCCGCTGCCTGGTCGCCACCCTCGCCGTCGCCGGCCTGCTCTGCATGAGCACCGCCGCGGAGGCCCGCGCGGTGCCGTGGGGAGGCACCGGTGCGAACGATCTCGGGCCCGCCTCGCTGCTCCTGTCGAACAGCAACGGGCGCGTGTCCGTCTCCAGCCTGCAGGTCGTCATGGCGTGCACCGACACCAGCGACGGCACCGAGTCCAGCCGCGCGTTCTCCATCGTGAGCAACATCCGCGTGGCGCTGCGCCGCAACCGCTTCTCGTTCGACTTCACCGCGACGTCGGGCGGCCGGCTCGGGCGCGTCCGGCTCACCGGTGTCCTGGGCTCGAACGGCACCGGCTCGGCACGCGCGACCGTCGATGCGACGGGGACGGACGAGGGAACCGGCGCCGTGATCGAGCGCTGCCAGTCGGCCGTGAACTTCCGGCTGCGCCGCGGCCGCGCCTGACCGCATCGCACATCGTTCCCGGGCACTGAACGCCTCGGAGGTGCTTCCAACCTCTGAGGACGTCTCATGCCCAGTCAGTCCACCCCGCTGCGCGCAGGGCTGGTGGCGGTCGCCTGCGCGCTCGTCGCGCTGCTCGCCACGCCCGCGCTCTCATCGGCGGCCTCCACCCCGAAGCCGCTCGCCACGGCGCTCACCGCGCTCCGAACCGAAGCACAGACCCTCCCGAAGGCCGCGAAGACCCGGACCCGGGCCGCCATCGCGCGCACGGCGGCGGATGTCCGCGCCGGCCGCTGGTGCAAGGCCAAGCGCCGGCTGTCCACGTTGCGCAAGGGCCTGCGGGGCCGACGCGCGAAGGGCGTCCCGCTCAAGCGCCGCGCCGCGCTCTCGAGCCGTGCGCTGCGCGTGCAGGCGCTCCTGCTCGCCGATACGCGCACGCGCCGCTGCGGTGGCCGGAAGACCGCCGGTGTCGGCGGCGCGTCCGGCGGCGGCGCCCGCGTGCTGAAGAGCACGCCGACCGAACTCGCCGTCCGTGTCGAGCTCCCCACTCCACAGCTCGTCCCGAAGACGGGCGGCGGGAAGGCGTACGACCAGCTCGTCCTGCCGGGACTCGCCACGACCGCGCCTCCCGGCGACCCCGGCGTGCCGTCGATGGCCGAGTCGTTCGCGATCCCGGAGGGCGCGGAGGTCGAGGTCACGAAGCGCTCGACCGAGGGGTACACGCTGGACGGCGTCGACCTCTACCCCGCGCAGGAGCAGCCGGTCGACGCCATCAACGCACAGGACCCGCGCTTCGCCGACAAGCCGTTTGAGATCGACCGGCGCGTGTACGCGTCCGACGCGTCGTTCCCCAAGACGGCGGCGACCGCCGCACCGCTGGGCGAGCTGCGCGACCTCACCGTCGGCCAGCTCGCGATGGCCGCGGGCCAGTACCAGCCGAAGTCCAAGAAGCTGAAGGTCTTCACCTCCGTCGACATGGAGATCAGGTTCACGGGCGGAACGAAGACGTTCGGCAAGCCCGGCATCGCCAGCCCGTGGGAGACGTCGTTCCGCAAGGTCTACGCGAACGCGCTCGTGAACGCCGCGACCGCGTTCGAGCACGGCCCGGCCCTGTCGGAGCTGCTGCAGCCCTGTGGCGAGGAGATGCTCATCATCACGTCGCCGGCGCTGCGACCGGCGGCGGACACGCTCGCCTCCGCGCGCAGCGGCAAGGGCATCTACACCCGAGTCGTCGAGACGGGAGCAGGCACCGGGAAGGCCGGCACGACCGCCGACCAGATCCGCACGTTCGTGCAGGGCCGCGTGGCGAACACGAACTGCATCCGGCCCAGCTACCTGCTGCTGTTCGGCAACACCGCGAACGTCCCGACGTTCACCGGCGACCCGGGCATCCCGAACGTCCCGAGCGACCTCGACTACGCGCTGAAGATCCGCGAGCTGTACCTGCCGAACCTCGCGGTCGGCCGGATCCCCGCGGAGTCACTGTCGGTGGCGAACACGATCGTCGGGAAGATCACCGGGTACATCGGGTCACCCCCGCTCACGGCCGCGTTCTACGACCGGGCGACGGTCACGAGCTACTTCCAGACGGACACCGCGAGCGACACGCAGGACGACCGCGGGTTCACCCGGACCTCCGAGGCGGTGCGCAACAGCCTCACCGCGCAGGGCAAGACGGTGAACCGCGTCTACACGACCGGCGCCACGAACCCGCTGACCTACGACACCGGCGACGCGCTGCCCGCCGCGATCAAGAAGCCGGGCTTTGCCTGGAACGGCACGGGCAACGACGTGCGTGACCAGATCAACGAGGGCCGGTTCTTCGTCATGCACCGCGACCACGGCGGGCAGTTCGGCGTCGGCCATCCCGACATCGACAGCACGCAGATCAATGCGATGACGAACGGCGGGATGCTGCCGGTGTTCTTCTCGATCAACTGCTCGAGCGGCCGGTTCGACAGCCCGGGCTCGCCGAGCTTCTCCGAGAACCTGCTCCGGCGGGCCGGAGGCGGCGCCGTCGGCGTGATCGGCGCGTCGCGGGACAGCCCGAGCGAGGTCAACAACCGGTTCGCGCTCGGCCTCGTCGACGCGATCTACCCGAGCACGCTCCCGTTCAGCGGATCGACCACACCGGTCCGGCGCATGGGCGAGGTGCTGAACCTCGGCAAGCTCCACGTGATCCTGGACAGCGTCTCGATCAACCAGTTCTACTCCGACAACGGGTGGGGCAGCGCGACGCAGGACATCCGCACGGAGAACCGCCTGTACCAGTACTTCGGCGACCCGAGCATGGAGATCCGGACGCAGGCCCCGAAGTCGTTCGGCGTGATCAGCGTGGAGCTCGCGGGCACCGCCGTGAAGGCGTTCGCGCCGAAGAGTGCGGCGGGCGCCGCGGCGACGCTGCTGAAGGACGGCGTGCCGATCGGCCGCTCGCTCGTCGCGGGCGACGGATCGGTGATCGTCAACCCGCTTGAGGACCTCGGGACGGGCAAGCTCGAACTGGTGCTCGACCAGGACGGCTTCGAGAAGTCGCCGGTCCTGATCCGGGCGCTGCTGCCGGCCAATCCGGCGGCGGCATCGGACGCGCCGCCGGTCGCGGTTCCGGCCGCGAAGCCGGACCTCGTGATCACGGGCATCCGTGTCGTGTCCACGGCTCCCCGTCACACCGTGGTGACCGTGAAGAACCAGGGCGCCGCCGCGGCCGGGCCGTTCACCACGGCGTTCCTGCAGATCGGCGATCCGGCAAGCGCCCAAGAGGTGCCGTCCGCCGGGCTTGCGGCCGGGCAGTCGATCGACGTGGCCGTCAAGGGGATCTACGACACACCGGTGCGAGCGACCGTCGACAGCAAGGGCACCGTCGACGAATCCGACGAGACGAACAACGTCTTCGAGGATCCCAACCCGTTCGTGCCGTAGGACGACCCGGGGGCGCCGGTCGCACGGACCGGCGCCCCTGCGGGGGCTACTCGAACTCGCGCAGGTAGCGCTCGAAGGTCCGCATGTGGTTCTCCTCGTCGCGGAGGATCGCGATGACCATGTCCTGCGTGGCCCAGTCGACGCCGTCGGTGGCCTCGATGATGCGCGTGTAGTGCTCGATCGCGCCGGCCTCGGCCTGGATGACGCCCTTGATGACGCCCACGACGTCCGTCGGATCGTCCGAGGGCTGCAGGTACGTCTGGTCCGCGGTGAAGTCCAGCGAGCCGGGCGGCGTGCCGTAGAGGTCCTTGATGCGCTCGGCGAACAGCTTGGCGTGGCCGAGCTCCTCACCGACGTCCTCGCCCAGCGCGGCGGCGATCTCCTCGGCGCGAATGCCGTCGAGGTGCTGGGAGAGCGAGAGGTAGTTGATGACCGTCTCGAGCTCCATCCAGTACGCGCGGGTCAGGAGTTCAACGATCTCCTCGCGCTTGTCGGCGTTGGCGTCGGACAGGATTCCTGCGGCGGCGTGGTGCGTGGTCGGCACGGTGGCAGCTCCTCTGCGTCGGGGGTCCGTGAAGTCGGGTTCCACACTATAACAACTGACTTAGAACAACTCCGGACTTAGGGTAGCCTCAGAGTTGCGCTAGAATCCTTCCCGTGGACGCGACGATGGAAACCACCCTGGCCGGCGCGCTGCGCGACCGCGGGCAGCGGGTCACCCCGCAGCGGCTCGTGATCGCCCGCGTCATGGAGGAGCTCGACCGGCACGCGACCGCGGAGATGGTCTTCAGCGAGGTGAGCACCCGGATGCCCGGCGTGTCCCTGCCGACCGTCTACGCCACGCTCGACCTGCTCGAGGAACTCGGCCTGGTCCACCGCGTCGCCACCGAGGGCGGCACCGTCGTCTTCGACCCCCGCACCGACGACCACCACCACCTCGTCTGCCGGGCCTGCGGGAAGATCGTCGACGTCGACGCGCCCCTGGAGCCCGACGCCGTGCTCGCCGCCGCGCGCGACGCCGGGTTCACGCCCGATCACGCGCAGGTCACGGTCCGCGGCCTGTGCCGCGACTGCGCCCCGACCTGACCCCGCCGCGCTGAGCGTCCGATCGTGGTCGCTCTGGCGACCGGTATGTGACGTTCGACGAATGGGTGGACGCGGAGTAGGGTCTGGACGGCGTGTCCACCTCTCGCGCCCTGCTCGCCGTCGCGCTCGTCGCTCTTGCGACTGCACTCGCGCCTGCGCCCGCGTCGGCGGCGACCGTGCTGCCCGACCGCGCCACCCTCGCCCTGCCGCACGCCGACGAGCCCGCGCAGCTGCCCGCGACCGCTGCTCAGCGGCGCCCGCGCGCGCTGACCACGCCCGGCTACACACCGCCGAGGCGCGTGCCCCGCACTCGGGCGCCGACGCCGCCCGCGCCGGTCTCGATCGGCACCGGCCAGTGGCCCGACATCCACGTCGACGCGGCCGGCACGTCGCACATCGTCTGGAACGAGGACCAGATCGGGGAGACACCCGACGTCACGCACTACTGCCGCCTCCCGCGCGGCGCCAAGGGCTGCGACAACCCGAACCCCACGCCGATGCCGATCTCGGTGCCCTACGCGTCCGACGACGCCGGCCCGAAGATCACGCAGATCGGCAGCCAGCTCGTCGTACTCAGCCACCGCTACCCGTCGATCGTGCGCCACCCCGACGGCCAGGACCGCGATCGCACGACCTACGCGTGGACCTCGTCGGACGGCGGGACGACATGGACCGGCCCGGGGATCGTCGGCACCGTCATCCCGTCCGGTGATGCGACCCTGACCGGCGGGGCGAACCCGCGCATCGCCGTCATCACCAGCGCGTTCACCGGCGGCACGCTCGTGCAGGTCCTCGACGCCGGGAACTTCACGAGCAAGAGCGCGGTGCTCAGCACGAGCACCGATCTCTACGAAGGTGCCGTGGCCCCCGAGGGCGACGGCATCGTCGCCGCGTTCTCCGAGGCGGTCGGGCCCATCACGCTGCGCCGCTGGAGCGGGGCGGGCGACGTCACCGATCCAGCCACCTGGTCGAGCACCCAGGTGCCCGGCGAGCTGCCGCGGCTGGCGGGCGGCCCCGCGGGCACGTTCCTGCTCTCCCGCGAAGGCGCGTGGAACGTCCGCAACGTCACGGGCGGCACCGCGGGGGCGCCGACCGTCATCAGCCCGCGGGACGTCGCGCAGACCCGCGCGTTCGCTCAGGACCCGAGCGGCGGGCTGCACGCCGCGTTCAGCACCGGCGCGTCCCCGCAGAAGATCACGCTCGCGTCCGCCGGGCCCAGCGGGTTCTGGCGGGGGTACGAGGCCGCCGCAGCGAACGCCATCGACGAGCTCGAGCTCGGCGCCGCGGCTGACGGCGGCGGGGTGCTCGTGCACCGCCGCGACCCCACCGGCACGTTCTCCGGCGAGATCGCCGCCACCGCGTTCGGCACGCTCGCGCCGACCGGCCAGCCCGGTGCCGGCGGCCTCGCAGGCACCGGCATCCCCGGCGGGTTCGCCGGATGCCTGGAGGCCGGCTTCGCCGACGTCAAGCTCGCGCCGCTCGCCGGCTGCCTGCTGGAGAGCACCGATCCGGCGTTCCCCGGCGCGTTCGTATCCAGCGGCGAGGTCGAGTTCCTCGGCCTGATCCTGCGCCCGGTCGGCGACACGAAGATCGTCTTCGACCCGCGCAAGCGCACGCTGAACACCACGGGCCGGGTGAAGATCATCCTGCGCGGCTCGGCGATCGGGGAGATCGAACTCGCGGACCTCAAGCTCAACGTGCAGCTCGGCTCCAACGCCGGGCAGTCGCTGTTCAAGGGCGTCAAGCTGCCGAAGGGGGCCAACATCAAGGGCTTCCCGATCGACGCGGACTTCGACATCAAGATCGCCGGCAACGGCGTGAACATCCCCGTCTCGCTGAAGCTGCCGAAGGCGCTGGGCGGGATCAGCGCGTCGGCGACGCTCCGCGCCGAGATGGGTCGCGGCGCCGTCCTGCAGTCGTTCGCGTTCTCGGTCGGACGGATCCCGCTGGGGCCGCTGGAGATCGAGGCACTGAACGTCTCGTACGACGGGACGGCGAACCGGTGGAGCGGCACGGCGGGCCTGAAGCTCCCGCTCGGCGCGCTGAAGCTCAGCGTGTCGTTCGTCGACGGCCGGTTCGACCGTGGCGAGGTCGATCTGCGGTTCCCGCGTCCGGGCATCACCGTGTTCCCCAAGGTCTACTTCCTCGGGGTCACGGGGGCGTTCAGTCCGGATCCCCTGAGCGTCAGCGTCGGGGCGTCGTTCGGCGCGATCTACACGCCGCCACCCGCAGACGTGTTCGCCGTCGAACTCGACGGCCGACTCACGCTGAGCGTCGTCAACGGCGGCGCGCAGTTCAAGTTCGACGGGGTCGAGCGGATCTTCAACATCCAGGTCGGCACCGGCACCGCGCTGGCCACGACCGACGGGTACGCGTCGATCAGGGGCGAGTTCGGCATCGACCTCGAGGTCGTGGCGCTCGACGGCAGCGCGTCGTTCTGGGTCGACGGGCCGTCCGCGCAGTTCGCGGGCACGTTCGACACGAACACCCGGGTCTTCGGCATCCCGATCACCGGGGCGAAGGGCACGCTGTCGACGAAGGGCGTCGCGGGCTGCATCCGCGTGCCCGTCCCGGCGCCGCCCGACACCTTCGCGCCCGGCTACGCGGGCGTGGGCTACAAGTGGGGCGGCCCCGGCGAGCTGATCTTCGGCGACACGTGCGACATGTCGGCCTACCAGGTGCCACGCCCCGCCGGCCGGGCAGCGCAGGCCGGGGGGCCGCAGTCGTTCAGCCTCGCCGGCGGCGTGAAGACGGCCAACGTGCTGGTGCGCGGCGAGAGCGCGGCGCCGCTCGTGGACGTCATCGCGCCCGACGGGCGGCGCATCACGCCGCTCGGCTACAAGGCGCCCGGCGGCGACCCCGTCGTGTCTGCCGTGCCGACCGGGAAGGCGACCGTCGTCGTGCTCACCAAGCCACCGGCCGGGACGTGGCAGATCGTCCCGCGCGACGGCTCGCCGCCGGTCACGGGGCTGGCGATCTCCCGGGACGTCGACCCGATCCGGGTGACGGGCAAGGTCGAGCGCTGGACGAGCGGGCGGGTGCTGCGCTACCGCGTCACCGGCCCGGCGGGAACGCGGGTCCAGCTCACCGAACGGTCGTCGGCTGGCGAGCGACCGCTGAAGACGGTGGGCCGCGGCAGCGGCGTGCTGCGGTTCTCCTCGCCGCCCGGGCCCGCCGGGCTGCGCACGATCGTCGCGACGCCGGTCGGCGACCCGAGCCCGGCGAACGCGCCGAAGACCGTGGCGCGCTACCGCACCGCCGCGACCTGGCGGCCGGCCGCCCCGGCGCGCGCGACGATCAGCGGGGCCCGGGTGAGCTGGCCCGGCGTGACCGGCGCCAAGCGTTATCTCGTGCGGGCCACGCTGGCCAACGGGCGCACCGTCGCGCGGACGACGACGCGCACCTCACTGAAGGTGCCGGGGGCCGGCAGGAGCAACGGTGTCCGCAGCGCGACGGTGATCACCATCGACCGCTACCAGCGGACGAGCGTCACCCGGCGGGCGAAGGTGCGCGCGAAGCGCTGACGTCGCGGGCGGCGTCCCAGGCGGCGAACTGCCCCTCGGGCGTGGCGAGCCAGTCCTGGAGGTCGCGCTCGAAGCGGTACCAGCGGCGCGCGCGCACCCCGGTGCGGGGGAAGTCGGCGCGCTCTTCGTCGGGGAGCCGGGACAGATCCATGGCTTAGGTCACCCTAACACAGACACCCCGCGTCGGGAATGACGACGCCCCGGGCGAGTAGGTTGCGATGTGCGATGCCAGAGCCCGATGTCCTCGATTTCGGCGGCGAGGTGCTCACCGTCATCCGCTCGTCCGCCGACGAGCTCGTCTTCGACGCCACGTGGGCGCCCGGTACCTCCGCGCCCCCGCCGCATCTGCACCCACGCCAGGAAGAGCACTTCGAGGTGCTGGACGGCGAGCTGACCGTCGACCTCGACGGCAGCGTCCGGGTCCTCAGCGCGGGCGACACCCTGCGCATCCCGCCCGGGACGCGCCACCGGATGTGGAACCCGAGCACCGCGCCGGCGCGTGCCACGTGGACGACGACCCCGGCACTGCGCACGCTCGAGTTGTTTCGCGCGCTCGCGGAGCTCGGCGGGCGGCGGTCGAACCCGGCCGCGGCGGCAGCGGTCGTCATGCGTTTCCGCGACGAGTTCCGCCTCGCGCTCCCAGGACCGGCCGAGCCGATCGCCGTGCACGCCCTCGGCAGCATCGGGCGCCTGCTGGGGCACTGACCACACAATTCCCCGGAAGTGGGGATGTCGCGGTACGGTTGTGCGAGACGATCTGTATCACCCCGATCGCATGGCGTCCCATCTCACCACCGGCAGCAGCCTGTTCGAGCACGCCCTGCTCGACGCGCTGTTCGACGATGCCCCCGTCGGTCTCGGCGTCTTCGACCTCGAGCTGCGCCACGTGCGCGCCAACGCGACCCTCGCGCAGATGAACGGGCTGCCGGCCGAGCAGCTCATCGGCCGCACCCCCGCCGAGCTGCACGGGGAGCTGGGCGCCGAGGCCGAAGTGCTGTACCGCCAGGTCCTCGACTCCGGCGTGCCGCTCACCGGCATCGAGATCTCGGGCGCGACCGGGGCGGCGCCCGGAGACCCGCGGCACTGGAGCCTGCACTTCTTCCCCATCAAGGTCGAGGGAACGACGGCCGGGCTCTGCGTCCTGGTCATGGACATCACCGAGCGGCGGATGCTCGAGGAGCAGCTCACGCACCGCGCGTTCCACGACGACCTCACGGGGCTGCCGAACCGGACGTGCGTGAGCGAGCAGCTGACCCGCCTGCTCTCGCGCCGAGCCCCTGCGCCACAGCTCGGCGTGATGTTCGTCGACGTCGACAACTTCAAGGACGTCAACGACCTCCACGGCCATGCGGCCGGCGATGCGGTCCTGCAGTGCGTCGCGCAGCGGCTGCCGCAGGTGGTGCGCCCGTCGGACGTCGCGGGGCGGTGGGGCGGCGACGAGTTCGTCCTGCTCGTCGACGACGTCACCGAGGACCAGGTGCTGGCGCTGGCCGAGCGCGTGAACCGGATCATGACCCCGTCCGTCCGGGTCGGCGACGCCATGATCCAGCCGAGCGTGTCGGTGGGCGCAACCGTCGCCTGCGCCGGCGAGCCCGCCGCAGGCGTGCTCGACCGCGCCGACGCGGCGATGTACGCGCGCAAGCGCGCCCGGTCAGGCGACGGCCGCACGGCCTGACGGCAGCGCAGCGGTAGCCTCGGTCCCTCGTGGCCGTCAGCGAGCGCACCGACCCGTGGCAGAAGCTCCTCGACGCCGGGGAGGCCGACGGTCGGCTGGTACGCCGCGCCTACGAGGGCGCACGGCGCGCGGTGACGGCGGAGATCCCCGCCGACCTGCATCCCGACGTGCGCGCGGCGCTCGGCCGGGCCGGGATCGACGCGCTCTACGTCCACCAGGCCGACGCGCTGCAGGCCGCGTTCGCCGGGCCGACCATCATCACCACCGGCACCGCGTCGGGGAAGTCCCTGTGCTTCAACCTGCCGACGCTCGACGTGCTGTGCGGCGACCCGCACGCCCGCGCGCTGTACCTGTATCCGACGAAGGCCCTCGCGCAGGACCAGGCCCGTGCGCTGCACGCCCTCGGTCTGCACCAGCAGATCCGGCCGTCGATCTACGACGGTGACACGCCGCGCGAGCAGCGCACGGCGATCCGCCGCAAGAGCAACCTCATCCTCACGAACCCGGACATGCTGCACGTCGGGATCCTGCCCAACCACCGCGCGTGGGGCGACGTGTTCGCGAACCTCGCGGTCGTCGTCGTCGACGAGGCGCACGTGTACCGCGGCGTGTTCGGCTCGCATGTGGCGAACGTGCTGCGCCGCCTGCGCCGCGTGGCCGGCGCGTACGGCACCGAGCCGCGGTTCCTCCTGGCGAGTGCCACGATCGGCAACCCGGTCGAGCTCGCCGAGCGGCTCACGGGGATCGACGACTTCGCGCTCGTCGATCAGGACGGCAGCGCCCACGCGCCCCGGCACATCGCGATGTGGAACCCGCCGCTGGAGGACGAGGCGCTGGGCCTCCGCCGCAGTGCGCTGGCGGAGACCGCAGATCTGCTCGCCGAGCTCGTGGCGAGCGGCGCGCGGACGATCTGCTTCATCAAGTCGCGCAAGGCGGTGGAGCTCACGGCGCGGCTCGTGTCGATGAAGCTGCGCGACACCGACCCGCACCTCGCCGACAAGGTCGCGCCGTACCGCGCCGGGTTCACCCCCCAGCAGCGCCGGGAGCTCGAGGCGCGGCTCGTCAGCGGCGACCTGCGCGCGGTCATCACCACCGACGCGCTGGAGCTGGGCATCGACATCGGCGCGCTCGACGCGGCGGTCGTCACGACGTTCCCGGGAACGGTCGCGTCCCTGCGCCAGATGTGGGGCCGGGCCGGGCGCCGGACCACGGGACTGGCGGTCTACGTCGCCGGCGACGACGCGCTCGACCAGTTCTTCTGCCGCCACCCCGACCAGTTCCTGGACCGCGCCGTCGAGTCCGCGATCCTCGACTACGAGAACGAGCAGATCCATCTCGCGCACCTGCTCTGCGCCGCCCACGAGGGACCGCTGGAGCCGGCGGACGCCGAGACGCTCGGGCCGAGGTGGGAGGCCCACGCGCAGTCGCTCGTGGCCAGCGGCGAGCTCGTCGCGCGCAAGGGGACCTACGTGCTGCGCGCCCCCGAGGACTACCCGGCCGCGCGGGTGTCGCTGCGCAGCGCGTCGCCGGACTCGTTCGCCGTGGTCGACGTCGCCAACGGCGAGGTTCTCGGGTCGGTCGAGGCCGCGCGCGCGTTCTCCACCACGCACCCGGGCGCGGTGTACCTGCACCTGGGCCGCCAGTACGTCGTCCGTGAGCTGGACCTCGAGACGCGCCGCGCGCTCGTCGAGCCGTTCGACGGCGACTGGTACACGCAGCCCAAGCGCGAGACGCTGACGTGGATCGACAAGCTGCTGGACCGCCGGGACGTCATGGGCGTGACGCTGAGCTTCGGCCTGGTGTCGGTGACAGAGTCGGTGGTCGCCTACCAGCGCAAGCGGCTGTCCGACCACGAGGTCATCGACCTCCAGGGCCTCGACCTCCCCGAGACGACGTTCCAGACGCAGGCGCTCTGGTACGAGCCGGACGCGGACCTCCTCGCCGAGGACTTCCCGCTCGACGTCCTGCTCGGCGCGCTGCACGCGACCGAGCACACGCAGATCGCCGTGCTGCCGCTGCTGGCGATGTGCGACCGGTGGGACATCGGCGGGCTGTCGACGAACGCCCACCCGCAGACGGGCATGCCGACGATCTTCATCTACGACGGGCATCCCGGCGGGGTCGGCATCACGCGGGTGGGCTACCACGTGTTCGAGACGCTCGTGGCCGACGCGCACCAGCTCATCGCCGACTGCCCGTGCGAGAAGGGCTGCCCGTCGTGCGTGCAGTCCCCGAAGTGCGGGAACCTCAACGAGCCGCTGCACAAGGCGGGGGCGCTCGAGATCATGGCGCGGATGCTGCAGCGCTGACGTGATCCGCGGCCCGTGGACGGACCGTAGCTGCGGGCGATGCGCATTGCGGTGATCGGCGCCGGACTCGCGGGCCTCACGGCCGCGCGCGAGCTGCACGAGGAGGGCCACACGGTCGTCGTGTGGGAGAAGTCGCGCGGCCCGGGCGGACGGACGTCGACGCGCCGCGGGCCCAACGGCATGCGGTTCGACCACGGCGCCCCGTTCCTGCACGACGGCCACCTCCCGCTCGACGAGGTCGCCGGCGCCCTCCGGCACCGGCTGAACCTGCCCGGCGGCGCGACCCGCGAGGAGATCGTCGGCGCGCCGGCGGCCAACGCGCCCGCGAAGCGGCTGGCCCGCGGGCTGGACCTCCGTGCGCGCCAGCGCGTCGAGACGATCCTGCGCAGCGGCGCGCAGTACCACCTCGCCGCCGAGGACGGCGGTGCGATGGGCGTCTTCGACGCGGTTGCCGTCACCGCGCCCGCGCCCCAGGCCGCCGACCTGCTCGAGCACGCCGCACCCTGGCTCGCGGAGCGGGCGCGGAGCGTCGACTACGCGCCGTGCTGGTCGGTCATGGCCGCCTGGGACGAGCCGCTGCACCTCGGGTTCACTGCGACGACCGACATCCCCGGGATCGCGCTGGCCGTCGCCGAGGACGCCAAGCCCGGACGCGGCGACGGCGAGCGCTGGGTGCTGCAGCTCGACGAAGCGCTGTCGGCCGAGCACCTGGAGGCCGAGCCCGACGACATCATCGCCTTGGCCCTCGACCGCTGGCACGCGCGGATCGGGCGCACGGAACCCGCCCCCGTGCACGCCGCGGCCCACCGCTGGCGCTACGCCCGCCCCCGCGTTCCGCTCCCGGAGACCTGCCTGTCCGCGGGCACCATCGTCGCGGCCGGCGACTGGTGCGGCGGCCACAGCGCGGGTGCGGCGATCCGCAGCGGCCGAGCCGCCGCCGCGGCGCTGGCCGGGGCGTGACGGCGCGGAGTCGTCGCGCGCGAGCGGCGCTCTACGCTGGACGGGTGCGCCGCCCGCTTCCCACCTGGCCCGTGGCCTTCGGGTCATTCGTGCTCGGGTTCACGGTCGCGGATGTGACGGGCGTGCGCCCACTCGGCGGCCTCGTGCTGCTCGGCGGTGTGCTGTGGTGCCTGCCGCGGTGGTGGCGCGGCGCCGGGCCGTCGGCGGCGATCGGGCTCGCGCTGGCGTACTTCGCGGCGTTCGTGGCGTCCCATGGATTCGCCGACGTGGTGGGCGCCTACCCGTCCGTGTTCGTCCTCGGGGCGGCGCTCGGCGGGGCGTGCTGGGCGCTCGTGGACGCCCGCGAGCGCTCCCCGGCCTGACGCGCCGAACGCGGAGATTTCGTCGCCGCCGGGGCACCTCCTGCGGCTGCAAGGTTTTTCCCGCAGCTTGATCGGGGGCCGCGGTGTTCGACTCTCTGAGCATGGCCCGCCTCCCGCGGATCCTTCTGTCCCTCTGCGCGCTCCTCGCGGTGCTGGCGTTCGACGCCAGCGCGGGCGCGGCGACCGGTGGCGCGAAGGGCCCGTCGAAGTCCGGCGGCGCGGCGTACGGCAGCGCGGTGAAGCCCGCCCCGCCGGAGGTCCGGCTGCTCCGCGTGGCACCCGGGCGGATCGTGGAGGGACGGCGCCCGAGCGTGCGCGTGCGGATCGATCAGCGCCGCGGCACCAAGCTCAAGCGCGTGCGGGTCGTCGTGCTCAAGCGGCCGTCGATGCGCGTGGTCGCGCGGGTCGTGCTCCGCGCGCAGCCCGGCCGACAGGTGCGGGTGCGCTGGCCGTCGGGCTTCGCGTTCTCTCCCGGCCGGTACGTCGTGCGCGTGCATGCGCGGGACGCCAGCGGGCAACCTGTGCGTCGCACCAAGCGCTTCACGGGCAAGGCGAGCCTGCTGGTGAAGGCGAAGCCCAAGCCCCGGCCGAAGCCCAAGCCGAAGCCCGTCCCCACGCCTGCTCCGACCCCCACGCCAACTCCGGCGCCCTCGGCCGGCGGCGTGTTCCCGGTCGCCGGGCCGTACACATTCGGCAGCGAGGGCGCCCGCTTCGGCGCGGGCCGCCCCGGCCACATCCATCAGGGCCAGGACATCGTCGCCGCGGAGGGCGTGCCGGTCGTCGCCCCGTTTGGCGGGACGGTGGCCTTCGTCGACTACCAGGCGTCCGGCGCCGGGCACTACGTCGTGCTCGACGGCAGCGACGGGCGCTCGTACTTCTTCGCGCACTGCAAGTCCGGATCGGTCGCGGTGTCGCGCGGCGCGGTCGTGGTCGCGGGCGCGCAGCTGTGCCAGGTCGGATCGACCGGCCGCTCCAGCGGCCCGCACCTGCACTTCGAGATCTGGGTCGGCGGCTGGCGGCGAGACAAGAACTCCGCGCCGATCGACCCGCTGCCGGACCTACGCGCCTGGGCAGGCTGACGCATCGGGTCGAGAAGCGGGGACCATGGTCCCCGCTTCTCGACCCGATCCGTGCGCTCACCCCACGTCGAGCCGGAGCACCGCCTGCACCCCGGTCGGCTCCGCCCGCACGACGAGCGTGCCCTCCCCGATCCCGTCGAGCGCGAACCCGGCCCGCTCGGGCAGCCCGACGAGCCGCGCCGCGCTCGCCCGCAGCCGATCGCTCGCCATCCGGACGACGAACGCGCCCTCGGTGTCCTCCCCGGGTTCGAGCCGCGGGCGCGCGCGCGACCCGCTCGAGGTCCTGCTCACGCGTGCTCACCACGAGCTCGCCGTCGACGACCGCCGCGCGGGCGATGAGCACCGCGTTGGAGGACACCTGCATCGCGCCATCGAGCGCCACCGTGAACTGCAGGCCCGGGAGTCCGAGCGCGGCGAACACGGGACCCAGGAGGTAACGCCCGCGCGAGAGCGCGTCGGCGAACCCCTCGGGATCAGCGAGTCGCACCCGCAGCCGGCTGTCCTCGAGGTCGGTGGCGACCAGTGCGGGGCCCGCGAAGTTCCCGAGCAGGTCGCGGTCGAAGTCGACGCCCGCGGCCTGCAGCGGCGCCAGCGTTCCCTCGAACGCGCGGACGGCCTGCGGGTCGAGCGCCTTCCACACCCGGCGCGCGAACGTGGCGGTCGCCGCCGGTTCACGCAGCCCGGCGCGCAGCGCGCCGAACTCCGGGATCAACGGAGTATCCGCGCCCGCCGCAACGGGCAGGTCGCCCGCGACGAGGTCGCTCTCCGAGGTGTCGAACGCGGCGGTCGCGGTGACGCTCCGCGCGTCGGCGCCGACGGCCAGCGTCACCCGCTCGAGCGCCGCGACCCACGGGATCTTCCGCAGCTCCGCGAAGTCGGGCCCCGCCAGCGCGAAGGGCGCGCTGACGCTGAGCCGCACGGGCGCG
The DNA here is from genome assembly GCA_024666565.1 of Svornostia abyssi. Classification (GTDB taxonomy): domain Bacteria; phylum Actinomycetota; class Thermoleophilia; order Solirubrobacterales; family Solirubrobacteraceae; genus Svornostia; species Svornostia abyssi. The sequence continues at coordinate 316,485 of CP088295.1, forward strand.
CGGGGCGGCGTGCCCTCCAGCCGCTCGCTCAGCGCGGCCGGTGTGAGCCCCCGCCGCTCGGCCTGGCGGTCGAGCGCGAGCTTCAGCGTGTCCGTGTCCTTGGCCAGGAGCAGCACTGCGCCCGCGCGGGCGTAGGCGGGCGACCCGTCCTCCGCGCGGAAGAGCTGCGCGTCGCGATAGGTGCCGGCCGGATCGAGGCTCTGGCGCTCGACCGCTGCCTCCATGCGTTCGCGCAGCGCACCCGGGTCACGCACGCTCCACGCCGCCAGCGGCGTGCGGTGCACCGTGAGATCGGCGAGATCGGGGAACGCCACCGCCACCGGGTTGCCCGCCTGTCGCTCGAGCGCGTCGAGGTCGAGTCCCGCCTCCGCGGCCCAGCGTGTCGCCTGCCCCAGCAGGAGTTCGGTGGCCGGCACGCGCTGCAGCCGCCCCGCGAGCGCGCCGGCCTCACCGCGCTGCAGCTGCGTCGCGACCAGCCCGACCCCGAGCGACTCCTCCGGCAGATACGCCAGCGCATCCCGCACGGGATCGGCGCGCGGCGGGGGAGAAGCGTCGTCCCCGCAGCCGACCAGCACGGCGACGAGAACCAGCGCGCAGGTCGTCAGACGACGGAGCATCGGGGCACGGTACCCCGCCGCCACGTGACGAGGTGGTGCGCCGGGGCGCTACGATCCATCGTCGCTCGGCGAGTTAGCTCAGTTGGTAGAGCACACGACTGAAAATCGTGGTGTCCCCGGTTCAAGTCCGGGACTCGCCATCGCAGGCTCCCTGCACAGACGCTTGGAGCGAGGCCAGCTCGGCGCCGAGCTCGCTGCGCGCGAGCCTCGTGTTCGGTCCCTTCGCCGCGTCCAGCGTCCGCGGGGACACCACCTTCGGCAGTGCCTGCCAGATCCGTAGGCTGACGCCCAGGCGGCCCATGACCACGTTCGCACTCATCCACGGCGCGTTCCACGGAGGGTGGTGCTGGGAATCGGTGATCCCGGGTCTCGAGCGCGCCGGACACCGCGCCGTCGCGCCCGACCTGCCGATCGAGGACCCTGGCGCCGGCGCGCTTGCCTACGCCCGGATCGTCGCGGACGCCATCGGCGACGCCGAGGACGTCGTCGTCGTGGGGCACTCGCTCGGCGGGCTCGTCGTCCCCGTGGTCGCGACGCTGCGCCCCGTGCGGCGGATGGTGTTCGTCGCCGGGCTCGTTCCGCGTCCGGGGAGGGCGTTCGTCGACGAGATGGCCGCGCACGGCGACGCGTTGCAGGGAGGCGGCCACCCGGCCCAGGACGCCAGGTCGGTCTCCCCGCCGCGGCCGTTCGATGTCGCGCGGGAGCGGTACTACCACGACGTCCCGGTCGACGTGGCGCGGCGCGCGTGGGCGCTGCAACGGCCCCAGGCGCAGACCCCGATGGCCGAGGCCTGCCCGCTGGACGCCTGGCCGGACGTGCCGTCCAGCAGCGTCGTGATGACCGACGACCACGCCGTCTCGGTCACCTACTCCCGCCACGTCGCCGCAGAGGTCCTGCGCACCGATCCGATCGAGCTTCCCGGAAGCCACTCGCCGTTCCTGTCACGGCCCGCGGCGCTCGCAGAGGCGCTCTGCGGCTGCACCGGTAGCGTGTAACGCACGACCCTCTGCCGAGACTGAGAAGTACGCACCAACCCCCCGGTGCGTACCCCTCAGACACCCACCGAGGAGCACGCCTTGGGCACCTACGCCAAGAACCCCGACGCCGTCGAGCAGCTCACCCCCGAGCAGTACCGCGTCACCCAGCAGTGCGGCACCGAGCCGGCCTTCCAGAACGAGTTCTGGGACAACAAGCAGGCGGGTCTCTACGTGGACGTCGTTTCGGGCGAGCCGCTGTTCGCGTCGATCCACAAGTTCGACAGCGGCACCGGCTGGCCGAGCTTCACCGTGCCGATCGACCCCGCGAACGTGGTCGAGAAGACCGACAACACGTACGGGATGGTCCGCACCGAGGTCCGGTCGGCCAACGGTGACAGCCACCTCGGCCACGTGTTCCCCGACGGCCCGCGCGAGCAGGGCGGCCTGCGGTACTGCATCAACTCCGCGGCGCTGCGGTTCATCCCCGTCGAGGAGCTCGAGGCCGCCGGCTACGGCGAGTTCGCGAGCCTGTTCACCGAGGAGGCCTCGTCATGAGCACCGAGACCGCATACCTGGCCAACGGCTGCTTCTGGGGCTCGCAGGAGCTCCTGCGCGACCGCCCGGGCGTCCTGTCGACCCGTGTCGGATACATGGGCGACGACGGCACGCCGAACGCGACCTACCGCCGGCACGGCGACCACGCCGAGGCCGTCGAGATCGTGTTCGACCCGGCCGTGACGAGCTTTCGCGACGTGCTCGAGTTCTTCTTCCAGATCCACGACCCGACGACCCTGAACCGCCAGGGCAACGACATCGGCCGCAGCTACCGCTCGGCGATCTTCCCGGTCACGGACGAGCAGGCCCGCGTGGCCCGTGAGGTCATCGCGGAGGTCGACGCGTCCGGGGCGTGGCCCGGCAAGGTCGTCACGACGATCGAGGACGCGAAGGACTTCTGGGAGGCCGAGGCCGAGCACCAGGACTACCTCCGACGTAACCCGGGCGGGTACACGTGCCACTACGTGCGCCCGGGCTGGAAGCTTCCGGCGACCAGCGCTTGACATCAACGGTGCGGGGCACGTGCTCCGCACCGTTGACCGATGAGCCACGACCTCGAGGACCTGGCGTCAGCCCGACGAGACCTCCGGTGTGCGTGAGGGTCGCGCCATCCGCCGGCAGGGAGCGGAGGGTCACACCTGGGACAGCCGCGCCGGCGGCTCGGGCCGAACGATCGCGTCGCGTGCCGTACAGGCGTCGCGGTACGCGGTCCGTGCCTGGCTCACCTCGAGCTTCGCGCCGGCGACACGGACGGCCGCCTCCGCGCGACCCGCCTCGCGCGCCTCGGCGAGCGCGGCCCGCGCCGACCCCACGTATTCCTGAGCCGCTTCGACCGCGGCTGCCGCCTGATCGCGCCGTGCCTGCCACTCGAGCACATCCGCGAGCGGCAGCTCCCTCAGCAGCAGCTGCGCGGGATCGCCCCCGATATCGCGTTCCGCACAGGCCAGCGCGGCGCGCTGCCGTTCCGCGACGCTCCCCGCGCCGATCGGCGCCGAGAGCCGGATGACGACACCGTGATCCCCCCGCACGCACGTGCCGACGATGAGCGGCGCGCCGTGTGCCAGCGACAGCCGCGCCGGAGCGGTCGTGGTCCGGACGCGAGCGCCGAGAAACGATGACGCACCGGTGCCGGCGGCGTCGATCGGCGCGACGACCATCTCCCCTTCGGCGAGGAGACGGCCGTAGACGTCGTACCGACGCTGCGGCCCGACCCAGAGCCCTCCGCTCGTCTGCGTCCAGTACCGGCGAACCATGTGGGCCGTCAGGGGCCGCCCATCCGTGGGCCACGGCTTGGCATGCCCGGTTCGCCAGTTCGGCAGGAAACCGCGTCGTCCGGCGATCCGGAAGATCCGCGAGAAGAACGCCGTCGCCAGTCCGCTGTGGACGAAGCCGACGAGGACGGGCCCGTCGTGGTCGCGGAGCACCGCCACGCCGGGACCCTCGGCCACCGTGTCGGGGGAAGCTGGCCCGGGTCGCGCAACCTCCGGTTGATCCACTGGTTCGTCCAGCGCCGCCGCGCGAGTGTGTCGACCGCAGACCCGTCTCCCGGGTCCGGCACGAACCATCTCGCCCACCAGCGCGCCTCCTCGGCCTCGTGACCCGAGCGTTCCTCCGCGGCGCGCTGCGCGGCCACCACGATCTCCTCGTACGCCTCGCGGCCGGCAGGCGGCTGCGGTGGGAGCGGCGGCGGGGTCCGCGCAGCGGCGACGAGCGCATCGAGTTCGCGGTCAGCCGGGAGGGTCGCCATCGGCGACCGATCCTACGGACGGACGACAGGCCCGTGGGTTGACGCCATCGGGGAGAATCTGCCTCGATGCGGAACCTCACGGAGATCGGCGGGCGCCGGCTGCCCTTTCTGCGGTGGTCGGCGGTGCGGATGGCGCTCGGCATGCGCCACCTCACCACCCACTGGCAGGTCGGCGACGGACGGGAGGAGGCGCTCGCGCAGCACGTCGTGCGCACCGCGCGGGAGGGTGATCTCGACGACGTGATCCGCACGATCGACGCCTTCAGCTACGAGCGCAGCCTGATGATGCACGTCGGCGACGAGAAGGGCGAGATCCTCGACGCCGCCATCCGCCGGGCCGCCCCGCGGCGCGTGCTCGAGCTCGGCACGTACTGCGGCTACAGCGCGCTGCGCATGATCCGCGCGATGCCGGCCGGCGGCCACGTGTATTCCGTCGAGTTCCTGGCCGCGAACGCCGACATCGCGCGGCGCATCTGGGCGCATGCCGGGATCGGCGACCGCGTCACGGTCGTCGTCGGCTCGCTCGGCGACGGCGGAGCGACGATGGCTGCGCTGGAGGACGAGCACGGGTTCGCCGCCGGCGGCGTCGACCTCGTGTTCCTCGACCACGACAAGAACGAATACCTCCCCGACCTGGAGCGCATCGGCGCTCGCGGCTGGCTGCGCCCGGGCGCGATCGTCGTGGCCGACAACGTCCGCGTCCCGGGCGCGCCCCAGTACCGTGCCCACATGCGCGAGCGGGGGGGGGCCGGCTGGGCCACCGTCGAGCACGAGACCCACGTCGAGTACCAGTCACTCATCAGGGATCTCGTGCTCGAGTCGGAGTACCAGCCGGGCTGACGGCCGGCTCGATCTCCGTCACACACGCGCAAGGCGGGCTCCAGCGACCGTCCTTCAACGGGCGCGTGCGCGGACCAGCGGTCGCGCCATTCTCGTTGACGCGCCGTTGACCGTCGCCGGTCTCGTCGACGCGGACAACCGAGTCACGCGGACGGGGTCGCACCGAACTGACGTCCAGAAAATGGGACATCTGCCCAGGTTGTTGCGGGTGATCGTCCCGATCTGCCGATCCCGGAGAGGTGAGGCACCAGCCCGTCACCCCGCCGCCGTCCGCGGCGGGTACCCCGCCCTCGCGCCGGAGACCGTCCCTGGACGCCGTCGACGACGCGCACCTCGACATCCCGATCCTCGGCCGCGCCGACGTCGCGCGGGTCCCGTGGGTCGTGATCTGCGCCGGGTCCCTCGCGCTGGCGCTCAGCCAGTTCCTGCGACCCGAGGGCGAGGAGGCCTGGGCGTACGCCGACCTGCTGATCATCGGCGGGTCCCTCCTCGTGGCATGCCTCTCCGGGGTGATGATCGCCGTCCAGGAGACGGAGCTCTCCCGGCGCCTGCGCGGAGCGGTCTGGATCTACCTCCTCAGCGCGGGCCTCCTGCTGGTCAGCCTCACCGTCGTGGCCCTCGCCGACAGCGGGCTCGCGTCCGTCGGGCTTATGGCGATGCCGTTCACCACGGCCTACCTCGGGCTCGTCCTGCCCCGGTACTGGTCACGGATCTCGCTCGCCGTCGTGATGCTCACGCTCCTCGGCATCCAGCTTGTGCGCCCGGTGGACGACGTCCTCGCCTGGGGTTCGGCGTTCGTGCTGGTCGCAGCCGGCGGCGCGATCGGGCTGCTCGTCCGCCACGCCCACCAGAAGTCCCGCGAGCAGTCGCTGCTGCTCTCCCGCAGCGACCAGCTGACCGGGGCGCTGAACCGGCGCGGGTTCCTCGAGCAGCTCGGCGACGAACTCCGCGGCGCGCAGGCGGACGGGGAGCCGATCGCGCTCATGCTCGTCGACCTCAACGAGTTCAAGCACGTCAACGACACCGAAGGGCATGCCGCGGGCGACGCGCTGCTCGCGTGGGTCGGCGCGACGATCCCGGCAGCGCTCCCGGACGACGCGGCGTTCGGCCGCCTCGGCGGCGACGAGTTCGCCATCGCGCTGCCTCGGGCGACGGCTGACGCGGTGCGCCGCACCGGTGAGCGCGTGCTCGCCGCCGTGGGTGAGCGGATCGCGGCTGCTGCTGGCGCCGCGACCTGCACGCCCGGCGAGGCCGTCGACATCTACTCCCTGCTGCAGTGCGCCGACACGGCGCTCTACGCGGCCAAGCGCAATCCGGACGAGCGTGTGCAGGTCCGGACGGCGCAGATCGTCCCGGCCGAACTGCACGCCGACAGGCCCGCAGCGACCCGAGGCGCCCTGCTGACGTACGCCCAGTTGCGCGCGGCGGGCGGCCCGCCCAAGCGGTTCGTCACCACGCTGTACGAGGGCCGGACGATCGCGCTGGGGTTCCTCATCGTCGCAGCGGCCGGCATCCCGTTCGTCGCGAGCACCATCGCTGGCGGCGGGACGTCGTTCTTCGAGCACGTCATCCAGTACCTCGGCGTGCCGTGGGTCCTCACGAACGTCGCAATCGCCGCGTACTACTGGGGCCGGCGCTACGAGGCCGACCGACCGCCGCTGTTCGCGCTCTACGGCTCGTCCGTGATCGTGGCGCTCGGCATCTGCTCCGCTGCGCTGTCGACGGGCACCGGCGTGCTGGCGCCCATCACCGCGGGTCTGTTCATCAAGGTGTTCTTCGACTTCTCGTTCGGGCCCCGCCCGGCTCGGCCGGCGCTCGGTGGCCGTGGTCGCGGCGTTCTGGGCCGCCGCGCTGGTGCTCGGCCCGGACGACGCCCTGTGGGCCGCGCCGTACCAGCTCGTGATGCTCGTCGCGGGCTACATGTTCGGGACGATCGGCCAGCAGGCGTTCGCCGAGGCCACCGAGGTGCGCATGCGGCTGGCGAACACCGACGGCCTGACCGGGCTGCTGAACCGCCGCGGCTTCGAGCACGCCGCGGAGCAGGCCCGGAGCGCGGTCGATCAGACCGCCGAGAGCCTCGCGGTGATGACGTTCGACCTCGACGATTTCAAGCACGTCAACGACACGCTCGGCCACGCCGCGGGCGACGACGTGCTGCGCGCCGTCGCAGCCGCGACGCGCGAGGCGCTGCCCGACGCGTACGCGATCGGCCGGCTGGGCGGCGACGAGTTCGTCGCCGCCGTTCCCGCCGCGTCGCTCGAACGCGCGGTGACGTTGGCGGACCGGCTTGACGCGCACCTGACGGCGGTGGCCGCAGGGTCGGTGGGCTGCGCGTTCTACCCCGGCGACGGCGAGACGGTCGACGAGCTCCTCATCACCGCCGACGAGCGCGCGTACGCCGTCAAACACGCCCGCGCCATCCGGCGGAGAGGGTAGGCGGGAAGTACCGAAACGAAGGCGGCTGACTACGCTTGCGGCCGCACCGGGGCCCGCATACGGTTCAGTGTCGTGCCGACTGAACTGCGCTTGAAGACGGCGATGGTCCACGGTCGCCCCATGCAGTACGCAGAGGAGGGCGAAGGCCCGGTGCTGCTGCTCATCCATGGGATGGCGGGCACCCTCGAGAACTGGCGAGAGGTCATGGAACCGCTCGCCCGCCACCACACCGTGATCGCGCCCGACCTCCCCGGACACGGCGGATCGGGAAGCGGCGGCGGCGACTACTCGCTCGGCGCGCACGCGGCCAGCCTGCGCGACCTGCTCATCGCGCTCGGGCACGACCGCGCCACCGTGGTCGGCCACTCGCTCGGCGGCGGCATCGCCATGCAGTTCGCCTACCAGTTCCCCGAGGCGCTCGAGCGCCTCGTGCTCGTCTCCAGCGGCGGTCTCGGCCCGGAGGTCAACCCGGTGCTGCGCGCCGCGGCGCTGCCGGGCGCCGACCTCTTCATCGCCGCCACCGCCTCGGCCGGCCGCTCGGTGGGATCGACGCTCGGGCGCGGCCTGTCCGCCATCGGGCTGCGGCCGACCGCCGACGTCGCGGAGGTCGCGCGCGGCTACGCGTCGCTCGCCGACGCGGAGCGGCGCGCCGCCTTCCTCGCCACGCTGCGCGGCGTCGTCGGCGTCGGCGGCCAGCTCGTGAACGCCTCTGACCGGTTGTATCTCGCCGCGGACATCCCGGTCCTCATCATGTGGGGCGCGCGCGACCCGATCATCCCCGCCCATCACGCCGAGCACGCGCACGAGGCGATGCCGGGCAGCCGGCTGGTGATCTTCGACGACGTCGGACACCTCCCGCAACTCGAGGCGCCGGTGCGGTTCGTCGGTGCGCTCGAGCGCTTCCTCGAGGAGACCGAGCCCGCGACGTTCGACGTGTCGGCGTGGCGGGCGCGCCTGCAGCGCCCCGCCGAAGCCGCCTGACGCTCAGTCCCCGCTGATCAGTGCGGCGGGCACGTCGACCTCGAGGTCGAGGAGCGTCGCGCCGTAGCTCTTGCCCTGCGGGTCGTAGCGCAGCGACGACGTGCCGCCGCGCCCGCCGAGGACGTCGCCGAGCAGGATGTTCATCCCGTGCAGGCCGGGGACCGCCCAGCGGCGGACGTCGCCGTCGGGACGGAACAGCTCGGCGACCCGCGCGGCCGTCACCTGTTCGAGCAGCACCGGGGCGAGCTCGGGCCGCCGGGCCATGAGCCCGATGTTCGCGTCGTTGCCCTTGTCGCCGCTGCGGGCCCAGGCGATCTGCCGCAGCGGGATGCGGACCGTGCCGGGCACCGCCGCCGCGCCGCCCGCCGGCTCGGGCAGCGGGTCGGTGCCGGTCGCCGGACCGCCGCCCGGCGCGACCGCGACGTCCGAAGCGTCGCCGTCGAGCACCACCCGCACCGGGACGTCGGTCTTGGGCACGAGCAGGTGCACGAGCCGGATCGCGGGCTGCGGCTTTGGGCGCCCGCTGGTGATGCCGGTCATCCCCTGCGCGACGAGCCCGAACGACGCCATCTCGCGCGCGAGCACCTTCAGCGCGCCGGGGTCGGCGCTCTTGGCCCCGACCTTCACGACCGCTTCGTTCGACGTGCGCGCGCCGCCGGTCAGGTCGCCGCTGCCGACGACCTCGACGCTCGTCTCGGTGAACGGGCAGTGCCCTTCGGCGGCCGCGATGCGCGCACCCCGCGCGAGGATCGCCTCGCCTGCGCGCCGCGCGCGGCCGGTGGCGTCACCGCCGTAGAAGAGGACCGCCGCGAGCATGCGGAAGCCATCGAGGCACGTCGTCGTCGCCTTGTACGTGTCGCTCGGCGGGCGGCCCTTCGCGCCCGACACGCGCACGCGATCCGGGCCCGCCTGCTCGAGCTGCACGTCGCGCCAGTCGCACACGACGTCGGGCATGACGTAGGCGCCGGGGTCGCCGATCTCGTAGAGGATCTGCTCACCCACGGTGGCCGGAGTGACGAGCCCGCCGGTGCCGTCGGGCTTCGTGATGATCGCCGTCCCGTCGGGGAAGCACTTGGCGATCGGGTAGCCCATGTCCTCCCAGCCCGGGACGTCCGCCCAGTCGGTGAACAGGCCTCCGAGGCTCTGCGGCCCGCACTCGACGATGTGCCCGATGAGGCTCCCCGCCGACAGCAGGTCGTGCTCGTCGTCGGCCCAGCCGAACTCGTGCAGCAGCGGACCGAGGATGACCGCGGAGTCCGCGCAGCGGCCGGTGACGACGACGTCCGCGCCACGGTCGAGCGCCTCGGCGATCGGCCGGGCGCCGAGGTACGCGTTCATCGTGAGGACGGCCTCGGGGAGCGTCTCCCCCGTGAACATGTCCGTCGCGCCCGCGGCGCGCAGCTCGTCGATGCGGCCGGAGAGGTCGTCGCCTTCGACGTGCGCGATGCGCAGCGGCACGCCGGCCTCGGCCGCCGCCGCGCGCAGGGCGTCCGCGCACGCCGCCGGGTTCAGCCCGCCGCCGTTCGTCACCACCTTGATGCCGCGCTCGTGCAGCTCGCCGAGCAGCGGCGTGAGCGCGCGCACGACGTCGGGGATGAACCCCTTCGCCGGGTCCTCCGCCCGCGCGCGGGCGAGCAGCGCCATGGTGATCTCGGCGAGGTGGTCGCCCACGAGGTAGTCGATGTCCGCGCCGGAGATGATCTGCGCCGGGATGGTCGGCGAATCGCCCCACATCCCCGCCCAGGCGCCGAGGGTGACCTTGTCACTCATGCCTCCGCCTCCCCGATCGCAGCGAGGAGCATGCCGGCGTCGACCTGCGTGCCGGCCTCCACTGACAGCACGGTGACGACGCCCTCATCGGGCGCCACGATCTCGTGCTCCATCTTCATCGCCTCCAGGACGAGCAGCGGCTGGCCCGCGGTGACGGTGTCGCCGACCGCGACGTCCACGCGCACGACGCTCCCGGGCATCGGCGCGAGCAGCGAGCCGGGCGCGGTCTGCGCCGCCGGGTCGGGGTAGCGCTCGACCTCGACGAGATCACACTGTCCCGCCGGGCCGCTGACGTGCACCGCCCCGCCGTCCGACCGCACCGCGAACGCGCGCCGGATGCCATCGAGTTCCAGCTCGACGACGCCGGGCTCCGCGCGGAGCAGCCGCACGTCACCCGCCAGCGGCTCGCCGTCGACGGCGACGTGCGCGAGCCCGCCGTGCCGGTCGAACCGGTAGCCCACGGTCAGCTGGTCCTCGCCGTGGACGAACTCGATCGTCTGGTCCTGTGACGGGTTGTTGCGCCAGCCTGACGGGAGCGTCTGCTGCACACCGGCCGCCGCCCGGGACGCCGCCTGCGCGGACAGCGCCGCAGCCACCGCAGCCGCGCGCAGCGCGTCCTCGTCGAGCAGCGGCGTGACGAGCACCGCCGATTCGGGCCGGTCGAGGAAGTGCGTGTCGACGTCCCCGGCGATGAACGCCGGGTCCTCCAGGAGCCGCACGAGGAAGTCGCGGTTCGTCTTCAGCCCGTCGATCTCCGCCTCGCGCAACGCAGCGGCCAGCACGCATGCGGCCTCCTCGCGCGTCTCGGCGTAGGCGATGACCTTGGCGACCATCGGGTCGTAGTGGACGGACACGACCGACCCGGACTCGACCCCCGCGTCGACCCGCAGGCCGCCGCGGTCGGGGAACGCCAGCCGGGTCAGCCGCCCGGTCTGCGGCAGGAAATCCGCCGCCGGGTCCTCGGCGTAGAGCCGCACCTCGATCGCGTGGCCGGCCGGCTCGGGCTCGCGCGCGTGGTCCGGGATCGGCGCGCCCGCCGCGACCTCGAGCTGCAGGCGCACGAGGTCCAGACCCGTGACCTCCTCGGTGACCGGATGCTCGACCTGCAGCCGCGTGTTGACCTCGAGGAAGAAGAACTCGCCATCGGGCGCCAGGAGGAACTCCACGGTCCCCGCGCCGACGTAGCCGATCGCCGCACCCGCCGCGACCGCCGCCGCGCCCATCCGCGCGCGCAGCTCCGCGTCCACCACGGGCGACGGCGACTCCTCCAGGATCTTCTGATGCCGGCGCTGGACCGAGCACTCGCGCTCGCCCAGGTGCGTCACCGTGCCGTGCGTGTCGCCGAGGATCTGGATCTCGACGTGCCGCCCGGAGGCGACGTAGCGCTCGAGCAGCAGGGTGTCGTCCCCGAACGCGTCGGCCGCCAGCCCGGCGCGACGACACCACTGCCGCTTCGAGCTCCCCCTCTCCTGCAACCACGCGCATGCCCTTGCCGCCGCCCCCGGCCGACGGCTTGACGAGTAGCGGATACCCGACGCCCGCCGCGGCCTCGCGCAGTGCGTCCCCCTCCAGGCCGCTCGCGTCGATGTCCGGCAGGACCGGCACGCCCGCGTCGGCGAGCAGCCGCTTGGCGCCGAGCTTCGATCCCATCCGCTCGATCGCGTCCGGTGACGGGCCCACGAAGACGATCCCCGCGTCGGCGCACGCCTGCGCGAAGCCGGCGTTCTCGGCGAGGAACCCGTAGCCGGGGTGGATCGCGTCAGCGCCCGTGCGGCGCGCCGCGTCGATGATCGCGTCGCCACGCAGGTAGGACTCCGCGGGCGTGTTGCCGCCGAGCCGCACCGCGACGTCGGCGAGCGCGACGAACGGCATGTCCGCGTCGGCGTCCGAGTACACCGCGACGGTGGTGATGCCCATCTCCCGCGCGGTGCGGATGATCCGGCAGGCGATCTCGCCGCGGTTGGCAACGAGCAGGGTGCGAATCGGCGTCATCGGCCTCACATCCGGAAGACGCCGTAGCCCTCGGCGCCCTCGATGGTCTCGGAATGGCACGCGGACAGCGCGATGCCCAGCACGGTGCGCGTGTCGCGCGGGTCGATGATCCCGTCGTCGAACACGCGCCCCGACATGGGCAGCGCGAGCGACTCGCGCTCGATCTGCTCCTCGACGGCCTTGCGCATCATCGCGTCGGCGTCCTCGTCGTACGGCTTGCCACGCGCCTCGGCAGCGGCCCGCGCGACGATCGACAGCACCCCGGCGAGCTGCGCGCCGCCCATCACGGCGATCTTCGCGTTCGGCCACGTGAAGACGAACCGCGGCCGGTACCCCTGCCCGCTCATCCCGTAGTTGCCCGCGCCGTACGAGCCGCCGACGATCACCGAGATGTGCGGCACCGTGGAGTTCGACACCGCGTGGATCATCTGCGCCCCGTGCTTGATGATCCCGCCCTGCTCGTACTGCGCGCCGACCATGTAGCCGGTGACGTTGTGCAGGAACAGGATCGGCACGCCGGCCTGGTTGCAGAGCTGGATGAACTGCGTGGCCTTCTGCGCCTCTTCGCTGAAGAGGATGCCCTGGACGTTGCCGATGATCCCGACCGGGAACCCGTGGATCGACGCCCACCCGGTGGTGAGCGCCGCGCCGTACGCGGGCTTGAACTCGTCGTACTCCGAGCCGTCGACGACCCGCGCGATGACCTCGCGCATGTCGAACGCCTCCTTGAGGTCGATCGACGCGATCCCAGCCAGCTCCTCGGCGTCGTGCAGCGGCTCGGCGACGGGCAGCTCCGTCGGGCCCGGTCCGCGCTTGCGCCAGTTCAGGCGGCGCACGACCTGGCGGCAGAGCCGCAGCGCGTCGGGCTCGTCCACCGCGAGGTAGTCGGCCAGGCCGGAGACGCGCGCGTGCATCTCGGCGCCGCCGAGCGACTCGTCGTCGGACTCCTCACCCGTCGCCATCTTCACGAGCGGCGGCCCGCCGAGGAAGACCTTCGAGCGGTCCTTGATGAAGATCGTGAAGTCCGCCATGCCGGGCGTGTAGGCACCGCCCGCCGTCGCGTTGCCGAAGACGACCGCGATGTTCGGGATCCCCGCGCGCGACATCTCGGCCTGCCGGCGAAAGCCCGCGCCGCCGGGGACGAACGTCTCGCCCTGCGTCGGCAGGTCCGCGCCGCCGGACTCGACGAGGCTGATGAACGGCAGGCGGTTCTCCTGCGCGACGTCCATCGCGCGCATGACCTTGCGCAGCGTGTACGGGTTCATCGTCCCGCCCTTCACCGTCGCCTCGCTCGCGGTGACGACGCACTCCACGCCCTCGATCACCCCGATGCCGGTGATCGTGCTCGCGCCGACGGCGAACTGCGTCTCGAACGCGGCGAACGGGCTGAGCTCGAGAAAGACGCTGTCACGGTCGAGCAGGAGCTCGATGCGCTCGCGCGGCAGGAGCTTGCCGCGGGAGCGGTGGCGCTCGACGTAGCGCTCGCCGCCGCCGCCGCGGACCTGCTCGAGCAGCTCGTCGAGCTGGCCGACGAGCTCGAGCATGCCCTCGCGCTTGCGCGTGAAGTCCGCCGACGCCGGGTCGACGGTGGTGGTCAGGACGGTCATGTGCGACGGGCCTCCTGCTCGATGCTTCCGCGTTCGGTGGCGATCTCGCGCGGCGGATAACGGACCTGCGAGACGTCGTGGCCATGGTCGACGTTGATGACGCTGCCGCTGATCGCCCGGCCGGCGGGCGACACCACGAACGCGATCGTCTGCGCGACCTGCTCCGGCGTGACGAGCTCTCCGGCCAGCACGCTCTCGGTGTAGTGGTCGCGAAATGCGGCGGGGTACTTCGTCATGAACGTCTCAGTCGCGACGACGCCGGGCGCGACCGCGGACAGCTTGATGCCGAAGCGCGCCCACTCGATCGCCAGCACCTTCATGAGGTTCTCCACCCCGGCGCGCGCGGCCGACGAGTGCGCCATGCCCGCGAGGCCGGTGTGCGGGGTGAGGGTGACGCTCACCACGCGCCCGCCGTTCCCGCTCGGGATGAACGCCTTCGTGGCGACCGCGTGGGTCATGAGCCACGTGCCCTCGAGGTTCAGCCGCACGACGGTGCGAAAGCCCTTCGGCGTGATGTCCTCGGCCGGGGAGAGGAACTGACCGCCCGCGTTGTTGACGAGGATGTTGATGCGCCCGTGCCGGGCGAGGACCTCGTCGACGAGCGCGTCGACCTGATCCTCCTCGCGGATGTCGCACGTGATGCCCGCGATGCGGCCGTGCGGTTCGAGCGCCCCGGTCTCGTCCAGGGGCTCCTGGCGCCGGCCGCAGATGACGACCGTCGCCCCGTGGCCCGCCAGCTCGAGCGCGGTGGCCCGGCCGATGCCGGACCCGCCACCCGTCACGATCGCGACCTGCCCGTCGAGCATCAGTAGGACTTGGGCAGACCGAGGCTGTGCTGGGCGACGTGGTTGAGCACCATCTGCTCGCTCACCGGCGCGGTGCGCATGAGGCGCGCCGGCCACCACATGTCCGACATGCCGTACTCCAGCGCGAAGCCGTTGCCGCCGTGGGCCTGGATGCCGGCGTCGACCGCGTGGACCGCGGCCTTCGCAGCGGCGTACTTCGCCATGTTCGACGCCTCGCCCGCGAGCGGGGAGCCCGCGTCGAAGAGCACCGCGGCCTTCTGCGTCATGAGGCGCGTCATCTCCATCTCGACCTTCGCCTCGGCGAGCGGGTGCGCGACGGACTGGTGCGCGCCGATCGGCTGGCCCCACACCTCCCGCTCATTGGCGTACTTCGTCGCCTGGTCGATCGCGCGGCGCGCCATGCCGTTCGCGAGCGCCGCGGCGATGATCCGCTCGGGGTTCAGCGCGTCGAACAGCACGCCGAGCCCGGCCTCCTCGCCGCCGAGCAGCCGGTCGGCCTCGACGACGACGTCGTCGAAGTACAGCGTCCACTGCTTGTCCGGCCCGAGGTAGGGCATCGGAATCTCGTCGCGGGAGAAGCCGGGACCGTCGACGTCGATGATCGCGAGCGTCGGCTTACCGAGCGTGCCGTCGTCGTGGCGAAGGCGGGACACGACGAGGATCCCCTCCGCGTCCTCGACACCGGAGATGTAGGTCTTCTGCCCGCGCAGGAGGTAGCGGTCGCCGTCCCGGCGCAGCTCGGTGCGCAGGTTGTGGCTGTTCGTTCCGGCGTCCGGCTCGGTGATCGCGAACGCGAGCTTCGTGGTGCCCGCCGCGACGCCGCGCAGCCAGCGTTCCTTCTGCGCGTCGGTGCCGTGGCGCGGCAGGATCGATCCGGACATCGCGGAGGAGACGACGAGCATGAGCGTCGCGCCACCGGCGGCCGCCAGCTCCTCGCCGACGAGCTGCAGGCCCCACATGCCCAGGCCGCCGCCGCCCCACTCCTCGGGCACGTTGATGCCGACGAAGCCCTGCTCGGCGAGCGCCTTCCACATCGCGCTGGGCGGCTCGCCCGCCTCGTAGCACCGGCGTGCGTAGTCAGCACCGAAGCCCTCGACGATGTCGCGCACGGCGGTGCGGATGGCCAGCTCCTCGTCGCTGGGGACGAGCGGCAGGGAGATCGTGGTGTCAGTGGTCGCGCTCATTGAATGGACATTCAACCAGATTTGAATGGGCGTTCAATCAATCTGCGAGAATGCCCGCGATGTCAAGGTCTGCAGGCGCGCTTCCCCCACCCGATCTTCCACCCCGCGGCGCGGAGATCACGCGCGAGAAGCTGCTGCAGGCCACACACGAGCTGCTGTTCGAACACGGTGGCGAGGAGCCGTCCGTGAGCCAGATCTGCGAGCGCGCCGACGTGCGCGTGGCGATGGTGAGCTACTGCTTCGGGAGCAAGGCCGGCCTGCTCGAGGCCCTCGGCGCCCGCGCCGTCTCGCAGATGATGGGCGAGGAGCAGCGGCTCATCGAACTGGGCCTGCCGCCGCAGGAGGCGCTCGCGCTGCACGTCCGCGCGATGGTGCGCAACTTCGTCCGCTTCCCGTACATGAGCTCGCTCAGTGAGCGGATCTCCGCGGGTGACGCGACCGCCACGGGCATGGCGCAGACCGTCGCCCGCCCGACGATCGCGTTCTACCGCGACCTCCTCGACCAGGGAGTGGAACAGGGCGCGTTCCGCGCCGGCGTCGACCCGACCCTGCTGCTCTTCTCGATCGTCGGGATGTGCGAGTTCCTGTTCAGCGCCCGGTCGTGGGTCCAGGACACCGGCGAGACGCTCGACAACAACCTGGTGGACCGGTTCGCCGACCACACGGTCGAGCTGCTGCTGCACGGTCTGGGCGCCGCACCCGCCGGCGACGGTTGAACGTCGGGCGGGCGGGGTGGGCTACGCCCGCGCGACGTCCGCGGTCAGCCGCTCGACCCCCGGCATGATCGTGTCCACGATCAGGTCGTGCGCCTGCTCGCGCGTGATGCGGTCGTACTGCAGCCACTGCACCACGACCGCCTCGCCGAAGCCGGCCCACGCGCGGACCGTGGCAAGCGTCTCGTCCGCGATCTCGCCGACCGGGCCGAGGCCGAGCACCGCGACGAGCCGCCGGGCGGTCTCCTCACGCGCCTCCTCGATGATCGCCGCGATCTCGCCGTCGCCCATGCTCGTGGCGGCGCGCAGCGACATCTCCCAGACCTCGCGGTCGCGTTCGATGAGGTCGAGCCAGGCGTCGAGGCTCTCAAGCAGCCGCGCCCGCGGCGTCGCGCCCTGGACGTAGTCGGGCACCGGGAACGACTCGACGCTCGTCACCTCGCGGACGACTTCCAGGTAGACGCCGCGCTTGGTGCCGAAGTAGTGGTTGATGAGCCCGCGCGCGACCCCCGCCTCGTCGGCGATGGCGTCGAGCGACACGTCCTCGTACGGGCGCGCGCGGAAGAGCCGCGTGGCCGCTGCGAGGATCCGATCCTCCCGAGTTGCTGAGCCGCCAGTACTCATTGGCCGTTCGCCAGTCTAGTTGGTACGGTCGATGCCATGAGCGGACCCACTGCCGTCGGCCCGCGTGTCGCCATCATCGGCGCGGGCCTCTCCGGGCTCGCCATGGCCATGGCCATGCAGGACGCAGGCATGCAGGGGTTCACCATCTTCGAGAAGGCCCAGGATGTCGGCGGCACCTGGCGCGAGAACCAGTACCCGGGCCTGACCTGCGATGTCCCCGGGCGCTTCTACCAATTCCACGACGCGCCGAACCCGGACTGGTCGCATCGGTATGCCGCCGGCTGGGAGATCCACCGATACATCCGCCGGGTCGTCTCCGATCGCGGGCTGGCGCCGCACATCCGCTTCGGCAGCGAGGTGACCGAGGCGCGCTGGGAGGACGACCACTGGCACCTGCGCACGAGCGACGGCGACGAACACACCGCCGACGTGGTCGTCGCCGCGACCGGCGTGCTGCACCAGCCGCGCCTGCCGAGCATCGACGGCATGGCGACGTTCGCCGGCCCCTCGTTTCACTCCGCGCGCTGGCAGCACGACGTCCCGCTCGAGGGCAAGCGGATCGCCGTCGTCGGCACCGGGTCGACGAGCGCGCAGATCGTCGGGGCACTTGCCGGCACTGCGAGCCACATCGACGTGTACCAGCGCTCCCGCCACTGGGTCGTCGAGATGCCGAACCCGCGCTACTCACGCCTCACCCGCGCCCTGCTGCGCCGGTTCCCGCGGCTCAACATGCTCGGCTACCACGCGCATCGCGCGGTCCTGTTCGACTGGCTGGCGCAGGGCGTCGTCGAACCGGGGCTCGCGCGACGCGTCTTCCAGGGGATCGCGCGGCGGAACTTCGCCAAGCATGTGCAGGACCCCGAGCTCCGCGCGCAGATCGAGCCGGACTACCCGCCGTTGTGCAAGCGGCTGATCATCGCGCCGAACTACCTCACCGCGCTGCAACGGCCCGACGTCGACCTCGTCACCGAGCACATCGACCGCATCGAACCGGAGGGGATCCGCACGCGGGACGGCGCGCTGCACCGCGCTGACGTGATCGTCTACGCGACCGGGTTCGACGCCGCCGCATTCATGCGGCCCATGGCCATCACCGGCAGGGACGGGCTGACGCTCGCAGAGGCGTGGGAGGACGGCCCGCGCGCGTACCGGTCCGTCGCGCTGCCGGGGTTCCCGAACCTCTTCACGCTGCAGGGGCCGCACAGCCCGGTCGGCAACTACTCACTGGTGCGCATCGCCGAGACGCAGGTGCACTTCGTCATGGAGTGGCTGCGGCAGATGCGCGCCGGGGAGATCACCGCCGTCGCCCCGCGCGAGGACGCCACGGACGCCTACTACCGCGACCTGCGCGCGGCGATCCCGAACACCGTGTGGGACACGGGCTGTCGCAGCTGGTACCACGACGCCGAGGGCAACGTCCAGCTCTGGCCGTGGACGGCCAAGCGCCATCGCGAGATGCTCGCACACCCGATCCCCGAGCACTTCGAGATCGAGCGGCCGGCCGTGGCGGACGCGGCGCTCAGCCCCTCAGGGTGAGGACGTCACTCCTCCTTGCCCGAGCCGAGCATGGCCGGCGTGTCCGTCGAGATGCGGTCCAGGTACTTCTGGCGGTCAGGGCTGCCGAGCGCGTCGATCATCAGACGGTCGCCCTTCGTGACCTTCGCGATGGCGTCGTTGAGGCGCATGGGCATGATGGCCGTCGTCTTGTAGATCGCCTGCGTCGACTTCGGGCACCAGACCTCGTACCGGCGGGTCTCGATCGCCTCGACGATGGCGTCCGCGACGTCCTCGGGCTGCAGCGCCTTGACGCCGCGCGTGTCCGGCACGCCGTCCGTCAGCTCGGTGCGGACGATCACCGGCATGACGACGGAGACGTCGACCGGCGTGTCCTTCAGCTCGCCGCGCATCGCGCCGGTGATGCCCACGACCGCGTGCTTCGTGCCGCAGTAAGTGGCGATGCCGGGGACCGGGAACTTGCCGGCGGACGAGGCGACGTTGATGACGTGACCGCGGCCGCGCTCGAGCATCCGGGGGATGACGGAACGCATGCCGTTGATCGGCCCCATGACGTTGATGGAGAACTGGCGCTGGATGCTCGCCTCGTCCTCTTCGAGGAACCACGTCGTCGGCATGATCCCGGCGTTGTTGATGAAGACGTCGATCGGGCCGAGCTGCTCCTCGGTCTGCTCGACGAACGCATCGACCGACGTCCGGTCGGTCACGTCGAGGAGCAGGGCGATCGTTCCGCCGCCGAGTTCCTGCGCGGTCTGCGTGGCCAGCGCGATGTCGACGTCGCCGATCGCAACCTTCGCTCCGCGCGCGATCAGCGCGCGCGCCGTTGCCTTGCCGATGCCGCGCGCCGCGCCGGTGATCGCGACGACCTTGCCGGGGATGGGCTGCTGGGTGCGTGAAGACACTTGTCCGTCCGTTCGTACATGTTGGCGGTCCGCCAATCCTTCTGGCACGCTACCACGTGCCCAGACGCGACGTCGTTACAAACCGAACAGGTGCTTTGTAAACTGCGCGACCCACCCGAGAGGAGCCACGTGGGACCACTGCAGGGAGTCAAGATCGTCGAGATCGCGGGTATCGGGCCCGGCCCGTTCGCTGCCATGCTGCTGGCCGACATGGGCGCGGACGTCATCCGCATCGACCGTCCCGGCGGCTCACCCGCCTTCGGCGCCGGTGACCCCACGCTGCGCGGCCGCCCGATCGTCGCCGCGGACCTCAAGACCGACGAGGGCAAGGACCTGGTTCGCGCCCTCGCCGACCAGGCCGACGCGCTCATCGAGGGCAACCGCCCGGGCGTCATGGAGCGCCTCGGCCTGGGTCCCGACGAGCTGCTCGCGCGCAACCCGAAGCTCGTCTACGGCCGCATGACCGGCTACGGCCAGGACGGGCCGCTGTCGAGCGTCGCCGGGCACGACATCAACTACATCTCGATCTCCGGCGTGCTCGGCGCCATCGCGCGCAAGGGCGAGCGCCCGCTGTTCCCGATCAACCTGGCCGGGGACTACGGCGGCGGCGCGATGTTCCTCGTCGTCGGCGTCCTCGCCGGCATCCTCGAGGCGCGGACGAGCGGCAAGGGCCAGGTCGTCGACGCCGCGATGACCGACGGGTCGGCCCTGCTCACGGCGATGATGTACGGCATGCGCGCCGTGAACATGTGGAACGACGAGGCGGGAACGAACCTCCTGGACTCCGGCGCGCACTTCTACGAGGTCTACGAGGCCAAGGACGGCGGCCACGTCGCCATCGGCGCGATCGAGCCGCAGTTCTACGCCGAGCTGCTGCGCCTGCTGGAGATCCCGGCCGAGGAGATGCCGCAGTTCGACATGGCGCGCTGGCCGGAGTTCAAGGAGCGAATCGCCGCGATCATCGCCACGAAGACGCGCGAGGAGTGGGCGGCGATCCTCGAGCCCGCCGAGGCCTGCGCCACCGCCGTCTACGGGTTCGGCGACGCGCACGAGCACCCGCACAACGTCGCGCGCGGGACGTTCATCGAGCGCAGCGGCGTGGTGCAGCCGGCGCCCGCGCCGCGCTTCGACCGGACACCCAGCGAGATCCGCGACGCGCCGAGCGCCGAGGAGGCGCTCGCATCCTGGGGCATCCAGGCGCCGGTGGGCTGACCGGCCGTACTCTGCCGCGTCGCGGGCACGGGGGCGCACGGATGCGCCCGTGCCGCGGCGCCGCGACGATGCAGGCAGGAGATCTGGAGAGGAGCCCCGTCATGCATCGGAACATGGGAACCGCCGACCGCGTGGTCCGCGCTGCCGTCGCCGCACCGCTGCTGCTCGTGCTTGCGCTGGTGGTCGCGAACTCCACGCTCATCGGGGTCGCGCTGGTCACCCTCGCCGGCGTGATGCTGCTGACCGCCGCCGTGGGCTTCTGTCCCCTGTACGTCCCGCTCGGCTTCGACACGTGCTCGGAGCGAGCACCGCGCGCACAGTGACGCGCACGCCGTGCGCTACGACCTGCACTGCCACATCCTCCCGGGCCTTGACGACGGCGCCGGAGACCTCGATGACAGCCTCGCGATGGCCGCGCAGGCCGACGCCGACGGGGTCGGCGTCATCGCCGCCACGCCGCACATCCGGTCCGACCACGACGTCGTCATCGGCGAGCTGCCGGCGCGCGTCGCGGAGCTGAACGCGGCCATCGCCGCCGCCGGGATCGGCGTGAAGATCGTCACCGGCGGCGAGGTCGCGGCGCCGGACTGCGGCGGGCTGACCGACGACGAGCTGCGCGCCGTCACCCTCGGCGGCGGGGGGACGCTGGATCCTGCTCGAGCCCCGGCCGGGGCCGATGGATGACGCGCTCGAGGCGACCGTCGACACGCTCCACGCCCGCGGCGTGCGGTGCCTCATCGCGCACCCCGAGCGCCACGCGGGCGCCGACGCGGCGGACCGGCTCGCCGCACTCGTCGCGCGCGGCGCGCTCGTCCAGGTGACCGCCGCCTACCTCCCGGCGGGCGATGCCGCGCCGACGATGCTCGACTGGGCGGCCCGGGGGCTCGTGCACGTCGTCAGCAGCGACGCGCACTCGGCGCGCTTCGGCCGTGCCGCCACCGTGTCGGAGGGGCTCACGGCGCTGGCGCAACTCCCCGAGCTTGCGCCGCACATGACGTGGATGGCGCACGAGGGACCGCGCGCCATCCTCGCCGGAGAGGACGTCACCCCGCCGTTCTGACGAGCTGCACCGAGGACGCCAGCTCGCGGATCGCGTCGGCGTCGCCGGTCCCCAGGCCGCGGTGCAGGAAGTTCACCGCTCCGGCGGCTGCGCCGATCGTCAACGCCTCGCGCCAGTCCCCGCCGGCGGCCAGGATCGCGGCGGTCGCGCCCATCATCGAGTCGCCGCAGCCCTCGCGGAACCCGTGGTCGAACGACGGTGCGGTCAGCGTCCATTGCTCGTCGCCGCCGAACACGGCCGCCGGGAGCTCCCCACGTGTGATGACCACCGTCTCGACGCCGTGCTCGCGGATCCGGCCCACCGCCGCCGCGAGCTCGTCGTCCTCGCCGACAGGACCGGTCACGAAGCCCGCGAGCTCCCAGTCGTTGATCTTCACGAGGTCGACGCCTCCGCGCAGCGCGCCGTCCAGGCGGGGACTCGAGAGGTCCGCCAGCACGCGGACGCCGTGGGCGTGCGCGTCGGCGGCGATCCGCTCGTAGACCTCCGGGCCCAGCGCGTCGCCCGGGTACGGGTTGCAGAGCACGAGCAGCCGCGTCTGGAGCGCGGAGGCGACCGTGGCGGCCACGAGGTCGTCGATCTCGTGCCGGCCCGGCGGCGGGCTCAGGGCGTGCGCGATCGGATCACGCTCGCCGCTGCGCCGGTCATATACGTAGGACCCGCTGTCGGTCGCCGAGGCGATCATCCGCCGCTCGCACGGCAGCGCGTCGATGAGCGGGCCGAGGATGGCGCCGGTCTCCCCACCCAGGTAGCCGCACAGCACCGGGTGCGCGCCGAGCGCCGCGGCCATCCGCGCGACCCAGACGCCCTGGCCGGCGGGGTGCAGGTGGATCTCGTCGGCGCCGTCGGGGTGCCGTTCGATGGTGACCGAGAGCAGCGGGTGCGGCCCGAGGATCGTGACGTCGCCCACGCCGTCAGCCTGTCACACCGCCGGGTACGCGTACCGCCCTGCGAAGAACTTCTCCTCGGCGCGGCCGAACTCGGTCGCCGGGCCGTCGCCCAGCAGCCACTCGCGGGTGATGTCCAGCCAGCGATTGGTCGAATGCAGCTGACCGACCAGGCCGAGCAGCAGGAACACCGCGCGGAAGATGACGAAGTGCTCAGCCGGCAGCTCGAGCCCCTCGAAGCCCGTGCTGCTGCGCAGGTCGGTGTACGTCCGCATCATGTCGGCCGTCCGGGTGGCGTCGGCCATGACCGGCTCGTCGACGAGCGCCCACCCGAAGATCGCGGCGTAGCTGGCGAGGAACGGCTCGGCGAGCGCGGGGTCGGGCGCCAGCGCGTGCAGCTCGCTGGCGACCGCCAGCAGCGCCTGCGCATCGCCCTGATAGGTCGCGCGCGTCGACGCGATGATCTGGCGGACGTCGACGTCGCCGAGGTGCTTGCTGAAGCCGAAGTCGATGAACCCGATGCGCCCGTCGGCGAGGAACAGGCTGTTGCCCGGATGCGGGTCGCCGTTGAGCAGGCGGTGGCGCAGCGGGCCGTTGAGGTAGAAGCGCACGAGGATCTCGCCCCAGCGGTCGCGGTCAGCGCGCGGGGTGTCGTCGGGCAGCTCGGAGAACCGCCGCCCGTCGACGTACTCGGTGACGAGCACGCGCTCGCCGGCCAGCGACGTGACGACATCCGGCACGACGACGAACGGGTGGTCGCGGTAGATGCGCGCCATCTCGCGGTGGCTGGCGGCCTCGAGCTCGTAGTCCAGCTCGTCGCCGATGCGCTCGCGGATCTCGTCCGCGATCGCGCGGGTGTCGATCCCCGGGGCGAGAATCGCCAGCAGCTTCAGTCCCAGGCGCAGGTTCTGCATGTCCGCGTGGATCGCCTCGGCGATCCCGGGGTACTGCACCTTCACGACGACGTCGCGGCCGTCGTGCAGCGTCGCACGGTGGACCTGCCCGATCGACGCGGCGGCCAGCGGCTCGGGGTCGATGTCGGCGAACGACGCGGAGAGCCGCTGGCCGAGGTCCTGCTCGACGACCTTCGTGACCGCCCGGAACGACACCGGCTCCGCATCCTGCTGCAGCTGCGCGAGGATCTCCTGGAACTCCGGCCGGACCTCCTCGGGCACCATCCCGATGTCCACCGCCGACAGGGTCTGCCCGACCTTCATGGCCGCGCCGCGCATCCCGGAGAAGAGCTTGACCAGGCCCTCCGCCGCCTTGAGCTGCTGCTTGGTCGCGGCGCGCCGGCCGGCGTCGCCGTCGTGCCCGGCGGTCATCGCGCGCGCCGCGGTCTGCCGCGCGGCGAGCCCCGCGGCGCCGGTGGCGAACCGGACACCGCGGCCGACCCTCGACCGCCCTACGTGCTGTGACGACATCCGCTCGCTCCCTGGTTGGCGCGAGCCTAGCCCCGATGTACAGGCGTGTACATCGGGGCTCGTCCCCTTCCTGCTCCGTAGTCAGCCGCAGCGGTTCAGACGAGCGCCTTCTCCTGCTCGCGCTCGTCCTCGAACTCGACCGCGCCGTCGTGCACGACGAGGATCGCGCCCTCGCCCGTGGCGTAGGCCTCCTCGCCGTGGGCGACGATGTCCAGGCCCGTGGCCTCCTGCTCCGGGGTCGCGCGCAGCGGCATGAGCAGCCCGATGCCCTTCAGCAGCAGGAACGTCATGACGAACGCGTAGACCGGCGCCGCGCCCGCGGCGACGAGCTGCGAGCCGAGCTGGCCCCAGTCGCCGTACAGCGCGCCGTCGGCCACGCCGTTCCAAGACGCGTTGGCCACCAGGCCGATGAACACGATCCCGATGAGACCCGCCAGGCCGTGGGCGCCGAGGACGTCGAGGGTCTCGTCGACGCGGGTCCGCGGGCGCCACATGATCACCGCGTAGCACGGCAGCGCCGCGACGACGCCGAGCGCCATCGCCCAGCCCGGGCTGATGAAGCCCGCCGCCGGGGTGATCGCCACGCAGCCGACGATGATCGCCGTCGCCGCGCCCACCGCGGTGACGTGCCGCGAGCGCAGGGCATCGAGCACGAACCACGTCGCCAGGGCGCACGCCGGGGTCAGCAGCGTGTTGACGAAGCCGAGGATGCTCGCGTTGCCGACGGAGAATCCGCTGCCGCCGTTGAAGCCGAACCAGCCGAACCACAGGAGCCCCGCACCGAGCAGGACGTAGACGGCGTTGTGCGGCAGGAACGCCTGGCGCCCGTAGTCACGCCGCGCGCCGACGACCAGCGCTGCGGCGAGCGCGCTGAAGCCCGACGCCATCTCGACCGGCACGCCGCCCGGCGAAGTCCAGCGTCCCCTGCTCCATGAGCCAGCCGCCGCCGAACGCCCAGTGCGCGAGGACCGCGTAGACGAGCACGGACCACAGCGCGCTGAACAGCAGGAACGGCCCGAAGCGCATCCGCTCGACGACCGCGCCGGAGACGAGCGCCGTCGTGACGATGCAGAACGTCGCCTGGAAGGCGAAGAAGAGCAGGTGCGGGATGGTGAGCCCGTCCCGCGCCTCGAAGTCGACGCCCTGCAGGAAGACGTGGTCGAAGCCGCCGATGATGCCGTTGGACGCGCCGCCGAACGCGATCGAGTAGCCGACGGCCGCCCAGGTGATCGTCGCGACCGACAGCGCGGCGACGCACATCATGAAGGTGTTCAGGGTGTTCTTCGAGCGGACGAGCCCGGCGTAGAAGAGGCCGAGCGCCGGCGTCATGAGCAGCACGAGGGCTGTGGCGACGAGCATCCACGCGGTGTCGCCCGCGTTGATCTCGGGGCTCATGCCGCACCCACCGGCGTGACGGCGCTGTCGTCGCTCTCACCCGTGCGGATCCGGACGACCCGCTCCAGCGGCACGACGAAGATCTTCCCGTCGCCGACCGCGCCGGTCCGGCCGCCCTCACAGAGCGCGTCGATCGTGGGGTCGACGAACTCGTCGGACACCGCGATCTCGAACCGGACCTTCTCGGCGAGGCCCATGCGGACGGTCGTGCCGCGATAGGTCTCCACGCGGTCGAGCTCGCCGCCGTGACCCTGCACGCGCGTCATGGACAGGCCGCGCACCTTGGCGCGGTACAGCGAGTGCAGGACGTCGTTGACCTTCTCCGGCCGGACGATCCCGATGACGAGCTTCATGGTTTGAGCTCCTGACCTGGGGCGAAACTGGGGACAGGGCAGGCTCTCGCGACGAGGCCCGTGCGTCGTTATCCGGGTGGACAACGCCAGCGGTGGGCGTTTCGACCTGATGTACAAGTCCAGGCTTGGCTACCTGGACCAGATGTCCAAGCTCACCCCGGACCGTCTCCCCCGGGCAGCGGCGCGTCGAAGTCCTCCGGCACGGTGAACACCCCGGCGTCCACGCCGAAGGTGCGGGTGCCGGGCGGCACCGGAGTCAGCATGGCCAGCGCCTCGCCGCGGTCGGCGATGACGATCACCTCGCCAGCCGCGACCCGCTCGAGCAGCGCGGGCAGTTGAGCCTCGGCCTCACGCACTCCTACTGGCTTCGTCATGACGGAAGTTGTAGTGGCTGGGCACCGGGTCCGCGACACTGTGCCCATGCGCAAGCTCCAGAGCCAGGCGGTGCACCACATCACGCTGACGGGCGCCGGCCGGCAGACCTCCATCGACTTCTGGGAGGGCGTCCTCGGGATGCCCTTCGTCTTCGAGCAGCCGAACCTCGACAACCCCGACGAGAGCCACCTCTACTTCGATCCGGGCGACGGGCGGCTCATCACGATCTTCACCGACGAGTCCCGGACCGGCGACGGCGAACGCACGCCGACCGACCCGGGCTGCGTGCACCACATCGCGTTCTCGCTGTCGAACGCGTCGTTCCGCCAGGCCGTCGAGCGGCTCGACGAGCGCGGCATCCAGCACAGCGGCGTGAAGGACCGAGGGTTCATGGACTCGATCTACTTCAAGGATCCGCTCGGCCTGCTCATCGAGCTCGCGTCGTACCGCTTCGAGCCGCCTGCCGGGAGCACGCACAGCGACGTCCTGCTCGAGGCGCACAAGCTGCGGGTCGAGCGCGGCGACTACAACATCGCGCCGATCCACCTCGCGGACGCCATCGAGCTGCTGACCACCCGGACGCGGCCGTCGCTGTCGCAGGACCGGACCCCGAAGGACCCGTACGGCGCCTGAGGTCCACGTTTTGGACTGGAACGCGCACGCCCCGAGGCGGATGGTCACGCGGATGCCATCCACCCCTCACCTCGGGAGTCGCCTGCCATGTTCCGCCTCACCGGTCGTTCTGCACCCATCGATCCCCCGCGGCGATCCCTGAAACGGCTGCTCGCTGCCACCGCGGCAGCGAGCTGCGCGCTCGGGCTCACGTCCGCCTCCGCGCACGCCTTCGACACCCAGGCGCACGCGGACATGACCCGTGACGCGCTGACGGCCGAGGGCTTCACCCCGTCCGCGGCGAACGTCGGCGTGGTCGACAACTGGTTCGTCGACTACTACACGAACCCCGGCAAGAACCCGTACTCGGGCCACGCGGGGTTCTGGATCGGCCTGACGCGCCTGGGCCTCAGCCGCGAGGAGTGGCCGTTCTTCCTCGTCGACGCCTCGCAGCGCCTGCACTTCGACGCCTCGCGGCGCACGCCCGAGATGCCCGACCTGTCGACGACCGCGGGGGTCGACCAGGAGTGGCAGCGGCTCATGCACCTGACGCGGCGGATCATCCGGATCGCCGGCGAGAAGAACGACCCGGCGGCCGTCATGGCCGTGCTCGGCACCTCGCTGCATTCGGTCCAGGACTTCTACTCCCACAGCAACTGGGTCGAGGACCCGAGCCCGGAGCCGGGCCGGGGCGGGCCGGGCATCTCGCGGCTCGGCTACGGCGATCTGCCGACGTGGTTCGATGTGCCGCCGAACGTCCGCGAGAAGCTCGTCGGCGACCGCGCGGTGTACACCGGCGTGCAGGGCATCCCGCGCGGGCACGGTCACTGGCGCTCGAACGAGAACGGGTCGCTGCACGACGGGCTGAACAAGGACCACAACGGTCGCCCGAAGTACCAGGAGGCCTACCTCACCGCGTACTTCGCCACGCGCCAGTGGATCCGCGGCGTGCGGACGTGGCTGGGCAACGAGCCCCTGTGGGCGCAGGCGATGACGATCCCCAACAGCCGCGCGCTGCAGGAGGACGTCCAGGCCTCCGAGGAGGTCTCGAAGTACAGCGGCCACTGGCAGGGCGGCGGCGAGCCGTGCCTGCCCGGGACGTGCGGCGAGCGCAACGGCAAAGCCGGCGCGATCGTCAGCCTGCGCAACGCGCTGGAGTCGTTCCACGATGACCCGCCGTCACGCTTCCGCCGCGCCGTCAACGAGTACCTGCCGGAGTACCGGCTGTACCCGAAGGACATCCCGCGCATCGCCGACCTGCCGTCGAGTCGCACCGACCAGCTCTCCACCCGCTTCGTGACGCTCGAGGTCGCCGACTACTGGGGCATCAACCTCACGGACCCCGTCGGCGAGGGAGACATCTACGCGCGCGCCCGGATCAACGGGCAGCCGTTCACCTCCACGGTGATCAACGGCGAGGACAAGTTCCACTTCCCGCGGCCGTACGCGCCGTTCTCGTGGATCCGTTCCGTGCCCGGGCCGTTGCGCGCCAGCACACCGGTGACGTCGATGACGGTCCGGATCGAGACCGGAGACAAGCGGTTCGCCGGGACCGATGACGACGTGTTCCTGCGCATCAACGGCCGGCAGCGCTTCTCGCTGGAGAAGGCGGCGTACAACGACTTCGAGCGAGGCGACGACGACACGTACAGCGTGCCGATCGGTGAGGCCACCCGTGACGGCTTGACGGTCGGAGACCTCCACCAGGTGACGATCGAGAAGGGCCGCGACGGGGCCGGCGGCGGCTGGTTCCTCGGCGGCGTCACGCTCACGGTCAACGGCCGCGAGGTCGTGCGCGAACGCCGGGTCAACCGGTGGCTGGAGAACTCCCGGCGCGCGTGGAACGCGCCGCGCTTCGCCCGGGACCAGCGCCTGACCGACGACACCATCCCCGTCTGGCTCGAGCTGAAGGAGGACGATTTCGGCCCGGACGACACCGGCGACCTCAACGAGCTCGACCGGCATACGTCGCTGCCGATCTCGTACCGGTTCGGGACGTCGGTGCAGGGCGTCGGGCTCGGCGGCCACAAGCTGCGCGGGCGCCTGTCCCTGGACAACGGCGACCGCGCGCGGGTGACATGGCGTCTCACACCGCTCGTCATTCGCAACGCGCCGCCGCTGCCCGCGCCGTCGACGACGACGAACCCCGAGCCGACGCCGGACCCGACGACGCAGCCGACGCCGGGCGGCCCTGACCTCGTCATCACCGAGATGACCGGCGGCGTGGTCACGGTGAAGAACCAGGGTCCCGTGGCGACCGGGGCGTTCACCGTCCGGGTCACGGACACGAACGGCACGGTGCGCGGCACGACGCGGATCGACGGTGGGCTCGCCGCCGGCGCGGAGACCACGGTCCCCTACAGCTCGCCGTCGTGCGAGGTCCGCTATCGCGCGGTCGCCGACTCGGAGTCCGAGGTCGGGGAGTCCGATGAGACGAACAACACGAAGGAGTTCTTCTTCAGCGTGTGCTGAGCGGCGTCAGACACGGATGACCTCAACCGCGGAGAAGCTGCTGAAGTCCGCGTCCTGCGTCACGACGGGTACGCCGTGACGCAGGGCGGTCGCAGCGATCCATGTGTCATGCCGACGCAGGCGGCGGCCAGCTTCGAGCTCCGTCGCGGCGAGACGTGAGAAGCAGCTGGCGACCTCGGCATCGATCGGCAAGAGCGGACACGCAGCCCGGACAGCGGACAGGGTCGCGAGACGCTGTGCCCGACTGGTCGTTCCCGTCGCCCGAAGGACGCCGAGTTCGAGTTCGGCGACCGTGATGACAGAGATGGCAAGCGCTTCTGGCAGATCCCCGATCGGCCGCCCCGCCTCACGCGCGATGAAGACCGACGTACCGGCGACCGCGGCAGTCCGCAAGGATCTACCGGGCGGCTGCAACACATGTGCGGCGTGTCTGCGCGGCAACTCCGGAGATGATGCGCACATGACCCGTTCCTGGTGGGGCTGGGGCGACACCGCCCATGCGCTGACCGACGACGAATGCCGGGGGCTCGGGGCCGCGCTGCCCGACCCCCCGGCCGACCCGCTGCCGATCCCGAGGGTCGAGGACCTTGACCTGCGCGCGCCGCGGATCGCGCCGCCGGTCTCGCTCGCGCACCTCTGCTCCACCCACGCGGCCGACCGCGCCGCCCACACCCACGGCAAGGCGTACCGCGACGTCATCCGCGCGCTGCACGGCGACCTCGAGCACCCGCCCGACGTCGTCGCGCGGCCGGCCACCGAGCAGGACGTCGTCGACCTCCTGACCTGGGCCGGCGAGCAGCACGCCGCGGTCGTCCCGTACGGGGGCGGGTCGTCCGTCGTCGGCGGGGTCGAGTACCGCGGCGACGAGCACCCCGCCGCCATCAGCCTGGATCTGACACAGATGGACCGCGTCCTCGAGGTCGACGAGACCAGCCAGTCGGCGCGGATCGAGGCCGGTGCGCTCGGCCCGCGCCTGGAGGAGCAGCTGAAGCCCCACGGCCTGACGTTGCGGCACTTCCCGCAGAGCTTCGAGTTCTCGACGCTCGGCGGCTGGCTGGCCACCCGCGCGGGCGGGCACTTCGCCACCGTCGAGACGCACATCGACGACCTCACCGAATCGATCCGCGCCGTCACGCCGAGTGGCGTCATCGACTCGTGGCGGCTGCCCGCCTCGGGCGCCGGCCCGTCGCCCGACCGGCTGCTGCTCGGCTCAGAGGGGACGCTCGGCGTCATCACCGAGGCGTGGATGCGCGTGCGGCCGCGGCCGACCGAGCGCGCGTCGGCCAGCGTGCGGTTCACCCACTTCCACGCCGGTCTGGCCGCGGTCCGCACGATCGCCCAGTCCGGCCTGCGCCCGAGCAACTGCCGGCTGCTCGACCCCGGCGAGGCGATGTACAGCGGCGCGGGCGACGGGACCACGAGCGTGCTCGTCCTGGGCTTCGAGTCCGCCGGCGTCCCGGTCGACGAGCGGCTCGCCCACGCGGTCGCCCTGGCCACCGACGCCGGCGGCGTGCCCGACCGGCCGCGTGAGGCGAACTCCGAGCCGAGCGCCGCCGACACGTGGCGCGACGCGTTCCTGCGCATGCCCTATCTCCGTGACGGACTGGCCCGCATGAGCGCGCTCGTCGAGACGTTCGAGACCGCCATCGTCTGGAACCACGCCGACGCGCTGTACGACGCGGCGCAGCGCGACCTGCGCGCCGCGATCGAGGAGATCTGCGGCGCCCCGCCGATCCTCAACTGCCGGCTCACGCACGTGTACGCCGACGGCGCCGCGCCGTACTTCACCGTCATCGCCCCGGGCCGCCGCGGCGACGAGCTGCGGATGTGGGACGAGATCAAGGTCGCCGCCGGGGAGCTGCTCGCCGCCCACGGCGCGTCGATCACGCACCACCACGCGGTCGGGCGCGATCACCGCCCGTGGTACGACCGCCAGCGCCCCGAGCCGTTCGCCGCCGCGCTGCGCGCCGTCAAGCGCGAGCTCGACCCGCAGGGGATCCTGAACCCGGGCGTGCTGATCGATCAGGCGTAGCGCAGCGCCTCGCCCGGCCGCAGCCGCACCGCCCGCCGGACCGGGACGAGCAGCACGAGCACCGCCAGCACGATCGTGCCCGCGAAGGTCACGGCGAGGTGACCGGCGGGGAACACGAACGCGAGGTCCGTGTCCGCCACGTCCGCCGTCAGCGTGACGAGACCGTGGGCCATGAGCCACCCGAGCGGCACACCGAGGAGCCACCCGGTGAGCGCCACGACGATCCCCTCGGTGCCGAAGATCCCCCGCACGTCGCGCGCCCGCGCGCCGGTGCACCGGAGCATTCCGATCTCGCGCGTGCGCTCGATGACGCCCATCGTGATCGCGTTGAGCAGGCCCACCATGCTGATCGCGACGATGAGCAGGCCCAGCACGGAGATCGACGTCGTCAGGCTCGAGTTCGACGCGGCCTGATCGCGCTCGGCCACGTACTTGACCTCGGTGGTGAGCTGGTTGCCGCCGGCGCCGAGCGTGTCCTCCAACCGCGTGCTGAGCCGGTCGATCTCCGCCCGGTCCTGCGACGCCGAGCGGACCCAGACGTTGTTCACCGCGTCCGGCGTGCCGAGCACCGCCTGCAGTGTGCGCAACGGCAGGTAGACCATCGCCCCCTGGAAGATCTCGTTCGTCGTGACGCCGACGACGCGCACCGGGATCACGCCGGCCGCGGTGCGCACCGGCAGCGTGTCGCCCGCGCCGACGCCCGCGGTGTCGGCCACCGCCTGGCCGATGACGGCGACCCGCGCCCGCGAGCGCACCTCCTGCGGCGTGGGCCAGCGGCCGGCGACGAGCTCGGGCTCGTACATCGGGTCGTCCGGCAGGCCCCACGCCTGCACGTTCTTGCCCTCGACCCGCGCCCCGTTCGTCAGCAGCGGCTGGGTCTCGGCGACGCCCGGCAGCGACGCGACGGTGCGCAGCGCCTCGGCGTCGAACGGCTTGCTCGCGTACGTCGTCGCCGTGATGTCCCAGCGGACGTTCGCGAAGAACCCCTGCGTGAGGTTCCCCACCGACGTGCCGAGTGCGAGCACCGCGAGCAGCGTCCCGACGGCGAGCGCGACCTGGATCGCCGTCGCGGCGGTGCGGCGCTTGCGGCGCGCCGCGCCGCGCAGGCCGATCTGCGAGCTGCGCGGCAGGAACCGCACCCGGCGCAGCAGCGCGTCGAGCCGCCCCTGCCCGCCGAGCGCGGACCCGCTCGCGTCGAGCGCCTCGCGCACCGGCAGCCGGGACGCGCGACGGATCGCCGGCGTGGCCGCCAGCGGCGGGCCGACAAGGCCCACGACCAGCCCGATGGCGAGCATCGTGCCGTCGAACTCCAGCTGCGGATCGATCCCGTAGAAGCTCGACGCGAAGTACGACGTCACCGCGTTGGAGAGGACGACACCGAGCACGACGCCGAGCACCGCCCCGATCGCGCCGAGCAGCAGCGCCGTGCGGCGATACACCCGGCGGACCTGCCGCCGGGTCGCGCCGATCGCCTTCATGGTCGCGATCTCGCTCGTCTGCTCGCCGATGAGCGTGCTCATGGTGTTCGACAGCAGGACCAGCGCCGAGAGCAGCGCGAGGATGGTGATGACCGACATGATCGAGACGACCTGCTCGAACAGCGCCTTGCCGGGGTACTCGCCCGCCGCGCGGATCTCCGGGTAGTCGGCGAAACCCGTGAAGCCGTCGACGCCCGCAAGCCGGGACCGGACCTCCGCGGCGGTGCGCTCGGCGGCCGGGCGGCTGGTGTCACGCAGCCGCATCGCGAGCATCGTCGTGCCGGGCGCGCCGCTGAGGCGCGCGACGGTCTCCGGCGTCGCGTAGAACACGGCGAACCCGCCGTTGGCGACGATGTCCGCGCCCCCGAGGTACTGCCCCGTGCCCGTGATCGGCAGCGGGGTATCCGAGCCGTCGGCGGTGATGACCCGCACGCGATCGCCGGCGCGCCCGTCGTACTTCTCCTTCGGCGCGTTCTGGCTGTCGGTCAGCAGCTCGCCGTCCCGCGGCGCCGACCCGGAGCTGACGTTGATGACGTCGACGGACTGCGCGGCGAAGTCCGGCACGGCGATGACCAGGGCCTTCTGCCGCCGGTCACCGACGTACACGCGCGTGGAGAAGATGCTCTTCGGCTGCACCGCCTCCACGTTGGGCACGCGCGCGACCTCGCGCAGCGCGGCGTCGCTCAGTTCCAGCGGCCGCATCGTGACCGTGAGATCCGCCAGGCGGGTGGAGGCGATCTCGCGCTGCATCGTCCGCTCCATGAGCGACGGGACCGCGAGGATGCTGACGCTCGCGACCGCGATCGCGAGCGTCAGGATGGTGAAGACCGCCCGCGCCTTGCGCCGGGTGAGGTCCGTGACCGACTTGCGCGTCGCGGCGGTGAGCGCCATCGCGGTCAGTCCGCGACGACGCCGTCGCGGATCGTCACGACCCGGTTCGCACGGCCCGCAAGCTCGAGGTCGTGCGTCACGTACAGCACGGTCGTGCCCTCGCTGTTGAGGCGGTGCAGCAGGTCGAACATCTCGGCCGCCGTCTTCGTGTCGAGGTTGCCGGTCGGCTCGTCGCCGATGAGCAGCGGCGGGTCGGCCGCCAGCGCGCGGGCGATCGCCACGCGCTGCTGCTCGCCGCCCGACAGCTCGGCGGGAAGATGGTCGCCCTTGTCGCCCAGGCCGACGAGCTCCAGGTTGTGCCGGGCGATGTCGGCCCGCTCGCGCTTGGGCACCCGGCGCGAGAAGTCCAAGGGCAGCATCGCGTTCTCCAGCGCGCTGAGCGTTGGCAGCAGCTGGAAGAACTGAAAGACGACGCCCACGCGCCGGCCGCGCCAGACCGCGAGCTCCTCCTCGCTCATCAGGTCGATGCGCTGCCCGTCGACGGTGACCGTGCCCTCGGTCGGCCGGTCGATGCCCGTGATCATGTTCATGACCGTCGACTTGCCGCTGCCCGACGGCCCGACGATCGCCACCATGTCGCCGTCGGCGATCGTGAGGTCCACGCCGCGCAGCGCCGGGTACTCGAGCTTGCCCGAGCGGTAGACCTTCGTCACGCCCGACAGCTCGATGAGCGCCTGCTGGGTCCGGGCGGGCTCAGGCGCGCCCTCTGCTGTGGCCTGCGTCATGCGCGCAAGCCTCCCAACCGCATCGCCCGGCTGCATCCGCGGCGATCGCCTGCGTGGGTGGGGGAGAACTACGAGGGCCAGAAGTCCGGCTGCAGCTCCGGCTCGCCCTCGTCGTCGTCGCGGACCGAGCAGATCACGACCTGCGCCTCGGTGTCGCCGTCGTTGTGGATCGAGCGAAACGCGTGCGCGGCGACCCGCAGGGCGTCGCCCGGGCCGAGCTCGATGACGTCGTCCCCGACCTTCGCCGTGAGCGTGCCCGCGACGACGAGATACAGCTCCTCCTGGCGCTGGTGCCTGTGCCCGTAGCTGCCGCGCCCGCCCGTGCCCGGCGGCATGCTGCGCAGCGTGATCGCGACCTGCTCGGCGCCGAGCGCGTCGGTGTACGACCGCGCTTCGCCGTAGCCGGGGTACGCGGCCATGTGGTCCGTCGCGTCGGTGCGCACGGTCTTCGTCCAGTCCGCCATGCCCGGATCCTCTCACGTGGCGCAACACCGACGTGTGGGGGAACCACACCTGTCGGTACGGGGGCTCGGATAGCGTGCCGCGCGTGTCGCAGCTCGACGCCGAGCAACTGGTGCAGCGCCTGGAGGAGGTCTACCCCGAGGTGCGCGTCAGCGGCACGCCGCGGCGCCTGTCCAGCGGCGCGTCGCGGGAGACGTGGCGCTGCACCGCCGACACCGGCGACGACTTCATCGTGCAGCTGCAGCGTGGCGCCGCCGCCGGGGAGACCGACGAGGCCGAGCTCCTGCGCGCCGCCGCCGACGTGAACGTCCCCGTGCCGAAGGTGCTCGCCGACGGCGCCGACGACCCGGTGCTCGGCACGTACATGGTCACGTCGCTGCTGCCCGGCACGGAGGACCCGCGCGCGATCCTCGCGATGCCCGACCCCGACGCGCTGCTCGACGACCTCGCGGGCGCGCTCGCCGCGATCCACACCATCGACCTCGACGACTCCGGCCTGCAGCCCGCCGACCAGCTCGTCCTCCTGCGTCACCTGCACGACGGCTTCGGCCAGCCGCACCCCGTGTTCGATCTCGCGTTCCGGCGGCTGGAGGCCACCCGCCCGCCCGCGGGGGAGACCACGGTCGTGCACGGCGACTTCCGGCTCGGGAATCTGCTCGTCGAGGAGAGCGGCCTGACGGGCGTCCTGGACTGGGAGCTCGCGCATCTCGGCGACCCGGCGTCCGACCTCGGCTGGCTGTGCGTGCGCGCGTGGCGGTTCGGCCGCCCGGACCGGCCGGCCGCCGGGCTGGGCTCACGCGCCGCGCTCCTCGACGCGTACGCCCGCGCGAGCGGGCGCGATGTCTCCGCGGAGACACTGGCCTGGTGGGAGATGCTCGCCACGCTGCGCTGGGGGGATCATCACCGTGCAGCAGGCGTTCACGCACCTGTCGGGACAGATCACGTCCCTCGAGCACGCCGTCATCGGGCGGCGCACCGCCGAGGTCGAATGGGACCTGCTCGACCTGCTCGGCGCTCCGGACGCCGTGCCGTCGCCCGACGTCGCGCCCGCGCCCTCCCCCCCACGACCGCCCCACCGCCGCTGAGTTGCTGCACGCCGCCCGCGGCGCGCTCGGCGACGACGTCCTGCCCCACCTCGAGGGCCGCGCCGCGTTCCAGGCCCGGGTGACGATGCGCGCGCTCGGCATCGTCGCGCGCGAGCTCGAGCACGCGCCCGCCGATGCCCTCGTCCGGGCCGAAGCGCTGGCCGAGCTGGGCGCCCGCGACGAAGCGGATGCCGCCGCCCGCGCACGCGCCGGCGACTACGACACCGACGAACCCGCGGCGCTCGCCGCGATGCGCGCGCTCGTGCGCTGCAAGCTCGCCGCCGCGAACCCGCGGCACCTCGAGCCGATCGCCAGCCCCGAGGAGGAACCCGCATGATCGAGGACGACCTGGCCGAGATCGACGCGTTCATCGAACGCGACATCCGGCCGCTGGAGGCCGAGGGCGACAACGCGCGCTTCTTCGATCACCGCCGGGAGATGGCCCGCACCGATCTGGCGAAGGACGGCATCCCGTCCGAAGAGTGGGAGGCACTCCTGCGCGAGGCGATGCGCCGGTCCGACGAGGCGGGCCTGCTGCGCTACGCGCTGCCCGAGGAGTTCGGGGGCCGCGGCGCGTCGAACCTCGACATGGCGATCGTGCGCGAGCACCTCAACCGGATGCCGATCGGGCTGCACAACGACCCGCAGTCCGAGGCGTCGATCATCGGCAACTTCCCGTTCGTCTTCCTGCTCAGCGAGTTCGGCACCGACGAGCAGAAGGCGATGATCGAGCCGTCGATCCGCGGCGAGGCGATCATCGCGTTCGGCCTGACCGAGCCCAATCACGGCAGCGACGCGACGTTCCTGGAGACCACCGCGCGGCGCGACGGCGGCGACTGGGTCATCAACGGCGCGAAGCGCTTCAACACCGGGATGCATGTCGCCACGCACGACGTCGTCTTCGCGCGCACGTCGGGCGAGGACGGCCACCCGCGTGGCATCACCGCGTTCCTCGTCCCCACCGACACGCCGGGCGTCGAGGTCCCCTTCCACTGGTGGACGCTGAACATGCCCTCCGACCACGCCGAGGTGATCCTCACCGACGTGCGCGTGCCCGACAGCGCGATCGTGGGCGAGGAGGGATTGGGCCTGGCGCTCGCGCAGCGCTTCGTGCACGAGAACCGGATCCGTCAGGCGGCGTCGTCGGTGGGCGCCGCGGCGTACTGCATCGACGAGGCGGTGAAGTACGCCCGCGAGCGGGTCACGTGGGGCCGGCCGCTGTGGAAGAACCAGGGCATCCAGTTCCCGCTCGCCGAGCTGTGGACCGAATGCGAACTCGTCCGCGGGCTGGTGCGGACGACCGCCGCCGCGCTGGACGCCAACCACCACATGGCCGTGACGCACCAGGTCGCGATGTGCAACTACCGCGCGAATCGCCTGGCGTGCGACGCCGCCGACCGCGCGATGCAGACGTGCGGCGGGATGGGCTACACGCGGCACATGCCGTTCGAGCACCTGTACCGCCACCACCGCCGGTACCGCATCACCGAGGGGTCGGACGAGATCCAGCTGCGCAAGATCGCGCAGGAGCTCTTTCGCGTTCCGGCCACTCCCTGACCTCAACCGGTGGGAGGCTGGCGCCATGCCCACCATCACCAAGCTCGACTTCGTCGGCATCCCG
Source organism: Svornostia abyssi (assembly GCA_024666565.1). Taxonomy (GTDB): domain Bacteria; phylum Actinomycetota; class Thermoleophilia; order Solirubrobacterales; family Solirubrobacteraceae; genus Svornostia; species Svornostia abyssi. The sequence continues at coordinate 353,832 of CP088295.1, forward strand.
TCGCAGGACGCCGACCGCTCCAAGGCCTTCTACGGCGAGACGCTCGGCCTGCGTCCCGACGAGCACAGCGACTACGAGTTCTGGGTCGGCGAGACGTGTCTCGGCATCTGGGAGCCGGAGAAGATGGGGATGCCGTTCGCGCCCCAGAAGAACGCCCACCTCGCGCTGCACGTCGACGACGTCGCCGCGGCGCGCGCCGAGCTGGAGGCCAAGGGCGTGGAGTTCTTCGGCGAGACGATGGACAGCGGCGTCTGCCACATGGCGCTGTTCACCGACCCCGACGGCAACGACCTCATGCTGCACGGCCGGTACAAGCCGTACAGCTGAGCCTCAGGGCCGCATGGGCAGGTAGACCACCGGCAGGTTGTCCATGTCAGGCGGGGCGCACACCACGTCGCCCCGCTTGAGCGCGCGCGTCAGCCCGACGAACCCGATCGCGCCCCCGACGAGCGGCAGCCAGAACAGGATCACGCGGTAGACGAGCACGGCCGCCACGGTCACGGCGGCTGGCGCCCCGAACACGATGAGCGTGCCGATGAGCCCGCCGTCGATCCCGCCCACGCCGCCGGGGATCGGCAGCAGCCCGCCGAGCTGCCCGATGAGGTAGCCCATGAGGATGATGCTCAGGTCCACGTCCGCGCCGAAGGACTGGAACGTCGCCCACAGCACCGCGTTGTCCCAGGCCCAGTAGCCGACCGCGCCGATGATCACGAGCGCCTCGCGCTGGCGGACGATCTCCGCGGCCTCGCGGACACCGTGGATGACGCTGGCGCGGGCGTGGCCGGACCAGCGCCGCAGCCGCGACGCGTCGTCCGGGATCGGGCCGCCGTCGCCGAGCCTCGGCAGCGCCAGGACGATGGCGATCGTCGCGATCGACATCGCCGCGGGGAGGGCCGTGAGCCACAGCGTCATCGGCGGGCCGACGAGGCCCACCGCCATGAGCGTGCCGAGCACCGCGACCGCGACGAAGTTCACCGAGCTCTTGATCGTGAAGAACGCCACGGAGCGCCGCGCGACGTACTGCAGCGACATCCCGGCCTGGGTCAGCGCCCACGCGCCGAGCGCCAGGCCGGCGGCGCCGCTGGCGGGCACGATCGCGCCGACGCCCAGCTCAGACCAGCCGATCTTCGAGCTCATCGACCACGACATCCGCTTGCAGAACACCGGGCGGAACATCAGGACATAGGAGACGCACGAGAGCAGCTCGAAGGCGACCGCGAGCGCGACCCACCACGGGTTGGCCGCACCCAGGTAGCCGCGGACCTCGCCGAGCCCGGGCGCGAGCAGCACGATGAGGACGAACACGCCGATGAGCAGCGCGACCTGCACGGCGCGGCGGGCGAGCTTGCGCAGCTCGAAGCCCTCGGGGAGCGTCGTCGTGGGGGGACGGCTGGACGTCGGGGGTGGCCGACACCCGGCCTATTGTTGCATGCGCAACAACCCGTGTCGAGGCGGTCGGGTTCATCAGATTTATCTGATATGTTGTCTACATGGCTCGCCTGACCGCCACCGAGGCTTCCCGTGGATTCTCCGACGTCCTTGGGCGGGTCGCCGCCGGCGAGGAGATCGAGGTCACCCGAGCGGGCACTCCGGTCGCGGTCATCGGACCGCCCCGCCGCCAGCTGATCACAGCAGAGCGTTTCCGCGAACTCCTCGCCTCAGCGCCCAGGCCGGATGACGACTTCGCGGCAGACCTGCGCACCGCACGCCGCAGCGTCGCGCCCGCCGGAGATCCGTGGCAGTCCTGATCGACACCGATGTCCTGATCGACGTGGAGCGCGGCGGCCCGGTCGACCATCTCGACGAGGCAGCCGGCGGCGAAGAGCGCGGGATCAGCGTCATCACGGTCAGCGAGCTCTTGCACGGAGTCCGCCGCGCATCGGGGGACATCCGGGTACGCCGCGCCGCCTTCGTCGAGCACGTCCTCGCCGGGATGTCGGCCCTCCCGATCACCGAGCCGGTCGCGCGTGTGCACGCCGACCTCTGGGCCGACCTCGCAGATCGCGGTCAGCAGATCGGGGCGCACGACCTGTGGATCGCCGCCACGGCGGTGGCGCATGGCCTCGGCATCGTGACCCGCAACACCGCGGACTTCGGTCGGGTCCCAGGGCTGCGCGTCGTCGCCGCCTGACGCTCAGTCTGATGCGGGCACCGGGTCGTGGCCGCGGTACCGCAACACCACCGCGAGCGTGAAGACCGACGAGACGATCACAACGACGTTGGCAATGATGATCGGGAGGTCGTCGGTGACGATGCCGCGGGCCAGCCACACGCTCCCGCCCACGATCAGCACGACGAGCCACGCCGCGCTCACGTCGTCCGAATGCCGGCGCCTATGCACCCGCTCGGCCTGGAGCAGCGGGGCGACGCCCATCACGATGCCGGCCGTCGTCGCCGCCACGGCGGTCAACGCGTCGGCGTCCATCAGTCGTTCGCCGTCGCCGGTCCGGGCATCGGCGCCATCCTCGCAGATGACCGCACTAGCATCGGGCGAGAACCGGAGGAGCCGCCAGTGATCGTCGACCATGCGCTGTACCGCAACGGCGTGCGCACCGCCGCGCCGGAGACGCTGGCGGAGCTCAACGCCGCATGTCACAACGGTGCGGGAATCGCGTGGATCGGCCTGTACCGGCCCGACCACGCCGAGTTCGCCGGCCTCGCCGACGAGTTCGCGCTGCACGAGCTCGCCGTCGAGGATGCGGTGCACGCCCACCAGCGGCCCAAGCTCGAACGGTTTGGCGACACGCTGTTCCTGGTGCTGCGACCCGCGCGGTACTTCGACGAGACCGAGACGGTCGAGTTCGGCGAGGTCCACGTGTTCGCCGGTCCGCAGTTCGTCATCACCGTCCGCCACGCCGAAGCGCCCAACCTCCACGAGATCCGCGAGAAGCTCGAAGCCCGCCCCGACCTGCTGAGCCGCGGGACGTTCGCGATCGTGCACGCCATCGTGGACAAGGTGGTCGACGACTACGCCCCCGTCGTGGCCGGCATCGAGAACGACATCGACGAGATCGAGACCGAAGTCTTCGGTGACACGCCGAGCCCGTCGCGCCGGATCTACGAGCTGACGCGCGAGGTCATCGAGTTTCAGCGCGCCGTCAAGCCACTCGTGCCGATCCTCGACGGCCTCATCGCCGCGGTGCCCGAGGGTGACGAGGAACGCCGGTACCTTCGGGACGTCCGCGACCACGCCCTGCGCGTCGAGGAGCAGGCCGACGGGTTCCGCGAACTGCTGCACAACATCCTGAGCGTGAACCTCACGCTGGAGACGAAGGCGCTGGCTGCGGCCGCCAACCGGACGAACGACGAGGTCCGGACGATCTCCGCGTGGGCTGCCATCTTCTTCGCGCCGACCCTCGTCGGCACGGTGTACGGCATGAACTTCGAGCACATGCCCGAGCTCGGGTGGGAGTTCGGCTATCCGGCGTCGATCGTGCTCATGCTCGCCCTGAGCGCGGGGCTGTACGCTTTCTTCCGCCGGCGCGACTGGCTCTGACCGAACGGCCGCAGAACAGCCGGCCGGTCAGTCGTTCGCCGTGACCGCGTCGAGGATCCCCGCGAACTTCTCCCGCGCGGCCGCCCGCCGGGTCGGCACGTGCTCGGACGGGACCTCGTCCGGCGGCGGGCTGTAGCCGCGCAGCACCTGCCGGGCGACCGACTGGCGGTGCACCTCGTCGGGTCCGTCGTAGATCCGCGCCGCGCGGGCGAAGCGGTACATCGCCTCCAGCGGCAGGTCGGTGGAGTAGCCGAGCGAGCCGTGCAGCTGCACCGCGCGGTCGATGACGTCGTGCAGCACGCCCGCGCCGAAGAACTTGATCATCGAGATGTCCGTGCGCGCGGCGGCCGGGCCCTCGGTGTCCATCCTCCACGCCGCGTGCAGCGTCATGAGCCGCGCGGCCTGCATCTGCGCGGCGCTGTCGGCGATCCAGTTCTGCACGGTCTGCTTCTCCGCCAGCACGCTGCCGAACGCGTAGCGATACGTCGCTCGCTCGCAGAGCATGTCGAACGCCCGTTGCGAGACGCCCAGCCAGCGCATGCAGTGATGGATGCGCCCGGGGCCGAGCCGGTGCTGCGCGATGAGGAAGCCCGCCCCCTCCGCGCCGAGCAGCGCGTCGGCGGGGACCCGCACGTCCTCGTACAGGATCTCCGCGTGCCCGCCCAGCTTGCCGAACTCCTCCTGCGGGTGCTCCATGGTCGAGACGTCGCGCAGGATGTTCACGCCCGGCGTGTCGGCGGGGACGATGAACATCGACGCGCGCTGGTGCGGGCGCGCGTCGGGGTCGGTCACGGCCATGACGATGAGCACGTCGGCGATCGACGCGTTGGAGGAGAACCACTTGTGCCCGTTGATGACCCACGCATCCCCGTCACGTACGGCGGTCGTCTGCAGCAGCGTCGGGTCCGCGCCCGCGTTGGGCTCGGTCATGCTGAACGCGGACTTGATGTCGCCGGCGAGCAGCGGCTCGAGCCAGCGCTCCTTCTGCTCCGGCGTGCCGGCGAGGGCGAGGATCTCGCTGTTGCCCGAGTCCGGCGCCTGACAGCCGAACGCGTTGGGGGGCGAACGGTGACGTGCCGAGGATCTCGTGCAGCAGGCCGAGCTTGACCTGTCCGTAGCCCTGGCCGCCGAGCTCCGTGTCGAGGTGCGCGGCCCAGAGGCCCTGCTCCTTCACGCGCTCCTGCAGCGGCGCGTAGACGCGGTCGAGCTGCTCCTGGGACAGCTCGCCGAACACGGTCTCCAGCGGCCAGATCTCCTCGCGCACGAAGTCGCGCGCCCAGTCGAGCTTGGCCTGATACTCAGGCTCGGTCTGAAAATCCCACGCCATGGTCTGCCTCCCGGGGTCGCGCCGTACGCTACCCCGCGCCCCAGCTCAGTGTGACCAGGGGATCGTCGCCTGGAGGACCGCCTCCTCCAGCGCGCCCGACCGCAGCCCGGTGATCTCCTGGTACTCCTGGTCGGCGACCATCAGGCTGAACGCCTGGCGGCTGGGGTAGCGCACGAGCAGCACGGCGTCCCAGTCGTGGCCTTCGGGTGCCACGAGCGTCGTCGAGCACTCGCCCGCGTAGACGATCTCGCCGCCGACGCGGTCGAGGAACGGCTCGATGCGCCGCGCGTACTCGTTGTAGTCCGCACGCCCGCCCTCCTTGAACTTCAGGAGGTTGAGCATCACGCACGGGCCGGGGGGATGGGTCTCCTCGGCCAGCAGTCGCTTGAGGTCAGCACCGGTGGGATCGACAGCCATGGACGAAGACTCTCAGAGAAGTCTCAGGGTCGCCGCAGGACGCTCCGAGGGGACGGATCGATGCTTCCGCAACCCCATAGCCAGGAGACCCCATGACGACCAGACGCATCGCGGTCATCGGCGGCACCCTCGTCGCCCTCGCCGCAGGGTCGGCCGGCGCCGTCGCCGCGACCCAGACCGATGAGGCCAAGGAGCGCGAGAAGACCGTGCTCGACACCGCCGCCAAGAAGCTTGATGTGACCCCGGAGGAGCTGCGCTCCGCGCTGCAGGCCGGCCAGGCCGCGCAGCTCGACGAGGCCGTGAAGGCCGGGAAGATCACGCAGGCGCAGGCCGACGAGATCAAGAAGCGCCAGGCCGAGAGCGGCCTGGTCCTCGGCGGCGGCAAGGGCGGGCGCGGCCACGGTGGGCCCGGCGGACCGGGCGGCGGCCGGGAGCTGATGGCCGACACCGCGAAGGCGCTCGGGCTCACCGAGGCCAAGCTCATGGAGCAGCTCCGCGACGGGAAGACGATCGCGGAGATCGCCAAGGCGCAGGACAAGGATCTCGCCGACGTGAAGGCCGCCGTGAAGAAGGCCGCGCTCGCACGCCTGGACCAGCAGGTCAAGGACGGCGACATCACCAAGGCGCAGCGGGACGAAATCGCCGAGCACCTCGAGGACCACATCGAGCACCTCGGCGAGCGGCGCGGCCGCGGGCCGGGGCATGGCCCGGGCGGCCCGGGCGAGCCCCCCGGCGCGCAAGGAGGGCGAGACCAACCAGGACGGCTCGTACGTCCCGCCGTCGACCGGCGCCGCCCAGACGGCCTAGCGACGGCCCGACCCCCGCGCGATCGCTGCCAAACCGGTCCGTCGCGCGGGGGCCGACCCCTGACGGAGTGTCAGTGTTTTTGGCGCATTGGCGCTCTACCGTACCAATGGCGTCTCCCGCAATATGGGGGCCCTGACCGAGCGCGAACACATCCCCGACGGAGCACTCCTCCTCACCGGCGCCACCGGCTTCCTCGGGATGCAGATCCTCGCCAGGGTCCTCGCCGAGAGCGACCGCCACGTGGTCGCCCTCATCCGTGCGGACGACGACGCCGCGGCCGCCGGCCGCCTGCGCGACGCGCTCGCGATGATCCTCCCGGAGCCCGCGCCCGAGGACCGGCTGACGGCGATCGCCGCGGACCTCGAGGCCCCGGGCCTGGACCTCGACGGCGCCACCCACGACCTGCTCGCCGATCGCGTCACCGCCATCCTGCACTGCGCGGCCTCGATCTCCTTCGTCCTGCCGCTCGACGAGTCGCGGTGCATCAACGTCGACGGGACACGACGCATGCTCGACCTCGCGCGGCACTGCGCGGGACGCGGTGACGGCCTCAAGCAGTTCTCCTACGTCTCGACCGCGTACGTCGCAGGGCGCCACCGCGGGAGCTTCGGCCCCGGGGAGCTGCAGTGCGGGCAGCGCTTCCGCAACGCGTACGAGCAGACCAAGCACGAGGCCGAGGTCTTGGTCCGTGACGCCGCCACCGCGTGGGATCTCCCGACGCAGATCTTCCGGCCGTCGATCGTCGTCGGCGAGCGCGACACCGGCTGGACGACGAGCTTCAACGTGCTGTACGGCCCGTACCGCAGCTACGCCAAGGGCCAGTACACGGTGCTCCCCGGCCGGCTCGACGGCATCGTCGACGTCGTGCCGGTGGACTACGTCGCCGACGGCATCTGGGCGCTCATGCGCGACCCCGCCCCGGCCGGCATCTCGACGTACATGCTCACCGCCGGGGAGCTCGCGCCGACGCTGCGGGAGATCCGCGAGACGGCCGTCGACTACTTCGCCAAGGGCACACCGGCGATCATCCATCCGACCGCGTTCCGCGTCCTCGCCGCCCCCGCCCTCGGCCTCCTGGGCGGGAGCAAGGCCCGCACGGTGCTCGCACGCAGCAAGCCGTACTTCCCGTACTTCGAGGTCGAGACCCGGTACGACGCGCGGTCCACGCACGCCGCGCTCCAGCGCCACGGCATCGCACCGCCCCGTTTCTCCGACTACGCCGAGCGCCTGCTCGACTTCGCCGTGCTCGCCAACTGGGGCAAACACATCCCGCCGCGGCCGGAGGTCGCCGGCGACGTGGTCACCGCGGCGGCCTGACCGCTACGGTTCGGCCGCGTGCCGACCGAGCTCCCGCCCGCCCTCCGGACCCTGATCGACACCGCGCTGCGCCTCGCGCGCCAAGCGCCGAGCGGTCGCGTGGCGCTGACGCGCGCCGCGGACCTCGTCGACCCCGCCGCCATCCCGGCGTGGCTGCACGACAGCGTCGACCGGGCGCTGGGCGACCTGCCCGAGCCCGAGCCCCTCGATCGCAAGGCCGTCGAACGCGCGCTGAAGGACGCGTGGGGCAAGCCCCCGGGCAAGATCCTCGACGACCTCTCCGACGAGCCGCTGGCCGTGCGGGCCGCCTCGCAGGTCCACCGCGGGGAGGTCGACGGCACCCCGGTCGCGGTGAAGGTGCGGCGCCCGGGACTCGACCGCGCGGTGCGCGCCGACCTCTCGCTGCTCGAGACGCTGGCCATGCCGCTCGGCGCGGCGTTCCCCGCGATCGACGCGGGCGCGTTCCTGCGCGACATCCGGGAACAGACGTCCGACGAGATCGACTTCGAGCACGAGGCCGACATGCAGCGCCGCGTGGCCCGCGCGATCCGGCACGTCGAGGGGATCGTGGTGCCGCGCCCGCACACGGACCTCGCCGCGCCCGGCGTGCTCGTCAGCGACCTGCTCAGCGGTCGCACGCTCCACGAGGGCGCGCTGCCCGACGACGCCACGGCCGCCGCGACCGCCCTGGTCCACGCCCACGTCACCGCCGCGCGCGACGCCGGGCTGGCGCTGCTCGACGCCCGCCCGGGCCACGTCGTCGTGCTGCGCGACGGGCGGATCGGGCTGCTCGGCGCGGGTGTCGCCCGGCAGGTCACGCCGGAGCGTGCGCAGCTGGGCCTCGCCGCGCTCGCGGCGCTCCGTGACGACGCCCCCGCGGCGCTCGCAGCCGCCGCCGAGCAGGCGGCGATGGTGCCGCCCGACGCCGCGCGCGTGGCGCACGTCCCACTGCGGGCGATCGCCTCGCCGCTGGCCGACGGACCCGCGGTCCTCGACGCCGCTGCGCTGCTCGCGCTCGCTGAGCGGGGCGACACGCAGGCGCCTGCGCTGCTCCGGCTCGTCCCCGAAGTGGCCGCGACGCCGGACGACCTCTGGATCGCCCGCGCGACGGCGCAGGTGCTCGCCGTCCTCGGACGCCTCGGCGCCGAGATCGACGTCGCGCAGGCCGCGCTCGACGCGCCCGCGCCGTAGAACGTCTTTCGGAATGAGCGTGCGTCCGAGGTAGCCGGATCGTGGATGCCGGGCGCTGCGCGATTCCGAAGGCAATCCCGGTGGGATTGTCGAGGGATCGGGTGGCGCCCGGCGCCGCGAGGCGGTTGCCTCGGACGTGCGATTCATTGTGAAAGACGTTCTCAGCGCTCAGCCGGCGACGACGCGGAGGGTCTCGTCGCCGCACGCCACGACGTCGCCGTCGTGGAGCTGACGGCCGCGGCGGTGCTCGGGCTCGCCGTTGACCTGGACCGTTCCGTCCTCCAGCAGGAAGCGCGCTTCACCGCCGGAGTCGGCGATGCCGGCGAGCTTCAGCAGCTGCCCGAGGCGGATCACGTCTCCGCGGATGGTCACGTCACGCACCCGTCCATCATGCCCGCTCCGGCGGAGATGCACTGTGTCTCATGTCATCGATGTCGGGGATCCCACATTCTGATACGCCAGCCGTCCAGATAGGGCTCCCCGGGTTTCGCCGGGCACCGGGGCCCACGACAACAACCACGAGGATGGACAGGCGGCGTTCACCAATCGTGAAACACCTGACACGACAGGTGATTCCTGTCTTGGCAGCCATGCTCGCGGCGAGCGTGCTGGGGACCGTTGCTGCGTGGGCGGCGTTCACAGGCACGACCTCGAACACGGGCAACACGTTCTCGATCGCGCTCGACATCACCGATCCGACGGCGTCGGCCTTCCGCATCACGGACCAGTCGAACTGCTCGAGCAGCTCGAGCCGCATCCGGCAGGGCGTGGCGTACTACGTGTGCGTCACCGCGACCGACCCCGGAAGCCCGGCAAGCGGCGTCGCGAGCGTCACCGCAGACCTCAGCGCGCTGGGTGCCAGCGCCAGCACGGCGCTCACGTCCACCGGCGGCCCCTGGAGCGGCTACACACACCGCGCCACCGTGACCACGTCCCCGATGCCGACGGGCACGACGAAGAACTGGACGACGACGGTCACGGACGCCGTGGGCAACACCACCGCCTACAGCGGGCAGACCGGCCAGACGGCGAACATCCGCAGCTACGCCGGGTGGATCCTCGGCGAGTTCAGCGTCGGCGGCCAGGCGAGCCTGGAGCACTACTGGCGGTTCAACGAGACGTCCGGCACCGTCGCCGACGACGCGGTGTCCTCCGGTCCGATCGACGGCACCTACACGAACAGCCCCACGCTCGGCCAGGCGCCGGCGCTCGTCGGCTCCGGCGGGATCGAGGGCACGGCCGTCTCGTTCGACGGCACGAACGACTACGCCCGCGTCTCGACGGACGGGCTCGGGTGGACCGGACTGCTGGGCACGTACGACCGGACCCTCACGGTCGAATTCTGGTTCAAGTCGACCCAGGGCCTCGGCGGCAGCAGCCTGACGCCGGAGAACGGCGCGGGCCTCGTCGATGCGACGAACGGCAGCTTCCTGACCCAGTCGATCGGCACGTCGCTGAACGGCGATGGCCGCGTGCTCTCGCGCGCGGGCATCCTCACGCTGAACTCCGGGACGGGCTACAACGACGGCAAGTGGCACCAGGCCGCGCTGACGATGCACGCGTGGGCGATCCTGTTCGTCGGCGGCACGGAGGCCACGCTGTACATCGACGGGCAGCAGCGCGACTACGACAGCACCGCCACGTTGCTCGGCAACCTCTCGCTCCCGGCGAACTTCGATGTCGGACGGATCGCGTCGAGCGGCTCGAACTACCTCCAGGGCTCGATCGACGAGATCTCGACGTCCAGCACGCAGCTGTCGTCAGGGACGATCCAGACGCACTACGGCGTCGGCTGCGGCCGGCCCGACACGCCCCTCGTCGACGCCTGCGGTCTGTAGCGCACCCGACACAGAGAACGTCACGCAGGCGCACCTCCCGGGCCCCTCGCGGGTCTACTGTCCGGGGAGCCCCCATGCGCCGCCTGACCCTCACACCGCTCGTCGTGCTCGCCGCACTCGCCGCGGCACCCGCCGCGCACGCGGCCGACGGGACGATCTTCAACATCGCCGGCAGCGTGCAGGGCGCCGGCGGCGACGGCGGCCCACCGGGCCTGGCGCTGCTGAACACGCCGCGCGACGCGGATGCCGCTCCCCCGCAGATCGGCGGCGGCGTGCTCATCGCGGACACGGCGAACAACCGCATCCGCCGCGTGACGGCCGACGGCTCACTCATCCTGCGCGTGGCCGGCGACGGCACCGACGTGCCAGGGCTCTCCGGCGACGGCGGCCCGGCCGACGCGGCGCAGGTCAACGCGCCACAGGGCGTGACGCCCCTCGCAGACGGCTCGTACGTCATCGCCGACACCGGCAACCACCGCCTGCGGCGCGTGACGCCCGACGGCATCATCCGCACCCTGGCGGGCACGACCCGGGGGTTCAGCGGCGACGGCGGCCCGGCCACCGCGGCGCAGCTCGACTCGCCCCGCGACGTCGCCCAGCTGGCCGACGGCTCGCTGCTCGTGGCCGACACCGGCAATCACCGCATCCGCCGGATCGCCCCCGACGGCACGATCACCACGTTCGCGGGCACCGGCACCGCCGGCGCGGCGGGCGACGGTGGAGCGGCGACGGGCGCGCAGCTGAGCTTCCCTCGGGACGTGGCGCCGCTGGCCGACGGCGGGATCGCGATCGCGGACACGGGGAATGACCGGATTCGGCGGGTCGCGCCGGACGGGACCATCGCGACGATCGCGGGCGGCACGAAGGGCGAGGGCGGCGACGGCGGCCCCGCCGTCAACGCGCAGCTCGACGCGCCGTCCGGTGTCACCCCGCTGACCAACGGCGCGCTGCTCATCGCCGACACCGGCAACGACCGCATCCGCCGGATCACACCGCTCGGCACGATCTTCACCGTGGCGGGCACGCAGCCCGGCCTGTCGGGTGACGGCGGCCCGGCGTCGGCGTCCCGCCTGACGGACCCCGGCGACGTCGTTCGCACCTCGACGGGCGGCATGCTCATCGCCGACACCGCGAACAGCCGCGTGCGCGGGGCGACGGACGTCGGGCAGATCCCCGCACCGGTCACCGACAGGTCGCTCGGCCTCGCGCCGACGAGCGGCACCCCGGTCGTCCTGCCGCGCAACGGCAGCGCGGCGATCGTGGTCCGCGAGCCCGACCTCGTCACCGACGGGTCGGCCTTCGACACCGAGCGCGGCGGCTTGGCCATCAGCGTCGCGCAGGCGGACCAGATCCGCACGACCACCCTGACCCAGGGCCTCGTGACGATCGATCAGGACGCCGGGCGCAATCCGATCACGAAGGTCAAGCTCGTCGCGCCGCTACCCGGGTGCACGACCACCCGCGCGAGGATCTCCGGGCGTGCGCTGCGCGCCTTCGCAGCGGCCAAGGCCTCGCAGCGCAAGCGCAAGGGCCGCCGGGAGCGGCGGGTCGTCGCCCGCGGCGACGGACGCTTCCGCACCGACGGCAAGTACGGCTCGGCGACCGTCCGCGGCACCGAGTGGCAGACCGTCGACACGTGCAAGGCGACGTCGGTCCGCGTGTTCAGCGGTGTGGTGTCGGTGTTCGACCGGGTGCGCGGCAAGCGCCGCGACGTCCGGGCGGGACAGCGGGTCGTCATCCGCGCCAGGCGCCGCTGACGTTCAGCTACTTGATGAGGATCGGCGTCCCGACCGGCACCCGCGGGTACAGGTCGATGACATCCGGGACCTTCATCCGCAGGCAGCCGTGCGAGGCGGCAGTGCCGATCGACCACGGCTCGCCGGTCCCGTGGATGCCGACCGAGCCGGTGACGCCGAGCCAGCGCGCCTTCAGCGGGTTGTTCGGCGCGCCGCCGGGGATGACCTGGCCTGCAAGCCCGCCCGCCCAGTCGCTGTTGGGCACGTGCCACGCGGGGTTGACCTGCTTGTTCGTGATGCTGAACTGCCCGGCGGGCGTGCCGTAGCCGGCCTGGCCGACCGCGATGCCGTAGGTCTTGCGCAGCTTGAGGTTCTTGAAGAGGCGGAGTTTGAACGTGGACCGGTCGGCCGTGAGCACCGTGCGGTTGCGGCGCACGAGGTCGTTGGCGTTGACCGCCGGGCGCACGCGCAGGAGCTTGGCGCGCAGGCGACGGGACGCGCCGGGATCGGCAAGCGCCGCGTCGATGGCGGCGGCGAGCTTCGCGGCGTCGAGCTGACGGCCCACCCGCGCCCGGCGGACGACCATCTTGCGCACCGTGATCTTCAGCGTGGCGTTGCGCGCCTTGCGGGTGCTGCGCGCCTGCACGTCGGCGGCGAACGCCTGGACGGCGGCCTGGGAGTGCTCGAGCGCCAGTCCGACGTCGACGCCCGCGGTCGCCCCGCCGCCCGTCGCCGGTGTGGTGGTCTCGGGCCGCTTGCGCCCCTCGTAGAGCGCGCGCTTCGCGGTGCGCTCGGCGTCGAAGACGACCTTCCCCTGCTCGGCGGTGAGCCGGTAGGAGCGGTTCCCCGCCTTCACGACGACGTCACGCGTCAGGCGCCGCTCGAGGGCGTCGCGGAGCTTCGTCGTGGCCTCCTCGACCGTGAGCCCGCCGACGTCGACCCCTCCGGCGACGACGCCTGCGGCGATGCGCTCATCGGGCTTCGGCGCCTGCGCAGAAGCGGCAGGCGCGGTGGTGAGCAGGACGATCAGTGAGGTGAGAATCAGTCGGCGCACGGCCTTCGAGGGTAGCCAAGCCGTTCCTCCTGCCTGCAACGGCGGGTGCAGGATTCAGCGAGGTCAGGCGGCGTCGCGGACCACACCCGGGAGGGTGCCGGCCTCGCCGTGATCGCGCAGGAAGCGGTCGAGCTCGACCCACGTGCTCGACACCGCGCTGCGGCCCGTCAGCACGCCGAGATGCCCGCCGGGCGCGGTCCGCAGCCGCACCTCCGACGACCCCGTGAGGAGGTCGGCGACGGCGTGGACGGCGGCCACCGGGGCGAGGACGTCACCGGCGCCGGCGACGGCGAGGACCGGCTGCTGGACGTCGGCCAGGCGGATTTCCCGGTCACTGAGCGTGATGTGCCCGTCGGCGAGGTCGTTGTTGCGAAAGAACAGGTGGTACAGCTGCGCCATCGAGCGGCCCGGGTAGCCGACCATGTTCCCCATGAAGTGGTCGACCGCGCCCATCTGGGCGAGCATGTCGCGGTCGTGGAGATTCGCCGCGACGGCCGCGGGCTTCGTCACCCACTTGTCCCACGACGTCATCTGAAACACGCGGCGCACGAGCGGGGCGGGAGCACCACCCAGCGTTTTGTAGACCGCCGTCCCGACCGCGCCGTCGCCGACTTGGGCGAGCGGCAGGAACGCCTTGGCGATCGGCACGCGGCGGAAGTCGAACGGCGAGCCGACGAGGGCAATCGATCGGACCGGCAGGTCGCGGCGGGCGGCGACGGCGAGCAGCGCCATGATGCCGCCGAGGCACCAGCCGACGATCTGCACGGGCTGCCCGGTGTCGTCGGCGACGTTCTGGATCGCGGACGGCAGGACCTCGTCGACCCAGTGCTCGAGCCCCAGCCCCCGGTCACCGAACGCGATGGACCCGTACTCGACGAGGTACGTCGCGTGCCCTTCGGCCAGGAGATGCGCGGCGAGCGAGCAGCCGCGGCGCAGGTCGAAGCACTCGGCGGGCGCCGCAAGGGGCGGCACGAGCAGCGTGGGCAGCTCGCTGGCGGGCCGCTCGTCCGTGCGCAGATAGCGGTACACGGTGCGCTGCGGGGCCTCGGCGATGATCTGCCGCGGGGTCGGGCGCAGGTCCGCGAGGCCGTCTCCGACGATGGAGTCGTAGACGTTGGCGGCCGCATCGCCGAGCTGATGGGGGGGACAACGGATTGAACACGCCAGCTACCAGAAAGGTAGTCGACGGCGTGTCAGTTGGGCGTGCCGATCGTCACGCGGGAACGGGCGCGAACTCCAGCAGCGCGTCGACCACGCGGTCCGGCGTCTCGAGTTGCGGGCAGTGACCGCAGCCCTCGATGAGCTCATACCGCGTCTCGGGCAGCGCCTCGAGGATGTGCCGCGACCCCTTGTGCGTGACCATCCGGTCGCGGTCGCCCCAGACCAGCAGCACCGGGACGTCGATGTGCTCGAACGTGAACGGATCGCGCAGCTCGGGGAGCAGGCGCTTGCCGATGCCCATGATCCGCGAGACGGAGCGGCGGTCCTGCAGGTGGCCGGCGAACGTGTGCAGGACCTGCGGCGGGATGCCGGAGGTGTCGGAGAACGCGAGGGTGCGGTAGAGCCGGGCCACGGCCAGCCGGGTGACCGGCGGCGGGATCGGCAGGCCGCTGCCGAGCAGCGTGCGCAGGAACGGGTCGCGTTCGATGATGGAGAACCAGACCGGCATGTCGAGGCCCGCCGGCGCGATCGGCGCGACGGCGGTGATCGGCAGGTCGCGGTTCTGCGCCGCTCGCAGCGAGGCGCAACCGCCCAGCGAGTTACCCGAGACGACGACGTCCTCCCCGGTTTCCCCGGCGAGCCGGACGACCGCGGAGGCGACCATCGCGTCGATCTGCGGGAGGATCCCGTCGTCCGGATCAATCGTCGTGCACGTGCCGAAGCCGGGCAGGTCGATGGCCATCGCGCGGCGCCCGGTGCGACTGAGCCGGTCGAGCACCATCCGCCAGGTGTCGGCGGAGTCGGCGAAGCCGTGGAGGAGCAGCAGCGGCGGCCCGTCGCCCTCGATCTCGAGGACTCGCGTGTGGTGTCCCGCGATCTCGTCGCGGTACTCGATCAATGGTTGCGCGGCCATCCCTGTCTCCCTTACCCGTCAATCGTATCGATCGGCACGATCGCCGTGGGCTTTACGGTGTGTCGCATGCGCGGCATCCCGCAGATCCCCATTCCCGACGATCTCCTCGATCGCCTTCGCGAGGACCCGACCCGCGCTCCGGAGATCATTGCGCTCGCATCGGCGCACCTGCACGCGCCCCAGGCGGACAAGTGGATCGCCGAGCAGCGGTCGCGCTATGCGCAGGACGATCACTGGTTCGCGTCGGCGGCGAAGGCCAAGCACGCCACGCTCGCCCGGTTCGAGGGCGCGGCGACGGGAATCGGCGGCATCATCACGATGATCCCCGACCTCGTCGGGCTGGCCTGGATCCAGTCGCGGCTGTGCTTCTACGTCGCCGCCGCCTACGGCTACGACCCGTACGACCCCATGCGCCCCGCCGAGATGCTCGTCCTGCACGAGGTCTACGAGGATCCGGTCACGGCGCGCAAGGCGCTCGACGGCGAGGAGCAGCACATGGCGATGCACTTCGTCGACCGCAAGCTCAACAGCGACATCGCTCGTGACGAGGCACTCGCCGTGAAGCTCATGACCTACGTCGGCAAGCGCGGCGCCAAGCGCATGGCGGGCCGGATGATCCCGGGCTTCGCGATCATCTTCAACGCGACCGCGAACGAGCTCGACACCCGCCGGATGGCCGACCGGGCGATCGCGTTCTACGGCGGGGAGCAGGCGAAGAAGAAGCGCCGGCTGCTGCGCCGCTGACGTCAGGCCTTGCCGTAGACCGGCACGTGGGCGCCGCTGACGACGGTCGACCCGTCCCCGCAGAGGAAGAGCAGGACGTCGGCGATCTGCTTCGGTGACACCCACGTGCTGTGATCGGCGTCCGGCTGCGACGCGCGATTCCCCGGGGTGTCGATGACCGACGGCAGGATCGCGTTGACGCGGATGTCGTCGTCGCGGTACTCGGCGGCGAGGGCGTCGACGAACGCGAGGATCGCCGCCTTCGAGGAGATGTACCCCGCCGCGCCGGAGAACGGGCGCAGTGCCGCGCGGGTGGAGACGCACGCGATCGCGGCGGTGTCTGCGTTCAGGAGGTGCGGGATCGCGGCGGCGCACACGAGATACGTCGGGCGCAGGTTCAGGCGGAACTGCTTTTCGAAGTCGTCGACCGACGTCTCGTGCACGCGCCCGCCGGCGGCGAACCCGCCGACGAGGTTGACGACAGCGCGCAACGGCGCCTCGGGTGCGGCGGCAGCGTCGACGACCTCCTTGACGGAAGCCTCGTCGAAGAGATCTGCGGCCACGAGCTGCAGCCCGGCATCCGAGGGCATCCGGGCGCGTTCGGACTCGTCGAAGATGGGGACCACGACACGCCAGCCGTCGTCGAGAAAGGCGCGGGTGACGGGCGCGCCCAGCCCGCCCGAGCCGCCGGTGATGAGCACGGTGCGGTCCATGACCCCGACACTACCGATGCCGTCCGTCCGCGATGCAACGCTCCCGATCGTGGACGTCAGGGGTGGCACCGAGCACAGTGACAACGGCCGTGAGCCGTGCGCCGGGCCGGCGCGCGAGCCCGCCCAGATGGAGGCCGATCTCGCCGAGCTCATCGCCACCGTGCAGGACCCGCACCTGCACGCGCTGCTGAACCGACTGCTCGGTGAAGACACCGAAACCGGCCGCCGCTACCGCCGCGCGCCGGCCGCCAAGCGCTACCACCAGGCCTACGAGCACGGGCTGCTCGAGCATTCGCTCACGGTCGCCCAAGCGGTCAGCGCCGTCAGTGCCATCTTCCCGGGCATCGACCGCGACCTCGCGGTCACCGGCGCGCTGCTGCACGACATCGGCAAGCTCGACGCGTACGCCGCCGACGACGACGGGATCGACATGACCTCGGCCGGCCGGCTGCAGGGCGAGATCCCGCTCGGCTACTTCCTCGTCCGCTCCGAGCTCGCCGCCATGGGCGACGTCCCGCCCGCCCGCGCACAGGAGCTGCTGCACGTCGTGCTCAGCCACCACGGCACGCTCCAGCACGGCAGCCCGGTCGTCCCCGCCACGCGCGAGGCGACCCTCGTGCACTTCATGGACAACCTCGGTGGGCGGCTCGGCTCGTTCGACCGTCTGCAGCAGGCCCTCGTGGAGGGTGAGGAGTGGTCGGGGTGGGACCGCGCGCTCGGCGGCGCGGCGCACTTCCCCGCGCCCGCCGTCACCCCGCCGGCCGACGCGCAGTCCGCCGCCGCGTAGCGCGCGCTCAGCAGGTCGTGGCCGTGGAGGCCGGCACCTTGATGGTGAGGTTCGCGACCGGCGACGCCGCGGCCGTCCCGCTGAAGAACTGGTAGGGCACGACGGTCGTCGATCCGGGCAGACCGCAGCCCTTGCGGATCAGCGTGCAGCTCTCCCCGGGCGCCAGGACGTTGCCCGCACAGGTGCCCGACGGTGACGGTGCCGGGAACTCGGGTGAGAGCGAGACCGGACCCGAGAGGTCCCCGCTGTTGTACACGGTGAGCGAGAACTCGCGGGAGACCTCGTTCACGGTCACGGTCTCGTCGCTCGCGCCGAACCAGACGCGTGAGATGAGGTCCGCGCGGAACGGGAACGTCTGGAACGTCTCGTAGGCGAACGGCCCCGATGTCGCCAGCCGCAGCAGCCGCAGCTCGCCCGTCAGGTCGCCGGTGCCCGTGCCGTTCACGCCCCAGCTCAGGTCACCGTTGCACGACTCGCCCGGGTCCAGCACGCCGCAGCGGTCGCTCACCCCGACGTCCATGAACGTGCTGGCGAACACGCCGTTGGCGCGGTAGCCGTAGTCGCTGACGGAGAAGTCGGGCGACGGCTCGGTGCCGGTGTTCGTGATGGTGAAGGGCCGCTCCGAGAGGAAGGTCGCATCGCCGTCGTCTCCCGCGGGGATCGCGCCGAGCACGAGCGGGTTCGGCGTCATCTCGAGCTTCCAGGCCGGGGCCGGGGGCGCGGGAGACGTGGGTGCCACCGGGCCGGGAGGCAGGACGGTGCCACCCGCGACCGGCGGCGCGGGGAGGGGCGCGGACGGCGCGGGGGCAGCCGCCCCGGCGCTTGCGGGACGCGCGAGCACCTGCAGTGCACGCTTGGCCGTCCGGCACGCCCCGCGGCGACCCGGGCCGAGCGCGCGCTTCGCATCAGCACACACCCGGATCTTCCAACTGCCGACGAGCCCTGCCGCAGGCACCGGGGCCCTCAGCGTGACGGTCTCGCGCCGGTCAGGCTTGATGGTCCGGACGACGACCCGCGCCAGGCGCCGTTCCTTGCGGCCGGCGACGAGGATGACGTCGGCGTGTGTCCCACCAGCCCGCGTGCCGCGGTTGCCGATCGTCGCGCGCACGGACAGCAGGTCGCCGCTGACCACCGTCGCCGGGGCGGTGAACGACGTCACCGTCAGCGTGGACGGCGTGGCCGCGGGAGAGGCCGCGGACGCCCCCGGCACGACCACCAGGACGGTCGCGAGCGCGGGGATGACGGCGCGGAACGTGAGCATGCCCCCATGCAACCGGGCACACCGTCGGCGCACCACCACCCCAGGGCTGGACCGGGCCAGCCCTCCTACGAGGCTTCTTGGTCGCCCAGCGCGATCTCTCCGCGCTCGAGCGCGATGGCGATCGCGTTGACGCGATTGCGCGCCCGCAGCTTGCGGACCGCGTTGCGCACGTGGGTGCGGATCGTCTCGACGGAGAGGCCGAGCTTCACGGCGACCGCCTCGCCGGTCATCCCCTCGGCCATGAGGGCCATGATCTCGCGCTCGCGAGGGGAGAGCTGCGGCATGCGCTCGGTCGCGCGCGGGGACAGGAGCACCCGGTCGAGGCGCGGGTCCACGTACGAACCGCCGCTGGCAATCGTCTCGATCGCACCCGTGAGCTCGGCGATCGAGCCCGCCTTCAGCGCATACCCGCGCGCGCCGGAATCGAGGCCTTCGTACAGCAATTCGGCCTCGGTATCGCCCGTGTAGAGGATGACCCCGAGATTCGGATCGCGCTCGAGCAGCTGCCCGGCGAGCTCGATGCCGCTCTCATCCGGCAGGCGCACGTCGACGATCGCGACCTGCGGGCTCGTCACGGACACGAGATCCATGGCTGCTGCGGCGTTGCCGCAGGTACCAAGGACCTCGAGACCACTTTGGTCCAACAGGGTCGCCAAGCCTTCGCGTAGCGCCTCGTGATCGTCGATGATGACCAGGCTCGTCACGTCTAGCCGGGGACCCTACCCGCTGCGGGGGACTGAGCGCGACAATCCCGCAAACTGCGGCAATTGCGGTCGACCGACCCGCACCCCGGGCCGCGCACGCGCCGTATCGTGTTCCTCCAATGGCCAAGGACACGGAAAAGCTGATCCGGCAGCTGTCGCTGATCTCGTATCTCATGGCGGAGCGTCGCCCCGTCACCGCACTGGAGATCCGCCGGGACGTCGAGGGCTACAGCGGCATGAACGAGGATGCGTTCGCCCGCCGCTTCTACGCCGACCGCGCGGAGCTCGAGTCGCTCGGGATCCAGTTGACGGTCGACAAGCCCGCAGACGGCATCGCCGAGCAGGAGAACTACTCCCTGCGGCCGGAGAACTTCCACCTCCCCGCGATCGCGTTCAGCGACTCCGAGCTCGCCGCGCTGCAGACGGCGCTCACGCTGCTCGACGGCGAGTTCGCGTACGCCGAGCCGCTGCGTCTCGCGTTGCAGCAGCTTTCCTGGGGCCGGCCGAGCCCGCTCAACGCGCCCGAGCAGCGCGCGGTCGCGCTCGGCATCACCGCGTCGCCCGGCGGCCACGACCTGAGCCAGCGGCTGGCGAAGATCGAAACGGCGATCTTCCGCCAGAAGACCGTCACGTTCGACTACTACACGATGGAGCGCGACGCGACCGAGCCGCGCAAGGTCGACCCGTTCGCCCTCCTCTTCCAGAACGGCCAGTTCTATCTCGTGGGCCGCTCGCACGAGCGCGACGCCATGCGCGTCTTCCGCCTGTCGCGGATCACCGGCAAGGTCGCGTACGCCACGAAGGCCGAGCACGACTTCAAGCGCCCCACCGACTTCGATCCCCGCGACTACGCCGCACGTGCGCCGTGGCAGCTGGGCGAGGAGGTCGCCACGGCCGAGCTGTGGGTGTCTGACCGGATCGCCTGGCAGGTCGAGCGTCACTACGGCCGTTACGGCACGCTCCGGCCGGCCGAGGACGGCGCCGTGATCTTCAGCACGCCGTACGCCAACGCGCGGCTGCTCGCCGCGTGGGTGCTGCGGATGGGCGAGCACGTCCGGGTCGTCGCCCCCGCCGACCTGGAGCGCGAGGTCGCCGAGCGCCTGGAGCTCCTCACCGAGCGCCACCGCGACGGCGGCCTCGAGCTTGCCGGGCGGGTGGGCCCGGATGTGACGGTGGCCGACGAAGAGGAGGAGCCCGAGGCCCCGCGCGGCGGCGCCCGCCGCGCCGACACGGCCATCCGCCCGGAGCGCTTCGCCCGGCTCGTCACGCTCGCGTCGATCCTCATCGAAGCGGGCCGCAAGGCTGAGCTGCTCGACGCCGCCGAGCTGCGCGAGCGCCTGCAGCTGTCCGACAGCGAGCTGCGCGAGGACATCGACCTCCTGAACGTCGTGAACTTCGGCGGCGGCTCGTACGTCCTCTACGCGGAGCTGCGCGAGGACGGCACGATCGAGGTCGACCCGGAGCCGTACAGCGACAACTTCGCCCGGCCCGCCCGGCTGCTGCCGGTCGAGGCGAAGGCGCTCGTCGCGGCCATCGACCTCATCGGCGACCACCTGCCCGAGGGCACGCTCAACAGCGCGCGCGAGAAGATCGTCGTCGCGCTGGGCGAGGACCCGACCGAGCACGGGCTGCACGTCGCGGCCGGGACGGGGGACGACTCGGAGATCGCCCGGGTGGTCAGCGAGGCGATCGCCGCTCGCCGCCTGCTGGAGATCGACTACTACAAGCCCAACGAGGACGAGTTCTCGCACCGCACGGTCGAGCCCTACGCGCTGGTGAACGGGCGCGACGGCTGGTACGTCGCGTCGTTCGACCCCGAGCGCGAGGACGTCCGCCACTTCCGCCTGGACCGGATCCGTTCGGCGGAGATCACCGACCGCGAGTACGAGCCGCGGCCCGAGGTCGATCCGGCCGCGGGCGTCGACGGCTGGCTGCGCACCGGCGAGGTCGCGACGTCACGCACCGCGCGGGTGTGGGTCAGCCCCGAGCGGGCCCGCTGGGCGCGCGAGGAGCGCCGCGTGGCCGAGGAGCTGGCCGACGGCTCGATCGTCGTGGAGCTGAGCTACGCGGGAACGGACTGGCTGGTGCGCGAGGTGCTCGCCGAGGCCGGGGACGCCGTGGTGCTGGCGCCGGCCGAGGCGCGTGAGGCCGTGCTCGCCACGGTCGAGCGGCTGCGGGCCGTCGCGGCGCGGTAGGCCGCGGTCAGTCGCCGTGCCCAGTCTTCATCTCGCCCTGCGCAGCCACGGCAGGCCCTGGTACCCGCCTGACTGACTCTCAGCCCAGCAGCGCTGGGGGCACGGCGCTCCTTGGCGTGAACTCGACACCGAGGGGCCGATCCTTGGCGTCGAGGTCAATGTTGACGCCCCAGAAGCTCTCGTCCTCTCTGTCGGAGAAGACGTACGTTGATGCTACGACGACCGGGTGGCGCAGGCCCAGGTACGAGTAGCCCGACTCGTCGATCTCGAACGTTGCGATATCGGCCACCGAGGCCAAGAAGAACTCCGCGTCATCGCTACCCAGGTGAACCTGGAACCCGTGCACGACCCCACGTTCGTGACCCGTTCCGACGATCAGCGACGTCGCAAGACGAGTTCGCCCCCCTCGCCCATCCGGCACGTAGATCGGATGCACGACTGCCGGGCCGAGGCCCGACCAGCGAAGCTCAGCGTCGGCACCACCCGCGAGCGTCGACTTGACGATCGCCACCTCCCTCGATCGCCCAATCACCCTGTGCCCCGCTCGGAACAACGACGGAGCAAATGGCGCCCAGGAAGCCCGGGAAAGGCCACGCAGGCACGCAGATCCATGTCATCCAGGCCTATGCGCCTCGAGGCGAAACGGGTCTCCAGCGCGGTCATTGCCCAGTCACCTTTACAAACCTCTGGCCGCCCCTGTAGTAGTTGTTGGGACCTGGCAAGAACTCATCTGCCCTGCGCTCCCTAAGGACTGTAACGATCCGACCGTTCTTGGGGTTGTAGGCGACCTGGTTCCCGCCCTTCACGAATGCGAACGTCTTCTCTTGGAAGTCGTAGTACATGTCACCGGTCCGCATGATGCGCTTGATCTCACGCATGGTGAAGTTGCGTTGAGCCATTCGCTTTCTGACATGTTTCGTCGTTCGTAGGCTGATTTCCCAGTCGCGCGACTTCGAGTTCTTCCCGACCTTCATGCGTCGCGTAACGCTGCTGTTCGCCTTGACGTTGTGGCGCATTACCGGGCGTCGGCCGCCGTTCCCGATGCTGTGGAAGTGCCGACTCCACCAACCACCGGGCGCCTTGCGAATCTGGCGCCCATCCAGATCCACTGTATTGACCGGGTCTTGGCCGGCGTAGTCGTAGGCGTTGGCGGATCCGCCGTAGACGGGGTCGGGCTGCAGGAACCGTCCGAGTTGTGGGACGTAGATGCGGGCGCCCATTTCGATGACGCCGGTGCTGGTGGTGGTGTAGCGCTGCTTGCCGCCGAGGTATCCGTACTGCGGGGCGGTTGGGCCGCCGGTGGTCTTGGGCTTGACTGCGGCGGTGATCGCGACGTTGGAGACGTTGTTGTTGTTGCCGGTGAGGTTGGTGACGGTGAACGTGCCGGTCGGCTGGTTCTTGCCGCCGGTCAGGATGCGCAGTGCCATTGCGGCGTTGCGGTTGCCGCTGGCGCTCGCGCCGGTGGCGGTGCTCCAGTCCAGTTGCAGTGGGCTGGCGACCGACCATGCTTCGCCGCCGTTGTTGTCGCCGGTGTTCGAGCCGACGAGTAGCTCGATCGCGGCGCCGTCGACGGTCGGGGTTACCGATGGGGCGGTGATGTTCGTCCCGTAGCCGATGCTGCTGGCGATCGGGCCGAGCGGCGCTTGGTCGGCGGTGTTGCGCAGGGCGGTGATCCCGGCGGCGTGTTTGCCGCTCGACGACGTGGTGAACGTGTACGGCGTGCTCTCGGTGGCGCTGGCGCGCTTGGCGAACAGCTGCCACTTCGACGAGCCCGTTGCGACCTCGGCGCCGGCGACCGGCGCCCATCCCGAGGGCGGGGTGATCGTCGAGCCGCTGCTGACAGACAGGCCGGCGAGCAGCAGGTCCCCGGCCTGGACGCCGGCGGGCTTGGCGATCGCCAGCGACGTGACGTTCGTGGTGCTCGCCGCCTTGCTCGTCCCGACGCGGGTGATCGTCTGCGGCGTGCCGTCGCTGGTCGGGCCGGGGACGCCGAACTCGTCCTGCGATCGGGCGCCTGTCAGCGCGGTGGCTGCGGGGTCGTTCGCGGCCTCGCCGATGACGTCGCCGTGCAGGTCGGTGAGCTGCAGCACTGTGCCGTTCTGCGGGCTGCTGGTGGCGGCCAGGTCGCCGTCCAGGCCGTCGATCTCGCGGAACACGTCGGTGCCGCGCTCAGTGAACGCGGGCTCGTCGCCATCGGCGTCGTAGTGCGAGATCTCAACGTACGCCTCGGTGCCACTGACGGTGCGCTTGCGGACCCGATCGGCAGGATCAAGCTCGATCTCCGTCTTCTTCCCGGCCTGCGTGATCTCCTGCGCGAGGTCGTTGATGAAGTACTTGGCCTGCAGCGGCGCGCCACCAGCGTGCTGGGCGGGGACCGCAGTGATCCGCCCGAACGGGTCGTAGACAAAGCCACTGTCGGTGATCCTGTCGGCGATGTCGTGGTTGAGCACGGTCTCCGTGCCGGTGGTCGCCTGGCAGTCGCCGTTGGCCTGCGGCGCGTACGTCGCGGTCTTGGTGCGGTTGCTGTTCATGCCGCGCTCACCGGCGAACTCGTAGGCGCGCGTGGTGCACTGCGTGCCGAGCATGTCCTCGGCCTTGGTCAGCCGTCCGGCCTGGTCGTAGCTGAACCGCTCGGTGGACGGGCTCTGTCCCTGGCGGCTGGTCGTGTGCTCCAGCCACTGGCCGTGGATCGTCTCCTTGACCTGGGAGGCGCTGCGTTCGCAGTTCGTCGCACAGCCGACGGCTTTGCGGTACTGACGGCTCGTCGGGGTGCCGGCTGCGTCGTAGCCGATGTCCAGACGGATGTTGGCCTTGGTGAAGGTCTGGGTGACGAGCCGTCCGTCGAGGTCGTACTCGCCGCGCAGGGATGGCTGATCGGGCGCGTTGCCGAGCGCTGGGTCGGTCACACCGACGACATCACCGGTCCGGGGCTCGTAGGTGACGGTTCTGGTGCCCTGTTTGGGGTCGGTGACCTGCGTGGGCCGGTCCAGGATGTCGAACGTGGTGGTTGTTGTTAGCCCGTCGGCGTCGGTGTAGGACGTCATCCGGCCGAGGTCGTCGAACGTCTTGGTGACCTGTCGGGTGGTCGTGCCGTCCTTGGAGCGGCTGATGGTCGGACGGCCGGTGTTCGGGTCGTACACCGTCTCGAGGTCCGCGACCGCGGTACCGGCGCCGGTGCCGGTAGCCGTGGTGGTGACCTTCTCGGGCCTGCCGTATGCGTCGAAGGTCGTCGTCGTGGTCCGCGTCGCGGCCTGCGTGCCCGTGATCGTCTCCGTCTCCTTTGAGACCGAGCCGAGGGTGTTGTACTCGTACGTCGTCACGGGCAGATTCGGCAGACCGGTGGTGCCCGGTTGGGCGGCGGGGGCGTGCTGGCAGACGAAGCCCGCCCACTGCGGCTGGTAGTCGCACGCCGTGCCGGGCGCGGTGTCGTCCACGGTGTAGTACGTCGTCGTCCGCGCGGACGCGTCCCCGCCACCAGGCTTACGCGGCGTACGCTCCTCGGTGACCAGGCCTTGGCCGCCGTACCGCAAGCCGTCCGACCCGTCGTACTGGGTGGTGGTGCGTAGGTTTAGCCCCGCCGGGTCGACGATGCTCTCGACCATGACGCGCTTGTCGTAGTCGTGCTTCTGTTTGGTGACGCGCTGGTCGAAGTCGTTGGCGCCCATGGTCGCCAGCTGCCCGTAGTCCGGGGTGCCGGTGAGCGCGGAGACACGGGTGGTCGTCGCGAAGTTGTAGTCCGTGGTGTTCCCCACGGGCCGCTCTTCGTCGTAGGTGACCGCGGTGTGCCTGCGGCCTTGGACGGTGCCGGTCTGGCCGGAGATGCGGACCTCCTGGCGCGGGCCGAGTTCCCACACCATCCGAGTGCCGACCTCGGTGTTCTCAAACGCCCGCTCGGTACTGAGATCCTTCGCCTTCGCGGCAGGATCAGCGGCGGCCTGCGCCGTCCTGCGGTTCTCGGGCGTCAGCTCGCGGACCGCGTTGCCGTACTTGTCGTACTCGGTCGTCGACACCCGCGGCTGGGCAGGGTCGGTGCCCGGCGCGACCTTGTTAACCGTCCGGCCCTGCCCGTTGAGGTAGCTGATCGACGCCTTGGTGCGGTCGTTCAGATCTGTGACGTCGGCGGGGAAGATCGCGGTGCCATCGATCGGCACATCAGTCTGACCGAGCAGACCCAGGATCGATGGGCGCATGTCCCACGGCCCGCCGTCAGCCGGAGCCCGTGGAACCTCGTACTCGACCGTCGTCGTCGCCGTCCCCGACGCCGGAGAGGTGCCGCGCTGGACGTTGCGTACACGACCCTGGTCCTTGTCGGTATCGACGCGCTGGTAGTTCACCGTCCACGGCTTCTCGGCACCCGGCGGGTCGATCGTCTTCAGGACCGTCGCGGCCGAGTAGCTCCCGCCCGCCGGGAGGTCCTCGTACGTGTAGGTCGTGCTGAGGTTCGCCTCGTCGAGGACCGACGTCAGCCGCCCGTTGGCGTTGTAGCCGTAGGTGACCAGCCGCCGCTCCGGCGCCAGCGTCGTCGCGCTCTGATAGGCGACGAACTTGATGTCCGTCAGCAGCCCGCCGCTGTAGTAGAAGTTCAGCCAGCGACACCCAGCCGGCGGCGTTTGCGCGAAGCTCGTCGTCCCGCAATCTGCTCCGCTGACCCCCGGCGCCGCAGGCGACGCAACGCGGCGCAGGACGCGCTTGCCGCCGCTGAGTTCCCACAGGTACTTCAGCTCCTTGGCGTTGTCGCCGAGTGAGCGGACCGTTTCGATCTCGAACGTCTTCGGCGTGCCGTTTGCGTTGAAGACGAAACGCTCCTGCGAATCGTGATCAGTCAGCTCGAACTTGTCGGGGGCTTCGGCGGTGCCCTCCAGCCGCTTCAGCGACAGGCTCTCCAACCCCGGCTCGGAGACGAACGCTCCGGCGTCGGTGCCTACCTGCTCAAACACCATCTCGCTGCCATCACCAGCGGTCACGACCGCGTAGCCGGGCTCGACAAGCGTGTCCGTGTCGCCGCTGTCGTCGTCGTAGGTGAAGTTCTCGCTCACGGGCGGCTCGTAGACGACCTTCTGGTATTCCGACCCCTCGATCGACGGCGCTCCCAGCGACCAGCCGGGACCGAGCGGCCCGACCGCCGCGCCGGTCTGCGCCCGACCGCGCGAGTTGTACGTACGCGAGACCTTCAGATCTGTCAGGAACGCCTCAACCGACACGTCCTCCTCCGAGAGCGCGAAGGCGCCGGTCTGCAGGTCCACAATGCCTGGGCCGACGCTCTCGCGATCATTACCCGTTCCATCCCCGGACGGGTCGTACTCCAGCCGCAGTTCGTCGGTGGTCGTTCCGTCGGGGAAGCGGGCACGGACCTCGAACGGCTTGAATGGCTCGATGGCTGGCACGCTGTTCCCCAGCGTGCGCTCGCCGTTCTCGTCGACCAGGTACCCGGTGTACGTTCGCGCGACGTCCCAGACGAGCGTCTTGGATGCCGAAACAGGCCATCCGGCGACAGGATCGAGCGGCCCCTGCTTCGACGCGCCGGCAGGGAGCGCAGTCCACATCGACTCGGTGGTCGCAGACGAGCGGTACTCGAACGTCGCGTCAGTCTGACCCGCGGGCGGCTGTGCCTTCAGGGTCACGTACCGGCTGCTGCGCTGACCCTCGACAACCGTCGTGAGGCGGCCACTAGCGACCTTGAAGTGCTGCTCCCGGGTCACGCTGTTGCCCGCGTAGTCCGAGGCGATAACGGTCAGACGGTAGGCGCCCGGCGTGCGGACCGAGGGGTCGAGCATGTACTCCTTGCGCGGCATGGCGCAGGAGCCAGCCGGACAGGAGCCAGTGTTGTGGTTGGTCGGCAGCGCGGAATCCGGAACGGCGTCCCAGCCGCCCTGCGCGTTCTTGCGGGCCAGCGCGAAGGTGACGGTGCTCACTCCCGAACGCGCATTCGGACCGGCCTTGTTGGACCCGGCGACCTCGTCGGTCACATCGATCGTCAAGCGTGTCTTCTCCGCGACTGCGCGAACCTCCCTAGCGGTCTCAGTCGTGCCCGACCGGCCGGCCAGCGATCCGCCGAACTTGACCGACGGGACGCCCCGATCGATCCTGAACCACCGGGACGTCGGAGTCGGAATCGGGTTGTCGAGGATGTCGAGTGCGCCGTACTCCACCTTGTGCTCACCCTGGGGCAGCGACACGACCTCACTCCAGGGCAACTCAGGCGGGCAGGCCGCGTTCCACGTCCCGTTGCACCCCGACGATGTCCCCCGCTCGGGCGTGTCGCCGAACTTGAAGTACGTGCGTTTCATTCCAAGGCCGTTGTCACGGGCGCTGGCCGCTATCCGCGCCGTCTCGGCGTTGGACCACTCACCGTTGTTCGGATGGTCACCGAGATCGACCCAGTACGGGGCGTCGTTGTCGCGCAGGTACGCCGACGTCGCGCTGACCGCCGCGCTGGCGTTCGGGCCGCGGAACGCGGTCCCGTACATCCACAGCTGCAGCGCTGCGGTCTCACCCGGCACCCCGCCCCAGCAGTTGCCATCGGCGCACACGTCGACGACCCAACCGGAGAACGCGCCGCACTGCACCATCGGACCCGTACCGGCACCGACGCCGTGCGCGTGGTGGTAACCGTCACCGTCCCAGGCGCTCGCGCCGTGGTTGAAGACACCCGCCGTGATGCACGTGTTCTGCGGGCTGTGCGACAGGTTGTAGAACTGCGTCGCGTACGTGAACCCGCCACCCGGGACCAAGTTCGTCATCCAACCCCACGTCGTGTGGCCGAAGTTTGCGTTCGCCGCCGAGTACAGATACTTCGCGCCGTCACCAGTCTGGCCCAGGAAGAAGTAGCCGGGCCACGGCGTGCCGAACCGCCACGGACCGGCCTGAAGGGTGACGTCGTACCACGGGTTCGTGTCCAACACGTAATTCGGGTCGACGACAATCGGGTACGCCAAGTCCTTGCCGTGATGCTCGACATCGACCACCACCGTCTCGCCATCGAGGCGCAGGCTGGACTGCACAGCCTGGCCCTGCGCGTCGACGGCGATCGGCGCGCTGATCGACCCCAACGCCTCGCCATCCTTGGTGATCGACGCGCCACCGCCATCCTGGGGCGCCATCTGCGCACCATCAGGCAGATCGAACCGCATCGCCAAACTCTGTGGCGCATCGACGCTGCGCAACACATGATGGGTCTGAACACCCGCCGCCGTCGGGGAGATCGACAGATCCGTGTCCGCACCGATGTTCGTGTACGTCACCCGATCGACCGAGCTGACCGTGTTGACCACCGCACCCTCAGCCACCACCGGCACCAACGACGCCGACTGCCCCACAAACTCGACGCCCGCGTCTGCGTCCCTGGAGATCGCCACATCGACGAACGCGTTCTCCGTCACCAGCGAGGCGCCACGGTCCACCAACTTCGTGCTCACCCGCGCAAGATCGCCCTCCTCATCCTCCGTCCACAACGGAACGTCCGAGACCAACAGCGCCTTGCGACTCTCCGCCCCGTCACGCACAAGCATCGTGCGCGCGTCCAGGTACTTCAGGGGCGAGACGCCCGGCTGCGCATCGGCCGGACGCCACGACGGACGAGCAAGAATGTCGAAGAAACGCTTCCCGACATCAAACGCCGCCCGCCCCCGCAGACCCTCATAGCGACGCCGCGACTCGACACGCTCCGCCCGCTTGACCGGCGACGCAAGCTCCTCGCGACGTTGCTCAACAGCTTCGCGAACAGCAACCTCACTCCGCTCCTGCCCCTCAGGCGACAACTCCGGCACGACCGGAGCAGCCGGACCCTGGCCCGGCAGCGCAAGCCCCGGCCCTGCCAACGGCCCAGCTGCGCCCGCGACCGCGGGAACGGCCAGTACAACGACGCAACCGAGCACCATCGCGAGGTACCGCTGCGCAAGCCCGCAAAAAAGGGACATCAACACTCCAAGGAACAGAAATGGCCGAAGCGGGGAGCACTCAACACCCCCCCCATAGAGATGGTCAAGAGCGTTCAGGTGAAATGGAGCTTTTGCATCAACTCGCCGCAACGAGCGTGACAAAGCGCGACGGCGACTCGTGAATGGGCGCGACGGCTGGTACGTCGCGTCGTTCGACCCCGAGCGCGAGGACGTCCGCAACTTCCGCCTGGACCGCATCCGGTCGGCGGAGATCACCGACCGCGAGTACGAGCCGCGGCCCGAGGTCGATCCGGCCGCGGGCGTCGACGGCTGGCTGCGCACCGGCGAGGTCGCGACGTCACGCACCGCGCGGGTGTGGGTCAGCCCCGAGCGGGCCCGCTGGGCGCGCGAGGAGCGCCGCGTGGCCGAGGAGCTGGCCGACGGCTCGATCGTCGTGGAGCTGAGCTACGCGGGAACGGACTGGCTGGTGCGCGAGGTGCTCGCCGAGGCCGGGGACGCCGTGGTGCTCGCGCCGGCAGAGGCGCGGGAGGCCGTGCTCGCCACGGTCGAGCGGCTGCGGGCCGTCGCGGCGCGGTAGGCCGCGGTCAGCCCGGCTCGGGAAAGGCCGATCGCAACTTCGCCCCTTCGTCAGCGAGCCATGCGCCCACCCTTGGCTCGATCTGAGGCCACCGGGGGCGGGTCGGATCCTCACTAGGCAACTCCCCTGGACCGAGTTGCTCGCCCCAGGGCGCAGCGAAGCTGAGTTCGTCGCAGTACCCGAACTCAACCCAGACGGATTCGAGAACCTCGTCGCGGGGTGCCCCTTCATGGGCCGGGTCCGGACCGGGCTCGGGATGCCCTTCAGCGATCCACGCGACCACCAGGAACTGCCAGCACCGCTGGGCGTCGGTCTCCGCACGGTCGGAGATCGGCCCACACATCTCCCTCAGGATGCTGAGCGCTTCCCAGCTGCCGTCGGCGATCGCGAGGGCGAGGACGCGCTGGTCGTAGTTCCCCGCCAGCTCGAGCTCAGCCCGACCAACGGCGGTGCTCCAGTCGCAGTACCCGTGGTCGATGCCGTACTGCACGGCCTCCCACGGCAAGCCCGGGAGGTGTCGGCGCACGAACTGCCATGTGAGTTCTCGATCGGATACTCCGCGCACCGCGAGCTCAGTCTTGCAGGGTGTGAGCATTGCGAGAGCTGTGAGCGCGCGCAATGCTCACACCCCCCACCTCACCGCGTACGCCGCGTACAACTCCGGCAGCAGCGTCGCGAGGTTCGCGTACTCCTCCAGACAGTGCCGCGCCAGCCCGGGCGCCAGGTCACGCGGCAGCGCGTGGCGGCGCATCGCGGGCCGCGACGCGAACCGGCCGATGGGACCCGCCAGCGGCCCAGGCAGCATCGGCACGATCCGCGCGCCCATCCAGAAGCGGCTGCGCAGCACGAGCCCGTCGCCCTCGCGCAGGAACACGTGCGTCATCACGGAGTGCCACGTCCGGCGCGTGTCGTCGCCGACGTAGCCGCCGACGATCGTCGCGACGTTCGGGTCCTCCAGCGTGTCCGACATGAAGCCGTAGGCGCTCGGCGGCAGGAAGGCGATCCGCGCGCGGACCATCCCCGTGCCGACGTCCTCCACCGGGTGATGGACCGTGCCCCAGAACGGCTTCGCGCCGCGGACCTCCAGCGCCTCCACCCGGTTCTCGCGATGCGCCCCGGGGTACCAGATGCGGTACCGGATCGCCTCGTGGGGATGCCAGTCAAACCACCAGTCGATCATCTCGCCGGTGACATCCGGGAACCGGGTGCGCGCCGCGACCTGCTGGGTGCCGTCCGGCAGGCGCCACCAGCCCGTCTCGACGGCGAGCGGCGCCGGGTCGAGCAGCCGGTCCATCTCGTCGAGGCTCAGGAGCCCCGCCGGGTCCGCCTCGCCGGCCGCGACCGCGGCGAGCGACGCCGGGTCGGGCGGCGTCATCGGCCGGTCGAGATAGGCCTCGAGACTCACAGCCGTCCCATCCATGGATGGAACCTCCCATCGGGGTCGTACGCGGCGCGGATCTCGTCGAGCCGCGCGAGGTTCGCGTCGGAGACGAACTTCGCCGGGCGGCGGCCCAGGTTCTCGTCGGCCAGCTGGATGCCCGACGCCAGCGGCGACATCGCGCGCATGTGGCTCGTCGCCCAGTCCACCCGCGCATCATCCAGGGCGGGGTCCTCCCACACGCCGTACATCGCCAGGTACGTCGTGTCCTCGACGCTGAACGCCATGTCCTCGCGCGGCGGGCCGCCCGCGGGGTCCCAGTTCATCCAGAGGAAGTGCGAGGGCGCCGGGGGCATCGACTCGGCGATCGCGCGGATGCCGGGCAGCAGGTCGGCGACCGGCGCGTGGGTCCACATGTTGTCGGCGACGTATCTGTGCTCGTCGGGGTAGATCGCGTGCGAGCCGGCGAAGAGGTCGGCCATCGTGACGCGCAGGTTCGGCATCGCGAGCCTCGCGCGGTCACGCACCGGGCAGCTCTCGAGGATCGCGAGGACCTCGTCGGCCTCCTCGTCGGTGTCGACCAGCGTGGGGGCGGTCACCGCGATCTCGACCTCGCCGGCCTCGTCGCGGTGGATGAGGAGCATGAGCTCCATCGTGCGCGCGACCCGCGGACCGATCTCCGCCGCCCAGGTGAACAGCTCCTCGAGCACGTCGAGCGGGTAGAGATAGACGCCGTTGGCGATGACCTTCGGCAGCGGGTAGACCCGCACGTGGAAGCGCGTGACGACACCGAAGAAGCCGGGGCCCGCCCCGCGCGCGGCCCAGTAGAGGTCGGCGTGCTGCGTGGCGTCGGCGCGGACGAGTTCGCCCTCGGCGGTCACGACGTCGATCGCCTCCACGCTCTGACACGCCGGCCCGTGGACGCGCCCGTTCCAGCCGAACCCGCCCTGCAGCAGGTAGCCGCCGACGCACACGCCGACACAGTGCCCTCCCGGGAAGAAGAGGTCGTGCTCGGCAAGCTCCTCGAGCAGCGACGTCCCCGCGCGGCCGGGACCGACCGTGGCGCGGGACGACGCGGGGTTGACGGTGACCTCGTCCAGCCGGGAGACGTCCAGCAGCATCCCGCCGTCGCGCACGTGGTTGCCCGCCCAGCTGTGGCCGCCGGAGCGCACGCCGATCCGCAGGCCCTCGTCGCGGGCCAGGCGCACGGCACGGACCGCGTCCTGCTCGGTCGCGGCCTGCACGATGACGTCGGGGAAACGGTCGGGGACGAAGGCGTTCCACATCGTGGCGCGGCGGGCGTCCTCGTACCCGGCGTCGCCGCGGCGCAGCAGGGCGCCGTCGAACTCATCTGCCGTCATGTGTTCCACCGTACAGGACAGTTGGTCCACGATGCAAGACGCTGGATCCGCCGTGGCAACCAGGCTGCACGGCTCTGCACCCCCGGGAGATAGCCTCTCGCGCCATGGGGTCACGGCGCGATCAGATCAAGATGGACGAGACCGAGGTCCTCACCTTCCTCGCTGGGGAACGGGTGATGATCTGTGCGACGAACGGGCGCGACGGGTTCCCGCACCTCATGCCGCTCTGGTACGTCGTCCGCGACGGCCGGCTGTGGGCCTGGACGTTCGCCAAGTCGCAGAAGGTCAAGAACCTCGAACGCGACGCGCGCGCGTCCATTCAGGTGGAGGCCGGCGACGGCGAGTACGCGCAGCTGCGCGGCGTGATGTTCAAGTGCGACGTCACCGTGCACCGTGACCTCGAGGTCGTGCAGGCGCTCGGTGAGGAGATCTTTGCGCGGTACGCCCCGCCCGGCGCCGAGGAGCTCGCGCCCGAGGTGCGCGCGATGGTGGCCAAGCAGGCCGAGAAGCGGGTCGGCATGGAGTTCGTCGAGCGCGAGCGCGCGACGTGGGACCACCGCAAGCTCGGCGGGGTCTACTGATGAAGGGCCTGATCCTGTCCGGCGGGAAGGGCACGCGCCTGCGGCCGATCACGCACACGTCGGCCAAGCAGCTGGTGCCCGTCGCGAACAAGCCGGTGCTGTTCTTCGGCATCGAGGCGATGGCCGACGCGGGGATCACCGAGGTCGGGATCATCATCGCGCCGGAGACCGGCGGCGAGATCCGTGAGGCGTGCGGCGACGGCTCGCAGTTCGGCGTGACCATCACGTACATCGAGCAGGACGAGCCGCTGGGCCTCGCGCACGCGGTGCTGACCGCCGAGCCGTTCCTCGGGGACAGCCCGTTCGTCATGTACCTGGGTGACAACCTCCTGCAGGGCGGGATCGAGGATCTCGTCAAGGCGTTCGAGGAGGGCGCCCCGGACGCGCTGATCCTGCTGACCGAGGTCGACGACCCGCAGAGCTACGGCATCGCCGCGCTCGACGAGGACGGGCGGGTCGTCAAGCTCGTCGAGAAGCCGAAGGACCCACCGTCGAACCTCGCGCTGGTCGGCGTCTACCTCTTCACCCCGCTCATCCACGACGCCGCCCGGGCCATCAAGCCGTCCCCGCGCGGCGAACTGGAGATCACCGACGCGATCCAGTGGCTCGTCGACACCGGCCGCCGCGTCGACCCGCACGTCGTCGTCGGCTGGTGGAAGGACACCGGCCGCCTCGCCGACATGCTCGAAGCCAACCGCCTCATCCTCGACGTCATCGAACCGCGCATCGACGGCGAGCTGATCGACAGCACCGTCGAGGGCCGCGTCATCGTCGAGCCCGGCGCCGTGCTGGAGAACACCACCGTCCGCGGCCCGGCCGTGATCGCCGCGGGCGCGAAGCTCTCCGACGCGTACATCGGCCCGTACACCGCCATCGGGCGCGACTGCGTGATCACCAACAGCGAGGTCGAGCACAGCATCCTGCTGACCGGCAGCAAGGTCCTGCACCTCGAGGGCCGCATGGAGTCGAGCCTG
The DNA here is from genome assembly GCA_024666565.1 of Svornostia abyssi. Taxonomy (GTDB): domain Bacteria; phylum Actinomycetota; class Thermoleophilia; order Solirubrobacterales; family Solirubrobacteraceae; genus Svornostia; species Svornostia abyssi. The sequence goes on from CP088295.1 coordinate 388,241, forward strand.
CTGGGCCGCAACGCCACGATCGACCGCTCGCCGCGCCAGCCGCGCGCGTACCGGTTCATGATCGGGGACAACTCAGACGTCGGAATCCTCTGACCAATGAGGCTCCTCGTCACCGGCGCCGCCGGCATGCTCGGGCAGCGCGTCGTCGCCGACGCCGCCGCTCGCGGGTGGGAGGCCATCGGGATCGACCTGCCCGACGGTGACCTCACCGACGAGGCCACCGCCCACGACCTCGTCGCCGCGCTCGCGCCCACCGCGATCGTGCACTGCGCCGCGTGGACCGACGTCGACGGCGCCGAGGAGCGCGAGGACGCCGCGCTGCGCGTCAACGCCGACGCGTCACGCAACGTCGGCAGGGCGGCGGCGGCGATCGGGGCGCGGGTCGTCGCGGTGTCCACCGACTACGTCTTCGACGGGTCGCTGACCGACCGCCCGTACGTCGAGTCCGACCCGACCGGGCCGCTCGGCGCCTACGGCCGCACGAAGCTCGCCGGCGAACTGGCGCTCGCCGACGCCGTCGAGGATCACGCGATCGCCCGCACCGCGTGGCTGTTCGGCGCAGGCGGCAAGAACTTCTGCGAGACGATGCTCGGCCTGGCCGCCACCCGCGACCGGGTCGCCGTCGTGACCGACCAGGTCGGGTCGCCCACCTGGACCGGCCACCTGTCCCCGGCGCTGCTGGCGCTCGTCGAGAGCGACCTGCGCGGCCCCGTGCACACCGCGGGCGCCGGCCAGTGCTCGTGGCACGAGCTCACCGTCGAGCTGTTCCGCCTCGCGGGCGTGGACTGCGAGGTCGGCGAGACGACCGCGGCTGAGTTCCAGCGCCCCGCGCCGCGCCCGGCATGGAGCGTGCTGGCGACCGAGCGCGACGGCGCACCGGTCCTGCCACCCTGGCAGGAGGGCGTCCGCGGCTTCATCGAGGAAAGGACCCAGGCATGAAGGTGCTCGTGTGTGGTGGTGCCGGCTTCATCGGCTCGAACTTCGTCCGGATCCGCGAGGCCGCCGGGGACGAGGTCACGGTGCTCGACAAGCTGACCTACGCCGGGCGCCGCGAGAACCTCGAGGGCACCGACGCCGCCGGGCGGTTCATCCACGCCGGGATCGAGGACGCCGACGCCGTCCGCGACGCGATGAAGGACGTCGAGGCCGTCGTGAACTTCGCCGCCGAGACGCACGTCGACCGGTCGATCGCCGAGCCCGACGCGTTCGTCACCACCCACTCGTATGGCACCTGGGTGCTGCTCGAAGCCGCCCGTGAGGCCGGGATCCGCTACGTCCAGGTGTCCACCGACGAGGTGTACGGCAGCATCGAAGAGGGCTCCTTCACCGAGACCAGCCCGCTCGCCCCGTCGTCGCCGTACAGCGCGACGAAGGCCGGTGCCGACCTGCTCGTCTGGTCCTACTTCCACACCTACGGCATGGAAGCCCTGATCTGCCGCGGATCGAACAACTACGGGCCGTACCAGTACCCCGAGAAGCTCATCCCGCTGACGATCCTCAACGCTCTCCACGGCGACAAGCTGCCGGTCTACGGCGACGGCAAGCAGGTCCGCAACTGGATCCATGCCCAGGACTTCGCCCGCGCCATCGGCACCGTCCTGGACCACGGCGTCGCCGGCGAGGTCTACAACGCCGGCGGCCCCGACGAGTGCGAGAACATCGACGTCGTCCGCAAGGTCATCGAACTGACCGGCAAGGACGAAGGCCTCATCGAGTACGTCACCGACCGCCTCGGCCACGACCGCCGCTACAGCCTCTCGAGCGACAAGGTCCGCGCCCTCGGTTGGACGCCCAGGCACCACTTCTTCGAAGGCGGCCTGGAGAACACCGTCGCCTGGTACGTCGAACGCAAGGACTGGTGGGAGCCGATCCGCAGCGGCGACTACCGCGAGTACTACGAGCGCCAGTACGGCACGAAGCTCGGTTGACGTAGCATCGAGGGGCATGCCGCCCCTCGCCGCCGGCTCCACCCCGGAGTTCCTCCCGGAGATCGCGGCACTGGTCGTGGGCGGTGCGGTCGTCGCGTACGTCGGCCTGCGGTTGAACATCGTCCCGATCGTCGCGTTCCTGCTGACGGGGATCGTGATCGGGCCGAACGCGCTGGGAATCGTCAGCGACCTCGAGATCGTCAACGCCGCGGCCGAGGTCGGCGTGCTGCTCCTGCTGTTCACGATCGGCCTGGAGTTCAGTCTCGACCGCCTGAAGGAGCTGCGCCGGCCGCTGTTCCTCGGCGGCGGGTTGCAGGTCCTGCTCGCGACCCTCGTGACGTTCCTCGTGCTCATGGCTGCGGGGGTCGACGCGAACGTCGCGCTGTTCAGCGGCATGCTCGTCTCGCTGTCGTCCACCGCGATCGTGCTGAAGCTGCTCGCCGACCGCGGCGAGGTCGGCAGCGACCACGGCCGCCTGGCGGTCTCCGTGCTGCTGTTCCAGGACCTCGCGGTCGTCGCGATGGTGCTGCTCGTCCCGGTGCTCGGTGAGTCAGGCGGCTCGATGTGGGACATCGTCCGCGCGCTCGGCATCGCCGTCGCGATCATCGTCGCCGTGATGGTGTTCGCCCGGCGGCTGCTGCCCCCGGTGCTCGAGCGCGTCGCACGGACCTGCTCGCCCGAGCTCTTCCTGCTCACGATCGTCGCGATCTGCATCGGCACGGCGTACGGCACCTCGCTCGCGGGAGTCAGCGTGTCGCTCGGCGCGTTCCTCGCCGGTCTCGTCGTCAGCGAGTCGCGCTACTCCAGCCAGGCGCTCGGCGAGATCCTTCCGCTGCAGATCATCTTCAGCGCGACCTTCTTCGTCTCGATCGGGATGCTGCTCGACGTCGGGTTCCTCGTCGACAACCTCGCGATGGTGCTCGGCGCGGTCGTCGCGCTGCTCGTCGTCAAGGCGCTCACCGCCGGGGCCGCCGTGCTGGCGCTGCGAGAACGCATCGGCGTGGCCATCGCCACCGGCCTGACGCTGGCGCAGGTCGGCGAGTTCTCGTTCGTGCTCGCCACCGCGGGCGCCCTCGAAGGCCTCACCCCGGCCGGCCTCGGCGCGGACGGCACCCAAGGCTTCATCGCCGCGACGGTCCTGCTCATGGCCGCGACCCCCGCCCTGTCCGCGTTCGGGGCGCGCGTGGGTGACCGGATGCGGCCCGAAGAGGCGGTGGACACGCTCGTCGGCCGCACCGAACCGGTCGCCGGCGCTCCGGTCGCCGAGGGCATCTCCGACCACGTGCTCATCGCCGGATACGGCGAGTGGGCGCGGGGCATCACGCGGGTCCTGCGCGACCGCGACGTGCCGCTCGTCGTCACCACCCTCAGCCCGGAGGGGGCGACCGACGCCCACGAACTCGGCGTGCCCGTGCTGCTCGGCGACCCCGCGCGGATCATGACCCTGAACGAGGCCGGGATCGGCCGTGCCAAGGTCGTGGTCATCCCCGACGACGGAGCCGAGCGCGCCGCGCAGGTCGTCGGGGTCGTGCGCGCGCTCGATCCGGACATGTGCGTGATCGTCCGCGCGCGCTACGCCGAGGACGAGGGGCCGCTCATGGCAGCCGGGGCCACCCACGTCGTCACCGAGGAGCTCGCCGCGAGCGCCCTGCTGCTCACGAAGCTCTTCAAGGCCTTCGGCCGGGAACTCGGCGACGCGTTCCTCGAGGCCAAACAGGTGGCGCAGTACCACGGGCGGCAGGCCCCGCCGCGAGCGGTGCGCGGGACGTCGAACGCCGCCGTGGACACGGAGGCCCCGATCGAGGTGGAGCTGGGCCCCGCCGCGTGCGAGCACATCGGCGACCACGCGTCGGTCGTGCCGCAGACCGCGGGCTGCGAGGAGTGCCTGCGCATCGGCGACAGCTGGGTGCACCTGCGCGTCTGCCTGACCTGCGGGCACGTCGGGTGCTGCGACAGCTCACCGAACCGCCACGCCCGCATGCACCACGAGCGCGAGGGCCATCACGTCATGCGATCCATCGAGCCCGGTGAGAGCTGGGTCTACTGCTTCGCCGACGACCGCACGCTGCTCGAGCGCAGCGGCGAGGACACCGCCGCTCCTACTCGAACGCGCTGACGCGCCAGCTGCTGCCCTCACGGGCGAACCGCATGGTCGTCGTCCGCTCGGCGTCGCCGGAGCCGGTGATGACGCGCGCGGCCGCCGTCGCGCCCGTGACGCGCACGTCGCGGACGTCCAGAGCGAACTGGTCCGTGTCATCGATCGCCTGCTGCACCTTCGCGCGGCAGTCGCCGGAGGCGAGCTCCTGGGTCAGGAGCGCACGGCAGATCCGCGTGGTCTCCTCGCTCTCGGCGGCCTCCTGCAGATCGCCGACGACCTCGGCCACCTCGGCCTCGGCGCCGGTGAAGTCCACGCTGTCGCGAGAGCCCTCGCCGCAGCCGACCGCGAAGACGGCCGTGCCGGCGAGCAGCGCGAGGATGGGACGGGCGTGAAGCACGGCGTGGAGCCTAGTGAACTGGCCCTCGACGTAGACTCGCGGGAATGGCCGACGCCCCGTCTCGTGTTCCCCGCGGTCGCCACGCGCCCCCGCGCGAGGTGCGCGAGGAGCTGCAGCGCCAGCGCCTGTTCGAGGCGGCGGCCCGTGTGTTCAGCGAGTCGGGCTACGCCGACGCCAGCGCGGAGGCCATCAGCCGGGCGGCGGGCATGAGCAAGGCCACGTTCTACGAGCACTTCGGCAACAAGAAGGCGTGCCTGCTCGAGATCATGGACGACGCGGCGCGCGTGGCGCTCGAGGAGCTCGTCAAGGCCGCGCGCCACGCGGGCGATGATCCGCTGGAGCGCCACCGGGCCGGCCTCCGCGCGTTCCTGCACCTCGTCGTCGGACAGCCGGACGTCGGTCGCACGGTGCTCGTGGTGAGCGTCGGCGCGGGCCCCGAGGCGCTGGACCGGCGCGACGCGATCCTCGAAGGCTTCGCCCAGGTGATGTTCGACGAGGCCCGCGAGGGCGTTGAGCGTCGCGGCGGCGGCCAGCGGTTTGCCACCGTCGAGGACGCGTTCGCCGTCGTCGGCGCGATGGTCGAGCTCATGAGCCGCCAGCTGCGCACCGGGCGGCCGGAGCGCATCGAGGACCTCGAGCCGATCGTGGAGCGGCTCCTCCTCGGTGCCCTTGTCTGACCTCGAACGCGAGGTCACCGCGTGCCGCGCGTGCCCGCGGCTCGTCGCCTGGCGCGAGCAGGTCGCGCGGGAGAAGCGCGCGGCGTTCGCGGATGAGGAGTACTGGGGGCGCCCCATCCCCGGCTTCGGCGACCCGGACGCGCGGGTGCTGCTCCTCGGCCTCGCCCCCGCCGCGCACGGGGCGAATCGCACCGGCCGGGTGTTCACCGGCGACCGGTCCGGGGACTTCCTGTTCGCCGCGCTGCACCGGACCGGCTTCGCGAACCAGCCGACGTCGGTCTCCCGCGACGACGGCCTGGCGCTGACCGACTGCTGGGTGACGGCCGCAGTCCGCTGCGCGCCGCCGGCCAACAAGCCGACCCCGGCCGAGCGCGACCGCTGCCTGCCGTGGACGGTCCGCGAGCTCGAGCTGCTGCCGCGCGTGCGGGTCGTCGTCTGTCTCGGGCAGTTCGGCTGGGACGCCGCGCTGCGCCTGCGCACCGCGGCCGGGCACGCGCCGCTTCGACCCAAGCCGCGGTTCGCGCACGGCGCGCTGGTCGACGCCGACCCGTGGGCGCTGCTCGGCTGCTTTCACCCCAGCCAGCAGAACACGTTCACGGGCCGGCTGACGCCGCCGATGCTCGACGACGTCCTGCGGCGCGCGGGCGAGTTCGTCAGCCCAGATTTGTGAACTGCGGCTGGGTCGCGGTGATCGTGCAGGCCGGTGTCGTCGCCGGGTCGGTCTGGCACTGATACAGGCTCAGCACGTCGTTCTCGAGGTACGTGATGCTCCCGCTCGCGTCGAAGTCGTACGCCTGCGTGAACTCGCCGGTCGAGGCGATCTGATCGCCCGAACCCGAGTACGTCGACCGCTGGATGCGGACGGCCCCCGGGCAGCTCCCGGGGTCGCCGATGCAGTACCGCAGCCACGTGATCCCGCCGTACCCGAAGGCAGGCCAGCCGAGCCCGACGTTGCTCTGTCCGCCCTTCGTCTGGTCGAGCACCGTGCTTCCCTTGCTGCCGATCGTGTCGAGGCGCAGCTGCCAGTTCATGAACTGCTCGGTCGTGTACGTCCACCCGAACGCCAGCCGTGACCCGTACAGCTCGAGCTGCGTCGCGTACGCGGAGGTGTCCCCGAGCGCGCCAATCGGCATCTGCGCCGATGGCGTCGAGCTGGAGATCGTCTTCGTGTAGACGTAGCCCTTGTTCGTGTTGCTCGCGTACGTGCGCGCGAACCCGACCTTGCCCTTCCAGTACGTCGGCCAGTACTGGCTGGCGTTGCTCGCGTTGACCTTCGAGTACCGGACCTCCTGGTTCGAGCTGAGGTCAAACTTGTAGATCGCGCAGCCCTTGCCGGTCTGGTAGTCCGGCATCCCCACCTGATCCCACTGGGGTTCGGTGGCGCAGCGCGAGTACAGGGCGTAGACGCCGCCGCTGCTGGTCGGGCCGAGGTCGACGTCGAACGGCACGCCGCGCGTGGCGATCGGCAACGGCGTGACCGGTCCGCTGCCCTGCCGGGAAACGAGCTGGTACTGCCCGTTGGTGGCCGGCTGACTCCAGACGAGCAGCCCGTTGTAGGCCGAGATGGGTGTCGGTGGCGCCACCCCGCTGATCGTCGGCGGCAGGCCCTGGGCCTGCGCGGCGGCGGGGGTCAGCAGAACCACGGCGAAGGTGAGTGCGACGGCGGCAGACGGGCGCATGCGCAGAGTGTCCTCGATTGGGTGGCGGAAACTTGACACGCCGCCTGCTCACCGCTGCGCGTGGTGCGGCTCCCGGAGTAGGGTCGGTTCATGTCCCGCCTCGCAGTCGCCGCGCTGGCCGCGGCCGTCCTCACGCTCGCCGGGCCGGCCTCCGCCCAGGCCGAGATCGCGCCGTTCGTCACCCCGTCGAAGCAGATCTACTGCGCGTACATCTCCGACGGCGGCGGGCAGATCCGCTGCGACCCACTGTTCCTCAACGACCGCGGCTTCCTGCTGAAGACGAGCGGCAAGGCGCGGAAGATCAAGATCACGGACACGATCGCCGACCCGGAGGCACCGGTCCTCGCGTACAGCAAGACGTTCCGCCGCGGCCCGTTCCGCTGCACGTCACGCCGCGCCGGGCTCACGTGCGAGCACCGGTCCAACGGCCACGGGTTCTTCCTCAGCCGCGAGCGCCAACGCGTGTACTGACCTCCGCGCGGCGCATCCACCCGGCCGGCATGCGCTGCATCCCGGCCAGCAGGTCAGGGTACGCGCGGGTGCAGCGCGCGAGCTGCGCCGGCGGGATCTTGTCCGGCGTGTCCTCCCGCGTGTGGTACCAGGGGTAGGCCATCGTCATGTTCACCGACGGCACGCCGCGCTCGACGAACATCCCCTCGAGATCAGGGTTCGCACGCGCGAGCGGCTCGGGCGCCGGAATCGACGGGAACAGGTGGTGGCGCATCGCGACCTGGGCGGTCAGGCCGTAGAGCAGGGCGTTGTCGGAGATGAGCAGCAGCCGCTCCTCGTCGCCGGTGCGGCGCAGCGGCCGGTCCCCGCCCAGATCCTCCGCGGCAAGACCCGCGAGGTGGTCGAGCGAGCAGAACCCGCTGAGCGTGCTCACCTGCTTGGCGTTGGCCTCGACCCAATGCCGGACGCCGAGGTGCGGGAAGCCCGTGTCGTGCCCGGTCACGCACAGGAAGGTCATCGGCTTCGGCCGGCGTGACGCCGGCTGCTGGGCGAAGTGGTGAGCGAGGCCGATGAGCCCGGCGACGCCCGTCGCGTCGTCGAGCGCACCGTCGAACATCGAGTCGGTGTGGGCGCACGCCACGAGCCCGTCACGGTTCGTGCGGCCACCGGGCAGCGTGCCGACGACGTCGTGGGTGACCCCATTGACGTGGCGCGCGTCCAGCCGGTAGCGGATGCGAGCGGTCCCGCCGTGCGCGGCGCGCCGCAGGACGCCGAAGTCCTTGCGCCCGACCGTGAACGCGGGGATCGGGTTCGCGTCCAGCTCGTTGCGCCCCATCCCGATCATGCGCACGAGGTTCCCCGGCGCGTCCGACGTGGCGAACATCGCGACCGCCCCGCGCGCCGCGGCGTTCCAGTAGGCGTAGCCGTCGCCGTTGTAGGTGGCGAAGACGTTCAGCAGGACCTTGCCGTCGACGAGCACCGCCTTGCCGCGAAGGTCGTGCTTGTCCATCTCCTTCTGGGTGCCGTAGCCGACGTAGACGAGGTCCGCTTCGCCGGCGGCCGGCCGGGTGTTCCAGATCGGATGCGTGGCGACCTTCTGGGGGAACCTCGCCACCTCCGCACTGGCCGTGCCGGCCGCCAGCTCCACGTCCCATCCATCGAGGATCCACTGACGGAACGGGTACGAGTCGAGCCGGACCTCACATCCGGCCGCCCGCAGTCGCTCCGCCACCCACGCGCTTGCTCCGTGCTCGGCGTCCGTGCCCGTACGACGCGGCCCGAAGGCACACAGGTCGCGCACGTCACGGTGCAGACGCTCGCCGTCCAGGGGGTCGGAGGCGGCCTGCGCGAACGCGGGCATGACCCCGCCGAACGCCGTCGCGCCAACCGTGGCGACACCGCGCTGGAGCAGTTCCTTGCGTGTGAGCTGTGGCACACAGCGCACCGTATGGTGGTGCGCTTGGGAGGTGCCCCCGTGTCCGGGGCCCGCGGTTGTGGATCTCCACACCGGGCGTCCTCCCAAAGGGCGCGCGCAGGACGCGGCTCCTCGTTCTCTGGAGCACGGCTCTAGATGTAGTTCCTGAGCACGTTGTTCATCCGGACCTCCTTGGAGGCTGGTGGTTGCGAAGCCCCAGTCCCAAGGAGTTCCGGATGAAGTTGCACGCTAACGCCCGGCTCAGTCCGATCGGCCGCAGGTTGTTGATCGAACGAATTGAGAGGGATGGGTGGACGGTTCAGGCCGCCGCAGAGTCAGCGGGGATCAGCCCGCGCTCGGTCTACAAATGGCGATCGAGGTGGCGCGCCGAGGGCGACGCGGGGCTTGTCGATCGCAGCTCGGCGCCGACGGTCGTCGCAAACCGGACCGACGAACGAACGATCGGCGTGATCGCGGCGTTGCGACGGCTGCGGTTCACCGGCCCGGAGATCGCCGAGACACTCGCGATGCCGCTCTCGACGGTGTCGGGAATCCTCACGCGGACCGGGATGGGCAGGCTGGGACGCCTGGGCATGGAGCCGGCCGAGCGCTACGAGCGCCAAGTCGCTGGCGAACTGATCCACATCGACGTCAAGAAGCTCGGCGTGATCAACGGAGTTGGCCACCGGATCTCAGGACAGCGCGCGTCTCAGAGTGCCACCCGCCGCGCACGTCGACGCGGCGGACCGAAGGGCTGGGAGTTCGTTCACGTCGCGATCGACGATGCGACCCGGCTGGCCTACGCCGAAGTGCTCGGAGACGAGAAAGCCACCACGGCGATCGCGTTCCTGCGCCGCGCCGTCCGGTTCTTCGAAAGCCACGGCATGACCGTCTGCGAGCTGCTGACCGACGGATGAAAGTCAAGTTGTCTGGACGTGTCGGGTCGTGAGTGGGAGCCTCTGGGTCGGGTGCGGGTGACTGACGTAGCGAAGCGCAGATCTTGGGGCTACGGAGTCTGCCGCGCGGCTTTGCCCTTTGAGGGCCTGTTTGATGCGCGCCCCGGTGTCGCGCCCGCACCCACCTTCGCCGGTCCGGACGCTGTCCAGTCGGCGACGGTTCGCCGGTAGGCCGCTTCGCCTTGGCGGGCGATCTCGCGCTCGGCGTCGCGCAGGCCCGGCGAGCGGTTGCCCGCGACGCCTTTCTGGCCCTTGCGCGGCGTGGCGCCGCAGAGCAGCTCGAGCTGGCGGATCTTGTGTCGGGTCATCGACGGCCGCGCGTAGGCGTAGTCCTCGCCGCGGGTGAGCATGCACCAGAACAGGCAGGCGAGCTTGCGTGCCGTCGCAGTTGCGGCGACCTGCGGTCCCTTACGCGCGCGGACGCGCTCGAAGAACGCCTTCAGCGGCCCGGGCGTCTTCGCGACCGACCAGGCCGCCTCGCCGAGCATCGCGCGGGCCAGCGCGCTTCCTTCCTTGCTGATCCGGCCGTGCCGCGCGTCGGCGCTGCCGGACTGCCGGACACGCGGATCGAGCCCGAGATACCCGACGAGCTTGCGCGAGGTCGGGAACCGGTCGATGTCTCCGACCGCGGCCATGAAGCACGCGGCGGTGTTCAGCGCCACCCCGGGCACGGTCAGGAGCCGCTGGATGTCCGGCGACTGCAGCGCCTGGCCGGCCAGCGCCCGATCGAGGGCGGCGATCTCGCCGCTGAGGAAATCGATCTGGCGCAGGCAGCCGTCGACGGTGAGCTGCTCGTCGGCGGGCAGCACGCGCGCCGCGAGCCACTGCCTTCCGCCCTTGCCGAACAGGTCGGTCACCGGCGGGCGGCCGGAGAGGTTGCGCGCGAGCACGGCCTGCGTCTCGTTCTTCGCCCGGGTCCGTGCCTTGACCAGGCTGTCGCGGCGCGCGCAGATCCGCCGCAGCGCCCGGGTCTGCTCATCCGGAGTCCACACGACCTCCAGCAGCCCCGACGCGGCGAGCCGGGCCAGCATCCGCGCGTCGATCTTGTCGGTCTTCGCGCGACCGGGCGCCGGCAGCCGCCGGGTGTTGGCCACCATGACTCGTGCCGGACCGCGCTGGAGCTCGTCGACGATCCGCACCGCGCCGCTGGTCGCCTCGACCACCACCACGTCATCGGCGACCAGGCTCTGAGCGAACACCGCGAGCGTCTCGACGCTCGTCTCGATCCGCCCGGCCGACCGGACGCTCCCGTCCTCACTGATCGCGATCTCGCAGAAATCACGATGGATGTCCATCCCGATGAACCGCACATCACCTCCCTCGCATCGAACGTTCAGCGGGAAGCCGGCAGGCAAACGACACAGACGGATACGTGCTCGCAGCACACCCGGGCAGGTCGCAGGGGCGGCCACGAACAACGCCGGGCTCGCAGCCCATCAGTCACTTGCGGCCTGCCCAACCACGCTTTCCCAGGAGCAGCCCCAGGTCCCGGGAACAACAGCGTCCCCGACACCCCGGACAGGCCCCACACCGCAGTTTCATCCCCGGACAACGGCGCTCCCTACAGAGCCAGCCTGCACGCGATCGCCTGCCGCGCGCTCGGAGTCCGACACCTCCGCACCCGCCCTTACCGGCCACAGACCAACGGCAAAGCCGAACGCTTTATCCGGACGATGCTCGGCGGCTGGGCCTACGGCGCGATCTACCGCTCAAGCGCAGAACGCACCGCAGCCCTTGACGGCTGGCTCTACCGCTACAACCATCACCGACAACACGCAGGCATCGGGCGACAAACACCCATCACCCGCCTGAACAACCTGCTCGGGACTTACAGCTAGAGCGGTGCTCCAGAGCAAGAAGGGTCGGCCGCGGCAACCGGCCCCCCGGTTGCGGACACCTCCTGGCCTCGACCGGCCGTAGTCTGGGGTCGTGGCCCTTTCGGCCTTCAGCCCCCGCGTCCGTGACTGGTTCACCGACGCCTTCGCGGCGCCCACCGCAGTGCAGGAGCAGGCCTGGCCGGCGATCGCATCGGGCGAGCACACGCTCATCAGCGCGCCGACCGGCTCGGGCAAGACCCTGTCGGCGTTTCTGTGGGCGCTCGACCGGCTGCACGTCGACCCCACACCGAAGGACGCGCCGCGCACGCGCCTGGTCTACGTCAGCCCACTGAAGGCGCTGAGTTACGACATCGAGCGCAACCTCCGCGCGCCGCTGCGCGGGATCGCGGCCGGCGACCCCGACCGGATGCCCAGCGTCGGCATCCGCACCGGCGACACGCCGCAGAAGGAACGCGCGGCGATGCGCAAGCACCCGCCAGACATCCTCATCACGACGCCCGAGTCGCTCTACCTCATGCTGACCTCGCAGGCGCAGGCAGGACTGCGCGAGGTCGACGCGGTGATCATCGACGAGATCCACGCCGTGGCGGGGACAAAGCGCGGCGCGCACCTCGCGCTGACGCTCGAGCGGCTCGCCGCGATCCAGCACGAGGGCCGCGACTTCCAGCGCATCGGCCTGAGCGCCACCCAGAACCCGCTCGAGGAGGTCGGCCGGTTCATGGTCGGCCCGCGGCGGCAGTGCCGGATCGTCGACTCCGCGCAGCGCAAGGCGCTCGACCTGAAGATCCACGTGCCGGTCGAGTCCATGGTCGAGCCGGATGACGACCCGAACCGCGACCCGCTGGAGCCGGTCGTCGGCGGGGAGTCGACCCGCCGGTCGATCTGGCCGGCGATCTACCCGGAGCTGCTGAAGGAGGTCCACCAGCACCGGTCGACGATCGTCTTCGTCAACAACCGGCGGATGGCCGAACGGCTCGCGCTGCGGCTGAACGAACTCCACAACGAGGCACTCCCGGAAGAGCGCGCGTACGAGGAGATCGCCCGCGCGCACCATGGATCGCTCGCGCGCGAGGAACGCACGGTCGTCGAGGAGCAGCTGAAGGCCGGTGAGCTGCCGTGCCTCGTCGCGACGTCGTCGCTCGAGCTCGGCATCGACATGGGCGCCGTCGACCTCGTCCTGCAGGTCGAGTCGCCGAAGTCCGTCAGCCGCGGGCTGCAGCGCATCGGCCGCGCGGGCCACGGCGTCGGCGAGACGGCGAAGGGCCGGATCTTCCCGAAGTTCCGCGCCGACCTCCTGGAGTGCGCCGTGGTCGTCAAGCTCATGCGCGAGGGGCGCATCGAGCCGACGGTCGTGCCGCGCAATCCCATCGACGTGCTCGCCCAGCAGATCGTCGCGATCTGCGCGGCGGCGGAGCTGGACGGCGACGCCTCGGTCTCCGTCGACGACCTCTTCGCACTCGCCACGCGCACGTACTCCTTCGGCGAGCTCACGCGGCCCGTCCTGGAGAACGTCCTCGACATGCTCGACGGCCGCTACCCGTCGCAGGAGTTCGGCGAGCTGCGCGCCCGCATCGTGTGGGACCGCGTGGCGAACACCATCCGCGCGCGCAAGGGCGCCCGGCAGCTCGCCATCGCGAACGCGGGAACCATCCCCGACCGCGGGCTGTACGCGGTGACGCTGCCCGACGGCCGCCGGGTGGGCGAGCTCGACGAGGAGATGGTCTACGAGGCACGGGCCGGCCAGACGTTCCTGCTCGGGGCGTCGACGTGGCGGATCGAGGAGATCGGCCGCGACAAGGTCATCGTCACCCCCGCCCCGGGCGCGCCCGGCGCCGTGCCGTTCTGGCGGGGCGACAGCGTGGGCCGCCCCCGGGAACTCGGCGAGGCCATCGGCGCGTTCAGCCGCTGGGCCGTCGAGCAGGACGCCGCGACGATCCAGCGCGACTACGACCTCGACGACCTCGCCGCGAAGAACCTCCTCGAGTACCTGCGCGAGCAACAGGACGCCACGCGCGTGCTGCCGAGCGACCGCACGGTGGTCGTCGAGCGCTTCCGCGACGAGATCGGCGACTGGCGCGTGTGCGTGCTCACGCCGTTCGGCGGGCGGGTGCACGCCGCGTGGTCGCTGGCGATCAGCGCGCGCATCCGCGACGAGATCGGCCTGGAGTCCGACGCGATCTACAGCGACGACGGCATCATCGTCCACCTCCCCGACGCGGACGAGCCGCCGGGCGCCGAGTGGTTCCTCGTCGAGCCCGACGAGCTCGAGGACCTCGTCGTCGGCGAACTCGGCGGCAGCGCGCTGTTCGGCGCGCGGTTCCGCGAGAACGCCGGGCGCGCGCTGCTCATCCCGCGCGCGTACCCCGGGCGCCGCACGCCGCTGTGGCAGCAACGGCTGAAGTCGCAGTCGCTGCTGGAGGTCGCGCGGCGCTACGCCGACTTCCCGATCATCCTCGAGACATACCGCGAGTGCCTGCGCGACGTGCTCGACGTCGAGGGCCTGAAGGACATCCTCACGCGGCTGCACAGCCGTGACCTCACGCTCGTGGAGGTCGAGACCGCGACGGCGTCGCCGATGGCGTCGTCGCTGCTGTTCGACTACGTCGCGACGTACATGTACGAGGGGGACACGCCGAACGCGGAGCGCCGCGCGGCCGCGCTGTCCCTCGACCGCGACCTCCTGCGCGAGCTGCTCGGCCAGGACGAACTGCGCGACCTGATCGACCCCGGCGCCCTGGAGCAGGTCGAGGACGACCTCCAGCACCGGTCCGACCGCACGAAGGCCGAGACGAGCGACGCGCTCGCCGATGTCCTGCGCCGCCTCGGCGACCTCACCGAGGACGAGATCGCCGCGCGCGTGATCGCCGGCGTCGACCCTGCCGGCCTGCTCGCGATCCTCGAGCGCGAGCGCCGCGCGATTCGCCTGCGAGTCGCCGGCGAGGAACGCTGGGTCGCCGCGGATGACGCGGGGCTGTACCGCGACGCCCTCGGCACGGTGCCGCCGGGCGGCCTGCCCGAGGCGTTCGTCGCCGACGTCCCCGACGCACTGCGGCGGCTCGTCCACCGCTTCGCGCGCACCCACGGGCCGTTCACGACGGATGAGCTGCGCGCGCGGTACCGCGTCGATCCGTCATCCGCGCTCGCAGAGCTGGAGCGCGACGGGGACGTCGTCCGCGGCGAACTGCGGCCCGGCGGGTCCGAGCGCGAGTGGTGCGACCCCGAGGTCCTGCGCCGCCTGCGCCGCGCGTCCCTCGCAGCGCTTCGCAAGGAGATCGAGCCCGCCGACCAGCGGGCGATCGCGACGTTCCTGCCGTCCTGGCAGGGCGTGGACCGCCACCCGCCGACCGGCGCCGGGATCGACCGGCTGCGCGAGGCGCTCGTTCCGCTGCAGGGCCTGGCGTTGCCCGCCGACGTGTGGGAGAAGGAGATCCTGCCGCGGCGCTGCGGCGCGTACTCGCCGACGTGGATGGACCAGCTCTGCGCATCGGGCGAGGTGGTCTGGGTCGGCGCGGGCGCGCTCGGCCGGAACTCCGGGCGCGTGGCGCTGTACTTCCGCGACGACGCCGAGGCGATCGGACAGGTGGCTCCGCCCCGCGGCACGGACCCGCCGGAGGACCCGGTGCACATCGCGCTGCGTGAGCGGCTCACGGCGTCCCCGTGCTTCTTCACCGACTTCCTCGCCGAGCTGCCCTTCACGCCGGAGGAGATCCAGGAAGGGCTGTGGGATCTCGTCTGGGCGGGTGAGGCGACGAACGACGCGTTCGCCCCGCTGCGCGCGCCGAAGCTCACGCTGGCCAAGACACGGCGGGCCGCCGAGCACGCGACGCGGCGCGGCCGGCGCTTCGGGGGCCGACGCGGCGGCGCGCAGGCCACGGTCCAGGGCCGCTGGTCGTTGACGAGCACGATCTTCCGGCGGGAGGTCGACCCCTCCCAGCAGCGCCGGACCATGGCCGAGCTGCTCCTCGAGCGCTACGGGCTCGTCACCCGCGAGCAGGTGCTCGCCGAGGGCGTCCCCGGCGGGTTCTCGTCGCTCTACGACGCGTTCACAGCACTGGAGACGCTCGGTGTCTGCCGCCGCGGGTACTTCGTGGAGGGCCTGGGCGGCGCCCAGTTCGCGCTCCCGGGCGCCGTGGAACGGCTGCGCGCGGCGCGAGACGCGACCGAGGCGCCGCCGCTCGTGCTGGCTGCCACCGACCCCGCGCAGCCGTACGGCGCAGCGCTGCCGTGGCCCAAGCGCGACGAGGACGAGCGTCGTCGTCCCGCGCGCGCCGCGGGCGCGTACGTCGTGCTCGCCGGTGCCGAGCCCGTGGTCTATGTCGAGCGCGGCGGGCGCGGGCTGGCCATCCTCGTCGGCCGCGACGACCCGAGGCTGCGGGCGGGGCTCGCAGCCCTCGCCGACTTCGTGCGGGACCGCCGCACGCTGAAGCTCTCCCTCGAGCGCATCGACGGCCAGCCGGTCGTGGGCTCCGACCTCGAGCCGGTGCTCATGGAGCTCGGGTTCCGCGGCGGCCCGCGCAAGCTCACGCTCAGCGCGTAGCTCGACGTCTCAGTCGAAGGTACTGAGCGGTATCCGTAACGTCCCGAGGTGCGGACCGTCCGGGGGGAAGGACGGCCGTCCTGTCTATCCGAAGGGAACTGTCCATGTTCCAGGCGTGCACCCGTCACGTCATCGTCGGCCTGTCTCTGGCCGCGATGCTGTGCATCACCACACCCGCGTCGGCCGCACCGGCGAAGACGACGAAGGCCGCTTCGGCGGCGAAGACCGGCGGCGTGAGCGTGGGGACGCACACGCCCCCACGGACCGAGCTCGGCCGTGGCACCGGTGGCAAGCGGACGGGCGGCCGCCGCTAGCTAGCCGCCACGACGGCGGCGCGGTGGCGAGCGCGCGGCGTTCCCGGTAGTCTGCGCGGATCGGGGTTGTCCGGGGGGATGACCTGGATTCGTCAGGTCCCATTCTGGGGGGAAGCTGTTCCATGCTGCATACGCTCGTCCGCCGCGCCGTGGTTGCTCTGCCGTTCGTCGCGCTGCTCGGCGCCGCGGGCACCGCGGACGCCGCACCGCTGAACGTCACCGGCATCCTCGCCCTCACGCCGCAGGGCGAGACGCCCGCACGGACGAGCTCCACCGTCTCGAGCGCCCCGTCCACGTCGGCCGACGGGATGATCACCGCGTACGTCTCGAACGCCGGTGACCTCGCAGCAGACCACCCGGCCGGCACCTCGCAGGTCTACATCCGCGACCGCCGCCGCGGCATCACGCGCCTGGTCAGCCGCGCCACGGGCGTCGCGGGCGCCCCCGGCGCCGGCAGCTCCTCGGCGCCGTCCATCAGCGCCGACGGCCGCTACATCGCGTTCGTCACCGCGTCGAACAACATCGACACGGAGGACGGCGACGACAACCAGGACGTCTTCGTCCGCGACATCTCGTCGAACGTGACGCGGCTCATCAGCCGCGGCACCGCCAACGGCGCCGCGAACGGCACGTCGAACCAGCCGTCGATCAGCCCGGACGGCCGCTACGTCGCCTTCAGCAGCAACGCGAACAACCTCGCCACCGGCGACTCGGACGGCACGAAGGACGTCTACGTCCACGACCGCGTGACGCGCGACTCCAAGCTCGTGAGTATCGGCCTCGACGGCCTGCCCGCCCTCGGTGACTCGACGCGCCCCGACATCAGCGTGACCGGCGGTGCCGTGGCCTACGAGTCGACGGCGTCGAACCTCGCCGCCGGCGACGCGCTGCTGCTCAGCGACGTCTTCGTCTTCGACGTCAAGAAGCTCACCACGACGCTCGTCAGCCGCCAGACCGGCGTCGACGGCGCCGCCGGGCTGGGCGGCTCGTTCGCCCCGTCGATCAGCGCCGACGGCCGCTACATCGCGTTTGAGTCCGACGCCGACCTCGCGGGCGGCAACCTGCTGATCCGCGACGTCTACGTCCGCGACCGCACGACGAACGAGACCGAGCTCGTGAGCCGCCAGAGCGGCCCCGCCGGCCCGGCGGCGAACGGCACCTCCGACGAGCCTGACATCTCGCCCGACGGCGGCTACGTCGCGTTCCGCTCCACGGCCGCCAACCTCAGCACGGCGGACGCCGACCCCACGGGCGACGTCTTCGTCCGCGACCTCACCGATGGCGCCCTCTCGCTTGTGAGCCGCGCGAAGGACGGCCCGGCCGCAGACGGCTCGTCGTCCGAGCCGTCGGTCACCGCAGCGGCGGGCGCGGTCGTGTTCGCCTCGCGGGCCACGAACCTCGTCACGCCCGCCCCGACCGGTGGGTCCAACGTCTACAGCACCGCGCTGCGCGGCACGCTCACCGTCGTGGGCACGGAGCCGCCGTCCATCAACGCGGCGCTGTCGCGCTTCGACACCGACGTGAGCTGCAACCTCATGTGCGTCGTCTGGGCCACCGGCAAGATCACGGTGACCGACGCCAACGGCGTGAGCGTCTCCCGCAACGCGGCGGGCTACGGCGCCCAGTCGATCAACGCGGGCACGACCCGCAACGTCGCGGTGTACCTGCTCCCGGCGAGCGTGTCCTGGCTGAAGCGTGAGCTCGCGGCCGGCAAGACCGCCAGCGTCGAGATCAAGCTCCAGGCGTTCGGCATGCGCGGCGAGAAGGCCACCGGGTACTCCCGCGGGCCGATCACGCTGCCGGCGCCGCCCGCGCCGCCGGCCACCTGAGCCACGTGACCTCCGGCGAGCCGGAGATCCGCGCCGCCGGCGGGGTCGTCATCGACGCCGCCGGCCGCGTCCTCGTCGTGCACCGCCCGCGCTACGACGACTGGTCGCTGCCCAAGGGCAAGCTCGACCGGGGTGAGACGTCCGAGGCCGCGGCGCTGCGCGAGGTCGAGGAGGAGACCGGCGTGCGCTGCGAGCTCGGCGACGAGCTCCCGCCCGTCCGCTACGACGTCAAGGGCCGCCTGAAGGAGGTCCGCTGGTGGATCATGCGACCCATCGGCGAGGCCCCGCCCGAGGAACGCGACGACGAGGTCGACGAGCTGCAGTGGCTCGCGCCCGCCGATGCCGCGGCGCGGATGACGTACCCGCACGACGCGGAGCTCATCCGCGCGGCGACGGGACGGTGACGTCAACGCCTAACGGGCGCCAAGCCCGTCGAGGATACGCTCGACGTTGATCTCGAACGCCCGCCGCCGGGTATACGGCGGGCCGTAGGTGTCGATGACCGCTTGGTTGACCGCGAGGAGCGGTCCGAACTCGTCGGCGGGTAGTGCCTGCCGCAAGGCCTCGAAGGTCTCCTCGTCCTCGATCTGCGTCGTAAAGCCGGCGCATCCGATGGCGTAGTCGAGAAGCAACGGGATGCCCACCCCAGCGGTCGCGGGGTCAACGCCGGCCTCAAGCAGCCCACGTGCGAGGTCGTTTGTCACGGCCAGGGTGGTGGGACGGCGTAGTGCGCGCTGGCCGCGGGCCTGGATGAGACCTGGGTGCTCGAGCAGGAGGTCGAGCACCGTGGTTGCGACGGCGATCACGCGCGCTCGGCCGGTGACCCCGGCGTCGGGCATCGCGGCGGGAAGGCCGGCGAACACGAGGTCGATCGCCGCATCCACGAGATCGTCCTTGTCCGCGACGTGGTGGTAGAGCGTCATCGTGCCGACGCCGAGCTCTTTCGCCAGCGTGCGCATGGAGAGCTGGTCGTAGCCGACGTCGTCGAGGGCCCGCAGCGCGGCGTGCGCGACGTCGTCCCGAGTGATGCGAGCTGGCCGCGCCATGCCTTCAGGCTACGAGCGGTTCCAAGCAGGGCACGAGTTGCATTTTCGTACACTGTACCGGTACGGTGTACGAGCAGGCACCACCCCCGACAGGAGGAGCTCCTCGTGAGACGTGTTCGATGGTTTGCCGCAGCCCTGGGAACAGGCGTTGCGATCATGCTCGTGTCCGGCGGCGTCGCAGCTGCGGCGCCGTGCATCAGCGGGACCGCGAACAACGTGCCCAACGCACCCAACGTGGGCGGCGGGTCGGTCGCCGGCCAGCAGGTCACGGTCGGCACCCAACAGCTCTGCGAGTGGCGGGACGTCAAGTACGGACGCCGGAACCACAAGCTGAACGGGACCCTCGACCGGGGTGCCCTCAAGGCCGTCGCCTACCGCCGGCTCACGCTCCCCGATGGGTCCCCGGACACCAGCACCGCGCCGCGGCGGGTGCTGATCGCGCTGCACGGTGGCGGTTTCACCACAGGGCGGGGCAACTACGCCCACATGGAACGCTGGGCGAAGTGGGCGGCGCTTCAGGGATGGGTCGGCATTACGGCCGAGTACAACCTCGCACCGCAGGGCGCCTGGAACGATCCCTTCCGACCGGGCAACGCCGTCGGGTACGCGAAGTACGCGGCCGAAGCCACACGGAACGTGCAGACGTTGGTGCGATACCTGCGCGAGTACGGCCCTGCCGCAGGCATCGACGTCTCGAAGATCACCGTGATGGGCGAGTCCGCCGGCGGCGTCACTGCCATCGCCGTCGGCACGCGCCCGAACGAGGCGGGCAACCCGGCCTACGTTCCGGAAGCAGGGGATGCTGGTGTCCCCGCGGGAGCGGCGGGCGACCTCAAGATCCGCGGCTTTGAGAACCACAGCTCAAAGATCCACAAGGTGGTCGGCGTCGTGGCGTCGGAGTGCTTCCCGGCGCGGTCGTCGACCAACCCCAACGGTTGGATCGACGGCCAGGTCGGCTTCTGGTTCCCCATCTTCGGGGTGAAGGTCCGGTACGCGATGCGTTTCGGGGAGTGCCCCGTCCCGGCTCCCCTCAGCCGATGACGCGGACCTGACCCTCCTGATCGGCCGCCAGGACACCGTCCATCCCGGTTGGCTGGCGAAGGAGTTCTGTGGTTACCGGCAGGCGATCAAGGGGCGCCCCGGCGCCTGCGTCATGCGCGAGTACGCGGCCTACGGAGAATCCCAGCGTGTCCTGGAGAACGGCCCGCGGATCGACCTGTCGCTGGGGTATTGCCTGCACGCGCCGGACTACGGCGTCGACACCACGTTCACGGGAGGCGATCACTACATCGCGGCCAGCTACTGCGTGAGCCGCAGCGGTGTCGCTGCTGACGGTCAGTCGCATCCGCAGGCCTTCGAGGCAGGCACCGACCTCATCGGCTCCACGGTGTACGCGCCGGGGACGAGCCGGACCATCGGCTACCACGTCCGGTCTGTGGTCAACAGCAACTGACCGATGTCAGGGGCGCTTGACGCCAGGGTTCAGCAGGCCCTTCGGGTCCAGCGCCCGCTTGACGGCCTCGTGCGCCGCGACGGCTGCGGGAGCCCACTGCTCCCGCAGCTGACCGGCCTTCAGCCGGCCGATGCCGTGCTCGCCGCTCACCGTGCCACCCAGGCGCCGGGCGAGGGCGAAGAGGTCCTGCGCTGCCGCGTCGGCCTTCGCCCGCTGCGCGGGGTCCGCGGCGTCGAGCAGGAACGTCGAGTGCAGGTTGCCGTCGCCGGCATGACCCCAGCTGCACGCGTCGAGGCCGTGCCGGACGCCGATGACCTGCGTCTCGTCGATCGCCTCGGCCAGCCGGTCGACGGGGACCGCAAGGTCCTCGGAGAGCTTGCCGCCCCGCTGCGCGATCACCGCCAGCCCGATGCCATCGCGCCAGCGCCACAGCGTCTCGCGGTCGGTGCGGGCCGCGAACTCCGCGACCGCCAGGACGCCGTCGCCACCCTCGAGCGCCTCGCGCAGCGTGTCGTGGTCGCGGGCGACCTGGACGGGGTCACCCTCCACGTCGGCGAGCAGCAGCACCCCGCCCGGCGGGACGAAGAGCGGGGCGCCGGCCGACGCCGCGGCGACCGCGCCGTCGTCGAGGTACTCCAGCGCGGCGGGCACGATGCCGCAGGTCAGCGCCCGTTCCATCGCCGCAGCCGCGGCCTTCGCGCTCTCGCACGCCACGGCGATCGACGACGACGCCTCGGGCGCCGGGACGAGGCGCAGCCACGCGCCGCAGATCACGCCCAGCGTCCCCTCACTGCCGACGAGCAGTGACACGAGGTCGTATCCCGCCACGTCCTTGCGCACCGGCCCGCCGAGCCGCACGCGCTCGCCCGGGGCGAGCACCACGTCGAGGCCCATCGCCCACGACCGGGTCACCCCGTGCTTGAGCGCGTGGGGCCCGCCCGCGTTCGTGGCGAGGTTCCCACCGATGTGCGAGCTCTCGGCCGCGCCCGGGTCCACCGGGTAGTACAGGCCCTCCTCCCGCGCGCGCCGGGCGACGGTCGCCGTCGTCACGCCCGCGTCGACCTCCATGCGCCACCACGCGGGATCGACGCGCCGGACACGGGTGAGCCGCTCGAGCCCGAGGACGACGCCGCCGTCGGGCACGGCGCCGCCGGCCCAGCCGGTCCCACCGCCGCGCGGCGTGATCGGCACGTCATGCTCGTAGCACCAGGCGACGACTGCGGCGACCTCCTCCGGGCTGCCGGGCAGCACGACCGCGTCCGCACGCCCGCGCAGGCCCGACCACTCGGTGGCGTCAGCAAGGTCGGCGGCGCCGGGGGCGCGCACGTGGTCGATCCCGACGATGGCCTGAAGCTCGTGCCGCACGACCCGAGCCTACGCGTCACCAGCGCACGTCGTGGTTGGGCCGGAGCAGCCGGCCGGGATCGACCGCATCGGCGATCTCCCAGAGCGCCCCGACGGCCGTGGGGCCGAATGCCTCCTCCGGCCGCACGGGCGCCTCGGCGAAGTTGAGGTACGGGCGGGCGGTCGACCACGCCCTGAGCGGCCGCATCACCGCGTCCAGCTCGCCGCTGACGCGCACGGCGCCGAGCGCCCCCTGCGGCACGCCGATCGCATACGCGGCGAACGCCCCGGGAATCGCCCCGAGGGCGCCCGCCCCCTCGGGCGGCGTCGCGAGCGCGCCGCCGAGCTGACGCAGCTCGATACCGAGCAGCGCGGTGTCGGCGTCGGCGCCGAGGCCCCTGGTCAGCGCGTCGATGCCGTCGTCCGGAAGCTCGGCAAGGACAAGGCCGGCCCCGATGCCCGGCACCGGGGTCTCGGGGTCACCGTGCAGGCGCAGGAGCACGGACGGGTCGCCGGCCGCGACCGTGTCGAGCTCGGGGCCGAGGTCTCGCAGGGGAGCCAGCAGCGTGCCGGTCTCCTCCTCACCGAGGAGGCTCGCGACCTCGACGAGCACCATGGCACGTCCACGGACCGGCGCCGGGACCTCATCGAGCGGCGGGAAGCGCAGGATGCGTCCGATCGTCGTGATGTCCGTCGGCAGCTGCGGGCAGAGATCTCGCCAGCGGCGCAGCACGGCGGGCGCCTGCTCGACGGGCCACATGAGCGCGCCCGCCGTCACCCGGTCGACGGCGAACAGGGAGAACTCCATCGCGGTCACGACCCCGAAACTCCCGCCACCACCGCGCAGCGCCCAGAACAGGCGAGGCTCGTCGGTTGCGGTCGTCCGAACCCGACGTCCGTCGGGCAGCACGATCTCGATGGCGGTCACATGCGAACACGCGAGGCCGTACCGCCGCCCCAGCCACCCGAGCCCGCCGCCGAGCGTGTACCCCACGACGCCGACATCCGGCGCGCTGCCGTGGAGCGCGACGAGGCCGTGCGGCGCGGCCGCCTGCGCGACGTCGAGCCACACGGACCCCGCTTCGGCCCGGGCGACACGGCGCTGGGGGTCGACGGTCACGCCACGCATGGCCGAGGTCCGCAGCAGGAGCGCCCCGGCGAGGTCGCCGCCGCGCGCGGCCGCCCCGTGACCCGTGCCCTGCACGGCGACACGGAGGCCGGCGTCCCTGGCGACGCGCAGGGTCGCGGCGACGTCGCCGGCGTCGACGGGTTCGACGACGAGCTCCGGATGCTGGTCGACCGCGAGGTTCCAGGCGCGGCGGGCGTCGTCCCACCCGGGGTCGCCGGGCTGGTGAACGGCCCCGCGGATGTGCGTCAGGTCGGCGGAGATGGAAACGGTGGTGGTCGTCATGGGAAGCACTGTGGGGCGTCCCGCCGCCCAAGGGAAACAGCGATCCGGCGCCACACTCACCACCAGGCGTGGTCAATCGCCTACGCTGCGCGCATGGACGTCGAGCTGCGGCACCTCCGGGCGTTCGTCGCCGTCGCCGAGGAGCTGAACTTCACCCGGGCCGCGACCCGGCTGCACGTCGTGCAGCAGGCACTCAGCGCGCAGATCCGCCAGCTCGAGGACCGGCTCGGCGTGCAGGTCGTCGAGCGGACGACGCGGCGGGTCGCCCTCACCGCCGCCGGGCGCGAGCTGTACCCCCGAGCCGTCGCGCTGCTCGCCGCCGTCGAAGAGGCCGGCCGCGCGACGCGGGCCGCGGCCGCCGAGCGAGTGGAGGTCGTGCTCGGGTTCGTCGCCCCCCTCGACGTCGGCCCGATGCAGCCCGTGCTCGGACGGCTCTCCGAGGACGAGCCGGGCATCGAGGTCACCGTCCGGTTCGCCGACCTGCTCGACCCGACCGGCGGGCTGCGCCGCGGCGAATCCGACGTCGCGAAGGTCTACGGGCCCTTCGACACCACCGGGCTCGAGCTCCTCCCCCTGTGGACCGAGCCGCGCGGCGTCGCCGTCGGCGCGACCCACCCGTTCGCCGCCCGCGACGCGATCACGATCGAGGAGCTCGTGGCCGAGCCGACGTTCGACTTCCCGACCGCCGACGCCCGGTGGCGCGAGTTCTGGACCGCGAGCGCGCACCGGGGCGGCCGCCCGCCGTACATCGCCGCGCAGTACCGCTCGCTCGACGCGCTGCTCGAAGCCGTCCGCGCCGGCCTCGGTGTCCACATCACGACGCAGCCGCTGGTGCGCTCGACGACCGGGATC
This sequence comes from Svornostia abyssi, assembly GCA_024666565.1. Lineage (GTDB taxonomy): Bacteria > Actinomycetota > Thermoleophilia > Solirubrobacterales > Solirubrobacteraceae > Svornostia > Svornostia abyssi. The sequence goes on from CP088295.1 coordinate 412,464, forward strand.
GCCTGGGTTCCCGTCGAGGGCCTCGAACCGCTCGAGCACTTCCTCGCGTGGCGAGCGGGAGACGAGCGCCCAGGCGTCGCGGCGCTCGTGGCCGCCGCACGCGCCGTCTCCGAGGAGCTCGCCGGCGTCCCGCCTCACTAGCCTGAGACCGTGCCCGAGGGCGACACCATCCACTACGCAGCGAACCGCATCCGGCCGCTGCTGGAGGGGCTCGTGCCGGAGTTCGACCTGGTCCATCGCCGGTTCGCCGCCGACCGCTGGCCCGAGCGGCTCGCCGGCCGCGCAGTGACGGCCGTGGACGCGCGCGGCAAGCATCTCTTCGTGCGCTTCGAGGGCGGCCTGGTCCTGCATTCGCACCTGCGGATGACCGGCGCCTGGGGCACGTACACCGGCGACCAGCGCTGGCACCGTGCTCGCCGCCGCGCCTGGCTCGCGCTGCGCACCGACCGGGGCGAGGTCGTGCAGTTCGACGGCCCGGTCCTCGAGCTCATGACCGAGGCGCGCGCCCGGACCGACCGGCGCATCGCGGGGCTCGGCCCGGACATCATCAGCGACGACTTCGATGAGGAGATCGCCCTCCGGCGCCTGCGCAGCGACGACCCGACGCGGACCTTCGGCGACGCGCTCCTCGACCAGCGGACCGTGGCCGGCATCGGGAACATCTGGAAGTGCGAGAGCTGCTTCGACGCGCGGATCGACCCGTGGCGACGCGCCGCGGACGTCGGCGACGACGAGGTCCGGGCCGTCCTGCGCGCCGCCCGCCCCCGGATGCGCAACTCGGCCGCGCACGGGCACCGCGTCGAGCCGCACCACGTCTACGGGCTCGACGGACGGCCGTGCACCCGCTGCGGCACCATCGTCCGGCGCCGCGGCCAGGGGGGACGACAACCGCCCGACGTTCTGGTGCACGGGGTGCCAGCAGTGAGCCTCGCGCTCACTGATTCTTCACGTCGACCCGCCCGTCAGCGGATAGAAACGTGGCGTCCCCCCTGATCGTTCAGGAGTCGCCATGCAAAAGTCCACCCTCTTGGTCTGCCTGCTGCTGGCCGTGCTCGGCCCGGCGGCGGTCGCCCAGGCCGATCCCGCTTGCACCATCACCGGTACCTCCGGCGATGACACCCTGAGCGGCACCGCGGGACCCGACGTCATCTGCGGGCTCGGCGGCTTGGATCGGCTGAACGGCCAGGGCGGCGACGACGTGCTGCTCGGGGGCGAAGGTGATGACACCCTCATCGGCCTCGCCGGCTCGGACACCTTCGACGGCGGGCCCGGGTTCGACGCCGCCGACTACACGAGTCACACCGGCGCCATCGCCGTGACCGTCGGCGACGGGACCGGCGACGACGGCCCGTCGGGCGACGGCGACACCGTACGGTCCACGATCGAGCGAGTCAACGGAGGGAGCGGTGACGACACGCTCGCTGGGAGCGCCGCAGACGACCTGCTGGTGGGCAACGCGGGAGACGACACGCTTCGCGGCCTCGGCGGAGCAGACCGGCTCTTCGGCGGTGTCGGAGACGACACACTCGACGGCGGCTCCACACCAGGGGAGGTGGACGTCCTGGCGTGCGGCGACGGCACCGACGTCTATGTCGACGACGACGCCGACACCAGGACGAAATGCGAGGTCCCGCAGACCCCGATCGTCCGTCCCGTCGAGGTCGCCGCCGGAGGACAGCACGCGTGCGCTCGTGAAAGCGACGGTGCCGTGACGTGCTGGGGCGTCAGCAGCTACGGCCAGCTCGGCGACGGTCTCGCCGTCGACTGGGTGCGCTCCGCGCGCGTGCTCGGACTGACCGATGCGGTGGAACTCGCGGTCGGCGGGGCGCACACCTGCGCGCGGCGGGCCAGCGGGCAGGTCGTCTGCTGGGGGCGAAACACCAGCGGAGAATCCGGGACCGGGACCGTCTCCAGGCAGCAGGAGACGCCGGTGACGGTGCAGGGCCTGACCGACGCCGTCGAGCTCGCGGCCGGGGACGCGCACACCTGCGCGCGGCGCGAGGGCGGCGAGGTCGTCTGCTGGGGCGCGAACGCGGACGGCCAACTCGGAGACGGCACCGTGACCCGCCGCACCACGCCGGTGCCTGTCACGGGCGTCGCCGACGCGACCTCGGTCATCGCCGGTGGGCGCCACACCTGCGTGCGAGAGAGCGGCGAGACGCTGCGATGCTTCGGCGACAACTCGGCGGGCCAGCTGGGGGACGGGACGACGACGGACCGACGGACCGCGACGGCCATCCCCGGGCTCGGGCCCGTCGCCGAAGCATCCGGCGGCGCGATCTCCACGTGCGCGCGCACCGTCGCGGGCGTCGTGTCGTGCTGGGGCGACAACCGCGCAGGACAACTCGGGACCGGCACCGTCCAGCCGCGCCTGACGCCCAGCCCCGTCTCCGGCCTGACCGACGCGACGGCGCTCGTGGCGGGCGCATGGCACACGTGTGCCCGGCGCGCGGGGGGAAGCACCGTGTGCTGGGGCCAGAACGAGTACGGCCAGCTCGGTGACGGCACCCGCACCAGCCGGTTCACTCCGACGCCCGTTTCCGGACTGTCCGCACCGCGCCAGCTCGTCGCCGGAGACCGGCAGACCTGCGCCCTGTCGGCGGACGAGAAGGTGCTGTGCTGGGGCTCGGAGCAGGTGCCCACCACCTACCCCTCGCCGGTTCCGGTCGCCGGTCTGAACGACGCGGCGGCGGTGGACGCCGGCATGTACCACACGTGCGCGATGAGATCAGTCGGCTCGGTGCGATGCTGGGGGTTGAACCTCGGCGGGTCGCTTGGCGACGGGACCACGGTGACTCGGCGGACGCCAGTCGCGGTGAAGGGCCTCAGCGGCGTCGTCGACATCGGCTCCGGTTCGGTGCATACCTGTGCGGTTCGGCAGGACGGAACGGTCATGTGCTGGGGTGACAACACGGACGGGCAGCTCGGCGACGGGACGACGACACGACGCTCGATCCCCGTGCAGGTCACCGGACTCAGCGACGCCGTGGAGGTCACCGCGGGCGGGACCAGCTCCACCTCGGGGCACACCTGCGCCCGCCGCGTGGGAGGGACGGTTGTGTGTTGGGGCAACAACACGTACGGGCAGCTCGGCGACGGGACGACGACCCGCCGGACGTCACCGGTCCCCGTCGCGGGACTCGGGGGTGTGACGCAGCTCGACGCGGGTGGCGCTGCCACGTGCGCGGCGAAGGTCACGGGCGCCGTCGCCTGCTGGGGCCAGAACACCTACGGCCAGCTTGGAGACGGAACGACGACGCATCGCACGACCCCGGTGGCCGTCCCGCTCGGCAATGTGGCCGAGGTCTCCGCGGGCGGCGACTTTGCCTGCGCACGGCAGACCGACGCGTCACTTCGCTGCTGGGGCCGGAACCTGCTCGGCCAGCTGGGGATCGGCACCTTCTCCAACGCGCTCGTCCCGGTGCGCGTGCAGCAGGTCGGCGATGCGGTCGGCGTTGCGGCGGGCGGCAGCGGCCAGGCCTACACGGGTCACGCCTGCGCCGTGCGCGCCTCGGGCGAGGCGACGTGCTGGGGCGCCGGCAGCGACGGGCAGATCGGCGACGGCCGCGACGTCGTGCAGGTCGCCACTCCGCGGCCGGTGCTGACCCTCACCGACGCTGCGTCCGTCTCCGCAGGGGACCGCCACAGCTGTGCGGTCCGACGCGGCGGGGGAGTCGCCTGCTGGGGTCTTTCCATCCTGACCGGGTCCGACGTGGGCCCCACCCCGACGCGGGTGCCCTGGCTGTAGCCGCGCAGCAATATCCTGGTCGGTGATGCGCGCGCGCTCACCGGCCGACCCGCCCCTTCGCCGCGTCGGGCACAAGGGCGCCGACCTCATCGCCCCCGGGAACACGTTCGCGTCCTTCCAGGCGGCGCTGGCGGCCGACGTCGACATGATCGAGTTCGACGTCCTGCCCGAGCACCTCGACGGCACCGGGGAGCTGTGGCTGGCCCACGACTACGAGGATGCGCGGTCCCGGACGCCGCACACGCTGGAGGAGGGCCTCGCCCACTTCGCAGACGCCGCGTACGAGGGCGTCGAGCTCGACGTCGACATGAAGCTGCCCGGTTACGAGCGGCGCGTCCTCGAGGCGCTGCGCCGGCACGACCTGCTCGACCGCACCTTGATCTCGACGATGGAGCTCGTGAGCATCGACCGCATCCGGGCGCTGGAGCCGCGCGTGCGAGTGGGGCTGTCCGTGCCGAGGCTCCGCAAGGACCCGATGAAGCAGCCGCACACCGCGGTGCTGGCGTTCGGCGCCGCCGCGGTCATCAAGCGGGTCGGGCCGGTGCGCGCCGGCCGGTTGGTGCGCAGCGGGCGGATCGACGCGCTCATGTCCCACTGGCGGCTCGTGACTCCCGCGCTCGTGCGTGCCGTGCACGGCGCGGGTGGGGAGCTCTACGTGTGGACCGTGGACGAGCAGCCGCGGATCGCGGCGCTCGAGGCGATGGGCGTGGCCGGCGTGATCACGAACGACCCGCGGCTCTTCGGGCCGCGGCCGGGCGCCCCGCTCCCTACTTCTGGATGAGGCACTCCGCGGCGCTGAAGCCCTTCGGGTCCGCGCCGGCAGATGATTCGTGTCCCGCCTCGGTGCGACGCACCGCGCGGCGGATGACCTTCTGCCCCCGCCGCCACTCGTAGCTCACGCGGCCGCGCAGCAGGATGTTCCCGGCCGCCGGGGAGAACTCGAACGAGCGGCCGCTCTCGCGCGCGACGAACTTCCCGGATCCCACGGGCACCCAACCGGAGTCGCCGCCCTTGCGGACCGGCTTCCACTCCTGGTCGCGGGCGACGAAGTACTCCACGCGGAAGCGCATGTACATCTTCACCTTGCTGCTGCCGGTGCCCGGCATGGACGCGCGCAGGCCGATCGTGTCGGGGTTCTTGACGGTGTCGCAGACGTTCACCGTCGCCCACAGGCGATCGGTCGTGGCGGCCTGTGCGGGCGCGGCGGCGCCCGCCGCCAGCAGGGCGGAGAAGATGAGCGTGACGAGTGCGCGTGTCGTGCGTAGTGCGGGCATGGGCGAGACGGTGACGATGGACCTTCCGACTATGGAACCACCTTCCGCGGGCTTCGATGCGCTGTACCGCGCCTGCGTCGGCGATCTCTTCGCCTACGTGCGGACGCTGCTGCGCGACGACGCGGCCGCGGAAGACGTGACGGCGCTCGCGTTCGAGCGGGCGTACCGGCGACGAGAACGGTACGACGCCGCGAAGGGGACCCAACGCGCGTGGCTGTTCGGCATCGCGCGCAACGCGGCCCTCGACGAGCTGCGCAAGCGCGGCCGCACGACCGCACTGGAGCACGACGTGCCGGGCGATCCGGCCGTCGATGACCCGCTCGTCCACGCCGAGCGGTCGGCGCGCCGCGCGCAGGTGCGCGTCGCGATGGAGCGACTGGGCGCGCGTGATCGCGAGCTCATCGCCCTGAAGTTCTTCGCCGGCCTGGACAACGCCGAGCTCGCCGAGGTCCTCGGCGTCAGCGAGAGCAACGCCGGCACCAAGCTGCATCGAGCCATGACGAAGCTGAGGAGCGCGTGCGATGTCACTGCGTAGGAATCGACTGGACGACACCGCCGTGGCCGAGCTCGACGCGCTGGACGCCGCGCTGCGCGGCGAGGCCGTCGCGCCCGAGCACGCCGACCTCGCGATGCTCGTCGCCGACGTCCGGGACGTCGCGCCGCAGGCCACGCCCGCGTTCCTGGCCGAGCTCGACGCGCGGGTGCGGGAGGGGTTCCCGCCCCGGGACGACGCGCCTGCGGCCGCGCCCCGCGCGCCGCGTCCTCGCCGGCGGCTGCTGTTCGGCGGCGGCGCGATCGCCGTGTCCGCCGTGATCGCCGTGGCGGTCGTGGTGAGCCTCGGCGACGACCAGGCCCCGCTCACGAGCGAGACGGTGGTCAACGAGGCCGCGGCGCCCGCCGCGTCGGCGCCCGCCCCCTCCACCGCCGGCCGCGCCGGGGCCGCGGCGCCCGAGGCCGCCGCCGACTCGAGTGAGAGCAGCGCCGCCGTGGCGCCCGCGCCCGCCCCCACCGAGGACCCGGCGCTGGGCCGTGAGCGCCGCAGCGTCGAACGCAGCGCCACGCTCGACCTCACGGTCCCCGCCGACGAGGTGCAGTCGACCGCGGACGCGGTCGTGCGCGCCACCGACCGCGTCGGCGGAATCGTGCAGACGTCGTCGATCAACGTCGGCGAGGGCACCCCCGGGGAGGCGCGGTTCGAACTGCGGGTCCCCAGCGGCAAGCTCGACGAGGCGCTGGCCGCGTACTCGAAGCTCGGCAGCGTCGCGAACCGCACGCAGGACGCACAGGACATCACGAGCGCCGTCGTGAGTGCCGAGGACCTGCTGTCCGACGCGCGAGCGGAACGACGGGGCCTGCTGCGCGCGCTGGGGCAGGCGGACACGCGCCGCGAGGTCGAGTCGCTCCGTGCCCGCCTGCGGATCGTGCGGGCCGACATCGCCCGCCGCGAGGCGGCGCTGCGCAGCGTCCGCGCGCGGGCCGATCTCGCCACGGTCGCCGTGACCGTGCGCGGGGACGGCGACGGGAGCGGCGGGTCGTCCGGAGCGGACGACGAAGGCTGGTCCGTCGGCGACGCCGCTCGTGACGCCGGCCGCCTGCTCGAGGTCGCCGCGGGCGCGCTGATCGTGGGCTTGGCCGCGGTCCTCCCGCTCCTCGCGCTGGCCCTCGTCGCCGCCGGGACAGCCCGATATGTGGTGCGCCGCCGCCGCGAGCGCGGCCTCGACGCCACGTGACGCCTGCCACGTACACCGCACGACCCCGCCTTCGCCGCGGGGTCGTGTGGTATTCCTGACGCATGTCCACCGCCGAGGACGCGGTGCAGCTACTGGCACGGGTGCCGGTCTTCGAGACCCTGGGGAGTGATGATCTCGCCCGGGTCGCGGCGGTCGCCGTCCCGCGCCGGTTCGCCGCCGACCAGATCATCTTCCGCGAGGGAGACGCCAGCGACACGTGCTACATCGTGCGGTCCGGCCATGCCCGCGCCGTGCGCGAGCACGCCGACGGGCGCACGATCACGCTCGCCCACTTCGGTCCCGGGGACTTCTTCGGCGAGCTGGCGATGTTCGACTCCGAGCGGCGATCGGCCACGCTGGAGTCACTCGACCAGCTCGAGGCCGTCGCGATCACCGGTGACGACATGCGCCGGCTGCTGCGCGAGCACCCGGACATCTCGATGAAGCTCGTCATGGCGCTGGGCCGCCGCCTGCGTGAGGCCAACGAGCGCCTGTCGCGCCAGTCCTTCCAGACCGTGCAGAGCCGCGTCGCGACGGTGCTGAGCCAGCTCGTCACCCGCGCGCGTGACGAAACGCCGACGAACGGCGACGAAGGCGACGTCCTGCTCGTCATCACGCAGTCGGACATCGCCCAGCTCGCCGGCTCCTCGCGTGAGTCCGCCAGCCGGTTCCTCGCGGTCCTCGAGCGCGCGGGCGTCGTGACGCAGGGCCGCGGCAAGATCACGGTCCACGACCCGGCGGCGCTGCAGCGCTACGTCTACTGACCCCGTGGCGCTGAGCGAGTTCAGCGCCGGGGGCGTCGTGATCAACGACCGCGGCGAGGCCATCGTCATCGTGCCCACGCGGCGCGCCGCCGACGGCTCTGCGGTGCTCGCACTGCCGAAGGGCCACCCCGACGGGGACGAGTCCCCGGCCGACGCCGCGCTGCGCGAGGTCCGCGAGGAGACCGGCGTCGACGCAGAGGTCGTCGAGCAACTCGGCGAGGTCAAGTACTGGTACCAGCGTGACGGCCAGCGGGTCGCGAAGATCGTCGCGTTCTTCCTGCTGCGCTACGTCTCGGGCTCCCTCGAGGACCACGACCACGAGGTCGAAGAAGCCCGGTGGATGCCCCTCGAGGACGCGGCCCGCGAGCTGAGCTACGCCGGCGAACGGGACATGGCGGCGAGGGCGGCGGCGCGAGGCCGCTCCGACCGATAACCTCCACGCGCCCCATGCAGGTTCTCAACTTCTACTCCACGATCTTCGCCGACCAGCTGAAGCGCGGCCGCAAGACTGCGACGATCCGCCTCGGCGACAAGTCCCACAAGTACCGCAAGAATCAGGCGGTCATGGTGACGGTCGGCTACCAGCACTCGCCCCGCGAGAAGATCTTCGACGCGGTCATCGACCAGGTCGAGGTCAAGCGCGTCAAGGAGCTCTCGCCGCGCGACGTCGAGCACGACAACCCGGAGTTCCGCCGCGTCGAGGAGATGGTCCACTTCCTCGAGCAGATCTACGGCAAGCCGGTGAGCATGGACGACACGGTCACGGTGGTCCGGTTCAGCCAGATCATCGAGAACCCGCCGGAGGTCACGGACCGTCTCCGTGGCATCGGCGGGGCGCAGAACTAGCCGCATCCTCGCCTGACGGCTCGGATGCGGCCGGTCAGCGGCCGCGAAACAGCTTGTGCGCGACGACCTCGGCCGTCGAGAACTCCAGCCCGAGAGGGACGCCACGCTTGTCGACGTCGGCGACGATCGTGTCGCCGTCGAAGATCACGCAGCTGTGGAAGCGTCGCCCGGCCCGCTTGCGGATCAGGGCGAGGTAGGAGTAGCCGCCGTCTCCGGGCGTGAACCGCGCTCGGTCGCGGTAGTCCCTTGCCACGCGCACATCGTGCCACCGCCGGCATCGGGGCGGGAAGCGGGGACTCCAGTACCCGCTTGCCGACCCGATGCGGGATCAGGCGTCGATCGCCACCGTCACCCGGCCAGTGAACCCGCTGCTCAGCGAGCTTCCGCGCCGCGTCAGTGCCACCACCGAGCCCGAGCCCTTCTCCGCGTAGATGCTGTCCCCGGAGTTCCGCGTACGAGTCCCGGACTTCTTGTAGCCCGACAGCTGCATGACCTTGTCCGAGGTCGCGTCCCGGAAGAACAGCTGGCCGGTGTGGGCCACCGACCCGCCCGAGTACGTCGCGCTGCTGACCCGGCCGCCCACGTGGCACTTCAGGTGGATGTGGATCGCCCGGCCCGGGTACCAGCCGGGGTAGATGGTCCGGAACGCGGCCACGCCGTCCTCGCCGGAGACCTGCAGGCCACGGAGGTAGGTCTTGCCTGCGGTGCCCTCCGCGGAGAACCCCGAGTACGTGCCGCCCGCGTCAGCGTGCCAGATCTCCACCGCGACGTCATCCATCGCCTTGCAGGTCGAGCTCTCGATGACCTTCACGCGCAGATCCAGCCGGATCCCGGACTTGCCCTCCGTGATGTTCTTGCGGACCTTCAGGAGGTCGAGGTAGTACGGGCCCTCGGTCAGCTCAGGGGTCAACGAGCACGCCGTCGCGGGGAACGCCTCCTCGACCGGCGCCACCGGGTTCGCCGCCAGCCCGAGGCCGGGGATCGCAAGGCCGCCCGCACCCAGGCGGCGTAGCGCGGTGCGGCGCGTCATGCCGCCGGGCTGGTCGGGTGAGGACATCGTCATCGCTCCTTCGTCGTGGTCGGGGCACCATCGACGGTGCAGATGGGTGCCGCGCGAGGAGTTCCTGAGAGCCCGCTTGGAGCGCGATCACCTCTCAGGGAACCCTCGGCAGCGGCTGAGCGGCGCCCCACGACCATCCTGCACCTTCCCTGCTGTTCCCACCCCCAGCAGGAGGTCCCATGAAGATCCGCCACCGTGCTCTCGCCGCGCTTGCGGCGGCCGGCGTGCTCGCCGCCCGGCGCCGCCGGCTGCGGCAGCAGCGACGACACCCAGACCACCGCCAACGCCGGAACCCCGGCCGCGGCCGCCGCCGGCCAGGGCGCTCCACCCCAGGGCGGCGCGCCCGACCTCAGCACGCTCGCGAGCGCGCTCGGGGTCACCGAGGCGCAGCTCCAGAGCGCCATGGAGTCGACGCGCCCGTCTGACCCGTCCTCCGGTCCGCCCGCCCAGGGCGACATGGCAGCGGAGCTCGCCGAGGCGCTGGGGCTCGACGCCGACAAGGTGCAGGAGGCCCTGAGCGCGACCATGCCGACGCCGCCCACCGCCGACGCCACAACCTCCTGACTTCCGTGCCCGCCCGCCCGGCGATTTGTCGGGCGGGCGCCCAGGATGCTTCAGAATGAGGGGCCGATGGCCGACTTCCGGGACATGCGCGGATCCCCCGAGCCCGAGCCCGAACGCGTCGAGCTGGAGATCGAGGGGCTGGGCACCCTCGGTGGCCGGGTCGACGGCATCGAGGGCGGCTTTGCCTCGATCGTCCTCGACGGCGACCTCTCCGGTTGGTCGCTGCACGGCCACGACGCCCGTCTCATCCACATGGCGAGCGGGCTGAAGCTCGAAGGCACGCTGCGTGCCGCAGGCGATCAGCGCAAGGTCGAACTCGTCGTCCACGAGCCCCACCGCCGCTCGTGGACCCGCGCCGACGCGCGCCTGGCCACCCTGCTCGTCCCCGACGAGCTCGGCATGCTGTGGCGCGCCGAGACGCGGAACGTCGCCGCGGGCGGCATGCTCGTCGCCGGCGCGTCGGAGCTCCAGCAGGACCAGTCGCTGCACATCTACGTGCATCTCGAGGACGGCGACGTCGACGCCCGCGGCCGCGTGGTTCGCGTCGACAGCCCCGACGTCCACGCCGTCGCCTTTGAGGCGATCTCCGGCCCGGACCGCCTGCGGATCCACCGCGAGGTGCTTCGCGCGCGGATCGCCGAGCTCAAGGACGAAGATCCCTCCACGTAGGGGATCTCAGTCTGTGTGACTGAGATCACCGCCGTTCGGCACTCTTTTCGTCCGAGTGCCAACGAAATGGGTTGACGGCCGCTTCGCGTCCGCTATCGTGGCGCAGCAACGGAGCTGGCACTCTCCCTCTAGGAGTGCCAGCCTGGGTCCCCAACACCCCGTTTCGGAGGTACCTGCATGGCCACGAAGCTCAAGCCGATCGGCGATCGCCTGATCGTGCGCGCGATCGATGAGGAAGAGACGACTGCCTCGGGCATTCTGCTTCCCGACACCGCCAAGGAGAAGCCCCAGAAGGGCGAGGTCATCGCCGTCGGCGACGGCCGCTTCGACGAGGACGGCGACAAGCGCATTCCGCTCGACGTCAGCAAGGGCGACACCGTCCTGTACAGCAAGTACGGCGGCACGGAGATCAAGGTCGACGGCGAGGACCTCCTGGTCCTCCGCGAGTCGGACGTCCTGGCGAAGATCGAGTCCTAGGAGAACTGGAGACACATGGCTCACAAGGAACTGAAGTACGACAGCGACGCGCGCAAGGCCCTCGAGGCCGGCGTCGACGCCGTCGCCAACGCCGTCAAGGTCACGCTCGGCCCGAAGGGCCGCTACGTCGTGCTCGACAAGAAGTTCGGCGCGCCGACCATCACGAACGACGGTGTCACGATCGCGCGTGAGATCGAGGTCGAGGACGTCTTCGAGAACCAGGGCGCCCAGCTCGTCCGCGAGGTCGCCACGGCGACCAACGACGTCGCCGGCGACGGCACGACGACCGCGACGGTCCTCGCCCAGGCGATCGTCCGCCAGGGTCTGAAGAACGTCACCGCTGGTGCGAACCCGCTCGCGCTGAAGCGCGGCATCGAGAAGGCCGTCAACTCGGTCGTCGAGAACATCGGCAAGCAGGCGAAGACGGTCGGCGGCAAGGATCAGATCGCCCGCGTCGCGACCATCTCGGCCGGCGACGAGGAGATCGGTGACGTCATCGCCGACGCCATCGAGAAGGTCGGCAAGGACGGCGTCGTGAACGTCGAGGAGGGCCAGACGTTCGGCCTCGAGCTCGAGTTCACCGAGGGCATGCAGTTCGACAAGGGCTACATCTCGCCCTACATGGTCACCGACCAGGACCGCATGGAGGCCGTGCTCGAGGATCCGTACATCCTCATCGCGAACTCCAAGATCGGCTCCGTCCGCGACGTGCTGCCGGTCCTCGAGGCCGTCATCCAGTCCGGCAAGCCGCTGCTGATCATCGCCGAGGACGTCGAGGGCGAGTCCCTCGCGACGCTCGTCGTCAACAAGCTCCGTGGCACGTTCACGGGCGTTGCGGTCAAGGCGCCGGGCTTCGGCGACCGCCGCAAGCGCATGCTCGAGGACATCGCGATCCTCACGGGCGGCGAGGTCATCACCGAGGACCTCGGCCTCAAGCTCGAGAACACGCAGATCTCGCAGCTCGGCCGTGCCCGCCGCGTCGTCGTCGGCAAGGACAACACGACCATCGTCGACGGCTCGGGTGAGACGTCCGCGATCAAGGGCCGCATCACGCAGATCAAGAACGAGGTCGAGAACACCGACTCGGACTTCGATCGCGAGAAGCTGCAGGAGCGCCTGGCCAAGCTGTCCGGGGGTGTCGCCGTCGTCAAGGTCGGCGCCGCGACCGAGACGGAGGTCAAGGAGAAGAAGCACCGTGTCGAGGACGCGCTGCAGGCCACGCGCGCCGCGCTCGAGGAGGGCATCGTGCCGGGCGGTGGCGTCGCGCTGCTGCAGGCCGAGTCCGCCATCAAGCTCGACGAGTACGAGGACGACGAGCAGACGGGCGCGAAGATCGTGCTCCGCGCGCTCGAGGAGCCGATCCGTCAGATCGCGTTCAACGCGGGCCTCGAGGGCTCGGTCGTCGTCAACGACGTCCGCAAGGCGAAGAAGGGCTTCGGCCTGAACGCCGCCAGCAACGAGATCGTCGATCTCGTCGCCGAGGGCGTCATCGACCCGGCCATGGTCACGCGTTCCGCGCTGCAGAACGCCGCGTCGATCGCCAAGAACATCCTGACGACCGAGGCGATCGTCGCCGAGGTCCCGGACCAGGGTGACGGCGCCGGCGGTGGCATGCCCGACATGGGCGGCATGGGCGGCATGATGTAAGGAGCGCCCTGCGCTTCAGTTGTTCCAGCGGCCCGCTTCAGCGGGCCGCTGTCGTTCCCGGGCCACCTGCCAGGATGCGGGCATGGACGAGCCTGAGAAGTACGAGCTGTTCCTCCGCGTCGCCGACGGCGAGGAGGAGTGCCTCTACCTCATCGAGCACTGGTTCGCCGAGCAGCCGGACGCGACGACGATCACGTCGCTGTTCGCCGACGCGAAGTACACGTTCGCCACGCTGTACCCGGACGTCGAGGCTGAGGACTTCTCGGTCGAGGTGCGGCGGCTGCGGCCGATCCAGGTGCGCGGTCCGGAGTTCCCCGAGCGGATGGGCGATCCGACGTAGGGCTTCAGCCCCAGCTGCCCTCGCCGGCCGGCCGGAACGACGTCGTCAGGATGCGCACGGACCGCGGCCGCGTCAGCGCGAACAGCACGACCTCGGCCACCTCGTCCGGGGTCATCATCCCCTCGAGCTCGGGCATGTCCGGGGTCCGCCCGTCGCCCATCGCGAAGTCCGTCGCCACGCCGCCCGGGCAGATGTTCGTGCAGCGCACACCCTTGTCGCGCAGCTCGTGGTCGAGCGACCGGATGAACCCGACCTGGCCGAACTTCGACGCGTTGTAGACCGATTCCCCTGGGAACGCGCGCAGACCCGCCACCGACGCGACCGCGAGCAGGTCGCCGCCGCCGCGCGAGATGAGATGCGGGATCGCCGCGCGGGCGGTGTGCAGCGTGCCCATGAGGTTGATGTCGATCATCGCCTGGACCTTGTCCCACGGCAGGTCGACGAAGTCGCCGTAGGCGCCGACGCCCGCGTTGGCGACGGCGATGTCGAGCGCGCCGAACCGCTCGACGGTGGCGGCGATCGCGGCATCGACCTGCGCGCGGTCCGCGACGTCGCAAGTCAAGCCGAGCGCGCCGTCGAGGCCGAGGTCGTCGCCGCTGCGTGAGGCGAGCGCCACGCGCGTGCCCGCGGCGTGGAGCTGCCGGGCGACGGCGGCGCCGACCCCGCGGCTCGCGCCGGTCACGAAAGCGATGCGGTCCTGCAGCGGAGAGGGCATGAGGGCAGTGTCGCGCCGCGGGTCTGCCGCCGTCGCGGTTCCCGCCGACGCCGCTGCCGGCTACGACCAGGGCCTAGGCTGGGCACTGCGCGGGCGCACCGGCTGACCGCCCGCCTCACCCGCGAAAGGACGCCCGATGTCGAAGATCCTGTACACCGCTGAGGCCCACGTCACGGGCGGCCGCGCCGAAGGCCACGGCACCACGAGCGACGGCGCCCTCGAAGTCGACCTGCGGCTTCCCGCCGAGATGGGCGGCCAGGGCGGCGGCACGAACCCCGAGCAGCTGTTCGCCATCGGCTACGCGTCGTGCTTCGAGGGCGCCATCGGCGTGGTCGCGCGCCGCAAGCGCGTCGAGGCCGGCGACGTGGCGATCGACAGCAAGGTCAACCTCCACCCGACGGGCGACGGCGGCTTCAAGCTCAGCGTCGAGCTGCACGTCCAGCTCCCGCAGGCCAGCACGGAGGACGCGAAGGAGATCGTCGCCCTCTCTCATCAGGTGTGCCCGTACTCGAACGCGACCCGCGGCAACATCGACGTCGTGCTGACCGCGAACGGCGAGCCCGTCGAGGCGTAGGCCCCGCGGGGTCCGGCTCTCTGTGGACCGGACCCCGCGTGCCGCTCCTCAGCCCTGCAGTACCCAGGTCGGCTGGACGCTGAACGACAGGTTCATGTCCACCGAATCCCCGGCGCTGGCCTTCAGGAAGAAGCGCTGATCGAGCGCCTTCCCGCCGGGCAGCGGCGGCAGGAAGCTGCCGCCGACCAGGTTGATGTCGATCTTCTGGCTGCGCCGCAGCTTGTTCGTCGTGTCCGAGGTGCCCTCGTACAGCCGGATCTCGCCCGTAACGTGGATCGGGCAGAGCCGGAACACGTCGAACTCGCACTTCGAGGGGGTCTCGAACTTGCACGGCAGCATGAACGTCTGGCCCAGGATCCGCACCGGGCACGTCGCGGTCGCAACCCGATCGACCTGCGCGTAGAGCTCGAGCTCGACCCGCACCTCGCCGCCGCACTTCCACGCGCGGTTGGCCAGCTGCACGCGGGGCACCGCCTTCGACGCCCAGTTGTACTGGACGACCGACCCGGCGATCGTCGCCCCGGGGAGCAGCCCCTGGATGCGGCTGAACCCGGTCGAGGGGCAGTTCTCCTGGCCGATGATCTCGTCGTCGACGATCCGGTAGACGCCGAGCACCGAGACGCTCTGCGCGGGTTTGCCGACCTCGGTGCCGGTCTTGCGGAACGTGCCGTCCGCGCCGAACGTGCCCTGCTCGGGCGCGGGGAGCGCCGCGCCTGCCGGGGCGGCGAACGCAGCGGTGAATGACGCGGCCGCAACGAGTGCGACCACGGCGCAACGCATGGCCGATGCCATGGTTCCTCCTTGGAATGGTTGACCCTTGGCTGGGCCAACCGTGGCGCCAGGGAGAGACGAAGCGGCGCCACTGGTTGGACCAGTCGCCGCCGAACGTATACGCGCCATGCCGCTGACACCTAGTCAGGCCGGCGATTTCGTCCGGACCGACAGGCGACGGCGTGTCAACTCTGGCGGAGAATCCAAGAGCAATACCGGCCGGGAACCGGTGCCATGGATCGGCCCGTCAGCGCCGGATGCGCCCGTGGCGCACCACCTCGAACGCGCTGCCCGGCACGCGCTTGAGCTGGTTGAGGTCGTCGTCGTCCCAGCGCCGATCCGACGCGCCGGTGATGAACCAGTCCGTGCCGTTGTCCGCGACGATCATCCCGTAGCGCCGCAGCGCCTCCAGCACCACCCGGGCCTGCCCGCGGTAGCCGCTGATCGCGTACGACCGCTTCAGCCGCAGCCGCAGGCCCATCGGGGGCAGGCGTGGATCGTCGTCGCTCGACGCGAGGTGCCGCGCCGGCGCGACGTAGCCGGCCTGTGACCGCGAGACGGTGAAGCGCAGCGCGTGGCGGATCTCCCCGGCCGCCACCTCGTCGTAGCGGGCGAGCAGGGGGAGGATCGGCAGCCCGGCCGCGTCGGCGGACGTCCAGCCGGCAGGCCGCGAGCGGCCGGAGCGCAGGTCGAACTTCGCACCGGATCCGGCACGCCAGCCCTTGCCGGCGCGTCGCGCGTGGTAGAGCTCATACAGCCGGCAGCGCTCGCGCTGCAGCACGAGCACGTGACGGTCGCCCCCGCGCTCGACGGGCGCGCCGAGCGGGATCGGATACGGACCGGGGTCACTCTCGTCGCCGTACTCGTCGAACGTGATCGGCACGAGCTTCTGGGCCGCGCTCACCACCCGGAACGGAATGCCGTACTCACCGTCCCCGCCGAAGTCCGCGTGCAGGAAGCGGTTGCCGCTGCTGAGGATCGAGGCGATGTACGCGTCAGAGCGCGGATCCACCGGCGCGTTCGACACGTCCGTGTTGATCGCGTGCGTCGCCGGGAGGACCGGGCAGCCGCCGAGCTGCGGACCTGCAGCCCGCGCAGGGGCGGGGGCGAGGATGACGAGGGCGAGCGTGAGGGCGAGGAGGCGCATGCGACTCAATGGCGGAACGGCAGCTCGGTCACGCGGACCTTCTCCGGCGCGATGAGGAAGACGGCCCCGCTGCGCATCGGGAAGTCCTGCCCGGTGTACCGCTGGGAGATCCGGTCGATGACGGCCAGCGCCTCGTCGCCCTCGAGGATGCCGTCCAGCCGGCCGCGGATCGCCAGGCTGCGGTACGGGTTCGCCTCGTCGACGACCGACAGCGCGACGCGCGGGTCGGCCTGCAGGTTGCGCGCCTTGCGAGACCCCGTCTGGGTGAAGAAGACGACGTGCTCACCCTCGACCCCCCACCCAGACCGGCACGCTGTGCGGGGCTCCATCGGGAAGAAGCGTCGCGAGGTGGCCGAAGTTGCGCGCCGTGAGCAGCGCGACGGCGTCGTCAGTGAGCGCGGGCATGCCGCGAGGATCCCACACCGGACGCGGCCTGCCACCATGTGTCCGTGGACTTCGGCGAGATCTACAACACCGCGTGGGGCGTCATGGGCGTGGTCGGCGGCGTCGGCGCCATCGTCGTGATGCTCTGGGTGTCGGCCCGCAGCACGCACGAGCGCGATGCCGAAGACCACGCGCGCGACTTCTACGCCGAGCACGGGCACTGGCCCGACCAGGAGCCCGGGGCGCCGCCGGACCCGCTGCCGCCCGTGCGGTAGCGCCACCACGCCGACCCGTCCTCACGGCCGACGCGGCGCGCCGTTGCGCACCCCTGAAAGAAGCGAGGGCGGGAGTCCCTGTCCAAGACTCCCGCCCCCTGTGCGGATGCGTTTGCTGCCGGCTGGAGGGGGAACAACGGCCGGACAGCGCGCAACCTTCTTGTCCGACGCCGGGGAGCGCCGGGATGTCTCTGTCGAGCGGGGGTTACCCGCACGTACTGAACTGTAGACGTTCCCGAACCCCCAGGTCTACCCCATAGTAGGGATTCGGCATCGGACATATGTCCAGATCACTCCACAGTGGCCGGTCCGTCAGGGGTGGACAGACCACACATTGCTACGACACGTCGGCCACGCTCCGGGGGCCGGGACCGACGTACTTCGCGCTCGGCCGGATGAGCTTGGCCTCGCGCTTCTGCTCCAGGATGTGGGCCGACCAGCCCGCGACGCGGGCGCAGGTGAACATGCTCGTGAAGAGATCTGCGGGCACCTCGGCGGTGTCGAGCACCACCGCGCTCCAGAACTCGACGTTCGTGGCCAGCACGCGGTCGGGCTTGCGGGCCCGCAGCTCGGCCAGCGCAGCCCGCTCCAGCGCCTCGGCGACTTCGAAGCGCGTGGAGCCGATCTCCTTCGCGGTCCTGCGCAGCACGCGCGCCCGCGGGTCCTCGGCGCGGTAGACGCGGTGGCCGAAGCCCATGAGCCGCTCGCCGGCGTCCAGTGCGTCCTTGACCCACGCGTCGGCGTCGCCGCGCGCCTCGACCTCGTCGAGCATCTTCAGCACGCGCGACGGCGCGCCGCCGTGCAGCGGGCCGGACAGCGCGCCCACCGCGCTCGACAGCGCGGCGACGGGGTCCGCCCCCGTGGACGCCACGACCCGCGCGGTGAACGTCGACGCGTTCATGCCGTGCTCGGCGGCGCTGATCCAGTAGGCGTCGATCGCCTTGACGTGATCGGGGTTCGCCTCGCCGCGCCAGCGGATGAGGAAGCGCTCGGGGATCGACGTCGCCTGGTCGACGTCGGCCTGCGGGACCCAGGGCTTGCCCAGGCCGCGCGCCGACTGCGCGACGAAGCTCAGGGCGAGCACCGAGGCGCGCGCCAGCGCGTCGCGGGCCTCCTCGTCGGTGAGGTCGAGCAGCGGGGGGATGCCCCACTCGGGCGCGAGCATCGCGAGCGCGGACTGCACGTCTACTCGCGGATCACCGGAGCGGACCGTCAGAGGATGCGGCTCGGCGGGCGGCAGGCCGGGGTCGAACGAGCCGTCGACCAGCAGGCCCCACACCTTCTCGTACGGCACCTGACCCACAAGGTCCTCGATGTCGACGCCGCGGTAGCGCAGCGCCCCGCCGTCCTTGTCCGGCTCGGCGATCTCGCTCGCGAAGGCGACGACGCCCTCCAGGCCGGACTTCACCTCGATCGTGTCTGTACTCACGTCGTCTCCTTGTGGGACCACTAGGTCACTGGTTCGGGGTTGCGCGACAGGCTCGCAGATCGGCGCAGGCGGGCAGTTCGGCGCGCGACACGCTCGTCCTCCTCGCCGACCAGCGGGGCAAGCACGAGCCACGCGGCGAGCGGGCCGGCGGCCAGCGCGACGTACGCGGGCGCCCAGCCGGCGAACTCGACGAGCGTGCCGAACACCGCCGGGCTGGCGGCGCCGCCGATCGCGACGATCGTGTTCTGCATGCTCATCGCGGTGCCCGCGCGGGCCTTGCCGGAGATCTCGGCGGCGGCGGTGAACGCCAGGCCGTTCCACGTCATCGTCGCGACGCCTGCGGCGAGCAGGACGGGGATCACGACCGCGACGGGCGCGGCCGTCGCTGCCGCGAGCGCCACGAGCAGCAGCCCGCTGGCCAGCGCGCGGCGCCGCATCGGTGCGATCCGCCGCGCCTGCCGGTCCGACACGCGCCCTGCGCGCACACGGCCGCCTGCGCCGACGAGCAGCACCGCCGCGAGGGCGAACGCGGCCCATTCGGTCCGCACGCCCAGCTCGTCGTGGAGGAAGAGCACGAGGAAGCCGAGCATCGCGGCCTGGGCGAAGACGAGCAGCGCGCTGGCCGCGCCGAGGCGCCACAGGCGCGGGTCGCGCATCGGGGGCGTGGACGGCGGGGGCTTGAGCACCTGGGGGCGCTCCGGCGCCTCGCGCAGGAGCAGGAGACAGGCGAGCGCCGCGCCGAGCATGAGCCCGGCGAGGGCGAAGAACGCGAGCTGCAGCCCGCCGACCCCGGCCGCGAGCGCGGGGAGCGTGAGCGACCCGATGCCGCCGCCGAGCGGCAGCGCCATCTGGCGGATGCCGAGCGCGAGGCCGCGCTCCTTCCACCCGAACCAGCCCATGATCGCCCGGCCCGACGCGCCGGTGGCACTGGCGCCCATGGCGCCCGCGGCGAACATCGCCAGCAGCAGCCCCGAGAACCCGTCGGCCAGGCCGGCGCCGGCCAGCGCGACCGCGGTGCCGACGAGGCCGGCGACCATGACCGGGCGCTCGCCGATGCGATCGGTGAGCATGCCCCAGGCCAAGAGCGTGACCATCGTGCCGACCGCGAGCGCGGTGAAGACGAGGCCGACCTGCCCGAGCGTCAGCGCGTAGTCGTCGCGGATCGCGGGGCCGAGGGACGGGAGCCCCATCCGCAGCGCGGCGAACGCACCGGCGCCGAGCGCGCCCACGCCGAGCACGACCCAGCGATACCCGCCGGCGCCCTGGCCGGAGACGAGCCGCTCGACCTCTGCGCGTTCGTCGGCCGTCATCGTGCGGCCTCCTTCTGGCGCGCGCGGTGCGCACGGACCTTGGCGGCGTTGCCGCAGGTCTGCATGGAGCACCACCGGCGCCGGCCCGCCGGGGATCGGTCGTAGAAGCGGGCCGAGCAGTCGTCGGCGGCGCAGATGCGGATACGTCCCGCCTGCGCGGGGGTGCCGAGCATGGTGGCGGCGTCAAGGGCGATGGTGCCCAGCGCGCGGCGGGGCGAGTCGGCCGCGGCCCGCTCGCCGAGCTGCGCGTGACCGTCGGCGGCGAGGGCGAACTGCGGGCGCGCGCCTGCGTGGATGAGCCAATCGTCGATGAGGGTCACCGCGGCACGGTCGAGCGCCTCGCCGGCGACGGCGGCCCGGACGCAGAGGTCGATTGCCTCGCGGAGCTCCCGGGCCTCGCACAGCACCTGATCGGTCAGGCGCCGCCGCCCGCCGCCCCGGTTGGGGCGCCACTCCTCGGGCAGGAGATCGGTGCGCTGCATCCACTGCTCGAGGTCGGCGGGGGTGACGAGTGTCTCGACGTTGCGCCGCCACCGCTCGCGCAGGGTGTTGACGAAGTCCAGGGCCGGCCGGCCGCCGAGCCAGTACCAGTAGGGCGCGCCGGTGGCGAGCGGGAGCACGAGCTCGTCAGGGAGATCGATATCCACCTGACGTCGCTCAGTAACCATATGAATGGTTGTAACAGGTTACGCCACGACTCCGCCATCCGTCCGGCATCCGGCGCATCGAGCTCGCGTGCCGCGTACGGTCCACGCGTGCCCGACCATGACCTGCTGACCCGCTCGGCCATCGAGCTCGCCGCCCTCGTTCGCAGCGGCGAGGTCAGGGCCCGTGAGCTCACCGACCTCTCGCTCGCCCGCATCGAGGCGCTCGACCGCGACCTCGGCGCCTTCGTCCACGTCGACGCCGGCCGCGCCCGCGAGGCCGCCGACGCCATCGGCGCGGACGACGACCGCCCGTTTGCGGGCGTCCCGATCGCCATCAAGAACAACCGCGCGGTCGCCGGCCTGCCGCTGTCGTTCGGCTCGACGTTCACGCCGGACACGTTCGTCCCGCCCGCCGACCACAACGTCACGGCCCGCCTGCGGGGCGCGGGGTTCGTCATCGTCGGCACGACGAAGCTGCCGGAGTGGGGCATCCTGCCGGTCACCGACCCGAGCGCCCACGGGCCGGCCCGCAACCCATGGGACCCCACGCGGACGTCGGGCGGCTCATCCGGCGGGTCCGCCACGGCCGTGGCCGCCGGGATGGTGCCGCTGGCCCACGCCAACGACGGCGGCGGGTCCACGCGCATCCCTGCCGCGTGCGTCGGGCTGGTCGGCCTCAAGCCCCAGCGTGGGCGCATCTCGCACGCCCCCGACCTCGGCCACCAGTTCCTGACCCAGGACGGCGTCCTGACCCGCACCGTGGCCGAGACCGCCGAGTTGCTGGACATCCTCGCCGGCCCGTCGCTCGGCGACGCGAGCTGGGCGCCGCCACCGCCCGAGCCCTTCGCGGTGAGCGCCGCGCGCGAGCCGGGCCGCCTGCGCATCGCGGTGACGACGGCGCCGCCGATCCCCGACGCGGCCGTGGCCCCCGAGGTCGCCGCCGTGGTGACCGAGACCGCCGACCTGCTGGCCTCACTCGGCCACGAGATCGAGGAGGTCGACCCGCCGTGGTCGTCCCGGGAGATGATCCAGCTCTTCAGCGCGGAGTTCGGGCCCGCCGTCTGCACGCAGATGGCATTCGCCGCCATGCTCGCGGGCCGCGAGCCGACCGAGGAGGACGTCGAACCGCTGAGCTGGTGGCTGTGGGAGACGTCCCGCGGCATCGACGCGCTGTCGGCCGAACTCGCCCGCGCGCAGCTGCAGGGCTTCGCACGCGCCATCGTCACCTGGACCGACGCCTACGACGCCGTGCTGACCCCGGCGCTCGCCGAGGTCGCGGTGCCGCTCGGCGAGATCGACCCGCGCGGCGACGATCCGGCAGCGACGTTCGCCCGCTCCGGCACCTTCACGCCGTTCACGGCCGGGATCAACATCACGGGCCAGCCCGCGATCTCGCTGCCGATCGCCGCACGTAAGGGCGACGACCTGCCGATCGGCGTGCAGCTCATCGGCCGGCCCGCCGAGGAGGGCGCCCTGCTCGCCCTCGCCGCGCAGCTCGAAGCCGCGCGGCCGTGGGCGGACCGGCTCGCCCCGCCGGCCCGGCCTACTTGACGAAGACCTCGCAGTTCTTCGTCTTGTCCTTGCGGTCCTTGCGGACGCGGTCCGTGCCCGGGCCGCAGTCCGCGACGTCCGCCAGGCCGCCGCGGATGTTGACGTAGTCGTTCCCGGGCCCCGAGAAGATGCGGTCCTTGCCGAAGCCGCCGGTGATGGAGTCATCGCCGAAGCCGCCGAAGACCAGGTCGGCGCCGCGATCGCCGGTGATCTCGTCGTCTCCGTCCTCGCCGTACAGGCGGTCGTTGCCCTTGCGGCCGAACATGCGGTCGTTGCCGGCGCCGCCCTTGATGAGGTCCTGGTCCTGGCCGCCGTCGAGGTCGTCGGCGCCGCCGAGACCCTCGATCGTGTCGTCGCCGTCCTGACCCACGAGCGTGTCCCCGTCGTTGGTGCCCCGCAGCTGATCGTTGCCCTTGCCGCCCACCTTCGTCGGCTGGTCGAGCTTCTCGGAGATGCCCTGGAGGACGTCGGCGACCGACGCGCCCGCGGTCTGCAGCGCGGGAGGCGGCTCGGACGGCGTGGAGCCGTCGAACGCGCTGTCCTTCGTCGACGGGTCGCCGACGACGATCGTCTCGCAGTCCGAGATCTTGTTGAAGCGGCCGTTGTCGCGCTCCCACGTGGTCTCGACGTAGGCCGTGTCGGTGCCCGCCCCGCAGTCCATGGTGTCGGGTTCGGACCCACCGTAGAGGCGATCGTCCCCGTCCCCGCCGATCAGCGTGTCGGGTGCCGTACCGCCGACGAGCACGTCGTTGCCGGCATCGCCGCGCAGCACGTCCGGCCCGCTGCCGCCGAGCACGGTGTCGTTCCCGTCTCCGCCGTTGACGTTCTTGTCCGACCCGCGGTTCGCGTGGATGTAGTCGTCGCCGGGGCCGCCGTCGAACAGGCGGTCGTCGCCGAAGCGCTGCTCGACGATGAAGTCGTTGCCCTCGCCGCCGTACATCGCGTCGTCGCCGTCACCGCCGTCGACGATGTCGTTGCCCTCGCGGCCGTAGAGCGTGTCGTTGCCCGAGTCGCCGAGGAGCTGGTCGTTGCCGGCGAGCCCGTCGAGGTAGTCGTTGCCCGTCTCGCCGCGCAGAACGTCATCGCCGGGCGTGCCGCGCAGCTTCTCCGCACGCCACTCGGTGAGCACCGGCTCGAGGATGGGCGCGGCGACCGCGCCGGCGACGGGTGTCAGGAGCGCGCCGGCGACGCCGGGCGACGAGCAGCACGCGGCGCGGCATCAGACGTGCCCTCGATGCTGGACCGGGGCGAGCACCTCGCGCATCGGCGCCGGCCGGACTCCCAGGGCCTCAGTGCCCGCGCTTCCGTGCTTCGTCGTCATTGACGCAGTCAACAGCTCCACCTCGTCCCAGCACACCGGAGTCTTGGATTTCAGCAGGTTCTCACCGATGCGCAACCCACCTGCGACGACAGGTTCCGGAATGGAGAGGTCGCGCCGACGCTTGCCGAGCGCCCGCAGCCGCAGATCTCCCATCTCCCTGGCGGTGAGGATGTCGGGGCCCGCCAGCTCGTGGCGCTGGTGCGGGACGTCGCGATCGAGTACCGCCAGCAGGCACTCCGCGACGTCGGCCGCCCACAACGGCTGGAACTCCGACGTGCCGCGGCCGATGACCGGCAGCACGGGCGACCCCAGGAGCAGCCGCCGCAGCAGCCGCTGCGTTCGGTCGTCCGGCCCGTACACGAGCGAGGTGGCGACGATCGCCGTCTCCAGCGTGCTGGCGGCGACGACCTCCTCGGCCAGGCTCTTGGCCCGCAGCAGCCGCGCGCGGTGGTGCGGGCTCGCGCCGAGCCCGGAGAGAAAGACGAACCGCTGCACGCCGGCCCGCTCGGCGGCGCGCACCATCCGCCACGTCGCGATGCCGTTGAGCTCCTCGATCGACCCGGCGGGCTGGTCGCGCGCCGACCCCGCGAGGTGGATGACGGTGGTCACCCCGCGCATGGCGTTGCGAAAGGACGGAGGGTCGGCGAGATCGCCGAGCGCGAGCTGCACGCGCACCCGAAGTTCGCCCAGGCCGCGCGGGTCACGGACGAGGCATCGGACCGGGCGACGCGCGGCGACGAGCCGCTGGAGCACGGCGGTTCCCACCAGTCCCGTGGCGCCCGTCAGCAGGATCACGGGCGGGAGCCTAGTACCCGCGGGCGGCGATACGTGCGGCGGTGGGAGGCGTCGGCGCCGCCTGACGTAGCGCGGCCATCCGGAAGTTGGCCGGGGCCAATGACCGGTGGCCGCGGTGCGTCAGGTGGTGATCGACGCCTCCCACCGACGTGCGTATCGCCGCCCGCGGGTACGACCGCGGACCCGGCCGCCGCTCCCAGGTTCTAATATCCGCGGCTCCCGGAGAACCTGCTTTCGTCCTCCCGGCACCGCAAGCGGCGCCCTCCGGACGACGTCACACCCAAAGGAAAGGCACATGGCCTACGTCATCGCCGAGCCGTGCATCGGCCAGAAGGACAACTCGTGCACCGAGGTGTGCCCGGTCGACTGCATCCACCCGACCCCGGATGAGCCCGACTACGACAAGGTCGAGCAGCTCTACATCGACCCGGAAGAGTGCATCGACTGCGACGCGTGCGTTGAGGCCTGCCCGGTCGACGCGTGCTTCGCCGAGGACCAGCTCCCCGACGAGTGGGCCCAGTTCGCCGCGATCAACGCGGAGTACTTCACGACCAAGTGAGGGTGAGCTCGCTCGACGTCACGAGCCCAGGACGCGAGCCTTCGCGGCCTGGAACTCCTCGTCGGTGAGCGCCCCGGCGGCTCGCAGCCTGGCGAGCCGCTCGAGTTCCTCGATGGGGTCGTCGTCCTGCCCCGCCGGCGGGGCGGCGACCGGCACGACCCCGGGGACCGCCGACGCGGACGCCGACGGCGCAGCAGGCGGGGCCGCCCCGCCTCCCGGCGTCAGGCCGACCATGGCGAGCGCCGGCGCATCGAACGAGATGCCCGGCTCGCCGCCGCCCGCCGGGTCGTAGAACACCGCGCACCGGTCACCTGACCGCGGGATCTGGACACGCGAGACCGTCGCGGTCTTCTCGAACTCGAACGCGGGCTCGCCCGCCGGTTCGGCCCGGACCTGCATCTTCACCCGCGGGTTGTCGTTGATCGTCATGCCCGTGTCCTGCACCGACAGGACCGTGCCCGGGCAGCGCTTGCCGTGCTGGAGCAGGTGCGCGGCCCGCCCGGACTTCCCGCCACGGCGCCCAGCGCCGAAGATCGCGAACAGGCCGGGAAGACCCATGAGCAGGAACATGCCGCCGACGAGCGCGCCGACCCACTGCAGGCTGCTGTCGGCTTCCGGCGGTGCGGCCGGGCCGAACGCGGCGACGAAGAACGCGGCGCCGAGCATCGTGAAGCCGAGCCCCCACGCCACCCCGGCGATCGCGGCGCCCGGCACGACGAACGCGCCGCCGAGGGTCAGGAAGATCCCGCCCATGATCGCGAAGATCTTCAGACCCGTGCCGGGCGGGCACTCGCGCGCGGAGACGTACGGCCCACCGGACGAGCAGGACCCGATGCGCACGAGCTCGTAGAGCGCCCAGGCGGAGAGCAGCACGCCGGCGGCGATCATCGCCATGCCGATGAGGGTGCGCATCCGGCCGGCCATCAGGGCAGGCACCTCTGGATCTGCTCGGGCGTCTCGGCGCGGCTGATGCACTGCGAGCGCTCGGCGGCCTCACGCTGTGCGCGGCTGGCGGCCTCCTGCGCGGCCTTCGTCTCGGCGCGGGTCTTCGCGTCAGGCGTGCCGAGCGGCCGGACGTCGGTGCCGTCTGCGGCGGCGGAGATGTCGTTGTCCTTCAGCGGGAGCTTCCAGAACGCGGTCCAGGAGGACTCGTCGCCCTCGTCGAAGGGCTCGTTGGCGACCATGTAGTCGAAGTTCTGCGGACGGAGGTCGAACTTGCGGTTCGCCACGCGGATGATCCGTTCGGGCGCCGTCGGATCGATGTCGCTGGGCTGCAGCCCCTCGCCCTCGCCCGTCCCGGCGTCGGTGGAGGTCGTCTCGAAGGCGACGTTGATGGTGACCGTCTCCCGCTGCCCGCTCGGCTGGACGACGATGGCGTTGATGGTCGTCGGCGCGAGCCGGAAGCTGTCGATGTAGCCGCCCTCGTCGATCTCGCCGGCGAGCGTGCGCAGCGCCCGCGTGAGGTTCGCCTCGCGCACCAGCGACAGCGGGTCGTTCGTGGCGATCTCGCCGCGCTGTGCCTGTTTGACGGGGTCGTCCACCGCGTTGCCCTCGACCGTGATGAACATGAACGCGCCCGCGGCGAGCACCGCCAGGGTGAAGAGCGCAAGCGCCGCGCGGCCCGGCACGTACGGCTCGCCGGGCCCCGCGGCCGCGGCGGGTTCGGACCCGGGAACGGGGTCGGGCCGCCCGGTGGCCGCGGACAGCCCGAGGTCCATCTCCTTTTCGCGGCCGAACATGTGCGCGGCATCCTACGCTGGGCCGATGCAGCACGACGGCTACGAGATCTCCACCGCCCGCGAGCGACTCGATCTCGACGCCATCCATGCGTTTCTGTCGACCGATGCGTACTGGTCGCCGGGCGTCCCGCGTGACGTCGTCGAGCGCGCGATCGCCCACTCGATCCCGTTCGGGCTCTACGCCCCCGGCGGCGCGCAGGCCGGGTTTGCGCGCGTCGTCACCGACCGCGCCGTCTTCGCCTACATCGCCGACGTCTTCGTCCTCCCCGAGCACCGCGGGCGCGGCCTCGGTGTCCGGCTCGTCGAGACGATCCTCGCCCACCCCGACCTCCAGGGCCTGCGACGGATCGAACTCCAGACCCTTGACGCGCACGGGCTCTACGCGCAGTGCGGATTCAGCCCGGCCGGCGACCCCGCCCGGATCATGGAGATCGTGCGGCGCCCTGAGGACCTGTACGGCGGCTGACCGTCAACCGGTGCGTTCGCGCGGAGCGTTGCGGCGGTCGGCCGACGGATCCGACAGGTACCGCGCACGCTTGACCTCGTACAGCCGGCCGTCGGCCACCAGCAGCGCCCCCCGAAGGTCGCCGTCATCGGGGAGCTGGGCGGTCCCCACCGATGCCGTGATCCGGTGGCCGTCACCTTCGTCGGTCAGCGCCGCGCGGCAGAGCTCGGCCAGGCGCGCAGGATCGATCCCCGGCGCCAGGACGCAGAACTCGTCGCCGCCGAGCCGGAACGCGCGCGCCCCGGCGTCGGAGCCGACGATCGCCAGGCGCTCAGCCACGCGCCGGAGCAACGCGTCGCCCGCCACATGGCCGAACCGGTCGTTGAACGTCTTGAACCCGTCGAGATCGCACATGGCCAGCGCGGCGGACGTGTCACCCAGCGCAGCCGCCGCGGCACCGAGCGCGCGACGGTTCCCCAACCCGGTCAGCGGATCGTGGTCGGCCAGGTGACGCAGCAGGTCGACGTGGCGGCGCTGCATGCGGCCCGCCAGGGCCAGGAACGCCCACCAGCACGCGGTGACGACGAGCACGGCGAGCGCGAGCGCGATGACGGTCACGCGCTTCGCGCGGTCGTCCGCCGCCCGCTCCTTCGCGGCGGCGTCCTGCGACAGCGCATCGAGCACGCCCGCAGCGGAGCCGAGGGACCCGCCCGCGCGCTGCAATCCGTCGCGCGTGATCGGTGGAGACAGGGCCAGGAGCGCCGCGTTGCGTGACGCGGCCGACGCCCGGAGCGCCGCCTGGGCGTCCGCATCGTCGCCGGCCAGTGCGACCAGGGTGCGGTGCTGCGCGGTCGCCCGGGACGCAATCTGGGCCAGGCCGGGGCCGAGCGTGTCGGGGCCGGCGGTGTTCCGGGCGCCGATGAGGAAGGCGATGCCGTTGAGCGCCAGCGCGGCCTGCCGGGCCTGCGTGGCGTTGGCGTGTGCCACCGCGGCGACGGTCCCCTGGTGCCGCGCGGTGTCCCGGACGCGCTCGATCGCCAGGATCGCGGCGACGCCGCCTGCGACGGTGAACAGGGCGGGGACGAGCAGCAACAGGACACGCCAAGGGCGCCGTAGCCGCCGGGGGGCGAGCTCCGGGAGTGCGGGGATCACTCCCCGGTTATCGACGCGCGCCCCGCAAAGCCACACCCATCGCGGCCCTATCTGGACAGGGAGTTCGGCGCCAGCCGAACTCCCAATGACGATTCGCGTCGGCGAATCGTCACGCCATGGGGAGCGACATGCCCTTCGGCTTGGGCTTGCTCTCCACGATCGGCAGCGTCGCGGCAGGCTCCTCGGGCGCCATCTGCAGCGCGATCGGCTGCGTCGGCGTGATCGCGATGATCCCGCGGGCGACGGAGCGGATCGCCTGCGCCGCAGGATCGTCGGGGTCGGTCGCCACGAGCGGCACGCCGGCGTCTGCCTGCTCGCGCAGCGGCATCGTGAGCGGGACCTTGCCGAACAGCGGGACGTCCAGCTCGTCGGCGAGCTCCTGCCCGCCGCCCTCGCCGAAGATGGCGTAGCGCTCACCCGTCGGCGTCGCGAAGCCCGACATGTTCTCGACGATGCCGCCGATCTCGAGGTTGACCTTCGTCGCCATCTCGGCGGCGCGGCGCGCGACCTTCTGCGCGGTCGCCTGCGGCGTGGTGACGATGAGGAACTGCGCCTGCGGCAGCAGCTGCGCGAGGGTCATCGACACGTCGCCCGTGCCCGGGGGCAGGTCGACGAGCAGGTAGTCCAGCTCGCCCCAGTCGACGTCCTCGAGGAACTGCGTCAGCGCCTTGTGGAGCATCGGGCCGCGCCAGACGACCGCGCTGTCCTCCTCGACGAAGAAACCGATCGACATGACCTTCACGCCGCCCGCCTCGAGCGGGAGGATCTTGCGGGTCGCGCTGACCGGCGGGCGCTGACCGCCCAGGCCGAACATGCGCGGGATGCTGTAGCCCCACACGTCGGCGTCGAGCACGCCGACCTTCTTGCCCTCGGCGGTGAGCGCCGCAGCGAGGTTCGCGGTGACCGACGACTTGCCGACGCCGCCCTTGCCCGAGCCGACGCAGATGACGTTCGCGACCTGCGCGAGCGCGCCGCTGGGCAGTCCGCCGCTGCGGCCGAGCTTCTGCTGGAGGCCCTGCTTCTCCGTGTCGGAGAGCACGTCGAACGTGACGTTGACGTGCGTGACGCCCTCGACCGTCTTGGCCTCCTTGACCACGCTGGTCTGGAAGTGGTTGCGGATCGGGCAGCCGGGGGTCGTCAGCGAGACGGTGACGTCGACGACGCCGTTCTCGTGGGCGTCGATCGAGCGGACCATCCCGAGCTCCACGATCGAGGCCCGCAGCTCGGGATCGATGACGCGGGCGAGGGCGGTACGGATGTCGTCGACGGAAGGCATGCCACCGATTGTACGGGTCGTTCGCCGTACAACGATCGCGGGGGCGCCGGTGGTTGGCGCCCCCGCGATGTGAGGGAGGGGAGGGTGATGCGTGCTGCGGTGCTGCTAGACGAGCGCGGTGACGCGCTCGCGGACGGTGCTCGCCACGTCGGTGACGGGGGTGACGACGGGGTCGAGCGTCTTGAGGACCGGCTCGGCCTGCTTCTCGAGGTCGGCCTGCAGGCTCTTGACCTCGCTCTCGAGGCGGGCGCGGTTCTCCTTCGCGACCTTCTCGACCGTCGAGCGGCGCTGGCGCAGCTCACGCTCGATGCGGGTGCGGGCCTTCGTGAGGTCGCGCTCGAGGTCCTTGCGAGCCTTCGTGCCGCGCTTCTCGAACTTCTTGAGCTCCTTCTCGAGGTCGGTCTGCGCCGACTTCAGCTCCTTCTCGACCGTCGCGCGGTCGAGCGAGGTGGCACGGATCTCCTTGACCGTCTCGACGACCGAGTCACGCGCGGTGAGGGCGGCGCCGACCTGCACGAGGACGACCTTCTCGGCGATGTCGCTCGCGGTCTGCAGCGGCGTCTTGGGCTCGACCGTGGCGGCGGCCTTCTTCGCGGCGGTCGTCCGGGTGCGCGCGCTCGTGGTCGCCTTCTTCGCCGCCGGCTTCTTCGCAGCAGTCGTGGTCCGCTTGGCGGCGGGCTTCTTCGCGGCGGTGGCCTTCGGCTTCGCCGCGGCGGTCGTGCTGGTGCTGGTGCTGGTGGTTTCGGCCATAGCTCCTGATCTCAGGTTGTTACTTCTAAGCTTGTACCGGTGATACTACCCGGCGAACATGTGTTTGTAAACCGCCATGTCGCACTGGTTACGGCCAGCCCGTCGATCCGGTCCGTGCACGCGGGCCATTCCGGCGCGCGCACGCCATCGCCATGCTGGGCGCGATGGCCTCGGCCACCCAGGACCTCCAGTCGCTCGCGCGGCAGGGCCGCGCCCGGCTCGGCGTGATCGTCGACGACCTCATGGAGCGCCAGCTGCGTGAGGTCCCGGAGTTCTTCGTCACCGACGACCCGGCCTACGTCGCGGCGGTGCGCCGCAGCACGCACGAGAACACGGAGCTCATGCTCGCCGCCGTCGGCCGCGCCGGGCGCCCTGCCGCACTCGCTCGGCTTCGGCCCGCGCCTGGAGGCCGACCTGGCCGCTCAGCACGGTGCGCACGTCGACGCGCTGCTGCGCACCTACCGGCTGGGCCAGCAGGTGATCTTCGAGCACGTCCTCGACGACGTCGCCCGCGGGGGCTACGACGACATCCGCCGGCCCGCCGACGTCCTGCGCGGCGCCGCGCACCAGCTCTACCGGTACATCGACCGCGTCTCCCCGCTCGTCGCTCGCGAGTATGCCGACGAGCGCGACCGCCTGCACGGCACGCCGCGCCTGCACCTCCTGCGCCGCGTGCAGGCCGTGCTCGCCGGCCAACCGCCCCTGGGCCTGGACTACGCAATGGACGGGACGCACGTGGCGGTCGTCGCCTCGGGCGATGCCGCAGCCGCGATCGCGCGCGTGGCGGACGACCTGGGCGCCGACTGCCTGACGGTGCTCGAGCCGTCGGGCGACCGCACGTGGGGCTGGCTGCACGCCGACGCCCACGACGACGTCGCCGCCCGCCTCCGCCGCGAAGACCTCCCCGGCGCGCACGCCGGGATCGGCGGCCCGTGCCTCGGCGTCTCGGGGTTCCGGCTCGCGCACCGCCAGGCGCTCGTCGCGTGGCAGGTGGCCGACGCGCGCGGCGGCGGCGTGGTCGCGGCACGCGACGCGATGGTCGAGGCCCTCGCCCTGGGCGACCAGGACCTCGCGCGTGAACTGGTGCGCGCCGAGCTCGGCCTGCTCGCGGGCCCCGACGAGCGCAGCGTCCGGCTGCGCACGACCCTCGGCGCGTGGTTTGCAGCGCGCGAGAGCGTGAGCGCGACCGCCGCGGCGCTGGAGATCGCGCCGCGGACCGTCACCTACCGACTGCGCCGCGCCGAGACGCTGCTCGGCCACGCGATCGCCGAGCGGCGGGCCGAGATCGAAACGGCGCTGCGGCTGCAGCGGTTGTTCGAGTCGCGTTGACGCGCGCTCAGTCGCAGCGCCCAGCGGACCCGCACAGCAGGAAGAGCCAGGTGCTCACGAAGGACACCACGGCGGCACCCAGGAGCAACGGCGGGCCGAAGACGATCACGGCCGGCACGATGACCGGCAGGAGCGCGATGAGGACGAGGGTGGCCCCGACCAGGATGGAATCGTCCCGGAGCTTCTGCTCGGTCGGGGTCAGCGCGAACGCCGTCAACCGCTGCTTGGTCCCGCGGTCGAGCGCGGCGCCGGCGGCGAGCGCCGTCGTCGGCCGGGGCGCCCCGGGGCGCCCCGCCACCGTGCAGGTGCCGCCGGCGGGCAGCGTTCCGGCGCCCACGCACGTGCCGCCCCGCACGCCCAGCTGGCGGAGGAACGAGGCTGCCGCAGCGCCGCCGAGACGGAGGTCCTCGGCACTCGCGTTGGTGAGGCTCACCGTGCCGCCCGCCACGGTCACGCGCAGCGCGACGCCGGTGGCCGTCGCGGCCCGGGCCGTCCGTTGACGCAGCACGCACGAGGCCCCGGCCCCGAGCGTCCGGGCCGACAGGCACGTACTCGACGGATCAAGCTTCAGCAGACGGGAGACGCCGCGCAGAGCGGTTCCCCCGAACGTCATGGGCGTGGCACCGGTGTTCGTCACGGTCACCTCGTGCGGCCCGGTCTGTTCGACGGTCACCGCAGTCGGCGGGGCAACGCTTCCGGCCGGCACCTGCACCGACGCGTTCATCGCCGCGAACGCGGGCGTCGGCGCCAGCGCGACCACCGTCACCGCCACGATCACACGTCGCATCCACACGGACATACCACTCCCCCTCACCCCTCCGAACAGGAGCGGAATGATACACCATTCCGCTCAGCTGCGCGGTCTGAGCAGCCCTCGCAGGTATGCGCCGATCAGCCCGCCGGCGGCGAGGAGAGCGGGGCCAGCGGCGAGCAGCTCCTCGACGGGCACCCCGCCGATGTGGGCTAGTGTTGACAGTGCTTTGCCTGGGTCGGCGGCACGTCCAGCGCCGGGTTCCCCGCGAAGAACCCGGCGGGCTTGAGCTTGAAGCCGATGTGGTGCACGGGCATGACCGGCCAGTCCTCGGGCCGCACCACGTGGTGGGCGCCGAACGAGTACCAGAGCACGAGGTCCTCGTTGTCGACCGACCGGTCGGCGGCTGTCCACTCCGGCAGGCCCGCCCCACCCGGATGCTGGTTGGGGTAGTCGCCGGCCGGGAACTTCTCGTCGGGCGCGTACGGCGTCACCCACAGGTGCTTCTGGATGAACGCGCCGCGCCGGCCCCAGATCCCGTCGGGGTGGACCATCGGGAACACGTTCTCGCCCGGCATGAGCTTGTAGGCCGTCGGCTCGCCGACCGAGTTCTCGACGTTCGGGTTCTCGATCTTCCAGAACCGGCCCTTCGTCGGGTCGACCTGGCGCTGGGCCTGCTGCTCGGTGGCGAGCACCGTGCGCTCGGTCTTCCAGTACGAGCCGATCGGGTTGTCCGGGCCCATCGGCTCCGGCACGGAGTCCACTTCGACCACCCGGTTCTGCGGCCCGTCGACCTCCATGTCCAGCCGCACGCTGAAGAAGTGCTGGTGGTGCGGCCCGTAGAGCCCGGGCGCCAGCGCCTGCCCGTACGGCGTGTCCTCGCCGACCGGCAGCGCGTTGGTCGTGAGGCAGCCGGTGAGCTTGACCTCCAGCTCGATGGTCCCGTCGTTATACAGGTGCCAGAAGAACCCGTACTCGTAGTTGCCGACGGTGCAGATGCTGGAGATCACGAGCGGCGCAGGCGGCGGACCTCGACCTTCTCGGTGCGGAAGTCCGTGTGCTTCCAGCCGATGCCGTAGTCCTCCTCGTGCATGCAGATCGCGTTCGGGATGACGACGGGCTCGCCGTCCTGGTCGTTGACGACGCCGTCGAAGTACTTGATCTCCCCGAGGCAGTCGCAACCGAGCTCCAGCGGGTTCGCCAGCCAGCCGATCCCGTACTCGCCCATGTCGAAGACGTTCTTCGTGGACTGCGTCGGCTGCGGGTCGGCGTAGGGGATATACATCTCGCCGAGCGACGCGCGGTGGCAGATCGGCCGCAGCGTGTCGCCGTCCTGGTAGGCGATGTCGTAGAGCACGAGCGCCTCGCGGCTGTTGAAGCCGATCCGCACCTGCCACTTCTGCCAGGTCACGAGGCTGCCGTCGACGGTGAAGCTCGCGCCCTCAGGCTGCGTGATCTCGATCGGTTTGACGTCCTCGCGCATCCCGTCCATGACCGGCACGTTCTCGGGGTCGCCCATCGCGAGATCGGGGTAGTAGTTGCCCGGCCTGGGCGGCAGCGGCACGACCCCGTGGTCGATGACCTCGACGACCTTCATCTCGTCGAGGTCGACGACGACCTGGAGCCCCTCGACCGGCCGTGCGTACCCGTTGTCGTCCGGGTCGCCCGAGCGCACCCACGTCAGCGGCCGGCAGATGCGCCGGCGGCTCGGGTGGTCCTCCGGGCCGAAGTAGCCCGACGACCACGGGTCGAGCATGCACATGGAGAAGTCCTCGACGCCGCGCTTGCGCATCGCCTCCTGCCACTCCGGGCTGGCGCGCACGGTGTCCTCGGTCGCCATGAACTCCTCGCCGGTGATCGACGCCTGCACGCCCTCCATCCGCTCGTGGCGCAGGACCGTCCCGTTCGTGAGGTCGACGACGGCCTCGTACGTGCCGCGCGTCTCGCGGTTGCGGAAGACGATGAACGCCTGGCGCGGCACGGGCTCCCCCCTCGGTCCACGCGCGCATGCGGTCCTTCTCCTCGTGCAGGACGATCGAGACGAAGCGCGCTTCGTCGCCGAGCCCCTCCTGCTCCTTGAGGATCCGGGCGGCGGCGCTGACCTCCTCGGCGGTGAGCGAGTCGAGCGGATGGGTGCCGACGGGAGATGCTGTGAGCGGATTCATGGGCGTGGTCTCCTTCGTCCGAGGCGCCGACCGGGGAGAACAGGCCACCTGCGTCGTGGTCCTCCTGGGCGCTGGTCCTTGCGCTCAACGCCGCCGAGCTCCGCGGAGCGGTCTCGGGCGACGAGAGGCGTCAGGGACATCGGCCGGGTTCGCGATCGTGCTCGTGGACTCCTGAGTCGGTGAGCGTGTCGCCATGCAGGATGGGGCCGAGCGCCGGTCGTTCCCACGGACGGATGGTCGGAGTCGCCGCGGATGACGATCGACGTGCAGGCCAGGGGCGTCGCCGACCTTGCGTCCTGGCGCAAGGTCGCCGCCCGCGGTTGCCGCCGTGAGCAGGTCTGGGGCTCGGACCCGCCGAGTCCCGGCCGCTCAGCGACGCACGCGAAACGCGCCGAGCGCGAGCGTCCGGGCGCCCGCCGTGCTCGTGAACCGCGCCGCGACCGTGTATCGCCCAGCCCGCCGGATCGCGCTCGCCGGGACCACAACGCGCAGCACCCGGCCCGTCCCGAGTCGCGCTCGCCCGAACACCGTGACCCGGCCGCGCCGCACCGTGATCGCCGCGGCGACGCCGGTGGGCGCGACCACGTCGACCCGGCAGCGACGCGGCGGGCGGGCGCAGACGAGCACCGCACTTGCGGGCGTCGGGGACGTGGACGCGCTCGCGAGCCCCGGGCTTCCGGCCGGCCCCGCTGGACCAGTCGGCCCCGCCAGCCCGGGCGCCCCTGCCGGCCCGGTCGCCTGCCCGGTGAGCGCGACGGTCGGCGGGGTGACGGTGTTGAGATCGAGGCGCAGCGTCGCGATCGTCGGCCCGGCCTGCTGCGGGGCGTAACGCACCCGCACCACGCAGGACGCATCGCGCACGAGCTGCTCCGGGCAGCTCGAGGAGGAGACCAGCACGTCGTCGGCCTGGGGGCCGAGCACCGTCGCCCCGTCGACGACGAGCGGCAGGCGCGACGTGTTCTTCACGGTCACCTCGCGGACCGGCCCGATCGTGCCCGCCTCCTGGGTGCCGAGGTCGATCGCGGCCGGCGACACCTGCGCAGTGGGTGCCGCGAAGGTCAGGCGGGCCTGAGCCGGGATCGCCGGATCGGCGGCCTCGAACACGCCGCCGCCGGGCGGATTCAGCGACGAGCCCGCGCCGCCGCCGCCAGCGCCTGCCGCCGAGGTCGGGCCGGAGTTGATGCTCTCGCCGCCGGCGCCGCCTCCGCCGCCGCCGTACTTCCCGCCGCCGCCGCCACCACCGGCGCGGTAGCCCTGGCCGCCGGACCCGCCCTGACCCAGCGTGCCGTCCTCACCCGTACCGCCTGGCCGGTTCCCGGTGCCGCCGGCCCCGCCCGCGCCCCCGGCGACCGTGCGCGCGGCTTCGCCGGCCTCGCCGCCGCCGAGGCGCACGAGGGCGGTCGTCCCGCCGCTCGTCGTCGTCGTGTCCGCGCCATCCTCGGCTGGCGCGCCCACGGACCCTCCGGCGCCCCCGGGGACCGTCACATGCGAGGAGAAGGACACCGGGTACCCAACGCCGCCGGCACCCTTGCCACCGCCACCGCCGGCGATAATGAGCCGGGCGTCCAGCGAGCGGGCGTCCGCGGGTGGCAGCGTGCGCACGTCGGTCGCTCCGCCTCCTGCGCCCACGCCCAGTCCGACGTCGCCGTCGCGTTCGCGGCCGGCGTCGCCTCCGCCGTTGAACCCACCCCGGAAGCCCGGGAAGGTCGACCCGTCACCACCCACGAGGACGTACAGGACCTGGCCCGGGACGACGTCGATCGTCCCGGTGACCCGCGCCCCGGGAGCCTTCACGCCGGTGAAGGTCGTCCCGCCCCGGCCGCCGAACGCCTCGACATCGATCGAGGTGACGCCCGGAGGCACAGTGAACGTCTGGATCCCGCCCGTGAAGGCAAAGGTCACCGTGCGATCGGCCGCAGACGCGGTGCACGGTACGGCCAGCGCGAAGATCAGCCCGAGGGTGAGGAAGCGGCAACGCATCCCTTAATCATGCCGCGTCGTGCTCGCAGGCGCTCGCTTCAGGCACGGCTGACGCGGGCGCGCCAGGCCTCCGGATCGGCCAGCTCCTGCGGCCCCGGGGCGGTCTCGGGTTCGGCCCACGCGTGCGAGAGCAACTCGGGGCCGCCCAGGGCGACAACGGCCTCGCAGAACGCGCGCCCCTCCTCGTACTGGCGCATCTTGAGGTCCAGGCCGAGCAGACGGTCGGCGAAGCGCAGCAGGCCGGAGCGCTCCGCTCGGCGCCGATCCAGCGCGGCGCGGAGCTCCTCGAGGTTGGGGACGAGCTCGCCGGCGACCGCGTCCATCGTCCATTCGGCGTGGCCCTCGATGAGCGCCATCCGGGCCTGGAGGCGGTCCAGGAGGTCCCCACGCGCAGGTCCTAAGAAGGACGCGAGCCCGCGCTCGCGGACCGTGTCGACCGCGTCGCGCAGCTCGCTCGCCGACGGCAGCTTCAGCAGCGCGCCCCAGTCCACCTCCACGTCGAGCGACCCGAGCAGCTCCTCCAGGATTTCCGCGAGGTGCGGGCGCAGCCACGTCACGGCGGAGAACTGCACGGCGTGCGTGACCTCGTGCAGCGCGATCCACGTCAGCAGCTCGCCCGCGTCGGCGTCGAGCTTCGCGGCCGCGTCGAGGATGTTCGGCCCGACGAACAGCAGCCGCGCGGGAACGTCCGGATCGGTGAGGGTCAAGTCGTACTGGCCGAGGACGCGCTTGGCGACGAGCCCGAGCAGCGCGCCCGCCTCGGCGGTGGCCAGTCCGCCGGCGGCAGCGCGCAGCGGACCGGCGAGCGGGCCCATGTCCTGCCCTGCCCTGTCGGTGATCGGCTCGAGCAGCCGGGAGAGGCTCACGGCGTTCGCGGCCGCCCATGCCTCGCGGTCGACCCACTCGGGCGGCGGGAGCGCCTGTGCGGCGACCAGGCCGGTCGCGTCGGTGATGCGCGCATGCGCGGTATCGCAGACGGTGATGAGATCGACCGGCGGCAGCCCGGGCTCACCCGCGCCGCCGGCGAGCGTCACGGCCATCTTCGCGGCGAAGTTCGGGTCGAGCATCACCGGCCCGCGGTCATCAGTGCGCCCCGACCGCGGGGATCTCGGCGAGCTGGTCGAGCGCCAGCTGGGTGGCGCGCCGCGACGACCGGCGCGTGCGGCGCGAGATCGAGCGGGGCGTCGAGCGGCCCGTCGCCGTAGCCCGGGAACGCACAGAGCCCGCCGCTCTCACGCACGATCAGCTGCGCGGCGGCCACATCGACGGCGCGGCAACGCCACAGCGACACCATCCCGTCCACGCGGGTCGTGGCGACCTGGCACAGCGAGATCGCGATCGACCCCATCGCCCGCACGCGGTGCACGTGCTTCTCCAGCCCCGGCAGCGCCTGATGGATCCACCGCGGGTCCGCCGATTCGATCGCGACGAGCTCCAGGCGGTCGTGGATGTCGCGGCGCTCGGGCGGCGGGTCGGTGATCGCGACGCCGTTGTGCAGCGCGCCCTCACCTCGCCAGGCCGACCACTCCTCGCCCGCGCCGATGTCCGCGACGAAGCCGAACACGACATCCGCCATCGTCGGCCCGTCGGCTACGGCGATCGAGATCGCGTGGTGCGTGAGCCCGCGCTTGGCGTTCATGGACCCGTCGATGGGATCGATGACCACGAGGACGTCCGGGTCGCCGTAGTCGACGACGCCGCGCTCCTCGCTCACGGCGGTGAACCGGGCGCCGTCGGCGTGCAGACGGTCGAGTTCGACGAACACCGCGTCCTCGGCGGCGGCGTCGATGACGAGCGTGTCGTCCCCGCCCTCGCCGCGGGTGCCGGTCTGGACGACGC
This sequence comes from Svornostia abyssi, assembly GCA_024666565.1. GTDB lineage: Bacteria > Actinomycetota > Thermoleophilia > Solirubrobacterales > Solirubrobacteraceae > Svornostia > Svornostia abyssi. The sequence continues at coordinate 450,487 of CP088295.1, forward strand.
GTTCGTGGCTGGTGGGGTGATCGACGAGCACCGCGCGCAGGCCGTCGGCGGCGCGATGGCAGGCGGCGAGCCAGTCTGCGGACAGGGTTGCCGACCTGATGGCCATGGCGGCCATACTAGGCATGGTGACGCCGGGAAACCCCCATATGTCCGCGGCCCAGCTGCGGGTCGCGGACCATCCGAGCGGCCCGCTCGTCGTGCTCGGGGGCGCCGGGACCGGGAAGACGACCGCCCTGGTCGAGCGCGTGGCGCACCTGGCCGACCGGGGAACGCCACCGGACGCGGTCGTCCTGCTCACCTCCACGCTCGCGTGCGCGGACGACCTCCGGCGCCGGCTGGAGTCCCGTCTCACCTGCGCGTACGAGGAACTCGCCGTCCACACCGTGGGCAGCCTGTGCGTGCGGCTCCTGCACGATCAGGCCCTCGATGCCGGCCTGGAGCCGTTCGTCCTCCCGGTCACCGCGGCGGACCGGCTGGCGATGCTGCTCGAGCGCGTCGACGAACTGACGCTCCAGGAGCACGACCTCGGCGGCCAGCCCGCCGCGCTGCTCTCCGGCGTGGTGGCGCGGATCGACCGCCTGAAGGAGGCGCTCGTCACGGCGGAGGACTACGCCGCCTGGTCGGGCGGCCTCTCCGAAGAACCTGACGCGTTGGCGCGCACCGCCCGCGAGCGCGAGTTCGCCCAGCTCTACCTCGCGCACGACCGGATGCTCGCCGAGCAGAGCGCGATCGACGAGGGCGACCTGCTGCTGCGCGCCGTCGCGCTGCTGCGCGAGCACGAGCACGTGCGGGAGGGCCTGGGCGGCCGCTACCGGCACGTCCTCGTCGACGAGCTGCAGGACCTCGGCCCCGGCGCGGTGCAGCTCGTCGGGCTGCTCGCCGCGGGGAACGTCGACGGGCCGAACCTCGTGGTGTGCGCCGACGACGACCAGTGCACGCAGCGCCTGCGCAACGCCGCGGCGAAGAACGTGGCCGACGTGCGCCGCGCGCACCCCGACGCGCCGGTGGTCCGGCTCGAGGAGTCGTTCCGGTGCTCGCAGCGCATCCTCGACGCGGCGGGGGCGGTTCTCGCGCAGGCGCCGGACCGGATCGAGAAGACGATCTCCGGGCCGCAGGGCGGCACGGTCCAGGTCTGGCGGGCGGCCAACGAGCGCGCCCAGGCGCAGAACGCCGCCGCGGAGATCGAACGGATGGTGCGCGAGGGGACGCCCGCGTCGGAGATCGCGGTGCTCGTGCGCAACGTGCGCAACGAGGGCCAGGCGATCGCGTCGGCCCTCGCCGAGCGCGCGGTGCCGTACCGGGTCGTCGGCGCGGCGACGTTCTTCCAGCGTGCCGAGGTGCGCGACCTCCTCGCCTGGCTGCGGCTGCTCAACGATCCGCACGACGCGGGCGCCGTGGTGCGCGCGCTCTCGCGGGCGCCGATCGAGCTGCGCGCCGCCGACCTCGCGCGCGTCATCCAGATCGCCCGGCGGCGCAAGCTCGACATGGTCGGCGCGCTCGCCGCGTCCACCGAATCGCCGCAGATCCCGCCGGAGTCGCGCGAGCGGATCCTCGCGTTCCTGAAGCTGCACCGCAGCGCGGGCGCGGCGCTGGACACCACACGCCCGGACCTCTTCGTGCACCGGCTCATCGACCGGCTCGGGCTGCGGCGCCAGCAGCTGTTCGCCGCGCAGGCCGACGTCGTCGAGCGACTGCGCAGCCTCGCCCGCTTCGGCGACCTCGCCGCAGCCCACGTGCGCCGCGACCCGCAGGCCACCACACGCGACTTCGCCCGCTACATCGCCGCGGTCGCGGAGGCCGGGCTGCCGCAGGACGAGGAGCTGGACGGCGGCTCCCCACCGGAGGCCGTGCGCGTCGTGGGGATGCGCCAGGCCAAGACGATCGAGGCCGACCACGTCTTCGTCCTCGGCCTGCACGGCGCACGCATGCCGGGCGCGCGCCGCCCGCAGTACGAGCCGATCCCCGACGCGCTCTTGCGCGAGGACGTGCCCGACGACACGCGCGCAAACCACGTCGGCGAGATGCGGCGCCTGCTCGCCCTGGCGATGACCCGCGCCCGGCGCACCCTCGTCCTCGCCTACCCCGCCCACTCCGAGCGCGGCGCGGCCCAGCCCGCGTCACCGTTCCTCGAGGACGTGCGCGCCGCGCTGGACCTGCCGGAGGAGCCCCGCGCCGAGGAGCTGTTCGGGCCGGAGGAGACGCTGCACGCGACCTTCCAGGCGCTGCGCGACACCCTGCTGCACGACGCGGCGAAGGTCGGCAAGGGCCTCGGCGAACTGCGCCTGGAGACCGACCTCGACGTCACCCACTCGGTGGTCCGGTACCTGGAGCTGGTGAAGGTCGCGGCGCTGCTGGAGCGCCCCACCGGGCAGACCGTGAGCGATGCCCTGCCCCTGATCAACCAGCGGCTGGGCGCGGACCTGTCGCCGCTGCAGCGCGAGATCCTGGAGTCCAGCGAACTCGACGCGCTGCTGCTGGACGCCGAGCGGGATGACCGCGCGCGGGCCGCGGCCCGATCCGCGCGGCCGGAGCCGTCGCTGGAGCCCTTCCTGCCGCGGCGCGGCGAGGGACTCGCGCTCTCGGCCTCGGACATCGAGACGTACCGGATGTGCCCGCTGAAGTACAAGTTCGCACGGGTGTTCCGCATCCCGCAGGAACCGACGGTCAACCAGCGGTTCGGCATCATCGTCCACCAGGTCCTGGAGCGGTACCACGGGACGGGCATGACGTCCCTCGACGAACTGCTCGGCCTGCTCGACGCCGGCTGGCGGCGCGGCGGGATGGACGACGGCGAGCAGGCCAAGCAGCTGCGGGGCAAGGCCGAGGCGGCGCTGCGGCGGTACTGGGAGCGCCAGCGCGACGAGGGCGTCGAGCCGGTCTGGATCGAGAAGTCCTTCAGCTTCCAGATGGGCCCGCACACGCTGCGCGGCCGGGTCGACCGCGTCGACCGGCTGCCCGACGGCGCGTACGAGCTCATCGACTACAAGACAGGCCGGCCGCGGTCGGCCCACCAGCTCCGCGAGGACGTGCAGCTCTCGCTGTACGCGATCGGGGCGCGGGAGGCGTGGCACCTGGAGGCGAGCGACCAGGCGTACCTGTACGTCCTCGACGACGAGAAGGTGCGCGTGCCCACGGAGGAGATCGACCCGGACTGGATCCGGGACACGGTCTTCGAGGTGGCCGAAGGGATCCTCGGGCAGGGCTTCGAGCCGACCCCGTCGTTCGCCGCGTGCTCGATGTGCGACTACCGGATCGCGTGTCCGGCGGCGGAGCGGTAGCGGCCGTCAGTCGTCGACCCCGACGTACCTGATCGCGTAGCGGTCGCCCAGTTCGGCCTGCACGCGCTCGGCCAGCCGTTGTCCCTCCTCGTCGAGCCGCTGGGCCTCGGGCGTGAGCGCCTCGTCGTCTGTCTGGATGACCTCCCACATCTCCTGGGTGAGCGCGGCGGACCACTGCCTGAGGGCCACGCACAGTTCCTCGCTGAGCCCAAGGCCCTCCAGCCCGATGCCGCCGCGCCGGTCCCAGATCGGGTTCTCGGCGTCGTAATCCCACATGACCCGAAGCTTGCGCCGCATGGGTACATGTCAGCAGCCCGTGCGATCGGCCGCAGGAACGGGGCGCCCTGCGCCCGCTTGTTGCGGCGGGTTCGCCCGAGCGCGGCTCCATGCCGTTCCCGGACGCTCACACCACCGCGCTGCGCGCCGCCGAGGATGCGGGTTTCCCTACATCCCGGAGGAGCCCTCACGGTGCATCCCCACATGCGGCGCCGCCCACGCGACGTGGCCCGACAAGAACGGGTCGTTCGCCCACACCGGCACGGCCTCGACTCCACCGCCCGGCGGTCCGGCGGGATCGGCCGTGAACTAGGGTCCCGCGCCATGGCACCGCGCCGTGACGACCGCCGCTTCGGCCCGGGCTCGTACCTCCTGGGCCTTGAGCAGGTCGGCGAGTGGGCGGACGCGTTCCCGTGGAACCTGCCGACGCTGCAGCGCGTCCCGGACCTCGACCTCGGCGCCTCGGTCACCCTGTTGGCCGGCGAGAACGGCGCCGGCAAGTCGACGGTGATCGAGAGCCTCGCCCAGGCCATGGGCTTCGCCGCGCAGGGCGGCGAGCTCGAACGATCCGGGGAGCTGCCGCCCGTCCCGCGCCCCATCGGCCCGGTCGTCGAAGGACGGGTCGTGCCGGTGCTCGGACCGCTCGTCTCCCGGACACGCCCACGCAACGGCTACTTCCTGCGCGCCGAGAGCTTCTTCAACATCGCGTCGTTCGTCGACGGCGGCTCCACCCATGCGCCCGACGTCTCGCTCTACGGCGGCGTCGGCCTGCACGCGCAGTCACACGGCCAGTCGTTCCTCGCACTCGCCGCGAACCGCTTCGGCGGCAACGGCCTCTACCTCCTCGACGAGCCCGAAGCCGCACTGTCGGTCACGAGCCTGCTCGCGCTGCTGGCGATCATCGTGCGGGCGGCGGAGGACGGGGCGCAGTTCGTGATCGCCACGCACTCGCCGATCCTGCTGGCCTGCCCCGATGCTCGGATCTACGAGGTAGACGAGGACGGCTTCACGGAGCGCGGCTACGACGAACTGAGCGCCGTCGCGCTCACGCGCGCGTTCCTCGACGCGCCCCAGCGGTACCTGTGCGCGGTGCTCGAGGAGTAGGGCTCGCTACGACGCCGAGCCCGACCGCACCGGCGCCACCGCGACGAACAGCTTCGTGACGTGCTCGATGAGCCGCTCGCGGCTGACCTTCACGTCGCCGAGGTGCCACGCGAGCAGCAGCTGTCCGAGCCCGCCGACCAGCACGTGGCTCGTCAGCTCGGCGTCCTTCTTGCCCCGCCCCGACACGCCGTAGAACTCGGCGGCCTGGTCACGCACGAGATGGGCGAAGGCGAGCACCGCGCCCTGCCGGCGCGCCTGCAGCTCGGTGTCGTCCGGCGCCTCGGTGATGAGGATGCGCATGCGGCGCGGGTCGTCGGCCAGCGCGTCGACGAACGCCGAGATCGCGGCGCGCGCGCTCTGCGTGGCGTCGTCGCGCGGTGACGCCGCCACCGCCTCGAGCAGGATCGTCGCGACCTCCTGCGACACGTGGTCGAACAGCGCGAGCAGCACGCCCTGCCGGTCACCGAATGCCTCATAGAAGTAGCGCTCGGTGAGCTTCGCCCGGGAGCAGACGTCGCGGACCGTCGTGGAGTGCCAGCCCTTCTCGGCCACGACCTCCAGGGCAGCGTCGAGCAGCCGCTCGCGGCGCTCGGTCTTGCGTTCCTCGGCGCTGCGGCCGCGATACGGGCGCGCAGGGACAGTGCTCATGGCCACATCCTGACAGACCGTCGGCGAGCAGTTGACAAGGTGTGATGTCAGTTCCTAGCGTGGTGGGCATGACCACCGCCTCCCCGCCCGCGTACACGTCGATCGACCTCCGGGTCGAGGACGGCATCGCGCACCTGACCCTGAACCGCCCCGAGGCGCGCAACGCGCTGACGCTCGACATGGGCAAGGAGATCGTCGACGCGATCGCCCACATCGCGGCGTCCGACGCCCGCGCCGTCCTCCTCACCGGCGCCGGTGACCACTTCAGCGTCGGCGCCGACCTCAAGTCCCCGGGCGCACCACTCACCGACGGCGGCCGGCCCGACCTCGGGTGGGTGCTGCGCGAGGTCTACAACCCGATCGTCCGGGGCCTGCGTGAGCTGCCGCAGCCCGTCGTGGCGGCGGTGAACGGCTCGGCCGTCGGCGTGGCGGTCGCGTTCGCGCTCGCCTCCGATCTCGTGGTCACCTCCGAGGATGCGTACTTCTTCATGTCGTTCGTGAAGATCGGCCTCGTGCCCGACGGCGGGGCCACGGCACTCATCCCGGCGCGGGCCTGGCTACGCGCGCGCGGCGGAGATGATGCTGCTCGGCGAGCGGATCCCGGCGGACAAGGCGCTGACGTGGGGCCTGGTCAACGACGTGGTCCCGGCCGCGGACCTCCAGGCGCACGCCGAGGGGCTCGCCGCCCGCCTCGCCGCCGGACCGCCGACGTCCCAGGCTGCCATCAAGCGGATGATGGGCGCGACCTTCGGCGAGGAGCTTGCGGCCGCCTTCGAGGCCGAGGCCGTCGCGCAGCAGGTGCAGGCCGACGGCGCGGAGTTCGTGGAGGGCGCGATGGCCTTCCTGCAGAAGCGCACGCCGAACTTCCGGGACATCTGACCTCAAAGTTGACAATAGTCGTTGTCGCATGCGACAGTCGGACTGACCACGTCTGTTGTCATCTTTGGGAGGAGATCTATGGAACGTGCTCGGTCAGGGCTCTCGCGGCGCGACTTCGTCCGCGGGGCCGCCGCAGCAGGTGCCGCCGGTGCGCTCGGCGTTCACGCGCCGATCGCACGCGGCCAAGCAGGATCCAACGCAGGACGCCGCGTCGCGGTGCTCGGCGGCGGGATGGGCGGTCTCGCCGCCGCGCACGAACTGATCGAGCGCGGGTTCTCGGTCACCGTCTTCGAGCGCAAGGCGCTCGGCGGCAAGGCGCGCAGCATGCCCGTGCCGGGCACCGGGACCGGCGGGCGCCTGCCGCTGCCCGGCGAGCACGGCTTCCGCTTCTTCCCCGGCTTCTACCGCAACATCCCGGACACCATGCGGCGCATTCCCGTCGCCGGCAACCCGCGGGGCGTGCTGGACAACCTCGTGGGCGCGCGGGAGGCCTCCTTCGCGCGGGTCGGCGGCCCGGACATGGAGATCCCGGTGACGCTGCCGCGGGTGCAGGACTGGTCGGCCACACGGGTGATCGACTCGCTGCGCGGGTTCCTCATGTCGATCCGCGGGATCAAGCCGCACGAGGTCGACTACTTCCTGCGCAAGGTCATCGTCTTCTTCTCCAGCTGCGACGAGCGCAAGTACGGGCAGTGGGAGTACACGAGCTGGTGGGACATGGTCGGCGCCGAGCGCTTCGGCGAGGCCTACCGCCACATCCTCACGGACTCCCTGACCCGCAACCTCGTCGCGGCGAAGGCGGACGTCGCCAGCGCGCTGACGATCGGCGCGATGGGGCAGGCGTTCGTCTACGCGCTCTTCGGCATCGGGACGAGCGGGCACGCCGACCGCCTCCTCAACGCGCCGACGAACGAGGCGTGGATCGACCCGTGGGTCACCCAGCTGCGGTCACTCGGCGTGACGTTCGAGATGGGCCAGGAGGTCACCGGACTCGACCTCGAGCAGGGACGCATCGCCCGCGCGCAGGTCCGTGACGCGGGTGGGACCACGCGCGAGGTCGATGCCGACTGGTTCGTGCTCGCGGTGCCGGTCGAGCGAGCCGCGCCGCTGCTCGGCGGCGACATCACGAAGGCGGACCCGCGCCTCGGGCGACTGAACGAGCTCGTCACCGACTGGATGACCGGCGTGCAGTTCTACCTCGACCGGAAGCTGCCGATCGTGCACGGGCATCTGAGCTACGTCGACTCGCCGTGGGCCCTGACGTCCATCAGCCAGGCGCAGTTCTGGAAGCCCGGGTTCGAGAAGCGCTACGGCGACGGGACCGCGAAGGAGTGCCTGTCCGTCGACATCTCAGAATGGTCGAAGAACGGCATCGTCACCGGGCAGCCCGCATGGAACCTGCGACCCGAGCAGATCAAGGCCGAGGCGTGGGCGCAGATCAAGGCGCACCTCAACGAGAACAACCGCCGGCCGCGACTGACCGACGAGATGCTGCGCGGCGCGTTCCTCGATCCGGCGATCACGTACCCGGCGACACCGCCGGCGCCCGGCCGCATCGCGGAGAACGACGAGCAGCTGCTCATCAACACGGCGGGGTCATGGGACATCCGCCCGGAGGCGGACACCGCGATCCCGAACCTGTTCCTCGCCAGCGACTACGTCCGCACGAGCGTGAACCTGGCGACGATGGAGGGCGCGAATGAGGCCGCGCGGCGCGGGGTCAACGGGCTGCTGAAGGAGGCCGGCTCACAGGCCGACGGCGTGCGGGTCTGGGACCTGTACCAGCCGCCGGAGTGGAACCCGCTCAAGCAGCTCGACCGTCAGCGCTGGCGGCGCAAGCAGCGGCACATCCTCGACAGCCCGGGCGCGCCGGGCCGGCCGGCCATGAGGCCGGCGCCGCAGAGCGCGCTCGAGGTGGAGGTCGAGCGCGCGCTGGCGCGACGCTGGTAGGTCAGGGGTCACGACGGGCCGCGCGGCGCTCCGCCCGCGCGGCCCAGTCGAGCCGCGCCTCACGCACCGCGATCCGCACCGCCTCGCGCCGCCGGCCCGGGGCGGCGGATCGCGCGGATCGCCATCCGGGCCGCGAGAGTCGTGGGCAGCGCGTCGGACGGGCGTCGGGTCCGCGAGAAGACGTCGACCATGGGCCGGGCAAGGCCGGGCGACCGGGACATCTCGCGGTAGAGCTCCTCCTCGACCGGGTTCAGCGACTCGGCCCGGGCGAGCAGGTTCGTCCACTGGTAGATCTCCAGGCAGTCCTCCTCGCGCTCGCGCTCCCATGCGCGAAGCGCGCGGTCCAGCTGCGCGGGGTCGTCGAGCACCGGGCCGGCGTGCTCGCCGAGGCGGCGGCCGTACCGCAGCGCGTCGCGGATGCCCTGTGCCGTGACGGGGTCCTTGAAGTGCCCGGCGTCGCCGGGGAGCGCCCAGCCCGGGCCACTGGAGCGGCGGAAGTACGCGGGATGGTCCGTCGAGATCCGGACCTTCGAATCGATCGTGCAGCCCTGCAGCCGCTCGCGCAGCGCGGGGATCTTGTCGACGCCGCGCAGGTACTCGCCCTCGAGGTCGGCGCGGTAGGCGGGCCCTTCCTCGACCGGCGGCATCAGCAGCACGAGCACGAGCCCGCCATCACAGGGGAACGCGGTCCCGAGCTGGTCGTCCTCGCGCCACTGCGCGGCGATCGAACGCCACTCCGCGCGCGGGTCCTTCCAGTAGGCGAAGACGCACGCGCGGCGGTTCTGCACCGTGCGGTACGGCTCGTCGACGCCCAGGAGGTTGGCGACCGTCGAGCGTCGGCCGTCGGCGCCGACGACGAGCGGGGCCCACAGGGCGCGGTCCACGCCGTCGGTGCCGGTCGCGCGCACGCCCGCCACGCGGGCGCCGTCGCGCAGGAGCCCGGTGACCTTCGTGCGCTCCCGGACCTCGACACCGGCTTCACGCGCCGTTTCGACGAGCGCCGCGTCGAGCGAAGGGCGGCGGACCGACAGGCCGTAGTCGATGCCCTCGCTCGTGCGCGAGTAGCCCGCGCTGACCTCCATGTCCTTCGCCGCCATGAGCGCGGCAGGCAGGCGCGGCGCGTCGGTCTCCTCGACGCGATCGAGCGCACCGAGCGCCCGCAGCTCGGAGACGCCGCCTGCGAACAGCAGGTGCGTCGACAGCGTGTCCGAAGGGAACTTCGCGCGGTCGAGCGCGATGACCCGGCGACCCGCGCGGGCGAGCGCGATGGCGGTGGCGCTGCCGGAGCAGCGGGCGCCGACGACGATCGCGTCGGCGTGTTCGGCGGTGGGTTCCATGTGCAGATCCGTAACCGACAGAGGTGTCGGTTCCTCCTGCCGGTGATATAACCGACAGGTATGTCGGTTGTCAATGACGAACCCCGGCGCCGCCTGTCCGGGGCTGCGCGGCGCGCGCTCATCGAGCAGGCCGCCCGCGACCTGTTCGCCGAGCGCGGGTATCAGGCCGTCTCGATGGGCGAAATCGCGGCGGTGGCGGGCGTGACGCGGTCCGTGCTGTACGACCACGCACCGAGCAAACGGGCGCTGTTCGAGGCGCTGTTCCGGGCCGAGCACGCGGAGCTGACCGAACGGCTGGCCGCCGAGCTGCTCGGTGATACGCCGATCCGCGAGCGGCTCACGAACGCGCTCGATGCGTTCGTCGCGTACGTCGACGAGCACCCCATCGCGGCGCGCGTGATCGCCGACGAGCCCTTCGGAGACGAGGAGCTCGAAGTGGTCCGCCAGGCCCTGCACGCCCAGACGAAGGAGGCGCTGGCGGGGTGGATCGCCGCCGACGCCGCCGGGCGCTTCGATCCGCAGGGCGTGCGCGAGGGGGTGGTCGTCGACGCGGTCTACGGCGGGCTGGTGGGCGTGGCGGCGAACCGGCGGCGGCTGCCGGAGACGCCGGCGGGCACGGTGGTCGACGCGACGGCTGAGCTGCTGTGGCACGGGCTGGCGCCCATCCTGGGCTGACTCCGACGATGGCATAGTCATGGCATACTCATGCCATGGCCCGAACCCGAGTCAGCACGACCGTCGACGAAGACCTCCTCGCGTCCGCGCGCAGCCTCCGATCGGGGCTCCCGGACGCCGTGCTCCTCGACGAGGCATTGACCGCCCTGGTTGCCCGCTACCGCGCAGCGGAGATCGACGCCGCGTATGCCGCGTACGACACCCAGCCGCTCGACGCCCCCGACGCGTGGGGGGGACCTCGCCGCGTTCCGCCGGGCCGCGGGCGCGTCGTGACGTCCTTACCCATGCGCGCGGAGGTCTGGTGGAGTGAGCTGCCGAACGCGGGCCGCCGCCCAGTCGTGGTGCTCTCGCGCGATGCGGCGATCCCGCGGCTTCGCCGAGCACTCGTGGCCCCGTGCACCACCACGATCCGCGGGCTACCCAGCGAAGTCGTGCTCGACCCGGCAACCGACCCCGTTCCGCGGGAGTGCGCGGTGAACCTCGACTCCGTGGAGAGCGTCGCGGTCGGCGTCCTCGTCGAGCGGATCGGTCGCCTCGGCCACGAGCGGATGGCTGAGGTCTGCGCCGCGCTCAGCGTCGCGGTGGACTGCGACGCCTGAAGCTCAGCCCGACGCCGGCGGGGTGACCACCGGCTCGATGACGCGACACCCGTCGCCCTCGAGCGCGCTGCGAATCGCAGCCATCATCTCCGGGCCCGTATGCGTGCCGACGATCGCGCCACCCGAGCCCGTGTAGTTCGCCGTCGCGCCGCACCCGCGCGCGAGCTCTACCATCCGCCAGTGCTCGGGCTTGAGGTCGAGCACGCCCGACCGGATGTTCGCGGTGCGATCGATGAGCCCGCCGAAGCGTTCGAGGTCGCCTTCGAGCAGCGCCGCTCGCGCGGCGAGCGCGAGCTCACGCAGCTCCGCCATCGCGATGTGCACGCGCAGCTCGCCGCGGTCGAAGCGGGCACGCAGGTCTTGGTGGACGATCTGCGACGGCTCGGCCGCGTCCGGGCGCCACGCGACGTAGAGCGGTGGCAGCAGCGCGGGGTCCAGCGGCTCATACGCGCCCTGGCCGACGGGCCGCTGCTCGCCGCGGGCGAAGTCCATGAGCACGAGGGTGTCGTACACCTGCGCGACGCGGTCCTGGAGGCCGGCCATGATGCCGAGCTCCTCGACCTCGACGGCGAGCGCCAGGCTCGGCAGCTCCTGCCGGGGGATGGGTACTTCGAACAGCCCGCTGAGGGCGCGCAGGACCGCGACGACGATCGCGCTGGAGCCGGCGAGCCCGACCCGTTCGGGGATCGTGCTGCTCACGGTGATCGCAACCGGGCGGTCCGTGTCGGTGTGGCCGCGCAGGATGGCGAACCGCCGGAAGCGGCGCACGGTCGCCTCGACGAGCTCGATGTCTGGGAGATCGTCCTTCGGGGCGTCGCGGGCGGTCGCCTCGGCGGAGAAGTCGCGCAGCACGGTGGCGAGCGTCGCCCCGTGGTAGCCGTCCGACGGGTTGCCGACCAACGCCGCGCGGGCGTGGGCGGTGGCGTGGACCTCAGCCATCAGCCAGCTGCTCGCGAATGACCGGGCCGAGCTCGGGATCGATGAGCGCGTAGCGCAGGAAGGCGGCGGTGTAGCTCTCCATGCTGCCGACATCGTGCCGCGCTTCGCCTTCGCGCAGCGGCACGCCGACCGCGCGGGCGCCCTCGTCGATGAGCAGCTGGAGCGCGTCGGTGAGCTGCAGCTCGCCGCCGACGCCGGGCTGCACGCGGGAGAGCGCGTCGAAGATGGAGAACGGCAGCACGTAGCGCGAGGCGATCGCGAGGTCGCTCGGGGCGTCCGCGGGGCTCGGCTTCTCGACGAGGCCACGCAGCGGGATCGCGCCATTGCCGGAGAGCACCCGGCCCTCGGGGGCGGCGACGCCGTACCGGGAGATCTCGTCACCCTCGACGTGCTCGAGCGCGATGACGACGTCGGCGTGCTTGTCGTCCGCCGCGGCGATGAGCCGGCGCATGACCTGGGGGCCGTTCTCGACCAGCGTGTCTCCGAGCGCGACGGCGAACGGGACGTCATCCGGGAGCGCGGCGCGCGCGCACGCGATCGCGTCGCCGAGCCCGCGCGGCTCGGCCTGGCGGACGGCCATGACGTCGCACGGCAGGTCCTCGAGCCCGTCGAGGTGGTCGACGATCGCCTGCTTGCCGCGGCGCGTGACGAGCACGACGCGCTCGATCCCCGCGTCGGCGAGCTCGCGCACCACGTGCTCGATCACCGGCGCGCGGGCGACCGGCAGCAGCTCCTTGGGGAGCGCACGGGTCAGCGGCCGCAGCCGCGTTCCGAGCCCGGCGACGGGGACGACGGCGTCAGCGATCACAGATCGGGGCCGCGCTGGCGCAGGAAGCGCTGGAACTCGCGGGCGAGGACGTCGCCCGACGGCAGGTCGAGATCGGCCTCTTCCTCGTCCTCGATCGCGGCCTGCTCGAGGCGCTCGACGAACGCCTGGACCTCCGGATCGGACTGGACGGCGAGGGACACCTGGCGATCGTAGTCGGACGCGGCGTCTTCAAGCTCTCCGGCGTCGATCGTCACGCCGACGAGGGTCTCGAGCTTGCGGACGAGCGCGAGCGCGGCCTTCGGGTTCGGCGCCGCGGCGACGTAGTGCGGCACGCTGGCCCACAGGCTCGCGCAGGGCACACCCGCCTCGGCGACCGCGCCGTGCACGACGCCGGTGATCCCCGTGGGGCCCTCGTAGTTCGTGGGCGCGAGGCCGAGCCGCTGGACGAGCGATTCGTCGCTGGCCATCCCGACGATCGGCACCGCGTGGCTGTGCGGGACGTCGGCGAGCAGCGCGCCCATCGTGACGACGAGCTGGACGCCGAGCACGTCGCACAGCTCGCAGACGAGCTCGGTGAACGTGCGCCACCGCATGGAGGGCTCGGGGCCCTGCAGGAAGATGAGGTCGCGGGGCGCGCGCGGCACGCGGGCGGCGAGCAGCTCGATCTCGGGCCATTCGATCTCGCGGTGGCGGCCCTCGACGAGCTTGACCTTCGGGCGCGTGGCCTGGAAGTCGTAGAACTCCTCGGGGTCGATCGTGAGGAAGCGCTCGGCGCCGAGGGCGGTGGCGACGTACCCGAGGGCGGCAGAGGCGGCATCGCCGGCGTCGTTCCAGCCGCGGAACGCGCAGACGAGCGCTGGAGCACGGAGACCGTCGGGCCGGCTCTCCCATCGCAGCGGAGGCATCAGGGTCACGATAGAAGATGTCATCGTGCCCGCTGTGAATGTTCCCGCCGAGGCCCCGCCCACCGTCGCCGAGCTGCGGGCCGGACAGGAGGTCGCCGGGGTCTTCGCCTGCTCGCGCAAGGACCGGCTGACGACGAAGACGGGATCGCCGTATCTCGCCGTCGAGCTGCGCGACCGGACCGGCACCGTCGCCGCGCGCGCGTTCCGCGACGCCGACGTGCTGGCCGGCCGGTTCGAGCGCGGCGACCTCGTGCAGGTGACCGGCCGGGTGGAGCGGTTCCGCGACGAGCTGCAGCTCGAACTGCGCACGATTGCGCGCGTGGAACCGGGGACTGTGGACCCGGCGGCGTTCCTGCCCACCGCGTACCGGGACCTGGAGGAGCTCGACGGGTTCCTCGAGCACCTCGCCTCCGAGGTCTTCCACCCGGGCGACCAGGCGCTGCTCGCGCTGCTGCTCGGCGACGCGGAACTGCGGGCGGAGTGGCGCCGCGCGCCGTGTACGCGCAACGGCCACCACGCATACCTCGGCGGGCTGCTGGAGCACACGGTGGCGGTGGGGACGCTGGCGCTGGAGGTCCGCCAGCTGCACGTGCGACTCGACAGCGACCTGCTCATCACGAGCGCGCTGGTGCACGACCTCGGCAAGACGCGGGAGTTCACGTACGGCGCGGAGATCGGGCTGACCGAGGAGGGCCGGATGCTCGGCCACATCGAGCTGGGGCTGCGGATGCTGCGCGAGGCGGCGGCGCGCGTGCCGGCGCTCGACGCGGCGCGCGAGACGGCGATCGCGCACTGCGTGCTGACGCACCACGGACCCGACCCGGCGCCGGGGCGGCGGTTCGCTTCCGCGGAAGCGCTCGCGCTCGCGCGGATCAACTCGCTCGATGCGACGGTGAAGGGCGCGCTGGAGCACGGGCTGGCGTAGGCTGCCCGGCCAGTGTTCAGCGACGACGAACTGCTCAGCCACCTTCGGGGTGTTCGCGCGCTTTCGGCCACGCCGTTTGACGAAGTGGTCGCCTCAGCGCGCGAGCTCGTCACCGAGTGGCGCGAGGACGAAGGGGCCGGATGGCGCGAACCGTGGGTGCGGGCGCGCGAGGGCGTCCCCGAGGAGCCCCACGATTCCGTCAAGCCCGAGGACGAGCCCGCCCTGACCCACCGCGTCGGCTTCGACCAGCTCGGCCGCCCGGTGTTCTCCGAGACCCGGATTGCGGATGCCCGCTACCCGATCTGCGTCTGGCGGCACGAGGCGTCACATGTCGACCGGCTGCACGACGGGAGCGTGACACGTCTGCTGCTGGTCGACGGGCGCATCGTCGGCGCCGTTTCGGTCTCCGGCGCGAATGCTTCGGTCGAGCGCTGGACGCTGCGGCATGGCGTGCCGCTCGATGGCGCCGAGGTGTCGATCACCCGGCGCCAGCACGAGTTGCACCGGTACGACGTCGTGCTCGGCAACGACGGCGAGCTCGTGTGCATCGACGTGGGCTACGAGCGTGCGCGGCGCGATCCGGACGACGAACTGGCGCTCGTCCACGGCCTCGCCCGCGCACGCAACCTCAAGATCGAATGGTCCATGACCCCGACGACGTGGGCGGAGATGTACGCGCGCCACACGGGTGACACCGAGGGACCTGGCTCCGAGCTTCCCATGCTTGATCACCATCCTCACGATCGTGCCGGCGTGCGAGCTGCGATGGTCGAGGTGGGTCTCGACGCGCATGCCGACCGGCTCGTCCGCGACGCGATCGTGGACGCGCTGCGCCTCGACGCCGACGACACCGCACGGTCGCGGCTCGGCGGCCCCGGCCTGCTCCCCGCAGCGGCGTCCTGGCCACGCGACGCCGCGGGGCGACCACTCACATTCGTGGCCGGCATCGACCTCTCCGAACTGCCGGCGCCCGGCCCCCTGCCCGAGCGCGGGTGGCTGCTCTTCTTCGCCGACCTCGCGACCGAGGACGGCGAGGGGCTCATCGAGGAGTCGGGCGTGGGCACCGGCGACCCCGCGCGCCTGCTGTGGGCCGACGATCCTGTCGATGCCACGCCGCCCGACGATCTCGAGGTACGGCTGCGCGAGCGCCGCGTTCGACCCGTCCCGGCGGTCGCGTTGCCCGACGACTGCGAGGCGGCGGAGCGACTCGGTCTCACCGACGACGAGGGCATAGCCTACGGCGCCGTGACCGACACGCTCCTCACGCACGGGATGCTCGGTCCATGGAGCGGGACGCAGGGGCACCCGCCCGAGCCCGGTTCCGTGCTGTTGCTCCACCTCGAGCCCGACGACGACACGGGGTTCGACGTCTTGGACGCCGGCACGCTCCAGTTCCGCATCCCAGCCGATGCGCTTGCGCGCCGCGACTGGGACGAGGCCTTCGCGGTGCCCGAGTCCGCCTGACCGCCGAGCGTCGTGCGTGTGTCGCCCCAGCGACACCATCACGACGTTCGGCCTCAGCCCGCGTCCCGCCGCAGCCAGTCCGCCAGCTTCTCCCCCGTCGACTGCGCCGTGTCCGCCGCATCGGCCATGAGCCCGCGGAACCGCTCGACGTAGTGCTCCGTGGCCGCCGCGGCCTCCTCGCGCGCCGGCGGTTCCTCGCCGCGGCGCAGGTACTCGCCGCCGATGATCCGGTCGTAGTCGCCGCTCTGCACCCACGTGTACACCTCGTGCGCGCGCTTGACCGGCGGGCCGTGCGTGCGGCCGAGCTCGGTCATGAGCTTGCGGATGCGGTCGAACCCGTCGCCGCCCTCGCGGTACTCCTGGGCCTGGCGCAGGAACGCGTCGAGGTTCAGCCGCGAGGACGGCAGCCCCGCGCTGAGCGCCATGAGCGTGCGGCTCGTCAGCAGCGGGTCGCGAGTGACGATCGTGGCGCAGCGATCACTCGACAGCTCAGCCGCGCGGTACCACTCCAGCAGCGCGTAGGTGATCCCGCGCAGCGGCAGCCCCGCGAGGAACGGCAGCGACAGCGTGCCGACCTGCAGCAGAATCGCGAGCGTCGTCTGGTACATGACGTGCTCGGAGAGGATGTGGCCCGCCTCGTGGGCGAGGACCATCTCGAGCTCGTCGTCGTCGAGCGTCTGCATCGCGCCGCTGCTGACGATGACCATCGGCCGCTTCGCCCCCCACCGCCGCGGCGTTGGGCAGCGGCGACAGGCCAACGTAGAGGTCCGGCTGGAACGGGAGATCGAGCACGGTCACCACGCGGATCCAGCGCGTGTACAGCTCCGGCAGCTGGTCGGGGCCGACCTTCAGCGACCCCGCGAGGGTGTTCTGGCGCATCGCGCGCTCGTAGCCGAACTCGATGAGCCGGCGGACGACGGTGTCGAGCATCGGGATCGACGACAGCGCCGCGGTGGCGGCCCGGTCGGCCGGGTGCTCGTAGGCCTTCGACGAGATGCCCGGCAGGCGGTACCCGTCGGCGGGGAGGTCTTCCATGCCTCGAAGGCTACGGAACTGATCGAAGCACCCTCAGCATCTCGTCCGCCATCGCCCGCTCACCGGCCGCGCTGGGGTGCACGATCGCCGCTGACCGCGAGGGCAGCGCCGGCTCCACCCACCGTCGGCTCGCCAGCCGCTGGCACGAGTCATGACCGAGGCTCGCGGGTTCGATGTCGGCGTACTCGGCACCGAACGCGACCGTCGTCTCACGGATCGCCTGGTTGAGGTAGCGCTGGATGCCCTCCAGCCACGGCGCGTCACCCGAGGCGACCGGGAGTTGCGGCCAGCAGCGGCGCGGGTCGGGCGGGAGGATGCGCGGGTAGCCGATCGTCACGATGCGCGCCTGCGGCGAGCGGGCCCGGATGCCCTCGAGGACGCCGCGCAGCAGCACGCGCAGCTCATCGATCCGGCCGCGCACCCGGTCGACCCCGCCGCGCGTGAACCCGTGGCGGCAGAACGTGCCCGTCGGCCACGGGGCGATGCACTTGCCGATGATCTCGGCGAACCCGATGTCGTTCCCGCCGATCCCGAGCGTGACGAGTGCGGTGTCCGGGCGCAGCGCGTTGAACTGCGGTCCGTTCTGCACGATGTCGAACTTCGAGCCTGCTGCGGCGCCGCCGAAAATCCCGAGGACCGTCTGCGGGTTCGTCATGTCGACGGTCTTCGCACCGCCGCACGTCTCGTCGGTGAACGACGGGAAGCCGAGCTCACGCTGCACGAGCTTGGGGTAGTTGCGCGAGGCCTGCGCGCACAACGGCGTCACCGCCGGGTTGCTCGCCAGCGGGAACAGGCCCGAGCCTGCGCTGTAGCTGTCGCCGAGTGCGACGTAGCCACCGCCGGCCGGCGCGGCCTGCGCCGGCGCCGCAACGACGACCACGCAGGAGGCGACCACCGCCGCCATCCAGGATGCACGCATCAGACCTCTCCTCTCCCCGCCGGCGGGACGGCCGACCGGGACACGCTACCGCGGACCGAGCGGGAAATACAACTCGGTTACATGCCCGACAGGGCGATCACCTGGACCAGCCCGGCGGCCAGCGAGATGAGCACGAGGTACGTGCCCTGCACCCGGTCGTGCTCGGTGAATCGCCACAGCGCGAGGAACAGCCCCGCGAGCGGCAGGACGACCGCGATGACGTACGGAAACCACAAGACAAGGCGTTCCTTCATGGCCCGGGAGTATCCCCGGTCGGCGCGTCGGATGCCGCGAGCGCGCCGCGGGCGAGCTGCCACGCGACGTAGACGATGAGCGCCGCGAACAGCAGCTCCAGCGCCCGTTCCGGCACGGCGTTCGCGAGGACGACGCCGGCCACCGCACCGGCACTCGCCAGCACGCCGAGGGCCACCGCGTCGCGGTCGCGGACGTTGCCGTAGCCCCGCTGGCGCCACGTCCCGACGATCGCCACGGGCACGATCGCCAGCAGCGACGTCGCCTCCGCGTCGACCTGGCCCAGGCCGGCGAACAGGGTGAGCGCAGGGACGAACAGCGCGCCGCCGCCGATGCCGAGCAACCCCGCGAACACCCCGGCAAGGACACCGATGAGCGCCGCCTCGATCACCCGACCACCAGCCGGACGGCGACGCCTACGAGCACGGCCGCGAACCCCAGCGCGATCGCCCGCTGCGGGACGCGCTGCTGCAGCCACGTCCCCGCGAGCACGCCGCCGATTGCGGGCACCCCGACGAGCAGGCCCTTCTCGACGTCGACGTTCCCGTACCCCGCGTGCGTCGCGACCGCGACCGCCGCGATGACGATGATCGCCGCGAGCGACGTCCCGGTCGCCTCCCGCGCGCCGTACCCGAGCCACACCATGAGCAGCGGCACCATCACGACGCCGCCGCCGACGCCGAACAGCCCGCTGAAGAGCCCCGCGAGCGTGCCGATCGCCGCGAGCCTGGCGGTCCTGCCCGCCGGGGCGGAGAGGTCCACCACCATGCGCGGCATACTAGGTGCGATGCCTTCCGCCGCCACGCTCGCCGAGGCGCTCGAACCGGTTCGGGCGGACCCGTCGCGCTCGGCGATCCTCCTGGACATCGACGGCACGCTCGCGCCGATCGTCCGCCACGCCGACGACGCGCACGTCCCGGAGTCCACCCGCACCGCCCTCATCGCCGTCGCGAACGCGTACGGCGTCGTCGCGTGCGTCAGCGGGCGACAGGCGACGACCGCGCGGCGCATCGTCTCACTCGGGTCGATCGCGTACGTCGGCGCGCATGGCTCCGAGCTGCTGCTGCCGGGAGGCGGCGGCGTCGAACTCGACCGCGAGGTGGCTGCCTGGGAGGACCGCGTCAAGCGCTTCGCCGCCCAGCACTACGACGACGACCTGCGGCGCCTGCGCGTGCGCGCCGAGGACAAGCAGGCCATCGCGGCGCTGCACTGGCGCGGTGCCCCTGACGAGGACGCTGCCGAAGACGCCGTGCGCACCGTCGCCGCCGCCGCCGAGCACGCCGGGCTCGCCGTCCACTGGGGGCGCAAGGTGCTGGAGATCCGCCCACCGGTGGAGATCAGCAAGGGCCGCGGCATCAAGCGGCTGCTGCGCGAGCACGACCTCGACGTGGCCCTGTACGTCGGCGACGACCGCACCGACATCGACGCCTTCACCGGGCTGCGCGAACTCGTCGAACACGGGCGCCTGCGGCAGGCGGTCTGCGTCGGCGTCGCCTCCGACGAGACGCCCGCCGAGCTGCGCGAGCAGGCCGACGTCCTCGTCGAGGGACCGCCCGGCGTGCGCGGGCTCCTCGAGGCGCTGACGTAGGACCCGCCGCCCGTGCGCTTCGCCGAATTCCTCAAGGCCACCGTCCTGCTCTGTGCAGGGGCCGCCAGCGCGCTCGCGCTCGTCGCCGTCCTCGCCGCCGGCAACCAGCAGGTCGAGGCGCGGTTCACGATCTTCATCGCCGCCTGGTGGGTCGGCGCCGCGCTGATCGGCGCGTGGCTCGGGCGCCGCGCCGAGGCGACCCCGCCGATCGCGCGCCTGCTCGGCACCGCACGCTCCTCGCACTCCCTGCCCGAGCTCCACCCCGGGCGGATGCTGCTCAACCGGCTGTGGCCGCTCGTCGCCACGACGATCCTCGGCATCGGCCTCGCGTTCCTCGCGCCGCAGATCCCCGGGATCGCCGCGGGCTTCTCCATCATCTGGGCGCTGGCGTGGCGGCGTCAGCACCGCGCGGTCATCGCCATCGAGCAGCGCGACGGCGTGGAGTTCTACGTCGAGCGCACCCCGCCGGGACGGCCGATGCAGCTCGTGCGCGTCCCGGGGATGAAGCGAGACCTCTCCACCGTGAACGGCACCGGCGGCGCGTCGGTGTGAATCCGGTTCGCTTCGGTTCCAAAGCAGTCAAGCTCTGCTGACGTGCGGCCGATAGGCCGGTTATGGGGGGAACGACGGAGACGGGCGCCCGCGTGGTCGTCGCGCGGCAGCCGATGTTCGACCTCGAGCACCACGTGTTCGCGTACGAGCTGCTGTGCCGGGAACCGGACGGCAGCGCGCGCCCCGTTGACGACGGCGTGCGCGCCACGGCCCGGGTCCTCTCCGCGGCGCTCGGCGACATCGGCCTGCAGGCGATTGTGGGAGACAAGCGCGCGTTCGTGAACGTCGACCGCGAGTTCCTCCTCGCCCGAGAGGCGCTGCCGTTCTCCCCCGACCAGGTCGGCCTGGAGCTGCTGGAGGACCAGGAGATCGACGACGCGCTGCTCGAACGGCTCACCGAACTCGTCCGTGAGGACGGGTTCATCCTGGCGCTCGACGACTACGTCTTCGACGACGCGCACGCGCCGCTGCTGGAGCTCACGTCGATCGTGAAGGTCGACGTCCTCGCCCTCGGGGTGGACGGCGCGATCGCGCAGCTCGAGCGCCTGCGGCCCCACGGCGTCACCGTGCTCGCCGAGAAGCTCGAGAACGAGCACGAGTTCCACCTGTGCCGCGACGCGGGGTTCGAGCTGTTCCAGGGGTACTTCTTCTGCCGCCCGGAACTCGTGGAGCGACGCCAGATCCCCGCGGGCGGGGCTGCCGCCCTGACGGCCGCGAGCATCCTCGCGCGGTCCGACGTGACCTTCGAGGAGATCGAGCGGGTCGTGTCGAACGACCCCGGCCTCTCGCTCCGCCTGCTGCGGCTGCTGAACTCGGCGGCGATGACGCGCGGCACGCCGATCTCCACGGTGCACCAGGCGCTGATGATGCTCGGCGCCCGGCGCGTCCGCGAGTGGGCGACGATCACCGCGCTCGCCGGTCTGCCGCAGCCCTGGGACGAGCTGCTCCCCACCGCCCTGACCCGCGCGCAGGCGCTGCGCCTCCTGGCTGAGGGCCGGGGCGACGACGGGGACGCCGCGTTCGCCATCGGCCTGCTCTCGGTCGCCGACGCGATGCTCGGCGTCTCGCTGACGACCGCGCTCGCAGACCTGCCGCTGGCCGAGTCCACCCGCGCGGCCCTGCTGGAGGGTTTCGGCCCTGACGGGGTCGCGCTGGGCGCGATCCGCCGGCACGAGATGCTCGGCCCGGCCAGCCCCGGGCTGCAGCCCGAACTGCTGGCGCGGGTGTATCTCGACGCGCTCGTGTGGTCGCAGGAGATGTCGCGGTCGCTGCCCGTCAGCTGACGAGCGACCACGCACCGACCAGCAACGGCGCGAACAGGAGCGCCGGGAGGAAGTTCCCCACCCGGACGTCCTTGATGTCCAGGAGCTTCAGCGCGATCCCGATGATGAGAATGCCGCCGGCGCTCGTCATCGCAGCCAGCGCCTCGCCCTCCAGCACGCCGTCGAGGAACCCCGCGAACAGCGTGAGCGCGCCCTGGTAGATGAGCACGGCGATCGCCGACAGCGCGACGCCCCACCCCAGCGCCGCCGCCAGCGCGAGCGCCGCGAACCCGTCGAGGACGGCCTTCGTGGCAAGCGCGGTCGTGTCGCCGCGCAGCGCGTCGTCGAACGACCCGATCACCGCGAGCGGGCCGATGCAGAACAGCAGCGACGCCGTCACGAACCCCTCGGCGATCTTCGACGGCTCCCCCTCCGCCGCCAGACGATGTTGCAGCGCGAACCCGAAGTCCTCCAGGCGGTCCTCCAGACGCAGCGCCTCCCCGGCGAGGGCGCCGAGCAGCACGCCGCCGAGCACGTAGAGCGCGCTGGTGTCACGCCAGGCCAGCGCGAGGTCGAGGCCGAGGACCAGCGTGATGAGGCCGAGGCCGGCGAGCACGCGCTGCTGCAGACGCTCGGACAGGCGGTGCCCGAGGGCCACGCCAGCGGCGGTGCCGGCGAGGATCGCGGCGACGTTGATGAGGGTCCCGGCGCCGGTCACGGGGATGGACGGTAGTCGCGAGTGCGACCATGGGCGCCGATGGCGCAGACCGACATCGTGCTCGTCTCCCTCGGCTCGACCACCGGGCTGCGCGCCGCCGACGACGAGTTCGCGGGCGCCCTGCGGCGGGCCGGCGCGACGGTCGAGATGGCGCGGGCCGAACCGCCGCCCGAAGGCCTGCGGACGCTGGCGCTCGTCGACCTCGCATGGGCGTACGCGGCGCGTAAGGCCCTGCTCGCGGCCGGGGACGCCCGCGCCGTCGTCTACTCCACCACCACCGCGGGGCTCCTCGCGACGACCCCCGCCGCGGTGCGCTTCGACGCGCTGAGTGCCGTCAACCGGCCCGGCCGGCATGGCATCTGGCAACGTCCGGTCGAGCGGCGCCAGCTCCAGCAGGCGCCGCTGGTGCTCCCGTGGTCGGAGCAGTCGATGGAGGGCGCCCCCGAGGATGCGCGGGAGCGGGCGATCGTGGTGCCGGTGCCGGTCGCCGGGTCCGGCGCACCGGCCGCCACGCGGGATGTCGCCGCCGTCACCTACGCGGCGTCGCCGGAGAAGAAGGGCCTCGACCGGGTGCTCCGCGCGTTCGCCGCGGTGCGCCGCGAGGGCGAGGACCTGCTCGTTGCGGGTGCGGACCCGGAGGTGCTGCCGACGCTGCCCGACGGCGTGCGGTCCGTGGGCCGCCTGCCGCGCGACGAGTACCGCGCGCTGCTGCGACGCGCCCGCGTGTTCGTCACCGCGCCGCGGCGCGAGGACTACGGGATCGCGCAGCTCGAGGCGCTGGCCGACGGCTGCAGGCTCGTGACCACGCCCGCCCCCGGGCCGTATGCGGCGCTGCCGATCGCACGGGAGCTCGACCCGCGGTACGTCGCCGAGGACGACGCGGGGCTGGCGCGGGCGATCCGGGCGGCGCTCGACGACGACGGGGAGCGATACGCCGCCGCCGCGTACGAGGCACTCGCGCCGTTCGCGCCCGCGGCGGTGGACGCGCTCGTGGCCGAGCGGGTTCTGCCGCTGCTCTTGCGCTGACCGGGACGCTTGCGGCTGGGGTGGCGGGAATCGTGGGGTATGTGACCTTGCGGACGGCCGTGGCCCGCGCGACGATCACCCCATGGCCGCCCGCCGCGTTGTCGTCGTCACCCCCGACCAGGTCCAGCCGCTCGACGCCATCGGGCCGGTGGAGGTCTTCCACACCGCGTCGCTCGTCCGGGGCCGCACCCCGGCGTACGCCATCGAGGTGGTGACGCCGGGCGGCGGCGTCGTCACCACGCGGAGCGGACTGCGGCTCCTCGCCGACCCGCTCCCACAGGACACCACCACCATCGACACGCTCCTCATCGCGGGCGGTGAGGGAACCCGCGCCGCCGCGCGCGACGACGACCTGCTCGCCTGGGTCCGCACCGTCGCCGCGACCGCCCGCCGCACCACCAGCGTGTGCACGGGCTCGTTCGTCCTCGCCGCCACCGGGCTGCTCGACGGCCGCCGCGCCACCACCCACTGGATGTGGTGCGACCTGCTGCAGCGCAGCTTCCCCGCGGTCGCCGTCGAACCCGACCCCATCTACGTCCGCGACGGGAAGCTGTGGACGAGCGCGGGCGTCACCGCCGGGATGGACCTCGCGCTGGCGCTCGTGGAGGACGACCTCGGGCCCGAAATCGCGCTGGAGGTCGCGCGGCGGCTCGTCGTGTTCGTCAAGCGCCCCGGCGGGCAGGCGCAGTTCAGCGCAGGGCTCGCCGCCCAGGCCGCGCGCCGCGACCCGCTGCGCGAACTCCAGGCCTGGCTCGTCGACCACCTCGACGAGGACCTCTCCGTGGCCGCGCTGGCGCAGCGCGCGTGCCTGTCCGAGCGCCAGTTCACCCGCGTGTTCAAGGCCGAGACCGGCATGACGCCGGCCACGTACGTCGAGGCGCTCAGGGTCGAACGCGCGCGGCTCCTGCTTCACGACGGCGCCACGGTCGACGAGGCCGCCCGCGCCACCGGCTTCCGCAGCGCCGAGGTGCTGCGCCGCGCCTTCCACCGGCGGATCGGGGTCGCCCCTTCCGCGTACCGCGAGCGGTTTCACCGCGCCGCCTGAACCCCCGAGGAGAACCCGATGGACATCGCCATCCCGCTGTACGCCGACATGACCGCGCTCGACGCGATCGGCCCGTACGAGACGCTGAACCGCCTGCCCGGCGTCCGGATCCAGTTCGTCGGCGAGGAGCCGGGCGTCATCCGGACCGACACCGGCATGCTCGGCCTGATGGTCGACGCCGCGCTGGAGGACGTGCCGCACCCCGACGTGATCGTGGTGCCCGGCGGGATCGGCTCACGCCGGATCGCGCAGGACGACCGCTGGCTCGCCTGGGCGCGCGAGGCGCACGCGCACTCCACGTGGACGACCTCGGTGTGCACCGGCGCGATGCTGCTCGGCGCGGCCGGCGCGCTGGAGGGCCGCCGCGCGACGACGCACTGGTCGAGCGTGCACGTGCTCGCCTCCTACGGCGCGGAGCCCGTCGGGGACGAGCGCATGGTCGAGGACGGGAAGGTCATCACCGCAGCGGGCGTGTCCGCCGGGATCGACATGGCGCTGACGCTCGCCACCCGGCTCGCGAGCGAGGACCACGCGCGCGCCGCGCAGCTGATGATGGAGTACGCCCCCGAGCCGCCCTTCGAGGGCGGCACGCCGCTCACGACGCCGCCGAGCGCGCTGGAGCGGCTGCCCGAGATGCTCGTGCCGCTCGAGGTCGAGTTCGCTCAGGAACAGGCGCTGGGCTAACCGGCTGCGGCCAGCGCGCGGCGGAGGTTCGCGCGCCCGCCGTACACCGTCTTGCCGCTCAGCGAGCTGGGCTTGTCGGCCTGCTTGCGGACGATGTCCTTGATGCTCTTGTAGCTCAGCTTCGGATTCTGCTGGCGCACCATCGCGGCGACGCCCGCGGTGATCGGCGAGGCCATCGAGGTGCCGTCGAGCGTCTGGTAGCCGTTGCGCAGGTAGGTGGAGAGGATGTCGTCGCCCGGGGCCGCGACGTCCACCGCCGTCTTGCCGTAGTTGGAGAACGACGCGAGCCCCCCGCCTTCGGTCGTCGCCGCGACCGCCAGGATGTTCGCGTCGGTCCACGACGCCGGGTAGAGCGGGGTCTTGTCGATGTTCTTCCCGTCGTTGCCCGCCGCGACGACGACGAGGGCGCCCTTGCTCTTCGCGTACTCGATCGCGTCCTTCAGCTTGTCGTTCTGGCTCGTGGTCCCGAACGACGCATTGATGATCCGTGCGCCTTCCTTCACCGCGTAGCGGATGCCGTCCGCCGCGTCGTCGGGCTGCCCGCGCCCGAACACGCTCATGAACTTCACGATCATAAGCTTCGCCGTCCAGCAGACCCCCGTGACGCCGGTCGCGTTGTTCCCGCGCGCGCCGACGAGACCAGCGACGTGCGTGCCGTGGCCGTTCGTGTCGACCGGCGCGCCGCCGTTGCGGATGTCGACGCCGTTGACGTCGTCGACGTAGCCGTTCTTGTCGTCGTCCTTGTTGTTGTCCGGGATCTCGCCCGTGTTCACCCACAGGTTCTGCACGAGGTCGGGATGGTCGAGATCCGCCCCCGTGTCGAGAATGGCGACGGTGCCGCAGCTCGTCCGGGTGCCCCACGCGTCGGGCGCGTCGAGCCCCGTGTTCGCGGTGTAGAACCACTGCTCGCCGAACCGCGGGTCATCGGGTGTCAGCGGCGCGGCCGTTGCCGGGGCGGCTGCGAACAGCGCGAGGAGCGCCGTGGCGATGGCGCAGCGGATGATCGGGAGGCAGCCCATGGTGCCCGGTGCAGACCGGATCGAGAGCGTACGGGTCGAGGTTTCCTGCGCGCGCCGGTCCCGCGCGGTACGCTCGCGGCCGTGGGGACGCTGGAGGTCATCGAGCAGTACAACGCCGCGTGGAACGCGCACGACCTCGACGCCATCTGCGCCCTGCATACGCCGGACATGGTCTTCGAGAACCACACCGCCGGCGAGCGCGCCGTCGGCAACGACGTTCGCGCGCACATCTCCGGGATCTTCACGGCCTGGCCCGACCTCGCCTTCGCCACCCGGCGCCTGTACGACGGGCCCGGCCACGCGGTCTGCGAGTGGACCGCCACCGCAACGCACACCCAGCCCATGCGCCGTGGCGACCTGGTCGCCGAGCCGACGGGCGCCCAGCTGAGCTGGGAGGGCGTGGACGTCTTCACGCTGCGCGACGGCCTGATCGCGCGCAAGGACGTCTACTCGGACTCCGTGACGATCCTCCGGGCCGTCGGGCTGCTCACGTAGCGCGCTTGCGCAGCGCCGCGAACTCCGGCCGGGTCCTTGACCCGAGCACCGCACGCCGATGACGGCCAGCCGCCGGGCGACGTGCACGCCTCGCTAGGTACCGAGGCGTTCGACCATGCGGAAGCGCTCGACGAGCACGGGAGTGTCGTCCGTCAGCTCCCACCCCGGTTCGTCCATGTAGCCGTTCCAGAAGTCCTCGTGCGCGGCCCGCCACTCGGCGACGCTTGTGAACCCCTCGCCTTCATCGAAGGCGATCTGGAGATCGACATCGGCCAGCCGCATCACCTGCACGTCGGTGATCTCGATGATCGCCACCGGCTTCTCAGCGGAGTCGATCACGGTCTGCCGCTGGCCCGCCTGCGGGAGCGGGTCGTCGTCGAGCTCCCACTCGCGCACCAGCCCGGTCGTCGCCGTCTTCTCCCCGGTCAGAATCGCGCCCACGAGCCGGTCCCGCAGCGGGCCGGGGAACGCGAACTCCGTCACGGGCGGTAGGTCAGCCACGGGCGCGCCTGCGCAGCGCCGCGAACTCCGGCCACGGCCGCGTGTTCGCGATGTGCTCCGGCCCCAGCCACGCCCGCCGGGCCGTCGCCACCGCCCAGCGGACGTTGCCGAGCCGGTCCGTGCCGTGCGCGTCGCTGTCGAGCAGGATCTTCACCCCGGCCTCGGCGGCCGCGCGTGCGTGGATGTCGTCGAGGTCCCGGCGGTCGGGCGCACCGTTGATCTCGAGCATCGTCCCGGTGCGGGCCGCCGCCTCGATGACGGCGTCGAGGTCGACGTCGTAGCCGGGCCGCCGGCCGAGCTTGCGCCCGCTCGGGTGCCCGATCGCGTCGATCCACGGATGCTCGACGGCGGCGATCATCCGCTTCGTCATCTCCGCGCGCGGCGTCTGGAACGCGGTGTGCACCGACGCGATGCACCAGTCCAGCTCGGCGAGCAGCTCGTCGTCGTAGTCCGGTGACCCGTCGGGGAGGATGTTCGTCTCAGTGCCGATGAGCAGCTCGAACCCGTCGAGCTGCGCGTTGATCGTCCGCACCCGCTCGATCTGCCGGCGCAGCGTGTCGGGGTCGACGTGGTTGCCGAACCCGTGCGTGGCGGAGTGGTCGGTGATCGCGAGGTACTGGTAGCCCCGTTCGATCGCGGCCTGCGCCATCTCCTCGATGGTGTTGCGCCCGTCCGACGCGACGGTGTGGCAGTGCAGGTCGCCGAGTAGGTCCTCCTCGCGCACGAGCGGCGGGACCGCGAACCCCGGGTCGAGCTCGCCGCGGTCCTCGCGCAGCTCCGGCGGGACGTACGGGAGGCCGAGCTTGGCGTAGACCTCCTCCTCGGTGGCGCACCGCAGCGTCTCGCCGGTGGCGTCGTCGAGGATGCCGTACTCGCTGACGTGCAAGCCCTTCTTGACCGCGTTCTCGCGCAGGCGGATGTTGTGCCGCGCGCTGCCGGTGAAGTGCTGGAGCAGGTTGCCGAACTGGTCGGGCTCGACGACGCGCAGGTCGATCGACAGCCCCGTGTGCGTACGGCCCTTCGCCGCGTTCTCCCCCGCCGTGCCGGCGCTCTCTATCTCGGGCAGCCCCGCCAGCGCGGCGGTCAGCGCGGCCGGGTCGTCGGCGGTGGCGATGACGTCGAGGTCCTTCACCGTGTCGGCGAGGCGCCGGGCGCTGCCGGCCAGCTCCACGCGGTTCGCGGTCGGGTGCGCGCGCAGCCCGGCGACGATCGCCTCGCCCTCGCGCAGCGCCTGGGACAGCAGCACGCGCGGCGCGGGCGCCTCGCCGAGCCCGGCCTCCAGCGACGCGAGGACGGACTCCTCGAACTTCGGCCCCAGTCCCTTGACCCCGCGCAGCTGCTGGCCCTCGGCCGCCGCCTTCAGGGACGCGAGCGAATCGATGCCCAGCTCGGTGAACATCAGGCGCACGCGCTTGGGCCCGACCCCCGGCAGGCGCGTGATCTCCAGCAGCCCCTCCGGGTACTTCGCTTTCAGCTTCGCGCGCGCCGGGATCTCGCCGTCGACGACGAGCGCCACGATCTTCTCCTGCAGCGTCGCGCCGATGCCCGGCAGCTCGGTCGCGCGCCCCTCGCGCGCGAGCGCGCCGACGGACTGCGTGGCCTCGCGGACCGCCTTCGCCCCGTTGCGGTAGGCGAGCACGCGGTGCGAGATCGCACCGTCGAGTTCATACAGATCGCCGAGCTCGTCGAGCGCAGCGGCGATCTCGCGATTGGGGAGGTCGGCCACGCCCCAAGCCTACGAAGCGCTCAAGCCGTCACGCCTCAGGCCGATCCCCCGAGACGATGCCTTCACGCACCGACGACCTCGTCCTCGTCCAGGGACTCAAGAGCACCCGCACCGTGTTCGCCGGCTGGAACGACCGGCCGTGGCAGGTCGTCGGCCCCTGGTTCGCCGGCAGCCTCGCGATCACAGTGGCGCTGCTGGTGGCCGTGCTGGTCGTCGCGGCGTTCGCGACGCCGAACCCCACGCCGATGGTGCTGCCGGGGTTCGCCGCGAGCCCGCCGCTGGAGCAGGTGGGCTTCTTCCTCTTCCGCAACGGCATGGTGCTCGCGCTGCACGCGTTGGCGTGCGTGGCGGGGTTCATCGCCGGGTCGTCGCTGCCCGCCGAAGCCGAGCGGTACACCGGCGCATGGCGGTGGATCCACGAGAAGGCCGGTCCGCTGGCGATCGCCTTCGTGACGGCGGCGACGATCTTCAGCGTCATCACCCAGGCCTGGGTGCTCGGCGAGGGGCTGAGCACGCTCGCCGCGCAGTACGACGTGAGCCCGCCGTTCCTGCTGCTCCTGTTGCTGCCGCACGCGCTGCCGGAACTCGTCGCGGTGTTCCTCCCGCTGGCGGCCTGGATCATCGCCAGCCGTCGCGGCGAATGGGACCAGTTGCTGGCGGCGACCTTCGTCACGGTGGCGATCGCCGTGCCGATGCTGGTCCTCGCGGCCGTCACCGAGGTGTACGTCACGCCGATCCTGCTGGAGTACGGTCTCGGTCTGTAAACGGTCCCGCTTCACTTTGTATAGTGGTGGAGGCCCCAGCTTCCGAACGGAGACCACACCCATGGCCGGCACCCTTCAGGACGTCACCGACGCGAACTTCCAGGCCGAGGTCATCGAGGCCGACGGCCCCGTGCTCGTCGACTTCTGGGCGCCCTGGTGCGGCCCGTGCCGCGTCGTGGCCCCGGTCCTCGAGGAGATCGCCGGCGAGAAGCCCGAGCTGAAGATCGTCAAGCTCAACGTCGACGAGAACCAGCAGACGGCCGCGCAGTTCGAGGTCCTCTCGATCCCGACCATGATCATCTTCAAGCACGGCAGCGTGGCGAAGAAGATCATCGGCGCGTACCCGAAGCGCAAGCTCGAGGCCGAGCTCGAGCCGGTCCTCGCGTAGGGCGACGGGCTTCCAGCGGCCGGGGCGAATCCCGGCCGCTTTGCTTTTGGCGTCGATTGTGGAACAATTCCACACATGCCG
The DNA here is from genome assembly GCA_024666565.1 of Svornostia abyssi. GTDB lineage: Bacteria > Actinomycetota > Thermoleophilia > Solirubrobacterales > Solirubrobacteraceae > Svornostia > Svornostia abyssi. Next base: position 480,290 of record CP088295.1, read on the forward strand.
CGCCTGCTCGTCCTCTTCGCCGCCATCCTGTTCGGCACCACGGGCACCGCCCAGGCGCTCGGACCGGACGCCAGCCCGCTGGCGGTGGGCGCCGCGCGCATCATCGTCGGCGGCGCACTGCTCCTCCTCGCCGCGCGCCTGCTCGGGGCCGCCCTGCCGCGTGACCGGCGAGCCGTCGCGGGGATCGCGGTGGGGATCGCGATCTACCAGCTGGCGTTCTTCGCGGCCGTGGACCTCACGGGCGTGGCGGTCGGCACCGTCGTCGCGATCGGGACGGGGCCGGCGGTCGCGGGCGGCCTCGGCGCGCTGCTGAACGGCGAGCACCTCACGCGCCGGTGGGCGGCGGCCACGTCCCTCGCGGGCGTCGGCGTCGCGTTGCTCGTCCTCGGCGGCGGCTCGGACGCGAGCATCGACCCGCTCGGCATCGTGCTGGCCGTGATCGCCGGCGCGGGGTACGGGACCTACACCGTCGTGACGAAGGGCCAGCTGCAGCGCGGCGCGTCGCCGGAGGGCGTCATGGCTGCGGGCTTCGCAAGCGCCGGTGTGTTGCTGCTGCCCGTGCTGTTGTTGGCCGGCCCCGCGTTCCTCGCCGAGCCCGGCGGGCTGGCGCTCGCGCTGTACCTCGGCGCGATCCCCACGGCGCTGGCCTACGTCCTCTTCGCCCGCGGCCTGCGCCACCTCTCCAGCGGCGAGACCGCCACCATCGTCCTCGCCGAGCCGGTCACCGCGGCCCTGCTCGGCGTGACGATCCTCAACGAGACGCCCGGCGCGGTCGGCGTGATCGGCGCGGCGCTCGTCCTTGCCGGGCTCGCCGTCCTCGCCCTCCCCGGCCGCGCTGCACCCTCGCCAGGGGCTCGGGTGCAGTCGGGGAACTCGCTGACGCTCCTTCCCCCACATGAATCGCCCGCTGCCGCGCGTCTCCGCCGTCGAAGCGCTCGTCACCGTCCTGCGCGACCGGATCCTCGAGGGCGAGCTGCCCGCCGGTGAGCGGCTCGTCGAACGCGAGCTGACCGAGCGCTACGACGTGGCGCGCCACACCCTGCGCGCGGCGCTGCGCGCGCTGGAGGCCGAGGGCCTCGTGCGCATCGAGCCGAACCGCGGGGCGCGGGTGGCGCAGCTCGACGCCGACGAGCTGCGCGACCTGTTCGCGCTGCGCCTGGCGCTCGAGCGCGAAGCCGCCCACCTCGCCCTCGAGCGCCACGACGGCCGGCTGCCGGCGGCGGTCCACGACGCCGCGGCCCAGCTCGCGCGCCTCGCCGCCACGCGACGCACCGGGTGGGCCGGCGTCGCCGCCGCGCACAACGCCGTCCACCGCGCGCTCGTCGCCGCGGGCGGCGCGCCACGGATCACCCGGGCGTACGCGGCGCTCGACGGCGAGCTCAGCCTGTTCACCATGCAGCTGCGGCCGGTCTGGACACGCGACCGCCTCGGCCCCGACCACCTCGAGCTCGTCGCCGCCATCGAGCGCGACGGCCCCGAGGTCCTGCGTGCCCACGTCGACGAGGCGCTGACCGCGCTGACCACCGGTCCGTGAGCGACGCGCTCGCCGCCGTCGCCGATCGCCTGCGCTGCCCGCACTGCGGGTCCGCGATGACGTGCGACGACCGCACCGTCGCGTGCGCCGAAGGACATCGGTTCGACCGCGCGCGCGGCGGCGGCGTGACGCTCCTCGGGCCGGGCGCGGAGCTGCCGCCGGGCGACACCGACGCGATGCTCGCGGCGCGTGACGCGTTCCTCGGCGCAGGCCACTACGCGCCGCTGACCGACGCGATCGCGGCCGCCTGCCCGGCGGTCGATCGCGCGTGTCTCGTCGACGTCGGCGCCGGAACGGGGCACCACACCGCCGGCGTGCTCGACGCCCGCCCGGGGTGGACCGGGATCGCCCTCGACGCCTCGCGCGCCGCCACCCGCCGCGCTGCGCGTGCCCACCCGCGGCTCGCCGCGATCGCATGCGACGCCACCGCGCCTCTCCCCGTGCGTGACGGCGGCGCCGACGTCCTGCTCAGTGTCTTCTCCCCGCGCAACGCGGTTGAGTTCGCCCGGGTGCTCGCGCCGGCCGGCGTGCTGGTCGTCGCCAGCGCCACCGAGGACCATCTCGCCGAGGCGGTCGGGCCGCTCGGGCTCATCGGAGTACAGCCGCAGAAGCGCGCGCGCCTGCACGAACGGCTCGCCCCCGACCTGGTGTCGGTCGCGCTGCGCCGTGTCCGGATCCCCCTCGCGCTCGACCATGCCGCGCTGGAGCAGCTCGCCGGGATGGGGCCCACGGCGTTCCATGCGACACCCGAGGAGATCGCCGCACGTGTGGCCGCGGTCCCCGAGCCGTTCACCGTGACCGCCGTGGTGACGGTGGAGACGTTCGCGCGCGCTCCCTGACGAGGCTGTTGAACAGCCGCGGCAGCGTGTCCACGGGGATGCTCGGATCGAGCATGCGCTGCACCGCGATGCCGATCCCCACGCCGAGCAGCGCGCGCACCATGTCCTCGGTGGGCAGCAGCGCGGTGGCGCCGGTCTCCTCCAGCTGCCGTTCGATCACGACGGCGAGCGCGTCGTGCAGCATCGCCCGGCGCTCGTACAGCGGCTGCTCGAGGGCGGGCTCGTCCCGGGCGGCGAGCGCGAACTCCAGCTCGAACCGCGGCCAGCCCGAGGTGCCGACGACCCGCTCGGTCCACGTACCCAGGCGCTCCATCCGCTCGGTGAAGTCGCCCGGCGGCGCCGAGGTACTGCGCGAGGTCGGCGAGCTGCACGGCGCGGATGCGGTCCAGTGCGGCCAGGCCCAGCGACGCCTTCCCGCCGAAGTTCGCGTAGAGCGCGCCGGTCGTGAGCCCCGCGCGCGCAGCCACGGCGCTGACCGACGTGGCCGTGTAGCCGTCGCGCAGGAACAACTCCGCGGCGGCGTCGGTGAGCGCGCGGACCGTTTCCGCCTGGCGCTCCGCTCGGGTGCGGCGGGGGGAGGAGACATCGACGGCCATCATCTGAGATAGTACCGCTATCCAAGTAACGGTGTTATCTGAATGTCCCTGACCTCACTCCGCACCCGCCTGGCCGCCACCCCCGCGATGCAGGCCGCCGTCAACGGCCGGCCGCGAACGGGCGACGCCGAACTGCGCGCTGCGGTCGCCGGGCGCACGGTCCTCGTGACGGGCGCGTCGTTCGGGATCGGCGAGGCGACGGCGCGCCGCCTGGCCGCCGCGGGAGCGAAGGTGCTGCTCATCGCACGGACCGCCGAGCGACTGCTCGAGGTCAGCGAGGAGCTGGGCGACGACGCGTATCCGTACCCGTGCGACCTCACCGACTTCGACGCGGTCGGCGAGCTCGCCGCCCGGCTGCTCTACGAGCACGGCCCGCCCGACGTGCTCGTCAACAACGCCGGGAAGTCGATCCGTCGCTCGATCGCCGACTCGACCGACCGCTTTCACGACTTCCAGCGCTCGATCGCCATCAACTATCTCGGGCCGATCCGGCTCACCCTCGCCCTGCTGCCCGCGATGCGCGAGCGCGGTTCCGGCCACCTCGTGAACATCTCCACGAGCGGCGTGCGCGGGTTGCCGGCGTCTCCGGGATGGTCGGCGTATCAATCCTCGAAGGCGGCGTTCGACGTGTGGTCGCGCAGCGTCGCGCAGGAGGTGCGACCCGACGGCGTCGCATCCACGAGCATCTACATGGGGCTCGTGAAGACACGGATGAGCGCACCCAACTTCGCGACACTGCCGGGGCTCAGCCCGGAGGGCGCCGGCGCGCTCGTCTGCGACGCGATCGTGCGACGGCCGCGGACGGCCGGGCCGAGCTGGGTCGGACTTGCCGACGTCTTCACCAACGGCCTGATGCGCGGCACCAGCGAGCGGGTGATGGCGCGGGCGTTCCTCCACAACGAGCGCGCACGGGCGGCGCGGGACTGATGGAGGCCGTGCGGGTCGGAGCAGGCGCGGCGGTGGCCCTCACGCAGGCGGGGGTGCTGGCTGCGCTGCCGCCGCGGACGCTGCGCCGGGTCGCCGCCGCGCGCCGCCACCTCGGCGACTCGCTGGCGACCCTCGTCGCCGCCAGCGCCGCCCGCTTCCCGGACCGCCCCGCGATCATCGACGACGCCGGCACGATCACGTTCGCCCAACTGCATCTGCGGTCCACCGCGCTGGCGTGCGGCCTGGCCGACCGATTCGACGCCGGCCCCGACCGCAGCATCGCCGTGTTGTGCCGCAACCACCGCGGGCTCATCGAGGCGACGACCGCCGCGGGCCGGCTGGGCGCCGACCTGCTCCTGCTGAACACCGACTTCGCCGGACCGCAGCTCGCCGACGTGCTCGCGCGCGAGCGTCCCGGGGTGCTGATCCTCGACGAGGAGTTCCTGCCCGCGCTGGGCTTCGCCGGTGCCGACGCGCCGCCGGCCGTGGTCGCCTGGCACGACGGCGCGCCGTCCCTGCCGACCCTCGAGGAGTTCGCCACCGCGCCGCTCCCGGCGCGCCCGCCGCGCCCCACCCGGACGGCGCGGCTCACGATCCTCACCTCCGGGACGACGGGTCGGCCGAAGGGCGCGCAGCGGTCGGTCGGCGGACCGTCGATGCTCGGGGTCGTCGCGAGCGTGCTGCACCGCCTCGGCCTGCGGACCGGCGACCCGCTGTGCGTGTGCGTGCCGATGTTCCACGGCTACGGGTTCGCGCTCGCCGTGCTCGCGATCCTGCTCGGCAGCCCGCTCGTGCTGCGCCGCCGGTTCGACGCGCAGGAGACGCTGGCGCTCGTCGCCGAGCACCGCATCGCGATGCTCGCCGTCGTCCCCGTGATGCTCAAGCGCCTGCTCGACGAGCCCGGCGGCCCGGACCGGTCGTCGCTGCGGGTGGTTCTCAGCGGCGCGGCGCCGCTCGAGCCGTCGCTGGCCCGCCGCACCCTCGACGCATGGGGCGACGTGCTCGCGAACGGCTACGGGTCCAGCGAGGTCGGCATCGCGACGATGGCGACCGCGGCGGACCTGCGTGACGACCCGGGGAGCGTCGGCCGGCCGGTGCTCGGCGCGACCGTGCGGATCTACGACGACGCCGGACAGCCCGTGCCCGTCGGCGAGACCGGTCGCGTGTTCGTCGGCAGCGGCACGGTGTTCAGCGGGTACACGGGCGGCGACGGGGCGGGGCGCAGTGACGACACGCTCGACGGCCTGGTGGCGACCGGCGACGTCGGGCACCTCGACGCGCGCGGGCGGCTGTCGATCGACGGGCGCGCCGACGACATGATCGTCAGCGGCGGCGAGAACGTGTACCCGCAGGAGATCGAGGACGTGCTCCACGAGCACGAGGCGATCTCCGACGTGGCCGTGCTCGGGATTCCCGACGAGGAGTTCGGCCAGCGACTCGCCGCGTGGGTCGTGCGCGCCGACGGCGCGGACCTCGACGAAGACGACGTGCGTGCGTTCGTGCGCGAGCGGCTCGCGCGCTACAAGGTGCCGCGCGACGTCCTGTTCGTCGACGAGCTGCCGCGGACCGCGACGGGCAAGGTGCGGCGGCGGGCGCTGCCCGGGCGCGACACCTGACCGCCGAACGTCGGGATCGTGTCGCGCTGGCGACACCATCACGACGTTCGGCCTGGGAGGATGCGACGACCATGCGCCTTGTACCGTCCCCTCGCACGCTGACGTCACTCCCCGATCGCCTCGCCCGCCTGGCGACGCACGGGCATATCCGGGTGAGCGACGACGAACTGCGGGACGCGGTCGAGGGCCGCGTCGTGCTGCTCACCGGCGCGTCGTTCGGGATCGGCGAAGCGACCGCACGCCGCCTCGTCGGCGCAGGGGCGACCACGCTGCTCGTGGCCCGCACCGCAGACCGCCTGCAGGAGCTCGTCGACGACCTCAACGGCGACGGCGCCGACGGCACCGCCGTCGCGCTGCCGTGCGACCTCACGGACTTCGACGCCGTCGGAGAACTGGCCGACCGTGTCCTGGGCGAGCACGGCGCGCCCGACGTCCTCATCAACAACGCCGGCCGGTCGATTCACCGCAGCATCGCCGAGTCGACCGATCGCTTCCACGACTTCCAGCGGACCATCGACATCAACCACCTCGCGCCGGTGCGCCTCACGCTCGGGCTGCTGCCCGCGATGCGCGAGCGTGGATCCGGTCACCTCGTCAACACGTCGACCTGGGGCGTGTACGGCATGCCGATCGCGCCGGCGTGGTCGGCGTACCTCTCGTCGAAGGCCGCGTTCGACATGTGGGTGCGCTGCGTCGCGCAGGAGATCCGCCCCGACGGCGTGACCGCGACGACGGTCCACATGGGGCTCGTGCGCACCCGGATGGCGTCGTCGGCGGTCACGAAGGGGATGCCGGCGATGACGACCGACGAGGCGGCGCACATCATGTGCCACGCGATCGTGAAGCGCCCTCGGATCGCCGGCCCGTGGTGGCTGGGGCCCGCTGACGTGGTGACGAACCAGGTGTTCCGCGGGCCGACCGAGGCGATGCACAGCCGCCTGTTCGCCGAGAGCGAGAAGCGAGGGTGGGGGGATGGGCGGCTACCCCGGCTGAGCGCCCGCGAGGAAGTCCGACAGCCAGGTGCGCAGGTCGCGCTGCCAGTACGGCCACGAGTGCGTGCCGCGGCCGTAGGCGTCCCACGCGTGCGGGATGCCGAGGGACTCCAGCCGCTGGTGCATCCGCCGGCCCGATGCGTACATCTGGTCCTCAACGACGTCGCCCACGGAGAAGCGGTCGTCGAGCGGGCCGGGGCGCCCGTTGCCCACGGCCAGGATCACCCGTGTGTCGCGCAGCTTCGCGGCGAGCGTCAGCGGGTCGTGCGCGCGCCAGACGAAGCGCTGGGCGACCGGGTCGCCGAACGGGCCGAACGGACGGCCGTTGACGAAGCCGGCCTCGGCGGTGATCGTGGTCTGCGTCGCCGGGTTGCGTGTGATGTCGACGGCGCCGGAGAAGCTCGCGGCCCACCCGAACACCTCGGGGTTGCGCGCGGCGTAGGACATCGCGCCGAAGCCACCCATCGACAGGCCGGCGATGCCGCGGGCGCGGCGCTCGGGGATCGTGCGGTACGTCGCGTCCACCCACGCGACGAGCTCGTCGACGTGGAACGTCTCCCACTTCGGCGGGCCGCCGCGCCCGCGGTTCCACCAGTCCGTGTACCAGCCGGCCGGCCCGCCGTCGGGCATGACGACGATGACGTCCTGGTCCGCCGTGAGCGCCTCGATGGCGCCCTGCCGCGGCCAGTCGACGTACGTCCCCAGGCCGCCGTGCAGGAGGTAGAGGACGGGGTAGCGGCGGGCCGGGTCGTCCGCGTAGCCGTCCGGCAGCAGGACGAACGCGCGGCCGGCGCCGTGCAGCGAGGGTGTGGCGAACCGGACGTCGGACAGCCGCTCGTTCTTCACGGTCGACCCCGTGAGCGTGAGCGCGGACGCGCCCGAGGCCGGGAGGCCTGCGAGCGCGCTCGCCACCACGGCGAGCGCGAGCGCGAGGCGTCTCATCGCCGCGGCACCATCCTGCGCGCGACGTCAACGAGGGGGTCACGCAGCGCGGGCAGCTCATCGGCCCGGCCGGCGGCGACACGTTCGGTCACGAGGGCGCTCACGGCGGCGACGAGCGCCTCGCACGCGAAGCGGTCCTCATCGCGCGCGCCGAGCGCGGTCGCGATGAGGTCGACGAAGCCGCCGCGCAGCGCGTCGCGTCGCCCGAGCGCCTCGGGGCCGACGGCGTAGATCTCGACGAGGCACGTCCGCGCGAACGCGGGATCGTCCGCCAGGGCCTCGAGGTACGCGCCCAGCGCGTGGCGGAAACGCTCGACCGGGTCGATGTCGGCCGTGGACTCGTACTCCGCGCGCATGCCCCGCTGCAGCGAGACGACCCCCGCGTCGTAGGCGGCGAGGAAGCAGTCCTCCTTGCCGGAGAAGTGCTCGTAGAACGTCTCACGCGACACGTGCGCACGGCGCAGGACCTGCGCCACCGATGTGTGCACGTAGCCGCGCTCGGCGACGGCCTCTGCCATCCCTCGCAGCAGCCGCGTGCGCTGCGACGACACGACGGTCTCGCGACTCAGCCGGTGCCGGCCGCGCGGGAGCGGCTCGGTGGGGACAGACGGGCTCACGGGGCCTGAGCGTAGCACTTTGTGAACAGTAATGTTCGCCATGAACACCGTTGTTCGCTAATGTCGCTGCATGCTGCCCGGGAGGAGCCTGCGGACCGCGTATGCGGTGGCCGCGGCATGCGCACTGCTGCCCACGACCACGGCCGCCGCGACGGCGTGCTCGGACCCCACGGGACGCCCGTGGTGCGACCGCGCGCAGGACGCCGACACGCGAGCGCGCCTGCTCACCGCGGCGCTCACGACAGGGGAGAAGCTCAAGCTGCTCGGCGGCTACCGCTCGGGTGATCACGCGGGCGCGATCGCGCCGGTCCCCCGCCTCGGGGTGCCTGTCGCATACGTGGACGGCAGCACCATCGGCGTCGGCCAACCGGTGAGCGCCGACGGCCGCATCGGCGGCAAGAACCGCGCGACGCAGATGCCGTCCCCGACCGCGCTGGCCGCCACCTTCGACCCCGCGCTCGCCCGCCGCGCCGGTGCGACGATCGGCGACGAGGCGCGCAAGAAGGGCAACACCGGTCTGCTCGGTCCGGCCGCGGACATCATGCGCGTGCCGTACGGCGGCCGCACGTTCGAGTCCTTCGGCGAGGACCCGCACCTCAGCGGCCGCATGGCCGCGGCGTGGATCCAGGGCGCTGAGTCGGCCGGGGTCTTCACCTCGCTGAAGCACTTCGCGGTGAACAACCAGGAGGGCCGTGACCCGACCGCCAAGCTCGGCACCGAGGCCTTCCCTCTGGGCTTCGGGACGCAGAGCAGCCGCTACCTCTACAACGCCGTCGTGAGCGAGCGGGCGATGCGTGAGATCTACCTCGCGCCGTTCGAGACGGCGATCCGCGAGGGGCGTCCCGGGTCGGTCATGTGCGCGTACAACCGCGTCAACGGGCCGTATGCGTGCGCCAGCCGCCACCTGCTCGCCGACGTCCTGCGGCGCGACTGGGGCTACCACGGGCTGGTCATGAGCGACTGGATCGTCGGCGCACACCCGTGGGACGCCGTCGCGCACTTCCGCAACGGGCTGGACCTCGAGATGCCCTCGCCGGTGACCTACGCCCCGGCGCTGCTGAAGCCGCTGCTCCAGCTCGGAGTGCTGCGGACGGCGCAGCTCGACGAGCACGTGCGCCGCATCCTGCGCGCGACGATCGCGGCGGGCATCCTCGACGACCCGCCCAGCCCGCCGGACGAGAGCGCGATCGACGTCGACGGCCACAACGCCGTCGCGCGCGCGGTCGCCGAGGGCGGCGTCGTCCTGCTGCGCAACACCGGCGTGCTGCCACTGCAGGCCGGCGCGACGCCGCGGATCGCCGTCCTCGGACCGGCCGCCCGCCGCTCGGCCAGCGGCGGCGGATCGGGGTCGGTCAGGCCGTTCCGTACCGACCCGGTCGCCGACGCCCTCACCGCGCACCCCGGCGCGGGTCAGGTGACCGTGGACACCACGCGCGACCGGGCGCGTGCGGCGTCGGTGGCTCGGGCGGCCGACATCGCAGTGGTCGTCGTGCGCGACTACGAGACCGAGGGCGCCGACCGCCTCTGCCTCACGCTGCGCTGCCCGCCGACCTACGGAGACCAGGACGCCCTGATCGAGGCCGTCGCGGCGGCGCAGCCGAACACCGTCGTCGTCGTGCAGTCCGGCGGGCCGGTGCTCATTCCGTGGCGCGACCGGGTCGCCGCGGTCGTGCAGGCCTGGTACCCCGGCCAGGCCGGGGGGACGGCGATCGCGCGGGTGCTGTTCGGCGACGTCGACCCGTCCGGCCGGCTGCCGGTCACGTTCCCGGTGCGCGAAGCCGACCTGCCAACCGCCGAATCGGCACGGCGCTACCCGGGAACCGCGGCGCAGAACGTCCACTACGAGGAGGGTGTGCTCGTCGGCTACCGCTGGTACGACGCGCGCGGGATCGCACCGGCGTACCCGTTCGGGTTCGGGCTGTCGTACACGTCATTCGCGTACTCGGACCTGCGCGTGGCGGAGGACGGCGTGACGTTCGCGGCGCGCAACACGGGCGAGCGGCGGGGCGCCGCGGTGCCGCAGCTCTACGTCGGGCTGCCGCCGATCGGTGGCGCAACGGTGCAGCCACCATGGCAGCTGCGCGGTGCGGAGAAGGTGTGGCTGGAGCCCGGCGAGCGGCGGGAGGTCACCCTGCCGCTGACCGCCCGCGACCTGTCGTCGTGGGACGGCGGGTGGAAGCGGGCGACGGGCTGCGTTCGGGTCGCGGTGGGCGCGTCGTCGCGCGACCTGCCGCTGCGGGGGACGCTGGGGGAGTGTGGGTAGGCGCGCCGCGGTCGCGCCGAGTGCCGGGCGCTCAGTCGATGATCTTCCAGAACGAGTCCTTGCGGCTGACCTTCCCGTCGGTGAACTCGAACAGGTCACACCCGCGCACCTCGATGGGCTCGCCCGACACTTGGGTGCCGCGGATCGTCCACTCGGAGACGCCCCGGTCGCCGCAGGACCAGTGCCGGTCGTCGCCACAGTGGATGTCCGGGATCCCGTCGAACCGCGCCTGGAATCCCTTCCGGACTTCCTGCTTGCCGACGAGTCGGTCCCCGCGCGGCGTGTCGAACGTGCAGTCCTCGGTGAAGAACGCCAGGATCGCGTCGACGTCGTGGGCGTTGAACGCGTCAAGCACTGCCTGCAGCGTCGGCGTCATCGCGTCCGCCGCGGGCCGGATGAGAAACACCGGGTAGTCGGCAGCCACAGCCTCGAACGCCGCCGGCGGGGCCTCCGGATCGACGGGGATGTGCGGGCGAGCTCCCGGTGCGAGCTGCAGGTAGCGCCGAAGGATCGGGCCACGCGCCGCCGGGTCGACCTCCTCGAGGAGCACGTCCTCTCGCCCACCGTGGCGCAGCACCGCGCGACCGCCCGCAGCGCGCACGTTCGCGACCCAGTTCGCCCTCCGGCCGAGCATCGCCACGAGGTAGCGCTCGGCTTCATGGTCGGCGACGACGACGGGGAACGCGAGCCGCCGGCCGCTGCGCCGCCCGCGAACCTCCAGGCTGTACAGCTGCTCCGGTGATCTCCCGGCCGCCGCCAGCCGGCTCCACAACCCGTTCAGGAGCCTGGCGACGCGGTTCGGGCGCCCGCCCTGGTAGAGCCACGTGTCGAGCTGGTGCGGCATCCGCTGAAGCTACTCCCTGAGCGCGAACCGCAACAGCACCTCGCCGTCACTGACGTCACCGGTGCGCTCGAACCCGTAGCGCTCGTAGAACGCGATCGGGCTGCCGTCCCCCTGCCCCGCGCTCGTGGTCAGCGTCTCCACGCCCGGCCGGCCACGGAAGTACGCGACGATCAGATCGAGCGTGGCCGTGCCGTGACCCTGACGCTGGTGGCGCTCGTCGATGAACAGCTTCCACAGGTAGTGCGGGAGGTACTCCGGGCTCGAGACCTCGTCGGCGATCATCACGAACCCGACCGGCGTGTCTCCGGCGTACACCGCCCACGGAAGCGCGTGGGCGTCGGGATGCTCGGCGGCCTCGCGGAGCGACTCGGCCACGCCGCTGACGAAGCGTTCCTGCGCGGGCGCCACGCGCAGCGCTTCCACCGCCGCCCGGTTCGATGCACTGATCGAGCGGAGCGCGACCACGCCGCAGACCGTACCGGCCACGGGAACCCCGCCCCTGCGAACCGTGCTCAGTACCGATGGCGACGCGCCCACCCGCGCCTACGATCGCGAGCGAACAGGAGGCCGCGCCCATGCAGAAGATCAAGCTCGCCGCAGATGAGTTCCTGGCCCTGAAGCGCGTCGCCGTCACCGGCGTCTCACGCAGCCCGAAGGACCACGGCGCGAACTTCGTGTACCGCCGGTTCCGCGACCGCGGCTACAAGGTGTTCGCCGTCAACCCGAACGCCGACGAGGTCGAAGGTGACCGGTCCTACCACGCGCTGCGGGACATCCCCGGCGGCGTCGAGGCCGTCGTCATCGGCACCAAGCCGGAGACCGCCGACGCCACCATGGCGGAGTGCGCCGACCTCGGCATCAAGCACGTCTGGATGCACCGCGGGCCCGGTGAGGGCAGCGTGTCACCGACGGCCGCCGCCTACGGACGCGAGCACGGCATCGAGGTCATCGACGGCGGCTGCCCGTGCATGTTCGGCCCCACCGCCGACCCCGGCCACAAGGTCATGTGCAGCATGCTGAAGATGACGGGGAACGTGCCGCGGAAGGCCTAGGACGGCCTACCCCTCCACCGCACCGAGACCGAGCCGCGCCCGAAGCTCCGCCTCGTCCGTCACGAACCACAGCTGCCGACCACGGTTGGACTCGCGCACGAAGTCCCCCAGCGCCCGGCTCCCCGCGACGTGCTCGGTCACGTCACCGACGAGTGCAAGCCCCACGCGATAGTTGGCGAGCGTCTGCACCACCTCGCCGGCGAGCCCGCTACGAAGATCGAAGAACGCAGGGTCGAGCCGCGCGACGGGCACAGCGATCCAGTCCGCCTCCTCGGCGCCGTCGGCGTAGAGCAGACCGAGCGCGTCCGCGGTGCTCCCGGTCGCGGGCCCATCCGCAGGGACGTGAAACACCGATGCGCTCATGACCCGATGGTCCACCCCATGACCTGTCCCAGGTTGTCCAGCACGTTGCCCCATCCGCGCCGGTGCGAGCGCACGGCCTCCTCGTCCCACAGCCCGCTGTGGGTGAAGCGCACCGTCGTCTCGCCGTCGATCTCCTCGAAGTCGATCTCGATGAGCGTGCGCCGTGACTCGCGGTCCCACAGCCAGGTGAACGCCAGGCGCGTGGGCCGCTCGATCTCCGTGTAGATCCCGCCGCCGCCGTACTCCTCGTCCTTGGCCGGGTCGCGCATGACGACGCGGACCGCGCCGCCCACCCGCAGGTCGACCTCGGCCGACGCCGTCTCCCACGTGCGCTCGGCCTGCCACCAGCGGCGCATGACCTCCTCGCTCGTCCACGCGTCGAACACCGCTTCCGCGGAAGCGCGGTAGGTGCGCTCGATGTGCAGCGTCCCCGTGCCGGTCACCGGCGGGGCTCCCGTCGGTTGCGCAGGTGCAGCGCCAGCCAGCCGCGCGCGACGAGCAGGCTCGCGGTGGTCCCCGCCAGCATCGGCAGGGCCTCCTCCAGCGGCAGGCCGGCCACGTGCGCGATCACGCGCCCACGCTCGCTTCGTCGTAGCGGTCGTGGTATTTCCACCAGCCGTACGGCGGGGTCTGCGGCGTCCCCTCCGGCGCGTCCTCCCACTCCTCCTGGCGGCCGAACGCCGTGATGTCGAGGAAGCTCCACGTGGTGCCCATCGCCTCGTCGCCGCGGGCGTCGACGAAGTAGGTGCGGAAGATGTCGTCGCCATCGCGCAGGAACGCATTCGTGCCGTGCCACTCGCCGACACCGAAGTCCCAGTCGAAGTCGTCGGTGATGGTGAACCACGGGATGTGCTCCCAGCCCATCTCGGCCTGCAGGCGCCGGATGTCGGCCTGCGGCGCGCGAGAGACGTAGACGAGCGTGGTGTCGCGGGCGTTGAGGTGCGCGAGGTGGCTGACCTGGTCGGCCATGAATGAGCAGCCGGGGCAGCCGCGCTCCGGCCAGCCGCGCACGCCCGGCTCGAAGAACGCGCGGTAGACGACGAGCTGGCGGCGGCCCATGAACAGGTCGAGCAGGCTCACGGGTCCGTCCGGCCCCTCGAAGCGGTACTCCTTCTCGACCGCCATCCGGGGCATCCGGCGGCGCTCGGCGGCCAGGGCATCACGGGCGCGCGTGTGCGCCTTCTCCTTGACGAGCAACTCCTCGCGGGCGGCGGTCCACTCCTGCGGCGATACGACGGGCGGCACGGTCATGTCGACTCCTTCTCGCTCAGATACTCATCGACGACATCGAAGAAGCGCTCCCACAGAGCGCGCTGTTGATCCATCCAGTCGGCCGCCACGCTCAGCACCTCGGGCTCGAGCGACAGCCGGTGCGTCCGGCCCTCGACCACGCGTGTCACGACACCCGTCTCCTCCAGCACCTTCAGGTGCTTGGAGATCGCGGGCTTGGACACCCCGAAGCCGGCGGTGGCCTCGCCGACCGTCGCCGGGCCTTCGGCGAGACGCTCGACGATGCCGCGGCGGATCGGGTGGGCCAGCGCCTTGAACGGATCGTTCACTATCTGGTTAACCGTAGCACGGGAACGCGGCGACCCGCCACCCGCGCGCGGCGAGCGGCAGGTCGACGTCGCCATGGCAGCGTGGATCTGCCGGTCGGCGGGTCAGGCGGTGGTGCGAGCGACCGCGATGTGCAGCTCGCGGCCCTCGATCTTCGCCGCGCCGCCGTTGGCCGCGCCGTCGTAGGAGACGCTCGTCGCGAGCGTCTCGCCCGTCACATACGCCTCGTGCTCCCGGATCGCGGCGAGCAGCTCATCGTCGCCGCCGAGCGTCAGCGCGATGCGGTCCTCGACCTCCAGCCCCGCGTCCTTGCGCGCGTTCTGGATCGCGCGGACCGCGTCGCGGGCCAGGCCCTCGCGGCGCAGCTCGTCGTCGAGCGTGAGGTCCAGCGCCACGGCGTGCGATCCCTCGCGCTCGAGCTGGTAGCCCTCGAGCGGCTGCATCGCCAGCGACAGCTCGTCCTCGGTGAGGGTGTGGTCCTTGCCCTCGATCGAGATCCCCACCGAGCCGTCGCCGCGCAGCGCGCTGGCCACCGCAACCGGGTCGAGAGCCGCCACCGCGGCCGCCACCTGCGGCATCGCCTTGCCGAACTTCGGCCCGAGCGCGCGGTAATTGGGCTTGACCTCGTACTCGCCGAGCTCGTCGGCCTCCTCGACGAAGCGCAGCTCCTTGACGTTGAGCTCCTCGCGCACGACATCGGCGAGCCGCTCGATCGCGGTGCGCTCCCGGCCGGCGGCGACCACGACGGCCTCGCGCAGCGGCTGGCGGATCTTGATCTTCGCCGCGCCGCGGGCCGAGAGCCCCAGGCGCACCGTCTCGCGCGCGATCGACATGGCGAACTCCAGGTCCTCATCGCGCGCGGCAGCGTCGGCCACCGGGAAGTCGCACAGGTGGACCGACGGCTCCGAGCCGTCGAGGTTCTCGTAGATCGCGTCGGCGATGAACGGCGTGAACGGCGCGAGGAGCTTCGAGACCTCGAGCAGCACGTCGCGCAGCGTCCCCAGCGCCGCGGGGTCGCCGTCCCAGAACCGGCGCCGCGAGCGGCGGACGTACCAGTTGGAGAGATCGTCAACGAACGCGGCGATCGCGCGGCCGGCGAAGGTGGCGTCGTAGGCCTCGAGGCGGTCGCCCACCTCGGCCGTCGTGGCGGCCAGCCGCGAGCGGATCCAGCGGTCCAGTTCGGTCTGCTCGGGGTCCGCCGGGACCGTCCCGTCCCAGTCCGAGGCATTCGCGTAGAGCGCCAGGAACCCGTACGTGTTCCACAGCTGGCGCAGGAAGAGCCGCACGCCCTCCCCGATCGCCTCCATGGAGAACCGGTAGCCGTCCCACGGCTGCTTGCTCGTGAAGAAGTACCAGCGCAGCGCGTCGGCGCCGAAGCGATCGATGGGCTCGGAGGGGACGACGATGTTCCCCTTCGACTTGCTCATCTTCTGCCCGTCCTCGTCGAGGATCAGGCCCAGGCAGACGACGTTGTCGTACGGCGCCTCGTCGCGCAGCAGCACGCTGATGGCCAGCAGCGAGTAGAACCAGCCGCGCGTCTGGTCCAGCGCCTCGCAGACGAAGTCGGCGTGCGCGTGGCGCTCGTAGGCCTCGACGTTGTCGTGCGGCGCGCCCCACTGCGCGAACGGCATCGCGCCGGAGTCAAACCAGACGTCGATGACCTCGGGGACGCGGGTCGCCGTCTTCCCCGTGGAAGGCGACGGGAACGTGATGTCGTCGACGTACGGGCGGTGCGGGTCGTCGAGCTTGACGCCGGACAACGACTCCAGCTCAGCGAGCGAGCCGACCACCGTGATCGACCCCTCCTCGCAGCGCCACACCGGCAGCGGCGTGCCCCAGTAGCGCTCGCGCGAGAGCGCCCAGTCGACGTTGTTCGACAGCCAGTCGCCGAACCGCCCGTGCTTGATGTGCGGCGGGTGCCAGCCGACCTGCTCGTTGGCGTCCAGCAGGTTCTGCCGCAGCTGCGACGTCTTGATGTACCACGACGGCTTGGCGTAGTAGAGAAGCGCGGTGCCGCAGCGCCAGCAGTGTGGGTAGGAGTGCTCGTAGTCCTCGGCGCGCAGCAGCTTGCCGCGGCGGCGCAGGTCATCGATCAGGTCGTCGTTGGCGTCGCGCACGGCGCGCCCTGAGTACTTGCCGATCCGCTCGTCGTAGGTCCCGTCGAGCTTCACCGGGTTGACGACGGTCAGGCCGTACTGCAGGCCCAGCTGGTAGTCGTCCTCCCCGAACGCGATGGCGGTGTGCACGACGCCCGTGCCGTCGTCGGCGGTGACGAAATCGGCCAGCAGGATCGTGTGTCCGCGCTCGCCGTACTCCTTGCCGGAGAGGAACGGGAACGGCGGCTCGTAGCGCACGCCGTCCAGCGCGGCGCCGGGGAAGCGGTCGATGATCTGGGCGTCCTCGCCGAGGACCTTCTCGACGAGCGACTCCGCGAGGATCACGGGCGCTTCCAGCGCGCCGGTCTTCGCGCGCACGTACGTCAGTTCAGGGTGGACCGCGGCCGCAGCGTTCGACACCAGCGTCCACGGTGTCGTCGTCCACGCCAGCAGCTCGTCGCCGCGCTGCGCCGGGCCGCCGTCCTCGACGACGGGGAACCGCACGTAGACCGACGGGTCGATGACGTCCTTGTACCCCTGCGCGACCTCGTGTGAGGACAGCGCCGTGCCGCAGCGCGGGCAGTACGGGACCACGCGATGGCCCTCGTACAGGAGGTCCTTCTCGTGGATCGTCTTCAGCGCCGCCCAGACCGACTCGACGTACTGCGGGTCCATGGTGCGGTACGCCTCGTCGAGGTCGACCCAGAAGCCGATCCGCTCGGTGAGCTTGTCCCAGTCCTCGAGGAACTCGGAGACGGACTCCCGGCACTTCGCGTTGAACTCCGCGATGCCGTACTCCTCGATCTCCGCCTTGTTCGTGATGCCGAGCTGCTGCTCGACGGCGATCTCCACCGGCAGGCCGTGGCAGTCCCATCCGCCCTTGCGCGTGACGTGCTTGCCGCGCATGGTCTGAAAGCGGGGGAAGATGTCCTTGAAGACGCGGCTCAGGACGTGGTGCGTTCCCGGGCGCCCGTTCGCCGTCGGCGGGCCTTCCCAGAAGACGAACTCGGGCGCGCCCTCACGGCGGCGCATCGACTCCTGGAAGACGTCGCGCTCCTTCCACCGAGCGAGGACGTCGTGCTCGAGGTCGGGGAAGGACTGGTTGGGGTCGACGGGCTGGAAGGACACGGGCGGGGGATTCTAGGTCCAGCCGCGTTCGCGCAGATCGGCGAGCAGCTCCCCGGTCGCATTCAGCGGTACGCGAATCTGCTCGGTGCCACGCGTCGTTGCCAGGTCGATCGGTCGAGTGGCGGCCTCGAACCGGTCGTCGAGCGTCGCGAGCTGTGCACGGAGGGGGTCGCTGGACGGCAGCCGGCTGACGCGCTCGCGCAACCCCGCGTGGATGTCGAGATCGTTCGTGTAGTCGTAGATGGTCAGGCCGTAGCCGCCCTCGATCTCCCCGACGACGCCGGCCCAGTAGACGAGGTCCCGCTCCGCTTTGCGGCGGTCGGCCGTCCGGTCCTTGCTCCAGGGCAGGCGCATGGTGGGCATGGTGACAGCCGCCGCTCCGGATTTCCCTGTGTCACGAAGGTGACACAACGCGCCGTCACCTCGCGATGCCGCCGTGGTTGTCCGCATGCCAGCCACCCCCCAAGGAGGCACCATGTCCGCACCGCCGTTTCGCCGTCTCGCCGCTTTGACCGTCGCCGCAGCCGCCCTCGCGCCTACCTCAGCCGCCCACGCCGCCCCCGGCGACACCACGCTCATCAGCCGCGCCAGCGGCGTCGCGGGTGCGGTCGCTGACCGCACCGTGTTCAGTCCGCAGCTCAGCGGCGACGCGTCCACCGTCGCCTTCTCCACCCAGTCGGAGAACCTCGGCGGATTCGACGCGGACGACACCATCGACGTCTACGCCCGCAGCCTCGCGGGCAACCTGACCAGCCTCGTCAGTGCCGGCCCGAACCCGATGCCCGCGCTGCCCGACGTGGGCGGCGACACGGACTCCACCAGCCAGGCCATCAGCGTGGACGGCCGTTTCGTCGCGTTCGTCTCCGAGGCCACGAACCTCACCGACGACGACGAGGACGCCCACCAGGATGTCTTCGTCCGGGACCGCCTCACCAACACCACGGAACTCATCAGCCGGGATGACGGCATGGCCGGAGACGCGGCCGACGACGACTCGCGCCGGCCGTCCATCAGCGCCGACGGACGCTTCGTCGCCTTCGAGTCCGACGCCACGAACCTCAGCAACGCCGATGAGAACAGCTCCACGGACATCTTCGTCCGCGACCGCCAGCTCAATCAGACCGCGCTCGTCTCCCATCTCGAGCTGGACGGCGGCGACGACGACTCCACCCACCCGGAGATCAGCCCGGACGGGAGCACCATCGCGTTCTACTCCGACGCGACCAACCTCTCCGACCAGGACCTCAACGCCGTCACCGACGTGTTCGCGCACAACCGGGTGACCTACGACGTCGAGCTGATCAGCCGCGACAGCGCGGGGACGCCTGCCGACGCCGGGCCGAATACCTCAGCGGCACTGTCGCTCAGCGCCGACGGCAACCGCATCGCGTTCGTCAGCGACGCGTCGAACCTCGCACCCGGCGACGGGCCGAGCGTGGACATCTTCCTGCGCGACCGCGCGGCGACCACCACGTCCCTCGTGACCCCCGGCAACGGCGCGTCGTTCCAGCCGTCGCTGAGCGCCGACGGCACGAAGGTCGCGTTCCACAGCTACGCGACGAACCTCCACCCCGACGACACCGGCATCTCAAGCGACGTGTACGTCCGCGACCTGACGTCCGGCGTGATCTCGCTGGAGAGCCGCACGTCGACCGGTGAGCAGGCCACACACTCGTCGAACGCGACGATCAGCGCCGATGGGAAGACCATCGCGTTCGCGTCGGGCGCCACGAACCTCGGGGCGTTCACGTGGGCGCTCGGGTTCGTGCGTGAGCTGCCGCCGCCCGCCGCCCCGGCCGGGGGCGACGGCACCGTCAGCGGCGGGACGCCCGGCCCCGGCACGCAGAGCGGCCAGGGCGGCCAGACCCAGACCCCGTCCTCCCCGCCGAAGCCGCGCGTCCGCCGCGCCGGGAAGCTCGCGCTCGGCAAGACCGCGAGCACGTGCCTGCGCCGCAAGCGCCTGATCCTCCCGGTCAAGCTCGTCGGCGCCACGCCGGGCGTGAAGATCACCAGCACGCGGGTGAAGGTCATGGGCCGCAAGCGGACCCTGCGGTTCGGCGCCCGCAAGCCGGTCGTGCGCAAGCTCGGCCGCAAGCCGGTCCGCATCCAGATCACGGCGACCACCAACATCGGCACCACCGTGAAGCTCACGAAGCGGTTCCGGGCCTGCCGCGCGAAGTAGGGAACGGGCGAACGCGCGGGGAACGATGTTCACCCGCGCGTTACGCCTGCGTCCACGTGCCCGCCCGACCCGACCCGCTGCGCGCCGCATTCCTCGTGTGCGACATCGTGGGAGCCACCGCCCTCGCCGACCGCATCGGCGACGAGCCGTGGCTCGACCTGCTCATCGGCCACCGCGCGCTCGTGCGGGCCGAGGCCGAGCCGCGCGGCGGTGAGGAGGTCGCCTTCCGCGCCGACGGCTCGATCCTCGCCTTCACCGGCGGCACCGACGCCGCCGCACAGTGCGCGATCGCCATCCAGCGCGCCGTGGCGGACCTCGACGCGGACTACGCCGTCCGGATCGGGCTGCACACCGGTTCGGCGCTGCGCCACGAGCGCACCGTCATCGGTCGTGCGGTCAACCACGCGTGCCGCCTGGCCGACGCCGCGCAGCCCGGCGAGATCCTCGTCAGCCCGCTCGCCGCGGGCGAAGCGGGGGCCCGCACGGAGCCCGTCACCGTCCCGTTCGGCAGTGCCGCCGGCCGCCTGCCCGCCCGGCGGCTGGCGTGGGATCCACAGGCGCTGCGTGCCCCGCGCCGGTTCGGCCGCGCGACGACGGACCGGGGTGCGTGCGCATGAGCGTCGTCATGCCCGCGCCCAGCAGTGGACACGGTGCCCGTACGGGTCTAGGTTCCATGGGCGCCGCCGATGTCGGCCCGGGCGGCCCTCCGGAGCGGCGCCAGGACAGCCAGTCGCTTGCCGTGATGCACCCTCCGGAACCCATCAGCTCCCGCGTCGTCGGCCGTGACCGCGAGCTCGGGGACCTCGAGACCGCACTGCGGGACGCCAGCGAGGGCCGCGGGCGCCTGTACCTCGTGGCCGGCGACCCCGGCGTCGGCAAGACCACGCTCTGCGAGGCGCTGCAGGAACGGGCCGCGACCTTCGGCGCCCCGGTGCACTGGGGGCGCTGCTGGGAGGACGGCGGCGCGCCCGCATTCTGGCCGTGGGTCCAGATCGTCCGCGCCCACGCCGCGACCCTGACCCCCGACGAGCTGCGGGCCGCGCTCGGCGCCGGAGCCGAGCCGCTCGCCCACCTCGTGCCGGAGCTGCGCCACTCTCTGCCCGAGCTCGAGCAGGCGACGACCACCACCGCCGGCACCCCGGAGCAGCACCGCTTCGCCCTGTTCGACGCGCTCGGCACCCTCCTCGTCGCCGCCGCGCGGCAGGCGCCGCCGCTCGTCGTCGTCCTCGACGACCTCCACGCCGCCGACGAGCCGTCGCTGCGCGCGCTGCGCTTCGTCGCCCGGCACCTGCGCAGCGCGCCGCTCCTGCTCGTCGGCACGTACCGCGAGGCCGAGGCCCGCGAGCGGCCCGAGATCGCCGAGCTGCTCGGCAGCATCGCCGGGGACGCGCTGCGCATCGGGCTCACCGGGCTCGACGTCGCCGCCGTCGGAGCGCTCGTCCAGCGGCTCGCGAACGGCGGGGTCAGCGACGCGCGGGTCGCCGAGATCGCCCGCGTGACCGAGGGCAACCCGCTGTTCGTCGACGAGATCGTTCGCCTGTGGGCCGGCGGCGGCGCGCTGAAGGGAACCGCGACGGCGCCCCTGCCTGACGGCGTGCGCCAGGCGATCCGCCGCCGCTTCGCCCCGCTGCCGGACCCGACCCGCGAGGTGCTGGAGATCGCCTCCGTCCTGGGTCGTGAGTTCAGCGTCCCCGCGCTGCAGCCGCTCACCGCCCTGAATCGCGATCAGCTCGCAGAGCGGCTGACGTCGGCCGTCGACCAGCACGTGCTCGTGCCCGGCGCCCAGCTCGGCCGCTACCGCTTCGGCCATGCGCTCATGCGCGAGGTGCTCTACGACGGCCTGCCCGCACCGCGACGGATCGCGCTGCACCGCCGCGCAGGCGAGGCGCTCGAGGAGATCTACGCGACCGACACCGAGCCGCACCTCGCCGAGCTCGCCCACCACTTCCTGCAGGCCGCCCCCGGCGGCGGGGCGCGGCGCGGCGTGGAGTACGCGCTGCTCGCCGGCCGCCGCGCGCTCGACCAGCTGGCGTTCGAGGAGGCGGCGGCCCTGCTGCGCCGCGGGCTGGAGGCCGACGCCCTGGAGCCTGAGGATCCCCGTCTCACGGGCGAGCTGCTCGTGGCGCTGGGGGAGGCGGAGATCCAGAGCGGGGCGCGCGCCGCGGGGCGCGAGACGCTGGACCGCGCAGCCGCGCACGCGCAGCGCCACGACGATCACGAGCTCCTCGCGCAGAGCGCGCTGACGCTGGGCAACTGGGGGCTCTCACCGGGCGTCGTCGACGACCAGCTCGTCACGATGCTCGAGTCCGCACTCTCCGCGCTGCCCGAGGGTGACAGCGAGCTGCGCGCCCGCTGCCAGGCGCGGCTCGCGCTCGCGCTGTACTGGAGCGACCGTGCCGAGCACCGGCGCGCGCTCGGCCAGGAGGCTGCCGCCATGGCCCGCCGCCTCGGCGACGACGCCACGCTCGCCGCCGTGCTCGCCGACGCGCACCTCGCGTCGTGGGGGCCGGACAGCACCGAGGAGTCGATCGCGGTCAGCCGCGAGGTGCAGCGCCTGGCCGAGTCCGTCGGCGACGAGGAGCGCGCCCTGCACGCCCGCAGCTGGCGGGTGACGCCGCTGCTGGAGCTGGCCGACATCCCCGGCGTCGAACGGCAGATCGCGACGTTCACCGCGCTCGCGAACGACTTCCGCCAGCCGCTGAGCCTCTGGTACGCCCCGCTGCTGCAGGCCATCCGCGCGCTCATGCGCGGCGAGCTCGACGAGGCCGAGCGCTTCGAGCAGGAGGCCGCGCAGCGCATCGGCGAGGTCGAGGACTCCGTCGGCGTCCTGCTCATCGCCGGCCAGATGTGGGTGCTCCGGCGCGAGCAGGGCCGCCTCGTCGAGATGCGCGAACCGACCGCCGCGCTGGTGCAGGCCCACCCGAACATCCCGACGTGGCGCTGCGCGCTCGCGGTCGTGGAGCTCGACGCCGGCGACACCGCTGCGGCCCGCCATCACGTGCAGGGCCTGATGGAGCGCGGGCTGGACGCGATCCCGCGCGACAACGTCTGGCTCCTCGCCCACACGCTGCTCGGCGAGGCGTGCGCGGCCGTCGGCAACCCGGCGTGGTGCGCGCAGATCGAGGAACGACTCGCCCCCTACGCCCACCTGCACGCCACCGTGCCGGACGCCGCCACGATCGGCCCGATCAGCCGCACGCTCGGGCTGCTCGCCGCCGCCCAGGGCGACCACGAGCGGGCGCGCGGGTACTTCACCGACGCCGTGGCGTCCGCGCGGGCCGCCGACGCGCCGACCCTCGTGTCCCGTGCCCTGATCGACGCGGCCGACGCGCTCGCCGAGGCGGACCCCGTCGCCGCGCGGATGTGGGCGCGCGAGGCCCTGGTCATCGCCGAGCCCCTCGGACAGGCCGGAGTCACCGACCGCGCCCGTGCGCGGCTCGGCCGCGACGAGGAGCAGGCGCCGGCCGCCACGCCGATGCCCGCACCCGCTGCCGCACCCGGGAACGGCCGCCGCGTCGCCGTCCTGCGGCGCGAGGGCGAGATGTGGGCGATCGATCTCGACGGCGGCACGCGCCACGTGCGCCACACCAAGGGGATGGACCACCTCGCGCGGCTGCTGGCCTCACCCGGGACGGAGTTCCACGTCCTCGACCTCGTGGGCGGCGCGGCCGCCACCCGGGCGAACGCGCCGCAGACGGCCGCCGCGGCGGTCCAGGCCGGGCTGTCCGTCGGCGACAGCGGCGACGACGCGCGCGCTGCTCGACGACACCGCCAAGCGCGCATACCGGGACCGCATCGCCGACCTCGAGACCGACCTGGCCGAAGCCGAGCGCTTCCACGACGACGAGCGCGCCGCCCGGGCCCGGGCCGAACTCGACTACGTCGTGCAGGAGCTCAGCGCCGCGGTCGGCCTCGGCGGCCGCGACCGGCGCGCCGCCAGCGACGCCGAGCGCGCCCGCGTGAACGTCACCCGCGCGATCCGCTCGGCGGTGAAGCGGATCGCCGACCAGGACCCGACGGTCGGCGGGCACCTCGACGTGTCCGTCCGCACCGGCCTCTTCTGCCGGTACGACCCCGACCCCGGCAGCACGATCACCTGGACCGTGCGCGACTGACATGGGCACGGCCGAGCATCACGACGTCATCGTCGTCGGCTCGGGATTCGGAGGGTCCGTCACCGCCTGCCGCCTCGCGGAGGCCGGGATGGACGTCTGCGTCCTGGAACGCGGCAAGGCGATCGCCCCCGGGGACTTCCCGCGCACCGCGCGCGAGCTGCGCGATGCGTTCTGGGACCCCAGCGAAGGGCTGCACGGGATGTTCGACGTGTGGTCGTTCAGGCAGCTGGGCGCGGTCGTGGCGAGCGGGCTGGGCGGCGGGTCGCTGATCTACGCCAACGTGCTGCTGCGCAAGGATCCGGCGTGGTTCACCGAGCTGCGCGACGGGCAGCCGTGGACGTGGCCCGTGAGCTACGAGGACCTCGCGCCCCACTACGACCGGGTCGAGGGAGACCTGCGGCCCGAGCCGTTCCCGGACGAGCACCTGCCGCGCAGCCCGAAGGCCGTGGCGTTCGCGCAGGCCGCCGCCGATGCCGGGCTGGAGACGTTCCGCCCGCCGCTCGCCGTCGCGTTCGCCGAGCCCGGCGCGACCACCGCCCGGCCGGGGCGGCCCCTGCCCGACGACGACAACCTCCACGACGCGCCGCGGCGCACCTGCACCCTGTGCGGCGCGTGCGACCTCGGTTGCAACGACGGGGCGAAGCAGACGATGGACCTCACGTACCTCTCGCGGGCCAAGCGCGCCGGCGCGACGATCCACACCCGCACGGAGGTGCGCGAGATCACGCCGCGGCCGGGCGGCGGGTACGCGATCAGCGCCGTCACCCATCCGCCCGAGCGGGAGGGGCGCCTGACCGACACGCGCGACCCGGCACTGTCCCCTCGCGCGGAGTTCACGTGCGACCGGCTCGTCCTGGCCGCCGGCGCGCTCGGCACGACGTACCTGCTGCTGCGCAACCGGGCCGCGCTGCCGCGGCTCAGCCCGGCGCTCGGCACACGCTTCAACGGCAACGGCGACCACCTGGCGTTCGTCCGCCGCGCCGGCCGCCCGACGTCCGGGAGCGCCACGCTCCTGCGTGAGCTGGAGGGCAGCCGCGGCCCCGTCATCACCACGACCGCGCGCGCCGGCGACGACCACTCCGGCATGGCGGGCTACTACCTGCAGGACGCCCGGCTACCCCGCGCACACCGCGTGGATGCTGCAGCTCGTCGGGACACCGCGCGCGATGTGGCACGCGAAGCGCACGCTGCTGCGGCTCGCGCGCGAGCGGCTCACCGGCCACGTCGACCCGCGGGTCGGCGCCGAGATCTCCAGCCTGTTCGGAGACCTGCGCACGTCCGCGGGGTTCCTGCCGCTGCTCGGGATGGGCCGGGAGATCGCCCACGCCCGCCTCTACCTGGACGGGGACACGCTGCTCACCGATTGGTCGCGCGAACGCGCAGGCCGGGTGTTCGGTCGGCTCCGCGGCGCGTCACGCGCGATCGCCACGCGCCTCGGCGGCCGGTTCTCCGCCGACCCGGTGGGCCGCCGCCGGCCGCCGACGATCACCGTCCACGCACTCGGCGGCGCGCCGATGGGCCGCACCCCGGACGAGGGCGTCGTCGACGCGTATGGCCGCGTCTTCGGCCACCCCGGACTCACCGTCGCGTGCGGCGCGGCGATGCCCGGCTCCGTCGGGCCGAACCCGAGCCTGACCATCGCGGCGCTCGCCGACCGGCACGCCGAACAGATCCTGCGCGAGGAGGGACGAGCATGAGCACCCTGCGCTTCACCGAGGAGATGGACGGCTTTCTGAGCTTCGACGCCGTCGAGGACGATGACCACGAGCGGGGCCGCCGCCGCGGTGAGGACGCCGGCACCGCCGCGATGTTCCAGCTCACGATCGAGGTCGACGACGACGATGCGTTCCTCGCCGACCCCGACCATGCCGCCACCGCGCGCGGCTGGGTGCGGATCGGGGGCCCGCTCGGCGACGTCCCGCTGCCCGTCGGCGACGGCGTCTTCAACCTGTTCCCCGACGGGCCGGACGAGCGGCGGCGCGAGATGCGCTACGTCCTGCCGTTCACGGCCCCGGACGGCCGGGCGCTCGTGCTCACCGGCGAGAAGCACGTCGAGGACGGCCCCGGCTTCGACCTGTGGACGGACACGACGACGCTGTTCACCGAGGTCCGCGACGCGGTCAGCGGCGAGCGGGTCGCGATCGGCATCCTGCGCCTGACGGCCGGGGACTTCCTGCGCCAGATGATGACCGTGCGGGCCAACGGCGCGGACGCCCCGGCGTCGTTCGGGCTGTTCTTCGCCAAGACGCTGTGGCAGGTGTACGGCAAGCGCGAGCTCCCCGACGGGATCCGCCGCCGCCCGCCCGCGCCGCGCACGCCGCCGCTGGAACTGGAGGAGCGGATCGTCCCGTACACGACCGAAGACGGCTTCACCGGCCACCTGGTCAACGTCCGGGCCGCGGGCGCCGAACCGCACCTCGGCCCGGTGTACATGGCGGCCGGCTCGTCGGTGCGCACGAACGTGTTCCGGGCGCCGATCAGCGAGAACATCGTCGAGCGGCTGGCCCGCGAGGGCTACGACGTGTGGCTGAACGAGTGGCGCGCCAGCATCGTGCACCCGCGCAACGCCTGGTCGCTGGACGAGGGCGCGCTGTACGACCACCCCGAGGGCGTGCGCACCGTCGTGCGCGAGACGGGCGCCGAGACGGTGAAGGCGCTCGTGCACTGCCAGGGCAGCTCGTCGTTCTTCATGGGCCTCGTCAGCGGGTTGATGCCGCAGGTCGACACGGTGGTCTGCAACGCGATGGCGCTGCACCCCGTCGTGCCGCCGCTCTCGAGGGTGAAGATCGTCGGGCTCACGCCGGTGATGGCGCGGTTCACCGAGTTCGTCGACATCGGCTGGGGGATCAACCCGCAGACGTGGCTATCCCGGCTCATCCGCGGCTACGTCCGCGCGACGCACCACGAGTGCGACAACCTCGTCTGCCAGATCTCGAGCTTCTTCTACGGGCACGGCGACTCGACGATGTGGGACCACGCGAAGCTCTCGCCCGAAACCCACGACTGGCTGACCGACGAGTTCGAGTGGATCCCCATCCGCTTCTTCTCCCAGATGCGACGCAGCATCCGGCGCGGGCATCTCGTCTGGGACCGGCCGCACCCCGGCGTTCCGGCCGACCTGTGCGCGCAGCCGCCGCAGACCGACGCGCAGATCACGTTCCTGCAGGGCACGGCGAACCGCTGCTTTGCCCCCGACAGCCAGGCCCGCTCGTTCGCGTGGTTCGACGAGCACCAGCCCGGGCGGCATCGGCTGCGCCAGTTGCGTGGCTACGGGCACTTCGACTGCTGGATGGGCGACGACGCGCCGATCGACGTCTTCCCCGTCGTCCTCGACGCGCTGAACATCGTTCCCTCGCGCGTTACGCCCGTCGCCTGACGGCCCGCACACGCAGGGAGACAGCGCATGATCGGCAGCACGGTACGCAGCGGGCCCGCAGGGCCCGGGACCACATCGAACCCCGGGACCGCCGCGAGGGCCCTCGCCGCTGCCCCGCCGCCCGCGGCCCACGGCGCCGGCGCTGACCGCGGGCGCGACCGCACGCCCCGCTCGTCGACGGACCACGGCAGGTTCGGCCGCATGTTCCGGACGGCCCCCGTCTTCGAGGTCCCGCGCGCGGCGCTCCTCGAGCTCGGCGCCCGCATGGTGGCCGCCGACGTCCCCGACCTCCCCGAAGACCTTCCGGACCCCGCAGCGAACCCGGCGATCCCCGCCGGCTACACGTACCTCGGGCAGTTCGTCGACCACGACATCACGTTCGACCCGGTCTCCAGCCTGCAGCGCCAGCACGACCCCGACGCGCTGGAGCATTTCCGCACCCCGCGGCTCGACCTCGACGCCGTCTACGGGCGCGGCCCCGCCGAGCAGCCGTACCTGTACGACGACGAGGACCCCGTGAAGCTGCGGCTGGCCGGACCCGACCTGCCGCGCATCGGCAACGTCGCGCTCATCGGCGATGCGCGCAACGACGAGAACCTCATCATCAGCCAGCTCCACGCGGTCTTCCTGCGCTTCCACAACGCGGTCGTCGACATGGTGCGGGCCGAAGGCGGCATCGCGCCGGGCGACGTGCTCGCGGAGGCCCAGCGCCGCGTCCGCTGGCATTACCAGTGGGTCGTTCTCAACGACCTCCTGCCCCGCCTGTGCGGCGAAGACGTCATGCACGACGTGCTGCACCGCGACGAGTTCGTCGTCACCACCGGCTGGACGCCCGACCCGGCGCCCCTGAACCCGCTCGACCCCGGCCACCCCATGAGCAGCACGACCGAGGTCATCCGGCCGCGCCTGCGCTTCTACCACTTCGACCGCGCCCCGTTCATCCCGATCGAGTTCTCCGCCGCCGCGTACCGGTTCGGCCACGCGATGGTGCGGCAGAGCTATTTCCTCAACGACGTCGTGCGCGAGCAGATGAGCGGCCTGCGCGTCCCGCTGTCCAGCGACAGCCCCGACCCGCTGGCGAACCTCAACGGCCACCGCCCGCTGCCCCCGGGATGGGCGATCGACTGGAAGTACTTCTTCCGCGCGAGCGGCGAGCGGCACCGCCCGCAGCCGAGCAACCGCATTGACGACCGGCTCGTCGCCCCCCTCGGCCGGCTGCACGGCACGGACGGGACGGCCGCCATGCGGTCGCTGGCAGCGCGCAACCTGCTGCGCGGTGACGCGCTCGGCGTGCCGTCCGGGCAGGCGGTGGCGCGCGCGATGTCGGTCGACCCGCTTCCCGCGTCGCGGCTGGGGCTCGAGGCGCTCCCCGCGCTCGAGCGCCACACGCCGCTCTGGTACTACGTGCTGCGCGAAGCTGGCGAGCTGTGCCAAGGGTGCTGCCTCGGCCCCGTGGGCGGGCGGATCGTCGCGGAGACGATCGTCGGCCTCGTGGCGGGCGACCCGCTGTCGTACCTGCGCACCGAGCCGGGCTGGACACCGACGCTGCCGTTCGCCGGCGACACGTTCCGCATGCCCGACCTCATCGCGGTCGCGCAGCCCGACTGAACATCGTGCGCCCGTCGGTCACGCCCGTGGGGCATGACCGACGACGACGCTCCGTACCTGCGCGCCCTCTCCCGCTTCGCCGGACGTGACCCGGGCCGCCTCACCGTCCCCGGCCACAAGGGCGGCGCCGCCGCGTGCGGCGAGCAGCTCACCACGCTCGGCGCCGAGGCGCACGCCCTCGACGTCCCGACGCTCATCGACGGCGTCGACGTGCTCCTCGGCGACGCCGCCGGCCTGGACCCGTTCGCGCACGCCGAGACGCTCGCCGCGAAGGCGTGGGGCGCACGGCGGACGTGGTTCCTGACCGGCGGGGCGTCGCAGGGGAACCTCGCGGCGTGTCTCGCGGTCGCGCAGGGATCGTCGCGGCGGGTCGTCGTCCAGCGCACCGTGCACGGGAGCACGATCAACGGCCTCATCGTGGCGGGGCTCGATCCGGCGTTCGTCGCGCCCGAG
The DNA here is from genome assembly GCA_024666565.1 of Svornostia abyssi. Classification (GTDB taxonomy): domain Bacteria; phylum Actinomycetota; class Thermoleophilia; order Solirubrobacterales; family Solirubrobacteraceae; genus Svornostia; species Svornostia abyssi. Next base: position 509,390 of record CP088295.1, read on the forward strand.
GTCGACGAGCGTCTGGGGATCGCCCACTGCGTCACCGCCGCAGCGCTCGATCGCGCGCTCGCGTCCACACCCGGTGCGGCCGCCGCGTTCGTCGTCTCGCCGACGTACTACGGCGCGGTGGCGGACGTCGCCGCCCTGGCACAGGTCGCGCATGCGCACGGCGTGCCGCTCGTGGTCGACGAGGCCTGGGGCGCGCACCTGCCGTTCAGCGACCGGCTCCCGGACGCCGCGCTGCGCGCCGGGGCCGACGTCGTCATCTGCAGCCCGCACAAGCACCTCGGGAGCCTGACCGGCTCGGCTCTGCTGCACGTCGGCCAGAGCGCGGAGGGGATCGACGAGGAGCGGCTGGGCCGCGCCCTGCGGCTGGTGTCGAGCACGAGTCCGAGCAGCCTGCTGCGCGCGTCCCTCGACGCCGCGCGGCGGCGGGCCGTGTGCGACGGCGGCGCGCTCCTCGACGGCATGGTGGCCGCGCTCGCCGACCTGCGCGAGCGGATCGGCTGGGTGCCGGGATTCTCGACGCTGGACGGCGCGCGCCTCGCGGAGATCGACGGCGTGGCCGGACACGACCCGCTGCGCCTCGTCATCGACGTCCGCGACAGCGGCGCCACCGGACACACGTGGGGCCGGCTGCTGCGCGACCTGGCCGACATCGAGGTGGAGCTCTGCGAGGAGCACGTCGTGGTTGCCGTCTTCGGCCTCGGGGAGGACGTCGAGGCCGCGGGCGCGCGGCTGCTCCCGGCGCTCGCGCGTGCCCGGTCGCGGGTGGCCCGCCGGCCGGTGCGCGCGGCCGCGTCGTCGTCGGCGCCGCGGCTGGCGCCCCGCCTGCGCTGCACACCGCGTGATGCCTTCCTGGCTGCCCGAGAGCCGGTCGCCCTGTGCGACGCCGTGGGTCGCGTGGCCGCCGAGCCGCTCATTCCCTATCCGCCGGGAATCCCGCTGGTCCTCCCCGGCGAGGAGCTCGACGCGGTGGTGCTCGCCCGGGCCCGGGCGGCGGTCCGCGCCGGCACGGTGATGCGCGGCGCCGCCGACCCCCGGCTCCGCACCATCCTCGTCGTCGGGCAGGCCGACGGCGCCGCCACCGGCCTGGAGGGCGCCGCGCCCGCCGCGGCGCTGGCGTGATGCTCGGCATGGTGCTGGCCGTCGGCGCGAGCGTCGCGTGGGGCGGGTCGGACTTCGTCGCGGGGCTGACGAGCCGCCGCCGGCCGCTCCTGGCGGTCCTCGTCGGCTCGCAGGTGATCGGGCTGCTGGCCGTGCTCGTCACGCTCGCCGTGTCGACCCCGGGGCTGCCGCCGGGCGACGCCGTCGCGTACGCCCTCGCCGCGGGCCTCGCCGAGGTGGCTGCGTTCGCCGCGCTGTACCGCGGGCTGGCCCGCGGCCCGATGGGCATCGTCGCGCCGATCGCGGCGCTGGGCGGGGCGGTGCCGCTCGCCGTGGGCCTGGCGGTGGGCGAGCACCCCGGTGTGGTGCCCGCGGCCGGCCTCGTCATCGCACTCGGCGGTGTGGCGCTCGTGAGCACCGAGCGCGAGCGCGGCGCCGGCCCGGTCCTCGGCGGCCTGCTGCTGGCAGGCGGCGCGGCGGTCGGCTTCGGTCTGTTCTTCGTGCTCATGGCGGCGGCGACCGAGGCGGGCGGCGCGACCTGGGCCGTGGCCGCGAGCCGCGGCGGCGCTGTTGCGGTGCTGCTCGTCGCGGTGGTGGTGATGGGCGGCGTGCGCCTGGAGCGCGGCGACGCCGCGCCGCTCGCCGCGATCGGGCTGCTCGACATCGCCGCGAACGCGCTGTTCGCCCTCGCACTGACCGCGGGGGTGGACCCGGTGGTCAGCGCGATCGGGTCGCTCTACCCGCTGACGACCGTGGTGCTCGCGCAGCTCGTCCTCGACGAGCGGCTGACGCCGGCGCAGGGGGTGGGGGTCGTCACGACGCTGGCGGGCGTCGCGGTGGTGGGCCTGACCGGGGCGGGGGCTTAGGCTGCTGCGGCGAGCTTGCGGCAGATCTCGGTGAGCGAGCGCTTCTCGTCCTCGTCGAGCACGCTGAACGCCGCCGAAACGCGCTCGGTGTGCTCGGGGAACAGCCGGTCGACGAGCTCGCTGCCGGCCTCGGTGATCGCGACCAGCACCATCCGCCGGTCAGATGCGGGCCGACGCCGCGTGACGAACCCCCGCTGCTGCAGCGTGGAGACGACCTCGGTGGCGTTCGCCTTCGATGTCCGCAGCCGGTGGCGCAGCGCACGCAGCTCAAGCTCGCCTCCCGCAGTGGTCAGGACGACGAGGACGGAGAACCCGGTGGCGGACAGCCCCTCGCGCTCGAGGTCGGCGCTCAGGCGCCGACGGACCGACGACTCTGCGCGGATCAACGACTCCAGCGCGCGGTGGGCCAAGAGATCGCCGGGATGCAGGGTCATGAGCCGGGGTGAACCGTATCCCCCGGACCGGACAACGGATACCGTCCCACCATGTCCACCGTCACCCCGCACGCCCGCTTCCGCACCGCCGTGGAGGGCGGCGACATCGAGGGTGCGCTCGCCTGCCTCGCCGACGACGTCGTCTTCCACAGCCCGGCGGTCCACCGCCCGTACAAGGGCAGGGAATCGGTGGGCGGCCTGCTGCGCTGCGTCTTCGACACGTTCGAGGACTTCCGCTACACCGACGAGCTCCACGCCGAGGACGGCAGCGCGATCCTCGTGTTCCGCGCGCGCGTGCAGGACCGCGACGTCGAAGGCATCGACCTGCTGCGCTTCGCCGCCGACGGGCAGATCGCGGACTTCACGGTCATGGTCCGTCCCGCGTCGGGCCTCATGGCGCTGCTGCAGGAGATGGGGCCGAAGGTCGAGGCCGCCGGCGTGAAGCCTGCCGACGACTAGGTCGCCGCGAGCGTGCGATCCACTCCCGGCAGGCTCTCGGCGACGCCCTTCTGCAGGCCCGTCCGGACCAGCGGGGTGATGCCGGGAATCGCCGAGGACACGCGGATCCGGTAGTCAAGATGCGTGCCGCCGGACGGCGTCGGCGAGAAGACCTGGATGCCGACATGGTTGCGCAGCGGCGTCACGCCGCCCGTGATCTTGTAGACGATCTTCTCGTTCGGGACGACTTCGGTGTTCGTCTCGACGAATGGAAGCAACGGGCCGATCCGCAGCTCGCGGGCGGACCCGACACCGTTGCGCTGCCCGTCGGTGCCGTCAGACAGCCGCCTGATCTTCGTCCCCGGGAACACCGCTTCGAGGTTCTCGTGCTCGGCGAGGTAGGCGAAAACCTTCTCGACCGGTGCGGTGAAGTCGTAGGTGACGTGGACCCAGGAGGCGCGCATCGGCGCATCCTCCCCGATCGGCGGCAGGCGGTGCGTTACCGCTCGAGGACGACGATCGCCGACGGCGCGGGGCCGCAGCGCCCGATGCGCGCGCTGAACCGCACGCCGAACACCCCGAGCGGCCGCACCCGCACGCGCGGGACGTCGCCGCCGGCCTGACCCGAGGCCGCGGTCAGGACGAGCTCGATGAGGCTGCCGCCGCTCTCGGCGTTCGCGTCGGCGGGCAGCAGGAACTCGCCGAGGTGACGGTTCACCGCCGCGGTCTCGTCGATGCCGAGCAGATCCTCCGCGGCGCTGGAGAGCGCGCAGATCGCCATGCGGTTGTCGACGACGAGGAAGGGATCGGCGGGAGCCGGCGCCACGTCGGCCGACGCCTGAAGCACCAGACCGAGGTCACAGTGCTGGCAGACCCGGGTGGCGCCGACGGGGGCGTGGTCAGGATCGGGCTCGCGGCCGCAGTGCCCACAGAACGCGCGCAGCTCGACGGCCTCGCCTCCCGACCAGCCGGGAAGTCCGTGTACCGACGCGGTCATGCCAGCGACCTCTCAGCCTCGCGGGTGAACCGGCCGGACGCGGCGGCGGTCCGGGCCTTCGCCGTGAGTGCCGCCGGCTCCGCGGCGGCGAGCGCCTGACGGTGCGCGTCATACGGGCCGTCGGGCAGCGCGGCAGCCGAGCGGATGCTCTCGCCGTGCGCGCCGCGGCGGAACAGGACCACCGGGATCGGGCCGGTCGCCAGCCGCACCTGGTACGCCCACCGGGCGACCTCGTTGTCCGGTACGCCGTCGCCCGCGATGACGACGGTCTGCGGGCCGAACGCCGGAACGACCTCGCTGATGTCCGCGAGGTAGCGGACCGGGAGCGTCACGACGCGCGCGCCGGAGCGGGCGCAGAAGAGCTCGAAGGCGCGCAGCGCCAGCGCCTCAGGGTCCAGCGAGTCGGCCGTCGCGTCGCCGATCAGCACGGTCAGCGGCCGGGTGGGCGGCGGCGCGAGCCGGTGTGCGCGGCGCAACCAGCCCTCGCCCCAGCGCGCGGCGAGCGCCCATGCGGCGCTGTCGGTGCCGTGGCGGGCGGCGATCTCCTCCATCGACGGCAGGAGGACCTCTTCGACGGACCGCTCGACCGGACGCAGCGCGAGCGCGGCCTCCATCGCGGCGTCGGCGCGCTCGGACTCGTACGAGGTGAGCGCCCCGACGAGGACGCTGGTGTCCCCGCTCAGCGCCTCGCGCGCGCGGCTGACGGCCGACGAGATGGAGAGCCCGGCCTGCAGCGCGTCGCGCAGGGCGATGACCTCGGCGTGGATGTACGCACGGTGCTGCCCCCGCCGTCCGCTGGGGACGCGGGTAGTTGAAGCGGCGTTCCCAGGCGCGGAGCGTGTTCGGGCTCACGCTCAGCATCGCTGCCGCTTCGCGGGTCTTCAGCGTGCGCATCGCGCGGAAGTCTGACGGGTGTAGGGGGGTGAGCGCAAGCCGATGGTACGCGGACGTCCCCTGAGCGTTCGGGTACGCGCGTGCGCAATGCGTCCAATTAGCGCGAAAAGAGGTGCATTTGCAGGGAGAGCGGCCGACTCCTCTTGTGACCCCGCTCACAAGGAGGCATCATGTCGGTCTTCCGCATCCGCTAAGCCCCTCCCGCGTCACGACCGGGAGCCCGTCGCACCCATGCCGGTTCGGCTTTCGCCGCCATACATCAGCTCCATCGCCGCCCTGGCCCTCATCGCAGTCGCATGCGTGCTGTCGGTGCCTTCACTGGATCGCGCTGCCGATCCTCTCACGGCGGTGTTAGTCGGCCTCGCAGCGCTCGCGCTTTGGGCCGACACGCGCTACGACCAGCGGCTTCACGTCTCGGGCAGCTTCGTCGTCCTGATGCTCGGAGCCGCCGCGCTCGGCCCTGCCGGCGCGGTCATCGTTGCGGCGGGCTCCGAGCTCATCATCTGGCCGCTCCAGCGCTTTCGGTACGAAGCGCTCTTGACGAACATCGCCGCAGCGGCGTTTCCGATCGCGATCGCGGGCCTCGTGTTCGATGCGGTGCTCGCGGACACGAGCGGCGCCGTGTTCGCCCTCACCGTCACCGCGGTGTCCTTCATCCCCCTGGGGCTGAGCTTCCTGATCAGCAGCCCGTCGGGCGCGCTCGTCTACGGCACCCCGATGCGCGAGGCGTTCCGCGTCCCAGGAGCAATGGTCCCGACGCTCCTCCTCACGATCGCGTTCACCGTCATCGTTCTCGCTGTGTACGAGGAGATCGGCCTCGCGGCTACCGCCCTCGCACTGCTACTCATGGTCGCGTTCACCTACGCCATGCACCTGGTCACCACCGCTCGCGAGCGCACCCGCCAGTACGCCTCCCTCTCCTGGGGCGTCCTCTCCGGCCTGGTCCGCACCCTCGACCAGCGCGACCCGCACGCCGCGCGCCACAGCGCCGCCGTCGCCGCGTTCTCCCGGGACATCGCCAAGCACGTCGGGATGAGCACGCGCGACCAGGAGCTGGCCCACACCGCCGGGCTCCTCCACGACATCGGCCGGTTCGCCTTCGCCGATCGCGTGCTGGAACCCGGGCACGAACTCACCGACGACGACTGGCAGCTCGTCCAGCGCCACCCGGAGATCGGCGCGGACCTCCTCCCCGACCTCGAGGTCTACGGCCCGGTCGCCGAGATCGTGCGGGCCCATCACGAGCGGGTGGACGGCCGTGGGTACCCGGACGGGCTGGGGGGCGAGGACATCCCCGAGATCGCCCGCATCGTCGCGGTTGCGGAGGCCTATGACACGCTCACCGCCGCGGACACCTACCGCGAGCAGAAGACATCGTTCGAAGCGCTGACCGAGCTGCGGCGCGTCGTCGGGTCCCAGCTCGACGGCCGGTACGTCGAGGCGCTCGCCGAGCTGCTCGCCGGCCGGGGCACGGACTACCGCCACGCCGACGCCGCGGACTTCGATCGCGAGCTCGCGATTCAGCGCAAGATCGCCGACGCTGTCGGCCAGAACTAGGCCGAGGCGCCCCGGCGCCGACGAGCGTCGAAATGTGGCGGCACCAGCCGCCGCATTCCGACGCTCACGCCCGCGGACCACCACATTCCGACGTTCGACGGTCAGGACTGCGTGGCGCGTACCGCGCCCGTCACGGCCCACCGCCCGCCGAGCCAGCGCGCACCCAGCAGCACGAGCCGCGCGAGCATGAGGCCCACGAGGCCGCACCACACGCCGACGATCCCCCAATCGAACGCCAGCGACGCGAGCGCCACCGGCATGTAGACCAGCGGGCCGGCGACCACCATCGATCCCGCGAGGAAGCGGGTGTCCCCGGCGCCGATGAGGATCCCGTCGAGGGCGAACACGACTGCCGCGATCGGCTGCATGAGCGCGAACAGCCACCACACCTCGGCGGCTTGGTCGAGCACCGCCTGGTCCGGGGTGAACGCGCGGGGGATGACGTCGCGCAGCGCGACCAGGACCACGCCGAAGATGCAGCCCGCGACGAGCGCCCAGAGGATGACCCGCCACCCCGCCGCCCGCGCGCCGTCCGCGTCGTCGGCCCCCAGCGCGCGGCCGACGAGCACCTGCGCGGCGATCGCCACCGCGTCGAGGACGAGCGCGCCGAACACGAAGAGCTGGAACGCGATGAGGTGCGCGCCGAGGCTCGCCTCCCCCACCCGCGCGAGGACGGCGCTCGCGGTGGCGAAGGCCACGAGCAGCGCCGCCGAGCGCACGAACAGCTCGCCGGAGATCTTCAGCAGCGGGCGGATGCGCGCGCGGTCGGGGCGGCGATCGTCCGCGGGCGCGCGCAGCAGCAGCCACGCGAACGCCGCGCCCATGCCCGCCTGCGCGATGACCGTGCCCGCCGCGGAGCCGTCGAGCCCCCAGCCCAGTCCGTAGACGAACCACACCTCCAGCACGATGTTCGCCGCCTGCGCCACGACCACCACGATGAGCGGGGTCCGCAGATCACCGATCCCGCGCAGGAACCCTTGACCGGCGAGTGCGATGAGCGCGAACGGCAGGCCGAGCGCGCTGATCCGCAGGTACCGCGCCGCGAGGTCGGCGACCTCGCCCGAGCCGCCGAGCACCGCCACGAGCGGGTCGGCGAGCACCACGCAGCCGGTCACGAGCGCGGCGCTCAGCGCCAGGGCCAGCCACAGCGCCTGTGCGGCGAGCCCGCCCGCCGCCGCGTCGTCCCCCGCGCCGTGCAGGCGGGCCACCTGCGCCGTCGTTCCGTACGTGAGGAAGATGCACAGAGATACGAGGGAGGTGAGGATCGTGGCGGCGATCGCGAGCGCCGCGAGCTGCGGCGTGCCGAGGTGCCCGACGATGGCGGTGTCGACGAGGAGGTACAGCGGCTCGGCGGCCAGCGCGCCCAGCGCCGGCACGGCGAGGCGGAGGATCTGCCGATCGAGCGATCTCCCGGACATCGCCGCGACTCTACGATGAGACGCATGCTGTCCCGAGGCGCGGTGCTCGCGGTGCTGCTCGCCGGCTGCGGCGCGCCCGACGAGCCGCTGCCCGTCGCGTGCCGGGCCGACACGGACGCGTACGCGACGGCGCTTCAGGCCGCGCCCGACGCCGTGCAGCTCGACGGCACCACCCTCGCCGAGTGCGTGCGGCGCTCGACCAGCGACGCGGAGCTCGTCTCGATCGGTGCCACGCTCACGTCGCTCGGCGAGCAGCTGGAACTGCGCGCCGTCGGCGGCGACCGGACCGCGGCGCTGCAGCTCGGCTACCTGATCGGCGCCGCCGCGCGCGCCGCGCGCGACACCGAGGGCATCCATGCCGAGCTGGCGTACCGGCTGGAGCGCAGCGGCGCGGCGCTCACCGACCGGCCGAACGGCGTCGAGGACGACCTGCGCCGCGGGATCCGCGCGGGGAGCGCGGGCGGGTGAGGCTCCGGCTCTTCCATCACCGCGACGGCGCGCGGGTCGCGTTCCGTGAGACCGGCGTCGGGCCGGCGCTCATCCTGCTGCACAGCGCGGGCCTGTCCTACCGCGAGTACGAGCCGATCGTCGGCGAGCTGCAGGACCGGTTCCGCCTGGTGCTGCCCGACCTCCCGCTGCACGGTGACTCCGAGGACCGTCCGCGCCACCCGTACACCCTGGACTGGTACGCGGAGGTGATGGCCGCCTTCTGCCGCGACGTCGGCGGCCCGCGCCCGCTCGTCGCCGGGCACGGGGCGGGCGCGGAGATCCTGCTCCGCGCGGTGACCACCGGCCAGCTGCGCCCCGGCCGGCTCATCGTCATGCCGAACCGGCTGCATCGCGCGGGCGAACCGGACGCCACGGAGCGGTTCGTGCGGGTGCTGGCCCGCGGCGCGTCGGCGCCGGTGCTGGACCGCACGCTGACGCACGCGGCACGGCTGGGCATCCGGCCCGAGCGCGGCATGACGCTCACCGCGCGCGGCAACCCGGCGGCGCGCGACCTCATCCGGCACGCGATGGCCGACGTCGGCGGGAACGCGAACCTCGCCCGCGCCTGGGCCCGCGCGGTTCGGCGCTGGCCGCGCGGGCCGCAGCTCGACCTGCTCGAGGCCTATCCGCGGATCGCCGCGCCGACGCTGCTGCTGTGGGCCGACGAGGACGTCCGCCACCCGCTCGCCACCGCCGAGGAGGCGCTGAACCTGCTGCCCGACGCGCAGCTGCGCGTGTTGCCCGGGACGGGGTTCCTCATCGCGTATGACGACCCGGTCGGGGTCGCGCGCGAGCTGGTGGCGTTCTGCCGCTAGGCGTTGGGGGAGGATGGTCGCGACCCCGACCTGTCCGGAGAATGCACATGCTCAAGGAGTTCCGCGATTTCCTCATGCGCGGCAATGTCGTCGACCTCGCCGTGGCGGTGGTCATCGGTCTTGCGTTCGGCGAGCTCGTCACCTCGCTGGTGGAGACCCTCCTCACGCCGATCATCGCTGCGGTCATCGAAGAGCCTGACTTCTCCGACCTGACGTTCACGATCAACGGGAGCGTCTTCCGCTACGGGAGCTTCCTCAACGCGCTGATCGCGTTCGTCTCGATCGCGGCGGCCGTGTTCTTCTTCGTCGTCAAGCCGATGAACGCGCTCCAAGCGCGGCGCGGCACGAAAGCAGAGGAACAGGTGGCAGAGGACATCGCGCTCCTCACCGAGATCCGCGACGAGCTCCGCGCTCAGCGGGCGGGCTAACTCGACGGCGCGGGGACGCCGCCCTCGGCGGGCGCGGACGGGGTGTCCGTGCCCGTATCCGGGGCAGCGCAGTTGCGCTGCAGCGCCGTGGCGATCATCTGGCTGCGACGCTGGTACCCGGCCGGGTCGGGGTGCAGGCCGTCGGGCAGGATCACGGCGCCGCGCTGCACGGCGCCCTGCCAGTCGATGAGCGTCAGGCGGTCGTCCGCGGCGGCCATACGGCGCAGCACACGGTTCAGGCCGGTCTCGTCGCCCTTGCGGTCGGGCCGCACGATCGACGGCCAGATCACGCACGACGACGGCGGGATCGCCGCGAGGATGCGGCGCATCCGGTCGGCGAAGCGCGCCGGGTCGGGCCCGTCGTTCGAGCCCAGGCTCACCACCACGGCGCCGGGCTGCACCTCGCGGAGCTTCGCCCGGAGCGCGCGCATGCCCTCGGGCGTCGTCCGGCCGTTGCGGACGTCCCACGTCAGCGGGTAGCCCGGCAGCAGCGACCCGAGGTACGGCTTGGTGCCGACGGCGAGCGAGTCACCGACCACGATGGTGGGAACGGCCGCGGCGGCGGGTGCCGCGAGCACACACGGGACGGTGAGCGCCAGCGTCAGGACGAGACGGCGGACGGCGAGCACGTCATCCGAGTGTAGGAGGCAGTGCCCGGTCCAGCGCCGGGGCGAGCGTCGCGCCGAACACCGGGTTGATGTGGTCCTGGTCGCGGTGCACCAGCGCGCCGCCGACGACCGGGTAGCAGCGGCGGTCATCGCAGAAGCGGTCGGTGAGGTCGACGACGCTCACGCGCGGGTCCCCGGCCTGCGATGCCGCGGCGACCTGCGGGTCGGGGTCGAGCGCCTCGTCACGGGAGATCGCGCAGGCCGGTCCGGCGGGCCGCTTCGCGTCGATCGCCCGCTGCACGCACTCGTCGGTTCCCTTGCCCGCCTTCGGGTTGTCGCGGATGACGATGATCTGCTCGACGGTGTCCGGGAGCCGCCGCCACGCGTCGGCGTACCCGTCAGCCGCGGCCTGCTCCTGCGTGCGGCCGCCGTCGGCGACCACCCCGCTGCCGCCCGCCAGCGCGACGGTCACGACCGTCCGGATCTGCGGCTGCCCCTCGAGCCAGGCGAAGACCTCGTCGCGGAACTGCTCGCACCGGCTCCGAGCGGGCTCCGGGACGTCGCGGCTCGCGGTCGAGAACGGGCAGCCCGTGTACGTCAGCGAGACGCCCTGCAGGCCGCGCGCCTGCGCGACGCGATCCACCGGCGCGCGCCATGCGCTGGCGTGGCTGTCGCCGATGAGCGCGACCGTCGGGTCGTCGCCCTCGGCCCCGAACCGGCACACCCGCAGGCGCTCGCCGCGCCCGACGATCTCGCACGGCGCGTTCTCGGTCTCCTTCGCTTCGAGGGGCGTCGGAACGACCATGAGCTCAAGGCGGCGGTTCACGCACGGCTGGTCCGGATCGCGCGATGCGGCGCCGAAGCACGGCGGCCCGCTGGCGAGCGTCGCGCGGGTGCGGTCGGCGGCCTGGCGCAACTCTCGCTCGCGGATCGCGTCGCCCAGCGCGGCGACGGCCAACAGCACGGCCATGCCGGCGAGCGCGGCGCCGAACGTCCAGCGCAGCGGCAGGCGCGTCAGGCGGCCGTACCGCACCGGGTTCTCCACGTACTGCATCGTCAGCGCCGCGAGCGGGAACGTCACCGCGACCGCGAGCGCCGCGGTCCATCCCGCCGTCACCCCGAGAACGACCGGCAGGAGCACGATGAGCGGCCAGTGCCAGAGGTAGGCGCTGTAGGACAGGTCGCCGACGCGCTGGACGGCGCGGTGGCGGAAGACCGGCGCGAGTGACCCACGGCCGCGCGGCATCCCCGCCCACATCACCGCGATGGCGCCGAGCACCGGCAGGGTCGCCGCCACGCCGGGGAACACGGTGGCGTCGCTGTAGGCGAACGCCGAGATGACGATGGCGACGAGGCCGACCCAGCCGACCGCGATCCGCAGGCCCATCGGACCACGCGCCGCCTGCGCGCCGGCCAGGGCCAGCAGCGCGCCGACACCGAACTCCCACGCTCTGGCGACGGTGGAGAAGTACGTCGGCACCGGGTCAGCCCCCGTGCGGATCACGGAGTAGGCGAAGCTCGCGGCGGTGGCGACGCCGACGGTCCACAGCACCCAGGTGCGCGGCGCGGCCATGAATCCGCGGGCCAGCGCCAGCGCCACGATCATGAGCACCGGCCACAGCACGTAGAACTGCTCCTCGACCGACAGCGACCAGTAGTGCTGCAGGGGTGACGGGTCCTCCGCCGAGGCGAAGTAGTCGACCGAGGATGACGCGAGCTGGAAGTTCTCGATGTACAAGACGCTGGCGCGCAGCTCGTCGAGGAACTGCGCCCAGCGGGTCATGGGCACGGCGAGGAAGACGACGATCGCGGTGACCCCGAGGACGAGCAGCGCGGCGGGCAGCAGCCGGCGCAGGCGCCGCGCCCAGAAGTACCGCAGCGAGACCGTGTCCCGGCGATCGCCCTCGCGCAGCAGTGCCGTGGTGATGAGCAGGCCGGAGATCGCGAAGAAGACGTCCACGCCCACGTACCCACCGGGAACGACCTCCGGCCACGCGTGGTAGCCGATGACGAGCAGCACGGCGAGCGCGCGCAGCGCCTGCACCTCGTAGCGGTGCCCGATCACGGCGGGCGACAGCCGCGCGTAGACCTTCGTCGGCGGTTCGGGCCGCCCGACGTCCGGCTGCGGCTCGGTCAGGCGATGGGGCTCAGGGGTGGTCCGTGTGGCCATCGATCAGCCCCACATGTTGGCGAACCCGGCCGCTCGCACGCCGCGTCGGGCCTACGACACGGTGAGTTCGCGGCGGATCTCGGCGGTGTCGCCGCCCGCCGTCGGGGTCGCGCGGACGACGACCTCGTAGCCGGCGGCAGGGGCGATTGCGGCCGCCTTCAGGCGCAGCGCGGTGAGTGCGGTGACGGCCGTGGGGAACCGATGCTCGGCGAGCACGCCGGTGGCAGATCGCAGGGTGGTGCGCACCACGCACGGCTCGCGCAGCGCCAGGCGCACGCCGAGCCCGGGGGCCGCGAGCGCACCGCGGCTGATGGTCGTCCGCGCCCGCACGCGCACCAGGTCCTCGGCCCCCGCTTCGGCTTCACCCTCGCGCAGCGGCCGGCCGAACGACGGCGGGCGGGTGGGTGCCGGCGGCTGGCGGAACGGCCCGCTGATCTCGTAGAGCGCACCGATCGCGAACGACCGCTGCGAGCCGACGTACAGCCGGGTGCCCGACGGGTCGAACGTGGCGCCGACGAGCTCGGTGCCCAGGTGGATGTTCTTGTCGAACGTGCAGAACCGCGCGACCTCGTGGTCGGGCGTGATGAAGCAGACGTCGAGGTCGTCGCCGTCCTCGCAGACGTAGAGGTCGCCGCTGCGCGAGACGCAGATGTTGTCGACCCCGCGCAGCGGCGCGTCGGGGCCGGTGGCGGTCGCGTCGTAGAGGACGTCGATGCGCTCGGCCTCGCAGTCGTAGGCCCAGACGCGGTTGTCGCCCTTCGTCGTGAAGTACGCCACGCCGCCGTCCCACCACGTGCCCTCGCCGCCCTTGAAGCGCTTGGCGCCCTGACGGCGCGCCTGCACGCGGGTGGGGACGGGCAGCGCGGTGCGCTTCACCGGCACCCACGTCACGGCGCGCGTCGCCTCATCGACGACGGCCGCCTCGAGCGTCCCCGCGCTGAGGTCCGGGTACGCGGTCGGGGTGAAGCGGTAGAAGCAGCCGTCGGGCTTGTCCTCGGTGAGGTAGAGCTGCTCGCGCACCGGGTCGACGCACGCGGATTCGTGGGTGAACGTGCCGAGCGCGCCGCGGCGCTGGGCGTTGCGGCGGGTCGGATCGACCTCCCACATGTGGCCGAACTCGTACTCCTCGCCGGACAGCCACGTGCCCCACGGCGTGGGCCCGCCCGCGCAGTTCAGCTGCGTGTTGGCGAGCGTGCGGTACGCGTCGACGATCTTCCCGTCCGGGGCGAAGCGGATCGCCGAGCAGCCCGCGCCCGCGAACGACAGCGACTCGCTGTTGCTCACCAGGATCCAGCCGCCGTCCTCGGCCGGGAACGCGGCCTGGCCGTCGGTGAAGATGTGCCACGTGTACGTCGTGCCGGGGACGCGGCGGCCGCCCTTGGCGATCTCGCGGACGCTGAAGCCCTCGGGGATCCGGATGCCGAGCGGCGTCTCGACCGACGGCACGCCGTACGGCCCGGGCCCCGGTGTCGCCGCTCCCCCCCGCGGCGGCCAGCGCGTCGCGGTAGAACGCCGGGCCCAGCGCGAGCGCGCCACCGGCGAGCAGTCCGGCCCGCAGCAGTGCGCGCCGGGAGACAGTCCCCGTCATGCCGCGAACGCTAGCGTTCGGGACCCATGCAGTGCCAGTGATTCACCGAATTTCCACGCGTCACCGATCCCCCCGGGAGACCCATGAGCACCGTCGAGAACCCCCTCTGGGGCGGCGAGACCACGAAGGCCGTCGAGAACTTCCCCATCTCCGGCCAGCCGATCCCCGCCCCCGTCGTCCACTGGCTCGGCCGCATCAAGGCCGCCGCCGCCCGCACGAACGCCGAGCTCGGCCTGCTCGACGCCGGCAAGGCCGAGCGCATCGGCGCCGCCGGCGACAAGATCGCCGCGGGCGAGTACGACGACCACTTCCCCGTCGACGTGTTCCAGACCGGCTCGGGCACGAGCTCGAACATGAACACGAACGAGGTCATCGCGAACCTCGCCGGCGAGGACGTCCACCGCAACGACGACGTGAACATGGGCCAGTCGTCGAACGACGTCTTCCCGTCCGCCGTCCACCTCGCCGCGCTCGACGAGGCGACGAACCAGCTGCTCCCCGCGCTGGAGGCCCTCGAGGCATCGTTCGCGGCGAAGGCCGAGGCCTACAAGGACATCGTCAAGTCCGGCCGCACGCATCTCATGGACGCCGTGCCGGTCACCCTCGGCCAGGAGTTCGCCGGCTACGCCGCGCAGGTCCGGCTCGGCGCCAAGCGGGTCCGCAACACGCTGCCGCAGGTCGCGCAGATCCCGCTCGGCGGCACCGCCACGGGCACGGGCCTGAACACGCACCGTGACTTCGCCGCGAAGACCCGGGCGCGCCTCGAGGAGGCGTCGGGCCTGACGATCAGCGCCCCCGAGGATCCGTTCGAGGCGCAGGGCAACCGCGACGCGCTCGTCGAGCTGTCCGGCGCGCTGAAGGTCATCGCCGTCTCGCTCATCAAGATCGCCGGCGACCTCGCGCTCATGGGCTCCGGCCCGCGCGCCGGCATCGGCGAGCTGTACCTGCCTGAGCTGCAGAAGGGCTCGTCGATCATGCCGGGCAAGGTCAACCCGGTCATCCCCGAGGTCACGCTGCAGGTCGGCTGCCAGGTCATCGGCAACGACACCGCGATCACGATCGCGGGCTCGCAGGGCCAGTTCGAGCTCAACGTGCGCGTGCCGCTCATCGCCGCGAACCTGCTGCAGTCGATCGAGCTGCTGACGAGCACGGCGAAGGTGCTGAAGGAGAAGTGCATCGACGGCCTCGAGCCGAACCTCCCGGGGTGCGAGAAGAGCGCCGAGTCGACGCTGGCCGTCGCCACCGCGCTGAACCCGTACATCGGCTACGACAAGGCCGCGGACATCGTCAAGGAGGCGGCGGAGAGCGGCGGCATGCTGCGCGACGTCGCGCGCAAGCACGGGGTCGAGGATTCGGTGCTCGACGAGGCGCTGGACCTGCGCAAGATCGCCGAGGGCAGCAACGCCTAGCCGAAGGGCTGGACACGAAGCTGAACGAACGGTTAGTGTGACGGCCCACACAGAGATGTGTGGCCCGTCACACGTCCAACGCGGAGCTGGTCCGCGGGAGACGGGCACCTGTCCATAGCTCTCCTGGGGGAGAATCCATGCAACGCCTGGCTTCACGGCTGGCAGGCTGCTGCCTGCCGGTCCTCGCCACGCTCGCGCTTGCCGCGAGCGCCTCGGCCGCACCCGTCGCCGGTCCCGCCGGCGACGCCTTCTACGCGCCGCCGTCCCCGCTGCCCGCGGGCAGCGCGGGCGACCTGATCTGGTACCGCCCGACCACCGTCAACCTGCCCGGCGCGCCCGCGTCGAAGGCGTGGACGGTCCTCTACCGGTCCACCGATTCGAAGGGCGCGGCGAACGCCGTGACCGGCACCGTCATCGTGCCGACCACCGGGATCTCCGGCGCGCGGCCGATCGTCAGCTACGCGTTCGGCACGCAGGGCCTGGCCCCGCGGTGCGCCCCGTCGCGCCAGCTGTCGGCCGGCACCGAGAACTACGAGCAGTCGAACATCATCGCCGCCCTGCAGAAGGGCTGGGCCGTCGTGAGCACCGACTACGCCGGCTACACCACCGGTGACAGCCCGTCGTACCTCGCGGGCGTGTCGGAGGGCAACGCGGTGCTCGACATCGTCAAGGCCGCGACGCAGATCCCGAGCGTCGGCCTGAGCTACGCGGCGAAGACCGCCGTCTGGGGCTACTCGCAGGGCGGCCAGGCCGCGAGCTTCGCGGGCGAGCGCAAGGCGACGTACGCGCCGGGCCTCAACCTCGCAGGCGTCGCCGCCGGCGGCGTGCCGGGGGACTTCTTCAAGACCGCGAAGTACCTCAACGGCAGCGCCGGGGCGTCGTTCCTGCTCGGCGGCGTCGTCGGTCTCGCCACGGAGTTCCCGGACAAGATCCCGTTCGACGAGCTCTCCAACGACGCGGGCAAGGCCGCGCGCGACGCGGCGAAGAACCAGTGCGTGTTCGAGACGCTGAATGCGTACCGCAACGCCGACATCTCCTCGTTCACGAAGGGCGGCGAGTCGCTCGACGAGCTCCTCGCGATCCCCAGCGTCAACGAGGTCATCAGCGGCCAGGCGCTCGGCACGAAGGCCATCCCGGCGCCGGTCTACCAGTACCACGGGCAGGCCGACGAGTTCATCCCGCTCGACCAGTCGATCACGCTGAAGAAGGCGTGGTGCGCGAAGGGCGTGAAGGTCAAGTACGACCTCTTCCCGTCCGAGCACATCGCCACGCAGACCCAGGCGCCGCTCACGGTCATCCCGTGGCTCGCCGACCGGTTCGCGAACCGCACCCCGCCGACGACGTGCGCGAACACGGCGCCGCCGCCGCAGTCCACAGCCGACGCGCCGGGCGGGGACTTCCAGGTCAACCTCGACAAGTGGCAGCTCAAGGGCTCGGTCTACCTGGCCAAGCTCAAGCAGACGCTGGCGCTGCCGCCCACGTCGTCCTTCACCGGCTCGGCGAACCTGTCGACCGGCCTGATCGACGGCCAGGCGGACATCACCCCGTTCGCCACGACGATCAAGATCCTCGGGCTCGGCGTGAAGGTCAGCCTCATCATCGAGCCCGCGGGCCGCGTGAACGGCACGATCAACCTGACGGATGACGGGCGGCTGCAGATGAACGCCGTCGCGCCCGTGATCCTGAAGATCCGCTCGTTCGGCGCCTTCGGCATCAACTTCGGGGCGGGCTGTCGCACCGAGCGGCCGGTGCTCATCCCGCTGCAGTTCGACGGGTCGGTCGGCCGCCTCGGCAACGGGACGTTCACCTCGGTCTCCGAGGCGTCCTTCCCGCAGCTCGAGAACTGCGGGCTGTACGCGCCGATCCTCAGCTCGCTGATGAGCGGGCCGAACCAGCGGTTCACGCTGACCGAGGTGCCGCCGGCGCCCAAGCCGTACTGACGCAGTTTGCAGGACAGAGGGGAAGCGCGCGGCCGCCTTCGGGCGGCCGCGCCGTGTTCAGGAGCCGCATACGCTTCCACCGTGCTCCTCCCCGCCCGCACCGATCGCGAGCGTGCCCTGCTCCGCGGCGCGAAGGCGCGGATCGACCGGCTCGACTTCTACCCCACGCCCGTCCGCACCCGCCACGTGCGGATCCTGTGCGCGCCGTGGGCGTTTCACATCCCCGGCATGCGGCGCTTTGTCGGCTATGAGTGCGGGCCGCTGATCCTCACCAAGCGGCCGCTCGACCAGGTCTCCGAGGACCTCATCGTCCACGAGCTCTGCCATGTCTGGCAGGACCAGCACCGCCGCATCCGGATGTGGCTCTCGTATCTCGTGCTGGGCTATCGCGCGAACCCGCACGAGGTGGAGGCCCGCGAGGCCGTGCGCCTCACGCGGGCGCGCTGACCGACGGACCAGCGCATCGGCGCGCCGCCGGTGGGAGGATCGCTCCGTTCCCTCCGCGAGCGAGTGGACCGCGTTCTGCCACGCATCGAGGTGATCTGATGACGATCCCGCTCATCGTTCTCGCGCTCCTGATGGTCCTCCTCGCGGGTTGCGGTGACGACGAGCCCGGGTCAGGGCCGCCCGTCCGGATCGGCGGCATCTTCACGCTGGAGGGCGATCTGAAGGACAGCACCGCTCTCGACGGGGTCCGCTTGGCGATGGGAGAGGTCAACGCCGCGGGAGGCGTCGACGTCGGCGGCACCCGGCGAAAGCTCCAACTGATCCTGGCCGACGACGAGTTCAAGCCGCCGGTCGCGGTGGCGCGGGCGAACGAGCTGATCAACCAGCGCGGCATCGTCGCGCTCCTCGGCCCCGTCAAGAGCACCCTGGCGATCCCGGTAGGCGCGGTCGCCGAGCGCGGCCGCGTGCCGATGATCACCTCCGGCTCCACGAACCCCGCGACGACGGCGGGGCGCCGGTACGTCTTCCGCACCATCTTCACCGACGACTTCCAGGGCGCGGTCGCCGCTGACTTCGCGCGAGAGAACCTGGGCACCAAGACGGCTGCCGTCCACTACGAGGCCAGCTCGCCGTACAGCTCCGTGCTGGCCGACGCGTTCACCACCGCCTTCGAGGACCGTGGGGGCCGGGTCGTGGCGACGACCACGTACACCGCGGACGCACCTGACACCGCGAAGGGACTGGAGCGCCTGGCCGACAAGGACTTCGACGTGCTTTATCTCCCGAACACCAACGTCGACGTCGGCAGGCAGGGGCGGCGCGCCCGCAGTCTCGGCATCGACGCGACGTTGCTGGGCGGCGACTCCTGGAGCATCGACGCATACTCGGAGAGCCCGGCATTTCAGGACAGCTACGCCACCGCGTTCTGGGCGCCCGAGCTCGCGAACGCCCGCTCGCGAGGGTTCGTGGACGCGTTCACCCGGACCTACGACCGCACACCCGGCGCGTACGAGGCCGCCGCGTACGACTCGGTCGGGCTGCTCACGCGCGCGATCGAGAACGCGGGGAGCACCGACCCGACCGCCATCCGCAACGCCCTCGACGCGACCGTCCGCTACGACGGAGTGTCTGGGACCCTGCTGTACGGCAAGGGGGGCGACCCGCGTACCGACGCCGTGGTCCTGCGCGCGGCTGACGGCCGAGCGAAACTCGACACGGAGGTTCGCCCTGCGGACGTCGAGCGGTGAACGACGAGGCCCGGGAGGCCGCGCGCCTCACGCGGGCGCGCTGATCCCAGGCTTTGGCTGCTCCGTCGGCTTCGGCGGCGCGGCGTGCCGGCCCGTCGGCCACCACCCGAGCCGGCCGAGCAGCTCCGCCGAGGCGGGCAGCAGGACCGGGCGGACGATGAGCGCGTCGAGCAGGACGACCACAGCGAGCCCGATGCCGAACTGGCGAACAGAGGACAGGTCGCTGACCGCGAACGGCACGGCCGCGGCGACCATCGCGAGCGCCGCGCCCGTGGCCGCGCCCGCCGTGTGGTCGAGGCCCGCGCGCAGCGACTCGTCCGGGTCACCGCTCTCGACGAACCGCTCCCGCGCCCGTTCGAGCAGCGCGACCTCGTAGACCATCGAGACGCCGAAGACCGCGGCGAAGACCCCGATGACCGTCATCGGGTCGATGTAGCCCGGCCCGCCGAGCAGCGGGTCGTCACCGCTGTAGAGCACGGTCAGCACTCCGAACGTCGCCCCGGCGGCGAGCAGGTCCCACACGACCGCGAACAGCGGCAGCGCGATCGCCCGCAGCAGCAGCATGAGCAGCAGGGCCACGGCGATCGCGACGCCCGCGATGACCGGCCAGATCCGCGAGGTCGTCTCGCTGGTGAAGTCGGACAGGTTGCCCGCGGGGCCGCCGACGGCGACCTGCAGGCCGGTGGACGCGGCGAACGCATCGGCCTCGTCCCGCAGGCGCTCACCGAGCTCCTGGGTCGACGGCGCGGCCGACTCCTCCTTGGAGACGACGACGATCTGCCCGGCGCTGCCGCCCTTCTCCAGGTTCACGGCGAACGTCGCCTGGTTGCGGTCATCGGGCAGCGCGCCCGAGAGCGCGGCGAGCACGAAGTAGCCGGAGTTGAACAGGCCCGGTGAGTCGCGCTGCAGGCGCTCGAGGTCCGTGGGGCTCGGCAGGTCGCCGCGGAACTTCGACACGCCCGCTTCGAGCTGCCCGAGGCCGGAGACGAGCTGCCCGGTCGGGCCGCTGCCGGCTGACAAGCCGGATTCGAGCTCGCCCGCGCCGGACGTCAGCTGGCCGAGACCGGACTCCAGCTCGCCCGCGCCGTCACGCAGCGCGGTGACACCGGTCGTGAGGTCCTCGCCACCGCCGGCGAGCTTGTCGATGCCCGCCGCCAGCTGCGTGTTGCCGTCCTTCAGCTGGCCGATGCCCTGCTCCAGCGCCGTGGAGCCGGCGTAGAGCTGCTGCAGACCCGTGGAGAGCGTGGCGACCTGACCGGCGAACGCGTCGGCCACGCCGGCGGCGCCCTGGAGCTGCGACGTCGCCGTCGAGAGGCTGCTGCTGGCGCTCGCCGCGCTGGTCTTCGCCGACGCGACGGAGGCCACCGCGGCCTGGTAGTTCGGATCGTCCTTCACGCCGGGGATCGCCTGCAGCTGCGCCGACGCCTGGTCGAGCTGCTCGCTCGTCTGTTGCGTCGCGGCCGCGGCGCCGGAGACCGCCTGGGTGCTGGCCGCGATGTCGTCGGCCATCTTGCGCACCACGGGCGCGCCCTCCTTCACCGGGGTCACCGCCTGGCCGAGCCCACCCGCGATCTTCTCCGAGCCGGACAGCGCGGCCGCCGACCCGTCGCGCAGCTTGCGCGACGCGGCGAGCGCGGCGTTCAAGCCGTTCGAGATCTGCTCGGCCCCGGAGCGGGCCTTGCCGAGCCCGCCTTCGAGCTGCCCCGCGCCGGACTGCGCCTGGCCCGAGCCGCTCTGCAGCTGGCCCGCACCGCCCGCGGCCTCACCGAGCCCGGCCTTCAGCTGGGACGCACCCGCACCCGCCTGGCCGAGGCCGGCCTCGAGCCTGCCGAGGTCCTTCTTGCCGCCCTTCAGGAGCTTCGTCGACTCCCGCAGCTTGCGCGGCAGCACCGCGAGCTCGCCACTGGTCGCTGCGATGGCGCCCGGGCCGATGACGGACGCCACCGCCGGGTCCTTCGCGATGTCCGCCTGCAGCTTGTCGAGCTGGGCCAGCGTCTTCCGCGTCGTGATCGGATTGCCCTCCGAGACGACGAGCATGTTGTACGGCGTCGCCCAGCCGGGGCCCATCACGACCCCGATCCGCTCGAACGCGAGCCGCGCGGAGTTGTCAGCCGGCAGCAGGTCGACCGAGGGCGGACCGGTCTTGATGTTCAGCGCAGGCAGCGCGAGGACCACCAGCAGGAGGGTCGCCGCCGCGCCCGCAGGGACAGGGTGGCGGATGACGCTTGCCCCGCCGCCCGCACCCCGGTCGGCTCGGATGGGTCCCTGCCCGTGAGCTTGTGCCACGCGCCTGTGAGGAACGCCGGGGCGGGGAAGCTGAAGGCCTGCAGCCGCTCACCGAGGAGCGCCGCAGCAGCCGGGAGGACGACGACTGCGCCGCCGACGGCAAGCGTTGCGCTGAGCAGCACGCCGACGCCGAGCGATGTGAGGATCTCGGTCGGCGCGATGAGCGTCGCGACGATCAGCGCCACGATGAGGGCCGTGCCGCCGATGAGGATCCCGCGGCCGCCGGTGTCGACAGCGTCGAGCGCCGCGTGCGCGGGTGTCTCGTGCCCGTCCTCCACCTGCTCGCGCCAGCGGCGGTAGAAGAGCAGGCCGTAGCCGACGCCGAGGGCCAAGCCGGTCGTCGCGCCGAGCGCGAGCGTGATCGCGTCGATCGCGATGACCTTGCCCATGAGCGCCACCGCGCCGAAGCTGCTGAATGCTGTGGCGGCGCCGAGCACCGTCAGTGCGAGCGCCGCGACGGGCGCGCGGAGGATGAGGAGCAGGACGAGGAAGATGAGCGGCAGCGCGAGGAGGATCGACTCGCGCGTGGAGGAGATCGCGGTGTCCTTGATCGCGATGTCGAGCGTCGGCTGCCCGGTGACGGACGCGCTCACGCCGCCGGCGATGCTCTTGTCGACGATCGCGTCGATGTCCGCCTGCCGGCTGCTGACCATCTCCTCCTCGGTCTGCGCGACGGACGCGACGATCATCGCGGCCTCGGGCTTCGGGCGGAGTTCCTTGGCCGTGTCGCCGCCGTCCCACGCGGACAGGACGCGAATATCGGGCTGGTCGGCGAGCCGCTTCACGAGCACCGGGCCCTGCTTGTCGAGCTCGGCCTTCGGACCCTCCAGGAGCACGGGGACGAGGACGCTCGGGCCGAACTCGGTCTCGGCCAGATGCTGCGCGCGCGAGGACTCGGTGCCCTCGACGACGGTGATCGACGGCGACAGCGAGTTGCTCACGCCCGATCCGATGAGGATCAGGACGAGCGCGAGCGCTCCCCACACGGCGAGCGCCGTCTTGGGATGCCGAATGGACATCTGCGCGAGCTTGAGCACGGACCTCTCCTCCACACCTTCTCGGGACATCTCGCACGCTACGGCGGCGGTGTGCCCCTGCCATCCGCAATCCGTCGTGAACACATGTGCGGATTGGTACGGGTGTCATCGGGGCCCCACCGCGGCACCATGTCCTCATGACGTTGGGGAGACTGGTACTGCAGGCAGCAGACCGGCACGCGGCATACGTCGCGATGCAGGCCCCCGGCAACGGCGGATGGCAGGACATCTCGTTCGCCGAGCTGGGGCGGGCCGCACGCGAGATCGCGGCCGGACTGCACGACCTGGGTCTCGGTCCGGGAGATCGCGTCGCGATCCTCGGCGCGACCCGGCCGGAGTGGACGCTCGCCGACTGCGGCGCGCTGCTCGCGGGCGCGACGGTCGTGCCGATCTACCACACGAACCCGACCTCGGAGTGCCGCTACGTCCTGGCCCACTCGGGCGCCTGCGCGGTGATCTGCGAGGACGCCGAGCAGCTGGCGAAGATCCGGGCCGTCCAGCCGGACTGCGTGGACCTGAAGCACGTCATCACGATGGTGCCGACCGACGACCCGGACGCCCCATCGCTCGACGACCTGCGCGCGCGGGGCCGCGCCGCCGGCGCGGATGTTGCGACGGTGGAGCAGTTCACCGCCGGGGTCCGCGACGTCGACGTGGCGACGATCGTCTACACGTCGGGAACGACCGGCCCGCCGAAGGGCTGCATGCTCACGCACGCCAACGTACTGTCGACGCTCGACATGTACGCACGGCAGGTCCGGATCGAACCCGGGTCCGTGGCGTTCTTCTTCCTGCCGCTCGCCCACGCACTCGCCCGCGTGACCCAGTTCGTGGCCCTCGACGTCGGCGCGACGCTGGCGTTCTACAGCCGCGACCCGGCGAAGCTGCTCGACGACGTGGCGACGCTGCGCCCCACGCACCTCCCGTCCGTCCCGCGGCTGTTCGAGAAGATCCACACCCGCGCGATGGCGACGGCCTCCGACGAGGGCGGACTGAAGGCGAGCCTGTTCCGCCGATCGCTGGCGACCGCCCGCCGCGCTCGCGCGATCGAGCGCGCCGGCGGCCGGCCGGACCCGGTGCTGCGCGCCCGCCGTGCGATGGCCGACCGGCTCGTCCTGCACCGCGTCCGCGACCTGCTCGGCGGACGCATCGAGCTGTGCCTGACCGGCGCCGCGCCGATCAGCGTCGACGTCCTCGAGTTCTTCGACGCGTGCGGCATCACCATCATCGAGGGCTACGGCATGACCGAGAGCTGCGCGGCGGGCACGCTGAGCACGCCCGGGCACCTGAAGTTCGGGACGGTCGGGCGCGCGCTGCCCGGCAGCGAGGTGAAGGTCGCCGCCGATGGCGAGATCCTCCTGCGGGGCCCGCACGTCTTCCCCGGCTACTACCGCAATGACGAGGCGACGCGCGAGACCATCGACACGGACGGCTGGCTGCACACCGGCGATCTCGGGTCCCTCGACGACGATGGGTACCTGCGGATCACCGGCCGCGCGAAGGACATCATCATCACGTCGAGCGGCAAGAACATCACGCCCTCGAACCTCGAGGCGGATCTGCGCGAGTCGCGCTGGATCTCGCAGGCGGTGGTCTACGGCGACCAGCACCCGTATCTCGTCGCCCTGCTGACGCTCGACCCGGAGGAGGCGCCGGCGCTCGCGCAGCGGCTCGGGGTCGACGACGACCCGGCGAAGATGGCCGGCGATCCGCGCGTGCGCGACGCGCTGCAGGAGGAGATCGACCGGGTCAACCGCGACGTGTCACGGATCTCGGAGATCAAGCGGTTCGGCGTCCTGGACCGTGACCTCACGCTCGACGACGACGAGCTGACGCCGACGCTGAAGGTCAAGCGCAACCGCGTCTACGAACACCACCACGACTTCTTCGAGCACCTCTACGACGGCGAACGGTCCTAGCCGACGAGCTTGGCGGCGCCGAGCAGCTCCTCGCGGAACCCGTTCGCGAGGAGCTGCGGGTCCGGCACGAGCCCGGCATCGGTGAGGAACCCGACGGTGATCTTCCCCGCGTAGCTCAGCACGCTGACGCTCATCGGCACGCTGCCCGAGCACGGCGCCCACACGAGCACGCCCTTGATCGGCACGCCCGCGAGGTGGACCTCACGCTGGGGCCCGGGGACGTTGGTCACGACCATCGAGCTCTTCGCGCTGAAGAAGTCCAGCAGCGTCCCCTCGACGCGCGGCGGGGTCAGCCCCATCGCCGCGATGATGCCGTACGTGATCGGGCCCTCGTGGGAGTGCTTGATCGCGTCCATGCGGCGCTTGCTCTCGGCGATGCGCTCGCGCTGGTCCTCGATCCCCGTCGGCAGGCCGAGGAGGATGAGGCCGAAGCGGTTGCCGAGGTCGGGGTCGAGCGGCTCGTCGAGCGGGCGCAGGTTGAACGGCACCATCGCGTGCAGCTCGTCGGGTGGGGTCTCCCCCTCGGCTTCGAGGTAGTGGCGCGCGGTGCCGGCGACGGCCGAGACCACGAGGTCGTTGATGGTCACGCCGAGACCGTGTGCGGCATGACGGACCGTGCGCACGCTGACCGGCGCGGACCACGCGACGCGGTTGGGGACGTGCAGCTCGCCGCGGAGCGCGGTGTCGGCGTCAGGCGGGGCGAGCAGGAGCTTCGCCAGCGTCCCCGCGTCCTGAGCGGCGGTCTTCGCCAGCTCGCCGACGTGGCCGGGGTGTGCCAGGGTCTCGAGCCCTTCCTTGGCCACGGCGCTCGCGGCGGAGAGCCCGATCCCCGCCAGCCCGCCGAACGGCTTCGTGACGTCGTGGATGAGCCCGTGGCCGCCGTTCCCATGCTCGTGCGGCTCGGCGACCTGCACGGACGCGTCGTCGAGGTCCGTGAGCGACAGCAGCACCCGGGACAGCGCGATCCCGTCGGCGATGCAGTGATGCATGCGCGAGTAGATCGCCGAGCCGCGGTGGTAGTCGTCGAAGAGATAGATGTCCCACAGCGGCTTGCTGCGATCCAGCGACCGCGCCATGAGATCCTCGACGGCCTCCTGCAGCGCCAGCTTGTTGTTCGGCTTGGGCAGCGCGAGGTGGTGGACGTGCAGCGCCAGGTCGAAGTTCGGGTCGTCCTCGAAGGCCGGGCCCGTCGCGGTCTCGACGACGCGCTGGTGAAAGCGGGGGAACCGGTCGACCAGCCGGGCCTGCAGCACCTCGCGCAGCGCGCCGATGGTGAGCGGCTCGTCGGTCCACATGACCGCGTTGATCACCATGAGGTTCTCGGGGCGATCCATGTGCAGCCAGGACGCATCGGCCGCGGGAAGTGCGTGGCGCGTGCCCATCGGGCCGACCATACGCCCGTCGCGGCGGCGTGGCGACGGTAAGGAGTACGGAGCGCGCGTCGGCGGGAACTTCGGCTACAGCTCGTCGATCCCGACCACGAGTCCCAGCCTGTCGGCGCCGCGCCGCAGGCGCCCGTCGAGCGTGACGACGCGCCGGCCCGTCAGGCGCGCCAGCGCGACGTACTCCGCGTCGTACGTCCGCGCCCACCCCAGCTCCCGAGCGACCGCCCACGCCTCACGGCCGAGCCGTGCCGGCGCACGCGGCGCGACATCCAGGCGCTCGAGCCGGTCGAGCATCAGCTCACCGTCCTGCACCGGGACCCGGCCCTGCCACACCTGCAGCCGCAGCGTCGCGCGTGCCTCGGACCACATGAGCGGCGGGGCGATGAGATCGTCACCGAGCCGCTTCAGCCCGCCGTCCTCGACGAGCGATGCGACGGCCACGCTCGCGTCGACGACGAACGTCAACGCCCGCGCCGGGCGTCATCCAGCGCACCGACCCAGTCCGGCGCCGGGAGCCCCGAGGGCAGACGCTTCCAGGCATCGGGGAGCGGGAGGGCATCAGGGCGCGTGACGAGCAGATCGAGGTCGGCCTCCTCGATGACGTGCTGCGTGCCGACCTTCCGCGCGGGCAGCCTTCCGGAGCGGATCCACCGGCGAATCGTCTCGGGGTCGCGGTCCACCCGCTTGGCCGCTTCGGGCACGGTCAGCATTGTTGGCGTAGCGTACTACAACACCTAGCGGATCCTGACCTGCGACGGCGGGTCATCGCGCGCCGCAGCACCGGCAGGCTGAACGACCCACGTCACACCGGTCTCCCGCGCGAGCGTGTCTGCGAACGGCTGCACAGCCCCCTCATCCGGGGCCGTCACGAGAAAGATCGTGACCGGCCCCTGCTCGCTCCGGTACTGGTCATAGCCGGCACACTCACCGACGCCGGCCAGCCGCCGGCCGATCTCCTCGGCGAACGCGTCCAGCCGGTCCTCTCCGGCGAGCCAGACGCCCCGGATCTCGAGTTCCACCGTCACAGCGCCATCGCGACGTACTTCGTCTCCAGGTACTCGTCGATGCCCTCGAACCCGCCTTCGCGGCCGAACCCGGACTGCTTCACACCGCCGAACGGCGCGCCCGCGTTCGAGACGAGCCCCTGGTTCAGCCCGATCATTCCCGTCTCCAGCGCGTCGATCACGCGGAACGCGCGCTTGACGTCCTGCGTGTAGACGTACGCCACCAGCCCATACTCCGTGCGGTTCGCCGCCGCAATCGCCTCGTCGTCCGAGCTGAACGTCGTGACGGGCGCGACCGGCCCGAAGATCTCCTCGGTGAACACCCGCGCGTCGCCGGGCACGCCCGTCAGCACGGTCGGCGCGTAGAAGTACCCCGCGCCGTCCACCCGCGCGCCGCCGCACAGCACGCGGCCACCGCGACCCACCGCGTCCTCGACGAGCTCGGCGACCTTGCCGCGCTGGTCGTCGTCGATGAGCGGACCGAGCGTCACGCCGTCCTCGGTCCCGCGGCCCACCTGCATCGCGCCCATGCGCTCGGCGAGCTTCTCGGAGAACGCCTCCGCCACGGACTCGTGCACGTGGAAGCGGTTCGCGCTCGTGCACGCCTCGCCGCCGTTGCGCATCTTCGCGATCATCGCGCCGTCGACCGCCGCGTCGAGATCCGCGTCCTCGAAGACGAGGAACGGCGCGTTGCCGCCGAGCTCCATCGACACGCGCAGGATCTGCTCGGCCGACTGCTCGATGAGCACCTTGCCGACCTCAGTCGACCCGGTGAACGAGAGCTTGCGCAGCCGCGGGTCGCGGATCAGCGGCTCCATGATCGAGCCCGAAGACTTCGCGGTCACCACGTTCAGCGCGCCCTTCGGCAGCCCGGCGCGGTCGACGATGTCGGCGAGCGCGAGCATCGACAGCGGCGTCTGCTTCGCCCGGCTTGACAACCATCGTGCAGCCCGCCGCGATCGCCGGCCCGATCTTGCGCGTGCCCATCGCCATCGGGAAGTTCCACGGCGTGATGAACAGGCACGGCCCGACCGGCTGGCGCTGCACCAGCACGCGCGCCGTGGCCTTCTCGTTCATCCGGAAGTCGCCGGTGATACGCATCGCCTCGCCGCTGAACCAGTGCAGGAAGTCGGCGGCGTAGAGGATCTCGGCCTTCGACTCGGCGACCGGCTTGCCCATCTCCAGCGTCATGAGGAGGGCCAGCTCGTCCGCGCGCGACACGAGCTCCTCGTATGCGCGCCGCAGGATCTCTCCGCGCTCACGCGAGGGGACGGCGGCCATCTCCGCCTGCGCGCCTGCGGCGGCGGTCAGCGCCGCCTTCGCGTCATCCACCGTCGCGTCCGCGACCTGCGTGAGCTCCGCGCCGGTCGACGGATCCTCGACCCCGAGCGTGCCGCCACCCGTCGCATCCCGCCACGCGCCGCCGATGAACAGGCCCTTCGGGACGGCGTCGACGACGGTCTGCTCCTGGGTGGCGACGGCCATGGCGGGACTCCTCGGGGGGCGGAAGACGGGACCTCGTCTCAGCCTACCCCGGCGAACATCGGGGCGCGAAAGGGGGGACATATGCCCCGTTTCGCGCCCCGATCCGCGGCGCGGCCTACGACAGCCCGGCGGCGGCGATGTGCTTCGCGGTGTCGGCGTAGTGGCGGTACGCGCTGACCAGGCCCTGATCGTTGAACGTCCAGAGGTGGATCTCGTCGGTGAGCAGCTGCGCGCCCGACGGCTTCATCGTGACGTCGAGGCCGATCTCGGCGATGACGACATGATCCGCGGCGACGACACGCTTGACCTGGAAGTCGTTGAACTCCATGTGCTCGCTGAGCGCGGCGAAGAAGCCGGGGACCGCGTCGCGACCGTGGCGCGGCTGCAGCCACGGCACGCCGGCCGCCTGGGCGGCGTCGACGGGCTCGACGACCTCCCACGCGACATCGGGCGCCAAACGCTCGAGGATCGCGGGAACGTCACCGCGGCCGAAGGCCTCGTAGATCGCGCCGACCGTCGCGGCGTTGGTCTGGGGGGTGGTGGCAGTGGTCATGGCGACGATCCTCCGCCGGCCGCCACCGCAAGACATCGGCCATGTGGCCTATTCGGCGTCGGAGACCAGCCCGTGCTCCATCGCGAACACGGCAGCCCCCGCGCGCGTCCGCCGCCCGACCTTGTCGAACACGTGGGAGACGTGGTGCTGCACCGTGCGCGGGGAGACGACGAGCTCTTCCGCGATCTGGCGGTTCGTCATGCCGCGGGCGACGAGGCGCAGGACCTCGACTTCGCGCTCGGTCAGGTCGTGGGGCAGCGCCGGCCGCGTCGGCTTCACGCCCGCCGCCTCGAGCACCGCGCCGACCGCGTTGGCATCCAGCCGCCCGGCGCGCGCGTCCTCCTGCAGCTCGCGCGCCGCATCCTCGAGCGAGCGGGCCGGGCGGTGCGGGCGCGGCTCGCGCATCGCGTGCAGCGCGTCGGCCGCGGCGAGCAGGCGGGCGCCGCGATCGATCGTCGGTCCGCTCGCGCCGCGGTGGTAGCCGGAACCGTCGAGGCGCTCGTGGTGGGAGGACGCCGTCCGGGCGATGTCGGCCGTCGCCGGGGCCCGCGCGAGCACCCGCTCGGTCCAGTACGTGTGCAGGCGCACGCGGTCACGCTCGCCGGGGGTGAGCTCGCCGGCGCGTTCCCAGGTCGTCGTCGAGACGCTCGCCCGGCCGACGTCATGGACGAGCCCGGCACGGCGCACGTCGCGGATCCCGTCCTCGTCCAGCCCGGAGAGCTCTCCGGCGCGCGCGGCGAGCTCCGCGACACCGCGCGAATGGCCGAGCGTGTAGCGGCTCTTGAGATCGACGAAGTCGGCCACCGCCTCCAGCGCTCGGTCGACTTCGTCGGCCTGCACGAACCGTGGCGACCCCGGTTCGGCCCCGAGGACGGCACGCAGCGGGTCCGGGTCGGTGACCGCGGCGACGAGCGCGTCCCCGGCCTCCAGCGCCGCCCCGGCGATGACCGGGTCGAGGTGCCCGCCCGACCGGCGGCGCAGCTGCTCGGCCGCCCAGTCCCAGCCACCGGCGTCGTAGGCGATGACCGCCTGCTCGGCGGCGTGCGTGACGCGCGCGGTGATCGTGAGCGCGTCACCCGCGCGCCCGTCGGGGATGCCGAGTCCGTCGTAGCGCTCGTAGACCTCGTCGAGCGCGGCGATCGCGCCGGGGCGCAGCGTCAGCGCGGCGCCGAGCGAGCGTGAGGCCTCGCACCCGAACCGGGCGGCTGTGGGCCCGATGGTGGGGATCGCGTGGGCGAACCGCGCGCGCAGCTGCGCACCGCGCTCGTCACCGGCCCATGCCCCGAAGTGATCGAGCGACGACGGGTCGGCGAGGTCGACCTCGTGCATGTCGCGCTGGAACGCGAGGTCGTCGTCGAACAGCTCCGCGTTCTCAGCCGCGTGTGCGGTGCAGCCGATCGCGCGCAGCAGCGCCGCCTGGTGCAGGTCCGCCAGCTCGTCGTCGTCGAGCCCCAGCGCCTCGCCCACCGTGCAGGCGGCAAGACACACCCGCAGCGCCTTGTCGGGCTGCGATCCCGTCGCGAGATCGGTCGCCAGCGAGAGCGAGGCGAGAATCTCGGTCAGCCGGACCGGGGAAGTTGGCACGCCGCAACGCTACTGCGCCACGCGGCCAAAGGCGAGACACGACGCCTTACGCCGTGACCGTCTCGGTCCCCAGCTCCTCACTGAACGCCACGTCCTGCGCGTAGTCGATCGGCAGCACGATGAGCGACGGCACGTCGAGCGTCAGCGCGTGGCGGAGCTGCCGGCCGAACTCGTCGGCGGATTCGCTGCGCCACGCGGGGATGCCGAACGACTCGGCGAGCTTCACGAAGTCCGGGTTCGTGAAGTCCGTGCCGAAGTGCTCGCCGAACTTCTTGTCCTGCTTCCACACGATCGACCCGTACTGCTGGTTCTCCCAGACGACGTTGACGATCGGCGTCTTCAGCCGGGTCGCGGTCTCCAGCTCCTGGAAGTTCATGAGGAACCCGCCGTCGCCGCTGACCGTCACGACCTTGCGCCGCGGGTGGACGAGCTTCGCCCCGATCGCACACGGCAGCGCGAAGCCCATGCCCGCCAGTCCGTTGGCGATGAGGACCGTGTTCGGCTCGTGCGCGGGGAACATCCGCCCGATCCACAGCTTGTGCAGCCCCACGTCGCTGATGAGCATGTCCTCGCGGCCCAGCGCGCTGCGGATCTCCCACAGCGCGCGGGGCGGCTGCACGGGGAAGTGCGTGTCGTGCTGTGCGGCGGCGAAGCGCTGCATCACGAGGTCGTGCAGCGCCGACGAGCCGCCGCTGTGCGGGACGTCGCGGCATTCTTCGGCCAGGCGGCTGAGCACGTGGTAGATGTCGCCGATGAGCTCGACCTCGGGGAGGTAGTGCGCGTCGATCTCCGCGGGCTGAGAGTCGATCATCACGATCTTCTTGTCCCGCTTGGGGTTCCAGTGCTTCGGCGCGTGCTCGACGAGGTCGTAGCCGATGCAGATCACGACGTCCGCGTCGTCGAACCCGGCCAGCGCGTAGTCGCGCGAGTGCAGGCCGACGGTGCCGAGCGAGTGGTCGTCGTCGGCGTCCAGGACGCCCTTGCCCATGAACGTGTGCGCGGCCGCGATCCCCGTCGCGCGGGAGAACTCACGCAGCGCCGGTGCCGCGCCCGCGCGCACCACGCCGTTGCCCGCGAGGACGACGGGGTTGATGGCGCTGCGGATCATGTCCGCGGCCTTCAGCAGCTCGCGCGCGCCCGGCTCGGGATCGACGGGCTTGCGGCGCGGCAGCGGCACGAGGTCGTGCACCTCGGCGGCCATGACGTCCTCGGGCAGCTCGAGATGCGTGGCGCCCGGCTTCTCGGACTCCGCGACCTTGAACGCCTTGCGGACCACCTCGGGCACGATGTCCGGCGCGTTGACGCGCGCGTTCCACTTCGTGATCGGCGCCATCATCGCGACGATGTCGAGGTACTGGTGCGACTCCTTGTGCATCCGCTCGAGGTCGCCCTGCCCGGTGATCGCGACGAGCGGCGCACGGTCGAGGTACGCGTCGGCGACGGCGGTCACGAGGTTCGTCGCGCCTGGGCCGAGCGTGCCGAGGCAGACGCCGGCGCGCCCGGTCAGCCGCCCGACCATGTCGGCCATGTAGGCGCCGCCCTGCTCGTGGCGAACGGGGACGAACGTGACCGACGAGCGATCCAGCGAGTGGTTCAGGTCCAGCGTCTCCTCGCCGGGGATGCCGAACACCCAGCGCACGCCCTCCGCCTCGAGGCATTCGACGAAGAGATCAGAGGCGCGTCGGGGGCCGCTCATGGCTGTTCCGTACCCTGGTGAGGAGTGTGCGACGCCATCGCCGCGCACGCTACCAGCGCGCAACTCCCTCTCATGCGCCGTGTCCCCTGCAATGGAATGCGTCTGACGCCCGTCCTCACCACCGCGCTCGCCGCGAGCGCGACGGCCCTTGCCGCGGTCCCGTCCGCCGACGCGGCCACGCGGGTCATCGTGCGCGGCGCCGGGTTCGGCCACGGCGTCGGCCTGAGCCAGTACGGCGCGTACGGGTTCGCCAAGCGCGGCACGGACCACCCGGCGATCCTCAAGCACTACTACCGCGGCACGCAGCTGCAGACGCTGGACAGCGAGCCGACCGTCCGCGTCCTGCTGCAGACCACCGGCACCGCCCGCGTCAGCAACGTCAGCCGCATCGCGGGCGGACGGGCGCTGGACCCGGGGACGACGTACACCGCCCGCGGGTTCGGGTCCCAGATCGTGCTGCGCACCAGTTCGGGCACGTCGATCGGCCGGTTCGCCGCGCCGCTGCGGCTCGTCGGCGCCGACGGCGGCCTGCGGCTCCTCGGCCGCGCCGGCAACGGCGTGACGAACGGCCGGTACCGCGGCGACCTCGAGCTGCGCCCCGGCAGCGTCGGCGTGAACGCCATCAACGCGGTCGGCCTCGAGAGCTATATCCGCGGCGTGATCTCCGCCGAGAGCCCGGCGTCATGGCCTGCCGCGGCGCTCCGGGCCCAGGCCGTCGTGGCGCGCACATACGCGATCACGACGAACAAGCCCGGCGTGGGCTTTGACCACTACCCCGACGTGCGCTCGCAGGTCTACAACGGGATGCGCGCTGAATACCCGTCCACGGACGCCGCGGTGCGCGCGACGGCTCGCCAGGTCGTGACCTACCAGGGCAAGCCGGTCGTCACCTACTTCTTCTCGACGTCCGGCGGGCGCACCGAGAACGTCGAGAACTCCTTCATCGGGTCTGACCCCAAGCCGTGGCTGAAGAGCGTCGCCGACCCGCACGACAGCGAGTCGCCCAAGCACCGCTGGGGTCCCTACCGCTGGACGCTCGCGCAGGCCAAGCGCCGGTTCGGCTCGTGGGTGAAGGGCTCGTTCCGCGGCGTCAAGGTCGTCCGCCGCGGCGCGTCCCCCCGCATCGTCTACGCCGACATCATCGGCAGCCGCGGTCGGACCCGCGTGTCCGGGCCGCAGATCCGGGCGCGCCTGGGCCTCGACGACACGTGGGTGTCGTTCCGCGTGATCGGCACGACGAGCAGCCCGTCGAAGGGCTCGACGTCCGGCGGCGCCGCGCCCCGTGGCTTCCTCGGCCTGAGCGCGGCCACCGCGACACCCCGCGCCGTCCTGCGGGGCTCGGCCGGCCCGCTGGGCCCGAGCCGGTGGCTGCGCATCGAGCGCCGCGCCGCCGACGGGTCCTGGGCCACCGAGTTCGAGACGCGCGCCGCGCCCGACGGGACCTACCGCGCCGGCGTCCGGCGGGCCGGGACCTACCGCGTGCGCGTCGGCACGGACACCGGTCCGCCGGTGCGCGTCCGGTAGGGGTCGCCGTCATCGCCGCGCTTGGCGTCGATCTGGTGCGCGTCCGCGGCCGCCATCAGCGCTGACGCGCAGACCGCGTCCTGGGGGTAGAACGCCCACCCCACGGCGGCGGTGAGCGGGCGCCCGCCCGCGTCGACGGTCGCGAGCGCGTCGTGCAGCGAGCCGATGAGCCGGTCGATGCCGTCCTCGTCCACCTCGGGGGCCAGCACGCAGAACTCGTCGCCACCCTGACGCGCGACCGTGTCGGACTCCCGCACCGCGCCGGTGAGCGCGCGGGCCGCGCCGCAGAGCACGTCGTCGCCGGTCAGGTGGCCGAGCTCGTCGTTGACCTGCTTGAACCGGTTGAGGTCCAGGGTGATGAACGCGAGTCTCCGGCCCGAGCGATGGTGCCGGACGATCTCGTAGTCCAGCCGCTCGTCGAGCAGCCGCCGGTTGCCCACCCCGGTGAGCGGGTCGCTGCGCACCTGGTCGCGCAGCAGTTGCGCCTGGCGCAGCTCGCCGGTGCGCAGGACGGCGACGACCGCGGTCAGCGCCCAGATCGTCGGCAGGCCGATGAGGACGCTGCCCTGCGTCTCGGGGCTCCCGGCGCCCGTGATGACGGGCAGGAGCATGCACGCGGAGAGAAACAGCAGGTGCGGGAGCACCTCCACGGGCCGATCCAGCGCGAACGCGATGAACGGGCCGATGAGGACGAAGGTCCAGACCACCACCGTCGCGTCGGGCTCGGCGACCGCGACGCCCCACGTGCCGAGCACGCACGCGATCGGCGGCAACGTGTGAAACGCCCACGCGGGCAGCCGGTGCCAGGGCACGAGGATGACCATGGCGCCGACGAACGAGGTCGTGAACCCCACGGGCAGGAGCGGTCCGACCGACGGTCCGCCGGATGCGACGAGCGCGCCGAGGACCAGCAACGGCGTGAGGAAGAGCCCCAGCCCTGCGGCGAGCGCCACGAAGCGCAGCCGCTCGACGTCATACCCAGCCCGGTCCACTCCTCAGTACATCGGCGTCTGAACGCCGGGGCTCAACCCCAAACTGGAATCAGGAGTAACAGTTGCCGGGGCGGGCCGGGGTGCGCCAGTAGTAGTTGGCCATCGTCTCGGTCACCGTGCCGTTGTAGGCGTAGTAGCCGTTCACGACGCCGTTCAGGCCCACTTCCCAGTGGTAGAAGCTCGCGCCGCCCTGGCTCGTGTACTCCACGACCCACGATCCGTCGGCGTTCTGCTGCACCCCGGTGACGGTGTACGACCCGACCGTGTTGATGTCGGCACCGCTCACCGTCGTGCACCGGCGGTACTCGAACGAGAAGTCGGGCATGTGCTCGTAGCGATTCTCGACCGCGCACGTCGGCCAGCGGCCCGCCTGGCAGTCGCTGAACTCGCTGTTGAGGAAGTACCCCTTGATGGACTCGAACGCCTCGGTGCCGGTCAGCACCCGGCCGGGAGCCTTGAACAGCGGCTGCGCGGGCGCGGGCGTGGGGTTCGCCGGGGCGGGCGTGGGGTTCGTGCCCGTCGTCCCGCCGCTGCCCGGCGCGCCGGTGGTGATCGTCGCGCCGACGGTGGTGCGCTTGTTCGCGCGGGTCCGGATGCGCAGCGAGATCTTCTTGCCCGCCAGCGCCTGGACCTTCACGGCGTCCGCGCCCTTGTAGAACTTGGACCGCCACGTCCCGAGCTTCTTCGCGGTCACGTTGCCGGGAGCGCGCGTGAGCTTGTAGGACTTGCCCGCCCCGACGGCGCTCACCGTCTTCGGCTTCTGGCGCGTGACGAGGCTCTTGTCGCTCGTCAGGACCGCGACGATCCGCGACGACGAGCTCTTCGTCTCGATCGTGACGGTCGCCGACAGCTTCGCGTCGGCAGCGGCGGGCAGGAGCAGCACGAGGAACGCGGCGAGCGCGGCGGCAGAAACGCGACGAGACATTCCTCGATTGTTCCGCCTGCCGCGCTGCTCCGCAAGCCGGTGCTACGCGAAGGCGCGGACGAGCAGCTCCGCCACGCACACGGGCTTGTCGCCGCCCTCGCGCTCGAACGTCTGGGCGATGGTGAACTGCACACCGCCCGCGACGTCGGAGACCTCGCTGATCGTGGCGCGCATGCGGACCTTGCTGCCCACCGGCAGCGGCGACGGGAAGCGCACCTTCCCCAGGCCGTAGTTCATCGCGAACGAGAAGCCGTCGAAGGAGACGATCTCGTCGTTGAACCTCGGGCCGAGTGAGACGGTGTAGAAGCCGTGGGCGATCGTGCCGCCGAACGGGGTGTCCTTCGCCCGCTCCGGGTCGACGTGAATCCACTGGTGGTCGCCGGTGACGTCGGCGAAAGCGTTGATCTCCTCCTGCGTGACCTCGTGCCAGTCGCTGACGCCGAGCTCCTCGCCGACCTTCGCCTTCAGTTCGTCGATCCCGCTGATGGTGACCGCCATGCGCGCCTTCCTCCTGGTGATGGGTGCGCGCAGATGTTGCCAGCCCGGCTCAGGCGGCGGAGTCGCGCCCGAAGCGCGGCGCGACGGGAACCCTGAGCGGCACGACGGGCCGCACCTTGTCGGCGCGCTGACGCGCATCGGCGAGCTCGACGAGGTCCTCGGCGTCGCGCGCGTCCCCCGGGTAGACGGCGTAGCCGATCGCAGCCTCGAGCGGCAGGCCGGCCGCGTCGACGGACGCGAGCGCGCCGCGGATGTGCGCGACGATCTCGGCGGCCTCCATCGGGCCCGCCTCCGGGGCGAGGACGCAGAACTCGTCGCCGCCCTGGCGGGCGACGGTGTCCTGGCTGCGCACGGCCGCCCCGAGCGCCGCGGCGGCGCCCTGCAGGACCGCGTCGCCGGCCCCGTGGCCGAGCTCGTCGTTGACCCTCTTGAAGCCGTTGAGGTCGAGCACGATGAGCGCGAGCTCGCGCCCGCTGCGCTCGTGGCGCGTCATCTCGTAGTCCAGCCGCTCCTCGAACACGCGGCGGTTGCCGATGCCCGTGAGCGGGTCCCGGCGCGCGAGCCGCTCGAGCTGCTGTGCCCCGTCCTCGGCGTGCTGCCAGACGAGCATGACGAAGATGCCCAGGCCCCACGTGATGGGGATCATGCAGAGGCTCGCGACCACCGTGACGGCGCTCGTCTCGACCAGGACGAGCGGCGCGAGCAGCGCGAGCGTGGCAAACGCGATGTGGGCCACGATGGCCCGCGGCGTCTCGATCATGAACGCGATGGCCGGACCGGCGAACGCGAACAGCCCGATGATCGCGGCCCCGTCGGGCGCCAACGACATCGACGCGAGCGAGATCTCGATGACGACGATGACCGGGAGCGCGTGGAACCAGCGGTCGTCCATGCGATCGGTCGGCACGAACAGGATCCCGATGCCGGTCAGGACCGCGAGCGAGCCGACCCACAGGATGCCCGTGTGTCCGAGGACGGCCCACGCGAACGAGGACAGGAAACCGGTCCCGATGAAGATCGAGGCGGTCGTGTAGCGCACGTTGCGCTGCCGTGAGATGCGGCGGGAGAGGCGCATCCCGGCAGATATCGACACCTCCCGACCGTCCACTGAGGACAGCCTGCGGAAACCTGACCGTGCGTCCAGTCGCGGTCAGAAACGCAGATCGGCGCGAGCGCCGTGCCACATGGCGGTCAGCTGAGCGCCGCCCTCGTCGGTGCGAGGCCGCGGGGCCTTGTCCGCCCGTTGGCGCGTATCCGCGATCTCGACGAGATGCTCGCGGTCAACTGCGTCATCCGGGAACACCGCGTAGCCGACGGCGCCGGCCAGGCTCCGTCCGCCCGCGTCGACGTCGCCCAGCGCCTCGCGGATGTTGCGAACGATCATCGTCGCCTCGTGCTGGCCGGCCTCCGGCGCGAGGATGCAGAACTCGTCGCCGCCCTGCCGGGCGACGGTGTCCTGCCGGCGCACCGCGGCGCGCAGCGCGGTCGCCGCGGCGCGGAGCACCTCGTCCCCTGCGAGATGGCCGAGGGTGTCGTTGACGCGCTTGAAGTCGTTGAGGTCGAGCACGATGAGCGCCAGCTGGCGACCGGTGCGCGTATGGCGGGTCAGCTCGTAGTCCAGACGCTCGGTCAGCAGGCGGCGGTTGCCCGCGCCTGTGAGGGGGTCGCGGCGCATGAGCCGGCCAAGCTCCTCGGCCTGCTCCTCGACGATGCGCCACGGCAGCGCGATGAACAGCACCATCGCCCACAGGCCCACCGTCGTCGCGACCACCGCGATGACGAGGACGTCGCTGTAGGGCGCGTAGGCGAACGGGAGCGCGATGAGCGCGGTCGTGAACGCCGTCTGCAGCGCCATCGCGCGCGGCGACTCCATCATGAACCCGATCGCGGCACCCACGAACATGAAGAACGGCATGACGAGATACCCGTCGGGCTCGGCCGCCCAGACCCCCATCGTCACGACCAGCCCGGCGACGACCGGTCCGAGGTGGAACCACGCCGCCGGGATCCGGTCGGTGGGCGCGAACCGCATGACCAGCCCGACGGCGACCGCGACCGGCGTGCACAGCAGCAGCCGCGGGTCGTCCACGGCGACTGCGGCGATCCCGGCCGCCAGCGCGCCGAAGAGGTAGACGAGCATGACCGCCACGCGCACGCTCGACTGCCGGGTGACGCGGCGCGAGAGCGGGACGTGGTCCTCCTCGCCCGAGGGCAGCGGCACGCTCTTGGGCAGCTCGATCGGCGCGGGGCGCTGGAAGTCCTCGGGGAGGGTCGCCTCGCCGAGCCCCACCGAGGAGTGCAGCTTGTCGTCGCGCTGACGGGCGTCAGCGACGCCCATGAGCGACTGGGGGTCACGCCCGTCCTGCGGGAACGTGGCAGCACCGACGGCGGTCGTGAGCGCGCGACCGGCTGCGTCGAGCGTCGCGAGCGCGCCGCGGATGCCGGAGATGAGCTGCGCGGCGTCCGCGGCACTGGTCTCCGGCGCGACGACGCAGAACTCGTCGCCGCCCGGCCGCACGACGGTGTCCTGCGCGCGCAGGGTGCCCGTGAGGACGGCGCCGACGTCGCGGAGCAGCTGGTCCCCGGCGGTGTGCCCGAGGCGGTCGTTGACCTGCTTGAAGCCGTTGAGGTCAAGGACGAGCAGCGTCAGCGGCAGGCCGGTGCGGCTGTGCCGAGCCATCTCGTAGTCCAGCCGCTCGCTGAGCATCCGCCGGTTGCCGACGCCGGTCAGCGGGTCACGGCGGACCAGGTGCTCGAGCATCGAGCCCTGCTCCTCGGCCGTGCTCCACACCAGGCGGATGAAGCCGGCGAGCCCCGCGGCGCAGATGAGTCCGGCAACGAGCGCGGCGTCGGTCGCGGCGTCCGTGTCGGCGAACACCGCCAGGCCGGCCACGACGGCCGCGCAGACCCCCCACAGTGCGATCCGGCCGACCCGCCCCTCGATGACGAAGGCGATCGTGGGGCCCAGGAACACGAGGAGCGCGGAGAGGGACCCGCCGTCCGGCCCGAGCAGCGCGACACCGCACGCCCACGGCCCCAGGATGAGGAACGGCAGCCCGTAGTACCAGCCGGGATGCATCGTCCGCAGCGGCACGACGGCGATCATGGCCGCCGACGCCAGCGAAGCGACCCCGGCGATGACGAGCTGGGATTCATCGAACCACCGCGCAGCGACGAACGCCAACAGCCCGACCGTGGCCATGAGCGCCACGGTGATGACCCGGCCGCGCATCTGACGGCTGATCTGCCGCGCGAGCGTCTCGGGCTCCGTCGGGTGATAGCCGACGAGCCGGAGCGTCCTGAGGACGCGCACGAGCGGCGCCAGGAAACGAGACGCCGACGTCTCGGGTGTTGAATGCGACCTGTCCACAGCGGAAACGAGCACTACACGCCTAAATATGGCGCATCGTGGGCTCGCAGGCGAGGGATTCGGCCTACGTCGTTCGTCCAGGCTCGTGGACGGCGCTTGAGTCCTCGTCCCCCCGGCGAGGCAGACCGGATTCTACGCTCGTACGCCGTTCCAGTGCGTCGCATCCCGTTCGCCGAGTGGCGTGGACGGCGGCGCGTCGGAGAGGTACTCGAGCGCCATCGCACCCCAATCGGCCCCGGCGCGCAACTCCCCCAGCACGGCGAAGAGCATGCCTTCCATGCGCCGTATGAGCAGCGCCTGCGGGGGAATCGTCTGTCGGCGCATCTGCTCGAAGTACGGCGAGCGCGGGGACGAACCGACCTCGATCGCGTTGCGCACGTACTCGGGATCGAGCCGCCGGAACCCGGGGACGAAGTACCACTCGCCGGCGCTGCGCAGCTGCTCCAGGACACGCTCCGGCTCGAACTCATGGGGCGCCGGGAGGTAGCCGAGGGCGGCGAGCCCAGCGTGGACGGCGTCCGCGTCGCCTTCGACGACGGCCCGCGCGAGCGCCCGCTCCCCGTCGAGGTAGTCCTGCGGCACGTACCGCATCAGGCCGAAGTCCAGGAAGCACACGCGCCCGTCATCGGCCAGCAGGTAGTTGCCCGGATGCGGATCTCCGGCGGCGAGGTGCGCGCGCGTCAGCAGCCCGTAGAAGAAGCGGTACACGACCTCGGCGAAGTGGTCGCGCTCGTCCTCGGGCAGCGCCTTGATCTCGTTGAAGCCGCGCCCGGCGACGAACTCGGTGACGAGCACGCGGCGGGTGGACATAGCGGTGTCGACCTCGGGGATGCGGATGTCGGGGTGGCCGCGCAGCGCGCGGGCGACGGTGCGCTGGTGCTGGGCCTCGAGCTCGTAGTCCAGCTCCTCCCCGATGCGCTCGCGCAGCTCGCCGGCGATCGCCTTCGTGTCGAGCCCGGGCGCGAGCCGTTTGACGAGCGGCAGCAGCACGCTGATGTTCCGCAGGTCGGTCTCCACGGCCTCGGCGACCCCGGGGTACTGGACCTTCACGGCGACATCGCGGCCGTCGTGGGTGGTCGCACGGTAGACCTGCCCGATGGACGCGGCGGCGATCGCCTGCTCGTCGAACTCGGCGAAGTGATCGGAGATCTTGCCGCCCAGATCCTTCTTCAGGACCTTCTCGATGTCCTTGAACGGGACCTGTGGCGCGTCGTCGCGCAGCGAGGAGAGGCGCTCCTTGAACTGCTCGCGCTCGGATTCCGGGATGACGTCGAAGTCGATGGTGGAGAGGACCTGGCCGAGCTTCATGGCCGCGCCCTTCATCTCACCGAGCCGCGCGACGAGCTCCTCGGCGGTCTCCATGGCGCGCTTCTCGTTGGCGGCCTGCGCCTTCTCGTCGCTGCGCGCGCTGTTGGCCGCGCGCGTGCCGGCCCACTTCAGGCCCTGCCCGGCGACCATGCCGCCGAGCTTGGCGGTGCGGCCGATGCGGGAGGTGGGGATCTTGGCCATGACAGGGAGGGTACGGGTGCGGTGGTGGACCGGATCGTGGAGTGGACGTAGGATGCGGGCGTGGCGTTGGTCAGGAACGGTTCAGTCGTGGGTGGTTCGATCGAAGCGCGGCGCGTCGCGGGCGGGCGCCGGCTGGCCGGCGCGGCAGGCGCGATGCTCGGGGCGGCGTTCGTCGTGGCGTACGAGCTCGATCGCGGCGCCCTCGATGCGGGCGCCCTCATCGTCGGCCTCGTCTGCGGCGCCATCGCGCTGAAGACCTCCCTCTTCTCCGAAGATGACACGTCGCTGGACGACATCCGCACCGCCGCGCAGGTCGGAGCGGTCCCACCAGTCGAGGGAGAAGCACCGCGGAATCTGGCGGTGGCGGCAGTCGGCCCCGCCGCAGCCTGCCTCGGCATTGTGAGCTTCCTGGCGGAGGTCTGGCCCGCGGCGGTCGACGAGGCAATCGTCGCGGCGGTCGTCTCCGCGCTCGGACGCGCAGCGGAGTGGGCGGTCCTACGGCGGGCCGAGCGCGATCGCGAGGGCATCGCCGTCGAGCTTCGCGCTGAGGACGCCGACGATGAGGCCCAGGTGCAGGTCGTCCTCTACCGGCCGAACCCGGTCATGACGGCGTTCGGGCGATGAGGACTGGTGGACCTCGCGGACAGCCGCGGGAGCTGGATCGCCAAGCGTCCCCGCGTGGCGGGTCACCGAGAACTCGGGGCGATCTTCGGACGCTGAGCGTACGGCGAACCCTGTGCCAACCTGAGAGACTGCTCCCATGAAGGTCGATCTCGTGCGGGCCCGCGCAGCTGGGGCCTTCACCGCGTGCTGCGTGGGCATTGCGGGGTGCCTCACGATGCTGGTCGTCCTCGGTGCCGAGGCATCCAGCGGCTGGATCGTCGCGGTCAGCTTCCTCATCATGTTCCCGATCGGCGTCTACGCCGCGGTCCGCCGCGTGGGTTCGATGTACAGCGCGCCACCGGCACCGGAGACTGCGGCCCCCCGCCGCCGCGGCTTCGCGCGCGGGGCCGCCGAAGTCCTGGTCGCTCCGGCGGTCGTGCTGGGAGGCGGAGCGATCGGGCGTCTCTCGACGGCCGAGCCGATCCTGTCCGAGAGCGCCGCCGTCGGAGCGGCCATCGGCTTGCTGCCCCTTCTCGCGAGCTTCCTCGCGTACCAGCTCATCGTGTGGAGGACGGCCATCGAGGTGGAGCGAACGTGGCCGGTCCGCCTGGTCGAGGCAGCCCGGGAGCGCGGATTCAATGCGACGACCGTGTACGCGGTGCACCTGGAGCCCACGCCGACGGACGCGCGCGTCGACGCGCGGGCCGCGGGGAACCCAGCCTGACGCTCACGCCGCAGCACCACCACACTCCGACGTTCGCCGCCCCCGGGGC
Organism: Svornostia abyssi; assembly: GCA_024666565.1. Lineage (GTDB taxonomy): Bacteria > Actinomycetota > Thermoleophilia > Solirubrobacterales > Solirubrobacteraceae > Svornostia > Svornostia abyssi. The sequence goes on from CP088295.1 coordinate 551,376, forward strand.
GCCCCGGGCGCCCAGATACCCTCCGCCCATGCCCGGCCCGCTCCTCGCCGTCGACGCGCCGTCCCTGCTCTACCGCGCGTTCTTCGCCCTCCCGTCCTCCATCAAGGGCGCCGACGGGCACCCCGTCAACGCGCTGCTCGGCACCGCGAACCTCATCCTGTTCGCCGTCGAGCGCCACGACCCCCGCGCGGTCGCGCTGTGCTTCGGCGCCGAGGCCGCCCACTACCGCACCGACGCGTTCCCGGCCTACCACGCCGACCGCCCGCCCATGCCCGACGAGCTCGCGCGCCAGTGGGCGGGCGCGCCGGACTTCTTCAGCGCCTTCGGGTGGACGATCCACCACGCCGGGGAGCTCGAAGCCGACGACCTCCTCGGCTCGTTCGCAACCGTCGAGGAGCAAGCCGGCGGCACCGCGCTGCTGTTCACCGGCGACCGCGACATGTTCCAGTGCGCCACCGACCACGTGAGCGTCTTGTATCCGCGCGGGGGCAAGGACGGGCCCGAGGTCATCGACCCCGACGGGGTGCGCGAGCGCTACGGCGTCGACCCCGAGCAGGTGCCGGACTTCATCGCGCTGCGCGGCGACCCGTCCGACGGCCTGCCCGGCGCGAAGGGGATCGGCGAGAAGACCGCGCGTGACCTCCTGCGCGAGCACGGGTCCCTCGACGCCCTGCTCGAGGAGGCGCACCGACCCGTTCCCAACCTGAAGCCCCGCATCGTCGGCACGCTCACCGCCCAGGCCGACGAGCTCCGCGCGTTCCACGACATCGCGTCGTTGCGCCACATCGACGTGCAACGGCCCGCCGACGCGCCACTTGACGCCGCCCGAGCCGCCGGTGCCGCCCGTGCACGCGGCATCATGCGTCTGGCGGAGCGCCTGGACGCGCTCGCCTGACCACTCACCTCACCGCCCCCGCTGCCGACCACTCAGACCGTGACGCTGCGCCTGTCCCTGCTCGCGACCCTGCTCGCGCTCGTGCTCCCTGCGGCCGCCGCCGCCGCGCCGCCTGCGCCCCTGCCGCTCGACGACGGGTGGGAGTTCGCCCTCGACGACGGCCGGATCGGGCTCGACCAGGGGTGGCAGACGGGCGCCCCGGACGCCGGCTGGAGCGCCGTCTCCGTCCCGCACACCATGCAGGCGGAAACCACGCAGCGCACGTACGAGGGGACGGTCGGCTGGTACCGGCTGCGCTTCGCTCCACCCAACGTCACCGCGGACGGCTACCGGTGGGCCCTGCGGTTCGAGGGTGCGCGCCGCACCGCCACCGTGTGGCTGAACGGGCAGGAGATCGGCACGCACCAGGACCCGTACACACCGTTCGAGCTCGAGTTGCCCGGCCTGCGACCCGGCACGCTGAACACGCTCGTCGTGCGCACCGACAACATCCGCCCGAAGGGCATGCGCGAGGGGTGGTGGAACTTCGGTGGGCTGGTGCGCCGCGTCAGCCTCGTCCCGCGCGGCACGGCACACCTCGACCACACCGCGGTCATGCCGCGCCGGGTCTGCGACAGCGTCGGGTGTCAGTGGACGGCGATCGTCGACACCGACGTGGTCGCCGGGCCCGCCGGCGCGCCGCCCACCGATGTCGACCTCAACCTCGCGTCCCCCGGCGGGGCCCTCACCTTCGGCAGCGCCCCCATGCGCGCCCTCGCCCCGAACGAACGCGCGCACCTGCGCTACGAAGTCGTCGTCGCGGGGCCCATCTTCCTGTGGTGGCCGCAGAGCCCGGCGCTGTACCAGGCCGACGTGCGGCTGCGCGCCGGCGAGCGCGTCGAGGACCTCGACCGATCGCGCGTCGGGCTGCGCACCATCTCGGTCGTCGACGGGCAGCTCCAGCTCAACGGCCGCCCGCTGAACCTGCGGGGCGCGTCGATCCAGGAAGACCTCCCCGGCCGCGGCTCAGCACTCAGCGACGCGGACGTCGACCGCATCGTGGCCGACGTCGAGGGGCTGAACGCCGACGTCACGCGAGCCCACTACCTGCTCGATGAGCGGCTCCTGCGGAAGTTCGACGAGCGCGGGATCCTCGTGTGGAACCAGGCGCCCGTCTACCACCGCGACGCCGACCTCGACGACGACGCCCGCCGCGCGTTCGAGCTGCAGAACGTGCGCGACACCATCCGCGCGGCGCGCCGGCACCCGAGCGTCATCGTCCACTCCGTCGCCAACGAGCTGAGCCCCGAGCCCGACCGCCGGGTCGGCACCCGCCGCTTCCTCGTCGCCGCCGAGAAGATCGCCCGCGAACTCGACCCCACCCGGCCGGTCGCGCTCGACCTGCTCGCCTACCCCGGCTACGGCCGCCAGCGCACGCACGCGCGGTTCGACGTCCTCGGCATCAACCACTACTACGGCTGGTACGAGGGCCGGAAGGGCCACTCCACGAAGAACTTCGGCGGGCTCGTCAAGCACCTGCGCGCCATGCACCGCCGGTACCCGCGCCAGGCGCTCGTCATCACCGAGTTCGGCGCCGAGGGCGTGCGGAAGGGGGGCGGGCGGGCCATGCATACGAAGGGGACGTTCGCGTTCCAGACGCGGTTCCTGCGCCGCACCCTCGACGTCGTCGCGGGCGAGAACTACCTGTCGGGCGCGATCTACTGGACCGCGCGCGAGTTCGCCGTCAAGCCGCGGTGGCAGGGCGGCGACATCTACGCCGGCGACGCGATCCACAGCAAAGCCGTCCTGTTCTACGACGGGCGCCCCAAGCCCGCGTGGTTCGTGGCCCGCCAGCTGTTCGCCGACGTGCCGACGTTCCGGTGACGCGCGTATCGTTGCCGCGGCATGCCCGCCGATGACCTGACCCAGCGCCGCCGACGCGAGATCGCCGACGCCGCCGCCCTGACGTTCGCCGAGCAGGGCTACCACGCCACCGGCATCGCCGACATCGCCCAGCGACTCGGCATCGGGCACGGCACCTTCTACCGCTACTTCAAGAACAAGCGGGACATCCTCGAGTACGTCCTCGACGAGGTCACCGTGCGCCTCGGCGAGGTGCTGGCCGCGGAGGATCCGACGTCCACGACGACGCTCGAGGAGTACCGCGCGCAGGTCGAGCGGATCGGCACCGGCCTGTTCCAGCTGTTCGGCGACGAGCCCGCGATCGCGCGGCTGTTCTACGTCGAGGGCGTCGGCGCCGACCACGAGTTCTCGGAGAAGTGGATGGATCTCCAGGGCGCGTTTGCGGCCGTCACCGGGGCGTATCTGCAGAACGGCGTGGACCGCGGCTTCCTCCCCGCTGACCTCGATGTCGAGGTCAGCGCACGTGCCGTCAACGGCATGATCTTCGCCGCGCTCCTCGCCGTGATCCGCGATCCCGACCCCGCCGCCGAGACGGAGCGGTGGGTCGCCGGGATCACCCGGATCATGTTCGCGGGGATCGCCTAGGCGACGGCGGCGGCCTCCGGCGCGTCCTGCACCGCGACGGGCCGGATGATCTTCCGGATCCCGCCGAGCGCCCAGCGGTTGCCCGGGGCCAGCATCGGGCCGAGGACCTTGCCGAGCACCCCCGCGCCGGGCAGGCCCGGGTCGAGCGCCATCGTCCACGTCAGCCGCGTGCCGCGGGTCGTCGGCTCCAGCGCGAAGTCCTCGGCCAGTGCCTTCAGCGCGGGGCGCGAGGCGCTCGTGACACAGAACGTCGCACGTCGATCGTCTTCCCAGCGGAAGAACTCCTCCTCGACCTCGACGAGCTTGCCGATCCGCAGCACGCGGACGGCGCCGGCGCCGAGCGGGCGCGGCGTGAGCCACCGCAGGCGGTCGAGGACCGGGACCCACGACCACATGCGATCAGAGCCGAGCGCTTCGAACACGGCGGCGGGCGGGGCGTCGAGGTCGACGGTCGCCGTGACGATGACCGGCGCGGTGCTCAGGAACTGCTCGTCGACACGACGGACGGCGTGGGGGAATTCCATGTGGGGCGATCCTTGGCGGGGGCGGAACGGGAAACGGTGCGGTAGTTGGACAGATCGAACCGCCGGGTGCGCCGACGGTGGTGCAGCGTGCTCCAGGGGTACATGAAGCTGTTGCGACCAGTGCTATCGAAGTAGTAGCTGCCGCAGCCGCCAGCATTCCACACCGTGCCCGCGATCGCGTCATCGACCTGCGCGTTGAACGTGCGCTGCACGTCCTCGCGGACATCGACGGCGTCGAGCAGCTCGCGATCCATCGCCTCGAGCGCCCGGACCACGTACGTCATCTGCTGCTCGAGCAGGACGGTGGCCGACGAGTGGCCGTTGCCGAGGTTCGGGCCGAGCAGGACGAACAGGTTCGGGAACCCGCTCACCGTGGTGCCGAGGTACCCACGGGGGCTTCCCTGCCAGATCTCGGCCATCGTCCGCCCGTCGCGCCCGCGGACGAGGTCGGCGACCGGCATGTCGAGGATCCGGAACCCGGTCCCGAAGATGATGGTGTCGGCGGGACGCTCGACGCCGTCGGCGCCGACGACCGATCGCGCGCGCACCTCGGTCACGGCATGCGGCACGACGGTGACGTTCTCGCGCGTGAGCGACGGGTAGTAGCTGTTGCTCATCAGCATGCGCTTGCAGCCGATGGTGAAGTCGGGCGTCAGCGCGGCGCGGAGGTCGGGGTCGGAGACCTGCCGCGCGAGGTGGCGCTCGGCCAGCCGCTGGATCGGCCCCATGGTCCGGGCGTGGCGGGTCGCCCAGCCGAGCCCTTCGGCGGCGACGCGCAGCCCCTCGTGCGCGGCGCGCTGCGTGACCGGCCAGCGGCGATAGAGCTCGCGCATGGCGTCGGGGTACGGGCGGTCGGGCTTGGGCAGCACCCAGTGTGGGGTGCGCTGGTAGAGGTCGAGGTGCGCGACGTCCGGCGCGATCTTCGGCACGAACTGCACCGCCGACGCGCCGCTGCCGATCACGGCGACCCGCTCACCGCGCAGGTCGTGGTCGTGGTCCCACCGTGACGAGTGGAACGTTGTGCCGGTGAAGTCGTCGAGCCCGGGGAGGTCCGGGATGAGCGGCTCGTGCCATGGGCCTGCGCCCGAGATGAGGACGCGCGCGACGTAGTCGACGTCGGAGGTCGTGACGTGCCAGCGCGCCTCGTCCTCGTGCCACGCGGCGCTCTGCACCTCGACGCCGAGGCGCAGGTGCGGCCGGACCCCCGTGCGGTCGATGACGTCACCGAGGTACGCCTGGATCTCGGGCTGCGGCGCGAAGATCCGGCTCCAGTCCGGGTTCGGCGCGAAGCTGAACGAGTAAAGCGTGGACGGGACGTCGCACGCGCACCCCGGGTAGGTGTTGTCCCGCCAGGTGCCACCGGGCTCGTCGCCGCGGTCGAGGACGACGAAGTCGAAGCGGCCCGCGGCCCGCAGGCGGGCGCCCGCGCAGACGCCCGCGAAGCCCGCGCCGAGGATCAGGACGTCGGTGGCCTGGGCCGCCATGCGGCGAGAATGATACATCGTTCCGCTCTGCCGAACGCGATTCAACCGCGGCGGTCCGATCTCGCGCATGATCCGACGCCCCTGTCCGAGGAGACCTCATGCGCACCCGTCTGATCCCTGCCCTCGCCGCCGGCGCACTCGCGCTGGCAGGGACGGCAACCGCCCACGCGGCGCCGCTCCCGCTGAGCGGCACGTTCGGCATCACCCACCCGGCCGCGGAACCTGATGACCTCGTGCTTCCCGGGTTCGCGGGGTCGCTCGGCGACCTCAACGGCGACGGCGCGGACGAGTACACGATGTTCCCGAAGTACAGCCCAGACGGGGGCCTCCCCACCGTCGCCGTCGTGTTCGGCAGCCGGGCCCGCCGCAACGTGAGCCTCGACGGCACGGATCCGCGTGTGCGCACGTACGACGGCGTGCTCCTGGCGCCTGCCGGCGACGTCAACGGCGATGGCACCGACGACGTCATCGTCTCCACCTTCCTCACCGACGTCAGCGTCCCGCCGACCGTGACCGTCGTCTTCGGCGGCCCGGGCATCGCCGACGTCCGTCTCGACCAGCCCGGTGCGCGCGGCTTTCGCATCTTCAACGCCCAGCAGGCGGCCCGCGCCGGGGACATGAACGGCGACGGCCGCGGCGACCTGTTCGTGACCGACTCCGCCGACGACGGCGACGTGACCGGCGGCGCCGTCCTCTTCGGCAAGGTCAACACCCTGCCGATGAACGCCGCGGAGCCCGGCCCGGGGAAGGTGCGCCTCTCGTCGAGCGTGATCGCACCGGTGAACGACGCGTCACCGGTCGCCGCCGGTGACGTCAACGGCGACGGCCTCTCGGACATCGCGTTCAAGTCCCAGGACGACCGCCTCGCCGTCGTGTTCGGCTCAAGGTGGTTGCGCCCGGCCGACATCGACGCACTCGGTCCCCGGGGGTTCAGCATCGAGGGCACCTGGGGCGGCGTCCACGCCGAGACCCTGGACTTCACCGGCGACCGGCGCGCGGACCTCATCGTGTCGAACGGCGGCAGCAACCTGGCGGTCGTGCCGGGCAAGACGACGTCGTCTCCCGTCTCGCCGTGGTCGGCAGGGTCACCCGCGATCATCGTGCCGTCGAACGGCACCGGCCGGGCTGACGACAGCGTCGCGGTGGTCGACGATCTCAACGGCGACGGGCGTGCCGACCTGCTCACCACCGCCGAGCTGGGACTCGTGCGCGTGGCACCCGGCCAGCGCACCCCGGGCGCGGTCACGCTGGGTCAGACGGTCGGCGGCGCGTTCACCCAGACGCTGAAGTCGGCGGGCGACGTGGACGGCGACGGGCGGAAGGACGCCATCGCCTGGGAGCTCGTGCTGCCCGGCGTCGGGGGTCCGACCGAAGGGTTCCGCGCGACGCAGACGCTCATCACGGCCGGGCGCGACATCCTCGCGCCCCGCGTGCGCTCCGCGTTCCTGTCCAACCCCGCGTTCCGCGTCGGCCAGACCACGGAGGTGCAGGCGCTCGTGTCCGAGGCCGCGCAGATCGACCTCGTCATCCGACGCGCAAACGGGACGGTCGCCGGAGCGGTGCGGGTGCCCACCTCGACGCAGCTGATCCAGTTCACCTGGGACGGCCGCATCAACGGCCGGGCGCTGGCACCGGGTGACTACGTGACGACCGCGACCCCGGTCGACCTCGCCGGCAACCGCGGCGAGGGGACCACGATGGCGTTCACGATCCTGCCCTGAGGCGACGGACGGTCTGCTCTGCTGCGGCGGGGCAGACCGTCCCTCCCGTCACGAACGGGATTCACCGCGACGCGTCGGCGCAGGCATAGGGTCGCGCCATGGCTCCCTTCTCCGTTCTCCCGAAGCTCGGGCGGCGCGCCGTGCTCCTCGCCGCTGCCGCCGGCCTCGGGCTCGCCCCGGCCGCCGACGCCCAGCTCCGCGGCGCAACCGGCATCACCTACCCGGGCAACCAGGCACTCGTGGCCCCGGTGTTCGCCAGCACGCTCGGCGACGTCAACGCCGACGGGTTCGGTGACATGACCGGGTTCGGCCCGCTCCCGGGCGGCGACGAACCGGGCTTCCCCGACAGCTTCGCGCTGTTCGGCGCGAGAACGCAGACGAACGTCACCCTGGGCGCCCCCTCACCTCGGCTCGTGTCCTTCCCCAAGGCGATCCTCCGCCGGGCCGGCGACGTCAACGGCGACGGGCGCGACGACGTGCTCGTCAACATCGGTGTCACCACGAACGGCGAACTGCGCATCTACGGGGCCGTCGTGTTCGGCGGGCCGGGCGTGGAGACCGTCCGGCTCGATCGCCTCGGTTCCCGAGGGTTCCAGATCCTCGGCGAGGACTTCTGGGTTCCCGCCGGGGACGTGAACGGAGACGGTCGCGACGACCTCGCGACGCTCCGACGCGACCCGGAGACCTACGAAAGCGACATCGAGGGCCTCACCGTGATCTACGGCAAGGCGACCAGCACGCCCGTCGACCCGGCGAAGCTCGGCACCGGCGGCGCGCAACTGACCTCCAGTGTCAACGAGAACACGCCCGTGACCGACGACATCGCAACGGGCGACTTCAACGGCGACGGCCGCGGCGATGTCGGCTTGGTCAGCGGTATGGGCCGCGGCACCGTCGTCTTCGGTTCCCCGAGCTTCGGTGGTGTGGACATCGACGCCCCGGGCGCCCGCGGATTTCGCATCGATCAGCTGTACGCCCTCCAGCGCGAGAGCACGGACTTCACGGGCGACGGCCGGGACGACCTGATCGCCTACGACGGCAACAACCCGTCGATCGTCCCGGGGCAGACCGGGACGGCAACCGTCACCGCGCTTCCGGACGTGCCCGGCAGCGGCACCATCGGGCTCCCCTCGCAGAACGTCACCACCGGCGCGGAGTACCCCGGTTCCGCTCCGGTGGGCGACGTCAACCGCGACGGGCGGCAGGACGTCCTCGGCGCGACCTGGGACGGCCGCGTCTACCTCGTCTACGGACGCTCGGCGCCCGGCCGGGCGCCGCAGGGACCCCAGGTGCCCGGCGTGTTCGCCAACGTGCTCCGCCCGGCCGGCGACGTCGACGGGGACGGCGCCCCGGATGTCGTGGCGAGCCTGCTGACCTGGGTCGAGAACCCGACCGAACCGGCGCGCAACACGCTGATCACCCGCGGGCGCGACATCCTCCCGCCGACCTGGGCGGCTGAACCGCCGAGCATCCTGCCGAAGGCGTTCCGGCCGGGCGACACCGTCGACATCCGCGGCAGCGTGACCGAACCGTCCACGGTCGAACTCGTCGTCCGGCGCGCGAACGGATCCCTCGTCGGGACGGTCCGCTTCCCGATGACGGTCGCCACGCAGGCGGCGGACTGGGACGGGCGGGTCAACGGCCGGGCGTTGCCGCCCGGGGAGTACCGCACCACCGCGACGCTGATCGATGGCGTCGGGCTCCGGAGCGCACCCACCGCCGTGCCCTTCACCGTCCTGCCCTGAGTGTCACGAACTCGACAGTCTGCCCCCGGCTGCGGGGGCAGACTGCAGGACATGACTCGCCACCTCGCCATCCCCTTCGCCGTCGTCGCCCTGCTCGCATCAGGCGCCTCCGCTGATGCCGCCACGAAGAACGGCATCACCCCGCTGTCACCCAAGAACAACACGACCGTCGGTACCGGCGCGACCCCGACGTTCAAGATGAAGGTCCGCGGCAAGGGCCAGGTCTGGGTGCACGTCTGCAAGAGCAAGGCCAAGGACGCCGACGGCGTCATCTGCAGCGACGAGAGCATCGGGCAGGCCCGCAAGAACGGCCGCAACTACGAGTACACGCCGAAGTTCTTCGACTTCCCGGACTTCTGGCTGAACTCGCCAGGCACGTACTACTGGCAGGCGCACCGCATCGACTGCTCGACCGGGACCGACGACTGCAAGAAGGAAGGCCCGATCCGCAAGCTGAAGGTGTCGACCTGAGTCAGTTCGTGTGCTTGACGGTGATGACGTCACCGTCCTGCATCACGTAGTCGCGCCCCTCGATCCGCAGCGTGCCGCGGTCGCGGGCTTGGCTGTAGCCGCCGGCGTCGATGAGTTCGGCCCAGTTGACGACCTCGGCGCGGACGAACCCCTGCTGGATGTCGGTGTGGATCTCCCCCGCCGCGTGCCAGACGGTGAGTCCGCGCTTGAGGTGCCACGACTGTGCGCGCACGCCGGAGCCGACCGTGAAGAACGTGTTCAGCTCGAGGAGGTCGAACGCGCCGCGGACGATCCGGACGAGCCCGGACTCCTCGACGCCGAGCTCCTCGCGCATGATCGCGGCCTCGTCGTCGTCGAGCTCGCTCAGCTCGGCCTCGATCCGCGAGCTGATCGCGACGGCCTTCGCCGCGTTCGCCTCCGCGTGCTGCGCGACGGCGGCGGGGACGACGCTGTCGCCCTCGTCGACGTTGGCCACGAACAGCACCGGCTTGGCGGTGAGCGGCTGCACGGTCTGGCCGCGGTCGACGTCGTCGGGCATCGGGCTCGTGCGCGCCGGCTTGCCCTCGTGGTAGCCGGCGATGAGCTGCTCGAGCCACGCCCGCTCGGCGATCGCGGCCTTGTCGCCGCCGCGCGCGGTGCGGACGACGCGCTCCAAACGCTTCTCGGCCTGCTCGAGGTCGGCATAGATCAGCTCGGTCTCGATCGTCTCGATGTCGGCGATCGGGTCGACGCGGCCCTCGGGGTGGATGACGTTGTCGTCGCCGTGGCAGCGCACGACGTGCACGATCGCGTCCGTCTCGCGGATGTTCGAGAGGAACTGGTTGCCCAGGCCCTCGCCCTTGTGCGCGCCGGCGACGAGCCCCGCGATGTCGTGGAAGTCGATGGTGTCGGCGACGATCTCGCTCGCGCCGATGACCTCGGCGAGCTGGTCGAGCCGCTCGTCGTGCACCGGGACGACGGCGACGTTCGGCTCGATCGTCGTGAACGGGTAGTTCGCCGCCTCCGCGCCCGCCTTGGTGAGCGCGTTGAACAGCGAGGACTTCCCCGCGTTGGGCATGCCGACGATCCCGATCTTCACGGCGCAGCACCATAGTGGTCACGCGATCCAGGGGGCGTGCCGCGCGGCGCGTCCTCCCCGGGGACGAAGACCGACGCGGCGCCGTCCCCCGCGACGATCGCGACGGTGTCCTGCTCGGCGGCGAGCTGCCGCTCGATCCCCGCCGGGAGGGCGACGGTGTCTCCGGCACGCAGGCTGAAGGTGCCCTGCCGGGTCCCGATCACGATGGCGCCCTCGAGGACGGTCCAGATCTGCTCGCTGTCGAAGACGTGCCGCGGGCCGCGCTGCCCGGCGGCCATCGCGACGCGCCACAGGCTCAGGCCGTCGGTGCGGCGAAGGGTCGGTGAGGCGAGCGTGGTCATGGCGGCGTTCGGGGTCTCGGTGCGGCGGGTGTCCTCGGCGCGGACCGGGGTGAGTGACATGGTGGGCTCCAATTCGTCAATGTGGTTGTCTATATCGTACACCAGGTTGTCTATCGTGTCGGGCATGCCCTCCGACCGCCCCGGCTTCGAGTTGCCCCTCCTGCTCCTCGGCGCCTTCCGCACCGTCATCGACGACCTGCACGCGGAACTCGCCGCAGCGGGGCACCCGGACGCCCGGCCCGCCCACGGATTCGCTCTGCAGGCCGTCGGGCCGGACGGCGTGAGCGTGACCGAGCTCGGCCGGCGCCTCGGGGTCAGCAAGCAGGCCGCAGCGAAGACGGCGGCGGCACTCGTGGACCTCGGCTACGCCGAGCGCGAACCTGACCCCACCGACGGCCGCGCCGTCCTCGTGCGCCGCACCCCGCGTGGCGAGGACCTGCTGGCGCGCAGCGCGGCGTCGTTCGACCGGCAGCGCGACGCGCTCGTCGCGGCGCTCGGCGCGCGGCGCGTCCGGCAGCTCGAGGACGACCTCGAGACGCTCGCCGGGGACACCCACATCGCCCGGCTGACCGACATCGCCGGATGGCTGGGCTGAGGCGCGCCGGCCCGCCCGCGGGACTTTTGTAAGCTGTGGCTAACGGTAAGCCATGACGAACGCAGTCGCCGCCATCACCGCTCTCGCCGACCCCACGCGCCGGAAGATCTTCGAACGCATCGCCGCGCACCCCAGCGCGGTCGGCGCGCTCGCCGACGGTCTTCCGGTCAGCCGGCCCGCGGTGTCACAGCACCTCCGGGTGCTGAAGGACGCCGGGCTCGTGGACGACGAGGCACAGGGCACACGGCGGATCTACCGCGTGCGACAGGAAGGGCTCGCCGACGTGCGGGCCTACCTCGACCAGTTCTGGGACCAGTCGCTCGCCGCGTTTCGCGACCTAGCGGAGTCCGAAGATGCCTGAGCCGCTGTCCGTGCGCCAGAGCCTGATCGTGCGCACGTCGCCCGAACGCGCCTTCTCCGTCTTCACCGAGCGCATCGGCGACTGGTGGCGTCTCGCCGACATGCACATCGGGGAGCAGCCGCCCATCACGGCCATCGTCGAACCGCGCGTCGGCGGCCGCTGGTTCGAGCGCGCGGCCGACGGCACCGAGTGCCCGTGGGGCCACGTCCGGGTCTGGGAGCCGCCGCACCGGCTCGTCCTCTCGTGGGAGATCTCAGCGGACTGGCGGCCCGACCCGACCGCGACGTCCGAGGTCGAGGTCCGCTTCGCCGCCGAGGACGGCGCGACGCGCATCGACTTCGAGCATCGGGGGATCGAGTCGCTCACGCTGCGAGACCAGCTCGCCGGCGGGTGGCCCGGACTCCTGCAGGCCTTCGCAAAGACCACCACCGACGAGGAGTAGCGCCATGTTCATGGCCATCGCCGTCCACCACGTCGTCCCCGAGCACCGCGACGCGATGATCGCGTTCATGAACGGGGTCGGCGAGACCACGGGCACGCCGCCCGGGCTCATCGAGTTCGACGGCTGGCAGGAGTCCGGCGGCAAGCTCATCGGCATGTCGAAGTGGGAATCGCCAGAGGCGTTTCACGCCGCACTGCCCGTGATCATGAGCACGAGCGACCAACGCCGCGACGAGTGGTGCTCGCAGCCGGACGACGTCTACACGTTCACGCAGCTCTAGCGCCCGGCGGTGCCGACGACCGTGCCGAGGACCGCGCCGGCGGCGATGTCGGACGGGTAGTGCACACCCAGGTAGACGCGGGAGACCGCCATCGCGGTCGCGCCCGCATAGAGCGGCCCGGCGGGCAGCAGCGGGGAGAACGCGCACGCCGCGGCGAAGGACGACGACGCGTGCGCGCTGGGGAAGGACAGGCCGGTGGGCGTGGCCATGAGCGCGGGGAGGCCTTCGATCGCGGGACGGCGGCGACCGATCGCCGCCTTGATCGCGGTGTTCAGCAGGTAGGCCGAGCCGACGGCGGCGGTGGCACGGGCCCAGCGCCCGCGCCGCTCGCGGTCCACGGCGATGCCGACCGCCCCGATGCCCAGCCACAGTGCCGCGTGCTCGCCCGTGTGGGAGAAGCGGCGCACCGGCTCGACGAGGCCCGGCAGGTGCAGATCTCGGCGGATCGCGTGGTAGAGGCGCAGGTCGGCCTGGGCGATGCGGCGGCCGAGAGGTCCGGACCGCAGGCGCGCGCGCAGCGCGGCACGGGCGCCGGGGGTGGGTTCGCTCGTCGCCGCCATCCCCGGCCACGCTAACGCTCCGCAGGAAAGGGGCGCAGCGCGACCCGTTCCTGCGGACGGTCGCGTGCGGGGCGCCGGCACCGGGCATGATGGGCCGGTGCACCTGACGCTCGTCCACAACCCCGGGTCCGGCAAGGGGAGCGACGCCGACGAGCTCGCGTCCGCCCTCCGTGACGCCGGGGCCACCGACGTGAGCCTCCGCGCGATCGACACGGTCGGCGACGCGCCGCCCGACCGCGGGACCGACCGGGTCGTCGTCGCCGGCGGCGACGGCTCCATCGCTCCTGTCGCCGTGTGGGCGGCCAAAGCGGGGCTGCCGTTCGCCGTCATCCCGTCCGGCACCGCCAACGACTTCGCCCGCGCCCTCGAGCTCCCGACCGACCGCGCCGACGCCGCCGCGCTCGCCGCCGACCCGGACGCCGCGATCAGGCCGCTGGAGCTGGGCCGCGCCGCCGGCCGGCCGTTCGTCAACGCCGCGAACGCCGGCCTGGCCACCCACGCCGCGCGGGCCGCCAAGCCGCTGAAGCAGAAGCTCGGCCCGCTCGCGTACGCCGTCGGCGCGCTGCAGGCCGGCACGCGCGAGCATCCGCTCGACGTCACGCTCCGCGCCGACGGCGAGGAGCGCTTCCGCGGAAGCGCCTGGCAGGTCATCGTCGCGGCGACCGGCGCGTTCGGCGGCGGCTCGCGCATCGGGCCGGCCAGCCCGGACGACGGGATCCTCGACGTCACGATCATCACCGCCGGCCCGCGCCCGGGGCTCGTCCGCCGCGCGTTCGGGCTGCGGCGCGGCACGTTGCATGAGCAGGACGGGGTGGTGCGCATCACGGGCCACGACCTCGAGGTCGTCCTCCCGCCGCACGAACCGTGGAACGTCGACGGTGAGCTCTGCGACGACCTCACGGGCGCCGACGGGGTCACCCCGTTCACCGTCGAGCATCACGCGATCCGCGCGGTGGTGCCGTCATGAGCCGCGCCGCGTGGGCGTGGCCCGCCGGCCTCGCCGCCGCCGGTGTCGCCTGGTACGGCGCGGAGTCGCTGCGTCACCGCCGCGAGCAGGGCGACGGCTACGAGCTGCACCCCGGCCAGCCGGCCGTCGGCGACCGCGAGTTCCTCTACGCCGCCGAGGCACTGACGGCCGCCCCGATCAGCCACGGCAACGAGATCGACCTGCTCGTCAACGGCGACGCGATCTTCCCCGTGTTCCTGGAGACGATCCGCGGCGCGCAGCAGACGGTGAACCTCCTGACCTACGTGTACTGGAAGGGCGACATCGCGCGCGAGGTCGCCGACGCGCTGTGCGAACGCGCCCGCGCGGGGGTCGAGGTCAACGTGCTGCTCGATGCGGTCGGGACGGCGAAGATGGAGCTGCAGATCATCGCCGACATGCGCAGCGCCGGGGTGACCGTCGCCCGCTTCCGCCCGCCGAAGCCGTACGCGATGAAGCGGCTGAACCACCGCACGCACCGCAAGCTGCTCATCGCCGACGGCGTCGTGGGCATGACCGGCGGCGTCGGGATCGCCGAGGAGTGGACGGGGGACGCGCAGGACCCCGACCACTGGCGCGACACCCACGTCCGCGTCCGCGGCCCCGTCGTCCGCGGGCTGCAGGGCGCGTTCGCCGAGAACTGGCTGGAGGCGACGGGCGACGTCCTCGTCGGCGACGGGCATCTTCCGCACCTCGAGGAGATCGACGGCGGCGGGCCGATGCAGGTCGTGCGGTCGTCGGCGGGCGTGGGCGACACGAACGCCGAGGCGCTGTTCTTCCTCGCGATCGCCTGCGCGCGCGAACGGTTGCACCTCACGGCCGCGTACTTCGCGCCGCGGCCCGCGTTCGTGCAGGCGCTCTGCGACGCCGCGGCGCGCGGGGTCGACGTGCGGGTGCTGGTCCCGGGCCCGCACATCGACAAGGAGATCGTCCGCGTCGCGGGCCGCGCGGTCTACGAGGAGCTGCTCGACTGCGGCGTGCGGGTCTTCGAGTACCAGCCGACCATGCTGCACGCCAAGTCGCTGTCGATCGACGACACGTGGGGCGCGGTCGGCTCGGTCAACTTCGACAACCGCTCGTTCGCGCTGAACGACGAGACCACGCTGTGCGTGCAGTCGCAGCGCTTCGCCGCGGCGCTCGACGCGCAGTTCGCCCGCGACCTCGAGGTCTCCGAGGAGATCCACCCGGGCCGCTGGGCGGACCGCAGCGCCGGGCACCGGCTCCGTGAAGCCGCCGCCCGGCTGGCCCGCCGGGAACTCTGATCAGCTGAAGCCGATCCGCGGCTCGTCGCGGTCCGTCTTGACGTAGATGACCTGGCTGAGGTTGACCCGCAGCGTGCCGTCGTCGACCTTCACGTCGTACCACTCGCCCTTGGGGAGCGCCTCGAGGAGTGCGTCCAGCTCGGTCTCGTCGAGCTTGACGGGAACGGGGGCGGTGAACTGCAGCCCCAACGTCACGCGCTGCTGCGCCATGGTCAGTGCCCCTTCGCCGGCTCGACGAGCTCGGTGAGCACGCCGCCGGTCGATCGCGGATTGAGGAATGCGACGCGCGAGTTGCGGATGCCCTCGCGGGCCTCACGGTCGATGAGCTTCATGCCGAGCTCCTTGATGCGGGCGAGCTCGGCGTCGATGTCGTCGACCTGGTAGGCGACGTGGTGCATGCCGGGCCCGTTCTTCGCGAGGAACTTCGCGACCGTGCCCTCGCCGGGGACGGCGGGCGCGATGAGCTCGACGTGGTTCTCACCGACGTCGAAGAGGGCGGCGTCGACGCCCTGCTCCAGCACGGTCTGGCGATAGACCTCGCCGAGGTTGAAGTCGCGCTCGTAGAGCGCGAGCGCATCGTCGATGTTCTCGACGGCGATACCGATGTGGTCGATCCTGGTGAACACGCAGCGGAGTCTACGTGTCCTTCCGCGGCAGCTCCTCAGCGGCCGTCACCAGGGGCATCCCGGTGAGCCGCGGGCGGTCGGTGACCGGCGTGGTTCCGCGCATGATCTCGTCGATCTGCGGGCGCTCCAGGACCTCGTGCTCGAGCAGCGCCTGCGCGAGCTGCTCGAGCAGGTCACGGTGGTCGGTGATGAGCCGTTCGGCCATCGCCTGCGCCTCGAACGCGAGCTCGCGCTGCTCCTCGTCGCGAATCCGGCGGGTGACCTCGGAGGCCTGACCGGTCTCGTACGCGCCGCGCTGGGCGGAGTCGGCGGTGCCCATCGCGTACTCGTGCACCATGGCGTGCGTGAGCTCGGCGACGCGCTTGAGGTCGTCGGACGCGCCGGTGGTGATCTTCCCGAAGACGATCTGCTCGGCGACGCGGCCGCCCAGGAGCATCGCCATGTGGTCGAGGAGCTCCTCGCGCGTCTTGAGGTAGCGATCCTCCTCGGGCAGGTTCAGCGTGAAGCCGAGCGCGGTGCCGCGCGGGACGATCGAGATCTTGTGGACCTTGTCCACACTGGCCAGCAGCTCCCCGCAGAGCGCGTGGCCGGCCTCGTGGTAGGCCACGACGCGCTTCTCGGCGGGCTGCAGCACGCGCTTGGACTGCACGCCGGCGATGACCCGCTCGAGCGCCATGTCGAAGTCGGCCTGCGTGATCGCGACGCCCTCGCGGCGCGCGGCGAAGATCGCGGCCTCGTTGCAGAGGTTCGCGAGGTCCGCGCCGGTGAGGCCGCTCGTCTGCGCGGCGATCGTCCGCAGGTCGACGTCGTGCAGCGGCTTGCCGCTGGTGTGGACCTCCAGGATCTCCTCGCGGCCCGCGACGTCGGGCGGGGACACGAAGACCTGGCGGTCGAACCGGCCGGGGCGCAGCAGTGCGGGGTCGAGCTTGTCGAGGAGGTTCGAGGCCGCCATGACGACGACGTCCTCGGTCCCGGCGAAGCCGTCCATCTCGACGAGCAGCTGGTTGAGCGTCTGCTCACGGTCACCGGTGTCCGAGCCGGTGCGTCGCGTGCCGACGGCGTCGAGCTCGTCGATGAACACGATCGCGGGGCTGTGCTTGCGCGCCTCGTTGAACAGCCCGGCGGATGCGCGCGGCGCCGAGCCCGGCGAACATCTCGACGAACGAGGAGGCGGACTGGCTGAGGAAGTACGCGCCGGACTCGTGGGCGACGGCCTTGGCGAGGAGCGTCTTGCCGGTGCCCGGCGGACCATGGAGCAGCACACCGGTCGGCATCTGCGCGCCGAAGCGGCGGAACTTCTTCGGGTCCTTGAGGAACTGGACGACCTCCTGGAGCTCCTCCTTGGCGTCGCCCGCGCCCGCGATCTCCTCCCAGCTGACCGACGACTTCTCGGCGGGCTTCAGGGTCTGCGGCTTCGTCTTGGGCATCATCCGCAGCGATCGCCAGACCAGCAGCAGGATGGCGAGCATGAAGAGGATCCCGGCGATGGCCGACCAGTCCGTGGCCGTCTCGCGGATCTCCTCGAACGTGCTCTGCTCGGGAGCGGCGGGCGGCGCGTCGTCGACGAACAGGCTCACGGGCCCCTCGAACTCGCCAACCTCCAGCTCCTTCTGGCGGCCGGCGAACTCGGCGATCGCGCCCGTGTACGGGCCCTGCAGCGGAGCGACCGTGTAGACCACCGAGCTCTCGCCCGGGTTGTACGCGACGCGATCGGTGAGCTGGAGCAGCATCACGTTCTTCGGAAAGCCGCCGCGGACCACCAGGGCGGCGGGCGGGTCGGCGGCCTCCAGGCCCCGTTCGTTCCACCGTTGCCAGAACACGGCGAACTGCTCCTCGTCGAACGCGCGCTCGGGCTGGCCGACGAACGACGACACCGACGGGTCAAGGCCGGTGAGGGTCAGGAGGTACCGGTTCGCGACGGTCGCCTTCTTGATCGAGCCGCCCTCCGCGCGCTGCACGAACAGCCGCCCGTCCTCCGGCACAGGCCCCGCCTGCGCAGCGGCCGGCGACAGCAGGAGGTGGGCGAGCACGGCCAGGAGCGCAGGGCGCAGCGAGCGACGGAGGGTCACACCCCGGGTATCGGCAGGATCCAGCGCCACCTGAGTGCGAGCGTGCACACGTCGCTCAGATGTCCTTGATGTGCTGAGGTTTGCGTGATGGCCGACCCGGAGCTGCTACCCCGGCACCTGCGCTGGCCCCGCCGCACCGCCGCCGCGCGCGAGGAGGAGCTGCTGCGCCTCGGATTCGTCCGTGAGGCGCCGACCCGGTGGCTGGACCCGGCGCTGCTCGTGCGGTCCGGGGTGCAGGCCGTCGTCTCCGCCGCGTTCGGCCGGTTCGCAGACCGCCGGGAGACCCAGGCGAACCTCGAACAGCCAGTGTTCGACGCATACGCCGATCGTGACGAGCTGTGGCTGGACGTCATCTCCGACACAGGGGACGGCTGGCCCGCGACGATGACGATGGCGTGGCTGCTGGGCCGGCCCGCATTGGCGGTCGCCGGCGAGGCCGACACGCTGCCGCGCGCCGACGTCGTGCTCGTCGGCGGCGACCTCGTGTACCCGGCGGCCGAGCGGGTCGCCTACGAGCACCGTTTCGTCGGCCCGTTCGCCGGCGCGCTGCCGTGGGCCGAGCCCGCGCCGCACCTGTTCGCCATCCCGGGCAACCACGACTGGTACGACGGGCTCGTCGCGTTCACGCGGCGCTTCTGCCAGCAGCAGTGGATCGGCGGCTGGCAGACGTGGCAGAAGCGCAGCTACGCGGCGCTGAAGCTGCCGCACGGCTGGTGGGTGTGGATGCTGGACATCCAGCTCGACGAGCTCGTCGACGACGCGCAGCTGGACTGGTTCCGCGCCGCGGCCGGGCAGCTGGCCGACGGGGATCGGGTGATCCTGCTGACCGGCAAGCCGAGCTGGCTTCGCGTGTCGGACGCCGCGCCATTCCCACCCGCGTGGGAGAACCTCGCGTACGTGGAACGGATCGTGCGCGACGCAGGCGGCGAGGTGGGACTCGTGCTCACCGGCGACCTGCACCACTACGCGCGGTACTCGTCGACGTCGAACCCACCCGCCCCGCACCGCATCACCGCGGGCGGCGGCGGCGCGTACCTCTCGCCGACGCACACGCTGCCCGACCGGGTCGCGCTGCCGCCGCGGCGCGGTGAGCCCGGCGTGCCCTACGAGCAGGCGGCCGTGTACCCGGACGCGCGCCGGTCGCGGCGGCTGAGCTGGGGCGTCCTGAAGCTCGCGTCCCTGTCCCCCGGGCTCGCCGCGGTCATCGGCGGGGTCTACGCGCTGCTCGCCGCCGCCTTCCTCACCGCGGTCGCCGAGGGGCCCGGGAATCTCGCGGCGACGGCGCGGGCCGGAGGCCTGGACGGGTTCGTCTCGGCGGCGACGAGCGGCACCGGCGTGGTGCTCGTGCTGCTCCTTGCGGGCGCGCTCATCGTGCAGCTCGACGCGCCCCCACCATGGCGCCAGCTCGTCGGCGTGCTGCACGCGGCCGCGCACGTCGTGGTCTGCGGGCTGGTCGTCTACGCGGTGGCGGCGCTGGTGTTCGCCGCGGACGCCGACACGGCCGCCGTGTGGCCCGCTGCGCTGCTCGCGGCCGGCCTGGCCGGCTTCGCCGTGGGCACCACCCTGCTCGCCGCCGTGTTGCTGTTCGTGAGCATGGTGCTCGGCCGGCGCGCCAAGGAGACGGCCAACCAGGTGTTCGCGGCCCAGGGGCTGGAGGACGACAAGAGCTTCCTGCGCCTGCACGTCGACCGTGCCGGCGCGCTGCACGTGCACGCGCTCGGCGTCGACGCGATCTGCCGGGATTGGACCGGCCCGCACGAGGGGCGGGACGACGCGCGCTTCCGTCCCCCCACCCGGCCGTGAGCCGCGGGTGCGGCGGATCGACGACGTCCCGCGGGTCTAGGCTGCGCCCTCGACGCGCAGGATCTCATCCAGCGCGGCCTGGCCGACCGCGAGCTGGCGGTCGTCGGGCTCGCGCGTGCCGAGGACGCGCTGAAGCTCATGGCCGGGCACCCGCAGCGCCCGGGCGAGCATGCTGTCGTGGTGGCGCTCGGCCCACGCGAAGACCTCGACCGACGCGCCGATTGCGGCCAGCCCGACCGCGGCCTGCGCGCCCGGACCCGGGTTCGCGACGACCCGCCGCAGCAGCGCGGCGCCCGCGACGTTGAGCGTCAGCAGCGGCGTCATGAGGTGCGACCCACAGCGGTCGTGCTCCTTCGACGTCTCCCGAGCGGTGTCGTCGGCCTCGTACGCGCCGATCGCCTTGTGCTCGGCGCCGTGGTAAGCCGCAAGGTCACCGGATCGCAGCGCGAACAGCGAAGGCGCCAGGCCGATTCCCGCGATGACCGCCTCCCCGGCGGCGCCGCGCAGGCGCCGGTTGCGCCGCAGGAGCTGGGTGACGATCGTCGTGCCCGCCATCACGCCGAGCACCGACGCGCTCTCGAACGGCAGCCGCGCCTGCGGGAGGTTCTTGCGGACGATCGGGATGACGACCATCGCCTCGCCGAGACGGATGACACCCCGGGCGCCCGGCACGTCGTCAAACCCCTTCGCGCGGGGCTTCGGACCCGACGCGACGTGGATCTCCCCGTCGTCGCCGCGGACCGCCGCCGACCAGTGCGTGGGGCCGTGCACGAGCAGCCCGTTGCGCAGCGCCATCCCGCCGAGGCGGAGCTTCGGGGTCTTCTCAGTGTCGGTCATGTGGCGCTCCGAGGAGGTCGACGGTGACGTCGCGGAAGCATGCGGCCGCGAACCCGAGGTCGCGGACGTCGATGCGCTCGTCGGCGCCGTGGATGAGCGGGGCGATGTCGTGGAGCGACATGTGGCGCTGCGGGAAGAAGCCGTAGGCCACGACGTCGTCGCCGAACGTCGACCGCCACGTGCGTGAGTCGGTGAAGCCGGGGAGGATCACCGGGATCGTCGTGGCGCCCGGGTCGTTGGCGCCGACCCAGCGATCGAGCGCCGCGCGCAGCGGCGAGTCGACCGGTGACGCATTGCCCATGACCTGCTCGGCGAACTCGATCGTGAAGCCGGTGTCGCCGAGGACGTCGCGGATGCGCTCCTCGGCCTTCTCGCGGCCCAGGCCGGGCGGGACGCGGCAGTCGACCGACAGCTCGGCCATCGACGGGATGACGTTGATCTTCTCGCTCGCGCGGATCTTCGTCGGCGCGAACGTGACCCCGAGCATCGGCTCGACGAGCGCCGCGAGCCGGGCGTCACGCGCGCGGAGTTGATCGAGGGCGACGCCGGGGTCGACGCTGACGTCGAGTCCCAAGCCGCGGAGCAGTGCCTCGGGCGCGGGGGTGAGGTCGAAGCCCGGCTGCTGTGAACCCAGGCGCTCGATGATCGGCGCCATCTTCAGCAGCGCGTTGTCGCCCATCTTCGGATACGACGCGTGGCCGGCCACGCCGTCGGTGCGCACGCGGAAGCGGAAGACGCCCTTCTCCGCGACGCACACGCCGTAGCGTCGCGCGCCGTCGTACTCGAAGTGCGCGCCCGCGCCCTCGTTCAGCACGTAGTTCGCACGCACGAGGTCGGGGTGGTGCTCACAGATCCACTGGGCGCCGAATGAGCCACCGGTCTCCTCGTCGGCGAGGACGACGACGAGCAGGTCGCCGACCCCGGGCCGCCAGCCCGACTGCGCGAGCTCCAGCGCAGCGGCGACCTCGCACGCCGTCTGCGACTTCATGTCCAGCGCGCCGCGACCCCAGAGGAAGCCGCCGGCGACGTCGCCCGACCATGGATCGTGGGTCCATTCCGACGCGGTCGCCAGGACCGTGTCGACGTGGCTGAGGAGCGCGAGGACCGGACCGTCCGCGGCGCCGCGAAGGCGCGCGACGAGGTTCATCCGCTCGGGCTCAGCGCCGACGAGCGTGACCTCGAACCCGGCGTCGCGCAGCAGACCGGCCAGCCATTCCTGCGCGACCCGCTCGTTCCCCGGCGGGTTGACCGTGTTGAACTGGATCAGCCGCTGGAGCAGCGAGGTCGCGGATGCCTGCAGGTCCCCCATGACCTGCAGGCTATCCGGCGGCGTTCAGGTGCAGGTCACGGTGACGCCCCTGCTGACGGCGCGGGCGACGCCGAAGGCGCGATCGATGGGGACCAGGGTGAAGCTCCAGCGGTTCGACGCGACGGGACGCCCGACCAGCTCGTACTGCGAGAACAGCTGACGCGTGTTCGCTCCACGCCGAAACGCGAACGTGGTGACGCTGAAGTGCGGGACGCCGAGGGATCCCGTGCCGGTCCGCACCATGTACATCGTCCCCGCGGTCGACGCCTCGAAGGAGGTCACGAGCGGCGCGATGTTCGTGCAGTGGGCCGAGATCCCCGCGCCCGTGTTGATGCCATCGAGCGTCGAAGGAAACGTCAGGCCCGAGAGGCGCGGAGCACCCCAGGCAGCAGGCGCGGCTGCGAGCAGGATCGCGGAACCGATCAGAAATGCGCGCACCGTGTGAGACACGACGGAGCTCCTCAAGCTGGACACGCGGCCAGCATCTCCGAGCGCGTGCGTCTTGTGGTGAATCACGTTCAGGCGACGGTCAACTGCCGATGCCGGTCGTGCAGCGCAGGGTGAGCGTACGGGTCACGAGGCCGCCGTTGGGCAACCCGTAGCGGTCCAACGGCACCATGACCACGGTGACGCGCCCGGTCGTCAGCGGGCCGGTGGTGTTGGCACTGATGCCCGGCAGGCTGATCGAGACGCGGTTGGCGCCAGCCCTGATCGCGGGGGTCGCAACCACCGGGAAGGCCTTGGGCGCCATCGTGTACACGAACAGCTTGCCCACCGTGTTCGAGGTGAACGTCAGCGGGACCCCGTCGAACGGCGACGTGCAGGTGAAGCCGAGCGTCGAGTTGATCTCCCCGTCGACGACGGACGGGAGGATGACGTTGCTGATCGCGGCCGACGCAGGAGCCGCGGATGCGGCGCCGAGCGAGGAGGACACCAGCACTGCGAGCGCCAGGGACCGGAGACGATGGGACACGGACCCTCCAGGGTCTTCGATGGACAGGCCGCCATTATGTGCGGCTCTCGTCCCCGTGTGGCGAACGTCGTTCGGGGCTCAGCGGCATGCCTCCAGCAGCCCGTCGAGACGGGCGGCGCGCTCGTCGTCCGCTCCCACGATCCGACGCATCCAGTCGCGAACCTCGGCGGCATCGAGAGCGTCTGCGCCGATGATGATCTGCTCGATGTCGAGCCAGTCCTTCGGACGGTTGAAGACGGCCTTGCACACCGTGAGGTGCTCGGGCGCGAGGACCGGGATCGTCGTCTGCGCGAACGGGACGGTCCGGGCGCCGGCGCGCATGGCGTCATGGAACGGGTCGTAGGCGAAGAAGAGGTCGAGCGGAGTGCGGCCCCAGCGCCAGCGGCACTGCCCGTCGCGCACCAGGGCGGCCACGTCGCCCGTCATCTCGACCCCCAGCGGCGTGAGCGCGTCGGCCACCTCTGCGTGCCGCTCGGCTGCGACGAAGACGTTGAGGTCGATGTCGATCGTCGCGCGCGGCTCGGCGTAGTACGCCAGCGCGAGTGCGCCACCGAACGCGTGGCCCAGTGCCGCACCCCCGCACGCGTCATGGACGGCGACCACCTTCTCGGGGAGCGACGGCTCGCTCACGGCGCGCTGGCGATGCGCGGCATCCGCGGGCGGCCGGCGCGCGGTCGGACGGGCAGCGCGTCTGTGAGCAGCAGCAGATCGACGAGCGCCGCGGACCGCTTGCTGAGGCTGCGGCCGACCCAGGCCGCCGCCGCGCGGGATGCGTCGGTCGGCGTCGGCTCGCCGGCGTGAGGGAGCGCATCGGCGAGCAGGCGGGCGAGGCCGGGCCGCAGGCGCTCGCCGTCGGCCAGCGCGGCAAGGAGTGCGCCGGCGGCCTCATCCGCACGCCCGGTCTGCACAGGCGCCCCCGCCCGGCGAGCGCGTGCACACAGCTCGTCGGAATCCAGCGGTCGCGACGCCCGCGCCGTGGCGTGGTCGAGCACTTCCGGCGACAGCACGGAGAAGGTCGCAAGCGTTCTGCTGCGCGGCCCACGCAGCCCACTGACCGATTCGCGGATCTCCCATCTGCGTCCGGGGCGTCGAACGATGCTCGCCATAGTGTGCAGTCTACCCACTATGCCCGCCTCTCCACCTCGCTACCCTCCGCGCCGATGGCCGCGACCGCACCCGCCCTCTCCGTCGCCGGCGTGCGCAAGCGGTTCGGTCGCACCTCCGCGCTCAACGGGGTCGACCTCGAAGTCCAGCCCGGCCAGCTCGTCGGCCTGCTCGGCCCCAACGGGGCCGGTAAGTCGACGCTGACGAAGATCGCGTGCGGCCTGGTCCGGCCCAGCGACGGCGCGGTCCGCATCGCCGGCCATCCCGCCGGCAGTGCCGCCGCGCGGGCGGTGACCGGCTACCTCGCCGAGTTGTTCCGCTTCCCGGGCTGGGCGAGCGCGGACGAGGTCCTCCAGCTCCACCAGCGCCTGGCCCGCAGCCCGGGTGACGACGGCGAGCGCGCCGAGCTCCTCGCGCGCGTGGGACTGAGTGAGGCTCGTCACCGCCGCGTCGAGGAGATGTCGAAGGGCATGCAGCAGCGGCTCGGGATCGCCCAGGCGCTGATCGGCTCACCCCGGCTCGTGCTGCTCGACGAGCCCACGAGCGCACTCGATCCCGCGGGGCGGCGCCTGGTCCGCGACCTGCTCGTCGACCTGCGCGGTCGCGGCGTCGCGGTGCTGCTCAACAGCCACCTGCTCGGCGAGGTCGAACAGGTCTGCGACCACGTCACGATCATCGCGCGGGGAACGACGGTCGCCAGCGGGACGCCGCCCGACCTCGCTCGGCCGGGCGGCGTGGAGATCGAGACCGAGGGCGGGACCCAGCACTTCCCCGACGCGACGCGCGAGCAGGTCCCCGATCTCGTCGCGCAGCTCGTCGGTGCCGGCGAGCGGATCTACGACGTGCGCGTGGTGACCGGCACACTGGAAGAGGCGTACCTCGAAGCGGTCGCGGAGCCGCAGCCGTGATCGCCGACGTCAACACCATCGCGGTCTACGCGCTGCGCGAGGCGCTGCGGCGCAAGGTCCTCATCGTGGTCCTCATCCTCACCGGCGCGTTCCTCGCGCTGTACGGGTGGGGCACCGCCGAGACGTTCGATGCGGTCACGGCCCGGCCCGACGAGCCGCTCGTGCGTGAGCAGACGGTCGTGGGCGCGACGCTCCTCGGGCTCGCGATGTTCGTGACCCTCTTCCTCGGCACGGTGCTCGCGGTGTTCCTGACGCTGAACGCGGTGCGCGGCGATGCCGAGCGCGGGCTGTTGCAGCCGCTCGTGGTCCGCCCGATGGGGCGCGTGTCGCTGCTGTTGGGGCGGTTCTTCGCGGCGGCGACGGTGTGCGGCGGGTACGTGCTGCTGGTCTACGGCATCGCGGTCCTGCTCACCGGGACGCTCGGGGACTTCACCCCGGACGACATCGTCGGCCCCGGGATCGCGCTCGCGGCCGCGGTCGTGGTGGTCGTCGGTGTGGCGCTGCTCGGCTCGACGGTGCTGTCGGCGACGGCGAACGGGATCGCGGTGTTCATGGTGTTCGGCGCGGGGCTCGCCGCCGGCCTCATGGGCCAGATCGGCGAGGCGCTGAACAGCGACGCGCTGGAGGACATCGCGAGCATCGCGGCGTGGGTCCTGCCCTTCGAGGCGCTCTATCAGCAGGCGCTCCACTTCCTGACCGACAGCACGCAGAACTTCGAGCGGGTGATCGTCACCCTCGGGCCGTTCGGCGGCGCGCGCGACGGTGGCCCGCTGCTGTGGCCCTGGGCGGTCGCGTACCTGGCGATGGTGTGGGCGGCGGCGGCATGGCGCTTCGGTCGCATGGACCTCTGACGCGCTGAGCGTCACATCGTGGTCGCTCTGGCGACCACAATCGGACGCTCACCGCAAGGAGGCGCGGCGGCTGGCATCCTGCGCGGCACATGGCCGCGCCCACCGCCACCGTGCCGACGTCGGAGGTCCTGCGCGAGTGGGGCCGCATCGGGTGCATCGGCTTCGGCGGCCCGCCGGCGCACGTCGCGCTGCTGCGGGAGCTGTGCGTCGAGGAGCGCGAGTGGATCGACGCGCGGCACTTCGAGGACGCCAACGCGGCGTGCGGACTGCTGCCCGGGCCCGCGTCCACCCAGCTGGCGATCTTCCTGGCCCATCACGTGGCGGGCGCGCGCGGCGCGCTGGTCGGCGGCTTGGCGTTCATCCTCCCCGGCCTGGTCATGATCCTCGCGCTGAGCGCCCTCTACCTGGGCGGTTCGCCGCCGGAGTGGATGCGCGGCCTGGCCGCCGGGGCCGGCGCCGCGGTCGTCGCCGTCGTCGTCCAGGCGGGCGTCGGGTTCGGGCGGGCCGCGCTCGCGGGGCGCGAAGGCGCGCAGCGGATCCGGGCCTTCGCCTACGCCCTCATCGCCGGCGCCGTGACCATCGTCGCCGGCGCATGGGTGGTGCTCGCCCTGCTCGGCTGCGGCCTGTTCGAGCTGCTGCTGCGCCGCAGCGGGTGGGCGAACCACGCGGCGTCGGTGGGTCTCCCCGCGATCGTGCTCGCGACGACCAGCGTCGCCGCGCTGCCTGACCTCGTGTGGACGGCGTTCAAGGTCGGCGCCCTGAGCTACGGCGGCGGCTTCGTGATCATCCCGCTCATGCAGGCCGACGCGGTGACCAACGGCTGGATGACCGAGGCGCAGTTCGCCGGCGCCGTGGCGTTCGGGCAGCTCACCCCGGGGCCGGTGGTGCAGACCGTCGCGGTGGTGGGCTACGCGGCCGCGGGCATCGGAGGCGCGCTGCTTGCCGCGTTCGTGGCGTTCGCGCCGTCGTTCCTCATCATCCTGATCGGGGGCGAGCGGTTCGAGCGGGTCCGCGCCGACCGCAACGCCCGGGCGTTCCTGGACGGGGCCGGCCCAGCCGCGGTGGGCGCGATCTTCGGCGCCGCCGTGCCGCTGCTCGAAGGCGTGACGGAGCCGTGGCAGCTCGGGGTGCTGGCGGCTGCGGCGATCGCCCTGTTCGCGGGCAGGATCGGGACGATTCCGGTGCTGCTCAGCGCCTGCGCGGCCGGAGCGCTGGCCGCCCTCGCCGGAGGCGCAGTTCCCGCCTGATCACCCCCGGTTTGTCGCCCAGCACAGGTCCGGGACAGTGCGCCCCGTGCGCAGCCCAATGTTCTGCGCAGCCCGGGGGCGACTCACAGACCGCTCAGTACCCTCGGACAAAGGGAGAGCGACGACTGCACGCAGCCGTCCGACGGGTCCACGAAGGGGGAAGTCCACGTGCATCGTGTGCTGTGTTTGGCGACGCTGGCCGTCGTGTTCATGCTGTCGTCCGTTGGGAGTGCTGCCGCAGCCTCGTTGCTGCAGCTGGACCCGCTCGACGCAGCCACGCCGATCACGATGAGCGGCGCGAAGGCCGAGCCGCAGGACACGACCGCGGGCGCGCACTCGCGCTTCGACGTGGAGTTCACCGTCAACGGCACCGGCGAGCCGACCACGGGCGACCCGATCCGCGATCTGCGCCTCGACCTCCCGTCCGGGCTGCTGGGCGCGATCACGTCCGCCGACGAGTGCTCGTTCACCGACCTCGCAGCCGGCGCGTGCGCGCCCGAGACCAAGCTCGGCAGCGTGGAGGTCGACCTCAGCTTCATGCTCTATTTCGTCTCGGGCGGGACGCGCTCGCCGGGGACCCAGACGCCGCAGGACATGCGGAACTTCGGGTCGATCTACCGCATCCCCGCCCGCGGCGCCGAGCCGGCCCGGCTCGGCATCGTCATCACCCCCGCGCTGTGCGTCTTCCTCTACGACCCTGAGTGCAAGTTCCCGACGCTGACCGGCCCGCCCGTGGTCCTCGAGTCCCCGGTCGCGGTCCGCACCGCGGGCGACGGCGGCCTGTCGACCGCCGTCAAGGACATCCCCAAGACCGTCCCGATGAACACCACGGGCACGGCGGAGATCGACCTCTTGATCAAGACGATGCGGATCCGGCTGAACGCCGCCTCCGGTCGCGGCGACGCGTTCATGGTCAACCCCACCACCTGCGTCCCGGCCGTCACGAAGCTCGAGGTGACGACCTACGCCGGCGCGACCGCCGAGGCGGCGCCGTCGTTCACGCCGACCGGGTGCGAGAACGTGCCGTTCGACCCGACGATCGCCGTCGGCATCGACGCCGCGGGCGCCGACCTGCCGACCGGTGTCACGGTCGACGTCGGCCTGCCGTACTCCGACGACCCCGCCGCGCTGGCCCAGACCCAGCCGCGCGAGGCGGTCGTGAAGCTGCCCGCGGGCCTCGAGCTCTCGCCGAGCATCGGCTCGGGTGGCCTGGAGGGCTGCACCGACGCGCAGTTCGACCGCGACTCGGCCGGGCCGTCGAGTTGCCCGGCGGGTTCGCAGATCGGCACCGTCCGCTTCTCCTCCCCGCTCATCGCCGACCCGGTCGCGGGCAAGGTCTTCCTCGCGACGCCGAAGCCCGGCGGCTCCCCGCTGCGGATCTTCATCGTCGCCGAGCAGAGCGACGCGCCGGACGCCCTGCGCATCAAGCTCTCGGGCAGCTCGGACCCGGACCCGCAGACCGGGCAGGTCACCACCACCCTGTCGAACATCCCGCCTCTCACGTTCACCGAGTTCCGGCTCCAGTTCCGCGGCGGCCAGCACGCCGTGTTCTCGACTCCGCGGACCTGCGGGACGTACACGACGACGACGTCGTTCGCCCCCCACAGCGGCAACGCGGCGAAGACCCCGTCGACCACGTTCGACGTCGCGGGCGACTGCCCCGACCCCGCCGCGTTCACGCCCGAGGTCGGGGTGGCGAGCGCCCCGACGCAGGCCGGCTCCTACGCGGCGCTGCAGCAGCGGATCGTGCGGCCGGACCGCCAGGCGCGCATGCGCGGCCTCAAGCTGTCCCTGCCGCCCGGCCTGCTCGGCAAACTGCCCGGCGTCGCGCAGTGCCCGCTCGAGGCCGCGCGCGCCGCGCAGTGTGACGCGGCCACGCAGGTCGGCACCGTCGCCGCGGATGCGGGCCCCGGCCCCGCCCCGCTGCGGGTCAACGGCCCCGTGTACCTGTCGCAGGCGATCGACGGGTCGTTCGCCAGCCTGGCGATCGTGGTCCCCGCGCGCGTCGGCCCGATCGACCTCGGCACGACCGTGACGCTCGCGCGCCTCGTCGTCCGCCCCGAGGACCAGGGCCTGGATGTGTACGCCGACGAGATCCCGCTCCGCCAGAGCGGCGTCGCCTTCTCGCTGCGCGCGCTGAGCCTCTCGATCGACCGGCCGGGCTTCACCATCGCCCCGACGTCCTGCGATCCGCTCCCGGTGCGGGCGACCCTGACGTCGGACCTCGGCGCGCAGGCGCCCGCGACGACGACCTACCAGGCGACCGGCTGCGACCAGCTCCCGTTCACACCTGACATGGACGTCCAGCTGCGCGGCAAGCGCGAGCGGATGGCCGAGAACGGAAACCCGAGCCTCGAGGTGAAGGTCACCCAGCCCGAGGGCCAGGGCGGCCTGAAGGCCGTTGAGGTGAAGCTCCCCGAGGGCATCGCCACCGATCAGCGCGTCCTCGGCCAGGCGTGCACCGCGCCCGCGTTCGCCGCCGGCCAGTGCCCGCCGGCGTCGGTCGTCGGCCACGCGCTGGCCGTCACGCCGCTGCTCGGCACGCCGCTGCGCGGTGACGTGCTGTTCGTCGCCCAGGCCGCCGGTGGGCTGCCCGACCTGCGCGTCCGCTTGCGCGGCGAGCTGTCGGTCGACCTCATCGGCAAGGTGCGCGTCGCGCCGAACGGCCAGCTCATCACGCGCTTCGAGGGCATTCCCGACGTCCCGATCAAGGTGTTCAACCTCCGGATCAACGGGGGGCGCACCGGCCTGCTCGTCTCCACCGAGGACATGTGCCAGCGCGCGCCGACGCTCGACGCCAAGCTGCTGTCGCACAGCGGCGCGACGTCCGACTTCACGCGCCGCGTCGGGATCCCGGTCTGCCGCGCCTCGCAGCAGGTGCGCATCAGCAGCCTCCGGGACGGGCTGCCGGCGCTGCGCCTGCGGGTCGCCGGCGGGCCGCGCAACGTGCAGAGCATCCGCATGGCGCTGCCGCGCGGCCTGACGTTCGACACCGAGCGGGCGCGCGGGCTCATCCGCCTGACCACGAGCGGCATGTCGAGCAGCGCCCGGCGCCGGGCGCAGGTCCGCGTCACGCCCTCGGGGCTGACGATCACGCTCCCGGACTCGGGCGCGAACACGGTGAACGTGCTGGTCGCCAAGGGCGCGCTGCGCGCGGCCCCGTCGCTGCGGCGCCAAGGCAAGCCGCGTCTGCGCTTCCGGCTGAGCGTCACGCAGCAGGGTCTCGAATCGCGCACGCGCGTCTCGTCGACGCAGCCGATCCGCTCGGTCACGGCGGCCGAGAAGGACTGACCCCTTCCGTCCCCGGGCGAGGCATCCATTAGCCTCGCCCCGGGATGGACAGCCTCTTCGATCCCGAGCCGGACGTCGCGAGCTCATCGTCCACGCCGCGGGGTCCGCTCCCGGCGCGGATGCGGCCCGCGACCCTGGACGACGTCGTCGGCCAGGCCCACGTGCTCGGCACGCCCGACGAGCCGACCGCGCTGCGCCGGGCGATCGACGAGGGCCGCGCGCACTCCATGGTCCTGTACGGACCGCCCGGGACCGGCAAGACGACGCTGGCGCGCATCGTCGCCGCCAGCGCGAACGCCGCCTTCGAGGAGCTCTCCGCGGTCGAGGCCGGCCGCCCGCAGGTGCGTGAGGTCATCGAACGCGCGCGCCATCGGCTGGAGGCGAACGGCACGCCGACGATCTTCTTTCTCGACGAGATCCACCGCTTCAACAAGGCCCAGCAGGACGCCCTGCTGCCCGCCGTCGAGGAGGGGCTCCTCACGCTGATCGGGGCGACGACCGAGAACCCGTACTTCGAAGTGAACTCCGCCCTGCTGTCCCGGGCGCAGATCTACGAGCTGCAGCCGCTCGAGGAGGAGGACGTGCTGACGCTCCTGCGGCGCGCGATGGAACGCGGGGAGTGCGGCGGCACCGAGGTCCAGGACGAGGCGCTGGCGTTCTTCGCGGCGCGCAGCGGCGGTGACGCGCGGTCGGCCCTGGCCGCGCTGGAGCTGGCGTGCGAGACGACCAGCGTCGTCGACCTCCCGGCCGCCGAGGAGGCGCTGCAGCGCAAGGCCGTCCGCTACGACAAGGGCGGCGACCAGCACTACGACCTGATCAGCGCATTCATCAAGTCGGTCCGCGCGTCGGACCCGGACGCCGCGCTGTACTACCTCGCGGTCATGCTCGAGGGCGGCGAGGACCCGCGGTTCGTGGTGCGGCGGCTCGTCATCAGCGCCAGCGAGGACGTCGGGAACGCGGACCCCCGCGGGATCATGGTCGCGACCGCGGCCGCGCAGGCGGTCGAGCATGTCGGCATGCCGGAGTGCGCACACGCGCTCGCGCAGGCGACCGTGTACCTCGCGCTGGCGCCGAAGTCCAACAGCGCGTATCTCGCGCTGGGCGCGGCGCGGGCGCATGTCCGCCAGTACGGCGCAGCCCCGCCTCCGCACCAACTCCAGGACGCCCACTACCCGGGCGCCGCGCAGCTCGGACGCGGCACGGGCTACGACTACCCGCACGACCACCCGCAGCACCTCAGCGCCAGCGAGGTCCGCCCCGACGAGATCGGCGACCTCACCTTCTGGGCGCCGGACGACACCGAGACCGCGATGCGCGACCGCTGGCAGCGGATCCTGCAGGCCCGCGGTGACCGCCCCGCCGCGCCGTGGCGGCCGCCCGGACGATGACGCCGGACGGGTCTGGCACGATGGCCGACGTGAGCACCAGCGGCACCGTCACCTCGGTGAGCCCGATCGACGGCGCGACACTCGGCGCCGTCCCGGCGACGGCCCCTGACCGGATCGCCGACGAGGTCCAGGCCGCCACGCTGGTCCAGCCGCTCTGGGCGCAGCTGCGCCTGCACGACCGCGCGCGCTACCTGCGGCGCGCCGCCCAGGCGGTCATCGACGAGTGGGACGAGCTCCTCGAGCTGCTCGTGCGCGAAGGCGGCAGGCCACGTGCCGAGGTCGCCACGATGGAGCTGCTTCCAGCCGTCGACACGCTGCAGTGGCTCGCGGATACCGGGCCGAAGGTACTCGG
Organism: Svornostia abyssi; assembly: GCA_024666565.1. GTDB lineage: Bacteria > Actinomycetota > Thermoleophilia > Solirubrobacterales > Solirubrobacteraceae > Svornostia > Svornostia abyssi. The sequence goes on from CP088295.1 coordinate 583,365, forward strand.
CCCGCGCCGGGTGCCCGTGTCGCGCACGCTGTTCCCGGTCAAGCGCGCACGCCTCACGCACGCGCCCCTCGGGGTCGTGGCCGTGCTCACCCCGGGCTCCGAGCCGTTCGCCACGCCGCTCGGCGACGTCGGCGTAGCACTCATGGCCGGCAACGCGGTCCTGCTCGCGCCGAGCGCGCTCGCGCCGCTGGCCGCCGAGCGCGTGCTGCGCGTCTTTGCGCGCGCGGGGGTCCCCGAGGGGCTCGTGCGGGTGCTGCACGGCGGCCCCGAGGTCGGCCGCGCGCTCGTCCGGGCACCCGTCGCGCAGGTCCGGTTCACCGGCAGCGACGAAGCCGGCCGGGACGTCGAGGCCGCCCGCGCACGGGAGCTGCACCGCGCCGCGATCGACGTCGGCGGGCGCGACGCGATGCTCGTCCTCGCCGACGCCGATCCTGAGCGCAGCGCCGTCGGGGCGACGTGGGCGGCCTTCGCCCACGGCGGTCAGTGCGGCGGCAGCGTCAAGCGCGCGTACGTCGTCGAGGCGCGGGCGCAGCGGTTCGTCGCCGACGTCACCGAGCTCGCCCGCGCGATGCGCGTCGGTGACCCGCGCCATCCGGACGTCGAGATCGGCCCGCCACTCGCACAGGACCGCGTCGAGACCGTGCGCGCACTCGTCGATGCCGCCGTCGCCGGCGGGGCGACCCTGCACTGTGGCGGCGTGGTGGAGGTCCCCGGGCTCGCCGGTCCGGCGCTGGCGCCGATGGTGCTCACGGACGTGCCCGCTGACGCCGACCTGCGCACCGCCGCCGTGCCAGGACCGGTCCTGGTCGTCGACACCGTCCGGGACGAGGACGAAGGAATTGCCCGCGCGAACGCGGCGCGGGGCGGCCTCGGCGCCTCGGTGTGGACGGCGAACCGGCACCGCGGCACCCGCATCGCCCGTGAGCTGCGTGCCGGCATGGTGTGGGGCAACGACCACCAGGTCACCCGCGCAGCGCCGCAGCTCCCGTGGGGCGCCGTCGGGGGCGCGGGCCTCGGCCGCGCGCGGGGCGCCGACGCGCTCCGCGCCTCGGCCGAGCCCAAGCTCATCACGTGGGATCCACCGGGCGGCCGCGCGGCCTGGTGGGCGCCGTACGACGACACCGCGGTGTCCGCGTGGCATGCGCTCGCGCAGCTGCGTTCGGTCCGGGACCGGGACCGGGAGACCGCGTTGCGCACCGGCGTCATGCCGCTCGCGCGGATCGCGGCGCGGACCGCCCGCGCGGCGCGCCGCAACGCCTGAGGACACACCGCCCCCGCGCCGAAACGCGGAGGCGGAGGTGTGGTGGGCGGATCGCCGGCTGGGAGACGGGAAGAGGTATCTACCCCGGCCGGCGACCCGGGTCCTCGTTGGCCTGGGGGGCCGCTGAGGTGTGTCGGGTGGACGGAGCCACTTTCGATCGCGTGGCCGACCCTGTCAAGGAATCTCGACCGTCCCCGGAGGAGGCCTGTTCCGGCGCCAGGCTGCCCTCGCCTGGCGTTGTCGCCGCCGCCAAGAACGGGGCCTCGCGCTACGCTCGTCTCATGCCAGCCGCTGCGTACGCCGGGAAGGAATGCGTCTGCCAGTTCAAGCGTGGGATCTGTGACCAGACCTGCGTGAAGGACATGCTGGAGACGCCGTTCTACATCGCGTGCCTGAAGCTCAAGGGCCGCAAGTGCCTCGTCGTGGGCGGCGGCGCACTGGGCCTGGAGAAGACCGAGGGCCTGCTCGCGTGCGACGGCGACGTCACGGTCATCGCGCCGGAGGTCGGCCCCGAGCTCGAGCAGCTCGCCGCCGAGGGGTCGATCACGTGGGAGCGCCGGGAGTACGGCGGCGCCGCGGACCTCGAAGGCGTGTTCATGGTCATCGCGTGCACCGATGACACGGACGTGAACATCAAGATCTACGACGACGCCGAGGCGCGGGCCATGCTCGTGAACATCGTCGACGTCCCGCCGCTGTGCAACTTCATCCTTCCCGCGCTCGTGCGGATGGGCCCGCTGGCGATCGCGATTTCCACCGCGGGCGCGTCACCGGCGCTGGCCAAGCGGATGAAGCGCGAGGTCGCCGAGCTGTTCGGCGACGAGTACGCCACGCTGGCGATCATGCTCAACGACGCCCGCGGGTGGGCGAAGGGCACGCTGCCGACCTACCAGGACCGCAAGGCGTTCTTCGAGTCGATCGTCAACGGCGAGCCGGACCCGATCGCGCTGCTGCGCGCCGGCGACTCCGCCGCCGTGCTGGACCTCATCGCCGCGGCGCAGCGGACCCACGCGCCGGCGTAGCCAGAGCCGGGAGGCCCGGGGTCCGGGCCGGTCCCTCGGGGCCGAACGGTCGTTTGCGGTCGCCCTGACGACACAGGACGACCGCTCGCCGAGGGCCCAGCGCTGAACGGTCGTCGGTGGCCGCCCTGGCGACACCAAACGACCGTTCGCGCCCGAGCGGCCGGCGCCCTCCAGCGTCAGAGTGCGTCCGCCTCCGGGGTGAGCGTCAGGTCGAGCGTGTTGCCGGCTCCCTTCGTCAGGGGGCTGAGGAACGGCTCGAGCAGGCCGCAGCCGGTCAGGTCGCTGATCGCGTAGCTGCCGGTCAGCCGCCCGCCCCGGAGCGGATCGAACCCGTCGGGCGACCCGAGCTGGGCCACGGTCGTCGATCGCGTCTGACAGGTGTCCTGCGGCGCCATGGGCAGCACGCCGAAGAGGTACAGCTGCGGCAGCCGGATCTTGAACCGGGCCTGGGCGGTCAGCCGTCCGCCGGAGAGCGTCCCGCGGACCCGGTCGCTCTGCGTGAACGCGATGTCCGCCGTCACGGGAATCAGGCCGAGGACCTGCAGCCGAGCGCGCGTGCGGTTCAGCTGCAGATCGCCGGAGAACGCGCCCGTGGCGAGGACCAGCTCGGGATCGATCGAACCGGTGATCGGCACGGTGCCGCGGGTCAGCGTGCGCAGCACCGACACCCCCGCGACGTCGTAGCCGTACGTCACCGTGCTGTTCGACGGCGTGGTGACCGTGATCTCGTCGCTGAACGCGCCCTCGGTGCCGAAGGGCGCGCCCATCGCGCGGACCTTGAACGCGTACGTCGTGCCGGGTTCCAGACCCGTGATGGTGGCCGACGGGTCCCAGGTCTCACGCACCTTGACCCCATCCTGGAACACCTCGTAGCCCTGCAGCGGGGTGCACGTGTCGTCGGTGTACGGGTCCCATGCGAGGTCGACGGTCGACTCGCCCGTGGCGGTGCCGACCAGCCCTTGCACCTTCCCCGGGGGCTCGTAGCCGTCAAGCGGCAACTCAATGAGGATCGAGGGGGAGTACGCGGAGTAGTTGCCCTCTGCGTCGTACGCGCGGACCGCGATTTCGCCCGCCCAGGCGGAGCCGCCACACCCGAAGTTCAGTTTGTAGGCGGTGACGTTGCGGACGTCGACGGTCTTGTCCTCGTACCGGATCTCGTAGCCCGCCACGGAAGAGCTGGGGGAGGCGTCCCAGTACAGCTGGATGGACGTCGACGTGACGTCGTTGATGTCCTTGATGTACGGCTGGCCCGGCGGGTCGAGCGGCTCCGGGTCACCATGCTCGACGATCTCGATGGTCTGCAACCTCTTGTCCTGGCTGGGCGGGTTCACGTTGCACGGCACATCGAAGGTCGCCGGGTTGCCGTCGGTGTCCACCGGCACGACCGGCGGGAGCACGATCGTCGAGCCGTCCGCGCGCTCCCATGCGAGATTCAGGTCGATGCGGTCGACCGTGATCGCCGCGAAGCCCAACTGCCGGAACGTCAGCGACGGGAGCTGGCCGCTCAAGCCCTCAAACAGCAGCGGTGGCTCCGGCGGCTTCGTCACGCCCGGGATGGTCACGGGGACCTTGACCTGCTGCGTGAACCCGGGCGCAATAACCGTCACCGTCGCCGTCGCGGTCCCCGAGATGCGGTTCGCGCCGACGAGATCGAAGGCCTGGTAGGTGCCGAGATCGGCTTCGGCGCGGATCCTGATGCCCCACGGCGGCGTCGCCACGCCGCGCTCCCATTGGGAGGGGATGTCCGCGTCGATGTCGACGTTCAGTGCGCGGTCGCCCATCAGCGGATAGAGGCACTTGTACGTCTGCTCCAGCGACGCTGCGTGCGCGGGAACAGCCGCCGCGAGAACGCTCAGCGCGGCGACGACGACAACTGCCAGCGCGCGGCGACACCTTCGGGACGAGCGGGACATGGATCCTCCGGACGTGGACAGGTCCACCGGGGGAAGGCGGACGGGCACAGTCTCCGTGATGCACACCGGCACGTCCGAGCACTCAGGCACCACCGCGCCAATGTCCAGCCGTGCCGGGCTGTGACCGCGAGATTCCGGTTCGCACGATGCCGTGCGACCGGCACGACGCGTTCAGCGCCGTCTGACCGCCAGGCCCGTCAGCGTCTCGCGCACGATCCGGTCGGCCACGAGCGCGGTGATGTCCGCCGACGCCACCATCGTCGGGATCACCTCAACGAGGTCCATCCCGATCAGCTCCACGCGTTCGCCGATCGCGCGGCACGCCCACAGCAGGTCGGCCGACGTCATCCCGCCCGGCTCGGGCGTCCCGGTCCCGGGCGCGAACGCCGGGTCGAGCACGTCGATGTCGACGGACAGGAACACCGGCCCGCTCCCGACCACGCCGACGGCCTCGTCGACGACCGCGCGAATCCCCCGGTCGCGCACGTCGTGCATGAACAGCGCGGTGATGCCGTGCTCCTCCTGCCAGCCGAACTCCTGCTCGCCGGGCCAGTAGCCGCGCAGCCCGATCTGCACGTACCGCGTCGGATCGACGAACCCGTCGCGGACCAGCCGGTACATCGGCGTGCCGTGCGAGACCTCGACACCGAACACCTCGGTCCCGGTGTCCGTGTGCGTGTCGAAGTGGATGAGTCCGACCGGGCCGCCGTGCGCCTCGGCACACGCGCGGATGTCCGGCTCGGCGATCGAGTGGTCGCCGCCGAGGATGACGGGCATCGCGCCCGCGTCGAGCACCTGCCGCACCGTGGCGCGGATCGCCTCGTGCGTGCGCGCGGGGTCGGCGGGCAGCACGGGCGCGTCGCCGAAGTCGACCACGCGAAGCTCGGCGAACGCGTCGATCTTCGCTTCCAGGTGTGGCCCCGGCGGGCAGCTCGCCGCGCGGATCGCGCGGGGCGCGAACCGGGTGCCCGGCCGGTCGGAGACGAGGTCGTCCGTGGGCGCACCGACGATCGCGACGTCGACGCCGGCAAGCTCCGCGGGGTCCTCGGTGTACGGCACCCCGGAGAAGGACAACAACCCTGCAAAATCCGGCTTTTCGCCGTACTGGGCCCAGCGTGCCTGCGGGTCGATCATGGGCGTAGTCTCCCACGTCATGATCACCCCGATCTTCAAGCTCGACTCGCGGGAGAAGTGGCGGCCCCAGCCCGTCGAGACCGTCGAGCTGCTCGGCACGATCCGCAAGAAGCCGATCGATCTGGCGAAGCTGCCCAAGAGCGGCGGGCGTATGGACTTCCCGCCCGACATGAAGGACCCGAAGGGCACGCCGGTCGTGGGCTACCACCGCGTGGTCGAGCGGGCCCACCTGTACTGGCATCAGTTCTGGGTCTGGTACCTCTACAACCCGTGGGCGATCGCGGGCGTCGGCGTCCACGAGGGCGACTGGGAGTTCGTCCAGATCGCGACGGTCGACGAGGCCGGCGACCGGCCGGTGCTGCTCACCGCCTCGCAGCACAAGACGGGCGAGAAGCGCGAGTACTGGGGCTGCGAGCTCCTCAAGGGCCGGCCGGTCATCTACGTGGCGCGCGACTCGCACGCGAACTTCTTCACGGCCGGCGCTCGCGGCAGCGACGACGCCAACGGGAAGGGCAAGGTCCTCGACGCGATCGAGTGGCGCGAGTTCGGCCCGTGGGCGACGTGGCCGGGACGGTGGGGGAACTCCGACGGCGTGGGGCAGTCCCCGCAATCACCCGGCTCGCAGGCCGAGCGGTGGAGCCAGCCCGAGGTCTACCACGCCCGCGCGCGGTAGCCGTGACGCTCACACGGACGGGCGCAGCCGGAGACTGCGGAAGCCGAACATCGTCGCCAGGAGATCGAAGTGGCGGTCGACATGCAGGACGTCGGCGCCGTGCTGCTGCGCGCACGCTCCGATGATCAGGTCCGGCAGCGGGAGCCGGTGCTCCCCGGTGGCGGCCAGGTCGCGCTGCGCGGCTTCGGCCGCCGCGATGGTCGCGTGGTCGATGCGCAGATCAAGGTAGGCGCCGAGGTCCTCCTGGAGGACGTCGAAGTCCGCAGCCGATCGCGCGCTGTGCAGGATCTCCATCCGCGTGACCGCACACATGCACAGTTCGCCGCGCTCGACGATCTCGGCTCCGCCGCGGACCCAGGCCGACTTGTCGAGCAGGATCAGCGCCACGCGTGGTCGCCGAGCAGCGCGTCGACGTCGACGAGCTCGCGGGCGCGGTCGAGCCCAGCACGCTGACGTACACGACGGGCGTCGAGGGTGGCGAGTTCCGTCTCCAGCGCCCGCCCGCCCACTTCGGCGAGGCGCAGCAGTAGCAAGCGCCGATCGGTGATCTCCGGCCAGGCGCGCTCCGCGAGATCCAGCAGCCGAGCGGTGTCCCCCGTGTCCGTGACGGTGTAGCGCGGGTGGGTAGTCGGCACGAACCCAAGTGTAGCACCGAGCAATGCGAGGTGCGACACCTGCGAGCGGGCACGTGTCCGACCATGTGTACAACGCCGTATCCGCATGTTTGGCCCGTCGCACGGTTGGAGGGCGAGACCAACACCCATAGCTTGAATGGCGCCCTAGGGTTCCGCTGCTGGCCACTCAGCAGGACAGGTCCGAGAGGGCAGGCCGGCACCACACATAGCCGAGCCCACACGGAGGGACAAAAGCCCGGGAGATCTTTGATCTGCCGGGCATTTCGCATTTCTAGGGGGCTTTTCGCATGGAGCTCATCGGTTCGACGGCACTGGTCGTCATCGATATTCAGAAGGGGGAGGTCATGGGCCAGGAGGCCTGTGGCATCCCGGTCATGGGGGGCGGCGCCGAGCGTCACGCCCGGTCGCTGGAGATCGTGCAGGCCGCCCGCGCCGCGGGGATCCCGCCGATCTTCATTCAGGAGGTGCACAAGCGCACGCTCGTGGACTTCGGCCGTGAGCTCGACGGCGCCGAGACCATCCACGGCCTGGAGGGCGACGAGGCGACCGAGCTGGCCGAGGGCTTCGAGCCGCACCCCGACGAATACCTCATCCGCAAGCGCCGCTACTCGGCGTTCTTCGGCACCGAGCTGGAGATCGTCCTGAAGGCGTACAAGGCCGAGACGCTCGTCCTGATCGGCGCGCTCACCGACGTCTGCGTGCACTACACGTTCGCCGACGCGCACCAGAGCGACTACCACTTGCGGGTCGTCACCGACTGCGTCGGTGGGTCGTCGCAGGAGGCGCACGACGCGTCGCTGCGGGCCATGGAGTACCTGCAGCGCGACGCGCTCGTCACGAGCGAGGAGACGCTGGCTGCCTTTGCCGCCTACGCCAAGGAGCCGGCCGCGGCGTGACCTCGCCGGCCCCCGTCCTCGACGTGCAGGACCTGCACGTCACGTTCGCCTCCCCCGGCGGCGACGTGCACGCGGTGCGCGGCGCGTCGCTGCAGATCGCGCCCGGCGAGGTGGTGGGCCTCGTGGGCGAGTCGGGATCGGGCAAGAGCGTGCTCGGGCTCACCGCGCTGGGGCTGCTGCCGCGCACGCCCGAGCCGCGCCTCGAAGGGGTCGCGCTGCTCGACGGGCTCGACATGGTCACGGCCGACGAAGAGGACATGCGCGCCCGGCGCGGCAGCTACATCAGCGCCGTCTTCCAGGACCCGATGGGGTCGCTGAACCCGTCGATGCGCATCGGCGCGCAGGTCGCCGAGGCGGCTGGCGGGGCGACCGACGAGGAGGTCGCCGAGATGCTCGCGGCCACCGGCATCCCCGAGCCCGAGCACAAGGCGCGCGCCTATCCCCACGAGCTCTCCGGCGGCCTGCGTCAGCGCGTGATGATCGCCATGGCGCTCTCCCGCCACCCGCGTCTGATCGTCGCCGACGAGCCGACCACCGCCCTCGACGTCACCGTCCAGGCGAAGGTCCTCGACCTGCTCGCCGCGGCGTCCCGCGAGCGCGGCGTGGCGCTGCTGCTCGTCACCCACGACCTCGGCGTCGCCGCGCGGATCTGCGACCGGATCGCCGTCGCGTACGCGGGGCGCATCGTCGAGGAGGGCACCGCGGCGCAGCTCCTGCAGCAGCCGCACCACCCGTACACCGTCGGCCTGCTCGCCAGCCGCCCGCGGCTCGACGGCTCCATCGCCCGGCGGGGACCTGCCCACGCTGCCCGGCCGCCCACCGGATCCGCGAGCGCCGCTCGCCGGTTGCGCGTTTGCGCCGCGCTGCCCCGCCGCCGACGCCGAGTGCGCCGGCCCGCTCGCCATCCACGTCAACGCCGAGCGCCGCAACGAGTGCCGCCACCCCGGCGTGCTCACCCGCTGGCCCGAAGGCGGCCCGCACGCCGGCCGCCGCGACCCGATCCTGCTGAAGGCCCCGAACCCGGCGATGGCGCCCGGCATGGTCCCCGGCGTTCCGCCTGAGCCGGCGGTCATCGTCCGCGGCGCGGTGCGGGAGTTCGCGCGGCCCAAGCCCTACCCGTTCGCCAAGCGGCCGGAGCCGTTCACCGCCGTCGCCGGCGTGGACCTCGAGGTCCCGCACGCAGGCTCGGTGGCGATCGTCGGCGAGTCGGGCTCGGGGAAGTCGACGCTGCTGCGCATGGTCGTCGGGCTGCTGGAGCCCACCCGCGGCGACATCACGCTCGGGCCGGGCGCACCGCCGCAGATGATCTTCCAGGACGCCGGCGCGTCACTCACGCCGTGGATGCCGATCGGCAAGCAGATCGAGGAGCGGCTCATGGCCCTCGACGTGCCGCAGAGCGAACGCGGCGCGCGGGTGGCGGCCACGCTGGAGGCCGTCGGCCTGCCCGCCGAGGCGCAGACCGCGGTGCCGCGCGCGCTGTCCGGCGGCCAGCGCCAGCGCGCGGCGATCGCGCGCGCCATCGCCGTGCCGCCCGCGCTGCTGGCGTGCGACGAGCCGGTCTCCGCGCTCGACGTCTCCCTCGCCGCGCAGGTCCTGAACCTCCTGTGTCACCTGCGCGAGACGCTGAACATCGCGCTGCTGTTCGTCACCCACGACCTGGCCGCCGCCCGCGCCGTGGCCGACGAGGTCGTCGTGATGCAGCGCGGCGAGATCGTCGAGCGGGCGCCCACCGAGCAGCTCTTCACCGCCCCCGCGCATCCGTACACGCGGGAGCTCATCGCGGCGGTCCCCGAGGTTCGGGAGGTGGCCGCGTGACCACCACCACCGAACAGCCGCCCACGATGACCGAAGGCGCCGTCCCGGTCGAAGGCCCCGGCGCGGCCGCCGCGCGCGAGGTCCCCACACCGGTCGCCCGGATGTGGCGCGGCCGCCCGGCGCTCAGCCCCGGCGCGCTGAAGGGCGACACCGTCTGGCACGCCCTCATCCCGGTGGCGATCCTCAGCCTCGTCATCCTCATCGCCCCCGTGCTCGCACCCTACGGCGCCACGGAGGTCAACCCCGTCGGCCCGCTGGCGTCCCCGTCCCCCGACGCGTGGTTCGGCACCGACGAGATCGGCCGCGACGTCTTCAGCCGCATCCTCATCGGCATCCGCACGTCGTGGTTCGCGGCGCTCGGCGTGATCCTGCTGGGCACGATCATCGGCGGCCTCATCGGCGCGATCGCCGGCGCGTTCGGCGGCAAGGTCGACATGGTCCTGATGCGCGTCACGGACCTCTTCCTGTCGCTGCCAGCGCCGGTGCTCGCGATCGCCGTCATCGCCGCGATGGGCCCGAGCCTGCGCAACACGCTCATCGCGCTGAGCATCGTGTGGTGGCCGTGGTACGCGCGGATCGTGCGCGGCGAAGTGCGCGCGCTGGCCGCGCGGCCCCATGCGGAGGCGGCGAAGCTCGCGGGCGTCAGCCGCACGCGCCTCGTGCTCAAGCACCTGCTTCCCGGCGCCGCGGCGCCCGTGATCGTGACGATGTCGCTCGACGTCGGAAACCTCATCCTCGCCCTGGCCGGCCTGTCGTTCATCGGCCTCGGTGCACCTCCGCCCGCGCCTGAACTGGGAGCCATGAGCGCGCGCGGCCTGCAGTACCTGTTCGGCCACCCCTGGGTGCCGATCGCTCCCGCCGCAGCCGTGGCGCTCCTGGCGCTCGCGGCGAACCTCCTCGGCGATGCCATCAATCGCCGGCTCGATCAAAGGACCACTCGATGACCCGCAGGACCACCACGCTGCTCGCGGTGCTTGCCGCGGGGGCCCTGGCCGTCACCGGCTGCGGCTCCGCTGAAAAGAAGGACTCCGCGTCCACCTCGTCCGGGGACAGCAATACGCTGCGCATCCCGTACCTGGCCGACATGTCCGTGCCCGACCCCGACGTCTTCTACGACATCGAGGGCAACGGCGTGATCCTCAGCCAGTACGAAGGCCTCCTGAAGTACAAGGCCGGCACGCTTGACATCGAGCCGAACCTCGCCACCAAGTACGAGGTCTCCGACGACGGCCTGACCTACACGTTCACGCTGCGCGACGACGTGACGTTCCACTCCGGCCCGAAGATGACGTGCGACTCGGTGAAGGCCGCGTTCGAGCGTCGTGTCGACGTCGACCAGGCGCCCGCGTGGATGCTCGCCGACGTCAAGTCGATGACCTGCGAGAACGACACGACGTTCGTCATCAAGCTGAAGAACAAGGTCACGCCGTTCCTGCACTACATGGCGTCGAGCTGGGGGCCGAAGGTCATCGGCCCGGAGGCGATCGAGACGAACGCCGGTGACGACTACGGCCAGACGTTCCTGGAGACGAAGGGCGACGGCACCGGCCCGTACAAGCTCACCTCGTTCAAGCGCGGCAGCGCGTACACGCTGACCAAGAACGACGAGTACTGGGGCACGCCCGCGAACTTCCAGGAAGTGATCCTGTCGATCACGCCCGACATGGGCACGCAGCGCCTGAAGCTGGAGAAGGGCGACCTCGACGTCATCCTCCACGGCTTCCCGGCCTCGGAGCTCGAGTCGCTGCCCGACAGCGTGACGGTCGAGAAGCAGGACTCGCTCCTGCGCCTGATCCTCTACGTGAACTCGAACAAGGCGCCGTTCAACGATCCGGAGGTCCGCGCGGGCCTGCAGTCGACGATCGACACGAACCAGCTCGTCGAGCAGGGGTACTCCGACACCGCTGAGAAGTCGACGGGCATCTACCCGCCCGGCCTGCTTCCCGGCGAGCCGAAGCTCCCGTACACGCCCGACCCGGCGAAGGCGAAGGCCGCGGCCGACAAGGCGAAGACGAAGAAGCTCACCCTCGCCTACTCGGCCGACGAGTCCGGCGTGCAGCGCCGCGTCGGCGAGCTGCTGCAGGCGCAGCTGAAGACCGCCGGCTACGACGTGACGATCAAGGAGGTCCAGCTGCCGACGGTCTACGGCTGGGCGGAGAACCTCGAGGAGGCGCCCGACCTGGCGATCATGACCAACACGCCTGATGGCGCGCACCCCGACCTGTGGGCGAGCATCATGTTCTCCTCGACCGGCGGACTGAACTTCCTCGGCGCGAAGAACGAGAAGGTCGACGCCAACCTCGGCAAGGCGATCAGCCTGCCGCCGGAGGAGGCCGATCCGCTGTACAAGGAGATCGCCCAGGAGGTCATCGACGACAACAAGTTCTTCCTCCTCGGGGACGTGAAGAACGTGTTCGTCATGCAGGACTCGCTCACCGGCCTGTCCAACACGCCGGCGTACCCCTGGCTCGTCGACTTCGCGGCGCTGAAGCGGGGGAACTAGGGCGATGGGCGCGTTGGTCCTCAGGCGCTTCGGCGCCCTCCTGGCCGTCTTGTTCGGCCTGGCGTGCATCGTCTTCGTGCTGCAGACGGTGATCCCGTCTGACCCCGCACGGGCGATGGTGGGGGCCAACGCGAGCCAGGAGGCCGTGGCGGCGAAGAAGGCGGAGCTGGGCTACGACGACCCGCTCCCCGCGCAGTTCACGCAGTACCTCCAGCGGCTGGCGCAGGGAGACCTCCAGAGCTCCCTGCGCACCCGCAACGAGGTGACGGCCGACCTGCGCGAGTTCGCCCCCGCGACGTTCGAGCTGGCGTTCAGCGCGTTCGTGCTGGCGGCGGCGATGGGACTGGGCCTCGGGCTGCTCCTGGCCGGCGGAGGACGCGCCGGCCGGGTCATCCGGGTCTTCCTGATCGGCGGCGCGTCGATCCCCGCGTTCCTGACGGGGCTGCTGCTGATCGTCGTCTTCTACTCGTGGCTCGGCGTGCTGCCGGCGTCGGGCCGCGTGGGCGACAACTTCATCGTGCCCGACGGGCCGACGAACCTGCTGATCGTCGACTCGATCCTCAACGGCACGCCCGACCTGACGCTCGACGCGATCAAGCACCTGATCCTGCCCGCGCTCACGCTGGCCCTCCTGCCGGCGCTGGCGATCGCGCGGACGCTGTCGACGTCGCTCGAGCAGGTCTCGCGTGAGGACTACGTGCGGACCGCGCGGTCGAAGGGCCTGACCGAGCGCACGGTGCTGCTCAAGCACGCACTACGCAACTCGAGCGGCCCGGCGCTGACGATGAGCGGCCTGCAGGTGGGCCTGATGCTCGGCGGGGTCGTGGTGGTCGAGCGGATCTTCGCGTGGCCGGGCATCGGGCTGTACATCGACCAGTCGATCGCCTACTCGGACTTCCCGGCGATCACCGGCGCGACCCTGCTGCTGGGCACGGCGTACGTGCTCGTGAACTTCTTCGTGGACCTCGCCCAGGCCTGGGCCGACCCGCGCATCCGAACCGTCTGATTGGAGCGTCGACCGTGAGCGAACCGATCCTCGACGCGGTGCTGCCGCCCGCGGCCACGTGGTCGCGCGTGTGCAAGCGCGGCACCGCGCTGACCCTGACCGACATCGAAGGCGGCGCGAACGTTGCGGCGCTCCTCTACCGCGCCGACGATCTGCGCGAGCGCTACTGCATGCCCGACACGCTGAAGGCGCAGCACGTCTCGCGGATCGCCGCGGGCGTCGCGCTGTACAGCGACATGGGCCGGGTGCTGGCGTCGGTGGTGTCGGACAGCGTCGGCTGGCACGACACGATCACCGGCCACACGACGCAGGCGATCGTCGACGCGAAGTGGGGCCGCGCGTCCTACCAGGAGTTCCGCAACGCCTGGCAGCCGGGCGCGCGCGACCAGCTCCTCGTCGAGCTGGCCAAGCACGGCATGGACCGCCGCGACCTCGTGGCGAACATCAACTTCTTCAGCAAGGTCGCGGTCGGGCCGGAGGGCGAGCTGTCGTTCGTCCCGGGGAACTCCGCGGCGGGCGATCACGTGACGCTGCGCTTCGAGCTCGACACCCTCGTGCTGCTGTGCAGCGTGCCGCACCCGCTCGACCCGTCGCCGGACTGGCGGCCGGGGGCCGTGGGGCTGCGGCTGGAGCCCGTGGCCGCCGCGGCGGATGACGACGCCGTGCGCGTCGCGTGCGACGAGAACGAGCGCGGGTTCGCGAACTCCGAGGCGGTGCTGGCATGACGACGACGTCTTCGATCGGCCTCGACGCGGGCGCCGCCCGGCTGGTGGACGACGTCCCCGCGGGCGCCGGCTGGACCCACCTGCTGCGCGCCGGGGAGATCCTGCGCATCGTCGACCTGGAGGGCAACCAGGCGGTCGACACGCTCTTCTTCGACGCGCACGACTACGCCAACCGCTACAGCGCGGTCGACACGCTGCGGGCGCAGGGCAACGCGTACCTGACGACCGGGTCGCGGCTGCTCGCGCTGGACGGCCAGCCGCTGGTGACCATCGTCGAGGACACGTGCGGGCGCCACGACACGCTCGGCGGCGCGTGCTCGCAGGAGAGCAACGTCGTGCGCTACGGCGAGCACACGCGCCACATGCACGCGTGCCGCCAGACGTTCCTGCTCGAGGCGTTGAAGTGGGGCGACGGCCTGGACAAGCGCGACCTCACGCACAACGTCAACTTCTTCATGAACGTCCCGCTGACCCCGGAGGGCGGGCTGACGTTCGAGGACGGCATCAGCGCGCCGGGCAAGTACGTCCAGCTGCGCGCCGACCGCGACACCGTCGTGATGATCAGCAACTGCCCGCAGCTGAACAACCCGTGCAACGGCTACGACCCGACGCCGGTGCGCCTGATCATCTGGACTGCCGCGTGAATGACGGCGCCTCCATCGAGGTGCTGTCCCCGGGCACGCTGACGACGGTGCAGGACTGGCCGGGCCGGCTGGGCCTGTGGGAGACCGGCGTGCCGCCGAGCGGCCCGATGGACGACCTGTCGTTCCGCCTGGGCAACCGGCTGGTCGGCAACCCCGAGGGCGCGGCCGGGCTGGAGGTCGTGGTGAAGGGACCGTCGCTGCGGTTCCCGGCGGGCGCGCGGGTGGCGGTGACGGGCGCGCCGCTCGTCGTCGAGCTCGACGGCAACCCCGTGCCGCAATGGACGGCGTTGGAGGTCCCCGAGGGCGGGGAGCTCCGGCTGCGCGGCATCCGCGGGGTCGGCATGCGCGCGTACGTGCTGGTGGCGGGCGGGATCGATGACCCGGTCGTGCTCGGCTCCCGCGCGTCGTTCACCCCGGGGAAGATCGGCGGCGGCAAGCTCGTCGCGGGCGAGGTCATCCCGATCGGCGGCGCCGAGGTCGGCGACCCGGTCGAGGTCGAGCGACCCGCCATCGGCAACCTGTGGAAGCTGCGCGTGGTGACCGGCCCGCAGGGCGCGCCGGACATCGTCTCCGCGGCATCGCTCGACGAGCTGCTCACCGGCGAGTGGACGGTGCACCACCACTCCGACCGCACCGGCATCCGCCTGGAGGGCCCGATCCCGGAGTTCACCCGCACCGACGGCGGCGACGCGGGGCTGCACCCGTCGAACATCCTGGACTCGGCCTACGGCGTCGGCTCGATCATGCTCGGCGGCGACACCGCGGTGGTCGTCGGCCCCGACGGCCCCTCGCTCGGCGGCTTCGCCGTGTTCGCCCAGGTGGTGCGCGACGACCTGTGGAAGCTCGGCCAGGCGCGGCCCGGCGACACCGTGCTCCTGGAGGACGTCACGCCGTCGTTCGCGGTCGGCGCCGGGTCCGATGATCCAGTGCTGGACGTTTCCGCGGAAACGTCGGGCGGCGCCGTGACCTACCGGCGGGCGGGGGAACGGGCGCTGCTCGTGGAGTTCGGCGCCAACGAACTGGACCTGCGCTCGCGCGTGCGCGCGCATGTCCTGCAGGGCGCGCTGGTGGAAGCCGGCATCCCGGGCGTGACCGACCTGACCCCGGGCGTTCGGTCCTTGCACGTGCAGTTCGACCCGTCGCTCACGACCGCCGCCGCGCTCCTGTGGGCGGTCCAGCGCGTGCAGGCCGAACTGCCGGCGCCGGAGGACCAGCCGATCGCCGCGCGGGTCGTGCACCTGCCGCTGGCGTGGCGCCACTCGCAGGCGGCGCTGGCGGTGGAGAAGTACATGACGTCGGTGTGGCGCGACGCGCCGTGGTGCCCGGACAACATCGAGTTCATCCGGCGGATCAACGGGCTGGCGTCGGAGGAGGACGTGCGGCGGATCGTGTTCGACGCGTCCTACCTCGTGCTCGGTCTGGGCGACGTCTACCTCGGTGCGCCGGTGGCGCTGCCGGTCGACCCGCGCCACCGTCTGGTCACGACGAAGTACACGCCGCCGCGCCCGTGGACCCCGCCGAACGCCGTCGGTATCGGCGGCGCGTTCATGTGCGTGTACGGGATGGAAGGCCCGGGCGGCTACCAGCTCGTCGGCCGCACCGTGCCGATCTGGGGCGTGGAGTCGGGCGCGCTGCTGCACCACTTCGACCAGATCCGGTTCGAGCCGGTGTCCGAGGACGAGCTCGAGGAGCTCCGCCGTTTGAGCGCTGCCGGGGAGTGGGCACCGCGGGTGGAGCCGGTCACCTTCTCGATGGCCGAGCACGACAGGTTTCTGCAGGACAACGCCGACTCGATCGCCGAGTTCCGCGCCGGGCGGGAGGCCGCGTTCGCGGCCGAGCGCGAGGCGTGGGCGACGCTGTCACCGGCGGGAAGCGAGGGGTCATGACGGAGCCGTTCACGGTGCAGGGGCTGCTGGAGGACTACCGGGCGGGGCGCCGCAAGCCGTCGCATGTGGCGCGCGAGGTCATCGCGCGGGCCGACGCGGTCGACGCGCCGGTGTGGATCTCGCGCATCTGCGACGAGGAGCTCCTGGCGAGGGCCGCCAAGCTCGACGACGCCGACCCGTCCCTGCCGCTGTACGGGATCCCGTTCGCGGTGAAGGACAACATCGACGTCGCGGGCGTGCCGACCACGGCGGGCTGCCCGGGCTTCGCGTACACGCCTGCTGAGACGGCGACGGTGGTGCGGCTGCTGCGCGAGGCGGGGGCGATGCTCGTCGGCAAGACGAACATGGACCAGTTCGCGACGGGGCTCGTGGGCACGCGGTCGCCCTACGGGGTGGACGGGTCGATCTTCGATCCCGAGCGCGTGAGCGGTGGGTCCTCGTCGGGCTCGGCGCTGGCTGTGGCCTTGGGGCTGGTGGCGTTCTCGCTGGGCACCGACACGGCCGGGTCGGGCCGGGTGCCGGCGGCGTTCAACGGACTGGTCGGCCTGAAGCCGACGCGGGGGCTGATCTCGACGCGCGGCGTGGTGCCGGCATGCGCGTCGCTGGACTGCGTCTCGATCTTCGCCCACAGCGCGGTGGATGCGTCGCTGGTGCTGGGTGTGGCGGCGGAGGTCGACCCAGAGGACCCGTGGTCGCGCGAGGCCGAGGTGCCGATGTCGCCGCGGCGGGGGCTGCTGGGCGTGCCGCTGGAGGGGCAGCTGGAGTTCACGGAGCCCGAGGCCGCCGCGGCGTGGGAGGCGGCGCTGGAGCATGCGGCGACGCAGTGGACGCTGGTGCCGGTCGACGTGTCGCCGATGCTGGATGCGGCGCCGCTGCTCTATGCGTCGTGGGTGGCTGAGCGGACGGCGGACCTGCTGGAGATCATCGATGGGGAGCCGGAGGGGCTGGACCCGACGGTGGCGCGGATCGTGCGGAGCGGACGGGACCTGAGTGCGGTCGATGTGTTCGCGGCGGCGCACAAGCTGGCGGAGCTGCGGATGGTGGCGGATCGGGTGTGGGAGGACGTCGATGCGCTGATGCTGCCGACGACGCCGGGGCATCCGACGCATGCGCAGGTGGCGGCGGATCCGGTGGGGGTGAATGAGGCGCTGGGGCGGTTTACGAACTTCGTGAACCTCATGGACATGGCGGCGGTGGCGGTGCCTGCGCCGGTGCGGGGGGATGGGTTGCCGTTTGGGGTGTCGCTGCTGGCGCCGGCTTCGCATGACTACCGGCTCCTGCATGCATCAGCGTCGTGGAGTGGCGAGCCTGGGGTGGTCGACGAGCCGGGGCTTGTGCAGCTTGCCGTGCTGGGGGCGCACCTGAGCGGGATGCCGCTCAACCACCAGCTCACTGACCGCGGTGCGCGGTTTGTCCGCGCGACGACGACGGCTCCGGAGTACGCGTTCTACGCGCTGCCCGATGGCAAGCGGCCCGCGCTGTCGCGCACTGAGGACGGCGCCGCGATCGCCTGCGAGGTCTGGGCACTACCTGCCGCTGCGCTCGGAGAACTGCTCGCGCTAATCGGCGCGCCGCTGGGCCTCGGGCGCGTGATGCTTGCTGACCAGAGCGAGGTCACGGGATTCACGTGCGAATCGGGCGGACTTGTAGACGCGACAGACATCACCAGCTTTGGCGCGTGGCGCGCATATGTCGAGCAGTCGGCCGTGGCCTAAGGCAGCCACTGCGTTCGCCACCGGCTCCGAAAACGCATGTCAGAGGCATAGCCGATCTTGACCTCAGCCCGCCAGTTCGAGTTCGCCGCTGTCGCACGCGGCGGCTTCGCAGACGGGGTGAGAATCAATCCGATTGGCGGTTCCTGCTGATTTGCAGCCCACTTTGGATAGCAAGCACGGACAGCCGTTACACAAACCTCCGCAAATTGCGGGGTCCACCGTTGCGACGCCGACGGAGCCGTGCATGATGGAACAGGCGTGACAGGCCGCCGGCCCCCCTCGCAGACGCTTGCTGGCTACGGCGAGGGGGCCGGGTCTGTATGCGGAGATTCAATCATCAACGCCTTACACGCGCGACCAGTCAGCGGTTCAGAATTGACGCTCGTTATACGACTAGCACCCCCCTCCGGCGGAGTTCCGCTGATCGACTGGCTCCGGATAGACCGCCACGGAAACCCACGAGACCGCCGAGTCATTGAGCGGATGGCGCTCTTCATCCAGGAATGGGATGACTTGCGCCGCACCCACGCGAGCGCTACCGCTGTCGAGCCTGTCGTCGCAGACTTTCAGCAGCGATGGGGCGTTTCCCAGGCCACCGCGTACCGACTACTCGACCAGTTTCGTGAGATTTTCGGTCCGGACGCCCAACCCGCGGACCTATGCGACCTGCTGCACGAAGGGAGAGCCCGGTGCGCGGACGGCCGTTGGCTTCTGGCCGTAGAGGTCAGAGATGTCAAAGCACGACCGTAGCCCTACAGCCGACTCGCGCTCCCTAGATACCCGCGCCATCGCGCCGACCCCGGGACTGGGGGATTACCTCCCTCGAACGGAGCGGGTTCCAGCTGATGCCCCGAGGCTTCCACGATTGGTGCTAGTCAGTCACAGGCGCCGGTCCCTGGCGCATGAACGGCGGGGGCGGGGGCGGAGGCACAATCTCGGTTCGGTCCCCGATCGCGCTGCTGTGTGCGCTCCCTGCCTGGACCGCTTGAGTGACCTCCGGCTCTTCGTCACCCGGCTCCCAGCGATACGCCCACCCATCGATGTTGCCGAATAGCGGTGTCGGGTCGAGCCTGAGGCTTGTCGCATCCACTGCAATCTCGCCGACTACTCTCTCGGCCTCCGGGCGAGTGAGGTCTTGGAACTCAGTAATCCACAGCCAACCCGACTTCGGCGCGTACAGGTGGTGCTGAACAATCCCCTGCGGCAGGGAGCGTTCAGCAAGGCCATTCGTGTACGTCGGCGAGGGCGTGGCGTAAGTCCGGACCCTTAGCTCATCTTGTTCCCACTTCGCCAACAGATGCCCCGGACCGGCTGTAGCCCTGATTCGGTCTTCGAAAGCCTGCTCTGCGCGAGCTTCAGCAGCCTCACCGCTGACGTGCATCCGCCCCGGGAGCGGAATGACCAGCATCTTCCAGGCGCCACTCGCCGTCCCCTGTGGAACTTGATCGACACGCTCGTACGCCGAGTGGTTGTCGTCGCTGACAAAGTAGAAAATCGTCCCGTCAGGACGCTCGCCGTACCCACAAGCGACAATCATGTGATTCTCCGTGACGATGCCAACGGGGATTGCGGAGTTCAAGTAGCGACAGATGACCTTGTCAAGGTTTTCCGGGGGTGGAATCTCGCCAACGTCGTAGGTCAGGGCTGGCAATCCGAGCCCTCGAAAGGCCCGAACAATGTCGAACACGTAGAGACCGTTAGACCTCGCGGTGCGGTCCGCCCGCTCCCTCATGCCGGCTGCATCGATGATCCCAGAGACGGTGTAGCGGTCAGTCGAGAAGCGCAGATGGTGATACCGCGCCATCGCCCAGATCGCCGCGTGTGCGCAAACCCCGTATTCCCCATCCTGACTGCTAAATGGAAACCCGGATACCGGCCACTCCTGCCCAAACACGTTGACCGAGGCCGTCGCAGTACAGGAGATATACGACGCCAGTTCCAGCGGGGGCACCATGACGGTTCGCCCAACCTGCTGTGGGATCGGACGAATCACCGAGATCCCCGTGATTTCGTCGCCACGAGTAAAGACCAGGCGTTCTGTGACGTCAGGAGGCGGCTTGAAAGCACGACCGTAGAAGTGCGAATGGTCGCTGCGATAGTCCAAGTCGATGTAAGGGCTATCGATAAATACGGCGTCCGAGCCAGCGCTGTTGGCGATGGCAAAGACGCGATCAAGCTGGCGCGAATCGCCGAGCGGGCGGTAGCGTTCGCGCACAAACGCCGCCTGAGTCTGGAAAGGAAAGCCTCGCGGACCTGGGTTAGACCGACCCCAGTTTGGGGGCAGCACTAACGTACGAAAAGCTTGGCCGCTTTAGCTGCTCCCGCGGCCTCTGCTTCGACGACCCGACGAATCCGATCTTGATACGCGTTCCGTCGCTCCTCAGACATCGGATTGGTCGAGCCGGGCATCCGCTGGCCGTACTCGACTGTAAGATCCATCGGCGGCAGCTTCGGAGTATTGTCGGGCTCAGGAGGCATGGGCGAGCGTTCTCCAGGATATGGGGCCGTTGGCTGCCAATACGTCATTTGGCCAGGGACAACCGGGGCCCGCGGATACGGGGGCGCGGCGTGAGATTACCAGGGACGCCCGACAGCCGCGCAGCGCTCCTTGCACGATCAACGAGGCCCGCAGGACGCACTCACTGCCAGCCCGTCTGCCAGGAAGCGTGGGAGTTCCGCCCGAGTAGAGCGCAATCGCCAACGATGGCTTCCAGTACCCGGTCCGCCCGCAATCCCATCCTGCACACGTCCCAACCCGATTGAGAGCGCGCTCGGCATGCCGGTTGGCGCGTCAGCGTGGCGCCGCCCGTGGCCGCGGACAGCCGGGAGGCTGATCGTGAGGCGATCACCATCGTCGGCAACCATCTCGGAGAACGTACGCATTCAGGGTTGGCGTCCATGTTGGGCTCCAACAGCAGACGCCGGTCTTGGCGGTTGCGTCCCGTGCAGAGTACGACCGCCGACAACTCCTCTTCGCCATGGTGGGAAGAGACCGACCGGCTTCGCTGTTCAGACGACGACCGCAGCCACAGTTGGGTCGGTACGTCCGTCGTACCTGTGAGCGGCGACCACTTTCCGTAGCCGCGCGTGAAGCCCTCGAACCGCCGGTGACGCCAGCGCAACGCCAACCAAGTCGACGGCAACCCCGCCGCACACCAACTCCACCGCCACAACCTTCCGCACCAACTCCCCAACCTCCAACACCTGCCGCGCCGCGACCCCACTCATCGCCACGTGATCCTCCATCACGTCCACCGGCACCGACTCCCGAGAAGCCGCCGTCGCCCGCAACCGCGCCTCACTGAGCAACCCCGCAGCACTAGCCGGCAGCATCAACAACCCCAGCCGCGACGGATCAGTCACCAGCCGAGCCGGCAGCCCCAGCGCCCCACCCACCAGGTGCTGCGACCGCCGCACCGAGATCGTCGCGACCTCGGTCAAAGCCAACGACACCCCATCCATCGGCAGCGCCAAAGGCTCGCCATGGAACAGCCCACCCGACAGCACCTCGCCGCCGGACAGCACCACCGGGTTGTCCGTCACCGCACACAGCTCCCGCGCAACCACCTCCCGCGCGAACGAGATCTGGTCACGCACCGCCCCATGGATCTGCGGCAGGCACCGCAGCGAGAACGGATCATGCGGCCGGTCCGACGTCCCCACCAGCTTCGAGCCCTCCAGCAGCGACCGCATGTGCGCCGCACTCGCCAGGGCCCCCGGATGCGGCCGCAACCCCACGAGCCGCTCATCGAACGCCTCCGCATGCCCGCCGAGCGCCTGCAGCGTCATCGCCGCCACCCGCTCGGCGCCCTCCACCAGCGCCTGCGCCTCGCGCACCGCCTCGAACGCCAGCGCCACGCTGAACGCCGCGCTGTTGATGACCCCGCCCTCCTTCGCCTCCAGCGTGTCGACGTCGAGCACGCCCAGCGCCAGGTGCGCGTTCGGGATCAGGTCCGACGCCGACTGCGAGCCCTGCATCGGCACCCGCGGGACCACGCCCGCGTTCAGCGCCCGCACGTACGCCTCGCCGATCTCCGGCCGATAGCCCGGCGGGCCCTGCGCGATCGCCTGCGCGGTGAGCAGCATCATCCCGCGCACCACCGGCTCGGGCGCGTCGTCGCCCACCCCCACCGCGTGTGAGCGCACCGTGTTGCGCTGCACCTCGGCGAGCTTGTCCGGCGGCAGCGCGCGGCCGGCCTCGGCGCCGTAGCCCGTCGTCACGGAGTAGATGACGTCGCCCGCCGCGATCCGCGCCTCCAGCGCCGCCCGTGACGCCAATGCCGCGGAGCGGTCCCCGAACTCCACCGGGGCATGCCCGTGGACGACCGCCTCGTACGTTGCCCAGTCCAGCGGCGCGCCGCCGCCGAGCACCACCGGCTCAGGCATCGGAATCCAGCGACCGGACGAACGCCGCGCGGTGCGTCGCCGCGTGCGCGAGGTCGGCAAGGGTCAGCGCGTCGAACACCGGCAGCCCGGTGGCGCGCTGCACCGCCGGGCCGTACGGCGGGAGGTCGGCGCAGTCGAGCACGATCGCGCCGATCCCCGGCGCGCGCTCCACGAGCGCGAGCGCCCCGCCGACCACGTCGCGTTCCAGCTCGTCGGAGTCGAATGACGGCGCCTCGTCCACGATCGCCGCGCGCCAGGCGTCCCGCGTCTCCAGCCCCTCGACCACCATGCCGTGCTCGGGCCGGATGCCCGCCTGCACGCACTCCTCCTCGCGGATGTTCGCCGCGTTCGCCGCGAGCACCCCAACCGGCCGGCCGCCCGTCAGCACCGACACGAGCGGCACCGCCAACAGCGGCGAGAGCAGCACCGGGACGGAGACCGCCGCGGCGACGTCGGCTTGGAAGCGCAGCAGCGTCCCGCAGTCCCCGGCGATCGCGCGCACCCCGTCGCGCTCCAGCGCGACCGCGGCGTCGATCAGCCGCGCCGCGACCGCCTCATGCCCGCCGCGCACGATCTCGTCGACGGACACCCCCGCGACCGTCTTCCACACGACCGGGTACGGGTACGACGCCGCGTTGCCCGCCGTCCCCGGGATGAGCGGGAAGCTCACGGGCACGTGGAGGATCCCCAGCGCGCCGCCGTGCGTGTCCTGCCCGGGCCGGGCCTCGAACACCGGGCTCATGCCGCCAGCTCCAGCGGCACTGACACACCCACGGTCGCCGCGAGCCGCCCCAGCCGCACCATCTGAAAGACGTCGATCCGCACCTCGGGGTGGATGCCGAGCAGCACGTACGCGTCGCGCGCCGCCATCCCCACCTCCTCGACGAGCCAGTCCATCGCCCACCGGAACGCCTCGTCGATCCCGGCCTCCAGCGGCCGCGTCGAGTTCAGGAAAACGAGGTGTGTCGGCGTCTGCACCCGTGCGAACGGCAGCGGCGTCGCGGGCAGCACCGAGCACCGCAGCGTCACCTCCGCGCGCGTCTCCACCCCCGTGCCGAACAGCTCGCCGTCGGCCATCGCGCCGTGCACGTCGCCGACGTACAGCTGCGCGCCCTCCACGGCGACGGGCAGCAGCAGCCGGTTGCCCGGCGCGATCAGCCGGCAGTCGAGGTTGCCGCCCCACGCGCCCTGGCCGTAGTTGGCGTCCGCGCCGGCCGACAGCCCGCGCGCCGGGGCGACCGCGATCGTCCCGATGTGCGGCTGCAGAGCGAACGACACGTCGCCCAGCGACCCGACGCCGTCGCGCTGCTCGATCACCCGCGTGAACGGGCCGCGGCAGTCGGCGTACTGAAACGAGTCCGCGAGCGGGCCGACGCCCTCGAACACGCACGCGACCCCGGACGGCGCGAGCGCGATGTCGACGATGTCGATCGCCAGCACGTCCCCAGGCGACGCGCCGCGCACGGCCACCGGCCCCGTGCACGGGTTGAACTCGTCGGCGGCCAGCGCGGGCCCGAACGACGACGCGTCGGGCGGCTGGTCCTCTCGGGTGATGACGCCGCCCATCGCGTCCTCGGTCTCGACGACGAACTCCTCGCCGGGATCGACGACCAGCCGCGGCTCGGCCGCGACCAGGTCGTACGTCGTGTTGCCCTCGCGCGTCAGCCGCTGCACGACTCGAGCGCCTCCGCCGCGGCGAGCAGCGCGTCGACCGTGCGGTTGCGCTCGCGCATCGCGTTCGTCGACCAGGCCGTCGCCTGCACCGGGTCGTCGGCGGTCATGCCGGCCAGCGCCTGCTGCAGCCCGGGCAGCCGCTTGCGCAGGTGCGACGCCGACGACGCGTCCTGGGCGTAGACGCCGCCCACCGTGTAGACGACCGGGTTGATCGCCCGCGCGCACGCCATCAACGCCCGGTTGCACGCCGCCGGGTCGGCGCCGCCGGCGATCGCCAGCTCCGCCGCCGCGGCCGCGCTCGCGAACCGCGCCGCGGCCGCGCGCACGCCGTCCCACGCCACCGCGTCGGGGTGCGCGCCGGCGAGCTCGTCGAGCAGCGTCCGCAGCCGCTCGGCCAGCCCGGTGTAGGAGAACGGCAGCACCGGCGCCGTGCACAGCCGCAGGCACGACAGCGCGTAGATCGCCGTGAGCTGCGCGAGCGCGGGCTGGTCGACGTGCTCGAGCTTGTCCTCCTCGGAGTGCCAGTAGCCGCCGAGGTAGGAGAGCCCGTCCGGGTAGCCGTCGGCGATGGAGAACGCCATCCACGACGGGATGCCGATCCCCCAGAACGACTGCTCGGCCTCGCGCGCGTCGAAGTCCTCGAAGCCCGTGGACATGCCGAGGACATCGTCGGCCGCCGCGGTGGCGAACGCCTCGGTCTCGGCGAAGCCCCAGGTCAGGACCTTGTCGAGCGTGTCGGCGATCGCCCACGAGTCGGCGTTGATGACCGCGACGCAGTGGTCGCGGATCTCGTCCCAGTGCGCGTCGAGGTGGAACGTCGAGCCGTTGTACGGCATCTCGTGCCCGGCCCACCACGCCAGCCGCACGCCGCGCCGCAGCGAGCCGCGCACCGCCGACAGCCGCCGCGCGAGCTCCATGAGCCCGACGACGCCCGTCGTGTTGTCGGTCATCCCGCGGCCGTACGTGTCGAGGTGGCAGTAGACGAGGACGAAGTCGTCGCCGTCCGTCCCCGGGATCGACGCGATCGGCTGCTGCGACGGCGCCCACTGCGCGTGGGTCTGCACGTCGAGGCGGACCGAAGCGCCGCCGTCGGCATCGGCCAGCGCGCGCAGCCGCTGCCCGTCCTCGAAGCAGACCGACACGACCGGGATCCGCGACTCGCTCGTGAGGTCCTCGGCCGTCGGGTTGCCCCAGATGCCGCGCGACGTGCCGGTGTGCACGACGCGGCCATGGCGATCGGACCAGTTCATGATCACGATGCCCACCGCGCCGCGCTCGCCCGCCACCGCGACGGGCTCGCCGTGCGGCGCGTCCATCGAGAGGATCGAGAGCGCGACCTTGCCGCGCACGTCGGCGCCGAGGCGGTCGTACTCCGACGGCGCGCCGGTGCCGACCCAGACGAGCTCGCCGCTCACGCCGTCCGGCGGCGTCGAGCCGCCGAACGCGTAGATCTTCCCGGCGAGCGCCTCGCCGTCGGGCAGCGTCACGGTCGCCGGGCCGAACCGCTCGGGCTCGGTGCCGTAGGAGACCCAGCCGTCGTAGCCCTCCAGCTCGCAGTCGATGCCCGCCTCGACCATGCGGTCGCGGACGTAGCGGGCGCCGGCGCGCTCGCCCTCCGTCCCGGCCAGGCGCAGCCCGTGCTCGGAGAACCACTCCAGGTCGCGGGCCAGCTCCTGGGCGGAGACGGCGTCGGTCAGCTCGCGCTCCGGGCCGGTGAGGCCCGGAGCGCCGATCGTGCTGTGAGCCATGACGGCGTTACTCCGCCGGCTTGAGCTGGTCGAGGTCCACGACCCACGGATACAGCGGCGTGTGCGTCACGCCCGCGATCCCCGCGTTGTAGACGATCGTGTCCCGCACGTTGGCGATGAACAGCTGGGCGTTGGCGTCGACGACCTCCTGGCCGATCTCGCGGTAGATCTCGTCGGCCTGCTCCTCGCTGTCCTGCGACAGCGCCGTGGCGAGCATGTCGTCGACCTTCGGGTCGGAGTAGGCGAGGAGGTTCGTGCCGCCCTTCGTGCCCCAGTTGATGCCCGCCCACGTGTCGGGGTGCGCGGCGTCCGGGTTGTTCGTCAGCAGGAAGATGTCCGGCCCCTTCTCCGCGCCCTCGACCCAGTCGTAGACCTGGGCGTGGGGGACCTCCTTGATGACGACGTCGTAGCCGATCTCCTTGAGCTGGGACTGCAGGAGCTGCGAGACGCGGCCGAGCGTCGCGACCTCGTCGGCGGCGTAGGAGAGGAGGATCTTCTTGCCCTTGCCGATGTCCTCGCTGCCCGCCGGGACGCCGGTGCCGTAGGGCAGCTCGGGCTGATCGGCGAGCATCGCCGGCGGGTACGGGCCTGCCGCGACCTTCGCCGTGTCGCCGTAGGCCTGCGAGACGATCGCCTCCCGATCGATGACGCCCGCCACCGCGGCGCGCGCCTTCGGGTCGTCGAACGGCGCCTTGTTCGTGTTGAGGTACGTGATGAGGGTCGCCGCCGTCTCCGGCGTCTCGACCTTCAGGTTCGGGTCGTCCTCGGCGGACTTCAGGTCCGACGCCGGGTAGGCGTGGAGCATCATCGCCAGGTCGCCGCCCTTGAGCTGGATCTGCTGGGTGTTGACGTCCGGCGTGATCTTGAGGTTGACCGTCGTGTAGTACGGCTTCGCGCCCCAGTAGCCGTCGTAGGCGGTGAGGGTGTACTGGGTGCCGCGATCGAACTCCGTCAGCTCGTACGGGCCGGTCCCGTCCTCGTGCGTCGAGAGGTACTTCTGCGCCTGGTCGTCGCCGGCGTTCTCCACCAGCGCCTCCGGGCCGATGACCCGCGGACCCCACTGTGAGGCGAGGTAGTGCATGAACGGCAGCTGCGGCTCCTTGAGGTTGATGACGAACGTGGAGTCGTCGGGCGTCTCCATGCTCTTCACGCCGGCGAGCATGTAGCTCGAGCCCTGGCCGAGCGTCTTGCGCCGCTCGAAGCTCGCCTTGACGTCCTTGGAGGTCATCGGGGCGCCGCTGTGGAACGTCACGCCGTCCTGGAGGGCGAAGGTGTAGGTCTTCTTGTCGTCGGAGACCTCCCAGCTCTTGGCGAGGTCACCGACGATCTCCGTCGTGTCGGGCTTGTACCGGACGAGGCCCTCGTAGACGGACAGGGTCACCGCGTTGCCCTCGACGTCGTAGAAGACGTCCGGGTCGGGCACGCTCATGTCGGAGACGAACGGGATCGAGATCGTCTTCTCCGTGAGCGCAGCGCCGCTGCTGTCCTTCTTCTCCGCCGAGCCGCACGCGCCGATCGAGATGGCGCCCACAGCGGCGAAGGCGAGCATCAGGGTCCGTCGAGTGGCAGACATCCGGCCTCCGTCGTCAAGTTCAGGGTGCGAGGACGGTGCTCGATGGCGGCGAGGCTCGATAGCGCCACGCGGTCCATACCGGAGGGGCCGAAATAGGACCAACGGTCCAAATATCGGCAGGCTAACGCACACGTTTGGCGGCGTTCACGGGAACACTACAGATCCGGGGCGAATAGGACAAGTACCGGCGCCGTCATCGGCGCCGGGCTACGGAAACCCCCGTGCCAGCGGGGAGAACCGGGACGCTCTGATTCCCGACCGCGCGGCCCTGCCGATAAGACAACCTCGGCGATACCGTCGGCGGACCGTGGCCACCGGACCCCGACTCGACCGCGCCAGCGCCGTCCCGCTCTACTACCAGCTGCAGGAGCTCATCCGGCAGCAGATCGAGTCCGGCGCGTGGCAGCCCGGCGACCCGCTGCCCTCCGAACCGGAGCTCTGCCGGCTGCACGGGGTCAGCCGCGTGTGCGTCCGCCAGGCGCTGCAGATCCTCGAGGCCGACCGCGCGATCGTGCGCGTGCGCGGCCGCGGGACGTTCGTCGCACCGGCCCGGCAGGCCTCGGGGGTGCGCGGTCTGGCGAGAACGCTGCTCGATCCCGGGGCGAACCCGCCGACGGTGCGGGTCCTCGACCGGCGCGCCGGCGACGTCGAGCTCTCGGTCGCGCGGGTGCTCGGCGCCGCCCCGGACGAGATCCTGCGGCTGACGACGCTGTGGTCCGTCGGGCCGACACCGATCGGGATCGGCCTCTCGTTCTTCCGGGTGGCAGACGTGCCGTGGCTCGACGAGGCGGCGGTCGACGGCGAGGACCTCGCCGTCGCCGACCCGCCAGCGCTGGTGATCGAGGAGGCGGATATCTCGGTGGAGACGACGGCCTGCGGGCGCTACGAAGCCAACCTGCTCGGCATCCCCGACGGGGCGACGCTCATGGTCACCGTCTCGGTGCATGAGGCCGACATGCCCGACGGGCGCCGGCCGCTGGAGGTCATGCGCCTGGGCTACCCGGGCGACCGGGTGCAGCTGCGGTTCCGCGGGACCCCGGTGGTGGGGCCGGCGCCGTATGCGTGGGGGGTTCGCGCCGGCGGGGTGACGACACGACCCATCAATCATGCTGGTGGTGACCAGCGGCGACGGACGCACCACGAGGAGACCGCATGGAGATCACCCGCAGCAGCATCCAGACCATGACGGGGCCGGCCGAGTGGTTCACCGGCGACGTCTACATCGACGCCGTCGCCGCGGCGCCCGCGCCCGCGCGCGTGCAGGGGAACCTCGTGCGCTTCACCCCGGGCGCGCGGACCGCGTGGCACACGCATCCGCTCGGGCAGACGATCTACGTCACCGAGGGCGTCGGCCTGTGCCAGAAGCGCGGCGGCCCGGTCGAGGTCATCAACGCCGGAGACCGGGTGTTCTTCGAGCCGGACGAGGACCACTGGCACGGGGCGGCACCGGATCGCTTCATGGTGCACCTCGCGCTGAACGAGGTCGATGAGACGCACTCAGCGGTGAGCTGGGGCGACCATGTGACCGATGAGGAGTACGCCGCCCGCTGACGCGGGCGTCGATGACCTACTCGCCGCGCGCCCGCCGCGCCGCGAGGTTCCCGAGCATGTCCTCTTCCTGATCCGGCGTCAGCGGCTGCTTGCCGTTGGCGACCCGGTTCGCGCTGACCCGCGCGACGATCTTGCGCGCGTCCTCGAGAGCCGCGGCCTCCGAGGCCTCGACTTCCTTGCGGTGAATCTCGAGCATCGCGCCAAGCCGCGAGTTCGCCGCCTCGCGATCCTCGTTGGTGAACTCCGACGCCCAGGGCGCGTCGGCGTCGGCCGCCAGCGCCTCCGGGGTGAGGTCCGGACGTCCCGCCTTGATGAGCGCGCTGTAGCTCGCGGTGGGGCGCGCCTGCACCTTGGACCGCACGTACTCGACAAGCGCTTCACCGTCGTCGGCGCGAGACTCGATGGCCGTCGAGAACTGGCTGACGTGCAGCGGGTGGCCCGCAGCAGTCACCGCCCCCGACTTCGGGGTCTCCTCGACGAGCTCGCGCAGGCGAGCCAACAGCGCTTTCTGTGCATCGTTCACACGTCTACTCTCGCATGCTGGCGCGCGGTGTGCCCCCCGGTCCTGTCAGTCGGTGGCCCGAGAACGCATACGCTCGGCCCCTCGCATGGTGCTTCCCGACGTCATACGATCCGGGCTGCGCGTCGTGTTCTGCGGGAGCGCGGCCGGAACGGCATCAGCGCGACGCGGCGCGTACTACGCCGGGCCGGGCAACAGCTTCTGGGCCACGCTGCACACGACGGGGCTGACACCACGCCGCCTCGAACCTCCCGAGTTCGCGCAGCTCGTCGAGCACGGAATCGGGCTGACGGACCTCAACAAGGTCGCGAGCGGCTCGGATCTCGCCATCGGAACGGCGGGTGATGACGTCGCGCGGCTGCACGCGCTCATTGAGGAGAACGCGCCGGCGGTCCTGGCGTTCAACGGCGTGCGCGGCGCGCGGCGGGCGCTGTCCTCGGTCGCCCGGCTACGGGCGACAGGCGGAGCGGTTCGCGGGTGCCGAGGTGTGGGTGCTGCCATCGACGTCAGGGGCCGCACGCAGGTACTGGGACCTGGCCCCGTGGGCGGCGCTGGCCGAGCGAGTGCAGCTGAACGACGTCCTCGACGATCAGCTCCCGCGGTACGCGGAGACGCTCCGTCGCCTCGGCGAGTGAGCCGCCCCGCGCCTACCCGATCCGGCGCAGCATCTCCACCACCAGGAACGCCAGCTCCAGCGCCTGCTGCGTGTTCAGCCGCGGGTCACACGCCGTCTCGTACCGGACCCCGAGCTCCTCGTGGGAGATCATCTGCGCGCCACCCACGCACTCCGTGACGTTCTCGCCGGTGTGCTCGATGTGGATGCCGCCCGGGTACGTGCCCAGCCGCTGGTGGACCTCGAAGAAGCCCTCGACCTCGCCCATGACGTTGTCGAACACGCGGGTCTTATGGCCGCTGGGCGACTCCTCGGTGTTGCCGTGCATCGGGTCGCACTGCCACACGACCTTGTGCCCCGTGCGGGTCACCGCTTCGACGATCGGCGGCAGCAGGTCGCGGACCTTGTCGCTGCCCATGCGTGAGACGAGCGTCACGCGCCCGTCGACCTTCTGCGGGTCGATCCGCTCCACCAGCTCCACGGCCTCCTCGGGCGTGGTGCTCGGGCCGATCTTCACGCCGATCGGGTTGGCGATCAGCGCTGCCAGCGCCACGTGCGCGCCGTCGAGCTGCCGGGTGCGATCGCCGATCCACAGCTGGTGGGCCGACAGCAGGAACAGGCGGTCGCCGCTCAGGCGCAGCAGCGCGCGCTCGTAGTCGACGACGAGCATCTCGTGGCTGGCGAACAGGTCGACGGTGCGCAGCGAGTGGTCGTCGACGCCGCACGCCGACATGAAGCGCAGGCTGCGATCGATGTCCGTGGCCAGGCGCTCGTAGCGCTCGCCGGCGTTCGACTCGCGCACGAAGTCCATGTTCCACTCGTGCAGGCGGTGCAGGTCGGCCATCCCCGCGCCCGTGATCGCGCGCGCGAGGTTCATCGCGGCCGCGGCGTTCGCGTACGCGCGCAGCAGGCGGCCCGGGTCGGGGCGGCGGGCCTCGGCGGTTGCCTCCAGCGCGTTGACCATGTCGCCGCGGTAGGAAGGCAGGCCCGCCGCGTCGGTGTCCGAGCTGCGCGGCTTGGCGTACTGGCCGGCGATGCGGCCGACCTTCACGACCGGCATCGACGTGCCGTACGTCAGCACGATCGCCATCTGCAGCAGCGTGCGGATCGTGCCGCGCAGATGCTCCTCGGTGTTGTCGTCGAACGTCTCCGCGCAGTCACCGCCCTGGAGCAGGAACGCCTCGCCGCGCGCCACGGCGCCGAGACGCTCCTGGAGACGATCGACCTCGGGTGCGACGGTGATCGGCGGGACGACCTCCAGGAGCTTGCGCACGCGCGCGGCGTACTCCTGATCGGGCCACGGCGGCTGCTGGACGGCGGGGCGTGCGAGGGCGTCGCTGAGCGCCGTCGCCATCACGGGCGGCAGCGGTGGAAGTTCGGGCAGCGCACCGATCGGCACGTCGACGGTCCAGTTCATGGCATGAACGCTAGAGCGCGCGGCCGTGTCGTGACGTCCGGCGGCGCGTGCGCGCGCCGACTTGACAGTGTGTCACGGCGCCAAGTCGACTCCGGTACGGTCCTCAGTGCGTCACACGCGCCAACGGAGGAGGGCACGTCATGAGCACCACGGACCAGAGCCAGGCACCGCTCGAAGGCATCCGCGTCGGCGACCGGGAGCATTTCCACGACGGCCCGCCGCACGAGCTGTTTCGCCAGATGCGCGCGCAGTGCCCGGTCCACTGGACCGACGGCATCACCGAGTACCCCGACGAGGCGGGCTTCTGGTCCGTCACGACCGCTGACGACGTCCACGAGGTCAGCCGCGACTGGCAGACCTACTCCTCGGAGATCGGCGGCTTCACCGCGCTGAAGAACGCGATCCTCCCGCTCGAGCTCCAGCAGGCCATGTTCATCGGGATGGACCCGCCGAAGCACGACCGCATCAAGGCGCTGTTCCAGCGCGGCTTCACGCCCGTCCGGATCGCGGAGCACGAAGCCGCCATCCGCGAGATCACGATCGACGTGCTCGAGCGGCTCGAAGGCCGTGAGACGTGCGATCTCGTCAGCGACGTAGCGCAGCCCGTCGTGGCGCGCGTCATCGGCAGCTTCATGGGACTGCCGCCCGAGGACGACGAGGTCTGGGCGAACCTCATGAACACCATCCTCGGCGCCGGTGACCCGGACGCGACGCCCGAGGGCGCGCACATCGTCATGGAGCGCGACGTGCCCGAGGTCTTCCGCCGCTGCGGCGAGCTGATCGCCGCCCGGCGCGAGCACCCGACCGACGACCTGACGAGCGTCCTCGTGCACGCCGAGATCGACGGTGAGCGCCTGGAAGAGCACGAGATCGTCATGGGCTTCTTCCTCCTGATGGCCGCCGGCAACGACAGCACGAAGGCGACGTACTGCAGCGGGATGCGCGCGCTCATGGAGCACCCCCGACCAGCGGCAGCTGGTGCTCGACGACCCGTCGCTCGTGCCGGCCGTCGTCGAAGAGTCGCTCCGGATGTTTCCCGCCTTCGCCCACTTCGGCCGCACCGCCACGAAGGACACCGAGCTGCACGGGCAGACGATCCACAAGGGCGACAAGGTCGTCATGTGGTACCCGTCGTCGAACCGCGACGAGACCCGCTACGAGGACCCCGACCGCTTCGACGTCACCCGCAACCCCGAGCACCAGGCGTTCGGCGCCGGTGGGCGGCACTTCTGCCTGGGGACCGCGCTCGCGCGCCTCGAGCTGCGCGTCCTCATCGAGGAGACGCTCGCGCGGTACCCGGAGATGGAGATCGAGGGCTCGCCGCAGTTCGTCGAGTCCCCGTTCGCCAATCAGCTCAAGACGCTGCCGGTGCGCCTCCGGCCTGCGGCGTGAGCGTCAGGTCGATCGTGTTGCCGGCGCCCTTCGTCAGCGGGCTGATGAAGGACGTCAGCAGACCGCAGCCCGTGAGGTCGCTCATCCCGTAGGTGCCCGTCAGGCGGCCGCCGCGCAGCGCGTCGAAGCCGGCCTCGGACCGCATGATCGCCACCGACGAGGACTTCGTCTGGCACGTGTCCGGCGCGACGATCGGCAGCGTGCCGAACAGGTAGAGCTGCGGCAGGAGGATCTTGAACCGCGCCTGCGCCGCGAGGACGCCGTCCTTCAGCGTCCCGCGCGTCTTGTCGGTCTGGGTGAACGCGATGTCCGCGGTGACGGGCAAGACGCCCAGCACCTGGAGACGCGCGCGTGTACGAAAGAGCGACAGATCTGCGGTGAACGCGCCCGTCGCCAGATCGAGCGTGGGATCGATGGTTCCGCGCAACGGCACCGAGCCGCGGGTCAGGGTCTTGAGCACCGACGTGCCCGCCAGGTCGAAGCGGTACCTCGCCGTCGCGGGGGCGTCGGTCCGGACGGTCACCTCCTCGCTGAACGGGGAGAGCGCACCGGCCGCATCGCTCGCCCGGACCTTGAAGCGGTAGACCGTGTCCGGGGTCAGCCCGGTGATCGACGTACCGGGCCGGTCTACCGTCTTGACCAGGACGCCGTCCTGGAACACGTCGTAGCCGACGACGCCCACGTTGTCGGTCGACGCCGTCCACGTCAGCGCCACCGAGGTCTCCTCGGCCGTGGCGGCGAGGTCAGTCGGCCGGGTCGGCGGCACGATGTCGCCGGGATCGTCAAACGGCGGGATCACGCGGTTCTGGCCGGGCGGGTCCAGCGTGCACGGGACGTCGACGGTCGCCGGATTCCCGTCGGTGTCGGGCACGCCGCCGATCGACGGAAGGACGATTGCCCCGCCCGCGGCGTCGGTGAACGCGAGATTCAGCGCGAGCCCGTCGACCGCCAGCGTGTACGGCTGGAAGATGACCGAGTCCGTCTCGCCCGTCGCAGCGAACGCGGGCAGCGTGAATCCCGGCATCGACCCGGTGAACTCGAGGACCGGCGAGCCCGTGGCCGGGACCGGCGCGGACGCCAGGCGGAGCGGCGTCCTGAACGGCAACTCGATCCCCGCGGTCCGCAGGGTCATCAACACGGACCCCACACCGCTGATCCTCCCGGCCTTCACCAGGCGCGTCAGAACGTCCGCGTCGCCCTTCAGCGTGACGGTGCCGGTCACATCGATCGACTGCGTGGGCTGCCCCGCACCCGTAGACGCCGGATAGTCGGCGGTGATCTTCAACTCAGCAGGCTGGCCCCCGACAAGGGGGAGCTGACACGAGTACTGCTGGGTCAGCGTGCCTGCGTGCGCAGGGGCGGCAACGATGACGGCGAGCGCGCTCGCCACGACGCCGACGAGCGCTCGGCGGATGCTGCGGGACACGGGCTTCCTCCTGGACAGAGACGGGGACCGCAGTCTCGGCGATCACATCTGCGTCAGCGCAGTGTCCGTTCAGCGTTTCAGCGATAACGCGCAGAATCCCAGAGGGCACCAGCCTCCCCGGGCCGAGACCTCCGTTCGCACGGGGACGTCAACCTGGCACGTCGCCGGGGAACTCCGGCGGCACACCGCCCGCGTCGCGGATGAGCTGCGGCCACACGACCGGGTCATGCCCGGGGATGATCGGCAGCCCGCGCGCCGCCGCGACCTCCTTGACGCGCAGCACCGACGCCAGCCCCTGCTCGGGCGTCGCGTCGATGAGCCCGCCGGGCGAGATCTCCTGCTCGAAGTTCGCGGTGAGATCGCCCGCGTCGTAGGCGAAGACCCAGCCGTCGCCGTCCTTCGTCTCGATGACGAAGCTCTGGTGGCCGGGGGTGTGGCCCGGCGTGGAGAACGCGAAGATCCCGGGCGCGAGCTCCTCGTCACCGTCCATGAACCGCCAGTCGATCTCCGGGTCGTCGTAGTCGATGCGGAACATGCCGTGCTGCTCGGGGCCCGGGTGCGTCATCGCGTAGTCGTACTCCACGCGCTGCACCCACACCGGCACCTTGGCCTCGAACAGCCGCAGGCAGCCGGCGTGGTCGTTGTGCAGGTGCGAGAGGTAGATGCGCGTGACGTCTTCCAGCCGCACGTCCCAGGCGGCCAGCGCGTCGATGAGCGCCTCGTCCCCGTCGGGCAGGTACGGCGTGATCGACATGTTGCGCCCGTGCAGGCGCGCGAAGAGCCACGGGTCGCGGACGATCGCGCTGTTGATGCCGACATCGATGAGGGTCCAGCCGTCATCGGTGTCGAGCAGCAGCGCGGGGACCGGCTCGACGAGCATGTCACCGCTCGTGTCCCCGTGCAGGGAGAAGGAGATCGGCAAGCGCTCCCAGCCGAGGATCAGCGGGATGACGCGCCGGACGCTGCTGGTGGGCATGGGGCGGCATCCTGCCAGCCCGGGCCCGAAACGCACAGCGCCCCCGCCACCAGCTGGTGACGGGGGCGCCGTGACGACGTCAGAACTGACGCAACCGGATCACGTGGCCGCGGGGGCCTTCGGGGTCAGGTTGATGTCAATCGTGTTGCCGCCACCCTTGGTGAGCGGGCTGATGACGTTGTTCAGCCAACCGCAGCCGGCGAGGTCGCTGATGCCGTAGGTGCCCTTCAGGTTGCCGCCCTGGAGCGGATCGAAGAACGCACCGGTCGACTTCAGCGACGCGATGGAGGCCGACTTCGTCTCGCACTTCGTCGAGCCGACGACGGGCAGGACGCCGAAGAGGTACGCCTTCGGGATCTTGATCTTGAACTTCGCCGTCGCCGTCAGAACGCCACCCGCGAGCTTGCCGCGCGTCTTGTCCGTCTGAGCGAAGTCGATGTCCGCCGTGATCGGGATGAGACCGAGGACGCTCAGACGCGCCTTCGTCTTGTTCAGCGTGAGGTCCGCGGTGTAGTCGCCGGTGGCGAGCGCCAGGTCGGCGTCGATCCCACCGGACAGCGGCACGGTGCCCTTGGTGAGGTTCTTCAGCTGCGAAGAGCCCGCCAGGTCGTAGCCGTACTTGATCGTGGACGTGTCGACCTTGGTCGTCGTGACCTCGATCTCCTCGCTGAAGTCCGAGGTCTGACCGATGGCGTCCTTCGCCTGGACCTTGAACTTGTAGAGGGTCTCAGGCGTCAGGCCCGTGACCGTCTTGCTCGTGCCGGTGACCGTGTCGACCTTCACGCCGTCCTTGTAGACGTCGTAGCCGGCGATCGGGTCCTCGTCCGTGGACGCGGTCCACGACAGCGCGACCGACGTGGTCGACGGGGTGCCGGCCAGGCCCGCGGGCTTGCTCGGCGCGTTGTCGACGACCGTCGTCGACGTGATCTCATCGCTGAAATCAGACGTCTGGCCGATGGAGTCCTTCGCCTGCACCTTGAACTTGTACGCGGTGCCGGCGGTGAGGCCCGTGATCGTCTTCGACGTGCCGGTGACCGTGTCGACCTTCACGCCGTCCTTGAAGACGTCGTAGCCGGAGACCGACTCGTCGTCCGTGGACGCCGTCCACGACAGCGCGACCGTGGTGCGGGTCGGGACACCGGCGAGGCCGGCCGGCTTCGTCGGCGGGGTGTCCGCCAGCGTCGTCGACGTGATCTCGTCGCTGAAGTCCGAGGTCTGGCCGATCGTGTCCTTGGCCTGGACCTTGAACTTGTAGGCGGTGCCGGCGGTGAGGCCGGTGACCGTCTTGCTCGTGCCGGTGACGGTGTCGACCTTCACGCCGTCCTGGAACACGTCGTAGCCCGGCGACGCCCTTGTCATCGGTGGACGCCGTCCACGACAGCGCGACCGTGGTCTTCGTGGGCGTGCCCGCGAGGCCCGTGGGCTTGCTCGGCGGGCCGTCCGGCTCGGGACCCTCGGTGGAGACCGTGATCTCCGTGCTGAACTCGCCGAGCTGGAGGCCGGGAGCGTCGATCGCGCGAACCTTGAACTGGTACGCGGTGGCCGCCGTCAGACCCGTGATGGTCGTCGAGGTCGTGGTGACCTCCTTGACCTTCGCGCCGTTCTGGAACACCTCGTAGCCGCTGACGAACACGTCATCGGTGGCGGCGTCCCACGAGAGCTCGATCGAGGTCTCGCCCGTCGCGGCGCCGGTCAGGTTGTCGACCTTGCTCGGCGGGTTGTCCACGCCGGTGGGCAGCTCGAGGACGATGGCCTCGCTGTACTCCGAGAAGTTGCCCGCGGCGTCGAACGCCCGGACGTCGATCTCGTACAGGCCGCCCGGCGTCAGGCCCGTCAGCTCGGTGGCCGTCACGTTGCCGACCGTCTTGGTCTGGCCCTCGTAGCGGACCTCGTAGCCCGCGACGCCGACGTTGTCGGTCGACGCGCCCCACTGGAGCTTGATGGAGGTGGGCGTCACGTCGTCGATCGACGTGATGAACGGCTCACCGGGGACGGACGGCGGCGCGGTGTCGGCGTCGTCATCGGTCGTGACGGTGATCTCGTCACTCTCGGGCGAGGCCTGGTCGATCGTGTCGATCGCCTTGACCTTGAACTTGTAGGCCGTCGCCGGCGTGAGGCCGGTGACGGTCTTCGAGGTACCCGTGACGGTGTCGATCTTCACGCCGTCCTGGAAGACCTCGTAGCCCTTGACGCCCTTGTCGTCGGTCGACGCGGTCCACGACAGCGCGACCGAGTCGGTCGTCGGCGTGCCCGCGAGGCCCGTCGGCTTCGTCGGCGGGGTGTCCACCGGCGGCGGGTCGACGATGTTGATGTTCTGCAGCGTCTTGTTCTGATCCGCCGGGTTGAGCACGCAGGGGACGTCAAACGTGTTCGGGTTGCCGTCGCTGTCGACCGGGACGACCGGCGGCAGGACGATGAACGAGCCATCAGCGCGCTTGGCGGTGATGTTCAGGTCGAGCTTGTCGACCGTGATGTTCACGATGCCCGTCTGCGAGAACGTCAGCGACGGCGTCTCGCCCTTGAGGTTCTCGAACTTCAGCGGCGGCGCGGCCGGCTTCGTGAGCTCGGGGATCGCGATCGGGACCTGCACCGGCAGGGTGAAGTTCGGCGCGGTGACCGTCGAGGACGCCTTCGAGCTGCCGGAAATCTTGTTCGCGCCGATCAGGTCGAGGCCCTGGTACGTGCCCAGGTCGGCCTCGGCGGACGCGGTGATGTCGAACGGCGGCGTGAACTTGTTGCGCTCCCACTCCGACGGGATGGCAGCGTCGATGTTCACGGTCAGCGCCCGCTCACCGATGAGCGGGTAGGTGCACTTGTACGTCTGCGTCAACTGCGCAGCGTTGGCGGGTGCGGCAGCCGCCATGGCTGCCAGGGCGGTGATGCCGGCAGCAGCCAGCACGTTCCGTGGCCCAAAGGACCTGAGGGACACTTGCTTCCTCCCGATGTAAATAGCGGCGGCGCACTCCCCGGCGCACACCACATGGACAGGCCGCCCGATGGCAGAGGGCGACCTCGCCGATTGTCAGGGATATCCGAGCGCCCGTCGACGACCGGGGCGCGAAACGTCGCCGCGAGGTCACTCTGTGAGATGGAGCACCCCGTAACAGCGGGGTAAACGGGACCTAAGGCGTGCCGAGATGCCAGCTCGCACGATGACGCAGAAGTGGCACGACGCTGGCCCGCGCGCCGTTAACGGCCGGCGGCCCCCGGTCACACGAAGTGACCGAGGGCCGCCGGAACCGGACTGCTCAGCCGAGCGCTAGGGCTTCGGCGTGAGGTTGATGTCGATGGTGTTGCCGCCGCCCTTGGCGAGCGGGCTGATGAACGACTCCAGCAGGCCGCAACCGGTGAGGTCGCTGATGCCGTAGGTGCCCTTCAGGTTGCCGCCCTGGAGCGGGTCGAAGAACGCCGCCGTCGACTTCAGGTTGGCGATGGACGACGACTTCGTGCGGCACTGGCCGTCACCGGCGATCGGCAGCACGCCGAACAGGTACAGCTGCTTCAGGCGGACGCGGAACTTCGCGGTCGCCGTCAGCACGCCGCTCTTCAGCGTGCCGCGGGTCTTGTCCGTCTGCTCGAAGCCGATGTCGGCCTTGACCGGCAGCGTGCCGAGGACCTTCAGGTTCGCCTTCGTGCTGTTGAGCGTCAGGTCGCCCGTGAAGTCGCCCGTCGCGAGCGTGAGATCGGCGTTGATGCCGCCGGTGAGCGGCACGGGGCCGGTCGTGAGCGTCTTCAGCACCGACGTGCCCTTGAGCGTGTAGCCGTACTTGACGATCGTGTTGTCGGTCGTGGTGACCGTGATCTCGGTGCTGAACGCCGAGGTCTGCCCGATCGAGTCCTTGGCCTGGACCTTGAACTTGTACGCCGTGCTCTGGCTGAGACCGGTGACGGTCTTCGACGTGCCGGTGACGGTGTCGATCTTCACGCCGTCCTTGTAGACGTCGTAGCCGGCGACGGAGACGTCGTCGGTGGACGCAGCCCACGTCAGGGCAACCGTGCTCGCCGTCGGCGTGCCGGCCAGACCCGTCGGGGTGGTCGGCGGGGTGTCGGACAGCGTCTTCGTCGTGATCTCGTCACTGAAGACCGACGTCTGACCGATGGTGTCCTTCGCCTGGACCTTGAACTTGTACTCCGTGTTCAGGGCCAGACCCGTGACGGTCTTCGACGTGCCCGTGACGGTGTCGATCTTCACGCCGTTCTGGAACACGTCGTAGCCCGCGACACCGACATCGTCGGTGGACGCCGTCCACGACAGCGCGACCGACGTCTTCGTCGGCGTGCCCGCGAGACCGGCCGGCTTGCTCGGCGGGGTGTCCGCCAGCGTCGTCGACGTGATCTCGTCGCTGAAGTCCGAGGTCTGGCCGATGGTGTCCTTGGCCTGGACCTTGAACTTGTAGGCGGTGCTCGGGCTCAGGCCCGTGATGGTCTTCGACGTGCCGGTGACGGTGTCGACCTTGACGCCGTCCTTGTACACGTCGTAGCCCGCGACGCCCTTGTCGTCCGTCGAGGCGGTCCACGTCAGCGCGACCGAGGTGCGCGTCGGGGTCCCGGCGAGGTTCGCCGGCTTGCTCGGCGGGTTGTCGCCCTGCGTCGAGATCGTGATCTCGTTGCCGAACGGGCCGGTCTGCAGGCCCGGGGCGTCGATGGCGCGCACCTTGAACTTGTACGCGGTGGCCTTCGTCAGGCCGGTGATCGTGGTCGAGGTGGTGGTGACGTCCTTGACCTTCGCGCCGTCCTGGAACACCTCGTAGCCCGCGACGAACACGTCGTCGGTGGCCGCGCCCCACGACAGGGAGATCGAGGTCTCGCCCGTCGCGTTGCCGGTGAGGGTGCCGGGCGCGCTCGGCAGCTGGTCGACGTCGGTCGGCAGCTCGAGCACGATGGCCGGGCTGAAGTCCGAGAAGTTGCCCGCGGCGTCGAACGCCCGGACGTCGATCTCGTACAGGCCGCCGGGCGTCAGGCCCGTCAGCGTGGTCTCGGTCACGTCGCCGACCGTCTTGGTCTGACCCTCGTAGCGGATCTCGTAGCCCTCGACGCCCACGTTGTCCGTCGACGCGCCCCACTGGAGCTTGATCGAGGTGGGCGTCACGTCGTCGATCGACGTGATGAACGGCTCACCGGGAACGCTCGGCTTCACGGTGTCCCCGGCGGGCGGGGTGACCGTGGTGTTCTGCAGCGTCTTGTTCTGACCGGCCGGGTCAAGGACACACGGGACGTCGAACGTGTTCGGGTTCCCATCGCTGTCGACCGGGACGACCGGCGGCAGGACGATCGCCGAACCGTCGGCGCGCTTGGCGGCGATGTTGAGGTCGAGCTTGTCGACCGTGATGTTCACGACGCCCGTCTGCGTGAACGTCAGCGACGGGGTCTCGCCCGTCAGGCCCTCGAACTTCAGCGGCGGCGCGGCCGGCTTCGTGACCTCGGGGATCGCGATCGGGACCTGCACCGGCAGGGTGAAGTTCGGCGCGGTGACCGTCGAAGACGCCTTCGAGGTACCGGAAATCTTGTTCGCGCCGATCAGGTCCAGACCCTGGTACGTGCCCAGGTCGGCCTCGGCGGACGCCGAGATGGCGAACGGCGGCGTGGGCGTGCCCGTCTGCCACGTCGCGGGGATCGCTGCATCGATGTTGACCGTCAGACCCCGCTCACCGATCAGCGGGTAGGTGCACTTGTACGTCTGCGTCAACTGCGCAGCGTTCGCGGGTGCGGCAGCAGCCATGGCTGCCAGGGCGGTGATGCCGGCAGCAGCCAGCACGTTCCGCGGCCCAAAGGACCTGAGGGACACTTGCTTCCTCCGATGTGCAGGGGCGGCGCACTCCCCGGCGCCGCCGCGTGGACGTGCCGCCAGCAGGACAGAGGCAGCACTCCCGCGCAGTCTCAGTGATCGGCGTCACGCAATGGGCGAGCTCGCGCGGATGGGCCGCCCGGACCGCGCACGCGAGCGCCCATGTCCAGTAAATCCAGGCTAAATCGGGAGTTCCGCGCCCGAGATCGGCGCTCGCATGACGACGCAGAAGTGGCACGACGTGCCGGGCGAATGCCACCCGACACGCCGCGCGACTGCTCTCAGGTGAACTTGCTGCAGCTGGGCTCGGCCTTCAGCGCCGGCCCGATCTCGGGGTTCGGGAGCAGCACCGCGATCGGCCCCGGGTAGTTGCTCAGGACCTCCATCTGCCCGCCGAGGTCCTCGGTGAACTTCTCGAGGTCCTTCTGGCTGTCGAGCTTGGCGGCCTGGACGCTCTTCTTCACCACGCCGAGCTGCTGCGCGATGGTCTCCATCCCGCCGACGGCCTGCGTCCACTCCGTGCTGGCGCGATCGTTCGGCGGCGCGCCGACCTTCTCCAGCGTGGTGACCTGCAGCCGGAGCTGCTTCTGCGCATCGGTGAAGAAGCGCACGAGCGACCGCTGGGTGGTGTCCACGTTCGGCGCCTCGAGGTTCGGCGGCGAGAGCGGCTTGCCGGCGTCAGCCATCGCGACGCACAGCTTCTTCGCCCAGACCCGCTCGGGCGACGAGGTGGCGGACACCTCCTTGGCCAGCGCGGCCTCCTTGGCCTTCGCCTCCTTCTTCTCCTCTTCCGTCGTGGCCGTCTGCGACGGCGCCTGCGGGACCGTGGTGCCGGCGGGGACCGCCTCGGCCTTCTCGGTGTCGTCGTCCGACCCGCCGCAGCCCGCCATCGTCGCGGCCGCCAGCAGCACGGCGGCGCACGCCTTCGCGCTCATTCCTGTCCTCATCACAGCTTCCCCCTGCTTCCCCGGATTTCCTTACTGACCACAGTTCGATGTCGCCGGCTTTCCGCTGAACCGATCAGCGATGAACGCCAGCGCGTCCGTGTTGCCACGTCCCACGGTGGTGACATGCCCCGTGTCGAACTCCTTCCAGGTTACGCTCATCCCGAGCCCGCAGTACTTATCTCGCAGCTGGCGGGCCTGGTCGTACTCGACGATCGGGTCGTTCGGAGCGTGGTACTGGTACACGGGCACGTTGATCTTCGTCGAGCCCAGCGTGTTCTCGGCGATGCGCAGGAGCCACGGCAGCTGACCGAACGGCAGCGGGCTCATGTAGTCCGACGCCTGCTTGCCGTCGTAGTCGAGCAGGAGCTCGATCGTGCAGTCGCCGGCCTCCATGGCGGCGAGCGTCGACGTGCCCGCCGCGTTGAGGTAGGTCCCCAGCTGCAGCTCGTCGGAGTAGGCGTTGTCGAGACCGATCAGCGCGTAGAGCATGAAGCCGAACCCCGGCTTGCCGTTCAGGCCGATCGCGACGCTCGCCAGGTTCGCCGGCACGCCGCCGCCGCTCACGCCCTGGAGGTTGATCTCCGGGGCGTAGGTCGGCTGCAGCTGCCCGGCCCACATCGAGGCGCCGCCGCCCTGCGAGAAGCCGTGGATCACGACCTTCGCGCTGGGAGAGAGCCCGGCCTCGGGCAGCCGGGTCGCGGCGCGGACGCCGTCGAGGACCGCCGGGCCCATGGCCTTACCGACCATGTACGACGTGTTCGGGTTCTGGCGGTACCCCTCGTAGTCCGTGACCGAGACGGCGTAGCCGGCCTGGAGCAGCCGGTTGATCATCGCCTGCTCGTAGAACGCGCCCGAGTTGATGAAGCGCGAGATCGTGCACTTGAACGCCGGGCCGCTCGTGCCCCCGTTGAACGCGACGACGGGCGTCGTCGCCGGATCCTTGCCCTTCGGGACCAGCACCGTGCCGGTCACGACGTTACGGCGCTGCAGCGCGTCCGTGGACAGGTACATGACCTGCCAGGCGTTCGCGAGGCTGCGAGCCGTCGGCGGCCCCGCCTTCGACGGCCGGGCGCGGATGATGTCGCCCGGCTCGCCCGCGGGCAGAGGCGCCGGCGGGGTGTAGAACGGATCCGGCGCCGCGTTGGGCGTCGGGGCCGGGAAGCTGCGGTCGATGACCGGCGCGGCCGAAGCCTGGCCGATCGGCCCGAGCGCGAGGCCGGCGAGCGCGGCAGCGGTGAGTCGCGCGATCCTGGTGGTGAAGGTGCGGTTCATGGCTGCCGTCCTACGCCTTCGGGGTCAGGTTGATGTCGATGGTGTTGCCGCCGCCCTTGGCGAGCGGGCTGATGAACGCCTCGAGCAGGCCGCAGCCCGTGAGGTCGCTGATCCCGTAGGTGCCCTTCAGGTTGCCGCCCTTCAGCGGGTCGAAGAACGCGTCGGTCGACTTCATGTTCGCGATGGAGGCCGCCTTGGTCCGGCACTGGCCGTCACCGGCGATCGGCAGCACGCCGAACAGGTACAGCTGCTTCAGGCGGACGTGGAACTTCGCCGTCGCCGTCAGCACGCCGGCCTTCAGCGAGCCACGGGTCTTGTCGGTCTGCTGGAACGCGATGTCGGCCTTGACCGGCAGCGTGCCCAGGACCTTCAGGTTCGCCTTGGTGCTGTTCAGGACGAGATCCGCGGTGTAGTTGCCCGTCGCGAGATCGAGCTTGGCATCGATGCCGCCGGTCAGCGGGACCGGGCCCGTCGTCAGGGTCTTCAGCGCCGACACGCCCTTCAGCGTGTAGCCGTACGCGACAGGTGGCTGGGTGTCGTTGCCGACGACGATCGTCGCGAGCGTCGTGTTCTGGCCGGGGTTCTGGAAGCACTCCGTCTCGAAGTCCTCGAGC
Source organism: Svornostia abyssi (assembly GCA_024666565.1). Classification (GTDB taxonomy): domain Bacteria; phylum Actinomycetota; class Thermoleophilia; order Solirubrobacterales; family Solirubrobacteraceae; genus Svornostia; species Svornostia abyssi. The sequence continues at coordinate 627,087 of CP088295.1, forward strand.
CCGGTCTTCGCGCCGTCCGCCAGGCGGGCGTCGAGCTTGAGCACAAGATCGCCCTCCACCTTGATGCTCGCCGACCCCGGCGCGCTGAACTGCAACGCGGGTGTCTCGCCGGTGGCCGTGGTCTGGAATCCACCCGTCGCGGGGACCGTCGTCTTCGTCAGCGTCGTGGGCACCTGGAGCGGCAGCCGCACGTCACCCGGGAGGGTGATCGACGCGCCGGCGACAGCCGTGCCCGCGATGGTGGCCGTCTCGAGCGCCTTCAGGCCATAGGCGGCCTCGGCGCTGACGTCCGCCTTCGCTGAGATAACGAAGGGCGGCGTGGAGGTGCCGACCGGGACGCTGGAAGGGATGTCGCTGGTGATCTGCAGCTTGAGCGGCTGCGGGTCCATCAGCGGGAAGTTGCAGGTGTAGTTCAGCGTCAGCGAGACGGGCGCTGCAGTGGCCGGTGTGGCGGCAGCGGAGGCGAACAGGACGCCGAGCAGAGCAGCGGCGACGGGAACGCGACGTGCGCCGCGTGAGCGACGGATCGCGTGGTGGAGCATGAAGGGTGCCTTTCGAAGGTGAACCGGCTGGGAGAGACACGGCGCCCCCGCCACACTGGGTGACGGGGGCGCCGGGATACGTCAGACGTGACTCACGTCACTGAGCTGGTGCTCAGGGCTTCGGCGTGAGGTTGATGTCGACCGTGTTGCCGCCGCCCTTGGCCAGCGGGCTGATGAACGCCTCGAGGAGGCCGCAACCGGTGAGGTCGCTGATGCCGTACGAGCCCTTCAGGTTGCCGCCCTGGAGCGGATCGAAGAACGTCCCGCTCGACTTGAGGTTGGCAATCGAGGCCGACTTCGTGCGGCACTGGCCGTCACCGGCGATCGGCAGGACGCCGAACAGGTAGAGCTGCTTCAGGCGGACGTTGAACTTCGCGGTCGCCGTCAGGACGCCATTGGCGAGCTTGCCACGCGTCTTGTCGGTCTGCTGGAAGCCGATGTCGGCCTTGACCGGCAGCGTGCCGAGGACCTTCAGGTTCGCCTTGGTGCTGTTGAGCACCAGGTCCGCCGTGAAGTTGCCCGTGGCGAGCTCCAGGTCCGCGTCGATCGTGCCCGTGAGCGGCACCGGGCCGGTCGTGAGCGTCTTCAGGACGGACGTGCCCTTGATGTTGTAGCCGTACTTGATGCCCGGCTGCGGGTCAGGGTTGGCCTTCGTCGTCACGGTGATCTCCGTGCTGAACGGGCCGGTCTGCGGCTTCGTGTCCTTGGCCTGCACCTTGAACTTGTAGGCGGTGCTGGGCGCGAGGCCGGTGATCGTCGCGGTCGTGCCGGTGACGGTCGGGCCCTTCACGCCGTCGCGGTAGACGTCGTAGCCGCTGATGCCCTTGTCATCGGTGGCCGCGGTCCAGTTCAGCGTGACCGAGTTGTTGGTCGACGTGCCGGCGAGCCCGGTGGGCGCGCTCGGCGGGTTGTCAACCGGCGTCGGGCCGGGCAGCGTCTCGATGATGACCGAGGAGCTGTAGTCCGAGAAGTTGCCCGCGGCGTCCTTCGCCCGGACGTCGATCTCGTACACGGTGCTCGGCGTGAGGCCGGTCAGCGTGGTCTCGGTGACGTTGCCGACCGTCTTGGTCTGACCCTCGTAGCGGACCTCGTAGCCGGTGACGCCGACGTTGTCGGTCGACGCGCCCCAGTTGATCTTGATCGAGTTGGACGTCACGTCCGCGGCCGAGCCGATGGTGGGCTCACCCGGCGTGGACGGCTTCACGGTGTCGCCCGTGGGGCCGCTGCTGACCACGACGGTCTGCAGGGTCTTGTTCTGACCGGCGGGGTCAAGGACGCACGGCACGTCGAACGTGTTCGGGTCGCCGTCGCTGTCCACCGGGACGACCGGCGGCAGGACGATGGCCGAACCGTCGGCGCGCTTGGCACGGATGTTGAGGTCGAGCTTGTCGACGGTGATGCCGACGTTGCCCGCCTGGGTGAAGGTCAGCGACGGGGTCTCGCCCGTCAGGCCCTCGAACTTCAGCGGCGGCGCGGCCGGCTTCGTGACCTCGGGGATCGCGATCGGGACCTGCACCGGCAGGGTGAAGTTCGGCGCGGTGACCGTCGAAGACGCCTTCGAGGTACCGGAGATCTTGTTCGCGCCGATCAGATCGAGGCCCTGGTACGTGCCCAGGTCGGCCTCGGCGGACGCCGAGATGGCGAACGGCGGCGTGGGCGTGCCCGTCTGCCACGTCGCGGGGATCGCTGCATCGATGTTGACCGTCAGGCCACGCTCACCGATCAGCGGGTAGGTGCACTTGTACGTCTGCGTCAGCGTTGCCGCGTTCGCGGGTGCGGCAGCCGCCATGGCTGCCAGGGCGGTGACGCCGGCAGCAGCCAGCGTCTTCCGCGCCCCAAGGGACATAAGGGACACTCGGACTCCTCCTCAATGAAGCTGGAGCGCACTCCCCGGCACTGCCAGCTGTGATGTCGAACCGCCTCAAGGACAGTGGCGGCGTGGCGAGTGTCCGCGATGTGTGACCTGTGGCACGCTCTGCGCCCCCAACGGGGTTCGTACCCAGATCCAAAAGGCCCGTATTTGCTGGCTGTTCTTCCCCATATTCCCTCCGAGATCCGGACTCGCACGATGACGCGAGACTGGCACGACGTATGACGGCGCCCGTCGCTCGGGGCGCCCTTGCCGCGCTCGCGGACCAGGCGAGCCGCGCGATCGTCATCGCGCTCGGCGACGCGCGGGGCACGGCGCTGTCGGCGGCCGAGATCGTCGCGGCATCGCACATCGCGGTCACGCTGAAGCTGCGCCTCATCCGCGACCGGCTGCGCGAGCTCGAGCGGGCAGGCGTCGTCGCGGCCGCCGACGTCGACCCCGCGACGCACGGCCCGGGACTGCACTGGGTGCTCACCGCCTCCGGGCAGGACCTGCACCGGCTCCTCTCCGTCATGCAGCACGTCGTCGCCGATGCGGCAGGGCTCGATGACGCCAGCCCCGCCCCGGTGCGGGACCGTGCGGTCGGCCGCACGCTCAAGGCGCTCGGCGATCCCGTGGTGATGCGGATCGTGACCGCCCTCGCCGGTGGCGCCGAACTCGATCCGACGGCGCTGGAGGAACGCTGCCTGCCCACCCCGCGCCGGACGCTGTACCGCCGCCTCGACGTGCTGGTCACCAACGGGGTCGTCCGGCGCGACACCACCCGCGGCGTACCGCGCCGGACGCACTACACGATCGCGCCGAGCTGGCGGCAGGCCGCGGTCCTCCCGCTCCTCGCGGCGTGGTGGGAGGGGCGCCACGGGTCCGCGGCGCAGCCCGTCGACGTCGAGGCCCCCCTGCGCATCGTGCTGCCCAACGTCCGGGTCGCGCGACTACCGGGCGGCGCCCGCGTGCTGTGGGTCGTCGACCAGGGCACGGCCACCCAGCGGCTGTGTCTCGAGGCCGACGGCGCACAGCTGCGGATGTCCACGGCGGCCGAGACGACGGACGCGGGCGCGACCACGACGGGCACGCCGCAGGCATGGACCGCCGCGCTGGTCGCCGATCAGCTCGAGGAGTTGCGCGTCACCGGCGATGCCCGGCTCGCGCAGGCGGTGCTGGAGGCGGTGCGCGCCGCCCTGTTCGCCTCGGTGCGCTGAGCCCGGCGCTCAGGCGGGCGCCGGTTCGGCGGCGACCGCGTCGGACACGTGGCGCTCCGCCCAGGCGCCGATCTCACGCAGCGACGTGCGCGACTCCGGCGTCCCCCCACACGGGGACGACATGGGGGTGGCGATCGAAGACCTGCAGCTCGGTCGTCACACCGGCCGCCGCGATGCGGTCGGCCATGCGACGTGAGTCGTCAAGGATCAGCTCGGTCGAACCCACCTGGAGGAGCGTCGGCGGGAAGCTCCGCAGCAGCTCCTCGGGCGCGAAGAGCGGGGACAGGCGCCAGTCCGTGGGATCGCGGGGACCGACCACGACGTCGACGAGCCGGCGGACCGGTCCGGCCGGGATGAACGGATCGCGCCCCATGTTCGTGGTGACCGAGTCGCCGGAGAGCGACAGGTCGGCCCACGGGGAGAGCAGGACCAGCGCCCCCGGGGCCGGGAGGCCGGACTCGATCGCGTGGAGCACGAGCTCGAGTGAGATCCCGCCGCCCGCGGAATCACCCGCCACGACGATCGACGCCGCCGGGATCCCGGTCGCGAGCAGGTGCCGGTAGGCCAGCAGCGCGTCGTGGGTGGGCGCGGGCGGGAAGTGCTCGGGCGGCAGCCGGTAGTCGATCGACAGCGCCGGCATGGAGGTCACGTGCGAGATGCGGGACACGAGCGTGCGGTGCGTGCGCGGCGATCCGAACACGTAGCCGCCCCCGTGGATGTACAGCACGGCGCGCTGCCCTTCGGCGCCGCGGGCCTTCGGCGCGATGACCCACTCGGCGGGCAGGTGCTCGATCCGGGTGTGCCGGATCTCCGTGCCGCGCACCACCGGGATGCGCGCGGCGGCCGGCGGCTCGAACACCCGCTGGGCGAGGCGCAGGCCCCGGCGCGTGAAGCGCCAGTTGTCGACGAGCGGGGACCACGTGGCCCGCAGCGCACGGTCGACGCCGGCGGCCTGGCGGGTGAGCGGGCCGAACTCGCGAACCGTCGGGGCATCAGACATGGCGACAGTGTGACCGTTTGGGTTGTCACTTGCCGAGCGGTGCGCGGAGGGACGGGCCGAACGCCGGGGTAGCATCCCCGCCCATGCGCACCGCCGTCCTGACCGTGTCGACCGAGGTCGTCCACCGGCGCCGTGAGGACGAGGCGGGGCCGCTGCTGGCCGAACTCGCCGAGGCCGCGGGCGTGGACGTGGACACCATGGAGGTCGTCCCCGCCGACTTCGACCTCATCGAAGACCGGCTGCTCACCTACGTCGACGAGGGCTTCGCGCTCGTCCTGACCGCGGGCGGCTGCGGGCTGGAGCCCGAGGACATCGTGCCCGAGGCGACGCTCAGCGTCATCGACCGCGAGGTCCCGGGCCTCGCGGAGGCGATGCGCGCCGAGGCGATGCGCCACGCGCCGACCGGCGCGCTGACCCGCGGTGTGAGCGGCGCGGCCGGCGGGACGCTCATCGTGAACCTCCCGGGCACCGCCAGCGCGGTGCGCGAGCTGTTCCCCGTGCTCGGGCCCGCGCTCGTCCCGGCGGTGACGTCGATGAGGCGCGCACGTGGGCTCGAGCCCGGTCGTTGAGCTCAACGGGCTCGGCCGCCGGTTCGGGGAACGGGCCGCACTCGAGGGCGTGACCCTGACGGTCCCCGCTGGGGCCACGGTCGCCGTGCTCGGCCCGAACGGGGCGGGGAAGTCGACCCTGCTGCGGATCCTCGCCGGGCTGCTGCGCCCCACCGAGGGCGTGGCGCAGGTGCTCGGGTCCAAGCTCCCCGACGAGGGCTGGGCGGTGCGCGGGCGTGTCGGGTTCCTCGCCCACGAGCCGATGCTCTACCGCGAGCTGACGGCGCGGGAGAACCTCGCCTTCCATGCCGGCCTGTTCGGGGTCGCGCGCGAGCGCGTGGACGAGGTGCTCGACGCCGTGGGCCTCGGCGCGCGGGCCGGCGACCGGGTGGCCGAGCTGTCCCGCGGCATGACGCAGCGCGTCTCGGTGGCGCGCGCGGTGCTGCACGACCCGGAGGTGCTGCTGCTCGACGAGCCGGTGGCGAACCTCGACCCGGGCGCCGCCGCGCAGGTCGCGCCGCTGATCGGCGCCGCCAGCGGGCGCACGCGCATCCTCACGAGTCATGACCCGGACGCGGCGGTCGCCGAGGCGGACCTCGTGCTGGCGCTGCGCGACGGGCGGGCCGTGTACGCCGGCGCGGCCGCGGACGTCGACCTCGCGGGGCTGTACGCATGACGAGGATCGTCGGCGTCCTGCTGCGCAAGGAGCTGGTGCTCGAGCTGCGGATGCGCGAGTCGATCCCCGCCATGGCGCTGTTCAGCGTCACGGTGTTCGTGGTCTTTCACTTCGGGCTCGACGCCGACCAGGTCGAGGGCCAGCTCGCCGCGGGCGTGCTGTGGGTGACGATGCTGCTCGCCGCGCTGCTGGGCATCAACCGGCTGTTCGTCACCGACGCCGAGCAGGGCGGATTCGACGCGTTCCTGCTCGCCCCGGTGGACCGCACCGCCCTGTACGTGGCCAAGGCGATCGCGCTGCTGGTCTACCTGCTCGTGGTGCAGCTCGTGGCGATCCCGGCGTTCGGGTTCCTGCTGCTCGGCCCGGGGCTGGAGCAGGCCCTGCCGGGGCTCCTGCTCGTCGTCGTGCTGGCCGACATCGGGATCTGCGTGATCGGCACGCTCGTCGCGGCGATCGCCATCCGCACGCGCACGCGCGACCTCATCGTGCCGCTCCTCGCGCTCCCGCTGCTCATCCCCGTGGTCCTGGCGGCGTCCGAGCTCACCGCGCCGCTCTTGGCCGAGGGCGGCGCGCAGGCGTTGCCCGGACGGTGGCTGACCCTCGTATCCATCTATGATCTGTTGTTCGCGCTGATCGCCTACGCGATCTTCGACTTCCTGCTGGAGGACTGACCTCACGATGTACGGCAAGGGCCTGCGCCCCCTGGCGGCCGCCACCGCCCTGAGCGTCACCGCCGCACTGGCGCTCGTGTTCTTCTGGGCGCCCAACGACGCCGATCAGGGCTTCATCCAGAAGATCTTCTACATCCACGTGCCGATCGCGATCGTCGCGCTCTGCGGGTTCGTGGCCGGCGGGATCATGGCGCTGCAGTACCTCCGCACGCGCGATCCGAGCTGGGACCTGCGCTCGTACGTCGCGATCCACCTGTCGCTCATGCTCGCCGTCGGGGTCCTCGTGACGGGCTCGATCTGGGCGAAGGGCTCGTGGGGGCAGTGGTGGCTGTGGGACGAGCCGATGCTGGTCTCGTTCCTCATCGTCTTCCTGCTCTACGCCTGCTACCAGCCGCTGCGCTTCAGCATCGAGCAGCCCGAGACGCAGGCCCGCTATGCCGCGGTCTTCGCGGTCGTGGCCGGCGCGTTCGTCCCGATCAACTTCGCCGCGGTGCGGATGGCCGAGAGCTACATCCACCCGCGCACGCTCGGCACCACCACCGGCGGCATGCCCGGCGAGATGATGATCACGTTCCTCGTCGCCCTGGTCGCCGTGGCCCTCCTCTTCGTCACCCTGTGGAAGTACGAGCTCGCGAGCAAGAGCGCGCGCTTCCAGCTGCGCGCCCTGCGCAAGCGCCTCGGCGCCGATGTCCCCGCCCCGCGCCGCTCCGGCGCCCCCGAGCTGAGCTAGGTCATGCCCGCACTCCCCCTCGACGAGGCCGGCAAGTACGTCGCGGCCGCGTACATCGTCTTCCTCGGTCTGGTCCTCGTGTACGTCGTGATCATGGCCGCGCGCCTGTCGCGCATCGAGCAGGAGATCGGCGAGATCGCCGAGCTGCTCGACGCACGCGAGCAGGGTGATGTGCAGCCCGACGCGCCCGCCGCGGATAAGGTCACCTCGCCGTGAGTGAACTCCTGACGCTGGGGATCTCCCACAAGACCGCGCCCGTCGAGCTGCGCGAGCGCCTCGCGCTGACCGACACCGCGGCCGCGGAGTTCCTGCAGGAGCTGAGCGCCGAGCCGGCGATCCGCGAGGCCGTCGCGATCTCCACGTGCAACCGCACGGAGATCACCGTCGTCGTCGGGGACCCGGTCGCCGCCGAGAGCGAGCTGCTGGGCTGGCTGGCCCGGCGCGCCGGCATCCGCCCGACGGAGCTGGGCAAGGTCATGTACTCGCCGCGCAACTGCGACGCCGCGCGCCAGCTCTTCCGCGTGACGAGCGGCCTGGAGTCCATGATCGTCGGCGAAGCCGAGGTCCAGGGGCAGGTCAAGCGCGCGTACGAGACCGCGCTGGCCGCCGGCACCGCCGGGCCGCTGACGAACCGCCTCTTCACGGCCGCGCTGCAGACCGGCAAGCGCGTGCGCACCGAGACGAAGATCACCGAGGGCCACGCGTCGGTGTCGTCCGTCGCCGTCAGCCTGGCCGAGGACACGCTCGGCGAGCTGACCGACCGTCACGTCGTCATCATCGGCGCCGGCGAGACGAGCGAGCTGACCGCCCGCGCGCTGCACGAGCGTGGCGTCACGACGATGTTCGTCGCCAACCGGCGCGCCGACCGCGCCCGCTCGCTGGCCGACCGCTTCGGCGGCGACGTCATCGCCTTCGACAAGCTGCCCACGCAGCTCGAGCACGCCGACATCGTCGTCGCGCAGACCGCCTCGCCCCACCCGATCATCGACCAGGAGGAGCTCGAGCTGGTCATGAAGGCGCGCGACGGCCGGCCGCTCCTGCTCATCGACATCGCCGTGCCGCGCGACGTCGACCCGGCCTGCGCGGACATCCCCGGCGTCACGCTCTTCGACGTCGACGACCTCCAGGGCGTCGTGCGCCGCACGACCAACGTGCGCGGCATGGAAGCACGCCGCGCCGAGGAGATCGTCGAGGAGGAGATCGAGCGGTTCGCCGAGTGGCTCGGCTCCCGCGCCGTGCTGCCCACCATCGCGGCGCTGCGCCAGCACGGCACCGACATCGTCGAGCAGGTCCTGGGCGAGAACGAGGGCCGGTGGGAGAGCGCGTCGCCCGCGGACCTCGCGCGCGTCGAGGCCATCGCCCGCGCGGTGATGAACCGGCTGCTGCACGAGCCCACGATCCGCCTGAAGGCCACGGACCCGAACCGCAGCCACGGCCGGCTGTCGCTGGTGCGTGAGCTGTTCGGCATGGATGAGGGCGCGTCGGTGGACGTGCCCGAGGCCGAGCACGGCGCCGAGGTCCGTTCGCTGCCTCGCCGCGGCGCGTAGTGCCGATCCGGCTCGGGACACGCGGCAGCGCGCTGGCGCTCGCACAGGCCCGCCATGTGGCGTCCTTGCTCGGCGACGAGGCCGAGATCGTGGAGATCACGACGACAGGCGACCGCCAGCGGGCGCTCGTCGACAAGGAGAAGTGGGTCAAGGAGCTGGAGCTCGCGCTGCTGGCCGGGGAGATCGACCTGGCCGTGCACAGCGCGAAGGACGTGCCGGGCGAGCTGCCCGACGGCCTCACGCTGCTCGGGGCCCCGGCGCGGGCCGACGCCCGGGACGCGCTGTGCGGCGCGCCGTCGCTGGAGGCGCTGCCGGAGGGCGCCCTCGTGGGGACGAGCTCGCTGCGCCGCGCCGCGCAGGTGCTCGCCGCGCGGGAGGACGTGTCGGTCGTGGAGATCCGCGGCAACGTCGACACGCGGCTGCGCAAGCTCGCCGACGGCGAATGCCACGCGCTGCTGCTCGCCGCAGCCGGCCTGGAGCGGCTCGGCCGGGCGGACGCCGCCGACGCGCTGCTGGACTTCGTGCCCGCACCCGGGCAGGGCGTGATCACCCTGGAGGGCCGGGCCGACGACGAGGCCGCGGCCGCCGCCGCGCGGGCGATCACCGACGCCGCCGCGTGGACCGCGCTGCAGTGCGAGCGCACCGTTGTGACCGAGCTGGGCGCGACGTGCCACACGCCCGTGGGCGCGCACGCGGTGCTCGACGGCGACGCGCTGACGGTGGACGTGTTCGTGGGCCTCCCCGACGGCGGCGCGTGGGTGCGAGACGCGGTGCGGGGATCGGTGAGCGATCCGCAGGAGCTGGGCCGCGTGGCCGCCGCGAGGGTGCTGGCGGCGGGAGGCGGCGACCTGCTCTCCATCGCGGAGGGCATGACGGCGCCGAACGGCAGATCGACGTCGCCAGAGCAACGTGGATCTGCCGTTGGGCCGGATGGGGGTGGCGTGTGACCGTCTATCTCGTGGGAGCGGGGCCCGGCGACCCCGGCCTGCTCACCGTGCGCGGGCTCGAGCTCATCCGCTCCGCCGACGTGATCCTGCACGACAAGCTCATCCCCTGGGAGGCGCTGCGCGAGGCGCGCGCCGACGCGGAGCTCATCGACGTCGGCAAGATCGGCGGCGGCAAGCAGGTCCCGCAGGACGTGACGAACGCCCTCCTCGTCGAGAAGGGACAGGAGGGCAAAGACGTCGTGCGCCTGAAGGGCGGCGACCCGTTCGTCTTCGGGCGCGGGGGCGAGGAGGCGCAGGTGCTGCGCGCGGCCGGCATCCCGTTCGAGGTGGTGCCGGGCGTGACGTCGGGCATCGCCGGGCCCGCGTACGCCGGCATCCCCGTCACGCAGCGGCACGTCAGCGCCGCCGTGGCGTTCGTCACGGGCCACGAGGACCCCAGCAAGCCGGACACCATGCTCGACTGGGCCGCGCTCGCCGCGTTCCCCGGCACCCTGGCGCTCTACATGGGCGTGAAGGCGCTGCCGCGGATCGCGTCGGCGCTCATCGAGCACGGCCGGCACGCGGACGAGCCCGCCGCCGTGGTGCAGCGCGGCACGCTGCCCGACCAGCGCACCGTCACCGCCCCGCTCGGCGAGCTCCCCGACGTCGCGAAGGCGGCGGGGATCAAGGCGCCGGCGATCATCATCGTCGGCGGTGTCGCCGACCTGCACGACGAGATCGCCTGGTTCGAGGATCGCCCGCTGGCCGGCAAGACCGTCGTGGTGACGCGCGCCAAGGCCCAGGCCAGCGCGCTGGCCGACCGGTTCCGCGCCCTCGGCGCGGCGGTCATCGAAGCGCCCGCCATCGGGATCTCGCCGCTGCCCGTCGACCTGCCCGACCTGTCGTCGTTCGACCTGCTGTGCCTGACCTCCCCCAACGCGGTCGCGCGCCTGTTCGAGCTCATCCGCGACGCGCGCGACCTCGCCGGGCTGAAGATCGCCGTCATCGGCCCGGGCACCGCCTCCGCGCTGCGCGACCGCGGGATCGAGCCGGACATCGTGCCCGAGCGGTTCGTCGGCGAGGGACTGCTCGAGGCGCTCGAGGGCGTCGACGTCCGCCGCGCGCTCATCGCCCGCGCCCGCGACGCGCGCGACGTCCTGCCCGACGGGCTGCGCGCCCGCGGCGTCGAGGTCGAGGTGCTCACCACGTACGAGGCCGTCGCCGAGCCGCTGCGCGACGGCGTGCGCGAGGCCGCACTCGAGGCCGACTACGTGACGTTCGCCTCCGGCAGCTCCGGGCGGTACTTCTTCGACGCGGTCGACGGCGCGCGGCCGCAGGGCCGGATCGTCACGATCGGCCCGACGACGAGCGGCGTGCTGCGCGACCTGGGCGTCGAGCCGGACGTCGAGGCCGAGGTCCAGACGCCCGACGGACTCATCGCCGCGGTGCTCGCGGACGCCGCGCAGCGCTGACGCGGGCGCTCAAGCGCCGCCGCGCGCATCCGATTCACCCGAGGGATGCGCCGCCTGCTCCCTGCCCGGAGGTTCGTGCCGTCGGTCGTCGCCGCGTTCGCCGCGACCGCGATGCTGGCCGTCCCTGCCCAGGCGCAGAGCTCCGCGCCGGTCATCACCATCGGGGACGCCACCGCCACGGAGACGGACGGCCCCGGCACCGAGCTGTCGTTCCCGATCACCGCCGACAACATCACGGGCACGGTCACGCTCGCCGTCGCGACGCGCGCCGAGAGCGCCCTGGCCCCCCGACGACTTCACGTCGCGCCTGACCGTCTTCACCATCCCGAGCCTCGGCGGGCCGAACACCAACTACCGCTTCAACGTCCAACTCACCGGGGACCAGGTCTTCGAGCCGACGGAGACGCTGAAGGTCGTCTACCGGGTCATCCCGCCCGGAGAGGTGCCCCCGGTGTCCGGCCAGCCGGGCGTGGGCGGCACCCCCGATCTCGCTGCTGAGCCCGTGGCCGCCACCGGCACGATCGTCGACGACGACACCCCCGCGAGCGCACCCGCCGCCGGGCCCGCCCCGGCGCCGAAGCCCGGCGCCGCCGGCGTCTCCGCCCGTCGGGGCCGCGTCGAAGCCGACGCTGAAGAACGTGGCGACGCTCCCGTCGACCAAGCAGTGCGTGAGCCGGCGGAAGTTCCGCATCCGGCTGCGCTCCCCGAAGGACGGCACGATCCAGTCGGCCACCGTGAAGCTGCGCGGCAAGACCGTCGCGACCCGCAAGGGCAAGCGCGTGACCGCGCCGATCGACCTGCGCGGCCTGCCGAAAGGCACGTTCACCGTGGCGATCCGCGTGGTGCTCACCGACGGGCGCGTCGTGACCGGCAGCCGGACGTACCGCACGTGCGCGCCGAAGCGCTCCGCGGCGAAGACCCCGAAGGTCTGACGGCCCGCCGCGCGACACTGTCGGGCCGTGCGCCCGATCACGTTCCTCTCCGACTACGGCCTGGACGACGACTTCGTCGGCGTCTGCCACGCCGTGATCGCCCGGGCCGCGCCGGACGCCCGGGTCATCGACCTCACGCACGGCGTGCCGCGTCACGACGTCCGCACCGGCGCGCTCGTGCTGCGGCGCGCGCTGCCCTATGCGCCGCCCGGTGTGCACCTCGCGGTCGTCGACCCGGGTGTGGGCGGCGCCCGGCGGGCGGTCGCCATCCGCTGCGCTGAGGAGGACCGGCTCCTCGTCGGCCCCGACAACGGGCTGCTCGCCCTCGCCGCCGCGCGGTTCGGCGGCGCGTACGAGGCCGTCGACATCGGGCGCTCGCCGCACCGCCTGGAGCCCGTGTCGGCCACGTTCCACGGCCGCGACCTGTTCGCGCCGGTGGCCGCCGCGCTCGCGGCCGGCGCGCCCCTCGGCGACGCGGGCTCCTGGGTCGAGACGGACAGCCTCGCCACGCTCGACCTCCCCGCCCCCCGCCGTGACGGCGACGCGCTGGTCGCCCACGCGCTGGGCTTCGACCGGTACGGCAACGTCACGCTGGAGATCGCCCACGACTGGCTCATCGAGCACGGCCTGAAGGTCGGGCGCGCGCTCACCGTCAACGGCCATCCCGCGACGTACGGCTTGACCTTCGCCGACGTCGCGCCCGGCGCGCTCCTCGTCTACGAGGACGCGTATCGGACACTGGCGCTCGCGGTGAACCGCGGGAGCGCGCGGGAGCTGCTCGGCCTAGACCTCGACGACGAGCTGGTGATCACCCCCGCATGAACGCGCTCTTCGGGAGCCCCCGCCTGCACCTGCGCGAGACGACGTCGACGAACGACCGCGCCCGCCAGCTCGCGATGGCGGGCGCGCCGCACGGGACCGTGGTGACGGCGTCGCACCAGTCCGCGGGCCGCGGGCGGCAGGGACGGACGTGGAGCGCGCCGCCGGGCCACGCGCTGCTCATGACCGTGATCGTCCGCGAACCGCCGCGACTGCTCCCGCTCGTGGGCGCCGTCGCGATCGCGCAGGCGCTGGGCCCGGACATCGGCATCAAGTGGCCGAACGACCTGCACCGCGACGGGCGCAAGGTGTGCGGCATCCTCGCCGAGGGCCGGCCCGCGGAGGGCTGGGCGGTGCTGGGCGCGGGGGTCAACGTCGCCGTGCGGGTCGAGGATCTCCCGCCCGAACTCCACGGGACGGCGGGCACGCTGGGTCGCACCCCGGCCGACGTCGAGCCGGTCCTCGCCGCGATCCTCGGCCGACTCCAGCACTGGCTCGCCGCGCCGGTCCCCGGGCTGCTCGACGCGTGGCGCGCGCGCGACGTGCTGCGCAGGCGTGAGATCTCCTGGCAGGGCGGTCAGGGCGTGGCCGAAGGCATCGACGACGCCGGGGAGCTCCTCGTACGGCGCGAGGACGGGACCGTCACGGCGCTCAGCGCCCGGCGAAGTGCACTTGCGCGTGCAGACGCCCTGACGTGCACGACGACCCGGGTCGGGCGGGTCGGCTCCCCGAGGATGAGGAAGTCGCGGACCGGCCCGGTGCGCCCGCAGTACCCGCAGGCCAGCGACGCGGACACGGAGACGGGGGCGCCGGGCGCCAGCGGGGGCGCGTCGCAGTCGGGACAGGCCAGTGTCCCGGCCGCCAGCCGCGTGGACTTCCGCGCCAGGCGCTCCTCGTGCAGGCCCGGCGGGCCGTTCACAGGTTCGGGCTCGAGCGGCGAGGGCCCGTCGATGCCGCGATGCAGGCTCACCCCGCCGAGTGTACGCTCCGGGCCTGGTCGTTGCGTACGCAACGAGTTTCCACCCAGCGGAAGGACCCGCCGTGCCGCACGTCATGACGGTCACCGGCCCGATCGCCCCCGAGGAGCTCGGCGCCACGATCACCCACGAGCACCTCCTCATCGACATGACGTGCTACTTCCCGCCGCCGGGGGATCCGTCGCTCGACGCGTTCGCCGAGGAACCCGTCGCGCTCGACGCGCTGCACCGCATCCGGGTCGACATCAACGGCGTGCGCGACAACGTGCTGCTCACCGACCCCGACCTCGCGATCGAGGAGCTGCGCGCCCACGCCGACGAGGGCGGCGGGGCGGTCGTCGACGTGACGCTGGAGGACATCGGGCGCGACCCGCACGTGCTGCGGCGCGCGTCCGAGGAGACCGGCCTGCACGTCATCGCCGGGTGCGGCCACTACGTCCACCTCTCGCACCGCGCCGGGCTCGACGACGAGCCCGTGGAGTCCATCCACGCGCGGCTCGTCGCGGAGCTCACCGAGGGCATCGGCGACAGCGGGGTGCGGCCGGGGATCATCGGCGAGATCGGAGCCTCTGCCGACCTTCATCCCACCGAGGCGAAGGTCCTGCGGGCCGCCGCACGCGCTCACGCGGACACGGGGGTCGCGATCACCGTGCACCTCAGCCCGAACTCCGACAACGCCCACGAGGTGCTCGACCTCCTCGAAGCCGAGGGCGCCGACCTGCGCCGCGTCGTGGCCGACCACCTCGACATCAACCTCACGCGCTTCCGCGGTGACCTCGCGCGGGCCCTGGACTACCAGCGCTCGATCGCCGCGCGCGGCTGCTTCCTCGAGTACGACACCTGCGGGAACTCCAGCTACAGCCCCAGCGCCATCGGCGACCCGCCGTTCTGGTTCGCGTCCGATCAGGAGCGCGCCATCGCCATCGCGCAGCTCTGCGAGGACGGCTACGCCGACCGGATCCTGCTCTCGCAGGATGTGTGCCACAAGACGGACCTGCGCCGGTTCGGCGGGGTCGGGTACGGCCACGTCATGCGCACGTTCCGCACCCACCTGCGGGAGGCGGGCGTCCCGGCCGCAGCCGTCGACGGATTCCTCCTCGACAACCCGCGCCGGCTGCTTACGGTGCCGTAGTCCGCGCGGCGAGCCCGCCGCCCTGCGCCGCGGCGAGCATCATCGCCATCGTGGCGTCGCCGTCGACCTTGATGCGGCCCTCCTGCAGCGCGGTGACCGGGTGGTCGCGGCCGGTGCCCATCGCCAGGAACGTGTCGAGATCGCAGGTGACCGTGACGTCCGGGTCAGGGATCTCGCCCTCCCCGACGTCGAGGTCCTGGTCGGTGAAGCGCAGGTGGATCGCCCGGCCGTCGACGACGAACATCAGCGTGCCGCGCACCCCCGCGGCGTGCGACGCGGCGAATGACGCGCGCACCGTGCCGAGCAGCCCGCCCGTCGCGTCGCCGGAGGCGTCGACGGGCACGCCGAGGATCGCGACGGAGCGCCGGCCGGCCTCGAGGTCGCCGGACAGCGTCATCCGGCCCGGCGCCACGGCCTCCTCAGGGGACAGCTGCTGTGACGCGACCGCCAGGAACGTCTCGACGTCGCTGACGACGACGAAGCTCGGGTCCGCCGCCTCGCCTTCGCGGGCCGCAATCGTGCCGTCCTCGATATCGACGTGGAAGACCTCCCCATCGATGCGGTACTCGTAGCTCTCGTTCAGGCCCTGGGCCAGCTCGGGGCGGAAGCTCGCCTCGAGCGCCACCACGAGCCAGCCGAGCCGGAGCTGCTCGCCGGGCGGCGGGTCGCCGAGCAGGTTGCGGCCCCAGCGCACGAGCTCACGGACGACCGGGCGCAGTTCCTCGCCGAGCGGGGTGAGCTCGTAGACGGTGGCCGCGGAGGGCGGCGGCAGCGCCTTGCGCTCGACGACACCGGCGTCCAGCAGCCCGCGCAGCCGGGCGCTCAGCACGTTCGGGCCGATGCCTGGCAGCCCGGCCTGCAGGTCGGTGTAGCGCTTGGGCCCGAGGAGCAGGTCGCGCACGACGAGGAGCGCCCAGCGCTCGCCGACGACATCGAGCGCGCGTGCCGCGCCGCAGTACTGGTCATACGAACGCGTGCTCACGGCCCCATGGAGCTTAGTCGCAGCGGGCGGGATCCCGCGAATATGACTTGCTGCGTCGCATCATCTGCTATCACTTCAGTAGTCCCGGAATGGGCCGGGAGGGGAAGGGGAACGGATGAACCTCTGCACTGGGGCGGCGCTTGGCGTCGTGAGGTTGATCTGCGCAGTCGCGCTGATCACTGGAGTTTTCGCCGCACCGGCGGCCGCCAAGGTCGACGTCACCGGCTTCGTCGCGAAGCCGATCGCGGCCAACGCGTCGTGCTCGACGACCACCACCGCGGCCACCGAGTCTCAGGCCGGCGCGAACAAGGACTTCTGCGTCGCCATGGCGTTCAGCGGCGGCGGCGACGCCTTCGGTGGCGGCGACGACGTCCGCGACCTGACGATGTCGCTGCCCCCGGGCCAGGTGGGCGGCGCGACCGCCACGCCGACGTGCAGCGTCTCCCGCTTCCACTCCGTGGCCGGCTGCCCGTCCAGCGCGCAGGTCGGCGAGGCCAGCGGCCGGATCGAGGCCGTCATCACGCTGACGGAGAACATCATCACCGGCAAGATCTTCAACCTGACGCCGCGCGGCACCGAGGCCGCGCGCCTCGGCGTGCAGCTCGAGCTCGCCGGGCTTGCCGCGGTGCAGAAGGTCGAGGCGGTCATCGTCCTGCGCGGCGACGGCGGCCTCGACGCGCTGAGCACCGGCCTGCCCCGGACGTTCCTGGGCCTGCCGATCGAGATCCGCCGCTTCAACCTGAAGCTCTGGGGCTCGAAGGCCGACCACCCGACGCTGGACAAGCCGTTCGTCGTCAACCCGACGGACTGCTCGAAGCCCGCGACGAGCCGGGTCAAGGTCCGCTCGGCCCAGGGCGTCGACGGCAGCGGGAGCTTCAGCTACCAGCCGACCGGCTGCGACAAGCTGCAGTTCACGCCGTCCATGCTCCTGGAGGGCGACCACCAGGCCGACGGCCCCGGGGTCATCACCGCCGGGATGACGTTCCCCGAGCAGGCTCCCGGGGCACTCGCCCAGGCGCGCGTGAAGACCGCCGACGTCGTGCTGCCTCAGGGCTACGAGCTCTCCGCCAGCGCCGGCTCGGAGCCGGGATTCGTCGGCTGCACCGACGAGCAGTTCGCCCAGACCGAGGCCACGCCGACCACCTGCCCCGAGGGCTCGAAGGTCGGCACGGTGCGCTTCCGCTCCCCGCTCATCGCCGAGGAGCTCGAGGGCGTCGTCTACCTCGCCGACCAGCGGCCGGGCGCCGGGCTGATCCGGATCTTCATCTTCGCCCAGACGGGCCCGGATCCCGAATCTGCGCGCGTGAAGGTCATGGGCGAGGTCATCCCCGACCAGCAGACCGGACAGCTCACCACCCGGCTGACGAACCTGCCGCCGGTGCCGTTCACGACGTTCCGGCTGTCGTTCCGCGGCGGCCCGACGGCGATCATCGCGGGCCCGCGCACCTGCGGGACGCGGACCGGATCGACCACGGTGGTCCCGGACAACGGCGGCCCCGCGGCGGTCCCGACCGCGCCGATCACCATCGACACGGGCTGCGGTGACCCCGCGCGCTTCACGCCGCAGCTCACGACGTCGCTCACGACGACGCAGGCCGCCGCCCCCACGGTGCTGACGGCGAACATCATCCGCCCCGACGGCAACGCACGCCTGACCGGCGCGAAGATCTCGCTGCCGCCCGGGTTCTCCGGCCGCCTGACCGCCGCGCCGCCGTGCGCGTTCGAGCAGGCGAAGACCGGCACGTGCGCCGCGGACAACCGCGTCGGCGCGGTGACCGTGAAGGTCGGCCCGGGCTCTGCGCCCGCGCCGATCGACGGCAACGTGTACCTCACGACCCCGCAGGTCGACGGCGACCTGGCCGGCCTGTCGATCGTCGTGCCCGGCAAGTTCGGCCCGCTGTTCTTCGGTGACCTCGTCGTCCTCGCACGGATCGTCGTGCGTCCCGACATCGGCCTCGACATCGTCGTGACCCAGGTGCCGCAGCGGGTGTACGGCATCGACATCAACCTCCGGGAGATGAAGCTCACCCTCGACCGGGAGGGCTTCGGCCTGAACGCCACGAGCTGCGCGCCGATGGAGGCGAAGGGCACGCTCTACTCGGATCTCGGCGCGTCCGCCGAGGTCACGGCGCCCTACCAGGCGACCGGGTGCGAGAACGTCCCGTACACCCCGACCCTCACCGCGGCGTTCGCCGGCGGCCGGGCCGAGGTCGCCGAGAACGGCCACCCGGAGCTGCGGACGGTCGTCGGCGCCGGACTGGGTCAGGGCGGCACGAAGGACCTCGAACTCGTCCTGCCCGAGGGCATCTCGATCGACGTCGAGCGGATCAAGCGCTCATGCCCGATCGCGGACTACACCGCGGGCACCTGCAAGCCCGAAGCGGTCGTCGGATCGGCCGTCGCGGAGTCGCCGCTCATCGCCGAGCAGCTGCAGGGCAACGTGACGTTCGTGTCCGTGCCCGGCGTGCCGCTGCCCGAGCTGCGAGTCGACCTGAAGGGCCCGCTGGCGATCACCCTGGCAGGCAAGGTCCGCCAGCAGGGAACCCGACTCGTGACCGCGGTGAGCGGTCTCCCGGACACGCCGCTGACGCGCTTCGCGCTGACGCTGGCCGGCGGGTCGAAGGGGCTCATCCAGGCCTCCCGTGACCTGTGCGCCAGCGCGACGGTGCCGATCGACGCGCAGTTCGCGTCCTTCACCGGCGCGTCCGTGAAGCGGACGACCGCCGTGGACATCCCGGACTGCGCCCCCGCCGGCACCGTGAAGCTCGGCTCGCTGCGCAACGGCAAGCCGACGTTCGACCTGCGGGTCGTCGGCGGGCGCACGAAGGTCACCGCCGCGCAGCTCACGCTGCCGTCGGGCCTGCGCTTCCAGTCGGCCGCCCGCGTCCGCCGCCTCGTGAAGGTCAGCGCGACTGGACTGCCGCGCGGCTCGAAGGCGACCGTGTCCGTCAACGGGGCCCGCCTGCGCATCACCGTTCCGAAGGGGAAGTCCGCAACCGTCCTGCGCGTGCGGATGCGCGCGGGCGGCCTGCGGGTCAGCACCCGTCTGCGCCGGGCAGGACGCCCGCGCCTGCTCTTCAGGCTGAACACCAGCCTGACCGATGGCCGTCGGCCATCCCTACGCCTCAACGCCCGGCCGGCAGCCACCCCCTCAGGGCAGTCGTAGGGACCACGTTGGGACAGGGAGCGCCGCCGCGTTCTGGACAGCGCGGCGGCGCTCCCGCTCAACTCAGCGGCCGGGTCACGGGAGCCACGCGGCAGCGGGCCACACCCTGGGACCTGGGTCGAGACATGGGCGCTCCACGCCCATAACTCGGCCCACGTGACCGGGGCGGCGGCGCCACCCCGGCGCGAGCCCGGGACCTACGCCGCGTCCTGCTCGTCCGCGCCGCTCGGCGCGTCAGACCGGGCGCCGTGGAGCAGGTCCGCCGCGGCGGCGACCGCGGCGACCGCGGCCTCGTCGTCGACCGGCTTCTTCTTCGCGCGGCTGCGCGTCGCGGGCTTCTTCTTCGCGGCGGGCGCGTCGCCATCGGTCGCGGTCTTCGGGGCCGCGGGCTTGCGCGTCCGCGGCTTGCGGGCGGGCGTGGGCTTCTCGGCCGGCGTGTCCTCGGTGGTCTCAGCCACGGCGTCCGTCTCGACCTTCGCCTTCGCCCGCGGGCGGCGTGAGCGCTTCACCGACGGCGGCAGCTCCTCAGCCGGCGCCGTCTCGACCGTGGCCTCGCCGCCCTCGGCGGCGGCCGCGGCCTCCGCGGCGCGCTTGGCCCGCGACCGGCGGTTGCGCGAGCGGCTGCGCTTGCTGCGCGGCTGCTGCGGCCCGTCACCGTTCTCGCTGCCGTCGGCACCTTCCGCGACCGCCGTCGCCGCCACCGCCTCGGTGTTCGTCGCGGCGGCCTGCGCCTCGCCGGCGCCCTTCTTGCCGCCGCGCTTGCGCTTGCCGCGCCGGCCGCGCTTGGGGAAGTTCCGCAGCAGCTCACGCGACAGCGCGCCCGGCTTGCGGGCCAGCCGCGTGCGGGCCCCGCGCAGGACCTCTTCGGCCTCGGGGGTGTGCGCCCGCGCGGCGGCGAGGATCGCGGCGGACAGCCGCCGGTCCTGCGTGCGCGACGCGTGCACGAGCCGACGCGCGTTGCGGGCGTGCGCCTGCCCGCTGGAGTTCACGAGCAGGCCGAGCAGCCGCTTGGTCTCCGGCCAGCGCTGCACGGCGTACTCCTCGTGCAGCTCGCTGGTGTAGGAGGCGAGCTGCCAGATCCACTGGTTGGCCTGATCGCGGCGGCCGATGCGCTTCTCGGCGAGCGCCTGCAGCATGACCTTCGTGCCCTCGCGGCGGTCCTCGCGCGGCCAGGCGCCGATCTCGTCGATCGCCAGGCTGAACGCCTCGGGGTCACGCGACGCGGCGATCTCCTGAAGCGCGCGGATGCGCAGTTGCGGGTTCTTGTTCCGCTGCACGGCCGTGAGCAGGAACGCGCGCTTGAGCGCGCCCTCGCGGTCGAAGTGCAGCATCGCGCGGGCACGGCGCCAGCCGCTCGGTGCGACACGCGCGCCGGCGAGCGCCGCCCACTGCACCTGCTCGCCGTAGTCGAGATGCTCGACGGCGATCCGCCACAGCTCCCGCTCGAAGACCTCGATCCGCCGATCCTCGTCGGCGGTGACCGGCACGACGCGACGCTCCACGCGCACCCGGCGGCCACGACCGCGGCGCACGGGGCCGACGACGATCGCGCCGCCGCGGTAGACGTCACGGTCCAGCAGCGAGTGGAGCGTGATCGCGGGGTCGTCGTGCTTCGTCGCGGGATGGACGAAGTCGACGACGATGCCCGCCTCCTTGCCCGGCTGACGACGGGTGACGCGGCCGACGCGCTGCTGGTAGATGCGCTTGGACGCCGTCGGCGCGAGGTGCATGCACACCGTCGCGCGCGGCGAGTTCCAGCCCTCGGCCAGGAGCTGGGCGTTGACCAGGACGTCGATCTTGCCCTTCTCGTAGTCGGCGAGGATCTTCGCCAGCTCTCGCTTGGGCGTCTCGCCGGAGACGGCCATGGCCTTCAGGCCGACGTCACGGAACGCCTCGGCGACGTTGTACGCGTGGCGCACGCCCGCCGCGTAGACGACACCCGGCACCCCGCCGAAGCGCGTCTTGTAGAGATCGGCGATCGCAAGGTTGAACGGCAGCTGGTCGAGCAGCTCGGCCAGCAGCTCCTGGTCGAACTCGACGTCCACCTCGCCGCGGCGCAGCGGGACCTTCGCGATCGTGCGCACGCCGGGGCCCGGCGGGATGCGGACGCAGCGCAGCGGCGCGATGACGCCGCGGCGCGCGGCCTGCGCGAGATCGAAGCGCGAGGTCTGCGTGGGGAAGAGGTCGGTGACGTGGCGGGCGATCAGCGCGCCCGTCGCGGTCATGCCGATGAAGACCGGCCCGGTCCACTCGCGGATCGCGGCGGCGGTCTTCTCGCCCAGCGCGGTGTGCGCCTCGTCGCAGATGACGACGGTGTACGCCGAGCTGATCTTGCCCGCGTTGCGCACGAACCACTGATAGGTCTCGACCGTGACCGGGCCGTTGGCCTTGTCGGCTTCACCCTCGAGCAGCGGCCGGCTGATCCGCTTGCTGTACCCGCGCGTCTTCAGCTCGTCGTTGAACTGGTCGACGAGGTTGCGGCGGTGGGTCAGGATGAGGACGCCGCCGGTGCGCGACGCGTCGACGAAGCCCATCGCGGCGACCGTCTTGCCGGCGCCGGTCGCGTGCTCGAACCAGAAGCGCTTGTGCGCGTTCGGGTCCTCGGCCTGCTCCTCGAGCTGCTCCTCGTCGGCGGCAGCGGCGGCGGCCTCGAGGTCGATCTCCTCGTCGGTCGGCTCGGGTTCGGGCTCGTCCTCGTCGAGCTCCTCGAGGTCCTCGATGTCCGCGAGCTCCGGATCGTCTTCGAGGACGAGCTCCTCCTCGACGGCGAGCACGGGCGCGATCTCGGACGCGTGCTGCTCGTCGACCGTCTCGGTCCCCTTCTGGGCCTCGGTCAGCAGTGCGGCGAGCGTGCCGGACAGCGCGTCGACCTGATGGGGGTTCAGCGTGGTGCCGTCGGCGAGCTTCGGCTCGTCCTCGGACAGCACCCGCTCGAGCCCGAGCAGCAGCGACCACTTGCGCCGCCACTTCTCCGACGGGACCTTGCGGCCCTCGTTGAGCTCGTAGAGCGCCCAGTCCAGCGCGCGGCGACGCGCGCTCCCGGCCGCAAGGGCCTCCGCCGGGTCTTCCCCGGCGTGAACGAACGTCTCATGCGAGAACTTCTCCGCCCGGGCGATCTCCTCATCGCTCGGCACGGTCGTGGCCGGATCGGCCACTGGCGTGGACTCAGCCACCAGAAGGCATCCTTGTGCGTGTAGACGGGCGCCGCTCTTCGGCGCTTCGACCCCTCAGATTCCCGGCCGGAACCGGAACGTGTGCGGGAGGTGCGAGACAGCGGCCCCCCTGCGGGTTCATGCGCAGCATATCGCACCGGAGAGGACGGAGCCGTGTGCGCGCCTGCGATGCTCAAGTGGTGCGTCGCCCGCTGCTCATCACCGCCGGAGCCCTGCTGCTCGTCGTCGTGCTCGTCGTCGGCCTGCGCCAGGCCGGGGAGGATCGCGGCGAGGCCGAGCCCGGCACCGCGATGAGCCGCGAGGAGGTTCTCGAGCCGCTTCAGCCGCCGCCGCCCGTGCCCCCGCGCCTGGCCGCGCTGCACGCGCAGGGCAGCGAGCTCATCCCGGGCGCGCTGCCGGTCTACGAGGAGAAGCTGCGCGAGCTGCGCGGGTTCCCGGTCGTCGTGAACCTGTGGGCGTCCTGGTGCGGGCCGTGCCGGTTCGAGCTGCCGTTCATCCAGGAGGTCTCGTCGGAGATGGGGCGCGAGATCGCGTTCCTCGGCGTCGACGTCGGCGACAACCGCGAGGACGCGGAGAAGACCGCCGCGGAGTTCTTCATGCCGTATCCGTCGATCGAGGATCCCCGCACGAAGATCCGCGCGGAGCTCGGCACACAGGGTCTGCCCGCGACCGCGTTCTACACCGCCGACGGCAAGCTCGAGTACCTGCACCAGGGCGCGTACACGAGCGCGGACAAGCTGCGTGAGGACATCGAGCGCTACGCGGTGAACGGATGACCGTCGAGATCCGCGAGCCCGCGAACGGCGACGAGCTGCGCGCCGCGTTCGACCTGCGGTACGAGGTCTTCTGCAACGAGCAGGGCGTCCCGCTGGAGCTCGAGCTCGACGAGCACGACGCCGACGCGCTGCACCTCGTCGCCGTCGAGGACGGAGAGGTCGTCGCGACGTGCCGGCTCCTGCGCGTGGGCGACACCGTGAAGTTCGGCAGGCTCGTGGTCGCGCAGCGCGCGCGGCGACGCGGCATCGCCGCCGACATGCTGGCCGAGACCGAGCGACGCGCGCGGGAGCTGCGCGCGCGGCGGCTCGTCCTCAGCGCGCAGACGTACGCGGTGAAGCTCTACGAGGACGCGGGCTACGTCGCGTTCGGCGACACGTACGACGACGCGGGCATCGAGCACATCAGCATGGAGCGCGAGCTTGCCTGAGGTCCGCGTCGACCCGCTCACGGGGCTGCGGACGATCGTGGCGGGGGACCGCGCGACCCGGCCGGGCGGCGGGCTGTCCGCCACGCCCGCCGATCCGATCGATCCGGCGACGGATCCCTTCGCCGAGGGCCACGAGGACCAGACTCCGCCCGAGGTCTTTGCGCTGCGCCCGGCGGGCGGGGAGGCCGACACCCCCGGGTGGACCGTGCGCGTCGTGCCGAACCTCTACCCGGCGCTGGACGCGGACTCGCCGGTCCCCGAGCCGCACGCCGAACCTGACCTGTTCCAGGCCTTCCCGGCGACGGGCGCCCACGAGGTCGTCATCAACAGCCCGAAGCCCGTGCTGAGCCTCGCCGACCTCTCCGCCGAGGAGGTCGCCGCCGCGATGGGCGTCTGGCGCGAGCGCATGCGCGCGCACGCGGGCGCGGCGTGCCGGCACCTCATCGTCAACGAGCGCCGCGAGGGCGGCGCGTCGCTGCCCCACACCCACGCGCAGCTCTACGCGCTGGACTTCGTCCCGGCCGCGATCGCCCGCGAGCGCGAGCGGTTCGGGGCGTACGCCACCCGCACGATGGGCGGCAACCTGCTCGCCGACCTGCTGCAGCATGAGGTCCGCCAGCGCGTGCGCCTCGTCGCCTACGACGACGAGGCCGTCGTGATGGCGCCGTACGGGTCGCGGATGCCGTTCCAGCTCATGCTCGTCCCGCGGGACACGCGCCCGCGCTTCGAGGACGACGGCCCGCTCGGCGCCGCGCTCCTGCACGACGCGCTGACCCGCCTGCGGCGCCGGTTCGGCTGCAACCCGCCGCTGAACCTGTGGGTCCGCACCGCGCCGTCGGGGGCCGAGCACTTCTGCTGGCGCATCGACATCGTCCCGCGGCTCACGCACCTCGCCGGGCTGGAGCTCGGCACCGGCGTGCACCTGAACATCGTGGCCCCGGAGCAGGCCGCGGCCGAGCTGCGCGACGCGTGATCTTCGCGGTTCTCGTCGCGATCCTCGCGTCCGTCGCGGCGGGGGGTGTGGGCCGAGCGCCGGTACGGCGAGGCGTCGCAGCGCGGCGTCCAGCGCGCCGTGCGGTGGGCGCTCTGGGGGGATCATCCCGCCGATCGTCATCGTCATCACCGCCCGGCTGGAGCTCAGCTCGGGGGTGGGCGCCGGCATCGTGTTCGGCTACCTCGTCATCGCCGCCGTCGGCGTGCTCGCGTGGCTCATCGGCAGCCGGATCCTGCAGCTGCCGCGCTCCTCGACCGGCGCACTCATCGTCACCTCGATCCTCGCGAACACGGGATACCTCGGGATCCCGCTCATCCTCGTGCTGCTCGGCGGCGACCAGGTCGGCTACGCCATCGTCTGGGACAGCCTCATCAGCTACCCGATGGCGTTCATCGTGGCGTTCGCCATCGGCGCGGCGTTCGGCGACCACGGGGCCAGCGACGTGCGGGCGCGGATCCTCAGCTTCTTCACGAAGAACCCGATCCCGTGGGCGTTCGCCATCGGCCTGGTGCTCCCCGACGCGGCGGTGCCCGACTGGCTGTTCGACGCGATGAAGCTGCTCGCGTCGTCCCTGCTGCCGCTCGGCTTCTTCATGGTCGGCGTGCAGCTCTCCGCCGAGGGCGAGCACGGCACCTTCCGCTTCCCCCGCCGCTCACCGCACCCGTCGCGACGGTCCTCGGGCTGCGACTGCTCGTGGCGCCGCTGCTCCTCCTGGGGATCGCGGCGGCGACGGTGTCCGTCCCCGACGCCTACCACCTGCAGGCGGCCATGCCGTGCGGCATCAATGCGCTCATCGTCGCCCACGTCTACGAGCTCGACCTGCGACTGACGTCGTCGGCCATCGCGTGGAGCACGGCGATCTTCGCGGTCGAGGTGGCGATCCTCGCCCCGTTCCTGTGAGACTCGGCGCATGAAGCTCTACACGTGCGGACAGCGCGACAGCGGCCCGGCAATGCACCCGTGTGCGAAGGCGGGGCACGCGCTGCGCGACGCCGGGCTACGAATTCGAGATCGAGACGGTCCCCGGCTACAAGCTCCTGTTCTGGACGCGGCGGGGCGGCGCCCGCGACAAGATCAAGGAGATCTCCGGCCAGACCGACGTGCCGGTGCTGGTCCTCGACGACGGCGAGGTCATCAGCGGCTCGGGCACCATCGCGCGCTGGGCGAAGGAGCACCCCGCGGCGTGAGAGCGCTCGTGCAGCGCGTGTCGCGCGCGGCGGTGCGCGTGGACGGCGCGGTCGTCGGGGAGATCGGTCCCGGCCTGCTCGTCTTGCTCGGCGTCACGCACGACGACACGGAGGCGATCGCCGACCGTGTGGCGGAGAAGGTGCGCGCGCTGCGCGTCTTCCCCGACGCGGAGGGGCGGATGAACGAGCCGCTCGGCGAGCGCGGGGTGCTGTGCGTCAGTCAGTTCACGCTGTACGGCGACACGCGCAAGGGCACGCGGCCGTCGTACGTCGCGGCGGCGCGGCCGGAGGTCGCCGAACCGCTGTACGACCGGGTGTGCGCGGCTCTGGGCGCGGAGCGCGGCGTATTCGGCGCGATGATGGAGATCGAACTGGTCAACGACGGGCCGGTCACGGTGATGATCGAGGTGCCCGCACCCCTCTAGGATCGGCGCCATGCCGCCGACCGACCGCCTCGTCCCCCGCTTCGCCGCCGAGCCGCCGCAGGAGGGCTTCCCCTACGGCCGGTGGGCCGAGACGCTCCAGGCCGAGTTCCTCGCCGCGTGCCTGCGCGCCGCCGAGGAGGCGGACGATCTCGACGTCGGCGAGGCCACCGACATCACGTGGTTCCCCGACCGCACCTGGGAGGCGCGCACGTGGATCCCCGCGTCGACGCGCACCACGACGGGCGTCGAGCTGTTCGGCCACGTCTCGTTCCGGCCCGCCACCGACGAGGAGGAGGCCGACGAGTTCGAAGCGCACGCCGAGGCCACGGACATCCTCGCCGAGGACAACCCGGACTGGCGGATCGACGTCTCCGACCACGTCGTCGGGGACTGGCGCGGCGAGCTCGGCAACGTGGCGGACATGACGCTCGTGTGGGGCGTGCCGCTCGTGCGCGGCGGGGTGACCGCGTGCGCGGAACTCGGCGGGATCACCGTCGACCAGTGCGCGCTGGCCGAGGACCGCTTCACCCTCATCGCCCCCGACGCCTACCGCAGCGACACCCTCGAGATCGTCCTCTACGACGGCAAGGGCCACGAGCTGGCCCGGGAATCGCTGTACGCCGAGGGTGACGAGGACGAACCGGCCCAGAACGGCGACAGCTCCACGCGCAACGTCGACGACGTCGAAGACGCCTTCGGCGCGGACTGACCGTCAGCGCGCCGCGCGGCGCGCCCGTGCGTCGAGCGACGTGAACGCCAGATCCCAGGTGCCCGCGCGCTCGTCGACGGCGCCGATGACGTCTCGGGAGACGAGCAGCGGGCGCTCGTCCCAGCGCCACGGCGCGCCGATCGCCATGTCGACGGCCGCCCGGTTGATGCCCGCCCACGCGCGTGAGCGCAGCTCGCCGGCCGGCAGCTCGGCGCTCGCCGCCATCGCGGCGTCGACACGGGTGCCCGCACGCCCGCGCACGGCGGGCCGCAGGAGCACCTCGGGATCCGCGGCGGCC
The DNA here is from genome assembly GCA_024666565.1 of Svornostia abyssi. GTDB lineage: Bacteria > Actinomycetota > Thermoleophilia > Solirubrobacterales > Solirubrobacteraceae > Svornostia > Svornostia abyssi. The sequence goes on from CP088295.1 coordinate 654,266, forward strand.
GTGCCGGCCGACGCGCTCAGGCACACCGCGTAGCGCGACGTCCGGGACGTGCACGCCGCCCGCAGCGCCGCGCCGCGCAGGACGTCGACGCGCAGCCGCACCCCCATCTCCCGCCACGACTCACGTGCCGCGCGGGCGACCGCGGCGTCCGCGCCCGAGTCGCCGCGCACCGCCGGCAGCGGCGGGCCGTCGTAGCGCCCGCCCTCGATGCCCGCCAGGCGCAGCTCGGACGCGGCCCGCCGCGGGTCGCCCGACGGCTCACGCAGCTCGGGCGCGCCGGTGCCGTCCACGCCACCGGACTCGTCGTGGCCCGGGACGCTCGGCGGCAGGTAGTGCGACGCGATCGCTCCCCCGCCGCCGGCCGCCCGGAGCAGCAGGTCGCGGTCGAGCCCGGCGATGAGCGCCCGCCGGACGTGCACGTCGCGCAGCGCGACCGCCCGCGGGTTCAACGCGACGTACCGCGTCACGGGGAGCGGCGAGACCGCGAGCTGGCCGCTGTCGCGGCGCCGTGCGATGCGCGCGACCTCCGGCGGCGCCGCGGGCGCGAGCACGAGCCCGTCCCCGGCGAGGACCCGCCAGGCGGCCTGCCGGCGCGGCTCGCGCTGGAACGTGATGCGGCCGGGATACGCGGGGCGCGGGTCGCTGTCCCGCCGCCACGCCGGGTTGCGGTCGAACCGCACCGTCCCCGGCGCCAGCGGCGCGGGCGGATCCGGCGACGGCGCGTACGGGCCGCTGAAGACGGGGACGTCCGCCGGAAGGTCCCCGCCGGTCCGCGGCAGCTCCGCGGGCACGGGCGTGCTCGCGGCCGTGGCCAGGCCCTCGAGGACGGTCTCGGGCGCGGGTGCGCGCAGGCGCAGGACCAGGCGATCGTCGTCGGGCGCGGAGATGCCCTCCACGTCGCGCCACAGCCCGACCGGGCCGAGCCCGTCGATCGCCCCGAGCAGCCGACGGGCGGGCGGTCCCGCGACGGGGTCGGCCAGCGCGCGCTCCAACCCGTGCTCGACGTCCCGTGCGGTGATCCGCCGACCGTCGGCCGGACCGAACCGGCCGGTGCGGCGGACCGGCACGGTGATCGTCAGGCGGTCCTCGGAGATCTCGGCGTCGCCCGCGGCAAGGTCAGGCACCGCCTCGGCGCGCTCCGGGACGTGGACGTACAGCTGCCGGAACGCGATGCCGTGCGCCATGGCGCCCGCGGCGTCACGCACGCGATGCGGGTCCAGCGACGGGGAGGACGGCGCGAGCACCGTCAGCTGACCCCCGCGACCCGGGCGCTCATTGGCTGCCGGCTTCGGTCCGCCGGAGCCCGAACCACAGCCGGAGAGCACCACGGCGGCAAGAGCCGCGACGGCGGGAACCCACGGCCCACCGTGCGCTGGACGATTCGACCGCACCGGGCCAGGGTACGACCGATCCGTTCACACCGGCGATTGACCGAGATCCTGCAGGGTTCCGAACCGCCGCGCTGCTGCCGATGCCGGGGGTACGCTTGCGCTCACCCTCGCGGGCGTTCTTGGACAAGGAGGCACCACCCCCATGCGACGGATCCCCCCACGGCTTGTCAGCGCGCTGGCAGCCGCCGCCCTGCTCGGCTTCGCCGGGCTGCGGCAGTGACGACGACGGCGACTCAGGGGGTGAGTCAGCGGGCAAGACGGGCGGTGCCGCCACGGCGTACTACACGTCCTTCCCCGACTACATGGATCCGGCCCTGTCCTACACCGTCGAGGGCTGGCAGGCGCTGTGGACCGTCTACACGCCGCTCCTCACGTACGACCACGCCGAGGGCACCGCGGGATCCAAGCTCGTTCCCGGCCTCGCTGAGGCGATGCCGGAGATCAGCGAGGACGGCAAGACCTACACGCTCGTCCTGCGGGAGAACCTGAAGTACAGCGACGGCACGCCCGTGAAGGCGTCGGACTTCGAGCACTCCATCAAGCGCGTGCTCAACCTCGAGTCCGGCGGCAGCGGCTTCTACCAGAGGATCGTCGGCGCGGAGGCGTACCTCGAGGCCGGCAAGGCCCAGGGGGACATCAGCGGCATCACCGCCGATGACGCAACCGGCGAGATCACGATCAAGCTCGTCGAGCCGGACGGCCAGTTCCCGTTCGTCCTCGCGCAGCTGTTCGCCGCACCCGTGCCGGGCGACACGCCGTTCTCGAACCAGACGAAGACCCCGCCCCCGGGCGTCGGCGCGTTCAAGATCAGCGAGGTCGACGGCACCCGCGGGTTCACCCTCGCGAAGAACGCCGCGTTCAGCGGCTTCGAGGGCGTGCCGCAGGCCAAGCTCGACACCCTGAAGGTCACGGTCGTCAAGGACGCCCGCCGGCAGGGTCAGGACGTCATCGACAACAAGGTCGACTTCCTCATCGACCCGCCCGTGCGCGAGCAGCTGCGCGAGATCCGCACCGAGCTGCCGGACCGCTTCAAGGAGTTCACGACGATCTCGACGTACTACGCGTTCCTGAACCAGCGCGAGGCCCCCCTTTGACAAGAAGGAGGTCCGCCAGGCGGTGAACTTCGGCCTGAACAAGCCCGCGCTGGCCCGCCAGTTCAGCGGACTGCTCGAGCCGAGCTGCAACTACCTGCCGCCGAACATGCAGGGCTACGAGAAGATCGAGCCCTGCCCATACGGTGACCCGAACGGCGAACCCGACCTCGCAAAGGCCCGCCAGCTCATCAAGGACGCAGGCGCCGAGGGCGCGAAGGTCACGGTCTGGGGCAACGACGAGCCGGAGACCCGAGAAGTCACACTCGCCCTCGCCGACCAGATGAAGGCCATCGGCCTGGACGCGTCCCCGAAGATCGTGGAGGGCTCGGTCTACTTCCAGACCATCGGCAACCAGAAGACGAAGGCCCAGGCCGGCTTCGCCAACTGGTTCGCCGACTTCCCGCACCCGGCGAACTTCATGTTCCTGATGGACGGGTCCACGATCCAGGAGACGAACAACCAGAACTTCTCCAACGTGGATGACCCGACGATCAATGACACGCTGGCGGAGATCAACCAGAACGCCAACCTCGACGCGGTCGCGTCGCAGTACGCGGAGCTGGACAAGCGGATCGTCGACGAGGCGTACATCGCCCCGTACGGCAACCGCAAGCTCACGCTGGTGACCTCCGATCGGCTGGCGTTCGACGACATCGTCTGGCATCCGCTCTACGCCGCTGACTACACGTCATTCGCACTGAAGTAGCCCAGAGCTATGAGCGCCTGCCCGATCCCGAGGCAGGCACCGACGTCGGCAGTGCCGGCCGGTCGCCTTGGCGGCTGGCTTGGCGCCGCCTGCGTCGGGACCGGCTGGCGCTCGTCTTCTCCCTGCTGTTCGGCCTGCTCGTCGTCATGGCGCTCGCCGCGCCGCTGTACGCCGAGCACGTCGCGAACACCACGCCGGACAAGCAGAACCTCACCGGGACCGTGGTGGTCGACGGTGAGGAGGTCGACATCGTCACGCCCGACGGCATCCCGGTCGGCCCGACGTGGGGCAGCGAGTACCTGCTCGGCGCGGACATCAACGGGCGCGACGTCGCCGTGCGGCTGCTCTACGCGGCCCGCAACTCGATGTTCATCGGGTTGACCGGCGCGCTCATCACCACGCTGCTGGCCATCGTCTTCGGCATCGTCGCGGGGTACTACCGCGGCCCGGTCGACTGGATCATCTCCCGGGCGATGGACGTGCTGTGGGCGGTGCCGGTACTGCTCCTCGGCGTGGCCCTCGGCGTCGCGCTGACCCTCGGCGGGGTGCGGATCGGGCCGCTGACCCTCGACGCGGGGTCGTTGTGGATCCCGGCGCTGATCATCGGCGTCGTGAGCGTCGTCTACCTCGCCCGCCCGCTGCGCGGCGAGATCCTGCAGCTGCGCGAGCAGGAGTTCGTCGAGGCCGCCCGTGCGCAGGGGGCCAGCGGGCCGCGCATCATGTTCAGCGAGCTGCTGCCCAACGTCATGAGCACGGTGCTCGTCTTCTTCCCGCTGCTGTTCGCGAACGCCGTGCTGCTCGAGGCGTCGCTGTCGTTCCTCGGCGCCGGTGTGCAGCCGCCCGACGCGTCGTGGGGCACGATGATCGACGAGGGCATCAACGTCCTCATCACGCAGCCGGCGCTGACGATCGCGCCCGGCATCATGCTCGTGCTCTGCGTGCTGTCGCTGAACGTCGTCGGGGAGTCCGTCCGCAAGGCCATCGACCCGCGCGCCCGCGTGATGCTGGAGCAGTAGGCGATGGGCCGCTTCATCATCCGCCGCCTCGTCGGGATGGTCATCGTGCTGTTCGCCGTGTCGGTGATCGTCTTCGCGATCTTCAACGTCATCCCGAACGGCGCGCCCGAGAACCGGATGGCGGGCAAGCAGTCGACCCCGCAGCAGATCGAGGCGATCCGCCGCGAGTGGGGCTTCGACAAGCCGATCACCACGCAGTACGTGAAGATGATGGAGAAGCTCGCCACGGGCGATCTCGTCAGCTACCAGCAGCAGCGCAACGTCTTCGACGAGATCAAGCAGGGTCTGCCGCACACGCTGTCGCTCGCGATCGGCGCCGCGATCCTGTGGATGGCGGCTGGCGTGGCGCTCGGCGTCTACAGCGCGACACGCGCCGGGGGCAAGACGGACTTCGCCATCAACGTGCTCGCGCTCATCGGGATCTCCGTGCCCGTGTTCTGGCTCGGCGCGCTCGTGAACTACTACCTGGGCTACAAGCTCGGGTGGTTCCCGAACGGCGGCTACGTCGAGGTCGCCGAGGGCGGGCTGTGGCAGTGGGCGTACCACCTCTTCATGCCGTGGACCGTCCTCGCGCTGCTGTTCATCGGGGTCTACTCGCGCGTGCTGCGCGGCACGATCCTCGAGACGCAGAACGAGGACTTCGTCCGCACCGCCCGCGCGAAGGGCCTGTCGGAGAAGCAGGTCATGCGCCGCCACGTCCTGCGCACCTCGATGATCCCGATCATCACGCTGTGGGGGCTGGACTTCGGCATCGTCATCGGCGGCGGCGCGATCCTCACCGAAGCGGTGTTCGACCTGCAGGGCGTCGGCCAGTACTACGCGGAGTCCGTGAGCCAGCTCGACGTGCCCCCCGTGATGGCGATCACGATCCTCGGCGCGGTGTTCATCGTCGTGCTGAACACGATCGTGGACATCCTCTACGCGGCGCTCGACCCGAGGATCCGGCTGTCGTGACCGACCCCGCCGTCCCCCTGCTCGCCGTCGACGACCTCCGGGTGCGCTTCCGCACCGAGGAGGGCATCGTGCGCGCCGTCGACGGCGTGAGCCTCGACCTGCGCGCCGGCGAGGTGCTCGCGATCGTCGGCGAATCGGGCTCGGGCAAGTCGGTCACCGCGCTCACGCTCATGGGGCTGACCCGCGGCCCGAACACCGACATCGAGGGTGCAGCCCGGCTGCACGGCGAGGACCTCGTCTCCGCGCCGGACGACCGGCTGCGGCGCATCCGCGGCGCGGAGCTCGCGATCGTCTTTCAGGACCCGCTGTCCGCGCTGAACCCGGTCCAGCGGGTCGGCAAGCAGATCACCGAGCAGATCCTCGTCCACGAGGACCTCGACCGCGACCAGGCCCGCGACCGCGTGCTCGAGCTGCTGAAGCGCGTCGGCATCCCGCAGGCCGAGACGCGGATCGACGCGTTCCCGCACGAGCTGTCGGGCGGCATGCGCCAGCGCGTGATGATCGCCATGGCGCTGTCGTGCAAGCCGAAGGTGCTCATCGCCGACGAGCCGACCACCGCGCTCGACGTGACGATCCAGGCGCAGATCCTCGACCTCATCCGCGGGCTGAAGGACCAGACGGGCCTGGGCGTCATCCTCGTGACCCACGACCTCGGGGTCGTCGCCGAACTGGCCGACCGTGTCGCGGTGATGTACGCGGGCCGGATCGTCGAGCAGGGCACGGTCGACGAGCTGTTCGACGACCCGCGCCACCCGTACACGTGGGGGCTGCTCGGCTCGATCACCCGGGTCGACCGGCCGCGGCCCGCGCGCCTGCCGTCGATCGGCGGCAGCCCGCCGTCGCTCACCGCGCTGGGCACGGCGTGCACGTTCGCGCCGCGGTGCCCGCACCGCTTCGAGGCCTGCGCCACCGAGCCGCCGCTGGCCGACGCGGACCCCGAGCATCCCGGGCATCCCGATCGCTGCGCGCTGGCGCTCGACGCCAAGCGCGCGCTGCGCGTGGTCGCCGCCGACGGTTCCATCGGGCTCGCCGCGCCTGAGGAGGCCACGACATGAGCGGCGCGCCGCTGCTCCAGGTCGAGCACCTCCGGCAGTGGTTCCCCCTGCGATCGGGGCTGGTCATCGACCGCACGGTCGGCCACGTGCGCGCCGTCGATGACGTGACGTTCTCGCTCGGCGCCGGAGAGACGCTGGGGCTCGTCGGAGAGTCGGGCTGCGGCAAGACGACGCTCGCCCGGACGGTGCTGCGGCTCCTCAAGCCGACGGACGGCCGCATCGTGTTCGCCGGCCAGGACATCACGAGCGCGAACCGCCGCGCGCTCAAGCCGCTGCGCCGCGACGCGCAGCTCGTCTTCCAGGACCCCCACTCGTCGCTGAACCCGCGACGCAGCATCGGGGACATCGTCGCCGCGCCGCTGGCTCGTCAGGGCGTCGGCCGGGCGGCCCGCCGCGCGCGCGTCGAGGAGCTGCTGCAGCTCGTGGGCCTGCCCGCGTCGGCGCGGGTGCGCTACCCGCACGAGTTCAGCGGCGGGCAGCGCCAACGGATCGGCATCGCCCGCGCGCTCGCAGTGCAGCCGAAGCTCGTGGTGCTCGACGAGCCGGTCAGCGCGCTCGACGTCTCCATCCAGGCGCAGATCGTCAACCTGCTCGACGACCTGCAGGACGAGCTCGGCCTGAGCTACCTGTTCGTCGCGCACGATCTCGCGGTCGTCCGGCATGTGTCCGACCGGATCGCGGTGATGTACCTCGGGCGGATCGTCGAGATGTCACCCTCGGAGGAGCTGTACACGCGGCCGATCCATCCGTACACCGACGCCCTGCTGCAGGCGATCCCGGTGCCCGAGCCGCGCGTCGCGCGGCGCCAGCGGCCGACGATGGGCGGCGAGCCGCCGTCACCGATCGATCCGCCGTCGGGCTGCGTGTTCCACCCGCGGTGCCCGCGAGCGCAGGACCGGTGCCGGGTTGAGGTGCCGCCGCTCACGGAGTACGACGGCGGACATGCCGCGGCATGCCACTACCCGCTGCACGTCACGGAGGCGGACATCGCGGCCTCGACGCGGTCGGCGGCCAGTCCGCAGGCGGCGGGCGACACGGCGCCCGAGGTCCTGCCGGTCGGCGAGCCGGCCTGAACGCGTCGGGGCCCGGCGCAAGGCCGGGCCCCGAACAGCGCGGCGATCCCTACGACGCCGCGCCGAGCGTGACCGTCGCGGTGGCGGTGCCGAGCTTGAAGCCCGACGTCAGCGCGCGCGTGCCGAACGCGAAGTTCAGGACGCTGGCGGCGAACTGGGTCAGCTCCACATCGGCCGTGACCACCGTGGCGCCACCCGTGCCGGCGGCGACGGAGATGTTCGTCAGCCGCGCGAGGTCGAACCGGATGCCCAGGCCGCGGAGCTCGACGTTGAGCTTCGGCTCACCGCGCAGGTCGATGATGAACCGCTGCACGTTGATGTTGACGAAGCCCTTCTTGAGCGCCAGGCCACCCGAGTGGCCGACGGTGCCCTTGAGCTCGGGCGTGAGCGAGCCGCCGGTGATGGGGAACACGACGCGGCCGGTCTCGTCGACCGTCGCAGCGGTCGTGGGCTGGACGCGAACGCCGAGCGAGGTCAGGGCCGCGCCGGCGGCCGGATCAAGGGCCAGGCGCGTGTCGACGCCGGTCACGGGGATCGGGTCTGCAGCCTGGGCGGGGGCGACGGCAATGGCGAACGTCGCGGCGACGGCGAGCAGTGCGGCGATGAGCGGGCGTACGGACATGGGATGGGCTCCTGTGGACGGGTGGACGTGCCTCGTGTCGACCCGCTGTTGCGAGACGCGCCACCGGATCGGTTCGCGCGGCGCATGAGCTGGCGCGTCGGCGGTGTCCGGTGAACCGCCGGTACGCTGCATCGCCGAGCCCCGATAGCTCAGCTGGATAGAGCGTCCCCCTCCTAAGGGGAAGGCCGCAGGTTCGAATCCTGCTCGGGGCGCTGCTGCTAGCCGCCCGTCGTCGCGGGCGCGGGCAGCAGCAGCGAGATGACCCGCAGCGCCTCGTCGACGTCCGCCTCCCGGCCGGCGATCACGTCCGAGAAGAAGAACGACTCCGACAGGCGCGTGATCGCGTAGGCGAGCATCGCGGTGCTGATGTCGTCGGGGATCGAGATCGTCCCCCGGTCCCGTTCCTCGACGAGCACGCTCTCGATGAAGCTGACCAGGCGCTGCTCGAGATCGGTCGCCGGCGTCGTGAGGATGCGCAGCGCGGTGGCGGGTTCGCGGAGCACGAAGGCCGTGTACGGCGCCCAGGTCAGCAGGTCGGTGCCGATGCTGTGCAGGAGCGCGAGGATGCGGCTGCGCCCGCGCCGCCGCCGGGTCTGCTCCGCCAGGTCGTCGAGGACGGGCCCCGTGATGCTCCAGATCGTGCTGGCGATGAGCGCGTCGCGGTCGCCGACCCAGCGGTAGAGCGTCGCGCGGCCGATGCCGAGTTCCGCCGCGAGCGCCTGCATGTCGATCCTCTCCCCCGCGAGGAAGAGCTCGCGGGCGCGCTGCTCGACGTCGGCGCGGGTTGCGCTGCGCGGCGTCGTGGACCGTGCGGCCTGCGTGCGTCGCTTCGCCATCTCGCGATGGCGGAGTCTGACGCACGCGGCCGTCGGACGGCGCTACGCGGGCGTGCAGTCGAACACGATCTTGCCGAAGGTCTCGTTGCGCGCCATGCGGGCGATGCCTTCGGGCGCCTCCGAGAGGGGGAGCACCTCGTCGATCACCGGACTGATCTCGTGCGTGCTGCAGAACTCCACGAGGCGGGCGAACTCTGTCCGCGTGCCCATCGTCGCCCCGATGACCGAGATCTGCGAGAAGAAGACCCGGGAGAGCTCCGCGTCGGCGGAGGGCCCGCTCGTCGCGCCCGAGACGACGATCCGCCCTCCCGGCCGCACGCTGCGCATCGAGTGGGCCCACGTCGCGGCGCCGACGGTCTCCATCACGGCGTCGACGCGCGAGGGCAGCCGCCCGTCCCGGCCGAACGCGGCGTGCGCGCCGAGCTCGGCGACCGCCCGCGCGCGCTTGGCGGCGTCGTCGCTCGCCACCCAGACGGTCAGCCCCGCCGCTCGGCCGAGGGTGATGAGGGCCGTCGCGACGCCGCCGCCGGCGCCCTGGACGAGGATCTTCTCGCCCGGCACCGCCGCGGCGGCGCTGAACAGCATCCGGTACGCCGTCAGCCACGCCGTCCCGAGCGACGCGGCAGCCTCCCACGACATCCCTGCGGGCTTGGGCACGAGGTTCTCGGCCGGGACCGCGACCACCTCGGCGAACGTGCCGTCGATGCCGTCGGAGAGCAGCCGCCGCCCGGGATCGAAGGTCTCGTCGCCGCCGCCCCGGCGGGCGTCGGCGATCACCGGGTAGACGAGCACCTCGTTGCCGTCGGGATCGACGCCGGCGCCGTCCGAGCCCAGGACGACCGGCAGCCACGACGGATCGACCCCGACACCCTGCAGTGCCCAGAGGTCGTGCCGGTTCAGCGACGCGCGGCGGAGGGACACCGGCACCCAGCCCGGCTCGGGCGTCGGCTCGGGCTTCTCGACCAGCCGCGCGGCCGAGACCGGGTCGGCGCCGTCGGGCTTGAGCAGTGAGATCGTGAGCATGAGGCGGTTCTCCTGGTGCGTGCGCACAGGTGGGGAGGTGACGAGGCGAGGATACATTTCTGAATCTGTCTCATCGGCGCACCAACTACAAACCGGTGGCGCGCGACGGTAGGCGCTTGCACCGAGGACGCACGGCGGTTACATTGCCCGGCACGGGGGTTACATTGCCCCGGTCCTGTAACACAGGGGCCTGTGCCGCGGTTTGCGTGCAGGCCGGGTCGGAGTGAGAGGCTGGGCGTGGGGAGAGTCGCCGGATACGCCGCGTCTGCGTCGCCGCAGCCGCCATGGCTGTGGATCGATCGCCTGGGCGGCTTCGCGGCGCTGGGGGCGCGCTGCACGGCGGAACTCGTCTCGCCCGGGATGTCGTGGCGCCGCGAGCTGATCCGGCAGGTGATCACCATCGTGCAGCGGTCCGTGGTGACGCTGTTCGTCATCAACCTCGCGTTCGGGTTCTCTGCGGCCGGTATCTCGGCAGGCGGCGTGCTGGCGTCCTTCGGCGCGATCGACCGAGCCGCCGCGATCGTCCCGATCGTGTCGCTGCGCGAGGTCGGTGTGCTCGTGACCGCCTCCGTCGCCGCCGGAGCCATCGGCACGATGATCACCGCCGAGCTGGGCGCACGGAAGATCCGCGAGGAGCTCGACGCGCTCGCGGTGCTCGGCGTCGATCCCATCCGCAACCTCGTGCTCCCGCGGGTCGTCGCGCTGGTGCTCATGATGCCGGTGCTCAACATGGTGGGGTTCCTCGCGAGCCTGCTCGGCGGCTACCTCGGCATCGTCGGCTTCTACGGCGCGAACCCGGAGGCGTTCGCCCAGCAGCTGGTGACGAACACCGCCTGGCTGGATCTCTGGGCCAGCCAGGGCAAGGCGATCATCTTCGGCGTGATCATCGGCCTCGTGTCGGCCTACAAGGGGCTCTCCGTCAGCGGCTCGGCGGAGAGCGTCGGCCGGGCGGTCAACGAGTGCGTCGTCGCGAGCATCGTGGGCTGCGGCGCCGTCGGGCTGTTCTACTCCGCGCTGTTCCTCGCGATCAGCCCCGACATCGCGGTGCCGCGATGAGCGCTTCGCGGCGGGGCGACCCGCTCTACGAGGTCGGCGACTACGCCGCCTTCGTCGCGACCGCCGTGCGGAACATCGGCCGCCTCGGCCCGTACGTCGGCGAGGTGCTCCGCCAGGCCAGCATCCTGGCGCTCGGCAGCACGCTCGTGATCGTCAGCATGGCGTTCGTCATGGGCGCGGCCTGCGGCCTCGAGGGGTCGGCCATCACGCGCGCCCTCGGCGGCGGGTCGCTCATCGGCATGCTCTCGGCGTTCTGCACGACGCGCGAGATCGTGCCGTTCATCTTCGGCTTCATCCTGGCCGCGAAGGTCGGCTGCGGCATCGTGGCCGAACTCGGTTCGATGCGCGTCCGTGAGGAGATCGACGCCATCGAGGTGATGGGCATCCCGTCGGTCGCCTATCTGGTGAGCAGCCGGCTGGTGGGGGCGCTCCTCGTCATCCCGCTGATCTACATCGTCGCCGTCCTGGCCGGGCAGTTCGGTGCGTGGATCATCACGGTCGGGTACTTCGGCGACGTCTCGCAGGGGACGTTCGAGCTCGGCTTCTACGCGATGCTCAGTCCGCTCGACCTCGTCTACTCGATGATCAAGGGGCTCGTGATCTCGATGCTGGTCATCAGCGTCGCGCTGTATTACGGGTTCACCGTGCGGGGCGGGCCGGTGGAGGTCGGGTTGGCCACCGCCCGGTCGATGGCCGTCAACCTCCCGCTCGCGACGCTGGCCAACACGTCCCTGACCCTGATCTTCTGGGGCATCGACCCCAACCTTCCGGTCGCATGAATCGCAGCGTGCGTTGGATCGCTCCGGCCCTGATGGCCGTCGGCCTGCTCGTCGCCGGGACGGTCGTGTTGCGCTCGGGGTCGGACGAGTCGGGGCGGTGGGTCGTCGCACAGTTCGAGAGCGTCAACGGGCTGATCGAAGGTGCGCCGGTGCGGTCCGGCGGCCTGGAGGTCGGCCACGTCGAGGCCGTCAGGCTGAACGAGGAGGAGGTCCCCGAGGTCACGCTGCGCCTGGACGGCGGGTACGTCGTCCATGACGGCGCCACCGCGGACCTCGGCATGCTGTCCCAGGCGGGTCAGCTCAACCGCTACGTCGAGCTGAGCAGTGGGGGCGGGCGTCCCCTGGGCAACGGCGCGACGATCGGCCTCGAGCAGACCGATCAGCCCGTGGAGCTCGACGACGCGCTGGGCACCCTCACCCCCGAGGTGCGGGCCGACGTGCGGCGGATCGTCGCCGGGGTGGACCGTGGACTCGCCGGACGCGGGGGCGACATCTCGGCCACGCTGCAGCACAGCGATCGCGCGCTGCGCGAGACCTCCGACCTCATGGCGGACCTCGCAGCCGACGGCCCCGCGCTGCGGCGGCTGGTCCGAGCCAGCCAGACGCTCGTGACCGAACTGGCCCAGGACCCCGATGACCTGCAGGGGACGGCGAACGAGCTGGCGGGCACGCTTGCGGTCACCGCCGCCCGGCAGGAGGAACTCGCGGCGACAGTCGACGGTCTCGCGCCCGGCCTGCGGGGCGTCCGTCGATCGCTCGACGAGTTCGGAGCGGCGATTCCCGACCTGCGCCGGCTCAGTCGCAACGCGCAGCCGGCCGCGCGGGAGATCAAGCTGACGGCCCCGACGCTCGTGCGTCTGCTGCAGGTTGCGCCCGCCGGCTTGGGGAGTGTCGAGCAGCTTGCCCGCGAGGCGCCCCCGCGGCTCACGGCGACACGCCCGCTGCTGCGTGACCTCAAGCCCCTGCTCGTCCGGCTTCCGGGCGTGCTGAGGGACTTCGGCCCCGTCCTCGACGCGTTCCGCGCCCGCGCGCCCGATGCGTTCGGCTTCATCACGTTGCTCAACGACGCCGCCGCGAACTTCGACGTCAACGGGCACGGCGTGCGGCTGGCGACCATCTTCGGGTCCCCTCCCGCGGGAGAGGCCTCGCCGGCCGACAACCGAGAGGGCAAGCTCCCTGTGCCGTTCGACCGCCTGCCGGGCGCCGGCGCGAACGACCCGTGGACCGACTACCGCACGTCGTTCATCGGCGACCGGCCGTGGGACTGGCGGGCTGCGGCCAAGCGCCAGGCGAATGAGCGCAAGGGCGGGACGCCGTGAACCCGCGCGTCGCGCCCTGGGCGGGCTGGTCGATGGTGGTCGCGCTGCTCCTCTCGGTCGGGCTGCTCGTCGCGCTGTCGACGGGGAAGCTCCTCGTCTCCCAGCGCGGCGCGCTCGGCGGCAACCTCATCTACGCCAACTTCAAGAACGCCTGGCCGCTGGTGCCCGGGAGCACGGTGCGCGTCAACGGTGCGGTCGCGGGCACGGTGGAAAGCGTCGAACTGTCCGAGCAGGGAACGGCGAAGGTGGCCCTGCGCCTGCTCGCCGATACTCCCGCCCCGCGAGCCGACGCATCCGTGGCGATCCGGCAGGGCGACATCCTCGGCGACACGTACGCCGACCTCAAGCTCGGCAGCGCGGCGAACTCGCTCGGGGAACGTGCGATTCCCGCGACGCGCACGGTCGCCATGCCGCGGCTGGACGATCTCTTCAGCACGTTCCGCGAGCCCCAGCGGGACGGCATGCGCGCACTGGTCACGGAACTGGGCCGCGCGACCGAGCGCCGGGGCGACGACCTCAACTCGGCGATCCTCGAACTCCGGCCGGGGTTCGAGGCGCTCGACGACCTCTTCACGGAGATGAACGGCCAGCAGACCGATCTGCGCACCGTGGTCGAGGAGTCCGACCGGCTGGTCGCTCAGCTGGCGGCCTCAGACCGGTCGCTGGATCGTGGCCTCGTCGCGCTCGACGGCGCGCTCGGCACCGTCGCCGCTCGCTCGGACAAGGTCGATCGAACCCTGGCGAAGGCGCCGTCGACGCTGCGCGCGTTGCGGTCCACGCTCGGTGACGTCGAGGCGGTTGCCCAGCGCACCCAGCCGCTTGCCCGGACGCTGGACCGTGCGGCGCCTGAGCTGCGGGCCGCCGCGCCGCTGATCGCTCCCTTCGCCCGCGCCGTCCGGGTCTCGGTCAGCGAGCTGGAGCCCGCGGTCGACCGCACGCGCAGGACGCTGGTCGCGGCCGAACCGGTCACCAAACGGCTGAAGGACCTGAGCCCCGCCGAGGTCCTGCTCCCCGCCTCCGGGCTGCTGCGCGTCCTCGCGCCGGTGTTCGGCGAGGGGGCGAAGGTGCTGTTCGGCGCCAAGAGCTACGGCCGCAACACGAAGGGCGAGGTCGGGCTGGGCGCGATCGTCGCCGAGCGGGGAGACCCGCCCGTCACGCCCAACGAGGACCCGCGCCGGTACATGGCCCGCCTGGCGTTCGTCCTGACCTGCGAGACCTTCGGTGTGCCGATCCGCCCCGGGTGCCTCGGCGACATCATCAACCTGGGCGTTCCGCTGGACGAGTCCCTCATCGCCTCCCGAGCCGCGCGCAGCGCGACCGGCGCAGCCACCGACTCGGAGCGCCAGCTCCTGGACTACCTCCTGCGATGACCCGCGCTCGCCAGCATCGTCGCGCTCGCCCGTTCGCCAACGCCGCCGGTCGGCTCACGGCGCATCCGCGGCTGCTCGGGTTGGTGGTGGTCGCCATCGCGGCGGTCGGCGCATACATCGTCGCGCTGTCGGTGAACGGCGTCCCGTTCCAGGACCGCTACCGCGTCACGGTCCAGCTCCCGCCAGGCGCCCCTCCGCTCGACGAGAACGACCAGGTCCGGATCGCCGGTCAGCGCGCCGGCCTGGTCCGCACGACGCGGCCGGGCCTCGACGGAACCGAGCTGGACATCGAGATGACGGGGCAGTACTGGCCGCTCGGCGACCAGACCACGGCGATGATCCGGGTCAAGCCGGGCACCGGCCTGACCTTCATCGACCTGCGGCCCGCCGGCTCGGCGACGCTCCCGGAGGGCGGGGTGATCCCTGCCTCCCGCGTGCGGGCGGGGACCACGTTGACCGACGTGGCCGAGACGTTCACGGACTCGACGCAGCGCGCGATGTCGGGCACGATCGTGTCGGCCGGATCGGCCGTCGCCGGGCAGGGCGATGACCTCAACGCCGCGCTGCGCGAGCTGCCGCGCGTGCTCGACGAGGGCGTCCCCCTGCTGGACGCCTTGACGCCCCGCCCGGGGGAGCTGGCCGGCCTGCTCACCGACGGCGGCCAGGTTGCGGGCGCGCTCGGCGCCTCCGGTCAGCTGCCGTCCATGCTCGAGAACACGTCCGAAACCGTCGGCGCGCTCGATCGCCGCCGCGATGATCTGGGCAGACTGCTCGACCGCACCCCGCCGGCCTTCGAGCGCCTCGTCGCAGTCGAGCCGCGCCTCGCCGTGTTCCTCGCGCGGCTCGAGCGTCTGGTCGGCGACGTCTCGCCGATGGCGGAGTCCCTGGAGCGGGAGCTGCCCGCCCTGCGGCGGCTGCTGGCCACGGGCCCCACCCTGCAGCGCGCGGCGCAGCGACTCGGGCCCGCGGCCGCCCAGGCGCTGGCCTCCGCGCCGGACGCCATGACCGCCCTAGACGGACCGGTCCAGCTCATCCCGCCGCTGGTCGATGAGATCGACGCGATCCTTGCGGTGCTGTTGCCCTACAAGGCCGACCTGCGCGATGGGGTCGCCGGGCTCACGGCGTCGACATCGATCCCCTTCGCCGAAGGCCCGTCGGCGCCGGGCAGCCCGGTGGTCCGGGCGATGCCGGGGCTGGCCTGCAGCGCCAAGCGCAACCCGTACCCGGAGCCGGGCGCGTGGGTCGAGGACAAGGGAGAGCGCGGCAAGTGCTAGGCCGAGGCATGAGCGCGCTGACGAGACGCCGCGTGGTCGGCGCGCTGATCGTCGTGCTGACCCCGATCGCCGTCGCCGTCGCGACCGTCCGGCCGACGCCCGGCGGCAGCGCGGATCAGACCGTGTACGTCGTCTTCGACGACATCCGGGGCCTGGCGAAGGTCAACCGTGACGTGCGCATCGCGGGCGTCGACGTCGGGACGATCGGCACCGTCACCCGCGTGGGGGACGACGCCGAAGCCGAGCTCGTGCTCACCGCCGAGGCGGGAGAGATCTATCGCGACGCGACCGCCGAGCTCCGCCCGCACGCGGCGTTCGAGGGCGACGCGTGGGTCGACCTCGAACCCGGCACGCCCGGGGCCGGTCCGCTGCAGGACGGCAGGATCCCGAAGGAGCAGACGTCGGTGTACGAGCCGCTCGACCGGGCGGTGCGCTTCCTCGACCCGCCGCGGCGTGACGCGATCGCGGCCGGGACCGGGGAGCTCGCGAAGGCCCAGGGACCGCGGGTCGAGCGCGCCGTCGGCGACACACTCGAGGAGCTGCCGGAGCTGGTTCGTGCCGTGCCGCCGGCAGCCCGCGCGGCGCAGGGCCCGGGCGGCGACGAGCTGCGCTCGTCGATCCGTGACCTGTCGTCGGCCGCCACGGTGCTCGGGGAGCGCTCGCAGACCGTGGCCGGGATCGTCACGGACACGCGCCGGACGCTTGCCGCGGCGAACACCGATGACCGTGCGCCGCTCGACGACTCCCTCGAGGCCATCCCGGGCACGATCGCCGAGCTGCGGCGCGGATCGGACGCGGTCCCCGCACTCATGGCGCGCGTGCGGCGCACGAGCCGTGAGCTCGACCCGGCCCTGCCGGAGCTGACCGCGTTGCTCCGTGAGGGGCGTCCCGTCCTCGCCCAGGCCACGCCGGTGCTCCGGGACGCGCCGCCACTGGCGCGCGACGTGCAGCTCATCCTTGACGACCTCGCCCGCTCGACCCCGGCGATGCGCGCGATGGTCCGGTCGGTGCTGGAGGCGGTGGTCACCATCGAATCCGACGCGCTCCCGGTGCTCCTGCGCGACTCGACGCTCGGGCGGCCCACGTACGAGCAGTTCCTCTCGGCCGCCGCGGGACTCACGGCTGCGCTGGCGAACTTCCAGCCCGGCGGGAGCCAGTACATCGGGAAGGGGCACTGGGCGCGCGTCGGCGGCGACCTGCGCAGCGTGATCGCCAGCGTCACCTCGAACGGACCCGGTGCGGCCGAGCGGTGCCGCGCCCGCGTGCGGCGCACCACCCCGAGCGGCGAGGTGTGCGGCTGATGGGCAGCCTGCCGATGGCGCGGACCGCCGCGCTCGCCCTCATCGTCGCCACGGTCATCGGCGGGCTCTTCACGCTGCGCAAGCTCGACCTGAAGCTCCCGTTCACGGCCGACCCGTACACGCTGGACGTCCACCTCGTCGATGCGGCCGGGCTCTCGCGGTCGCAGAACCCGCTCGTGACCGTGGCGGGCATCCGCGTGGGCCGGGTGACGAAGGTCAAGCTGCGTCACGGCGAGGCGGTCGTGTCGCTCAGGCTCGACCCGGAGGTCGACGGCAAGATCTTCCGCGACGCGCGTGTGACCGTCCGGCCCACGGGCGTGATCCCGGTCCTCACCGTGAACGTCGAGCCGGGGACCCCGGCGGCCGGCGCGCTGCCCAGCGCGGGCGTGATCCCCGCCGACCGGACCACGAGCTACGTGGCGGCGGACAAGCTGCTCTCGGTGCTCGACACCGACACGCGCGCCTATCTTCAGGTGCTGGTCTCGCAGGTCGATGTCGCGCTGCGCGGGCGCGGAGGCGACCTCGAGCGCACCCTCATCGCGGCGGCGCCGATGGCACAGGACGGCCGGCGGGTCGCCGAGGTCCTGGCGCAGCGACGGCGGCTGGTCGAGCGGCTGGTCGGCAACCTCGCGCAGGTGTCGAGCACGCTCGCGCGCCGCCGCGTCGAGCTGGCCCGGGTCGTCGACGCCCGGCGGCGACGTGGTCGGGGTGACGTCGGCCCGCTCGGATGAGCTCGCGGCCGCGATGCGCGAGCTGCCGGCGACGCTGGCGCGAACGGAGGCGGCCGCGCGGGAGCTGCGTGCGCTCGCCGGCCCGCTCAGCACCGGGCTCGACGGGGTCTCGCCGGCGCTCCGCAGCCTGCCCGCGGGGCTGCGCGAGATGCGCGGCACCCTCCCTGGGGCACGCCGCCTCCTCGACGACCTCGCCGAGCTCGAGCGCCTGGGCCGCAGCCAGCTGCCGGCGATCCGCGAGTTCACGAGGGAACTCGGCTCGTCGGCCGCCGAGGCCCTGCCCGGGATCAAGGACGGCCAGGCGACCGTCAACACCCTCGCCGCCAACGCCGAGGGCGTGGCGCAGACCGCCGACGTGATCAGCGGCGCCACGTCGATGCGTGACATGAACGGCACGTACGCCCGCGGCCAGGTCACGTCGGTCGAGCCGCTCAAGGCCGAGAACTTCGGTCTCAACGTCCCCGCGGGGGCGGCGCAGCCCGGCCGGTCGGCACGTTCGCGCAGCCGCGACCGCGCGGCGATGACCGAGCTCCAGCGCACGGTCGCCGCGCTCCTCGAGCGCCGGTGCCTGCGGGACGAGCTGTCGTGCATGCTGCGCGTGTCGACGCCCGGCCTGCCCGGCAACGAGTCGGTGGCCGTGCCGCGCGCTGAGCGGAAGGATCGCCCGTGAGTCGCGAGGTCTCGGTCCGCGGAGTGGTGCTCGTCCTGGTGCTGATCGCGGTGACCGGCGCGAGCTTCCTGCTGTTCAACCGCGCGTTCGGGGGCCCCGCCGGCCGTATCGGCGAGTCCCGGTACGAGGTGACGGTGGTGATGGACCAGACCGGTCAGCTGCTCGAGCGCTCCCTCGTGATGGTCAAGGGCGTTCCGGTCGGCGAGGTCACGAAGGTCGACGGCACGCCAGAGCGCACGCAGGTCACGCTGACGGTGAAGCCGGAATACGCGCCGCTGCGACAGGGCGCGCACATCCGCCTCGGGACGCGGACCGCGTTCGGCGAGGCGTATCTGCGACTGGACCGGGGCCGGCCCGGCGGGACGCCGCTCCCCTCGGGCAGCACCATCGCCAACGTCGACACGGTCGAAACCGACGAAGCGCTGAACGTTCTGGGTCCGCAGACGCGCAAGAACGCAGCGTCCCTCCTGCAGACCGTGGACAGCGGGATCGCCCGGGGCGACGACCCGGAGCGGCTGCGAGCCACGGTCGCCGAGGTCAGGACGACGGTGCGGCAGGTGCGCCGCCTGACGCGCGTGCTCGAGGGCCAGGAGACGGAGCTGGCCCGCCTCGTCGGGGACGGCAGCACGCTGGTCGATGCGCTCGCCCAGCGCGACCGCGAGCTGCGCTCCATCGTCACCGATGGCAACGCGACCACGCAGGCGCTCGCGGACCGGACCGACCGGCTCGAGGCCGCGGTCACGGAGGCGTCGCTGACCGTCGCGGCGGCCGATGACGTGCTGACCGAACTCCCCGGGCTGATCGACGACGCCGAGCCGGCGATGGTCGACCTCGCCGCCGCGGCGCGGGAGCTGCGCCCGGTGATCGACCAGGCCGGCCCCACCGTCCGCGCGGCCGGCGGGCTCGTCGACAGCCTCCCGAAGCTCGCCGACGCCGCCGTGCCGGCACTGAAGGACGCCGAGCCCGTCGTCGCCGCGCTCCCCGGGGTGTCGTCGTGGCTCGTCCCCGCGCTGCGCAACCTCATCCCGATGATGGGATGGCTGCGGCCTCGTGCCCGCGACTACGCCGCGGCGTTCGCGAACGTCGCCTCCGTCACCAACAGCGGTGACAGCACCGGGCCGTGGCTCCGCGCCTTCCCGACCCTTGATCCGGTCGAGATCGTGACCCGCCCGACCCGGTGCGCGCCCGAGGACAGCGGCCGGTGGGGCAACGTCTGCACCAACCCGTACCCGGAACCCGGCGACGCGCTCGACCCGCAACCCGCCAAGGAACGCCCGTTCCCTCGCCTTCTCCCGTACCCGGAGCCGTGATGCAACCCTTCCGCTCGCTCATCATCCTGGCGCTGGCCGCCGTCGTCCTGTGTGCCGGCGGCGGGACCGCGCACGCCGCATCGCCCTTCGAGCGGCTCGGCGCCGCCCGCGAGGGCGATCGGGTCCAGCTCGCCCGCGGGGTGGTCCTCGTCGTGCACGGACACGAGCGTTCCGGGGAGACCGTGCGGGTGCGCCGCGGCGTCGTGCGTCTCGGTGGCGTCGCGACCGGGCGCCGGGTCCGCGTCACGGCCCGAGCGGGTCGGGTCACGCTCACCGGCGGGCGGTTCACCGTTGCGGGCTCGCTCAGCGACCGCGACTACACGATCGCGTCCGCCGCGCCGCTCGTGATCGCCACCGGGCCTGACGGCGCACCGGTGATGTCCGGCCGTCTCGCCGCGCTGGCGCTCCGCGAGCCGGCCGCGCGAGTCCGCGCGGCGGCCTCCGAGCCCGAGGTCGAGCAGGCGCTCCCCGCGCCGCCGGGCGCGGCGCGCTGGAGGCTGGGGCTCGGGCTGAATCTCGAGGGGCTGACCGTCCGCGTCCTGCTGGGCGACCAGCAGGTCGGGTCGGGCCTCGTGCGCTACGACGGCTCGTACCGCTTCGCCCTCTCCGTTCGCGACGTGCCCGCGCTCGGGGCGCGCATCAGCGCCTCCGGCGACGTCGCCGGGCGGGACATCACGAAGCCGTCGCCGATCACCAATCTGCGCGGTGACGTCCAGGGCATGATGCGCCTGACCGACGACGTGTCAGTCGGCGACGGGACGCTGAGCTGGGATGCGGACGGCATGCGCCTCGACGTGGCGGCGCGGCTGAGCTGCCCCGACGGGGGGATCACCACCCGCGCGACAGGCACGTACCGCACCGATGAGCAGTGGTCGATCGGCGTCCGCGGCGGCACGGCGCCGGACGGCTGTGAGGTCGCGGCGGGCGCGGACCTCGGCGACGTCAGCGTGGACGGGGACCTCGCGTCGACCGACGGCGTGGTCACCGGACAGATCAGCGCGACGACGTCGGCGGACGCGACGCTCCCGCTCGGCTCCGACGCGTCGCTCGCCGCGCCGTCGCTCGCCTGGCAGATCGGCGGGATCAAGCTCGGCGCCGGGCTGCGGCTGCCCTGCCCCGCGGGCGGGAGCGTCACGGCCTCCGTGAGCGTGGTGCTGCCGCATGGCCGGGGTTTCGGTGACTGGCGGGCGGCCGTGGGGGCGACGGCCGGGGCGAACGGGTGCGGCGTCGTCGACGGCCTCGCGTTCGGGGCCGGCTCATCGCTCACGGCGGCTGTCTGGTCGCGCGGTGGGCGGCTCGGAGTGGATCTGAACGCCGACGCCACCCTGCAGACGCGCCTCGTGCCCACGAAGAACGCGTTCCGGGTCAAGCTTGCGCTGAGCGCGAGCGGCGGCGCCTTCAGCGCGAGCGTGTCAGGTTCGACGCCGGGCGCGTCGTTCCGCGGCTCGATCGCGTCAGATACGACCTTCGAGATCGCCTTCGACATCACGGACCTCGAGATCTACAAGACGAAGATCGACGCATCGGGCCGGATCGCCCGGACGCGACGCGGAGGCCCGGTGGAGACGAAGCTCGACGCCGCGGTCGAGACGCGCATCGAGCTCGCACCGAACCTGTGGATTCTCGGCGCCTCGCTCGGCTTCGACGGCCGGCGCCTGACGATCGGCGGGCTCGTGCGGCTCGGCTGCTCGAAGGGCTACGTCGATCTCGCGGCGTCGGGGGACATCGTCGACGCGAGGAACTTCACGCTCGACGTGCAGGCGCTGGCCTCGAACTGCACGATCGGTCGCTTCGCCGTCCTCGACGGCAGCGCCCTGAAGGGCACGATCGTCAATGCCGACAACCGGATCGGCATCGACCTGGAAGCCGGCGTCGCGTCCCTGACCCTGCCGAAGCTGGACGACAACATCGGCGGGCTCGCGGTCACGTTCAAGAACACGCGCGTGAACATCACGAACCGATGCCTGGATGGCTGCACGGCCAACAAGCTCCGCTTGACCATCAACGCCCGGCTCGGGCTGACCTGGACGCATCGCGTCGGTCCCGGCGGGAGCTCCCTGATCGAGGGAGACCTCCGCCTGCGGCTCGACCTGTTCGGCCCGACGTCGACGTTCGTCTCGCTGGCCGTGACCAACATCCTGGCCGATGGCGTCCCGACCTCGTTGTCGATCGAGCTGGAGGGCTACATCCGGCGGGCCATCGGGTCCGGCTTCGTGTTCGTGCCGCGCCGGCCGGGCGACCCGGCCGACGAGGCGACCCAGATCGCCGCCGGCGACGTCGGCGCGGCGACCACGCTCGCACGCGTGCGCAGCGTCAGTGTGCGCCTGCGCGCCCGGCGACCCGCGGTGCGGGTGCAGCTCTCCGAGCGTGACGCCGTCACCGTCGAGATCGAGCGGCGGACGTGCCGGCAGGGTTGCGCGTGGCGCCTGGTGATGCAGCGTGTGGTGCAGGCCGACCGCCGCGGCACGGCAGACCTCACGACCTCGACGCGGCTGGGCGCCGGGGACTACCGGGTCGTCGCCCGCGCCGGCGCGTCCGGCCTGGGCCGGCCCGTGACCCGCAGGTTCCGCGTCAGGTAAGGAGCGGCCGGCCGTTTCCGGCGGCCGCCGCCGCTGGCGCGGCGTCGTCCACGTCGCGGACCCCCACCGGGGGTTGCCCAGCAGCCGGACCCACGGGGCGACCCAGCTCCGGGCAAAGTCCTCCATCTCCTGCCGCTGCTCCAGGCGCAGGCGTCCATACGGCTGCAGCACCAGCGACAGCACGAGCCGGCACAGCAGTTCCGCGACCATGTCCGCGTCGACCTGGAGCTCGGGCTCCGCACGGAGCCGCTCGGCGATGATCGCGGCGGGGACTGCCAGCATCTCCTCGCCCTCGAGGGTGAGCGCCGGCAGCAGGATGTCGGGTTCGTCTCGCAGGAGCCGATCGAGCAGCGCGTGCCCGCGGGCGGTCTTCACCGCCGAGACGAAGAAGTCCACCATGCGGTCTTCGAGTGGCGCGGCGCGGTACCACATGGCCTCGAGTGCGTCGGACTGGCGCATGAACTCGCCGAGCACGACCGCGCGCAGGAGCGTGCGCTTGCCGGGGTAGTGGCGGTACACGGTCATCCGCGAGCATCCGGCCGCCGCGGCGATCTGATCGACGGTGGTGGCACGCACGCCGTGGCGCACGAACAGGTCGCGAGCGGCGTCTGCGATGCGCTGGGCCGTCGTGAGCTCGGGCTGCTCGTCCACGTCCTCGTCCTCAGTCGGCGGCAGGCGCCGGCGGCGCCCCCTGACAGGTGTGCGTTACAGACGGGACTATATGTGACATTGGTGCTCGCCGGGCGGAAACGACCTGCTGCGATCAGCGACCCGTGAGCTGTCCGGCGACGTCGTCGAGCAGACCGGCGATGATGTCGGGCGCCTCCACCTGGGGGCAGTGCCCGCAGCCCTCGAGGATCTCGATCCTCGCGCCCGGCAGGTGCGCCGAGATCTCGTGCGCGCCGGCGGGCGGGACGAGGCGGTCCTCGAGGCCCCAGACGACGAGCACGTGGCAGGTGATCCGGGCGAGGTCGAACGGATCCGACAGCTCGGGCAGCGCGCGGCGCGCCATCCGGATCATGCGGGCCAGGTCCGCGCGGTCCCCGACGTTGCGCGCGTACCGGTGGACCACGCCGGGGTCCGCGGCCGACGGCGTCGAGAAGACGAGGTTCCGGTACGTCTGCCCGACGAGGCGCCGGAACACCGGCCGCGGGAAGGGGACCGGCGCGGTCAGCAGGCCGTGCACCAGCAGCCCGTGGAACTGCGCCGTCCGCTCGATGATCTGCAGCCACCGGGTGAAGGTGAGCCCGGCGGGCGCGATGGGGACCACCGCGCCGATCCTGAGCTCGGGGTCCTGCGCGGCGCGCAGGGCGGCCAAGCCCCCGAGGGAATTGCCGGCGACGATCGGGTGCGAGCCTGCCGGGAACCGCCGCAGCGCAGCCACCACCGCTCGGTCGAGCTGCGGCAGCAACGGCGCGCGCGGGTCAACGTGTCCGGCGTGTCCGAAGCCGGGGAGGTCGATCGCAAGCGCCCGGCGTCCGCCGCGGCGCAGCCGTTCGATGACCGGGAGCCAGGTCTCCGCGGAGTCTGTGAACCCGTGCAGCAGCAGAACCGGAGGTCCGGTGCCCTGGAGCTCGATCGCCCGGGACTTGACGCCATCGAGGTCGACGACGTACTCCTCGACCGTCGTCACGACCGCGCCGTGATCTCCCCGAGGAACGGCCTCATCGCGTCGATGAAGACGGCGTTGTCGTCCCCGGTCAGCATGTGGCCGACACCGGGAAGGTCGAGGCGCCGGGCGCTCGGCACCTGGTCGCAGAACTCGCCGGCGATCTCCTCGGTCACCAACGGGCTCTCCGTACCTCGCACGAGGAGGATGGGGCAGCGTGCCGCCCTCGCAGCCGTCAGGACACGGTCGGCGTGGCTCTCGTGCTCGGCGCTCCAGAACACCCCGAAGGCGGGATCCCACGGCCACCAGTAGCGGCCGCCGGACTCGCGCAGGACGTGCCGGAGCCGGTCGGGCGTGGGCGGTCCGCCGGAGCCCAACCCCAGTGCCGCCAGGGCCCCGGCGGCATCCTCGAGGCTCGCGTAGCCCTCGGCGGCCGAGCGCGCGAAGGCGAGCATGGCGGCCTGCCCGGCGTCGTTGCCCCGGTGCGCGCTGTCCGCGAGCACGATCGCGCGCGCCTCGCCCCCGCTCATCTCCCCCGGCCGCGAGCAGCGCGAGGATGCCGCCCATCGACGCGCCGACGAGCACGGGTGGGCGCTCGAGCGTCTCCAGCACCGCCACGAGGTCGAGGCGGAAGTCGTCGAGGCTGTAGGCGCCGCCGGCGGCGCGCTCGCTGTCGCCGTGCCCACGCAGGTCGAAGGTCACCGTGTGCCACCCATCGGCGGACAGGGTCGCCGTCGACGCCGCCCAGGCGTGGCGGCTCTGCCCGCTGCCGTGGATGAACACGATCGGGCTCGCGTCGGCGTCGCCCCGCACCTCGCCCGCGAGGCGCAGGCCGCCGCTGCCCGTAAACGTCACGGGCAGCGGCGGTACCTGGCTGGGGGGGGGGCCACGCCGCGATCATACCTAGATAGCGAGCGGGCGCTCGGTATGTACCGGGCGGGCGCCCGGGATGTTACACTTCGCCGGCCTTACCGACCCTGATCTCCTCCAAGGAGTTGTCCCCATGGCAGCGACCGACGCACTCGTCTTCGACGCGATTCGCACCCCCCGCGGGAAAGGGAAGTCCAACGGCTCGCTGCACACGGTGAAGCCGGTCGACCTCGTCGTCGGGCTCATGCACGAGACGCTCGCCCGCAACGTCGATCTCGATCCCGAGGCCATCGACGACGTCGTCCTCGGGTGCGTGAGCCCGGTCGGCGAGCAGGGCGGCGACATCGCCAAGTCGGCCGCGATGAAGGCCGGGCTGCCGGACGGCGTCTGCGGCGTGCAGCTCAACCGGTTCTGCGGCTCCGGCCTGGAGGCGGTCAACACCGCCGCGCAGAAGGTGGCGTCGGGCTGGGAGGACCTCATCCTCGCCGGCGGCGTGGAGTCGATGTCGCGGGTCCCGATGGGCGCCGACGGCGGCGGGCCGCTGCTGCTCGACCAGGAGGCCGCCTACGACACCGGGTTCGTGCCGCAGGGCATCGCGGCGGACCTGCTCGCCACGCTCGAGGGCTGGTCGCGCGAGGACGTCGACGCGTACGCCGCCCGGTCGCAGGAGCGTGCCGCGACCGCCCAGGCCGAGGGCCGGTTCGACAACTCGGTTGTCCCGGTGCGCGACATCAACGAGCGGGTGGTTCTCGACCGCGACGAGTTCATCCGCCCCGGCACGACGGTCGAGGCCCTCGGCGCGCTCAAGCCGGCGTTCAGCGTGATGGGAGAGATGGGCGGCTTCGACGCCGTCGCGATGCAGCGCTACCACTGGATCGACCGCATCGATCACGTGCACACGCCGGGCAACTCCTCGGGGATCGTCGATGGCGCGTCGCTCTTGACGATCGGCAACGAGAAGGCCGCGCGCGAGCAGGGGCTGACCCCGAAGGCGCGGATCCTCGCCACGGCCGTCGCGGGCTCCGAGCCCACCGTGATGTTCACCGGTCCGGCGCCGGCCTCGCGCAAGGCGCTCGAGCGCGCGGGGATCACCAAGGACGACCTCGACGTCATCGAGATGAACGAGGCGTTCGCCTCGGCGGTCCTGAAGTTCGTCAAGGACCTGGACGTCGACATGGACAAGGTCAACGTCAACGGCGGCGCGATCGCCATGGGCCATCCGCTCGGGGCGACCGGCGGGATCCTGCTGAACACGGTGATCGACGAGCTCCACCGCACCGGCGGCCGCTACGGGCTGGCCACGCTGTGCATCGGCGGCGGCATGGGCGTCGCGACCGTCGTCGAGGCGCTCTGAGCGTCCGACCTCCACTCCACCTCACGACACACAAGGCGGCACAGACATGAGTGAACGCAACACCATCCGCTGGGAGGACCTCGGCGACGGGGTCGTCGGCCTCATCTTCGACGACCCCGAGCAGAGCGCGAACACGATGAACCGCGCGTTCTTCGACTCCTACCTCGCCACGGTCGACCGCGTCGAGGCCGAGAAGGACTCGATCATGGGCATCGTGGTGACATCCGGCAAGAAGACCTTCTTCGCCGGCGCCGACCTCAACGACATGCTGGAGGCCACGAAGGAGACCGCCGCGGAGGCGTTCGCCGACGCGACCAACCTCAAGCGCGCGGCCCGACGCCTGGAGACGCTCGGCATCCCGACCGTCGCCGCCATCAACGGCGCGGCGCTCGGCGGCGGGCTCGAGCTGTGCCTTTCCTGCCACCACCGCATCGCCGTCGACGACCCGAAGATCAAGGTCGGCCTGCCCGAGGTCAAGCTCGGCCTCCTGCCCGGCGGCGGCGGCGTCGTGCGCACCGTCCGGATGCTCGGCCTCGTCCCCGCACTCATGCAGGTGCTGCTGCAGGGCACGGAGTTCCGCCCCGACAAGGCGGTGGAGGTCGGGCTCGTCGACGAGCTCGTGCCGACGGCCGACGACCTCGTCCCGGCGGCGAAGAAGTGGATCGCCGAGCACCCCGGCGCCCAGCAGCCGTGGGACGCCGACCCGAACTACAAGATCCCGGGCGGCACGCCGGCGGACATGGAGCTGGCGATGAATCTGCCGGCGTTCCCCGCCAACCTGCGCAAGCAGCTGCGGGGCGCCAACTACCTCGCCCCGCGCAACATCCTGGCCGCGGCCGTGGAGAGCACGCAGCTCGAGTTCGACGCTGCGCTGGAGGTCGAGACCCGCTACCTCCTGGACTGCGCCACGAGCCAGGTTGCGAAGAACATGATCAACGCGTTCTTCTTCAACCTGCAGACGGTGACCAAGCGCGACCGCCCCGAGGGTCACGAGACGTTCGAGCCCAAGAAGATGGTCATGCTCGGCGCGGGCATGATGGGCGCCGCGATCGCGTACGTCAGCGCGCGCGCCGGCATCGAGGTCGTGCTCAAGGACGTCACGCTCGAGGCCGCCGAGAAGGGCAAGGAGTACTCGGAGACCCTGGTCAGGAAGGCGGTTGACCGCGGGCGCATGACCGAGGAGAAGGGCCAGGCCCTGCTCGACCGGATCATCCCCACGGCCGACCCGGCCGACGCCGCCGGCGCCGAGCTGCTCGTCGAGGCCGTCTTCGAGGACGTCGCACTCAAGGCCAAGGTCTACGCCGAGATCGAGCCGTACCTGGCCGAGGACGCGCTGCTGTGCTCGAACACCTCCGGGCTTCCGATCACCGAGCTGGCCGAGGGCGTCACCCGGCCCGCCGACTTCATCGGGACGCATTTCTTCAGCCCGGTGGACAAGATGCCGCTGCTGGAGATCGTCAAGGGTGACAAGACGTCCGACGAGACGGTCGCCCGGACGCTCGACTACACGGCGGTGATCAAGAAGGTGCCGATCGTCATCAACGACAGCCCGGGCTTCTTCACCAGCCGCGTCATCTCGCGCTTCACCGGCGAGGCGCTCGGCATGGTGACCGAAGGCATTCCGGGCGCGACGATCGAGCAGGCGTCCGGCCAGGCCGGGTACCCCGCGCCGGTCCTGCAGCTCGCCGACGAGATCAACATCGAGACGATCCTGCGGGCGTTCCGGGCCAATCCGGCCGCGACCGAAGGCCTGGAGGCCGCGCTCCTGGTGCTCGAGAAGATGATGGAGGCCGGGCGCCCCGGCAAGCTGCGCGGCGCCGGCTTCTACGACTACGAGGACGGCAAGCGCGCCGGGATCTGGAAGGGGCTGGCCGAGATGTTCCCGCCGGTGGCCGACCCGTCGCAGCTCGACGTGATCGAGCTCGGCGAGCGGATGATGGTCCGCCAGGCGCTCGAGACGGTGAAGTGCTTCGACGAGGGCGTCCTCGAGACGGTCGCCGAGGCCAACATCGGCTCGATCATGGGCATCGGCTTCCCGGCCTGGACCGGCGGCGTCGTGCAGTACATGAACCAGTACGAGGGCGGCCTGGCCGGCTTCGTCGAGCGCGCCCGCGAGTTCGAGGCCAAGTACGGCGAGCACTTCGCGGTGCCGGCGTCGCTGGTCGAGAAGGCCGAGCGCGGCGAGATCTACAGCGACGAAGCCGTCGCCACCCCGGCGTAAGGAGCCACCATGGAGACACTGGCGACGTCAGGCCTGTTCACCGACGAGCAGAACCAGTTCCGCGAGGCCGTGCGCGACTTCTGCGCGAAGGAGACGCGGCCGCGCGAGAAGCGCGACAGGCTCACCCGCAACGGCGAGTCTCAGCACAACGAGGAGCTCTATCGGCAGATGGCCGAGATGGGCTGGGTCGCCACTTCGATCCCCGAGGAGTACGGCGGGGCCGGGACCGGCGTGGTCGAGGAGTGCATCTTCCTCGAGGAGACCTCGCGCGGCCGGGCGCCGATCATCGCCGGCGGCCTCTCGCTGATCGTCGCCGGCGTGTACAAGCGCAACGGCACGGAGGAGCAGAAGCAGCGGGTGCTGAGCTCCGTGCTCAGGGGTGACGTGCATTCGATTGCGATGTCCGAGCCGAACGCCGGATCGGACGTCGGCGCCATGCAGTGCCGCGCCGAGCGCCGCAACGGGAGCTACGTCATCAACGGGCACAAGACGTGGATCTCCGGGGCGCAGGACGCCTGTGAGATCCTGCTCGTGGCGCGCGAGAACCCGGACGCCGGCAAGCACGGCGGCATGACGATGCTCGGGGTCCCGATCGACACGCCGGGCATCGAGATCAAGCCGATCCCGACGATCGGCGCGCCGGCCGAGGTCAACGACGTCTTCTTCACCGACGTCGAGGTGGACGCCTCGGCGGTGGTCGGCGAGCCCGAGCAGGCGTGGATGCAGCTCATGGCGGGCCTGAACACCGAGCGGCTGATCATCGCCGCCGGCTGTCTCGGGACCGGGTGGACGGCGTTCGACGAGGCGCTGGCCTACGTCAAGCAGCGCGAGCAGTACGGCCGGCCGATCGGCAAGTTCCAGACGATCAAGCACCGGCTGGCCCGGCACGCCACCGAGCTGACGGCGACCGGCGCGCTGATCTACGACCTCGCCCGCCAGGCCGACGCCGATCCGACGGCGCTGTTCCCGCGTGAGGCCTCGATGGTCAAGCTCAAGGCGACGGAGGTGGCCAAGGAGGTCGCGCTCGACTGCATGCACATGATGGGCGGCTACGGCTACACGCTGGAGTACGACATCCAGGAGGTCGTACGCCAGGCGCTGATCTTCCCGGTCCCGGGCGGATGCAGCGAGGTGCAGCTCGACATCATCGCGATGACGTACGGGCTCTGAGCAGCTCGCCGGGCGCGCCCGCACTCCCGGCCTCGCCGGGAGTGCGGGCGCACCCGGCGGGTCGTGCTACTCCGCGTCGCGACCGGACGGCAGCTGCGGCTGCCGGTCTCCGCCGGACAGCTCCACCCGCTGCTTGTACGCGAGCCGCTCGGGGCTGTCGATCGCGTGGGTCAGGGCCTTGTCGGCTCCGACGACCTTCATCATCGCGTCGGTCGCGCGGAGGGGCAGCAGGCGGGTCGCCCGGTAGATCCCGGAGATCGACCGGGGGACGTAGACCTCGTAGCGGCCGGTCTCGATCGCCTCGACGATCGCCTCGGCGATGTCCTCGGGCTCGACGGGCTTGAGCCCCCGCGTGTCCGGCACGCCGGAGGTGAGCTCGGTGCGCACGACGCCGGGCATGACGACGCTGAAGTCGATGGGCGCGTCCCTGAGCTCGGACCGCACGGACTCGGTGATGCCGACGACCGCGTGCTTGGTGCCGCAGTAGTTGGCCACGCCCGGGCCGCCGAACTTGCCGGCGCTGGAGGCGATGTTGACGATCTGCCCGCCGCCGCGCTCGAGCATCCGGGGGATCACGAGCTGCATGCCGTGGATGACCCCGTAGACGTTGATCGCGAACTGCCGCTCGAAGCTCTCCGGCGTCTCGTCGAGGAAGCGGACGATGGGCATGATCCCGGCGTTGTTGACGAGCACGTCGATCGGGCCGAGGTGCTCCTCGGTCTGCGCGATGAAGCGCTCGACCGAGTCGCGCTCGGTGACGTTGAGCCGGAACGCGGTGGTCCGCCCGCCGATCTCCTCGGCCGTCTGACGGGCGAGCTCGAGGTCGAGGTCGCCGATCGCGACGGCCGCGCCGCGGCGCGCCAGGGCCTGCGCCGTCGCCCGGCCGATGCCGCGCGCGGCGCCGGTGATCGCGACGACCTTGCCGGGGATGGATCTCGTGCGTTTCGCCATGCGGTGGTCCTCCAGTCGTGGTCAGCTGCGGCGGAGCCGAGCGCGCGCGACGATCGCCGCGTCGAAGACCCGCCCCACCAGGTTGGACGCCGGGAACCAGAACGGGTCGCGGCGCAGCGGCCGCCGGTTGTCGGTGATCGCCTGCGCCTGGCAGTACTTGCGGATGCCGGCGCTCCCGTTGCGCCGTCCCAGCCCCGACGCCTTCCAGCCGCCGAACGGGGCGTCG
Organism: Svornostia abyssi; assembly: GCA_024666565.1. Classification (GTDB taxonomy): domain Bacteria; phylum Actinomycetota; class Thermoleophilia; order Solirubrobacterales; family Solirubrobacteraceae; genus Svornostia; species Svornostia abyssi. The sequence continues at coordinate 684,826 of CP088295.1, forward strand.
AACGCTCCGAGGTTGATCCACGCGTCGTTGACGTTCACGGCGCCGCACTCGAGCCGGCGCGCGATCCGCCCGCCGCGCTCGCGATCCCGGGTCCAGACCGACGCCTGCAGCCCGTAGCGGCTGTCGTTGGCCATGCGCACGGCTTCGTCGGCGTCGCGGACCTTCACGATCGGCAGCACGGGGCCGAACGTCTCCTCGGTCATCACCCGCATGGTGTGATCGACGTCGACGAGCACGGTCGGCTCGTAGTAGCGACCCTCGCGGTCGGCGCGGCGGCCTCCCACGATCGCCCGGGCGCCCTTGGCAACGGCGTCCTCCACGTGGTCGGCGACCTTCTCGATCTGCGGGGCGAAGATGATCGGGCCGACCTCGCACAGCCGCCCTTCGTCTCCGGCTCCGAGCCGGAGCTCGCGCGCTCGCTGGGCGACGAGCTCGACGAAGCGGTCGTAGACGGGCTCCTCGACGTAGACGCGTTCGACGGCCATGCAGACCTGCCCGGCGTTGGCCATGCCGTAGTAGAGCGCGCCTCCGACGGCCCGCTCGAGATCGGCGTCGGCGAGGACGATCATCGCGTCCTTGCCTCCCAGCTCCAGCGAGACGCCGGTGAGGTTGCGCCCGGCCTGCTCGGCGATCTTGCGGCCCGTCGTCTCGCTGCCCGTGAAGGCCACGAAGTCGGTGGCGTCGACGACTGCGGCTCCGGTGGCGCCGTCACCGTGGGCGATCTGGAACACGTGCTCGGGCACCCCCGCGGCCACGAACATCTCCTCCAGGAGGTTCGCTGACAGCGGCGTGATCTCCGAGGGCTTGTGGAGCACTGCGTTGCCCGCAGCCAGCGCGGGGACGGCGTCGAAGGCCGCGAGGGAGAACGGCGCGTTCCACGGCGTGATAACGCCGACGAGCCCGAGGGGCTGGTACCGCACGGAGACACGACGGCCGAGGAGCAGCGGGCTGCGGCTGCTGATCCGCTCCTCGGCCAGCTGGCGCTCGGCGTTGTTGGCCCAGTACAGCAGTGCCTCGGTCGCCGCCATGATCTCAGCCGTCGCGTCGGCCCGCTGCTTGCCGGACTCCGCCACCATCACGTCTCTCGCGCGCGCGCGATGGTCTGCCAGCCAGCGCTGGGCGCGGAGCAGGCGCCGGCGCCGCTCCTTGAACCCGAGCGACCACCACTCGCGCTGGGCGGCGCGACCCTGCGCGGCAAGCCGGTCGACGTCGGCGGCCGACTGGCACGCGACGGTGCCGACGATGGCGCCGGTGGCCGGGTTCTCGACGTCGATCGTGGCGGGGCCTCGCCGGCCGCCGGCGGCGGGAGGCGCGGTGCCGTTGGTGGTGCTCTGACCTGCCGCGGTGCTGCTCATCACAAGGCCTCCGGGGGCCGAGAGCCGTTACTGGAGAATGTCCAAGAAGATGGTAGCATCGTGGCGCCCCGGCACCCGCCGGCCCCTCCCTGGATCGACACATGAGCTCCTCATCCCTCGACGAACTGCGCCTCACCGGCCGGCAACTCGCGGCGGTCGGGCGCTCCGGCCTGCTGCGGCCCGAGCGTCCCGCTTCGCTGGTGCGGATGGCGCGCGAGATCCGCCGGCGGGGGCCCTTTGCGGGCATGGCGCCGGCCACGGCCATCCGCTGGGGAGACCGCCCGGTCTTCGTGGACGATGACGGGCCGGTCACGGCGCGCGAGCTCGACGAGCGCTCGACCGCGCTCGCGCGCGCTCTGCAGGCCGACGGCGCGCGTGCGGGCCAGGGTGCGGCGATCCTGTGTCGCAACCACCGCGGCTTCTACGACGCGTTCTTCGCGACGCAGAAGCTGGGGATGAAGACCGTGCTCCTCAACACCGGGTTCGCCGCGCCGCAGATCGTCGACGTCTGCGCGCGCGAGGGCGTGACGACGCTGCTGTTCGACGCGGAGTTCGCCGCGTCGGCGCCTGCGGGGACCGAACGCCACATCTGCATGCGGTCGCCGGACGGGTCGCCGGGCACCGCCGACGCGCTGGCGCAGGACCTCATCGCCGCCCAGAGCGGGTCGGTCGCATTGCCGATTCCCGAGATCCCCTCGACGGTCGTCGTGCTGACGAGCGGCACCACCGGCACGCCGAAGGGCGCCCCGCGCGAGGCGATCAGCCCGCTGGCCAGTCTCGGGGCGCTGCTCGACCGCGTCCCGTTTCGCGCCGGCGAGGCGGTATACGTGGCGCCGCCGATCTTCCACGGGCTCGGTTTCGCCACCGCCACGCTGAGCTTTCTGCTCGGGACGCGCGTGATCACCAGCAGCCGCTTCGACCCCCGGGAGATGCTCGCCGCGATGTCTCGTTACGAGGTGTCCGGCATCGTCGTCGTGCCCGCGATGCTCCAGCGGATGCTCGACCTCGGGCCCGACGAGATCGCGCGCCACCCGACGCCGGGCCTGCGGTTCATCTTCTGCTCGGGCGCTCAGCTTCCAGGGCACGTCGCCGAGCGCGTCCAGGACACCTGGGGCGACGTGCTGCACGTCCTGTACGGCTCGACCGAGTGCGCGTACGCCACCATCAGCGTGCCGGAGGACCACCGTGCCGCGCCTGCGACGGTCGGCCGGCCGTGTCTCGGGGTGACCGTCAAGGTCCTCGACGACCGCCGCCGGGAGCTGCCGGTCGGCGAGACGGGAACCATCTTCGTGCGCAGCGGCAACGAGTTCGGCGGCTACACCGACGGCACGCGCAAGGAGATGGTCGGCGGCCTGATGTCCTCCGGCGACGTCGGCCACTTCGACGCGGCGGGCCGCCTGTTCATCGACGGCCGCGACGACGACATGATCGTCTCCGGCGGCGAGAACGTGTTCCCGCAGGAGGTCGAGGAGCTCCTGGTCCGTCACCCGGCGATCACCGACGTCTCGGTGCTCGGCGTCGACGACGAGACGTTCGGCAAGCGGCTGGCGGCCTTTGTGGTCATCGCCGAGGGCGCCAGCCTCACTGCGGACGAGGCCAAGGGGTTCGTCAGGGAGAACCTCGCCGTGTACAAGGTGCCGCGAGATGTGATCTTCCTCGATGAGCTCCCGCGCAACCCGACGGGGAAGATCCTCAAGCGCGAGCTGCGCGCCCAGGTCCAGTCCGTGTAGCACTCCGGGCCGGAGCTTGCAGCAAGGCCGACCCGCAAGCCGAGGCGCCCCGATGGCGCTCGGCCGCGGGATGCGTCCGCGTCGCCGTGAGAGCCTCGTCGCGCGACCTGTCGTCGCGCGGCACGCTCGGCCTGTGCGCGGGCTCGCGGAGGGTCCCGCGGGCCGGCCAAGCGGGGGAGGCGTCTACAGCACAGTTACCATTCGGGCGCACGGTTTGTATGATGTGACCGCATGGCGACCAGAACCTCCCATCCCGAGCGACGAACCCAGGCCGAGCGCCGTGAGGAGACGCGCGAGCGGCTCCTGCGCGCCGCGATCGGGTGCCTGCGCGAGGAGGGGTACGCCGGCCTGACCACGCGCGAGGTCGCCCGCCGCGCCGGCGTCTCCCAGGGCGCCCAGGCGTATCACTTCCCGAGCCGGGCCGACATGGTCGTCGGTGTCGTCGAGTGGCTCGGGGCGCGGTGGGTCGCGCAGTTCGAGGCCATCCCGGCATCGCTGGGAGAGCCCGGTGGTCCCGCGGGCACGGAGGTCCTGCTCGACCTGCTCTGGGACCTGTGCTCGAGCCCGGATGCCGGCATGCTGATCGAGATCTGGGTCGCCTCCGCCCAGGACGCAGAGCTCCGCCGCCCGGCTCGCCGCCGCCGAGGAGGAGGCCTTCGAGGTGGGTCTGCGGACGGTTCGCGAGACGATGGGCGACGCGCTGCCTGCCGACATCGAGCGCCGGCTGCGCATCGTCGTCGCCTCGATGCGGGGCCTGGCGATCGCGCTGCGCTACGACCCCACCGAGGCGCTGCAGGCCGAGGACGCGTGGGCCGACCAGCGCGCGATCCTGCTGCAGCTGCTGGAGGGATGAGCATGCCCGGCACCGCCAGCAGCGTCTTCCGCGACGGCCTGCTCGACGGGCAGGTCGCCCTCATCTCCGGCGCCGGCTCGGGCATCGGGCGCGCCACCGCGATCGAGTTCGCCCGCCTCGGCGCGACGGTCGTCGGGTGCGGACGCAGCACGGAGAAGCTCGACGAGACGGCCGCGCTGTGCCCGCCCGGCCGGTTCGACGCCGTGGCCTGCGACGTGCGTGAGGAGGACCAGGTCGAGGCCCTCGTCGACGGCGCGCTCGAGCGCCACGAGCGCATCGACGTGCTGTTCAACAACGCCGGGGGCCAGTTCATGGCGCCCGCGGAGACGGTGTCGATGAAGGGCTGGCGGACGATCCTGCGCCTCAACCTCGAGTCGGTGTGGCTCATGACCAGCACGGTGGCCAACCGGGCGATGATCCCGCAGCAGTCGGGCAAGATCATCCGCATCACCGGGAGCCCCCACAACGGCTTCCCGCTCATGGCGCATGGCGGCGTGGCGCGTGCCGGTGAGGAGAACCTCATGCGCGGGCTCGCCGTCGAGTGGGCCCGGTACGGGATCCGCTGCCTCTCGGTCGCCTGCGGCCCGGTGCTCACCGAGACCTTCAAGGGGAAGTACCCGATCGACGTCCAGCAGGCGATGCATTCGCAGACGCCGCTCGGCCGGGCGGGCACCGAGGAGGAGGTCGCCTGGATGATCGCCTTCCTCGCGTCGCCCGGCGGCGACTGGCACACCGGCTCGGTGATCACCATGGACGGCGGCATGGACTGCTACCGGGGCGCGTTCCCGCCCAAGGAGTACGCCGACGAGGCGGCGCGCACCGAGGAGCGCAGGACGTGAGCGCCGACACGACGACGTCCCCGGACGTCGTGCTGACCGAGCGGCTCGACGGGGGGGTCCGGGTCATCACCCTGAACCGCCCGGAGGTTCGCAACGCGGTCAACGCCGAGCTGGCGCGGGGCCTGGCCGGCGCGCTCGACGAGCTCGACGCCGACGCCGACGCGCGCGTTGGCGTGCTCACGGGTGCCGGCGGGGCCTTCTCCGCGGGGATGGACCTCAAGGCGCTGTCGCAGATGGACATGGCCGCCCTCGGGCCCGACGACGTCCCCTTCGTCGAGGGGCATGGTCTCGCCGGGATCTCGCACCGGGCGTCGGAGAAGCCGCTGATCGCGGCGATCGAGGGCAGCGCGCTCGCCCGGCGGCCTGGAGATCGCCATCGCGTGCGATCTCCTCGTCGTCTCCGAGGAGGCGATGCTCGGCATCCCCGAGGTGCGCCGCGGCCTCGCGGCGCTGGCCGGCGGGCTGATCCACCTGCCGCGGCGCATCCCGTACCACGTGGCGATGGAGCTGGCCCTGACCGGCGCGCCGATCACGGCGCAGCGCGCGTACGAGCTCGGACTGGTCAACCGCGTCGTGCCGGCCGGGTCCGCGCTCGACGAGGCGGTCGTCCTGGCCCGCGACATCGCGCGCAACGCGCCGATCGGCGTCCGGGTCTCGGCCGCGATGATCCGCGGGACGCGGAATCGCACGGTCGATGAGAGCTGGGAGCAGCAGCACGAGCAGGCCGCCGCGGTCCTGCTGTCTGAGGATCTGCGCGAGGGCGCCCGCGCCTTCGCCGAGCGAAGGGAGCCGGTATGGAAGGGTCGGTGAAGGTCGAGGCCGCGCCAGAGGCGCAGGCGCTCGCGGCGAAGCTCGGCCCGGACACGCTGTTCGGCCAGACGGTCGCCGACCGGCGCACGTGGCTGCTCATGCTGCGGACCGCCGCCATCCTGTCCGGGCATCCGAAGAGCATGGCCGTGCTCGTCAACGACATCGACCTCTTGGCCGATCCTGTCGAGCGCGTGCGCGAACTGCAGCGGTGGCTGGAGGAGCTGATGATCTCCGACCCGGTCGCGGCCGGGACGGCCACGCACGCCATGCGTGAGCGGATGGCGCAGCGCTGGGGCCGCTGGCACGGGTGGGACGACGAGGCCCTGACCTTCGCCGCGCTGAGCCTCGGCGACGGGGTGATCTTCGCTGCCCGGACGCTGCAGGGCGGGTCCCTGTTCCCCGCGCAGGAGACCGAGCTGTACGAGAGCGTCGCGGCGATGGTCCGGCTGATGGGGATCGACGACGGCGCGATCCCGGCCGACTACCGCGCATTCCGGCAGTACATGGAGACCCAGCTGTCCGAGGTGATCGATCGGCGTCCCATCCACGAGGCGCTCGAGGCACGTCCTCCGCTCCCGGCTCCCCGACGCGTCCCGCAGGTGGCGTGGACGGCGGCGCAGACGTCCGGCCGGCACGTCGCCGGGGTCGTCCTGGGTGCGACGCTCCCCGATGTCACCCGAGAGCGCTACGGCATCCGGCCGTCCGCGGCCGGCCGTGCCGAGTGGGCGCTGATGTCGGCGGCGATGGGCGCCTTCGGGTACCTCCCGCGCCGTGTCCGGCTGGTCCCCGCCGCTCGGCGGTAGGCACCAGCCGGATGCACCGCCCCGCGCTACAGGCGCACGGGCACCGATCGGGGCTGGTTGATGAGCAGCGAGGCGACGCGCTCGGGCTCTTCGATCAGCTCCATGTTCGGGAACCGCCGCAGCGTCACCTCGAACATGACGCGCAGCTCGAGGCGGGCCAGCGCCGTCCCCAGGCAGAAGTGCCGGCCTCCCGCGCCGAAGGCGTGGTGTTCGGGCCGGCGCTCTACGTCGAGCTGGTGAGGGCACTCGTACAGCGACTCGTCACGGTTGGATGACGGGTACCAGAGCACGACCTTGTCGCCCTCGCGGATCGTGACCCCGTGCATCTCGACGTCCTGCGTGGCCGTGCGCCGGAAGTGCGAGAAGGCGGGATACATGCGCAGGAACTCCTCGACGGCGTCGGGGATCAGCTCCGGGTCGGCGACGAGCGTGGCCATCGCGTCGGCGTCGTGCAACAGGCCGAGCATGCCGTTGGCGAACGTCGCCCGCGTGCTGTCGTGTCCGGCGGCGAGCAGCAGCGCCATGCCCCAGACGATCTCGCTGTCGTCCAGTCGCTCACCGTCGACCTCGGCGTGGACGAGCGCGCTGATGAGGTCGTCGGTGGGACGCTCACGGCGGGCGCGGACCTCGGCGACCATGAGGGGGACGGCCTCCATCCCGGTGATGATCGTGTCGGCCAGCCCGCGGGGCTGCAGCTGATCGTCACCGAAGCCCATCCCGCGGTTGGTGAGGTCGGCCCACAGCGCGTCGTCCTTCTCGGGGAGCCCGAGGAACCGACCGATCACCCGGGCGACGATCGGCTGGGCGACGTCCTGCACGAGGTCGGCCTGCCGGCGCCCCTCGAGACGCCCGATGACCTCTTCGGCGATCGCGCGGATCGTCGGCTCGTGCTGGGCGATCGGCTTGGGGGCGAAGACCTTCTGGAAGATCGCCTTGATCCGGTCGTGCCGGGGCGGGTCCATCCCGATGAACATGCTGTTCTGGAGGTCCACGGGCACGGTGTTGTCGAGCGCGAGAATGCCACCGCGCTCGGAGGAGAAGGTCTGCCAGTCGCGGCTGACCCGCTCGATGTCCTCGGCGCGGGTGATCGACCAGAACCCCGGCTCGTCGTCCCAGGTGGCCATCGGGCTCCAATGGATGGGGGCCTCGCGGCGCAGGCGATCGAAGATCTCGTGTGGAGGCCCGTCGCGCCAGACCTCGAGGTCGCCGAGGTCGATGGTCTCGATGGGTTGCTCGGTGGTTGCGCTCATGCTGGTCTCCCGTATCCGGAGGTGGACCCGGCCGCGGCCCGGTCGGGCGGCGCGTGGGCCGCTGCGGAGGATATAGGGCGGGCGCTCGGTTTGTAAATGACGACCTGAGTTACTGTACGATCTCCAATAGTGGGTCCGGTGTCGTTCTCGTGACGCCGGCGAGCCGACCGGATTGGAGCACGGCGATGGCAACGACAGCGCAGCACATGGGGGTCTCGGCGGACGCGGCCCCCTCGATTCCCCTGGTCCCGAGCGACGAGGAGCTCGAGCTCCGCGCCGCCGTCAGGGGCATCTGCGAGGCCGTCAAGGCTGGCAGCGGCCACGGCGCCGACGAACACAAGGAGGTCCAGACCCGCCTGATCGCGGCGCTGGCCGAGCACGGCTTCAACGCGCCGAACATCGCCGAGGAGTGGGGCGGCGGCGGGCTGGGCATCACCGGGCTGGTGCCGATCGTCGAGGAGATCCACGCGGCCGGGCACATCGCGGCGAGCCAGGTGCTGAGCGCCTCGATCGTCGGGTCGCTGCTCGAGCACTACGGCACGCCGGGTCAGCAGGAGGAGTGGCTGCGCCCGATCACGGCGGGCACAAAGACCTTGGCCTTCGGGATCACCGAGCCCGACGCCGGCTCCAACACGCACAAGCTGCGCACCGAGCTGCGCCGCGACGGCGACGGCTACCGGCTCAAGGGCCAGAAGGTCTTCACCTCGACCGCCGGCGAGTCCGACGCGATCCTCGTCGTCGCGCGCTTCCGCGGCGAGGACGGCAAGCTCGGGCTCCCCGGCCTGGCGATCGTCGACGGCGGCGCGGAGGGGCTCTCGATGGATGAGATCCCGGTGCCGGGCTGGCCGGAGAAGACCTACCAGACCTTCTACGACGACATCCGCGTCGAGGCCGACCAGTTGATCGGCGGCGAGGAGGCCGGCCTGGCCGCGCTCTTCCACGGGCTGAACCCGGAGCGGATCTGCGCGGCGGCCGGCGGCTGCGGCTGGGCCCGGCGGGCGATCGAGATCGGGACCTCCTACGCGAAGGAGCGCGTGGTCTGGAAGGAGCCGATCGGCGCGCACCAGGCGATCGCCCACCCCCTGGCCGAGGCCCAGATCCAGTACGACCTGGCGCTCCTGATGACGCGCAAGGCCGCGGCGCTGGCCGATGCCGGCGCACCCGAGGCGGGCTACGCCAGCAACGTCGCGAAGTTCGCCGCGGCGAAGGCGGCCAACTTCGCCCTCGACCGCGCGATCCAGACCCACGGCGGCAACGGCGTCACCGAGGAGTACGGGCTGACCGAGTTCTGGTGGCCGGTGCGGACGCTGCGGATCGCGCCCGTCTCCGAGGAGATGATCCTCAACAACGTGGCCCAGCACACGCTCGGCCTGCCCCGCTCGTACTGACGGGAGGGCACGGCATGGGCCGGGGCGCGCCACGGCGCCCCGGCCCCGCCGGTCAGGAGCGGTGGGCCGGTCCGAGCCGGACCGGAAGGTGGCTCAGGCCCGGCGTCACCGGCGAGGCCATCCACTCGACGTCCCCGGCGAGCGTCATCTCCGGGTACCGCGCCAGCGTCTCCTCGAAGAGGATCTTGAGCTGGAGGCGGGCGAGGGCGGCGCCGAGGCAGAAGTGGCGGCCTCCCGCCCCGAACGTCTGGTGCTCGGGGCAGCGCTCGATGTCCAGCGCGTGCGGGCAGGGGTGGGTCGCCTCGTCCATGTTCGCCGACGGGTACCAGAGAACGACCTTGTCGCCGCGCTTGATGGTCTTGCCGCCCAGCTCGACGTCCTTCGTGGCGGTGCGCGCGAAGTGCGCGAACGCGGGGTGTAGGCGCAGGAGCTCCTCGATCGCCGTCGGGATCTTCTCCGGGTCGTCGACGAGCGCCTGGAACTGGTCGGGGTGGCGCAGCAGTTCGTACAGGCCGCCGGCGAACACCGAACGGGTACTGTCGTTGCCGCCCGTGATGAGGATCGCGATGATCGCGATGATCTCGGCGGTGTTGAGGCGCTCGCCGTCGATCTCGGCCTCCAGCAGCGCCGACACGAGGTCGTCGCAGGGGTTCTCACGGCGCTCGTTGACCAGGGCCAGGGCGCTCTTGACCAGCCACACGACCCACTCCTGCACCGCTTCGTCCATGTCCTCGCCGGCGGCGATGGCGTTGAACGCGAAGCTCGCCACCTGGGACATGTTCTCGTCGAGCTCGGGTCCGTAGCTGACGAGGCTTCCGAACACGCGGGCGACGATGCCGGGGGTGAAGTCCTCGACGATGTCGATCGTCCCCATGCCCTCGATCTCGTCGAGCTTCCGGCGCACGATCCCGCGGATCATCGGCTCGTGATCGGCGACGCGCTTCGGGGTGAACCCGCGCTGGAACAGGCCCTTGAGCCGGTCGTGGCGCGGCGGATCCATGCCGATGATGCCGCTGCGCTGGAAGGCGAGGAAGATCTCGTCGTTGGAGAGCGCGGCGCCTCCCGCCTCGCTGGAGAACGTCTTCCAGTCGAGGCTGACCGTGCGGATGTCTTCGGGTCGCGTGATCGACCAGAACCCGGGGGTGGTCGCCCAGTTGCGGGCGGGGCTCCAGTGGACGGGCTCCTCCTCGCGCATGCGCCTGAAGAGCTCGTGCGGCGGGCCGTCCGCGAAGTAGCTCGCGTCGCCCAGGTCGACGGTGGCGAGGTCCACGGTCGCGAAGTCGAGCGGGGTGGCGGTCGTCATCGGTCGGGTCTCCTCAGGTGCGTGTCGCGCGGGGCACGGGACGCTCGGCAGCATACCGGTCGGGCGCTCGAAATGTACAGGGCGGGCGTACGGTATGTATTGTCTGGCGCTGGTGTGGTCATGGACCCGCAGGTCGTTCCGGCCGCGGCCGGAATCCGGAGAAGGGAGCCTGAGATGGAGCGAGCGCTGATCAACGAGGTCGTCGACGAGGGGGCGCTGCTGGCCAAGCTCGGCCCGGAGACGCGGTACGGCCGCACGGTCGGCGATCGCCGGTTCTGGCTGCTGCTGCTGCGCAACGCGGCGATCGCGTCCGGCCACCCGCAGACCACCGAGCTCCTGTTGAACGAGCCCGAGCTGATCGTCGACCCGGTGACGCGGTCGCGGCAGATCCTCGAATGGCTGCACGAGCTGCTGATCGCCGACCCGGCATCCGCCGCGGCCGTGGTGCGGGACGCGCGACCGCGCATCCTGAAGTGGGGGAAGTGGCAGGGGTGGAGCGACGAGCTGCTGGTCTTCTCGGTCATGAACCTCGGAGATGCGGTGATGTTCGCCGCCGAGACGTTCAAGGCCGCGCCGCTCACCGAGGCCGAGCGCGCCGAGCTGTACGGGAGCATCACCGCGCTGGCTCGGCTCATGGGCCTTGATGATCCGGTGATTCCCGTCGACCACGCCGCCCACCGCGCGTACATGGACGAGCAGCTGCGAGACACCATCTCGCGTCGTGCCGTGCACGACATGATCGGGCGGCTCGAGGCGCCGTGCCCCGACGCCATCCCCCCGTTTCTCTGGACGGCCGGGCAGGTTCCGAGCCGGCACCTCGTCCGGATCGTCCTGGGCGCCACGCTGCCCGACATCACCCGGGAGCGCTACGGGCTCGAGCTCTCGGCCCGCGAGGGGCTGGAGTGGGCGGCGATCGAGCGGTCGCTGTGGGCCTTCGGCGCGCTCCCTGATCGGGTCCGCCTCGTGCCCGCCGCCCGCCGCGATCGAGGCGAGCGACTGGCCGCCTGACGCGCCGGCCCGAGGGCGCGTCAGCGCTCCGGGCGCATGGCTGCGATGCCGTCCATCGTCGCCCGGACGATCCGCTCGTGGACCTCGTCCTTGGTGAAGCGCCGGTACTCCAGCCACTGCATCACGAGCAACTCCGCGTAGCCGGAGATCAGCCGTGCCTCGCCGATGAGGCGCTCGCGCTCCTTGCCGCGCGCCGTGATACCGCCGATGTCGAGGATCTTCTTCGCGCCCACCTCACGGCTGCGCTCGCTGAGCGCCCGGATCTCCGCGTCGCCGATGCCCCCGGCGGTCAGCACGTCGAGGTAGAGGTCGGGGAACTCCTCGATCCAGTCGAGCCACTCGCGCACGCCGCGCGAGAGCCGCTCCTCGATCGACGAGCCCTCGTCGGTGTCGGCGAACGGGAACTTCTGCCCGCGGATCATCCGGCGCACGACCTCGACGTAGAGGTTGCGCTTCTTGTCGAAGTAGTGGCCGATGAGGCCGCGCGTGACGCCCGCCTTCGCCGCGATGTCGTCGATCGAGACCTGGCCGTACGGGCGCTCGCGGAAGAGTTCGGCGGCGGCATCGATGATCAGGCCGGCGCGCTCCTCCGGGTCCAGACGCCGTCGCGGTCGCTGTTGGTTCGCGCTCATGTGCGAGCAGACCTTACCGGGCGCACGCCCGGAAACGGTGCTATTGTCTTTCTTGCAATAAGCCCTGGGGGGCGGTCACCGGGGTGTCCGCGACACGAGCAACGGGAGCACGGCGATGGCAACGACAGCGCAGCACGCGGGCGTCCGGCCGGACGCCGTCCCAACCCTTCCGCTAGCGCCGACCGACGAGGAGCAGGCGCTCCGCGCCGCCGTCAGGGGCATTTGCGATGCCGTCGCCGCGCGTGCGGGCGGTGATCCGGCGAAGGCCCAGACCGACCTCATGGTCGCGCTGGCCGAGCACGGGTTCAACGCGCCGAACATCTCCGTCGAGTGGGGTGGCGGCGGGCTCGGCATGGTCGGGCTGGTGCCGATCGTCGAGGAGATCCACGCGGCCGGCCACATCGCGGCGAGCCAGGTGCTGAGCGCGTCGATCGTCGGGTCGCTGCTCGAGCGCCACGGCACGCCCGAGCAGCAGGAGGAGTGGCTGCGTCCGATCACGGCGGGGACGACGACGCTGGCGTTCGGGATCACCGAGCCCGACGCGGGGTCGAACACCCACAAGCTGCGCACCGAGCTGCGCCGCGACGGCGACGGCTACCGGCTCAGCGGCCAGAAGGTCTACACCTCCACCGCTCGCGAGTCCGACGCGATCCTCGTCGTCGCGCGCTTCCGCGGCGAGGACGGCACGCTCGGGCTTCCCGGCCTGGCGATCGTCGACTCCGACACCGAAGGCGTGTCGATGGACCCGATCGAGGTGCCGATCGCCGAGTCCACCTACCAGACCTTCTACGACGACGTCCGCGTCGAGCCCGATCGGCTGCTCGGCGGCGAGGAGGCCGGCCTGGCCGCGCTGTTCGACGGGCTGAACCCGGAGCGCATCTGCATCGCCGCCGGCGCCTGCGGGTACGCGCGACGGGCCATCGAGAAGGGCGTCGCCTACGCGAAGGACCGCGTGGTCTGGAAGGAGCCGATCGGCGCGCACCAGGCGATCGCCCACCCCCTCGCGGAGGCGCAGATCCAGTACGAGCTCGCGATGCTGATGAACCAGCGCGCGGCGGCGCTCACCGACGCCCGCGCGCCCGAGGCGGGCTACGCGTGCAACATCGCGAAGTTCGCCGCGGCGCGCGCCGCCAACTTCGCGCTGGACCGGGCGATCCAGACGCACGGCGGCAACGGCGTCACCCGCGAGTACGGGCTGACCGACCTCTTCTGGGGCGTGCGGACCATGCGGATCGCCCCGGTCTCGGAGGAGATGATCCTCAATCACGTGGCCCAGCACACGCTCGGGCTCCCCGGTCCTACTGAAACAGGAGCACATCATGGCCACTGTTGATTCCACGATCGCCGCGGGGCTTCCGCTGGTCCAGTCCGACGAGGAGCTGGAGATCCGCCAGGCCGTCGCCCGGATCTGCGAGCCCTTCGGTCATCTGCACCGCCGCGAGATCACCGATATCGACGCCGCCGACGCGGCGCTGCGCAGCGCGCTGGCCGAGCACGGCTTCCTCGCCGTCAACATCGGCGAGGAGTGGGGCGGCGGGGGGCTCGGCATCACCGCGCTCACGTGGGTCGTCGAGGAGATCCATGCCGCGGGGCTCTTCTCGGGAACGATCGCCCTGGGCGCGTCGGTCGCCGGCCGCCTCATCGAGCGCCACGGCACCACCGAGCAGAAGGACACCTGGCTGCGCCGGCTCGCCTCCGGCGAGGTGACGATCGCGTTCGGCATCACCGAGCCCGACGCGGGCCTGAACACGCACAGGCTGCGCACCGAGCTGCGCCGCGACGGCGACGGCTACCGGCTCAAGGGCCAGAAGGTCTACACGACGGGCGCGGTCGAGTCCGACACCATCCTCGTGGTGGCCCGCTTCCGCGGCGAAGACGGCGAGCTCGGGCTTCCGGGCCTGGCCCTGGTCGACTCCGACGCCGAGGGCTTCTCGGCGGATCGCATCCAGCTGGCCGAGGAGTGGGAGGAGCGGACGTACCAGACGTTCTACGACGACGTCTACGTTGCGCCGGACCGCCTGATCGGCGGCGAGGAGTCCGGGCTGGCCGCGCTGTTCGACGGCCTGAATCCCGAGCGCATCTGCGTGGCCGCCGCGGCGCTGGGGTACACGCGCCTGGCGCTCGAGAAGGCGACGGCGTACGCGAAGGAGCGCGTGGTCTGGAAGGACCCGATCGGCGCGCACCAGGCGATCGCCCATCCGCTCGCCGAGGCGCAGATCGAGCACGACCTCGCGATGCTCATGACCCAGAAGGCCGCCGCCCTGTGCGACGCCGACGCACCCGAGGCCGGCTACGCGTCGAACATCGCGAAGTTCGCGGCGGCGCGCGCGGCGAACCTTGCGCTCGACCGGGCGATCCAGACGCACGGCGGCAACGGCGTGACCGCGGAGTACGGGCTCACCGCGCTGTGGTGGCCGGTGCGCGCGATGAAGATCGCGCCCGTCTCCGAAGAGATGATCCTCAACAACGTGGCCCAGCACACGCTCGGCCTGCCCCGCTCCTACTGAGCAGGAGACCGCGATGGCGATTCTGGATACGAAGATGGACCCGGCCTCGGCGGAGTACCGGCGCCGCCGCGACCACGCGCTCGCCGCGCTGGCGAACCTCGACGAGGAGTACGCGAAGGTCCGCATGGCCGGCGGCGAGCAGAAGCTCGCGCGCCGCCGCGCCGAGGGCCGGATGCAGATCCGCGAGCGGATCGAGAACTTCATCGACCCCGACGCGCCCTTTCTGGAGGTGGCGCCGTTCGCCGCGTGGGGCACCGACAAGGCCGTCGGCGCCAGCTACGTCACCGGGATCGGCGTCGTCGAGGGCACCGAGGTCATGATCTCCGGCCACGACGCCTCGATCCGCGGCGGCGCGATGAACAGCCTGACGCTGCGCAAGCAGATCCGGGCGCTCGACATCTGCATCAAGAACCGGATGCCGTACGTGTGGTTCGTGGAGTCCGGCGGCGGGGATCTCAACGACATCCTCGAGATGGCGGTGCCCGGCGGCGAGGTGTTCCGCCAGACGTCCGAGCTGTCGTCGATGGGCGTGCCCTGCCTGACGATCGTCTTCGGCAACGCGACCGCCGGCGGCGCCTATCAGCCCGGCCTCTCCGACCACGTCATCATGATCCGGGAGCGGTCGCACACGTTCCTGGCCGGCCGCGCGCTCACGCTCATGGCGACCGGCGAGGTGTCCACCGACGAGGAGCTGGGCGGCGCGGAGATGCACTCGCGCGTGTCGGGCCTCAACGACCTCATGGCAGAGGACGAGATGGACGCGCTGCGCCTCGGCCGCCAGGTCATCCGCCGCTACAACTGGACGAAGCAGGGCCCGGGTCCGCTGGAGCTTCCGGTGCGCGAGCCGCTGCACCCGGCCGAGGACCTGCTCGCGGTGGCGCCGACGGACTTCAAGGAGCCGTTCGACATGTGGGAGCTCATCGCCCGCGTCGTCGACGGCTCGGAGTACGACGAGTACAAGCCGATGTACGGCACGCAGCTCAGCTGCGGCTGGGCGGCGATCCACGGCTACCGCGTCGGCATCCTGGCCAACATCCAGGGCATCCTCTTCAGCGAGGAGTCGCAGAAGGCCACGAACTTCATCCAGCTCTGCAACCAGCGCGACATCCCGCTGGTGTTCCTCATGAACTCGAGCGGCTACATGGTCGGGCAGGAGTACGAGCGGGGCGGGATCATCAAGCACGGGTCGCAGATGGTCCGCGCGGTGGCGAACTCCCGGGTCCCGCACATCACGATCATCCCCGGCAGCTCCTACGGGGCCGCGAACTACGGGATGAGCGGCCGCGGCCTGCGGCCGAACTTCCTCTTCTGCTGGCCGACGACAGAGGTCGGCGTGATGGGCACCGAGCAGATGGTCGGGATGCTCACCATGAGCTCGCGGGAGGCCGCGGAGAAGCGCGGCCGGGAATGGACCAAGGAACAGGAGGACGCGTTGGCGGCGGCCATCACCGAACGGCTCGAGACCGAGAAGAAGGTGCTGGCCAGCTCCGGCCGCATCCTCGACGACGGGGTCATCGACCCGCGCGACACCCGCGACGTGATCGGCTTCTGCCTCAGCGTCTGCCACAACGCCCCGGTGCAGGGCGCCCGCAACGAGTTCGGCGTGCTGAGGGTCTGACATGGACAACGTGCACGAGATCCGGCGACTGCTGGTCGCCAACCGCGGGGGAGATCGCCCTGCGGGTGATGCGGACCGCCACCGCGATGGGCATCGAGACCGTCGCCGTCCACTCCGACGTCGACGCGGCCGAGCCCTTCGTCCTGGCCGCGGACCAGGCGGTCTCTCTCGGCGGCGAGTCCGCCGCCGAGAGCTACCTCGTTGCGGAGAAGATCATCAAGGCCGCGAACGCCACGGGGGCGGACGCGATCCACCCGGGGTATGGGTTCCTCGCCGAGAACGCGGACTTCGCCCGGCAGTGCGAGGCGGCCGGCCTCATCTTCGTCGGCCCCCGGCCTGACGCCATTGAGCGGATGGGCTCCAAGCTCGAGGCCAAGCGGCTGCTCGCCCGGCGCCGGCGTGCCGCTGCTTCCTGACGTCGACGCAACCGGGATGGAGGGCGACGAACTGCTCGCCGCCGGAGCGCAGGTCGGCTACCCGCTGCTGATCAAGCCGGCGGCCGGCGGCGGGGGCAAAGGCATGCGGGTCGTCCGCGACGGCGCCGATCTCGTGGCGGCCGTGGAGGCCTCGCGGCGCGAGGCGCTCGGCGCGTTCGGCGACGACACGATCCTGCTCGAGCGCTACGTCGAGCACGGGCGGCACGTCGAGATCCAGATCCTCGGCGACCTGCACGGCACCGTCACCCATCTCGGCGAGCGCGAGTGCTCGATCCAGCGCCGTCACCAGAAGATCATCGAGGAGTCGCCGTCCGTCGCGGTCGACGAGGAGCTGCGCGCCCGGATGGGCGCCGCCGCCGTCGCGGCCGGCGAGGTGATCGACTACGTCGGCGCGGGCACCGTGGAGTTCCTCCTCGGTGACGACGGGGAGTTCTTCTTCCTCGAGGTCAACACGCGCCTGCAGGTCGAGCATCCCGTCACCGAGGAGGTGACCGGGCTCGACCTCGTTCGCCTCCAGCTCGAGGTGGCGATGGGCGAGCCGATCCCGCAGGAGGCCAAGGCCCCGCGGCCGACCGGGCACGCGATCGAGGCGCGGCTGTACGCGGAGGACCCGGGGGCCGACTTCCTGCCGCAGACCGGGCGGCTCGACCACCTGGACCTCCAGGAGTCCGGAGCGATCCGGGTCGACGCAGGCCCGGTCAGCGGCTCGGAGGTCTCCATCCACTACGACCCGATGATCGCGAAGGTCATCGCGCGCGCCCCCAGCCGCCGTGAGGCGATCCGCGCGCTGGCGAAGGCCCTGCGCCGCTCGGAGATCGACGGCCTGCGGACCAACCGCGACTTCCTCGTCCGCCTGCTCGAGGACGACCGCTTCCGCGCGGGCGACTTCTCCACGACGTTCCTCGACGACCCATCGACCGCGGGCCTGCGCGCGCCGCTCGTCGAGGGGGGAGGAGGTCGAGCTCTCCGCGCTCGCCGCAGCGCTCGCCTCGCAGGCGCAGCGTCGGGCGTCGGCCACGGTGCTGGCGTCCATGCCGACCGGGTTCCGCAGCCATCCCTGGGCGGACCAGTGGGTCGAGTACACGGTCGGCGACCGAACCCTGAAGGTGGAGTACCGGTTCGTGCGCCGCGTGGCGACCCGCCTGCTCGTCGACGGGACCGCCCTCGACCACGTGCGGCTGCTGGCCGCCGAGCCGGACGCGGTCACCCTGGAGGCGGGCGGCATCGAGCGCCGGTTCGCCGTCCGCATCCACGGCGACCGCATCGAGGTCAACGGCGACGTCGGACAGTGCTCGCTCGTCGAGGTGCCCCGCTACCCGGACCTCGCGGCGCTCGCGCCTCCCGGCAGCCTGCTGGCGCCGATGCCCGGGAAGGTCGTGCGGGTCGCGGTCGGGCTCGGCGACGAGGTCACCGAATCGCAGCCGCTCCTCACGCTCGAGGCGATGAAGATGGAGCACGAGATCATCGCCCCCAGCGCCGGCGTCATCTCCCACCTGCCGGTGGCGGTCGGCACCCAGGTGGACGAGGGGACGATCCTCGCCGCCATCGACGACGGCAGCGGCGAGGACGCCTGACCGAGTCTCAGGTCGCGGAGTCGGTCAGCCCCACGGCCGACTCCGTGCCGCCGTAGTCGCGGCGCAGCTCGCGCTTGAGCACCTTGCCCGACGGGTTCTTCGGCAGGTCCTCGGCGAGGAAGACCTGCTTGGGGACCTTGTGGGCGGCCAGCGTGCTCTTCGCGTGCACGATGAGCTCGTCGCTGGTGACGTCGCCCTTGACCACGACGACGGCGGCGATGGCCTCGATCCACTTGGGATCGGGCACGCCGATGACGGCGACCTCGGCGACCGCGGGGTGGCCGTAGAGGGCGTCTTCGACCTCGCGTGAGGCGACGAGCACCCCGCCGGTGTTCACGACGTCCTTGATGCGGTCGACGACGAACAGGTAGCCCTCCTCGTCGATGCGGACGAGGTCGCCGGAGTGAAACCACCCGCCGGCGAACGCCTGCTCGGTCTCCTCGGGCTTGTCCCAGTAGCCGGTGCACAACTGCGGGGAGCGGTAGACGACCTCGCCCAGCTCGCCCGGTGCGACGTCCTGCATGTCGGCGTCGACGACGCGCGCTTCGACGAAGAGCGCGGGCCGGCCGACGGAGTCGGGGCGGTCGTCGTGCTCCTCGGGGCGCAGCACGGTGGCGAGCGGCCCGATCTCCGACTGGCCGAAGCAGTTGTAGAACCCGACGTCGGGCAGCCGCTTGCGCAGCTCCTGGAGCACCGGGACGGGCATGATCGACGCCCCGTAGTACGCACGCTGCAGGCTGGAGAGGTCGGCGTCCGCGAGGCCGGGGTGGTTGGCCAGCCCGACCCACACCGTCGGCGGGAAGAACAGCGACGTGATGCCCTCACGCGGCACGCGCTCCAGGACGTCGTTCAGGTTGGGCGCCTCGACGAGGTGGTTCGTCGCCCCCACGGCGAGCCCCGGCATGAGGAACACGTGCATCTGCGCGGAGTGGTACAGCGGCAGCGCGTGCAGTGGCACGTCGTCGGCGGTGATGTCCAGCCCGGTGATGCACGACGCGTACTCGTGCACGAGCGCCTGGTGGGTGAGCATCGCGCCCTTCGGCGCCGACGTCGTCCCCGAGGTGTAGAGCAGCTGGACGAGGTCGCCTTCCCGCACCCCGTCCTCCTCGCGCAGCCACCCGTCTTCGTCCTGCGCCCAGCCCAGCACGTGGTCGGCGCCGTCGCCTCGCAGCCGTCCGTGCAGCATGGAGCCCAACCGATCGGACACCGCGCCCACGGCGTCGACGAGCGCCGGATCGACGAACACCGCCGACGGCTTGGACTGCGTCAGCAGGTACGCCAGCTCATCCCCGGTGCTGTTGAAGTTCACCGGGACGTGGACGAGGCCCGCCCGCGCGCACCCCAGGTACAGCAGGAGGTATGCGTCAGAGTTCTTCCCGAACGCCGCGACCCGGTCACCGTGGCGCAGTCCTCGGTCCAGCAGCGCCGCTGCCACCCGGCTGACCGCCGTCTCCAGCTCTTCGTACGTCCAGCGGCGATCCTCGAAGACCAGCGCCACCCGATCGGGAAAGCGCCGCGCGCTGCGCGTCAGGACCGCGCCCACAGTGCTGTGGAACGACGGGGCGCCCTGCGTGTCGGTACCCATGATCCGTCTCCGATCTCTCAGGCGAGCGCCGGGGCCTTGGCCCCGCGCTCGCGCTCGGGGGTCATCCGCGCCGAATGGTCGGCCAGCTCCGCCGGGATCGAGACCGGGAGGTCGAGCAGCTGGCCGGCCACCGCCTTGCCCTGCGAGTCGAACCGCAGCGACTCGGTGCCTCCGGCGATGAGGCCGTTGCGCAGGATGAAGTTCAGCGCGCGCGGGCCCGGCATCTCGTAGCGCTCGATCGACGTCGCCCCGAGGTGCGCGAGGTACTCCCCGACGCGCTCGGAGCTCAACTCGCGCTGCAGGATCGGCCAGAACACCTCGTCGCGGGCGATGACGCCGATGTTGACGTGGGCGCCCTTGTCCCCGCTGCGCCCGTGCGCGATCTCCGCGAGCGGCACCTCGATCGTCGCGCCGCCGTTCGGGCCCGCAGCCGACGCCTCGGTCGCGGCGGGCGTGCGGGTCGTGTAGTCCGCGCAGAGCTCGAGGGGGGACGTCCTCGTACGGCACCGGGACGGGATCCCCGGAGGCCGTGTGCATCGTGATCTCGAGCGGGACGAGCTCGCGCGGCACGGCGAAGGAGTCCAGGCGCAGGACGGGGCTCGGCCGGGTGACGCCCTGGCCGCCGAACGACATCCCCTGCGGGCCGGCGATCGCTGCGCCGACCAGCTCGCGGAAGAACCCGGCCAGCGCCTTGAAGTCGTCGTGGCGAGCGCCGAGCTTGACGATGACCTCGCGGGTGCGGGCGTTGGCGTTCGCGCCGTACGTCGCCTCCGCGCCGAGCACCTCGACGTTCGTGTCGCGGAAGTCGTCGAACCCGGCGGCCTGCAGCATCATCCGCCCGCGCTCGATCGAATCGGCGCCGAAGCGCTCGGCCTTCGCGATCGCGTCACGGCCGGCGAGCATGAACATCATCTGGCCGCGGAACCCATCCGCGGTCTGTGCGCAGGCCTTGAGCGTCGACGGCGGCGCGGTGCCCTTCACGCCGCTGACGGCGACCTGGTCCGGCGCGACGTCCTCGAGGGTGGCCTCCGTCAGGTCGACGACGACGTCCGGGACGATGTACGCGGAAGGGTCGCCGATCTCGTAGACCATCTGCTCGGCGACGCTGCGCCGGTCGACGATCCCGTCGGTCCCGTCCGGCTTGGTCACCACGAAGTCGCCGTGCTCCTCGACGATGGCGATCGGGTAGCCGACGTTGACCCAGCGCCCTGTGTCGCGCCAGTCGGTGAAGGTGCCGCCCGTGCCGGCGGCGCCGCACTCGAGCAGGTGCCCGGCCAGCGTGCCGGAGGCGAGTTTGTCGAACTCCTCCGGCCCCCAGCCGAACTCGTGGATCAGCGGCCCGAGGAAGATGGCGCTGTCGACGGAGCGGCCGGTGACGACGACGTCGGCGCCGGCGCCGAGCGCCGCGGCGATCGCCCGGGCGCCGGTGTAGGCGTTCATCGACCAGGCGTCCTGCGGGACCGGCGTGCCCTTGTCGGTCTCGCGCAGGCCGAGCGCGGCCAGCTCGCCCACGCGTCCGGTGAGCTCGTCGCCCGTGACGCCGGCGACCTTGAGGTCCAGGCCCGCGGCCTGCGCGGCCGCGGTGATGACGTCCACCGCTCCGGGGATGTTGACCCCGCCCGCGTTCGTGACGACCTTGATGCCCTGCTCGTGGTACGCGGTGAGGTTCTTCGCGATGAGCTGGATGAGGTCGACGGCGTAGCCGAGCTCGGGCTTCTTGTCGCGGGCCCGGGTGAGCACCGCCATCGTCAGCTCGGCGAGCCCCTCGTAACAGAGGTAGTCGCAGCGGCCGTCCTTCAGCAGCTGCGGGGTGGAGAGGGCCGTGTCGCCCCACGCTCCGGTGGCTCCACCGATGGTCACGGTCTTGGACATGGGTCTCTCCTTCGAAGGCTTGAATCAGCGGGGCGGTGCCTTATTGGAAAATAGATAGTAGCATCACCACCCTGCCGTCGTGGCCGACCACAAGGAGAAACCGATGAGCTACGAAACCTTGCTCTACGACGTGACCGGCGGCGTCGCGACCGTGACGCTCAACCGCCCCGAGCAGCGCAATGCGCTGTCCCGGCAGATGGTGCTCGAGCTCATCGACGCGCTGACGCGCGTGCGCGACGACGAGGACGTGCGCTGCCTGGTGCTCACCGGCGCTGGCAAGGTCTTTTGCGCGGGAGGTGACCTCGCAGCGTTCAAGGAGGAGAAGCCGACCGCCCAGCGGCACTTCGAGAACGGGGCGATGGCCGAGCTGCTGACGCTCATCCCCAAGCTCGGCAAGCCCTCGATCTGCGCGGCCAACGGGCCGATCCTGGCCGGCGCGACCGGGATGGCGTTCAGCTGCACGCTGGTGATCGCCAAGGAGGGGGACCACCATCGGGATGCCGGAGATGAAGATCGGCGGCTTCCCCTTCATGGTGTCGATGCTCGCGTCGCGCCAGGCCCCGCCGCGCAAGATCGCCGAGATGGCATTCCTCGGCGAGACGATCGGCGCCGCCGAGGCCGCCGAGTGGGGGCTCATCAACAAGGTCGTGCCCGCCGGCGAGTTCGACGCGGCCGTCGCGGACTGGGCGGGCCAGCTCGCGGCCAAGAGCCCGCTCATGCTCCGGCTCGGCGCGGACTGCTTCTACGAGCAGAGTCTGCTCGACCGCGAGCGGGCGGCGAACCTCATGACCCACTACATGCTGCTCGCGATCGAGAGCGAGGACATGAAGGAGGGCATCACCGCGTTCTTCGAGAAGCGCGCGCCCGTGTGGACCGGCCGCTGAGTCGTCAGACCTCGAGCGCCCGCGCTCTGAGCGCCAGCTCGAGCTCGAACCGCGCGTCGGGGTCGTCCAGGTCGTCGCCGAGCAGCTCGCGCAGCTGGTTCATCCGGTAGCGCACGGTCTGCGGGTGGACGTGCAGCGCCTCGGCGACGCTCGGCCCGTGACCCTGCGCGCGCAGCCACGCAAGCAGCGTCTTCTGCAGGCGCTGGGAGGCAGCGGGGCGCAGGGCGTCGAACGGGCCGAGCCGGGCGCGGGCAAGCTCGTCGAGCTCGTCCTCGGCGGCGCCGAGGGCGACGGCGGCGCGGTGGTCGTCGGCCCACCACGGGCCTGCGCCCAGCGCGCCGCGCTCGCCGAGCTGCAGGCAGCGGCGCGCGCGGCGCAGCGAGCGGCCGGCGTCGGCGGGCGCGACCGGGGGGCCCGACCGCCGCGGGCGCCTCGGCCTCCCCGAGCGCCCGGCGAAGCGTCGCGGCGCGCCCGGGCCCGTCCGGGTCGGGCCAGATGACGCCGGCGTCGAGGGCGCCTCCGTGGCCGGTGACGAGCGCCTCCGGTCCCAGCGTGCGAGCGACGTGCAGCGCCGTTGCTTCGTCCGGGATGACGACGACCGCGAGCCGCTCCGGCACCGACCAGCCCGCGCGCGCGGCCGCGTCGGCCACCGCACCGGGGTCCTGCGGCTCGGCGAGCAGCGCGTCCGCGACCGCGCGCCGACGGCGTGCCTGCTCGCCGGCCTGCTCGGCCAGCGCCCCTGCGTACCCCTGCACGGTGAGCGCCGCGAGGTCTTCGACGTAGAGGAAGAGCGCCTCCGCGAGCCGCTGGACGGCGTCGGGGTCGCAGCCCGCAGCGCTCGCGGTGCGGCCGAGGCGATGCCACGACACGCGTGCGCCGATCCGGTACGCGGTCTGCAGCGTCTCGAGGCTGCGTCCGGCCTGCTGCTCGGACGCGCCGAGCCGGCGGACGGTGTCGTGCATCGCCTGCACGTCGGAGGACGGGTCCTTGACGAGATCGACGAACTGCTGCAGCGACTGGTCGACGCCCATCCGGATGCCGGCCGCGAACTCGCCGCGCAGCGGTCGGCGGTACGCCGGCACCTCCTCGACGATCGCGCCGATGATCTCCTCCGAGAGCGTCGGCATGTCGGCCTGCAGCGCAGGCGCGAGCTCGCCAGGGAGCTCAGGCCATGTGCTCTCGGACACGCGACGGGCGGTCGGCATGTGCTGCGTAGCGTACGAACTGTGAAGCCCGACATGGGTCAGTCGCGTCCGCGGCACTGCCCGCGCTGCTGCTGAGACTGTCGACGGAGCGGTGCCAGGGCACCGCTCCGCAGGCCGCTCAGGTCAGGTCGGCCGACAGGGACCCGATGAAGAGCTTCATCGCCTGCGGGGTATCCAGCTTGTCTGCCTTCGTCACGCGCCCGACGATGACACGTCGTCCTGTGACCGCGTGAACGATGTCGTCGCCCTTCGCGCCGGGCACACTCCATGACTGCCGCACACTGGGGTCGCGGAGTCGTGCTGCGATAAGCCGCTTGCCCTTGGGCCAGAAGGCAGCGCCGTCGGAGAACGTCACGTCGAGCACCGAGACGAACCCCGGGTCCAACCGCGCATCGCGCCCGGTGCGGCAGTCGCGGCGATACAGCGCGTTCGCCCGTCCGACGGTCCGCGCGAGGTACGGAGCGTCGAAGATCTGCCACCCCTCGCGATAGGTGTTGAACGCGACGCCACGGCAGGACCCGACGGACCTGAGAACGGTTGCTTCGAGATCCGCCGTGAAGCCCGCTGGCCGAGTCTCCAACCGACCCGCGGCGAGGTCGATGTACCTCGTACACGTACCCCGGTCGTCACATGGGCCGCTACCGCCGACCCATCGCCGGCCGATAGCCGAGAAGTACATCGGGCGACCCGCAGGCGACTGGAGTGGGAGGGCCGTCGCTCGTCCCGTCCGAAGGTCGACCACCTGCCAGGACCCAGTCTCCGGGCAGTCGACGAGCAGCCGGCCCGCGGCGGCGTTTCGAGTGCCGACGCTCGGCACGCCGCAGCCCTCGGGGAGCTGCACGTTGCGCCGGACGCCGGACTCCGCATGCATGACCGTGAGCGTTCCCGACCGCCCCTTGCCGAAGACGAACGACCCGCTGTGATCAGACAGCAGGGTGTCGACCGGGCCCGTCGAGAGGACGCGAAGAGGGCTGGCCGGAGAGGGGCCACTTGCGCCCAACAGCAGCACGCAGGCGAGGAGCGCAGGAGACACACCTCGACGGATCAGCATGACGACGCGGGGGTTTGGTTCGGGAGTGGGTCGTGGCGGAGAACACACAGAGTCCCCCGACTGCTCAAGCGTCTCGCCGCAGCGAGGCCATACTGCTTAGGTAAGCACCGTACTGACGCGATGTCGTACCGCCCGCTGGATCCGTCCTTGGAGCGCCCAGTTCTTCCCCGGCTTCTCCGGCGGCATCGCGATCCGTAGGCTCTCGGCCGAGCCGTGAGCGCCCGCGCTACCCCGTCAGCACAGCGCGCAGCCGCCCGAAGTCCGTGTGCGCCGCCGCGAGCTCGGCGAGCTCGGCGGGCAGCGCGCCGCCCCAGTCGCTGAATCGCACCGCCGCCCAGGCGTGCGGCTGGCCCCACACCCCGACCTGCACGGCGATGACGGCGAGCTCCCCGTCGCGCAGCTCCGCGGTGGCCGCGACCGTCGGCTCGCGGAAGGCCGCGGCCGGACCGAGCGCCGCGATGCCCAGCGCGCGGCGGGCAGCGGCGTAGTCGATCTGCAGGCGCCAGCGGCCGGCGCCGGCCGGGGTGGCGGACGTGAACTCCGGGTCGAGCAGGCGGAGCATCCCGAGTGGGTTCGAGGTCGCGTTGAGGAGATGCAGCGCGCCGGGGACCTCGCGCACGGCGCCATCCTCGCCGAGCGTCACGAGGGCGTCCGGGCGCAGGATCCCGACGGTCTCGTCGCGCGAGGGCGCAGTCCAGGCGCGCCGGTACCAGGCCGCCTGTCCGAGGAAGTCGACGAAGCCGACGTCCTCCCACCCGTTCAGGCCGTCGCCGTCGCCGAACGGGTCGGCCACGGCGCTGCGGTACCGAAAGCGCGCGGTCTGCCCGGCGGCATCGGCCAGCGCACGGCGGAGCTCGGCGCCGGGGTGCGCGGGGTCTTCGTTCTTGCGTCGAGAGAAGCGGGGCAAGGAGTCCGTTCCACGCGGGAGAGCGCGGGCTCCCACCCTGTCACGGAATCTGGTCTGTTGGCCGGGATTGCGCGGTTCGTGGAGGCTTCCGGCGCGAACCTGCACCAAACCTCCATCTGCGGACGCCCCACGAACCGGGCACCGCGCGCGCAGGTCGTTCGTCCACGCCGTCTTCACCCCGGCCCGGGCCCGCCGATTCCCGAGGGGAAGGACCCCGCCGTCGCGCACCTCGACGGCGCTCCCGCCCATGCTCGCCGTCTCACAGTTCCGCCTGCGGCGCACGCGCCGCGTGGTGCCCGTCGTGCTCGGGGCGATCGCGCTCGCCCTCGGGGCCGCACCCGTGGCCGGCGCGGCGACCGCCCTCGCGCCGCCCGTGGACGGGATCGGGTGCCTCGGCGGAGCCGGGCTGACCGGGTGCACGGCGGCGCTGTCGCTCAACGGCGCGGCCGGCGTCGCGCTGAGCCCCGACGGGCGCAACGGCTACGTCGCCGCGCGCGACGCCAATGCGGTCACCGTGCTCGGTCGCGACACCGCCGGGCGTCTGAGCCTGACCTCGTGCCTGGCCACCGGATCGCCGGGGTGCACCACCGCGCGCGCGATCACCGGCGCGATCGCCGTGGACGTCTCGCGCGACGGGCGGCTCGTCGCCGTCGCCGCCCCGGGGGCCAACGGCGTCGCCGTCTTCCTGCGCGACACCACCACCGGGCTGCTCACCCAGCCCGCGGGCGCGGCCGGCTGCGCCACCGAGACCGGGGACGGCGGCACGTGCCTGGACGGCCGGACGCTGAGCGGCGCGCGCGACGTCGCCTTCAGCGCCGACGGCACGCGCCTCTACGTGGCCGCGCAGACCGCGAACGCCGTC
Organism: Svornostia abyssi; assembly: GCA_024666565.1. Classification (GTDB taxonomy): domain Bacteria; phylum Actinomycetota; class Thermoleophilia; order Solirubrobacterales; family Solirubrobacteraceae; genus Svornostia; species Svornostia abyssi. The sequence goes on from CP088295.1 coordinate 711,299, forward strand.
GCCGTGCTGGCCACCGACCCCGCGGTCGGCATCACGAGCCAGCCCGCGGGCGCCGCGGGATGCGTCAGCGAGACCGGCACCGCCGGCTTGTGCGGCGACGGCTGGTCGCTGTTCGCGCCCAGCAGCGTGGCCGCCCTGCCCACCGGCGTCCTCGTCGCGACCTCGACGAGCGGCTCCCTCGTGCGGCTGAACCTCAACACCGGCACGGGTGCGCTGAGCCAGCCCAGCGGCGCGACCGGATGCATCCGCGACACCGGCACCGGCAGTTGCCCCGACGGCCGGGCGCTCGCGGGCGCGACCGACATCACCATCACACCCGACGGGACCGCGGCGCTGGTCACCGCCGCGACGAGCGACGCCGTCGCCCGCATCGGCCTCGGCGCCACGCTCACGCAGGCGGGCGGGGTCGCGGGATGCGTCAGCGAGACCGGGCTCTCCGGCCAGTGCCTCGACGGGCGCGCCCTCGACGGCGCCGCCTCCGTGGCCGTCAGCCCCGACGGCCGCACCGTCTACGCCGCCGCGACCTCGAACGACACCGTCGCCGTGCTCGACCTCTCCGCCTCGGGCTTCGCGCAGGGCGCCGACAGCACCGGATGCGTCTCGGACCGCGGCGGCAGCGGGTGCGCCACCCGCAGCGGACTCGACGGCGCGCGCGGCGTGGCGGTCGACGACGCCGGCCGTCCCGTCACCGCTGCGGAGACCTCCGACACCGTCCTCGCCCACCGCCTCAACCGTCCGCCGAGCTGCACTGCGGCCACCGCGGAGGCGACGTGGGAACGGGCCATCACCGTCACGCCGGTCTGCAGCGATCCCGACGGTGACCCGCTGACGCTGCGCCTGACCTCCGTGCCCACGGACAGCGCCGTCGCCCTGGCGGGCGGTGTCGTGACCGTCAACCCCCGCCGGGGCGAGACGACCACCCTGAGCATCGGCGTCGCGGCGTCCGACGGCACCCTGAGCTCCGCGGCGGTCACGCTGACGGTGAAGATCACCGCGCCCCCGCCGATCCCGCCCAAGCCGGTGCCGTCCCTCCCCGCGACGCTGTCGGCCCCGCTGCTCGGCATCGAGCGACGCCCCCTCGACCTGGCGAAGACGAGCACCACACTGCCGACCTTCTGCCTGCCGCGGCGCGCGACGAGCTGCAGCGGGACCGTCGAGCTGCTCGCCGGATCGCGCGCGCTGGGCGCGACGCCCGCGACCGGGCCCGGGCAGGTGACGCTCGCCCTCGCCCCCGCCGCGCGGCGCGCGCTGCGGACGCTCGCCCACGCGGGCGCCGTCTCCCGTGCCGTCACCCCGGCAGGCTGGGCGACCACGCGGGCGGCGTCGGAGTCCGTCGCGATCGCGCTGCCCGTCCGGCGTGCCCGCGCCGGCACCAAGCGCACCGGCACCCAGCTGGCCGAGCAGCTGCGCGGGCGGCGCCGGCGACGACCGGCTCTCCGGCCGCGGCAGCGGCGACCGGCTCCTCGGCGCCGCCGGGGACGACCGGCTCGTGGGAGGCGGCGGCAACGATCGCGCCGGCGGGGGCGCCGGCCATGACGACGTGAGCGGGAACTTCGGCAACGACCGCCTCGACGGCGGGGCCGGGGACGACACGCTGCGCGGCGCGTCCGGCGACGACACGCTGCGCGGCGACGGGGACGCGGACCGCCTGGACGGCGGCACCGGCAACGACACGCTCGACGGTGGCGCGGGCGACGACATCCTCGACGGGTTCGACGGCGACGACACGCTGCGCGGCGGCGCGGGCGACGACTACCTCGTGGAATCACGCTTCGGCGACGACAAGCTCCTGGACGGTGGCGCGGGCGACGACTACGTCGACGGCAACCGCGGCAACGACCGGCTCGTGCGCGGCGGCGCGGGCGACGACATCGTCCTCGGCGGTCCCGGCAGCGACACCGTCGACGGCGGCCCGGGCAACGACGTCGTCGACGGCGGCGCCGGCGAGGACCCCGCGATCCGCGGCGGGTCGGGGAACGACACCCTCATCGGCGGGCGCGGCAACGACACGCTCGAGGCCGGCCCCGGCGACGACGTCCTCTACGGCTCGACGGGCGCCGACCACTTCGACTGCGGGCCCGGGGAGGACTGGATCCACGTCGACAGCGACAGCGAAGCCGAGCGCTCCGAGGACTGCGAGCACGTCGTCGAGGGCGACCCGTCGCGCGACGGCGTCTACGACCCGGTGGCGCTCGTCGCCAACCGCGGGCTCGCGCGCGGCGGGATCCTCGCGACGAAGCGCGGCTCCGCGCTCGGGGACGTCCCGCGCGCCGACCGCCCCATCGGCACCGCCGGCGACGACGAGATGACCGGCAACGACGAGCGTGACCTCATGAACGGCAACGAGGGCAACGACCTCATGAACGGCCTGGGCGGCAACGACGACCTCGACGGCGGCGATGACGACGACGAGCTGCGCGGCGGCGACGGCCGTGATCGGCTGTTCGGCCGGTTCGGCGACGACGACATCCACGGCGAGAACGGCAACGACGAGCTGGAGGGCGGGCGCGGCAGCGACACCCTCGACGGCGGCTCGGGCGACGACAAGCTCAACGGCGGGTTCGACGAGGACGTGCTGCGCGGCGGGCCCGGCAACGACAGGCTCGTGGCGGTCGGGGGCGGCGTCGACGAGGTCGACTGCGGGCCCGGGCGCGACCGCGCCGATGTGGACCGCGGCGACGTCGTTCGCAACTGCGAGGACGTGCGTCGCCACTGACCCTGCGGGTCAGTCGCGGTCGGGCCGGTCCGGGTAGACGTCGTCGATCGTGGTCAGCGCGCGGTACGGCGCGCCGGCCGCCGCCTCGATGCGTTCGCCGCCGCCGGCCAGGCGGTCGAGCACGCTGACGACGCCGACGATCGTGCGGCCCTCGGCCTGCAGCGCCTCGATCGCCTGCACCGTCGAGCCACCGGTCGTGACGACGTCCTCGACGACGAGGCAGCGGTCGTGCTCGTCGAGCAGCGGACCCTCGACCCGGCGCTGCAGCCCGTGCGCCTTGGACTCCTTGCGCACGAAGAACGCCTTGCAGTCCGCGCCGCCCGCCAGCGCGGCGCACGCGACGGGGTCCGCGCCCATCGTCATCCCGCCCACGGCGGTCGCACGGACCTCGACCGCGTGCTCGGCGAGCAGCTGTCCCAGCGCGTGAAATCCGGCCGGCCGCAGGATCGCGCGCTTGGCGTCGACGTAGTACTGCGCGGTCGCCCCGCTCGTCAGCACCACCTCGCCGATCACCAGCGCATGGGTATGGAGCTCCTCGATCAAACGTTGGGTCGCCGTCATGGCGGCCGTACTCTAATCGGCATGGCTGGGAGGCCCCTACGCGCTGCCGCGATGGCATGCAGCACCCTCGTGCTCCTCGGCGTGCTGCTCTTCGCGCTCGACACGATGCACGGCGTCACCGACGACACCCGTGCGCGGATGGACGACGCCGTCGGCTACGCCCCCACCGCCGCGACCACACCGGCGGCGGAGGAGCCGCCCAACCGTTTCGAGAGGATCGTCACCGACGCGAACGAGATCCTCCGCGGCCCGTTCCAGGGCGCCGTCCCGGAGGGCGCGGACGCCTGGACGCGGGAGCTCGTTCCCGCGTTCCTGGCACTCCTCGTCTGGGGCGTGGGGCTCAGCGCGATCGCGAACGCGGTGAGCCGCCCGCGGCGTCAGCGGTACGTGTCGACCCGCGTGCCGTAACGCACCCAGCGGAAGATCGTCATCGCGTCCGGGACCGGGACGCGCAGGCACCCGTGGCTGGCGTTGTAGGTCGGCACGCTCTTGTACCCGTGGATCGCGTAGCCGCGGATGAAGTACGCGGAGTGGACCATGCCCAGGGCGTTCGTGCCCAGATCCTTGCGGTAGACCTTGAACGACCCGAGGATCGTGGGTGTCGCGGGCGCGCCGGTCGACGTCGGGTAGATCCGCTCGACCTTGCCGCCCTCGCCGATCAGCGCGAGCACCTGGCGCGAGATGTCCGCCTCAACGTGCCGGCCGTGCTTGGGGAACTTCACCTTGAAGCGGCCGCCACCCCGGGCGAGCTTGTCGAACACCGCCTCGTTGGCCTCGCTCGTGCGGGCCATGCCCGTGACCTTGCGGAACGCCAGCACCGCCCGGGCGGTCCGCGCGTCGAACACGCCGCGCTTGCCGACGACGTAGCCGAGCCGGTCCAGCTTGGCCTGCAGGAGCCGGACGGCGGCGCCCTTGGAGCCGGGGCCGACCCGGCGCGGCAGCACGTCCACGCCGATGCCCTTGGCGGTGATGGACACCAGCTCGTCGGTCGCGCGGTGGACCGCGCGGACCGTCAGGCGGCCCGTCTTCTTCGGCGCGTAGCCGACCGTGAACCGGCCGACCTTGCCGTCGCGCCGCACCTTGACCTCGACGACCCGGAGCTTCTTCTCGCCGCGGTAGAAGCGGACGATGACCTTCTGCCCGGCGACGTACGGCTGCAGCGTGCCGCGGACCTTCACCCGCGAGCGGACGAGGACGGCGTCCTGCGTCGTGCGAATCGTGAGCTTGCCGTTCTTGGGTTCGGGCGCAGCTTCAGCAACGGGCGCAGGCGTGGTCGTGGCGGGAGCCTGGGCCGTGGCCGTCGCGGCCGGCGTTGCGGCCGCGACGAGCAAGGTGGTGAGAGCAAGCGTTCTGATCACGGTGCCCAGAATCGTACGACCCCGGGCACCGGATCGGCGTCGTCAGGTCGCGGCGGGCGCCGCCTTCTTCACCGAGTACAGCGCCACGGTGCCCGAGATCTCGTTCGTCACGACCACCACCGGCTTGCCGGTCGGGCTCGACTGCCCGGACAGGAACCGGACGCCCTCCGGGCCGAGATCGTCCTCACGGGTGTTGATGTGCCCGGCGAACGAGCCCTGGCCCGGCGTGTCCTGCAGGTCGAACGCGAACAGCCCGCCGTTGCGCTCGTTGGCGAGGAACGCGTACGGGCGGCCGGCGACGATGCCCGTCGCGACACCCTCAGGCTCCGGGCCCTTGTTGTCGCTGCGGTCGTCCACGGGCGAGCCGGCGGCGTTGCTCTTGTTGAAGTTGGCCGCGTCGTTCGCTGCGGTCCACTGCTCGAGGAAGCTGCCGGAGTCCCACGCCAGCGACCCGGACGCGTCGAGGATCGACATCGAGCGGCCGCCGAACGTGTAGAGCTCGTCGTAGTCGCCGTCGTCGTCGGTGTCGCCCATCGTGTTGGTGATGTTCAGGCGGCCGAGGACACTGGCTCCCTTGAGCGTCGCGGCGTTCGGGAACGCGGTGGGATCGAGCACGACCGAGGACGAGCTGACACGCACCTCCTCCGCGAGGAAGTCGTACTCGCGGGCGTCGCCCTCGTTCGCCGTCGCGATGTACGTCTCCCCGCCGACCTCGTAGGCCGCAATCGCGTCGGGCATGTACATGCCCTTGAGACCGGGGAAGGTCCCGAGCGCGATGCCGCCGCGGTCGACCGGGTCGAGCGGCGTGGCGCCCCAGTCCTTGTAGCCCATGCCCTTGATCGCCGTGAACTTGCCCTTGGCGATGTCCAGGACGCCGATGGCGTTGTTCTCCTGCATGCTCACGTAGGCGGTCGTCCCGTTGGGCGCCACCGTGATGTACTCGGGCTCGAGGTCCTTCGCGGGCGCGACGCCGTCGAAGATGCGCACGAACGGGTCGAGCAGCACGTTCGTCAGCGGGATCTGCGTGACGAACGCCGGCTTGGCGCAGTTGCCGATCTGGATGCGCGTGACCGATCCCTTCGGGTCGAAGGACCCGTCGGTCGCGGGCTGGGCCTCGTTCGCGACGAGCAGCGTGCGGCCGTCAGGCGCGAAGGTGAGCATGTCGGGCAGGACGCCGGCGGGCGCCGACTCGATGTGCGTGCCGGTCGGCGTGAAGAACTCGACCGTGCCCGGCGACACCTCGGTCGGGCCGGGGATCGCGACGGCGACGCGGCCGCCACACGCCTTCGTGACGGCGACGCTCGTCGGCGAACCGCCGCCGTAGGACGACGTGTCGATCGGCGGGAGCGCCACCGGCGCGGTCGGATCAGTCAGATCATCGACGTTGACCTGCATCTGGTCCGAGTTCGTGGAGAACAGGCGCTTGCTCGCCTTGTGGAAGTCCGCGATCTCGGCGCGGGCCTCGCCGAGGGGGGCCGTGCGGCCGATGAGCTCGAGGTCGACCGGCTGGGGTGCGGCACCGGCGGGCGCGGCCATCGCGAGCGTCGCCGCGATAGACAGGGGAATGGTGAGTGGGCGCATGGCGCGCGACGCTACGTTCGCGACGTCGTCGCGATGTTGCGACGTGGTGAACCGCTGGTGAAAAGCCGTCAGGTCGCCGACACGATGCCCGCGGCGGCCGACCGCCGCGTGCCGAGCGCCTGCGCGAGGAGCTTCAGCGCGAGCAGCGACACGATGATCGAGCCCGCGATCGTCACCGGGATCTCCCAGCCCCAGTCCTGCGAGACCCCGAACGCGATCGAGTTGTTGAACGCGTGCAGGGCGACGGGCGCGTACAGCGATCCCGTCCACTGGTACAGCAGCGCGAGCCCGACCCCGAGGAGCATGAGCGGCGGGATGAACTCGGTCGGCGACGAGCCGAGGTGGATGCCGCCGAAGAGAAGTCCCGAGATGAGCGCGGCACCCCACACGCCGGCGCCGTTGCGCAGCGCCCGGTAGACGTAGCCGCGGAACAGCAGCTCCTCCGCGACGGGCGCCATCACGACGACGAGGAACAGGACCAGGGCGAGGTTCACCGTCGACTCGTCGACCCCGAGCTCCTCGGGCAGCTGATCCTCGGCCTCGAATCCGCCGATCTCGAGGTAGATGCCGCTGATCACGACGTAGGTGACGTACACCCCGAGCAGCAGCAGCGCCGCGATCCACGGACGGCGCGGCGGGGCGAGCCCGAAGTCCTCGGCCTTCGGCCGTGATGCCAGCCACCCGGCCATGAGCAGCGGGGCGAGGATGAACCCGATGTCCTGCGCGAACGTCAGGGCGATGAGGACGCCGGAGGGCATGTCGTCCTCCAGGTCTCCGCCGGAGACGGCGATGCCGATCCCGGCGAAGATGCCCAGCACGATCGGCACGGTGAACGCGAGCGCGAGCACCAGGAGCCCGGTCCACCACTTCCACGTGTCCGCGCCCTGGCGAAGGGGCGGCAGGCCCTCGGGGTACTCGGGCGGCTCCGGCGGCGGGCCGGGATGGACGTAGGCCGGAGGCAGGCTCGTCATCGGTCCGGTCCAGGGTACGGGAGCGGCAACTCCGGCCCCGCCAGGTCGTCCAGCCGGCGGATGACGCGCGTGCCCGGCGGCACGGGCGGCGGGTCGCCGTCGCCGACCACGAGGACCGCGCGCATCCCGGCCGCGAACGCGCCCGCGACGTCAAGCTCGACCGAGTCGCCGACATGCAGCGCCGTCGCCGGATCGACGCCCGCGAGCGCCGCGGCGAAGATCGCCGGGTCCGGCTTGGCGACGCGGGCCTCCGCGGACGTGATGACCCGATCGAGCAGCGGCGCCAGCCCCGTGTCGGCGAGCACGCCGTGCAGCGAGACGTCCCAGTTGCTGACCACGATGCGCGCAACGGACCGGTCTCGCAGCTCACGCAGGAGCCGCTGCGCCCCGGGCGTCACGGTGAACCGGATGGCCTCCAGCAGGGCGGCGAGCATCTCCGCGTCGGACAGGCCGGTGGGCGGCAGGGCGTCCCGCAGCACGCCGGCGCACCGCACGCGCAGGTCGGCGAGGGCGTCGGCATCGGCGGCCTCGTCGTGGTGCGCGCGGTAGCACGTCATCTCCGCGCGCAGCGCCGTGCGCGCCTGGTCGAGCGTCACGTCGACCTCCCGCGCGGCGAGGGCGGCCCGCAGGCGCTCGTAGGGCGCGTCGAGCACGACGAGCGTCCCCAGCGCATCGAAGGTGACGAGGCTCAGGCCGTCCAGTGCCACGTTGCGAAGATCCCCGTGTACACGGCCAGGCCGACCGCCCCCGCGCCCAGCAGCACGCGCCCGCGCCACCGGTGCCCGTCGCACCACAGCGCCGCCCAGATCGCGAGCGGGAACAGGACGCAGGCGAAGCGCGAGAACGACATGAGCGGCTGCGGCGCGACCGGGTAGGACAGCGGCAGCGCGAGCGCCGCGACGACGTACGCGCCGTACTCGAGCGGCAGCCGCCGCAGCACGCCGATGACCGCGGGGATGACGAGCACGAGCCAGGCGAACATCTCGAGGTTGTGCCGCGCGGCGAGGAACGGGTCGCCGCCGGCCTCCACGAAGTAGACGGGCTCACGCGCGCCCGACAGCAACTGCCGGCCGCCCTGCCACGCGGCGACCGCGCCGTCCCACGCGCCGACGAACGGCCCGGCGAACGAGCGGAACCAGACCTCCTGGGCGTCGAACGGCGCGAGCGGGTCGAGGCCGGCGACCGCCAGCCCCGCGACGTACACGCCCAGGCCGGCGGGGACGAGCGCCAGCCAGGCGAGATCGGCCGGACGGCGGTCGCGCTGCTTGCACCAGATGATCACGAGGGGCAGGAGCAACACGATGCCGGCGCTGCGCGTCGCGGCGGCGCACCCGCCGAGCACGCCCACCCACGCCCAGCGCCCCGTGCGCGCGGCAAGGAACGACCCCACCGACAGCGCGAGGTACAGCGCCTCGCTGTAGACCGCCGACAGAAAGAACGACATCGGGAAGAAGGCGACGGCGAGCACGGCGCCGCGCGCGACGCCGTCGCCGAAGTCGAGCGCCGTGAGCCGGTGCAGCGCCACGAGCGCCGCGGTCAGCGCGACGAGCGAGACGACGACCCCGGCCACGAGGTCGCTGCCCAGCACGGTCCCGAGCGCGCCCACCAGCACCGGGTAGAGCGGGAAGAACGCCGCGCGGGCCCCGTCGTCGTACCCGTCACCGGCGATCGACAGGAACCACACCGAGTCCCACCGCGCGAACGGGGCCACGACGACGTCCGCCACGGACCCGAGCCCGATCGTGTAGCCGGCCGGGTCGAAGTCCTCAGCGCGCGCGCTGAACCCGAACGCCGCCGCGGCCACGATCCCGGCGACGAGGACGAGCAGCCGGGAGGTCCACAGCGCCAAGAGCGCGTCGCGCCACGCGGGCGTGTCGAGCGCCGCGCGGACGCGGTGCAGCGCGGGGCGACGCGGGGTCGCTGGGGTACCGTCAGGCGTCATGGACTGGGTGGATGGTGCCATCGCCGCGGCGGTCGCCCTGCTGGTGGCGGGGATCGTGGCGTTCGTGACCCGCCGCATGCTCGACCACGCGGGCGCGCTGGCGGGCGACCGCGTGGACCCCGTCCTGCAGACGCGGTTCCTCGTCATCCGGCGGCTCATCGTCGCGTCGATCCTCGTCTTCGGCGGGTTCATCGCGATCTCGCAGATCAACGCGCTCGACCAGGTCGCCACGAGCCTGCTCGCGTCGTCGGCGATCGTCGCCGCGGTCGTCGGCTTCGCCAGCCGCCAGGTCCTCGGCAACGCGATCGCGGGCGTGCAGCTGGCCGTCGCCCAGCCCGTGCGGGTGGGGGACGCGATCACCGTCGCCGACCAGACGGGCGTCGTCGAGGACGTCCGCCTGACCTCGACGTACATCCGGACCGCGGCGAACGCGCGCATCATCGTGCCGAACGAGCAGATGATCGGCTCGGTCGTCCGCAACGACACGATCGTCTCGCCCGAGGTCGGCACGGAGGTCGTGCTGTGGCTCCCGCCGGAAGCCGACGTCGAGCGCGCGATCGCGGTGCTCCGCGAGGAGACGGCGGGGCACGCGAGTGTCCGCGTGGCGGACATGGTCCTCGAGGGCGCGGTGAAGCTCGTGGTCAGCGGGCCGGCCACCGTGCCGGCCCAGCGGCTCACCGCCGAGGGCGAGCTGCGCGCCCGCTGCCTGCACCGGCTGCGGGCGGCGCGCCTGCTCCCCGAGACCGGCGCAGGAGCCGAGCCCTCAGGGCCGAAGCAGTCGGCTGGCTAGACTTTTCTGTTCGCCGCGGGCCTTTCCGGGCTCCGGCGGGTTCTTGCACCTGTCATGTCCGCTCGTCGTGACCGCCTGCGCCGCCGCCGTCAACGCGGTGGCGCCTCCAAGCCGGCCTTCCTCGTCCTCGGGGTGCTCTTCACGCTGCTCGCGCTCGGTGGCCTGGGCGCCGTGGCCTGGGTGGTCGGTGTCGCGCAGAGCGCGCCGGACCTGCGCGAGCTCAAGCCGCAGGACCCGGGCACCACGAGCGTCGTCTACGCGTCCGACGGCACGCGCCTGGGCTTCATCGAGTCGAGCGTCCTGCGCCGGCCGATCAAGGCCCGTGAGATTCCGGACAACATGAAGAACGCGACGATCGCGATCGAGGACCGCCGGTTCTACGACCACACCGGCGTCGACTTCGAGGGCGTCGTCCGCGCGGGCGTGAAGAACATCACGTCGGGCAAGACCGTCGAGGGCGGGTCGACGCTGACGATGCAGCTCGTCCGGGCGCTGTACCGGGACAAGGAGCGCACGTTCGAGCGCAAGATCCGCGAGGCTAAGCTGGCCGAGGAGCTCGAGAACGCCCACCCGGGGAAGGAGGGCAAGGAGTGGATCCTCACGAAGTACATCAACTCCGTGCCGTACGGGACCGAGGGTGGCGTCACCGCCGTCGGCGTCCAGGCCGCGGCGCGCACGTACTTCGACAAGCCCGCCGGCAAGCTCAAGCTCCACGAGGCGGCGCTGCTCGCCGGCCTCCCGCAGGCGCCGTCGGCGTACAGCCCGTTCCGCTCGCCCGAGAAGGCGCTGGCCCGCCGCAACGACGTGCTCGACAGCATGGCCGAGCAGGGCATGATCAAGCCCGAGACCGCCGAGCGCACGAAGGCGATGGAGCTCGGCGTCAAGCCCAGCAAGTACTACACCGAGCGCCGTGAGGGCTTCTTCTTCGACTACGTCAAGCAGGAGCTCATCGACCGCTACGGCGTCGAGAAGGTGCGCCAGGGGGGCCTCTCGATCAAGACGACGATCGACCTCAAGCTCCAGCAGGCCGCGCGCAAGGCGATCGCGGGCCGGCTGAACTTCGCCGATGCGCCGTCGTCGGCGATCGTGTCGATCGACCCGCGCAACGGCTACATCCGCGCGATGGCCACCAGCGCGCAGTACACGGACCGCAAGTTCAACCTCGCCGCGCAGGGCAAGCGCCAGCCCGGGTCGACCTTCAAGATCATGGTCCTCATGGCCGCGGTGGCCAAGGGCATCGACCCGAAGAGCACGAGCTACACGTCCAAGCCCCTGAAGCTCAACGACCCGATCTACGGCCCCATCGAGGTCAAGACGTACTCGAACTCGTACATCGGCGGCGCGAACCTCGTGAAGGCCACGCTGTCGTCGGACAACTCGATCTACATGCAGCTCGACCTCGACGTCGGCCCCGAGAACGTCACGCAGGCCGCGCGCGACATGGGGATCAAGAGCAAGCTCAACTCCTTCCCGGCTGAGGGCCTCGGCGGCCTGGAGTACGGCGTCTCCCCGCTGGAGATGGCGAACGCCTACGCGACGCTGGCGTCCGGCGGCTGGCGCAACAAGCCGAAGGCGATCACGAAGGTCACGTTCCCCGACGGCGAGGTCGACGACCTCTCCAAGCCGCGGCGGCACAAGGCGTTCACCGACGGCGAGGTCTACGAGATCACGAAGATCCTCGAGGCGAACATCACCGGCGGCACGGGGACGAAGGCCAACATCGGCTGCCCGGCGGGCGGCAAGACCGGCACGACGGACAACCACCGTGACGCCTGGTTCGTCGGCTACACGCCGCGGCTGGCGACCTCGACGTGGGTCGGCTACCCCGACCGCCAGATCGAGATGACGAGCACGTACTTCGGCGGCCCGGTCGCGGGCGGCACGTTCCCGGCGGAGATCTGGGGCGACTACATGCGCGTCGCCAAGCGCGACTTCTGCGGCGACTTCCCGCAACCCAAGACGCCCTTCGCCGGATCGAGCTTCTCGGGCAAGTACCAGAAGCAGGGCGGCACCGGCGACGACAAGTACGACACGCGCGACGGCACCGCGGACGCCCAGGACTTCGAGACGGGTGCCGGCACCGGGACGGGCACCGACAACGGCGGCGCCGGGTTCAACGACGACGCGTACGAGACCCCACCGCAGCCCGCGCCGCAGACCGAGGAGCCACCCGCGACGCCCACCCCCGCGCCCGACCCCGCGCCCACCGGCGGCGCCGGGGAGTGACCCCACCCGCGCGGCGCTGCTAGCCTCGCCTTCGCATGTCCAAGGAAGAAAAGGTCGAATTCGAGGGCGAGGTCGTCGAGGCTCTCCCGAACGCGATGTTCCGGGTGAAGCTCGACAACGACCACATGGTCCTCGGCCACGTGGCCGGCAAGATGCGCCGGTTCCGCATCCGCATCCTCCCGGGCGACCGGGTCCGCGTCGAGTTGTCGCCGTACGACCTCGACCGCGCTCGGATCGTCTACCGACACCGCTGAGAATCGCGCAGAGCGCGATTTCAGCCGGGAGTACTCGCTGCGCTCGTACTCCCAAGGGCTGGTCTAGGGTCCCCGGTTGTTATGCGTGAGTTCGCCCTCATTGAGCGGATTCGCGAGCTGCTGCCCGCGCCGCACGACCGCGTCGTGATCGGGTCCGGCGACGATGCCGCAGTCGTCCGCGCCGAGGGCGTCGCCGTCACGTCGATCGACCAGATGGTCGACGGCGTGCACTTCCGCCTCGCACCCGGCCACACCTCGCCGTACGACGCCGGCTGGCGCGCACTCGCGGGTGCGCTGTCCGATCTCGCCGCGATGGGCGTGCGCCCCGGCGAGGCGTATGTGGCGCTCGGGCTCCCGGCGGACCTCCCCGACGAGGACGTGCTCGAGGTCGCCCGCGGCATGGCCGCGCTCGCCGGCCAGGCGGGCGTCGCCGTCATCGGCGGGGACATCACCACCGCCCCCGCGCTCTCGCTCGCCGTCACCGTCGTCGGCTGGGCGCCGTCGCCGGACGATGTCGTGCGGCGCAGCGGCGCGCAGCCCGGCGATCTCGTGGGCGTCACCGGCCCGCTCGGCGCCAGCGCCGCGGGCCTCGCGATCCTCGACGGCCGCGCGACCGGGCCGCAGGCGCTGGTCGACGCGTACCTGCGGCCCCTGCCGCGTCTATCCGAGGGGCGGAGTCTGGCCGCCGCGGGGGCGACGGCGATGATCGATCTGTCCGACGGCCTGGCCGCCGATGCCGGCCACGTCGCCGAGGCGAGTGGCGCGACCCTCGAGCTGGAGCTCGCAGCGCTGCCGCTGGCCGAGGGGGTCGCGAGCGTCGCAGAGCACCTGGGGGTCGTGCCCGGCGAGTTCGCGGGGACCGGCGGCGAGGACTACGAGCTGCTCGTGTGCGTCTCGCCGCAGCGGCGCGCCGAGGCCGAAGCCGCGGCGGTGCAGCTGCGATGGATCGGCCACGTCAGCTCGGGGCCAGGCCAGGTCCACCTGGCCGGGATCGCACAGCCGCTGCGCGGCTACGAGCACCGTCGTTGAGGGGCGGCCGGCCGGCGATCGCCCCTGCGATCGCGTCCAGTCCGTTGCGTCGCAGCAATGCCTCTGCGACCAGGCGTGGATCGACGTCGTAGCCGTCGTCGGCCACGCGTCGCTTCAACTCTTGAACACTCATCTTCTTCCCTGCCTTCGGCTGAGATCCCGCATCCCGGCCTTGGTGGTGTCCTTATCGACCTCGGGTGACGGCCGATTGATCAGGGATGGTTCCCTCTCGGCCGAGTGTCCATGCGGCCCTCGCCGCATGTGGACGTCCGATCTAGGGCGCTGACCCGGTGGGCGCATCCGGGCTGAGGCCCGCGTCCTTCAGCCGCCGCGCCTTCTGCCCCGGGACCGGCGTGTCTGCGCCCCCGCGCGCAGAGCCGCGCGGCGCCGCCGAGATCTGCCGCGCGAACACGACGACGCGCTGGGCGGCCGAGTAGAGCGGATGGCAGGCCGTGAGGACGAGCCGGTCGTAGCCGACGTTCTTGACGACCTCGACGGCGGTCGGCGGAACGATCTTGCGCTGCTGCACCCGGTAGACGAAGCGCCCGTACGGCATCTCGACCACGATCCGGTCGCCGGGGTTCATCTTGTCGATGTGGCGGAACGGCGCCCCGTAGGTCGTGCGGTGGCCGGCGATCGCGGTGGTCCCGCCCACGCCGGGGTACACCGTCGACTCGTAGAGGCCCGGCCCCTTGCGCAGCTCCGCGGGGTCGGTGCCCTCGACGATGACGGAGTCGATCTTGCCCGTCTTCGCGGTGATCCGCCCGATCGCGTCACCGGGGTCGGCCTCGCGGCGCAGCGACCGGCCGAGGAAGGCCATGCGCCGAGTGGTGCTCTCGAGCTTCTCGAGCGCCTTCGTCTCGACGACCGACGGCCGCGCCTGCTCGAGCTGCTCGAGGTCACCGGCGAGCGCGTCCTGCGTCACGCCGTTGTAGATCGCGGAGATCGGCTCCTGCCAGACGATGGTCGCGATGGCGTCCGCGACGAGCAGCACCCCCGCGATGACGAGGACGGTGCCGAGCTGATGCAGCATCTCACGCGTCGTCATCGGCGCAGCGCGGACTCCACCCCGCCGAGCGACCCCGGTCCCGCGTACGAGACCGGTCCGCGCATCGTGATCTCCACGTCATCGTCGCCCGCCCGGGCGCGGCCGCGCCACGCGATGGCGACGCCGCTGACGGCGGCGCCCGCGGCAACGCTCCACAGCAGCCAGCTCAACGGGGACGCGTGGCCGCCGGCGATGCTCAGCAGCGCCGTCCACGCGAGGTCCACGGGGTCGAGCCCGAACGTCGCCGCCACCCACGTGCCGAGGGCGAGCGCCGGGATGAGCAGCACCACGCAGAGCACCATGCCCCACGCGCGCGGCGGGCGGTACTCGGGCAGGAGCGCGAACAGCCACACGTGCAGCGCGGGGATGAGCAGCGCCGCGCTGTACGGGTTGCCGATCCACAGCGCGAACGTGACGGCCCAGAGGACGAGCATGAGGCCGACCGCGGCGCCGGGAGCGGCCGGATCGCCGCCCGCGCGCTTGACGACCCGCTTGCGGGGCAGCCGCACCGCGACCGCGGCGAGCACGCCCGCGAGAACGACCGCGACCAGCGCGCCGACCGACACCGGAACCGTCGCGATCGGCGCGGGGGCAGCGGGCGCCACGGGGAGCAGTCCCGTCAGGCCCAGGAACCGGGCGACGACCGCCGCGACGACGAACGGGACGGCGGCGAGCACCGTCCACGTCAGCCACGGGCCGATCGCGATCCGGTTGCGGCGGGCGCGGGCGAACGCGTCGATCAGCGCGAGCAGCACCGGCAGCAGCAGGATGCCGAGCAGCAGACGCGGAGCCCAGGCCGGCACGACCTTGCCCTGGATGACGACATCGGGCGTCGTCTGCGCACGGATCGCCGGGCCGTTGTCCAGTGCCGTGATGGCGCGCAGGACCGTGCGGCCCATCCCCTGCATCCGCGCGGGGGACACCGGGGCGTCCGCGGCGGGCGGCGCCTCGCCGGAGGCCGAGAGCAGCACCGCGGGCAGGCCGGCGTCCACGAGCGGGCCCTGCTCGCCGAGCGTGCCCGGCACCGCGTAGCGGCCCGTCTGGCTGAGCGCGCGCGGTTCTCCGCCGTTCAATCCGGTCTCGGCTCGCAGCGCCGTCTCGACGGTGCGCCGCAACTGCAGCGGCGCGATGCCGACGTCGTTGGACCACGGCACCACCAGCGGGCGGCGCAGCTCCTCGGCGGCCACCGCCCCGAGCACGAGCACCGCCGCGACGTCCTGACCCTTCAGCTCGTCGGCGAGCGCCATCGCTCCGGCCGCGCCGCCGCTGCCGCCGCTCGTGGAGACGAGCATGAGCGTCCGCGACGTGCGGCGGGGCGCGCCGACCACCCGCGCGAGCTCGAGCAGCGCCGCCGTGCCGGACAGTTCAGCCCGCGAGCCGGGTCCCGCAGCGTCGCGGTGCGCGACGACGACGATCCGCTGGCTCGACGTGCCCGTGCGCTCGCCGATGACGAGCTGCAGGTCGCGCGTGCCCTCGATCGTGCGCCCCTCGTGGGTGGAGGTCCGCACGGCGAAGCCGGTGCCGCGCAGGTCTCCCGCGATGCGCTCGGCGAGCTGATCGTCGGCCACGTCGCCGGGCCGCCGGACGGGGTACGCGTCCGCCAGCCGATCGAGGGACGCCATGGCGCGCGACCCGCTGAACGCATCCGCCGCAAGCGTGGTGCGGACCGAGCGCGGTGGCTCCTGCAGCGAGAACGCGACGACGACCAGAACCAGGGCGACCGGCAGGAGCCCGACGCGGTAGAAACGCGGTTCGAGCACGCTGCCACACTAGTGATGTGGTCGATCGTCCTCCCCGCATCCTCCTCGCCGACGATGAGCAGTCGGTCCAGACCCTCCTGAGCTATCCGCTGCGAAAAGACGGGTACGAGGTCGTCCAGGCCGCCGACGGCCGCGAGGCCCTCGCGCGATTCTCCGAGACGACGTTCGATCTCGTGGTGCTCGACGTGATGATGCCGCGCATGGACGGGCTGGAGGTCTGCCGCCGCCTGCGGGCGAAGTCCACGGTGCCCATCATCATGCTCACGGCGAAGGCCGAGGAGATCGACAAGGTCCTCGGGCTGGAGCTCGGCGCCGACGACTACATCACCAAGCCGTTCTCCATGCGGGAGTTCCGCTCGCGGGTGAAGGCGACGCTGCGCCGGGCCGGCATGGCGCGTGACCGTGAGGCCCCGGAGGACGAGGCGCTGGAGTCCGGGGAGCTGCAGATCGACTTCGCCAAGCGCAGCGTGAAGGTGCGCGGCGACGAGGTCCAGACGACGTACGTCGAGTTCGAGATCCTGGCCGCGCTGGCCCGCAACCCGGGCCGGGTGTTCACCCGCGACATGCTGCTCACCCGCGTGTGGGGCGACAGCGCGTACCGCGACCCCCGCACCATCGACGTCCACATCCGGCATCTGCGCGAGAAGCTGGAGACCGACGCCAAGCAGCCCGAGTACCTCTTCACCGTGCGCGGCGTCGGGTACCGGTTCCGCGACGACGACTGAGCGGCGAGACTGGCGCGCATGCGGCCCCTGCGCTCTCTCCGCGCGAAGCTGACGTTCCTCTTCTTCGCGATGACGCTCGCGGCGGTGTTCGTCGTGTACGTCTACGTCACGCCGCAGCTCGAGTCCTCGCTGCGTCAGGAGAAGCTCGACTCGCTCGCGACCGGCGCGGAGCGGTGGTCGCCGCCCGTGGCCGACGCGATCCGGGCCGAGCGCTCGGGCCCGGACCTCGACCGGTCGGTCCGCCGGGCCGCCGACCGCACGAACACCCGCGTGACGCTGCTCGTCGTCTCCCGCGGCACGCTCGGTCTGAAGGCCCTGCCGGTCAGCGACTCGACGGGCGAGACCAGCATCCGCGATCTCCAGTTCGCCCTCGCGGCCGACACCGCGCGCGCCCGCCGGTCGCAGACCGGGAGCGAATCGTCAGACGAGGGGCCGCTCGGGCAGGCCGCCGTCCCGGTGCTGGACCAGGACGGGAACGTCACCCACGTGCTCGTGTACTCGGCGCCGCTGGCCGACGTCGACGACAACGTCACGCTCATCCGGCGGCAGATCCTCACCGCGGGCGCACTCGCGCTCGGCCTGTCGCTCATCGCCGGGCTGCTCGTGTCGACTCCGCTCACGCGCCGCGTCTCCCAGCTGGAACAGGGTGCCGAGCGCGTCGCCGGCGGCGACTTCACCACCCAGTTCCCGACGCAGCACCTCGACGAGCTCGGGCAGCTCGCCCGCGCGCTGGACGACATGCAGACCCAGCTCGCGGAGCTCGACAGCGCGCGCAAGCGGTTCATCGCGACCGCGTCGCACGAGCTGCGCACCCCGATCTTCTCCCTCGCCGGCTTCCTCGAGCTGCTCGAGGACGAGGAGCTCGACGAGGAGACGCGCAAGCACTTCATCGGCCAGGTCCGCGAGCAGGTCGCCCGGCTGGGGACGCTCGCGACGTCGCTGCTGGACCTCTCCCGCCTGGAGGCCGGCTCGCTGGAGCTCCGCCCCGAGGAGACGGACCTCAGCATGCTGGCGCGCAACGTCGCGTCGGAGTTCGAGCCGGCGCTGCAGGGCAGCGAATCGCACCTCACGCTGCGGCTGGACGGGGAGCCGATCGAGACGGTGTGCGACCCTGAACGCGTGGCTCAGGTGCTGCGCATCCTCATCGACAACGCCATCGTGCACACCCCCGAGGGGACCGATCTCGTGGTGAGCGCCAGCCGCCGCGACAACCGCGTCCGCCTCGCGGTGCGCGACGACGGGCCGGGCATCCGCCGCGACGCGCTCGCGCGGATCTTCGAGCCGTTCTTCACGGGCGACCACGTCTCGGGCTCGGGGCTCGGACTGGCGATCGCGCGGGAACTCGCCGAGCGCATGCACGGGCGGCTCGCCGTCGAGTCGGTCCCGGGTCGCACGACATTCACCCTCGAGCTGCCCGGATGAGGGCACTCGCGATGACCGTCGCCGCGCTGTCGCTCGGCGTGGCCGGGTGCTCGCTCGGCGACGACGAGGACGGCGCGAACGGGGAGCCGACCACGGTCCAGCGCACGACCCGGGTGGAGGTCATCCGCGATGCGCCGAACGCGACCGCGGCCCGGTTCGACCCCGCCGCGATCTACGAGCGCGTCGGCCCGGGCGTCGTGACGGTGTTCTCCGTGTTCGACCGCGGCCCGGACGCCCGCGAGGGCTCCGGCGAAGGCGTCGGGTCGGGCTTCGTGATCTCGGAGTCCGGCGAGATCGTCACCAACGCGCACGTCGTCACCGACGGCGAGGGCGGCGACCTCAAGCGCGCCGAGGACGTGTACGTCCAGTTCGCCGACGGCAACCAGGTCCCGGCGAGGATCGTCGGCGAGGACCCGAACGCGGACGTCGCGCTGCTGCGCGTGCAGCGCGGTGGGCTCACCCTGCGCCCGCTGTCGTTCGGCGCGTCGCGCGAAGTGCTGGTGGGGGCGCCGGTCGCGGCGATCGGGTCGCCCTACGGCGAGCCGCAATCGCTGTCGGTGGGGATCATCAGCGGCGTCGACCGGTCCATCGACTCACTCACCGGCTTCACGATCTCCGGCGCGATCCAGACGGACGCCGCGATCAACCGGGGCAACTCGGGCGGTCCGCTCGTCGACGCGCGCGGCCGCGTGCTCGGCGTCAACTCGCAGATCCGCTCGACGGGCGGCGGCGGCGAGGGCGTCGGCTTCGCGGTGCCGGTTGACACCGTCCGCCGATCGGTCGCGGCGCTGCGCCGTGAGGGCAAGGTCGAGTACGCCTACCTCGGGGTGGAGACCGCGCCCGTGTACCCGCAGCTGGCCCGTCGCTTCGGCCTCGGCACCTCGTCGGGCGCCTGGGTGCAGGCCGTCAGCGACGGCGGCCCTGCCGACGACGGCGGCCTGCGCGGCGGGGACGACCGCGAGCGCTTCCAGGCCTCGACGTACGACGTGGGCGGCGACGTCATCGTGCGGCTCAACGGCCGCGCCGTGCGCGACCCCGACGACCTGAGCCAGGCGCTGCAGAGCGTCGCTCCGGGCGACGAGATACCCGTCGTGGTCATCCGCGAGGGACGGAGCAGGACGCTGAGCATCACCGTCGGCGAACGGCCCGCGGAGACGGAGTGAGCGACCCCGCGCTGCGGGACCTGTGCGTGGACCTCGCGCGCGCGCTCGCCGCGCGGGTGCGGCCCGAACTGGGCGCGCACGCCGGCCGCCGACACGGTGAGGTCGGCGCGGGCGGCGACGTGACGTTCCGGATCGACGAGGGCGCCGAAGAGGAGCTGGCGGCGTTCCTCGCGACCCGCGCGCCGCACCTCGCGTGGTACTCGGAGGACCAGGGGCTCATCCGGCCGGACGGCGCCGACACGGTGCTGGTGGTCGACCCGATCGACGGGACCCGCCCCGCGCTGGCCGGGTTCGAAGCCGCCTGCGTGTCGGTGGCGGCGGCGCCGCTGGGTGATGGTGCGCCGACGATGGGCGACGTGACCGTCGGGGTGATCGTCGAGATCAAGACCGGGCGTGAGTACATCGCGGTGCGGGGCGGCGGACTGGAGTCGACCGACCCGGTCCGGCTCTCGCCGACGACGGACCTCGACCGGCTGTTCTGGACGTTCGGCTTCCGCGGCCGTCCGGCCCGTGAGCTCATCGAGGTCGTCGGCGACCTCATCGACCGGTCATCCGTCGGCGGCGGGGTCTTCGATCTCGGCTCGGCGTGCTTCGACAGCGTCTGCGTGCTGACCGGCCAGCTCGACGCGTTCCTCGAGCCCGGGCCGCGGATGATCGACGAGGTCCCCGCCACGCGCGCGGCGTTCGAGCGCGTCGGAGACGGCGCGGTGCTGAACAACTCGCCGTACGACCTTGCGGCGGCGGTGCTGTGTTTGGAGGAGGGCGGAGCGGTCGTCACCGACTGCGCGGGGCGCTCGCTCGACGACCGGCCGCTGCTCGGGTCCGGCCACGACTTCCAGATGAGCATCCTGGCGAGCGCGAACGCAGACCTGCACGCGAAGCTGGTGCAGGAGATGGACCGCGGGATCGCGCGGCTGGCTAGAACCGCGGGCGCGACATGACCGTCGGCAGCTCCTCGACGTCCAGCGGCGCCGCCGGCAACGGGGTGGGCGCGTCGCGGTTCGTCCGCAGCCCGTCGAGCACGATCGCGAACATCCGCCGCCAGTGATCAGGCGCCGTCGGCTGCGTGAGGTGCATGCCGGCCGTGATCATCATGTTGAGGATCGGCATGTCGGTCGGCGCGATGTCGGGCCGCAGCTTCCCCTCCCGCTGCGCGCGGGCGATCAGCTCCGCCATGACCGGCAGGAGCTGCGCGCGCAGGCGGGCCTGCCGCTCGCCCGCGCGGACCTCGCCCATCATCAGCTGCTTGAGGCCGAGGTTCCCCGACATGTGCTCGAGGATCGATTCGACCGTGCCGACGAACCCGTCCCACGCGTCGTCGGCCTCGAGCCCTTCGCGCGCCATGTCGACGACGACGCCCAGTCGCTGATCGAACAGCTCGTCGACGAGCGCGTCGCGATCGGGGAAGCGCCGGTAGGCGGTCGCCACCCCCACGCCTGCGTGTGCCGCGATGTCCGGCAGCGGGACGTCGAGCCCGCGCTCGGCGAACAGCTCCGCCGCGGCGTCGAGGAGCCGCTGGCGATTGCGTTCGGCGTCGGCGCGAAGTCCGCGAGGTGCAGGGGAAGTGGCCACGCCGGAATCATACAGATGTGGAACTGAGAACACCACTTCCGTTTATGTGGTACCTTGCCCCGCATGACTGCCACCACCAACCCTCACCACGACCGGCGCTGGCTCATCCTCGTCGTCCTCGGCGTTGCCCAGCTCATGGTCGTCCTCGATGCCACGATCGTGAACATCGCGCTGCCGTCCGCTGAAGCGGATCTCGGATTCTCCGACGGAGACCGACAATGGATCATCACGGCGTATGCGCTCGCGTTCGGCAGCCTGCTGCTCATCGGCGGCAGGCTCGGCGACCTCTTCGGGCGTCGCCGCCTCTTTGTCACCGGCCTCGCCGGATTCGCCGCCGCGTCCGCGCTCGGCGGCTTCGCCCAGAGCTTTGAGGTGCTCGTTGCCTCACGCGCGCTCCAGGGCGTCTTCGCCGCGATGCTCGCCCCGTCCGCCCTCTCGCTCCTGACGATCACGTTCTCGTCGGGACCCGAGCGCGGCAAGGCGTTCGGCATCTTCGGCGCGATCGCCGGCGGCGGCGCGTCGCTCGGCCTCCTGCTCGGCGGGATCCTCACCGAGTACCTCTCCTGGCGCTGGTGCATGTTCGTGAACCTGTTCTTCGCGATCCCCGCCGCGTTCGGCGCGCTCGCGCTGCTCACGGACACGCGGCCCGCACACCGGCCGAAGCTCGACATCCCCGGCGTGCTCACCGCGTCGTCGGGCCTGTTCCTGCTCGTCTACGGGTTCTCGCGGGCGGAGTCCGACGGCTGGACCGACACGCTGACGCTCGTGTCGCTCGGCCTGTCGGCCGTCCTGCTCGTGACGTTCGTGCTGATCCAGCGCCGCGTCGACGAACCCCTGCTGCCGCTGCGGATCGTCACCGACCGCAATCGCGGCGGGGCGTACCTCGGCATGGGCATCACCGCGATCGGCATGTTCGGCGTGTTCCTGTTCCTGACGTTCTACATGCAGCGCACGCTGCGATTCAGCCCGGTCGAGTCGGGCGTCGGGTTCCTGCCGATGACGTTCGCCATCGCGATCAGCGCCGGGCTGGCGACCACCCGGCTCCTCCCGCGGTTCGGTCCGCGCCCGCTCATCACCGGCGGGATGCTCGCGATCGCCGCCGCGCTCGTGGGGCTCGCGCAGCTGCAGGTCGACTCGTCCTACGCCGCGCACGTCCTCCCCGCGATCATCGTGCTCGGCCTGGGCATGGGCCAGGTGTTCGCGCCCGTGTTCAACACGGCCACGCTGAACGTCGCGGAGCGTGACGCCGGCGTCGCCTCGGCGATGGTGAACACGATGCAGCAGGTCGGCGGCGCCGTCGGCACCGCGCTGCTCAGCACGCTGGCCGCGACCGCCACGACGGACTACATCACGACGAACGGCGGCCCGTCGCCGGACGTCATCGCGGCCGCCGAGGTCCACGGGTACACCACCGCGTTCTGGATCGCCGCGGCGATCATCGCGGCAGGCTCCGTGGTCGTCGGATTGACGATCCGCGGGGGCGCCCCGCAGGTCGCCGCCCACCCGGCGCCTGTCGCCGCGCACTGATCGCTCGGAGCATCCGCGGGCGTGTGGCAAGCTTCGCCACATGCCCGCGGACGCGATCATCACCGGGACGGACTTCGTCTCCATCCCCACCACCGACCTCGACCGCTCGGTGGCCTTCTACGGCGACACGCTCGGCCTGCACATGTCCGTCCACATGCCCGAGCGCAACTTCGCCGAGTTCGAGACCGGCAACCTCACGCTGAACGTCCTGAACCCCGTGAAGATGGGCATCGGGGAGTTCGCGCCGAACCGGAACCACATCTCCCTCCACGTCGACGACGTCGAGGCGGCCCGCGCGACGCTCGAGCAGCGCGGCATCGCGTTCATGGGAGACATCTTCGACACCGGCGTCTGCCACATGGCGTTCTTCGAGGACCCGGACGGCAACCTCTTCATGCTCCACCATCGCTACGCCCCCCGGGCCGCGGCGTAGGATCCGGCTCGTGCTCCAGCCCGTCGCCGTCGGCGCGAAGAAGCTCGCCGACTACACCCACATCTGCGGCCGCGACCTGATCGAGGAGATCCACGAGCTCGCCAAGCCGCTGGAGGGCGCGCGCGTGGTGCATCTGTCGGCGACCGCGTTCGGCGGCGGCGTCGCGGAGATCCTCTACACGCTCATCCCGCTCATGAACGACGTGGGCCTGGAGACCGAGTGGCAGGTCATCTACGGCCGCGAGGAGTTCTTCAACGCGACGAAGCTCATGCACAACGCGCTGCAGGGCAACCCGCAGGACCTCGCGCCCGACGAGTGGGATGTGTGGGAGCGCTACAACGAGATGAACTCCCGCGAGCTCGCCGGGCGGCATGGACGTCTGCCTCGTCCACGACCCGCAGCCTGCGGCGCTGTTCAAGCTCGTGCCCGAGAAGTCCAAGGGCTGGCTGTGGCGCTGCCACATCG
The DNA here is from genome assembly GCA_024666565.1 of Svornostia abyssi. GTDB lineage: Bacteria > Actinomycetota > Thermoleophilia > Solirubrobacterales > Solirubrobacteraceae > Svornostia > Svornostia abyssi. Next base: position 734,842 of record CP088295.1, read on the forward strand.
ACGTGTCGACGCCGAACCCGGACACCATCGGCCGCCTGCTCCCGTGGATCGCCGACTACCCCGAGGCGCTCTTCCACATGCCGTCGTACGTGCCCGACGGGATGCACGGCCGCGTCCACATCGTGCCGCCGGCGATCGACCCGCTCGCACCGAAGAACATGGCGCTGTCGCCCGAGGACGCGTCGTACGTCTGCCAGCAGTTCGGCATCGACGTCGACCGGCCGCTCATCTGCCAGGTCTCGCGCTTCGACCCGTGGAAGGACCCGCTCGGCGTCATCGACGCGTACCGCCTCGTCAAAGAGGAGATCGGCGACGTGCAGTTGGCGCTCGTCGGGTCGATGGCCAGCGACGACCCCGAGGGCTGGGACTACTTCAACGCCACCATCGCGCACGCGGACGGCGACCCGGACATCCACATCCTCAACAACTTCAACAACGTCGGCGCGATCGAGGTCAACGCGTTCCAGTCGCACGCCGACGTGCTCATCCAGAAGTCCACCCGCGAGGGGTTCGGGCTGACGGTGAGCGAGGCGATCTGGAAGGGCCGGCCGTTCATCGGCGGCAACGTCGGGGGCATCCCGCTCCAGGTCGAGAACGGCGTGTCCGGGTATCTCGTCGATGACGTCGAGACGTGCGCCGCGCGGTCGGTCGACATCCTGCGCGACCCCGCGCTCGGCAAGGCGCTGGGCCGCCGCGGCAAGGAACACGTGCGCAAGCACTTCCTCACCCCGCGGTACCTGCGCGACTACCTGAAGATCTTCACCGAATTACAGGCCGCGACATGAGCCCCGAGAACGCCCCGCTCGTCCTCGTCTCCAACCGGGGACCCGTCACCTATGAGGACGACGGGACGGTCAAGCGCGGCACCGGCGGCCTGGTCACGGCGCTCACGGGCCTGGCATCACACCGTGACGCGGTGTGGATCGCCAGCGCACTGACCGACGGCGACGCCGAGCGGGCGCGCGAGGCGGGCGGCAAGCCGATCGAGGTGACGTCGCCGGCCGGCGGGACGTACAGCGTGAAGCTCGTGGCCAGCGACCCCGCGGCCTACGACCGCTTCTACAACATCTTCGCGAACCCGATGCTGTGGTTCATCCAGCACTACCTGTGGGATCTCTCGAACGCGCCGGACATCCGGCGGCACGAGGTCGAGGCGTTCGAGTGGGGCTACAACGTCGTCAACGAGGACCTCGCCGACGCGGTGGTCGAGCAGATCGACGGCGTCGACGACCCGGTCGTGATGATCCACGACTACCACCTGTACACGCTGCCGGGGCTCGTCCGCAAGGCGCGCCCCGACGCGTTCCTGCACCACTTCGTCCACATCCCGTGGACCCAGCCGGACGCGTGGCGCGTGCTGCCGACCCGCATCCGCAACGACCTCTACGAGGGGTTGCTGGCCAACGACATCATCGGCTTCCACACCCGCTCGTACCGGTGGAACTTCCTGCAGTGCTGCCGGGACCTGCTCGAGGGCTACGAGGTCGACTTCGACGCCGGGATCGTGCGCACCCCCGACGGTCGCGAAGTCTGGATCCGCCACTACCCGCTGCCCATCGACTGGAACGCCACGCGAAACGTCGCGTCGTCCCCGCGAGTGTCCGAGTTCGAGGGCCAGCTCCTGCGCCGCCGCCGCGACCATCTCATCCTGCGCGTCGACCGCGCGGACCTGTCGAAGAACGTGCTGCGCGGGTTCTCGGCGTTCGACCTGTTCCTCGAGCAGCACCCCGAGTTCAGCGAGCGCGTGACGTTCATGGCCCAGCTCATGCCGTCGCGAACCGACGTGCCGGAGTACGCGGAGTACCTGGAGCGCATCGAGGCGCTGGTGGCCGTCGTCAACCACCGGCACGGCACACCGGACTGGATGCCCATCCACCTGAAGCTGCGCGACGACCTCGAGGAGGCGATGGCCTCCTACAAGCACTACGACGTGCTCATGGTCAACGCGATGTTCGACGGCATGAACCTGGTGGCGAAGGAGGGGCCTGTCGTCAACGAGCGCAACGGCGTGTCGATCCTGAGCGAGAACACGGGCGCCCACGAGGAGCTCGGCGAGTTCGCGCTCTCCGTGAACCCGTTCGACATCCAGGAGACCGCCGACTCGATCCATGCGGCGCTCACGATGGACGCCGCCGAGCGCGCGCGGCGGGCCGACGGGCTGCGGGCGATCATCACCCAGCGCGATCCGGGTGACTGGATCGACTGGCAGCTCGAAGACATCCGCAAGAAGCGGGCGTAGCGGCCGGCGTCAGGCTGCGGTGTGCAGCCGGCAGAAGCACGACGCCTTGATCGGGATGTCGGCGCGCGCGGTGGCGAGGTCGAGCTGCTGCTTGACCACCGCAGCCTCCTCACCGCGGCCCAGGCGCCCGAGACACTCGTGGTAGCCGTGCAGGCTCCACACGTTGTTTGGGTGCTGACGGGGACGACCGAGGGTGGCATCCACCCCGAGGTCGGCGGCGTAGACCGCGGCGGCCTCCTCGACGTGGCCCTGCTCCAGCAGCAGCGCGCCGTACGCATGGCGGGTCGGCTGCATCCAGCCCCAGGGCTCGTCGTAGGGCAGGGTGTCGTCGAGGTCGATGGCGCGACGCAGGTCGGCGAACGCGGTGTCGTAGTCGCCGCGCCGGTACGCGACCTCGCCGTCGAGCATCGCGCCCGCGATGGCGAGGATGTCCAGGCACGTGTTGTTGAAGAGGTAGCGCGACTCGGGGACGCGCGCGACCGCCGCACGGAACAGCTCGCGTTCGGCCTCCGCCTCGGCGACGCGTTCTGACGCCGCGTGGGCCACGCCCCGGGCGTAGTGGGTCATCGCGGTCGTCGTCGCCCACAGCTCCCGGTCGTGCGGCAACGGCGTCGCAATCAGCTCGTCCCAGCGGCCGAAGCGCACAAGCACGTGCAGGCGCATCGGCGCGAAGCCCTCGAGCCAGTCGGCCATGGGCATGGTCTCGATCCGCAGGAGCTCCTCGGTGACCAGTCCCTCCAGCGCGGTCGCGGCCTCGAGCGCGACGCCGAGCTGGGCGCTGAACATCGCGCCGTAGATCCGGAAGTGGTGGTCGTGCGCGCGGTAGAGCGAGTAGAAGTTCAGCGGGCCTTCGCGCTCGGCGTAGCGATCGTCGGCCGCGATCGCCTCGGTGTTCCAGCGGATGACCTGCTCGTAGTCACCGACCAGCACGTCGATGTGGGTGGGCATGTGGAGCAGGTGACCCCCGTCGGGGACGAGACCGCGCAGCGCGTCGGCCGCCGGCAGGGCGGCCTCGGGCGTCGGGGACATCTCCATGAGGTGGACGTACAGATGCAGCAGGCCGGGGTGCTCCATCGCGCCCGGGCGCTCGAGTGCGGCGTCCAGCAGCGCCTTGATCTCCAGCGTCCGCGCCCCCTCGGCCGGCTGACCGGTGGCGACGTCCCACAACTGCCACGCCGACAGGGTCATGAGCGCGTCGGCATAGATCGCGAGCACGTCCAGGTCGTCGGGGTGCGCTGCGTGGACCTGCGCCATCGCGTCGGCGTACGCGAGCTTCCAGGGGACGAAGTCGTCCACCGGGTCGGCGGCCGGGAACCGCGCGCACAGCGCCTCGACGAGATCCCGCTCGACCGGTGAAGCGTTCGCGGCGAGGTCGCGCGCGGTCATGACCTCCTGGTGGGCGCGCCGCAGGGACGTGCGCAGGTCCTCGTCCGGGAACACCTCCCAGTCCTTGTTGTAGTTCGGCCCCACCGCGTAGGCGATGCCCCAGTGCGCGAGCGCGAAGCCGGGGTCGTCGGCCGCAGCGCGCTCGAAGCAGCGGATCGCTTCCTCGTGGTTGAAGGCGTAGCACCAGACCAAGCCGCGGTCGAACCACGCCTGCGCAGCCGGTGACGTCGTCGACGTCGTACGCGTGTGCGAGCCGAGGTCGTACGGATAGGTCGACACGGAGCACAACGCTAACCCCCGCTTGGGGCGGACTCAACATGCCCAACGGGTCAGAAGCCGAACTCGCCGCCGCCGCCGGACGGGGCGGGGCGTGGGGTCGGTGCTGGTGGCGCCACAGGGGCTGGGGCTGGGGCGGCCGGAGTCGGGGCCGGGGCCGCTGGTGGCGACGTGGTCCTGGGCGCCTTGGCGCGACGGCGCTTCGCGGCCCTGCGGCGCGGTGCCGTGCTGCGTTCGGGGGCACGCTCGGCGCGTTCGGGCTCGGGTTCGACGGCCGGTTCGGGTTCCGGGGACGGCTCGCGGACGGGAGCCGGCGCCGCGACGACAGGCTCCGCAGCCGTCGGCGGGAGCTCCGGCTCAGCGCCGCGCAGGCGCGGCCACGCCCCGATGATCGCCGCGAGCGCGACGAGTGCGAGGACGCGCGCGACGTTGCCCCAGCGCACGCGGGCGAGCAGATTCGACGGGTGGTCCACGTCCCTTCTAGGCCCCGGCCGCCGAAGTTCGCCCCCTTGCCGCTATCCTCTTCGACCCGCATGGCTCTTCCGCCCCCCATCTACGACCTCACCGTGCTGCTCGACCCCTCATTCGAGGAGGAGACGCGCACCAAGATCCTGGCCGACGCCGAGGAGCTCATCGCTGAGCAAGGCGAAATCGTCGGCGCGCAGGACTGGGGCACGCGCAAGCTCGCGTACGAGATCGAGAAGAAGCCGGAGGCCGACTATCACCTCATCCAGTTCCAGGGTGGCGCCGAGCTCATCAACGAGCTCGACCGCACGCTCCGGATCACCGACGGGGTCGTCCGCCACCGGATCATCAAGCTGCGCCCCGGCACCACCCCGGTCAAGCACGACGACCCGTTCCCGGCTGCAGAGCCGATGAGCGTGGGCGCGGGCGACGACCGGGATCGTGACCGCGACCGCGACCGGTAGCGCGGCCGATTCGGCGCGGACCCGCGCCGATCACCGCCGTCTCTCGCGCAGCTTTGTGACAACTCCCCGCAGAGAGCGGGATATCCGTGGTTGCCGTCCCTGCGCGGCGCTACGCTCGGCCGAGAGCTGAATCGTTCGCCACCGAAAGGGAGTCCGCAGATGGCGGCCACCAACATCAACCGGGTGATCATCACCGGCAACCTGACCGCCGACCCGGACCTCAGGTCACTGCCCAGCGGCACCGCGGTGTGCAAGCTGCGCCTCGCCGTCAACACCCGCCGCAAGGACGGCGCGTCCGGCGAGTGGGTCGACAAGCCCAACTACTTCGACGTCACGGTCTGGGGCAAGCAGGGCGAGATCGCCGCCCAGTACCTGTCCAAGGGCCGCCCCGTCGCCATCGACGGCCGCCTGGAGTGGCGCGAGTGGCAGGACCAGCAGGGCAACAAGCGTCAGTCGGTCGAGATCGTTGCGGACTCCGTCCAGTTCCTCGGCGGCCCGCGCGACGACGCCGGCGGCGGCATGGGCAACGGCGGCTACGGCGGCGAGCAGCAGTCCAGCAACCGCTTCGCCCCCCGTCGGATCTGCCGCAGCACGACCAGAGCGACTTCGCTCCGCAGCCCTCCCCCGCGCCGGTCGGCGGCGGCAGCGCGGCGGACGACGACATTCCGTTCTAGGTCGTCCCGCCGACCATCAGGTCGTGCCCTCGGGCCTCCGCTGTGCGGGGGCCCGTTGTCGTTCAGCGGCGGTAGCGTCCGCGTCGGTGCTCTTCGCCAAGCGCTTCTGGCCGGGCCTGCAGGACGGGTCGATCACCCTGACGTTCCGGACGTGGGACCGCCCGCGGGTGGTTGCCCGACGGCGGTACCGGACGCGCGCCGGGGTGCTGGAGGTCGACGCGATCGAGCGGGTGCGGACGGCGGCGATTCCCGACGCCGAGATCACTCGCGCCGGCTATCCGGACCGCGCGGCGCTTGAGCGCGCGCTGCGGGGAGCAGACGAGGTGTGGCGGATCGCGTTCCACCACGCCGGGGAGGATCCGCGGATCGCGCTGCGCGCCGCGGTGCCCGGCGACGAGGAGATCGCCGCGCTCATCGCGACCCTCGACGGCATCGATGCCCGCGCGAAGGCTGGCCCGTGGACCGCCGTGACCCTGGAGGCGATCGCCGCGCGGCCGGGCGTGCTCGCCGCGGACATCGCCGCCTCCCTGGGCCGCGAGAAGCTCCCGTTCAAGCGCGACGTACGCCGGCTGAAGGAACTGGGACTGACCGAAAGCCTGCCCGTCGGGTACCGTCTCTCCCCGCGTGGGGAAGCCGTCCTGGCTGCCCGCGCGCGACCGTGAGGCAGGCGGCTGAGCCCCGATCACCCCGGGGCGGCTACACTGCTCCGTCCGCGCGCTGTGCATACGCGCGCCTGTTTTCAAGCTTCCTTTCGAACGAGGGTTCTTTCCGTGGCCAAGCAGCGCAGCCGCAAGCCAGCGCGGCGTCGTGACAAGAAGGGCGGACCGGGTTCCGGCCGCCGTAAGCCTTGCCTGCACTGCAAGGACAAGATCCAGGACGTCGACTACCGCGACACGGCGACCCTCCGGAAGTTCATCTCGGAGAAGGGCAAGATCCGCTCGCGCCGCATCACGGGCGCCTGCCGCCGCCACCAGAGCCAGATCGCGACCGCCGTCAAGCGGGCCCGCGAGCTGTCGCTGCTGCCCTACGTCAACGAGTCCGCTCGCGAGGACGGCCCCCGTGGCCGTGGCCGCGACCGCGACCGCGATCGGGACTAGCCGCGATGCCTGAGGCCATCCTGCTCCAGGACGTGGAGTCGCTCGGCGAGAAGGGCGCAGTCGTCGACGTCTCCAAGGGCTACCTCCGCAACTTCCTCATCCCGCGCAAGCTGGCTCAGCCCGGCGACGAAGGGCGCGCTGCTCGAGGCGCAGACGCGTATCGAGCGCGCCGAGCGTGAGGCCCGCGAGTTCGTCGCGAAGGCGCAGGAGAACGCGAACCTGCTGAACAAGACGGTGCTGACCATCGAGCAGCAGGCCGGCGACGACGGCCGCCTCTTCGGCTCGGTCACCAACCAGGACATCGCCGACGCGATCAAGGCCGCCCGCGGCATCACGATCGACAAGCGCAAGGTCCACCTCGAGGACCCGATCAAGAACGTCGGGACCCACATGGTCGAGGTCGAGGTCGCCGATGGCGTGACCGCGTCCGTCAAGACCATGGTCGTCGAGCTCACGTAGCTCGGCTCTTCGCCTGCAACGCACGTCCCGCGCCGTCCGGCGCGGGCGTGACTCTGGACGTATGCGTGACGAGTTTGCGCAGGCGTCCGGAATTCATGCCGTTTTTGCGGAGTCCTTCGCATCCCCGAGGGACCCAGCTGACTACGCTCGATCCTCCTCTGTGAGCACGTACGAGTACCCGCCCTCCGACGCCCCGCCCGTCGCGCCTCCGGCCCACACGCCGCCGCACTCGATCGAGGCCGAGCAGGCCGTTCTCGGCACGCTCCTGATCAGCGAGCGGCCGATGTACGCGCTCGTCATCGAGGAGGGCCTCAACCCCGAGGACTTCTTCCGCCCGCGCCACCAGGCGATCTTCGGCGCCATGCTCGCGCTGTACGAGCAGAGCGAGCCGATCGACCGCCTCACGGTCATCGAGCACCTCAAGGCGAAGAACCTGCTCGAGCAGGCCGGCGGCGAGGCGGCGCTCGACGAGCTCTCCGGCCCGGTGCCCCAGGCGGCCAACGTCCGCCAGTACGCCCGGATCGTGCGCGAGAACGCGCTCCTGCGCCGCCTGCTGAGCACGACGTCCGAGATCCAGCTCGCCGTCACGTCCCGTCAGAGCGACGCGCGCTCGCTCGTCGAGACCGCCGAGCGGATGATGCTCGAGGTCGCGCACGACGACCGGCAGAAAGAGTTCCGGAACATCGGGGAGATCCTCGATGAGGAGACGACCAAGCTCCACGAGCTCTCGCTGAGCGACACGCAGCTGACGGGCACGCCGTCGGGGTACACCGACCTCGACGCCATCACCGGCGGGTTCCAACCGGGGAACCTCATCATCCTGGCGGCACGCCCGTCGATGGGGAAGTGCCTCGTGGGATCGACCCTGATCTACGACCCGATGTCCGGGGCGTCGCGCCGCCTCGACGACCTAGTTGCGGCCGTCCGCGATGGAGCTGACGCGTGGGTGTCGTCGCTCGGCCCGGACCTGCGGATGCACCCTGCACGCGTCGCGGGAGCCATGGCAAGCGGCCGGAAGCCGGTATTTCGCGTCACGACGACCCTCGGTCGATCGGTCGTCGCCAGCGCCAACCACCCGATTCTGACCCTGCAGGGGTGGACGCCCGTGGAGTCTCTCGTCGCCGGTAGTCGGGTGGCCGTACCCGTGACGGCGCCCGCACGTCCGCTGGCTGTCGCCCAGGGCGGGGGTTCGGGGCCCAGCGCTCCAGATCGGAGCGATCTACGCCACACCCCCTGCTGGGAGTCGGGTGGGACGAGATCGTGTCCATCGAGCCCGCCGGCGAGGAGGAGACCTACGACCTCGACGTTCCGGGTTTCCGCAACTTCGTCGCTGACGACATCGTCGTCCACAACAGCGCGTTCGTCACCAACATCGCCGAGAACGTCGCGATCCAGACGAACCGCGCTGTCGCCCTGTTCAGCCTCGAGATGGGCGAATCAGAGCTCGCGCAGCGCTTCCTGGCGTCCCAGGCCAAGATCAAGGGCGAAGAGCTGCGCCGCGGCCGCGTCGCCGAGCACCGCTGGCCCAAGATCCTCGAAGCGTCGAACAAGCTCGCCCAGTCGCCGCTGTTCGTCGACGACTCGTCCGACGTCTCGATGCTCGACATCCGCGCGAAGTCGCGGCGGCTGCACCAGCAGCACGGCCTGGGCCTGATCATCATCGACTACCTCCAGCTGCTGCGGGCCGATGCGCGGATCGAGTCGCGTGTCCAGCAGGTCGGTGAGATGTCGCGTGGCCTGAAGATCCTCGCCCGCGAGCTCGCGGTGCCGGTGATCGCGCTCTCGCAGCTGTCGCGTGCGGTCGAGTCGCGCACCGACAAGAAGCCCATGCTCTCCGATCTACGCGAATCTGGTAATATTGAACAGGACGCAGATCTCGTGATGTTCCTCTACCGCGAGGAGTACTACGACAAGGAAACCGAGCGCCAGGGTCTCGCCGACGTCATCATCGCCAAGCACCGCAACGGCGGCCTCGGCGAGGTCGAGCTCGTCTTCGCCAACGAGTACCCGAAGTTCCTCAACCGCGCCGGCGACCGGCACGCTGGAGGCCCGCCCGCCTGATGGCCCGCGACGCCTGCCCCTTCGGCCTCTGCGACGGCAGCGGCTTCATCATCGGCGACGACCTCACGGCCGCCGACTGCCAGTGCCGCGCCCAGCGGGTCGCGCGCGCCCGGTCGCGCAGCCTGTCGGCGGTCATCCCGCGCAAGTACCGGCACGTCGCGTTCGAGCGGCCGCCGATCAGCGACCTGCCCGAACCGATCGTCCGCCAGGTGCGCGGCTACGTGCGCAAGATCGACGAGCACCTGCAGGCCGGCGAGGGCCTGTGGCTGTTCGGCGACGTCGGGACCGGCAAGACCTCGCTGGCCATGCTCGTCAGCCAGCACGCCATCGACGCGGGCCACAGCGTGGCGATCTACTCGCTGCCGCGGCTGCTCGCCGAGATCCGTGACACGTACGAGGACGACGCCGAGCACAGCTACGTCCAGCTGCTCGACCGGCTCGCCTCCGTCGACCTGCTGCACATCGACGACGTGGGCGCCGAGCGCACCAGCCCGTGGGTGCTCGAGCAGCTCTACGCGATCGTGAACGCCCGGTACGAGGAGGAGCGCGCCGTGCTCATCACGACGAATCTCGAGCGTGACGCCCTGGCCGAACAGATCACGGAACGGACCGTCTCGCGGCTCGAGGAGATGTGCGAGATCCTGCCGCTGTTCGGCGAGGACCGGCGTCGCCAGCGCTTCGAAGCACCGGCCGAGATCAAGGTTCAGGCCACTAGGGCCTAGACTGACCCGCGCTTATGCCCGGAATCGTGATCGTCGGCGCCCAGTGGGGCGATGAAGGCAAGGGGAAGGTCGTCGACCTGCTCGCAGAGCAGGCCGAGGCCGTCGTGCGTTTCCAGGGCGGGAACAACGCCGGGCACACGATCGTCCGCGAGGGCGAGACGTTCAAGTTCCACCTCATCCCGTCCGGGATCCTCTACCCGGGCAAGCTCTGCGTCATCGGCAACGGGGTCGTCATCGACCCGAAGGTGCTGACCGGCGAGATCGACGGCCTGCGTGCCCGCGGCATCGACGTGAGCGGGCTGCGGATCAGCGCCAACGCGCACCTGATCATGCCGTACCACCTGCTGCTCGACACGGCGGGCGAAGCGAAGCTCGGGAAGCTGCAGATCGGCACCACGCGGCGTGGCATCGGCCCGGCGTACGCCGACAAGGCGTCGCGCGTCGGCATCCGCGTGCAGGACCTGCTCGACGAGAAGATCCTCAAGAAGAAGATCATGGCCGCGCTGGAGCCCAAGAAGCTCTCGCTGCGCCCGTACGAGCGCGACCCTGAGCTCGACCTGCAGGCCATGACCGAGCAGTACCTCATCTACGGCCACAAGCTCGAGCAGTACATCGCCGACACGGCGAAGCTGTGCTGGGACCTGCTCGACGACGGCCGGAACGTCATCTTCGAAGGCGCCCAGGGCGTCCTGCTCGACATCGACCACGGCACGTATCCGTTCGTCACGTCGTCGAACCCCGTGGCGGGCGCCGCGACGATCGGCGCCGGCGTCGGGCCGCGCGACATCGACGAGGTGTGGGGCATCGCCAAGGCATACGCCACGCGTGTCGGCTCGGGCCCGTTCCCGACGGAGCTGCACGACGACGTCGGCGAGGAGATCCGCTCCCGCGGCGGCGAGTTCGGCACCACCACCGGCCGTCCCCGCCGCACGGGCTGGATGGATCTCGTCGCGCTGAAGTACGCGGCACGGATCAACGGGCTCACGTCGCTCGCCATCACGAAGCTCGACGTCCTCTCGGGCTTCGAGACGCTGAAGGTCTGCACGAGCTACCTGTCCGCCGAGGACGCCGAGCTCGACCACTTCCCGTACCACCAGTCGGTGCTGCACCACGCGCGGCCGGTCTACACCGAGCTGCCGGGCTGGTCCGAGGACATCACGACGTGCCGTTCGGCGGACGACCTGCCGCAGAAGGCCAAGGACTACCTCGAGTTCCTCTCGGACTTCGTCGGCGTGCCGATCACCCTCGTGGGTGTCGGCCCGGGCCGCGAGCAGATCATCTGGCTGCGCCGCACCGAGGGCGTCGCGGCCACCCTCGCCGTCTGAGGCGCCGCGTGGCGCTGCGCCGGGCGACCCCCGCCGACGCGACACCGCTTGCGGCCATCGTCTCCGAGGGCCTGGAGACCTACCGCACCTTCGCCCCCGCCGGCTGGGATCCGGGTGCGGCGGCCGACGAAGCGGCGCGGCTGACCGAACTCCTCGACGCAGACAGCCCCTATCGCGGATGGGTCGCAGAGGACGACGACGGGCCGCAGGGGTTCACCGGCTTCCTTCCGGCCACCGAGGCCGGGCACACCGTCGTTGACGACCCGGCGCTCGCGCACCTGCGCCACCTGTTCGTCTCGCAGCGCGCCTGGGGCACCGATGTTGCCCGAGCGCTGCACGCGACCGTCCTCGACGACGCGCGGGCGCACGGCTTCACCACGATGCGCCTGTTCTGCGCCGCCGGCCAGGAGCGCGCCCGCCGCTTCTACGAACGCGAGGGCTGGTCGCCCACCGGCCTGCGGATCGACAAGACGCCGCTGGGCGTCCCTGTCGTCGAGTACCGCCGGAGCCTCTAGGCCTTGACGACGCGCGAGCCGACGAGCATGTCGTGCCCCGCGCGGTTCTCGGCGTCCCACAGCGGCCACAGGTAGTTCAGCAGCCACGGGATGAAGAACGTCCCGCCGACGACGTTGATGAGCAGCCAGATCACGACGATCTGCCGCAGCGATGACCAGCCGAGATCCGTCGGCTGTCCGTTGACCCGGATCGTCCGGATGTTCAGCGCCTGCTTACCGAGCGTCTTGCCGTCGTGCTTCGCCATCCAGTACGGCTGGAGGAACAGGCCGCCGAAGTAGCCGATGATGCCGCCGAACACGGCGCCGAGGGTGAATCCGACGCCGCCACCGTCGATGAGCGAGAACAGGCCGCCGAGGACCACGCCGAGCGCGAGCGCCCCGACGATCGCAACGCCGAGGACCACGAGCCCGTCGATCAACACCGCCGCCAGACGGCTGCCCCAGCTCGCCAGCTGGTAGTTGCCCAGCGGCACGGGCGCGGCGGCGGGCGGCGCGAAGGCGCCGGGCGGGACCGGGCCGCCGCCGTAGCCGGCGGTGGACGGGGTGTAGCCGGGCGGGGGGATCGACCCCTCGGACCGCACCGTCGCCTGCTGGGGGGACCTCCGGACTGGGTGCGCCCAACGCCCCCGGGGCAGCGGGGGGTGCAGAGAACCCCGAGGGCGCGGGCGGCGATGACGCCGCGAGTGGGTCGCCGGCCTGAAGACCGGTGGGGGGCGACGCCGTCTCCGACCCCGGATATGAGGGGGGCTCCGGGGGCGGGCTCGGCGGAGCGAACGGCTCCGACGGGGAGGCCGGCGGCGGCGCGGGCACATCGCCGGAAGGAGGTGCCTCGTCCGGCACTGGCGCGGGCGCGCCGAACACCGGCGAGTCGTCAGGGATCCAGCCGCCGGGCCCGGCGGACGGAGCCGCTGCGGGGGGCTCGGGAGCCGGGGGCTCCTCGGGCTGCGGGAAGACAGGCGGCTCGGGGGTCTCCGGCGCGGGCTCGTCCTGCATCGCGTCGCCGAACGGCGCGGACGGACCTCCCATGAACGGGCCGCTGGGCAACGACGGACCCTTGTCCGCCGGGACGTCCGGCGGAGGAGGCGGGGGCGGCGATGCCGCGTCCGCACCCTCCGGTTCCGGGGGCGTCAGGGGCTCGGGCTCGTCGTCGGAGCGGGGGGCTGCTCCTCCACGGCTCCGACGATACATCGAGCACCCGACGTTCGCCGCGCCTCAGCACCCGCAGGACGAGTGCGGCGGCCGACATCATCGCCACCGTCGTGAGGACGATCTGCACGCTGACGATGCCCTCCTCGGTCCAGTAGACGTCGTCGAGCTTGAGCAGGAGCGCGGATTCGTCGAACGTCAGCGCCACCCCCGGCGCCGAACGGAACGGCGAGGAACGGGTCGAGCGACTCGTCGCGCGCGATCAGCCCCGCACCGCCGGACAGGAACGCCAGCAGGATGCCGGGGACGAAGTGGTGGACGTGCGAGTCGCCCACGACGAGGTTGCGGAACGGCCCCACCCGCCCGCGGGTGCGGATGCCGTGCGTCGTGAGCCGTGCGACGCCGAACGTCGCAGTGAAGGAGAGCAGCAGGTTCACCAGCGCCCGTTCTTCCGCAGACGCCACGCGGTAGCCCTCACGCGCCACGGCCACCGTCTCGCGCACGGCCTCCTCGGCGGCTCCGACGAGATCCTGCGTCTCTGCGGGCAGGGGCGCCGAGCCGCGGCGCCACACCCGGGCGACCTCACCGCCGACCACGGCCGCCGTGAGGCAGCCGGCCAGCACGCCGAGGACCTGGGTGCGCCGCTCGGCCCGCTCGCGACGACGGCGCGCGGCCCGGGTCTCGATCGCGCCCGGGCGCCGGAACCCCGGCGGGCGCACTCCCGCGACGGCCGCGGCAGCGACCGGCACCGCCCCGGCCGCCACACGCACCGCGTGGGTGCGGTTCACGCCCATCGGTCGAGCAACTGGTCGTCGGGCACGTCGCGCACGACACGCGCAGGCACGCCCCAGACCAGCTTGCGGGCGGGCACGTCCCGCGTCACGACGGCGCCGGCGGCGACGAACGCCTCCTCGCCGATCTCCACGCCCGGCAGCAGGACCGCGCCGCCACCGATCCGGCAGGCGCGCCGCAGCACCGCGCCGTGCAGCGGGGCGCCCGGGGCGTGGCGGGCCATCGTGTCGTCGTTCGTCGTCATCGCACACGGACCGAGGAACACGTCGTCCTCCACCACCGAGTACGCCGTGAGGTAGGTCTGGGACTGCAGCCGGACCCGGTCGCCGACGGTCACGTCGTTGTCCACGCCCGCGCCCCGTCCGACGACGGAGTCCGCGCCGACCGTGGTGCGTTCGCGCACGTACGCCTGGTCACCGATGATCGACCCCTCGCCGACCGTGCTCCCGGCGAACACCACGGCCCCGGTCGAGACGATCACGCCGGGCGCGAGGCGCAGCGGCGCCAGCGGCGCGTCGGTGGCCGTCGAGGAACGCGGGCTGAGCGAGGGCGGCTTGCCGAGGACGACGTGGTCGCCGATCGTGCACCCGTCGCCGATCACGACGTCGCCGTGCACCACCACGTGCGCGCCGAAGCGCACGTCCTCGCCGACCTCGGCGTCGGGGCTGAGAACCAGCCCTGGGGCTTGCGGATCCGCGGAGGCGCCCATGCGCGGGATACCCTAGCTCGCCGTGCCTCCGTCCTCCGGACCCAGCGGCGCCGTGATCGGCCTCGGCATGATCGGCCGCCACCACGCCCGCCTCCTGCAGACGGGCGGTTTCGCCCAGTTCGCGGGCGCCGTCGATCCCGGCGGCGACCAATACGGCGCGGTGCTCGATCCCGCGCTCGTGCACCCGTCGGTGGACGCGCTCCTCGCCGCCGGAGCGCCCGACTTCGCCGTCGTGGCCGTGCCGACCGCACAGCACGCCGGCGTCGCGACCCAGCTCGCCCGTGCCGGCGTGCACGTGCTCGTCGAGAAACCGCTCGCCGGCAGCGTCGCGGAGGCCGAAGGGCTGCTCGCGGCCATCGAGCAGACCGGCGTTCGTGGCGCCGTCGGGCACGTCGAGCGCTACAACCCCGCGCTCCTCGGGGTCCGCGAGCACATCGGGGAGATCGGCCAGGTCTTCCTCATCGCGACCGAGCGCGTCGGCCCGTTCCCGGACCGGATTCGCGACGTCGGCGTCGTCATGGATCTCGCCACGCACGACCTCGACCTGGTTCGCTGGCTGGGGAACGCCGACATCGTGCAGGTCGCCGCGCAGACCGCGATCAAGATGGGCCGCGAGCACGAGGACCTCGTGCTCATCACCGGCCGGCTGGGCAACGGCACGACGTTCAACTGCGTCGTCGACCGCGTGACCCCCACGAAGCGCCGCCGGACCCGCATCCTCGGCGAGCGCGGCATGCTCGAGGCCGACACGCTCACGGGTGACCTCGTCCTCTACAAGAACGGCTCGGTCCAGGCGGCCGACCCGTTCGCGCAGGCGCTGCGCGGCGTCAGCGAGGGGGACAGCATCCGGTTCGCCCTGGAGCGCCCCGAGCCGCTGCGCACAGAGCTGGAGACGTTCGTGCGGTACGTCGGCGGAGACGACGACGCGGGCGTCGTGACCCTCGCCGAGGGGCTGCACACCGTGCGCGTCGCCGAGGCCGCGCTGCGCAGCGCGCAGGACGGCGCGACGGTGCAGCCATGAACGCCGTCGTCGTTGCCGGGGCAAGAAGCGCCGACCGGAGCTGCCCATGAAGGCCGTCGTCGTTGCCCTTGGCAAGATCGGCCTGCCGATCGCCGCCCAGCTCACTCGCACCGGCCACACCGTCACCGGCTGCGACATCGACGCCTCCGTCGTGGAGACGGTGAACGCCGGCCGGGCGCCGTTCCCCAACGAGGCGGGGCTCGACGAGGCGCTCGCGGACGCCGTGGCCGCCGGCACGCTCACGGCGACGACCGACACCGCCGCCGCCATCGCCGCCGGCCCGGACCTCGTCATCGCGGTCCCGCCGCTCGTCGTCGACGCCAACGGCCACCCGGACTGGTCGGCGCTCGACGCCGTCTCCACGGACATCGGCCGCGGCCTGGCCGCCGCGGCGCAAGCCGGGCACCGCCGCACCGTCGTGGCGATCGAGACCACCCTGCCGGTGGGGACCACGCGGTCGCGGATCGCGCCCCTCATCGCCGCGGTCAGCGGCCTGGAGCCCGGCGTCGACTTCCACGTCGTCTTCTCGCCCGAGCGGGTGTTCAGCGGCCGGATCCTGCAGGACCTCGCGACGTACCCGAAACTCGTCGGCGGCCTGGACTCGCACGGGGAGGCGCGCGGCGTCGGGCTCTACACCGCCTTCCTCCCCGACGTCGAGGTGCGGCCCATGGGCGGCGCCGAGGCCGCCGAGCTCACGAAGCTCGCCGAGACGACGTACCGCGACATCAACATCGGGTTCGCCAACGAGCTGGCCCGCCACGCCGATGCGCTCGGGGTCGACGTCCAGCGGGTCATCGACGCGGCCAACTCCCAGCCGTTCAGCCACATCCACCGGCCGGGCGTGGCCGTCGGCGGGCACTGCATCCCGGTCTACCCGCGCTTCTACCTCTTCGGCGATCGCGACGCCCAGCTGCCCGCCGTCGCCCGGCAGGTCAACGAGGCGATGCCGGCGTACGCGGTCGGTGTCCTGCAGGGGCTCCTCGGCGGCCTGGAGGGCGCACGGGTGCTCATCCTCGGCGTCGCGTACCGCGGCGGGGTGAAGGAGACGGCCTTCAGCGGCGCCGTGCCGCTGCGCGACAACCTGCGCGCCCGCGGGGCCGTCGCCCTCGCCGCCGACCCGCTCTACAGCCCCGACGAACTGCGCGCGCTCGGGTTCGACCCGTGGGACGGCATGCCCGTCCACGGCGCCATCGTCCAGGCCGACCACGCGGAGTACGCGCGGCTGAAGCCCGCCGACCTCGCGGGTGTCCGGGGCATCGTCGACGGGCGCGGAATCGTCGACCCGGCGCCGTTCACCGCGGTGGGCATCCCGGTGCGGCGGCTCGGCGGCGGCTCAGACTGAGACGGCGCCCCCGCTGACCCACTCCTGCCCCGTCGAGTTGCCGGGAAGCGGGAGACGCAGCGCCACGAGCGCGATGTCGTCCTGCGGCTGGCCCTGGGCGAACGTCACCGCTTCCAGCTCGATGTGGGTGAGCAGCCCGGACAGCGAGCCGCGCGGCGCCGCCACCACCGCCTCGTGCAGCCGTTCCTCGCCGAACTGCTCGCCGTCGCGTCGCGCCTCGGAGAGGCCGTCGGTGTACAGCAGGATCGTGTCGCCGGGCAGGAGGGTCGTGTCGGCCACGGTGAGATCGGGGTCGTCGAACGGGCCGAGCAGACGACCGCACGCGGGGAGCGCCTCGAGGCCCCGGTCGGCGCGGAGCACCAGCGGCGGCGGGTGCCCCGCGGCGGCGGCACGGAGGCGTCCGGACATCGGCGGGTCGCCATCGAGGGTGAACTCCACCGCGGCGATCGAGCAGAACAGCTCGTCGTCGTGCTGGTCGCGCAGCGCGTCGTTGACCGTCTGCAGCGCGGCCACGACCCCGTCCGTCGAGGCGCGGGCCCGCAGCGTGTGGCGAACGAGCGCCGTGACCGCTGCCGCGCGCGGGCCCTTGCCGCGCACGTCGCCGACGACCGCGATCCATCCCTCCGCGCCGCGGAACAGGTCGTAGAAGTCGCCCCCGACCATGACCCCGGAGCCGGCGGGCCGGTAGCGCACCCCGACTTCGACGCCGGGCGGCGACGGCAGCCGCGGGGGCAGGAGCGCCTGCTGGAGCGTCGTGGCGATCTCGTGCTCGCTCTCGTAGAGCCGGGCGTTGTCGAGCGCCAGGGATGCACGCTGCGCCATCTGGGCGCCGAACGCGAGGTCGTCGCGGCCGAACCGGCGGTCGTCCTCGCCGTGGATCGCGAGGGTGATGGCGCCGGTCACGACGCCCTGCGCGGCGAGCGGCAGCACCATCGAGGACCGGATGCCGATCGCCTGCCGAACCGCCAGCTCCTCCTCCGTGGCCGAGATGCGCTGCAACACGGCATCATCGACCTCGGCGACCAGCAATGGCTCGCCGCCCCGGATGACGGCGGCCTGGCCCGAGTCGGCCGATGGCGCCGGCAGGCGCGCGAGCAGGGCAGCAACCTCCGGGCGGGATGCGGCCTGGCCGACGCGCCGGAGCGTCCCGGAGCCGTCCAGGTGGTCGATGAGACACACGTCGGCGAACCGCGCGGCGAGCAGCTCCGCCAGCGCCTGGGTGCGATCGTTCATCGACCCGGCGAAGTCCACCGCGGCGCCGACGTCGAGGAGCAACGCATCACGGTCGGCGACGCGCTCGGCGAGGTCCCGGTCGGCGACCAGGGTCCGCTCCCTGCGCCGGGACAGCGCGACGACCGCGCCCGCCAGCAGAGCGAGCACGGTGCCGCCGATGGCGATGACGAGCGGGAGCGCGTGCGACGAGGTCGCGCCGGGGACGACCCCGACCTCCCAGCGCCGCCCGAGCGCAGAGACCGTGCGGGTCGCAGCGACGTCGGAGGGCCCGGCGATGAGGACCTGATCGCCGTCGGACACCCGGATGGCGGCGCCGTCCGGCAGCTGCGCGGACACGAGCTCCGCGAGCCGGTCGACCGCGACGGCGCCCCCGAGCACCCCCGGAACGCCCGGCGGCGCTCGGCCCCGGTGGACGTGGGCTTCCCCGGGGCGTAGATCGCCTGGTAGATCGTCACTCCCGGCCGGCGCGACCCCACCAGGACGAGCGGGGCGGTCAGGCGCGGCAGCCCGGTGTCGCGCGCCGCACGGGCGGCGGCGCCTCGCTTCGATTCACCGAACTGGTCGTAGCCCAGGGCCCGCAGCGACTCGCGGGTCGCCGGACGGATGCGGGCGATGGGGAGGTACTCCGCGGCGTCGCCCTGGCGGCGCAGCACGCCATCAGGCGCCGGGGCGACGATGGGGCGCCCCAGATCCCGTTCGAACGCCCCGCGACGGTCGGCGGGCAGCCAGCGCGCCCACCCGAGCACGGTCAGGGTGCGCTCCTCCAGCGCATCTTCGGCGAATGGCGCGAAGCGTTTCGGCGGCAGGTCGCCGTCGGCGGTGACGAACCCGTCGGCGCCGCGCACGCTCAGGCTCGCAAGCCGGAGCGTCGAGGCGACTGCCGCCGCGGCCTGATCGGCCACGCCACGCGCGGCCTGCCGGTCGTCGGACTGTTCGGTGCCGAGGACGAGCAGGCTCGCGAGCGCCGTCGCGACGAGGAGGCCGGCGACGAGGCCGACGGACAGGAGGCGGCGACCGTCCATCCCCCCTCAGCGTAATGGCGTGGCGGACTCGGACTAGCCAGCCAGGCGCGACAGGGCGTCCACGACGCGAGCGCCGGCCTCGCCGTCCCCGTACAACTCGGGGCGGTCAGCGGGCGGCGACGCGGCCAGGGCCGCCCGGGCCCGATCGACGTCCAGATCCACGAGGACGTTCCACCCGACGTCGACGGTCTCGACCCACTCCGTGGTGTCGCGCATGGTCACGCACGGCACACCGGCGAGGTACGCCTCCTTCTGGACCCCGCCCGAGTCCGTGAGGACCGCGCGGGAGCGGACGAGCAGGGCGGTGAAGTCGAGGTAGCCGAGCGGCGCGGTGATCGTGACGTTCTCGGCGAGCTCGTTGAGGAGTCCCGCGGCCTCCAGCCGTGCGCGGGTACGCGGGTGCAGGGGAAGCACGACGGGGCCGTCGACGCCCCGCAGGAGCGCGACGAGCGCCCGCAGGCGGGACGGGTCGTCGACGTTGCCCGCCCGGTGCGCGGTCGCCAGGACGAAGTCCGACGCTGGAGCCCCGAGGCGCGCGGGCGCGCCGTCGTCGGCCAGGGCGCGCGGCTGGATGAGCATCGCGACATCGACCATCACGTCGCCGACCTGCTCCACCACGCCGGCGACGTGCTCGCGCCGGAGGTTCTCCACGGCCGTGTCACTCGGTGCCAGCAGCAGCGCGGAGAGATGGTCGGTGAGGACGCGGTTGAGCTCCTCGGGCATGCGCCGGTCGAACGAGCGCATGCCGGCCTCGACGTGCGCGACCGGGATCTGGGCCTGCGCCGCCGCCAGACCACCCGCGAGAGTGGAGTTCGTGTCCCCGTAGACGAGCACCGCGTCGGGCTGCTCGCCGGCCAGCAGCGGGGCGAGCGCCGCGAGCATGCGCGCGGTCTGCTCCGTGTTCGTGCCGCCGCCGAGGCCGAGCTCCAGCTCCGGCCGCGGGATCTGCAGCTCCTCGACGAAGACCGTCGAGAGCTCGTCGTCGTAGTGCTGGCCGGTGTGCACGAGGATCTCGTCGTGCTCCTCGCGCAGCCGCCGGCTCACCGCGGCCGCCTTGACGAACTGCGGCCGGTTCCCGATCACGGTGACGACCTTCACTGCGCGGCGAGCTCCGCTTCGACGTGGGCGCGGAACGCCGCGGCGGCCGCCGAGGTCAGCGGCCCGGGAGCGACCGGGAGGGCGCGGTCGCCGATCCGGCCGACCGGGAGCACCTCATGCGTGGTGGACGCGAGGAACGCCTCAGTGGCGCCCGCGAGGTCGTCGAGCGGGGTCACGCGCTCATGGACGTCGACGAGCTCGAGGAGCTTGCGGCGCGTGATCGAATCGAGGATGTGGTCGTCGAGCGGCGGCGTGTACAACGTCCCACCCGCCCCGCCGTCATCCAGGGCGTAGAAGAACGACTTGGTGGGCGCCTCGAGCACCCGGCCGTGCGGGGTGGTGAGCAGCGCCTCGTCGGCGCCCTGCTCCTGGGCGACGCGGCCCGCGAGCATGTTCGCCGCGTAGGAGAGGGACTTCACGCCGTCCAGGATCCGCGTCGGCGCGTAGGTGACGGGCACGACGGCGAGGACGTCGGGGGCGGGCTTCAGCAGCTCGAGCAGCGCGAGGCGGTGCCCTCCGCGCGTGACGACCACCCGCAGCGCACCCTCGAACCCGGGCTGGGCGGCGAGCAGCGCGTGGACGTCGGCGTCGATGGCCGCGAGCTCGATCGGCAGGCGAAGGTTCTGGGCCGAACCACCCATGCGGGTCAGGTGCTCGGCGAGCGCGAACGGGCGGCCCTCGTAGAGACGGATGACCTCGAAGACGCCGTCGCCGCGGAGGAGTCCCTCGTCGGTGACGGGCAGCCGGGCGTCGGCGGCCGGCGTGACGACGCCGTCCAGGCAAGCGAGGGGCATGGCGGGAGATGGTATTCGCGTCGGTAGCGTTGCGAGGCGTGGACCGCACCGCGCCGCTGGACGGCATCCTCGTCGCCGACTTCTCCCGGATCCTCGCCGGCCCGCTCGCCGCGCAGACGCTCGGCGATCTCGGGGCCGACGTCGTGAAGGTCGAGGCGCCCGGCGGGGACGACACGCGGTCCTGGGGCCCGCCCTTCGCCCCCGACGGGACCGCGACGTACGCGCTGGCCGCAAACCGCAACAAACGCTCGGTGGTGCTCGACCTGCGCGACGACGAGGACCGGCGCCTGGCCCGGGAACTCGGACGCCGGGCGGACGTGCTCATCGCCAACCTCAAGCCCGGCGCGATGGAGCGGTTCGGCCTCGGGTACGAGGATCTCGCCGCCGAGCACCCGCGGCTGGTCTACTGCGCGATCAACGGGTTCGGGAGCGGCGCCGGGGCGGAGCTGCCCGGCTACGACCCGCTCGTGCAGGCGGTCGGCGGCCTCATGAGCATGACGGGCCCGGACGGCGGGGATCCGGCGAAGGTGGGCGTCGCGCTGGTCGACGTGATCGCCGGACTGAACGCGGCGGTGGGGATCCTCGCGGCGCTGCGCGAGCGTGACCGCAGCGGCCACGGGCAGATGATCGAGGTCACGCTGCTCGGGACGGTCCTCGCCGCGCTCGCCAACCAGGCGACGGGGTTCCTGAACGCGGGCGTCATCCCGCGGGCGCTCGGGACGCGGCATCCGAGCATCGAGCCGTTCGCGACGTACGCGTGCGCGGACGGGCCGCTGATGATCTGCGCGGGCAACGACCGGCAGTTCGCCGCCCTCGCCGGCGCGATCGGCGCACCGGGGCTCGCGGACGACCCGCGGTTCGCGACGAACGCCGCGCGGGTCGAGCACCATGCGGCGCTGCGACCGCTGCTCGAGGACGCGCTCAGGGCGGCCGACCGGGCGACGTGGGCCGAGCGGCTCACCGCCGCCGGGGTGCCGGCGGGCCCGGTGAACGACCTCGCCGGCGCGTTCGCCCTGGCGGAGTCGGTCGGGCTCGACGCCGTCGACGACCACCGCGGCGTGCGCACGCCCGCATCGCCCATCGGCCTCTACGACACCCCGCCCGTCACCCGGCGGCCACCGCCCGGGCTCGACGAACACGGCGACGAGCTTCGCGCCTGGCTGCGAGGCCCGCGCTAGCGTGCGCCCATGGAAGCTCGCCCCGGCGCGGCGGAGTTCGAGGCGGTCGATGCCGCGGCCGCGCGGCGCGACCTCGGCGCACTGCTGGCCATGCTGACCCGGCTCGACGGTGCCGAGGAGGCGCGCGTGGCGCAGGACGCGCTGCGCAGCGGCGTCAGCGCAGAGATCGTGCTCGGGGAGGTCTCCCGCGAGGTGACACGACGGCTGCAATGGCGGCTGCGCGAGCGATAGTCAGTCGGCGGTGAGGCCGCGCAGCCGAGCGACCGGCCCCAGCACCGCGAAGAGCGCGCGTTGCACCGCCCAAGGCGGGCTCACGAGCCGGATCTCGTCGGCGAACTCCGGGCCGAGCAGGGCGAAGCGCAGGAGCGAAGGGGACCCGTGGTCGTCGAGTTCCCCGCGCTCGGCAAGGCGGAAGTACGTCTGAAAGAAGTCCGCGGTACGCAGGGCGGGCCGTGCCTCCTGGATGGCGACGGCGTCGGCCTCGCCATCGTTGACGAAGGAGTGGGGTGTGCCCGCTGGGATCGTGAGGTCGTCGCCGGGGCCAAGACGCCGCTCCTCACCGGCGACGACGAAGCGCAAGGTGCCGGAGACCAGCGCGGCGCGGGTCTCCTGGAACGGGTGAACGTGCAGCGGTTCTGCGACGCCCGTCGGCGGGTTGACGGTTTCGATGCGCAGGAGCTCCCCGTCGGTATCGGCCGCGGTCTGCAGGAAGCACATGCGCTGGCCGGTGCGCGGGTTGAAGATCTCGCGGACTGCGGTCGCCGGGGGCATCGCCGCTCCGATCGGTAGCGTGGAGGTGGAAGTAGTTCGGCTGCCTAAGCTTAGGGAACCGAAGTATCCTGTGTCAACGTCCACGCCCCCAGCGCGACTGCACATCGGCCAGCTTCTGGTCCAGCTCACACGGGTGTTCCAGGAGGAGCTGTTCGCCCGGCTCGTGGAGGCCGGCCTCACCGACGCCCGCGTGGCGCACACCCATGTCACCGCCTACATCAAGGCCGACGGATCGCGCCTGACCGAGCTGGCAGCCCAGGCGCGGATGACGCTGCCCGCAATGTCGGAACTCGTCGACGACCTCCAGCGGCTCGGCATCGTCGAGCGGCGGCGCGACCCCACGGACGGGCGAGCGAAGCTCATCTGTCTGACGGACGCGGGCTGGGAGGCCATGGGCACCGCCCGGCGGGCCATTCTGGCGATCGAGGAGGAGTACGCCGATCAGGTCGGGGCGGACCGGTTTGAGGCCGCGGCGCAAACGCTTGACGAGCTGCTGCGTGCACTCTCGGCCGAGCAACCTCGCCGAGACACGCGGTGAACCTGCAGCTACGAGCTTCCCTGGCGGTGATAGTCACGCCACGGCCAGCCGAGGAGAGCCCCCAGGGCCACGAGCGCTTCACCCCCTGCCAGCAGGATCGCGAGATTCACCGCGAAGAACTCACTGTCCCAATACCCCAGCCAGACCACGGCGACCGCTCCACCCGCCGTCGCGACCCCGGCGAGGATGGGTGCCACGTAGCCGGCAGCGACCGCAAGGAGAGGGGCGGCCAGAAGAACCGGCCAATCCAGCGCGGTGTCGCCCGCAGGCCAGGCGGCAAGGAAGAGGACCACCGGATACAGCAGCAGGAGGGCGACGCGAACCACGCGAGCCACGTCGATGTCGACGGGGCGCCTCAGGCGCGATCGGACAGTGCCCCCGGAAGGAATCGAACCTTCAACCTTCGGATTAAGAGTCCGCTGCTCTGCCAATTGAGCTACAGGGGCGGGGTTCCGCCGCGCGCGCGGGCGCGAACGGACGAAAGAGCTTAGCCGCTCGGCGCGGGCGCCGGCGTTGTGGCCGCCTGCTGCGCCTGGGCCTGCAGGGCCTGGGTCTTCACGTTGTCGAGCTGCTCGCGCAGGACCTTGCGGTCGTCCTCCTTCGCGAGCGCCACCGCCTTGTCCGCCGCGAGGTCGCCCTTGCGGTCCTGGCCGGCGATGAACGCCAGCTGGGCGAGCTGCGCGTAGAGGTTCGACGACTCGGGCCGCTCGGCGATGTAGAGCTCCATCGCGTCGACCGCCTTGTCGGGCTTGTTCAGCCCGGCGGTGCTGAAGACCTGCACCATCTGGATCGCGACACCCGTGTTGAGGTTCTCCGGGTCCGTCGCGAGGTACTTGTCCCACGCGGCCTCGGCGGCGCGCAGCTCGGCGAGGCCCTTCGCCGTGAAGCGGCCCTGCTCGCTGTTGAAGTTCTCGCCGGCGCCGGCGATCTGGTAGTGGAGCTTGGCCGATTCGGCCAGCGCCGCGGCATCCTGCGGGTTGGCCTGGAGCTTCTTCTCCTGGTCCTCGAGGCGCTGCTCGAGCTGCTCGGTGGCGTTGTCCTGGGTGCTGTCCTCACGGAACGCGTCGAACAGGCCGCCGGAGACATCACCGCCGATGCCGAACAGCACGAGACCGCCGCCGAGAAGAATGGCGAGGAAGAGGTACACCACCTGTACGAGGCGCCGACGGCCGCCGGCGCGCAGGTCAAAGAGCATGGGACGGGTCTCCGGATTCTGCGTCGTCGTCCGGCTCGAGATCGTCGTCGTCCGCATCGAGCGGCCGGATCCGGTTGAGCCAGGCTGCAAGGAGAATACTCAGCTCGAACAGCACGACGAGCGGCGCCATCGACAGGAGCATCGTCACGGGGTCCGGTGTCGGGGTCGCCACGGCCGCCAGGACGGCGACGCCGAGGAGCACATAGCCCCGGTTCTTCCGCAATTGCTGGGGGGTCATGATCCCCAGCCGCGTGATCGCGAGCACCACGAGCGGGATCTGGAACATGAGACCGATCGCCGCCATGAACATGACGCTGAACCGGTAGTAGTCCTTGGCCTGCAGCAGGATGTCGAAGTTGTCGTCGTTGAAGTTCTGCAGGAACTCGACGGCGCGCGTCAACACGACGAAGTACGCGAACAGCACGCCGGCGATGAACAACACCGGCCCCAGGAACATGAGCGGCACGGCCAGCGTGCGCTCGCGGGGCGTGAACGCGGGGAGCAGGAACGCGAAGAGCTGGTAGAGGACGATCGGCAGCGCGAGCAGCAGGCCGGCGTAGAACGCGACAGAGATCGTCGCGGTGAACGGCTCGGCCACGCCGAGCGTCACCGGCTTGCGCGCGAGGTTCGTCGGGGTCGCGCGGGCGGCCTGCACGGTCTGCTTCTGCGCCTCGATCAGGTCACGTGACAGCGTGCGCAGCTCGCGGCGCTCAGCCGCCGAGAGGTCGCTGTTCGCCGCAGCCGCCGCGGTGGCCGCAGCGGCGCCACCGAGGGTGGGCGCCAGGCTGCGCAGCTGCTGACCGAGCTCGCGCTGGAAGCGCGCCGTCTGCTCCAGCGGGTCGGCGGTCTTGCCGGTGCCGTCGAGGCGCTGGGTCGTCTCGATCGGCTTGTTGACGATCTCGAGGACGAGGTCGCTCTGCCAGAAGCACAGCGCGAACGTGATGCCCACCGCGATGACGCAGATGATCAGCCGGTGGCGCAGCTCGTCGAGGTGATCGACGAGGCTGAGCTGGTCCTCATGGGAGATCGGCCGCAGCGTTGTGGCCATGGGGCCTGGGAACGACGAGCCGGCTACTGCCCGGACTGCGTGGGCGTCTTGTCCTCGGCGCGGACGACGGGCTCATCCGCCTGCGAGGCGGTCAGCTGCGGGCGGTCATCGTCGTCATCGTCACTGCCGTGCTTGCCGGTGATCGAGTCCTTGAACTCGCGCATGCCGGAGCCGAGCTGGCGGCCGAGCGTGGGCAGGCGCTTGGGGCCGAAGATGATCAGCACGATGACAAAGACGATGGCGAGTTCGAGGGGGCCGATGGAAGGCATGGCGGTGACCTGGTCGCGGAGTGTCTGCGAAGCGTACTGACAGTACGACCCGATCGGTTCAACCGGCTGCCATCCCCCGTACGCGTAGACACCTGATGAGGGGCCTCAAGGTCGCACGGCGGCTGACCGATGAAGCGGGTGGGTCAAGGCAATGAGCAAGCGTCCTGAACACAGCCACTACGTCCGCCGGGTCGTCCTTCCTTCCGGCAAGACGATCGAAGTCGTCTACTTCGACGACAACCCCGCCGGCACGCAGGCGCACACGCCCGCCCCCGCCGAGCGCGAGCGGACAGACCTGCACATCTGCGGGAGCTGCGGCTCGGACCTCGTGTACCCCGTCGAGTGGGACGAGGCCGGCGCGACGCACTGGGAGGTCAGCCTTCGCTGCCCCAACTGCGAGTGGAGCGGCACCGGCATCTTCGAGCAGGACATCGTCGACCGGTTCGACGAGGAGCTCGACCGCGGCACCGAGTCGCTGGTCCGTGACCTGCGGCGCCTCATCCACGCGAACATGGAAGAGGACATCGAGCGCTTCGTGCTCGCGCTGCACAACGGGCACATCGTGCCCGAAGACTTCTAGGCGTAGCGCTCCACCACGGAGTCCGCGACGAGTTCCAGGACTCGCCGCTGTGCCACGTCGGGCAGCCCGCGCTTCGCCTCGTCGACCATCGTCAGCGCACGCGCCCGGGATTCGTCCAGCGCGCCCGTCGCGCTGATCCGCGCGCAGACGTCCGCAGCGGCTTCCGGGGTCGTGATCGCGCGAAGGTCCTCCGCGGCCAGCGACGCGTCGCGCTCGCGGGCGAGGATGAGTGGCAGCGTGACCGTCCCGTCGAGCAGGTCGGTGCCGATCGGCTTGCCGGTCCGTTCGGGCGGCCCGGCGACGTCGAGGACGTCGTCGAGGAGCTGGAACGCCAGGCCGATCCGGCGCCCGAACGCGGCGAGCGCGCCACGGACGTCATCCCCCGCGCCGCCGTGCAGCGCGCCGAGCGCGCAGGCGCTCTCGAACAGGGTGGCGGTCTTCAGCTCGCAGCGATGCAGGTACCGGGCGAGCGGCACCTCGGCGTTCCAGGCGTCGGAGCGCTGCAGCAGCTCACCCTCGGCCAGCGCGCTGCTCGCCCGCGAGAGCAGGCGCACGCTCTCCAGCGACCCGGTCGCCGTCAGCTCCGCGAACGCCCGCGCGAACAGCAGGTCGCCGACGGCGGTGGCCATCGCCCGGCCGTGCGTGGCCCAGACGGTCGGGTGGCCGCGGCGCAGCGGTGACGCGTCCAGGACGTCGTCGTGGACGAGCGTGGCGCTGTGCACGAGCTCCACGGCCGCCGCGGCGCGGACGAGGTCGAGATCGCGCGCGTCGTCGACGTCGCCCGCCGGGCCGACGCCGGCCGCGAGCAGGACGAGCAGCGGCCGAAGTCGCTTCCCACCCGCTGCGATGGTCGCGCCCGCCGGCGCGCCGACGACCGGGCCGTGTCCGGACGCCGCCTCACGCAACAGGACTTCGACACGGCCCAGCAGTTCCGGGACCCGCGGCCCGGCGGCGTCGACGAGCGACGCGACCTGCGCCGCAGGATCGACCGGGGTCTGCGTCACGCGCGGGTTCCCACGTGGAGCGCGATGATCCCGCCCGCCGTGAGGATCCAGCGAATGTCCTGCAGGCCCGCGCGCTCCATGGCGGCGCCCAGGCCCTCGGGGCCCGGGAAGCGCTTGACCGAGTTCGGCAGGTAGTCGTACGCGTCCGGGTCTCCCGCGACCTTGCCGATCACCGGCACGACGCGGTCGAACCAGACCGAGAAGAAGGTGGAGAGCGGCGGCTTCTGCGGGGTCGTGATCTCCAGGATCACGACGCGGCCGCCGGGCTTGACCACCCGCGCCATCTCGGAGATGCCCTGCTCGAGGTCCGAGAAGTTGCGCGCACCGAAGCCGACGGTGGCCGCGTTGAACGTGGCGGTCGCGTACGGGAGGTCGAGCGCATTGCCCCACTCGAACGCCAGGCCGGGCGCCTTGACCCGCGCGCGGCTGAGCATCTCCTCGCTGAAGTCCGAGCCGACGACCTCGCCGGTCGGGCCGACACGGCCGGAGAGCTCGACGGCGAGATCGCCCGTCCCCGTTGCGACGTCGAGGACCCGATCCCCGGCGCCGACGTTCGCGAGGTCCGCAGCCCGGGCGCGCCAGCGGTGGTGCAGCCCGGCGGTCATCACCGTGTTGATGAGGTCATAGACCCCGGCGATGCGATCGAACATCGCCCGGACCTGCGGCTCCGGCAGGGTGCCGGGCGATGTCGCCATACGGCTACTCCTCTTCTTCGCCCTTGAGCTGCGAGAGGAACGCCACGAGGTTGTTGAAGCGCTCGGGGTCCTGCTCCTGCAGCTGGGCGTACGACGGCATCGGGGCCGTCGGATTCACGAGCGTCCGGGCGATCGCGTCACGCGGGAGGCGGGAAGCGATGTCGTCCAGATGCGGACCCGGGCCGTCGTTGCCGTTCTCGCCGATCTTGTGACACGCCAGGCAGCCCGACTGGGCGAGCACCTGCTTGCCGGCCTCGAACTGTTCGACCATCGCCGGGCCCTGTGCCCGCACGCTGGCAGACGCCTCGAGCTCGACCTCGTTCGGCGAACCGGCCGCCGCGCCGAGGTAGGTGAGGTAGCCCATCGCCACGATCGTGAAGATGCCGGCCGTCGTCGCGATCGGACGCCGCTCAGGCCGGCGCTCCGGCCCACGGTCGTAGAACGGGAGCAGGAACAGCAGGATCATGCAGATCGTCGGGATGCCGATCGTCGCGAGCGGCACCAGCTCCGGCGGCTTGATGATGCGCAGCAGCTCGAAGAGGAAGAAGAAGTACCACTCCGGGCGCGGCACGTACGTCGTCGTCGTGCCGTCGGCCTTCGGGCCGAGTTCGGCGCCGAGGACGAGCGACATGAGAATGATCGAGCCGACGACCACGATGGCCATCGCGCCGTCCTTCGCGACCGCGTACGGCCAGAACGGCTTGCCCTGGTTCTTCAGGACGGAGTACTCCCGGAGGTACTCCTCCTTCTGCCGATGGTTCATCCCGTTACTCCTTCTCGGTCCGGAGGTCCGGGTCCGTCTCGGCCTTCATCCACGGGGGCGCCGTGGTGCCGTGCTTGGTCACGAGGTAGAGGTGGGCCCCGATGAGCGCGGCGATCGCGCCGGGGATCAACATCATGTGGATCGCGTAGAACCGCGACAGCGTCACCGCCGTGAAGTCGGGACCGCCGCGCAAGAAGTCCGACAGGTACGGGCCGACGAGCGGGCCGGTGCCGTTGATGTTCACGCCGACGACCGTGGCCCAGTACGACCGCTGGTCGAACGGCAGCAGGTAGCCGGTGAACGACATGGCCATCGTGAGGATCAGCAGCGCGACGCCGATGACCCAGTTCAGCTCGCGCGGGTACTTGTACGCGCCGAAGAAGAACGTTCTCGCCATGTGCAGGAAGATGAGGATGACCATCACGGACGAGCCCCACTTGTGCATGCCGCGCACGAACTCGCCGAGGAAGGCCTCGTTGGAGATGTAGCGGACCGACTCGTACGCGTTGATCGCGTTGGGGTCGTAGTACATCGCCAGGAAGACGCCGGTGATCGCCTGGTTGAGGAAGGCGAACATCGTGGCCGAGCCGAGCGTGTAGAACCAGTTGGTCCCCTTCGGGACCTTCCGGAACATGAGCCAGCGGCCGAAGCCGGAGGCGCCCATGCGCTCGTCGACCCAGCCGATGGCGCCGATGCCGGCTTCCTTCGCGTGGTCGACGGCGGTGTGCTGGTGCTCGTCCGGGCGGCGCGGCTTGGGCTTCAGTGCCGGCGGGACGGGGGCTGCGGGGAGCTTGAGCTTGGGCATGAGATCTACTGGTTCGGACCCTTGCGGATGGTCGGCCGCGACGGGTAGAGGTACTGCCCGATGCCGTCGAGCGGCTCACCCGGGTCGCGGGGGAGAAGCGGTCCAGCTCCGAGTTGACGGAGTAACGCGGGCCGACCCAGACCTGCCCGTTCTCGAGCTTCGTGTAGAAGCGGTCGAGCGGGCGGACCGGCGGGCCGCCGGTGACCTCGCCGCGGAAACCGTAGACGCCGCCGTGGCACGGGCAGATGAACCGCCCGGACGCCTCGACGAACCGGACCGGGCAGCCGAGGTGCATGCAGCGGGTCGACAACGCGATCCACTGGTTGTACTCGTCGGCCGGCTCGGTATCGATCTCCGGATTGCGCTTGCGCAGGTAGACGGTGGTCTTGCCGCCCTGGCCGATGTTGTCGACGAGCGTGACGACCGCCGGCACGTACGTGTCGTCCGGGAAGTCGTCGGGGCTGCCGACGGCGTTCCATGGCTGGTCGACCTTCTCGAAGACCGGGCCGAACGCGAAGCCGGCAGCGGGCAGCACGATCGCCAGGGTGGCGACAGCGCCACCGAGGTGCGCGCCACCGGTCATGAACCGGCGCCGGGTGATCGTCTCACCCTCGAATGCTCCGGGGATCTGACGGTCGGCCGTGTACTTCGACTTGGTTACGTGTTTGCGCTTGGGTGGCACGGGTCTCCTGCAGCGGCGTCGTTGCGGCGCCGAACCTTATCGCTGTCCAGGGTACGTCTGTCGGCTCGTCCGTGGGGCGATAGCTCAGCGGCCGGACGCCATGTCCCCGGTGATCTGGCGCGCAGCGGCCATCAGCGCCGTCGCGGCGGCGGGATCGCCGCTGCGTGCACGGGCTCTTGCGCCCACCAGCTCGGGGGTCGGACCCCAGCCGATACCGGCCGCGCCGGCCTCCCACGCGGCCTCTGCGAGCACCTCGTCGCCGGCGGCGTGCGCGGCCGCGGTGAGCGAGATGACCTCGGCGAGCTCCGCGATGGCGACGAGGTCCCCGGTCTCCGCCAGGCGGGAGAGGCCCTCGGCGTAGCTGGCGTCGCCCTGGAGCAGTTCGAGGTCGAGATCGCCATTCGCGTCCGCGGCGTAGTGGCGGCGCGCGCCGTCACGAACGGCGGTGATGGCCGCCTCGACCGTCTCGGCGTGGCCGCTGACCCGCGGCCCACGCGCGGCCAGCGCCGCGATCGGATCTGCGCTCATAGAGCTGCGAAGGCGGCCGCGGCCGCCTCGATCGTCCTGGTCACGTGCTCGGGCGTGTGCGCGAGCGACGGGAACCACGCCTCGAACTGGGAGGGAGGCGGATAGACGCCGCGCGCGAGCAGCGCCCGGCACCAGGCGCCGTAGGCCTCGGTGTCGCACGCCTTCGCGTCCTCGTAGTCGATCACGGGCGCGTCCTTGAAGAACAGCGTCACGAGCCCGGTGGTGCTCACGACCTGCACGGGACGGTCGCCCGCCGCCTCGACCAGCCCGTTGGCGAGCGCCTCGGTCGTGGCCGCCAGGCGCAGGTACGCGCTCTCGTCGAGCTGATGCAGCGTGGCGAGACCCGCGGCGACGGCGAGCGGGTTCCCCGAGAGCGTGCCCGCCTGGTAGACGTCGCCGGCAGGCGCGATGCGCTCCATGAGCTCGCGCGAGCCGCCGTACGCCGCGGCGGGAAGCCCGCCGCCGATGACCTTGCCCATGACCGTGAGGTCCGGGAGGACGCCCGTGAGCTCCTGCGCGCCGCCGGGCGCGACGCGGAACCCGCTGATGACCTCGTCGAAGACCAGCAGCGCGCCGTTCTCGGTCGCCGCCTCGCGCAACAGCTCGAGGAAGCCTTCGGCCGGCGGCACGAGGCCCATGTTCGCCGGGAACGGCTCGGCCAGGATCGCGGCGAACTCGTGCTCGGCGACGGCGGCGCGCACGGCGTCGGCGTCGTTCCACGGGACGATGATCGTGGCGGCGGCCGACTGGGCCGGGACCCCGGGCGACGCGGGGATGCCCTGCGTCGCCAGGCCGGAGCCGGCGTCGGCGAGCAGGCCGTCGACATGGCCGTGGTAGGCGCCGGCGAACTTCAGGAGCTTCTCGCGGCCGGTCGCGGCACGGGCGAGGCGGATGGCGCTCATCGCGGCCTCGGTGCCCGACGACGTCATGCGCAGCATCTCGACGGACGGGATACGGCGCGACACCTCTTCGGCGAGGTCGACCTCGCCGACCGTCGGCGCGCCGTACGACGTCCCGCGCGCCGCAGCGGCGGTCACCGCCTCGAGGATCTGCTCGTTCGCGTGGCCGCAGATCAGCGGCCCCCACGAGCAGACCCAGTCGACGTAGCGGTTGCCGTCGATGTCCAGCAGCTCCGCGCCCTCGGCGCGGTCGACGAACAGCGGCTCACGGCCGATGGACTGCATCGCCCGGACCGGCGAGTTCACGCCGCCCGGCAGGTACATCAGTGCGCGTTGGTACGCCTCGTGCGAGCGCGTGTCGCGCAGGGAGACGCTCACGCGCCGTGCGTCCTCTCCCAGTTCTTGAAGTCGTCCGTGAAGTACAGGAGACGGATCTTCTTGAACTCAGTCGAGGAGTACAGGGTGGCGCGCTCGTGGATGCCGGTGTCCTCGGCGATGGAGTCGAGGATCGCGTCGCACTCCTCCTTGGACCGGCCGTGCGCCATGGTGAAGACGGAGTACTTCCAGTCCTCGTACGTCGGGCGCTGGTAACAGTGGCTGATCCCGCGGTAGGACGCCATCTTCGGCCCGAGTTCCATGATCCGGTCGTCCGGCACCGCCCACACGCCCATGCCGTTCGCCGAGAACCCGGCGCGACGGTGGAAGAGGATCGCGGCGACGCGGCGCAGCAGCCCGCGCTCCTGCATGCCGGTGAGGTGGTCGACGAGCTTGTCGACGCTCACGCCCAGTTCCTTGGCGGCGTCCACGTACGGCTCGGGGACGACGGGCAGGTCGCCCTGCGTCGCGCGGATGACCGCGCGGTCGAAGTCGTCGTACGGCTGCATGTCCAGCTCGACGGGGTCCTCGGCGACCCCGGCGGACGACAGGTCCTTCGTGTCGCCCTCCATTTCGAGGTCCATGCGGATCTTGAAGAGCTTGAGCGTGGGCAGCTGACGGATCGACTCGGCGCCCGTGAGCTCCTGCAGCACGTCGAGCGTGCCCTGCAGGCCGAGCTTGGAGTCGGGCTCCACGGCCAGCGTGAACCACATGTTGAACTCGTGGTTGCGCAGGTAGTTGTGGCTGACGCCCGGGTGGGCGTTGATGATCTTCGCCGGGCCCCAGGGGTGCTCGGGGTCGACCTTCGCCGCGACGAGCATCGAGCCGTAGCCCAGCGCGCGGGTGTCGAAGATCGGCGTCACCTGGCGGATGATCCGCTCGTCGAGGAGGTGCTGGACGCGCTGCAGGACCTCGGCCTCGGTGATCTCCGCCTGCTTGGCGACCGCCTCGTACGGGCGCGGCGTGATCGGGAAGCGCCCCTGCATGAGGTTGAGGAGCTTGCGGTCGGTGTCGTCGAGCGGGACGGCGCTGCCGCCCTTGCGAGACCGGACCTTCGGGGTTGCCGTCACTGCTGGATCCACCGTGCTGCGTCCTTCGCGTGGTAGGTGATGACGATGTCCGCGCCCGCTCGCCTGATGGAGGTGAGCGCCTCCAGGACCGTGGCGCGTTCGTCGAGATGACCCGCGGCTGCTGCGGCCTTCACCATCGCATACTCGCCGCTCACGTTGTACGCGGCGACGGGCAGCCCGGTTCGCTCCTTGATGCGCCAGATCACGTCGAGATACGGCAGCGCCGGCTTGACCATGACGATGTCGGCGCCCTCCTCGACGTCGAGGATCGCCTCGCGGACGGCCTCGTCGCCATTGGCCGGATCCATCTGGTAGGCCCGGCGGTCGCCGAACGCGGGGGTCGAATCCGCGGCGTCGCGGAACGGGCCGTAGAACGCGGAGGCGAACTTCGCGCTGTAGGCCATGACCGGGACGTCGCTGAAGCCCTCCTCGTCGAGCGCCGCGCGGATGGCGCCGACCCGGCCGTCCATCATGTCGCTCGGGGCGATGATGTCCGCGCCCGCGCGCGCGAGACTCACGGAGGTCTTGGCGTGCAGCTCGACGGAGCTGTCGTTGTCCACCTCGCCGGTGCTCGTGAGCAGACCGCAGTGCCCGTGGTCGGTGTATTCGCACAGGCACACGTCGCCGATGACGAGCAGGTCGGGGTGCGCTTCCTTGATCGCGCGCGTGGCGAGCTGGACGATCCCCTCGTCGTCGTAGGCGCCGGTGCCTTCGGGGTCCTTGTCGGCGGGAATGCCGAACAACAGGACGGCGGGAATGCCGAGCGCGTGCGCCTCGCCGGCCTCCTTGACGGCCTCGGAGATGCTCAGCCGGTCGACGCCCGGCATGGACCCGATCGGTGTGCGGGCGGACAGGCCGGCCTCGACGAACATCGGGTAGATGAGGTCGGCCGGGTCGAGGCGGGTCTCGCGGACCAGCCCGCGCAGCGCCGGCGTGCGCCGCAGTCGGCGCAGGCGGGTGGCGGGAAAGGGCACGTCTTCAGGTTAGTGGCGACGAGGCGCGACCGGCGCCTACGATCGCACCGTGCCGTCGGTCTCACGGTTGCGAGTAGTGGCGAACACCGAGCTGCGGCGGTGAGTCGACGCGCTCGTCGAGGCGTTCGAGACCGGTGGACCCTGACGACGACTGACCACGAGCGGCTCGCGGCCGCGCTGCCTTGCGTCGCGGGTCCGCGACGCGACATCCCCAATAGTTGTGGGTTTCGCGTCGCGGTAGCCGACCGTGGTTGCAGTGACAGCTTTGCGCCGCCGGCCGGGTGCGTCAACGGACGGAAATCGGTCCGTCGACGCACCGGCCGGGCGCAGGCGTCAGAGGGTGATCTTTCCGCCCTTGCGCTTCTTCGCGCAGGTGTTGTAGGTCCGCTTGCCCTTCTTGGTCTTGCCGTTCTTCAGCTTCGCCGTGATCTCCACGGTGAACTTCCCGGACGGCAGGCCCTTGAGGTTCACGGGCGCGGTGAGCCGCTTCCCGCGACGGGTGGCGACCTTCTTGCCGTTGACCCGGACGACCGCGGACGCGATCGCCTCACCCTTGCGCTCACGCAGCCGGATGCTGAACGAGCGACGCGAGGCGCAGGACTTCTTCGAGAGGCTCACGCCCGAGCCCCCGACCTGCGCCACCACGCTCGCCCACGTCACCGTGGCCGTCGTCGTGATCGGGTCGTTGGCGTCACACGTGCCGCTGCCGTCGCTGTCGATGCAGACCGTGACGGTGTCCGTGCCGCCCGTCGCGCCGACGTAGCTCAACGGCGATGTCCCGTCAGGGGCACTCGTCACCGGCTTGGCGGCCTGCGGGTTCGCGCCCGCGACCTGGAAGACGAGCGGCGAACCGCCCACCGGGTTGCCGGCCGAGTCCTTCAGCGTGGCGGTGAGCGCCGCGGTCTCCCCGATCGCCCGGGACTGCGCCGCCGGGTCGAGCGTGAGGACGGGCGGGATGATCGGCTTGCCGCCCACCGCGCGGAACCCGAAGATGAACGTGTTCGGCGCACCGGACACGGACGACGCCGGCCCGCCGGGCGGCGAGAGGTTCGGCTGGCCGTAGGAGAACATCTCGAGCGCGGCCTTCGACACCGTCGTGTCGGCGGTCGCCTCGTCGGGCGCGGCGCCGTAGTAGATGCGGAACGTCGTCGAGGCGCCCGCGTCGAGGCCGCCGAACCCGAAGTCGAACAGCGCGCCGTGGTCGGCCGGGCCGACGTCGGTGAAGTCGACGTTCGTCACGGTCGCGGCCGGGATGCCGCCGGTGGGCGAGCGCGCCTCGAACGGGTCTCCACTGAGGAATCCGTTGTTGTTGGAGAACAGCAGCGTCGACGCGGTGCCGCGGCGGATCGTCACGAACTCACTGAACGCGGTGGGCTCGATGTCCCAGTCCATGAGCCGGGTGTACCGGACGTCGCCGAGCCGGCCGCCGCTGATGTTCCGCAGGGTGACGCGAACCTCGTACAGGTTCGCCGTCTCGGGTGCGGGTGCGAAGCGCTGCGTCACCTCGAGCTTGTCGTCGATGGTGGTCACCGACGTCGCGCTCGTCGCGTCGCTGGTGAACGAGGCGAGCTCGAGGTTGTTCGGGCCGCCGTCGTCGCGGTTGGCCCAACCGGAGAAGACGCCGCCCTCGGCGGCGCTGCCGTTGCCGGCGCCCCAGCCTTCGCACGGGCAGCCTGCCCGGGTGCCGTCGTTACCCGTGGGCACGAAGGTCACTCCCGCGAAGGAGCGGTCGGTGAAGTTGAGGTCACCGTGGTCGTTGACACCGAGACGGACGGTGCCGTTCTCGATGATGGCTCCCGCGTGCGCGGAGCCGGCCAGCACCGCGAGGGCGGTACAGGCGAGGAACAGGGAAAGACTGCCGTGAAGGCGCATGACACTCCAGAGATGGTCGTGGTCCCTCTCTGGGCGTTCGTTGCGATCACACGGCGTTCACCGCGCGCAGTTCAGCCGGAACGAACGATGTGCGCTTCGTCAGGCACGCAGTTCGATCCACAGCGCGCGGGCGACCGCGACGGGTCGGCCGTCGGCCGTGTACAGCGCCGTCCCCGACGTGCGCTTGCGCCCGTCCTCACCGAGCTTCCAGGAGACCGAGACGTACGCCTCGCCGACGCGCAGCTCCTCGTCGATGCGAACGGCGAGCCGGGCCAGCACCGACGGCGCACGCGTCGCCGCAGCACCCGGCGACATGTCGAGCACGGGGCCACTGCTCGGGCAGTCCAGCGCCGCCCAGACCGCCGCGTGCTCCACGACGCCGTCCTCATCCGCGAGCGACGCGTCCGGCCGGAACACCGTGGCGAACCGACCGTCGGCCAGCGGGCCCGGGAACATGCGCAGCCCGTCCCCCGGGTCGCGGTCGGGACCGCACACGACACAGGTCGGGAACGGGTGCACGTCGTGGTCGCGAAACCCGGAGATCGCATCGGCGGCCTGCGCGTCGTCCATCCCCACCGGCGCCGGCGCCTCGAGATCGAGGTCCACCGGCCGTGCCTCCAGGACGACGGCGTCTCCGTCCAGCGCCACGGTCGCCCCGTCCCGAGCCTCGACGACCAGCGGGCGGTTCAGGGGCGGCGGGGCGCGCAGCGTCACCTCGACGGCCGGCGCGTCGACCTGCGCGGCGAGCAGCCCCGCGCTGTAGCCGCCGTTGCCCGAACCCGGCGGACCGTTGAACCGCTCGGGGACCTCGATGGCGGGGAGCGCCGGCACGGCGCGATGCTCCCACACCTCGGCGTCACGATGCAGCGGCCAGCACGCTCTTGCGGCCGCGGTGCTGCCGCTCGTACAGGCGGACGACCGCCTTCTGCGCCGCGTCGGCGACGACGAGCCGGTCGACGATGTCGGCTGCCCTCATCTGCTCGTAGCCGTCCCACGGCGCGTCGACCCGCAGCTGCGCGCCGGGGCTCGCCGCGCCCTCGGACTCCACCAGCTTCGGGGTGTCGTCCAGCGTCTTGATGGCGCTCAGGGCCTCGAGCGCGGGCCCAGGTGGCTCGACCGCGGGCGGCGCGACCCGGAGCGCAGGCGAAGGCCGAGGCGCGGGGGCCGGAGGAGGCGCGGAGACCGGACGCGCGGCGACGTCGGCCGGCGCCGAGCGGGGGCGAATCGGGGAGACCAGGATGCGGGCCGCGACCTCTTCGGCGACGGCCACCGCGGCGCCGCCCGCGAACCCGGCGACACCCGTGGTGATGCGCCAGCCCAGGCGCAGGGGGGACAGAAGGATCATGCGGTGCATCTGCCCACCGGCCGGGGCGGGCCAAACCCGCGCGTCAGCCGAATCGCCGCAGCGCGACGCGCGCGAGCGCGACGTACGCCGCGGTCAGCCCGAGCAGGTGCAGCACCGACGGCCACATGTCGCCGTTCTCGTTCAGCGCCGCGTCCATCGCCAGCAGCGCGGGCTTGAACGGGAACGCCGCGCTGACCACCCGAATGACCTCGTACAGCGCGTCGGCCACCGTGCCGGCCGGGACGAGTGCGAGGAACGCGATCGGCAGCGACAGGCCGAACGCCAGCAGGGACGCGGCGCGCACCTCGCGGGCGACCGCGCCGATCGCGACACCCAGCGCGCCGAACGCCAGGCCCGCGGCGAGCACGCCGACCACCCACTGCGGCGCGCGCGACCAGTCCAGGTCGGCGAGCAGCGCGACCACGACCAGCATCACGAGCCCGACCGGCAGCGCGCACAGCCCGGCGAGCAGGACCTTCTCGGCGAGCAGCCGGCCGCGGCCGATCAGCCCGCGGACGAGCCGGCCGTACGCGTGCTCCTCGCGTTCGAGCGCCAGCATGCCGGCGGCCAGGAGCACGCACACGAACATGAGGGAGAAGACGACGGACGCCGCGACCGCGAACGACTCCAGCGTCGTGCCGCCGCTCCCGCCGACCGGCGTCTCCTTCACGTCGATCGGGTTGCTGATCGACGACAGGATCTCGTCGGAGAAGTCGAGGTTCTCGACGGCGAGTTCCGCGAAGCGGCGGATGCGCTCGAGCTCCGCGCGCTCGGTCGAGTTCGCGGGCAGCTCGGCGGCCTGGCGGGCGAGGATCGTCTCGGCCTCGCTCAGGCCCAGGATGTCGAAGTCCTGGCCGAGCAGCGAGAACGACCCGCCCTCCAGCAGGATGTTGAGGTACCCCGCCGCCACCTCCGTGAGCCGCTCACCGATGGCGACGTTGGCCTCCGCGAGCGTGCTGTCGATGAGGGACTGCACGAGCTGGCCCTGCAGCGGGCCCGACGCGTTGTAGATGACCTCGACGGTGGGCTTGTTCGCGCTGCCGCCGAGCGCGACCGCGCTCTGGAGCTTGCGCGCGGCGTCCTCGGGAATGACGAGCGCGCCGAGCACCTCGCCGTCCTCGACCATCTGCAGCGCCTCCTCGCGACTGGAGGCCCGCACCGGGTCGACGCGCTCGAACAGCACGTCGCTGTACCCGGCGATGTCGATGCGGTCGCCGCCGACCGTGATCGTCTGCTGGAACGACGGGACCTCGTTGACGAACGCGATCTTCGGCTTCTCCGGCCCGCGCGAGAGCGCGATCCCGATGAGGAGCGAGATGACGACCGGGTAGACGACGAGCAGCCCGACGAGCAGCGGCGAGCGGCGCAGGATCTGCAGGTCCTTCAGCAGCAGCCAGCGCATCAGTGCCCCCGCGCCTCGAGCAGCGCGACGAACGCGACGACGAGGTCCGCGTCGTCACCGGCCGCGTGCAGCTCGGCGGCCGTCCCGGTGAAGATGAGCTCGCCGTCGGCGAGGACGAGGATGCGGTCGGCGTGGCGCTGCGCCTCGTCGATCTCGTGCGTCGCGAACATCACGGCGGTGCCGCCCGCGGCGAGCCCGTCGATGAACTCCCACAGGATCGCGCGCTGGCGCGGGTCCAGGGACGCGCTCGGCTCGTCGAGCAGCAGGACGGGCGGGTCCGCGAGCAGGCCGATCGCGATGTTCACGCGCTGCTGGTTGCCGCCCGACAGCGTGCTGAGCTCATCCTTCGCCCGCTCGGCGAGCCCGGTCAGCTCCAGCGCGCGGTCGACCGCGGCCTCGGGATCGGGCACCTTCTCCAGCCGCGCGAAGAGCCGCAGGTTCTCCCGCACGGACAGGCGCCGGTAGAGCGCGGCCTGCTGGGGGACCCAGCCGATCTCGCTCGGTGGCCGCGACACGTCACCGGCCGAGGCGCGCTGCAGCCCGGCCAGCAGCGAGAGGAGCGTCGTCTTGCCTGCCCCGTTCGGCCCGATGACCGCGACGCGCTCCCCCGCCACGACCTCGAAGCTCACGTCACGCAGGGCGCTGCGATCGCCGAAATCCTTGCCGAGACCCTCCGCGCGCAGGGTGGGGGGCGCGGTCAGAGGCGGGCGCGGTGCTCACGGCCGGGCACTCTACGTGCCGCGCGTACGGGACAATGCACCCTGATGCCCGACGCCGCCGCCACCATCCTCTTCGTCGGCGACGTCGTCGGCGCACTCGGCCGTCGCGCGCTGCTGGCCCTGCTGCCCGGCCTGCGCGAGCGCTACGCGCCCACGTTCGTCGTCGTCAACGGCGAGAACAGCGCGGGCGGGCGGGGCATCACGCCGAAGATCGCCGACGAGCTGTTCGCCAACGGCGTCGACGTCATCACGCTCGGCAACCACTCGTACTTCCGCCGCGAGATCTTCCGGTACCTCGACGAGCACGACGAGATCCTGCGGCCGGCCAACTACCTCAAGAGCCAGCCGGGCCACGGCACGTGCGTCGTCGAACGCGACGGCGTGCGCCTGGGCGTGGTGAACCTGTCGGGCAACGTGTTCCTCCAGGCGGGGCGGCCGGCGTTCGCCGAGGCCGACGCCGCGCTGCACGAGCTGAAGGACAGGTGTGACCACGTGCTCGTCGACTTCCACGCGGAGGCCACGAGCGAGAAGGTCGCGCTGGGCTGGTACCTCGACGGGCGGGTGACAGCCGTCGTCGGCACGCACACGCACGTCCCGACGAACGACTTCCGCGTGCTGCCGGACGGGACGGCCTACATCACGGACGTCGGGATGACCGGGCCGCGCGGCGGGGTCATCGGCGTCAAGCGCGAGCAGGCGATCGCCGGGTTCGTCACGCACATGAAGCAGCACTTCGACACCAGCGACGAGGACCCGTGGGTCATGGGCGTCGTCATCCGCTGCTCGGAGGCCGGGCGGGCCGACAGCATCGAGCCGGTGCTCGAGCCGGCGACGCCGCGCTGACGCGCTACGCGTCGAGCTGCGGCGGCAGCCCGAACAGCGCGAACAGCGACCCGTCGGTCTCCAGGAAGTACGTGATGTCGGCGATCTTCCCGTCGCGCCACACGGGCACCTGGATCGACCACGGCGTCGTGCCGCCGTGCCGGTACTGGGCGAAGCCCGGCTGGCCGTTGACCTGCACCGGCACGAGCTTGGAGCCGACACATTCCGCGCCCGGCCCGCGCATCCACGCGATGAGCTCCTCGCGGCCGCGCAGCCACATCGGGTACGGCGGCATGGACTGCGTGGCGTCCTCGTGCAGCAGCGCGGTGAGCGCGTCCATGTCGTAGCGCTCGAACGCGTCGAGGTAGCGGGCGAGCAGCTCCTCGCTGGCCTGGTCGACGGAGGCGGCACTGAGCTCGAGGACCTCGAGATCGCGGGACGCGAGCGTGGCCCGAGCGCGCTGCAGCGCGCTGTTCACAGCGGCGACGCTGAGGTGCAGCAGCTCGGCGACCTCGCTGGCCTGCCAGCGCAGGACGTCGCGCAGGATGAGGATCGCGCGCTGGCGCGGCGGCAGATGCTGGAGCGCCGCGACGAACGCCAGGCGAACGGACTCGCGCGCCTCGGCGAGCGCCGCCGGATCACCGGTGCCGTCGAGCACGAGCGCGTCGGGCGCCGGGCCGATCCATGTGGTCTCGGCGACCGGCGGCTCGAGCGGGCCGTGCGCGCTGCTCGGCCGGCCGGGGCTCAGGTCGATCGGCATTGCGCGCTTCTGGCCCGCGGCCAGCGCGTCGAAGCACACGTTGCTGGCGATCTTGTAGAGCCAGGTGCGCAGCGCGGCGCGCCCCTCGAAGCGGTCGATGTTCCGCCACGCCCGGGTGAGCGTCTCCTGGACCGCGTCCTCGGCGTCGGTCGCCGATCCGAGCATCCGGTAGCAGTAGCCGGTCAGCTCCCGGCGGTGCTGCTCGAGCTGGTCCTCGACGGAGCGGGTGAGCGTCTCTGGAGCCATGCGACGAGGCTACCCAAGGTCGCGCGTTTCACAAGACCGATGAGTTCTCGAATCGTGCTGCGTCTACCCCCCCATGCCCACTTCCCGCCTCATCTTCATCAACGTCCCCGTCGCGGACCTGCACGCGTCAATGGCGTTCTTCGGCAAGCTCGGCTTTGCGTTCGACGAGAAGTTCACCGACGAATCGTGCGCCTGCATGGTCGTCTCCGAGCAGGCGTACGTGATGCTGCTGCGCCGCGAGCGCTTCTCGGACTTCACGACGAAGACCGTCGCCGACGCGAGCACCACGACCGAAGCGATCCTCTGCGTGTCCGCCGAGAGCCGCGAGGACGTCGACCGGTTCGCCGACACCGCGCTGACGAGTGGCGGGACCGGCGCGGGCGATCCGATGGATCACGGCTTCATGTACGGGCGCAGCTTCCACGACCCCGACGGGCACCTGTGGGAGGTCATGTGGATGGATCCGGCAGCGGTGGAGTCCGGCCCGAACGAGTACGCGGCGCAGCAGGGCTGAGGGCTCCGCTCAGCCGTCCGAGCAGCAGCGCGAGCGCCGCGACGAGCGCGGCGTTGCGCAGCGCCACCGTCCAGATCACCCAATCGGTCTCCTGCACGAGCGGGACGTAGTGGCGCGGGAACCACACCGACGTCAGCGCGATGGCGACCCCGCACAGCACCGCGACGGCGCGCTGCCCCCACACCCACGCGAGCGCCGCGAACGGCGCGAGCCAGATCATGTACTGGGGCGAGAGGACCTTCCCGAGAGCGATGAACGCGAGGAGCGCGGCGAGCGAACACATGCCCAGCCAGCGCGGGTCGGGCCGGCGCAGCGCGAGCAGCGCGGCGGCCGCGAGCGCCACGAGCTGCAGGATCGCGAACAGCGCCGCGACTGGCCCGGCGGCGCCACCGTCCAGGCCGTTGGACTTGAACCGGTCGGGCCGGAGGTTCGTGCCCGTGACC
Organism: Svornostia abyssi; assembly: GCA_024666565.1. Classification (GTDB taxonomy): domain Bacteria; phylum Actinomycetota; class Thermoleophilia; order Solirubrobacterales; family Solirubrobacteraceae; genus Svornostia; species Svornostia abyssi. Next base: position 777,179 of record CP088295.1, read on the forward strand.
TCGGAGCCGCCGACCACGAACAGCACGGTCGCCGGCGTCGATTCGATCTGCACCGGCCGCTCGAGATGGAACGTGAACATGTCGACGAAGCCGCTCGACAGGAACGGCACGGTCAGGACGATCACGACGGCCGTGAACGCGGCGAGCCCACGCAGGGCGGCGCGCACCTCACCCCGACCGGCCAGCCACACTGCGCTGACCGCGGCCAGGATGGCCGGGAAGAGCTTGATCAGTGTGCCGATGCCGAGCACCACCATCCCGGCGATGGCGCGCGAGCGGGCGAGCAACAGCAGCCCCGCGACCGTGACCGCCACGGGCAGCAGATCGAAGTGCGTGCGCAGCGACGCGCCGATCACCAGCGGCTGGAGCGCGAGGAGCCAGGCGACCACCTCGTCGGCGTGCGCGCCGTCGCTCGTCTCCCGCGCGAACAGCGCCGCCGCCCGCTGCCCGGCCAGCGCGCACAGCAGCATGAGCGCGCCGAACAGCCAGTCGAACGCGCCGCCGGTGCCGCCCTCTCCGGGAAACGGGATGCCCGCGATCGCGATGGGCACGATGCCGAGCGGCGGGTACTCGAAGCCGAAGTCGAGGTACGGCACGTTCCCGTCGGCGAGCAGCTGCCCGTACTGGCCGTAGAGGTAGAGATCGCTGACGCGCGTGTCGGCCATCGGGCCGACCGTCGTCAGCAGCAGGAATCCGACCGCCATCGCGACGTACGGCGCGGCCGCTCTCACGTCAGGTCCGGCTCCCCGTCTCGGGCGAGCAGCGCGACGAGCACGAGCGGAATCCACCACACCACGTAGAGGAAGAACCAGTAGCCGAGCCCGAGCTGGGCCGCCACGAGCACCGCAGCGCTGAGCGCGGCCAGCCCGATCACATCCTGGCGGCGCGGCAGGAACGCGACCGCCACCCCCAGGAGCACGCCGAGGACCTGCACGCCGGTCTGCAGCCCCCCGAGCCCGTCGTACAGCCCCCACGGCGTGAACGGTGACTCGCGGTCGGCCTGGAAGCCGAGGCTCGCGTCGTAGAACTCCCGCACCGACCCCTCGTGCAGCACGATCGTCGCCAGGCCCAGGATCGTCGCGATGAGCAGCCCCAGTGCGTACAGCGCGATCGTCCGCACGCGGTCACCCCTCCAGCGATACGTCGCGAAGACCGGGATCAGCGCCAGCGGCGCGAGCTTCGTGAGGCCCGCTAGGCCGATGAGGATCCCGCGCCCACCCGGACTGGTCGCTGCGACGAGCGCAGCGATGACGAGCGCCGCGGGCAACGCGTCGTTCGCGTTCGTGTTGGTCGCGAACGTCGTGAACGGGAAGGCGACCCAGGCGTAGGCCAGGACGATGCCCATCGCCTTGCCGCGGACCTGCCGCCCGAGCTGGAAGAGCATGCCGACACACAGCAGGTCGAAGACCAGCGCCGCCGCGTGCGCGGCCGGAAGGTCGTCCCAGCGGCCGCTCCAGCCGAAGATCTGCTCGAACGGGACGTACAGGAGATACAGGATGGGCCCGTAGGTGTCGCCGCTGCTGTTGTCCTCGGGGAAGTCCCCGTAGAGGGGCAGGCCGTTCGCAAGCTTGTCGGCGCCGATCACCCCCGAGTACCCCACGTCGATGACGTTCGAGCTCAGCACGTTCAGCCCCAGCCGGAACCCCAGCAGGAACACCGCCGCGATGCCCAGCCACATCGCGGGGACGAGCAACGGCAGCGGACGGTCGGGCGGCCGGTCCGTGTCCTTGGGCCGCAGGCCGATCCAGAGCATGCGGACCAGCACGTAGAGCAGCAGCGGTGTGGTCATCGGGGTGGAGATCTCGATCTCGCCCTGGTTGAAGAACGCGTACGCGACGCTGAAGCCCGTGAGCACCAGGAGGTCGAGGTGCAGCATGCGGAAGGGCCGGCGCCAGGTGATGAACGGCAGCACGAAGAGGATGGCGAGCGGCACCCACACGAACGGCGAGTTGATCTTGCGCCCGAACGCGCCGTCGTACCCGCGCGCCATGGTCCACGGGACCTTGTAGTCCGTCCACACCTCGAGCACCGCGCCGGTCGCGTCGTCGATCTGCACCTGCGCGATCTCAGCGCGGTCCTTCTGGTCGTCGTAGTAGCTGACCTGCCAGCGCCGCACGGGCTTGAGGAAGGCGCTGCGGGTGGATCGGCGCTGCTCGGCGCGAGCCTCGCGGACCTCGGGCAGCCGATCGGCGATGCGCAGCACCTCGCGCTCGGTCAGCCGATACCCGCCCGCCGGAACCTCGTCCAGCCCCGGTGGGCTGGTGAGGTCGTTCGCCGTCGCAGGCCCGGCGAGTGCCGCCAGGGCGAGCAGCGCGACGAACAGGGCCGCGAACGCCGCGGCCGCCCGTCTCACCGGGCGAAGCTCCAGAGCTTGTTCCCGACGAAGCTCAGGGGCGTCGCCGCGACGATCGCGACGGCCTGCGCGGGCACCTCCGGCATGCCCATCCGTTCGACGAGCAGCCACAGGATCACGAGGTTGAACCCGAACGCGAGCACGCTGACCGTCAGGAAGCGCGCAGCCTGTCCGCCGCGGTGGCCGTCACGCGCGCGGAAGGTCCAGCGGCGGTTCCACAGGAAGTTGTTCGTCACCGCGACGAGGAACGCGCCGGTCGCGGCGAGCCGGTAGTCGAGGTCCGCGGCGTGCACGAGCACGGCGAACGTCACGAGGTTCACCACGTAGCCCGACGCGCCCACGGCGGCGAAGCGCACGAGCTGGAGCCAGTTGTGCGGCTTGCGCAGGCCCGCACGGACCCGGAGATGCATCGGAGTGGTGGGCGACTGAGCCGACATGCGAAGCGGGGAGGCTACCGAGCCCCGAAGTGCGCAACCGCCATCGGCGCGACATCGGTGATCGACCAGGCGCCGTCCTGCTCGCGCGCGGTGAGCACGCCGCCGGCGTTCACGCCGCTGAAGAGCAGGGCTCCCTCGCTGTCGACGCGGTGCAGCGAACCGTGGCTGCCGCCCCCGATGTGTGACTGCCCGCCCCAGTCCGGGAACTCCCAGCTCGGCGCGGCGCTCAGGAGCACGTCCCCGCTCGTGGGGCACGTCAGCGCGGCCCACACACGGGACAGCGCGTCGGGGTAGACGGGGCTCTCGATGCGGTGGTGATCGATCTCCGCCTGGATGGCCCCCCGGCTCGCCATGGACCTCCCAGCGGCGGCCCCGTGCGTCGGCGACGTCATCCCCCGGGGCGAAGCGCAGCTCGCCGCCCTCGCCGGAGATGACCGCGCGGCGGTCGGCGTCGAGCCACATGACGAGGTCGACGCCGTCGGTCTCCCGGGCCGCCCGGACCAGCGGCGGCAGCGCGTCCTCCCGCGCGTCGGGCCGCAGGACGTAGAGCATCGCCGACCGGCTCGCCGGACACACCGCGATCTCCGCATCCGCCGCCCGCGCCCCGGACGGCCGGAGCACCTCCCAGTCGGCGGACACCGCGCCGGCCAGGTCGATCGTGGCCTCCACCGGCGCGTGCGAGTGGTCGGCCATGACGATCACGGCGTGCTGATCGAGGTACGCCTCGGTGCCGCCGAACGCGTGGAACAGCCGCTCGAGCTGACGGTCCGCCGCGGCGATCGACTGCACCTGGGCGTGCGGGCCGTGCTTGTGCGAGTACGCGTCGTTGTCGGGCAGGCTGAACAGCATGAAGTCGAACAGGTCGTGCTCGGCGAGGTGCGTCCCGACGCAGCCGGTGTGCTGGTCGCGCACCCCCGGCATGCCCATCTGGCTGAAGCACCCCGTCTGCCGGCTGGCGAAGAGGTCGGCGTAGAAGAACTCGCGCGGCCCGAGGATCGGCTTGCGGAACATCGTCGAAGCTGCGACGCGAGAGAGCGCGAACTCCTTGCTCGGCTTGTGCTCGTGGCGACCGCGGTACATGAGGTACGTCGTGCCGGCCGTGCGGACGTCCTGGTCGTCGAGCGCTTCGAACACCGTGAGCGCCTTGGGGTTCAGGTGCTCGCCGTTCATGTTGTAGACGGTGTCGGTGAGCTGCTTGCCCAGCCCGAACTTCCAGGACGCGGCGAACGACGACCCGTACTCGACGTACCGCCCCTCGCGCCGCGAGTACCAGTTCATCGACGGGATGTGGTGGACGTCCTGGAGCGTGCCCGTGGCGATCGAGGCCGCGCACACCGGCGTGACGCTCGGGAACGCGGCGACGCACGCCTCGGCGTTCGTCCCGCGCTCCTCGATGGCCTTGAGCGCGGGCGCGCGCCCGGTGTCGATCGCCCGCCGCAGCATCGAGGGCTTGCACCCGTCGATGACCGCGAGGACGAGCTTCGACGTCACGGGCGGTTCAGGATCCGCAGCCCGGCGTACTTCTCCCCCGCGCGCTTGCGCGAGGCCACGAGCAGCCAGGCGGCGACCACGAGGGCGACGAGCGCCAACGGCGGGAACAGGAGCGACGCGGCGGTGACGAGCAGCGCCGTGCCGGCGGCGTACAGCAGGAGGAACGACCGCTCCTCCTCGCCGAGGCGCTGGGCGACGCGGCCGAGCAGCTGCCGCGAGGCGACGCCGAGCAGGACGGCGGCGGCGCCACCGACGAGGAGGCCCGGCCACCAGATGTCCGCCCGGTCGTCGAGCGAGCCGGCGGCCAGCAGCGCGCCGAGCACGACGCCGATGACGAGCAGGCCCTGGCCGAGCGGCTCCGCGATCTTGCCGCGCTGCTCGAGGGCCACCGTGACCGCCGCGGCGAACACGATGACGATGAGGAACACGGGCGATTCCAGGAACGAGAACGCCGTGCCCTCGAAGTCCACGGCGACATCGGCCGTGGCCAGTCCGCCCGTCACGAGGGTCGGGAGGAAGGGCCGGATGCCGGAGGCGCCACCCACGCCGGCGCCCTGAAGGAGATCTAGGAGGAAGTTCATGGTTTCGATACCGTGCGGCCGGTGACGATAGACGACAGGGACCGTTCGACTCGTGGCGAAACGGTGTCCATGAGCCGGACCGGGGCACGATCGTCCGCGCGCAACCTGGAGCGGTACGCCAGCCTGTTCGCAGAGCGTACTCGCGTGATGACGTCGTCTGCGATGCGTGACCTCATGGCGATCACCGAGCGCCCGGAGGTCATCTCGCTCGCCGGCGGACTTCCCGACACGTCGACGTTCCCGCCCGAGCTGTTCGCCAAGGTCACCGCCCAGATGGCGGCGAAGGTCACCGCGAAGGCGCTGCAGTACGCGCCCACCGAGGGCATGGCCGCGACGAAGGACGTCATCGCCGAGGTCATGGCCGCCGAGGGCACGGAGGGCATCGACCCCGACGACGTGCTCGTCACGACCGGCGGCCAGCAGGTCATCGACCTCGTCTGCAAGACGCTCGTGGACCCGGGCGACATCGTCATCGCGGAGGCGCCGACGTACCCGGGCGCCGTCCCCTCGTTCAGCGCCTACCAGGCCGACGTCGTGCAGATCGACATGGACGAGGACGGGATGAAGATCGACCTCCTCGAGGAGACGCTCGATCGCCTCGAGGCCGAGGGCCGCCGCCCGAAGTTCATCTACACGATCCCGAACTTCCACAACCCGGGCGGCGTCACCATGTCGCTGCCGCGCCGCCAGCGGCTGGTGTCGATCGCCCGCGAGCGCGAGTTGCTCGTGCTCGAGGACAACCCGTACGGCCTGCTGCGATACGAGGGCGAGGCGCTGCCCACGCTGCGGTCGCTCGACGGCGGCGACTTCGTCATCTACCTCGGGACGTTCTCGAAGATCCTGGCCCCGGGCCTGCGCATCGGGTGGGCGGTCGCACCGCGCCCGGTGCTGCAGAAGATGAACGTCGGCAAGCAGGGCGCCGACCTGAACTCGTCGTCGATGACCCAGCTGTTCGCCGCCGAGTACTTCTCGATCCCGGGCCAGTGGCGCGCGTACCTGGACTCGCTGTGCGAGCTGTACCGCGGCCGGCGCGACGTGATGCTCGAGGCGCTCGCCGAGCACTTCCCGCCCGAGGCGACGTGGAGCACACCGCACGGCGGGCTCTTCCTCTGGGTGACCCTGCCCGATTACATCGACACGACCGACCTCCTCGCGCGGGCGCTGCAGGAGAACGTGGCGTTCGTACCGGGCCGCGCGGCGTTCCTCGACGGCCGCGGCGGGTCGTCGATGCGCCTGAACTTCTCCATGGTCGGCGATGCGGACATCCGCGAAGGCGTGCGCCGCATCGGCGAGGTCATCCGCGAACAGGTCGACTTCTACGGCACGCTCACCGGGTCGCACCGCACGGTGGCGCCGCAGGCCGAACCCGCCCCGGCCGAGGTCGATCCGGTGCTCGCCGACGTGCTGCATCTGCCGCCACGTCGCGCGGACGAGCAGGACACGGGCCGCGGATCGGCATGAGCCGGGTCGCGGTCCTGCAAGGCGGGCGCTCGCTCGAACGGCAGGTCTCGCTGCGCTCCGGCGCCCGGGTCACCGACGCGCTGGAGAACCTCGGCCACGACGTCGTCGTCATCGACGTCGGCCCTGACCTCGTCGACCGGCTGCGCGAGGTGCGACCCGACGTCGCGTTCATCGCGCTGCACGGCCGTGACGGCGAGGACGGCACGGTGCAGGAACTGCTGGAGCTCGTCGGCGTGCCGTACACGGGGTCCGGCATCAGCGCGTGCATCCGCAGCTTCGACAAGGTGCTCGCCAAGCACGCGTTCCGCGACGCCGACATTCCGACGCCCGACTTCTTCGCGTTCACCGAGACGGCGTTCAAGGCGCTCGGCGCCGCCAACGCGCTGCCGGAGATCGAGGAGCGCCTGGACTTCCCGATCGTGGTCAAGCCCGCCGGGCAGGGGTCGGCGCTGGGCATCAAGTTCGCCGACAACGCGGGCGCGGTGCCCGCCGCGCTGCTCGCCGCGTTCTCCTACGACGACAAGGTGCTGCTCGAGCGGTTCGTGCACGGCCCGGACCTCGCGATCTCCGTGCTCGACGGGGAGGCACTCCCGATCGTCGAAGCGGTGCCGGTGGGCGAGCGCTACGACTTCGAGGCTCGGTACACCGTCGGGCAGACCGAGTTCGTGTGCCCGGCGCAGCTGCCCGGCGGCGTCACGGAGGCGGCCCAGGAGCTCGCCGTGCGGGTCTGGGACGTGCTCGGGATGCGCGGGATGGCGCGGGTCGACGTGATGCTCTCCGAGGAGACCGGGGAGCTGCACGTCCTCGAGGCCAACGCGATCCCGGGACTGACGGACATCTCGCTGTTGCCGCAGGCCGCCGAGGCCGCGGGGATCAGCTACGACGCGCTCATTCAGCGGCTGCTGGATCTCGCCTCGTAGCGGCGTCGATCGCCTGCTCGGCCAGGTGGCGGCTCACGCCGCGCGCCTTCGCGTACTCCGCGATGGCGCCGGCCCGGTTGCCGCGGTCGAGCTGCGCCTGCGCCTCGGGCGGGATCGCGGGCTCGACGGGAGGGACGTAACCCGTGTGGGCCACGACCGCGGCCAGCGTGGATTCGAGTGCTGTGACCCGCCGTCGCAGGTCGGCGATCTGCTCGGCCCAGCGCTGCTGCTCGGCTTCCGCCAAGACCGGCCTACTCGCCGGCGAAGTCCTCGGGGGACACCTGGTCGAGGAAGTCCTTGAACTTCTCGACGACCTCTTCGGTGTCCTCGACCTCGTGCTCGAACTCGATCGCCGATTCGGCGATGACGTCCTCGGCGGCGAAGATGGGAGCGCCAGAGCGGACCGCGAGTGCCAGCGCGTCGGAGGGGCGGGAGTCGATCTCGATCTCGCGGCCGTTGATCGCCAGCGTGATCTGGGCGAAGAAGGTGTTGTCCTTCAGCTCGGTCACGACCACCTGCGTGCACTTGGCTTCGAGCTCGCCGAGCATGTCCACGAGAAGGTCGTGGGTCATCGGGCGGGGCGTGCTTGCGCCCTGCAGCTTCATGAGGATCGCCGCCGCCTCCGGATGCCCGATCCAGATCGGGAGGAACTTGTTGGAGTCGACGGTCTTCAGCAGGACGATCGGCTGCTTGCCGACCATGTCGAAGCTGACCCCGTAGATGACCATCTCCTGCATCGCGCTGAAGCATAGCCGTCGGGGTCCGGCCCCAATCCCGGCCTGCGACGGTGCCGTCGTCAGCGTCCGACGGTGATGCCGAGGCGGCGCGGCAGGTCGGCCACGAACCGTGCGACCGGGCTCGGCCGCCGGCCGGCGGACTCATCGTCGTCCTTGCGGATGAGCGCCGCCCGGACGAGGCTCGCTCCGACCCACCGGATCGGCTCCGGGGGCACCGTGCCGCGCGGGGGCCCGACCAACGGCAGCCGCGTGCGGTCGTCGTCGTGCCCGAGCGCGCGGGCCGCCAGGATGTCGCCGAGCAGCCGGGTCGGGCCGACGCCGCGCCCCGTGTAGCCGTACGCCGCGTCCACGCGTGGGCCGAGCGGAACCACCGCGGGCAGCGTGGTGGGCGAGATGTCGATCGGGCCGCCCCATCCCTGCTCGATCGTTCGGCCCCGAAGTTCCGGCAGCAGCTCGACGAGATGGCGTGCCGCGCGGTCCAGCGCCGCGGGGTCGTGCTGGACGGGACCGTGCAGCCGCGCGCCCGCAGCGGGCCGGCCTCCACCCCAGCCGGACACGATCCGGCCGTCGGGCGTCGTCCGCAGGTAATCCAGGAGCGTGCGGCGATCGACGACGGCCTCGCCGCCCGTCCAGCCGTAGTGCGCGAGGACGTCGGGCACCGGCTCGGTGACGAGGGCGTGGCTCGAGCCGACGGTCAGGCGGTGACGCAGCGGTCGGAGCGCGCCGAGCGCGGGACCGGCGGAGAGGACGGCCCGTTCAGCGCGGACCGATCCGCGAGCAGTGCGGACGAGGACCGCGTCGGCGTGCTCGTGCACGGCGTGAGCTGCCGAATGCTCGAAGACCCGCACGCCTTGGTCGATGAGGCGGTCGCGCAGCGCACGGGCGAGTCGCGCCGGCTGAATCGTGGCGCCTGGGACGAGCACGCCGCCGCGAGCCGACGGGGCGCCGAAGCGCGCACGGGTCTCGTCCTGGGAGAGCGCGATGGCGCGGTCGGGCACGCCGAGCCGCCGCGCGATCGTGACCGCGTCGCCGTGGACCGCATCGTGGAAGGGGCTCGTGGCGACGCTGAGGAACCCACCCTGGCGAAACCACGCGTCGACGCCCTCATCCCGGCACCAGTCGCCGATGGACGTGACAGCATCCTCGCAGGCCATGGCGATCGCGAGCGCGTCGTCGTCGCCGTGGTGCTGGACGAGCGCGCCCAGGTTCAGCCACAGGCCCTTGCAGAAGCCGCCGTTGCGCCCGCTCGGGCCGTGGCCGCACCGGTCGCGCTCCAGCAACACGATGCGGCAGGCCGGGTCGAGTTCGAGCGCCCGCCAGGCAGCCCACAGACCCGTGTACCCGCCGCCGACGATCACGAGGTCGGCCGTGAGGTGTTCGCCCAGGGGCAGGTCCGGGGGGCTCGATCCCGCTTCCTCGATCCACCAGCCGTCTGCGGAGTGCCGCATCGGCCACAGCGTACGGGGCAGGTCGCTGTGTCGCGCATGCGACACAGCGGACCGCGCAACGGTGACGGTCGCCGGGCCCGGGCACGCCGAACATATGGACATCGGACGATCCACAGCGGCAAGGAGGGCGCCGTGCCGTACCGACGTAAGAGCACCCCACACGAACGGCCCGGCAGCGCCATCTGGCCCTCTCCTGTGATTCCGGCGATCGAGCCGGAGACCTTGGAGGCGCGAGTCGGTCGCGCGACGGCGCCGCTGGGCGAGCAGCCCCACAACGACGAACGGCCCCGCAGTGCGGAGCCGTCTCATGGGCGATGGTGGACTCGAACCACCGACCTCTTCCTTATCAGAGAAGCGCTCTAACCGACTGAGCTAATCGCCCGGGGCAGCGCATGATAGCGGCCACGGCGCGCGGGTCACGCGGGCGTGCGTGCGCCCAGCCGGGCGGCGAGGTCGAGCGCCTCGTCGACGTCGGCGAGGTTGAGCTCAACCCGGTACCCGGTACCACGGGGCCGAACCCGGACGTCGGTGCCCAGCGCCGCGCCCAGCGCGTCCTCGATCTCGGTGGCGGCGGCGGCCTGGTCGGGATGGATCCCGCCGGTGGTCCGCGCCCTTGGCTTCCCGGAATCGCCCGTGCTGTCGGCCTCGTTGGCCTTCCTCGCACGGTCCTCGAGCACGCGGACGGACCAGCCCTCGGCGGCGGCGGTACGGCCGAGGCGCTTGCGGTCGGCATGATCCTCAGCCAGGAGCAGCGCCCGGCCGTGCCCCTCGGCGAGATCCCCGCGCTCCAGCAGCTCGAGCACCTCGTCGGGGAGATCCAGCAGGCGCAGCAGGTTCGAAACCGCGACGCGGCTGCGACCGACGCGGCGACCGACCTCCTCACGCGTGAGCCCCAACTCCTCGACGAGCGCGGCACACGCTCGTGCCTCCTCGACCGGGTTGAGGTCCTCACGAGCCATGTTCTCGATGAGCGCGACCTCGAGCGCCTGGGCATCGTCCCGCTCGCGGACGAGGGCGGGGATCTGCTCCAGGCCGGCGAGCTTCGAGGCGCGCCAACGGCGCTCACCGGCAACCAGCTCGTACGTGCCGCCGGCGAGCGGCCGCACGAGCACCGGCTGCAGGACCCCGCGGGACTCCAGCGAGTCGGCGAGAGCCTGGAGGGCCGCCTCGTCGAAGTGCCGACGAGGCTGGTTCGGGTTGGGAACGATGAGATCGGTCGGCAGCTCGCGGAGCTCGTCGCCGGTGATCTCGGTCTCCTCGGAGACGGCGAGGATGGCGGCGAGGCCGCGGCCCATGCCTCGGGACTTGCTCATCGGGCGACAACCTCCTTGGCCAGCTCGAAGTACGCGTCCGAACCGACGCAGTGCGGATCGTGGTGGATGACCGGCCGCCCGAAGCTCGGCGCCTCGCTGATGCGGACGTTCCGCGGAATGACCGTGTCGAAGACCAGGTCGGGGAAGTGCGTGCGGACCTCGTCCTCGACATCGCGGGCCAGACGCGTGCGCCCGTCGTGCATGGTCAGCAGCATCCCGGCGACCGTCAGCCGCGGGTTCAGTGTGCGCTGGATGAGCTGGAGGGTCTCCAGTAGGCCTGCGAGGCCCTCGAGCGCGAAGTACTCGGTCTGCACCGGCACGATGACCCGGTCGGCGGCGACGAGCGCGTTGACCGTCAGTGGCCCGAGCGAGGGTGGGCAGTCGAGGAAGATGTAGGAGAACCGGTCGCGGAGCGGGGCGAGCGCGTCGCGAAGCAACGTCTCGGAGCCTGGCCGGCGGGGAAGCTCGACGTTCGCGCCCGCCAGGTCCGGGTGTGACGGCAGGAGCTGGAGGTTGGGGACGGCCGTGTCGCGGAGCGCGTCGATCGCGGTCGCGTCGCCACTGATGACGTCGTAGAGGCTGGGGGTGCCGTCCTTCGGGAGGCCCAGCGCGACGGTCGCGTTCGCCTGCGAGTCCGCGTCGACGAGGAGCGTTGGATACCCGGCCTCTGCGACACAGGCCGCGAGGTTCACGGCCGTGGTCGTCTTCCCGACCCCGCCCTTCTGGTTGGCGACTGCGTACACCGATCCCATGCGTCCGCCAGCGTAGCCGTCGACCGCGTCATGACGCGGTCGGAGCGGGCGATTCGGCACGGAGTCACGCGCAATATGCGGGGAATCGCGCGTGCGGCGCGTCAGGCGGGCCGATCTGCCGCCCGGAGCGGCCGCTTGCGTGCCATGCCCTCCCGCCGCGGATACCTCGACGGGGTCGGGGCCACCTTGCGCAGCACGTAGAGACTCCGCCGCTCGGCGCCGGCCCAGGGTGTGACCGGCCGGCGGTCCTCGACCTCCAAGCCCAGCAGCTCAGCCGCGTAACGGGCGTCGGCCTCCTCCTCGGGCTCGGGCTGCCCCTTCCAGGCCACGAGGCTGCCACCCAGGGCGAGCAGCGGCGCCGCGTATTCGGCCAGCACACCCAATGGCGCGACGGCGCGCGCGAGGATGACGTCGTGGAGCTCCCGACCGGCGGGCCACGCCTCCGCCCGAGCGACGACGACATCGACGTTCTGGACCCCCGTGACGTCGACGGCGCGTCGGAGGAACGCGCCCTTGCGCTCCAGGCTGTCGACCAGCGTGACGTGCGCCGTGGGCAACGCGATCGCGAGCGGGATCCCGGGAACTCCGGCCCCGGCGCCGAGATCCGCGACACGCGTCGCCGCCCGCACGACGTCCAGGTCCAGGGCGACAAGCGCGTCGGCGATGTGCTCGTCGACTGCGCGCCGTGGGTCGGTGACCGTCGTCGGAGCAGTCGGGTCTTCCGCGAGGAGCACGAGGTACGCGTCCAGCGCATCCTCTGCCCCTGCGGGGAGATCGAATCGGGCGACCAGGGTCGCGAGCGCGTCACGAACGCTCATCGCGGACGCGCCTTCGAGCGGGCGATGGCCTCGGCGTACCGCGACGTCATGTCGGTCAGGCGCTCATGGGCCGGGGGATCAAGCTCGGGAACGAGCGTCTCCTCAAGGAGCGGGAGCAGGCCATGGACAAGAGCGTCGCCCCGGGCCATCCACTGGAAGTACGAGCGGCCACCATGGTGGTACGGGCCGTAGAGCCGGCTCCCAGGAACCTGCTCCGTCACCCAGCGCAGCAACTGCTCGTGCCGGGTGTGCATGCGCAGCGTGACTTGCGGCTGCTTGCCGTCGCCCCCGAAGGAGCCGGCGCTGAGGAGCAGGCCCGCGAGGAGCCCCCCGGTCACGTTCGTCGGTCACAGCCCCAGATTGTTTCACCGGGGAGAAAAACGTGAAACGTCGTGCTCAGCCGGCAGGCGTCGTCGCCGGGGCGACCACGAGGTGGCGATCGGGCTCGTCGCCCTCGCTGTACGTCTCCACCTCGCTGTTGTCCCGCAGGTACTCGTGGACCAACTTCCGCTCACTTGCGGTCATCGCGTCCAGTGCCACCGGGCGACCGGACCGCAGCGCGTCGTGCGCCGCGCGGTCGGCCTGCCGTTCCAGGGCGTTCCGGCGCCGCTCGCGGTACCCCTCGGCGTCGACCACGATGCGGGCCTCGGTATCGCCGGCCTTGTGCCCGACGCGCTGTGCGAGATGCTGCACGGCGTCGATCGTCGATCCGTGGCGGCCGATGAACAGCCCCAGATCCTCACCGTGCAGTGTCGCGACGATCTCCTCGTCGGTCTCCACGATCTCCACAGGCCCTTCGAGCTCCAGGGTCTTCGCGACCCGCTCGACCAACTCGCGCACCGCGTCGGCTGCCGCGCTCATCGACGTCTCCCCGATCGCTTCTTGCGCTTTCGTGGCGATGAGGGCGGTGCTCCCGCGGGCTTCTTCTCTCCCGAGGACTTCGCCGCCGCGCCGTTCCCGCCCGCGCCCGCCGCCGCGGCGGCGGGTTCCTTCTGCCCACCACGCAACTGATCCATGAGCCCGCTGAACGGCCCTTCGCCCGGCTCCGGCGGTTTCGGCGCCCCGTAGATCTTGCGGAGCGACACCTGCTGGCCGACCGTCCAGAGGTTCGTCGTGATCCAGTAGAGGATCAGGCCCGCCGGGAAGTTGATGATGAACGGGACGAAGATGAAGGGCAGCGCCATGAAGATCATCCGCTGCGTCTTGTCCACGGTCGACGGCATGAGGATGCTCGAGAGCAGCTGCGACGTCACGTACAGGACGATCAGCACGATCAGCACCCAGCCCGTCGCCTCGGCCGTGAGGTCGGGGATGAACAGGAACGTCTCCGGGTTGCCCGGGGGATTCAGCGATCCACACGTCGTGCTCTTCAGCGCGTCGCTGTTCAGGACCTCGTTGGCGCTGTTGATGATCCCCGCAGCCTGCAGCTGGGGTCCGCAGATCTCGATCTTCAGGTCCTGCTGCAGCAGATAGAAGAGCGCCAGGAACACCGGCAGCTGGGCCACCAGCGGGAGACACGAGGCGAACGGATTCACCTTGTTCTCCTGGTAGAACTTCATCATCTCCTGCTGCTGACGCTGCTTGTCGTTCTTGTACTTCTCCTGCAGCTTCTTGATCTCCGGAGCGAGTTCGCTCAGCGCCCGCATCGAGCGGTACTGCTTGATCGCGAGCGGCAGCAGCAGCGACCGGATCAAGACGGTCATGCCCACGATCGCCCATCCCCAGGACCCGACGATCCCGTAGATGAACACGAGCAGGGGCTCGAAGATGTCAATGAGCGGCTGGAAGATGTTGGCGAGCATCACGGTCTAACTGCGCGCGGTGCGCGGGGGACGGGAGAACACGCGCTGGGCCTCGACGGGGTCATAGCCGCCGTGGCTGAACGGGTTGCAGCGCAGGACACGCCACGTCGCCAGCACGAGCCCGCGGAGTATGCCGTACCGCTCGATCGCCTGCGCGGCGTAGTGCGAGCACGTCGGCTCGTACTTGCACCGGCGCGGCAGCGCCGGGGAGATCACCCGCTGGTAGAGCCGGATGGGTGCGACAGCGACGCGACGCGCGAAGCTCACGCGTCCGCCGCGGGCAGGCCGGCCTTGTCCAGCAACTCGGCGATCGCCGCCTGGACGCCTGCGAGACCGTCGCGATCGCACAGCTCAAGCGCGCCCGGGCGAGCGACGATCACCACGTCGTGGTCAGACGGCACGCGATCGGCCTGGGTTGCGAACGCCTCACGCAGGAGCCGCTTCACCCGGTTGCGCTCCACCGCGCCCCCGACCTTGCGGGACACCGACAGGCCGAGCCGCGCCGAATCGGCAGGCTCACGCGCGTCCCGAGGGAACACGTGCAGCACGAGATACCGCCCGCCGTGCGAGCGACCCTGGCGATAGACGCGCTCGAACTCAGCGCTACGCGAGAGACGCCCGCGCTTGGCGCGACGGGGCGAGGCGAGCTGGTGCGGCAGTTGGTCCACCGCGGCCTGCCTCAGACGGTGAGACGCTTGCGGCCCTTGGCCCGGCGGCGCTTCAAGACGACGCGTCCGGCCTTCGTCTGCATCCGCTGGCGGAATCCGTGCGTGCGAGCGCGCTTGCGCTTCTTGGGCTGGTAGGTGCGCTTCATGGCTTGGCACAGGGTAGTCCACTCTGGGGCGCACAAGCCATCCGGCACCTGTGCAGTGACCTGTGCACAGCCTTTTTTCGCTGTGTGCGGGGCCCTCTCAGAGACCTGTCCCGCAGCCCTCTGACCGCGTGCTAAGTTCGACGACCTCCCGGGCCGTCGAGGCCCTCCATCGCCCCGCCGCACCTGCTCGTTCCGGAGTCACCCACGCCTGCCCACGATCCCCATCTCGACGCCGCCTGGCGGCGTATTCGCGAGGAGCTCCGCGACGCAGTCGGCGCGCAGGCCTTCGACATCTGGCTCGCCCCTGTGCAGGCCATCGAGCTGCAGGACACCGTGCTCGTCCTCGAGGCGCCCGACGCGCTGCGGTCCTGGATCGCCGACCGCTTCGACCGCGTCCTCCAAGCCTGCACCGCTGCGGTCCTCGGGCCGGAGGCGACGGTCGATCTCGTCTCCGCGTCTGCCTCTGCCCCCCGACCCAAACCGCAGCATCCGCCGACCCGCCAGCGTCAAGCGATGACGCGTGACGACGACGACGCGCCCCTCGCCGATGCCGACGACCGCTTCAACCCGAAGCTGAACTTCGACCAGTTCGTCATCGGCACCTCGAATCAGCTCGCGCACGCGGCCGCGCTCGCGGTCTCCGAACTCCCCGGCCAGGCGTACAACCCGCTCTTTCTGTACGGGCCCCCCGGCGTCGGCAAGACCCACCTCCTGCACGCGATCGGCAACTACATCCGCTCGTTCGGCGCCCGGCTTGACAGTGCGCTACACCACGACCGAACGCTTCACCGGTGACTTCGTCGCCGCGTTACGCACAGGGCGTGTGGATGACTTCAAGGGCCGCTTTCGCCGCGCCGACGTCCTCCTGGTCGACGACGTTCAGTTCCTCGCGAGCAAGGCCCGGACCGAGGAGGAGTTCTTCCACACCTTCAACGCGCTCCACGACGCCGGGGCGCAGCTCGTCCTCACCTCGGACCGCCTCCCGCGCGACCTCGAAGCCCTCGAGGACCGCCTGCGCGAGCGCTTCGAAGCCGGCCTCGTCTGCGAGATCGCCCGACCCGACCACGGGATCCGCCTCGCCGTCCTCCGCAAGCGCGTCCAGCACGACGACATCCAGCTCGCCGACCCGCGAGCGCTCACCGTGCTCGCCGACCGCATCACCGACAACGTCCGCGCGCTCGAAGGCGCCCTCATTCGCGTCGTCGCCTACCACTCCCTGACCGGCCGTCCCATCGACGTCGCCCTCGCCAACGAAGTCCTCGACGGCCTCTATCCCGAGTCGCGACGCCCGACACCCGGTGCCGGCAACCCTGCCGGCGCCGCGCTGACCGTCGAGCACATTCAGGACGTCACCTGCGAGGCCTTCGGCGTCACCCGCGACGACCTCCTCTCCACCAGCCGCGCAGCCAGCGTCGCGTGGCCTCGTCAGGTCGCCATGTACCTCGCCCGCGAACACACCACGGAGAGCCTCCCCTCCATCGGACGGTCGTTCGGCGGACGCAATCACACCACCGTCATGCACGCCTGCAAACGCACATCCGAGCGCATGGCTTCGGACCCCGAGGCCTACGAGACGGTCCGTGCACTGACCGCTCGCCTGTGCACGGTCCCGTCGTGACCGCCGTTGCTGGCAGACTTGCGCACTCGCGCGCACAGGCCAGATGTGCACCATCCCCCCGCTCGTTGCGGCGCTTTCGGGGAATGTCCACATCTCCACACCCCCTACTACTTCTTCCTATTCATTCCAGGAGAGCATCGTGAAGCTGCAGACCTCTAGCGCCGACCTGCTCGCTCAGGTCGGAGCCGCCGCGCGGGTGGCTTCCACCCGCAGTGCGGTCCAGGCGCTCTCAGGGGTGCAGGTCGTGGCCGCCGATGGTCAGGCCGAGCTCCGCGCCACCGACATGGAGGTCGGACTCCGCGTCCCGTTGCCCGCCACCGTCGAACGCGACGGTTCCGTCGTCCTGCCGGCACGCCTGCTCCTCGACGTCGCCCGGGTCCTTCCCGCCAGCGACGTCTCCCTCGAGCTGCGTCCGAGCGAGGGCGATGTCGAGATCGTCTCCGGCAGCGCGCGGTACCACGTGCGCACGCTGCGAGGAGAGGACTTCCCGCCGTTCCCGGAGGCGGGTGACGGTTCGGTCGTCCGCGTTCCCGCCGACGCGTTCGTCGCAACGGTGCGCAAGGTCGAGCGCTCGGCGTCGAAGGACGAGACCCGTCCGATCCTCACGGGCATCCTGGTGTCGGCGTCGGGCTCGGACCTGAAGATGGTCGCGACGGATTCGTATCGGCTCTCCGTGAAGGAGACGAAGCTCGAGTCACCGCTCGACGGCGAGTTCGAGGCGAACGTCCCCGCCCGAGCGCTCGGGGAGCTGGCGCGGCTTGCCGAGGGCGCCGACGACGCCGAGCTCACGGTCGCCCGCCAGGAGAACCAGGTGATCTTCAGCGTCGGCGGCGCGGTCCTCGCTTCCCGACTCATCGATGGTCAGTTCCCGAACTACAACCAGCTGCTGCCCGACGGCTACGAGCACGACCTCATCGTCGACAGCGAAGAGGTTCGCGCCGTCGTCCGCCGCATGAGCCTCATGGCGCAGAAGAACGCGCCGCTGCGGCTGCGGTTCAGCGAAGGGGAGCTGACGGTGTCCGCACAGACCCCGGACGTCGGCGAGGCGTCGGAATCGCTGCCCGTGCCGTTTGCCGGCGAAGCGTTCGAGATCGGGTTCAACCCGGAGTTCCTGCGGGACGGCCTCGAGAGCGTGGACTCAGAGCAGGCGAAGCTCCGGCTCATCAGCCCGCTGCGCCCGGGGCTCATCGAGGCCGCCGATGACAGCGGGTTCCTGTACCTGATCATGCCGATCAGGCTCAACGTGTAGGGCGATGCGGGTCCGGCGGCTTCGCGCCCGCGAATTCCGCACCTACGCGCGGCTGGACGTCGCACTCGGTACGGGTCTCACGGTGGTTCACGGTCGCAACGGGGCCGGCAAGACGAACCTGCTGGAGGCGCTCTACTTCGGATGCACCGGTCGATCGTGCCGGACGTCGAACGAGCGCGAGGTCGTCCGCTTCGGCGCGCAGGCCACGCACGTCGATCTTGATCTGTGCGACGCGGACGGCGTGGAGCACACGCTGTCCGTGGGTTTCGAGCCGGGCGAGCCGAAGCGGCTGAAGGCCGACGGCGCCGAGGTCGAGCGGCTCCTCGACGTGCCGGCCCGGCCGCTCGTCTCGGTGTTTCTGCCCGATCGCCTCGAGTTGGTGAAGGGGCCGCCGTCGCTGCGACGAGCGCACCTGGACCAGGTCATCGCCGCGGCGTGGCCGGCGCGGGCGCAGACCCGCCGCGCATACGGGCAGGCTGTCGCGCAACGCAACGCGCTCCTCGCCCGCATCCGCACCGGGCGGGCATCCCGCGCGTCGTTGCCGGCCTGGGACGCGGAGGTCGCGCGGCACGGCGTGAGCCTGCGTGACCACCGAGCAGAAGCGTGCGCGCTGCTCGCAGACCCGTACGCGCAGGCCGCGGAGGACCTGGGGCTGTCGGGCACGTCGGTGTTGCGGTACCGCCCGCGCACCGACGCGCCGGACGCCGCGGCACTTGCAGCCGAGCTCGCAGAGCGGGTGGACGGCGACCTGGATCGTGGCTTCACCGGCCACGGCCCGCACCGCGACGAGATCGTGCTCCAGCGCGACGGCCGCGAGTTGCGGGCCTACGGGTCGCAGGGCGAGCAGCGGATGGGGCTGCTGGCGCTGCTGCTCGCCGAGCGCGAGGCCCTGGCTGAGGCGCGCGGCGCGCTGCCGCTGCTCCTGCTCGATGACGTCATGAGCGAGCTCGATCCCGTGCGCCGGGCGAAGCTCGCTCTGCGCCTGGACGGGCCGGGCCAGAGCGTCATCACGACCACGGATCTCGCACACGTGCCGGGCGCCGACGCGGGCTCGGTCTGCCGTATCGCCGTGCGCGATGGCGCGGCGCTCGTCGAGCCGGGCGGCGGAGGCGGCATGAGGTTCCGTCGAGTTCCACGCCCACTGGGGACGGCAGTCGAGGCGCTGACCGCCGAGCTCGCGCCGCTGACCGGTCTGGCCAGTGTGCAGCGAGCGTGGCCGGACGCCGTCGGGCCGGCGATCGCCGCCCAGGCCGAGCCGGTCGCCGAGCAGGGCGGCGAGGTGACCGTTCGGTGCCGATCGGCCGTCTGGGCGCAGGAGGTCGAACTCATGGGCCCGGCCCTGGTCGCGGCGCTCAACGCATCGATCGGGACCGAACGGGTGCGGTCCCTGCGGTGCACTGCAGGCGCGGGGCGTCCGGGGGACCGTCGCAACCGTTGAAAGTCTGCGCTGTTTTCCCGCAGTTGCGGGAGATTCCGGGGTTGTGCACAGGCAGTTACGACAACCTCGACTGGTAGACTGACACCTCAATCGACGGACGCGCCCCGGACGTCAGTGGACACCGTCCACAGCCCGGGGCGCTCGTGTGTTTCGGAGGAACATTGGCCCAGGACGATCCCACCAGCGGACGCCGCGGCTCAGCTGACTACGACGCCCAGGACATCACCGTCCTGGAGGGTCTCGAGGCAGTCCGCAAGCGGCCCGGCATGTACATCGGCTCGACCGGTGTGCGCGGCCTGCACCACCTCGTGTACGAGGTGGTCGACAACTCGGTCGACGAGGCGCTGGCCGGGCACTGCAGCGAGGTCCAGGTCGTGATCCACCCGGACAACTCGATCACGGTCACCGATGACGGACGCGGGATCCCCGTCGCGGTCATGGAGAAGGAGGGCAAGCCGGCAGTCGAGGTCGTGCTCACCGTGCTCCACGCGGGCGGCAAGTTCGGCGAGGGCGAGGGCTACAAGGTCTCCGGTGGTCTGCACGGCGTCGGCGTCTCGGTCGTCAACGCGTTGTCCGAGCGCCTGACCGTCACCGTCCGCCGCGACGGCTTCTCCCACACGCAGGACTACGCGCGCGGCGTTCCGCAGGGTCCGCTCGTCCAGGGCGAGCCCACGGACGAGACGGGTACCAGCATCCACTTCCTCCCCGACGCCGAGATCATGGACGAGTCGGAGTTCGACTTCTCCATCCTCGAGCAGCGCCTGCGCGAGACGGCGTTCCTCACGCGCGGCCTGAAGATCGGGATCAAGGACGAGCGCGGCGAGGGCAAGGCCGCCGAGTTCCAGTACGAGGGCGGCATCGAGGACTTCGTCGTCTACCTCAACGAGAACAAGGACCCGATCGGCAAGAAGGTCATCTTCTTCGAGGCCGAGACGCCCGACGGCGCGGTCGAGGTCGCGATGCAGTGGAACACGACCTACCAGGAGTCGGTGTTCTCGTTCGCCAACAACATCAACACGCACGAGGGCGGCACGCACCTCTCGGGCTTCCGGTCGGCGCTGACCGGCACGATGAACAAGTTCGCCCTGGACAAGGGCATGCTCAAGGAGAAGGACGCGAAGCTGGCCGGCGAGGACATCCGCGAGGGTCTCACCGCCGTCATCAGCGCGAAGCTCGCCGAGCCGCAGTTCGAGGGCCAGACCAAGACGAAGCTGGGCAACCCGGCGATGGCGGGGTTCGTGCAGAACATCGTCAACACGAAGCTCGCCGAGTTCCTCGAGGAGAACCCGCAGGAGGGCACCGCGATCATCAAGAAGGCGGTCGCGGCCGCGCAGGCCCGGTCGGC
The DNA here is from genome assembly GCA_024666565.1 of Svornostia abyssi. GTDB lineage: Bacteria > Actinomycetota > Thermoleophilia > Solirubrobacterales > Solirubrobacteraceae > Svornostia > Svornostia abyssi. Next base: position 797,756 of record CP088295.1, read on the forward strand.
TGCCCGCAAGGCCCGCGACCTCGCGCGCAACAAGTCGGGGGCGCTCGCCAACTCGGCGCTTCCCGGCAAGCTCGCCGAATGTTCGGTGCGCGACCCTGCGCTGCGGGAGATCTTCATCGTCGAGGGTGACTCCGCGGGCGGCTCGGCCAAGCAGGGCCGGGACCGCAACACCCAGGCCGTGCTCCCGCTCCGCGGCAAGATCCTCAACGTCGAGAAGTCACGCATCGACAAGGTGCTGCAGAACGCCGAGATCCAGGCGCTCATCACGGCGCTCGGCACCGGCATCCGCGACGAGTTCGACATCGAGAAGGCGCGGTACCACAAGATCATCCTGATGACGGACGCCGACGTCGACGGCGCCCACATCCGCACGCTCGCGCTCACGCTGATCTTCCGCGAGATGCCGGAGCTCATCGAGGCCGGCTACGTCTACATCGCCAAGCCGCCGCTCTACAAGATCAAGCGTGGCAACCAGGTCCGGTACATCGAGCGCGAGTCCGAGCTTGAGGAGATCCTCCTCTCGGACAAGTGGGACAAGTTCCGCATCACCGATCGCGACGGCAAGCAGTTCAACATCACCGAGACGCGCTGGCAGAAGTTCGGCCGGCTGCTCAAGCAGTACGAGGGCTGGGCCGCGGCGCTGCGCGCCGAGCACGGCAACGACATCGTCACGTTCCTCGAGGAATCAGCGATTCTCGACGAATCCGTGGCCGGGTCGGTCGCGGCGATCGAGCTGATCAGCCGCGCGGGCATCGAGGGCTCGCCGTACGAGACCTCGATGGTCGAGGAGGACGAGATCGACATCGTCGTCCGGGCCGTCGAGACACGCACCGGTCTGGCGCGCACGCTGCGGATGCGGCGGTCGCTCTTCGATCAGCCCGAGTACAAGTCCCTCGTCCGCGTGCACCAGGAGCTGCTCCAGCTCGCCGGCACGCCGCCGTTCAGCATCGTGCTCGGCGACGTCGAGGAGGAGGCCCTGTCGTTCGCGGCGCTCCGCCCGGCCGTCTTGCGGGTCGCGCAGAAGGGCGTGACCATGAGCCGCTTCAAGGGCCTGGGTGAGATGAACGCCGATCAGCTCGGGGAGACCACCATGAACCCCGCCAGCCGCACCCTGGCGAAGGTGAACGTGGAGGACGCCGCGGAGGCCGACCGCATCTTCTCGATGCTCATGGGCGACCAGGTCGAGCCGCGCCGGGACTTCATCGAGACCAACGCTCGCCTCGTGGCGAACCTCGACGTCTAGGAAAGAGGAGGCCCAGGCACCATGGCATCCAGCGACGTCATCGGCGGCGGCAACATCGAGCCGCGCGCCCTCGAAGACGAGATGCGGTCCGCGTACCTCGACTACGCGATGTCCGTCATCGTCGGCCGCGCGCTTCCCGATGTGCGTGACGGCCTGAAGCCCGTCCACCGCCGCGTCCTCTACGGGATGTCGCAGATGGGCCTCGGGCCCACGCGTCCGTACTCCAAGTCGGCGAAGGTCGTCGGCGAGGTGATGGGCAACTATCACCCGCACGGCGACTCGTCGATCTACGACACGCTCGTCCGCATGGCGCAGGACTTCTCCCTGCGCTACCCGCTGGTCGACGGCCAGGGCAACTTCGGCTCCATCGACGACGACCCCGCCGCCGCCATGCGGTACACGGAGGCGCGCATGACGCGCCTGGCGATGGAGATGCTCCGCGACATCGACGCGGACACCGTCGACTTCACGCCGACGTACGACGGATCGAGCCAGGAGCCCTCGGTCCTGCCGTCGCGCTTCCCGAACCTGCTCGTCAACGGCTCGTCCGGCATCGCCGTCGGCATGGCGACGAACATCCCGCCGCACAACCTGCGCGAGGTGGCGGACGCCGTCATCGCCTACATCGACGACCCGAACATCGGCGTCGACGAGCTGATGCAGCACATCAAGGGTCCGGACTTCCCCACCGCCGGCATCATCCTCGGCCGCCAGGGCATCCGTGACGCGTACGACACCGGCCGCGGCCGCGTCCGCATCCGCGCGATGGCGCACACGGAGGAGCGCGGCCGCGGCAAGGAAGCGATCGTCGTCACCGAGCTGCCGTTCACCGTCAAGAAGGGCGGCGACACCGGTCTCATTCGCAAGATCGTCGACCTCGTCAAGGACGGGAAGCTCACCGACATCGCCGACGTCTTCGACGAGAGCGACAAGCGCGGCATGCGTCTCGTCATCGAGCTGAAGCGCGACGCGATTCCCGAGGTCGTCCTCAACCAGCTCTACAAGCACACGCCGATGCAGACCACGTTCGGCGTGAACATGGTCGCGCTCGTGGACGGCGTGCCGCGGACGCTCGGGCTCGTCCCGGTCATCCACAACTACGTCCAGCACCAGCGAGACATCATCGTCCGCCGGTCCAAGCACGAGCTGGGTGTCCTCGAGCGCCGCGTGCACGTCCTCAAGGGCCTGCTCATCGCGCTCGACCACCTCGACGCGATCATCGACCTCATCCGCAAGTCGCGCGACCGGGACACGGCGCGCACCGAGCTCATGGCGCGGTTCGACCTGAGCGAGATCCAGGCGTCGGCAATCCTCGACCTGCGCCTCTCCCAGCTCACGGCGCTCGAAGCGGACGCGGTGAAGACCGAGCACGACGACAAGGTCGAGCGCATCGGTGAGCTGCGCGATCTCCTCGGGGACGAGGCCAAGGTCTACGGGGTCATCAAGGACGAACTCGCCGAGATCGTCGAGCGGTTCGGGGACGAACGACGCACGAAGATCCACGACTCCGAAGATGAGATCGACATCGAGGACCTGATCGTCGACCAGCAGATGGTCATCACGATCACGCACTCGGGCTACATCAAGTCCCTGCCGCTCCACACCTACCGCCAGCAGCACCGCGGCGGCCGTGGCGTCATCGGCATGGACATGAAGGACGGCGACTACACCGAGCACCTCTTCGTGTGCTCGAGCCACGACTACCTGCTGTTCTTCAGCAACCGCGGCAAGGTCTACCGCAAGAAGGTCTACGAGCTGCCGGAGGCGCAGCGCACGGCGAAGGGCCGAGCGCTCGTCAACATCCTGCCGCTGCGCGAGGGCGAGCGCATCCAGTCCGTGCTCTCCACGCGCGACTTCACCGAGGGTCAGTACGTCATGTTCGCCACCAAGACCGGCGTGGTGAAGAAGACCGAGTTCCTCGCCTACAACACGCCGATCAAGGCGGACGGCATCATCGCGATCAAGATCCGCGACGACGACGAGCTCATCAGCGTCCAGCGCACGAGCGGCGACGACGACATCCTCATCGTCTCGCGCGAGGGTCTCGCCGTCCGGTTCCACGAGAGCGATGTCCGATCCATGGGCCGCGACACCTCCGGCGTGCGCGGCATGAACATCACCGGGAAGGACAACGCCGTCCTCACCATGGTCGTCGCGCGCGACGACCAGGAGCTGCTCGTCGTCACCGAGAACGGGTTCGGCAAGCGCACGAGCGTCGCGGAGTACCGCAAGACCAACCGCGGGACGAAGGGCGTCCAGACGATCAAGTTCAGCGAGAAGCGCGGCGGCCTGTCAGCGGCGCTGGTCGTGCGCCCGCATGAGCAGCTCCTGTTCATCTCCCGCGAGGGGATGGTGCAGCGCACCGGCGTCGAGGGCATCCGCGAGACGGGCCGCTCGGCCCAGGGCGTGAAGGTCATGAACATGCGCGACGACGACGTCGTCAGCGCCGTGGCGCTCGTTGTCGAGTCCGACGAGGACCCGCAGCGCGGGGCCGAGGTGACCGGCCTTGCCGATGCCCCGCCGGAGGAAGGCGACGCCACCATCGCCGTCGAGCCGCCGGCCGACGAGGACGCCGGCGACGCAGAGGAATAGCGGGCGCGCGCCGGGACGGGTCGAGACCGTCCCGGCAGTTCGCTATTTTTGGATCACCAGAGAAAGGAGGTGGTCCGTATCTGTAGTGACAGTTCTTGCGGGACCCTGGAGGTGCCCGGCCGCTGAGGCCGGACGTGCTGGCTGACCCCAGCGAATCCACCCGGGCCACCGCCGCTCTGGATGCCGGATCTGGTCCTCCCGGCCGTTAGCCAGTCCAGCGCGGAACAACACCAGCAGTTCTCTCTGCGAGGGGCGTCCCACTTGGGGCGCCCCTCGTGCGTTCTGCGTCAGTCGCCAGACTCTCGGCGGCGACGGGGCAGTGCTCTCACGGTGCCGTCACCCTCCGTCTCGCGGAGCGACCGGGCCTGTAGCGCAAGCCTGACCGCCTCATCTTGGCCTAGACGATCGGCAAGCTCTTCGATCACCGGGCGGACAAGTTCGGAGGGCCCCCGCAGTCCGTCCACGAACGCTGCCGCTGCCAGCACGGAGAACCGAGACGCTGAGATTCGGATGTTGATCTGCTCGTCGTCTCTAGCCATGCCGTCCTCCCTACACCGTACCGTGTAGCACGCCTGGTCCACACCCTGGCACCTCTAGCCTGTTAGAAAGACCTGTGATGCGCGACCTTCAGCACCTCGAAGAACTCAGTGCCGCCACTGCCTTTGGGTCCTGGGCCAACGACGTTGTTGTCGCTCTGGATACCGTGCACGGCGGCGGTGAACTTGCTCCCTTCGCGTCCGGCGTACTCGAGCAAGCCGCGCTGTTCTTGCGGACGCTTGCCGACCCCACGCAGTGGCGCAGCCGCCCAAGATCAGCTCGGAGCGTCGCTGCCACGGAGACCACACGCACAGCCGTTACGTCCGTCCTTGGGCGCGCCTCAGGCGGGGACCACCATGAAGCACTCCTCGAGCTGGCCACGGCAGCTGACCAAGCGGCCCATGGCCAGTTGCCTCCCGACAAGTCCGACACTCTCGATGCTCTCATGCGTCTCTTTGATCGCTTGGGTGACCTTCAGCTCGCCCGGAGCAACGCCGTTCTGACCTCTCGGAAGGACGCGATCGCGTGGACGGGGACGACACCGATCTCAGTTTCCTAGTTCCGCGGGTTTCTCAAGAGGTTGCCTTGCTGAAGGCGGACCCGCGGCTGGCAGCCCCGTCTGGAACTCGCGGCGCTGCGCTGCGCGACCATGTGCTCGACCTCATAGGAGCCGTGGAGCAGCGGATCTCGGCTTCCCCCGCATCCAATGCAGGTGGACTAGCCCGGAAGGCGTACGCGCGTTCCCTTCGCCAAGCGGTCGTAGAACTCCAAAGCGCACATCGAGCACTCCCGTGGCTGGAGGCGACCCGCACTCCGCACCTCAACCTCGGCAGCCTGTTTCTGACTGAGGAGTATGCGGGTCATCTGATCGGGACGAACGTCGACCTCGTCGTAGTCCCGGACGCGGAGTACATGTACTCGACAACCTCATGGCCATTTCGCGAGTACATCAATGGCACCCCCGGGTTTGCCCCGTCGAATACGCGTCGACCGATTGTTCTCAACTTTCCGCTGACGGATGCCGACTCCGTATTCCTCCACCCAATCTTCGCGCACGAGCTCGGACACTCCAGTGTCGATGAGTACGATCTCACGGCTGCTGCTGTTGCCAGAGTCGAGTCGGAACCTGCCTATCATCCCGAGAGGGCCGCGGCCGTGGCCGCTGTCAAGTCGGCGATGCCAACCTGGACTGACGCCGACGTTGACCAGTGGCTAGACGAGCGGCTCGACGCCTGGGCGACAGAGCTCCTGTGCGATGCCCTCGCCCTCGACGTTGCCGGTGTGCCGTTTCTTTTCGCTCTGGCGTCGTTCGTCCTTGCTCTCAGTTACGGCGAGCCCGGGCAGGACCACCCGCCAAACACCCTCCGCTTCAACCTCGCGCTTCAGCAGGCCACCGCACGCGGCTGGGATCCCTACCTTATGGCGATCGCGCCCGGAATCCGCGGTTGGCTGGGAGGCGTTAGTGCCGAGGCACTGACGTACAGTCAGCAGCCCTTCAGCTTCCTGGTGAACGCACTCCTCCGAAGCGCCGACGCGTTCCACGAACTTGCTGCCGCCAGGACAGGAGCCAACGCGATCGTCCCGAGCGAGTGTGCCGCACATGCGTCGACCGCTGCTGAGCTGCTCAGCCACAGCATCTTGCCGGTTGAACTCGACGAGCCACTCGATCGGAGGGGCATTCTGGCCGGCGGCTGGGAGGCCGCAATCGCGCGGCACGGCGACTCTCCTGACGGCTTTGTCGCGGCCACATCCGACCGCACGCTGCAAGAGCTAGTGGGCAAAGCCCTGGAGTCCAGTGTCGTGCTTGAAGCGTGGGGCCAACTGTGACTCTTCTTGGACAGGCCGACCTACGGGCCGCGATGGCCCGCCCGCTGGCGGACCGCCTGGTTGTCACGCCCCTCCTTGCGGAAGACCAAATCGGCCCGGCCTCCGTCGATGTGCGTCTTGGAAGCGAGTTTCTCCTGCTGAGGCGCACCCGCGGCCCAGGCCTCGATCCAGGGAAGCACGATCAAGCGTCTGTCGAGGATCTTCAGGAACGAGTGGTTGTCCCCCTCGGAGACAAACTGTGGCTCCACCCCCAGCACTTCGTGCTTGCCGCAACCTTCGAGTACGTCCGTCTCCCAACTGACCTTGGGGCGTACGTCGTTGCGCGCTCGTCGTGGGGTCGGCTTGGCTTGGTTGTCGCGACAGCAATTCTCGTCCAGCCAGGGTTCGCCGGCTGTCTGACCCTCGAACTCGTCAACGAAGGGGACAGTCCCATCGCCCTCTATCCGGGCCTTCGCGTAGCGCAGCTCGCCTTCCACACCCTGGAGACGGCCTCACCCCAGCCGTACCACGCTGACGGGAAGTATCGAGCGCCAACCCGCCCCCAAGCGTCTCGCGTTGCGGCCGAAGCTGCGCACGTCGATCATCTCGAACGGCTCAAGGCCCTCTTGGCGTCGCGGCTCGGGTAACGGCCTACGCCGCCTCGGCCACGCCCGCCTCAGGCAGCCACGGCTTCCACGCGCCCGGAATGTGCGGGCTCGCCACGTGGATGAACACCTGCGGGTGCGGCACCCGGGGCGCGCGCTTCGGATGCATGTTCGCCTGCTTGGGCAGCTGGTCGCCCTTGCGCCGGTTGCACGGCGCGCACGCGGCGACGATGTTCTCCCACGTCGAACCACCGCCCTTCGAGCGGGGGATCACGTGGTCGACGGTCAGCTGCGACCGGGCACCGCAGTACTGGCACTCCCACCCGTCCCGAGCGAACACCGCGCGGCGGGTGATCTTGCGCTGGTGCGTGTCGCGAGGCACTCGCACGTACGTGACGAGTCGGATCACGACCGGCCGCGCCATCGAGGTGTTCTCCGACCGCAGCTCCCAGGACCCGTGCTCGACCACCTCCGCCTTCGCCTTCAGCAGGAGGACCGCGGCGCGCCGCACGGTGCAGACGTTGATCGGTTCGTACGTCGCGTTGAGGACGAGCACCCTGCCATTGGCGCCACGGCTCGCGCCGCCGCCATCCGGTCCGTACCGCGGGTGCTCAGAGAGCGGTACGGACCCTGGTGGGCCTGGTGGAGTGAGGACGTCACCTGGCATGGCCTGGCGAAGTGTACCGGTCCATCTACCGAACCCAGGATGCCTGGGACGCCGCCGCGCCAGCTTCCGGTGCTACGTCGGATAGGTGCCGAGGACCCGGACGCCCTCGCAGTGGCCGCGCAGGGCGGCCACCGCTTCGGCGGCGTCGGGCGCGTCCAGCCCGAGGTCGAGGTCCACGAAGAACCGGTAGTGGCCCAGGCGCCCGCGCAGCGGTCGCGACTCGATCTTCGTGAGGTTCACGCCGCGGAACGCGAACTCCGAGAGGCACCGAACGAGCCAGCCCGGGGTGTCGTCGCCGGCGCCCCAGAAGACGATGGACGTCTTCGCCGGCGAGCCGACGTCAGCGCCCGCCGGGGCGACCCAGACGAACCGCGTCGCGTTGCCGGCCTCGTCCTCGATGCCCTCCGCCAGCACCGTTCCCCCGTAGAGCTCAGCGGCCCGACGGGTGCCGATCGCCGCCCACGGCGCGTCAGATGCGGCGACCTCCCGCACCGCGTCGGCGGTGGAGGACGCCGCCACGAGCTCGGCGGCAGGAGTGTGGGCGCGGAGCCAGTGCGCGCACTGCCCGAGCGGCTGAGGGTGCGACACGACGCGCTCGATCTCGCGCTCGGCCAGGTCGCGCGCGGCCACGAGGAAGTGGGAGACCGGGAGCACCTGCTCCGCGACGATCGTGACGTCACTGCGGTCCGCCAGCGTGTCCAGCGTCTGTGCGACCGATCCCTCGATGGAGTTCTCGATCGGGACGATCGCCTCGTCGGCGTGCCCGAGGGCCACGGCCTCGATCGCGTCGGCGATGGTCGTCTCCGGCATCAGCTCGGCGCCTGCGGCGCGGTCGGCTGCTCGTGCGGCCTCTTCGGAGAACGTCCCGGCGGGCCCGAGGTAGGCGACTCTCACGGCGCGGCCGGATCCTCACCGGGGGGCGCGGGCTCGGGCGCGGGCTGCGGGGTGCTCGACCGGGCGAGCCGGATCGCCTCCTCCTCCTCGGGCGAGAGCTGCAGCTCACCCTGCCCGGAGACGACCTGCTTGGCGTACAGGCGAGCCTGGTCGCGATGGTGGATCGACGAGAGGACGACGCCGCACTGGCGGTCGTCGAGCAGCGCGATCGACGTCGACTGCCGGCCGGACATCTCGTTGTACGCGTCGTAGCGCAGGAGCCCGACGCGGGTAACTGCGCCGTCGAGCCGTTCCTCGGCGACGTCCAGCCGCCGGTCGAGACGTGCCGCAGCGTCAGTGATGAAGGCGTGCAGCGCCTCGAACTCGTGGTGCAGGTGCGCGGCGTGTGAGATGAGATCCTGGGTCCCGTAGTCGCCCAGGACCTGGGTCTGGGCCTGGCGCACCCGCCGCAGCGCGCGCCATTGCACGAGCGCGAGGACCAGGGCGATAAGCGCGACCACGGCCGCGGCGACCGCCACGGCACCGGCGGTGGAGGTGAGATCGTCCATCGCCTGCGGACGGTAGCGAGCGCGCGGGCGGCGCGACGGCTACCGGGTGAACAGCGCCGTGTACTCCTGCTTGTTGTTGTCGACCTTCTCCTCGCCGGGGACCTTCAGGACCTCGACGGTGATCGTGGCGGGCGTGCCGATCGGCGGCGCCTGGCCCAGCGGGACGGCCACCTCGGCCTCGGCCCCGGCGGTCGTCTGATCGACGGTCTTCGTGGCGCTGATCGACTTGCCCGTCTGCGGCTTCACGGTCACCCGGACGCGGACGTTCTGCTCGTTGTTCTCGCCCTGGTTGGCGAACTTCACGTTGAAGGTCGGGTTGCCGCTGGCGGGCACGCGGTTCGCGGTGCCGCCGGGCTGCAGCGTGACGTCGCCGACCGTGGTGCTGACGATGCCGTGGCCGTGCAGGCCGGGGGCGATGTCCTGGTCCTCGGCGTTCGCGTCCTCGTTCGTGCTCTCGCCGGCAGCGCCGCCGATGCGATCCGCGACGGTCGAGGGATTCAGCCAACTGAGGCTCGTGACGACGCGGCTGTCCGTCACGCGCTGGTCGATCTCCTGGTCAGAGAGCGCCTCGCCGACGAACGGCACCACACGCTGGGACCACACGATGTCCGACGCGAGCAGTTTCTCCATCTGGCCGGAGATCTGGCTGGTCGCCTCCTCGGCCGCGGCACGTTCACTCCCCCGCGCTGTCGGGACCTTCTGGGCCACCCGCGAGATTGCCTCCTCGCGGAACTGGAGGGACAGCAGCAGGTTCGCCTGCGCGGCCTCCATCTCCCCGGGCACGGACAGGTCGCGCGCCGACTGGACCTGCTTCTCGGCCTGGGCGCGCAGCGAGTTCAGCTCGGTCTGCTGGTCGACGGGCGAGAGGTCGCTCTGCACGAGCGTCTCGAAGAACGCCTTCGACGTCTCGCCGGACTCCTGCGCGAGACCGGTGACGTCGCGGTTGTAGTCCTTCAGCGCGTTCTCCTTGCGGCTGTCCAGGCAGCCGCGGACCCCGAAGAACAGCAGCAGGAGCACGAGCAGGCCGATGCCCGCCGCGACGGCGCGGCGCACGAGCAGCTGCTGGTGATCGGGCATGCCGCCGCCACCGGAGCCAGGGGCGGGCCGGCGGGCGCGGGTCTGCTGGGTGCGGGGCTCATCGCCCTCGTCAAAGAACGACACGAAGACGCTCCGGGCGGAGGGAAAGAAGGCGCGCACTATCCCCGAGGGAAGTCATGCACCATGCAAGTTTGCCGTCACCGTCGGTCTTCCTGCCTCAAATGGCAGGAAGAAGGGGTCTGGGGGCGAAGCTGAGAGCCGGTGCGCCAGGCCCGTTCTGCCCCCGCCGCCGGTCCCGCGACGGACGGCGTGCTCACCGCCGATGACGACCTTCTCCTCGGCCGCTACCGCCTGCTGAAGCGCCTGGGTGAAGGCGGGATGGGCGTCGTGTGGCTGGCCGACGACACGCGGCTGCACCGGCGCGTCGCGGTCAAGCGGATCAACGGCGGGGCGGAGGTCGGCGGCGCGAAGCGCGCGGGCCGGGAGGCCGTGGCGGCCGCCCGCCTGGCGCATCCGGCGGTCGTCGCGCTCTACGAGGCGGGGCAGAGCGACGACGGGGACTGGATCCTCGTCTGCGAGCTGGTGCGCGGGCCGACGCTCCAGGTGCTCATGCGTGACGGCGACCTCTCCGACCGCGACGTCGCCGAGATCGGGATCGCCCTCTGCGACGCGCTCGAGCACGCGCACGGCCGCGGCGTCGTGCACCGCGACCTCAAGCCCGCCAACGTCATCTGTCCCGACGCGACCGACGAGGCGGGGGCCGTGGCGAAGCTCACGGACTTCGGCGTCGCGCGCCTGGCGGGCGACGACACCCTGACCCGCACCGGCGACGTGCTCGGCACCCTGGCGTACATGGCGCCCGAGCAGGCCCGCGGCCGCGCGGCGGGGCCGCCGGCCGACGTCTACGCCCTGGGCATCGTGCTGTACGAGGGGCTGGCGGGGATGAACCCGCGCCGGGGCGCCAACGCCGCGGAGTCCGCGCGCCTGGTCGACCAGGACGTCCCGCCGCTCGGCCGTGTGCGCCGCGACCTGCCCGAGGAGCTGTGCGACGCCATCGACCGCGCGGTGGCGGTCGACCCCCGCCGCCGGCCGAAGCCCGCCTCGCTGCGTGCCGCCCTCAAGCGGGCCATCCCTGCGCTGGACGACGAGCCGGGCCTCATCGCCGGCGGCCCGATGGAGACCGTCACCCACGTCCTGCGTGCGGGCACGCGCTTTGCCCGGGACGTCACGCAGGTCGCGCACGGCCGCTGGCAGCCCGAGCCCGCGCTTCCCGTGCCGGCAGCGGGCATCGACCCGCGAGACGTGTCCCCTCGCCGTGCGGCGCCCGCGCTCCCGGCGCGGATCGGGGCCGCGGCGCTGGCCGGCCTCCTCGCCGGCGGGGCGCTGGCGTGGGCGCAACCGGCGGGCGTTCCCGCCCCGCTGCTCCTGGCGCTCGGCGCCGCGGCGCTCGTCCTGCTCCTGCCGCGCCTCGGGTGGCTCGTCGCCGCGGCGGGCATCGTCGTCGCCGCTGCGGTGCGCGAGCCGGGGACGGCCGTGCTGCTCGCCGCGATGCTCGCGCCGGTCCCGCTCCTGGTCCCGCGCGCGGGAACGTCCTGGTCGGTGCCCGTGCTCGCCCCGCTGCTCGGTCTGGCCGGCCTCGCCGGCGCGTATTGCGCCGTGGCCGGCCAGGCACGGCGCGCCACGGTCCGCGCCGGGCTCGGTGCGCTCGGCGCGTGGTGGGTGCTCGTCGCGGCTGCGCCGCTCGGAGCGCCGCTGCATCTCGGCGACGACGGCGGGGAGGCGTGGACCGGGTCCGCCCAGGCGGCGGCGGACGTGCTGTCCGAGGTGGTCTCCAGCGGCGCGATCGCGCTCGTCGGAGTGTGGGCGCTGGCGGCCGTCCTGCTGCCTGTCCTCGTGCGGGGCTGGAACGCGGCGGCGGACATCGCGGCTGCGACGGGGTGGGCCGCGGGAACGGCCGCGGCCACCGACGGTCTGGCGACCGCCCTTGCCCTCCCGAGCCCGCACGGGCTCATCGCCCGGCGCCATCGCGGCGGGCGTTATCGCGGTCGTGGCCCGCGCGGTGGCGGATCCCCCGGTGTGACGCCGGACTACGATCCCCAGCCATGAGCGTCCTGCGCAATCTCGAACGCACGCTCTCCGAGCTGGTCGAAGGCACCTTCGGCCGCGTGTTCCGCTCCGAGGTGCGGCCGGTCGAGCTCGCCCGCAAGCTCGTGCGGGAGATGGACGACCACAAGACGGTCTCGCTCTCGCGCACGTACGTGCCGAACGAGTACGTCATCTACCTCTCTGAGGCCGATCGCGCGAAGTACGAGGGCGTGGAGCAGGAGGTCTCCGGCGAGCTGTGCGCGTACCTGCTCGAGCACGCGCGGCGGGAGAAGCTCGCGCTTGTCGCTCGTCCCGTGGTCGAGTTCCGTACGGACAGCCGGCTGTCGCTGGGGGAATTCGGCATCCAGGCGCGACTGGTGCGACCGGCGGAGCCCGAGGCCGCTGCGGGAGGGCCGGCGGCGGTGCAGGCCGACCATGGCCACACGATGGTCTACTCGACCGCGGACCGCGTGCGGGGCCCCGTGGAGGCCGCGCAGGCCGGCCGTGCGGCGCCCGCGAAGCCCCTGCTGCTGGCCGAGGGCCGCCGCCACGTCGTCCCGCCCGGCGGTGCGCTGCTGGGCCGCAGCCGCGATTGCGACGTCGTCCTTTCGGACCCGAACGTCTCCCGTCACCACGCCGAAGTACGGCCCGGCGGCGAGACCGGGTGGACCGTGCGGGACCTCGGTTCCACGAACGGCGTGCGTGTCAACGGCCGCGATATCCGCGGGGAGCACCCGCTGCACGCCGGGGACCAGCTCGAGCTGGGGACCGCGCCGGTCACGTTCGATCTGACGTAGCGCTGCCACGAGACAGCGGAGGCTCTGCAACAAGACTGCGCAGAAGCGGGACACGTGCTGACCCCGTGATGAGGTGGCCGCCCGTGCTGCCGCGGCTGCGGCGCGGAACTCCCTGTGCGGCGCGGGTCGAAGGCCGCGTGATCCCGCGGTATGGTCACGCGCGTGGCACTGACCACGGAACCGGGCGAACGGCTGCACCCGCTGACGGTGGACGACTACCACCGCATGGTCGAGGTTGGCATCCTCATGGAGGACGACCCGGTGGAGCTGCTGGAGGGGGCGCTGGTCGAAGTGGCGCCTGAGGGGCCCGCGCACGCGACGGTGTTCGCGGATCTCAACCGGTACCTCGTCATGGGACTGCCCGACGAGGACGCACTGCTCGTCCGCGTCGGCTCTCCGCTGACGTTCCGTCCGCACTCCGAGCCGCAGCCGGACTTCTCGATCGTCGACCGGGCGGCCTCGACATTCACCGAGCACCCAGTGGGCGCGCACCTCGTCGTTGAGGTCTCGTACTCGTCACGCCGCATCGACCGCGGGCGCAAGGCCCGCATCTACGCCAGGGCGGGCATCCGGGAGTACTGGATCCTCGATCTCGTGGACTGGGCCGTCGAGGTGCGGACGGATCCCGGCGAGGACGGATACGCCACCACGCGGGTGGTGCGTGCGCCGGAACAGGTGATCTGCGGGACGGTCGATCTCCCGCCGCTGGACCTCGCGGCGCTGTTCTCCGACCAGCGCTGATCGCGCTCGCACACGGGTTCCGGCGGGCGATCCGCGAAGATGCACTCGTGGTCGAGCCCGCCTCTGTCGCGCTGAAGTTCGCCTTCCTGGCGATCCTGTACCTGTTCCTGCTCTGGGTGGCGCGCAGCGCGCTGAAGGATCTGCGCCGCGGGACGGTCGCCGGCGGGATGGCGGTGGCACCCGGCCACGACCGCGCGCCGGCCGCTTCGCCGGACGCCACAGGCCTGCACTCCGCCGCCCAGGGCGTCGGCATCGGCGGCGACACGCCGCGGCTCGTCGTGACGTCCGTCCCCGGGCACCAGCCGGGCGCCGCGTACGATCTGGTCGGTGACTGCACCCTGGGCCGCGGCGACGTGGAGATCCACCTGGAGGACCCGTTCGCCTCGGGCCGCCACGCGCGCCTGACGCGACAGGGACATGTCATCGTGCTGGAGGATCTCGGCTCGACGAACGGGACGTACCTGAACGAGGAACCGGTTCAGGGCCCCCAGCCGCTGCACCCCGGAGATCGCATCCGCATCGGCGACTCCGTGTTCACCTTCGAGGACTCGTGACCATCCAGCTGCCCGCAACCGCCGCTCCGAACTCCTGATGCTGCGCGTCAGCGAGTACGCGTCGGTGACCGACACCGGCCGGCAGCGCCGCGCCAACGAGGACGCGCTCTTCGCGCGCACCCCCGTGTTCGTCGTGGCCGACGGCATGGGCGGTGCGCAGGCCGGCGAGGTCGCGTCGAACGCGGCCGTCGAGGCGTTCGGCGAGGGACTGCCCGAGACGACTCCGGAGCAGGCGCTCGCCGAGGTCATCCGCACCGCGAACGCGCGCATCCACGAGATGTCTCGCGCCGACGTCCACCGGGCAGGGATGGGCACCACCGTCACCGCTGCCCACGTCGGGGAGCACGACATCGCGGTCGCGCACGTCGGCGATTCGCGCGCGTACCGCTGGCGGGCCGGGGAGCTCGAGCGCCTCACCGAGGACCACTCGCTGGTGGAGGAGCTGCGTCGCCAGGGCAAGCTCACCGCCGAAGAGGCCGAGGAGCACCCGCAGCGGTCGATCATCACACGCGCGCTCGGCCCGGAGCCCGAGGTCGAGGTCGACACCGCGTCGTGGCGCGCGCAGGCCGGCGACCTCTACCTGCTCTGCAGTGACGGCCTCACCTCGATGATCAGCGAGAGCGAGGTCGCGGCGGTGCTCACCGACACGGCGGACGCCGAGCCCCTGGAGCGGGTCGCGCGGCGCCTCGTGGCGGCCGCGAACGACGCCGGCGGGCGGGACAACATCACCGTGGTCCTGTTCCGGATCGAGGAGGTCCCCGGCGGCGCGACGGGCGAGGGCTGGGGCGACGACCAGGCGACGATCGCCGGGGACGACGCGCCGACCGCCGCGCAGGTCCGCGCCGCGGTCGAGGACGCCGACTCCGCCGCGCAGGAGCGCGCTGCCGCCGAGCAGGCCCGGCGATTGCAGCCGCGGGCGCCGGACGCGCCCGCACCCGACCAGACGCTGGGAAGCAGCCGCAGGCGCAGGGTCCTCATCGCCCTGGGCGTCGCGCTGTTCCTCGGGATCCCGCTCCTGTTCGGCGCGTACGCCGCGTCGCAGGCGGTCTACTTCGTGGGCAGCGACGACGGCTTCGTCGCCATGTACCGCGGCCTGCCGTACGAGCTGCCGTTCGGGCTGGACCTCTACACGCTGAACTACACGAGCGGCGTGCCCGTCGACGCGGTCACCGAGTCGCGCCAGGAGGAGTTGCTCGACCACTCGCTGCGGTCGCGCGAGGACGCCGCGGACCTCGTCAACCAGCTCGAAAGAGGGCAGATCGCCGGGTCATGAGCGCGCCGAACTCCTCGCCTGGCGGCTCGGATTCGGTCGCGACAACTCGCCTGCGGCTCCTTCTCGCGTGGCGGTGGCGGTCATGAGCGCTCGGAATCGTGAGCTCTTCGCGCTGATCCCTGCGTCACTGCTCGTGACGGTGGGCTTCGCCGCGGTCTTCATCCAGGAGGACGAGCTGATCAGCGATGCGTCGCTGACCTACGGCGGCGTGTTCCTCGGGCTGTGCTTCGTCGCGCACCTCATCATCCGCGCGACGCTGCCGGACGCGGACCCGTACCTCTTCCCGCTCGTCGCGCTGCTCGCGTGCTTCGGGCTGGTGATGATCTACCGGATCGACGAGACCCTCGCGCGCGAGCAGGCGCAGTGGTTCGTGATCGGACTCCTCGTCTTCGCCGCGACGATCCTGCTGCTGCGCCGCGACTACCGCGTGCTCGAGCGCTACCGGTACACGATCGCGCTCGTCGGGATCGTCCTGCTCCTGCTCCCGCGCGTGCCGGGCATCGGCGCGCAGGTCAACGGCGCGTACCTCGGGATCGACCTCGGGCCGATCGCGTTCCAGCCCGCCGAGCTGGCCAAGATCTGCATCATCATCTTCCTGGCCTCGTACCTGCGCGACACGCGGCAGGTGCTCGTGCAGGGGGCGCGGCGCTTCGCGGGCATCACGTTCCCGCCGCTGAAGCATCTCGGGCCGCTGCTCGTGGTGTGGGGCGCGGCGATGGTCCTGCTGGTGTTCATCCGCGACCTCGGCTCGTCGCTCATGTTCTTCGGGGCGTTCCTGGCGATCCTCTACGTGGCGACCGACCGCGCGTCGTTCGTCGTGATCGGGTTCTCGATGTTCGCGTTCGGCGCGTGGTTCTTCGCGTCGACGGTCGGCCACGTCGCGGATCGCATCGACGCGTGGCAGCACCCGTTCGACGACGAGCTGTACGAGCAGGTCGGCGGCAGCTACCAGATCGCGCAGTCCCTCTTCGCGCAGGCCGACGGCGGCGTCGCGGGCGCCGGGTTCGGGCAGGCGCTGATCGAGACGTCGAACGGCAGCCCGATCCTCCCCGCCGCGCAGACCGACCTCATCTACGCGCTCATCACCAACGAGCTCGGCCTGGCCGGGGCGTGCGGCGTGCTGGTGGTCTACCTGCTCGTCACCGAGCGCGGCATGCGGATCGCGATGCTCGCCCAGGACTCGTTCAGCACGCTGCTCGCCGCCGGGCTTGCCGCCGTCTTCGCGCTGCAGGTGTTCGTCATCGTCGGCGGCGTCGTGAAGCTCATCCCGCTCACCGGCGTGACGCTGCCGTTCATCAGCTACGGCGGCTCGTCGATCGTGGCGAACTTCATCCTCGTCGCGCTGCTGCTGCTCATCTCCGACCGTGCGCGGCGGGAGGCGGCCGGGAGATGAACAAGCCCATCTACCGGGTCTACCTCGTGGTGGTCGTCCTGTTCGCCCTGCTCGTGGCGTGGACGTCGCGGTGGACCGTCTTCGAGGCCGAGGCGCTGCGCGACAACGCCAAGAACCGCCGCGAGCTGCTCGACCAGCAGCGCATCGACCGCGGGCCGATCCGCGACCGGGACGGGAATCTCCTGGCGCGGAGCGTGCCGGGGCCGCAGGACACCTATTCCCGCCGCTACCCGGAGAACCCGCTGTTCCCGCACGCGGTCGGCTACGCGTACGTCGACCGCGGCGAGGCCGGGCTCGAGCGCTTCTACAGCGACGCGCTCGTCGGCGACCACGGCGAGATCACGTCGCTGCTCGACCAGTTCCTCGCCCGCAAGCGGGAGGGCGACGAGCTGCGCACCACGCTGGACCCCGGTGCGCAGCGCGCGGCCCTCGACGCGCTCGGCGGCCGCAAGGGCGCCGTCGTCGTCATGGAGCCCGACACCGGCAAGGTCCGGGTGCTCGCCAGCGTGCCCGGGTACGACCAGAACGCGATCCGCGACCAGCAGACCTTCGAAGCGCTCAACCGCGACGAGGAGAACGCGCCGCTGCTGAACCGCGCGACGCAGGCGCTGTACCCGCCGGGCTCCACGTTCAAGGTCGTGACGGCCGCCGCGGCGCTGGACAGCGGGAAGTTCACGCCCGACTCGA
The DNA here is from genome assembly GCA_024666565.1 of Svornostia abyssi. Taxonomy (GTDB): domain Bacteria; phylum Actinomycetota; class Thermoleophilia; order Solirubrobacterales; family Solirubrobacteraceae; genus Svornostia; species Svornostia abyssi. The sequence goes on from CP088295.1 coordinate 815,216, forward strand.
CCGTCGACGGCAACAGCGGCAAGGAGATCTCCGGCGTCCCGCTGGCGAACTCGGGAGGCAAGGATTTCGGGCCGATCACCCTCACGACGGCCCTCACGAACTCCGTCAACACCGTGTGGGCCGAGGTGGCCGAGGACCTGGGGAAAGGCACGATGGGCGAGTACATGGAACGCTTCGGCTTCGGTGCCGACCCTCCGATCGATCTCCCGGCCGACGAGAAGGCCCCCAGCGGCGAGTACCGCAACGGGCGCCTGCTCTCGCCGACTTCGCAGTTCGTCGACGTCGGGCGCATGGCGATTGGCCAGGACAAGCTGCTCGTGACGCCCCTGCAGATGGCCACCGTCGCCGCCACCGTCGCCAACGACGGCAAGCGCATGAAGCCGTGGCTGATGGAACGGATCGTCGATCCCGACGGGCGGACGCGAGAGGATTCAGATCCCGAGCAGGAGGCCCGGGTGATGAGCGAAACCTCCGCCAAGGAGCTGCAGCAGATGATGGGCAACGTCGTGCGTGAGGGAACAGGCACCGCCGCTGCGCTGCAGGGCATCGAGGTGGGCGGCAAGACGGGCACCGCGGAGATCGACCCGGACACGGACCTCAACCAGCCGTGGTTCATCGGCTTCGCGCCGCTCGACGACCCGCAGTACGCGATCGCCGTGACGGTTGAGCGCTCGCAGGGTGGGCAGGGCGGCACGGTCGCCGCGCCCGTCGCCCAGCGCGTCCTCCAGGAGCTGCTCGGATGAGCGTGGAACCCCTCGCCTGGCGGCTCACGGTTCCATTGCGAGAACTCGCCAGAGGCTCCTTCTCGCCCCACGAGGTTGCCCCATGAGCACTCCCATCGACACCCCCGAAGAGGGCGCCGTCATCGATGGCCGCTACCAGGTGCTCTACCGGCTGGGCGCCGGCGGGATGGCCGAGGTGTTCTGCGCCGAGGACCTCCAGCTCGGGCGCAAGGTCGCGCTGAAGCTCCTGTACCGCCGCTTTGCCGAGGACGAGGAGTTCGTCGAGCGCTTCCGCCGCGAGGCGTCGCACGCCGCGGGGCTCCAGCACCCGAACGTCGTGAGCGTGTACGACCGCGGGTCGTGGGACGGCACCTACTACATCGCCATGGAGTACCTCGAGGGGCGCTCCCTGAAGGACGTCATCACGCAGAGCGGCGCGCTGCCGCTCGCCGAGTCCATCGACGTCACCACGCAGGTCCTGCGCGCCGCGAAGTTCGCGCACAAGCGCGGCATCGTCCATCGCGACCTCAAGCCGCACAACGTCATCGTCGACGAGTCGGACCCGACGCACCCGCGGGTGAAGGTCACGGACTTCGGCATCGCCCGCGCCGGCGCGTCGGACATGACGCAGACCGGCTCGATCATGGGCACGGCGCAGTACCTGTCGCCCGAGCAGGCGCAGGGGCACGCGACCGGGCCGCAGGCCGACCTCTACTCGATCGGCGTGATGCTCTACGAGCTCGTGACCGGGCGGGTGCCGTTCGAGGGGGAGTCGGCGGTGACGATCGCGCTGAAGCAGGTCAGCGAGGAGCCGGTTCCGCCGTCGCAGCTCAACCCGGCGGTCACGCCCGAGCTCGAGGACGCGATCCTGCGGGCGCTGAGCAAGGATCCGGCGCACCGTCAGGCCGACGCCGAGCAGTTCATCAACGAGCTCGACCACGCGCGCAGCCTCCTGCCCGACCCCGAGGCGATCCCGCCCGGCGAGATCGTGCCCCCGCCGGAGGAATGGACGGGCGAGGAGCCCGCCGCCGAGCCGTGGGCGCCGCCCGAGGAGGAGGAGCGCGACGGCTCGAACCGCACGTGGCTGTGGGCGCTCGGCCTCGGCCTGCTCGTCGCCGTCGTCGCGGTCGCCGCGCTGCTGCTCACCGGCAACGAGCGCGTGACCGTTCCGAGCGTCGTGGGCGCGTCGCTGGCCGCCGCCACCGACCGCCTGGAGGACGAGGGCTTCGAGGTCGTCACGGTCCGTGAGAACTCGGCGAAGGAACGCAACGAGGTCATCGGCCAGGACCCCGAAGGCGGCACGCGGGTGGACGAGGGTTCCCGCGTGCGGCTCACGGTGTCCGACGGACCCGGAACGGCCACCGTCCCGGACGTCGTCGGCGACGGGCGCAATGCCGCGCGCCAGGCGCTCGAGGAGGCCGGCTTCGAGGTCGAGGAGGAGACCGAGTCCAGCGACGACGTCGGCGAGAACCGCGTCATCGAACAGCGGCCCGACGGGCAGACCCAGGCGCCCTCCGGCGCGACGATCACCATCGTGGTGTCCACCGGGCCCGAGCGCACGGACGTCCCGAACGTCGTCGGTCAGTCCGAGGACGACGCGACGGCCGCGTTGCAGGACGCCGGCTTCACGGTCGGGACGACCGAGGACGAGACCGCGGACGCCGAGCCGGGTACGGTGCTCAGCCAGAACCCCGCCGGCGGTGCGCGGGCCAAGCGCGGAAGCCGCGTCAACCTCGTCGTCGCGGCGGAGCCTGCGCAGGTCGCGGTCCCCGATGTCACGGGGCGGTCGCAGGCCAACGCCACGAGCACGCTGCGCAACGCCGGGTTCGACGTGAACGTCACGACGACCGACGTCGACTCGCCCGACGAGGACGACCGCGTCCAGCGCCAGTCACCGAGCGGCGGCCGGGCCGAGCGCGGCAGCACGGTGACGATCACCGTCGGCGTGTTCGATCCGGATCTCAACCCGGACCCCGAGCCCGAGACGACGCCCCAGACGACGCCCCAGACGACACCCGCGGAGCCCACCGGATGAAGGTCGCGATCCTCGCCGGAGGCCGGTCCTCCGAGCACGACGTCTCGCTGAAGAGCGCCGCGGCGGTCCGCGACGGGCTGCACCGCGGCCACCACGAGACGGTCTGGGTGCAGCTCGAGCGCGACGGCTCGTGGCGGACCGAAGACGGCGATCCGGTGTCGCTGACGCCGGGCGGCGGGCTGCTCGGCGCCGACGTCGCGTTTCCCGTGCTGCACGGGCCGTTCGGCGAGGACGGCACGGTGCAGGGGCTGCTCGAGCTGCTCGACGTCCCGTACGTCGGGTCCGGCGTGCTCGCATCGGCGGCGTGCATCGACAAGATCGTCTTCAAGGACCTCATGCGCGCAGCCGGCCTCCCGCAGGTCGACTACGAGGGGCTGCACCATGCGCGGTGGCGCGAGGACCGCGACACCGCGCTCGCCTCGCTGGAGCGCCTCGGCCTGCCGGTGTTCGTCAAGCCGGCGCGGCTCGGGTCTTCGGTGGGCATCGTGAAGGTGACGGCCGCGGAGGATCTCGCGGGTGCGCTCGACGAGGCGTTCACCCACGATCCGCGGGTCGTCGTCGAGGCGATGGCGTCCGGCCTGGAGATCGAATGCTCCGTGCTGGGCACGCCCGAGGAGCCGGAGGTGTCGACCCCCGGCGAGATCGAGCTGCTCGGCGACGCCGACTGGTACGACTACGACGCGAAGTACGCGGCCGGCGGGATGAACCTCGTCGTGCCCGCCCGCATCACGGACGAGCAGACCGCGCGTGTGCAGGAGCTCGCCGCGGAGGCGTTCACCCGCGCCAACTGCCACGGCCTCGCGCGCGCCGACTTCTTCGTCGACGGCGACGTGGTGCTCGTGAACGAGCTGAACACCATGCCCGGGTTCACCGCCACGTCGGTGTACGGCAAGCTCTGGGCCGCCAGCGGCCTGAGCTACCCGGACCTCGTCGAGGACCTGTGCCGCCTCGCACTCCGCAGAGCGGAGGCGGCACAGAGGTACAGCTTCTAGGCCCTACACGTACGGCAGAACCAGGTTGCACGGCAGGGCGCGGTTGCGCCCGTCGAGCAGGTTCATGACCTTCGTGTGGACCCGGGCCGAGTAGCTGAACTGCAGGTGCTCGGAGGCCTCGAGGATGCACCCGTTCTGGGCGGTCCAGGCGGTGCCGCCCGGCAGGTACGCGCTCGTGTACGGCGTCACGACCTGGTCGCCGTTCGTGGCGAGCATGTCGTACTTGACGCTGAACGGCGTGGGGTCGCCGGCGTTGAGGTTCGTGATGAACGCCGAGCCCTTGATCTGCTGCGCGAACGCGGGGCCGACGGTTTCCACGACACCGGTGATGCCGAAGACCTTGGCGAGGTTCGCCAAGCCGCTGAGGGTCGTGCCCTGGTTGGACGGCGCGAGGCCGATGAGGCGGTTGACCTTGTTCTGGCCCCCCGAGGAACTTGATGTAGTACCGGGGCATCATGCCGCCCTGGCTGTGGCCGACGATGTCGACCTTGCTGACGCCGGGGTACTTGGCGAGGACGCTGTCGACGTAGGTCGACAGCTGGGCGGCGGACTTCTCGATGTAGTCGAGGCCCGGGATGTTGTTGTAGTAGCCGAGGTTCGGCGCAAACACGCAGAAGCCCTCGTTGGCCAGGCGCGGGCCGAGACCCGACCAGTTGGCCAGGCGGTTCTCGGTCGTGCCGTGCATGAGGATGACCGGCCGCGGCTTGGCGGCGGTCAGCTGGCAGTTGTCACGGTTGACGCCGGGCGGCGTGCCGTTCGGATCGGCCAGACCGAAGCTCAGCCCGAGGGCGAAGCTCGGCGTGACGGTGTAGGCGGCCGCGTTGCTGGCGGCAGCCGAGAAGGCGACGACGGCACAGATCACCGTCGCCGCGATGCGGCGGGTTCGCATAGCTCTCCTCCCAGAGAGGTACGTGTGGACAGGACACTGCGAACCGCCCTCGTTCCCCAGAAGGCGGTGCGATCTTCTATCCGACCTCGCAATGCGCCGTCAAGCGGGAATTCTTGACCAGAACGACCACGGGCCGGCCGGAGGATGCACCTCCGACCGGCCCGGGACGCCTGGGGACAGGTCCAGGCTTGTGTCGACTCGGCCGCAGTCCCCCTCTGCGCGGCCGAGGACAGGAGTGGCCGCCCTACACGTAGGGCAGCACCAGTCGACAGGGCAGGCTGCGGTTGCGGCCGTCCAGGAGGTTCGCGACCTTCGTCTGCACGCGGGTCGAGTAGCTGAACTGGAGGTGCTCGGAGGCCTCCAGGATGCAGCCGTTCTGGGCGGTCCAGGCCGACGCCCCGGTGATGAACGCGCTGCGGTACGGCGTCACGACCTGGTCGCCGTTGGTGACGAGGACGTCGTACTTGACGTCGCCCGGCGTCGGGTCGCCGGCGTTCAGCGCGGTGATGAACGGCGAGCCCTTGATCTGCTGCGCGAACGCGGGGCCGACGGCTTCGACGACGCCGGTGATGCCGAAGACCTTGGCGAGGTTCGCGATGCCGCTCAGAGTGGTGCCGTTGTTCGACGGCGCCAGGCCGACGAGGCGGTTGACCTTGGCCGCGCCGCCCAGGTTCTTGATGTAGTAGCGGGGCATCATGCCGCCCTGGCTGTGGCCGACGATGTCGACCTTGCTGACGCCGGGGTACTTGGCCAGGACGCTGTCGACGTAGGTCGAGAGCTGGGCGGCGGACTTCTCGATGTAGTCGAGGCCCGGGATGTTGTTGTAGTAGCCGAGGTTGGGGGCGAAGACGCAGAAGCCCTGGTTGGCCAGGAACGGGCCCATGCCCGACCAGTTCGCCAGGCGGTTCTCGGTGGTGCCGTGCTGCAGGATGACCGGCCGGGGCTTGTCCGGCGTGAGCTTGCAGTCGTCGCGGTTCACGCCGGGCGGCGTGCCGCCGGGATTGAGCAGGCCCTTGGTCAGGCCCGCAGCGAAGCTGAGGTCGACCTGGTACGCGGCGGAGGCCGAGGACGCAGGCACGAGCGCTGCTGCGGAGACGCAGGCAGCGGCCAGCAACGCTGATCGGAGTGTGCGCATTCTTCCTCCCCAGAAAGAACGATGGACAGGGACGAGGTTCTACACCCGAACATCCGTCCATGTCAAGCGTTTCGCTTTTCCCCAGAGTATTGCGGCAAAACCGCAATACGCCGGGTTCTAGGAGGACTTCTTGCGAAGGACGATCTCGGAGATCTCGGCCTTCTGCTCGCCGGGTGGCAGCGCCGTGATCCACACGAGGTAGTAGCGGAAGCGGTTGCCGGCGGTGTCGAGGTCGACCGTCTCGGTCCGTGACGCGTTCTCGACGGTGCCGACGCGCTCCCAGCCGCTGGGAGGCACGGTCCGGGGGAGGTCCCCGTTCGGCGCCACGTAGATCTCGCCGTCCCAGCCCGGCGTCGTCGTCGCGATCTGAATCTGCGCGGCCGAGACGTCCGGCTTGGCGTCCACGAGGACGCCCACGCCGTCCTTCTGAAGGTCACCCGCCGCGTAGGTCTCGGTGGACCACGTCGTCGCCTTGTTCCCGTCGAGGACGAAGCTGGCCTCCTCGGGGTGCTCGCGCTCGTCACCGGCAGGGTCGTAGTCGCTCGCCGCGCGCTGCCCGAGCGACACCGCTTCGAGATTCGGGGGCGGCGGTGTGAGGCTGCGCTGCGTGCCGGTGCCGCGCTCGGCGTTGTCGGCCGCGAAGACCACGAGGATCATGACGAGGGCCAGCCCGCCGATCGCGATCGCCAGCAGCAGGCCGATGCCGGTGCGCGTGCGCCACGGCAGCCGCCGCTGGGCGCGCTTCGGCAGCGTGCGAATGATCGCGGTCGCCTCACCCGTGACCTGGCCCGAACGCGCGGTCTCGATCGCCAGCGCGTCCTCGAGGTCGGCGATGAAGGCCCCCGCATCCGGGTAGCGCTCCTCCAGGTCCTTCTCCGTGGCGCGGTCCAGCACCGCCGCCAGGGCGGCCGAGACCTCAGGCCGGCGCAGCTGCACGTCAGGAAGCTCCTCGCGCACATGCTTCATCGCGACGGCGACCTGGTTCTCGCCCTTGAACGGCACGTCCCCGGTCAGCATCTCGAACAGGACGACCCCGAGGGAGTACACGTCGCTCTGCCCCTTGACGGGCTGGCCCAGCGCCTGCTCGGGGGACACGTAGTCCGTCGTGCCGAGCACGCGGCCGTCGGCGGTCAGCCCCTCCTGGTCGAGCGTCCGCGCGATCCCGAAGTCCGTGACCTTCGCGGAGCCCTCTTCGTCGACGAGGACGTTCTGCGGCTTGACGTCACGGTGCACGATGTGACGCTCGTGCGCGGCCTGCAGTGCCCGCCCGATCTCGATGGCGTACGCGACGGCTTCGCTGATCGGCAGCCGGCCCATCCGGCGGATGCGCTCCTTCAGCGTCTCGCCGTCGATGAACTCGAGCACGATGTACGGCGTGTTGTCGTCCTCGCCGGCGTCGATGACCTGCACGATGTGCGGGTGGTTGAGCTGCGCGACGGCGCGGGCCTCGCGGCGGAACCGCTCGAGCTGATCGCCGTGACGGGCGATGTCGCGATGCATCAGCTTGATCGCGACCTGACGCTCGAGCAGCGTGTCGAACGCGCGATAGACGGTCGACATCCCGCCGGTTCCGACCTCGGCGTCGAGGCGGTACCGCTCGTTCAACAGGGTGCCGACGGAGCTGGTCACTGCGCCTATTGTGGCCGACACCGCGGCAACCGGCTTCAGAACGACGACGGGGCCGCCCAAAGGCGGCCCCGCGGTACGTCTGGGAGGTGCGCTCGGGCTAGCCCTGGAGCAGCGAGAGGACGCCTTGGTTCGACTGGTTCGCCTGCGCCAGCATGGCCGTGCCGGCCTGCTGGAGCACCTGGTAGCGGGTCATGTCGACCATGCCCTCGGCCATGTCGAGGTCGCGGATCCGCGACTCCGCGCTGACCAGGTTCTCGTGGTACGCCCCGAGGCTGTTCAGCAGGTGCTCGAACCGGTTCTGCACCGAGCCGAACACGGCGCGCTGCGAGCTGAGCACGTTGATCGCGGCGTCGATCTCCGAGATGTCGGTGGTGCCCGCTGCGGTCAGCGAGTACCACGTCGTCCCGAGCGAGCCGGTCAGCGAGATGGTCGGTACGGAGATCGACTCGCCATCGTTGGCGCCGACCTGGAACGTCACCGACGTGGCCTGGTTGAGCAGGCACACACCGTTGAAGTTCGTCTGATTGCCGATCCGCTCGATCTCGCTCGCGAGCTGGTTGACCTCCGACTGAATTGCGGTCCGGTCATTGGCGCTCAGGCTGCCGTTCTTGTACTGCACAGCGAGTTCGCGAACGCGCTGGAGCATGCTGTGCACCTCGGACATGGCGCCCTCGGTGGTCTGCACCATCGAGATGCCGTCCTGCGCATTTCGCATGGCCTGCGAAACGCCGCGGACCTGGCCGCGCATACGTTCCGAGATCGCGAGCCCTGCGGCGTCGTCGGCACCGGAGTTGATCCGGAAGCCGCTCGACAGGCGGGACATCGACTTGGTCAGGTGTGTATTGGTCTCCTGGAGCGAGCGGTGCGCGCCCAGGGCCTCGATATTGTTCTGGATGCGAAGAGCCATCCGTTGCTTCCTCCTTGCCGTCCTTAGCGGCGGTTCGCTTTGCCCGCTACCACGGGCACATCGTCGGGCAGCTGCGTGACGTCGACAGACGCTGCAGCCGCGTTTTCTTCCTTCACTGCGGCCCAGATCTCCTCGCGGTAGACCGGGACTGACCGCGGCGCAGCGATGCCGATTCGCACGCTGTTGCCGCTGACCTCCATCACTTCGATGACGACGTCATCGCCGAGCATGATCTTCTCGCCGGGTCGCCTTGTGATGATGAGCATTGGGGGATTCCTCCTTGGAAGTGAGCGGCGCCCTAGGCGGCCTGCTCCTCCGAGCCGGGGGACATGCCGGGCTGGAACAGGGGGCACCGAACCGGGGCGTCCTTCGCCTGGTTGATGACCTGGAACCCGCGGTTCTCCACGACGAGGATCGGTGCGCGGAGGTTGGCGCTGAAGCCTTCCAGCGTGTCCGCGGCCCGCACGGTCACGTAGACCTGCGTCTCCTCAGGGTCGGTGACGCCGAGACGCTCCGCCTCGTCGTCGGAGAGCTCGACTTCGTAGTCGGGGAAGAAGCGCCACGGCACCGTGACGGGAATGGCGAGCGCGGGGTCTTCGAGCGAGTGCAGCCAGACGAAGGCGCTCTCGTCGCTGCGGGCCAGCAGCGCGTAGCGATGTCCGCCCAGGCCGATGAGGCCGTTGGGGAAATCGAGCGCCGCCTCCGCGGGAATCTCGAGCTGACCGAAGCGCGTGCTCTCGAGCACGAGTGCCTGCATGGGTCCTCCGTGGTCTTCGTACGCCGTCGTCATCGCAGGAAGTCCATGAGCGAGGGCTGGATGATGGTCGCGCCGGAACTCAACGCAGCCTGGTAGATCGACTGCTGCGAGTTCAGCTTGATGATGGTTTCCGCCATGTCGGTGGATTCCGCCTGGTTGAGGAAGTCCGTGGCGGTCACGACGTGGTCGGCGAGGCGGCCGTCGGCGTGCTCCAGGCGGTTGACGCCGGTGCCCACGAGCGAGCGGGCGTTGAGCACGTCGGTGAGGTTGCTCTCGAGGGCGATGAGGTCGGTGGTCTGCAGCGCGGCGATGTCCGCCGGCGTGCCGCCCGTGAGGTTCGCGTGGATGTCGCGCAGCGTGTTCAGCAGGCGGCCGTCGGTGCCGTCGCCCAGGACGCTGTCGCCCGTGATGTTGATCTGCATCGACACGCCCGGCCCGATCGTGCGGACGATGCCGCCCGTGTCGCCCGTGTAGGTGTCCGGTCCGGCGGGCGTGTACGGCGGGCTGTCGGTGACCTGGCCGCCGAAGATGTAGGAGTCGTTGAAGCGCGCGTTCGCGGCGAGCTTCACGGCCTGAATGATGTTCTCGACCTCTTCGGCGAGTGCGACGCGGTCGCTCTGCTGCAACGCGCCCGAGCCGGCCTGGACGGTGAGCTCGCGGGCGCGATGCACGGCGTCGTTGATGGTGGTGAGCGCCTCGTCGGTGGTCTCCATCCAGCCCTTGGCCTGCGCGACGGTCTCCTGCAGGCCCTCCGTCTGGGTGAGGTCCTGGCGCAGGCGCAGGGCGCGGTGCGTGGCGAGCGGGTCGATCGCGGCGTCGAGCAGCCGGCGGCCGCTGGAGATCTGCGCCGAGCTGGTGTTCACGCTGTTCTCGGCGCGCCGCAGGTCGTTCAGCAGCCGGGCGGAGGACATGCCCTCGGTGATGCGCATGTTCATGCTCATCAGAGACCGACCCTCCCTGTGCGGTTGATGAGGACGTCGAGCATCTCGTCCATCGTCGACATCGTCCGGGCCGACGCCTGGTAGGCGCGCTGGTACCGGATCATGTTCGCCATCTCCTCGTCGAGGGAGACGCCGGTGACGGAGAGCTTGCGGTTCTCGATGGTGCTGCGCAGCGAGTCGGACGAGACGGCGGTCGCCTCGGCGACGCTCACGTCGTGGCCGACGCGGCTGACCAGCGTCGCGTAGAGGTTGTCGGCGGTGCCGTTGCCGAGGGCGGCGATCGCGCGGGCGATGTCGCTGGCGCCGGCGGTGGTGCCGGTGCCCGAGTCGATGGTGGCGGCCGTGACGTTCACGGCGATCGCGGCGGCCGTCGCGCCCGTGAAGAAGGGCGGCGCGCCGTCGGCGGTGTGCGCCGTGTTCACGGTGGTCGCCAGGCTGCTGGCGAACGCGTCGAGGTCGGTGCGGTACGAGGCGACCGTCGTCTGCACGTTCAGCAGCGCCTCGAGCTTGCCGCCCGGCGCGGTGAGCGCCTGCGGCCAGGTCACGGTCGCGTCGTTGACGAGCTCCACGGCGGCGTCGCCGAAGTCGACGGAGATCGCGCCGGTGCCGAGGTCGGTCACGGCCACGCGGCCGTACTCGGAGAGACGGTCGAGGAGCAGGTCGCGGCGGTCGAGCAGTTCGTTCGGGGACTGCCCGGCGCCCTGCATGCTCTTGATCTGCTGGTTGAGGAGCGCGAGCTCGTCCGCGATCGGCTGGATGGGGTTCTGCGCGCCGGTGGTCAGCGCGGCGTACTCGGTCGTGGCGTTCGTCTGGACGGCGGCCAGTCGCGTGTCGAGGCTGTTCAGTGCGTTGACGAGCGTCGTGGCGTGGCCGATGACGGCGGTCTTCACCGAGACGTCGCTCGGGGAGTTCCCGAGGTCGTTCCACGAGCTCCAGAACTTCTCGAGCAGGGTGTTCAGCCCCTCCTCGCCCGGCTCGTTGAACTCGTCGAGGGCGCGGCGCACGCCCTTCGCGGTGGTCTCGTCGAATGCGGCCGTCGTGTTCTGCGCGCGGAACTGGAGATCGAGGAACGTGTCGCGCATGCGGCGGAACTGCTCGATCTCGACGCCCTGGCCGAGCCACGCGCCGCCGCCGCCGTTCAGCCCTGAGGGGAGGCGGAGCGACGACGACGCTGCGTAGGACACTTCCTGGCGCGAGTACCCGTCGGTGTCGGAGTTCGCGATGTTGTGCGACGTCACGTCCAGGGCGCGCTGCTGCGCGGTGATGCCGCGCAGCGCGGTCTGGAGGCCGAAGAAGCTCGAGACCTGCATGTCAGGCCTCCAGATCCAGGACGCGGGGGGCGACGCCGGCGCTGAAGCGCCCGGCCGCCGGATCGATGTGCTTCGCGGCGGCGGTCGGGCCGTACGCGCCCGTGTCGTCGTCGCCGCCCAGCAGGCGGGTCAGGTGATCGAGGAACGCGAGCTCCTGGCGCATGAGCGCGCGGTTGATCGTGTGCCGCTGGCCGATCTCGGCGAGCAGCCCGCGCAGCTGGGCGCTGCGGGTGCGGGCGGCCTCGGCCGTGACCGGGTCGAGCAGGGTGCAGATCGCGTCGAGCGTGACGGCGTGCTCGGGCATCCCGAGCATCCCGCCGGCCTGCGCGAGCACCTGGCTGCGCTGCTGCTCGAGCAGCGAGCGGCGCTCCATCTCGGCCTGGATCTCCCCGATGGCGCGCAGGACCGTCTCGACCTCGCGCTCGCGGATCGCGGATCCCTGACGCAGCACGCAGTCGAGCAGGCGCTCGGCGGAGCGCAGCTGGTCGTCCAGGTGCGAGAGGAGCACGCGGCCCATGTCCACGTGGACGGTCATGGGGGGAGACGGCGACGGTCACGGCTTCGCGGCCTCCGTGTTCGCGGCCTGGTCTAGGCTCGCGGCGATCCCGATGCCACCCGCGCCGATGAGGGAGTCGGCGAGGATGGTCGGGAGCTGCTCGCGGTACATCTTGGTGGCGGCGCTCGTGCTCTCGTCCTCGTCGCCCTGCGCGGTCTTGCTCAGCTGCTTGGTCATCTCCAGCAGCAGGCTGCGCTCGAACGACAGCGCGGCGCGGTAGTCCTGCTTGCGCTGATCGCTGCCGTCGCGGACCGCGGCGGGGGAGCTGGACGCCAGGGGCGAGGATGGGGAGCGCCGCGTCGGTCATCAGAAGCGCTTCACCTGGACGGCGATCTCGTTGAGGCGGTCGTGCGTCTGGATCGCCTTGGAGGCGAGCTCGAACGCGCGCTGCGACTCGATCATCTCGGTCATGGCGCTGGCCATGTCCGCGTTGGAGCCCTCGAGCTTGCCGGCGAGCAGCTGGGTGCCGTTGCCGGCGAGCCGGGTGCCGCCGCTCTCGGCGGTCGGCTCGAAGAGGTTGTCGCCGACCGAGCGCAGGCCGGACTCGGACGGCACGGTGACGACGCGGACCGTCCCGGCCACCTGGTTGTTGACCACGACGCGGCCATCGGAGGCGATCGACACGTCCGCGGGCTGCGTGCCGGCGGGAAGCTGGATCGGCGGATCGAGGAGGTTGCCCCCGTTGGTGACGAGGCGGCCCTGGGAGTCGATGTTCAGGTGCCCGTCGCGGGTGAGGAGCGGGTTGCCGCCCGCGTCGCGGACCGCGATGAAGCCCGGGCCGGCGATCGCGACGTCGATCGGGTTGGGGCTGTCGAGGAGCGGGCCCTGCTGGGTGCCGCGCCCGAGGAAGGTCGCCGCGGCGCCGGAACCGTCCCGGACGCCGGGGTTCGTCGCGAGGCCCGCTTCGGTGTACACGAGGTCACGGAACGCGACGCGCGTCCGCTTGTAGCCCGTCGTATTCACATTCGCGATGTCGTTGGACACCGCGTCGATCCGGTCCTGCTGCGCCGCCATACCAGCGGCGGCCGCGTACATACCTTCAAGCATCGTGCTCCCTATGGAGGGGGTGGAGCTACGGCTTCCGCATGGCGGTCCAGTCGACAGCTCCGTCTTCGAACTTCTCCGCCGGAATGATCGGATGCTCCGGGATTCGCTTGAGCGGGCGTCCAGATGGCCTGGACACTTGCTGACGCCCCCGCCCCGGGGGGCCGAACGTCGAGCGTGTGTCGCCAGGGCGACACGATCACGACGTTCGGCGCGACGGCGGGGGTGCCAGCGCGATCAGCTGGTCGGGGCGGTCGTAGACGGCGTGCGTCGGCAGGCGGCTGACGTGCCAGCCGTTGCCCTCCCACACGGCCTGCTTGCGGGCGTCCTCGGCGGGGTGGTGAAACCCGCGGCTGTCGAGCTCGATGATCCGTCGCTCGGGCACCCAGACGAGGTCCGCTTCCTCGCCCGCGATCTTGACGTTCACGAGCGGGATCCGGATGCCGACCGCGTCGAGGATCTCGAGGGCGACGGCCTCGGGGTCGCTGCGGGTGCGGTCGATCGGCAGGTGTGCGTATCGCACTGCGTTCTCTCGCAGTCGGGCCACGCCGCGCCGGCCCGGATAGCGGGCGAGCACCTGCCACAGGTCCGGTCCGGTCAATGCCTTGACGCGAAGGGCCTCGCGCACGAGGCGCCCGGCTGCGGCGTTCAGACGCCCGGGCCACCAGGTCGAGCAGGGTGCGGCCGGGGCTGAGGGCGGGGATGCCCTGCATGGTCCACACGTCGTCACGCGGCAGCAGCAGGGTCCGGCGGACCACCAGCGGGCCAAGGATCTCGAGGCCGCCGCTGCCACGTCGGGTCACGGTCGTCCGGCTGGCGTCGTCGTCGACGAACCCGTACAACGCGGCGACGCTTTCGTCGCTGAGGAGCGTGCCGGGCGCGGTGAGGACCGCGGCCCACCAGCGCTGCATCGCCGTCAGCGGGGCGTCGCCGGTGACGTGCACACCATCGTGCACCTCGCGGGTGCCGCGCACGGCCTGCCGGACCTGACCGCGGGTCCAGCCGGCGCGGCGAAGCTGCCACACGGAGAACGTGCCGTGCTGGTGGCTGCGCTGCGCATCGAAGTCCACGCCCCCAGTAGGGGACGACAGCGAAGAACCCGCCCCCCACGAGGCCGAACGTCGAACGTGTGTCGCCCTGGCGACACCATCACGACGTTCGGCCGGGTGGGGCCGCTTCGCGCCCTACAGCGACGCGCAGGCCTTCGGGATCTTCGCGTTGCGCAGCTCCTTCGGGCCCGCGTACGCGGCACCCGGCTTCAGCACCTGCTGGACCTTGCCGCCGAAGCGCAGGTCCTGGCGGCCGGCCTGGATCTGCAGCCGCACCGATGTGGTCTTCGCGACGTTGCCGATCCGCCAAGCAAAGCACGTCTTCGGCGCGTTGTGGCCGAGCTTGCGCCCGTCGCTCAGGATCGCGTACGAGCCGTAGCGCTCGGTGCCGGTGGCGGCGCTGCCCCAGATGGCGAACACCGTCGTCCCGCGGCGCACGAGGCGCAGCGCCGGCACCCGGCTGGCGGGCCGGGGCGGAGCCTGGCGGTAGGTCGCGACCGTCTCGCTCGCCACCGGTGCGCCCTCGGCGTCCGTGACCGTGGCCTTCACCGTCCGCGTGCCGCCGAGGCTGAAGTTCGGCGTGTAGCGCACCGTCGCGCAACGGGTCTCGCTGCCGGTGCGGCCCGGGAGCGTCTTGCCGTCGGTGCACTTCTTGCCGCGCAGGCCGGTGGCGACGTTCTGCTGCGCGCTCTTGCCGAGCACGTCGAGCGACACCTTGTCGCCGGGCCGCAGCGCGTAGCGGAGATCGAGCTGCCAGCCCGTGTCCGTCGTCGTCGCCTTGCCGGTCACGACCGTCGGCTTCTTCTCGTCGGCCTGGATCTCGACACCGGTCACCGTCGACCCGGGGAGCGCCTCGATCTTCCAGTCGCCCGCCGCGGCCTGCGGCGGAAGGAAGATCGACGTCTCCGGAGCCTCGGGGTTCTCGAGCATCATGTACGTCTTGTTGTCCGTCATCGCGTTGCCGGGGCCCGACTCGATGACGGTGCCGCTCGGGCTCGTGATGCGCACCTTCGGCGGGGCGCCGGCGCCCTGGATGTGCGCGACGTACTGCTTCGGGTCCTCAGGCACGGGGAACGAGAAGTTCCCGCCCGCCTGTCTGGGCCGCGCGATCCGCACGCGGTTCTGGAAGCCGCAGCCCCGGCCGAAGTCGAAGCGCTTGCCGCTCGCGCGGCTGCTGCCAGAAGAAGAAGGCGCTGAAGTCACCGGCGAACGTGCCGGCGCAGCCGCCGACGCCGATGCTCGACACGGTCACGGACGCCTGTGCGATGCACGGCTGGCCGAAGATGCCGAGCTCGATGCAGACCTGGATGCGCCCGTCCATGCTGAACAGGAACGGGCTGGGCTGGATGAAGCCGCCGACCCCGCCGTTGACGATGAGGAAGCCGCCGCCGAGGCGCATCTGCGCGTTGAGGTCGAAGTCGACGAAGCCGGTGTTGTCCACCCGGACGCGCCCATTGCCGACGGGGATGGTCGCGACGCGCATGAACGCTGCGGCCTCGAGGAAGAACCCGCGTCCCGGCTCGGCGTAGGTGAGGGACGCGTCGCCGCGGACGAGGCCGCGGGCGAAGCTGAGCCCGCCGTCGCCGCGGAGCACGAGGCCGTTCTGCACACAGACGCCGAAGCCGACCCGTTCGAGGGCCACGCCCGCGACGAGGGGGATCCCGGCGTCGTCGACGAACCCGCCGGCGTAGGAGAAGCGGCCTCCCGCGATGCCCGCGTACGCGCCGAGGCTGGGTCGCGACGGCAGGGGTAGCTGGACGAGCACCGATGCGTCAAAGCGCTCAAGCTGGCGGGACGGAGGGTTGCAGCTCACCGCCGGTGCGCCGTTCAGATCCGGCGGCTGGCACGCGGAGAACGACCGCGAGACACCCGCGGACATGTACGAGATGCAGAACTGCTTCAGCCCGACCTTGCCGATCGCGACGTTCTCGATCTGGATCCGCCCGCCGTCGACGCTCACGCCGCGCCCGTCCTCGGTGCGGATCTCGGTGGCGCCGGTCACGGAGCCCCGGTCGCTGCCCGGGAACGGCTTGAAGATCGACGGCAGCGTGACCTGCACGGGGAACGAGGTGGAGAAGCGCCCACCGCTGTTGCGGAAGATCACTTCTGCCGAGCCACCGACCTGCAGACCGCCGAGCGTTCCCGCCGGCAGGTTGAGCGCGGCGAGCTTGCCGTTCGACCCGGGCGCGGGTAGCTGGAAGCGGATCGGGCCTCGGAACAGCGTGATCGGGCCCAGGTCCAGCGTGATCGTGCGGTCGATGCCGACCTGGCCGCCGCGGGCGCTGCTCGTCGGTTCGACGAGGACGTAGCTCGTGCCGGACGGCGGTGCGGGGAACGGGATGCCGTTCAGCGTGAACCCGCCGCGGGTCTCGTAGAACGTCGCACGCGGCTCGATGTCGAGCCCGGCCTGCCGGGTCGGATTCGTCCCGGCCTTGAACTGCTGCCAGCACGAGCCGGTGCTGCGGGCGCGCACCAGGCCGAACGTGACCACAGGGGGGCAGGCGGACTGGCGCGTCGGGCCCTGCGGCTCGGGCGGCTCCACCGGTACCGGGGGCGGCACGGGGGTCGGGATGTCCAGGGCGAACGTCACCTTCTTCGACGCGCCGCTGGAGTCGGACACGCGCACGGTGATGATGCGGTCGGCTGCCGTGGCGGCCGGGACGGTGAACGTGAAGCGGTGCGAGCCCGTCGTGCGCTGCGTCTCGGGGCTGGTCTCGTCGAGGATCAGCCGCTGGGCCGGGCTGTCGAGGCTGTCGGCGCCGCAGCAGCCCAGCTCGACGATGTATGGCGCCTGGTCGACCTGCACGTCGACGTTGATTGCCGCCTCGGTGCCCTCCACGAGCGGGGCGGGAGCGATGCCGCGGTTGAGGATCTCGATCTCGGCGGATGCCGAGGCCGGCGCCAGCAGTCCCAGGAGGACCACGACGAAGAGGACCGGCGAGAGGCAGCTCGCGCGCATGATGATGACGTCCGGCGTTGATGGTGATCGCCGCCGGACGGCACGGCGCGTCAGCCGAACCTATCCCAGATGTCAACCGCTTTCCAGTGAATGGAAGAGCGCGACTACCGCGGGGTGCTGACCTGGTTGAGGCGCTCGAGCGAGGAGTCGATCGTCGTGATCGCCTTCTGCCCGGCCTCGAACGCCCGCAGCGACGCGAGCATGTCGACCATCGTGCGGGCGGCGTCGACGCTCGACGCCTCCAGGGCACCGGTGCGCGGCGGCTCGGGCGCCTGCCCGGTCTCGTTGCCGGTGAAGTAGCCGTCGCCGGCCTTGCGCGCGTCGGGAACGAGCGAGACGCCCACGGTGTCGGCGTTGACCGACCCGTCGGGGTTCGCCGTGATCGGCCCGCCGTTGCGGTTCAGGACCTGGTTGCCGAGCTGGTCGACGAGCGTGCCGTTCGCGGCGAGCGTGAACGAGCCGTTCCGGGTGTAGCGCACGCCGTCCGGCGTCTGGATCGCGAAGAAGCCCTCGCCGACGATCGCCATGTCCAGCGGCTCGCCGGTCTCACGCACGGGCTGGCTGGAGAGGTCGGTCTCCTGGCGGTCCACGCGGGTGGACATGTTCACGCTGCCGACCACGAGCTGCGTCGGGCGATCGGTCACGAGCAGCTCGCCGAAGGCGTGCTGTGCGGAGCGGTCGGCCTTGTAGCCGGGCGTCGCCGCGTTGGCGAGGTCGTTGGCGATCTGATCCTGCCGGGCCATCTCGGAGACCATGCCCGAGGCGGCGATGAAGAGCCCGCGTTCCATATGACCCCGTGGTCGGCGGTCCGCGGTCGCGCTTGAGGACTGCGGACGTGTGGTCGATGACAGGGACGTGAGCTTCGGCGGCGGCGCCATCCCGATCGAGTTCGTCCTCCTGCGCGGATCCCCGCTCGTGGACGACATGACCCTGAAGCCGGGGTCGATGGTCAACGGGCGCGTGCTCGAGCTGTTCGGCAACAACCGGGGCTTCATCAACCTCGCGGGCGTGAAGATCGAGGCGCAGCTGCCGCACAACGTCCGCCAGGGCGAGATCCTGCGGATGCGCGTCACCGAGTCCGCGGACGAGCGGCTGTCGCTGAAGATCGTCGACCAGTTCATGCCGCAGGGCGCGCAGGACACGTCGGCGGCGGCCGCTGCGGCCCCCGCACAGCAGCAGCCGCTGGTGGGCTTCGGCCTGCCGGGCGGCGCCACCGCGCAGTTCCTGCTCGACGAGGACGGCGACGGCGGCAAGGGTCGTGACGGCGAGGGCGTCCGCAGCATCGTCCTGCGCTACGACAGCGAGCTGCTCGGGCGGATGGACGTCGTCGTGCGGCTCGACGACGCGCAGGTCACCGCCACCGTGCTCGCCATGCCGGGTGCGCCGCTCGAAGCGGCGCGCCAGCACTCCGACGAGCTGCGCGGCAAGCTGCGCGAGGCTGCCGACCGTCCCGCGCAGGTCCTGATCTCCGGCCGCGCTCTGGAGTTCGTCGATGTCGAGGCCTGACGGCAAGCCACGCCGCGCCGCCGCGCTGCGCTACGAAGGCGACGGCGCCCCGCGCGTCGTCGCCACCGGCGCGGGCGAGATCGCCGAGCGCATCATCCAGCGGGCGATCGAAGCGGGGGTGCCGGTCCGCGACGACGCCGCGCTCGCGGAGGCACTCGCACGCGTGGAGGTCAACCAGGAGATCCCCGCCGAGCTCTACCAAGCTGTCGCGCAGGCACTCGTGTGGGCCCATGGTCTGGATCTGGCGACGAGAATCGCCGCACGGCAGGCCGCGGAGGTTCCGCGTCGAACAGCGTGAGGACTACGGATGCCGTTCTCCTGACCGACCGGAAAGCTCTTTCGCGTGACGCTCGACATCCTTCCTCTCGCCGACGCCGCACTGGACATCTCGCGCTGGCAGTTCGCTCTCACGACGATCTATCACTTCCTCTTCGTCCCGCTGACGATCGGGCTGGCGTACACGCTCGCGATCATGCAGACCTTCTGGCTTCGCTCCGGCGATGAGCAGTGGCTGCGCCTCACGCGGTTCTTCGGCAAGCTCTTTCTGATCAATTTCGCCATCGGGGTCGCCACCGGCCTCGTCCAGGAGTTCCAGTTCGGCATGAACTGGTCTGAGTACTCCCGCTTCGTGGGTGACGTCTTCGGGGCGCCGCTCGCCATGGAGGGCCTCATGGCCTTCTTCCTGGAGTCCACGTTCATCGGGCTCTGGGTCTTCGGGTGGAACCGGCTCAAG
The DNA here is from genome assembly GCA_024666565.1 of Svornostia abyssi. Lineage (GTDB taxonomy): Bacteria > Actinomycetota > Thermoleophilia > Solirubrobacterales > Solirubrobacteraceae > Svornostia > Svornostia abyssi. The sequence continues at coordinate 834,380 of CP088295.1, forward strand.
CCGGGATTCCACCTCGCCACCATCTGGCTCGTCGCCATCGGCACGACGCTGTCCGCGTACTTCATCCTCGCCGCGAACGCGTGGATGCAGGACCCGGTCGGCTACGAGCTGGTCAACGGCAAGGCGCAGATGACGAACATCTTCGCCGTCCTGTTCAACGAGACCGCGCTCCTCGCGTTCTTCCACACCATGGCCGCCGCGGCGGTCACGGCCGGCTTCTTCGTCCTCGGCGTCAGCGCGTTCCACATGCGCCGCGGCCAGGACGTCCAGGCGTTCGGCCGCTCCGCGCGGCTGGCCGCCGCGATCGTCGTGCCCGCCACGGTCCTCGTGATGCTCATCGGCGACGACTTCATGCGCAACATGGTCAACCGCCAGCCGATGAAGGTGGCAGCCGCCGAGGCGCTCTACGACACCGAGACGAAGGCGGGCCTGTCGCTCTTCGCCGTCGCGCCACTGGAAGCCAACCCTGGCGAGACGACGGTGAACGTGAAGATCCCGTACCTGCTGAGCGTCCTGGCGACCAACTCGTTCGACGGCGAGGTCATCGGGATCAACCAGCTCCAGGCCCAGTACGAGCAGAAGTACGGCCCGGGTGACTACGTGCCACCGGTCGGCGTCGTGTACTGGGGCTTCCGCGGCATGGTCTACATCGGCGGCCTGCTGATGGTGATCGCGCTGTGGGCCGGCTACCTGGCGTGGAAGGGCAAGATCACGACGAATCGCACCTTCCAGAAGGTCGCGATCTGGTCCATCCCCCTCCCGTTCCTGGCGAACACCGCCGGCTGGATCTACACCGAGGTGGGGCGCCAGCCCTGGGTGGTGCAGGGGCTGCAGCGCACCGCCGACGGTGTGACGACCGCCGTGCCGGTGTGGCAGATGGGCGCGGCACTCGGGACGTTCATCGCGATCTACGGGATCCTGATCATCGTCGAGTTCTGGCTGCTCAAGCGCTACGCCCAGAGACTCCCCGACCCTGTCCGCGACGAAGCCGAACGGTCAGAGCCCGTCCCGGCGATGAGCTACTGACATGATCGATTTTCAGCTGGATCTCCAGACATTCTGGTTCCTCGCCCTGGCGTTCTTCTGGGTGGGCTACCTGGTCCTCGAGGGCTTCGACTTCGGCGTGGGCATGCTCCTGCCGTTCCTCGGCAAGGACGACACGGACCGCCGGGTGATCATCAACACCATCGGGCCGCACTGGGACGGCAACGAGGTGTGGATCATCACCGCGGGCGCCGGTACGTTCGCCGCGTTCCCCGAGTGGTACGCGACGCTGTTCAGCGCCTACTTCCTGCCGCTGCTGCTCATCGTGGTGTCGCTCGTGGTGCGCGCTGTCGCGTTCGAGTACCGCGGCAAGCACCACACCGCGCGATGGCGGGGGAACTGGGACAAGGCCATCTTCGTGACGAGCCTGCTCCCGGCGCTCCTGTGGGGCGTGGCGCTCTCCGGTCTGCTGCACGGCGTCCCGATCGACGGCGACAAGCAGTTCACGGGGAACTTCTTCGACCTCGTGCAGCCGTACGCGCTCGTCGGCGGCCTCGTCACGCTGACGCTGTGCCTGCTGTGCGGCGCGGTGTTCCTCGGGATGAAGACCGAAGACGACCTGCGCGAGCGGGCCCGCACGATCTCCCAGCGGCTGGCGCCGATCGCCGCGGGCGTGCTGTTGGTCTTCGCGCTGTGGACCGCGTGGGGCGTCATGGACGAAGTCATCCCGAACCTCCTGCTGCTCATCGCGGCGACGGGCGCGGGCGGCGCGGTGGTGCTCACGACCGGGCGGCAGAACGAGGGTTGGACGTTCCTGGTCGTCGCGCTGACGATCGCGTTCGCGGTCTTCGGGCTGTTCGTGCAGCTGTACCCGAACGTCATGGTCTCCTCGACCGCCGAGGCGAACAACCTGACGATCTACAACAGCTCGTCGGGCGACTACACGCTCACCGTGATGACGATCGTCGCGCTGCTCATGCTGCCGATCGTCCTCTTCTACCAAGCGGTCACGTACTACGTGTTCCGTGCTCGCGTGGGCCGCGCGCAGTTCGAAGGCCTGGGCCAGGCGGTGGGTGAGGTGGCGGAGAAGCTCCACGTCGCCGAGCCGCATCCGCCGCAGGCCCGCGTCGACCCGCCGACCGAGTAGTGCGAGGTCTCGACCGTCGTCTGGTGGCGCGCGCCCGTGCGGTGCGCGCCGCCCTCGGCGTCGATGCCGCGCTCGGCGTGCTCGGCGCGATCCTCGTGCTCGCGCAGGCGACGCTCCTGGCGAGCGTCATCGCGCGGGCGTGGGGCGGCACGGACCTGGCCGAGGTGACACCGGCGCTCGTCGGCCTCGTCGCCGTGGTGGCGGCACGGTCCGGCCTGTCGTGGGGCTTCGAGGTCGTCGGCCGCCGCGCCGCGGGCAGCGTGCTCAGCGACCTGCGGATGGCGCTCGTCCGGCGCCCGGCTGCGCGACGCGCCGGCCGCGCTGGACGGCGTGCAGAGCGCCGAGGTCGCCACCGCAGCCGTGGGCGGGATCGAGGCGCTGGAGAGCTACTTCGCGAAGTACCTGCCGCAGCTCGTGCTCGCGTGCATCGTGCCGCTGGCGGTCATCGCCTGGTGCGCGCCGATCGACCTGCTGAGCGCCGGGATCATGCTCGCCACGCTCCCGCTCGTCCCGATCTTCATGGTCCTCGTCGGGTGGTACACCGAGAAGCGCACGACGGCGCGCTACGCCGCGATGGTGCGGCTCTCCACCCACTTCCTCGACGTCGTGCGCGGGCTGCCGACGCTGCGCGCCTTCAACCGCGGCGAAGCGCAGGCCGAGCGCATCGCGACGGTGTCCGACGACTATCGCCGCGCGACGATGGGCACGCTGCGGGTCTCCTTCCTGTCCGGCGCGGTGCTCGATCTGGCCGCGACGCTGGGTGTCGCGCTCGTCGCCGTGACCGTCGGCGTGCGGCTGGTTGAGGGCCACCTCGCGCTGCAGGCGGGGCTGACCGTTCTCATCCTGGCTCCGGAGCTGTACGCGCCGCTGCGCGCGCTCGGGGCGCAGTACCACGCGAGCGCTGACGGGATGGCGGTCGCCGACCGGATTCTCGACCTGCTCGACGAGCCCGCGGCGGTGTCGGGGCCCGAGGGTGACGGGGCCGCGATGCCGGACCTGCGCGCCGCGCCGGTCGTCCTCGACGACGTCCGGTACGCCTATCCGGCGCGCGAGGGCGACGTGCTGCGAGGCGTGTCCCTGCGGCTGGAGCCGGGTGAGCGCGTGGCGGTGGTCGGCCCGAGCGGCGTCGGGAAGTCGACGCTCGCGGCGCTGCTGCTGCGCCTGGCCGAGCCCACCGGCGGGCGGGTCCTCGCCGGGGACGTCGACGCGCACGACGTGGACCTCGACGACTGGCGCGCGCAGGTCTCCTGGGTGCCGCAGCGGGCGACGATCCTGCGCGGCACCGTGGCGGAGAACATCCGCCTCGGGGCGCCCGGCGCCGACGTGGTCGCCGCGGCGCAGGCAGCCCGGCGCGGACGCGTTCATCCGCGCGCTGCCTGACGGCTACGACACGGTCGTCGGCGAAGGGGGCCGTGCGTTGTCGGCCGGTCAGGCGCAGCGGATCGCCCTCGCGCGCGCGCTCGCGCGAGACTCGGCCCTGCTCATCCTCGATGAGCCGACGGCCAACCTCGATGCCGAGAGCGCCGCGCTGGTGGCAGACGCGGTGCGGCGCCTGCCGCGCGACCGCACGATCCTGCTGATCGCGCACGACCCGGAGCTCACGCGCGGGACGGACCGGGTGGTCGCGCTCGCCGATGGCGAGTTGACGGCGCATGAAGCCGTCAACTCGACACCCGTGACGGAGGGACCCGCATGAGGAACGACACCCTCCGCCGCCTGCTCGACCTCGCCGACGCGCCGCGCAAACGCCTGGCGCTGGCGATCACGCTCGGGGCGCTCGCCGTCTGCTTCGGCATCGGCTTGATGGCGACCTCCGGCTACCTCATCAGCCGTGCCGCCGAGCAGCCGCCCGTGCTCTCGCTCACGATCGCGATCGTCTTCGTGCGCGCCTTCGGGGTGGCCCGCCCGATCGCCCGCTACCTCGAACGCATCACCAGCCACGACGTCGCGTTCCGCACGCTCGGCACGCTGCGGTCCAAGCTCTACACCCGGATCGAGCCGCTCGCGCCCGCGGGGCTGGCGAGCTTCCGCCGCGGCGACCTGCTCAGCCGGATGGTGGCGGACGTCGACGCGCTGCAGGACCTCTACCTGCGCGGGTTGCTGCCGCCGTTCGTCGCGCTCGCGGCGGGCGTCGTCGCGGTCGTCGCCGCTGCGCTCTTCCTGCCGCTGGCCGCGGCGATCCTCGCGGTCGGCCTGCTTGTTCAGGGCGTCGCCGTGCCCGCGCTCGCGGGGCGGCTGAATCGCACCGCCGGCCGCCGCCAGGCCGCCGCCCGCGCCGCGTTGAGCGCCGAGCTCGTCGAGACCCTGCGCGCCGCGCCCGAGCTCGTGGCCTTCGGCGCCGCGGCCGAGCGCGAGGAGCGAATCGCCGCCGCCGACCGGGACCTCGACCGCGTAGCCCGTCGTGACGCATGGGTCGCGGGCCTGGGCGACGCGCTCGGCGTCCTCGTCACGGGCGTCACCGTCGCCGCGGTGACCGCCGTCGCCGTCGCCGCCCACGACGCCACCACCCTCGACCGCGTGCTCATCGCGATGCTCGCCCTGCTGGCGATGGCGGCCTTCGAGGGAACGCAGCCGCTGGCCGAGGCCGCGCGGCGCCTCTCGGGCGTGGTCGCCGCGGGTCGCCGGGTCCTCGAGCTCACCGACCGCGAACCCGCCGTGCGCGATCCGGACGACCCGCTGCCCGCGCCGCCGCGCGACGCTGAGCTGGTGTTCACCGACGTGCGCGCCCGCTACGCGCCGGACGAGCCACTCGCGCTCGACGGCCTCGACCTCCGCCTGGCCCCCGGGCGGAAGGTGGCGCTGCGCGGCCCGTCGGGCTCGGGCAAGACCACCGCCGTGAACCTGCTGTTGCGCTTCATGGATCCCGAGCGCGGCCGGATCACGCTCGCGGGCGCCGACCTGCGCGACTTCACCCAGGCCGACGTGCGTCGTCACATCGCCGTGTGCGGCCAGGACGCGCACCTCTTCAACTCGAACATCCGCGAGAACATCCGGCTCGCCCGGCCGAGCGCGACGGATGACGAGCTGCGCGCGGCGGTGGATCGCGCCGGTCTCGGCGACTGGGTCGACACGCTGCCCGACGGGCTCGACACCATGGTCGGCGAGGAGGGCGCCGAGCTCTCGGGCGGCCAGCGCCAGCGCATCGCCCTGGCCCGCGCCCTGCTGGCCGATGCGCCCGTCCTGGTGCTCGACGAGCCCACCGCGCACCTCGACGAGGAGACTGCGCACCGTGTCATCGACGACGCCTTCGACGCCGCCGCGGCCGACGACCGCGCGGTGCTGCTGATCACGCACCGCGGGGAAGGCCTCGCGAGGTGCGACGAGGTCGTCCAGCTGGCGTGAAGATGAGCCGATGGGCTGGCTGTTTCCCTCGCTTCACCGGTACCGCCGCGCGGACCTGCGCGGCGACCTGTTCGCGGCGCTGAGCGTCTGGGCGGTCCTCGTCCCCGAGGCGCTGGCGTACGCCACGATCGCGGGGGTCCCGCCCGTGGTCGGGCTGTACGCGGCCCCTCCCGCGCTCGTCCTGTACGCGGCGCTCGGCAGCTCGCGGCTGCTCGTCGCCGGGCCGATGTCCGCAACGGCGGCGCTGTCGGCGGCGACCGTGGCCGACGTCGCCACCGGCGGGCAGGACGTCTTCCTGACGCTCACCATCGCGCTGGCGCTCGCCACGGGCGTGGCAGCGATCCTCGCGGGCGCCCTGCGGCTGGGGTTCCTCGCGAGCTTCATCTCCGAGCCGGTCGTCAAGGGCGTGATCGTCGGCCTGGCGATCACGATCATCGTCAGCCAGCTGCCGCACCTGCTCGGCGTCGAGTCGGTGTCCGGGGACGTCATCGAGCAGTTCGACCACCTGCTCCCGCAGCTCGATTCGACGGACGCGGCCACCCTCGCCGTCGGACTGGCGTCCCTCGCCGTCCTGCTGGTGGTGCGGCGGCGGTGGCCCGCCGTGCCGGGCGCGCTCGTCGTGGTTGCGCTCGGCGTGGTCGCGGTGCGCGTGCTGGGGCTGGATGGCGATGTCGAGGTGGTCGGCCCCATCAGCGGCGGGCTGCCGTCCCCCGCGTTGCCCGACGCGACCCGGGCGGACTACGCCGCCCTGGTGCCCGGTGCGCTGGGCATCATGCTCGTCGCGTTCGCGGAGGGGCTCGGTGCGGCGCGGGCGTACGCGCGGCAGGGCCACCCGGAGATCGACCCGAACCGCGAGCTGATGGGCATGGGCGCCGCGAATGTCGGGTCGAGCCTGTTCGGTGGGTTCGTGGTGAACGGCAGCCTGTCGAAGACCGCCGTGAACGTCGGTGCGGGCGCGCGCACGCAGCTCGCCGGGCTCGTCGTCGCGGCGCTGACCGTCCTGACGCTGGCCCTCCTCACCGGCCTGTTCGAGGACCTGCCGCTGGCCACCCTGTCCGCGGTGGTGATCGTGGCGGTCGTCGATCTCGTGGACGTCCCGTCGCTGGCGGGCTACTACCGGGCCTTCGCGGGTCGCTCGGCGACGCCGTTCTCGCTCGCCGCGCGGCCCGACTTCATCGCCGCGATCGCCGCCCTGGCCGGCGTGCTCGTGTTCGGGATCCTGGCCGGCCTCTTCATCGGGATCGGGGTCTCCCTGCTCCTGCTGATCTACCGTGCCTCGCGGCCGCACATCGCGCGCCTGGGCCGGGCGCCCGGCAGCGACCAGTACACCGACGTGCACCGGCATCCCGAGAACGTGCTGCCGGAAGGCGTCGTGGTGCTGCGCGTCGAGAGCCCGCTGTTCTTCGCCAACGCCGACGTCGTGCGGTCCGCGGCGCGCGCGGCGGCCCACGAGGAGGGCGTGCACGCCGTCGTGATCGACGCCGAGACCGTGCCGACGATCGACATCACCGCGGCACACATGCTCCACGAGCTCCACGATGAGCTGGCCGCCGAGGGCGTCCGGCTCGTGGTGGCACGCGAGGTCGGCCGTGTGCATGATGTGCTCCTGCGCACCGCGGACGATCAGGACCCGGCCCTCACGTCGGTCTTCGCGACCGTGGCCAAGGCCGTGCGCGCGGTCGACAGGGAGCGCGCGGATGGGTGACGCCATCGGCCAGCTGCTCCCGTTCGCGATGGGCGTGACGCTGAGCCCCATCCCGATCATCGCGGTCGTCGTCATGCTCGGGACGCCGCGCGCGCAGGTCAACGGCCCGGCGTTCCTCGTCGGCTGGTTCGCCGGCCTTCTCGTCCTCGGCACGGCCGTCCTCCTCGTCGCCGGCGGCGCGGGCGCCCACGACGACGGCGGGCCTGCGACGTGGACGGGGTGGCTGCGGCTGGCCCTGGGCGCGGTGCTCCTGCACGTCGCCTTCGGCCAGTGGCGGGGCCGGCCGCGCGGCGGCGCCGAGGCGGAGATGCCCGGCTGGATGAGCGCGGCGGACGGCTTTTCCGCGCCGAAGGCGGCAGGCATGGGGGTGCTGCTCTCGGCCGCCAACCCGAAGAACGTCGTGCTGACCGTCGGCGCCGCCGCCGCGATCGCGCAGACGGGCATCAGCACCCTCGACCAGGAACTCGCGCTCCTCGTGTTCGTGGTGCTGGGGACGGTCGGCCCGGCGGTGCCGGTGGCGGTCTACTTCGGGATGGGCGATCGGTCCGAACGCATCCTGGACGACCTCAAGCACTGGCTGGCGGCCCACAACGCGGCGATCATGACCGTGATCCTGCTGGTCATCGGCGCGAAGCTCATCGGGGACGGGATCTCGGTGCTGGCGTAGCGCCTCAGGACACCTTGGGCACCGACCAGTCGCGCCGCAGCGCGACCATCCGCAGGCCGAAGATGACGGCGATCGGCGCCCACAGCGCCAGCGTCGGGTCCACCTCGGTGCGCAGCATGCCGACGTAGAGGACGCCCCCGACCGCCGCGGCAAGCGCATAGACCTGTCCCGTGAAGACGGCGGGCGGGTCGCCGACGAGGACGTCGCGCAGGATCCCGCCCGCGATGCCCGACACCACCCCCAGGACCACCGCGATCCCCGCGGGCGCGCCGTCGAGCAGGGCGGCGTCGGCGCCGACGACGGTGAAGACCGCGAGGCCGACGGCGTCGGCACTGAGCACGGCGGCCCACGAGTCGAAGTCCTTGCCGACGTACCGGCTGAGCGGGATGACCGCCGCGGCGGAGGCCGCGGCCACGGCGAGCGGCCACCAGTCCTCGATCCATGCGGCCGGGTCGCCGAGGAGCATCGCGCGGATCGTCCCGCCGCCCACCGCGACGATGACGCCGAGGACCACGACGCCGAACCAGTCGAGCTGGTGCCGCGTGGCCGCCATCGCGCCGGACACCGCGAACGCGATCGTGCCGGCGACCTCGAGGACGTCGATCAGGCTCTGCGAGCTGGCGTTGAGCGTGTCCACCCGGGCTCGACCGTACCGGCCGCCGGGGTGGACCGCACGATCGCCAGCGCCGGCGCCGCGGGCGGCTCGGCCAGCAGCGCCGCGGCGCGCTCACGGAACAGCTCGACGTTGCGCAGCTTGATCTCCTCGTAGCCGCGGATGAGGTCCGGGAGGTCGGCGATCTCCTCCACCCACGCGGCCGTGTCGAAGCTCAGCTGCGCCAGCGCGGCATCGACGAGGTCGCGGTACTCGCCCGGAAGCTCGCGCTCGACGCGGCGCACCTCGGCGCGGCCGAACGGATCGAGCCACGTCCCGCGCAGCCGCTTCCCGCGCGCGAGGAGCCGCAGCATCGGGAACGCCCACCGGCCGTTGAGGCGCAGCTTGCGGCGCAGCCCGAGCGCGCGCAGCACCGGGGGGTGCAGGAGGATCTCCACCCGCTCGGCGTCGGCCGGCACCGATGCGGCGTGCAGCCGGGCGACCTCGTACTCGTCCTTGGCCGCCAGCAGCTTGAAGAGGCCGCGCACGTACGCCTCGGTGACGCGCGTCGAGCCGGGGGTGCGCAGCCGCTCGGTGGCCAGGACGCGCAGGACGTCCTGCAGGTAGCCCGTGGCCAGCGCCTCGTCCTGGTAGGCGATGAGCTCGGCGAGACGGATCTCGAGCAGCCGGCGCAGCTCACCCGTGACGGCTCGGCCATCGAGCTGGTCGCGCAGCGCGGCCGGCAGCGGCGCGGGGGGTGCAGCGGCGGGCGGCGCGAGCGCGGCGGCCACGCCGGCGGGGTCGGCGGCGATCGCGCGGCCCCAGCGGAACGCCGCCGACGTGGTGTCGACGGCGGCGCCGTTCAGCTCGATCGCGCGCTCGATCGCGAGTTCGCTGAGGGGCAGCAGGCCGTGCTGGAAGGCGGCGCCGACGAGGATCATGTTCGCGGGCATGTGGTCGCCGAAGAGGCGCTCGCTCAGCGCCAGCGCGTCGAGCGCGTGCAGCTCGCGCGTGGCGGCGCGCACCCGCCGGACTGCGCGGCCGGCGTGCGAGAACGGGACGCGCGCGTCGGTCACCATCGCCGCGGTCGGCACGTCGGCGGTGTTCAGGACGGCCATCGTCCGCGCGGGGTCGCACATTGCCAGCGTGGCCGGGGCGGCGGCGCCCAGCGCGTCGAGCCCCAGGAGGACGTCGACGCTGCCCGCCGTCGCCCGCAGCTGCCCGCTGATCGGCGCGACCGAGATGCGCAGGTCACTCAGGACCGGGCCGCCCTTCTGCGCCAGGCCGATCTGCTCGACGCCGGCGGTGTGGCGGCCCTCGATGTGGGCGGCCATCTCGAGGATCTGGGAGAGGGTGACGACCCCGGTGCCGCCCACGCCCGGCATGCGAATCGTCACGTCGGGACCGACGCGCACGGCGGGAGCCGGGACCGCGGGCGGGTCGGGCGCGGCGGGATGGGCGGCTCCCTTGGCGGGCGTCACCATCAAGAACGACGGACAGTCGCCGTCGGTGCAGCTGAAGTCCTGGTTGCACGACGACTGGTGGATCTTCGTCTTGCGCCCGAACTCCGTCTCGACCGGCTGCACCGACAGGCACGACGACGTGTCCCCGCAGTCCCCGCATCCCTCGCACACCCGCTCGTTGATGACGACCCGCTGGGCGGGCGCGGCGAGCTTCCCGCGCTTGCGCAGCCGCCGCTTCTCCGTCGCGCATTGATCGTCGTGCAGCAGCACCGTGACTCCGCCCAGCGCCGTCAGCTCGCGCTGCACGTCGGCGAGGTCGTCGCGCGACCGCACCGACGCGTTCGCGGCGAGCGACACGCCGCGGTAGCCGTCGGGTTCGGGTGTGGTGATGACTGTTCGCCGCACGCCCTCGACCTCGAGCCACCGGGTCAGCGCGGGGATGTCCATCTGCCCGGCCGGCGTCTGCCCGCCCGTCATGGCGACGACGTCGTTGTGCAGCAGCCGGAACGTCATCGACGCGCCGGCGGCGATCGCGGCACGGATCGCGAGCGACCCCGAGTGGAAGAACGTGCCGTCGCCGAGGTTCTGGATGAAGTGCTCGTCGTCGGTGAACGGGGCCAGGCCGAGCCACTGGGCGCCCTCGCCGCCCATCTGCGGCATCCCGAGCAACTTCCCCCGCCGCCCCGGGGAATCGAGCACGACCATGATGTGGCAGCCGATCCCGACGCCGACGAGCTGGTCGGGTTCGGCGCGCGTGGACGTGCTGTGCGGGCAGCCCGAGCAGAAGTACGGCGTGCGCTGCGCGAGTGGCGCGACGCCGGGCGCGGCTGTGGCTGCGCGGTCGAGCAGCGTGAGCCGCGCCCGGGTCTCCTCCCCGAGCTCGTCGGAGGGCAGGATCCGCCCGAGCGCGCGGGCGACGTCGTCGGCGCCGAGCGCGCTGCGCGGCGAGAGCAGTTCCCGGCCGTCCGCGTCCTCCTTGCCGAGCACGAGCGGCGCCTCCGGCGTGCGGTACAGCGCCTCCTTCACGAGCGTCTCGACGAACGGGAGCTTGTCCTCGACGACGAACACCGTCTCCACGCCGGCGAGCAGGCGGCGCAGGTCGGCGCGGTCCAGCGGCCAGGGCATGCCGAGCTGGACGAGCCGGACGCCGAGCGCGTCGAGGTCGAGTGCGAGGTCATCGACCGCGCGCAGGACCGACTGGAAGCCCACGCCCGCCGCGACCACCGCGATCCGCGGGCGGCGCGGCTCGGCGACGATGCGGTTGAGCTCCGCCGCGCGCGCGTAGGCCGTCGCCCGGGCGAGCCGCTCGACCATGAGGTCGTGCTCGGCGACGAGGTTCGTCGGCGGAAGCATCGTCGCCGGGGTGAACGCGGCGCGCGGCTCGAGCTCGGGGATGGTGATGGCCCCGACGTCGACGGTGGACGTGGCGTCGGCGATGTCGGCGACGACCTTCAGCGCCGCCCACGTGCCCGCGTGACGGGAGAGCGCGACGGCGTGCAGCCCGAGGTCGCGGACCTCCTGCACCGTCCCCGGGGCGAGGATCGGCAGGTGCAGGCTGCGGCACAGCGGCTCGCTCGAGCTGGGTACCGACGAAGACTTTGCCGACGGGTCGTCGCCGATCCACGCGACCGCGCCGCCGAGCGGGGCGGTGCCGCTGACGTTGGCGTGGCGGATCGCGTCCGCGGCACGGTCGAGCCCGGGGGCCTTGCCGAACCAGTAGCCCGTGACCCCGTCGTGGCGGCGGCCGCCGACCTCGCCGAGCAGCTGCGTGCCGGCGACGGCCGTGGCGGCGAGCTCCTCGTTGACACCCTGCGCGAAGACGACGCCGAGCTCCTCGCGCTCGACCGCCGCGCGGCGCATCTCGCGTTCGACCCCGCCGAGCGGCGAGCCCTGGTATCCGGAGACGTACGCGGCGGTGTTCCAGCCGCGCGCGCGGTCCCGGCGACGCTGGTCCAGCGTGGTGCGCACGAGGGTCTGGACACCCGACAGCAGGACGGCGCCCGCCGTGGCGGCGAACTTGTCCTGGAGGCTCACGTCGCGGTACATCTCCAGCTCCCCTGTCCGAGGTCCCTGCAGGGGGAATGTCCGCCGCCCCGCGGCACCGCGCAATCCAGTCGCAGTGAAGCTGCGACCAGGCGCAAGAATCTTGCGTGGAGACAGGCATCGGCGTACGGTGACGGCATGCTGGACGCGATCGACGAGCAGATCCTCGACCTCCTGCGTGAGGACGCCCGGCGCACGGTCACGGACATCGCCACGCGCGTGAGCCTGTCGCCCGCACCGGTGGCCCGGCGGATCGAGCGCATGGAGCGCGAGGGCGTCATCGCCGGCTACACCGTGGTGCTCGACCACAGCAAGGTCGGCCCGTCGCTCGACGCGTTCTCCGAGGTGCGGATCGTCGGCAGCATCGACGCGGCCGAGGTCGTGGAGATCGCGTCGGCGATCCCCGAGGTCCAGGAGATCTTCACGATCGCCGGGGACCCCGACGTGCTGCTGCGCCTGCGCGTCGACGACGTCGCCCACCTCCAGCAGGTCGTCAACGCGCTGCGGCGCAGCGGCAAGGTCACGGGCACGAAGACCCTGATGGTCCTCGCCCGCTGGTCGCGTGATTCTGGGGTCGGGGTTTAGGGGAGCCCCCGATGGCAGGGGTCCGGAGCGCGCGTACGTTCCGGACCATGGTCACCTGCACCCCCCCGCACCCACCTTCGCCGCGCGGCGTTCGCCGCTGCGCTGGCCGCCGTCGTGTTGCCCGCCGCTCCCGCGGCCGCCGGCACGCTCGCCGTCCCCGCCCCCGCGGCGGGCGACACCGCTGTACTGACCGGAACCGGCGCGAAGGGGGTGAAACCCAAGGTCACCGCGGCGCCCAAGGGCGTCGTGGTGTTCGGCGGCGCCGACCGCCGCGGCCGGTTGGTCGTCGCGATCGCGCGCCCGCGTGGCGCGGCGGGCGGTCCGGCGCGTCTGCGCGCCCGCGGGTCGCTGAAGGCCAGGCCCGCTGCCGCGCTGCCCGCATCGGCGTGCACGTCCGGTGGATCGTCGGCCCGCCTGCGGCAGGTCCTGCGGCGTGGCGCGCTCCCCGCCGCGGACGCACGGGCCCTGGGCGCGGCGCTCGAGCGCCGGGCGTGCGGCCGCCCCGCGACCGCCGACGCCGCGCTGCTGCAGCGACTCGGCCTCACGCCGCCCGCGGGCCAGCCGGGGCCGGGCACCGGCGCGAGCGGTGGCCCCGCCCCCGCGTCGTCGTCGCCCAGGCCCCCGGAGATCCTGCCGCCGAGCCGCCCGTCGAACCCCAAGCCCCCGCCCGCCGAGGAGCCCGGCAGCTACGGCGCCTGCCGCGACGGCGTCGACAACGACGGGGACGGCCAGACCGACGCGCTCGATGAGAGCGGGAACCCCGACCCGGGCTGCATGAACGAGAACGACCGCACGGAGGACAGCGAGGTCACGGCAAGTGCCGCGTGCCGTGCCGTCTCGGGCGTGTCGATGAACACGCCGGACCCGACGGCCGCGTTCGCGGCGGTCAACGCCGGCTGCGGGATCGTCAGCGAGGTCGTCGTCGCGATCCAGCCCGGCATCGTGGTGTGCGACGTCTTCACCGCGGTGGTCGGCTTCGTCTGCGTCAACCACCATGGCGTGGGCCGCGCCTACAACCGGCTCTTCGCCGGTCCGGCGACGGACATCTTCGACATGCCGATCAGTCTCACCGGCGCGGTGGACTGCTCGAAGGCGGCGACGATCGCGCTACGCCGGCCCGACCTCTCCGTGGAGGAGATCGTGGAGCCGATCGAGCCCTGCCCGTTCTAGGAGGAGGGGCGGGACGGCGAACCGTCCGTCATCGCGCGGCGCACCTGCGTCACGCGGCGGCTGCGCGCCTCGTCGAGGGCGCGCTGCAGTGAGGGGGAGACGACAGCAGAGGTTCGGCGGCGCGCCGTCTGGCGCGCCGCACGAACGCGGTCGGTCGAAGTCGTCCCCACGACTGTCCTACGCGACCGCGACGCTCTCGAGCATCGCGGCGTCGCCGTCGAGGGCGTCGCGCAGCTGGCGCTTCATCTGCGTGTGGATCTGGCAGACGCGGCTCTCGCTGACGCCGAGGATCTTGCCGATCTCGGCCAGCGTCATGTTCTTCACGTAGAGGAGCACGGCGATCTCACGCTCGCGCTGGGGCAGCCGGGCGAAGACCTCGCGGAACTTCTCCTTCGCGGCCTCCTGCGTGGCGGCGTTCTCCGGATCGAGGCGCGTGTCGGTGCACGCGAGCGTGTCGATGCGCTCGATCGTCGTCTCGTCGTCGCTCAGCACGAGCGTGTTCAGCGACGTGAGGTCCGAACGGGTGATCTCCTGCTGGCGCTCACGCAGGGCCTCCGGCGTCGTCGCCAGGGCCTCGGCGAGCTCCTCGCGCGAGGGGTGCCGGCCGTGCAGCGCGGCGAACTCCTCGACGGCGCGCTCGATGTCGCGCTCCCAGCGGCGGACCGAGCGGGGCGCCCAGTCCTGACGGCGCAGCTCGTCGAGCACGGCGCCGTGGATGCGGGTCCACGCGTACTGCTCGAGCGTGGCGCCCTTCTCCGGGTCGTAGCGGTCGATCGAGCGGATGAGGGCCTCGAGGCCGCAGCTGATGAAGTCTTCGACCTCACAGCGGGCCGGCATCTCGCGGACCTTCTTGTAGACGATGTACTTCACCAGAGGGGCGAAGGTGAGGACGAGACGGTCACGGAGAGCCTGATCCTTGGTCTCCTGGTACTGCTTCCACAGTGCCAGCGTCTCTTCCGGCGACATCCGGCGGCGACCGGATCGTTCAGCCTGCATTGATCTCAATGCTCCTTCTTGGGGTGCGAGGGGACGACAAGACCCCGCTTCGGCATTCGGGGGTGTCGACCAGCACACAAGGCCGCTGGAAATCCGTCAGCTGTCCACCGGCACCCTCCCCAGAAGTGGGGACCCCCTTGCGGGAATCCCCCGGCCGTTCGTCTGTTCGTGGTTTGAACCTTCGGACCTGCGTCCGGCCGGCCTTCAGATTGCCGCGCTCAGTTTTCCGTCCGCCCGGCCGAACACCCGGCCAGAGATGTTCTCCTCCACCCCTCAGGAGGTGCTGGTCGCATGGCGCTCCGCCTGACCGACGCCGCTCCCGAACCCGATCGCCCGTCCACCGGCCTGCGCCTCTCCGGCGCGCCCGGAACGGAAGCGACGAAGAAGGTCGCCGACGATCATGCCCCCCACGCGCTCCGTGCGCGTGCGGCTGCGCTGCTCGCTCAGCGTGACCTCGATGGCTACGCCGCGCTGTGGTCCGAGGCCGCCGGGATCGACGACGTCCACCGCCGGTACCAGGCGCACTGCCTGCTTGCCGAGGCGGGGCTCGCCCATCGCGAGGAGAGCATGCAGTTCGTCAGCGGCATGTTCGCGACGATCGCGCTGCGCACCGTCGAGCTGCTGGAGATCGAGCCGCGCGAGCCGCGCCTGCTGAACCTCGCGGGCATCGCGTTCTACGAGCTCGGCGAGCTCGGTCCGGCCGAGGCGCTGTTCAACGCCGCGTTCGCCATGGCCCCGGAGATCCCGGGTGTCGCGGGCAACCGCAAGGAGATCCAGCGCCGGCGCAAGAGCAACTTCCAGCGCCCGAAGCTGCCCGCCCCGGTGATGGCGGC
Source organism: Svornostia abyssi (assembly GCA_024666565.1). Taxonomy (GTDB): domain Bacteria; phylum Actinomycetota; class Thermoleophilia; order Solirubrobacterales; family Solirubrobacteraceae; genus Svornostia; species Svornostia abyssi. The sequence continues at coordinate 849,907 of CP088295.1, forward strand.
GCTGCACGAGCTCGCCCCGCGCGGCAAGCGCGTCGCTGCGAAGGCGAAGCCGGCCGAGGGCCTCACGCTGAGCCTGTGCATGATCGTCAAGGACGAGGAGGAGATGCTCCCGCAGTGCCTCGCCGCTGTCCGTGACGCCGTCGACGAGATGATCGTCGTCGACACCGGCTCGTCGGACCGCACGGTCGAGATCGCCGAGGAGTTCGGCGCGAAGGTCCTGCACCACGAGTGGAACGGCTCGTTCAGCGACGCCCGCAACGTGTCGTTCGACGCGGCCACGTCGGACTGGATCATGTACCTCGACGCCGACGAGGTCCTCATCGAGGACGACGTCGACCGCCTGCGGGCCCTCACGGGCCGCACCTGGCGCGAGGCTTTCTACCTCATCGAGACGAACTTCACCGGCGCCGTCGAGGACGGCACGTCGGTCAACCACAACGCGCTGCGCGTGTTCCGCAACCGGCCCGAGTACCGGTTCGACGGCCGCATCCACGAGCAGATCGCGCAGAACCTGCCGGGCTGGCTGCCGGAGCGCACCGAGATCACCGACGTGCGCGTCGAGCACTACGGCTACCTCGGCGTCGTGCGTGACGCGAAGGAGAAGTCCCGCCGCAACCTCGACCTCCTGCTCAAGCAGAGCGAAGAGGGCGTGGACACCGCGTTCCACCACTACAACCTCGGCTCGGAGTACTCCGGCGCCGGCGAGCAGGCCAAGGCGCTCGAGCACTTCGAGCGCGCGTGGGCCAAGCTCCAGGACGACCCCGAGATGCTGAGCTACGGCTTCGTGCCGTCGTGCTGCGCGCGGCTCGTGCAGTCGCTGCGTATCAACACGCGCTTCGAGGACTGCATCGCCCGCGGCGACGAGGTCCTGGCGCTCCTTCCCGGCTTCACCGACATCGTGCTCGAGCAGGCGCACGCCACCCGCGCGCTCGGCGACCTCGATCGCGCCGGCGAGCTGCTGGAGACCTGCATCGAGATGGGCGACGCGCCGAGCAACTACTCGGCCACCGTGGGCTGCGGCTCGTTCCTCGCGCAGACCTCGCTCGCGGATCTCCGTCGCGCCCAGGGGCGCCTCGAGGACGCCGAGCGGCTGCTGCTGGACGTCCGCACGGAGTTCCCGCAGTTCCTGTCCGCCGTCGAACCGCTGGCCGAGATCATGCTCGTCCGCGGCGGCGAGCCCGAGGCGGTCGTCGAGGCCGTCGAGGGCGACGGGGACCTCAGCGCCGCTGCGCGGTTCATGCTGGCCGTGCCGCTGCACGAGCGCGGGGCCGCCGAGCTGGCGGAGGTGCAGCTGCGCCAGGCGCTCGACGCGCAGCCGGACAACCCTCCGCTGCGCCTCGCGCTGTCCGAGACGCTGCTGTCGCAGGCCAAGCTGACCGAGGCCGCGGAGGTCGTCGACCCGCTGGGCCCGGATTCCGACTGGGGTGCCGCCGCGGCGCGCACCATCTGCTTTGCGGCACTCGCCGACGAGGAACGCGACGTTCCCGGCGAGGAGCTGGACGCCGCGCTCGACCGCGCGCGGGCGTCGGGCCTGCCTGATCCGGACCTCCAGGTCCTCACCGCGTGGCGCGGCCGCCGGGACGGCGTGGCCGCACCGCCGTCACTCCCCGCTGCGTCGGCGGCGTCCGGCCTGACGATGCTCGAGGCGCTCCTGCGCCTGGAGGCCTTCAACCGGTTCGCCGAGCTGCTGCCGATCGTCGAGTCCATCGCGCTGCCGTGGCGCGAGCGCCACGAGCGCCTCGCGACGATGTACCTGCGCCGCGGGTTCCTCGAGTCGGCCGCCGACGAGTGGGTCGCGGTCGTCCAGGAGAGCGGCGCGGACGTGCCGGCGCTGCTCGGCCTCGCCCAGGTCGCGGCGATGCGCGGCATGAACGACGACGCCGCGGTCTTCGTGGAAGAGGTCAAGAAGATCGAGCCGGCGAACCCGGTCGCCAACAAGATCCTGGAGCTCATCGCCGCATGATGGGCCTGGCGGTAGCACAGGATGACCTGTGTCTCGAACACGTGGCCGTCGAGCGTCCAGGACGCTCAAGGGTCTGCGTGGGACGCCGATTCTCCGACCAGCAGCGCGCTACAGGGGGGCGCACTGCCTCGGCCCACGGACGGGCCGGGAGACCGTCCAGGAGGATCGTTCATGAGCTTTCACGTCCTGCCAGTAGGGCGCGACGCGAAGATCGGCACCGAAGCGCCGCAGCCCACGCAGCTGCCGGTGCAGCCGAGCAACGCGCCGTCACCCACAGGGGAGGCGTTCGCCAAGGTCTATGACTCGAGTGTCCTCGAGTCGGCCCGCGCTGCCCGCAAGGCACGCGACGCGGAGATCCCCCCGCACGTCATGGACGAGGTCCAGGCGGCGGCGCGGCTCTACGAAGACCTGCAGGCGCGCGATCAGCACGTCCGCTTCCAGACCCACAACCTCGACGGCCGCGTGGTCGCGGATCTCGTCGACACCGACGGCAACGTCGTGCGACCGATCTCGCTGCGCGACATCGTCGAGTCCACCGACCCCGACACCGCCGCGTAGTACCCGGAAGGATTCGCCATGGCCGGTATCGCCCTCAACGGACTCTCCTCAGGCCTCGACACGGGGACGATGGTCTCGCAGCTGATGGCGCTCGAGCGCCAGGGCCGCACGAAGCTCGAGTTCCGGCAGGCCAACGCGCAGGCGCGGACCGACAACCTCGCGGACGTCAGCAGCAAGCTCAACACGCTGAAGTTCCGCGCGCAGGACTTCAAGCTCGCGTCGCTGTGGAATCCGCAGCAGACCGTCGAGGTCTCGGACGCGACGAAGATCAGCGCCACCCGCACGGGCGGCGCCGGCACCGGCGCCACGAGCATCGAGGTCATCGGCCTCGCCAGCTCGTCGCAGCGGACGTTCAGCTTCACGTCGCCGGCCGCGGACGAGACGTGGACCTTCGGCACGGCCAACGTGAACATCACGGCCGGCATGACCCTCGACGAGACCGTGCTCGCCATCAACGGCCAGCCGGACACCGGCGTCATCGCCGTCAACGCGGGCGGCAAGCTCGTGGTCTCCAGCACCACGACCGGCGCAGGCAGCACCTTCGCCTGGTCGGGCGCCGCGCTGACCCAGGACAGCGAGAAGATCGGCACCGACGCGCAGTACAAGGTCGACGGCGGCGCCGTGCAGACGTCGTCCACCAACACGATCTCCACCGCCGTCCCCGGCGTCGACATCACCCTGAAGGCCATCACCTCGAGCCCGGTGAGCGTCAACGTCAGCGCGCCGACGGCCGACCGGGCCAAGATCGTCGAGAAGATCAAGGGCTTCATCGAGGCGTACAACTCGGTCGTCGACACGGTGAAGACCCTCACCGGCGACAAGAAGGTCACCGATCCCTCGACCACGGCCGAAGCGCGTAAGGGTTCCCTGTACGCCGACGGCGGCCTGCGGCAGCTGCAGTCGAGCCTGCGCAGCGCGATCTCCTCCGCGGTCGACGGCCTGACGAACGGCGACCTCGACCAGCTCGGCGAGATCGGCATCACGACCGGCGCGGCGTCCTCGACGATCAACCAGGACTCGCTGGCCGGCAAGCTCGTCTTCGACGAGACGAAGTTCAACGCGGCCTTCGCCGCGAACCCCACCGACGTGCGCAAGCTGCTCGGCGGCGTGTCCGGCACGAACGGCATCGCGCAGCGCTTCGAGGGTCTCATCGACCCGATCACGCAGACCGGCGGCGTGCTGTCCAACCGGCGGACGGAGACGGACTCCGAGCTGCGGCGGATCAAGGACTCGATCGAGCGCTTCGACGACCGCCTGACCTTCAAAGAGACCCGGCTGCGCAAGCAGTTCGAGGTGATGGAGCAGATGCTCGCCCGCCAGAACTCGATCGGCGGCGCGCTGAGCAGCGCCCTCGCCGGTCTGCCCTCGTCCTGATGACCACTGAGATCCCCACGGAGCGATGAACCCCTACGCCACACCCCAGGCGTACCGCCAGAACAGCGTCCTCACCGCATCTCCCGGCCAGCTGGTCGTCATGCTGTACGACGGCGCCATCCGGTTCCTGCGTCAGGCGGAGCTCGCGATGGAGGAAGGCGCGGTCGCCCACACGAATGACCGGATGCAGCGTGCGGAGGCGATCCTCGACGAGCTGCTCGCCACCCTGAACATGGACGCGGGCGAGATCAGCGGCCGGCTCCAGGCGATCTACACCTTCTGCCGCTCCGAGCTCATCGCGGCGCGCCTCGAGCGCAGCCCGAAGAAGATCAAGCAGGTCATCGGCCTGCTGTCCGACCTGCGCGAGGCGTGGGCGGAGATCGCGCAGGCGGGCAACTGATGGACGAACTCGCCCCCTTCCGCATGCTGGTGACCCTCGCCGAGTCGGTGTGCGCGCACATCGACGCCGAGCGCTGGGACGAGCTCGCGCAGGTCCAGGAGGAGTTCGGACACCGGCTCGCCGAGCTGCACGGCCCCGAGCCCGCGGGTGCGGGCCCGTTGCTGCAGCGCGCCTTTGACCTGCACCTGCAGGCCACGCGCGGCCTGGAGCGCCACAAGGCCGAGATCCTCGCGGAGCTCGGCGGGGTCCAGCGCGGCCGCACGGCTGCGGCGGGCTACGCCCCGACGGCGTCGGTTCCCGCGGCGTCGGTCAATCACGCCGCGTAGTCGTCCTTGTAGCCTGCCGGGGGATGTTCCCCGGCCGCCCAGCGCGCCGGTGGCGCCCGTCCTGCGTCGCCGCGCTGATCCTTGCCGCCGTCTTCGCCCTGCCCGCCGCGTCTGCGTCGGCGCTCACGGTGGAGGGCGCGGTTGCCGACGCGCTCGCCGGCTCGTCCGGCGCTCCGGCCGGCACCGTGCTGACGATGTTCGTCGAAGCCGACCCGGGGACCCGCGTGCCGCGCGCGGTCTCCTTCACGGTCGGCCAGGGCCTGCTGCTCGGCGCCTCCGGCCCGTCGTGTGACATCGCGACGATCCGGGCGCTGCCCGTCTCCCTGCCCGCTGGGCTCGGAGGTCGGCGAGGGGGGCCCTGGAGACCGCGTCGCGGTCCTTCCGCCTGCGGGTCTTCACGCTGTCGCCCGGATCGCTCGCCGTGCGGATCGAGGGAACGCCTGCGCCGGTGCTCATCGACGTGACGACGGCGAACCTCGACGAGACCCAGAGCACCCTGACCCTCGCGCTGCCCGCGGGCGTCCGCGGGGAGGACCTGCTGTCCCTCCGGCTGCGCCTCGGCGGCGACGATCCCTCGACGGACTGGGTGCGCAGCACGCTGTGCCCGAACGGCGCCTGGTCGCTCGCCGCGTCCCTGATCGGGGACGCCGGCATCGTGGGCTCCGGCACGTCGTCGATCGGCTGCCGCCCGCCGCGCCGCGCGCAGCTGGGCAAGATCACCCCGACGTTCTCGCTCTCCCAGGTCCGGCGCAACGGCAAGCTCTCGCCACTGCGCCTGGATGCGGCCACCCTCCCTGCCGGCCTGCCGGCTGACGGCACGGTGCACGTCACCTGTCGCGCCGGGTGCCGCGGCTCGTGGCGCCAGCGCGTCAACGCGGGCGGCCCCACGGTCGTGCGCGTCCGGCCCGGCATCCGGGTCAGCACGCCGGGTCTGCGGCTGCAGGTGGCGGTCGCGAGCCCCAGCCTGCGCGGCACGTTCCTCGTCATCGCGTTCACGCGCGGGGCGAACGGGCGGCCGAACGGGTGGAAGGGCACCGCGCGGGGTTGCCTGCGCCTGGGCTCCGCGCCTGCGCGGATGCCCTGCCCGACGTAGGTCGGCGTCCACCAAACGTCCAGGGCCCCGCTCAAGTCACCGGCGCACCCGTCGATTCACGGGATGCGCCCCACGGACGGGGCGGGACGTTCGCCCAAGGATCCGGGCCATGCAATCCCTCCACGCATGGACCTTTTCGACACCACCCAGCTCGCGCTGCAGCGCGCCTCACAGGGCGTCAGCCTGCGGCAGCGCACGATCGCTGAGAACCTGGCGAACGCCAACACGGCCGGCTACCGCCGCCGTGACGTCGAGTTCAAGGGTGCGCTCAGCGACGCCATGGCCGGCGGCAAGTCCGCGCTGGAGGCCGTGACCTTCAGTCCTGAGATGGACAGGACCGCCCCGCTGCGCGGCGACGGTTCGAACGTCGACATGGACAAGGAGCAGTCGACGATGGCGCAGGTCGGCCTCGAGTACGACGCGCTCGTCCAGATCATGAAGACGCGCATGCAGATCATGCGCACGGCCATCACGGGGCAGTAGTCATGGGTCTCTTCGACGCACTCAACGTCTCCGCGACCGGCCTGTCGGCCGAGCGCACGCGGATGGACGTCATCGCCAACAATCTCGCGAACGCGCAGACCACGCGCGGCCCGGACGGCCAGCCGTTCCGCCGCCAGGAGGTCCTGCTGCAGTCCGAGTCCTCGACCTTCGCCAGCGTGCTCAGCAGCGAGGTCGGCGCGAAGGCCCGCACGAACGGCCCGCCGAAGGGCGTCCGCGTCGTGGAGGTCGCCGAGGATCCGACCCCCGAACCGCCGCGTCTACGACCCGGGCCACCCGGACGCCGATGACGACGGCTACATCTCCCTGCCGAACGTCAACCCGGTCACCGAGATGGTGGACCTCATCGCGTCGTCGCGCTCCTACGAGGCGAACGTCAACGCGATGCAGACCGCCAAGCAGATGTTCAGCAAGACGGTCGACCTCCTGCGCTGATGACGATCGACCCCAGCTTCCTCACCACGACGCCCGAATGGAAGATCGAGGGCGTCGGCCAGATCGAGCCGTTCACCACCACGTCGGACACCACCCTCTCCTCCTCCAAGTCCGAGGGGTTCGGCGAGATGCTGGGCAAGCAGGTCGCCCAGCTCCAGGGCCTCCAGGAAGAAGCGTCCACCCAGGCGCAGGCCCTCGCCACCGGGCAGGCCGAAGATCCGGCCGCCGTGGTGATGGCTGTCGAGAAGGCCAAGCTCTCCATGCAGCTCGCCACCCAGATCCGTGAGCGCGGCGTCACCGCGCTCCAAGAAGTCCTCCGCACGCAGGTCTAGCCCCTCCAGAGGTCCACTGTGCTCTCCGTCCTCCAGTCCATGCCCACCAGGGGCAAGGTCATCCTCGGCGCCTCCGTCGTCGTCGGCCTCATCGTCATGTTCATCCTGTTCCGGATGGCGACGGCGCCGAGCTACGTCACCGTCGTCAACGGTGTCGAGCCGGGCGACACGGCGAAGGTCACCGCGGCGCTCGACGAGGCCGGCATCGCCTACGAGCTGCAGAACAACGGCACGGCCGTCGCGGTCGTCAGCGGCAGCGAGGCGCAGGCCAACGTCGCGCTCGCGACGGCCGGCGTCGACACGGGCGGCGGCACGAAGCCCGGCTTCGAGCTCCTGGACGAGCAGAAGCTCGGCGCCTCGGACTTCCAGCAGAAGGTCAACTACCAGCGCGCGCTCGAGGGCGAGATCGCGAAGAACGTGCAGAGCATCAACGGCATCAGCAGCGCGACCGTCCAGCTGTCGCTGCCCGAGGACAAGCTGTTCGCCGACGAGACGAAGCCCGCCACCGCGGCGCTCCTCATCAACGCGCCGGCCAACGGGCTGGACCCGCAGCAGGTGCGCGGCATCGCGAGCCTCGTGGCCGGCAGCGTCGAGGGCCTGAAGGACGAGAACGTCACGATCACGACGTCGTCGGGCGAGCTGATCTGGCCGCTCGGCGAGGGTGGGCAGGCCGGCGGCACCGGCGGCAGCACGACGAAGATCGCGGCGGAGAATCGCTACGCCTCCCAGCTCGAGGCGGACCTCAACCAGCTGCTCATCCGCACGCTCGGCGCGGACAAGGCGTACGTCGAGGCGCGCCCGACGCTGAACGTCGACGAGATCAGCCGCGAGGAGCTGAAGTACGGCACGCGCGGCACGGCCCTGGCGCGCAAGAGCGAGACCGAGGAGCTGCAGAGCGAGGGCGAGGCCGGCGCGGCCGCCGGCGCCCGCGCGAACATCGAGGGCGCCGCCGCGCAGGCCAACGGCGGCACCTCGGACTACAACCGTGAGATGACCGAGGAGAACTTCGGCGTCGACAAGACCATCGAGAAGACGAAGGTCGCCCCGGGCGCCGTCGAGAAGCTCGACCTCGCGCTCGTGCTCGACGCGTCGCTCAGCGAGGCGGAGGTCACCGAGGTGGAGGCCGCCGTCGCCAGCGCCGCGGGCATCGATCAGCAGCGCGGCGACACCCTCGCCGTCAGCCAGATCCCGTTCGTGAAGCCGAAGACCGAGGAGGCGAAGGGCGCCCCCGTGCCCCAGGAGGCCGTCGGCGTCGCGAAGTGGGTCGGCCTCGGCATCGCCGGTGCGCTGTTCCTCTTCTTCGTCACCCGGGCGCTGCGCAAGCGCGAGCGCGAGGCGCTCGGCGACGCGCGGTGGCTCACCGAGATCGACGAGCCCCGCCCGCTCGCGGCCCTCACCGCCGGCGGGAACGAGGCGCCCGGTTCCTCCCTGCCGGAGATGGCGGCGCCGAGCGCGGCGAGAACGCAGATCGGCGAGATGGTCGACAAGGAACCTGAGAAGGTGGCCCAGCAGCTCCGCGCGTGGATGTCGGAGGAGTCGTGAGCGAACTCGCCGAAGCCCCGCAGCCCGGCAGCGAGCTCGCGCCCGCGGGCCCGGCCGGCAACCCCGCGGCGGGATACACCGGCCGACAGAAGGCCGCCGCGCTGCTCGTCAGCCTCGGGCCGGAGAAGGCCGCCGAGCTCATGCGGTTCCTGCCCGACGAGGAGGTCGAGCAGCTCTCGGCCGACATGGCGGAGATCTACCGCGTCGACTCCAACGTCGCCGAGTCGCTGTACGAGGAGATGTACATCCGGCTCGCCCCCGGCTCGGAGGTCGCCCTCGGCGGCCTGGAGTACACGCGCGAGGTCCTCGAGAACCTCCTCGGCCCGCAGCGCGCGGACGAGATCATCAGCCTGCTGCAGGCGCGCGGCGAGGTGCGGCCGTTCGAGTTCCTGCGCCGCACGCCGCCGGAGCAGATCTGCACGCTGCTGAAGGACGAGGCGCCGCAGACCATCGCGCTCGTCATCGCGTCGCTGTGGCCGAGCGTCGCCGGCCAGGTCCTCACCCACCTGCCGCCCGAGCAGCAGGCCGAGATCGCCGTCCGCATCGCGACGATGCGCGAGACGAACCCGGGCGTCATCGGCGCGATCGACCAGGGCCTGCGCCAGAAGGTCTCGGCGATCAGCACGGCGGAGTTCCACTCGCCCGGCGGCGTCGACTCGCTCGCCGACATCCTGAACAACGCGGGCCGCTCGACCGAGCGCCACGTCATCGAGACGCTTGCGAAGAACGCGCCGGAGCTCGCCGACGAGGTCCGCATGAAGCTCTTCACCTTCGAGGACCTGTCGGTGCTCGAGGATCGCGACATGCAGCTGATCCTCCGCGAGGTGGAGGGCAAGGACCTGGTCCTCGCCCTGCGCGGCGTGCCGGAGGACCTCGTCGAGAAGTTCCTGTCGAACATGTCCGAGCGCGCGGCGCAGACGCTGCGCGAGGACATGGAGGTCATGCCGCCGCAGCGCCGTACCGTCGTCGAAGAGGCGCAGGGCAAGATCGTGGCCATCGTCCGGCGCCTCGACGAGGAGGGCACGATCGTGCTGCCTCGCGGTGAGGAAGAGGGCGGAGGCGATGTTCTTTGAGCTTTGAACTGCCCCAGCTGGTCCCGCCGGAAGGGCTGCGCGAGGACGGGCCCGATCTCATCGCGCAGGCGATGGAGCAGGCCGACGCGATCCGCCAGCAGGCCTACGAGGAGGGCTACGCCGCAGGCGTGGCCGAGGGACGTGCTGCGTCCGCGCCGGCCGCTGAGGCCCTCGTCGGTGCCGCCGCCGGCCTGGAGGAGATGCGCGAGCACGTCGCCGACGGGCTCGAGCGCGGCTCCGTGGGCCTGGCGCTGCGCATCGCCGAGCAGATCATCGGCGCGGCCGTGACGGTCGAGCCCGAGCGGGTGCTTGAGGCGATCCGCGGCGCGCTGCGCCGCCTGGCCGACCGCGAGCGGGTGCAGATCCTCGTCAACCCCGAGGACCTCGACATCGTGCGCGGCGCGATCGAGGACATCGTCAGCCAGCTCGGCGGCATCAGCGCCGTCGACGTGCAGGCTGAGCGCCGCGTGGCGCGCGGCGGCGCGATCGTCCGCACGGGCGAAGGCGACGTCGATGCGTCGATCGAGACGAAGCTGACCCGCGCGCGTGAGGTGCTCGAGCGTGAGTTCGCCGACAGCTGAGGAGACGCTCGACGCCGGGCTGGAGAAGCTCGCGCGGCTTGCCGTCGCCGTCAGCCGCGCGGACCTGTCCGTGCGCCGCGGCTGCGTCAGCGACGTCATCGGCCTCATCATCGAAGCCGTCGGCCTGGAGGTCGAGGTCGGCGAGATCTGCGAGATCTCCACGGGCCGTGACCGCCCGACCGTCCCGTCCGAGGTCGTCGGCTTCCGCGCCGGCCGCACGCTGCTCATGCCGCTCGGCGACATGCACGGCATCGGCCCGGGCAACGTCGTCATCGCGACGGGCGAGCAGCTCACGGTCCCGGTCGGCAACGACATGCTGGGCCGCGTGCTCGACGGACTCGGCCGGCCGATCGACGGCGGCGAGGACCCGTCGCTGTCGGCCCGCCGCGGCGCGAATGCGTCACCTCCCGATCCGCTGCAGCGCCCCCGCATCGAGGACCGCGTGTCGCTCGGCGTGCGCGCGCTCGACGCGCTCGTGCCGTGCGGTCGCGGCCAGCGCATGGGCATCTTCGCCGGCTCGGGCGTCGGCAAGTCGTCGCTGCTGGGGATGATCGCCAAGTCGACGTCGGCCGACATCAACGTCATCTGCCTCGTCGGCGAGCGCGGCCGTGAGGTGCGCGAGTTCATCGAGCGTGACCTCGGCGACGCGATCTCCCGCTCGGTCGTGGTGGTCGCCACTTCCGACCAGCCGGCGCTCGTGCGCATCAAGGCCGCGATGACGGCGACGACGATCGCCGAGTCGTTCCGCGACCAGGGCGCCGACGTCATGCTGATGATGGACTCGGTCACCCGCTTCGCGATGGCGCAGCGCGAGGTCGGCCTGGCGATCGGCGAGCCGCCCGCCACGCGCGGCTACACCCCGTCGGTCTTCGCGCTGCTGCCGAAGCTCCTGGAGCGCTCGGGCACGAGCGCCGAGGGGTCGATCACCGCGCTGTACACGGTGCTGGTCGACGGCGACGACATGAACGAGCCGATCGCCGACGCCGTGCGGTCCATTCTCGACGGGCACATCGTGCTGACCCGCGAGCTCGCCCACCAGGGCCACTACCCGGCGATCGACGTGCTGCAGTCCGTGTCGCGTCTGGTCGGCGAGATCATGGGCCCCGAGGTGCGCGCCGCCGGGCAGGAGGTGCGCTCGCTCATGGCGGCGTTCAAGGACAAGCGCGACCTCATCTCGATCGGCGCGTACGAGGCCGGTTCCGACCCCCTCACCGATCGGGCGATCGCGATGCGCCACCCGATCGAAGGGTTCCTGCGCCAGTCCGTGGAGGAGGCCTCCACGGCCGAGCAGGCCGACGAGATGCTGCTCGCCCTCGCCGCGCACGCGGGCGGGCTGGCCGGCGGGGCCGCCCCGATGGGCGACCCCATGGGCGAGGCCGCGGACGGGGTCCCCGGGGAGTTCCCCGCGGCGAACCCGAGCGCGATCCCGCCGTTGAACCTGGGCGTTTAGCTCCGCTTGCGCGTCGGCGCGCCCGCCGACACCTTCACGGTGACCTTCGTCCCCGCGGCAAGCGTCCTGCCCGGCTTCAGCACCAGCCCCACCACGCGGCCCTTCTTGACCTTCTTGGACCGCACGCGCTTGACCTTCGCCTTGCAGTTCGCCTTGGTGAGCGCCTTGCGGACGCTCGCGAGCGTGGCCCCGGACTTGATCTTCGGGACCTTGCACCGGGCCTTCGGGACCACCGGGGCGCTCGGCGGCAGCAGGGAGGCCGGGTCGACGTAGCCGTCGGTGGCCGGGACCTCCTCGCCGCTGTCCGTCGTACCCCCGATGAGATTCAGTGTGATGACGAGCTTGCCGTCGGGCCCGATCGTGACCTTCGCGAAGCCCGCCGGGTTCGACGCGTCGGCCGTGAACGTGGTGGCGATCTTGTTCTGCGGGCCGCTCATGAGCATCTGGAACGTCGCCGCCCACGTGCCGAACGGCAGGATCGGCGCTGCCACGTTCGCACGGCCGGTGATCTTCCCGTCGACCACGCCGTCCTTCGACGTGATCGTGCCGCCGACGGTGGCGTCGCCGATCGCGAAGCCCTCCTCCATCACGCACGTCGGCCCGTCGGTGGACCCCAGGATGCTCAGCGTCCAGGACTCCGGTGTGCGGTAGTCGACCGCAGCCGAGCCCTTCAGCGCGCCGCTCGTGGCGCACGTGATCCTCGCGTCGCCCTTCAGGCGCATGCCCTCGCTGTCCCAGAGCAGCTCGCCCTTCGTGAGTGCGACCGTCTTGGTGAACTGGAGCGGGCCGGCGATGCTCGCGGTCACCTTGGTGATCGGGTCCTTCGCGAAGATGTCACAGCCCTCGAGCCGGCCGCTGATGTCCACCGGCGAGCGGCGATGTCGAAGTCCTCGATGTCGATGAGGAAGCGGTAGCTGCGGTCCCAGCGGACGAGTCCGCTGCCGACCTGCTGGTCACCGAGGAAGACCCGGACGATGAAGCCCTGGGCGTTCGCCGCGAACCCGATGCGCCACTTCTCGCCGGCGGGCGCCGCGGGCAGCACGTCCTCGACGCTCTCGGTGGTCGGACGGGTGTCCTCGTCGAGCGTGCGGACCGGCTCTCCCGCCGTGGTCTGGCGGTCCTCGGTCAGCGGTTTGACCGGCTTGCAGGCCTCACCCGCGACGTAGCGCGTGAGCGGCTTCGAGCCGATGGCCGCGTGCGCGGGCGCACCGGCGAGCAGCACGATGGATGTGATGAGCGCGGCAACGCAGAAACGCGCGGCCACGGACAGGATGCGTGTGTTGGACAGTTGTCCGCCCCCCCGAACGGAATGAACGTGAAACCTTACGCCTCGTTGCGATGCTCCACAAGTCAGGCGACCCGATGCGAGACTCCCTGACCATGCCGTTCGTTCACACCCTCCGCGTCAGATTCGGCGAGTGCGATCCCCAGGGGATCGTCTTCAACGCGCACTACCTCGCGTTCATCGACGTCGCCGTGACCGAGCTCATGCGCGACCTGTTCGGGTCGTACGAGCAGATGATCGACGACCACGGCGCGGACCTCGTCGTCGCCGAGGCGACCCAGCGTTTCCGCGCTCCCGCGCGCGGCGACGAGCTGCTCGACATCGCGCTCTCGTTCCCCCACCTCGGGACGACGAGCACGACGATGGCCGTCGCCATCACCAGGAACGGGGAGGCGGTCATGGACGCCGAGGTCCGCTACGTCTTCGTCGATCCGCAGACGGGGGCGAAGACGCCCATTCCCGCCGATATCCGGGAGAAACTCGCGGGGGCCTGACACACCCCGCGCATACCTTCGCCCGGACAAGCGTCCATCTCGCCTGAAGACGGTCCCGCGCCGTCCGACCTACAGGCGTGATGACCGATGTCCCCCTTCAGGTTCGGCCTCGAGCGGGTGCGTGAACTGCGCGCCCACGACGAGGACCGGGCACGCGAGGAGTTCGCCGCCAGCCTCAATCGCCGCGCCCGAGGCGCCGCGATGCTCCAGGCTGCCCAGGACCTCATCGAGCAGGCGCGCGACGGCCGCCGCACGACGAGCGGACCGGTCTCCGCCCAGGACCTCCTGAGCCAGCAGATGTGGCTCGAGCGGCTCGAACGCCACCGCGACTCCGCGGCCCGCGAGCTCGACAAGTCCGACACCGAACTGACTCAGCGCCGCGGCGAGCTCAACGAGGCCCGCCAGAAGCGTGAGGTGCTCGAGCGCCTGAAGGAACGCCGCCGCGACGAGCACGCCGCCGAGAACGCGCGCCGCCAGGGCGCCGCTCTCGACGAGATGGCGCTGTCCGCCCACCTGCGCAAGACGGCGGGCGGGCGATGAGCGTCACGGCCATCAGCGCGCGGGTCGACGAGATCCAGCAGATGATCAGCTCCCTGCAGACGGGGTCTGTGGGAGCTGAGGGCAGCGAGAACTTCGCCGCCGCGCTGCAGTCGGCGACCACCGCCGGCGGCCAGGGCGACGCGACGCAGACCGGGACGCCCGGCGCGACCCCGCTGACCCCCGTCGCAGGCGCGGCCACCGGCACCGGCGCGGCCACCGGCCCGCTGAACACGCCGTACGCCGCCGAGATCCAGGCCGCCGCGCAGAAGCACGGCGTGGACCCGGCGCTGCTCACCGCGCTGGTCCGCCAGGAGTCGAACTTCAACCCGACCGCCGGCAGCCCGGCCGGTGCCCGCGGGCTCACGCAGCTCATGCCGGGCACCGCGGCGTCGCTCGGCGTCACCGACGTCAACGACCCCGTCCAGGCGCTCGACGGCGGCGCGAAGTACCTCAAGCAGCAGCTCGACGCGTTCAACGGCGACGAGCGGCTCGCGCTGGCCGCGTACAACGCCGGCCCGGGTGCCGTGCAGAAGTTCGGCGGCATCCCCCCGTACGCCGAGACGCAGAACTACGTCAAGAAGGTGCTCGCCTACGCCGAGGAGTACCGCGCTGCCGCGGCTCCGGCGCCCGCGGCGCTGCCCCCGACGTCGACGCTTCCGAGCACGGCCGCCGCGATCGGCGCCGGCGTGCCCACGACTTCCATGTCCACCCCGACGAGCAGCTCGCCGTCCGGCGGCCTGCCCTACTCCACCACATGAGCGTGACCCCTCGCACGATCAGCCAGACGACGCACGGACCACCGCGCGTCGCCCCCTCCGGAGGAGCACCTCCGGGAGGCCCACCGGGGACAGGATTCGACCTGATCCTCCAACTTGAAGCCCAGGCCCGGACCGCACCTGCGGAAGGCCGCGAAGCACAGACCGACACCACGAAGGGTGCGGTCACCGAGCAGGACGCCCCGCAGACGACGGAGACCCCCGCGCCCGGCAGCACGCCGGCCGCCGAGGTGACCGAACCCGCTGCGGACGTCCCGGCCACGCCGGAGGCGCCGACCGCGCCCCAGGCCGAGCCCGTGCTTGAGGGCGAGACGTCGACGACCACCGCCGGCGATGCCCCCGCATCGCCCGCCGTCCCCGCGCTGGAGGGCGCGGAGACGGTGCCGCAGCTGGGTGTGGAGGCGCCCGCTGCTCCCCCGGTGGAACGTCGCCGAAGCCGGAGGTCACCGTGCCCGCGCTGGAGGGCGTGGGCACGGTGGCTGGACCGGCCGGCTCGGAGACCGCCGCCCCCGCGGCAACCTCCGAGCCCGAAACTGCCACGACGCCGCAGCAGCCCGCTGCGCCCGTCGCCGCGACCGAGGACGACGGCAAGGAGCCGAACCCGAACGCGAACCCGAGCGCGCCCGGCAAGCCCGAGGGCCCGCGCGGGCCGGAGACGGCGCCGAACGGGCACGCCTACGGCCACGACCAGAACGGCAAGCGCGGCGACGAGCAGGCGGCGAACCAGCCCGCTGCCGCGTCGACGCCGGCCGCGACGAACAGCCAGGCCGCGAACGCGAGCCCGGTGGCCTCGCCGCCGCCGGTGCACGCCGCCCCGGCCACGCCGATGCCGAGCGCCGGCCCGCTCCTCGCACCCCAGGTGCAGCGGATGCAGGCGCTCGTCGACCTCGCGATCCAGCGCGGCGGCACCGCCTCGGCGAACCTCGAGCTGTACCCGGCCGAGCTCGGCAAGGTGCAGGTCCGCCTGCGCAGCGGCTCTGGTGGGCTCTCAGCCACGATGACCGTCGATCGGCCCGAGGCGCTGCAGGCGCTCCAGGCCGCCGCCGATCAGCTGCGCCAGTCCCTTGAGGACCAGGGCGTGGAGATCGTGCGCCTCGACATCGGCCTCTCCGCGCAGGCGCGCGGCGACGAGGCCAAGACCGGCGCCCGTTCCGACGGGCGCGACGCGAGCGGCGGGGACTCCCGCCGCGGCGGCATGGATGCCGTCACCGACCATGACCACGACGACGCTGCGCCGACGCTGCGCCCGCTCATTCCGGGCGCCCTCGTCGACGTGCGCGCCTAGGACAGGAAGGAGGCACGGATGTCCACAGTCTCCGCCGTGAACAACGCGGCGCTCGATCTGACGAAGAAGCAGACGAACTCGGAGGCGGCCGGATCGAGCCTCGACAAGGACTCGTTCCTGAAGCTGCTCACCGCGCAGATGAAGTACCAGGATCCGATGAACCCGACGGACCAGACCGGGCAGCTCGCCCAGCTGGCCCAGTTCTCGTCGCTCGAGCAGATGACCAACCTGACGAAGCAGACGGAGAGCCTCGCGCGGGCCGCGAAGGCCGATTCCGCGGTCTCGCTCGTCGGCCGTGACGTGACCTACATGAACGAGGCCGAGCAGTCGGTCACGGGCAAGGTCGAGAAGGTCACGTGGGTCGAGGGCGAGCCGAAGCTCACGATCGGAGGGGTGCCCAACATCGACCCCGGGATGATCACGGAGGTCGTGTGACGAACCCAGGTTTCAACCCGGCACTCGTGCCACCCGGGGTCGGAGCACCGGCCCCGATCAACGCTCCGCAGGCGCCGCAGAAGCCCACGGCCCCAGTCCAGGGTCCGGCCTTCTCCGACGTGCTGGCCAAGGAGGCCTCCTCGCTGCAGTTCAGCGGCCACGCGATCCAGCGGCTGCAGGAAGCGAGGGATCGAGCTGGATGCACAGACGATGCAGCGTCTCGAGGGTGGCGTCTCGAAGGCCGCAGAGAAGGGCTCACGTGACTCGGTGGTGTTCGTCGACAACACGGCATTCGTGGTGTCGGTCAAGAACAACACGGTGATCACCGCCATGGACCGCTCGCATCTGCGCGAGCACGTCTTCACGAATATCGACTCAGCTGTCATCGCCTAGCGGCGACCGGCACAAACCCCGGCTGGACCTTCTTGGAGGCCGGGACCAAGGAAGGGATTGATGCGCACATGATGCGTGGCATGTACTCCGCGATCAGCGGACTGAAGACGCACCAGATCATGCTGGACGTCACCGCGAACGACCTCGCGAACGTGAACACCGTCGGCTTCAAGGCCAGCCGGGCGACGTTCCGCGACGCGCTCAGCCAGACCCAGCGCGCCGGCTCCGCGGCGAACGCGGCGTCCGGCGGCTACAACGCCGCCCAGGTCGGCCTCGGCGTCACGCTCGGCTCGATCGACAACCTCATCAGCTCGGGCGCGTTCCAGTCGACGGGTTCGGCCCTCGACGTGGCCATCCAGGGCGACGGCTGGTTCCGCGTCGGCCAGGGCACGCCGGTGGCCGGTACGCCGGCCGCGGCGGTCCCGCCGGTCAACCAGCTCAACTACACGCGTGCGGGCAACTTCACGCGCAACGACCAGGGCTACCTGATCACCCAGGACGGCTACTACGTCATGGGCAAGGTCGGGCCGGACAACGACGGCGACGCCGGCACCGCGGTGGCCGACTGCTACATCTTCCTGCCCCCGGGCGCGACCGACATCGCGATCGGCCAGGACGGCGCGGTGAGCTTCGTGCCGCCCGCCGGCTACGTCCAGCCTGCGGTCCTGCCGCCCATCGGCGCCGACGGCCGCGCGGTCGGCGGCTACATCTCGGTGGCGAAGTTCGGCAACGAGGCCGGCCTCCAGCGCGTGACGTCCAACCGCTGGTCGAGCACGCCGCAGGCCGGCGGCGAGGTCGACGGCACCCCCGGCAACGCCTACGGCCAGACCATCGGCGGCGTGCTGGAGATGTCGAACGTCGACATGGCCAGCGAGTTCACCAACATGATCACCGCCCAGCGTGGCTTCCAGGCCAACTCGCGCGTGATCAGCACCTCCGACGAGATGCTCCAGGATCTCGTCAACCTCAAGCGCTAGTCGCGCTGAGCCCCCCGCGTGAGCCCCCCGGCGACCGATGTCGTCGGGGGCGCACGGCATGATGCACATGGTTGCCATGATCGAGCTTCATCGCATCGGACACACGCACGAGCCGTTCTCGCTGAACCCGTCGCTCGTCGTCAGCATCGAAGCGCATCCGGACACGACGCTCCTGCTCGCCACCGGCGCGCGGCTCGTCGTCGCCGAGGACCCCCAGCGGGTGGTCGAGCTCATCAACGGCTGGCACGCCACGGTCGCCGCCGCGGCGATGAAGGCGTATGTCGACGCCACCGGCGACGACCCGCCCGGGGGCCCCGTCCCCCTCCATTCCCGGTAGGCGCCGGCTGCAGGGCGTCCGGACGGCGCTGCACGACTCAACTTCTCGGCCAGCGGACCGATCAGGGGGAGTGTCAGCCCCAGTCCGGTCCTAGGAGGCCGCATGTCCGACTCCGAGTCCCGGCAGCTCGTGGTCTTCGCGCTTGGGCGCGAGGAGTACGCGCTGCCCATCAGCCACGTCCACGAGATCATCCGCTACACCGAGCCGCGCTTCGTGGCCTCCCGTGAGGAGTGGACCCGCGGCGTCATCTCCCTGCGCGGCAAGATCATCCCCGTGCACGATCTCGCGGTCCGCCTGGGCCTCGAGGTGACCGAGCGCGAGGAGGGTGCCGGCAAGATCGTCATCGTCGAGAGCGGCACCGAGATGGTGGGCGTCATCGTCGACGAGGTCGAAGAGGTCGTCGTCCTCGAGAACGAGCAGATCGAGCCCGCGCCGGGGAGCAACGACGGCGCCGTCAACGGCGTCGGCAAGCTCGACGACCGGCTCATCGTCCTCCTCGAGCCGGCTGGCCTCTTCGGGTCCGAGTCGGTCGCGGAGCTGACCGAGGCATGAGTGCCACGGCGACACGCGGCACCGTCGTGGTCGCCGATGACTCGCGCCTGATGCGGCGCGTGCTGTCGCAGACCCTCCGTGACTCCGGCTACGACGTGGTCGGAGAAGCGGAGGATGGCGACGCCGCGCTGCAGCTGTGCCGTTCGGCCAAGCCGGACGTCATGACACTCGACCTCGCGATGCCGGGACTCGACGGCATGGGTGTGCTGCGCACGCTCAAGCGCGACGGTCTGGACATCCCGGTGGTCGTCGTCAGCGCCTTCAGCCCCGCCCACGGCGCGCGCGCCGTCGATGCGCTGGCGGAGGGCGCCTTCGATCTCATCGAGAAGCCGAAGGTCGGCGAGACGCTGTCGGACTTCGGCCGCCAGCTCGACGAGAAGGTCTTCGCGGCCGCCGGCCGCAGCATCTCGCGCCGCCGCGTCGGGGCGGTCAACGGGAACGGCACCGCCCGCGTGCGGACACCGTCGGCGCCCGTCGTCCCGCGGCGGGATCCACACGCCCGTGCGGCCGCTCCGGCGGTCAAGGCGTCGCCGCGCCGTACCGGCCGCCCCCCGGTCGTCGTGATCGCGACGTCCACCGGCGGCCCCCGGGC
The DNA here is from genome assembly GCA_024666565.1 of Svornostia abyssi. Taxonomy (GTDB): domain Bacteria; phylum Actinomycetota; class Thermoleophilia; order Solirubrobacterales; family Solirubrobacteraceae; genus Svornostia; species Svornostia abyssi. Next base: position 869,201 of record CP088295.1, read on the forward strand.
GCTCGCGCAGCTCATGCCGCAGCTGCCGTCGCCGCTCGGCGCCGGCGTCCTGATGGTCCAGCACATGCCGCCGGGCTTCACCGGCTCGCTCGCGGCGCGCCTGGACAACGACAGCCCGCTGCACGTCGTCGAGGCGCAGGGCGGCGAGCGCATCGCCCCCGGCACCGCGCTCCTCGCGCCCGGCGGCTCCCATCTGCATCTGGCCGACGCGAAGTCGGTGCGGCTCGGCGACGGTGACCCCGTCGGCGGCCTGCGCCCGCGCGCCGACCTGACGATCCAGGACGTCGTCGACCGCCACGGCGGTGACGTGCTGCTCGTCGTCCTGACCGGCATGGGCAACGACGGCCTTGCCGGCGCCCGCGCGGTGAAGGCGGCCGGCGGCCGGATCCTGGTCGAGGCCGAGGAGACCTGCGCGGTCTACGGCATGCCGCGCGCGATCGCGGACGCCGGCCTGGCCGACGCGGTCCTGCCGCTGCATGACCTGCCCGCCGCGATCGTCGAGGAGGTGTCCCGGTGACCACCGCCGCCGCCACCAACCGCTTCGGCGCCGACCCGAACGACGACTACCTCGTCTTCATCACGGGTCTGCGTCAGCTCTGGCCCGTCGACCTCACCCAGTACCGCCGGGGTCAGATGGAGCGCCGCATCCGCTCGTTCGCCGGGCGTCGCGGCGTCACGCACCTGCCGGACTACCTGCAGGTGCTCAAGGGCGACGAGGACGAGCTGCATCGCTTCCTCGACCACGTGACCATCAACGTCTCGCAGCTGTGGCGCCACCCGGAGCAGTGGCAGGTGCTGCACAAGGAGCTCATCCCCGAGCTCGCCGCCGAGAACCGCATCCGGGCCTGGTCGGCCGGCTGCTCGTACGGCGCCGAGGCGTACACGCTGTCCGCGGTCATCCGCGAGACCTCGCCGAACACCCGGGTGCAGATCACCGGCACCGACGTCGACCGCCGGATCATCGACCGGGCCAAGCAGGGCCGCTTCACCGACGCGGACGCCCGCGAGGCGCCGCAGGATCAGATGAAGAAGTGGTTCGACCACGAGGGCGACATGTGGAGCGCGAAGCCCGAACTGCGCTTCGGCATGAACTTCGAGCTCGGCGACCTGCTGCACACGTCCGTTCCGGCCGGGTCCTACGACCTGATCATGTGCCGCAACGTCGTCATCTACTTCAACGAGGACGTCCGTGACTCCCTGCACGGACGGCTGGCCGCCGCGTTGCGTCCCGGCGGCTACCTCGTGATCGGCGCCACCGAGCGTGTCGCCACCCCCGGGCCGATCGGCCTGACCCCCACGCATCCCTTCATCTACCGCAAGGCGTGACGATGGACACCTCCGAGTATCTCCCCATGTTCCTCGCGGAAAGCCGCGAGCATCTGCAAGAGCTGAACCTCGCGGTCCTCAAGATCGAGGAGAACCCCGAGGACAAGGAGAAGATCGACGAGATCTTCCGCGTCGCGCACTCCATGAAGGGCATGAGCGCGACGATGGGCTTCGCCGCGATGGCGGAGCTCACGCACAAGATGGAGGACGTCTTCGAGCTCCTGCGCCAGCGGCGCGGCGGGCTCTCCCGGGACGCCATCGACGCCGTGCTGGCCTGCCTCGACATGCTCGAGAGCGGCGTCCAGAACATCGACGAGCACGGCGAGGAGCGCCTCGACCCCAAGGAGCTCATCGCCCGGCTCGACGCGCTCGTCCACGAGCGCACGCCCGAGCAGAAGGCCGCGAAGCTCGGCGGCGTCGCCCCGGACAACGCGGAGCTCGTCCGCCTGGCCGCCGGCCGTCCCGTCATCCACGTGCTGGCGCGGCTGGCCGAGGACGTCTCGATGCCGTCGGTCCGCGCCTTCATGGCGATCGGCGCGTGCTCGAACCTCGGTGACGTCCTCGTGGCGCTGCCGGACGAGGACGCGATGGAGCAGTTCTCCGGCGAGATCGTCGAGGCCTGGGTCGTCGACGCCGACCCGGACGCGCTGCGCAACGCGGTCGCCGAGGTCGAAGAGGTCACGAGCGTCGAGGTCGACGAGGTCGATGTCGAGCAGCTCATGATCGACGTCGCCGACGCGCCCGCCGAAGCCGAGGCCGAGGAGGCCGTCGCCGAGGTCAAGGCCGCCGAGGGCGAACCCAAGCCGGCCGCGAAGTCCGGGTCCGGCGCGGCGAAGACCGTCCGCGTCGACGCCGAGCGCCTCGACCAGCTCATGCACTACATGGCCGAGGTCGTCGTGCACCGCACGCAGCTCGAGGCCCTCGTCAGCGACGCCGACCACCCCGGCCTCGCGAGCGCGATGCAGGAGCTGACCCGCAGCTCGCAGTCGCTGCAGACCATGGTCATGCAGGTCCGGATGATCCCGGTCGAAGCGGTGTTCATGCGCTTCCCGCGCCTCGTGCGCGACCTGTCGGGCAAGCTCGGCAAGGAAGTCAACCTCGTCCTGCAGGGTCAGGACACCGAGCTGGACCGCACCGTCGTCGACGCGCTCGGCGACCCGCTCGTCCACCTCATCCGCAACTCCGTCGACCACGGCTTCGAGCCGCCCGAGGAGCGCCTGCGCCTCGGCAAGCCCGAGACCGGCACCCTCGAGGTCCGCGCCCGCCCGACCGGCGGCGGCATCGTCATCACGGTCAAGGACGACGGCCGCGGGGTCGATCCCCAGCGTGTGGCCGCCGTCGGCGTCAAGCGTGGGCTGATCTCCGCCGATGAGGCGGCGCTCGTCGACGTGCCGCGCGCCATCGAGCTGCTCTTCAGCGCCGGCTTCTCCACCGCGGAGAAGGCGACGGACGTCTCCGGTCGCGGTGTCGGCATGGACGCGGTCCGCAACCGCATCCGCGAGCTGGGCGGCGACGTGATCATGGAGTCCGTCACCGGCCAGGGGACGACGACCGAGATCCGTCTGCCGCTGTCGCTGGCCATCACGAGCGCGCTGCTCGTCGAAGCCGGCGAGAGCACCTACGCGGTGGCGATCGACCGCATCGAGCGGACCGTCCGCGTCGAGGACTGGACCGTGCGCGGTGTCGCCGGCCGCCCGATGCTCGTCATGGGCGAGGAGGTCAGCCCGCTCATCGACGCGGCATCGGCCCTCGCCGGGCGGGACGACCACGCCGCCGACAAGCCGTACGCCGTGCTCGTGCGCTCGCAGGCCGGCCGGACGATCGCGCTCGCGGTCGACGGTCTGCTCGGGCAGCGCGAGCTGGTCTGCAGGAGCCTCCCGCCTGAGGTGGGAGAGGACGTGCCGGTCGCCGCCGCGGCCGTGCTGAGCAGTGGAGAGATCGCCCTCGTCGTCGACGTCGACGGGCTCACCAGGGAACACGATCGGGCCGTGCGGGACGACGCGGCGGCCACCAATGAGGAGAACCATGGCCTACACCGAACAGCAGCTTGACGCGCTGGGCGAGCTTGCCAACATCGGCTCCGGCACCGCTTGCACGGCGCTGGCGCAGATGCTGGGCCGCCCGGTCGACATCAAGGTCCCGTCCGTCGTCGCGCTGCCGCTCGGCGAGGCGATCGAGGCGGTCGGCGACCCGGAGCTCCCCCGCACCGCGGTGAAGCTCGACATCTTCGGTGACCTCGACGGCACGGTGCTGCTCGTGTTCCCGCTCGAGGACGCCGCGACGCTCTGCGGCATGCTCGGCGTGGAGCCGGACTCCGAGGTCGGGCTGTCCGCCCTCGGCGAGATCGGCAACATCCTCGGCACGTCGTACGTCAACGCGCTCGGCCAGATGATCGGCATGGAGGTCGAGCCGCATCCGCCGGTCACGACGACCGACATGCTCGGTGCGATCGTCTCCACCGTCCTGCTCGAGCGCGACGAGATCGGCGACACCGCGCTGATGCTCGACTCGGCGATGTTCGTCGAGGGCGAGCAGTGCGAGCTGTCGTTCCTGCTGGTGCCCAGCGCGGACGGCGTGGCCGATCTGCTGAGCCGCATCGGGATGTAGGGAGTCGTGCCCGAGACTCCTGTCCGCATCGGCGAGCTGGTCGCCACGAAGGACCCCGAGGACGTGCTCGTGTCCGTCGGCCTCGGGTCCTGCATCGGCCTCGCGATGATCGACCGCTCCCGCGGGATCGTCGGCCTGGCGCACGTCATGCTGCCCGAATCCACGAACGGCGCGGGCCCGCTGCGCGGCCGCTACGCCAACCATGCTGTGCCGATCCTGCTCGAGGAGGTGCTCGCCCTCGGGGCGCGCGCGTCCACGCTCGAGGTCGGCATCGCCCGGCGGCGCGCAGATGTTCGCGCAGACGAGTTCCATCGAGGTCGGCCGCCGCAACGAGGAGGCCGTCCGCGCCGCCCTCGGTGAGGTGCGCCTGCCGGTGAAGGCGGCCGCCACCGGTGGCGATCGCGGCCGCACCGTCCGGGTGCACGCCGAGTCCGGCGTCATGACCTCGCGCGAGGTCGCGGGGGAGGAGCTCGTGCTGCTCGGCCAGACCGCAGGAGTGCTCGGATGAGCGACGGGATCCTCGACGCCTCCCAGATCGACGCGCTGCTCGAGCAGGCCGCCAAGGGCGAGCTGCCCGATCAGCCTGCGGTCGAGGAGCAGAAGGAGCAGAAGGGCCGCAACCGCTGGCTGCGCGTCGTCGACTTCTCTCGTCCCACGAAGTTCGGGCCCGAGGAGGAGAACCGCATGCGGCGCCTCCACGAGGCGTTCTGCCGCATGGCCGGCACCCGTCTGGCGGGCCAGCACCGCATCCCGATGGAGCTCGAGCTCATCGACACGTCGCAGCGCACCTGGCGCGACGCGTACAAGCTCGTCTCCCGTGACGCCGCGTGCGCGGTCATCGAGATCAAGCCGTATGGCACGACGTGCCTCATGGCCGTCGAGATGCCGCTGCTGCTGCTGGCGATCGACAAGCTGCTGGGCTCCGACGACGAGGAGCCGAACGAGCGCAAGCTCACCGGCATCGACATGGCGCTCGTCAAGCGCGTGCTCGGCGAGTTCACGAGCGCGATGAGCCTGACGTGGCAGGACCTCGCCGAGGTCGAGTTCGAGCTCCACAACATGGAGAACGAGGCCGACGCCGAGCAGATGATGTCGGCGAGCGAGCCGACCCTCGCGATCGCGATGGAGGCCCGCCTGGGCTCCGTCAGCTCCGCCGTCGTGCTCCTCCTCCCCCACATCTCCGTCCAGCCCGCGCTCGCGGAGTACGCGGCGCGCACCGCGGCCGACATGCACGCCGACCCGGTCGTCAAGGACATGCTGCACCGCCGCATCGGCGAAGCGACCGTGAACGTGCGGGCCGAGCTCGGCGCGGCCACGATGGGTCTGCACGAGGTCCTCGCCCTGCAGCCCGGCGACAGCATCCGCCTGGCCGGCCCGGCGCCGGGCGAGGCCGACCTGAAGGTCGACGACATCACCGTCTGCCGGACACGCGCGGGCCGCCACGGCAGCAAGCGCGCGGTCCAGATCGACAGCCCGATGGAGGACATGGCATGAGCCAGGACGAAGCCCTCTACGAGCTGACCTTCCAGACCGTCACGGAGGTCGTCGGCCGTCTCGAGATGCTCGGCGGCGCCCGGCGTCGCCGAGGCGGGCGAGATCAACATCACGCCCGAGGGCGTCGACCCGCTCGCCGGGATCACGCTGCCCTCGGTGGGCGCGTCGGTGGCGTACACCGACGGCGTCACGGGCGGCAACATCATGATCATGCCGATCACCGCCGCGCGCACGCTCGCGGCACGCATGATGGGCATGGAGACCGCCGAGCCGGGCGCCGACCCGAACACGCTCGACGAGATGGAGCTGTCGGCCATCGGCGAGGCGATGAACCAGATGATGGCCGGCGCCGCCGCGGCGACCGGCACGTACCTCGACCAGCACATCGACATCACGCCCCCGGACGTCCGGGTGCTGGAGTCGTCGCGCGACGCGACGGCGATGCTGCACCGCGAGCAGCACGTCACGACCGTCGAGGTGCTCGTCGCCGGCACGTCCTGCCGCCTCGTGCAGCTCGTGCCGTCCGCGTTCGTGCTGCGCATGGCGCGCGCGCTGGAAAGCATCTCCTCCGCCGAGGTCGAGGGCGAGCCCCTCGTCGACGTGCTCGGCGACATCCCCGTGCGGGTCTGGGCCGAGCTCGGCCGCACCCGCATGCCGATCGGCCGACTGGTGGGCATGCCCATCGGCGAGGTCGTCGCCCTCGATCACGAGATCGACGACCCGATCGACATCTACGTGGACGGCATGTGGTTCGCCACCGGCCGCCTCGAGACCCACGACGACCATGTCGACGTCACGATCGAGCGGGTGCTCGATCGTGCCGCGGCCTGACATCCCTGTACCCCTGGAGGACAACAACCATGGCCCGAGTGCTGATCGTTGACGACGCCGCGTTCATGCGGAAGATGGTGGGTGACGCCCTCGCGAAGGGCGGTCACGAGGTGGTCGGAGAGGCCGCCAACGGCCAGGAGGCCGTCGAGCGCTTCCAGGAGCTGAGCCCTGAGGTGATGACCCTGGACATCACGATGCCCGAGAAGGACGGCCTGCAGGCCCTGCGCGAGATCATCGCGATGGACCCGGGCGCGAAGGTCATCATGTGCTCGGCCCTCGGCCAGGAGAGCAAGGTCCTCGAGTCGATCAAGATCGGTGCAAAGGACTTCGTGGTCAAGCCGTTCCAGCCCGACCGCGTCCTCGGCGCCATCGAGAAGGCCCTCGGCTAAGTGCGCGCCCGCCTCGGGGGCGGGCGCTCGAGGTACCTCGACGACCCGGGTGCGACCACCCCGTACGGGGTCGGCTCGTCCCTGCGCGCGTCCATCGAACGTCCGGCCAAGGGTCCGTATGTCCACGGTATGTGGACGAACGTAATGGACGCCTCTCCGGCGACCGATGACGGAGTCGATCCCCTATGAAGGCTTCTACTCCCATCGGCATCGGCGCGGCCCTGGTCTGCCTCATGATCGGAGGCATGATCAAGGGTCTCAACCCGGTGGCCCTGATCAACCCGCCCGGCATCTTCATCGTCTTCGGCGGCCTGTTCGGCGTGTGCATCGCCGCGTACGGCATGGACGCGATGAAGCGCCTGCCGACCTACTACAAGACGGCCTTCAACACGGAGCCGCCGGACCTCGGCGGGAACGTCGTCCTCATGCACCACTTCGCCGACCGCGCGCGCCGCGACGGGCTGCTGGCGCTCGAGGAGGAGGCCAACCAGATCGAGGACCCGTTCGTGAAGAAGGGCCTGGGGCTGGTGGTCGACGGCAGCGACCCGGACACCGTCGCCGAGGTGCTGGAGCTGGAGATCGAGTCGATGGAGTCCCGCCACCGCACCGGCCACGAGCTGTTCAAGGGCGCGGCCGGCTTCGCGCCGACCCTCGGCGTCCTCGGCGCCTGCATGGGTCTGCTCAAGGCGATGGAGCTACTGGACTCTCCTGAGCTGCTGGGCCCGGCGATCGCCGCCGCGTTCATGGCCACGCTGTACGGCGTCGGCGCCGCGAACGTCGTGCTCATGCCGATCAGCGAGAGCCTGAAGGCGAAGACCGCGGCCGAGGTCAAGTCCCGCCAGATGGTCATCGAGGGTCTCCTGGCCGTGCAGGCCGGTGACAACCCCCGGATGGTCGCCGAGAAGCTGATGGCGTTCGTACCGCCGGAGCAGCGCCTGTCCGTCGAGGAGCAGATGGAGGGTGGTCGGCCGAACCTCAAGGCTGTTGACGGTGGCGCTGAAGCCAAGGCGGCGTGACCCGTGGCTCGGAAGAAGCGGGCCCCGCACCACGAGGAGCACCCCGACGAACGGTGGCTCGTCACCTTCGCGGACATGCTCGTGCTCCTGCTCGCGCTGTTCATCGTCCTCTACGCGCTGGGCGACATGGACCCCAAGAAGGCCGAGCCCTTTGCCCAGTCCGTGCGCGAGAACAGCGGGAAGATCTTCGGGGGCGGCACCTCGATCGCGGCGACCGGCGGCCAGGCGGACACGAGCGAGCTCAAGCAGCAGCCGCCGTCGCCGTCCCTGCAGGCCGCGCTGGTCTCGACCCCGGCGACCGCCGAGGAGGTCGAGAAGGAGACGAGCGATCTCGAGCAGCTGAAGTCGCAGATCGACAGCGCAGCGGCGGACGACGGTCTTTCCAGCAAGGTGGAGACCGAGGTCACGCAGGACGGACTGCACGTCAAGCTGAAGTCCGACGACCTGCTGTTCGACTCGGGAAGTGCGGAGCTGAAGTCGCGCTCGGATCGGATCATCCGCCGGATCTCCCAGCTGCTGCGACTCAGGAGCACCCACGCGATCAGGGTCTCGGGCCACACGGACTCCGTGCCCGTCGGTGGCCGCTACCCGACGAACTGGGAGCTGTCGACGGCCCGTGCCAGCGCCGTCGTCCGCGCGATGACGCGCCACCGGGTCTCCCCGGCCCGGATGGAGGCCGCCGGGAGGGCGCATCTCGCGCCCGTGGCCTCCAACTCCACCGACCGTGGCCGATCAATGAACCGACGGGTCGAGATCCTCATTCCTCGCCAGAAGGTCCCGACCGCCGAATCCTCCAACGCCTCCCAGTAGCCCCATGAACAAGAAGATCATCGTCATCGCCGTCGTCGCCATCGTGGGTGCCCTGGGGGGGTACAAGATGGTGCTCGCGAAGCCCGCCGAGGAGCCGAAGCCGAAGGTCGCGGGCGAGGTGTACATCATTCCCAAGGAGTTTCTCGTCAACCTGTCGGACGGCCGGTTCGCGCGTGTGAACGTCGCGCTGGAGCTCGGCAAGAAGTACACGTCCTACAAGGCTGCGAAAGAAGCCGCCGCCGCCTCGGGCGAGAAGAAGGCGCCCAAGCCGCCCGAGGGTTTCGGCGTCCTCCCGCAGGAGCCGGTGGTCCGGGACATCGTCACGGACGCGCTCAGCGATTCCACCGCGAAGCAGCTCCAGCGCAGGTCGTCGCGCGAGAAGCTCAAGAAATCGATCGCGAAGCAGATCAACAAGAAGACGGACGTGAAGGTCAAGCACGTCCTCTTCACCGACGTCGCCGTGCAGTAGGAGCCCCTCATGTCCGATATCACTTCGCTGAACCCCGCCATCGCGACCGCCGAGCCGCTCGACACGGGTGACGGCCTGCGCCGGCTGGCCCAGGTCCGCGTCGAGCTGTCGGTCGAGATCGGGCGGACCAACATGTCGCTCGGCGAGGCGCTCGCGCTCGGCCCCGGCTCCGTCATCGCGCTGGACCGGATGGCCGACCAGCCGGTCGACCTCCTGGTCAACGGCAAGCTCGTGGCCCGCGGCGAGGTCGTCGTCATCGACTCCGAGTACGGCCTGCGCGTCACGGAGGTCGTCGGCGCGGAGGCGCAGACGGCCGAGGCGCCGCCCGCGACCGCTCCGGTCGCCGCGCCCGCGCCCCCGCCGAGGACGGCGCGATCGATCAGGCCGCGATCGACGCGGCGATCGCCGCGGCCGCCGCGGGCGGCGATCCGTCGCAGATGGCCGCGTAGTCCGCGCCGCATCGTGGGTCTGGCACGTCGCCGGGATACGGCCCTGCGCCGCCCTGGCCGCTGGTAGGGTCGCGCCACCTCGACGGAAGAGGCGCTGTGTCTTCGATACCACGGACGGCCACCCCCGTCGCGTCAGCTGTCCGCCGGGCCGCCGGTCTCGGTGAGGCTGCGCACGCACGCGACGCCGCCGCAGCGGTGACGCCCCGCCTCGCCGAGCTCTTCGACTGGTCTGCCGACGCGGTCGTGCTCGTCGGTCCGACGGGGATGATCTCGTCGTGCAACACCGTCGCGGCCGACGCGTTCGGTGTAGCGTCGGGCGACGCGATCGACGTGCTGTTCCGGGCGTCGGGCGACGCCGACATCGCAGCGCGGGAGATCGTGCCCCGTGCGGTCCGTGAGGGGAAGTGGGCGGGCGGCCTTCCCGTGACGTGGCCCGGGGGATCGGGACCCGCTCGCGGTGTCGTGTTCGGGCATCGCGCGCCCGAGGGTGAGCTGCTCGCGGTCTCCGTGGTGTGCGACAGCCCGTCGCAGGAAGGAACGGCGACGTTCGAAGACCTCGCCGCGGGACGGCTCGCCCTTCCATCGGCGCTGCGGCGCGCGCTCGGGGCAGCGCGTGCGCTCGCCGCGGTCCATCGGCACGGCCTGGTGCACCGCGACGTGCAGTCGTCCTGCTTCGTCGCTGGGGAGACGGAGGACGACGTTCGCATCACCGGGCTCGGGTCGGCACGGCCGCTCGCGCCGGGCGTGCTGCCACCGCGCGAGGTCACCGCCGGGCTCGAAGGAGCCCTCGAGTACCTGTCGCCGGAGCTGACGGGCCGGGTGAACCGGGCCGTGGACCGCCGGTCGGACCTCTACTCCCTCGGCGTCGTCCTGTACGAGCTCCTGTCCGGGGAGCTGCCGCTGCAGGCCGACGACCCGCTGGAGTGGGTGCACTGCCACGTCGCCCGCGTCCCTGACCGGCTCCGGGAACGTGCTCCCGCGGTCCCCGCCGCGGTCGATCGCATCGTCATGCGGCTCCTCGCCAAGAATCCCGACGATCGATATCAGACGGCCACGGGCGTCGTCGCCGACCTCGAGCAGTGTCTCGCGCAGCTTCGCGACACCGGGAAGGTCGACCCGTTCCCGCTGGGAGATCGCGACGCCTCCGACCTGTTCGCAGTGCCCCAGCGTCTCTACGGCCGGACAGCCGAGCGCGACCTCCTCAACGCCGCTTTCGCCCGGGTGTCCGCGAACCAGCGGTGCGAGCTCGCGCTCGTGGCGGGCGCTGCGGGTATCGGGAAGTCATCGCTCGTGCAGGCACTGCGCGAGCCGGCCACCCAGGCGCGGGGCACCTTCGTCTCCGGGAAGCTGGACGGGGTCGCTCGCGACGTGCCGTACTCCCCGTTCGCCCAAGCGATCGGGGAACTCGTGCAGCAGGCGCTCGCCGACCCGCCCTCCCGCCTGCAGCAGCGGCGGGACGAGCTGCGCGCCGCGGTCGGCGCGAACGGCGCGATCATCTGCGAGCTGGTGCCGCGCGCGGAGATCCTGCTCGGGGCATGCCCGCCGGTTTCTGACCTGCCGCTGCCGGAGGCCCAGCGCCGCGTGCACCGGGTGATCGGGGACGTCCTCGACATCTTCGCCGCGGAGTATCCCGTGGTGCTGTTCGTCGACGACCTGCAGTGGGCGGACCAGGCGACGCTGCAACTCGTCATCGATCTCGTCACCCGTGACCGTCCGACGCAGCTCTTCGTCGTCGGCGCCTACCGCAGCGACGAGATCGATGCCGCGCATCCGCTGACCCTCGCCCTGCTGGAGCTGCGGGCCACCGCCGCGCCGCTGGAGCTGGAGCTGGGTCCGCTCGACCTTGCCGCGCTGCAGCGCCTGCTGGACGACACGCTGCGGACCCCGACGCCGACGCGCAGCTTCGCGGCGCTGGTGCGCGACAAGACGGGCGGGACGCCGTACTTCGTCCTGCAGTTCCTGCACGCCCTGCACCGCCGCGGCCTCATCACGGTGGACGCCGACGGCGGAGGATGGCGGTGGGACCGGGCGGAGATCGCGGCCGCCGACGTCACCGACAACGTCGTCGACATGATGACCCAGCGACTGCTGCGCCTGCCCGCCGCGACCCAGGCGATGCTCACCACCGCGGCGTGCCTCGGCGACCGCGTCGAGCTCCGGACGCTCGCCGTGGCATCGGGACAGTCCGAGCGCGAGGCCGAGGAGGATCTGTGGGACGCCCTTCGCGAGCGCCTGCTCGTCGCGCGCGAGCCCGGGTACCGGTTCTCGCACGACCGGGTCCAGCAGGCGGCCTACGGGCTCATTGAACCGGCCGAGCGGGCTGCGATCCACCTGCGCATCGGGCGGCTGCTGCGTGATCGTGCCGACCCCGAGACCCTGGAAGCCCAGGTCTTCGCGATAGTCGGTCACCTCAACGCGGGCCGGGCGCTGATCGACGACCCGCGGGAGCGAAGGCGCTGCGCCGCGCTGAACCTCCGCGCAGGGACCCGCGCGCTGTCGGCCGCGGCGGTGCGCACCGCGGCCCGCTACCTGCGGATCGGGATCGAGCTGCTGCCCGCCGGCAGCTGGGAGGCCGAGCCGCGCCTCACGCTCGATCTGCACCTCGCGTGCGCCCGGTGCGAGCACGCGGGCGGCGACCTGGACGCGGCCGAGCGGCTCATCGGTGACCTGCTCGAGCACGCGTCCGAGCCGGCCGACATCGCGGCGGCGGCCCAGCTGCGCGTCGACACGCACCTCGCGCGCAGCCAGCCGGCCGAGGCCGCCGACGCGGGGGTCCGCGCGCTGCACCAGCTCGGCGTGATGGTGAACCCCGACCCGACCCACGTGGATGTCAACGCGGCCTACGATCGGATCTGGGAGCTGCTGGGTGATCGCCCGATCGAGGCGCTGCTGGATCTGCCACCGACCGACGATGCGCGGATCGCCGCGGCCACCGGGCTCCTCGGGCCGGTCATGACGCCGGCGTTCCTCGCGGGCCGCACGGAGCTCGGGACCATGCTTATGGCGCAGGGTGCGCTGCTCTCGCTCGAGCACGGCAACGCTCCGCTGTCGCCGCTGCTGCACGCCATCATGGGGTCCATGCTCGCGGCGCGCTTCGGCCGCTACGACGAGGGGCGGCGCATCGGCCACGCCGCGCACGGTCTCGCCGAGCGGCTGGGCATCGACGCGTTCGCCGCCCAGACGGGGGTCTACGTCGGGCTCGGCAGCATCTGGACCGACCCGTACCCGGACTGCCTGGCCCTCGTGCGCTCGGGCTTCGAGCATGGCGTCAGGGCGGGGGGACCTCGCGCACGCGGGCTACTGCGCCTTCTTCTCCCTCGTCATCCGGATGGCGGCCGGCGACCAGCTCGACGAGATCATCCGGGACGCCGAGCCGCGCTTCGCCTTCGCCGAGGAGATGAAGCTGCCGGAGAACCGCGATGCGCTGTGGATCGTCGAGCGCGCGGCGCAGAGCCTGCGCGGCGCCACCTCGGCGCTGGGGAGCTACGACACGGACGACTTCGACGACGCGGCGTTCGAGGAGCGCCTGCGCACGAGCCGCCCGCCGTTCTACCAGGCCATCGACACACTGCATCGGCTCGGGGTGCTCGTGATCGCCCGCCGGACGGACGAGGCGCTCGCCCGGGCCGACGCCTTCGACGAGCTGCGGTGGGCTCTGGCCTACCATCCCATGCTCCTGCTCCAGGAGCCGCTCGGCACGCTCGCGCGGGCACAGGCGTGGGACGCTGCGCCGGCACCGCAGCGGCGTGAGCTGCACCGTCGGATCGTCGGCTCAGTCGAGCAGCTCGACGCGTGGGCGTTGCACTCGCCGGCGAACGTGCTCGCGCCGGCGCGGCTCGCCGCCGCCGAGCTCGCACGGATCGAAGGCCGGGTCGAGGACGCCGCCCACGCGTACGAGGCGGCCACCGACGCCGCAGCCGCGTACGGGCTCGTGCAGTGGGAGGCGCTGGCCCGCGAGCTCGCGGGACGCTTCCACCTGGACCGGGGCCTGCGGTCGGTCGGCGTCGCGTGCGTGCGTGAGGCGCGCGACCACTACCTGCGCTGGGGGGCCGCCGGAAAGGCCGCGCAGCTCGACGCCGAGTTCCCCGGCCTCGCCGTGAAGACCGCGGGGTGGGCGGCGCCCTCGCCGCCGGAGCTGGACGCCCTGGCGGTCGCGCGCGGCTCGCAGGCGATCTCCGGCGAGCTCGACCTCGAGCAGCTCCCGGCGACGCTGCTGCGCATCGCCGTCGCGGCGGCTGGCGCGCAGGCCGGCCGGCTGCTCTTCGTCGACGGGGACGCGGTCGACGTCGTCGCGGTCGCGGAGGCCGGTCGGGACGAGGTGCATGTGCACCGCCCGCCCGCCGACGACGACAGCGGCGTTCCGCGGTCCGTCACCGACTACGTGCTGCGCACACGCGAACGGGTTCTGCTCCGCGACGCCCGCGCCGACCCGACGTTCGGCGCGGACGTCACGATCAGGGAGCGGGGCATCCGGTCGCTGCTGTGCCAGCCGATCCTGCGCCACGGCGTCCTTGCGGGGCTCCTGCTGCTGGAGCATCGTCTCGTCGACGGCGCGTTCACCGAGGATCGGCTGGCGGCGGTGGAGATTCTCGCCGCGCAGGCCGCGATCTCCGTGGAGACCGCGCGCCTCTATCAGGACGTGCGTGAGGAGAACCGGATCCGCCGTCGGACGGAGGCTGAGCTGCGCGCGAGTGAGGAGCAGTTCCGGACGCTCGTGGAGTCCGCCCCCCGACGCGATCGTGATCGCCGACGAGGAGGGCCGGATCGTCCTCGTCAATTCCCGGGTCGAGCAGCTCTTCGGGCATGCGCGCGACACCCTGGAGGGCCGGCCGGCGGACGAGCTCGTCGGCGAGATCGACTGGGCCGCCGCCGCGGGGGCCGCGGACGGAACCGCCTCCCTCGAGCTGGAGCGCGCAGGCCGCCGCCGCGATGGTGCCGCGTTCCCGGTGGAGGTGACGCTCAGCCCCCTCGGGCGTCCCTCCGGTCGTAGTTGGACCATCGGGATCGTCCGCGACGTCACCGAGCGCAAGCGCCTCGAGCACGAACTCGAGCATGCAGCTGACCATGATGCGTTGACCGGCCTGTTCAACCGGCCCCGTTTCGAGCGCGAACTCGCTGAGGCGATCGAGCGGGTCGAGCGGAACGCGAGCGCGGCGGTCCTGCTCGTGCTCGATCTCGATCACATCCGGGACATCAACGACAGCCTCGGCCCGCAGGTCGGCGACGAGCTCATCCGTGCGCTCGCGTATGCGCTGCGCGAACGCCTGCGCCCGACCGACGTCCTCGCCAGGCTCGGCGGCGACGAATACGCGTTGATCCTCTCCCGCACCGACCTTCAGGGGGCGAACGTCGTGGCCGACGAGCTGCTCGACCTCGTGCGCCACCACGCGCTCGTCAGCGACGGGGTGCGGGTGCGGACGACCGCCAGCATCGGCATCGCGCCCATCACCGCCGCGTCGGGCAACGCCCAGGACCTCCTCGCCGCCGCCGACGTCGCACTCGACCAAGCCAAGGAGGCCGGGCGCGACCGCAGCGTCGTCTACACACCGGACTCGGGCCGCCGCGCCGCGGCGCGGCACACGTGGTCTGAGCGGATCCGCCACGCCCTCGAGCACGCCGAGTTCACCCTGCACGCGCAGCCGATCCTCGACCTGCGCACAGGGCAGGCCACACACGCCGAGCTGCTGATCCGCCTCCAGGACAACGGGCAGCTCATCCCTCCCGCCGAGTTCCTGCCGACCGCCGAGCGCACCGGGCTCATCACATCGATCGATCGCTGGGTGATTAGCCAGGGCACCCGCCTGGCGGCCGCGAGCGGGGGGCGCACGCTTGAACTCAACCTCTCCGCCAAGTCCCTCGCCGATCCCGACCTGCCGGTGTACATCGAACGCGAGGTCGAGGCCGCCGGTGCGGACCCGTCCACGCTGGTCTTCGAGATCACCGAGACGGCGGCGATCGCGAACCTTCCGAGCGCCGCGGCGCTCGCCGAACGGCTCACCGCGCTGGGCTGCCACTTCGCCCTGGACGACTTCGGCGTCGGGTTCGGCAGCTTCTACTACCTCAAGCGCCTGCCGCTGCACTACATCAAGATCGACGGGGACTTCATCCAGACCCTCACGCGCAGCCCGACCGACCAGCACGTCACCAAAGCGATCGTCGACGTCGCCAAGGGACTGGGGCTGAAGACGATCGCCGAGTTCGTCGAGGACGCCGAGACACTCGAGCTGCTGCGGACCTACGGCGTCGACTACGCGCAGGGATTCCACGTCGGTCGCCCGGGCCCGGTCGAGGACACCCCGTCCTGAGCCGCCACCTCGGGGGGTACGGTTCGCACATGACGGTCGGCGAGCTGCTGGAGCGCACGCGAGCGGGCGGCGTGGCCAGCCTCGAGCTCGTCGCCGCACGCGGGAGCGCGGGCATGGTGCGGTTCGTGGGCACGTGCGACTTCGCGCGCGGGGTCACGACGCTCGAACGCGATGCGCCTGAGCTGCGGCCCCTGTGGGTGGAGCTCATCGGCGACGAGGTCGGCCTCACCGCCGGAGGGGAGCCGGAGCAGCGGCTGGTCGACGAGGACTGGGCGGGCCGGGACGTGGGCCGCTCGGCCGTGGGCCTGCTCGCGCTCCTGGAGCCTCTGGCCGGCCATCAGACCGGGGGCCCGCTCCCGGCCGCACAGCCCGAGCGATGGGTGCGCTCCGTCGTGCTGCATGTGACCGGGATCCCGCTCCCCAACGGACGGAGGGCGGCGGCGCTGCAGATCTCGGTGGACGGCGAGGGCCGGCTGCACGAGCTCGAGGTGACCGAGCGCCGCCTGCTGGGCGGCGCGACGCGCGTGACGCACGCGCTGCGCCTCACCGGCTGGCGCTAGCGGCCTCGATCCGACATCTGTCCACCGGGCCGCTCAAGCCCGTCGCGAGGTGGCCGACGAAGGGATGGACGCCGGTCCCCTCCCCGACGTCACCCCTCCACAGCAATGATTCGCCTCCGCATCTCGGCCGCCGCCGCGGCCGCTGTCACCTGTCTGCTGCTCCCCGCCGTCACGTTCGCGGGCGAGGGCACGACGACCACGCCCACCAAGGGTGAGGACACGCCGATCAACGTGCCCGCCGACGACGGCGGCGCGGCCGCCAGCGCGTCGAGCGGCGGGAACATCGTGCGCACGTTCGTCGGCCTGGCGATCGTGCTGGCCGTCATCTACGGCCTCTACTGGGTCCTCAAGCAGGTCAAGGCCAGCCGCGAGGAAGCGACGAAGGGCGACGGGCTCGCCGCGGTCGCCTCGATCGGCCTGGGCCCCAACCGCGCCCTGCACCTCGTGCGCGCCGGGGAGGACTACATCCTCGTCGGTGTCGGCGAGCACGCCATCACGCCGATCCGGACGTACACCGCGGCGGAGGCGATCCTCGCCGGCCTGGTGCCCGACCCCGAGCAGGCCGACGTCATCGAGGGCGAGGCGACCGAGACCGCCGCGAAGGCCGTGATGCCCGCCATCCTGCGCAAGGTCCTGGCCGCCGGCGGCGCGCCCGGCGCGCAGAAGGCCGGCAGCAAGCCGAACCTCACGGCCACGGCGCTCCTCGGCCAGCTGCGTGAGAAGACGGTGCGGTCGTGACCGGCGACGGCGGCAACGCGGTCGAACTCCTGATCCTGCTCGGCGGGATCGCGCTGATCCCGGCGATGCTGTTCTGCGTCACCGGCTTCACCCGGATCCTCGTCGTCCTCGGCTTCATCCGGACCGGCCTCGGCACGCCGACGGCGCCGCCGAACCAGGTCCTCGTCGGGATCGCCCTCTTCCTGACGATCTTCGTCATGGCCCCGACGTTCAAGGAGATCAAGACCACCGCCGTCGACCCGCTGATAGACAAGAAGATCACGCAGCAGCAGGCGCTGCAGCGGGCCGAGAAGCCGATGCGCGAGTTCATGTTCGCCCAGACGCGGGACCGTGACATCGCGCTGTTCATGAAGCTCGGCAAGCTCGAGCCGCCGAAGACGCGCAAGGACGTCCCGACCTACGTCCTCATCCCGGCCTTCATCATCAGCGAGCTCAAGACGGCGTTCCAGATCGGGTTCCTGATCTTCCTGCCGTTCCTCGTCATCGACCTGGTGATCGCCTCGACGCTCATGTCGATGGGCATGGTGATGCTGCCACCTGTCTTCATCTCCCTGCCGTTCAAGATCCTGCTGTTCGTCCTCGTCGACGGCTGGAACCTCGTCACGCAAGCGCTCGTGGAGAGTTTCGGATGACGAACGACACCGTCATCAGCCTCATGACGTCGGCGATGGAGCTGGCGCTGAAGATCGCCGCACCGATCCTCATCGTCGGCCTGGTGGTCGGCGTGATCATCTCGATCTTCCAGGCGATCACGCAGATCCAGGAGCAGACGCTCGCGTTCGTCCCGAAGCTGCTCGCCACCGCGGCCGTGATGGTCATCGCCGGCCCGTGGCTGCTCAATGAGCTCGTCGCCTACACGGCCGAGCTGTGGTCGTCCATCCCGACCCTCATCGGCACATGAGCTCCGGCCAGATGCTGCTGCAGACGTTCGGCGAGCAGCAGGTGCTCGCGTTCATGGCGGTGCTCGCGCGGGTGGTCCCGCTCTTCATCGTCGCGCCGCTGTTCAGCTCGCGGTCGATGCCCGGTCGCGTGCGCGGCATCGCGGCCGTCGCGATCGCGATCGGCCTGGCGCCGGTGGTGACGAAGGGCGTCGAGATGCCGACCGACCTGCTGGGGATCGCGTTCCTCCTGGGCAAGGAGGTGCTCGTCGGGTTCTCCTTCGCGTTCGTCCTCGCGTGCCTGTTCGCGGCGGTGTCGACCGCGGGCACGCTGCTGGACTTCAGCGTCGGCTTCGCGTTCGGCGCGGCCGTCGACCCGTTGACGGGCAACAACTCGGCGATCATCTCGCAGATGTACATGATGTTCGCGACGGCAATCTTCGTCGTCGTGGGCGGCGTGGAGTGGGTCCTCCAGGGCTTCGCGCGCACGTACGACATCATCAGCATCACGGCGATGCCGTCGCTCGGCACGATGGTGCAGGGCGCCGTCGAGTCGTTCGTCCAGATCTTCGTCTCGGCGATCGAGATCTGCGGGCCGATCCTGCTCGCGCTCATCATCACGGACGTCGCGTTCGGCATGGTGAGCCGCGTCGCCCCGTCGCTGAACGTGTTCGCGGTCGGCTTCGCCGTGAAGATCGGGGTCGGCCTCATCCTGCTCGGCCTCACCTTCCCGTTCGTCGGCGGCTGGCTCGGCGACGAGATCCAAGGCTCCGTCACCCAAGCCCTCCAGACCCTGAAGGTCGCGTAGGGGGTGATGGATCGTGGCCGGTGAGAAGACAGAAAAGGCGACACCCAAGAAGAAGGCGGACTCCCGCAACAAGGGTCAGGTCGCCCGTTCGCAGGACCTCAACGCCGCGGTCGTCACGATCGTGGGCATCTTCGTCGTCGCGCTCACCGGGCCGAAGATGGTCTCGCTCATGGGCGAGCTCACGCGCGAGTCGCTCGCGCAGATCGCCAACCCGCAGAACGTGACGCGCGAGGGAATCGGCCCGCTCGTCTCCGACGCGGGCATGGTCGTGCTCCAGTGCTTCCTGCCGGTCGCCGGCGCGTGCGTCATCGCGGCGTTCGTCGTCCTCGTCGCGCAGGTCGGCTTCAAGATCACGCCGAAGGCCGCCGAGCCGAACCCGAAGAAGCTCAACCCGATCGCGGGCGCGAAGCAGGTGTTCGGCCCGAACGCGCTCGTGGAGGGGATCAAGTCGATCCTGAAGGTCGTCTTCGTCGCCGGCCCCGCGCTGCTCGTGGTCATGCCGGTCATGCCGCAGATCGCGGCGATGATCGGCATCGGCGCCCTGGAGCTCGGGATCCTCACGAACGACCTGATCATGAAGATCGCGCGGAACGTCGCCGTCGCGTACATCGTCCTCGGCCTTGCGGACTACATCTACCAGCGGTACCGCACCGACAAGGAAATGAAGATGGACAAGCAGGAGGTCAAGGACGAGGCCAAGAACATGGCGCTCCCTCCTGAGGTCAAGATGGCGCAGAAGCGCCGCGCCTTCGAGCTGTCTCGGGCCCGCATGATGGCCGACGTCCCCGACGCGGACGTCGTCGTCACGAACCCGACGCACTTCTCCGTCGCGCTGAAGTACAGCGACGGCATGGTCTCCCCGAAGGTCATCGCCAAGGGGCAGGATCTCGTCGCCTTCCGCATCCGCGAGCTGGCCGCCGAGCACGGCGTGCCGGTCGTGCCCGACCCGCCGCTCGCCCGCGGTCTCCACAAGAACGTCGAGGTCGGCCAGCAGATTCCGGAGGAGTTCTTCCAGGCGGTCGCGCACGTCCTGGCGTTCGTCTACCGGACGCGTCCCATGCGATCGGCGGTCGCGGCATGAACGGGCTCATGAAGCGCGCGGCGGGCTACACCGACATCGCGGCGGCGCTGCTCGTCGTGATGGTCGTGGTGA
The DNA here is from genome assembly GCA_024666565.1 of Svornostia abyssi. Classification (GTDB taxonomy): domain Bacteria; phylum Actinomycetota; class Thermoleophilia; order Solirubrobacterales; family Solirubrobacteraceae; genus Svornostia; species Svornostia abyssi. The sequence goes on from CP088295.1 coordinate 889,034, forward strand.
TGATGATCGTCCCGCTGCCGCCGCTGCTGCTGGACTTCCTCATCACGATCAACATCAGCGTCGCGCTGGCGACCGTGATCACCACGCTCTACGTCCCGCGGGCCCTGGACTTCTCGGCGTTCCCGTCGCTGCTCCTGCTGACCACGCTGTTCCGCCTGGCGATCAACATCAGCGTCACGCGTCTCATCCTCCTCGAGGGCGACGCGGGTCACGTCGTCGAGGCGTTCGGCAACTTCGTCGTCGGCGGCAACGTCGTCGTCGGCCTCATCATCTTCGTCGTGCTCATCGTGATCCAGTTCATGGTGATCACCGCCGGCGCCGGCCGCGTGGCCGAGGTCGGCGCGCGCTTCACCCTCGACGCCATGCCCGGCAAGCAGATGGCGATCGACGCCGACCTCAACAACGGGCAGATCACCGAGGAGGAGGCCCGGACCCGCCGCGACGACATCCAGCGCGAGGCCGACTTCTTCGGCTCGATGGACGGCGCCTCGAAGTTCGTCAAGGGCGACGCGATGGCGGCCATCGTCATCACGCTCATCAACCTGATCGGCGGCATCATCGTCGGCGTCGTCCAGCAGGGGATGCCGTTCGGCGAGGCCGCGCAGCATTTCTCCCTGCTGACCGTCGGCGATGGCCTGGCCGCCCAGATCCCGGCGCTGCTCATCAGCGTCGGCATGGGCATCATCGTCACCCGCGCTGCGGACACCGGCGGCGACCTCGGCACCGATCTCGCCGAGCAGCTCGTCAAGCAGCGCAAGGCGCCGATGGTGGCCGGCGCCGTGATCATGGCGTTCGCGCTTGTCCCGGCGCTGCCGAAGATCCCGTTCCTGGTGATCGGCGGGGCGTTCTTCTATCTCGGCTGGTACCTGAACAAGCAGGCGAAGCAGAAGGAGGCCGCCGAGGTCGCCACCGCCGCGCAGGAGGCGCTCCCGGCCGCCAAGCCCGCGGCGGAGGATCCGCGCGCGGCGCTGAACATCGACCCGCTCGAGCTGGCGATCGGCTTCGGCCTCGTCCCGCTCGTCGACTCCGGCAGCGGCGGCACGCTGCTGACCCGCGTGAGCAACGTGCGGCGGCAGATCGCCGCGGAGCTCGGCACCGTCATCCCGTCCGTGCGCATCCACGACGAGGTGGGGCTCAGCTCGCACGAGTACGTGCTGCGCGTGCGCGGCGCGGAGGTCGCGCGCGGGACGGTCATGGCCGGCCACCAGCTGGCCCTTGACCCAGGTGACGCGATCGGCGAGCTGGCGGGCATCCCGACGCGCGAGCCCGCGTTCGGCCTGCCGGCGCTGTGGATCGCCGACGCCGGCCGGGCCGAGGCCGAGGCGAGGGGGTACACCGTCGTCGACGCCGAATCCGTCCTCGTGACCCACCTGACGGAGACGATCCGCAGCCACGTCGCCGACCTCATGACGCGTCAGGACGTCAGGCAGCTCCTTGACGGACTCAAGGAAACCAACGCAGCTGTCGTTGAGGAAGTAGTGCCCGATCTGCTTTCCGTCGGTGAGATCCAGCGCGTGCTGCAGGCCCTCCTGCGCGAGGGCGTGTCGATCCGTGACCTCGGCGCGATCGTGGAGACCGTCGGCGACCGTGCCCGCGTCACCCGCGACCCACTGCTGCTGGCCGAGTACGCGCGCCAGGCGCTCGGCCGCGCGATCGTCGGCCCGCACCTCGACGAGGAGTCCCGGCTGCGCGCGATCGCGCTCGACCCGGCCGTCGAGCAGGAGGTCTCCGAGTCCATCGCGCAGACGCCCGACGGCGAGTACCTCGCCATGGAGCCCAGCCGGGCCCAGGCCCTCGTGCAGGCGCTCGCCGCGCACTCCGAGGAGGCGTTCTCCCTCGGCCGCCGCCCCGTGGTGCTGTGCAGCAGCCGGATCCGCCGCCATCTTCGCCGCCTGCTCGAGCAAGCGGTGCCCCAGCTCTCCGTGTGCGCGTATAACGAGATCGCGCCCGGGATCAACGTCGAGACCATCGGAGTGGTGACCGCATGACGGACCTCAAGACCCGCACGTACCAGGGCAGCACGCTGGACGAGGTGCTCCCGCAGATCCGTGACGAGCTCGGCGACGACGCGATCGTCGTCCGCCAGCGCGAGGGCCTGAAGGGCGGCGTCGGCGGCTTCTTCCAGAAGCGCTGCGTCGAGGTCGAGGCCCGTCCCGGCGCGCCCACGGCCCCCCCTGCGCCGCCGGGCTCCCACGTTTGACGTGACCGACACCTCCACGGCCGCGCCCACCGCGTCCGTCGCTGAGGCGATGCTCGCGCAGGCCGGGTCTGCCGGGTTCGGCGAGAAGCTCGCCGAGGCGCAGGAGGAGCAGGCCGCGCTCGCGCCCGAGCCGGCGCCCGCGCAGGCGACCGTCGGATCCGCCCTCACCGTCGACGACATCCTCGGCGGGGCGCCCGCGCCCGCTCCGAAGCCCGCCGCGCGGGTGTTCACCTCGCCGCAGGTCGATGCGCTCCCGAGCGCCGTGGTGCCCGAGCCCGAGCCCCAGCCGGAGCCCGAACCGGAGCCCGTCGCTGCCGTGCCCGCGCCCCCTGCGCCTGCGCCCGTCGCGCCTGCGCCCGCTGCTGCGCCGAGCGACCGCCCCGCGAAGGCCGCGCGCGCCACGGACATCCTCACCGACCGCGGCCTGTCCCCGGCCTTCTCGGCGCACCTCGTCGATGAGGTCCTGGCCTACCGCGCGCCGCTCCAGCCGGGCGCGCGCCTCACGACGCTCGTGAGCCGCGAGCTCGCACAGCGCATCCCGGTCTCGCCGCTCGGTCGCCCGGGCGTGAGCGCCTGGGTCGGGGCCGGCGGGTCGGGCAAGACCAACGCCATCGCGGCGCTGGCCCGCGCGCACACCGAAGCCGGCTCGCTGCAAGTCGCCTGCGTCTCACTGCGCACGCCGGATGGCGGCGCGACCCTCCGCACCGCGCTCCAGGGCGCCGACGTCCACGTCTACGTCCCGGCCGACGACGCGGAGGCCGTCGCGCTCGTGGCTCAGCTCTCGGCGGCCGGCATGACGGTCATCGTCGACACCCCGAGCATCTCGCCGCGCAACGCGGCGGAGATCAAGGCGCTGGGCCGTCGCCTGCGCCGCATGGGCGTCGAAGACGTCCACCTGTGCATCCCGGCGACGCTCGGCCTGGAGGTCGCGCGCGACGTGCTCGCGGCCACCTCCGCACTGAAGCCGACGGCGCTCACCATCACCCACGCCGACGAGACCGAGCGCGTCGGCGCCGCCATCCAGCTCGCCATCGACGCGGCGCTCCCCGTCGGCTACATCAACGAAGGCGGTTCGACCGGCCGCGGCCTGCGCGCCGCCGATCCGGTTGAACTCGCGAAGGCGATCATCGGGTGACCACGGCCGCCGACCCCAAGCCGTACACGATCGACGACCACCCGAAGGCGCGTCGCAGCATCGAGACGACGCGCTCATGGGCGGCGCTGATCTCGTGTGGGCTCGTGGCGTTCCTGTCGATTCAGGCGGGGTCGACGACGTTCGACGGCATCGTGCGCGGCCTCATCGCGGGGTGCCTCATGTTCATCCTCGCGTGGGGCGTGTCGGTCATGGTCTGGAGGGAGATCGTGCGAGCCGAGATCGTGCAGGCGCGCGAGATGGTCCGCGAGCGGCGTGCCGCGGCGCGCCAGGCGATCCTGGACGCGCAGGCCGCCGCGGCAGAACAGCGACAGCAGGACGCGTGATGAGTCATGGCGTACGACCGGATCGACCCGATCGGCCCTGAGCCGTTCGACCGCATCCAGAAGATCCAGCGAGTCCAGCGCCGGCGGCGCGACGAGGAGGAGGACGACCGCGACGAGCGTCGCCGCGAGCAGCGCGAGGAGCGGCCGCCCCCGCGCGCCGAGCAGGACGATGACGGACACCCCCACATCGACGTTCAAGCCTGAGGAATGAGATGAGTACGACGATCCTGTGCGTCTTGAACGGCGGGCCCGACCAGGCGCTGCGCTGCCTGACCGCGCTCGCCTCACTGCGCGACCAGCCCGACCACGAGGTGGTGCTCGTCGATGACGGGACGGTCGGCCTGGAGGACCTGTTCGCCCGGGTCGAGGGCGACGTGGCGCTCGTGCGCCGCCCCCAGCGCGACGGCCTGCTCGCATCGGTCGCCGACGGGCTCGCACGCGCTGAAGGCGACGTCGTGGTGGTCGTGCGCGACGCCGCCGAGGTGGCCCCCGACTTCCTCGCCCCGCTGCTCGAGGCCCTCGACGGCCGCGCAGCGGTGACCACGCACGGCGCCCCCGTCGCTGCGTACGCGCTTGCCGCGCGCCGCGACGTGCTCCGTGACGCGGTCACGGTGGCGCGCGAGACGCCCGTCGACGAGTCACTGGCCGTCGCGTCGCTCGTCGCCGCGCTGTCGCGTGTCGGCGCGGTCGAACCCGTCGCCGCGAGCGTCGTCGCGCCCCCGCGCGCCCGCACCGGCGCCGCGCGCGCCCAGCTGGGCGCCGACCCCGAAGTCTCCATCGTCGTCCCGACGCTCGACGTCACGTCCCCGCGCGTGCAGGAGACGCTGCGCGCGATCCAGGAACGCACCGACGTCCCCCACGAGCTCATCGTCGTGGACAACGGCGCCCCGCCGCAGGGCTTCAGCGCTCCCGTGAACAGCGGCCTGCGCGCCGCACGCGGCCGCTACATGGTCGTGATGAACGACGACGTCGAGGTGCTCCCCGGCTGGTGGGAGCCGCTGCGCGACGCGCTCGACGCCGGCGCGCCCGTCGCCTTCCCGCTGACGATCGACGGCGCCATGCGCCATGACTTCGCCGCCTGGTGCTTCGCCCTCTCCCGCGCGACGCTCGACGAGTTCGCGGCCGCGCCCGGGGAGTTCCTCGAGCCGGAATTCCGCGTCTGGTTCCAGGACACCGACCTGCTGCACCGCCTGCGGCTGGCCGAGCGCCCCCCGGTCCTCGTCGACCGCTCCCAGATCCGCCACGGCCTGTCGCTCACCGTCGCCACGACGGAGCCGGAGCTGCGCGCGTGGATCGACGCGCAGATCGTGCGCGACAAGGCGGCGTTCGAAGCCCGCTGGGGCTCCGGCGTCGCCGGCGCAGCTCGCTAGGCACAGACGCATGCCTCCGTCTCTGGAGCACGACTCTAGAGTCGCGCTCCAGTGATTCGGGGGACCGTGCGTTGCCTCCGGGTCCGTCGCACGCCCCGCGCTCAGGCGCGGCCGGCGACCACGAGGTACTGGTACGCGCCCAGGCGGGCGGCGGCCTCGTCGCGGTCGGCGCCGAACGCGGCGACGAGATCCACGAGCGGCATGAGCTCCGCCGGGAGTGGCGAGTGGTCGTTCACGCCCACGTGCTGCGGTGCGAAGCCGCACTCGCGGAGCATGAGGTCGATCTCCTCGAGCGTGAAGAAGTGCACGTGCGTGCGGTCGAGCAGGCCCGCGTCCTGGTACTCCCAGCGGTCGTGCACGAGGAGCGGCATGACCACGGTCCAGTGCTTGACGTTCGGGATCGAGCAGACGATGACGCCGTCCTCGGTGAGTGCGCCGCGCAGCGTGCGCAGCAGGCGGGCCGGGTCGCGCAGGTGCTCGAGGACGTCCCCGAAGATGATCGCGTCGAATGTGCCGAGGTCGTCGGGGAGCGCGTCGAGCGCGTCGAGGTCCAGGCAGAACACGCCGTCGAGGCGCTCGCGGGCGCGCTCGGCCGCCTCGGGGAAGCCCTCCAGGCCGAAGACCTCCAGCCCCGGGCGTTCGGCCTTCAGCGCGGCGCCCAGGGCGCCCGGCGCCGCAGCCCACGTCGAGCACCCGGCGGGCGCCCTCCGGGACGAGCTGCCGGATCTCGGGGCGGGTGAACTCGAAGTAGCTGTCGGCCTCGCCGCTGTCGCGCACGCCGGCCCCGCGGCCTGACGCCTTGACGGGCGGCGCCTCGGTCGCGACGCCCCCGCCCTGCCACTTCGCGCGGAACAGCTCGTCGGCGCGGGCGTAGCTGCTGTCGTCGGCGGTGTCGGCGCCCCCGTCCTCGGCGGTGCGGCTCGTGCCGGTGCGGGTGTGGCGGTGCGCCACCTCGAGCTCGGCCACGACGACGCGACGGCCGGCCGCACGGGCCTGGGCGCAGATGTCGGCGTCGTACGCGTCGAAGCCGGTGAAGGTGTCGGTGTCGAACCGCAGTTCGCGGACGGCCCACGGGGAGAGGACGAGCAGGAGCCCGTCGACCGCGTCGACATCCACGATGCCGCGCGTGCCGAAGTCGATGACGCCGCGCGTCTCTGTGACCCGGCCGGCCTTCTGCGGCGCGTTCCACCACGCCAGACCATCCCCGCCGCGACCGCCGACGACGCCGATGACGGCGACGGTGTCGTCGGCAAGCACCGCGCGCACCTTCGCGCAGAAGCCGGGGTCGAGGATCTCGGTGTCCTCGTGCAGGAGCACGAGGGCTTCGAGGTCGTCGCGGTCGCGGACCGCATCGAGGACCTCGTTGTACGCCTCGAAGATCGAGCTGGTGGTCTCGGCCTCGATGAGGACGGAGTCGGGCTCCGTGGCGGTGCGCAGGCCCGGGGCGGCGATGGTGGCGAACTTCTCGGCGTCGGCGACGCAGGCGGCGAAGGCGATCACCCCCGAGTTGATCGGCGCGCCGCGGCGCGGGTTGAGCATCTCCATACACGCGTGCGCGGACTCCCCGGAATCGGGGAGGGGCAGGACCTGGCGTTTAGAACCCTCCCCAGAACAGGTGACCCACTGCCTTGGTACGTAGTGTTTGCGAGGCCTCCCCGACTCCAGTAACCCCGGCATAGGGGAACAAACGTCCAGAATCGCTGGCCGAAGCGTGAACAAACTGGGGAGGGGACCGATCATCTGGCGTGCAGGAAGCCGGCCACACGGATGTGGCCGGTGGGACGAACCATCAACGTCAAGGAGACGACGATGTCCCTTCGCATCAACACCAACGTCAGTGCGCTCGGTGCGTACAACAACCTCAACCGCGTCAGCAAGGAGACCGAGTCGTCGCTGACGAAGCTGTCTTCCGGCTACCGGATCAACAGCGCGGCCGATGACGCCGCGGGCCTCGCGATCTCCGAGCGCATGCGCGGTCAGATCGGCGGCCTGAACACCGCCATGCGGAACATCTCTGACGGCATCTCGATGATCCAGACGGCTGAGGGTTCCCTCACCGAGGTTCACTCGATGCTCCAGCGCGTCCGTGACCTGGCGGTGCAGTACAAGAACAGCACGAACTCGACCGCGGACCGCACGGCGATCCAGAGCGAGGTCAACCAGCTGGCGTCCGAGATCGAGCGCATCGGCTCAACGGCGAAGTTCAACGGCATCTCGCTGCTGAACACGCAGCTCGCCGCGGGTGCGACCTTCCAGGTCGGCTCGGACGACTCGCAGGTCATCACCGTGGCGACGATCTCCCTCGGGCAGACGGTCGGCACGACGTTCTACTCGCTGACGGCCGCCAGCACGACGGACATCAGCGAGATCGACGCGGCCATCAACGCCGTGTCGGCGCAGCGTGCCACGTTCGGTGCGGTGCAGAACCGCCTCGAGTACACGTACAACGCGCAGTCGGCCTACGCGGAGAACCTCACCGCCGCGGAGAGCCGGATCCGTGACGTGGACATGGCTGCGGAGATGGTCAAGTTCACCAAGAACCAGATCCTCCAGCAGGCTGCGAACAGCATGCTGGCCCAGGCCAACCAGGCGCCGCAGGGAGTCCTGCGACTGCTCGGCTAGCCGACAAGCACAGCCGGCGTGATCCGGCGGGGGGCACCGTGGTTGGAGGTCGCCCGCCGGATCAGCTGGTTGCCCTCGTTACTCGCGCGCGGGGGCCATATACCTCCCCAGAAGTGGGGAGGCTTTCGTCCGTTCGCGTCCGTTTTCCGTCAATGCGGGAACCGTTCGCGCCGATGAAGCTGCTTGCAGTGACATAGCAGCAAGCCAGCCTCACGGAAGAGGCAGGCGGGACTTCCAACCACATCATCGACAAGGAGTCGACGAATGTCCCTTCGCATCAACACCAACGTTAGTGCGCTCAACGCGTACAACAACCTCAACAAGGTCAGCAAGCAGACCGAAACGTCGCTGACCAAGCTGTCGTCCGGCTACCGCATCAACAGCGCTGCCGACGACGCCGCCGGCCTCTCGATCTCCGAGAAGATGCGTGGCCAGATCGGCGGCCTGAACCAGGCGATGCGCAACATCTCCGATGGCGTCTCGATGATCCAGACGGCTGAGGGTTCCCTCACCGAGGTTCACTCGATGCTCCAGCGCGTCCGTGACCTGGCGGTGCAGTACAAGAACAGCACGAACTCGACCGCGGACCGCACGGCGATCCAGAGCGAGGTCAACCAGCTGGCGTCCGAGATCGAGCGCATCGGTGCCTCGGCGAAGTTCAACGGCATCTCGCTGCTGTCGGCGGGCGCCGCCGGCGGCGCGTCGGCTGTCACCTTCCAGGTCGGCGCCGAGGACTCGCAGGAGATCTCGGTCGCGCTGATCTCGGTCGGCTCGACCGTGGGTACGTCGTTCTACTCGCTGACCGCGACGGGTACGTCGGACATCAGCGAGATCGACGCCGCGATCAACTCGATCTCGGCCGCGCGTGCCACCTTCGGTGCGGTGCAGAACCGCCTCGAGTACACGTACAACGCGCAGTCGGCGTACGCCGAGAACCTCACGGCCGCTGAGTCGCGGATCCGTGACGTGGACATGGCCGCGGAGATGGTCAAGTTCACGAAGAACCAGATCCTGTCCCAGGCGGCGAACAGCATGCTCGCCCAGGCGAACCAGGCTCCGCAGGGCGTCCTGCGTCTGCTCGGGTAGTCGGCAGGTTCAGCAGTTCCTTGAACGTGGCGGGCGGTCCCTCGGGGCCGCCCGCTTCGTCGTTCGTCCAGGCCGGGTGAAGTTCGCCGCCCGTCTGCCGAGGACCCGGGGTGATGAGCGTCGAAGCGGTGATCGCCCGCATCTCCGAGCTCCAGACCGCCCTGGAGCCGCGTCGCACCGAGCCCGCGGGCAACTTCGCGCGCACGCTCCAGCAGACCACCGCCAGCACGCCCGCCGCGCTCACCGCGCAGCCGGCCGGCTACCAGCCGCTCGCGGCCGCCGGGGTCGCGGCCCCCATGCCCGCCACGGGCACCGGTGTCGGGGCGAAGATGGTGCAGCTCGCCCAGGCTGAGATCGGCCAGGCCGAACAGCCGCCCGGCAGCAACGACTCCCCGCGCATCGCCGAGTACCGCACGGCGACCGCCGGCAGCGGCGTCGGGCCGTGGTGCAACTACTTCGTGTCGTGGCTGGCCAAGCAGGCGGGCGCGCCGCTCGGGGAGGCCGGCCAGGGCTTCGGCCTCGTCGACGCCTGCTACGCGTGGGCGCAGCGCACCGGGCGCGCGAACCCGATCGACAGCGGCACGCCGCCGAAGCCGGGTGATCTCATCGTCTGGGACGAGCACATCGGCATGGTCGAGCAGGTGCTCCCCGACGGGCGCATCCAGACGATCGAGGGCAACTCCTCCGATCAGGTCATCCGCCGGGTGCACGACGCCCGCGGCGACGGGGCGCTCGGCTTCGTCACGATGTCCTGAACGCCGGAACACCGTGTCCCCTTTACTGGACGCGCTCGCGGTCGACTACTCCGGGTGGCCCAATCTCCCCACGGGCCTCTTGCCCATCCGATCCCGGAGGCTCACCCCATGTCCCGTATCCGCTTGGGCGTGCGGGCCAAGCTGCTCGGCAGCGCCGGCCTGCTCGTCGCCCTCATCGTCGTCGTCGGCCTCGTCGGGCTCCAGCAGCTCGGCACCGTCCAGCACATCGCCGACGACATGTTCAACAAGGACTTCGTCGCGTCTGACTGGGCGAGCGACCTCGAGCTCCAGGTCACCGAGCAGCAGCGCCTCGGCCTGCTGGGCTTGGTCAGCCCGCCCGGTGAGGCGCAGGCCGAGATCGACAAGGCGCTGAAGGAGAGCGACGTGGCGGTCCGTGAGGCTGTCGCCGGATACCGCGAGATCGCGAACGACCCGGAGGAGGCGAAGGCGCTCGACGCGTTCGTCGCCGCGTATGACCCGTACTTCAAGGCCGTCGAGCAGAGCCGTCAGGGCGATCCCGCGCAGGCGCTCGCCGCCGTGCGCTCCGGGCGGTTCGAGGACCTCAGCAAGCTCGCAGACGCCGCGCTCGCGGCTGCCGATCCGCCCGGTGACCTCATCGAGGAGAACGCGGAGGAGCGCGACAAGGAGGCTGCCGATCACTACGAGACGGCGCGCCTGGAGATCCTCCTGCTCATCGCGATCGCGGTGGTGCTCGGGTTCACGGTGGCGTTCTTCGTCTCGCGCGGGATCATCCGCGGCGTGCGCGACGGGCTCGACCGCCTGCGCGGCCTGCGCGAGTCGTGCTCGACGAACCTGCGGGCAGGCCTGGAAGCCGTCGCGGAGGGCGACCTCACGCGCGAGGTCGTGCCGACCACCCCGCCGATCACGCGGATCTCCAACGACGAGATCGGTGATACGGCGCAGGCGATCAACGCGCTGCGCGACAACTTCGTGGGCTCGATCCACGCGTACAACGACACGCGGATGGCCCTGAGCGGCATGATCGGCAAGGTCGGCGACGCCGCGTCGTCGCTGTCGGCGTCGTCCCAGCAGATGGCGACGACGTCCAACGAGGCCGGCCGCGCGGTCAGCGAGATCGCGAACGCCGTCGGCGAGGTCGCGACCGGCGCGCAGCGTCAGGTGCAGTCCGTCGAATCGGCACGCGTCACGACCGAGCAGGTCGGCGCCGCCACGGCCGAGTCCGCCGAGCACGCACGGGACGCCGCCCAGGTGGCCGCCCACGCGCGGGAGATCGCCGAGGCCGGCGGCAAGGCCGTTGCGTCGGCGACCGACGCGATGGAGTCCGTCCGCACCGCCTCCGCGCAGGCCAGCGAGGCCATCCGGGGGCTGGGCGCCAAGAGCGAGCAGATCGGCGGGATCGTCGAGACGATCACCACGATCGCCGAGCAGACGAACCTGCTGGCGCTCAACGCCGCGATCGAGGCCGCCCGCGCCGGTGAGCAGGGCCGCGGGTTCGCGGTCGTCGCCGACGAGGTCCGCAAGCTCGCCGAGGAGTCGCAGTCCGCGGCGTCCTCGATTGCCGAGCTGATCGGGGAGATCCAGGGGCAGACGGCCCGCGCAGTGGAGGTCGTCGAGACCGGCGCCACGCGCAGCGACGAGTCCGCGCAGACCGTGGCCGAGGCCCGCGAGGCGTTCGGCCGGATCGACAGCGAGGTCGAAGACGTCGCGGACCGCGTCGCGCACATCGCCGCCGCCATCGAGCAGATCGCCGAATCGTCACGCCGGGTGCAGGACGACATGCAGGAGGTCACCGCGGTGGCCGAGCAGTCGTCGGCCTCGACGGAGCAGGTGTCGGCGTCGACCCAGCAGACCAGCGCGTCGGCGCAGGAGATCGCGGCCAGCGCGCAGGAACTCGCGGCGACCGCCGAGCAGCTCGAGCAGCTCGTGCAGCGCTTCCACGTCGCGGTGGTCGACTAGCTCAGAACCGCAGGTCGCGCACGGTCACGACGCCCTCGGCGTCCGTGACCGTGCCGATCCGGCGGGCGCCGGGGTGGTGCTCGGCCAACAGGGACGCCGCGTCGTCGGCGCGGTCGTCGCTGACGATGGCGATGAAGCCGCAGCCCATGTTGAAGACCTCCCACATCTCGCGCTCGGCGACGCCGCCGAGGCGCTGCACGGTCTCGAACACGGGCAGGATCGGCAGCGGTTCCTCGATGGACCACCCGACGCTGGTGTTCAGCCGCGGGAGGTTCAGCACGCCGCCGCCGGTGATGTGGGCCAGGCCGGTCACGGGGATGTCGCTCTGCAGCAGCGCGAGCGCGGCGCGGACGTAGATCGTCGTCGGCTCGAGCAGCGCGTCGGCGACCGACGCGCCCAGGCCGTCGGGCGTGTCGTCGAGCGTCAGGCCCCCGTCCTGCAGCAGCGCGCGGCGGGCGAGCGTGTAGCCGTTGCTGTGCAGGCCGCTCGAGGGGACGCCGATGATGGCGTCGCCGGGCCGGATCTCCTCGCCGCCGACGATGCGGTCCAGCGCGACGGTCCCGACGGCGGTGCCGCAGAGGTCGAACCCGCCGGGCGACGGATGGCCGCGGATGAGCTCGGGGATGACCGCGAGCTCGCCGCCGGGGATCTCGATGTTCGCCTGCTCGGCGCCCTCGCGCAGGCCTTGCGCGATGCGGGCCAGACGTGTGGGGTCCGGTTCCTCGACGGCGAGGTAGTCGAGCATCGCGATCGGCTCGGCGCCGACGCACACGAGGTCGTTGACGTTCATGGCGATGCAGTCGATGCCGACGGTCTCCAGCCGGTCGGCCTGCTCGGCCACGACGAGCTTCGACCCGACACCGTCGGTCGTGAGCGCGAGCCCGAGGTTCGGGGCGATGCGCAGGACGCTCGCGTAGTGGCCGCTGGCCACGACGGAGCGCGACGGCTGGTCGAGCCGGATCTGCCGCAGGACGCCCACCAGGGCGCCGACGGCGTCGTCGGAGCGCTGGATGTCGACCCCGGCCTTGGCGTAGGCGTCGGTCACCGCCTCAGCGTACCCGTCTGACCGGCCCCTCGGCCGAGCGCCGCCACCGCGACCGCGACCCGCCACGCCGCCCAGGCGGCGTACGGCGTGCGCTCGATCGCGCCCCGGGCGGGCGAGAGCGCCACGAGCGTGAGCGCCGCGGTGGCGGCGCCGGTCGCGAGGGGCGGGAGATCCGCGCCCAGCTCGCCCCGGTGGGCGGACATGACCACGCCGCGGGCGGCGGCGGCGGCCATGACCGGCACACCGGCCACCCACGAGAGGTCCCCGGCGGCCTCCCGGGTGAAGCCGCGGGCGCGGGCGACCGACAGTGTCGCCCCGCGGCGGGAGACGCCCGGCAGCAGCGCCGCCGCCTGGGCGAGTCCGAGCGCGAGCCCGTCCACCGCGGTCGCGTCGCGCGCCTGTCGAGATGACGGCGCATGACGCCGGAAACTCGACATGTCCGTCCACGCCAGCGCGGCGGCGCCGGCGAGGAGCCCCGCCGCGATCGCCCGGTGGTCAGCCGCGCGGCGCTCGATCGCCTCCGCGGCGACCGCTCCCACGAGGACGGGAGGCGTGGCGGCGGCGACGTGGAACAGGATCCCGCGCGGCAGCCGTGCGCGGACATCACGCACGACCCACGGCAGCACGAGCGCGGTGCCGCCGTGCACGGCGACCTCCAGCGTGCGACGGCGCCGCGCGTCGAGCTCCTCGGCGAGCAGCGCGACGTGCGCCGACGAGCTGATCGGCGCGAGCTCGGCCGCGCCCTGGACGACCCCGAGCGCCGCCGCGCGGCGGACGCTCAGCGCGCGTCGGGCGCCGGCTCGCCGGGCGCTGCGTCGCCGCCGCGGCCGCGCCACCACTTCACTCCGAAGTACACCGCTGCGCCCACGATGATCGCCGCGATCGCGTAGTCGACGTAGTGCAGCTTGTCCTTCCAGTCCTCCCAGTTCTCGCCGACCTGCTTGCCGATGAACGTCAGGCCGAACATCCACGGCAGGCAGCCGAGGAAGGTGAAGACGCTGAACCGGAGGAACGGCATCTTCGAGACGCCGGCCGGCAGGGAGATGAACGTCCGCACGATGGGCAGCATTCGCGTGAAGAAGACGGTGGCGTCACCGTGCTTCTCAAACCAGCGGTCGGCGATCTCGAGGTGGTGCTGCTGGATGAGGATCTTCTTGCCGTGCTTCTCGATGAGGTCAACGCGGCCGAAGTACCCGACGCCGTAGGCGATCCAGGATCCGACGAGGTTCGCGAACGACGCCACGAGCGTGGCGGCGAGCAGCGAGTAGTGACCCTCGGCGACGTTGAACCCGGCGAAGAGCATCGTGGCCTCCGACGGGATCGGGATGCAGGCGCTCTCGAGCACCATGAGGACGAAGACCCCGGCGAGCCCCATCGCATCGACGACGTCGACGGCGAAGTTGACGATGGGGTCCGTGATGGAGGCGAGGACGAGCGCGAACACGGGTTCGGAGGGTAGAGGAAGTACCCTCGCGCACGTGGCCGTCCCCCTCTTCGACCCCGCCGCGCCCCTCGCACCGCTCGACGCCGAGCTGCGCGCCGCCGTCTCTGGCGTGCTCGACGCCAAGCAGTACATCCTGGGCCCGAACGTCACGGCGTTCGAGGACGAGTTCGCCGCCTGGCACGGCGTCCCGCACGCGATCGGCGTGGCGAACGGCACCGAGGCGATCACGATCGCGCTGCGTGCCCTCGGCGTCGGCCCGGGCGACGAGGTCGTCGTGCCGTCGTTCACCTTCTACGCGAGCGCCGAGGCGATCCCGCCCACGGGCGCGACCCCGGTGTTCTGCGACGTCGACCCGGAGACGTATCTCGTCACCGCCGAGACGGTGAAGGCGGCGCTGACGCCGCGGACCAAGGCGGTCATCGCCGTGCACCTGTTCGGCAACGTCGCGCCGGTCGAGGAGATCGCCGCGCTCGGCGTCCCCGTTCTTGAGGACGCCGCCCAGTCCACGGGATCGAAGACGACGGACGGCCGGCTCACGGGCGCGCTCGGCACCATCGGGACGTTCTCGTTCTACCCGTCGAAGAACGTCGGCTGCTTCGGCGACGGCGGGGCGATCATCACGTCCGACGCCGAGCTTGCCGAGCACGTCCGCTCGCTGCGCTTCCACGGCTCGCGCGACAAGGTCACGTACGAGGAGGTCGGCTACAACTCGCGCCTCGACGAGATCCAGGCCGCCGTCCTGCGCGTGCAGCTCCCGCACGTGCACGCGTGGTGCGATCGCCGCCGGCAGGTGGACGCCTGGTACGCCGAGGCGGGGCTGGGTGCGCACGTCGACCTCCCGGTCGCGGCCCCTGGGGCCGACCCTGCGTGGAACCTCTTCGTCGTCGGCCACGACCGCGCCGACGAGCTGCACGCCGCCCTGAACGCCGCCGGCATCGGCGCGCGCTCCTACTACCGCCAGCCGGTGCACGAGCAGGTGGCGATGGCGCGCTGGCGCACAGACGCGCCGCTGCCGGGGACCGCCAGGGCCGCCGCGCGCCATCTCGCCATCCCGATGGGCGCCGCCCTGACGCGGGACGACGTCGACGAGGTCGTCGCGGCAGTGGCCCGTGCTACCGTGTAGCACACTGTGGACGTCTCGGTGCGAGATCTGCGCAACCGCACCGCCCAGGTCATCCAGGCGGTCGAAAGCGGTGAGCCCGTGACGTTGACGGTGCACGGCCGGCCGGTCGCCGACATCGTCCCGCACGTCCAGCGCAGCGAGCGCCGGCCGACGGCCCAGGTGCTGGCCGACCTCGAGGCGATCCGGGCGAAGGCCCGCGAGCTCGGCGTCGTGTCGCGCGCCGAGGACTTCGACGTCGGTCTCACGACCGACGACATGATGTGAGCTACCTCGTCGACACGAACGTGCTCGTCGCGGTGGAGCAGGATCGGCACGTCGGCGCGCCGCCGGAGGGGTACGCCCGCATCTCGGTGGCCACACTGACCGAGCTGGAGGTGGGCGTCCGCCGGGCGCCGGACGCGGCGGTCCGCGAGCTTCGCGAAGAGACGCTGGCCCGGGCGCGCCGGTTCATCGCCGTCCCGTATGACGAAGTGGTGTCGGCCGTCCTCGCGGAGATCCTCGCGACGGCGAAGGAGCGCCGGCGCCGTGCCGGCGCCATGGACGCGATCATCGCGGCGACCGCCATCGCGCACGACCTCACCGTCTGGACGCAGGACGACGACTTCGCGGTCCTGGCCGAGCTGATGCCGGCGCTCCGGGTGCATTCGGGCTGACATGCGCGTCTGGATTGACCTGACGAACAGCCCCCACGTGCTGGTCATGCGGCCGATCGTGGAGCTGCTGCGCGCCGACGGGCACGAGGTGCGCGTGACCGCGCGCGACTTCGCGCAGACGCTCGGCCTGCTCGAGCGGTTCGGCATCGAGCACGAGGTGGTCGGCCACCACCGCGGCGGCCGGGTCGCGGCGAAGGCCGTCGGCCTGGTCTCGCGCTCGGCGGCGCTGACGCGCTGGGCCGCCCGCAAGAAGTTCGACCTCGCGCTCGGCCACGGCTCGAACGACATCACCGTCGCCGCCGCGATCCTGCGGATCCCGTGCGCGACGACGTTCGACTACGAGTGGGCAAAGGTCCAGCACACCGTGAACTGCCGGCTCGCGCAGGCGGTCGTCGTGCCCGACGTCATCCCGCCCGAGCGCCTGTACCCGTACGGGGCGAAGGGGGAAGATCCGCGGGTACGCGGGCCTGAAGGAGGAGTACTACCTCGCCGACTTCGAGCCCGACCCCGCGATCCTTGACGAGCTGGGACTGAACCCCGCCGAGCCGATCGCGGTGATCCGCACCCCGCCCGCGGTGTCGCTGTACCACCGATTCGAGAACGACCTGTTCGGCGGCGTGCTCGAACGGGTGCAGGGCCGGCAGGCGGTGGTGCTCCCGCGCACACCCGAGCAGCGCGTGGAGCTGGTGAAGGCCGGCGGGTTCATCGTCCCCGAGCGCGCGATCGACGCGCAGTCGCTCATCGCCTACGCGGATCTCATGGTCAGCGCGGGCGGCACGATGAACCGCGAGGCCGTCGCGCTCGGCACGCCGGTGTGGACGACGTTCGAGGGGCGGCTCGGCGCAGTGGACGAGCGGCTCATCGCCGAGGGGCGGATGCAGAAGCTCACGGACCCGGCCGAGGTGGACCTGCGCAAGCGCGACGGCGGCCCGCAGTCCGAGCGCGTGCCCCGCGACCCCCGGGTCTTCTTCGACCTGCTGGACTGCTCGCGCTGACCGCGCCGCGGCGTAGGGTCGGGTCATGTCCCAGCCCGCGCCGGCCACACCCGAGGAGTTCTACGCCAGCCCGCTGAGCCAGGCGCCCTGGTACTACAGCGTCGAGCTGTTTCCCGGGGTCGTCGCGCGCGGGTCGTTTCCCGACGACCTGCCGATGCTGCCGCGCAAGCTCACCCGCCACGCCGAGGTGGCGGGCCAGTCGTGCCTGGACATCGGCAGCATGGAGGGCCTGCTGCCGACGTTGCTCGCCCGGCGCGGCGCCGCGCGGGTCGTCGCCACTGACGCGGTCCCGCACTGCGCCAGCCGGATGGCCGCGGTCAAGCAGTCGTACGGCGTCGACTTCGAGTTCGCCGCGGTCGGGCTGCTCTACGACCTGCACGCGAAGCTCCGGCCCCAGAGCTTCGACTTCATCAACTTCTCAGGGGTCCTGTACCACGTGTACTCGCCGCTCATGGCGCTGGCGAGCGTGCGCTCGCTGCTGCGGCCGGGCGGGCTCATGGTCGTCTCGACGAACATCTTCCACGACGACGGCTACCGCGCGGAGTTCAACGCGGGCGGGCGCCTGCAGCCAGAGGCGAACACGTTCTGGTACCTGAGCGTGCCGCTGTTCGACTACATGCTGCGGATGCTGCGGCTCGCCCCGATCGACTGCCTGCACTTCGAGCACGAGGGGCTCGGCCTGACCCCGCCGGTCCCGGGTCTGCGCAGCGGCTACATGTCCGTCCTCTGCCAGGCGCGCGAGGATCTGCTGCCCACCGGCGGCGACTGGTATCTGCAGGCGCTGAAGGAGCACTCGTGGGAGTGGGCGACGCTCACGGACTGGGCCGCCGCCGACCAGCACCCGCGGTCCGCGATCCAGGCGGCCGCGCCGTACGACGGGGTCGTGCGCCGCGACGATCTCGACGCCATCGACCTGTGGGCGTCGGTGCAGAACCAGCCGAGCCACGGGCCCGCGGTGGCTCGCGACGCGCACCAGCTGCACCTCGTGGATACCGACTAGGAACTCAGGCGGCGTCGACGCGCTCAGCCGCGTCGGCCGCCCACGCGTCCTCGCCGGTGACGACCGCGAGCCACGGGCCGGCGACGACGGCGCCGGGCGTGTCCGTCGGCGTGAGTTCGAGATCGAAGTCCGGGCCAAGGCCGAGCGCGTGCTCGACGTGGGGCACCGCCGTGTCGACGGCATCGACCGGGATGGCGATGACGCACCGGCCGACCTGCGCGTCCTGCGCGAGTGACCGCAGCCGGCTCACGCTCGCCCGGATCTCGACCGGATCGACGCCGGGGGCCGCGACGGCGACGGGGTAGTGCTGGGCCAGCGGTTGCAGCTCGGGGTCGGCGAGCCGGCCGAGCGTCTCCTGCATCACGGCCCGCAGCCGCGCGGACCAGTCCGGATCGTGCGCGGCCTGGCGCAGGCCGTTCGCGGCCATGGCGAGCGCGGCCGTCAGCGCCTGGCGCTCGCGGCGCGGCGAGCTGAGGTGTCCGAGCCGCCGGCCGGACAGGACGAGCAGGCACCACTCGCGCGTGCCGCCGAGCGCGACCTCAGGACGGTGGGTCGACTGCGCGCCGTGCTGGCGAAACGAGCTCAGGATCTCCGGGGTGTAGAACGCTCGGCCCCGGCTGAGCAGCTTTAGCCACAGCGCGACGTCGGCGACCGGGCCGAAGGTGTAAGCGTCGAGACTCCAGAGCTGCGAGATGTCCCCCACGGCGTCCTTGCGGTACAGGCCGCAGGTGACCTCGCCGACGAGGTTCGCCGTCTGCTCGAGCATCGCGCTGCCGAGTTCCCACCCGTCGAGCACGGCGTCGGCCTCGGTGAGCGCGCGCGTCCACGGCGGGTGCGGGAGCACGTCCCCGTACTGGTCGATGAGCTGGCGCCGGGCGAAGCCGAGCACGATGCCCGGGTCGGCGGCGAGGGGCGGCAGCAGGCGCGACACGGCGTCGGGCGCGAGCACGTCGTCCTGCAGCAGCGGCTTGATGAACTCGCCCTCGGCCTCGTCGTGCAGGCCGATCTGGTTGGCGACGGGGCCGATGTTCTCCGGGTGAGCGATGACGCGGATCCGCTCATCGTCGGCGGCCATCGCCCGCAGGATGTCCGCGGTCGCGTCGTGGGAACCGTCGTCGCTGACGAGGATCTCGATGTTGGGGTACGTCTGGGCCTGGGCGCTGGCGACCGCGGCAGCGACGTAGCGCTCGCCGTTGTACGTGGGGATGACGATGCTGACGAGCGGCAGGTCAGACATGTGCGGGAGTCCGTGTCAACCGGTGGACCGGCGCGTCGCGCCACCATGCGCGCTCGTCGTCCTCGGTGGCGATGGCGAGCCACTCGATGCTGACCGCCGGTCCCGCACCGTCGTAGGGCACGACATCGACGTCGAGCTCCCAGCCGGCGCGCGCGTCCTGCTCGGCGAGGATCGGTTCCACGAGCGCGATCGCTCGTTCCAGGTCGTCGCGAGGCAGGCCGAGTGCCACCTGCGCGACCACAGCGATCGAGCGCAGCTCACGCATCGCCTCGAGCTGTTCGGCGATGGCCGTCTCGTCGAGGGCCGGCGCGGCGATGGCGCCGGCGAACGGCTCCGGGAGCGGGCTGGAGGCGTCGACCTGCAGATCGGGGAACCGCGCCCGGATCGCCGGGGAGGCCGCCGCGAGCTCGAGCGCACGTGCGCTGGCGTTCACCACCTGCGGCGGGCTGGAGCCGCCGCTGCGGTGGTTGTAGCGCCAGAGCATCGGGAACAGGTCGTCGTCCTCGCCGAGGGCGGGGATGGCCGGCGCCGCCGGGCTGGGGCCGCCGGCGAGTTCGGTCGCCCGCACGTACGCGGCCTCGAGCTGCTCCGTCCAGCCGCTGCCGGCGTGCAGGTCGAGGGTGAGGTCGCGCAGCGCATCGGCCCGGCGCGTGCGTTCTGCGGGATCGTCGAGCAGCAGGCCGATGTGCGCGGCCAGCTCGGTGGGGTCCCCGGCGTGGAGGCGGGGATCGGGGTCGCCGATCGGTTCCTGCCAGAACAGCTCCCGCGCGAGCGGCGCCGGGCGGTAGCTCACCACGGGCAGCCCCGCCAGGGCGGCCTCCATCACCACGGTCCCGCCCCCGATGGGGTAGGACTCGAGCAGGACGTCAGCCGCGGCGTAGTAGTCGGCGAGCTCGGGCTGGACGCTGGCGGCGATGAGCCGGCCGTCGGCCCTCGGGATCGCCTTGTTCCACGGGGGCTGGTCAGGGGTGGGGCCGACCGCGATGACGGTGGTGGCGGGACGGGCCTCCAGGAGCGGCAGCACGGCATCGGCCAGGGAGTGCTCGGTCAGCGGCGCGAACTTCCCGTAGTGCCCAACGGTGAGGACGATCTCGGTGTCGTCGGCGATCCCGAGGCGCGCGCGTGCGTCGGCGCGGCTCGGGGGCGCGGTGGCGGGCGGGTCGCAGGCGAGCGGGACGCGCACGCACCGCTCGTGGGCGATGCCGCGGAGCTCCTCGATGATGCGGGCGCTGTGCCGGAAACCGACCAGGACGTCGAACGCGTCCGCGCCCATCCACGGGGCGACGTCGGCGTGGTTCATGAACAGTGTCGGGGGTCGACCCGCGCCGGGCTGCAGGGCGATGACGGCTCCGGCGTCGTCCGGGTGGATGTGCGCGACGACGAAGTCGAACGTCGCGGCCGTGGCCCGCAGCGCGCGGGCCCGCTCGAGGATCGGGGTCGACTTGTCGCCGACCGACAGCAGCTTGGTGTTCGAGCGCGCGAGCTCGGCCTTGAAGGCGGGGTGCACGCCGTACTGGCGCGTGAGGACCACGGTGTGGTCGCGCTTGCGGTCGCGGGCGATCCAGCGTCCGGCCAGGCGCGTGTGGCCACCGCTCTCGTAGACCTCGGTGATCACGTGCAGGACGCGCGGCCGCCCGCCGCGGGCGGACTGCGAGGTCGCCGGCCAGGGCGGCACGGCGAGGTCGGCGATCTGCCCGGCGAGCGTGTCGAGCTCCGGCAGGGCGAATCCGCCGGGCTGGTTCAGCCAGGCGATCCGCGCGGCCGCCTGCAGGTACGCCGCAGCGTCCTCGAGGTCGCCCTGCTCGATGAGCCGGCGGGCGCCCTCGCCGATCCTGCGGACCGCGTCGGCGTTCACCGCCATCACACTGCGCTCCGCCGCGAAGGGATGCTCCGCGGCGGCAGCGTTCTGCGGTCCCGCCGTCGTCACTCGATGACGAGGTAGGACGGCATGCCCGGGCCGATCCCCGGCAGGCGCTGGATCGCGTAGGTGTCGAGGCCGAGGACCTCGCGCACCGCGACCGTCTCGCCCGGGAAGTCCGGGCAGTTCAGCTCGTCGAACGCGAGGATGCTGCCCTTCGTCAGGTGCGGGCGCAGGGCCTGCAGGCAGTCCCGCGTCGGCGCGTAGATGTCGAAGTCGAAGTACGCGAGCGCGACGATGGTGTGGGGGTTGTCGGCGAGGTACGTGGGGACGGTGACCGACGCGTCGCCCTTGACGATCTCGAACTTCCGCATGTGCTCGTACGGCGCCATCTGCTCGCGCTCGGCGAGGACGGCGCGGAGGTAGTCGTCGTAGTCGTCGCCGGTGTGCAGGCCGCCGACCTCGACCAGCTCGTAGTCGCCGTCTTCCTCGGCCACGCTGGGGAAGCCGGTGAAGGTGTCGAAGCCGATGATCTTGCGGCCGTAGTTCAGGGGCTCGTGCACGGTGCGCAGCGCGTCGAACATCGCGAGGTCGCGGCCGAACCGGACGCCGAGTTCCATGATCACGCCGTGGACGGGCAGGATCTGGCGGTACATCGCGTCGAGGAACAGCAGGCGCCGCACGACGTGGGGCAGCAGGAACAGCGGCGCCTGGTGCAGCGCCTCGCGATCCCCGGCCGGGAAGTTCTTCGCCAGCGCGCCGAGCCGGTCCTCGGCTTCGATGAACCGGTTCGCGGCGCGGATATCCATGCTCTGCAGGTCGTTCGTCACAACCCGGTCATCGGCATGCCCGGTGGTTGGTTGAGGGGTCATCGTGCCTCCTTGAGGGCGCGGATCCCGATGTTCGCGAGCATCCGGGGAGGGATCTCGTCGCTGATGGTCACGAGCGCGCGGAGCAGCTCCGGCGGGTAGCCATCCATCATGGAGTTGGGGACGGTCTTGAGCTGGTAGCCGAACTCCTCGTCGACCCGCAGGCCGGCGGTCGCCAGGTCGGCGGCGAGGGAGTCGAGGGTGTAGACGCGCTGGTGCCCGACGAGGTGGTCGCGCTCGGAGAGCGTGTCGAGCTCGGGCTGGAAGCCCATCTCGACGGCGAGGCGCCGGTGCAGCGACTCCGCGTTGGGCACGACGACGATGAGCGCGCCGTCGTCCGCGAGCCAGCGCGCGGCCTGCGCGAACAGCGCGGGCGGGTCGTCGACGTGCTCGGCGACGTGCAGCGCGAGCACCGCGTCGTACGGCTCGTCGGGGACGAAGGACTCGAACATCGCCTCGTGGACCACGAGGTCCGGGTACCGCTCGCGGGCGACGGCGCACAGGCGCGGGGAGCCCTCCACGACCTCGTAGTTGATGCCCCGCGCGAGGTACTCGCCCGCGGTCAGGCCGGTGCCGAACCCCAGCTCGAGCACGCGGCGGGCGCCGTGCATGACCTCGACGGTGCGGTCGATGCTCAGGCGCTGGCCGAGCTCCTCGATGTCGATGTCCTCGACCTCGGGGTTGAGGTAGTACGTGTCGGCGTAGGCGTCGAGCGCCTGCGGGGTCAGGCTCATGACCGCTCCTCGGTGACCTTGAGCGCCTGGACGATCTGCTCGTTCAGCGCGTCGGCGGCGAAGTCGGCGGCGCCGCCCACGATGTCGGCGTCCAGCCCCAGGGCGCGCAGCTCATCTCGTGCGCGGGCGAACCGTTCGACGTTCTCGGCCGTGGGCAGCGCGAACGTCGGCGCGGCGGCGGCCATCGCGACGGTGAACGGTGCGCCCTCGCGGATGACGCCGAAGCGCTCGAGGGCGTCGCGCACGGCCGGCTCGGCGGCCGCCGGGTCCTGATCGTGGGCGAGTTCGACGGTCAGGATGCGCTGTGCGGGCCCTGCGGCGGAGCCGCCGCTGGAGACCCGCAGCACGGGGCAGTCGGCGTCCACGACGTTCAGCAGCGCGGGCGCCCAGAGCAGGTCGGCGTCGTCGACCTCGATCCACAGGATCACGGTGCGCGCCTTCGCCGGCGTGTACTCGACGCCGGCGGCGCCGAACAGTTCGGCCGGGGCGTTCCCGATGACGGGGCGCTTGGCGTGGATCGTGCCGGCGTCGGAGAACTCGAAGCGCACGCCCGAGCCGTTCGCGGGAGCGATCGCCTCCAGCGCGCCGACGGTCCGGACCTCAGCGTTCGGATGCGCGCGGAGACGCTCCATCAGGATGTCGACGATCTGGCCGGCGCCGCCGCCCGCGATCGTGTGGAACGGGCGATCCGGGTGGAAGGTGACGGTCTCGTCGCCGCACGCCTGCGCCAGCGTGCGCGGCCAGAAGAGCGGGACCCACGCCTTGCGGCGCAGCGTGGCCAGCACGGCGCTCGTGCCGCCCGCGAGGACCTTCGCCGCGTACGGCTCGGCCAGACGCGCGTGGAAGGCGGCGCCGTGGCACGCGATCGACGCCTCATCCAGCGCCATGCCCGCCAGCTCGCCGGCGCGCTCGGGGGCGAGCAGCCCGGCGTCGCCCTCCACCTCGGCGGCGCGGCGCGCTTCGGCGGCGATCACGGCGCGCTCCTCGTCGCTCAGGGCGTCGTGCAGCACCGACGGGTCGGTCGTGAAGTACAGGTCGTCGACGACGCGGCCGTCGATCGCCATGCGCGCACGCTCGGCCTCCACGAGGCGGTCTCCGGCACGCTCGGCGATCCAGTCGTGCACGAGCGGCGTGAACGGCCGGTGGCCGCCGATCTCCGGGTGGTACTCGGCGAGCGGCGGGACCTGCTCGGCCTCGGCACCCTCGTAGTGCAGCTCCAGCAGGCGCACGCCGAGCTCCAGCGCGCGGCCGTCCTTGCGCATCGGCGCAAAGCCGGCGCCGACGCCCTTCGCGGGCACGAGCAGCTCAACAGACTGGCCCGCGGACGCGAGCGCGTCGGCGGTGGCCAGCGCGGCCATCGAGCCGCCGGTCACGACAATCGGTTCAGGCATGCCGCATCACCAGGTAGTTCATGGCGCAGTGGTCGGGGAAGTGGCGGGCCACGCGGATGAGTCCTTCGACGGCGGTGTCGGGCAGCTCGGCCATCTGGGCGTTCGGCAGCGGCTTGAGCATCACGCCCTCGCGGTGCACCTCCGTCAACCCGGCGGCCCGGCCGAGGGCGGCGAGCTCGTCCGCCGTATAGAGCCGCTTCGTGCCCCACTGCACCCCGCGCTCGGCGACCTCGTTGACGTCGTCGAGGAGGCCGAGCTCCAGGGCGGCGAGGCGGTGGATCGACTGCGGGTTCTGCAGGGTGGTGTGGACGAACCCGCCGGACGTGAGGCGGGCGGCGGCCGTGGCAAGCACTGCGACGGGGTCGTCGAGTTCGTGCAGGACGTTCGCGAGCACGACGTGCTCGTGCTCGCCGGTGGGCGGCAGGTCCTGCAGGTCGGCCTGGACGATCTCCACGCCGTCGAGTCCGCGGGCGCGCACCCGTTCGAGGTACGCCGTCGATCGGTCCACCACCGTGACGCGGGCGCCCGCCGCGGCGAGCTGGGCGGTCATGAGCCCCGTCGCGCACCCGAGTTCCAGCACGCGGTCGCCGGGCCGGACGTAGTCGCAGATCCGCCGGACCGTCGCCAGGGAGTAGTGCCGGTCGAAGTCCAGCTCTGGGTCGTAGGTCGCGGCGTAGTCCATGGTCGTCATCCGATGCGGCGGGTCAGGCGCAGGCGCGGTTCGATCCGCGCGCCGACGCTCTGCTTGAACTGGACGAGGCCGGCATTGACGCCGAGCGGTGCGACGGGGTCCGGCTCGTTGGAGATGCCGAGGTCGAGCGAGCGGACGCCCTCGTCAAGCGCGCGCTCGACGACGCGCAGCGCGAGCATGTTCATCGGCGACCGCTCGAAATCGTGTCCGCTGTCGCCCCAGGCCACGACGAGCTCCCGGCCCGGGACGACGCGGTAGATGAGCGCGGCGGCGCACGGCCCGGCGGGGGTGCGCAGCTCGAACATCCGCACGCGCGCCCCGAGCGCGGCGCGCGCGGCGGCGACGTAGGTCCGGCTGAGCGACAGCGCCCGGCCCTTCGCGGCGCGGTTCGCGGCGAGGATGTCGTACGCGCGGTCCCAGTCGTCCTCGGTCTCGGCCTCGTGCAGCTCGAAGCCCGCGTCGGCGAGATGCTTGAGGGCCCGCCGGGCGGGAGACCGCAGCGTGGCGAGGTAGTCGTCGACGCCCGCGAGGCCCTCCAGGTCGATGTGCTGGTTGAGCTCGGTCCGCGCGACCTCGAAGCCGTGGTTCAGGAGCGTGAAGAGGATGAGCGGCTCGCTGGCGCAGTAACACGTGGGACGCATCCGGATCTCGGCCTCGTCGACTCCCAGCTCCTCGAGCTCTGCGAGGGCGTGCACGACGACGGCCTCCACGTTCGCCGGGGTCTCACGATCCCGGGCGAGGTCGAGCCCGCCGAACGGTGCGCTGTGGCCGTTGACGAACCGGGTGCCGGTGATCACGCCGGACAGCGAGCCGAGCTCCCGGCCGTCGTGCTCGCAGGCGAGGCGCACCGCGCGCTGGCCGTCGGTCAGGTTCAGCCCGTGGTACCGGGCGCTGTTGAAGAGCGAGACCCATTCGGGCTCGCGTTCGGCAACGGCGGACGGGGCGCCGGACGTCAGCGCGCCGTGACGCTGAGGGGGGAGACGTCACAGGTACAAGATCGGCGTCCGCTGGACGATCTTGAATCGCGTCAGGCGGTGTCCAGGCCGGTGCCGTTGTCGCCGTGCTTCGCGGCGACGAACGCTCCGTAATCCCGGAAATAGTCCTCCTCCTCGTACGGCCGCGAGGCCAGCACGAGGCAGACCGAGCCGGAGGAGAAGTCGTCGAGCTCCCGCCAGACCATGCGCGGGATGTACAGGCCGTAGTACGACCGGTTCAGGAAGAAGCGCTCGCGGTGCGTGCCGTCGTCGACGAGGACGTCGAGCGACCCGGACGCGGCCACGACGAGCTGCTGGAGCTGCTGGTGGGCGTGCCCGCCGCGCCCCTCGCCGCCCGGCACGTCGTACAGGTAGTAGACCCGGGCGATGTCGAAGGGGATGTGGTTCGAGCCTTCGACGAAGGTGAGGTTCCCGCGCGGGTCCGCGATCCGGGGGAGGTCGACGATGCGGCAGCCGGTCTTCCCCTCGCGAAGGTGGGACCGCTGATCGGTGACGCGCCGACCGGGATGGGCATCGCGGCGTTCCTCCGTGGTGGGGAGGTACGGCTCGGAGGGGACGGAGATCCGGTCGGAGGCGGGCTGGCGAGGCACGACGCTCACACCCGGATCATCGGCGCCTCGGCGTGAGGGTTGAGGGGTTAGCGGATCTGGATGATCTCGACGCCGAGGGCGAGCCCGCTCCAGGCCCTGTCGGCAGTGAGCACCGGGCTCTGTGTGGCGAGCGCCAGTGCCAGGCATGCCCGGTCGGCAAGTCCGAGCCCGGCGGCGCGTGTCTCTGCGTGCAGCCCGGCGGCGAGTTGCGCCTGCGTGCGGTCGTAGTCGAGGATCGTGACGACCCCGGCCAAGCCGTCGATCACCGCCGGACGGGCGCGGCCCACATGCTGCGCGACCTCGGTGAGGTTCACGGTGCTCAGCAGCGGGATCTCGGGCTTCTCTAAGGCCGCACGGACTTCGGCGGCGCCGGGCTCGTCGCGCAGGAAGGCGATGACGGCGCTCGCGTCCAGAACCGCAGGCATCAGTCCTCGGCTGCCGCGTCCCGGTGGCGCTGCGCGAGGAAGTCGTCGACCGAGCCGGGGGCGTGGGCGAGGCTTCCCTGCATCGCATCGAGGGTGCGCCGGCGGGCTGCCGCCGGATCGCGCAGGACGACCGAGCCGTCGTCGGCCTCCTCCACGGCGACTTTTGCGTGGGGGCCGAGCCCGAGGCGGTCGCGCAGAGCCTTGGGCAACAGCACGCGACCTCGGCCGTCGGCCTGAATCATCTGTGCGTCACCCATGGGCTGAGTGTAACGACGGATCGTGCTTGGTACAACGCCGTGACGCGTTACGCCACGAGGTGGAGCTTCTTGGCGTCGTCGCCGAAGCTCTTCACCGCGGCGATGACCTGGTCGGCCTGCTCGGTCGACATGTGCGGGCCGATCGGCAGGCTGAGGCATTCGCGCGCCCACGCCTCGGTGACGGAGAGGTCGCCCCCGGTCCTGATGCCCGCGTTCGCGTACGCACCCGAGAGGTGCGGCGGCTCGGGGTAGTGGATGAGGGTCTCGATCCCGCGGCTGCGCAGGTGCTCGGCGAGCTCGTCGCGGCGCGGGTGGCGCACGACGAAGAGGTGCCAGACGGGCTCGGAGCCCGGGGCGACGCGCGGGAGCTGCAGCTCCGGGATGCCCATGAGCCCGTTCCAGTACCGGACGGCCAGCGCGTGACGGCGGCGGTTCCACTCGGGCAGGTGCGCGAGCTTGACCCGCAGCAGCCCCGCCTGGATCGGATCGAGCCGGCTGTTGACGCCCTGCTCGTCGTGGCGGTACTTCTCGCTCGAGCCGTAGTTGCGCAGGCGGCGCACCTCGTCGGCCAGGGCCGCGTCGTCGGTCGTGACCGCGCCCGCGTCCCCGTACGCGCCGAGGTTCTTGCCCGGGTAGAAGGAGAACGCGGCGATGTCGCCGAGCGAACCCGCCGTGCGGTCGCCGACCTTCGCGAGGTGCGCCTGCGCGGCGTCCTCGACGATCGGCAGGTTGAAGCGGCGCAGCGGCGCGACGTCCATCGCCTGGCCGTACAGATGGACGGCGACGATGGCCTTCGTGCGCGGGCCGATGCGCTCGGCGGCGCTGACCGGGTCCAGGTTGCCGGTCTGCGGGTCCGGCTCGGCGGGGACCGGCTTCGCGCCCGTGGCGGTGACCGCCAGCCACGTCGCGATGAAGGTGTGCCCGGGGACCAGGACCTCGTCGCCCGTGCCGATGCCCAGCGCGCGCAGCGCGAGCGTGAGCGCGTCCAGCCCGCTGTTCACCCCGATGGCGAAGCGCGTGCCGCAGGCGTCGGCCCACTCGCGCTCGAACGCCTCGACCTCCTCGCCGAGGATGTACCGGCCGGAGCCCAGCACGCGGCTCACCGCAGCGTCGAGCTCGGGGCGCAGCTCGCGGTAGCCGGCCTCGAGATCGAGGAACGGCACGCGCGCGGGATGTGGGTCGGAGCTCACGATCGGAGGAATCGGACGCGGAAGTACAGGCTTGAACATACCGCCATCCCGGCAATTCCGAAAAACGGTCGAGTCAAACCGGTACCCGGCCGATAACGGGGTCTGGATGTCTCTGCGCGCCATGTTTTCCACGACCGAGGTTGAGCGGCTGCGCCAGGTCGAGAACGAGCAGCTGGTCCGCCCCGCGGCCCAGCGCCACGTCCTCATGTGCGTGTTCGTGATGATCGCGGTCGTCCTGACCGAGCCCCGGCACGTCATCCTCGCCGGCGCGGCGACCGTCGCCGTCGCCGCCGTGGTCATCGGGCTCGTGCAGATCGGTCTCTCACGCTCGCGGCACGTCCGCTTCTGGATGGCGATCGAGAACCTCGTCATCGTCACGACGATCGGCGTCGCGACGGCGGTGACCGGCGGGCTGGAGAGCCCGGCGGTTCCGGTGTTCTGCGTGAT
Source organism: Svornostia abyssi (assembly GCA_024666565.1). Lineage (GTDB taxonomy): Bacteria > Actinomycetota > Thermoleophilia > Solirubrobacterales > Solirubrobacteraceae > Svornostia > Svornostia abyssi. The sequence continues at coordinate 917,428 of CP088295.1, forward strand.
GGCGGCGTTCATCGGGATCCGGTTCAACGGCCTGCTCTCCCGGGTGCTGCTCGCCTACGTCGTGTTCTGCGCCGTGGCCGGCGTGCTCATCGCCGACCCGGGGGTCGTCACGGCCCAGCCGGGCCTGCTGACGAGCTGGCTGGCGGCGTGTATGGCGGTCTGGATCGCCACGACCGCGGTCGGGCATTCCGAACGGCGCGCGCGCACCGACGCGATCAGCGACACCCTCACCGGCCTGCTGAATCGCAAGGCGTTCGACCTGCGCATCGAGTCGCTCGAGCAGCAGGCCGCGGGCCGGTCCCTTCCCGTCGCGATCCTCATGTGCGATCTCGACGGCTTCAAGCACGTCAACGACACGCTCGGCCACGACGGGGGCGACGACGTGCTGCGGCGCGTCGCCGACAGCCTGCAGGCCAGCGCCCGCAGCACCGACCGGGTCTACCGGCTCGGAGGCGACGAGTTCGCCGTCGTGCTCGACGGGGCGTCGGTCGAGGACGCCGAGGACGTCGGCGAGCGGCTGCGCGTGGGCGTCGAACAGGCCTTCCCCGACCTGCCCCGCGTGACCCTCTCGGTCGGCGTGGCGACGGCCGAGGCCGCCCAGATGCACCTGCATGACGTCAAGAGCACCGCGGACCGCGCGCTGTACGAAGCCAAGCGCGGCGGACGCAACGCGGTGGTCTGCGCGGCGCCGGCGTAGTGGCCGTCAGACGAACGGGTTCTCAACCGTCACGCCCGCGAGGGTCGCGCCCGTGTGGAGGTCCTCGGTGAGCAGCGTCCCGCAGCGCGCCGAGCGTGCCGCCGCGAGGATCAGGCCGTCCCAGTAGGAGACCTGGTGAGCCTCGTGGATCTCGATGCCGGCGCGCACGAGCTGCGCGTCGACTGGGACGACCGGGAGCAGGCTGAGACCGGCGACCGCCGCCGCGGCGTCGGCGGTCGACAGCGGTGTGGGCAGACGACGTGTGACGGCGTTGAAGAACTCGCCGAGCACCTGGGCGCTGATCACGAGATCGTTGACGCGCGACGCCAGCAGCGCAGCGGCGCGCTGCTGCTTCTCCGGCTCCGAGACGTCGTGTGCGTAGACGAGGACGTTGGTGTCGACGAACGCGCGGTCAGCGGCCACGGTCGTACAGCTCGTCGCGGGTCCACGAGCGGCCGCCAGGGCCACTGGAGGCCTGGCTGCGCGCGGCAACCTCCAGGAACTGCCGCATGCCCTCCTCGGCGGGGCTCTTGCCGGCGTACTCCTCCAGGAACTCCCGCACCACGGAATTCACCGACGTGTCGCGCTCGAGCGCGCGAATGCGGGCCCGACGAAGGAGGTCGTCGTCGATGCTGAGCGTCAGATTTGCCACGGGATCAGTGTAGCACGGGACCCGTGTTGGAGCGAAGCGGCGGGATATCGGATGCACGCCTAGAATTCCGGGTGCATGCGCCGCCGGTTCGGATCCGCGGCCTTCCCCCTGCATCGCCATTCGCTCCCGCAGCTCGTGGTCGACGGGGTGCTGGTCGCGCTCGCGTACGTGCTCGCCTACGAGCTGCGTTTCGGCGATCTCTCCTCCGGCGTGCCGGAGCGCTTCCAGGACCTCCGCGAGGCGACGATCCTGCCGCTCGTCCTCGGGTCGCTGGCGCTGTTCGTCGTCTTCCGGATGTACCAGAAGTGGTGGCGCTACTCGACGAACCGGGACCTCTTCGTCGTCGGCCAAGCGGTGCTCGTCTCGACCGTGGCGCTCGTCGCGTACGTCGCGATCGTCAAGCCGGTCGAGTGGGTCGGTGGCGCGGTCACCATCCCGTCCGGCGTCGTCGTCCTCTACGCGCTCCTGTGCACCGCGCTCGTCGGCGGCGCCCGCGTCGTCGCCCGGATGCTGCACGAGCGCCCGCTGCGCGGCTACCGCCCGCGAGCCGACGCGCGCGGCCTGCTGATCGTCGGCGCCGGTGACGGTGGCCGGCTGGTCCTCCGCGAGATCATCCGCAACCCCGACCTCAAGCTGCGGCCGGTCGGATTCGTCGACGACGACCCGACGAAGGCCGGCCTGCGCATCGACGGCGTCCGGGTGCTGGGCACCACCGAGCAGCTCACGCGGGTGCTCGACGAGGCCGAGCCCGACGAGGTCACCATCGCGATCCCGTCCGCGCCCGGCGTGGTCCGTGCCCGTGTCGTGAAGGCCTGCCGCGAGCGCGGCATTCCCGTGCGCACGCTGCCGACCGTCTTCGAGCTGCTCCAGGGCGAGGGCCGCTACGTCAAGCAGGTCCGCGACGTGCAGGTCGAGGACGTGCTGGGCCGCGAACCGGTCGTCATGGAGCTCGACCGTGTCGGCGCCTACCTGACGGGCGAGGTCGTGCTTGTCACCGGCGCGGGCGGGTCGATCGGCAGCGAGCTGTGCCGCCAGATCGCCCGCGTGGGTCCGCGCAAGCTCATCTGTCTCGACCACGCCGAGGACAACCTCTTCACCATCGAGCGCGAGCTGCTCGACGATCGCCACGTCCACCCCTCCACGCAGGTCTCGGTGCTGGCCGACTGCAAGGAGGAGGAGCGCATGCGCGAGGTGTTCGCCGAGCACCGGCCGACGATCGTCTTCCACGCCGCCGCGTACAAGCACGTCGGGCTCATGGAGAGCAACCCCGTCGAGGCGGTGCGCAACAACGCGATCGCCACGCGCGTCGTCGCGCGGATCGCGGGGGACACGAAGGTCAAGACGTTCGTCCTGGTCTCCACCGACAAGGCGGTGAGCCCCGCGACCGTCATGGGCGCCAGCAAGGCGCTCGGCGAGTGGGCGGTCGAGGCGGAGAACACCCGCTACCCGGACACGCGCTTCACGAGCGTGCGCTTCGGCAACGTGCTCGGCTCGTCGGGGTCGGTCGTCCCGATCTTCCGCCGGCAGATCGCGCGCGGCGGGCCGGTCACGGTCACCGACGAGCGCATGACGCGCTACTTCATGACGATCCCGGAGGCGGTGCAGCTCATCATCCGCTCCGCCACGCTCGGCGACGGCGGCGAGACGTTCGTCCTGGAGATGGGCGAGCCCGTGAACATCATGGACCTGGCCCGCGCGATGATCGAGCTGTCCGGCCTGGAGCCGGGGCGTGACATCGAGATCGAGGTCGTCGGCCGCCGCGCCGGCGAGAAGCTCCACGAGGAGCTGTTCAACCCGCATGAGCGCCCGCAGCCCACGCCGTCGGAGAAGATCATGCGCGCCGAGCGCCCGCCGCTCGACCCGCAGGCCGTGGACCGCGCGTTCGACCAGATCGGGCTGCTCGTCCTCGAGGGTGACGCGGCGGCGTTGGCGGCGAAGGTCTCGGAGCTCATGGCGGGCCGCGGCGTCGCGGCGCGGCACTAGCGAACGGCGGGACCGTGGGTCCGGTCACTACCATCCCGTCCTTCATGCCGTTCGTGCAGGCAGCGATCTCCGTCTCCGACGCGATCGAGACCTACGGCGCGTACGCCGGCCTGGCTGCCGTCGTCGGGCTCGGGGTGCTCTCGCTTCTCTACTTCGCGCAAGCGCGCGAAGTCAAACGCCTGCGCGAATGGGCCGCCGGAGCCGAGGAGCGCGAGGCCGACCTCACGCGCCGCATCGTCGCCCAGGCGTCACGCGCGGCGGCAGCGAGTCGTCCGCTCTCGCCCCAGACTGCGGCCGGCAAGGGTCAGAAGCCGGTGCCCAAGGCTGCGCCCGCCACGGTGGCGGCTGCCGCGGCGGTGGCGAAGGTCGCCGATCCGCCGACGGGTCCACACGCCGTTCCGGCCGCCGCGGGCGCCACCGCTGCCGCCACTGCGACGCCGCCTGCCGCCGCCGACGGGCCGACCACCGTGACGCCCGCCATCCCGGCCAAGCCCGCCGCGGCCCCGCCCGCGGGCGCGCCCGGCGCCCCGAACGGCCAGCCGCCGATGGCCAAGCCGGCCGAGATCCCGGCGAAGCCCGCCGCCGCGGCGCCCGCGGCGCAGGACACCGGTGACACCGGTCCCGTCCAGCCGGTCCGCACCACGGCGCCGCGCCCCGCGCGCGCGGCCACGCCCGTGGCGGCACCGCCGTCACGCGGTCCCGCGCGCCGTGGCGAGGATGCCGGCGGCCGCTCGACGGGCAAGGTGCTCGGCATCGTGGCCGGCGTCGTCCTCGGCGTGGTCGTCGTGGGCTTCGGGGCCACCCAGCTCCTGGGTGGCGACGACGCGCCCGCGCCGTCGAACACCGTCGGCGAGACGGTCGCCGAGCCGGCGGCCGGCTCCGGGTCGGCCTCCGAGGAGCCCGCGCGCACCAGCACCACCGCCGCCGGCGGGAATGCCCCCTCGAGTGTGAACGTGGCCGTGCTGAACGGCACCACGGTCACCGGGCTGGCCGCCGAGATCGCGCAGCAGATCGAGAAGGCGGGCTACGTCCGCGGCACGGTCACGAACTCGCCCGATCAGTCGCGCTCCGCCACGATCGTGAGCTTCCGCGAGGGCAGCCGCAGCGACGCGCTGAAGGTCGCCCAGCAGATCGGCGTCGGGGAGGACGCGGTGCAGCCGCTCGACCCCAGCGACGCCGTCACCGCGGGCGAGGATGCCGACGTCGTCGTGATCGTCGGCGCCGACCGCACCGACCTGCCGTAGCCGCCATGCCGACTGCGGACGAGCGCCCGCTGCTGCTGGCGCGTCACGGCGAGACGGCCGACAACGCGGCGCGCCGCTTCCAGGGCAGCCGCAACCCGCCGCTGAATCCGCGAGGCCGCGAGCAGGCCGCCGCCCTGGCGCGGATGCTGCGCGCCGAGCCGATCGCCGCGCTGTGGGCCAGCCCCCTGCTGCGCGCGGCGGAGACCGCGGAGATCGTGGCGGAGGTGATCGGCCTGCCCGTGCAGCTCGACGACCGGCTGCGTGAGATCGACGTCGGCGACTGGACGGGCCGCTCCTACGCCGAGATCTTCCTGGAGGCGCCCGGCGAGCTCGAGCGCTGGGCCGCCGGCGACCTGGAGTTCCGCTTCCCCGGGGGCGAGTCGCTCGCCGAGCAGACCGACCGCGTGGTGGAGGCGCTCGAGGAGATCCGGGCCGCGGTCGTGCCGGCCCTCGTGGTCTGCCACGGCGGTGTGATCCGCGTTGCACAGCGCGCGCTGGGCAGGGGTGTGGGCGAGGACGCCGAACTCGCGCAGGTGGGCAACGGGACCGTGCACCGCCTGTGACTGAACGCCGCTCGCCGGTGGCGATGATCGCCGGCATCGCCTTTGCCGTGCTCGTGGTGGCCACCTTCGCCGCGTTCTTCATCACGCAGCGGCTCAAGCGCGAGCCCGGCGTGCTCGGCCAGGTGCGCGCCACGCCGTTCTTCAGCCCGAACCAGGACGGCCGGTTCGACCGCGCGCGCATCGGGTTCCTGCTGAAGGAGCCCGACGACGTGACGGTGACCGTCGAGGACCACGACGGCCAGCCGGTCCGCCGCCTCGCGCGCAACGAGCCGCTCGACGCCTACACCCAGTTGCGCCTGGCCTGGGACGGCCGCGACGACGATGGCGCCAAGGCTCCCGACGGCACGTACCGCGTGCGGGTCGGCCTGCGCCGCCAGGGACGGTCGGTGGTGCTGCCGCGCAACATCGACCTGGACACCACGCCGCCGAAGCCGAAGGTCCTGAGCATCGGGCCCGAGCGGTCCACCCTGCCGCGCCCCGAGCTGCTGCCCAACCGTGAGGGCGAGCCCGCGCGCGCCCGGCTGTTCCTGCCCGGCCGCCGCGGCCGGGTGCTGGTCTACCGCACGGACGTCAGCCCGGCGCGCGAGGTGCTCGCGCAGACCGTCCCGAACGGCACGACGACGTGGGAGTGGGACGGCACGGTCGACGGCCGCAACGTCGCGCAGGGCACGTACCTCGTGGCGGCCGAGACACGCGACCGGGCGGGGAACATCGGCACGTCGCCCGGCGAAGCTGCCGCCGAAGCCGGCCTACGGCGAGGAGCTGGGCGGCCACGGCGGCATCAGCATCCGCTACCTCAACGCGCAGCCGCCGACGGTGCCGGTGGAGTCGGCGTCGCGGGCGGAGTTCGGCGTCATCGCGGGCGGCGAGCGGTACACGTGGCAGATCCGGCGCGTCGGCCAGCCGCGGCGGGCGAACGGCAGCGGGACGCGGCCGCTCGTGCGCGTCCGCGCGCCCGGGGGCAAGTCGGGCCTCTACCTCTTCGAGCTGCGCACCGCCACGCGCCGCGCCACGGTGCCCTTCCCCGTCCAGTCGGTGCAGAAGGAGAAGGTCCTCGTCATCCTGCCCGCCACGACGTGGCAGGGCCGCAACCGCGTCGACGACGACGGCGACGGCTGGCCCGACACGCTCGCCGGCGGGCTGCCCGTCCGCACCGCGCGGATCTACGACGGCAGCAACCTGCCCGCGGGCGTCGAGGACACGACCGGACCCCTGCTGGTCGAGCTCGACCGCCAGGGCCGCCGGTACGACATCACCACCGATCTGGCCCTCGCCCGCGGTGTGGGACCGCAGCTCGGCGACCACACCGGCGTGATCCTCGCCGGGGACACGCAGTGGATGGACGCCGCGCTGCAGCGCCGCCTGCGGCGGTGGGTCACGCGCGGCGGGCGGCTGTTCAACGTGGGGGTCGAGTCGCTGCGCCGGGAGGTGCGCGTGACGCCGCGCCGTGCGATGGATCCGACGACGGCCGCGCCGCGTGACCTGTTCGGCGCGCAGCTCGCGCCGGTGGATCGCGTTCCCGGGACGAGCATCGTGGTGGCGGAGGACCCGCTGCGCCTGTTCGAGGGCACCGACGGTCAGTTCGATGGCTTCGATGCGTACGAGGCCACGCGGTCGCTGGGCCCGGCCTCCCGTGTCGTCGCGCTGGGGACGACCGCCGACGGCGAGCGCGACGTCATCGTCGCCAGCCGCCTGAACAAGGGCCTCGTCATCCGCACCGGCCTCCCGCAGCTGCCGAGCAAGCTCTCCTCCGACGCCGACCTGCAGGCGCTCATCCGCCGCATCTGGGTGCTGCTCAACCAATGACGACGACGCTTGCGATCTCCACGTTCGGCGACGTCGCCCAGACCCTCGGCGTGATCCTCGCCGCGCTCTGCGCCGCCGCCGCGATCTGCGGGCCCGGGCCGAAGCTGCGGGCGCTCGCGGTGCTCGGCGCGCTTGGCCTGGCAGCGGCGCTGCTGGCCGGGCACGTGTGGACGTCGCCGCAGGTCGAGGAGCTGCGCGACCGCCCCGCCCTGCTCGCCGCCGCGCTCGGTCTCGGCGCCGCCGGCCTGCTGCTCGGGGCGTGGCTCATCGACCGGCGACCGATGCTGCTGCCGCTGGCCGTCGCCCTGACCCTGCCGTTCCGCGTGCCGATCGAGGCCGGCGGCGACACCGCGAACCTGCTTGTGCCGCTGTATCTCGTCATTGGCGCGGGCGCGCTGGCGTACGCGATCCCGCGATTGCGCGGGCGTGCCCGCGAGGAGCAGGCGCCGGGGTGGCTGGAGTGGATCCTCGGCGCCACGGTCGTCCTCTACGCACTGCAGGCCTCGTACTCCAGCGACTTCGACCGCGCGCTGCAGCAGATCGTCTTCTTCTACGTCCCGTTCGCCGTGCTCTTCGCGCTGCTGCAGCGGGTCCGCTGGACGCCGAAGGTGCTCGCCGGGTGCCTGGCGATCCTGGCCGGCCTGGCGCTCGTGTTCGTCGGCGTCGGGTTCTACGAGTACGCCACGCGCCAGGTCCTGCTGAACCCGAAGGTCATCAACGCGAACGAGTTCGCCTCGTACTTCCGGGTCAGCTCGCTGTTCTTCGACCCCAACATCTACGGCCGGTTCCTGGCGATCGTGATGCTCCTCGTCGCCGCCGTCCTGCTGTGGGCGCGATCGGTGCGCGACGCGGTCGGAGCGGTCGTGGTGCTCGCGGTGCTGTGGGCGGGGCTGGTCGTGACGTTCTCCCAGTCGTCGTTCGCCGCGCTCCTCGCCGGACTGGCGGTGCTCGGCGGGCTGCGCTGGGGCTGGAAGCGGGCCGCGATCGCGGTGGCCGGTGTCGTGGCCGCGGGCGCGGCGGTGGTCGTGCTCGGCTCGGGGGCGCTGCGGCTGGAGCTGGGCGACAGCGACTCCGTGAGTGACGCGACGAGCGGCCGCTACGACCTCATCGAGGGCGGCGTGCAGCTCGCCGGCGAACGGCCCGTCCAGGGCTGGGGCTCGGGCGCGTTCCGGCGCGAGTACCGCGCGCAGGAGAAGGCCAGCGACACCCGCGCCACCGCGGCATCGCACACCATCCCGGTCACCGTGGGCGCGGAGCAGGGCATCATCGGGCTCGCGCTGTACCTCGCGCTGCTCGTCGCCGCGCTCGCGCGCCTGCTGCGCGGCATCGCGGAGAGCCCGGGGCCGGCGGTCCTGGTGGCACGTGCAGGCATCGCGGCGGCGTTCGTCGCGCTCATCGTGCACACGCTGCTCTACGCGGCGTTCCTCGAGGACCCCCTGATGTGGGCACTGCTCGGCGCGGGTGTCGCGCTGGCGCGCGGCGGCGGCGTGCCTGCGCCGTCCGCCGCCGACGACGAGCCTGAGTCGTGGTTCGCCGATGTCGCGCCGGCGTGAGCTCGCGGCCGCGGCCGGGCTGACGCTCGCCGCGGTCCTCTGGTGGGTCCTGGTCCCGACGTACCCGGCGTACGACGCGTACTGGCACCTGGTCTGGGGCCGCGAGCTGCTCGACGGGATGTCCCCGTCGTTCGAGGTCTACGCCGCGCCGACGCAGCACCCGCTGTACGTCGCGGTCGCCGCTGTCCTCGGCGTGGTGGGCGAGTTCGCCGACCGGCTGCTCGTGCTCGCGGGGCTGCTCTCCCTCGTGGCGCTGGTGTGCGGCGTCTGGCGCCTGGCGCGCGACCTGTTCGGCGTGTGGCCGGCCGCGCTCGCGGCGCTGTTCGTCGGCTCGAGCTTCGCCTTCCTGCTCTACGCCGTGCGCGCGTACGTGGACGTGCCGTTCCTGGCGCTGGTGGCGTGGGCTGCGGCGTCCGAAGTGCGGGGACACCGGTGGAGGCCGATGGTGCTGCTCGCCCTCGCCGGGCTCCTGCGCCCCGAGGCCTGGGTGCTCGCAGGGCTGCTGTGGCTGTGGCGGGCGTTCGGCCCGGGGGGTGTGCGCATTGCGAGCGGTGACAGCGCGCGGAATGCGCACACCCCCCGTGAGCTGGTCGTCTTGGCGGGCATGGTCGTCCTCGCCCCCGTCCTGTGGCTCCTCTCCGACCTCCTCGTCACCGGCGACCCGCTGCACTCCCTGACCTCCACGAGCGAGCTCGCCGAGGCGCTCGGCCGCGACCGCGGCATCGCGAAGGCGCCGCGCCTGTTCGTCGTCTACGTCTTCGACGTCGCCCGCGCGCCCGTCGCGCTGGCGGGCGTGATCGGCGCCGTGCTCGCGGTGCGCCGCTACGGGTGGAAGGCGATGGCGGTGCCGCTCGCGCTGGTGCTCACCGGCGCGGTCACCTTCTTCGGCGCCGGCATCGCCGGCCTGTCGCTGCTACCGCGCTACCTCACCGTCCCGGCCGTCGGCCTCGCCGTGTTCGCCGGGTACGCAGTCGCCGGCTTCACCACCCTCGCGGCCGACGACCGCTGGCTGCCGGCCTGGCGACGCGGCGCGATCGTCGCGGGCGTGGTGGGGGTCGCGTTCTTCGCCTGGAAGCTGCCGAGCTTCGGCACGCTCTCCGGGGAGCTGCGGTTCGTCAACGACACGCACGGGGACCTCGTCCGGCTGCTCGACGATCCCGAGGTGCGCCAGGCGCGCGGGTGCGGGCCGATCACGTTCCCGACGTACCGCCTCGTGCCCGACACGCGCTGGGTGCTCGACGTCGGGGAGGACCAGGTGACGACGCGGGCGATCGCCGAGCCGGACCGCGGCGTGGCGATCTTCGTCGACCGGTCGGAGAAGAAGCCCCGCCAGCGCTACGGCGAGGCCGACGGGGTCCCGCGCGCGACGAACCGCGAGGTCCCCGAGGGCTTCGTGGAGATCGCCGCCGAGGGGCCGTTCGTGGCCTACGGGCGCTGCTGATCTACGCGGCGGCGCTCGTGGCGCTGCCGTCGTCCGGCCACCCCGGCCAGGCGGCCGCGACGGCGCCCGGCACGACGACGACCTGCTGGCCGGGAGCCCGCCAGAAGTGGTCCTTCGGCTGCTCGCGGAAGTGCAGGAGTTCGACGCCGAGCTGCTCGGCGAGCTGGCCCATCGTGGGGCAATAGCCGCCGCTGCCCTCGATGAGGATGAGCGGGTCGGCGGCCTGGCGCAGCGCGACCCCGAACTCGTGGCGCTGGTTCTCCTCGGTGTGCGGCGTGTCCTGCAGCAGGAGGCCGATCGGCTCGCCCGCCACGACGTCGGGCAGCAGGTCGCTCGACATCCCGATGACCTTCGTCCACCGCGCGGTGAGCGCCGGGTCGTCACGGACGAGGAAGCCGCAGAGCGGGTCGAAGTCCAGGGAGACGAGCCGCCCGTCCACGCCCTCGGCGGCGTTGCGCTCCAGCGCGCGGAGCAGCACGATGGAGCCCAGGCCCTCGTAGATGCCGGTCTCGACGATGAGCTTCGGCTTGGTCGCGCGCGCTGCGACGTACCAGAGCAGCCGGTTGCCGATGGGCAGCTTCGTCTTCGCGTCGAAGCGCCAGCGGGTGCGTTCGCTCAGGCGCGTCGTGAGCTCGGGGTCGGTGCGCGCCTCGGCGAGGAACGCGCGGGCCTGGTCGGCCGTGATGCCGAAATGCGCGGCGCCGAACGCGCAGAGCTCATCGTCGTTGGCGATGTCGTAGCTGTAACTCTCCACCTCCGGGTCCCACAGGAGGTAGCGCAGGTAGATGCCCGGCTCCTCGCGCAGCGAACAGCCGTACTTCGCGAGGATCTTGCGCTTGGTCAGCCACCGCAGGCGGCTCATCCGGCGGGCGATGTGACGGGCGCGGGCGCGCAGATCGGTCTCGGCCATCTCGGTGCGAACGCTACGCCGCCGAGCGGCGGGCTGTCGAGGTGTCGGCATCGGGGACCGCGACCGGCCGCGTGCGTGCGGCGCTCCGGTCCACGGCGGCCAGGAAGTCGTCCCAGTGCGTGGTGTGCGGGCCGATGACGTCCAGCAGCCGGCGCAGGCCCTCGAAGTCGTCCTCGAGCTCCCAGCCCCAGTGCAGGACGATCGGGATCCACGCGCCGCCTTCCCGCTGGATGGCCGCCTGTGCGGGTGCGGCGATGGAGCCGGCTTGCGCGTAGAACGGCTCGTACGACGGGAGATAGACCGCGTCACCGTGCCAGACCGGTCCGGCCTGCAGGCCCATGTGTCGGACGGACTCCGGCCCGCCGGTGATGACGTCGAAGTGTGCGGCGAGGACCGGCCACTGGCCGGCTCCGAAGCGGTTCCACGGCGGCACGAGGATGCGCGTGGAGATGCCGTGCCGCGCGAGCTGGGCGAGACCCTCCTCGAGCCGCCATGCGAGCGCCTCGTCGTCCAGGCCGAGCAGCTCGCCCTGGTGGCGGGGGCGCAGGTCGCGGGTGCGGTGGTCCAGTCCGTGCATGCCGAACGTCACGCCCTCACGGGGCAGGCGGGCCAGCACCTCGCGCTCGCGGGCGTCGAGCTCGCGGCGCCGCGTGTCGCGCGGGTCGTTGGGATTCGGCCCGGGCTGCGGCACCACGGCGGTGAGGTACGGCACGCCGGCCTGCGCCATCACGGCGTGGAAGCGTTCGAAGTCGTCGGTGCCGAAGCGCGGTTCGTCGGCGGCCAGCCAGTGCGGGAACTCGTCCATCCGCACGAGGAACCGGGGCGGCGCCGCTGCCGCGCTGCCCAGCACGCGGCGGCGCAGGCGCTCCATGCGGACCACCGACCGCTGCTCGGGGTGCAGGAGCCCCTGCTTGACGGCGAGCCGCTGCGCGAGGCGCCGCGCGTTGCCCGGGACCCGCTGACGCAGCCGACGAGCGATACGAGGCGCGGTCACCTCGTCGGGCAGTGCCTGCACGGCGGTCAGGGCGTCGTCGAAGACCAACCGTGCAGTCCGGGCTGCACAGTCAGCGGTGATGTCCGGCACGGTACCCGGTGCGCGGCCGCCCCTGTGGAGGTTGGTGATGGTCCCCATAACACGGGTTGCCTCGACCTCATGATCCCGCGCCTTGAGTCCGGAAACCGATTTCTGGCGAGGTGGACGATGGGCGGGTCGCCCAGTACTGCACGGTGCGCGGGGTCAGGCCCTCGCGCTCGTAGAAGCGCCGGGCGTCCGTGTTCGTCGCCACGACGTCGAGTGCGACCGTGTGGACCCCGAGCGGCGCGAGCTCTGCGTAGACGCGATCGAGCAGCGCCTTGCCGATCCCCGCACCCCGCCGGTCGGCGGCGATGCTCAGCGTCTCCACGATGCCGAGCCGGTCGGGCTCGCGCCAGCCCGGCATCCCGTCGGCGACGTGGGTGAAGGCGTAGCCGACGGCGGTGCCGTCCGGGTCGCGGGCGACGAGGACGAACGCTTCGTCGTCGCCGTCCAGCCATCGGCGGTACGTCGTGACCCGGCGGCTCCACGCATCGTCGTCGGTGCGCAGCGGGCCGAACTGCGGGGCGATCTCGGCGTGGTGGTCGCGCATCTCGAGATACAGCCCCCGGACCTCGTCGAGGACCTCGCTGCCGTGGCGCGTGATCACGGGGTGATCCCCAGGTCCGCGAGCCGCTCCCACAGCGGGCCGTTCTGCCGCTCGGCGGTCTGCGCGAGCGCCCAGTCGCGCAGCGCGAGGTCGGGGGTGGCGCGGCGTCCCGCGTGCGCCCGCAGGGCCGCGGCGAATGCGGTGGCGTCGGCCGCCGTCGTCACCGCGGTCTCCCAGGTGTGCACGCCCGCGAGCTCCGGCGTCACGGTCCGGACACCCTGTCGCGCGTACTTGAGGATCCGGTACGGCAGCCCGGCGTCGTTGAACGGTTCGACCTTGAACGGGACGATCCCGACGTCCGCGCAGCCGATGAGCCGGGCCGCTTCCTCGTCGTCGCGTGCACCGAGCCACACGATCTGCGGCGCCGCACGGCACCACGCGGCGTCCGGCTCGTCGGCGACCTCATCCTCGTGGAAGGCGCCGATCGCCAGCAGTGTGAGCTCGGGGACCTGCTCGCAGACCGCGCGCAGCAGCGCCCAGTCGCAGCGGCGCCCGAGGTGGCCGAGCGACACGGCGACGACGCTCGTGCCCGGGTCGTGGGTGGGAAAGCTGTCGGCGGCCAGCGCCACCAGGGTCGGCGTGCGGCCGGCCGCGCGCTCGAGCCGGGCGAGCTCATCGGAGGCGACGAACGTCAGCGCGGCCCGCGACGCCGCCTCCTCGTGCAGCGCGGCGAGCCGGTCGCGGAGCTTGGGGCCGGCGTCGTAGGCCATCTCGTAGCGGTCCCACCGCCCGTACCAGAGCTCGGCCTGGGGCCGTGCGGCGAGGATCTGGCGCGCGAGCGGCCACTGCACGGGGTGGAAGATCACGAGCGCCCGCAGGTCCCCGGGCAGGTGGCGCAGCAGCCGCCGCGCCGTCGTGCGTGCCAGCCGGGAAGCCACGGGCGCTGGGAGCCGCGCGAAGGTCCCGTACCGCACGGGGGGGCGGATCGGCGGCGACGACGCCCTCTGCACGCAGCAGATCCTCGGCCTGGTCGCGCAGGATGAACGCGTCGAGCGGACGGGGGAGCAGCAGCAGGCAGAGCGGGCGATCCACGGTGCGCGCACGCTAGTCCATGGCTCCGGCGGTGCGACGCGCTGTCCCGCCTCCTGCGAGACTCGCGGCCTGCCAATGCCTGCTCAGGACCTCAACGCCACCGCCGCCTCGCTGCTCGGTTTCCTCCACGACGGGCCTCGGACGGGCTGGGATCTCGTCGCGACGGCCGAAGCGGCGATCGGGCCGTTCTGGTCGCTCACGCGCAGCCAGGTCTACCGTGAGCTCGCGCGCATGGCGGAGTCCGGCTACGTCGAGGCGGGGGACCCGGGCCCGCGCGAACGGCGCCCGTACGAGATCACTGACGCGGGCAGGGCGGCCTTCCTGGAGTGGGCCTCGCGTGAACCTGGCGAGGAGGTCATCCGCTTCCCGCTGCTCCTGCTGATCGCCCTGGGCCGGCACATGCCGGCGGGGCAGCTCATCCCGGCGGTGCGCCACCATCGAACGCTGCACGCGATCCGCCTCCAGCGGCTGGAGGGCGTCATGCAGGCGGTCGAAGCGGCGCAGGGCGCGGACCCGTTCGCCGTGGCCACGATGCGGTTCGGGCTGGGCTACGAGCGGGCGGCGGTCGCGTGGTTCGATGACCTGCCTGAGGAGATCCGCGGCACCGAGCCGTGGCCTGAGGTCCCGCCGGTCGACGGCGCCGTGGCGTAGCGTCCCGCGCCGTGCCCGGGTATCTCCGCCGCCTGCTGGCGGGCGGCGCCGCCTACCAGTCGGCGAGCCTCGTCTCCGCTGCGCTCGCGCTCATCACGCTGCCGCTCTACACGCGGAAGCTGACCCCTGCGGACTTCGGCCTGGCCGAGACGCTGCTGACGTTCATCATCCTCGCCTCCATCGTCCTGCGGGCGGGGCTCGGTGAGGCGTTCGTCCGCGCGTGGTACCAGCGTGAGACGTCCGAGGAGCGCGCCGCCCTGACCCGCACCGCGCTGTGGGGGGTGGTCGCGGCCACGACGGTCGCCGCGCTGCTGTGCCTCGCGGGGGGCGGGCCCGATCAGCGAGCTGCTGCTCGCGCGCGAGGACCCGCAGCTGTTCCGCGTCGCGGTCCTCGGCCTGTGGGCGTTCACGAACCTCGAGATGGCGTACGCGCTGCTGCGGGTGCAGGAGGCGCGGCGCGTCTACCTGCGGGCGTCGCTGGCGAATGTGCTGCTGACGGTCGCGCTCACGGTCACGCTCGTCGTCGTGCTCGACCAGGGCGCGCCCGGCTACCTGGCCGGGAACTACGGTGCCTCGGCGGTCATCCTGCTCGCAGTGTGGTGGTCCCAGCGCGCGGTGATCCGCGGCGCCGGCCCGCGGTTCGCGGTCCCCGGCCCGCTGCTGCGCTTCGGCATCCCGACGGTGCCCGCCGAGGCCGCGGTCTTCGCGCTGAACGTCGTGGATCGCGCGTACCTGCTGCGCTCCCAGGGTGCGGCGTCGGCGGGTCTCTACGCGCTGGCGGTGAAGCTGTCGACGATCGTGATCGTCACGGTCCGCGCGTTCCAGCTCGCCTGGCCGCCCCTGGCGTACTCGGTGAAGGACGACGACGAGGCCGGCCGCCTCTACGCGGTGGTGTGCACGTGGTACGTGGTGGTGACCGGGCTCGTGGTGGCCGGCCTCACGCTGCTGGGCCGGTGGCTGGTGGAGCTGCTGGCGGCGCCCGAGTTCGCGTCGGCGTACGAGGCGCTGCCGTGGGTGTCACTGGGCTGGTCGATGTACGGGCTGCTGTTGCTGCTCGTGACCGTCGGCGGGCGCGCGGGCGTGACGACGCGGAACTTCCCCGCGGCCGCGCTCGGGTTGGGGGCGAACGTGGTGGCCCTGGTGCTGCTCGTCCCCTCGCTGGGCATCGCGGGGGCGGGCATCGCGTTGTGTGCGGCGTACGCGGTGATGCTGGTGGCGCTGCACCTGCTCACGCGGTCGTTGTTCGCCGTGCCGTTTCAGTGGGGGCGCCTGGCGCATGCGGTGGTCGTGCTGGCGGGCGTGGCGGTGGCGGGGGAGCTGCTGCTGCCGGTCGACGGGGTGGGCGCGTTCGTGGTGCGGGCGGTGGCGCTGGCCGCGATCCCGGTGTTGCTGCTGGTGACGGGGTTCGTCACGCCGGAGGAGCGGGCGGGCTTGCGGCGCTTGCGGGCGTCGGCGGGCCGCGAACCCTCGTAGAGAACCTCGCGCTCGGCGGGAGCTTCTTGCGTCGCGTCGCGTCAGCGCTCCCGCGCAGAAGTGCCGCATCGCTCGACGGCGTTCGGGTACAACGAACCCCCTGGTCCTTCCCGAAGGAGGCAACATGGCTGACAGCGTCTACCGCGTCACCGAGGTCATCGGTGTGAGCAGCGAGTCCTGGGAGGCTGCCGCTCGTGCGGCGGTGGAGACCGCGGGCAAGACCGTTCGGGACCTGCGCGTGGCCGAGGTCATCCGCCAGGACGTCACGATCGAGGACGGCAAGGTCGTCAACTACCGCGTCCGGCTCGGCCTCTCCTTCAAGTACGACTCCGGGGACTAGGGACCGCGGCGCGGCGCACTCGCGCGCCGCGCCCACGTCGCCTGATCAGTACGCCCGGACCTGGTGGTTCGGCACCAGCACCCGGTCCGGGTCGATCGCCGCGGCGATGTCGCGCAGCCGGCGGACCGTCGTCGTCCCGAACGCCTGCCCGGCGTCGACCGGGGACTCGGTGAAGTTCAGGTACGCCCCGCCCGTGGACCACGGCGCGAGCCCGTCCTGGGTCGTCGCGATGTGCCGCTCGATCGCCGCGGCGGCCTCCGGCCCGGTGACCATCCCCACCATGTAGGCGGCGAACCGGCCCTGGAGCGATGACAGCGCGCCCGCGCCCTCGGGCGCGCGCCCGAGCGCGCCGCCGAGCTGGCGGAACTCGATGCCCAGCAGCGGCGAGTCCGCGTCCGGGCCGCACAGTTCGAGGACCGCGTCGATCGCGGCGTCGGGCAGTTCGGCGAGCATCGCGCCGCCGCCCATGCCGGGGACCGGCTGCGGCGGGTCGCCGTGCAGCTCGATGAGCATCTCGACCGGCCCGGTGGCGAACGTGTCCATCTCCGGGCCCAGCTCGCGCAGCGGGCGCAGCAGCGCGCTCGTCTCCTCCTCGCCGAGCAGGCTCGCCGCTTCGACCAGCACCATCTTGCGGTCGCGCAGCGGCTCGGGGACGGTGGGGAACGGCGGGAAGTGCACGAGCCGGCCGACGGACGTGACTTCGTCAGGCAGGCGCTCGGCGACGTCACGCCAGCGGCGCAGCACCTCGCCCGCGCGCTCGGCCGGCCACAGCAGCGCGCCCGCATGGATCTCACGCAGCTCGAACAGCGAGAACTCCATCTCGACGACGATGCCGAAGCTGCCGCCGCCGCCGCGCATCGCCCAGAACAGCTGGGGGCACGAACTGTCGGTCACCTCGACGCGCTGCCCACTGGGGACGATGACGTCCATCGCGGTGACGTGGCTGCTCGCCAGGCCGTGCTTGCGGGCCAGCCAGCCGATGCCGCCGCCGAGCGTGTAGCCCACGACGCCCACGTCATGGGAGCTGCCGTGCAGCGCCACCAACCCGTGCTCAGCGGTCGCGCGGACCACGTCGCCCCACTGGGCGCCCGCCTGGACCCGGGCCGTGCGGCGCTCGGGGTCGACGGTCACGCCGCGCATCGAGGACGTGCGCAGCAGGATGGTCTCGGCCAGCTCGCCGCCGCGGGCCGCGGCGCCGTGGCCGGTGCCCTGGACGGCGACCCGCAGCTCGTTCTCCGCCGCGAACCGCACGGTCGCGGCGATGTCGTCGGCGTCGGCCGCCTCGACGACGAACACCGGGTGCTGATCGACCGCGAGGTTCCAGGCCTGACGGGCGTCTTCCCAGTCCGGGTCGTCGGGCGTGGTCACTGCACCACGAACGTGGGCGCGGAGGTCGGCGAGGCGATCGATGACGGACATGCGGCGGGCTCCTGTGAAGACGTGATGGCGGTGCACGACACACCTTCACGCCCTCCGAGGGGCCGCACATCGTGGGGACCCCCTAGAGGGAACCCCAGACTTTTCGGGGGGCCGTCAGCGCTTGACGCGCAGGACGACGGACGCCTTCTTGCTGCGGTTCCCGGACGCGTCCGTCGCGACGACGGTGAAGCGGTACGTCGCGGGCACCAGGCGTGGCGTCGTGACGGTGAAGACGCCCTTGCCGCGCGACTTGGCCTTCAGTGTCTTGGCCTTCCGGCACGTCGCGCCCTTCTTGCCCTTCCGGCAGCCGGTGATCCGGGCGTACGTGACCGCGACCTTCGTCGCCGGGCCGCCGCTGTCCCCTGCCGTGATCGTCAGTGAGCACTTGCGCTTCTTGCACGAGCGGCGGGTGAAGCGGCTGGTGGGGGCGATGAGGTCGCCGGGCACGGTGACCGGTGGCGCCGCCGCTGCCACGGGCGGGGCGGCGGCCACGGTGACGAGCGGGGCGCCGCTCTGGCGCGCTCCGCCGGGCCCGACGGATGTCGCGGCGCAGCCCACGACGCGGCCGACATGGCTGTCGGTCAGGCCCAGCGTCTGGGCCGACGGCCCGCTCTTCACGTCCGTGAACTTGCCGTCAGCCCCACGCACGGCACTGATCCACGTGAAGGTGAAGCTGCCGGTGTGGTTGTTCCACTGACCGGGGTCGCACGTGAGCGTCTGCCCGGCCGTCGGTGTGCCTTGGACGGTCGCGCCGTTGACCGGTTCGGCCCGTGCCGGCGGGTTCGGATCCTTCGCGCGGGCGTTCAGGTCGGGGTTGGACAGGCGGGTGTAGACGCCGGGGAAGTCAGGGTCCGCGCAGCCGCGGCCGAACGACACGACCCCGAGCAGCGGGAACGTCGTGCCGTTGTTGAAGACGAGTGGCCCGCCGGAGTCGCCCTGGCAGGTGTCGACGGTGAGGGCACCGTTCGGGAGCCCCGCGCACAGCATCGTCGACGGGTCGTAGCTGTTGGCGTACGCGCCGCATTGCGCGTCGGGCAGGACGTTGATGACCGCGGCCTGCAGCGTGTCGGGGCTGGGCCCGCCGTCGAACAGCAGCCCCCAGCCCGAGATGACCGCGGGCTGACCGGTCCAGTTGACGTTCGCGTTGGTGATCGGCCAGGTGCCCGCGCCGACGGGCATCGCGGAGGAGAGGGTCAGGATGGCAAGGTCGTTGCCCGACGAGGTGTCGGTGAATTGCGGGTGGCTCGTGATGGCGGACACCGTCCGGACGGCGGCGCCGGCGTTCGTGCCGTCGGACCTGCGATGCAGGTTCCAGACCACGGCCAGGTCGGCCGCGTTGCTGTCCGGAACGCAGTGCGCCGCGGTGATGACGTGCGTCGCATCGCGCAAGGTCCCGCCGCAGAACGTCTGGAAGGGCGCGGTGCCGACGTCCTTCGCATTGATGATGCCGACCTGCCAGGTCAGCGGGCCGAGCGTGCTGGCGCCGTTCACCACATGCCCGCGCACCGGCTTCTTCTTCGCCACCGGCGCGCCGAGCGCCGAGGTCGGCATCACCAGCGCGCCGAGCAGGATGGTGAGGAATGCCGCGCGGAACACGGCGGACAACTTTACGGAGTGTTCACTGGCCGCGCCACCGAAATTGTCACAGCCGCCGCCCACCGCGGTTGTGGTCGTACGCAGCTTCGCGTAGTCCTTCGCCCTCTTCGGGGTGCAGCGTGGCGGTCACGTGCCGCCAGTACCGGCGGGGGCTGTGGTGCGGCAGGACGGCGGCGGCCACGGTGCGCACCGCGTACGTCCACGCCGTGAGCCAGCGGACGATCGCGGCCGATCCGGCGCTGTGGTGCTTGCGCATGTACCGGTCGCGGTTGCGGGACAGCTCGACGATGCGGCGCTCCGGCACGTCGCCGGTCGACAGCTGCTCGTGGTGGATGGCCAGCGCGGCCGGCACGTAGAGCGTGTGCCACCCGGCGTCGCGCAGCCGGCGGCAGAAGTCGACCTCGTCGGAGTAGACGAAGAACGCCGGGTCGAACCAGCCGATCTCCGCGGCAGCCTCGCGTCGCACCATGAGCGCGGCGGACTGTGCCCAGTCCACGCGGCGGGTCTTCGTCCCTCGGCTCTGCACGGTGAACAGCTTGTGCAGGAACAGCGCGTTGACGAACGCGGTCGTCGCGGTCGGGAAGCGCCAAGCCGAGGCCTGCTGCTGCTCGTCGGGGCGCAGCAGCTGCGCCCCGGCGGCGCCGCAGCGCTCGTCGTCGCGCAGCGCGTCGAGCAGCGCCCGGGTGGCGCCGGGCTTCAGCTCGGAGTCCTCGTTGAGCAGGAGGCAGAAGCGGCCGCGGGCGCGCCGCAGCAGCGCGGTGTCGTTCTCGCCCTTGCCGCGACGCTGCTCGTTGACGATGACCTCGTCGCACGTCGGGTGGTTGCGCGCGGCGCCGACGGATCCGTCGCGGGACGCGTTGTCGAGGACGAGCACCTCGGTCGCGACGTCCAGCCCGGCCCGTTCGGCCGCGATCGCGTCGAGGCAGCGCACGAGCAGCTGGCGCTGCTCGGTGTTCACGACACAGAACGTGACCTCGACGGGGACAGTCGTCATCTCCCCGCATACTGCCGCGCTGCGCGCCGGGATGCGGTGCCACGGTCAGGGGGCGTGGGCGCATTCGCCACGCGATACTGCCGCGGTGCGCATCGACGTCGTCGACCCCGCGGCCTACACGCCGCCCTACGACCATGCGCTCTGCGCGGCGCTCGCCCGCGCCGGTGCGCAGGTGCGCCTGCAGACCAGCGCGTTCGGTTACGGCGACGTCCCGCCGGCCGAGGGGTTCCAGCGCATCGAGCGGTTCCACCGCTTCGCTCCGGGGCGACCGGGGTCCCGGGTGCGGACGTTGGCGCGCGCGGCGCAGCACCCCGTCGACATGCTCCGCTACCGCCGGGCGGCCGCAGACGCCGACGTCGTGCACTTCCAGTGGCTGGCGCTCCAGCAGGTCGATCTCCACCTGCTGCCTGATCGCCCGCGCGTGCTGACCGCCCACGACGTGCTCCCGCGCGAGCCGCGCCCGGGCCAGCTCAAGGGCCAGCGGCGGCTGTACGAGCGGATGGACGCGGTGATCGTGCACTCCGAGCATGGGCGCGGCCGGCTCATGGATGAGGTCGGTGTTCCGGCCGACCGCGTGCACGTCATCCCGCACGGGGTGCTCGACGCGCTCACGCATGTCTCGGCGCACGCGCCCCCGAGCTGGCGGACACCGATCCCGCGGTCCCGGTCGTCCTGTGCTTCGGGCTGGTGCGCCCGTACAAGGGGATCGATGTCCTGCTGCGCGCCTGGGAGGGGGATCACCGACGCGGAGCTGTGGATCGTCGGGATGCCGCGGATGGACGTCGCGCCGCTGCGGGCCGCCGCGCCCCCCGGGGTGCGGTGGGTCACCCGGTTCGTCAGCGACGCAGAGGCGGCGGCGTGCTTCCGGCGGGCGTCGCTCGTCGTGCTGCCGTACCGGGAGATCGACCAGTCCGGGGTGCTCTACACCGCGCTGGGGTTCGGCACGCCGATGGTGCTGACCGATGTCGGCGGGTTCGGGGAGGTCGCGGCGCAGGGTGCGGCGGCGCTCGTCCCGCCGGAGGACCCGTCGGCGCTGCACGCGGAGCTGGCACGGCTGCTGCGTGACGGGGCGGCACGCGACGCGCTGGCGGCCGGCGCGCGGGCGGCGGCAGCGGGTCCGTACGCGTGGGATCCGATCGCGAGGCGGACGCTGGAGATCTACGCAGGCATCACGGCGTAGCTGAACGGTCGGCGGTGGTCGCCAGGGCGACCACTGAACACCGTTCGGCCCTTGGCGGGCCGAATAGCGCACAATGCTCCGCTGTGCTTCAGCGCGCCGTGATGTGGATCACCCTCGGTCTCCTGGCCTACGCCCAGGCCGGGTACTGGGCCGTTCTCGTGGTGCTGACCCGCGGGCGGGCCGCGACGCCGGAGCCCAGGCCGCCCACGCCCGACGCTGAGCTGCCGTTCGTCTCACTCATCCTCGCCGCCCACAATGAGGAGTCGGTCATCGGCGCGAAGGTCGCCAACGCGCTGTCGCTCGACTACCCGGCGAACCGGTTCGAGGTCATCGTCTGCAGCGACGGGTCCACGGACGGGACGGTCGTCGCCGCCCAGGCCGCGGGCGCGCACCGTGTGCTGGACCTCCCGCGAGGCGGCAAGGTGCGCGCACAGGACGCCGGGGTCGACGCCGCGCGCGGTGAGGTGCTCGCGTTCTCCGACGCGAACGCCGAGTGGGAACCCGGGGCGCTGCACGCGCTCGTCGCCGCGCTCGAGCCGGTCGACGTCGGGTACGCGTGCGGCCGGGTCTCGTTCATCAACGCCGAGGACGGGACGAACCAGGAAGGGCTGTACTGGCGCTACGAGATGGACATCCGCGCCCGGGAGTCGGCGCTGTCGTCCGTCACCGCCGGCAACGGCGCGATCTACGCGGTCCGCCGCGAGGCGTACGTCCGGTGCGACCCGGTCATGGGCCACGACCTCGCGCTGCCGTTCCAGGTCGTCAAGGGTGGCCGCCGGGCCGTCGACGTGGCCGAGGCACGCGCGACGGAGAAGATGGTCCCGACCATCGAGGGCGAGTTGCGGCGCAAGCGGCGGATGATGAGCCACGCCTGGCCGATCGTCCTGCGTGGCGGTCTCCTCGACCCCCACGGCTACGCGCCGGTGTACGCGTGGCAGGTCTTCAGTCACCGGCTCCTGCGGTACGCCGGGCCGTTCCTGCACCTGAAGCTCCTCGGGGCGACGCTGCTGCTCGCCCGGCGATCGCGGATCGCCCGGATCCTGCTCGCCGGACAGCTCGCCGTGCTGGCGGCGGCGGCGGCCGGGCAGTCGCTGCGCTCGCGCCCGCTGCTCATCGCGCGCTACTACGTGCTGACGCAGGCGGCTATCGCGCTCGGCCTGCTCGACCACCTGCGCCACGGCACCCCGGCGGGCTGGGACCCGCCCGAGGGAACGCGCTGACTGGCTACCCTGAAGGGGTGTCCGCCGACCTCTCGCTCGACGACGCCCGCACCTCGCTCGCCTACTGGGAACAGCGCGCGGAGCGCCTGCCGCGCCGCGCCGTGCGTGCCCGCCGCGAGGCGCACGAGATGGCCGCCCGCTGGCGCGACCGCGTGACCGAGGCCGAGCGCAACGTCTACGGCACGGGGATCTTCGCGATCCTGCTCGCGCTGTTCGTCGAGGGCCGCGTGCCGGAGACCACGCGCCACGCCGGTCGGCGCGCCGCGCGGATCGGCACCCGGGTCGCGGTCGGCGCCGTCATCGTCACCGCCACGTTCATGTTGCTGCTGGCGCTGCTGCTGGTCGCCGCCGTGCTCATCGCGCTCGGCGCGGTGCTCTGACACCCCGGCTGTGCTCCGCCGCCTCTTCGACATCGCCGTCGCCGGCACCGCCCTCCTGCTTGCCGCGCCCGTGCTCGCCGTCGCGATCGTCGCGATCCGCCTCGAGTCGCCCGGCCACCCGATCTACCGCCAGCGGCGCATCGGCCGCGACGGCCGGCCGTTCGACGTCATGAAGCTCCGCACCATGGTCGACGGCGCCGAGCAGATGGGCGCCGGACTCGCCGTCGACGAGGGCGACACGCGCATCACCAAGATCGGCGCGTTCCTGCGCCGCACGTCGATCGACGAGCTCCCGAACCTCGTCAACGTCCTGCGCGGCGAGATGGCGATCATCGGGCCGCGCCCCACGGTCCCCGTGCAGGTCGAGCAGTACACCGAACGCCAGCGCGGGCGGCTCGCCATCGCCCCCGGGATCACCGGCTGGGCGCAGGTCAACGGGCGGGCGACCCTGCCCTGGGACGAGCGGATCGAACTCGACCTCTGGTACATCGAGCACCGGTCGTTGAAGCTCGATGCTCAGATCCTGTGGCGCACCGTGCGGATGGTCTTCGGCGGCGAGGACCTGTACCGCGGGGAAACGGGCGGCTGGAAGACCGGCGCTTAGGCGCCTCCGGCCCGCACGCCCTCCGCCGCCCGCAGTTCCCGCTCCACGGCTTCCAGCTCGCGCCGGAGCGCCCCCAGCCGTTCGGCGAGTTCCGGCTCCGGCGCGGCCTCCCCGTGCTCCAGCCGGTCGTCGAGCTCGCGCTGCGCCTCGATGCCGCGCGCCTCCTCCATCGAGTTGATGACCACCCCGATGAGCAGGTTGAGCACGAGGAACGCGGCGATGAGGACGTAGCTCATGAAGAACGGCAGCGCCCACGGCGTGATCTCGCGTCCGGCTTCGAGCTGGTCGGGGAAGTTCTCCAGCGTCAGGGTGATGAACAGCGTGAGCATCGCCTCGCCGATGTCGCCGTACTGGGCCGGGTTCTCGTCGGCGAACAGCACCCACCCGACCATGCCGTAGACGAACACGAGCACGATGGTCAGCACGGCGAGCGACGCGACGCCCGGCAGCGACCGGCCGACCGCCACGGTCAGCACCCGCAGGTCGGGCAGCAGCCGGACGACGCGCAGCACCCGGGCGAGCCGCACGAGCCGCAGCAGCGTGGCGTTCTCCCGGATGCCCGGCACGAACGACGCGCCGACGATGACGAAGTCGAAGACGTTCCAGCCGCTCTTGAAGAAGTCCTGCGGCCGCCTGCCGAACCCGATGAAGCGGATCGTGAGTTCCACGACGAAGATCCCCAGGATCACCTCGTTGGCGAGGTGCAGCAGGTCGCCCCACTCGTCCTCGATGTTGTCGTAGGTCCCCAGCCCGAGGACGACGGCGTTGATGAGGATCACGCCGAAGATCGCGAGGTTGAACCACATCGCGTCGGCGGTCCGCGCGCACGTGCGCACGACGCGCGAAGAGGAGTGCAGTGCCTCGCGGTCGTCGGTGGAGGGCAGGTGCGGATTGCGCGGCATCGGCCGCGCGGATCCTGTCGGACGGGGCGGTCGGCGTGCGAAAGCGAGTGCGCGCGAGCCTGCTTGATAAACGTAACCGTTCTGTTTAGAGTGCCGCTCGCGAGGGGGGACGCAGCGCCTCAATTGAGGCGGGTCCAAGGGAGACGATGATGATGCAGACGGTGCGTGCGGCGGCGACCGCATGGATGCTCGCGTGCGTGGCTGTCGCGATGCCGGTCACGGCGCAGGCGGCGACATCGACCTCGCGCGGGCCGCAGGGCCCGAAGACGACGATCGGCGCTCCAGGGCCGTTCAACTTCGCTGCGCCCGAGCTGTACCTCCCGACCAAGCTGGTCCGACGCGGACCCGACGCGGGCGTCACGCCGCTGCCCCGCGCGACCCAGGACATCGGGAGCCTGACGTACACCCACGAGGGTCACACGCGCGACCTGCGGCGCTTCATGTCCCGGACGGAGACCGACGCCCTGCTCGTCCTGCGCAACGGGGTGCTCGTCGGCGAGCTGTACAACAACGGCTACCGCCCGGCGCAGCGTCACCAGATCTGGTCGGTCACCAAGTCGTTCGTCTCGACGCTGATCGGGATCGCATGGGACGAGGGGCGCATCGGCTCGCTCGACGACCCGATCGAGCGGTACGTGCCCGCGCTTCGGGGTACGGCCTGGGAAGGCGTCACGCTGCGCAACCTGCTGCTGATGCGGTCCGGGATCGTCTGGAGCGACAGCGCCGAGCAGGTCTACCAGCTCATCGACATGACGCTGGACCGCTGGACGAAGGGCAGGGCCGGCAAGGATCGCGACGAGTTCCTGTCGCGCCTGCGGCGGGTCGCGCCGCAGGGCACGGAGTTCCACTACAACAGCGGCAACACCCAGGTGCTCGGCTGGGCCCTGGAGCAGATCTACCGGCGGCCCCTGAGCGAGACGCTGTCGGAGAAGATCTGGAAGCCGCTGGGGATGGAAGGCGACGCGCGACTGCTCACCGACCGGCTCGGCAACGCGATCGCCTCACAGTCGCTGTACGTGCTGCCGTACGACCTCGCCCGCTTCGGGCTGATGATGGCCAACGGCGGTCGCACGCCGGACGGCCGGCAGATCGTCTCCGAGGCGTGGGTGCGTCAGGCGGCGCGGGAGCTCGTCGCGTACGACACCGACGGGGAACGGTTCGGGTACGGGTTTCAGTGGTGGAACAATGCCGCCGATCCCGCGGGGTTCTCCGGGCAGGGCTTCCAGGGCAACAGCCTGTTCGTCTCGCCGACGAGCTGCACCGTGGTCGTGCGGCTGAGCTACGCGTTCGAGACGGTCTTCCAGCTGGCCGATCCGTTCTTCGAGATCGACTACGGGAGCGGCGACTCCGACGCGGTGGTCGCGGCGCTGAACACCGCGGTGGGCGGCTGCTCAGCGCGTGGAGGCGCCCGCGCCGCCCGCAGCGGCCCGCGGCCGGATGGCGCGCAGCACGACGTCGCCGGACTGGCTCGGCGCGTTCGTGCTGTCGCCGCGGAAGACGAACCGCAGGCGGTGCAGCGCCGGGCGCTTCAGCCGGGTCGCGACGCGGAACGTCCCCTTCGACACGCGCACGCGGACCCGCGAGACCGTGTGGAACTCCCGGTCGCGGCCCTCCCGGGCGATCTCCATGACGAGGCTGGTCTTCGCCGGGCGCACGCGGCCGGTGACGGTGAGCCGCCGACCGAACACCACGCGTTTGGCGGCGCGCGCCTCGATGAGCGGCTGGACGGCGAGCGACAGGGTCTTGGACGTCGCGGCCCGCGCCCCGCCGCTGTAGACGACGGCCCGCACCTTGCGGCTGCGTGACGACGGCAGCGCCGCAAGCCATGAGCCGTCGGCGCCGGTGGTGGCCCGCACCGAGGTCTGCCAGCGCGAGGAGGTCTGCACCTGGACGCGCACCTCGGCGTTCGGGATCGGGGCGCCGTTGACCGTCATCGCCCGCCCGCCGACCTGGGCGCTCTGCCCGAACGCGATCGTGCGGGTCGGCGCCTCCAGGGAGACGGTGCCGGGCACGGCGGTGACCGGCCCGCCGGGGATGCCGGCGGGCGCGTTGGCCGCGAGCTGCCGGATGGTCGGCAGCTGGTCGTACAGCGCGGCGCCCGGGCAAGCCGTCTCGCCGCCGTCGCGGTGGCCGCTGATGCGCTGGAACGTCACCTGGCGCCCGGCCGGGTAGCGGTTCGCGCTGCCGCCTGCCGAGCGCACGGTCACCTCGCCGTCGACGGGCGCACCGTGGATGCCCAGCTTCCACGCGATGATCCGCGCGTTGGCCTGCAGGCCCGCGTCGGTCTGCCCGGCGCTGACGAACGTTCCGAGGTTCGAGATCCCCGTCGACACCGCGTTGTAGCCCTGGGCCTGCGCGCCGACGACGGCCTGGTCGATCCCGCCCGCGCGCCCCTCGTAGATCGTGCCGTACCGGTCGACGAGGAAGTTGTAGCCGATGTCGGTCCACCCGTTCGAGTTGCGGTGGTACCGGCAGATCGCGAGCACCATGGACGGTCCGTCGTCCGCGTCGTACAGGTTCGACGTGACCGTGTGGTGGACCATCGCGAACTGCACCTCACCGGTCCCGGCCGCTGACCGCGGCTTGCACTGGCCGGCCGGGTCCCACTGCTCGCGCGGGACGATCGGCGGCGCGCCCGAGACCTGGCGCCGCGCCGCTGTCGCGGGCGTGCCGAGCGCGGCGATGACGGCGCTGTTCGCGGCGCGACGGAACGTCGTCAGCACGCGGGAGGCCCGATCGGCCGTGCCGGTCGCGTTGACGAAGTGGAGCTTCAGCCCGGCGGGGCGGCGGTTGAGGCGCACCTGCACGTCGTCGGTGCCGCCGGTCAGCATCGGCCCGGTGCCGTGCTCACCGTTCTCAGCGTGTCCGACCTCCAGCCAGCGGCTCCAGGGTCCGCCGTCGCGGCGCACCCGCAGCTCGGCGTGGATCTCCCGCCGTTCCCGGGTACTCCAGCGCAGCCCCACGAGGTCGAACCGCTCCGGCGCCCGCATCACGGGCAGCACGACCGGTCCGGCGCCGGCCGCGCGCGCGGACGCGGACGCGGGGGGCGACAGCTCGAACTCGGTCACCTCCGGTGTGTACGGCTCAAGCGACAGCGCGGGGGCGGCGACCCAGGCCAGCACACCGAGGACGACTGCCATCAGAAGGACACGGCGCATCGTCGTACGGAACACGGTGACACACCCGTTCGGTGCGGACCGCACGCTCCCTTGCGGCGTGGACGGGAATCGGACCCGCCCGCGTCACGACCTACGGGACGAGCTCGGGCGCCTTGTCGACCCAGCGATCGCGGAACACCCGGATCGCGTCGAACGTCTCGTCGGTGAACGTCTCGCACCCGAGGGTGCGGGTCCACGTGACGGCGGCGACGTCGTACGGCATGTCCGTGGTGTTCTCCATGAGGACCACGTGGTAGCCGGGGCTGCCGTTGACGTTCTCGCCGGTGAGCGTCTTGAGCTGGGCGATCCGCTCCTCGGACGTGCCCTGCTTGTACTGGATGATCACGCGCCCGTGCTCGAGGGTGTGGACCCAGTTGTTCGGGTCCGGGCTGTTGCCCGCCTCGTAGATGCCGTCGGCCGCGGGCTCGGGACTGTGGGTGCCGGAGGTCGGCGGGTTCGTCTTGTAGCCGTCGAACGGCTCGCTCTGGTGCGTGGCACCTTCGTTCGGATGCTCGGTGAACGTGCACCCGGACGCCTTCACGGCGGTGTCGAAGTCCTTCTCCTGCTGCTCGGGAATTGGGGCGCCGCCGGATTCGGCGGCGGCCTTCGTTGCCGCCTCATCGTCCCCGCCGGAGCCCGTGGCCAGAACCACGCCGACCACGATGACCACGATCGCCGCGGCGATCGCGCCGCCGATCGTCACGAGCCGCCCGCGTTTGGTCGCTTGCTCCTTCGCGCGCTGCTGCGCCTCGCGCTCTTCACGGCGCTTGCGCTTTTCTTCTTCCCGGCTGGCCATACGGACAGCGTAGTAAACCCGGACACCGAGGTCGCAGAACGCCGCAGCCCCGCCCGGAGAACCGGACGGGGCCGCGGGCCGATGGTCGGTCGGATGGGTGCTACTTGGCGAGCTTCACGCTGCGACGCGTGGAGCTCTCCGCGACGTTCCCGGATGCGTCGCGGGTGACGGCGGCCGCGATGAGGCGCAGCTGCCGTCCCTTACCCGCGAGGCGCTCCACGCCCGCGGGAAGCTTGATCGTGCGCGTCTGGCGCTGGCCGGGGCGCAGCGTGTACCGCGCGGTGCCGACGAGGACGCGGACCTTCACGCCGCCGATGACCACGGCCGAGGCCGTGGTCAGCCGCAGCTCGCCGCTGCAACCGCCGGTCTCACCTGCGGGGCAGGTCACCGTGAAGCGGACGGACTGGCGCCCGGCGCGCTTGGCGGCGCTGAAGGCGCCGAGCTGGACGGGCGTGGCCGTGGTGTCGCCCTGGACCGGCGCGGCGGCGCCGGGGACGTTGGCCGGCGGCGTCACGATCGGCGCGGGGGTCAGCGCGTCCACCGTCTCGCAGCCGGTCAGCGCGTCGACGCCCGGCAGGTCGGTCTGGGCGCTGTCCGTGCCGGTGCCGCAGCGCAGCAGGTCGGTCTGGCCGTCGCGGCCGAGCAGGGTGTCGTCGCCCTCGCCGCCGTCGGCGACGTCGCTGCCGCCACCCGGGTTGATCGCGTCGTTGCCCGAACCGCCGAGGAGGGTGTCGTCGCCCTCCGCGCCGTCCAGCGCGTCGTTGCCCGCGCCGCCGTCGGCGTTGATCGCGAGGAGCGACGAGATGCCCGGCAGCGCCGTGAAGTCGTCGTCGCCACCGAGGCCGTTCGCGTCGAGCGCTTCTGCCGAGCCGATGTCCAGGCTGAACGGGCCGAGGTTCGTGCGGTCGAACTTCGCCCGCGCGCCGTTCGGCGCGATGGTGAAGACGTCGCCCGCGCCCGGCGCGCCGTTGACCTCAACCCGGTCGCTGCCGGCGTCGCCGTTCATGACGTCGGTGCCGTCGCCGTTGTTCCAGACGGTCGTGTCGTCGCCCGTGCCGCCGTTCATCGTGTCGTTGCCGCGGTCGCCGACGATGCGGTCGTCACCGCCCGCGCCCGAGAGCGTGTCGATGTCGTCCCCGCCGGTGATGAGGTCGGCGTTCGGGGAGCCCACGACGGCGTCGTCGCCGGTGCCGCCGTTCGCGGTCATGAGGATGCGGTTGCCGAGCGTCTCGTCGGCGCGGATGTCGTCGTTGCCGCCGAGGCCGTTGACGGTGATGCGCTCGGAGGTGGAGATGTTCAGACCGAACAGGCCGAGG
The DNA here is from genome assembly GCA_024666565.1 of Svornostia abyssi. GTDB lineage: Bacteria > Actinomycetota > Thermoleophilia > Solirubrobacterales > Solirubrobacteraceae > Svornostia > Svornostia abyssi. The sequence continues at coordinate 947,020 of CP088295.1, forward strand.
TTGATGCGGTCGAACCGGACGTCCTGCGCGCCGGCTGCCGTGATGCGGAACTGGTCGCCGGCGTTCGGGGCGCCGTTGACCTCGACCTCGTCGGCGCCCGCGTTGCCGTTCATCGTGTCGGTGCCGTCGCCGTTGTTCCAGACGAGGACGTCGGCGTTGTTGCCGCCGTCCATGGTGTCGTTGCCGCGGGCGCCGATGAGGCGGTCGTCGCCGTCGCCGCCGTTCAGCGTGTCGGTGGTGGCGGTGCCGGTCAGCGTGTCGTCGCCCGCGCCGCCGTTGAGGTTCACGGTGCCCGTGCTGGCGCTGAAGGTGAAGATGTCGTCGCCGCCGCCCATGTCGATGGTGAACGCGGCGCCGAGGATGAGCGCCTGGTCGCCCGGCGACGGCGTTGTCGAAGTCGACGTTGCTGTTGAAGCCGTTGCCGGTCTGGTTGTGCGTGTAGACGCCGGCGGACTCGCCGATGGTGAGGGTGTCGTTCGCTGCGTCGCCCGTGATCGTGGCGCCGGTCATGTTGATCGCGGCGTGCGCGGCGCCGGGCGTACCGAGTGCGCCGGCGGCGGCGATGGTGGCGAGAAGAGTGGTGCGGGTCTTGCGGGTCATCGGGAGCCTCTCGGGCCGGAGGAAGGGTTCACCGATGCCGGACGCCGGCTCTCCGAGATCTATTCCCGAGAAATTTCGAGCACGCCGGTGAGCAGCGAGGAGACGGCGCTGCGGGCCTCTTCGACGGTGAGGCCCTGCTGGTCGCGCAGGGCGTCCCAGGTGCTCCACGAGGTCGCGGCTGCCACCGCGGCGCTCGCGGACGCCGGGAGCCGGTCGAGCTCCTGGGCGAACGTCGCGAGCGCCCGCTCGCGCTTGCGCATCTGCACTTCCTGGATGTTGCGGGCGACGGCGGGATGTTCGTCGGCGATCAGCAGGCCCGCGCGCCGCGTGGGCGTGAGGAGCTCGAGCACGGCGGCGCGCTGGGTCACGAAGGCGTCGATCCGCGCGGGGAGCGGCAGCGTCAGGTCGATCGTGCGCACGACCTGCGCGACCCGTGCAGCCTGCCGCTCGCCGACCCCGGTGAACAGCGCTTCGCGGTTGGGGAAGTGTTGGAAGACCGAGCGCTCGGAGACGCCGGCCTGATCGGCGATCTCGGCCGTGGTGGGGCGCAGGTTCCCGTCTTCGAGCAGGGCGAACAGCGCGTCGATGATCGCGTGCCGGGTGCGCTCGGAGCGTGCGCTGCGGCCGTCGGCAGTGGTGGCCATGCGACAAGTGTACCGACGTTCTTGCAGTTGTACTGCAAATACCGTACGCTCGACACAGTCCCCCGGGAGGAGACCCCGTGCTGCGCCTGTTCCTGTCCGCCTGTCTGCTGACCCTCGTCGCTGCGTCGCCGGCTGCTGCCGCGACGACCACGAAGACGTTCCGCTACGGCCCGATCAAGGTCGCCGGCTACGAGGTCAAGCAGAGCGATATGACCGCGGACATCCCCAAGCCCGACACGGACGGCTTCATCACCCGCATGTCCGTCGACGTCGTCGACAAGACCGGCAAGCCCGTCGGGATCGACCGGCTCATGCTGCACCACATCGTCTTCAGCAACCTCGGGCGCTTCGGCGGCGACAAGCGCGACGGGACGTGCAACACGCTCACGCTGCTCGACTCCAAGACGCAGCTCCCCGCGGTGGTCGAGCGCTTCTACGCGGCGGGCGAGGAGCGCGCCGAGCTGGAGCTCCCACAGGGCTACGGCTATCCCGTCAAGGGCGCCGACCGCTGGTTCATGACGTGGATGCTCATGAACCACAAGGCGACCGACGACGAGGCGTACGTCCAGTACAAGGTCACCTACGACGACGCGCCCGACCTGACCCCGGTCAAGCCGTACTGGCACGACGTGCGCAACTGCAAGGCCGACCCCGTCTTCGACGTCCCGGGCGGCGGCAAGCCCGGCTCCACGTTCGCCACGTCCTCGACGATCACGATGCCCGAGGGCTCGCGGATCGTCGCGGCGGGCGGCCACGTCCACGGCGGCGCCAAGCACCTGTCGATGACGCAGGCCGACTGCGGCGGGCGCCAGATCGTGCGCTCCGAGCCGGCGTGGGGTCGGGCCTCGCACCCGTTCTACAACGTCAAACCCGTGCTGCACGAACCCGGCCCGGTGAACATGTCCGGCGTGCTGACCGCGCAGGGCTTCCCGGTCGCCGCGGGGGAGCGATTGACGCTCACCGCGGTCTACGACAACGAGGTCCCGCACACCCGCGCGATGGGGATCATGGTGTTCTTCGCTGCGCCCGACCCGGGGGTCACCGCGCGCTGCGGGCCTTTGCCCACCGACACGCGGGTGGTGAAGACCACGCTGGCGCACCGCAAGGTCGCGCCGAAGTTCACGGTCCCGCTCACGGGGCTGGACGGCAAGGGCCGCGCGGTGGAGATCGACGCGCCTCCCGGCCGCGTGCAGGCGGTGAAGTCCGGCACCACGATCGGCGTGAAGCAGTTCGCCTTCAGCCGCGCGAACGTCGAGCTGCCGCAGGGCGCGAAGCTCGCGTGGAAGTTCTCCGACAAGGAGCTGCACGACGTCACGCTGGCCAGCGGCCCGCGCGGGTTCTCCTCGCCGCACCTGAACGACGGGCGCACGTACGCGCGGACGTTCGGGACGAAGGGCACGTACCGTGTGTTCTGCTCACTGCACCCCGTGCGGATGACGCAGACCGTGCGGGTTCGCTGACGCACCGGGGGCCGCGGTCGTAGGATCGCGGCTCGTGGTTCCTGATCTGCGACCCGAAGCCCTGGGAGATCACGTCGACCGGCTCTACCGGGCGGCGTGGGCGCTGTGCGGTAACCGCGAGGACGCCGAGGACCTTGTGCAGGAGACGTACGCGAAGGTGCTGGCCAAGCCGCGCTGGCTCGACCAGGATGACGAGCTCGCGTACCTGCTGCGCACGCTGCGCAACGTCTTCATCAGCTCGCTGCGCACGAAGGACCGCCGGCCGCAGACGGTCGGGATGGACGCCGAGGAGGAGGACCGGCTGCGCTCGGACGCGCCGTCGACCGCCGAGGTGGTGTCGTCACGCGAGGTGTTCACGGCGATCAGTGAGTTGCCCGAGGAGTTCCGCGACGTCGTGGTGGCCGTGGACGTGGCGGGGCTGAGCTACGCCGAGGCGGCGGACGCGCTGAAGATCAAGCAGGGGACGGTCATGAGCCGGTTGTCGCGGGGGGCGGGGACGGTTGGCGGATCGGCTGACGTGAGCGGGGCGGGGTTGGACGCTGAGATGCTGGACCGCGGCGCGTGATGTCGTCTCGTGGACGGCGCGAGTTGAGGGCATAGATCTATACCTTTTTGGGTTGCCGTACCCGAAAAGGTATACTTTTTTGGGTCATGGCCCCCAGATTGTGCGGCTCTGAGCCGTGAATGACGCGGCAATCAAGGAACTCCTCCGCGAGCGCAATCCGTGGTGGCGTGACGCCCAGGCGTGGCGGCCCACCGACCGCGTGCTTCGAGACGCGGACGAGGCACCGTTCGTGTACGCGCCCGACGCGCTCGCCGGCATCGCTCCGCCCAATCTGTACGTCCTCACCGGACCGAGGCGAGTCGGCAAGAGCGTCGCCATGCGCCGCAAGATTCAGGAGTTGCTCGAGAGCGGCGAGGACCCCCGGTCGATCGTGTACTGCTCGTGCGACGGCTTCAGGCCGCAGGATCTGCGTCGGCTCTTCAAGGCCGGGCGGGCGCTCATGCCCGCCGCCCACGACCGGCCGATGTGGTGGTTCATCGACGAGGTGACCGCGGTGGGTGAGGATTGGGGAACGGTGGTCAAGGGCCTCCGTGACGACACCGCGCTGCGCGGGGACTGTGTGGTGCTGACCGGCTCCTCGGCCACAGGCCTGCGCCAGGCTGTCGATGCGCTCGCAGGACGGCGCGGTCCCGATGCCGCTCGGAGCGACCGGCTGCTGCTGCCGATGGGGTTCCGAAGCTTCTGTGCCCACACCGGGGTCGACACGCCGACCGTGGAAGGCTCCCTCGCAGTCGCTGATCTGACGAGTCCACGGGCGCGCGACCTGTACGGCGAGCTCGGGTTCTGGACGGAGTCGCTGGTCGACGCCTGGGAGAACTACCTGCGCATCGGCGGTTTCCCGCAGGCGGTGGCGGATTTCGTCCGCTCGGGTGACGTCGGTGCCGGCTTCGTCCAGGATCTCTGGGACGTGGTTCGCGGCGATGCGATCCGCGCAGCCGCACTGCCCGATCCGACGGTCCTGGCGTTGCTGGAGCGGTTGGGCCTGAACCTCGCGAGCCCGGTCAACGCGAGCGATGTCGCCCGCGACGTCGGCCTGGCCGACAACCACGCAGCCAACAACCGCATCGCCGACTTGGTCAGCAACTTCCTGGCGTGGCGGTGCCCCCGGGCGGCGGGCGAACGCCCGAACGAGCGAGCTCAACGCAAGGTCTACTTCACGGATCCGCTGCTCGCCCGCCTGGCTGGGGCAGTGGACGGGGCGCGAGCTGAGCCGTCGGTGTCGAAGCTCTCCGAGCAGCAGGTGGGCGTCGCTCTCGGACGGGCGATCGATACGGCCGCCCCCGGCTCGTTCGTGCGGGGCGGGCGACTGATGCACATGCGAACCGCGACGAAGGCCGAGATCGACTTCGTCGGCCCCGACCTGGATGGCTGTGTCGAGGGCAAGTACGTGGACGCCGGGTGGCGCGGCGAGGCGCGGACAGCAAGGGCGAACTTCGGGCGGGGCGTTTTGGCGACCCGCCGGGCTCTGGATCTCGACGGGGCGATCTGGGCTGTGCCTGCGCCGATCCTCGCGTGGCTTCTGGACCCGGTCGCGTGACCCGGGTGACGGTGCTCGCGGACTGCAGGGGTAGCTCGATCGGTGGTAGCCAGCCGCTATGGACGCTGACCTCTGGGATGGTGTGTTCCTGTGACCGACGACGTCTACATCGGCGAGGCTGCCGCGCTGTTCGCCGAGTACAAGGGTCGGTACGGCGAACTCACCGCCAGGGCGTCTGCGGCCGAAGTCGCCGAGACGGTTCGCAGCCCGTGTGGGCTCGGAATGCTCGATGCGCAGCTGTTGCTGCGTGAGCGTTTCTGGCTTCCGGACCCGCGGAGGGTCGAGGTGGAAGGGGGCTGGGCCACCGAGATCGCGAACCTGGACATGGAACCTCGTGAGGAGATCGCGAAGATCGCTGCGGCCTCGAGAACCTCAAGCCGTCGCGAGCTCGGCGGACCGTTCGTCGACGGCGATGAGCGTCAACCCACACGCTGACGCGCTCATCAGGTCCTTGGTGTTACGCGCAGCGGTACCCGCGCGACAGACCCGAACTTGCCGTTCTTCGGAGCCGTCCCCAAGACGGCATACATTCTCGGGCCTGTCAGCGCCCACGATCGACGACTTTCTTGCCATGTCGCAGGCGCTCGAGATCGCCGGGCGGGCGGACGAGAACCGTGCCCTCCTGGAGGACGCTGTTCGGCGCTTTCCGGCGGACGCTGAGCTCAGAATTCTCTTCGCGTCGGCCCTGCTACGGCCTTGTCCGCAGGAGGCGTTGCATCAGATCGCCGAGGCCATCTCGCTTGACGTCAACGACGCGCGGCGTGTCACCCGGGCCGCTTTCATGCTCTACGACCTCGGGGAGATCGACGGCGCGCGTCAGTACGTTGCGCACGCGATGCAGACGATGCCGCCCGACGACCCTGTGCTTGAGGTGGAACTCGCCGTTCTCGGCGGCCAGATCGCGGCGAAGATGGGTGAGGCGGACATCGCGGAGGAGGCGTTTCGTGCGGCCGTCAAGGCGTATCCCGAGGTCGAGCACTACTGGGTTGTGTTGTCGGAGTTCTTGGCCGGGCAAGGCCGAGTCGATGAAGCGCGAACCGTCGTCGGGACGGCGATCCGAACCGCATCAGAGACGGGGAAGCTAGACACGCTCGCGAGGCTGCTCGAGCGTCAGTCATAAGCGGTCGGACGAGTGAAGGAACTCGGCGCGATACTGGTTCCGGCCGCGGTGTTCGTACTCGCGCTCGGCGCCTTCACCTACCGCCAGTCTGGGGCGCTCCCCAGAGTCGAGGGTGTCCTGCTGCTGCTGCTGCCGGTCCTGCTTCTGCTCGCGGGCGCGGTGTTCCTGTCGGGCCTTGCGTTCTCCGTGTTCGCGGCGGTTTGGTTCGTGCTGGTCGTCGGCCTCACTCTGCATCTCAGATCGCGGTGGTGAAGCGCTCGGGCCTTGCGCGGCCAATGCCGCACGAAACCAAGGTGTTTCCCATCAGGCAGCGAAGGCTGCGTGGTGTCGGCGAGCGGCGTCCTTGGGATCATCGTGGTGGCCGGGGGTCTCGTCGGGATCGGCTGGGGTCTCATCGTCCTGAACGGGTTTGAGCAGCGGCTTCAGACCCGGGCGAAGCGCCGGGTCGCCGCGGTCCCTGCTGACTTGCGGTATGCGCCGCTCCCTGGTGCGGTGCGCTTGACGCTTGCCGGGCTAACCGCTGGGGTCTTCATTACGCTCGCTGTTACCACGAGCGAAGTGACCGCATTCGCGGGTCTCGCTGCGGTTCTGGTCCCGTGGTGCGCCGTCGAGCGGCGCCGGTGGGGACGCCGCACGCAGGAGGTCATCGCGGAAGTCGAGCAGAGGGCGACGGCGCTGACCGATGAACAGTTGGACGAACTCGTCGCCGGGCTGGAGGTCGCGTACGGTCGTCGCGAGATGCGGCCACTACGGGCGTTGCTCGGTCAGCGCCGACTGGGCCGGTAGCGCCTCAGAACGGCACCTTCCCCTTGCCCTTCCACCCGGCCAGCTCCAGCAGCTCATCCGCCGGCACGCCCTCCGCTGAGAGCACACAGGTGTGCCCGCCGCGCTCCCACGTCACGACCGTCCGCCCGTCCTCTTCCAGCACGGTGAACGTCTTGCCCTCGATCGTCGTCGCTTTCCCGTCCGGCACCTCGAGCGCCTCCCCGCCGACGATCGTGTACGCGATCTCCTGCCCGTCCTTTTCGTAGAAGACGGTGGTGGTCTGGCGCCCGTCGATCTCGTCGGTGCGCGCACCCGTGGCCTTCCAGCCGAACTTCGCCAGGAAGTTCGGGAACGGCACGCCGTCGCGGTCCAGCGCGAGGAGCTGCGGTGTGTCGCGGTCGACCGACACCCCGATGGCGGCGGGCTGCGACGCGGCGTTCAGCGTGTCGCCCACCGACGGCGCGCCGGCGCCGAGCGCGATCACGAGCGCGGCGGCGGTGACGCCCAGCGCGGTCGCGGCCGCCGCGGGCAGGAACCAGCGCCGGCGTCCCCGCACCTTCGCGGCGGGCGCCTTCGCGCGCTGGGACTCGATGCGCTCGCGCAGCGCCAGCGGCGCCTCGACCTCGGCCACCGCGTTGCGGACGAGCGAGATTGCGCGGCGCTGGCGCTCGAACTCGGCGGCGAGCACCGGCTCGGCCTCGAGCCGCGCGCGCAGCGCGTCGGCGCGCTCGGGGGCCAGGCGGCCGTCGGCGAGCGCGGCGATCTCGACGAGATCGTGCTCGGGAAGCTGGGGGTCCGGTTCAGGCATGTGGGTGTCCGCCAACGTAAGACGCCGCGGAGGCGCGAAATATTCCCGCACCCGCGAAATCGGGGCCGCCTGCGCCGCCCGAACGCTAGTGTTTGGCCAGCCAACCAGTTTTTCCGGAGGAGACCCGTTTCATGGCCAAGCAGCCCCGTTACCTCACCGGTCAGGTCGCAGCCATCACCGGCGCGGCGCGCGGCATCGGCCGTGCGACGGCCGAGGCGTTCATCCGGGAGGGCATGAAGGTCGCGATCGGCGATCTGGACCTCGAGACGGCGAAGAAGACCGCGGCGGAGCTCGGCCCGGCGGCGATCGCGCTGCCTGTCAACGTGACCGAGCGCGCGTCCATGCGGGAGTTCCTCGACGCCACCGAGGAGCAGCTCGGCCCGATCGATGTCCTCGTCAACAACGCGGGCATCATGCAGATCGGCCCGTTCCTCGAAGAGGACGACGCCACCGCGCAGCGCCAGATCGACATCAACATCAACGGCGTGCTGTTCGGCATGAAGGAGATCCTTCCGCGGATGATCTCCCGCAACCGCGGGCATCTCGTGAACATCGCGTCGGCGGCCGGCAAGGGCGGGTTCCCGGGCGGCGCGACGTACTGCGGCACGAAGCACTTCGTCGTCGGCGCCTCCGAGGCCGTGCGGGCCGAGCTGCGGGAGACGAACATCGAGGTCTCCGTCGTCATGCCGGCGATCGTCAACACCGAACTGGCGGCCGGCACCACGCAGTCGCGCGGGGTCAAGAAGGTCGAGCCCGAGGACGTCGCCGCCGAGATCGTCGACGCGCTGAAGGTCCCGCGCTTCGACGTCTACGTGCCGCGGGTCGTCGGCAAGATCGGCGCCGCGATGAACATCCTGCCGCGCAGTGGCCGCGAGGCGATCGCCCGCGCGCTGAAGGCCGACCAGGTCCTCATGCAGATCGACCACAACGAGCGCCGCGCCTACGAGCTGCGTGCCTCGAACTCCGAGCCCGGCCTGGAGCCGGGCGATCAGCCCGCGCAGCTGACGCAGACGACCAACGGTTCGTAGCATGACGGGATGCCCGTCGCCGTCCGGCGGTTGCTCGCCCGGCGCGGCGGCGACCGCATTCCTGACCATGCTCGTCTACCTGCTCGCCCGCCGGGCGGGTACGGCGTGGTGGGACGACCGGATCCTCGAGATCCTCGCGGGCCGGCTGAACAACTGGCGCCTGCAGGAGGCCGCGGGCGACCTGCGCACGGTCTTCGACGTCGGCCCGTACTTCGCGCTTGTGGGGCTGCTCGTCGGATCGCTGCTGTGGCGCGGCAAGGCGGCGCTCGCGGGCGTCCTCATCACGATGCTGCTCGCCGCGAACCTCAGCACGTGGGTGCTGCAGCACCGCCTCGGCGTGCCGCGGGCGGTACAGGTGCTCGACGAGCCCGAGTGGCTGACCTACTGGCCGAGCGGGCACACGACCGCGGCCGTCGCGTTCGCCTTCGCGGTGTGGATGGCGAGCACCCTCCGGTGGCGCCCGTTCGTCGGCGCGGCGTGTGTCGTCGGCGCGGCCCTCGCTGCTGCGACAAACCTCGTCGTGAAGGTCCACGTGCCCTCCGACGTCATCGGCGGCATCGGCGTCGCGGTGACGTGGGGGCTGCTCGCGCTGGCGGCGCAGCGCATGTGGCCCGCCCAGCTCAGTCCGCGCTGAGCCGGGCGACCAACCAGCGCGCTACGCCTTCGCGGCGTCCTGGGAGTCCTCGAACCGCTTGATCGCGATCTGGATCTCCTCCCAGGCTTCCTCACGGGAGTACCAGCCGTCGACGTCCACGATCTTGCCCTCGGGGCCCTTGTAGATCGCGAAGAAGTGGGCGATCTCCTCGCGCAGCTGCGCGGGCAGGTCGTCCACCGTGTCGAGGTGGTTCCAGTTCGGGTCCTTGACGGGGACGCAGAGGACCTTGTCGTCCTGCTCGCCGTCGTCGGTCATCCGGAACAGCCCGATGACCTTCACCGGGATGAGGCAGCCGGGGAACGTCGGCTCGCTGACGCAGACCATCGCGTCGAGCGGGTCGCCGTCGGCGCCGAGGGTGTCGCGGATGAAGCCGTAATCCGTGGGATAGACGACGGACGAGAAGAGGAACCGGTCCAGCTTGATCGCCTGCAGCTCGTCATCCCACTCGTACTTGTTGCGGGACCCCTTGGGGATCTCCACGAAGGCGTGTGTGAGGTAGTCGGGCATCGACAGCGATACTACGGCCATGCCGCCCTCCGCTGCTTCCCCCTCCACTGACATCGAGCGCCTCTGTATCGACACGGTTCGGGCGCTGGCCATGGACATCGTCCAGCAGGCGAACTCTGGTCACCCCGGCATGCCGATGGCGATGGCGCCTGCCGCGTACGTCCTGTACCGCGAGATTCTCAACCATGATCCGCGGGATCCGGCGTGGCCCGATCGTGACCGTTTCGTGCTCTCGGCAGGCCACGGATCGGCGTGGATCTACGCGGCCCTGCACCTCTCCGGCTACGACCTGCCGATGGAGCAGTTGCAGAAGTTCCGGCAGTGGGGATCGCTCACGCCGGGCCATCCCGAGCGCGACCCGCATCACGTCACGCCGGGCGTCGAGGTCACCACCGGGCCGCTCGGGCAGGGCTTTGCCAACGGGGTCGGCCTGGCGATGGCCGAGGCGTTCCTGCGCGACAAGTTCGGCGCGGAGGTCCAGAACCACCACACGTACGCGATCTGCTCGGACGGCGACCTGATGGAGGGCATCGCGTCCGAGGCGGCGTCGATCGCGGGCCAGAAGAAGCTCGGCAAGCTCGTCTACCTCTACGACGACAACGACATCTCGCTGGACGGCCCGACGTCGCTGAGCTTCAACGCCGAGGACGTGACGAAGCGCTTCGAGGCCTACGGCTGGGACGTGTCGGTCGTCGAGGACGTCAACGACGTCGCGGCGCTGCGTGCCGCGGTCGAGGCGGCCCGCGACGACGAGGAGCGCCCGTCGCTCATCCGCGTCAAGACGGTCATCGGCTACCCGGCGCCGAACAAGCAGGGCACGAGCACGGCCCACGGCGCGCCGCTCGGCGACGACGAGGTGCGTGCCGCGAAGGAGGCGCTGGGCCTCGATCCGGACCAGAAGTTCCACGTGCCCGACGAGGTGTACGCGGCCTTCAGCGCGCAGGAGAAGGGCACCGAGCTGCGCACCGCATGGGAGGAGCGCTTCAAGGCCTTCCAGGACGCGCAGCCCGAACTGGCGAAGGAGTGGGACGCCGCGTGGGCCGGCAAGCCGCTGCCTGGCGTGGGCGCCGCGCTGGCTGACATCGACTGGGGCGACAAGCCGATCGCCACCCGCAGCGCCGGCCAGAAGGCGATGGCGGCGTTCGAGTCCGTCACCCCGACGATGGTGGGCGGTGCGGCCGACCTCTCCGAGTCGACGAAGACCGAGTTCCCGAACGCGGACAAGTTCACGGCCGAGAAGCCGGGCCGCAACGTCTTCTGGGGCGTGCGCGAGCACGGCATGGCGGGCGCGGTCAACGGCCTGGCCGCGCACGGCGGCATCGTGCGGCCGTACGGCTCGACGTTCCTGCAGTTCGCCGACTACATGCGCGGCTCGGTGCGGCTCAGCGCGCTGCAGCACCTGCCGGTCGCGTGGGTGTGGACGCACGACTCGATCGCGCTGGGCGAGGACGGCCCGACCCATCAGCCCGTCGAGCACCTTGCGGCGCTGCGCGCGATTCCGAACCTCACGGTGCTGCGGCCGGCCGACGCCACGGAGACCGCGGAGGCGTGGCGCGTCATCCTCGAGGAGCTCGACGGCCCGGCCGCGCTCATCCTCTCCCGGCAGAACCTGCCGGTGCTGGACCGCAAGAAGCTGGCCCCGGCCGCGGACGTCGCGCGCGGCGCGTACGCGCTGACGAAGGTGAAGAACCCCGTCGCGTCGATCGTGGCCACCGGCGCGGAGGTCCACACGGCGATCGCCGCGCAGGAGCTCCTTGACGTCCCGGTGCAGGTCGTCTCCATGCCGTCGTGGGAGCTGTTCGAGGCCCAGGACGAGGAGTACCAGCAGACGACGCTGCCGGTCGATCTGCCGACGGTCAGCGTCGAGGCGGGCATCAGCATGGGCTGGGACCGCTACTCCGACGCGCAGATCGCCGTCGACAAGTTCGGCGCCAGCGCGCCGGCCGAGGTGCTGCTGCAGGAGTACGGCATCACGCCCGAGGCGACGGCGGCTGCGGTGAAGGAACTGCTCAAGTAGCTCCGCCGCCCTCCGATCAGCGGGGCGATGCTGCGGCTTCGCCCCCTGATCGGTGTCGTCCTCGCGCTCGCGGTGGTGCTGGTGCTGCCCGCGGCCGCTGCGGCGACTCCGCTGCTCTTCGTGCAGCAGGCCGACGGCGGCACGCTGGCGAAGACCGGCGCGTCGACCTACCGCCTGACGCTGCTCGGCGTCGCGCCGAGCGTCGCGGCGTTCGCCGACCGGCCGGGGCGCACGGCGACGACGGAGCGCGCGGGAACCTTCGTATCGCGCTGGCGCGGGCGGTTCGGCACCGACCCGCCCAACGCGGCACTCGTCATCGACGGCGCCCCGCGCGGCCGCGACGTCGCGATGCTCACGCTCAGCGCGCCGCGCTACCGGCCACGCGCGCGCACACTGACCTACACCGCGCGGGCGCTCCGCGGCGACGCCGGCGCGGCGCTGAAGGCCTTCCACGCGCGGCGTGACCCCGTGCGCGAATTGCGCTTCGGCGCCGCGAGCCTGTTCATCGACGACGCATCCGACCTCATGGCGCAGCAGATGATGGTGGTGTTCGGGGGCGTCATGGAGCCGAGCACCGTGTTCGGCCTGGAGATCGGCGGGGACCCGTCGGTGACGTTCGCCGCGGGCACGAAGGCCGTGCCGGGCGTGTTCGACCTCGGAGGCAACGCGGACGTGGCGAACCTGCAGGTCGGCAGCCGGCAGCTGTCGTTCAGCCCGACGAAGATCGTCCCGGGCTCCTGGCAGATGGTGGTGATCGTGACGTTCCTCGCGCCCCAGGACCTCGAGACCTTCACGCTGCGCAACACCGGTAACTCCGGATCCAGGCTGGTCACGGTCTATCAGAGCCTCGCGGGCCAGGACCCGACATACATCGGGTCGACCCCGGCGACGGTGGACTGGTGGGTCACCGCCGCCTCCTACTACGGGGGACCGGCCGCCTTCGGGGAGTGACGTCCTTAGGCTGCTGGGTCCGATGTCCACCGCCATCGACCCAGCGGCGCGCCAGCGGCGCCTGATCCGCCTCGTCTGGCTCTCGATCGGCGCCGCGATCCTCACGATCGCGCTGAAGACCGGCGCGTGGGCGATCACCGGCTCGGTCGGCCTGCTGTCCGACGCCGCGGAGTCCGTGGTGAACCTCGTGGCGGCGAGCTTCGCGCTCGTCATCGTCCACTGGGCCGACCGGCCGCCCGACGAGGAGCACGCGTACGGGCACGAGAAGGCCGACTACCTGTCCGCAGGGCTCGAGGGCGGGCTGATCCTCATCGCCGCCGTCACCATCGGCGTCGCCGCGGTGGGCCGGCTCATCGACCCGCAGCCGCTGGAATCCGTCGGCATCGGTCTGGCGGTCTCGGGCGTCGCGACCATCGTGAACCTCCTGGTGGCGCGCGTGCTGATCCGCACCGGGATGGAGTACCGGTCGCTGACCGTCGAGGCCGACGGCCGCCACCTCATGACGGACGTGTGGACCTCGATCGGCGTGGTCATCGGCGTGGCCGCCGTGGCGCTCAGCGGGTTCGAGCGCCTGGACCCGATCATCGCGCTGCTCGTCGCCGCGAACATCATCCGGGTCGGGTGGTCGCTCGTGCGCGGCGCCTTCGGCGGGCTCATGGACCGCGCGCTGGAGCCGGGCGAACTCGCGGAGATCCAGCGCGTGCTCGACCGGTTCGAGGGCGACGAGGTCCAGTTCCACGCGCTGCGGACGCGCCGCGCCGGCCGCCGGGCGTTCGTCACCGTGCACGTCCTCGTGCCGGGGACGTGGTCGGTGCAGGCCGGCCACGACCTCGTTGAGCAGGTGGAGGCCGAGCTGCGGGCGGTCGCCGAGCCGACGACCGTCTTCACCCACCTGGAGCCGATCGAGGACCCGGCGTCGTTCGAGGACGTCGCGCTGGACCGCGAGCAGGCGGGGTGATCCGGATTCGCGCACTCGGTGTGCGCGAATCCGTCACACGTCCGCCTCAGCGCAGCCGCAGCGTGCCCTTCAGCACGCCGCTGCGGTTGCCCGCCGCGTCGTGGGCGACGACCGTGACCACGTAGCGCCCGGCACCCAGGCCCGACTTCCGGCCGAGGGCGATGGCCATCGTGCCCGGCTTTGCCGCCGTGAACGTCAGGCGCTTGGCCTTCGCCTTGCCGCGCTTGAGGGTCACGGTGATCCTGCCGGCCTCGCTGAGGGAGAACCGCAGGTCGGCGCCGCGGGACGCGAGCGTGCTGCGCCCGGTGCCCAAACGCGCCTTCTTGGCAACGCGCAGCGAGGCGAGCTTCGGGGCCAGGGTGTCCTGGGCCGCGGCCGGCGGCGTGCTCGTACCGGTGTTGGCGGGCGGGGCCTGCGCGGGCGCGTCCTGCACCGGCGCCGGCTGCTCGACCACCGGCGGCGCGCTGACCTGCACCGTGGCGGTCATCGCCGTCGTGCGGCCGGCGGCGTCGGTCACCACGAGCTTCACCGTCTTCGGCCCCGGCGTCGCGTAGGCGTACTGCGCCTGCACCCCGCTCGCCGTCTGGCCGTCGCCGAACGCCCACGCGTACGTCAGCGCGTCGCCGTCCGGGTCGGTGGTGCCCGCCGCGCTGAACGCGACCGGCTGCCCCACGACCGCGGTGGCGGGCGCCGCAAGCTGCGCGACGGGCGCCTCGCGGCGGTACTCGATCGCGCCGAGGTCGACCTGCGCGCCGCCGGTCCCGTTGCCGTCCACCGGGCGGGAGAGCCCGGCGAAGTCGGTGGCGAGGATGCCCGCGCCGTCACCCGCGTCGATGAGCGGCGACGGGGCCTGCAGGCGCAGGTCGGCGGCCGCGAGGTCCGCGCCGGGGGTGCCGCCGGCGAACTGCGGCGCGCCGGTCAGCACGCCCGCGCCCGTCGTGAGCGTGCACTCCGGATCGGACTGGGACGCCCCGGTCTTCGACGTGTACTGCAGGGTCAGCAGCGCGCTGCCGCCGTTGTCGCCCGAGCACGCCGCGTAGCGCGTGAACCCGCTGATGATGGAGTTGCGGACCTGCGCGGTCGCGGCCCAGTTCGAGGCGGCGCTCGACGCGCCGATCGCGTTCCCGGCACCCGAGCCGAGCAGCGTCACGTGCACGGCGGTGAGCGTGCCGTTGCCGACCGCCTGCAGGGCGGTGTCGCTGCCGCCCGCGTTGCCCATGCGGACGACGGAGTTCGTGATCGTGGCGCTCGAGCCCGAGCCGCCCGCGATGAGCGCGGTGCGCGTCGTGTCGATGGTCGAGCGGTCGATGGTGAGGCTCGAGCCCGCGTCGGTGGACACGCCGCCGCGGCCGGTGAGGTGCGAGCGGTCGATCCGCAGGCCGCTCGTGCCGTTCGGGTGGCCGGTGCGCACGGCGAGCCCGGCGGTCATGGCGATCTCGCCGTCGGCGAACTCGGACCCGGCGCCGTAGAGGTTCACGCCCAGGGTGTCGAAGTCGTTGCCGGCCTGCTCGACGCGCACGCCCTCGGCGCGGCCGCCGTTGAGCCACAGCGCGCTGAAGCTCCCCGACGACGCGGTGCGCAGCGTCAGGTTCTTCACGACCGAGTCGGCGTTGGCGAGCGACAGCGTGTGCCCACCCGAGCCGTTGGAGGACAGCACCGTGTCGCCGATCCCGGCGCCGATGATCGTGAGCTTGCCGCCTCCGCCCCCGTCGTCATACGTGAAGGGCCCCACATAAGGCGTGGCCTTCGGGCCGACGGAGATCGTGTCGGCGCCGTTGCCGTCGGCCTCGGCTGCGTCGATCGCGGACTGGATGTCGGCCTTCACGGTGCCGAACGGGCACGAGGCGGTGTTCACGCAGTACACCTCGGCCTGCGCGGCGGCGGCGGGGGTGAGCACCGCTGCGGTGGACGCGGCGGCGAGCAGGGCGAGACGACGGCTGCGGCGGGACATGAGCGGGCCTCCTGAGGGGCGAGTGCGATGACGCGGTCGGTAGGGCATGACACCCGGACAACCGCCACTCCCGCAGTGCGTTATGCCGACTTCTGTCGCGTTGGTGACAGAACGACGTCAGTCGTCGGAGGCGACCCGCTCGGTCTCCTCATCGAGGATCGGCACCAGCGCCTTCGCGCGCTCGCCGACCGTCACGTGCGCGGCCCCGAACTCCGGCAGCCACGCGATCATGTCCAGCGCCTGCAGGCGCGTGAGCATGAACCAGAACGCGGCCTCCTGACGCTCGCTGCGGAACGACCGCAGGATGTCGAACGCGTACCCGGTGGTGTGCAGGCTGTACTCACGGGTGGCCTGCGCGTTCACGCCGGTGAGGAGGTCCTGGTAGACCTGATCGCGCACGGTGCTCGTGACCGCGATCGGCTTCGTGCCGCGGCTGATCTCCTGGACCCCGGCGCCGAGCGTGACGAGCACCGCGAGCGCCTCCGGGCGCAGTCCGCGAAACAGCCTGCGGGACAACTGCCGCTGCGGCGCGAGTTCGCCCATCTGCGGGTCGATCCGCACGCCCTCCGCGCGCAGCAGGTCTGCCGGCAGGCGTCGCAGGGTGCCGTCCTTGTACGAAGAGCGCAGCTGTGCCGCGGTGGCGTAGCGCTTCGTCGAGCCGGGCGGCCATAGCACCTCCTCGGCGGAGTTCTTCGCCGTCTGCCGGGCCGCGAGCCGCCGCAGTTCGCCGCGGTCCTCGCGGTACAGGCGCATGATCTCCTTCGCTGCGCCCAACCGCCACAGGTAGGTGGCCGAGTCGTCCCCGAGCTCGGCGAGCTTGCGGTACGCCTCGTCGTTGTGCACCGGCGAGGTGTCGAAGTAGAACTGCGCGTAGGAGACGTCGTCGCCGCCGTCGTACGCCTTCAGGACGTTCTGGATGTTCCCCACGCCCGCGTGGTAGCTGGCGAGCGCAAGGTCGTCGCGGCCGAGTTCCTCCCGGGCGAACTCGAGGTAGGCCACGGCGCCGCGCAGCGCCTTGGGCGGGTCGAACCGCTCGTCGACGGCGCGGCGGCGGGCCTCCAGCGCACGGACACCCGCGGTGTCTCCCCGGCGGGCCGCGCGCCGGATCCGGCGGGTGAGCGATCGTGCCTGCGCGGGGTCGACGCGCATGTCGAGCAGGTCCTCGCCGGTCTGCGCGACGATCTGCGTGAGCCCGACCGCGCCCTCGTACCGCGGGTCCGCGGCGGCGGTCGGGCGTCCGGCGCTCTCGAGATAGACGAGCGCCTCGAGGTCGTCCGCTGACACCCCGCCGTCCTCAGCGACGGATTCGATGAGCTCGCGGTAGCGCGCCGTCCGCGCGGCACTCGCGACCGCGCCGCCGGGGACGAGCGTGTACAGCGGATGGGCGAAGCCACGCTGTGCGGCGGCGACGAGCTCGCCCTCGCGCCCCTCGTCCCAGGCGAGCGGGTCCACCACCTCGTCGCTCTCGCCCGCTGCCACCCCCGTGCCAGGCGAGAGTCGCGGCGGGTCGTCGTCGCTCAGCCGGTCCGCGAGTGCGAGCAGCGCGGCGAACGCGACAGCGACGGCGACGAGCGAGAACAGCGCGCGCCGTCGCGACGCGCGCTGGCCACGGGGCGGGGACACGGACATCCCATCAAGGCTTGCATACGGGCAGGCTGGGTCCGTTCGAAACTTCCCGAGTCAGGGCACGTTGTATTGGTCATGATCTGCCGCGCATCTCTCGTCATGGTGGTGGCCGGACTGTGGGCTGGGCCCGCGCAGGCCGCCGTCTTCGGTGGAGCGATCCCGCTCTCGGGTGGGCAGCCCGCTCTGGCCGGCCTGGTGGCCGGTGCGCCGGGAACTGCGGCGCTGGTGACCAGCTCCGGGGCCCGCGTGACCGTGACGGCGGTCCGCGGTGGTGTCGAGCAGGGCCGCCGCACGATGCGGACACGTGAGCTGGTGCACAGCACCGAGGATCCAGAGGGACGCCTGCTGCTCCTGCTCCGGACCGGAGCCGTGCGGCGGGACGGGTTGGCCTCGAGTGCGATCGTCCTGGTTGACGCGACGGGCGGGACACGGATGGTCTGGCGCGGCCGGGCTGCTCGCGTCGCCCGGATCGGCGCGGGGTCGTCGGGACGGATGGCGATCGCCTGGATGCAGTCCCGGTCACTGGTCGTCAAGCGCATCGCGCGTTCGGGCCGGGAGGGCGCACGCCTCACCACGCCGGTGCTGCCGCCGAAGGTCGACCCGCGCCGAACCGAGGTCCGTGGCCTCGCGGTGGTCCCGGGCCCCGGGAGGGAACTGGACGCCGTGGTGTCCATCGCCGCCGAGGACGACCGCCTGGACCGCACGGCCGCCTACACGTGGGACGCCGCTGGCCAGGTGCGCCGAGGCGCGGTCCGCGCCGGCGCGTCGTCAGCGGCCGGCAGGGTCCGACTCGTCCGCGCGCCGGACGGTCGTGTCGGCGCCATGCTCACGATGAGCGGTGTCTCGCCCACCGACCAGGAGTGCGTCAGCGAGGATGGACATCTTCCGCGCGGCGTCTGGCTCGCGATGCGGGGCCCCCGTGGGATCTTCGGGCGGTTCGTCAACGTCGACCGCTGGGGGTTGAACTGCATCGCCACGGATGACCTGGTCCTGGCCCCGGACGGGACGATCGCGGCCGCGTGGGGGTTCTACGAGGCCTCGCCGCCTTTCGTCCGGGTGGCGCAGTTCCGGGCCGGGGAGCCGTTCGGGTTGCCGACGACCGTGATGACGGGGAGTCCCGTGTTCTCGGCCGCCTTCAGCGGCACGGGAACCCTGAACCTCCTCACGGGCACGTTCACCGGGGGCGAGACCCTCCAGCCCGCTGCGCTGTGGCGCGACGGGCAGCGTGACGACCTCGGGTTCGACGTGAGCTCCGCGGACCTCGCCCGGGACACGGCCGGGCGGCTGGTCGCGGCAGGACAGCGCGGCGACGGGACCTGGGTGATCGCGTTCGAGCGCTGATGGCGCCTCGCCCGCCGGCGCGCGGAGCGCCGGCGGGTCGGCGGTGCTCCTACGGCATCAGCAGCCGCGGCGCGAACACCGTGATGAGCTCGGTGTCGTCGGGCCGGTCGCGGGCGGTCCAGCGGCCGTCGCTGCCCGGGTAGTTGTTGTCGTTGGCGATGAGCAGGACGCCCGTGCTCATGACCTCCAGGCTCTCGACGGACTGCAGCGGGAACGAGAACCGCCGGCCGACACCGAACTCGCCGGGCCGCGCCGGCAGCGACACGCCGAACGGGTCGGCGATGCGCAGCAGGTCGAGGATGCGCGTCTTCTTCAGGTAGCCGTCGGCGTCGGTCTTGCGCAGATCGACGAGGTAGATCTTCTTCTGCAGCGCCTCGGCGCCCTGCGCGTCGTCACGCTCGATCGCGAGGAAGCGGTGGCGGTCCAGCGCGGTGAAGTCGCCGATGACCGCGCCCGGGAAGTCCGCGTCCGTGCGGTACTGCCAGCTGCGCTCGGTGTACTGCTTCGTCGCGAGGTCGAACTCCCGGATGTACCGGCGGCGCGGGTCGGTGTCGGTGGTCAGGGCGCCCTCGAGGATCGGCAGCAGCTTCGTGCCGTCCTTCGTGAGCGCCATGCCCTCGAACCCGCGGCTGCTCGGCAGGTTCGCGGGCTCGGAGCCGAGCGTGTGGTTCTGCGGCGCCTTCACGCCCGGGAGCTGGATCGGCGCGTCGATGACCTTGCCGGTCGCGTCGGTGTGCAGCAGGTACGGGCCGAACTCCTCGCCGAACCAGAACGTGCCGTCGGGCGCGCGCCGGACGGACTCGAGGTCGAAGTCCGCGCCGGTGAGTCGCCGGTCCTCGCGGGCGATGGGGAACGGCACGAGGTTGTCGGGGTCACGCAGCTGGAGGTACTCGAGCACGGTGACCTTGCCGGTGCCGCCGAACGGCGTCTTCGCGCTCGTGCGGATCCTGTAGAGCCGCAGCAGGAAGTCGGCCGAGTTGCCCTTGCTGCCGAAGCCGTTGTCGGGCATCGCCCAGAACGTGCTCCCGCTGATCTTCAGGACGGCCGAGAAGCCGGGGATCGGCTGGCCGGGGAACGGCGGCGTCACGCCGTTGTTCGGGGCGACCGCGGCGCCGGAGGGCGGGCCCTCCTGGTAGGCGTCGGAGGGAAGGATCGCGCGGGACAGCAGGGTGTCGGCGTGGGCCGTGGCGGCGCTGCCGGCGAGGGCGAGCACCGCCATGGCGGCGGCGGGGATGAGACGCATGGGGAGGGACCTCCGGAAGGTTCGGATGGACCCGGCCAGCGTGCGCGGCGTCCCGCACGGTGAGGTTGACGGGTGGTGATCGCGCGGTGAAGATCCCGTCACCCCAGGACATCGGGTCGCGAAACGGGAACCCACGTCCCCGCTTGTCGACCCGATGCGGGATCTAGGGTGCGCGGGGTGCGCGAGATCACCACCGACGCCGACGTCCGCGCCGTCCTCACCGACCCGGCGCGGTTCTCCTCGGCGCCCATGGGCGCGCTCGACCGTGTGCTCATCGGAGCCGATCCGCCCGAGCACGCGCCCGTCCGGCGGCTCGTCGCCGCCGCGCTGCGCGCCACGGCGGTCCCGGACGACGCGATCGCCGCCATCGCCGACGAGCTGCTGGCACCCCTGCTCGCACGCGGCACCGGCGAGGCCGTTGCCGAGCTGGCCCGTCCCCCTCGCCGCCGCCGTCACCGCCGCGCAGCTCGGGGTCGACCGCGCGGCGGCCGCTGACCTCCTGCGCTTCGGCGACGCGGTCTCGGACGTCGCCGACGGCCAGCCGCCCGACCACGCCGCCTTCGCCGACCTCGACCTGGCGGTCGCCCGCTGGGCCGCATCCCGGCGGTCCTGCCCCACCGGCGACGGCATCAGCATCGTCGTCACCGGAGCGCGCGGGCAGGCCCAGCTCAAGCCGCGTGAGGTGCGGAGCCTCGTCCGGCTGCTCGTCGTCGCCGGGATCGTGACGAGCGCGCGGCTGAGTTCGGTCACGCTGCTCGCGGTTGCAGCCGACCCGGAACTGCAGGCGCGGGTCCGCGCGCGGCCGGCGGACGCCGCGCGCGTGGTCGAGGAGGCCTTGCGCCGCGACCCGCCGCTGCGCTTCGTCCTGCGACAGGCCGCCGCCGGCGACGTGGTCGCGTGCCGGCTCGACGAGGCCAACCGCGACCCCGCAGCGCACCCCGACCCCGACCACTTCGACATCGACCGCGACGAGCCGCACCTGGCGTTCGGCGCGGGCGTGCACCGCTGCCCCGGCGCCGGCCTCGCACGCCGTCAGGCGAAGGTCCTGCTGCAGACGGCCCTCGCTCGCACGAGCGCGCTCGCGCCCGCAGGCGATGCAACGTGGGACCGCGACCGGCACCTGCAGGGCCCGGCCGCCGTGCCGCTCCGCTTCGCGACGGGGCCGCCGGGCATCCCCGGAACCCGGTAATCCACGGCCCGAATTGGCGGCAGACCGTCAAGTTCGGGGCGTTTGCCGTCAAGTCGCCGGGCTCGGCGGCCGAGGGAATTGCGGTGACCCATCGCGCGCTTCTCGCTCTCGGCTTCGCCGGTGTCGCGGTTCATGGTGTCCTTGCGGTCGTCGCGCCGAACGCCGCGGGGAGCGGGGTCCTGTACATCTGCGTCGCCGCTCTGGCCTTCTCGCTCGTGCTCGCACGCGGGATCCGGGTGGCGGACGAGCGCGCGGTCTGGCTCGTCCTCGCCGCCAGCCAGGGACTGTGGCTGCTCGGCGATCTGAGCTGGGAGGTCCTGGGCGACCCCGCGTTCTTCTCCGTCTCCGACGGCATCTACGTGCTGTCGTACGTCGCGCAGTTCGCGGGCATCGGGCTGCTCATGCGCGCGCGGCTGCGGCTGCTGCCGGGGGCGCGCTGGCTCGACGGCCTGGTCGTCGGCACGACCGCGGCGGCGATCGTCGCCGCCGTGCTGGTCGAGCCGATCCGCCGGGCCGCGGGCGACGAGATCGTGGAGGCGCTCTTCTACCCCACGCTGGACCTCGCGGTCATCGTCCTCATCGCGGTGCCCATCGGCATGACCGCGTGGCGGCCGGGGCGCACCCTCGGGTGGCTCGCGGGCGGCGTGACGCTCATCGCGGTGACGGACGTGCTGTACGCGGGGCAGACGATCGACAACACCTACGTCGAGGGCTCGCTGCTCGCCACCCTGTGGCTGCTGGCGTACACGGCGATCGCGACGGCCGCATGGCAGCCCGTCGAGCGCCGGACGTTCGACGCGGACCCGCGGTGGCGTGAGGGGATCGTCCCGGGCGTGTGCGGGTTCGTCGCGATCGGTGTGCTCGCGGCGGCGGGCGTCCTCGACCTCGGCAACGGCACGGTCCTGCTCGCCGCGGTCGCCGGATCCCTGTCGGGACTGCGCGCCGCCGTCGTGTTCCGCGCCCACATGCGCCTGCTGCACCGCAGCCGCGCCGAAGCACGCCAGGACCAGCTCACCGGGCTGCCGAATCGCCGCGCGCTCATCGACGACCTCGAAGGCGTCGTGGCCGACGGCGCCCCCGTGACGCTCGCGTTCTTCGATCTCGACGGCTTCAAGCTCTACAACGACAGCTTCGGCCATGCCGCCGGGGACGCGCTGCTGCAGCGCCTTGGCGGACGGCTGACGGGCGCGGTCGGCGACGCCGGCCGCGGGTACCGCCTGGGCGGCGACGAGTTCTGCGTGCTCCTCGACGGGGACGGCGCCGCGGTGAGCGACGTGCTGGACGCCTGCGGCCAGGCGCTGCGCGAGCACGGCGACGTGTTCGCGATCACGGCGTCGGCCGGCTCCGTCGCGATCCCGGCGGAGGCACGCGAGGCCGGCGACGCGCTGCGCATCGCCGACCAGCGCATGTACGCGCGCAAGGCCGAGCGCCGCGGCCCGGCGCGGATGCAGGCGCGCGACCTGCTCCTCGCCGTCGTGCGCGAGACCGAGCCGGACCTCGACGAGCACAACGGCGACGTCGGCCGGCTTGCCCGCCAGCTCGGTGACCACCTGGGGCTGGAGGGCGACGACCTCGACATCGTCGTGCGGGCCGCGGAGCTGCACGACGTCGGCAAGGTCGCCGTGCCCGACGAGATCCTGCACAAGCCCGGCCCGCTGACCGAGGACGAGTGGCAGCTCATGCGCCAGCACACGATCATCGGCGAGCGGATCCTGGCGGCGTCTCCCGGGATGGCACCCGTCGCCGAACTCGTCCGCGCGAGCCACGAGCGCTGGGACGGCGGCGGCTACCCGGACGGGCTCCGTGGCGAGGAGATCCCGCTCGGCGCGCGGATCATCACCGTGTGCGACTCGTTCGACGCGATCGTGTCCGACCGGCCCTACGCGGTGGGGCGCAGTATCCGCGAAGCGGTCGAGGAACTCGAGCGCTGCGCCGGCGGGCAGTTCGACCCGCAGGTCGTGGGAGCCTTCGCCGAGCTGGTGCGCTCAGGCGCGCTGGGCCTCGGGGTCCAGCACGCCTGAACGGCGGTCGTCAGCGGCCGACGGACTGGAACGTCGTCCCGCCGCCGAGCGGCTGCAGCGACGCCCCGTCGTTGGCGATGAGCGACGCGCCGTCGTTGGCCAGCAGGTTCGTCACCGGGACCAGTGACGCGCCGTCGTTGGCGATGAGGGACGCGCCGTCGTTCGCGATCAGCGACGCGCCGTCGTTGGCGATGAGCGAGCCGCTGCTGTTGCTCACGATTCCGGCACCGTGATCGCTGATGATCGACGCGCCGTCGTTGGCGATGAGCCTCCCGCCGAGCACGTTGTTCGGGCCGGCGAGCGTCAGGCCGGTGTTCGGGTCGATGAGGACGGCGCGGCCGCAATCGAAGTTCGCGCCCTCCGCCTTGCCGATGACCGCGCCGGCACTCTTGAGCGCCAGTGCGTTGACGGTCTTGATCTCCGGCGCCTTGTAGGTCGCGCAGACCTTCCCGGCCCGTGTCGTGCCGATGCCGGTGAGGAGCTGCACGCGGCGGATGCCGAACAGCGCGTTGGCCGGGCTCTCCGCGGCGACGCCGAACAGCGCGGCGTACTTCGACGCGAGCCCGTCGCGCTCGGCGGGCGTCAGCCCCGCCTTCGCCGCGATGGCGTCCGCGAGCGCGCGTGCGCCCTGGGCCTTCGCGATGTCGACGGCCATCTGCAGGGCGAAGTTCCCCGGCCCGGCGGTGCTCTGGCGCAGCGTCAGGCTCCCGCCGCGCGTGAACAGCTTGCCCTTGCGCTGGAACACCGTCCCGGCGACACCGGTCCACGTCCGCTTGGGCTGCACGGCCGCGAGCTCCAGGATGCCCTCCTGACGCACGGTCTCGCCGGTGACGGGGTCGTTGCGCTGGCGCGAGAGATACAGCTCGTACGTGCCCGTGTCGGCGATGAAGCCGGTGAGCGACACCATGCCGTCCGTCCCGGTCCGCCCGGACGCGACGACCTCGCCGCCGGGAGCCGACAGCTCCGCGACCGTGCCCTCCGCGATGCGGCCCGTCGCCGTCTCGCGGACGTTGACGGCAGCCCGCAGCGTGCGTCCGGCGGCGAGCTGCAGCGCCGAGCTCGGCGGCAGCTCGTTGCCGCGCAGGCTGAGCGGCTCCGTGAACGTCGTGAGGAAGTCGTTGCCGTTGCGCGGGGCGGTGACCCGCAGCTCGAAGCCCTTCACCTTGCCCTTGCGCCGCTCCAGGGTCTTGGCCAGCGCGGTCCGCACGGTGGCCGTCTTCGCCTTCGCGGAGTACGTGATCCTCGCGTCGTACGCACAGCCGACGCGGCGCAGCAGGTCCTGCGCCTCGCCCTCGTCACCGGCCTTGCCCTCGCGGAACTCCAGCCCTCGCAGCGCGACGAGCAGCCGGACGCGGTCGCTCCGCCCGTTGTTCGACCGCAGCACCGCCTGGTTGTTGCACGGCTGCTTGACGGCGTCCTTGGCGGGATCCCAGAAGAAGACCTTGACGCGCGCGAGCTTCACCGCGGTGCCGGACACCTGCGCGCCCGCGTTCGGGCTCTGGGCGATGACGTCGTACGGGCGGATCTTCGCCTTGCCTGCACGCGAGGCGGCCTGCGCGTAGTCGAGCGGCTGCGGGTCGAGCGTGACCCAGAGGGTCTTGCGCAGCTCGGTCTGCATCGCGTCGATGCTCAGGCCGCCGAACGGGGACTGCCGCAGGTCGGGCATCAGCCGCTGGCTCTGCGTGGCGAAGGTCGTCAGGCCCGGTGCGGGCGTGCTGATCGGGGTGGTGGTCGAACCGCCGCCGCCACCTCCCCCGCTGGGCGCGGCGGTGCGGTCTTCGGTCTCGCAGCCGACGGTCGCCGGGTCGGTGCTGTCGGTGATCGCGACGTCGACGCCGTCGCCGCACTCGACCGAGCTGTCCGCGGCGCTGTCGCGCGCTTCGATGCGGTCGTTGCCGTCCTGCCCGAGCAGGCCGTCCTTGCCCAGCCCGCCCACGAGCGTCTCGTCGGCCGCCGAGCCGAAGAGGAAGTCGTTGAAGTCGGTGCCGACGACCTTGTCGATGCCGATGCCGACCTGGTCGCCGGCGAACGTGCCGTCGACGCCGTCCGTGCCGTCGTTGCTGTTGCCGTCGTTGAGGTTGACGTTCACGCCCGTGCTCGTGTGCGCGCTGTCGTTGTAGTCGACGGTGTCGATCTCGCCCGGGGCGGCGCCGACGTCGCTGAAGAAGTCCGCGCCGCCGTTGCCGAGCATCGTGTCGGAGCCGTTGCCGCCCATGAACGTGTCGCGGCCCGACGCGCCGACGAGCCGGTCGTCGCCTTCGCCGCCGTTCATCTCGACGTTGATCTCGCTGCCGGTGGCCGCCGGGACGACGGTCAGCGTGTCGTTGCCCCCGCCCAGGGTGGAGGTGTCGGTCCGCACGCCGCTCGCGTCGTCGGAGATGCGACAGATCGTCCGGTTCTCGGCCGGGACATCGGTGCAGAAGTTCGCGCTGTCGCTGCCGGGCGTCGTGGGGTGCGAGGTCCCGGTCGGATCCGTGATCTGGATGCTGTCGGTGTTCGCCAGGTCACCCTGGATGCGCTGCAGCGTGACCGAGTTCGCGCCGCCGTCTCCGGTGATGATGACGTGGGCCTCGGTGCCGCCGACCCCGCGCGAGCTGCCTGCGGTGGCGAATTCGATGCTCGTCGTCGCCTGTGCTGATGCGGCGCACGTGAGCAGGCAGAGCACGGCAAGGACGGCGACGCGTGCGCCACCGGGCAGCGGGGACATGGGTGAGACAGCTCCTTCGACCCGGCAGGCGACCCTGTTGGCTTCCCTGCCTATTCAGTGCGTCAAAAACTAGAGCGACGGGCGGTGGAGCGCAAGCACATAGTTCAGCACGTATAGTACGAGTCGTACTGTATCGGGAGGGGTATCGATGGACCACGGACGCTGGATCACCCGCCGTCGCCTGCTGCGCAATGCCGGCTCGGGCGCGGGGGCGCTCGCACTCGCCGGCGCGGCGGCGCGGCAGCCTGGCGCCGACGCGCTCGCGGCCACGCCGACGTCGTGGCAGGCCAGCGTGCGCGAACTCGAACGTCGCGTGGAGCTGCGGTACGTCCAGCACGACGACGTCCGCCTGCACTACGCCATCGCCGGTCGCGGCAGCGGCAAGCCGCTGCTGCTCTTCGTCCACGGGTTCCCCGGCTGGTGGTGGACGTGGCGCCACCTCATGGCCGCGTTCATGGACCGCTACGCCGTGGCCGCGCTTGACATGCGCGGCTACAACCTCTCCGACAAGCCCGAGGGGGTCGAGCGGTACAAGATCGAGGAACTGGTCGTCGACCTCGCGTACGTCATCGAGGACAGCGGGTACAAGCAGGCGACGCTGATCGGTCACGACTGGGGAGGGGGCGCCTGCTGGGGCCTGGCGGCCGACGGGCTCGGCGGCAGCGGCTACGTCGAGCGCCTGGTCACGCTGAACTGCCCGCATCCGTGGGGCATCGAGCGCGAGCGCCACCAGAACCCCAAGCAGGCGGCGGCCGCGAAGTACGCGCAGGAGTTCCGCCTGCCCGACGCCGCGCAGCGCGCGCTGCCCGAGCAGATGGCGCGCAAGATGTACTACGTGCAGACGCGGGTCACGCCGCTCGCGCTGGCGCTCATCCTGTCGGTGAAGGAGCCGCTCGACCTGCCGCGCCACTACGAGGCGATGCGGCGCACGTCGATCCAGGCCGCGCTGAACTACTACGGTGCGAACTGGCCCGCCGAGCCCTACCCGGCGCCCGCGACCGACTTCACCGTCTCGTGCCCGACGCTGTGCATCTTCGGCGAGAAGGACGAGTTCCTCCTCGTCGACGCGCTCGACGGGACCCACCGCTTCGTGCAGAACGACCTGTCGATCGAGATCATCCAGCGCGCCGAGCACTTCGTGCACAACGACACGCGGGCGCAGGTGACGCGCATCCTCGGCGAGTGGCTGGCGCGCACGGCATGACGGCGCGCGTGCTGCTCCTCGCCACGGTCGTCGCGCTCGCCGCGGCTGCCCCCGCCCATGCGGCGTGCTCCTCGGTGCGGATCCCGGTGACGCTTGCCGAGCGCGACGCGCCGCGGGCGACGATCGCGGGAACGCTGTGCCGGCCCACGCGGTCGCCTCGCGCGGTGCAGCTGCTCGTCCACGGATCGACGTATGACCGCCGCTACTGGGCCTGGCCCGGGCACGGTGGGACGTACTCGTACGCCGGGGCGATGCAGCGCGCCGGGTACGCCACGCTCGCGATCGATCGGCTCGGCTCCGGGACGAGCACCCGCCCGGAGGCGGGGCTTGTCAGCTACGCGAACAACATTCGCGCGGTCGACCAGACCGTCGACTGGCTCCGGCGCCGCCTGCCACGTGCGCGGGTCGTCCTCGTCGGGCATTCGTACGGCACGCTCGTGAGCTCCGCGGTGGCCGGCGGCAGGCGCGACATCGCGGCGCTCGTCGCCACGGGAGCGACGACCACCGCGGGCACGGCCACGGCGGGCGGGATCGCTCCGTGCCTCGTCGACGCCAGGACGGATCCCGTCACGCGCGCGCTTGTGCCGAAGGGCGACGGCGGGGCCGGCTACCTGACGTCGCGCGCGGGCTGTCGCGCCGGCGTGTTCTTCGATGCCGCCTTCGCCGACCCGGTGGTCATCGCCGAGGACGAGGCGCGCAAGGGCACGCTCACCCCCGCTGAGGTGGTCGGCTCGCCGCTCTCCGGTGGCGGACGGTGGCCGGTCGGCGGGGTGCGCGCGCCGGTGCTGGTGGCCGTCGGCGATCGCGACACGCTGTTCTGCGCGCCGCCGGCGGTGTGCTCGTCGTCGGCCGCGCTGGAGGCGTCCGAGCGCGCGGGGTGGCGTCGCACCCGGGTCACGGGACTCGTGCATCCGGGGTCCGGCCACAACCTCAACCTGCACCGCAGCGCGCCGGCGTTCTTCTCGGCGGTCGCCTGTTGGCTCGGCGCGCGCGTTCCGGCAGACGGGACGCGGCGTCGCTGTTCGGCACCTGGGTGAAGCGGGTTCAGCACGACGGCCCGGCGCTTCAGATAATGTCGGTTATGTGAGAACTCAACGCAGCACATCGACCATGCGCCGCGCGGCCCGCGCCGCGCGCACGGCTGCGATCGCTGGGGCGATCGCTGCGACACTGCCCGCCGCCGCCCACGCTGCCGCGCCGATCGTCCCGGCACAGCCCGCGACCACGTTCGTCGACGGGCTCGGCGTCAACACGCACTTCTCGTGGACCGCCGGCTCGCCGTACTGCGAGAACACACTCGAGCTGATGCGCCTGCTCGGCGAGCTCGGCGTGCGGCACGTCCGCGACGGCGGCGAAACCTGGGCCGGCTTTGCCGGGTCGCAGAGCTGCGGGGGTCTCGAGACCCTGCAGGACCTCTACTCGCAGTACGGCATCAAGACGCAGCTCGTGCTCAACGCGCTGAACCGCGGCCAGAAGACGGTGGCCGGCGCCCTCGCGGCGCTCGACCAGCCCGGCGCCGCGAATGACCTGCTCGACATCGCCGTGTACCTGCGCGGGGCGGGCGCGCTGTCGGCCGTCGAGGGGCCGAACGAGTACGACAACGTCGAGAAGACGGTCAACTGGAACGCGCTCGACCCCAAGAACTGGAGCAGCTACACGTTCCCGTGGCGCGACCGGGTCGCCTCGTTCATGCCCCAGTTCCACAGCAAGGTCCGCGCGCGCTTCGCCGCCGCGGACGTCCCGGTCGTCAACGCCTCGTTCGCCTACGGGCCGCCGAAGACCTACGCCCCGACGAACTCCTACAAGGCCTACGCGCGCCTGGGTGACCGGACGGCGACCTTCGACATCGGCAACATGCATCCGTACTCGGGCATCGACAACCCGGAGAAGTTCGTCGGCGACTGGTTCTCCGACGCGCGGGCGATCTCCCTGACCAAGCCGCTGCAGGCGACCGAGATCGGCTACTACGACAAGGTCCGCGCGGACGGCCGGTACGTCTCCAAGCGCGCGGCGTCGATCTACCTGCTCCGCCACGTGCTGGAGATGGCCGCGCGCGGCTCGCAGCGGACGTTCATCTACGAGCTGTCCGACGGCACGGCCGCGCAGTCCGACCTGTACACGTGGGGTCTGGTCGACAACACCGGCCAGCCCAAGCCCGCCTACCGCGCCCTCAAGCGGCTCATCGCCGCGGTCAACGACCAGCCGGCCACGGGCACGGCGCCGTCGTCACTCGGCCTCGGTGTGAGCGGCACGGGCGTCCGGTCGCACGTCGTCGGTCAGCGCGGCGGCACGTACGTCGTGGCCCTGTGGCAGCCGGGCGTGGTGTGGAACACGAGCACCCGCACCGACGTCGAGCCCGCGGCCGTGGGCGCGCAGCTCACCGTCGACCGCACGTTCGACGTGGCGACGTTCCGACCGGCTGACCAGTCGCAGCTCACCCAGCCGCATGCGTGGACGCCCTCCGGGCAGGCGTCAGCGACGCAGCCGCGGACGATCTCCGTCGGCGGCGACCCCATCCTCGTGCGGCTCACGCCGCGCTGACTCCACCCCCGAGGGCCGGCCGCCCCGTCCTGGACAGGAGCGGGGCGGCCGGAGTGCTCCTCGTTACTTGATGCCCGGCGTGCGCTTGAGGATCCGCAGGCCGAGCGTCATGACCTTCGCCCACATGGCGGGGGTCATCGGCTTGACCGGCGCGATCGGGATGAGCCGCTGGACGGCGACGCCCTGCGACTCGGTGTACTTCTTGATGCCCTCGGCGCCGTGACGGCGGCCCAGGCCCGAGTCGCCCATGCCGCCCATGGGGGCGTCGGTCGAGCCCCACGTCGCGATGTAGCCCTCGTTGACGTTCACCGTGCCGGTCCGCAACCGCGCGGCGATCTTCCGCCCGCGCGCGGTGTCCTTCGTCCACACGCTCGAATTCAGGCCGTAGGGCGTGTCGTTCGCGCGGGCGATCGCCTCGTCCTCGTCGCTGAAGCGGCTGATCGCGACGACGGGACCGAACGTCTCCTCGCGGAAGCACGTCATGCCCTCGCCGACGTTGTCGAGGAGCGTGGGCTCGTGGAAGTACGGGCCGATGTCCGGCCGCGCCTTGCCGCCCGCGACGACCGTCGCGCCCTGCTTGACGGCGTCCTCGATGTGGGCGCGCACGGTGTCGAGCTGGCTCTGGGAGATGAGCGAGCCCATGTCGGCCTTCCATGACAGGTCGGTGTCGAGGCGCATCTCGCCGATGCGCTGCGCGAGCCGTCGGGTGAACTCGTCGGCGACCTTCTCGTGGACCAGGACCCGCTCGATCGAGATGCAGAGCTGGCCGGCGTTGCCGAACAGCGCGCGCTCGGCGCCGTCGACGGCCTTGCCGATGTCCGCGTCCTCGCAGACGAGCATCGCGTTCTTGCCGCCGAGCTCCATCGAGCACGGGATGAGCTGCTCGCCGGCCTGCGAGGCCACCGTCCGGCCGGTCGCGGTGGAGCCCGTGAACATGATGTAGTCGCTGCCCTCGATCATCGGCTTGCCCAGGCGCGCGCCCGAGCCGGTGACGACCTGGAAGAGGTCCGCGGGCATGCCGGCCTCGCGGAGCAGCTCGACGCCCCACAGCGCGCAGAACGGCGTCTGCTGGTCGGGCTTGAGGACCACCGCGTTGCCCGCCATGAGGGCCGGCGTCGCGTCGCTGATCGCGAGCGTGAGCGGGTAGTTCCACGGCGCGATGATCGCGACGACGCCGATCGGGTGGTGGTGCTGCCAGACCTGGGTGAGGACCGGCAGCGCGCCCTGGCGGCGCTGTGTGCGCAGGTGCTTCTCGCCCGTGTTCGCGTAGTACCGCGCCACGATGGCGGTGTCGAGCACCTCCTCGTGCGCCTGGCGGCGAGCCTTGCCGGCCTCGATCTGCAGGAGGTCGAGCGCCTCGTTCTGCCGGTCGAGAACGAGGTCGTGGAAGCGCAGCAGGATCGCCTTGCGCTCGGCGAAGCTCGTCTTCGCCCACCGCGCCTGCGCGGCGCGTGCGCGGTCGAGCGCCGCGGCGAGATCCGCCTCGTCGCACATCGGCACCGAGCCGATCGTCTGGCCGGTGAACGGCGCTTCGACCTCGCGCATCTCGCGCGGCCCCTCGGTCTGGACCAGCCCCGCGAGGCGCTGCAGGCGCGCACCGTCGATCAGGGCCGAGCCGGTGGATGGGAGCGAGGCGGTCTGGGGCTTCGCGGGGGATGTGCCGTTCGTGGCGGCAGCAGCGCCGTTGGACGTGGCGGCGGTTGAGGACATGCGGTGCCTCCGGGTGTCTGGGAGGTCAAGGCTACCGGCCGGTCAGTTCGGCGTCAGCGGTCCGTGGCCTCGTCCTGCAGATCGATGAGGGCGCGGTGCAGCGCCGTGCCGAACCGCAGGACCCGCTCGGCCTCCGGCAGGTTGCCGGCCGCGCGGACGCCCTCGAGGTACCCGTCGAGGAGCGCGAGCTGCTCGGCGTGCCACGCCTTCTTGCGTGCGGCCAGCGGCTCGGGATCCGCGCCGAAGAAGACCTTCAGCATGCCCTCGTCGTGCATCACGGGCGGCGCGGCGTCCGTGTCGGCCAGCCAGGCATCGAGCGCCTCGCGGCCGCGCGGCGTGATCGTGTACTCCTTGCGCCGCCGCCCGCCCTCCTCCTGGACCTCGTGCAGGTAGCCGGCGGTCGCCAGCCGGGCCGGTTCCGCGTACAGGGTGGTGTGCGGCGTGGGCCAGAAGTTCGAGACGGTGAGCTCGACCGCCCGCTTGAGGTCGTACGGCGTGGCGGTGCCCAGCTGCGCGACGAGACCGAGCACGACGTACGACATGCTCGTCAGCTTGATGTCCGGTTCCCCCTCGGTCACGTGCACATCCTTGTGCATCTGCCGGATCGGCGTCGGTCAGCCGTGGTCGACCTGATGGCGCAGCCGGTCGCGCAGCTCGGCGAATCGCCAGGTCTCGTAGGCGATGAGCGCCCAGAGCAGCACCACGACGATGCCGACGAGCGGCAGCGCGTCGATGTCCTTGTGCAGCGGGATGAGCGCGAGCAGGAGAGCCGCGGCGACGACGCGCTGCGTGCTGAACCGATGCACGTTGCGCCACCGGAACGCGACGTGCGCGAGCAGGTAGAGGGCGGGGCCGCCCAGCAGGCCGACCGCCCCGATGACCTTCAGGGGGTCGTCGACGTGCTCGATCGTCTTCTTCAGCCCCAGGGCGCAGAGCACGATCCCGATCACCATCGGGAGGTGCAGGTACGAGTACGAGTCGCGCGCGATGCCGTTGCGCTCCCGGCCGGGCGCCGCCTTGCTCAGGCGCCGCTCGGCCACGAGGGCGACGACGTCGAAGTACATCCACCACAGCGCCGAGGCGATCGCGACGCCGCCCACCGCGGCGAGCACCTCGCCGCTGTCGACCGCGATGCCCTCCGCGCCGACGCCGATCGCGACGATCGACTCACCGAGCGCGATGATGAGGATGAGGCCGTGGCGCTCGGCGTAGTGCGCGGGCGCGAGCTTCCAGCCCTCCTGGCCGAAGACCAGCGGCCCGCCGTAGTCGATGAGCAGCGCGATCGCCCACACGGCGCCCTGCAGTTCGGCGTCGAGGAATGACGCGCCGACGATGAGCCCCACGCCGATCGCCGTGCTCACCGCGAGCCCGGCGACGGACCTGCGGAGCTCCGGGTCGTCGCGGCTCGCCAGCCAGAACAGCCAGATGTGGGCGAAGCGGACGCCGCCGTACGCGCAGGCGAAGAGGAGCGCGCGGTCGTCGAAGGCCTCGGGCACGCAGAGCGCGACGATGACGAGCGCGGCCATCGCCGCGAACATCGCGAACCGGACGGCGCCCTCCTCCGGGTCGACGACGCTCGTCAGCCACGCGTAGCCGACCCACGTCCACCACAGCAGCGCCATCACGAGGACGCCCTTCGCGAGGCCCTCCCAGGTCGGCTGGCCGGCGATTAGCGCGGTGACCTGGGTGATCGCGAGGACGAAGACCAGGTCGAAGAACAGCTCAAGCGGCTTGACGCGTGCTTCGTCGTCGCGTCGGACGGGGCCCAGTCGGCCGGACGTAGTGGTACTCACGCGGCGATCATGCCACGCGCTCTACCTGGACTCCCAGCCCGTTGAGCGTCATCGCCAGGCCCTCGTACGCGCCCACGAGCATGAGCAGTTCGATCGCGTCACGTTCGCTGAGGTGCGCGCGCAGGTCGTTCCACGTCTCGTCGCTGAGCTGGTGCGCGGCGTGCAGCTCGTCGGCGCAGCGCAGCAGCGCTTCCTGCCGGGGCGTCCAGCCGCCGGCGAGCGGACCCTCGACGACGGCCGCGACCTGGTCGGGGGTCAGCCCGCAGCGCAGGCCGAGCAGGACGTGCTGGTGCCACTCGTACGCGCTGCCCGTGTTCGCAGCGACGCGGAGGATGATGAGCTCCGAGTCCTCGCGCGGGAGCTTGCCCCCGGGCATCAGGGCGCCCGCGAAGATGAGCCAGCGGCGGAACAGCCAGCGGTGCCGGCCGAGCGTCGTGAAGATGTTGATCGGCCCCGTGCCGGCGATGCGGCCGGCGATCGCGGCGATGACCCAGTTCAGGACGCCGACATCGGACCGGCGCCCGGGCGAGACGCGTGCCTGATGGGGCCCGCGCGGGGGAACGAGGGCGCGGAGTTCGTCGACGGTGATAGCCATAATGGTCATTATCTCTGATTGTCGCCGCGCCGTGGGGATATCCGTCCTACAGCGTCGACATGTCGATCACGTACCGGAAGTCCAGCTGGCCCGCAGCCATGGCGTCGTACGCCGCGTTGATCTGGTCCACCGGGATCGTCTCGATGTCCGCGGTGATGCCGTGCTCGCCGCAGAAGTCCAGGAGCTCCTGGGTTCCGGGGAGTCCGCCGATGAGCGACCCGCTGACGCTCCGGCGCCGCTGGACGAGCAGCCGCGCGTCGACGCTGTCGGCCAGCGGCTCGATCGCCCCGACGATGACGAGCGCGCCGTCCAGCCCGAGCAGCTTGAGGTAGGGATCGACGGGGTGGCCGACGGGGATCGTGTCGATGATGAGGTCGAGCGACCCGCGGGCGCGGCGCAGGTCGTCGCGGTCGGTGGAGATCAGGACGTCGTGCGCGCCCGCGCGACGGGCGTGCTCGGCCTTTGCGGGGCTGCGGGTGATCGCCGTGACCTCCGCTCCGAGCGCCTTCGCGAGCTTGATCGCCATGAGCCCGAGCCCACCGAACCCGGCGACGCCGACCTTCGTGCCGGGGCCCGCGCCCGCCGCCCGCAGGGGCGACCACGTCGTGATGCCCGCGCACAGGATCGGCGCGGCGCCGGCGGGGTCGAGTCCGTCGGGGATGCGCAGGACGAACCGCTCCTGCACCGTGATGGCGTTCGCGTAGCCGCCGAACGTCGGATGGTCGAAGTCCGGGTCCGGCGAGTTGTACGTGTAGGTGCCCCCGGGGCAGTACTGCTCCAGGCCGCGCTGGCACGCGTCGCACTCGCGGCACGAGTCGACGACGCAGCCCACGCCCACGGTGTCGCCGGGCGCGAACGCCGTGACGCCCGGGCCGACCTCGCGCACGCGGCCCACGATCTCGTGGCCGGGCAGGCACGGGTACGTCGTGCCGTGCCACTCGTTGCGCGCGGTGTGCAGGTCGGAGTGGCAGATCCCGCACCAGTCGATGTCGATGAGGACGTCGCCCTCGCGCGGCGCGCGCCGCTGGAAGTCGATCGGGGCGAGCTGGGCGTCGGCCGCCGGGGCGGCCCAGCCGCGGGCGGGGAGCGGGGGGAGCGTGGCCATGGGCTGCACGCTACTCCGGCGGGTAGGCGAGCAGGTCGAGCATCTCGTAGACCGTCGGGGTGAGGTCGGGCAGCGATGCGGTGCCGTGCTCGAGGATGTGCGCGAGCACCAGCTCGCCGACACCGCCGACGAACATGAGCAGCACGTCCTCGCTCGGCACGCGGATGGTCGGGTCGCGCTCCACGGCGGCGATCATCAGCCGGCGGATCGAGCGCGCGAACTCCCGGTAGATCGCGCGCTGGCGCTCGAGCGCGCGATGCCCGGCGGCAGGGCCCTCGACGACGCGCAGCCGGGTGAACAGCGGGATCGCGGCGATCTGCTCGAGGAAGGCCCTGATGGCTTCGTCCGCCTGGCGGCGGGGGTCCTCCACCGACGGCGCGTCGCGGATGACGCCGACGACGAGACCGTCGAGGAGCGAGAACGTGGCGAAGAACGCGGACTCCTTGTCCCCGAACAGCGCGTAGAAGGTCTTGCTCGAGACACCCGCGCGCTCGATGATGGCCTTCGAGGAGGCTGCCGCGTACCCCAGCTCGTTCACCACCTCGGCGGTCGCCACGATGATCCGCGCGCGCTGCGCCGTCTCGACCTGGGAGCGCGTGAGGTTGTGGCGGTGCCGGGGCAGCGTGGCGCGCTCCTCCGTCGCGGTGAGGCGGAACACCTCCTCGATGAGGGGGCCGTCGATCTCGTACTCGTGCTCCGCTGTCACGGTGCGATCGTACGGCCGCGCGGGGCGGCTCGGGGTGTCAGGTGTCCACCGTCGGGCCGGCGGCGGGGCTGTCGTCGACACGCACCCAGTCGGTGATCTTGCCGTCGCGCACGCGGATCGCGACCCGGGCGACCGCGCCGCGCCCCTCCCCGCAGCCGGTCCCGCCGCGCCGCGCGGTGAGGACGAAGGTCGCGACGACGAACCCGTCCTCGCCGTCCTGGGTGCCCTGCAGCCGGGCGCCGCACGGCAGCGATGCGTTGAACGACTCGACGGCCGCACGCGTCGTCAGCCGCTCGGGCGCGGTGCCGTTCGCCACCTGGCTGGGGACGGCGAACCGGTCGGCGGCGCCCTCGACGTCGCCTGCGCGCAGGGTGTCCGCCCACGTGCGGATGACGTCCTCGGGCTGCGGGTCGCCGCCGCAGCCGGGAAGTGCGGCGGCGAGCAGCACGAGGAGGACACGGGCGCCCATGCCAGGCACTACGCGCGCCGGGCCGGGAAGGTTTGACGCGCCTCGGCCGCCGGCTCGCCGCGGCGGCGCGGACCCGTTCGCCTGATCGTGCTCAGGACGGCAGCGGCTGCAGCCGGGTCTGCTCGACCTGGTCGAGCTTGCGGCGCAGCCGCGTGTACGCGCGCTGCTGCGCCGGCGTCCGCTTGTGGTCCTTGTAGGCGAGGTTCACGCGTTCGAACGGATCCGTCGCCAGGTGGTAGAGCTCCCACTGGTCTGGCTCCTTGCCGGTCACGTCGTAGTACCGCGCGATCTTCCAGTTGCGCTCGCGGATGCTGACGATGTGGTTCGGCGGCTTAGGGTACGGGCCCTTCGGCTGGCCGGACTGGTAGTCGTCGTAGGTGAAGACGGTGTAGTCCTGCACGCCCTTCGACGAGCGGCCGAGGACGATGTCGGAGTAGTCCTTGCCCTCCCAGGAGGCGCGTGCGGAGGACGGCGCGCCGACGAGGCTCGCGAGCGTCGGCAGGAAGTCGACGTGCGAGACGAGCGCCCGGCTGCTCCTCGCGCGCGGGAACAGGCGCGGGTTGGAGTAGACGAGCGGCACGTGCGTCGCCTCCTCGTAGACGTTGAAGTTCTTCTGGCGCATGCCGCCGTGGGCGGTGCCCATCTCGCCGTGGTCGGCCGTCGCGATGACCAGGGTGTCGTTCAGCAGCCCGGTGCGCTCGAGCGTGTCGAGCAGCTGCACGAGGTACGCGTCGGACGACTTCATGAGGTTGCCGTAGAAGTTGAGGTAGTTGCGCTTCATCTGCCGCGTCGGGATCGGACCGGAGGCGTTGAAGAGCTTGAGGAACTCCGCCTGCACGGTGGGCTTCGTGGACAGGTCCTCGTTCACGGTGCCGGGCGGTTCGATCTCGCCCTCCAGCCACGAGCTGTCGTACCCGCCGCTCGTGTACGTCTTCGGGTACAGCAGGACGTCGTGCGGGTTGACAAGCGAGACGACCATGAAGAACGGCTGGCTCTGCGCCGCCGCTGATTCGAGGTACTGCAGCGCGCCCTCGGTGCCGGCGTCCGGCGTGCCCTGGGAGGTGATGTAGCGGCCGTCGTTGTCGTAGAGGCCGCCGCCCTCCTCGGGGATCGACTGGTTGCCGCCCGCGTCCGGCGGGTTCCAGCGCGTGAAGCCGTACTGGTTGACGTCTTCGGGCACCCACGTCGAGCCGTTCGCGGGCTTGTTGCAGTGGAACTTGCCCTTGTAGACGGGTGTGTAGCCGGCGGCGGCCACGACCGACGCGGGGTTCTTGAACGTCGTCGCCAGCTCGACCTGCGGGTACTGCGGCGACGGCATGCTGGTCTCCAGGGTGTACTTCACGCCGTGCTGCGCGGGGAAGTAGCCCGACATGAGCGTGGACCGCGCCGGCGAGCACATGCACGCGTTGGTGAAGGCGTTCTCGAAGGTCAGGCCGCGCTGCGTCAGGCGGGTCAGCCCCGGCAGGTTGCGCTTGGCCCAATCACGCGGGAAGTGCTGGAGCGAGCGCTGCTGGTCGGTGAGGAACAGGAGCACGTTCATGCCGGCGACCTGGCGGGCCGGCGCTCCGCCACGGGGGCGCGCGCGAGCGCTCGCCGCGGGCGCGCCCAGGAGCATGCCGGTGCCCGCCGCGGCGGCGCGCTTGAGGAGGTCGGCGCGCGTGATGCCGCGCGGCTGAGGGTCGGTCATGTCAGTCGCTCCCGCTGGTCATGGCCTTCGTGATCCGCGTGAACACCGTGACCGCGTTGCTCTTGAACGCTGCGGCGTACACGTGCTTGCCGTCAGGGCTCACGGCGATGGAGCTGACGCCCGAGAGCGCACGCCCGGCCGTGCAGTCCGCCGCGGTGCGGCCGGTGATGCATCCGGGTCGGCGCGGCTTCTGCTTCAGCGCGCCCGTGCTCGAGCGGTCGAACGTGTCGATGGTGCCGGAGTTGTACGCGGCCGCGTAGACGGTGGCGCCATCGGGGGAGACGGCGATGCCTTCGGGCGCGCTGAGCGACCGGGCCAGCGAGCACCCGACGGCGATGACGTAGATCGCGCACGCCGACGTGCCGGTCTGCTGGGCGAGCTGCCCGGTGCCCGTCGTGCGGATGAACGACGTCACGCTGTTGCTCGTCAGCGACGTCACGTAGACGTCGCCGTCGTCGGGGCTGACCGTCAGCGCGTTGGCCCCGCCGAGCCGTACACCCGTGGCGCACCCGGTGATCGGGCCGTTGGCGATGCAGCCCGTGCCGTCGGTCGCCTGGGTCAGCGCGCCGGTGGACGGGTCGCGCCGGAGCGTCACGACCGCGTTGCTCGCGGCGGTGGCGACGTACACGCTCGCCCCGTCCTCGCTGGCCGCCAAGCCCTCCGGGGCGCCGAGCGCGAGCCCGGCCGCGCAGCCGGTGGTCGCGGCGGCGAGGCAGCCCGTCGTGTCGGCGGGCTGGGTCAGCACGCCGGTCGACGCGTTGCGGGAGAACGTCACCACGGCGTTCCCGAAGAACGACCCCGCGTAGACGTTCTTGCCGTCGGGGCTGACGGTGATGACATCCGGGCCGTCGACCGCGCGTCCGCTGGCGCAGCCGGGGACCGCCGCCACGCCGGAGATGCACCCGCTCGCACCGGAGAGCTGGGTGAGCGCCCCCGTCGTTCGGTTGCGGCGCATGACACTGATGTCGTCGCTGTTCAGGGATGTCGCGTACACATGCCGGCCGTCGGGCGTGACGGCCACCGAGTTCGGGCCGTTCAGCCCACGCGCCCAGGCGCAGCCGTTCGCGCCCTTCGCGGCGATGCACCCGGCCTTCCCGCCGGCCTGGGTCAGCCTCCCGGTCCGTGCGCTGCGACCGAAGACCGCGATCGCGTCGGCGGTCGAGGCCGCCACATACACGTGCGTGCCGTCGGGGCTGATCGCGACGGCGTGGGAGCCCAGGAACGGGGCGGGGCCGAGCAGCGCGCGCGCCGGGGCGCAGTCGGCGCGCGGCGCGGAACGGTCCACGAGGCACCCGCCGGTCCCGTCGACCTGCGTGATCGTGCCGATCGCGCTGACCGGTGGACGCTGCGCGCCCGCGGCCCCCGGCGCGAGGACGAGCGTCAACGCGAGGAGCGACGAGGCGATCACTGCCGGCTGGGGGAGAGCTGGCGCATGGCCCGCGGCCCAGTGGCCACGGATCGATGACGCTACCGCGCCAGGCCCGGCCGCACGCCAGACCCACGGACTACGCTGGCCGCCTCATGTCGACCACGCAGACGTCCAGCCCCGTGACGTTTCAGCGCGGGCTGCTCGTGTTCGCCGTGTACGCGGCGGTGTCCGCGGCGATTCAGCTGTTCTCCGGCGTCGACTACGACGAGATCAGCGCGTCGGTCTCCAACATCCTGACGTTCGTCGTGCTCTCCGTCGGGGCGGGGATCGTCGGGGTCCTCATCCTCACGGCCCGCTGGGGCGCGAACGACGCGGTCTTCCGCGAGCGGCCGCGCCTGGACCGCCCCGCGTGGCTGTGGGTGTTCCCGTCGCTCTTCGTCGTGGTCATCGTCGGCAACCTCGCCGGGGCCGACTGGGGCGAGTGGGACGCCGCCGCCGTCCTGGTCCTCCTGCTGGGGTGCCTGATGGTCGGCTTCGGGGAGGAGATCGTCTTCCGCGGCTACGTGCTCGTGGGCGCGCGTTCGCGGTTCTCGGAGACCGGTGCGTGGTTCGCCTCGTCCCTGCTCTTCGGGCTGTTCCACGGCACGAACATCCTCACCGGGCAGGCCGTGGGCACGACGCTCCGCCAGGTGGGCCTCGCGTTCCTCCTGGGCGGGGCGCTCTACTTCGTCCGTCGCGTGTCTGGGTATCTCGTCGTGGGCATGCTCCTGCACGGCCTGTGGGACTTCTCGACGTTCATCGCGGCCGGGCAGGGCGACAGCCACGTCGTGGACGACATCTCGGGCTCGGCGGCTCTGGTGAGCCTCGCCCTGCCGCTTCTCGTCATCACGACCGTCGTGGGGCTGGTCGTCGTGCTGCGCCGCAGCGCGCAGCACGCCTGAACGACGAAGGCCCCGCCAGTGGCGGGGCCCTCGTTCCGATGGAGCTAGCCGGGCTCGAACCGGCGACCTCCTGGGTGCGATCCAGGCGCTCTCCCAGCTGAGCTATAGCCCCATGGGCTGACCAGTGTACCGCGCGGGTGCGGCTGGACGCCGGGCCGCGCGGGTACCCTGCATTCCAGGTTTTTCGTGAGCTTCCGCCAGCGTCTCACCGGCTTCTTCGTCGCGATCGTGATCCTTCCGATGGCGATCGTCGGCTTTGTGCTGTTCCAGCTCATCGAGGACAACGAGACGGGCAAGGCGGATGCGAGCCTCGCCGCGCAGCAGGAGGTCGAGATCAACCTCTACCGCGCGGCGCGCGACCGAGCGCAGACCGCCGCCACGCAGATCGCCGCCGACCGCCAGCTCGCCACCGCGCTGCAGGACGACGACGCCGCGGCCGCCCGCGAACGGGCCGACGAACTGCTGGAGAGCCGCCGCGCGCGAAGGATCGTGATCGTCCGCGGGGGCGAGGCCTACGTCGATGTCGGCAGTCGCAGTGCGACGGCCCCCGCGTCCGCGCGCCTGCTGACGGCCGACCGGCAGGCCGCCGGCGAGCTGCAGGTCTCCGTCGAGGAGGCCGCCCAGTACGCGAACGAGGCGGCCAGCCTGGTCGACGGCGAGGTCGTGGTGTCCTCCGACGGGCGCGTGCTGGGCTCCAGCCTGCCCGCGGGCGCCGCCGCGGACCTCCCGGACGAAGGCGACATCACCGTCGGCGCGGAGGACTACCGGGCCGCGTCGTTCGGGGCGCCCGGCTTCCTGGGCGAGCGAACGCGCGTCCTGACCCTCGCGGCGACCGGCGCGACCGAGGACGACGTGACCCGCAGCCGCCTGCTCGCCGCGATGCTGCTCGGCGGGTTCTTCATCCTGGCGTTCGTCTTCGCCCTCGTCGTGTCCCGGTCGCTGCAGCAGCAGATCGGCGGGGTCCTCTCCGCGGCCCGGCGCCTCGGCAGCGGCGACCTCGACGCGCGGGTCCCCACCGTCGGCAACGACGAGTTCGCCGACCTCGGCCGCGAGTTCAACAAGATGGCCGAGCAGCTGCAGGAGCGGCTCGCCGAACTGCAGCGCGAGCGCGAGCGGGTGCAGAGCTCCATGCGCCGTCTCGGGCAGGCGGTCGGGTCCAACCTCGACGCCGAGGCGCTGCTCCAGCTCGTCGTCGAGACCGCGGTGGAGGGCGTCGACGCTGACGCCGGCCGCGTCATCGTGCGTGACGCGGAGGGCGAACTGCACGAGGCCGCGCGGGTCGGGCTGGGCAACGGGCTGGGCGAGACCGTGCGCCAGGCCGAGGCACGTGCGCTGAAGGCCGGGCGGCCCCAGACCGTCGCGGCACCGGGCTCCGTCGCGCTCGCCCATCCGCTTCGCGTGCACGAGACCGACGGACAGGTGTCGGAGGTCGCGGGCGTCGTGTCGGTCGGGCGCGCCGGCCGCCCGTTCAGCCTGGCCGAGACGGAGCTCTTCCACTACCTCGCCGCACAGGCCGCCGTGTCGGTGGAGAACGTCGGGCGCCACGAGGCGGTCGCGCGGCAGTCCGTCACCGACCCGCTCACCCGGCTGGCGAACCGCCCGGCGGTTCGACGAGGCGCTCGCCGCCGAGGTCGAGCGCGCGATGCGGCTCGGCCAGCCGCTCGGGTTCGTCCTGCTCGATCTCGACGACTTCAAGGCCGTCAACGACGAGTACGGCCACCAGCAGGGGGACGTCGTCCTGCGCGAGGTGGCTCGCGCGATGCGCCGGGCATGCCGCGACATCGACATCCCCGCGCGCTACGGCGGGGAGGAACTCGCGGTGATCCTCCCGGGCGCGGACCTTGACGGCGCGTACGAGCTGGCCGAGCGCGTGCGGCTCGGCGTCGAGGCGCTGCGCGTCCCCCGGCTCGAGGGCGAAGGCGTCATTCAGGTGACGGCGAGCCTCGGCGTCTCCGCGGTTCCCACCACGGCCAACGACGGCGCCGCGCTCGTCGCGGGCGCGGATGCCGCGCTCTACCGGGCCAAACGCGACGGCAAGAACCGGTCGGCGCGCGCCGTCGTCGCGGGCGTGGTGTCCGCCGAGTAGCATTGGGGCGTCCCCATGGGCCTGCTCGACGACGCCATCCGAGAGCACCTCGAGCTCAAGCGCAAGCGTGGCGGCGATCCCTCCGAGATCGAACGCCAGGAGCAAGAGGCTCTCGCTCCTGTCCGCCGGACGGATGATCACGCGGAGGACCCCGAGGCGGCTGCGCCGCCGGGGGGCGACGTGGCGATCGCTGAACCCGAGCCGGAGCCGGTCGTTCCGGAGCCCGTCGAGGTGGCGGTCGCGCCCGAGCCGGAGCCCTTCGACGAGCCGGAGCCGGAGCCGGAGCCGGAGCCGGAGCCGCTCCCCGAGCCCGAGCCCGAGCCCGAGCCCGTCGCCGAAGCGCCGGTCGCCGAGCCTCTGCCCGACCATCTCGCGCAGCCCACGGTCGAGTTCTCCGTCGAGGAGCATCTCGCGGAGACCGCCGCCGCGGAGCCGGCGCCGGACCCCGACGTCGTCATCCCGGACGACGAGGCGGACGACGTGCTCGAGGAGACTCCGGACTTCCTGCAGGAGACCCCAGAGCACGACCGGCTGTGGTTCGAGCAGAAGCCCCCGCGCGACTTCGATTTCGACGGCTGAGCGCGTACCGGACGTCCTGAACGTGCGCCGCGCGGTCACCTGGCTGGATGTCTTCACCTCACGCCCGCTGACGGGCAACGGCCTGGCGGTCGTGCACGACGCCGACGATCTCACCGACGGCTTCATGCTCGCCTTCGCGCGCGAGACGCGCCTGTCGGAGACGACCTTCATCCAGCGGGCCACCGTCGAGAGCGCCGACTATCGCAACCGCATCTTCTCCCCGCCGGGCGAGATGCCGTTCGCGGGGCACCCCTCGCTCGGCACGGCGGTTGCGCACGCGCGCCGGCGCGGCGATCGCGTCGCGAGCTACGTGCAGGAGACGCGGGCGGGGCTCCAGCCGGTCGAGGTCGAACTGGCCGGCTCGACCGCGCGGGCGTCGATGCTCCAGGGTCCCGTGCACTTCGGGGCGGTGCCCGACCCCGAGCGGGTCGCCGCCGCGCTCGGCCTGCAGCCGGCGGACTTCGTGCCCGAGCTTCCCCCGCAGGTGGCGTCCACGGGTGCGCCGCACCTGCTGGCCCCCGTGCGGGACGCTGCGCTGCTGCCTCGGTTGCAGGTGCAGCCCGGTGTGCTCGGTTCCCTGCTCGACGATCTCGGTTGCATCGTCGTCTATCTCACCGCCATGACCGACGGCGGCAGGGTGCGCGCCCGGTCCTTCTACCTCGACCGCGGCCTCGTGGTCGAGGACCCCGCGACGGGATCGGCCGCGGGGCCGCTCATCGCCTACCTGCACCGCAGTGGCGTCGCCTCCAAGGTCGAGATCGACCAGGGCGTGGAGATGGCCCGTCCGTCGCGGCTCGTCGCCGAGATCGCGGGCGACCGGGTGCGTGTCGGCGGCGACGTCGTCGTCATCGCAGACGCCACGCTCACCGTGTGATCTGCGCGGGGTCCGGGCCTGCCCGGGCCGGGCTGTGGACATGTGTACGAACCCTGTCGGGGTGTCTTGTGCAAAGCGCTCCGGTGCCGATACCCAGAGCGGACAGGGTTCGCATCCACGCCGCTGGGGATCGGCCGGATGCGACGGACTTGCCTCGGAGGGCAAGGACGCAACGAGGGCGCCTCTTCGGAGGCGCCCTCGCCATTTCCGGGGGTGATTCGACGCGATGTCGAAACACGGCCGGGTGGGGTGGACCGTGCGGACATATCGCCGTCGGGTGGGCGCGCGAGAATGGCTCACCGCATGGCGATCGATCGCAACGGCACGGCGCCGAAGGTGGCGCTCGTCCTGCCGGGAGGAGGCGCGCGCGGCGCGTATGAAGCGGGCGCGCTGTCTGTGCTGCTCCCGGCGCTCGAGGCGCGGGGCGAGCGTGTCTCGGTGATCTGCGGGACGAGCGTGGGCGCGATCAACGCCGCCGCCGCCGCGTCGATGGTGCACCGGCCGATGGACGAGCAGGTCGAGTACTCGCTCGACCACTGGCGCAACCTGCGCAAGACGGACGTCATCAGCCCCGTGCTGGGGCCGGGCCTCGCGGTGTCCGCGGCGCGCGGGCTGGCCGAGGCGCTGGGCGTCCCGGGCGTGCGGCTGGCGTCGCTGCTCGATCCGCGGCCGATGGCGTCGAGCCTGGAGAAGTGGATCGACTGGATGGCGCTCCATCGCAACGTCCGCAACGGGACACTCGACGCGGTCTGCGTCGTGGCGACGTCGCTGTCGACGGGCCGCCCGACGGCGTTCGTCGAGACGCGTGGGCCCGCGCCGCGCAACAAGAGCACGGACGGCATCCGCTTTCAGAAGGTCACGCTCTCCGGCCAGCACGTTCGCGCGTCCGCGGCGATGCCGCTGCTGTTCCCGCCCGTCGAGGTGACGCGCCCGGCCCGCGCGGCCGGGCACTACATCGACGGCGCGACCCGCCTGAACACCCCGCTCGCGCCCGCGCTCTCGCTGGGCGCAGACCGCGTCATCGTCATCGGGTTCAAGCCGTTCGCCGCGCCGCCGGAGGAGGAGCTCGCCCGTCGCCCGCGGATGACGGACGTCCTGGCGAACGTCCTCGACGGCCTGATGGTCGACCAGATCGCCGACGACCTGCACCAGCTCGCGGCAATCAACTCGTTCTTCGCCGACAGCGTCGGCGGGGTGTCCTCGTCCGCGCGGGCGTACCGCACGGCCCGGGGCCGCCCGTCGTACCGCAAGGTCTCCTACGCGCTCGTGGCGCCGGAGAAGCGCACGACCCTCGCCGACGTCGCCGAGCGGATCCTCGACGAGAAGTACGGCGGCTTGAAGGCCCTGCGCGACCCGGACTTCCCGCTGCTCAGCCGTCTGCTCGACGGCGGCCGGCGCGGTGAGCTCATGAGCTTCGTCCTCTTCGACCAGGATTTCGCGGCGGCGCTCATCGAGGTCGGGAAGGCCGACGCGCAACGGTGGCTCGATCGTCACCCGCGGTTCTGGTGCGCGGACGCCGCGCACGACCTCGACTTCGACGACACGGGCACCGAGCTCATGCGCGAGGAGCACGCCATCGACGAGTGGCGCGAGCTTCGCCGGCG
The DNA here is from genome assembly GCA_024666565.1 of Svornostia abyssi. GTDB lineage: Bacteria > Actinomycetota > Thermoleophilia > Solirubrobacterales > Solirubrobacteraceae > Svornostia > Svornostia abyssi. The sequence goes on from CP088295.1 coordinate 991,976, forward strand.
CTGACGGGTTCAGTCGGCGAGCAGGATGCGCTCGAGGACCGGGCGCGCGTCGGGCCACGGGTCACGCGGCGTGCGCGCGGTCGGCTCGAAGGCCTGGGACAGGGCGAGGCCGCGGAGCGCCGACAGGACGAGACTGACGCGGGCGTTGAGGTCCTCCGGCAGTGGGCCGTCGGTGCCGGCCAGGTCCGGGACGGCGGCGGCGATCTCACGTGAGAGCTGGCGCTCGAGCGGCACGAGCCGGTCGTAGAGCTCGCGGTCGTCGGCCGCTGCGACCCAGAGCTTCACGAAGATCGTGAAGATCGGGCTGGCGAAGTCCTGCCAGATGAGGTCGAGCACCGCGCGGGTGCGCTCGCTGCGTTCGGTCGGAAGGTCGGTCATCCGCGCGCGCAGGTCCGCGGTGCGCTGGTTGGCGGCCTGCTCGAGTGCGGCGCCGACGAGATCGACCCGGCGCGGGAAGTGGTGCGTCTGCGCGCCCTGGGAGACCCCGGCGATCTCGGCCACGCGCCGTGTCGTCGTGCCGGCGTAGCCGACCTCGAACAGGCTCGCGAGCGTGGCGTCGAGCAGCTTGCGCCGGGTCTCGGCGGTGCGCTCCTCCTGGGTCCGTCGCATCGGGCGGGGTTCGGTCGTCGTCATCTCGCGGTGTCGACCCTACACAGATTTCCGCTCTACAAAGCAAGCGTTCGGTATGTATCATCGGCCCATGGCCACCGTCACCACGTCCGGACGCACGATCTTCGAGTCGGAGCACGACGACTACCGCGAAAGCTTCCGCCGCTTCCTCGAAGCTGAGGTCAAGCCGCACTACGACGCCTGGAACGAAGCCGGGATCATCCCGCGCGAGATGTTCGCCAAGGCCGCCGAGCACGGCTTCCTGGCGATGGAGGTGCCGGAGGAGTACGGCGGCGTCGGCGTCGACGACTGGCGCTTCAACGTCGTGCTCATGGAAGAGGCCGCGACGTCCGGCGTCGGCGACGCGTGGGCCGGCCCGCTGCTGCACACCGACGTCTGCCTTCCGTACTTCATGGCGAGCTGCACCGAGGAGCAGAAGGCGCGCTGGCTGCCGGGCATGGCGTCGGGTGAGCTCGTCGCCGCGGTCGCGATGACCGAGCCGGGCACGGGCTCCGATCTCGCCGCGATCGCCACGACGGCGAAGCGCGACGGCGACACCTACATCCTCAACGGCGCGAAGACGTTCATCACGAACGGCATCAACGCCGACCTCGTCATCGTCGCCGCGCGCACGAGTGAGGACCCGCATGGCGGCCTGTCGCTGTTCATCGTCGAGCGCGGCTTCGACGGCTTCGAGCGCGGCAAGCAGATCGAGAAGCTCGGCCAGCACGCGTCGGACACCGCGGAGCTGTTCTTCAACGACTGCGTCGTCCCCGCCGAGAACCTCCTGGGCGAAGAGGGCTCGGGCTTCTACCAGCTCGTCGCCCGCCTGGTGCCGGAGCGCCTGACGCTTGCGGTCAGCTCGATCGCGGGCTGCGAGACGGTGCTCGCGCAGACGCTCGAGTACGTCAAGGAGCGCAAGGCGTTCGGCCGCCCGATCGGCACGTTCCAGAACTCCCGGTTCAAGATGGCCGAGATGAAGACGGAGATCACGATCACCCGGGCCTTCGTCGACCAGTGCATCGCGAAGTACGTCGCCGGCACCTGCGGCGTCGACGAGGCCGCGATGGCGAAGTACTACACGACCGATCTGCTCTGCAAGGTCGCCGACGAGTGCCTGCAGATGCACGGCGGCTACGGGTACACGAAGGAGTACAAGATCGGCCAGGCGTGGATCGACGCGCGTGTCGGCCGGATCTACGCGGGCACGAACGAGATCATGAAGGAGCTCATCGGTAAGACGATGGGGTTGTGAGGCAGGGCCTCACAACCCTTCGGAGATTCGCTGGCGCGAATCTCCGGGGTCTGTAGCTCCTCTTGCCAAACGTGCGGGCGTCCCGCGGCCCGGTCTGGGGGCCGCGGGACGCCGCGCGAATCACTCGGCTAGAACGGGCAGCTCGAGCGGTAGACCGAGAACTCGCCCGAGGTCAGCGCGCTGGGGCCGGGGCAGATGAACTGCGAGTAGCGCGTGTCGTTGTCCACGAAGCGCTTGACCCACGACAGCACGGTCGCCATGTTCCGCGGCGTGTAGCTGTTGGTCGCGAAGTGGCTGCCGCTGCCGTACTCGAGGTAGGCCTTCGGCGTCGTCGCGGGGATCGAGTTGTAGAACGGGATCACGTGCATGAACGTCGGCGCGATGACGTCGTCGGCGACGCCGATCTGGAGGTTCGGGGTCGTGATCTCAGGCCACGTCCCGTCCGTGTGCCAGGACGCGAGGCCGATGGCCGCCTTCAGCGATGGACGCGCCTTCGCGGCCGTGAGCGTGCCGCCGCCGCCCATGGAGTGGCCGATGACGGCCTGGCGGGTCGGGTCGACGATGTTGACGGTCGACGCCGCGACCTTCATGTGGTCGAGGGCGGCGAGCAGCGCCTTCCCGCGGGCGGGCGGCTGGTCGAACGGGGTGTTCGTGTTGAACGCCATGACGACGAAGCCGTTCGAGGCGAGCTTCTGCCCGAGCCAGGAGGTGGCCGTCGTGTCCTCGAGGAAGCCGGGCGCCATGGCGATGATCCCGAACTTCTCGCCGGTCGTGGTCACCGGCCGCCAGATCATGCCCGTCCCGAAGCTGTTGGACGCGGCGTCGGTCACGCGGACGGCGGTGACGCCGTACGGGCCCTGGCCCGCGCGGACGAACGACGCCGTCGGGTCGGGGCCCTTGGCGAACGGATTGGCGACCGCAGGGGTCGACGTGACCGCGATCGCGGCAAGCGCGAGCACGGCCACCAACAGGTGGCGAAGGTGCATGGAAACCTCTTCAGAGACGGGCAGCGGAGCTGCCTGGACAGGAGCGCCTCCCCAGGGCGCGGCGCGACGGTACTTGGTGGTACTCGGGCCGCGCAACTCCCCCCGCGATAGTGATATCGCCCGTCTCGCCGCTCCGAGCTAGGTCGTGCGCTCGAACCGCGCCCCGCGCCCGGGCGCGTCCTCCGCGCGCTTGACCATCTCGAGCACGTCGATGGGGATCGGGAGCACGAGGGTCGAGTTGTGCTCCGTGGCGACCTCGGCGAGCGTCTGCAGCGTGCGCAGGGTCAGGGCGCCGGGCGAGTCCGCGATGACGTCGGCAGCCTCGGACAGCTTGCGTGACGCCTCGAACTCGCCGGCCGCGGCGATGACCTTCGCGCGCCGCTCTCGCTCGGCCTCGGCCTGCCGGGCCATGGCGCGGCGCATGGTGTCGGGCAGCCCCACGTCCTTCGTCTCCACCTTCACGACACGGACGCCCCACGGCTCGGTGCTCTGGTCGATCGTCTCCTGCACGAGCACGTTGATCTCGGCCTGGTTGGCGAGCAGGTCGTCGAGGTCGCGGCGGCCGAGGGTGGCCCGGAGCGTCGTCTGGGCGATGCGCAGCACGCCGTGCTTGTAGTCACGGATCGCCACGACCGCCTTGATGGGGTCGACGACGCGGAAGAACACGGCGGCCTCGACGCGGATCGTGACGTTGTCCTTCGTGATCAGGTCCTGCGGTGGGATGTCCGAGGTGTCGACCTGCAGGTTCACCCAGCGTGTCCGCTCGATGAACGGGATGATGAGGACGAGCCCCGGGCCGCGCGCGCCGCGCAGGCGGCCGAGTCGGAACACGACGACCCGCTCGTACTCCCGGACGATCCGGATGCTGGCGATGAGGAGCACCACCAGCACCACGGCGACGACGATCAGGGCGATGAGCGCAGGGGACATGCCGACACGGTCCCACCACGGGGACCGGCGCACATCCGGGTGCCCTACGCCTCGTGGTCCGTGACCTGCCCGAGCATCTGCGGCAGGACCACGAAGAACATCTCCTCCAGCTCCTCGGGCACGGTCAGCGTGACGCCCTCGAAGTGGAAGTGGTCGCCGTGCGCGCGCACGTGGGTCTCCACGGACGCGCCGGCGATGATGAAGAACGGGATCAGCGAGAAGTACTCGAGGTCCTCGAACTCCTCGGGCTCGATGCCGGTCTCCTGGAGGAGCTTCCAGAGCCGGTCGTCGTACTGCGAGTCGCCGACGGAGATGCGCGCAAGCTGGGTCATGCGCCCAGTGTCGCAGCCTCCCGCTCCGGCGCCTGCGCGGCGGCGACGACCTCGGCACGCACCGGGACGCCCGTGAGGTTCGCCATGCCGACGACCGGCTCGAGGTCCGCCGGGTCGCTGCTCATGAGCTGGTTGACGTTCGCCCCGCCGGTGCCGTCGTCGGCGGTGTTCGCTCGCTGCCAGCCGCCGCGGCCCTTGTGGCCCCACCCGTGCGGGATGGCGATGACGCCGCGCATGAGGTCGTCGGTGAGCGTGACGGCGATCTCGATCTCGCCGTGTGCGGAGGCGACCCGGATGCGGTCGCCCTCGGCCGCGCCGATGTCGGCGGCGTCGTCGGGGTGCAGGCGCGCGAGGTGCTTCCGACCGCCCCGCAGGAGCAGCGGCGCGTTGTGCATCCACGAGTTCTCGCTGCGCAGTTCGCGCATCCCGATGAGCCGCAGCGGGAACGCGGGGTCGTCGATGCGCTCGCCGAGCCGGTCGATCTCCGACGCGAACTGCGGGGCGTCGAGGTGGACCTTGCGGTCGCGGTGCAGCACGACGTTGCCCAGCGCGCCGGCCCGCAGGTGGGGTGCGATGACCTTGCCGTGGGGGAAGTCGCGCAGCAGCTTCTTGAACGTGAGGCCGCCGCGGCGCAGGCCGAACAGGTCGCCGCCCTCGGACAGCCGGACGACGGCGTCCATCGCGCGGCGGGGCGTCAGCGTGCCGGTGCGGCGCAGCAGCTCGGCGGCGAAGAACGCCGGGGTGCGGCGCCACAGCGCGCTGGCGAGCTCGTCGATGACCTCCCACTCCTCGCGCGCCTCGCCGACGGGCGGGATGACGGCCTTCGTCCCCTGCCGGAACGGCGTGAGGGACAGCGCCTGGAACGGGATCGGGAAGTCCTCGCGCTCGTACATCGTCGTGGCGGGCAGGACGTAGTCGGCGTGGGCGTTGGTCTCGTTGACGTAGAAGTCGATGCCGACGTGGAGGTCCAGGGTGTCGAGGGCGGCTTCCAGCTCCTCGCCGTTCGGGCAGCTCAGCACCGGGTTGCCGGCCGAGACGAACAGCGCGCGCAGCCGTCCCTTGCCGGGGGTCGTCATCTCCTTCGCCATGATCGCGGCGGGGCGGGACGCGAGGATCGAGGGGAAGTCGCCGATCCGTGAGCGCGGGCCGCGATCGTGGCCCACGGGGATCAGCGCCTTCGTGATCTGCATCGCGGTGCGCTCGAGCGGCACGCCGAGGCTGCCGAACATCGATCCGCCCTCGCGGTCCAGGTTCCCGGCGACGAGGTTCACCGCGTCGAGCAGCATGGTCGTGAGCGTGCCGCTGCGCCCGAGCGACGTGCCGATGCGGCCGTACATCGCGGCGCGCTCGGTGGTCGCCAGCGCGCGCGCGAGTTCGCGGACGGCTTCGGGCGCGATGCCCGTGGTGGCGGCGGTCGCCTCGGGGGAGAACGGCCGGGCCAGGTCGCGCAGGTGCCCGGCCCCGCGGGCCTGCCGGGCGATCGCGTCCTCGTCGGCGAGGCCCTCTTCAAAGAGGACGTGCAGCAGCGAGAGGAGCATGAACGCGTCGCCGTCCGGGCGGATGGGCTGCCACTCGAACGCGCGGGCGGTCTCGGTCCGGCGCGGGTCGACGACGACGACGCGGCCGCCGCGCTCGACGACGCCGTGCAGCTCCTCCTTGATCCGCGGCGCGGTCAGCACGCTGCCGTGGGAGACGAGCGGGTTCGCGCCGACGATGACGACGAGGTCGGCGCGGTGCAGGTCGGGCACCGGCGCGACCGCGGTGTTGCCGTACAGGAACTCGCTGGCGGCGAAGCGGTTGTTGACGTCCTGCGAGCCGGCGGTGTAGAGGTGCGGCGAGCGCAGGCCGAGCATGAACGCCGCGACCCACAGGGTGTGCGACGCGCTGAACGCGCCCGGGTTGCCCCAGTACCAGCCGATCGCGTCACTGCCGTGCTCGCCCTGGATGCGCAGCAGGCGCGCCTTGATGTCGCGCATGGCGTCGTCCCAGCTCACGCGCTCGAACGTCCCGTCGGGACGGCGGCGCAGCGGATGCGTGACCCGGTCCGGGTCGTTGACGACCTCGGTGAATGCGATGCCCTTCGGGCAGGCGAACCCCTTCGACACGGGGTGCTCCCGGTCGGGTCGCAGCTGCACGAGCTTGCCGTCGTCGACCGTGGCGACCATGCCGCACAACGGCTCGCAGATCCGGCAGTAGGTGGGCAGCTCCTCGGCCATGCGTGTCCTCTCCTCCGACGCCCGGTCCGTGGACCGTACCGGGAAGGACGGTGTTCGTCAGGTGGTTGGCGTCACAGCCGGGCCGCGGCCGGTGTGGCGCCGCCACAACGGCGGCGGGTCCTCAGCGGCCCAGCGTCCGCGTGAAGGTCCGCGCGTCGGCACGCAGCCCCTCGACCCGCTCGCGCACCTCCGCGAGCCCGGCGCGCAGCTCCGGGTCGCCGACCTCGACGGGGAGCATCGTGTCCTGCAGCTCGCCGATGACGTGCGCGGCCTCCGCGGCCTGGTCCATCGCGCGCTCGATGAACGCCTTCGCCCCCTGAGACGTGTGCCCCGCGCTCGCCTCCTCGAAGGCCTGCGCCGGCAGCCCGGCGCGCTCGGCGAACCCGGTGTACGTGCGCTGCGCTGTGCCGTAGGCGTGCTGGACCGGGCGGAACAGGGCCTCCTCCAGCCGGTCGCCGCTCTGCTCGTCGAGCAGGTCGTACGCCGCGCCGACGCACGCGAGCGCGAGCGCGAGGTGCTCCGTGGCCGCGGCGAGTTCGTCCAGGATCTGCTGCCGGCCTTCGGCGGTGGTGTAGGTCACGGGCGGGAGGGTACCGGCGCGCCTCGCGGGGAATCCACGATGACGACGACGGCGCAGCCGCGTACGTTCCGGCCATGCTCACCCGCGTCGTGATCCTCGCTGCGCTCGCCGGCATCTACTGGCGGTGGCTGCGCGACCCCGTCCTGACCTACGGAGCGGAGCCGGCGGAGGCCGCCGCGACGCTGCCCGGAGACGAGCTGCTCCCCGACGCCGACGGGGTTTCCACCCGCGCGATCACCGTCGACGCGCCGGCCTCCGCGGTCTGGCCGTGGATCGCCCAGATGGGCCCTGCGCCCCGCGGCGGCGCGTACACGTACGACTGGATCGAGAACCTGCTCGGCCTGACCATGCACAGCGCCGACGAGGTCCTCCCCGACTTCCAGGACCCGCACGTCGGGGACACGATCGGCTACGGGCCGAACGTCATGCGGGTCGAGCGGGTCGAGCCCCAGCGGGTCCTCGCGTGGCAGTCGGCCGACGGCAACTGGGTGTGGACGTTCGTCCTCGAGGAGCGTGACGGCGCCACGCGGCTCATCAGTCGCAACCGGTTCCGGCTGCCGACACTCGGCGCGCGGATCGGGATGCTCCCGATGGAGCCCGGGTCACTCGTCATGGAGCGCAAGATGCTGCGCGGGATGAAGGAACGCGCCGAGCGCCTCGCCGCCGAGGCCTAGTCGCCCCACTCGCGGCCGCGCGCCGTGCCCGCGTACGACCCGAGGTCGGCGAGGAACGCGAGGATCACGAGGAACCACTCAAAGCCGGTCACGCCGTTCGTCCCGACGCCCCACAGGACCGCGTACGCCAGCGTCGTCCAGGGGAGCAGGAAGAAGCCGATGAACGGCAGGAACCAGCTGTCGTACGCGCGGCTCAGGTCGTCAGTGAAGATCCAGACGCCGATGATCGCCAGGCGGGGCGAGATGACGGCGAGGATGAGCGCGAAGCAGGGCATGGCGGGAACGGTACGGGGTCAGGCCGACCGCACGGCGCGGTCGGCCCGGCGCGTGGTCGCTACTTCGCGGCGTCGATGTGGGCGGAGAGCCCGTAGATGATGAGCAGGTCGATCGTGATGACCACGAGCGACCAGATCGGCAGGACCGGGAGCGAGAACATCCAGAAGAACGCGCTCAGGGTCGCGATGAAGATGCCCATGATGGCGCCCACCGCGGAGCGCGAGAGCAACAGCCCGCCACCCACGATGCTGACCGCACCCCAGATGATCGAGACCCAGCCCCAGAAGGTGAGGTTGCTGAAGAGCAACCCGTCCTCGGGCAGGTACGAGGCGTCGTCGAGTGCGCCGATCCCCCAGAGGAGGTTGGCGACGCCGGCGATGAGGAACAGGACGCCGGCGAAGGTGAACCAACCGGCGCCGGCCGGACGTGAAGCTTCCATCGGTGTCTCCCTTGGTGAGGGTGGAAGCTCAGCGTCTCGCGAAGCGGTCGGCGGCGCATCAGTGGCGAGCCGTCGCCTGCCTGCGGGAAATCCCGTCAGGCGGGTTGCGACGGCGGTGCTTCAGGCTCGGGCTGCTCGAGCGTGTTGAAGACCGCCCACCCGATCGCGATCATCGGCACCGCGAGGAATGCGCCGACGATGCCCAGAAGCTGCGAGCCGATGATGACGCCAGAGAGGGTCACGATCGGGTGCAGCGACACAGTCTTCTGGTAGACGAGCGGCGTGACGAACATGCTGTCGAGCTGCTGCGCGATGAGGATCACCGCAGCCATCGCGACCGCAGCGCCGGCACCTTCCGCGCCGAGCGTGACGAGCACGATGACCGTGCCCGACACCCACGCGCCGAGGATCGGGATGAAGAGCGTCACGAAGCTCAGGAGCATGAGCGTGCCGACGAGCGGTGTGCCGATGACGAACATCCCCAGCCCGATGACGAGGCTGTCGATGAAGGCGACGAGCGCGATACCGCGGATGTAACCGCCCGCGGCGTTCCATGCGGCGTCGCCGGCGACCGTGACGCGGTCGCGGCGCGCGGCGCTGAAGCGGCGCTCGATCCAGTGCCACACCTGGTCGCCGCCGGTGAGGAGGTACAGGATGAAGACGAAGGTCAGCAGCGCGGAACTCACGAGCTGTGCGGCGAGCGACAGGCCGGAGAGCACGCCGCCCACGACGCCGCCGGCGGCGTCCTTGACGGCGGGCAGCAGGCCGTCGAGGAAGTTCCGGATCTCCTCCTCGTTCTGCTGGACCCAGCGGTTGTTGTCCTGCAGCCAGGCGATCACTTCGTCTGCGCCGTCGCTGAGCTCCTGCCCGACGCCGCCGAGTTCGCCGAACAACGCATCGGCGAAGAGCCAGGTCAGGCCCGCGACGACCACGATCACGCTGAGCATCGCGCCGGTGATCGCCAGTCCGCGCGGGACACCGCGGCGCGTCGCGCCCTCGACGAGCGGGATGAGCTGTGTGCAGACGAGCGTGGCCACGATGAGCGGCACCGTCACGGCACGCGCGTACCAGATGGCTCCTCCCACGAGCAGGACGCCGGCGGCGATGAGCAACGTCTTCGCGCTCCATTTCGCCATCGCTTCGCCGGCAGGGGCACGGGTGGGGGTCGTCGCAGCCACCCGCCGATGTTCGACGGCGACGTCCCTCGTCCTCCCGCGGCTTGCGCCCGGAGCTCGGACGCGGGAGGCTTGCGCCATGTCGACCACCAGCACGCGCAACGGCGCGCCGCCGGTCATCGCGCAGTCGGCCGAGACCATCGTCCGCGAGTTCCTCGAAGCACTCGCCCGGGACGATCTCGACGCCGCGCTCTCGATGCTCGACGACGACGTTGCCTACACCAACGTCCCGTTCCCGACCGTCCACGGCCGCCGGACGATCGACCGGATGTTCCGTCCGCTCATCGGGAAGGCGGGCTTCAAGGTCCACTTCCATGCCATCGCGGGTGACGGCGACGACGTCGTGCTCACCGAACGCACCGACGCGCTGATCTTCGGCCGCGTGCACTGGCAGTTCTGGGTGTACGGCCGGTTCGAGCTGCGCGGCGGCAAGATCACGGTCTGGCGTGACAGTTTCGACCTCGTGGACATGAACGTCGGGCTGGTGCGCGGCCTGATCGGCGCCGTGGTGCCCGGGGTGGCGCGCCGCTGGCCGGAGGGGTAGCGGCGCCCGGTCGGTAGCTTGGGTTGGGTGAGCGCCGAGCCCGACGACGACCCGGCGCCCGACGCGGGCAAGCTGCCCACCGGCCGCGTGGCGCGGACGGCGCGAGTGGGCGGCCTCGTGGCCGGGCAGGGCCTGCGCTGGGCGGGCATGCGCACGGCCAACCGGGTCCGCACGCCCGAGCGGGCGGCGGCCGCGCAGAACGACCGCACCGCCGCGCTCGTGCACCAGCTCGTCGATCAGCTCGGCCAGATGCGCGGCGCGGCGATGAAGGTCGGCCAGATGCTCTCGATGGTCGAGTTCGACGGCCTGCCCGAGGAGCAACAGGACGAGCTGCAGCGCAAGCTCGCTGCCCTGCGTGACGACGTCCCGCCGGTGGCGTTCGCGGACCTCGAGAAGCTCATGCGCCAGGAGTTCGGCGGGCCGCTCTCACGGGTGTTCACGGACTTCGACGAGCGGGCATTTGCCGCGGCGTCGATCGGCCAGGTGCATCGGGCCACCACCGTCGACGGGGACGACGTGGTCGTGAAGATCCAGTACCCGGGCGTCGCCGAGGCGGTCGAAACGGACCTGCGCAACGCCACGCTGCTGCTGCCGCTCGTCAAGCGCCTGGCGCCCGGACTCGACGGCAAGGCGCTGGCGGCCGAGATGCGCGAGCGGATCGGCGAGGAGCTCGACTACGAGCTCGAGGCGCAGAACCAGCGCCGCGTCGAGCGGCTCCTGCGCGGACATCCGTTCGCGCGCGTCCCGCACGTGCACACCGACCTGTCGACCCGGCGGGTGCTCGTCTCCGAGTACGTCGCGGGCGAGCGCTTCGAAGAGGTCCGCCGCGACGACGAGGCGACCCGCGACCGCTACGGGGAGATCCTCTTCCGGTTCTTCCTCGGGCTGCTGTACCGCGACCGGATCGCGCTCGGCGACCCCCACCCCGGCAACTACCTGCTCTGCCCCGACGGCCGCGTCTGCTTCCTGGACTTCGGCCTGCTGCGTGACGTCGGCCAGGACCGCGTGGCCGCCGAGCGCGCCATCAACGCCGCGGTCCGTGACGACGACGCGGCGGCGCTGAAGGCCGCGCTGATCGCCGGGCACTACCTCCCGGCCGACCGCTCCGACGTGGTGGACCCGGACTGGGCGCTGCGCGTCATGGGCATGGCGGTGGGCTGGTACGCCAAGCCCCGCGAGCGCCGGTTCTCGCCGGCGGACAGCCGTGATCATCGCGACCGCGAGCGCCCCGACGCCGAGGCGCGTGCCGCCGCGAAGCTGCAGGTCAACCAGTTCACGCTCCCGCCGGAGTCACTGCTGATCCGGCGGATGCACGGCATCGTCGCTGTGACCCTCGCGCAGCTGCGTGCGGGGGCGAACTGGGGCGCGATCGCGGCGGAGTACCTGCACGGCGCGGAGCCCACGACGGCGCTGGGTGAGGCCGAGGCGGCGTTCCTGGCCGAGCGAGTCTGACGCGTCAGGCGTGGGCCGAGGCGCAGGAGCGGCCCGGCGCGCGTCGAAGAGCGGCGGCATCCGCCGTGAGCCCATGGAGGCGCCGCGATGCCTGTGCAGGAACGTCAGCTGTTGGGAGTCAGAGTCGCCGGTCGCTCCCGGGTGCGGGTGCGGTTCCCGATCGCGTCGCGGGATGTTGCGCCGTTGGAGCGCGCGGTGCTGGCGGAGCTCGTGCTCGGCCGGTCGTGTCGGCGGCGGGTGGTGGGTGGTCCGGGCACCGGTACGTGGCCAGCGCGTTGAGCACACGCGGTGGGTTCGAGCCCCTCCGTCGCGTGTGGCGCGGGCAACGGTCGACCGCACAACACGACGTCCCGGAGCGCATTGGTGCGGCGCGGTAGCGTCGTGCCCCCTTGAATCGTCCAGGGTTCATCCATCAGCTTCGGCGCGCGTTCGACCTCGGGCGTGCCGGAATTGCCGGTGTACGAGCGGTCGACCAGAGTTCTCCGCCCGCGCCGCCGCATGAACTGGCCGAGCGGCGAGTCCTTCCGAAGCCCTTTGACGGAGATCTGCAAGAAGTCCTGATCGCGAAGACGCTGCGGGTGCCGCGACTTGAGGGCGCAACCGGTGAAGGCTCCACGGCAACGCGGCAACTCGACGTCGCGCTGATGTCCGTGGGTTTCAAGGCGTCGCGCGAGCTCCTTGACCACCTCTCGGGCTTCCATCCCGTCGCGGTTGCCGATCTGGGGAATGTCGTCCTGCGCTCAGTGCGGCAGCTGGTCGGCGACGATGCCGAGCACAACTCGTACTTCATCGAGTTTCCAGCGAACGTGCCCGAGACGTTGGAGTTCTGGAACGCGTGCATCGCGGACGCGCTGCGCGACCGGCGTTCGGCTGGGATCGTCCGCAGGCAGGTGCGCCGGGGACTGGTCAATCTCCTCGACCTCCCGCGCTACGGCAGGTACCAGCACACGTACGAGCAGATGCTCGAGATGCACGAGACGCTCCTGGCCAGCGCGGCGACGAGGACGACGCTGCTCGACCTGGGCGACGCACTCCCCGACGAATCGCATCGTCTGTACCTGGCACTCGCCGGCAGCGGTAGTCCGCTGTCCGAGCAGGATCTGTCGCTGCTCGCCGCGCTCGCCGATCTGCACGTCGGCGACGCGCAGCCCGAGGCGATCGACGTCCGCGAGAACCGCGCCGTGGTCAACGTGGCGCGGCTTCGCCACGGACGCGACCTCGACGTCGACACCACCACGGACGTGTTGCGTCTGGCGGCAGCATTGTGCGGGGGGCGACGTTACGCTGGAGACGGCGACGAGGTTCCGTGGCATCCGTCGACCCGAGCGCCGCATCCTCCTCCGCGCACTCGACGAGATCGTGCGTCCGCACCCGGCGAAACTGGCGGACGTCATGCGTCATCGCGAGGCCTTCAAGCGGCTCGGCGAGCGCTTGCACCCACACGAGTACCCACAGCTCCCGGGAGCGCAAGCGGCGTTCGCCGTCGCGCGTGGCGAACGTCGCGCTCGTTCGGTTGCCGGTCGCGTCGACCTCGCGCTCGCGGAAGGTCGACCCGATCATGCGCTCGTGGCCCTCGCGGACGCCCCGGGCATGCTGTTGCGCACGGTGGATCACCTGATCCGCGAAGGCGTCGAGGTCGACCGCCTGATCGACGCCGTGGGGGACGCAGCACCGGCCACGTCCACGCGCGTCCTGCTGTCGCTCCGTGAGCACCTGATGAACCGTGCGGCCCCGCAGGCGTCCCGCGCGTTCGTCAACCGCCGCGGCGGTATGTGGAGCACGCCCGACGAGCGACCACCGTTGGAGGCCGCGACCATCGAGCGCCTGAGCGAGGTGCTCGACGGGGAGGTTGCGGGACGACTGCCCAGCGTCGAGCACCTCGTCGTCGATCCCGCCGTCACGACTGTCGCGCTGCCGCTGACCGGCAAGAATCGCCCCGACGGCTTCGGTCTTCTGCCCCGCGGCTCGATTCAGACGACGGCGGGCCATGTCCGCTTCTTCATCGCCTGGAGGCAGCGGGCGAGGACCACCGACTACGACCTCTCGGCCCTGCTCCTCGACGAGGAGTTCACCCAGATCGACCAGATTTCCTGGACGAACCTGCGCGGGACTGGAGCCGTGCATTCCGGCGACCTCACCGAAGCGCTGACGACCGCGACGGAGTTCATCGACGTCGACCTCAACGGCACCGGCGCGAGGTACGTCGTCCCGCAGGTCAACGTGTACTCGGGCGAGCGTTTCGAGAGCGCCGCCGAGGCGTACTTCGGATTCATGGAGCGCAGACCGGCGGACAAGGGGCGTCCCTTCGAACCGCGAACCGTCACGGCGAAGTCCGATCTGGTTGGACGCGGACGAGTCGCGTTGCCCGTGATCTTCGCGCGTGGCAGTGGCGACGACTGGCGCGCGCTCTGGACCCACGTGAACCTCGCCGGCTGGCCGTCGATGAACCGCGTCGAGGGCAACGCGCACGGGACGTCACTCGTGATGCGAGCGCTGTACGAGCGTCGCTATCTGCGTATGGACTATCTCGCGGACCTCCTGCGTGCCCGCGGCGCGCGTGTCAGCACCGAACTCGACATGTGCACGCCCGTCACCTATGTTGGCCTGCGTCGTCCGGAGGATCTTCCGGCGGGGTCGGTCACGTACACGCCCGCTGACGTCGCTCAGCTGCTGAGCTCGGCCTAGAGGCCATGTGGGAGCTTCCTTCTACGTTCGACTCTGGTAAGTAGCTTCCGCGCTCTCCTCTAGGCCGAGCTGAGCGGCTGGCGGAACCGGCTTGAGCCGGAAGGTGGTTCGGGTCTGAGGCGGGGCGGGAAGTCAAGACCCGACTCAGCGTTGCCAGTTGCAGCCAGAGGCCTGGCGGGATGGATGCGGCGGGACAACCAACAACATGGAGCCAAGGGGGCTCGAACCCCTGACCTTCGCGATGCAAGCGCGACGCTCTACCAGCTGAGCTATGGCCCCTCGATGTCGATTCTAGGACCGGAACGCCCGAGCCGCGTGAAGTCATCGGCGAGGCGCACGTCCTTGCGCCGTCCCCTGGCGGCTGGAACGTAGCGCACGTGGATCCGCGTTCGGCCTGCGAACTCGCGGGCAGGCAGGTAGATGCAGCGGGCCGTGGTGGCGTCGTAGACAGCGAGCCAGTCGACGGTGTCGCCCGAGTAGCTGCGCACCGACCGTGTGCGGCCGGCCACGATGGTCTGCGTGTAGCACCGGACTTCGATCGTCACTCCGTCCGAGGTGGTGTGCTTGACCTGTACGCGTTCGAGCTGTCCTGCTGCCTCAACCAGCAGGTCTGCATCCCAGTTTTCGCCGTAGGGAAACGCGACCTTATGACCCTGGCGTCGCAAGTCGGTGGCGACGGCCAGTTCCGCAACGTCGCCCTTGACCTTCGTGTTCATGGCTAGAACTCCAAGTAGTCCTGCAGCATCCGGACGCCACGTCGCTGGCCGTTGCGCGCGGGCTCGAGTCGCAGCGTGATGCAGCACATCCCAGATCCCAGCTCGCGGGCCGGCACGTAGGCGCACTGATCGGTCGTCGAATCCCAGACGGCGAGCCAGTCGATGTCGGTGGCGGTGTACTTCCGTCTTGCCTGGACCTTGCCCGCCGTGATCGTCACCGTCAGGGCGCGGACCTCGAGGGTCCGGCCGTCCGACCGCCCGTGCTTGACCTGCACCCGCTCGAGCGCACCGTGGCGCATGACGACGAGATCGAACAGCCAGTCCTCGCCATACGGCAGTGCGATCTGGTGCCCGCGGCTGCGGATGTCGGCGGCAACCTTCAGCTCGGCCAGGTCGCCCTTCATCTTCATCGGATTCACCGCCGGATGCTCTCGCACGCGACGCCACCCATGGGGTGTTTCCGCACTTTTGTCACACCTTCGCGTGGGGTTTGTACTGATGACACGCACCCCGCCCCGACCTAGGGTCGCCCTGATCGGTTCCGGGCCGGCGGGAGCTCTTCAGCTCCCGCATCTCACCCCGGCGTCTGGTTCGCCTCTGCATCCAACCCCTGAGGAGCGATCATGGCACCAGCAACCACGGCGAAGAAGCCGAAGGCAGCGGCCGCGAAGCCCATGGCCAAGCGGCCTGCGCGCAAGGCCGAGGAGGGCGTCGTCGATCGCGCGGCCGAGCTGTCCGACGATGTCCTGAAGTCCGTCGAGAAGGGTCAGCGCGCGGCGATCGACGCGGTGCGCAAGTTCACCGAGACGGTCGACGAGGCGCTGCCGACCATTGGCGGCCGCCCGACGGCGCGTGAGAAGGTCGTCGACGCGGCGCTCGAGATGGCCGACAAGCTCGTCACCGCGCAGTACGACTTCCTGCGCACGGTCGTGAAGAGCGCGGACCGCTCGCTCACGTCGGACGATGCGAAGAAGAAGTAGGAGGGCGCGCGGGGGAGTCTCACCCTCCCCGGCCGGTCCAGCGGTAGGCTAGGACTTGGTTAGAAGGTAGTGTAGAACGCGGTTAGAAGGTAGTGTATGTTGGCACGCATGTCCGCGTACCGGCCGCGCGTGATCGACGCTGAGCTCGACGAGCTCTTCGGGCCTCTGCCCGCCATCGCGATCGAAGGGGCAAAGGGGGTCGGCAAGACTGCGACCGCCGAGCGGCGGGTGGCGACCATCGTCCGGCTGGACGATCCACCGCAGCAGGAACTCGCCCGCGCCGACGTGCAGCTACCGCTTCGGGGGGACCCGCCGGTCCTTCTCGACGAGTGGCAGCGGGTGCCGCCGCTGTGGGATGCGGTTCGACGCGCGGTCGACGACCGGGATCCTCCAGGCCCGTTCCTCCTGACGGGTTCCGCGGTCCCGCCATCGGGTGGCAGCGACCCTGAGCGCCACTCGGGCGCCGGAAGGATCGACGCCCTGCGGATGCGGCCGATGACACTGATCGAGCGGCTCGACCTTGCGCCGACGGTCAGCCTGCGTGACCTGTTGGGTGGTGCAAGGACCGAGCTCACAGGGTCCAGCTCTCTCACGCTGACCGAGTACACGGAGGAGATTCTCAGCTCGGGCTTTCCCGGGATCCGTGCACTGCCAGGGCGTGCGCGGCGCGTGCGCCTCGACGGATACATCACGCGCATCATCGACCGCGACTTCCCCAACGAGCTCGGTGAGAAGGTTCGGCAGCCGGATCTGCTGAGGCGGTGGATGCGCGCCTACGCCGCGGCGACTGCGACGACCACCACGATGGACAAGATCCGCGATGCGGCGACGGCCGGCCAGAGCACTCCCGCGAAGACCACGGCGCTCGCCTACCGTACGGCGCTCGAGCGCCTGTTCATCGTCGACCCGCTGGACGGCTGGCTTCCAACGAACAACCACCTCAAGCGTCTGACGCAGGCACCGAAGCACCACCTGGTGGACCCCGCGCTCGCAGCGCACCTCCTCGGCATGACCGCGGACAAGCTGCTCACCGGAGATGGCGGCCCGCTCGCGCTTCCCCGAGACGGAACGCTGCTCGGCTCGCTGTTTGAATCGCTCGCGGCGCTCTCGGTGCGCGTGTTCGCGCAGGCCGCGGATGCCACCGTGCGTCATCTCAGGACGCAAGAAGGGCGGCAGGAGATCGACATGATCGTCGAGGACGCCAGCGGTGGTGTCCTCGCACTGGAGGTCAAGCTCTCGGCGACGGTCGAGGACCGCGACGTCAGGCACCTGTCGTGGCTGCGAGCTCAGCTCGGCGAACAGGTGCGCGATGCCGCGATCATCACGACGGGACCACAGGCCTATCGCCGGAGCGACGGGATCGCCGTCATTCCGCTCGCGCTGCTGGGTCCCTGACCGAGCGCTGGGCTGCCGCCCGCTCCGCGACCGCGCGCGCCGTCGCGAGGTTGATGTCCACCGTGTCGGCCACGTCCGGCGCGTAACCACCCGCCAGCACCACGCACACCGCCGCGCCCCACGCGGCCGCGCGGTCGAGCACGACGCCGTCGCGTGCCGCCAGCCCCGCCTTCGTGAGCGCGAGCCGGCCCAGCCGGTCGCCCTCCCACGGGTCTGCGGCCGCGAGGTAGAAGACGAGGTCCGCGCCGCCGACCTCATCCAGCGACGACGACAGCACGCCGAGGTACTCGTCGTCGCCCACCCCGTCGCGCAGGTCCACGTCGAGGTCGCTCACCGCGCGGCGGAACGGGTAGTTCGCTCCTCCGTGGATGGACAGCGTGAACACCGACGGGTCGTCGGCGAACAGCTCGGCGGTGCCGTCGCCCTGGTGCACGTCGCAGTCGATGACCGCCACCCGGCCGTCGAACCCCGCCGATCGCCGCAGCTCGGTCACCGCGACCGCGAGGTCGTTGAACAGGCAGTACCCGCGCCCGGCCGCACGGCCTGCGTGGTGGGTCCCCCCGCCGAGGTTCATGCCGTAGCCGGAGCCGGCGAGTGCGTCGCGCGCGGCCTCCACCGTTCCCTGGGTCGAGCGGCGCCCGCGCTCCACCAGCGCGGCCGACCACGGCAGCCCGAGCACGCGCACCTCGCGGTCGGTCATCGCGCCGGTGCGCACCCGCTCCAGGTAGGACGATGCGTGCACCGTCGCGAGCAGCTCCCACGAGGCCGGTGCCGACGCCGCGATGTCATCGGGCGCGGCGACGGCCTCCGCGACAAGCCGCTCGCGCAGCAGCCGGTACTTCCCCAGCGGGAACTTGTGCCCCGGCGGGGGGGGAAGTCGTGCGCGTCGTGCGCCCAGAACCGCATCAGTCACCTATCCGCAGACCGGTCCACCCGCGATCATCACGCCCATGAGTCTGCCGCAGCCCGACCCCGCAGCCACGATCCTCATCACCGGCGCCTCCTCCGGCATCGGCGCCGAGCTCGCGCGCCAGCTCGCCGCCCAGCAGTACAACGTCGTGCTCGTCGCCCGGCGGATCGACCGGCTGAACGCGCTGGCCGACGAGCTGGCGCGCACCCACGGGATCCGCGCCGACGTGCTGCCGGCCGACCTCGCCGACGTCGCCGCCCGCGAGCGCCTCGTCGATGCCGTCGAGCATCTCGACCTCCACCTCGCCGGCGTGTGCAACAACGCCGGGTTCGGCGGGTCAGGCTTCTTCGCCAAGGCCGACCAGGCCAAGCAGCGCGAGATGGTCGAGGTGAACGTCGACGCACTGCACCATCTCACCGGCGCGTTCCTCCCGGGCATGGTCGAGCGGGGCGAGGGCGCGATCCTCAACGTCGCGAGCCTCGCCGGCGTCCAGCCGCTGCCGATGTTCGCCACCTACGCCGCGACGAAGGCGTTCGTCCTGTCCTTCAGCGAGGCGCTGCACGCCGAGCTGTCGGGGACTGGGGTGAGCGTCACCGCGCTCTGCCCCGGCCCCGTGCCGACCGAGTTCGGCGAGATCTCCGGGATGGGCGACATCGAGGAGACGCTCCCCGGCATCGTCACGGTCTCGCCTGAGCAGGTCGTCCGCGAGGCGATCGAGGGCATGCAGCGCGGGCGGCGCACGGTCACCCCGGGCCTGCTCATGAAGGGCGCTGCGATGGCGGGCCGGCTCACACCGAGATCGGTCCTGCTGCCGATCACCCGCAGCGGCATCAGGAAGGTCTGACCATGACCGATCAGGCTCGCGGCGACGTCCTCGTGATCTTCGGGATCACGGGCGACCTGGCCAAGCTCATGACGCTCCGCGCGCTCTACCGGCTCGAATTGCGCGGCGTGCTCGACTGCCCGATCGTCGGCGTGGCGGTCGACGACTGGTCGGTCGAGCAGCTGCGTGACCACGCCCGCGCGTGCATCGCCGCCAAGGAGGACGAGGTCGACGATGACGTCTTCGCGCGGTTCGCTGCTCGGCTGTCGTACGTCGCCGGGGACTTCGCAGACCCGGACACCTACGCGCGGGTCGGCGCCGAGATCGCCGGCGCGAAGGAGCCCGTCTTCTACCTCGAGATCCCGCCGTTCCTCTTCGGGCGCGTGGTCGAGGGGCTCGGCGAAGCGGGGCTGGTCGGCACCGGCCGGGTCGTCGTGGAGAAGCCGTTCGGCCACGACGTCGAGTCGGCGACCGCCCTGAACGAGCAGCTGCACCGGTACCTGCGCGAGGACCAGCTGCTGCGCATCGACCACTTCCTCGGCAAGCTCGGCCTGGAGGAGCTGCTCTACCTGCGGTTCTCGAACACGATGCTCGAGCCGGTGTGGAACCGCAACTACGTCGCGTGCGTGCAGATCACCATGGCCGAGCAGCTCGGCGTCGAGGACCGCGGGCACTTCTACGATCCGGTCGGCGCGCTGCGTGACGTCGTCGTCAACCACCTCATGCAGCTGCTCGCCGCCGCCGCGATGGAGGCGCCGGCGGCGCAGGACGCCAAGACGCTGAAGGATCACCAGTACGCCGTCTTCCACGCGATGCCCGCGGCCGACCCGGCGCACTACGTCCGCGGTCAGTACGAGGGCTACCGCGAGGTGCCCGGCGTCGCGCCGGACTCGACGACCGAGACGTTCGCGGCGCTGCGCCTGGAGGTCGACAACTGGCGCTGGGCGGGCGTGCCGTTCTTCCTGCGGACCGGCAAGCGCCTGCCGTACAAGCAGACCGAGGTGCGGCTCGTGTTCCGTCAGCCGCCGCGCCTGGGCTTCACCGACCACCAGCACCGCCCCGACGAGCCCGGGCAGCTCGTCGTGCGGCTCGACCCGGCGACCGGTGTGCGTATGCGGATGGACGCCAAGCGCGCCGACGCGCGCAAGCCGGCGCTCATCGACCTCGACATGACGTTCGCCGAGGAGGGGGGCGCGGGGCCGACGCCCTACGAGGTCCTGCTCGCCGACGCGCTCGCGGGGGAGACCCAGCGCTTCACCCGCCAGGACGCCGTGCTCGAGCAGTGGCGGGTCATGCAGCCGCTGCTCGACGCGCCGCCGCCGGTCATCTCCTACCCGCAGGAGTCGTGGGGGCCGAAGGAGGGCGACAAGCTCCTGTCCGGGTTCGGCCGCTGGCACGGCCCGTGGATGCCGCCGGGCTGACGGCTACCGGCGCGCCGACCGCCAGGCGCGTCCCTGGATCGCCACGAGGTCGACGAGGTTCCCCAGCGCGAGGTTCGCGTCGACGAGGTGCAGACCCCAGGCCGGCGTCGGTGACGGCTTGAGGTCGGGCCCGCCGTCGACCGGGGTGACCTGCAGCGACGTCGCCCCGCCGGCCTTCACGCACTGGGCGCGGTAGGCGCCGTCGATCTGGATCCACCGTTCCTTTGATGTCAGCTTCGGGAACCCGAGCAGGCTGATGCCCGCGGCGATCGAGGTGCCCGGTGCGAAGGGCGCCGACGGCACGATGGTCGTGAGCGTGCCGGAGCCCCCACCGAGGCTCGCCGGGTTCGTGCAGAGGATCTCCCGGTTCGCTTCGGTCGTGCGCGCGAACAGCGCGTCGGCGGGCGGCGGCTCGTCGTAGACCGAGAACGCCACGACGCAGCCGATCTGCCGGCGCGTGCGGCAGGCCGGCATGTGCTGGAAGTCGCCGCCCCGGTCCGATCCCGTGCGCACCAGGACGTTGCCGCCCAGCAGCAGCGCTGAGACGATCCGCTCCCGGGCGCGCTTCGAGCGGTCGATCTCCTTCGCGATCAGCCGGCGCAGCACGAACGTGCCCTGCGAGTGGCCGATGAGCACGACGCCGCGTCCCTTGTTGTCCTTGCGCAGGTACTCCCGCCACGCGGCGAGCACGTCGGCGTAGCCCTGGGCGTTGACGACATCGCGGCGCTCGCCGCCCTGCGCGACGCCCGGCTGGATGCCCTGGATCGTGCGCTGGCGGTAGACCGGGGCGAAGACCCGGCAGCTCTCCGCGTAACGCGCGGCCTGGTAGAGCGCGATGGAGCGCAGCTCGGGGTCGATCCGCTTGGTGGCGACGGACCTCTTCTGGTCGCTCACCGTGGGGTAGACGTAGAAGCAGTCCATCCGCTGCTCGGGAATCACGTATATGCCGCCGATCGAACCCTCCTCCTCCTGGGCGGTGGGGCCGCGCGCGTCGCTGTGCAGGCTTCCGTCGCACACGTCCTTGCGGTCCGGATGACACAGCCACGTCGTGGCGGCCGAAGCCGATGCGGGCAGGAGGACGCAGACCAGGACGGCTGCGATCAGGGAGAGGCGGAGCATCCCGGGAACGCTAACGGGGCGGTCGTCCTGACCGCCCCGCTGACGCCTCCTCAGGCTGCGAACGCTAGGCGGCGAGCAACTCGCCCGCGACGCGATCGGTGCTGTCGCCGATCCCGCCGAGCAGCCGCCGCGACAGCTGCGAGCGACGGAAGAACAGCGGCGCGTCGTGCTCCCACGTCGCGCCGATGCCGCCGTGCGTGGCGATCTGCTGGCGCGCCGCGTAGTCCAGCGCGTGCCCGGCTGCGGTGCGCGCGGCGCTGGCGGCGAGCGCGAACTCCTCCGGCTTGTCCTCGTAGGACCAGCCGGCGTAGAGCATCACGGCGTACGCGTTCTCGCGCTGACGCAGGATCTCCACGAGCCCGTGCTTCATCGCCTGGTAGGAGCCGATCGGGCGGCCGAACGTGTACCGCTCCTTCGCGTACTCCACGCTGACCGTCAGCGCCGTCTCCACCGCACCGTAGGACTCGGCGGCGAGCAGCGCCTGGGCGACGTACCACGCGCGCGCCGGATCGGCGCCCTCGAGCACCGTCGCGGGCGCGTTGCTCAGCGAGACGTTGCCGAGCAGGCGCGAGCTGTCGTAGCGCAGGACCGGGCCCTCGATCGACACGCCGGACGCGCCGGTCTCGATCGCCACGGTCTTCGCGGTGCCGCTGCCGTCGACGGCGACGCCCACGAGGAGGTCGGCGCCGGGGGCGTCGACCACCCACGCGACCTCGCCGCTGACGGTGCCGTCGGCGTTCAGCGTCGGCGCCGCGGCGCGCGCGCTGCCGCTGCGCGCCTCGACGGTCCACGCCGTCTCGACGTCGCCCGGCGGGCGGGCGGCCAGGAACGCGGCACGCTTCGTGCCCTCCGCGTAGTCGGCGGTGCCGGGGTAGGACGCCGCGTCGAGCAGCGTCGTCGCGGGCAGATGCCCGAGCAGCTCGTGCGAGACCAGGAGCTTGCCCGCCTCGATGAGCAGGAGCATGGCGTCGAAGAGGCTCAGCTCCGCCCCGCCGTTGGCCTCGGAGACCAGCAGCCCGGCCCAGCCCTGTTCGGCCACGAGGCCCCAGTTCTCCGGCCGCGCCGCGCCCTCCAGGGCGTCACGCAGGACCTCGTAGTCGGCGACCCGCGACAGCGCGCCCGTGGCGGCCTCGCGCAGCGCCTGCTGCTCGTCGGTCAGCTCCAGGTTCATGCCGGCGCCCCCTGCTTCTCGATGGACCGCAGTTCGCTGAACGGCACGCCCTTGTCCAGCCGCGGCTCGGGCGGCAGGCCGAGCACGCGCTCGCCGATCGTGTTGCGGAGGATCTCCTCGGTGCCGCCCGCCGACTTCAGGCCGGGCAGGAACGAGATCATGTACGCCCACTCGCTGTCCTCATCGAGAGCGTCGGGGCCGATGACGTCGGCGATGAGCTCGCCCGCGTCGATCGCGGCCTTCACCGTCGTGACCTTCGCAAGGCCGGCCTCGGGGCCCGGGATCGCGCCCTGCGACAGCGCGCTGAGCACGCGGTAGCTCTGGAAGCGGATCGCGAGCAGCTCGGTGTTGATCTCACCGAGCCGCTGGCGGACCTCCGGGTCGCGGCGCGCGTGCTCGTCCTGCGCGACGGCCTTCGTGAAGCGCGCGGCGTTGTAGCCGAAGCCCTCCGCGCCGAGGCCGATCGTCAGGCGCTCGAACATGAGGACGGTCAGCGCCGTGCCCCAGCCGTTGCCGACCCCGCCGACGACCGCGTCGGCGTCGAGCGCGACGTCGTCGAAGAAGACCTCGTTGAACTCGGCCTCACCGGAGATCTGGCGCAGCCCGCGGATCGTGATGCCGTCGGCGTCCATCGGCACGACGAACATCGTCAGGCCCTTGTGCTTGGGCACGTCCGCGTCGGTGCGCGCGAGCAGCAGGCCGTAGGACGCGAACTGCGCGTTCGTCGTCCACACCTTCTGGCCGGTGAGGCGCCACGTCCCGTCGTCCTGCTGGGTCGCCTTGGCCTGGACGGCCGCCAGGTCCGAACCGGCGGCCGGCTCGCTGAAGAGCTGGCACCACACCTCGTCGCCGTGGAGCATGGGGCCGAGGTAGCGCGACTTCTGCTCGTCGGTGCCGTGCGCGATGAGGCACGGGCCGAGCATCCCGAGGCCGATGACATCAAGAATCCCGGGAACGCCCGCAGCGGCGATCTCCTGGTTGACGATGACCTGCTCGATCGGGCCCTTGCCCTGCCCGCCGAACTCTTGCGGCCACGTGACGCCGGCGAGCCCGCCCTCGGCGAGCTTGCCCTGCCACGCGCGGCGCGCGGGGACGACGTCGTCTTCGCTGAGCGCCTCGACATCGGGCGCCTCGCTCTTGTGCTCTTCGAGCCAGGCGCGCACCTGCGCGCGGTACTGCGCCTGCTCCGGGGTGTCGTTCAGATCCACCGTCGCTCCTCAATCGGTTGGCTGACCAGCCAGTCAATGGGAAACGATAGCCACTGAGCGTGCTCGGCGACGCGCTCCCGGCGCGCGGGCGCGCGTCAGGGCATGGAGCCAACCGGCACCCGTGGCGGCACCGGTTTGATGTTCGTGGCGAACAGCTTGATGAGCACGGCGCCCGCCACGAACCCGCCGATGTGCGCGAAGTACGCCACGCCCCCGCCCTCCTGGCTGAGCGGGCCGCTGAGCTCGGCCGCCCCGAGGGCGATCTGCTGCGCGAACCACAGACCGAGCATGAGGAACGCGGGAAGCTCGATGACGGTGAAGATGATGACGATGAAGATCAGGGTCACCACGCGGGCCCGCGGATAGATCGCCGCATACGCGCCGAGGACGCCGGCCACGGCGCCCGACGCGCCGACCATCGGGGCGGTCGCCTCCGGGTCGATGAGCACCTGCGCGGCAAGTGCCGCGAACCCGCCGATGAAGTAGAAGGCGACAAACTTCACCCGGCCCATCGCGTCCTCGATGTTGTTGCCGAAGATCCAGAGGAACAGCATGTTCCCCGCGAGGTGCAGGATGCTGCCGTGCAGGAAGATCGAGCTGATCGCGGTGACGAACGCGGGCGGCTGGGACTCGGGCTCTCCGGACACGCCGGCTTGGCCCTCGCAGAGCACCTGCGCGCCGGTGCTGTCGAGTTCGCACTCGCGCCCGTAGTGCCACAGCTCGTACGGGATCGCGCCCCAGCTCGTGACGAGACCGCCGTCGGTCACCGTCCACCCGCCGCGCTGCAGCACGAAGTAGACGAAGACGTTCAGCGCGATGAACACCATCGTGATGACCGCCGGCCGGTCGGTCGGGATGTTGTCCTTGAGCGGGAACACGTTTCGCGCGAGGCTACCCGGAGGAAATGCCACCTGTCGTCGACGAGTTCCTTCAAGCCGTGCGCGCGGAAGACCGCGAACGCATGAAGCTCCTGCTCCACCCCTACCTGCACTGGGGCCGGCGCGACGGAACGACCCTGCGCGGCCGGCGCAAGGTCCTCGCGATGCTGCAGGAGATGGGGGTGCCGGACCGGCCAGCGGCCGTCGAGCTGCGCGACGGCCAGATCTACCGCTGGGAGACGATCTAAGCGGTCACGGCGACCGGGCCGACGCCCGGCTGCTCCTGCGGCACGTGCTCGTCCGCGTGATAGCTGGACCGCACGAGCGGCCCGGCGGCGACGTGATCGAAGCCCATCGCGTGGCCGGCGTCGGCGATCGCGTCGAATTCCTCGGGGTGCCAGTAGCGGACGACGGGCAGGTGCTCCTTCGTCGGGCGCAGGTACTGCCCGACGGTGATGACCTGGACGTCGTGGGCACGGAGGTCCTCGAGCGCGGCGATGAGCTCGTCGAACGTCTCGCCGAGTCCGACCATGAGGCCGGACTTCGTCGTGACCTCGTCGCCGCCCATCGCCTTCGCGTTGCGCAGGACGCGCAGCGAGCGCTGCCACGTCGATCCGCGGCGCGCGACGGAGTACAGCCGCGGGACGACCTCGACGTTGTGGTTGAAGACGTCGGGGCGCTCGGCGATGACCGTCGCCAGCGGCATCTCGTGGCCCTGGAAATCGGGGGTCAGGCACTCGACCTTGCAGCTCGGCGCCTGGCTGCGGATCTGCCGGATCGTGGCAGCCCAGATGCGAGCGCCCTTGTCGGGCAGGTCGTCGCGGTCGACGCTCGTGACGACCGCGTGGCGCAGCCCCATCTTCGCGACGCTGCGCGCGACGCGGGCGGGCTCGAGCGGGTCGTTCCACGTCGGTTTGCCGGTCTTGACGTGGCAGAAGCCGCAGCGGCGGGTGCACGTGTCGCCGAGGATCATGAACGTGGCGGTGCCGCGCTCCCAGCAGTCCCCGATGTTCGGGCACGCCGCTTCCTTGCAGACGGTGTGCAGGTCCTCGCTGTCGATGAGCCGGCCGAGCTCGCGGTACTTCGCGCCGCCCGGCGCGGGGACCTTGAACCAGTTCGGCTTGCGGGCGTTGAAGGGCAGCACGTCGGCGCCGATGACCTTCAGCACGTCCATGCCGCCTGGGTTGGAGCGGCGGCGGGTCTGGAGTTTGCGCGGGGCGTCCGGCATGCCCCGACCAGACTACCGGGGGTCGTACAGCCAGTACGCGGTGTTCGCGGATACGAGGTCGCCGTCGTGCTTCTGCCAGAACTCGTGTCCGTCGCGGGCGCGGGCACGAAGCACCATCCGCCCCGCCCCGTCGCCCCACACGGCGAGCGTTCCATCGCTCGGTGCCGGCGCGTCGGGGCCGGGAAGCGCGGCGGCGGGTTGATCGGCAAGGGTGAGAAGCGTTGCGGTATCGGGGAGCCTGCCCTCTCCGTCGCGTGCTCGCGTGACGGCCGCACGCTCCAGATTCTCGATACGGCGGGCGGCTGCTCGCCGTACGAGGTAGGTGTGGCCCGCGGGCGTGACGGCGAACAGAGCGAGGAGCCGGTCGAGCACCGCACCGCAGCGCAGCGACATCGCGCAGCCGCTACTTGGTTCGGTGGGGACGGCGTGAAAGGTGGAGGCGCTGCACACGTCGGCCGGGTAGGGCAGGTCGGCCACCCATGTGGCGGCGGAGTCGGGGAGTCCGTTGGCAAAGACGTCGAAGCCTCCGAGCCGGAACGGGCGAGGCTCTCCGACCTCTGCGCACGTGACGAACACACCCCGATCGAGCGTGCGGTCCGCGATGTGCGACCCACGACGTGCGAAGTGCACCGCGCCGTCTCGCACCGAGAAACCGTGTGCGGCGGCGACCGGCTCCGGAGGCAGGGGCGGGACGGCAGTGGATGGCCAGACCGACCACGTCTCCGCGTTGGTCTGCAGGTTCGCCCCGTCCTCGATGCGCTCCACTGTCGTGCCGTCTGCAGCCAGGGCGCGGACGAGCGCCGCGCGAGGAGCACCCCAGACGCCGATGTTCGGCCAGGGGGGTGCGGGCGACTCCGGGCCCGGGAGCACGACCACCTTTCCCGCGTACGAGTCCTCCTGTTCGGCGGCGGGTCGTCCCTCACTGTCGAGGGAGACACGCTGGAACCGCACGCGCCAGGCGACGGGGCGTCGAAGGACCAGCGTCCGACCGGCGTCGGTCACGGCAGCGCTCGCGACCTCGGTCCCCGATCGGACGACCACACAGGCATCGGCCCAGGCAGGCAGCCCGATGGCAAACGATGCTCGCCGCTTTGGGGCCCGGCCGCGGAACAGCTCCCGGTACCCGGAGGCGATCGGTGCCTCTGCCCGGGGTGCGCGGAGGCACCGAACGGCGATGTGGCGTCCTGCGACGCTTCGGTACCGCGTGCCCGCGGCGGGCCCGAAGACGAGCTGGCGCGCTCCGCTCTGGTCCCGCACCGCCGTAAGCCCAGGCGTTGCTGCCTTCGCGGAGGTCGGGACCCCGATTGCGGGCGCGAGGAGCGCAAGCGCGATTCCGCGACGAAGCATGATTGAGCAGCGTACGTCGTGTGGTCGCGGGCGTCGTCACGATCTCGTGACGACGCCCGGTGCCTGCGCCTCAGTCCTTCGCCAGCAGCGCGAACAGCTGCTTGCGGGCGGTGTCGAGGATCTCCTTCGCCTCCCGCGTCTGGTCCGGCGTGCCGGCCTGGCTGATCTGCATCACGGCCATGCCGAGCTGCTTGGCAGCCTGCATGAGCGCGAGCGCGTCCTCGTTGACCTCGCCGCGGACCGTGTCCCACGGGGCGGGTTCGCCCGAGCGCTCCTCGGCGACCTTGGTGCCGTCGTCGGTGAGCTCGAACGTCTTCTTCCCGTCCCGCTCGACCGAGCGCACGAGGCCCTCGTCTTCGAGCAGTGCGAGGGCGGGGTAGATCGAGCCGGCGCTCGGCGTCCAGACGCCGTTGCTCCGTTCCTCGATCGCCTGCATCAGCGCGTAGCCGGTCCGCGGCTCCTCGGTGAGGAGGCGCAGGATGGCGGCGCGCACGTCGCCGCGGCGGGCGCGCGGCCCGCGACGGCCTCGGCCGGGGCCGCCGGGGCCCGGTCCGAATCCGCGGCCGAACGGTCCGCCGCGGTGCATCTGGTGGCCCGTCCAGGGCCCTGATTCTGCTTCGGCGAAGACGCCGAAGCGGGGGGTGACAGCGAGACATGGATGTCCTCCGAAGTCGTTTCGCGGTATTGCGATGCATAACGTTATATCGAAACGATCATGAAAAGAACACTCGCGATATATCGTTGGCGCGTAGGCGCTCGCTACGCCGGGGTGGGCGCGGAGGCCGCGAGGGCCTCGAGACGCGCCCGGCTGACGAGCCGCTGGCGCAGCCTGTACGCCTCAGCCACGGCGTGCGCGGTCCGCCGGCGCATGCAGTCCAGCGGATCGTCCCCGCACCCCGCCCCGAGCTCCGCGGCGACGGACGTCATCTGCACGTCCATCCCGCACGGCTTGATCCACGTGAACGGCTCGAGGTCGTTGACGACGTTGATGGCGAACCCGTGCATCGCGTACCCCCGCGAGAGGTGCAGTCCGATCGACGCGATCTTCCGGTCCTCGACCCACACGCCCGTGAGGTTCTCGCGCGCCGTGCTCTCCCGCCGCCGCACCGCGATCCCCTGCTCGGTGAGCGCCGCCATGAGCGCGCCCTCCAACGTGTGCACGAACGGGTGGACCTGCGGCACGCGCATGATCGTGTAGCCCGTGAGCATGCCCGGGCCGTGGTAGGTGACGTGCCCGCCGCGGTCGACATCGGCGATGTCGATGCCCCGCTCGGCGTACCAGTCCGCGCCGAACGGGAGCTCGCCCGCCTCGGTGCGGCGACCGCGCGTGTAGACGGGCGGATGCTCGAGCAGCAGGAGCGTGTCGGGGATCCGCCCCTCGATGCGGGCCGCGCGCAGGCGCGTCTGCAGTTCCAGCGCCTCGCGGTACTCGACGAGGCCGAGCTGGCAGACCCACAGCTCCGGGCGCGTCGCCATGGCTTGCAGGGTAGTGGCCATCCGTACCCTGGTTCGTGATGGCGACGGAACTCAACGATCACGCTCGCCGGCTGCGCTGGCGGCTGCGCGGCGCGTGGCTCGGCCCGGCGTTCGTCGTCCTCACCGTCGTCGACACGATCCTCATCCGCGTGCAGCCGCTCGCGGGGGAGGGCAAGACCGACTGGGTCGCCGCGTTCCTCCTGGCGGGGTCGATCAACCTCATCGTCGTCGCCGCGCTCGGCCAGCTCGGTGGCTGGTGGCTGCGGCGCCGGCGGCCGGACCTCCCGAAGGTCGTCGCCGACAACTACGCCGGGACGGCGCTGCTCTTCGTGGTCACCGCCGTCTTCCTCGGGTTCGGGATGGCCCACCGCTCGGACGCGACGTACGAAGCGGACGCGGTCGACAAGGCCTCCGCCGCCGGCCGCGACTACCTCATGGCGAACGCGCCGCCCGCGTACCGCGAGGGCGCCGCGACGGCTGACCTCATCCGGATCGACCGGGACGTGTACCGCGTGTGCGCCAACGGCGGCGATCCGGCGCGGTCGTGGTGCGTCATCGTCACCACGGACGCCGACCCGCCGGGCATCCGGCGCGACAGGAACCGCGAGCCGAACGCGTCACTCGACGGGCTGCGCGAGATCCGCTGACCGCCGGTCGCGCCGGTAGCTTCGCGGGGCATGGGCGAGCTGCTCGCCACCGTCCTGCCCCTGGCGCTCGGCGCCGCCGTGAGCCCCACGCTCGCGGCGCTGGTCATCGCGGTCCTGGCCAGCGGGGACGATCCGGTCCGGCGCGGGGTGGCGCTGACGGCCGGTGCGGCCGTCCCGCTGGTGGTCATCGCTGCGGTCGTCCTGCTGACGATGCACGCGGCGGGCGCTGCCGAGCCGGGGCCGAAGCACCGCACGCTCGACGGGGTGATCGACCTCGTCTTCGGCGTGCTGTTGGCGGCGGTCGCCTGGCGCGCGCTGCAGCCCACCCCGACGCCCCAGGAGCAGCAGGCCGCACGCGCGGTCGACGCACCCGGCGGGACCGCGCGCTACGTCGCGCTCGGCGTCGGGATCATGCTCGTGAATTTCAGCACGCTGGCGTTGTTCGTCCCGGCGATGAAGGACATCGCGCGGGCCGGTGTCCCGGTCGGGCAGGAGATCGCCGCGGTCGTCGTCGTGCTCGTCATCGTCCTGATCCCCGCGTGGGTGCCCGTCGCGCTGCGGGTCGCGTTCCCCGACCGGACGGCGCGTGTGCTCCGGCCGCTCGGCCGCTGGATGCACGACAACCAGCGCGCGCTCGGCGGCTGGGTCTCCGCGGCGTTCGCCGCCTACCTGGTGCTCAGGGGCGTGCTGGAGCTGCGCTGACCGGGGGCTCCCGGATCAGCAGCCACGACAGGTAAATCGCCAGGGCGAACAGGGGCACGCCCATCGCCACGCGCGCCACGCCGAGCGCTGCGACCGCGTCGGCGAAGTACAGCGGCACCTGCACCACGAGCCGCAGGCTGAACATCGCCACCCAGATCCAGCTGACGCGGCTGTAGAGCTTGAGCTTCGTCGGGTCCTTCCGCCACGCCGTGCCCTTCTGCATCGCCGTCTCGAGGATCAGCCCGATGAGCGGCCAGCGCACGAGGATCGAGATGAGGTACCCCGCCGCGTAGACGCCGTTGAGCAGCAGGCCCGGGAGGAAGAAGTCCTCGGCATTGCCCGTGCGGGAGACGACGAAGGCCGAGATCGCCAGGCCCGCCATGCCCGCAAGCGCGAACTGGATGGTCTCCTTGCGCGCGATCCGCGCGAGGGCGAACAGGCCACCGACGGCCGCGGCGATGATCGCCGCCGTGGTCGGCTCCTGGCCCGCGATCGAGTACGCGATGACGAAGACGACCGCGGGCGCGGCGGACTCGGCGATGCCCAGCGGTCCGCCGAGCGCCTCGTGGATCGCCGGGCCGGGCCCGGGATCGTCGGCGTGCGTGGACTGGATGAGGGGATGCTCGGTCATGCGGCGACGTGCAGTGTCGCAGGCGTGAGCATGCGCTCGACGGTGGCAATCACGAGATCGGGCTCGCGCTTGACGCGCAGGTACGTGAAGCGCAGGACGCGCCAGCCCTTCGACTGCAGTTCGACGTCCTGCCGGCGATCCCGTTCGAACGCTGCGCGGGACATGTGAAACCCGGCGCTGTCGAGCTCGACGACCAGGCGGTGCTTCGGCCAGTGCGCGTCGACCCGCCACCCCTCGACGTATTCGTTCCATCGTGGGCGTTCGAGGTTGTGTTTGCGGCTGAGGAGATGGAACGCCACCTCGAGCTTCGAGCGCAGCTGGGTCTGTTGGTTCGGGTCGACCGACTCGAGGAGTTCGGTGACGGTCTTCGCGCCGGGGACCTTCCGGTCGAGCAGGGCATTGATCTTCCGCAGGTCGAAGATCCGATGGTTCTCTGCGTCCTCGATGGCGCGCTCGGCGAGCCACGTCGACTCGGTCGCGGCGATGTCGAAGATGGTGCGAGCCGGGGTGGTCACCGGCAGTCCGCGGTGCGTGGTGACGTCCTCCGGGCGCAGCGTGCGGGGCCGGTGCAATGTGATGCCGTCACGGCGGGCCAGCCCGCGGCGGTGCATGACGCTCACGTGGGTCGTGGTCGTCGGGTCCCAGCCCATCTCCCAGACCGCCCCGCCGCTGCGGTGGCTAAGGAACGCGTCGTCGTGAAAGGTCCGGACCGCCCGGAGGCGGATGGCGTGGAGGTCGAGGGTGCGGTGGCCGACGGCA
Organism: Svornostia abyssi; assembly: GCA_024666565.1. Classification (GTDB taxonomy): domain Bacteria; phylum Actinomycetota; class Thermoleophilia; order Solirubrobacterales; family Solirubrobacteraceae; genus Svornostia; species Svornostia abyssi. The sequence goes on from CP088295.1 coordinate 1,023,540, forward strand.
TAGACGTTGGGGGCGATGCGGTGGAGGCGACCGGTGCGGATGCGGTGCTTGATCGCGTCGTCGGTGAGGCCGAGTTCGCGCAGTTGCGAGCGGTTGATGACGCCGTGCTGGAGGTCCGCAAGCTCGGCGATGAGCTGGTCGAGTGAGCCTTCGCGGACGCTCAGGTCGGCTGGGTCGAGATATGGGCGCATACGACCCATAGCTCGACCCACACCGAAACTCGCCCCCCCGGCTACCCCGCTCGTGCAGTCTGGGGCGACTGATGGGCGCTCCACGCCCATAACTCGCCCCAGGCGCCTCGCGCCCGGGGTGAGCGTCGCCGCGCCTACAGCGCCAGCGCCAGCGGCTGCTCGAGCAGCTCGCGCACGCGGCGCAGGAACAGCGCGCTGTCGGCGCCGTAGAGGATGCGATGGTCGCTGGCCAGCGTCATCGCCATCGTGTGGCCGGGCACGATTTCGCCGTCGCGCACGACCGGCCGCGCGGCCAGCTCGCCGACGGCCAGGATCGCGGCCTGCCCGGGGTTGATCACCGCGGTGAAGTGCGCGACCCCGTACATCCCGAGGTTGCTCACCGTGAACGTGCCGCCTGAGACTTCGGGCGGCGTGATGGTGTTCTCGCGGACCTTCGCGGCGAGCGCGCGTGTCTCGCGGCCGATCTCGCCCAGCGAGCGGCTGTCCGCGTCGAAGATCACCGGTACGACGAGTGACTCTGGGGCCGCGACCGCGATCCCGACGTTCACCCGGCCGTACTGCTCGAACGCGCCGTCCTTGTAGGCGCCGTTCACGCGCGGGTGCTCGCGCAGCGCGAGCGCGCAGGCCTTCACGACCATGTCGTTGTAGGACGGCGGCGGTGCGTCCCCGGCGATCGCCTTCAGCTGGGTGCGCAGGTCGACGGCCGCGGTCATGTCGACCTCGGTCGTGACCTCGAAGCTCGGGATCGTGGCCCGCGACTCCGCCATCCGCCGGGCGATGACCTGCTGCACGCGGGACGGTTCGGTGGTCGTGACGTCGCCGCGGTTCGTGCCGCGCTCGGTGACGGCGCCGGTCGCGGGAGCGGGGGCTGTCGCTGGAGCCGCGGCGGCCGGTGCGGCCGCACCCGTCGGCGCGGCCTCGACGTCCGCCCGGACGATCCGCCCGCCGGGCCCGGTGCCCGTCACGCCGCGAAGGTCCACGCCCCGGTCCTGCGCGACGCGCCGCGCGACCGGGGACGCCTTAACTCGCTCGCCGTCCGCGCCAGCGGGGGAGGCGGGCGCCGGGCCGGTGTCGGCCAGCGTCTCGCGTGCGCCGCTGCCGGGCGCTGCCCCATCGGCGGGCGTCGCGGCATCGGCGGCCTCGTGGTCGGCGACCGCCGGCGGGGCCGCGGGGTGGCCGCCGCTCTCGGCCTCGCGCCCCTCGGCGGGCTCGGCCGCAGCGGGGGCCGCGGCGCCGTTGCCCCCGGGTTCCTCGCCGGCGCCGAGCAGTCGGGCGATGACGTCGCCGATGGGCAGCGTGGCGCCCTCCTCGGCGACGATCTCCAACACGCCGGCGGCGTCGGCCTCGTACGTCATCGTGGCCTTGTCGGTCTCGATCTCGGCGAGCTCCTCGCCGCGGGCGACCTCGTCGCCGTCGGCCTTGAGCCAGCGCAGGATCGTCCCCTCCTCCATGGAGTCCGAGAGCCGAGGCATCACGATGTCGGGCACGCCCTCAGCGTACCGGCATCACGTGACTACGCTGGCAGCAATCGCCCGCCCATGAGCGCCGCCGCATCCTGCGGTGGCGCCGCGCGGGCGAAGAGCCAGCCCTGGCCCAGGTCGCAGCCGAGCTCGGCGAGCGCCTGCAGCTGTTCCGCGGTCTCGATCCCCTCGGCGACGGTCGTCATGCCGAGCGCGTGGGCGAGTCCGATGACGGCCTCGGCGATCGACGCGTCGCGCTTCTCGCGGCCGAGACCCTGGACGAACGCCTTGTCGAGCTTCAGCACGTCGATCGGGAACCGCCGCAGGTGCGACAGGGAGGTGTAGCCCGCGCCGAAGTCGTCGATCGCCAGGCGCACGCCGAGCGCCTTGAGCTCGGTCAGGCGCGCGCTGATCTCCGGGCCTGCGCTCATCACCGCGGTCTCGGTCAGCTCGAGCCACAGCGCGTCGCCGGGCAGGCCGGACTCGTGCAGCGCGTCGAACACCGTGCCGACGATGTCCGGCTGCGCGAGCTGGCGCGGCGAGATGTTCACGGACACCGTGATCTGGTCGTAGCCACGCGCCCGCCAGCGCGCCGCTTCGACGCAGGCTTCGCGCAGCACCCACGCGCCGACCGGGACGATCATCCCGGTGTCCTCGGCGAGCGGGATGAACGTGTCGGGGCAGAGCATGCCGCGCTCGGCGTGCTCCCAGCGGGCGAGCGCCTCGAAGGCGATGATCTCGCCCGTCTCGATCGATGCCATGGGCTGGTAGTGCAGCCGCAGCTCGCCGCGCTCGGCGGCGCGGCGCAGGGCGTTCTCCAGGCCCAGCCGCTCGCGGGCGTGCGCGCGCATCGCGGCGTCGAAGAGCTCGAACCGGCCGCGGCCGAGGTCCTTGGCGCGGTACATCGCCGCGTCGGCATCGCGCAGCAGGCCGTCGGCGCTGTCGTCGCGCCCGCCGGAGAGGGCGATGCCGACGCTCGTGTTCACAAACAGCTCGTCGGCGCCCTCGAGCTGGAACGGCTCGTGGAAGACCTCGACGATGCGCTGCGCGATCGCGACCGCCTCGAGCTCGCCGATGACGTCCTCGCACAGCACGGTGAACTCGTCGCCGCCGAAGCGCGCGACCGTGTCCCCGGGGCGGAGCACGTTCTGCAGGCGGCGCGCGACCTCGCACAGCAGCCGGTCGCCGACCGCGTGGCCCAGCGAGTCGTTGACCAGCTTGAACCGGTCGAGGTCGAGGAAGTAGACAGCGATCGACGCGGGCTTGCGCCGCCGCGACCGGCGCAGCGCGAGGTCCAGCCGGTCGCTGAAGAGGATGCGGTTCGGCAGGCCCGTGAGCGCGTCACGCATCGCCAGGCGGGTGAGCTCCAGCTCGGCCTCCTTGCGCGTGCTGATGTCGCGGGTCACGGCGACGATCTCGGTGGGTGTCGGGCTGCCCTCGGCGGCCACGCCGCGCAGCGTCGACTCGAACCAGCGCAGCTCGCCGTCGCCGCACTTCAGCCGGTACGACGCGGTCGCCCGGCCGCCGGCCTGCGCCTTGGTGAACGCGTCGCCGAGCAGCGCGAAGTCCTGCTCGTGGACGAGCTCGAACGGCGTGCGGCCGAGCAGGTCCTTCGGCGCGATCCCGATGAGCGTCTGGCACGCCGGCGACGCGTAGCGGTACGTGCCGTCGGGCGCGTGGCGCGAGAGGAAGTCGCTGGAGTGCTCGGCGAGCATGCGGAACTCGGCCTCGCGCGTGGCGAGCGCCTGACGGGCCTCGCGCTCGGAGGTCACGTCCTCCATCGAGCCGACCCACGCGGTGATCGTGCCCTCGCGGTCCCGGACCGGGCCCGTCGTCACGTCGACCCAGCGCACGGAGTCGTCGGCGCGCAGCACGCGGAACTCCAGGCGCATCTCCTCGCCCTGGCGCAGGAGCGTGCGCGCGCGCTCGAGCGCCGTCTCGCGGTCGTCGGGGTGGATGGCGTCGGTCCAGCCGTCACCGAGCTGGTGGGCGAGCGACAGGCCGAAGATCTCCTGCATGCCGGCGTTCGACCACCGCAGCTTGCCCCGCGGGCTCATGAGGAACACGCCGTGCGGCGAGTGGGTGGCGAGGGTGCGGAAGCGCCGTTCGCTGGCGGTCAGCGCCTCCTCCGTGAGCTTGCGCTCGCTGATGTCGAGGATCTGCGCGACCGCGTACTGCGGCTCGCCATCCTCGTAGACCAGGCTCCCCGTGACGAGCACCCAGCCGGACATCCCGTTGCTGCGCTCCCAGCGCCGTTCGGCCTGGAAGCGGTCGAGCCCGCCGTCGCGCATCCGCAGCGCGTTGGCGAGGTCCTCCTGCACGCCGTCGTAGCCCAGTTCGTAGAACGGGCGGCCCTCCACGCGCTCGCGGGGAACTCCGAGCAGTTCGGTGAAGGCCCGGTTCACGCGCATGAGCTTCCCGTCAAGGTCCACGAGGGCCATCCCGACCGGGGCGTGCTCAAAGGCCTGAGCGAAGCTGGCGTCCGTGCGCAGCGGCATCTGGACATCCATTGTCCCGGTGACTTCAGTCACGGGACCAGACAGTGGACGAATGACCGACATGCACTCCCTGCATCGGCGCTTCTCGGGATTCCTTGAGCCGCTGGACGGACGGTGCGGCAGCGTCCGTTGGCCCTGCTAGTCGACGGGGTGTCCGGATACTGTCTCGCATGTGTGTGCGATGACGAAGCGCCAGCAGCGCCAGCAGGAGACGCGCGCGGCGCTGCTCGACGCGGCGGAGACGTGCTTCGCGGCGCGCGGCTACGACGCGGTCTCCGTGCCTGAGATCGCGAAGGAGGCCGGCTACACGACGGGGGCGGTGTACTCGAACTTCTCCGGCAAGGAGGAGCTGTTCCTGGCGCTCATGGAGCGCGCTATGGGTGGACAGGCGGCACGCCGCGCGGAGGTCGTCGCGCTGGAGGACACCGGCGAGGGCCGGTTGCGTCAGGTGGCGCGGCTGTGGATCGACGTGGTGCGCGAGCGGCCCGAGGCGATGGTCCTGATCATCGAGTTCTGGAGCTACTCGCGGCGCGATCCTGCGCTGCGCCAGCGGTTCGCGGAGCGCATGGCGCAGACCCGGGCCGGGCTCGCGGCGCTGGCGGCGATGGCCCCGCCTGTCGGGGCTGACGCCGCGCCGCCCGAGGAGGTCGCGATGGCGGCCTACGCGATGGCGCACGGCCTGGCCATCCACCACATCGCAGATCCCGAAGGGGTCCCGATCGAGGTGGTGGAGTCCGCGCTCCTGTGGGTGTTCCGCGGGGCGGGGCACCTGCCCGACTGATCCTGCGCGTCGCACCTCTGAACCACGTTCTCCACTTTCTGGCGCGCTTCAGATAACGTTCGTCATCTGGCGCCGGGTGTTCCCCAAGGCATCCGGCGCCGCACAGAGAGGACGAGATGCGCTCCAAGGCCATACAGAAGGCTCGAGGCCTCATTTCCGTCGCGCTGCTCGCGGTGGCGATAACCCCCATCGCCACCGCGAGTTCGTCCGCCTCCTTCTACGAGCCACCGGCGCCGCTGCCGGCCGGGGTTCCGGGCGACGTCATCCGCAGCGAGCCGGTCGCCATCAACTACCTCCCGGGCGTCAAGGCGTGGCGGGTGCTCTACCGCTCGACCACCGCCACAGGCGAGCCGACGGCGGTGTCCGGGATGGTCATCACGCCCGCGCGGATGCGGCCGGGGGCGCCGCTCGTCGGCATCGCGCCCGGCTTCCCCGGCATGGACGATCGGTGCGCCCCGTCCCGCACGCTGCCCGGTGGCGCGTCGTCGGAGACGCCGCTCATGCTGCCGCTGCTGCAGCGTGGCTACGCGCTGGCCATCACCGACTACGAGGGCCTCGGCACGCCGGGCGACCACCGCTACGTCGTCGGCGCCTCGGAGGCGCACGCGATGCTCGACGCCATGCGCGCCGCCCGCCGGCTGCCCGCCGCGGGGATCGACCCGACGGCGCGCGCCGCGGTCTCCGGCTACTCCCAGGGCGGGCACGCTGCGATGTTCACGGCCGAGCTCCAGCCCGAGTACGCGCCGGACGTGCCGCTCGCCGGCGTGGCGGCCGGCGGGCTGCCCGCGGACTTCAACGCGATCGCACGGTTCCTCGACGGTGGCTGGTTCTCCCAGCTGTTCAGCGCGGTGGCCGTCTCCTACCAGGCGGCGTACCCGGAGATCGAGCTCGACGGCCTGCTGACGCCGCGGGGCCACGCCGCGGTGGAGGAGGTGCGCCGCGACTGCCTGGTCGACATCGTCACCAGCCGCCGCGCGTTCACCCGGCTGTCGCGCCTCACGCTGCGCAGCCCGCTGACCGATCCGGCGTGGCAGCGGCGCTTCGCGGAGAACCGCGCCGCCGAGCGCCGCCCGCCGATGCCGCTGCTGCTCTACCACTCGCGCGCGGACCAGGGCCTGCCGTTCAAGCAGGCCGAGGCGGCGAAGGACCGGTATTGCGCGCTCGGCGCGACGGTCACCTGGCGGGAGTACCTCCGCACGGAGCACGCGCTGGGCTTCCTCGTCGCGATCCCGCGCACGGTCAGGTGGCTGGACGCGCGGCTGCGAGGCGACGCGGTGGAGGGGACATGTCCCGCCGCTGGGTGAACTTCATGCTCCGGTTCTGGCTTGGCTTGCCCGGCCCCAGCACGACGCACCCGGCGTGCGCGGGGCCGCGGCGGCCCCACGGGGCGCCGTCCGCGTTGAACCGTCGCGGACGGCGACCCCGCCGGGGACCTCTCAGCTCGGGGCCACGACCACGCGGAAGAAGTCGCTGTCGATGTGCAGCGTCCCGTCGGTCGCCTGGTTGAGCTCGCGGTAGAGATCGGCGAGCTCGCCCCGCAGGTCGTCCCAGGTGCCCTCGCCGGTCAGGCGCTCCTTCGCGCGCTTCGTCGGCCCGTAGTTCTCCTCGAAGAACGTCATGTACGTCTCGAGGTCCGGGAACCGGAACGCGTTCGTCCCTCGCGTGATCTGCACGTCGTCGCCGGCGAACAGCTCGCGCAGGAACGCCTCGTCGCCCCACCGCGGCGGGGGCGTGACGAACGCGGGCGGCGTGGGCATGTACCGGCCCATGACGCTGAACAGCCGGCCGATGAGCCCGTCGGCGGTCCAGTTGACGAGCGCGATCCGGCCGTCGGGCCGGCAGACCCGGCGCAGCTCGGAGGCGACGACCGCGGCGCGCGGCACGAACTGGACGCCGAACACCGACGTGACGACGTCGAACTGGGCGTCTTCGTAGGGCAGCGCCTCCGCGTCGCCGACGGTCCAGGCGATGTCGAGGTCTTCCGCCCGGGCACGCTCCTTTGCTCGTTCGAGCAGATCAGGAACGAGATCCAGCGCGCTGACGCGCGCGCCGGCTCGGGCGGCGGCGAGCGCGAGGTTGCCGGTGCCGGTCGCGACATCCAGGGTGTCGCGGCCGCGCAGCGCGACCCCGTTGACGATCGCCTCGGCCGGCGCGTCGATGATGTGCTCGGCGACGGCGGCGTAGTCCCCGTCGGCCCAGGTCGCGCGGTGCTGGTCCTTCAGGGCGGTGACGGCGTCCGGCGTGGTCGTGGCGGTGGGCATGATGCCTCCTGAGTGGTTGACCGGCCCAGGGTCGCGCGGTCAGGCGTGCGGAACTAGTCCAAAAGGTGGACTTCCCTTGGCGGTCCCGAGGTGGGACCATCGGGCGTATGGAGGGCTACCGCGACTACTGCCCGCTGTCCCGCGCTGCCGAGATCTTCGCCACGCGGTGGACACCGCTCATCGTCCGCAACCTGCTCTTGGGCTGCGAGACGTTCTCTGAGCTGCGCGAAGGCGCGCCGGGGATCTCCCGGACGCTGCTCACCCAGCGGCTCCGCCTGCTCGAGCATCACGGGGTCGTCGAGCGCCGGGAGACCGACGGCGGCCGCGTCGTCTACGGGCTGACGGAGTCGGGCTACGAGCTCGCCCCGGTCTGCGCCGCGCTGGGGACCTGGGGCGAGACGTGGATCGAGCTGTCGCCCGAGCACTTCGACGCGACGAAGGTCATGTGGGGGGCTGAGCCGCAAGCTCGACCGCACCACGCTGCCCGACGAGCGGACCGTCGTGCGCTTCGACGTCACCGCGCCCGAGCGGGAGAGCTTCTGGCTCCTGCTGGAGGCCCCGCACGTCGAGGTGTGCCGCCGCCCGCCGACCGACCACGATGACCTTGTCGTCCGCGCGACTGCGGAGGCGCTCGTGCGCTGGCAGCTCGGGGAGATGAGCCTCGGCGACGCGATGGCCGCCGGCCGCATGCAGGTGGACGGACCGCTGGAGCTGGAGCGCATGGTGGCTGCGTGGGGCGGCAGCGGCACCGTGGCGGCGTTCGCGGCGGCGCTGGCCGCCGGCGCTACGTGACGACCCGCCGCCACGGCGGGCGCGTCTGCCGTGTCCACGCCCGCAGCACCCACTCCAGCGGGCCGAAGGCGTGGCCGGCCATCCACCAGCGGCTGACGACCAGCTGCACCGCGAAGATCGCGCAGACCACGGCGACGACCGCCGGTGGCGAGCGTTTCTCGACCTGCTCGAACCCGTACGCCGTGAAGACGACGCCCAGCAGGACTGACTGCCCGACGTAGTTCGTCAGCGCCATCCGCCCGGCGGGCGTCAGCCACGCCATGACCGCAGCGCCCGCGCCCGGCCGCGCGAACCAGCGCAGCGCGAGCGCGATGTACGCGCCGGTGAGCGCCGGGCCGGTCAGCGCGAGCAGCCCGAACGCCAGGGCGTCCCCGGCGGCGGTCGCCTCCGTCTGCATGATCACCGCGTAGACGAGGGAGCCCGCCAGGCCCACCGGCAGCCCGACGACGAGCATCCGGCGCAGCAGCGGCGCGTTCGCCGCCGGGTCACTCAGCAGCCGGCGGTCGGCGGCAAGCAGGCCGAGCAGCATCATCGCCAGCGCGGTCGGGCCCTGACCGAGCAACACCGTCACCCCGATCGACAGGTAGGTGCCCGCGTGCTCGGCGAGCACCGTCCCCGGGGTGCCCTGGTAGCTGACGACCGTCAGCAACGCATCCTCGACGACATCGATCGTGTCCCACGCCGTTCCGACGACCGCCCAGAACAGCGTCGCGATCCCGATCAGCACCGCCGCGGTGCGCACCGGTCGTCGCGGGCGCCAAGCCAACAGCACGAAGCCGAGGATCGCGTACGTCGTGAGGATGTCGCCGGGCCAGAACACCATCCCGTGAACGACGCCGATGAAGAACAGCCCCCACAGCCGCCGGCGCATCCGCCGCTCGAAGTCGGCCCCCTCCCGCGCGACCGCCTCGCGCATCAGCGCGAAGCTGTAGCCGAAGAGGAACGCGAACAGGGGGTAGAACTTCCCCTCGAACACCAGCCCGATGACGAACCGGGTCGCGTCGCCGGTCGTCGTGTCGGTGACCGGGCTCGCCACGCCGCTGACGAGGAGCGGGTGAGCGAAATACCACACGTTGACCATGCAGATGCCGAACAGCGCGAGGCCGCGCAGAGCGTCGGCGGCGAGGACGCGGGTCACTCGCCGAAGAGCGCGCGGACCGCTTCGACGACCTGCGGTTCGTGCGGGAACGCGATCTGCTCGAGCGGCTTGCTGTACGGCATCGGCACGTCCGCGCCGGTGACGCGGCCGATCGGCGCGTCGAGCCAGTCGAACGCCTGCTCCTGGATGAGCGCCGCGAGGTTCGCGCCCACCCCGCCGTGCGGCCAACCCTCCTCGACGATGAGGCAGCGGTTCGTCTTGCGGACCGACGCGAGGATCGTGTCGAGGTCCAGCGGGCGCAGCGTGCGCGGGTCGATGACCTCGGCGCTGATGCCGTGCTCGCTGGCGAGCGTCTCGGCCGCGCGCGCCGCTGTCACCGCCATGCGCGAGATGCCGACGACCGTCACGTCGGTGCCCTCCCGGCGGATCGCGGCCTTGCCGAAGTCGACGGTGTAGTCCGGGTCGTCGGGGACCTCACCGCGCTGCCCGTACAGGTACTCGTGCTCGATGAAGATCACGGGGTTGTCGTCGCGGATGGCGCTCTTCAGCAGCCCCTTCGCGTCAGCCGGTGTGGACGGCACCGCGACGAGAAGGCCGGGCGCGTGGAGGTACAGCGCCTCCCACGAGTGCGAGTGCGTCGGGCCGAGCTGATGCCCCGCGCCCTGCGGCATCCGGACCACGAGCGGCACCTTGACCTGGCCGCCGAACATGTACCGGATCGACGCCGCGTGGTTGACGATCTGATCCATCGCCAGCAGCGAGAAGTTGATCGTCATGAGCTCGACGACCGGGCGCAGGCCGGTCATCGCCGCGCCGACGCCCATCCCGACGATGGTGTTCTCGCTGATCGGCGTGTCGCGCACCCGCTTCTCGCCGAACTCCTTCAGCAGCCCGTTCGTGACCTTGAAGGCCCCGTTGAAGACGCCGATGTCCTCGCCCATCAGCAGGACGTTCTCGTCGCGCTGCATCTCCTCGCGCAGCGCGTCGTTCAGGGCCTCGCGGGTGCGCTTCGTCGTGGTGCTCACTTGCCCAAATGCTCCCCGCGGGACACGCCGGCGCCGCGCTCGTCGACCGAGTACCAGCCCTGGAGCTGGTCGCCGAGGACGTAGATGTCGTCGTACAGCGACTGCGGTGACGGGAACGGCGACGCGTCGGCGAACGCCACGGACGCGTCGACCACCGAGATGGCGTCGGCGTCCATCTGCTCCTCGTCGCCCTCCTTGATGACGCCCTCGGCCTGCAGCCGGTCGGCGAACGTCGCGATCGGGTCGCGCTTGCGCCACTCGGCGACCTGCTCTTTCGTGCGGTACTCCTCCGGGTCGGCCATCGAGTGGCCGCGGAACCGGTAGGTGACCGCCTCGACGAGCACCGGCTGACGTTCCTCGCGCGCGATCTTCAGCGCCTCGGTGCAGACCGCGTGCGTGTCGAGGACGTCCATCCCGTCACAGCGCATCCCGGGGACGCCGAAGGACTGCCCGCGCTCCTGCAGGTCCGTGTTCGCGGAGTGGCGCTCGAGCGCCGTGCCCATGCCGAACTGGTTGTTCGTCACCAGGAAGACGACCGGCAGCTTCCACAGCGCGGCGAGGTTCATCGTCTCGCCGAAGGTCCCCTGGTTGATCGCGCCGTCGCCGAACGTGCAGAGCGTCGCGTCCTCGGTGCCGAGGTAGTCCGAAGCCAGGCCGAACCCGGCGGCGATCGGCAGGTTGCCGCCCACGATCCCGTAGCCGCCCATGAAGCGGTGTTCGAGATCGAACATGTGCATCGACCCGCCGCGGCCGCGGCACAGCCCGCCCTCGCGGCCGAACAGCTCGGCCATCACCGCGTTGGGGTCGGACCCGCGCGCGAGCGTGTGCCCGTGCGAGCGGTACGTCGAGATGAGGTAGTCGTCGTCGCGCAGCGCGCGGGCGCACCCGACGATGGCTGCCTCCTCGCCGATTGCGAGGTGCAGGAAGCCGCCGACCTTCGCCTTGGCGTACATCTCCCCGGCGCGCTCCTCGAAGCGGCGGATGAGGAGCATCGTCTGCAGCCACTCACGCGCCGTGACCGGGTCGGGGAGGGGGCGAGGCTGCGCCGGCTCGGCCATGTGGCGCCGAGCGTACCGGTCGTGGCGGTCCGTGGACGCACCTTGGCGCCTCGTCCACCCGTCCACCAGCCTGCGCGTCGCGAGTCAAGGAGCCTCGAATCAGCGCCGATACGCTGACCACGATGCTGACCTATGAGGCCGAGTCCCCCGCCCCCGCCGAGCAGGTCTGGCCGCTCTTGGCCCGTCCGAATCGCTGGCACGAATGGGCGCCGCACGTGCGCGGCGCGTCCGGCCTGGGCGACGACGAGGTGCAGCCCGGCCGCAAGGGCGCGGCGAAGCTCATGGGTGTCGTGCCGGTTCCCGTCGAGGTGACCTCCAAGACGGACGGCCGCTCCTGGACGTGGAAGGTCGGCCCGATCTCGATGGTGCACCGCGTGCGCCCGCGGGCCGACGGCACGTCGGTGGTCGGCGTCGATCTGCACGCCCCCGCGCCGCTCGAGCCCGGCGCTGGCGGCGACGTACGGACCGGTCGTGGACCTGCTGGTCCACCACCTGGCCCGCACGGCGCCGAAGCGCGGCTGACCGCCTACGGCTGCCCGTGGAAGGTGACGGCCTTGCCGTTCGCCTTCGTGCACTTCACGTCGAGCGCGCCGCCCGACGCCTTGCCCTTACACGTGTAGCCGAGCACCTTGCGCGTCGCGGTCGGCGGGACCCGTGAGTCCTCGGCCTGGATCACCCAGTCCTTGACGACCTTCTTGCCCGCGGTGCACGTGATCCGCTTGACCTTGATCTTCGCGTAGAACGATCCGGGCGAGCCGTCGGGGTTGAACCCGCCCGAACAGCTCGTGTAGGCCGAGTCGCCGGCGCCCGCGGATGGGGCGCCGGCCAGGACGGCGAGCATGACGACGGTGAGCAGTGCGGCAGCGCGGGGCATGCCGCGCAACCTACAGCTGGAAGCCCTTCACCAGGCGGTCGAGTTCGACCGCCGTGTCCGCGAGTTCCTGCGCGGACGCCGCGACCTGCTGCGTGGCGGCGCTCGTCTGCTCGGTCGACGCGCTGACCTGCTGGCTGGCGGCCGATGACTCCTCGGCGACCGACGCGACCTCGCTCATCTCGTGCTGTACGCGGGCGGCCTCGTCGGCGACCTGCTGGACCTGCGCGGCGATCGCGGCGACGCGGGCGTTGACTTCGTCGACGACCTCGCCGATGTCGCTGTAGCGCTGCCGGGTGCTGGCGGCGATCTCCATTGCGGTCTCCCCGCGCTGGGCGCCCTCCTCGACGGCATGGACGGCGCGCTCGGTCTCGGACTGGATCTCGGCGATGAGCGTGCTGATCGACGCGGCCGCGGTCTGTGACTCCTCGGCGAGCTGGCGGACCTCGTCTGCGACGACCGCGAACCCGCGGCCCTGCTCGCCGGCGCGGGCGGCCTCGATCGCGGCGTTGAGGGCCAGGAGGTTCGTCTGGTCCGCGATGGCCGTGATCGTCTCGACGATGCCGCCGATCTGCTCGGAGCGGCCCGCGAGACCCTGCATCGTGTCGCGCACGCCCGCGGACGAGTCACGCACGGTGCGCATGACGTCGACCGCCTCGTCGGCGCCGTCGACCCCGGCCAGCGCGATCTCGCGTGCCCGGTCCGCGGCGGCCGCGGTCTCCTGTGCCTGCTGGGCGCTGTCGCGCACGCGGTCGCCGACGCTCTCGGTCAGCTCGCGCGCGGACTCGACCATCCGAACCTGACGCTCGGCGCCGCTGGCGACCTCGCCCACGGCGTTCGCGATCTCGCCGACCGCGCGGCCGGTCTCCTCCGAGGTGGAGGCCATGTCGCGCGACGCGGCGGTGACGCGGTCGGCGCTCGCAGTCACGCCGCCGAGCAGCGAGGACAGCTCGCCGCGGCTGCGCTCGTACGCCGCGACCGAGTCACGCGTGCTCTCGATGAGCTCGTTCATCGTCTCCGACGCCTGGCCGATCTCGTCCGCGCTCGTGACGGGGACGGGCTCGGTGGTCGTCTCGATCGTCTTCGTGAGGTCGCCCTCGGCCATCGCGGTCATGCCGTCGCGCAGGTCGGCGACGTCGTGCTGGGCGAGGCTGCGCAGGCTCGTGACGAAGCCCTTCAGCGGCTTGGTGATCCGCGCGGCGACCCCCGTGATCGCAAGCGCCACGATGAGCAGCAGCACGCCGCCGGCGATGAGCAGGAGGTTGCGCAGGCGGTGCGCGTCAGCGAGGACCTCGTCGGTCGGGGCGGAGATGAGGAAGCCCCAGTTGCCGGTCGCGACGGGCGCGTAGGCGACGATCGCGTCCTTGCCGGTGAACGGGTCGGTGGTCTCGACGGTGCCCGCCGTTCCGGACTTCACGTCCTGCTGGATCGACGCGAGCTCGGCGTTGTCCCGCTTCTTGCCCAGCCCGGCGAGCGTCTGCTTGGTGATCAGGCCCTTCTCGGGCGCGGTCAGGAACGTGCCGCTGTTCGAGACGACGAACGCGTAGCCCGTGTCGTAGGCCTTGACCTTCGCGGTCTCCGTCGCCAGCTGCTTGAGGACGACGTCGATGCCCGCGATGCCCTGGAACTTCCCGTCGACCGTGATCGGCGTGTTGTAGCTGACCATCGGGTAGCCCTCCCAGATGTAGGGCTCCACGACGACGAGCTTGCCGGCGTCTCGCGGACCGGCGTAGTAGACGGCGTCCTGGTCGAGCGGCGTCGGGTCGTTCTGCAGCTTGCCGGTCAGGCGGTTCCAGTACGGGCTGAGCTCGCCCTTCGGCGTCTGGCCGGGCTTGCCGGCGAACTGCGCGTCGAGGCCGTCGAAGGCGTTGCGCTCGTAGGTGACGTACGAGCCGGCGATCCGCGGGTTCGCGACGGCGATGCCCTTGACGAGCTCGTCGACCTGCTCGCGCGTGAGGTCGGGGTTGCGCTCCATCTGCGCGTCGAGCGTCTTCGAGAGCGCCGCCGCTTCGGCGGCCCCGCTGTTGAACGCGTTGGCCTCCTGGCGCGCCTGTTCGAGCAGCTCGCGCTTCGCGCTGTCACGTGCGGCGTCCGTCGAGAGTTTGACCGCGAGCACCGTCATGGCGATGACGCCGAGGGCGACGACGGGCAGCAGAATGAGAACGAGCCGGGTGCGCAGGGTGCGCACCTTGGGCAGGCGCAGGGACATGGAGCCTCCGGAGGGCGGGGATCGCCGGGGGTTGATGAAACGGAGGGCGCGGGGGATCGGCCCTCTCCCGGGTCATCGGATTCGGGGAGGCCGTCTTGAGGCGTGGTGCCTCACCGCGACATCTCCACGGGGTGACCGACGAAGTACCCCTGCGCGAGGTCGACGCCGATCTCGCGCAGCAGGACCATCGTCGCCTCGTCCTGGACGCACTCGGCGATCGTCGTCTTTCCCAACCCCTGCGCGATGTCGACGATGGCCCGCACGGTCAGGCGGTCGGTCTGCGAGACGGGGAGGTCCTTGATGAAGTCGCCGTCGATTTTCACGCAGTCGAACGGCATGTGCTTGAGGTAGTAGAACGAGCCGAAGCCCGAGCCGAAGTCGTCGAGCGCAAACTGGCAACCGAGGTCCGCCAGCCTGCGCGCGAAGCCGCGGGCGCGGTCGATGTTGCCGATCGCCGCGGTCTCGGTGATCTCGAAGATTAGGCACGTGGGGTCCACGCCCGCGTCGCCGATCTCCGAGGCGATGAACTCGATCAGCGCCTCGTCGGTGATGGAGCGCCCGGAGAGGTTGACCTCGATGGCCTGCGCGACCCCGCGCCGCTCGCGGTCGGCGAGCACGGCGATGGTCTGCCCGATCACCCAGCGGTCCACCGCGGTGATCTGCCCGAACCGCTCGGCGATGGACAGGAACGAGCCGGGTTGGATCGGCGGGCCGCCGTCGGGGTCGTCCATGCGCAGGAGCACCTCGGACCGGCTCCGCTCGCCGGTGCGCAGGTCGAGGATCGGCTGCTCCCAGAGCTGGAAGCGATCCTGCTCCAGCGCCTCGCGGATGCGCTCCGACCACGTCTGGCGTTCGCGAAGCACCCCGGGCACCCCGCCGGGCACGACGGTCGCGTGGCGGTCGCGGCCCTGCTCCTTGGCTTCGTACATCGCGAGGTCGGCGTTGACGAGGATCTCCTCGGCGCTCGTCGTCTCGGCGGCGTCGATCGCGGTGATCCCCACGGACACGGTGAGGCGGACGGTGCGGTCGCCGGCCTGCACCGAGGTGTTGGTGCGGACCTCGTGCAGGACGGCCGCGGCCGTGCGCTCCGCCTCCTCGGCGCTGGTGTGCGGAAGGAGCACGCCGAACTCGTCGCCGCCGAGCCGACCGATGATGTCGGTTTCGCGCAGGCGGTCCCGCAGCGCGGTGGCGAGCCGGACGAGCAGTTCGTCGCCGACGGCATGGCCGTACGTGTCGTTGACGTACTTGAACCGGTCCACGTCGACGCTGAGCAGGGCCGCGGGCTGCGCGTACCGGCGGGAGTAGCCGACGAGCCGCGCGAGCTCCTCGGCGAACCGGCGGCGGTTGAACAGGCCGGTCAGCGGGTCGTGGTCGGCGAGGTGGCGCAGGCGCTGCTGGTATTGCCGTTCCTCGGTGATGTTGCGGATCTGCGACACGCTGTACAGCGCGCGACCGCGTTCGTCGCGAACGGCGGACGCCTGCACGTTGACCCAGACGTCGTGCCCGTCGCGGTGGCGGTAGCGCTTCTCGATCTCCGCGCCCCTCGCGCCGCCGTCGACCATCGCCGTGACCTGCTCCTCGCCGGGCGAGAGGTCGGCCGGGTGCGTGATCTCCCGGTAGGTGCGGGTGCGCAGCTCGTCCTCGTCGTACCCGAGCATGGTGCACAGCGCCGGGTTGACCTGGAGGAAGCGGCCGAAGTTGTTCGGCGACAGCGAGACGAGCGCCATGCCGATGGGCGCCTGGTCGAACGCGGTGCGAAAGCGCGCCTCGACCTCGCGAAGCTGCGCGGCCACATCCTTCGGTGCGAAGCGGATGTCCAGGTGCCGGGCGGCGATGAGGATGAACGTTGCGCCGCCCACGACCTGCGCGAGGTGCGGAAGCACATGGACGATCGCGTGGCTGGTGACGTCGTCGGTCCCCTGCTCGATGGCGTGCACCGCGATGCCCACGTGGGTCAGTGCGCAGCCCACGAAGAACGCGCCGGCGCCGTACATCGCCGCGGTGATCAGCCGCCCCGGCTGCTCGTTGCCCAGCCGCGCGAGGCGGGGCACGATGTACAGCCCGATGAGGAGGTACTGCACCGCCACGATCGTCGCGAGGGCGGCGGTCAATGCGGTCATGCTGGTCTCAGCCACATGCGCCCTCTCCTGGGGTTAACGCATGGTGCCGCATTCCGAGCCGGGTAAACCCCGGTCGATGGTTTCCGGAATGCCGGATCAGTGGCTGAGGGCGAGGGCGGCCGCTTCCAGCGCGTCGTCCCCGTGGAGCGCCTGCGTACCCGTCCACACGGCGGGCACCGTGCGGATCCCGCGCGCGACGGCCTCCGCCGTGAGCCGCTCGAGCTCCGCCTGCGTGCTCTTGAGCTCCACGCCCTTCAGCAGCGCCCGTGGGTGGATCTCGCACGCTGCGCCCGCGATCAGCACGGTCTCTTCGGTGAGCGCCCGCCCACCGGCGTAGGCCTGGCGGAATGCGGCGAGGCTGAACGACACGGTCTTCCCGCCCGCCCGCGCGTACGCGGTGGCGAGGAGCGCGAGCTCGCTGTCAAACGGCAGCGGGTCGGGCCAGCGGACGGGTTGCAGGCCCCGGGCCGCGGCGGTCTGCTCGACGGCGGCGCGGTCGATCGCCGGCAGGCCGTCGGCCAGCGCGGTCGCCCGCACCGGCTTCCACTCACACGGAACCGGCATGAGCGACAGGATCCGCTCGGCCGCGAGGTACGCGTCCGGCGCGGCGTAGTCGAAGTAGAAGGCCGGCCCGGTGTCGGGCGTGGGCTCGGCCTGGACGACCTCTAGCCGTGGATGAGCCATCCGTCGGCCGCGCGCGCGGCCTCCATGACGGCCTCGGAGAGCGTCGGGTGGCCGTGGACCATCCGGGCCACCTCGGCGAATCCGCCCTCGAGCGCCCGCACGTTGACGAGCTCCTGGATGAGCTCCGTGGACTTCGCGCCGATGATGTGGCCGCCGAGGATCTCGCCGTACTTCGTCTCGCCGACGACCTTCACCAGGCCGGTGCGGTCGCCGTAGACCGTGCCCGCGCCGACCGCGCCGTACTGGACCTTGCCGACGACGACGTCGTGGCCGGCGTCCTTGGCCTGCTGCTCGGTGAGGCCGAAGCTCGCGACGTTCGGCGTGCAGAAGGTCGCGCGCGGAACGTCGACGTAGACGATCGGGTGCGTCTCCTTCCCGGCGGCGTCCTCCGCGGCGATGATCCCCTCGTCGCTGGCCTTGTGGGCGAGCGCCGGGCCAGGGACGAGGTCGCCGATGGCGTAGACGTTCGGGACGTTCGTGCGCAGCGCGCCGTCGACTTCGATCAGGCCGTTCTCGGTGAGCTTGATGCCCGCCTCGTCGAGGCCGAGGCCCTCGACGTCCGGGCCGCGGCCCGTCGCGATGACGAGGTAGTCGGCCTCGCCGGTCTCGCCGCCGTAGGTGAACGTCACGCCGGTGTCGGTCGTCTGCACGTTCTCGACGAACGTGGACGTGTGGACCTTGATGCCCTGCTTCTTGAAGCCGCGCTCGGCGAGCTTGGAGATGTCGGCGTCCTCGCTGGGCAGGACGCGGTCGAGGCCCTCGAAGAGCTGGACTTCGCTGCCGAGCCGCGCGTACGCGGAGGCGATCTCGCTGCCCGACGCGCCCGCGCCGAGGACGACGAGCTTCGCGGGGATCTCCTGGAGCTGCCACGCCTGCTCGGTGCCGATGACGTTGCCGCCGAACTGCGTGCCGGGGACCGGGCGGCCGACGGAGCCGGTGGCGAGGATGACCTTGCCGGCCTGGATCTCGGTGCCGTCGAAGCTGCCGCCGATCTTCACGTTGCCCTCGGGCGTGAGCGACCCGAAGCCCTCGATGTAGTCGATGTTGTTCTTCTTGAACAGGCCCGCGACGCCGCCGGTGAGGGTCTTGATGACCTTCAGGCGCCGCTCGTTGACCGCGCCGAAGTCGACGGTCGGCTCGCCGACGGTGATGCCGAATTCGCCCGCGTCGCGCACCTCGCTCAGCACGTCGGCGGTGCGGAGCACGGCCTTCGCGGGAATGCAGGCGACGTTCAGGCAGCGACCGCCGATGACGTCCTTCTCCACGACCGCCGTCTTGAGCCCGAGCTGGGCCCCGCGGATCGCGGCGACGTACCCACCGGGACCGGAGCCGATGACGATGAGGTCGTAGGCAGATTCGGGCATGTATTTCACCCTAGCGTGGGGGCGCCTGAATGCGCCCGAGGACCCGGATGAGCTTCCAGAACAGGGTGCCGGCGCCGGCGATGAGGGCCACGCAGAACGCGACGGCCGCGAGGTTGCTGGCGACGAGGAGCGAGAGCGTCGCGAACGCGAGGATGATGCCGAGCAGCGCCAGGAAGCCGAGGACCGCCCACGCGCGCTGGTTCCACAGGCCGTACGCCGCCATCCCCATGACGACGCAGAAGATGATGGTGCCGACGAGCGGCACGTCGTCGCTGATGATCGTGCCGACGAGGTTCACGGCGGCGAGCACGATCGCCACCCCGATCGCGATGAGCAGCGGCAGCGGCCGCTCCCCGGGCTCGAGCGGCGTGAGCGTCGCGCGGACCTCCGCGTTCTTCGCCTCGCTGCGCGCGTACCCGGCGGGCTTCTCGCGTTCAGCCACGGAGCGCTCCGGCCGGCGTGGCGCTCGCCGCGAGGACACCGCGCAGCGCGGCGGCGGCGGCACGCGGGTCGTCGGCGTCGGCGATGGCGCGCACGACGGCGATCCGCTGGGCGCCCGCGGCGACGACTTCGCCTGCGTTCTCCGCGGCGATCCCGCCGATCGCGAACCACGGGATACGCGCCTGGTCGGCGGCCAGGCGGACGTACTCGATGCCGACGGGCGCGCGGCCGGCCTTCGTCGGCGTGGCATGGACCGGGCCGACACCCGCATAGTCCGCGCCGTCGTCGGCGGCCTGCGCGAGCTGGGCGGGGGCGTGCGTGGAGCGGCCGACGATTGCGTCCTGCCCGGCCGCGGCGCGCGCGTCCGCGATCGTGCCGTCGTCCTGGCCGATGTGCACGCCGTCGGCGCGGGCGGGGGCGACGAGGTCGGGCCGATCGTTGACGATGAGCAGCGCGCCGGCGTCGTCGCACAGGCGGCGGGCGACAGCGGCCGCGGCGAGGATCTCCCCGTCACCGGCGTCCTTGGCACGCAGCTGCACGATGTCGACGCCGCCCTCGAGCGCGGCGGCGAGCACGCCCTCCAGCGGGCGGCCGCCCGGCTCGAGATCGGTCACGAGGTACAGGCGCGCGGCGTGGAGCAGTGCGAGGCGCTCGTCACGGGTCACGCGGGCCAGTGTCGCAGGACGCGTGCGCGGCCCGCCCCGCGGAGGATCGGGGCGCGAAGCGGGGTCTCCTGTCCCCGCTTGTCGACCCGATGTGCCGGGCGCGCCCGCGCACTAGCCTGTGAAGCGCATACGGGAGCCCGGCACCCCAGGGCTGAGAGGGCGCAGGAGCGCAGCGCCGACCGTCAACAGCTGATGCGGATCATGCCGCCGAAGCGAGGAGTCGAACCGTGACCACCACCAGCCGCCCGGACGTCGCCGTCATCGGTGCCGGTGTCGTGGGCCTGGGTGTCGCGTGGCGCGCGGTGCAGCGCGGGCTGCGGGTGGTCGTCCTCGAGCGGGCGGCGCTCGGCCAGCCCGACGGCGCCGCCAGCCCGGTCGCCGCGGGCATGCTGGCCCCGGTCAGCGAAGCGGATGTCGGCGAGCGCGCCCTGCTCGACCTCGGCCTGCGGGCCGCCGCCGCGTGGCCCGCGTTCTCCGCCGAGCTCGGTGACGACGTCGGCTACCGCACGTGCGGCACGCTGCTCGTCGCACGCGGCGCCGACGAGGCCGCGGCACTGGAGCGCGAGCAGGCGCTGCGCGAGTCCCTCGGGCTTCACGCCGAGCGGTTGCTGCCCAGCGCCGCGCGCCGCCTGGAGCCCGCGCTGGCGCCCCACGTGCGCGCCGCGCTGCACGTTGCCGACGATCACGCCGCCGACCCGCGCCGCCTGCACGCCGCGCTGCGCACCGCTGCGCTGGCCGCGGGGGTCGAGATCCACACTGGCGCCGATGTCACGCGCCTCGCGCGCGAGGGCACGCGCGCCACGGGCGTGGTCCTCGCCGACGGCACCACCATCGAGGCCGGGCAGGTCGTCGTCGCCGCCGGCGCCTGGTCGGGAACGGAGCTGGGCCTCCCTCAGGACGCCCGTGTGCCCGTCCGCCCCGTCAAGGGCCAGATCCTGCGCCTGCGCGATCCCGACGGCCCCGGCCTGCTCGACCGCGTGCTGCGCTTCGAAGGCGGGTACGTCGTCCCCCGTGGAGACGGCCGCTACGTCCTCGGCGCGACGATGGAGGAGCGCGGGTTCGACACCACCGTCACCGCGGGCGGGGTCTACGAGCTGCTGCGCGACGCCATCGACCTCGTGCCCGGCATCGACGAGCTCGTCATCGAGGAGACCGCCGTCGGCTTCCGCCCCGGCGTGCCGGACAACACCCCGATCCTCGGTCGCAGCGCGCAGGTCGATGGGCTCGTCTGGGCGACGGGCCATCACCGCAACGGGATCCTGCTCGCGTCGATCACGGGCGACCTCGTCGCCGACGTGCTCACCGGCACCGCCGCGGAGGTGCCCGCGTGATCTCCGTCAACGGTGAGCCGCGTGAGCTGCCCGCGCCCGCCACGGTGGGCGCGCTGCTCGACGCACTGGGGATCGAACCGCGCCGCCGCGGCATCGCCGTGGCGGTCGACGCCGAGGTCGTCCCGCGCACGAGCTGGGACGCGCACGAGCTGCGCGCGGGCGACCGTGTCGAGGTCCTGACCGCGATCCAGGGAGGATGAACACCATGCTGCGCATCGCCGACCGCGACTTCTCCTCCCGCCTCCTGCTGGGAACGGGTGGCTTCACCCGGATGGAGACGCTCGCCGACGCCATCGAGGCGTCGGGCACCGAGCTCGTCACCGTCGCCATGCGGCGGGTCGACGCCAGCGCCCAGGGGTCCCTCGTCGACGTCATCGACCGCGCGGGCGTCGCGATCCTCCCGAACACCGCCGGCTGTTTCACCGCACGTGACGCGGTCCGCACCGCGCAGCTCGCCCGGGAGGCGCTGGAGACCGACTGGATCAAGCTCGAGGTCATCGGCGACGAGCACTCGCTGCTGCCCGACGCGCCCGAGCTGCTCGTCGCCGCGGAGGATCTCGTCGCCGCCGGGTTCACCGTTCTGCCCTACACGAACGACGACCCGATCCTCGCGCGCCGGCTCGAGGACGCGGGCTGCGCGGCGGTCATGCCGCTCGGCTCGCCGATCGGGTCCGGGCGTGGGATCGTCAACCCGGTGAACATCGAGCTCATCGTGGAACGCGCGAACGTGCCGGTCATCCTCGACGCGGGGATCGGCACGGCGTCGGATGCCGCCCGCGCGCTGGAGCTCGGCTGCGACGCCGTGCTCCTGGCCAACGCCGTGTCCCGCGCGGCGGACCCCGTCGCGATGGCGCGCGCGATGCGCCTCGCGGTCGAGGCGGGGCACCTCGCGCGCGGCGCCGGCCGGATCGAGCAGCGGACCTACGCACGGGCGTCGAGCCCGACCACCGGCCTGGCGGACCTCGCCCTATGAGCGTCGACACGCTCGCCGACGGCCTGCAGGCCGCGTTCTCGGGCCGCGACCCGGTCGCGTTCGCGGAGGTCTGCGCGCTCGACGTGCATTACGAAGATCCGCTGTGCCCACAGCCGATCGAGTCGGTCGGCGCGCTCGGGGCGCACATCGAAAAGCTCTGGGCCGCGTTCCCCGACGCGCGGATGGAGGCCGCCGGTCAGCGTCTGCACGATGAGCGATTCGCGGCGCTGCCCGTCAAGCTCCTGGCCCACCACCGCGGCGAGCTGCCCGAGCTGCCGCCGACGGGCCGCTTCGTCGTGGTGCACGGCGTCTTCTACTGCGAGCTGACGGAGGACAGCGAGAAGCTCTGGCGGATCCGCGCGTTCTTCGACCTCTACGACGCGGCGGTGCAGCTCGGCGTCCTACCGAAGCCCGGCTCGGCCGGGGAACGGGCGATGCTGCTGATCCGGGGGTTCGGGCTGCGGCGCTGAGACACTGTGACTTGCTTTCCCTCCGGGGCTCCGGAGAGGATCGCGCCTTCCCAACGGAGGAGGCACCGTGTCCCCACGCCGAATCGCCGCCGCCTGTGCGGTCGCGGCGATCACCGCAGTCGTCGCAGCACCGTCCGCGCACGCCCTGACCGAGGCGCAGTGCGACAGCGCCGGCACCGCGTTCCGCAACGCGGTCGCGCCGTACCCGCACTCGACGCCGTCCTACCTCGGGACGAAGAAGCTCGACATCTACCGGTCGACCGCCGCGACGAAGGGGCCCCTCGTTCTCTACGTCCACGGCGGTGGCTGGGGCGGGGAGAACTGGCAGATCCGCTGTGACGGCGGCGGCCACACCGCAGCCTGGATGGCCAACCTGTTGCCGCAGGGCTTCACGATCGCGTCCGTGCAGTACACGCCCGCGGTCGAGCCGCCGCCGACGCTCGGCGGCACCGCGGACAACATCCTGCGCCAGGTCCGCGAGATCAAGTACGCGATCAAGTGGCTGCGCACCCGCGCGGCGACGTACAACTTCGACGCGTCGAAGGTCGTCATCACCGGCGGCAGCGCGGGCGGGCATCTCGCTGCGCTGGCGGCGCTGACCGGCGGTGAGGCCCTGTACGAGCCGACGTTGTCCTGGGCGCGGACCTACACCCCGGGGCTCGCCGCCCTGCCCGCCGGCAACTCCTCGATCCAGTTCGGCATGCCGGTCGCCGGCATCTACGACATTCGCACGTACTCAGACCCGTGGGGCCTCGTGCCGCGCGTCTTCGGCTGCTGGCGCCCCGCGCTTGCGAGCTGGCGGCCGTGCAGTGAGACCACGCTGCAGCGCTCGAGCCCCGTCGCGCACATCACGCCGGACGACCCGAAGCTCTATCTCTGGCACGGGGCCGGGGACGGGGTCGTCGAGCCCGGGCAGGCCCGCCAGATGGCGGACTGGCTCTGCGCGTCGCAGAAGCTGGCCTACTACACGCTCGCGCAACCGGCCTCGGTGTACCAGCACAACCTCGAGCCCGGCCTGTCGGAGAACCCGTACCTCGGGGCGATCATCAAGGCGGGGCTCAGCAACACGATCGCGTCGAACTGCGCGTCGTTGCCGTAGAGCCGGGCGGCGGCGCGTCACTCCGGTGACGCGCCGCGCGCCATCTTGACACACGCCGTTGTCGAGATCTGCAAAGATGACACGCGTGGTTGTCCAGATTGCGAGGTCGGTGTGAGCGAGCTCGTCCGCCCCTGGCGCGGCGTGAGCCCGGAGCAGCGCGTGGCCGAGCGCCGCGAACGGCTGCTTGCGGCGGCGCTGGAGGTCTTCACCACCAGCGGCTACGCCGCCGCACGCGTCCGCGACGTCTGCGCGGAGGCCGGGCTGACGCAGCGCTACTTCTACGAGTCGTTCGCCGACAAAGAGTCCGCGCTCATCGTGCTCGCGCAGGAGATCGTCGCCGACCTCGTCACCGCCGCGGGCCCGTCGCTGCCGGGGGCCGCGGCGGGTCACGACGACGCGGTCGCGGCGCTGGCCCGCGCGGCCGTCTGCTCGCTGACGGACGACCCGCGACGCGCACGGATCCTGTTCGTGGAGGTCGTGGGCGTGAGCCCCGCGCTCGAGGACGTTCGCCGGACCGTCATCGGCGGGCTCGCGCGCGTCACGCAGGAAGCCGTCGCCGGCGCGTACGGCGACTGGGCCCGCGACTCCCTCGAGATCGAGCTCATCGGCCGCACGCTCGTGGGCGCCGCGCAGGAACTGCTGATCGCCTACATCCGCGGCGAGCTCCCGATCACGCAGGAGGAGCTCATCGAGCACGTCGGCCGGGTGTTCCTGCGGGCGCGCCCGATCATCGCCGCGCTGGCCGCCGAACACACCGCTGTGCAGCACTGACAAGGGAGCACGCATGACCCCCGTAGCCGCACCCCCCGCGCGCGACGCCCACTACGACGAGATGCTGCGGACGCTCTCCGAGGGCTCCGTCCACGTGCACTTCGATCCCTACGAGGACATCGCCTGGGACTCGCCCGAGCTGCAGATCGACCCCGACGATCCCGCGTGGGTGCTCTCCCCCGAGCACGACCCGCTCGGGGCGACGGCGTGGTACCAGGCCCAGCCCGCCGAGCGCCAGCGTGAGATCGGCATGTGGCGGATCGCCAACGCCATCCGGGTCGGCGCGGCGTTCGAGAGCATGCTCATCCGCGGACTCATGCAGTTCGCGGTGGCGCTGCCCAACCAGTCTCCCGAGTTCCGCTACTGCCTCCACGAGATGACGGAGGAGTGCAACCACATCCAGATGTTCCAGGAGCTCGTCAACCGGATCGGCGTCGACGTGCCCGGCATGCGCCCGTGGCTGCGGCTCGCCTCCCCGGTCATCGGGGGCGTCCTCGCCGTGCGGCCGGTCTCCCTCATGGTCGCGATCCTGGCCGGCGAGGAGCCGATCGACCACTACCAGAAGGCGCTGCTGCGCGAGGAGGGGACGGTCCCGCCCGCCGTGCGCCGCACGATGGAGATCCACATCGCCGAAGAGGCGCGCCACATCTCGTTCGCCGGAGAGTTCCTGCGCCTGCGCCTGCGCAAGATCGGGCCGGTGCAGCGCGCGTTCCTTTCGGTGACGTTCCCCCTGACGATGCGGATCGCGTGCGAGGAGATCATGACGATGCCGCGCCCGCTGACGAAGAAGCTGGGCGTCCCCGCCGAGGTGCACCGCGAGGCGTTCTGGCGCAGCCCGAAGTCGCGCGAGATCATGGCCGGGTACTTCGCCGACATGCGCGCGCTGGCGACCGAGACCGGGCTCATGACGCCGGTCGGCCGGCGTGTCTGGAAGGCACTGGGCATCGACGGCGAGCCGTCCCGCTACCGCGGCGAGCCGGACCGCAGCGCGCGCGTTGTGGCCTGATGCCGCACGTCGTCACCCAGTCGTGCGTCGGGGACGGGTCGTGCGTCTACGCCTGCCCGGTCAACTGCATCCAGCCGACGCCGGACGACCCGTCGTTCGAGCTGGCGGAGATGCTCCACATCGACCCCACCACGTGCGTGGACTGCGGGGCGTGTGTCTCGGCTTGCCCGGTCGACGCGATCAAGCCGCACGCCAGGCTGGCCCCGGAGGAGCTCGCCTTCGAGGCGATCAACGCAGCGTTTCACCGCGAGGCGCCGCCGCGGCCGCTCCTGGCGCCCGTCCGCCCGCGACTGCTCGTCCGCGACCGCGGCGAGGACCTGCGCGTCGCGATCGTCGGCTCCGGGCCTGCGGCGCTCTACGCAGCGGAGGAGGTGCTGACGATCCCGGGTGCGCTCGTCTCGGTCTACGAGCGACAGGACCGGCCGTACGGGCTCGTGCACGCCGGCGTGGCGCCCGACCACCGGCGCACGCGGCGCGTCAGCCGCCAGCTCGACCGCATCCGGGCCCACCCGCGGCTGACGATGCACCTCGGCGTCGAGATCGGCCGCGACCTGACGCACGACCGGCTGCTGGAGCGCCACCATGCGGTGATCTACGCGGTGGGTGCCGCGTCGGACCGGCGCCTGGAGATCCCGGGCGCGGACCTGCCGGGCGTGCTGCCCGCCACGGACATGGTCGCCTGGTACAACGGCGTGCTCGGCGCGGACTCCACCCCGGTCGACCTGTCGCACCGGCGGGTCGTGATCGTCGGCAACGGCAACGTCGCGCTGGACATCGCCCGGATCCTGATGATGGATCCCGACGCGCTCGCCGGCAGCGACATCGCGCCGCGGGCGCTCGAGGTCCTGCGCGCCAGCCGGGTCGAGGAGGTGGTGGTCGCCGGGCGTCGCGGACCTGAGCACGCGGCGTTCACGCTGCCCGAGCTCGTCGGCCTGACGTCGACGCCGGGGGTCTCGGTCCGGGTCGTCCCGGAGGAGCTGGCCGGCGCGCCGGCCGGGCCGAAGGTCGACCTCCTGCGCGGACTGGGATCCGCCGACGGCGGGATGGGCCGGCGCATCACGCTGCGGTTCGGCCTGACGCCGCAGCGCGTCCTGGGGACCGAACGGGTCACGGGGATCGCGTTCGCGCGGACCGATGCGCCTGGCGGCGAGGACCTCGAGGCCGGGATGGTCGTCACCGCGATCGGGTACCGCGGTGACCCCGTGCCGGCGCTGCCGTTCGACGCCGCGCGGGGCATCGTCCCCAACGAGGACGGCCGGGTGGTCGATCCCGGGACGGGCGCGCCGCTTCCGGGGACCTATGTGGCCGGGTGGGCCAAGCGGGGGCCGAGCGGGTTCATCGGGACGAACAAGGGCTGTTCCCAGGACACCGTGGCCGCGCTCGTCGACGACCACAACGCGGGGTTGCTGCGCCCGGTCACTTCTCGACGGTGATCTTCCCCGTCATGTTCGGGTGGATCGTGCAGAGGTAGTCGACCGTGCCGGCCTGCAGCGCGCGCCACGTGTAGGTCTGGCCGAGCCCGAGGTTGTCGGACGTGGGCGGGTCCTCGACACCTTGCCCGACGATGTTGTGCTCGGCGCTGTCGTCGTTGCGCCACGTGACCTCTTCGCCCACGATGATGGAGATCTCCTGAGGGTCGAAGGCGAAGTCCTTCATGCCGACCGTGACCCCGGGCCCGCCGCGGCCGGTCGCTTCAGCGGCGGTGGTCGTCGCTGCGGTGGTGGTGGTCGCGTCGTCGTCTTCGCCGCAGCCCGCGACGAGCGCGGAGCAGAGGCACACGACGGCGAGCGAACGGGCGACGGTCACCGCGCGGAATCTACCCCTGCGCAGGACGGACCGTGACCAGCACCGGCGGGTGATCCGACAGCGGCCCCCGGTCGGGCACCACGCGCCGCCCCTCTGCGGTGAACCCGCGGCCCAGCACGTGGTCGACGCCCCGCCCGTCGAGGTGCGTGAACCCCGGGACCTCCGCGTGGGGGATGTTGAGGTCCCCGCCCACGATCGCGGGAGCGCCGCCGGCCCATCCGAGCACCGCCGCGCCCGTGCGGGCGAGGTCCTTCCGCGTCTCGGTGTGCGGCCGGACCTGCGCGTGGACGTTCGCCATCCACGTGCCGTCCTCCAGCCGGACGCCGTGGACGACGCGCCGTTCGGGCCGCCAGCGCAGCCGCGCCCGGCGGTGCTCGGTGATCCGCTGCCCGCGCACGAGGATCGCGTTGCAGCCCCCGCCGCCGGACTTGATGAGGTCCGGCCAGCGCTCGGCCACCCACCGGCGCAGCGGCAGGAGTTCGTTGCGTGACGTGAGCGCCATTCGCGCGCTGGCGCCCGACGCGCGCGCCAGTGGCACGGGCCACCACGGCGGGACCTCCTGCAGCAGCGCCACGTCCCACTCCCAGCTTGCGAGCATCGCGCTGAACTCCGGCAGCAGGTCGCGGCCGGCGGGTGGCTCGGCACGGCCGTGGTAGAGGTTCCAGGTGAGGATCCGCACGCGGCCTCTATCCTCTCGCGCTTGCCCCGTCACCTGCTCACCGGCCTGGAGCTCACGCCCCACGACCTCGCCGAGGTGCTCGACCGCGCAATCAGCCTGAAGGGCGCGCCGCTGTCGTCGCGCGCGCTGGAGGGCCGCTCGGTGGCGCTCATCTTCCAGAAGCCGTCGACGCGCACGCGGCTGAGCTTCGAAGCGGGCATCGCCGAGCTCGGCGGCCACCCGATGCTCCTGCGGCCCGACGAGATGCAGCTCTCGCGCGGCGAGTCGGTGCGCGACACCGCGCTCGTCCTCTCCCGCCACGTCGCGGCGGTCGGCGTGCGCACCGGCCCCGACGCGCTGCTCGAGGAGCTCGCCGAACACGCATCGATTCCCGTCTTCAACATGCTCACCGCCGGGCACCATCCCTGCCAGGCCGTGGCCGACCTCATGACCCTCAAGGAGGAGTTCGGGCAGCTCGACGGGCTGAAGCTCGCCTACGTGGGTGACGGCAACAACGTCGCGCGGTCGCTCGCACTCGTCGGGCGGTTGGCCGGCGTGGAGGTCGCGGTCGCCTCGCCGGACGGCTACACGCTCACCGACGCGCCCGGCGCGATCCTCACCGACGACCCCGCCGAGGCGGTCGCTGGGGCCAACGCGGTCTACGCCGACGTGTGGGTCTCGATGGGCGACGAGGACACCGCCGACGAGCGCCGCCGCGCGCTGGAGCCCTACCGGATCGACGACGCGCTCCTCGCAAAGGCCGCGCCCGGCGCGATCGCCCTGCACTGCCTGCCCGCCCATCCCGGCGAGGAGATCACGGCCGACGTGCTGTACGGCGAGCGCCAGCGGATCTGGGACCAGGCCGAGAATCGCCGCCACGCGCAGAAGGCGCTGTTGGAGTGGCTGATCCCGGCTGCGGGGTAAGGTCCGCAGCGTGACGCAGCCGCGCAAGACGCCGGGCCGCGGGTCCGGAGACGACGGGTCGCCCGCCGGGGCCCTGAAGGACGCCGTGACAAAGGGCGTCACCGTCCCGTTCGACCGCCTGCAGGAAGCGCTCGACGACGCCGTCCGCCGCGGCCGCATTCAGCGTCGTGACGCGGAGGAGCTCGCGTCGCGGCTGCTCTCGGGCGTCGGCGGTGGCGTGCAGGAGCTCGTCGACACCGCCAAGGCCCGCGTCACCCGCGGGCTGGGCGGCCTGCCGATCCCCGAGTACGAGACGCTCACCGCCGCGCAGGTCATGCAGAAGCTCGAGGACCTCACCGATCCGCAGCTGCGGATCGTGCGCGATCACGAGGTGCACCACGCGAACCGCGTGTCTGTGCTGCGCGCCATCGACAAACGGCTCGGGTAGACCCCCGATCAAGGCGTTGGACGTCTTGTCGAATACAGGGCGGTGCCTGCCTACACACGTCTCTGCCTGCTCGTTCTCGCGCTCCTGATCCTCGGCGCAAGCCCCGCGCAGGCGGCATTCAGCGAGACACCGAGCACGATCATGCCGTCGGCCAATGGCGCGATTCGCGTGGTCGCCCCCGGTGACGGCGTGACCTATGTCGGCGGTGACTTCACGCAGATCGGCGGGGTCTCGCGCAACTACATCGCGGCGATCGACAACACGACGGGGGCCGTCACGAGCTGGAACCCCAACGCCAGCAACATCGTGTACGAGATCCTGGTGTCCGGATCGACGGTCTACGTGGGCGGGCTGTTCACCACCGTCGGCGGGCAGGCGCGCAATCGGATCGCCGCGCTCGACGGCTCGACGGGGCTGGCGACCGCGTGGAACCCGAACGCCAACGCCCAGGTGTACTCCATGGTCCGGGATGGCAGCACGATCTACACGGCGGGGCAATTCACCACGATCGGCGGCCAGACCCGCAACCGATTCGCCGCGCTCGACGTCTCGACGGGGCTGGCGACCGCGTGGAACCCGAACGCCAACAACACGGGCAACAGGATCGTCCTGGAGGGCGGTGTGCTGTACGCGGCGGGGAACTTCACCTCGGTCGGCGGCCAGACCCGCAACCGGATCGCCGCGCTCGACCCGGCCACCGGACTCGCGACCGCGTGGGACCCGAACGCCAGCAGCGGGATCAACGACATCGTGCTCGGTGCGGGCGTGCTGCACGCGGGGGGCATCTTCACGACCATCGGCGGGCAGGCGCGAAATCGCAGCGCCGCCCTTGACCTCTCAACCGGGCTCGCGACCTCGTGGGACCCGAATACGAACAACACCGTGTACTCCCTCGATGCCGAGGGGTCGACCCTCTACGCGGGCGGAACGTTCACCGCCGCCGGTGGGCAGTCGCGCAGCGGTCTCGCCGCGATCGGCGTCGCCGACGGCCTGGCCACGGCCTGGCAACCGGCGCTCACGATGAGCGGCGGTCTCCGCGAGGTCAAGATCACCGACGAGGGGCTGTGGGTCGGTGGGCTCTTCACGATCACCGGCTCGAGCACGACGAACCTCGCGTTCTTCCCGCGCCTGCATGACCTGTCCATCACGGTGCAGGGGAACGGCAGCGTCCAGGGTCCGAGCATCACCTGCTCGGCGACCTGCTCGTCCCAGGTGGTCCGCGGTTCGACGGTCGCGCTCACCGCCACGCCCGCGGCCGGTCAGCGCTTCACCGGATGGTCGGGCGCCTGCGCGGGCACCGGCTCCTGCTCCGTGGCGATGAGCGCCGCGAAGTCGGTGACCGCGGCCTTCGCGCCGGTGCCGGCCACGGAGGCGACGCCTGCGCCTGCACCCACGCCGACGGCGCCGCAGCCCGCGCCGGTTGCGGAGGAGGCGTCCCCCGTCAAGCTCACGACCACGCTGACCATCAGCCGGCTGCGCCTCGCACGCGGGTTCACCGTCGTGCTGGATGGCGCGAAGCCGGGGTCGCTCGTGTCGGTCCGGGCTCGCTCCGCGGCCGGCGCGCTGGTTCGCGACGCCGTGCGCGCGGACGCCAGGGGCCGGTTCCGCGTGGTGCTGCGCCCGACGACGAAGCGCTGGCGTGCCGCCAAGCGGGGCAGGATCACCGTGCGCGTGATCCTCACCCGCCCGGATGGCAGCCGCGTGCGGATGAACCGTACGTTCCGCCTGATGTAGACAGCCCCTACCGTGGTGGGTCGCATGTCGGCTCCCGTGAACACCTCTGCGCGCCCCGAGCGCGGCCAAGAGCTTGAACTGACGATCGACGATCTCGCGTTCGGCGGGAACGGCGTGGCGCGGCTCGACGGCTATGTCCTCTTCGTCCAGGGCGCGATCCCCGGTGACAAGGTGCGCGCTGTCGTCACCAAGCGCAAGCGCCACTACGGCGAGGCGCGCACGCTGGAGGTCATCGCGCCGTCGCCCGACCGGGTGGACCCGATCGCCGACCACCCCGGCGCACCGTGGCAGGTGCTGCCGTACGAGCGCCAGCTCGAGATCAAGCAGACGCAGGTCAACGACGCGCTGACGCGGATCGGCAAGCTTGAGGGCTTCGAGCTGCTGGACATCGTCCCCGCCGTGGAGCAGTGGCGGTACCGCAACAAGCTCGAGTACTCGTTCGGACTGAATCCCGAGGGTGAGCTCGTCTGCGGGTTCCACGCCCCGGGCTCGTGGGAGACCATCGTCGGGCTCGACGACTGCCTCCTGGCCTCAGAGGCCGGCAACCGCGTGCGGACGCAGGTCCTGGACTGGGCCCGCGCCCAGGGGCTCTCCGCTTTCGACCGCCGCACGCACACCGGGCTGCTGCGCAACCTGGTGGTCCGCGAGGGCCGTCGCACCGGCGAGCTGCAGGCGCGGCTCGTGGTGGCCGAGGGCAAGGAAGCGGACGCGATCGACACCGACACGCTGCACCAGGCCGTCGAGGCCGACGCGGTCATGATCACCCGCACCGACGCGCTCGGCGAGACCACGCAGGGCGGCGAGACGCAGATCGTCCTCGGCCCGCCGAAGCTCACCGAAGAGCTGGGCGGCCTGACGTTCGGCATCTCGCCCACGGCGTTCTTCCAGACGAACACGGAGATGGCCGAGCGCCTGTACGGCGTCGCCGCCGAGGTCGCGGACCTTCAGGGATGGGAACGCGTCTACGACCTGTTCTGCGGGATCGGCACCGTCGGCCTCTCGCTCGCGCAGCGCGCGGGGGAGATCTGGGGCGTCGAGATCGTCGAAGAGGCCGTCGCCGACGCGATCGAGAACGCGCGCCGCAACGACATCGGCTCGGCGAGGTTCTTCGCCGGCGACGTGCGCCTGGCGCTCCGCGAGCTCGTCGAGAAGGCCGGCAAGCCCGACGTGCTCGTCGTCGACCCGCCGCGCGCCGGCCTGTCGCAGAAGGTCGTACGCCGCATCATCGAGGCGAATCCGAAGCGCATCGTCTACATCTCCTGCAACCCGACGACGCTCGCGCCGAACGCCGCGCAGCTCGTCGAGGCCGGGTACGCGCTGCGGCGCGTGCGGCCGGTCGACATGTTCCCGCAGACGCCGCACATCGAGTGCGTCGCGCTGCTGGAACGCGTCAGCTAGCGCCGGGCGGCGGCGTCCTGGTGGACGGCATGTCCTCGAGCAGCGAGGGGATGCCGGCCTCCACGAGCCCGCGGTCCCCGAGGTCGGCGAGGCGCTGATTGCAGACGTCCTGCGGCCCCACCCCGCCGAGGGCGCCGACCACGGCCTGCAGTTCCAGCGACGGGGTGGTCAGCAGCGGGTTCTGGTCCTCCTGCGGGTACTCGAAGAGGATGTCCGGGTCCTTCTTCGTCGCGTCGACGAGCAGCTGCACGCGGGGTTCCAGCGCTTGCTCCTGCTCGGGCGTGAGCGGGCCGCGCGCGCAGGCGCCGGTGATCGCCATGGACGCCTCGCTGAGCTTCTCGCCCTCGGACTTGGGCAGCTGTGCGGGCACGCCGGGCGTGCCACCGCATCCCGCCATCATGAGCGAGACCGCCACCGTCACAGCGGCGGCGCGCGGGGCGCTGATCACGCGCCGAGCTCCGCGCGCAGCTCGGCCAGCTCGCGACGCAGTTCAGCGACCTCGTACTCCAGATCCGCCAGGCGCACGGCGGTGTCGTCATCATCGGACCGGGGCGCGGGGGGCGCTGCCGCGACCGGCGCCGGCGCCGGCGCCGACGCGGGTGCGGGCGGAGGGGCAGCCGACGGCGTGCCGGGCTCCTCCCCGCCGAGCAGCTGCTGGTAGCGCTGCTCCTTCTGGCCGGGCTGGCGCTCGAGGAACACTACGAGCTCGCGCTCGATCAGCCCGTCGATCGTGGCCTGCAGTTCCGCTTCGCTGGGGAAGTCGTGCAGGCGCTGCGTCCGTGTGCGCAGCTCGTTGAACGTCTGCGGCCCCCGCAGCATGAGGACGCAGAGCACGGCGAGCTGGTCGCGCTGCAGTCCCAGTGTCTCGTCGAGGAGGTGGCGGTACTTCGTGGTGCGGCTGGCGCTCGCGAGCCGGGTCCACCGGCGCTGGCCGAGGCGTTGCAGCGCCTCGCGGATCGTCGACTCGTCGTAGTCGACGACGGGGTCGCGGCTCGTCGACTGGTTGCACGCCAGGCGCAGGGCGTTCAGGGACAGCGGATACACATCGGGTGTCGTGCGCTGCTTCTCCAGCAGGCAGCCGAGCACCCGCATCTCTACGGCATCGGGCTCCATCCCGGCGAACGCTAGTGGATGGACGTCGCGTGGGCGGGCAGCGAACCGGCGCCGCCGTGCGCGGCGGCACCGGCCGCTGAGGAGGCACCGGTCGTCCTGGGGAGACGACCGCACCGACGCCGGCCCGGGGGTGCGGACCGGCAGGATCACGACAGCCGACGATGACGCCGACCTGCGCTCCGCACCAAGCCTCGTTGACTGGTCTGGACGGGACAACCGCCGTCCGGTCGGAGATCCGGAGGAGCCCGCTGGCCAGGGTGTCCATCACCTCGGGCTTGCGGAACGAGGTGTCATTCTGATATGAACGATGCGTCATTCCCGCCGCGGCCACCCCCCTCGGCGGTGGGGCGCCCATACGTCCCATCCGACAGCCGCACCCCACCCACCGACGGCGCGCTTCCCCTTTCCGCGCGCCGTCGGCAGGGTGACGGCCAAAGCCCGATCGGTCTTGTTAGCCTCGCCGTCGTGCGAGCCGCAACCATTCGCGACGGCGCGGTCGTCGTCGCCGACCACCCCGATCCCGCGCCAGGCGCCGGCGAGGTCCTCGTCCGCGTCGGCGCCGCCGCGCTCAACGGCGCCGACCTGCTGCAGCGCAAGGGGGCCTACCCCGCGCCTCCCGGCTCGCCCCCGGACATCCCGGGCCTCGAGCTCGCGGGAACCGTCGCGGCATGCGGGCCCGGGCCCGCGCGCTTCGCGGAGGGCGACCGGGTCATGGGCATCGTCGGCGGGGGCGGCCAGGCCGAGCTCGCCGTGGTGCACGAGCGCCAGCTCATGCCGATCCCGGAGGCGCTGGACCTCACGGCGGCCGGCGGGGTGCCGGAGGTCTTCACCACTGCGCACGACGCGATCTTCAGTCAGGCCGGGCTGCGCCCCGGCGAGCGGCTGCTCGTCCACGGCGCGGCCGGAGGGGTGGGCACGGCTGCCATCCAGCTCGCCGCGCGCGCCGGGGCGCGCGTGTCTGCCACGGTCCGCAACCCCGACCTGCGCGACGCGGTCGCCGAGCTGGGAGCGACCGAGGTCCTCGACCCCGAGGGTTTCCAGGAGCACGGTCCGTTCGACGTCATCCTCGAGCTCGTCGGCGCGCCGAACCTCGGGCCGAACGTCAAAGCCCTGAACACCGGCGGCCGGATCGCCGTGATCGGTGTGGGCGCCGGCTTCAAGGGCGAGCTGAACCTCGTCGCCCTCATGGGCAAGCGTGCGTCGATCATGGGCTCGACACTGCGCGCCCGCCCGCTGGAGGAGAAGGCCCTCACTGCGCGCCGGATGGAGGCCGAGGTGCTCCCGGGCTTCGCCGACGGGTCGCTGACCGTCCCGGTCGCGGCGACCTTCCCGCTCGACGACGTCGCCGCCGCCTACGACCGCTTTGCGGCCGGCGGCAAGCTCGGCAAGATCGTCCTGACCTTCTAGTCCGCTTCGACGGCCTCGACGTCGTCGAGGGGAACCACCTCGTCGGCGTGCACCGTGCACAGCGCCGGACCGCTGGTCTCCAGCGCGAGCTGGAGCTCGGCCCCGGTGAGCTTCGCGCCACACACCTCGCAGCGGTCGCCGGTCTTCTCGAGTGTCTGCTCCTCAAGGTCCATGGGCGCAGCCTACCCCTGGGGCGGCGACGGGAACACCGGGTCGAGTACGGATCTGCGCTCGGGGCCTCGTCCGAAACCTAGGGGTGAGAGTCTGGGGCCCTCCCCGATGCGCACCGTGATCCGGAGCGTTGAGATGGAGGCATGTTCCGCACATGTCTCACCGCCACCATCGCCGCCGCGCTCCTCGCACCCGCCGCCGCGGATGCCGAGGTTGTCGTCAAGGGCACCGGCGAGCCCGCGTTCACGAACTCGGCGAACAACACCCAGTGGGTGGAGTGGTCGAACAACGGCCCGTACCGCGTCGAGTTCAATCACCACGTCAACGGCGGCACGGCCGTCGTGGACGGGCCGTACAACGTCGCCTCCACGGGCTCGACGTCCGTGAACTGGTCGGGCATCCGGGGCGTCTCGGTGCCGCTCGCTGAAGGCAGCACCTACATGATCTGCGGCTTCGGCAGATGGTACGACGGGGTCGGGATGTGGTTCCCCGACTTCTCGACGGCCTGCGGCGACGCCGACCGTCGCGGGCTGCGGGCGTCCACGACCATCGACCGGACGGCGCCGACGATCGGCGTCGCGCTCGCCCGGCGGCGCGCCCGCGACGCGCAGCGCGACCATCCCGCTGCGGATCAACTTCGCCGACAACCTGGCGGGGCCGTTCCCGGCGAACTTCCTGTGCGTGCAGTACGGCGCACCCAGCGGCGGGCTGTGCGATGCCGGCCAGGGGTATCGCTACATCGAGCAGCCGAGCTGCTCCCAGCCCGGCTGGCGCCGGGCGCACCACGACGTTCGACTGCAACGTCGAGGCCGGGGGCGGGTCGACACCCGCGCCCGACGGCCCGATCCACGTCTGCGTGATGGCCGCCGATGCGTCGATCCCCGACAACCCGACGTCCCCCGACCAGCGTGGCACGTCGACGAGCGCGAACCGCTCGGCGCCGAAGTGCGCGTCGACCGTGCTCGACCGGGTGCCGCCGAGCGCGACGATCAACGGACCGTCCACGCTGAAGGTCGGCGAGAGCGCGCTGTTCAGCGCGACCGTGGCGGATGCGACGACCGGGATCGCCGCGGGCTCCGCGACGTTCACGTGGGGCGACGCGACCGCGCCCGTCAAGGCGGTGGATGCGTCCCATTCCTTCGCAGGGCCGGGCCTTCATCGCATCCGGTTCAGCGTGGCCGACGGCGCGGGGAACACGACGGAGGTCACGAAGGACGTCACCGTGACGGCGACGACGCCCAATCCGAACCCGAACCCGAACCCGAACCCGAACCCGAGCCCGAACCCGCAGCCCAACCCGAACCCGCAGCCCAACCCGACGCCGACCCCGCAGCCCGGTCCGGCGCCGCAGCCGACGGCGACGCAGGGAACGGTCACCCCCTCCGGCGCGACCGGGCCCACGCCCACCACGTCCGGCGGTCCGACCACCACCACGACGTCGTCCGCGCCCCTGACCGTGAAGGTCCTCGGCATCGGCCGCCAGGGCGGGCGCAAGGTGCTCCGCGTCGGGCTGCCCGGTGAGGCCGGCACGGCACGGGTGGTGCTCAAGCGCGGCGGCAAGCTCGTCGTGACCGCGCGGCTGGCGGTGCGGGGCGGCAAGGTTGCCCTGCGGTTGCCCAAGCGCATCGCGGGCGGCGCGCACACCCTCGAGGTGACGGTCGGCGCGCGCCGCGGGACGGCGACCGTCCGGCTGCCCGGTGCCGCGCCCCGAGCGCGGATCGCGCGGGCCGGCGCGGACACCGCCGTCGACGGGCGTGACCGGCGGGTGCTGCCCTAGTTGTAAGTCCTAGGCACGTTGTTCATCCGGACCTCCTTGGAGGCTGGCGGTTGTCTAAGCCCCAGTTCCAAGGAGTTCCGGATGAAGCTGCACGCTAACGCGCGGCTCAGTCCGATCGGCCGTCGTCTGCTGGTCGATCGGGTTGAGCGAGATGGGTGGACGGTCCAGGCGGCCTCAGAGTCGCTCGGGATCAGTTCGAGGACGGCGAGCAAGTGGCTGGCGCGCTATCGATCAGAAGGCGAGACCGGGCTGCTTGATCGTTCGTCGGCGCCACACGTGGTCGCGAACCGCAGCAGCCCGGAGACCGAGCAGCTCATCGCGTCGCTGCGACGGGTCCGGTTCACCGCGCCGGAGATCGCAGAGCTCACCGGCCGACCAGTGTCGACGGTCTCGGCGATCTGCAAACGGCTCGGGATGGGCAAGCTCGGCCGGCTCGGCCTCGAGCCCGCACAGCGCTACGAACGCGCCCGGCCCGGCGAGCTGATCCACATCGACGTCAAGAAGCTCGGCCGGATCGAAGGCGGCGCGGGCAAGCGGATCACCGGCGGCATCCCGTTCAATCGCGATCCGACGAGGACCGACGCCGCGGGCGTTCGCCGGCGCGTCAAAGGCTGGGACGCCGTTCACGTCGCGATCGACGACGCGACCCGCCTGGCCTACGCCGAGGTCCTGCCCGACGAGAAAGCCGCAACGGCAGTCGGGTTTCTGCGGCGCGCGATCGCGTTCTACGCCCGGCACGGCATCACCGTCGAGCGGGTGTTGACCGACGGATGAAAGTCAAGTTGTCTGGACGTGTCGGGTCGTGAGTGGGAGCCTCTG
Source organism: Svornostia abyssi (assembly GCA_024666565.1). GTDB lineage: Bacteria > Actinomycetota > Thermoleophilia > Solirubrobacterales > Solirubrobacteraceae > Svornostia > Svornostia abyssi. Next base: position 1,060,943 of record CP088295.1, read on the forward strand.
GGTCGGGTGCGGGTGACTGACGTAGCGAAGCGCAGATCTTGGGGCTACGGAGTCTGCCGCGCGGCTTTGCCCTTTGAGGGCCTGTTTGATGCGCGCCCCGGTGTCGCGCCCGCACCCACCTTCGCCGGTCCGGACGCTGTCCAGTCGGCGACGGTTCGCCGGTAGGCCGCTTCGCCTTGGCGGGCGATCTCGCGCTCGGCGTCGCGCAGGCCCGGCGAGCGGTTGCCCGCGACGCCTTTCTGGCCCTTGCGCGGCGTGGCGCCGCAGAGCAGCTCGAGCTGGCGGATCTTGTGTCGGGTCATCGACGGCCGCGCGTAGGCGTAGTCCTCGCCGCGGGTGAGCATGCACCAGAACAGGCAGGCGAGCTTGCGTGCCGTCGCAGTTGCGGCGACCTGCGGTCCCTTACGCGCGCGGACGCGCTCGAAGAACGCCTTCAGCGGCCCGGGCGTCTTCGCGACCGACCAGGCCGCCTCGCCGAGCATCGCGCGGGCCAGCGCGCTTCCTTCCTTGCTGATCCGGCCGTGCCGCGCGTCGGCGCTGCCGGACTGCCGGACACGCGGATCGAGCCCGAGATACCCGACGAGCTTGCGCGAGGTCGGGAACCGGTCGATGTCTCCGACCGCGGCCATGAAGCACGCGGCGGTGTTCAGCGCCACCCCGGGCACGGTCAGGAGCCGCTGGATGTCCGGCGACTGCAGCGCCTGGCCGGCCAGCGCCCGATCGAGGGCGGCGATCTCGCCGCTGAGGAAATCGATCTGGCGCAGGCAGCCGTCGACGGTGAGCTGCTCGTCGGCGGGCAGCACGCGCGCCGCGAGCCACTGCCTTCCGCCCTTGCCGAACAGGTCGGTCACCGGCGGGCGGCCGGAGAGGTTGCGCGCGAGCACGGCCTGCGTCTCGTTCTTCGCCCGGGTCCGTGCCTTGACCAGGCTGTCGCGGCGCGCGCAGATCCGCCGCAGCGCCCGGGTCTGCTCATCCGGAGTCCACACGACCTCCAGCAGCCCCGACGCGGCGAGCCGGGCCAGCATCCGCGCGTCGATCTTGTCGGTCTTCGCGCGACCGGGCGCCGGCAGCCGCCGGGTGTTGGCCACCATGACTCGTGCCGGACCGCGCTGGAGCTCGTCGACGATCCGCACCGCGCCGCTGGTCGCCTCGACCACCACCACGTCATCGGCGACCAGGCTCTGAGCGAACACCGCGAGCGTCTCGACGCTCGTCTCGATCCGCCCGGCCGACCGGACGCTCCCGTCCTCACTGATCGCGATCTCGCAGAAATCACGATGGATGTCCATCCCGATGAACCGCACATCACCTCCCTCGCATCGAACGTTCAGCGGGAAGCCGGCAGGCAAACGACACAGACGGATACGTGCTCGCAGCACACCCGGGCAGGTCGCAGGGGCGGCCACGAACAACGCCGGGCTCGCAGCCCATCAGTCACTTGCGGCCTGCCCAACCACGCTTTCCCAGGAGCAGCCCCAGGTCCCGGGAACAACAGCGTCCCCGACACCCCGGACAGGCCCCACACCGCAGTTTCATCCCCGGACAACGGCGCTCCCTACAGAGCCAGCCTGCACGCGATCGCCTGCCGCGCGCTCGGAGTCCGACACCTCCGCACCCGCCCTTACCGACCACAGACCAACGGCAAAGCCGAACGCTTCATCCGCACCCTGCAAAACGGCTGGGCCTACGGCGCGATCTACGGCTCAAGCCAAGAACGCACCGCAGCCCTTGACGGCTGGCTCTGGGACTACAACCATCGCCGCCGACACCAAGCCATCGGGCGACAGACACCCATCACCCGCGTGAACAACCTGCTTGGGACTTACACCTAGTAGGGCGGCAGGTCGGCGTACCAGTCACCGAGGACGCGGAACGCGCTCCAGAACGCGCGCTTCGCGTCCTCCTCGTCGAGCGACTGGTCGATGTCCGGAGTGAACAGCACGTCACACGAGGGTGTGAGCTGCTGAATCTCCCCGGGCCGCGCGGCCACGCTGCGCGCGAGGGGCAGCTGCAGCTCGTTGACGACTTCGAGCGCGTACCCGCCCATGACCACGATCATCTTCGGCTGGACGATCGCGACCTCCTCGGCTACGCGTGCCACGCAGGCCGGGTCCGCGAGCGACGCGTCCCCGACCGGGCACTTCACGCACAGCGTGCCGTACACCGCCAGGGGGTCGATCTGCAGCCGCTTCAGCGCCTTCATGAGCGCGTTGCCGGCCCGGCCGTAGAAGGCGACGCCCTCCTCGACCTCGCTCGGCACCGCCTCGTGCTTGAGCAGCATGATGTCGGCCTGGGGATGCCCCGAGCCGATGACGGGCATCACGCCGCCGCGAGGGCACGTGTGGCACCCCTGAATGTCTCGGGTGAGCTGGTTGATCTCGCGGATCGCGCGCTCGAGGTACTTCTCCCGAATCTCGTCGTCCGTGATCCGCACGGACTTGGGGTTTGACGGGGGCAGGGGTTCCTCCTGCCGGTGCATCAGCCGTTGCGTGTCGCCCGCTTCACCCGCCGGGCCTTGCGGGCGCGCCGCGCGGCCGGGGGTGTCGCCTTGGTCTCCAGGAACTTCAGCGCCTGGACGTACAGCAGCGTGCCGGGCTTCGTGATGATCTGGTTCTGGCGCAGGGACGCGAGGAACTCCTCGGGCCCTTCGAAGTTCGGCATGCGGTTGCGCACGGTGCCCAGGCCCTGCGCGACATGGCTGTCGCTGCCGGCGGCCGCGGGGATGCGGTACTTCTCGGCGAAGCGCTGCGCCTCCTCGTTGAAGGCTCCGATCGCGACGCGCGGGTTGTAGACCTCGATGAGGTCGATGTCGTCGACGATGTCGAGCAGGTGCTCGTAGTCGGGCACGGCGTGCATCCGGTCGAACGGATGCGGCACGTACACGAGCCCGCCCTGGCGCTTGATCTCGGCGATCGTCTCGGCCAGCGTCATGCCGCGCGGGATCTTCTCCTTGATGAAGAGCCCGATGACCTCGCCCTGCTCCTTGGTCTTGACCTCTTCGGCGACGATGACCTTCACGCCGTAGTCCTTCGCCTTCTCGGCGGCGTCGAGCGCGCCGGAGACCTCGTTGTGGTCGGTCACGGCGATCGCCCCGAGCCCCTGGTCGCGCGCGGTCGCGAGCAGCACCTCGACCGGGGTGGCGCAGTCGCCGGAGTGGTCGGTGTGCATGTGCAGGTCGACGTCGATGACGGGGCGATCGGCGACGCGCTTGCGGGCGGCGGGGTTCGTCCGGTCGCCGTGGCGGCGGCCGACGAGCTCCTCGTACACCGCGTCCAGGCGGTCGGTCACCTTGGGGTACGGGAGCGTGTCGGCGCGCAGCTCGTCCCCGGCGGCGCGCAGGCGGTTGCGCAGCGCGGAATCTCCGACGAGGCGGTCGAGCTGCGCGGCGAGCAGCTCCGGCTCGCGCGGCGTGAACAGCAGGCCGCGGTCGCCGTCGGCCAGCAGCTCCTGGTAGACCGGGATCTCGGACGCCAGCGGGATGGCGCCCGCCCCGATCGCGGCCAGCACGACGTCCGGCGCGGGGCGTGCGCCCTCGGACGCGAGGACGACGACGTCGGCGTCCGCGACGGCGCTCGCGGCGCCGCCGTCATCGGGTTCCACGACCTTCACACGGGTCTTCAGGTCGGCGCGCAGCGGCGTGGATGAGGACAGGCCGCGGGCGCTCACGACGGTCGCGTCCCAGTTCGTCTCGGGGTCGAGCCGCCGCAGGCCCCGCAGGAACGCGCGCAGCGCGGCACGCTCCTCCCGGTCGACGAAGACGATCCGCACCGGGCCGATCCGCGTGGGGCTCGGCGCGGGCACGACGGCGCCGGGGTTGAGCACGCGGTAGCTCGCCGGGAAGAACCGGTCCATGAGGTGGGCGGTCGCCTCGAAGCCCGCCAGGCGCACGTCGAGCCGGCCGAAGACGAGCTCGACGACGCGGCGCGCGAGCTGTGTGGAGACCAGCCGCTCGCTCGGGGCGTGGAACGTGCCGACGTTCAGCGCGCGCGAGTGGCGCAGCGCGGCGGAGGACACCGACGGCGCGAACGGCTCGTGGACGTGGCAGATGTCGAGGGCCAGCGACTCGTGCAGCTGCTCGATGGCGCGGGTGATGTCGACCGGGACCGCGGCGCGGCGGCGGCCGGCGCTCACCTCTGGCAGGAGCTCGCCGATCGCGATGACGCGGGGCGGCTCGCCGGGCGCGGGGAGCAGCGCGGTGGGATCGCTGCGCAGGAGCTTGCGGTCGGTGCGCACGCGGGTGCTGTCCCGCGTGGGCGCGATGACGAGGACGCGATGCCCGCGGGCCGCCAGCTCGTCCGTGACCGCCGCGACGTGCTGGTTGACGGGATGCGCGCCGTCCTCCCACGCGTACGGGGTGACGTGGGCGATGGCCAGCGGCGCGGTCACGCCGTGGAGGATATGGCCCCGCCCTGGTCCTCCGAAACCCGTCTATTCACCCGCCCCTGCGCTGGGGTTGTCCCGCACGGCGGTCGACAATCGCCGCATGGGCCTGTCCACCGTCACCCCGCATCCCACTCCGGCCTTCGACGACGCGGTCCGATCCGCCGTCGCCCGCGGCAGCGCGCTCGGCGAGCCGTCCGCGCTGCTCGTGATCGCCGTGGACGACGCCGAAGCCGAGCAGGCCCTGGCGTCCGTCGTGCGCGCAGCCGACGTCGTCGCCGACCTGGGCGACGGGTCGTGCGGCGTCGTCCTCTTCGCCATCAGTCGCCTGCCCGCCGCGTCCGTCGCGGAGCGGCTGGAGCGGCGGCTGGCCCTCGACCACGACCGTCCGGGGACCTCCCGCGTGGGCATGTCCCTCGTCGGCCCCTGGGAGCGGCGGACCGCGGACGCGGTCCTGCGCGCGGCGCGTGCGGACCTGCGCGAGCGCCTCGCGGCGAACGCTGCGCCCGCCGAGCAGCTGGCCGCGGCCTGACGTCAGTCCCCGAGGGACGCCATGCGGGCCCGGCTGTTCGCCCGGCCCCAGCCGTAGTAGATCGCCAGCCCGATCAGGAGCCAGACGATCAGCCGGATCCACGTCGTGGCCGGCAGCATCGCGATGAGCGCGACCGCCGCGAGGATGCCGATCCCGGCCACGAGCGGCAGCGCAGGCACCCGGAACGGTCGCTCCAGCTCGGGGCGCTTCCTGCGCAGCACGAGGACCGCGCTGCAGACGATGACGAACGCGAAGAGCGTCCCGATCGAGACGAGGTTCGCCAGCGCGTCGATCGGCAGCAGGCCCGCGCAGATCGCACCGCCCACGGCACAGATCGCGGTCGCGCCGACCGGGGTCTTGTGCTTGCCGCTGACCTTGCCCATCCAGTCGGGGAGCAGGCCGTCCGAGGCCATGCGCATGAGGATCCGCGTCTGGCCGTAGAAAACCACCATGACGGTGGCGGCCAGGCCGATGACGGCCGCGATCGACAGCATCGCCTCCAGCCAGTCCAGTGACGGGCCGGCTGCGCGGACGGCGGCGGTCAGGGGGTCGGCGACGTCGAGCACCTTGTAGCTCGCCATGCCCGTCATGACGCCCGCGATGGCGACGTACAGCGTCGTCGAGATGATGACCGTGCCGAGCAGGCCGATCGGGATCGTGCGCTTCGGGTCACGCGCCTCGGCGGCGGCGGTGGAGACGGCGTCGAACCCGATGTAGGCGAAGAAGACGACGCCCGCCGCGCGGAGCACGCCGGTCCAGCCGAACTCGCCGAAGCCCCCTTCGTTCGCCGGGAGGAACGGCTGCCAGTTCGCGTCCTTGATGTACCAGGCGCCGACGACGATGAAGAGCACGAGGATGCCGAGCTTCAGCGCGACCATCGCGTTGTTCGCGCGCGCCGACTCACGCGTGCCGAACGCCAGCAGGCCGCACATCGCGAGCACGATGAAGATGGCGGGGAGGTTGATGATCCCCGCGTCGTCGCCGAACGGCGGCTGGGTGAGGTCGTGCGGGATCGTGATGCCGATGCTCTCCATCGCGCTGACGAAGTAGCCCGACCAGCCGACGGCCACGGTGCTCCCGCCGAACAGGTACTCGAGCAGCAGGTCCCAGCCGATCACCCACGCGAGGAACCCGCCGAACGTCGCGTACGCGTACGAGTAGGTGCTGCCCGCGGCGGGGATCATCGCCGCCATCTCCGCGTAGCAGAGCGATGTGGCGGCGGCCGCGAAGCCGGCGATGATGAAGCTGATGACGACCGCTGGGCCCGCGTACTGGCTGGCCGCCACGCCGGTCGTGACGAAGATGCCGGCGCCGACGACGGCGGCGATGCCGAGCGCGGTGAGGCTGAACGGGCCGATCGCGGCGCCGTCGAGACGCCCGCGGTCCGTGTCGGCCTGGTGGAGGATCGCGTCGAGATCGTTGCTGCTCACGAGGGCCTTGTCGTCACGTCGCGGGCGAAGGTTGAGCGCTGCAGGCGGCGGTCGCGTAGAACTCTCTGCATGCCCCAGTTCGGTCCCGATTCCGGTTCGATCGTCGTGCGGACCTCCCGCGAGGGACGCGCCGCGAAGATGGGGCACGATCTCGTCATCGACGTGACGGGGTGGTCGGCCGATGTCGACCTCGACGGCGGGGCGGTGACGCTCGACGTCGACCCGGGCTCCCTGCGGGTGCGCGAGGGCGTCGGGGGGCTCAAACCGCTCAGCGCGGGCGACAAGGCGAAGATCGAACAGACGATCACCGCCAAGGTGCTTCGCCGCGATCCGATCTCGTTCCGGTCGACCGCCGTCGACCTGGGGCCTCCGCTGGTGGTGGCCGGGGAGCTGACGCTCGGCGGCCGGACCAGGCCGTTGCAGGCCCGCGTCGAGCTCGTCGGCGACACCGCGACGGCCACGGTGCGGGTGCGCCAGAGCGCCTGGGGCATGAAGCCCTACAGCACGATGATGGGCGCGCTGCGGGTGGGCGACGAGGTCGAGGTGGGGCTGACGGTACGTTTCGTGCGGTGAGCGCAAGGAACGTCACCGTCCGTGAGGCGACGCCGGCTGACGCGCCGGCGATCGGGCGGCTGCTCCACGACTTCAACACCGAGTACGACGACGTCACGCCGGGGCCCGAGGCGCTGGCGCGCCGAGTCACGCAGCTCCTGGAGGGAGGGGACACCGTGATCCTCGTCGCGGGCGACGGGCCGGATGGGCTCGTCGTGCTCCGGTTCCGCGAGGCGATCTGGGCGCTCGCGCAGGAGTGCTACCTCGCGGAGCTCTACGTCGTCCCGCCCCTGCGGGGCCGCGGGATCGGGAGGGCGCTCATGGAGGGCGCACTCGCGGCCGCGCGTGCGCGAGGCGCCGCCTGGATCGACCTGGGCACGAGCGACGACGACGTCGCCGCGCGGGCGCTGTACGAGCGGATGGGCTTCACCAACCGCGAGGGCCCCGACGGGCCCGTCATGTACGTCTACGAGCGCGACCTTTGAAACGCCGACGGCCCGCCGAAGCGGGCCGTCGATCACAACTCGGAGAGCAGCCGGAGCTACTTCTTGGCGGCGGGCGCCTTCTTCTTCGTCGCCGCAGCCTTTTTCACGACCTTCGCGATCGTGTCGTCCTTCTTGTGCTTTTCGATGAACTTGTCCGTGTCCAGGCGGGCCTGGTCATCGGGACGCTGGTTCTTCGGCGACTTCATGAGGTACGAGGACGGGCCGTCGATCTGGCCGCCGAGGCCGTTGTTCAGCGCGAGCTTGCAGCAGCGCACGGCGTCGGTGACGATGCCCGCCGAGTTCGGAGAGTCCCAGACCTCGAGCTTGAGTTCGGCCATGAGCGGCACGCCGCCGAAGGCCTTGCCCTCGAGACGGATGTGCGCCCACTTGCGGTCGGTGAGCCACGGCACGTAGTCCGACGGGCCGACGTGGACGTTCTTCTCTTCCATCTCGAGGCCCGCGACCGACGTCACCGCGTTCGTCTTCGAGATCTTCTTGGACTCCAGGCGCTCGCGCTCGAGCATGTTGTAGAAGTCCATGTTGCCGCCGACGTTCAGCTGCGACGTGCGCTGCAGCTCGACGCCGCGGTCGTGGAACAGGCGCGCCAGCTGGCGGTGGACGATCGTCGCGCCGACCTGCGACTTGATGTCGTCGCCGACGATCGGGAGCTTGGCCTTCTTGAAGCGCTTGTCCCAGTAGTCGCTCGACGCGATGAACACCGGGATGCAGTTCACGAAGCCGCAGCCGGCCTCGATGACCTTCTCGACGTACCACTTGGTCGCCTCTTCCGAGCCGACCGGCAGGTAGGAGACGACGACGTCGGTCTTCGTGTCCTTGAGGATCTGCACGATGTCGTCGGTCTCGCCCGGCGCCTTCGTGACCTTCTCCTTGAGGTACTTGCCGAGGCCGTCATGCGTCATGCCGCGGTAGACCTTGGCGCCGATCTCCTTCGGGACGCGATCGGTGAACTTGATCGTGTCGTTCGGGTCGGCCCAGATGGCCTGCGCGAGGTCCTTGCCGACCTTCGTCTTGTTGATGTCGAAGGCCGCCGTGAACTCGATGTCACGGACGTGGTAGCCGCCGAGGTCGACGTGCATGAGGCCCGGGACGGCCTCGTTGGGGTCGGCGTCCTGGTAGTGGTAGACGCCCTGCACGAACGCGTTCGCGCAGTTGCCGACGCCGATGATCGCGACGCGGACCTTGTCGTGCTGGTAGCGGCCCGAGCCGTTCGTTGCACTCATGCTGTCTGGGGACTTCCCTTCTGAGAAAGTTCGGGGGATGGACGCTCGGCCGGCGGGGGCGGCGCCAGCCCTTACGGACCCCAAACGGCGGGCCCGGTTACACCTCGGTCACACGGCCTCGTCGGTGACGGGCCGGTTGAGCTGCCCGCGGACGTGGAAGATGCGCTGCAGGAACGTGATCGTCCCGAGCACTGCGAGGACGTACACCGCGACCTCCAAGGCCTCGTCGACGCCGATGCCGAAGAGGAGGATGCCCGCGGAGAGGATCGCCACCCGCGCTGCGCGGTTGCCGAACCCGACCTTGCACTCCACGCCGAGAGCCTCGGCGCGTGCACGAGTGTACGAGACCATCAGCGACGCGACGGCGGCGGTGACCACACCGAACACCGCGAGCTCGTTCGCCTCGCTCGCGAAGTAGACGCCGATCGCGGCGAGCATGATGCCCTCCTCGATGCGGTCAAGCGTGGAATCGAGGAATGCCCCGAACGGCGTGCCCTTGCCGCTCATCCGCGAGTAGCGCCCGTCCAGCGTGTCGCAGACCGAGCCGACGATGAAGGCGACGCCGCCGAGGATCCACATCTCCTGCCAGACGAGCACGGCGGCGGCGAGGCACAGCACGAGACCGGTGAGGCTGATCGCGTTCGGGGTCAGGCGCGACTCGATGAGCCGGTTGCGCATCTGGTCGTTCATGAGCTGCGGCCGGGGCCGCGCTCCATCGGCGGGGGAGGACATAGCTGCGAAGCCTAGGCCGCGGCGGGTTCCGTCGCCGCCGAGGGCACGCGGACGGCGACCGCGTCGTCTGCCTCGGGGTCTCCGCGGAACGCCCACACTGGGCGCAGCTGCGCGAGGACGAGCGCGACGATCGCGCCCGCGCCGGCGGTGAGCGCGCCGAGGAAGGCGTCGGCGAGGAAGTGGTTCGCCGTCACGACGATGACGAACGTGACGAGCAGCGGGTACGTCGCCCAGAAGATCTTCACCGGCCGGTGCTTGCAGAGGATGGCCAGGGGCCAGCCGATCATGAGCGAGAAGCCGACGTGCATGGACGGCACCGCCGCGTACGGATTGAAGAGCGCGTCGATGGTGACGCTGTCCTGCGGGATGTTCGTGAAGTCCTCGACGGTGTCGTGGAAGCCCCACTCGGGGAAGAACCGCGGCGGCGCGGCCGGGTAGAGCACGTACCCCACGAGCGCGAGGAAGAACGCCGTCAGGAACATGTTGCGGACGAAGTAGAAGCTCTTGTTGCGGAACAGATAGATCCAGACCAGGCAGCCGAGTGTGACCGTGGTCTGCGCGTTGATGTAGACCCAGCTCGCGGCGTCGAGGACCCACTGGTTGCCCGCGAGCAGCGCCTGCACGCCCGGCTCGATGAAGACGTTCAGCGCGCGCTCGACGTCGATCAGCGCCCGCGCGTTGTCGAACGCGGCGGCGGCGGATTCGGGCGTGTTGACCCACCCGCGGGTGTAGCGGTAGGCGTAGTAGGCGGCGGCGAAGAGCAGGAGCTGGCGACCGAGGTCGACGTAGCCCTGCGGGAACAGCCGCGCCTGAAGGGTGCTGGCGCGGGGGGGCATGGCGCGTCTGCATGTTAACCGCTTGTGACGGCGTTCACTCGAAAACCGCCGCGCAGCGCGATCCGCGCGACACCGCGCGGCGCACGTCGAACCGCGCGCGGACGCGCACCGTGCCGGCCCGGCCGGCGCGGATGACCGTCCATCCGCCGGGGCTTTCCGAGAGGCAGGCGCTGCCGTGTTCGATGGCCCAGTACGGGCTCCAGCGCACCCGCAGCAGCGCAACGCCCGGCCGTCGCATCCGCACCGTGAACGACTGGCGGCCGAGCCGTTCGACCTGGGCCGCGGGCCCGCTCATCACCCCGCCGCCACGGACCTCGTACACCCGCCAGTCGGCGTTGCGCCACACCGGCCGCAGGTACGCGGGCCGCTGCGCGATGACCTTCGCCTCGGCCTTCGCCGACGGGTCCAGCGGGACGTCGGGCACCGCGACGAACCGCACGCCCTGCTGCACCAGCCAGCGCCGGTAGTCCTCGCTCGTCAGGTGCCGCGCCCGGCCGCCGTGGAACAGGCCGTTGTACTTCGTGTCGAGCTGCGTCAGCCAGCCGCGGGCCAGCGGGTAGCGCTTCGCGACGTGCACGGCCTCCCAGTGCAGGCGGGTGAAGGGGATCTCGACGCGGTCGGCGGCATCGGCTCGGCCTTCGAGGAACCCGAGGAGCGGCCGAAAGTAGGCGGCCTGCCCGCTCGGGTCGGTGGCACCCTTGATCGTCTCGCGCACCGGGGCGTACCACTGCCACGCCAGCAGGGGGACCGCGGCGAGCGCGAGCGCGCGCGTCGGCACACGCCCGTACGCGGCGCAGACCAGGACGGGGCCGGCGAACATCGCGCCGAGCCGGCTGGCGTTCCCGCCCATCGGGGATGCCACCGCGAAGGCCAGCAGCGCCGAGGCGATGTAGAGCGCGGCGGCGGCGCGGATGGTCCGCTCCCGGGTGGGGACGAGCAGGAGCACGACGGTGCTGAACGCGACGATCGCGAGCAACGCTCCGACGCTGAACGGCTGGCGGCCCCCCTCGGGGAACGTGATCGCGAGCAGGAGCGCCGGGGTCATCGCCGCGGCGGCGACGGCCAGGCCGAGCGCGCGGCGGTGGGCCAGCCAGTCGGCGGCGGCGCACATCGCGAGAAACAGCCCCGCCACCGGGCTGGCCAGGGTGCACACTGCGGCGAGGACGACCGCGAGGCGCGGCCGGCGCAGCTGGGCGGCGTGCACGCACGCCAAGCCGACGGTGACGCCGAGGCCGAAGGTCAGCCGGCCGATGAGCAGGTCCGTGGCCGTTGCGGCGGCGAACCACAGGGCCCCCCACCTGGCCGCGTGCGTGTCTGGCCCGAACGCGTGCCGCGCGATGCGCGCGAACAGCACGGCCGAGGCGACCGCGGCCAGCGCGCCCACGAGCCGCGGGCCGAACGCGGCGCCCAGCGGCGGGAACAGGATCGAGTAGCCCGGGGTGTGATGGCCGCCGAACCAGAACCCGTTCCACACGGTGAACCCCTCGCGGGCGAAGAGGTCGGTGCGGTACGCCTGCGCGGCGAGGTCGGGGGTCGGCGGGCCGAAGGCCAGCCACACCGCGGCCAGGGTGGCGGCGAGCAGCCAGGGTGCTGCCTGGTCGAGCCGGTGGGGCATGGCCGCCGGACCGTAGGCGGCGCGCGTCGCCGCGGCGTGAAGATCCTGGTGCGATTGACGTTTGTCCGCTCCAGGCCGACAAACGTCAGTCAGAGACGGCAGCGCGGGCCGGTCAGCGCCGTGTGCAGCCGGATCTCGCCCGGCGCGCGCACGTCGACGGCGATGAACCCGTCGCGCGTCTCCTCCACGCACGCGAAGCCGGACGCCACGCGCCACCAAGGGCTGTGCCGAACCCGCAGCCGCACCCGTCCGGGGACCGACGCCTGCAACGTCACCGACTGCATGTCCTCGGAGACGACCCGCGCGACACCCGTGGCGAGCGGCGGCGCGCCGCGCACCTCGAACACCCGCCAGTCGCCCGTGCGCCACACCTCGCGCAGCCACGACGGCGGGCGGCGCAGCAGCCGCGCTTCGGGTTCGCTGGCCGGGTCGATCTGCGCATCGGGGAGCGCGACGAACCGCACCGCGCGGGCGCGCAGCCACCGCCGGTACGCGGCCTGGTCCAGCGTGTCTTCATAGAAGAACGGGCCGTCCTCGCGGTCGAGCTGACGCTCCCATCCGCGGGCCAGTGCCACGGACCGCGCGACGTAGAGCGCCTCCCCCTTGTTGGCGGTCGGCACGACCTCGACGCGGAACGGCTGCCCGGACTGCTCCTGCAGGAAGTCGACGAGCGGCGCGTGAAACGCCGCGTGGAGCGCCGGGTCGTCCCGGCTGCGCAGCCAGTCGGCGACGGGCGGGGCGAGCGACCACCACACCAGCGGAATCGCCGCGATCGCGAGCGCGCGGTTGCGGCGCCCCGCGAGGGCCAGCGCGAGCAGCGGCCCCGCCAGCAGACCACCGAGCCGCGTGGCGTTCCCGCCCACGGCCGTCGGCACGACGAACGCGAGCACGAGCAGGATCTCGTACAGCACGACGCCGATCCGCAGCACCCGTTCCTCCGCCGGCAGCAGCAGGCCCACGAGCGCGGTCGCAGCCAGGGCGGGCCAGAACGCGTCGGGGACGAACGGGAACGTCCCGCCCTCGCCGAACAGCACGTTCAGCATCAGGATCGGCACGAGCGCGGCGGCGGCCAGTGCCGCGCCTGTCGCGTACCGCCGCGTGCCGAGTCCCCACGCCACCGCGCCCAGGGCGGCGAACAGCCCGGCGACTGGGCTCGCCAGCGCGCTCAGCGCCGCCAGCACCCCCGCGAGGACCGATCGGTCGCGCGCGAGCGCCAGCGCCGCGCCCAGCGCGACGGCCGCGCCCAGCATGAACGTGATGCGCCCCGTCCACAGCGCGGCGACGGCGACGGCCGCGAACCAGATCGCCGCGATCCGGCCGGCCTCACCACGGTGAAGCACCGCGAGCCGCTCGAACAGGAACGCCGCGGCCACGACCGCCAGCGCGCCCACGACCCGGGCGCCGAGCAGCGCCCCCAGCGGCGGGTACACCACGCTGTAGGCCGGAAGCTGATGGCCGGCGAACCAGCCGGCGTCCCACAGCCACGCGCCGTCCTCACGCAGGATCTCCGCGCGGTAGAGCTGCGCGATGAGATCCGCGCTGCGGGGGGCGAGCAGGAGGTAGGCCACCGCGCCGGCGGCGGCGACGATCCAGGCAGGTGGGAGGCGCCGCATCGGCGGCGCACCCTATGCGGAACGCGCTACTTCGAGGAGAAGTTCGCCGTCACGGCGATGCCGGGATCGAAGCCCATGGCCCCGTACCAGCGGCCGACGCCGATCTTCCTGAACCGCGGGCGCATGAGCTGCGCGCGGTGGCCCGGCGACTGCATCCACATCATCACGACGCGGTCTGCGCGGTCGGGCATGCCGTCGGGCAGCCAGCCGACGGTCTCGCCCACGATCGCGTTGCGCGCGACCCGCGCCATCCGGACCTTGAACGGCGTGCCGTTGCCGCTGTCGTGCGACAGGCGGTCGTGCCGGAGCTGGTCGCGGGAGTGCTTGCTGGCCAGCCGCGCGAGCTTGCGGCTGGAGCGCAGCGGCTTGAGCCCCTGTTCCGCGCGCAGGCCGTTGATCTTCGTCAGCACCGACCGCTCGAACTCGTCGTGGATCGGCGCCGCGGACGCGGCGGGAGCGCTCGCGAGCAGCACGAGGACGGGCACGATGAGCAGCGCAAGCAGTGGACGGAGTGGCAGCACAGAATCTCCTTCGCCCAGCGGCGAGGTTGAGAACAACAAAGGAGCATCCGTGCCCCTGCCGCCGCGCAGACTAAACCAGTCGCGCCGGATACGGCGGCCGGGGTCTTGCAGACGCCTACCCGTCGAGGTGGGCGCACACGCGCTCGACCAGCTCGGGCCGGTCGAGCCACGGCCAGTGCCCTGCACCCTCCACCAACTCGAGCCGGGCGTCGCCGAGTGCGGCGGCGTACCCGCTCGCGAAACGGGTCGGGATGTACGGGTCCGCTTCGCCCCACAAGACGAGCGCGGGCGCCTTGATCGTGCCGAGCGCCTCGCCTGCCACAGCGAGCTTGTCGGGCGGCGAGGAGCGGTAGAGCTTGAGGATCGCGCGCTGCGTGCCCTGGTCGAAGTGCTCGGCGATCTCCTCGCGAAACGCCTTCGGCAGCGAGCCGCGCTTGGGCGTCGCCTCCGTGAGGAGGGCCTTCATCACCGGCTTCGCGCTGCCGAGCCCCATCGAGAACTCGCCGAGACCCGGGGTGCGCCACATCCGGGCCGTGCGGTGCCAGCGGTAGCCGGGCAGGAGCGGGACCGCGTTCATCACGACGAGCCGGGTGACGCGGGACGGGTCGCGCATCGCCCAGAGCAGGCCGACGCAGCCCCAGTCGTGCACGCAGAGCCGCACCTTCTCGATACCGAGAAGATCGAGGAATCGCTCGAGGAACTCCGCGTAGCCCTCCATCGTGAAGTCGAGGTCGCCGCGCTTGCCGCTGCGGCCGAAGCCCGGCAGGTCGGGGGCGATGCCGCCGCCTCGCCGAAGGAACGGCACCCAGTCGTCGCTGGACGTCGGCACGCCGTGCACGTAGAGCGCGGGGATCTCGTCGTCCCCCGCGCGTCGGTAGAACACCGGCTGGCCGTCCAGCTCCAGCCCTTCTGATCGGACCTCCCGCAGACCCATCGCGCGGAAGATACCCTCGCGCGCAGTGGGACCGCTCCGCACGCTCTGCCTCGGTGAGGCGCTCGTCGATCTCGTCTGCGAGGCGCCCGCCGCCACGCTCGGTGACGCCGAGGCGTTCGTGCCGCACCCGGGCGGCGCGACGGCGAACGTGGCGGTTGCCGCTGCGCGGGCGGGCGGGAGCGTCGCGCTGGCCGGCGGCGCGGGGGACGACGTGTGGGGTGCGTGGCTGCGCGACCGGCTCGCCGCGGAGGGCGTCGATCTCGAGCATTTCCACCTGCGCGCAGGGCAGCAGACCGCCGTCGCGTTCGTCACGGTCGACGTCGCGGGCGAGCCGAGCTACGCGATCTACGGCGCGGGCATCGAGGCGGCGGTCGCCGCGCTCGGGGAGACCGCCGAAGACGCCGCCGCGGCGGCGGACGCGTTCTTCTTCGCCTCGAACACGCTCGTGACCGAACCCGAGCGCGCGGTCACGCTCGCGGCCCGCCGGGCGGCGCTGCACGCGGGGCGCCCGGTGGTCTTCGATCCGAACCTGCGCCTGCACCGCTGGCCCGATCCGCATGTTGCCGCCGAGATCGCGGGCGCGTGCGTCGAGGGGGCGTTCCTCGTGAAGTGCAACGCCGAGGAGGCGGTCCTGATCACCGGTTTCGCCGAGCCGACGGACGCGGCGGCCGCCCTGCTGGCCCGCGGTGCCCGCCACGCGATCGTCACCCTGGGGGTCGCGGGCGCGGTGCTCGCCGGCGAGGACGGCACGCGCCACCGCGCGCCGGGTGTCCCCGCCCGGGTCGTGTGCACCACCGGCGCGGGCGACGCGGTGGCCGGCTCCCTGCTCGCCGCGCTGGCCGACGCGGCGTACGACCCGGCGGTCCTGCCCGGCGCGCTCGACCGCGCGATGGCTCTCGGCGCGCGCGCCACGGAGTGCTGGGGCGCGCTTGGCTGAGCTCGACACGGTCGCGCGCAAGGACTGGATCCCGCCGAAGGCCGACCGCGTGGCGCGCATCCGGGCACGACTGCGCGAGGTCTACGGCACGCCGGTGGTCCGTCCGCACGGTGACGGGATCGCCGAGCTCGTCCTCACCGTCCTGTCCCAGTCGACGAACGACCGCAACCGCGACGTCGCCTACCTGCGGCTGCGCGACCGGTTCGCGTCGTGGGACGCGGTCCGTGATGCGCCGGTCGCGGAGGTCGAGGAGGCGATCCGGCCGGGCGGCATCAGCAAGGTCAAGTCGCAGCGCATCCACGACATCCTCGTCGCGATCGGCGACCCGCTCGACCTGTCGTGGCTGGCGGACGCCCCCGTCCCCGATGGGCAGGCGTACCTCTGCTCCCTCCCGGGTGTGGGCCGCAAGACCGCTGCGTGCGTGCTGTTGTTCAGCTTCGACCTGCGCGACGTCCCGGTCGACACGCACGTCTCGCGGGTCGGCACGCGTCTCGGCCTGCTGCGCCCCGGCGCGGGGTTCGACGAGCTGCACGACGCGATGCTGGCGCTGACCCCGCGGGGCGCGGAGTGGGAGCTGCACGTCAACCTGCTGCGCCACGGGCGCCGGACGTGCGCGGCGCAGCGCCCGCGGTGCGGGGGAGTGCGCGCTGGCGCGGATGTGCCCGAGCCGGGCGCTGCTCAGCCCGGCGGCGCCGCCTGCTGCGCGGACACCTCGGTGAGCGCGTCCGTGGCGTCCCAGACGAGGTCGTCCCCGGGCGCCGTCACCGCGGCGGGCTCGCCGAAGTCCTTGAGGTCGAAGCGGAAGCGGACCTTCCCGGCCGGCATGTCCTTCGTCGCCTTCAGCGTCGTGGTGCTGTCCGTCCGGCGCACGCGCGCGTTCTCGTCGATCCACACCTCGACGGGGTGACGCTCGGCGAGGTCCGCGTCGGTCGTCGTGCCGTCGCTGAGCAGGGAGGCGCGCACCTCGTCGCGCTCCTCCTGGGGCAGCGTGGCGAGGTAGTCGTCGACCGAGACCTTCCCGCGCCAGCGCGTGGTCTCGACGCCGCCGATGGTCTCCTCACCGGCCTCGTCGAGCGACGCGCCGGCCTCGAACGGGGCGAGCGACCCCGCGATGTCCATGCGCATGAGCGCGTTCAGGCCCCGCTCACCGGTGCCGGCCAGTTCCCCGAGGTCCACGCCGATCCAGCGCCGGCCGTCGGGAATCTGCTCGCGGAGCGCCTCAGGGACGTCGAGGGACACGCGGCTGCCGATCATGATCAGCCGGACGGGGCCCTCGGCGGGGACCTGCATCCGCTCGAAGATCGGGGCGCCGTCGAGCGTCAGATCCATCTCCGCGTCGGTCAGGGAGGTCGTGCCCTCACCGCGGACCTGCAGCGGCGTGGCGAGCCCGAGCCCTTCGATGTCGATGGTCGCCGTCGTCGTTGCCGTCTTGTCCGCCTCGGCCGTGCGGATGACCTTCCCGATGTCGAGAGTGGTCTCCGACGCGCGGTCGCCGTCGCTCCCGCAGCCGGTGGCGAGCAGCGCAGTGCTCAGGAGGACGATGAATAGTGAGCGAGCGGCGATCGACATGCCGCCACTGTATCCAGCGGGTCCGGTTTCTGGTCCGAACCTGCCGCGCGTTGCATCACGCCGCCGCGTTGCGGTGCGCTGCCGGGGTCGGGGCGGTGCAGCGTGTGCGACCGTTCTGCGCATGCCGCGCCGTGTCGCTCTCGCCACCTGTCGCGCCCTGCCCGAGGGCGACGCCGACGACCGGGCGCTCCCGGCGGCGCTCGCCGCGCAGGGCATCGAGGCGACGTGGGAGATCTGGGACGACGACACCGTCAACTGGCTGGCGTTCGACCTCGTGCTCATCCGCTCGCCGTGGGACTACACCGACAAGCGCGACGCGTTCATCGCGTGGGCGCACGCCGTGCCGCGGATCGCCAACCCGGCGGACGTCCTCGCATGGAACACCGACAAGCGGTACCTCGCCGACCTCGCGCAGGCCGGCCTGCCGGTGGTCCCGACGCGTTTCATCGCACCGGGTGAACCCGTCGAGGACCGGGCGCTCGACGGCGAGGTCGTCGTCAAGCCGGCCGTTTCCGCGGGGGCGCGCGGCACCGGCCGGTTCACCGACTCGGGCGAGGCGCGCGGCCACATCGCGGCGCTGCACGCGGAGGGCGCCACGGCGATGGTGCAGCCGTACGTGCCGTCCGTCGACGACGAGGGCGAGACCGGGCTCGTCTACCTCGGCGGCGAGTTCTCGCACGCCTTCCGCAAGGGGCCGATCCTCACCGGCGAGGGCGTCGCGCCGCTCATCGATCCGCTCGGCGGGGTCCCCGCGGCGGCGGCGATGTTCGCGGAGGAGAACATCACCGCGCGCACGGCGGACGCCGCCCAGCGCGCGACGGCGGACTGGGTGCTGCTCTACGTGCGCGAGCGCTTCGGCCCGCTGGCGTATGCGCGCATCGATCTCGTCCCGGGTCCCGACGGGTCACCACTGCTCATGGAGGCCGAGCTCACCGAGCCGTCGCTGTACCTGTGGCTCGCCGCGGGGGCCGGCGATCGGCTGGCCCGCGCGGTGGCCGCCTCCCTGTAGACCCAGCCGTCCGTCCAGCCGGGGAAAGAACGGCGGGCGCCGGTCGAAGGCGGCCGATACCCCGGAAATGCGTTTGTCGCTGCCCTTCGTGCTCCTCCTGGCCCTCGTCGCCCCGACCGCGGCGCAGGCCGCCGCCCCCGAGCGGCCGTACATCGTGGTCTACGACCGGACGACGCCCGCGGCGGCGAAGGCGACGACCGCGGACATCGTCGCCGACGAGGACATCGACACCACGCAGCGCTTCGGCACTGCCGTGCAGGGCTTCGCGGCGAAGCTGAGCAGCAGCGAGGTCGCCGAGCTGCGTGACGACCCGCGGGTCGCTGCGGTCACGCGCGACATCCCGATGCAGGCGACGGGCCTGGTTCCGGTGGCCGGGGCGGACAGCGTCCCCACCGGAATCCGTCGCACGGGCGCCGCGGTGAACGCGAGCGTGCGCGAGACGAGCAGCGCGAACGTGGCGGTCATCGACACCGGCATCGAGCTCGGCCACCCCGACCTCAACGCGGTCGCCGGCAAGGACTGCACGGGCAGCGGCACCACGAACGACGGCAACGGACACGGCACCCATGTGGCCGGCACGATCGGGGCGCGCAACAACGGCTCCGGCGTCGTCGGCGTCGTCCCGGGCACGAAGCTGTGGGCCGTCCGCGTGCTCGGCTCGAACGGGTCGGGCTCGATGTCGAGCGTCATCTGCGGCATCGACTGGGTGACGTCCACGCGCAAGGACACCAACACCGCGAACGACATCGCGGTCGCGAACCTCAGCCTGGGCGGCGGCGCGGCGCCGAACGACGACTGCGGCCGGACCGTGGGCGACGCGATGCACATGGCGATCTGCAACGGGGTCGCGGCGGGTGTGACGTTCGTCGTCGCGGCCGGCAACTCCGACGCGGACCTCGCGAACGCCGCCCCGGCGAACTACCCCGAGGTCCTGACGGTGACCTCGGTGGCCGACGCCGACGGCCTGCCCGGCGGGACCGGCGGGCGGCTCGCGTGCTCGGGTGAAGCCGACGACAACCCGGCGAGCTACAGCAACTACGCCACCCGCGCCGCGGACATCGCGCACGTCATCGCCGCACCGGGCTCCTGCATCAACTCCACGTGGATCGGCCGCGGCTACCGCGCCATCTCCGGCACGAGCATGGCCTCGCCGCACGTTGCGGGCCTCGCGGCGCTGTGCATCGGCGACGGTGCGACGCGCGGACCGTGCTTCGGCAAGACCCCGGCGCAGGTCGTCGGGATCCTGCGCAAGGCCGCGAGCGATCAGTCGGCCGCCGCGCCGTCGAGCGGGTTCCTCGGCGACCCGACGCGGCCGCTCACCGGCCGGACCTACGGCTACCTCGCCAACACCCGGTTCTCGGCGGCTTCGACCCCTGCGCCCGCTCCGGCCACCGCGCCCGTGAACACGGCGAAGCCGGTGATCTCCGGGGCGCCATCCGTCGGCGCGGCGCTGACGGCGACGACCGGCACGTGGACCGGCGCGGCCCCGATCACGTACGGCCTGGAGTGGCAGCGCTGCACGACGGCTGCGGCGACCTCGTGCAGCACCATCGCCGGCGCGACGACCGTGAGCTACACGCCGGTCGCCGCCGACCAAGGGCGCCTCCTGCGCGTGCGCGTCACGGCGCGCAACACCCGCGGCACGGTGGTCGTGGTCTCCGATCCGACCGCCGCGGTCGCCGCGCGCGTCGTCCCCGCCGGGCCGCCGGTGCTGCGCAGCACGCCGACGATCAGCGGCACGCCGCGGCCGGGCGCGCGGCTGACGGCGAACCCGGGCACGTGGGACGGCACCACCCCGATGACGTTCACGTACTACTGGGCGATCTGCCGCCCCGGCTCGAACGTCTGCTCCTGGGCGGGCGCGACGGGCGCGACCTTCCAGGTCCCGAACGTCCCTGCGGGCACGCGGTTCGTCTTCGTCATGATCGCTCAGAACCGCTACGGCGCGGTGATGGCGCAGTCGATGGTCAGCGGGTTGTCCGGTCTGTCGTCCGAGACGCCGAGGGTCGTCGGGCTGCCGCCCGCCGCGACGCGCTCCTGAGGCGCGCCGTTCCATACTGGACAGTAGTGCAGGAAAGTTGACCGGTCGGGGCGCATCGCCTACGGTCGGAGGCATGGGTCGTCTCCGCCTCGCCATCGCGATGGCTGCGCTTGCGCTGCCGCTTGTGTTCGCCGCCAGCAGTTCGGCGGCGGGCTCGGACGCCAGAGAACGCGCAGCGGCGAAGGCGTTCGCCGACGCCGCGGCCGAGCTGACGGCGTCGGTCCGGCAGACCGCGCCGACGGTCCGGATCAACCGCGAGGCGATACGGACCGACTGTTTCGGGCGGCAGCTGCAGCGCGCGAAGCAGGCGGGGGTGCCGTCGGACGCGCTCGGGACGGTCGCACATCAGGGCAACGGGCTCCTGCACGAACTGGTCTACGAGCCGACCATCCCGGCGCTCGAGCGGTTCGTCGCGCGGCTCGACCGTGTCCGGACCTCCGATCGGGTGCTGCGCGCCGGCCGGGCCGCGTGGCGGCGCCACCTCGCCGCGTTCCGCGTGTACGCCGCGCTGAACGTACCCCTTGATGCCTGCGCCCAGCTGACCGCGTGGGTCGACGGTGGTGGCACCGGTCCCTTGATGCCGAGTGTGGACTTCACCGCGGCGTTGCGCGAGCTCCAGTCCGGCGGTGCCGGCGCGCGGGAGCAGCGGATGCGGGAGGCGGCGGCGCAGCTGCGCGCACGAGGGCAGACCAAGCAGCGTGCGGACCGTTTCGGGTTCTCCACCGCGTTCGCCGAGCACGTCGCCATCTACGCGGGCGTGGTCGCGTCCTACGGGCCCGTCGGCTGACGTCGGCGCCGCGCCGGGGCACCGAACGGTCGTGAGTGGTCGCCAGGGCCGCCACGGACGTCCGTTCGCCCTCACGCGGCAGAAGACGGGCGGTCTCGCGCGGTTGAACTGCGGTCCGGCGGACGTTACCGTCATGTTTATGGGTCGTCTCCTCCCGCTGACCGCGGTCGCCGTGACGCTGCTGCTCGCCGCCGTGTCCACCGCCTCCGCAGCCACCCCCGCCGACCGCGCGGCCGCGAAGTCGTTCGCCGCCGCGGCGGGCGTGCTCGCCAAGGAGACGGGGGCCGCCATCCCCGACACGCTGGTCGAGACGCAGCGCGCCAGCCTCGACTGCCACCTCGTCGGCGTGCGGCGTGCCCGGGAGGCGGGTGTCGCGCCGACCGCGATCATCAACGCCTCGCTGGAGGGCCTGGCGATCGCGCGCTCGATCATCAATCTGACGGCGATCGGGTCGCTCGAGGCATTCACGAAGAAGCTGGACCGCGTGCGCACCTCCGACCCCGCCCTCCGCGCCGGACGCACCGCCTGGAAGGCCTATCTGACGAGCATGCGCGTCTACACGACGCTCTCGTTCCCCACCGACATCTGCCCGCGCGTGAACGCCTGGGTGGACCGCGGCGGGACGGGCAAGATGTTCCCGAATCTCGACTTCACCGCGGTGAACCGCGAGATGAACGCGAGCGCGAAGCTGGCGACCCACGAGGCTCGCATCGAGCGCGCGGCGGAGCGCATGCAGTCGCTCGGGCAGCGCCGGTCCCGCGCGGACCGCTTCACGGTCGCCAAGGCGCTGGCGCGGCAGATCGAAGTCGAGCGGAGCATCGTCGAGCCGTATGGCGTGACCGGCTGAGGCGAATGGTCAATCTCCATCGCTCGGTGCCGACCACCGGGTGCGATGTCCCCGGGCTCTGTGCTCCTGGCCCTCGTCGTCCTCGCGGCGTCGCCCGGCGCCGCCGCCGCGGACGAACGCCGCGCCGCCCGCAGCTTCGCTGACGCGGCGGCCCGGCTCACGGGCGCGATGCACGCGGGGCCGAACGACCGAGCCCCTGCCCGGCGTCGATCTGGGTCCGCTCACGCCGAGGTCGGACGACGGCTCGGGCGGTCGCGAGGACCTTCGCCGTGGATCCCGGCGACGCCTTCGATCGCAAGGTCCGCGCGGCCGCGCGCCGGCTGCGGGAGTTGGGACAGGGGCCGCGGCGGTCGTCCCGATTCACCGGTGATGCCGCGTTCGCGCCGGTGAATCCCCTCTATGTCGAGGCCTTCTCGGAAGGAACCGGCGCCTGACCCCACTCCGTCAGCAAGGGCAAATCTGCTACCGTCAGACGCAGATTTCTTCCCCCCGAACTTGCAGACGTAGAAAGGGAGACGCCACATGGGCAAGACCATCGGCATCGACCTGGGCACCACGAACTCGTGCATGGCCGTCCTGGAGGGCGGCGAGCCCACGGTCATCGAGAACGCAGAAGGCGGACGGACCACCCCCTCGGTCGTCGCCTTCGCCCAGTCCGGCGAGCGCCTGGTCGGCACCGTCGCCAAGCGCCAGGCCGTCACGAACCCGCAGAACACGATCTTCTCGATCAAGCGCTTCATGGGCCGCAAGGAGGCCGAGGTGCGCGAGGAGGAGTCGATCGTCCCGTACAAGGTCATCAGCGGCGCGAACGGCGACGCGCGGGTCGAGGCCGGGGACAACGAGTACTCCCCGCCGGAGATCAGCGCGATGATCCTCGCGAAGCTGAAGGCCGATGCCGAGGCGTACCTCGGTGAGACCGTCGACAGCGCGGTCATCACCGTCCCCGCGTACTTCAACGACGATCAGCGTCAGGCCACGAAGGACGCCGGCAAGATCGCCGGCCTCGAGGTCAAGCGCATCATCAACGAGCCGACCGCCGCGTCGCTCGCCTACGGCCTCGACAAGGAGGCCGACCAGACGATCCTCGTCTTCGACCTCGGCGGCGGCACGTTCGACGTGTCGGTGCTCGAGATCGGCGACGGCGTCTTCGAGGTCAAGTCGACCGCAGGTGACAACCACCTCGGCGGCGACAACTTCGACAAGGCGATCGTCGACTGGCTCGCGGGCGAGTTCAAGAAGGACCAGGGCATCGACCTGACGGCAGACCCGATGGCCCTCCAGCGCCTGTACGAGGCCGCGGAGAAGGCGAAGATCGAGCTGTCGACCGCGCAGGAGTCGCAGATCAACCTGCCGTTCATCACGGCGGACGCGACCGGCCCGAAGCACCTCGACACCCGCCTGACCCGCTCGAAGCTCACCGAGCTCACCGGCGCGCTGCTCGATCGCGTGGTCGCCCCGGTGCGCCAGGCGATGGAGGACGCGAAGGAGAAGGGCGCGGCCGAGATCGACCACATCGTCCTCGTCGGCGGCATGACCCGCATGCCTGCCGTGCAGGAGAAGGTCAAGGAGCTCACGGGCAAGGAGCCGCATCGCGGCGTCAACCCGGACGAGGTCGTGGCCGTGGGCGCCGCCATCCAGGCGGGCGTGCTCGCCGGCGACGTCAAGGACGTCCTGCTTCTCGATGTGACCCCGCTGACGCTGGGCATCGAGACCAAGGGCGGCGTCATGACGAAGCTCATCGAGCGCAACACCACGATCCCCACGCGCAAGTCGGAGATCTTCAGCACGGCGGAGGACAACCAGCCGTCGGTGGAGATCCACGTCCTGCAGGGCGAGCGCGAGATGGCGACGTACAACAAGTCGCTCGGCAAGTTCCAGCTGACCGGCATCCCGCCGGCGCCGCGCGGCATCCCGCAGGTCGAGGTCGCGTTCGACATCGACGCCAACGGCATCCTCTCCGTGTCCGCGAAGGACCTGGGCACGGGCAAGGAGCAGAAGATCGAGATCAAGGCCGGCGGCGGCCTGAGCGACGAAGAGATCAAGAAGATGGTCTCCGACGCCGAGGCGAACGCCGACGAGGACCGCAAGGCCCGCGAGCTGGCCGAGGCCCGGAACACCGCCGAGAACGCTGCGTACCAGGCCGAGAAGCAGCTCACGGATCTGGGCGACGCCGTCGACGCCGAGTCGAAGACCGAGATCGAAGGCCTCATCAAGGAGGTCCGCGAGTCCGTCACGTCCGACGACGCCGCGGCGATCAACGCGAAGACCGAGGCGCTGCAGACCGCGTTCCACAAGGTCTCCGAGCGCATGTACGAGCAGGCGCAGGCCAACGCCCAGGCCGAGAACGGCGCGGGCGAGCCCAGCGCGAACGGCGGCGACGCCGCGAGCGACGAGGCCGAGGACGTCGTCGACGCCGAGGTCGTGGACGAGGGCCGATAGCCATGGCTCCGATCGAGGAGACCGAGCGCGCGGAGGAGGTCGCGGTCGAGGAGACCGCGGCCATCTCCGACGCGGAGGTTGTCGAGACCGCAGAAGAGGAGCAGGCCGCTGAAGCCGTCGAGGGCGATCTCGCCGAGCTGCAGAAGAAGGCGGCCGAGCGCGACGAGTACCTCGCGCTCGCGCAGCGCACCCAGGCGGATTTCGAGAACTACCGCAAGCGGATGACCCGCGACGTCGCCATCGCGCGTGAGCGCGGCGCCGGCACGCTGGCCAAGGAGATCCTGCCCGCGCTCGACAACCTCGCGCGCGCGGTCGAGGCCGCCGGTGACGACGGCAGCGATTTCGCC
The DNA here is from genome assembly GCA_024666565.1 of Svornostia abyssi. GTDB lineage: Bacteria > Actinomycetota > Thermoleophilia > Solirubrobacterales > Solirubrobacteraceae > Svornostia > Svornostia abyssi. The sequence goes on from CP088295.1 coordinate 1,085,790, forward strand.
AACGGCGTGCGGCTCGTGCAGTCCGAGCTGACCGCCGCCCTGGGCCGGGCCGGCATCACCGGCTTCGACCCGAAGGGCGAGGTCTTCGATCCCGAGCAGCACGAGGCCATCGCGCAGACCCCGGTCGACGGCGCCGAGAGCGGCACCATCGTCGAGGTCTACCAGTCGGGCTACCGCTTGAACGAGACGGTGCTGCGTCCCGCCAAGGTCGTCGTGGCGGCATAGGAGGACGAGCGCGCGTGGCGACCAAGGACCCGTACAAGACCCTCGGCGTCGACAAGAAGGCGTCGGCTGACGAGATCAAGAAGGCGTACCGCAAGCTCGCGCGCCAGTACCACCCTGACCGCAACCCGGACGACCCGAAGGCCGAGGAGCGGTTCAAGGAGATTCAGCACGCCTACGACATCGTGGGCGACGCCGAGAAGCGCAAGGAGTACGACCGCGGCGGGCTGTTCGGCGGTGCCGGGCCCTTCGGCGGCGGCGGTGGGGGGCGGTGGCGGCTTCGGCGGCGCCGCGGGCGGCGCGGCCGGTGGATTCGCCGACATCCTGTCTGACCTGTTCGGCGCGGGGCGCACCGGCCCGGGCGGCACGAGCGGCCGCGGGACCGGGGGCGCCGGCTCCCGCGCCGAGCGCGGGCGCGACCTGGAGGCCGAGGTGTCGGTCACCTTCGACCAGGCCGTCGACGGCGCGCAGGTGCAGCTCTCAGTCCCCACCTACCAGCGGTGCAACACCTGCGGCGGCACGGGCGCGAAGCCCGGCACGTCCCCGAAGGTCTGCCCGAAGTGCCAGGGCCGCGGCGTCGAGTCGCAGGGACAGGGCCTGTTCAGCATCAGCCAGCCGTGCTCGCGCTGCGGCGGGGCCGGCACCGTCATCGAGTCGCCGTGCGGCACGTGCACGGGGTCCGGCCGCACCCGCACGGTGAAGAAGTACCGCGTGAACATCCCCGCGGGCGTGAAGGAGGGCAGCCGCGTGCGTCTGGCCGGCAAGGGCGAGCCCGGACGGCAGGGCGGGACCCCCGGCGACCTGTACGTCGTGGTCCACGTCGATGATTCCCCCGTGTTCGCGCGCAAGGGCGACAACGTCGAGGTCGAGGTGCCGCTGTCGGTGGCCGAGGCGCTCGCGGGCGCCGAGGTCGAGGTCCCGACGCTGCACGGCCGCAAGAAGCTGCGCGTCCCCGCCGGCACGAAGCACGGCACGATCCAGCGCCTGCGCGGCGAGGGCCCGCCGAAGCTGGGCGGCAAGAGCAAGGGCGACATTCACTACCGCTTCGTCATCGACGTGCCGCAGGACCTCACGAAGGAGCAGCGCAAGGCCGTCGACGCGCTGAGCAAGGTCATGAACGGCAACCCGCGCGCCGGGCTGTTCGCGCACGAGACGAAGGCGAGCTGACCGTGTCGACGCCCCGCCGCCGAACCACCACGCGCGTCGAGGTCTCCCACGATCGTGGCGTCTTCATGATCAGCGTGGCCGCGGAGCTGGCGGAGATGCACCCGCAGACCCTGCGCATGTACGAGCAACGCGGCCTGATCGAGCCGAAGCGCTCGCCGAAGGGCACGCGCCTGTACTCCCAGGCCGACGTCGAGCGGCTGCGGCGGATCCAGCAAATGACCGCCGAGCTGGGGCTGAACCTCGCGGGCGTGGAGAAGGTCCTCGAACTCGAGGAGCAGCTCGAGCGCACGCGGCGCAAGGTCGAACAGCTCGAACAGCGCCGCGACGAACTCGAGGCCGAGGTCCAGGAGCTCGAGGCCCGCGCGCGCCAGGCGCGCGCGGACATCGTGCTCTACAAGGACGTCGCCGACGCGCTCAAGCCGCGGCGACGCTGACGTTCTTCACCGCGTGGCGGTTGGTCAGGCCGCCCGTCGCGGCGCTGAAGCCGACCAGCACGCGCTCGGGCACCGCCATCGCCTTCGTCACGGTGACGCCGCCGTCGACGACCGCGGTCACGGTGGTCCGGGTGATCGTGACCTTCACGCGCTTCGTGGTGTTCTGCAGCGGCGTCAGCAGCTGCGCGGTGCTCACCCAGTTCAGGGTCTGCCAGGCGCCTGTGAGCGCGCCGTCGCTGATGCCCACGGCGCTGCTCGGGTAGGTCGAGAGGCCGACCGCGATGCCGGGGATGCCACCGAAGCCGAGTGATCCGCCGCCGCCGCCCAGTGACGTCGCGGTCGCGCCGCGCGCGGGGTCGGCGAGGACCATGGCGAGGCCGTCCGCGCCGGTTCCGTCGGCGATCGTCGCGTCGAACTCGACCGTGATGCCGCTGCCCACGTCGACGGCGCTCGGGTAGAACGCGCTGCCGCGAGCGTCCGATGCGGCGGGCGTGAGCTGGAGCGTGCCGCCGGCAATCGACGAGGTGCCGTTCAGCTGCCAGCCGCCGGCGGTCGGGTCGGGAATCTGGCTCGGCGCGGGCGGCGGCGGGGGCGGGGGCGGAGCGACGACGCCGCCGGTCACGACGAGGTTGCGGATCTCGTGGCGGTTCGTCAGCCCGCCGGTCGACGCGCTGAAGCCGAGCAGCACCTTCTGCGGCACGGTGACCGGCTGGGACACCGTCGCCCCGTCCACCGTCGCGGTGACGGTGCCGCCGGAGATCGTCACCTTCACGTGCCGGGTCGTGTCCTGCAGCGGCGAGGGCAGCGGCGCGGCACCGGCCCAGCTCAGCGTCTGCCAGGCGCCGGCCTGCGCACCCGGGCTGATGCCGACGAAGTTGCCGGTCGTCTGCGTGCCGTTCGGGAAGGACGACAGCGCGACGGCCGAGCCGGGGATGCCGCCGAAGCCGAGCGATCCGCCGCCGCCGCCGAGCGACGTCGCGGTCGCCCCGCGCGCCGGGTCGGCGAGGATCATCGCGAGGCCGTCGGCGCCGGTGCCACCGGCGATCGTCGCGTCGTACTCGACGGTCAGCCCAGCGCTGGTGTCGAGCTGCGTGGGGAAGAACGCGCTGCCCTTCTGGTCGGGCTGCGCCGGCGTGAGCTGGAGGGCGGAGCCCACGATCGTCGCGGCGCCGTTGAGCTGCCACCCACCGGCCGCGGGGCTCGGGACCGTGCTGGGCGCCCGGCGGCGGAGGCGTCGTGACCGGCGCCTTCTCCAGTGCCAGACGCAGCGCGCTTCCGCTGGACGGGGTCAGGACGAGGTCGCCGTCGACGGTGCCGCGGGTCAGCGTCAGCGTCGTCTCCCGCGCCCGGCGGCGACGGTGAACGGCGCGTTCGGCCCGGCGGTCTGCGCCCAGCCCGCGCCGGGGAGCGTCACCGACTGGATCGTGCCGGACGCCGTGCCGGTGTTCGCCACCTTCACCACGACCTGGCTGTCGGTCTGCGATGTCTTGGTCAGCCCCAGCTGCGGGGCCGGAGTCGCGCTGAACGTCGGCACGACCTCCTTGAGGTTCAGGGAGTCGGTGCGCGGGATCTGGATCCGGACGTACCGGGCGCTGCGCCCGAGCGAGACGTTCACCGTCGAGCCGACCGTGCTCGGCAGCTGCTTCGCCGTGACGCCGGGCTGGCTGCGGGTGGCCGACACGCTCGTGGAGGTGAAGGGGTCGTCGGAGGCGAACACCCAGGCCGAGCGCAGGCGCTGGCGGTTCGTGGTCGTGTCGGTGCGGTTGTGGATCGTGATCGAGCCGACCTGGCGCGAGCGGCCGAAGTCGATCTGCCACCACGGCTCGGCCTGGGACTTCGTCACGACGCCGAGCGTGCTCGTGTCGCCGTCGTAGCCCTTCCACGCCGGGTACTGCGAGCCGTTCTGCGAGCTGGCCGTCGCCGTGGAGCGCGGCGTGCTGTCGGCCGCGGGGTCGATGCGGACGACCGCCGCCTTCGACGGGACACCCGCGCTGTCGATGAGGAAGACCATGTACGAGCCGGCCGGGACGGTGTTGCCGTTGCTCGGCACGTCCACGCCGACCTGGTCGCCGTTCACGCTGACCTCGGCGGGGACGAACGCGCCCGAGAAGTCGTACTGATGGGTCGTGGCGGACAGGCGCACCAGGGTCGCCTTGCGGATGGACGCGGCCTGCGGCGACGTGAACGTCATCCGCTCGCCCCACGAGGCGGTCTTCGGCGCGTTGGTGATCTGCGGGCGCGGCGCGAGCTCACCCGAGCCGTCCTGCTTGTAGAGGTACGGCGGCGTGAAGTACGCGCCGTTGTACTCGTTGGCGTTCGAGCCGTTGATCGACGTGCCCGCCGACCAGACGCGGCCGTCCGGCAGGAGCGCGGCGACCGAGTGGTACTGGCGCTGGCGCGGCGTGTTCGCCATCGACGTCCACTGACCCGTCTCCGGAGACCAGCGCTCGGTGCCGTAGACCGGCGTGCCGTACGTCTCGCTGCCCGAGGAGTTGCCGCCGATGACGAGCGCCGAGCCGTCCGGCAGCGTCACGGCGGTGCCGGTGATGTGCGGGTCCTTCGTCGCGCCCGTCGTGCGCGGGACGGGGCGCCCGTCCTTCGAGACGTCGAGCAGGTAGGTCTCCTTCGACGTTCCGCCGGTGATGCCGAGCATCGTGTACGGCCCGACCATCGTGGCCGTCATGCGCAGCCGGGCGCTGCAGCAGAGTGAGGTCGTCGGCGCCGGTCAGCGTGCCGCTGCCGGTGATGTCGAGGATCTGGCGGGTCGGCGTGTTGCTGGTGCGCAGATCCGTGACGTTCTCGATCGTGAAGCGGCCGTCCGGCATCCGCAGCGCGAGCGGGTACCAGTCGGCGCCGAAGTTGACGTTCAGCCCGGCGGTTGCGGCCCGTCTCGGCGTCGACGACGTCCGCGCCGCTGCCGCCGCGGCCGCCGAGCGCGACGATGTCGCCGTTCTTGCTGATGCTGCCGCCGCCGTACCAGCGGCCCGTCGACAGCGTCGACCAGGTGCCGAACGTCTTCGACTCGGGATCGTAGATCTGGACGAGGTCGCTGTTGACGGTGTCGTTGCCGCCGCCGGTGATCGCGACCTTGCCGTCGGGCAGCGTCGTGATGAGCGGGCAGAACACCGAGGCCGGCGCGATGTTCGCGCTGCGGGTGATCGTGCCGGTCTCCGGGTCGAGGATCATCGCCTTGCCGTTGTTCGGCGAGATCGAGTGGGGCGTGCCCGGGTCGGCCTGGTCCCAGGCGACGATCTTGCCGTCCGGCGTGACCGCCGCGGAAATCGGGACGACCGGGTAGTTCTGCACCGCGCTCCAGCGGCCGGTCTGGCCGGGATCCGCCTGGGCCGGGACGGCGGCGGCGAGCACAGCAACGAGTGAGACGGCAGCGAGCGACAGCCAGCGAGTGAGCACCGAGGGCACCTATGCGATCGGGAGGAAGGTTCGCCGCGCGCGTGCTGGGGACAGCTCGTGCGGTGAGACCTGAGATACGCCGTCGACCGGGCTGGACCCGCCGGACGAGGACGTTGCACCAGAAACGTGAACCATACCGCCGGCGCGCCGAAACACCAAGGACGCACGCCGCGTTGCGCGGCGAGCGTCCAGACCGGTCAGCCCGAGACGGTCAGGTTGCTGATCGCGTGGCGGTTCGTCAGCCCGCCGGTGGAGGCGGTGAACCCCAGCAGGACCTGGTCGGGCAGGCTCGCGGCGTAGGTGACGGTCAGCCCGCCGTCGATCGACGCGGTGATCGCGGTGCGCGTCAGGGTGACCTTCACGCGCCGCGTCGTGTTCTGCAGCGGAGTGGCGAGTGCGGACGCCGCGCGCCAGTTCAGGGTCTGCCACGCGCCGGCGAGGGCGCCGTCGCTGATCCCGATGAAGTTGCCGCTGGTCTGGGTTCCGTTCGGGAAGCTCGACAACGCGACGGCCCAGCCGGGGATGCCGCCGAAGCCGAGGTGCCCGCCGCCGCCGCCGATGCTGGTGGGCGTGGCGCCGCGCGCAGGATCGGCCAGCGCGAGCGTGAGGCCGTCCGCGCCGGTTCCGTCGGCGATCGTGGCCTCGTACTCCACGGTGATCCCGCTGCCTACGGTGACGGGCGTCGGGTAGAACGCGCTGCCCTTCTGGTCTGCCGCGGCGGCCGTGAGCTGCAGGGCGCCGCCGGCGATCGTCGACGACCCGTTGAGCTGCCAGCCGCCCGCGGCCGGATCGGGGACCGAGCTCGGCGGGGGCGGAGGCGGCGGCTCGACGATGCCGCCGCGCACGTCGAGGTTGCGGATGGCGTGGCGGTTCGTCAGCCCGCCGGTCGCCGCGCTGAAACCGAGCAGCAGGCGGTTGGGAAGGTCGACGGCCCGGGTGATCATCGGGGTGCCGTCCAGGGCCACGGTGACCGTGCCCGCCGCGATCGTCACGCGCACCTTGCGGGTGGTGTTCTGCAGCGGGGTGAGCAGCGGCGTGGTCTGCAGCCAGCTCAGCGTCTGCCACGCGCCGGCCTGCGCGCCGTTGCTGAGGCCGACGTAGTTACTGCTCGTCTGCGTCCCGTTGGGGAAGCTGCCGAGGGCGACGGCCCAGCCGGGGATGCCGCCGAAGCCGAGGTGCCCGCCGCCGCCACCGATGCTCGTCGGCGCCGCGCCGCGCGCAGGATCGGCAAGGATCATCGTCAGGCCGTCGGCTCCGCTGCCCGAGTCGATGGTCGCGTCGAACTCGATCGTGAGGCCCGAGGTGGTGTCCAGCGCCGTCGGCCAGAACGCCGTGCCCTTCTGGTCCGATGTCGGCGCGGTGAGCTGGAGGGCGCCGCCGGTGATCGTCGACGAGCCGTTGAGCTGCCAGCCTCCCTGGGTCGGGTCAGGCACCGCGCTCGGCTCGGGGTCGGGGTCGGGCACCGGCGCCCTGGTCAGGGCCAGGCGCAGGATCCCGCCTGCCGTGGGCGTGAGGACGAGGTCGCCGTCGACGGTGCCGCGGGTGAAGGCCAGGGTCTGCTCCGCGCCGGGCCCTACGGTGAACGGCGCGCTCGGGCCGCTGACCTGGGCCCACCCGGCGCCCGGGACCGTGACCGACTGGATGGTGCCGCCCGCGTCGCCGGTGTTGGTGACCTTGACGGTCACTTGGGTGTCCGTCTCGGTGGTCTTGGTCAGCGTGAGGTTGGCGGCCGGGGGCGGCGGCGCCTTCCCGAGCGCGAGCCGGAGCACAGCGCCGCTGGCCGGGGTCAGGGCGAGGTCGCCGTCGACCGTGCCGCGCGTGAGCGTCAGGGTGGCCTCCGCGCCGGCGGCGACGCCGAAGGGCGCGGACGGCCCGCTGCTCTGCGCCCAGCCGGCGCCCGGGAGGGCGATCGACGCGATCGTGCCCGCCGCGTCACCGGTGTTGGTGACCTTGACGGTCACCTGGGTGTCCGTCTGGCCGGTCTTGGTCAGTGCCAGGTTCGGGGCCGGCGCCGGCGGCGCCTTCTCGAGCGCCAGGCGCAGCACGGGGCCGCCGGCCGGCGTCACGACGACGTCCCCGTCGACCGATCCGCGGGTCAGGGTCAGCACGGTCGCCGTGCCGGGCCCCACCACGAAGGGCGTGCTCGGGCCATCGGTCTGGGCCCATCCTGCGCCCGGGAGGGCGACGGACTCGATGGTCCCTGCGCCGTCGCCGGTGTTCGCGATCCGCACACCGACCTGGGTGGACGACTGCCAGAGGCGGGAGACCGCGAGGTCGGCGACGGGCTGCGGCGGGGCCTTCTCGAGCGCCAGGCGCAGCGCAGCGCCGCTGGTCGGCGTCAGAACGAGGTCGCCGTCGACGCTGCCGCGGGCGAGCGTCAACGTCGTCTCGCCGCCCGCGGGCACGGTGAACGGGGCGCCGGGCCCGCCGGTCTGCGACCAGCCCGCCCCCGGCAGGGTGACGGACTGGATGGTCCCCGGCCCGTTGCCGGTGTTCGTCACGCGCACCGTGACGCTCGCGTCGGTCTGGGACGCCTTCGCCACCGCCAGCGCGGGCGCCGTCGTCCCAAAGGCCGGGACGACCTCCCGCAGGTTCAGGTGATCGCGGTGCTGGAGCTGGATCCGCACGTAGCGCGCCGAGCGGTTCACCGGGACCGTGACGGTCGCGGGCTGGACGCCGGGCAGCAGGATCGACGTGACACCGGGCTGACTCTTGGTCGCTGCGATCGAGGTCGAGGTGAAGGGCTCGTCCGACACGAACACCATGACGTCGCGTGTGCGCGCCTGCCACCGGTCGGTCCGCGTGTAGATGGTGAGCTTCTCCAGCGAGCGCGAGCGGCCGAAGTCGACCTGCCACCACGGCTCGGTGTCGAGCAGCGTGTGCGATCCGTTGAAGTCGCCGTTCAGCACGTTCGTCGTGTTCCCGTCGAATGCCTTGTGGGCGGCGAGCGTGCGCAGCTGCGAGCTCTGGGTCGTCGTGACGTTGGGCAGCGTCGAACTCGTCTGGTCGACCCGGACGATCGGCGCCTTGCTCGGCACACCGGCGCTGTCGACGAGGAACAGCATGTACTGGCCCGCCGGGATGGTGTTGCCGTTCGACGGGACGGTCATGCTGATCCGGTCGCCGTCGACGTTCACGTCGAGCGGCACGTAGGTCTGGTCGAACGAATACTGGTGCGTGTTGGCCGCGAGACGGATGAGCGCGGCCTTGCGGATCGACGCGGCCTGCGGCGAGCGGACCGAGAAGGTCTGCCCCCCACGCGACCGACGACGGCGCGTCCTGTACCACCGGCCGGGGGGCGAGCTCGCCGGAACCGTCCTTCTTGAACAGGTGCGGCGGCGAGAAGTACGCGCCGTTGTACTCGTCGATCCCACGCGCTGACGTGCCCGCGGACCACACGCGGCCATCGGGCAGCAGCGCGGCGACGGAGTGGTACTGGCGCTGGCGCGGGCTGTCCTCCATGGACGACCATTGCCCGGTCGCGGGCGACCACAGCTCCGGCGTCATGACCGGGACGCCGGTCGTCTCGCTGTTGGACGCGTTGCCGCCGATCGTCAGCGCCGAGCCGTCGGGCAGCGTCACGGCCGTCGCGGTGATGCGCGGGAACCGCATGGTGCCTGACGCCTTGGCCACCGGCTTTCCGGACGACACGTCGAGCGTGTACGTGGTCTTCAGCGTGCCGCCGCCGATCATGAGCGAGGTGTACGGACCGACCATCGTGCTCGTCAGGCGCAGCCGCGGCTGCAGCAGCGTGCGGTCGGCGAACGGGGTCAGCGAGCCCGGGCGCCGCTCGTGGTCATGATCGACCGGACCGGCGCGTTGGTCTGCGAGATGCTCTCGACGGTGAAGCGGCCGTCGGGCATGCGCACCACGTGCGGGTAGTAGGTGGCGTCGAAGCCCACGCTGGTCAGCCGGCGGCTTATACCCGTCGCGGCGTCGATGAAGTCCGCGCCGTTGCCGCCGCGCCCGCCGAGCGCGACGATGTTGCCGTCCTTGTCGATCTGGCCACCCGGGTACCAACGGCCGCGCGAGATGTTGCCCCACGCGCCGAAGGTCTTCGTCTCCGGGTCGTAGAGGACGTTGCGATCGCTGTTGTACGTCTCGTTGCCGCCGCCGACAAGCGCGACCTTGCCGTCGGGCAGCGTGGTGATGAGCGTGCAGAAGACGGAGGTCGGCGCGAGGTTCGCGCTGCGGCCGATGACCCCGCGGTCGGGGTCGATGATCATCGCCTTGCCGTTGTTCGGCGAGAGGCCGTGGGGCACGCCCGGGTCGGCCTGGTCCCACGCGACGATGTTGCCGTCGGGCATGACGGCCGCGGAGATCGGGATCACCGGGTACTGCTGCAGGGCACTCCACCGTCCGGTCTGGGCGGGGTCGGCCGCGGTGGCGACGGTCGCGCTGGCCGCGGCGACGACGAGGAGGCCCGTGACGGTCGAAAGAAGTCGAGCAAGCACGAGTGCTCTCGACCGTAGCACCGGAACGGCCCGATGCGAAGGAATGCGGTTCGTGGTGTGAGAGTCGGGTCAGATCCGTCGCATTTCCGGGGCGTTCTGGTGTGGACGGCCAGCGGGTACGGCGCGCCTTGTCCGTCCACGCCGCGCGCCGCGCCGCGAGCGGCTTGAAAGAAAATCTCAGTCGGCTACACTGAGATTCATATGCAGGCCGACCGCTTCACCATCAAGTCCCAGGAGGCCCTGCAGGCCGCGATCGGCCTTGCCGCCTCCCCGCAATCAGCCGCAGGTGCTCCCCGAGCACCTGCTCACCGTCCTGCTCGAGCAGGACGAGTCGCTCGTCCCCAGCCTCCTGCGCAAGGTGGGCGTCAACACCGGCGCGCTCCGCGGCGAGGTCAACGCCGCCATCGACGCGCTGCCGACCCTCGGATCCCCCGAGGAGCCCACCACCGCGCCCGAGCTCATGCAGGTCCTGCGCGCCGCCGAGCACGAGATGCGCGAGCTCAAGGACGAGTTCATCTCCACCGAGCACCTCCTGATCTCGCTGGCCGGCCACAACTCGAAGGCCGGCGACGCCCTCCGCGCCGCGGGCGCCCGCAAGGACGCCCTGCTGGAAGCGCTCGGCGAGCTGCGGGGCAGTCACCGCGTCACCGATCAGAGCCCCGAGGACAAGGTCGGCGCGCTGGAGAAGTTCGGCCGTGACCTCACGGAAGCCGCCGAGCGCGGCGAGCTCGACCCGGTCATCGGCCGCGACGACGAGATCCGCCGCGTCATCCAGGTCCTGTCGCGCCGCCGGAAGAACAACCCGGTGCTCATCGGCGAGCCCGGCGTCGGCAAGACGGCGATCGTCGAAGGCCTCGCGCAGCGCATCGTCGACGGCGACGTCCCGGAGTCCCTGCGCGACCGCCGCGTGGTGTCGCTGGACATCGGCGCCCTGCTCGCCGGGTCGAAGTACCGCGGCGAGTTCGAGGAGCGCATGAAGGCCGTGCTGCAGGACATCAAGGACGCGGGCGGCCAGGTCGTCCTCTTCATGGACGAGCTGCACACGATCGTGGGCGCGGGCGCCGCCGAGGGCGCGGTCGACGCCGCGAATCTGCTCAAGCCGATGCTCGCCCGCGGCGAGCTGCGGGCGGTCGGCGCCACGACGCTCGACGAGTACCGAAAGCACATCGAGAAGGACGCGGCGCTGGAGCGCCGGTTCCAGCCGGTCACGGTCGGTGAGCCGACCGTCGAGGACACGATCGCGATCCTCCGCGGCCTGAAGGAGAAGTACGAGGTCCACCACGGCGTACGGATCCAGGACAGCGCCGTCATCGCGGCCGCGACCCTCTCGCACCGGTACATCGCCGACCGCTTCCTGCCCGACAAGGCCATCGACCTCGTCGACGAGGCGTCATCGCGCCTGCGCATCGAGATCGACTCCCTTCCGGAGGAGATCGACGAACTCGACCGCCGCGTCATGCAGCTCGAGATCGAGCTGACGTCGCTGGAGGCCGAGACGGACGAGGCGTCGGTCGCCCGGCGCGAGGCGCTGGCCGCCGAGCTGGCGGACCTGCGCGAGAAGTCCAACGAGATGAAGCTCCAGTGGCACGCCGAGAAGGACAAGATCACGGCGGTGTCGGCGATCAAGGAGCGGATCGAGCACGCGCACCGCGAGCTCGACCAGGCCCAGCGCAACGCCGACCTCCAGCGCGCCGCCGAGCTGCGCCACGGCCGGATCCCCGAGCTCGAGCGCGAGCTCGAGGCCGCGGAGGCCGAGGCCGACGGCAATGCCGGGTTCCTCCAGGAGGAGGTCACGAGCGAGGACATCGCCGAGGTCGTGGCCCGCTGGACCAACATCCCGGTCAGCCGTCTCATGGAGGGCGAGGTCGAGAAGCTCGTCCACATGGAGGAGCGCCTGCACCGGCGGGTCATCGGGCAGGGCGAGGCCGTCGAAGCGGTGTCCAACGCGCTGCGCCGGTCGCGCTCCGGGCTGAGCGATCCAGACCGACCGATCGGTTCGTTTCTCTTCCTTGGTCCCACAGGCGTCGGCAAGACCGAGCTTGCGCGCGCGCTCGCGGAGTTCATGTTCGACAGCGCCGACGCGATGGTCCGCATCGACATGTCCGAGTACATGGAGAAGCACGCCGTCTCCCGGCTCGTGGGCGCCCCTCCCGGCTACGTCGGCTACGACGAGGGCGGCCAGCTGACGGAGACGGTCCGCCGCCGGCCCTACTCCGTGGTGCTCCTCGACGAGATCGAGAAGGCGCACCCGGACGTGTTCAACATCCTGCTGCAGGTGCTCGACGACGGGCGCCTCACCGACGGCCAGGGCCGCACGGTCGACTTCCGCAACGTCGTGATCATCATGACCTCGAACATCCCGGGCGGCCGGGTGGGCGCCGAGGCGCACTTCAAGCCCGAGTTCATCAACCGCCTGGACGACATCGTCGAGTTCCAGTCGCTGTCACGCGACCAAATCGGCTCGATCGTCGACCTCCAGGTCGCCCGGCTCGTCACGCGGGTGCGCGAGCGCGGCATCGAGGTCGAGCTCACCGACGAGGCGCGGACGCTGCTCGGCAACCTGGGCTACGACCCGACGTACGGCGCGCGGCCGCTGAAGCGCGTCATCCAGAAGCAGCTGGTCGACAAGCTGGCGCTGGCGATCCTCCAGGGCGAGTTCGTCGAGGGTGACACGGTGCGGGCGGACGCGGCCGAAGGCGAGATCGTGCTGGAGAAGGCAATCGCGGCGGCCGCGGTCGCCTGAGGCCCGACAGACGGTGACGTTCCTTGCGATGACCGCAAGGAACGTCGCCAGAGTTTGTCGGTGGGGCCCGTGGCGTACGCCGTGCTGCGCGCCGCTCGGCGGGAGCGCCGGCCCGCCACCTAGGGCACCGTGTGGGACCGGGCCACGTCCGGTGACCACGTCGTCCGGAACCACAGCCACGTGACCGTCCGGCCCGTCCACGACGGGTCGGCGACGCGCTCGCCGCCCTCGTCGAAGGACCGCAGCCCCTGGCCCGGCGCGAACACGCGCATCGTCGTGAGCTTCCCGCCGCGTGCGGGCTTGTCGACCCACGCGACTGCGCCGAACTCGCTGAGCGTCAGTTCGACGCCGTCGACCTCGACGAGATTGGTCGGCTGTCGGAGCAGCAGCGAGCGCGACGAGAACGCGTACACGTGCACGACCTCGACACCGCCGCGCCGGCAGGCCCAGGTGAGGTGGTCGTTCCAGGCGATGGCGGCGTCGTCGGTGCCCACCCGGGGAGCGCACGCGCCGCCGATGCGGGTGCGCCGTGCCGGGCCGGGGGCGCACACGTACATCGAACCGTCGATCACGCGGACGAGGCCGAAGTCCCCGGCGACGAGGTAGTCGCCGCCGCGCGGGAAGCACGTCGTCGTGCGCCGCAGCTGCGTGGCCAGGCTGTAGCGGCGGGTGGACAGGCCCGGCGGGGTCCACCGCACGCGGTCGCCCGCGGCCGTCACCCGGCCCGCGCCCGTCGACCGGGTTCGCGCGGCGTCGAGGTCGGTGATCCGGCCACCGCGGAACAGGCGAAGCGTGGCGTAGCCGCCGCGCTCGGACCACAGCACGTCGCCGCCCGCGGTCAGCACGAACTCGCGCGGATGCGGGCGGTAGTCCAGCGAGTCGGGCACAGAGACGGCCCGCCGCTGCGTGAAGTCCACGACGCTGACGCCCCACACGGCGGGGAGGTCCCCGTCGACCGTGCCCGGGGCGTCCTCCGCGTCGTAGCCGGTGGCGACGAGCGCGCGACGCCCGGTCACGGTCAGGATCCGTGCGCGCTCGGCCGCGTCGTCGATGACGATCGCGCGCCCCCCGCCCGCGGCACGCGTACAGGACGTCATCCTCGCCGCGCCGGGCGGAGGTCACCTCGATGGCGCCCCGCTGGGCGACACGGTCTGCCCCCTGCGGTCCACAGGCGGCCGCCGCGTGGGACGAGGCGGCGGCAAGGAGCGCCCAGGTGAAGAGGACGATGGCGGCGGCTCGCAACGTGCGCATGTCCAAACAACGCGGCGGACCGCGAGGCGTTACGGGGAGGGTGGGGACAGCCCGCCCGTCGCCTCCTGGCGCATCGTCTCGAGCGTCTGCTCGTAGTGCGCGGTCAGCCCGTCGATGACCTCGGCCGGGCAGACGCTGTGCGAAGCCCATCCGCAGTTGCGGCAGCGAAACCGCGCTTCGTACCAATCGTCGGCGGGCATGCCGCTGAGCGCCTCGACGACGACGAAGGGGCGCAGGCAGGCAGGGCAGGTGGCGAGCTCGGGGGCTCCACACCGGGAGAAGGGCGCTGGCGCCCCCGCCATCACGCGCGGCAAGAGCGGCTACGCGCCAAGGCGGGCGGCGAGCTGCGTCCGGCTGCGAATGTCGAGCTTGCGATACGCGCTGGACAGGTGCATCTCGACGGTCTTCTGGGTCACGAAGAGCTCCTGCGCGATCTCGCGGTTGCTGGCGCCGTCGGCGGCCAAGCGCGCGACCCGCATCTCCGCTGCGGTCAGCAGTACGGCACCGCCCTCGTCGCGGCGCCTGGGCCGGCCCCCGGCGGCGGCGAGCTCCTCCAGCGCGGCGTCGGCGGTCGCCAGCGCCCCGCACGCCCCAGCGATGTCGGCCGCCTCGTGCAGGGGTTCGCGTGCGGCGGTGCGGTCACCGGCGATCCGGCGTGTGCGTCCGGCGGCCAGCAGCGCACGGGCGCGCAGCAGCGGCGCGCCGGCGGCAGCGGCCAGCTCGGCGGCTTCGTCGGCCGCGGACGCGGAGTCCACGGCGCCCACCTGCGCGGCGCAGAGCAGCGCGGCCGCCAGACTGACCCGGCCGCCGACGGCGCGCATGAGGCCCAGGTGCTCCCGGGCCAACTCGTGTGCGCGGGGCTCGTCCTCCATCCCCGACGCTGCCCGCGCTGCGACCTCGCGCCATGGGGCGAACCCGCTGCCGTCGAGGCGGTGCTCGGCCATCCGGCGCCCGAGCCGCTCGGCCTGCGCGAGCGCGCCGACCGCGTCGCGGGTCCGCAGGCGGACGAGTGCCTGGGCGTACTCGACGGTGATGTCCACGCCGAGCGCGTCGCGGTCGCGGTCGGCGTCAGTCACCGCCGCCATGGCGTCGGCGGCATCGTCGGTGCGCCCCTGCTCGAGCAGGATCTGCACGAGGAACTGGGTCGAGGCGGCGGCGCCGAACCGCCAGCTCGGATACTCCGCCAGCGCGAGCGACTCCAAGGCGTCGGCCTCCGCGCCGGCCAGGTCGCCCTGACGCAGGCGGACCGCCGAGCGCAGACAGAGCGCAAGCCCCAGCACCGAGACGGACCCGGTGCGCCGGCCGCGGGCGACGGCCCGGTCGGTCTCCCGCCGGGCCACGTCCAGTTGATCGCACAGCATGAGCGCCCACATGCCGTACCCCCACTGCGGCCCGGTCGAGAGGTCCAGCAGGTCGCACAGGCTCGACGCGGCGGGGACGATGACCGCTTCGACGTCGGCCGCCGGGCGCCCGCGCAGCGCCAGCTCGATGGCGTGCATCGCGGCGAGCAGCGACCACGTCGGGTCCTCCGGCGGCGGAGCGGCCGGGTCGATGCGCTCTGCCTCCTCGTCGCGGAAGGCCAGGGCCTCCGGCGACGCGGCGAACAGCGCCGCGGCATGCAGCGCCGACCGCAACGCCGCCGACGGCGCGCCGGGCTGGTCGGCGACGACCTCGCGGAGCACCGCGAACCCGTTCGACGTGTGGCCCGCCATCGAGAGCGCGCCGGCGTACTCGAGCGAGACCGCGGTGCGGGCCGCGAGATCGGGCGCGAGCTCGACCGCCTCGGTGAACCGCTCCAGCGCGCCCGGCTCGCCCGCCGAGGCCTCGGCGCGCGCGAGCGACGCGACGAGCGCGCCGCGTGCCGCGGGTGCCACCGGCTCCTGCAACGCGCGGCGCAGGTAGCGCACGGCCGTCTCCGGAGCGCCCAGCCCGAACGCCTGATCCGCCGCCTCGGCGAGCGCCTCGGTCGCCCAGGCCTCGCCGGCCGGAGGCGCGGCGGCGAGGTGTGCGGCGAGCTCCGCGCTGCCGGCGCCGCGCGCCCTGAGCAGCGCGGCGGCGCGCAGGTGCGCCCCCTGCCGCTCGACGGGTGGCAGGAGCCGATAGACCGACGCCCGCACGAGCGGGTGGACGAAGCGCAGGCCGCGTGTGGTGTCGTCGAGGTAGCCGAGACGCAGCAGCGCGTCGGTGCCCGGCGCCGCGTCGGCCGGGTCGAGCTCCGCGAACGCGACGGCCTCGCTGGGGTCGACGTCGTCGCCCAGAACTGCGACCGCCTGCGCGATCGCCATCGCGGCGGGCGGCGCGGACTCCAGCGCTCGGCGCACGCGGTGCCCGATCGACCGGGCGCCGAGCACACGCAGCTCCTCCGCCCGGGCCACAGCGGGCTGCAGGCCGGCGCGCTGCGCTTCGGCGAGCAGCGCGCGGAGCAGGAGCGGGTTCCCGGCGGTCAGCTCGTGGCAGGCAGGGCCGAGCCGGGACCCCGCGTCACCCCAGGTCCGGCGTACGTACTCGACGGTCGCCGCCTCCGACAGCCGTTCGACGCGCAGCTGGCGGCACGTCGGGTCATCGATCATGTCCGCCAGCGCGGGACGCCCCTCGATCTCCTGCGCCGGACGGGTCGCCAGCAGCTGCACGAGCGCCACGCCGTCGAGCCGGTGCCCGAGGAACCGCAGGAAGCGCAGCGACAGGTCGTCGGCGCGGTGGGCGTCGTCGACGACCAGCAGCAGCGGGCCCAACGCCTCAGCGAGGTTGACGCACACCCAGTACAGGCCCTGTTGACGGCCGAACACGCCGTCGTCCGGGGCGGGGACGGGGGCGACCGGATCCTCCAGCCCGAAGACCGGGCGGGCCAGGCTTGCGGCCCCCGACCAGGCCGCTTCGGGCTCGGCCAGGGCTCGCAGCGCCGGCTCGAGCAGCTGGCGGACCACGCCGTACGGGTAGTCCTGTTCGAGTTCGTCGCCGCGGGCCCGCAGGACCGTGAACGCGGGCGCCGCCTGTTCGACGAGCCGGGCGACGAGGGCGGTCTTGCCGACCCCGGCCTCGCCCAGCACCACGACGGTGGAGCCGGCCCCCGCCCCGGCGTCTGCGAGCACCGCCTGCATGGCCCGCTCCTGGTCCTCACGCTCCAGCAGTGAGGCGACACTCTGCGTTCCGGGGTCGCTCATGCGTGCGCGCACCCTATGGGGTAATCGCAGCGCACTGAAGGGGACCCCAGGGTCAGGACCAGGGTGAAGAAGCCGGGGCGCCCCCGTGGGCAGGGCGTCCCCGGCGGAGAAGGATCGATGCCATGACCGCCACCACCGTCCCCACCCCCCGCCGAGCTCCGTCTGCTCCGCGCCGCAGCCTCCGGCGATCCTGCCGCCACGAGCGCGCTGTACCGGCAGCACTGGCCCGCACTCCTGCGGGTCTGCGAGCGCGTCACCGGCTGCTCCGACGACGCGGCCGACGCCGCCCAGGACGCGATGCTCGCCGTCTTCGCCCGGCTTCCGCATCTTGAGCTCGAAGCGTTCAACCTGCATGGCTACCTACGGGTGGCCGGCCGCCGGGCGGCCTTGGAGCGCATGCGCACCCGCCACCGCTCGGTGCCGCTCGATCACATCGCCGAGCCCGTCGACCCCGCGCCGGCCTGCGCCGAGCACGTCGAGCGCCAGGAGCTTGCGCGGGCCGTCCGGACCGCGATCCGCGAGCTGCCGCCGCGGCAGCGCAAGGCACTGTTCGAGTCGGCCTACGAAGGGCGCGCCCTCGTCGACATCGGCGAAGCGCTCGGGCTCTCGGCCAACGCGACGGCACAGCTCATCCACCGTGCCCGCCGCGGCCTGGCCCAGCAGCTCACCCGTGACGAGACGGCACTCCGCTGATCGCCCCGCCCTGGGGACAACCCCACACCCACACGCGGGGCCGCCTCGCCGACCATGTGGCGCTCCGCATGGGAGCGGGGCGGCCGGGCGGAGAAGCTTCCGGCCATGCTCACCACCACCGCCCCCGCCCTCGCCGCCACCGACGACCGCGCGCTCGTCCGCGCCATCGCCGCCGGAGACACCGCTGCAGCCGATGCGCTCTACCGGAGGTACTGGCCGGATCTCCAGCGCGTCTGCCTGCGGGTCACCCGCTGCCCCGATGACGCTGCCGACGCCGCGCAGGACGCGATGCTCGCCACGCTGCGGCGCCTGCCCGAGCTCGACGCCGACACGCTGAACCTGCCCGCGTACCTCAAGGTCGCCGCCCGGCGGGCCGCGCTCGACCGCGTCGCCCAGCGCAACCGGACCCGCGCGTTCGCCGACCACGAGCAGGGGGCCCTCCCCGACCCACGCGGCGACGCGCAGGATCGCGCCGAGAGCGCCGATCGCACGGCTCGCGTGCACGCTGCGCTGCGCGAGCTGCCCCAGCGTCAGCGCGAGGCGCTCATCCGCGCCGCCTGGCACGGGCAGGACGTCCCCGAGATCGCCGAGGCGATGGGGCTGAACTGCAACGCCACCTCGCAGCTCCTGCACCGCGCCCGCCGGGGCCTGGCCGCCCGGCTCGGCTGACCTGTCACCACACGGGGGCGTCGGCGCCGCCGCCCAGCACCGGCAGGTCGGGGAGGTCGCCACCGTGCATCGTCGCCGGAAGCTCCTCGCGCGTGCAGCCGGCGGGCACGAACTCCGGCCGCCCGCCGGCGATGGCCGCGGCGATCTCTCGGCGCGCGCGCCGCGCCCGGCGCCAGCTCGTCGTGTGCCAGATGATGTGCCGCCGCGTGTCTCCGGTGCGCTGGTCGGCTTCGACGGCCCAGCGGCGTCCCACGGCGCGCACGAGGGTCGCCGGGACGAGCAGGAGCAGCAGGAGCGCGAACTCCGCCACGAACACCAAGGCGGGCACGATGAGCACCGCGACGAGCGACAGCAGGAGCAGGGCCGCGCCGAGCGCGAGCGCGCCGACGCCGTCCCACTCCGTCGGCCAGAACGCATCGAGGTCCAGACGTCTCCAGCGCTGCCGCCATGCGGCCACCGGCACGCGGATGTCCCAGCGCTGGCCCTGATCGTCGCGGACCTTCATCGGATCGCCTCGGCGGCGGTGGTGGTCAGAGGACGTGAACGTGTCATGACCGGGAGAGTCGCCCGGCGGCCCGCGCCTTACGGTCGCGGGTCGTGTGCGTGCGGGCTCAGCCGATGCGGAAGATCTTCACCTCGCGCACGAAGCACAGGAAGTTCGATTCCTTCGTGCACTTCTTGTACGTCTTGCGCGTGTCCCACTGCAGGCGCCACGTGCCGCGCTTCGCGCTGAACGGGAACAGCTTGCGCTTGCTCGTGGAGAGCTGACCGCACGCGCCCTGGGCCTTGCCGAGGCGCTTGGTCATCTTGCGCTTGCCGCCCGGGGCGATGTAGTGCAGGTAGACCGTGCTGGGCTGGCCGCCCAGGAGGTTGAAGCCGTCAGCCTTGAAGTTGACCTTCAGCGTCCGCGGGTTGCCGGAGGACGGGGAGAAGTCTGCGTTGAACGCGGAGACCTTGCCCGAGGTCGCGGCGGTGTTCGTCCCGTCGGTGGCGGAGACCTCGATCTCGGTCTGCCGCTCGGTCTCTGAGACGTCGGGGGCGGAGTAGCTGCCCTGGAACGAGCCGAGGGCGTCGGCCTGGGCGGTGCCGATCTGCGCGCCGTTCTGCGTGATCGTCACGGGCGCGTTCGGCGCGAATCCGCTGCCGGAGAGCCCGACGACGCCACCGGTGAGGTAGCAGGAACGGTTCAGCTGGACGGCCGCGGCGTCGGCGGCTGCAGGCGCCGCGGCCAGCAGGCCGACGGCGGCGAGGAGGATGGTCCGGGTTCGGGCGCGCATGATCTCCGCAGGGTAGGACACGGCAGGGGACGAGCTCCCCTTGCCCGGTCATCGGCCGGATCGGATAGAACCTGAGTCGTCCCGGCCACCCAGGAGAGCCATGCCGACCTACATCATGCTCGCGACGCTGACGTCCGACGGCGTCCAGACCGTCAAGAACAACCCGCAGCGCATCCGCGAGGTGAATCGCGAGGTCGAGCAGCTCGGTGCGTCCGTCAAGGCGCAGTGGGCGACGCTCGGCGAGTTCGATTTCATCAGCGTCGTCGAGGCGCCGGATGAGAAGACGATGGCCCGCGTCTCGCTGGAGCTCGGGTCGCGCGGCACGTCGAAGTACGAGACGCTCGCCGCCATCCCGATCGATGACTTCATCGCCACGCTGTAGATGAAGGTCCTCGTCATCGGCGCCGGCGGGCGCGAACACGCGATCATCCGCGCGCTCCTGCGGTCGCCCCAGGCGCCGGAGCTGCTATGCGCGCCCGGCAACGCCGGGATCGCCGATGACGCGGAACTGCTGGACATCGGTGTCGGCGAGATCGACCGTCTCGTCGCCGCTGCGAAGGAGCGCCGGGTCGACCTGGTCGTGGTCGGCCCGGAGGCCCCGCTGGTCGACGGCCTCGTCGACGCGCTCGCCGCGGCCGGGATCGTGGCGTTCGGCCCGAGCGCGGCCGCCGCGCGGCTCGAGGGCTCGAAGGCGTTCGCGAAGGAGGTCATGGCGGCGGCGGGCGTGCCCACCGCCGCGTACTCCGTCGTCGACACGGTCGAGGACGGCATGGCGGCGATCACGTCGTACCCCGTCGTCCTGAAGTACGACGGCCTGGCCGCGGGCAAGGGCGTCGTCATCGCCGAGGACGAGGCGACGGCGCGCGCCACGCTCGAGGACTTCCTCGTCGCCCAGCGGTTCGGGCGCGACAAGGTCGTCGTCGAGGAGTGCCTCGTCGGCGAGGAGCTCTCGCTGCTCGCGCTGTGCGACGGCGAGCGGGCGGTGCCGCTGGCGCCCGCGCAGGACTACAAGCGCGCGCTCGAGGGCGACGAGGGGCCGAACACCGGCGGGATGGGGTCGTACTCGCCCGTCCCCGGGGTGGCGGCCGAGGATCTCGCCGCGATCTCCGCGCAGGTCCACCAGCCGATCGTCGACCTGCTCCGCGCCCGCGGGATCCCGTTCCACGGCGTCCTGTATGCGGGGCTGATGATGACCGCGGACGGCCCGAAGGTCCTCGAGTACAACACCCGCTTCGGTGACCCCGAGACGCAGGCGGTGCTGCCGCGCCTGCGCAGCGACCTGCTCGACCTCCTGCTGCGGTCGGTGCGCCCCGGGGGCCTGGAGGGGGCGGAGCTGGACTTCTCGCCCGATTGGGCGGTGACCGTGGTGCTCGCGAGCCGCGGGTACCCGGCCACGTCGTCATCGGGCGACGTCATCCGCGGGCTCGACGGTGTGCCGGCGGGGGTGGAAGTCACGCACGCGGGCACCGCGCGGTCGGAGGCGGGCGACGTCGTCACCGCCGGCGGCCGGGTGCTGAACGTCACCGCGCTGGGGGCCGACCCCGCAGCCGCGCGCGCGGCCGCGTACGCGGGCATCGACGCGATCAGCTTCGACGGCAGCCAGGTGCGGCGGGATATCGCGCTGCGAGCCGAGTCGGCGTCGGCGGCCTGACGGGATACGCTCCGCCGACGATGACCGAGATCCCCGCGACCCAGACCAGCGATCCCGAGACCCTCACGCAGGAGATGGCGGAGATCGAGACGCTGCCCGAAGACGCGCCGCGCGTCGGCATCATCATGGGGTCGAAGAGCGATCTCGAGCTCATGGAGAAGGCCGGGGCCGTCCTGAAGGACGCGGGGGTCGGCTACGAGATCCGCGTGATGAGCGCGCATCGCGATCCCGAGACCGTCGCGGAGTACTGCAAGAACGCGCGCATGCGCGGGCTGCGGGTGATCATCGCGGGCGCCGGCCTCTCGGCCGCGCTGCCGGGTGTCGCGGCCGCCCACACGGACCTGCCGGTCATCGGCGTGCCGCTCTCGAGCTCGCTCACCGCGGCGGGCGGGCTGGACTCGATCCTCAGCGTCGTGCAGATGCCACCGGGCGTCCCGGTCGCGGCCGTCGGGCTCGACAACCCGAAGAACGCGGCGCACCTCGCGCTGCGCATCCTGCACGCGTAGATGGTGGATTCCGCGACGCGCCGGTGCGTCCGCACGCGCCCCGCGGCGCCAGTCGGCGCGTCGCAATCCGGCTCGTGCCAGAGGCACTGTTCCGGCTCGCGCCGCACCGCCTGGCATCCACGGATGCGCGCACGGCCGAACCACCGCGTCGTGGAACCCACCATCTAGCGTGCCGCCGATCCGCCGGCTGTCGTCGAAGGTCGTCTACGAGAACCCGTGGATGCGGGTGCGCGAGGACGCGATCGAGCGGCCGGGAGGTCGCCCCGGGGTGTATGCGGTGATCGAGAAGCCGCAGGCCGCGCTCGTGGTGCCGTTCGACGGCGAGCGGCTGCACCTCGTGGGGCAGTGGCGCTACACCGTCGGGCGCGACGCGTGGGAGTTCCCGCAAGGTGCGCTGCACGAGGTGCCCGACGCCGCCGGCGAGGCGGTCGCGCGGCAGGAGCTGCTGGAGGAGACGGGGTTCGTCCCCGGGCGGTTGCTCCCGCTGGGTCGCTTCACGTTCGCGGTCGGCATGAGCGACCAGTGGTGCGACGCGTTCCTCGCCCTCGACCTGGTCCCCGGTGATGCGCAGCCCGAGCCCGAGGAGGAGGGGCTGCTGCACCAGCGGTCGGTGACCGTCGACGAGTTCGAGGTCATGGTGCGCGCGGGCGAGATCTGGGACGCCGCGACGATTGCGGCGTGGGGGCTCGCGATGCTGGACCCCGCGGCGCGGGCGGCCCTGGGTCGTTAGCCCGCCGTCCGCCCGAGCGCGCGGTCGCGGGGCATCAGGGCGAACGCCGCGGCCGCGATCGCCGCGGTGACCACCGCGGCGACGACGAGCGTCACCCCGAGGCCGTCGAGGAACGCCTGCTCGGCCGCCTCGAGCACCGCGGCCCCCCGCGGTGCCGCCCACGCCGGCTGCGACCTCGGCGGCGGCCGGGAGGCTGTCGCCCGCTTCGGCCGGGATGGCGGCGACACCGTCGAGTTCGGCGCGGTAGCGCGCGGTCATGACCGAGCCGAGGGTCGCGACCCCCAGCGCGCCGCCGAGCTCGTACGCCGTCTCCTGGACGGCCACGGCGCCCCCGGCGCGCTCGGGCGGCGCGCTGGAGAGGATGACCGCCGATGCGGCCGTCGAGGCCATCCCCGCGCCGACGCCCAGCGTGGCGAGGCACGCGCCGATCACCCAGTACGGCGTGTCGGCGTCGAGGCCGGAGAGGACCGCGAACGCGCCCGCGACGATGGCGAAACCGCCGCCGACGACCACGTGGGCGCCGACGCGCCGGACCGCCGCGTCGGTGCAAGGTGATGCGATGCCGGCGGCGACCGCCATCGGCAGCAGCCGCAGGCCCGCCTCGAGCGGGCCGAGACCCTGGACGATCTGCAGGAACTGCGTGAGCAGCAGCAGGAGGCCGCCGAAGCCGAAGAACACCCCGAGGACCGACAGCGCGGAGACCGAGAAGCGGCGATCGCGGAAGAGCTCGACGTCGAGCAAGGGGTGCGTGAGCCTGCGCTGCCGGCGCACGAAGGCGATGAGCGCCACGGCCCCGAGGGTCAGGCTCGCGAGCGCCTCCACCTCACCGAAGCCGTGCTTGCTCGCCTCCTTGATGCCCCAGACGAGCGTGACCATGCCGACGATCGACAGGCCGACACCGATCGGATCCCAGGGGCCGGGGTCCGGGCTGCGCCACTCCGGGACGAGCGCGAGGACCGCGACGATGGCCAGGATCACGAAGGGCGCCTGGAGCGCGAAGAGCCACGGCCAGTCGGCGATCTCGAGCAGCGCGCCGCCGATCACCGGGCCGATGGCGAAGCCGCCCGCGGCCACCGCCGACCAGACGCCCACGGCGATCGCGCGCTCGCGGTCGTCCAGGAACACCGTGCGCAGGAGCGTCACGGTCGAGGGCATGATCATGGCGCCGCCGGCGCCGAGCAGGACGCGGGCGGCGATGAGCTGCTCGGCGCTCTGCGCGAGCGCGGCGAGCACCGCGGCGGCAGCGAAGACCGAGAGCCCGATGACGAGGAGCGGCGCCGCCCGATCCGGTCGCCGAACCCGGCCATCGCGACGAGGAGGCCGGCGAGGACGAGCCCGTAGGCGTCGACGATCCACAGCAGCTCTGTGGAGCTCGGCTCGAGGTCGGCCGCGAGCGTCGGCAGCGCGACGTTGAGGATCGTGGCGTCGAGCGCGACGACGAGCAGGCTCGACGCCAGCACGGCGAGTACCAACCAGCGGTTCTTCGGGCCCTTGTCCATCGCGAGTCGCTCCTTTTGTCTACGGCGTAGACGTCACGGTAGCGGAGATCGGCTCTTTCGTCTACGGCGTAGACTGATGTCCATGTCGACCGGCTCGAAGCCCCGCCGCGGGCGCCCGCCGCGCCTCAGTCGCCCGCTGATCGTCGAGGCGGCGCTCGCCCTCGTCGATCGCGCGGGCATCGACGGGCTGACGATGCGCGCGCTCGCCCGCGAGCTCGAGGCCGATCCCATGGCGGTCTACCGCCACGTCCGCGACAAGGAGGACCTGCTCGGTGCGATGTGCGACCAGCTGCTCGTGGAGCTGCCGCCGATCGATCTCGACGGCGCCTGGGAGCCACAGGTCCGCGGGCTGGCCCGTGAGATTCGCGAGCGGTTCGCCGCCCGGCCGGCGCTGCTGCCCGCACTGGCGTCCGCGCCGGTGACGCCGATGAGCCTTGTGCTCGCGTCCGATGCGGTCACGCTGCTCGTACGTGCGGGCATGTCGCCGCGCGAGGCGGCCGGCGGGTTCGGCGCGGTCTTCTCCTACGTGCTCGGCTTCGCGGTCATCGAGGCGGCGATCCCGCCACCGGCCGACCACGAGGCGTTGCGGGCGGCCGCCCTCGGCCATCTGGGAACGGACGAGGCGCCGCCGCACATCGACGTGGCGATCGAGCTCATGAACAGCGCGGGGGACTTCGACTTCGGGCTCGATCTCGTGCTCGAGGGGTTGCGCGCGCGACTGGCCTAGGGTGAGCGGCAATGATCGAGCGCTACACCCGCCCCGAGATGGGCGCCATCTGGACGGACGAGGCCCGCATGGAGGCCTGGAGGAAGGTCGAGGTCGCCGCCTGCGAGGCGATGGACGGCCCGACCGAGGAGGACCTCGTCGCGATCCGCGCCGCGACGTTCACCGTCGAGGCGGTCAAGGAACGCGAGAAGATCACCGACCACGACGTCGCGGCGTTCGTCGACGAGCTGGCGGCCAGCGCCGGGCCGAGCGGGCGCTGGATCCACTACGGCCTGACGTCGAGCGACGTCCTCGACACCGCCCTGGCGCTGCAGCTCAAGGCCGCCGGGGAGATCATCCTCACGGGCGCCCGCGCGTACGCCGACGCGCTCGCCGACCGCGCGCGGGAGCACGTCCACACGGTCTGCGTCGGGCGCACCCACGGCGTGCACGCCGAGCCCACGACGTTCGGCATCAAGCTGGCCGGCTACGCGATGGAGGCACGGCGCAACGTCGAGCGGCTCGAGCGCGCGTTCGCGCAGGCCGCCGTTGGCGCGATCAGCGGCGCGGTCGGCACGTACGCCGCGACGTCCCCCGACTTCGAGCGCGGCATCCTGGAGGGGCTGGGGATCGCCGGTGAGCCGGTCTCCACCCAGGTCGTGCCGCGCGACCGTCACGCCGAGGTGCTGCAGGCGATCGCGATCGCGGGCGCCGGCATGGAGCGCTTCGCCACCGAGATCCGTCACCTGCAGCGCACCGAGGTGCGCGAGGTCGAGGAGCCGTTTCGCGCGGGCAAGCAGAAGGGCTCGTCGGCGATGCCGCACAAGCGCAACCCGATCACGACGGAGCGCATCACCGGCCTGGCGCGCGTGCTCCGCGGCTACTCGCAGGCGGGGCTGGAGAACGTCGCCCTGTGGCACGAGCGCGACATCAGCCACTCGGGTGCCGAGCGCGTGATCCTGCCCGACGCGACGATCACGCTGGACTACATGCACGGCCTGGCGCTGCGGATGGCGACGGGCATGGTCGTCCACACCGACCGCATGCGCGAGAACATCGACCTGACGTACGGCGCGCTGTTCAGCCAGCGCATCCTGCTCGCGCTGGTGGCCAAGGGGCTGCAGCGCGACGACGCCTACCGCATCGTCCAGGAGTCGGCGCAGGAGGCGTGGGACTCCCGCACCCCGCTGCGTGAGCTGCTCGAGCGCGAGGAGCTCGGGCTGGATCTCGACGAGATCTTCGACCTCGGGCACTACACGCGGTACGCGGACGAGATCGTCGGCCGGCTCGGCGGCTAGACCGAGAAGCGAACCGCGCGGCGCGCGGGGTCGGCCTCTGCCAGGACGATGTCGCGCCGCTCGCCGGGCGCGCAGCCCGTCACCGGTACATCGCGCGAGGATCGGCGGCTCGTCGATACGGACGTCGGCGCCGCGGTCGTCGACGTCGACCACCGCGGCCGGGAACCGTTCCCCCACGCGGTGCTCGAGCAGGACCGCTTCGCTGAGGTCGATGCATGCGCGGTGCAGGTTCCCGGCGAGGCGGCCGCCCGCGCGCATCTCGTCGGGGATGGCGGAGAGCGCGGCGCGCGCCCAGGTCGGCACGGGCACCCCGTGGTGGGCCGCGAGCGCGCACTCGGCGGCGAAGCGGTCGGCGAGCCCGGCGCAGGGGTGCCGTGACGTGCGCGTACGCGAGCCCCATCGCGGCGTGCTCGTGCAGCGCCGGGGACGCACCGTCGAACGGGGTGTAGTCGGCCCCGCGCAGGAGGCTGCGGCACTCGTCGAGAAACGCGAGGTGGGCGGGGTTCGTGCCGTCGAGCGTCGGCATGAGGTCGCTGAGCGGCTGCGTGACCGGCCATGCGATCCGCAGTGCGTGGGCGGCGGCGCGCAGGCGGGTGTGTGCTTCGGGCGGCGCGGGCGGGAGGGTGCGCAGGAGCCCGGTGCCTCCGCCGAGCATGAGCGTCGCTGCGGCGTGGCCGCAGAGGAGGGAGAGCTGGGCGTTCGCCGCCTCGATCGGGTGGCGCGGCTCCCAGCGCAGGGTCCATCCGTCGGCGCCGTCGGGCACGAGCTCCTGTGCGGGTTCGGGCAGCTCGATGGCCCCGCGGCGACGCTGCGCGGCCTGCAGCAGGGCGCCGGCTTCGCGGAGGAGCGCGAGCTGCTCGTGCGCGTCGCCCGTGTCCAGCGCGACCTGTGCGCCGGCGTAGTCAAGCTGGGCCGTGGACCGCACCACCGCCCGCTCCACGTCTGTGCCGGCGAGCTCGCCGCGGCCGTCGACGGTGAGCGTCCACAGCACGGCGAGCCGCTCGCGCCCGGCGAGCAGGCTGCCGGCGTCCTCCGCGAGGGCGGGCGGGTGCAGGCCCTCGCGGCCGTCGGGTGCGTAGAGCGTCTGGCCGCGCGCGTGGGCGACGCGGTCGATGGCGCCGCCGGGGACCACGTGCGCGGCGACATCGGCGATGGCGTAGTGCAGGACGAATCCGTCGCCGTCGCGGTGCAGGGCGAAGGCCTGGTCGAGGTCGGTGCTGCCTGCGGGGTCGAGGGTGACCAGCTCGAGATCGCGCCGGTCGGTGCGGGCGTCCGCCCCGACGAGGTCGACGCCCGGCACTGGCGCGGTGGGCGCCGCGCGCCGCGCCTCGGCTTCCCGTTCGGCATCGGGCGGGTGCTCGGCGACGATCTCGAGCTCGGCCCGGATGGCGGCGAACCCGGTGCGCAGCCGGGCGGCGGTGGCGTTCGGCGGCACGCGCCCAGCATGCCACGCCCGCCGAACGTCGAGCGTGTGTCGCCAGGGCAACACACGCTCGACGTTCGGCCTTACGATCGGGTGATGGCCGTCGTGCTCATCCTGCTCGCGATCGTCGTGGTGCTCGTCGTCGTGATCGCGTGGCTGGCGATCGGCGGGCAGCGTTCACGGGCGAAGCCGGGCGATGAGGCGTGGCGGGAGAAGGTGCGCGAGGAGTACGAGCCGCGCGGGTGGGACGAGGACGACTAAGCCGTTCGCGCGAGCACCGCCGCGACCTCGTCCGAGGGGATGCCCCAAGGCGCTTCGACGCCGACACGCGCGTCCAGGTCCCACAGCACGCACTCCTCGCCCGGCCGGGCGACCAACGACCAGGCGACCACGGTGCGCGCCAGCTGTTCGCCCATCGGCGCGTGGTCGTCGCTCCCGCCGTCCTCGGGGTGGTGGTGCAGGAACCGACCGTACGCGGCGTCGCAGAAGTCCGCGTACCGCGCGGTGCAGAGAATCAGCCCGTGCCAGGCCTCGTCCACGGCGCGCGAGGGCATCCCGATGGTCTGCCCGTCACGCAGGGCCGCGCCGGGCGCAACGCAGCCACTGACGCAGGCCGAGGTCGATGACGTCGCGGGGCTCCCACGCGCATGTCTTCCATACGGCGGGTGGCAGGGTGAGCGCTGCGACCGCGGCGTCGGTTCGCTCGAGGTCGATGCGTCGACGAAGGCGCATGCCCGAAGGGTAAGGAAGCGACCTGTTTACGATGTCTGCATGGTCATGGTGTTGCTCATCATCGGGGTCGCGGCGATCATCGTGGTGGGAGTCAGCGTCGAACGGCGGTCGCGGCGCTCGCGCCCCAGTGACGGCTGGGCCGGGGCGGGCTACGTCGGCGGTCCGGGCGGCTGCTCGACGGAAAGCCGGGACGACGGCTCCAGCAGCGGTGGGGACTCCGGGGGCGGCGACTCCGGTGGTGGCGGCGGCTGCGGCGGCGGAGGGTGCGGCGGCGGAAGCTAGGCGCCCCGAGCTGCCGCCCGCAGCTCGTCCCGGAACTCCGGCGCAGCGATCTCCGCCAGCGCCAGCCCGCGCTCGCGCACCGTCAGCCCCTGCAGCTCGGCCGCCCCGAACTCGGTGACGATGACGTCGACCTGATGGCGCGGCGTCGTGACGACGGAACCGGCGGGCAAGTCGGCCACGATCCGCGAGACCGTCTCGCCGTTCTTCTCCCGCGTCGCCGGCAGGCAGAGCAGCGATCGGTCCTCGAGCTCCGTGCCGGGACCCGACACGAAGTCCTCCTGCCCGCCGGCGCCCGAGTACTGGATGCCGCTGATCGCGTCGGCGACGACCTGCCCGCTGAGGTCCACCTGCATCGCGCCGTTGATCGTGATCATGCGCCGGTTCGCGCCGATCAGCGTGGGGTTGTTGACGACACCGACCGGGAGGAACGCGATGGGTGGCTCGTCGTTCGCCAGCCAGTCGTAGAGCTCCTGCGAGCCGAACGCGAACGTCGTGACGCTGAAGCCCGGCAGGATCCCCTTGCCCTCGTTCGTCACCTTCCCCGCCTGATGCAGCCGGCGGATGCCGTCGGTGAGCATCTCCGAGTGGATGCCGTAGCCGCCGCCCGGCGTCTCGGCGAGCAGGGACGCGATCGCGGTCGGGATGCTGCCGATGCCCGTCTGAAGTGTCGCGCCGTCGGGGATGAACCGCGCGGCGTGCTCGGCGATCGCACGGTCGGTGTCCGTCGGCTCGGTCTCCGGGAGCGCGAGCGGGCGGGCGTCGCTGGCGATGAGGATGTCGATCTCGTCGATGTGCAGCGCGTGGCGGTGGTCGGAGCGCCACCCGGCGGCGCGCGCGGTCTCACCTGCGTCGTATCCGGGCGGCAGGCCGTGCGTGCGCGGGAAGTGCGGGCTCGTCTCCACCACGAGGAGCCGGTCCGGGTCGGCGCCCGCGCGGCGCAGCTCGTCGAGTGTGCCGCCTGCGTGCAGCGAGAGGCTGCACCAGCCGCCGGCGTCGGGCGGGGTCGCGACGGTGGCCACGATCCGCGGCGCCGCCGCTTCGGCGAGCGGGCCGAACCGGCGGAAGTCCGCGGGCATGAATTCGACGTTGTGGCCGTCGGTGGCGAGCCACCGTTCCAGCGGGCCGAAGAAGCCCGAGACGATCCGGACGCCGGGGTGGGTGTACGCGTCGCTCGGCGCGATGAGGAGCGCCGTGGACAGCGTGAGGCCGGTCCAGTCGTCACGCTCGCCGAGCGCGGCGAGGAACGCCGGCGGCTGGCCGGGCCCGAGCGGCAGGCCGATGCGGTCGTTCGGTCGCAGCAGGGCGACGGCCTGGTCTGGGGTGAGCTCGCGCGGCATCGGCGCGGAGCCTACGCGGGCGCGCGCGTCAGGTGCAGTCGCCGGCCTCGTCCTTGCCTTCGAACCGCAGGCGCAGCCAGTCGAAGGTGCGCGGCAGGTTGCCGAGGAACCCGCCGATGTGGTCGAGCCCCGTCGTGCGGAAGCGGGACGCCACGCCCGCCGCGCACCACGCCTGATGGACGGCGCGGGCCTGGGCCAGCGGGATGATGTCGTCGTGGCGGCCGTGCTGCAGGAGGACCGGCACGTCCGGCGCGATCCCGCCCAGCTTGTTCTCGGTGATCCGCGCGAGGATGAGCGGGTCGGCGAGCGGATCGGACGTCGTGAGGGGCTTGGTCCGGCGGAAGCCCATCTTGAAGATGCTCGTCAGCAGGCAGTCGCGGGCGGATTCCCAGTACTCCCGGCTGCCGCGCGGCGTGTGGTACTGGTCGATGTCCACGCCGTAGGCGATCTCCAGGCCCAGCGCGCCCATCACCATCACGGCTGCGTAGGGCCCGCCGTCGACCTGGCGCTGCACCGCCGCGAGATCGGACGGCACCCCGCCCGCGGCGACGCCCACGAGTTCCAGCTCCGGCGCGTACGTGGGCTGCAGCTGGGCTGCCCAGGCGGCGGCCTGTCCGCCCTGTGAGTAGCCGGTCAGCGCGGTGGGCAGCGCGGCCGGGAGGTCGGCGGCCGTCAGGCGCTTGGCGGCGCGCAGCACGTCCAGCGCCGAGGGTCCCGCGCTGCGGCCGACCATGTACGTGTGGGTGCCGGGCGTGCCGAGGCCCTCGTAGTCGGTCATCGCCACGGCCCAGCCGCGCTCGAGCATGCCGGTGATCGCGGCGCTCTCGTACAGCAGGCCCTGGCGCAGCAGCCGGGACGGCGCGCACTGGTCGGCCATGCCCTGCGTGCCCGGGGCGAGGCCGACGAGGGCACGCGGGGCACCGGGCCGGGGCAGGATGACCGTGCCGGTGACCGCGATCGGCTGGCCGGTGGCGCTGGTCGAGCGGTACAGGATCCGCCAGGCCGCGCCCGATGCGGGCAGGCGCCACGCGAGCGCCCGGGGCACGATCGGCTCGGCGCGGATGATGTCGCCCGGCTCGCCCGGCGGCAGCGGGGTCGGCGGCGTGGAGAAGGGGTCGGTGGCGGACGCGGTGCCCACGCCGCTCAGGATGAGCGCGCAGCAGAGCACGAACGCGATGGACAGACGAGATACGACGAGCAACGACCCCTCCTCGGCCGGTGCGGCCGGTTCCCCGCAGCCGCACCGGCGAATGTACTGCGGTCAGGCGGTTGTGACCACCCCGATCGGCCCGGACGCCCAGCTCTTGGCGTCCCGGGGGGCACGGCCGAGCGCGCGCTGCACCCCGTCGGCCGTGGCAGCGTTGCGGCCGTCGAGCACCTCGGTGAACAGGTAGGTGAACAGGCTGAGTTCGTCCTGCGAGACGCCCTCGGCCGTCAGCGCGTCAGTGAACTGCTCGATGGTCAGCGGCTGGTATCGGATCTCCCGCCCGGTGGCCCGACCGATCTCGGCGAGGACCTCGGGAAACGTGAGCGCGCGCGGGCCGGTGACCTCGTAGATCTCGCCGGCGTGCCCGTCCTGCGTGAGGGCGGCGACGGCGACGTCGGCGATGTCGTCGGCGTCGACGAACGGCTCGGCGATGTCGGGGGCGACCGGCAGCGCCAGTTCGCCGGCGAGGACACCGGGGAGGAACGCGCTCTCGCTGAAGTTCTGCAGGAACCAGCTGGCGCGCACGACCGTGGCGTCCACGCCCGCCGAGAGGACGACGCGTTCGCACGCCTCGGCTTCGGGCTCGCCGCGCCCGGACAGCAGGACGAGGCGCTGCACGCCGGCGGCGGTCGCCCGCGCGGTGAACGCCCGGATGACGTCGTCGGCGCCGGGCACTGCCAGGTCGGGCTGGAAGGCGATGTACGCGGCGCGGGCGCCGTCGAGTGCGGCGTCCCAGGTCGTGGGCTCTGCCCAGTCGAACGCGGGATCGGCGGCCCGCGAGCCGATGCGCACGGGCACGCCGAGCTCCTGCAGCCGGGCGGCGACGCGGCGGCCGGTCTTGCCCGTGCCGCCGGTGACGAGGGTGAGCGATGCGGTGTGGTTGGTCATGGGTGCAGTGAAACGCCCAGTGCTGAGACGTTCCATAGCCAGAGATCGCTATTGCATGCGTCAGCGTCTACGATGCAGGGATGGACGCGCTCGCTGCCCTGCTCGACGGACCGCGCGCTCGCGATGCGTTCCTTGTCCGCACCGTCATCGACCCACCGTGGGCGCTGCGCGTGCAGGACGAGGCGCCGCTCACCGTCGTCTGCCTCGTGCGCGGCGACGGGTGGGTCATCCACGACGACGCTCCGCCCGTCCGCCTGCGCGCCGGCGACGTCGCGGTGATCCGCGGCCCCGACCACTACACGGCCGCCGACGACCCGAGCACGCCTCCGGACATCCTCATCCAGCCAGACGGGCACTGCACGACGCTCGACGGCCAGGACCTGAGCGACGAGATGCTGCTGGGCGTCCGCACCTGGGGCACGAACCCCGACGGCGCGACGCAGATGCTCACAGGGACGTACTTCCTGGAGAGCGAGGTCAGCAGCCGGCTGCTCGCCGCGCTGCCGCGGATGATCACGCTGGACCGAGGTGAGCTCGACTCGCCGCTCGTCGCGCTGCTCGCGAGCGAGATCGTCAAGGACGCACCCGGCCAGGAGGCGGTGCTCGACCGCCTGCTTGACCTGCTCCTCATCGCCGCCCTCCGGGCCTGGTTCGCCCGGCCGGATGCCGCGGCGCCCGAGTGGTACCGCGCGATGGCCGACCCGGTGGTGGGGCGCGCGCTGCGCCTGCTGCACGCGCAGCCGGCCCGGGCGTGGACGGTGGCATCGCTGGCGCACGAGGTCGGGGTCTCGCGCGCGGCGCTCGCCCGGCAGTTCGGCACGGCGGTCGGGCAGCCGCCGATGGCGTACCTCACCGAGTGGCGCCTCACGCTGGCCGCGGACCTCCTGCGCGAGCCGGGCACGACGCTGGCGTCGGTGGCTGATCAGGTGGGCTACGGGAGCGCGTTCGCGCTGAGCGCGGCGTTCAAGCGGGTGCGCGGCGTGAGCCCGCGGGCGTACCTCGCGGCGGCGGCGTGACGGGGGTACGGTTCGCACGCATGGCCTTCCATCTCGCCCAGGTGAACATCGGCGACACGGTCGCCCCCACGGACAGCCCGCAGCTCGCGGACTTCATGAACGGACTGGACCACGTCAACGCGCAGGCCGACGCCGCGCCCGGCTTCGTCTGGCGGTTGCAGACCGAGGAGGGCAACGCGACGGATCTGCGTGTGTTCGATGGCGCGGCGCTGATCAACATGTCGGTCTGGGAATCGCTGGAGACGCTGCGCGCGTTCGTCTACGAGAACGGCGATCACCGTGCCTACATGCGTCGCCGCCGCGAGTGGTTCGTGAAGTCCGATCTGCCGTTCCAGTGCCTGTGGTGGGTGCCGGCGGGCCACATCCCGTCGCTCGAGGAGGCTGAGGAGCGGCTGACGGCGTTGCGTGACCGTGGGCCCACGCCGTTCGCGTTCACGTTCCGCGAGCGCTTCTCGCCCGGCGGCTCGGCGCCGGTGCGAGACGCCCGCGAACTCTGCGACGCCTGACCCTCACGCCACGAGCCGGGCGAAGAGCCGTTCGAGGAGCGCCTCGGGGTTGTGGCACAGCCCGGTGTGGATCGGCGACGGCTGCACGATCGTCGAGGACGCGGCGGTGACCCAGCCGAAGCGCTCGGACGGCGGGAGCTGGGCGACGGCGCCTCCCGCCGGGTCTCCGGTGACGACCGCGTTGACGCCGTCGAGGTGACGTCGCAGCGCCTCGACGTCGAGCCCGGGGTGCAGGGCGCGCAGCCGAGGCTCGTCGATCTGGGTGCGCAGGCCGAGGTAGTCGTGGCGGCGGCTGAAGACCACGACGCCGACGTTCACCGCCTCGCCTCGCTCGACGTCGGGGACGGCGCGCAGCAGGGCGTACTGGTACTCCTCGCGCGTGGCGGTCATGCGGTGCGCGCCTCCTCGGCCTCGCTGGCGAACGCGCGCGGTGACGCGAGTCGTGCGGCGAGAAACGTGATGTAGCCGGCCCGGTCGCCGGTCGGATCGTCGAGGAGCTCGTCCGGGATCAGGCCTGTGATGCGCTCGATCACGTCGTCGGTCAGGCGGGGTGCGCAGCGGGCGTCGGCGTCGAGGATCGAGCCGGCGCGGGGCAGCAGCACGTGGTCGGCGATCTGCCCGAACGGGCGCACGGCGGCGTCCCCGGGCCAGCCGGGCATGTGGTGGCGGTACAGGGCGGCGCCGTGGTCGATGAGCCAGACCTTCCCATGCCAGGTCAGGAGGTTGGGGTTGCGGGGTGTCCGGTCGACGTTGAGCGTGAGCGCGTCGAGCCAGACGACGTCGGCGGCGAACTCGGGGTCGGCCGGCGAGTTCGGCCCGTACGGCAGCGCGCTCGGGAGGAAGTCCAGGCCGACGTTCAGCCCGCCGCTGGCCTGGACGAGCTCCTGGATCTCCGCGTCGGGCTCCGCCCGGGCGAGGTCGGGGTCGATGTCGACCGCGACGATGTCCGGGACCGGCAGCCCGATCGCCCGGGCGAGCTCCCCGGCGACGACCTCTGCCACGAGCGCCTTCGGTCCCTGCCCGGCGCCGCGGAGCTTGACGACGTACAGGCCGTCGTCGTCGGCCTCGACGAGGGCGGGCATCGAGCCGCCCTCGCGCAGGGGCGTGACGTAGCGCAACGCGGTGACGGTGCGGAGCGGCATCGGCGCGCACGCTACTGGCGCGCGCTGCTCGACCTGACGTTTGTCGGCTCAGGGCCGATGAACGTCACGCGCGCGGCAGCTCCTCGAGCCGTTCGATCCACGCCATGAGCCGCGGCTGCTCACGCACGCCGCAGACCTCCTGGAGCACGTGCTCGAACACGTACGGCAGGGAGCCCTCCGGCCACGA
The DNA here is from genome assembly GCA_024666565.1 of Svornostia abyssi. GTDB lineage: Bacteria > Actinomycetota > Thermoleophilia > Solirubrobacterales > Solirubrobacteraceae > Svornostia > Svornostia abyssi. The sequence continues at coordinate 1,120,382 of CP088295.1, forward strand.
CGCGTACCGCAGGAACGGCCACGCGACGACGTCGGCCGCAGTCAACCTCTCACCGAACAGGTACGGCCCGCCGTGCGCGAGCAGGCCTTCGAACCACGGCGTCCACGCGGCGAACTGCGCGGCGAGTGCGCGGGCCTCGTCGCTCTCCTTCTTGCCCGCCTGCCAGAGCGCCTCCAGCGCGTTCGGCGGCCCCTTCCACACCCCGTTGAACCACTCGACGAACACGTCCACACGCGCGCGGAGCACGTCATCGTCGTCCGGCCACAGCCGCGGTTCGGGCGCCAGGTCGTCGAGCCAGCGCAGGATCACCGGGGAGTCGCAGATCACCGCGCCCTCGTATTCGACCACCGGCACGAGCGACTGGCCGGACACCGCGACGACGGCCGAGCGCTCCTCGTACGGATGCTCGATCCACTCGATCTGCAGGCCCTTCAGGCCGGCGGCGAGGGCGACGCGATCGACGTTGGCGGAGAAGGGAATGCTGTGCACGCGGAGCATGCGCAGGACCCTCCCACCGGACGGGCCGCCGAGCCAGTCGGATCGCTCATGTCAGCCATCAGCAGGGCGCGGTAGCCTGCGGCCAGTGACCACGCTCGCCGATCTCCCCCTCCTGGCCTCCGGCAAGGTCCGCGAGATCTACGACCTGGACGACCGCCTGCTGCTGGTCGCGTCTGACCGCATCAGCACCTACGACGTCATTCACCCGACGCCGATCCCCGACAAGGGCAAGGTGCTCACCGGCATCTCGGTCTTCTGGTTCGAGAAGTTCGCGGAACTCGTGCCCAACCACTTCCTCAGCGCCACCGAGGATGTCCCCGACGAGGTGCGCGGCCGCGCGATCGTCGTGAAGAAGCTGAAGATGGTCCCGCTCGAAGCCGTCGTGCGCGGGTACATCACCGGGTCGGGCTGGAAGGACTACCTCGCCACCGGCGCGATCTCCGGGATCACGCTGCCGGAGGGCCTGCAGGAGTCCGAGCAGTTCCCCGAGCCGCTGTTCACGCCGAGCACGAAGGCGGAGATCGGCGACCACGACGAGACGGTCAGCCTGGAGCGCGCGAAGGAGATCGTGGGCGACCCCGAGCTCGTCGAGCAGGTGAAGGACCTCACGCTCTCGCTCTACGGCGCCGCCGCCGCACACGCCCGCGAGCGAGGCGTCATCCTCGCCGACACGAAGTTCGAGTTCGGCTTCGACAGCGACGGCGTGCTGCGCGTCGGCGACGAGGTGCTGACGCCGGACAGCTCGCGCTTCTGGCCGGTCGACGGCTACGAGGTCGGCCACGGCCAGCCGAGCTTCGACAAGCAGTACGTCCGCGACTGGGCGTCGCAGAGCGGGTGGGACAAGTCGCCGCCCGCGCCCGCGATCCCCGACGACATCATCGAGGGCACCCGCGCGCGGTACATCGAGGCCTACGAGAAGATCACCGGCGAGCCGTTCGACGCCTGGCTGGAGAGGACGAACCCGTGAGAGCCCGTGTGCTGATCCGGCCGAAGGAGGGCATCCTCGACCCGCAGGGCGAGGCGGTCGTCCGCGCGCTCCCCGCGCTGGGCTTCAACGGCGTGAGCAACGTGCACGTCGGCCGGCTCGTGGAACTGGACGTCGAGGACGAGTCGCAGCTCGAGGCGATGTGCCAGAAGCTCCTGGCCAACCCGCTCGTCGAGGACTACGAGATCCAGACCGTCTCCTCGTGAAGTTCGGCGTCCTGCAGTTCCCGGGGTCCTGCGACGAGCGCGATGCGGTCGACGCGTGCGCGCGCGTGGGCGAGGCCGAGCTCCTCTGGCACCGCGACCCCGACCTCAAGGGCGTCGACGCGGTCGTCGTCCCCGGTGGCTTCAGCTACGGCGACTACCTCCGGGCGGGCGCGATCGCGCGGTTCAGCCCGGCCATGGAGTCGGTCATCGCGTTCGCCGACGCAGGCGGCCCGGTGCTCGGCATCTGCAACGGCTTCCAGGTCCTGTGCGAGGCGGGGCTGCTCCCGGGCGCGCTGCTGCGCAACGTCAGCCTGCGCTTCCACTGCGAGCAGATCGGCGTCGAGGTCGTGAACGCCGACACGGCGTGGACGCGGGCGGCGTCGCCGGGTGAGCGGCTGTCGATTCCGACGAAGCACGGCGAGGGACGCTTCTACGCGCCGAACCTCGACGAGCTGGAGGCCAACGGCCAGGTCGTGTTCCGCTACGCGCCCGGGGAGAACCCGAACGGCAGCGAGCGCGACGTCGCGGGCGTGTGCAACCTGCAGCGCAACGTCGTCGGGCTCATGCCGCACCCAGAGCATGCGGTCGACACGCTGACGGGATCGACGGACGGGTTGAAGCTGTTCGCCAGCGCGGTCGCGGCGATCGCGACGCACTGATGATCTGAGCGGCCGCTGGGCGCGGATCTCTCGTGTGCCCGAAGGCCACACGATCCACCGCCTCGCGCGCGACCATCGCCGCAAGCTCACCGGCGGGCCGCTCGCGATCTCCTCACCGCAGGGGCGTGCGGCCGATGCGGCGGCCGTGCTCGACGGCGGCGAGCTGCGTGACGTCGATGCGTTCGGCAAGCACCTGCTGTACCGGTTCACCACCGCGGCCGGCGAGGAGCGGACGCTGCACGTCCACCTCGGTCTGTTCGGCCGCTTCCGCCCGCGACGGGTCCCACCGCCCGAACCGCGCGGTCAGCTGCGGCTGCGGATCGTCGGGGCCGAGCACGCGGCCGACCTGTCGGGCCCGACCGCCTGCGCGCTCATGGATCCCGCAGAGGAACACGCGCTGCTCGCGCGCCTCGGCCCGGACCCGCTGCGGGCCGACGCCGACCCCGCACGTTTCCTCGACGCGCTCGCGCGCCGGCGGATCTCCATCGCGCAGGCGCTCATGGATCAGTCGGTGATCGCGGGCGTCGGCAACGTCTATCGCGCCGAGGCGCTGCACGCCGAGCGTCTCGACCCGCACCTTCCCGCCCGCGAACTCGGCGAGGACCGCGCCGCCGCGCTGTGGATGCGGATCGCCGCGCAGCTGGCGGACGGGGTCGAGGACAATCGCATCGTGACCGCCCCGGGCGCGCGGGAGAAGCCGGGCAGGGTGCGGCGCAGCGAGGCGGTCTGTGTCTATCGCCGTACCGCGTGCTGGACCTGCGGCGGCTCGATCTCCAGCCAGAAGCTCGTCGGCCGGGTGCTGTGGTGGTGCCCGGCCTGCCAACCGGCGGCCGGGGTCAGCGCCCCAGCGTCTTCCGCCAGGCGCTGAACGACGCCAGCGTGCCCGCCCGCGGCCGCGCCAGCCACGGCCAGGGATGCACCTCCGCCGGTGAGACCTCCGCCGCGCGCCGTCGCCACCCGGGGACGGGCGTGAACGTGGCCGCGACCGCGCGGTCGCGCAGCACGTCGACCGGGTCGCCGCGCCACAGCTCGACGGGGCGGCGCGCGGCCAGGTCGGCGAGCGTCTCGGCGAGGAACACCAGGCGCTTGCCCGACAACCGCAGCCGCGCCAGCAGCGGCGCGTCGAAGACGAAGACCGCCGGGAGCTCGGGGTGCGCGGCGAGCGCCGGGTCGTCGTCGCCCAGCGATTCGGCGGTGAGCCAGACGGCCTCGGGGTCGCCCCCGCTGCGCTCGATCTCGCGCGGCCCGCCCGTGGCCGCGACGTCGGGGTCGGCGCGCAACCGCGGGTCCTCGGCGACCTTCGGCCCGGCGTCCGCGTCGGGCCACGCCTCGATCGGGCAGGCGTCGCGCAGCGCGCACCGCTCGCAGAACGCGGGCGCGCGCTTCTCGACCTGCCAGCGGCTGAACCCGTACGGGCGCCCGGTGCCCGCGCCGACGGTCCACTGCCACCCCAGCCGGTTGGCCGCGCGTGAGCCGTCGAGCAGGTGGGTGAAGAGCGCGTCGTCGCCGTCGCGCCAGTCGTGGCCCGCGCGGATCGTCCATTGCGACGCCAGCCACATACGCGTCTGGTTCACCGCCCACCCGTCGCGCTCGAGCTCGCCGACGACGACGTCCATGCACGCCATCTCGCGCGGCCACGGCTCGTCCCACCGGGTCGGCGCGGTGGCGGGTGTGCGCCGCAGCGGCGCCCGGGTCGCCGCGCCCAGCCGCGCGTAGACCTGGCGCGCGTACTCCTGCCAGAACAGCTCGTCGCGGAAGCGGTGGACGTCGCGCACCGGCCCGTCGGCGACCGCCCGCCACGCGCGCGGGAGTGTGATGAGGCCGTGGCGGATGTAGGGGGAGAGGCCGCTGGCGCCGCGGCGTGACGGCGGCCAGACGGCGCTCCGTGCGCGCGCGTAGCCGTCGACGTTGAATCCCGCGAGCGCTTCGTCGGCCGCCGATTGCCCGCCGCGGAATCGCGGCGACGGCACGACCCCGCCGGGGCCTTCCAGCGTCAGGTCGCCGAGGTGCGCGGCGACCCAGGCTGCGGCGTCGGTGTCGCGCGGGTCCGGGAGGCGCGTGGCGTGCACCCCTGGGGTACGGGCGTGCCCCGCGCACGAATCAGCGGACGGCGAGCCGGCGCAGGTTCAGCGTGACGGTTGCGCGCTTGGTCGCGCCGCCGCCGCTCGCGCTGATGCTGAATCGGGCCTGGCCGCCTCCGCCACGCGGACCGGTCAGGCGGCGGATCGTGCGGCGCTGGGACGCGCTGGTCTTGATGGCGATGACGCGGGTTTGCCCGGCCCGCAGCGACACGACGGTGCGGCGCAGCGTCACGCTGGTCTTGCCCTTCAGGCGCAGCACACCGGTGATCGTCATGCGGCAAGCGACGCGTCCGCAGGACACGCGGACGGGGACGGTCCCGCGGTCCAGCAGCAGCGAGCGGCCCTTCGCGCGGCGCGCGAGCGCGAGGGTGGGGTTCGGCGCGGCGGCCGGGGGTGCGGTGCCCGGGGGCGTGGGCACACCGTCGCCACCGCCGACCACGATCGGCGGGGTGGGCACGAGCGGCTGGGCGATCGTGAACGCGGCGGTCGCGGCGGGGCCCACCGTCCCGGCCCGTGAGGTCGCCCGGACGCTGAACGTGTGCGCGCCGTCGGCGAGCGGGCCGAGCGTGACCGGTGACGTGCACGCGGCGAACGGCGCGCCGTCGAGCGAGCACGCGAAGGTCGCGGCGGTCGCGGTGGTGCTGAACGCCACGGTCGGCGACCGGTCGCTGCTCGACGCGGCGGGCACGGTCGTGAACGTCGTGGTCGGGACGACCGAGTCGATCTTCACCGCCGCGCTCGTCTTCGTGGTCTCCGCGTTACCCAGCGTGTCGGTCGAGCGGTACTGGATCTTCTCCCCGTCGCCCAGGATCGGCTTGGCCGCAGCGTTGTAGGTCTGCGGCGGGCCGACGCTCCCGTTCGCCGCGATCTTCTCGAACGTCGTGGTCTGCACCGCGCCGCCGCCGGTGTCGGTCGCCGTCAGCGTGACCGCGACGGGTCCGGCCGCGAACCCAGCGGGCACGTTGTCGGTGGTGCTCGGCGCGGTGAGGTCGACGTTGATCGTCACGTCCGTGGACGCCGAGGGCGGGAACTCGTCAGAGGACACGGTGACCGTCGCGGTGAACGAGCCGGTCGTGGTGGGGGTGCCGCTGATCAGCCCGGTGGGGCTGATCGTGAGCCCATCGGGCAGGGCGCCCGCGGTGACCTTGAAGCCGCGCTGGGGCACGCCGTTCGTCGCGCGCAGGAACTCGCCCCCACCGACCAGGGCTGCTGGAACGGCGGCGATCGTCGCCTGGCGCTGCCCGGAGGTGTTGCTGCCCCAGCAGGTAGGGGTGCCGTTCGTCTTGATCGCGCAGGTGTGGCTGTTGCCGGCCGTGATCTGGCTGACGGTGCCGGTCCCGCCCGGGATGGTGGTCTCCCCGGCGCTGTTGCTGCCCCAGCAGACCGGGGTGCCGTCGGTCTTGATCGCGCAGTTGTGGAAGCCGCCGGCGGTGATCTGAGTGACGGTGCCGATCCCGTCCGGGATGGTGGTTTCACCGAAGACGCTGGCGCCCCAGCACGTGGGGGTGCCGTCGGCCTTGATCGCGCAGGTGCGGGACCCGGTGGCGACGATCTGGAGGACGGTGCCAGTGCCGTCCGGGATGGTGGTCTGCCCGAAGTTGCCAGCACCCCAGCAGGTGGGGGTGCCGTCGGTCTTGATGGCGCAGGTGTGGAACGCGCCCGCCGAGATCTGGGTGACGGTGCCAGTGCCGTCCGGGATGGTGGTCTGCCCGGAACTGTTGTCGCCCCAGCAGGTGGGGGCGCCGTCGGTCTTGACCGCGCAGGTGTGGAACGCGCCCGCCGAGATCTGTGTGACGGCGCCGGTCCCCGGTGGGACCGTCGATCGCCCGTCGCCGTTGCTGCCCCAGCAGGTGGGGGTGCCGTCGGCCTTGATCGCGCAGGAGTGCTCGCCGCCGGCGGTGATCTGGGTGACCGTGCCAGTCCCGTCCGGGACGGTGGACTGGCCGGAGCTGTCGCGGCCCCAGCACACCGGGGTGCCACCCGGCTTCACTGTGCAGGTGTGGGCGCCTCCGCCACTGATCGTCGCCGCCTCGAGCTCGCTGGGGAACGTGATCTGGCCGACGCCGGAGGCGCCCCAGCAGGCCAGCGCGCCGGTGCTGCGGGTCGCGCACGTGAACTGCGTCCCGGCGCTGAGCTGGGTGACGGCGCCAAGCGTCGCGGCGTCAGGAGGGGAGGTCTCGCCTTGGAAGTTGCTGCCCCAACAGGCAACGCGCCCGTCGGTCTTGACCGCGCAGGTGTGACTGCTGCCGGGGGCGATCTGGGTGACGGTCCCGACGCCCGGGGCGGCCGGAGCCTGCCCGGAGCCGTTGTCGCCCCAGCAGGTGGGGATGCCGTCGGTCTTGATCGCGCACGTATGGGCGGTCCCCGCGGCGATCTGCGTGGCGGTGCCGAACCCGGCGCCCCCAGGGATCGTGGCCTGCGCGCCGCCACCCCAGCATGTGGGGGTGCCGTTCGTCCTGATCGCGCAGGTGTGGCTGTTGCCGACGGTGATCTGGGTGACGGTGTCGGTGCCGTCGGGGATCGTGGTCTGCCCGTTTGCGTTGCTGCCCCAGCAGGCAGGGGTTCCGTCGGTCTTGATCGCGCACGTGTGATTGAGGCCAGCGGTGATCTGGGTGACCGTGCCGATGCCGTCGGGAATGGTGGTCTGCCCCTGGGTGTCGCTGCCCCAGCAGGCAGGGGTGCCGTCGGTCTTGACCGCGCAGGTGTGGTTGTTGCCGGCGTCGATCTGGGTGACGGTCCCGACCGCACCTGGCACGGCGGTCGCGCCGGAAGGGTCGTTGCCCCAGCAGACGGGGGTGCCGTCGGTCTTGATCGCGCAGGCGTGGCTGCCCGCGGCGGTGACGGTCAGCGTGCTCGCGCTGGTGACGGTGCTCGGGACGGTGCGCTGCCCGTCGGTGTCGCTGCCCCAGCAGACCGGTGCCCCGTTCGTCTTGATCGCGCAGGTGTGCAGGCCGCCGGCGGTGATCTGGGTGACGGTGCCGATCCCGGCGGGAATGGTGGTCTGCCCCTGGCCGTTGCTGCCCCAGCAGGCCGGGGTGCCGTCGGTCTTGATCGCGCAGGTGTGGAACGCGCCGGCGGTGATCTGGGTGACCGTGCCGATCCCGTCCGGGATCGTCCGCTGCCCGTCGGCGTTGCTGCCCCAGCAGAACGGGGTGCCGTCGGTTTCGATCGCGCACGTGTGGAACGCACCGGCCGTGAGCTGGGTGATGCGCCCGAGCTCGATCGGGATCGCGCGCTGCCCGTCCTCGTTGTTGCCCCAGCAGATCGGGTCGCCCTCGGTCTCGATCGCGCAGGTGTGGCTGTCGCCGGCGGTGATCTGGGTGACGGTGCCGAGCAGGGGTGGGATGGTCGACCGCCCGTTGGCGTTGCTGCCCCAGCAGACCGGGGTGCCGTTCGTCTTGACCGCGCAGGTGTGGAAGCTCCCGGCACTGATCTGGGTGACGGTGCCCGTCCCGGCGGGGACGGTGGCCTGGTTCGACGCGTTGGCGCCCCAGCAGACCGGGGTGCCGTTCGTCCTGATCGCGCACGTGTGATTGAGGCCGGCCGAGATCTGCCGGACGGTCCCGACCCCGCCGAGGATCCCGCGCTGGCCCTCGGCGTTCGCGCCCCAGCAGACCGGCGTGCCCTCCGCGGTGATCGCGCACGAGTGCGACCCGCCCGCGGAGATCCGCTCGCCCGAGCCCACGCCGGGACCGCTGAAGCGCGGGCCGTCGCCGATGGGCGACAGCGCTTGCGCGTGGCTCGCACCGAGCAGCAGCCCCACGAGCGCGAGAAGCAGGACCAGCAGGGTGCGCAGTGGCGCGGTCGTCCGGCGATGGGACACGGTGAGTCTTCCCGGGTGAGCGGTGGTCCAGGCAGGAGCCGCCCCAGTCCGGAAGACGGTCGATCGCGATCCTATCGAGAACTCTGCACCGCTCCAAGGGCCGCAGTGTCGGTGCCGGGAGGTCGCCGGATAGCATGCGGCCGACGATGTCCGACCCCTCCGCCGCGACCCCGAACAGCTCCGCGACCCCGGGCGTCGACGCCGCCGTCGAGCTCGGGCTCACACCCGCCGAGTACGCCCTCATCGTCGAGAAGATGGGCCGCGAGCCCAACGAGGTCGAGCTCGCCGTCTTCAGCCTGCTCTGGAGCGAGCACTGCTCCTACAAGCACTCGAAGAAGCTGCTCGGCACGCTGCCGACAACCGGCCCGAAGGTCGTCATGGGCCCCGGGGAGAACGCGGGCGCGGTCGACGTCGGGCACGGCCTGGCGATCGCGTTCAAGGTCGAGTCGCACAACCACCCGAGCGCGGTCGAGCCGTTCCAGGGCGCGGCCACGGGTGTCGGCGGCATCCTGCGCGACATCTTCGCCATCGGCGCGCGGCCGATCGCGGTGCTCGACAGCCTGCGCTTCGGCGAGCCGACGAGCGAGCGCTCGCGCTACCTCCTCGACGGCGCCGTCCAGGGCATCGGCCACTACGGCAACTCGATCGGCGTGCCGAACATCGGCGGCGAGGTCTACTTCGAGCACCCGTACGAGCAGAACTGCCTCGTCAACGCGATGGCGCTCGGCATGGCCGAGACCGACCGGATGATCCGCAGCGCCGCGGCGGGCATCGGCAACGTCGTCGTGCTCTTTGGCGCGTCGACCGGGCGCGACGGGATCGGCGGCGCGTCGGTCCTGGCGAGCGCCGAGTTCGGCGAGGACGATCCGGACAAGCGGCCCACCGTGCAGGTGGGCGACCCGTTCGAGGAGTCCAAGCTCCTGGAGTGCTCGCTGGAGCTGCTCGAGCGTGAGCTGCTCGTGTCGCTGCAGGATCTCGGCGCGGCCGGCCTGACGTCGTCATCAGCGGAGATGGCCAGCAAGGGCGAGGTCGGCGTCGACCTCGACATGAGCAAGGTGCCGCTCCGCGAGCCGGGCATGGCGCCGTGGGAGATCATGATCAGCGAGTCGCAGGAGCGGATGCTCTGCGTGGTCGAGCCCGCACAGGTCGACGCAGTGCTTACGGTCTGCGAGAAGTGGGAGGTCCACGGCACCGCGATCGGGTCGGTCACGGACACCGGCCACCTGCGCGTGTTCGACGGTGACGAGCTGGTCGGCGACATGCCGGTCCCCGCGCTGGTCGACGACTGCCCGCTCTACGACCTCGAGCCGGCCAAGCCCGAGGGCGGCGCGCCGACGATCTACGACGCGCCGGCCGCCACGCTGGACCACGACGTCAGCGACCCGGGCGTCACGCTGCTCGCGCTGCTGGGCTCGCCGAACATCGCGTCACGCAAGCCGCTCTTCCAGCAGTACGACTGCCTGGTGCAGTCGCGCACCGTCCGGCGCCCCGAGCAGGCCGACGCCGCCGTGCTCATGCTCCCGCGTGGCGGCGCCATCGCCGTGTCGATCGACGGCAACGGCCGCCGTGTCGCGGCCGACCCGTACCGCGGCACGATGGAGAACGTCCTGGAGTGCGCGGCCAACCTCGCGTGCGCGGGCGCTGAACCGCTGGGCCTGACGAACTGCCTGAACTTCGGCAACCCGGAGAAGCCGCACATCGCCTGGCAGCTGACCGAGTCGATCCGCGGGCTCGGCGAAGCGTGCCGGGCGCTCGACGCGCCGGTGGTCGGCGGCAACGTGTCGCTCTACAACGAGAGCGCGGGCGGCCCGATCTATCCGACGCCCGTCGTCGGCCTCGTCGGCGAGCTGCCCGATCCGGCGTACGCGGGCCGTTCCGGCTTCGCGCGGGAGGGCGACACCATCGCGCTCGTCGGCCCGTTCGCGCCGTTCCTGCCGGGGAGCGAGCTGAGCAAGCTGCGCGGCGAGCCGCTGCCCGACGGGCTGGAGCACGTCGACCTCGAGGGCGCGAAGGCCGCACACGCCGCGGTTCGCGACGCGGTCCGCGCCGGCGCGATCGCCAGCGCCCACGACATCGCCGAGGGCGGGCTGCTCGTGGCCGTCGCGGAGGCGGCGCTGTTCGGCGGCCTGGGCGCCACGCTCCAGCTCCCGCTCGACGACTTCGCCGACCCGGACCGGCTGCTGTTCGGCGAGTCGCCGGGCCGCGGGTTCATCGTGTCGGGCGACGCCGCGGCGCTCGAGGCGCTGCGCGAACGCACGCCCGTCACGGTGCTCGGGACGGTCGGCGGCGACGCGCTCTCGGTGGACACCGGGGCGACGAGCTTCGCCGTCACGCTCGCCGAGCTGCGCGAGGCGCACGGCGCGCTGGCCCCGCTGTTCCCGTGATCGGGCTGACGGCGAAGAATGCATGGGGGCCGCTCTCGCGGGTCCCGGTGGTCGGCACCCGGCTGTTCTCGCTCGGTGTGTCGGTGACCGCGCCGTACTTCCTGAGCATCCAGCCGCACGTCGTGGCGTTGGAGCCCGGCCGGGCTGAGGTCCGGATGGCGAAGTGGTGGCCGGTGCAGAACCACCTCGGCACGGTGCACGCGATCGCGATGTGCAACCTCGCCGAGGTCGCGATGGGCGTCATGGCCGAGGCGACGGTGCCGCAGACCCATCGCTGGATCCCCGTCGGCATGACGACGCGCTACCTCGCGAAGGGGGAGACCGGCCTGCACGCCGTCGCACGCCTCGACCCGCTAGCGCCGTTCGGCGACGAGCCCGTCGACGTCGAGGTGCCCGTGAGCGTCATGGACGCCGCAGGCACTGAGGTGTGCGACGCGCGGATCACGATCCGGATCGCCCCGCGCGGCTGACTCGGGGCCTGCAGCTCCAGGCGGCGCCTCGAGGCCGGTGAGGTCACCGGTAGTCTCCGGCGGGTGGCCGCCGTCTGCACCCACCTCGAACAGGTGCTCGTCACCGACGTGCCGGAGGAGATCGAGGGGTGCGTCGACTGCCTGCGCGAGGGGATGAGCTGGGTGCACCTGCGTATGTGTCACGGGTGCGGCGAGATCCGGTGCTGCGACAACAGCCCGGGCCGGCACGCGACCGCCCATTTCCACGAGGCCGGACATCCCATCATGCGCTCGGTCGAGCCGGGCGAGGTGTGGAGCTGGTGCTTCATCGACGAGGTCGCGTTCCGCATCGCGGTCGAGTGAGGGACGAACGTCCCGCACCTTCCGGCGAAAACCGGGGATGGCACCCACCGCCTGCGCCGCTACCATCTTCACAGTGAGCGCACCGGACGAGCGCGACGGGCCTCGGGACGAGTGCGGTGTCTTCGGCATCTATGCGCCGGAGGCCCAGCACGAGGTCGCGAAGCTCGCCTACTACGCGCTGTACGCACTGCAGCACCGCGGCCAGGAGTCTGCTGGCATCGCCTCGGCGCACGTCGGCGGCCACATCATGACCCTGCGCGAGCTCGGGCTCGTCAACCAGGTCTTCGACGAGCAGAAGCTGCGTGCGCTGGACGGCGAGATGGCCGTGGGCCACGTCCGCTACTCCACGACGGGCTCCAACGCGTGGGAGAACGCGCAGCCCGTGCACCGCTCGGACCGGCGTGAGCTGGCGCTCGCGCACAACGGCAACCTCATCAACGCGGTCGAGCTGCACACCGAGCTGCGCGAGCAGGGGCTGTCGTTCCGCTCGACGTCCGACAGCGAGATCATCGCGGCGCTCATCGCCAGCCACCCGGCCGAGACGGTGGAGGACGCCGTCGAGGCGGTCATGCAGCAGCTCCAGGGCGCGTACTCCACGGTGATCATGACCAAGGATCGCGTGGTGGCGTTCCGCGATCCGGCGGGCCTCCGGCCGCTGTGCATCGGCCGGCTCGGGGACCGCTACTGCGTCGCCAGCGAGTCGTGCGCCTTCGACATCATCGGGGCGGAGTACCTGCGCGACGTCCAGCCCGGTGAGCTGGTCAGCATCTCCGACAAGGGCCTGCACGTCCGCCAGGCGGTGGTGAGCGAGCGCGAGGCGTTCTGCGTCTTCGAGCACATCTACTTCGCGCGGCCGGACAGCATCATGGGCGGCCAGCGCCTGCAGGCCAGCCGCGGGCGCATGGGCGAGATCCTCGCGCGTGAGGCGCCGGCGCCGAACGCCGACCTCGTCATCGCGGTGCCCGACTCGGGCAACGCGGCGGCGCGCGGCTTCGCGCGCGCCTCGGGCCTGCCGCACGACGACGCGCTCATCAAGAACCGCTACGTCGGGCGCACGTTCATCCAGCCCGGGCAGGAACTGCGCAAGCACGGCCTGCGGCTGAAGTTCAACCCGCTGCCGGAGATCGTCGAGGGCCGGTCGCTGGTCGTCGTCGACGACTCCATCGTGCGGGGCAACACCACCCGGCAGATCGTGCAGATGCTCCGCGACGCGGGCGCTCGCGAGGTGCACATGCGGATCAGCGCGCCGCCGCTGCGCCACCCATGCCACTACGGCGTGGACATGTCGACGCGCGAGGAGATGATCGCCCACGAGCGGACGGTCGAGCAGGTCTCCGCCGAGCTGGGGTGCGACTCGCTGGCGTACATCTCGCTCGAAGGCGTGTACGAGGCGATCAAGGGCGAGCGCGCCAAGCACTGCGACGCCTGCTTCACCGGCGAGTACCCGCTCGCGGGCACGGACGGCCACGAGGGCAAGTACGCCCTTGAGCTTCCGGTCGTCACGCAGGCGTGACGGCGTTCTCCGACGCAGAGCTCGAAGCGCGGCGCCGGGCGGGCGCCCCGTCGTTCTGGATCAGGCTGACGGAGCGCGCGGCGGGCGCGTGGGTGGAGGAACGCGCGGGTGGCGTCGTCGCGGCGGTGCTCCCGGGCAGCCCGAACCGGTCGGTGATGAACTCCACGTTCTACGAGGACGGCGCCGCGATGCTGGCCGCGCGCGACGAACTCGAGCGCGTCTACCGCGAGGCGGGGGTCGCCGCGTGGACGGTGTGGGTGCTGGACGGCGACGAGGGCACCGCGGCCGCGCTCGCCGCCGCCGGCCACGTCCTCGATGCGAATCCGGCGGCGATGGGCGGGGTGCTCGCCGAGATGGACCTCGAGCCGCGCGGTGGGGTCGAGGTGGTCCGCAGCGACGACTGGGCGGCGATTGCCCGGCTCAACGCCGCCGCGTACAGCACGCCGGAGGAGGACTGGGTCGCGGCGCTGGGCGATCAGACCGACGCGCTGGGGGCGCTGTACGTCGTCGGCGCGACGTCGGACCCCGAGTGCTGCGCGTTCATCAGCACCCACGGCGGCAACGCGGAGGTCTGCTTCGTCGCCACGCGCGCGCAGGCGCGCGGACGGGGCTACGCGTCGGAGCTCCTGCGGCACGCACTGCGGGTCGCCATGGCCGAGGGGTGCGAGACCACGACGCTGGAGGCGACGAAGCTCGGCCAGCCGGTCTACGAGCGCATGGGGTTCCGGGTGCTCGGCGAGCTGCAGATGTGGGAGCAGCGATTCTGAGCTGACGCTCAGGGAGCCGAAAGGTCCGCTTCAGGATCGGGGCGGATCCTGCAGGGGTATGGAGCTGACGTTCCCGCAGAACGCCGTGGTCGTCGTCGCCGGAGTCCCCGGCGCAGGCAAGTCCACGCTGATCCGCCGCGCGGTGGATCGTGACGGCGTGGCCGTGGTCGACACCGACGACGCGCGGGCACGCGGCCGCGACGGGCGTGGGCTGTACGTCCGGCACTACCTGCGCATCGCCGGGGCGGTGCTCGGAGGGCGGCCCGCCGTCATCCACACGCGCGGCACGCGGGCGCCCGCACGGTGGGCCATCCGCGCGATGGCGTTCCTGCGCGCCCGCCCGGCGCATCTGGTCCTCATCGACGCGCCGCGGGAGATCGCCGAGGCCGGGCAGCGCGACCGGGGCCGCGCCGTCTCCCAGACGACGATGGACGCCGAGTGGCGGCGCTGGCGGCGCCTGCTCACCCACGGCATCGGCGGGGAGCGGTGGCGGACGGTGGAGATCCTCGATCGCGACGAGGCGGCGACGGTCACCGCGTTCGCGTTCGCCCCGGCGGCGGCCGCTGCGTTCGCTGCTGCCTGACCGTTCGGCCCCCGGCGACGCGCCCACTCATGGTTCGGCCGGCGTCAATCCGGGGAGCCTGATGGTGCAGCACTCCCCACGAACCAAGGAGTTGCACCATGCCGAGCACCGATGAGACCAAGGGCCGCGTCAAGGAAGCCGCCGGCGCGCTGACCGGCGATGACGACCTGAAGCGGGAAGGCAAGGTCGACCAGGGCGCCGGGAAGGTCAAGGAGACGCTGGACAAGGCCACCGACAAGGTCAAGGACGTCCTGCGCAAGTGACGCGCGTCGCCGCGCCGGCGCTCAGCGTCGGCGCGCGCACCCCCGGTACCTCCGGGCGTCCACCAGAACCGTCCCGTTCGTGAGCACCACCCGGGCGGCGAGCTCGAAGCGGACGCGCGGGAGGCGACGCAGCACGAGCGTGGAGGAGGTCGGGCGCTCCCACCGCCGCGTGCGCCGGGCCTGCCCGTGCGACACGCGCACCTCGACGCGCCGGATCTCCCGGTTCGGAATCGACCGGAGCGGGAGGGTCATCGTGCGCGACCGGCAGTCGCGCGTCCGCGGGAGGCCGAGGCCGTCGCCCAGCGTGAACCGCTGGTGCGGCGCGGGCGCGGTGCTGACGAGGCGCAGGCCGGAACGGGCACGCACCTCGCTGCGGCCGGGCCCGTGGAACGTCGCAAGACGGCCGTCGTCGCTGAGCGACGGGAGGATGCCGTACTCGATCGCGGTGTAGCCGTCGGGGGTCGCACGCCGGGTCAGCAGGGTCGTCCGGTGCGTCCGCGTGTCGCGGACGTACGTGCTGCCCTGGCTGAGGACCCAGCGGTCGGCCGGATCCAGTCCGTCGTGGGTGGTGAAGGCCACGAATCGGCCGTCGCCGGAGATCGCCGGGCTGAAGGCGTCGGACACCGCCTGGCCGCCAGGGCCTGTCGCGCGGCTGACGAGCTGGGTGCGACCACTGGTGAGATCCAGCAGCTCCACGCGGGAGCGGGCGATGTACGCGAGGTGCCGTCCGTCGCGGGAGAGCGCGACCTCCTGGAAGTCGAGCCCCTCGCTGCGACGGATGGAGCGGTCGATGCGCCGCGTGACACCCGTCGCGAGGTCGGTGACGAACGCGGCGTCCACCCCGTCGAGCCCCGCGGAAGTGAGGTTGCGCGCGTCCGAGACGAAGGCGATGGTCCGCCCGTCTCCGGAGATCGACGGGCGTTCGGACGCGCCGTTGCCCGTGGTCCCCGCGCTGCTGCGGCTGACGAGCCTGGTCGTGCCCGTCTGGCGGTCATGGACGAAGATGTCCGGGCTGTCGTCACGGTCCTCGGGAACCAGGTTCGTGCTCGATGAGCTGAACGCCACGAAGCGCCCGTCGGCGGAGAGCGACGGATCGCCGGCGTGCCCGTCGCCGGCACCGATGACCGTGGTCGTGCCCGCCGCGATGTCGTGAACGAAGACGTCCCGCTGGTCGTCGCGGTCACTGGTGCTCAGGTTGGTGGCGCTGGACGAGAACGCGACGATGCGGCCGTCACCCGAGATCGTCGGGTCCAGCACGCGGTCGTCGGCGAGCGCCCCGCCGTCGGCGATGCTCTGCCGTCCCGCCTCGTGGGTCGCGCCGGTCCTCCGGTCGACGACGAGGAGCCTGGTCGGGCCGCGGTCGTCGCCTGGGTCCACGAGGGCGAACCGGCCGTCGCCGGAGATGTCGCGTCGTTCGGCCTGGGCCAGTCCGGGGGCCGCGGCGCCGATCGTGGCCAGCATGCATAACGCGAGCGCGCAGGCGCGTCGCGGCGCGCGTGGAGGACCGATGGCGCGATCGAAGGCGGGGGCGGTCGGGTGTGCGGTCATGGCGCGACGGTCGCATCGGTCCTGGGGCCGTTGTGTCGTGTTCGTGACACAACGGGGCTTCATGCCCGTGAATGCCGTTCAGCGCAGACGTGCGCCAGCGGCGCGCAGGAGGTGCAGCGACTTTGTGACGGGGCCCGGCGCGCGCCGGGCTCCGCGCTAGCGTTCGGCGCCTGATGGATCCCCGTGCCGCCCTGCGCGAGCATTTCGGCTTCGACGACTTCCGCCCCGGCCAGGAGGAGGCGGTCACCGCTGCCCTGGCCGGTCGCGACGTTCTCGTCGTCATGCCGACGGGCGCCGGCAAGTCGCTCTGCTACCAGCTGCCCGCGCTGTGCCGGGACGACCTCACGCTCGTCGTCTCCCCGCTCGTCGCGCTCATGCAGGATCAGGTCGAGGCGCTGGAGCGCATCGCGCCGGGGAAGGTCGGGCTCGTCAACGCGCAGGCAGACGCCGCGACCAACCGCGCCACGCTCGAGGCCGCCGTGCGGGGTGACCTCCGCGCCCTGTACGTGGCCCCGGAGCGGTTCTCGTCCCGCGCATTCCTCGATGCGATGAAGGAGACGAAGGTCGGCCTGTTCGTCGTCGACGAGGCGCACTGCGTCTCGCAGTGGGGCCATGACTTCCGGCCGGACTACTTCCGCCTGGCCGACGCCGCGCGGTGGCTCGGCGCCGACGCGATCGTCGCGTCCACCGCGACCGCCACACCCGAGGTGGCGAAGGACATCCAGGAACGGCTGGGTCTCCAGGACCCTGCGCTCGTCTCGACGGGGTTCGACCGGCCGAACCT
The DNA here is from genome assembly GCA_024666565.1 of Svornostia abyssi. Lineage (GTDB taxonomy): Bacteria > Actinomycetota > Thermoleophilia > Solirubrobacterales > Solirubrobacteraceae > Svornostia > Svornostia abyssi. Next base: position 1,137,288 of record CP088295.1, read on the forward strand.
GTCGTTCGGCATCGCGCGCTGCGGGACGACGAAGGACAAGGAGCGCCGGATCCTCGCCGCGCTGTCCGAGGACGGCGCCACGCCGGCCATCGTCTACGCGGGCACACGCAAGAACACCGATCAGCTGGCGGCGTCGCTCGACGCGGCGCTCGGCGTGCGGGTCGAGCCGTACCACGCGGGGCTGGACCGCGACACCCGTGCCGAGGTCCAGCGGCGGTTCATGAGCGGCGAGACCGACGTGGTCGTCGCGACGAACGCGTTCGGCATGGGTGTCGACAAGGCCGACGTGCGGACGGTCTGCCACGCGTCGGTCCCCGCGTCGGTGGAGGCGTGGTACCAGGAGGCCGGTCGCGCCGGCCGGGACGGTGCCCCGGGCAAGGCGCTGTTGTTCGCCGAGGCGAAGGACAAGAGCCTGCACGTGTTCTTCATCCAGCGCGCGGAGGTCGACGACGCGGCGATCGACAAGGTCGCGCACCGGCTCTTCGCGCGCGTGGAGGGCAACCGCTACGACCTCGGCGTCGACGAGCTCTCCTATCTGGTGACCGAGGACGGCGACGGGTCGGATCGCGTCCGGGCCGTCGTCGGCCACCTCGCGCGCGCGGGTGTGCTGCGGCCAGCACCGTCCACGCCGGACCGGCTGCGCGGCCGGCTCGAAGCGCCGTACGACGGGCGGGCGCGCGCGGTGTGCCGCCGCCACGCGGGCGAGGCGCAGCGGGCGCGCTGGGCGCAGTACCGCGCCGTGTGGGCGCTCGTGGAGGATCAGGCGTGCCGCCGGGCCGCGCTGCTCAAGCACTTCGGCGACCCGGCCGCGCCCGCGCCGAACCCGGGTGTTCCGTGCTGTGACGTCTGCGACCCGTCGTGGCTGCCGATGCCGGCCGGAGGCTCGAGCAACAGCGCCGGCGCGGCGCGTGGCAGCGGGGTCCCGGGGGACCTCGACGACGCGATCATCAGCCTGGTCCGCCGCGCCGATCCGGCTGTCGGCCGGACGCGCGCCGTGGAGATCCTGCGCGGCGGGCGTTCGAAGGTCGTGCAGAAGTACAGCTACGACGGCCTGCCCGAGTACGGCACGTACGACTTCCTGCGCAACGAGGAGGTCCTCGCGCGCGTGGACGCGTTGCTGGAGGGCGGCACGCTGCGCTCGACGGGCGGCGCGTACCCCAAACTGCAGGCCGCGCAGGCGCAGTTGTGACGGACCTCCCGCGCATCGCGGTCCTCGCCTCCGGGAGTGGCACGAACCTCCAGGCGCTCATCGACACCCTGCACGGCCGCGAGGTCGAGATCGTCGGCGTCGGCAGCGACAAGCCCGGCTGCCGCGCCCTCGGCCGCGCCGAGGAGGCGTCGATCCCCACCGCGACGTTCCCCATCGACGGCTTCCCCGACCGCCCGGCGCGCGACGCCGCGATGGCCGCCTGGGCGCAGGAGGTCGGCGCTCAGGTCGTGGTGCTGGCGGGCTACATGGCGCTGCTCACGCCCGACTTCCTCGACCCGTTCCGCGACCGCGTCGTGAACGTGCACCCGTCGCTGCTGCCCGCGTTCACCGGCCTGCGCGCGATCGAGCAGGCGCTGGACTACGGCGTGAAGGTCTTCGGGGTGACGGTGCACCTCGTCGATGACGGGGTCGACACCGGGCCGATCCTGCTCCAGGGCTCCGTCGAGCTCCCGGACGCGACGGATCCGGACGCCGTCCACGCCGCGCTGCAGCCGATCGAGCACCGGCTGCTGCCCGAGGCCGTGCGCCTGCTCGTTGCGGGCGCCTTCGAGCCCGACCCGGCGAACCCGCGTCGGATGCGCCGCGTCCTCAGCGCCGGGTGACGCTCAGCCGCTTCGTCTTGAGCTTCGGGCTCGAGACCGTTGCGGTGATCTTCGTCCCGGCGGGCGGCGCCTTTGCGAGCTTCGCCTTCCCGGTCGCGAGACAGCCGGTCGCGGCACGCCTGACCTTCAGGGTCGCCGCCGCACGGCCGACGCGCTTGCCCTTCCGCGTGGCGGTGATGCGGGCCTGTGCGACCTTCGGGCAGCCCTTCGTGTTCGGCCTAGCACGCAGCGTCACGGCAAACGTCAGCGTCTTGCCCGAGAGCGTGAGCTCCGGGGTCGGCGTGGGCGTCGCCGGTGCCGGCGTGCTCGGGGCAGGGGTCTGCGGCGTCGACGAGCTCGGCGGCGGATCGCTGGTGGTCGCCGCGGGGCAGCCCGAGGCGGTGCCGCCACCGCTCACGGCCGGGCACTGGTCGGTCTCGTCGGGCACGCCGTCGCCGTCGCCGTCCGGGCCGCTGAGCTTGATCGCGGCGACGCCGGGCGGGGACTCACCAGGGTCGTCGCCCCAGTGCGCCGTGTTGCCCTGGCCGAGCTGCCCGCTCGTGTTGCTGCCCCAGCAGCGGACGGACGCGTCGCCGTAGCGCAGGCACACCGACGACCCGAAGGCGCTCGCCGCGACGGCGGTGCGGCCGGCGCCGAGGTCGACCGCGACCGTCGTCTCGCCCGCCCCGTCGCCGATGGTGTCGACGTTGCCCTGCCCGAGCTGGCCGCGGGTGTTCTGGCCCCAGCAGCGCAGCGTCCCGTTGTCCAGGACGGCGCACGCGTGGTTCGCGGCCGCGGTGATCGCGGTCGCGGTGCGGCCGGCGCCGAGGTTGACGGCGACGGTCGTCTCGCCGCCGTCGTTGCCGATGCTGTCCGTGTTCCCCCTGTGCCATCTGCCCGAGGTTGCTGCGGCCGGCGCAGCGCACCGTCCCGGTGTCGAGGACCACGCACATGTAGTTGAAGCCGACGCTGACGGCCGTCGCGGTGCGTCCGACGCCGAGGTCGACGGCGACCGTCGTCTCGCCGCCGTCATCACCGATCGTCGTCGTGTTGCCCTGGCCGAGCTGCCCGTACGTGCCGTTGCCCCAGCAGCGCAGCGTGCCGTTGTCGAGGATCGCGCAGGTGTTGACGCCGCCGGCGGCAACCGCGGTGGCGGTGCGTCCGACGCCGAGGTCGACGGCGACGGTCGTCTCGCCCGGGCCGTCACCGACGTGGTCGGTGTTGCCCTGGCCGAGGTTGCCCGCGCTGTTCCAGCCCCAGCAGCGCAGCGCCCCGTTGTCCAGGATCGCGCAGGTGTGGCTGTTGCCTGCGCTGATCGCCGTCGCGGTGCGCCCGAGGCCGAGGTTGACGGCGACGGTGGTCTCGCCGGGGTTGTCGCCGATCGTGGCGGTGTCCCCCTGGCCGAGCTGCCCTTCGTCGCTGTTGCCCCAGCAGCGGACCGCGCCGGTGTCGAGGATCGCGCACGCATGGAAGTCGCCGACGGCGACCGCGGTCGCGGTGCGCCCCGCGCCGAGGTTGACACCGACCGTGGATTCGCCGGCGGTGTCCCCGATGTTGGCGGTGTTGCCCTGCGCGAGCTGGCCGTAGCCGTTGGCCCCCCAGCAGCGCAGTGCGCCGGTGTCGAGGATGGCGCAGGTCGTGCCGTTGCTGCCGTCGATCTTCCCAGCGCTCTGGCGCGCCGTCGGGGTGGTCCCGGAGGCCTGCTCGGCCTGTGCCGGAGCGCTCGCGAGCAGGGCGAGTGACCACGTGCAGAGGGTGACGACGGACCAGACGCGCATCCGGGACATGCCTGGGGCAATCGGCTCGCGCAGACGGATTCTTAAGCCGCTCTGGACAGTGCGACGAGCGCAGGTTTGCGGGGAGGGGCGCCGCACCGTCCACCACGTCGATATCCTCGCGCGACCGATGACCGAGCCGAACATCCAGGAAACCGAAGGCGTCACCGCCCCTGGCGCGGTGCGCGTCCGCCGCGCACTGCTGTCCGTCTCGGACAAGCGCGGGATCGTCGACTTCGCCAAGGGCCTGTCGGCGCTCGGCGTCGAGCTGGTCTCCACGGGCGGCACGGCGAAGGAACTCATGGACGCCGGTCTCGAGGTCCGCACCATCAGCGACCTCACGGGCTTCCCGGAGATCATGGACGGCCGGGTCAAGACGCTGCACCCCAAGCTCCACGCGGGGCTGCTCGGCGTGCGCTCCAACGAGGAGCACATCAAGACCGCCGAGGAGCACGACATCGAGTGGGTCGACCTCGTGTGCGTCAACCTCTACCCGTTCGAGCGCACGGCCGCCAGCCGGGGCGCCACCGAGGAAGAGGTCGTCGAGCAGATCGACGTCGGCGGCCCCACGATGATCCGCGCGGCGGCGAAGAACCACGCGTTCGTCGGCGTCGTCGTCAAGCCCGAGTCCTACGACGCCGTGCTCTCCGAGCTCGAGGAGTTCGAGGGCACGCTCTCGATGCCGACGCGTGAGGCGCTCGCCGCCGACGCGTTCGCGCTCACCGCTCGGTACGACACCGCGATCGCCCGCTGGTTCAGCGAGAAGCACGACGACTTCCCGCAGCTGTTCGCCCGCGCGTACGAGAAGGTCGCCGACCTGAGCTACGGCGAGAACCCGCATCAGCGCGCGGCGTACTACTCCGAGGTCGGGGCGCGCATGCACGTGCTCAGCCAGGTCGAGCAGCACCACGGCAAGCAGCTCTCCTACAACAACCTGCTGGACCTCGACAGCGCCCGCCAGCTGATCTCGGAGTTCGAGGTCCCGGCCTGCGCGATCATCAAGCACAACAACCCGTGCGGGGTCGCGCTCGGCGCCACGCCGCTGGAGGCCTACGACAAGGCGTTCGCGGGCGACCCGCTCAGCGCGTTCGGCGGCGTCATCGCGCTGAACCGCAAGGTCGACAAGGCCACCGCGCAGAAGCTCGTCGACCAGTTCGTCGAGGTGCTCATCGCGCCGGGCTACGACGAGGACGCCATGGCGATCCTCACGGCCAAGCCGAACACGCGGATCCTCGAGGATGGCGAGCGCCGCAAGCCGCGCGTCGGCGAGCCCGCCATCCGCCAGCTCGCGGGCGGCCTCCTCGTCCAGGACCGCGACACCGGCATCGAGGACCGCACGGAGATGGAGGTCGTCACGGCCCGCCAGCCGAGCGAGCAGGAGTGGAGCGAGATGCTCTTCGCCTGGCGGGTCTGCAAGCACGTGCGGTCCAACGCGATCGTCCTGGCGAACGACCTGGCGACGATCGGCATCGGCGCCGGCCAGATGAGCCGTGTCGACAGCGTCCGGATCGCGGTGGACAAGGCCCGGATCGGCTCGCTGCAGGGCAGCGCGCTGGCCAGCGACGCCTTCTTCCCGTTCGCAGACGGCCCGGAACTCGCGATCGCCGCGGGCGTGTCGTCGATCATCCAGCCGGGTGGCAGCAAGCGCGACCGCGAGGTCGTCGAGGCAGCGGACAAGGCGGGGATCGCCATGGTCCTGACGAACCGCCGTCACTTCCGCCACTAAAGCGTTGAGAACGGCGCCCGCTTCTCAAGCGGGCGCTCCCATACGCCGAAGTACGGTGCGATGGACGCCTCCAACGCCACTCCGCCGCCCGGGCTCGAGGCGCCAAAGCTCGCCGATATCCAGATGCTCCGGAAGATCGCGGCGCTCGGGTTCCTGCTCGGCGCGCTGCTCGACGTCGGCACGCTGGTCCTCCCCGACCCGGACACGCGCGACCACGGGCACATGGTCGCGATCGCGGTCATCCCGCTGACGCTGGGCCTCATCCTCGTCTTCGGGCGCCGGCTCTCCGACCGGGCGATCAAGCTCATCGCCGTCACCGGGGGCATCATCACGATCAGCGCGCTGGTCGCCGTCATCCTGCCGCTCGGCGCCGCGCTGATGTTCTACTGCTGGCCCGCGATGACCGCCGGGTACTTCTGCACGCGCCGCGAGCTCTACGCCAACCTCGGCCTCCTCGCGGTGACCTGCGGCGCCGCGCTGGCCGTCAGCCGGTCCGCGGAGATCACGGGCAGCACGTGGGGCGTGACGGTGACGATCTCCGTCGTCGTCGCGCTCGGAGTGTCCGGCCTGGTGCGCCGCAACGTTGCGCTGCTCGACCAGCTCCACGACGTCGCCACCACCGACGGCCTGACCGGCCTGCTGAACCGCCGCACGTTCGAGCCGGTCCTGGAGCGTGAGGTCGCCCGGGCGCTGCGCGCGGGCGTCCCGTTGAGCGTGGCGCTGTTCGACCTCGACCACTTCAAGCTCGTCAACGACCGCTTCGGCCACGCGGCCGGCGACGCTGCCCTGCAGCGGTTCGGCGCGCTCCTCGGGAGCGAGACCCGCACGACGGACGTCGCGGCACGCACCGGCGGCGAGGAGTTCACCGTCCTCCTCTTCGGCACGGACGTCGAGGGCGCCCGCGCGTGGGCGGAGGGCGTCTCGGCGCTGCTCATCGCCGACACGCTGGATGAGGACATCTCCCTCTCCGCGAGCGTGGGCGTCGCGACGCTCGGCGGGCGCGTGACGACGCCCGACGAACTCCTGCTCGCCGCCGACCGCGCCCTCTACGCGGCCAAGGCCGCCGGTCGCCGCCAGGTCATGGTCGCCGGGCCCGAGCACCAGCGCGTGCTCACCGTCGCCGCCTGACCACACCATTCGGTGTGGGTGTCCGCACCGCCCGTCGGCCGCGTCCTGGCTGCTGTTCGGCCACACTGCACGGGTGATCAAGGTCCTCATCGCTGACGACCAGGTCCTCCTCCGCGGCGGATTGCGCGCGATGCTGGAGGCCGAGGGGGACATCGAGGTCGTGGCCGAAGCGGGCGACGGCGCGGAGGCCGTCGACGAGGCGCTGCGCACCCACCCGGACGTCGTGCTCATGGATGTGCGCATGCCGAAGCTCGACGGGATCGAGGCGACCCGCCGCCTGCTGGTCGCCGGATCGCGCGCCCGCGTGCTTGTCATCACGACGTTCGATCTCGACGAGTACGTCTTCCAGGCGCTGCGCGCCGGAGCCGGCGGCTTTCTCCTGAAGGCGGCGCCGCCCGGCACGCTGGTGCAGGCCGTCCGCACCGTGGCCGACGGGGGAGTCGTTGCTCGACCCGTCGGTGACGCGCCGCCTCGTCGAGCACTTCCTGGCCCGGCCCGAGCCCGACGAGGAGACCCAGCGCCGCCTCGACGACCTCACCGAGCGCGAACGCGAGGTGCTCGTGCTGCTCGCCCGCGGCATGTCGAACGACGAGATGGGCGAGCAGCTGTTCCTCAGTCCCGCGACGGTGAAGTCGCACGTCACGCGGATCCTCGGCAAGCTCGGTGTGCGCAGCCGCGTGCAGGCGGTGGTCCTCGCCTACGAGACGGGTCTCGTCCGGCCCGGTGACGCCTCGGCATGACCGGGGCGCTGCGGCGGCTCGGCCTCTCCCCCGCCGACGCAGCGATCACCCTGGCGATCGTCGCGTGGGCGGTCGCGGAGGCGGCGACGCTCGACAACGCGACGCCGATCGGCTGGCGCCTGGCGTTCGCCGTCGTGTTCACGGTGGCGATGGCGAGCCGGATCCGCTGGCCCGGCGCGGCGCTGGCCGTGGCGCTCACCGCGTTCGTCGTCGACCTCGTCTTCGACGTGCTCCCGATCCAGGCGGTCACGCCGATCCAGCTGCTCCCGCTGGCGACGTACGCGCTCGCGTCCGTCGGGGAAGACCGGCGGTTCGCGGGCTTCGCGGCGGTCGCCGCGGTCATCATGCCGCCGCTGCTGTTCGCCCCGATGGCGCGCGACGCGCCGGTCACGACCCGCGACATCGTCAGTCTGCTCGTCGTCCAGATCGTCGCCGCGGGCGCCGGCTGGTCGGTGCGCCGCCGCCGCGAGGAGGCCGACCGGCAGGCCGAGAGCCTGCTGGCGGCGGGCCTGGAGGGCGACGACCTCGTCCGCGAGGGCGTGGAGGAGGAGCGCGCCCGGATCGCCCGCGAGCTGCGCGCGATCGTGGCCCGCAGCCTGTCGGCGATGGACGAGCGGCTGCGGGGGATGGAGACGGCGAGCCGCGACGGCCTCGCCGTCATCGCGGTGGACCTCCAGACGCGTGCTGCCGGGGTCATGGCCGAGCTGCAGCGTCTGCTCGGCGTGCTGCCCGACCGCGCGCCCGGCGTCTCGGTGCCCGCCTCGGCCGACGCGTCGGCCGCGGCCGCCCGCGGCCGGGGATGGCGGGTGGCGCTCACGGGCAGCGGCACCGCGGACGACGCGTCGACGGGCGCCGTCCTGGCGGCGGGGCGCCTGGTCGACGAGGTGCTCGCCGGCGACCCACCGCCCGGCGCCGCACCGGCGACCGTCCGCGCGGACATTCGCGGCGACGGCGTCCGGCTGCGGATCTCGGGCCGGGGCACCGCCCCGCGGAGCCTGGAGGATCCGGCGGTGCGCAGTTCGATCCGCGAGCGCGTGCGGCTGCACGGCGGCCGGGCGAGACTCAACCGGTGGCGCCACGGGTGGAGCGTGGAGGTCACCCTGCCGGGAGCCGGTGTCCTGCGTGAGCGCTGGCGTGCCCATGCGCTCGGCGACGTCGTCGTGGTCGGCACCGCGTGCCTCGTCGTCGCCGACGACGCGCGCGCGGCCGGCGGTGCCGGGCCACTCACCACGGCTGCGCTCGGGCTCCTGCTCCTCGTGATGCCGCTCGCGCTGCGTCGGCGCGCGCCGCTGGCCGCCGTGCTCGTGATCGCCGCGGGGCTGCTCGCGCTGCAGCTCGGCGGGGTGCTGCCGAGCCTCACCCGGACACCGATGATCCCGGCGCTGCTGGGCGCGGGCACCGCCGCGATGCACATCGCCGACACGCGCGTGGCGTTCGCTGCCGCCGCGGCGGTGACGGCGTCGGCGATCGCGGTGAACCTCATGCAGCTGCCGCCCGGATCGCCGATGACGGACACGCCGATCATTCTCTTCATGGTCGTGATGGCGTGCGCGTTCGGGCGGGTCGCCCGCAGCAGCATGGAACGGGTGCAGGACGCGCGCGCGGGCGAGGACGCCCTGACGGCGGAGCACTGGCGGCGCCTGCAGCGCGCGGTCGATCACGAGCGCCGGGCGGTGGCGCGCGACCTGCACGACGTGGTGGCGCACGGCGTGTCCCTCGTCGGCGTGCTGGCGGGCGGCGCGGCCACCCAGGCGGGCAGGGATCCGGCGCGCGCCCGGGCCTCACTGCGCTCGGCGCGTCGCGCGGTCGCGCAGGCGCGGGCCGAGGTGGAGCGGCTGACGGCGGCGCTCGGCGACGACGCATCGGCGGCGGAGGCCGTGACGACGCTCGATGACGTCCGGGCCCTCGTCGCCGCGGCGCGCGGCGGCGGGCAGGCCGTGGACTATCGCGTGGAGGTCCGTCACGCCGCACGGGTCCCGGCGGGCGTCGCGACCTCGGCGTACCGGATCGTGCAGGAGGCGCTGACCAACGCGCGCAAGCACGCGCCGGGCGCCGAGACGACGGTGCGTCTCGCCGAGCGCGACAACGCGCTGCTCGTGGAGATCCGCAACGGCGCGGCGCCCGTGGCGGAGGCCGACGGCACCCGGCGCGGGATCGCGGGGATGCGCGAGCGCGCACGGCTCCTCGGGGGCGATCTGTGCGCCGCCCCCGAGCCTGACGGCGGGTTCGCGGTCAGGGCGCGGCTGCCGGTCGGCTGACCGCCCCCTCCGCCAAGGCCCCGTCCCGGGGCGGCCAGAGCTGCCGCGCTGCCAGCGCGTTCGCGGTGACGAGGAGCAGCGCCCCGCCGACCATCACGGTGGGGGTGAAGGTCGCATACCCGACCACCCAGCTTGCGATCACGAGCACCGGCGTCGCGACTGGCACCACGCGGGCCCGCCAGAGCGCGATCGCGATGAGCGACGTTCCGAGCAGCAACCCGAGGCCGCCCGCGACGCCCAGCACGGCGGAGAGCACCAGGTCGCCGGCGGCCTCGGACACGCGCACGCTCGTCTCGCGCGGCAGCTCCTGGGCGAGTGCGAGGTCGTACGCATCGGTGATCAGGAGGCCCGGCAGGATCGTCATCCCGAGCACCGTCACCACGGTGCCGACCCGCAGCCACCAGTCACGGCGTCCGGCGAGCAGTCCCGCGCACGCCAGGGCGCCCGCCGCCAGCAGCGCGTACGCGAACGCGAGGGTGATGGCTGCCGCCTGGGCGCGGCCGGGCTGGGCCGCGAGCGCATCGTGATAGGCGCGCGTGGCGTTCTCGCTCTCCCAGGGGGTGAGCGCCATACCGGCGGCGAACAGGATCGCTCCGGCGAGAGGAAGCGCTGCGGCAGGACGCCGCAGCGGGGAGGTGAGTGCAGTCATCCGCCGAACGTAGGTCTGTGGGAGTGCTGCGACATCGGCGTGCCGGTGCACCGTGCCACCCCCGATGGTGCCGCTCACAAGCCGGACTGGCGTAGTTGTCGGCAGTCTGCGGGAGACTTGGCACGTTCGACGTTCCCTTGTGTACTACGGAGGAAGATCTGTCATGAACGCCACCGCCTCGCCCGAATCCGCCTTCGGCGGCGCCCCGGGCGGCGGCCCCCCGGTCATCCGCAGCATCGGTTCCTGCATCGGATGGCTGATCCTGAGCTTCGGCCTGTGGGGCTTCGCCTGGATCTACAACACGCTGACGGAGATCGGCAACGCGACGGGCAAGGACACGCAGGCCACGCTGAAGACCGTCCTGTATCTCATCCCGATCGTGAATCTGTTCGTCCTCTACTTCACGTGGAAGGACGTCTCGGAGTTCGCCGAGAGCACGGGTGAGGGCGGGTTCAGCCCGATCCTCTACATCATCCTGTCGTTCATCCCGATCGTGAACATCTTCATCCTCATCAGCGTGCAGAACAAGCTGAACGCGACGTGGATGCGGGCCACGAACGGCACGGCGCAGAAGGCCGACCTCGGGACCCTCGGGCTGGTGACCGTCGTCATCGGCGCGCTCTTCTGGGTCTTCTACATCGGCATCATCGTCATCGCGGGCGCGGTCAGCTAGCACGATGGCCATCGTGCGGCACCGCTCCGGTTCGCCGTGGGAGGTGCCGTACGGCTACTGCCGTGCCGTGCGATGCGGCGACCTCGTGGAGGTCGCGGGCACCGTCGCGGTGGATGCGGACGGCGCCGTGGTGGCGCCGGGCGACCCGGGCGAGCAGACCCGGGTCGCACTCGCGCGGATCGCGACCGCGCTGCAGACGGCGGGCGCGCGGCTCGATCAGGTCGTGCGCACGCGCCTCTACGTGGTGGACATCGCGGCGCATGCCGACGCCGTCGGGCGCGCGCACGGCGAGGTGTTCGCCGAGGCGCCCCCGGTCACCACGATGGTGCAGGTCGCCGCGCTCATCGACCCGGCCTTCCTGGTCGAGATCGAGGCCAGCGCCTACGTCACGGGATGACGACGAGGTCCACCTCGACCAGCGCGCCCACCGCCAGCGCGGTCACGCCCACGCAGGTGCGGCTCGGCAGGCGCTCGGGGAACCACGTCGCGTACGCGGCGTTGAACTCCGCGTAGTCGCGCGCGAACTCCGTGAGGTAGGCGCGGGCCTGGACGGTCCGGTCCAGCGTCGTGCCGCAGAGACGCACGACGGCGTCGAGGTTGCGCATGACTTGGTGCGTCTGCTCGGTGATGCCGCCCGGCACGAGCTCGTTCGTCGCGGGGTCGATGGGCATCTGGCCGGTGACGTGCAACGTGCCGTCGCACAGCGTGGCCTGCGAGAACGGGGCGACCGCGGCGGGCACGCCGTCGTCGGGGCCGAAGACGTAGCTGACGATCTCGCTGCTCATGACCGCGGCAGGAAGATCCGCTTCTCGATGCACGCGTGGACGCCCTGCCGTCCGTCGACGACCTGCGTGATCGTGAAGTCCGCGGCGATCGACATGAGCGAGTACGCGTCGTCGCGCGAGAGGCCCCAGCCGCGCTGGAGCAGCGCGAGCATCCGCCGGGACGCCTGTCCCATCGCCTCGTCGAGGTCGTCGCCGAACCCATGGACCAGCTGATGCGTGGGGGTGTCGAGCGTGGGCACGTCGAACACGCTGTCGCGCAGGACGCTGATGCGCAGCAGCCCGTTCAGCGACGACTCGAGCGCGGTGCCGGAGACCTCGCCGTCTCCCTGGGAGACGTGCGGGTCGCCGACTGACAGCAGCGCGCCGGGGACCTGCACCGGGTAGTGCATCGCGCCACCCGCGCCGATCCGCCAGTTGTCGATGTTGCCGCCGTGGTCGCCGGGCGGGATCGAGGAGTGGCGGCCCGGTGCGGCGGGGGCGACGCCCATCGTGCCGAAGTGCGGGCGCATGGGGACGACCACGCCGGGCAGCGCGGGCTGGCGGGCCGCGGGATCGGGCGGGGTGATGATCCCCGGCCCGTCGCTGTCGTACAGCCGCGTCGTCGTCCAGTCGAAGGCGAAGTGCGCCCGCGCGGTCCGGCTCTGCTCGTCCAGCGCGTAGACCGTGACGCGCTCCTTGCCGACGTCGTCGTACAGGTGGCCCCAGTTCGCGGCGAGGTTCGTGCCCCACGGCAGCCGCGGGCGGGCCTGCAGGATCTCGACGCGCAGGACGTCGCCGGGGCGGGCGCCCGCGACCGCGATCGGGCCGGTGAGCAGGTGGGGGCCCGGGCCGCGGTCCTGCACGCGGTCGAAGATCGCCCGGATGCCGTCGTCCATGAGCAGGTCCGGGGCGTCACCGGCCTGGTGGGTGACCGCCTCGATCTCGACGATGTCGCCGGACTCGATCGTGAGCGCCGGCGACAGGGTGTTGTCGAAGTGACCCCAGTGGACCGTCTCCGGGGTGGCGGGGAGGTGGTGCAGACGCCCCGTCACGGCAGCTGCACCTTCGGTCCCTCGGGCGGCAGCCCCTCGTGCGGGCGCAGGCGGACGAAAGCCTCGCGGTCGACGGTGAGCGGGCCCGTGATCCCCGCCCAGCGCAGCCGGTCGCGCACGCGCACGATGCCGCGGTCGTAGATCGACCCGTCCTGCCAGGCCATGGTGTAGTCGCTCTGCTGCGGCGGCGCCCAGCCGGGGAACGGCCCGGTCCGCCGCGCGCGGACGAAGACGTACTGCGAGCCGCGCCCGCGGTACGTGCCGCGCCGGCGCAGCTCGTCCGGATCGACGACCCGCCACCACCGCGTCCGGCCGGGGACGATGAGCTCCTCACCGAGCCACACCGCCTCGATCTCGAACCCGTGCTGCGGGGACAGCGCGCGGAAGAGGAGCTCCGGGCTGAACTGGTAGAAGCCGTGCCCGAGGTCGCCGTTGGACGGCGTGAGCGCCAGGTAGTGCCCGCCGACCTTCACCATCTGGATCGCGCTGGCCAGCGCCGTCGGGAAGTCGAAGACGTGCTCGAGCGTGCCGCCGTCGATGACCACGTCGTACTGCTCGTGCCAGGCGTCCGGCACCGGGACGTTGAGGTCGTGCACGAGGTCGGCGCCCTCGAAGTCACTGGCGTCGAGCGCGTGGATGTCCGTCGCGCCGAGCGCAGTGAGCAGCTCATCGGCGTACCCGGAGGCGCGCAGGCGCTTCGCGGCGGCGAGGTCGGCGGTTCCGCCGAAGCGACGGACCGTGCGGGCGATCAGCGGCGCGCGGACCCACAGGTTCTGGCGGCCGAGCTGGAGCGTGCGGCCGAAGTCCACCCCCGCGCTGCGAGAGGCGAGGAGGAACTCCAACTCCAGCATGCCGATGCCCACGCGGCGGGACCCTACCTGTCATGAGGCGACGCTGACCGATCGGTACACTCCGCCGCCTGAGCAGCGGGGGCGTCCCACGGCGGCGCTGGTGAGCTCAGACAACGGATGCGGAACTCACTGAGCGCTGGATGGCGAACGGACAGGTAGACACAGGCAGCGACGCCGGTGCCTTCGGGGCGATCGTGCGTCGGCGCGCGTGGATCGTCGTGCTTGCCGTACTGGCCGCCCTCGCCTCTGCGTTCATCTTCACGAGCCTGCAGGACAAGCAGTACAAGAGCACGGCGGTGCTGCTCTTCCGCCAGGTGCTGCTCGACGTGCAGCTCACCGGCGTGCCGCTCGTCGCGCCGGGGAACGACGCCACCGTGGAGTCGGCGACGAACGTCGGGCTCGTCTCGCAGGAGAACGTCCGCGTCGCCGCCGCTGCGCGGCTCGGGCCGGGCTTCACGCCCTCGAGCCTGGAGGACCAGCTCACGATCGAGCCCCAGAAGAAATCCGACCTCATCGGGATCGAGGCGACGGCCGACTCTCCGCAGGAGGCAGCGCGCGTCGCCAACGCCGTGGCCGCGTCCTACCTCGCGATCGCCAACGAGCAGTCGGTCTCGCGCATCAACGCGGCGGCCGATCGCGTGCGCCAGACGATCTCCTCCCGGCGGATGTCCGACTCGCAGCGCCGCGAGTTGCGCAGGTCGCTCGTCAAGCTCAACGTGCTCGCGCAGCTCGGCCCGCAGAACGTGCAGCTCTCGCAGCCCGCGGTGCCGCCCCGCAAGGCGTCGTCGCCCAAGCCGCTCCTGAACCTGCTGATCGGCGGGCTCGTCGGCCTGGTGATCGGCATCGCGCTCGCCTTCGGCGTCGAGCACTTCGATCGCCGCCTGCGCAAGCCGGAGGAGCTCGAGCGCGAATCCGGGCTGCCGCTGCTGGCCACCGTGCCCCGCAGCGCGAGTCTGAAGGCCCCGCGCGGCGGCACCTGGGTGGAGGACGCCGAGCCGTTCCGTCAGCTCGCCAGCGTGCTGCGCCATCGCGCCGACGAGCGCGAGATCCGCTCGGTCCTGCTCGTCGCGCCGAGCCAAGGCAGCGGCACGACGACGGTGGCGCTGTACCTCGCGCTCGCCGCCGCCGAGGGCGCGGCTGCTCCCGTGCTCCTCGTCGAGGCGAATCTCCGCCGTCCGGTGCTCGGCGATGTCCTCGGGCTGCCCCAGGACACCGGGCTGACGACGCTCGCCGACGATCCGCAGGCCGCGGTCCAGTCCATCGACCTCGACGGGCCCGCGCGCGACGTATCGGTCGTCCTCGCCGGACCGGCCGGGGGAAGCCCGGCGTCGGTCCTCGAATCCGAGGCGGTCACCGAGCTGCTCAAGGGCAGCCGCGACGCGTACGACTTCGCGGTCGTCGACGGGCCCCCGCCGCTGCTGGTCGCCGACGTGCTCCCGCTCATCCCCGAGGTCGATGCGGTGGTCATCGTCGCACGGCTGGGGCAGGACACCGGGGCGGACGTGCGGCGCCTGCGCACCGAGCTCGAGCGCCAGGGGGCCGAGCCCATCGGCGTCGTCGCCAACGGCAGCCGGCGGCGCAAGAACCCCTACGCCGCGTAGGCCCGCTCGTGGCGCTGCGGCGGACCCCCCACCACCGCCTGGTCCTCGGGCGCGGTGCTGCCCCCACTCCCGCGCCCTCAGCGTGCGTCGGTCAACGCCGCCGCGCTCGCCGTCGGGCTGACGGCGTTCACGTCGCTGCTCGTCGTCGCGGGCGGTCCCGGCATCCGCCTGAGCGCCGCGTTCGCGATCGGCCTGCTGCTCATGACGCTCGCCCGGGCGCGGCCCGCGCTCGGCATCCTCGCGGCGTTCGTCTTCCTCGTCCTGCTCGCGCTGGTGCGCCGCCTGCTGCTCGGCGTCTCGGACTGGACCTCCGGCGATCCGCTGATCCTCGTCGCGCCGGTCGTCGCGCTGATCCTCATCGCCAAGGCGTTCGCGCTCGATCGCCGGCCGATCGCGCCGGACCTCATCTCCCGGCTCGTGCTCATCCTCCTGCTCATGACGTTCGCGCAGGTGTTCAACCCGCTCGGCGGTGGGATCGGCGCGGGCATCGCGGGGCTCGTGTTCATGGCGTTCCCGCTGTTCTGGTTCTTCGCCGGGCGCGAGTACCTCGAGGACCGTGACGTCGAGCGGCTCATGGCCATCATCGTCACGCTGGGCATCGCCGTCGCGCTCTACGGGCTGTGGCAGCTGCTGATCGGACACCCACCCTGGGATCAGGCGTGGCTCGAACTCCCCAACGTCGAGAGCTTCTCCTCGCTGGACGTGGGCGGCAGCATCCGCGGGTTCGGGACGTTCTCGGGCTTCCTCGAGTACGGGCTGTTCCTCGGGATGGCCCTCGCCATCGCGGTGTGGTTCGTCCTGGAGGGCAAGCTCGTCGCGCTGCTGCCCATCCCGCTGCTCGCGGTGGGGCTCGTGATGTCCGGCCACCGTCAGCCGCTCCTGTTCTGCTTCCTGGCCATCGCCGCCATGACCGGCATGCGGACCGGCCGCCCGAAGACGGCGCTGCTCGTCGCGTCGGTCGCCGGCGTGCTGGGGATCGGCATGGTCTTCGCCGCCAGTGCGGTGCTGCCCGAAGGCGGCGGCAACGCGTTCGTCGGCCGGCAGGTCCAGGGGCTCGCCGATCCACTGAACCCGAACAGCTCGACGCTGTTCATCCACGCCGAGCTGGCGTATGCGGGGATCAAGGCGGGTTTCACGCACCCGTTCGGCCTGGGGACCTCCGCGACGAACGCCGCCGCCGGGGTGGGGAAGAGCGAAGCGGACGAGAAACTCGACACGGAGCACACCCTCGGGGAGGGCAGCGCCTCGACGGACCTGGACTTCTCGAACGCGTTCGTCGCCTACGGAGCGGTGGGCGGGGTGTTGTACGTCACGCTGCTCCTCACCGTCCTCGTCACGGCCATCCGCCTGTACTTCCGCGGCACGCTGATCATGCTGCCGATCGTCGGCGTCCTGCTCGCCAACATCGGCCAGTGGCACAACGGCGGCAACTACGCGCTCTCGGCCCTCGTCTGGATGCTCATCGGGGTGGTCGCGGCACGCTGGTACGCGGACCGCGCCGATCAGAGACGCAGCGACGCCCGGCCGGTCGGGTAGTACGCGGCGCGTTCCTCGTAGAAGCTCGAGAACCGGTCCGTCCGGTGGGCCTCGGCGTCAGCGCCGCGCCGTGACCGCAGCCGGTCGGCGGGTGTGCGCATGAACCGCAGCGGCGAGATGAACGGCTGGAAGTTGCGCCGGTAGGCCGAGGAGACCGCGGGCCGGACCGGGCGGCGGCGCTTCCATCCCGTGGCGAAACCGGCGACGGCCTCCTTGACCGCGCCGGCCGCGACGCGGTCCTCCTTGATCGTGTCGATCGCGGCCTGGGAGACGATGTTGCCGACCGTGAGCAGGGCGTCGCCCGGGCGCATCAGCTTGCCGGCGATGTAGCTGTGATGGCGGGCGTTGACGAGGTAGCGGCGCGGCTCGAACTCGACGATGGCCTCCTTCATGTGGACGGCCTCGAGGTCGGGCAGGTAGAGGTGGCTGAAGCCGTGGTCGAGCAGCCGCATGGTCAGCTCGGCCTCGTTGGCCCAGATGAAGATGTCCGGGTCGTAGCCCTCGACCGCCCGCAGCGCCGGCGCGCTGAGCAGGGCCGCGCACCCCCAGTAGCTCAGCAGGCCGGTGTTCCAGTCGTCGTTGAGCCGGTGGGTCTCGTCGAACGAGCTGACGACCGAGAACGAGACGAGCCCCGCGTCCTCGTCCTGCGCGGCGCGCACCGCGGCCTCGAGGGCGCCGGGACGCAGGTAGGCGTCGTCGTCGAGGATGAGGACGTAGTCGCCCGTCGCGACCGCGAAGCCGAGGTTCCAGCCCGGCGCGCCCGCGTTCTCCGGGTTGCGGATCACCTGCACCTGCGGGAACTCCCGTGCGATCGCCTCGGCGGGGTTGTCGGTCGAGGCGTTGTCGACGACGATGACCTCGAGCCGGTCGGCGGGGTAGCCGCTGTGCTCGAGCATCTGCCGGAGCGACACCAGCAGGGCGTCCCGCCGGTTGTAGACGAGGAACACGATGGAGACGAGCGGGAGTTGGCTCATCGCTTGCTGCGTTCGTAGAACGTGCCGTTCGGCGCGCTGTCGATGTCGTACGTCGGCTGCACCATGTTGTGGAGGAGGAACGAGCCGAGCTCGTTGCCGATCCGCTCGGCATCCGGCCCGACGGCAGGGTTGTGCCCGCCGTCGAAATCGAAGATCGTCTTCGGCTCGCGCGCGGCCTTCTGCAGCGCGCGCGCGTTCGAGAACACGACGGTCTGGTCGGACTTGCCGCTGATGATCAGCACGGGGCGCGGTGCGATCTTCCCGACGAATCGGGCTGGGTCCAGTGGTGCGTAGGTCTTCATCGCCTCGGCCAGCGCGGCCGGGTCGTTGATGATCCCGCGCAGCATCGGCGACTCGGGCGAGGTGATGGCCTGCCGCCAGTTGCCTGGCGTGACGACCAGCGCGACGGCCTCGATCCGCTTGTCCTCGGCGGCGAAGATCGTGCCGATCGCGCCCCCGAGGCTCACCCCCGCGAACGCGATGTGACCCTTGCAGGCGGGCTGCTTCTCGAGGTAGTCGGTGGCGGCCTTCAGGTCGCCGACGGTTTGGCGAACCATCGCGTCGAACGTCGCCGGATCCTCGAGCACCTTGCGGTACTCCTCCGCGTCCGCCGCGCGCGCGCCGTGGGAGCGCATGTCGATTGAGAAGGTCGTCAGCCCGAGCGCCGCGAGGCCCTGCCACGCGTAGTCGGCGTTCTCCTTGGTCGAGCGGAAGCCGAACTGCCAGATCACGCAGCCGCGCGAGGCCACGCCGCGCGGAACGGCCATGAGGCCGGTGACCTTGGTGTCGTCGACCTTCGTCGGGAACTCGACGGTGCGGATGCTGACGAGCTTGTCGGCGACCGTCGTGCGCGTGGGGTCCTCATCACCGCCGCCGCACCCTGTGATCACGAGCGCGACAGCCACCAGCGAAACACGCATCAACGCTGCGGTGGCGGCGGCCGCGTGGCGTCCCCACCGACAATCCATGCCAGGCATGATAGACCTCCGGCGCATGACATCACAGGCGCCGCGTGTCGCGATTGTTGGGGCCGGACTGACCGGATGCACCGTTGCGTGGCGGCTGTCACAGAGCGGGATTCCATCCGTGCTGTTCGAGCGCGCGGAGGTGCCGGGTGGCCTCATCCGCTCCGAGCACCTCGGAGGCGTCCTGTACGAGCCGCACGGCTCGCACATCTTCCACACCGAGGACGAGGAGGTCTGGAACCTCGCCAACGCCATGACGCCGTTTCGCGACTACCGCCACCGCGTCGACATCGTCGTCGAGGGCAAGATCCTCAACTGGCCGATCCTCGTCTCGGACATCGACGCGCAGTCGCGCAGCGAGGACATCCGGCGCGAACTGGCGGAGCGCAGGGACATCGACGCCGAGGCGCGGGCGCAGGCGGCGAACTTCGAGGAGTGGTGCCTCGAGCTCATGGGGCCGATCCTCTACGACCGCTACATCAAGCCGTACACGGAGAAGCAGTGGGGCCGCCCCGCGCGCGAGCTGTCGGCGCAGTGGGCGCCGCGCCGCGTCTCGGTGCGCTGGGACAACGACCCGTACCTGTTCCCCGATCCGTTCCAGGGCTGGCCGGCGGGCCCCAACGGCTACACCGACCTCATCGACGGCCTGCTCGCCCCCGACCTCGTCGAGCTGCGCACCGGCGTCGACGTCGACCTCGGCGGCCTCGACGCGCTGCTCGCGCAGGAGGAGGCCGACGTCGTCGTGCTGACCTGCCCGCTCGACGTCTTCTCCGGGGAGCGATTCGGCCGCCTGGACTGGCGCGGCATCGACGTGCGGTCCGTGCACATCCCGCACATGGAGTACGCGCAGGGCGCGATGGTCGTCAACTACCCGGGCGCCGAGTACCCGTTCATCCGCATCCACGAGACCAAGCACGCGTCCGGGCAGCAGTGCGAGGGCACGGTCCTCGGCTTCGAGTTCACCGGTGCGCCGTCGCGCTACTACCCGATCGAGCTGCCCGAGAACCGGCAGCTCAACACGCGCTACCAGAACCTCCTGCGGGAGGAGATCGGCTCCGAGCGCACCTACTTCGCCGGTCGCCTCGCCAACTATGTCTACATCGACATGGACGACTGCATGCGCGAGGCGCTCGACGCCGCGCAGGAGCTCATCGGCGACCTGCAACTGCGCGCGGCCTGAGGCATCGGATGGCCGGCGCGAAGGATCTCGTGCTGCGGATCTACACGTCGCCGCGCACGCACCGGATCCTTCCCGCGCCGCTCGCGCTCGCCCTCGTCGGGGCGATCGAGCCGCCGCTGCGCCGGCTGCGCAACCCCGTCGAGGAGGCTGACGCGGAGCGACTCGTCAGCGACCTGCTCCAGTTCACGTCGCGCGCGGGGGAGACGCGCGCGGTCACCCGGCGCCACCTGCGTGAGCGCTCCGTGATGCGCGAGCTGTTCTGGCGCCCGTGGCTGCTGCGTCGCGCGCGGATCATCGACGCCCACCGGTGGGACGAGGCGCGCGAGGGCGGGCGCGGCAGCGTCGTGGTGCTCGCCCACATCGGCGCGTCCTGGGCGGTCCCGGGCATTCTCGGCCTGCGCGGGTACAAGGACTTCCGCCTGGTGGGCAGCGCCCACATGTGGGAGCCCCTGCCGCCGAATCTCGTGGGCCGGACCGACACGTTCCGGATCAGGGAGTACGGGGCTCGCATGCTCGGCGCCGAGCGCCTGATCCCGAACACCGTCGATCCCGATCGGCTCATCGAGCTGGTCGAGCAGGGGCTGTCGGTCGGGGTCGCCTTCGACGTGCCCGGCTCGGCGGCGACCCCGTTCCTCGGGCGCTCCGTCGCGCTGACGAGCGTGCCGGCGTCGCTGGCCTTCCGCACGAAGGTCAAGGTGCTTCCGGTCATCGCCGAGCGCCACGGCACCCGCATGCACCTGCGCATGCTGGAGCCGCTCGACCCCGCCGACTACCGCGATCTGAGCGCGCTGCGCGCGGCGATCGCCAGGACGTACGAAGCGATCGTCCTCACGCGCCCCGAGAGCGTCGAGAACGCGTGGTATCCATCGCCGCTGGTCACCGAGGCGCTGACCTCGCAGGCCGCGAGCGCCCCGAGCCCGGAGGACTGACCGCATGCACCACCCGAAGCCGCAGCCGCAGTTCGAAGACAACCTGACCGAGGGGATCGGGGAGCGCATCAAGCCCGCCGCGGTGACGTCGGGCGGCTACCGCGACCACCTCGGGCGGTACCTGTTCGCCGCGCACTACGTCGCCGGCCGGTCCGTGGTCGACCTCTGCTGCGGCAACGGGTACGGGTCGAACCTCCTGCTGGCCGCGGGCGCGACGCGCGTCGAGGGCATCGACATCGCCCAGGACGCCGTCGACGCCGCGAAGGAGCACTACCCCGGGCCGGAGTTCTCGGTCGGCGCGGTCGACGAGCCGATGGACCTCAGCGGCTTCGACGTCGCCGTGTGCTTCGAGGGCATCGAGCACGTCGCCGACGTTCCCCAGCTGCTGAAGAACATGCGCCAGGCCGAGGTCGCGCTCATCTCCTCACCGAACGCCGACTTCTTCCCCGGCGGTTTCAGCGGCAACCCGCACCACCTGCGCGAGTGGACGCGCAAGGAGTTCGACGAGGCGCTCGCGCCGTACTTCTCCGACGTGCGGATGTACTTCCAGTGGCACTACCCCGACCCGCTGGACATCGACCGGCGCCCCGCGACCCTGGCGAAGGCCGTCATCCCGGTGTCGCTGAAGCGGCGCCTGAAGCGCGAGCCGGCGGACGCCGTGGAGCCCGATGTGCCGCAGTCCGGTGACGAGCGGACCGTGTATCGCGTGCACCGGACCACGAACCTGAAGGTGTTGCGCCTGCTGCCCGGGCTGCAGTACGGCAAGCCGGCCGACTGGGTCGCCGTCTGCCGGAAGTAATCCCCGCGCACGGCGGGCCGGACCCTCAGGAGGTCGGGAACGGCAGGTCCATCGTCTCCACGAGGAACCGTCCCGCGCGCAGGAGGTTCAGGTCACGCGCGGGACCCTCGGCGAACGGGTCGGGTCCGCCGTCGTAGTACAGCAGCGTCTTCGGCCTGCGGGCCGCTGCCACCAGCTCCATGGCGTCGCCCGGAAGGACGGTCGGGTCGAAGCGGCCGTTCATCAGCATGACCGGGCGGGGCGCGATCCTGCCGATCCATCGCTTGCTGTCGTACGGCGAGAGGACATCCACCGCGTGTTCGAGCGCCGCGGGGTCGGCGGTGGCCGTGGGGACGTAGTTCGGGAGGTTCGGGACGCGCTCGGCGGCCAGGGGCCGGGCGAGGAGCGCCTGCTCGAACGTGGCGCCGACCGAGCTCAGCAGCGCGCTTTTGATACGTCGATCCTGCGCGGTGAGGATCACGCCGGCCATCGAGCCGAACGCACTGCCCATGAACGCGATGTTGTCGCGGCAGATGCGCCGGCGACTGAGGTAGTCGACGCCGAGACGCAGCTCGACGACCGTGGCGACCAGGAGGGCGCGGAGACCCTCCGGGGATGAGATCGCCGCCGCGAGCTCCTCCGGGCTGCCGCGCTCGCCGACGTCGCGGGGATCGATCGTGAAGCTCGCCAGGCGTGCGACCGCAAGGGCCTGGCGCAGGTCTGCCGTGGCCTCCTTCGGGGTGGTCAGCCCGCCTTGGACGATGACGCAGCCGAGTGGTCTGGCGTGGGTCGGCACGGCGAGCAGGGCCGGGACCCGGTCGCCGTCGACGGACCGGTAGCTGATCCGCGAGACCCGCAGGGTCCCTTCGCGGGCGCGCGGCGAGCGATCCGGATCGAGGCGCACTCCGCGCTCGTAGCGCAGCAGCGGCGCCGAGACCTCCTGCGGTGGCGGCTCGCTCGAACCGCCACACGCCGCGAGCCCGCAGATGCAGGCGAGAAGCACTGCTATGGTCGCCCGCCGGCTGCTGGTGCCCATCCTCGGGCCGATGATAGACGAGGGTCGGCGCCGTCTCGGAGGCGCGTGCTCGAACGTCTTGTCCCCTCATTCGTCGTGACCGCCGAGACGACGGGCGACCTGTTCGACGTCGAGCTGTTCGCCGCCGAGCGCGAAGTGATCGGCCGCGCGGTCGAGAGACGTCGCCGCGAGTTCGTCACCGGGCGGGGCCTTGCGCGCGATGCGCTCGAGCGGCTCGGCGTGCCGGCCGGTGCGATCGGCAGCGGATCTGGAGGTGAGCCGCTGTGGCCCGAGGGGGTCGTCGGCAGCATCACGCACTGCGACGGATTCCGCGCGTGCGCGGTGGCGCGTTCGACCCGTGCGCTCGCGATCGGCATCGACGCCGAACCGGACCTGCCGCTCCCTGCAGGCGTGGTCGAGGACGTCGTGCACGGCCCTGAGCGCGCGCTCCTCGGCTGCGACCTCGGCGTCGATCCGGGGCGCCTCCTGTTCAGCGCCAAGGAAGCGATCTACAAGGCATGGTTCCCGCTGACCGGCCGGTGGCTGGGGTTCGACGACGCCGAAGTCTCGGTCGACGCAGACGCCCGCACGTTCCGGGCTGAACTCCGGGTCGACAGCCCGCCGTTGCGCACGTTCGCGGGCCGCTGGACGGCGGAGCGCGGCACCGTCTGCACCGCGGTCGTGGTGCCCCCGCAAGCTGCTCTGTGACGTGGGTCGCAGATGCGAAGGGACCCGCCACTGCTCTGCTTCAACGCAGGTGTATCGTTGCGTTTTCATGCCATCCGGTGTCGGGCTCACGGTGCTGTCGTTCCCGCATTGCTCTCGCGGTCGGTGCTCGCCCGTCTCTAGCCAGGGTGGTCTGTGATGACGGTCGACCGCATGCCGGCGCCCTGGGTGCTCAGCGGCACGGGCGCCGCCGCGCTGCGCGAGTACGCCCAGCGCCTCGCGGAGGCAACCGGGGACGCCGACGCGGCCGACGTCGCGTGGACGCTGGCGACCGGGCCGCCCGCGTCTGCGCATCGCGCCGTCATCCTCGGCGACGATCGCGGCGCCGCGCTGCGCGACCTCGCCGACGGCACGCCGAGCCCGCAGGTCATCCAGGGCGTCGTCGACCCCGACCTGCATCCCGGCCGGCCCGTCTTCGTCTTCTCCGGCCAAGGCGGTCAGTGGCAGGGCATGGCCGTCGAACTGCTCGACGCGTCCCCGGTCTTCGCCGAGCACCTGCGCGCGTGCGGGGCCGCGCTCGCGCCGCACGTCGACTGGGTCCTGGAGGACGTGCTGCGCGGCAGCCCTGACGCTCCTGCCCTCGATCGCATCGACGTCGTGCCGCCCGCGCTCGTCGCCGTCATGGTTTCGCTCGCGGCGCTCTGGCGTTCGCGCGGGGTGGAGCCGGCCGCGGTCGTCGGGCATTCGCATGGGGAGATCGCGGCGGCGCACGTCGCCCGGCGTCCTCAGCCTGGACGACGCGCTCCGCGTGGCGGCGGTCCGGGCCCGGGTGCTCATCCCCCTCTCGGGGCAGGGGGGGATGGCGGCCGTGTCGCTGTCGCCAGAGGCCCTCGAGCAGCGGATCGCCGGGTTCGGGGAGCGGCTCGCGCTTGCGGCGGTCAACGGGCCATCGGACCTGGTGGTCTCGGGCGACCCGGACGCGCTCGACGAGCTGCTGGCCGGATGCGAGGCCGATGGCGTGCGCGTGAGGAGGGTCGCCGTCCCGTACGCCGCGCACGGTCCGCAGATCGAGGCGATCCGCGAGCGGCTGCTCGACGAACTGGGTGAGGTGACGCCGCAGCCGGCGCAGGTGCCGCTGTACCCCACCACCGCCGACGAGCCGATGGACGCCACGTACTGGTATCGCGGCGAGCGTGAGACGGTGCAGTTCGCGCCCGCGGTGCAGCGGCTCCTGGCGGACGGGCACCGGACGTTCATCGAGGTCGGGCCGCATCCGGTCCTGACCGTGCCGATCGAGCATGTGGCCGAGGAGGTCCTGGGCGGCGCGGGGCAGGTCGCGACGGTGGCGACGCTGCGACGCGGCCAGGGCGGAACGGAGCGATTCGCGACCGCGCTCGCCGAGCTGTGGACCCGCGGCGGGTCCGTCGACTGGGCCCGCGAGATCCCGGAGGCCACGCGGGTGGACCTTCCCGCGCCCGCGGAGACCGGGCCGGCGGACGACGAGACGTTCGCGGCGCGGATCCGCGCGATGGGCGACGCCGAGGCCCGGCGCGCCGTCCTCGACGGGGTGAGCGGACTGGTCGCCGTCCAGCTCGGGCAGGGCTCGGCGAGCGACATCGACGCGGGGCTGACCTTCAAGGAGCTGGGACTCGACTCCCCCGGCATGGTCGAGCTGCGCAACCGGGTCAACGACTGGACCGGCCTGCGGCTCCCGGCCACGGTGGTCTTCGACAACCCGACGCCGGCGGCGCTCGCCGACCGGGTGCTCGCGGAGTTGACCGGCGACGGCGCGGACGCCGAGTGGAGCCCGCGCATCGTGCGCATGGAGGAGCCGATCGCGATCGTCGGCATGGCCTGCCGCTACCCGGGCGGCGTGGCGTCGCCCGACGAGCTGTGGGAGCTCGTCGCCTCCGGGGGCAATCCCATCGGGGGCTTCCCGACCGACCGCGGCTGGGACCTCGAGCGGCTCATCGATCGCGACGGGGAGCGGCCGGACGCGAGCTACGTCGATCAGGGCTACTTCCTCTACGACGCGGGCGACTTCGACCCCGAGGTGTTCGGGATCTCCCCGCGCGAGGCGCTGTCGATGGACCCGCAGCAGCGGCTGATGCTCGAGTGCTCGTGGGAGGCGCTGGAGAACGCGGGCATCGATCCGCTCAGCCTGCGCGGCAGCAGCACCGGCGTGTTCACCGGGATGATGAGCGCGCTCTACGGCCCGCTCATGCACCAGCCCGACGAGAAGTCGGTGGGCTACGCGCTGACGGGGACCGAGACGAGCGTGGCCTCGGGCCGCGTCGCCTACGTCCTCGGGCTGGAGGGGCCGGCCGTGTCGGTCGACACCGCGTGCTCGGCGTCCCTGGTCGCGCTGCATCTGGCCTGTCAGTCGCTGCGCGCGGGTGAGTGCGATCTGGCGCTGGCGGGCGGCGCGACGGTGATGTCGCAGCCGGGCATCTTCATCGAGATCTCGCGCCAGCGCGGCCTGGCGCCAGACGCGCGCTGCAAGGCGTTCGGGGCCGGCGCAAACGGCACGGGGTGGAGCGAGGGCGCCGGCGTGATCGCGCTGGAACCCCTGTCCCTCGCGATCGAGCGCGGGCACGAGGTGCTGGCCGTCATCCGGGGCAGCGCGGTCAACCAGGACGGCGCGTCGAACGGCCTGAGCGCGCCGAACGGGCGCTCGCAGGAGCGCGTGATCCGCACGGCGCTGGCCAGCGCCGGGCTCGAGCCCGCCGACGTGGATGCGGTCGAGGCGCACGGCACCGGCACCGCGCTCGGCGACCCGATCGAGGCCACGGCGCTGCTCAACACGTACGGCCAGAACCGCGACGAGCCGCTGCGGCTCGGCTCGCTGAAGTCGAACCTCGGCCATTCCCAGGCGGCGGCGGGCGTCGGCGGCGTCATCAAGATGGTGCAGGCGCTGCGCCACGCGCGGCTGCCGAAGACGCTGTGGGCCGACGAGCCGACGCCGCACGTCGACTGGGACAGCGGCGCGGTCGAGCTGCTCACCGAGCCGATCGACTGGCCCGTCGACGATCGGCCGCGGCGCGCGGGCGTCTCCTCGTTCGGCATCTCGGGCACGAACGCCCACGTCATCCTCGAGCAGGCCCCCGAGCCCGAGCCCGAGCGGGCGGCCAAGGTTCCGTCGCGCGTCCTGCCCTTCCTGGTCTCGGCGTCCAGCGAGGCGGGGCTGGCCGGGCAGGCGCAGCGGCTGGCCCAGTTCGTCGCGGCGCGCCCGGAGCTGGAGCCGGCCGAGGTGGCGGCGTCGCTGGCGCTGCGGCGCGCGCAGCTGCCGCACCGGGCGGTCGCGATCGCCGGCGACCTGACCGAGCTCTCCGAGCACCTGTCGGCGTTCGCGCGCGGGGAGTTCGTCGAGGCGATCACGCAGGGCGTCGCGCGCGGTGAGCGCCGCGCGGCGTTCGTGTTCCCCGGCCAGGGCGGCCAGTGGGAGGGCATGGCCGTCGAGCTGCTCGACAGCTCGTCGGTGTTCGCCGAGCGGATGCGCGCGTGTGAGGTGGCGCTCGCCCCGTACGTCGACTGGTCGCTGGAGGCGGTGCTGCGCGGCGAGGATGGCGCCCCGTCCATTGACCTCATCGAAGTCGTCCAGCCGGTGCTGTTCGCGATCATGGTCTCGCTCGCGGAGGTGTGGCGAACCTTCGGGATCGAGCCGGCCGCCGTGGTCGGCCATTCCCAGGGCGAGATCGCCGCGGCGCACATCATCGGCGCGCTCTCGCTCGAAGACGCCGCGCGGATCGTCGCGGTCCGCAGCCAGGCGCTCGCCACCATCGCGGGCGTCGGCGGGATGCTCGCGGTCGCGCTCTCGCGGGAGCAGTTCGAACAGCGCACCGCCGACCTCGACGGGCGCATCACGATCGCCGCGCTGAACGGGCCTCGCTCGATGGTCGTCTCCGGCGAGCCCGACGTCCTCGAGCAGTTCGCCGCGAGCCTCGAGGCCGACGGCGTGCAGGTCCGCCGCATCCTCTCCACCGTCCCGGGCCACTCCCCGTACGTCGAAGCGGTCCGCGAGCAGATGCTCGAGGGGCTCGAGGGCATCCAGCCGCAGCCCAGCACCATTCCGCTCTTCTCCACGGTCACGGCCGAGCGGATCGCGACCGAGACGATGGACGCCGAGCACTGGTACCGCAACCTGCGCCAGACCGTGCAGTTCCAGCCGGCGGTGCAGCAGCTCATCGGCGAGGGCATCGACGCGCTCATCGAGATCGGCCCGCACCCCGTCCTGACCACCCACGTGCAGGACACGATCGAGACCGCCGGTCACGACCCCGACGCGATCACGCTGATCAGCAGCCTGCGCCGCGACGACGGTGGGCTCGAGCGCATGATCGCCTCGTTCGCCGACGCGCAGGTCGCGGGCCTCGCGATCGACTGGACCGCCCTCTTCGGCGCCACGCCGCCGCACGTCCCGCTGCCCACCTACGCCTTCCAGCGTGAGCGCTACTGGAACGCGCCGCCGATCGGCGCGGGCAGCGACCCCGCCGCGATCGGCCAGGCCTCGGCGCACCATCCGCTGCTCGACGCCGCCATCACGCTGCCCGACGGCGGCGCGCTGTACACCGGCCGCCTCTCGCTCGAGCGCCACCCGTGGCTGGCCGACCACGCCGCTGTCGGCGCCCCGCTGCTGCCCGGCGCCGCGTTCCTCGACCTCGCGCTGCACGCCGCCGCGCAGACCGACACCCCGCGCATCGAGGACCTGACGCTCCACGCGCCGCTGCTGCTCGACGACACGCGCGCCGCGGCGCTGCAGGTGACCGTCGCGCCGCCCGACGCCGACGGGGCGCGCGCGCTGACGATCCACTCGCAGACCGGGGACGCGCCGTGGACGCACCACGTCAGCGCCACGCTGACCGACGCGCAGCCGCGGGCGGTCGCGATCCCCGAGCCGCCCGCCGACGCCGACACCCTCTCCGACGACGGCTTGTACGACCGGTTCGCGGACGCCGGGTACGAGTATGGCCCCGCCTTCCAGCGGCTCGCGTCGGTGCGCCGCGCCGGCGACGAGGTCTACGTCGAGGCGGCGCTCGCCGAGGACCAGGAGCAGCAGGCGGCCGGCTTCGCGCTGCACCCGTCGCTGTTCGACGCGGTGCTCCAGGCCGCCGTCCTGCGCGACCTCGACGCCGGCAGCGGCGGCGATGCGATGCCGATCCCGTTCTCCTTCACCGGCGTCCAGCTGCACGCGCCGCACGCCATCGCGGCGCGGGCGGTGCTGACCGCGCGCGGGGGCGAGACGGAGATCCTCGTCGTCGACGGTGACGGGGCGCCCGTGCTCTCCGTCGACGCGTTCCAGATGCGCCCGCTCGACCGCCGTGCCCTGCGCGCAGGCGCGCAGGCCGGAGCGGACGAGCTCTACGAGGTCCGGTGGGAGGAGATCACGCCGTCGGGCGGCGGCGCGCCGCACGTGGTCGGCATCGGCCTCGACGACGCCCTCACGCAGGAGCACTACGAGAGCCTCGGCGCGCTGGAGGCCGCCGTCGCCGGCGGTGCGGCCGCGCCGGACGTCGTCCTGGTGCCCGCGGGCGAGATCGACGCCGGTCCCATCGAGGCCGTCCACGCGCTGACGCAGCGGACGCTCGAGCTCCTCCAGGCGTGGCTCGCCTCCGAGCCGCTCGCCGATGCGCGGCTCGTCGTGGTCACGCGCGGCGCCACCGGCGCGCGCCCCGACCTCGCCCAGTCCGCGCTCCTCGGCCTGCTGCGCAGCGCGCACACCGAGCATCCCGATCGCTTCACGCTGCTCGACCTCGACGGCAGCGTGCCGCCGCGCGATGCGCTGCTCGACGCGCTCACCGCCGACGAGCCCGTGCTCGCCGTCCGCCGGGGCGTGGTGCTCGCGCCGCGGCTCGCGCGCGCCGATGCCGACCCGACGACCGCCCCGCGCATCGACGACCCGACCTGGCACCTCGCGCTGGGAGCCGACGGCGTCGAGTTCGCCCCGCGCCCGGACGCCGGCCGCGCGCTCGAGCCGGGCGAGGTCCGCATCGCGGTGCGCGCCGCCGGGCTGAACTTCAAGGACGTCGTCGTCTCGATGGGCCTCGTGGAGGACACGACGATCGGTCTGGAGGGCGCGGGCGTCGTGCTGGAGACCGGCGCGGACGTCACCGACCTCGCGCCCGGCGACCGCGTCATGGGCCTCATCCGCGACGCCTACGGCCCGGAGGCGATCGCCGACCGCCGCCTCGTCGCCGCAATCCCCGACGACTGGACCTTCGAGCAGGCGGCGTCGGTCCCCGTCGTCTTCCTCACCGCCTGGTACTCGCTGGTCGACCTCGCGGGCCTGCGGGCCGGAG
This sequence comes from Svornostia abyssi, assembly GCA_024666565.1. Lineage (GTDB taxonomy): Bacteria > Actinomycetota > Thermoleophilia > Solirubrobacterales > Solirubrobacteraceae > Svornostia > Svornostia abyssi. The sequence goes on from CP088295.1 coordinate 1,166,635, forward strand.
AGTCGGTCCTCCTGCACGGGGCCGCCGGCGGCGTCGGCATGGCCGCACGCCAGATCGCCGCGCACCTCGGCGCCGAGGTGTTCGCGACCGCGCACCCGAGCAAGTGGGAGACCGTCGCCGCGCTCGGCATCGACCCGTCGCACATCGCGAACTCCCGCACGACCGAGTTCCGCGAGGCGTTCCTCGAGACGACCGGCGGCCGCGGCGTCGACGTCGTGCTCGGCTCGCTCGCCGGCGAGATCGTCGACGCGTCGCTGGACCTGCTGCCGCGCGGCGGCCGCTTCGTCGAGATGGGCAAGACGGACATCCGCGACCCCGAGCAGGTCGCCGCCGAGCGGCCGGGCGTCCGCTACCTGCCCGTCGACCTCATCACCGACCCGGGGCCCGAGCGCACCGGCGAGATGCTCGCCGAGATCGTCGCGCTCTTCGAGCAGGGCGCGCTGCACCACCTGCCGATCGCCACGCGCGACGTCCGCGACGCCGCGAGCGCCTTCGCCTATCTCCAGGAGGGCCGGCACACCGGCAAGGTCGTCCTGCGGATTCCGCGGGCGCTCGACCCCGAGGGCACGGTGCTCATCACCGGCGGCACCGGCGGCCTCGGCGCGATGCTCGCACGGCACCTCGTCGAGCAGGGCGCGCGCCGCCTGCTGCTGGTCAGCCGACGCGGGCCGGCTGCCGAGGGCGCGGACGAGCTCGTCGCGGCGCTCGCCGAGCTGGGCGCCGAGGCCACCGTCGCGGCCTGCGACGTGAGCGACCGCGCGCAGCTCGCAGCGTTGCTCGCCGACGTCCCGGCGCTCACGGCCGTCGTCCACACCGCCGGCGTGCTCGACGACGGCGTCATCTCCTCGCTCGACGCCGACCAGCTGCACCGCGTACTGGCCCCGAAGGTCGACGCGGCCATCCATCTCGACGAGCTCACGCGGGAGCACGATCTCGCCGAGTTCATCCTCTACTCGTCCGTGGCCGCGACGCTCGGGCTGCCCGGCCAGGCGAACTACGCCGCGGCGAACGCCATGCTCGACGGGCTTGCCCAGCGCCGCCGGGCCGAGGGCCTGCCGGGCAGCGCGATGGCGTTCGGCGTCTGGGAAACGGCGACGGGCATGAGCGGCCACCTGGCCGGCGACGACGGCGTCTTGCACGGGCCGGCGGGCCTCGTGCCGATCCCCGACGAGGACGGCCTGGAGCTCATCGACGAGGCACGCGCGCTCGGCCGCCCGCTGCTGCTGCCGACGCTGTTCGACCGGCCCGGGCTCCGCGCGCAGGCGCGCGCGGGAGTACTCCCGCCGATCCTGCGCGGGCTGTTCAGCACGCCATCGCGCTCGGCCTCGGCCGGGGGGACAGCGTTCGCGGCGAAGCTCGCGGCCGCACCGGAGCGCGACCGCGAGGCGCTGGCGCTGGACCTCGTCCGCGAGCACCTGGCGGCCGTGCTGGGGCACAGCTCCCCGGCGCAGATCGACGCGCAGCGGACGTTCAAGGAGGCGGGCATCGACTCGCTCTCGGCGGTGGAGCTGCGCAACCGCATCTCCCGGGCCGCAGGGCAGCGGCTGCCCGCGACGCTCGTCTTCGACTACCCGACACCCGCCGCCGTCGCATCGCTGCTCAGCGGGATGGTCGGCGGAGCGGCGCCGAAGGCCGCCCCGGCCCGCCGCGCGACCCAGACGACGACCGACGAGCCCCTGGCCATCGTCGGGATGGCCTGCCGCTACCCCGGCGGCATCGCCTCGCCCGACGACCTGTGGGACGTCGTGGTGTCCGGGCGCGACGCGATCGGCGACTTCCCGGACGACCGCGGGTGGAGCGTCGAGCGGCTGTTCGACCCCGATCCCGACCACATCGGGACGACCTACGTGCGGCGCGGCGGATTCCTCCGCGACGCCGCGGGCTTCGACGCCGACCACTTCGGCATCTCGCCGCGCGAGGCGCTCGCGACCGACCCGCAGCAACGGGTGTTCCTGGAGTGCGCGTGGGAGGCGCTGGAGAACGCGGGCATCGACCCGCTGAGCCTGCGCGGCAGCAGCACTGGGGTGTTCGCGGGCGTGTTCGACTCCGACTACGGCATGGGCAGCGACGCCCCTGATCTCGAGGGCTTCCGCCTGCTGGGCGGCCTCGCGAGCGCGACCCCCGGCCGGGTCTCCTACCACCTCGGGCTCGAAGGGCCGGCGGTCTCGGTCGACACGGCGTGCTCGTCGTCGCTGGTCGCCATCCACCTCGCCACGCAGGCGCTGCGCTCAGGCGAGTGTGATCTTGTGCTCGCCGGCGGCGTCACCGTGCTGGCCACGACCGAGTCGTTCGTGGAGATGTCGCGTCAGCGCGGCCTGTCTCCCGACGGGCGCTGCCGCGCCTTCGGCGCCGGCGCGGACGGGACCGGCTTCTCCGACGGCGCCGGCATCCTCGTGATGGAGCGCCTGTCCGTCGCCCGCGAGCGCGGGCACCAGGTCCTCGCGGTCGTGCGGAGCAGCGCCATCAACCAGGACGGCGCGTCGAACGGCTTCGCGGCGCCGTCCGGCCCGTCGCAGGAGCGCGTGATCCGCGCAGCGCTGGCGAACGGCGGGCTGCAGCCGAGCGACGTCGACGCCGTCGAGGCGCACGGCACCGGCACGACGCTCGGCGACCCGATGGAGGCGAACGCGCTGCTGGCGACGTACGGGCAGGACCGCGCCGCCGGCCCGCTGAAGCTCGGCTCGCTGAAGTCGAACATCGGCCATTCGCAGGCCGCGGCCGGCGTCGGCGGCATCATCAAGATGGTCCAGGCGCTCCAGCACGAGCTGCTGCCGCGGACGCTGTACGCCGAGGAGCCCTCGCCGCACATCTCGTGGGACGAGGGCGCCGTCGAGCTGCTGACCGAGCCGGTGCCGTGGGAGGCCGGCGAGCGCACGCGCCGCGCGGGCGTCTCGTCGTTCGGCATGTCGGGCACGAACGCGCACGTCGTCATCGAAGAGGCGCCGCCCGAGGAGTCCGTGCCGGTCGCACCTGAGATCCCCTCGCGCGTGCTGCCGTACGCGATCTCGGCGTCGAGTGACGTCGCGCTCGCGGCGCAGGCGGAGCGGCTGGCCGAGTTCGTCGCGGGCCGCGACGACCTCGACGAGACGGCGGTGGCGGCCACGCTCGCGCTGCACCGCGCGCAGCTGCCCCACCGCGCGGTGGCGGTCGCCGGCGGCCTCGACGAGCTGGCCGACCGGCTGTCGGCGTTCGCGCGCGGCGAGTTCGTCGAGACGATCGCGCAGGGCGTGGCGCGCGGTGAGCGCCGCGCGGCGTTCGTGTTCCCCGGCCAGGGCGGCCAGTGGGAGGGGATGGCGGTGGAGCTCCTCGACGCGTCGCCCGTCTTCGCCGAGCGCATGCGCGCGTGCCAGGCCGCGCTCGCGCCGCACGTCGACTGGGACCTCGAAGCCGTGCTGCGCGGCGAGGACGGCGCCCCATCGATCGACCTCATCGAGGTCGTCCAGCCGGTGCTCTTCGCGATCATGGTCTCCCTCGCGGCGCTGTGGCGGTCCTACGGGATCGAGCCGTCGGCCGTGGTCGGCCATTCGCAGGGCGAGATCGCCGCCGCGCACATCATCGGCGCGCTGACCCTGGAGGACGCCGCGCGTGTCGTCGCGGTGCGCAGCCAGGCGCTGGCGACCATCGCGGGCGTCGGCGGGATGCTCGCCGTCGCGCTGTCGGTCGAGCAGCTCCAGGAGCGCGCTGCGGACCTCGGCGACCGCGTCACCATCGCCGCCGTCAACGGACCCCGCTCGCTGGTGATCTCCGGCGACCCGGAGCTCCTCGACACGTTCGCCGCCGGCTGCGAGGCCGACGGCGTCCGCGTGCGCCGCATCCTCTCGACCGTGCCGGGTCACTCCCCGCCGGTGGAGGCCGTGCGCGAGCTGATGCTCGAGGGCCTCGCGGGCGTGGCGCCGATGCCGAGCAGCATCCCGCTGTACTCCACGGTCACCGGCGAGCGCATCGCCACCGAGACCATGGACGCCGAGCACTGGTACCGGAACCTGCGCCAGACCGTCCTGTTCCAGCCGGCGGCCTCCGCGCTGATCGCCGACGGCATCGACGCGCTCATCGAGATCGGCCCGCACCCGGTGCTTGCGGCCCCGTTGCAGGAGATCCTGGAGACCACGCCCGACATCGCCTCCATCACGACGCTCCGACGCGACGACGGCGGTCTCGAGCGGTTCATCGCCTCGCTCGCCGACGCCCACGTCGCCGGCCTGCGGGTCGACTGGACCGCGCTCTTCGGCAGCGCCCCGCCGCGCGCGCCGCTGCCCACCTACGCCTTCCAGCACCGCCGCTACTGGCTCGAAGCGGGCAGCGGCACCCAGGACGCAGAGGCGCTGGGCGTCCTGCCCGCCGAGCATCCGCTGCTGCGCGCGACGACGCCGCTGCCGGGCGGCGGGGCGCTGTGGACCGGACGGCTGTCCCTCGCCGAGCACGCGTGGCTCGCCGATCACGCGGTGCTGGGCGACGTCGTCGTGCCCGCCACCCTGTTCCTCGATGCCGTGCTCCACGCCGCGATCGAGACGGACACGCCGGTCATCGACGAGCTCACCGTCACCGCGCCGCTGGTGCTCGAGGAGGGCAAGCCGGTCGCGCTGCAGGTCACCGTCCTGCCGGCCGACGCACAGGGCCGGCACCAGGTGACGGTCTCCTCGCGCCCCGAGCGCCCCGAGGACGGCGACGCCGAGCTGATCGAGCACGGCGTCGGCACGCTGATCGCCGACACCGGTCCGGTGACCGCGCCCGCCCCGTGGCCGGCGGACGGGGAGGACCTCGATCCCGCCAGCGCCTACGCCCGGCTGTCGGAGGCCGGCTACGAGCTCGGCCCGGTCTTCCACGGTCTGTCGCGCGCCGTGCGCGACGGCGACACGCTGCACGCCGAGGCCGGCCTCGGCGACGAGACCGACGAGGCGCACCGCTACGACCTGCACCCGGCGCTCCTCATGTCCGGCCTGCAGGCGATGGCGCTGGCGGGCGATCCGCGTGCGCCGGAGATGCCGTTCGCGTTCTCGGGCGTGCGGCTGCACCAGCGCGGGGCCGCGTCGCTCCGTCTGGAGCTGGCGCCCGGGGACCACGGGTGGGGCGTCGTCGCGAGCGACGGCGACGGGGCGGCGGTCATCTCGATCGACGCCGTGCGCACGCAGCCGGTCGACGCCGGGCGTCCGGCCCGGCGTAGCCTGCGCAACGCGCTCTATGCCATCGAGTGGTCCGCGGCACCGCAGACCGACGTCAACGGGTCGGGCCCGCGCGTCGCCGTGCTCGGCGACGGGCCGCAGCTCCCGGGCGAGCGCTACGACGACCTCGCGGCGCTGGTCGCCGCCGTCGAGGCCGGCGCCGAGGCGCCCGAGCAGGTGCTCCTCGCGATCCCGCCCGCCGACGGCGAGCTCCCCGAAGCCGCCCACGCGCTCACCGCGCGCGTCCTGGCGATCCTGCAGGCATGGCTGGAGGCCGACGCCCTCGGCGCCGCCCGGCTCGCCGTGCTGACCCGCGGCGCGGTGGCCGGTGCCGGCAGCCGGCCGGATCTGCGCCAGGCGCCGCTGGCCGGCCTGGTCCGCACCGCGGGCTCCGAGCATCCCGGCCGCTTCGTCCTGATCGACGCCGACGACGATGCGCCCTCCGCGACGGTGCTGCTCTCCGCGCTCGCCACGGACGAACCGGAGGTCGCCATCCGCGACGGGGCGCTGCTCGTCCCCCGCGTGCGCCCGTTCCGCGCGGAGGAGGCCGAGGCGCCGGCACCCGAGCACCCGACGGGCACGGTGCTCATCACCGGCGGCGTCACCGGGCTCGGCGCGATGCTCGCGCACCACCTCGCCGAGCACCAGGGCGCCCGTCACCTGCTGCTCGTCAGCCGCCGTGGCGCCGAGACGCCCGGCGCCGCGGAGCTCGTCGCCGAGCTGCGCGCGGCCGGCTGTGACGCCGAGGTCGCCGCGTGCGACGTCGCCGACCGGGCGGCGCTCGAGCGCCTGCTGGCCACGATCCCGCCAGAGCGGCCGCTCACGGCCGTCTTCCACTCCGCCGCCGCGCTCGACGACGGCGTGCTCACGGCGATGGACGGCGAGCGCCTGCACCGGGTCATGCGGCCCAAGATGGACGCCGCGCTGCACCTGCACGAGCTGACGCGCGATCTGGAGCTCTCGGAGTTCGTCCTCTTCTCCTCCGCCGCGTGCTGCCTGGGCAACCCGGGCCAGGCCAACTACGCGGCGGCGAACGCGTTCCTCGACGCGCTCGCGGCGATCCGGCGCGCCGACGGCCTCCCGGGGCTCGCGCTCGCGTTCGGCTTCTGGGGACGGGTCACCGACCTCACGCAGCACCTGACCGCCGCGGACGGCCGGCGCGTCGGGCCACTCGACCTGCTGCCGATGTCCGACGAGCTCGGCCTCGACCTCATCGACGCCGCCCGCGGCACCGACGAGCCGCTGCTCGCGCCCATGCGGTTCGACCTGGCCAAGCTGGCGGGCCGCGCGCAGTCCGGCATCCTGCCGCCGATCCTCAGCGGCCTGGTCCGCGCTCGCCCCCGGCGTGCCGCCGCGCGCACGCTCGCTCCCGCCGGCGGCAACGGCGCGAACGGCGCAGGGGTCGGCGCCGACGCGATCCGCGGCGAGATCGCCGCCGCGCTGGGCTACGAATCGGCCGACGCGGTCGACATGCAGCTGACGTTCCTCGAGCTCGGGTTCGACTCGCTCGTGACGCTGGAGCTGCGCAAGCGCCTCCAGGCGCTGACAGGCCTGGCCCTGCCCACGACGGTCCTCTTCGACCACCCGACGCCCGCCGCGCTCGTGGCCCACCTCGTCGGGGAGCTCGGCGGCAGCGTCGAGCCCGAGCCGGCCGCGGGGACCGCGAACGGCAACGGCAGCGGCGCGCACGGCGGCGTCCTGGACGGCCTGTTCCGCCGCGCGTGCCGCCTGCACCGCACCCGCGACGCCATCGCGATCGCGGAGGCGCACGCGCGCCTGCGCCCGCGGTTCGGCGTGAGTCATCACCGGCGCCAGGCTCCGACCGCCATCCCGCTCGCGCAGGGACCCGCGGAGCCGCTCGTCGCCTGCATCCCGTCGCTCATCGCGAGCTCCGGGCCGCACGAGTACGCGCGGTTCGCGAAGGCGTTCGCCGATCGCCGAGAGGTCATCGCCGTCCCTGTGCCCGGCTTCATGCCCGACGAGCTGCTGCCCTCGCGCATCGATGCCGCGGCGGGCGCGCAGGCGATCACCATCGCCGAGCACGCGCAGGGCCGCCCTGTCGCGCTCGTGGGCTTCTCCACCGGCGGCCTGCTCGCCCACGCGGTCGCGGTGGAGCTCGCGCGCATCGGCGCTCCCGCCGCGTCGGTCGCGCTCATCGACACGTACACGACCGAGACGATGCTGCCGATCGCCGACCTGGTGTTCGACCGCATGCTCGACGGCAACGGCGCGCACCCGGCCGTCGACGACGACCGGCTCGGGACGATGGGCGTCTACCTCGGCCTGCTCGCCGCGTGGACCCCGCCGCCGCGCGCGGCGCCGACCCTGCTCGTGAAGGCCACCGAGCCCGTGCCCGGCCTCGTGCGGGTCGGGGACTGGACCGCCTCCTGGCCGCAGCGCGACGCCGTCGCGAACCTGCCCGGCACGCACTTCACGATCCTCGAGGACCACGCCGAGACGACGGCGCGCGCCGTCGAGGACTGGGTCGCGCGCCACCCGGCCGCCGTCGCGCCCAGTGCCCGCCACCGCTTCCGCCTGCGCGTCCGCTGAGGGACCTCCGATGGCGAACGAGGAGATCTCCGGGCGCGTCCCGCAGGATGATCACGTCCGCGACGTCGGGCTGGGCACGCGCCTGTACACCACGCCGTTCGTGCACCGGCTCCTGCCCGCGAAGCTCGCACTCGCGCTCGTGTCGCGCTTCGGCTCGCCGGAGGCACGCAACGGCCGCCGTGTCGAGCGCCAGCAGGCCGAGCACCTCATGCAGGACCTGCTCGAGTACACGCCCCGCGCGGGCGAGGCGCGGCGGCTGGCACGACGCAACGTCGCCGAGGTCGCACGGCTGCGCGAGCTGTTCTGGCGCCCGTGGCTGATCAAGCACTCGCGCATCGTCGGGCACGAGCACTGGGAAGCCGCCCATGCCGATGGCCGCGGCTGCCTCATCGTGGTCGGCCATTTCGGCGGGTTGTTCGGCCTGACCCCCGCGCTCAAGCACCACGGCTACCACCTGTACTCGGTGACGAGCGCGCACTACTGGGAGCCGATGCCGGCGGGGTTCGAAGGGCTGTGGACCCTGCGCCTGCGCGACTACGCCCAGGCGCTCGGCCCCGGCACCGCGATCCCCAACGACGAGCCCGCCGAGCGCTTCCTCGAGGTGCTGGAGCGCGGCGACACGCTGCTCATCGCGTTCGACCTGCCCGGCTCAGCCGCCACGCCGTTCCTCGGCCGGTCGGTCGCGCTGACGGGCGCGCCTGCGACGCTCGCGTTCCGCACCGGCGCCCGGGTGCTGCCGATCCTGCCGCTGCGCGACGGCTCCCACGTCGTCGTCAACATGTACGAGCCGCTGGACGCGACGCACTACCGCGACGCGTCCGCGCTGCGGGCAGCGATCGCGCAGGTGTTCGAGCAGCTCCTCGTCAAGCATCCCGACAACGTGGACTACACCTGGTACCCGTCGCCGCTCGTCACCGAGGTGCCCGGCGAGGCGTGAGCGGCGACCTCGCGCCACACGTCGAGGTCCTTGACGGGGTGCGCGAACGTCGCGCCGGCGGCGTGCAGCGCGCGGACCTCCGCGGGCGCGTAGGCCGGGTCCCAGCGGACGTGGTCGTAGAGGTTTGAGTGCTCGGCGAGGTTGACGATCCGGTGGCCGAGGTGGTGCACCAGCGTCGGGACGTACAGCTCGCCGTAGCACGGCGGGTGGTTCTCGACGGTGACGTAGTCGGCCAGCGCGGCGCGGCTCAGCCACATGCCGTCGCCGAGGGTGCCGTAGATCAGGGTCGGGTCCTCGCGCACGCTGACGCGCCGCAGGTGGGCGAGCAGCGCGGGGTCGCGCCGGAAGCGGCCGTAGTGCTCCCAGTTCGTGCCGGTGCGGAGGCTGGCCTCCTTGCCGAGCAGCCCGGCGCCGGTCTGCGCCGCGATCGCGCCGAGCCGTTGCGCGTAGTCGCCGCGCAGCACGAGGTGGTCGTACTCGATGACGTAGACCGCGTCGATCGACGGGTCGTCGCGGACCCAGTGGTCCCAGACCGCTGCGAAGGTCAGGTGGTAGGACTGAAACGACCGAGGCGCGCCGCGCAGGGTGGGGTCGTCGACGAAGGCCTTGGCGTCGAGGTCAAGCGCGTCGAAGTCCGCGCGCTTGCCGCCGTGGCACACGGCGAACCGCTCGCCGGGCGCGATGCCGCCGAGCAGGCGCAGCTGTTCGCCGGCCGTGGCGGCGTCGACGTGCGTGAGGACGACGGTGAGTGTCGTCACGGGCGTCGCGCCGGGCACGCGGCCACTTCGACGTGGCGGAAGACGAGCCGGTTCATCGAGGCGAAGTCGACGGACACGAGCCCGGTCTCGGCGCCGATGAGCTTCACGTCGCCCTTCCATATGATCGGGATCGCCTTGACCATGACCTCGTCGCAGACCTCGCAGCGGATCGGACGGCCCGCGACCGCGACGACGGCCAGCTTGACCTTCCGCTTGACCTCGTCGCGCTGCACACGCGCATGGTAGGTGCCGAGCCCGCCGCGCGCATCTGCGCGATCGTCGTCACGTTCAACCGCTCCGAGCTGCTCGCCGAGTGCCTGACGCGGCTGGGCGCACAGACCCGGCCGGCGGACGAGATCCTCGTCGTCGACAACGCGAGCACCGACGGCACCGCCGCGATGGTGGCTGAGCGGTTCCCCGACGTCACGCTTTTGCGCCTGCCCGAGAACGTCGGCGGCGCCGGGGGCTTTCACGCCGGGATGCGCGACGCCCTCGCGCGCGGCCACGACTGGCTGTGGGTGATGGACGACGACACGTTCACCGTGCCCGACACCCTCGAGCAGCTGCTCGCGGGTGGGGCGCGGGCGCGAGGCGATGCGCCGATGATGCTCTCCAGCCAGGTCCGCTGGAAGGACGAGACGCTGCACCCGATGAACCTGCCGTCTCCGCGGTGGAGGGATCCTGCGTTCATGGCGCTGGGCGCGGCCGACGGTCTGGTGGGCCTGCGCAACGCGACGTTCGTCTCGGTCGCCCTGCGCCGGGAGGCGATCGAGCGCTACGGGCTGCCGCTCGCGCACTACTTCATCTGGACCGACGACGTGGAGCTGACGTCGCGCATCATGCGCGCCGAGCCCGGCTACCTCGTGCCGGAGAGCCGGGTCTACCACTGGACGCCCACGGCGCATCCGGCGGCGGCGAGCTCGTCGGGCGACCGCTTCTACTACCACGTGCGCAACTCGCTGCTGCTGCTGCGCGGGACGAGCCTCGCGCCGATGGACCGCATCGACTACGCGCGCTACTACGTGAAGTCGCTGATCGCGTTCCTGCGCGAGCGCGGGCGGGAGCCCGCGGCGCTGAAGCTGCTCGCGCGCGGCGTGCGAGACGGGCTGACGGGGGAGACCCGGTGAGCGGCGTTGTCGCGGTGATCACCGGCGCCGCTGCCGCGCAGGAGCAGGCGTGCCGTGACGCGCTCGCCGCACAGGAGGTCCCGGTCGCCGAGGTCCTGACGGGCCCCGACGCGCTCGCTCGTGCGGCGGCGGGCGACCACGACCGGGTCTGGATCTTGGAAGGAGGCGCGGCGCCCGGGCCCGACGCGCTCTCCGGCCTGTTGGGCCTGGCCGACGGCGCGCTGCGCTGCGGCATGGTCGTCGACCCCGCGGGTCGGCCGCTGGCGTTCGCGCTGCCGTCCGGCGACACCCACGACGTCGACGCGGTCATCGCCCTTGCCGTCGAGCGGGTGCTGCCGATCCGCCGCGCGACGCTCGCGCACACCCTCGTCCCGCGCGCGGCGCTGCGCGAGCACGGTCTGCCCGACCCGCGGTACGGCGCGTATGCGGGCGACGAGTGGACGGCGCGCGTGGCGGCGCGAGGCGGCGGGAGGTTCCTGCCCGCGTCCGTGGCGGTCCTTCCCGCGGCGCCACCGCCGCCCCGCGCGATCGGGCCCGCGCTGCGCACCGCCCGAACGCCGACGTGGACCAACGGCGAGCGGATCGCGGTGTTCGCCGCCCTGCTCCGTCGCTAGTTCTGGAACCATGCCGCCAGCCATGGACGCCACCATCGTGATCGTCACGAAGGACCGTCGCGAGATGCTCGCCGACGCGCTCGCGTCGGCGGTCGCGCAGGAGGGCGACGTCGAGGTTCTCGTCATCGACGACGGCTCGTCCGACGGCACCGCGCAGATGGTCGCCGAGCAGTTCCCGGACGTGCGCGTCCACCGGTATGAGACGAACGCCGGGCTCGTGGTGCGCCGCAACGACGCCGCCCGGATCGCCCGCGGCCGCGTCATCGTCTCGATCGACGACGACGCGGTGTTCACGGCCCCGGACACCGTCGCGCAGACCCTGCGCGACTTCGACGCCGACCCGCGCATCGCCGCCGTGGGCATCCCGTACGTCGACGTGCGGCGCAGCCCGCAGGTCCACCAGCAGCCCCCCGATGACACGGGTTGCTGGATCGGCCCGGTGTACCGCGGCACCGCCCACGCCGTCCGGCGCGACGTGTTCCTTGAGCTCGGCGGCTACCGCGAGCGCATCGTCCACCAGGGCGAGGAGCACGACTTCTGCCTGCGCCTCCTCGACGCCGGCTACCTCGTCCGCTACGGCCGCGCCGCGCCCATCGAGCACCGCGAGTCGCCGCGCCGCAGCAACCGGCGCATGGAGCGCTACGGCCGCCGCAACGAGCAGCTGCTGTGCGCGACGTACTACCCCCAGCCGTGGGCGACGCTGTACGGCGTCGGGTACGCCGGGAAGTCGATCCTGCGCGGGATCCGGTCCGACGGTGGGCTCGTGTGGATCTTCGAGGGCATCCTGCGCGGCGTCGGCGCGTGGATGACGGCCGGGCGCCGGCCCGTCTCCCGGGCGACGTTCGCGCTCGATCAGCGGCTGCGCCGAGCGCGCTGCCTGCCGATCGAGGACATCAGCCCTCGTCGATGACGAGTAGCCGCGGCGAGTCCGTGACGGGCAGTTCGACGACGAGCCAGCCGCTGTCGGTGCGCCGCACCACGTCGACCGGCACGCTCGCGCCCGTCATCGGGTCGACCGCGCTGACGCGGGCGTTGCGCGCGTCGGTGCCGCCGATCGTCAGCTGATAGCGCTCGGCGGGCAGGTCGAAGCGGGTCGGATCGCTGGTCGGCGCGCTGGCGTTGTGCACCTTCGCCATGTTCCGCGTCATGACGTACACCGGGACGACGAATCGCGTGTCCGACGCCTGGAAGGGCAGGAACGCGAGGGCGTCGCGGTCGTAGAGCGTCGGGCGCGCCGCGCTGCCGTCGCCGTGGAACTGGAACCGTCCGCCGTAGTCGCCGATCGACGCGAGCGTGAGCTTGCGCGGGACGGTGACGGCGCCCGGCGTTGAGTGCCGACGTCAGGCGCCGGATGCCGCTGAGCGCGGGGCCGCCCGTCGTGTCGCCCGGGTACGTGCCCGTGCTGCCGAGGGCCTCCCAGAACGTCTTGCCGATGAGCGTCCACTCCGCGGTCCCGGCCGAGAAGAAGTCGATCTGCGTCGTGCCCTTGTTGACGTAGGAGGTCAGCGTCCGCAGCGCGGCCTTCGCGCGGAGATGCTCCTCGTCGGCGTAGCTCAGCGCGGTGAGCGACTTGCCGGCGGCGGTCTCCAGGTTGATCTCGGTCATCCAGAGCTCGACCGGTTTGCCCGCGGCGTTCTTCACGTTGCGCCCGTGGTCGGTGCTGCGACCCTGCAGGTCGGTGAAGCGCGTGGTGATCGGCGCGGTGTCGCGGATGATCGACTCCGTCGCGATCGCCGTGAGCGAGAACTCCGGGAAGAACGTGTCGTACTGCGGGTTGTGCGTGTCCACCCATCCCGCGCCGCTGTGCCAGCCGGACACGGTGCCGAGCGCGTCGATCGGGCGGTTGCTCTGCAGCACGTTCGACGGGAAGCGCAGGTAGCGCGGGTAGTAGTGCTTGCTCAGCGCATCGAGGCCGACCGGTGAGGTGGCGGCGCTGTCCCACGGGCGCTGGCTGGAGAACCCGTTGGTGATGCGCACGCCGGGCAGGTCGTTGGCCGGGTCCTTCACCCAGTTCACCGTCCGCTCGACAATCGTGTCCTCGGCCACGCGGCCGGGGAAGAGGTCGGGCTCGTAGTACCGGTTGATGTCCCAGAACGCGGCGTTGAGGTTGGCCTCGTTGGAGACCTCGACGTCGAACTGCGTGCTGCCGAGCTCGGTCCGCACGAAGTCCGTGACGGTGTCGACGTAGTCGAGCCAGCCCTGCATGGTGTCCTCGCCGGCCGGGTTCACGCTGCCGTCGGCGCGGGTGACCGGGCTGAACGGCTGGTGGCGCAGCGTCGCCGCCGGGTAGGTGCCGGCCGGCACGTACATGGGCATCGGCTTGGACAGCGTCGCCGTGGTGCCCGCGAGGCTCGTGATGATGAGGTCCGCCCGGGTGTGGCCGTTCGTGAAGCCGGTGCGGCCGGGGATGACCCGTGACGCGCTGGCCGCGTCGAGCTGCACCGTCTTCGTTCCCTGCCCCGCGGCGCTGGTGATGCGCAGGTGGTCGTCCTTGACCGGCGTCGGCCGGCCGTCGTCGGAGTTCAGGAGGATGAGCGGGCGCAGCCCGGCGTCGCGCAGCGCGCGGATCTTCGTGCGCCACTCGGTGGCGCGCCACAGCGTGCTCGGGTTGTCGTAGTCCAGGTCGCCCCAGCCGATCTCGATGCGCGCCCGGCGGAAGCCGTTGGCGGCCAGCAGCCGGGCGACGAACGGCGCCTCGGCGGCCGAGACGTTGAAGTTGATGCCGACCGCGTCACGGAGCTGGGTCGCGGGTGGGGTGTCGAGGAAGGAGCGCCACGGCTGCAGCCAGTGGGAGCGGTCGCCGAACGGCACCTTGGTCAGGTGGCGCTCGTGGATCGGCTCGGTGAGGACGCCGGCGAAGCTGCCGCTCGCCGGCGTGGGCGTCGGCGCCGGGCCGGTCGGCTCATGGGTCGCGGGCGGCGCGCCGTCCGGCTCCGGTGTCGGCTCCGGCGTGGGGGTTGGTGCGGGTGCGGGTGCGGGCGCGGGTGCCGGAGCAGGGGCGGGCGCCGGAGCCGGGGCGGGCGTCGGCACGACCGCCGTCGGGGCAGGCGGCACCAGGACCCGCTGCCAGAACAGGCGCACTTCGTTGAGCCACACGTCCCACGCTCCGAGCGCGCGCAAGCGCACATGGGTGCCGCGCCGGCCGCCGAGGTTGATGCGCTGCCGGCCGCCGGACGTCAGGCGCACCGTCCGCACGGTCCGAAACCGGCGTCCGTCCGAGGAGACCTGCACCTGGACGCGTTGCGACGTGCGCCGGCCCCTGGCGCCGGTGTCCACCTCAAGGTGCGTCAGCGGCGCGGCCGCGGTGAGCTGCCCCTGCCACGTCGCGGTGTCCAGGCGGCGTGCAGGCCGCCAGGCCGCATGGTCGCGTGCCACCTGCGCGGGCGCTGCGGCGTCGCCCGCGGCGAGCGCCTGCGGGAGCGCCGCGACGAGGGCGAGGGTCAGCACGGCCGCGAGCAGCGCAGCGACGCCGGCCCCGACGATGTGGAGTCGAGAAGGGGTCATGCATGAGGCCGGTGCTGCCCCCTGCCAGGAGTGCGCCGGTCGAATGAGGCCGGTATGGCCTAGGGAGGGATGTCGGCCGCAGCGCGCAGGCCGTGAGGGGCAGGTGCGCGCGCTGGACGTTTCGCCGGGGTGCGCCCTCCACGAGTTCGTGGTCAGGAGCACACGGCGGGCGCCGATGCGTCCGTAGCCTATGCGGCCCCGGAACCTCGCCTCCGGGACCTGCCACGTGCTCACACGACTACGAACAGCCCTTCGCCACCCGGTCAGCCGCAACGTGATCGGGCTCTACGGCGTCCAGCTCGCCACGTTCATCGTGCCGCTGGTCACGCTGCCGTACGTCGCGCGCGTGCTCGAGCCTGCGGCTCTCGGTCTCGTGATCTTCTCGCAGGGCTTCGCCTTCGCCCTGATGGCCTTCATCAACTGGGGGTTCGGGCTGACCGGCGTCCGTTCGGTCGCGTCGGTGCAGAACGATCCCGACGCGCTCGCCGGCGTGGTGCAGCGGGTGCGCGGCGCGCAACTCGCGCTGGTGCTGCTGTCCGCGCTCTTCGCGGGAACCGCGCTCCTGCTGGTCCCAACCATGCGCGAGAACCCCGAGTTCCTCGTCATGGCGTACCTCGCGGCCGCGACGACCGGGCTGACACCCGCGTGGTACTTCCTCGGCATCGAGCGGATCCGGGTGATGGCGGTCATCCAGCTCGGCTTCCGCTCGGTGGGCGCGGTCCTGACCTTCCTGCTCGTCAAGAGCCCGTCTGACGCGTGGATCGTCATGGCCCTGTTCACCGCGTCGTCCGTCGGGCCGCTGATCGTCGCCGACGTCCTCATGTATAGGGATGTCGAGTACCGCCGGCCGATCTGGCGCCACTCGCTGTCCGAGCTGAAGCACGGCTCGACGATCTTCGTCGCGACGCTCGCCGTGACGCTCTACACGGCGCTGAACGTCGTGCTTCTCGGGTTCTTCGCCCCGAGCGACGAGGTCGCCCACTTCGGGGCGGGCGAGCGGCTCGTCCGCGTCGCGATCACCCTGCTCGGGCCGATCGGCGCCGCGGTCATCCCGCGCATGACCGCTCTGCACACCGCGGGTGAGAGCGACCGCGCGAAGCAACTGCTCGTCATCGCGGTCGCCGTGGCGGCGCTGCCGGCGATCGCGATCACCCTCATCCTCATCGTGTTCGGGGAGCCGATCATCCGCCTCATCTACGGCGAGGCGTTCGTGGCCGACGCGGTTCCGGTCCTCCGCGTCCTGGCCATGATCATCCCGATCAACGTGGTCGCGGTCGTCTTCGGTGTCTGGCTCATGACGCTGCACCGCGACCGGCTCGTCGTCGCCATCGCGCTGGTGGCGGGCATCTCCAATGTGATCCTGGGGAGCATCCTGGCGTCGCTCCACGGCGCGATGGGGATGGCGTGGGCGGTCGTGGCGGCGGAGGGGCTCGCCGCGATCGGCGGCCTCGGCATGGTCGTCTGGGGGGGGCCGGCGCAGCGCACGGTCAGCACGGGCGCTGGAAGGTCAAGAGAACCCCACCGCGCCGTGATTGTCGGGACCTTCATGACCCTCTACTCTCCGGCGCTCTCGTGACCGCGTGGGGGCCACAGGGGGTCGGGCCGGTCGCTTCATCGCGGCCGGATCTGCCGATCGTCGTCGTCGGTGGCTACGACTACTCCGTGGGGATGAACCAGAACTCCACGCTCACCGTGCGGGAGCTGGCACGGGAGCGGACCGTCCTGTATCTGCACAGCGAGGTCGGGGGGAGTCTGCTGAGCGTGTTGCAGGGACGGGGCAGGCACGTGCCGGCCGCACGCGTCGCCCGGATCGCCTTCGGCGGGATCCGCCCCCGGCGCGTCGAGGAGCGCTTGTGGGTGGCGCCGTTGCGCGGCCCCGTCGCGTACGCGCCGCTGGCCTTTCCCGAGATGCTCCGCCGGCACGCCGTCCGCGTGCTCACGGACGTCGTGCGCGGGTGGCTGCGCGACCGCGGCGACGAGGCGTGCATGCTGCTCTTCTACTGGCCCGAGCTGCCGGAGCTCGTGCACACGCTCCCGGTCGCCGCCAGCGCGTTCGACTGCACGGACGACCACGCGACGATGCCCGGGCGCGTGGTCCCGGCCGATCGCGTCCGCGCGCTCGAGCAGCGCCTGCTCGACGCGGTCGATCGCACCTGGGTCGTCTCCCCGGGGCTGCTCGAGGAGCGCGACGACGGGCGCCCGGCGGTTCGAGGTCGCGGCGTCGCCGATCGACCTGCGGTTGTTCCGGCGTGTCGCAGCGGAGCCCCCGGTGGCGCTCCCCGAACTGCGCGGACGCACGGGGCCGGTGGTCGGGTACGCAGGCGGTCTCACCGATCGGATGAACTGGACGCTGCTCGAGGCGATCGCCGAGCGCCGCCCCGAGTGGACCCTCCTCTTCGTCGGCCACGACCCGGCCGCGGCGCCGCGGGCGCTGCGTCGCCGGGAGAACGCCGTCTTCACCGGGCTGCTCTCGTACGACCGCGCGCTGCGGGCCATGGCCCGCTTCGATGTGGGGATCATCCCGGTCCGCACCGGTGCGTTCTCCCACGGCAACTCGTTCCTGAAGCTCGCGGACTATCTGGCCTCCGGCCTGCCGGTCGTCGCGTCGGACGTGCCGGACACCGCAGCGGCCGCGGCGCGCGCGCCGGAGGCGGTCACGGTCGCCACCGGGACCGAGGCCTGGCTCTCCGCGCTCGACGCGGCGATCGCGTGCCCGACCACGGACGCCGTCCGGCGGGCGCGACAACTCCTGCTCGAGGAACGCGACAACGCGCGTCGCGTCGCCGGCCTGGTGGCCGGGCTCGAGGAGGACCGGGTCGCCCGCACCCTGGAGGCGTGAGCATGGAGGCCACGCCGCGGACGCGCTACCTCGACGGCCTCCGCGGGCTGGCGGCCCTCCAGGTGATCCTGCACCACACGTATCTGACCGTGTATCCGCTCGATCAGGGGGTGTACCCGACCGGCCTGACGAAGCTCGCGACGAGCTCGATGATGATCAGCGGGCTGGGCGTCACGGTGTTCATCGTGCTGTCCGGATACGCGCTCTCGATGTCGGCGCACCGTCGCGGCTGGGCGCTGCCCGGCGGGACCATGCCCTTCCTGCGCCGGCGTGCGCGGCGCCTGCTGCCGGTCTACTACGTCGTCCTCGCGGTCTCGCTCGTGCTCGGCCTGACCGTGCTCAGCGAAGAGACCGGGGCGCACTGGGACATCTCGGTGCCGTTCAGCGGGCTCGACGTCCTGGGGCACCTCCTCGTCCTCCAGGACGTGATCGGGCAGCCGTATGCGATCAACCACCCGCTCTGGTCGATCGCGCTCACGTTCCACCTCTACCTGCTCTTCCCGGTGCTGCTCGCGTGCGCGGTCCGGTGGGGCATCGGGCGGGTTGCGGTGTGGGCGCTCGCGCTGACGACGCCCATCGCGGTCGCGGCGTTCATGACTCCGGGCTCGGTGCTCATCCTGCGCCAGCTGCAGTTCGTCGGCGTGTTCGCGGCAGGGATGGCGACGCTCGCGATCGTCCGCGCCGACGGTGTCGTCACCGTCCGTGGCCGCGAGCGGCGCCCGCCGTGGCCCGCGCTCGCGGTGGTGCTGTTCATGGTGTGGGCGGCCGCGCCGCTCAATCACCTCAACCACGTGCCCTTCGCCCTCGGCGTGTGTTGCCTGCTCGTCGCGCTCGGGACGGGGGAGTCTCATCCCCCTGCGGCGGATGCTCGAGTGGCGCGGCATCGTCTGGATGGGGGCCGTGTCGCTGAGCCTGTACCTCATCCACGCGCCCATCGTCCATGGCGCGTGGCTCACGGCGCTGCGGCCCGCGGGACACGGTGTCGGCGACATCCAGACCCTCGTCCTCCTCCTCCCGCTGGCGGTCGGGGCGTCACTGCTCGCCGGCTGGCTGTTTCACCGGTACGTCGAGCAGCCCCTGGCGCCGCGGGCGCCGGCGCGCGCCCGGCCGGCCGACACCGCACCCGTCGCCGAGCGTGTCTCCTGAGCCTGCGGCGCCGCCGCGAGCACACGGTCCCGCGGCTCGGTATCGACCGTTTGTCGGTGCGTCTCACGATGTGTGTGACAAGGTCACATCACCTTGAGCGTTTGTGGATTACGCTCTAGCAACTGTGCGCGTCGTCTATCTCTCCCACGCCGCGCGTCATTCCGGTGCGGAGATCGGCCTTCGTCGCTTCATCGAGGCGACGCGGGGCCGCATTGAATCCACCGTGATCCTCGCGGAGAACGGCGATCTGGTCCCCGCCCTCGAAGAGGCGGGCGCCGAGGTCGTCGTGCTGCCGCTCGCCGAGGACACGCGATCGCTCACCCGCGGCGAGATGCGCTTCGGGCGCCAGCAGCTCACGGCCGCGACGCAGCTCTCGCAGTACGTCCTGCGCCTCCGCTCCGAGCTGGCTGCGCGCCGGCCGGACCTCGTCCACGCGATCTCGCTGAAGTCCGGGCCGTACGGCGCGGTCGCCGGGCGGATGGCGGGCATCCCGACGATCTGGCACCTGCACGACCACCTCATCCCGGAGTATCTGCCTCCGCGCGTCGTCCCGCCGATGCGGCTGCTGGCGGGGACGCTCCCGGACGGGCTGCTCACGCCGTCGCAGTCGGTGCTGCGCGCCGCCGGCCACCGGCGGCCGGGGATGGTCACCGGCGTCATCCCCTTCCCGGTCCCTCGCCCGTCTGCGCCGGTCGAGGTGCGCGACGAGGTCCGGGTCATCGGGATGGTCGGCCGGCTCACGCACTGGAAGGGACAGCACGTGTTCCTCGAGGCGTTCGCCCGCGCGTTTCCGGAGGGCCCGGTCCGGGCCCGGATCGTCGGCAACGCGATGTTCGGGGAGCAGGACTACGAGCAGAGCCTCCACGACCTCGTCGAGCGGCTCGGCATCGCCGACCGGGTGGACTTCCTGGGGTTCATCGAGGACATCGACGGCCAGCTGCAGCGCATCGACGTGCTCGTGCACGCGTCGATCTCGGCCGATCCCCTCCCGGGGGTCGTGATCGAGGGCATGGGCGCCGGACTCCCCGTCGTCGCGAGCAACGCGGGCGGCACGCCCGAGTACATGACCGACGGCGTCGACGGGATCCTCCACCAGCCGGGCAATGTCGACGACCTGGCCCGGGCACTGCGCCAGGCCGCAGGGCCGCGCCCGCAGCGCGCGGAGATCGGCGCCCACGCGCGGGAGACTGTGCGCTGCTACGAGCCCGAGCCGATCGTGGAGAAGATGCTGTCCTTCTACGACGAGGTCCTTGGTTAGCCGAGCGGTCGTGGCGGCCGCCCTGCTGCTCGGGGCGGGCGGTGCGGCCCCGGCCGTCGCGGCAGCACCATCCCTGTTCGCCGGTGCGACGGCGTCGAGCTCGGCGGATGGAGCGGGCGCCGCGCTCGCGGCGGATGGCCGGACGACGACCGTGTGGCGCGCGCGCCGATCCGGTCCGTGGACGTGGCGCGGGCGGCTCACGCGCACGGCGCCGCTGGACCGCCTGCGGGTGCTCGCCGCACGCTCCCTCGCGGACGTCGCGATCGCCGTCTCCGCGGATGGGCGGCGTTTCCGCCGCGTGCGCACCGTGGACCTTCGCCGGGGCAGCTGGCGCGCCGTCGACCTCGGGGGGCGGCGGGCCCGGTTCGTCCGGATCTCGGGCACGGCGGCCCGCCGGCCCGGCGGTGGCCTGGCCGAGGTGGAGGTGCGGGTGCGCGCGGTCCCGGCGCTCGCGTCCGCGGCGGCCGGCGCGGTGGCGGTGATCCCGCCGGCGGTCGACGTCACCCCCGGACCCGCACCGCCCGGCGGCCGAACCGGTCCCGTCGCCCGTGCCCGACCCGGTGCCCGGATGCGCCCCTCGGCCGCGCTCGGCCGAGCCGCCCGCCCCGTCGGCCGGCCCGCCGCCCGGCGCGCCTGCGCCCGACCCCGCGGGCGCTCCCACGCCCACGCCGTCGGGCGCCACGCCGTTCGCAGGGGTCGTGGCCGACCCGATCGACCGGCGCCATCTATCGTCGCTGCCGTTTCACTCCCGGTCGCACTGGCAGCAGCCGTGGCGCGCGTATCTCGACACGCCGCCCGCCCGCCGCCTGCGCGACGCGATCGGCATCAACTTCAACGCCGATCCGCAGGACATGGAGGCCGTGGCGCGCCTGCTTGCGGCCAACGGGTTCCGCCGCGCGCGCATCGAGATCCCCTGGGGCGACTTCGCCTACGAAGACCCGACCCGGCTCATCCACCGCGAGCGGGTCGAGCGGGCGCTGTGCGCGGTCCGCGACGCCGGGCTGCGGCCGCTCATCCTGCTGAACTCCAACGACCAGCGCCCCGCGCCGTCGTTCGCGCTGGACCTGACGCTCGCCGCCGAAGCCGAGGCCGGCGACACGGAGATCCACCTCACCGCGGAGAGCGCGGCGAAGGTCATTCCGCTCTACACCGGCTTCGACGGCAGGTTCGGCGCCCAGTCGCTCATCACGGAGCTCAAGCCGGGCAACATCGCGGTGCTCTCGCAGCCGCTGGTCCTGCCGCCCGGCCGCGCCGGCGTGATTCCCGCAGGCAGCGCCCTGCCCGCGACGGTGCTGCGGTACCTGCCGTTCTCGCCGCCCGTGCATGACGACGGCGCACCCAATCCCTACAGCGAGGAGACGCTGCGGGGGTGGCTGGCGTACGTCGAGGTGACCACCGGCTTCGTCCGGTCGGTGCTGGGCACCACGGCGTTCGACGTGGAGGTCTCCAACGAGCTGAACCTCAACGCGTCGTTCTGGGACGCGAACAACTACGTCGAGCCCGACACGTTCGATCAGGGCCTCGCCGATCAGGTGATCGTGAACCGCACCCTCGCGTGGATTCGTGATCCGGCCAACGAGCTGGCCGGCGTGCGCGTCACGAACGGCTTCGCGTCGCAGCGGCCGTGGGACAGCGGCGCGACCTCGCCCGCGGGCCTCGACGCGCTGAGCAAGCACTCGTACCCCCCAGAACCTGCGCTTCCCGGACGTCATGACCTCCGTGCCGGTCGACGCCCTGCGCTTCAACCGGCCCGTCGATGCGACCGGAGCGCCCACCGGCACCCAGGCTGAGACCGACGGCCCGTGGACGGACCCCTTCGTCCCGACGTACGTCTCGTTCTTCCCTGAGTTCTGGCTGACGGGCATCCGGACCGAGACCCTCGCGCGCGACCTCTCGCCGTGGGAGGACCCGACCGTCAACCCGCCCGTCGTGCATGGGCGCGGGGTCGCCACACCCGGCGGGAACGTGCCGGAGCTGTGGATGACCGAGATCGGCCTGGACACCGGATGGGCCGAGGACCCGGAGCACGGCCTCGGGCTGGACCTCGACGACGACGATGTCGCGCGGATGCGCGCGAAGGCGGCGCTGCGCGCGCTCGTCGCGTTCGTCCACCAGGGGTTCCGGCAGGTCGACCTGTACGCCGCGGCGGGGACCGAGTGGGGGGCTGATCGGCGGCGACTTCTGGCGGGTGTTGCGGGAGACCGGCGCGTACCCGGGTGACGGGACGGGCGGCCCGGTCATGGACGGTGTCCGGCGGCTCGTCGCGGCGCTGGGCGACGACGACGTGACGACCTCGCGTGCCCTGACGATCGCGTCGATCGGCGACTACGGCGGGCGCACGCAGTTCACCGGCGACGGCTCGGCCGCGCACCCCGACCTGCATGACCGCGACGTCCTCGCGGTGCTCCCCTTCCAGGCCGCGGACGACCGGTTCGTCGTGCCCGTCTACGTCATGACCCGCAACCTCGCCCGCACGTACGGCGGCGCGGGCGGGCCGGCCCGGTTCGATCTGCCCGAGGAGCGCTACCAGCTGACGATCGGCGGGACGGACGCCGCGCGGGTGCGGGCCAGTGCCGTCGATCCGCTGACCGGCGCGGCGGTCCCCGTCGACGTGGTGCGCAGGACGGACGACGGCTGGGTGGTCGTCGAGATGCCGGTCACCGACAGCCCGCGGCTGCTCATCCTGGACGACGCCGCCGCGGGACCTGAGCTACCGTGACGCGCATCGTGCGCCCCGAGGTCCTCCGATAACCGAGCGGCCTCCCAGCGTCCTGGTCACCGGGCACCCGAACACGGTGATCCACAACCAGCTCGTGTACATCCGGCTCGCCGACCGCGGGTGGGATGTCTCGATCGTCGTGCCCAACCGCTGGGCCGACGACTACACGCCCGACGGCTACACGCCGCAGTGCCTCGAGGGCTTCACCGGGCGGTTCGGCCGGGCGCGGATCGTCAAGCCCGGCGATATCCAGAAGCACACGTACGTCAGCCCGCTCACCCGGTGGATCCGCGAGCCGCACCGGCCCGACGTGATCTTCCTCGAGCACGAGGCGTTCTCCGTGTCCGCGCTGCAGTGGGGGGCAGCTGGCGTGGCGCCACGGCATCCCGTGGGGCGTGCAGGGCGACGAGAACCTCGACCGCCCCCTGCCGTGGCCCGCGAAGGTCATCCGCGCGCTCACCATCCCGCGGCTGGATTTCATCGCGGCGCGCTCGCCCGGCGGCGAGGAGATGCTCCGCCACTGGGGGGCGACAGCGCCCGCGGATGTCGTGCCGCACACGATCCCCGAGTGGGATCAGCCGCCCCGCCGGGACGGGAGGCCGTTCACGATCGGCTTCGCCGGCCGGCTCATCGAGCAGAAGGGCATCCGCGACCTCATCGCGGCGGTCGCCCGCCTGGACTTCCCGTTCCGCTTCCTCGTCGCCGGCAACGGCCCGTTGCGCGACGAGCTCGCCACGGCGGATCTCGGGCGCGGCACGCTCGAGCTCGTGCCGCCTAATCAGCGCCCCGACGACCTGCCGCGCTGGTACGCCGAGATGGACGTCCTCGTCCTGCCGTCGCGCACGAAGCCGACGTGGGCCGAGCAGTACGGCAAGGTCCTCGCCGAGGCGCTGCTCTGCGGCACGCCGGTGATCGGGTCGTCGTCGGGGGCGATCCCGTGGGTCATCGAGCTGACCGGGGGCGGGCGGGTGTTCCCCGAGGGGGACGACGTGGCCCTTGCGGCCCTCCTGTCCGAGTACCACGCCGATCCGGCGCTGCGCGCGCGGCTGGCCCAGACGGGACGTGCGAACGTCGTCGAGCACCTGCTGCCGCGCGCCGCGGCGGAGAAGCTCGACCATCTCATGCGCGACGCGATCGCGCGCGGGCCGTCCGCGCGGTGGACGAGCCGCCGGCCGCCGCCCGCGCGGCGCCCGGTCACTGCGTCTGCCAGCTGAGGCTCGCGTCGGTGCCCTGGCGGGCGCGCAGCGTCACGTTCGGGCCTGCGCGCAGACGGCCGGTGAAGACGCGGTTCGCCCCGGCGGTCAGCGTCGCCGCGGTCACCCATGTCTCCCCGCGGCGGGCTTCGACGACGACCGGCCCGGCCACGGGCGCCCGGCCCCAGAGCCGGGCGACGCCGCCGCTGCGGTAGGCGGTGAACGGGAAGCGCATCGCGGTGAACGACGGCTTGGGCGTGTCGAGCAGGGGCGTGGCGCCCCGGAGGAACACGCCCGACTGCAGGGTCGCCGCGTAGCTCGGCACCGGCGCCTGGTCGCGCAGGTTGAACCAGACGACGGTCCGCGCGCCCTGGCGCCACAGGACGTACAGCGCGCCCTGCAGGTACGTCGCGTGCTGGGCGAGCGTGAGGCCGTCGGGATCCGGGCTGCTGTCCCAGGAGATCTCGGTGATCCACAGCGGGATGCTCGTCCGCGCCGGGCGGATGGTCTTCGCGCGCACGGCGGGGCGCAGCCAGCGGGTGATGCGCCCGAGGTCGGGGACGGTGATGTCGTCGCGGTTGCGCGCGTGGCGGCGCGGCGGGCCGATCGGGTAGGGGTGGTGCGAGACCGCGTCGAGCCGCACGGTGCGCCCGCACCGGCGCGCCTTGCCGTCGCTGACGCACAGCAGCTTGCGCCAGAACCGGGCGGGCGCCATCCGGGCCCCGCCGGGGACGTCGCCGTACGGGGCGGTGGCGCCCGCGATGACGGTCACGCCGGGATCTGCGGCCTTCGCTCCGTCGTAGAACGCGTTGTGCAGCCGGCGGTACAGCTCGGGGCCCGTCTCGACCCAGCGGCCCCGTCGCTTCGTCCACTGCGGGGCGAGCTCGAGGTTGAGGTTCGGTTCGTTCCAGGGTTCCCACGCCGGGACGCGCGGGAGCGGGAACACCGGGAGGAGCGGGTCGGGGTGGTTGCCGGAGTAGCGCGTGGCCAGCGCGGTGGCGAACGCCCGCATCCAGGTGGGCGACGGCCGCCAGGCGCCGTCGCGCATGGTGGGCGACGCGGCGGGCGGGTTGGGTCCCTCCGCCCAGTCGGGTGCGGCGGTGACGACGCCGAGCGGCCGCAGCCCGGCCGCGGTGGCGGCGCGCACGATCCGGTCGACGCGCCCCCAGCGGTAGCCCTCCCACGACGGGTCACGCGCAACGGCGGCCGACGGCGGCTGCGTGGGGGCGACGTCGCGCCACACCACGCCGAAGCGCCACACCGTCGCGCCGGCGCGGCTGGCGTTCGCCAGGCCCGCCTCGAGTTCGCCGAAGCCGCTGAGCTGCTCCAGTCCCCCGTCCTGGAAGCCGGTCGAGAGCCCGGGCGCCGCGTGCGCCGGCGCGGCGACGAGCGCACAGGCGGCGGCCGACGCGGCGAGGGTCCAGGTCCGCAGGCGCACGGCGGTCGTCAGCTGTCGTCGCGGGGGCGGCGGCGGTCGAGCGCCCACAGCCCGCCGACGAGCACGGCGATCGCCAGCAGGGCGAGGAGGAACACGGTCCCCGTCATCGGGCCGGCGCCGACCGAGGACCGGATCGCTGCGATCGGTCCCTCCGGCGGGGCGGCGAGGCTCTCGCTCTGCTCGGCCGTCTCGCCGCGGACCGCGCCCTGCGGACGGGTGCGTTCCACGAAGGTCGCGAGGGTGACACCGGCGAAGCCCTGGGCCGCGAGCCGTCGCCCGACCGGGGTCTGCGGCGCGCCTCCCGGGGTGCCGGACTCGGCGTACCGCGCGCTCGGGGTCGTGCCGCGCTCCTCGGGGATCATCTCGCAGTACTGGTCGACCGCGGCGGTGCCGGGGGGCGCCTCGCACCGCTGGGCGGACGCAGGCTCGGCCGCGACGCCGAGCGAGACGGCGAGGACGAGCAGCAGAACGCGACGGCGGAGCATCTGTCCTCTTGTACGTTCCGCCGCCCCCGGCACTGACAGTGCGCTCACTGCTGACCTCCGACGAAGGTGCTCGACGGGCGCAACCGCTGCGCCGCACCGTAGGCGTCCAGCGCGGCCTGCACCCGCCCGCGCTCGGCCTCGACGCGGGCGAGCAGCAGCCGCTGGCGCCAGTTCTCCGGCTCGCGCTCGACGGCGCGCCGCAGGTCGACGGCCGACGCCTTCAGGCGGCCCTGGCCCTCGAGGACGAGCGCGCGCTGCACGTACGGGGTCGCCGCCCAGGGCTGGGCCTCGACGGCGCGGGTGGCGTGTCGCAGCGCGGCGGCACGATCGCCGTCCTCGGCCGCCTCCTGGCTGCGCCGGACCTCGCTGAGCCCGACGAGGCCCGGCACCAGCAGGAGGCCGGCGATGAGCGCGACGAGCGACAGCGGGATCCGTGCGGCGAGACGCAGCCGCGGCGCGGGCCGCCCGGTCGCAGCGACGAGCGCTCCGATGAGCACGAGCGCGAGGACGGTGACCGCCGTCGTCTCCCAGAGCCAGTCGACCCCGGCGCCGAAGAGGAACGCCGCGAGCGCCGCGCTCGCCGCCGCGGCGGCTCCGCGCTCGGGCCCGTCGGGGAAGGCGCGCAGCGCGCCGACGGCGGCCCAGACGATCCCGCCGACGAACCCGAGGAGGAGCAGGAGGCCCGGGATGCCCTGCTCGCTCAGCGTCTCGAGGTAGAGGGAGTGGGCGTCGCGGACGAACTCGTCGGCGTTGTCGCTCTGGCTCCAGACGAACTCGAACGTGCCGGGCCCCGATCCCGTCCACGGGTCCGCGCTGAACCCGTCGCCGGCGACCTCCCAGATCTGCGGCCGCGTCCCGCTGAGGGTCGTCAGGCGCACGGCGGGGTCGTCCGTCGCGGTGATCGGGGTACTGCGCAGGCTGTCGTCGATCCGGTCGGCGTTGGCCGCGACCCCGCCGACCGTCGCGACGATCGCGATGACCGCCGTGGCGATCCCTGCCGCGCGCCCGGCGGTGCGCGGCAGGCGCAGCCGGTCGCTGCCCGCCAAGCCGGAGACCGCGGCGACGGCCCCCGCGCCGAGCATCGCTCCGAGGAGCGTGAGGCCGACGCGCCCGGCCCCGGCCGTTCCCGTCGCCTGCGCGATCGCCGGGCTGTCGCGGATCGCGAGGATGACGAGGGCGCCGCCTGCCGCGGCGGCGGCCGTGTGCAGCGCCAGCGTCCACCGGTTGCGGCTGACGACGAGCAGCACGAGCACGCCGAGGACCGTCCCACCGACCGACGCCCGGGAGTACGTGAGGTACGCGGTGGCCACCGCGAGCGGCACCACCGCGGTCGCGGCCGCCCGGGTGATCGGATGCCCCGCGTGGGCGCCGAGCCCGAGCCCGAGCGCGGTCGTCATGCCCGCCCACGCGCCGAGGGCGTTCCAGTAGCCGATCGGGCGGCTGAGCCGATTGATGCCGAACGCGTCGGCCGCTGCGTCAGCGCCGAACGTGCCGGGGTCCAGACGGGACAGGACGGCGAGCGCGCAGACTGCTGCCGCGCCGGCGGCGGCGCCCGCGATCGCGGCGCGCCAGGACGACGGCCCGAGCGCGCTCGCGGCCAGCACGAGGACGCCGAGGTGGACGAGCACGCGCGCGATCTCGACGGAGGTGCGCTCGTCGCTCGATGTCCACGCCAGGGCGACCGCGGCCCAGACCGCCATCGCGGCAAGCGCGCCCACCGCGAGGACCCCCCCGCGCGCGGGAAGGGTGCGCGGCAGCACGCCGGCGAGGAACGCGAGCGCGAGCAGCCACCACACGAGCACGCCGCCCTGGTGGCGGGCGACGATGTCGTAGGCGCCGCGCTCGAGTGCCGTGACGAGGACCGCCGCGGCGACGATGAAGAACGCGGCGACGGCGGGCGGGCGCAGGCGTGGCACGCCCGGAAGCATGCCAGCCGTCCGCACGTTGCGGGGCTTTGGGACACGTCGCCGCATCCGTCCGCGTGATCACGCAAACTGATCGCCGCATGCCGCTGTCCGCCGCCGCCATCCGTCTCGCTTGAGCACACTCCGCGGCTGGCAGGAACGCGCGCTCACGCAGCTGCGCGTCTGGAACGGTGACGGCCCGCCCAACCCGTTCCTGATCTCCGCGGCGCCGGGTGCCGGCAAGACGCGTCCTTCGCTCGTCTTCGCCCGCGAGCTGCTCGACGCGGGGCTCATCCGTCGCGTCGTCGTGGTCTGCCCGACCACCCCGCTCACGCGCCAGTGGGCCGAGGCCGCGGCCCGTCAGGGGCTGCACCTGCAGCCCGACGCCGAGGAGCTCACGCCGCCGAAGGACTTCCACGGCGTGTCGGTCACGTACGCGCGCGCGGCCGCGTCCTCGGCGCGGTGGGAGAAGCAGTGCACGCCGGGCACGCTCGTGATCGCCGACGAGGCGCACCATCTCGGCGACGACCTCGCGTGGGGCGCCGGGTTCACGCGTGCGTTCGGCGCGACCAAGCGCTGGCTGCTGCTCTCCGGCACGCCCTTCCGGTCGGACCAGTCCGCGATCCCGGGCGTGCGCTACGAGGACTGCGTGGCGCAGCCCGACGTCTCGTACACGTACGCGGACGCGGTGCAGGACGGCATCTGCCGCCCGGTGGCGTTCATCCCGTTCGACGGCACGCTGAGCTGGCAGTCCGGAGACGACACGATCGAGGCGTCCTTCAGCGACGTGCTCACGGGTCGCGAGGCGAGCCGCCGGTACCGCACCGCGATCTCCACGGAGCTCTCCGACGGCCTGCCGCGGATTCTGCGCACCGCCCACGAGCGGCTGACCGGCCTGCGCGGCGGCGACCATCGCGACGCGGGCGGGCTGGTCATCGCGTCGGACGGCGCTCATGCGCGGCGGGTCGCGAAGGTGCTGCACGAGATCACCGGGCGCTCGCCGGTCGTCGTGCTGCATGACGACCAGAAGTCCCACGACAAGCTCGCGGCGTTCACGACGAGCAAGGACCCGTGGATCGTGGCCGTGAACATGGTCTCTGAAGGCGTCGACATCCCGCGCCTGCGCGTGGGCGTGTACGCGTCGGCCGCGAAGACGCCGCTGATCTTCCGCCAGGTCGTCGGCCGCTTCGTCCGCACGATCCCGGGCCGCCCTCACGGGGAGGCGAGCTGGCTGTACCTGCCGGGTGAGGGGGCGCTGCGCGCGCACGCCAGTGACGTCGAGACCGAGTTGCGCCACGTCCTGCGGCCGCCCGGCGACGACGACGGCCTCGACCTGTTCGACGAGCCGCCGACACGGCGCGAGACCGAGCGGACCGAGGAGATCGCGTTCGTCCCGGTGCACGCGGAGGTCAGTCCGCAGATGGCGCTCTTCGGGGGCGGTCCGCCGCCACCCAAGCCGCCTCCCGCGCCGGTGCCGGTCCCTCAGCCCGTCACGGCTGCGGCCGGCTCAGCGGTCCTGGACGAGCCCGAGCCCGAGATGCCCGCCTGGCAGCGCCGCGGTCTGCTGCGCGACAAGCGCAAGGACCTCGTCGGCTCGCTCGCCCGCATGGACGGGCGTTCGCACCGCGAGATCAACGCGTGGGTCAATCGTGAGACCGGGGTGACCCGAGTCGACGATGCGACGATCGCGCAGCTCGAGAAGTCCGTGGATGTGCTGCTGCGTGCGCTCGAGCGCGGGAGTCGCCGGCGCCGCGCCTCCTAGCCGGAGGGTCGCCGTACATCTGCCGCAGGTCGGCGGTGAACGTCAGCAGCCACACGGGATCGGGTCCGCCGTCGACGTGGGGTTCGTGTTCTGATCTCCTGCCCATCGAGAGGCCCTATCGGCCGGTTCCTGGGATCCCTCAGGGCGGGGAGTCGTTCTCTCGACGGGTGATGGAGAATCTTGAGCCGACATGGATCTCACGGACCGCAAGCTGCTCATCACCGGCGTCCTGACGGACGACTCGATCGCCTTCGCCGTGGCGAAGGCCGCGCAGGAGGCGGGGGCCGACGTCGTCCTGACGGGGTTCGGCCGGGCGCTGCGGCTGACCACCAGGATCGCCAAGCGCCTGCCGACGGAGCCGGACGTCCTGGAGCTCGACGTCAACGAGCCCGCGCACATCGAGGCCGTCGCCGCGGACCTCACGACGCGCTGGGGCCGGCTGGACGGCCTGTTGCACGCCATCGCGTTCGCCCCGGAGGACGCGCTGGGTGGCAACTTCCTCAACACGCCCGTCGAGTCGGCCGAGCTGGCGTTCCGCACGAGCGCGTACTCGATGAAGTCCCTGGCGGTGGGGCTGCTGCCGCTGCTGCGCGAGTCGCCGGATGGCGGGTCGGTCGTGGGGCTGGACTTCGACGCGACGGTCGCCTGGCCGGTCTACGACTGGATGGGGGTAGCGAAGGCCGCGCTGGAGTCGGTGAACCGCTACCTCGCCCGCGACCTCGGCCCGTACGGCGTGCGGTCGAACCTCATCGCGGCGGGCCCGCTGCGGACGATCGCGGCGAAGGGCATCGGCGGGTTCGACCAGATCGCCGGGCTGTGGGGCGAGCAGGCCCCGCTGGCGTGGGACCTGGCCGACGCGTCACCGGTGGCCGACGCGGCGCTGTTCCTCATGAGCCGCCTGTCGCGCGGGATCACCGGCGAGATCCTGCACGTCGACGGCGGCTACCACGCGCTGGGCGCGCCGATGGCGCCGCCGCAGGCCGACGCCTGAGCCGCCGGGCCCCTGGGACCCCGGGGGCCGAACGGTCGTGTGTGGCCGCTCTGGCGACCACGGACGACCGTTCGGCCTCAGGCGTCGGGCGTGCCTTCGGGCCGCCCGTCAGGCCACGAGTACGCCGCACGCCACCACAGCTCGGCCAGCGTGCGGATCGCGTCGTCGAGCTGCGTGCCCGTCTTGCCGCGCTGCACCTCGATGCTGATGTGCCGCTCGACCATCGCGCACAGCGCCAGCGCGCTCGTCCGCGGAGAGATGTCACTCGGGGCGATCCCGCGCTGCTGGTCGCGCCGCAACCGCCGCTCGGCCCCCACGATGAGGCGCCGGATGTGCGGCTCCCACTCGGGCGGCAGCCGGTCCTCCCGGCCGGAGAGCTGGAAGGCCAGCAGGAGCACCGTCGCGTTGCGGTTGACCGCCGCGACGACCCGTGAGATGCCAAGCCGCAGCTGCATGCGCGGCTCGCCGTCGCCGTCGAAGTAGGTCGACGCGCCCTCGTACAGCTCGGAGAACGCCTGCTGGATCAGGCGGTCGACGACCGCCCGCTTGTTCGGGAAGTAGAAGTAGACGGCGGTGCGGCTGACGAAGGCGCGGCGGGCGATCCCGTCGATCGTCAGACGCTCGAACGGCTCCTCCTCGACCGCGGCGCGCGCGGCGGCGAGGATGGCGTCCTCCGTCGGGTTCCGCGGCGCGAGCTGCTCTGCGGGAACACTCACAATCGCGCCATGGTCGCAGGTCTCGCCGCGGAACGTGCGGTCTCGGACTACTTCGCCGCGAACGCCACCGACGCGTTCTGCCCGCCGAACCCGAACGAGTTCGACAGCGCGAGCTTCGCTCCAGGTACCTCGCGGGCCTCGAGCACGTGGTCGATCTCGCACTCCGGGTCGGGCTGCTCCAGCCCGCCGGTGGGCGGCAGCACCCCACGCTGCAGGGCCGTGATCGTCGCCACGGCCTCCACTGCACCGGCTGCGCCGAGCAGGTGCCCGATCTGGCCCTTCGTCGAGGAGACCGCCGGGGCGTGCCCGTTGAACACCTCGACGATCGCGCGGGACTCGATCGCGTCGTTGAACGGCGTCGACGTGCCGTGCGCGTTGATGTACGCGACGTCGGTGGGCTCCGCGCCCGCCGAACGCAGCGCGTTGCGCATCGCCGCCGCCGCGCCCCGTCCGGTCTTGTCGGGCTGGGCCATGTGGAACGCGTCGCTGGACGCGCCGAACCCGACCACGCGTCCGATGATCTCGGCGCCACGGGCCACCGCATGTTCCTCGGCTTCGAGGATCAGGGCACCCGCGCCTTCACCCATGACGAACCCGTCCCGGCGCTCGTCGAACGGCCGCGAGACGCCCTCCTTCGAGAGCGCGCCCATCCGGCCGAACGCAGCGTCGGGCAGGCCGCACAGCGTGGCCTCAGACGACCCGGCGACCGCGACGTCCGCGTCGCCGAACTGGATCATCCGCAGCGCGTCGCCGATGGCGTGCGCGCCCGTGGCACAGGCCGACGACACCGACCACGACGGGCCGTACACGCCGAGCTGGATCGCGAGGAGCCCCGCGGCGGCGTTGCTCATCATCATCGTGATGAAGTGCGGGGAGACCTCCCGCGGGCCACCTTCGAAGAACTCGCCGTAGGTGGCCTCGATGGTGGTCATCCCGCCGATGCCCGTGCCGAAGATGATCCCGACCCGCTCGGGATCGACGCCGGCGTCGGCCAGGCCCGCCTCGTGCCAGGCCTGCAGCCCGGCGGAGATGGCGAACTGGCCGTAGCGGTCCGTCTTGCGGACGTCCCGTGGTGTCTGCCAGGTCTCCGGGTCGAACCCGGAGGCCGGCGCTTCGGCGGCGCCGCCGTCGTCGGCCGGCACGATGCCCGACTGGCCTGCGGCCAGCGCGTCGAAGAACGCATCGGGTTCATTGCCGACGGGCGAGACGACCCCGCGCCCGGTGACGACGACGTCGCGCATGACTACGCCGTCGTCCCGGCGAGCTTGAGGGTCAGCTTGACCGCGTCGCCGACCGTCTCGACCGGCTTGAGCTCGTCGTCGCTGATCACGATCTGGTACTCGTCCTCGAGCGCCTTGATGAGCTCCACGAGGTCGAGCGAGTCGACGTCGAGCTCCTCCCAGGTGGTGTCCAGCTCGGCGTTCTCCGCGCCGGGCACCTTGATGGCCTCGAGTTCGTCACGGACGCGCTGGAGCACGCCTTCTTCGGTCAGGTCCGCCATGTGTTCTCCCTTGTGATCGTCTGGATCGTTGAAGTGGTCATGCGCCCATGCCTCCGTCGACGGAGAGCGTGGCGCCGTTGATGTAGCCGGCCTCGGCCGAGCAGAGGAACCGCACCGCCGCGGCGACCTCCTCGGGCTTCCCGACGCGCCCGGCCGGGATGAACTCGACGAGCTTGTCGGTGTCCAGCTCGGCGGTCATGTCCGTCTCGATGAAGCCCGGGGTGATGGCGTTGACGGTGACCCCGCGCTTGCCGATCTCCTTGGCCAGCGCGCCGGTCAGGCCCAGCAGCCCGGCCTTCGAGGCGATGTAGTTCGCCTGCCCGGCCTGCGCGCGGGTCGCGACGATGCTCGACACGTTCACGATGCGGCCCCAGCGGGCGCGCAGCATGTCGCCCATCACGCCGCGGGTGAAGCCGAAGGCGCCGGAGAGGTTGGTGTCGACGACGTCGCCCCAGTCGCTGTCAGTCATGCGCAGCGCCAGGCCGTCGCGGGTGATGCCCGCGTTGTTGACGAGCACGAGGACCTTGCCGAACTTCTCGTGGATCTCCTCGACGGCGCGCGCGACGTCCTCGGGGCTGCCGACGTCGGCTTGCACGTCGCCGCTCGTCCGGCCGATCGTCACGACCGTCCAGCCGTCCGCGCGCAGGGCGTCGGCGATCGCCGCGCCGATCCCGCGGGTGCCCCCGGTGACGACGGCCACGCCGGCCTCCTGCTTCTCGGCCAGTGCACTCACGCAAGCCCTCCGTTGTGGTTGGGCGAAGGAGCGTCAGCGAGTTCGCCCGGCTGGATGGGAGGCGCCAGCCGAGCATCCGGCTCTTTCCACCCGATGACGTTGGCCCCCCACACGTAGCCGGCGCCGAAGGCGGCCAGCCCGATCTTCATCCCCGGTTGGAGTCGTCCCTCGGTCTCGGCGTCGCGCAGCGCGAGCGGGATCGAGGCCGATGACGTGTTCGCCACGCGGTCGACGTTCATCACGAGCTTCTCCTCGGGAACGCCGAGCTGCTGCGCGGTGGCGGTGAGGATCCGCGCGTTGGCCTGGTGCGCGACGAAGAGGTCGAGGTCGTCGACGGTCAGGCCCTCGCGCTCGAGCACGGCGCGGGTGGCCTCCGCCATGCGGTCGACGGCGTTCGTGTAGACGCTGCGGCCGTTCATCGTCAGGCACCCGCCGAGCGGGGCGTAGAGCTCGTCGGCGCGGTACTCGCTGCCGAGTGACGCCTTGGACACGCCCACGGGAAAGTCGCCGCCCATGAGGACCGCGGCGCCCGCGCCATCGCCGAACAGCACGGCGGTCGAGCGGTCCTCGAAGTCCGTGATGCGGCTGAGGATGTCGCAGCTGACCACGAGCACGGTCCGGGCGCGCTCGGCCTCGATGAGCGCGGCGGCGTAGTCCAGCGCGTAGACGAACCCGGCGCACGCGCCGTTGAGGTCGACCGCGCCGGTGATCCCGGCGCCCAGGTCGTCGGCCACGCGCGGGGCGAGCCCGGGCGTGACGAAGTCGGGGGTGATCGTCGTGACGATGACGTGATCGAGCAGGGACGCCTCGATGCCGGCGTCCTCGATGGCCTCGCGCGCGGCCTCGGTCGCCAGCGCGCCCGCGGGATCCCCGGGCTCCAGATGGTGGCGCTCGCGAATCCCGGTGCGGCGGACGATCCAGTCGTCGGTGGTCTCCAGTCCGCGCGCTTCGAAGTCGGCGTTCGTGACGACCTTGTCCGGGAGGGCGCGGCCGATGCCGACGACGCCCGCCTTCACGCGGCCACCGTCACCGTCCGGCGGACGAGGCCGCTGAGCACCCGCCCGGGTCCGACCTCCTCGAACGTCTCGACGCCCTCGTCGGCGAGCGCGAGCAGCGTCTCGCGGAAGCGGACGGGAGCGAGGAGGTTCGCGACGAGCTCACCCCGGATGTCGCTGAACGGCTCGGCGGTGGCGTTGCTGATCACCGGGAACGTCGGCGCGAGCACCTCGACCTCGCGCAGTGCGGCGGCGAGGTCGTCGGAGGCCGGCGCCATGAGCGGCGTGTGGAAGGCGGCGCTCACCGGCAGGCGGCGCGCGCGCACCTCGTACTCGCGGCCGAGTTCGAGCGCCTGCTCGATGCCCTCCTCGCGGCCGGACAGCACGACCTGGCCGGGCGCGTTGTCGTTGGCGACGTGCAGCCCCGTCTGCCGCGCGAGCGCGCGCGCGACGTCGATGTCGCCGCCGAGCAGCGCGACCATGCCGCCGGGAACGAGCTCGTTCGCACGGTCCATGGCGGCGGCGCGGACGTCGACGAGCCGCAGCGCGTCCTCGAACGCCAGCGCTCCGGCGGCGACCAGCGCGGCGTACTCACCCAGCGAATGGCCAGCGCCGGCAATCGGCGCGGCGGCCTCGGGGTCCTCGACGCGGGCGTCCCACGCCGCGACGGAGCACAGGAAGATCGCCGGCTGCTGGTAGCGCGTTCCCTCGTCCAGGCGGGAGAACGGGTCGTAATCGAGCAGGGCGAGCCCGGCCTGCAGGCGGGGTGCGTCGGACCAGGGCTCCTCCATGCCATCGGCATGGCTGCCCTGCCCGGGGAACAGGACGGCGGTAGGCATCGAAGTAGAGGTACACGACTTTCGGCCCAGGGTCTCCACGGTTCGACACGGCGGGTGCCCGTGTCAAACGGCCGATCGACGCCCGCACGCGCCATACTGAGCCCCCGCAAGGGTCGTTAGCTCAATCGGTAGAGCACCGGACTTCAACACACATAGGAGCGCCAGCAGGGAAACCACTGGTCAGTCGGCGGCTGTGTGCTGGGACCCCCTGAGAGCCTGAGGTACCCATCGCGGTGACAATCCTCAGGATTGGGCAATCAGCAGGCAATCCGGAAACGGCGAGCCCTCAGAGGCCATACGCCGCCCGCCCTAACGTCGAGCCGAGGGTGAAGAGATGGTCCAGACCGCAACGCCTCCGTCATGGGGGGAGGCCGGTGAAAGCCGGTGCGGCAGGTTAATCCGAGGGATCTGGGTTCGAGTCCCAGGCGACCCACTTGCGACGGCGTTGTTCGTAGACTGCACGTCGTCCCGCCACGCCCCCATGGTGTAGCGGTTAGCACGCCAGCCTTTCACGCTGGTAGCGGGGGTTCGATTCCCCCTGGGGGTACTTGGGCGACACCGGGATTGATGCTCGTGTCGTCCCGGTCATGCCTGATCTGTTCTCCGGATGCCCCCTGGGCCGCGGGGGAGGCCGACCTTGACAGCTTTACTGCGGTTTATCGACTTTCGATAAACCTTGATAATCTCGTCAAACGTGCGTGCGGAGGACAACCCCTATACCCCGAATGCCGGCGCGGAGCCGCGGTATCTGGCAGGGCGCGAACATGAACTCGATGCGTTTCGTGTCCTGCTTCGGCGGATGAAGAAGGGCCACACCGACCAGTCGATGATTGTCGTCGGACTGCGCGGCGTCGGGAAGACCGTCCTGCTGAACACCTTCCGCGCCATCGCGGAGGACGAGGGCGACTTGGTGGCCGTCGAAGCGGAGATCACCAAGCACGAGGACTTCGGGCATCGCATGGGCGCACTCGCCCGTCGCGCGTTGTTCAGCGTCGCACCGTCGGCGAAGTGGCGGGATCGCAGTCGGCACGCGGCTGCGGTTCTCAGGTCGTTCCAGATCACCGTCACGCCGCAGGGTGAGCTTACGGCCAGCCTTGGTGGCGTCGACGCGGCGGAGGGGGCTGCCGATAGCGGCAACCTGGCCGATGACCTCACGGATGTTCTCCTCGCGCTTGGCGAGGCGGCGGCGCAGCACGGTAAGGGTGTCGTCTTCATCCTTGACGAGGTTCAGTTCCTCAGCCTTCGTGAGTTCGAGGCGCTCATCGCCGCGCTCCACAAGACCGTCCAACGGCGTCTTCCGATCACGCTTGTCGCCGCCGGCTTGCCTCAGTTGCCCGAGCTGGCGGGTGAAGCCAAGTCCTACGCCGAACGGCTCTTTCGCTTTCCTGCCGTGGATAGCCTGGACGCGAGGGAGGCCCGAAAGGCACTCATCGAGCCTGCACGCGACCTCGGTGTCGCGTACACAGACGACGCAGTCGACGCGATCCTTGGCTACACGGGTGGCTACCCCTACTTCATCCAGGAGTACGGCTCCATCGTGTGGAATCTCGCCGACACGTCACCAGTCACCGGTGGCGTGGTCGCTGACGCGCGCGAGGCCGTGGAGGCCAAACTTGATGAGAGCTTCTTTCGCGTTCGAGCAGACCGGACGACGGACGCCGAGCTCCGGTATCTCCGGGCCATGGCCGAACTGGGGCCCGAGGCGCAACTCGCCGGGGATGTGGCGGCTGTGCTCGGGCGCAAGTCCACGTCGCTTGGTCCGACTCGAGCACGCCTGATCGAGAAGGGGCTGCTCTGGACGCCGTCTCACGGCTACGCGGCTTTCACTGTCCCGCAGTTCGACCAGTACATGAAGCGCACGTACGAGCTGGGCGTTTCGCGCTGAGCGATCGCCCTGGCGCGCCACAGTTCGGCCTGCACTATCATCCGCCCGGATGGGGCTGCGCTTCTACGTCTTCAGCGACTCGTACCCCTGCGAAGCCGTGCTCGCTGCCGCGCGCCACAAGGGCATCCCGTACGAGCGCGTCGAGATCCCACCGGTCGTCCACGCCCCGGTCATGCGCGTCATGTTCGGTGAGCGCACCGTGCCCGGCGCGCAGGTCGACGGGCGCAAGGTCCACCGGACGAGCGCGATCTTCCACGCGCTCGACGACATGGTCAGCGAGCCGCGGCTGTTCCCTGCCGATCCCGATCACCGCACCCTCGTCGAGCAGGCCGAGACGTGGGGCGCCGGCCCGTTCCAGGACATCGGGCGGCGGCTCGTCTGGTTTCACATGCGCGGCCGGCCCGAGGTCGTCCGCCGCTGGGCCGAGGTGGACGCGCACACCGTCTCCCGCACCGCGAAGCGGATGTTCGCCCGGCCGATGGCGGAGATCGCCGCGATGGCGAACGAGGCGACCGCCGAGCGGGTGGAGGCCGATCTCGCAGCGCTGCCGGGCCACCTCGACCGCGTCGACGCGCTCATCGCCGACCGCGTCATCGGCGACCCGTCCGCGCCGAACGCCGCGGACTTCCAGATCCTCTCGTCGGTTGCGGCCTGGTGGCTCATCGCCGATCTGCGGCCGGTGCTGGCCGGGCGCGCGTGCGTTGCGTCGGCGCTCCGGCTGTTCCCGCGCTACCTCGACCGGCCGGCGATTCCCGGCGGCGTCATGCCCGACCGCTGGCTCGACCCGCTCCGCGCAGGTGCCCTGACGCCCGCGTGATCCGATAGACCTGCGGGCATGAGCACCGCACGCATCTCCCTGAGCGCCGTGGCCGTCGCGCTCGCCCTGGCTGCCAC
Source organism: Svornostia abyssi (assembly GCA_024666565.1). Classification (GTDB taxonomy): domain Bacteria; phylum Actinomycetota; class Thermoleophilia; order Solirubrobacterales; family Solirubrobacteraceae; genus Svornostia; species Svornostia abyssi. The sequence goes on from CP088295.1 coordinate 1,204,582, forward strand.
TGGCTGCGAGGCATCCGTCTCCGTGGGCGACACCCTCAACACGGACAAGGCCGAGACCGAGATCGCCAAGGGCATCGAGGAGCAGACGGGCGTCAAGGCCACCGTCGCCTGCCCCGACGACGTCGAGATCAAGAAGGGCGACACGTTCACCTGCAAGGCCACGCCCGAGGGCGGCGGCGAGACGGGCACCGTCACCGTCACGCAGAAGGACGACGAGGGCAACATCAGCTGGAACCTGAAGTAGCTCAAGCCCGGGTGCGCCGAGGCGACTAGGGGGGCATGCCCGATCTCTCCCTGCGCGCCCTCGGCGTCCTCACCGCGCTGTCGCTCGCCGCCACCGGCATCGCCGGGCTGCGGCACCACCACGCTCGACACCGACAAAGCCGAGACGGAGATCACGAAGGAGCTCGACAAGCAGGTCGGCACCGGAGCGAAGGTCTCCTGCCCGGACGACGTGGAGGTCAAGAAGGGCGACACCTTCAACTGCACGGCGACCGACCCCGAGGGCAACAAGGCCACGATCGTCGTCACCCAGAAGGACGACGAGGGCAACATCACGTGGGAGCTGAAGAAGTAGGCCGCGCGGCCGCGCTCGTCGCCTGCGGCCTCGCGCTCGCCCTCGGCGGGTGCGGCGGCGGCGACGATGGTGTGGCCGGCGCGGAGCGCTCGGACCGCGCAGACGGCAAGCCCGCCATCACGGAGCAGAAGGCGCTGGCCGTCTCGGAGAGCCTGCTCGGTGACGGCGGCAGCACCGCGTCCGCCGGCGACGAGGAGAGCTACGAGCCCGCCGGCGAGATCGTCGCCGACAGCGGCTTCCGCCCGTGGGTCGACGGCTTCTCCTTTGAGAACTACGGCAACGACGTCGAGCCGCAGAACCTCACCGAGGTCCAGATCCAGGCGCTGTTCGGCGACGACGTGTGCGTCGGCGGCGACGGCGAGACCTGCAAGCTGACCCCGGCCGCCGAGCGCTGGATGGAGACCCAGAACGCGCGCATGGACGGCGGCCACTGCATGGGCTTCTCCGTCGCGGCGATCCGGATGTTCGTCGGCGCGCTGGAGGAGAAGGACTTCGGGGCGGACACCACCGCCGAGCTCGAGATCCAGGGCAACACGGATCTGCAGGCCAGCATCGCCGAGCACTGGGTCTACCAGGACCTGCCGGGCATCAACGAGCAGACCTTCCAGGGCACGCCGGCCGAGACGCTGGACCGCCTCGCCGAGAACCTGAACTCCGGCAAGGAGAACTTCACCATCGGGATCTTCAAGCCCGACGGCACCGCCGGTCATGCGATCACGCCGTTCGCGGTCGAGGACAAGGGCGACGACGAGTACGCGGTCCTCGTGTACGACAACAACTTCCCCGGGATCGTCCGCGCGCTCGACGTCGACGTCGCCGAGGACACCTGGCGCTACGTCGGCGGCACGAACCCGAAGGATCTCGACCAGGTCTACGAGGGCGACGCCGAGACGCAGTCGATGATCCTGCTCCCCACGAGCCCCGGCGAGAACCTCCAGCCGTGCCCGTTCTGCCAGGGCGAGGACGGGGAGGCCGGCGAGGGCTTCGGCGCGTCGCTGGGCAAGGATCAGCAGTACTCGCAGGTCACGCTCAACGGGGACGTCGAGAACCACCCGCACCTCATCCTCATGGACGAGCAGGAGCGCGTGACGGGGATCGTCGACGGGGAGCTCGTCAACGAGATCCCGGGCGTCGAGGTCGAGCAGAGCATGAGCGTCCGCAACTGGGAGGCCGCGCCCGAACCTGCGTACCTCGTGCCCGCGGGCAAGGACATCGTCATCACCGTGGACGGCACGAACCTCACGCGCAAGACGAAGGCGTCGCTCGAGCTCGTCGCGGGCGGTCTCGTCATCGCAGTCGACGAGATCAAGATCAAGCCCGGCCAGCAGGACCAGGTCGCGCTCTCCGGGAGCGGCAACGGCCTGTACTACGCGACCGATGGCACGAACGAGGAGACGCCCGAGTTCTACGCCGGCGTGGACGACGACGACGCGTCGTACACGTTCGCCGCGACCGCGGTGGGCGTGAAGCGCGGCTCCACGATCGGCCTGGTCGTCGACCAGGAGTCCGGCACCGTGCTGCTCGACGCCGACGGGGCGAAGGCCAGTGTCGGCGGCAAGGCGTACTTCGCGCTGCTCGTCGGCAAGGAGACGCCGAACGCCACCCGCATCTGGGGCACGGACAGCCTGCGCCTGAGCGGCCGCCGCAAGGAGGGCGCGTACTTCAACTACCGCGAGACGCCGAAGGCCGGGCGGCCGCTGAAGCTCGAGGTCGGCCCCGAGGACGGCCCGTTCCGGACGGTCAAGGCGCCCTACCAGCCGTAACAGCGCTTGCGTGCGGGGGTAGCCTCCGAGGAGGCCGCCATGAACGCACACGAATTCAACGAGAGCGGTGAACTCGCGGGCCGGGCCCTCGGCTCGGTCGGCACGGCCGTCCACGGCACGCACCACGCGATCTCAACCCGCGTGTTCGCCGCGCTCGGCCCGTCCGGCGAGCCGTTTCGCCGGATGCACGACACGATCTCCGCGGTCGCGTACGGCAGCGTCGCGGCCGGGCTGCGGCACGTGCCCCGCGGCGCGGGCGCCATCGCGGCGCTCCGCGCGCCCGCTGATGCCCCGTCGATGGCGGACAGCGTCGGTGGCGCCCTCGCGCTCGGCGCGCTGAACGCTGCGGCGGGGGGACCGCCTCGAGGTCGAGCGCAGCCCGCTCGCCGTGCCGATGCAACTGCGCGCCGGCGGGCGCCCGGTCGACGCGGACGCCGCCGCGCTCGCCCGCGCCTACCCGGGCGCCGCCCCGCGCGTCGTCGTGTTCGTTCACGGCCTTGGCGGCAACGAGGACGTCTGGCGGCTCGACCCGCTCGGCCGCGAGACCCCCGACCGGCTTGTCTACGGCGACCAGCTCCGGGCCGAGCTCGGCGTCACCCCGGTGTACGTCCGCTACAACACGGGCCGTCGCATCTCCGACAACGGGCAGGATCTCGCGGCGCTGCTCGAAGCGCTCGTCGAGCACTGGCCCGTCCCGGTGGACGATCTCGCGATCGTCGGCCACTCGATGGGCGGCCTCGTCGCCCGCGCCGCCTGCCACGTCGCCTCGCGTGACGGCGACGCCTGGCTGGAGCGAACCCGCCACATCGTCTGCCTCGGCTCGCCGCACGCGGGCGCGCCGCTCGAGCGCGGCGCGAACCTCCTCGGGCACACATTGCGCGCGGTGCCGGAGACGCGCACCTGGGGCGAGATGGTCAACGCGCGAAGCGTCGGCATCAAGGACCTGCGGTTCGGCGCCGTCGCGCGGGAGGACTGGGACGGCCACGATCCCGACGAGCTGCTGACCGATCGCCGCACCATGGTGATGCCCCCGCCGGGGGTCACGGTGCACGTCATCAGCGCGTGCGTCACCGCCGACCGCGACCAGCCGTTCGGCCGCGTCATCGGCGACCTGCTGGTGCAGGAGCGCAGCGCACTCGGGCCGCGCCGCAGCCACCCGCTGCATCGCTCCGCGGAGGACCACCGTCATCTGGACGGCGCGCACCACTGGACGTTGCTGTCGCACCCGGACGTGGGCCAGGCGCTCTGCGACTGGTTGCGGCCGGTGTCGGTTGCCTGAACAGTAAGCTCCGCACCATGCGGACGACATGGATGTTGGCCGCCGCGGGGGCGTTCATCGGCGCCATGTCAGCGGCTGGCCCGGTGCACGCGGCGCCCGGCGCCCTTCGGCCACGCGTGCGAGGCGAAGCGGTCGGCCCAGGGCGCGTTTCGTATCTGCCCGACGGTGATGCTCGCCGACCGCGTGCCCTCGTGGGACGGCACGCCGATCGACGCTGACGTGCACCTGCCGCCGACCGGTGATGGTCCGTGGCCGACGGTCGTCTGGCTGCACGGCTTCGGTGACGGCAAGGAGGTGGTCGAGGTGCAGGCCGCGGGCTACGCCGCCCGTGGGTACGCGGCGCTGAGTCTCTCCGCCCGCGGGTTCGCGCGGTCCTGCGGCGAGCCCGCGTCGCGCACGCCGGACTGCGCCCGCGGTTGGATGCACATCGCCGATCAGCGTTTCGAGGTCCGCGACGTCCAGCATCTGCTGGGCCTGCTTGCCGACCAAGGGATCACGATCCCGGACCGGATCGGCGCCACGGGCTCGTCGTACGCCGGGATCCAGGCGCTGCAGCTCGGGTTCCTGAAGGACCGGATCCGCCTGCCGGACGGCAGCTTCGCGCCGTGGCGCAGCCCGGCGGGGAAGGCGATGCGCGTCGCCGGGGTCGCGCCGCAGCTCGCGTGGTCGGACATGGTGGCCGCGGTCTATCCCAACGGCGACTTCGGCCAAGCGACCACGAGGACGAGCACTGCGACGCGGCGGCGTCCCGGGTTCCGCCTGCAGTCGTTCTACGACCTCATTCGCAACGGCGCCCAGTTCCTCAACCTCCTGCCGTCGCCGGGCGCCGATCCCACCATCGAGTTCCAGCGCTGGCTGGCCCTGACGGGGGACGACCTCACGACGCCCGCGGGGCGCACCGCGCTCGACGAGCTGTACGAGTACCGCTCGGCGCTCGCGATCCCGGGCACGCCCGCCCCACTGATGCTCGTCCAGGGGTGGACCGACAACGCGACCCCGGCGGCCCATGCGCTCGTGGTGTACCGCACGCTGCGCGCGCGTGATCCCGACGCCAAGGTGTGGATGACGCTCGCGGACTTCGGCCACTGGCGGGCGATGAACAAGCGGCGCACCAACCTGAACGTCGGTGACCGGAACATCGCGTTCTTCGACCACTTCCTGCGGGGCCGCCGCGACTTCTTCCCGCCGGGCCAGGTGACGGTGTACCGCAGCGACTGCACCCGCAAGCGCAGCGACGGGCCGGCGATCCGCGCGGCGTCGTTCAACGCGCTGATCCGCTCGACGGTGTCCGTCGCCGATCGCGGCCCCGCGGGCACCGTGACCTCAGAGGGCGGCCTCGCGTCGGTGGCCAAGCGGGTCGACCCGGTCACGTCGCGGCTGCACTGCCCGACGATCCCGGCGCGCTCGGAGCCCAACACCGCGTCGCTCGACCTCACGGTCACGCGCCCCTTCACCTACCTCGGTCAGGGCGTCATCCGGGCGCGGGTGCGCGGGACCGGCGGGCCGCGCGCCCAGGTCGTGGCGCGGCTGTGGCACATCGAGCGCGGGCGCCAGAGACTGCTGGATCGCAGCGTCACGCGGATCGACCTCCCGCGCCGCGGCGCCGTCCGGATCGAGCTGAACGGCAACGCGGTGCGGCTGCGCCGGGGCGAGCACGTGCGACTGCAGCTGCTGGGCCGTGATGCTCCGACCTACGAGGCGCCCGACCAGCGCTTCCGCATCGCGGTCTCCGACCTGGAGCTGGAACTGCCCGCGCGCGAACGGCCGGGCACCGGCGCGCTCGCGGTCAGACGGCCCGGGTGAGCCCGCCGTCGACGATGAGCGCCTGCCCCGTGACGTAGCCCGCGCGGGCGCTGAGCAGGAACGCGGCGGCGGCCGCCATCTCGTCCGGTTCGCCGAGGCGCCCGGCGGGGACCTCGTCGGCGGCCACCCGGTCGGCCGCGTCGCGGGATCCGCCGTACAGCGAGAACAGCCGCTCGGTCGCGATCCGGCCGGGCAGCACGCTGTTGAGCGTGATGCCGTCGGCCGCGACCTGCCGGGACACCGTCTTGAACGCGGCGAGCGTCGCCGCGCGGTGGGTGTTCGACAGCATGAGGTTGGGGATCGGCTCGCGCGGGCCCGTCGAGACGACGTTGAGGATCCGGCCGAACCCCTGCGCGCGCATGCCGGGGATCGCGGCCTGGACGAGCGCCATCGGCCCCAGCACGAGCTCGTCGTATGCCGCCTGCCACTGCTCGCGGCTGAACCCCAGCGCGTCCGGGTTGCCGGGCGGCCCGCCGGTGTTCGTGACGAGCAGCGTCACGGGCGCGCTCAGGGCGTCGGCGACCGCCTCGAGGAGGTTCGGCGCGCCGTCGGCGTCGGCGGTGTCGTGGACGAACGCGGCGGCGCCGAGTTCCGCTGCCGCGGCGTCCGCGCGCTCGCGCGAGCGTGACGTGATCGCCACCCGCGCGCCCTCCGCGACGAGCTCCGCCGCGATCGCCCTGCCGATGCCCTGCGTGGCGCCGCACACGAGCGCCGCGCGGCCGCTGATGCCGAGGTCCATGCGTTGCTCCTATGTCAACGCCAGGGCGGGTGCTGGCGCGTTGGCGTTGATGGTGGTCATGTTTGGTGTGGTGGTTTTGAGGGTCTGCCAGGCGGTGCGGGTTAGCTGGCGCTTGAGGCAGCGGATCGCTTCGATGCGGCTCTTCCCTTCGGCCTGTTTGCGGGCGAGGTAGTCGCGCGCGGCGGGGTGGTGTTGGCCTTGGGCGACGGCGATGCGATGCAGCGCGGCGTTGAGCTGTCGGTCGCCGCCGCGGTTCAGCCGCTGCCGGGTCTTGCGTCCGGAGCTGGCGGGGATCGGGGCCGTGCCGGCATGCCGGGCGTAGTGGCCGTCGGTGGGGAAGCGCTGCGCGCCGGCGGTCCGTCCGATCAGCGTCGCGGCGCTGATCGTGCCGCAGCCCTTCCAATCGAGCAGGTCGGGGCAGTAGTCGGCGATCAGACCGCGCAGTTCGCGCTCCAGCGCGCTGGCCGTCCGGGTCAGCTCGCGGATGCGGCGAAGCTCATCGCGCGCGATCCGGACCCGCGCGCGCTGATCCATGCGCTTCAGCCGCCGATCGATCCGGTCAAGCCAGACCTGGCGGTCCAGGCTCCCGGCCGGGATGCGGGCTTCGAGCTCATCGTCGAGCTCGACCAGATGCCACCGCAGCCGCGACTGCATCCGCGTGCGCTCGGCGACCAGATCGGCGCGGTGATCGACCAGCAGCCGGATCTCCAGCGCTGCGTCATCGAGGAACGCCGCAGGGAAACTGTCGACGCCATCGCGGACAACGGCCCTGGCGACCGCCCGCGCATCGATCACATCGGACTTCCCTGCGGTGCGCTCAGCGCGACGCGCTTGGCCCATCGCCTTGGGCGCAACGCGAACGACCCGCTCGCCAGAAGCGATCAGCACCCGCTCGAGCCGGCTCGAGACATGGCGGCAGTCCTCCAGGGCCCACACCTGCTCGCCTCCGAGGCTCTTGGCCCACCGCAGCGTTTGCAGCATCCCGGCCCGATCGGCGCCCAGTGTCTTCTCCGCGAGAACGCGGCCAGTCGCCAAATCCACAGCGCTGAAGCTGTGCGTGCTCTTGTGAGTGTCCGCGGCGATCACGATCATCCGCACCATCCCTTCGTCGACATGAACAGGCGAACGGATCGCCGATCGGACACATCTCAGTCGGGGCGGTGCCACGCTCCTATCAAGTCACGACCGGTGATCCTCGGACGGGCGGCGAGCGACACAACGCATGCAGGTCAGACACTTGGCCGACAGCAACCCTAAGAGTCAGCTCGCCGCCCGCCCGAGACCACACCGGTCACATCGGACGCCACCGGACCGACACAACGGACGGTGACACTGACGCAGACCCTACGATGGACGGCCGGACAGAGAATGTGGTTTCGTCCTCCGGTCCTCGCAAGCTCGGACCTTCGGACGACGTTACCTCGGGCGGTTAGCTCAGCTGGTCAGAGCGCGCGCCTTACAAGCGCGAGGTCCCCGGTTCGATCCCGGGACCGCCCATGTCTGTCCCCGCCCTCCCCAGAGAACGGATCTTCGTTACGGTGGTGCGCTCCTGCCGCCCGTTGAACGAGGTCGTGATGCCCCGCCTGTCCATCGCCGTCGCGCTGTCGTCGGTTGCCCTGCTCGCGGCGACGGCAAGCCCGGCTGCCGCTGCCACGGTGACGTTCGGGGCCGACCTGGAACAGGTGCCGGCCAACAACACGCCGGGAACCGCGTGCAAGGACGGGACGTGGTGGAACGCGGTGCTGCTCGGCCTGCCGCTGCTCGGCAACATCGTGCCCGCGAACGCGCAGGGGTCCTGCCAGTTCAGTTCGGGCGGCATCAACGCCAGCGGCTCGTTCGGCCTCGCGGCCCCCGCCACCGGCACGGTCACGGCGGCGCGGGTGAAGGTCGGCAACATCACGGGGCCGATGCGCATCAACGTCATCCGTACGCTCTTCCAGCAGACCGGCAACGCGGCGAGTCCGAGCGTCACCACACCCTTCCTGCAGGCGTACGGGCCGACCTTCACCCCTCAGGCCAACGCCATCACGACGGTGCCGCTCAGCCTCCCGGTCCGCGCCCAGGCCACCCCGGACGTCAACGACACGGGCACGGTCGCGGGCACCGACTGGCTGGCGCTGGAGGTCCTCTCGCCTGACGTGCCCGTGCCGCTGGCGCTGTCGTCGGGGGCCGCAGCCTTCTTCTTCGCCGCGTTCCCCGGTCCGACCGCCGGCGGCGTCCCCGCTCCCAGCCCGAACGCCCTGCCGAACTACGGGGCGCTCGGGCTGCAGGTCACGATGAGCGCCGACCTCAGCACGTCGGAGACGACCGGCTCGACCACCGGCGCAGCGGCCGTTGGCCTCGGGCGCTCGACCGCATCCGTCGCGAGCGGACGGGCGCTCCTGGACCTTGTGTGCCAAGGCGACTGCGCCGGCCGTGTCACGCTGACACCGGCGGCCGCCCGTGCGGCGAAGAGCACGAGCTACGGCCGGGCGACGTTCTCCGGCAAGGCCGGCAAGCGCTTCCGCGTGCGCGTGAAACTCAACGCCAAGGGCCGCGCGCTGGTGCGGCGCAAGCGCACCGCGAAGGTACGCGCGGTCGTCGCGCTGAACGGCGTCGCGACGACGACGAAGCTCGCGGTCACGCTCAAGCGCTGACCGCTGACACGGCCCGTAGCGGACTGGAATCCGGGGAAACCCCGGTGTTCTTGGTGCTGTGCCCCGGAGTAGGCTCCGAAACGTGGACATGCTGCCTCATGCCTTCTCCCGCGCCGCCGCCGCTCTGACGGCCGCCTGCGCCCTTCTCGCTGCCGGACCCGCGGTCTCCGGCGCGGTCGAGATCACCTCGGCCGGCCCGCTCACCGCGGTCATCGCCGGCGAGCAGCTCGGCTGCCAGGTCGCGCATCGGAACGACTCGGCGCTCGAGCTGTACCCGTCGAGCGCGAGGCCCGGCGATTGCGGCACGTTCGTCGTGGTCGGGGCCGATCTCTACGCGCCCGTCGTGTCAGGCGCGGCGTCGGCGATCGGCGCGCGGACGGCGTGGACGCCGGTCAGCCAGACCCCGGTCACCGGTTCCGGCTCGAGCGGGTCGCCGTTCCGGGTCACCACCGTCGCCGCCGCTGGCGCGACCGGGCTGCGCGCCTCACAGGTCGACAGCTACATCATCGGCCAGGAGTCCTACCGCACCGACGTCACGCTGCAGAACACCTCCGGCGCCGCGCTGTCCGGGGTCATCTACCGCGCGGGCGACTGCTACCTGCAGAGCTCGGACACCGGCTTCGGGTTCGCGAACGGCACGGGCGCGGTCGGCTGCTCGCTGACGGCGAACAACTCGCCGGCCGACCGCATCGAGGAATGGTTCCCCATCACCGGCGGGAACCAGTACATGCAGGCCGCGTTCAGCCAGGTGTGGGCGCATATCGGCACCCACACGCCGTTCCCGAACACCACGCGCGCCGCCGAGCGGCTCGACAACGGCGCGGGTATCAGCTGGACGTACACCCTCGCCCCGGGGGCGAGCGCCACGTTCTCGCACTACACGACGTTCTCCCCGACCGGGGTCAGCGGCCCGCCGCCGACGAACCCGGCGAGCACGACGCCCACCGGCGCGTTCGGGCCGAACGGCGTCGTGGAGACGCCGAGCAACAGGCGCTGCATCAGCCGCCGCTACTTCCGCATCCGGGTCCCGAAGCGCTACTGGCCGAACACCGTGGGCGTCACGGTGCGGATGCCGAAGACGACCCGCGTGCTGCGCCGCCCGCCGTGGGGCACGATCGTCGACCTGCGCGGCCTGCCGAAGGGCTCGTTCAAGGTGCGGATCACAGCACTGCTGATCACCGGGCGCACGATCACGGGCACGCGGACCTATCGCACGTGCCGCGGCAAGCTCACGGGCGGCCGGCCGAAGTTGTGAGCGCCGACGGCTGCTGCGCTCCGGGCGCAGGCCGAGGCGCTGACGCCGGCTTCGGAGCAACTCCGGGCGTGCCGGCGGGCGCCGGCGCGCACGTCGTCGCCGACGACCTCGTGCTGCTCCCCGGCGGCGCGTTTCTCATGGGCACCGACGCGACGTACGGCTACCGCCAGGACGGCGAGGGCCCGGCCCACGAGGTCGTCCTCGCGCCGTTCGCGATCTCACGCCACGCGGTCACGAACGCGGAGTTCGCCGCGTTCGTCGGCGCGACGGGCCACCGCACTGAAGCGGAGGTCTTCGGCTGGTCGTTCGTCTTCGTCGCGTTCCTGCCGGAGGACTTCCCGCCGACGCGCGGCGTGGTCGGCGCGGAGTGGTGGCGCCAGGTGGAGGGCGCGGACTGGGCGCATCCCGAAGGCCCGCACTCGTCGATCGACGGGCGCGGCGACCACCCCGTGATCCACGTGTCGTGGAACGACGCGCGAGCCTTCTGCGCGTGGGCGGACGCCCGCCTGCCGACGGAGGCGGAGTGGGAGTACGCCGCACGCGGCGGCCTGGTCGGCGTCCCCTTCTCGTGGGGCGACGAGCTCGAGCCCGGCGGCGAGCACCGCATGAACGTCTTCCAGGGCCGCTTCCCGGCACAGAACACCGCGGCTGACGGGTACGCCGGCACCGCACCGGTCAGCGCCTTTGCGCCCAACGGGTACGGTCTGCACCAGATGACCGGCAACGTGTGGGAGTGGACGGCCGACTGGTTCGACCCGCGGTACTACGCCAGCAGCCCGCGCGAGCATCCCCGAGGCCCGGCGAACGGCGCGGCGCGGGTCATGCGCGGCGGCTCGTACCTGTGCCACGCCTCGTACTGCAACCGTTACCGGGTCGACGCCCGCAGCTCGAACACGCCGGACAGCTCGACGGGCAACCTCGGGTTCCGTATCGCACGCGACACCTCCCCCGCCCATGAAAGGGGCACCCAGTGAGCCAGCAGTTCAACGGGAAGATCGAGCTGGACGTCCGCGACTCCACGCCGGACTGGGAGCCGTTCCTCGCCCCGCAGGCGCGCGAGGGCGCGCCGAACGTGCTGTTCCTCGCCTGGGACGACATCGGCTACGGCACGATGGACGTGTTCGGCGGGCCGGTGGAGACGCCGAACATGCGCCGCATCGCGGAGATGGGCGTCCGCTACTCCAACTTCCACACGACCGCCCTGTGCTCGCCGACCCGTTCGTCGCTGCTCACGGGTCGCAACGCGACGTCGAACGGCATGGCGACGATCGCCGAGTTCAGCTCCGGGTTCCCCGGCATCTCGACCCGGATCCCGTTCGAGAACGGCTTCATCTCCGAGGTCCTGGCCGAGGAGGGGTACAACACGTACTGCGTCGGCAAGTGGCACCTCACGCCGGGTGAGGAGGCCACGATGGCGTCGTACAAGGGCCGCTGGCCGCTGGGGCGCGGCTTCGAGCGCTTCTACGGCTTCCTCGGCGGCGAGTCCAACAGCTGGTATCCCGACCTGGTTCACGACAACCACCAGGTCGACCCGCCCGCGACGCCGGAGGAGGGCTACCACCTGTCGGACGACCTCTCCGACAAGGCGATCGAGTTCATCCGCGACGCGAAGGTCGTGGACCCGGACAAGCCGTTCTTCATGTACTTCGCCTCGCAGGCCGGCCACGCGCCGCATCACGTCGCCCAGGAGTGGGCGGACAAGTACAAGGGCCGGTTCGATCAGGGCTACGAGGCGATCCGTGAGGAGATCCTCGCGCGCCAGAAGGAGCTCGGCCTGCTGCCGGCCGACACCGAGCTGTCGCCGATCAACCCGCACGGCGAGCCGCAGGCGATCGGCCCCGAGGGCCAGCCCTGGCCGCTGCTCGACACGGTGCGCCCGTGGGACTCGCTGAGCGCCGACGAGCAGCGCCTGTTCTCCCGCATGGCCGAGGTGTTCGCCGGCTACATCTCCTACACCGACGACCAGATCGGCCGGGTGCTCGACTACCTCGAGGAGTCCGACCAGCTCGACAACACGATCATCGTCGTCATCTCCGACAACGGCGCCAGCGGCGAGGGCGGCCCGAACGGCGAGTTCAACGAGTGGCGCTTCTTCAACGGCGTGCCCAGCACGACCGACCTCACGCTGCAGCACATCGACGAGCTCGGCAGCCCGCAGTCCTACAACCACTACAACACCGGCTGGGCGTGGGCGTTCGACACGCCGTTTCCCTACTGGAAGCGCTGGGCCGGCTACGAGGGCGGCATCTCCGACATGTGCCTGGTCTCCTGGCCGGCGGGCATCAAGGTCCAGGGCGAGACGCGCGACCAGTACGTCCACGCGGTCGACGTCGTCCCGACCGTCTACGAGCTGCTCGGCATCACCCCGCCCGCGGTCATCAAGGGCTACGAGCAGAGCGAGATCGAGGGTGAGAGCTTCGCCGCGAGCCTCACCGACGCCACCGCCCCCGCGAAGACGACGCAGTTCTACGCGATGCTCGGGCAGCGGTCGATCTACCACGAGGGCTGGCTGGCGTGCACGCTGCACCCGCCGCTCAGCGGCTGGGGCAAGTTCGAGCAGGACGTCTGGGAGCTCTACAACCTGCAGGTCGACCGCAGCCAGAGCACCGACCTCGCGGCGCAGGAGCCCGAGCGCCTGGAGCAGCTCAAAGCGCTGTGGTTCGAGCTCGCCGAGCGGTACAACGGCCTGCCGCTCGATGACCGCAGCGCGCTGGAGCAGGTCCTGGCCGAGCGCCCGAGCGCGTCCAAGCCGCGCGACCGGTACGTCTACTACCCCGACTGCGCGGACGTGCCCGAAGCCGGCGGCGTTCGGATCACCGGGCGGTCGTACACGATCGCGGCCGGCGTGGCGATCGACAGCGCCGATGCCGAGGGCGTGCTGTACGCGCACGGCGGCGTGGCCGGCGGGCACACCCTGTACATCAAGGACGGGCGCCTGAAGTACACGTTCAACTGGGTCGGCACCCATCTGCAGGAGGTCGTCGCGGACCGTGACATCACGCCCGGCCCGCACGTCTACACCGCCGAGTTCACGGTGCAGGGCAAGCACGAGGACCCGGCGATGCCGGGCTTCGCGGGGACGCTGACGCTCTACATGGACGACGAGGAAGTCGGCAGCGGCGAGATCGTCACCCAGCCGGGCGCCTTCTGCCTGGTCGGCGACGGGATCTGCGTCGGGCGCGACAGCGCGTCACCCGTGACCCCGGACTACGCTGCGCCGTTCCGCTTCACCGGCGGCACGATCGACAAGGTCGTCGTCGATGTGACGGGCGAGCGCTACATCGACCATGAGGCCGAGGTGCGCGGCTGGTTCATCAAGGACTGACGCGCAGCGACGTGAAGTAGCCCAGCGACGACGGGTTCGCCATCCCGTCGAGGCTCGTCGTCGTTGCGGGGTCGGCGCCCATGAGGATGCGCTTGACCGGGATCTCCAGCGCCTTGCCGCTGAGGGTCCTGGGGACCTCAGCGATCTCCAGCACCTCGCTCGGCACGTGCCGCGGTGAGCACTGCTCGCGCACCGCGCGCTTGATCCGCGCGACGAGCTCGTCGTCGAGCTGTGCGCCCTCGCGCAGGACGACGAACAGCGGCATCCAGCTCTCGCCGTCCTCCCGGGGCACGTCGACGACGAGACTGTCGACGACCTCCGGGATCGTGCCCACCGCGCTGTAGATCTCGGCCGTGCCCATCCGCACGCCGCCGCGGTTGATCGTCGAGTCGCTGCGCCCGTGGATGATCGCGGTGCCGCGCTCGGTCAGCTCCAGCCAGTCGCCGTGGCGCCAGATCCCGGGGTACATCTCGAAGTACGCCGCCCGGTAGCGCGAGCCGTCCTCGTCGCCCCGGAAGCCGACCGGCATGCACGGCATCGGCTTCGTGATGACGAGTTCGCCGACCTCGCCGACCACCGGCTCGCCCGCTTCGTTCCACGCCTCGACCGAGGCGCCCAGGCAGCGCGCCTGCAGTTCGCCCTCGTAGACCGGGAGGGTGGGGACGCCACCGACGAACGCGGTGCAGACGTCGGTGCCGCCGCTCGTGGAGAACAGCCAGGTGTCCGTGCCGACGTGGTCGTACACCCAGCGGAACCCCTCGGGTGACAGTGGCGAGCCGGTCGAGCCGACGGCCGTGAGCTTGGAGAGGTCGCGCCCGCGCCCGGGTTCGACCCCCTGCTTCTGGCACGCCTGCAGGAACGCCGCACTGGTGCCGAACGTCGTGACGCCCGCGTCGGCGGCGAGGTCCCACAGCACCTCGCCGGCGGGGTTGCCGTCGTAGAGCACGATCGACGCGTCGCCGAGCAGCACCGACATCAGGAAGTTCCACATCATCCAGCCGGTCGTGGTGAACCAGAGGATGCGGTCGCCCTCCTGCGCGTCGAGGTGCAGGTATGTCTTCTTCAGGTGCTCGAGCAGCATGCCGCCCTGTCCGTGGACGATCGGCTTCGGAAGGCCCGTGGTGCCCGACGAGTAGAGGATCCACAGCGGGTGGTCGAACGGCACGCGGTCGAAGGTCAGGACCGTGCCGTGGTCGGCGAACCCGTCCGGCCAGCCGGTGCCGTCGAGGTAGCCGAACGGCACGAGCTCGGCCCCGATCTCGTCGGCGATGTGCCGGGCGTGGCCGCGCCGGTCGAAGTCCTTGCCGCCGTAGCGGTACCCGTCGACGCCGAGCAGCACCTTCGGCTGGATCTGCCGGAACCGGTCGATGACGGCCTGCTCACCGAACTCGGGCGCGGCGCTGGACCAGATCGCGCCGAGCGACGCCGTCGCGGCGAACGCGGCGATCGTCTCGGCGATGTTCGGCAGGTACGCGGCGACGCGGTCGCCCCGGCCGACGCCGCGCGCGACCAAGCCCGCGCGGATCGCGGCGGTCTCGGCGCGCAGCCGGCCCCAGGTCCAGGACTCGAGCGGCCGGACCTCGGACGCCTGCTGGATCGCCCGCGCGTCGCCGGCCTTGCCCGCGAACATCCGCTCGGCGTAGTTCACCGTGGTGCCGGGAAACCACACGGCCCCCGGCATCGACGCGTCGGCGAGGACCGTGTCGAACTCCCCGGCCACGCCGAACTGCGTCCAGATCGCGCCCCAGAACGCGTCGAGGTCGTCGACCGACCAGCGCCAGAGGTCCTCGTAGCTCGCGCCCGGCATGCCGACGTCGGCGGCGAACTGGGTCATGCGCGCGCGGGCCACGCGCTCGGGTGAGGGGGACCAGAGAGGAGTCGGCATGGGCGTTCGCGGGGGAGCCTACGCGAGCTTTCCATACCGCATGGTATGTTCGTCGCCGTCCGGTCCACACGGTCTCTGGGAGGAGAGCCATGGTCAGGGGGTTTCGTCGGTCCCTGCGCGGATGCGCGCTGGGGGCTGCGGTCGTGACGTCGGTGCTCGGGTTCGCCCATGCGGCGGACGCTCGCGTGAACGTGACGGACATGATCGCGACGACGGTGCGCCCCGACGCTCCGTGCGCGCTGAACAATCGACCCGCGTCGTGGACGCAGTCGGGCGCCAACGCCGACGTTTGCCTGGCGCTGGCGTTCAAGAGCGCGACCGCCGGCGAGTTCGGCAACAGCCTCGGCCTCGGTGACGACGTGCGGAACCTGCGCGTCTCCCTCCCGCCCGGCCAGGTGGGCTCCCCGCGCGCCGTCCCGATGTGCGATACCGCCACCTTCCGCCGCAAGGGCTGCCCGTCGACCCACCAGGTCGGCACCGTGCGCGCCGCCGCCGAGACCGCGGTCGGCGTCATCGGCGAGAACGTCCTGCAGGGCGACATCTACCTCATCACTCCGACCGGCACCGAGGCCGCGCGCCTGGGCGTGCAGCTCGAGGCCGCCGGCATCCCCGCCATCCGGCTGGAAGCCGAGATGCGCCTGCGCCCGGAGGACAACGGCGTCGACACGATCGTCAAGGACAGCCCGCGCGGCTTCGCCGGCATCCCCATCGAACTGCGCCGCATGGCGATGCGGCTGTGGGGCTCGGACACGAACCACGCGCACTTCACGCGGCCGTTCCTGTCGAGCCCGACGGACTGCTCGCGGCCGGCCACGTACCGCGTCGAGCTGACCTCGTACGCCGGGGACACCACCGTCGCCGAGCGCTCGCCGTACACGCCGACGGACTGCGGCACGCTGAAGATGCCGATCGGCGCGAAGGTCACGACCGACAACCGCGCGGACGTGCCGACGGAGGTCGTCGCCGACGTCACGGAGGACGACGACGCGACCGCGGGCCGCGGCAACGCGCACGTCCGCAACGCGCGCCTCGTGCTGCCGGCGGGCTTCGAGATCTCCGCGTCGTCGGGCTCGAAGGGCCTGGAGGGCTGCACCGACGAGCAGTTCGGCCTGGGCCTCGGCAAGGCCGCGACCTGCCCGGAGGCATCGCGGATCGGCACCGTGCAGTTCCGCTCGCCGCTGCTGCTCGTCGACGAGCTCGAAGGCCCCGTGTACATCGCCACGCCGAAGCCGGGCTCGCCGAAGCTGCGGTTCTTCGCCACCGCGCAGGCCGGGCCGCAGGACGACGCGATGCGCGTGAAGATCGCCGCGCGGGCGGAGATCGACCCGGTCACCGGCCAGCTCGCCACGGTGCTCGAGGACCTGCCGCCGACCCCGTTCACCCGGTTCCGCTTCATCTTCCGCGGTGGCCCGCAGGCCATGCTCTCCACGCCGCGCAAGTGCGGCACGTACACGGCGTCGATCGTGGCCGAGGGCTTCCCCGGCGCGCCCGGCGCGTCGGCGCAGAGCGACACCACGATCGACCAGGGCTGCAACGACCCCGAGCCGTTCACGCCCGAGCTCACGACCGAGCTGGCCACGAACCAGGCCGGCGCGGACACGTCGATCGTCGCGACGCTCGGACGCCCGGACGGCAGCGCCCGCCTGGCAGGCGCGAAGGTCACGCTGCCGCCCGGCCTGGCGGGCCGGCTGGACTCGGTCACGCCGTGCCCGGTCGACGTCGCCCGTGCGGGCGGGTGCGGGCCGGAGAGCCGCGTGGGCTCGGTGACCTCCGTCGCCGGTCCCGGCCCGGAGCCGCTCTCGCTGCCCGGCGGCGTGTACCTCACGACGCCCATCGACGGCGCACCCGCCGGCATGGCGGTGATCGCCGACGCGAAGGTCGGGCCGCTGGACTTCGGCCGGATCGTCGTGCTCGCGAAGGTCGACGTCGGCACCGACGCGTCGATCGCGATGACGTTCCTCGACGTGCCCCAGCGGATGCAGGGTATCCCGCTGAACCTCCGCGGCCTGCGCCTCGCGCTGGACCGTCCCGGGTTCATCTTCAACGCGTCGAACTGCGCACCGCTGCAGCTCAGCGCGACGCTGACGTCCGACACGGGACTGTCCTCGAACCTCACCGCGCCCTACCAGGTGACCGGGTGCGACAAGCTCGCGTTCGGCCCGAAGCTGACCGCCGCGATCGAGGGCAACCGCGCCGCGCTGTCCCCGGGCGGCAACCCGAAGCTGCGGGTGCAGCTCGCGTCCGACGCGGGGTCGGCGAACGTCCGCGCTGCGGCGATCACGATGCCGGCCGGCATCTCGGTCGACATCACGAAGCTCAGCACGGTCTGCCCGCTCGCCGACTACGAGAAGGGCACGTGCGCGCCGGCCTCGCAGATCGGCACGGTGTCCGCGCGCACGCCGCTCCTGAACGACCCGCTCACGGGCGTGGTGCGCTTCGTCTCGGTGCCGGGCGTGCCGCTGCCGCAGCTCGGCATCCAGATCCGCGGGCGCATCAGCCTGGACCTCACCGGCAAGGTCGCCGTCGACGCGCAGTCGCGCCTCGTCACGACGCTCGACCCGGTGCCGGACACGCCGATCTCCAGCCTCGTCATGACGCTCGGCGGCGTCGGCACGCCGCTGGTCGTCGGCAAGGACCTGTGCGCGAGCGCGTCGAACCCGGTGCTCGCGAAGTTCACGTCGTGGGCGGGCTCGACGGTGTCGAGCACGACACAGCTGCAGTCGTCGGGCTGCACGCCGACGGCGACGCTGAAGGTCACGTCGCTGCGGCGTGGTCGCCCCGGATTGGACCTGCGCGTGGCGAGCGGGCAGGCGCCCGTCAACCGGGTGGAACTCGGCCTGCCGAGTGGCCTGACCTACGCGTCGGCACGGTCGGTCCGCGCGCGGGTGCGGGTCAGCGCCACGAACGCCGAGAAGAAGAAGGCGACCGTCACGATCAGCGGGTCGAAGCTCCGCGTGACGTTCCCCAAGGGCGTGAAGGCCACGACGGTCCGCGTGCGGATCGCGGGCGGCGCGGTGCGCGTCAGCCCGCGGCTGCGCCGGTCCTCCTCGCCGCGCCTGCGTTTCACGGTCGGCACCCGCATGGCGAGCGGGAAGACCAAGAGCCTCCGGGTGGCGGTGCGACCCGGGTAGGACGGCGGCCCCGCTCCCCGGCCACCACCGCAGTGCCTCCCCTCGGCCGGGGAGCACGGGCCGCCCCGCGCTACGTCGTCGCGCAGAACAGCCGCGGCACCGCGGTGTCCGAGAGGTCCTGCCCCGGCGCGGTGATGCGCAGGCGCAGCATCATCTCGTGGTCCTCGTGATCGATCACGTGGCAGTGCCAGACGTAGCCCTGTTCGGTGCCGCCCTGCGGCGTGGTGAACGGGGCGTCGGGGTCGAAGCCGAGTTCGTCGGCGGTGGGCCAGCGGACGATGACGCTCGTGACCTGTCCGCGCGGGCAGCGCACCGTGTCCTTCCAGCCGGCCTCGTACGGCGCGGGCAGTTCGGCGGCGCCGCGCAGGTACCGGTCGGGCGCCGGCGCCCAGCGGCGGCCCAGCGCGGGCGGCGGGTTGTCGCGCATGTACCGCGCGACGTTCAGGTCCTGCCGGCCGACCACCCGGAACTGCACGAGGTGCAAGTGCATGGAGTGGATCTGGATGGTCCAGTCGCAGTTGACGAAGTCCCACCGCTCGGTCGTGCCCTGCACGGGCGCCTCGATCTCCGGGTCGGCGTACGTGAGGTTGTTCATGTTCATCACGCCGGTCGAGATCCAGCGGATGTTCTTGCGGTCCAGGAAGGCGTTGAGCGTGGCGGTCCGCACGCGCCGCGTGGTCTGCACCGCGGGCAGCCGCGCGGGCTGGCGGGTCCCGCCGCGCAGCGTGTCCGGGATGGACCGGTGGCGCCCGCGGTCTGCGCTCGCCACGAACCGCATGACGTTCGGCACCTGCACCGCGCCGATGAGCTTGCCCGCCCACGAGATCCGCATCGTGTTCAGCAGGTCGACGTGCTCGCCGGGCTCGAGGGACGAGAAGTCGATGAGCACGTCGTAGCGCTCACCCGGCGCGATGTCGAGCTCGGCCACATGCGCGGGCGCGTCGAGCAGCCCGCCGTCGCTGCCGATCACCCAGAACGGCTGCCCGTTCGAGAGCTCCAGCCGGTAGTCGTTGAGCTGCGCCGCGTTGACGGTGCGGAAGCGGTAGACGCCGCGGTCGACCTGCAGGCGCGGCCACGCCTTGCCGTTGACGATCATCACGTCGCCGCACAGCCCGCCCGCCCACTCGTCCTGCGCGACGGTCGGCGTGCCCTGGTAGCGCAGACGCCCGTCGGGATAGAAGAGCTTGTCGGTGAGCACGAGCGGGACCTCGTACTCGTCGGTGGGCAGCCCGAGCGGGTTGTCACGCTCGCCGGTGTCGAACTCGTCGCGCAGGAGGAACATCCCCGCGAGCCCCGCGTAGAGGCTCAGGCGCGTGGTGCCCATCGCGTGGTCGTGGTACCAGAGGCCGGCGGCCTCCATGTCGGTGCCGAAGGCGTGCGTGACCCGGCCGCCGGGCCGTGACATCGCCATCGGGTGCCCGTCGGCGGACGGCCGGTTCGGCGCACCGTGGAGGTGGACGACAGCGGGCGGGTGCGTGCGGTCCAGTTCGGACGCGCCGTGCAGCTGGCGGTCGATGTCGCGCCACAGGACGTGGCGGCCCAGCCCGTTGACGAACGTCGTCGGTGTCTGCTCGCCGCGGACCGCTTCGATCGTGGGGCCGAGGTGGCTGAGCCCGTCGTAGCCCCAGCTCGGCACGAGGTCGAGGTCGCGGTGGAACTGGTGCCGCGCCTCGGCCATGACGATGTCGCCGCCCAGCGCGCGGCGCGGCAGGACCGGGAGCTCGTCGACGTACTTCGCCAGGCGCGGCGACTTGAACTCCAGGCCGAAGCCCGGCACGTTGGGCTGGTCGAGCCGGTGCGGCGGCGAGTACGGTGCGCCCGACGCCCGCCCGGTGAACGCGAGGCTGCCGAGTGCGGCGCTCGCCAGCGCCTGTCGCCTGGTGAAGCGCTCAGGCATGGCGGCCCCTTACACGCAGGTCCCGGGTTCGGTGGCGGTCCCGGCGATCCGGGATCCCAGCCACGACAGCGCGGTCGCCGTCCCGCTGATCAGCGCGCCCGCGTGGTCAGTGGCCATCGGCCGCCAGCGGACGGTCGCACCGCCCGCGCACCACGCGTCGCGCAGCCGCTCGGCGCCCGCGATCGGCACGCTGCGGTCACCGCGCCCGTGGTAGAGGAGGACGGGTGCCACGGGCGCGGCGTCGCCCGGCGTGTTCTCCTGCGCGCGGCGCGCCCAGGCGGGGTCGGCAAACGGGTCGGTGGTGAGCAGCGCGCTCGCGCGCGGGTAGTTCAGCGTCGCGATCCACTCGACCGCGCACCGGCTGCCGACGGTCCGCGCGAAGGATGCGCCCCGCGGCGTGAGCAGCGGCGCGAGGTCCAGGTCGGCGTACGCCGCGTCGAGTCCGAGCAGCGTGCCGAACCCGGCACCCGCGCCCCACGTGCCCGAGCCGGCGGCGAGGAACGCGGGCAGGTCGGCGATCGTGCCGCCCGCGGCCACGCCGGCCAGCGGGACGTCCGGCGCGTAGGTGGGCTGCAGCTGCGCGGTCCACGCCGCGGCGCCGCCGCCCTGCGAGTAGCCGAGCACCCCGGTGCGGCCGCCCGCCGCCAGCCCGCTCGCGGGGAGCGCCCGGGCGGCGCGCAGCGCGTCGAGCACCGCGTGGCCCTCGGACCGGCCGACGAACATCGTGTGCTGGCCGGGGGTCCCCAGGCCCTCGTAGTCGGTCATCGCCACAGCCCAGCCCCGCGCGGTCGCCGCGGCGACCATCGGCAGTTCGGTCAGCGTGAGGTCCTGCTGGCGGCGCGAGGCCGCGCACCGGTCGGCGAAGCCCTGGGTGCTCGGCGCGATCGCCAGGACGTGCCGTGCGCCCGGCGGCACGATCACCGCACCGGACACGGCGATCGGGGCGCCCTCCGCGGAGGTCGAGCGGTAGAGGACGCGCCAGGCCTTCGGTGCGCGCGGGAGCAGCCGCGCGCTCGTGGGTTCGGCGCTGAGAATCTCGCCGGGCGCGGTGGCCGCGAGGTCGGGCGGGGCGCCGAACGCCGGCGCGGCGGCGACCAGTGCGGCGAGCAACCCGCCTGCCACCGCGCGTCTCATCCCGCCCCCGTGACGATCCGCGCCTCGAAGACGACGTCCTCATCGACGACGAGGTTCGCGAGCCACGACGGCACGATGTGGACGTCATGGCGGCGCAGCCGGCCGCGCACGATCGCGGTGAGCGACGCGTCGGGCCCGGTCAGTTCGATCTCGACCGGCACGGTGGTGGTGACGCCCTTGATCGTCAGGACCGCGGTCGCGCGCTGCACGCCCGCGGACCGCGTGATCCCCTCGACCCGCATCGCGATCGTGTCGTGCCGTGCCGCGTCGAGGAACTCCGCCGACCGCAGGTGCCGGTCGCGGCGCCCGATTCCGGTGTCGATCGTCGCGGCGGCGACGGTCGCGGCGCCCGACAGCGTGTCGTCGGCCAGGACGATCGCGCCGGAGGCCGCTGATGGGAACCCGCCGCGCACCGCAAGCCGGCCGAGGACCCAGGCGGTGAAGGTCACGTCTGACCGCGCCGCGTCGATGGCCCAGGTGCGATGCGAGACGGGCGCGGCTGCCGTGCCCATCAGGACGCGCTCACGCGGACGGGGAGCATCATGTCGTGGTCCTCGTGATCGAGGACGTGGCAGTGCCAGACGTACCCGCGCGCGCGATCGGGCTCGGGCTGCGTGCCCGTCGACAGGCGGCACACCGCGGTGGGCTGGGCATTGACGCCCGGGGCGCCCGTCTCGACGCTGGACGGCACGGCGAACGGCGCGTCGGGATCGAACCCCAGCTCCTCGGCGGTCGGCCAGCGCACGAGCATCCGCGTGATCACGCCGGGCGGCGCGTAGACCGTGTCCTTCCACCCGGCCTCCCAAGCCTGCGGGCCGGCCATCGCGCCGAGCCGGTAACGGTCGGCCGACGGCGCCCAGCGCCGCCCGAACCCGGGGCGCGGGTTGCGGAAGATGTACGCGAGCGTGGAGAACCGCTGCCGCCCGAGCACCCGGATGAGCGGCAGGTGCAGATGGATCGGGTGGTCGTCGGTCGTGAGGTTGATGATGTTCCACTGCTCGACGGTGCCCGTCTGGACCTGCTCGACGTCCTCGGTGTCGAAGCCCAGGTTGTTCAGGCTCATGACGGCCGGAGGGAAGCGGCGGCCGTCGGGCAGCTGCATCACGGTCATGTTCCGCACGCGTGTTGCCTTCTCGTTCGGCGGCAGTGCGGGTGGCAGGCCGGGCCCGCCGCGCAGGCGCTCGGGCACCGGCCCGGTGAACCCGCGCGCGGCGCCGACGCGGAACTCCATGAGGTCGCGGATCCGCGCGTCGCCCACGGCGATGAGGAACTGCGCCGGCAGCCGGTCGGTGTTGCGCAGCTGCACGCGCGTGCCCGCGGGGAGCGACCCGAAGTCCACGAGCACGTCGGCGCGCTCGCCGGGCGACAGCCGGATCCGGTCCAGGCGAACCGGCGCGTTGACGAGCCCTGCGTCCGTGCCGACGAGCCAGAACGGCATGCCGTTGGAGAACGACAGCATCATCGCCCGCAGGTTCGATCCGTTGAGCAGCCGCAGGCGGTACAGCCCGCGCGCGACCTCGTGAAACGGGTACGCGATGCCGTTGACGACCGGGACGTCGCCGGCCTGGCCGCCCTCCCATTTGCCTTCCTGGACGTAGGTCGCCAGGCGGAACTGCAGCGTGCCGTCCTGGGCGAAGATCTTGTCCTGCAGCACGAGCGGCAGCTCGAACTCCCCGGCGGGCAGGCCGAGCGGGTTGGACGACGCGCCCGTGTCCCAGTCGTCGCGCAGGAGATAGTGCCCGGCCAGCCCCGCGTACACGTTCAGCCGGGTGATGCCCATGGCGTGGTCGTGGTACCAGAGGCCGGCCGCCTCCTGGTCGCCGTCGTAGTGGTGCACGCGGGTCTGGCCCGCGCGCGTGCTGGCGAGCGGGTGCCCGTCCGAGCCCGGCTCGGTCAGGCCGCCGTGCAGGTGGATGGACATCCGCGGGCGCGAGCGGTCCAGCAGCGACGCGCCGTGGATCGTCGGGTCGAGGTGGCGGGCGAGCGGGTGCGCGGTCAGCTCGTTGCGGAACGTCTGCGTGACCGGCTGGTCGCGGTGGGCCTCGAGCACGGGACCGAGGTAGGACTGCCCGCCGAACCCGGCGGTGTCGCTGACGGCGAGGTCGCGGTGGAAGCGGTGGCGGGCGTTCGCGGCGACGAGCTCGCCGCCCGCCGTGCGGTACTGCAGGACCGGCAGCGGATCGACGAACGGCTCGATGCGCGGCGAGACGAACATGAGCGGGTTGCGCCCGATCGCCGAGTTGCTCGGCCCGCCAAACGCGGGCGCCGCGTAGTGCATCGCGGCCGCGCCGACGGCGGCGCCGATGAGACGGCGACGCGTGAACGCGGCACCGCCGGTGCTGTGGTGTTCCGCCATGAACGCTCCCCTGACCCCTGCTCTCCGACACCCACCATACCGAATGGTATGGAGATTCGCCACCGTATCGCGGGGCCCCTATGGGACACTGGCCGCGTGGCAACGCCCCGGTCATCCGCTTCGAAGACCAGCACCCCGCGGCTGTCCGTGGACGACTGGGTGGCCTGCGCGCTGGAGGTCCTCGCCGACGAGGGCGTGGCCGGCATCAAGATCCCCACGCTGTGCAAGCGGCTGGGGGTCACGAAGGGCAGCTTCTACTGGCACTTCTCCGACCTCGAGGCGTTCCTCGCCGCGGTCGCCGAGCACTGGGCGGTCGGGCGTGATGAAGCGGTGGCGTCGTTCGCCGCGCTGGAGAGCATCGAGCCCAATGAGCGCCTGCGTCTCATGATGCTGCGCTTCGCCGACACGTCGACCTGGCCGCTCGAACGCGCCGTGCGCGAATGGGCGCGGACGAACCCGTGGGTGCGCGAGCGCGTCGCCCAGACGGACGCCGTGATGGGCGTCAAGGTGATGGAGGCATTCGAGGGCATCGGCTTCAGCAAGGCCGATGCCGCGGTGCGCTCGGAGATGCTGTTCCGCACCGGGGTCGGCTTCATGCTCACGGTCCCGGAGGGCGGCGAGATGGACCTCGCGCTCGGCGAGGCGATGCTCGCCATCCTCACGCGGCCGTAGCTTCGGCCGCTACTGCGGCCGGTACGGAACCGTGCGGGTCGGTGGGGAGGTCAGGGTGTCCGCATCCGGGCTGGCGAGCTGACGCTCAAAGGCGTTGAACGCGCGAACGAGCTCGGCGGCTTCGAAGCCGCGGTTGCGCTTCCCAACCGTCGTCTGCTGCAGCACACCCGCGGCCTCCAGTCGGCGGATGGCCTCATTCGTCGCCTGGATGCTGCGGTCGATCAGGGCGGCCGCGCTCTGCACCGTCACGAGGGGGGCGCCTGGAAGCGCGTCGATGAGCCGGAGGACCGCCGAGTCCGATCGCGCCCGGCCGACCGCGTCGCGCCATTGCGACTGGAGGGCTCGGACGCGGTCCTCGTACTGCTGCGCGTCGTCGACGGCGCGGGTCGTGGCCGCGGAGAACAACGACACCCACCGGTTGATGCCCTCCACCGCCTCCGTGGCGCTCGGGTCGGACCGATACCGCGTGGCCGTCAGGCCGCTGACGTAGTCGTCGGCCAGCGTTGCGAGGACCAGCGACACCGGCGGGACCGCGGTGGTGACGAGGCCCCGGCGCTTCAGGACGACGTGGATCAGGGCCCGGCCCGTCCTCCCGTTGCCGTCAACGAACGGGTGCATGGTCTCGAACTGGGCGTGGGCGATCGCCGCCTGCGCGACGGCCGGGAGTGCGTCGTCGTTGCAGAACGCGCAGAGGTCGGCCAGGAGGTCGTCGAGGTACTCGTGCGGAGGCGGGATGAAGGCGGCCGCGCAGGGGTTGTGGGAGCTGCCGCCGATCCAGTTCTGCTGGGTGCGGACGACGCCGCCGACGTGCTCCAGGCGGGTGCCGGCCAGCAGCCGGCGGTGGATCTCGAGAAGGTGCTCGACCGTCACCCGGGGCTCGGCAGCGACCGTGTCCACGGCCCACCGCATCGCGTCAATGTTGTTCAAGACTTCGGTGGCCGTCACGTCTCCGGGGTCCTCGCCCAGCCCGCGTGCGAGCTGAGCCTTCAGGAGGCGCCGGCCGCCGATCTCCAAACCTTCGATCCGGGACGAGGCGACAGCCTCGGCGCGCAGCAGGAGTCGCGCGACGGCCTCGGAGTCCGCGAGCGACCGGGCTGAGCGCTGCAACTGCGCAACTGCGCGCTCGGCGTCGGCGATGTCGGCTGCCGTGTCGCCGTGGAGCACGAACGCACGGTTGGCGATCGGGTCCGGGACGTAGGCTTCGTAGTCACAGCCTTGGCGGTCCCGTCGCGGCACGCCGAGCGTCGCGGTCGGCAACCATCGACGCTTGACGAGCTCAGGCACATAATCAAGGTTAGCGGTCAAGCTTGAGTATGGCGAGCGAACCGTGACACCATACCCACCGGTATGGTAAAAGTCCGGGCATGGCCACCGTCCATGCCGTGCCCGCTGCGCAGGAGCTGCCGGAGACGCCCACCGATTTCGCGTACTGGGAGACGCTCCGCAAGCCGGAGCTCCAGCGCTTCCGCCGCCGCGCCCAGCGCTTCCTGCGGTTCGACCCGTTCCTGCCCGACGACGTCGCGCGCGAGTACATCGCCGACATGTGGGCCGGCGACCCGGTCGCCGAGGCGTTCGTCGACGACACCGTGTTCGGCGACCTCGGCGCGCGCGCCACGCGCAAGCTCGTCGACCGCGCACTGGAGGAGGGCGTCGACGCCGTCCCGGACGCGCCCGAGAGCATGCGTGCGCTGTTCGCCGAGTTCGAACGCGTGCCCGACTGGGTCGATCCCGAACTCGTCGAGAAGGGCGCCGCGATCTGGCGCCGCTGGGGCACCGACCTCTTCGCCGTCGCCGGTCTCTCTACCCTGGAGATCTACACCGAGGCGGCCGTCGCGCTGCCGCTCTCGCTCACCGGCGGCTATGCGGGCGACAACGCGCTGCGCCGCTTCCTGGAGACCGGCAAGTTCTGGGTCGACGTCTCCGAGCCCGGCGCGCTGCTGACCCCGCACAGCCAGGCGCGCAAGACCGCCATGCGCGTGCGGATCATGCACGTGTCGGTGCGCCGCCGTGTCTCCGAGCATCCCGAGTGGGACGCCGCGAAGTGGGGCACGCCGATCAGTCAGCTGTACATGCTGCTCACGCTCATGGGCGGCAGCGTCGCACCGGCCCTGTTCCTGTGGGGCGCGGGGTACCAGACCGGCCCCGACGACATGCGCGCGCTGCTGCACTACCAGCGCTACATGGGCTACCTGCTCGGCGTGCACCCGCGCCGTTACCCGGAGAGCGTGAGCGAGGCGTTCAAGCTCGTGAGCATGACCGCGATCGCGCGCACGTACACGTCGGGCGACCACGGCAAGGAGCTCATCGAGTCCTTCCCCAAGGCGCTGTCCTCACGCGAGGCGAAGGGGCTGCGCGAGAAGCTGCGCCACGAGTACGAGCGCCATCTGTACGCCGGCTATCTCGCGCTGTTCATGCAGCCGCAGACCCGCGCGAAGTACGACCTGCCCGCCGTCTTCCCGAGCATCCTGCTCATGGCCGCGCGCGCCCCCGTGGTCGGCGCGGGCGAGCTGGCCCGGCGGTTCATCCCCGGCGCGGGCGACCGGCTCGAGCGGCGGGCCGACGCCCGGCGCAAGCGCTGGCTGGCCGCACAACTTCAGGGCCGCGAGGCCGAATTCCAAGCCGCGAGCGCGCTGCGGCGCTGAGGAGACGCATGGCAACGCTGCAGGTCGTCGATCGCTGGACCGGTCCGGGCAACCGCGACGAGGTCATCAACCCCGTCCCGATGCGGGAGAACGGCGCGCACCCTTCGCCCGACAAGGGCCACTTCGAGCACTGGTACTTCGACGCGCGCCTGGACGACGGGCACGTCATCGTCGGCTTCCTGCAGACCGCCGAGCTCATGACGAAGAAGGCCGGCGTCGAGCTGCACGTCTACGAGCCGAACGGCACCCGCCACGAGGTACGCAAGTTCTACCCGCACGCCCAGGCGAGCGCGTCGACCGAGAAGTGCGACGTGCGCGTCGCCCACAACTGGGGCCGGGTCGTGGAGGACTTCGCCGACGGCGGGCTGCCGACGCACCAGATCCACATCGCCGAGGACGGCATGCAGTTCGACCTCACGTTCGAGAGCCTCGTCCCGATGTGGCAGCCCGGTGAGGGCCTGACGAACTACGGCGAGGACAGCTTCTTCGCGTGGGTCGTCGCCGCGCCGAAGGCGAAGGTCACCGGCTCGATCGTGGTGAACGGCAAGCGCCACGAGGTCAGCGGCATCGGCTACCACGACCACAACTGGGGCAAGGGGACGATGCCGCGCATCGTCGACCACTGGTACTGGGGCCGCGTCTACGCCGACGACCTCACGGTGGTCTACGCCACGATCTTCACGACCGGCCGGTTCGGCAACGCGGTCTCCACGCCGTTCATGCTCGCCAGCGGCAGCGACGTGGTGCTGAGCACCGGCGAGATCGAGATCGAGGAGGGCCCGTCGGTCTACAACGAGATCGCCGACCAGTCCTATCCGTCGTCACTGACGCTGCGTGCGGGCGGCGGCGCGGCCGAGCTGCGGCTCGACGTCAAGGAGATCATCCACGCGCACGACCTGCTCAACGACGTGCCGGTCGTGGGCAAGCGGTTCGTCAAGCCGGTCGCCAAGCCCGTCATCAACCGGCTGCTCGGCAACCCCGGCTACTTCCGCTTCCGCTCGGACTTCACGCTCACCGCGGAGGTGGGTGGGGAGACGGTCGTGCGGACAGGGTCGACGCTGCATGAGGCGGTCGCGCTTCGCTGACGGGCCAGTACGGTTCAGCGCATGCATGCGCCGCGCGCGCGGTTCACCCCTCGCGAGATCGGACCCGCCACCATCGCAGCGCTGGTGATCGCCCTCGCGCTGGTGTGGGCCACCGCCAAACCAGGCGGGATCCCGGCGGGCACGTACGTCGGCCAGTTCTTCGGCGCTGAATCGATCCTCCTGCTGTCGATCGGCCTGGTGCTCATCAGCACGCTGCCGTGGGTGGAGGAGTGGTTCGACGGCATCGACCGCGCCGCGATCTGGCACCGCCGGGTCGCGATCACCGGCTTGTTCCTGCTCATCCCACACCTCCTCCTGTCGGCGGGAGAAGGGGAGGGCGGAGCGCTTGCCGTCATCGGCCTGAGCGGGATGCTCGCGCTCGCGGCCTGGGCGATCCTGCCCCGCTGGCAGTCGGTGGTCCCGGGGCCGTTGCGCGGCATCGTGGTCGCCGCCCGTGACGCGCCGGGCGTCGCGGAGGTCCGGCGCCTGTTCGGCGGCTACGAGCGCTGGCGGCTGCTGCATCGCACGACGGGCATCTTCGTCGCCGCCGCCTTCGTGCACGGCCTGATGGACGGCACACCCTTCGACGACGCGCAGGTCCTGCGGTGGAGCTACGTGGCGATCGGGGCGATCGGCCTCGGGTTCTACGTCTACCGCGAGCTGCTCGCCCGGTTCTTCCTGTCGCTGCACGACTACCAGGTGGAGACCGTGCGGCAGATCGACACGGGTCTGGTCGAGGTGGCGATGCGGCCGCTCGGGCGGCACGTCGAGTTCATCCCGGGGCAGTTCGCGATGGTCTACCTCGAGGCGAAGGACGGGTGGCACCGGCACCCGTTCACCATCTCGAGCGCGCCGCAGGAGGGCGTGGTCCGCGTCACGGTCAAGGCCCTGGGGGACTACACGTCACGCCTGCAGGAGTTGATCGAGCCCGGAATGCCCGCAGTCATCGGCGGTCCGCACGGGCGGTTCAGTCACCGGCGCGGCACCGACCGGCAGGTGTGGATCGCCGGCGGCGTGGGTGTCGCGCCGTTCCTGAGCTGGCTGCGCGCACTGGAGGGTGAACTGCCCCACCGCGTGGACTTCTTCTACACCGCGGACGGCGACGCTCCCTTCGCCGCGGAGATCCATGACATCGCGGGGCGATACCCGTCGCTGCACGCGCACATCGTCGACACGAGCGTCGAGGGTCGCCTGACGTCCGCGCGCGTGCTCGACACGGTCGACGGTGATCCCGGCGGGCTGTCCGTCTTCCTCTGCGGCCCCCAGGGGATGCTGCGGACGTTCCAGCGCGAGCTGCACCAGGCCGGCGTGCCGGCCAGGCGTATGCATCGCGAGTACTTCGACTGGCGCTGAGCGTCAGCGCGTCGGCAGCTCCAGGAACGACGGCGCGCTCACCGGCGAGCTCAGCGCGATCCTCGCCCCCGGCGGGTTCTTGTCCAGGATGTAGTTGAGGTCCTCGCCCGCGATGCTGAGCAGCAGCCGGTGTCCGGGCGGGATGTCGTACGCGGTGGGCCGGAGCGGCAGCTCGTACGTCAGCGGCTGCCCGACCGTCTTGTCCCGCCACGTCAGCGGCGTGTGGGTGATGGTGAAGGCGACGTTGCGCGGGCTGACCGAGAACAGCGTCGCGATGACCGTGCCCTTCGCGGACTGCGGCGTCACGGTGAACCGCACGCGCGGCGCGCCGCGGACCTTCATCCGTTCGGCGAACGGCGCCGTCATCCACATCGCGCGGGTCTTGCGGTCCAGCCCCGACAGGCGCGCGTTCAGCGGCTTGCGGCTCAGCACCTCGGTGAGGTGGCCGACCAGCGGGCCGCCCGGACCGTCGTCGGTGTTCAGCAGCGGGCGGTACTCGACGTTCCAGCCGGTCTGCGGCGTGTCGGACAGCGGGCGGTAGCCGGTGCCGCCGCCGAGGTACCAGCGCCGCGACCCCGTGCTGACCTGCTGCCAGTTCGCGTAGTTCTCCAGCGAGCGGTCGCCCCACGGCGTGCGCGGCTCGATGGTGATGCTGCCGGCCTGGGCCGCCGGGTCGGGCGCGTTCTTCAGCGTGCGGTCGAACCAGGCGTAGATCTCATTGAGCTGCCGGTTCTTCAGCCCGAGGAGCCCGCCGGTCTCCTGCGAGACGTGGTCGCCGGGCTGCAGCAGCAGCCGCTTGGGCCCTTCGAGGTCCTCGTAGAAGTCGAGGATCTGGTCGGGCGGGAAGATCATCTCGTTCCACTGCTGCGACATCAGGATCGCCCGGCTTGTTGGCGTTGATCTCGTCGATGTACGTCTGCGCCGAGCGGCCTGCGCCGAAGGCGAGGTTGTCCTCGATGCGCTCCTGGCGGAAGAAGCGGTGGAAGATGTCGAGGAAGTCCGGCCCCACGCGCGAGGCGTCGACGGCCGACTTGTAGAGGATGCCCGCGGCCCACGCGTTGCGCGTCTCGTTCGGCCACAGCGCGCGGTTGAGGTCGGTCCAGCCGCTGAGCGAGACGACCGAGCGGATGCGCGGATCGAAACCCGAGGCGATGAGCGCCAGGCCCGCGCCGTAGGAGATACCCGCCGCGCCGATGCGGTCAGGGTCGACCGGCCGGTTGGCGATGAGCCAGTCGATCACCGCGGACATGTCCATGCGGTCGAGCGGGCCGGCCATGTTGACCTGCCCGTCGAGGTACTTCGCCATGCCGCGCATCGTGTACAGGTGGACGATGTAGCCCTTGCTGGCGAGCTTCAGCGCCGGTGCGGTGTTCTGCTCGTACCCGCCGTTCCACGCGGCAGCGAAGGCGATCGCCGGGTACTTGCGGCCAGGGACCGGGCGGGCAGGCATGACGACGGCACCGTCGATCGTGACGCCGTCGGGCGCCTTGATCTGGACGCGCTTGAGCGACGGCGTCTCGGCGTGCGCCATCCCTGGCGCGATGAGCAGCAGCGCGCAGATCAGCGCACACGCTGCGGACAGTCCTCTCGGCACAACTCCCCCTCGCAACACATCCCCCTGCCCCTCACCGGGGCGCCTGCGGGACACAGGGTAGCCGGGCGCGCCCCGATCCGGAAGGGCATGAGACGCCGAGACCGACCGTAACTTCTGCGCGCCAGAACCGTTCAGGGACCGCAGACATGAACTTCACCCAGGAGACAACGACATGAGAACTCGATCGCTTGCCGCGGTGCTGTGCACCGCCGGCGCGATGCTCGCCGGCACCGCTGGTGCTGATGCGAACGTCCGCGTCGGCACGTCCGGATGGCAGTGGGGCAACCCGGACCCCACGGGCTCGACCATCAACACGATCGGCTTCTCGGGTGCTCGCGGCTACGCGGGCGGCGCGTTCGGCACGCTCATCCGCACCGATGACGGCGGCGCGAACTGGACGGGCCTGCCGACCGGCCTGCTCACCCCGCTCACCGAGCTCCAGGTCATCACCCCCGACGCGTTCGTGGTCGGCGGTGGCTGCGCCGCGCGGCGTTCGGTGGACGGCGGCGCGACCTTCACCCGCCTGTACTTCAACTCGCTCGGGTGCAAGGAGGAGCTGACGGGCCTGTCGTTCTCGAACGTCAACACCGGCTACCTCGTGCTCGAGGACGGCACGATCGTCGGGTCGACCGACGGCGGCGCGACGTGGTCGCCGAAGACCGCGGTGCCCGGCAGCCGCGCGGCGGGCGGCAACGCCACGCCGACCGACATCGCCTTCACCAGCGACACTGTCGGCTTCGTGTCCAGCACCCAGGGCCGCATCTACAAGACGACGGACGGCGGCGGGTCGTGGACGCAGGTCAACGACACGAACCGTTCGGTCAACGACCTCACGTTCGTCGACGCGAACACGGGCTTCGCGGTCGGCGCGAGCGGGCTCTTCCTGGAGACGACGGACGGTGGCACGACCTGGGTGCCGAAGAACACGGGCGCGGACGGGAGCAACCTCACGACGGTCCGCGCGGTCGACGCGAGCAACGCGATCGCAACGAACGAGAAGGGCGACTTCCTGCTGCGCACCACCGACAAGGGCGCGACGTTCTCCCGCGTGAGCGCGATGACGCAGGCGACGAACACCGTCGGCTACTCGTCGGCCACCCGCGTGGTCGCCGCCGGCAATGACGGTGCGTTGGCCGCGTCCAACGACGGCGGCGCGACGTTCACCACGATCGGGAACCCGCGTCTCTCGGGCCAGTACTTCGTCATCCGCTCCGCGCCGGGTGGGGCGGCGTTCGCCACCGGCGAGAACGGCGGCCTGGCGCGCACGACCGACGGCGGGCAGACGTGGACCAAGGTCGGCGTCCCGACGTCTGAGGACATCCTCGACGTGTCGTTCCCGACGGCCCAGATCGGCTACGCGATCGACACGGACGGCAAGCTGTTCAAGTCGACGAACACCGGCACGTCGTGGGCGAACCTCGACACCGGCACGACCGCCAAGCCGGGCGCGGTGTACGCGCCGAGTGCGAGCGTCGTGATCCTCGTCGGCCCGACCGGCGTGCGTCGCTCCGGCAACGGCGCGGACTCGTTCACCACGGTGAAAGGCGCGGTCGCGAAGGCCAAGCTCGACGACTACGACGACGCAGGCAGCTCCATCATCGTGTGGGGCCGCACGGCGCTGCTGCGCTCCGGCGACAAGGGCAAGACGTGGAAGAGCCTGAAGCTGCCGACCAAGAAGACGAAGGTCGCCGGGGCGGACTTCGTGACCGCGAACACCGGCTTCCTGCGCGACACCGGCGGCCGCCTGTGGAAGACCACCAACGGCGGCAAGAAGTGGACCGAGGTGCAGAGCGTCGGCTCCACCGAGTACTACGGCATGTCGTTCTCCTCGGCCACGAGCGGCTACCTGGTCACGAGCGAGTTCGGCAACGCCGATGAGCTCGGGTACCTGCTGCGCACGACCGACGGCGGCAAGACGTGGGCGCCGCAGCTGGTGACCGACGCGGAGATCAAGGGCTACGGCATCGCGGCGGGCGCCACGAGCTACGTGCTCGCGGGGACGAACTCGCTGCTGTTCAGCACGACCGGCGGCCAGGCGGGCAAGGCCTCGTCGGCGACGCTGAAGGCGAGCAAGACGAAGCTCAAGAAGAAGGCGCGCATCCAGGTGACCATCACGGTGAAGGGCGCCAAGCAGGGCGACGTCGCGGTGGTCTCCGGCCGCAAGTCCG
Source organism: Svornostia abyssi (assembly GCA_024666565.1). Lineage (GTDB taxonomy): Bacteria > Actinomycetota > Thermoleophilia > Solirubrobacterales > Solirubrobacteraceae > Svornostia > Svornostia abyssi. The sequence continues at coordinate 1,237,876 of CP088295.1, forward strand.
GCGGCTCGTGGACGCAGCAGCAGGTCGAGCTCGATCGTTCGGGCAAGGCGACGACCAGCTGGAACGTCACGAACGGGACCACGACGTTCGTCGGCCAGTGGGCGGGCAACGAGGCGTCGGCCGGTGACGGCAGCCCGCCGGTGACGGTGAAGGTCGGCAAGTAAGCGGCCACCGCTTCCGGGCAGGGGGCGTAGGCTGCGCGGCGAACACCGTCGCGCAGTCCCGCCCCTCGTCCAGGAGACCTGCCATGACCTTCCGTTCGCTCGCCGCGGCGCTGTCCGCCGCGGTGGTGGCGCTCGTCGCCCCCTCCACCGCCGGCGCGGTCAGCGTCGGCACCTCCGGCTGGAACTGGGGGAGCCCCACGCCGACTGCGGCGCCGCTGCTGGACGTCAGCTTCTCGGGCACGACGGGCTACGCGGTCGGGCAGAGCGGCACGATGATGAAGTCCACCGACGGCGGCCAGACGTGGACCGGGCTGCGCACCGGCGTCTCGGGGCCGTTCCTCGAGGTCCAGACGGTGTCGCCGGAGATCGTCACGGCGGGCGGCGGCTGCTCGGCGCTGCTGTCGACCAACGGCGGCACGTCGTTCACGCGCCTGTACTTCACGAGCACGACCTGCAGCCAGGAGTTCGCGGGCGCGGCGTTCCTCAACGGGACGACCGGCTACCTCGCACTGGAGAACGGGACGTTCGTGCAGACGACCGACGGCGGCGCGACGTGGATCCCGAAGACGGCGATCCCGGGCGCGCAGCCGGCGAACGGCAGCGGTTTCGCGGCGGGCATCTGGGCGGTCAACGCGACGACGGTGCTCGCGATCCAGGCTGGCACCGCCGGGTCGAAGATCTACCGGACGACGGACTCCGGCGGGTCCTGGACCGAGGTCGCCAGCAACAGCCAGGCGATCGAGGACATCGCGATGGTCGACGCGAACAACGGCTTCGCGGTCGGCAACGCCGGCATCCTCGCGACGACGGACGGCGGCGCGACGTGGACCGTGCGCAACCCGAACGGCCAGGCCCAGAACGTGGCGGCGTTCAGCGCGACGCAGGCGATCTTCGTCGGCCCGACCGAGGGCGGCTCGGCCATCCTGCGCACCACGGACGGCGGGACGACGCTGTCCAACGGCGTGAGCACGGGCGTGAACCCAGTGCAGGCGGCGGCGTACACGTCCGCGACGGGCGTCGTCGTGGTCGGTGAGGGCGCCGGCGGCGTCGCGGTGTCCAGCGACGGCGGCGCGACGTTCCCCGCCAGCGCGGGCGGCGACACGATCAAGGCGTCGCTCGGCCGCCTGCGCTTCGCGCCCGGCGGCGCGGTGGCGACGGGCAGCGACGGCGCACTGGCCCGCACCACGAACGGCGGCGTGTCGTGGACGCAGATCGGCGTCCCGACGTCCGAGGACATCAAGGACGTGAACTTCCCGAGCGGCACGATCGGGTACGCGATCGACACCGCCGGCAAGCTGTTCAAGACGACGAACAACGCATCGTCGTGGGCGAACATCGACACCGGTTCGACCGCGAAGCCGAACGCGATCGCGGCGTCCGGCTCGTCGACGGTCATGCTCATCGGGCCGACGGGCGTGCGCCGCTCCACGAACGGGGCGAGCTCGTTCTCGACGGTGAAGGGCACGATTGCCAGCCAGAAGCTGACGGACTACGACAAGGGCGGCAGCGCCTTCTTCACGTGGGGCTCCAGCGCCCTGCTGCGGTCCACGAACGGCGGGTCGAGCTGGTCGAAGTTGAAGCTCCCGTCGTCGAAGACGAAGATCAGCCAGGTCGACTTCGCGACGTCGTCGACCGGCTACCTGCGCGACACGAGCGGCCGCGTGTACCGCACGTCGAACACCGGCTCGTCGTGGAGCCAGCTCACGACGGTCGGCACGAGCACGCTGAGCGGCATGTCGTTCTCATCGTCGACGACCGGGTTCCTCGTCACGACACGGTTCGGCCAGACGCCGGACTCCGCGTACCTGCTGCGCACGACCAACAGCGGCAAGACGTGGGCGCCGCAGCTCGTCTGGGGCGACCCGGTGAACACGAACGGCCTGCTCGCGGGCTCGACGAGCTACCTGCTCGCCGGGAACGGCCTGCTGCTCTACAGCACGACCGGCGGCGTGTCGGGCTCGTCCTCGTCGGTGTCGGTCAAGCCGTCGAGCACGAAGCTGAAGAAGAAGACGAAGATCCGCGTGACGATCACGGTGAAGGGCGCGAAGCAGGGTGACATCGCGGTGGTCGCCTCGCAGGCGTCGGGCGGGTCGTGGACGCAGCAGCAGGTCGCGCTCGACAGCACGGGCAAGGCGACGACGAGCTGGACGGTCTCGAAGACCACGACGTACGTCGGTCAGTGGACCGGCAACGAGAACGTGGCGGGCGCCGGGAGCAGTGGCGTGAAGGTGACCGTGGGGTCGTGAGGTGAGGCGGGCGTGGGCGGCGGGGACACCTGCCGCCCACGTCAGTCTCCGTCGAGGAACCCGAGGTGTTCCAAGTCGTCGAGGTCTCGCGGCCTGCCCGCGGCGCGCTTCATCGCGCGCAGGTGCGACAGCCCGCACGCGCGGACCGGTATGCCCTCGAAGTCACCGGCGAGGGCGTCCGGCGCGAGTACGGCGTAGAGGTCGTCCGCGTCGATACCGGAGACCCACTGCAGGACGTCGAGGAAGCCCAGGTCCGTCGTTAGCCGGAAGTTGCCTCCCCGCGCGAGGTCCTCGGGGTCGAGCGGGTTCGCGGGGAGTTCTGCTGCCGTGAAGTCGTCGGTATCCAGCTGACGAGCGTGCAGCGAGCGGAGCGTCGCGGCGAGCCGTCGCAGATTCTCCGGGGAGGGCTCTGGGACGATGTCGAGGTCCTGCGACTGCCGGACGTAGCCATGCGCGATGACGGCGAAGCCGCCGACGATGATGTACTCGACGCCGCCCTGGTGAAGCGCGCGCAGGAGTGGGCCCGGGTCAAGCGCCGTCATCGCGTGGGGTGAACGATGCGGCGAATCGCTCTGCGAACCGGGCTCCCGCCGCAGCCTCTTTGAAGTTCGCCTCGATGCCACGCTGCGCGTTGGCACGGACCATGGCTGCGCGTGCGCGCCGCTCGCGTTCGATCTCCTCGGGGGTCCACGGGCCGGTGGGCTGTTCACGCTCGGTCATCTCACAACCCCAGCCGAGCCGCCCCGATCGCTCCGCCGTAATCGCCGAGTTCGGCGAGCACGAGCGGCGGGGGGTCGGCGTCCTTGAACAGATGCGGCAGCATCGCCTGCTCGATCCGCGCCCGGTACTCCTCACCCAGGCGCAGCCCGAGCCCGCCGCCGAGCACCACGCGCTCGAGGTCGAGGAGATTCACCGCGCTGGCGGTCGCGGTGGCGATCGCCTCGACCGCCTCGTCGATCAGCTCGTGCGCCAGGCCGTCGCTCTTCTCCAGCGCCTTGGCCCACACGCTCGACGTCAGCACGGGCTTGCCCTTCTCGTGCATGAGGTGGAAGAGCATGGTCTTGCGCCCGCGGTCGTGGTGCAGGTGGTGCGCGCGCTTCTGCATCGCGCCGCGGCCCGCGTAGGCCTCCATGCAGCCGCGCCGGCCGCACGGGCACTGGCGCCCGCCGCTCTTGACGACCATGTGGCCGATCTCGCCCGCCGCGCCGCGGCCGGCCCATTCGACCCCGTCGAAGATCATCGCGCCGCCCACGCCCGTGCCCCAGAAGACACCGAGCGCAGACGCGACGTCGCGCGCTGCGCCCAGCGCGACCTCCGCCTGCACCGCGACGCTCACGTCGTTGCCCAGGCGCACCGTGGTGCCCCCAAGCTCAGCGCTGAGCAGCTCGCACACCGGCACGGTCGCGTTGACCCACCCGTCGAGGTTGCCGCTGCGCGACAGCGTGCCCGCCTCGGCGTCCACCGCGCCCGGGGCGCCCACGCCGACCGCGTCCAGCGACGACGCCTCGATCCCGGCGCCCGCCGCCGCCGCGCGCATCGCCTCGGCCAGCGCCGCGATGATCGCGGGCGGCCCGCCGGTGCGGGGCGTCGGTTCACGGTGCTCGCCGACGATCTCGTTGCTCTCGCTCAGCACGATCGCCTGGATCTTCGTGCCGCCGAGGTCGAGCCCGCCGCGCATCAGACGGTCCTCCCGCGCGCAGCGCGGTACCGCGCGATGAGCGCGTTCGTCGACGAGTCATGGGCGAGCACGGGCGCCTCCTGTCCTTCGAGCTCCGGGATGATCTGCTGCGCGAGCACCTTGCCCAGCTCCACGCCCCACTGGTCGAAGCTGTCGATCCCCCAGATCGCGCCCTGGGTGAAGACCTTGTGCTCGTAGTAGGCGATGATCGCGCCGAGGGTCTTCGGCTCCAGCCGGTCGACGAGGATCGTGGTGGTCGGGCGGTTGCCGTCGAAGCTCCGGGCGGGTTCGTCGGCGGTCTTGCCGAACGCCAGCGCCTCGGTCTGCGCGAAGAGGTTCGCCATGAGCAGGTCGTGGTGGCGGCCGACGTCGCGCAGCGGCTGGCAGGCGCCGAGGAAGTCACACGGGATCAGCCGCGTGCCCTGGTGGATGAGCTGATAGAAGGCGTGCTGCCCGTTCGTTCCCGGCTGGCCCCAGACGATCGGCCCGGTGTCGGTCTCCACCCGTCGGCCGGCGAGGTCGACGTGCTTGCCGTTGCTCTCCATATCGAGCTGCTGCAGGTAGGCGGGCAGGTCGCCGAGGTCGTCGGCGTAGGGCAGGACCGCCAGGGTGTCGGCGCCGAGGAAGTTGCTGTTCCAGATGCCGATGAGCCCGGCCAGCAGCGGCAGGTTCTCCTCGGCCGGAGCGGTGCGGAAGTGCTCGTCCATCTCGTGGAACCCGGCGAGCAGCTCGGCGAACTTCTCCGGCCCGATGGCGAGCATGAGCGACAGGCCGATCGCGCTGTCCATCGAGTAGCGCCCGCCGACCCAGTCCCAGAAGCCGAACATGTTGTCCGTGTCGATGCCGAACGCCGACACCTTCTCGGCGTTCGTGGAGACCGCGACGAAGTGCTTGGCGATGGCCGACTCGTCGCCGCCCAGGCCGCCGAGCAGCCAGTCGCGCGCGGTGGTGGCGTTCGTGAGCGTCTCCAGCGTGGTGAACGTCTTCGAGCTGACGACGAACAGCGTGGTCGCCGGGTCGAGGTCGCGGACGGCCTCGACGAACTCCGTGCCGTCCACGTTGCTGACGAAGCGGACCTTCAGGTCGCGGTCGGCGAACGGGCGCAGCGCGCGGTAGGCCATGCGCGGCCCGAGGTCGCTGCCGCCGATGCCGATGTTCACCACGGCCTTGATCGGCTCGCCCGTCTGCCCCGCCCACTGGCCGGAGCGGACCTTGCGCGCGAACGCCGCCATGCGGTCGAGCACCTCGTGGACCTGCGCGACGACGTCGTCGCCGTCGACGATGAGCGAGCGCCCCTTCGGCATCCGCAGCGCGACGTGCAGCACGGCGCGGTCCTCGGTGACGTTGATGTGCTCGCCGGCGAACATCGCGTCGCGGCGGGCGGCGACATCGGCCTCCTCGGCGAGGTCGGTCAGCAGCGCCAGCGTCTCGGCGGTGATCCGCTGCTTGGCGTGGTCGACCATCAGCCCCGCCGCTTCGAACTGCAGGGCGGACCCGCGCTCCGGGTCCGCGGCGAAGAGGTCGCGCAGGTGGACGCTGCCGGAGGTGTCGCGGTGGGCGGCCAGCGCGCTCCACGCCGGCAGCTGTGTGGGGGCCATGGCGCGGACTGTACCCGCCGTGGTGGGCGGCAGCGCGCGGGGTTCAGGCGACGGCGGTTGCGGGAACGTCGGCCGCGCCCCAGCGCACGCGGTCGCGGCCGTCCTCCTTGGCGCGGTACAGCGCCGCGTCGGCCTGCGCGAAGAGGCGCTTCCACGAGGTCGGCTCGCCCGGCCGGGTGACGGCGACGCCGGCGGACACGGTGAGCTGATGGCCGGCCAGGTGCGCGCGGCGGGTGGCGTGCAGGAGGCGCTGGGCCAGATCGGTCGCGCCCTCGAGGTCGAGCCCCGGGACCAGCACCGCGAACTCCTCGCCGCCCAGCCGGTAGGCGAGGTCGTCGCCGCGGACCTCGTCGCGCAGCAGCGCGCCGAACGCCGTGAGGACGTCGTCGCCGGCCTGGTGGCCGTACTCGTCGTTGATGCGCTTGAAGTGGTCGATGTCGAGCACGATGAGCGCCGTGCCCGCGGTGTCCTGCTGCCGGGCCTCCAGCGCGTCGGCGCGGGTGCGCAGCGCCACGCGGTTCGGCAGGCCGGTGAGCGCGTCGAAGGTCGCGGCGCTGTGGTGGGCGACGTCGGAGAGCCGCAGGACGGAGACGTTCACGGCGACGGCCACGTTGACGGCGATGAAGCCGCTGAGGACCACCGGGGTGTCGCGCAGGATCTCCGGTGCGCCGAAGGCAAACCCGGCGATCAGCAGGAGGGTGATGATCGTCATACCGACGACGACCACGCGGGTCGGGAACCGGCTCGCGAGCCCTGACGCGGGCCACAGCATGAGCCCCAGCGCGCCGTACTCGGCCAGGCCGGAGAGCGCCACCGCAGCGCAGATGCACGCCGCCGAGCCCAAGAGCGACCAGAACAGCCACACCTCCGGGCGCCGGCGACTGGTCGCGTAGACCTGAATCGCGCCGTACTGCACGAACCCCGCGGTGGCCAGGCCGAAGACCGCCACGACGTGGTCGGCGACGAAGACCGCGGGCGCAAGGCAGACCGCCACGAGGACGAGGACGTAGCGGTTCACCCGCTCGAACCGCGCGTGCAGTGCCATCGTCCGCGCCCGCTCCGCCGCGTCGCGGGCGATCCACGAGTAGCGGGGGGCTGAGGGTCCTGCCGTCATACCTGCGATATCGGCGCTGCGCGCTGGTCACATGACGCGGCGGGCCCCGCCCTGGACGGGGCCGGGCCGGAGCGGTTGCTAGGTTTGCGAAGGATGGGTCACGCAATCGAGGTCGCCGGGCTGTCGAAGACGTTCGGCGCCACCACCGCAGTGCAGGACCTGTCGTTCACGGTCGACCAGGGCCGCATCGTCGGGTTCCTGGGCCCGAACGGGGCAGGGAAGACCACCACGCTGCGGATGGTCCTCGGGCTCGTGCGCCCCACGGCAGGCACGGCGACGATCAACGGTGTCGCGTACGTCGGCTTGGACGACCCGGTCCGCACCGTCGGCGCGGTGCTCGACGGCGGCGCGCTGCACCCTGGCCGGAGCGGGCGCAACCACCTGCGTTCGTACGCGCGGGCCTCGGGGATCGGTGACGACCGCGTCGAGGAACTGCTCGCCATGGTCGGGCTGACCGACGCCGCGAACCGCCGGGCGGGCGGCTACTCGCTCGGCATGCGCCAGCGTCTGGGCCTCGCGACTGCGCTGCTCGGCGACCCCAAGATCCTCATCCTCGACGAGCCCGCCAACGGCCTGGACCCGCAGGGCATCCGCTGGCTGCGCGACTTCCTGCGCCACCTCGCGAACCAGGGCTGCGCGATCCTGGTCTCCAGCCACGGGCTGGCAGAGATCTCGCAGATGGTCGACGACGTCGTCGTCATCGATCGGGGGCGCTCGATCGCCCAAGCGCCGCTCGAGCAGCTCATGGCGTCGGCCGGCGGCGGGATGCGGGTGCGCGGCCCGGACGTCGCCCGTCTCGCCGAGCTGCTGCGCGCCGAGGGCGCCACGGTCTCCGGCGACGGCGACCTGGTCGTGGGCGACCGCACGGGCGAGCAGATCGGCCGGCTCGTGGCGGAGCACCAGCTCGTCATCAGCGAGCTGACGCCGGTGGGCGCGTCGCTCGAAGAGGTCTTCCTCCGGCTCACCCAGTCCGAAGCGGGGGGCCCGTCATGACCGATCTCGTCGCCAGCGAACTGCTCAAGCTCCGCACGACGCGCACGTTCTTCGGTCTCGTCGGCGCCGCACTCGGGCTCATCCTGCTCATCACGGTGCTCACCGCCTCGCTCGTGCCGTTCGATCCGGGCGACACGCCGTTCATCGACCTCATCGCGGTCTCGCCGCTGGCCGGGATCTTCGCGCTGGTCCTCGGGATCCTCGCGATCAGCACGGAGTTTCGCCACGGGACGGTCACGCCATCGCTGCTCACGGTGCCCAACCGCACGCGGTGGGCGGTCTCCAAGCTCATCGCCAACGGCGTCGCCGGGCTGCTGCTCGGGCTGGCCGCTGCGCTCATCCCCGCGCTGCTGATTCTCCTGATCTTCGCGGTCCGCGGGGTCGACAGCAGCGCGGACGCGGGCGACGTCGTCAACGTCGTGCTCGGCAGCGCGGTCGGCGCCGGCCTGTTCGCTGCGCTCGGCGTCGGGCTCGGGGCGCTCATCCGCAATCAGGCAGGCGCGATCGTCGCTGCGCTCGTGTGGCTGTTCTTCCTCGAAGGCGTGCTCGGCGTCATCCCCGGCCTGGACGAGGTCATCCCGAAGTACGGGCCCGCCGCGGCGTGGTCGGCGGTCAGCAGCATCGACGCGGCCGACGACCAGCTCGGCCAGCTGTCAGCCGGGCTGGTGCTCGCCGTCTACGCGCTGCTGTTCCTCGCGGCGGGGATCGCGATGCTGCAGCGGCGCGATGTCGCGGCGAACTCGAGCTGACAGCTCGTCAGAACGTCTTCGGCTCGCAGTTCCACTCCAGGACGATCTCCTCGCACGGCAACTGGTCGACGACGCCCGGCGACGGCACGTCGTAAGACCGCGCCACGTCGCACATCGCGGAGAACGCGTACTCGTCGGCGATCTTGCGCGCCCACGTCTCCAGCGCGGGCATGTCGTCAGGCCCCACGGGCAGATCGCGGAGGCTTCCGCCGGCGGTCCATCGCTCGACGTGCCCGTCGTCGAACCGCAGGTCGAGAAACGCAAGCGCGTGTGCCTGCGCGACCGCGTCTCCGGGCCCGCCCGCGATCCGGACGAGCCCGCCTCGGCGCACCACCTCGGGCGGCGGTGGCTTCACCGCGACGCTACGCGCTCGGCTTGACGTGGTGCCCGCCGAACTGGAACCGCATGGCGTTCAGCACCCGGTTGGCGTGCTCGTCGGCGCCCTGCGAGGCGAACCGCTCGAACAGCGCCGCGTTGAGCACCGGCGCGGGCACGCCCTCCTCGATCGCGGCGACCGCCGTCCAGCGGCCCTCGCCGGAGTCGGACACCGAGCCGGTGAAGGCGTCGAGGTTGGGGTCGTCGAGGTAGGAGACCGCCGTGAGGTCCAGCAGCCACGAGCCCACGACGCTGCCGCGGCGCCACAGCTCCGCGACCTCGCCGAGGTCGATGTCGTAGTCGTAGAAGTGCGGGTCCCCGAGCGGGGCGGTCTCCGCGTCGGCCTCGCGTGACGTGCGGCCGATGTTCGCGTGCTTGAGGATGTTGAAGCCCTCGGCGTACGCGGCCATGAGGCCGTACTCGATGCCGTTGTGGACCATCTTCACGAAGTGGCCTGCACCGACCTTGCCGCAGTGCAGGTACCCCTTCTCCGCGGTCGAACCCGGCTTGTCGCGGCCCGGGGTGGGCGGCGCCTCGCCGACGCCCGGCGCCAGCGCTTCGAAGACCGGCTCCAGGCGGGCGAACGCGTCGTCGGGCCCGCCGATCATCAGGCAGTACCCGCGCTCAAGGCCGTGCGTGCCACCGGAGGTGCCCATGTCCATGTACTCGAGGCCGCCGGCGGCGAGCTCCTCGGAGCGGCGGATGTCGTCGCGGTAGTACGAGTTGCCGCCGTCGATGATCACGTCGCCGGGCTCGAAGTGCGGGGTCAGGCCTGCGAGCGTGACGTCCACCACCGCGGCCGGGACCATGATGATCGTCGCGCGCGGCTTGGTGAGCTTGGCGGCGAACTCGTCGAGCGTCCGCGCGCCCGTCGCGCCCTCGGCCTCCAGCGCGGCGACCGCCTCCTCGCTGACGTCATAGACCACGCAGTCGTGGCCCGCGCGCATGAGCCGCCGCACCATGTTGGCGCCCATCCGGCCCAGGCCGATCATTCCCAGCTGCATCGCGTCGTTCCTCCGTGGTGGTCTTGGAAGGTGACCCGCCGCGCAGGCTATCGACGAACCGGCCGGTACCGTGCGGCTCGTGGAGGACAACGGCTTCTCCGTCGGCCGCGACCGGCGCGCCCTCGCCCGTGAGGCGGTCGCGCTGCTGCTCGTCGCGGTCGCCCTCGTCGTCCTCATCCGCGTGGCGCACCCGGAGGAACTGTGGCGCCGCATCGAACGTGCGGACGGCTGGTGGCTGCTTGTGGGCGTGGGGTGCGAGGTGCTGTCGTTCGTCGGCTACATCGCGCTGTTCCGCGGGCTGTTCGTGCGCGACGTCGACCGGCTCGGCTGGGGTGCCAGCGCCGACATCACGCTTGCGGGCGTCGTTGCGACCCGGCTGTTCGCCACCGCGGGCGCGGGCGGCATCGCGCTGACGAGCTGGGCGCTGCGGGCCGCCGGCATGGGGGTGCGCGAGACGGCGCGGGCAGTGTCCGCGTTCCTCGCGCTGCTGTACGCGTCGTACTTCGGCACGCTCGCCGTGGTGTCCGCCCTCCTGCTCGTGGGGATCCTCAACGGCGCGCACCCCGCGCTCGCGGCGTTCGGCCTGCTCGTCGGGGCGGTGCCCATCGCGCTGGCGCTCGCCGCGCTGCTCATCCCGGGCGACCTCGAGCGCCGCGCCCGGGCGATGGCCGACCGCCGCCCGGGCCGCATCTCACGGCTCGGCAGCCGCCTGACGACGGTCCCGGCGGTCGTCGGCGAGGCCGTCGGGCTGGCGATCACCCGCACGCGCGAGCGACCGGCGCTGCTGGGCTGGAGCCTGCTGTGGTGGGTCGGGGACGTCGCGGTGCTCGTGGTGACGTTCGCGGCGTTCGGCGACGTCCCGGCGCTCGGCGTCATCGTGTTCGCGTACTTCCTCGGGCACGTCGGCAACGCGCTGCCGATCCCCGGCGGTGTGGGCGGTACCGAGGGCGGCATGATCGGCGTGTTCGCCGCGTGCGGGGTGCCGCTCAGCCTTGCGGTCGTCGTGACGCTGACCTACCAGGCGATCTCGGTCTGGCTGCCGGTGCTGCCGGGCCTCGCGGGGTTCATCAGCCTGCGCCGTCGCGTGGTCCGCTGGCGCGCCGAAGACGCTGCAGTTCAGCCGGCGGCCTGAACGCGGACGGGCATCCCGCCGCGCGGCCCGAGGGTCGGCGTCTGCGACACCCGCAGCTTCCAGCCGGGCTCGAGCTCCACGTCGAAGTCGCGCAGGATCCGCGCCATGATCGCCTTGATCTCGAGCTGCCCGAACCGCATGCCGATGCACGTGCGCGAGCCGCCGCCGAACGGCACGTACGCGCCCTTGGGGATCGTCTTGCGGCGCTCCTCGGAGAACCGGTCGGGGACGAACGCGTGCGGGTCCTCCCACACGTCGGGCAGCCGGTGACTCGCCCACGAGACGTAGTTGATGAACGTGTCGGCGGGGACGGGAACCCCGGCGACGGTGGTCGCCTCCACCGAGCGGCGCGGCCCGATCCACGCGGGCGGCCACAGGCGCAGCGTCTCGTCGAGCGCCATGTCCAGCCGCGGCAGCGCGCCGCCCGCGAGCTGCTCGAACGTCGGGGCGGCATCCGGCAGCGTGCGGCGCTCGGCGCGCAGCAGGGCGCGCTCGTGGGGCGCGCGGGCGAGCTCGTAGACGAGGAAGCAGATGGTGGCGGTCGTCGTGTCGTGCCCGGCGAACAGGAGCGTCATGACCTCGTCGCGCACGTGCTCGTCGGACAGGTGGTTGCCGTCCTCATCCTCGGCGTCGAGCAGGAGGCTGAGCAGGTCCTCGCCGCGTTCGCCGGTGCGTCGGCGCCGTTCGATCTCTCCGAAGATCAGCCGGTCAAGGTGTTCGCGCGCGCCGCGCATCCGCCGCCACGGCGTGCCCGGGCCGCGCAGCATCTGCATGAGGACGTCGTGGCCGTAGAAGCCCAGCGCGCGCTCGAACTCCTCGGCGGCATCGAGGTCTGCGCGCGAGCGGTCGGGGTCCAGGCCGAACAGCGCGCGCATCGCGATCCGCAGCGCGAGCTCGCGGGTCCAGTGGTAGAGGTCGAGCTGCGCGCCGGGCCGCCACGCCGCGATGGCGCGTTCGATCTCGCCGTCCATGAGGCCGAGCGCGCCGGCGATCCGCTCACGGTGGAACCCGGGGAGCATGATCTTGCGCGACTGGCGGTGAAACGCGCCGTCGATCGTCAGCAGCCCGTCGCCCAGCAGCGGGATGAGGTCGCGGAACCCTTCACGCCACAGGAAGTTCGACGCCTGCGAGACGAGGATCTCGTGGTTGGCCTGCGGGCCGAGTGCGAAGACGACCTCTGCCCGCAGCATCCGCAAGGTGAAGACGGGGCCGTGGCGCTCGTACGCGTCGAGCAGGGTGTGCAGGGGCCGGCGGTTGAGCGTGATGATGCGCCGGGTCGCGCCGTGGGTGTCGCCGGGCGGGTACGGGACGCCGGCACGGCGCTGGCGGGCCTGCCGGCGCAGGTCGTCGCGCATGCGGGCCAGCGGGCTCGCCGCGGGACTGGTGGCCGGTCCGGTGAGCGCCATGAGATGAGGGTAAGCCTTGCGCCCGGCGCTCCGCAGGGATCGGAGCGCCGGGCGCCAGCCGGGTCGAGATTGTCAGGGGATCTTGACCCGGCCCCCCGCCTGGGACCGTGCGTCGCGCACCTCGCGGTGTCGGCGGACTGCACGGGACCCAAGGTCGTGTGTCAGCTCTGCAGACGGTCCTCCGCAGGTGACTCCTCAGCGTCCTCGGTGGACGCCTCGTTCTTCTTCGGCGCCTTGCGCTCCACCGTCTCGCAGGAGCCGTTCGGGTTGTCGGCGGTGGCGTCGGCGATGACGTCGGCCTCGTCGAGCAGCGCGCGGTCGGCGCCGGGGCCGCAGTCGATCGTGTCGGCCTCGCCGTCGCGGGTGCGGAAGACGTCGTCGCCGCCCTCGCCGACGAGCGTGTCGCCGACGGTGTCCGCCTCGCCGATGACGTCGCCGCGCGCGAGGGCCCAGAGGTCGTCGTCGCCCTCGCCGCCGTAGGTGGTGTCGACCCCGAGGTTGGCGAAGATCACATCGTCGCCGGGACCGCCGTACTGGGTGTCGTTGCCCCGGCCGCCGGACAGGCGGTCGTTGCCGTTGTCGCCCCGGACCTCGTCGTCGCCGTCGCCGCCGTGCAGCCGGTCGTTCGCCTCGCCGCCGCTGATCTTGTCGTTCCCGCTGCCGCCGAACACGCGGTCGGGCCCGCCGGGCGCGGCGCTGTCGGCGCTGTCGCCCGGCGAGCACGTCCTCGCCCGCGTTGCCGTGGAGCCGGTCACGGCCGGTGCCACCCTGCAGCGCGTCGCCGCCCGGGCCGCCGAACAGCCGGTCGTTGCCGTCGTCGCCGCCGAGCTTGTCGTCGCCGCGTCCTCCGACCGCGTGATCGCCGCCGGGTCCGCCGGTGACCGTGTCGCTGCCGTCGTGGACCGCGATCCGGTCGTTCCCCAGGCCCGCGTCGACGACGTCGTCGCCCGCGAGCGAGCGCACGCGATCGTTGCCGGCGAGCGCCGTGATGGTGTCCGCGGCGGGCGTGCCCGTGAGCTTGTCGGCCTTGTCCGTGCCCGCCACCGTCGACGCGAACGCCAGGCCCGCGGTGACCGCGAGGGTGGTGAGGGCGGCCGCCAAGCCGGTGGGGATTCGTCTGCTTCTCATGTACGGGAGGTTCGCCGGTGCTACCGTGAGTCCGCCTCCTGAACACCGGCCGTCACGCTGGGTTGCGGTGGGGCATACTTCCCAGCCTCGCTGGGGGCGTAGCTCAGTTGGTTAGAGCGCCGGCCTGTCACGCCGGAGGTCGCGGGTTCGAGTCCCGTCGCTCCCGCTCCAGAGAGGCCCTGCACAGCAGGGCCTTTTCTCGTTTTCGGACTCGTTCGCGGCGAGAACGCGGCGGAGTGGAGTAGCGCTGCGGAGTAGCGCTCGGGGCTATTTCGAGCCCATTTTCGGCCGCCAGGCGCCTGGATCATCGAGCGGCGCGACGGCCGCAGCGATGCGATCGCGGAGGAAGATCCAGCGCCGGCCGACGCGGCGGGCCGGGAGGTCGCCGCGGCGGGCGAGCTGGTGGACCGTGGAGCGCGGGATGCCGAGGAGCTCGGCAACCTCGGTGGTGGTGAGAACGTTGTCGCGGGTGAGCGACTCCGAACCTCCGAGATCACGCGACGATGAGTCCATGGTTAGTCCCGAGAGGGGTAGGCGCGTCGACTGGCCCCTGCGAGCGGTAAACCGGACGCCCGGGTTTGCCCGAAAGAAAGGTCCGGGCCACTGGGCTGTGCCGTGCCTCTGTTGTTGCGTCAGTGAGTAGATCGGCGGCTATAAGGCGTCAGATGCCTGGGGTACCAGGACTTGCGTTTCGATCTTCATGCCCGGTTTCGAACAGGTCGCCCGTCGTCTCGGAGAACAGCGCCTCGAGGGTGTCCACGCCGAGCGCGAATTGGATCCGCAGCAACGTGTCCAGCCGTACGTCGAGCTTCCCGGCCTCGATGCGCCCCCAGCTTGTCCGATCGAGGCCAGCGAGTCGAGCGGCGTCTTGCTGCGGCATGTTTGCCGCATTTCGGAGGTGCCTCATGCGAGCGGCGAGCCGATCACGAGCGGCCTGGAAGACTTCTGTATCGGGGGCGTGGCGGGGCAACGTCCGAATGACTTTCTACGCTTCGGCTCATCTTTCAACTCTGAGATGTGCGGCAATAATGCCGCATTCAGCTGGGAGGGCTCTTGTGCGGGTGCGCGGCTCGGCTCGTGTGGATCTCGCTATCTGCGGGAACTGCTGACTCTGAAGCCCGCAAGTAGCGCTCGATTGATCTCGAGGTCCTGTTCGCAATCTGCGACCAGTCGGGGGCGGGTATGACCCGGCGGTGGGCTAGGAGTTCGGATTCGGACTGCGTCCGAAGGGCCGTCGAACATATGTTCGACTGGCGTGTAGGCTGAGGGAGGACGGCATGGCCGATAGCAAGAACCCATACGGCAAGAACTTCCGCGAGGCGGTGGCGAGCATCCGCAAGTTGCCGGCGACGGAGCGAAGCGCGGTCTCAAACCGGCAGGCAGGACCTCTTCCTAGGCCGACTTCCACGTCGCCCAAGCGCGGCGCGTAAGAACTCCCCGCCATCGGTCCTTTGCGGCTTCGACCGTCCTGGACCCCATACTGATCTGCCGTGGACGAGAGTGTCGCTGACCGACCTTGGCCGTCGCAGACGGAGTTGGTGATCGGGCTGGTCGGGCCCGTGGGAATCGACCTCGGCTCGGTCTACGGAAGCATCGCGAAGGTGCTCACGGCCTTCGAGTACGAGTGCCACGACATCCACCTGAGCGACCAGCTGAGAGCGCTCGACTGGAGCGAACCACTAGTGGAGGCGCCTGCCGACGAGCGGCTCTGGTCCTACATGTCGGCGGGCAACCACCTTCGCGAGCTGTGGGATCGAGATGATGCGTTCGCCCTTCTGGCCATCAACGCCATAACGCTTGCGCGATCGAAGGTCAGTGGCGACCGCGAGAAGCCACTTGAACGCCACGCCTACGTTTTGCGCTCGCTCAAGCGCAAGGAAGAGGCTGCGCTGCTTCGTGATGTCTACGGGTCGAGGTTCGTCCAGGTCTCGTTGTACTCCCCGAAGGAATCGCGGATCGACTATCTGGCTGGGCGTATCACTTCTTCCCGGGTGCATCCACACCCGCCGGTGCCGAAGTACACCGCGGAGCAACTCGTCCAGCGCGACGAGGATGAGCAAACTGCTCACGGACAGCAGGTCCGTGGGATCTTTCATCAGGGGGACTTCTTCGTTGACACACGCCGCGATCTCGACGTTGAGCTCACGCGCATCGTGGAAATCCTGTTCGGACACCCGCGACGCACCCCGACGCGCGACGAGTCGGGAATGTTTCACGCGGTTGCGGCTGGTCGGCGGTCGGCGGAACTGGGGCGCCAGGTAGGAGCGGCAATCTGCACCCGCGCGGGGTCGGTTGTCGCGGTGGGCGCAAATGAGGTGCCACGTGCCGGGGGCGGTCTCTACTGGGAGGGAGACGAGGATGACGCCCGCGAGTTCACTAAGGGTGAGGACACCAACGATGTGCGGAAACTGGCCATCGCATCCCGCGTCGTCGAACAACTGGTCGACGAGGGGTTGGTCGCCGACGGAGCGTCCGCCGAGAGTCTGATCTCGGTGATCTCCGCATCCCCGATTGATGACCTCATTGAGTTCGTCCGTGCGGTTCACGCGGAGATGGCTGCTGTCACTGACGCGGCTAACCGCGGCGTAAGCGTTGCCGACACCGTGCTGTACGTGACGACGTTTCCGTGTCATCACTGCGCTCGCCACGTCGTAGCGAGTGGGATCCGTCGCGTCGTGTACATCGCGCCGTACGCGAAGAGCCTGGCTGGTGAACTGCACGAGGACGCGATCAGCGTCGATCCACCCGAGCAACAGCACGATCGCCGCGAGGTCACATTTGAGCCGTTCGTCGGTGTTGGGCCTTCACGGTTCCTCGATCTGTTCGCGATGCCTCGGCGTAAGGACTCGGCGACCGGCAAGATCGTCGATTTCGATCGGGCGTCTGCTCACCCCCGGCTCGCCGAGATCGAACCGATCGACATGTTGGCTGAAGTCCAGCCGTACGTCCGGCGTGAGCGTCGCGCCTTCGAGTTGCTCGCTCGAGTCCAGGACGAGCGATCTCCACGCTTCGTCGTCGACGACGACGCAGGGGCGACAGCCACGTAGGAGCCCCGGGCTTGGGCTTCCCCATTGCCAACCTCGGGGCCAGACGGCGGCGGCCGCCCTCTTCATGCATGCAGGCACCCATGCATGCATGACGACAGGAGGCCGAGATGGACATCTACGCGCTCGCCAACCAGAAGGGGGGCGTCGGCAAGACAACGGTGACGCTTGGGCTCGCAGCGGCGCTTGCCCGGCGAGGCGCGCGCACGCTGCTCGTCGATCTCGACCCGCAAGCGTCCGCAACGAAGGTCTTGGATGTCGACACTAGCGAGCAGCACACAGTCGCTGACGTGCTGCTGGAGCCGGGGCGCTATGTCCTTAGCGAGACGCTCGTCGACACGACGTGGGGCTTCAGGCTCGCTCCGGCGGAGACGGCGCTGGCCTCGCGAGAAGCGCGGCGATCCACCGCCGACGAGTTCCTCCTTCGTGAGCAACTGCGTCGGCTCGACGGGTTCGACGTCGTCCTCATTGACTGCCCGCCGAGTCTCGGCGTGCTCACGCTGAACGCACTCGCGGCCACGACCCGAACGGTCGTGGTTACGGAGCCGGCCTTCCTTGCGCTGCAAGGCATCGAGGAGCTCCTCCGGACGCACGAACTCGTGGTTGCGCACTACAACCTGGAGCTCAAGCTGGCGGGCGTCATCGTCAATCGGGTCGAGCGCACGGTGGAGCACCGCGCCGGCCTTGCCGAGCTCACGACGTTCTTCGGGGCCGAGCTGCTCTGGTCCCCGTGGATCGCGAAGCGCACGGTGCTGCAGGAGGGCACTCGCCGCGGTGTCGCGCTCGAAGACCTGCGGTCGCGTGCCGCGGGTGATGTGGCCGCGGTGTTCGAGCTCCTGGCCGACCGGATCGAGGCTCGCCGTGTCGTTGCCTGAGTCTCGCTCTGGCTTGGGCGGCGGCAAGGTCGCGCGGCGCCACCCGGCTGAGCCGGTCGCGCCGCCGCCCTCTGCGACGACGTCTGCGCAGGGGGACCAGGGGCTCGTGATGTTCTGCGTGCGCGTCACACCGGCGCTACGGCGCCGCCTGAAGCTGACGTCCGCAACCAGCGGCGCATCACTCCAGGCGCTTGCCACCTCGGCGCTCGAGGCAGTCTGCCGCGAGCACGACATGTAGGCATGCATGCATGCCTACATGTCGGTCGATTGGCATGGTGGTTGCTGACTGTTTCGGCACGCGCACGCTGGGTAGTGAGGGCCCTGACGTGAAGTAGGAGAGCTTGTGTCCAGCCTCATCGAGGGACTTGCCGTGTGGGTCGTCCCTGACCGCGTCTCGCGGCCACGGTCGACCGCACTCTCCGGCCTGGCTGCGCCGACCACCGCAGGCGCTCCGTGGGGCTTGGCGCGGTGAGTTCTGTCGGGCCGCATCCCGCCCTGCCGGACAACGCGCGTGTCACCGCGCGGAGCTTGGCGCAAGAGGAGGGGGCCAACCTCGGGGCCACGTCCTCTCTTGGGGGCATGCCGGCGCATACGCCACAGGCCACCGGTCGACAGCGCACGCTTGAGCTCCTGGAGGAGATCGCCAGCGGCCAGCGCGCCGAGCAGCTGCGTGCCCAGGTCAGCGCGGCATCTCGGGGCTGCACGCCCGAGCAGGTCGAGGAGGCCTTCCAGGAGGCATGCCTGCGGGCGACCCGAGGCTGCCGAGGCCAGTCGATGGGCGAGGTCTACGTCTGGTTGCGCAAGACCACAGGCACCCTGCTCAGGGACGCCCGCGACCGCGTCAAGCGAGAGGTGCTCGTCGACCAGGGCGCTCGGGAGTTCCTCGTCGAGGACACGCACGCCGCGCGCCCCGATGATGTCGTCATCAGGCGCGAGGAGCGGGCCGAGCTCGACGCGCTCACGGCCGCCATCCTCGACCGCCTGTGCGAGCGCGAGCGGGCGATCGCGATCCTCCACAGCCACGGCTATGAGCGCAAGGAGATCGCGGAGCGCCTCGGTCTCACGCCGCGCGTGGTCAAGCGCTCGGTCGAAGAGGTGCTGGCGATCGGTCGCAGCCAGCTGGCGAGGTTCACCGGCTACGGGTGCGCGGACGGCCACCAGCTCGTCTCCCGATACGCCTTCGGCTTGGCCGCTGGCCGCGACGCGCGCAAGGCGCAGATGCATCTGGCGACCTGCGAGCGATGTGGCTCGATGTATGAGCGTCTCGATGTCTGGCGCGAACGGGTCGCGGTCTTGCTCCCGGTACCGCCGGTCGCGATCGAGCACTCCGACTCCTTCACCCGCCTGGTCCACACGGGAGCCGATGCGGTGGCAGCCAGCGATGGTCGACACGGCGTGCGGCGGCAGTTCGCGGAGACCACCGCCCACGTCCGCGACCACGTGACGAACGCGTACGTGCGCGTCACCGACCCGACCCCGCTGGCTGGCGTTCGACCGGGTGCGATGGCGGCGGCCGTGGTCGGATGCATCGCGGTCGGGAGCGGTGCTACCTACTGCGTGCAGCAAAACGCTCCGTCCCTCATCGGGCTTTCGGACAAGCCCATTGCGCGACAGTCGCGCGCAGCGAGCCGGGAGCGATCGCAGCGTCCGGAAACGATCGTGAGGAAGCTCGCCGTCGCACGTCTCGCCCCGACACCGACCGCGGCCGCGGCCGTTGCGTCGACGACGCCACGCCAGGCACCGGCGAAGGCCAAGGCGCGGAGTTCGCCGTCCAAGCGCGAACTGCTGTCGCCCGCGCCCGAGGACGAGTTCGAGCCGACCGCTCCCACTGGCACGTCGGGCTCGACCGACCCCGCCGCATCGGTTGCCTCGTCCGGCGCGGGCGTCCCCGCGAGTAGGGGCGTGTCCGAGCCAACGCCGGAGCCCGCAGCGGCACCTGCCAGCGAGCCCTCGGAGTTCGAAGGGCCATGACCATGCCTGAAACGGAGAGGAGTGCCCCGATGTTCGTCGCCTCGTCAGTCCGCGCCACCGTCGTCGCGGTCCTCTCGCTGCTCGCGGCGGTGGGCCTGTCGACGCCTGCGCGTGCCGGTGACTTCACCGTCGCCAGCTGTCAGGGCGACACGCTCGGCTTCACGACGACCGCGTTCACCGACTTCGCCACGCGCGGCATGAACATCAAGCGCGCCTGCAACCCCGAAGGTCCCGGTGTCCGGGGCTTGGTGACCGCCAACACGCTGAGCGCGACGGCAGTGCCGCGCGGCTCGGTTGCCATGGTGGCGCTTTCGGCACCCGCCGGCACGACGTTCACCCAGCTCAACTGGGCGGGGACGATCCGTCGAGCCGACTGCCGCTACGCGCTCCAGCTGTACGCCGAGGTTCCCAACGGCGCGTCGATCCCGATCAAGAACGTGCGCGCCAACCGTGGCTGCGCTTCGGCTGGGCGTGCGCAGGCCGCCGGGTACCGCTCGCAGACCTACAACGTCAGCGGCGCGACACGCGTCGTCCAGCGGGTCATCTGCATGGGCGGCGGCGGACGTCGCTCCTGCTCAGGACGCAAGCTGAACTACCTCCGGACGTACAAGGCCGTCATCGGTGTCGCCGACCAGCAGCCTCCGACAGCCACGATCGCGGGCGACACCCCGCTGGCGGCCGGCGCTTGGGTCAACGACACCCAGCCGCTGAACTACTTCGCAGAGGATAACGTCGGCGTTCGGATGGCGAGGCTGTCGGCGGGGGATGCGGCCGGTGCACCGGATCAGCGTCCGTGTGCAGTGGCGACAGGAGAAGGGGCGTTCGCCAACCCGACGCCCTGTCCGAACGGGCCGGGCCAGATCAGAGTGAACACACGGCGTCTTGCCGAGGGAACGCAAGAGCTCGCAGTTGCAGCGCAGGACACGGCGGGGAACCTCGGGACGTCAGCGCCGATCACGGTGCGCGTCGACAACGCCGCCCCGTCCCGTGTGGACGTCGCCATCAAAGATGGCGACGCCTGGCGGAACACGAACGGCTTCGCTGCGACGTGGACCAACCCGCCGGAGCCGGAGCGCGCGCCGATCGTCGGGGCGACGTACAAGCTGTGTGCGGCGGACGGCTCGCGCTGCACGCAGAACGATGTCGCAGGGGGAGTCCTTGTCGAGCATTCCGGTCCAGGCCCCAGCGCCAGGAGAGTGGACTGTCAGCCTCTGGCGGCGCGACGCCGCGGGCAACGTCGACAGCACCGCAGCGTCGGTTCCGGTCCGGCTGCGATACGACCCCGAGCCTCCGCAGCTCAGCTTCGACCCGCCAGCGGCAGCGGATCCCACGCTGCTCAGCGTGCCGGTCGTCGAGAAGGTGTCAGGACTTGCCAGCGGCGAGATCGAGATCAGCCCCGCAGGCTCGGAGGTGTGGCAAGCACAGAAGACTGACGTAGACGGCACGCGGCTCGTCGCTCGTGTCGACGACGCCGTCTTGCCGCCGGGCTCGTACAGCGTGCGTGCGGTGGCGCGCGACCACGCGGGGAACGAGGCGGTCAGCACCGTCCGCTCCGATGGGCAGCCGATGGCGCTCACGTTGCCGATCCGAATCGTGTCGACGGCGAGCGCGGGAGTGGTCCAGGTTCGGACGCAGAGGAAGACGATCAAGAAGAACGGCCGGCGCCGCGTCATCACCGAGAAGGTCACCGAGGTCAAACCGGCCGGGAGTCTCCAACTCGGCGAGCAGTCACAGGTCGTCGGGAAGCTGGCAAACCGTGACGGGCAGGGAATCGCTGGGGCAACGCTCCAGGTCTTCGAGACCTCGATCCTTGCGCCCGACCGGCTGGTCGGCGAGGTTGCCACCGACGCCAGCGGCGCGTTCAGCTACGTGGTGACGGGAACGATTACGCGCAGCCTGCGGTTCGTCTTCGCCGGGTCACCGGTCGTGTTGCCGGCGAGCGCAGAGGTCGGCCTGACGACGGCGGCCCAGAGCACGCTCAGGGTGAGCCGTGCCCGGCTGCTCAACGGACAGTCGGTGACCTTCAGCGGTCATGTCCCGACGGCGCCGATCCCACCCGGCGGCAAGCTCGTCCAGGTCGAAGTCAGGCTCAAGGCCGGTTGGCAGACGTTCAGGACGGTCCGCACCGATGCGGCCGGCAACTGGTCGGTGCCCTACCGCTTCGCTCGAACTCGGGGCATCGCTTGGTATCGGTTCCGCGTTGCACTTCCGGCCGAGTCCGGTTACCCCTTTACACCTGGAGTGTCGAAGTCGGTCCGTGTGCGGGTCAGGGGTCGTTGATGACCCGGCACGGCGACATGGGAGGAGCGCGGATGCGGGCCTGGCTGCAGAAGCGAGCGACCTACGCCAACGTCATGTCGACGATCGCCGTCTTCATCGCGCTGGGCGGAAGCTCATACGCCGCGTACTCCATCAGCGGGAAGTCCTTGAAGGATCGGTCGGTCACCGGGCGGAAGATCCAGCACAACTCGCTGACCGGCGTGCAGATCCGGGAGTCGAAGCTCGCAACCGTCCCGAGAGCACGGAACGCGGCGCAGCTCGGCGGATTGACGGCCTCCGACCTCAAGGTGAAGTGTCCGAGTGACACGTTCCCAACAGCTGATGTGTGCATTGAGCGGACGCCACGCTCTCCGGCGGCGTACGGCAACGCCGTGTACGCGTGTCTGCAGGTCGGGACACCGGCTGCGCCCGGGCGGCGGCTGCCGACGTTCGGTGAGTTGCTCGCGGCGTTCACCGCCGTTGACCCGGCACCTGGCGGCGAGCTGACCTCGGACGTGTACCCGTCTACAACCACGCCTGGGCAGGTCGATGCGCTTTACGTCACCGACAAGGTTGGAACGGTCGGCTTGACCGCCGACACGGCTGCCGGTGCGAAGGCCTACAGGTGCGTGACCGACCCCCTGAATTGAGAGGAACGAGCATGAACTCGCTGAACGAGCACCTCCGCGCGGGCGCGTTCCACGACCGTCTGCCGTTCCACGCGTCGTGCCCGATCTGCATCGATCGCCGCCTGCATGGTGAGCTCGAGGTGGCGCCGCTCGTGTCGGTGCGGACCCAGGCCGCGGTTCTCGCCGGGGTGGTGGCGGCATCCGCCGTGCTGCCACCGGCCGCGGCGCTTGCGGTGGAAGCCGATCACACGACCGAGGGCGCCGCTGTCGTCTCAGGCGCGGCGCCGTCGGATCCGGCGGCCAGCAGCGACTATGACCCCGGTGGCGGGGAAACATCGCTTCCCGACCAGCCACCGACCGCGCCGTCGCCGTCGTCGGCACCTGAGTCGGACCCTGTCGCGGACGATGCGGGTCCCGTCGATTCCGCACCTCGAGGAGAAGCGCCGGACCCCGTCGTCGATAGCACCGAGCCTCCGGCCACCCCGCAAGCCGAACCCGTCGCGCCCGCTCCAGAGCAGCCGGCCCCGAGGCAGAGCGCACCCGCGGCGCCGCCGGCAGTTGCACCTGCCGTCTCTCCTGCTGCCGAGCCGGCACCGCCCGCGGCGAGCACCGCGCCAGCGACGAAGAAGCGAGCGACGGACCGCCGCACCCGTGTCGCAGACCGGTCGCCAGCTGACGCGGTCGCCGCTGCGCCGACGGCCGTGGCATCGGCGCCGACCACGACAGCCTCCACGTCGGTTACGGGCAGCGCACCGTCGCGAACAACACGGGTGTCGACCTCGGGGAAGGTCCACGTCGTCCAGCCGGGCGAGTCGCTGTGGACGATCGCCGACGCAGTCCTCGGCGGGAAGGCATCCACCGCCGCGATCGCCCGCGAGGTCAACCGGCTCTGGCACCTCAACAAGGCTCGGATCGGCACCGGCAATCCCGATCTTCTGGCCGTAGGCACTCGTCTGGAGCTGCGATGAGCACGCCGCTCGAGACCCCGCTCAGTCGTCGGGACGTCCACACGGCCCCGCTGATCGATGGTCGCCCTGCCCCGAACGGACGCCGAGCATCCTTCGGGCTGCGGGTGCGTCAGGCGCTTCTCTCAGGTGGGGAGCGAGTCGAGGCAGATCTCGAGGCGCGCCTCCGCGGGCTTCCGGGTGTGACCCGCAGCAATACCGTCGCGCTCATCAGCCCGAAGGGCGGCGTGGGCAAGACGACGTCGACCTTTGTCGTCGGCGACCTGCTCGCGACCCACCTCAACCTTCGCGTGGTCGCCGTGGACGCGAACCCGGACTTCGGCACGCTCGGTCGCCTGTCCGGCGCGAGGCGTCCCTCTGAGCGCTCCCTTGCAGACCTGCTCGACGACGCCGATCGCATCAAGACCGCGGCGGAGCTCAACGCATACGTCTCGCGCGAGCCGAGCGGGCTCCACGTGCTCGCCGCGCCGCACGACGCAGAGCTCACCGCCAGCCTTGGACCTGACCGTTACGGCGAGCTCGTCGCGTTCCTCGGTTGCTTCTACGAGGTCGTCCTGCTCGACCTGGGAACGGGCGTCGCGGGTCCCCTTGCCCGGTTCGCGGTCGAGCGCGCCGACCAGGTCGTCCTGGTGACCACGCCGGAGTGGGTCACGTCGTCGGTGGTCTTGGACGCGCTCGCGCACGTCAAGCACGACCGCACGACGGTGGTGCTGAACAAGTCGATCCTCAAGGGCTCCGACGTCTCTGCGGTCGAGGAGCGGTTCCGGGCCGAGCATCTGCACCGCTCCGTGACGATCCCGTTCGACGCGCAGCTCGCGTCGATGCTCGACTGCGGGCGCTACACGCTCGGCGGGCTCGGGCGTCCGACGCGCGTCGCGATCAAGCGCCTCGGACTCGCAGTGGGGGAGGAACTCGCATGATGCGCGCGGCACGCGAACAGCCGCGCGTCGTCGCGCTCAGGGCGCTTCTGATCGCCTGCCTCGTCGGCGCAGGGTTCGTCGCCGGGGCGATGGCCTCGAGCGGCAGCGGACAGGTCACCCGCGTCGATCAGCCGCAGGTCGTCGACCTCTCGCTCGTCGCCGCACGCGCAGATCTCAGCGCGGCGGAGACAGACTTGCAGCAGACCAGCAGTGCGCTCCAGAACGCGCGCGCACGTGTGCGCACGCTCGAGCGCGCGAACCGCCGCACCACCCGTGCGCTTCGCGACGCTCGGCGCGCCGCGCGGCGGGCACGTCGAAACCGCTGAGATCGGAGGGGGCATGTTCCTCAAGGCATTCCTGACCATGGCGGCAGCGGACGCGGTTGACCGGAAGATGCGCGAGCGCCAGCGGCGGGCGTGGATCGAGGCCGAGCGTGCTCGCATCGCCGCCGAGCAGGCCGCTCGGCCGGCGGTGTACGTGCCGCCGTGGCCGCCGAGCTCCTGAGCTGCCTGCCGAACCGCGTGGGGCCAACGTTGCCGCTCGCCCCTCTGAGGGGCGATGGCAACGGAACCACAGCTCGGCGAGGCGGCCACCCTGGCGATCAAGCCGGTCCGCGCGAACATCTTCGCGCGGTCGGCGACCGCGCCGCAGGTCAATGCCGAGGCCCCGTCGAGCACCGGGCCGTTCGCGACTGACGCCGCACGTCCGGTCGGAGGCGCTCGCGGATCTCACCGCACACTGCCCGTTCGCGCGGCCGTCGTCGTTGCCGCTGTCCTAACGGTCGTCGGCGTGTTCGTCCCGCGGCTCGTCAGCGGTTCCCAGCCGTCGACTCGCGCGATCAAGTCGTTCCGGGTCGTAACCGCGACGCCGAGCGTTCGGCCGCCCGTGCGCGCGACTCGCCCGCCGCGGCCACGTCGGCATCAGCCCGGCTCGCCGGCGGCCTGAGCGTCGACATCGGATGTCTCGGCCTTCATCGCCGCCGCGGCGCGCGCCCGCTCCGGCCGTAGCGGTACCCCCACCCGCCGCGCCGCGTCCAGCGCTCCCGACACCAGTGCCAGCGACCCGGCCAGCACCCCCGGCAACCAAGCCGAAGCGTCCCGTCCCCGCGAGCGTGCCCGATGGCTCGCCGCCCGAGTTCCTGTGAGGAGTGGCTTCCATGGCCTTTGATCCGAAGCCCCGTGATCTGCTGCGTGCGATGGCGCTGGCGGCGGTCTTCATCGTTGCGGTGATCGTCGTACTGGTGGTTGCTGATCCCGCCGGGGCGGCGCTGCAGGGCGCGGCCGGTGGCGGGTCGGGGAACTCAGGCGGGTTCGCACGGTTCGTCCAGTTCATCAACCGTCTGGCCGACTACACGATCCCGGTCGGCGCTGCCTTCTCCGTCCTGGGTCTCATCTGGGGCGGGCTGCTCTTCCAGGCAGGGGACCAGCGGGCGGGCCGGGTTCTCGGGTTCGTCGCGCTCGGCGTCGGAATCGTTCTGCTCTCCAAGCCGATCGCCGCGTGACCACTCGCCGCGTCCAACTCTTCGCCGCCGGCGTGGTCGGGATGCTCGTCGCCTCTGGCCTCGTGGCGGCGCCGGCCGCGGCGCAGACGCCACTTGCGTTGGGAGCGCCGTTTGATCTTGGGCTTCCCGACCCGACCGATCTTGTGGAGAAGGTCTTCGAGTTCTTCTTCACGACGTTCTTCGGCCTGCAGGGGAAGGCGACGCAGGCCACCATCGATTGGCTGCTCGCGGCACCGGTCTACACCAACGCCGGCGAGTTCGCCGACCTCAACCGGTTCCGTAGCAGCATCGAGGTCGCCGCATGGGCGCTGCTCAGCCTCGTCTTCACCGTCGCGGCCGTCCGGTACTACGCATCGGGCCTTACCTCCGCCGGGTCCTACGAGGCAGTTGAGTCGCTCACGCGGGGTGCGCTCGCGGCCGGTGCGCTCGCCGTCTACCCGGAGGTGTTCGGCGCGATGACGACCGCCGCGAACTACCTGACCTACGGGATCCTCCACGACCCGACCGTGGGATCGGGCCTCACGAAGGTGCTCGCGGGCGCGACCGTCGCGCACTTCACGCCGCTCGGAATCGGCACGATCGCCTCGGTCGTTGCCGTCGTGATCCTGCTGGTCCTGGTCGTGACGAAGATCGTGCTGTCGATCATCCTCGCGCTCCTGTTCGTGGCGTGGCCGCTGGCGATCGCGCTGTGGCCGCTGCCGGAAACCTCGTGGCTCGCACGGACGGTTCTGCAGACGTTCATCGGGGTGCTGCTGTGGCCGGTGATTTGGGCGCTGTGCTTTGGCCTGTTCGCGGTGATCGGTGCCTCCGCGCTGACGCCGGGCGGGTCGTTTGGGACGAAGGTCGTCGCGCCGTGGGTTGCCGTCGCAGCGCTGTACGTCTCGTTCAAGGCACCGCAGCTACTCGCGCGCCAGGCGATGCTCAGCGGCCTGATGCCCTCGCCGGGAGGGGCGGCGATGCGCGGGATGGTCTACGGCCGGTCGGTGCTCCGTGCCGGCGGCGCCACCGCTGAGGGCGTGTCCGGCCGGTTCGGCGCGGGCGGTGCGGCGCGGGCGGCGAGCTGATGCGGCACACGACCTACAAGCACCTTGAGTCTCGGCTGCGGATCGGTGCCTTCACGCTTGGCCAGTGGGCGCAGGTCACGATCGCGGCGATCGCAGCCGCCGTGTTCGGGGGCTACCTCTCACCGCTACCGGCGCAGGCCACGATCTTCGTATCGGTGCTGCTCGCCGGATTTCCGGTCGCCATCTCCTACGGGGCGATGGGTATGGAGTTCTCGGTCGGCGCGTTCGTCCGGGCTGGCTGGTCGTTCTGGCACGACCCCCGGTCCTTCCTCGCTGGCCCGGGCGAACCGACCCTCGGGTACCTCCTTCACGACGAGACCTCAGCGAGTTCGGCGGGAGAGAAGCATGAAGCGAGCGCGACCGAAGGAGCGCTGCTGTGGGACGTCTGAAGCGACCCGATGCCCACGCCGGTGACCTGTGCCCGGTCGAGGCGATCGATCGCGAGGGGCTCCTCGTCACGCGTGAGGGCGCGCTGGTACGGGTCCTGCGGGCGGCGCCGAAGAACCCACTGGTGATGGCGCCAGCCGAGCGAGAGCAGATCGGCCATGCCTTCGGCCAGCTCGCAGGTCGTCTGCGGCCGGGCCAGTCGGCGCAGTTCTACGTCGAGGCCACGCCGGTTCGGCTGGACGCGCTGCTCGAGCACAGCCAGGCGGAAGCGCTCCGCGCGTGGGACGGACTCGAACACGTGCCCGAGCGCGTCGCTGCGCTGCAGCGTCTGCACGCTGCGCTCCGCGAGTCACTCGACCGGCACTCCGGCGAGCAGGCGGCGATCGATGTCGCGTACTACGTGGTCCTCCCATACGTGCCGGACCAGTCGACGCGGATGGACTGGCGGCAGCTCGTCCCCGGCCAGCGGCGCCGCCTGCTCACCGCCCCGCTGGAGCGGTCATTGGCGTCGCATCGTCGCGTCGCGCGGGAATCGCTGCAGCTGGCCGACGCGATCCGCGGCGACCTCGAGGCGCTCGATCTCTCCACCCACCTGCTCTCGGGTCCCGAGGTCCTTGACCTCCTCTGGCGCAGGTTCAACCCGACCGCGGCCGACCGGACCCCCGAGCGGCGGCCCGGCGCGCGCGAAGACGGGGTGGAGGTCGTCGGCGAGCTCGACGCCGTTGCTGACGCCCACGATGCCGCACGCGCCGCGGCGGCGCTCCGCGAAGCGGTCGCAACCTCAGGGATCGACTGGCCCGACCAGCGGCACCTTCGCGTCGACCGCGATCTGGAGCAGACGCTGTACGTCGCCACGCTGCCGGACGCCACCGAGTTCGGCTGGCTGCTGGACGCGATGCAGGTGCCGCGGCCGTTCACGCTGTCGGTCCACGTGCACGCCTTGGACCGGCTGCGCGAGCGTGCGCGGTTCAAGGCGCGGCACCGCCCGGCTGTTCGGCGTCAACCGCGGCGCGGCACTCCGAGGGCGGACGCCGGACTACGAGATGCTCGCTCAGGAGGAGGAGCTCGGCGAGCTGCTCAAAGAGCTCTCCGGGCACGAGCGCGCCGCCGCGTTTGAGGTCTCGATCTACCAGTCGATCCGCGAGCGCGGCCCCGACCCCGACCCGGTCCAGCTCGCCGAGGCAGTCGAGCAGGCGTCGCGCGAGATCATGGCCGCGAGCGACGCGCGCGTGAACCTCGGCCAGCTCCGCCAGCTCGAGCTCTGGCAGTCGTCGCTCCCGCTCGGCCGTGACGTCGCCGGGCTGACGCGGAAGTACGTCACCCGTCACGTCGGTGACACCGTCCCGCTCGTTGGCACCAGCTGCGGATCACCGGCCGGGATCCCGTTCGCCTTCACTGACCCCGGACGCGAGGTTGCGCTGATCAACCCGTTCGATCCGGCGCACGACAACGGCACGCTGCTGGTCAACGCACGCTCGGGCGGCGGCAAGACGTTCCTGGTCAACATCCTGATCGCGCGGTTCCTCGCGCACGGGATGCAGGCGTTCGTCCTCGACCGCGCCGGCCACTACGAGTTTCTCTGCAAGCTCGTTCCCGGCGCCCGCCACCTCACGATCGGCGCATCGACCGACGAGCACGCTGTCAACCCGTGGGACGTCGAAGACCCGGCGAACCCACCGATCGAGAAGGTCGCCTACCTCGTCGCGCTGCATGCGCTCCTCGTAGGCGATCACCGCACCGGCGAGGACGCCTACGGCCTCGACGCGCTCGAACGCAACCTGCTCGAGGTCGCCGTCCGCGCCGTGTATGCGCGCGCCGCCCGCGAGTCGATCGTGCCCCGCGAGCGGCTGCTCTGCGAGGAGCTCCGCGACCGCGCTCGCCGCGAAGCCGACAGCGGCGCGGAGGAGGTGGCATCGGTGCTCCGCACGCTTGCCGAGCGGATCGCGTCGTTCGTCGATGAGGGCTCCTACGCATACCTCCTCGACCGCGAGACGACCGTCCCGGCCGACGCGCCACTGGTCGCCTTCGACACACGGAAGGTTCCGCGTGAGCTGTCGGCCGCGGTCCTCTTCCTGCTCGCCGAGCATGTCACGGCGCGCATCGAGCGGCGCGGCCACGAGCGCTTGCACGACGTCGACGCCGGCGTGTTCAACGGCCGTTCGATGCTCATCATCGACGAGGCGTGGAAGCTCGTCGAGCGTCGCGCGACCGGCGAGTGGGTCAACGAGATCGCACGCCGCTCGCGGCACCTCGGGCTCTTCCTCGTCGCGATCAGCCAACAGCTCTCCGACTTCGCCGGGCCCTACGGACGCGCGCTGCTGCGCAACTCCACGCAGCAACTCTTCCTCCGGCAGTCACCCGATGAGCTCGACTACATCAAGGACGCCGTCCGGCTCTCCGACGCCGAGGTCGCCGCGATCGGCCGCCTGAAGACCGTCAAGCGCGCCTACTCACAGGCGTACTGGATCAACGGCACCCGCGGCCGCGGGACGATCGCGCTCCGCGTCGGGCCCACCGAGTACGGGCTCGCGACCTCCGACCCGGTCGGTGACCTGCCGCGCCGCACCCAGTTGCTGGACGCCGAAGCCGGCGACGCCTGGCGCACCCTCGACCGCCTCGTCGCCGAAGGCTGGAAGGCCGACAGCTGATGGGCGCCCCAGCACTCCGCATCGCCGGCGCCATCCTCGGCGGCAGGCAACTCGCCCCGCGCATCGCCGCTGGAGTCGCAGCCGGCCTACTCGGGATCCTCGCACTGATCGCCGCACCGCTCGCGCTGCTGAGCTCGTCCGGCGGGGGATCGGCCCAGATCACCGGCGGCAGTCCGATCCCGCCCGCCCTGGTCGACGTCTTCAACGAAGCCGCTCGGGCGTTCACCGTCAACGCGTACCTCCTCGCGTCGATCGCCGACCAGGAATCGAACTTTGGCAGCGGGACGGCGTGGCGGGTCGTCAACGGGTCGGGCTGCATCGGCCTGATGCAGATGTGCGTCGGTGGCGCCGGTGGCGACTCCTGGACGCCAGCGATGAACTCGTACCGTCGCGGCACGCGGCCAGCGACTTACGCGTTCAAGACCGACCGGCACCCCGACGTCCTGGACTCGTTCGACAACGTCATGGCCGCCACCGTGCACCTGCGCGGCAAGGTCGGCGACCGGCCGATCCCCAGGCTCGACGACCTCGCCTACCGCGCGCTATGCGGCTACTACGGCGCGTGCGCCGACGGCATCGCTGGCAACTACGCCGCCGACGTCCTCGCGCGGGCCCGCGCGTGGCAACGCCAAGCCGCGCTTCGCCCGGATGGCGGGGGAGCCCCGCTCGTCTCGGGCGCGAGGATGTCGTGGCCGGTGCGGGGGCCCGTGACATCACCGTTCTGCGAGCGCCGCTCTTGGGAGTCATGCCACCCCGGCATCGACATCGGCGTCCCGAACGGCACGCCGATCCACGCCGCGGCGACCGGCCGCGTCACCCTCGTACAACCCACGGCGACCTCTGGCGGCTACGGGAACTTCACGTGCCTCGCGCACTCCAGCGCGATCAGCACGTGCTACGCCCACCAATCGCGGATCCTCGTGCGCCTCGGCGAGAGTGTGATTCGTGGTCAGGTGATCGGCATCACCGGTTGCACCGGCCGCTGCTTCGGCCCGCACCTGCATTTCGAAGTCCGTCAGAACGATGCCAAGGTCTGCCCGGCGCCCTTCCTTGGGGCCGGTGCGCGAAGCATGTGCGCATCGGGGGCGAGATGACGGCCCGCCACGTGATCGCGGCTCTCGCCGTCGGCATTGTCGTGACCGGATGCCAGGACCCCTACGACGAGTCTCGGCAGCCACCGCGACCGACGCCATCTGCCGCTGACGGCCGCGATGCGGTCGTGCGGGCGTTCGCGATGGGGTGGATCAACTGGGACTGGCAGTCAGTCGCCGATCAGCAGCGCTCCCTCGCAGGACTTGCGACACCAGTGCTCGCCCGGCAGCTTCGACAGGACGCTGCGAGTTCACGCAACGCCGCGGTGCTCGCGCGGCAGCGCCCGGGATCCCGCGGCCGCCTCGTTGTACTGGAACTGAGCTCCGCCGGGCGCGGGCTCGCCGTGACACAGGAATCCACCCTGACGGACGGGCACGCCGACCTGGGCGGCGAGCGCTACCGCGTCTACCTCGTATCCACCCGCAAGTGGCGCGGCGAATGGAGGGTGAGCCGGTGGGAGCCGCAGCAGTAGCCGCGCGTCTCGCACAGGCGCGGCTCGCTGCGCGCCCGCGCCAGGCGACGTGCGATCTCGCCTTCGACCGCGCGGGCGGTCCGGTGGTCGCGGTCTGCGGCTTGGCTGGCGGCGTCGGAAGCTCCACGCTCGCGCTGGCGCTGAGCCGACAGGCCGCCCTCGAGAGCTGCGCGCCGGTGCTCCTGATCGACGCGGCCACCACCCCCGGCCTCGCCGTACTGGCGGGAGCGCGCAGCCCGCACTCCCTCGGCTCGCTTGCTGACGCACTCGTCGACGGCGACCAGCCGCCGCACACCTTCGCCGAGTTCAGCTCCGGCCTTCGCCTGATCGCGACCAGGGGGAGCGGCGCCCGCTGCCCTCTTCCCGAGCGGTGCGCGGACTGATGGAACAGGCTCGCGATGCCCACGGGCTCGTCGTCGTGGACTGCGGATCGGCGTGGATGAGCGACGCGACAGCGCTCGGATCCGCGAGCCACGTGGTGTGGATGACGACCGCGACCGCCGCGGGACTCAGCGCGGCGCGCGAGGTGTTCTCTAGCCCGATCATGCCGACGCCAAAGCGGACCGAGGTCGTCGTGGCGCGCCACGTGCCGCATGCGCCGAGTGCGAAGGTCCGGGATGTACGGCGGCTCGCGCATGCGCGTCGCTGTCGGCTCGTCCTCCTCGCTGACGATGAGCGCGGCGCACTTCAGAACCCGCCAGGAGAGTCTGTGCTGCGTGGGCTCGCCGGCATCGCACCGACGCTCAGGGGCGTGGATCGTTGAGCCGGACAACAGCAATTCGGATCGGGGCTGCTGCGATCGTCCTCGCGGTCGCCATAGTGACCGTGGCCGCGGTGACCACCGCTGTTATCGCCGCAGTCGGCTTCGCGCCGGCACTGCGCTCGTGGCTCGGCTTCTCGTTCGCGGGAGTGCCGTCCACGCCGCGTGCGGCGATCGAGATCGCCGTGCACAACGCAACGATCGCGGCGGCTCCGCTGTGCGCAGCGGTCGCGTACCCACGACTCGGGAGACGCGTGCGCGTTGGGATCTCGTCAGCACTCTTCGTGCTGCTGGCGATCAACGCCGTCGTGATCGGGGTCGCAGTGGGTGCGTACGGAGAACGGGCGCTCGATGCCCTGCTTCCGCATGCGCTGCTCGAGATCGCTGCATTCTCGATCGCCGGCGGCGCATACACGCAGGCATGCCAACAGCGCGTATCTCACCGCGTGCTGGCCGCGGCCACATGCCTCTCGTTCTCGATGCTCGCTTGCGCTTCTGCCGTCGAAGTGCTGACAACGACTTCAGGCGGTCGTTCATGACGGGCTTGGTCCGGCGCACGGTGGTGGTTTGGACGACCTGGTTCGTCGCCGGCGTCGTCCTGTGGCAGGCGGCGCGTGGCCGCGACTGGGACGGGGCCTGGCGGGACTTCCAAGAAGGGCACGGCGTCGACTGGCCCCGCCCGAGCTCGAAGGCTGACGCCGCTACCCCAGATCAACTCGACCAGTGGATCGGGAGCGCATTGCGCTTCGCGCTGATCGGCTTCGCGGCTGTCGCTGCCGCAGCGGTTCTCATAGCCGTTCACCGAGCGGTGACCCGGCGCAAACGCGCACAGTCCGTGCGTCGCTGGGAGCTGCGTCTCGGCCGCGACGACCTCACCAATCCGTACCACGTGCAGGAGGCGTTCGAGGGCATCGCCGGCGCGATCGGCGTGCGCTGGTACCGGCGGCTGTGGTCAGGACCGGAGCACCTCTGCCTCGAAGTCCATCGACTCCCCGACGCGTCGGTGCGCTTCGTGCTCGCCGCCCCCAAGCAAGCCCTGCCCGCGATCAGCGGCCCGCTCGAGGACCTCTACCCCGACGTCGAGCTGCAGCCCGTCGATGGCGCACCCGACTGGTCGCGCGCCGTCACCCGGCTCAAGAAGCGCTCGCCGTTCGTGCTGTCGATCCAGACCACCCGCAACTACGAGCACGCCTTCGCCGAGACGCTCGTCGCGCTGATGGCCAAAGGCGACGGCGCGCTCACCGTGCAGCTCGTGCTCGTGCCGGCGCCCGCCGCGATCCACCGCCGCGCCCGCAAGCTGCTCAAGCGCCGCGAGCGCAGCCTCCAATACGCCGACCACCGCGACCCGGGCGAACTCGGCATCGACTCCGTCGTCGAACGCAAGGAGCTCCAGGGCGCGCTCGAGCTCCAGCACCGCACCCTCTACTTCGCGGATCTGCGGGTCGTCGGCGAGGACCCGCCATCCGTGCGCCGGGTCGCAGGGCTCTTCGGCCAGCTGCGCTCCGAGAACGAGCTCGTGCGCCGCGAGATGCGCGCGCGGCGCGCGCTGTACGGGAACCGCTTTACGCGCGCGATGCCCAACCCGGTCCCGGGCTTCGCGCGCGGCGTCATGTCCACCTCGGAGCTCGCCACGCTCTGGCACCTGCCGCGCGGCCGAGTCAAGCACGGCGGTCTGATCCGCTCATCGGTCCGCCGCGCGACCGCCCCCGCCGGCATCCACCGCGACGCCGAGTCCATGCTGCTACGCGACGAGCACGGACCTGTCTCCATCGCCCCAGCCGACCGCAAGTACGGCCATGCGCTCATCGGCGGCCAGGGGGGCGGCAAGAGCTCGGTCATGGCACGCCACTTCGCCAACGACACCCGCGATCCCGACCGCGCCGTGATCCTCATCGATCCCAAGGGTCCGCTCGCCGAGCTCTGCCTCGGCCTCGCACCCACCGAGCGGACCGTGCACAACCTCGACCTCGGGCGCCCCGAGATCGGGATCAACCCGCTCGCGATCGATGCGAGCCCGGGCGCCCGCGCGGCTGTGTTCCTGCAGGCGCTGATCGAGGCCAATCCGCCCGGCTCGATCCAGGCTGCCTCTGACTCGTTCCTGCGCCAGGCCGTCTCGGCGGTCTGCACGGTCGAGCCCACGCCAACGCTCTGGCACGTCTACCGCATGCTCGACTTCGGCCAGTCGCAGTACCGCACCAGTGTCGTTCAGCGCCTGGTCGGGCGCGAGGGGGCGGAGTTCGCCCGTCGATATTGGCAGCGCGAGTTCCCCACGCTCATCAAGGACCGGGGCTACGCCGCCCAGGCGCTTAACCCGCCTCGCAACAAGATCGAACGGCTCATCTCCACCCGCGAGATCGACACTGTCCTGCGTCACCCGGTCAGTCTCGACCTCGAGGGGATCATCGAGCGCCGCGAGATTCTTATCGTCGCCGGCGCCAAGTCCACTGTCGGCGAGGACAACGCCATCCTCGTCAACCACGTCCTGCTCCAACTCCTGCATCGCGCGATCCAGGCCCAGCAGAACCGACCCCAGCGCGAGCGCCGCGGGGTCTCGCTGCTCATCGATGAAGCCCATAACGTCCTCACGCCGTCGGTGGCAAGGATGCTGTCTGAGGGCCGGTCGGCCGGGCTTGAAGCCGTGTTCGCCTGGCAGTACTCAGCGCAGATCCGTGACGAGGTCATCCGTTCCGGCGTCCGTTCACTGCTGCAGTCGATTTCGGTCTTTCGCATGCGAGAGATCGAAGACGCTCGATCTCTCGCCGGCCTCGCGATGGAGGTGTACTCCGACCGCATCTCGATCGAACAGGAAGAACAGGAGCGCTTGCGCTTCTCGCCCGACGACATCCTCCGACTCCCGGTCCATCGTGCGATCAACCTGTGGGTCGCCGACGGCGAAGCCGCGCAGCGGCTTCCTCGCGCAGACGCTGCCGATGGAGCCGCTCTTCGACCAAGTCGTGGCCGATGAGCATCGGGCCAAGCAACGCGAACGAGGCGGGCACTTCCCCGAAACGCTGCCCAGCCTCTTGCCGGAGGAGAAGGCGGGCCCGTCGCAACCAACGCCGTCGGCGTCGCGACGCCGGATCACGCGTGGTGCGACGCACGTGACCGGCGAGCAGACCCAGATCGAAGGCCTCGGCACGTGACCGCACTGACCGTCCCCGAGAGCTATCGCCAGGCCCATCGCTACGACGGCGCCGCTGTCGAACACGGCCGCCGCAGCACCATCGAACCCTGCGCCGTCCAACCGCGAGACCTGGCGATTGTCCACGATGTCTACCGCTACAAGTTCCTCACAGCCCCTCAACTCCGCGAGCTCTGGTGGCCGAACGCGTCCGTCCAGGCAGCTGACCGGCGGCTGCTGCGACTGTTCCGCGCGGGGCTGCTCGAACGGTTTCGCCCCTGGGCCCGTCGCGGCCTCGGGTCGTTCCCCTGGACCTACCATCTCGGCGAAGAAGGTCACCGCCTGCTGCACGAGGCCGGCGCACTGGGACAGCGCAAACGGTTCCGCCGGCGCACCATCTTCGACTACGGCTACGTGCTCCACGAGGTGCACCTGAACGCCTGGGTGCTCGCGTATAAGCGCGCACTCGGGCCGGCATTCCATTCATGGGAAGGCGAGACGGCGATCGATCCGCCACCCAACTTCCACCCAAGCCGCGCAGAGCTTGATGACGACTGGTCGGTCGAGGGACTCGCGCCCGGCCCTGTTCGTCCGGTCTATCCCGACGCCGTACTGGAGATCGCAGGAGAGACACCGGAAGCCGAGAGCCGGCTCATCCTCGTCGAGTACGACCGCACACGACGCATCGACAAGAACTTCGACAAGTTCATCCGGTATGATGCTTTCCTGACCGCCTGGTGGCAGCACGCCGAGGCCGGTCGGCGAGCCGCCCCGCCCTTCGTTCTGTTCGTCTGTCAGGACGAGGAGCAACGCGACCTCTTTCTTGACGCCGCGGATGGGCATCTTTGCGGGCACCATTGGCATCCCGATGTGGATGCTGATGGCTGGCCTCACCCTGCTCGCCAGCGCATTCTCTTCGCGTCTGAGCGGGACGCGCATGGCGGCTCGGCACTTGCGCATAGGGTGCCCGCGGTTCCGGCCGGTCACACAGGGCGGAGACCGGAGCCGCGACGGGTTCTGGTGGGGCCGTCGACGGTGACGGCGGCGAGCATGTCCAGCTGACCGCGCTGCGATTGTGCACCTGGCAGGCGCCCGGCGCACCCGATCGGTGACGCCGCCTCGCCCCGCCCCCGTGCGGCATGTCGGACACGGGGCGTCACTCGTGTCGAGCCCTCCAGGTGACCTAGGCGAATCCCTGCCGCCCAGACCGATACGTTCTCGGAGAGTGCCGTCGACCGATCTCAAACTCGACCAGGGTCAGCGCGTCCGCGTTGATGCGCCGGACGCGCCCGAGTTCGCGACTGTCCGATTCGTCACTCCGCCCGACGCTGATGGCGTGACCACCGTGTTCCTCGTGGGCGACGCCGGCGACATGCACGAGGTGCATGTTGGTCCCGGCCAGGACGCGACCGTGCGAGCGCTCATCTCCGATGGCTCCGGCGATTCGGCGCGTGTTCTCGCAGGAATGTGGACGAGATGGATGGCCGCCGCCGCAACGAATGCTGAGTCGAGCGCGATCGCTTCAACCCAACTCAGTCCGTACGCGCACCAGACGACGGCTGTCTATGGCGCGATGCTCCCCCAACCCCTGTTGCGGTTCCTGCTCGCCGACGAGCCGGGGACGGGCAAGACGATCATGGCGGGCCTGTATCTCCGGGGAGATGCAGCGACTGGGCCTCGTCAGACGTGCGATCGTCGTCTGCCCGGCCAATCTGGCGTCGAAGTGGGTCGCCGATTTCGAGCGATTCTTCGGCGGCGGACTCCGCCACCTCACCGCGAACACCATCCGCGAAGACGCTGTCGGCTCGCACAATCTGTGGGTCGTGTCGCTTGAACTAGCGGCCGTGAACCCGGCCGTTCTGTGGGGCGACGCCAACCCGCGAGCGTCGGAGCGCGCGGCGACCTTCATCTTCCTCGCCAGCATCGTTGGGACCCTGCGGCCCGGCCGCGGCCGCGGCGCAAGCGCCCCTGAGGTGAAGGCCGCATGCAGCGTCCCCGACCTCTCGTTCACGGTCACGGACGCCGACACGGTCATCGAGGAGCTCGTCAGCTCGGATACTGGGATGTCTGCCGTCGAAGTCATCCCGGGCCAAGGCCACAACAAGCCAGCTCGGTATTTCCTGTCGACCCGCCTCACGCACCGGATGCTCGTGGACAACATCCGGCGGACCATTACGGACGGCGAGCGGGACGAGGTGATCGCGGAGTTCACCCAGCGACTCTCGAGCAGTGGGCCGTTTCGCGACCTTCGGTTCGTCGAGGCGGATATCAACCGCAAGCCCGACGGCGTTCTCGCGACTGCGGGGATCGACACCGCGCATACGACGCGGCTCGTGGTCCTCGACCCCGCTCAGTTCAGCCTGCGCAACGGTAGTGAGCAATCCACGATCGAGGCCCTCACGATCGCAATGGGCCTCGGTGCTGGGACAACGCAGCTCCCGGTTCAGTGGGCATCGAGCTGCGTGTTCGCGGTCGTCAACACCCAGCGTCGCTCGAATGCGCGAGGCATGGCAGTCGAGTATCTCGCCAGGAAGAAGGCCCTTGCCGCTCCTGAGATCCAGGGCGACGACGAACTCAAGGCGACCGGGACGAAGGAGCTCGCCGCCTCCAAAGACCAGTTCGAGAAGGCGATCAAGCGCGCCTTCCAACACGTGGCGTACTTTGGGCAGCCCGACCCCGAGGGTGAGCGTCGCCTCGAGCAGCTGACGTTTGACGACGAGCACAGCACGAGTCTTGATGGTGCGATGGTGTGGAAGGCCCTGGTCGAGCGCGACAAGGTCTTCGATGCAGGAGCCTTCACCGCCAAGGCTCTCGTCCACAATCTGCGCGACTCGGATTACGGACGCACGCTCTCTGACTCGCGCGCTTCGTTCTACTCCGCGCCGCGCCTACCGCTGCTATACGCGGGCGATCGCGACCTCCAGCAGGCCATCTACGACGCCGTGCAAGCGGGCGCCGTTCTGATCATTGATGGCGCGAGCGAGGCGGTTGCGGTCACCGCGCCCAACCAGGTGAATCTCGCGAGCGCCGGCCTTTGGCTCGCGAAGCCCAAACCCGCTGCGGCGGGCGAAACCGGAGCGGGCTCCGCCGGTGGAGCCACCGGCCCCGGTGGCGAACGTGTGCCGCCCGGCGGCACAGGCGAAGACGGCCTCGGCTCCGCCCCGGGCGGCGCCGAGCCCGGCTCCGGTGGTGCTGGGCCCGGTGGTGTTGTGGAGCAGCAGATCGCCTTCTCGTTCACCAAGAACCTCCTTGGGGATGGATACGCTGCGGACGATCTCGCCGCCGTGTTCAAAGCGATCTACCAAGCGCTCGACGAACGCGGCATCTCGTACGGGCAGGGAACGCTCCAGCTTGTCGTGAAGGCGGAAATCGCCGACCAGATTTCGCAGCGACTGGAGGCGCTCGGAATCAATGCCGCGATCAAGTCTGTGTAGGTCGGCACTGGCGCGTGGATACTTCCGAGCCAACCTCTGAAAGCGAGGTGCGGGAGATCGACGCGGCGACTCGGAGTTCCGCGGCGGGGTTTGCGGGTACCGCGGCAGGCCGTTGACCTCTATCTGTTGATCTCTATGCGTTGATCTCTCCTGGTTGATCTCAGAGGTCAACGGGCCGCCGCCCCGCCACCGGCCCGAGTTCCCGCGTAGCGCCTGGGCTTTCGAGGAAGAGGGGTCCACCGCTTCGCGCTGGACCCCCCCTTCCTCGACCTGCCAGATAAACCGGGCAGGGCAGGCAGGAGAGAGCGGTGAAGGCCGGTGGCGGGGCGGCGGCTCGGGTAAGAGGACGGGATCGGTGGCCAGTCGGCAGAAGCAGATGAAGTAGCAAGGCAGCACTAGCGGGACGGGGATGAGGAAGGAATGCGGGAGTAGGTCGGAGGTGGGGTGAGGGGTGTCGTGCGGGTCGGTCGAGCAGTAGCTGGAGGTCAGGGACACGACGGTGGAGTGAGCGGGGCCAGGGGGAGCGTGTGTCCCTCTTGTGCGTAGAGGCGCATGTCATCGATCCGCACTCCGCACTTGTTGGTCCTCGCCGCGACTACAGCGGTCGGCGTATGCGCACGGTGCCGCGGCGACCAACCGGGGCTCAGCGGCAAGCGTCGGCCCGAGGCCGAGCCCGGGGGACGGCAGACGTCAGCGACCAGCGGTGGGTTCCCACGCTCCCGTGAGGCGGGTTGCGTGGCTGGCTTCGGCTGCATCGTCGGCACCCCCCACGCGGGGCTGTCAAGCGCCGCCCTGCGGGTCGCTGCGCGAGTCCTGACGGACCGTCGCTTGACAGCCCCACTCGCGGGCGCCGGTAGCCGCCTTGTCAGCCACGCGACCCGCCCCCCACTGGGGCAAGGAGAACACCATGAACCGCTGGACCGGTACCGGGCACCTCACCAAGGACCCGAAGTTCCTCGAGACCGAGAACGGCACCTCGATCTGCACGCTGCGGATCGCCGTCAAGCGTGCCGGCAAGCAGGGCCACGACGGCTACTTCGACGTCAAGTGCTTCGACGCCCAGGCGTCGGCCTGCATGCAGTACCTGAAGGCCGGACGCGAGGTCGCGATCGACGGCCGCCTGTTGTTCGACGAGTTCAAGACGCAGGACGGCGCGTACGCGTCGCGGGTCTACATCGTCGGCGAGCGCGTCGAGTTCCTCGCCAGCCGCAACCGCACCAACGGTCAGGCCAGCCCCGAGCCGTCGCCCGAAGAGCCCGCCGCCACCGGCGGCGAGGCGCGCGAGGCCAACCCGGCCGCCTGACCCACATCGCGGGCCCGCGGCCACGACGGCCGCGGGCCTGACGACCACGGGAGACCGTCATGACCGCCACGACACTCACCCGCCACGAGACCGCCATCCGCTTCCTCTCGATGCTCGGAGGCAGCGACAGCCGCGATGAGCTGCTCGAACTGCGCTACCGGCTCGAGGACGCACATGGGATGGGGCAGGTCTTCGACCGCCCTTCACGCATCCGCGGACTGGCGACGCGCGCAATCGCGCTCGGCCGCAGGACCGACGTCTATGTGGGCTGCGCGCCGCGGACGCGCCGCTTCGGCGGCCGCGACGCCGTCGAGCACGCGCACGTGCTCTGGGTCGACTGCGACGGCGACGACGCCGTGGCGGCGCTCCAGCAGTTCGATCCCGCGCCGGCCATTGTCGTCGCGTCGGGCAGCGGTTCGAACTGCCACGCGTACTGGCCGCTCGTCGAGCCTCTTGCGCGCGACGAGGTCGAGCGCGCGAACCGCCGTCTCGCTTACGCTCTGGGTGCCGACCCGGCGTCGGCTGACGCCGCTCGCATTCTCCGCGTTCCTGCGACCTGGTCGCACAAGCGCCAACCACCCACACCGGTGGAGGCGCTGCGCCTCGACATCGATCGACGCTTCACGGTCGCGGCGGTCGCCGGAGACCTGTGCGATCCGCCCGGCGAACGGTCGGAGCCGACGGCGCTTCGGATCTCCGCAGAGCGTGACGATCCGCTGCAGCTGATCGAGCCCGAGGTCTACGTGCGCCGCCTGCTCGGCGTCGAGGTGCCGCGCCACCGCAAGGTGAGCTGCCCGTTCCACGAAGACCGGCATCCGAGTCTGCATGTCTACAAGACAGCCGAGCGCGGCTGGTACTGCTACGGCCGCTGCCGGCGCGGGGGAACGATCTACGACCTCGCGGCACCCCTGTTCGGCTATGCCACCAGCGGGCCGCAGTTCCTGCAGCTGCGAGACGAGCTGCGTGCGCTGTTCGGCCTCGAGTCTCGCCGATGAGCATGCGCTGCGGTCCTCACGACTTCGCCTACGAGCACTCGGACATCCCGCCCGGCATGACGCTCGCGGAGTGGCGTGAGGGACGCGGTGCATCGAACCGCCGCAAGCGTGCCGTGTCGTGGGCCGCGCTGCAAGGCCTCGTCGTTGACGTGCGCAGACGCATGAGCGCTCGCGTCCGATCCACCGGTGGCGCTCGCTCATGGCACGCAGCCAAGCGCGTCGCGTCCTGGGGCCGTCAAGTTCCGCCCTTCGGGTCGCTGCGCGAGTCCTGGCGGACCGGCGCTTGACCGCCGGCCGCGCCGCGCGGCGGCGCGACCATGACCAATCACCACCAGCGGACCAGCACACCAAGCGGCCCGCCACCAACACCCCGCCAGCAGCGGTACCTGCGCCAGCTGGCCATCCAGCGCGGCGTGACCTTCGTGGTCCCCCGGACCCGTGCTGAGGCGTCACGCGCGATCGACGCGCTCAAGCGCCGCACGCCCGAGCCCTTCGCCGACCGGCGACGCGAACTCCGCGCCCTGCAGCGCGACATGGCCTGCAACCGCGGTGACGACGCGCGCGTCGACCACGAGCTCGAGACCGAGGGGTACGGCAGCACCGCGACGTGGAAGCAGGCGGACCTGTGAGCCCCGTGAACCATCCGGGCGCGACGAACCCGCGCGTCGAGCTCGCCCGCTACCGCATCACCGAAGGCGAGCACATCATCTACGGCCAGCGGATCCGCGGCGTCGTGCGCCTGGTCGACGTCCCGGCCGACGAGCACGGCCGCCGCTACATCATCGAGCGCGGCCTGACGTGCATGACCGAGCTCGAAGCGATCGTCGCCGACTACCTCCAGCAGGCCGCCCGCTGGGACGCCATCCCCGCCGAGCCCGTCTGCCTCAACCACATGGCAGGCCAGCGGTCATGACTTACCCGAGCTATCCGAACCGCCCGGAACGAACGGTGCTCGACGAGCGAGACCTCGCCGTCGCAACCCTGGCGGGCCGCTACATCGAGCGGCGCGAGCACGCAAGCTCGCCGAAGGTCGACGACCTGTTCGCCGCTGCAGCCGAGTTCGGCGACACCGCGACAGATCAGCTCC
This sequence comes from Svornostia abyssi, assembly GCA_024666565.1. Classification (GTDB taxonomy): domain Bacteria; phylum Actinomycetota; class Thermoleophilia; order Solirubrobacterales; family Solirubrobacteraceae; genus Svornostia; species Svornostia abyssi. The sequence continues at coordinate 1,279,990 of CP088295.1, forward strand.
GCACCGTCCTTGCCTGCTACGAGGCGATGCAAGACACCGACAGCTACTGACCCCCGCCGAACTACACATGGAGGAATCCGATGTGCCCACCAACACCCCCCGACCGCGTCGGTAAGGTCGGTGCCGTGAGCGATCTGCCGGAGCAGCCGACCGTCACCGAGGTCCTGCGCTTCGAGGATCTGCCGCTCGGTTCACGCGGAACACGGCGCGCGATCGTGCGCTGGAGCGACGGAACCGAAGGCGAAGGCCTCACGTGGTACGCCGACGAGATCCTCGTCAGCGAAGGCGACCTCATCGGCAAGACACGCGATCAGCTGCGGTCTCTGCACTTCCGCAGGGATCGCGACTGGCTGCAGTCCTAGCCGGCGTCGCCCGCTGGCGGGCCGACCGCCACCCGAGGGTGGCACGCCCTGGCGGGCGCGCGGGTGGCGGAGGATCGGCCCGCCAACGGGGCGGGCCGCCCGAGGTCCAGGAGGACCACATGACCACCGCCACGCAAGCGGGTCGCCCGGTCGAACTTGCGCGCATCCACATCCCGGAGAACGTCCGCGGCCTCGACGAACAGCACGTCGCGGCGCTCGCCGGCTCCATCCAGCTGCAGGGCATCCTCGTCCCCCCTGGTCGTCCGCGAGATCGAGGACGGCTACGAGCTCGTCGCCGGGTTTCACCGGATCGCGGCCGCCCGCTCTCTGGGACTGACCGAGGTCCCCGTCGTGATCCGCACGGCCGACAGCGAGGACGCCGACCGCGCCGTCGAGAACATCGCGCGCAAACAGCTCAACCCCTACGAGGAGGCCAAGGCCGTCAGCGCGATGCTCGCCCGCGGCTTCAGCGAGGAGGGCACCGCACAAGCCCTCGGCTGGCCCAAGGCCCGCATCACCGCGCGCGTGAAGATCCTCGAGCTCCCCGAACGCGCCCAGCAGATGATCGGTGACGGCGCCATTCCGCTCAGCGCCGTCGACCAGCTGCGGTCGATCGGCAGCGTCGCCCCCGACCTGCTCGACGTGCTCGTGACCTACCTCGACGGCGAGAACGCATGGGCCGCCGAGCGGCTCGCGCGCGAGCCGGGCTGGGTCCTGGACGCCGCCATGTCGCAGAACGGTGACCGGCGCGTGTTCGCCGCCCACCTCGACCGGGCCAGCGCATACGAGATCGCCGAGCTGCGGCTCGGCAAAAAGACCGACCAGCTGTACGCCGAGGCAGAGAAGCTCCACGGCCAGATCGACCGCTACGCCTACGGCCCCCCGACGTCCGCTTCACCGACGACGACATCGACCGGGCCCGAGCGGCCGGCGTCCTGATCGAGTTCGAGCATGGCCGCCCGATCATCGTCGACCGCGCCGTCTACCGAGAGCTCGTCCGCGACGCGATCAAGCGCACCGTCAACGAACTCGAGGTCAAGGTCGCCGAAGCCGCCGCGGCCAAGAAGTCCGCGCGCGCAAGCTCCAAGCCGGCCACCCCGGCCACCCCGGTCGCCCTGGCCAAGCGCGAGCGCGACGCCCAGCTGCGCGAGCTCACAGACCAGGCGCACAGCGTCAACCTCGACCTCGGCCACGCGCTGCTGCACGACCTGGCCGCCGTCGACCCGTCCGACATCCACGTCGCCCGGTTCTTCGTCTACGCGCTGCTCGGCGCCGACCACGACGGGTCGCCGTACACCCAGACCGGCGATCGCATCATCCGGATCGCCGCCGGCGGCGTCCGCCTCATGGTCGAGGACCTGCGCACCGACGTCACCAAGACGCGGAAGGACGGCAGCCGCGGCCGGCTGCGCATCGACTACGGCGACCACCGCGACCCGCAGGCCGCGATCGCCTGGCTGTGGAAGTTCCTCGACGGCGCCAAGACCGCCAGCGAGCTGTACGGCCGCGCGCTTGTCGTGATCGCCGCCGAGCAGCACGCCAGTCGACTCGTGGTCAGCACCAGCCAGCGGACGCCCGCGGCGCGCTGGAGCTCACATAAGGGCTACGCGGAGAAGGCGCTGCGCAAGCTCGCCGGACCGCACCTGCCGGCGTCCCTGACGAAGCTCGAGCGGTCCGTCAAGCGGGCCCACGCGGCGTACGAGCAGGCCCAGGCCGACGCGCGCACAAGCGACAACAAGCCGTCGGAGACCGAGCGCAGCGCGTAGCGCGCGCGCGGCGAGCGGGCCGACCGCCACCCGAGGGTGGCACGCCCTGGCGGGCGTGCGGATGGCGGGGAAATCGGCCCGCGCGCCGGGCGCGGGCCAGCCCAAGCAGGAGCACGACATGGCCCGCCGATCCACCAAGAAGGCACTCTCGCCCGCAGAACGCGAAGCCCGCCGCAAGGCCGATCGCGAACGCCTCGAGCAGGCGGCACGCGCCCTGCTCACGACCGATGGCTGGCGCCGCTGGATCCGCGTGCGCGCTACCAACGGCCTTTCGCGCTACAGCGTCGTTATCTCGGGGCGTCGTCGTCAACGTCGGTGTCCCTGGCGGGCGCGGACGTCGATGACATGTCGTCGACGGACCGCCGTCGTGGCGTTTCGTCCGGGGGGGACAGCATGGTTGAGGCCGAGGCGCTCCTGCTCGTTCCTCGATGCAGTGGCAAGCGCCGGGCTTGGCCCTGACTCCCGCGGGTCGTTCAGAGAGGCGGGCTGCTGACGGACGCTCGCTTCGGCAGAGGGTGGTGACGTCAGCGGCGCTCGGCGCGGGCGACTACGTGTTGAGGTTCCCCTGGATCTCCTGCCAGCGCTCGGTGGCCAGCGTGCTGGCCTGCCTGCGGCGGGCGAACGAATACTCCTGCCAGGCGCGAGGCGGCGTGTCGATGACGAGCTCGCCATCGTCGTTCGTATGCGCGCGAAGCTGTTCGAGGGCGTCGATGAAACGCGCGTCGCCCCGAGCCTGGCGGTAGTGGGACAGCACGTACGCGTAGTAGAAGAGGTTGTAGCGCCAGAAGGGGTACTCGACCTTCAAGAAGCGACTGCCGATCCCGAACGTGCAGGGCCCCAGGGGGATCCGCGTCTCCCAGTGGCGAAGCAGGGACTCGACCGCTCCTGCAAGTCTCCTCTCGTCGCTTCGCGTGTTATCGCGAAAGCGCAAGGCGTCGAGCACGAACAGGGTCGCGCCAGGGTTGCTCGCGTCGGTCTCCGGGGATCTGCCCAGCTTGACCGTGGCACACCGCCAGCCGCCGTCGTTCCACTGGCCGTCGAGCAGCCATCGGTAGCCCGCCTCCGCGCGCTCATCGCCGGCCACGCCGAGCCGTCCAAGTCCCGCGAGGGCCTGTCCGGTGATGCAGGGCAGCTTGCTGCTCGTCGGCGAGTAGCGGAAGGCGCCATCGTCGGTCTGGTTCTCGAAGAGGAGGTCGACGGCTTCGCTGATCACCCGATGGCTGTTGCCAGTGGCGCCGAGCTCCCCGAGGACGTTCAGGACGAGCAGCGTTGAGAAGCCGGCGGGAGCATGGATGTTCCCGTCCTCGCGAGACCAGAACCGCCCGCCGTTCGCGCGCTCGCGGTCCAGGATCGACTGGATCTCGCTCGTCCATCGCCGTGCGTCCATCAACGCCTCATGACAGTCCGCGCCGACACCGGTCAAGTGTGCCAGCCCAACGGTGCAGAACCCGGTCAGCCCGCGACGCGGGGCTGCCGATTCCTGCGCCGAGCGGGCGTCCAGCGCAGCGCACGTCAGATGCTCGTTCGCGACGAGCAGCAGCAGCGCGGCTCACGGCGAAGTGCTGCACGCCTGACGGCGGCAGTCGATGCCTCGCGCGCGGGCCCGCTTCTTCTCAGCGACGGTCCGCGCAACGCTGCTGGCCGTAGGCGATCGCGAGCTCGGCCTTGAGGCTCTGGTTCTCCTCGCGTAGCCGCTGGTTCTCCGCGCGCATGGTGTCGAGGCGCTGGCGCAGCGACGCCTCGCTCGTGCGCTGCCGGGCGGGAACCGCGCTGGTCCGAGCGGGTGCCTTGTCGCGCAACTGCTCGATCTCGGCGCGAATCGCGGGTTGGGTGTAGAGCCATTGGCGTGAGACGCCGGCGCGCTTCGCGACGGACTGGAAGCTGATCGCGGAGCCCTCAGCGTCGAGGTCGCGCAGCGCGCGTTCGGCGCGCTCGACCGTCCGCTGGTGACGGACAGCGGCCGCCTGGTTGAGCGGCTCAGCGGCCATCGTCGTCCTCCAGGGCATCGAGGCCGTCGATGATGCGGATCAGATTCAGCCGGACGGGCTCGTTCATCTCGATCAGCCGCCGGCGCCCGTCGGCCTCGGCCTGGGCGATCAGCTGCTCGGTTCGCGTGAGCTGGTCGCGATGCTGAGGCAGGAACTCGCTGGTGGTGAGGAAGCTGTCGCAGGTCAGGCAGGCGTTGGGATGCGGGCAGGTCTGCTGCAGCGGCAAGCCGCAGTAGCCGTTGGGCAGCGTCTGCTTGGCGCGGGCGAGGTTCTCCAGTGCCCACGCCGCGTCGGACATCGCCGGCCCGTCGGGGAGCGGGATCAGCTCGCCGCGGATGTCGATGCGCTGCTGGAAGCGCTCCCACTCGCGCCTGAGCGTCTGGTCCTTGATCGTGGCGTAGCGGGCGGTCATCTCCGGCGAGCCGTGGTCGAGCATCCGCTGGACGACGTCCATCGGCACCTCGTTGTTGATCATCCGCGTGCCGACGGTGTGGCGGAACTGGTGGGCGGTGACCTTGACTGGGCGGTCGGCGGCGTCGCGGATGTCGCAGTCGGTGAGCCATCGCTGCAGCCGACGGTTCAGCGTCGACCACGTGAGCGCGATCTTGCCGTCGGGGTTCTTGCGGATCCCGGGATGCAGGAACGGAGGTGGCGCGGCGAAGCGATCGCAGAGGTCGCGCTGCTGGCGGCGGATCTGCTCGGCTACGCGCTGAGAGATGGGGATGACGGCGTCCTTGGCGGCCTTGTGGTTGTAGAAGCGCAGGTAGGGCGCGCCGGTCTCGTCGGTCGTGATCGGGTCAAACGGCAGGCGCAGGCAGTCGATCGAGCGCAGCCCGGTCTCGATGATGATCACGATCGCGGTCCGGGTCGTCAGATCCGGCAGCCGGTCGAGGATGTCGTCGCGTTCGAGCTGGCCCATCACGAACTCGTCGACGAACCGCGGCAGGCGGCGTCGAACTCTGGGGATCTCGCCGCGGTAGTAGGTCGCGTTGGCCGGCAGGCCGGGCGCCCAGTCATGCAGGCGCACGTCATCGAGGAAGACCTTCAGGTCCATCAGCAGCCCGGTGCGCCGCGACTGCGAGACCTCGAGCGTGGCCACGTGGGCGCGGTAGTCCTCAAGCAGCGCTCGCGTGAGCTGCTCGGGTCCGGCAGGGAGCGCGTCGCGGGCTGCCAGCCAGCTGGTGAAGCGTCGTAGCGAGCTGGTCGACACCGACACCGACGCCGGTGACTTGGTGGCCGTGGTGATCCGCCAGCGCGCCCAGCGCTTGGCCAGTTCGCGTAGCCAGTCGGGCTGGATGTCGGAGAAGTAGATGCGCTTGGTCGGCTGGTGGGAGTAGCGGCCGCCGGTGTCGATGCGTTTCGTCGGCCACGTGTCCCAGTCCCAGACCTCGCCACCGTGGCGCTCGTCGCGCAACCTCGCCAGCATGCCGCGGCAGTAGCGAAGCCAGCCCAGCGGGTTGCCGCGCGTGCTCGGCGTGAAGCGCTCGCCCGGCGGCGCTTGCCCAGGCGGCGTCGCTGCCGATCAGCAGCGAGTCGACCGGCCGCTCGCGCAGCCAGCGCGCGACCTGCCCGAAGATCAACGGCGTGATCGCCGCGCCGCGCTGATCGTGGCGGCACTGCAGCGCGTAGCCGAGCTCAAGCGCGACGACCGTCCCGACGCCGCGCAGGTCAAAGCGCGGGCGGATCTGCTGGCGCGCCGTGGCGAGATGCTCGACGTAATCAGCAGGCTCAAGGCCCGGCCGCCTGGTGGCCAGCCAGCCGAAGCTGCGGTGGTGGGTGTCACACAAGCCCTGGCCAGCGATCGCCGGAAACCGGCACCCAGCCACCGCGCATGCGCTGCTGCTGGTGCGAACGGCCGGCGCCGCGCGGGCGAACGTCTCGATCGGCGGGCAGCGCGCGCGCTGCCAGTGGCGGCGGTGGGCGTAGCACAGGCCGTGCGTGTCGACCGATCGCCGGCAGCCAACTGCGGCGCACGCGACCGCGACGCGTTCGCCGCGCAGGCTGCGCGCGCCATGTCGCAGCCACGCCCGCAGCGGCGGCTGGCCGTCCGTGCGCCATGCCCTGGCGTGCCCCTGGCACAGATGTCCGCGCATCGCCTCGGTGCGCTGCAGCCCGCGTGCCAGGCAGCCGTCGACCACGCACCGCGGCCCGAACAGCACCGGGTCGTCGGCATCCGGGAAGAACACCTCCACCTGAAACTCCGCCCGGACGGCTTCGCGCAGCAACTGCTCCCAGTTGGCCGGTCGTTCGGGCAGCCCGCCGGGCAGCGCGACCAACGGACGCGCGGTCACGTCAGCGACTCGAGACGCTCAAGGACGCCAGCGCGCTCAAGCTCGGCGCGCAGGTCCTCCGGCGAGACGTGCAGGTAGATGTCGCTGGTGGTCTGGACTGACCGGTGGCACAGCAGCTTGCTGACGATCTCGACCGGCACCCCACCGCGGCGCGCGACCGTCGCGTAGGTGTGGCGCAGCTGATGCGGCGTGAAGTGAAACCCAACCCGCCGGCGTGTGCGGCGGACGATCTCGTCGACCGCGTGGTAGCTCATCGCGTGCCCGACGCGGCCGCCCCACAAGTTCACGAACACGTAGTCGCTGTCCAGGTCGCCGTACTCAGTGTGCATGTAGTCCGAGTGCAACCGCACCAACTCGCCCGTGATCGGCACCCACCCCCCGCCGCGCTTGCCGCGTGCGCCGTTGGCGTTGTCCTCCCGAGCGACGATCTCGATCCGACGCTCCTGGCTGACGACGTCGCAGTGGCGCAGCCCGAGCGCCTGGCCGATCCGCATCCCCGTCCCCGCCAACAACGCGAACAGGAACCGATCACGCAGCCGCGTCTGCGCCGCGAGGATCGCCGCGACCTGCTCGACCGCAAGAGTCGCCGGCAGCCGGCGCTCCTGTCGCAGGCGCCCGACCCGCCCGCGCGGCCGCGACGGCGCGATCCCGTGCAGAAACGGCTTGAAGCCACCGCGGCCCATCCGCCGCTCATCGACCAACGCGCGCGCGACCTCGACGCCGTTGCGGGCATGGAACTCATAGAAGCCGAACACCGCCGTCAGGATCCGGTTGACCGTCGACGACGCCCGCGCCGGCCGGCCCGACGCCAGCACGACGACGTTCTCCGCCGGCGAACGCAGCCACGCCGTGAACTCCCCGAGCTGCTCGAGCGAGATGCGATCCCACTCGATGCCGCGCGCGTCAACGAACTCCCAGAACGTCTTCAAGTCATGCGCATACGCGCGCACCGTCGTCGGCGTCCGCTCGATCCGCGACAACCACGCCAGATACCGCTCGACCGGCTCGACCGGGCGCAGACCGGCACCGATCACCGTCCACGACTCGGCGCCGCCGTCGGGCGCCAAGACGCGCTGCACCCTCACAACACGCCGCCGGTCGATCTCGAGAGAGGGGCCCCGGATCGAGCGCGCCGCGGTCGCTCAGACTCCGCTCGCCTACGGCTCGCTCCGTCTGAACGACCGCGGACCACGACATCAACGACACCGAACACAGCCCCAACGTAAGCGGCAGGTCGGACGTCACCAGCAAGGCCACTACGACGTCAACGACACAGATCTATCGCCCGGAGAGAAGCGTCGGCAACCAGCTGCTCATCGCGATCGACTGCCACTTCCGCGGGATCACGCCGACCTACGTCGCCGGCTTCCGCGCCTTCCTCGACCTCAACCGCTGTGTGCGCAAAGGGGAACGGGCGATTCGGATCCTCGCGCCATGCCCGGTGAAGGAGCGCGACGACGCTGGCGAGGAGACGGGCGAGCGGAAGGTCTTCTTCCGGTCGGTCCCGGTCTTCGACGTGAGCATGACCGACCCGCTCCCCGGCAAGGATCCGGTGGTACTCGAGCCTCCGAGCGAACCCATCACCGGTGACAGCCATCACCACCTGCTCGCCCCGCTGGTCGAGCTCGCCGGCGAGCTGGGGTACACGATTGAGTTCCGCGACCTCGACGAACACGGCCCCCGCGGCTGGTGCGACGCCAAGCACAAGCAGATCGTCATCGCCGCCGGTCCGGCCAACTGCCAGGTGCGGACGCTTACGCACGAGATAGCGCACGCGCTCGGCATCGGCTACGCGGACTACGGCCGCGAGCAGGCCGAGGTCCTCGTTGACTGCGTGACGTACGTCGTCTGTTCGTCGGCCGGACTCGACATCGACGGCGAGTCGATCCCGTACGTGGCCGGCTGGGGCGAAGACGGAGCGCTGGAAGCGGTCCGTCGGTACGCCGACACCGTGGACACGGTCGCGCGCCGGATCGAGGACGCCCTGATCGCCGACAGCCAAGCGGAACCAGTCGAGCAAACGAAGTCAGTCGCGTGACACCGTGGACGCGGATCGGGCTGCATGCCCCATGGTCGGACGGCCCCGCCTATCGGACGGCGTGCCCACTACGCGTCGCGGTGCTCGCGCCGGCGGGGGCGTCCGCGGGGTGGGCGCATGCAGCCCCGACCCGCATCCACAGCCGCAGCAGCCCACGGCGACGAGGAGGACCTCTTCCGCCAGCACCACGCCGAACTCTCACGGGCTGTCCGCCAAGTCGTCAACGCGTCCCCCGAGCTCATCGAGGACGCCTGTCAGATGGCTTGGATCACGCTGCTGCGAAATCAGCCCCGGCGTGACTCGGTGTTCGGTTGGCTCCGGAAGGTCGCGATCAACGAGGCGTACCGCCTCTCCGGGATCGAGCGCCGCGGCGTGCGACTCGACCTGCTCCCGGGTGACCGGCAGAGCGCTGCGTGTGCCGTATTCGACCTCGACGATTCACTGCAAGCGCGCGAGGTGCTCCGCGCCCTCGGCTCACTTCCGGCGAAGCAGCGCCGGGACTACGCCCTGCACGCCGCCGGTTTCACCTACGCGGAGATCGCGGAGCTCACCAACCGGACCCGCACCAACGTCGACAAGACGCTCGACAAGGCCCGCGCCCGCATGCGACTCGAGCGCCTCCGCGCATATCCCGGCGAGCGAGGGGCCAAGTAGCGGCCCCGCTCCTCTTGTACTGGGATGGCACTGGACAACTGGAAACGGGGCTGGAGCCAGCGTGCAGCGGCTGTTGATCGACCTCACAGCTCTGAGTCCCGCCGAGCGGCGCGACCTCGCCAACGCCCTGTTGCGGGCCGCATGGAGTGACGCGCTCGAGGAGACGCAAATCATGCTCCTAGACCTGTTCCTGGAGATCGATCCCGAGCTACCGCAGCGCGGTCTATGAACACACGGGTGTCGTGTCCTGCATCGGGCAACCACGTCTTAGGGGATGCGCATGCCTGATCCGGGATGCAACTCGTCCACCGGTGACACGCCGCCTTACTTGGTTGCTCGGGTCGACCGACGGACGTCTGGTGAGCGGGAAGATGAACTGGGCCGCCGCCCAGGTCCAGGTTAGGGTGGGTCCGAGAACGGGCAACGGCGGCGCCTTGCACGGGCGTCCCCTGGAGCGCGACCGCAAGGTCACGAGACTCCACGTGACCCGGACGTATGTCGCGGGCCGCGTCGAGTTCGGCTGGGGGGCCGATGGTGTCCACCTGCGGACCGCAGGGCGAGAGCATGAAACGTGGTTCCCCGCATATGCGATCCACGACGTTTTCCAGGGTTTGTCTCGCGGTGGCTCCGACTACGACGCGGACCTGTACTACTCGGTCTACGCCGAGGCCGCGCTCCTCGTCGACGAAGGTGCATCTCTTGACCACCCGGACATCGCGATCGATCCGCCAGCGGTCCGCGCACGCCGGATGGCCTCCGAGTACACGTTTCACGGCTACCGCTGCTGGGTCGAGTCGCGCGAGGGAGCCTCTTGGCTGGAGTTCGGGCGCTACCCAACCCGCGTGCCGATGGCGAGCGTGCCGTTCGACCTAGCAGTGCAGGCCTGGCGCGACGAGCGCCTGCTCGCCATCACCGGTGTCCTGGTGCGTTTCCTGCACATCGACGACAGACTCACCCCTAGGCAACAAGGCATCCGCATGCGCGAGCACGCGCGACGGATCCTCGACGCTCCCGAGGAGTGTTTGCCGGAGTTGGCGACCGAAACGCGCGAGCTACTGATTGACTGGAGCACAGCGCGACGTGCACAGCGCGGCGCATAGGGCGTGCGACGCCCGGCCGTCGTGGCGCAGCCTCTCGATACGGCGAGCGCACGTCGCATTGAATCCCCCCGGCTTCCTTGGAGGCTCGGATCTACCCCTGATTTCGTGGAGTCGAGGCTCTGGAGTCAGGCCGCGGTGGTCGTGGTGTGGTGGTGGGTCTCGTACTCGGTCGGGGTCTTCATCCCGAGCGCTGAGTGGCGGCGTCGGGTGTTGTGCCAGAGCTCGATGTAGTCATGGATCGCAGAGGCGAGCTCGATCCTCGTCTTCCAGCGCCGGCGGTTGAGGAGCTCGACTTGCATGCGGCCCCAGAACGCTTCGACCATCGCATTGTCGTAGGGGCTGCCGACGGCGCCCATCGATGGAGCAAGGCCGGCGTCTCGGACCTTCTGGCTGAAGGCCCAGGATGTGAACTGAACTCCGCGATCTGAATGTATGACGAGCTCGCCGTCAGGATTGCGCCGGCGCGTGGCCATGCCGAGCGCGTTGAGCACCAAGGTCGTGGTCTGGGTGCTGTCGATGCTCCACCCGACGACGTAGCGCGAGAAGGCATCGAGGACCACGCAGCAGTAGACCTTGCCCTCGCGGGTCGGGTGCTCGGTGATGTCGGTCATCCACAACAGGTCCGGCGCGTCGCGGCGGAAGTCACGCTGGACGAGATCGAGCGACGTGACTTTGCGCAGCTTGGAGCCTCGTGGCAACCGCCGTGTGGGCAGGCCTTTGAGGCCGATCTCGCTCATGATCTGCGCCACGGCGTTGTGACCGACCTGGATGCCGCGGCCGTGCTTGAGCTCCGCCGTAACGCGGTTGGCGCCATAGGTGCCGCCGGCCGAGTACGAAGACCTCCACCTACATCGGTTGGAGACCCAATAGCAATCGCCTCCACGAAAGCCGGGGGGATTCACTCACTCTCGGCACCGGCAACGGCAAGGCGTTCACGAGCCGCCGATTCCGAGCGCGGCTCAGCGAGCACGGCATCACGCACCGCCGCGGCGGCTACCGCGACCCCGAGAGCCAAGCGTTCATCGAGTCGTGGTTCGGCAAGCTCAAACAGCGCTGCGTCTGGCGCGAAGAGCTCGAGACCATCGACGAAGCCCGAGCGAAGATCGGCGCCTACGTCGAGGCCTACCACCACCGGCCGCACAGCGGCCTGAACTACACGACGCCGGCACAGGTCGCCGGCACCTGGGAAGGATCACGAGACCCAAGCAATCCCAGCGGCCTGTGTGTCAACTCTCACGGGGTCCACGCCAACTTCCACGACGCGCGGGACCGAACCACGCGCGCCTTCGCCGGCCAACGAGGACGCGCGGTACCGATCGTCTAGCATTCCTTCGATGCGTGCAGAAGGAGTGCTTACCCCGAAGGGGCAACGCCGCGCGCAGGAGATCCTCGAGGCTACACTGCGCTGCCTGGCGCGCGACGGCTACGCGATCACCTCGATGCAGCGCGTAGCCGACGAAGCGGGCGTCGGCAAGCGCGCAGTCGTCTACTACTTCTCGACCCGCGAAGGCCTGTTTGAGCACGTCATTCGCTACGTCGGAGGCCGGCTCGTGGATCGTCTCGAGGAGGCGATCCACGAGTTGGACGACCCTGCGGACATCGTCGAGAAGGGCTTCGAGATCATCTGGAGCACCATCACTACCGACCGTGCCCTCCTGGTGGCCTGGTTCGGCCTTCAGGCCGAGTCAATCACCAATCCTGAGCTCCGCGCAGCCGCGAGCTATATCGTCGGTCGGCTGGACGGTCTCGTGGCCCGCATCATCGACTCTCAGACCTCTCGCGGAAGCCGACTGCGGATCGACCGCAATTCGCTCAGGGTGCTGGTGCTCGCCAATGTCCAGGGATTGATCTTGTACTACCTCGACCGGGGAGCGACCCCCGAGCTGAATGCAGCTATCGCTGACTTCCAGCGGTTTCTTACCAACGTGGCCGTGCCGGTGGATGATCTTCCGCTTTCGCGGGCTTTGATCCTCGAAGGTGGCGATTCCGGCGACGCTGCCGGAGCCGGACGCTAGTGACCTGACACATTTAATTCGATTCCGGTCGGGTAGGCACGATGTATGCCGATGCCACCTGCTGTGTCGATCGAGTTGTCCGAGGATGAGCGCGCCCAGTTGGAGTCGTGGGCGCGCAGGAGGACCAGCGCGCAAGCGCCGGCGCAGCGGTCGCGGATCGTGTTGCCGGCTGCCGACGGGCTGAACAACACGGAGATCGCCGAGCGGCTCGGGGTGTATCGGCCGATGGTTCGCAAGTGGCGGGGGGCGGTTCGCCGCAGGCCGGCTCGATGCGCTGGTCGATGAGCCTCGGCCCGGGCGGCCGAGGACGATCGTCAAGACCCTGGAGGCCGCGCCGAAGAACGCGACGCACTGGTCGACGAGGTCGATGGCCGCCGAGACCGGGCTTTCCCGGGAAGCCGTGGGCCGGATCTGGCGGGCGTTCGGGCTGCAGCCCCATCGCCAGGAGACCTGGAAACTGTCGAAGGACCCGTTGTTCGTCGAGAAGGTCCGCGATGTCGTCGGGCTCTACCTCAATCCGCCCGAGCGCGCGGACGTGTTGTGCGTCGATGAGAAGTCGCAGATCCAGGCTCTGGATCGGACCGCGCCGGTCTTGCCGATGCTGCCCGGCACCCCCGAGCGCGCGACGCACGACTACAAGCGTCACGGCACCAGCAGCCTCTACGCGGCGCTGGATCTCGCGACCGGGAAGGTGATCGGCGAGCTGCGCAGCCGGCACCGCGCGATTGAGTTCAAGCAGTTCCTGCAGACCCTCGACCGCGAGGTCCCACAAGACGCCGGCGATCAAGAAATGGCTCGCCGCTCACCCCGGTTCGTCCTGCACTTCACCCCAGCCAGCTCGAGCTGGCTGAACCTCGTCGAGCGATGGTTCGCCGAACTCACAACGAAGAAACTGCAGCGCTCCGCGCACCGTTCCCTTCGCGCGCTGAACAAGGACATCCGCGAATGGATCGAGACCTGGAACGACGACCCCAAGCCCTACGTCTGGACAAGAACCGCCGACCAGATCCTCGAATCCATCGCCACCTACTGCAACCGAATAACCGTGTCAAGGTCACTGGTCGCGCCGTTCGCGGACCGGACGTGCGCCGCGCTGGCAGCTGACAGTCTGTCGCCGCTGAGCCGAGCTGACTCCACAGGTGAGCGCGGGTCGCTGCTGCGTCGTGGCGTGCGCCCGCTTGACCTGCGTGAACTCCAACGTAAACGGCTTGGCGCGTCGTCCGTTCAGGTTACTGCCGCCGATCGCGTTGGTCGTGGCGGCGACTGCACCGAGAACGGAGCCTTCGATTCGGCGCTCTGGCGACACAGGCGCCTTTTGGGGGGCGTGAACGAGCGTTTGGCACCGACTGGTACGCTCTGTGCATGGCTGCGCTACTCGCTCGCGTTCCACAACGGACTGGCTCAAACCATCCCACCGTTCCTCCGCGGGTCGGGCTCCCGCCGATGGTCCAGACCGCATGGTTCCTACGAAGTCCCCACGGGTTCCTGGAGGAGCAGCGTGATCGGCACGGTCGCGTCTTCCGAGGTCGAATTCTGGGATTTGGAACGGGTGATTTCGTCTTCGTCGCAGATCCCGCACTCATCCAAGACGTGTTCACATATCGCGGGGACAACCTGCTTGCGGGCCGTGCCGCTTACTCGACGATCGAGCCCGTTGGTGGGCCCAACTCTCTTCTCGTCCTCGATCCACCCCGTCACCTCGCCGAGCGAAAGCTCCTCTTGGCCCCCCTTCCACGGGGAGCGGATGCGGTCCTACCGAGACGCCATGGAGGAGGAGACCAGGCGCGCCGTGGCGGCCTGGCCACGCGATGTGCCGTTCGCCCTGAGACCGCGGTTTGCCGAGATCGCTCTCGACATCATCATGCGTGTCGTCTTCGGACTGCGCCGCGGAGAACGATACCGCGCACTCCGATCTGCGCTGCTCGAAGTTGTGGAGAACGATCGGATGATCAGCTTTGCCCTGATGGTGCCGTCCGCGCGCCGTGATGTCGGCCCGTGGAAGCCATGGTCACGGTTCCGTGACCAGATCCGCAGCGCTGATGGCCTGATCTTCCGAGAGATCGAGGATCGCTGGGACGACGACGCGATCGCGTCGCGCGAGGACGTGCTCTCGATGCTGATTCTCGCTCGACGAGAAGACGGTTCCGCGTTGTCGCTGGAGGAGTTGCGGGATGAGCTCATGACCATCTTGCTCGCGGGACACGAGACCACGGCGACTGCGCTCGCGTGGACCTTCGACCGACTCTTCGCCCATCCGGACGCGTTCGCGCGCGTGCGATCGGAGGTCCGGGACACGGGAAGCGACGCCGCACCGTTCATCGACGCTGTGATCCACGAAGCGCTGCGCGTCAGGCCGGTGATCCCGTTCGTCGTCCGCATGCTCGTTGAACCGTTCACGTTGGGTGAGTACGAACTGTCGGCTGGGACGACGGTGTCGCCCGCTATCCACGCAGTTCACCGAGACCCCGACCTCTACCCCGAGCCGAGCCGGTTCGAGCCGAACCGCTTCATGGGTCGCCGTCCCGGATCGTACGAGTGGCTCCCGTTCGGTGGGGGGACCCGGCGCTGCCTGGGGGCGAGCTTCGCGCTTTTCGAGATGAGGACGATTATCGAGACCGTCCTCAGCAACGTGGACGTTCTGCCTGCGTCGGATGCGCCCGAACGGATCCGACGCCGTGCGTTCATGCTCGTGCCCGCGACCGGCACCCGCGCGATTGTGCGTTCGGTGGGTCCCATCGCCGCATGAGCGCGTGCCCGTGAGGCTGCGGGCTTACGGGGTGCCGGGGTCTCTGGGGGAAGCGAGCCGGTGGGAGTGCCGTACGGCGTCCGCGCCGCACGTGTCATGCCGGGGTGACCCACGTCCAGAAACGCTCCACCTGGTACGTTTCCTGCCGTGGCGCTTCAGAACATGTCTCTCGTCATTAGCGGTGGCAGCGGATTGGCGGACATCGCGGAGTCCGCACGCATGGCCGAGGCCGCCGGATTCGGCTCCGCATGGGCGACGGAGTTCTACGACCGATCGGCAACGATCTCCTTGGCGGCCATGGCCTGCGCGACATCGACGATGACGCTCGGCAGCGCGATCGCCTACGCCTTCGGACGGACGCCTCTGGTGTGGGCCGCCGAGGCTCGCGATCTCGATGAGTTGACCGGCCAGCGGCTGATCATCGGCCTCGGCACCGGCACCCGCCGCATGCAGCGTGATTGGCACGGACTCGACGGCGAGCACCCCGCCAGCCGCATGGAAGAGCTCGTTCCCCTGATCAGGCGCCTGCTGCGGCTGCATGAGGGTCCGGTGCACCACGAGGGCCGGTTCTACCGTGTCGATGTCCGTCCGACGGCCCCGGTCGGTCCGCCCCCGCGAATCGACCTACCCATCTACCTCGCTGGCGTGAATCCCCGTATGGTCCAGGCGGCCGGCACTGTCGGGGATGGTCTGATCGGCCATCCATTGTTTACCCCGGAGTACGTCCGCGATGTCGTCAGACCCGCCCTCGGACGCGGCGCCGAGATCGCGGGACGCGACGCGCCCGTCCCGATCGCGAGCTACATCACGTGCAGCGTCGCCGAGGATCGAGAGGCAGCGCGCCAAGCGGCACGGGCCGTCGTTGCCTTCAACAGCACCGTCAAGACCTACCGCGTGATCCATCGCCACCACGGCTTCGAGTCGCAAGCCGAGGCCATCCGCGAGCGCTGGCTCGCGGGAGACTTCATGGGTGCCGTCGAACTCGTGAGCGACGACATGCTCGACACGATCGCGCTCGCCGGCACCGCCGACGAGGTCCGGGCCCGCTTCGCTGAACGCTGGGACGGCGTATACGATCGGCCGCTCCTGTGGCCGCCGGCGTTTCTCGGACACGATGGTGTGCGTGCCGTCGTCGGCGCCTTTGCAGCTGGAGGGTGAGGAGATTGCCGCATCGATGCTTCGGTGGGGCGGCCGTGAGCGCCTTGGTGGCCCTACAGGCCCGCCGCGGTGATCGCGCCCCGCGCCCGGCGGCTGAATCGCTCCGGCTTCGTCGGAGGCTCTCCTGTTGAGAGGATGGAGTGATGTCGACGAAGCCGCCGAATCCGCCTGCGGCCCGCGAGCGGGCGATCAAGATGGTGTGCGAGTATCCGTCGCAGGGGAGGCGATCACGTCGATCGGCAAGTTCGGGATGACCGCTTAGACGCTGCGCAGTTGAGTTCGCCGGGCGGGAGATCGACCGAGGCAAGCGTCCCGGGATCACGACCGCTGACCTTCCGGCGGGAGCCCGACGCCCAACGATCGAACCGCTGACCGCGTTCATCGAAGACCAGAGAGGTTCCGGCGGCACTGCAACACCCCCGCAGGGCTGGCCGTTGGCAGCAGTGACTCGGGGCACGCGCGTCGATCCTGCCGTGCACTATCTTCTCGAGGCGCGCTTCGCGTTTCCTAAACAGCGCCGGTGCCGCGCAGCCGTCGCTCAGGCCGTCGCTTCCCAGCTGCCGTCGGCCCCCTGGCGCGCGACGTTCTGCCGCCGGAGATGATTGAGATGGGCGTAGGTCTCCATCAGGGCGAGCATGCGATCCTCGCGGGTGTTGGCGCGGGCGCCGAATGTCGCCGATGTGAGGGCATCGAGGGTCATCCTGCCGGTGCCGAGCGCCGTGCCTAGCTGCTCGAGCCGGCGCGTGTGGTGGTCGAGCAGCTCCTGGGCTCGGCCTCGCGCGTCCGCATACGCCTCACCGTGGGCGGGCAGTACGAGGTCGATCGGGAGCGCGGCAACGCGGCGCACTGAGGCGAGGAACGCGGCGAGGGTGTCCGCGCCGTTTGCAGTTGGCTGGACGTTCGGGGTGAACCCGGGGAGGAGGAGGTCGCCGCATACCAATGTCCGGTCGGCCGCTCGGTAGAGGCACAGGTGCGCCGGGTCGTGACCCGGGGTGTGCAGCGCGGTCCAGTCGCCGAAGCGATCGCCATCGCGCACCGGAATGACGGCCGGCACGTCGCCGACGAGCTCCTGGAATCTCGCGAAGGCTCGCATGATCGTCTCGCCGTCGGCAACCCCTGGAGCGACCCCCTCGGCTGGGAAATCGCCGCGCGCGAACGCGAACGTCTGGTCGATCTCCGGATGTGCGTAAACGGTGGCGCTGTATTGGGCGGCGATCCCCCAGTGATCGAGGTGGCCGTGCGTCAGCAGCACGCGTGGAGTGTCGACCTTCGCGCCGGTGAGGCCGGCCTCGAATGCGGACTCTGACCCCTTCGCGCCGGTATCCACGACCAGCGGTCCCTCGGGCGTTTCCAAGACGTGGACGTGCAGGTGATCCGGCGACCCGAGCACGAGCGGAACCGTGAATCTGATGACGCCTGGGACCGGGTTGTGCAGATCGAGCGAGATGGTCATGTCGGTGACGTGTCTGCTTTCGTGGGGCCGTCAAGGTTGAAGTTGGGGAGCAGGCGGTCCAGCCACTTAGGGAGCCAGAACGTCGCGGGGCCCACGAGACTCGTCGCGGCTGGGAGCAGGATCAGGCGAACGAGCGTGGCGTCGATCAGCACGGCGGTGGCCAGCCCGACGCCGGTCTGCTTGATCGTCGTCAGCTCCGCGGTGCTGAAGGCGATGAACACGCCGCCCATGATCGCCGCCGCGCCCGTGACGACGCGGCCGGTGCGATCGATCGCGTGGGTGATCGCTGGCCGAAGCTGGCGATGGCTCAGCCAGCTCTCACGCATCCGGGTGAGGATGAACACTTGATAGTCGAGGGAGAGCGCGAAGACGATCGTGAACGTGCCGAGGAGGCTGAGCGTGTCGGCCCAACCGGGCCCGCCCAACAGGGGTGGAGCGCCGTCGAAACACAACGCCACAGCGCCGAAGGATGCGCCGACGGTGAGGAGGTTCAGCGCGACGCTGATCAGGGGGAGCACGATCGCGTGCAGCAGCACCACCAACACGAGGAACGTCACGCCCGACAGTGCGGCGATCAGCCAAGGAAGTCGTCCCCCGAGCGTTTCCTGATGGTCGGTGAGGTGCGCCGCGATGCCGGCGGTGCCCGCCTGCGCGTCGGTGGCGCGGCTGAGGTCGTCCATGTCGGCGTTGAGGCGTTTATCGAGCTGCCGCGTCGGGGCATCGTTCGGCCCCGTCGTCGGAACCACCGTGATGCGCGCCGCCTGGCCGCCGGATTCGTGACTCACGGCGAAGTTCGCCCGCGGGTCGTCGACGCCACCGCCGGTACGACGTCGTTCATCGCGCAGCGGCGCGGGCTGCCCCGCCGCGGTGTCACCCGGGCCGATGACGGCCGCGACCTCGGGCCAGCGCGCGATGCCGGCCTGCCATCGTGCCATCGCGTTCAGGCGCGCCTCGGTCGTGACCGGGCCCGAGCGGGTAGCGATGTAGACCTCGAACGGCGCGGCCCAACCTGGACCCATCGTCGATGCAACCCGCTGCGCCTCGGCCCGAGCAACGCTGGAGGCCGGCAGGGCCCGTGCATCGAGCGGGCCGGTGTCGAGCGCGAGCGCCGGCAGGCTCAGCGCGACCAGTGGGGCCAGGGCCGCGCCGCCCCACAGCAGCGGACGGCGTTGCACGCCCTCGGCCAGCGCGGCCCACCGACCGCCCTCGTGCGGCGCTTGCCCGATGCTCCAGCGGTCGAGGTTGGTTCCGAGCAGGGCGAGCAGAGCCGGCACGGCGAGAAACGCGCCGACCATGCTGATGATCGCCACCGTCGCGACGCTCGCGGCCGCTGAGAACAGGAAGTCGCCCGGCGTCAGCAGGATGGCGGCCAGCATCGCGACGACCAGGGTCACCCCGGCGAAGAGCACGGTGCGCCCTGCGGTTCCCTGCGCGGCGATCGCCGCATCGACGGGTGCGAGACCCCGGGCGAGTTCTTCGCGGAAGCGTGAGACGAGGAGCAGCGAGTAATCGACGCCGAGCGCAAGTCCCATCATCGATGTGAGCGCGGTCGCCACGTCGCTGATGGGACGCAGCTCGCCGAGCAGGCCCACGGCGCCATACCCGGACTCGACGGCCGCGATCCCGAAGATCGCGGGCACCAGCGCAGCGATCGGCGAACGGAACACCAGCAGGAGGATCAGCGCCAAGAGCGGGATCGCGAGGCGCTCGGCGTCGTGGGCTGCGCGGAGGGAGGCGTCCTTCAGCTCCCCGCCGATGACCGAGAACCCACTCATCGAAGCGCGAACTGGGGACTGCACGCGGGCGCGAACTACGGTACGCACGTCCTTGCCGATCCCGCTGGCGAACGTATTGCGCGTCTGACCGGCCACGAGCACCAGCGCGGCGCTGCCCCGAGGCCGGAGCTCGGGCACCAGCCGACCGCCGTCCCACGGTGACAACACGCGAAGGCCGCCGTTCGCGCGCAGCGCCGCCGCAAGCTCAGGCCCCTGCTCATCGAGCTCGGCGCGGGGCCCCTCGAGCAAGACGGGGATCGACGCCTCGGTGCCGAAGTAGCGATCGGCGACCGCCTGCGCCCGTGCGCTAGAGGTGCCCGGGACATCGAGCGAACTCGGAGTGATCCGCTCACCGAAGCTCAGGCCCTGGACCGCCAGGATCAGAGTCAGGACAATCCAGACCGCCAGCGTCAGACGCCGGTGGCGCACTGCGGCCGCAGCCCACCGCATCAGCGCTTGCCTCCGAGGCGCTTCAGCACCACGCGGTGTCCAAGCATGCTTCGGACGAGGACATCGCGATCGCTCGGGGCTGGTGAGCGCGATCTGCTGCGAGCGGCACGGGGACCGGGGGGATCGGTGCGGTACAACGCGACGTGTCGCCGGGCGCTCGCCGGAGACGCTGATACGGACAGGTTCGTGAACCCGCCGACTGGTGACGGACGAGGGCCGTCAGTCGGCGGCGGTGCCCGGTCCGCGTGCGTGTGGCCGCCCCGTTGGTGCTATCGGACACCGCTGGCACCGGAGCCGTCTGGCGAAGGCGTCCGCGCTTGCCCGATCCAGTCCCCAAACGGCGGGCCGGCCACGTCGGCGTGGGAGGAGAAGTGCTCAAGACCGACCCGGACGAAGAGCGCTGTCGCCTCGGTCGTGATCGCGTTGGCGTCGGTGACGGTCCCGTGCATCCAGAGCTTACGGCCCGCGCTGCGCGTGCACGTGGCGCTGAGCGTCAGGGTTCGGCCGAGCCTGACGGGCGCGCGGTAATCAACGCTGAGATTGGCCGTCACGGCGGGCACCCCAAGCACGACGAGCACACCGCCGAAGAGGTCATCGAGTGCAGCCGCGACCACACCGCCGTGAGCAAGACCGGGCGCACCCTCGTGGCGTTCGTCGAGAACGAGGTCGGCGACGACGCCCATGCCGTTCCGTTGCATGCGGAGGTGCAGCCCCGCGGGATTGCGCGGGCCACAGCCGAAGCAGTTGTCCTGATGTGGCGGGATGCTCTGCCCTTCGCGGATGGTCACAGCAGAGCCTCCATCAGCAGGGCGTCCATCGCTTCGACGCCGGAGGCCTCCATGCGGTGGATGTCCTCGACGATCGGTATGCCGGCGGCGTGCTCTCCCTGGGCTGCGTGCCGTCCGAGCGTGCGCCATGCTTCGGCGAGTTCGTCGTAGATGGCGGCAGCGGTCCCCAACGCAGGCGCCCTAATCATCTCGTGCATTTCGCGGAGGAAGTCGGCATGCAGAGAACGGAACATGGCGCCGGCGGTGCCTGCCTTGACGATGAAGATGCGTAGACCGGCGAGCGCCTGCTCAAGCCCCTCCCCGAACTTCTCCGGCCACGCCGGGTAGCTCAGGGCAAAGCGCCTCACGCCGTCAAGTCCCGTGCCTCCTGGTAGATCCCCGACACTGACAGTGCTTGCGCGCATGTTGCTGACGGAACGTGCCAACGCGCGACGAAGGACAACGTCGGGCGCTGGTAGGCGCGTGGGCCAGTCGTAGACAAACGTGGCGTGCCGGTTCGGACCGGGGAAGCCGCTGGAGTTCCTCGCGGCGGCAAGCGCCCGGAGTGAACAGGCTTGGATTTCGTCGCGGTCATTGTCGGCGATCCAGGCGACGCCACGATCCTCGTCGTAGTCCACCACCACGATGTCGTGGCGCGTGTTGCTCATGCGAACGCGCAGGTACTCGAGTTCAGCGATGTCGGCCCAGACCATCGTGGGACGTCCGGCGTCGATCTCCTCCCGTACCCATCGCCACCCCTCCTGGGGGTCGTCGGTCTCCCGCACCTCCAGCTTGGCGTCGATGTGTTCGGCGATGTCGCGTTCGAGATCTCCCGTTCTTCCCACGAGGTAGAACGGCGGAGCGATACCCGGGAACTCCGCAAAGAAGAATCCGAGGCCGCCGGCGAGACCGAACACCATGCCTTCACTCAGGGGGTCGTCCCCGAAGTCGAGTCGGTGGTACTCGAGGAGGTCGCGCAGCGCGCCCGAGCCGCAGTGCCCGGCGCGTTGGTGGGGGGAATGTGTCCGCACGTGTCTGCTTCATCCTCGGCGACTCTACCGAGAAAACGCACCGGCTGGTACGCTGCACGCGCTTGTCAGCTCATCTCACCCCCTGTACGCAGGAGGCATCAATGGCCGTCACTGTGGAACGCCCGCTCGAGGGCATCGATGTCAGCGATCTCAGCCTCTGGGAGGAGGGGCCGCCTTTCGACCTGTTCGCGCGCCTTCGCCGTGAGGCACCCGTCCACTGGAGCCCGCTGAGCCAGTACCCCGACGAGGCAGGCTTCTGGTCGATTACTCGCTGGGACGACGTCCATCGCATCAGCCGCGACTTTGAGACCTTCTCGTCGGAGCGCGGCGGCATCCTCCTGCTCGACGAGCCTGGGCTGCCACTCGCGTTGCAGCAGCAGCAGATGATCTCCATGGATCCGCCGCGTCACGATCGCATCAAGGCGATCTTCCAGCGGGGCTTCACGCCGGCGCGGATCAATGAACACGAGGACCGCATCCGCACGATCGTCGTCGAAGCGCTTGACAGGGTGGCTTCGACGGGTCGCTGCGACCTCGTCGCCGACGTCACTCAGCCCGTGGTATCTCGAGTGATCGGGTCGTTCATCGGCTCCGACCCGGCGGATGACGCCAAGAACGCCGAGCGGGTCAACATGGTCCTCGCGTTCGGCGACGAGGAGGTGTCGCCCGGGTTCGAGGAGGTCGCAGCCAGCATCGAGGAGGCCTATGGCGAGTTCATGGAGCAGGTCGAAGTCCGGCGTCAGACGCCGGCGGATGACCTGCTGACCGTGCTGGCGCACGCTGAGGTCGATGGCGAGCGCCTCAACGACCTTGAGATCTTCACCGGTATCGGGCTCCTTTCCGCGGCGGGCAACGATTCGACCCGCTCGACGTTTGCCAGCGGGATGCTCGCCCTCCTCGAGCACCCGGAGCAGATGGGCCTCGTGCAGCGCGATCCCGGTCTGATCCCGGGCCTCGTGGAGGAGGCGCTTCGTTGCTTCCCCGCCTTCTCGCACTTCCGCCGGACCGCGCAGCGCGATGTCGAGATGCATGCGCAGACGATCCGCGAGGGAGACAAGGTTCTGCTCTGGTACGTCTCCAGCAATCGCGATGAGACGGTCATCGACGATCCGGACCGCTTCGACATCCTCCGCGAGCCGAAGAACCACCAGGCCTTCGGTGCGGGAGGCCGTCATTTCTGCCTCGGCGCGGCGCTCGCACGCCTGGAGTTGCGGGTCCTGTTCGAGGAGACGCTGTCGCGGTTCCCGGACATCCACCTCGACGGGGAGCCCCGCCGGACGCGGTCCTGCTTCGTCAACCAGCTCAAGGAAATGCCGGTCGCGTTCACGGCGCGGTAGGTGAGAAGGCCACCGAGCGGCGTCCGCCTACTGCGATGACAACGACACCACCCACGAGCGAGGACCTGCAGGAAACGTGGTTCTTGGACTATCACCACCCGTCCGTCGCCGCCTTTGTCGCAACGGCGACCGAGGGGGTGACGGACGAGGCCGAGCGGCTACGGCGGCTCTTTGAGGCTGTGCGCGACGGCGTGCGCTACGACCCGTACTCGCTCTCGCAGGACCCGCGCGACTACCGCGCGAGCACGGTGGCCGGTGCCGCGGGCGCGTACTGCGTGCCCAAAGCGGTCTTGTTCGTTGCGTCGTGTCGCGCGGTCGGGGTCCCGGCCCGGCTGGGCTTCGCGGATGTGAAGAACCACCTGCAGTCCGATCGGCTGCTCGAGGTGATGGGCACCGACCTGTTCCGCTATCACGGCTACGCCGCGGTGTGGAGCGGCTCCCGGTGGGTGAAGGCGAGCCCCGCGTTCAACCGGGAGCTGTGCGCGCGGTTCGGCGTTCCGGCGCTCGAGTTCGACGGGACCGAAGATGCGCTGCTGCACGCCTTCACCGGCGACGGCCGGCGCCACATGGAGTACGTCACCGATCACGGCACCTTCGCCGACCTTCCGCTCGACGAGATCCTGGACGCATACCGCCGGGCGTATCCGGCGATGGAGCTCACCGGCCCGGAGGCGGTTGGCGATGAGGTGTTCAGCGAGTGATGTCGCCCAGAGCGCCTAGGCGCTCTGGGCATGGTCAACGAGAGATGGGAAGTCGATGCTCGAAGGGTTGATGCAGGATGAAGCGCTCACCGTGCAGTCGCTGCTGCGCCGCATGCGCACGGTCGGTGCGTCCGGCGAGGTGGCGACGCTGCAGGCTGACGGATCGCTGGAACGGTGTTCGTACGGCGAGGTGGCCGAGCGGGTCGACAGGCTCTGCCGGGGGCTGTCGATGCTCGGTGTGCAGCCGGGGGACCGCGTGGCGACGCTGGCGTGGAACAACCAGGCGCACCTCGAGGCATATCTGGCTGCGCCGAGCATGGGCGCGGTGCTGCACACGCTGAACCTGCGCCTGCACCCCGATCAGCTCGCCTACATCATCGACCACGCCGAGGACGCGGTCATCCTCGTCGACGAGTCGCTGGTGCCGATGCTGGCAGCGATCGCCCCGCGGCTCACGTGTGCTCCGAAGTTCGTCGTGGTCGGGGTCGAAGACGGCACGCTGCCCGGCGCGTGGTCGTACGACGACCTGCTCGCCGCGGCCGACTCGCCGTTCGAGTACCCGGACGTCGAGGAACGTCAGGCCTCGGGCCTCTGCTACACGAGCGGGACGACCGGCAACCCGAAGGGCGTGCTGTACTCGCACCGTTCGACGTACCTGCACGCCATGGCCGCGTGCACGGCCGATGCGCTCGGGGTCTCCGGTCGTGATCGCATCCTGCCGATCGTCCCGATGTTCCACGCCAACGCCTGGGGCATCCCGTACGCGGCGGCGATGGCCGGGGCCGATCTCGTGCTGCCGGGCCCCCACCTGCAGGCTGATCGGATCGCGGCGCTCATCGAGGGCGAGCGCGTCACGATCGCCGGTGCGGTCCCGACGATCTGGATGGACCTGCTCCGCTACGCCGACGCACATCGCCCGGACCTCTCATCCCTGCGCCTGGTGCCGTGCGGCGGGGCGGCGGTCCCGCGGAGCCTGATGGAGGCCTTCGAAGAGCGGCACGGCGTGCGGATCGTGCAGGCCTGGGGGATGACTGAGACGAGCCCGCTCGGCGCGGTGGCTCACCCTCCGCGCGGCGCGGAGGGCGAGGACTACTGGCGCGCGAAGACCATGGCCGGACGCATCTGCGCGGGCGTCGAGGCGCGGCTGATCGACGGCGACGGTCGGGAGGCCGCTTGGGACGGCGTGGCGACGGGCGAGCTCGAGGTTCGCGGTCCGTGGGTCGCGGCGGCGTACTACCGGGATCCCGCGCCGGACAAGTTTCACGACGGCTGGCTGCGCACGGGCGACGTGGCGGCGATCGACGCCACCGGCTACATCCGCCTGACCGATCGCGCCAAGGACGTCATCAAGTCCGGTGGCGAGTGGATCTCCTCGGTCGATCTCGAGAACGAGCTGATGGCGTATCCCGGTGTCGCCGAGGCCGCGGTGATCGCGCGTCCGGACGACCGCTGGACCGAACGCCCTCTCGCGTGCGTGGTTGCAGAGCCCGGCGCCGAGCTGGCGGCCGACGGTCTCGCAGCGCACCTCGCGTCGCGCGTGTCGCGCTGGTGGGTCCCGGAGGAGTACGTCTTCCTCGATGAGGTGCCGAAGACGAGCGTCGGCAAGTTCGACAAGAAGCTGCTGCGGGCGCGGCTGTCGGAGGGCGATCTCGACGAACCGCAGATCGTCGACCGCTCCGAGCTCCCGCCGGATCGCTATCCGTCTCCCCGGGCGTCTGCCTGACCTTCCACATTCGACGAGAGAAAGACGGACACATGTCATCACGTACGCACATGGTCGTCGGGGGTCGGGTCGTCGCTATCACGGGGGCGGCGCGTGGTATCGGCAGGGCGACTGCCAGGGCGCTTGTCGCGAAGGGTGCGAGGGTGTCGATCGGTGATGTCGATGTCGCGCTGGCGCGGCGGACGGCGGAGGAGCTCGGGGCGGGTGTGGTCGCGCTGCCGCTTGATGTCACCGATCGTGCGTCGGTGGATGAGTTCGTCGCGCAGACCGAGGAGCGGTTGGGCCCGATCGATGTCTTCATCAACAATGCCGGGATCATGCCGACGACGTGGTTCTTGGAGGAGGATGAGGCGAGCATCCAGCGGCAGTTCGCGATCAATGTGCTGGGTCCGATCAACGGTATGCGTGCGGTGATTCCGCGGATGCTCGAGCGGGGGCGTGGTCATGTCATCAATGTCGCGTCGTCGGCGGGGAAGTTTCCGGTGCCGGGAATCGCGACGTACTGTGGGACGAAGCACGCGGTCGTCGGGATCACGGGTGCGGTGCGCGGGGAGTTGAAGGACACGCCGGTTGATGTCTCGGTGGTGATGCCGGTGATCGTGCGGACGGAGTTGACCGACGGTGTGCCGGATACGCGGGGGATGAAGACCTTGCGTCCGGAGGATGTCGCTGACTCGATTGTCGAGGCGGTTGAGACGCGGCGGTATGAGGTGTGGTGTCCGAAGTCGACGCAGGGCATCTACAAGGCGACGACGTTGTTGCCGCTCGCGTTGAACGACGCGATCTCGACGGCGCTGAAGAGCGATCGGATTATGCTCGACGCGCTCGGCTCGCCGGACCGCCAGGAGTACCTGGAACGGATTTCCCGAGACACCCCGGTACTGGGTCCGGGTGCTGGCCAGGGCTGAAGTTGTCGACACATCGGAGGAGACGCGGTGGGGATGTTCGAAGGTAAGGTCGCGGTGGTGACCGGCTCGGCTCGAGGGATCGGCCGGGCCACCGCGGAGCTGCTCAGTGAGGGCGGCGCGAAGGTGCTGATCAACGACCTCGACGCCGACGTCGCGCAGGAGGCGGCGAGCGAGATCGGCGGGGAGACCGCGGTGCATGCCGGGAACCTCATGAAGGACGGCGAGGCCGACCGGCTCATCCAGGCCGCGGTCGACGCGTTCGGCCGGATCGACATCATCGTCAACAACGCCGGCTTCACGATGGACGCGCCGATCCACAAGCTGACCGACGAGGCGTGGGACCAGATCATGGACATCCACGCGCGCGTGCCGTTCCGCGTGCTGCGCGCCGCGGCGCCGTACCTGCGCGAGCCGGCGAAGAAGGAGCGCGAGGCCGGGCAGGAGGTCTTCCGCAAGGTTGTCAACGTCAGCTCGCTGGCGGGGACGCTCGGCAACGCCGGGCAGGCGAACTACAGCTCCGGCAAGGCCGCCGTCACCGGCCTGACCAAGACGCTGGCCAAGGAGTGGGGCCAGTTCAAGATCAACGTCAACGCCGTCGCGTTCGGGCTCGTCGAGACGCGCATGACCGCCGCGAAGGGCGACGACACGATCATTGACATCGACGGGCAGAAGGTCCAGACCGGCATCCCCGAGCAGATGCGGGCCATGATGTCGATGATGATCCCGCTCGGCCGCGGCGCTACCCCCGAGGAGGCGGCCGGTGGCATCGCGTTCCTGTGCTCGCCCTGGTCGAACTACGTCACCGGCCAGGTGCTCCATGTCAGCGGCGGCGTCGCGATGGGGATGTGAGGAGAGAGACCATGAGCAACCGCACGTTTGTCATCGGCGTCGGCATGACGAAGTTCGACAAGCCGGGCACGAAGGAGGGCGACTACCCCGACTGGGTCGGCGACGCCGTCGGCAACGCCCTGGATGACGCAGGGGTCCCGTACGAGGACGTCGAGCAGGCCTTCGCCGGCTACTGCTACGGCGACTCGACCTACGGCCAGCGCGCGATCTACCAGTTCGGCCTCACCGGGATCCCGGTGGTCAACGTCAACAACAACTGCTCGACCGGGTCGTCGGCGCTCTACCTCGCGCGGCAGTCGGTGCGGGGCGGCCTGGCCGACCTCGCGCTCGCGTTCGGCTTCGAGAAGATGGAGAAGGGCTCGCTCGGGATGAAGTACACCGACCGGACCCCGGCGATGGATCACCACCTCCAGAAGCTCATGGAGACCCACGAGCTCACCCCGGCGCCGATGGCGCCGCAGATGTTCGGCGACGCGGGCGTCGACCACATGAAGAAGTACGGCTCGACGCCCGAGCACTTCGCGTGGATCGGCTGGAAGAACCACAAGCACTCGACGAACAACCCGTACGCGCAGTTCCAGGACGAGTACTCGCTCGAGGACATCCTCAACGCGCCGATGATCAGCCCGCCGCTGACGAAGCTGCAGTGCTCGCCGACGTCGGACGGCGCGGGCGCGGCACTCGTCGCGTCCGAGCGGTACGTCGACGAGCACGACCTGTGGGACCGCGCGATCGAGATCGCCGGGCAGTCGATGGTCACCGACACGCCCGCGACGTTCGCCGAGGGCGCGAGCGCGATCGAGGTCGTCGGCTACGACATGTCGAAGCAGGCGCGGATCCGGGCGATGGAGGAGGCGCAGGTCGCGCCCTCCGACGTCGACGTCTGCGAGCTGCACGACTGCTTCAGCGCGAACGAGCTCATCACATATGAGGCGCTCGGATTCGCTGAGGAGGGCGAGGGCCATCTGCTCGTCGACCGCAAGGCGACGACGTACGGCGGCGACGGCCCGGTGGTCAACCCGTCGGGCGGCCTGATCTCGAAGGGGCACCCGCTCGGCGCGACCGGGCTGGCGCAGTGCTCGGAGCTCGTGTGGCAGCTTCGGGGCAGCGCGAACGCGCGGCAGGTCGAGGGTGCGACGACGGCGCTGCAGCACAACATCGGGCTCGGCGGCGCGGCCGTCGTGACGGTCTACCGGCCGGTCACCGCATGAGCCTCACGGCCACCGCCCCGACGGCGCTGCCGGTGCCGTGGGGGCTCACGGACGAACAGCACGAGTTCGTCCAGGCGATCCGCGAGTTCGTCCGCCGGGAGGCGCCGACCAGCGCCGAGCGGACCGCCATCTTCAGCCCGGGCGGCGAGGTGCGGCGCGAGGAGCTGCTCGGCAAGGTCGCCGAGCTCGGCTGGATCGGTGTCGGTCTGCCCGAGGAGTACGGGGGCTCGGGCGGCGGCGTGTTCGACACGTGTCTCTTCACGGAGGAGATCGCGCGGGTCCTGCCGGTCGTCGGGCCGATGGTCAGCCACGTCGTCGCGCACGTGTACCTGCACTTCGGCACCGAGGAGCAGAAGGCCGACATCATCGGCGGCATCTGCAACGGGAGGCCCGAGGCGATCGCGATCTCCGAGCCGGCCGCGGGGTCGGATGTCGGCAACCTCTCGTGCCGCGCCGACCCGGTCGACGGCGGCTTCGTCATCAACGGGCAGAAGACGTGGATCTCCAACGCCCACGCGTCGGATCACATCCTCCTCATCTGCCGGACCGACCCGAACGGCACGAAGTTCGACGGCGTCTCGATGATCTCCGTTCCCACCGACGCCGAGGGCCTGGAGATCCGCGGCATCGACACGATGGTCGGCAAGGAGGTCAACGACGTCTTCTTCTCCGACGTGTTCGCGGACGCCGGGCAGGTCGTCGGTGACGCGGGGCAGGGCTGGGTGCAGCTCATGGCCGGCTTCAACGTCGAGCGGGTCCTCGTGGGTGCCGTCGGCGTCGGCATGGCGATCCGCGCGCTCGAGGAGGTGCTCGTCTACGTCAACGAACGCGAGCAGTTCGGGCGCAAGATCGGCTCGTTCCAGGTGCAGAAGCACCGCATCGCGGAGCTGGCGACCGAGATCGCGTGCACGCGCGCGTTCGTGCATGACGTGGCGCGCCGCGTGGACGCCGAGCCCGAGCGCATGCTCGCGCGCGAGGCGTCGATGGTGAAGCTCAAGGCCTCGGAGCTCGCGAAGCGCGTGTCGCTCGAGTGCCAGGCGATGATGGGCGGGTACGGCTACGCGACCGAGTACGGCATGGAGATGCAGGTCCGGCAGGCGCTGGGCATTATCTTCGGCGGCGGCACGAGCGACATCCACCGTGAGACCATCGCCAAGACGTTCGGACTCTAGCGTCGGGCCCCCTGAGCAGGATGTTCCAGATCAACCTTGACATGGTGTAAAGGCGTCGGCACCATCGGGCCTATGGACACCCAGCGAGGAACGTTCGACGCCGATTGGCTCGTCATCGGCTCTGGCTTCGGCGGCAGCACCAGCGCGCTGCGTCTCGCCGAGAAAGGGCACCGCGTTCAGGTGCTGGAGTGCGGCCGTCGGTTCGCTGACGATGAGTTCGCGACTAGTACCTGGCAGATGTCGAGGTACTACTGGCTGCCGAAGCTCGGCCTGAAGGGCGTGTTGCGCATGAGCGCGTTCAAGGACGTCTTCGTCGTCTCGGGCAGCGGCGTTGGCGGCGGCTCGCTGGGCTACGCCAACACGCTGTATCGCGCGCGCCCGGGCTTCTACCAGGACCCGCAGATCAAGGCCCTCGCAGACTGGGAGGCGGAACTGGCGCCGCACTACGAGACGGCCGAGCGGATGCTCGGCGTCGTCGAGTACGACCAGGACACTCCCGCGGACCTGTTGCTCAAGGAGTACGCGGAGGAGATCGGCGTGGGCGACTCGTATGCCAAGACGCGCGTCGGCGTGTTTCTGGCGGAGCCCGGGAAGACCGTCGGTGATCCGTTTTTCGGCGGCGAGGGCCCGGACCGCACGGGTTGCATGCGATGCGGCTCGTGCATGGTCGGCTGCCGGTTTGGTGCGAAGAACACTCTTGTCAAGAACTATCTACACCTCGCTGAGAGTCGGGGCGTCAAGATCCGGCCGGAGCGCACGGTCACCAGCATCCGTCCTCTAGGGCCACCCGACGGGTCGGGTGGTTACGTCGTCACGCACGAGGCGACGGGGAGGTGGCTGCGGCGTGATCCGCAGACCATCACGGCCAAGGGGGTGGTCGTTGCCGCGGGGGCGCTGGGCACGAACAAGCTGCTGTTTCGCTGCAAGCTGGACGGTGGGCTGCCGAACATCTCCGACCGTCTCGGGCACCTGGTCCGCACCAACAGCGAATCGATCCTCGCCGTCACCGCGCGCGACGACGCCCGCGACTTCACCCGTGGCGTCGCGATCACATCGTCGATCTACCCTGACGCGGACACGCACATCGAGCCCGTCACCTACGGCAAGGCCGGTGACTCGCAGTCACTGCTGTTCACGCTGATGACGGAGGCGGGCGGACGCGGCACGCAGCCGGTCGCGTTGATCAAGAACATCGTGCGGAACCCCGGGCATTTCGTGCGTGCGGCGCGTACGAGGCACTGGTCGCGGCGGACCGTGGTCCTCCTGGTCATGCAGACGCTGCCTGGCGCGATGCGCCTGAAGGTCAAGCGGCGCTGGCCCAACGGCAACCCGGTCCTGACGACCGAGCAGGATCCGCACAATCCCAACCCGGACAAGATCCCTGCGGCGTACCGCGCGGCTGAGTGGGTGCAAGAGCGCATCGGCGGCACCGCGCAGGCGATGGTGACGGAGGCGACGCTGGCGATCCCGACGACTGCGCACATCCTCGGCGGCGCCGTGGTGGGCGAGAGCCCACAGACCGGGGTCGTCGACGCCGATCATCGCGTCTTCGGTTACGACAACCTGCTGGTGTGCGACGGGTCGGCCGTGCCCGCCAACATCGGCGCGAATCCGAGCCTGACGATCACGGCCATGACCGAGCGCGCGATGTCGCGGCTGCCAGACGGCGCCGGTCCCAAGCCCGTGCCGGTGCGTCTCGCTTCGTGACCTGATCGACGAATGTGGGCGCGGTGGGCAGCGATGGATCCGAGGGTTCGGCCTGCTCGATGAGGTCGGGGCGAAGCCAATGTCGGCGCACGCATGAGCAACCTGGCAAGTCGTAGGAGAGATTCCATGGGAACCATGACCTTCGTTGAACATGACGGCACCGAGCACGAGGTCGAGTTTGTTGACGGCTCGTCGCTGATGGAGCTCGCGACGAGCAACGGTGTTCCGGGTATTGACGGTGACTGCGGTGGTGAGGCGTCGTGTGGCACGTGTCACGTCATCGTTGACGATGCGTGGATCGCCGTGGCGGGGACCCGCTCGGACGTGGAGCGTCAGATGATCGAGATGTCCCCTGAGTGCGCGGCGAACTCGCGTTTGGCGTGTCAGCTGAAGGCGTGCCCGGACCTGGACGGTCTGAAGGTGCGTCTTCCTGAGTTTCAGATGTAGTCCTGACCTTCACGATCAGTCCTGACCTTCACGATCACAGGCTGCGGATCATCGCCGCGCGTTCGCGACGGGTTGGTTCTGTCCGACATCTTGGTCTGAGGGCAGCGCTTTGGTCGAGTCGGGCGGGCAGCAGGCCGCGGGGTAGCTGCCGTCAGGGCCGAGTTGGACGCCGCCCGCCGGCAGTCCCGCCGACCCCGGGAGGCCGGCGCTGACGGCGCCGTGTAGATATGGGCGTGCGTTTGTCAAGTTGGCAGTAGGTATCGAGCGGCCTTGACATCGGCGGGTGGTTGGGGCGCCTGGTCGTGGATGTGGTTCGGGGTGCGGGTGGCGGCCGGAGCGGCGAGGGCACTTCAGGCTGATATGCGAGGGCTGGGTACCTCAGAGACGGGATGTTCGTCGCGCCGGGGCCGCTGCCTAGAATCGAGCGCGCCGGCCGTCGGGCCGGAGCTCATAACGCAATCGCGGGTCCCGTGTGGCGCGCGCCTGCCGCCACCCCCACCTCGAACGGGTTGTGGGCTGTGAGGGTTGGTCGCTCTGGCGGGCGATCTCCCAGACAAAGCACGCCAGCTCGCGGGCGATGGCGACCGCGACGGTCGTGCGGCGCTTGCCGCGGTGGGCGTCCAGGTGCGCCTAGCGCCCGCAGCCGTCTTGCGGGCATGCACATCCAACCCCGCGAAGCAGATACCGTCGGGTAACCAGCCCGCGCCATACGAAGCGCGGGAGCGTCGACGCTTACCTCACAGCCGACGACGACGCCGGCCCATACCGTCTAGAGATCGTGCCGTCGATCAGGCCGACGAGTGCCGGAGGTGCTGCCGCAAGAACTCTCGCTCGTCGAGACCGCACGACGACACGAGCATGTTGCCGGGGGCGTCGCGCTCGGACGTGAGCCTTGTGGTCGCTGCCGTAGATGACCCGAGGCCTTGCGCGTCGACGACGCGACCGCCCGCTCGCGGCCTCTACGCTGCGTTAAGGCATGATGCCATGACAAGCACCGCAGCAAAGGATAGGCTTGCAGCGTGTCCGTCCTCTCACGTCGCCACCAGACCGCCGGGACGCGACGAAACAACGAGGGCGCGCTGACGCGTGCGACGCTTGAGCTGCTCGACGAGGGCCTGCCGTTCGCCGGGATCGGGATCGAGCAGATCGTCAGCCGGGCGGGGCTCTCGCGGCCGACGTTCTACAGCTACTTCGACGACAAGCGGGCGCTGGTGCTGCGGTTGGGCGAGCAGGTCGAGGTGCAGCTCGCCGAGGTGGCCGATCCGTGGCTCGAGGGCCATGGCGTCTCGCTGCGCGAGACGCTCCAGGCCGTGCTCGACGTGCTGCTCCGCAACTCCGCCGCCCTGCGGGCGCTGATCGAGGCCGCGACCTACGACGAGGACGTGGCGGCGTTCTGGCGGCGCTTCCACGAGAGCTTCATCCCCAGGGCCGAGAAACGCATCAAGGCCAGCAACCCGAAGCTCGCCCGCAAGCAGGTGGCGGCACGCGCCTTCGCGCTCGTCTGGATGACCGAGCGGGCGCTGGTGGAGCACGTGACCCGGCCGACGGTCGACGAGCAGGCGCTGCTCGATCAAGTTTCCTGGTTCTGGAGCGTGGCGACCGCTCCCGGTCGGTAGCGCGGCCCCGCGACGTAGTCTTTCCCGCTTGACTTGACATGCGGTAAAGTCTTAACCCAGAATGAACGCCAAGATGGGAACTATCACCTTCATTGAACATGACGGCACCGAGCACGAGGTCGAGTTTGTTGACGGCTCGTCGCTGATGGAGCTCGCGACGAGCAACGGTGTTCCGGGTATTGACGGTGACTGCGGTGGTGAGGCGTCGTGTGGCACGTGTCACGTCATCGTTGACGATGCGTGGATCGCCGTGGCGGGGACCCGCTCGGACGTGGAGCGTCAGATGATCGAGATGTCCCCTGAGTGCGCGGCGAACTCGCGTTTGGCGTGTCAGCTGAAGGCGTGCCCGGACCTGGACGGTCTGAAGGTGCGTCTTCCTGAGTTTCAGATGTAGTCCTGACCTTCACGATCACAGGCGGCCCATCAGAGATGACTTCCCTCGACAGCGTGCTTGACAAGGCCAAGGTCCGGGTGACAGACAAGGTGCAGGCCACCGTGCCGGTCGACCGGCAGGTGCAGGCGGCGCACCTCATGTTGAAGGCCAAGCGCCTGGTCGGTGTCGGTAAGCCGCTGGTGTTTACCGAGCAGCCGATCCCCGATCCGTACGACGTTCCGCTGACCGAGATCGACGTCAGTAATCCGTTCATGAATCGGCAGGGGAAGTGGTACCCGTATTTCGCGCGACTGCGCGAGGAGGCTCCGGTTCACTACCTCGCCGACAGCCCGTTCGGGCCGTTCTGGTCGGTCACGCGGTACGCGGACATCCAGGCCGTCGACTCGAATCCCACGGTCTTCTCAGCTGAGCCGTTCATCGTGCTTGGGCAGCCGCCGCTCGACGTCGAGATGTTCATCGCGATGGACCCGCCCAAACACGACGTCCAGCGCAAGGCCGTGCAGAGTGTCGTCGCGCCGCGCAATCTCAAGGAGATGGAGTCGCTGATCCGCGAGCGTGTCCGGGAGGTGCTCGACGGCCTGCCGACCGATCGGCCCTTCGAGTGGGTCGAGGCGGTCTCGAAGGAGATCACGGGCCGGATGCTGGCGACGTTGCTGGACTTCCCCTACGAGGAGCGGCACAAGCTTACGTACTGGTCGGACATGATGAGCGGGACTGCCGAGGGTACGGGTGGCGCGACGCATCAGGACGAGATGTTCGCTTCCGCCGGGGATCTGTGTCGCAGTTTTGTCGCGCTCTGGCACGACAAGGCGGCGCGCCGTGCTGCCGGCGAGCCCGATGGGTTTGACCTGATCACGCTCATGCAGACCTCCGAGGACACCAAGGATCTGATCAACAAGCCCATGGAGTTCCTGGGCAACCTGGCGCTGTTGATCGTGGGCGGCAACGACACGACGCGGAACTCGATGTCCGGCGGCGTCTACGCGCTGAACAAGTTCCCCGGCGAGTTTGAGAAGCTCAAGGCCGATCCGTCGGTGATCCCGAACATGGTCTCGGAGATCATCCGCTGGCAGACGCCGCTTGCGTACATGCGCAGGGTCGCCACGCAGGACGTGCACTTCGGCGGGCAGTTCATCCGGAAGGGCGACGTGGTGGTGATGTGGTACGCGTCGGGGAACCGGGATGAGGCCAAGTTCGAGAACGCCGACGCCCTCATCATCGACCGGCACAACGCGCGCAATCACATCTCGTTCGGCTTCGGGGTGCATCGCTGCATGGGCAACCGGCTGGCGGAGATGCAGCTGCGCATCCTGTGGGAGGAGCTGCTCGAGCGCTTTGACCGGATCGACGTCGTAGGTGAGCCCACGTACGTGCAGTCCAACTTCGTCAAGGGCTACGACAAAATGATGGTCCAGCTGACGCCCAAGGCCGGGCGCGGCGCGACCGCCAACATGGCCGCGACGGCGT
Source organism: Svornostia abyssi (assembly GCA_024666565.1). Taxonomy (GTDB): domain Bacteria; phylum Actinomycetota; class Thermoleophilia; order Solirubrobacterales; family Solirubrobacteraceae; genus Svornostia; species Svornostia abyssi. The sequence continues at coordinate 1,315,116 of CP088295.1, forward strand.
CGGCTGTCTGAGCCGGGCGTCCGCGGCGGCGACAGGGACCAGCAGTGACCGAGCGGGTCGTCATCGTCGGCGCCGGTCATGCGAGCGCGCAGGTGTGCGCGAGCCTGCGCCGCGACGGCTGGTCGGGCGAGATACTGCTGATCGGCGACGAGCCGTCGCTGCCGTATCAGCGCCCGCCGTTGTCCAAGGCCTTCCTCGCGGGGGAGTCGACGCTCGCCGACCTGCTCATCCGCAAGCCGGAGTTCTACGAGAAGGAGCACATCGTCTTTCGGCGCGGCCGCGTCACGGGGATCGACCGCGATGCCGCGACGGTCGGCCTCGACGACGGTGAGACGCTGGGTTACGACAAGCTCGTGCTGTGTACGGGCGCCCGGCCGCGTCCGCTGCCCGTGCCCGGTGCGGAGCTCGCGGGCGTGCACGACCTGCGCGACGTCGCCGACGCGCAGTCCATCCGGTCCGGCCTGGCTACGGCCGGCCGCGCGGTGGTGATCGGCGGCGGCTACATCGGGCTGGAGGCGGCGGCTTCGCTCCGCAAGCTCGGTCTGGCCGTCACCGTGCTGGAACTGGCCGACCGGGTTCTGCAGCGTGTCACGACTCCGCGGATCTCGGCGTTCTACGATCGGGTGCATCGCGAGGAGGGCATCGACCTCCGGCTCGGCACGGGCGTCGTCGCCCTCGAGGGCGACGGCCGCGTCACTGGCGTCCGGCTGGCCGACGACGAGGTCATCGCGACCGATCTGGTCGTCGTCGGAGTTGGTGTCGTCCCCAACGTCGAGCTCGCCCAGGCCGCCGGGCTCACGGTCGATGACGGCATCGCCGTCGACGCGCACGGGCGCACCGAAGATCCCGCCGTCTTCGCGGCCGGGGACTGCACGAGCTACGTCGACGCGCGGTCGGGCTGTCGGCTGCGCCTGGAGTGCGTGGCCAACGCCGTCGAGCAGGCCAAGACCGTGTCGGCGACGATCTGCGGCCACGACAGGTCGATCTCCGCCCTGCCGTGGTTCTGGTCAGACCAGTTCGACCTCAAGCTCCAGATCGCCGGCCTGAGCACCGGCTATGACGAGACCGTCCTGCGCGGCGACCCGGACACCGGCCGCAGCTTCGCGTGCTTCTACTTCGCCGAGGGACGGCTGATCGCCGCCGACTGCGTCAACCGGGCGCAAGACTTCATGTTCAGCAAGCGCGCCATCGCCGAGGGCCTGTCCCCGGATCGAGGGCTGCTGGCCGACTCGGACACCCAACTGGCATCGCTGCTTCAAGCGTCCTCGACCGGCGGCGGCTGAGGCCGTCGAGGAGTACGGCGGGAGAGGTGCCCGAGTCCGGCGGCGGGCGCGGGCATGTGTGGCAGGGTCGCAGGTTGATTGAACGCCCATTCAAATCTGGTTGAATGTCGGTTCATTTGAGCACGCGTACCGACGACATCGCCCTTCCGCTCGTTCCGAGCGACGAGGAGCGGCCGTGGTCGCCGCCATCGAAGGGGCGAAGGCGTGAGTCAGCCTTTGGCTGACATCCGGTCCCGGGCAATCGCCGAGTTCGTACATTCACAGGAGGACCCATGGCGCTGACTACCATCCACCTACCGCTGGCTGCAGACGAGGAGGAGCTCGCGCTGCGTGAGGCGGTCGCCGGCATCTGCTCCGACTTCGGGCCCGCCTACGCCCGGGCGTGCTTCGATCGCGGCGAGCCGATGCGCGATCTCTGGATCGCCCTGGGTGACGCAGGCTTCGCTGGCGCGAACATCCCCGAGGAATGGGGCGGAGGCGGGCTCGGCCTGCGCGGCCTGGCCATCGTCGCTGAGGAATGCGCGGCGGCGGGTGCGATCTCCATCATGCTCGTGCTTTCCTCCGGAATGGCAGGCACCATGCTCGCCCGTCACGGCACGGACCACCAGCGCGACCGCTGGCTGCGCGGCATCGCGGCAGGCACGACGAAACTCGCCTTTGCGATCACTGAGCCGGATGCCGGGACGAACTCGCACAATCTCCGCACCGAACTGCGCCGCGACGGTGATCGCTATCTGCTGCGGGGCCAGAAGACCTTCATCTCCGGGGTGGAGGACGCCGAGGGCGTGCTCGTCGTCGCGCGCGTCCGGGGCGACGATGGGGCGCTCGGGCCGCCGACGCTGTGCATCATCGACACCGACGCGCCCGGTTTCGCCCGCGAAGCGATCCCCATGCCATACATGGGGCCCGATCAGCAGTGGACGCTCTTCTTCGACGATGTCGCCGTCGACGCCGACCGGATCGTCGGCGGCGAGAGCGCCGGTCTGCGGGTCATCTTCGACGCGCTGAACCCCGAGCGGATCATCATCGCGGCCGGGCTGAACGGCACGGCGCGCCTGGCGCTCGACAAAGCGGCCGGGTACGCCCGTGATCGCGAGGTGTGGGGCGTTCCGGTCGGGACTCACCAGGCGGTCGCCCACCCGCTGGCGAGGTCGAAGATCGAGCTGGAGCTCGCGCGGCTCATGACCGACAAGGCGGCGGTGCTCTTCGACGCCGGATCGCCGGATGCGGGGAGCGCCTCGAACATGGCGAAGTACGCTGCGGCCGAAGCGGCAACCCATGCGATCGATCGCGCGATCCAGACGCACGGCGGCAACGGGTTCACCGTCGAGTACGGGCTCTCGGATCTCTGGTGGTTCGCGCGGCTCATGCGCACGGCGCCCGTGAGCGAGCAGATGGTCCTCAACCACGTGGCCCAGCACGAACTCGGGCTACCGAGGAGCTACTGATGAGCGACCCCGTGCGCTACGCTGTCGCCGACCACGTCGCGACGATCACCATGGACGATCCCGACGTCCGCAACGCGCTCACCGCCGAGATGCTCACCGGCCTGCGCGACGCGTTCGACCGTGCGGTCACCGACGACGACGTGCGCTGCATCGTCCTGGCCTCCAGCCACCCGAAGGTGTGGTGTGCCGGTGGCGACCTGAAGGGCTTCGCGAGCGAGACGGCGTTGATCACGAAGTTTCATGGCTTCGAGGCCTTCGTCGGCCTGTTCAAGGCGATCACCGACTGCCCGAAGCCGACGCTCGCCGCGATCAATGGCCACGCGCTCGCCGGGGGCATGGGCCTGGCGATGTGCTTCGACCTCATCCTCGCCTCCGAGCAGGCGTCGTTCGGGACGCCCGAGATCAACATCGGGGCGTTCCCGTTCATGATCATGGCGGTCATCTACCGCAACGTTCCGCGTAAGCGGGTCAACGAGTTGCTCATGCTCGGCGACCGCATCACCGCGCAGGAGGCCAAGGAGCTCGAGTTCGTCAACCGGGTGGTGCCGGTCGACGCGTTCGACGCGACGGTGGCGGAGTGGGCGGGGAAGCTCGCGGCGAAGTCGCCGCTGCTCATGCGGATGGGCAAGGAGGCGATGGCGCGCCAGCGCGACCTGGGCCTGCACGACGCGCTGGACTATCTGCGCGGCCAGCTCGCGCTCGCGCAGTCGACGGACGACATCAAGGAGGGCGTCACGGCGTTCTTCGAGAAGCGCGAGCCGAACTGGACGGGACGATGAAGGACAAGATCACGCTCGGTTCCTGGGCGGGGATGTGGGGCGATTCGCCGAGCGTCCCGCGCCAGCTGCTCGACGGGGCCGACCTCGACTCTCTCGTCGGCGACCACCTCGCCAGATCACGATGGCGCTTCTCCCGCGCGCCCGGGCGGAGGACCCGGGCGAAGGGGTTCATCCCCGACGTCGTCCGGACGCTGACGCCGCTGCTCGGCGAGCTTTCTGAGCGCGGGGTGAAGGTCGTGACGAACGGCGGTGGGCTGAACCCGGCTGCGGCGGCCGACGCGTTGCGCGCTGCGGCGACGGAGGCGGGCGTGCCGCTGCGCATCGCCCACGTCGCGGGCGACGACCTCGCCGCGCGGGCGGGCGAGCTGCGTGCCGCCGGCGCACGGGACATGTTCACCGGCGAGCCGCTCCCCGACGCGGTGCTGACGATGAACGCGTACCTCGGCGCCCGGCCGATCGCCGAGGCGCTCGCGCGCGGGGCGGATATCGTCGTTAGGGGCCGCAGCGCCGACAGCGCGGTGATCCTCGGCCCGCTCATGCACGAGTTCGGGTGGGCGGACACCGACTACGACCTGTCGGCAGGCAGCCTCGTGGGGCATCTCGTCGAGTGCAGCCCGCAGAGCCTGGGTGGCCTGTTCACCGACTGGGAGGACGTCCCGGGAGGGGAGAACATGGGCTATCCGGTTGTCGACTGCTTCCCCGACGGGACGGCGACGATCACGAAGCCCGCGGGCACCGGCGGCCTCGTCACGCCCGCGACGGTCGGCGAGCAGCTGCTCTACGAGATCGGCGACCCGGGCGCGCACATCCTCCCCGACGTCGTCTGCGACTGGCGCAATGTCACGCTGGAGCAGGATGGGCCCGACGTCGTGCGGATCGCGGGGGCGAAGGGCCGGCCGCCGACCGACACGTACAAGGCGACGACGACGGTCCTCGACGGCTTCCGCCTGCTGTTTGCGTTCCTCGTCTACGGCGGCGACGCGACGGGTCGGGCGCGGCGTGCCGGCGAGGCGATCCTCGCTCGGGCGGCGCGGGTCGGCGCCGAGGAGGGGGCGGGCCCGCTGACCGAGACGAGCGTCGAGGTCGTCGGCAGCGGCGACCTGACGGGCCGGGTGCACACGTCGGACGAGGCGGTCGTGAAGATCGGGGTCAGGAGTCCGGATGCGAACGCGCTGAAGGTCCTCGGCCGTGAGATGGCGTCGTTCGGGCTCGTCGTGCAGGGCATGACGGGGATCGCGGCCGGCCGGCCGTAGCCCCAGCCGGTGCTGCGGCTCGTGCATGTGCTCGTGCCGAAGGCCGACGTGGCCGTGCGGGTCGTGCTCGACGGTGAGGCCGCGGACGTGCCGGTCGCGATCGGTGCCGGCCCGGCGGAGGCGACGACGCCGCTCCCCGAGCCGGCGGGCGAGCCCCCCGCGCCGGAGGGCTCGGTCCGTGTGCCCTTGCGGCGGATCGCGTGGGCGCGCAGCGGCGACAAGGGCAACGATGCGAACATCGGGCTCATCGCTCGCCGCCCCGAGTTCGCCCCGATCCTGCGCGACCAGGTGACGGGCGCCCGGGTGGCGGAGCTGTTCGGCCCCGACGGCGAGGTATACCGCTGGGATCTGCCGGGGCTGCACGCGATCAACATCCTGCTCGGGGACGTGTCGGCGGGACGGGCGGCACGTCGTCGCTGCGCTACGACCCGCAGGGCAAGAGCTACGGCGCGACGCTTCTCGACCTCGAGGTCGACGTCCCGGCTGCACTGGTCTGACTGGCCGGGACCCACCCGGGGCGGGCGCGGTACCTGCCGCCCGGCGCCCTGTGGGTCCCGGCCGGGCCGGTCAGGAGGCGCTGTCAGCTGCAGTGGCGGCGTCTGACGTCTCGTCGACCGGTTCGCCCGCCACAGTGGCGGCGGCAGGCTCCGCCTCCGCGTTCGCGAGCGAGAAGCGACCGACGAGTTCGTGGAGCTCGGCGGCGGTGTGGGCGAGCTCCTGCGCGGACGACGAGATCTGCTGCGTGGAAGCCGACGTCTGCTCCGTCGAGGCGGAGACCTGCTGGGTCGATGCCGACGTCTCTTCTGCGACCGCGGCGACAGAGCTCATCTCGTCCCCGATGCGAGCCGAGGTGACCGAGAGCTGCTGCGCGGCGGATGCGATCTGCTCGATCCTGCTGGTGACCTCCTGCACGTGACGGTTGATGTCGGCGAACGCGTCGCGCGCCTGCTCCACGGTCTGCGCCGACTCGTCGCTCCGTGCGCCGCCCATCTCGACGACATCCACCGCGCGCGAGGTCTCTGACTGGATCTCACCGATCAGCTGCGCGATCGACGCGGCAGCGGCCTGCGATTCCTCGGCGAGCTTGCGCACCTCGTCGGCCACCACGGCGAAGCCGCGACCCTGCTCGCCGGCTCGCGCGGCCTCGATCGCGGCGTTGAGCGCCAGCAGATTCGTCTGCTCCGCGATGGTCGTGATCGTGTCGACGATCCCACCGATCTGCTCGGACTTCGCGCCGAGTTCACGGATCGCGTCGGTAGCCTGGCCCGATGCCGCACGCACGGCCGCCATCGCCTCGGTCGCGTGCCCGACGGCGTCGGCGCCCTGCTGGGCGACCTCCCGGGCGGCATCCGCGGCGTGGGCGGTCTCCTCGGCCACAGCCGCCGAGGCCTTCGTGGCCTCCGCCATCTCATCGGTCATCCGGCGCGCGCCCTCGATGGCCTGCACCTGACGCTCCGCACCCGTGGCGACCTCGCCGACGGCCGACGTGATCTCGCCGACGGCGCGGCCCGCATCCGCGGAGGTCGTAGCCATCTGCTGCGAGGCGGCCGAGACGGTCTGCGCGCTGCCGGCCACGCGGCCGATCATGTCCGACAGCGACGCCAGCGACGCGTTGTAGCTCTCCACCGAGCGGCGCGTGTCCACGGCGATCTCGTTGACCGCCCGGGCGATGCCCCCGATCTCGTCTCTCGAGATCCGCGTGATCGGCTCGGTCACCGCGTCGGCGCGCTGGGTCAGGTCGCCGCCGGAGATCGCTTCCAGGCCGGTGCGCAGCGACGTCGTGTCATGCTCCTGCAGTGAGGCGAGGCGCTCACGGATCGCCTGGACTCCCCTACGGATCGAGCCGCTCAGAAGGAAGGCGCCGCCAAGGCCGAGGAGCGTCGCCAGCGCCAGCGCACCGAGCACGAGCGTACGGCTCGAGGTGTACGCGTCGCCGATGGCATCCGCGTCTGCCTTCGCAGCCTGGTCACCCTTGGTCGAGAGCACGGCGGCGCCGGACTGCATGCGGTCGAGCGCCGCGTAGACCTTCTGCTCGGCGGCGCGGAAGGCTGGCGAGCCTGCGGGCTGCTCGAGCAGGCGCTCGAAGGCGGCGCGGAACTGCAGGGCGCCCACTCTGACCTGCCGGGCGCTGGGCGCCAGCGACGTGGGGACCGTGGCCAGCGACGGGATGGCGCGAGTGATCCGCTCGAGGTCGGCCTCGACCGCGTCCACGGCAGCCTGGCCCTGGGTGGACTTCATCGCCCGGGCAGGACCCATGCTGGCCGCGAGCTGGTTGTACGTCGCCCCTTGAAGCGCCGCGTCCCGGGCAGCCCCGTCGATGGCGAGCGACGCGACCACGGGGCGGTACGCCGCGCGGTACAGCGCGTCGCTCTTCTCGTGCGCATCGGAGAGCTGCTTGATGGCGATGCCCGCGATGATCGCGCTGAACGCGATGAGTACGCAGGCCCCTACGAGGAGCTTGGTACGGATGGACAACGTCATGGTGACTCCTTCGGGCAAGTCGTCGCTAGGTACAGGACGTCCTGTATCGATCGGTATCTGTCACATGACCTTGAGCCGACCCCGTCGACCCGGCCCGGGTGTGGGCTCCGAGCCGGAGCCGTTCGAGCGTGGCACGCCGGAGTGTGCCATCATGACACTCGTGGTTGTCTACAATGGATGCGGCGAGTCGCAGTCGGGAACAAATCGCCCGATTCGCCCGTGGCGCGGCATTGGCCCTGAGCAACGTGTGGCCGATCGCCGGAGCCGGCTGATGGAGGCCGGCCTCGAGGTGTTCTGCGCTGCCGGTTTTCAGCAAGCGAAGGTACGTGATGTCTGCCGCGAGGCCGGGTTGACGCAGCGCTACTTCTACGAGTCGTTCACCACCAAGGAGGCTCTGCTGGCGGCCATCACCGACGAGGTTGTCACGGACCTCATCGTCGCTGCCCGGCCGGGCATCGAGCTCGGTGCCACGGATGTCGAGGTGGCGATCGACACGATCGCGCATGCCGTCGTAGCCTCGCTCACCGACGACCCGCGCCGCGCGCGCATCCTGTTCGTCGAGGCCGTTGGCGTCAGTCGTGAGCTCGAGGATCGTCGGCGGATCCTGATCGGCAGCTTGGCGGATGTCGTGCGGGCGGCGGCCGACCTGGCGTTCGGTCCCCGAGCGAGTCAGTCACGCGATGTCGAGTTGATCGCCCGCGGGCTGATCGGCGCAGCGCAGGAGCTGCTGATTGCGTATGTCCGAGGCGAGATCGAGCTGACGAGGTCGGAGCTCATCCAGCACTTCGCGCGCATTCTGCTGCAGGCGGGGCCTCTGGTCGAGGCTCTGGCGGACGTGTCGTCGGTAATCGCATCAGAGAAAGAAGGAGGAACGCCGTGACTGTTTTCACCCCGCCCCGCCCGAGGGAGCACGACCGTGCCTATGAGGAGATGCTGGAGACGCTGTCCGAGGGATCCGTGCACGTGCACTACGATCCGTACGAGGACATCGCCTGGGACGCGCCGGAGATGCAGCTCGACCCGGCAGACCCGCGCTGGATCCTCCCGGGCGACATCGACCCCTTGGGCGCGACCGCCTGGTATCAGGCACAGCCTGTGGAGAGCCAGATCGAGATCGGTCGCTGGCGGATCATCAACGCCGTCCGGGTCGGCGCTGCCTTCGAGAGCCATCTCATCCGCGCGATGATGCACTACGCCATGACCCTCCCCAACGGGTCTGCGGAGTTCCGGTACTGCCTCCACGAGATGACGGAGGAGTGCAACCACATCCAGATGTTCCAGGAACTCGTCAACCGCTCTGGGGCCGACGTCCCGGGGATGCGCCCGTTCTTCCGGTTGATCGCACCCACCGTGAGCCATGTGGGCGGGTTTCTTCCGATGTTGCTGATGATCGGCATCCTCGGCGGCGAGGAGCCGATCGACCACTATCAGAAGTCGCTGTTCCGCGACGACGTTCAGCTGCCCCCCGCCGTCCGCCGAACGATGGAGATCCACATCGCCGAGGAGGCGCGGCACATCTCCTTCGCCAGCGAGTTCCTTCGCCTGCACATTCCACGCAGGGGCTGGCTCGAGCGGGCGTTCCTCTCCATTGCGTTCCCGATCACAATGCGCTGGCTCGCCGGCGAGATCATGACGATGCCCCGATCCATGCAGCGGCGTTTCGACGTCCCCGAGCGCGTGTACCGCGAGGCATTCTGGGATAGTCCGAAGTCGCGGGAGATCCTCTCTTCGTACTTCGGGGACATGCGTGCGCTTGCGTCTGAGGTCGGGCTGATGAACAAGGTGAGCGCGCGACTGTGGAAGCGGTTGGGGATCGACGGCGACCCGACGAGGTACCGGAGCGAGCCGGACCGCACCGCCCTCATGGTTTCCTGATGCCGCACGTCGTCACGCAGTCCTGCATCGGCGACGGGTCGTGCGTCTATAGCTGCCCCGTCAACTGCATCCAGCCGACTCCAGACGACCCGGGGTTCGAGCACGCGGACATGCTCCATATCGATCCTGCGACGTGCATGGACTGCGGCGCATGCGTGGCCGCGTGCCCCGTCGATGCCATCAAGTCGCACCTGCGCCTGGAGTCGGAGGAGCGCGAGTTCGCCGCAATCAACGCGCTGTACCACAGGGCCGCGTCGCCGCGCCCGATCCTTGCGCCGGTGCGGCCACGGCTGGTGGTCCGCGACCGCGGTGAGGAGTTGCGCGTGGCGATCGTCGGCTCCGGCCCCGCCGCGATGTACGCAGCGGAGGAGGTGCTCACGATCCCGGCGGCGCACGTCACGGTATACGAGCGCCTGCTTCATCCGTATGGCCTCGTGCGCTCCGGCGTGGCTCCTGACCATCGGCGTACGCGGCGCGTCAGCCGCCATCTCGATCGCATCCGGGCTGACCGCCGGCTCACGATGCGTCTCGGCGTTGAGGTGGGACGCGATGTCACGCATGACGAGCTGTTTGCCGACCATCACGCCGTGATCTACGGCGTCGGGGCGGCGTCGGACCGGCCGTTGGAGGTTCCCGGCGCAGAGCTCGAAGGTGTCGTGTCCGCCACGCGGCTCGTCGGCTGGTACAACGGGCACCCCGACCATGCCGACCTGGCACCCGGCCTTGCGGGGAGCCGGGCTGTGGTCATCGGCAACGGCAACGTCGCCCTGGACGTCGCGCGCATGCTCACCCTCGATCCCGATGTGCTCGAGGACACCGAGATCTCTCCCGCGGCGTTGACAGCATTGCGCCGCAGCGCGATCACCGAGGTCATCGTGGCGGCCCGCCGGGGACCCGAGCGGTCAGCCTTCACGCTGCCCGAGCTTGTGGGGCTGACCGCCACGCCCGGCGTAACCGTGGGTGTTCCCTCGGAGGATCTAGGTGTGGTCACCGATGGCGATCCGAAGCTCGAGCACCTCGCGCGTCTCGGTGAGCCGCCGGTCAGCGGGCGGCGTGTGACGCTGCGGTATCACCTGAGGCCGGAACGTCTCACCGGGACCCAGCGGGTCGAGGCGGTGGAGTTCGCGTGTGCCGCAGGGGGTGTGGAGCGGGTTACCGCCGACCTGGTCGTGAGCGCGACCGGCTATCGCGGCAAGCCCGTCGCCGGCCTTCCGTTCGACGAGGGCACGGGCACCATCCCCAACGTCGAGGGCCGCGTCGTTGACCCCGCCACCGGCGCACCCGTGCCCGGAACCTATGTGGTCGGCTGGGCCAAGCGCGGCCCGAGCGGGTTCATCGGCACGAACAGACGCTGCTCACAGGACACCGTGGCCACGCTGGTCGATGACTACAACGAGGGAATGCTGTCGGGCTCAGCGGTCGGCGCGCTTGTCCGCGGGTAGAGCGCTCGCTGCCCCAGAGGTAAAGCCGACGCGCGCGTGGGCCGGAGGACGGCGAGGCCCAAGGACGGCTCTCGCCGTCATGTCTGCATGAGGTCGCGCAGTCCCTGGCGGTAGCCGTCCCAGCCGACGTGAATGAAGTGACTGCCCGGAAACCACTCGATGCGCGGGCGCTCCCAGTGCTCCCACAGCAGCAGGCTCTGTTCTGGCGGTGCGAGCCGGTCGCCCAGGCCGGCCACGATCATGCGCCGGTCCTTCGGCACGAGCGGCGGGTATGAGAGCGGACTGGTGACGGCGATCGCCTCGCTGAACGTCTCGGCGGGCAGGCCGCCGAGCGCGCGGATGACGCCGAGCGTATGATTGGCGGGAAACCAGATCTTCAGCAGGCGTGGGAGGTCGATCACCGCGGCATTGGGCACGGCGAAGTCCAGGCGGGAATCGGCGGCTGCGGTCAAGGCGGTCACATACCCACCGAGCGACAGTCCGGTTACGCCCACGCGCGGTGCTCCTTGCGCGAGTACGTAGTCCAGGAACGCTCGCAGATCGTGCACCGCGTGCAGCATGGCCTCAGTGAAGTGCGCCATGCCGTGTGCGAAGAGCTCGATCCCGTTGATCGGAGTGAGCGATCCGCGACGGGACCCGTGGAATGGCAGCTTATAGAGCAGTACGTCCCATCCCCCGGCGAACACCTCCTTCAACGCGAAGAACGAGACGTTGATCCATGCCGGTGAGGCACCGAACCCGTGGACGACGACGAGCGTCGGGCGGGGGCCCGATGCGTGGCGCCAGTGCTGGGCATGAGCGACGGCGTTGTTCGCGTGGCGGGCGTACGCTTCGCGCAGGTGCGGGTTGATCGCCTCGTACTGGCTGCCGAAGTCGAGCAGCTCGACGCGTCCGCCCTCGACGCCGGGCCCTTCGCCGGGCCTGACGCGGACGTCGACGGTGGCGGGAGGCGGGAAGAGGCGCTCGCGGTCCCAGCCCCGCGCGACGTCGGCGTACCAGCGCAGGCGGCGAGCGTCGCGGCGGGTGACGACCTCGGTGACCGTGGTCATGGATGCGGCCGCGATAGCCGTGGCCAGGCCTGTCCGGAGGCCGAGATCCAGCGCGGCCGAGCCGTGCAGGAGCGCGAAGCCGACGGGATCGCGTGGCGACTCGAGCGGGGATGCGTTCATAGGATCCGTCCGATCGGGACTCGGTCCAGCAGCGCCTGCACGGGAGGCGGGAGGAAGGGCGAGATGCGATATGCGACCTCCGCCTCGAGTCCCACCGGGACGGTGCCCTGGTTCTTCTGTGCCGCGCCGACGATGGCGCGCGCGACGTTTTCGGGCGCGTGCCCGTACCGGAACCGTGCCTGCAGCCGCTCCTGCCTGCCCGCGAGCGGTCCGAGCAGCCGGGTCGCCGACGCGATCGGGGTGTTGATGACGCCGGGGCAGATGACGCTGACTCCGACGCCGGTGCCAGCCCAGTCGGCCCGTAGGCAGCGCGAGAGTGCCAGCACTGCCGCCTTGGAGGCGCAGTAGGGCGCCATGTCCCGGTTCATCACGAACGCTGCGGCGGATGCCACGTTGACGATGTGGCCGTGCCCGCCGCGCACCATCGGGCCGCCGAAGGCGCGGCATCCGTTCGCCACGCCGTCCAGGTTGACCCGCATCAGCCACCCCCAGTCCTCGGCGCTGCCCTCGAGGAACGGGCCGCCCATCCCCACGCCGGCGTTGTTGACCGCGATGTCTATCGGGCCATGGGTGTCCGTGACGGCGTCGGCGATCTCCTGGAGCAGGTCGCTGTCACCGACATCGCACCGGTATGCGGCCGCGGGGCCATGGCACGAGGCCGTCGTCTGTTGGGCACGCTCGATATCGATGTCGAGGCAGATGACGACTTCAGCTCCCCGGCGCGAGAATTCCAGCGCGGTCGCGGCTCCGATGCCGCTGCCTGCTCCGGTGACGACCACGCGGGCGCCCTTCGGGCCGATGCCGCTCATGCCGCGGAGAAGTGGTAGTCGTCGAGATCAAAGTGCTTGCTTCGATGGTCGACCTCCGCGGAAGTCGAGGGCCGAAACGGCACGTCCCCGTGCTCGTCGAAGTAGTAGCTGTTCGCGTGCGCGCAGCTCGGCTGAAAGAAGATCTGCCGGTGACGCCGTGAGAGCATCTCCTTGAAATAGCGATCGTTCGCATCACGGTCGACTTCGATGACCGTCGCGCCACGATTCCGCGCCCGTTCCAGGCAGCGCACGATGTGGCGTGCCTGGGTCTCGATCAGGTTGAAGTATGAGGCGCCGTTGTAGGCGTACGGACCGAGCACCAGGAAGTAGTTCGGGAAACCAGGCACGCTCGCGCCCTCGTAGGCCTGGAAGCGATGCTGCTTCCAGAAGGCCTCCAGGTCCGCGCCGCCGCGACCAGTGATCGCAAACGGGGGCATATTGCCGTCCTCGAAGACCTTGAATCCGGTCGCGTAGATGAGCGAGTCAAGGCGATGCCTGCCGCCACGAACGCTGACGCCCTGCTTGGTGATCCGCGTGATGGGCGAAGTCTCCAGCAGGACGTTGTCACGGTTGAACGTCGCGAGATAGTCGTTATGGAAGCTCGGGCGCTTGCAGCCCAGCGCGTAGGCGGGCGTGAGCTTCTCGCGCACCTCGGGGTCGGTGACCTGGTTGCGTAGGTACCAACGCCCGAGGCGCTCCGCGGCGCGGCCCAGCGGAACGATGCCCCCGAAGTGCGCCGGAAGCGGGAACGTCGCCTCGACGAACGCCTGGCTCGCCCAGCGCGGACCAAGGTCGCCGAGCGGGAGTCCGCCGAGGATCGCACGAGCCCAGCGAGGCATGGCGGCGTCCGGCTTGGGCAGGCACCAGATCGGCGTGCGCTGAAACACCGTCAGAGCTTCGACGTCCGGCGCGATCTCGGGGATGATCTGGACCGCCGACGCGCCGGTGCCGATGATGCCGACACGCTTGTCCGCGAGGTCCACGCTGTCGTCCCACCGGGCCGTGTGCATGGTGCGGCCCGCGAAGTCGGCCGCCCCCGGAATGCCGGGCATCTTCGGTTGGGTCAGCACCCCGGTGGCGTCGAGGAGGAACGTCGCGAGGATCTCACAGCCGTCGTCCGTCCGCACCCGCCAGAGCCCGGCCTGCTCGTCGAAGCCGGCGGACGTCACCCGCGTGCGGAACCGCACGCGCCGCCTGACGTCGTACTTGTCGGCGCAGTGGGTCGCGTACCGGCGCAGCTCGCATCCCGGTGCGTAGACACGCGACCAGTCGGTGCGCCGCTCGAAAGAGAACTGGTAACTGAAGGACGGGATGTCGACCGCGACGCCTGGGTAACGGTTCCAGTGCCACGTCCCGCCGACGTCGTCGCCCTGCTCGACGAGGATGTGGTCGTCGAAGCCGGCTCGCTGCAGAGCAATCGACAGGCCGATACCGGAGAATCCGGCACCCACGATGAGGACGTCGTGGTCGGGGGTCACAGACATCACGCTGCCGCCGGAGTGAGGTAGGGGTAGCGGTGTCCGAAGAAGTCAGCCTCCTCCTGGCCCAACGCCGTGGCCGGTGGATCGTCGAAGAGCCACTCGCGGATGATCGAGAGCCAGGCACGGCGGGCGCCGAGTTGTCCCAGAGCGCCGATGAGCAGCATGACCGAGCGCATGAGCACGAAGTGCTCTGCGGGCAGGGCGAGCCCCTCGAACCCGTTCTTTCGCATCGCGGTGTACCGGTGCATCATGTCGGCCGTCTTCGAGGGATCCACCGCGAGCGGCTCGTCGGCGAGGAGCCAGCCGAAGATGGCTTCGTAGTTCTCGAGGAACGGTTGCGCCAGCTCGAGGTCGGCAGGGAGGGCGCCGAGCTCGGTGACCACGTCTAGGAGTCCTGGGGGGGTCTTGGTGGTACGTTGCGGTGGTGGAGGCGATGAGCTGCCGCACCGCGCGGTCGTCGAGGCGCTTGACGAACCCGAAGTCCAGAAACCCGACCCGGCCATCGGAGAGGAACAGGCAGTTGCCGGGGTGCGGGTCGCCGTTGAGCAGTCGGTGGCGGAGCGGGCCGTTGAGGTAGAAGCGCACGAGGATCTCGCCTGCGCGGTCTCGCTGCTCCTGCGAGAGAGATGTCCGCGCGTCAGCGAAGCGCTGGCCTTCAATGTATTCGGTGACCAGCACGCGCTCCCGGCACAGGTCTTCGATCACGGTCGGCACGACCACAAAAGGATGGTTATGGTAAACGCGGGCCATCTTCGAGTGGTTGGTCGCCTCCAGCTCGTAGTCGAGTTCCTCGCTGATGCGCTCCCGGATCTCGTCGGCGATCGAAGCCGTGTCGATGCCGGGCGCGATCGCGCTGAGGAGCTTCAGGCCGAGCTTGAGGTTGCGCAGGTCGGCGTGCACCGCTTCGGCGATGCCGGGGTACTGGACCTTGACCGCAACGTGGCGACCGTCGCGCAAGCGACCTCGGTGCACCTGCCCGATCGAGGCCGCGGCCACAGGCGTTTCGTCGATGTCGGCGAAGATGTCGCCGACCTTGCGGCCGAGGTCGGCTTCGATGACCTTGGCGATCGCGCGAAAGGAGACCGGCTGGGCGTCGTGTTGGAGCGTCGCCAGCGTCGCTTGGAACTCCGGCCTGACCTCTTCCGGAACGAGCCCGAGGTCGACGGCGCTTAGCGTCTGGCCGACCTTCATGGCCGCGCCGCGCATCCCGCTGAAGAGCTTGACCAGCGACTGCGCGGAGCGAAGCTGCTGATCGGTGCGGGTCGCCGTCGCGCGCGACGGGCGGGCGCCCACGATCAGGCGACCGGTCGCTTCACGTCCGGCGACACCCGCTGCGGCGCTCGTCATTCGTACTGCGCGACCGACACGCGATGTCCCGACTCTGTCCTCGGCCATGCGACTCCTCATTCATCGATCGGCTGATCGGCGAACGGGACCGTAGCATGGGCTCGCAATATGAGCGACGGCGACGTGACATCCGGTCGGCGCCAGACCCGCGCTGAGCAGCGAGCGGCGACCCGGGCGGTGATCGTCGACGCGACGGTCCATTGCCTCATCGAGGATGGATACGGGGCGCTGACCACGCGTCGGGTGGCCGAGCGGGCGAGCGTCGCCCAGAGTACGGTCATGCACCACTTCCCGACTCGGGAGGCGCTGCTGCTCGAGTCCGTCACCCATGTCGCGATGCGTCTGGCCGACCGCGCGCTGACCCGGATCGATCCCGGCTTGCTTCGCATCCCCGATCTGAGAGAGGCGCTGCTCGACGAGGCATGGGCGGAATTCACGTCAGAGGAGGCGCTTGCTGCTGCTCAGCTGTGGTCGGCGGTCTGGCGGGAGCCTGACTTGGCCGAGACGCTGCGCGCGCTCGAAGATCGGATCGGTGCGATCCTCGTCGCCGCGGTGGCCCTGGCGCTCCCCCAGGTCGCTGGTCACGAGCGTCTCGTCCCGGTCGTGCATGCCGCGGTCGCGCTCATCAGGGGGTTGGTGCTGGCGGTGCCGATCTGGGGCCCTCTGGAGATCGACGCGCGCTGGGACGAGATCAAGCCGCTCCTGCTCTCGGCCTTCGAGCATGCGCTCGACCGCGACTGACCGATCGCCACGCCCCCGTCTTGTCGATCACATGATCGACGTGTAGCCTCCCCGCCGGTTCGCCGATCACCTGATCGGTGACATGAATAGGAGGATGCGCTCATGACAGCCACCGCCTCGGCCCCGAGGGTGACACCGACCACGAGCGGGATTCGGGTTGCGCAGAGTATGCTGCTGAGCGGCTTGATTTCATTCAACCAGATCGCAGAGAAGGCGTCGGAGGCCGACATCGTCCGCTGGCGCAGCGGGCCGCGACAGGTGTTCGCGATCACGCACCCTGACTACATCGAACACGTCCTGCGAAAGCACGCCGACCGCTACATGAAGTCGGTCGAGTACCAGCTCGTCAGCACGGTGCTCGGCCGTAGCCTCTTCACCGACGATGGGGAGACCTGGCAGCGTCACCGCACGATGCTCAATCCCTTCTTCTCTCGACGCCAGCTCAACGGGATGATCGACCTCATGGTCGACCCCATCGAGCGCTACGTCGCCGACCTGGACTCTCACGGGGACGGCTTTGAGCTCGAGATGGTCTCAGATATGACCATGCTCACGCTCGATGTCGTCGGGACGGCACTGTTCGGCCGCGAGCTCGGCAGCGTCGCCAAGACCATGGGCCACGCGGTGACCACTGGCCTCCGCCTCGGAGAGGTCGCCGCGCGGCTCACGCTCGTGGCGGCGCCACCCGCATGGGCCGTCAGGCTGCTGGGCCACACCGTGCACTACGCGCCGCTGCTGCCCCCTCCGCTGGACCGCGCCCAGTTCACCATGCGAGCCATCGACCGGATGGTCGACGACGTGCTCGAGTCCCGCGAAGCCGACGACGAGTCGGTCGACCTCCTCGGGATGCTCCTTCGCGCGCGCGACCAAGAGGGAACGCTCACGACGCAGCGTGTGCGCGACGAAGCGGTGACCTTCATGATCGCCGGGCACGAGACCACGGCGAACGGCATGGCGTGGATGTGGTACCTGCTCGCGCTGAACGGCTGGGCGCGGGAACGGATGCTCGAGGAGGTCGACACCGTCCTCGGCGGGCGGACACCGACCGCGAAGGACGTCCCCCTGTTGCCGTGGACGAGCGCGTGCTTCCAGGAGGCGCTGCGCTACTTCTCCCCGATCTGGGTGGTCCCTCGCACGGCGATTGTCGAGGACGAGATCGACGGGCACCGCATTCCCAAGGGCTCGACCGTCCTGGTGCCGGTCAACGCGGTGCATCACGATCCCCGGTTCTGGGACGACCCGCAACGCTTCGATCCGACGCGTTTCCTGCCCGAGCACGCCCGCGATCATCACCGATTCGCCTACCTGCCTTTCGGTGCCGGGCAGCGCATCTGCATCGGGCGCACGTTCGCGCTCATGGAAGCGACGCTGATCGCGGCGATGATGTCGCAGCGGTTCGCCTTCGAGGCGGTCCCCGGTCACCCGGTCGAGCCGGAGGCGACGCTGACGCTCCGTCCTCGTCGCGGAGTTCGCATGATCGCCCGGCGTCGGCCGTGACCGCGAGGGCTACGCCTCAGCATGAATACCGCCGCCGGCTGCTTGTCGATGCGGGACGGGGAAGCGGATATTGTAGGTTTGGTCGGCGGTCTCGCCGCGGCGAACCGCAACCAGCGCTCGCCGGCAGCCCGGCGCGAGAGGACGACAAGTGAGTGTCAACGGCTTCACTGAACGCTACGACGACGTGATCGCCCAGGCGATTCTCGAGCACGGAAGCTCGCTCGGGGGGCTCCCCGCCTATCTTGGCATTGAGTTCGTAGACGTCGGCCCCGGTCGCCTCACGGCTCGGGCCGACCTCCGCGAGGATCTCATCACTCCTTCGGGGAACGTGCACGGGGGAGCCCTTGCGGCGATCATGGACCACGTCACCGGGGCCGTTGTCTATCCCCTGATGCCTCCCGGTTGCTGGGGTGCCACGACAGAACTCAAGCTGAATTACGTCGCCCCGGCGAAGGCGGGCGTGGTGGAAGCCGAGGCCAGCGTCCTGGCGATGACAAATCGCAGCGCGGTCGTGCGGGGCGAGATTCGGGCAGGAGATCGCCTGGTGTGCGCTGCCCAGGGCGGGATTACCATCGTCCGACCTCGCGCGAGCTGACGCGCAAGGATCAGGCTGGACGTCACCTCGGGTCGAGCGGCTCGAATGCGTCCTTGCGGGCGCCGCACACGGGGCAGACCCACGTCGCCGGGATGTCCTCGAACGCGGTGCCGGGTGGAATCCCGCCATCCGGATCTCCCTCAGATGGATCATAGATGTAGCCGCACGACTCGCAGATCCACTGCTGCACGATGCTGTCTGGAGATGTCTGCACGGTATCGGTATCGAGGCTCGGAGTTGTCCTTGGAACGAACGGCGGAGACGAAACCAGGAGGATCGTCGGAGGACGATACCGGCTCGGCGCCTCACGCGAAACCGTCGCGTCAACGGAACCCATGCGTTGAGATTCTGTTCCCCATCCTTAGGCATTGGCGCCGCTTGTCCGAGAACGATCGCGTTGTGTCGAAGATCGCGCCTACGACTCATCTCACCGGCGGACCATCTACCCCTCTCGGAGGTCTCGCGACCTTTCAGGGGTGGATGTTCCTCGGTGGGTCTGCGGTCATCGGCCTGACACTCCTGGTGCGCGGGCCTGGCTGGGCGGGCACATCGATCCTGCTCGCGATCGCTGTCGCCTGCCTGACGTGCGGGGTGCTCCTCTTGCTGTTGCGGCCCAATGGCACCGTGCTGATGGCGGGCGCAAACTGGCTTGGCATTGTGATCATTTCGTTCGCGATCGCCACCGTCCGACCGGTGATGTTGATCCCGTGCTTCTACGTGTGGCCGTTGCTCGTGTCCGGCACGCATTTTTCGCACCGCCATGCCGGCCGCGACTTGGTGTTCGCGAGCGTCGCCTTCGCCGTCGCGATTTACGGGTTCGCCGACGCGGTCGAACCCGCTCCGACCTACGTCATGGGCACGGGTCTCATGGGCGTCGTCGTGCTGGTGTCCTGTGTGGGACGGGCGCGTACGGTGGCGCTTCAAAGGGAACTCAGGACGCTCGCCAGCACCGATTCCCTCACTGGAACCTTGAATCGGCGCGGATTCCTCGACCGGGCGGCCACGATGCTGCGCGACTCGAGCGCTACCTCAAGCGTCGTGGTGCTCGACATCGACCGCTTCAAGGTGATCAATGACGAATTCGGGCACCCTGCCGGTGACGAGGCGCTGCAACATGTGGCATCGCTGCTGGCCTCGCACATGCGTCGCGACCATCTCCTGGCACGCATCGGCGGGGAGGAGTTTGCGGTGCTGGCGCCCGGCTGCGGTGCGAGTGGTGCTCGTGCTCTTGCGGAGCGACTCCGTGCCGCTCTCGAGTCGGAGCGCTGCCCCGCCGTGGGAGTGGTAACCGCGAGCTTTGGCGTCGCAAGCCTGGATGCCGAGGGGTTGGCCGGCGCCCTCCGCAGGGCGGACCGCGCTCTGTTCTGCGCAAAGCGGCGAGGAAGGAATCAGGTTGTCACGGCCTCCGACCTGGAGGCGACGGACGAGGAGGCGGCCGATGCCGCTCGGCTCTTCGCGGCGTGAAGCGGCGTCGTCCGCGCTCCCAAAGAACGCACCAAACGGTGCAGACCTATGGTAGGCTGTCTCCATGCTTTCGTCAGGCGATGAGACCAAAAACGACCCAGCCTCCGCTCCGCTGGACGCCGTCGGCGTGGCTGACGACGTCCATTGGGGGCAGGGGGCGCCCCATGAGCTGTTTCGTCGAATGCGTGCCGAGTGCCCGGTGCACTGGAGTCAGGGCATGGCGCAGTCGCCGCAGGACGCCGGCTTCTGGTCGGTGACCAAGGCCGAGCACATCCGTGAGGTCAGTCGAGACTGGGAGACGTACTCGTCGGCGCAGAACATCATCCTCAACGACCATGCGGTGCCGGTCGAGTTGGTGCAGGGGATGTTCATCGGCATGGATCCGCCGAAGCATGACCGGATCAAGGCGCTCTTCCAGCGAGGGTTCACCCCGAAGGCGATCGACCAGCACGAGGACGCCATTCGGGCGATCGTCGATCGCGTCCTCGACGGCGTCGAAGCACGGGAGGAATGCGACCTCGTCAACGATGTGGCTCAGCCCGTGGTGGCCCGTGTCATCGGCAGCTTCATGGGCCTCGACCCTGAGGACGACATGCCCTGGGCCACCGCGATCAACACCATCCTGGGGTTCGGCGACCCGGACCTGAATCCGAAGGGCCTGGAGCAGCTTGTCGCCGAGGACGTCCCCGAGATGTTCCAGAAGTGCATGGCGTTGGTCGCAGAACGCCGGGCGAATCCGACGGACGATCTCCTGAGCACGCTCATCTTCGCCGAGATCGACGGTGATCGCCTCACGGATGAGGAGATCTTCTCCGGCTTCGTCCTGCTGATGGCCGCCGGCAACGACTCGACCAAGGCCACGTACTCCAGCTGTATGCGCGCCCTCATCGAGCATCCCGACCAGCGCCAGATGTTGCTCGATGACCCCTCGCTCGTCTCCAGCGCGGTCGAAGAGGCGCTGCGCATGTTCCCCGCCTTCGCCCACTTCCGGCGAACCGCGACGAAGGACACGACGCTTGCGGGGTGCCCGATCAAGAAAGGGGACAAGGTCGCCCTCTGGTATCCGTCGTCCAATCGCGACGAGGACGTGTACAAGGATCCCGATCGTTTCGACGTCACCCGCAACCCTGAGCACCAGGCGTTCGGAGCGGGTGGGCGCCACTTCTGTCTCGGAACGGCCCTTGCGCGGCTCGAGCTGCGGATTTTGGTCGGGGAGACGGTGCGCCGGTTCCCGTCGATGACCCTGGCTGGGGAGCCGACGTGGGTGCTCTCACAGTTCTCCAGCCAGCTGAAGAGCCTCCCCGTTCGACTCGGCGGCTGATCGGCGCCTGGGGCGCTGCTCGGCGGCGCCCCCTCGTCCTCGCACTGCGGTAGGTACGATGGGGACGTGCGTGAAGAGCGGATCCTGATGGCGGCCACGCGCCTGTTCTTCGAGCGTGGCTTCGATGCTGTCGGCGTCGACGAGCTCGGCAAGGCGGCTGGGGTTTCCGGGCCGGCGATCTACCGTCACTTCTCCAGCAAGCACGAGATCCTGTCGACGCTCTTCGACCAGGCCATGGATCGGCTCCTGCTGCTCGTGCCGGAGCCGACGGGTGACCCTCAGGCGGACCTCGAGGCTCTGGTTCGCGCACAGGCGGAATTCGCGCTCTCAGACTCGGAGCTCGTCAGTATCTATGCCCGCGAGGATCGTTCGCTGAAGCCCGATGCGAGGCGCCGCCTAGCCCGTCGTCAGCGTCAGCACGTCGAGCGCTGGGTGCAGGTGTTGGCGCGGTGTGCGCCACAGCACGACCGGGACACCCTCGTGACCGTCGCTTTCGCCACGATCGGACTGCTGCTCTCCGTTGCCTACTGGCCACAAGATGTCCGTCAGGTCGAGGCCCTCGGGGACCTGGCGGTGGACATCGCCCTGGGCGCCGCGGCAGGTGGCCTCGCGGCCCACGAGCGTCCCCGGGACGTGGTGTAGGGGCTGAGCGCTCTTCTCCTCGGTGACTGTCTCGGCTGTCCGCGATTGGTTGGGACCGGAACGGCTGCGCCCGTCCGGTGGGTCTTGAGCTGCCAGCCCGTCCCTCCATCGGACGATCGCTGCTGACCGACGCACCGACACCGCGACTGGTGTTAGGGGCCGTTCACCCCGAGCAGGCACCATAGTTGCAGTTGGCACCACCACCCGCTAGCGTGGTGTGAGCGACCGTTTCGCGATGGGGGTTTGAGAGATGCATGGGTCTTGTCGTTCCCGGGTGGGGAGTGTGCTCGCCGCTGGGTGTTTGGCTACCGCATTGGTCGGTTCGGCGACTGCGGGTGCCTCTGTACGGGTGGACGTTCCAGCGGCCACGCCGGTGACGAGCTCGTCGGCGTGTTCGACGACGAGTTCGGTGACCGCCGCGCCGCAGGCGGGTGCGCGTGCGGACTTCTGCCTCGCGCTTCGGCTTGATGGAGGTCGAGGAGAGGTCGGCGACATTGCGGGCTTCGGCGACGACGCCCGTGCTCTGACCATCTCCTTGCCGCCAGGGCAGATCGGGAACCCGGGCGCCGCCGACCTGTGTTCGCCAGCACGGTTCAGGTCCGCTTCGGGGTGCCCGGGCAACGCCAAGGTCGGGGAGGTGACCGCACGAGCGGACGCCGTCGGCGTCTCCGTCGGCGAGCGGCTCCTGAGCGGTTCGGTCTATCTCGTGACGCCCTCCGGAACGGAAGCGGTGCAGCTGGGCGTGACACTCGGCCTCACAGGGACGCCGCCGTCAGCGTCGCTGGTCAAGATCCTCGGGCAGGTCCGGCTCCGAGCGGTCGATGGCGGACTGAACGCACGCATCGATGATCTTCCGCGCAGCCTCTTCGGCCTGCCGATCGAGATCCGGCGGCTCAACCTCCGGCTCTGGGGTTCGCCCGGCGACCACCCGACGCTCAGATCCCCGTTCATGACGACGCCGACAACCTGCACGCCCGCGGTGACCCGGATCAGCGTCAGCTCCTACGCCGGCGACGTGACGGCCGGGGAGACCTCGTTCGTCCCGACCGGATGCGGGGCTGTCCCGTTCGCGCCGGAACTCATCGCCGAGGGCGAGCGAGCGGCAGACGCTCCGATCGAGTTCACCGCGGGGGTGCGGATGCCGGTCGACGACCAGCCCCTCGCCCAGTCGCACGTCAACGAGGCGCGAGTCGTCCTGCCCGAGGGGATCGAGTTGTCCGGCACCTCGGGCAACAGGCTGTCCGACCCGGGATGCACGGACGAGGAGTTCGACGCGCGGGGCGGTGGCCCTGTGTCGTGCCCCGCGCTGAGTGCCATCGGAACGGCGCAGATGGCCTCGCCGCTCCTGGCCCCGCTCGGTGGCAGGCTGGACGGGACGATCTTTCTCGCGCAGCCACGGCCGGGGAAGGCATTGATCCGCTTGTTCGTCCTCGCAGAAGCCGGTCCCGAGAGCGACGCGCTTCGGGTCAAGCTCACGGGGGACATCATCCCTGACCCGCAGACCGGCCGACTCACCGCAATCCTCCAGGGGCTTCCGCCGCTGCCGTTCACCGAGTTCCGTCTGACGTTCAGGGGTGGTGATGCGGCAATCGTCAGCTCTCCTCGCGCCTGTGGCACGTACGAGGCGGTGGGAGGTATCACGCCGGACAGCGGCGGTGCCGTCGCGCGCCCGTCGGCGCCCGTCGTCTTCGACCAGGGATGCGGGGACCCCGCCGCCTTCACGCCCGAGATGACACTCTCGACATCGCCGACGAACGCCGCGTCGCCGACATCCCTAACGGCTCGGTTCGTGCGTCCCCAGGGCAACGCGCGGCTCGCTGCCCTTGACCTGAACCTCCCTGCCGGGCTGATCGGCCGGCTCACCGCTGCGGCGCAGTGCCCGCTCGCGCAAGCCACAGCTGGCACATGCGGACCCGAGAGCCTGATCGGTTCCGTCGTGGCATCATCCGGTCCGGGGCCGAAGCCCTTCGTGATCGACGGGGGGCAGGTGTTCCTCACCGAGGGGGCGAACGGCGCTCTGGCGGGCATCTCCATCAAGATCGCCGTGAGGATCGGCCCCCTCGACCTCGGAACGCTGATCGTGGGCGGCGCGATTCTCGTCCGGCCGGACATCGGGCTCACCCTCCGCGTCGATCAGATCCCGCAGCGACTGCCCATCGGCGTCGCGACGGCCATCAGGGACCTCACGGTGACGCTCGATCGACCCGGCTTCATGCTCAATGGGACGAGCTGCATGGCCGCGACCGCCGTCGCTTCCATTCGCTCCGACCTCGGCACACTCGCCAGCCCGGAATCGGTGTATCAGCCGACCGGTTGCGCCGGACTCCCGTACGAGCCGCGCCTCACGACCAGCTTTGGCGGTGGCGCGGAGCAGATCGCCGAGGGCGGCCACCCGTCGCTCGATGTCACGCTGACGCAGAGCGGACAGCAAGGCAACACGAGGAAGGTCGAACTCACGCTCCCGAGCACCGTGTCAGCTGACGTGACGCGCCTGCGCAACGCGTGTCCCGAAGAGCGGTACCTGCAGGACGCATGCGACCCGAAATCGGTCGTCGGCACCGCGACCGCTGCCACACCGCTCTTGGCCGGCGAGCTCAGCGGGCCAGTGACCTTCGTGTCCCGAAGGGGCACGCCGCTCCCCGGGTTGGCCATCCGGCTCTCGGGCCCTATCAGCGTTGATCTGACCGCTGCGATCTCCCTCACCAAGGACAACAGGTTGACGACGGTGATCGACAACATCCCCGACGTCCCGCTCTCGCGGTTCCAGTTGCGGCTGGACGCCGGGCCGAAGAGCCCGCTCGTCGCCAACAAGGACATGTGCGCCTCCGGGGCAGCGGTCAATGGCGTTGCGGAGGCCCATTCCGGTGGGCGCATCGTCATCGATCAGCAGGCGCTCTTTGATGGCTGCGGTCCGACGGCCACGCTCAAGGTGAGCTCACTCACGGGCGGGCGTCCGGCGCTCGACCTCCGGGTCGTCGGGGGGCCCACGCGCGTGACCGCGACCCGGCTCATCCTGCCGAAGGGCCTCGAGTTCCAGCGTTCCGCCGTCGTCAAGCGACGACTGCGCGTCAGCGCTGTCGGGTTGAAGAAGGGATCGAAGGCGCGCATCAGCGTGACCGGCCAGAGCATCGGACTCGTGATGCCCGACGGCCAGTTCGCCCGGACGCTGCGCGTCCGGCTTTCAAAGGGCTCGGTCCGCGTCAGCAAGCGTCTGCGACGCCAGGGTCGGCCGAATCTCGCGTTCCGGCTGAACAGCACCGTCCAGGAGACTCAGTCGGGCGGCGCACCGCTGGTCAGCCGCGCCGTCCTCCGTGTGCGGCCGGCTTCGGCGCGCGGGCGATGAGCCGGTCGGTCAAGGTCAGCGGTGCGAGCCGGGAGCGGTCCCCGGCCCGAGTGACCCTCGCGTCAGGCGATGGTCCTCGGCCGGGCCGCTTGGCCAGCCCGCACCGATCCGCTTCCCCCCTGCACAGCCCTCCGGCGAGGAGAGTGCACCGCTCGGTGCCGCTCTTGTAGCCTCGCGCCTCGTGCAGTCGCGGGTTGACACGTCCGCCGCCCAGGCTGTTGCGGCTCGGCGGCGCTTGGGGAGGATCTCGATGCGCGACGCGATCGGCACCACCTCCGTTGAGGTGACGGCGCGCTTCATCGCGGGCCCGCTCGACCACGTACGAAGGGCCGCCGGGAAGACGGTCGACCGGCTGCAGCGGTGGTGTCAGCAGACGGCGGTCGGATGAGCGACCTGGGAGGAGACCGCCAGCACTACGGGATCACCCTCGCGGTTCTCGCAACCGGGGCGCTGGCGTTTGCGCTGTCCCAGACGATGGTGGCGCCGGCGCTACCGGAGATCCAGCGCGAACTCGACGCGACACCTAC
This sequence comes from Svornostia abyssi, assembly GCA_024666565.1. GTDB lineage: Bacteria > Actinomycetota > Thermoleophilia > Solirubrobacterales > Solirubrobacteraceae > Svornostia > Svornostia abyssi. The sequence goes on from CP088295.1 coordinate 1,340,613, forward strand.
GACGGTCACCTGGGTGCTCACTGTCTACCTGCTGACAGCGTCGATCGCGACGCCGATCTTCGGGCGCCTGGGAGACATCCTCGGCAAGGAGCGCATCCTCGTCATCGTGCTCGGGATCTTCGCGGTCGGATCCGTCGTCGCCGGCCTGTCGCACAGCATTGGGGTTCTCGTGCTGGGCCGGGCGATTCAGGGCGCAGGCGGCGCCATCTTCCCTCTCGCGTTCGGCATCATCCGGGATGAGTTTCCTCGCGCGCGTGTCGCCACCGGCATCGGGCTCATCTCAGCCACGTTCGGCATAGGAGGCGGCGCGGGCCTTGTGATCAGCGGCCTGGTCGTCGACAACCTCAGCTACGAGTGGCTGTTCTGGCTCGGGTTCGCCGTCGTGGTCATCGCACTCGTCGCCACGCACTTCTTCGTTCCCGAGTCCCCGGTCAAGACGCCCGCGCGGATCGATTGGGCAGGCGCAGTCCTGCTCTCGGCGGGGCTGACGTCCCTGCTCGTCGGCGTGAGCTACGGCAACGACTGGGGCTGGGGGTCGACGCGTGTCGTGAGCCTGTTCTGCGGTGCGGCAGTGATCCTCGCCTTCTGGGTCTGGTTCGAGAACCGTCAGGCGGAGCCCTTGGTCGACATGCGCATGATGCGTCGACGTGGCGTGTGGACCACCAACCTGACCGGCCTGCTCATTGGCTTTGGCATGTTCGGATCGTTCATCTTGATCCCGCAGTTCGTCCAGTTGCCTGAGTCCACCGGCTACGGGTTCGGCGCCTCCGTCACCGAGGCGGGCGTGTTTCTGCTCCCGTCCGCCGCCGTCATGCTCATCGCGGGGCCGCTCGCCGGCGTGCTCGCCGGTCGCTTCGGTTCGCGAATGCCGCTGCTGGCGGGCACGGTGTTCTGCGCGGCGAGCTTCTCGATCCTGGCGGCCGCGCACGATGAACGCTGGCACATCTATGCGACCGGGGTGCTGCTCGGAGTCGGTCTCGGGTTCTCGTTCGCGGCCATGGCGAACCTCATCGTGGAAGCGGTCGACGAGACGCAGACCGGCGTCGCGACCGCGATGAACACCATCATGCGGACCGTCGGCGGCGCGCTCGGCGGGCAGATCACCGCCAGCATCGTCGCCGGCCATCTCATCGCGTCGAGCGGCCTGCCGGCGGAGTCGGGGTTCACCGAGGCGTTTGTCATCTCGGCGGTCGCCGTGCTCATCGCGTTCGGGGCGGCACTCGCCATACCGCGCACCCCGGCGTCCGCGCGCTCCTGAACGACGACGGCATCACTCGGTCCCAGCCAGCCGGAATCGGGGTTGGTCGTCGAGACTCGCTGAAAGTCCCCGATCGCGGCGACGAGTTCCGACGTCTCCCTCCCCCGCGGGCGAGGTAGCTACAGGAACCACCCTGGGTGTCGCGAAGCGCGCGACGCAGCGCGGTTGAGCGGTCGCGGGGCTGCCCGTCCGGGTCCCCCCCGCCTGTCGCGATCGGTGCTGCCCGCCCTCGGGCCCCGTCAGCCGGCAGGTCTTAACCTGTTCAGCAACGGTGCGTGGACTAGGGTGCCTGCGACGTTTCCCCATCGTCGGCAGTAGAGTCCGGCACCCCCCGCGAGTTCGCCGACTGGATGAGCTCGCCGACCGCGCCATCGGGTTTGAGCAGGACGACCGCGAGAAACGCCCGACCTTTCGGATGGGCGCTCGCCGACGAAGGCCTCTCCCGGCTCACCGCCCGCCTCGAGAATGGCGGCCGGCTCACGCCGGCCGCCATCAACGAACTCCCTCCCCGTCCTCGTCTGCCGAGCTGCACAGGTCTCTCCTGGGGCGTGTCGACGTGCCCGCATAGCGCTCGATGATCGGGCTACACATCACCCACCCGGGGAGGGCGCCGAGCGCTACGTCAGCCTCTCGCCAGAGAGTGCGCGGAGAGCGAGAGGCGTGTCGTCAGCCCTTCGAACACGTGAGTGTCCGGGACGCGGAGTACTTGGTGCCGTCCGCGTAGTCGAACGAGCCCTCCCCGTACCACTTGCCTCCGTCGCAGCGATCCACTTCGATGATTCCGCGGGACACACCCTTGACCTTGCGTGTCTTCTTGATCGAGATGGAGAAGAGCGTCACGGCGACGGGGACGCCCGGAGCCGGTTCCTGCAGGTTCTCAGGGATCGGGATGTCGGTCCGCAGCCCGAACTTGCCCGACAACTTCGAGATCTTGACAGCGATGTTCGACTGGATCCTCAGCGGACTGGTGCCCTCCACGAACATGCTGAGGCTCGACGGCCCCCCCGTTTGCGATCGAGATCTTGAGGTCGTTCTGGGTGATGGGACCCGGGGCGAGACCGGCGGCCTTGCCAGACCCGATGATCGATCCGGCCGGGCAGTCCGCGGTCGACTTGGCCTGGCTAATGGACGTGGGACTGCAGGTCGGGAACAGGCCGCCGTTCCACCGCGAGCCGCGGGGGAAGAGGATTCGTACGAACTTCGTCGAGGGAGGCTGGGCTCCGGTGGTGTCCCGCGTGCCGGTGCTGATCTTGAGGTTGACACTGCGCTTGACCTTGGCGGTGCTGGCCTTGCTGGGCGTTGCGCTGATCGTGAAATCCTGAATAACCTCGGCGTTAGCGGTAGCCGGGAGAGCCATCCCCGTCGCGGCCAACAGCACCGCTGTGGTACGTCGTGTCACTTGTCTCCTCCGTGTGTTGGTTGAAGCGTGGTATCCAACTCCCCGAGCATAACGGTCGCTAACCGTGGCTGCGACAGTGCGTTTGCCGATGCGGCAGGCGCATTGCGGCGTGGGGCGCAGGTCCGAACCTGCGCCCCACGCCCGGCGCAGCCCGAGGGGAGAGGGTGGGGGCTGCGCGACGCGTCCCCTCCGAAGAACGATCGGAGATCGCTAGCCGTTCGTTAGCGAGATGTGCGACGCGGTCCGGATACAATCATGGGCAGCGAGCGAACGCAAACCTGTGCCCAGCGCACCAACCCGGGTGCCATTCGCGCAACGGCCAGCAAAGCGGGCAATATGGCGCTCTCCCGGCTCGGATCACCAAGCTCTCGGAGAACGAACGTTCCTCACGTGATGGTAGAGTACGCGGAGGGGTTCCCGCGCCGCTGATGCCAATCCCAACTGTTGGCGACCAGCCGGTCGGTGCGGGAGGGCGCGTTCACCTACGCAGGCGCGTCTACCCCGGGGCGATGGGGCCGGGCCATCTCGAGGCCCGGCTCCACTCCCCGAACCCTGGTGTCAAGGCCGCTCGAAAGTGAACCGACGGTCACTTTCCCGACGGCCTGGAATGATCACCAGACCCCAGCAATCCCACCGGCCTGAATGTCAACGCGCAGATGTAGGCGACGTTGCGCCAGGGGTCGCCGTTGCCTCCGCGGCGAGCGTGATGCCGTGCGGCCGAGGCGTGCGCGGAACCGGCGGCTCGTGAATGCGGAGTCGTTGTCCGGGGATGAGACTGCCGGTGGAGCCGTCCGGCGTCCTGGGGAGCAATCGGTTTCCCGGGGGCGTGGGCGTGTTCTGTGAAGCGCTTGTAGCGCCGCTGGTAACCGATGTGTCCGGCCCCCCCGTTGTTCGGTCCATTCCGAGAGAGTCCCGCCGGCCAAGGGAAAGTCCGGGCCAGAAAGCAATCGGCGGCCGAGCGGGGTCGACGTGGAATCTGCAGGCCACGAAGCCGAACGAGATCTGGTCCTACGACTTCGTCGCCGCCCGCACCGACGACGGACTGCCCCTGCGGATCCTCAACGTCGTCGACGAGTTCACCCGCCGCTGCCTGGGCTGCCGCGTCGACCGCAGCATCGGCTCAGGCCAGGTCGCCGAGGTCCTCGCCGAGCTGTTCGCGCGTCACGGCCGGCCCCGGTTGGTCCGGTCGGACAACGGCCGGGAGTTCATCGCCGCCAGCCTGAAAGGCTGGCTCGACGTCCAGGGCGTCGGGCAGGTGTTCATCGAGAAGGGCAGCCCGCAGCAGAACGCGTACGTCGAGCGGTTCAACGGCTCGATGCGCGACGAGAAACTCAACGGCGAACTCTTCCGAAGCGTCCTTGAGGCCCGCGTCGTGCTCGCCGAACGGGTCGACACCTGCGGCGCCCGCACCGCGGCCTGGCGATGAAGACCCCGCAGCAGTTCTATGAGAGTGTCCGCGAGGGCAGCAAGTGAGAGGGACTACCCGCACCGGCGCTGGACCAGTTCAAAAGGCGTCCGCGAGGACTCTGCGAACACCGGTACAGGACCCTTCTCCCAACCAGAAGACGACAGAGCACCTGGACCAAACCCAGGGGGCCGGTCACAGGCTTTTCCGCGCGCCCTCGGCTTCGAGAACGTGGAACTGGAACATGCCTACGACTTCGCGCTCCCCTTCGCAGGCGAAGATCGCCCGCTCGCGGACGCGCTATACGAACTCCTGGACGCGGACGACTACGTCGTCTTCTACGACTGCAACGAGCAGGCCCGAATAGTCGGAGAAGACGTCGAAGCGTTCCTCGCGCCGATCTACCGATCCGATAGCCGCTTCGTCATTGCGGTTCTCGGGCGCACGTACGGCGAGAGACGTTGGACGATCTTCGAGAGCGAGCAGTTCAAGGAGCGCTTCGACGAGGGGCATGTGATCCCGATCTGGGATAAGAACGCGGTGCCCTGACGGTTCGACGAAACCCGGAACATCGGTTACCTGACGTTCGACGCGAACGCTGATCCGCACGACGAGGCGGCGCGACTCGTTCAGATCATCAAGGAGAAGCACACGCAGGTCTTGCAGGAGACGACCGGCTCACCGCAGATCCAGCTCGATATCGACGCGGCGGGTCTGGGCGACGATCCGCCGCCCTAGTCCCCCGCGCCCAGCTTGACCTGAGCCGCAGGTCGCGTGACCCCGAGCGGGGTCCGAAGACCCCGCTCGCTGCTGCTTACGCCTGCCGGGAGAAGCGGCGCGAGCACTTGGGTCACTTCTCCTTCCCATGCAAGGCGCGTTTGTCGTGCCGGGCTGGCGCTCCTCGTCCGTTGCGGTAGCGGGGACGACAGCGCGGGCGCTATCGCTCGTGCCTCGTTTCGGCAGCGCGCCGCACGTCTGGCACGCGAGTCGTCGAGGCTCAGTCGTATCGCGGGCTCGGATAGCGCAACGCGTCGAGCAGCGCGCTGCCGGTCTCGCGGGCGTTGGCGCAGTTGAGCTCCAGCGCTTGGTCCGGGTTCTCGTGGCGGTACAGCAAGATCCGCGGCCCATTGGTCACCGCCACGTCTACGGGGTGGCCGATGTCGGCCGCGTAGCCGTTGACCTAATCGCGCGCCCAGCGCAAACCGTCGTTGAGCCCCTTGCCCTCGATGATCACTCGGCACGTCTCCGGGGAGCGGTAGGGCTCCGAGAAGAGAGCGATGTCTGTGTATTTCCAGTTGAGAGCGATCTGATCCCGGGGCCAGCCGAGTGGGAGCAACAAGCGGACCGTGACCAGGGCCAGCCCCTCCGCCTCGTTCGGCATAGTTCCGTGGCGCCCCGCCCACGCGCTCGTCGCCCACTCCTCGCCCCATCGCGGAGCAGCGGCCAATATCTCGGGGAGCGTGTCGAGGTCCAACGGTGGGCCGAGGCCGGGAAGCGGCGGTAGGCTGCTCTCGTCGGGCGGGCAGAGATCGAGTCCGGCGACGCGTTCCGCGACCCAGGCGCGCGCCTTCTGGCACGGCAAAAACGCGACTGCGCGAGCATCGGGTGCTCAAACGAGGCCCCCCTTCTTGACGATCCACCGTGTGCGGCGGATGTGGCTCAGATCCCACCCCTCTGTATCGATGTCTGCGTCGAAGTCATAGGCACCAAGCACACCGATCCCGAGGATGGTTCTCAGTCCGCGCTTAGCGATCACCAGATCGCCGCGCCGCGCATCCTCGGCGAAGGCGTGCACGCTGCTCTGATATTCGTGGCCACCCGAGCCCGGCCAGCGTCCACCCGAGCTTGGGCCGATCGCCGCGACGCCGTTATCGAACAGCCACTGCGCATACGTGCGGGAGCTGTCGCCGGTGCCGAGCTGCCAGACAGTCGGCAAGTCCATCTCGCGACGATCGTACACCGAGATACTCCGGCCCCCGGGGACTCGGCCAAGGGCGCGGAACGACCCGCAATCCTCCTCCGTCGAGGAGCGATCGTCAGGGCGTCGCGATCGGCTCGTGAGTGACGGACGCGGGGCTGTTCAGCGCCTGCGTGAAGCGGTCCGCCATCTCGCTGGCGGAGCGCGCATGGAGGTATCGCTCCGTTGTGGCAAGCCGTGAGTGCCCCATTGCTGACTTCACGGACGCGAGGTCGATCCCGCCCGCGACGAGCAGCGAGCCGTAGGTATGCCGCAGATCGTGGAAGCGCATCGGACGTAGACCGGCGGCGTCTCGGGCCCGGCTGACGCGACGGCGGAGAGCGGAGCCATCGAGTCGACGTCCGAGGCGATTGATGAAGACGTAGTCGTCGGGTTCGGTGAAGCCGTCACGCTTGGAGAGTCGATCAAGCGCGCCCGCAGCCTGATCGGCGAGCGGGACCTCGCGAGCGCGCCTCGACTTCGTCGAAGGCGTGTCAATGCTCGCGCTCACCGCACGACGCACGACGACCTTGCGGCGGACGAAGTCGACATCGCGCCAGCGCAGCGCGACGAGTTCGCCGCGGCGCAAGCCGGCGTACGCGGCGACGCGCACGAGTTCGCCGTCCTGGCGGTCTTCGATTTGGCGCGCGCGGTGTTCGTCTTCGCTGACCGCAGGCGCGTCGGGGTCGCGGTGCCGGCCGCCCTCGAGGCGCGCGCGCGAGCGCTTCGACCTCCTCAACTGAGTAGAAGTCCAGTCGAGCGGCTCGAGCTCCGCGCGACGATCCGAGTCTCGTGCCGGGTTGCGAGGCAGTCCGAAGGTGGCCTCCTGGCCGCCAAACCCGAAGATCGCCGAGATGAGCTGACGGTGCTTGTTGACGGTCCGCGGCGACACCTTGGTCTTGGCGACCGCGGCGAGGAGGTCATTGATCTCACGGGTCGTGATCTCCGCCGCAGGCCGATCGCCCAGCGTCGCCATGATCGTTCCCGGGCAGCTGCCGTTCCCGCGGCGGTGCGGGGTGCCGGGCTCGGCAAGGAGGTAGCGATGGTCACGCAACGTCGACGGCTTGGCGTCACGAACATTCTCAAGCCAGACGAGGTAGGCGGCCGCGACCTGGCGGAACGTCGGGAGCACGTTCGCCTCGCGCTCCGCAGCCGCCGCATGCTCGGCCAATGTGTGCTCGACCTCTCGAACGACGCGGTCCTTCGCGACGATGGCGGCGTGCTCGGTCAGGTGGCGGGGCTTGGGGCGCCCGCGACGGCGGCGATAGCCGCCGTCCTCGTCCGGCTCGACCCAGGCAGGACCCAGCCGGCGCTTCATCAACTGGAGCGCGCCGTCCGCGTTGCGGTGTCGCCAGCCTGCCTCGTAGACGAGCGTGCCGTTGCGAGCGACGGCGACGAACAGCCACGAAGGCGGGATGTCTACGTCGGGATCGAGGCGGGCTGCCATGGTTCGAAGATACCGAAGCGGAGTAACGCTGGGGTAGCCCAATGCGGAGTAGCGGTTGGAGTAGCGCGCGAGCCCCGTAGTGCCGGATTTACGGGCAGCTCTCGCGTCAGCAAGCCCGGAACTACGCGGCTCGGACAGCTGTCCTCAGGCTGTCACGCCGGAGGTCGCGGGTTCGAGTCCCGTCGCTCCCGCTTCACGTTGAGAGCCCTGCACCTCGCAGGGCTTTCGTCGTTTCGGACCTAGACTCGCCCGGATGGCGCGTCTGCCCGACGGCGATCCCGCACCGCGCGACGGGGCGCTCCCACACGACGCGCTCGCCACGCTGGGCGGGCGGCCGTTCGGCGTGTACGTCCACGTCCCGTTCTGCGCCAGCCGCTGCGGGTACTGCGACTTCAACACCTACGTCCCGGGCGAGGGCGGGGCGGAGGCCGTGTCCGGCTACGCCGATGCGCTGATCGCCGAACTCGGGCTGGCCGCCCGCGTGCTCGGTGATGACGCGCCCGCGGCGACCACGGTCTTCTTCGGTGGCGGCACCCCCCACGCTGTTGCCGCCGGCCGATCTCGAACGGATCCTGGACGCGATCCCGCGCCGTCCCGATGCGGAGGTCACCATCGAGGCGAACCCCGAGTCCGTTGATCCGTCGTCGCTCGCGAAACTGCGCGACGCCGGGTTCACCCGCATCTCGCTCGGAATGCAGAGCGCGGTCCCGTCCGTCCTCGCCACGCTGAACCGCCAGCACTCGCCCGGGCGCGCGGTCGAGGCCGCGCACGAGGCGCGCGCCGCCGGGTTCGACCAGATCAGCATGGACCTCATCTACGGCGCTCCCGGGGAGACCGCCGAGGACTGGGAGGCCTCGCTCGCGGCGGCGATCTCCGCGAACCCCACGCACGTCAGCACGTACTCGCTCGTCGTCGAGCCGGGCACGCTGCTGGCCAAGCAGGTGCGCCGCGGCGAGGTGCGGATGCCCGGTGAGGACGTCGTCGTCGACCGCTTCGAGACGGCCGATCGCACGCTCGCCGCCGCGGGTCTGCACTGGTACGAGACGTGCAGCTGGGCCGTCGACGAGGACGCGCACTGCCGGCACAACCTCGGCTACTGGTCGGGCGGGAACTGGTGGGGCGCCGGGCCCGGCGCGCACAGCCACGTCGGCGGGGTGCGGTGGTGGAATGCGCTGCACCCGCGGACGTGGGCCGCGCACGTGCAGGGCCGGCGAGTCACCGGCCGCCGGACGGGAGACCCCGACGACGACGCGGCCCGCCTCGAGCGCGTGATGCTGGGCCTGCGACTGGCCGCCGGCGTCCCGCTGGACGATCTCAGCGACGCCGGCCGGGAGGCCGCGCGCCGCCATGTCGACGACGGCCTGATCGAGCGTGACCACCACGCGGCGGGGCGCGTCGTCCTCACTCGCACCGGCCGCCTGCTGGCCGATCCGGTCACGCTCGCGCTGGCCGCCTGAGCGTCCTCCCAGGCTCGGTCGCGACTCCAGAACACCGCCCAGCCGGCACACAGGATCCACCCAGGTTCGGGCCCGATGGTGCTCCCACACGGCAATCACGCCACGACAGGAGCACCACATGTCCCTCACCCGCAAGATGACCGCCACCGCCGCAGCCGCCGTCCTGATCGGCAGCGCCGGACTCGGTGCTGCGCAGGCCGCGACCGAGTCGTCGAGTGGCTCGTCGGCGACGACCTCCACGCAGCAGCAGAAGCGCGGCGGCGGGTTGACGACGGCGCAGCTCTCCGCGATCGCGTCGAAGCTCGGCATCACGTCCGCGCAGCTGAAGGCCGCGATGGACGAGAACCGCCCGGCCAAGCCCTCCGGCGAGCGCGGTGACAAGGGCGCCGCCATGGCCGCTGCCCTCGCGAAGGCCCTCGGGGTCGAGGAGGCGAAGGTCACGGCGATCCTGGACGCCAACCGCCCGGCGAAGCCCACCACGCCCCCGGCCGACGGCACCCGCCCGGCCAAGCCGGATCAGACGAAGCTCATCGCGGCCCTCGCGACCGGTCTCGGGATCGACGAGGCGAAGGTCAAGACCGCGCTGACGTCGCTGCAGGCCGAGCACCAGGCCGACCACGAGGCGCGCCACACCGCGATGTACGCGGCGCTCGCCAAGTCGCTGAACCTCGAGACGTCGGCCGTGCAGGCGGCGTTCGAGGCGGTGCGCCCCGCGCGGTCCCGCTAGTCGAAGGACGGGAACACGCCGTCGGTACAGAACCCGTAGGTCGTACCGGCGGCGGGCCCGGCCAGCGTGGGCAGCGCGAACCAGCTCCGGCCGTCACTGCCGAAGGTCTGGCCGACGAGGGCGTACAGCGCGGGGTCTTGCCAGATGGCGAACGTCTGACCGGCCGCGGGCACGTAGCCGACCCCGAGTGGACTCAGGGCAAACGGCGTGAGCTGGCCCATCGTGCATTCGTACTGGTTGGTGCCGGTCCGCCCGCCCGTGCACTGGTACCACGTCAGGCCCGGCGCCGGGGAGACGGCGTCGCGCCGCGCCGTCCAGTTGGAGGCGGGCTGTGCGGCGAAGAGGTCGAGCTCACCGGTCGAGCAGTCCCCGTTCGGCCCGTCGGCCGGGCCGGCGGGGTAGGGGCCGTAGAGGCACAGGCCGTACGTCATCCCGGCCGGCGCGGTGAGCTTCGGGAGCCGGAACGCGCCCTCGGGCGCGGTGCCGAACGTCATGCCGTAGATGCTGAACAGCGCGGCGTACTGGTCCATCGACAGCGTCGACCCGTCGGCGGCCTGGACGTTGGTCGGGAGGCGGTTGTTGACGAACAGCACGATCTCGCCGACCTGGCAGCCGCCGCCGGTGCCGATCGGCCCGTCGTACTGGCCGTCGTCGATGAAGACCGACGCCTGGCCGAACCGGCGCGGGAGCGCCCGGTCGAGCTTCGGGCCGTGGTGGGCGAGGCCCGCCGACAGCGACCGGAGGGTGGTCGCGCTGAACCGCACCGCACGTGTGCGGGCGTCGTAGCGCGGCGCCCCGAGTTCGAGGGCGATCGTGTCCGCGCCCTCGCGGCCGCCGGTCACGTTCACGACGGCGTTCGGCGGATCGGCCGTGAAGCCGAGCGTCTTCCAGGACGAGAACAGCACACCGGGGGTGACCGTGCCGCTCTGGCGCGCCGGCCGGTCGGTGAACCACACGCCGCGGCGATCGAGCCGGCGGAGCGTCAGGACGAACCGGCCCTTCTCGCCGGTCGGCGTCAGCGTGCCGCGCTCGGCGTTCAGCGAGAACAGCGTCGGCGTGCCCTTCGGGATGCCCAACCCGGCGGCCGGCGCGGCCGCGGGCGCGAGCAACATCGCGAACAGCAGGGTCATCGTGATCGCGAGGGCAGCGCGCATGTCCCCTCTGTCGGCTGCGCCACGTCCGGGTGTAGCGCCTCAACCTCGGAACGGACGGACCGACCACACGGGGCGATGCCCATCGACCACGACCTGCACGACCGGCTCATCGACGAGCGCGAGGCGCACCGCGTCTCGACGTCCGTGCCGCCGGAGATCGATCACGTCGCCGAGCGTGCCCACGAGCCGCGCACGCTTCGGCCCGCCGCTGCGCGCGACTCGGAGCCGCGGTGCATGGTGCCCGTCGTCGTCGGCACGCGGCCGGAGGCGATCAAGCTCGTCCCGATCATCCTGGCGCTGCGTGAGAGCGAGTACCTGCATCCCATCGTCGTCTCGACGGGCCAGCACCACGAGCTGGTCGAGGAGATCTTCGGGCTCGCGGGCATCGAGGTCGACACCACGCTGTGGACCGGTCCGCGCAGCGGGCTGAACGAGCGCGTCACGTCGGTGATGCAGCGGTTCGAGGACTTCCTGGTCCAGGAGTTCCGGCTCACGCTCGACGGCCGCGCGCACACCGTCGACGACGTGCTGCACGGGCGCTTCCCCGCCGCCGTCTTCGTCCACGGCGACACGAGCAGCGCGATGTCCGCCGCGCTGTCGGCGTTCCATCTGCGCATTCCGGTGCTGCACGTCGAGGCGGGGCTGCGCACCGGCGGGTTGAACCTCACCCCGTTTCCGGAGGAGCTCAACCGCCAGCTCATCTCGTGCATCGCCGCGCTGCATTTCGCGCCGACGACGCGCAACCTCGAGTCGCTCGTGCGGGAGAACATCTCGGCGTCGCAGGTCTACGTCACGGGCAACACCGGCATCGATGCGCTGCGTTGGGCTTCCGGGCTCGGCGTCCTCCCCGAGGACCCGCGCGTGCGCGCCGTGTGCGAGAGCGGTGAGCGGTTCGTCGTGGTCACCGCGCATCGCCGCGAGAGCTGGGCGACCGGCCTGCACGGGATCGCGACCGGTGTGGCGCGGCTCGCGGCAGCGCACCCGGACACGCAGTTCGTCGTCCCGCTGCATCCGAACCCGACGGTGCGTGAGCAGCTCGGTGAACCGCTCCAGGGCATCGACAACGTCCTGCTGTGTGAGCCGATCAGCTACGCGCCGTTCGCGACGGTTCTCGGCCGCTGCCACCTCGTCATCACCGACTCGGGCGGCATCCAGGAGGAGGCGCCCGCGCTGGGCAAGCCGGTGCTCGTCACGCGCGAAGAGACCGAGCGCCAGGAGGGCGTCGACGCCGGCACGCTGCGCCTCGTCGGCACCGACCCTGACCGGATCTTCGCCGAGGCGGATCACCTGCTGAGCGACGACGCCGCACACGCGGAGATGGCCGAGGCGCCGAACCCGTACGGCGACGGCCACGCGGCCACCCGCATCGTGGCGGCGTGCGAGTTCGTCGTGCGCGGCGGCGCGGCGCCCGCCCCGTTCGGGTCTGGGTTCAGCCGCAACGCGGTGATCGAGGCGACCGGGTTCGAGCGCCCCCTCGGCCGGCCCGGCGCACCGCACCTGCCCGCCGACCTCTCCGACGCCGCGTGATCGACCTGTTCGACGGCCTGCCGTGGGGGTGGGCCGTCCCCCTGTGGATCGGCTTTGCCGTGATCGTGGCGATGTTCCTGTGGACGACGCTGCTGTTCGTCCGCGGGCGCCACGCCGTCCGTCACGCGCCCGACGCGCCGCCCGACGGCGCCGACGGGTTCCTCTGGGTCTTCCTCGTCCCGGCGCTGAATGAGGAGACCACCATCCGCGACAGCGTCGACCGGCTGCTCGGCGTCGAGGTGCCGCGGCGGCGGATCGTCGTGATCGACGACGGCTCGGACGACCGCACGCCCGAGATCCTCGCCGCCGTCGACCATCCCGACCTCGTCGTGCTCCGGCGCGACCAGCCCCACGCACAGGAGGGCAAGGCCGCCGCGCTCAACGACGCCTACCGCCCGGCTCGACGCGATCGTCGGCGACACCCCGCGCGACGAGGTCATCCTCTGCGTCGTCGACGCCGACGGGCGCCTGCACGCCGACGCCCCGCGCTACGCCGCCGCGCAGTTCGCCGACCCCGCCGTCGGCGGCGTGCAGTCGCTCGTCCGCATCTACAACCGCCAGCACCCCCTGACCTGGATGCAGGACCTCGAGTTCTCTGTCTACGGCACGCTGTTCCAGGCCGGCCGCAACGACTGGGGCACCGCCGGGATGGGCGGCAACGGCCAGTTCAACCGCCTGCGCGCGCTCGACGACGTGAGCGACACCGTCGGCCCCTGGCGCGACCGCCTCACCGAAGACCAGGACCTCGGCCTGCGCCTCATCGGCGCCGGCTGGCAGGGCCGGCAGGATCTCCGCTGCATCGTCGACCAGCAGGGCCTGCCCGGCCTGCGCAAGCTGCTGCGCCAACGCACGCGGTGGTCGCAGGGCAACCTCCAGGCGATCGGGCTGCTCGGCACGGTCTGGCGCGCGCCACGCGGGCTGGCGCCGCGCATCGAGCAGGTCGCCTACCTGCTCATGCCGTTCTGGCAGGCGCTCGTCGGGCTGTCGCTCCTGGTCGGCGTAATCCTCGCCGTCACCGGCCAGGCCGCGTTCTGGGACGGCGGCGCCACCTACGAGCTCGTCTATATCTACGTGCTCGGCTTCGGCGGCACGATCATGGGCTGCGTGTCGGCCCGCGGCTGGCTGCGCGGCCTGCTCGCCGCGCAGGTCTACGCGTTCTACAGCTGGCTGCTGTGGCCGGTCCTCATCCGCTCGACGTTCCGCCAGATCACCGAGCGGCGCGACTGGGCGAAGACCGAGCGCGAGGCGCTGGAGCCCGAGGCGTCCGCGGCCGCGTAAGCGGAGCGGGCAGGCGTGTCTCTCCCCCACTGGAGCACGACTCTAGAGTCGTGCTCCAGTCGAAGGAGGGTCGACGTGCTCAGCAGACGATGTTGTCCGTCTCCCGCTGGTTGTTTGTCTCGTTGGACTCAGCGACCTCGTTCAGCGAGTCGGCCGTGGCGCGATAGATGCCGCCGCAGTCGCCGCTGAAGTTGAACCGCTTCTTCTCGGACGCGCCGACCGCCAGGCCGGACGTGAACCGCACCGGCGTGTAGCCGTTGACGGTCACGCTGAACGGACCGGCGATGGCGTCGCCCTGGTTCTTCACCGTGACCTCGCCCGTGTCCAGCGCCGAGACGACGATGTCGGGCTTCAGCGGCGAGGGTGTCGGGTTCGGGGTCGGATCCGGCGTGGGCTCGCCCGCGCCGCCGGTCGGGACCGGCTGGATCGGCGGCGGCGTGCCGCGCACCGTGCCCAGGCGGTAGCTGATCCGGCCCTTCTCGCCGTTCTGCATCGACAGACGGCCGGAATGCCGGTCGCCGCCGGTCACCGTCTTCGCGACGGAGGTGCCAGGCGTGTAGGGGAGGATCTCCAGCGTGTTGCGGTCGAACGGGTTGATGTCGCCGGCGTCGTCGCCGCCATAGACGAGGTCGTCCTCCATGAGCCGCATCCAGACGGGCATGGCCGCCGTCGTGCGGTGATCGCGCGGGAGGTTCGCCGTGAACGTCCGGTGGTCGTCTTCCAGCCAGCGGTTGATCTGGTCGTTGCGGAACAGCGTGCGGCCGTCGACGATCAGCTCCGCGCCGCCGAGTCGCCAGCCGCCGGCCACGCCGTCGCCCGACTTCACGATCTGGAAGCGGCTGATCTCGCCGAGCGTGACCCCGCCTCGCAGCGTCTTGGAGTCGAGCGGGATGGCGTACGTGTCGTTGTCGCCGCGCTCGAAGTCGTTGTACGCGCGCTTCTCCAGGCTGAACCGCAGCCCGTTGCCGAGGATGACGTCGACGTCGTCGTCCGTGCCGGCCCAGCGCACGTCCGCGGTCTTCACGCGCACCCGGATGTCCGTCACCGGCTGTGCGAACCGGGCGTTCACGGGGAGCGCCTTCAGGAACGTGTGCGGGTGGTGCGGGCGCGGGAACGTGAAGTTGTCGTGCCCGTGGATGACCGTCGACTGGTACTCCTGGCCGGCGATGCCGGCGCGGACGAACAGGTCGGCGTCGTCGTTGGCGGGGTCGCCGAGGTCGATGCCCTGCTGCTTGGTGATCTCGAGCTTGGCGAACTGGGTCTGCGCCTGGATGTCGCGGCTCAGCACGGGCATCGGCAGGTTCGGGATCCGCTCGCCCGGGGTGAAGTCGCGGCCGAACTGCTCGAGGACGTTCTGGAACGCGCGCCGGTAGACGCTCGGGCCCTGGTCGAAGTACCCGTTAATGGCCTGGCGCAGGTTGACCAGCGAGCCCGCGGGTCCGACGATCGGGCCGCAGGAGAACGCGCCGCCGCCGTCGTGCGTCGGGACGCACGGGCCGCCGCCGCCGGCCCACCGGCCGGTGTACAGCGAGATCTCCAGTGCGGCGTTGCGGTCACGGCCGAGCGACGGCGTCGAGCCGATCTGCTGGGCGCGGGCCCAGAGCGCGTCGTCGCCGAGCCACAGCTTCATGGCCTGCACCCACTGGCGCGAGGCGAAGTGCGCGGTGATGTAGGACTGCTGGTACATCGGCCGGCCGGGCGTGTCCTTGTTGTCGGCGGTCGTGAGGGACTCGTTGTTGTCGTCCTTCCAGCCGCCGTGCTTGCGGTGGCCGCCGGGAGCGTTGGCGACCTCGATGCGGCTGCCGTCGCGCTCGCCCTTGGGGATGTCGAACCAGGTCGGGAAGTCGCCGTAGCCGCGCTGCTTCCAGCCCGGGCCGTCGAAGCCGGGGGTGTTCGCGGGCTCGACCCAGTTGCTGTGCGTGTAGAAGTCCTGCACGCCGTGGAGCGAGATGCCGATCGCGGACAGGAGCTGGACCGGGTCCTGGCGCTGCTTGGCCTGCTGCAGCGCGTTGTTGGTGTTGCGCATCCAGCGCTCCCATTCGCGCTCCACGCCCGCGGTGCTGGCGAGGTTCTTGGGCTCGGCGTTGGCGTCCTGCGTCTTGACCGAGTCGAAGTGCGTCTTCTCGGCGGCGTCGAGCCAGCGCTGTGGCCAGTTCTCGGTGAACAGCGTGAGCGAGACGATCCGGCTGAGCACGTCGCTGTGGCCGGAGTGCGGGTTCTTCGACGCCTGGGAGTAGAAGTCGCTGAACCAGTTGTTGATCGCGGAGATGTCCCCCGCGTTCTTGTTGAACCCTTCGGCGGCGAGCGCGTCACGGGTCATGTCGGTGTGGGGCTGCGTGTCGTACGCCTGCGCCGCTGGGGCGGCGAGGGCGCACGCGGCGGCAGCCGCGAGGGTGGGGATGAGGAGGGTCGGTCGGAGCATCGACCGACCGTATGAGCGCTCCTGAGCGGTGTCTGTCAGGCGGCTGACACTGCGGGTGTCGGACGCAGTTCGTGCCAGCGCTCGGCGTCCTCGAGCTCGGCGGCGAGGGCGAGCAGGAGCGGCTCGCTGTTCGCCACGCCCATGAGCTGCGCGCCGACGGGCAGACCGGCCCGTGTGCGCCCGGCGGGCACGCTGACGGCGGGCCATCCGAGCACGTTCCACGCCCACGCGTACGGGCACGACCCGACGACGATCTGGTGCGTCTCCCACGGTGTGAGCCCGTCGAGGCTGCCGATCGGCAGCGGGGGTGCGGCGGTGGTGGGGGGCGAGCATGACGTCGGCGTCGGCGAAGACCCGCCCGATCCGACGGCGGTAGACGCTCTCCAGGCCGCGGCTCGCGCGCAGCGCCGGGCCGTTGAGGATGCGGCCCAGGATGAGGTTCTCCCGCGTGCGCTTGTCCAGCAGCGAGGTGTCCTCGAGCTTCTCGGCCCAGTGGCGCAGCGCGACGGTGGACCGCGGGACGAAGCTGAGGCCCACGAGCCCGTACGCCGGCTCGCGCTCGACGACCTCGTGGCCGAGGTCGCGCAGCAGCTCGGCGGTGCGGCGGACGGCGTCGACGACCTCCTCGTCGAGCAGCTTCGGCACGAGCGCGAACGGCGCGCGGAAGGAGAGGGCGATCTTCAGGCGCCGGGTGGGGCGGGTGACCGCTTGGCTGAACGGCACGGGCGGCGCGGGCGGTGCGTGCAGGTCGCCCGCGACGTTGCCGGAGAGCGCGTCGAGCATGAGCGCCGCGTCGTCGACGTTGCGCGTCAGCGGGCCGAAGCACGTGAGGCCGTGGAACGCCTCGGGGTCGGGCCAAGTCGACAGGCGGCCGCGCTGGGGCTTGACGCCGATGAGGTGCGTCCACGACGCCGGGATCCTCACGGAGCCCGCGCCGTCGGAGCCGATCGCGCCGGGGACGAGACCGGCGGCCACCGCCGCAGCCGCACCGCCGCTCGACCCGCCGGGCGTGTGGTCGAGATGCCACGGGTTGCGGGTCGGCTCGAACCACGGGCCCTCGGTGATCGGCCACTGGCCGAGCTCCGGCGACGTCGTCTTCCCAACGACGATCGCGCCGGCGTCCCGCAGGCGCCGCACGATCTCGCTGTCCTCGGTCTTGGCGTCGAACCGGCCGTCGCAGCCGAAGCGCGTGGGGTGGCCGGCGACGTCGACGTCGTCCTTCACCGCGATGGGGACGCCGAGCAGCGGGCGGGTATCCCCGGCGGCACGGGCGGCGTCGGCCTGCTCCGCGGCGGCGCGCGCCTCGTCCTCGAGGACGATCGCGAACGCGCCCAGGGTCGGCTGCGCGGCGGCGATCCGGCGCAGCGCCAGATCGACGAGCTCGGCGGACGAGATGTCGCCTTCGGCCACCAGGTCGGCCTGCGCGCGGACGCCGGCGAAGGCGAGGTCCTCCTCGTTCATGACGGTGCTCACGGGTGCTGCTCCGGTCTCTCGTTCGTTCGAACGAACGGGGTTCTACCGGACCGCGTACGATGGCGCAACCGTGGCCGCCCGAGAGCAGATCCTGCATTCCACGATCGAGCTCATCGGCAGCGAGGGGATCGGCGCGGTGTCGAACCGGCGGGTCGCCTCCGCGGCCGGGGTCGCGCTCGGCTCGCTGACGTACCACTTCCCCGACCAGAGCAAGCTGCTGCACGAGGCGCTCGTGCTCTACGCCGAGGAGGAGGTCCAGCGCTTCGGCGAGGTCGCGACGCGGCTGCGCGCCCAGCAGGCGGGCACCGACGACGTGCTCGCCGAGGTGCAGCGCGCGATCCTCGCGTCGGCGGAGCGCACGACCGAGGGCGTCGCGGAGCTGGAGCTCCATCTCCACGCGTCGCGTAACCCCGAGCTGCGCGACGCGTCGCAGCGCTGCTTCGCGGCCTACGATGACTTCGCGACGGCGGCGCTTGAGGCGCTCAATGTCCCCGAGCCCGCGCGCTACGCCCGGGCGGTCGTCGCGCTGCTCACCGGCATGGCGGTGCGCCGGCACGGCACGGGCGAGCAGGACATCGAGACCGCCGCCACCGCGCTGCAGGCGATGCTGCGGGGAGCGGCTCCGGGGTGACGTTCCGGCCGTCGCTGTGGCGCGTGCGGGCCCCCGAGCTGCCGGAAGACCTGGTGGACGGCGAGCCGGAGGAGGGCAGCGGCGGGCTGCTCATCGAGGAGCTCCGTATGCGCCGTGTCGCGCACGAGCCGCTGGCCGCGCACGCGGTGAGAATCGCGGCGGCGGACGTCCGCGGGCTGGGGCTGGAGGGCGGCGAGGTCGACCTGCATCTGCGTGACGCGATCCTCGCCGACTGCGACCTGTCGAACGTCCACGCGGCCAAGGCGCACGTGCATCGCGTCGAGTGGCGGGGCTGCCGGCTCGTTGGGCTGGGGCTCATCGAGTCCGAGCTCGAGAGCGTGAAGTTCTCGGAGGGCACGCTGATGCTCGGGTCGTTCGGGCACAGCCGCCTGCACCGCGTGGTCTTCGAGGGCGTGAACCTCAGCGAGGCGTCGTTCGTCGGGGCGGACCTCACGCAGGTCGTCTTCGACGGGTGCGTGCTGACCGGGACGGACTTCCGGTCGGCGCGGCTGAGTGCGTGCGAGATCCGCGGGACGTCGCTCGACGGCGTGCTCGGGATCTCGTCGCTCAAGGGCGTGACGATGCCCGCGGCGGATGTCGTGGCCTCGGCGGCGGCGCTGGCGGAGGCCCTGGGGATCTCCATCGAGGACGCGCCATAGGACTACGCTGGTCCGATGGAGCCGATGAGCGTGGGTGCCCTGGTGAACGTCGCGACCGACGGACCCGTGATCGACGGCATCGTCTTCGATCGCCCGAGCAACTCGAAGGTCGTGGTCGCGGTGATCGACCGAACCCGCGGGCCCGTGTTCCGCACGGTGCACCCCGATGCGCTGAGCGAGCGCACCACCGAGGGGGACGCTGACCGGGCGCTGCAGCTCCTGATCAAGCGGACCGCGCCGGCCCAGCGTGGCGCGGCGCGAGGTGGGGCAGGCGTGGGGCGCGGGCACGCCGGGCACACGCGGGCGGCGACGCACCGGACGACCGGGAAGTAGCGCGGCCGGCCTTCACCAGGCCGACGGCTCGTAGTCCTTCAGGAAGCACCCGAACAGGTCCTCGCCGGCCTCGCCGCGCACGATCGGGTCGTACACCCGCGCGGCGCCGTCAACGAGATCCAGCGGCGCGTGGAATCCGGACTCGGCGAGCCGCATCTTCTGCGGGTGCGGGCGCTCGTCGGTGATCCAGCCGGTGTCGACGGCGGTCATGAGGATGCCGTCGGTCTCGAGCATCTCCTGGGCGCTCGTGCGCGTGAGCATGTTCAGGGCGGCCTTCGCCATGTTCGTATGCGGGTGGCCGGGGCCCTTGTAGCCGCGTGAGAACTGGCCCTCCATCGCCGAGACGTTCACCACGTACTTCCGGCGGGCGTTCGCCGCGGCCATCGCCGGGCGCAGCCGCCCGACCAGGATGAACGGCGCGGTCATGTTGCAGAGCTGGACCTCGAGGAGCTCGATCGGGTCGACCTCGTCGACACCCTGGGACCAGCTGTTGGCCTCGTGGAGGTCCGGGACCAGGCCGCCCGCGTCGATCGCGGTCTCGGCGGCGATGCGCTCGGGCGACGCGGACCGCGCGGTCAGCGCCAGGGCCGTGAGCGCGTGGGGCGTCGGCGCCCAATGGGCCGTGGCCGGCACCGGCGCTCCGGCGTCCGCGCCCACGGGGAGCGCGAGCGGGACCTCGATGTCCGGCCCGAGCGTCACCACGTCGGGCAACGGCCCTGACGGCAGCTCCGCGTTCTCGGCCTCGACCAGCGGCGCGTACGCCTGGGCGCTGCGCCGCACCGTCTGCGCCGCGTTGTTGATCAGGATGTCGAGCGGGCCCGCGGCGGCGACCTCGTCGGCGAGGTCGATCACCTGCGCCGGGTCGCGCAGATCCAGCCCGATGATCTTCAGCCGGTGCAGCCACTCGTCGCTGTCGGGCATCTCGGTGAAGCGCCGGACCGCGTCGTTGGGGAAGCGCGTGGTGATCGTGGTGTGCGCGCCGTCGCGCAGCAGCCGCAGCGCGATGTACATGCCGATCTTCGCCCGCCCGCCGGTGAGCAGCGCGCGCTTGCCGGTGAGGTCGGTGCGCTGGTCGCGGCGCGCGTGGTGCTTCGCCGCGCAGGTCGGGCAGAGCTGGTGGTAGAAGGCGTCGACGACGTGGTAGCGCTGCTTGCACACGTAACACGCGCGCGCCTCGATGAGCGTGCCCGCGGTGGCGCCCTCCGCGCGGGACACGAGCGGGATCCCCTGGGTCTCGTCGTCGATCCGCCCGGGCGCGCCGGTCGCCGTCTTCGCCGTGATCTCCTCGTCGTGGGCGACGATCGCGGCGCGCTTCTCCGTCCGCCGGCGCTGACGGACGGTCTTGTAGAGCTTCGCGGTCGCGCGCTGGACGGCGATCGCGTCGGGATGGTCCAGGGGCAGCTGCTCCGCGCGCGCGAGGATCTGCAGCGCGTGGGCGAGCTCATCGGGGTCGAGGCCGTCGGACACGACCAACCAGGGTACGACCACCCGATCGGGGGTGACACCGGGGGCCCGGCGCGCGAGCAGGCGTCCGTCAGGCACGATGGCGGGCTCGTGTCGTCCGCCGGACCCCGCCACATCGAGGCCATCGAGCTGTTCGCCGAGGTCCTCGGCCAGATGGAACAGGAGGCCCCCACCTCCGCGTTCTACGGTCGCCTCTGTCGCAGCACGTGCGAGCTCGCACGCCTCGACCGGGCGATCATGCTGCTCTACGACGCCGACCTGCGGCGCGTCCGGCCCGTCGGGGCGCACGGCATGGAGACGGACGACTTCCGCGATGTCTACGTGCACGCGAACACCGCGCCCATCGCCCGGCGCGCGCTGGAGGAGGACCGCGTCGAGCAGGTCGACGGCAACACGCTCGTCCCCGAGGTGCCGCCCGAGTTCCAGCATCTCGTGCGCGACCGCCGGATCCTGTGCGTCCCGGTCTCGACCGCGGGCAACTGGGTCGGCGTGATGTTCGCCGACCGGACGCTGGAGGCCGAGCCCGTCGGCGATGAGGACCTCGAGCTGCTCTGGGCGCTCGGGAAGGCGATCGCGCTCGCCTCCACCGCCCGCGCTGCGACCCGGCAGACCGAATGGGCCCGCCAGCTGCAGCAGCGCATCGACCTCGCGCGGGAGATTCACGACGGCGTGATCCAGCGGCTCTTCGGCGTCAGCCTCGTGCTCTCCAGCGCCGAGGGCGCGCTGGGCGAGGAGGAGCGCGAGCGGTGCGCCGCCGAGGTGCAGGAGGCGCTGACCGAGCTGCGCGCGGCGCTGCAACGCCCGCTCAGCCCGATCACCCCGCCGCCGACGCTCGCGTCGTTCACCGCGGAGGTCGAGCGGCTCGCCGTGGCACACGCCGACATCCACATCCGCCGCGACGAAGGTGGCCACGGCGACGTGCCCGACGAGCTCGCGGCGCTCGCCCAGTCCGTGCTCGCCGAGGCGGTCCGCAACGCGCGGCGGCACGCGACGCCGACGTTCGTCGCCGTCCGCACGCGCCGCCGCGACGACACGTTCGTGCTCGAGGTCGAGAACGACGGCGTGACGCCCTTGCCCGCGCCGCATACGCCCGGTGTCGGGCTGCGGCTCACGGCCTTCGAGGCGCTGCAGCACGGCGGCGTCCTGGAGTTCGGCCCGCGCGGCGAGGATCGATGGCAGGTGCGGCTCGTCGTGCCGCTGGCCGATGCCTGACAGCCGGCGACTCTGCGTCCTGGTCGTCGACGACCACGACGTCGTGCACTGGGGGTTCCGGCTGATGCTCGGCCAGCAGGCGTGGGTCGAGCGGTGCGTGAGCGCGCGCAGCGCCGCGGAGGCGCTGGAGCTGACGCGGCGCTACGAGCCCGACGTCGCCGTCGTCGATCTGTTCCTCGGCGAGGAATCCGGCGCCGAGATCTGCGAGCGCCTGCGCGAAGCGTGGGGCGGGGTCCGGATCCTGCTCGTCAGCGGCGCGGGGCGGATCTCCCCGAGCGCGGCGCGTGCGGCGGGGGCGTCCGGGTTCGTCTCGAAGGACCTCCCGGCGGCTGACATCGCGAGGGCGGTGCGCATGGTCGGCCTGGGGCACACGGTGTTCCCGCCGCAGGCCGAGCCGTCGACCGGTGCGATCGGCTTGAGCGCGCGCGAGCGCGAGGTACTCCAGCTCATCGGCTCGGGTGCGACGAACCGCGAGATCGCCGAGAAGCTGCACCTCTCGCCGCACACGATCAAGGAACACACAAGCGCGCTGTACCGCAAGCTCGAAGTCCGCAACCGGGCGGAGGCCGTGCAGCGGGCGCAGCGGCTGGGCCTGGCCGACTGACCCCCCCCACCTGTCGCGCATCCCTCCCCCACACGGGGGGCTGACAAGACGTCAAGTCACTTCGGCGCGTCGAGGTCGGCGAGCGTGGCCGCCATCGAACGCGTCGCCGACACCGCAATCCTCTTCCCCGGCCAGGGCAGCCACGACGCTGACGCGCGTGGCCACGTCGAGCATCACGCCCCCTCCCTGCTCGAATTGTGCATCGACCTGGTCGGGGAAGACCCCTTCCCACGGGCCGGCGAGAGCACACGGTTCGCGCAGCCCGCCATCTTCCTCGCGAGCCTCGCGCGGTGGACGGCCTCTGACATCCGGCGTACGCCGGTGGCGTACGCCGGGCACTCGCTCGGTGAGATCACGGCGCTGACCGCCGCCGGGGCGCTCGTTCCCGAGGACGCGCTGCACATCGTGGTCGAGCGCGGCCGCCTGATGAGCGAGGCGCAGGCCGGCGGCATGATCGTCGTGCGCGCCGACGCCGAGGCCGCCGCCGAGCTCGCGTCCGCCACCGGCACGGTCGTCGCGAACGACAACGGTCCCGGCCAGGTCGTCCTCTCCGGCAGCGAACGCGCCCTCGCCGCGGTCAAGCCCGAGGCCAAGGAACGCGGCATCAAGGCGCGCCGCCTCGATGTCGCCGGCGCGTTTCACTCGCCGCTCATGCGTGCCGCGGCCCGCGGCCTGCGCGGCGTCATGGCCGACATTCCGGTCCACCGCCCCACCGCCCCGGTGATGTGCTGTGCGACCGCACGACCCTTCCACGATGTGCGCGCCCAGCTTCCGCTGGCCGTCACGTCCCCGGTGCGCTGGCGCGAGGTGCTGGACATCCTCGACGCCCGCGGTTCCCGCCGGTTCCTCGACGTCGGGCCCGGTGACGTGTTGTCTGGGCTCGTTCGCCGAACACTCCCGCACGCCGAGATCGTGGAGGTGGGCGATGCCCTTGTCGCCTAGTGCAGCTCCGGGTACTGCCGCCGTTGCCGCTCTCCCTGCGGCCACGGACAGGACGGCGGCAGTGCTCGGGCTGGGCGCTGCACTGCCCCCGACGGTGATCCCGAGCGGCGACGTCGCCGAGCGCATCGGCAAGGCGCCGGGCTGGATCGAGCGGCGGACCGGCATCGAGACGCGCCGCCGGCTGCAGCCCGACGAGTCGATGACGTCGCTCGCCGCCGAGGCGGCGCTCGCCGCGCTCGACGACGCGGGGGTCGACCCCGCGGACATCGACACGGTGCTCGCCGCCACGACACAGGGCGACGACCTGCTGCCGAACCTCGCGCCCCAGGTGGCCGCGCGGATCGGCGCGACCAACGCGGGCGCCGCCGACATCGGCGCCGCGTGCGCCGGGTTCGTCGCGGGGCTCCCGATGGCCGCGGCGCTCATCGAGACCGGCCGTGCCGACCGCGTGCTGCTCGTCGGCGCCGACGCGCTCAGCCGCTTCCTCGACCACGACGACCCGGTCACCGCCGCGCTGTTCGGCGACGGCGCGGGCGCGATCGTCCTCGGCCCGTCCGAGGGTGACGGCGGCATCGGCCCCGTCCTCGTGCGCAGCGACGGCGACCAGGGCCATCTCGTCGGCATCCCCGGCCACGCCGGCCCGATCGCGATGGACGGCCACGGCACGTTCCTCGGCGCGATCAACAACCTGAGCGCCGCCACGGCGGAGGTGGTCGAGCGCGCCGGGCTGCAGCTCGACGACATCGATCTCTTCGTCTACCACCAGGCCAACCGCCGGATCCTCGCGGGGATCGCCGAGCGCCTGGGCATCGAGGGCGAGCGCGTCGTCGACGCCATCGCCCACGCCGGGAACACGTCCGCGGCCAGCCTGCCGCTCGCACTCGACGCGGCACGCCGCGACGGGCGCCTGCGGCCGGGCGCCCGCGTGCTGCTCGGAGCCGTCGGCTCCGGGTTCACGTGGGGCGCGGGCGTCGTGACCTGGTGACCACCAACGAGGGAGCAACCCCATGAGCAGCACTGACACCACCACGGTCGAGCAGAAGGTCTTCGAGGCGCTCGCCGCGCTCGGGACCGAGGCCGAGATCACGCGGGAGGCGTCGCTTGAGGAGCTCGACGTCGACAGCCTCGACCTCGCCGAGTTCGCGCAGATCATCGACGAGGACCTCGGCGTGCGCCTGGAGGGCAAGGACCTCAAGGACGTCAAGGTCGTCGGCGACGTCGTCGACCTCATCGCCGCGCGGGTCGACGCCTGATGGCCGACGTGGTCGTCACCGGGATCGGCGCCGTCACGCCGCTGGGCGTGGGCGCCGAGACGCTGCTGCGCGAATGGGTCGCCGGCAACGACGGGATCCGCGGCGGCGAAGCGCCGTGCGCGGACTTCGACCCGCGCACGGTGATGACCGCGAAGGAGGCCCGCCGGGCCGACCGCTTCACCCAGCTCGCCGTCGGCGCGGCGGAGGAGGCGATCGCGCAGGCGCGCCTCGAGGACCTCGACGGCACGCGGGTCGGGTGCATCGTCGGCACGGGCATCGGCGGGATCGAGACCCTCGAGAACGCCCACACGACCCTCGGCGCGCAGGGGCCCGACCGCGTTCCGCCGCTGTCGATCCCGCTCATGATGAGCAACGCCGCGCCCGCCGCGATCGCGATGCGTCACGACGTGCGCGGTCCCGTGTTCGGCGTGGTCAGCGCGTGCGCCGCCGGCGCCCACGCGATCGGCGCCGCGGCGCGCACGATCCGCTGCGGCGACGCCGACGTGGTGATCACCGGTGGGGCCGAGGCCTCGCTGACCCCGCTCGCCCGCGCTGCGTTCGCCGCGCTCGACGCGACCTCGCCGACCGGCGAATCGCGCCCGTTCGACGCGCGGCGCAACGGCTTCGTCATGGGCGAAGGCGCAGGCGTCCTCGTGCTGGAGGACCGTGCGCACGCCGAGGCCCGCGGGGCGCAGATCCTCGGCGTGGTCAGCGGCTACGGCGCGACCGCCGACGCGTACCACCTCACGTCGCCGCGGGCCGACGGCTCCGGCGCCGCGCAGGCGATCGGCGCCGCGCTGGCCGACGCGATGCGCGGCCCCGACGAGGTCGACTACGTCAACGCCCACGGCACGTCGACGCCGCAGAACGACCGCGCCGAGACGAACGCCATCCAGATGGCGCTCGGCGACCGCGCCGCGAAGATCCCCGTGTCATCCACGAAGTCCGCGATCGGCCACCTGCTCGGTGCCGCCGGGGCGGTCGAGGCCATCGCCACGCTGCTCGCCCTGCGCGAGCGCGTCGCGCCACCCACCCTCGGTTGGGAAGTGCGCGACGAGGGTATGGACCTCGACTACGTCCCCGGCGCAGCGCGGCCGCTGGCCGTCACCGGCGACCGCGCTGCGGTGGGGATCTCCAACTCGTTCGGGTTCGGCGGGCACAACGCCGTGCTGGTACTCGAGGGAACGCCATGACCCTGGCGCTCGTCGACCGCGCGGACGAACGGCTCGACGCCGCCCAGCGACTCGCCGCGCTGTGCGACCCGGGCACCGTGCACCGCGTGCGCGGCGCGGCGCGTTCGACCCGGATCGGGGAGCGGGCGGTGGACGGCGACGGCGTCGTCGTCGGATCCGGCCGCATCCACGGCCGGCCGGTTTCCTGCTTCGCCGAGGACGGCGCGTTCCTCGGCGGCTCGCTCGGTGTGGCGCACGCCGACGGAGTCGTCCACGCGCTGCGCCACGCGGGCCGCGCGGGCATCCCGGTCGTCGGCTTCATCGAGTCGGCGGGCGCCCGGCTGCAGGAGGGCGTCGACGCGCTCGACGGCTACGGGCGGATCTTCGCCGAGCACGTCGCGCTGTCGGGCCGCGTGCCGCAGATCAGCATCGTGTGCGGCGCGGCGGCCGGCGGTGGCTCATACGCGCCGGCGCTCACCGACTTCGTCGTGATGACCGAGCGGGCCAGCATGTTCCTCACCGGCCCCGGGGTCGTGCGCGAGGTCATGGGCGAGGACGTCGACTTCGCCGGGCTCGGCGGCCCGCGGGTCCACGGGCGCCAGTCGGGCGTCGCGCACTTCGTGGTGGAGACCGAGGTCGACGGCGCGCTGCTCGCCCGCGACCTCCTCAGCTACCTCCCGGCGCAGGCCGGCCACCGGCCGGTCGCCACCGTCCCCGCGCCGCCGCCCACCGAGCGGCCGGACCGTGCGGTGCCCGAACTGGGGCGCAAGGTCTACGACGTCCGCCGTGTGATCCGCGACCTCTCCGACGGCGGTGACCTGCTCGAGGTCCACGCCGGCTGGGCGCGGAACGTCGTCTGCGCCTTCGCGCGGATCGACGGTCACGCCGTCGGGGTGATCGCCAACCAGCCCAAGTACCTGGGTGGCGTGCTCGACGCCGACGCGTCCCAGAAGGCCGCGCGCTTCGTCCAGACCTGCGACCGCTTCGGCGTCCCGCTCGTCGTCCTCGTCGACACGCCCGGCTTCCTCCCGGGGACGCGCCAGGAGCAGGGCGGCGTGATCCGCCACGGCGCGAAGCTCGTCCACGCGTTCGCCGCCGCGACCGTCCCGAGCGTGACCGTCGTGCTGCGCAAGGCCTTCGGCGGCGCGCTCATCGCGATGAACAGCCGGGCGCTCGGCGCCGACGCGATCTTCGCCTGGCCGCAGGCCACGCTCGGCGTCATGGGCGCCCCGCAGGCCGTCGGCATCACCCATCGCCGGGAGATCGCGGCCGCCGACGACCCTGAGGCCGCGCGCGCCGCGATCGCCGCGCGCTACGAGGCCGAGCAGCTGCGTGCCGACGTCGCGGCGGCCCAGGGCCACGTCGATGAGGTCATCGCCCCATCGTCGACCCGCGCGCGGATCGCGCACACCCTCGGCAGCCACGCGGCCGCCCCGCGAGAGCCCGCCACGGCGAGGAACGGTCCACTATGAGCCTCATGGAGACGACCCTGAACTGGAGCGCCCCCTTCACCGAGCTGGTGGAGGGCCTGGAGTTCGAGACGGCATGGCGGACGATCACCGAAGCGGACGTGCAGGCCTTCGCGACGCTGACCGACGACCACCACCCGCAGCACGTCGACCCCGAGTGGGCGGCGAACAGCGCCTTCGGCGAGCAGATCGCCCACGGCCTGCTCGTGCTCAGCGCGGCCGCGGGCCTCGTGCCCTTCGACCCCGAGCGCGTGATGGCGCTGCGCCGCGTGTCCGACGCGGTCTTCAAGCGGCCGGTGCGCTTCGGCGAGGAGATCCGCGTCGTCGGCTCGCTGGTCGGCCTGCGCGCGCTGGGTGACGACACCGGCCTGGTGACGTGCCGCTGGAACGTCGTGGGCCGCGACGGCAAGGCGATCATCCGGGCGGAGGTCCAGGTGGTGTGGCAGTGAGCGCGCGCCGCTTCCTCATCACCGGGGTCATCACGCGGTACTCGATCGCGTGGGAGGTCGCCCGCCAGCTGCAAGAGGCCGGTGACGAGGTCATCCTCACCGGCTTCGGCCGCACGAAGCGCATGACCGAGCGCGCCGCCCGTGCGCTGCCGGTCGCGCCCGAGGTGCTGGAACTCGACGTCAACGCGCCGGACGACCTCACCCGCCTCGCCGATGACCTCGCCGAGCGGTGGGATCATCTCGACGGGGTGCTGCACGCCATCGCCTTCGCCCCCGAGGACGCCCTCGGCGGCCGGTTCCTCGACACGCCGTCGGACAGCGCGCTGCTCGCGTTCCAGACCAGCGCGTTCAGCTTCAAGGCGCTCGCCGTCGCGCTGCTGCCGCTCATGCAGCGGGCGCCGCGCGGCGCCGGCGTGGTCGGCCTCGACTTCGACGCGACGGTCGCCTGGCCGGTCTACGACTGGATGGGCGTGGCGAAGGCCGGGCTCGAAGCGGTCAACCGGTACCTGGCCCGTGACCTCGGCCCGCACGGGGTGCACGTGAACCTCGTCAGCGCCGGCCCGATCAAGACGGCGGCAGCGGGAGGCATCCCCGGCTTCGAGACGCTCGCCGACTCGTGGGAGGAGGCCGCCCCGCTGGGCTGGGACGTGAGTGATCCCGCGCCCGTCGCGGCGGCTGCGTGCTTCCTGCTCGGCGACGGCGCCCGCGCGATCAGCGGCGAGATCCTGCACGTCGACGGCGGGTACCACGCGATGGGCGCGCCGGGTGCGGGCGCGGCGGCGGCGACCCGGGAGCCGACACCCTCCGCGACGCCGGAGACCGCAGAGGTCTGAGGGGTACGCAGACCGCGCACGGCGATCCGGTCGCTACGAGCGGATCCCCTGCGTGAGCTGGAACCGGTCGTCCGGGTCGACCTGCGCCTTGATGGACTCCAGCCGCTTGAGGTTCGCGCCGTAGTACGCCTGCAGCGGCGAGCTGAGGTCCAGGTCCGAGTAGTTCTGGTAGGCCTGCCCGTTGCCGTACTTCGCGATGAGCTTGCGGGCGGAGTTCACCCGCTGCCGGGCGGTGCTGATCGGCGCGTAGGAGACGATCTGCACGCTGAAGCGCACGTTGCGGTGCACGAACGCGGTGGCGCTGGGCGACACGTCGTTGATGCGCCCGCCGTAGCTGTCGCAGACCAGCGTCGCGCCGGTGTTCGCCGCGGAGACGAACGCGCTGCGGGCGGCGCTGGAGAGCTTCTTCGCGACGTAGATGGACGACGCGTCGAAGGGCTGCGGCTTGATGTTCTCGCACTGCGCCACGGACGCCCCTTCCGCGCACCCGGCCCAGCGGGTCATCAGCGACAGATACGACGACGTGCCGACGCTGATGCTCGCGCCCGGGATGTTCCGCAGCGGCGCGATGAGCTTGCGCAGGTTCGCCTCCGAGCCGAAGTACTGGCCGAACACGGTGGCGCCGCCGCTCGTCAGCGTGCACAGCGAGGTGAGCGCCGCCGGCGCGCCCGGCGCGAGGTCGTCGAACGCCTCCAGGGCGGCCGCCCGTGATCCCTTCGGGAAGCGCGCGAAGAACCACGCCGCGCTGCGGACCTTCTGGGTGCGCAGCTTCATCGACGTGACGAGCGCGAAGCTCCCGCCGCCGCCGCGCAGCGCCCAGAAGAGGTCGCTGTTCTGCGACGCGCTGCAGGTCCGCAGCTCCCCGGCGGCGGTGACGGCCTGGATGCTCTGGATGCGGTCGAGGGCCAGGCCGAGGTTGCGGCCCGCCAGGCCCATGCCGCCGCCGAGCGCGTGGCCGCCGAGGGCGACGTTCGGGCACGAGCCGGCGGGGATCGTGGCACCGCGCCTGGCGAGCGTGGCGTAGACGCCGAGGAGGAGCGCGCCCGGGCCGATCGTCGCCACGCCGCTGCTGTTCAGCGACACGCTGGACAGCGAGCCGACGTCGACCACCACCGCGCTGCTCGACGTGGACGCGCCGTTGTACGCGTTGCCGCCCGACTTGCCCACGAGCGGGATGTCGAAGCGACTGGCCCAGCGGACCACCTCGCGCACGTCGTTGGCGTCACGCACACGCACGACGGCCGGCGGGTCGATGCCGTTGAAGCGGGTGTTGAAGAGCTGGCTCGCCGCGCTGTACCCCTTCGTTGCGGGGGTGAAGACGGTGCCGCGCACGGCACTGCGCAGTGCGCTGAGCTGGGCGGGGGTCAGGCGCGTGGCCGCGGACGTGTTCGCGGCGAGCGGGCCGAGGGACAGGGCGAGTGCGCCGGCGGCAGAGCGCTGGACGAACTCACGGCGAGTGGTCGTCATGCGCGGATCGTACGCGGCGGCCCCGCCGTCCCTGGCCGGTTCACCGACCTTCCTGTCGCTCAGCGACAACAACGTCGGTGACACCGGGTGTGGCACGACGCCATATGCCCCGAAGCACCCCACCGATACCCTCCACGCATGGAGCGCGAGCCGCACGTCGCCATCCGCGACACACCGCTCGACCCGGCGCAGATCACGGCGCTCGTGACGGACCCGCGCGCGGGCGCCGTCATCACGTTCAGCGGCGTGACCCGCGAGGTGCCGTCGCTCGACTACGAGGCGTACGGCGAGATGGCCGAGCAGACGATTCGCGACATCGCGCGCGCGGCCCAGCAGCGCCACGGGTTGACCGCCGTCGCCGTCGAGCACCGCACCGGGAGCGTCGCCCTCTCCGAGCCCAGCGTCGTCGTCGCGGTCTCCGCCGGTCACCGCCCCGAGGCGTTCGACGGCGCCCGCGAGATCATCGACGAGCTGAAGGCCCGCGCCCCGATCTGGAAGCGCGAGGAGCGCGACGGGGAGTTCGTCGAGGTCGAGGGGACCGTGCCGTCATGACGCTCACCGACGCCCACGGCCGCACGGTCGACGACCTGCGCATCAGCGTCGTCGACCGCTGCAACCTGCGCTGCACCTACTGCATGCCCGCCGAGGGGCTGCCGTGGCTGGACCGTTCCGACATCCTCAGCTTCGAGGAGCTCGAACGGCTCACGCGCGTGTTCGTCGACCTCGGGGTGAAGACCGTTCGCCTGACCGGCGGCGAGCCGCTCGTGCGCAAGGACTTCCCGGTGCTCGCCGGGATGCTCGCGGGCATCGACGGGATCGAGGACCTCTCCGTCACCACGAACGGCGTGCTGCTCGAGCGCGACGCCGCGAAGCTCGTCGCCGCCGGCATCGACCGCTTCAACGTCAGCCTCGACAGCCTGCACCACGAGCGCTTCCACCAGCTCACGCGCCGTGACGACCTGCACCGCGTGCTGCGCGGGCTGCAGACGCTCGGCGCGCAGCCGGGCGTCGGCACGATCAAGG
Source organism: Svornostia abyssi (assembly GCA_024666565.1). Classification (GTDB taxonomy): domain Bacteria; phylum Actinomycetota; class Thermoleophilia; order Solirubrobacterales; family Solirubrobacteraceae; genus Svornostia; species Svornostia abyssi. Next base: position 1,371,628 of record CP088295.1, read on the forward strand.
TGAACTGCGTCGCGCTGCGCGGCGTCACCGAGCACGAGGTCATCGACTTCGCCGACCTCGCCCGCCGCGAGCCCTACGAGGTGCGGTTCATCGAGTTCATGCCGCTCGACGCCGACCGCAACTGGACCCCGGACGACGTCCTCACCGGCGAGGAGATCCGCCAGATCATCCACGCGACGTACCCGCTCACCGATCCCGAGCGGCCCGCGCACGCCACCGCGAAGGTCTGCCACTTCCTCGACGGCAAGGGCCGGGTCGGCTTCATCAACCCGGTGAGCGAACCCTTCTGCAGCGACTGCAACCGCCTGCGCCTCACCGCCGACGGGCGGCTGCGCACCTGCCTGTTCAGCCAGCGCGAGACCGATCTGCGTGCGCCGATGCGCGAGGGCGCCTCCGACGACGAGCTCGGCACGCTCATCCAGGACGCGGTGTGGCGCAAGGAGCTCAAGCATCACGTCGGCGAGCCGGGCTTCGTGCCGCCGCCGCGCTCGATGTCGCAGATCGGCGGGTAGGTTCTCCGCCATGAGCGAGCTCACGCACCTCGACGACCAGGGCGCGGCGCGGATGGTCGACGTCGGCGCGAAGCCCGAGACCGAGCGCGCGGCCGTGGCGCGTGCGACGGTGAAGGTCTCACCGCAGACGGCGAGCCTGGTCGCGGCCGGGGACGCGTCGAAGGGCGACGTCGCCGCCGTGGCGCGCATCGCGGCGATCGGCGCGGCGAAGAAGACGGGCGACCTCATCCCGCTGTGCCATCCGCTCGGCCTCACGAGCGTTGACGTCGACATCGCCATCGACGAGGCGGCCGGCGAGATCATCGTCACGTGCGAGACGCACTGCGTGGGGCGCACCGGCGTGGAGATGGAGGCGATGGCCGGCGCGAGCATCGGCGCGCTGGCGGTCTACGACATGGTCAAGGGCGTCGAGCGCGACGCGTTCGTCGAGCAGGTCGTCCTCTTGGAGAAGCGCGGTGGCCGAAGCGGTCACTGGCGGCGCGGCGAGGCATGAGCGATCAGTCGGGCCCGGTCCAGGTCCTCGGGCGTGTTGACGTTCACGAACGCGTGACCCGCGGTATCGAGCGCCGCGAGCCGCGTGCCCTCCAGGGTGGCGGCGCCGAGTGCGCGCACCGTCGCGGTGATCGAGGCGTCCTCGTCGAGCGCCGCCTCCAGCGCCGGGAGCTGATCGCGGTCATAGCGCGCCACGAGCGGCTGCGGACGGCCGGCAGCGACGGGCACGAGTGGCCCGGGGGCATCGGCCAGCGCGCGGATGAGCGCGGGGGGCACGAACGGCAGGTCGCCGCCGAGCACCACGATCCCGCGTGCGTCGGTCAGCTCGCGCAGCGCGATCACGATCCCGAGCAACGGGTGCTCGGGCTCCTGCGGCTCGCGCAGGACGGGCACGGTGACGGGCGGCAGGTCCGTGTCGGGCTTCGCCACGACGATGGCGCGCACTGCGGCCTCCTCGGCGTGCCCCAGCGCGATGTGCAGCAGCGGCCGGCCGTCGATCTCGGCCAGCATCTTCGGCTCGCCCAGGCGGCGCCCGCGCCCGCCCGCGAGCACCACGGCCACGATCTCCGGTGACACGTCCATGACCAAAGTCTCCCTGGATGCCGCGCTCGACGCCGTCCTGGCCCGCGCCACGCCGCTGCCCGCCGAGGACGTGCCCCTCGCCGCCGCCGTCGGCCGGGTGCTGGTCGAAGACGTCCGCGCGCAGGAGGACCGGCCCACGGCGGCCGAGTCGGCGATGGACGGGTACGCGGTCTGCTCGTCCGACGTCGCGCAGGCACCCGTGGCGCTGCGCCTGGCGGGGGAGTCACAGGCGGGCAGTCCCATGATGGGCGTGCTGCCCATGGGTCAGGTCGCGCGGATCTCCACCGGTGCGCTGCTCCCCGACGGCGCCGACGCAGTCGTCCGGCAGGAGGACACCGAGCCCGCCCCGGACGGCGCGATCACCATCGCCGTCACGGTGCCGTCCGGCTACGACGTGCGTCAGCCCGGCGAGGACTGGCGGGCGGGCGACGTGCTGCTCGCGGCGGGCACGCAGGTCACGCCCGAGGCGCTCGCGCCGCTGGCCGGCGCCGGGGCGGCGACGATTCGTGCCGCCCGCCGCCCGCGGGTCGCCGTGCTCGCGACCGGCGACGAACTCGCCGGCGTCGGCGACGTCCTGCCTCCCGGCTGGGTGCGCGAGACGAGCACCACCACGCTGCCCGCGATCCTCGCGCGCGCCGGGGCCGAGACCGTGTGGTCGGCGATCGCGCGTGACGACCCCGCCGACCTTGACCGCGCGCTGCACCTGGCCCTCGCCGCGGCGCCCGACCTCATCCTCGTCTGCGGCGGCGCGTCGGTCGGCCCGCACGACATCGTCCGCCCCGCGGTCGCCCAGCACGGCTTCTCCGAGGTGTTCGGGCGGGTGCTCGTCAAGCCCGGCGGCCCCGCGTGGTGTGCCCACCGTGAGGGCGGGCCGCTCCTGCTCGGCCTGCCCGGGAATCCCGTGGCATCGGTCGTCGTCACCCATCTTCTCGCGGTGCCTGCGGTGGCCAGGATGCTCGGCGCGGACGTCCCTGTCCGTGAGGTGACCGCAACGCTCACGACGCCCGCGCGCGGCGCCGGCCCGCGGTTGCACGCGGCCCGCGGGCGCCTCACCGCGGGGGCGAACGGCTGGGAGCTCGAGGTGCTCACCAAGCAGGGCTCGCACCAGCTCACGTCGCTCGTCGAGGTCAACGCGCTCGCGCTGGTCCCGCCCGGGACCGACACCCCGCTGCAGCCCGGCGACACCGTCACCGCGAGGCTGCTGTGACCATCACGGTGAAGCTCTTCGCGAGCCTGCGCCGCGAGGCGGGCACGGATGAGCTCACGCTGGAACTGCCGACGGGCGCGACGGTCGCCGACGCCGTCGAGGCGCTGCGCGACGGGCCGCTGCCGTGGCTGCCCGACCGCGCGACGTTCGCCGTCGCCGTCGACCGTGAGTACGCCGCCGACGACGCACCGCTGGAGCCCGGCAGCGAGCTCGCGCTGGTGCCGCCGGTCAGCGGCGGCTGAGCTTCGTCAGCGCGTGAAGCGCCCGGTGCGCCGGGGCGCGCGCGCGTCCAGCCAGGCGGCCACGTCGGCGAGGACCTTCTCCCGGTCGGCGGGCAGCTCGTTGAACACCTCATGGCGGTGCTCGGGGTAGACGAGCAGGGTGACGTCATCGCTGCCCGCGCGGTCGCGGACGTGCCGGCTGCCCGCGACGGGGACGAGCCGGTCGGCCTCGCCGTGGATGAGCAGGAGCGGCAGCGTCAGATCGCCGAGGTCGCGTTTGAAACGGGTGCGGATCGCGACGCCCAGTTCGCCGACCGTGCGCGCGGGGAGCTTGCCGAGCGTGACGAGCGGGTCGTCGCGGTAGGCCTGGACCTCGGCGGGGTCGCGGCTCAACCCGTCCGCGTCGAGCGCGAGGACTCCGGCAGACGGAGCGAACCGCGACAGCAGCCGGTCGGCCTGGAAGACCCGGCTCGCGACGCGCATCGCAGCCGGCGCGCCCGCGTCCGACGCGGCGGGTGCGCTGAGGACCATGCCCTCAAGGCGCGCCTGGTGCTCCAGCGCGTAGAGGAGCGCGAGGGCGCCGCCCATGCTGTGGCCCAGCAGGTAGATCGGGCGGCCGAGGTCTGTCTTCTCGACGTGGTCGATGAGCGTGTCGAGGTCGGCGACGGCATGTGCGAAGCGATCCACCACCACGCGCGGGCCCTCCGACCGGCCGTGGCCGCGGTGGTCGATCGCCCACACCGGGAAGCCACGCGGCGCGAGTTCGCGCGCGAGACGCAGGTAGCGGCCGCCGTGCTCGGCGGCGCCGTGGGCGACGACGACGTGCGCGCGGGTCGGTGCGGTGGCGTCCTGCCAGGACTGCCAGGTGATGCGCAGGCCCGCCGCACCGAGGAACGCGCCGTCGGTGTGCAGCAGCGCGGCCCCCGCGATCGTCTCCACGGCGCGCAGTCTGCACCATGCGGCGGCGTCACGCACCTTTTCGGGGTACCGTTCCTCAGATCATGCGACGCATCGTCACGTCCCTCACCCTGTGCGCGCTGCTCGGACTCGGCGGTACCACTGCGGTGACCGCCGCGCCGGTCGCGGAGACCGCCGCGAAGAAGCGCGGCTGCGCGACGAAGAAGACGAAGAAGGCGCGCGCCCAGTGCCAGAAGCTGCGCAAGACCGGCAAGTACCGCAAGGGCCAGGTCTGCGCGCTGAGCAAGGAGAAGCAGAAGGAGTACTCGCGCTACGGGTTCTTCTGCCTCGACATCTCCGCGAACCAGGACGGTTCGCTCACGTATCTCGAAGAGCTGGAGTAGCGCGCGCGTCGAGCCAGGCGAGCAGGTCGGCGATCGCGCGGTCGCGGTCGGCCGGCAGTTCGTTGAAGACCTCGTGCAGCAGGCCCGGGTACACGTGCAGCGTCACGTCGGTGCTGCCCAGGTGGTCACGGACGTGCGTGCTGGCGTCGAGCGGGATGAGCGGGTCGTCGGCGCCGTGGATCAGCAGCACCGGGAGCGTGATGCGCCCGAGGTCCTTCGCGATCGGGCCGCGCATCGCCTTCGCCATCTCTGACGCCGTCTTCGCCTTCAGCTTGCCGCCGGGGACGAGTGGGTCATCGCGGTAGGCCTGCACCTCGGCAGGGTCGCGGCTGAGGTCCTCGGGCGGCAGGTCGATGAGGCCGTACTCGGGCGCCACGCGGGCGATGAGCCGGTCGACCTGGAGGATCCGGCCGGCGTAGCGCAGGAGCACCGGCGCCGAGGCGTCGGACGCGGCGGGGGCGCTGAGGATGAGGCCGGCCAGGCGGTCCTGGTGGCGCAGCGCGTAGAGCAGGGCGATGGCGCCGCCCAGGCTGTGGCCCAGCAGGAAGATGGGCGCGGTCGGCTGCTGCGCGGCGACGTGGGTGACGAGCTGGTCGAGGTCGCGGACCGCGCTGTCGGCGCTGTCGAGATACCGCGGGCCGCCCGAGCGGCCGTGGCCGCGGTGGTCGATCGCCCACACGGGAAACCCCTGCCGCGGCAGCGCCCGCGCGAGGTGCCGGTACCGGCCGCCGTGTTCGCCCGGCGCCGTGGGCGACGACGACGTGGGCGCGCACCGGGACGTCTGGCTCGTCCCACGCCTGCCACGCGATGCGCGGCCCGCCGACTCCGGTGAAGGCGCCCTCGGAGCGGCGGGGCGCGGCGATCGTGCTCATGTCCCCAGTCTGGAGGAATCGCTCGCGCCGCGGATCACCCGCGCCGGGTTCCCGACGGCCACCACGCCCGGAGGGATGTCGCGGGTGACCACCGATCCGGCGCCGATCACGCTGTCGTTGCCGATCGTCACCCCCGGGCAGACGATGACCCCGCCGCCGAGCCACACGTTGTCGCCGATGGTGATCGGCCGCGCCGACTCCCAGCCCGCGCGGCGGGGCACGGGGTCGACCGGGTGCTCGGCGGTGAGCAGCTGCACGCGTGACGCGATCTGGCAGTCGGCGCCGATCGCGATCGGCGCGACGTCGAGCATCACGCAGTCGTAGTTGATGAACGTCCCGGCCCCGATCGTGATCGGCGTGCCGTAGTCGCACCGCAGCGACGGCTTGACGACCACCCGCTCACCCACCGCGCCGAACAGCTCGTCCAGCAGCGCGCGACGAGCGTTCTGTTCGTCGTGCCGTGTGGCGTTGTACCGCTCGAGGAGTGCCTGCGCGCGGGCGTGGGCGACGGCGAGCTCGGGCTCGTCGTCGTAGCGGTAGGGCGCGCCGCGCCCGAGCCGATCTAGCGGGTGATCTCCCACGCCAGGTGCTGGAGTTCGGGGGGCCAGGAGCTTCTCCCAGGCGAGCTGGACGGCGTTCGTCGAGCCGGGCATGCAGGCGACGAACGTGTCGTCGATAGTGCCGGCGGTCGCGCGCGAGAGCATCGCGGCGGCACCGACCTCCTCCCAGCTCAGCATCCGGAACAGCTCGCCGAAGCCCGGCAGCTCGCGTCGCAGCGACGAGGCGATGAGGTCGTACGTGCGGTCGCGCTTCGCGATCCCCGTCCCCCCGTTGAACAGCGCCACGCGGGCCGGGGAGCGCAGTGCCTCGGTCAGCGCCTGCGTGATCGGGTACGGCTCGTCGGGCACGATCCGGTAGAGGACGACCTCATGGCCGGCGGCCGCGATCGCCTCGCGCAGGAAGCCGCCGCTGCGATCGTCGGCCTCGGTGCGGGTGTCGCTCACGGTGATCACGGCGACCGGGATGGGGCCGAGGTCGGCGGCGGCGGCGCGGTGCTGGTCGGTGGACTCGCTCATCACGGCGGAGTATCGCGCGCCACGCTCATCGTTCGGCCGGTACGGTTACCGCCGTGTATCCCCACCTGCTCGCCCCGCTCGATCTCGGCTTCACCCAGCTGCGCAACCGGGTGCTCATGGGCTCGATGCACACGGGGCTCGAGGACCGGCTGCGCCACGTCGACCAGCTGGCCGAGTACTTCGCCGAGCGCGCTCGCGGCGGCGTGGGCCTGGCGATCACGGGCGGATACGCGCCGAACCGCCGTGGATGGCTGCTGCCGTTCGGCTCGGAGATGTCCAGCCGCCACGTCGCGCGCCGGCACCGCGCGATCACCGAGGCCGTCCACGACGGCGGCGGGAAGATCGCGCTCCAGCTGCTGCACGCCGGGCGCTACGCGTACCACCCGTTCTCGGTCAGCGCGTCGTCGACGAAGTCGCCGATCACGCCGTTTCGTGCCCGCGAGCTGAGTGCGCGCGGGGTCGAGCGGACGATCAGCGACTTCGCCGCCAGCGCCGTGCTCGCCCGGGAGGCCGGTTACGACGGCGTCGAAATCATGGGGTCCGAGGGCTACCTCATCAACCAGTTCCTCGCGCCGCGCACGAACCGGCGCACCGACGAGTGGGGCGGCTCGCCGGAGCACCGGCGGCGCCTGGCGGTGGAGATCGTCGACCGGGTCCGCGAGGCGGTCGGGCCGGACTTCATCATCGTCTACCGGATCTCCGTCATCGACCTCGTCGACGAGGGACAGACGTGGGACGAGACGGTCGCACTGGCGCAGGAGGTCGAGGCAGCAGGCGCGACGATCCTCAACAGCGGCATCGGCTGGCACGAGGCGCGGGTTCCCACGATCGTCACGTCGGTGCCCCGCGCCGCGTTCGTGGACACGACCGCCGCGCTGCGCGAGCACGTGAACATCCCCGTCGCCGCGTCGAACCGCATCAACATGCCCGACGACGCGGAGCGCATCCTCGCCGACGGCAAAGCCGACCTCATCTCCATGGCGCGCCCGTTCCTCGCCGACCCCGCGTGGGTGAACAAGGCGGCGGCGGGGCGCCCGGAGGAGATCAACACCTGCATCGCGTGCAACCAGGCGTGCCTGGACCACACGTTCCGCAACAAGCGCGCGACCTGCCTCGTCAACCCGCGCGCCGCGTACGAGACGGAGCTCGAGATCGAACCGGCCGCCGTGGCAAAGCGCATCGCGGTGGTCGGCGCCGGGCCGGCGGGGCTCGCGTGCGCGACGACACTCGCCCAGCGCGGTCACACGGTGGACCTGTTCGACGAGTCCCCCGAGATCGGCGGGCAGTTCAATCTCGCGAAGCGGATCCCCGGCAAGGAAGAGTTCGCCGAGACGCTGCGCTACTTCGCGAACCTCATCGACCGCTCCGGCGTGACACTGCGCCTGAACGCGTTCGCGGACGCGGCGGGCCTCGCCGCCCGGCGGGTACGACGAGATCGTGCTCGCGACGGGCGTCACGCCGCGCACCCCGTCGATTCCCGGCGTCGACCATCCCAAGGCGAAGTCGTACGGCGAGGTCATCGAAGGCGCGAGCGTCGGCGACTCCGTGGCGATCATCGGCGCGGGCGGCATCGGGTTCGACGTCGCCGAGTTCCTCGTCCACGACCACTCGCCCACGCTGGACGTCGCCGAGTGGCGGCGCGAGTGGGGCGTCGGCGACCCGTCGGTGACGCGTGGCGGCGTGGCCGCTCCGGTCGTCGCGCCGTCGCCGCGCCGGGTGCACCTGCTCCAGCGCAAGACGTCGCGGATCGGCGCGGGGCTGGGCAAGACGAGCGGCTGGGTGCACCGCGCGGCGATCATGTCGAAGGGCGTCGAGACGCTCACGGGGGTCACGTACGAGCGGATCGACGACGACGGACTCCACCTCCGCGTCGGGAACGAGGCGCGCGTGCTGGACGTCGACACCGTCGTCATCTGCGCGGGGCAGACCCCGCGGCGCGACCTGTTCGACGCGCTCGGCGCCGCGGGCACGAGCACGCACCTCATCGGCGGCGCGGACGTCGCCGAGGAGCTCGACGCCAAGCGGGCGATCCGGCAGGGCACGGAGCTCGCGGCGCGCCTGTAGCCGCATCGGGTCGCCAAGTGGGTACAGGAGTCCCCGCTTCGCGCCCCGATGCGCCTATGTGACGCGCCCGGCCCCCGCGTAGACGTTCACGCGACCGTCGCGCGCGAAGCCCGCGAGCGTCATCCCGCACTCACGCGCGAGGGAGACGGCGAGTGACGTCGGCGCGCTCACCCCGACGAGCACTGGCGCCCCTGCCATCGCCGCCTTCTGCACGAGCTCGAAGCTCAGGCGCCCGCTCACGCACAGGACGCGGTCGGCGAGTGGCAGGCCGCCGTCGAGCAGGACACGCCCGATCACCTTGTCCATGGCGTTGTGCCGGCCGACGTCCTCGCGCACGAGCAGCAGCTCGCCGGCCAGGTCGAACAAGCCCGTGGCGTGCAGGCCGCCCGTCGCGTCGAATCCGGGCTGGCGCAGGCGCTCCGGCAGCGAGGCCAGCAGCGCGCGGGGCACGTGCGGCGTGTCGCGCGGACCGACATCGGGTGCGGTGAGCAGCACCTCGTCGAGCGCGCCGCGGCCGCACACCCCGCACGACGACGTCGTGTAGAACCGCCGCGTCCCCGGGTCCCGGGTGAGCGTCGCGTCGACCTCCACGACGTTCGCGGCGAGGTCGTCGGTCAGGCCGGCCCGCAGTGGGGCGCCCGCCGTGATCAGCCCCTCGCCGTGCAGGAACCCGACGGCGAGCTCCTCGTCGTGGCCCGGCGTGCGCATCGTCACCGCGAGCGGCTCCCCGCCGACCCGGATCTCCAGCGGCTCCTCCACGGCGACGACATCGCTGCCGCCGTCGAGTTCGACGCGAGAGGTCAGGCGGGCGACATCGGACACCGGCGAAGTATCGCGCTTGCCGTAAGAAGGCCCTCCGGCGTACGTTGTGGTGCCATGGGACTTTTCGGGAACAAGAAGAAGAAGGCCATGAACCTCATGGCCGAGGGCGCCAAGGCCGTCGGCACCGTCGTCCAGGTGCAGGACACCGGGATGACCGTCAACGACAACCCGCGCATCAAGATGCTCTTCCGCATCGAGCCGCTGGATGGTTCGCCGCCGTTCGATGCAGAGAAGACGAAGACCGTCTCCCGCGTGTCGATCCCGCAGGCCGGCCAGCGCTACCCGGTCTGGTACGACCTCGAGGATCCGGAGCAGTGGGCGTTCGCCACCATCGCCGACCCGAGCGGCCGTGCGCAGATCGTCGAGATGTTCGGCCCGGAGCCGTTCGGCCCTGACGGCGCGGGGATCGGCATGCCGGCGATGGCGCACGTGGCGGCAGCCGCACCGGCGGAGGACGACCCGATCGCCAAGCTCGAGCGCCTGTCGCAGCTGCACCAGGCCGGCGCGCTGACCGACGAGGAGTTCGCCGCCCAGAAGGCCAAGCTCCTGGGCTAGAACACACTCCCGACGTCGTCGGCGACCACCGTCGCCGCGTTGCGCTCGGCCAGCGCGGCGATCGTCAGCGACGGGTTCGCGCACGCCGTGGACCCCGGGATCAGCGCGCCGTCGGTGACGTAGAGCCCGCGCTGCCCGAGCACCCGGCCGTGCGGGTCGCACACCTTGCCGATGACCGCGCCGCCGAGCTGGTGAAACGTCGACGGCGCCGACCTCGTCGCGTCGAACACGGTCACCGCCCCGGCCGCGCGGGTCAGGCGCCACATGCGCGCGCGGGCGATCGTCATCGCGCCCGCGTCGGCCTCCTTGGGCCACACGATCCTGAGCCTGTCGCGCGCGCTGTCGTACGTCATCGAACCGTGCCCGTCGGGGATGACCATGCCGACCAGCTGCATCGCGTGTGTCTCCGCGGGGAACGGCAGCGCGGCGAACAGCAGGGTGACGGGGCCGTCGGGGTTGTCCCAGTCGAGGGTCGCCACGTTCGCCGGCCCGCCCTGCCAGGTACCGGTCCGGTCGCGCAGGACGGCCGTGACGAGCAGGTCGCCGTTCGTGCCCCAGTAGCGCCCGAGGTCGTCGGGGAGGTCGGGCAGCGCGCCCGTGTCCCGCGCCTTCAGCAGCAGCTTCGTGGTGTTCATCGTCCCGGCGCCGAGGAACAGCGCGTCTGTGGTGATGCGTAGGCGCTCCACCAGCCGCGCCGCGCCGTCGAGCACATCGACGTCGACGATCCAGCGCCCCGCATCGTCGCGGCGGACCGAGGTGACGTCGTGCAGCGGCCGCAGGTCCAGCCGCCCGGTGGCCTCCGCGGCGGGAAGGTAGTTCGTGTCGAGCGAGTGCTTGCCCGCTCCGTTCGTGCCGATCAGGACGTCGCCCCGGCTGATGAGCGGCCGCTGTTCGCCGCGCAGCTCGCGCCGGACGACGTCCCAGTCGACGGTCATCGGAACCGGCGCTGCCTCGGGCAGTCCCGCCTTGCGCACGTACTCGGCGAACTGCCGCGAGGAGCGGTACCGGTCGCTGGCCAGGACGTCGTCGGGCATCCGGCCGACGCGGAGCATCGCCTCGGCGCGCGGGTACCACGTCTGCGCGAACGCCTCGTAGTCCAACGCGCCGGGCATGACGCGGGTGAAGTGGTCGCCGCGCGGGCGCAACGACATCCCGTGGTAGGGAACGGAGCCGCCGCCGACGCACGCGGGGGCGACGACGTCCATGCCCTTGCCGTCGAAGAACTCGAGCAGGCCCGGGGAGTTCTTCGAGCCTGGAAGCGGCACGGTGCCCCGCCAGGACAGGCGACGGTCGAGGGGGTTCTTCAAGGGGTTGGGGAACACGCCGGCCTGACCCGGCACCCAGCGCCGGCCGCGCTCGAGCATCACCACGTTGACGCCGGCCTGCGTGAGCCGCAGCGCGGTCACGGCCCCACCGAACCCGCTGCCGATCACGACGGCGCGGTGGCGCTCCTCGCGGAGCGCCACCGCCGCATGCCCTGTCCGCACACCCGTCGCCAACGCGGCGACCGTCGCCGCGGATCCCGCGACGAAGCGCCGCCGCGTCAACCCCTGCCCCTGCATCGCGCTCCCCCAGCCTGTCGATCTCTTCCTGGTGGCCAGTCTCGGCAGGGTGTCAAGGCGTGCCCGCGCCCGCGGGGGCCGAATCGCCCGAGATCTCGGGGGTTCACGGAACCAGGCGTTCCGGGGAAGTGCGATGCCGTGTCGGGTTTTCGGGCTCGCGCGGCGGTCGGGTAGGCTCGCGCGCCATGGGGACGGGCAACCAGCCGACGCGCAAGGACGCAGCGCGCAACCGCGAGGCGATTCTCGACGCCGCGGCGCGCGTGCTCGGCGCCGACCCCGACGCCGGCGTCGACGAGATCGCCGCTGCGGCGGGCGTCAATCGCGCCACGCTCTACCGCCACTTCGGCACGCGCGAGGAGATCCTCGACGTCCTCCGCGAGGAGGCCGCCGCGCAGGGCCGCGTGTTCGTCGCCGACGCGGTCGCGCAGCTCTTCGGCAACGGCCGCGACCGGCCGGTCCTCGAGGTCATCGACGAGGTCGTCTGGGCCGGGCTGCAGGACACCACCCGCTACCGGGCGCTCATGGCGTCCGACCCGCGCCGCGCCGACGAGCTCCTGGGTCCCTTCGCCGAGGTCGGCGTGGCCGTCGTCCGGCGCAGCCAGGAACGGGGTGAGCTAGTGGATGACCTCCCGGCCGGGCTGCTGTACCGCCAGCTCCTGGCGGTCGTCCTCACGGGCGTCCGCGCCGTCGACGAGGGCGCCGCGACACCCGAAGATGCCGCGAGCACCATCCGCCGGATGCTGAGCGGCCTCAGGGCTGCGGCCCGAACTTCTTGATGAAGCGCGCCTGGGCGTTGAACGCCTCGGGCCAGGCAAACGCGATGTGCGCCGTGCTCTCGCCGAGCAGGGGGATCGGCGACTTCCCGAGGAACGCCGGGTACTGGCGGATCTCGTAGCCGTCGGGGTCGGCCTGCTCGGCACGCCGGACGCCCGGCATGGGCGAGCGCTCCGGACCGGTGAGCGGGAGGTCGACGAGGTTGGCCACGGCGACCGACGCGGGGTTCGGCACGATCGCGTCGCCGTCGCCGATCATCACGAACATCGGCTTCTTCTCCTGGCCCGGCCGGGGGTTGCGGACGAAGTCGATCGTGTTGATGCCGTCCGACGGGTCGATGGCCTGCTGCAGCGCTCCCTGGAGCACCGCGTCCTCGGTGCCGGTGCGGCCCTGCGGGAGCACCGCGCCGAAGGCGTTCCACAGCACGGTCTGGGAGATGATGTGTGTCAGTCCCAGGCCGGTGACGTGGAAGTCGATGAAGTCCAGGTCACGCGACATCGCAGCGAAGTTGCCGCCGAGCACGCCGCCCAGTGAGGTGCCCTGCATGCTGATCGAGCTCGTCTTCAGGTCGGGCTTGCCGTCGGCGCCGCGGCCCTGCCAGTTGCTCAGGGACGGCCGTCGCAGGACGTCGATCTGCAGGTCGCCGATCGCCTCGTAGAGCCCTTGAAGGTCGATCGTCGCCTGGTTGAAGAGGCCGGACAGGGTTCCGAGATCGCCGGGGTGCAGCAGATCGAGGAGATACCCGCCGTCCGCCCGTGACCGGGCGCCGTGGTTCGGCCAGTCGATCGAGATTGTCGCGAGCCCGAGCTGCGCGTTCATCTGCGAGACGAGGACGTCGCTCTCCTTCTGGATCGTGATCCCGTGCGCGTAGATCACGAGCGGCGCGGGGCGGGAGGAGGCGCTGCGCGGCAGCGTGAGCTGGAACGGCAGCCACTGGTCCTTGCGCGTCTTGCCGGTGAAGTCGACCGGGCCCTTGCCGTCACGCGTGCGGTAGTTGTCGACCCGCACCTTGCCGGTGACGATGCCGGCGGTGTACGGGCCGGCGTAGTTCCAGTTCATGCGCACGTCGCGGGTCTCGTGCGGCCGCGACGCCGTGTCGTCCATGAGGCGCTGGGTGGCGTCCACGACCTCGGCGCGGTCACGCACCGTGAACAGCGTGGCCGTGCGGACGTCGGCGGGGTCGAGCCCGGCCTGCTCCAGCCCGTCGGCGACGTCCTCGACGTACGCCGCGGCCTTCGTCCCGGGCTGCGCCTTCGCCGCGAGCTCCTCGAACGCCGGGTCGTCGCCGCCCATGTCCGTGGAGACCGCCACGAGGATCCGGTGGCCGAAGCCCCAGCGGACCTGCGGGAACACCTGCAGGACGTTGGACTGGCGGTCCCCGACGAGGATCGGGTTGCGCGCGTGGTTGGAGATGAACGCGTGGACGGGCACGCGCACGCCGGCGTCCAGGTCGAAGGCCGTCACGACGTCGCCGCCGTCGGTGGGCGGCGGCGCCTGCCGATCCGTGAACTCGAACACCGCGCCGACCGAGGACGCGAAGCCGGTCGCGCCGTTGAAGATGCCGCTGGGGGAGATGCCGTCCTCGACCGGGAGCTGGCGCAGCAGCTCGGGGCGCAGCATGTCGTCCTCGATGTCGGCGCGCAGGCCGGTCGGCGACGACGGGTCCGTGTCCGCCCAGTAGTTCGACGGGAACGGCGCGAGGCAGGTCGTCAGCGCCAGCGGGTTGCAGTCCGGCGCCGCGACGGCGGTGGACGGCAGCGCGGCGCAGGAGAGCGCGGCGGCGACGATGATGAGACCGCGGCGCGCGATGCGCCCGGCGAGCACGGACATGGACCCTCCCGGTTGGACTGCCACCTCCCCAGTGGCGGCGAGCAACCTACTTCTGAATCAGTAGCGGGTCAAATCATGGCCCGAATCGGCGGATGAAGCTCGCCTGCGCGTTGAGCGCGTCGGGCCAGAGGAATGCGCCGTGTGCGGTGCTCTCGCCCAGGCCGGGAAGCGCCGGCATCGGCCCGATGAACGGCGGGAACTGCTTGACCGCGTACCCGTCGGGGTCGGCGTCGGCGGCGCGGCGCACGCCCGGCATCGGGAAGCGCTCCTGGCCCACGAGCGGCAGGTCCACCAGGTTCGCCATCGCCACCGAGGCCGGGTTCGGGACCACCGCATCGCCGTCACCGAGCACGAGCAGCATCGGCTTCCTGGACTGTCCGGGACCGGGGGTGCGGACGAAGTCGATGGTGTTGATGCCGTCGGCGGTGTCGGTCTCCTGCTGGAGCGCGCCCATGAGCACGGCTTCCTCCGTGCCGTTCGTGCCCTTCGGGAACATCGCGCCCATGATGTTCCACAGGACCGTCTGCGACGTGACGTGGGAGAGGCCGACGCCCGCGACCTGGAAGTCGATGACGTCGAGCTTCGGCGCCCGGCCCGCGAAGTTCGCTCCCAGCACGCCGCCCAGCGAGGTGCCCTGCATGCTGATCGAGGACGTGTCGATGTCGGGCCTGCCGTCGGCGCCGCGGCCCTGCCAGTTGCTCAGCGTCGGTCGCTTCAGGACGTCGACCTCGAGGCCGCCGATCGCCGCGTACAGCCCGGCGAGGTCCAGCGTCCCCTGGTTGAACAGGCCGGAGAGCGTGCCGAGCTTGTCGGGCCGCAGGATGGAGAAGATCTCGCCGCCGTCGGCCACTGACCGCGCGCCGTGGTTCGGCCAGTCGATGGCGATCGTCGCCATGCCGACGCCGGCGTTGAGCTCGGCGACGTAGTAGTCGGACTCCTTGCTGCCCGACAGCCCGTGGGCGTACATCATCACCGGCGCCGGGTTGCGCGACGCCGACCGCGGGAGCGTGAGGCGGAACGGCAGCCACTGGTCCTTGCGGGTGGCGCCGCTGAAGTCGACCGGGCCCTGGCCGCCGCGGGTGCGGTAGTTGTCGACGCGTACCTCGCCCTTCACGACGGCGGCGACCGACGGGAACGTCGTGCTCCAGCTGGTGCGCACGTTGCGGACCGGGTGCGGCCGCGCCGCGGTGTCGGCCATGAGGCGCGCGGTCGGCTCGATGACCTCCTTGCGGTCACGGACGCTGAACCACGTGGCGGTGCGGGTCGTCGCGGGGTCGATGCCCGCGTCGCGCAGGCCGTCCTCGAGCAGGCCGACGTACTCCTCGGCCTTCGACCCGGGCGCGACCTTCGCCTTGGACTCCAGGAACGTCGGGTCGCCCGCGCCGTAGCGGGTGCTGAGCGCGATCACGATGTCGTGCGTGTACGCCCAGCGGCTCTGCGGGAAGACCTGGATGACGTTCGACTGATTCGCGCCGACGACGAGCGGGTTGCGGGCGTGGCCGCTGACAAAGGCATGGATCGGGACGCGCGCGCCGCTGTCGAGGTCGAAGGCGACGATGTCGTCGCCGCCGTCGTACGGAACCTGCGGCTGGCGCTGCGTGAACTCGAAGACCGCGCCGACGCCCGCGCTGAACCCGGTCGCGCCGTTGAAGATGCCGCTGGGGGAGATGCCGTCCTCGACGGGCAGCTGCGCGAGCAGTTCGGGGCGCAGCAGGTCGTCGGTGATGTTCGCCCGTCCGCCCGTCGGCGACGTGTCGTCCCAGTCGGCCCAGTAGTTCGACGGGA
This sequence comes from Svornostia abyssi, assembly GCA_024666565.1. GTDB lineage: Bacteria > Actinomycetota > Thermoleophilia > Solirubrobacterales > Solirubrobacteraceae > Svornostia > Svornostia abyssi. Next base: position 1,387,283 of record CP088295.1, read on the forward strand.
ACGGCGCGAGGCACGTCTCCAGGCTCAGCGGGTTGCAGTCTGCCGCCTGCGCGGCGGGTGCGGCCGTCGCCGCGATGACGATGACGAGCGCCGCCAGCATGCGGCGCGCGGACGTGGATCCCACGATGGTTCCCTCCCCTGGACCCGCCGAACCTACTTCTGAATCGATAGCCGGTCAAACCTGGCTACGGTTCCGGGCATGGCCTGGACTCCGTCGCTGTGGGCGAGCCGTCGCCCGTTCGGGATCGGGCTCCAGCGCCCGAACAACTACAAGGAGCTGTGGAAGGCGGTCGCGGCCAGCCGCGACGACCTCCCGCACGCCCACCGGATCCTGCGCGACGGCTGCTGCGACGGGTGCGCGCTCGGCACCACGGGCATGCGTGACTGGACGCTCGACGGCGTCCACCTCTGCAACATCCGCCTGCGCCTGCTGTCGCTGAACACCATGGCGCCGCTGGACCCCGCGCCGCTGCTGGCCGACCCCGACGCGCTGCGCGGCCGGCGGACGACCGAGCTGCGCGAGCTGGGCCGGATCGGCGAGCCGCTGCTGCGCCGCGCCGGCGCGGCGTCGTTCTCGCGGCTGTCGTGGGACGACGCGCTCGACCTCATCGCCGAGCGGATCGGCGCGACGACGCCTGACCGCGTCGCCGCGTTCCTCACCAGCCGCGGCATGCCGAACGAGTCGTACTACGCCGCCCAGAAGGCCATGCGCGCGATCGGCGTGAGCTCGATCGACAACGCCGCGCGCATCTGCCATGCGCCGAGCACCGTCGCGCTGAAGGAGCAGATCGGCGTGGCGGCGACGACGTGCTCGTACCCGGACGTCATCGAATCCGACCTCGTCGTCTTCATCGGGGCGAATCCGGCGAACAACCAGCCGGTGATGACGAAGTACCTCCACCACGCCAAGAAGCACGGCGCGCGCGTGGTCTGCGTGAACCCGTACCGCGAGCCCGGGATGGAGCGGTACTGGATCCCGTCGATCCCGGAGAGCGCGGTGTTCGGCACGAAGATCGCCGACCGGTTCTTCGAGGTCCACGTCGGCGGCGACCTCGCGTTCCTCACGGGCGCGCTGCGGCACATCGTCGAGCAGGGCTGGCAGGACCAGGACTGGATCGACGCGCACACGGTCGGCTTCGAGGGGGGCGGCGGAGGCCGCGCGTGGCGCCGACTGGGACGCGCTGGAGGCGGCGGCGGGCTGCTCGCGCGACGAGATGCTGGCGTTCGCCCGCGAGCTGGCGGAGGCGGATCGCGCCGTCCTCGTCTGGTCGATGGGGATCACCCAGCACGCCTGCGGCGAGGACAACGTGCGCGCGATCGTGAACCTCGGACTGTCCCAGGGGTTCGTGGGTCGCGAGGGCTGTGGGCTCATGCCGATCCGCGGGCACTCGGGCGTGCAGGGCGGCGCCGAGATGGGGTGCTACGCGACGGCGCTGCCGGGCGGCGTGTCGCTCACGCCGCAGAGCGCGGCGGACTGGTCGGAGAAGTGGGGCTTCGAGGTCCCGGCGGTCCCCGGCCGCACGGCGCCCGAGATGCTCGACGCCGCCGCCGACGGTGAGCTCGACGTGCTGCTCTCCGCGGGCGGCAACTGGATGGAGGTCCTGCCCGACCCGGCGTGGGTGGAGTCCGCGCTGGAACGGGTCGGGCTGCGGGTGCACCTCGACCTCGTCCTGACGCCGCAGATGCTCGTCGGCGGCGGCGACGTCCTGCTGCTGCCCGCCGCCTCGCGGTACGAGATCCCGGGCGGGTGCACGTCGACGAGCACCGAGCGGCGGATCATCTTCTCGCCCGAGATCCCCGGCTCGCGCGTGCCGCTCGCGCGCGGGGAATGGGAGGTGTTCGGCGACATCGCCGCGCGCGTGCGGCCGGAGGTGGCCGCTGCGGCGCGCTTCGCGTCCACCCAGGCGGTGCGTGACGAGATCGGCGCCCTCGTCGAGATGTACGCGGGCATCGAGACGCTGCGCGAGAAGGGCGACCAGATCCAGTACGGCGGCCGGCTCCTGTGTGAGGGCGGGGTGTTCCCCCTGCCCGACGGGCGGGCGCGCTTCAGCCCCGCGGTCCCCGCCACGCCGCTTGCGCCGCGCGACGGCGAGCCGCGCCTGCGCGTGACCACCCGCCGCGGCAAGCAGTTCAACTCCATGGTTCACGAGCTCGGCGACGCGATCACGGGCGCCCAGCGCGAGGACGTGCTCCTCGCGCGCGCGGACGTCGACCGGTTCGGCCTGGCCGACGGCGACCGCATCCTCCTGCGCAACGACCACGGCGAGCTGGCCGGGCGGGTCCGGGTCGTCGAGCTGCGCGCGGGTAACGCGCAGGTGCACTGGCCCGAGGGCAACGTGCTGCTCGACCGCCACGCGCGGTCGCCCGAGGCGGGGGTGCCGGACTACAACGCGTGGGTGACCGTTGAGCGGGCCTGACGAGATCGTCGAGCTCGAGCGGCGGTTGCTCGATCCGGCGGTCCGGGCTGACCCCGTCGCGGTCGCCGAGCTGCTCACGTCGGACTTCGTCGAGGTCGGTGCGAGCGGGGATCGGTGGGATCGCGCGTCGATCCTCGCGGCGCTCGCCGCGTCGCCGGAGTCGGACGCGGAGATGCGCGAGGCCCGGGTGGCCACGCTCGGCGACGGTGTGGTGCTGCTGACGTACCTCGCGGAGACCCGCGGCATCCCGCGGGTGCGTTCCCGGCGCGCGTCGGTGTGGGTGCTCGTCGAGGGGCGGTGGCGGATGCGGTATCACCAGGGAACGCCGCTGGCCTGACGTCGGTCCGCGCTCGACCCAGTCGCTCTGGTCCCCATGTCTGGGTCGAGCTGTGGGCGCATACCGCCCATGACTCGACCCACCACGCGTCCAGCTCACCACCCGCGCGTCCCCGGCCCGCCCTTGAACGGGCCGGTGACGTCGGCCGTGATCCACCCGCCGTAGAAGTCGCCCTCCTGCGGCGTGATCCGCTCGTCCCCGAGCCAGCACCCGTCCACGCGGCCCGGGTAGAACGCAACGTGGTCGCGCAGCGCAGCGTATGCGGCGGTCGGCGCGCGGTAGGTCCACGCGGCCAGGGAGGACGTGCGGCCGTCCTCCGCCACGAGGTCGAAGTACGTCGCCACGCCCTTGAACTCGCAGAACGTCGAGTAGGCCAGCACCTCGTGCAGCCGGGTGGCGTCGACGTCGCGGGGCGGGAGGTAGATGCCGGGAGGGTGGCTGGTCTCCAGCACGCGCAGCGCGGCGTCCGAATCGGCGATCACCGACCCACCGAACTCCACGCGCGCGCGGCGCGCGCACGGCTCGACCGCGGGCGGTCGCGGGTAGTCCCAGACGGATTCGGGCATCACCGTGGGTACGGCCCGGGCACCGCCACCGGTTCGCCAACCCTGCGGAAGAACCCTGGAGCACAACCGCGGAAGACCGAACCCGCTGCTCTGTACGGTGTATTCCATGAGTTCCCGAGCAGAGGAAAAGGCCGCCCGCCGCGCCGAGCGCGAGGCGGCCCAGGCCAAGCAGGAGGCCAGCGCGCAGCGCAAGAAGCGCCTCTCGATCCTGGGCGGTGTCGCGGCGCTCGCCGTGGTCATCGTCGTGGGCGCGATCGTGATCAGCCAATCCGGCACCGACGACAGCGGGCCGGGCGGATCGGCCGAGGGCAAGGCCGCCGCGGCGCTCGTCGGAGGGATCGACCAGAGCGGCATCGTCCTCGGGGACCCGAAGGCGCCCCTCACGATCGAGGAGTTCGTCGACTACCAGTGCCCGTTCTGCGGCCAGTTCAGCCGCGAGGTCTTCCCGACCGTGCTCGAGGACTACGTGCGGACCGGCAAGGCCCGCATCGTGTTGCGCACGCTGAGCTTCCTCGGCGAGGACTCGGTCACGGCCGCGCGATTTGCCACCGCCGCCGGGCTGCAGGACAAGCAGTGGCAGTTCACCGAGGCCTTCTACGCCCAGCAGGGCGAGGAGAACAGCGGGTACGTCACCGAGGACTTCCTCAAGCAGGTCTCCGCCGATGCGGGCGTCGACTACGACGCCGCCGCCGAGCAGCAGGGCAGCGAAGAGGTGACGAAGATCCTCAACGAGGCGCAGTTGGCAGCGTCCGAGAAGGGCCGCGACTCGACGCCGTCGTTCGCCATGGGCCCCACCGGCGGTGAGATCGAGGCCGTCGACGCCGACGTGCTCGACGTCGAGGCCTTCACGAAGACGATCGACGAGCAACTGGCTGCGGCCGAGAAGTGACCGATCGCGCCCTGCGCATCGTCATCGGGGTCCTCAGCGTCGTCGGCATCGGCGTCGCCGGGTACCTGACGTACGTCCACTACGCCGACGTCGAGCCCATCTGCGCCGCGGGCGGCGAAGGCGGCTGCGCGAAGGTGCAGGCGTCCGATCAGTCGATGCTGCTCGGCGTGCCCGTCGCGCTGCTCGGCCTGGGCGCCTACATCACGCTGCTCGCGTGTGCGGTGATCGAGGCGGAGTGGTCGCGGATGCTCGGAGCGCTGACCGCGCTCATCGGGGTGGGCTTCAGCGCCTACCTCACGTACGAGTCGGTCTTCCAGATCGAAGCCACGTGCCAGTGGTGCCTGACCAGCAGCACGCTCATGGTGCTGATGGCCGGGCTCTGCACGTGGCGGCTGCTGCGGGCGCCGGTGGACGGCGCCCGCAGCAGTGAGCCGCTTCCCGACTAGCTAGCGGGCCTGGCCCTTCACGGTCGCGACGCCGAGCGTCACCTGCGGGACCGTGGTGTTGAACGCGCCGCTCAGCGCCGAGGCGCCCGCGGCGTTGACCTTCGCGACGACGTTGCTGACGGTCACGTTGCGGCCGCTGACCTGCACGCGGGCGTTCGTGGCATCGAGATCGACAGCGGCAGCCGGGGTGCCGCCGTTGACCTGGAGCAGGAGCTTCGGCAGCTGGATGTCGAAGTTCGTCAGCTCGACGCGGGTCGCGCCGGCGGTGAGGCTGATACCGCCGCTGTGGGTGATGGAGCCCGCGAGCGTCTCGGCGTTGACCTTGCCGCCCGTGATCGGGAACGACGCGGTCGTGCCGGCCAGCGTCGCCGGGGCGATGATGCCGGGGGAGACGCCCAGGCCACCGAGGGCCGTCAGCGTGGCGCCGTCGAGCGCCAGGTCGGTCTGGCCGCCGGCGAACACGATCTCGCCGAACTTCGCCTCACTGCGGACGGTGCCGAGCTTCAGCCCGCTCTTGAAGAGCTTCACGCCGAAGTAGCTGTTCAGCGCCTTGGCGCCCGTGGCGTTGAGGCTGGCGACGATGCCGCTCGCGCCGGTGTTGATGCCGGTCCGCTTGATCTTCGCCTTGCTGGTGTTCAGCGAGATAATCGTCGCACGCGAGCCGCCGTTCACGACGGCGTTCAGCGAGGAGGAGCTGCCGACCGTCACGCGGAAGTTCGTGAGCGACAGCGTCTTGCCGCCGGCCTTGAACCGCAGACCGCCACGGTGGTTCAGCGTGCCCGCGTAGGTGCGCGGATCCAACGATGAACCGGACGGCGCCACCGGGAAAGTCAGCCCGCTCTTGCTGTTCTTCGCCGGGCTCACGAGCGAGACGGCGATCTTGTTGGCGGTCAGCACCTTCGCGGTGCCGGCGTCGAGCTTGAGCATCGTCTGCCCGCTTGCGACAGCGGCGCTGGTGTCGGACTGCGCCTGGGCGCCGGGCGCCGCGATGAGGGCGGCGGCCGCGCCGAGCGCGACGGCCGAGGCGGCCGTGCGGCGGAGCATGGTGGTGGTCATGTGAGGGTCCTCCAGATGGGAGTCGATGGGACTGCCTGACCTCCGAGTGGCGCGTCAGCACCGGTTCGCGGGAGCGGGCAGCTGGCGCGTCCGGACTCATCGGCCACGGCGCGCGCGCCAGCTTGTGCCGGGGGCGGGGCACCGCGAACCGTTCGGGCTCTCCGTCCCGTACACGCCGACGTGGAAGCCAGTCTCCTGCCGCGTCCCACGCAAGCGGCGCGCGAACCCGTCAAGCTCTCGTCTATGACGACTGGGCCTCGACGACCCGATCGCGCGGAGAAGAAGCTGGCTGACCGCCTTCGCAAGCGCGACTCAACCGTCATGACCGAGATCTACGAGCGATACGGCCGGCTCACCTACGGGTATCTCGCCCGCACGCTCGGCGACCCCGCACAGGCCGAGGACGTGCAGCAGCAGGTCTTCCTCGAGGTCTGGCAGCGCGGGCCGACCTTCGATCCCGCCCGCGCCAGCGCGGCCACGTGGATCATGACCATCGCGCGCAGCCGGGCGGTTGATCACCTGCGCAAGCGCATCCCGGAGCCGCGCGACCCCGCGGGCTCGCTCGCCGTGCTGGACGAGCAGTCTGCGGCCAGTCCGGTCGAGGAGCTGCATGAGCAGTGGCGCATCGCCGCGCTGCTCGCCGAGCTCCCTGACGAAGAGGCCGAGGTGCTGCGCATGCGCTTCCACCTGAACCTCAGCCAGAGTGAGATCGCTGAGCGGACCGGGATCGCGCTCGGTACCGTGAAGACGCGCATGGCTCGCGCGCTGGAGCGCCTGCGCGTCGAGCTGGAGTACGAGGAGGTGGCGCCATGAGCGCGCGCCGCGACGTGAGCACGGATGATGTGATCCGGCAGCTGCAGCAGCTGCCCAACGAGGCGTGGGACCCGGCCCAGGCGCCGCCCCTGCGCATCGACTTCGGCGCGCAGCCCGACGCCGCCCCGCTGCGCCCAGAGCGCGCACCCCGTCGTGGCGTGCGCGAGTGGTTCGCGGGCTCGTTCGCGCTGCGGCCCATCACCGCGGCGGCGATGGCCAGCGTCCTCCTGCTCGTCGGCGTGGCCGGGGGGCCTGCTCGTGGCCGGCGGCGACGACGTCCCGGTGCCCGGCGAGGAGGTCCAGCTCGCCGCGCTGCCCGGTGCGCCCGGCGCGACCGCGACGGCTGCGATGGGCGGCGACCTGGACGGCATGGAGCTGAAGGTCAGCGGCCTGCCCGCGTCCAAGCCCGGCGAGTACTACGAGCTGTGGGCGCTGAACAGCCCGGACGACCTCGCGCCGATCGGGACGTTCCGCGTCGGCGAGGACGGCAGGGCCGACGTGCAGTTCGCGCTCGGCATCGATCCGGCGAAGTACGCGGCGCTGGACGTCAGCGTCGAGCGCGAGGACGGGGACCCGGGCCACTCCGGCGATTCGTTGCTGCGCTCGGAGATCCCCGCCTGAGCGGACGGTTGCGCCGCGCGCGCGAGACGGGACATACTGCCCCATGCTCGAGCCCGGCCACGTCGCTCACAGTCCGCGCGGCACCGTCGTCGAGGTGCTGGAGAACACCCCGGACCGCTTCAGGGTCCGCCGCACGTTCCCGCCCGGGACCGGTGCCGGGAAGTCGCACTACCACCTGGACGGCAGCGAGCGGTTCACCGTGATCGAGGGGGCGGCCGTCGGGTCCGTCGAGGGTGAGGACCGTCTGCTCGCGCCCGGCGAGGTGATGGAGGTCCCGCCCGGCAGCCCGCATGTGCACCCCCACCCGATCGACGGCCGCGCGGTCATCGAGCACGAGATCTTCCCGCGCCCGGACTTCGTGCCGATCTTCTTCGCGTCGTACCTGACGTGGCTCGAGGAGGGTCGGTGCGACGCGCAGGACGAGCCCACGCTCGCGCAGGTCATGGCGATCCTGCGGATCGCGCACGGGAACACGTGGGTGACGGGCGTGCCGGTCGTCGCGCAGAAGGGCCTCGCGGCGATCGTCGGCCGGGTGGCCGCGATGCGCGGGCTGCGCCCGGTCGTGCCGAGCCGCTGAGCCGTCGGCGAACCGGGTCCGCCGGGTAGGGTGGAAGCTCCCACCTGACACAGATTCCGCGAGGACCCGACATGGCCACGAACAGCTTCGACGCTCGCGCGACCCTCACGGTCGGCGACCGCGCGCTGGACATCTATCGCCTCGACGCGCTCCAGGCCAAGTACGACGTTGCGCGCCTGCCGTTCTCCCTGAAAATCCTGCTGGAGAACCTGCTGCGCACCGAGGGCCAGGGCGCGGTCACCGCCGACGACATCGTCGCGCTCGCCACCTGGGACGCGAAGGCCGCGCCCAGCAAGGAGATCGCCTACACGCCGGCCCGCGTCGTGATGCAGGACTTCACCGGCGTCCCCGCCGTCGTCGACCTCGCTGCGATGCGCGACGCGATGGCCGCGCTCGGCGGCGAGCCCGCGAAGATCGAGCCGCTCGTCCCCGCCGAGCTCGTCATCGACCACTCGGTGCAGGTCGACGTCTTCGGTACGCGCGACGCGTTCCTCATCAACGCCGAGAAGGAGTTCGAGCGCAACCGCGAGCGCTACCAGTTCCTGCGCTGGGGCCAGTCGGCGTTCGACACCTTCAAGGTCGTCCCGCCGGACACGGGCATCGTGCACCAGGTCAACCTCGAGTACCTCTCGCGCGTCGTGTTCGTCAACGACAAGGACGGCACCGCCTACCCGGACACGCTCGTCGGCACGGACTCCCACACCACGATGGTCAACGGCCTGGGCGTTTTGGGCTGGGGCGTGGGCGGCATCGAGGCCGAGGCCGCGATGCTCGGCCAGCCGATGCCGATGCTCATCCCGCAGGTCATCGGGTTCAAGCTCCACGGCGAGCTGCCCGAGGGCACCACGGCGACGGACCTCGTCCTCACGGTCACCGAGATGCTGCGCGAGAAGGGCGTCGTCGGCAAGTTCGTCGAGTTCTACGGCGCGGGCGTGTCGCGCCTGCCGCTGGCCGACCGCGCGACGATCGGCAACATGAGCCCGGAGTTCGGCTCGACCTGCGCGATCTTCCCGATCGACGGCGAGACGCTGCGCTACCTCGAGTTCTCCGGCCGGGCGCCCGAGCAGGTCGCGCTCGTGGAGGCCTACGCGAAGGCGCAGGGCCTCTGGCACGACGCCGACAGCGAGGAGCCGACGTACTCGGACACGATCGAGCTCGACCTGTCGACGGTCGTCCCGTCGCTGGCCGGCCCCAAGCGCCCGCAGGACCGCGTGCCGCTGAGCTCCGCCAAGGAGGAGTTCATCGAAGCGCTGAAGGTGTACGTGCCGCAGGACTGCGACGAGCAGGACGACGCGGTCAACGCGACGTTCCCGGCGTCGGATCCGCCGGCCACGACCGAGCCGGGCGCGGACGCCGCGGCGGCCGAGTCGGCGACGCGCCCGGTTCCGACCACCGTGGTCGACGACCCCGACCGCGGCGCCGTGACGTTCACGATGGAGGACGGCACCGAGGCGACGCTGAACCACGGCCACGTCGTGATCGCGGCGATCACCTCCTGCACGAACACGTCGAACCCGTCGGTCATGGTCGGCGCAGGTCTGCTCGCGCGCAAGGCCGCGGCCAAGGGCCTGACCCGCAAGCCGTGGGTCAAGACGTCGCTGGCGCCGGGCTCGAAGGTCGTCACCGAGTACCTCGACCGGGCGGGTCTCACGCCCGACCTCGAGGCGCTGGGTTTCCACCTCGTCGGCTACGGCTGCACGACGTGCATCGGCAACTCCGGCCCGCTGCCGGAGTCGGTCAGCAAGGCGGTCAACGACGCGGACCTCGCGGTCGTCTCGGTGCTGTCGGGCAACCGCAACTTCGAGGGCCGGATCAACCCGGACGTGAAGATGAACTACCTGGCGTCGCCGCCGCTCTGCGTGGCGTACGCGATCGCCGGCACGATGGAGATCGACCTGTACAACGAGCCGATCGGCGTCGGCTCGGACGGGCAGGACGTCTACCTCAAGGACATCTGGCCGTCGGCGGAGGAGGTCGCGGCGACCGTCGAGCAGGCGGTGCGCCCCGAGCAGTTCACCGACAGCTACGGCGAGGTCTTCGAGGGCAACGACGACTGGAAGGCCCTGGAGATCCCGACGGGCGACCGCTTCGCCTGGGACGACGCCTCGACGTACGTGCGCAACCCGCCGTACTTCGAGGGCATGGCGCAGGAGCCGTCCCCGGTGAGCGACATCACCGGCGCGCGGGTGCTCGCCAAGCTCGGCGACTCCGTGACCACCGACCACATCTCCCCGGCGGGCGCGATCAAGAAGGACTCCCCGGCCGGCCAGTACCTCATCGAGCACGGTGTGCAGCCGCGCGAGTTCAACTCGTACGGCTCACGCCGCGGCAACCACGAGGTGATGGTGCGCGGCACGTTCGCGAACATCCGCCTGCGCAACCAGCTCGCGCCGGGGACCGAGGGCGGCATCACGCGCAAGCTGCCCGAGGGTGAGCAGATGTCGATCTACGAGGCGTCGGAGAAGTACCTCGCGGAGGGCACGCCGCTCGTGGTGCTGGGTGGCAAGGAGTACGGCTCGGGCTCGTCGCGCGACTGGGCGGCGAAGGGCACGAACCTGCTCGGCGTCAAGGCGGTCATCGCGCAGTCGTTCGAGCGCATCCACCGGTCGAACCTCGTCGGCATGGGCGTGCTGCCGCTGCAGTTCCCCGAGGGCGAGTCCGCCGATTCGCTGGGTCTGACCGGCGAGGAGGAGTTCTCGATCACCGGGTTCGCCGAGCCGCTGAATGCGGGCGAGCTGCCGAAGACGGTGCAGGTCACCGCCGGCGACGTGTCGTTCACCGCGACGGTGCGGATCGACACGCCGAAGGAGGCCGACTACTACCGCAACGGCGGCATCCTGTTGTACGTGCTGCGTCAGTTGGTTGCCGCTGGGTGACGCGTGCCGTCCGCGTGACGGTCACGAAATGCTGCACAACTTTCGGTTGCGCTCGCCGTTTGCTCTACTGATGATGAACATGTGGAGCATCTCGGGCCGGGTTGTCGCCATCGCGATCGCCATGTGGACGCTGCATGGCGCATCCGCGATCGCGGCGTCGAACACGATCGTGACCGTCGCCGGCACGGGCGTCTCGGTGGCCGGAGGTGACGGTGGGCCCGCGTCCGCCGCGACGTTCAACTTTCCCATCGGTGTGGACGTCGGCGCCGACGGGACGGTGTTCGTGGCGGATGCGACCGGGTCGCAGGTGCGGCGGATCGATCGCAACGGACTGATCTCCACGCCCGCTGGCGTCTTGTACCCGACGCGCGTGGCGGCCGCACCAGACGGCAGCGTGCTCATCGCGGCGCCGATGCTCGGGCAGGTGGCGCGTCTCTCGGCGGCAGGTGCGGTGACGGTGATCACAGCCCAAGCCCCGCCGGGTCCCACGGCGGTGGCGCAGGCGCCGGACGGCAGCGTGATCATCAGCGACGTCAACACCACGATGGTCCGGCGTATCGACCCGGCCGGCGGGTCGTCGACGGTGGCGGGGACCGGCATCCCGGGATTCTCCGGTGACGGTGGCCCGGCCACCGCGGCGCAGCTCAACAGCCCGAGGGACGTCGCGGTGGCGCCCGACGGGAGCATCCTGATCGTCGATTCGTTCGACCACCGAGTGCGGCGGGTCGATCCGGCTGGGGTCATCTCGACGGTGGCGGGGACCGGCACCCCGGGGTTCTCCGGTGACGGTGGCCCGGCCACCGCCGCGCAGCTCCGCTTTCCCGAAGGGGTGGCGGTGGCGGGGGACGGCAGCGTGCTCATCGCCGATCGAGTGAACGATCGCGTGCGGCGGGTCGATCCGGCCGGGGTGATCTCGACGCTGGCAGGAACGGGTGCCGATGGGTTCTCCGGCGATGGGGGGCCGGCCGCCGCTGCAGCACTCGATGACCCCGCCGACGTTGCGGTGACCCCCGACGGCAGCGTGCTGATCGCCGACTCGCTGAATCGGCGTATCCGGAGCGTCGATGCCGGGCTGGGGCCGACGCGCAGCGATGCCGACGGGGAGGGAGCGCGTTGGCCTGACGTATCACGCGACGTGAGGCCGCCCGAGGTGTCCGGGTCGGCCGTGCGTGGGCGGCGGGGGCAGAGCGCAGGCCGGATCAAGGTGCGCATCCGTGTGAGCGAGACCAGCGCCGTCGACGTGCAGCTCCACGACCGGGCGCAGCGTGGTGGCAAGCGCGGCGCACCGGTCCTGGCGTCACGGCGGCTGGAGCGCGTTCGCGGCGCGAAGACCGCCACCACGACGATCAAGGTTCCGGCCCGGCTGGCCAAGCGCGCAGGTCTCAGCCTGAGGCTCCGCGTGACTGCGACAGACATGGCGGGCAATCGCGCGACGACGACCTTCACTGTCAGGCGCGCCAGGCGCTGACCCGCGCGCTAGGCCGAGCGTCACATACTGGTCGCCAGGGCGACCACGATGTGACGCTCAGCGGGATGGGCCGGGTGGGGAGCGGCGGTGCGCCGGGACATCGAACCGTGCGCTGGCCGCCGCGGGAAGTGCCCGGCATGACTCCTGACCCGCACCCCATGATCGCCGACGCCGTCGACCGCCTCCACGCCGGCGAGTCGGCCGCCACGCGCCGTCGCTTCGTCGGCGGCGCCGCCGCCGCTGTCGGCGGCCTCGGCCTGATGAGCCTGCCGTCCAAGGCCATGGCCGCCAACGACGCGCAGACCATCCTGAACATCGCCGCGACCGCCGAGGTGCTCGCGACCATCGTCAACACCGTCGGCGCCGAGAAGGTCGACTTCGACGACAAGGTGACGCGCAACAACGTGCGCGCCGCCGCCTACGAGGAGCTCCTGCACTACCAGTTCCTCACGGCCAACGGCGCAAAGCCCGCGACCACGAAGATCTGGATCCCGGACGGGCTGTTCTCCAGCGAGAAGAGCCTCCTCGGCGGCCTCGTCGCCGGCGACCAGGTGTTCGTCAACGCGTACCTCATCGGCGTCACCGCGTTCGCCGCGGGCGGCCAGGCCGACCTCGCGCGCTACGCCGCCGAGATCATGGGTGTCGAGGCCGTGCACCGCGCGCTCGCGCTCCAGTCGCTCGGCAAGCTCGGCAACGACCGCGCGTACAGCCGGTACGAGTTCACCGCCATCGAGGACGCCGTCACGGCGATCACGAAGCTCGGCTTCGGCCTGGGCACCGAGGGCAAGGGCAAGGGCCGCTTCTACGACTTCGCCGAGGTCAGCAAGCGCACCCCGAAGCCCGGCGGCGTCAACACGAAGAAGCCGGCGTAGCCATGCCCAGCATCGGACCGATGGAACTCATCATCGTGCTGGCCATCGCGCTGCTCGTGCTCGGCCCCAAGCGCCTGCCGCAGGTCGGCCGCCAGCTCGGCAGCGGCATGCGCGAGTTCAAGGGCGCGATCACCGGCGGCACGGAGAAGCTCGCGAGCCACTACGACGACGAGGACGAGGACCACACGACGCACACGCGTCGCGAGGCCGTCACGACCTCCGCGTAGGCCCCTGCACCGCGGCGCGCGTCACCTCGAGGCGCGCGCCGCCGGCACGTCCACCGACAGGGCTCCGATCATCCGGTCGAGCCGGTTGGCGAACTCGCCGGGCTCGAGCCCGAGCGTCCCGGGAATGTCGGCCCGGTCGGTGCCCTCGATGAGCATGCCGAGGATCGGCAGGTCCTGGGGGTCGATGAGTGACGTCGCATCGTCGAGCTGCTCGCGCCCGATCGGGGGCAGCGCGGACTCGCCACGCGCAGCGCGTCGCAGCGCGTCGAACAGCTCCGGGGCCGGGGCGCTCTTGTGCACCAGTCCGTCGGCGCCGGCCAGGACCGCGGGGATCGCCAGCTTCGCGTCGGCGTACGCGCTGTAGAGCACGACCGCCGGCGGCGGCATCACTCGCTTGATGCGCCTGCACAGCGCGACGCCGTCTGCGCCGGGCAGGTGGTAGTCGAGCAGCACGACGTCGGGCCGGGTGGCCTCGATCTTGTGCCACACGTCGGCGTCGCCGGACGCAGAACCCACAGGGACGAGCCCGGGTTCGGAGCGCAGCACGGCCTCCAGGCCGGCGCGCAGCGCGGGGTGGTCGTCGACGAACAGGATCCTGATCATGGGGCGTCTCCGGTGGGGTCGAGGGGCAGACTGAGGGTGACGGTGGTGCCGCGGCCGTCGTCGCACGGCGCGATGTCCAGCTCGGCGCCGATGGTGGCCGCGCGGCCCGCCATGCCGCGCAGGCCGGAGGTGCCGGGCCGCGCCTCGGCGGGCATGCCCCGGCCGTCGTCGCGGACGCGGACGAGCAGGACGCCGTCGCGGCGCGCGATGTCGACCTCGATGCGGTCGGCGTCGGCGTGGCGGACTGCGTTCGTCAGCGCCTCGGCGGCGATGCGGTGCACGTGCGCGCGGGTCGTGTCCGGCAGTGGCGGCGCGCCCCCGCGCACGACGATCTCGGTGTCGGAGATCTCCGCGAGCTCGCCGGCGCGCTCGCGCAGGGCCTCGTCGAGCGGCCGTCCGTCCAGCGGTGTGCGCAGCTCGTCGATCGCCGACTGCATGTCGGCGACCGCGGCGTCGAGTTCCCGGCGCGCGTGGAGGACCTGTGTCGGTGCCGGTTCCAGCGTGCTGAGCACCAGGCTGGCGGCGTGCAGGCGCTGCTTGGCCGAATCGTGCAGCTCCCAGGCGATGCGCTGGCGCTCGGCGCCGATGGCGAGCTGCTCGCGCCGCTCCCGCTCCTCATGCAGGCGGCGCAGGACCGCGGCGGCGTACCCGAGTGCGAGGGTGATGACGAGCGGGAGCAGGAGATGGGTGGCGAGCGTCTCCAGCCGTGCGGTCTCGCGCAGCGTCCGCTCGGCGGGCAGCGCGGTGAGGACGGCCACGATGAAGTACGCGACCACCCACGTCATGCCCCAGACGACGGCCGGCCGCGCGCGCAGCTCGGTCACCGGGAGGATGAGCGTGGTGAGGCCGTAGATGTAGAACGGGCTGCGCCAGTCCTCGGACGCGAGGATCAGGCCGAGCACGACGATCGTGTCGACCACCCAGGCGCTGGCGCGCCGGTGCAGCTCGGGCCAGCGCAGCACCGCCAGGCAGGAGAAGGCCGTCCACCCGACCGCCGCGACGATCAGCGCCTGATCGTGGTCGGTGACCCGGTGCACGCTGAGCAGCGCGATCGCGATGGCGGCCCCGAACAGGCGCGAGGCGACGAGGAGGTGGACCCAGAGTCCCTGCTGCTGCGGGCTCTCGGGAGCAAGCGGGGTGCGCATCCGTACCCCTGATGTCTACCCGTTCAGGCCGCAGATCACGCCGGTTGCTGCGAGTTCCTTGCACCTGCGAAGGACTCCCAGAAAGTGCGTATTTGCAGGACTTTTTACTGAACCATCGGTCGCCGGCGCGGGAAGGTGGAGGTGTGAACCACCAACCCTCACCCCAAGGAGCACCCATGCGCAAGCTGCCGATCCTGGTCGGCGCCCTGATGGCCGCACTCGTGGCCGGTGTCCTCTCGGTGTCGCTCGGCGTCACGTCGAGTCACCGCGAGGCGCCACTGACGTCCCAGGACCCGACCGGCGACAACACGGACGTGTACGCCTACACCGCCAAGGATGCGCCAGGAGCACTGACCGTGGTCGCCAACTGGGTCCCGTTCGAGGATCCCGCCGGCGGCCCGAACTTCTACGGGTTCGATGATCGAGCCCGGTACTACGTCAACATCGACAACACCGGCGACGGCGTCTGGGACGTCCGCTACCGGTTCAGCTTCCGGACCGAGGTCGGGAACAAGGACACGTTCCTCTACGCGCTGCCGGGCGTGGCGTCGATCGACGACCCGAAGCTCAACATCAAGCAGTTCTACAAGCTCGAACGGCTCCGCTACGTGCGCGGTCGCCTCGTCTCGTCGAAGGTGCTGGGCACGAAGTTCAAGGTCGGCCCGAACAACGTGGGGCCGAAGACGTTCCCTGACTACGCCAAGGTCGCCAACCAGGCGATCGCGGATCTGCCGGGCGGCGGGCGCGTGTTCGCCGGCCAGCGCGAGGACCCGTTCTTCGTCGACCTCGGTGCGACGTTCGACGGCATCAACCTCCGCAACGGCACGGGCGCGTCGGGCGGCGGCAAGGACGACCTCGCGGGCTACGGCGTGCACTCGGTCGTGCTGCAGATCCCGGAGGCGCACGTCACGCGGGACACGAAGCCCGTCGCCGCGGCGGACGCCAAGAACGCGGTCGTCGGCGTGTGGTCCTCCACCGAGCGCCGCCGCCTGCAGGCCACGAACCGCACGGTGATCGGCGACGCGTTCGCGGCGTCGTCGAAGCGGTCGAAGGCGAAGGCTGCGACCGCCAACCCGTGGGTCCAGGTCAGCCGCCTGGGCAACCCGCTCATCAACGAGGTGGTCGTGCCGCTGCGCGACAAGGACAAGTTCAACGCCACCCAGCCGAAGGACGACCTGAAGAACTTCGGCAAGTACGCGCTGAACTCGCACCTGGGTGACGTGCTGAACCAGCTGTTCGACCTGGGGATCCCGACGAAGGACCGCACCGACATCGTCGACGCGCTGCTCGTCGGCCTGCCGGGGAAGACGAAGATCAGTGACGACGCCGTTCCGGCCGACACGCTGAAGATCAACCTCGGCGTGCCGCCGTCGGAGACGGAGAACCGGTTCGGCGTCATCGGCGGCGACCTGGGCGGCTTCCCGAACGGGCGGCGTCTCGCCGACGATGTCGTCGACATCGAGCTGCGCGTCATCGGCGGCTTCCTGCTCGGCAAGAAGCTCCCGCTGGGCGACGGCGTCGATCGCAACGACGTCGAGTTCCAGGGCAGCTTCCCGTACCTGGGGCCGCTGCAGTCGGGCTTCGACTCCAAGCTCAAGCGCCAGGAGCCGACGCACGACCCGACCTCGGCGGACGCCCCGTCCTGATCGGTCCATCCCGCGCTGGTGGGCCCACCCCTGGCGGGTGGGCCCACCGCTGGCGATCGGAGTTCCTCATGCACTTCACCACCACGCGCCTGACCCTCGCCGCCATGGCGGTCGCCTTCCTGCTGACGCTTGGGGCGCTCGGGCTGACACGCAACGGCGCCGATGACGCGGCGCCCGCCGTGTCCCCTGCGTCGGCCGCCGGGCTCGACGCCGTCCCCGCCGCGACCACGGTCGAGCGCGTCGAACGGCTGCAGGCCGCGCTGCGCGAGGGCCCGCCGTCCCCGTCGCTGTACGCCGGCCTCGCGGCCGCCCTCCTGCAGCGCGTGCGGGAGACCGGCGACATCGGTTTCTACGCCCGCGCCGACGATGCGCTGCGCCGCGGCCTCGCGCTCGGGCCGGGCGAGGCTTCGCTCCTCACGCAGCGGGGCGTGCTCCGGCTCGCCCGGCACGACTTCCGCGGCGCGCTGGCCGACGGCCGTGCGGCGCGCCGCGCCGCCCCGAATGCCGTCTCGCCGTTCGGCGTCGTGGTCGACGCGCTCGTCGAACTGGGCCGTTATCCGGAGGCCGCACGCACGCTGCAGGAGATGATCGACCGCAAGCCCAACGCCGCCGCCTATGCGCGGGTCGCCTACCTGCGTGAGCTCACCGGGGACCTGGCCGGAGCGCGGCGGGCACTGGACCTCGCCGCGTCGGCCGGCGGCGAGGCGACCGAGAACGGCGCCTACGTGCGCACGCTGATCGGCAACCTGGAGCTCGGCCGGGGCCGTGTCACGGCGGCGCGCCGCGCGTACCGGCAGGCGCTGGCGTATGACGCCGGGCACCTGCCCGCGCGCGCCGGCCTCGCGCGCGCGGCCGCGGCAGCCGGCCGGCTCGGTCCGGCGGCGCGCACGCTGCGCGAGGTCGTGGCCCGCCAGCCGCTGCCCGAGTACGTCATCGCACTGGGCGAGATCGAGCTCGCCGCCGGCCGGCGCGCGCAATCGCGAGAGGACCTTGCGCTCGTCGGCGCGCAGCGCCGGCTGCTCGACGGCGCCGGGGTCAACACCGACGTCGAGTTCGCGCTCTACGAGGCCGACCACGGCGACCCCGAGCGCGGCGTCCGCCTCGGGCGCGCCGCGTGGGCGAATGCGCCGAGCGTGCGGTCCGCCGACGCGCTCGGCTGGGCGCTGACCCGGGCCGGCCGTCCTGCGGAAGGCCTGCGCTGGGCCCGCCGTGCGCTCCGTCTGGGCTCGCGCGATCCGCAGTTCCTCTACCACGCTGGCATGGCCGCGCGTGCTGCCGGTCAGCGGGCACAGGCGCGCCGCTGGCTGCGTGCCGCGCTGCGTGAGAGCCCGCGCTTCTCACCCCTGCACGCACCGCGTGCCCGACGAGCACTGGAGACACCATGAGACGCCTCGCTCTGTTCGCTGCCTGCCTGGTCGCGCTGGTCCTCGCAGCGCCGGCCGGCGCGCACCCGCTCGGCAACTTCTCGGTGAACCGTCTCGACGTCGTCACCGTGTCGGCCGACCGCATCGACGTTCGCTACGTGCTCGACAAGGCCGAGATCCCGACGTTCCAGGAGCGCGATCGCTCGCCCGCCGAGGTGCTGTCCGCGGTGCGGGCGGAGGTCCTGCGCGGCGTGGCGCTGCGGGTGGACGGCCGCGCGGTGCCGCTGCGCCTGCGCGGCCCGGGCCGGCTCGTCCGCGCTCCCGGCGCGGGCGGGTTGGAGACGACACGCGTCGAGCTGACGGCAACGGCCCGCGTCGCGGCCGCGCGTGCCGTCGCGCTGCGCGACGACACGTACCCCGGACGGGTCGGGTGGCGGGAGATCGTCGTGCGCCCGGGCGAGGGGACCGCGGTGCGCTCCTCCGTGCCCGCGCGGGACGTCACGCGCGGGCTGCGCGCCTATCCCCGTGACCTGGTCTCGAGCCCGCCCGACACGCGCGCGGCGACGCTGCGCGTGCGCCCCGGCGACGGCACGGTCGTCGCTCCGCGACCGGACGGCGCCGGCGAGGAGACGACGACGGCGCGCGGCGGCGCGACCGAGGGCTTCGCCGGGCTGCTCGACGACGCGGCCGCCGGGCGGTCGGTCCT
Source organism: Svornostia abyssi (assembly GCA_024666565.1). Classification (GTDB taxonomy): domain Bacteria; phylum Actinomycetota; class Thermoleophilia; order Solirubrobacterales; family Solirubrobacteraceae; genus Svornostia; species Svornostia abyssi. Next base: position 1,405,912 of record CP088295.1, read on the forward strand.
CGTGCTGCTGCTCCTCGCCGCGATGGGGTGGGGCGCGCTGCACGCGCTGTCGCCCGGACACGGCAAGGCGATGGTCGCGGCGTACCTCATCGGCGCTCGCGGCACCGCCCGGCACGCCATCGGCCTCGGGCTGACCGTGACGGTCACCCACACCATCGGCGTGTTCTCGCTCGGGCTCATCACTCTGTCGCTGTCGGCGTACGTGCTGCCTGAGGACATCCTGCCCTACCTGACGCTCGCCAGCGGGCTGCTCGTCGTCGCAGTCGGCGCCGGGGTGCTGCGCGGGCGACTGCGCGGGGCCCGCGCCGCACATGGCCACCATCACCACGACCACCACCATCACCACGATCATCATCACCACGCCCCGGACCAGCTCACGCCGCGTGGCGTGATCGCCATGGGCGCGTCGGCGGGGCTCATTCCGTGCCCGTCCGCGCTCGTGGTGCTCCTGGCGGCCATGGCCCAGGGCGAGATCGCGCTCGGCCTGCTGCTGATCGTCGCGTTCTCGGTCGGCCTGGCGCTGACGCTGACGGTGCTCGGCCTCGGAGTCGTCTACGCCGGCCGCGCGCTCACGCGCGTGTCGGTGGGCGGCGCGGCAGGCCGCGTGATCGCGGCGCTCCCGACCGTCTCGGCCGTCGTGATCATGGGCGTGGGCTGCGCGCTGGCGCTGCAGGCGGTTCCGGAGCTGTGACGTCCTCCGCGCACGCCCCGCACAGGCCGACGAGCGGCAGGTGCGTGAACCGTGCGTGGAACCCGGTCGCCTCGAGCACGGCGTCGCGCACGGCGTCCAGCCGTTCGGGCGCCAGCGCGAGCAGGTCGCCGCAGCGCTCGCAGGCGACGAGTTCGCGCGCGGGCGTGCCGGTGGGCTCGTACAGCCCGGCGCCGTGGCCGAGATGGCGGTGGCGGACCAGGCCGAGCTGTTCGAGGGTCTCGAGGTTGCGGTAGACCGACGTCAGGTCGGAGGGCGGCAGGCGGTCGTCGAGCCCCGCGGCCAGCGCTTCGGCGGTGACCGGGCCGTCGGCGGAGAACAGCGCCTGGAGCAGGAGCCGTCGAGCGGAGGAGAGACGCAGTCCGCGGGCGCGCAGCGCGTTCGCGGCGGCCGCGGCGTCGTGGACGCCTGCGGCGGGGGTGTGGGCGGGCATCGTCATGCGGCGGCCCTCCGGGCGCGCAGCGGGTCGAAGCCTTCGGGCAGCTCCAGGTCATGCGCGGCGAGCAGCGCGGCGTCGGCGAGCAGCTCGTCGCAGGGGCCGTCGGCCATCACGCGGCCCGCGTCGAGCACCACGGCGCGCTCACACAGCCGCGCGGCGAACGCCAGGTCATGGGTGACGACGAGCAGCGTCGTGTCCAGTGCGTCGAGCACCGCCAGGAGCTCGCGGCGCGCACGCGGATCGAGATTCGCTGACGGCTCGTCGAGGACCAGCAGCTGCGGCCGCATGGCCAGCACCGTGGCGATCGCGACGCGGCGGCGCTGCCCCATCGACAGCTCATGGGGCGCGCGGTCGGCGACGGCGCGCATGCCGACCGCGCCGAGCGCCTCATCGACGCGGCGCATTGCCTCCTGCGCGCCGAGGCCGAGGTTGAGCGGGCCGAACGCGACGTCCTCGCGCACGGTCGGCATGAAGAGCTGGTCGTCGGGGTCCTGGAAGACGAGGCCGACACCGGCCCGCAGGTCGGCGACCGTGTCGGGGCCGGCGACCACGCCGCCGATGCGCAGCTCGCCGTCTCCGAGCAGGAGCCCGTTGAGGTGCAGCATGAGCGTCGTCTTGCCGGCGCCGTTCGGGCCGAGCACCGCGACGCGCTCACCGTGCTGGACCGTGAGGTCGACGCCCGCGAGTGCGAGGTGCCCTCCCGGGTACGCGTAGCGCAGGCCGCGCGCATGGATCGTGCAGGTCATGCCATCACCTCAATGGTCACTCGGAGCACCACTAGGGGGGGACGGCCGCGGCGGCGAGAAACAGGACATCGGCGGCGCCCAGGCGCAACGGCACCGCCTGCGGCATCGTGCCGGTGAACCCGCGGGCCGCCATCGCGAGGTAGATCCGCTCCCCGCGCGCGTGCGCACGCAGGAAGAGCGCGCTCGCGGCGTGGCCGACGGGGCCGGCCTGCAGCGCGTGCCGCGGGCGGTACGCGCGCGCCCGCATCGCCGTGCGCATCCGGCGCACCTCGCCCGCGACGACGAACGCGTACCGGTAGGTCAGCATCGCGATCAGGACGAAGAGTCGCGGGGCGCGCAGTCGCTCGAGGGCCCGCAGCACGTCCGGGAACGACGTCGTCGCGCCGATGAGCACGGCGCTGACGGTGCCGATCGCCGTCTTCGCCGCGACGCCGGCGAACGTCTCCAGGCCCTCGGCGGTGACGTCGAACGGGCCGACCGACCCGACGACGTGGCCTTCCCGCACGAAGGGGATGAACGCCGCAGCGAAGAGGACCAGTGGCAGGACCACCCGCGCGCGGTGCCAGATCGTGGCCGGCGTGACCCGCGCGGCGACGGCGACGCCGGCCAGCACCGCGGCACACCCGGCATAGACCGGCCATGCGGTCGCGGGAGTCGACACGGCGACGAGGGTGACCGCCACGAGCGCGAGCAGCTTGCTGCGCGGGTCGCGGCGGTGGATCGGGCTGCCCGGGTCGCCTGCGACCGAGGCCAGCGCGAGGTCGTGCGGTCCCAGGCCGCTCATGATTCGCCCGTCCGGCGGCGCGCGACGAGGAGGCCGATGCCGGTCCCGGCGGCGAGGACGAGGAGCGTCCCCGTCAAGCCGGCCGCCGCGGTCGCGGCGGACGCGTCGCGGACGCCGGGGAAGGCGTAGTCAGGCGCGGGTGCCTGCTGCTGCACGCCCGCCTGCCGCGCGCTGTCGAGGAACTGCTGCTGGTCGGCGACCTTCTCGAGCCCGTCCGGGTGCGACGAGGCCCACGGTGACACGACCGTCGCGAGCGCGAGCGAGACGCCGATGGCGCAGAGGATGAAGACGGTGCGGCGCATGATCAGCCTTCCACGATCGGTCGGGACACGGGGGCGACGGGCGGTGTTCCGTGCCATCCGTGCACGAGGTCGGGGCGGCTGGCGAGCACGGCGCTGAGGGCGGCCACCGTGATGACGGCCTCGCCCACGCCGATCAGCACGTGGACACCGAGCATCGCCGGGAGCACGGTGCCGAGCGGGACGGTGCCGGAGACGCCGAGTTCGATGGCGCAGGCCAGCGCGCTGAGCATCACGGCGGCCCATGCCGCCACCGCGACGGCGCCGAGCAGCATGCTGCGCGTCCGCGGCAGGAACCGCCGTCCCGCAGCGAGGATCAGCCCCGCTCCGAGGCCGCCGATGACCCCCATGTTCAGCACGTTGGCGCCCAGTGCTGCGACCCCGCCGTCAGCGAACACGAAGGCCTGGAGCGTGAGCACCACGGCGAGCACGACGCTTGCCGCCCACGGTCCGAGCAGCGCCACGGCGAGCGCGGCGCCGAGCACATGACCGCTCGTCCCGCCGGCCACGGGGAAGTTGAGCATCTGCGCGGCGAACACGAACGCGCCCGTGACGCCGAGGAGCGGGGCGGTGCGCTCGTCGAGCGTCGCGCCGGTGCGGCGCAGGCCGTAGCCGACTGCGCCGGCAGCCAGCACCGTCGTCGCGGCTGCGACGCCGGGTTCGAGAAATCCGTCGGGGATATGCATGCCGTCCTCTCGGTTCTTTGCCTGCCCCTCCGTCACGTGCACTTCCCCGGCAGGGCCCCGCGCGGTTCAAACTTGTTGCGCGATAACGTCCCGGCCATGCCGTTGCCCGAGACTCTCCGCGCCCTCCTGACCGCCGCCGGGCCCTCCGGCTACGAGACCGCCCCCGCCGCCGCGTTCGCCGCGGCCGCCCGCGCGTTCACGGACGACGTCTCGATCGACGTGATGGGCAGCGCCACCGCGCGCGTGCCCGGCACCGCCGAGGGCGCGCCGCGACTCATCATCGTCGGGCACATCGACGAGATCGGCCTGATCGTCACCCACGTCGACGAGAAGGGCTTCCTCTACTTCGCCGGCGTCGGCGGCTGGGATCCGCAGATCCTCGTCGGCCAGCGCGTGGAGGTCACGACGGCCGACGGCGTGCTGCCCGGCGTCATCGGCAAGAAGCCCATCCACCTGCTCAAGCCCGACGACCGCAAGAAGGTCGCCGAGCTGAAGGACCTGCACATCGACATCGGCGCCGCCGACGGCGACGAGGCGAAGGCGAAGGTCCGCATCGGCGACGTCGCCGTCATCGCGGGCGAGCCGGAGGAGCTGCTCGGCGAGCGCGTCGTGTCGCGCTCGATGGACAACCGCCTGGGTGCGTTCATCGCGCTCGAGGCCGCGCGGCTCGTCGCCGAGGCGGGCGGCGCGCCGGGCGACGTCATCGCGGTCGGCGCGGTCCAGGAGGAGATCACGTTCGCGGGCGCCCGGACGTCGGCGTTCCGGCTGGACCCCGACCTGGCGATCGTGGTCGACGTGACGCACGCGACCGACGCTCCGGGCGTGGACGTCAAGGAGCTCGGTGAGCATCCGCTGGGCAGCGGCGCGGTCATCGAGCGGGGCAGCACCCTGCACCCCGCGGTGAGCGGCGGCCTCATCGACACCGCCGAGCGCGAGGATCTGCCGCACTCCCTGGCGGCCACGGCGCGGGCCACCGGCACCGACGCCGACGCCGTCCACCTCTCCCGGGCGGGCGTCGCCACGGGCGTCGTCTCGATCCCGCTGCGCTACATGCACTCGCCGGTCGAGATGGTGCAGCTCGAGGACATCGCGACGTGCGCGAAGCTCATCGCCGCGTACGCGCAGACGCTCGGCCCGGACACCTCGTTCGTTCGCGGGTAGCGCCCCGCGTCAGGTCGTCGCGAGCACCGGCGGGAGGTTGGGCGACGGATCGTCGTCCTCCTCCTGCGTGACGGCGAGCGGCACCTCCTGCGGCATGCCCTTGGGGAGCTGGAGCTCGGCGTCGACCTTGCCGTCAGCGTCGGGGCGGAAGGTGCCCACGGACGTGAGCTTCGGCGCGTCGGGGTCGCCCTGGACGGCCCACAGCTCGTACTCCGCGCCCGCGGGGAGGGGCTTGCCGTCGCCCTCGAGCGTCACCTGGGCGTCCTTGACCTCCACCGTCACCGCGCCCGCGGAGCCGGTGAGCTGCGTGGTGCGGGGCGCGTCGCCCTCCAGGCCGACGAAGGTGAAGAGGAGCGCGACGAGTCCCACGGCCGCAACCGCGACCGCGCCGCCCACGGCGTACGGGAGGCTGATGCTCCGCCTGCGGCGCTCGGCCCGGCGCCGCTCGGTTGCTTGGCCGGGCATCGGCTGGGCGCTCACCGCGCCGAGGGTCCGCGCGCGGAGCCCGGGGGCGGGCCCGCGTCGTCGTAGTCCAGCTCGCCCAGCAGGGCGCGCAGCTCGGGGTCGAGCTGCAGGTCGTCGTGGTCGTCGTGCTCAGCCATCACGCTGCTCCGAAAGCGTGGCCCGCAGGTGGCGCAGGCCGTAGAAGACCCGGGACTTCACGGTCCCGAGCGGAAGGTCCAGGCGTGAGGCGATCTCGGCCTGGGTGAGGTCCTCCTGAAAGTGCAGCCGCAGGATCTCGCGCTGCTCGTCCGAGAGCGTGGAGAGCGCCGCCTGCAGCTCGTCGCGCAGCAGCAGCTGCTCTTCCTCCTCGGTGCCGCCATGCGGCTCGGCGGGACCGTCGGCGACGTCGATGTCCAGGGAGACCACCGTCGTCTCGCCCGCGCGCCGTCGGCCGAGGTCGGAGGCCGCGCGGTAGGCGATCGTCATGAGCAGGGCGCCGACCGTCCCGCGCTCGGGATCGAACCGCGGCGCGGCACGCCAGAGGCGGACGAAGGTCTCCTGGACGAGATCCTCGGCGGCGCCGCGGTCGCGCAGGCGCCGCAGGCCGACGGCCCACACGCGCCGCTCGTAGCGGTCGTAGAGCTCTTCCAGCGGCGCGCCGCGATCACCGGCGGCGACGCGCTGCAGCAGCTGCGCCTCATGGGCCGCTTCGGCCTGGCGGGCGGCGTCCGGCGTCGTCGGTCGGGTCATGCGAGCGGACGAGGGACGGGCAGGGACACGCCTGGAGCCTAGGAGACTGGTGGGGCCGGACACGGCAGGAGGGGCGACAACCAGCAGGGACATGATGTGGGTCCTACACACCGTGCCCCCCGGGAGGTTCAACGCCGGACGACTGGTCGTGGCAGGATGGCGCCATGGGAGTTGGCCACCTGCTGCTGTTCGACATCGACGGGACCCTGCTGCTGCGGGCGGCCGAGGCGCACAAGCACGCGCTGTACGAGGCGCTCGCGAAGGTGCACCACGTCGGCCCCGACCGGATCGGCGAGGTGCCGACGGCGGGTCGCACGGATCTCGAGATCGCCCGGCACCTCCTGCTCGACGCGGGCGTGCCGCCGGACCGGATCGACGCGCATCTCGACGACGTCCGCGACGCGGCATGCGAGGCCTACGCCCGCCTGTGCCCGCCCGACCTGTCCGACACCGTGGCCCCCGGCATGCCCGAACTGCTGGCCGAGCTGCGCGACCGTGGCGATGTCGGCCTCGCGCTCGTGACCGGCAACCTCGAGCCGATCGCGCGGCTCAAGCTCTCGCGCGCCGGCCTCGGCGAGTTCTTCCCGCCCGGGCAGGGCGGCTTCGGCTCTGACGACGAGGACCGGACCCAGCTGCCCGCCGTCGCCCGGGAGCGGGCAGTCGACGGCAACCTCGCGGCGTTCCCGCGGGATCGCACGATCGTCATCGGCGACACGCCGCTCGACGTGCTCTGCGCACGGGCGGACGGCGTGCACTGCATCGCGATCACCACCGGGCCGCACGGCGCCGACGAACTCGCCGGCGCCGATGCGGTGGTCGGCGACGCCCGGGGCGTCGCCGACGCACTGCGTCAGCTCGGGGTCTGAGCCCCCGCTACTTCGTGCACTTCGACGACGCGGTGCCCGACTCCGTGTTGCCGTTGCGGTAGGTCACCTTCGCCTCGAACGGCCACTTGCCGCCGGAGCACCCTGCGGTGCTGATGTACGAGATGGTCTTGCCGTTGACCTTGCGCTTGGCGTCGACCTTCAGCCCGAACTCCGTGACCGTGGTGAAGACGCCCGGCACGGGCTGCTGCAGGTTCTCCGGGACCTCGTTGAGCAGCGACATGCCGTACTGGCCGTCGCCACTGCGGATCGTTCCCCGCAGGACCGAGTCGATGCGCAGGGGCGTGGTGCCCTCGACGAGCAGCAGCAGGCTGTAGCCCTTGCCGTTGTACGCCGTCAGCTTGAGCTGCTGCACGATGCCGCCGGCGGCGCCGCCGACGACCTTGCCCGTGCCGATCTTCGCCGCGCTCGCGCAGGTGCGCGCGCGGACCTGGGCCGCGTCACACGACGGGAATGCCACGGGATTGAACAGCAGCGGGTACGGCAGCTTCGCCTCGATCGACTGCGTCGCGCCGGAGCCGTCGACGGCGCCGACGGGCGCGCCGGTGATCTTGGCGGTGACGTTGACCGACGCGGGCGTCGGGTTGTCAGGCGTCCCGCTGTTCGACGGGCTGACGGACGCGCTGAGGTTCACCGCAGCGTGAGCCGATCCGGCTCCGATGGCGGCGATGGCGATGGTGGCGGCGGTAAGTGCGCAGGCACGGACCATGTGTGGATACTCCCCCCGGAGAAACATGTTGGTAACCGTACAGCACGCATGGTCATGCGTGCCTCAGTTCACGGACCAGAACACATCCGAGCCGAAAGGTTGCGCATGGGCGCCTTCGCGGGCCAGGCGCTGGCGGGCGTCCTCGCGGTCGATTCCGGCCACCGCGGCGACTTCGGCGGTGGCCAGCGGCTCACCCGCCCACGCGAGCACCTCGGTCATGGTCTCCGGGTCGGGGCGCTGGGTCAGCGCGGGGCCGCAGTTGGCGAAGACGACCTCGTACACCTCGATCGGGTTAAACCCCGGAACGACGGAGTTTCTGCCGTTGCCGTGGTGCACGACGTAGGTCGGGCAGGTGTAGCGGCGGCCGCCCTCCCACGTGGCCAGCCGCCGGTCGAGTGCCGCCGCCGGGGGGGGGGTGGCGGGCGGCGTCCTTGTCAGCCGCGAGCGCCGCGATGACCTCGGGCTCCCCGCCCCAGGCATGCACCTCCGCGGGTGTGAGACCCGCGGTCTCAATCGCCGCGTCGATGGTGGCCGGCTCGTCGATCACGCCGCCGCCCATCTGCGCCAGGCGCAGCGCGCGGAGCACCCGATCGGCGGCTTCGGCGCCGGCCCGTTCCCGCGCGGCGACCACGACGAGGCATGCGGGTTCCGTCGCGGGGACCGCGGTGCGCGGCGCGGTGTCGAAGGGCATGCCGGGCTCGCGGCTCAGGCGGGCGTAGTCCTTCGCGACCCGCTCGGGCGTCATGCCCTTCTGCTCGTAGACCGCTCGCGTCTCGGCGAGCACGACCATGCGCGTCCGCCAGGACAGCTGATCGCCGTAGACCCAGCTCAGGCGCTGACGGATCGGCTCCGACGAATACGCGTACGGGCAGTTCGGGTCGGTGAAGTGCTCGATCTCGACGGTCGCCATATGCACAGCCACGCTAGCAGCGTGGTTGCGCGGGCAACTATCTAGTTGCGAACGAGCTTTTTGTAGGAGATCCGGTGGGGCCGGTCGGCTTCTGCGCCGAGCAGCTCGCGCCGGTGCTCCTCGTAGGCCTCGAAGTTGCCTTCGAACCACGTGACCTGCGAATCGCCCTCGAACGCCAGCACGTGCGTCGCGATGCGGTCCAGGAACCAGCGATCGTGCGAGATGACCACCGCGCAGCCGGCGAAGCTCAGCAGCGCCTCTTCGAGCGCGCGCAGCGTGTCGGTGTCGAGGTCGTTCGTCGGCTCATCGAGCAGCAGCAGGTTGCCGCCGGACTTCAGGAGCTTGGCGAGGTGCAGGCGGTTGCGCTCGCCGCCGGAGAGCTTGCCGACCTTCGTCTGCTGGTCGCCGCCCTTGAAGTTGAACGACGAGCAGTACGCGCGCGAGTTCATCCACTGCTCGCCGACCTTCAGCTGGTCGGCGCCGTCGGAGATCTCCTCCCAGACCGTCTTCTCCGGATCGAGCGCGTCACGGCTCTGGTCGACGTACGCGAGCTCGACGGTCTCGCCGATGCGCAGCGTCCCGCCGTCGGGCTCCTCCTGGCCGGTGATCATGCGAAACAGCGTCGTCTTGCCCGCGCCGTTCGCGCCGATCACGCCGACGATGCCGCCGGGCGGCAGCTTGAAGCTCAGATCCTCGATGAGCAGGCGATCGCCGAAGCCCTTCTTCAGGTGCTCGGCCTCCACGACCACGCCGCCCAGGCGCGGGCCGGCGGGGATGTGGATCTGGACCTGGTCGAGCTTGACGTTGCGGTCGGCCGCGAGCAGGGCCTCGTAGTTGTTCAGGCGCGCCTTGGACTTCGTGCGGCGGCCCTTCGGGTTCTGGCGGACCCACTCGAGCTCCGCGGCGATGGTGCGCGCGCGGGACGCGTCGACGCGCTCCTCCTGCTCCATGCGCTTCTGCTTCTGCTCGAGCCAGGAGGAGTAGTTGCCCTCGTACGGGATGCCCCGGCCGCGGTCGAGCTCCAGGATCCAGCCCGCGACGTTGTCGAGGAAGTACCGGTCGTGGGTGACCGCGACGATCGTGCCCGGGTAGGTCGCGAGGTGCTGCTCGAGCCACTGGACCGACTCGGCGTCGAGGTGGTTGGTCGGCTCGTCGAGCAGCAGCAGGTCGGGCTGGCGCAGCAGCAGGCGGCAGAGGGCGACGCGGCGGCGCTCGCCACCGGAGAGCTTGGAGACGTCGGCGTCCGACGGCGGGAGGCGCAGTGCGTCCATCGCCTGGTCGAGCCGGCTGTCGAGGTTCCAGCCGTCGACGGCGTCGATCTGCTCCTGCAGCTTGGCGAACTCGTCCGCCGTCTCGTCGGAGTAGTTCGCGGCCAGCTCGTTGAACCGGTCCATGAGCGCCTTGGTCTCGGCGGCGCCGACCTCGACGTTGCCGCGGACGTCCTTCGTCTCGTCGAGCTGGGGCTCCTGTTCGAGCAGGCCCACCGTCGCGCCGGGCGCGAGCATCGCGTCGCCGCGCACGTCGGTGTCGCGGCCGGCCATGATCTTCAGCAGCGAGGACTTGCCCGCGCCGTTGTAGCCGAGGACGCCGATCTTCGCGCCGGGCAGAAAGCTGAGCGAGACCTCGTTGAGGACCGTCTTGTCCGGCGGGTAGACCTTGGACAGGCGGTGCATCTGGAAGATGTACTGGTGGGCCATCGCGGGTGAGGATAGTCGTGCGGCGCCCGTCGTCCCCCTCAAGGCGGTGCCGCGGGGACCGATTCACGGGGTGCTCTCCTCCGAGCATCTCCCGCCGTGCCCCTTCCACCCTCATCTGTCCAATCCATCGGCTCCCGCGCGGGCCGTCGTCACCCACGCCATCGGGTGACGGCGCTCGTCGTGCTCGTGCTGCTGGCGGTGACGGGCGTGGCGACGTACGTCGCGTCGGAGTTCGAGCGCAACGAGCGCAGCGATCGGCAGCGCAGCCTCGCGCAGCGCGCGGGTGTCGTGCTCGAGCGGACGACGGCGTCGCCGATGCGCCAGGCCGAGACGATCTCCTGGGCGCTCAGTGGCCGCGAGCGCGCCTCCGGGGACACCTTCGACACGCTCGCCCGCCGCGCGCTGCCCACCCAGCCACTGGTCTCCGCGATCGCGCTGAGCGAGCGCGTCACCGCGGGCGGGACGCGGTACGTCACCCGCCGCCAGGTCGCGCGCGGCGACAGCGCGAGGTCGCTCGCGTCGCGCACCGTCGCCGTCGCCGGCGACGACCCGCGCGCCGCCGCGCTGCGAGCGGTCGAGCGCGTCGGCGTGACGCGCGCGACCCGGATCCTGCCGGCGGGGACCTCGGCGCTCGCCGTCTACTCGCCGGTGCTCGACCGGCAGAACGACGTGGCGGGCGCGGTGCTCACCGTCTACGACACCGAGGCCGTCGTCGGCGCCCTGCGCCGCACGATGCCGCGCAGCGTCCCCTTCACCGTCACGATGAACGGCCGCCCTCTGCCTGGCGCCGACGATCGGCCCGCGGGCGGCATCACGCACCGCGTGGCGATGGCCGGGCAGCCGTTCGAGATCGTCGTCGGCCGCAACGGGGACGCGTCCGGGCTGATCCTCGCGGTCGTGGGCATCGGCCTGGTGCTGACCTTCTGCCTCGGCCTCCTGACCTTCCAGACCCAGCGGCGTGAGGAATGGGCGATGAAGCTCGTCGACCGCCGGCTCGCCGAGCGCGACGCTGCCGAAGAGCGCTTCTCGGCCGCGTTCTCCCACGCGCCGATCGGCATGGCGGTCGTGTCACTCGACGGCGACATCGTCCAGGGCAACGCGGCGTTCGCCGCGATGATCGGCGCGGAGCGCAACCGCCTGGTCGACAAGCCGCTGGCCGACGTGCTCGTGCCTGCCGAGCGCGACTGGGTGGCCGACTCGCTGGGCATGCTCGAACCCGGGCTGCAGCGGGTCGTCCACGCCGAGCGGCGCTGTCTGCACGCCGACGGCCACATCGTGTGGACCGCGGTCTCCCTGACCCTGACCCGCAACGGCACCGGGCAGCCCGAGCACCTGCTCGCGCAGTTCGAGGACATCTCCGACCGCCGCCGCTACGAAGCGCACCTCAAGCACCTCGCCGATCACGATCCGCTCACGGGCCTGTACAACCGCCGGGCGTTCGAGCGCGAGCTCGACCGTCACCTGGAGCGGGTGCGCACCGACGGCGCCCACGGCGCGGCGATCGTGGTCGACGTCGACCACTTCAAGCAGATCAACGACCTCGAGGGCCACCACGCCGGTGACGACCTCATCAAGGCGATCGCGCGGGGGCTGCGCCAGCGCGTGCGCCTCGGCGACGTGCTGGCCCGCCTCGGCGGCGACGAGTTCGCCGTGCTCATGCGCGAGGGCGGCCGCGCCGAGGCCCGCCACCTCGCCAACGTCGTGCTCGACGCGATTCGCGAGCAGCACATCGTGACCTCGAGCGGCCGGACCCGCGCGATCACCGGCAGCGCCGGCATCGCGCTGTTCGATGGCAACGAGGAGGCGACCGGCGAGACGATCCTCGTCGACGCCGACCTCGCGATGTACGACGCGAAGGAAGCCGGCCGCGACCGCATCGCCGAGGCGGCGACCGCCGAGACCCGGCAGGCCGGCACCCGCACGCGGCTGACCTGGATGGACCGCATTCGCGACGCGCTCGACGACGAGCGGTTCGTCCTGTACGCGCAGCCGATCGTCTCGCTCGAGACGGGCGACACGGAGCAGTACGAGCTGCTGCTGCGCATGCGCGACGAGGACGGCGAGGTCATCCCGCCGGGCGCGTTCCTCTCGGTCGCCGAGCGCAGCGGGCTCATCAGCCGGATCGACCGGTGGGTCGTCGAGCGCGCCATCGACCTGCTCGCCGCCAGTGGCGCGGGCGGCCCGACGTTCGAGGTCAACCTGTCGGGCTCGTCCATCGGCGACGAGGTCCTGCTCGAGCTGATCGAGCGGCGGCTGAAGGAGACGGGGGTCTGCCCGAAGCGGCTCGTCTTCGAGATCACCGAGACCGTGGCCGTTGCCGACGTGCCGCGCGCCCAGGCGTTCGCGGCGCGCCTGAACGAGCTGGGCTGCCGCTTCGCGCTCGACGACTTCGGCTCGGGCTTCGGGTCCTTCTACTACCTCAAGCATCTGCCGTTCGACTTCCTGAAGATCGACGGTGAGTTCGTCCGCGACTGCGCGCGCGACGCGACGGACCGGCTCATCATCAGCGCCGCCGTCGACATCGCGCGCGGCCTCGGCAAGCGCACGATCGCCGAGGTCATCGAGGACGACGGCACGTGGCAGCAGCTGCGCGAGCTCGGCGTCGACGACGGACAGGGCTTCTACCTCGGCCGCCCCGAGCCGGTCGAGCACGTCATCAAGGCGCACATGCGCGAGGCCGGATAGGTCACGCTACGCTCGCCGAATGGCTGGGATCCTCGACGTAGAGCAGGCACTGCTGCTCCTCGAACTCGAGCCGCCGTTCGATCAGCGCGCGGTCCAGCTCGCGCGCCGCCGGATGGCCAAGATCTGGCATCCGGACATCGCCCCGCCCGGCAAGCAGTACGAGCACGAGCGCCACCTGAAGGCCATCAACGAAGCCGCCGACCAGCTCGAGACGCTCGCCGAGCAGTCCCGCGGCGGGAAGGTCACCCGCAACGCGGTGAAGGTCAGCGCGGCCGCGGCACGGGCCGCCCGCGAGGAGGCCGGCCGCCGCGCGTACGAGCAGGAGCAGGCCCAGCGCGCCGCCAACGCCGACAAGCGCAAGCACGACCCGTTCGGCGACCGCACGCCCGACCACTCGGTCGTCCATCGCTACGCGCGCTGCCTGTCCTACCCCGAGTGGGGTGTCGGCAGCGTCACCGGCATCTACTTCACGGGCGAGGGCGACGACATCCAGCAGTGGGCACGCGTCAAGTTCCAGCCGGGGGTGCGCACGGTGCCCGCGGGTTCACTGCAGTTCGTCGACTTCTCCAAGCCCGATCCCGGCGCCGACCGCGTGCAGCGCTTCATGACGGCGGCGCAGCACGCGATGCACGAGGGCGACTACCCGCTCGCCGCGCAGCGGCTCATCTACGCGCGCGACGCCGAGCCGCAGAACACGGCGGTGCTCCGGCTGCTGACGCTCGCGTTCTGGCAGGCGGGCGACCTGCCCGCCGCGGCGCGGACGGTACGCGACTGGGCGCGGGCCGAGGACCGCCGCCCGGCGCCGCACCGGTACGCCGCGCGGATCTACGAGGACATGGGCGCGATCGATCTCGCCGAGGAGGCCGCGCGGCGCGCGATCGACCGCGCGCCGAGCGACGCGTCGGCGTGGGAGCGGCTCGGCCGCCTTCGCCTGCGGCTCATGCGGCGGGAGCGCGCGGTCGAGGCGCTGGAGACCGCCCGCCGGCTGGGCCCCACCGCCGAGGGACTGCTCGACCTGGGCATGGCCTACCACCTGGCCGGCGACGTCGGCGCGGAGGTCACGGCGTGCGAGCAGGCCACGGTGCTCGCGCCGGAGAGCGGCGCGGCATGGTCGCGCTACGCGCACGCGCTGGCCCGCACGGACCGGGTCACCGACGCGCTGGACGCCTGCGACCGCGCGCTCGCCCTGGCGCCGGACGAGGAGGTCGCGGCGCTGCGCGATCGCCTGCGCGACCAGGCGCCGCGGGTGTTGCCGGCCGCCTGAGGCGCCCTGTCAGGGAAGCTGCGGCAGCCCGCGTTCGTCCAGCGGCCAGCCCGGGTTGTGGGCGAGCCTACGCATCGGGTCGGGAAGCGGGTACAGGGGTCCCCGCTTCGCGACCCGATGGGTGATCAGGCGGCTTCCGGCACCGCCTCGAGCGCCGGCGCGCGCCGCGCCATGAGCGCCGCGAAGATCACCGCGCCCGACACCGCGATCACCGCGCACACGATCGACGCCTCGTGCAGTCCGTCGACGAACCCCTGCGGGTCCCCGCCGCCGAGCGCCGAGCCCGCCGGGAACAGCGCGCCGAGTCCGGCGACACCCACGGCGATGCCCGCTTGGCGGAACGTGTCGTTCACGCCCGCGGCCAGGCCGGCATCGCGCATCGGCACTGCGCGCAGTGCGAGCGCGCTGACGGCCGGGTTGAACAGGCCCGTCCCGATGAGGGCGACGACCGTGATCGGCAGCATCATCGTCCACGCCGAGTCGACCTGGAGCAGCACGCCCATCGCCATCCCGGCGCCGACGAGCAGCAGGCCGATCGTCACCATCGCGGGGTGCGACAGCCGGTCGCCGAGGGACGCCGTCGCGCCGGAGACGATGAACATGATGATCGTGCCCGGCAGGTAGACGAGCCCGGCCTCGATCGCCGACAGCCCGAGGATCTGCTGCAGGTACAGCGTGGTGTAGAGGAACACCGCGAAGAACGACGCGCTGATGGCAAACGCCGCGACCTGCGCGCCGGTGAACGTCGGGTTGCGGAACAGCCCGAGCGGCAGCATCGGGTGCGCCACGCGCCGCTCGATGAGCCCGAACACGAGGAGCATCGCGGCGCCGCCGCCGAGCATCGCGACGATCTGCGTTGAGCCCCAGCCTTCCTCGTTGCCGCGCAGCAGCCCGGTGACGATGAGGAGCAGCGCCACGCCGAGCGCCGCCTGGCCGGCCCAGTCGACGGGGCGGGCGAGCGGGTCCACCGACTCGCGGACCTTCAGCAGCGTGACCGCGATGATCGCCAGGCCCACCGGCACGTTGATGAGGAAGATCCACTCCCAGCCCAGGCCGGTCGTCAGCGCGCCGCCGACGAGCGGGCCGAAGGCGAACGCCGCGCCGATGGTCGCGCCGTACGCGGCGAGCGCGCCCGCACGCTCTTCGTCACCGGGGAACGCGTCGGCGAGGAGCGCCAGGGACACCGCGAACATCGCCGCGGCGCCGAGTCCCTGCACGGCGCGCGCGACATCGAGCATGACGATGTCGTTCGCCAGCGCGCAGGCCGCCGAGGACACGGTGAAAAGCGCGAGCCCGGCGATGAAGACGCGTTTACGCCCGAGCCGGTCGGCGAGAGACCCTGCAGTGAGGACGACGGCCGCGAGGGCGACGGTATAGGCGTCGACCACCCACTGCAGGCCGGTCAATCCTGCATCGAGGTCGTCGGCGATGGCGGAGAGGGCCGTGTTCACGACGGCGATGTCGAGCATGAGCATCGCGGTGGCGGCGCACACGACGAGGAGGGTCCAGCGCTGGCGGGTCATGCGGGGTCCTTTCGGATCGGTGGTCATGGCATCGATCCTGCCGCCGCTTCGGTGCCCGCACATCAGGTGGCCCCCGAACCTGAACCCCAAGGTTTCGGGTTCCCCCCAATCGACGGGTCGTCCAGAAGATCGATGGACAGGTCGCCGGTGCGCCGAGAACGGCCGATGCGCCCATGTCCGATCTCCCGTCCGGCAACCCAGCACCTCACCCACCATGCGACGACTTCTCACCTGCTTCAGCCTGCTCCTCGCCTTCGCGGCCGTGCCCTCCTCGGCGCACGCCGCCGAGGCCGGGCTCAACGTGCAGGGCATCGACAACGGCGGGCACGACGAGGCCATGAACATGCTGTCCGACACCGGCGCGAAGTGGGCCCGTCACTTCCTGCAGTGGGACCGCTTCGAGCCGACGAAGGGCACCCTGGACCCGTCCCTCGTGGGCTTCTACAAGCAGACGATGGACCGTGAGCAGGCGATGGGCGTCAAGACGATGCTCACCGTCGTGCGCTCGCCCTCGTGGGCCAGCGGCGTGGCGGAGCCGTACAGCCCGCCGGCGCGCGCCAAGGACTTCGCGAACTTCATGGCGCTCATCAGCAAGGAGTTCGCCGGCCGTGTCGAGGTCTACGAGATCTGGAACGAGCAGGACGAGGCCATCTTCTGGAAGGGCGCCGTCGACGCCGCGAAGTACACCGAGATGCTCAAGGCCGCCTACCCGGTGATCAAGGAGGTCGACCCGAACGTGAAGGTGTCGTTCGGCCCGACCACCGGCAACAACTACGCCTACCTCGAGCAGGCGTACGCGGCAGGCGCGAAGGGGTACTTCGACGCGGTCTCCGTCCACACGGACACCGCTTGCAGCATCGCCTCGCCCAACGAGTTCTACAAGGAGGCCAACGGCCGCATCGGGCAGTTCACCTTCCTCGGGTACCGCGAGGTGCGGGCGTCGATGCTGGCCAACGGCGACGACAAGCCGATCTACATGTCCGAGCTCGGCTGGTCGACCTCGAAGACGCAGTGCGCCCGCGGCGCCTGGGCCGGGCAGAAGCCGGCGGGCGTGAGCGAGGCCAAGCAGGCGGCGTTCCTGGCACAGGCCTACCACTGCCTGGCGGCCGACCCGTACGTCGAGATCGCGATCTGGTTCGAGGCCAAGGACCGCGCGGCGGAGGATTCCGAGCTGACGCGCTACGGCCTGCGCCGCCCCGACGGGCAGAACAAGCCGGCCTACGCGGCGTTCAAGGACTTCGCCCGCGGCGGGGACAAGCTCACCGGCCCGTGCGGCGACTTCAGTCCGCCGACGATCCGGATCCACTCGCCGGGCCCGAACCGCAAGGTGTTCGACAAGCTCGTCTTCAAGGCCGACACGCCCGACAAGGACGTCGCGCGCATGACCTTCTCGGTCGACGGCGTCGAGGTCGAGAACTTCACCCCGCCAAAGGGCTCGGCCGTCGGCACGGTGCGCGACTACGTCAAGAACCCGGCCTACCGCAACTGGCAGGGCGTCCGCAAGCTGCCGTTCGGCCCGCACACGCTGACCGTCGAGGCGAAGGACCTCAGCGGCAACACGAGCGAGCAGAGCATCCAGTTCTTCCGGATCGACCCGTCGCAGCTGCCGCCCACGAAGACGCAGTTCACGAAGGTCAAGCTCCAGAAGGCGAAGAAGAACCCGCGCAAGGTGAGCTACGCCGGCAAGCTGATCTCGCCGGAGCTCGACTTCGGGATCACCGGCAAGGTCGAGGTCGTCTGGCAGGCCAAGCGCAAGGGCGGCTGGAAGAAGATCCATGGCGGCACGAAGAACGCGAACAAGGCGTTCACGTTCAACCAGCAGCTGAAGTTCAAGGGCAAGTGGCGCGTCCGCGCGATCTTCAAGGGCAAGAAGCCCTACAAGAACTCGCAGACGAAGTGGACGCAGTTCACGGTCCCGAAGTAACAGCCGCGCCGCGCGTCGAAACGTGATTCGATGGACAGGGTGTCCAGAGGTGTCCCTGTCCAGAACGCGCGCCGGCTGCTCGCCTGCGTGACCATGCTGCTCGTGCTCGGCGCCGTCCCCGCGACGGCGCCGGCTGCTGAGCCCGGTCTCAACGTGCCCGGTGCCGACAACGGCGGCAACGACGAGGCGATGGCCATGCTGGCCGACACGGGATCGAAGTGGGCCCGTCACTTCCTGCAGTGGGACCGCTTCGAGCCCGCCCGCGGCCAGATCGACCAGACGCTGGTCGGCGCGTACCGGCGGACGATGGACCGCGAGCAGGCGATGGGCGTCAAGACCATGCTCACCGTGGTGCGCTCGCCGTCGTGGGCGAGCGGGTCGGCCGACCCGTACAGCCCGCCGGTGAACCCGAAGGACTTCGCGAGCTTCATGGCGCGCGTGGCGCGGGAGTTCGCAGGCCAGGTCGAGGTCTTCGAGATCTGGAACGAGCAGGACGAGGCCATCTTCTGGAAGGGCGCCGTCGACGCGGCGCGCTACGCGGAGCTGCTCAAGGCGACGTATCCGGCGGTCAAGGAGGTCAACCCGGGCGTGAAGGTCGCGTTCGGCCCGACGACGGGGAACAACTACGCCTACCTCGAGCAGGCGTACGCAGCCGGGGCGAAGGGGTCGTTCGACGCGGTGTCCGTCCACACTGACACGGCATGCAGCATCACCTCGCCGAACCAGTTCTACAAGGACAACAACCGCATCGCGCAGTTCGCCTTCCTCGGCTATCGCGAGGTCCGGGCGTCGATGCTGGCCAACGGCGACGACAAGCCGATCTACATGTCCGAGCTGGGCTGGTCGACCACCACGACGACCTGCGCCCGCGGCGCGTGGGCGGGGCAGAAGGCGGCGGGGGTCACCGAGTCCCAGCAGGCCGCCTTCCTGCAGCAGGCCTATCACTGCCTGGCCGAGGACCCCTACGTGGAGATCGCGCTGTGGTTCGAGGCCAAGGACCGTGGGGCGGAGGACACCGAGCTCACCCGCTACGGCCTGCGGCGCCCTGACGGAAAGGATAAACCCAGCTACGCGGCGTTCAAGGAGTTCGCGCGCACCGGCGACCAGCTCACCGGCGCCTGCGGCGACTTCCAGCCCGCCGGCGCTGAAGATCACCTCGCCGGGCCCGAACCGCAGGCTGTACGACCGCATGGTCGTCCGCGCCGAGACGCCCGACAAGGACGTCGCTCGCATGAGCTTCCTCGTCGACGGGCAGGTCGTGGAGAACTTCACGCCGAACCTCCGGGCGGGCGAGAAGGTCCGCGACTACGTCAAGCAGCCGTTGTACCGCGACTGGCAGGGCATTCGCCGGCTCGCGTTCGGTCAGCACACGCTGACTGTGGTCGCCAAGGACGTGAGCGGGAACGAGAGCGAGCAGTCGCTGCAGTTCACGCGGGTCGATCCCCGGACCCTCCCGTGGACGAAGACGCGCTTCACCAAGCTCAAGCTCACGCGCGCGAAGAAGGCGCGCCGCGCGATCTACAAGGGCACGCTCGTCGCGCAGGGATTGGACTTCGGTGTGTCTGGCAAGGTGCGCGTGGTCTGGCAGGCCAAGCGCAAGGGCCGGTGGAAGAAGATCCACGGCGGGACGAAGAACGCGAACAAGGCGTTCGTCTTCAGCCAGCGGCTCCGCTACAAGGGCGCGTGGCGCGTCCGGCTGGAGTACCGGGCGAGCAAGCCGTACCGGACGTCCGTCACGCGGTGGAAGCGGTTCGCCGTCAGGTAGCGGGCACGATCAGGTCGCCCAGGAAGAACGCCAGGGCCGCCACGCCGATCACGAACGGGATGAGCAGGAGACCGCGGCGCCCCGGCTCTGGGGCGGTCGCGCCGAGGCCGGCGGCGCCGAGCCCGGCGAGCAACTGCAGCGGGATCACCGACTCCAGCCAGTCGGCGCCGAGGTCGAAGGCCAGGGTGATGCCCCACAGGACGGGAAAGCTGGCGGTGAGCCCGAGCGCCAGTCGGAGCGCCCAGCGACCTCTGCCCGTCTGCAGTGGATCGCGGATCAGCGCTCGCGCTGCGACAAGGCCGGCCGCGATCGCCACGCCGAACGCCGCGAGCGCGAGCAACGCGGGGAGCGGGTCGGCGAAGAACCCGTCGCCGGGCCCGCGGCGGTCACCACGGAGTTCGAGGACGAGCACGGTGGCGGCCAGCGCTGCGACGGCGAATCCGTCGAGGGCGAGGGCGACCCGGACCGGCGAGCGGTGATCGATGGCGGGTGCAGCGATGGGCCGACGGTACGCCGGTCGGCACCGTCTGCCATCCGCTTCGACTACCGCCGGGCTCGCGGGAACGCCCCTGTTCAGCGTCGCGGAAGCGCCACGCGCGACAGCCGGGTGCTGCCGTACGGTCCGACCCAGACGTGGCGGGCCGTGAACGTGGCGATGCCGCGGACACGGACGACGTAGCGCCGGCGGTCCGCCAAGCGCATCAGATGGGTGGCGCCGGTGCCGCGACGGGGCGTCCACGCCACCCAGCCGTCACCGAGCGTCGCGACCGTGGCAGTGGTCAGCGACTCGGGCACCTTGACTGCTCGGCCGTGGCCGCAGCGCATGACGCGGTGCTGCACCGGGTTGCTGGGGTCATGCCCCCGGGCCGGACGTCGACGATGGCCCACGGTGGACGGAACTGCACGGGTCGTGTACCCGGCTGCGTCGTGTCGCCGCTGCCGCTGTTCACGATGGCGTCGGCGCGGACGCCGGGGCAGTACGGCGCGAGGAGGCCCGGGGCGTCGAGGTCGGCTCGGATCGCGGTCTGGGTGACGTCGTAGGTCTTCTGCTCGCCCGTATGCCAGTTGATCCAGAAGCGTACGGCCCACTTCTCGGGCACGTCCAGGTATGCGACCCACTGGGCGCCCACCGCGAGCGCTCCGCTGCGGTTGGTGCCGCGCGGGACCGTGGCGCGACCCTGCTCGACGCCTGCCAGATCGGTCAGCACGACGGACGAGGCTTGGGCCAGGCTGCCGGAGGCGTACGGCGGGCAGTCCCACGCGATGAGGCCTGACCCGACGGCGCTTGGACCGCAGCCACTGGGTGCCGGCAGTTCAGGCCGGCCGCCGTCGTCGCGGTGCAGGATGACGGAGCGGTCGGCGCCCTCCACGGCGAGGGTCGCGGCGTCCGCGGCCCCGAGCACGTGGCCACCTCCGTCCACCGCTGACGCCTGCAAGCGCTTCGGCGCGGCTGCGGAGGCGCCGCTCGGGACGGCGGTGCCCGCAGCGGTCAGCACTCCCACGGCAAGCAATGCAAGTGATGCCTTGAGCATGTCGATCCTCGAAACGGTGTCGGCGCGCGCGAGTTGCGGAAACGCCTGCGTTCGGCCTCGACGACGATCCGCGCCAGGTCGTAGCCTTCCCGCCGATGCGTCTGATCGTCGCCCGCTGCGAAGTCACGTACACCGGCCGTCTCACCGCCGTGCTGCCCGAGGCGCTGCGCCTCCTGATGTTGAAAGCCGACGGCTCGGTGATGGTCCATGCGGACACCGGCGGGTTCAAACCGCAGAACTGGATGACCCCGCCCACGGTCATCGAGGAGTCCGACGACCACATCGTCGTCCGCAAGTTCGCGGGCAAGACGGAGGACCGGCTCGACATCCGCATCGCGGAGGTCATCAGCGACGTCACCCATGACATGGGCGAGGCCGCCGAGTTGGAGAAGGACGGTGTCGAGAAGCACCTCCAGGAGGCGCTCGCCGACGCGCCGCACTGGTGCGGCGAGGGGTTCCGTCTCGTGCGCCGCGAGTGGCCGACCGACATCGGGCCCGTCGACCTCATGTGCCGCGACGAGGACGACGGCTGGATCGCGGTGGAGATCAAGCGCATCGGCACCATCGACGCCGTCGAGCAGCTCACGCGCTATCTCGATCGCATCCGCCAGGACCCCGCGATGAACGACGTGCGCGGCGTACTGGCTGCGCAGGTCGTCAAGCCGCAGGCGCGGGTGCTCGCCGAGGCCCGCGGGATCGACTGGGTCGAGGTCGATCTGGCGGTCGTCCGCGGCGATCGCGAGCCGGACCTGACGCTGTTCACGTAGCGGTCCTGCGCCACGACGGCGCACGGAAACGGGGGTAGACGGTCTGTCGAACGTCACCGTGCGGATTGCCTCCCGCGTGTCGAGTGATGCAGGGCAATCCCGGCTCTAGCGTGCCGCCGGGCGCTGCTTCAGCGCTGGGCAGTAGCCAGACAGAGAGAGGAAACTCGTGGACAGCGGACAAATCGCCTGGTACCTGGTGGCCGGCGTCATCGTTCTTTTCATGACGCCGGGCATCGCGTTCTTCTACGGCGGCCTGGTCAAGTCGAAGTCGGTCATCAGCATGCTGATGCTGAGCTTCGGCGCCATGGGCATCGTCGGAGTGCTGTGGGTGCTCTACGGCTTCAACATGGGCACCATGGCCAGCGGGGACGGCAACTTGATCCCCCCACTTCGCCGGGAATCCGTTCTCGGACTTCGGGCTCACTGATCTGGCCAAGTCCGGCGAGAACGACGGGCTCCTGGCGGTGTTCTACGGCTCGACCTTCGCGATGGCGACCGTCGCGCTCGTGTCCGGCGCCATCGCCGATCGTGCGCGATTCCTGCCGTGGGTGCTGTTCGCGGCCCTGTGGGCGACGTTCAACTACTTCCTCGTCGCCGGCTGGGTGTGGAGCCCGGGCGGCTGGGTCTTCGACCTCGGTGAGACGCTCGGCTTCGACGTCGCGACGATCGACTACGCCGGTGGCACCGCGGTGCACATCAACTCGGCCGCCGCGGCGCTGGCCCTCGCGATCGTGCTCGGCAAGCGCGTCGGGTTCGCCAAGGGCGCCGACAAGGCGCACAACGTGCCGCTGACGCTCATCGGCGTGGCGATCCTGTTCATGGGGTGGTTCGGATTCAACGGCGGCGCGGCCGCGCTGACGGAGTTCGAGGGCCTCGGGCTGATCATCATCAACACATTCGCCTCGGCGACCGCGGGCATCCTCGGCTGGATCGCCATCGAGCGCATCAAGGAGGGGAAGGCCACCTCGGTCGGCGCCGGCTCCGGCGCGATCGCCGGCCTCGTGGCGATCACCCCGGCTTGCGCGAACCTGTACCCGATCTGGGCGATCGTGCTCGGGCTGCTCGCCGGTGGCCTCTGCGCCCTGGCGATCGAGCTGAAGTACCGGTTCGGCTTCGACGACTCGCTCGACGTGGTGGGCATCCACGGCGTCGGCGGCTTCGTCGGCTGCTGGTACCTCGGCTTCTTCGCCACGGACACCGGGCTGTTCTTCGGGGCCGGCCCCGAGCAGCTCATCGTCCAGGTGCTCGCGTCGGTCGGCGTGGCCCTCTTCTCGCTGGTGATCACGTTCATCATCGGATTCGGGATCGAGAAGACCATCGGGTTCCGCGTTGCGAACGAGACGGAGCTCGCCGGCGTGGACCTGGAGGTGCACGGCGAGGAGGCGTACGCCTTCGACGCCGATCGCGAGCCGGTCCCCGCCTGATCCCAGACCTCCTGGGACGAACAACGGGCCGCCCCCTGCCTCAGTCGCGGGGGGCGGCCCGTTGTCTGTGCTGACGCCCCTTCTCCTACCCTGGAGGGGTGTCCAAGCACGACATCGAGACCCGCGAGGACTGCGAGCGCCTCGTGCGCGAGTTCTACTCCCGCGCGTTCGAGGACGAGATCATCGGCTGGCTGTTCACGGACATCGCCAAGCTCGACCTCGAGGCGCACGTCCCGCAGATCACGTCGTTCTGGGAGACGGTGCTGCTGAACACCGGGACGTATCGCGGCAGCCCGTTCCCGCCGCACGCCGACCTCCACGCGAAGGTCGGGCTGCGCGACGGGCACTTCGGCCGCTGGCTGGCCGTGTGGGGCGGCACGGTCGACGACCTGTTCGAGGGTGAGACCGCCGAGATGGCGAAGGCGCACGCGCTGCGCGTCGCCCAGGCGTTCTACCGGCGGCTGCAGAGCTTCCCGTCACCGGCTGACGCGCATCAGCCGGGGCTGACGGTCACGCAGCACGGGCCGGAATCGGCCTGACGCCGTCGCGCTTGAGGTGCGACAGCGCGTGCTCGATCGCGTCGGGCGTGTGCGCGAAGACGTGCTCCTCGTGGCGCAGCCGGTCCAGGACACCGAGCTGGTCGAGCATCCGCTCGTGGTCGGGCTGCAGCCCGGTCAGCAGCACGGTGACGCCGCGGTCCTCGAGGGTCGTGATGGTGTCGGCGAGCAGCGCGGCTCCGGTGGTGTCCAGCGACGTGAGATGGGCGAGGCGGAAGACGACGACGCGCACGTCGCCGCGGACGGTGGGGTCGACCAGCGCGGCGTGGGATGCCGCGAAGAACAGCGGCCCGTCGAACCGGTAGGCGATGACATGGCGGTCGAGCAGCGCGCGCTCTTCGTCCTCGTGGTCGCTCGTGTCCAGCGGCAGCTCCTCGACCTTCGAGATCCGCGCGTAGTTGCGCAGCGCCACGACCACGGCGACGCCCAGGCCGATGAGCACCGCGGTGACGAGGTCGAGCGCGAGGGTGGCCGCCGCCGTGATGCCCAGCACCGCGGCGTCGCCGGGTGCCGCGCGCCACATCGTGCGGACCGAGGAGATGTCGACCATGCGCGCCGTCGTGGCGAACAGGACGCCCGCGAGGGCGGCGAGCGGGATCCACGCGACGAGTTGCGCGGCCGCCAGCGCGACGACGAGCAGGGCGACGGACTGCGTGACGGCCGCCAGCCGGGACCGGGCGCCCGCCCGCACGTTCACCGCGGTGCGGGCGATCGCCGCCGTCGCGGGGACACCGCCGAACAGCGGCGTGACGAGGTTCGCCATGCCCTGGCCGACGAGTTCGCGGTCTGGATCGTGGCGGCGGCCGACGGACATCGCGTCGGCGACACTGGCCGACAGCAGGCTCTCCAGCGCGGCGAGCGCCGCGACCGCCAGGGCGGCAGGCAGCAGGCCGCTGAGGTGCCCGAGGCCGATGTCGGGAAGCGCGGGCGCGCCGAGCGGCGACGGCAGCGCGCCGATGCGCGCGACGTCGAGCCCGAGCGTGCGGCACGCGACGGCCGACACGGCGACCGCGACGAGCGCGACCGGGAGCCGGGGCCAGCGCCCGCCGAGCATGAGAATCGCGCCGGTGACGAGCGCGGCGATGAGCGGCGCGGTGACGGCGGGTTCGCTGAGCCAGCCCGTCAGCGCGTCGAACGCGACGAGCGCGGGCCGCTCGCCGTCGGCGACGACGCCCAGCGCGGAGGGCACCTGCTGCAGGGCGATGACCGCGGCGATGCCGATCGTGAATCCCTCGACGACCGGGAGCGGGACGAAGCGCATGGCGCGCGCGGCGCCCGACCACGCGAGCACCAGGAGGATGAGGCCGGCGAGCATGCCGACGGCGAGGACGCCGCTCGACCCGTGCGCGGCCGCGATCGGAACGAGCACGACGGTCATCGCGCCCGTCGGGCCGCTGACCTGCACGTGGCTGCCGCCGAAGATGGCGGCGACGAGGCCGGCGACGATCGCGCTCGTCAGGCCCGCTCCGGCGCCCAGGCCCGAGGCGATGCCGAACGCCAGCGCCAGCGGCAGCGCGACGACGGCGACGGTCAGCCCCGCGACGATGTCCGGAGCGGGATGCCGGCCCATCGCCGCGAGGTCTGACCGCTGCGGCAGCAGCGCGCCCCCACGCTCGCGCGCTGCCGCAAGCGCGCTCATCCCTGAAGCTGTGCGCGCAGCCCGGCTTGGTCGTCGATGAGGGTCGACAGCAGCTCGCGGGCGGAGAGGAGGAGGGTGCGCACCTCGGGCAGGGCGACGGCGTAGCGCACCTCGCCGGCTTCGCGCTGCTGGAGGACGAGCCCGGCGCGACGCAGGACGCCGAGCTGCTGGGACAGGTTGCTCGGCTCGATCTCGATCTCGGCGAGCAGCTCGTGAACGGCGTGGTCGCGCTCGCACAGCAGCTCGAGGATCCGGATCCGCGCCGGGTGGCCCAGGGTCCGGAAGAACTCGGCCTTGGCTTGGTAGAGCGGCTGTCCGGGCGTGAGCATATGAAGAAGTATAGACATGAAGAAGTCTTCAAGTTGTGAGCGCACGCACACACCGCCTACCCGTCCCAGCCCGCCCGCGGGTCCGGCAGCGGCGTGAGCGCCCGCTCGATCTCCGCCCGCTCCGGCTCGTACCAGGGCGGCAGGATGATCTTGGTGCCCAGCTCCTCGACCGGCCCGTCCACCGTGAAGCCGGGCGCGTCGTCAGCGATCTCGTACAGGATCCCGCCGGGCTCGCGGTAGTAGATCGAGTGGAAGTAGTGGCGGTCGACGATGCCGCTCGTCTGCACGCCGGCGCCGCGCAGGTGCGTCTCCCACGCCGGGTGCTCGGCCGCGGTCGTCCCGAGCGCGACGTGGTGCACCGTGCCGCCGCCCTGCAGGCCGCGGGCTGCAGGCGGCGGATCGAACGCGACGGTGCCGCCACGCCGTTCGCCCCGCAGTTCGAAGACGTTCCCGCCGAGGTCCTCGGCGCCCATGAGCTCGGTGAGCATCCGGGCGCTCTGCGCCGGGCGCATCGAGTACATGCGCACGCCGTCGAACCCCCGCAGCGCGTGCTCGGCGGGGATCTCGGGATGGCGGGCGCTCAGCGTGCCGTCGGCGTCGCTGACGGTCAGCTCGTGGCGCAGGCCCTCGGGGTCGCTGAAGGCGAGCGCGTCGCCGTCACGTATGACCTCGGCGTCCTCGAGCGTGCTCAGGCGCTCCTCCCAGAAGTCGATCGCCGCCGCGCTCGCCACGCGCCAGACGATGCGGTGCACCATCCCGCCGCCGGCGCGGCCGCGGGGCGCGCCCGGGTACTCGAAGAACGTGATGTCGGCCCCGGCGCTGCCCACCTCGTCGCTGTAGAAGAGGTGGTAGACGCGCGGGTCGTCCTGGTTGACCGACTTCGCCACGAGGCGCAGGCCCAGCACCCCGGTGTAGAACGCGACGTTCGCCGGGGCGTCGCCCGTGATCGCGGTGACGTGGTGGATGCCCTCGAGGCGCATGCCTAGAGCGTGGCGACGAACGCCTTGAGCTTTGCGGCGGCGTCGGTGACCGGCGGGCCGTGGCCGAGCAGCACGAGGGACGGCTCGAGCTCGGCGAGCTTGCGCTCGGATTGCCGGTTGAGCTCGGGGTCGAGCGTGAACGGGCCGAACGGCTGACGCAGCCCGGGGATCGTCGTGAAGATGCTCATGTTGAAGAAGACGTCGCCGGCGACGAGGACCCGGTCGCGCTCACGCCACAGCGAGATGTGGCCGGGCGAGTGGCCGGGGGTGTCGAGCACGACGAAGTCGCCGACCGTGTCGCCCTCGTGCAGCTCGGTGTCGACCTCCACCCCCGGGAAGCCCGCCGTCACCCGCCCGAACGCGCCCAGCTTGGTGTCCGGCACCCCCGTGCGCGCGGCTTGGGCATCGCGCGCGCCGACGAGCAGCGGCACGCCCAGCGCGGCCTTGAGGTTCTTTGAGCCGCCCGCGTGGTCGCCGTGGGCGTGCGTGAGCACGTGGCGCTGGATCTTCCCGCCGAGCTGCTTGGCCAGCCGTTTGCCGTGCGGCGGCAGGCCGGCGTCGACGAGCGTGTCCCCGACGAGGTAGGCGTTCACCCCGTCGCGAGGCGTGAGGGCGATCTGGAAGACGTCATCCGCGAGCTGGCGCATGTGCGGAACCTACCGGACCGTCGTGTCTATTCTTTGCGCAGGACATGTGGCCCTTTTCGCGCAGGAAGCAGTTCGACGCCTTCGGCCGGCCGGTGACCGCCCGGCGGCGCGCAAGCCCGCCCGCGGACACGTTCGTGCACGCGCCCGACGCGACGCCCGACGAGGTGCCCAACGGCGTCCGGATCGGGTTCGACGGGTACGAGCTGGAAGCGCACCGCGGTGCGCTGACCGGCCTGGAGGGCGGGGGTTCGCGGGCACAGCTCCCGCCGTGGGCGGCGAACCCCAAGGGGTAGGCGCGACCGGCGTTAGTGTCAACCGATGTCCCCGCCGATCCTCACCGAGCGCCGCGACGGCGTCCTGCTGATCACCCTCAACCGCCCCGAGGCGCGCAACGCCGTGAACCTCGCGCTCGCCGAGGGGATGGCCGCCGCGCTCGACGAGCTCGACGCCGACCCCACGCTGGCCGTCGGTGTCATCACCGGCGCGGGCAGCGGGTTCTGCGCAGGCATGGACCTCAAGGCGTTCGCCGCCGGCGAGCCGCGCCCATGGATCGCTGGACGCGGGTTCGCGGGGATTGTCGAGCGGCCGGCCGCCACGCCGCTGATCGCCGCGGTCGAGGGGTTCGCGGTGGCGGGCGGGCTGGAGATCGCGCTCTCCTGCGACCTGCTCGTCGCGTCGCGCGGGGCGAAGCTGGGCGTGCCCGAGGTGAAGCGCTCGCTGGTCGCGGTCGGCGGCGCGCTGCTGCGGCTGCCCCAGCGCCTGCCGCAGGGGATCGTGGCCGAGCTGGCGCTCACCGGCGACCCGATCACCGCCGAGCGCGGGTACGAGCTCGGGCTCGTCAATCGCGTGGCCGAACCTGGACAGGCGGTCGAAGTCGCCATGGAGCTCGCCGCGGCGATGGCGGCGAACGGGCCGCTCGCGCTGACGGCGACGAAGGAGATCCTGACCAAGGGACGCGACTGGCCGATCGACGAATTCTTCGCACGGCAGCGGCCGATTGCCGACCCTGTCCTCGCCTCCGAGGACGCCCGCGAGGGGGCCGTGGCGTTCGCCGAGCGTCGACCGCCGCGCTGGCAGGGCCGGTAACCGGTGCACTAGCAGACCCTGAACCCTCTTGTACACGCGGTCCAAGCTCAATCGCCCTGGGGAGGAAATCCCCGGAACGCCCTTGTTTGCGGGGTCCCGCGTGCCGACAATCGGAGCATGGTGGGTCGACTCCGACAGATCGTCGCCTTCGGCGGTGGTGGCTTCTCGATGGAAGCCGGCAACCCGTTGCTCGACGACTACGTGCTGTCCCTGACGGGCAAGGAGCGCCCGAAGGTCTGCTTCGTGCCGACCGCGTCCGGTGACGCCGACCACTACGTGGTCCGCTTCTACCGCGCGTTCTCCGGCGCGCGTTGCGAGGCGTCGCACGTGTCGCTGTTCCGCCGCGACAAGGGCGGCGGCATCGACGAGTGCGTCGGCGAGCACCTCCTCAACCAGGATCTGATCTACGTCGGCGGTGGCAGCGTCATCTCGCTGCTGGGCGTCTGGAAGGCGCACGGCCTCGACGAGATCCTGCTCGAGGCGTGGGATCGCGGCATCGTGCTGTGCGGTCTGAGCGCCGGCTCGCTCTGCTGGTTCGAGCAGTCGGTCACCGCGTTCCACGGGGCCCCGATGAAGGTCGAGGGCCTCGGCATGCTGCCGTACTCCAACTGCGTGCACTACGACGGCGAGCCCGCGCGGCGCACCGAGTACCACCGCTTCCTGCAGGAGGGGATGATCCCCGGCTACGCCGCCGAGGACGGTGCGGCGCTGCACTTCATCGGCGACGACCTCGCACGGGTCGTCTCCTCCCGGCCCAAGGCGAAGGCGTACCGCGTCGAGGACACCGGGGGTGAGGTGAGCGAAGTGGCGATCCAGCCGACGTACCTGGGGGCCGAGACCCTGTCGCTCGCGGCGGCCTGAGACACTTTCGCGCACGGATGCGCACGATCTTCGCCATGGGGGGCGGGGGCTTCACGATGGAGCCTGAGAATCCCGCCCTCGACGACTACATCCTCTCGCTGGCCCGCAAGCCGGTGCCGAAGGTGCTGTTCCTGCCCACGGCGAGCGGGGACCCGAACGAGCACATCCACAAGTTCATGGGCGCGTTCGGGCACAAGGTGTGCGAGCCCGACCACCTCTCGCTCTTCCGGCTGGGCTCCAACCCGGTGGACCTCGAGGCGCTGCTGTTCGCCCAGGACATCATCTACGTGGGCGGCGGCTCGATGCGCAACCTGCTGGCGATCTGGCGGGTCCACGAACTCGATCGCATCCTGCGCGAGTGCTGGGAGCGCGGCGTCGTGCTCGCCGGCCTGAGCGCCGGCGCGATGTGCTGGATGGACTGGGGGGTCACGAAGAGCGGTGGCCGGCCGGAGCCGTGCGAGGGCATGGGGCTCCTCCCCGGCTCGCTGACGGTCCACTACGACGGCGAGGCGGACCGGCGGCCGGTGTACCTGCAGGCCGTCGCCGACGGCACGCTGCCCGCCCGGCTACGCGGCCGACGACGGTGTCGGCCTGCTGTTTCGCGAGCGCGAGTTCGTCACCGCGGTGTCGTCGCGGCCGGGCGGGCGCGCGTTCCATGTGGAGCGGCGCGACGGCGAGGCCGTCGAGGAGCCGCTGGCCGTGGAGTATCTCGGCGGGGTCGTGAGCCCCACGCCGCGGGTGTCCGACGACATCCGCGAGTTCCGCGCGACGCGCGCCATGGGCCGCTGAGCGCGCACCCGCTCGCCGATTCACGACATGTGGCGCACGGAGGGCCCCGCATGCCTAGTGTGTGGTCGACCCAACCTGGGAACAACAGACCCAAATGGAGAGTTCACCCTCACCAACCTCTCCGATCCGGGTCCTGGTCGCCGATGACGAGGCCCCGCTGCGCGAGGCGGTCTGCGAGCTGATCGCAGACGATCCCGCGTGCGTCGTCGTCGGGCAGGCGCCCAACGCTGAGGAGGCGCTGCGGCTGATCGCCGAGCACGCGCCGGACGTCGCGCTCGTCGACGTCAAGATGCCGCTGGGTGGGGGGGCTGCGGGTGGCGCAGGACGTGCAGCTCTCCGGCGCGGGCACGCAGGTGATCGCCCTCTCGGCGTACGCGGACCGCGGGACGGTGGCGAAGCTGTTGCGGGCCGGCGCGGTGGGCTACCTCGTCAAGGGCGCGGCGTCGGCGGAGATCATCCAGGCGATTCATCGGGCGGCGCGTGGTCAGGCGAGCATGTCGTCGAGCACGATCACCGGGGTGATCGACGTCCTGTCCGGCGACATCGCCGAGCAGCGCGCCGCCGATCAGATGCAGCGTCACACCGACGAGCGCACGCGCGGCCTGCTGGAGCTCGCGCCCGACGCGGTCGTGGTGGCCGACGAGCGCGGTGAGATCGTCCTCGTCAACCGGCAGACGGAGCTGATGTTCGGCTACGACCGGTCCGAGCTGCTCGGCCGGCGGGTGGAGCGGCTGCTGCCCGAGCGGTTCGTCGAGCGGCACGTCGGCCACCGCGCGGGCTACATGGACGACCCCCGCACCCGGGAGATGGGCGTCGGGCTCGAGCTGGCGGGCCGGCGCAAGGACGGCAGCGAGTTCCCCGTGGACATCTCCCTCTCGGCGGTGGAAGAGGAGACCGGCAGGCTGGTGACCGCGTTCGTCCGCGACGCGACGGAGCGCAAGGCGCAGGAGGCCCTGCGGCGCCGGGACGCCGAGCGCCGCGCGCTGCTCGGGCATCTCGTCGCCGTCGCCGAGGACGAGCGCCAGCGGATCGCGGCGGACATCCACGACGACTCGATCCAGGCGATGGCCGCGGCCAGCATCCGCCTGCAGATCCTGCGGCGCCGTATGGCGGGCTCCGAGGAGATCGGGCTCCTCGACGAGCTGGCCACGACGATGGATCTCGCGATCGACCGGCTGCGCCATCTGCTCTTCGAGCTGCGCCCCCCGGCGCTGGACCGCGAGGGGATCATCCCCGCGCTGCAGCTGTACCTGCAGGAGTCGGGCGCTGAGGTCGACTACCGGCTCGAGGAGGCCCTGCGCGATGAGCCGCCCCCGGAGACGCGCGTGATCCTCTACCGGCTGGCCCAGGAGGCGCTGACCAACGTGCGCAAGCACGCCCGCGCCACCGCGGCGTCCGTGCTGCTGGAGCAGGACGACGACGGCTACCGGTTGCGTGTCAGCGACAACGGGGTCGGCTTCCATGTCGGCGAGGCGACGCCGGTGCCCGGCCACCTCGGCCTCGCCGCGATGCGTGAGCGCGCCGAGCTCGCCGGCGGGTGGCTGCGCATCGACAGCACCGCCGGGGCAGGCACCACGGTGGAGTGCTGGATCCCGCCCCACGAGGCCGTGCCGGTGGAGGCATGACGCACACGATCTCGGTCCTGCTCGCCGAGGACGACGAGCAGATGCGCATGGCCCTGACGAGCTTCATCGCCACCGAGCCGGGGTTCCTCCTCGTCGGCGCCGTCGCTGACGCGCAGGAGGCGATCGACCTCTCGCGCTCGCTCCAACCGGACGTCGTGCTCGTCGACGTCAACATGCCCGGGGGCGGTGGCGCCAGAGCAACGCGGGAGATTCGGCGTCGGGTGCCGACGAGCCGCGTGCTCGCGCTGTCGGCGGCCAACGATCGGGCGACGGTGCTGGAGATGCTCGAGGCCGGCGCCGCGGGATACCTCGTCAAGGGCGGCCCGGTGCAAGAGATCAGCGACGCCATCCGCCGGGCCGCGACCGGCCGAGCGAGCCTGTCCGCCGACGTCGCTGGGGAGGTCGTCGACGAGCTTGCCGGTGAGCTCCAACTCCGCCGCCGGCGGGAGCGGCGGATGACGTCCCGCCTCGCGCGCGTGCGTGGGCTGATCGACGACCCCGCAGGCATGGCCATCGCGCTGCAGCCGGTCTGCGAGTTGGAACGCGGCGCCCCGGTCGGCTACGAGGCGCTCGCGCGGTTCGACGGGCGGCCGCCGCGCCCGCCGGATCACTGGTTCCGCGCGGCGGGCACGGTGGGCGTCGCCGAGGAGCTGGAGCTCGTCGCGTTGGAGCGCGCGCTGCGGCGGCTCGACGAGCTCCCGGACGGCGCGTTCCTGTCGCTGAACGGCTCGCCGAGCACGTTCGCCTGTCCAGCGGCGCGGCGCCTGCTGGCGGAGGCGGCCACCGATCGCCTGGTGCTCGAGATCACGGAGCACGCCCCGGTGGCGGACTACGACGCGCTCGCCGCGGATCTGCG
Organism: Svornostia abyssi; assembly: GCA_024666565.1. Taxonomy (GTDB): domain Bacteria; phylum Actinomycetota; class Thermoleophilia; order Solirubrobacterales; family Solirubrobacteraceae; genus Svornostia; species Svornostia abyssi. The sequence continues at coordinate 1,438,383 of CP088295.1, forward strand.
GCCGCTGCGTGACCGCGGGGCCCGCGTCGCCATCGACGACGCGGGGGCGGGCTTTGCGAGCCTGCGCCACATCCTGCGGTTGTCGCCCGACGTCATCAAGCTCGACCGCTCGCTCGTCTCCGGGATCTCGCGCGATCGGGCGCAGCAGGCGCTCGCCGGCGGGCTCATCTCGTTCGCCGAGAAGATGGGCGCGCTGATCGTCGCGGAGGGCATCGAACTCGCCGAGGAGCTGGGGACGCTCCGCGAGCTGGGCGTGCGCTACGGCCAGGGCTTTCTGCTGGCCCGCCCGACCAGCTCACCGCTGCGCGCCGCGGCCAGCTGACCGGCCGCGGCGCGCATGGGCGGGACCCCCCAGGCTCAGGTCGTCAGCCGGCGGCCACCGGCACGCGGGTGGGGGCCTGGCGCGGCGCGGGCTCACGGACGGGCGCCGGCGCGCCGCCGCGCGGGTCCTCGTCCGTCGGCTCGTCCCCGGCGGCCCGGGCGATGCCCATCGCGAGCGCTGTGATGAACGCGCCGCAGAGCAGCAGCATGAGCAGCGCGGCGGGGGTCCACAGCCACCCGGGCACGTAGTCCTTGCGCTCGGTCTGCATGACCTCGTGGTCGGACAGGAACGTCGCCGAGAACTGCGCCGGGCGCGTGACGCCGGGGGGTGGGGATGCTGGGCTCGCGCGGGAGGTGGAGCGGCAGGTTCAGCATCGCCCGGTCGGAGTTCATGCGGATCGACGTCTTCCACGTGCCGTAGAGGGGGACCGGCCCGTTCGAGCGGTAGACGCCCGGCGCGATCTCCTCCATGCGCCGGGTGACGATCCCGCCGCCCTGCCACGCGGTCGCCGACAGCCACTCCGGGTTCTTGGCCATCTCGCTCGGGATCCGCGCGGTGACGATCGCCTGGCGCTCGCCCGCGTCGCCGGCGACGGGCGTGAGCGTCACGGCGGCGCGCAGATCCGTCGGGTTCGACGTCCACAGCGCGTTGGCGCCGAGCACGACGAGGATGCCCGCCGCGGCCCAGGCGGCGGTGCGGCGCGTCTGGCGCACCGGCAGGGTGCCGCGCATGGCGGCTCCGAGGAGCGCGCCGAGCAGGCCGCCCGCGAGGCCCGCGAGGATCGCGGTGGGCAGGCCCTCGGGGACGATGGCGAGCGTCCACGGGGTCGGCATCGCGACCTGCGAGTACGCGTACATCCCGGCGAAGCTCGCGGCGCCCACGATCGGCCCGGCGATGACGCCGAACTTCAGGGGCTCGCGGACGAGCTTGCGGTTCCAGGCGAGCGCCTCGATGACGAGCGCCTCGACGATGAACAGCGGCATCGCGGGCGCGACCTGGCCGAGGCCCATGACCGCCAGTTCCATGGCGCCGCGGGCGACGAGGTAGAACGCGACGACCCGCAGCGCGCCGCCGCGGCCGAGCCACAGCCGGCCGCAGATGAGCGCGAGCGAGCCGGCGAGGGACATGAGCAGCGGCTGCCAGACGAGGCGGTACTGCTGGATGCCCCAGTCGAACTCCGTGGCCCAGAAGGCGATGGCGAACAGCAGCGCGCCCGGCAGGGTGACGCGGACGATCTGCTCGCCCAGTGAACGGGCGGGGTCGGAGGGCTTCTGGCCGACGGCGCGCTTGGCCTCGAGGACGAGGACCGCCAGGACCGGGACGGAGAGGATCGCGCCGTTGATCATCACGAGATGGGTCGGGCCCCAGAGCGTGACGTCCTGGCCGAACATGCGGTGCCAGATGTCGTCGAGGGGAAAGCCGGTGAGCGCGAACGCGCCGCAGATCAGCATGAGCAGGCCACCGACCGGGGCGGTCATCCCGCCCGGGAGGCGGATGGCGCGCACCGACGGGTGCTTCGCGGTCTGATGCAGGCCGACCGACAGCAGCCCGGCGGCGAACAGCGAGTAGAGCGCGTAGAGGATGAAGTAGTGCGACGGGTTCGCCAGCGGTCCCTCGTCGCGACCGACGCCGGCGTGCAGGGAGATGTCCCAGAAGACGCCGAACCCGCCGGAGATGAGGCCGAGGGTGCCGACGGCGAAGGGCAGCGCCGCCCAGGGCTCCATGCCGAGGAGGCGGCCGGTGGCGTCACCGGCGCGTGCCAGGAGGGTGGTCTTCCCCTTGATGTGCGCGAGCACGAGCCACAGCAGCAGCGCCGTCGTGACGGACGCGAACAGCGTGGCGATGGCGATCTGCGCTTCGGGGGCGCCGGCGGCGGGCGCGTCCGCGGCGGCGAAGAGGGTGGTCATCCGGTGGTGCTCCTGCAGGTCAGTGCGGGACGGAATGTACAGCGATGTATGTACAGCACTGTATGTACAGAGCTGTATATCCAGCTGTCAAGGGCCGGTCTGTGAGCGCGGACACATGGCCCAGGAGCGGATGTGCTTAGCTCGCAGGGTGTCCACGCCCCGCATGAACGCCGACGAGCGGCGCAACCAGCTGCTCGACATCCTCTGCGACATCGTGCTCAGCGAAGGGTTCGCCGCGGTGTCGATCGACCGCATCGCGCGTGACGCGAACATCGCGCGGACCGTGATCTACTCGCACTTCGGCAACCTCGACGGGATGCTCGACGCGCTCGTGGAACGTACGGCCGACCGCGCGCTCGCGCAGGTGCGCAGCGTCGTGCCGGACTTCCCGATCAGCGAGGACCCCGGCGACGTGCTCGCCGACGCGATCGGCACGTTCACGAGCGTCGTGCGGTCCGATCCCGTGACGTGGCGGATCGTGCTGCTCCCGTCCGACGGCGCGCCGGCGCAGTTGCGGGAGCGCCTCGGGAGCGCCCGTAACGCGATCGAGACGCTGCTGTCCCCGCTCGTCGAGTGGGGCATCGAAGCGCTGGGCGTGCGTGACCTCGAGCTCGACGTCGAGCTCGTCTCGCACGCGATTGTGCTCCTCGGTGAGGACGGCGCGCGACTGACGTTGACCGACCCCGACCGCTATCCGCCCGAGCGCCTGAAGGCGTTCGCGCGGTCACTCATCATGGTCGCGACAAAGCCCGCCGCGGGCGCGTAGCCTCAGCGCGCGACGGCGGGAGCGGTGTCGGCCGCGAAGCCGCGGAGCATGCCGCGCTGCACGATGATCCGCGCCTCGTCGGGCGTCATCTCGCCGTGCTGCATCGCGCGGTTGGCCGACATCATGAGCCCCTCGAGCGCGAAGCCGATCGCGAGGGCGGACACGTCGGAGGTGAATTCCCCCGCAGCCTGCGCCTGCTCGATGAGGGGCAGGACCGACGCGTCGAAGGCCTGACGCGCCTCGGCGTGGTGGCGCGGGTCCTGGTCGGCGATCAGCCCGTAGGGCTCGCTCATGTCGAGCAGCTCGGCGATGAGCCGCCCGAGCTTGGCACTGGGGCCGGCGCCGTTGTCCCCGGGTGCGAGCGCGTCGGCGATGATCGACTGGGCTCGTGTGAACGCCTGCTCGCGCAGTGCGTTGACGACCTCCTCACGCGAGGCGAAGTGGCGGTACAGCGTGGCACGGCCGACGCCCGACGCCTCGGCGATCTGCACCATGCTGGCTTCGGGGTCCGACGCGATGAGGCGGGCGGCGTGTTCGAGGATGCGGGAGCGGTTGCGCTCCGCGTCAGCCCGGGGTGAGCGGGTGCCGTTCGTGGCCATGTCACGCGATGATATTCAACGCGGCCGTACAATTCTGTACACAGCGTCTTATCCACCGGTTCCGGTGTCACCGTTTATGGTGACGGTGAGTGAGCGGGGGCCGCCTGCGTCGCGATGCTCACACAGGTACACCCCCTGCCAGGTGCCGAGATCCAGGCGCCCGTCGGCGACCGGGAGCGTCAGCGAGGGACCGAGCAGCGACGCCTTGATGTGCGCCGGCATGTCGTCGGGACCCTCGAGGGTGTGGGTCCATCCGCCGAACTGCTCGGGCACGGCGGCGTTGAACCACGTCTCGAAGTCGCGCCGCACATCCGGGCTCGCGTTCTCGTTGAGCGTCAGCGAGGCCGAGGTGTGGCGGATGAACAGGTGAGCGAGGCCGACTCGGACGGCGCGCAGTTCGGGCACCGCCTCGACGATCTCGCCGGTGATGAGATGAAAGCCGCGAGGGCGCGGGCGCAGCGTGATGTCCCGGCGGATCCACGGCATGGCCGCTCACTCTGTCAGGTCGACCGGCATGCGGGCCACGGCCATGTCGACGCGAGCTCCGCGGAACGGCACGCCCTCGTCGTCGAGCAGCGCGCGCTGGCGCTCGCCCTGCGTGAGGGAGCCGTCGGCCCGGACGACGCGCCACCACGGCACCGGTTCGTCGGTCTCCGCAAGGACGGCGCCCGGCGAAGCGCGGCGCTCCGGGTGAGACGTCCCCGTACGTGCGGACGAACCCCTCGGGGATCGCGCGGATGCGCCGGAGGACCGATACGGTCAGCGATCCCCTAGCATCCGGCGACGCATGCCCGAGCTCATCGACCTGCGCCGGCCCCGCGACCTGGGTGAGCTCCTCGGGCTCACCTTCACGCTGTGGTGGCGTCACCTCGCCGTGTTCCTTACGCTGGCGTTCGTCCTCATCGCCCCGACGGTGGTGCTCGTCGACGGGGTCTGGGCAGGTGCGCTGTTCGACCCCGAGAACACGGACGCAGCCGCCGAGGGCGTCAGCCAGCTGCTCTTCTCGGTGGTCATCCCTCCGCTCATCACCGCGGTCCACGTCGTCGCGGTCGTGGAGATCGTCGCCGGCCGGCGGCCGAGCATCGGCGGGTCGTTGCGCTCCGCGCTGTCACGCACGCTCCCGCTGGTGGCGGCGGCGTTCCTGTACGGCGTGGTCGTGGTGCTCGGCGTCATCGCGCTCATCATCCCGGGCATCTGGCTCGGCGTCGCGTGCTATTTCGCGGCGCAGCACGTGGCCTACGACCGCGAGATGGGCGCCATCGCGGCGATCGGCGCGAGCTACGATCTCGTGAAGGGGTCGTGGTGGTGGACATTCGGGGTCCTCATCGTCGTCGGCATCGTCTCCGCCGTCGTCCTCGTGCCCGCCATCATCGTGGTCGCGGCCGGGACGATGGTGATCGGCGGCGTCGCCGGTGGCGTGCTCTATATCGCGACGCTCATCATCGCGAACACGATCGTGTACTCGTTCGGCGCGCTGGCGGGCACGCTGCTCTTCTTCGACCTCCGCGCCCGCCGCGGCATCGACGTCCCCCCTCCCGGAGCCGGGCCCATACGGACCGGCGCCGGAACGCCCGGCGTTCGGCTAGAGCCGCGTCCAGCTGGCGCCGCGACCGGTTCCGTCTGCGCGAACACGCGGCGGATCCGCCTTCAGCTCGTTGAGCACGAGGCGGATGGTCTGGTCGCTGATCCCCGGAAGCGCGCGGCGCACGTCCGCCAGCGTGAAGTGCGACGGGGCCTGCTCGAGGACGAACCTCCGGACGCGGTCCTGCTTGCTGGTCCCGGCGTCCCCGCGCGCGCCGGCGATGCGCTGCTCGAACCGTTCATAGGTGGCCGCGACCGCCCCGACCAGGTACTCGGTCCACGGCCAGATCGTGTGCTCCGCCTCGTGCCATGCGCGTTGCGAGGAGTACAGCGCGGCGTAGTACGCGTGCTTGGTCTCGAAGACCTGCTGCTCGAGACTGACAAATCGCGGGACGCCGTAGCCGAGCCGGAGGAGCTCGTGGGTCGTGACGAGGCGCGCGAGGCGTCCGTTGCCATCCGCGACCGGATGGATCGCCAGGAGATCGAGGATGAGCGCCGCCATCACCACGAGAGGATGCGCTGCCATGGACGCCTGGGCATCGAGGTAGCGCTCGATGAGCTCGGCAGTCATGGCGGGTGTCTCGGCGGCGGACACGGGGGTGAAGATCACCTCGCGACTCCCGGACTCGTAGGAGACGATGGCGTTGTCCTCGCGCTTGAAGTGCCCGCCCCGCCCCTCGTTGTGGGCGAACAGCCGACGATGGAGGTGGAGGAGCAGGGGAACGGAGATGGGCTCGGGCTCGGACCGGAGCAGCTCGTCCACCGCGTCCCTGTATCCGGCGAACTCTCGCTCGTTGCGATTGCGAAAGCGCGCTCCGCCGGCGATGGATCGCGCACGATCCTCGGGGACGTTCACCCCTTCGATGGCGTTCGACGCCCGGATCGACGCGACGCGCGCGTCCTCGGCGAGCGAGCGCAGGAGCTCGGGCATCTGGTCGGTGAAGAGTTCCTCGCGACCGCGCGGGACATCACAACGCTGGAGCAGGACACCCAGGCGCGCTGGCTGTGTCCCGAAGGTGCGGTCGAGGTCGACGAAGCTCTTCATGCCAATCCTGCAGTAAACGTACTAATCGCGGCGGCGATTAGCACGTTTAGCGCAAGACTGTCACGTTTCGCGAAGAGGGAAGAAGGAGGCGAAGCCGAGTTCTTCCGGCTGAATCGCGAGGCCCCCGGCCGAGTGATTCAGCGTTCACCCGGCGTCTTCGCCGGGTACAGCGACACCGGGACCGACAGGTCCAGCGCGGTGCGGATGATGCGCGACTGCTCGGTCGCGTGGGCGGCCGGGTAGCCCTCGCCCGGTGAGGCGCGCTCGGGCCGGCCGATGTAGCCGAAGCGCAGCCGCTCGGGCAGGATCTGCATGAGGCGCGGGAACATGTGCGCGCGGGCGCCCATGTTGCGCGGCTCCTCCTGGACCCACACGACCTCTTCGAGGTGCGGGTAGCTCTCGATGAGCTCCAGGATCTGCCCCTCCGGGAACGGGTAGAGCAGCTCGACGCGGCCGACGGCGAGGCCTTCCTGCTCCTGCCGGTCGGCGTGCCCGACGAGGTCGTAGTAGATCTTGCCGGTGCAGAGGATGAGGCGCTTGACCTTGTCGTGCTCCACGCGCGGCTCGCCGAGCACCGGGAAGAACTTCGTCTCCGACAGGTGCTGGATCCGGTTGGTCGCCTGCGGCAGGCGCAGCAGCGACTTCGGGGTCATGATCACGAGCGGGCGCTGCTTGGCGATGCGCGCCTGGCGCCGGATCAGGTGGAAGTACTGGGCGGGCGTCGTGAGGTTCGCGACGCGGATGTTGCCCTCGGCGGCGAGCTGCAGGAAGCGCTCCATGCGGCCGGAGGAGTGCTCGGGGCCGGAGCCCTCGTAGCCGTGCGGCAGCAGGAGCGTCAGGCGGGTGGTCTGACCCCACTTCGCCAGGCCGCTGATCATGAACTGGTCGATGATGACCTGGGCGCCGTTGACGAAGTCGCCGAACTGCGCCTCCCAGAGCACGAGCGTCTCGGGCGCTTCGGCGGAGTAGCCGTACTCGAAGCCGAGGCACGCCTGTTCGGAGAGCGGCGAGTTGTGCAGCTCGAACGGCGCGAGGGCGCCCGGCAGGCTCTGGACCGGGCAGATCGTGCGGCCGGTCTTGTGGTCGTGCAGGACGAGGTGGCGCTGGCTGAAGGTGCCGCGCTCGACGTCCTGCCCGGTCAGGCGGATGGGCGTGCCCTCGGTCAGCAGCGAGGCGAAGGCCAGCGACTCGGCGTGCGCCCAGTCGATGCCGCCCTGCTCGCCCAGCGCGTCGCGGCGGCGCTCGAGCTGCTTGATGAGCTTGGGGTGCACGTTGAAGCCGTCCGGCACCGCGAGCAGCTCGCCGTTGAGCGACCGCAGGCGATCGGCGTCCACGGCGGTGGGGACATCGGGGCTGGGCGAGCGGTCGAGCTGGTACTCGCCGGTCTGCTGGCTGGCCTCGCCCGTCTCCTCGGCGGCCTTGATCTTCGCCTTGAGGTCCTGGTGCAGCTCGGTGAGGTGGTCCCAGATCTCGTTCGTGCGGGCCTCGACCTCCTGCTTGGTCACGACGCCGTCGACGATGAGCTTGTCGGCCCACAGCTGGCTCACGCGCTTGTGCTGCTTGATGAGCGCGCTCATCTCGGGCTGGGTGTAGGCGGGCTCGTCGGCCTCGTTGTGGCCGAAGCGGCGATAGCCGATCAGGTCGATGACGACGTCGTGGCCGAACTCCTTGCGGAACGCGAAGGCCAGGCGGACGGCGCTGATGCACGCCTCCGGGTCGTCGGCGTTGACGTGGATGATCGGGACGTCGTAGCCCTTGGCGAGGTCGGACGCCCACCGCGTGGAGCGGGAGTCCTCCGGGTCGGTGGTGAAGCCGACCTGGTTGTTCTGGATGAGGTGCACCGTGCCGCCGACGTTGTAGCCGTCGAGGGCCTGGAGGTTCAGCGCCTCCGCGACGACGCCCTGGCCCGGGAACGCGGCGTCGCCGTGCAGCACGACCGCGACGGCGGCGGCGGTGTTGCGGGTGGCGTGCGGGCCCTTGCGGTCGGTCTGCGCGGCGCGCGTGGCGCCTTCGACGACCGGGTGGACGAACTCGAGGTGCGACGGGTTGCTCTCGAGGTTGACGAGGATCGATTCGCCGTCGCCGACCTCGTAGCTGCCCTGCGCGCCGTGGTGGTACTTGACGTCGCCGGTTCCGCCCTGCGGGATCGTCGTGACGGCCTCCAGCGTGGAGGCGCCTTCGAACTCCGCGAAGATCGTGTCGTACGGGCGGCCGAGGTTGTGCGCGAGGACGTTGAGGCGGCCGCGGTGCGCCATGCCGACGACGACCTCGTGGGCCCCGTTCTTGGCCGCGAGCTGGATGAGCTCGTCGAGCATCGGGACCGTCATGTCCAGGCCCTCGACCGAGAACTGCTTCTGGCCGAGGTACGCCTTGTGCATGAACCGCTCGAACGCGTCGACCTTGATCAGCCGGCCGAGCAGCCAGATCTTCTCGTCGCTCTTCAGCTGGTTGCGGAACGCGCCGGTCTCGATCTTCTCCCGCAGCCAGGTGCGCTGGCGGTGGCTCGAGATGTGCTCGATCTCGTAGGCGATCGTGCCGCAGTACGTGTTGCGCAGGTGCGGCAGGGCGTCGGCAAGCGTTTCGCCGGGGACACCGACGCGCAGGATCTTGGCCGGGATGCGGACCTGCAGCTGGGGCGTGAGGCCGAGCGGCTCGGGGTCGAGCGACGGGTCCCCCCTCGGGCTCGACGCCGAGCGGGTCCAGCCGCGCGGCGAGGTGGCCGAAGGTGCGGTGCGCCTTGACGATCGCCGTGGCGGCCTGCACGGCCTGCATGAGCTCCTCGTCGGGAGCGAACGAGACGGGCGCGGCAGCGGGAGCCGCAGCGCCCGGCGACGGCGGCCGACAACTGCGGCTGCGGCGGCTCGGGCTTCGGGCCGAGCGTCGCGCCGAGGTCGGCGAAGACGCCCTCGTAGAACTCGTGGTCGCCCTGGAGGTACTCCTCGACGACCTTCAGGAACCGCCCGGACTCGGCGCCCTGGATGATCCGGTGGTCGTAGGTCGAGGTCATCGACATGACCTTCTCGGCGCCGATGAGCTCCCCGACCTCGCCGAGGCCCACGGGGTACGCGATTGAGCCGGTGGCGACGATGGTGCCGTTGCCCATCATCAGGCGCGGGACCGAGGCGACGGTGCCGATGCCGCCCGGGTTCGTGAGCTGCAGGTTCGCGCCGGCGAGGTCGTCGGCGGTGAGCTTGTTCTCCCGCGCACGGGCGATGAGGTCGTTGAACGCGTCGAGGAAGCCCTGGAAGGTGAGGCGGCCGGCGTCGCGGATGACCGGCACCATGAGGGTGCGCGAGCCGTCCTTCTTCTCGACGTCGACGGCGATGCCGAGGTTGACCTGGCCGTCGTCGACGCGGAACGGCTTGCCGTCGACCTCGTCGAAGTGATGCGCCATGACGGGCATCGTCTCGGTGGCCGCGCGCGCGATCGCGTAGGCGATGAGGTGGGTGAACGAGACCTTCTGGCCGGCGGCCTTAAGCTGCTTGCGCCGCCCGTCCATCTGGGTCACGGTGATCGTGCGGAATGAGGTCGCCGTCGGGATCTGGCGGCTCTCGTCCATGTAGCGCGCGAGCATCGCCGCGGCGCCCTTGAGCTGGGTGGCGCCATCGGCGGCGGCCTTCGCGGGAGCCGCGCCGTTCCCGCTCTTCGCGGCGAGCACGTCGTCCTTGACGATGCGGCCACCCGGGCCCGAGCCCGCGACGCCGGTGACGTCGACGCCCTCGACCGCGGCGACGCGGCGCGCGACGGGCGTGATGCTGGCGTCGGTCGGGACGGCGGGTGCGGTGCTCGGCGCCGACGACGGGGCTTCGGGCGCGGAGGCGGGCGCAGCCGACGGCGCGCCGGGGCCGGCGGCCATCCGGGCGATGACCTGGCCGACGACGACCGTGTCGCCCTCCTCGGCGAGGATCTCGGTGATCGTGCCCGCGGCGGGGGCGGGAAGCTCCATGTCCACCTTGTCGGTGGAGAGCTCGACGACCGTGTCACCGTCGGCGACGGTGTCACCGACCTTCACGGCCCACTCGAGGATCGTGCCCTCGGTGACCGACTCGCCGCCGGCGGGGGTGACGATGTCGATGATCTCCGTCGGCGCGTCGGCGGGCGGCGCCTCGGCGGCGGCGGCGCCGTTCGCCCCGCCGTTGGTGGCGGCGGCGGGCGCGGCGCCATCGGTCGAGATCTCGGCGAGCAGCTGGCCGACGGTGACGGTGTCGCCCTCGGCGACGTGGACCTTGACGATCGTGCCGCCTTCGGGTGCGGGTACCTCGGCGTCCACCTTGTCGGTGGAGATCTCGACGAGTGTCTCGTCTGCGGCGACCGTGTCGCCTTCGCCCTTGTGCCACTCGAGCACGGTGCCTTCGGACACCGACTCCCCCATCTGGGGCATGACGACTTGGACCGTCGTGTTGACCGCTGCCATTGCTCTAGGAAGCCACTCTAGCGTCCGGCTCCCCCGTGCGCGGCGTGCCTCTGGACGCCCCGTCGCGGCTCTGCCGGGCGAACTCCCAGCTCCCGATGAACGGCCCGATCCCACCGAGGACGGCGACGGCCGTCGCGAGCCGCAGATCGATGATCCGCAGCGCCAGCGCCACGATGCACACGACCGACATCACGATCCAGCCGACGCCGTGCGTCAGGCCGAAGACGAACTCCGCCCCGGAGAGCCCGGGGATCAGCCACACGACGAGCAGGGCGATGTAGACCGACGAGTGCGCGAACGACGCCCACTTCAGCCGCTCGAAGGTGAGGACGTCGCGGATGCTCACCCGAGCATCACGGCCATGCGGCGCAACGGCTCGTCGGCCTCGGGCGGCCAGTCGGCCGGATCGGCCGGCCACCACGCGTACGCGTCGTGCTCGGGGTCCATCGTGACCTCGGCGCCCGCGGGCAGCCAGGCCTGGCCGATGAACATGATCATCCCCTGCGGCAGACGCAGGAGGGCCTCGCCCCAGACGCGCTCGGGTTCGACGCTCCACTCCTCTTGCAGTTCACGCACGAGCGTGTCCGCGGGGCTCTCGCCGGGATCCACCGCGCCCCCGGCGCCCAGCGCCCAGCGGCCCGCCCACGTCGACAGCCACGCCGCGCGGCGGCCGGCGAGCCAGCGACCCTCTGCGTCGCGGGTGACACAGAGCGCCGAGAGAGAGTCGTGCGCGTTCTCCTCGACGAGCCGCAGCGCCCAGCGGATCGGCTGGAGGTCGAGGTGCAGGTCCCCGTCGCGCTCGGCGTAGCCCACGAGCCGCGCGGCGATCCCGTCGTGCCACGGCGAGCCGCGGTCGCGGAGTTCGGCGATCTTGCGGTCGGCGGCTTCGGTCGCCGAGCTGCCGGGCTCGAAGTGCGCGTCGCGCCAAGTGGCGCGCACGCGCTCGGCCGGCCAGGGGCCGCGCGCGAGGAGTTCGATGCCGGGGGCGGAGGTGCTCATCAGAACGACCCTTTGCACCCTAGTACGGCATTGGCGGGCGCTGGGTTGAGCCAACTTCTTCCCGCGCGACCGCCGGCATGCATAGGATCGGCGCCGACCGGGAAGGATGGACCGGTCGATCCCCGGAGGTGATGTGGTGGCCGTGATGGAAGTCGTGCTCGTGGTGGCCGGGCTGTGGGTCGTGCTCACGATGGGCGCGCTCGCGCTGGCGAGCGGGATCGGCGCTGCGGCCGCGTCGGCGGATCGCAACGCCCGCCGCCTCGTCCGGGTCAAGCACGCGACGTCACCGCGGGTCCCGCGACCCGGCCTGCCGAGCCGACGCTGACGCGTCAGGCGGCCGGCGGCGCGACGATCGCCCGACCGCCACCTTCGGCCTTCGCCCGGTACAGCGCGACGTCGGCGGTGCGCATCCACGCGTCGGGATCCTCATCGGCGGTGAGGAGCGCGACGCCCACGCTCGCAGTCGCCGTCGGGTCGTCGGGAGCAGTGCCCGCCCGCAGCGCCGAGATCCCGCTCACGATGCGCTCGGCTGTCAGCTGGGCGCTCTCCTGGTCGCTGTGGGGCAGGAGGACGGCGAACTCGTCGCCGCCGATCCGGGCGCACGAGTCGCTCTCGCGCAGCGCGCTGCGCAGGGAGGCGCCGACGGCGTTGAGGAACGCGTCGCCCGCGGCATGGCCGAGGCGGTCGTTGATCGCCTTGAACCCGTCGAGGTCGATGAGCAGCAGCGCGGCGTCGCTGCCGTAGCGCCGGGCGTGGGCTGAGACCCGGTGCAGCTCCTCGTCCATCCGGCGCCGGTTCCACAGACCGGTGAGGTCGTCGTGCGTCGCCTGGTGCGCGAGCGCAGCCTCGGCCTGTTTCCGGGCCGTGATGTCCTGCACCTGCGAGACGAAGTGCTGCGGCGTCCCGTCCTCGGCGCGGACGAGCGAGACGGTGAGCAGTCCCCAGATCGCCGTGCCGTCCTTGCGGAGATACCGCTTCTCCATCTCGTAGCCCTCGATCCGGCCTGCGAGGACGTCGGCGACGAGTTCGAGGTCGGTCTCGAGGTCGTCGGGGTGGGTGATCTCCTGGAACGAGCCCGCGAGGAGTTCTTCCGCGCTGTAGCCCAGGATGTCGCAGAGCGCGCGGTTGACCTGCAGCCAGCGCCCGTCGGGCGCGACGAGCGCCACGCCGATCGCGGCGCCTTCGAACGTCCGGCGGAACAGCTCCTCGGCGGCGCGCAGCTCGGTCTGGGCCCGGCGGCTCTCCGCGATGTCGCGCGCGATGCCGACGAACCCCGTCACCTCGCCGTGGGTGTCGCGGATCGCGGTGACCGTGAGCGACACGGGGATCTTCGTCCCGTCCTTGCGCACGTACGTCCACTCGCGCATCTCGGCGTCCCCGTTGCGCACGAGGGCGACGAACACCTCGAAGCTCGGGGCCATCCCGAGTTCCGTCGCCCGTTCGGCGATCTCCTGCGGGTCGTGGATCAGCTCCGGCGTCATCCGCCCGATGACCTCGTCGGCGCGGTACCCGAGCATCCGCTCGGCGCCCTCGTTGAACACCGTGATCGTGCCGTCGAGCTCCGTGGCGATGATCGAGAACTCGGTCGCGGCGCGCAGGACACCGGCCAGCAGCTCGGCCTGGCGGCGGCCGCCGTCGGGGCCGATCGAGCTGACATGGTCCTGCGTCATGACGGCCGAACACTAGTCCGGCCTGGTGGGCGCCGTGGCTGGTTCAGGTAGCAGGCCGGTAGGTGCCGAAGCTCCAGACGTGACCCTCGGGATCCCGCACGCTGAACTCGCGCGAGCCGTACGGGGTGTCGCGCAGCGCCATCGCCACGTCCGCGCCGGCGGTCTTGGCCCGGGCGAAGAGCGTGTCGGGGTCCGCGGTGTAGGCGTACGTCGAGGTCACGCCCTGCTCGTACCGCAGACGGTCGGGCGCGTCCTCGGACGGCACAGCGCCGAGCATGACGAGGCCGTCGCCGAACGCGAGTTCGGCGTGCGCGACGGCGCCGGCGTCGTCGCGGAACACGTCCTTCGGCGTGAAGCCGAACGCGTCGCCGAGCCAGGTGATCGCGGCGTCCGGGTCGCGGTAGCGCAGGGTGGGGTAGAAGGTCGGGGCGGTCATGCCCGGGGTTCTACGCCGCGGCGCGGCCCGGGTCTTGGACGGATGTGACCTGCTGGACGGCCTCCGCGCTGATGCCCGCGCCCGGGTCGGCACGCCGCGCGAGGTAGGCGGTGGGGGTCACGCCGGCAAAGGCGCGGAAGTCCCGGTTGAAGTGCGCCTGGTCGTAGTACCCGCAGTCCAGCGCGACCCGGCCGAGTTCGACATCCCCGGCACGGGCGCCCGCGAGGAGGGAGACCGCGCGCTCGAAGCGCAGCAGTCGCGCGAGGGCCTTCGGCGTGACGCCGACCTGCGCGCGGAAGCGGGCGGCGAGGTGGCGGCGGCTCCAGCCGAGCTCCTCGGTGAGCGCGCCGACGGGCAGCGTGCCACCGGTCCGCTGCAGGCGCGCGCACGCCCACGCGACCTCTGGGGCTGCGGGCGCGGCGCCGTCGAGCCGCGCGGCGAGCCAGTGCTCCACGAGGTCCAGCCGGTCGTCCCACCCGCTCGCGCAGGCGAGCCGCTCCTGGAGGTCGCGGGTGCCGGGGTCCGTGCCCAGCCCGTCCTCGAGCGGCGCCACCCGGCCCGCCAGCTCGGCCATCGAGACGGCGAGCAGCTGGTGCGCGCCCGCCGGCGTGAGGTCGGCCTGCACCCCGCCGACGAATCCCCTCTGCTCGGTGACGGCCGCCGTGCCGTGCAGGCCCGCGACGAAGGCGGTGTGCCGCGTGCGCTCGGCGCTCGGGTCCCAGGGGAGCGAGACGTCCCACCCTTCCCCGGCGAAGCCGACGATGAGGGTGACGGTGCTCGACGGCATCTCCAGCCGACGCACGGGCTCCGCTCCCGCCTCGGTGAAGCCGATGAGGCGGCGCACGTGGCCGCGCAGCGCCGGATGCGGGGCTCTGGCGGCAAGCTCCCAGCGCTGCCCGGCCCCTTCGCCGCGCAGCACCGTGACCATCAGGCCTCGATCCGCAGCGTGCGCCCGAAGGCGCGCTCGAAGAGCTCGGTCTCCCGTTCGGCCGCCCAGCGGGCCACCTCGATGCCCTCGTCGGCCTCGAGCGTGAGGTGCACGGCGCCGCCGTTGCGCGTGGCCACGCGTGCGGCGGTGACGCTCTGGTCGCGGCTGCGCTCGAGATCCTCGCCCAGACGCAACAGGACCGCGAGGCGGTCGAGCCGACGGTCGTCGCCGGGGCCGGCGAGCTTCGCGAACGCGCCGAGTTCGGACATGCCCTTGCGGTGATAGCGCGCCGCCTGCGCGATGAGCGCCACTTCGATCGGCGAGTAGCCAGGCAGGCCGGCGTTGAGGATGAGGTAGCGCGAGTGCTTGTGGTGGTCGTCGTAGTCGACCCGCATGCCGATGTCGTGCAGCATGCACGCCGCCCACAGCAGCTGGCGCTCGATCGGGTCGCCGGTGAAGACGCCGTCGGCGGCCAGTGAGTCGAAGATCCCCAGCGCGAGGGCGGCGACATGCGCGGTGTGGGCGGGATCGACCTGGTACTGGGCGGCGAGGTTCAGCACGCTCTCGCGCCGTACGTCGTCGAACAGCGGCGGATCCCCGTCGAGGTGCTCGGCGAAGAACACGCCCTCGCGCAGGCCGGCCTCCGTGACCTCGAGCGCGTCGAACCCGCCCTCGCGCAGCACGGTCTGGATGACGACGGCGCCCGCGAGGATGACATCGGCGCGGCCCGGCTTGATGCCGCGGACCTTCCCGCGCTCGGCCGGTGACAGCGCGGCGAGCCGTTCGACGAGCTCGTCGAGTGCGGCGGCCGGGATCGGGAAGCCCTGCACGCCCATCGACGGCAGCCCGGCGGCCCCCTGGGTGGCGGCGGCCAGGTTGCGGACCGTTCCGCCGATACCGACCAGCCGACGGCCCGCCTTGGGCAGCCAGCCCGCCCCGTCGGCCAGCTCGGCGGCGACGTGATCGCGCAGGGCGTCGAGGTCGTCGCCGAAGCGCTCGGTCATCCGCACGGCGCCCAGCGGCCAGGACGCGAGCTTGTCCGCGCGGCGCTCGCGGGTGCGGACGAGCTGCATCGAGCCGCCGCCGAGGTCGAGGACCGCGCCGTCGCGCAGCGTCGTGGAGTTCACGGCGGCGAGGTAGCCGAAGCGCGCCTCGTCCTCGCGCGAGAGGACGTCGATCTCCAGGCCCGAGCGCTTCTGCGCGGCGGCGACGAACTTCTCGCGGTTCGTCGCGTCGCGGATGGCGCTCGTGGCGACCGCCCGGACGCGGTCCGGCGGGATCTTCGTCGCGCGGCAGAAGTGCGCGAACACGTCGATGGTGTTCAGCGCCCGCTCCATCTGGGGGCGCCCGAGCTTCCCGTCCTCGCCGATGTGCTCGCCGATGCGCACCGGCTCGTAGATCTCGTCGCTGCGCCGCCACCAGCCCTTCCCGGCGGAGAAGACGACGAGGCGGAACGTGTTCGAGCCGAGGTCGATGACCGCGGTGCGCTGCGGATCTGCCATCCGTGGGCGGAGGCTACTCGTGCGAGCGCTCGGCTTCGCGTGCCGCGGCCGCGAGGCGGGCGAACCGCTGGTCGCCGTGGGGCAGCAGGTCCGAGAGGGCGATGCGGACCTCCTCGGGGTCGAGCGTCCGCGCGGCCAGCATCGCCTCGATGTCGGCCCAGTCCTTGGTGCGGTCGAACGTGGCCTTGAACACCGCCAGCTCGACGGGGCCGAGGACCGGGATGGTCGTGCCGGCGAACGGCACCTCGCGCCGGTGCGCGGCGGCGTCGGCGTGCAGCGGCACGGTGTCGAGGAACAGGTCGACCGGGGTCTCGTCCCACCACAGGCGGGCCTGGCCGTCGCGGACCAGGGCGTCGACGACGCCGGGCGGGCTGCTGATCTCGCGCGGCAGGGCGTCGAGCACGTGCGCTGCGTCGGCTGCGTCGGAGAACACATTCACGTCGATGTCGCTCGTGCCCCGCGGATCGAGCGTCGCGTAGGCCAGCGCGATCGCGCCGCCGAACGCGTGGGGCAGGGCTGCGGCGTCGAGCGCGCGGTGGATCGCGACGAGTTTCTCCCGGAGCGTCACGCCGCCCGCCGCAGCGGCGGATAGCGCAGCGCGGGCTCGTGCCGCGTGGGCAGCGCGGCGGCGAGTTCCAGGACGTCGGCGAGCTGGCGCGACGCGCGCTCGAGCTCGGCGCGCGTCGGCTGCCGCGCCGCGGGCGCGGTCGCCAGGCGGCGCCCGGTCGCCCGCAGCAGCCGGTCGAGCGTCGCAAGTGACGGTTCCTTGCGCCCGCGCTCGTAGGCCGAGAGCGTCGCCTGGGACGTGCCCGCCCGCGCGGCGAGCTCGGCCTGGGTGAGTCCGGCGTTCAGGCGGGCGTCGCGGAGGGTGCGCGCGGGGTCCACAACGGCCGAGTATATCTGACCGGATATGTCGATCAGCTGGCGCCCGGGTCGCGCTCGATGAGCTCGATGCGGTAGTCGTCGGGGTCGCGCACGAAGCACAGCAGCGACCCGCCCTCACGCACGGTGTACGGCGGCTTCTCCGGCTCGATGCCGAGCTCCTTGAGCCGCGCGAGCGTCCCGGCCATGTCGTCGACGGTGATCGCGATGTGGTTGTAGCCCGTGCCGTGCGTGTAGCTGTCGACGCCGAAGTTGTAGGTCAGCTCCAGGCGCGGGCCGTCGCCGGGCAGGCCCATGAAGACGTTGATCGCCTCGTCGCGGATGGGCATGCGGCTCAGCTCCTCGAAGCCGAGCTTCTCGTAGAACGCGACACTGCGGTCGATGTCGCCGATGCGGTAGCAGGTGTGGATGAGCGCGGGCATGGCCCGAGGGTACCCCTCGGTAGCCTGCTCGATGTGGGGGTGACCGCGCCATGAGCAAGGACGACAAGATCCCGACGGGGCGCATCCGCCGCTCCTCGCAGATCGGTCGGCTCGCGGCCACGCAGGCGGCGAAGCAGATGGGCACCCGTGCGGCGAACGTCACCCGCACCGAGGAGGCGTCCCAGGCCGCGCTGAGCAAGCGTCAGCTCGAAACCGCCGAGCAGATCGTCGCCGCCCTCGGCACGATGAAGGGCGCCGCGATGAAGCTCGGGCAGATGCTGAGCTTCATGGACGTCGGCCTCGTGCCCGAGGAGTTCCGCGAGGACTTCCAGGCCAAGCTCGCCGAACTGCGCGACGCCGCGCCGAAGGTCTCCTTCAAGGAGATGCGCAAGGTCATCGAGGGCGAGTACGGGGAGAAGATCGACGAGGTCTTCGAGACGTTCGATCCCGTGCCGATCGCCGCCGCCTCGATCGGGCAGGTCTACAAGGCGCGCCTGCACGACGGGCGCGACGTCGCGGTGAAGGTCCAGTACCCCGGGATCGGCGCAGCCGTGCGCGCGGACATGCAGAACCTGGGGCTCATCCTGCGGCTCATGAAGAGCGTTGCGCCCGGGCTGGACCCGAAGGCGATGGGCGAGGAGATCCGCGAGCGCATCGACGAGGAGCTCGACTACGAGCTGGAGGCCAGCAACCAGCGCACGCTCGCGCGGATCTACAACGGCCATCCGTTCATCGTCGTCCCCCAGGTCATGACGTCGTTGTCCCGGGAGAAGGTCATCGTCAGCGAGTTCGTCTCCGGCCGGGGCTTCGAGGAGTGCAAGCAGCTCCCGGACGAGGAGCGCAACCGCATCGGCGAGATCATCTTCCGCTTCTACTTCGGCTCGATGTACCGCCACCACCAGTTCAGCGGCGACCCGCACCCGGGCAACTCGATGCTCCTCGACGACGGCCGCATGGCGTTCATGGACTTCGGGCTGTTCAAGCGGCTCCCCGCGCACGTCGCCGAGTTCGAGCTGGAGCTGCAGCGCCTGGGCATCCAGCGGCGCGGCGAGGACCTCATCGACCACTTGAGCAAGGGCGGCTGGATCAGCGGCAAGAAGGACTACTCGCCGGACGAGGTCGTCCGCCAGTTCGACGAGTTCATCGGCTGGTTCACGAAGGACGAGGAGATCGCGCTCACGCCTGAGTACGCGACGAAGGTCATGCTCGAGATGAGCGACCCGCGGTCGTCCTTCTTCGGGAAGATGCGCCACGAGACGCTGCCGCCCGACCACCTCTTCGGCCGCCGGCTGGAGACGCTCACGCTCGCGGTGCTCGGCCAGTTGCGTGTCACGGCGAACTGGGGCGGGATCGCCCGCGAGTGGATCGACGGCAGCCCGCCGCGGACGGAGCTCGGCCGGCAGGAAGCCGCGTTCTACGCCGGCACGCTGTGAGCGACCGCGCGCGGCTCGGGAGCTTCGCGGCGGTGGTGGTCGTGGTGTTCGGCATCACGGCGGTGCTCACGCTGTCGGGCACGCTGTCCGTTGACGAGATCCAGGACTGGGTCGAGGCGAACATCCGCGAGCCGGTCCGGGACCTCGGCGTGTTCGGTCCGCTGCTGTTCATCGCGGTCGGGTCCCTCCTCACCGTCGCCCTGTTCCCGGGCCCGGTGCTGTGCGCGATCGGGGGTGTGATCTTCGGCACCGCGGTGGGGATCCCGACGGTGCTGGCCACGATCGTCACCGGCGCGGCGCTGGCGTTCTCGCTCTCGCGGTGGTGGGCGCACGACGCGGTCGAGCGCACGGCAGGCGCGCGCACCCAGGCGTTGCGCGCGTGGGTCGGGCGCCGCGGCTTCGTCGCGATCCTGCTCGCCCGCGCCGCGCCGGGCCTGCCGTACAACCTCGTCAACTACGCCGCGGGTCTGGCCCCGGTCTCGCTGGTCGCGTTCGTCGGAGCGACCGCGATCGGCGCCGCACCGCGCACCGCCGCGTACGTGGCGCTCGGCGGGTCGTTCGGCGACCTGCGCTCGCCGGAGGCGCTGGCGGCCGTCGCGGTCCTCGCGGTCATGGGGGTCACGGGCGCGTGGCTGCTGGCCCGCGACCTGCGTGCGGCGACAGCCCGCGCACCCGGAGCACCCTGAGGGGCCTGTCCGTCCGGGTGCGCGAGCCTGCCCCGCGGTGCCGTCAGCGCATGTCCAGTTGCGCGACGGCGGCGGCGACCTCGGGGTCCGACGCTGCGGCCTCGTCCGCAGCCGGCGTCGGTCCGGGGTCGCGTCCGGTGTGGTCGAGGACGAAGTCGGTCGTCGCCTTCGCGCTGCGCTCCGGCTGTCCGCTGGACTGCCGCGGTGAGGCGGTGATGACGTCGACGTGGTCGTACCCGGGCAGGACCTCGACGACGCTCGGCACGCCGGGGACCCCGGCCGGCTGCTTAGCCTGGCCCAGCCCGTCGCCCGCGATGACGCTGAGGCGGGGCTTGCCCAGCGCGGCGTCGGTGTACCGCAGCCGCGCGAAGTCGCCGTCGCGGCTGCCTGCGCCGGCGAGCACGGAGTCGACGGTGAGCATCGTCGAGTAGTACTGCTCGAGGAAGTCCAGCGGCGCGCCGTGGAGGACCCGCGCGAGGTCCTGGGGGTCCGTGACCTCGGACGCCGCGGTCGTGTAGAGCCGGCCGTCGCCGCGGCGGGCGGTGGACTGCGGCTCGAGGTGGCCGGCCCAGCCGTAGGGTTTCGCGTCCTCGACGGGGTAGAACATCAGCGGCCCGTCGGTGAACGGGAACACCTTCGGCAGCAGTGCGCCGCCGGTGTAGCTGCCGATGCTCGTCTTGATGAAGCTCAACGGCTGCGAGTTGTCGTCCATGAACGCGCCCAGCAGCGCCTCGCCGCTGAGGTGCTGGCGGCGCAGGCGCGGCGTCCTCGCGACCGCGTCCTGCCACGTGCGCGACTGCAGCAGCCGCATGGCGCCGTCGACGGCGGGCGTCGGGGGCGTGGCGGCGACGAGCGGGGCGGCGTCGGTGTCCGGGTTCAGCTGGGCGTTGAGCCCGATCCCCTCGAGCAGCAGCATGGTCTCCGGGCCGATCACCCCGAAGTCGAACGTGCGGGGGATGATGTTCGCGGCGACGGCGTTGCGGACGGAACGGACCGTCTGGCCGACGATCGCCTTCGCGATCTGGGCGCCCGCGCCGGCCGCGGCGGTCTCGGGAGTCAGCGCGACGCTGCTGTCGAGCGCGATCGACCCGGCGCACAGGTCGTAGCCGGCGTCGTCGCGGGTGGCGGGGTCGTTGTCGAAGTCCCAGGCCATGAGCAGCCCGGTGAGGGCGCCGCCGAGCGAGTGGCCGCCGCAGAACGTCCGGGAGCGGCGGAACTCCGGATCGGGCAGGCCTTCGGTGATCACGGCGCGGTAGTCCTCGGTGACCTGGCGCAGGTCGAAGTCCGCGACGTAGCCCAGCTGCCCGGTCTTCTGAATCCCGCCGAACGTGCGGCCGCCGACCTGCAGGCCGCGGTAGTAGTAGTCCAGGGCGATCTTCGGGTCGTTCGCGGCCAGCCCGGCGTCCAGTCCGGTCCGGTCCTCGATGCAGTTGCCGCGCCGGTCCAGCGCCCAGTACTCGACGCTGCGCCCGCGATCGGCGGCGTTCTGCACGACCTGGAGCGCGTGCATCTCCAGCGATCCGGCACCCGCGAGCGTGCCGGGCATGATCACGAGCACCGCGTCGGCCTGCTGCGGGTCGGCGGGGCCGCCGTCGCGGCGGTAGCGCAGGTACCGCAGCTGCTGGCAGGCGGCCGGGACGGGCCCGACCTCCTCCGGCAGCGGGGCGTCGATCGTCACGACGCTCTTGATGACGTCGGCAAACGGGCCCGCCGGCGTCGACGCGGGAAGCTCGGACCGCTCCGCGGACGCGGTGGCGGGAAGGGCGAGACCGGCGCACACGAGCGCAGCGGCGACGAGCGTCCTGGAGACGGACACGGTGAGCTCTCCTCTCGACAGTCCCGGGCATCCCCGCCCGCGACTCAGAGAGAACAGTATGACTTTCTCAGTGTCTCGCGTCAATCACGCGAGACGCCGAACGTCACTTCCCGCGGGACTTCGCCTGCCTGGCGCGCAGGTCGGCGCACCGCGACTTGGCCTGCTGGATCGGTGAGGAGGCCTGCATCGCGTTGGCGAGCACGTTGAAGCTCGGCCGCGCCCGGCCGTCCGGATTGATGACGCCGGTGTCGAAGCGGTCCTTCGGCGCGGCCTGCCAGTTGTAGACGTAGATGCGCTTGAACCGGCACGGGTACTTGGCCATGAGGTCGAGCGCGAACGCCAGCGCCCGGGCGGCGCGGGCCTCGTCGTACTCCAGGCGCGTGGCCTGCTGGTACGTCAGCATCTGCACGATGCCGCCGGTCTCGGTGAGCCACACGTCGGCCTTCGTGGCCTTCAGGGCCTCCTGCGTGCCGCTCGTGGAGAAGTAGTTCGCCGAGACGTAGTTGTGCAGGCCCCAGATGCCGACCTTGCGCCGGTGCTCGGTCTTCAGGCGCTTCTCGTACGAACGCATCCAGCCGCCGACACCGGCCGTGTCGAGCGGGTCGCCGGCCACGACGACGCACTTCCTGCACTGGTCGGCGATCGCGTCGTGGAAGTCCGCGACGCGGTCCGGGCGCTTGGCGGTCGGCTGGCCCGGGTGGTTCGCCTCGTTCCACGGCGTGTAGTACCGGACGTACGCGTACTTCTTGCGGAACTTCTTGAACTCGCGCGCGAACTGCTTGGCCGTCGGCAGGTAGCACGGCCGCTGCGGGCAGTTGTTGCCGCGGGTGCGGTCGAACGCGACCAGGGGCTGGATGCCGTGAGCCCGCGCGGCGTCCATCCACGCGGCGATCGTCTTCGGGTCGCGGGTGATGCCGTTCCACGGGATCACGAGCCGCGCCGTCCGGATGCCGATCTGCTTGAGCCGCGGATCGGAGAACGTGCTCGGCTTGTTGTCGCTGACGCCGACCGTGTAGCTGCCCGTCACTGCGTGCGCGGGCGCCGTCACGACGGCCCCGAGGACGAGCGTTCCCAGGATGGCCACAGCCACCGCGAGGACGCGGACGACACCTCGCCGGTCGGCTTCCGTGCCACCAGTCACGTCTTGGATTATCGGCATAGCGCTGCGCATCTCCAACCGCAACACAGGGTGACAGGCGAAAATGCGGTCTACAGGCCGGGTTTCTGGAGCGTCTGGATCTGCAGGAGCGATGTCGTGCCCGGGCGCCCGCTCGGCAGGCCCGCTGTGACGCCCACCCGCTGGCCCGGCTGACACCAGCCGAGCTCGACGACCCGGCGGCACGCGTCGGCGATGAGCTCCTCGGTCGTCTCCATGCGCTCCATCGCCGCGGCGCGCACGCCCCACATCAGCCCGCAGCGGCGCACGGTCTCCTTGCCGGGCGACAGCGCGTAGATCGGCACGGACGGCCGGTGCGAGCTGACGAGCCGGGCTGAGCGGCCGGACAGCGTCGGGATGACGAGCGCGTCGAGCTGCAGCTCGCGGGCGGCGACACACGCCGAGTGCGCGAGCGTGTACGCGGGGTCGCGCTCGTCGCGGTGCACGCGCTCCTCGTTCCACTGCTGGTAGGGAATGGCGCGCTCGGTGTACTCCGCGATCGACGCCATCATCTCGACCGCGCCGACCGGGTGCTCGCCGATCGCGGTCTCCTGGCTGAGCATCACGGCGTCGGTGCCGTCGAGGATCGCGTTCGCGACGTCCGTGGCCTCCGCCCGGGTGGGGCGCGACGACGTGACCATCGAGTCGAGCATCTGCGTGGCGGTGATCGACGGGCGCGCCAGCGAGCCGGACAGCGCGATGAGGCGCTTCTGCGTGAGCGGCACCTCCTCGA
This sequence comes from Svornostia abyssi, assembly GCA_024666565.1. Classification (GTDB taxonomy): domain Bacteria; phylum Actinomycetota; class Thermoleophilia; order Solirubrobacterales; family Solirubrobacteraceae; genus Svornostia; species Svornostia abyssi. Next base: position 1,461,680 of record CP088295.1, read on the forward strand.
TCGGCAGCTCGATGCCGAGGTCGCCGCGGGCGACCATGATGCAGTCCGCGGCCCGCGTGATCGCCTCGGCGCGCTCGACGGCCTGTGGCTTCTCGATCTTCGCGATGAGCGGCAGCCGGGTGTAGCGGCGCACGACCTCGACGTCCTCGGGCCGGCGCACGAACGACAGGGCGACGAGGTCGACGCCCATCTGCTCGCCGATGCCGAGCAGCCGCAGGTCCTCGTCGGGAACGGACGGCAGCGCGTTGGCCTCGCCCGGCACGTTGAGCCCGGCGCGGCTGCCGACCCGGCCACCGAACTCCACTGTGGCGGTGAACGACCGGGTGTCCCGGTCGATGTCTCCCGCGCGCAGGCGGATACGGCCGTCGGAGAGGTAGAAGACCTCGCCGGGCTGGATCGCGTCGGCGAGGCTGGGGTGGCCGACCGACAGGTTCGTGGCGTCGCCTTCGGTCTCCTCGCCGCAGGTGAAGCGCACGGTGCTGTCGGTCTGGAGCATCACCGTGTCCTGCGCCACCGGCCCGATGCGGAGCTTCGGGCCCGGAAGGTCCTGCAGGACGGCGACGGGACGGCCCGCGGCGCGCGCGGCGTCGCGCACGAGCTGGACGTTCTCGGCGTGCAGCTCGGGCGTGCCGTGCGAGAAGTTCAGCCGGGCGACGTCCATGCCCGCTTCGACCATCCGGCGCAGCGTCTCGGGGTCCCGGCAGGCGGGGCCGATGGTCGCCACGATCTTGGTGCGCCTGCTCACACCAGTCACCGTACTAGCGGCCTCGCCCGAAACGTGAACGACCTGCTGCGGCTCCCCGCCGATCGGCGGGGAGTTCCCGCACGCCACCTTGCCGTCGCGGCGCGCGGTCAGCCCAGTCCGATGAACCGCCCGTGCTGCTGCACGAGGTCGCCGTCGGCGAACAGGCGTCCTCCGGGGCGCAGGTCGCAGATGAGGTCCCAGTGCAGGGAGCTGCGGTTCTTCCCGCCCGTCTCGGGGTACGAGCGGCCGAGCGCGAGGTGCACGGTGCCGCCGATCTTCTCGTCGAAGAGGATGGTGCCCGTCGGACGGTCGATGCCGAAGTTCGTGCCGATGCCGATCTCGCCCAGGCGCTTGGCGCCGTCGTCGACGGCGAGCGCGTGGCGCAGGTAGTCCTCGCCCTCCTCGGCGTAGGACTCGACGACCTCGCCGTCGCGAAAGACGAGCCGCACCCCGCTGACGTGCACGCCCGCGGGGGAGGATGGGACGTCGAATGTGACGACGCCGTTGGCCGACGTCTCGTGCGGGCCGGTGAAGACCTCGCCCGACGGCATGTTCCGCTTCCCGTCGCTGTTGACCCAGGTGCGGCCCTTGACGTTGAGCGTCAGGTCGGTGCCGTCGCTCTCGATCCGCAGCTCCTTTGCCTGCTTCAGCCGGGCGATGAGCTCGGCCTGGAAGTCGTGCAGCTCGCCCCACGACCGGACGGGGTCGACCTGGTTGACGAACAGCGCCCGCGCGACGAAGTCCTCGTACTCCTCGAGGGTCATCCCGGCGTTCTCCGCGAGGGCCTCGGTCGGCCAGAGGCTGCTGCACCAGCGCTTCTTCAGGGTGATCTCGCGGATCGGCTGCCGGCCGAATGCGGCGCGCTGGATGATCTCGGGATCGACGTCGGCGAGCGCGCGCGTGTCCTCGGGGGCCTGGATGCCGAGATGGGCGGCGGCCTTGCGGGCCTCGTAGTAGGCGATGTCCGGCGGCTCGTCGAGCTGGCGGTCGCGGGCGTGCTCGTAGAACACGCGCGCTGAGCCGGGAAGTTCGGCGCGCAGGATCGGCCAGGCGTCGCGCTGCAGGATCGCGCGCTGCAGCTCGAGCAGGAGCGGCGCAGCCAGGGTCGTGGAGCGCACGAGCACCTGCTGGCCGGGCTGCACGTCGAGGCAGTAGCCGGTCAGCAGGTCGGCGAACTTGGCGGGATCGAGCGGCATCAGGCTGACCATCCGTCGGCGAGTGCGACGAGGGCCTCTCCCGTGTCGTGTCCCAGCTCAGCGGCGACCGCGGTGATGAGCGCCTCCTGCGGCTCCCGCTGCGCGCCGACGCCCATGACGCCGATTCGCCACACCTTGCCGGCGAGCGGGCCGAGGCCGCCGGAGATCTCGATGTCGTGCTCGAGCAGCAGCGCGCGGCGCACCGCGGCCTCGTCGATCCCGTCGGGGACGCGCACGGCGAGCAGCGGGTGCAGCGCCTCGCCCTCGGGCGCCAGCCGGGGCATGCCGAGCGCGTCGAACGCGGAGCGGAGCGCCTCGTGCGCCCGCCGGTGGCGCTCCCAGCGGGTGGCGAGCCACTCGTCGACGACGGCGATGCGCAGCGCCTCGCGCAGCGCGACGTTCATGTTCGTCGGTGCCGTGTGGTGATAGGTCCGCGCGCCCTCGGCGTTGACGTACGCGAGGATGAGGTTGAGGTCGAAGTACCACGACGGCACGCGGGTCTTCCGCGCGCGGAGCTTCTCCAGCGCCCGCGCGCCGACCGTGAAGGGGGCGAGCCCTGGGGGCGCGTTCAGGCACTTCTGCGACCCGCTGAACGCGGCGTCAACGCCCGCTTCGTCGAGGCGCAGCGGGTGACCGGTCAGCGACGTGACGCAGTCGACGAGCAGGAGTCCGTCGCGGTCGTGGATCGCGTCGGCCAGGCCGTCGAGTGGCTGGGCGACGCCGGTCGACGTCTCGCCGTGGACGACGAACAGCGCGGCGGGCGCCGGGCCGGCCGCGACCGCGTCGATGAGTGCCTGCGGGTCGATCGCGCGGCCCCACTCGGCTTCGACGCGCACGACGTCGGCGCCGTGGCGCGCGAGCTCGTCGGCCATGCGCTCGCCGAACAGGCCGTGGACGCCGCAGACCACGCGCTCCCCGGGCTCGATGAGGTTCGCGACCATCGCCTCCATGCCCGCGCTGCCCGTGCCCGAGATCGGGAACGCGACCTCGTTCTCCGTGACGAACGCCGCGCGGAGCAGGTCACCGATCTCGTCCATGACCTCGCCGAACGCGGGGTCGAGGTGCCCGAGGGTGGGTCGCGCGAGCGCGTGGAGGACCGGCTCGGGAACGGGGCTCGGGCCGGAGCCCAGCAGCAAGCGTTCGGGCAGGGTGTCGACGGTTGCGCTCACGGGGTTTCCAGGTCGGGGAAGTGCTCGGTCAGGTGCTCGCGCAGGGCGGTGCGCACGAACGCCCGCTCCTCCTGCGTGGCCATGCGGAAACGCATGAGCAGCTGCTTCTGGCCGGAGGTCGGGACGTCGTTGATCGTCCACGTCACGGCGAGCCGCTCGAAGAGGAACTCCACGGCGCGGTGCCACGAGTCCTCGGTCTGCCGGCCCAGGTCGTGCAGGACGGCGTTGTACTGCTGGCGCGTGGCGGGCGTCATGCTGCCGCGCAGTTCGAGCACGCCGACCTCGCCGCCGCCGTAGGTCGACGTCGGCGCCTTCAGCTTGCCGCGCTGGCGGTTGCGCTTGCCCACGGCAGAGAATCTACGCGGGTGCGTCGGCGGCCGCGTGGAGCTGCCCCGCGACGTCGCCCGTGATCGGCTCCGCGTGGCCCGGCCACGCCGCGGCCGGCTCCAGCGCTGCGAGCTTGTGCAGCGACGCGCGCGCCTGCGCGGTGTCCAGGTTGTACCCGTCGAGCGGCACGTACGGCGGGCAGTCCCGGCCCCAGAAGTTCAGGGTGTAGAACGCGTCCGTCGTGAGCGCCAGGCGGTCGGACGGGCGGAACAGCGCGATCTGCCCCGGCGCGTGGCCGGGCAGGTGCACGACGCGGAAGCCCGCGACCTCGTCGCCCTCGGCGAGCGTGCCCGCGATCTCCACGGGCCCGCCGTCCCACGCGACCTTGTGCAGCACGCGGTGGATCCACCGGTGCGGCGCGGGGACGTCGCGCAGCTTGTCGTCCCAGTAGCGCCAGCCGCCCGAGCCCTCGGCGTCGACGACCTCGTCAGCGTGGCAGAACACTGGCACGCCCAGCGCTGGCGCGCTGCCGCGATGGTCGGTGTGGCCGTGGCCGAGCACGATCCGGGTCAGGCCGCCCAGGCGCGCGCTCGCCGCGCGTACCGCCGGGACCATCGTGCGGGCGCCGGCGTCGAACATGAGGACGCCGTCGCCGTCGCGCACGAAGTACACGTTGCAGCGGCCGGGCTCGCCCTGCAGGCGCCACACGCCGTCGGCGACTACGTCGACGTCCGCCGTCCCCCGCGAGGTGGTGGCCCAGCGACACCCGCGTGTTGAACGCGCGCTTCGCGGCCGCCTCGGCCTTCGAGCCTTCCGGCGGCAGCGCGCCGATCTGCCGGGCCAGGGCGCCGCTGTCGCTGTACGCGTCGTTGCGGATCAGCTTGTCGCCACGCATGCGGACGACGTCGACGCCCTCGAGTTCGAGCGGCGCGCCGTTGGGCTCCAGGCCCTGCAGGGTGCCCGGGCCGGCGAAGGTGCCGGTCGCGCGCCAGCGCACCACCGCGGTCTCTCCCTCGCTGAGGAAGTCGAGGATCTCGAACGTGAAGTCGGGGACGGCGGCCCACAGCTCGTCGAAGAACGCGACGACGTCGGCCTTCCCGCCCGGCGGCATCGCGCCGCGGATCTCGACTTCGGCGTCCTCGGCGTAGAACCGGCGCTGCGCGTCGCGCTCGCCTCGTTCGATCGCCTCGAAGTACGCCCGCGCGGCTGCTCCCTCACCCATGGCGGGCGAGTCTACGCCGCTACCGCTGTTCGTCGGGCCAGTGGCCGTGCTCGTCGAAGTAGCGGCGCGCGGCCGCTTCGTCGTCGCGATCACGGTCACCGGAGACGCCCATGCGATGCAGGAAGTTCAGGAGCGCGATGCTCAGGCCGGCGCCGATGAGGGCGGCGGCGCCGTCGGCGGAGTCCAGGCTCGGGTTGAGCGCGAACAGGATGATCGCGGCCACCACGACGAGCGCCGGCAGGACGTACCGGATGAAGAAGAGGACGGACATGCCCCTCAAAGTATGGGGCCTGCGCGTGGCGCCCACCAGAGGGCCATGCCCGAGGCCGCGCTTCGGGAGTTCCCTACTCGGTCTACGTTCTGCCGCGCAGCGCGGCAGAACGTCAGCCTCGTCACTCCGTGGTGCGCCGGAGATCCACGACGAGCACGGGCTGGCCGTCGTCGACCATCGAGCGCAGCTGGCTTTCGAGTTGCGTGCCCGCGAGTTCGTCGCGGGCAGGCAGCAGCACGCGTGCGGTCTCCTCTCCATCGGCGGACGTCGCGGTGAAGTCGTCGGCCTCGGTGGTCGACCAGCCCTCGGCGCGCAGCGCGGGGCGGAGTTCATCGCGCAACTGGGCGCCGGTGGCCAGCGGCTTCTCGGCCTCGAGCGCGGGGGCCACCAGGAGGGTGCGCGTGCACGGCGCGTCCGCGGCCTCCGGGCAGCGGTGCTCGTGGCCGGCGACCCGCAGCGACTCGGGCAGCGTGAGCGCGCTGGCCGGCGGCGCCGCGCGTTCACCCTCGCCGCAACCGGCCATCAGCGCGGCGGTGGCGAGCACCGTCGTCGTCCACCGCCCGGTACGCATCGCCGCATCATGCCGGTTCGGCCTTACGTTGTGCCGCGCAGCGCGGCAGAACGTCAGGCGCGACGTACCCCGGCGGCGATCGAGAAGCACATCACGAGCATCTTGCAGACGCTCGATCCCGGCCGCGAGCCGACCGAGCACCGCCGGGTGCACGCGGTGCTCACGCTGCTCCGCAGCCGCTGACGCGCGTCAGGTCGCGGGGAGCGTGAGCCGCACGCGCGTCCCGTCCGCGGAGGTCTCCAGGGCGGTGCGGCCGCCGCTGGCCTCAATGCGCGCGAACAGCGCGGCGAGCCCGACGTGCTCGTCGACCACGGAGGGGTCGAAGCCCGGGCCGTCGTCGGCGACCTCGATGACGAGCTCGCCGTCCACCGGCGTGACGAGGACGCCGGCCTCCGCGCCGGGCGCGTGCCGCGCGACGTTCGTCAGGAGCTCACGAAGCGCGGCGAGGACCAGCAGGTCGTGCGTGCCGCCCGCGTGGTCGGAGACCTGGACCGAGACGGTGAACGGCCCCCGGGCGGCATGGTCGTGCGCGAGCGCTTCGACCGCCGAGCGCAGCGTCGTCGAGGCGAGGGTGATCGGGTGCAGTTCGCCGACGACGGCGCGCAGCCGCTGGGTGACGTCCTCGATCGCGTCGATCGCGCGGCGTACGGCCGGCTCGGCGGGGATCGACGCCCACTCCTGATGGGCGAAGAGCAGCCGCTGCAGGACGTCGTCGTGGAGCACGTCGGCGAGGCGCCCGCGTTCGCGCTCGGCCGCCTCGAGGGAGTCCTTGACGATCCGGCGCTGCTGGCGGGCCAGCCGGTCGAGCTCGGTGATGTTCCGAGCGATGACGCCGACGGTGCGGCGGCCGTCGTGGTCCATCGGCACGTAGCGGGTCTCCCACACGCGGCCGTCGGGGGTCGTCGCCTGGGTGTCGACTGGCGCGCCGGATGCGGCAGCCTGCACCACGGCGTCCCGCGAGATGAGCACGTCGACGTCGTCGATCGCCGCCATCGCGTCGTTGGTGTAGATGACCCGCTCACGGTCCTCGATGAGCGCGACGCAGATGTCGGTCTCCCGCGACAGCCGTTCGAGCAGCTCGCCGATGAGCGCCGCGTCACGCGTCTCCACGGTCACTCCAGGAGGCCCGTGCGCATCGCCGTTGCGACGGCGGCGGCGCGGTCGTTGACACCGAGCTTGTCGTACAGGGTCTGCAGGTGGCTCTTGACGGTCGCGGGGCTGAGCGAGAGCTGTTGGGCGATGTCCGGGGCGGACATCCCGTCGGCGATCATCCCGAGCACCTCGCGCTCGCGGGTCGTGAGCCGTGGTGTGTCGGTGGCGGCGCGCAGCTGGATCTGCCGGACCAGCTGGCCCTGGATCTCGGGTGGAAGTCGTACCTCGCCGCGGGCGGCGGCCGCGACGGTGTCGCAGATCTCGTCGCGGTCAGCCTGCTTGCCGAGGAACGCGGAGGCCCCGCCGGAGATGCACTGGTAGACGAGGTCTTCCGCCGCATGGGCGGAGACGAGCACGACCGCGGTCGGCAGCTCGTCGCGTCGGATGGCATGCAGCACCTGCAGGCCGTCGAGGCCGGGCATCTTGACGTCGAGCAGTGCGACGGCGGGCCGGAGCTCACGGATGGTCTCGAGCGCCGCGTGGCCGTCGGCGGCTTCCCCGACGAGCTCCAGGTCTGCGCGCTGCCCGATGGCACGGGTCAGGCCCTCGCGGTAGACGGGGTGGTCGTCGGCGACGACGACGGTGGCGCGTTCGCGCGACATGGTCACGCAGCATCCTCTCCAGACCGGGGGCCGCCGGGCATCCACCGATCGGTGGATCGAAGGGATGAGAGGAGGCGGTGCTCCAGGGCGGTGAAGAGGCTCCACGCCGCCATGACGTCCTGGCGCGCGTTGGCCTCCCGGCGGAGCGCGCGGGTCACGACGAGGCGCATGCTCGTGACGAACAGGTGCTGTTCGAGCGGCGTCGCCCCGACGGCGGACGCCTGGCGGAAGAGCGTGTCGGTGACCTGGGCGGTGGCGCAGTAGTTGCCGCTGTGGCTGTCGCGCTGCAGCGCACTCAGCCAGCGCTGGCGGGCGTGGGTGAAGTCCGGGGTGTCGAAGCGCCCGGGAGCCGGGGCGGTGTAGATCCGGCGCGCAGCGTCCGTGAACAGCGCCTCACCGTCGGTCTCGATCAACCGCGCGAGGGCGGGCGCCGGGCGGTCGGGCAGGGTGCCGACATTGAGGTGGACGCCGGCGGCGGGCTGAGCCGCCTGGGCCGGCGCCGGCTGGCGCTGCCACTCGGCGTGCCACTGCGTGAGCCGGTGGGCGGGCATCGGGCGCCCGAGGAGGTACCCCTGCACGGTGTCGGTGTCGCAGCGGGTCACGGCGTCGAGCTGGGCCTCCGTCTCGACGCCCTCGGCCACGAGCGAGACCCCCAGCGCGTGCGCCATGTCGGTCACGGCCCGCACGATCGGGGCGACCGACGCGTCCGTCGTGATCTGGGCGGTGAAGGAACGGTCGAGCTTCAGCCCATCGATCGGGAGGTGGCGCAGGTAGCTCAGCGAGGAGTACCCGGTGCCGAAGTCGTCGAGCACCAGCCGGATGCCCATGGCGCGCAGCTCGGCCATGACGGCCAGCGAGTTGGGGCTGCTGACGTCGACCAGCGCGCTCTCCGTCACCTCGAGACAGAGGCCGGAGCCGTCGATCCTCGCGGCGCGGAGGGCTGCCGCGACCCGGGCCGGGAACCGGACGTCCGCCAGTTGGAGGGCGGAGATGTTGACCCAGACGGTGACCTCCGCCCACGCCGGGTCGGTGCGCCAGCGGGCGAGCTGCAGACACGCCTGCGCGAGAACCCAGTCGCCGAGCTCAAAGATGAGCCCGGTCCGTTCGGCGACTGGGATGATCGCGTTCGGGGGGACATCCCCCTGCTTCGGATCCCGCCACCGCAGGAGAACCTCGCACCCCACGAGGGCATCCTGGGCGGCGGTGAGGAGCGGCTGGTAGGCCAGCGAGAATTGCCCGGCGGCCAGCGCGTCCTCGATCTGCCGCGCGGTCACCGCGGGGACATCCGCTTCCCCCTGGTGTCGCGCAAGTGTGTCGGGACCGGTGAACACACCATGGATGATCGGCTCCGTCGGGCGCCAGGACATCATCCGAGGGGCGGAACCCGCCGGGGGACTTCACCCGCCGATCGGAGGGGGCGGGTCGTCCGATCGGTGGAGTCAGCCCGCGGGGACGCGCAGGCACGCGCGGGTGCCGCCGCCCGGCCGGGGGTGCAGCTCCAACGCGCCGCCGACGCCCGCGGCGCGGCTCGTCAGCGACGCGAGGCCGATGTGCCCGCCGCGCACGGCTGCGGTGAGGTCCGGCTCGAAGCCGGTTCCGTCGTCCTCGATGCACAGCTCGACCGCGTCGCCGGCGCGGCGCAGCGCCACGTGCACCGACGACGCGTTCGCGTGCTTGACGATGTTCGCCAGGAGCTCACCTGCGGCGCGGGCGACGAGACGGCCGTGCGGCGTCGACGCCGACGTGTCGAGGTCAAGGTCGGCGTCGATGGTGTCTCCGGTCAGGACCCGCTGCGCGATGCCGCGCACGGTCTCGCTGAGCGTCGAGAACTCGTAGACGACCGGCGACAGGTCGGTCAGCAGTTCGCGCAGGCTGGTCTGCGCGTACTCGACGTGCGCGCGGGCGCGGCTGAGCGCCTCCCCGTCGCCGCGGCTTGCGGCGCTGAGCTCCTGCTGGGCGGCGAGCAGCACCTGCAGCGTGTCGTCGTGCAGGCGCTCGGACAGCCGGGTGCGCTCGCGGTCCTCGGCGTCGAGCGCCTCGGTGACGAGCAGGCGGCGCTCCTCGGCCAGCTGCGCCGCGCGCGTCTCGGCCCGTGCGCGTTCGGTCACGTCCTGGGCGGTGCCGACGACGCGCGAGAGGTGCCCGGCACGATCATGGATCTGGCGGGCCGAGAAGTGGAAGACGCGGTCCTCCGCCTCGATGTCGATCGTGAGTTCGGTGGGCCCGGCGTCTGCGAGCACGGCTTCGGCGAGCCGGCCGTCGCCCCGTCGCAGACGTTCGATGGCGCCGCGGCCGAGCGCCTGCTCGAGCGCGTCCCAGCCGCCGCGGATCCCCTCGTCGAGGCCGAGGAGCCGGCACATGCCCGGCGACCAGCTCACGGTGTCCGCTCCGACGTCCCATTCCCACGACCCGAAGCCCGCGACCTCCTCGCCGTCGGCCAGCAACGCGGCGGTGCGGGTCAGCTCGCGCTCCGCGGCGCGCCGCCGCTCGTCCTGGTCGAACGCGTCGAGGGCGAACGACACATCGGCGGCGAGCTGGTCGAGCAGCGCGATCTCCTCCGCGTCGAAGAACCGGGGCACGGGGCCGTACAGCGCCATCGAGGCGACGACCTCGCCACCGCAGCGGAACGGGAGCGCGGCGGACGACCGGAACCCGTGCGCCAGCGCGCGCTCGCGCCACGGCCGCATGTACTCGTCGGTCTCGATGTCGGGCGCGAGGACGTGCCGGCCCTCGCGCAACGCGACGCCGGTCGGGCCCTGGCCGTACTCGTCGTCGCGGGCCGAGATCCGCACGCCGTCGAGGTAGCTCGTCCCCTCGCCCGCCGTGGTCAGGATCGTGACGTCGCCGGTCTCGGGATCGGGCTCGCCGATCCACGCCATCCGGATCCCGCCGTGGGTGACGGCCGCCTCGCACACCCGGCGGAACAGGGTCAGGCGGTCCGGGGCGGCGACGATCGCCTCGTTGACGCTCGACAGGGTCGCGTACAGGCGCGTGACGACCTCGGCGTGCTCGCGGACGACGTGCCGGTGCGTGGAGTCGCGGAACCCGAGCACGATGCCGTCCCGGTGCCGGACCACGCGGAGGTCCACGAAGATGCGGGTGGTCGCCCCGCGGAGCCACGTGACGAGGTCGACCTCGTCGAGCCGGAGTGGCTCGCCGGTCTCGATCACCTCGACGTAGCGCGCGAACGTGGTCTCGTCGACGAGCGGCGGGTCGTGGGCCAGGATCCCGCGCGCGTAGAGCTGCTGCTTCGTCAGCCCGAGGAAGTCACAGACGGCCTGGTTGACGAAGTCGACCGCCAGGTCGGTCACGACACCCGTGTCGTCGCGGACCGCCGAGAGGATCGCGAAGGGATCGAGGTGCTGGTCGATGGCCAGGCGCAGCTCGACGTCTCGTAGGCGCTGTCTCTCCGGCACGCTGGCGGTTCTACCAGCCGAGCCGGGCGCGCACGAACGGTGCCACCCCGGCGGGGAGACGACCTCGAAGTCGCCGGCGATGGCGGCACGGGTTCGGCGCTCCTCCCCAGAAACGGTACCGGGCGGTAGGAGCCGACCCGATTGGCCGGTCGGCCAGTAGATTGACGCGTCGTGACCCAGACCGCGCGCAAGCGAGAGCTCGGCCGCGGCGAGCGCGTCCTCCCCGGTGTGTGGAGGCTGCGCCTGCCGCTCCCGTGGCCGGGTGTTCCGCACGGCAACGCGTGGGCGCTGGCCGCCGGCGACGGGATCATTCTTGTCGATACCGGCATCCACGAGCCCGGCTCGATGGACCAGCTCGTCCGGGCGCTGGACCAGGTCAACCTCAGGCTCGAGCACATCAAGCTGCTCGTCTGCACGCACGCGCACTCCGACCACTACGGGCAGGCGGCGACGATCGTCGATGAGACCGGGTGCGAGCTGTGGATGCACCCGCGCTACGAGGACATGGTCAAGCACGCCGACGATCCCGAGGGCGCGATGAACCGCCGCATGGAGATCGCGCTGCAGAGCGGGGTGCCCGAGGCGCCGCTGCGCAAGTTCATGGCCGAGCGCAAGGGCGACAATCCGGGCATCGCGCGGGTCATCGCGCCCGATCAGCCGCTCGTTCCCGGGGTCGAGATCGGCACGGATCTGGGCACCTGGACCGTCCACGAGACACCCGGCCACGCCCCGAACCATGTGTGCCTCTATCAGGCCGACCACCGGCTGCTCATCAGCGGCGACCACCTGCTCGGGCGCGTCAGCCTGTACTTCGACGGCTTCGACCCCGACCCGGTCGGGGACTTCCTGCGTTCGCTCGACGTGGTCGAGGGCCTCGACGCCCGCCTGTGCCTCGCCGGTCACGGCCGGTCCTTCAGCGACCTCCAGGCCCACATCGAGGCGAACCGGTCGCTGGTGCACGAGCGGCTGGACAACCTCGTCAAGGTCGTCGGCGACCGGGGCCCGATCTCCCCGTTCGATTCGGCCTACGGCGTCTACGGCGACAGCATCAAGCACATCCCGCCGTACTGGTGGACGTCGAAGATGATCCTGTACATGCGTCACCTCGAAGCCGCGGGGAAGGTGCGCAAGGTCTCCGAGCCCGGCGAGCCGGACCGGTTCGAACTGGCCTGACGCTCTACCCTTCGCGGGGCGATGCGCATCGACCAGATCATCGAGAACGCCGACCGCCCGGTGTTCTCCTTCGAGTTCTTCCCGCCCAAGACGCCCGAGGGCGAGGCCAACCTCCAGCGTGCCCTGGCCGAGCTGCAGGAGCTCAAGCCCGACTACGTCTCCGTGACGTACGGGGCCGGCGGCTCCACGCGCGGCAAGACGCTCGACATCATCCGGGACATCAAGGCCGAGCACGGCCTGGAGGCGATGGCGCACTTCACGTGCGTGAACGCCACGACCGACGACCTGCGCGGCGTGCTCAACGAGATGCGCGAGGTCGGCATCGACAACGTCCTGGCGCTGCGCGGCGACCCGCCGCAGGGCGAGGAACGCTGGACGAAGACCGAAGGTGGCCTGGAGTACTCCCGGGAGCTCATCGAGCTGATCGACACCGAGTACGAGTTCGCGATCGGCGCGGCCGCCTTCCCTGAGGTTCACATCGACGCGACCGACGCGGAGTCCGACCTGCGCTACCTCAAGCAGAAGGTCGACGCGGGCGCGAAGTTCCTTATCACCCAGCTCTTCTTTGACAACGCGCACTACTACGACTTCGTCGAGCGCGCGCGGGACATCGGCGTCGACGTCCCGATCATCCCGGGGATCATGCCGATCATGAACGCCGGCCAGGTCCGGCGGATGACGGCGATGTGCGGGACCGAGATCCCGGGGCCGCTGCAGGAGCAGCTCGAGCAGCGCGCTGATGATCCGGCGGCGGCGGCCGAACTGGGCGTCGCGTACGCCACGCTGCAGTGCGCCGACCTACTCGCCAACGGCGCGCCGGGCATCCACTTCTACACGCTGAACAAGTCGCCCTCCACGCGGGCGATCCTCAGCGCGCTGCGGCTCATGCGGCCGTGGGAGCGCGCGGCCTCACTGGTCGAGTAGCCGCCGGATCACGTCGTCGGTCAATCCCGTCGACAGCGCCGCCTCCAGCGCCGTTGCCTCCAGGAACCCCAGGGTGCCGTCCTCCTGCGCCCGGCGCACCCCGGCTTTCAGGGCCTCGGTGAGCTCGTCGTCATCCAGGCTGCGGCGCGTGTCCTCGTCGATGAGGTTGAGCAGCAGTTCCTCGCGCGTGATGTCGAGCTCGCAGGCGCCGCCGTCCAGGACGGAGAGCAGGATGCGCTGGACGTCGTCGAAGCGCTCGTCGCTGTCGGGTCGCTCGCGGGCCCCGCATGGATTGCGCTCGGCGGTCGGCTCGTACGTCCCCCCGCCCGCCGCGACGTAGCCGACGACCAGCGCGCTGCTGAGTGCCGCGGCGACGGCCGCTCCGGCGAGGGCCGCGCGGCGGCGCACCCCGGCGCTGACGAGCAGCGGGACGAGCGCCAGCAGCGCGAGGAGCCCGGCGAGCTGGAGGGACCGGGAGAACGCGGCGGTGCCGGCCCGGTCGAGCTGGTCGTCGAGCTCGTCGGCGAGCGCGGCGATCTGCGCGGGGTCACCGTCCACGCCCGCGTACGCGGGGGCGAGGTCGGGCAGCCGCCCGTCCGCACTTGCCACGCGGTCGGCCAGGCGCTGGGCGAGGTCGATCTTCGTCTCCAGCCCGAGCGGCGCGTCGAGCAGCGCCGCGAGGCCGGCGCGTTCGGTGCGGTCCTGCTGGGCGTCGAGGTCGGCGGTGAAGACGGGGGTGAGCAGCAGGAGGCCGACGACGACGCCCGCGTGGCGCGCGGCGATCGTCCAGCTCGCCGGCCCGGCGATCGCGACGGCGTGCGGGATCGCCACCGCGGTGAGGGCGGGCAGTGCGGCGCCGAGGCCAAAGCCGATGAGGACCTGGGGGAGGACGAGCCACCACCACGACGCATCGGGCAGGAGCCCGAGGGCGATAAGGCCGCCCCCGACGGCGACCGTTCCCGCACCCGCGGCGGCGGCGATCGGCAGGCGCGACTCGAGCGGGCGGGCGAGGATCGCGGCGATCGGCATGACGCTGACCGCGAGCGCCGCGCCCGCGGGCCCGTAGCGCCAGCCCTCGATGAGCATGACGACGAGGAGGAACAGCGCGGCGGTCAGCGCGGCGCTGAGGAGGGCCAGGGCGAGGAGCGGGGCGATCCTCGGGCGGCCGCGGCCGTCGTCGCGCAGGTCGGCCGCCGGCAGCGCGGCGGTGGGCGCCATGGCCGCCGCCGGTGCGGGCTGCGCCGGGATCGGCGCGGGCGGGATGAGCAGGCGCCCGCCGTACTCCGGCGGGCGCTCGGCGGCTGGGACGTCTCGTGCCCGCTCCGACTGACGTTTGTCGACCTGGGGCCGAGGAACGTCAGGCGCAGTGGCGGGGCGCCGCGCGACGAACACGCCGAGGATCGCCACCAGCGCCACCGGCGCCTGCAGCGCGAACATCGCCTCCCACGAGAACGCCTCGGTGAGGATGCCACCCGCGGCCGGGCCGAGCGCAGCGCCGAGCACGCCCGCGAGCGCCCACGCGCGAAGTCCCGGCGACGGGGCGGCGGGGTCCTCGCCGACCCGCGCGAGGGCGAGCGCGGCGGCGACCACGGCCGCCCCGGCGACGCCCTGCGCCACGCGGCCCGCGATGAGCACGCCCAGCGACTCGGCGCTCGCGCAGACCAGGCACGCCGCCGCGAACACGACGAGACCGCCCACGTAGGCCGGCCGGGGCGCCAGCCGGGCAAGGGGCACGGCCGCCACCGCGAGGGCGAGGTTGAACGAGATCAGCACCCACGCGACCCCGGCCACCGTCGCGTCGAGCGCGCGCAGGATCTCCGGCAGCGCCAGGGTGACGACCGACGAGTCGGCCAGCACCAGTCCGGCCGCGAGGGCGGGGAGCGCGCGGCGCATCACGGGCTCAGGCGGCGGTGTCCGGCTCGGCTTCGGGCGCGAGCCCCTCGGCGACCATCGGCTGCCCGTTGTGCTCGTAGCGGACGTCGACGCTGTCGTGGTCGCGGTACGTCCCGATGCCCCACGCGCCCAGGAACCAGCGCCAGAACCCGAGCTTGCCCTCGTGCGCGAGCGACCGGTTGAACCGCAGCGCGCCCTCCTGCAGCTCGTAATCCGTGCCCTCGTGCTGCGGGACGCCGTTGATGAACACCTGGAACGGGGGCTGGACCTGCGGGGGCAGGCGGACGACGGAACCGGTCACGGCGCGCAGGGTACCTCTGCCCCCGGGCGCGCACGCCGACGCCGCCACTATCGTGGCCGCGATGTCCGCTCCCGCCTACGCCGTACGCCGCTCTGACCGGGCGCGGCGGGTGCAGGTGCGGGTCCGGGACGATGGGGTCATCGAGGTGGTGCTGCCCCGCCGCGCCCCGGAGCGGCTCGCCGATGAGGCGATCGTCGAGCTGGCGCCGTGGATCGCCCGCCGCCAGGCCGAGGTCGAGGCCGTCCGGGCGCGGCTCGCCGCACGGGGCGACACCCTGCCGTACCTCGACGAGACCCTCACGCTGCGAGTCGAACCGGCGCGCACCCGGGTGCACCGTCGCGGGGACGTCCTGCTGGTCCCCGGCGCGGACACGGAGGTCGCGATCGAGCGCTGGTACCGCCGCGCCGCGCGGGCCGAGGTGGCACCCAGGGTCGCCGAGGCCACCGCCGCGCTCGGCGTCAGCGCCGAGAAGATCACCATCCGCAACCAGCGCAGCCGCTGGGGGTCGTGCTCGGCCTCCGGTGCGCTGTCGTTCAACTGGCGGCTGCTGCTCGCGCCGTCGGAGATCCTGGACTACGTCGTCTGGCACGAGGCCTGCCACCTCGTGCACCTCGACCATTCCCACGCGTTCTGGGCGCTGCTCGCGAGCCACCGGCCGGGCTACAAGACCGAGCAACGCTGGCTGCGCCGCCACGGCGCCACGCTCGTCCTCAGCTGAGCGCGCGCAGGAGCGCCGCGAACGGCGACTCGCCGTCCTGCGGCGTGACGAGCTGCCGGGTCACGCGCCCGGTGTACGCCTCCATCGACCCGTCGCCGCGCACGTCGACGCCGCCGTGCGTCCGCCCCCCACGGGGGCCCGCCGCTGCGGACCTCTCCGCGCGCCGCGACCTGCTGCTGCGGGGCGTACGTGCGCGTCAGCGCACGCGTCTCGTCCCGGCGGGCGTCTGCGCCGGTGAGCTCGCGCTCGAGGACCGAGACGGCCTCCGCCACGCTGTCCGCGGCGTGCTTCGTGACCTTCGGGCCGATCCGGATCGTGACGCGCCACGCCATCCGCGGCGAGCCTAGAGCAGCGGCAGGGCGGCGGTGGCGGTGGGGCGCGGAATCGCGGCGTACTCGAGGGTGGGAAGCTCGGCGACGATCTCGCGCACCCCGTCGTGCAGTTCGCTGGTGAGGTGCTTGGAGATCCGGGTGAACAGCTTCTGGGCCGCCGCGTTCGTGCCCTGCAGGAGCGCGGTGAAGTTCCGGATGCCCCGCGCGCGTGCCTCGCCGGCGAGGGTCATGCCCAGCAGCGTGCCGAGCCCCTGGCCCTGGTACGGGTCGCCCACGGTGATGGCGACCTCGGCGTGATCGGGCCGGTCGGGGTCACGTACGAACCGGCCGACCGCGATGAGGTCCTCCTCCGGGCCGCCGGGGCCCATGATCTCCGCGACCGCGACGATCGCGACGTGGTTGACCCCGTCGACCTCGGTGAGGTACCGGAGTTCGGCGCCCGAGAAGCCGGGCTTGGGCCCGAGGAACCGCTGGACCGTGGACTCGAGTGACAGGTTCGCCAGCCCGCGCTGGAGCAGGACCTTGTCGTCCGGGCGGATCGGTCGCAGGCGAATCGGGGTGCCGTCGGGGAGGAAGGCGGGTTCCATCGTGCGTTTCATCATACAACCCGACCACCGGACGTTTGTCCGGACATCCCCCCTTCCCGTGATACCTCGGCCTCCGATCGGCCGATCAGAAGACCATGGCGTCTCCCGCCACATTCCGCCGGTCATGGTTCTGCCGTGACGAGCTCGAGCACCAGCGCTTCATGGACATGAACGCGCGGCTCCTGCCCGTCAACACGAAGGTGATGGCCCTCGTGCTCGTGGCGATCTTCCCGGCCATCTTCTTCGGCGGGGACCTGCGTTCCGTCGGGCCGGCCGTCTTCGGCGTCCTGCTGTTCGGTGCCCTCCAGCGTGCCGCGATCCGGCTGCCGAACCCTCAGGTCGTGTGCTTCGTGGCGCTGCTCGGTGCGACGACGATGATCGTCATCGCCCTCTACTTCTACGGCGCGGCCGACTCGCCGGGCATGGCCCTCGTGGCCTGGCCCGTAGCAGGCATCGCAGGCCGCTACGCGCGGCGCGTGCTCGTGGTCGGCACCGCCTACACCTGCGCCATCGCGGCCGGGGCGATCCTCCTCGCCGAGCCCGGGATCCTGGGCACCGACCCGCTCCACGTCACGCTCATCGTGACCGCGATCATCGCGTCGGCCAGCGTCGGGGCCGTCCTGCGCGACAGCGACATCGACAATCGCGGCGCCGCGATCCTGGACCCGCTCACGGGCATGCTCAACCGTCACGCGCTGAACACTCGCGTCCCGGAGATCGAGGAGCAGTCGCGGCTCACCGGCCGCCCGGTGGGCGTCATCGTCGCCGACCTCGACCACTTCAAGTCGGTCAACGACACCTACGGCCACGGCACCGGCGACGCCGTCCTGCGCGACGTCGCGTACGTCCTGCGCCGCGAGCTGCGCGCCTACGACCTCGCCTACCGTATGGGCGGCGAGGAGTTCGCCGTCCTGCTGCCGGGCGCGAGCATCGTCGAGACCGGGCAGATGGCCGAGCGGCTGCGCGCGGCTGTCGCGTCCGATCAGATCGAAGGGCTCGACATCCGGATCTCCGTCGGTGCGGCGTGCACCGCCCCCGGCGAGGAGTTCGCCTGGAAGTCCCTCTTCGAGCGGGCCGACGCGGCCCTCTACGAGGCCAAGCGCGGCGGCCGCAACCGCGTCGTCGTCGCGGGCCAGCCCGCCGCCGCGCAGGCAGCGGCGGCCTGACCCGTCGCCGCCGGCGCTAGCGGCTGGCGATCGGCACGTAGTCGCGCCCGCGGTCGCCCGTGTAGATCTGGCGCGGACGGGCGATCTTCTGCTCGCCGTCCTGCGTCATCTCCAGCCACTGGGCGATCCACCCGCTCGTGCGCGGGATCGCGAACATCACGGGGAACATCTCGACCGGCAGCCCGAGCGCCTCGTAGATGAGGCCCGAGTAGAAGTCGACGTTCGGGTAGAGCTTGCGCTGGACGAAGTACTCGTCCTCGAGCGCGATCTTCTCCAGCTCCAGCGCTATATCGAGGAGCGGGTTGCGGCCCGTGACCTCGAACACGTCCTCGGCGGCCGACTTGATGATCTTCGCCCGCGGGTCGTAGTTCTTGTACACGCGGTGGCCGAAGCCCATGAGCCGCTCGTTGCCCGCCTTCACGCCCTCGATGAAGCCCGGGATGTTGTCCACGGACTCGATGCGGCGCAGCATCCGCAGCACCGCCTCGTTGGCGCCGCCGTGGAGCGGGCCGTAGAGGGCGGCGATGCCCGCGGCGACCGCGGAGTACGGGTCGACCTGCGACGAGCCGACCGACCGGACCGCCGACGTTGAGCAGTTCTGCTCGTGGTCGGCGTGGAGGATGAAGAGGATGTCGAGCGCGCGGCTGAGCCGGGGGTCCGGCTCGTACTTCAGCTCGGTCATCTTGTACATCATCGACAGGAAGTTGTCGGGGTACGCGAGATCGTTGTCCGGATACACGTACGGGCGCCCCTGGATGTGCCGGTAGGCGAACGCGGCGAGCGTCGGCATCTTCGAGATCAGGCGGATCGTCTGGATCTCGCGGCTGGCCGGGTCGTCGATGTCGAACGCGTCGGGGTAGAACGTCGAGAGCGCGCCGACCGCGCCGAGGAGCATGCCCATCGGGTGGGCGTCGTGGCGGAACCCGCCGACGAACTCCTTGACGTTCTCGTGCACGAACGTGTGGAGGGTGATCTCGTTGACCCACCAGTCGAGCTGTTGCTGGGTGGGCAGCTCGCCGTAGACGAGGAGGTAGGCCACCTCGAGGTATGTCGACTTCTCGGCCAGCTGCTCGATCGGGTAGCCGCGGTACTCGAGGATGCCGACGTCGCCGTCGATGAACGTGACCGAGGAGCGACACGACGCGGTGTTCGTGTACGCCGGGTCGTACGTCATGAGGCCGAAGTCGTCGTCGCCCGTCTTGATCTGGCGAAGATCCATCGCCCGGACCGTCCCGTCGGTGATCGGGATCTCGTACGACTGGCCCGTACGGTTGTCGGTGACGGTGAGGGTCTCGCTCGCGCCGGCTACGCCGCCGCCGCCGTCCTGCTGCTCAGTCTGCGTCATCCGCGTCCTCGGTCGTGGAGAGGGGGGTTACGACCAGAGTATGGCGATTCCGGAATGCCGACCCGGTCGCCTCGCGGTACGAGAATCGGGGCCCGCGTCAGGACGTGACGTACACGGCGGCGAACATGGCGGCGGCGGACAGCACGGCGCCGAGCCCCATGACGGCCTTCGAGGCGGCGCCGCTGCCCGGGAAGTCGGCCTTTGACATGCCGATCACCGAGATCAGCACGGCGAATCCGGCGAGCACGCCCCCGAGCACGTAGAAGAGGGTGTAGCTGTGTGACTCATGGGCCGCTTCGGTGGCGGCGAGCAGCGTGGTCAGACCCATGCGTCGACCATACCTGGCCGGGCGGGTAGCATGCGACCGATGAAAAACCGGATTGTGGTCCTTGCTGTCCTGGGATCGCTGCTCACCCCGGCCGTGGTCATGGGGAAGACCGACCAGAGCAACTGGCCGACGATCGACGGCCTGCTGCTCATGAATCAGCGCGACGGCGAGCGCCCGCTCGACGCCCGCTGGGGCCGCGACCCGCACGGCGGCCAAGATCGCTCGTACTCGTGGAACCAGGTCGCGAAGGCGGTCTGCAAGGGCGGCGGCACCGCCTGTTACGAGCGCGACGGGAAGGTCAAGGGCAAGCCGCGCTACATCGTCCCCGAGAAGCACCGGCACAACAAGCTGCTCGGCGGGCACGGCAGCGACACGATCTACGCGGGCCGCACCGGCGACGTCATCTGGGGCGACTACAAACCCGGCGGCCAGCCGACCGGCCAGTTCGACCGCCTGACCGGCGGCGCCGGCGCGGATCACATCTACGCCAGCTGGGGCCAGAACGTCATCGACGCCGGTGGCGGCGACGACTACATCAAGTCGTTCAAGGGACGCGGCAAGGTGGACTGCGGACCGGGCCGGGACGTCTTCAACGTGTCACGCCGCGCGAAGCCGAAGTACGAGATCACCGGCTGCGAGACGATCTCGCACAGGACCATCGGCCGTTAGGCCGTCTTCGCGGGCCCGCCTTCGTAGCGGCTCTCCGTCGCCTCCAGCTGGCCGTGGTAGTGGCTGCCGAGCTCCGGGTGCCCGTACGGGCGCTCGGCGGCGCGGTCGAGCGTCATGAAGGACAGCTGGGCGATCGGGAGGTTCGCCCACAGCTTGATCGGGATCCGCGTGAGGTTCGTGATCTCGAGCGTGAGCGTGCCCTTCCACCCGGGATCGACGAATCCCGCGGTCGCGTGCACGATCAGGCCGAGGCGGCCGATGCTCGACTTGCCTTCGATCCGCGCGACGACGTCGTCGGGGAGTTCGACCCACTCGAGCGTGCGGCCGAGCACGAACTCTCCGGGATGGATGAGGAACGGCTCGTCGTCGGTGATCGTGACCTGCTCGGTCAGGTTGCGCGGCGGGTCCTTCAGGTCGATCGCCGAGGCGCGGTGGTTGTGGAACACGCGGAAGCTGTGCCCGAGCCGCAGGTCCACCGACGCGGGCTGGACCATGCCGTCGTCCCACGGGTCGACCTTGATCGCGCCCTCGGCGATGAGCCGGCGGATCGTGCCGTCGGAGAGCACGGACGTGGCGTTGGCGGCCATGCCGCGGAGTCTACGGTCGCGCGGGGCGGGATGCCGGGCTGCGCGCCGGCACCGGCCGCGTGCGCGGCGGGCTCGGCGGGCTGGGCTCGCCGTGCGGGCCGCGCGGACGCGGGCCACGCCCGGGCCGGTTCGGCCGCGGGTCGTTCGGGCGCGCGCTGCCGCCGTCGTCGCTGCCGGCCTCGGGCTCCGGCGTTGCGTGCACCGCCCACCACACGATTCCCAGCAGGGCGAGCACCGGGAGCTTGAGGACGACCATCAAGAAGAAGAAGGTCCAGTCCACGTGTGACCGAGGCTACTCCGACGCGCGGGGTTTCTCCACCGGGGAGGGGCGGAACTGCGGAGCATCTGTGCCAACTCTGTGCAATCCGGCCGCTTCGCGGTGGTTGGGCGGCAGCCTGCCGGGGTGTGACTGACGAAACGCGGCGCAGGGCCGACAAACGTAACCCGGACCCCCTCCAGGTGCTCGCCCGGCGCGAGCGGTGGGTAGTGACCACCGCAGAGATGCGGACGGCCGGCCTCTCACGCGATGTCGTGGCCCGGCACAGGGAGGCCGGCACGCTCGTCCGGCAGTTCCGGGGCGTCTACCTGGTCGGGCGCGCGACGCCGACCCGGGACGAGCTGGAGCGGGCGGCGGTGAAGGCCTGCGGCGAGGGGGCGGTGCTGAGCCATCGCAGCGCCGCAGCGCGGTGGAAGATCCTGCGGCACCACCGCGGCCCGGTCGAGGTCACCGCGCGCACCCAGCGACGGCGCCAGCAGGGGCTGCGTCCCTACCGGGCGAACCTCGCGCCGGCGGACGTGACGATGAAGGACGGCGTGCCGATCACCACGGTGGCGCGCACGCTCGTCGACCTGGCGATGCTCGTTGACGAGGCGGTGTTGGACACGGCGGTCCACGAGGCCGACAACCTCAAGCGGCTGTACCTGCGCAAGGTGGATGAGGCGATTGCCCGGGCGGGCGCGACGCGTCAGGGCGTTCCGGCCCTGCGGCGAAGACTCCGGCGCTACCGCCCGGCGAACGGGCGGCTGGACACCGACATGGAGAAGCTGTTCGTGCAGTTCCTGCGCAAGTACGGCTTTCCCCCCACCGAACACGGTGTGACCTTCGAGCTCGAGGGCGGGGAGCGGACGACCGTGGACGTGCTGTTCCGCGACGCGTGGGTCGCCGTCGAACTCGACGGCGGCGTGCACGAGAGCCGGCGGCATTTCCAGACCGACCGCCGGAAGAGCCGCCGCTTGGAGGCGCTGCACGGCCTCGTCGTCTTCCGCGTCACGGAGGAGGATCTCGCAGAGCGCGCCGACGAGTTGGCGCAGGATCTGCACGCCACCATCGCCCGCCGCGCCGCAGCGGTCTAGGGTTCGGTGTCATGCGCGCCCTTCTCGTCCTCGTCACGGCCCTGGCCGTGTTCGCCCCCGCCGCCGACGCTGCCACGGTCACCTACGACGCCGGCACCGGCCTGCGCATCGCCGCCACCGCGGGCGAGCGCAACAACCTGTCCGCCGAGACGACGTTCCCGTCCGGGCAGGTCGCGTACGTCGTGCGCGACACCATCGCGCTGACGCCGGGCGCCGGGTGCACGCAGTCCACGGTCTCCACCGAGGTGCAGTGCATCACCGCGTTTGCCAGCGGCGGGAACATGGTCGTCACGGTCGACCTCGGCGATCAGAACGACACCTGGAACGGCAGCGGCGTGCAGGGCGAGACCTCCGACCAGTTCATCACCGCAGGACCGGGCAACGACACGATCGAGACGTCCAACCGGTTCGACTTCGTCGACCTCGGCGCGGGCGACGACGTCGCCCTGACGCGCGGTGGCGACGACCGGGTGATCGGCGGCGACGGCGCGGACCGGGTCGTCGGCGGCAGCGGCTCCGACCGCTTCGAAGGCAACGCCGGCAGCGACACGCTGGACTACTCCACGGGCGTGAGCCGCCTGCTGCTGGCGCGGATGGACACCGGCGCGGTGCAGAAGGAAGCCGGGAGCGACACGATCGCCGGGTTCGAGACGCTCTTCGGCACGCCCGGGTTCGACACCATCGTCGGCACGACCGCCGTCGACCGGATCGAGGGCCGCGACGGCGGCGACCGCATCTACGGCGACCCGGCCGCGTTCGCCGCGAACTCCGAGCTGCGCGCCGCGCCGACCGCGAGCGCCGCGGCGATCTGCTGTTTCACCACCGTGCCGCCGAACGCTCCGAGCAAGACGACCTCGCCGGGCGGCACGCCGACCTCGAAGCTGGCCACCGTCCGCACCGTGCCTTCGATCGACCCGCGGCTCATCGGCGTCATCCGGGTGGGCGACACGCTGCTCGGCGGCCAGAACCGTGACCTCATCTTCGGCTCGGTCCGCGACGACGACATCAACGGCGAGGCCGGCACCGACCTCGTCCGCGGCGGTGACGGCGCCGACAAGATCTTCGCGCGCGAGGGGGGAGGCCGACGACATCGGCTGTGGCGCGGGCGTCGACAGCACGACGGTCGACCTGCGCGACGACTACCTCGACACCGACCGTCCCGCCGGGTCGCAGAACGACTGCGAGCAGGTCGACGAGGGCGCGCTGAAGGAGGGGCAGCACGTCGTCTTCGGGCCGCGGCAGCCCACATTGCGTAAGGGCTTCCTGCAGCTCACGCTCTCGTGCCCGAAGGCGGTCGGGGCGCGCGGGTGCCGCGGCTCGCTGCGGGCCACGGCGGGCAACAAGCGCGGCGCACGGATGAGCTACCGGATCGCTGCGGGCGCGAAGGACGGGATCGCGGTCGCGGTGCCCGCAGGCGGGAAGACGTTCCAGTTGGTCTCGGTCGAGCGCGGCCGGTTCGGGGAGAAGACGACGATCCGGACGCTGAAGCGCTGAGCGCGGCCTACAGGCCGAGGCTTGCGCCCGCGGCGCTGCTCGTGCAGCTCGCAGCGCGCAGGTACAGCTTGCCGCGCTCACGGCGCTTCGTCGCGGCGGACAGCGCCTTGGCCTTGCGCAGCGAGCAGGCGGTGCGCTTCAGCGACGCGCTGCGCGGCTTGAGCGTGGACTTGTAGTTCGCGCCGAGCGCGCCCTGCAGCGCGCCTGAGAGGTTGAGGGAGCCGGAGCTCACGGGCAGGCCGCGCCGCGCGGTGGAGAGCAGGGCCTCGCGCCACCCGATCGGGCCGAGGTCGGGCCGCGCCGCGGCGAGGAGCACCAGGGCGCCCGGCGACGTGCGGCGCCGCCATCGACGTGCCGGTCCGGCGCTCGTAGCCGCCGCCGGTCGCGGTCGAGACGATGTCCTGGCCGGGAGCCGCGAGCTCCACGTTGCCTGCGCCGAAGTTCGAGACGGGGGAGAGGCCGCCGCCCGGCGCGGTCGCCGACACGGCGAGCAGCAGGGGGGCCTGGAACGCGGCCGGGTAGACGGGCGCGGTGTCGACGCTGCGGCCGTCGTTGCCCGCGGCGCCGATGACGAGCACGCCGCTGTCGCTCGCGAGCTGCACGGCCTCTTCGAACGCGCGGCTGTAGCCGGGGCCCGACACCGAGAGGTTGATGATCTTCGCGCCGTTGGCGACCGCGTAGCGGATGCCGAGCGCGAGGGTGGCGGCCGAGCCGACGGCGCTGGAGTCCAGCACCTTGATCGGCATGATCTTCACGTTCCACGCGACCCCGGCGACACCGATGCCGTTGCCGCCGCGCGCGCCGATGATGCCGGCGACGTGGGTGCCGTGGCCGTTGTCATCGCGGGCGTTGGGGTTCCCGGCGACGAAGTTCCAGCCCTGCGTGTCGTCGACGAAGCCGTTGCTGTCGTCGTCCAGGCCGTTGCCCGCGAGCTCGCGCGGGTTCGTCCACGCGTTCTGCGCGAGGTCCGGGTGCGTCGTGTCGACGCCGGAGTCGATGACCGCCACGGTGACGTCGCCGCCGGTGGTCTGCTCCCACGACGGCACGGCGCCGATGACCGTGTCGTCGGCCAGCGACCACTGCTCGCTGAACAGCGGGTCGCTCGGGGCGCCCGCCGCGCGGTACCGGTGGTTGGGCTCGGCGAAGCGGACGCCGGACCGGCGTGCGGTCTTCGCGGCGAACCCGGTCAGCCCGCGCGAGGAGACCCCCGGCCGCTCAACGGTGATCCGGCCGTCGTCGTGCTGCACGAGGACGCCATCCGTGCGCGCGGCCGATGCCGCGGGGGCCGTCAGTCCGACGGCGATCGAGATGGCTGCGACGCACATGGCGCCGCGCTGCAACAGCGACAACTGGGCCCTCCCTGGCCTTCCTGCCCCTGATGCCGCTTCCGTGCGGCATCCGTGGGAGGGCTATCGGCGCGCGGAGGCGCCGCTTACGGCGAGAGGGCCCGGTCTGGACCGGTGTCCGATTGGCTGAAACTTAGGTGGCTTCAGCGCAGTGGACGTATGTCAGCCCCGGAGGGCGACAGGCGTGTCGCTGAACTGCGTGATCCGCTGCAGATGCCCCACGCGCTCGGCGATTTCGTCCCCGGTCAGCCGCGCGACGCGCTCGGTGCCGAACTCCTGCACGTTGAACGACGCGACGGCGGTGCCGTACGCGGCCGCGCGCGCGTAGAGGTCCAGCGTCTGCTCCTCGCCGGCGTGCTGGGCGAGGAAGCCGACGAAGCCGCCGGCGAACGAGTCGCCCGCGCCGGTCGGATCGATGACCTGCTCCATCGGGTAGGCGGGCAGCCAGAACGTGCCCTCGCGCATGATCACGCCGACGCCGTACTTGCCCTGCTTGGCGAGGACCGCCTTCGGGCCGAGGTCGAGGATGTGGTTCGCCGCGGAGATGATCGGCGTCTTGCCCGAGTACATCTCCACCTCCTCGTCGTTGAGGATGACCACGTCGACGTTCTTCATGACCTCGGTCAGCGACTCGTGCGCGATGTTGATCCACAGGTCCATGGAGTCCATCGCGACGAACCGCGCGCCCGTGCACTGTTCGCGCACGGCGAGCTGGAGGTCCGGCACGATGTTCGCCAGGAACAGCGTCTCGGCGTCCTTCGACGCCTGCGACAGCTTCGGCTCGAACGTCTCGAAGACGTTGAGGTCGGTGACGAGCGTCTCGCGCTGGTTGAGGTTCTCGCTGTAGACGCCCTTCCAGAAGAAGGTCTTGCCGCCGGCGACGTGCTCGATGTCGTCGGTGATCACGCCGCGGTCGTGCAGGACCTTGTACTCGGCGTCGCCGAAGTCGTCACCCACCGGGCCCACGACACGCACCTCGTCGAAGAACGAGGCCGCGAGGGCGAAGTGCACCGCGGCGCCGCCGAGCATGCGCTCGCGCTCGCCGAACGGGGTCTTGACTGCGTCGTATGCGATGGATCCAACAACGGTGACGGCCATGGGCTGCAGCCTAGTTCAGGCCGCGCACCGGAGGCGGTCTGGTCAGGGGCGGGCGATGTAGCTCCAGACCGCGCGCCGGTCGGCCGTCGACTGCATCGCGGTGGCGCTGAGCGGCCCGTTGCCGTCGATGCCGCGATGCGGGATGTGGCGAATGTCGTTCAGCGCCTACATTCTCGGCATGCGCGCCGTCCAGATCACCGAGTTCGGCGGACCCGAGGTCCTGCAGCTCGTCGACATCCCCATCCCGCAGCCGGCCGAGGGCGAGGTCCTCGTCAAGGTCCGCCGCGCCGGGCTGAACTTCGCCGACACCCACCAGCGCCACAACCAGTACGTCGAGGCGCGCAGCCTGCCGCTGGTCCCGGGGGTCGAGGTCGCGGGGATCCGCGAGGACACCGGCGAGCGCGTCGTCGCCATGTGCGGCACCGGCGGCTACGCCGAGTACGCGACGGCCCCCGAGGCGCTCACCGTCCCCATCCCCGACGGCGTCACCGACGAGCAGGCGCTCGCGTCGATCATGCAGGGACTCACCGCGTGGCACCTGTACATGACGTTCGGCCGGGTCGCCCCCGGCGAGTCGGTCGTCGTGGGCAGCGCGGCAGGCGGCGTCGGCTCGCTCGCCGTGCAACTGGGCAAGGCGCTGGGCGCGAAGGTCATCGCGACCGCGTCGTCGGACGAGAAGCGGGCGCTCGCCCTGGAGCTCGGTGCTCACGCGGCGATCGACAGCGGCCCCGAGAGCCTGACGGATCGCATCGTCGCGGCGAACGACGGCCAGCCCGTCGACGTCGTCTTCGAGCTTGCGGGCGGCGAGGTCTTCGAGGCGTCGTACAACGCGCTCGCGCCGCTCGGGCGGCTCGTGGTCTACGGGATCGCGTCCCGCGAGCAGAACGAGGTCCGGACCGGCAAGCTCATGCGGACCAACCGCCAGGTCATCGGGTTCTGGATCCAGCCGCTGCTCGACCGACCCGAGATGGTCGGCCCGCCGTTGCAGGACCTGTTCGGGCGCATCGCCCGGGAGGAGCTGCGCGTCGTGGTCGGCGCGACGTACCCGCTCGCGCAGGCCGCCGAGGCTCAGCGGGCGCTGGCTGAGCGCCGGACGTCGGGGAAGCTGCTGCTGGACCCGACGGCCTGAGCGGCGAGCGGCTCGGCGGTGCCGGGCAGCGGGGCGACGTTGTCCCCCATCACGCGGTCGATCTCCTCGCGCAGGCGCAGCTGGAACGTCGGCACGGAGAAGTCCTCCGCGCGGGCGCGGATGACGTGCGGATCGAACGCGTCCCAGTCGACCTCGCGCATCGCCTCGGCGAACGCGTCGACGTTGTGCGGCTCGGCGAAGACGCCCGTCTGGCCCTCGCGGACGATCTCGAGCGCCCCGCCCGCGCCGGCGGCAAGCACCGGGCGCCCGGCGGCGTGCGCCTCGGCGGCGACGATGCCGAACTCCTCGATGGCGGGCATGACGAACGCCCGGGCGCGTTCATAGACGCGCGCGAGTTCCTCGTCAGAGACCCGGCCGAGGAACTCGGCGTTCGGGTAGTCGCGGCGCAGCCAGTACTCGTCCGGTCCGGTGCCGACGACCTTGATCGGCACCCCGGCCTGCTCGGCGGCGGCGAGCGCGACGTAGACGTTCTTGTGGCGCACGAGCTCGCAGACCACGAGGAAGTAGTCGTCGTGGTCGGTGGACGGCGTGAACCGGTCGACGGCGACCGGCGGATGGATGACCGACGAATCGCGTCCGTAGAACTCGCCGACGCGCTGGCGGGTGAGCTCGGAGTTCGAGATGTAGTGCGTGACGCGCGCGGAGGCGTGACGGTCCCAGTCGCGGACGCGGTCGAGCAGCCGCTCGCCCCAGCCGCCCGCCCATCCGGGCATCTCGTCGATCGCGCGCTGACGCTCGTGCCAGACGTAGCGAAACGGCGAGTGGCAGTAGCAGATGTGCGCCGCGTCGCCGGGGGGCTGCAGGCCGTGCGCGAAGGCGCTGGAGCTCGAGACCACGACCTCGGCGTCGGGGACGTGCAGCTTTTCGACGGCGCGCGGGTAGAACGGCATGAGACGGCGGAACCCGTGCTGACGGACACCGAGCCGCTGCAGGTACGAGGTGTGGATCTGGTGCCCGGAGAAGCGGCCGCCTGTCGCCTCCTCGTCATAGAGGAGCGTCGAGATCGGAGCGTCCGGCCAGCACGAAGCCATCGCGTCGAAGACGCGCTCAGCGCCACGCAGAACCAGCAAGTAGTCATGCGCTAGCGCGACCCCCCTGGTCGCCCTGTCCCTCATCCCGATGGGAAGGTAGCGGAAGCTCGTACCGTTCGCCACCCATTTGGGGGGATCAGCCGGGTTGGGCTGTACGTCCATACACATCCCATACTCGTGCGGCAGCCAGTTCTGGCGTAAATCGTGCGACGGCCGACGCGCGCGCCCGCTCGCCGAGCGCCGCGCGTCCCGCGGGGTCGGTGAGCAGCCCCTCGAGCGCGGCGGCCCACGCCACCGGAGCCTGGGGCGGGGCGAGCAGCCCGTCCTCTCCGTGGGTGACGATCTCCTTCGGCCCGCCGACGTTGGTGGCGATCACAGGCAGCCGCATCGCCATCCCCTCGACGACGAT
Organism: Svornostia abyssi; assembly: GCA_024666565.1. Classification (GTDB taxonomy): domain Bacteria; phylum Actinomycetota; class Thermoleophilia; order Solirubrobacterales; family Solirubrobacteraceae; genus Svornostia; species Svornostia abyssi. The sequence continues at coordinate 1,490,255 of CP088295.1, forward strand.
CCGCCCGAACGCCTCCTTCCACGACGGGACGAGCAGGACGTCGAGGGCGCGCAGGATGTCGGGCACGTCCTTGCGCTCGCCGAGGAACCGCACGATGTCCTGCGCCCCGAGCTGCTCCGGCAGCGCGTGGAGGCGGTCCGCGTAGGCCTGGTTGTCGAGCCGCGCGGACTGGAACTTCGCCGAGCCGACGACGAGGAGCCGCAGGTTCGGGTGGCGCTCGCGCAGCTGCGACACGGCGAGGATCGCCTCCTCCTGCCCCTTCCACGGGGTGAGCTGCGCGACGACCGCGACGGCCAGCTCGTCCTCGGCCAGCCCCAGCGCGGCTCGGGTCTCGGCGCGGTCGATCCGGTCGGGGTCGAACCGGCGCAGGTCGATCGGGTTGTGGATGACGTGCAGCGGCGTCCGCGCGGGGTGGGGCGGGAACTCGTCGGCGACGAGCTGGGAGATGCAGATGAGCGCGCTGGCCCGGGCCCGCGTGTACTGGAGGATCGCGGCGCTCACCTTGCCCTCCGGCGTCCAGTCGCGGACGTGCACGACGGTCGGCTTCGCGCCCACGCCGGCGAACATGGTCGCGATGAGCCCCGCGCGGGTGGTGTTCGCGTGGACCAGGTCGAACCCGCACCGTCGTGAGAGCCGGGCGATGCGCGCCCCGTCGGCCGCGATCTCGACCATCGCCTTCGACGTCGTCCGAGGGTGCAGGGCGAGGGTGACGTCGGTGCCGTTGATCGGGTGGACCATCAGCCCGCGGTCACGCGCGGCGTCTGCGAAGTCTCCGGCCGGGCAGGCGACCTCCGCGTGCACCCGGTCGCGCAGCCCCTCGATGAGCGTGAGCAGGGAATGCTCGGCGCCGCTCATCTGCGCGGTCTGGTTCACGTACAGCACCTTCATGCGCACGGCAGCGTACGGATGCGCCGTCGGGCGTGCAGAAACCTGTCCGTGGATTCAGTTGCGGACCTGCGAGGTCGCGCGCCGATTCTGCCAGCGGGACGAACGCCCGTGGTGAACGCCGTTCACAGACCCTCGTGGCGCCCCGCAGCGCTGCGCGCGACCACCTAGAGTGGTACCCCGATGACGAGCTTCGCCGATCTTGGTCTGTCCGAACCCGTGCTCAAGGCGCTGCAGGACGTCGGGTACGAGAAGCCCTCGCCCATTCAGGAGCAGGCGATCGCGCCGCTCATGGAGGGTCGCGACATGATCGGTCAGGCGCAGACCGGCTCGGGCAAGACCGCCGCGTTCGGCCTGCCGCTCATCGAGAACGTCGACCCGGAGATCTCCGAGGTCCAGGCGCTCGTGCTCACCCCGACGCGCGAGCTGTGCATCCAGGTCACGCAGGCGATCCGCTCGTACGGCGTGCACAAGGGCGTCGACGTCGTCGCCGTGTTCGGCGGCGCGCCGATCCGCACCCAGCAGGCGCAGCTACGCGCCGGCGGGCACATCGTGGTCGGCACGGTCGGCCGCGTGAAGGACCTCATCAGCCGCCACTCGCTCGTGCTGCACGACTGCCGCTACGTCGTGCTCGACGAGGCCGACGAGATGCTCGACCTCGGCTTCCTCGAGGACGTCGAGAAGATCCTGTCGCTCACGCCCAACGGCCGGCAGACCGCGCTCTTCAGCGCGACGATGCCGCCGCCGATCCGCAAGCTCGCCGACCGGTACCTCTACGACCCCGCGATCGTGAAGGTCAAGGCGCAGACGCTCACCGTCGACTCGGTCGAGCAGTTCCAGGTCGAGGTCAAGGCGCAGGACAAGGCCGAGAAGCTCGTCGACGTGCTCAAGCAGGAGCGCCCCGACCAGGCCATCGTCTTCGTCCGCACGAAGATCCGCTGCGACCAGCTCAACCGCAAGCTGCGCGACGGCGGGATGAACGTCAAGGCGCTGCACGGCGACATGAGCCAGGGTTCGCGCGACGGCGTCATGCTGAGCTTCAAGGGCGGCCGTGTCCCGGTGCTCGTCGCGACCGACGTCGCCGCGCGCGGGCTCGACATCTCCACGGTCACGCACGTCGTGAACTTCGACGTCCCGACGTCCCCGGACGTCTACGTGCACCGCATCGGCCGCACGGGCCGCGTCGGCCGCTCGGGCCGCGCCGTCACGTTCGTCGAGCCGCGGCAGAAGCGCGAGCTCGAGGCGATCGAGGAGCACATCGGCACGAAGATCTCGCAGTGGGAGCCCGGCAAGCACGTGGCGCCCGCCAAGGTCGAGGAGCCGCCGCGCCGGCACACCAAGCCGCAGCTGTCGCGCAACGGCGATGAGGCCTACACCAAGCTGCTGCTCGGCAGCGGCAAGGCCGAGGGCCTGGAGGTCGCCGACGTCGTGCACGCGGTCGTCGAGCACGCCGGCCTCGACGGCGAGGCGGTCCGCGACGTGAAGGTCCTCACGCGCTTCTCGTTCCTGTCGGTCCCCGCGTCGGAGGTGGACCGCGTGGTCACCGCCGTCGACGGGCAGGCCGTCAACGGCGTGACGCTCCGGCTCGCGCCGGCCTCGCGCTGAGCTCCGCTCAGGCGCGCGCGATGAAGTTCTCGTAGCCCCCGTCGCGGACGAGGCGCTCGAACTCGCGGCCGTCCAGCGGTCCGCGTCCGTCGAATGCGAACAGGCGGTAGTCGGCCCCGTGCAGGAGGTCGGCCAGTTCGAGGGACGAGACGCCGTTGCGCGCGGCGGCGAGGGTGTGCTCGAAGACGATGAGCGGCCGCTGCTCGCGCAGCACCTGCTCGGCCCCGCGCAGCGCGGCGAGTTCGGCGCCCTCGATGTCCATCTTGATGAGCTGGACCGGCGGGCCGTCGGCGAGCTCCTCGTCGAGGGTCGTGGCCCGGACCTTGAGCGGTTCGGCCTGCGACAGCGTCACCAGCGGCGTGATGCCGCTGCAGTCGGGATGGTCGGGGAAGTACTGGAAGGTGACGTGTCCCGGGGCGTCTGCCAGCGCCGCTTCGCGAATGTCGACGCTGCCGTTGAAGCGGCCACGGAGCCGCTCGGCGAGCGCGGGGATGGGCTCGAACGCGACGTGGCGTCCCTCGGGTGCGAGTCGGACGAGGAGGTTGAGGATCTCGCCCGCGTTCGCGCCCGCGTCAACGCACCGCGCCTGCGGATGCAGGACGGAGGCGAGCAGCGCCGGCAGGACGTCATGGTCGCTTCGCTTGCGTCGCTCGCGCTCGTCGTCCAGCGCGTGTCTCACTCTGCGCGCCGGAGCGAGCAGGCCAGCCCGCGCTGCCGCCTGCTTGAGCAGGCGCCGCGGCTTCCCCTGGACATATGCGTTCCCCCAAGAACGTCGTTCGAGCGGCATCGTATCGGGCTGGTACCCGCAGCGCCGGCGCGCCACGCGGTGTCTCAATTGGGACGCTTGAACGCGATTCATACGGAAATCGTTGCCGCGCGCATCCCTTGCCCCCTAGGGTCTCCGCCTCTCATGCTCCTGTCCGAGTCACCTGAACGCGCGTCGGCGCCGCTGCTCGAGCGCTATCGGCGCCACTACGCCATCCCGAACGACATCCCGCTGACGCTCGACCATCTGCGCCAGCACCTCGTCGTCGAGCTGAGTGTCACGCAGGAGCTGCTCGCGTCTGACCCCGAGGAGCGCGCCGAAGTCTTCGCCGCCGGCTACGCGCGGATCTATCGCGAGCTGTGGTGGTTCAACGCCTCGGAGGACACGGCGGCTGCGAACGTCCCGGACATCGCGCCGTGGGTCGCGGCGCTCGGGCCCGCGCCCGCCCGCGTCTACGAGGTGGGGTCCGGTCAGGGCGCCCTGGCCCGCGCGCTGGGCGCCGCCGGCTACGACGTCGTGGCGACCGACATCAGCCCCGAACGGGGAGGCGACCGCGCCGCCCAGGGCAACGTGCGGTGGGAGCACACCGACGGCGTGCATCTCGATCGTCACGCCGAGCCCGGCACGTTCGACGCGGTGATCAGCGACCAGGTCGTCGAGCACCTGCATCCCGACGACTTCGGCGCGCACCTGCGCGGCGCGCGTGCGCTCCTGCGCGAGGGCGGGGTCTATGCGTTCCGCACACCGCACGGCCCGAGCGGTCCGTATGACTCGAGCCTCGCCTTCGGGTTCCCGGTCGCGATCGCGACCCACCTGCGTGAGTACTCCATCGCCGAGCGGGTCGCCGCGCTCCGCGAGGCGGGCTTCCGCAAGGTGCTGGCGGTCCGCCCGGGCGCCGAACCGCGTCCGAGCGCGGCGTACGCGCGCTACCTGGTGGCGGCCGAGCGGCAGTTGCTGCGGATCCCGGCCGGCCCGCGGCGCGTCGTCATCAAGCGCGCCCTGCGCGACGGCGTGCTGTTTCACCGCAACGCCATCCTCGTCGGCGTCCGCTGAGCGGGCAGGCGCGCCGGGCGACCCTCCCGGTTGGGTAGCCTCCGAAGGGTGAAGACGCTGCTGCGCAAGCGCCCGCCGACGCCCGACGCGGAGACGCCGACGCCTGAGCCCCCGAGCGCGCAGGCCAACGGCGCCCCGCCGGCCCCTGCGCCCGAGCCCGCACCCGCGCCGGCCGCCGGGACCTGCCAGTCCTGCGGCGCGGCGATGGTCGCCGGCCAGGACTGGTGCCTGGAGTGCGGCACCGCGGCGCCCGGCCGGCTGGGCCAGCGCCCGGGCTGGCGCCTCGGCGCGCTCGTCCTCGCACTCACGCTGCTGCTGGTCGGAGGCGCGTCGGTGGCGGGCTACGCCGCCGTCACCGGCGACGCGGAGCGCCAGACCGCCGCCCAGAACCCCGAGCCCGGCACGCCGGTCCCCGCCCAGGTCCCGGCGCCGCCGGCGCCCGAGCGCCCCACGAGCGAGCCGCCCGAGCCGGTGGCGGTCGAACCGACGCCGACCCCCGCGCCGGACACGACCACCGACCTCACGTCGCCCGACACCACCGTCGACGACAGCGCCACGATCGACCCGGTCACGCCGCTGCCGGACACGAGCACGGACACCACGACGGACACCGACACGACCGGCGGCACCGAGGCCGAGTTCACGGCGTTCACGATCAAGGACGACGACCTCGAGGTCTACGACCCGTACAAGCGCGCGGGCGCGGAGTTCGGCGACCCGGCGGACGCGCTGAACGCGAGCGACCCGTTCTTCGACGTCACCGTCCCCGCCGACAACGAGCCGATCGGCGCCGGCCTGAAGGTCGACCTCGGCGCGGTCCGCGACGTGCGCGAGATCACGTTCCGGACCACCACGCCGGGCATGGGGCTCCAGGTCTACGGCATCGCGAAGGGCGACCCCGCCGGGCTGAAGTCCGGCTGGCGCCTGATCGCCGAGCCCGAGCTGGTGGCGGGCGAGCGGGACGTCACGATCACGCTCGACGGTGACGGCACGTCGGCACGCCGGTTGGTGCTGTTCTTCACCACGCCGTCGAACGCCGACGACCCCCGTGCGTCGATCGGCCGCCTGAAGGTCCTCGGGTAGGAACCGCGTAGGGCCGCGGAACGGCGCCTTTCCCGGAGGTTGGCGCGTCGGTACACTCCGCCGCCATGAGGGACTGGGGGCTGGGGTGAAGGATCGGGCACGGCAGGTCATGAGCACGGCGAAGCGTCTCTTCAAGACGTACCTGTCGCCGTGGCTGTGGGTCCGCGACCGCGACCGCTGGATGTTCTGGTCGATGCCGGCGCCGGACCGCGAGGCGGGGCCGACGGTCGACATCCTGCGCATCGGCACGTGCGAGGACCGCGCGATGCCGCACAACCACCAGGCCAACGGGCCGCTCGGGTTCCCGCGCTTCATGCTCGAGGACCTCGCCGCCCAGGGCATCGAGGCGGGCTACCAGAACATGTGGGTCTGGATGTTCGAGGAGCTGCCGCAGACCGAGAAGGAACTGCTCAAGCGCCGCCGCAAGAACCGCGGGGCGCCGGACTTCGTCTTCATCCAGATCGGGCCGATCTACACGGGCCGGCACTACCTCGGCGGCCACGTGCGGGTCATCGGCCTGCGCGAGAACCTGGGCAAGCGCATCGGGTTCGGGATCTACGTCCTGTGGCGGTTCATCGCCAAGGCGCAGCGCATCGCCGCGTTCAAGACGATCGACTACGCCGGCCCCGAGGCGCTCGACACCTTCCTCGAGGTGGCGCTGAAGACGTGGCCGGACACCGTGATCGCGCTCTACGAGCCGACGACGCCGATCCTCGAGGGCCCGCTCGTCCGCCGCAAGCTCGACGACATCGTGGCCGAGCTGCACGCCGCGGCAGCCCGTCACGGTGACCGGGTCCAGGTCATGCCGCGCCCTGAGCTCGGCCTCGACTGGCGCTTCCGCATCTCCAACAGCCTGAACACGAACGAGGCGGGCGCCCGGATCGTCGGCCGCCACTTCGCCGACTACATCGTCGAGCAGGGGCTCGTGCGCCAGCCCCAACGCGCCGAGGACGCGGGCGCGCCCGAGCAGGTCTCCTCCGCGGTCTGAGCGCCATGGCCGGCACGCAGGATCCCCAGCAGGACGGGTGCGCGCTCGTCACCGGCGCCGGCCGTGGCATCGGCGCGGCGTGCGCGCGGGGTCTGGCGGCCGACGGCTGGCGGGTCGGCGTGCACTTCAACCGCAACGCCGCGGGGGCCGAGGCGGTCGCGCAGGAGATCCGCGACGCGGGCGGCCAGGCGCTCGCCGTCGGCGGCGACATCACCGACCAGGACGCCGTCGACAGGGTGTTCGCCGCCCTCGAGGACGCGTTCGGCCCCGTGCTCGTGCTCGTCAACAACGCGGGCGCGTGGTCGCACCGCACGCTGGGGGGCACGAAGGACGAGCACTGGGATCCGGTCATCGACGTGAACCTCACGGCGCCGTTTCGCGCGATCCGCCGCGCGGTGCCGAAGATGCTGAAGCTCCGCTGGGGGCGGATCGTGAACGTCAGCTCGTTCTCGGCCGACATGCCCGTCGCCGGGCAGTCCAGCTACACGGCGTCGAAGGGCGGGCTCGAGGCGCTCACCCGGGCGGTCACCGCAGAGGTCGCGCGGCGCGGCGTCACGGCGAACACCGTGTCGCCGGGGCTCATCGAGGCCGACTACCACCCGAAGGAATTCCAGGCGCTCGTCGACGCGGCGCCGAAGCTCATCCCCGCGAAACGGGCGGGCACCGCGGAGGACGTCGCCGCGTGCGTGCGGTTCCTCGCGTCCCCCGGCGCGGCGTACGTCAACGGCACCGTGCTGACGGTGGACGGGGGTCTGTCGGCCTCGCCGGTTCCACTTGGCATGCTTGCACCGTCCCAACCCTGAACTGCAGAAGGAGCACCGTGGCTCACACGAAGGCTGAGATCAAGGCGAAGATCTACGACGCGCTGGAGAACTTCGGCGCCGACCCGGACGCCATCACCGAGGAGGCGACGCTCGAGGAGATCGACATCGACTCCCTCGACCTCGTCGAGCTGGCGCAGATCCTCGACGAGGAGATGGGCATCCAGATCGAGCAGGGAGATCTCGGCGAGATCCGCACCGTCGGCGACGCGCTCGAGGGCGTGTACGCCAAGGCGGGCGCGACCGAGTGAGTGGAATGTCTCGCCTAGCGGCTCGCCATTCCAGTGCGAGCACTCGCCTGCGGCTCCTGCTCGCAGCCGGGGTGAATCATGCCTGACGTCACGCATGTCGTCCTGTTCCCCGGGCAGGGGAGCGAGATCAGCGAGATGGGGGCGCGGGTGGACGAGTACGTGCCGGAGCTCGGCGCGCTCGCCCGCGAGATCGTCGCCCCCGATCTGTTCGAGCGGCGGGACACGCTGGGGCTGTTCCAGCCCGCGCTGTTCTGCGCGACGATGGCCGGCTGGGAGCGCATCCAGCGCCTTCACGCCGCGGGCAAGCTCGACCTCGGCGACCCCGCCGAGCGGGCGTTCTGCGGCCACTCGCTGGGCGAGTTCGGGGCGATGGCCGCCTCTGGCGCGCTGGCGATGGAGGACGCGCTGCGGCTGGTGAAGCTCCGCGGTGAGCTGCTCGAAGAGGTCCGGCAGGTCGACGCGAAGGGCGCGATGATGGCGATGATCGGCCCGGGCGTGCAGGACTTCGTCGCGGGCGCGGCGGACCAGGGCGTGATGATGGCCAACGACAACTCGCCCGTGCAGGTGGTCGTCGCCGGCAGCCATGAGGCGATGGACTGGTGCTACACCGCGGGCAAGGAGGCGGGCTTCCGCGTCGTGAAGCTGCCGATGAACGGCGGCGCGGGGCACACGCCCCGCATGGCGCCGGTGGTGCCGCGGTTCCGCGAGGCGCTCGAGCGGACGACGTTCCGCGAGCCGGCGGGCCAGATCTGGTCGGCGGCCGACGCCGCGCCGTTCACCGATCCGGCCGAGCAGCTCGCGACGGCCATCATGCGCAACGTCCGCTGGCGCGAGCTGGTGGTCAACCTGCATGCGGCGGGCGCCTGGAAGTTCGTGGAGTCCGGGCCTGGCCACGTGCTCGCAGGCCTCGTCCGCAAGACGCTCGGCACCGACGGGATCGAGGCGCACGCGATCCACGACCTCGAGGACGAGGCCGCGGCGGCCTCCTAGCTACCGCAGGTGCGCTCCGGCCGCCCGGGCGTGCTTGAGGGTCTCCTCGATCTGCCGCTTGGCGCCCGCAGGGTCGATCGGGGTCGGCACCCGGCCGGCCCGGTAGTCGCCGAACCGCGTGATCGCCTTCTCGATGGCGCCTTCGAGGATCGGCGTGACCGCCTCGGGCGCGTGGTGCCGCAGCACGTGCTGCTGCCCCTGCCCGGCGATCTGGCGGGTCGATGCGGGGTCCTCGGCGAGCTTGCGCAGCGCGATGGCCAGCCGGCTGGGCGTGTCGGCGATCAGCCCCTCCATCCCCGGGTGGACGTCGATGCCCTCGAACGCCTGCGGCGTGCCGACCACCGGCAGGCCCGCAGCCATGAGCGTGAGCGTGGCGGCGCCGTCGCCTCCCGCCCGCCAGAGGGGGCGGATGGCGATGGTGCAGCGCGCCGTGAGCTCCGCGATCCCGCCGTCGGGGTGGATGGCCTCCGCGCCGGGGAGCGCGCCGGCGGCCGCGAGCTCCGCGGGCCGGGCGGCGTCGGCGAGCAGGAGCCGTGCGGCGCCGTCGCCCACGAGCGGCCACAGCTCGGCGGCGAGCCGGGCCAGGCCCTCACGGTCGCCGGGATCGCGCGTGTCGCCGTACCAGCCGACGGTGAAGGTGTCGTCGGTCGGCGTGTCCGCACCGGCGACGGCGGGGCGGGCGACCGGTGTCGGGACGATGACCGGGCGCCGGTAGTACAGCCGGTCCATGCGGGCGCGGGTCTGCGTCGACGGCGCGATGACGCCGAAGCCGCGGCCCAGCACGCGGCGCTCCCAGGAGCGGTGCGGCTGGATCGTCCAGCGGGCGCGGCTGGTCCGCGCCCAGTCCCCGTCGTCCGTGACGCCGCGGATGTGGACGAGGTCCATGAGCGTCGGCACGTCACCGGACACCGCGGACGCGGCGCCGTGGGCGGGATCGTCGAAGCTGAAGACGAGGTCGACGCTCGGCGCGAGCGCGCGGGCGGTGCGCGCGAGCGGGGTGACGTACTCGGCGGCGAGGCGGACGGGGAGCGCCCAGCGCAGCGCCTCGGTGCCGGGCCCGACGCGCTCGGTGCCTGCGGCGGCGGTGACCGGCCCGCCGATGGCCGCGGCTGCGGCGTCGGCCAGGATCCGGCGGTCGCCGCCGAGCGGCTCGCCGACGACGAGCTGCACCTCATGACCGGCGTCTGCGAGCAGGCGCAGCAGCGCGAGCGCGCGGGGCGGTCCCGCGGGCGCAGTGGCGTCGGGCAGCGTGCCGATGAGACCGAGGACCCTCATTCCCGCCGCGGATGATACGCGGACGCGCCAACAGGCGGGGTGCGCGAAACCCTTCACGTCCGTACAGTTCCCGGGCCGATGACGGAACGGGAGCGGGGGGGACCGAGGCGCCGGACGCGCCCACCGCGGCCAACGCCGAGCTGACGGACAAGGCCGTCAAGGGCATGGCCGCCATGGGCGCGCGTGCGGTCGTCGTGCGCGTGCTCGGCCTGGCGGGCAACCTCGTCATCGCGCCGCTGCTCGGCCCGGCCGGCTACGGCGTCATCGCCATCGGCATGATCTTCATGGTCGTCGGCCGCTTCATCGCCGACGGCGGCCTGAACGCCGCGTTCCTCGGCCGCGAGCAGCCGCCCAGCCACCGCGAGCTGCGGGCCATCGCGGGCTTCCAGATCATGGTCACCGGCGCGATCAGCGCGGCGGTCTTCGGCATCGTGCCGTTCTTCGGCGACGACGGTCTCGCGATTGCCTTGATGGCGTCGTCGATGCTGCTCACCGTGCCGCGCGTGCCGACGGCGATCGTCTGCGAGCGCGACCTGCAGTACGGCCTCATCGTCCGCGCGGACATCGCCGAGGCGATCTTCTACAACGTGCTCGCGATCGGGCTGGTCATCGCCGGGCTCGGGCCGCTGGGTGTCGGCATCGCGACGGCGCTGAAGGCGCTGGTCGGCACGTCGATCCTCGTCTTCGGCGGCCCGGTCGGCTTCGTCCGGCCGACGTGGCGGCTCGGCCCGCTGCGGTCCACGATCCGCTTCGGCATCTTCTTCCAGCTCTCCTGGGTCCTGACGCTCGTGCGCGACGAGGGGCTTGGCATCCTCATCGCCGTGATCGGCGGCACCGCGGCGCTCGGCGCCTGGTCGCTGGCGCGGCGCCTGCTCATCGTCCTGACCACGGTGTTCGAGACCGCATGGCGCGTCGCGCTGCCCGGCATGGCGCGGCTCACCGAGGCAGGCGAGAGCACGAAGAAGATCATGGAGCAGGGGCTCGCGTTCGCCGCGGTCGGCACCGGGATCCCGGTCGTCGGGCTGATCTCGACCGTCCCCGCGCTCGTCCCCGCGCTGTTCGGCGACCAGTGGGGCGACACCGTCGACGTCGTCCCGTGGATGGCCGGCGGCATGATGCTCGGCGTCCCCGTGGGCACGGTCCTCGTGACGCTCCTCTGGGTGCAGGACAGCGCCGACCGGGTGCTCTACATCGGCATCCCGTCCGTGATCCTGTCGCTCGCCGTCGGGGCGGCGCTGCTGCCCGCGTGGGGGGTCGAGGGCGCAGGCGTCGGCTACTTCGTCGGGCAGGCGACGTTCTTCGTCGTGTGCTTCCTCAGCTCGCGCGACCTGTTCACGAAGCGGGCGGTCTGGGGCGGGCTTGCGCCCACGATCTCGGCGGCGATCGCGTCGTTCATCGGCTACGAGATCGCGGCACGGACGGCGAACGAGTGGGTGGCGATCGGCGCGTCGCTCGCGGCCGGGCTCGGCCTGTACTTTGCGCTCATGATCGTGCTGGACTTCCCGAGCCTGCGGCGGCTGGGCCGGTTCGCCGGGCGCGGCGTGGGAGTCTCGCCGACGTGACCGTCCACTACGTCGTGCGGACGTTCCCGCGGCTGTCGGAGACCTTCGTGCAGCGGGAGGTCGCCGAGCTCGTCCGCCGGGGCGTGCCGCTCACGGTGTGGAACCTCATCCCCGCGGAGGCCGACGAGGAGGTCGTCCTCACGCCCGAGGTGCGGGCCGTGGTGCGGGACGTGCCCGGGCTGCGGACGCTGGTCGGCGCCGCGGTGCGCGAGGCGTTCGCGCGGCCGGTGCGGTTCGCGCGCGCGGCCGGGTGGTGCGCGGCGTGGGCCGTGCGCGAGCGCGATCCTCGGCACCTCGCCGCCGTGCCGTACGCCGCGTGCCTCGCCCGCCGGGTCCCGGCCGGCGCCCACGTGCACGCGCACTTCGCGAACACGCCCACGACGGTCGCGCTCGCGCTGGGCATCCTCGGCGGCCAGCAGGTGTCGTTCACCGGCCATGCGAGGGACCTGTTCGCCGTGACCTCGCCGGCGTTCCTCGCGGACAAGGTGGCCCGCGGCACGTTCCTGGCGGTCGGCACCGAGTACTCCGTGTCGCGGATCCGGCCGATGGTGGCGCCCGCGGACGCCGGGAAGGTCGTCGTGGTGCGCAACGGGCTCGCCGCCGCGCCCGACGTTGAGCGCGCGCCCGAAGACGGGCTGGTCGTCACCGTCGCGCGGCTCGTGCCGAAGAAGGGCCTGCCGACGCTGCTGCGCGCGCTCGCGCTGCTGCGCGAACGGGGTGTCGGCGCCCGGGTGGAGATCGTCGGCGGCGGGCCACAAGAGGACGAGCTGCGCGCGCTGGCGGCCGAGCTCGGCCTGGGCGACGCCCTCCGGCTCGCCGGGCCGCAGGGCCGCGACGGGGTCGACGACGCCCTCGGCCGCGCGCAGGTCTTCGCCCTCCCGTGCCGGCGCGAGGACGACGGCGACGAGGACAACCTGCCCGTGGCGATCCTCGAGGCCATGCAGCTCGGCATCCCCGTCGTCACCACGCCGATCGCCGGGATCCCCGAAGCGGTCATCGACGGCCGGTCGGGGCTCGTCGTGGCCCAGGACGACGCCGCGGCACTGGCCGACGCGATCGAGCGCCTGCTCGGCGACGCGGCGCTGCGCGAGCAGCTCGCCGCGGGCGCGCGCGAGGTCATCGCCGAGCGGTTCGACGTCGAGCGCAACGTCGGCGGCCTCCTTGCCCGCATGCGGGACTGACCGCCATGGTCGTCGGGATCGACGGCCGGTCGCTGCAGAGCGCGCGCGGCGTGTGGCGGTACCTCGCGCCGACCCTCGGCGCGCTGGCCGCCGCGATGCCCGACGACGAGCTGCGGATCCTCGCACCAGGCGACGCGCCCCTGACCGGGGTGCCCCAGGCGCCGAACGTCACGCTCGTCCGCCCGCCGGCGAACTCTCGTGCGTTCTACGCCCGCTCGGCGCTCCTGCGCCGCCCGCGGATCGACCGCTGCCTCGGCGCGCCCGACGTCTTCTGGCTGCCCGCCAACCACCCGTCCACGGTGAGCGACGGCGTGCCGCTCGTGCTGACGATCCACGACCTGAGCTTCGACGTGCGCCCGCGCGACTTCACCTGGTCGGACCGGCTGAATCACCGCATCACGAACGCGCGGGCCCAGGCGCGCCGGGCCGATCGCATCCTCGTCACGACGTGCGCGGTGCGCGACGAGGTCGTGGCCGCGTACGGGGTCGACGCCGGGCGGATCGACGTCGTCGCGCCCGGTATCAGCCGCCCAGCGCAGCCGCTGGAGGCCGACGCGATCGCCGCTGCGCGGGCGCGGTACGGGCTCCCCGAGCGCTACGTCCTGCAGGTCGGTGCGCTCGAGCCGCGCAAGCAACCCGACCTCCTGGCGCGCGCGGCCGCCCGCGCGGGACTGCCCGCGGTGTTCGCCGGGGAGGGGCGGCTCGTGGCGGTGCTCGCCGGTCCCGGTGTCCACCTCCTCGGCCACGTGCCCGACGACGACCTCGACCTGCTCTACGCCGGCGCGCTCGTCCTCGCCTATCCGAGCCTGCTGGAGGGCTACGGCTTCCCACCGCAGGAGGCGGCCCTCCGCGGCACGGCCGCCGTCGTGAGCGATCTCCCGGCGCTGCGTGAGGTCCTCGGCGACGGCGCGCGGTTCGTGCCGCCCGGCGACGAGGACGCGCTGGCGGCGGCGCTCGCCGAGCTGGAAGCGGACGACGCCGCCCGCGCTGACCTCGCCGCGCGGGCGTACGCACACGCCGCGCCCCGGACCTGGGCGGCCGCGGGCGCGGGCGTCGCGGCCACGCTCCGCCGCGCCGCCCCCGCCCCGGCCTGATTGAATGCGCGCGTGATCAAGAAGGAGAAGCCGGACTTCCGCAGCGACCCGGTCGGGAACCTGCGCTACCACGCGGGGGTCGTCAAGGCGTATGCCGACGGCCCGGCGGACCGCCGCAAGAAGATGCGCAGCGAGGCGAAGCTCGATCTCGCGCAGCGGCTCTCGCCGATCATGGCGGTCGACGACGGCGACATCCGCTACCTCGTCGACACGTCGGACCGGGGCCCGATCACCGTCGGTCTCGTCGGCGAGGGCACGTGGGACGAGCCGCTCATGCGCAAGACGTCAGACCTCCTGGCGAAGCTCCTCGACCGCCCCGAGCCGCTGAAGGACCGCGTCTTCCTCGACGTCGGCGGGAACATCGGCACGGCGACGCTGTGCGCGCTCAAGCGCTTCGACGCCGGCCGCGCCGTGGCGTTCGAGCCCGAGCCGCGCAACTACAAGTTCCTGAAACTCAACCTCATCGCCAACGACCTCGAGGACCGCGCGCTGCCCGTGCAGGCGGCGATCTCCGACCAGCCCGGCGAGCTGGTGCTGGAGATCGCGCCGGAGAACGTGGGCGACCACCGCATCCGCACCGGCGACGAGGCGACGGGCGGCGACCTCGGCGAGGACCGTCGCGAGACGGTCACCGTGCAGGCCATGACGCTGGACGGCGCACTCGAGCGCGCCCAGGTCGCAGCGCAGGACGTCGGCCTCGTGTGGATCGACGTCCAGGGCCACGAGCCGCAGGTGCTCGCGGGCGCGAGCGACGTGCTCGCCTCCGGCGCGCCCGTCCTGCTCGAGTACTGGCCGTACGGGCTCGGCCGCGCGGGCGGGCTCGACACCATGCACGAGCAGCTGCGCACGCAGTTCAGCGAGGCATGGGAGGTCGGCGAGGAGCGCGACGCCGGCCCGCCGACGCGCGTGGACCTCGATGACCTCGACGCGTTCGCGGCCCGGTTCCCGCATCCGTACGACTCCACGAACCTCCTGCTCCTGAAGCGCTGAGCCGGCGTCCAGGGCGACGTCGGCGACCCTGCATACTTGAAGGGATGCCCCGCTCCCGCTGCGGACTGCTGCTGCTCGTCGCCGCCTGCCTGCTCGCGCTCGGCGGCTGCGGCAGCCTGAGCTCGAGTTACTCGGTGCCGGGCCAACCGGTGGGCGAGGAGGCGCCGCCCTCGATCCCGGGCATGGAGCCCGTCACGGTCAACGAGCGGCTGCTCATGCCGAAGTCCGTCGCGATGGGCCGCGTGGGCGAAGGGGCGAACGCGGTGTTCGTCATGCGCCAGGTCAACGCGCCGCCGGACCAGCCGCTGCTGATCTGGATGCACGGCTACGGGACCGCGAGCGTCAGCAGCCAGGAGAAGTGGCTGCTGCACATGACGCGGCGCGCGACCGTCGTGTTCCCCGTCTACACGCAGCCGCCGTTCCCCGTCGGCCCGCGGTTCGGGCAGATCGCGTGGCCGATCATCGCGCGGGCGCTGCGCCGGACCCTGCCCAAGCTGCAGTACGACCCGCAGAAGGTGGTCGTCGGCGGCTACTCGCTCGGGGGCGCGCTCGCCAACGACTACGCCTTCAACTGGAAGGCTGAGGGGCTGCCGATGCCCTACGGGCTGTTCGCCGCGTTCTCCGGGCGCCGCCTGAAGGACGGCGACGTCTACCTGCCGCGCCAGAAGGGGAAGCTGTCAGCGAAGACCGACGTGGTGCAGATGGCCAGCGTCAACGACCTCCTGGCGGGCACGCGCGAGGCGAGCTTCATGATCTCCCAGTCGCCGAAGAGCGCGCCCCGCCGGCTCATCATCATCCGCGAGTACGAGTTCGGCGACCACTTCGCGCCGACGCGCACCACCCGGAAGGAGCGCAAGCTCTTCTGGGTCCCGCTCGATCAGCTCATCGACCGCGTGAACCGGCGGGCCGAGGCCAGCGCGTCGTCGTAGCGGCCGATGATGTGCTCCCACGTGTGCTCGCGGACGATCCGCTCGTGGGCGGCGTGACCCACCGCGGCGGCCTGCGCCGGATCGTCGAGCACCTCGGCGAGCGCGGCGCCCAGGCGGGCGGGGTCGTCGGCGACGAGCCCGTCGACGCCGTGCTGGACGGCGATGCCCTCGAACGCGACGGCGGTGCCCGCGACGGGCAGGCCCGCCCCCATGAGCTCGAGGGTCTTCATCTTGATCCCCGCGCCCTCCCACACCGGGGCGACCGCCGCGCGGCAGCGGGCGAGCAGCGCGGCGAGGTCGTCGACGAAGCCGAGGATCTCGACCCCAGGCAGGTCGGCGAGCCCGCGGACCGCGTCTGACGGCTCGCGCCCGGCGATGAGCAGGCGCGCGCCCGTCTCGCCCAGCGGCGCCCACGCCTCGCGGGCGAAGCGCAGCAGGCCGTCGGTGTTCGGCGCGTACCGGTGGTCGCCGAGCCAGACGACGTCGCGCGGCGCCGCGGCCGGGTCGGCGACGCGCGCGGGCGGTGGGATCGCCGATGGCACGACGAACGGCTCCCGGCCGTAGAGCTCCTGAAACCGCCGCGCCTCGTCCTCGGACGTCACGACGGTCGCGCCCGCCAGGCTGACGGTGCGCCGCTCCCAGCCGGCCACGAGCCAGTGCTCGAGCCGGCGCTGCGGCTGCACCCCGCCGTGGACCCGGCGCGACCAGGCCAGGACGTTGTGCTTGTCGATGACGAAGGGGACGAGGTCACCGACGCGCTCGACGTACGTGTGCGCGGTGTCGTCCAGCGTGATCGCTGCGTCGAAGGACGGCGCGAGTGCGCGGGCGCGTGCGACGAGCGGGGCGCTCACGGAGCGCTCGGTCCACGACGGCTTGCGGTCGCGGATCGAGCGCGCCCAGCGCTGGGCGGTCGGGATCTTCCGCGTGTCCCAGGTCGGCGAGCGCGCGGGGAACGCCTCGACGGGCGCGCCGCCGAGCCGGTCGCTGAGCTCCGCGACGAGCGCCGCGGGCGTGTCCTGCTCACGCTGCCGGGCGAGGAGGTGCAGCTCGTGCCGGCCCGAGAGCGCCTCGAGCAGCCCGAGCTGCCGGCGCACGCCTCCCGCGTTCACCGGAAGGGCGAACTCGTTCGTCAGCAGGAGGAGCTTCACGCGACGGGTGCAGGCTCACGCGGGGGCGGCGCGGGCGCGGGCGCGCGGGTGGCCCCGTAGGTCACGGCCTCCTCGGCGGCCGCCTGCTTCCGCCGCTTGCCCTCGCGGATCGCTTCGCACTCGGGGTCCTCCGACGACGCCATGAGCGCGCCGAGGCTGTACCAGAGGATCACGGCGGCCAGGCCGAAGAGCGTGTCCGCGGCGGCGGACTGCACCCCCGTGACGATCACGATCGCCACGAACGGGAAGCGCTCTTTTCGCTTGTACGAGTTCAGTTGTCTGGCGCCGTAGATCGTGCCGGCGAGGATGCCGCCGAAGATGAGGAGGAACCCGAGCAGCCCGGTCTGCCACATGATCAGGAGGTAGCCGTTGTCGGCGAAGGGCGGCTCGCCCTTGCTGCTCAGACGCGACGCCTGGCTCACCGAGCCCAGGCCGTCGCCGATCGGCTGGACGAGCGCCTTGGGGCCGAACTCCGTGATGGCCTGGATGCGCTCGTTGGTCGAGTGGTCGCCGCCAGAGCTGGCGTCCCCGACGCTGGCGGCGCGGTCGACGACCGCCTGACCCGCCGTGCTGCCGCCCGCGAAGACGTACATGCCGCCGAGGATGACGAGCAGGACCGCGACACGGCCCAGGATCCCACCGCGCGAGACCGGGATCAGCGCGACCATCGCCACGGCCATCGCGATCCACGCCGAGCGGACCTGGGTGAACAGCAGCGCCGCCATGGTCAGGCCGCCTGCGGCCAGCCGCCACGGGGTGAGCCGCGGGCCGACGAGCAGCATGAGGGCGAAGAGCGCGAGGACGCCCGCGAGCATGCCCGGGGAGTTCAGCGTGCTGAACGCGCGGAACGTGCCCTGCTCCTTCGTGCCGATCGAGATCGGCGCTTCGAACTTCAGCCACAGCGCGTCCCAGGGCGGCAGGAACGGCGTGATGAACTGGTAGATCGCGTACGCGGCGACGATCGGGATGATGAACAGCAGGAGCTTCTCGAGCACGATCGTGCCGCGCTTCCAGTCGTGGTAGCCCAGCAGGAGCCCCACGGTCGCCGCGATGTAGGAGAAGATCGCGAACATCAGCGGGAACGGGTCGTCGAGCCCGGCCGGCGTGCCCCACAGGAAGCCCGCCCACACGGCGAACATCACGATGAGGACGGCCTTGCTCGGCTTCTGGCGCCGGTAGGCGAGCACCCCGATGACGAGCGTGGCGAAGAACGGCGCCAGGGACAGGATGTCCGGGCCCTGCTTGGACTCCACGAAGTAGTCGAGGAGACGCCGGATCAAGGGCGCGATGATCCACAGGATCACCACGAGGGCGAGCCCGACGGTCGGCCAGCGCATGTACAGCGAGCCGGCCGAGACGACGAAGACGATCAGCAGGACGTACTGCCACTGCTCGGCCGCGACGCCGGGAGCGAGCAGCAGGCCGACGAGCACGACCCACGGCACGAAGCGGAGGTCCGAGCGCACGAGGCGCTCGTACTGGATCCGCAGCGTGGGCCAGATCCGCGCAACCCGCCGGTTGGGCGCGGGCAGGAAGTGGCCTCCCGCCCGCCCGCCGTGCTCGGGCGTCGCCACCGGCTACCCCCGGAAGCCCACCGCGACGACGCCGAGGAGCGGAGTGCCGACGCTGGCGAGCTCGTCGCGCGCGTCGCGCAGGACGTTCTGGTCCGCCCCGCCGTGGCGGTAGACGAGGACCGCGCCCTGGGCCTGGCGCACGAACGGCACCGCGTCGGCGTCCGTCACGGGCGGGGCGTCGATGAGCACGAGGTCATGGGCCGAGTTGGCCTGGCTGATGAGCTCGCGGACCCGCTCGCCGCCGCCGAGGTGCGCGCCGCCGTTGCGCACGCCCGGGGAGACGATGTCCACGGCGTGCCGATCGTCGGCGGCGACGTGGAAGATCACCTCGTCGAGCGAGTTGCGTGACGCGAGCACGTCGGTGAGGCCTGCAGGCCGGCCGCCGTTGCCATTGCCGTTCCCGTTGCCGTTGTCCACGGCGCTGGGACGGTCGTGGTCGGTCTCGAGCAGCAGCACGCGGGTGCCGGCGGCCGCGGCGGTGGCCGCGAGGTACCAGGAGACGCTGCCGCTGGCGCCGTCGTCCTCGACGGACGCGATGACGACGGTCTCCATGTGCTCGGCGCCCGCGGAGTTGCGCAGCTTGGCGAACAACAGGCGGAACGGCTCGAGCTCCTTGCGCGAGAGCGTGTCCAGCGGTTTGCGGGCCCGCAGGAGGCCGCGCTTGTTGATCGACGCGAGGACGGGCGCCCCGAGCGTGCGCTCGAGCTGCTTGCGGCTGTGGATGCGCTTGTCGGACTGCTCGCGCAGCGCGATCATCGCCCCGCCGAGCGCTGCGCCGATGACGAAGCCGAGGATGCCGATCATCCACGGCTTGATGCCCGCGGGGCCTTCCGGCAGCTCGGCCGGCTTGGCGATGGTGACGGCGTCGGTGTTGATGCGTTCGGCGAGCTGGAGCGACTCGATCTGCTCGCGGACGGACTGCACCCCGGAGATGTCGGCGTTCCCGCCGGCCGCCCGGGCCTCCCGCCGTACCTGCGCGACGCGGGTCTTCTCGATCTTCTGCAGCTCCCTGCGCGCGGCGACCAGCCGGGCCTTCTCCCGCGCGCGGCGGATGTCCACGTACGCGCGCGCGGTCGCGTTGGCGATGCGCTGCGCCTCACGTGGTGTGCGGCCCTTGGCGGAGATGACGATGAGGCCGGTCTGCTGGTCGGCCTTCACGTCGACGGCCTTCAGGAGGTCGTTCGGGCTCGCGAAGGGCTTGAGCTGCAGGTACTCGACCGTGCGCTCGGCCACGCGGTACTGGAGGATCTCGCCCGCGGTCTCGCCGATGACGTTGAGGATCGGCTTCTGCGACCCGGGCAGATTGAGGATCGCGCGGTCGATCGGACCGCTGTCGACACGGAGGTAGACGAGGGCGTCGTAGGTCTTCTCGCGGCTGTTCAGGAAGTAGAACGCCGCGCCGCCAACGATGACGCCGCAGAGCAGGGGGAATCCACACACGCCGGAGCAGCATGCGGAGCACCCCCCGCCCGTCGCCCCCCGCCGGGACATCTTGGGGCTGGTTACTCATTACCTGAATCGTGACAGATGGGCCAAGTCGGGGGGAGAATCAGACGTCAGTCCATCCGGAATCATCCGAAACAGGTGATCGGCCGTCCGTCGACGAACTTGAGCGCCGCTCGTGTCGTTGCACGCGAGCGACGAGGAGTCCTGCATGCGCTCCACGCTCTCGGTCGGCGTTGCCCTGCTTGGCAGCCTCGTCCTCTCCGCCCCTGCTTCGGCTGCCACCGAGACAGCCCGAACGACGAATGCGTTCGTCGACACCGTCGGCGTCAACATCCACAGTTCGTACAACACGACGCCCTACGACAAGCACGACCAGGTGCTCGCCGCGCTGCGCGATCTGGGGATCCGCCACGTCCGCGACAACTTCATGCCCCCGACGGAGTCCGCGGCGCGACAGACGCGCCAGCGTGCCTTCCGCAAGGCCCTGGCCGAGCACGGGATCCGCACCACGGTGCTGCTCGGGGAGCCGGGTGAGGACCCGGCGGCGTACATCGCCTCGGCGCGGCTCGACGAGCCGGGCGTGATCGCCGCGCTGGAAGGGCCCAACGAGCACGACCTCTCCAAGCGCCCGAACTGGGTCGCGGAGGTCCGCGACTACCAGCAGCGTCTGTTCGCCGCGGCGAAGGCCGATCCGAAGGTCCGCGACCTGCCGCTGCTCGGCCCCAGCGTCGGCAACCCGAACAACGCCGCCGCGTTCGGCGACGTCTCCGCGTGGTCGGACCGCGCGAACATCCACGCCTACCCGGGCGGCAAGGCGCCGGGAACCTTCACCGACGTCGTCGGGTCACAGGCCGCGTCGCTGTTCGGCGGCAAGACCGCGGTGGTGACCGAGACCGGGTACCACAACGCCGGGAGCACCTGGGGCGGTCACCCGTACGTGCCCGAGGCGGTGTCCGCGACGTACCTGCCGAAGCTGTTCCTCGACAACTTCCGGCGCGGCATCGAGCGGACCTTCAGCTACGAGCTCGTCAACACGTACAGCGACCCGCAGGGGTGGAATCCCGAGGCGCACTTCGGCCTGCTGCGCCAGGACTTCTCGATGAAGCCTGCCGCGGAGCGGATGCGCAACCTCCTGCGTCTCGTCGACCCCGCCGCGACGGCGGGAGCTCCGGCTGCGCTGGACTACACGCTGCAGGGCGACGTCACCGGGGTCGAGCGGGTGCTCCTGCGGCGCGCCGACGGCACCTTCGTCCTCGCGATCTGGCAGAAGGCCCGGGTCTACGACGAGTACGCCCGTCGCGAGATCGGCGTGCCGGCCCGCGCGCTGACGTTGCGCACGGCGGCCCCGATGGCGGTGGCGGTCGGTCGCACGGCGCAGGGGGCCCGACGCGACGCCCGCCGCCGCGTCCACGCAGACGACCAGCCTGACGATCCCCGGCGACGACGTCGTGGTCGTGCAGCTGCGCCCGACCGGCGCGCCGCCGGCGCCCACGGCCCCGGCCGACCCGCCGCCCGCATCCGGCGGCGGTGGCGACCAGGCCGAGCCCGAGATCCCGGTGCAGCAGCAGCCAACACCGGCCCCGGCGCCCGCGCCGCGCCCGTCGGTCCAGGAGCAGTGGCGCCGGGCCATCGCGAACCTCAAGCGCCGTCTCGGCCTGCGCACCACCGCGCAGTCGGCCAAGCGCAAGGCGGCGGCGAAGCGCAAGACCGCGGCGAAGCGCACGCAGGCCGCCGCGCGCCGCTGACAGCGGTCAGCGGCGTGGGAACAGGTCCCGCACCTGGCGGGACCGGTCGCGCAGCCCCGGGTGGTCGAGCAGGAAGAGCAGCGCGAGGCGGCGTGGGCGCTGCGCGGTCGGGTCGAGCTCGGCCGCGCGCACCAGGTCCGCGCGGGCAGCCTCGGCGTCGCCCTCGCGCGCGCTCAGTCCCGCGCGCGAGATGAGCTGGCGCGCGAGACGGTGGCGGCGGGCCGCTTCGTCGACGGGGTCGTCGAACGCGTAGACGTCGAAGACCTGCACGAGGCCGTCACGGAAGCGCTTGGCGTGCGCCTCGCTCTGGTTGCCCTCGTGCATGCGGTAGCGGACGAGGGGCTCGTCGATCCAGACCATCGCCCAGTCCGTGCGCGCCGCCTCGATGTACAGGATGACGTCGCCGACGGGCAGGTCCGGAAGCTCGCGCTCGGCGGCGTCCCACACCTCGCGGCGCATGACCGTGGAGGACGGGATGAACGTCGCGTGCTGCATGAGCACCGGCATCCAGTGCTCGTAGCGGCCGGGCGCGGGGCGGCTCCGTCGTTCCCACGCGCCGCCCTTGTCGATCCACACGTCGCCGCACACGATCCCCACGCTCGGGTCGCGCTGCAGCGCCTCGACGTACGTGGAGAGGTACCCCGGCAGCCACTCGTCGTCGTCGTGCAGGAAGGCGATGAGCTCGCCCTGGGCGCGCTCCACGGCGATCGTGTGGTTGCCGCCGAGTCCAAGCTGGCGCTCGTTGGCGAAGTACCGGATCCGCGGGTCGGCGAGCTCCTCGGCCGCGGCGCGCAGTCCGCCGCCGGAGTCGTCGGAGATGATGAGCTCGAGGTCGGTGAAGTCCTGGTCGAGGACGCTGCGCGCGGCGGCGCGGAGCTGCTCGGAGTCCCGGTGCGCGGGCATGCAGACTGAGACCATGGGCCGCGCGTTCACCGCGGCGATTCTGCCACAGGCGGTCAAACCGGCGTCCACGCCCTGATCCCGCTTTGGCTGGCTGGCCAGTACAGTCTCCGGGACTGGTCGATCCGGAGGAGACCGAGCATGGCGAGCGCCGATACCACCGCAGTCCCCCCGAGCGCGAACGGGAGCGCGACCGCCAACGGCGGCCAGCGTCCCGGCATCGCGGTCGAGAACCCCGCGACGGGCGAGGTCATCGCGCACGTCCCGGACCGGTCACCGGATGAGGTCCGCGCGATGGTCGCGCGCGCCCGCGCCGCGCAGCCCGGATGGGAGGCGATCGGCTTCACCGGCCGCGGGCAGGTCATGCGGCGCATGCAGAAGTGGATGCTCGACCACGTCGAAGAGGTCATCAACACCATCCAGTCGGAGACGGGCAAGACGTACGAGGACGCCTTCTCCGCCGAGGTCAGCTACGGCGCCGCCGCGTTCGGCTTCTGGGCCGACGAGGCCGAGAAGTACCTCGCTCCCGAGAAGGTCAAGGCGGGCTCGCCGATGCTCATGGGCCGCCGGATGGAGCTGCGCTTCCGGCCGCTCGGCGTCATCGGCGTCATCGGCCCGTGGAACTACCCCTTCACGAACTCGCTCGGCGACGCGATCCCGGCGCTCATGGCCGGCAACACGGTCGTCCTGAAGCCGAGCGAGGTCACGCCGCTGACGTCGCTGCTCATCGAGAAGGCCATGCACGAATGCGGCATGCCCGAGGACGTCCTCATCGTCGCGACGGGCCGCGGTGACACCGGCGCGGCGCTCATCGACGAGGTGGACATGATCATGTTCACGGGCTCGACGGCGACCGGCAAGAAGGTCATGGCGAAGGCCGCCGAGACGCTCACACCCGTCTCGCTGGAGCTGGGCGGCAAGGACCCGATGATCGTGCTCGCCGACGCGAACATCGAGCGCGCGGCGAACGCCGCGGTCTTCTTCTCGATGTTCAACGGCGGGCAGACGTGCATCAGCATCGAGCGCGTCTACGTCGAGGCGCCGGTGTACGACGAGTTCGTCGCGAAGGTCGTCGAGAAGACGAAGGCGCTGCGTCAGGGCGACCCGTCGAAGGGCCCCGGCTCGGTCGACGTCGGCGCGATCACGTTCCCCAACCAGATGGGGATCATCGAGCGCCACGTTCGCGACGCGGTCGACAAGGGCGCCCGCGCGCTGACCGGCGGCCGCCGCGGCAGCGGGCCCGGCGACTTCTTCGAGCCGACGATCCTCGTCGACGTCGACCACACGATGTCGGCGATGACCGAGGAGACGTTCGGCCCGACGCTGCCGATCATGAAGGTCGCCGACGCCGAGGAGGCGCTGCGGCTCGTCAACGACTCGCCGTACGGTCTCGGCGCGTCGGTCTTCAGCGGTGACACGGTGCGCGGCGAGCAGATCGCGCGCCGGGTCGAGGCGGGCGCGGTGTGCGTCAACGACGCGCTCGTGAACTACTACGCGCTCGAGTTGCCGATGGGCGGCTGGAAGACGTCGGGCGTCGGCTCACGCCACGGCGCGGGCGGCATCCGCAAGTACGCGCGCCAGCAGGCGATCGTCGTGAACAAGTATCCGTTGAAGAAGGACCTGTACATGTTCCCGCACGGCAAGCTCAAGACGGGCATGCTTCGCCGTATGACGAACGTGATCTACGGGCGCGGGAAGCGCGACTGATCGCCATCGCACTCGCCCTCGGCTCGTCGGTCTGCTGGGGCGCTTCGGATTTTCTCGGCGGCCTGAAGAGCCGCAGCGTCGCCGTGCCCGTGGTGCTGGCCGGGTCCTACACCACGGGCCTGGTCCTCATGGCGGTCGCGGTGGTGCTGATCGGGGAGTCGTTCCCGTCGGCGGGCGCCGCCGCGTACGGCGCGGCGGCCGGCCTGGCGGGCATCGTCGGCCTCGGCGCGTTCTATCGCGCGCTGGCGATCGGCACGATGTCGATCGTCGCGCCGATCTCGGCCACCGGCGTCGCGATCCCGGTGATCGTCGGCCTCGCGCAGGGTGAGGACCCGTCGACGGTGACGTCGGCGGGGCTCGCGCTCGCGGTGGTCGGCGTCGTGCTGGCCTCGCGGGAGTCGCGGCCCGAGGACGCGCCGGAGATCGACGAGGGCGCGCGGCGGCAGTCCATCCTGCTCGCGCTCGTCGCGGGCGCGGCGTTCGGGACGTACTTCACGTTCGCCGACATCGCGTCCGAGGAGTCGGTGACGTGGGCGCTGTTCCTCAGCCGGGCGGTGTCGACGCCGGTGCTCCTCGTCGTGGTCCTGCTCGTCGTGGGCGCGGCCGCCGTCCCGCGCACCGCGCCCGCGCTGGCCCCGCTGGTCCTCATCGGCGTCCTGGACCTGATCGCCAACGCGCTCTACAACGTCGCGACGACGAAGGGCGCGCTGTCCGGGGTCGCCGTCGCGGCGGCGCTGTACCCCGTCGTGACCGTGCTGCTCGCGGCCGCGATCCTGCACGAGCGGGTGCGGGGCAGTCAGGCGCTCGGCGTCGTCGCGGCACTGACGGGCGTCGTCCTGATCGCCGCGGGCTGAGCGCGCGAGGGCGCCGGCCGCCGGGTCTGCGCCGCAGCCTCGGCGGCGGCGTGCAGGGTGAGCATGAGCTCCATGCCGGCCCGGTCGTGCCCGGTCACCATCGTGTCGCGCTCGGTGGCGGGAGCGAACCGGGTGAGGTGCGGCGAGCGGCGGATGGTCTCCAGGGTGCCAGGGTCGGCGAGCACGCGCGCGAACGGGCTCGTGCCGACGTCGTGGGCGCGGCGCAGCCACCCGCCGCGCGGCGCGGTCGGCCGCAGGTGCGCCTCGGCGCCGGAGGGGTGGCGCAGCAACTGCGGCGCGAGCCACGCGATGGTGGCGCGGTGCAGCGCCCCGCCGACCTTGCGGCGCCGGGGCAGGGCGGCCGCGGCGAGCGCCCACCGCGCGTCGAGGAACGGCCCGGCGACCGGGAGGTCGGCGTCGGACAGGCACACGCCCATGCCGACGAACCCGCGGACGCGCTGCAGCGCGTAGAAGTGGTCGAGCCGGTCGAGCGGGCGACGCGGGGCGCGGCAGGTCTGCGCGAGGAGCTCGGGCAGCCAGGGTGCGCTGTCGCCACCGCGGGCGGGGTCCAGGAAGGACGGCGTCCGCGCGTACGCGGCGCGGCCGCGACGCACCGTGATCGCCAGACGGGTGCGGGCGGCACGCGCGGGCCCGTGGTCGGCCAGCCGTGCGACCGTGCCGGCGTCCGCGTAGAACGATCGGGCGAGCTCGCCGTTGGAGCCCTTCAGGACGACCGGGCAGCCCAGGTCGGCGGCGCCCGCGAAGAGCATGCGCGAATGCCAGTCCCCGGCCGGATAGGCGCCGCCGGTCCGCCGGGTGATGTCCGCGGCGTGCTGCGGCCAGTCGCGCGGGTCGAGCGCCACCGTGTGGTGCTCGAGGCCGGTGTCGCGGGCGATGGCTGCGGCGACCTGCACGTCGGTGCTCTCCGGCGGTCCCGCGGTCCACAGGACGGGCCGCCGCCCGAGGTGCAGCAGCGCCGCGAGCAGCGCCCGGCTGTCGAGCCCCGCGGTGAGCGCGAGCAGCGGCCGGTCGGGCAGCTCGGCGACGACCTCCAGCAGGGCTGCGATCGCGTCGTCGTCCGTGCCGTCGTCGCCGGCGAGCGCCGGGGTGAGCGCGTCGTGGCGGGTGATCATCACCGCGCCGCCCTGCGCCTCGAGCAGCGCGCCGGCGGGGACGCGGCGCACGTCGCGGTGCAGCGTCTGATCGTCGACGAGGTGGCGGATGAGCGCGAGGGTGCGGACCGCGTCGTCGTTCCAGCGCCAGGGCAGCCCTGCCCGGCGCACGACATCGAACAGGCTCGTGCCGTGCACGATCACGCCGCCCTCGGGCGGGCGCGTCCAGTAGTACGGCCGGCACGAGAGCAGCGAAGTCGCGATCGTCGTCTCGTGCCGCCCGTCGCGCAGCCGGTCCTGGGCGACGACGAAGTCGCCGGGCAGGTCCTCCGGCGCGGCGCCGGCGCGGGCCCGGGCCATGAGCTGCGTTGCGGGCTGCGGGGACCAGCCGACCATGCTGACGGCTGAGGACATCTCCTCCATGCGTTCAAGTAATGCACGTGATCGCATGAACGATGCTCAGTTCTCTATGAATGCGGTTCACTTTCACCTCGGGTACCCTCCGGCGGGTGGTGATCGCGCACGTCGGAGGGCCGCAGGTCGACGTCCTGCAGCTCGCGCCGCTCGTCGTGGCGGCGGTGATGTACGGGCTGCGGGCGCGCACGCTCGCCGCGGAGTCCCGGCCGGTCCCCGCGCTCCGCCAGGTCTCCTGGTACGCGGGGCTCGCGCTCATCGGCCTGACGCTGTCCTCGCCGCTCGGGCACATGGCGAGCGAGCTGTTCGTCGCCCACATGAGCGAGCACCTGCTCATCGCCGAGCTGGGGGCGCTGCTGCTCGTCCTCGGCCTCACGGGCCCGGTGCTCGTTCCCGTGCTGCGGGTGCGCGAGCTGCGCTGGCTCGAGCGGCTGGCTCAGCCCGGTCCCGCGCTCGTGCTGTGGACGCTCAACCTCGTCTTCTGGCACGTCCCCGGCCCGCACGAGGCCGCACTGCGCAGCGAGCCGATCCACGCGCTCCAGCACATGCTGTTCGTCGGCTGCGCCTTCAACGCCTGGATGGCGCTGCTGGGCCCGCTGCCCAAGCCCGCGTGGTTCGGGACGTGGGCGAAGCTCGGCTACGTCATCGCGCTGCGGCTCATCAGCACGGTCGTGGCGAACGTGTTCGTCTGGTCGGGCACGCCGCTGTATGACGCCTACCGGCCGGGCGAGCGCGAGTGGGGAATCAGCCCGCTCTCCGACCAGGTGGCGGCGGGCAGCGTGATGATGGTCGAGGGCTCGATCGTCACGATCTGCGTGCTGTGCTGGCTGTTCCTGCGGGCCGGCCGGGAGGACGACGAGGCCCTGGCGCTCGACGAGCTGGCCGCGGCACGTGGGGTCGCGCTGCCCGAGGGGCGCGCCGCGCGGGCGGTCGCGGCCGGGCGCGGCGCCGAGCTGCGCGCGCGCATCGAGCGCGGCGGCTGAGACCGCAACCTCGGCCTCCTCTACGGTGTCTTCCTTCCTGATGCCCTCGTTGCGCCCTGTCCTGCTCGTCTGCGCCGCCCTGGTGGCCGCCCTGCTCGGCCTCGCCGCGCCGGCCGCTCACGCGCGCCCAGACCAGGCGATGACGTTCGAGGCGCCGCGCGACCTGCTCGATCCTGAGCGCCGCGAGGCCGCGCTGGCCGAACTCGACGCGCTCGGCGTCACGAGCCTGCGCGTGATCCTGCGCTGGCGTGACGTCGCGCCGAACGGCGACAGCTCGACGCGCCCCGCGTTCGACGCGACGGACCCGAACGCGTACGGCTGGGGGCAGTACGACGCGCTGCTCGCTGCGGCGCAGGCACGCGGCTGGTCGGTGATCCTGACGATCTCCAGCCCGGTCCCGAAGTGGGCGACGAGCGCGAAGCGCGACAGCGTCACGCGCCCGAGCCCCGCGGAATTCCGCCGGTTCACCACCGCGGTCGGGCGGCGGTACGGCGACCAGATCTCGACGTGGTCGATGTGGAACGAGCCGAACCTGCCGCAGTTCCTGCGCCCGCAGATCTCCCGTGGCAAGCCGGTCGGCCCGACGCTGTACCGGGAGCTGTACCTCGCCGGTCGCGCGGGTCTGCTCGACGCCGGCCAGACGGGGGACCGCATCCTCTTCGGGGAGACCGCGCCGAAGGGCAGCACGAACCGCCTGGCGCCCCTGGACTTCATCCGCCGGGCCCTGTGCCTGGACGCGAAGTACCGCAAGCGCGCGAGCTGCGCGCGCCTGGAGACCGAGGGCGTCGCCCACCACGCGTACACCACGCGGCAGGGCCCGTCGTTCGTCCCGGCCAATAAGGACGACGTCACGATCAAGGTCGTCTCGCGGCTCTCCAGTGCGCTCGACAAGGCGGCGAGGGCGGGCGCGATCACGCCGGACCTCCCGCTGTACCTCACGGAGTTCGGCATCCAGTCCGTGCCCGACACGCTCTTCGGCGTCAGCCTGCTCCAGCAGAACGAGTTCCGCGCGATCAGCGAGCGGATCGCGGCGGACAACCCGCGGGTCGTCGCCTTCTCGCAGTACCTCCTGCGCGACGACGACGCGACCGGCGAGAACAGCTACGGCGGCTTTGAGACCGGGCTGCGCTTCGCCAACGGGAAGGCCAAGCCGGCGCTGGCCGGGTTCCGCCTCCCGCTGGCCGCGCGCAAGCGCACGGACGGTCGCGTCAGCCTGTGGGGGCTGGTGCGCCCGGCGCGCGGGGTCACGACGGTCGACCTGGAGGTCAGCACCGGCGACGGGTTCCGCCTGCTCCGGCGCTTGACGACCGACCAGCGCGGGACGTTCAGGCTGACGTCTGCGGGCGGCGGCAACCGCCGCTGGCGCCTGCGGTGGTCGGCGCCCGACGGCACGGTGTACACGTCGCCGGCCGTGCGCGCGTACGCAGGCTGACGCAGTGCTCTACCGTTCCGAGTCATGTCCCACCAGGTCTGGCTCCTGCGCCATGGCGAGGCAGAACCGCATGACGCGCGCCCGGACGCCGAACGGCGCCTGACCGAGCGCGGCGAGGAGCAGGCCGCGGCCGCGGGTCGTGCGCTCGTCGCCCTCGAGCTGCCGTTCCAGCACGTCTTCACGAGCCCGAAGGTCCGGGCGGCCGAGACGGCGCGGCTGGCGTGCGAGGCGATCGGCCTCGCCCCGGAGGTGCACGCGCCGCTCGCGTCGGAGTTCGGCATCGACGGGCTGCGCGAGCTGCTGCACATCGTCGGGCACGACCGCCGGATCCTGCTGGTGGGCCACAACCCGGACTTCACGCAGCTCGTCGGTGACCTGACGGGCGCGAACGTGCGGCTGAAGAAGGGGTCCGTCGCCGGGGTGCGGTGCCACGGCGGCCGTGGCGAGCTGCTGACGCTCCTGCAGCCGCGGGAGCTCGCGCGGATCAGCGCGCGCGTCGCCGCGGGCGCGTAGGCCTCAGGTCGGGCCGAACCGCTCGGTGAGGATCTGGTCGGCCGGGTAGCCGGCCGCGAGCAGCAGGTCGGCGGCGCGATCGACGAACCCCGTGGGCCCGCACACGTAGGCCGGCCCCTCGTCGAAGGCTGCGGCCGCGATGTCCTCGGGGCGCAGCCGGCGCGGCGGCTCGGCCCACCCGGGCGGCCCGGCGCGGGTGTAGATCAGCCGGGCGTCGTCGCCGAGCTCGCCCGAGTACAGGAGGTCGCCCGGTGTGCGCACGCTCGCGATCATGCGGACCGGGGCGTCAGGCGCGGTGCGGCGCAGGTGGCGCAGGATGCTCATGAGCGGCACGAGCCCCGAGCCGCCGCCGACGAGGAGCACCGGTCGTTCGCCACGCCAGACGAAGTAGCCGCCGATCGGCCCGCGCAGCTCGATCTGGTCGCCGACCTCGAGGACGTCGCACAGGTATGGCGAGACCTCGCCGTCGGCGAGGCGCTGGATGGTCAGCTCGATGGACCCCTCGTCGGCGGGGGACGACCCGATGGAGTACGAGCGCTGTGCCTGGTAGCCGTCGGGCGCGGTGAGGCGCACGTCGACGTGCTGGCCGGGCAGGTACGTCCACGGCTCGGGCAGGTGGAGGCGCAGCGTGCGCGCGGTCGAGGATTCGGCCCAGGCGGCGACGACGTCGGCGACCTGCCAGGTGATCGCGCCGGGCGGAGTCGCGTCAGTCACCGGTGTAGCGCTGCTCCTGCCAGGGGTCGCCGCGGTGGTGGTAGCCGTTGCGCTCCCAGAAGCCCCACTCGTCCTCGGCCAGCAGCCGCAGCTGCGCGATCCACTTCGCGCTCTTCCAGAAGTACAGGTGCGGCACGAGCAGCCGGGCGGGGCCGCCGTGCTCGCGCGGCAGCGGCTGGTCCTCGTGGGTGTCGGCGATCCACGCCTTGCCGTCGACGAGGTCGGCGAGCGGCAGGTTCGTGGTGTACCCGCCGACGCTCGTCGCGAGGACGTACTTCGCCTCGGGCTTGGGCTGGGCGAGCGCGAGCAGCTCGTCGACGGAGACGCCGCTGAAGCTCGTGCCGAGCTTGCTCCACTTCGTCACGCAGTGGATGTCGCCTTCGAACGTCGACCGGGGCAGCGCCTTGAACGCGTTCCAGTCCCATTCGATCGCGTGCTCGACGAGGCCGTCGACGCGCAGGTTCCAGGCGGCGGTCTCGACCTTCGGTGTCGGGCCGACGGTGAGCGTCGGGAACCCGGACTCGTAGTACTGGCCCGGGGGAGGCGGCCCTCCATGCCCTCGGGCGGGCGTCGCTTGCCGAAGAATCCGCGGGAGACGAAGCTCATGACGGGATCGTAGGCGGGGCGTCAACGGTGATCGAGAACGTCGCGAGGAACGTGCCGCCGGGCGCGACGGTCTGCAGGCCCTCGCGGGTGACCAGCGCGTTCGTCGGGGCGGTCATCGGCTCGATCGCGAGGAGGCCCTGGCCGGGCGGGTGGTAGAGCTGCGCGACGGGGTAGCCGTGGTCGAAGGTCACGGTGACACGGCGCTCGGGCCGGACCAGGGTGAACGCCGGCGGGTGCGCCAGGCCGGTGTAGAGGTCGTCGAGCTCCGCGTCCGCGAGCGCGATGGTCCGCGCCGGCTGTGCCTCGGTCGCTCCCGTCGGCAGGCCGCGGTCGTCGAGCGCCACGTGCGTGCACGCGGGAACCTCGAGCCGGTCGGCGTCCGTGGTCGCGAGGTACGGGTGGTAGCCGAAGCTGACGGGCACTGCTGCCTCGCCGGTCGCGCGGACCATGGTGGCGATCGACAGCGTCGCCGCGGTGAGGTGGACGTGCTGCTCGAGCGCGTGGGGGAAGGGGAACCCCGCGAGGTCGGTCAGGTCGGCGCGGGCGCGCAGGCGATCATCGGTGTGCTCGAGGACCTGCCAGTCGGGCCACGCGTGCAGCAGGCCGTGGATGGGCAGGCCGTTGGGGTCGAGCCGGACCCGCGGCGCATCGGTGAGGTCCACGTCGCCGTAGCGGGTGCCGCTCAGCCGGTTCGCCCACGGGTACAGCAGCGGGATGCCGAACGTGGAGCCGCGCTCGACGTAGGCCTCCACGCCGCCGCGCTGCCCGAGCAGCTCGTCGCCGCGGTGCGTCAGCGACGCACCGACCATCCCGGCACCCGGGATGAACGCGGCAGCGAGGTCGCCCGCCGCGATGGTGAGTGGGGCGAGGTCGGCGATGCC
The DNA here is from genome assembly GCA_024666565.1 of Svornostia abyssi. Lineage (GTDB taxonomy): Bacteria > Actinomycetota > Thermoleophilia > Solirubrobacterales > Solirubrobacteraceae > Svornostia > Svornostia abyssi. Next base: position 1,521,757 of record CP088295.1, read on the forward strand.
GGCCACGCTACCGCCCCCCACGCGCCGAACGGCAGATATGTGTCGCTATGTGGCGACGTCGATCTGCCGTTCGGCGCGGGTGGGGCGGCTACGCGGCCGCGAGGTCCGCGCGCAGCTCGGTGTCCTCGTCCAGCGCGTGGCGCAGCAGCTGGCCGTCGTCGTCGGCGACGTACTGGCCCATACGCCGCAGCACGGGCGAGTAGGCGTGCACGGTCACGGCCGGACGGCGGCCCGCGTGGACGACGCGGTGGATCTCCGCGCCGTCGAACGTGAACGACGCGCCCGCGCCGTGCACCCCGCTGATCGGGTCGCCGAGCAGCCGCAGCCGCTCCTCGCGCACCGCGCCGTCGAGCACCGCGACCGCGCCGCTCGAGCCGTCGTGGTCGTGGAAGCCCGTGTCGTGCCCCGGCATCCAACAGATCAGCCACACGCTCACGAAGTCGTCCTGGTGCAGCCGGGTGAACATCCGCTGCTCGGGGTCGTGTTCGACGTGGGGCAGCCACAGCGCGCGCTGCGCGGCGATGCCCTGCACGAGCTCCTGGAGCTCACGCGTCTCCAGGTCGCGGTCGTGCGGCTGGGTGATCATGCCGGGATCTCCTGCGGGGTCGTGGCGCGGGCGAAGAGCCGCGCCGGGTTGTCGGTGGACAGCTGGCGGCCGCGTTCGCCGTCGAGGACGTGCGGCGCGGCGTAGGGGGCGTCGGAGCCGAAGACGAGCTGCTGGGCGCCCACGGCGCCGGCGACGGCGGCCAGGGCGAGGGAGCCGTAGCTCGACGTCTCGTAGAAGACGCGGGGGTCCTCGGCGGCGGAGGCGGCCAGCCCCGGGCCGGCGCGCTGCGCCAGGCGCTCGAGGTGCAGCGGCGCGCCGCCGGCCAGGGCGGCGAAGACCACGCGCAGTGTCGGGTGCGCGTCGCGGCCCGCCGCCATCCACGCGTGCCAGGCGGCGTTCAGCGATGCGGTGTAGTCGACGAGTGCCGGCCACCACGACCGCGTGTTCACGCCGCTGAGCGGCCGCGCCGCCGGTCCCCACGGCGCCGGGCCGGGATGGACGAACAGCGGTGCGTCGCGCTGGGCCAGTCGTTCGAGGACGGGACCGACCCGCTCCAACGCCTCCAGCGTGGCGAGCGCGCCCGACGGGAGGCAGAGGCCCACGCGGCCTCGGGCGAGTGCGACGTCGACGTCGACGGGATCGATCTCGCGCAACGGCACCGTTCCCCACGCGGCGAAGCGCAGCGGGTCGAGCTCGTCGACGCCGCGGTCATAGGCGTCGATGAGCTCGCGCGCCTTGTCGGGCGGAAGGCCTTCGATGCCCAGCGGGCTGGAGGGGGCGATGACGATGCGGTCGATGCCGTCGGCGTGGGCCTGGTCGACGCGGGCGTCGGCGTCGTCGGGGAGCTGCAGCACGCAGCGCGGCTCCCCGGGGAGGGCGAGGACCCACTCGGTGTCCACCCGGCGCAGGCGCGGCGGCGATGCGCGCTTGGTCAGCGCGGCGACGAAGGGTTCGGTCCAGAGGTGCTGGTGCAGGTCGAGGGCCATCGTCCCTCTAATCTACACAACAGCGATCGACTTTAGGCAGATTCCACGGTTGTACGAAGCCGCGCGCGGGGTCAGGCGGCGCGGAGAGCGCGCGCGGTCCCCGCCACAGGGGCCGGCGCGGCGGTGCCGTCGAGCCGGACCTGATCGCCGCCGCCCGCGCGGGCCGCGGCCTGCGCGGCGACCGCGCGGCGGTTGAGTTCGGCGAGCTCGAAGCTGCCCGGTGGGGCCGACGCCACCCCCACGGATGCGGAGAGCGTCAGTGCGCCGGCGGATGCCGCCGCGGTCGACGCGCGGATCCGCTCGGCGACGGCGAACGCGCGGCGCGCGTCGTCGCCGACGAGCACGGTGGTGAAGGCGTCGGCGCCCGTCCGATAGGCGGGCGCCTGCTCGCCGACGCGGCGCGCGACCTCGCGCAGCACGTCGCTCAGGGCGGACGCGCCGAAGCGTTCGCCCAGGGCGGCGGAGCCGTCGAGGTCGGTCACGATGAGGGCGACTGCCACGCCGTTCTGGGCCGACCGCTGCGCGAGCTCCGCGGCGTGCCAGGCCAGGGCGTCGGCACTCAGCGCGCCCGTGGGCGCGTCGGCGACCTCGTGTGGCGGAGTCGCCGTGCTCGGGTTCGGCGGCGTGGGGACGGGCGCGGCGGCCGGCTCCGGGTCGGAGCGCGTGAGCACCGACCACCACGAGGGCGGGGCGAAGGTGACGTCGGCGTTCGGCGCCGTGAGCTTGCGCGGGCCGAAGCGCTCCTCGTCGGGGGTGACGAGCCCGCGTTCGTCCGAGACCGCGGCGTTGCCACCGGCGCGGCGGGCGCGCGCGAGGGCGCTGCGCACGCGGTCGGTCAGGCCGTGGTCGTTCCAGCTGCCGGCCGACGCGACGCCGACGGACACGCGCACCGGGAGCCCGGCGATGGGGCGGATGGCCACGGAGGCGCGGAGGATCTCCGCCAACTCGGCGCCCGGCTGCGGCGTCGCCACCCGTCAGCGGCACCACGAAGTCGTCGTCCCCGGTCCGGTACGGCCAGCAGCGATGGCGCTCGCGCAGCCGTTCGGCGACCCCGCGGCGGACGTCCTCGAGCCGTGCGGACCCGTAGGCGCTGACGATGTCGGCGGTCCCGTCGATCTCCAGCGCGAGCAGCGCGACGGGGCCGTGCAGGGCGTGGCGCTCGGCGGCCAAGCGGGCGTCGAGCGCGGCGTGGCTGAAGGCGCCGGTGGCGTCGAGGATCTCGGGCATCCCGATCAAGATCGTCCGACCGGCGGTGCCGGTCGACTCGGCGGGGCGGATCGTGGACGAACTGCGGGGGCGGTCTGCTCAGCGGATCAGCGTGACGTCGACACCGAGGTCGACATCGGACCACGATCGGTCGGCGGTCAGCGCCGGGCGCCCCGCGCGGTGTGCGAGCGCCAGGCAGGCGCGGTCGGCGAGCGAGAGGCAGAGGGCGCGCGTCGGCTCTCTCCACGCGGCCGTCAGCTCCGCGTCGGCCACCGAGAAGGGGACGATCTCGAGTCCGGCGTCGATCAGGTCGTCGCGCGCGTGATGGGGGTCACGGGCTCCGAGTCGGATGACGTGCTGAACGACCTCGGCCCAGTTGACGGTGGATATCGCCGCTCGGCTCAGGACCGCTGCGGTGGGGTCCGCGCCAGGCTCGTCGAAGAGGAACGCGAGCAGCGCCGACGCGTCGAGCACGGCGAGGACTCGATCAGTCGGCATCCTCGCGACGCGCCTCCTCACGCCGCTCGGCGATGAGCTCGTCGACCACGCCGCCGGCCGGAGCGAGGTCGCGGAACATGCCGCGGAGGGGTTCGACCTTTGCGCGGTCCGGCGCAAGGACGAGCCGGCCTCGTTCCACGCGGAGGGTGAGACGGTCGCCCTCGTGCAGGCCGAGTTCGCCGCGGACGGTGGCCGGGATCACGAGGCGCCCCTGCCGCCCGATCGTCACGCTGTGTCCACCTGTCTCCTGTGCCATACATGAGAGTGTGGCACACCGGGCTACGTGCCACAGCAAGTCGTCCGAAGCTGGATCGTCCGCCAGCAGACCGATCTCCGGTACCCTGGAGGCATGGCCGCGCCCGCCACGACCCCGCCGTCGGTCCTCACTGAGGATCTGGCGTGGCTGCTCGGCCGCGCCAGCCACAACCTCAACACGGAGATCACGGCGGCGCTGGAGGGCATCGGCCTGCAGCCCCGCGCCCACTGTGTGCTCAAGGGCGCGATGGACGGCGACTACACGCAGATCGAACTCGCGCGGCTCGCCGGCCTGGACAAGACCACGATGGTCACCCTGCTCGACGATCTGGAGTCCGCCGGCCTGGCCGAGCGGCGCCCCGCCCCCGACGACCGGCGCAAGCGCGTCATCGCGGTCACGGCGGCGGGGAAGAAGAAGGTCCGCGAGGCGGACGAGGTCGTCGCGCGCATCCGCGACGACGTCCTCGGCGTGCTGCCTGCGACCGAGCGCGAGACCTTCATGCGGCAGCTCGCGCGGCTGACCTGCGACCGGCTGAACGAGCCGACCGCGTGCCAGGCCGCGCCGCGTCGTCCGCGCGCCGGGTAACAGCTCGGTTACAAATAGATCGTCTACTAGCAGACGATCTGCTACGGTCTCGCCCATGTCCGAGACCGCCCCTCCCCTCACCGACCGCCAGCGCTGGACCGCCCTGGTGGTCCTCTGCGTCGGGATGCTCATGATCATCCTCGACTCCACCGTGGTGAACGTGGCGCTCCCGTCGATCCAGAGCGACCTCGACTTCACGCAGTCGAGCCTCGCCTGGGTCGTCAACGCGTACCTCATCGCCTTCGGCGGGCTGCTGCTCCTCGCCGGTCGCCTCGGCGACCTCATCGGCCAGAAGCGGATCTTCCTCGCCGGCCTGACGATCTTCACCGTCGCCTCGCTGCTCTGCGGCTTCGCCCAGAGCCAGGAGGTCCTGATCGGCGCCCGCTTCGTGCAGGGCGTCGGTGGCGCCCTGACCTCGGCGGTCATCCTCGGGATGATCGTGCGCATGTTCCCCGAGCCCGGGGAGCAGGCAAAGGCCATCGGCGTCTACAGCTTCGTCGTGTCCGCGGGCGCGTCGATCGGCCTGCTGCTCGGCGGCGTGCTGACCCAGGCCATCAGCTGGCACTGGATCTTCTTCATCAACGTCCCGATCGGGATCGCAGCGGGCGTCGTGGCGCTCCGGCTGCTCCGTCACGAGGAGGGCATCGGCCTGAAGCAGGGCGCCGACCTCCCCGGCGCGGTGTTCATCGTCAGCGCGCTCATGCTCGGCGTTTACACGATCGTCGAGGCGGCCGAGGTCGGCTGGGGCGCCACGCAGACGCTGCTCCTCGGCGCGGTCTCGCTCGCGCTGCTCGCGGCGTTCGTCGTCCGTGAGTCCCGCGCGAAGCACCCGCTCATGCCGCTGCGGATCTTCTCGTCGCGCAACGTGTCGGTCGCCAACGGCGTGCAGATCCTCATGGTCGCCGGCCTGTTCGGCGTGTTCTTCCTCGGCGCGCTGTACCTCCAGCAGATCCTGGGCTACGACGCCGTCGAGGTCGGGCTTGCGTTCCTGCCGATCGCGCTGGGCATCGGCGTCCTGTCGGTCGGGTTCTCGGCGCGGCTGATCATGCGCAACGGCGCGCGGGCCACGCTGCTGCCCGGCCTGCTGCTCGTCGCCCTTGGCCTCGGCTGGTTCAGCCGCGCGCCGATCGACGGCCAGTACTGGGTCGACCTGTTCCCCGCGATGCTCGCGATCGGCGTGGGCGCCGGCCTGGCGTTCCCGTCGCTCATGACGCTCGCGATGTCGGGTGCCACGCCGGAGGACTCCGGCCTGGCGTCGGGCCTGGTGAACACCACGCAGCAGGTCGGCGGGGCGCTCGGCCTCGCGGTGCTGGCGACCCTCTCGACCACGCACACCGACGGCCTGCTGGCCGACGGGGTCGCGCGCGCCGAGGCCCTCACGGACGGCTACCGGCTCGCGTTCATCATCGCGGCGGGGATCGTGGGCGCGGCGCTCGTCGCGGCCGCGGCCCTGCTGCGCCCCGAGCCCCAGCTGGCCACGGCGCCCGGCGGTGGAGGCGCACGCGGGAGAGCCCGCGTTCGCTGACGAACCCGCCTGAGCGCCTGCCGGGGGTGTGGCCTTCACCGCGAGGCCACACCCCCGGCGCAGCACCGATCAGCTCGCGGCGAACAGGTACAGGGCGTTGCCCTCGCTGTCGCCGACGAGCGCGAAGTGGCCCAGGCCGGGCCGCTCGTTCGGCGCCTCGATCACGCGCCCGCCGTGGGCGACGACTGCGTCCACGGCGACGCCGAGGTCCTCGACGGCGAAGTAGGGCAGCGCGCCGTCGGGGGAGGGGACGAACCCCTCGGTGCGGTTCAGGGACACGGACGGCGTGCCCTCGATGATCGCGATCGACCGCGTCTCCTGCGCGTCGACCGGTGGTGCGTCGTGGCCGAACACCGCGGCGTAGAAGCGGTTGGCCCGCTCCAGGTCGGTGGCCGGGATCTCGATCCAGATGGACTGCATGGTGTGGCCTTTCGTTGGGAGGTGTGTCAGGTCAGGCGGGCGCCGGCATCGACGTGCAGCACCTCGCCGGTGATTCCGGGGTTGGCGAGCAGGAGCAGGACGGCTGCGGCGACGTCGTCGGCCGCGACGATCTGGCCGGTGAGGTGCTTGGCGACCGCGTCACCGACCACGGCGTCGCGCTGGTCGCCGAGCACGCGGTCCCACAGCGGGGTGTCGGTCCAGCCCGGTGCGACGGCGTTGACGCGGATCGGCGCGAGCTCGACGGCCAGCACGCGGGCGAGCTGTTCGGCGGCGGCCGTGCTCACGTTCGGGCCCCACGCCCCGGCGACGGGGCGGTCGGTCGACACGCCGCCGGTCAGGACGATCGAGCCGCCGGGCCGGAGCGTCGGATGGGAAGCGCGGACGACGTGCACCGAGCCGAGCAGCCGCGTCTGCAGGGCGAGCAGCGGTGCATCGATCCCCTCGTCGAGGATCGAGCCGAGCGTCACCCCGCCCGCGGCGTTGTAGACGTGGTCAACCGGCCCGGCGGCGGCGAACGCGTCCCGCAGGGCGCCGGGGTCGAGCACGTCGGCGACGGCGGTGTGCAGGCCCGGCGTGGCCGCCGCGGCGGCGGCCAGCCCCGCGGGGTCGCGGGCGATGGCGGTGACGGTCGCGCCGGCGGCGAGCGCTGCGCGGGCGGTGGCGAGCCCGATCCCGGAGCTGCCGCCGACGACGATGAGGTGCTGGTCTTCGAGCGTGAGCATGCCGATGACGGTCGGCGATCGCGCGGTTCCCGTGAAGGCCCGCTGAAGCCCCGCCCTCGCAGGGCCAGGATCCGCGGCGGACGGTGCGCCATGCTGTGCAGGCGATGTCCGATCCCGCGGCACTCGGTCAGTTCCTCCAGGCGCGGCGCGCCGAGCGCACTCCCGCGGCCGCCGGTCTGCCCGCGTGGGGGCGGCGCCGCACGCCGGGCCTGCGCCGCGAGGAGCTCGCCGCGCTGGCGGGCGTCTCGATCGACTACCTCACGCGCCTCGAGCAGGGGCGCCATGCGCAGCCCTCGCCCGATGTCCTCTCGGCGCTGGCCTCCGCCCTGGGGCTGACCGACGCCGCACGCGCCCATCTCTTCCTCCTCGCGGGCCGGCCGGACCCGGGCCCGGTCGTGCTCGCGCGCGACGACGTGCCGGGGCCGGTGCGCCGACTGGTCGAGCGCGCCGACCCGTTCCCGGCCTGGGTCCTCAACCGCCGCCGCGACCTGCTGGTGTGGAACGAGGGCGCGACGGCGCTGCTCGGCGATCTCGCGGCGATGGACGCAGAGCAGCGCAATCAGCTGCGCCTGGTGTTCACGACACCCGCGGCCAGGGCGCTGTGGGCCGACTGGCCGCTCGTGGCCCAGGACACCGTCGCGCAGCTGCGCGCCGTGACCGGCCCGGCGGGAGCGGACCCCGAGGTCGCGGCGCTCGTCGCCGATCTCTCCGCCGCGTCGCCGGAGTTCGCCGAGCTGTGGGCGCGTCACGACGTGGCGCCGGCGTGCAGCCCGCTGCGCGCGGCCCACCACCCGGAGGCGGGTGAGCTGCGCTTCGATCTCGGGCTCTTCGATGCGGCCGGCGGTGACCTTCAGGTCGTCGTCGCCGAGCCGCACGACGACGCGACGCAGTCGCGGTGGACGGCGTTCATGCGCGGGCGCCTCGAGGCGGGCCGGCTGCACGCGCTGTAGGTCGGCCCCCGGCGCCGCGAGCGTCACGGCGGCGTTCCCCCGGGGCCGAGGCACCGGGATCGGGGATGCGTGTGTATATTCCCGACAATCTTGGTCGACAAACAGACCTTTGCAGATTGTCCAGAAGAACCACAGGAGACACGCACGCATGACCGACACCAACCGTGGAGGCCGCATCGCCGCGGCGGCAATCGCCGCCGCTCTGGTGTTCCCGGCGGCCGCGGACGCCGCGCCGTCGGTGTTCAGCACCACGGCCAAGGTCGTGCCGGCGGGGCAGACCCCGGACGGCACGTGGACGCAGGGCAACCTCAGCGATGAGGAGCGGTACCTCCTCAACGTCGGAGGCTTCCCCCTGGCGCTGAGCGAGAGCAACGGCAAGACCACGGGCGGCGTCGTCGGCTACGACGTGCTGCCCCCGCTGTACCGCAACCTGTTCGGGAAGCCGCGCTGGCTCACCGAGGGGACCACCGGCGCGCAGCCGCACGCCACCTGCGACGTTGCGGCGCTGAACGCCGACGCCGCCATCCTCGGCTGGCAGGGCGACGAGCCGGCATACGGATACGTCCTGTTCCAGGCGACCGCCGCCGGGCTCGGCGACGATCCCGCCAAGTGGCTGCCGAAGGTCAAGGAGCTCACGGGTCTCTCGCTGGCCAGCACCACGAACCTCACCACCGCGTGCACCTCGATCGGCGGGACGTTCGTTCCGGCCGACACGGTCGTTGCGAAGTCGTCCGATCTCGCGAGCGGGCTCACGGCGCCGCTGGAGACGAAGGTCGCCGACCTCACGAAGGCGAAGGACACCGCCGACACCAAGGTCGCCGACCTCACGAAGGCCAAGGCCGCGGCCGACGCCGAGGTCAAGCGCCTGACGCTCGAGGCGACCCCGTTCAAGGTCGCGGTGCCGAGCTCCGCCACCCTCCAGCGTGGTCTCGACGTCAACGTCACGGGCCCGCCGAACCGGCCGGTGTTCATCCGGGCGCTCGTCACGGAGAAGCAGCGCCGCGAGCTGAAGATCCCGGTCAAGACCCTGGGAACCGGCACCGGATTCACCGACGCCAAGGGCAAGGCCAAGGTCATCGTCCAGCCGCGGAAGGACTCCGCGCCTGTGCTGCTCCGCTGGCAGGTCGCCATTCCGGTGCAGATCGCCGCCGTGTCCGGCGACCGCCAGAACACGCTGGTCGTGTCCCTCGGCGCCTGAGCGCCTTCCGGGCCTTCGCGGCTCATTTTCTATATAAATTCGATCAACAAAAACGAGGAACTGGAATGAAGACGCACACCAGAGGGCTCGCAGCCGTCGCGGCCCTGACGGCGGTCGCTGCCGTCCCGGCCACTGCGAACGCCGCAACCATCGCCGGGTCCGGGTCGAGCGCCAGCACGCCCTATGTCGAGGCGCTGTTCAAGGCCTACAAGAAGGTCGACAAGAAGAACACGTTCACGTACTCCGCGAACAACGGCAACGCCGGTGCGAAGGACGTGCAGGCGGGCCGCAGCGCGTTTGCGATCCAGACGCGTCCGCCGCTGCCCTCCGACTCGGGCCTCGTGTACTCGAAGCTGTTCCTCGACGCGCTCACCGTCTCGGTGAACCCGGCGAACAAGCTCAACGACCTCCAGGTCAGCCAGGTCAAGGACATCTTCACCGGCAAGGTCACCGAGTGGTCGGCGTTCTCCGGCTCGGGCTTCTCCCAGCCGATCTCGGCCTTCGGCCGGGTGTCCACCGCGGGGCTGTACACGTTCTTCACGAGCGCGGTCCTCGACGGTGAGGCGCACGGCACGAACGTGACGCCGCTCGACAAGGACGGCGAGGTCGCGGTGGCGCTCTCGAAGAACCCGCAGGGCATCGGCTACGTCGGTCTGGCGAACTCCCGCGCGGGCAGCGGCGTCAAGCGCCTGGCGCTCAACGGCGTGCCGCCCACGCCCGCGACGATCAAGAGCCTGAAGTACCCGCTGTCGCGGTACGCGTGGCTCGTGACGTCGTCCACGAAGCCGAACCAGGCCGCCCTGAAGTTCGGTGACTGGATCCGCTCCAGCTACGAGGCCGGCGTCATCATCGACAAGCTCGGCGCGGTGCCCGCGTTCAACGCGACGAAGCCCAAGAAGAAGAAGAAGAAGTAGGTCACGCCGCCGATGGCCACCCAGGTCCATGACGACCCTGGCGCCCGCGCGCTGCGGGCCGACCGGCGCGCCGAGCTCATGCTCGGCGCGCTGGTCCTCGGCGTGCTCGGATTCGTGCTGCTGCTCATCGTCTTCGTGTTCCGCGAAGCGTGGCCGTCCTTCGCCAACAACGGCCTGCTCTGGTTCGCGAACGGCGACGACTTCGACCGGGAGATCGAGGAGATCTTCATGTCGGCCAACCTCCTTCAGGAGCCGGTCTACGACTTCCGCGCGTGGCCGATCCTGTGGAGCACGATCGTCATCACGACCCTGTCGGTTGTCATCAGCTTCATCGCCGCGCTCTTCGTCTCGGTGTTCGTCGTGGAGTTCGCGCCCGAGTGGATGCGGCGCATCCTCGAGCCGGTCATCCGGCTGCTCGCCAGCGTGCCCTCCGTGATCCTCGGCCTGCTCGGCGTGCTCATCCTCGTCCCCTTCATCGGTGAGCAGCTCATCACCGACGACCAGCGCCGCGAGGTCTCCTACGTCGTCTCGCTGAGCGGCTACAGCCTCCTCGCCGGCGTCCTGATCCTCAGCCTCATGATCGCGCCGCTCATGATCGCCGTGTTCGTCGACGGCCTGCGCTCCGTGCCGCGTGGCTGGCTGGAGGGCGCGCTGGGCCTCGGCGTGAACCGGTGGCGGACGTTCTGGAAGATCGGCGTGCGGACTGCCCGCCCCGCGCTCGTCGCCGGCACGGTCCTCGCGACCGCACGCGCGATCGGGGAGTCGATCATGCTCGCGATGGTCTGCGGCGGCGTCGGCTTCGCGCCGAACCCGGCTGACGGGCTCATCTTCTTCCTGGAGCCCGCGAAGCCGATTCCCGCCGCGATCCTCCAGGCGTCCGAGGAGCTCACGTCGCCGCCGATGCGGGACACGATCTTCGCGATGGCGTCGATCCTGCTGTTCTCGTCGCTCGTCCTCTCCCTCGCCGGCTGGGCCGTCAAGCAGCCGATGAAGAAGTACGGGGTGCGCAGTTGAGCGTCGCAACGCCGCCCGCCCCCAAGGAACGCCGTTCGGCGCGCGACTCGAGCGCGTCGTGGCGCTGGACCGACCGGCTCGGCCTCGCGTTCGCGTGGGTGCTCGGCGTGATGTTCCTCCTCATCACCGTGGGCATCGTCATCTACCTCATGGTCCAGGGGATCCGGTTCGTCAAGCCGGAGTACTTCGTCACGTCGCCGTCCGCCGGGTTCTCGGAGAGCGAGACCGGTGGCTTCCTCGACCCCCTCGTCGGGACGATCGTCGTCGCGTCGCTCGCGATGGCGATCGCGTTCCCCGTGGGGCTCGGAGTCGGTGTGTGGCTGAGCGAGTACGGCCGGCCCACCTGGCTCGCGCGGATCACCGAGTCGACCGTCGAGATGCTCGCCGGCACGCCGTCGATCGTCTTCGCGCTCTTCGGCGTGCTGCTCTTCCAGCACCCGGCGCTGGGGCTCTTCAGCCAGTCCACGGACGGCGTCGTGTACGGCCGGTCGTTCTTTGCCGCGGCCGCCATGCTCGCGCTCATCGCGCTGCCGCTCGTCGTGGCCAACGTGCGTGAGGGCCTGCAGGCGATTCCCGGCCACGTGCGAGAGGCGTCGTACGCCGTCGGCAAGACGAAGATCGCCACCACGCGCCGCGTGCTGCTGCCCGCCGCCCGTCCGTCGGTCGTGACCGGCGCGATGCTCGGTGTCGGCCGGGTCATCGGGGACACCGCGGTGATCATCCTGCTCCTCGGCGCGACCCTGAAGATCGTGCCCGCCGAGGGGCCGGTCGGCGAGCTGCGCGGCACCGGCAGCACGCTGACGAGCTTCGTGTTTCAGAACGCCCCCACGGGCGAGGCCAACCAGCCGGAGAAGGCCTTCGCGGCGGCATTCGTGCTGCTCGCGATGGTGCTGATCCTGAACTTCGCCATGGACGTCGTCGTCCGTCGAGGAAGGAGACTCACATGGGGTTCCTGAGCCCGCCGCCGGTCCGCAAGCTGCCGCTCGCCGGTGAGGACACGGCCCGGGTCGTCGAGCCAAACGGAAACGGCGCGTCGAGCTTCGTCTCGTCGGGTCGTCGCGCGGTCGCGTCGACCTCGCTGGCGGTCGACCGGATGCAGGTCGAGGAGCTCTCGATCGCGTACGGATCGAAGCTCGCCGTCGACTCGGTGTCGCTGCCCATCAGGCAGGGCGAGGTGCTCGCGCTCATCGGCCCTTCGGGCTGCGGGAAGACGACGCTCCTGCGGTCGCTGAACCGCCTGACTGAGCTCACGAAGACGGCGTCGCTGAAGGGGCGCATCACGCTTGACGGCGACGACACCGCGACGTTCGAGCCCACGTCGCTGCGCCGCCGCGTCACGATGGTCTTCCAGCAGCCAAACCCGTTCCCGATGAGCGTGTTCGACAACGTGGCGTTCGTGCTGCGCGAGCAGGCGTCGCGCCGGCCCCGCAAGCGCGAGCTGAAGGGCGCCGTGGAGGACGCCCTGCGCCGCGCGGGCCTGTGGGACGAGGTCAAGCACGACCTCGCGCACCCGGCGCTGCGGCTGTCCGGCGGCCAGCAGCAGCGGCTGTGCATCGCCCGGGCGCTCGCCGCGAATCCCGAGGTGCTGCTGCTCGACGAGCCGTGCTCGGCGCTCGACCCGCAGTCCACCCAGGTCATCGAGGACCTCATCGTGCAGCTGCGCGAGGAGGTCGCCGTGGTGATCGTGACGCACAACCTCCAGCAGGCCTACCGGATCGCCGACTACGTCGCCTTCATGTACCTCGGCGAGCTCGTCGAGTACGGGCCGGCGGAGCAGGTGTTCGGGGCGCCCAAGCAGGAGCGGACCAGGGAGTACGTCAGCGGTGCGTTCGGCTAGGCCCTTCATGGCGGTGCTCGCCCTCACCATCCCCGTGCTCGCCGGGCTGCGATTCGACGCAGGACAAGAACGAGCGCGCAAAGCTCGCGGCACAGCGCGAGATCGCCAGCCGCGAGCCGTTGCGCGTGGGCGCGGTCAATCCGGACATCGCGATCGACGACGTCGCGCTGGTCCGCGACGCGCGGTCGACGGCGGTGGTCGTCGAGCTGCGCAGCCGGGCGGCACGACCGCTCACCGATGTCCCGATCTCTGTGGGCGTCCGGCGCGGCGGGCGCATGGTGTACCTCAACGCGGGCCGCGAACTGGGGTGGTTTCGGACGCACGTCCCGGCGATCCCCGCCCGAGGCGCCGCCACCTGGGTGTTCCGCGTCCCGCCCGGGCGCCGCACCCGCGCCGGCGACGTGCCGTTCGCGCGGGTCGGCATCCCGGGCGCGCCGGTCGTCAGCTCGGCGAGTGCGCTGCCCGAGATCCAGGCGGCGCCCGCCGGCGGCGTCACGCGCGGCCGCGCGCGCGTTGCTGTGGAGAACAGGTCCGACATCCCGCAGTTCGGCCTGCAGGTCTACGCGTACGCCCGCGAGGGCGGCCGTTACGTGACCGCGGGGGCCACCACCGTCAAACGGCTCAAGCGCGATGAGCGCAGCGTCGTGCAGGTCCCGCTGACCGGCCGGACGCAGGCTGGGCGCCTGCAGATCGTGGCCGTCCCGACGATCTTTCAATGAGGAGCGAGTGACATGAGCTTCACCGACGAGCGCATCGCAGCACCCGCGCCGATCGCACGCGCGCCGTGGGAGCAGTGCGACAGCTGCCAGGCGCCGGTCGACGACACCCAGCGCTACTGCGTCGCGTGCGGGGCCCACCAGCGGCGCAGCAACGACCCGGCCGCGCGGTTCTTCGCTGACGCGCGCCGCCCGAAGACCCCGGCGGTGCCCGCGCCGGAGGCGGGAAGCCGGCGGACGGTCCCGACCATCGTCGCCGCGGGGCTCATCGCGCTGCTGCCCGTCGCGGCGGGCATCGGCATCCTCGTGGGCCGCGGGGCGTCGAGCAACGACGACGTGCTCGTCGAGGCGCTGAAGGCGCAGAAGGTCGAAGTCGTGCAGGTCGGCGGCGGCGCGGCGGGCGCGACGGGGGACGCCGCGGCCACGGGAGATGAGGAGGCGTCGGCCGACGCGTCCGCGTCGGACAAGGACGAGACCTCGACGAGCAGCAAGCCGGCGAAGATCCTTGCCACGGGCCCGGCCGGCAGCGCCCGTCAGCTCGCGGGGACGAAACCGACGAAGAAGGACGTCGAGGAGAGCAAGAAGGCCGTCGAGCGCATCAACAGCACGAAGGGCGACGAGTACGTGGATTCGCAGAGGGACCTGCCCGACCAGATCGTCGTTCCATGAGGTCGCGCGACAAGGCCCCCGAGGGCATGGTCCCGGCGGAGCAGATCGCCGCGCAGGCGCGTAAGGAGGCTGCGTCCGCGCCGCCTCCCGCGCCGCAAGACCAGGATCTTGTCGCCCGCCGCGACAAGCTCATCGAGCAGTTCACGGTGCAGCAGGCCGAGCTCGGGGGCGTCTTCTACGAGATGGCGATCCGCGACCATATCCGTCTGGACGTCCTGACGCAGAAGGCCGCGGCGCTGCAGCGGGTCGATCACGAACTCGCGGAGGTCGAGCGCGCCCTGCGCGGCGACGAGGGCCCAGTTGCGGGGAACTGCCCGTCGTGCGGGGCACGCCACGCGGCCGAGGCGCGGTTCTGCTCGCGCTGCGGGTACGTCCTGCAACTCGCGGAGACGCCCCCGCCCACCGCGCCCGTGGTGAACGGCAACGGGAACGGCGCCGCGCCGTGACGCGTCTGCAACTCCTCGGCGTCGCCATGCTGTCCGTGCTCTCCACGGCCGGCGTGCTCGTCGGCGCCGTCGGGGCCAGCCCGGATCTCGGCGCGCTCGGCGACCTCACCCGACAGGTGCGGGTCGCGACCGGCGTGAGCACCGAGGAGCCGGCGGCGGAGGCGGCGACGGACGAAGAGAGCGCGGATGCCGGCGCGGAGGAGGAGGTCGTGACGGAGGAGGCCGCCGCCGAACCCGCCGCGACCGTCGACACGGCGACGGCGGACGAGGTCGACATCTCCGACGTCGACGTGGGCGAGTTTGATGACACCGCCGGGGACGAGTCGGGCGACGGCCCGGTGACCGCGGCTGACCAGGTCCCCAAGCCGTCACGCATCAAGCACATCTTCGTCATCACCCTCGCCGGGCACGGCGTCGACGCCGCGTTCGGATCGGGCTCCGCTGCGCCGTACCTCGCCGGCGAGCTCCGGCCCAAGGGCACGCTGCTCACCGGGTTCTCCTCGTTGGGCCGCGCCGACCTGCCGGATCGCCTGGCGCTGATCAGCGGCCAGCCACCGAACGCCGCGACGAAGGGCAACTGCGCGACGTACCAGGAGATCCCCGCGTCGACGAAGCCCAACAGCGCGCGGGGGAGGTCACGGTCGACGGCTGCGTGTTCCCGAACACGGTCACGACGCTGGCCGATCAGGTCACGAGCGCCGGGCAGACGTGGAAGGCGTACGCGCAGGACATGGAGAAGGGCCCGAAGGGCGCGATCCTCTGCCGCCGCCCGCCGTCGAACGGGCTGGACGACACACAGCAGCCGCGGCCGGGCGACACGTACGCCGCGCGCAACAACCCCTTCGTCTACTTCCACTCGCTGCTGGACCTCAGCGACTGCGACGCGAACGCCGGGCCGCTGACGAAGCTCGAGGGCGACCTCGCGTCGGCGAAGAAGACGCCGAACGTCAGCTACATCGCCCCGGGGCTCTGCAGCGACGGCTCGGTGACCGCGTGCGCCGACGGCACGCCCGCCGGCCTCGCTGCGGCCGACGCGTTCCTGAAGACGTGGGTGCCGAAGATCTTCGCGTCACCCGCGTACAAGGAGGACGGCCTGCTCGTGATCACGTTCGCGGGCGGGGCCGGCGCGCCGGCGGGCGCGGACGGGCCGGTGCGCAACGGCACGCTGCTGATCTCGCGATATGCGAAGCCGGGGGGCGTCGACGAGACCGAGCTCGATCCGTACGCCCTGTTGCGCACCTTCGAGGATCTCCTCGGGTACAAGGCACTCGCCCGGGCGAAGACGGCGCCGTCGCTGACCCCGACGGTACTGGCGACAGCGCGGGTCATCGAGCCGGGCGACGACTGATCCGGCGGCCCATATGGGAAGATGTCTCTGAGTTCTGATCAGATATCGGTACCCCCATCAGGGCAGCCCCGTTCGCACCGGGAAGGACACCAACAGACCCGGCGCGACGAGATGCCGCGCCGGGTGTTCGTGTCTGTCACAGGATGCCCAGGACCTCGGGCGCGCGCTGCGTCGCCTCGGTCCGGTTGCGCACGCCGAGCTTGCGGTACAGCGACGACGCGTGCTTCTTCACGCTGTCGGGCCCCACGTGGAGCTGGGCGGCGATCTCGCGGTTCGTCGCGCCGGTGGCGAGCAGCTGGAGCACCTCGCGCTCACGCGCGCTGAGCCGGATCCCCTGGGCCGCGTCCTGCGGTGGCGCAGGGACGGCCGCGACCGGGGCGTCCTCGAACACCGCGGTGCGCACGGCCTCGACCACCACGGAGCCCGGGGTGCCCGGGGGCAGGAAGCCCGGCGGCCCCCGCCTGGCGTACGGGGACGGCCGCGGACTGCGCGCAGCGCGACGTGAGCACGAGTTGCAGCGGGGCGTGCTCCGCGCGCAGGGCCGCGGCGAGCGTGCCGACGAACGGCCCGAGGTTCGAGATGTCCACCACCGCGACGTGTGGCCGGAACCGACGGGTGAGCTCGGTGGCTCGTTCCTGCCCGCCGGCGAGGTAACAGCGCTCCACCCAGGACTGGCGCTGCAGCAGGAGCGCAAGCCCGAGCCGCGTGGGCTCGTGCGCGTCGATGACGAGGATGCGGACGGCGTGCTCGATGTCGTGGTCGGGGGGCTGATTCGTGCCCGGGTGGGTACTCATGGCATAAACTCTACAAAGTCAGTAGAGAATTGGTAGTTTGGCTCGTGCGGGTGTGGCGTTGTGGCCCTTGGTGGCTGGTCGACCGGCTGTCGACCAGCCACCGCCCGGCCTGCGGCTGCGCTGACCCGTCACCATGCCGGCATGCGTGTGGCTGCCTGGACCGTCGTGCTCGCGTTGGCGGGCACCCCCGTAGCCGCGCACGCAGCTGGCGGGCCGCCGCTCCGCGGCGAGGTCATCGGCCGGTCGGTGCAGGACCGCCCGATCCGCGTCGTGCGGGTCGGTGACCCCGACGCGCCGCGCAAGGTGCTCGTCGTCGGCTGCATCCACGGCACGGAGCCCGCGGGGCTGGCGATCACGCGGGCGTTGCGCCGGGTTGTCCCGCCGGACGGCGTGCAGCTTCTGGTCCTGGACCGCATCAACCCCGACGGCTGCGCGGCGGGCACCCGCGGCAACGCACGCGGCGTGGACCTCAACCGCAACTTCCCGCGCGCGTGGCGCCCGCTGGGCGGGGTGTTCGATTCCGGCCCGCGCGCTCTCTCCGAGCCCGAGTCCCGCGCCGCCCGAGCGCTCATCCGGCGCGAGCGGCCGAGCGTGTCGATCTGGTACCACCAGGCGCTGAACTGGGTCGACCTGCAGCCCGGGTCCAACCTCCGGCTCATGCGGATGTACGCGCGGGTGTCGGGGATGCGCGCCGCGGTCACGCCGCCGCTGCCCGGCACCGTCGTGCGCTGGACGGCCCACACCTACCCGGGGCGCACGGCGTTCGTCGTCGAGCTGCCCGCGGGGCGGCTGAGCAGCGCCGCGGTCTTCCGTCACCGGCGCGCGGTGCTGGCACTCGCGAGCGAGCTCTAAGCCAGCCAGCGTCGTGCCGCGGCGGCCTGCGCCACGCGGCGGCGGTGCCCCACGACGCCGCCGGCCAGCCCGGCGGTGAGCAGGAGCCCGGTGCCGCCGAGGATCAGGCCGGGCTCGAGCCCGGTGTCCTGCGGTGCGTAGATCGCGGCGTGGTGCATGGCGCCCTCCCGCGCCAGCTCCTGCTGGCGCTGGGCCTGCCGGGCGGGCGACAGCTGCGCCTGCGGTGCCTGGGCGGGCTGGGACACCATGCCGTTCGGCGGCGCAGGCGGGACCGTCGGCGCGGGCTTCGGGTTGGGGGCGACGGGCGGGGACGCGCCGCCCGTCGCGGCGACGGACGCGATCGCGGCGGGGAACACCACCAGCGGTGGCGCGGGCGCGGGCTGTGGTGGGGCGGGTGCGGGTGGGGCCGGAGTCGGGACCGGCTGCGGCGCCGGTGGTGCCGGCGGAGCGACGGGGACCGGCTGCTTCAGCGGGGCAGGCGACGGCTGAGGTGACGGCGCGGCCGCGGGTGGAGCGGGCGCTGGACTTCGCGTGATCTCTCCGCCGATGAAGGCGCACGGCGCACCGCCGGCGACGGGCCGCCCGGACATGGACTCGCGGACGGTCAGCGGGTACGAGGCCGTCCGGCCCGAGGTCGTCACCGTGATCGTGGTCCGCCCCGGGCGCAGCGGGCAGAGCACCGGGGACGCCGCGTCCACGACCGGGTTGCGTCGCTCGTCCACGACGATCTCCGGCGCCTCGCTGCCGCGCCTGCGCGGGCGCGCCCGCACGAACACGGCGATGGCGGGGTCCGCAACCTCGTACGTCGCATCAGTGGGCAGGATGCCGCGGCACACGCTCTCGGCGCCGAACAGGCCGCACGCCAGGCCCCCGGCGTACACGTACGGCCACGTCCGGGATTCCACGGGCGGGTTCGTGGGCTGGGCGGGGTCCGTCCAGAGGAATCCGGTCCCGGGACCGCCGTCGCCGACGATCTGCAGGAAGTCTGCGCGGCCACGCTCCGCGGAGATCGAGCCGGGCAGCAGGTGGGAGAACACCGGCACCGTGGTTGCGCTGGAGACTCCGTCAACGACCTGGATGCCCAACATCGAGGGTCCGTCCCACCCGGGCTCGCGCTCAGGATCGTCAGGTCCCTCGACGTTGTTCAGGAACGTGGCGAACGGCGTCTCGTGGCTGAGCGCCGCGGTGTGGTGCAGGTTCATCGGCAGGTTGCCGACGGTCGTCGAGGTCGTCACGGTCCGGTTGCCGAACAAGGCGGCGTTCGTGTCGTCCACTCCGTCCGTCGACACGTAGGTGCGAACCCCGTGGGCGGCGAGCAGCTCGAGCTGCGCGGTCCTGTCGGTTGCGGCCCGCGGTTGGTCGTCCAGCCGCGCGGCCCCGACAGCGACGACGGGGATCCCGTTCTGCGCGGCGTCGGCGAGCACCGCCTGCAACCACTGCGCCTGCGGGCCGGCCGGCCCGCCGCGCAGGCTTCCGCCCGCGTTGTCGATCACGACGACGCGCGCCGCCGCGGGCGCCCCGGCGTGGGGAACGTCGAATGCGTAGGCGATGACGTCGGATGCGGGGTCGTCGACCGGGGCGGGCGGGCTCAGGACGGGCTGGACCGCGCCCGGACCGCCCGGCTGCCGGTGGAAGAACGGGGTGAGGGCCGCCCGGAACGCGCGACGTCCGTCGGCGGTCTGGGCGTCGCCGGTGCCGATGGCCGCGGCGACGGTCACCGATGGCTGGGACCTCAGCAGCTCGGCGTACCGGCGGGCGCCGGCGTCCGTCAGGGGCGTGCCACCGGTGCTCGCCCGCCCGCCGCCGATCACGACGACCGTCGGTCCGTCGGCCGGGCTTGCGAGGTCGGCCGCGGTTCGCAGCGCGTCGGTCAGTGCGACGTCCGCGGCGACGCCCTGGTCGCCGCGCCCCGCGCACTCGTCGAGGCACGCGGGGTGTCCGCCGACGAACATCCTCAGCGGTCCGCCCGCCGGCGGTGGCCTGCGGACGTCCGGCGGCGTCACGTCGAACGGGGCGCCGCCCAGCGGCAGTTCGAAGGACATCGGCGCGGAGTTCGTCCGGGTGGCGGTGGCCTGCACGAAGTTGCCGATCCCGCCCGCTGCCCATCCGACCCCGCGCTCGTCCACCGAGAGGGTGCTGACCGGCGGCGACCATGCGGCGAGGTCGCGGCCGGCCGACCGTGTCAGGGGAACGCCGAGGCGGTCGACCCACCCGTCGCGGCCCAGGATGGCGAGCCTCCCATCCCCCGGGAGCGCGGCGCCCTCGACCTGGAACGACCCGCCGGACCCGCCGGGGTCGTCGAAGTCGATGTTCACGTCCGCTCCGTACACCGGCCGGCCGACGTCCGCGACCGACGCGGCGATCGCGAGCGGCACGTTGGTCGCCGGCAGGCCCTGGGCTGGCGCGAGTTCCACGCCGCCGCCGTCCTCGCGCCAGAGCGCGACCTCGATCACGTCGCCCTCGGCGGGTGAGGCCAGGCGGCGCCACGGGCCGCCCGGGCCCTCGCGCAGGTAGCGCGCGTCCACGACCGCGGTGCCGTCAGGGAGCCCGGCGACGGCCGACGCGGCGACCGGTCGGCCGTCTTCCTGCATCAGCGTGGCGAGGGCGGTGTCGAGTTCCAGCGGCCCGGTCGGCGAGGCCACGAGCAGGCCGCGGTCCGAGGCCACGAGCGCTTGCTCGCCGGCGTAGGCGACGCGCCGCATGTGGGCGCCCGCCAGCGGGCCGGTCAGGGTCACCCGGGTCCACGACCCGTCGGTGCGCCGGGCCGCCACGCCGGCCCGGCCCACCGCCCACGCGTCATCGTCGCGCGCGGCGATGTCCATCACGTCGAGCCCCGGGCCGGCCGCGTCAGGGGGAACGGGCTTGATAACCGGGACGTCCGGCTCGTCGCCGCTGACCACGCTGACGATGTCCGGCAGGGACGTCTCGGCGAGCAGCCCGCCGCGTCCGCCGATGATCATGCTGGTCGGTCCATCCCAGGCCAGCGCGGTGAGCGCGCCGGCGCCTGCGGTGTCGTTGCCGTCCTCCGGCGTCGAGTCCAGGCGCACCGCCGCCCACGGCTCGTTGCCGCGCTGGCGCATCAGCATCCCCGAGGTGCTCAGGAGGACCGATCCCGCCTCACCGGCGGGGGTGCCGGGCGGGGAGAGGGCGACGTCGACCGTCGCGTCGAGGCCAGTTGGGGAGGTCACGTCGAAGACGCCGAAGGCGGTCGTGCGCGTCGGCATCGTCCGTCCAACCGTGCGGGCGCCTCCGATCACGGCGAATCCGCCGGGCGCAAACGCCGCGGCCTGGGTGCCGGCGTTCCCGTCGTCGCCCACGCCGGAGCGCAGGGCGAACGTCTCGCCGTCAAGCTCGAGGTAGCCGCCGGAGGCCGACGCCTCCCGCGCGGTGGTGTCTCCCGGTGCTTCGGGGATGACGGGGCTGGTGATCGAGCGCCGGCCGAAGGGACGTGCGGCGGCGTCGTCGTCGGCGAATGCCTGGGACCGGTACCCGCGCGTGGTGGCGAACCGGAACCGCAGATCGCGGGTGCAGCCGCTCCCGTCGGGCAGCGTGGGCGAGCACCACGTGCCGGTCGCCTCCGCGGGTTCGGCTGCTGTCGCACCAGGCCGGAGGTGCACGGTCGTGCTGACGGCGACGCCGTCGTCGCGCGTGACGATGAGGTCGAGCCACCAGTGCCCGTCGGCGACGGTGAGCGGCTGGCCGGGCGCGGCGACGGGCCGGATCGCGGTCGTGCCCGCGGGCAGCGCGCCGGTGAGCAGCGGGGAACCCGTGAGCGTGACCGGCCGGAACGCGGCCTCGTCCTTGTCGCGGCGCGCGAGGGTCACGCGGTCGGCGGTGGGTCCGGTGGCGTCGCCGTCGAACAGCGCGACGGCGTCGCCCGCGGGCGTGGCGTCGAGGGCCAGCGGGGTGCGCGGGCCCAGCGCGGCGCCCGTCTCGTCCTCCCACGGCTCGGCGGTCCAGGTCGAGCCGTCCCAGCGCAGGACGCCCGCCGCGCCTGCGGGCGCGAGGAGCACGCCGGTGCGGCCCTCCGC
Source organism: Svornostia abyssi (assembly GCA_024666565.1). GTDB lineage: Bacteria > Actinomycetota > Thermoleophilia > Solirubrobacterales > Solirubrobacteraceae > Svornostia > Svornostia abyssi. The sequence goes on from CP088295.1 coordinate 1,543,292, forward strand.
GGCGGGGACGTCGAAGACCGCCATCGGCGTGACGGCCCCGGTCGGCGCGGCGAACGGGTCGGCGGCGGGTGGGGTCGGCAGCTCGCGGAAGCGACCGTCCTCCCCGCGGGCGAGCACGGCGCCGCGCGGTGCACCGCCACCGCCGTCACGGATGCGGACGAGCAGTGCGGCGGCGCCGGCCGGGGTCGCCGCGCCGGCGTGCAGCGCGTCCCCGCCCGAGGTGGCGTCGGTGCTCGTGCTCGCCGTGCCGTTGTCCAGGCGCCACGCCCCGTCGGGGATCGCGTCGCCGTTGACGTCGAGCGGGGCCGCGGCGCGCCGCCACGCGGTGGCGCGGTCGTCCCCGGTGATCGTGCCCTGCAGCAGCACCGTCTGCGCAGGCGCGCCGGGGGCGGGCGGGACGACATCCCGGCCGACGATCGTCGAGCTCGGTCGCGTCCGGCCGGTGGCCCACACCGTGCGCGTCGTCCCCTCCGCGGACAATCCGAACGGCACGACGTGGCGCGCCGCACTGACGTGCTCGGCGACCACGACCGGCGTTCCGCTCACCTGTCGCACGCTCGCCTGGTCGCCGGCCGCGAGCGCCGCGAGCGGCACCGCCACCGGCAGCAGCAGGAGCGCGAGCCCGGCCCGCCGGCGACGGGGCCGCGCGGTCACGTCTCGGCGAGGATCGGGATCGGGATGGGGGCCAGCAGGTCGGCGAGCTCGTCCTCGCTGAGCGTCTCGCGTTGGGCGAGCCGGCTGGCGATCTCCTGCACGACGGGCCAGTGCTCGCGCAGCGCGTGGGTCGCGATCTCCTCGGCGCGTTCGACGATGCGGCGGGTCTGCGCGTCGATGGTGTCGAGCGTCGTCTGCCCGACACCGCCGAGTTCCTGCAGCGACGCGCCGAGGAACACCTCGGTGCTGCGCTCGCCGATCGTGATCGGGCCCAGGTCGGACATGCCGTACGAGGTGACCATCGAGCGCGCCAGCGCGGTGGCGGCGTGCAGGTCGTCGTGGACGGCGGTGGACAGCTCGCCGAACGCCAATCGTTCCCCGGCGGTGCCGGCCATCGTGGTGGCGAGCTGGCGTGCGAGGTCCGATTCGCGCAGCACGAGCCGTTCGCGGTCGGCGTGCACGATCGCGGCCGCGCCGAGCCGCCGCCCGCGCGCGACGATCGAGAGCCGCCGCGTGCCGTCCCCGCCGAGCGCGCGGGCGACGACGGCATGCGACGCCTCGTGCGTGGCGATCGAGCGCAACTCGTTGGGCGTCAGGCGGTGGGCGGTCGCCCGTGGGCCGTTGAGCACCCGTTCGATCGCCTCCTCGAGGTCCGCTTCGCTCACGGCCTCGCGCCGCCCGCGGGCGGCGAGCAACGACGCCTCGTTCACCACGTTCTCCAGCTCCGCGCCCGTGTAGCCCGGGCAGAGCGCCGCGATGCTCGCGGGCTCGACGTCGTCGGCCACCGGCCGTCCCTGCAGGTACAGCTTCAGGATCTGCGTGCGCCCGTGGATGTCCGGCGCGTCGACGGTGACCTGGCGGTCGAAGCGCCCGGGCCGCAGCAGCGCGGGGTCGAGGATGTCCGGCCGGTTCGTCGCGGCCAGGACGATGATCCCGGTGCCGGCGTCGAACCCGTCGATCTCCACGAGCAGCTGGTTGAGCGTCTGCTCGCGCTCGTCGTTGCCCTGGCCGACACCCGCGCCGCGCTTGCGCCCGACGGCGTCGAGCTCGTCGATGAAGACGATCGCGGGCGCCGCGTCGCGCGCCTGGCTGAACAGGTCGCGGATGCGGGCGGCGCCGACGCCGACGAGCGACTCGACGAACTCGGCACCCGACACGGAGAAGAAGCTCGCCCCGGCCTCGCCGGCAGTGGCACGCGCAAGGAGCGTCTTGCCGGTGCCCGGCGGGCCGACGAGCAGCGCGCCGCGCGGCGCTCGCGCCCCGAGCACGGCGTACCGGCCCGGTTCGCGCAGCAGGTCGCACAGCTCCTGCAGTTCGGCGACCGCGGTGGGCGCCCCCGCGACGTCGGCGAAGGTGGTCGGAGACGTGGGCGGTGCGACGTTGCGCTTGCGCCAGCGCGAGAAGCGGCCGACGTCGTCAGGGCCCCGTTGCGTGAGGCGTGCCAGGAGCGTGAACAGCAGCACGAGAATGAGCACCGGGAGCAGCACCTGCACGACCAGCCGTCGCGCCTGCTTGCCGCTCTGCGGGTCGTAGCGCAGCGGGATCCCCGCGCGTGTGAAGGTGTTCTGCAGCGACGCGTTGCTGGACCCGCTCGCCGGGAGCCCCGCCCACAGCTCCTCGCCCTCCGTCGTGGTGACGAGGATGATGTGGTCGTAGTCGAGGATCGTGCCTTCGGTGAGCCGCTGTTCCTTGGCGAGCGTCTGGACGTCGGTGATCGACGTCTCCTTGCCCACCGGCTCGGGCGTCGTGGAGTTCAGCAGCAGGACGAACGCGAGCGCGAGAACGACGACGATGCCCGCCAGCGCCGCGCTGATGGGATCGACCGTGAAGGTGCGCAGGGCGCGCGGGCTGGCGGAGAGCTTCATGCTCGGCTATGTGGCTGGGACAGTTCGAGGTCGGTTTGGTGGGAAGGGGTTGATTGTACGGGACGGTGAACGGGTGGCGGACGAGCCGCCGTGGGCTCAGGCCTGCTGGGGCTCGACCACCGCGATGTTGTTGCCGTCCGGGTCGCGCAGCATGAACAGCAGCGGGGCGCCGTCGCCTTCCATCGGCGGGTCGGCCTCGACGCCGAGCGCGGTCAGCCGCGCGTACTCGCCGCGCACGTCGTGGGTCTCGACGCCGATCCCGCCGCCGCCGGGCTCGTCGTTCATCGGCGAGTTCAGCGCCAGCCGCGCGGTCGAGCCGGGCGGGGCGACCTCGACCCAGCGGTACTCGCCGTTCGGGCCGAACGGCACGTCGGCGCGCAGCTCGAAGCCCATCGTGCCCGTGTACCAGGCGATGGCGGCGTCCTGATCGGCGACGGTGAACATCGCGACGCCGAGGTTGTTGATGGTGGTGGAAGCCTGCGTGTTGGTGCTCATGCCGGGTAGACGGCCGTCCCGGCTGGAACTCATCGGTCAGATGCTCACGCGCGACCCCAGCGCCACGACGCGCTCGGGCGGCAGGCGGAAGTAGTCGGCCGGGCTCGCCGCGTTGCGCGCCATCACGAGGAACAGACGCTTGCGCCAGCGGGGCATGCCGTCACGGCGGTCGTCGCCGATCGTGATGTGCGACAGGAAGTACGTCGCGTGGTACGGGTTGAAGTCGGTCGGCAATCCGCGCTGCCGGGTGCGCGCGCGGGCCAGGGTGCCCGGCACGTCGGGCACGTCCATGAAGCCGAATCGCAGCGTGAAGTGGCTGAACCCGTCGTCTTCGTAGCCGAGGTGGTCGAACGTCACCCGCTGTGCATCGGGCACGTGCGGGCTGTTGGTCGTGATGACGGTGACGATCACCGCGAGCTCGGGGATCGCGCGGATCCGCTCGGCCGCGACGCGCAGCGCGATCGGCGTGGTCTCCGCGCTCGGGTTGAGGTAGACGCCGGTGCCCTGCAGCCGCGGGATCGGCGGCACGCGGCGGTGCATTCGTTCGATGAATTCGGCGAGCGGGCCCTCGGCCTCCTCACGGGCCGAGGTGACGTCCTCGCGCCCGCGGTCCCACGTCGACAGGACGATGAAGACGAGCGCGCCGACGGCGAGCGGGAACCAGCCTCCGTGGTGGATCTTCGTGAGGTTCGCGCTGAGGAACAGCAGGTCGACGGTGACGAACCCGGCGATGCCGGCGGCGACCATCCACCGGGGCTTGTGCCACAGGAACCGCACGACGACGAGGAAGAGGATTGAGTCGATGAGCAGCGTGCCGGTCACCGCGACCCCGTACGCGGTCGCGAGCTTGGCGGATGAGCCGAAGCCGAGCACGAGCACGACGACGGCGGCGAACAGCGACCAGTTGATGACCGGGACGTAGACCTGCCCGATCTCGGTCTCGGACGTGTGGCGGATGACCACGCGCGGCAGGAAGCCGAGCTGCACCGCCTGCCGGGTGACGGAGAACGCCCCGGAGATCACGGCCTGCGATGCGATGAGGGTCGCGGCGGTGGCCAGCGCGATCATCGGGATGCGCGCCCAGTCGGGGAACAGGAGGTAGAAGGGGCTGGAGATCGCCTCGGCGTCGGAGAGGATCAGCGAGCCCTGACCCATGTAGTTCAGGGTCAGCGCCGGGAAGACGACGAAGAACCACGCGCGGCTGATCGGCGGCCGGCCGAAGTGCCCCATGTCGGCGTACAGCGCCTCCGCGCCCGTGACCGTGAGCACCACGGCGCCGAGGGAGATGAACGCGACCAGCGGGTGGTCGACGAAGAACAGCAGCGCGTAGTGCGGCGAGAGCGCCCGGAGGATGTCCGGGCTCTCGACCAGTCGCGCGATCCCACCGGCGGCGAGCGCGCCGAACCACAGGACCATCACGGGGCCGAACAGCCGGCCGATCGCGTGCGTGCCGTGGCGCTGGATGAGGAACAGGCCGGCGAGCACGCCGAGCGTGGCCGGCAGGATCACGTCCTTCAGTTCGGGCGCGGCGACCTCGATGCCCTCCACGGCCGACAGGACCGAGATCGCGGGCGTGATCATCCCGTCGCCGTAGAAGAGGGCGACGCCGAACAGCCCGAGCATCACGAGCGCGGCCGAGAACTTCGGATGTTGCAGGTTCGCACGCCGGATCAGCGCGACGAGCGCCATGATCCCGCCCTCGCCGTCGTTGTCGGCGCGCATCACGAACGTGACGAACTTGATCGAGACGACGAGCGTGATCGACCACACGACGAGCGAGATCACGCCGTAGACGTCGCTCTCGACCGGCTTGATCGCCCCGTTGTCCTCCGCGAACACCGCCTGGAGCGCGTAGAGCGGGCTCGTCCCGATGTCCCCGAAGACGATGCCGAGCGCGCCGAGGAGGAGCGCAGCGCCGCCTGTGCGCTTGATGGCGGTCTCTTGCGGGCGCGGCATGTGGCGCGTGACCGTACCGCCTTGGCGGGTCATACCGCGTCCTGCGACCGAGCGGCCGTCCTACTCGCCGGTCGCGGCCGGGAGGTCCGCCCGGTTGCTCCACTGCGACCACGACCCCGGGTACAGCGCGGCGTCGTATCCCGCGATCTCCAGCGCGGCGATCTCGTGCGTCGCGTTCACGCCGGATCCGCAGTAGACCCCGACCCGCTCGCCGGCGCCGAGTGCCTCGAACCGTGCGCGGAGCTCGTCGGCCGGGAGGAACCGGCCGGCGTCGTCGACGTTCTCGCTGGTGGGCGCGCTGACCGCACCGGGGATGTGCCCGGCGCGTGGGTCGACGGGTTCGACGCTTCCGCGGAAGCGCTCAGCGGCGCGCGCGTCGAGCAGCGTGGCGTTGCGCGCGAACGCGGCGACGTCGTCGATCTCCAGCGTGGGGAGCGCGCCCGGTCGCAGCATCACGTCGCCCGGGGCCGCGTGTTCGTCCCCGGTCGCCAGCTCGCCGTCCCACGCCGCGAGCCCGCCGTCGAGCAGCCGCACGTCGGCGATGCCCGCCCAGCGCAGGAGCCACCACGCCCGCGCTGCGGCGAGGTTCGCTGTGGCGTCATAGACCACGACCGGCCGGCCCTCGCGCACGCCCCAGCGCCGTGCGGCGGTCTGGAGGTCGGCCGGGTCCGGGAGGGGATGGCGTCCTTCTGCGGCACTGGGCGGCGCCGCCAGCTCGGTGTCGAGGTCCACGAACACTGCGCCCGGGATGTGGCCGGCGCGGTAGTCGTCGCGGCCCGGTGGGCCGGCCAGGCTCCACCGGACGTCGAGCAGTGTCACGTCGGGCAGCGACGTGCGCAGCTCCGCGGCGGTGATGAGCACGGCCATTGGCGCGCAGCCTACGTCGTGACTCAGTCATGCTCTCCGTATGCCTGATCGTTCCGAGCCGTTCCTCGCCGAGCGGGTGTGGGCCCACCCGACGGGCCTGACGTCCGACTCGATCACCACCACCACCGAGGTCGACGACGCCGGCCGCCCGGTGCGGACGACCTACTCGGACGGCGGCAGCGAGACCTACACGTACGACGACGAAGGCCGCCTCATCGAGATCGACGAGCACAAGTCGCTGTGGGCGACGGTCGACGGGTTCGTCCAGCGCTGGCACTCGGGCGGGCGCCTGCGGATCGAGCATGACGACGACGGCCCCGTGCGCATCCTCGGCCCGGGCGAGGTCGTCTGGGAGCGCTGCGAGGAGCCGTGGCCCGACCTGCTGCGCCGCGGCGTGGACTCGCTGGTCGAACGGTGCATCGCCGCCGTCGAGCTGGCCACAGCCGAGGAGACCCCCGAGGTCTTCTGCCTGGCGATCACGTACGTGCTGGACGGCGAACTCGGTGGGCTGACGGTCAACCTCGGGCTCGAGGAGGACAGGCAGGAAGCCCTGGAGGAGGACGACCCGGAAGAGCTGCCGCAGGCGCTCTGGTCCCCCGAGTCCGCGGAGTTCGGCTTGCTGGAGGTCGAGCCCGACGACGACCTCGACCACCTGCTCCTGCGCGAGGCTGCGCTCAACGACCCGAGCGAGGCGCAGCGCCACGTGCTGACCGAGGTCGCCCGCCCGGCTCGCCGTCCACGAGTGGGACGGCCTGTTCGAGCCCACCGAGGACTTCGTGGTGTTCGTCGCCGAGCACGACGACGGCTACGCCGCGAAGGACGCGTCGGTCCGCGAGGTCAACCCGCCCGAGCGCGTTGCCGCGTGGGATGACGCGTGGCCGCCGAGCGCGCCGCGGGAGGACGACTGACCATGCGCCGCCTCCCGCTCGCCGTCGCCCTGCTGGTGGTCGCCGCCGTCCTGATCGGGCCGGCCACCGCCGCCGCGGCACCGACCCGCACCTGCAAGTCCGCCGACATGCGCTACCCGTTCGAACCCGGCGGGCCGAAGACGTTCGGCGTCTTCAAGCTGCGCATCACCGGCGGCACGTGCACGACCGCCCGCCGCGTCGCGAAGGCGTGGATGGAGGAGTTCGAAGCGAACCTCCGCAAGGGCAAGGTCAAGCTTCCGCGCTCGGTCGAGGGCTTCGCCTTCACGACGCTGCCCGCGACCGAACCGCAGACGTACAACGAGCGGGGCCGCAAGGGGAAGACGACGATCCGCTTCGCGTACGTCGTCCCCAACGGCTGACGGCGGCGACACGCGTGGCCTGCCGGGTGCTGGGCATGTGCGGGTAGATCGGGGCGGGTGGTGGAACTCATCGGTGGGTGTGCAGCTCGACCACCGCGTTGTGGCCGGGCGCACGCGCCAGGGCGCCGTCGCACGTCACGAGTGGGACGGCGAGCGCTTCGGCCAGGGCGACGAAGGTCGCGTCGTACGCGGTGAGGTTGGTGCGCAGCTCCCACACGCGATCGCTCAGCGGCTCGTGCGGATAGCGGACGATGGCAAGGTCTGCGACGTCGCTGCGGATGTCGGCCGCCTTGTCCTCCGTGATGGCGCCGGTCCGCACGAGTCGCCGCAGCGCGTGGAGGATCTCGGTGTCGAGGAGATGCGGCGCGTGCAGGTCGCTGTCCTCGGCGAGACGCGCAAGGAGCGTCGGCGGTGCGCCTCCGGCCAGCGCCGCGAGAACGGCGGACGTGTCGACAACCAGCACGCGGGGTCAGCCGCGATCGCGGCCTTCGCGCACGGCGTCGACGATCGCCGCGGTCTCGACCCGGCCCGCGCGCGCGTTGGCGCGGGCGAGGAGCTCGGCGACGGCGGGGCGGCGCGCGACTCGCTCGAGTTCGGCCAGCGCGTAGTCCGACAGGGAGATGCCAGCCGCCGCAGCGCGAGTGCGCAGCTCGCGGTGAACGTCGTCGGGAACGTTGCGGACCTGGATGACCTTCATCGCCGTAGACTACCAACTGAGGTGTCTTGCACCCAAATCACACCCACGGTTTCCCGAGCCTGTCGCAATGCCCTCGCTCGCTCAGGCAGCGAGTGGGTTGGCAACGTGGAGCCGGTGCCGCGCGGCCGCTGTGCAGAGCGCCGTGTCGGCACTGGTCAGGATCGTCGCGTTGATGGTGAGCGCGGCGGCGAGGTGCACCGCGTCGTAGCCCCGGAGCGCCTCGCGCTCTGCGAGGTCGGCGGCCTCAGCGATGAGCCGTTCGGAGACCGGAACGAGCGTCAGCTCGTCGACCAGCTCTGCAAGTTCGTCCTTTGCCCTGCGGTGCTGGGCTGCGCTGAGTCGTGTCGCGCGTTTCGCCGCCGCCAGCGCGGCGCGCGCTTCCACGACGATCATGGCGGCCGATGCCACGACGTCGGCCGCGTCCCAGATCAGTCCGACGCTGTCGCTGCCCTCCTCTTCGATGATCAGCTTCAGGAGCGACGAGGTGTCGACGTAGGTGATCACCGGCGCTGGTCGGCGACGAGATCGCTCACTGGCCCGCTGGGCTTGATGCGGCGGGCGGGGCGGCTCCGGCTCGCGCGCTTCGGTGGCTGAACGACACCCGCGGCGATCAGGGTGGCGAGCTCGTCGGTCGACTGGTCGAGCGCGGCGAGACGCGCGACCGGCCGGCCGCGGTCGGTCACGATGACCTCTTCCCCGGCTCGGACGCGGCCGAGGTACTGGCTGAGGTTGTTCTTCAGCTCGCGGACGCCGACCTCAACGCGCGTTGTGGCTACAGGCATGATGACATTGTAGCCACAACCGAGCGGCTTGGCCGCGTCCGACGTTCGTCCGCTGCGCCGAACCACGGCGCGCCCCTGTCGACTCACACGCCCATGGCGCTGCCTCGCCTGCTCACCCTGACCCTGTTCTGCCTGCTCGCGTGCGCGTCGTCCGCCCGGCGCGGCGCCGAGCTCGACGCTCTTCGTCCAGGAGGCCTCCAGCGGCTCGCTGCGCGAGGTCGCCAAGGACCGCTACGTCCTGACCGTCCGCCCCCGGGGCGACATGACCGCGTTCACCGACCGCCCCGAGCGGCGGGTCTGGCGGCTGGGGACGTCCACCTTCCTGCGCCGCTGGTCGCTGTACGGGTTCACCGCCGTTCCGCCCAACGCCGTGCTCGCGCTCGACCGCGCCCCGGCGAACCGCGACACGCTGGCGGTGTCCCTGCTGTCGGCCCGGACGCTGCGCGACGGCCGCGTGGCGTTCACGGTCGTCCCGATGCGCGGCGCGGCCAACGTCCTGGCCGGCTACGCGAAGGGCGCGGACCGGCTCGCGGCGGGCCGCCTCGGCCCGGGCTCGCTCTTCGTCGACGACGCAGGTGACGTCCACACGCTCCACGCGGTGGTGCAGGTGTTCGGGACGGAGACGGGCGTGGCGATCACGACGTCGCTCCAGGGCGTCGCCGGCGTCGGGGGCGCGACGATGACGGCCAACGGGAAGCCACTGTGCCGCACGTCGAGCCAGTTCACGACGACGTTGCCCGGGTTCGTCACGACGACGTTCCACGGCTCCGGCTGCGAGGTGAGCGCGCCGTTGCCCGCGACCGTGGTGCTCTCCCTTCCGGTCACGCTCACGTCGGAGCGGAGCGTGAACGTCAGCGTGCTGAACGACCTGACGGGCCTCTGGAACCCGGGCGTGGCGGAGGGCAACGTGTTCGCGGCGACGTGCTCGATGGCGTTCGACGCCGTTCCGGCCGTCAGCGCGTCGGCGCCGCCCTGCTCGGCGCAGACGCTCGGCGCGCCCGCGTAGCTACCCCGCCAGCCAGTCCGACAGCCGCGCCGTTGCCTGCCGCAGGCGCCGGAAGTACGCGGTGCGACTGAGGTTCAGCCGCTCGGCCACCTGCTCGTGCTTGCTGTCGGGATCGAGGTAGCCGCGCTCGAGGATCTCGCGGAGCAGGAGGTCGTCGGCCGCGTCGCCGAAGGCCTGGATCACACCGCTCGAGATCAGCATCCGCACCGAGGCCGCTCGCTCCTCCGGGGTGTCCCCGCGCGCAAGCGGGGAGGTCGCGAGCTTGGCGGGACGGTGCAGATCCCGCAGGGCGTCGCGAACGGCTTCGGGGGTGGCGGCCGGGGTCCGGCGTGCGCCGTCGCGGGGGAGCCGCAGCTCGGCGTAGAGGACCTCGCGCAGCTGGCCGATCATGCCTCCGGCGCCGTGATCGATGATGTGGCACTCCAGGACACGGCCGTCCAGCTCGACGCGCAGCTCGGGCGCCGAGCGGCCGTTCACGCTGTGCGAGAACCGCACCGCCGCCTGGTTCGACGGGTCGAGCGGGATGAACGAGTAGCGGACATTCGGCAGCCCCGAGCCGAGGATCGACGCGGTGTTCATGAGCGAGACCACCGGTGAGGCCGGGTCGGCGTTGCGCTGGAAGTCCGTCGAGTCGCGCCACAGCAGGACGGCGTCGGTTCCGAGCGTGCGCGCGTACTCGAGCCAGCGGCGCAGCACGGTGTCCTCCTCGGCGATCGCGGGCGGGTTGGCCGCCGTGACCGCGATGGAGAGCCCCGCGAGCCGGTCGGCCGCATCGCGCGCGAGGACGACGCACTCGGGCGCGTCGCGCAGGAACGCCTCGACGTCGCGCCACCACGTGGGGCGGGTCGAGTACCACGGAGCGAGCGCGTCGTGGTCTGCCGGGCGCAGACGGTCGATCCGGTAGCGCACCGAGCCGTCCGCGCCGAGGCCCCACCGCAGCGCCGGGTCGTCGATCAGCTCGGTCAGGTCGATGAGCGTGTGCGGCTCACCGCCGACCGCGCGGTCGTGGAAATGGTCGGCGATCCGCCGGCGCAGGTCCCGGGCGCGCTCGGGATGGCGGGCTTCCAGGTCCGCGCGCAGCGCCCCACGGACCGCGTCATGGAGGGAGACACCCCCGCGCACCGCTTCGGCGAACGCGAGCTGCTGCAGCCAGCTCATCGCGGTGTCAGGATCGACGTCCGGAACGACGTCGGCCAGCAGCCGCGCGTCGCAGCTGCGCGCCATCGCCGCGACGCCGATCACGTCGAGGTTGCCCTGCTCGAGCTCCGCGCGCGCGACCCGCGAGACCGCGCCGCGCAGCACGTCGGGATGGCGGTCGAGGTCGACCGGCCCCGCGCTCGCGGCTTCGGCGCCGAGCGACAGCGCGAGCGGCCACCCGCGCGCCCAGGCGACGAGGTCGTCGGCGTCACGGTCGGCGATGCCCTGGGCCCGGAGCATCGCCCGGGCCTCGTCCTCGGGGAGCGGCCCGAGCTCGATCTCCAGGACGACCCGTTCCCACCCGTCCCGGAACCACTCCGGCGCCGGCGGCCGGCGCCCGGCGACGAGCACGACGGTCTCAGCCGGGAGCGAGGGCAGCAGCGTCCGGCGCAGCCAGCCGTCGGCGCCGGCCATCCGCTCGTAGGAGTCGAAGACGAGCAGCGACGGCGAGCCCGTGCCGAGATCGCCCACCGCCGCCTCGATGTCGCCGGGCACGGGGACGATGTCGCGCCCGTCGATCACGCGGACCGCGAACCCTCGGGCGCTCGCGCGGCGTCCGACCTCGCGCAGCAACGTGCTCTTGCCGATCCCGCCGGGCCCGTGCAGGAAGACGACCCGGTGCCCGCCGGTGCCCGCGAGGACGTCGTCGAGCCGGGCCAGCTCCGTGCCGCGTCCGCGGAACCGGTCGCGATCCAGCGCTGCGAGGTGATCGGCGAGCGTCTCGGGCATCAACGGGTGGTTGGTCGTCGCGGACAATACGGCTCCGGTACTCAAGTGGCACCAACGAGGCACTGTTCTGCGGTCCGTTCGGGCGTAGCTTCCGGCCGATGACGCGGATCCGCTTGGTGCCGGCCGTCGTGGCGACGGTGCTCCTGCTGTGCGGCGCCGCGGAAGCGGCCGACCCCGAGGCCCGCTGGCCGCTGGACACCACCGCGGGACAGATCACGCCCGACACGTCGGGGAACGGGCTGGACGCCGAGGTGCGCTACGGGTCGGCGCTCGTCGGCGGCGGGCGCTTCGGCAACGCGCTCGACCCGGCCGAGACGCAGACCCCGATGTCCGGCGCGTGGGTGCCGAACAGCCCGGCGCTGGAGCCGAGCAGGCTCTCCGTCGTCGCGTGGGTCAAGCGGACGGGCTCGCCCGGCGCGTACCGCTACATCGTGGCCAAGGGGGCGAACGCGTGCAACGGCCCCTCCTACGCGCTGTACGCCAGCGGTGCCGGGCGGCTGCAGTTCGTCGTGACCAACGGGACGGCTGGCCGCGTCTCGCCGGAGGCGCCGGCGTCGCTGTGGGACGGCGGGTGGCACGCCGTCACGGGCGTGTGGGATGGGGCCGACGCGAGCCTCTACGTCGACGGCGCCCGCATTGCCGGGCCGAACGTCGGCGGGGGAACGCTCGGGTACGGCATGCCGGTCGGCAACCTCACGATCGGCACGTATCCCAGCGCCGACCAGTGCGCGTTCAACACCGGCTGGACGGGGCTCGTCGACGACGTGCGGGTCTACGGCCGCACGCTGACCGGCGCCGAGATCGCCTACCTGCACGATGCGCGCCATACGACGCCGCCGTCGCTGCCGATCCCGCCGCCCGTCGTGCAGACGACCGGCGCCGACCAAGTCACCGTCGGCAGCGCCCGGATCTCGGGCTCGATCGACGACCGGCTCGCGCCCAGGACCTGGCACGTCGAGTACGGCGAGACGACGGCGTACGGGGCCCGCACCGCCGACACGACGACCGCGGGTGCGGTGGGCGCGCAGCCCGTGCAGGCGGTCCTCAGCGGGCTGGCGCCGGGGACGACCTACCACGCGCGGGTGGTCGCCGACGGCGTCGCGGGCGGGGACATCACCTTCCGCACGGACGACGCTGTGGTCGCCGCAGCGAGCATCCCAGCCGGCCTCGACTTCACCTGGAACCCCCGCGCCGAGGTGCTCATCGCCCGGCGCCCCGGCGGGCGGCGTGCAGTTCGACGCGACCGCCGCGCCCGGCGTCACCTACCTGTGGGATTTCGACTACCGCCCGGCCGACGGCTTCCGCCCGGATCCGGGCGCGTCCGGGCCGTCACCGCGCCGCGCGTTCACCGCCGACGGCGCGCACGACACCGACCGCGTCAAGGGCGGGGACGGCACGCGCCGGCGGGTCTACCGCGTCCGGCTGCGCGCGCTCGCGCCGGACGGGACGACGGCCGAGGCCGAGCACCAGCTCGTCGTGATGCCGAACGGTGCGCCGGCCGTCGACTTCATCACGCGCCGCCCGTCGCTGACGGTCAGCAAGACCGTCACGCTGATTCCGCGCGCGGCCGATCCCGACGAGAGCCCGCGCACCGCCGACCGGCTCGTCCGCCTCGAGTGGGATCTCGACACCCCGGCCGGCACGCCGGGCGATCCGGCCGCGAACGACATCGTCTGCGACGGGACGGGCGCGGGCTGCACCGGCCCGGGTGGCGCGCCGCTCGGCGACTGGTTCACTGCCGGCCCGAACGGCGCGATCGGCGTGAACTTCTTCGCCCGCGGCCTGGCCGCCAACCGGCTGCGCCCGCTCGCACAGATCGACCTCGGCGCGCTCCCCGCGACCGGCCCCGACGGCTCGCCGCTGACCGGCGCGCTGGCGATCCAGAGCTTCCAGGGCCGTTCCCTCGCCACCCAGAAGGACCTGCGCCTCGCCTACCTCTACGACAACGCGACGCTGCTGCAGCAGAGTTCGTTCAACACCGACGCGGGCGAGGCGACGGGCGCGCAGCTCGCGGCCGGGACACTCCGCCAGAAGGGCACGCTCAAGCCCGCGGCGATCATCCGGCAGGAGAGGCTCCTGGCCAGCGCCGGGCTCAGCTGGCGCCGCGTGACCCTGACGGCGACCGACAGCGCCGGGGTGCGGACCTCGGCGACGAAGGTCGTCCCGCTGGTCCCCGACGCGGCGCCGCGGCTGAAGGCGAAGTTCCTCAACATGGATCCGCGGCGCAGCAAGGTCGGCCTCGCCAACCCGCAGATCCAGCCGCGCGCGCGAGCGCGCGCGGCCGCGGGCGAGAAGCAGCAACTTGGCTACACGCTGACGACCCAGGACGAGCTCGTCTTCGACGCGTACGCCAGCGACGACCCCGACGGGCGGATCGCCTGGTACACGCTCGAGGTCGGCCAGCCGCTGCGGGGTACGAACTGCCAGCCCAAGCCGCAGGCCGAGTCGACGCTGCCGCCGCTCGTCCCGACCCCGGAGCAATACCTGCCGGGTCGGTTCCAGCCGCAGATCAACCCCGCCGGCGCGGGCGTGGCGGGCACGCGGGGACGGGTCGGGGACATCGCCGCCAAGGGGCCGAACAGCCGCAAGCCCATGGCGTTCCGCGCGGGGCCGCCGAGCAAGCCGCTGTCGGCGCTGCTCGCCCAGTCGCCGCTCCTGCACGCGTGCGCGCCGTTCGCGCAGCGCAACGTCGCCGCGCAGCCGTTCCTGGCGAAGCCGAGCCCGGCGGCGCGGCCGGCACCGCGCGCGGCGATCAACAAGGAGCTGCTCAAGCCGGTCGGCAACCAGACGTTCCCGACCACCGCGATCGTCACGAAGGATCCGAACGACCTGCGCTTCACCATCCCGGTCGCCGGCACGTACTCGGTGGCGGTCGGGGCGTACGACGAGTCGGGTCTCGGCGCGATCCAGCGCACGGACGGGCTGAAGATCTTCGACGCCGAGGGCGACTGCGTGAACGTCAGCGGGGAGCCGCTCACGCTCGGTGGGCGCAAGCTCGGGTTCGGCGGCCAGTGCATGAGCTTCAGCGAGAAGCGCACCCGCTTTCGCACCACGCAGGAGATCAGCCTCAACGGGGTCGGGCTGCGGCCCAAGGGCGGCGGGGTGCTGCGCGTCGACACGGTCGCGCGCACGCTGCGCGTCACGCGCGGGGGAGGACACCGACGCGGCCGGCGACGTCGAGGTCGTCGTCGACGGTGACGTGGTCGCGCAGATCAGCGACTTCACCCCGGCTCGGGCGGTGGACTTTGTGCAGGGCCAGCTGCATCCGACCGTGATCGCTGGTGCGCAGTACCGCGGCTCACCGCTCGCGCGGCCCTCGGCGCCGGGCCCGGATCCCGACAACTTCCTCGTCACGTTCGGCAGCGCGGGGATGTCGACGACGCGCTTCTACACCGTGCTGCCCGGCGAGTTCAGCCGCTCGGGCGAGGCGACGTCGCCGACCTCCGAGGTCCGCCGCCGGGGCCGGGAGGAACCGCGCAGCAACGAGCTGACGACGAACCGGTTTGCGGACATCGCGAGCAAGCAGGCGCGCGACAAGCAGGCCCGCGCGCGAGCGGCTGCCGACGCGAATGCGAGCACGCTCGATCTGTCGGGCACGAACCTCGGCCCGGTCTCGATCGACAAGGGCAAGCTGAGCTTCGACCCCGAGCGCGGCTACTGGGAGGGCGACCTCGAGGTCACGCTGAACGTCGCCAGCCCGGTGACCGGCCTGAGCATGCACCTCGTCATCGACGACGGCGAGCTGAAGGAGGCGTCGGGGAAGGCGAAGACGCTGATCCCGCTGTTCGCGGGCGTGACGCTCGACGAGCTGCGGTTCTCCATCGTCAGCGATCCGCTCACGGTCAGCGGCGGGGCGAGCGCGTCGATCATCAAGGTGCTGCGCGGCGACCTCGACATGACGATCCGCACCGGCCCGGTCTTCTTCCGGCTGACGGGGCGGATCAGCCTGTTCGGCGAGATCGAGCTCGGCAGCGCGTACGTGCAGTACGACGAGGCCAACGCCGAGTCGCTGACGTTCGGCGGCCGCCTCGGGCTCGACTTCGGGCCGGTCTCGATCGGGGCGGGCGTCGACGGCGGCGTGTCGTTCAAGACGGGCGACTTCTTCGTGGAGGGGAACGGGCGGGCGTGCCTGTTCATCTGCCTCGGCGTGAAGGCGCTGATCTCGAGCAAGGCGCTGGCGGCGTGCGGCTCGATCGACCTGCTGCTCGTCGAGATCTCGGCGGGCTTCGCCTACCGCTTCGGCGACGGGCTGGAGGTCTTCCTCGGCTGCGATCTCTCGCCGTATCGGCCGGCGGTCTTCCGCGTGCGCGGCGGCGTGACGGCCGACGCCGCGCAGGCGGGCGCGGGTGGATTGCGGGTCCCCGCGGGCGCAGAACAGGCGGCGTTCCGCTTCCGCGGAAACGCGGGGATGGCCGACGCGCCGAAGCTGACGCTGACCGCCCCGGACGGCCGCACGTTCACCACCGGCGAGCTGCCGGGCGACTACACATTCACGCCGCGTCTCGGTGCGGGCGTCACGACGCCGACGGCGGTGGTCGACCAGGACCCGGTCAGCAAGCTGACGACGATCCTCGTGGCCAAGCCTCCGGCCGGCGACTGGCGCGTGACGCTGGCGCCCGGGCAGCCGCCGCTGGTCGGTGCGGAGATCGCGCTGGGTGAGCACGTCGAGGACAAGGAGCTGCAGGCGGAGGTGCGGGACGCGGATCTCGAGGGCGACACGGTGAAGATCGGGTCGACGGCGATCACCGCGTCCGCGAGCAAGGCGTCGACGGTGGCGACGAAGCTCGCGCGGCGGCAGGTCGCGGCGCTGCGCCAGCAGCCGCGCATCGAGCGCTCGCGCTTCCGCGGCGTCGTCCTGGATGTGCCCGACGGGCTGTCCGGCGAGCTGGTGCTGGCGGACGTCACGCCCGCGTCGACGGCGATCGTCCGCACGCTCGACCTGGAGACCTACGGTGGCAAGAAGGTCCCGATCGCGTTCCGCCCGACGGCCGATCCGGGCACGCATGAGCTGCGCGCGCTGCTCACCCACAGCGACGGGACGCCGCGCCAGTCGATCGTCGTCGACACGTTCGCCGGCCCGCCGATGCCGGTGCCGACGGCCCCGGACCTGACGCTCTCGCGCAGCGCGGGCGGGACGGTCGTCGTCGACGTGCGGCCGGGCAGCGCCGGCTCGGTGCGCGACGTGGCGAGCTCGTTCGACCTCGTCGTTCAGGCGCCGTCCGGCCGGCGCATCGAGCGGCTGGTGGACCGGTCGAACTCCCGCCGTCTGCCCGACGGCGCGTTCCGCGTGACGCTCGGCTCGTTCTCCGCATCGGACTTCCGCGGGATGCGGACGTGGGGGCGGATGATCTACGCGGGGAAGACGGGCGCGATCGATTCGGCGCGGGCGGCGCGGCGGTAAGCGACCCGTTGCGGCTGGCGTCGCTCGTGCAGGTTCGCTAGCTACTTGTTGCTTGATCCGCGAAGGACGCTGTCGAGGAGATCCGCGGAGTGCTCGGTGAGCCGACCAGTCCTCCGAAGGCTGTGCACGTTTACGCGGTACTCGTCGTCGGCGATGCGGATCGGCTTGCCAGATGCGCGCACAAGCTGTCGCACGACATCCTCGGGTATCTCGCGGTCCGGATCGAGCGGGGCTCCTGAGCCGATGAGGTGGTCCCGCGCGTCATACAGCTCGTAGGGGAACTCCCGTTGCGCCTCGGTCTTGTCGGTGACCCGATGCACCACCAGACATGACAAGAGCATGAGACGCCCGCCTTTCGTCGCAACGATGTAGACGCGGTCTCCGGGCTGGACTCTGACGTCCCGAAACTGGTCGTTTGCCGTGTGGCGGAGCTCTCGGTCTCCCCGCCGTTCGCGGCGTTCGACCTCGACCTGCGCCTGGCTCCAGAGGGTGATGAAGGGATTGCTCACGATTCATCAAACTATTGGGATCGCGGAGTCGTTCGCAACGACGATCACTCCTGTGTAACCACTTCGAGCGCATCGTCATGCCCTGCGTGGGTGCCTGGCCGGGTAGATCTGCTGCGGTGCCCTGCACTCGCCTGTAGGTCCGCGTACCGTCGGCGCATGTCCGTCACCAGCCCATCCGCCACGCCCGTCCACCCGTCCTCTCCCGAGTTCGCATCGCTGCTCGCCCGCATCGCCGAAGGCACCGAGGAGCGCGAGCGCACGCAGACCCGCCCGCACGAGGTCATCGACTGGCTGCGCGACGCCGGGTTCGGCCGGCTGCGCATCCCGGTGGAGGAGGGCGGCGGGGGACTCTCGGTGCAGGAGCTGTTCGCCGCGCTCATCGCGCTCGCCGAGGCGGACTCCAACGTGGCGCACATCCTGCGTGTGCACTTCGCGTTCGTCGAGCAGCAGCTCGTCAACCCGGACGCGTCGTCACGCGCGCGGTGGCTGGAGCTCGTCAACAGCGGCGCGATCATCGGCAACGCGCAGAGCGAGCAGAACGACAAGGCGGTCGCGGGGCGGGGGCTGGAGACGCGGGCCGAACGGGACCCGGACGGCGTCGGCTACCGGCTGACGGGCGTGAAGTACTACTCGACGGGCTCGCTGTACGCCGACTACATCTGGGTCTTCGCGGCGGCACCGGACGACCGCCTGGCGGGGATCGTGATCCCGGCCGACCGCGAGGGCGTGGAGCTCGTCGACGACTGGGACGGCTTCGGCCAGCGCCTGACGGGCACGGGCACGACGCGGTTCACCGACGTGTACGTCGCGCCCGACGAGTACCAGGACTGGGGCCCGGCCGGCCAGCCGCTGCCCCCGACGGTGATGGGCGCGTTCCTCCAGCTCTTCCTGCAGGCGGTGACGGCGGGCGTGCTGCGGGCGGTGCGCCGAGACGCAGCCGCGCTGGTGCGCCGGCGTGTTCGCTCGTTCGGGCACGCTTCCGCGGAAGCGCCGGCGGAGGATCCGCAGGTGCTGCAGGTGGTGGGGGAGATCGCGGCCGACGCGTTCGCGGCGGAGGCGATCGTGTTGGCGGCGGCTTCTCGTATCGATGCTGCGCTGGAGACGGTGGTGGATGGGTTCCCGTCGCCTGATGCGGCGTACGAGGCGCAGGTGGCGGCGGCGCAGGCGAAGGTGGCGATCGACCGGTTCTCGTATGCGACGGCGGCGCGGCTGTTCGATGCAGGTGGGGCGAGTGCGACGCAGGCGGCGTGGCAGCTGGATCGGCACTGGCGGAATGTGCGGACGGTGTCGACGCACAACCCGACGTTCCTTAAGGCGACGGCGGTTGGGAGGTGGGTTGTTGGGGGTGAGGCGCCGCCGCAGAATGGGTTCTTCTGAGGGGACCGGCCCCGCCGTTCAGACATTCGTAGGAAGGGCGAGGCCAACCTCCCTGCCGGGTGAGCCGATGCAACGATGGGTCTGCGGGCGCCGTTGGAGTGGCCGGAGTGGATCTCGCATAGGTTGCTTCCGCGGACTTGCGGCGGCGCCGGCGTGCAGGCAGGTGGGCTAGTAGCTGCGGACCCATGGAACCGTGGACGCGTAAGACCGTCGCTTAGCAGCCGTTGATGTGAGGTACCTACAGTGCTACAAGAACACTACAACTAGCCGACTACATCACTACAACTCTAGGTTCCTGCATCCCATGATCTCCGATCTCCCTCCGCCTCGGTATGAACGCCTGACGTCGGCTCCGCTTGAGCTTGTCGTTTGGCAGATGCAGTTTGCCGAGCCGGCTCGGGTCTCAGCGCCTGCGGTGGGCGCTCAGGTAGCCGAGGCGCTGCGCGCGGACGGACAGGGGTCTTTCAACCTCTCGCGGCTCGTTCCGCCCCAGATCGCTATTGGGCTTGGCCCCGGGTTGCCTCCGCAGGCGCCAGTTGAGCCCGACGGGTGGCAGCTTCGGCGTGGGCAGTTGGTGGTCAACGTTGGAAGCGGCTCGGTCTCGGCCGAGACAACTGCGTACGACACCTGGGAGGGCTTTCGGGCAACGATCGCCGCGCTGTGCTCGGTGCTCGGAGAGTTGGATGACGTGCCGGGAGAGCAGCGGATGGGCTTGCGGTACGTCGATCGGGTCGCCGTACCAGGTGTGCAGCAGGCATCGGACTGGAACGGCCTGCTTGCGTCTTGGTTGACTGCTCCGCTGGCTCAGCCGCAGCTTGCTGATGCGGTGCTTGCGACCGCTGGGCAGCTTGAGCTGCGTGTTGATGAGGAACTCCAGGCGGCGGTTCGCCACCGGCTGTTCCCGGACTTCGAGAGGCGTGGTCGGCAAACGGTCATACTCGACTACGACACGTTTCGACAGGGTTATCGACCATTCAATGCTGAAGCAGCGCTCGAGGCCGTAGATCGCTGCAGTGATGTTGCACACCGCTTGTTTGAGGCATCACTAACCCCTGATCTGTACAAGATGTTCATGCGAGATACGGAATCTGACTGATGCCAACGCTCGATCACCTTGACGAGGAAACCCGTCGGACGCAGCTGTCGTTCTATGCCACGACGCTGGATCGCTTGTACGAGGTCGCCGACCAAGCGTTCGCGTTGCCGACGGGCGAGGTCGCGAAGTCGGTCGACCTCTCCTCGGTGTGCGTTTCTGGTCGTACGGCGTCCGCTACCGCTGATCCTGAGGTGATCGCGGCGACGTCGGATGCGCCTGTGCTGCGGGCGCTTGAGCAACTCCGGGGTTGGCTCAACCTGTCTTACGAGGATCTAGCTCGAGTTGCTGGCATCAAGAGTGCATCGCTGATCTATTACTGGCGGAAGAAGCACCGGGAGCATCAGCCGGTTCGACCTCGTCCGGCATCCGTTGAGCAGCTTTGGCGAGTCCACTCGATCATGCGCGCCGTATCCGAGGCTTTGGATGGCAGTGACTCGGCCTACGGGCTGCAGGTGTGGATTCGTGCAGAACGAGATGGCGTCACGCCGCTGGACCTACTGATGGCCGGAGACCTTGAAGGCGTTGAGTCGCGCGCGCGTTCTCTGCTCTTCGACCAAACGCCTGCGCCAACGGCGGCGTGGGGCTTGGTGGCACTCGAGGCCGAGGCCGGGGAAGAGCTGCCGCGCTCGGACCGCGTTGACAACTATTCGGACGTTGACTTCGGGTGAGCGCGGAGCCAGGGCAGGCGTCCTGGTCGCTTCAGGACGGAATCGATCCACAAGAATGGCCGGAGCGCGCCCGAGAGGCCATGCATGCCCTGCGCCAGGGGTCGGTCGTAGAGTCTCCGCCCTTCGTGTTCGCGGCTAGCCCCGAGTTCCCAATCCACTCCGTTACCAAGGCTTGGGCGAAGTCAGACAAGGCGGCATCAGGGGTCGTCAACGTGATCAATGAGTCGCTCCGCCCACAGTACGGATTGATCGTTACTCAGACGTGCGATCTCGTTGAGGAGGGCAGTCCGAAGCGTCCCTGGCTGCAGTTGGCGCCCGTCTATGTCTTTCGCGGTGACAAGGGGCAGCAGAACATGATCCGTAGTGGTCGCGGGTTTGTTTACCTCTGCTATCTCGATGGTCTGCCCGCGGTGGAGGGTGGCATCTGGGTCGCGGATCTCCGGATCCTTATCCCGGTTGAGAAGGGTTGGATGGTCGACCGAAACGTGGTTCCTGCGTTTGCCGACGAGGCGGGGTATGAGCGCCTCGCCGGCGTTCTCGCTGCACGCTTTGCCCGTAAGGCGTTTGCCACGGTGGTCAACGACCATCTCGTGCGGCCTGTTGTGGAACTGCTGCGAGAAATCGCCGCGGAGTACGGCGGCAGCGATCCGATCGACGAAGTCGCACTGGCGCTCGGTCGCTCGCGCCTAGATCCGACTAATGCTCAGTTGGTCTTCTTCTTGGGTGCTGAGCTTGGAGATGACTTGCGCGCTCGAATCTTGGAGTGGTGGGAACCGGTGGCCGCGGTTCTGCGAGAGCACGGGATCGAGACTCTGATGCCGAGGTTCTCAAGCCTCGATGAGATGACTGCCCGAGAGTTCCGGACGCTCGACCTTCTCGACGCGTCGGCGTTCTCGCCGGCGGACTGACCTCGGCGTGCGCTCATACCCACCCGGGTACACCTCCCGACTAACTCAACAAAGTCAGTCGACAATACCTAGATTGCTCCCTCCGGCCCCCCAACCCGGGCCGCTCACCTCCCCGACCGCCCGACCTTCCCGGAACCCGGAGCACCTCCCATGGCCGCCCGCCTGCGCTTCAACGCCTTCACCATGAACTGCGTCTCCCACATCCATCACGGACAGTGGCGGCGCCCTGACACCCGTCAGCTCGACTACCTCGACCTCAACACCTGGGTCGATCTCGCCAAGACCCTCGAGCGGGGCAAGTTCGACGCGATCTTCCTCGCCGACGTCATCGGCACCTACGACGTCTACGGCGGCAACCGCGATGTCGCCGTCGAGGAGGGCCTGCAGACCCCGGTCAACGACCCGAGCCTCCTCATCCCGGCGCTCGCGTACGCCACCAAGGACATCGGCTTCGCGTTCACGCAGTCGATCCTCCAAGAGCACCCGTTCAACTACGCCAGGAGGCTCTCCACCCTCGACCACATCACCAACGGTCGCGTCGGCTGGAACGTCGTCACGAGCTATCTCGAGGACACCGGGCGCAACCTCGGCTACGGCGGCCTGCCGCCCCACGACGAGCGCTACGAGCGCGCCGACGAGTACCTCGACGTCATCTACAAGCTGCTCGAAGCCAGCTGGGACGACGACGCGGTCATCAAGGACACGGAGAACGGCATCTACGCCGACCCGGCCAAGATCCACAACATCGACCACGTCGGCAAGTACTTCGACGTCGTCGGGCCCCACGTCTCCGAGCCCAGCCCGCAGCGCACGCCGATCCTCTTCCAGGCCGGCGCGTCCACCCGGGGCCGCGCGTTCGCCGCCAAGCACGCCGAGGCGATCTTCATCGCCGGGCGCAACCCGCAGGGGGCGAAGGCCCACGTCGACGAGGTCAAGCAGAACGCCGCCCAGTACGGCCGCAACCCCGACGACATCCTCTTCTACCAGGGGCTCTCCTTCGTCGTAGGCGGCACCGAGGAGGAGGCCAAGCGCAAGAAGGCCGAGATCGACGAGTACGCCTCCACGCGCGGGTACGCCGCGCACTTCGCCCGGCGGCATCGGCATCGACGTCTCCCAGTTCGACCTCGACGAGCCCGTCGGGAACATCGAGACGAACAAGGTCCAGGGCATCGTCAAGGGCCTCGTCGAGGCCGCGCCCGACAAGACGTGGACCTTCGGCGAGCTCGTCCGCTGGGCGACCGACACGCAGATCGTCGGCACGCCCGAGCAGATCGCCGACGAGCTCCAGCTGTGGGCCGACGCCGGCGTCGACGGCGTGAACGTCATGTACCACGTCACGCCCGGGTCCTTCGAGGACTTCGTCGACGGCGTCATCCCCGTCCTGCAGGACCGCGGCCTCGCCCAGCGCGAGTACGCCCCCGGAACGCTCAGGGAAAAGCTCACCGACGGGGCTTCCGGGCCCCGCCTGAACGACCGTCATCCCGCCGCCGGGCGCCGTCGCGCGCCCCAGCCGGCCTAGCGCTTCACCTCCCCAACCCACCAGAAAGAACCATGCGTACCCCGAAGACCCTCCTGCCCCTGCTCGTCCTCGTCGCCGGCCTCGCGCTCGCGGCGTGCGGCGGCAGTGACTCGAGCAGCGGCAACGCTGACGAGTTCGCCGACGCCAAGCCCGTCAAGGGCGGCACCATCAGCTATGGCCACGAGCAGGAGCCGCCGTGCCTCATCGGCGGGTGGGTGCAGCAGGCGTACATCCAGCGCCAGTTCTCCGACAGCCTGGTCAGCCAGGTCGAGGAGGGCGAGATCGTCCCGTGGCTCGCCACGGACTGGAAGGTCTCCGAGGACCAGAAGACGTGGACGTTCACGCTGAAGGACGGCGTGAAGTTCACCGACGGCACCCCGTTCGACGCGGAGGCCGTGAAGACGAACTTCGAGACGTGGCTGAACCCGAAGTCGCTGAACCCCACCGTCGACGCGTACATCGGCGAGTACTACAAGTCGAGCAAGGTCATCGACGACACGACGTTCGAGCTCACGCTCACCAAGCCGTACTCGCCGCTGCTCTCCGCGCTGTCGCAGGGCTACTTCGGCATCCTCAGCCCGAAGCAGCTCGCGAAGGGCCCAGAGGCCAACTGCGAGCAGCCGATCGGCACCGGTCCCTTCATCGTGAAGAAGTGGAACCGCGGCAAGAACATCGAGTTCGTCAAGAACCCGGACTACAACTCCGCGCCGCAGAACGCCAAGCACCAGGGACCCGCCTACGTGGACGGCATCACGTGGAAGTTCCTGGGTGACCAGACGCTGCGATACGGGTCGCTGACCAGCGGCGAGTCGAACGTCATCTACAACGTCCCGACCGTCAACTGGAAGGACGCCAAGGGCAAGTTCCAGGTGCAGCAGTACATCACCCCGGGGCGCCCGGTCACGTTCAGCCTGAACACCGCACAGGGGGTCTTCACCGACAAGAAGGTGCGCCAGGCGTTCGGCTACGCGGCTGACCGCAAGGCCGCCGTGGAGAGCGCGTTCAACGACGTCATCCCGTACAACGGCAACGGCTCGCTGAGCCAGAGCACGCCCGACTACGACGAGTCGCTCGCCGACGCGTACCCGCACGACGTCGCGAAGGCCAACCAGCTGCTCGACGAGGCCGGCTGGACGGAGAAGAACGCCGAGGGCATCCGCACGAAGAACGGCAAGACGCTCACGGCGAAGGTCGTCTACCCGGCCGGCAGCGTCGTCAGCGCCGAGGGCGTGACCCTGCTGCAGAACGTGCAGGAGCAGGCCAAGGAGGCCGGGTTCGACATCAAGCTCGTGCCGTCGTCCCCGTCGGAGACGTTCAGCGGGAAGTACTCCACGCCGGACAGCTACGACGCGATCACGTGGTACTGGACGAGCCCCACCGCGGGCGTGCTGTACATCGTCTGGCGCCAGAACCTGAAGGACCGGCCCAACGGCAACAACTCGTCCTTCTACAACAACCCGAAGCTCGAAGACACGATCGAGGCGGCGAACTCCACGCAGGACGAGGCCGAGCAGCAGAAGCTCTACGCCGAAGCCCAGCAGCTGATCAACGAGGAGGCCGCGGCGATCGGGATCTACACGCAGACGACGTCGCTGGCCAGCCAGCCCGAGCTGCGTGACGTGTGGATCGAGAACTCGCAGGGCGAGCCGGTGTTCCACGACGCGTTCTTCGCCAAGAAGCAGCCGTGAAGACCGTCGCCCTGAAAGTCCTCGGCGCGATCGCGGTCCTCTGGGCGGCGGCCACCTTCACGTTCTTCGTGCAGGCGGCCCTGCCCGGGGACCGGGCGACCCTGATCCTCAACCAGGACTCGGGGCAGATCATCAAGCGCAGCGACGCCGAGCTCGCGCCGGTCAACGAGAAGTTCGGCTTCGACGACCCGATCTACGCGCAGTACGTCAACTACGTCGCGGGGCTCGCGCAGGGTGACCTCGGGACGTCGTACCGGCTGAAGGCGCCGGTCACGGAGATCATCGGCGAGCAGATCTGGCCGACGATCTTCCTGACGATCGCCGCGCTGATCGCCGCGTGGGTCATGGCACTGGCGCTCACGTTGCTGACGGCCAAGCGCGGGCGGATCCCGTCCGCGCTGGGCTCGGGCTATGAGACGTTCACCGCCGCGCTGCCGCACTACTGGCTCGGCGTGATCCTGCTCGTGGTCTTCGCCATCGAGCTGCAGCTGTTCCCGGTGGAGGGCGGGTCGAGCCTGATCGGGCTCGTCCTGCCGGCGCTCACGCTGGGGATCCCGCTGGCCGGGTTCCTCGGGCAGGTCACGCGCGACGAGTTCGAGAAGGTGCTCGACCAGCCGTTCGTGACGAGCGCCCGGGCGCGGGGGATGGGCGACTTCGGGGTGCGGTGGCGCCATGCGCTGCGCCACGCGGTGCTGCCCGCGATCACGCTGTCGGGGTGGGCGATCGGCGCGCTGTTCAGCGGCGCGGTGATCGCGGAGATCATCTTCGCTCGGCAGGGGATCGGGAACATCCTCGTGACCGCGGCGAACATGCGCGACATCCCGCTGGTGTCGGGCATCGTGATGCTCGTCGCGCTGATCTACGTGGTGGCGAACCTGCTCGTCGACCTCGCCTACCGGGTCGTCGACCCGCGGATCGAGGTGTCTTCATGAGCGGTGCGCTGCTCGCGCTCCCCCGGGTGCAGGTGCGCTTCCGCCCGGGGCTCACGCTCTCCATCGCGCTCGTCGCGTTCTTCGTGATCGCGGCGATCGCGCCGTCGTTGCTGACGACCCAGGACCCGCTGAAGATCAACCTCGGCGACGCGCTGCAGGCGCCGTCGGCCGCGCACATCTTCGGCACCGACCAGTCGGGCCGCGACCTCTACGCCCGGGTGGTCTACGGCGCCCGCGAGTCGCTGTTCATCGGCCTGGCGGCGACGGCGCTGTCGATGTCGATCGCGTTCGTCCTGGGCGTGTCCGCCGCGCTGGGCAACAAGCTCACCGACGGCGCGATCAACCGGTTCATCGAGCTGCTGTTCGCCTTCCCGGTGCTGCTGCTCAGCCTGCTGTTCGTCACGGTGTTCGGGGCGGGGCTGACGACGCTGATCGTCGCGGTCGGCGTCGGCACCGCGCCGGGCTACGCGCGGATGATCCGCGGGCAGGTGCTCGCGGTGAAGGGCTCGGGCTACGTGGAGGCCGCGGGCGCGCTCGGGCACTCGTACCCGAAGGTCATCCGCCGGCACATCCTGCCCAACGCGATGCGCCCGCTCGTGGTGCTCGTCACGCTCGGCGTCGGCCAGTCGATCGTGTGGGCGTCGGGCCTGGCGTTCCTCGGCCTGGGCGTCGCGCCGCCGTCCCCCGAGTGGGGCGCGCTGCTCGACGCCGGGCGCACGTACATCACCCAGGCCTGGTGGCTGGAGGTCATGCCGGGCCTGGCGATCGTCTCCTTCGCCCTCGCGCTCACCGCGATCGGGCGCTACGTCCAGCAACGCCTCGAAGGGGGGCTCCAGCGATGACGGATCTGCTCCGCGTCGAGAACCTGCGCGTCGGCTTCGGCGACACGGAGGTCGTGAAGGGCATCTCGTTCTCCCTGGAGGCCGGGCGCTGCCTGGCGATCGTCGGCGAGTCGGGCTCGGGCAAGAGCGTCACCGCGCGCACGCTGGTCGGGCTGACCGGCGGGCGGTCGCAGGTCACGGCGGACGCGCTGGAGTTCGACGGGCGCGACCTGCGCGGGCTGCGCGACCGCCAGTGGCGGGACATCCGCGGCCGCGACATCGGCTTCATCCTGCAGGACGCGCTGGTGTCGCTGGACCAGCTGCGGCCGATCGGCAAGGAGATCGACGAGGCGCTGCGGCTGCACAGGTACGGCTCGCGCGAGGAACGGCGCAAGCGGGTGCTGCACCTCCTCGACGAGGTCGGGATCCCCGAGCCGCTGCTGCGTGTCCGCCAGCTGCCGCACGAGCTGAGCGGCGGGCAGCGCCAGCGGGCGCTCATCGCGTCGGCGATCGCGCTGGACCCGAAGCTCATCATCGCCGACGAGCCGACGACGGCGCTGGACGTGACGGTGCAGGCGCGCATCCTCCACCTGCTCGAGCGCATCCGCGACGACGGCAGCGCGCTCATCCTCATCAGCCACGACCTCGCGGTGGTGGCGCGGATGGCCGACGAGGTGGCGGTCATGCGGTACGGCGAGATCGTCGAGCGGGGGGATGCGCGGGAGGTCCTGAGCAACCCGCAGCACGCGTACACGCGGGCGCTGCTCGACGCGATCCCGTCCACCCACTCGAAGGGCACGCGCCTGTCGCCGGGCACGCCGCATGTCGCGCCGGTGGTGGAACGAGCACCGCGCGCGGCCGACACGCCGGTGCTCGACGCCCGCGGCCTGGTCAAGCGCTACGCCGGCCCCGACGGGCAGACGCGGACGGTCGTCGACGACGTGTCGTTCGAGCTGCGCGCGGGGGAGACGCTCGGCGTGGTCGGCGAGTCCGGCTCGGGCAAGACGACGACGGCGCGGATCGCGCTGGCGCTGACCGAGCCCGACGGCGGCGAGGTGCTGCTCAACGGTGAGCCGTGGACCGCCGTGCCGGAGAAGGCGCGCCGCGTGCGCCGCCGCGAGATCAGCGTGATCTACCAGGACCCGCTGAGCTCGTTCGACCCCCGTTGGAGCGTGGACCAGATCCTCGCCGACGCCTTGCCGCCAGGAGTGCGCGACCCGCGGAAGCGGGTCGGGGAGCTGCTCGCCCTCGTGGGACTCGAGGGCGAGCACCGGGCTCGCCGCCCGTTGCAGCTGTCCGGTGGGCAGCGGCAGCGGGTGGCGATCGCCCGGGCTCTGGCGCCCGACCCGTCCGTGATCGTCTGCGACGAGCCGGTCTCCGCGCTCGACGTGTCGATCCAGGCGCAGGTCCTCGACCTGCTCACGGACCTCCAGGAGCAGCTCGGGCTCAGCTACCTGTTCATCAGCCACGACCTCGGCGTGATCCATCACATGAGCGACCGCGTGCTCGTGCTCAACGAGGGCAAGGTGGTGGAGACCGGCACGGCCGACGAGGTGTTCTTCGCGCCGCGCGAGCCGTACACGCGGGCGCTGGTCGCGGCGCTGCCGCGGCTCGAACCCCGTCAGGTCGTCCGCCACGAGGAAGCCGTCCCCGCGGCGACCTGATGCGCAAGTAGTTCACAATCTAGACCAAGTAGATTGAGAATATCTGGATCATGACCAACTCCCTGCCCCTCTCCGTCCCGCAACGCGCCCACGTGATCGGCTCGGATGCCGAAGCGCTCGGCGCCGCCGCGTCCGCGGCGCTCCGCCTTGCCGCAGACGCGTCGGCGCGGGACGCCGAGCGTCGCCTCCCCTTCGCCGAGATCGCCGCGCTGCGTGAGGCGGGCCTGCTGGCCATCACCGTCCCGCGCGCGTTCGGCGGCGCCGAGGTGCGGGCGGCGTCCCTGGTGGAGGTCATCCGGCTCCTCGCCGCGGGGGGACCCCAACGTCGCCCAGATCCCGCACAGCCACTTCGTCTACCTCGAGGGGCTTCGCCTCCGCGGGACCGACGAGCAGCAGCGACTGCTGTTCGGCGAGGTCCTCGCGGGGGCGCAGATCGCCAACGCGCAGTCCGAGCGCGGGACGAAGACCGTGCGTGACATCCGCACGCGCCTGGTCAAGCGGCCCGGAGGCGCACTCGTCCTGACCGGCGAGAAGCACTACGCGACGGGCTCGCTGTTCGCCGACTGGCTCGCGGTCCTCGCGCTCGACGGACGCGACCGCCTGCAGGTCGCCTACGTGCCGACCGACACGCCCGGGGTCGAGGTCGTCGACGACTGGGACGGGATGGGGCAGCGCACGACGGGCAGCGGCTCCGTGCACCTGCGCGACGTCCCTGTCGACCCGCGCCTGGTGCTCGCGCAGCACGTCACGCTCTCGGGCCCACAGCTCTACGGCGCCCGCGCGCAGCTGTTGCACGCCGCGATCGACGCGGGGATCGCCGCCGGCGCGCTGGCCGACGCGGTCGACGTCGTGCAGCGGCTGAGCCGGCCCTGGTTCGAGGCGGGCGTCGCGCGCGCGTCTGACGATCCACTCGTCATCCAGCGGTTCGGCGAGCTGACGTGCGCCCTGCGCGCCGCCGAGGCGCTCGTGGCGCGCGCCGCCGAGCAGCTCGATGCGCTCGCGGATACGACCCTCACCGCCGAGGACGCGGCGGGCGCGTCGCTCGCGGTCGCCACCGCGAAGATCGCCGCCGACCGCGCGGCGATCGAGATCACCAACGCGCTGTTCGAGGTGGCCGGCACCCGCAGCTCGCTCGACGAGCTGAACCTGCACCGCCACTGGCGCAACGCGCGCACGCACACGCTCCACGACCCCGTGCGCTGGAAGGTCCAGCACCTCGGCCGCCACACGCTCAACGGCCTGCTGCCCGAACAGCACAGCGCGCTCTGAAAGGACGACCCGTGTCCCTGCAGTTCCACTGGTTCCTGCCCACCTACGGCGACAGCCGCGACCTCGTCGGCGGCGGCCACGGCCTGCGCGCCGGCAGCACGGGGGCGATCCGGCCCGCGACGCTCGAGTACCTGGGCCAGATCGCGCGCAGCGCCGAGCAGCTCGGGTTCGTCGGCGCGCTGACACCCACAGGCGCGTGGTGCGAGGACGCCTGGCTGACCACCGCGATGCTCACCGAGGTCACCGAGCGGCTGAAGTTCCTCGTCGCGTTCCGCCCCGGCTCGATCTCCCCGACGCTCGCCGCGCAGCAGTCCGCGACGTTCCAGCGCCACAGCGACGGCCGGCTGCTGCTCAACGTCGTCATCGGCGGCGAGCCGCACGAGCAGCGCGCGTACGGCGACTTCCTCGACAAGGACGCGCGCTACGCCCGCGCCGACGAGTTCCTGGACATCACCCGTGCCCTGTGGCGCGGCGAGACCGTCGACCACGACGGCGCGCACCTCCGCGTGGAGGGCGCGACCCTCGCGCGACTGCCCGACCCGTCGCCGCCGATCTACTTCGGTGGGTCGTCCCCGGCGGCGGGCGGGGTCGCCGCGCGGCACGCCGACGTCTACCTGACGTGGGGCGAGCCGCCGGCGCAGGTCGCCGAGAAGCTGTCGTGGATCCGCCGGCTCGCGGCCGCCGAGGGGCGGACGATCCGCTTCGGCATCCGCCTGCACGTCATCGCGCGCGACACCGCCGAGCAGGCGTGGGCGGAGGCGCGACGCCTGCTGTCGGGCCTGGACCCGAAGCTCATCGCGGACGTCCAGGCCGGGCTCGCCCGCAGCGAGTCCGTGGGGCAGAAGCGGATGCTCGCCCTGCACGGTGGCTCGACCGACGAGCTGGAGATCTACCCCAACCTCTGGGCTGGGGTGGGCCTGGTGCGCGGCGGTGCGGGCACGGCCCTCGTCGGGAGCCACGCGGAGGTCGCGGACCGCATCGCCGAGTACCACGGCCTGGGCATCGACGAGTTCGTCCTCTCCGGCCACCCGCACCTCGAGGAGGCCTACTGGTTCGGCGAGGGCGTGCTGCCGATCCTGCGCCAGCGCGGCCTGTGGACCCCGCCGTACGCGCTGGCGGCTGACGCCGAGACCAGTACCGCCGTCCCCTTCGCCCCGACCCCGACCGCGCAGCCCGCGGCTGCATCGTGATGACCGAACCGACGCCCTGGCCCACCGTCGTCTCCCTCAGCGGCGACCCGCGCATCGGGTCCGCCACGGCACGGCTCGCCCGCCGCGCCGCCGCCGACCTGGCGCGCACGCTCGAGCACGCGCCGACGGTGGTGGAGATCGACCTCGCGAACGTGAGCGCGCGGCCGGAGGACCTGCGGCGCGTCGTCCGGCAGGCGCGCGCGATCGTCGTGGCGACGCCCGAGGACCGCGGGTGGCCGACCCCGCTGCTGCTCGATTTCCTCGGCGGGTTCGCCCTCGGCGCGCTCGGTGGCGTGCCCGCGCAGGTCATCGTCACCGGGGAGCACGCCGACGTCGCCGAGCGGCGGCTGCGCGAGTACCTGCACGAGCTCGGCGCCGGTGCGCCGCTGTCCGCCCCGGTGCTCGGCGCCGCGTAGGGGCGGGCGGGTCCGACTAGGAGGCGACGTTGAGCGCCCGGGGCGCGAGCCACGGCGCCCAGCGGTCCGCCCACGCCGCTGCGGTGTCCTCGAAGGCGTCGAGTGCTGATTCCAGGACGAAGAGCCCGCGCGCCGGCGTGGCCGCGCCGAGCTCCTGCAGCAGCGGCGTGAAGTGCGTGTCGATCGCGAGGGTGTGGTTCGGCGCGCCGCCGAGGAGGATCGGGACGGCGCTGCCGCTCAGCGCGCCCGTGCCCACACGGTCCAGGAAGGCCTTCAGGAGCCCGGAGTACGTCGCCTTGTAGGTCGGGCTGGCGACGACGAGGACGTCGGCGGCGAGCACCCGTTCGACCTCGCGGGCGACGGCGCTGTCGTCGAAGTCCAGCACCCGCGGGCCGAGCGGCGCGAGGTCGACCTCGTCGAGGTCGGTGGCGGGAACGTCGAGGGCCCGGCGCAGCTCCGCGGCGACGGTGCGCGCGATGCGGTGCGTTCGCGAGTCCAGCCGCGGGTTGCCGATGACGGCGAGGACGGTGGGCGCTGTGGCGTTCATGTGGTCTCCAGTCCCGCATACGCGCCACGCCAGTACAGGAGCGGGGCGCCGCCGGCGGTCTCGACGTCGACGACGCGACCGATGACGATCTCGTGGTCGCCGCCGGGCAGCCGGTGCTCGACGGTGCAGTCCAGGACGGCGATCGCGTCGTGTACCCGCGGGCTTCCCGTGTGGCCGGGACGGTGTTCGACGGTCTGCCACGCGTCGGCGGCGCCGCGCCGCGCGAAGGCCGACGACGCCTCGCGGTGGTGGGCGCCGAGCACGTTGACCGCGAACGCCCCGTGCTCGCGGACGTGGCCCAGTGTGAGGCTGTCGCGCGCGAAGCAGACGAGGATGAGGGGCGGGTCGAGCGAGAGCGACGTCACCGCGTTCGCCGTCGTGCCGGCGGGCGCGCCGGACGGGTCGAGCGACGTGATGACCGTGACGCCCGTCGCGAAGTGGCCCATGGCGTGGCGCAGGGCGTCGGCGGTGACGGACTCGGCGAGCATGCCGATATTCTCTAGCAGATAAGTAGAGAATATCGGGCGGGTACGGCCCGATCGGGCCAGCGGGTTTCCCCGCTGGCCCGATGCGTCACCGGCTCAGCTCGCCGTGCTCGAGTAGCTCACGGTGAACCGCGAGTCCACCGGGGTGCCCGCGGCGTTCGTGCACCGCACCTCGATCGAGCCCGTGCCCCAGAAGTACGGCCGGCACGCGACGGCCGTCGACGTGCTGTTGTTGACGGCCGTGACCGTCGGCAGCGACGTCGCCATCTCGATGCCCGGCATCGACACCTCGTACGTGCCGGTCGCCGTCTTCTGCGAGGTGTTCACGGCACCCGTGCTGTTCCACGAGGACGACGGGGTGTAGGCCGTCGTCGCCGTGGCGTTGTTCGCGTACATCGATGCGCCGCGCCCGGTGGTGAACACGCTCTGGCCGTTGGTCGTGAGCGAGAACGCCGTGTCCGCCAGCGCGCCCGACCGCGTGAAGCACAGCACCGCGACCGACGTGGTCGCCCAGGTGGAGACCTGGCACATGTTCGTGTCGCTGCCGACCGCGGTCACGTGCGGGATGCCCGCCGCCGTGAAGCCCGGGAGGGTCGCCGTGTACCGGCCGACACCGTTGCGCGTCACCGTGTTCGTGGCGCCCGTCGAGTTGGCCTGGAACGTCAGCTCCGGCGTGTGGGTCGGAGAGGTGGTGTCCAGCGAGGTCAGGTACCCGGCCGTGGCCGTCCGCTTGGTCTCGTTGACCTCGAACCGCGCCACGAACGGCGCGTCGGTGAGCGTGCCCGCCGGCGTGGTGCAGCGCACGCCGATCCTCGTGGTCGTGCCTGACGCCCCGAGCGTGGCGACCTTGCAGCGGTTGGCCGAACCGAGGTACGTCTCCACGTGTGCGTTTCCGCGGAAGGCCGAGCCGAGCTTCGGCATGGAGACGGTGTACGTCCCGGTGCCGCTGCGGGTCACGGTGTTCGTGGCGCCCATGGAGTTCGCCTGCGTGCCCGGGGTGTACGAGCTGCTCGCCGAGTTGTTGGCGGCGACGTAGCCGTAGCGCGCCAGCGCGGCGCTCACGTTGATCCGCGACCGCGTGAGATTGATGCCGTTGCGCGTGTCGAGAAGCGGCTTGCCCGTCCGCTGGAACGCGGCGAGGACCTCCGCGACCGAGGAGCCCGGGTAGCGGTCCAGGTAGGTCGCCCATGCGCCGGCGACGTGCGGGGCGGCCATGGACGTGCCGCGCATTCCGACCATCGGCTGGTAGACGTTGAACTCGAAGGGGTAGTCGACGTCGAAGAACGCGGAGACGATCCCGGTGCCGGGAGCGCTGCCTTCACCGGGTGCGAGCAGGTCGACGCGCTGGGTGGCGTTCGAGAAGTTCGAGACGGCATCCGCGGTGCTGGCAGACCCGACGGTGACGGCGGTCGAGATGCACGCCGGGTAGTAGACCCGGTCGGTCTCGCCGGCGTTCCCGCTCGCGATCACGGTCGGGATGCCCATGCTGACGAGCGTGTCGATCTCGGTCTTCAGCGGGTCGGTGTCGCACGTGTCCGTGCCCGGGTACGAGACCCGGTCGCCCATGCTGAGGTTGACCGAAGCCACCGGCACGCCGGCGAGCGCGCGCTGGCGGACGTACGCCAGCGACTGCATGATGTCCGACTGGAACGAGCCGAGGAAGTTGGAGACCCGAATCGGCATGATCCGCGCGTCGGGCGCGACACCGTCGTAGTTCAGGGTGCCGAAGCGCTTGCCGGCCGCGATGCCCGCGACGTGGGTCCCGTGCGGATCGAGGGCTGTCGCCGCGCCGGGGCCGACCTGCGCCGTCGATCCGTCGGGGCACCGTTCGCGGGTGGCGAAGCAGGCCGGGTCGATGATCCTGCCCTCGAAGAAGGGATGGTTGGGCTGGATGCCGGTGTCGATGACGGCCACCACGCGGCTCGAGCCGCTCCAGCCCCGCGTGACCTGCGACGCGGACTCGATGACCTGGGTGGAGGTGGCCAGCAGCGGCTCCAGGGTGCGGTCGGTCTGAATGGAGGCGACGGCGCCCGACGCTTCCAGCGCGCGGATCGCCTCCTCCGACGCATCGACGGCGACGTACGGGAGCCCGTCGATCGGCTTGGTGTTGCCGTGATCGGTGCCTGCGAGCGCCTCGAGCGCCTTCGCGTGCACGCCGCGCATGCGGCGCTCCAGGCCGGGGGCGGTCGTCTTCGACGTCGCCTCGGTGCGGTCGAACCGGGCCTTGAGCGTGACGATCACGCGCGTCCGGCCGTCCTGTTCGTCCTCGGCCTGCGCGGCGAGCCGGTCGAACGCCGCGGGCGGGGCGGTCTGGGTCGTCGTGTCGACGACGGGCGACGGCGCCGCGAGTGCGGCCGGTGCGGTGGCGGCGGCCGCTGCGAGCGCGGCGACCAGCGCGCCGGTCAGGGCGTGACGAGACGCCGCGCCCCGGCGGGGGCGTGGGGACTGATGGTGCATGGGTCCTCCTCGGATGGACAGTCGCCGAGAGCGAGCTCTCGAATAACAATCATTATCCGATTTTGGTTCGGATGTCATCCGAACCCAGTTCAGTTCGCGGTCGGCGAGACGCGGTCTCTCGCCGCGGCCGCACGAATCAGGGCATCAGCCCGGTGCCCGCCCCGACGCGATGAGCACCGCGCCGTCGAGCACGATCCCGTCGCTCCCGTGCCGGGCGGCGGCCGCGGCGCTGTCCATCGCACGCTGGGCGATGGCGTCGCGGATCTCCTGCTCCATCGCCGCCAGCGCCATCGCGACGGGCCCCGCGAACTTCGGCACGCGGTCCCACCACTCTTCGACCGAGCCGGCGTGCATCGGCGTCTGGACCCGCTCGACGAGCACGCCGGTCAGCCCGCCGTCCTCCAGCGCGGTTGCGAGGTCGCGCGCGTCCTCCAGCGCGAACGGCCCGCGGATCGTCGGCGGTGGGAACGGGACACCGAACTGGTCGCCGACCGCGTCGAGCACCAGGCCGAGCCACGGGTTCTCCGCCCGCGGTCCCCACGTCATCGCCGCGTAGCCGCCGCCTGGGCGCAGCACCCGGACGGCCTCGCGCACCGTCGCTGCGGTGTCGTCGGCGAACATCAGGCCGTGCCGGCTGATGACGGCGTCAAAGCTGCCGTCCGGCGCTTCGATGTTCGTCTGGTCGAAGACGGCGGTCGTCACGTTCGGGCGTCCTGCCGCCCGCCGTGTGGCGGCGGCGACCATCTCGGGCGCGTCGTCGGAGAGCAGCACCGAGCCGCTGGCGCCGACGATGTCCGCCGCGGCGAGGCCGGCGCCGCCGGGGCCCGCGGCGACCTCGAGCACGGCCGCGCCTGCGCTGACGCCCGCGGCGCGGACCAGCGCCCGGGTGGCGGCCTCGAGATGGCCGTCCACGAAGCCCGCGTTCGCCTCCCATGCCGGCGCGACGCTGTTCCACATCTCCGACATAGGTGCAGTTCTACACCTCAGCGAAACCTACTAATCTCTGTAGGTAATGGCAGATTCACTCTTCTCCTTTCCGGACCCGGTCAACGAGGTGTCCGCGCGCCTCGTCGCCGGCGGCGTCGTCCTCATGGGCGTCACGGCCATCGCGTTCGACCTGCAGTGGCTGCTGCTCGTGATCGCCTACGGGTTCATCGCCCGCGTCCTGACGGGCCCCACGCTGAGCCCGCTCGGCCAGTTCGTCACCCGCGTGCTGACCCCCGCGCTGCCGTTCGAGAAGAAGGAGGTGCCCGGCCCGCCGAAGCGGTTCGCCCAGGGCATCGGCGTGACGTTCAGCGTCACCGCCGCGGTGCTCGCGTTCGGGTTCGGCCTGACCACCGCCGCGTACGTCGTGCTCGGCGGCCTGGTCTTCGCGGCGTCGCTCGAGGCGTTCCTGGGGTTGTGCCTCGGCTGCAAGGCCTTCGCGCTGCTCATGAAGGTCGGGGTCATCCCGGCCGAGGTGTGCGAGCGCTGCAGCAACATCTGGGCCGACCAGCCCGCGTAGTGTTCCGGCGGTGACCGGCCGCCACACCGAGCGCTCGACGCTCGCGGCGTGTGTCGCGTCGATCCTCGGCGCACGCGACGTTCCGCTCGACGAGCTCGAGTTGCGCTCGTGGCTGGCCGAGCGCGGACTGGGGCTCGTGCCCGTCGCCGACGCGGCGAGCTTCTCGTGGGCCGGCCCCTGGATCGCGCGACGCCCGTCGGTCGAGGACGGCGAACCGCGGTCGGTCGTGATGTTCGGCGTGCCGTCCGGGCCGATCTGGGACCCGGCAGGCACCACCGACGAGATTCTCGACGGCGTCGTCGTCGCGCCGCTCGACGTCGCGGTCTGGCCGCCGGCCCACGGTGAGCTCACGGCCGGGACGGTGGAGGCGATCGTGCTCGCCCCGGAGGCTGAGGCGCCGGTCGTCTCCGTCGACGCGGCGGTCGCCATCGCGGGCGTCGGTCTCGAGGGCGATCGCTACGCGCGCGGGCGCGGGACGTTCGGCTCCGGCCGTCCGGGCAGCGCACTCAC
Source organism: Svornostia abyssi (assembly GCA_024666565.1). Taxonomy (GTDB): domain Bacteria; phylum Actinomycetota; class Thermoleophilia; order Solirubrobacterales; family Solirubrobacteraceae; genus Svornostia; species Svornostia abyssi. The sequence continues at coordinate 1,579,789 of CP088295.1, forward strand.
GCTCATCGACGCGGCCGTGCTCGACGAACTCGGCCCGGGGCTGGACCACCGGCGCAACGTCGTGGTCCGCGGGACCGACCTCAACGCGCTCGTCGGCCGGACGTTCCGGCTCGGCGAGGCGATCTGCCACGGACGGCGGCTGTGCGAGCCGTGCGCGCACCTGGACCGGCTCAACGGCGGTGGGGTCCTGCGCCCGCTGGTCCATCGCGGCGGCCTTCGAGCCGACGTCGTCACCGGCGGAGAGATCCGCGTCGGCGACGCACTGGTTCCGTAGTTACCAGCGGGAACCGGGCGGCTGGGACCGGATGGCGGAACACGCACGCGTGGGTAGCGTCCCCGGCGTGCGGATGCTGAGCCTCGTCGTCCTCCTGTGGGCGATCCTCCCGGGCGCCGCCCACGCGGCGGTGGACCTCGCGATCACGTCGCTCGTCACGAACCCGAACCCGATGACGTCGCTGGCGAACCCGGAGGCCACCGTGACCGTCACCGTCCGCAACGGCGGCGACGCGCAGGCGACCTTCGTGTCGGTGCAACTCCTGACGACCGGCGATGCCGAGCAGATCCAGACCGTCACATGCCCGGTGGCGTTCTCGCCGTCCCCCGATCCCGCGCTCGCGGTCCCGACGAGTTGCGCGCGGGGAACCATCCAGCCGGGGGAGACGGTGACGATGACGGCGCGCATCGTCGTCGCCGGAACGTCGACTCGAGTCCCCTCGTTCACGCACACGGCGACGGCGTTCCAGGTCACCCCGACCGGCAACGTGCCCGACCCGACGCCCGCGGACAACACCGCCAGCGAGACCGTCACGGTGACGTACGACTCGACCCTCACGCCCGACGACGCATCGGGCGGCGGCGGTGGCGGCGGCACGACGACGAAGGCGCCGACGGTGTCCGCCCTGACCCTCGCGCCCTCGACGTTCCGCGCCGCGAAGAGCGGCCCCAGTGCCGTCGCCGCCCGGACGCCCATCGGCACCGTCGTCACGACGAAGCTCTCCGCCGCCGCCGCACTGACGTTCGGCGTGGAGCGCGCCGCCGCCGGGCGGAAGGTGGGCGGGCGATGCGTCGCCCCGACCCGGCGCAACCGCACCGCCAAGGCCTGCACCCGGTGGCTGGCGCTGAGCAGCCGCTTCACCGCCGAGGGCGAGGCCGGCACGAACCGCCAGCGCTTCACCGGGCGGCTCGGCGGCCTGCGGCTCGCGCCCGGGCGGTACCGGCTGGTCGTCACCGCGGCGGACAGCCGCGGCCGCGTGAGTGACCCGCGGCGGGCGGCGTTCCGGATCGTGAGCTGACGCGCGGACCGCCCGGCGGACCGTAGGCTGGCGCCCATGGAGACGCTGCGCACCCCCGACGAGGAGTTCGACGGCCTGATCAACTGGCCGTACGCCCCGCACTACGCCGAGGTCACCGCCGACGGCCACACGGTCCGGATGGCGTACGTGGATGAAGGACCACGCGACGGCCGGCCGGTCCTGCTGCTGCACGGCGAGCCGTCCTGGTCGTACCTCTACCGGGACATGATCGACCCGCTCGTCAACGCCGGGCTGCGCGTCGTCGCCCCGGACCTCATCGGCTTCGGCCGCTCCGACAAGCCCGTCGAGCGCACCGACTACACGTACGCGCGGCACATGGCGTGGCTCACCGACCTCGTCGTCAACGAGCTCGACCTGCGCGACGTGATCCTCTTCGGCCAGGACTGGGGCGGGCTGCTCGGCCTGCGTCTCGCCGCCGAGCAGGAGGACCGCTTCGCCGCGATCGTCGCGTCCAACACGTTCCTGCCGACAGGCGACACCGACCTCGGCGACGCGTTCCGCGCGTGGCGTGACTTCTCGCAGAACGTCCCCGAGTTCCCGGTCGGCGCGATCATCAACGGCGGCAGCGCACGCGAGCTGACGACGCTGGAGATCGCCGCGTTCGACGCGCCGTTCCCCAGCGAGGAGTACAAGGCCGGCGCCCGGCAGTTCCCGACGCTCGTCCCCGCGTCGCCGGAGGACCCCGCCACGCCCGCGAACCGCGCGGCGTGGGAGGTCCTGCGCCGCTGGGAGAAGCCGTTCGTCTGCGCGTTCGGCGACAGCGACCCGATCACGAAGGGCGCCGACAAGGCCCTGCTCGAGCGCATCCCGGGCACGAACGGCCAGCCGCACGTCACGATCGAGGGTGCCGCGCACTTCTGCCAGCACGACCAGGGCGCCGCCCTGGCCGAGGTGATCATCGGGGTGGCCGGGCGGCTCTGACGGTCAGCGGACCTTCACGGTCTGCGTCATGCGGACCGGGTGCAGCGAGCAGAAGATCTTGTAGGTGCCCGGCGTGTCGAACGTCTTCGTGAACGTCCGGCGGTCGTTGAGGTGCGTGGAGGCGAAGCCGCGCGGGCCGCTGGCGAGCGTGACGTCGTGCAGCTGGGCGTCGTCGAAGCGCCAGCTCAGCTTGGCCCCCACCGGCAGCGTCAGGTTCGTGCGTGAGAACTGGAAGTCCTTGATGCGGACCATCGCGCCGTCGGCGGCCCGCACCCGCTTGCCCGGGGGCGCCGGGATCTTGATCGCCTTCCCGCGCTTGTTCAGCCCGGTGAGCGGGACCTCGAAGTCCGGCGCGGTCGTGCGGTGCGGTTGCGTCGTCCGCTCGGTGACGACGTCGGTAGGCAGCGGCGCGCACCGCGGGGGCGCCTCCTTCGCCTCGGCGGCGTAGAAGATCAGGATGCCCATCGCGCGGGTGTGGGGCTGCTCGCCGTCGTACGTCGTGGTGAGCTGGAGCTGCTCGCCCTTGGCGACCGGGAAGCCGCTGGAGCTCAGCGTGCGCGTCATGAACACCGGGCCGGGCTCGTGGAGCACCGGTTTGACGGTGTAGAACGGGTGCTTGGCCGTGCCCCACGCGGGCAGCGACGTGATGAGCGCGCGGTTCTCGCACTCGGGCTGGCGCATCGTCACGTCGCGCGCGCCGCCGTGCACGTGGCCGCCGGCGGCGACGATCCGCATGTCGCGCGGCGCGCTCCACGTGATCGCCTTGGTCTCCGTCGAACCGGAGGCGCCGCCGCCGGGGACGCTGAACTGCGGGTCGGTGTTGCAGTTCTCCACGTCGGCCCAGTACGGGGTGACCGGCTGGGTCGCCGGGTCGTCGGTGAGCGTGACCTTGTACTGGATGTACGCGGAGTCCGTCTCGGCCCGGTGGTTCATGAGCATCCAGGTCATCATCCAGTTGTCCTGCTTGCTCGTCCGGTAGCCGTACCCGGGCGGCAGCACGAGCTGCTGGCGTTCCTCGCCCGCGCCGTAGAAGCGCTCGGAGACCGCGGGGATGATCGTCGAGTCCAGCATCGTGAAGCGCGAGCACGTCTGGTCGCGCTTGGCGCCGAGCCGGGCGCCGAAGTTGTGGAACACGACGTGGTGGAGCATGAGCCGGTCGATCGGGACCTGCTTGCCCTTCGCGTCGACGACGTCGACCTCCATCCGCGTGACGAACCCGTCCATCTTCGGCTCGGGCGCGTCGAAGTCGACCTCGGTCTGCTTGACCTCGTAGCCGGCGACGTTGACGGGGCCGTAGCGGAACGTCTTCGTGATCGTCTTCGCCGACGCGGCCGCGGGCAGCGCGAGGACGGCGACGGCGAGCACGACGGTGGTGAGCAGACGCGGCACGTGGGTTCCCCTCCCAGAGACTGCGCCTGACCGTACCAGACGCACTATCGGCCCGCGACGGCTCGCGCGGCGACCAGCACCGGGTCACGCACGGGGCTCACGGGCGGCGCGTACGCGAGGTCGACGAACTGCAGCTCGCCGGCCGTCATGCCCGCCCACAGCGCGGTGGCGATCGTGTCGATCCGTTTCCCCGCGGTCTCCGTGCCGACGATCTGCCCGCCGAGCAGCCGGCCGCCGCCGCGCTCGGCGACCAGCTTGACCCAGACCGGCCCGGCGCCCGGGTAGTACTCCGCGCGCGTGCGGGCCTGGATCGTCGCGGCGACGGCGTCGATCCCGGCGTCGGCGGCCTCGCGTTCGGTCAGGCCCGTGCGCGCGACCTCGTAGCGGCAGATGCGGCTGATCGCGGTGCCGAGCACGCCGGGGAACCGCGCGTCGCCGCCGGCAAGGTTGATGCCCGCCACGCGCCCCTGTTGGTTGGCGTGCGTGCCGAGCTGGATGTTCACCGGCCGGTCGAGGATGCGGTGGTGGCTCTCGACGCAGTCGCCCGCGGCGAAGACGCCGTCGTGGCCGGGCGTGCGGAGATGGTCGTCGACGGCGAGCGCCCCCGTCTCCCCAAGGGTCAATCCGGCCGCTTCGGCGAGCGCGACGTCGGGCTTCGCGCCCGTCCCGATCACGACGTGGTCGGCCGGCAGGTCGCCTTCGCTGGTGCGGACCAGGCGCGGGCGGCCGTCCTCGTGGCGGACGATCTCCTCGATGTCGACGTTGAGCAGCACCTTGATCCCGGCGCCCTCGGCGGCGGTCTGGACGTGCTCGGCCATATCAGCGTCGAGCGTGCCCATGACCTGCGGCGCGCGATCGACCATCGTCACGCGCATCCCGCGCTGGCGCAGGTTCTCGGCCATCTCCAGCCCGATGTAGCCGGCCCCGATGACGACGGCGTGGGTGCCGTGCCGGCTCACCTCGCCCCGCAGCTTCTCGGCGGCGTCGAGCGTGCGCGCGGGCTCGGTGGCCTCGGCCCCGGGGATCGGCGGCGGCGTGGCGTGCGCGCCCGTGGCGACGAGGAGCTGATCGAACGGCTCGGTCGTCCCGTCGCCGGTGGTGAGCGTGCGCGCCGCGAGGTCGACGGCGACGACCTCCGTGCGAATCCGCACGTCGATCCCGTTCGCCCGGTGGCGCTCCGGCGAGCGCGCCACGAGGTCGTCGACCTCGGCGATCTGCCCGCCGATCAGGTACGGGATCCCGCACGCGGCGTATGACGTGTACGGGCCACGCTCGAACGCGACGACCTCGAGCTGAGGGTCGCGGCGCTTGGCGACGGAGGCGGCGCTCATGCCGGCGGGGTTGCCGCCGATGACGGCGAGGCGGGTGGGCATGCCGGGACCGTACCCCGTGCCGATCGGGCACCATGCGCATGTGGCGGATGCGGGAGATCAGCCCGCCGGGGTGATGCCGAGCGCGGTGAGCCTGCGGTCGAACTCCGCCATGCGCACGGTGTCGACGTAGAAGTCCTCTTGGTGGACGATCTTGCCCCAGCGGGTGCGGATCACGAGCACCGTGCGGTTCTCGTACAGGCGCTCGCCGTCGGGCGCGTCGGCGTGATCGTCAAAGCGCGCGAGCAGCGTCATCCGCCACGGCGGGCCGCCGACGAACAGCTCCGTGATCTCCCCCTGCAGGCCGGCGCGGGTGAAGTCCTGGAGGAACCGCTCGATGGCGGGTCGGCCGCGGTGCTCGCCCGACCACCGGGTGTCGTTGTCGGTGAAGACGATGACCCCGTCATCGGCGAACGCGTTGAGCAGTGAGGCGTAGTCACCGGAGTTGAGCTTCGTGACGTCGGCGGCGAACTTGGCGTGCAGGGCGCGGATGAGCAGGGCGCGCGCGGCGACGGCGGTCGCGGCGCCCGGCGATGAAGGCGGTGCGGTTCATGGCTGGGTCTCCAGGGCGGTGCGGACGAGGGCGACGGCGGCGTCGGCCGCCGCGTCCATGGGTTCGGTGCTCTGCAGCGTGCGGCAGAGCAGGAAGGCGCCCTCGAGGAGGGCGATGACGGCGAGCGCGAGAGGACGGGCCTGCTCTTCCGGCGCGCCCGCGTGCGCGAGGTCGGCGGTGAGCGCTGCGGTCCACAGCTCGAAGACGTCGGCGCTGGCGGAGCGCAGCGGCTCGTGCGTGCTTGCGACCTCCCCGGCCACCGTGGCGATCGGGCACGCGTCGAGGTACCCGGTGGCGACGAGGGTCTCCCCGGCGCCGGTGAAGAAGTCACGGACGCCGGTGAGCAGGTCGGGCGCGGGGTCGACGATCGCGCGGTAGAGCGCGAGAAAGAAGTCGCCGCCGGTGCGCAGGACCTCCTCGGCGAGCTGCTCCTTGCCTCCTGGCCAGAAGTGGTAGAGCGAGCCGAAGGGGGCCTCGGCCTGGGTGGTGACCTGCTTCAGCCCCGTGCCCGCGTAGCCCTGGCGGCGGAAGAGCTCGGCGCTGGTGAACAGGATGCGGTCGCGGGTGGGGGCCTGGGCCTGGGTGGTGGGCACGAGGTCATCGTGGCATCAGTAGAGCGATCTATCAAGTGACATGCGCGGAATCGTCGCAGTCCTCCGCACCCGCTCCGCAGTTCGGGTCGGCAGGGTCGGCGGGTGTGAGCGAATTCGTCACGCCCGGTGACGATCGGTCGCACACCCTGCCGGGGTGACCGCGGGTTGCGGCCACTCCGTGGCCTGGACCGGTCATACGGTCACGACCGCTGTAACGCGACAGCGCCCTCCGAGACGGGAGACCGCATGCAGACCCTCACCGCCCCGCGCACGACCGACACGGCCGCTCGCCTGACCGCCGCGCGCATCCGCACGCTGGACCTGATCGACGGACTCGACGACTCCACGCTCGAACGGGTGCACAGCCGGCTCATGAGCCCGCTGGTCTGGGATCTGGGCCACATCGCCGCGTTCGCGGACCTGTGGCTGTCACGCCAGCCCGGCGCGCCGCCCCCGCTGCGGCCCGAGCTGTTCGGCCTCTACGACGCGGCCGAGACGCCGCGCGCTGACCGCGGCACGCTGCCCATGCTGCGTCCCGCGGCGGCCCGCGCGTACCTCGACGCCACGCTGGACCGGGCGCTCGCCGCGGTGCCCGACGCCGAGGACGACCTCGTCTTCCACCTCATCGCCGAGCACGAGGAGCAGCACACCGAGACGATGCTCCAGTGCCTGCAGCTCGCGGGCATCGGCGCGCCCGTCTTGCTGCGGCCGGCCGGTCAGGGCCCGCGGACGGTGCGCATCTCCGCCGGGCGCCACCTCATCGGCGCCACCGAGGGGTTCTCCTACGACAACGAGCGCGCCGCGCACGAGCGCGAGCTGCCCGCGTTCGCCATCGACCGCGCGCCCGTGACGAACGGCGAGTGGCGCGCGTTCATCGCCGACGGCGGCTACCAGGACGCCCGTTGGTGGACGGCCGCCGGCTGGGCGTGGCGTGCCACCGAGGACGTCCAGCGCCCGCTGTTCTGGATCGACGACACCGCCACCGCTCGGGTGTTCGCGGACATCGTCGCGCTGGACGACGACGCGCCCGTCATGCACGTGTGCGCGCACGAGGCCGACGCGTTCGCCCGCTGGTCCGGCGCCCGGCTGCCCACCGAGTTCGAGTGGGAGGCCGCAGCGGCCGCCGGCGTGCTGGACGGCGCCGGTCAGGTCTGGGAGTGGACGAGCAGCACGTTCTCCGCGTACCCCGGCTTCGTCGCGCACCCGTACCGCGAGTATTCGGCGATCTTCTTCGACGGCGGCTACCGGGTCCTGCGCGGCGGGTCCTGGGCCTCCTCCGAAGCGACGCACCGCCGCACCTTCCGCAACTGGGACCACCCTCAGCGCCGCCAGATCTTCGCCGGCGTGCGCCTGGCCACCGAGGAGGACCGATGAGTCCGAAGACCTCACTCGCAGCGCTGGAAGCGGTCGGCGTGGAGCTGCACGCCGCACCCGAGACGTGGACGGCGCTGGCCGCCGACGTCCTCGAAGGCCTGTCGACGACGCCGAAGACGCTGCCGCCGAAGTGGTTCTATGACGCCCGTGGCAGCGAGCTGTTCGACGCGATCTGCGAGCAGCCCGAGTACTACCCGACGCGTCGCGAGGCCGCGCTGCTGCGCACGCTCGGCCCGGCGCTCGCCGGGGAGCTGGGGGCGACCGAGGTGATCGAGCTCGGGTCGGGGTCCAGCACGAAGTCGCCGCTGCTGCTCGACCCGCTGCACCAGCGCGGCACGCTGCGCCGGTACGTCCCGGTGGACGTGAGCGCCAGCGCGATGGAAGCCGCCATGCCGGGGCTGGCCGCGCGGTACCCGGGCGTGGAGATCACCGCGCACGTCAGCGACTTCACCGCCGGCCTCGCGCCGCTGCGTGAGCGCACCGTCGACGGGCCGCGCGTCGTGGCGTTCCTGGGCAGCACGATCGGCAACCTCCAGCCGCCTGAGGTCCACGCGTTCTTCGGCGCGGTCCGCGAGCTGCTGGCGCCCGGTGACGTGCTCCTGCTCGGGCACGACCTCGTGAAGTCGCCGTCGATCGTCGAGCCCGCGTACGACGACGCCGCCGGCGTGACCGCGGACTTCAACCGCAACGTCCTGCGCGTCATCAACCGCGAGCTGCAGGCCGACTTCGACGAGGAGCGCTTCACCCACGAGGCGACGTGGAACCCCATGCTCGAGCGCATCGAGATCCGCCTGCGCGCGACCGAGCCGCAGGTCGTCCGGATCGCGAGCCTGGGCCTGGAAGTCACGTTCCTCGAGGGTGAATCGATCCTCACCGAGATCAGCCGCAAGTTCCGCCCCGAGGTCATCGAGCGGTCGGCCGTCCGCGCCGGGCTGGCGCTGCGCGCGTGGTACGAGGACGCGGACGGCTGGTACGGGGTGTCGCTGCTCGAACGTGCGTGATCAGACGTTGCAGATCTCCGGGGAGATCGGCGCGCCGCCGGACCAGCGCGCGCCGACCGGCCCGGCGGCGCCCGACGGGGTGACGAGGAGCATGTGGGTCATGCTGCCGCCGCAGTCGTCCATCTCGCCGGTCTCGTAGGACAGCCGTGCGGTCGCGGCGAGCTGGGCGGCCGGTGTGCCGGGGAAGCTGCCGACGAGCACCGTCTGTCCGCTGGCCACCAGCGGGGCGGGAAGCGCCCCGATCGACGCCGGCTCGGTGTCGCTGAACCCGCCGATCGCGAGCACGACGTCGCTGGTCGTCGTGACCCAGCCGGCGCCGTAGTCGGTGACCAGCAGCCGCTGCACCGGACCCTCCTGTGCGGGGCCCGTCCCGGAGGCGGGGATCGCGCGGGCGCCCGACAGGAACCGGCGCCCGTCGACGGACCCGGCCCACATGCGGTCGACCTGCGTGCCGTCGATGTTCCGGCGCGTCGACCACGTGACGTACGAGCCGTTGGCGACCGCGCGGCCGCCGGACGTCCACGGGCCCATGCGCGCGGTCCGCGGCTTCCCGCTGAAGGTGTTCGTCGTGCACGCAAAGAGCGTGCGCCGCTCGTGCCAGATCCGCGTGCTGCCGTCCTTGTAGACCGTGCCCGCGCGCGCCTTGCACTTCCGCGGGGCCGCGTCGGCGGGCGGCGCCGTGAGCGCGCCAAGGGCGGCGCAGAGGATGAGGAGCGCGGCGACGGCGTGCCGCGGGTGCAGACGGGCGGTGACGGTCATGTCCCGACCGTACGCCCCGTGCGGCGCCGTGTCTGTCACCTTCGTGACAGTCGTCCGGGCGGTCTCAGCCGAACGTGAACGCGTAGGCGCGCACCCCGGGCTCGGGGTGCAGCGTGAGTGTCCCGTCGCCGGTGGCGGGCAACTCGACGAGCCGGTACAGCCGGTCGGCGCGCACGGTCAGCCGGCCGTCCCGGACGTCGCGGCCCGCGAGGCGGTCGGGCAGCCGGGTGCCGTCGAGCTCCACGCGCACGCGCCGCGGCCTGCCCGGGCTGGAGAGCACGAGGAACACCTTGCGGGCGCGGAACCCGACCTGGAGGGCGGCGCCGGTCCCGGCGAGCGCACGCTGCTGGTTGACGGTCCAGCGCCCGGCGAAACGCAGATGCGACGTCGGCAGCGACGCCGAGGGCAGCGCCGGGTAGTCATGCGGGCCGCGGACGACGCCGTCGCCGTCGAACGACATCGCGCGCGCCGCGCCGAGGTAGGACTCCGGCGTGATGAGGTGGCTGCCGGGGCGCTCGGCGCGCGGCCGGACCGGCGCGCCGCCCGCGACGTCGTCGCGGCCGGCCTCGGCGAGGAGCGCGCGGATGTTGCGCTCGCGCTCGGCGTAGTCCCCCTCGCCGATCGCCACCGTGCGCACCCGGCCGCGCGCGTCGACGAGGTACTGCGTCGGCCAGTACTGGTTGCCCCACGCGTTCCAGATCGCCAGGTCGTTGTCCTGCACGACGGGCCAGCGGATCCGCTCGCGCGCGATGGCGTCCTCGACGTTGCCGGCCGAGCGCTCGAAGGCGAACTCGGGTGCGTGCACGCCCACGATCGTCAACCCGGCGCGGGCGTAGCGCTCATGCCACGCGCGGAGGTACGGGACGGTGCGCAGGCAGTTGATGCAGCTGTACGTCCACATGTCGACGAGCACCACGCGGCCCCGCAGCGACGCGGGCGTGAGCGGTGGCGAGTTGAACCACCGCGTCCCGCCCGCGAACCCCGGCGCGGTTCCCAGGACCGGGAGCTCCGGCCCGCTCTGCGCCCGTGCCGGGTTCGCGGCGAAGCCCGGGCCGCCGCCGGTCGACCGCAGTTCGGAGATGTCGTCGTCTGCGGTGCGCTCGAGGCTTGCCGTGGGCGTGACGAGCGCCGCCGGGAGCCGGTCGGCCAGCGCACTCTGGAAGCGCAGGTCGAGGTCGCCGAGCATCGCGACGCCCACAAGCACCATCACCGCACCCGTCGCGATCTGGAACGCGCCGGCGCGGTGCGCGAGCGGGCGGGTCAGGCGGCGCCCGCCCAGCATGAGCCCGTAGAGCACCGCGCCGGAGCCGACCGCGTAGGCGACGGCGACGAGCGCGCGCTGCGCTGAGAGCGGCTGGGAGGCCGTCACGGTGACGACGCCCGCGAGGATCGGGCCCGCGCACGGCGCATAGACGACGCCGAGCCCGGCGCCGAGGACGAGCCCCGATCCGAACCCGTCGCCCTCGGCGACCCGGGGAGAGATTCTCCCGCCGACCCGCGACAGCGGCGCCTCGATCCGCGCGGCGAGCGACGGAACCGCCAGTGAGACCCCGAACGCGATGAGCGTCACGATCGCGACCGTCCGCACGAGATCGTCCGGCAGCCCCAGCGCGTCGATGACGTACACGAGCGCGATCACCGTGAACGCGAACGACGCCGTCAGCCCGAGCACGATCCCCAGCGGACGCCGCCGCCCGCCCGTCGCGCCGCCGGCCAGGGCCACCGGAAGGACGGGCAGCACGCAGGGCGACAGCGCGGTGGCGGCGCCCGCGAGCAGGGCGAAGAGGACGAGCAGGAGCACTCCCGCCGAGTCTGGCCCCGCCCCGGTCAGGCCACAAGGGCGGCCCCGCCGCGTTCATCGGGCTGTAACGACTCCCCCGGTCTTGAGACTGGATCAGATGACAGACTGCGCGCGTGGACGACCTGGCGACCATCGCCGCGCTGCGCGCCGGGGACGAAGCGGTCTTCGCCGAGCTCGTCCGGCGCTATCAGCCGATGATGCTGCGGGTCGCGCGCATGTACGTGAAGACGCCGGGCGCGGCCGAGGAGGTCGTGCAGGAGACGTGGCTCGGCGTGCTGCGCGGGCTCGATCGCTTCGAGGGCCGCTCCTCGGTCAAGACCTGGATCTTCCGGATCCTCGTCAACCAGGCGAAGACCCGCGGGGTGCGCGACCAGCGCGTCACGCCGTTCGCGTCGCTCGAGGGCGACGACGGCGGCGCGGCGGTCGATCCGTCCCGGTTCGAGCCCGGCGGCTGGTGGGCCGCACACCCGGGCGCGTGGACCCAGCTGCCCGCCGAGCGGCTGGAGTCCAAGGAGACGATCGCCGCCGTGCGTGACGCGATCGCGGAGCTGCCGGCCCGTCAGCAGGAGGTCATCGTGCTGCGTGACCTCGTGGGGCTCGACGGGGCCGAGGTCAGCGAGAACCTCGGCATCACGGAAGGCAACCAGCGGGTGCTGCTGCACCGTGCCCGGGCGAAGGTCCGCGCCGCGCTGGAGGGGGAACTGACATGAGCGACCTGACGTGCCGCGAGCTCGTGGAGCTCGTCACCGACTACCTCGACGGCGCGCTGCCGGCCGACGAGCACGCGCGGTTCGACCGGCATCTCGACATGTGCGAGGGGTGCCGCGAGCACCTCGATCAGATGCAGACGACGATCCGCGTCCTGCACGAGGCCGGGCGGGCGCCGGAGCCCGGCGAGGTGGAGGGGCTCGACAAGGTCCTCGACGTCTTCCGCGACTGGAAGCGCGAGCAGCCGTAGCCTGTCGGTATGCCCGAGCTCCCCGAGGTGGAGATCACGGCCCGGCGACTGGACGAGGCGCTGCGCGGCGCGACGATCGCGTCGTCGCTGGCGCCCGGCATCAACGCGCTGAAGACGTTCGACCCGCCGCTGCACGCCGTCGACGGGCAGCCGATCACGGCGATCCACCGGCGCGGCAAGCAGTTCGTCATCGACGTCGGCGATGACCTGTCGCTGCTCATCCACCTCATGTCGGCCGGCCGGCTGCAGCTGTACGACAAGCGGGCGGGTATGCGTGACCGCACGTCGCGGCTGCTGCTGCGCATCGAAGGCGACCCCGAGCGTGAGCTGCGCCTGCGCGAGTTTGGCACGAAGCAGGCCGCGTGGGTGAAGCTGCTGCGGCGCGACGAGCTGGAGGCCGACGAGTCGCTCGCCACGCTGGGACCCGAGGCGTGGCCCGACCCGCCGGAGGACCTGAAGGCCGTGCTCAAGGGCGCCCGTCCGCTCTACACGGTGCTACGCGACCAGCGCACGATCGCAGGGATCGGCCGGTCGTGGGTGGACGAGATCCTGTGGACCGCGAAGCTCTCGCCGTTCAAGCGGGCGAACGACCTCACCGACGACGAGGCGGCCGACCTCCGCGCCGCGATCATCGAGGTCCTCACGCGCGCGATGGATCACTACGAGGACGTCGTGCACCTCCCGATCCCGGACAAGCTCCCGCTGCCGCTCCTCGTCCACCGCCACGAGGGCGAGTCGTGCCCGCGGTGCGGCACGAAGCTCGAAGCGGTGCACTTCGAGGACTACGTCATGAGCTACTGCCCGGCCGAGCAGACCGACGGCAAGGTGCTGAAGGACCGGCGGCTGTCGAAGCTCCTGAAGTGACGCAGGGCCGGCCCCTCAGGTGACCGAGGCCGGGCGCTCGGTCACGGTGTCGTCGAGCGAGTGATTCTCACCGGCGGCGACGGCGTCGGCGGTCTGCCCGTCTTGGATCTCGGCGTAGATCAGCAGGCCGAATGCGGCGAGGACGGCCGCCGTGATGGCGAGGCCGACGAGGAAGAGCAGCGGATCGGACACGGCGATCAGCCCTTCCGGGCGTTGCGGTCGAGGGTCACGAGGACGAAGACGCCCGCGGCGAGGATCGAGGGGACCCAGAGGCCGACGAACATCCCCTCGGCGCGGTTGTCGGTGAACCACAGGGTCACCGAGAGGAGGAACGAGAGGAAGGCCGCGGCGCCGATGATGATGCTGGGGGTGCTGCTCGATCTGGTCATGCTGTGAGTACGACCGTGACCGCTGGACTGGTTCTACGGTCTGTTTGAAGCTTGCACACACAGTGTGTAAACATGCCAGGAGCCGGGCGGAAGTGCTGCCTCTGAGCTCGTCACCCGCGCGCGACGTACCCTCCGCGGTACGACCCCACGCAGCGAAAGCGAGCATCGATGATCGAGCAGGGAACCATCGCCCCGGACTTCACCCTCCCCGACCAGGACGGCAACGACGTCACGCTCTCGTCGCTGCGCGGCGGCCCGGTCGTCGTCTACTTCTATCCCAAGGCGGACACCCCCGGGTGCACGACGCAGGCGTGCGGCGTGCGCGACCACCTGCCCGACTACGAGGCCGCGGGCGCGACGGTCCTGGGGATCTCGCCGGACCCGGTGAAGAAGGTCAAGAAGTTCCACGACAAGCAGGGTCTGAACTTCACGCTGCTCGGCGACGAGGACCACGCGGTGTGCGAGCAGTACGGCGTGTGGGTCGAGAAGTCGATGTACGGCAAGACGTACTGGGGCGCGCAGCGCGCGACGTTCGTGCTCGACGCCGAGGGGAAGGTCGTCACGGTGTTCCCGAAGGTCAAGCCGAAGGAGCACGACGAGCTGGTGCTCAAGGCGCTGAGCGAGCTCGCCGCGGCGTAGCCCGGTGCGGCGGCTCCCGTGAGCGACTTGCTCGCGGCGCTGCCCGACAGAGCGCCGGACTGTCCGCCCGAGGCGGTCGTCAGCCGGCCGGTCCGCGCTCCAGCGGCGTGGCCGGGTCGGCGCGGTGCTCGGCATCGAGTGGCACGTGCACGAAGCGCCGGTCGAGGTCCTCGGGCGCGAGGCCCTCGACGCGCAGCCGCGCCGCGTGCTCGTCGGCGCGCCGCCGCACGAGCGACCCGTCCTCGGCGAGGACGCGATGCCACGCCACGGCGTCCCGGTCGGCGTCGCCGAGCGACGCGAGGATGTACGCGACGTGGCGGGCGGGCACCTCGAGCTCGTCGCCGATCGCGGCGTACGTCGTCAGGCGGCCCTCCGGGATGCGGGCGCAGATGTCGAGCACCTGGGCGCGGATGCGGGCGTAGTTCGCCGAGCGGGCCATCACCCGCGGGTACGGGCGGTCAGGCCGGGACGATGACCCGCTCGGCCCGGGAGCGTGCGTCGTCGAGCAGCCCCTCCACGAGCATGTGCGCGCCAGGCCCGACGCCGAAGGTCCAGTACCGGCGGAACCACCGGCGGGCGTGTTCGTCCGTCGTCGCGGTGCGCATGATGCCGCGCAGCAGCGTGCGGTCGCCCGGCAGCGGCGCGACGTTCAGCGCGTAGATCGTCTTCGCCCAGCCGGGCTCGTCGAACGCCGTGAACTCCCCCGCGGGCACGTCGCGGTACTCGATCACCGGGCGCCAGAACCGGCCGACGAGCCCCAACGCGATGGCGGCGCCCGGCTCGTTGGCGAGCAGGGTCCAGCCGCCCTCGGCCGCAGGCTGGTCCGCGGTGTCGAGCAGCCGCATGCGCTCCGGCGGTGACGCGACGGGCTCGCCGTGCAGGACGTGGGACAGCAGATCGGGCAGCATGCGGAGGGCGCCGAGCACGCCGATGAGCGGGCGGTTGCGACCCAGCTCGATCAGGTCGACGTCCATCAGTGCGGCGAACGTCTGCTCTGGCGACGCGGCGACGGTGACCGCCACCTCGTCGGAGACGTCGAACTCGGGAAGCAGCGCGTCGAGATCCATGCCCGCAGCGTGTCACCGGCGCGCCCGCCCGGACACCGGGCGGACCACGCGATGTACTGCGGGTTGTTCCCTACTGCGGAGCGTCGGCTGACAGCAGCTCGAGCGCGCCCCACGCGGTGCGGAACCGGTCGTGCGTGACGACGCCGTCGAACCCCGCGCCGCGGAGCAGCGCCGGCAGCGCGCCGGTGGCGTGCTGGCGCGTCGGCCCCATGCCGTCGACGAGCCGCAGACCCAGGAACGCCAGGCCCTCGACCGGGTCACGCGGCATGCCCCAGTCGGCGATGTGCAGCCGGCCGCCTGGGCGCAGCACGCGGCGCGCTTCTGCGAGCGCGTCGGCCTTCGGCGCCGGGTCGAGGTGGTGCAGGACGAGCGAGGAGACGACGGCGTCGACGCTGTCGTCGGCGAGCGGCAGGCTCGTGGCCGAGGCGAGGATCCACTCCACGCCGAGGTCGGCGAACTTTCGCGCCGCCCGCGAGAGGATGTCCGGGTCGATGTCGCTGCCGGTGATCCGCGCGTCGGGGAGCGCAGCGGCCAGGCGGCGCGTCACGCCGCCGGTTCCGCAGCCCACTTCCAGCACCGTGCTCGGGGCGGACGCCGCGACCTGCGCGACGAGCTTCTTGCGCCACGCGCCCTCGCGCATCGTCAGCGCGACGACCGGGTCGTACAGCGCGGTGGGGGGCGAAACGGCCGGCCGCGCCGACGAACGGGACGGCAGGAAGGGCCGGCAGAATGCCATGCTGAGCGCTCATGTCAGAAGTCATCGTCTACGAGAAGCGGACCTGTACTGCCTGCAAGAAGCTTGCGCATCTGTTGGATGAACGGGGCATCGCCTTCGACCGGGTGGAGTACCACGTGGAGGGTCTCACAGAGCCTGAGATCCGCGGGCTGCTCGGCAAGGCCGGCATCACCGCGCGTGACGCGCTGCGCCTGCGCGAGCCGCTGGTCAAGGAACTGGGACTCGCCGATCCCGACGTCACCGAGGACCGGCTCATCGCGCTGATGGCCCAGCACCCGCAGCTCCTGCAGCGTCCCGTCGTGGTGCGGGGCGACCGGGCGCTGCTCGCCCGGCCGATCGAGCGCGTACTCGAGCTGTTCGACTGACACGTGTCCCCGGTTTCCGGTAGGTGATGTCCGGCATCCGTCCGACGTAGCCCGCCGAACCTCGTCGCGCTGGACACCGTGCCGATAGCTCGTTCCATGGCGCGTGTGCATTCGCTCTGGTCGTGGTTGCCCCGCGGCCGGCAGCTCCCTCCGGGGGCGTGGGCCGCACGGCACCGGTGGATGGAATGCATCCTCTGGGGCCACGTCCCCGTCCTGCTCGTGTGGGGACTGCTGCTCGGCTACTCGGTCCCGCACGCGGTCGTCGACATCGTCCCCGTCACGGTCTTCGGCCTGCTGGCGAGCTGGGGCTTCCTGAGCCGCCGCATGCGCGAGCTGTCCGTGACGGTCGGCCTGCTCACCGCGTCGGCGGTCGTCGTGCACCTCATGGAAGGCGCGATCGAGGCGCACTTCCACTTCTTCGTGATGGTCGCGCTCCTGTCGCTCTACGAGGAGTGGTTCCCGTACCTCGTCGCGTTCGGCTACGTGCTCGGCCATCACATCGTGATGAGCTTCCTCGACTCGTCGTCGGTGTTCAATCACCCCGACGCGATCGCGCACCCGTTCAAATGGGCGGCCATCCACGCCTTCTTCATCGCCTGCCTCGGCCTCGTCTGCCTGGTCTCCTGGCGACTGAACGAGATCAGCCGCGAGGCGACCGCCGCCAGCCGCGAGCGGTTCCGATCGGCCTTCGACGACGCGCCGATCGGCATGGCGCTCGTCGGCCTTGACGGGGTCGTCCAGCAGTCGAACGCGGCGATCCGGCGGAAGATCGGCTTCGATCCGGTCGGCCGTCCCCTGAGCGACTGTGTCGACGAGGACGACCTGCAGGGCCGCGCGTTCCCCAACGACTGCGGCGAGATGGAGCTGCGCCACAGCCACGGTCAGGGCTGGGGCCTGTGGCGCCATTCGCGGCTGCACGATGAGAACGGCGAGCCCGTCGCGTGGATCAGCCACGTCATCGACGTCACCAAGCGCAAGCGCGCCGAGGAGAGGCTGTCCTGGCAGGCGCACCACGATCCGCTCACGGGCCTGCCGAACCGCGCGCTCTTCCAGCAGCACCTCGACGGCGCGCTCGACGCCCGCCGCGGCCACACCGCGGTGATGTTCGTCGACCTCGACGACTTCAAGATCGTCAACGACTCCCTCGGGCACGGCGCGGGCGACCGGCTGCTCAACGAGGTCGGCAGGCGGTTGGGCCGCGTGCTGCGCGAGGGTGACGTGATGGCCCGCTTCGGCGGTGACGAGTTCACCATCCTGCTTCCGGGGGTCGCCGGGGAACGGGAAGCGCGCCGGATCGCCGAGCGCGTCACCGACGCGCTGCGCGCCCCGATCGTCCTCGACGGCGAGCAGCGCTTCGTCTCCGCCTCGGTCGGCCTGACCATCGCCGCGCCCCACGAAGACGCCGACGGCAAGGAGCTCCTGCGCGACGCGGACGCCGCGATGTACCGCGCGAAGGAGCTGGGGAAGGCGCGGGTCGAGATCTTCGACGACTCGATGCGCGAGCGCGCGGTCGAGCGCCTGGAGCTGGAGAGCGCGCTGCGCACCGTGCTCGAGCGCGACGAACTGCACCTCGTCTACCAGCCGCTCGTCGACTTGCAGACCGAACGCCTGGTCGCGGTCGAGGCGCTGCTGCGCTGGAACCACCCGACGATCGGCTTCGTCTCGCCGGTGACGTTCATCCCGATCGCCGAGCGCAACGGCACGATCATCGAGATCGGCGCCTGGGTGCTGCGCGAGGCGTGCCGCCAGCTCGTCGCCTGGGGCAGCGACGACCTGCGGGTCTCCGTGAACGTCTCCGCGCGCCAGCTCGGCGTCGAGGGTTACGTCGAGAGCGTCCGCGCGGCGCTCGAGGAGGCGGGTCTGGAGCCGCAGCGGCTCACGCTCGAGGTCACGGAGACCGCCGTGCTCGGCGACCCGGAGGTGCTCACCGCCGCGCTGGAGCAGCTCAAGGAGATCGGCGTGCGGCTCGCCGTCGATGACTTCGGCGTCGGCCACGCGTCCCTGCGCCACCTGCGCGAGCTGCTGCCCGTCGACACGCTGAAGATCGACAAGTCGTTCGTCGACGGCATCACCGAGGACGAGGACGACGCCGCGATCGTCCGGGGTGTGGTGCGGATGGCGCACTCGCTCGGGCTGCTCGTCGTCGCCGAGGGGATCGAGCACGCCGCACAGGGCGAGCTGCTGCGCGAGTGGGACTGCCAGGTCGGGCAGGGCTACCACTACGACCGCCCGCTGGCCGCCGCGCAGATCGCAGAACGGCTCGACGCGCGCGCGTTGTTACCCTGAACCGGTGCACGTCCTTGCCGCCGCCGGAGCCGCGGGCGGATGGGTCGGCGACCTGGTGGACACGTGGGGCTACATGGCCGTGTTCCTCTTCCTGGTCGTCGAGAACCTGTTCCCGCCGATCCCGTCTGAGCTCATCCTGCCCCTCGCCGGGTACTACGTCGAGCTCGGGAATCTGAACTTCGGCTTCGTGGTCCTGGCCGCGACCGCAGGGTCCGTCGCGGGCGCCGTGATCCTCTACTACTTCGGGCAGTTGGCCGGCCGGCCCGCGATGGAGCGCTGGGGCCACAAGGTGCGCCTGCAGGCCAAGGACCTCGATCGCGCCGACGACTGGTTCGCCCGGTACGGCATGTGGGTCGTGTTCTTCGGCCGGCTCGTCCCCGGGGTCCGGAGCATCGTCTCGATCCCGGCGGGGGCGTCCTCCATGCCGATGCCGCAGTTCCTGCTGCTCACGACCGCCGGCTCGGCGCTGTGGAACGCGCTGCTCATCGGAGCGGGCTGGGCGCTGGGCTCGCAGTGGGAGCGCATCAGCGGGGTGGTCGACTCCGCGAGCTCCGTCATCGTGGTCGTCGTCGTGCTCGCTTTCGTCAGTGCCAGTGGGCTGTTTCTGTACCGCCGCCGCGGTGCTGCGCAGCCCGATGCGGGCTGACGGGCGCGCAGCCGCTACAGTCTTCTCCAACGTTCGGCACCCTGCCGGACGTGAGGCAGCAGCTCGCTTGGGTCCCGCAGACAGCGGTTCGGGTCAGCCTTTCTCGCCTCCCGAATCGTCCGCGGCCTGACCGAGTGCCGCCAGGAGTCCCATATATGTCTTCGCAGTCCTTCGCCGATCTCGGCGTTTCGGATGCCGCCTGCAGCGCTCTCGCGTCGCGTGGCATCGAAGAGCCGTTCGCGATCCAGAAGCTCGTCATCTCCGACGTGCTCGCCGGTCGCGACGTGCTCGCCAAGTCCCCCCACCGGGTCGGGCAAGACGCTCGCCTTCGGTGTCCCGATCATCGATCGCATCTCCGCTGAGGCGCGCCGTCCGGCCGGGCTCATCCTGGCTCCGACGCGCGAGCTCGCCACGCAGATCGTCGATGAGCTCCGCAGCATCGCCCACGCCCGGGCGCTGAAGATCACGGCCGTCTACGGCGGCGTCGGCCTCCAGCAGCAGGGCCGCGAGGCGGCGAAGTCGCACATCGTCGTCGCGACCCCCGGCCGTCTCGAGGATCAGCTTCAGCGCGGCGCGTTCAGCCTGCGCAACGTCGAGGTCCTCGTCCTCGACGAGGCCGACCGCATGCTCGACATGGGCTTCCGCCCGGCCGTCGACCGCATCGTCGCCCAGTGCCCGCGTGACCGCCAGACGCTGTTCTTCAGCGCGACGCTGGACGGCGACGCCGGCCGCATCGCCAAGGAGTACACGCACGACGCGGCGCGCCACGAGCACGTCCCGACCGAGGTCAAGACCGCGCAGATCGAGCACCGCTTCCTCGCCGTCGAGCGTGAGTCGCGCGTGAAGGCGCTCGTCCGCGAGCTGCGCTCCGAGCGCGACCTCGCGCTCGTCTTCGTCCGCACCAAGCGCGGCGCCGACCGGCTCGTCAAGCGCCTCGGCAACGAGGGCGTCAACGCGGTCTCGATGCACGGCGACAAGTCCCAGCGCCAGCGCGAGCAGGCCCTGGCCCGCTTCGAGTCCGGCCGCGTCGACACGCTCGTCGCGACCGACGTCGCGGCGCGCGGCATCGACGTCGACGGCGTTTCGCACGTCATCAACTTCGACGCGCCCGAGGACCGCGAGGCCTACGTGCACCGCATCGGCCGCACCGGTCGCGCCGGACGCACCGGCATCGGCATCACGTTCGTCTCGGCCGAGCAGGCCCGCGACGTCCACCAGATCGCGCGCGACCTCGAGCTGCACGACCAGTTCGGCGAGACCGGCCTCACGCCGGTGCACGCCGGCGGCGGCAACGGCGGGCAGCGCAACGGCAACGGCAACGGCGGGGGCGGCAACGGCCGCAACCGGCGCCGCCGCTCCAGCCGCGGCGGCCAGAGCCGCAGCGGCTCACGCGCCTAGCCCCCTCGGGGAACCGGTCACCACGGGTCCGGCGGCGGCGTTCAGGCCGCCGTCAGCACCAGCGGCGCGCCCGTGGTGATCATCATCGTGTGCTCGGCGTGGGCGGCGGGCGAACCGTCGGCGGTCACGATCGTCCAGCCGTCGTCGAGCACCTCCACGTCACCCGAGCCCGCGGCGATGATCGGCTCGATGGTGATGACCAGCCCGTCCGTCAGCGGCTCGGTCGCCGACGGGTCGAAGACGTTGCTCACAGTCGGTGGCTCATGGATGCGCCGGCCGATGCCGTGCCCGCTGAGCTCGGCGCACACCGAGAACCCGCGCCGCTCGACCTCGTCCTGCACCGCCGCGCCGATCGCGTGCAGCGGAGCTCCCGCCGTCGCGGCGGCCATTCCCCGGGCCAGCCCGGCGCGCGCGGCGCTCGCCAGCTGCGTGTGCTCCCGGCGCGCGCGGCCCACCGCGACCGTCTCGCACGCGTCGGCGCAGAAGCCGCCCAGCTCCACGGTCACGTCGATCGAGACGAGATCGCCGTCGCGCAGGCGCCGCGGCCCCGGCAGCCCGTGCACCGCCTCGTCGTTGACGCTGATGAACACCTCGCACGGCGCGTCGTAGTCACGCTGCGGCGCCGACGTCGCCCCGTGGCGCGCGAAGATCCGCGCGGCGGCGGCGTCGAGCTCCGCGGTGGTCATGCCCGGCCGGGCGCGGCGGCGCAGCTCGCGCAGCGTCTCGGCCACGACACGGCCCGCGCGGCGCAGGCCTTCCAGCTCCTCTGGGGTCTTCACCGACATCGGTCAGCCCTCGTAGCCTTCGACCGTGTCCGCGTCGCGCAGCCCCGCGTCGGTGACCGGCAGGTCGAACTCGCGCTTGGCTCGCCGCTGGCGCAGCAGGTCCCAGTAGCGGTCCAACTCGATGCCGATCTGCTCCAAGCGCTCGTGCCCGGCCTGGTCGATCCCGTGACCCGCCTCACCGGCCTGGTCGAGGAGCCGGTGCTCCTCGGCGACGAGTTCCTCGATGTGATCCATGATTCGGCTGTCGTCCATCACTGCCTCCTCGGCGGGGAACGACAAAGCCTACGCCGGGTACACGTCGGCGAGGAACGACAGCAGCGCCGCGTTGACCTCGTCCGGGCGCTCCTGCTGCACCCAGTGCCCCGCGCCCTCGACGATCACGGTCTCGCGGAGATCCGTCACGAGGCCGGTCATCGCCTCCTTCGGCATGAAGTTCTGGACCGGGTCGCGCGAGCCCGTCAGGAACATGGCGGGGACGTCGATCGTGCGGCCGGCGTATGCGCCGTCGGCCTCCCAGTTGCGGTCGATGTTCCGGTAGTAGTTCAGCCCACCGGTGAAGCCCGTCTCGGTGAAGGTGTCGACATAGACCTGGAACTCGTCCTCGGTCATGAACGGCGGCGTCGGCGGGTCGTCGTCGCTGTCGGCCCACGCCTCGGTCCACACCTTCGTGGTCGCCAGCGTGCGGCGCGGATCGGCCTCGAGCACGGCCTCGGCGGCGCCGGGATCCTGGAACCACACGATGTAGAAGCCCTCGCCCATGTGCCGGCGGAAGATGGGAAGCGGCGCGGCGGGCGCCCGGGGGACGGCCGGCACGCTGAGCCCCGCGACGCACGCCAGGCGCTCGGGCGCCGCCAGCGCGCAGTGCCACGTCAGGCTCGACCCCCAGTCGTGGCCGATCACCGCGGCGCGCTCGACCCCGCACCAGTCGATGAGCGCGAGGACGTCGCCGCGCAGCGACGTGTTGTCGTACGCCTCGATCGCCGCCGGCCGGCTGCTCTGCCCGTAGCCGCGCATGTCCGGCGCCAGCACGCGGTAGCCCGGCGTCGGCGAGCGGCGCCAGCTGGTGACGCCACGAGAACGCCAGCTCCGGGAACCCGTGGAGGAGCAGGACGGGAGGGCCGTCGGCCGGCCCCGCGGTGGCGACGTGCAGCACGACCCCCGGCGCCGTCTCGATCCGGACATACTCGACGGCGTTCACGGGCCCGATCCTAGACTTCGGGCCGTGCTCACCACTCCGGTCAGTGTCCGCACCGCCCGCCCCGAGGACCGCAGGGCGCTCGCGAAGGTGCTCTCCCGCGCGTTCTACGACGACCCGGTCACGTCGTACTTCTACCCGCGCGACCGCACGCGCGAGCGCCACGCCCGCACGTTCTTCGCGATCCGGCTGCGCCAGCTCGGCGTCCAGGAGCAGGTCCACACGACGGACGATCTCGCCGGCGCCGCGCTGTGGGCGCTCCCGGGCCGCTGGCGCGAGGAGGGGCACGAGGTCATCCAGTACCTGCCGACCGTCCCGGCGATGCTCCCGCGGCTGCGGACCGCGCTGCGCGCGATGCGGCTCATCGAGGACCACCACCCGCACGAGCCGCACCTCTACCTGTCGATCCTCGGCACCGACCCCTCCCAGCAGGGGCGCGGGATCGGCTCAGCGCTGCTCGGGCCGGGGCTGCGGCTCGCCGACGAGGACGGACTGCCCTGCTACCTCGAGTCCTCCAAGGAATCGAACGTCGCCTTCTACGCCCGCCACGGGTTCACCGTCCGTGAGGTCATCGCGCTGCCCGGCGACGGGCCGCGGCTCTGGCTCATGTGGCGCGAGCCGCGCTGACGGCTCCCCGTCGCCCACGAGCGGGCCCAGGATCTCCAGCATCCGCGAGCGGAAGAAGAAGTGGCCCTCGTCCGGCGCGAAGGCGGGACGGCAGTCGGGCAGCGCCGCGGCGAGCGCGTAGGCCTGCGCCACCGGGACGGTCGTGTCGTTGACGCCGTGCCACAGGTGGACGGGGCGATGCACGTCGGCAGGCGAGAACCCCCAGTCGCCCGAGGCCAGGACGAAGTCGTCGATCATGGGGTCGACGCCGCGCTCGGTGGCGGCCAGGAAGCTCTCGACGAAGATGTCGCGTGCCTCGGCGTCGGCGAGCACGGCGGCGTCTGCCCGGCCGTTGCGCAGCGTGAGGCCGGCGACGAGCAGCCGCGGGTGCGCGCGCACGGCGTGGACGCCTCCGCCGAGCACCCGGCGCGCCAGGGCGGGGTGGCGGGCGAGGAGCCGCATGGCGCGCGACGTGTCCTGCGCCGTGGCCACCGGGGTGATGCCGCTGACGATCGCCGCCGCGCGGATCCGGTCGCCCAGGCGGTGCGCGCACGCCGCCGCGTACGGACCGCCCGCCGACACGCCGAGGACGGCGAAGCGCTCCATACCGAGCGCGTCGGCGAGCTGCTCGACGTCGCCGGGCCAGTCCGTCAGCGTGCGGCCCGGCTGCGGGTCGGACGCGCCGAACCCGGGCCGGTGCACCATGACGTAGCGGAGCCCCAGGGTCTGCAGCGCCGCGTCGGTGGCGGCGCAGCGCCGCATCGGGGAGCCCATGGCGCCGTGGAAGTACAGGACCGTGGCCGCTCCGCGGGAGCGACTGCCCCACTCGGCGTAGCCGAGGCGGCGTCCGTCACGCAGGGTGACGGCGTCGGTGAGCCGGTGGATGCTGGTCATGGCCCGGGGGACGGCGACGCCCGGATCGTAGTCTTCCAGACGGCGTGCTCGCATCCCTGGGTTCCAGCATCTCCTCGTTCGCAGACGCGGTCGGGGACTTCTTCGACAGTCTCTCCCAGATCGGGCTGGGCTCGCTGCTGCTCGGGCTGGCCGCGTTCGTCGTCTACCTCAGCATCCGCTCGTTCGCGTACTACAACGTCCTGCGCGCGGCGTACCCGACGGAGACGATCCAGTTCAAGCGCATCTGGGGCGCGTACATCGCGGCCTACGGGTTCAACAACGTCGTCCCGGCGCGCGGCGGCGATGTCATCAAGCTGTTCCTCGTCAAGTCGTCGGTGCCGAACTCGACGTACCCGGCGGTCGGCGCGTCGTTCGTGCCGGAGATGGTCTTCGACCTCTCCATGGGATGCCTCATCCTGCTGTTCGCGTTCACGCAGGGCGTGTTCCCCAAGCCGCCGGACTTCGCCGACCTCGACGCGTTCGACCTCTCGTTCTTCGCCGGCCATCCGCGGTTCACGCTGTTCCTGCTGACCGCGATCGCGGTCGGGTCGCTGGTCGCGTTCGCGCTGCTCAGCGACCGCGCGCGGAGGTTCTGGTCACGTGTCCGCCAGGGCCTCACGATCCTGCGTGACCGCCGCCGGTTCCTCCGCCAGGTCTACGCGGTGCAGTTCGTGGCGTGGTGCTTCCGCTTCACGGCGTTCTGGTTCCTGCTCGAGGCGTTCAACGTCGGCGGGTCGGTGAAGAACGTGCTCCTCGTGTTGGGCGTCAACGCGGTGGCGGCGAGCGTGCCGTTCACGCCCGGCGGCGCCGGGGTGCAGCAGGCGCTGCTCGTGAAGGTGTTCGCCGGGACGGCGTCGGCGGCGACGGTGGCCGCGTACTCCGTCGGGCAGCAGATCGCGATCGGGGCGACGGCGCTGTTCGTCGGGTTCCTGGCGCTGGTGTTCATCTTCCGGTTCCGCTCGTTTCGCGAGGTGCGCGAGCAGGGGAAGGCCGACCGCGCGGCCGCCGCGGCGGGCGCGGGCGGCGGCCCTACACCGGACGGCGCGCGCTGAACCCCGCCCAGCCGTGCGGGAACTTGTGGCCGGGGCCGTACCCGCGCAGCGTGCGGGTCTCGGTGAATCCGGCGTCGGCGAGGTCGATGTGGACGTCCGCGGGTTCCCAGGTCCACAGCACGTGCTCCTCGTCGCTGCGGCGCCACAGGGCGCCGTCCTCGCGCCGGAACGTCGTGATGCGCCGGGTGAGCACGCCGTCGGGTGACTGCGCCGCCTCGAGGGTCAGCACCCAGTCGTCGCCTTCGGCGAACGTGCGGCGGCCGTCCGGCGGTTCGCGCCCGGGGGCGACGATGTCGAAGAGCAGCAGACCGCCGGGGCGCAGCACGTCGCGGACGCGGCGCAGCAGGCCGCGGGCGGCGGCGCGGCCCGCCTGCGCGTCGAACCGGTAACTCATGATCTCGCCGAGCGCGGTGACCGCCACGCACGCGGGGAGCTCCATGTCGTAGATCGACCCGTGGCGCAGGTCGGCGGCGGGCGCGCGCTCCCGGGCGATCGCCAGGAGGTCCTCGGAGAGGTCGATGCCGACGACGCCGTAGCCGGCGTCGATCAGCTCGGCCGCCCAGATGCCGCTGCCGCAGCCGAGATCGAGGACCACGCCCTCGCCGATCCCGGCGGCGTGCAGGCGGCGCAGCAGACCGGGCGCGATGGCACGCGCGAAATCGCCGAAGCCGGCGTCGTGGATGTGCGCGACGTCCCGGCCGTAGCCGGGCTGCTCGGGCGGCGGGAGCATCCGCCTGACGGTAGCTCAGGTCCAGCCGACGTAGAGCCGCGTGCGGTCGCTGTCGACGGCCTTCCCGGCGCGTGCCTCGACGCTCAGGATGTACGTCCCGGACTGCGGCACCTTCAAGCGCGCGGACTTGCGCCCGCCGGTGGAGAAGCGCAGCGTCCGCTGCACGACGGTGGTGGTGCCCCGGCGCACCCGCAGCGTGACCGTCGCGCTGCGCGTGAGCAGGAACCGCACGCGCTGTTCCTCTTCCGGAACGAGCCTGGGCGGGTCGGCGAGCAGCACCGTGACGCGCGTGCTGCTCTTCGTGGGCTTGCGCTTGGCGGTGGTAGCGGCGGGGCCCTGCGGGCCCGCGATCCCCTGCGGTCCCGAGGGCCCCGCACTACCTGTGTCTCCCCGACCGCCGAGCGGTCCCTGCTGTCCCGTCGCGCCGGGGGCACCGGTGGCACCGGGAGACCCGGTGGGACCAGTGGGACCGGCGGACGGGGTGAGCAGCTTGCGAAGTCGATTGAGGCCCGAGTCGGCGATGAGCGCGGCGCCGTCGCTCAGCGGGAGCACGTCGCGCGGGGCGCTCAGCAGCGCGATCGGGCCGGCGCCACCGTCGCCGCACAGGGCGGTGGTCGTCGCGCACGCGACGCCGGAGCCCGCCACGGTGGTGATCGTGCCGTTGGCGGCGACGCGTCGGACACGGTTGTTCGTGGTGTCCGAGATCCAGTAGCCACTGTCGCTCGTTGCCGTGGTCACGGTCGTCGGCGCGTTGAGCAGCGCGTTGGCGGCGGGGCCGTTGTCACCGCACAGGCCGGTCGCAGCGGCACACGCGACACCCGTGCCCGCGACGGTGGTGATGGTGCCCCCCGTGCTGACCTTGCGGATGCGGTTGCCCGCCGTGTCGGCGATGAGGTAGCTGCCGTCGGCGAGGGCGGAGACGCCTTGGGGCAGGTTGATCGTCGCGAGGTTCGCCGGGCCGCCGTCGCCGGTCGAGCTGGCGGTGCCGGTGCCGGCGACCGTGGTGATCGTCGTGGTGGTCGCGGCAACCTTGCGGATGCGACTGCCCGTGGTGTCCGCGATGAGGTACCCGCCGTCGGCCGTCGGGTCGACCGAGCTCGGGCCGTTGAGCTGGGCGAGCGCCGCGGGGCCGCCGTCGCCGGCCGAACCGGCTGTGCCGGTGCCCGCGACGGTGGTGATCGTGCCGCCCGCGCTGACCTTGCGGATGCGGTTGCCGCCCGTGTCGACGATGAGGTAGCCGCCGTCGGTGGTCACCGCGACGTCGCGTGGCGCGTTGAGCTGAGCGAGCGTGGCGGGGCCGCCGTCGCCCGTCGAGCCCGCCGTGCCGATGCCTGCGACCGTGGTCGTCGTCCCGTCCGTCGTGATCCGCCGGATGCGGTTGTTCGTCGTATCGGCGACGAGGACGGCGCCGTCGGCGGCGAGGGACATCCCGCGGGCGCCGTTGAGCGTGGCGGCCCCGGCGGGGCCACCGTCGCCGCCGAACCCGGCGGTGCCGGTTCCGGCGAAGGTGATCAGGTCAGCGGCGGACGCCGTTGCCGCTGGGGCGGCGAAGGCGAGGGCAGCGACGAGGACAGGGAGGTCACGTCGTCTCACTGCCTCCGGTCATCGCCAGTTCTGGGGAGGCATGCGAGTGCCGACGCGCCAAGAATCCCCACAATCGGGGATACCAATGTGTCAGATGAGGGGCGTGTGACCAGTCAGCGCAGCCCCTCGCGCGCCTCGCGCACGAGGGTGACGGCCTCGGGGAACACCGTGGCCATGACCGAGCGGATCTGCTGCGCCTGGGCGTCCGCGTCACCCTGCAGGTTCACGCGGTTGATCGCCGCCACGGTCATGTCGACCGCGAGCTTGATCGCGTTGTCCGCCCAGGCCAGCTTCTGCTGGCCCTGCATCTGGTCGGCGAGCTCGGCCATGCGCTTCTGCAGCTCGTCCGGGTCGCCGAAGAGTCCTCCGAAGCCTTCCATGCCTGAAGCGTAGCGAGCGGCGATGCTCGGCCCGTCAGCAGTTCACGACCGGGGCGGTCCCGAGGTTGAACGCCTCGCGGTAGAACCAGTCCTTGACCAGCCCGTACTGGGTGATGCCGTTGCCGCCACTGGCGTAGGGCTGGAAGAGCGGGTCCGTGAGCGAGGCCGGCGGGGTCGCGGGCGAATCGCCGTTGCTGCCGTTCGGAATGCCGGCGCCCTTCCTGACCACGACCCACAGGGTGGGGTTGAGCAGCTGGGCGCTCGGCTGCGCGTTCGGGAACGGGTAGTAGCTGCCGACCTGGGAGCCGTACATGACCGAGCACTGGTAGTTGCGGGCGTCCGTCACGCCGGTGTTCACGCCGGTGCCCTGCGGCAGCTGGATGATCTGGAACGCTGCGGGGAACAGGCTCTTCCAGCCGAACTGCGCAGCGGCGAGCGTGAGCCCCGTGTTCAGCGCGGGCGTGTCGTTCAGCGCGTACTGCGAGCCCTGGTCGAAGTCCTCTAGCTTGCCGGGGTCGCTCACGATGAGGTCGCCGAGGTGCGTCAGCTCGCTCGTGGCCTGGCCGTAGCTCTCGGCCAGGTCCGCGGCGAAGTCCGCGGCCTGCACGTTGAACGCGCCGAGGTTCGGCGCCCCGTTGGGGAGGTTCGCGGTGTCGCCGCTGACCAGCAGCCCTGCGGCGATGAACCCGAGCGGGCCGCCGAGATCTTCCGAGACCACTTCCGCGAGGCGGTCGGCCGCGTCGCTGAGGTCACCGAGGAACGTGAGCCAGCTGCCGACCGTGCTCGACGCGCCGGTCAGCTTGCCGACGATGGTCGCCGCCTCCTGCTGGGCGAGGGCCACGGCTTGGACCGAGTCCTGCGTGTTCGTACCCTGCGCGGTGCTGATCGTGCTCCACAGCGACCCGACGGCGTTGAACTCGCCGTAGCCCTCCTTCGGCGCGAGCTGGTTGATGACGGTGGTCCAGTCGGTCGCCGAGAAGCTCTGTCCCGACGGGTAGGCCAGGCCGCGCAGCTGGCTCGCGAACCCGCCCCACGAGTTGTAGTACTTGGAGTTGCAGTACTCCGAGCGCACGTCCGGGGTGGCAGGGACGTAGCACGACTCGCCCTGCGCGGGAGCGTTCAGGTCGAGGACCGTCTCGGCGATGTACGCGAGCGCGGCCTGCTGACCGGCGGTGGGATTCGCCGGCTGCGGCGCCTGGTACGCGAGCGTGGCCAGGCCGTACTGGAAGCTGCCCGTCTGCGACGACACCAACGGGGTGAAGTTGCCGTTGCGCGCGCGCTGCAGCACGCCGGTGATCCGCGCGGGCTGCCCGGTGAACGCGGAGCTGCCCTCGACGAGGGGGAAGCCGGAGATCCCGAGCCCCGCGACGAGCGAGTAGCTGCCGCTGCCGTCCCCGACGGCCGTGATCGTGCCGCCGAGGCCGCCGACGGCGTTCGCGAACGACGACCACAGCGACGGGTCCGTGGCCGGGTCGCGAGGGACGCCGATGGTCTGCACGAGGGCGAGCAGGGTGCCGGAGGTCGACCCGGCGCCGAGGCTCTGGACGTACGACGTGGCCGCCTGGAGATTCGCCGCGTCCGCGGACGCGCCGCAGCCGTTCGTCGCGAACGTCCGGTTGGCGGCCGGGATGAGGTTCTCGGCGCTGAGGGTCACGATCTGGATGCCGCCGCTGCAGGCCGTGCCGCCGTCGGCCAGCGGGCCGGAGGCGAAGGTGCTGGAGCCCACGACCATCTGGTTCTGTCCCGCGGGCGCGCCCGGCGCGGCGAGGTCGAGCTGCAGCCGCTCGGCGGGCACGAAGGCGAAGGCGTCGTTGGCGTCGAGCTGCAGGTATCCCTGCATCGCTCCCTGGGTGGGATTCGACGAGTTTCGTGCCGTCCCGTTGTTCTGGAAGGCCGACCCGGCCGGGGTCCCCGGCACGCCGACGACCGACCAGCCGCCGCTGCTGCCGGTGGTGATGGCCGGGATCGGGGTGCCGCCGATGGCCTGCACGACCTTGTTCCAGGACGCGTCGACGATCGACTCGTTGTCGTAGTCCAGATCCGCGAGGAAGACGAGCGGCGTGTCGTACTGGGCGAGCTGGTTCAGGAGCGTGTTGACGTCGCTCGC
Source organism: Svornostia abyssi (assembly GCA_024666565.1). Taxonomy (GTDB): domain Bacteria; phylum Actinomycetota; class Thermoleophilia; order Solirubrobacterales; family Solirubrobacteraceae; genus Svornostia; species Svornostia abyssi. The sequence goes on from CP088295.1 coordinate 1,609,544, forward strand.
TGACCCCTCGAACGCGTTCTCGTACAGCACCTCCTGGGTGCCGCGGTCGATGGCCACGACCTGCACGGCGTCCTGGGTGGGGTCGTAGGCGTAGGTGCTGCCGCCGATGAGGATCGACGCGTCCGGCGTCAGCGTCGTGACCGGCGTCCCGATCGGCGGGATGTCGGCGACGCTGGAGACCGTGACCTCGTCGGCGACGACCGGCGCCTGCGCCGCGCGGGCGCCGGTCGTGGCGCGGGCGGTCAGCCGCAGGCGGTACGTCCCGACCTTGTCCGGGGTGAACCGCGCCACGCGGTCGCGCGCGGTCTTGGGACGGGCCTTCGCGCCGCGCGGCGCGCGGATGACCTGCCACCGGTACCGCACGTCGCTCGCGCTGGTCCCCGGCGGCGGGACGTAGCGGCCGGTGAGGCGGACGGTCTCGCGCGGCGTCGTGCGGCGGTGCGCGCCCGCGCCGACCAGCGGCCGGGACGCCGACACCGTGAACGCCCGCCGCACGATCGCGTACGTCCCGTCGGGGCGCACGGCCGAGACGCGCAGGACGTTGCGCCCGTGGCGCAGCCCGTCGTCGGCGCCCAGGCGCGCCGTGCGCCGCGCGCTCGATCGCGGCAGGAAGACCCCGGTGACGGCGCGGCCGTTCAGGGTGGCGCGCAGCCGCAGTCGCGGATCGGCGCTCGTCGTCAGCGAGACGGCCGCGCTGCCGCGGATCGCGGGCGACACCCTGACCTGCGTGAACGGGCGGGCGCGCGTGCCGTACGAGAAGCGCGCGACGCGCCGGCCGGTCCGTCCGCCCGCGGTCCGGGTGGTGACGGTGATCCGGTTCGCGCCGGGACGCAGCGCGCGGCGCCGGAGGGTCGCGTGCCAAGCGCCGTCTGCGCCCTTGCGGAACCTCGCGGTGACCGGGGCGCCGTCGAGCGTCGCCGTCACGCGCGTCACGGCGCGCGGCGCGCGGACCGTCACGGCGACCTGCGGCCCCGTCACCAGCTGCCCTGAACTCGGTGCGATGAACCGCGGGCTGGGGTCGGCGGAGGCTGCGTGGGCTTCGGGAGCTCCGAAAGCGGCGAGCATGCCGGCGACGACGAGCGGGACAGGGCAGGTCCGGACGCGCATGGCGCGACTGTATACAACGGTGGCGCGTACGCTCGTCGTCATGGCCACGATCGAAGGTGCCGGCGTGGAGCTGTCGTACGTCTCGCGCGGCGACGGCGCTCCGCTGCTGCTCCTGCATGACATGGCCTCGAACGCGACGGCCATGGCGCCCCTCGCCGACGCGCTCGCTGCCACCGACGCTCGCGTCATCGCCTTCGATCGACGCGGCTACGGCGGCAGCGGAGCACCGGGGGTGTACACCGCGACCACGGTCCACGAGCAGGCCGAGGACGCGGCCGCGGTCCTGCGCGGCGTCGCGCGCGAGCCGGCGCTCCTCGTCGGGATCGGCTTCGGTGCGCTCATCGCACTCGACGTGCTCGTGCGGCACGCTGCGCTCGCGCGCGGGGCCGTGCTGGTCGACCCGCCGGTGTTCGCGTTCGTCCCCGAGGCCAACGAGCCGCTCGCGGCCGAGCGGCTGGCCCTGGAGGAGACGCTGCGGGCGGGTGGGCCGGCCGCGGCGCTCACGGCATGGGGCGGGGCCGACCCCGCCGACGCGCAGGCGTTCCTCGCCGACTACGGGGGGCGGGCGAGCTGGTCGCCGTCACGGCGGGACCTGCGGGCGATCGGCGTCCCGGTCCGCGTGGTGGTCACGCCCGGCGCGCCCCCGCACGTGGCGCTGGCGGCGTCGGCGGTGCTCCGTCACCTGGGCGACGGCGCGCAGGCAGATGGCGTCTTGGCGGCGTGCGCCGATTTGTAGGCTTGGTCCATGAGTCCCGTGGTGCGTGAGAACCCCGACGAGCAGCGCTACGAGATCCACGTCGACGGCACGCTCGGCGGCTTCGCGCAGTACCGCGCGCGGCCCGGACTGCTGGCGTTCATCCACACGGAGATCGACCCCGCGTTCGAGGGGCAGGGGCTCGGCGGGACGCTCGTCGGCTTCGCGCTCGACGACGCCCGTGCACGGGAACTCGCGGTCCTGCCGTTCTGCCCGTTCGTCAACGCGTACATCCGCCGGCACCCCGAGTACACGGATCTGGTGCCGGCTGAACACCGGGAGCGATTCGGACTATGAGCCGCAAGACCTACGCCGGAACCGACGTCGACGTGAGCTTCGACGCCGAGGTGTGCAAACACGCCGCCGAGTGCGTGCGGGGCCTGCCGACGGTGTTCGACACGAAGGCGCGCCCGTGGATCCAGCCGGACAACGGGCCGGCGGCGGACGTCGTCGAGGTCGTCGGCCGCTGCCCGAGCGGGGCGCTGCGCATCGAGCGCGACGCCCGCGGCTGACTCACCCGCCGCGGTCGTGGAAGTAGAAGTCCGGGAGCGCGGTGCGCGCGACCTGGGCGGTGAGCTGGTGCGCGAGCTCCGAGTCGCCCGTCCGGGCGGCGAGGTCATCGAGCGTCACGATGCCGATGAGCATCCCCTCGGTGAGGACGGGCAGGCGGCGGATGCCGTGCTCGACCATGAGCTGCGCGGCGGCCTGGACGTCGTCGGAGGGACCGACCGCGATGACCGGCGACGACGCGTGTTCGCGGACCGGCTCGGCGGGATCCCGGCCTCCGGCCAGCACGCTGACCGTGAGGTCACGGTCCGTGACGAGCCCGGTCACGGTCTCGCCGTCCGCGTCGACGAGGACGACGGACCCGACGCCCCGCTCGCGCATGAGCTCCGCGACGTCGCGGACCGGCGCCGCCGCGGACGCGGTGACCACGGAGCGGGTCATGACCTCCCGGATCTCCATGGGACGGACCATACGCCCTCCACCGGGCCCCCGGGCGCGCATCGGCTCGCATAGACTGCGCCGCGCATGGCCGCCTCGCCCGGACCCTCGATGCTCGCCTGGAGGCATCGCTTCGAGCTGCTCATCCGCCTGGCTTCGCCCGGGTTGGACCTGCTGCTGTCCGCGGGCGACCGCGTCTCCCGGCTCGGAGGCTCCGAGCCCCCCCGTCTATCTCCCGCCCGCGCCCGGCGGCGCGCCGCCGCGCGGCGGCTCGAGTGCCGGCCGCACCACCCAGGACCCCAGCTGATGGCCCAGCTCACGCCCGACGAGATCGCCGCCGAAGCGGCGCAGCGGCCGCGCGCCGCGTACTTCGCCTTCGCTGCCGGCATCCTGTCGCTGCTCGGCGGGATCGGCTCGCTGCTCTTCAGCCAGTCGCTGCCGACCGATCCCGAGAAGGTCGTCGACCTGCTGGAGTCGCTGCAGGCCCGCGTCGTGGAGAACACCGCGCCGCCGCGCAGCCTGAACGCCATCCAGGTCGAGTACCTGGGCGATCACCTGATCGGCTGGGTCGGCCCGACGTTCCTCACGGCGCTCGGCACGCTGCTGCTCATCGTGCCGCTCACGCTGGTCTTCCGGGCCACGCGCGCCCGCAAGGACGACCTGCGCCCGCTCGGCGGGATCATGCTCATGGTCGGCGCGATCACGTCGGCCATCGGGCTCTTCGGCTATGCGCTCGCCGTCGGGATCGACGCGCGGGACTTCACCGGCGCCAGCGCCGCGGACGCGCGGGACGTGCTGACGACGCAGGGCGCCACGGCCGCGCAGATCCTCGGCCTCATCGGGCGCTTCGCGCTGGCCCTCGGGCTCATCATCGTGTCGCTGAACGCCATGCGCACCGGCCTGTTCACCCGGTTCGTCGGGGTGCTCGGGATCATCGTCGGCGCCGCGGTGATCATTCCCGTGCCGATCGACCAGATCAATCTGCTGCGCAGCTCGTGGCTCATCTTCGTCGGCCTGCTGCTGCTCGGGCGGATGCCCGGCGCGCACCGCGATCCGCCGGCGTGGGGGCGCGGCGAGATGATCCCGTGGCCGACCCAGCAGGAGATCCGCGAGCGCCTCGAGGCCGAGCGCGCCATGGAGGCGGGCGACGACGAGGGTGGGCCGGACGACACCCCGAAGCGCTCGCGCAAGCGCCGCAAGTAGCGTCGCTGCAACCCCCTCCCGCGATACCGTCCCGTACGGGTCGTATTCGCGAGTGAGAGGACAGTGGAAATGCCTGGCGCCGGAACCGAGGAGCAGCTCGCACAGCGGCTCGAGGAGCTGTTGTCCGTCGAGCGGTTCGCCCCGCCGGCGGCGTTCACCGACCACGCGCTGATCCCGGACGGCTCGGCCCATGCCGCGGCCGCTGCGGAGCCGGCCGCGTGGTGGGCCGAGCAGGCGAAGGCGCTGTCCTGGTTTCGTGAGCCGACGATCGTCCTCGACGACCAGGACCCGCCGTTCTACCGCTGGTTCGTCGACGGCACGATCAACGCGTCGCACGTGTGCGTGGACCGCCACGTCGAAGCGGGGCACGGCGACCGCGTGGCGTTTCACTGGTACGGGGAGGAGGGCGAGTCGCGCGACATCACGTACGCCGACCTGCACCGCGACGTCCAGCGGATGGCCAATGCGCTGAAGGCGCGGGGGGATCGGCCGCGGTGACGTCGTCGGGATCTTCCTGCCGATGATCCCCGAGGTCGTCGTCGCGATGCTCGCGTGCGCGCGGATCGGGGCGCCGCACAACGTCGTCTTCGGCGGGTTCTCAGCGGAGTCCGTGCGCGAGCGCATGGAGTTCAGCGACGCGAAGGCGCTCATCACCGTCGACGCTGCGCGGCGCAAGGGCAAGACCGCGCCCGTGAAGGCGTCCGTCGACGCGGTCATGGGCGACCTGCCCGCGCTCGACACGATCTTCGTCGTGCAGCACGGCGGCGGCGACACGCCGATGACCGACGGCCGTGATGTCTGGGTGCACGAGGCGATGGCGGCCGCGCCCGCCGAGTGCCCGCCGGAGGAGCTGCCGGCCGAGCACCCGCTGTTCATCCTGTACTCGAGCGGCTCGACGGCGAAGCCGAAGGGCATCCTGCACACCACCGGCGGCTACCTGACGGGCGCGGCGTGGACGCACAAGTACGTCTTCGACCTGAAGCCCGAGGAGGACGTCTGGTTCTGCTCGGCCGACGTCGGGTGGATCACCGGCCACTCGTACATCGTCTACGGGCCGCTCGCCAACGGCGTGACCTCGGTGATGTACGAGGGCGCGCCGGACTACCCGCATAAGGGCATCTGGTGGGAGCTGTGCGAGAAGAGCGGGGCGACGGTCTTCTACACCGCCCCGACCGCGATCCGCGCGTGCATGAAGTGGGGCTCCGAGTTCCCGGCGGCGCACGACCTGTCGAAGCTCCGGCTGCTCGGCACGGTCGGTGAGCCCATCAATCCCAAGGCGTGGCTCTGGTACCACGAGGTCATCGGCGGCGGGCGCTGCCCGATCGTCGACACGTGGTGGCAGACCGAGACCGGCCACATCATGATCACGACGCTCCCCGGCGCCCAGGACGCCAAGCCGGGGAAGGCGGGCACGCCGCTGCCGGGCATCGACGCGGCGGTGGTCGACGAGGACGGCAACGAGGTCCCGCGCGGCTCCCAGGGGCTGCTCGTGCTGCGCCGCCCGTGGCCGGGCATGCTGCGCACGCTCTACCGCGACGACGACCGGTACGTCGACACGTACTGGTCGCGGCTGGGCAAGGAGACCTACGTCGTCGGCGACGCCGCGAAGATGGACGACGAGGGCTACGTGTCGGTCATCGGGCGCATCGACGACGTGCTCAACGTGTCCGGCCACCGGATGTCGACGGCGGAGATCGAGTCGGCGATCGTCTCGCACGAGGTCGTCGCCGAGGCGGCGGTCATCGGCCAGGCCGACGAGGACACCGGCCAGTCGGTCGCGGCGTTCGTGATCCTGCAGGGCGACCTCGAGGGCGACGAGGAGCTGGAGGCCGCGATCCGCGAGCACGTCGCGCAGCGGATCGGCAAGCTCGCCCGGCCGAAGCGGATCATCTGGACCGAGGACCTGCCGAAGACGCGCTCCGGCAAGATCATGCGCCCGGCTGCTGCGTGACATCGCCGAGGGGCGGGCGCTCGGTGACGTCACGACGCTCCGCGACCCGGGGGTCATGGAGGAGCTGCAGAAGCAGGTCGCCACGGAGCCGTAGAGCCGCGCGCGGCGGGCGCCTTCCAGCCGGCGCCCGCCGCGCGCGTGCTCCCGTTCCTGCCCACCCGGGGGACACCCCTGCCAGGGCGTTTCGGTGCGGAACACCGTGTCCCAGGTCGTCGCGCGCCGGGCAGCCTATCGGACACGCTCGCGTGTCAGTCGGGAGGGTCTATCCCGACCGGCGCAGTAGGTGTTAGGGTTTCCTAACTATGGACCCGATCAAGCCGACCTCCTTCGCGGCGCTCGCCGGTGCCGCGTGTCCCGGCCACGCCGAGCTCGCCGTGGCGATGACCGCCGAGATCGCCCACGTCGACGGTCCGGCGGTCGACGCGCAGCTGGACCTGCTCGCGCTCGAACTGGCGGGCGCACGGTCCCTGGCGCCGGCCGGTCAGCTCGCCGAGCTCACGGACATCATGCGCGCGTTCGCCGCCGTCGAACCGCACGTCGGCTCGCGGGACCTGCGCATCGATCGGGTCCTGCACGTATGCGAGGGGCATCCGCTCACGCTGGCCACGATTGCGGTGGACGCCGCCCGGCGCGCAGGGCTCGACGTCGGCATCATCGGCGACGGGCACACCCACGTCGTGGCGCACCGGCAGCTCGAGCAGCCCCTGGCGGTCGACCTCGGCTCGGCGTCCCGCGGCCCGCGCGTGCGCACCGTCGACGCGGACGCGATGAGCTGGCGCTGTGCCCATCAGGTCTGCTTCACGATGCTCGGCGAGCTCGTCTCCCGTGCGGTGCGCGGCGGCGACATCGGCCTGGCGATCCGCGCGGCCGAGCTGCGGCTGGAGCTCCCGCTCGGAGACGGGGTGCGGGGCTGTCAAGAGGGCGCCCTCGCCCGGCTGCGCGCCCGCTTGAACTGACACGACGAGGTCTGTCGCGCGATCGCGCTAGCGTTGCCGCGATGGGCTACGCATGCACGGTTCTGGCGGACTCGGTCTCACCCGCGGGTGCCCGCATCACGACGTTCGAGGTGACGTTCCCGCGTCTCGTGCTGGCGGAGTTCAACACGCACCGGGTCTTCTCCCGCAACTCCGCGAGCTCCCGCGCGATCCCGGTCGCCACGCAGCTGCGCCGCGTCCTCGAGGCCCCGTACGTCCCGGCGGAGTTCGGCACGAACCAGCCCGGCATGCAGGCGGGGCCGAACCTCGCCGGCGAGCGCCACGAGCGCGCGCGGCAGGAGTGGCTGGCGGCGCGTGACGCGGCCGTCGGCCACGTGATCGGCCTGATCGCCGAACCGGGCACCGCGCCCGCCGGCGCGTCGACCGCCGAGCTGCTGGAACTCGTCGAGCAGCTCCGCGCGCGGATCGCCGCCAAGGACATCCCGGACGCCTGGCTGAACGTGCACAAGCAGCTCGCCAACCGGCTGCTCGAGCCGTTCATGTGGCACACGCTCATCGTCACCTCGACGGAGTGGGAGAACTTCTTCCACCTGCGCGCGCACCCGGACGCGCAGCCGGAGATCCAGGAGATCGCCGAGCGGATGCGCGCGGCGTACGAGGCGTCGACGCCGCGCGAGGTCGCCGAGGGCGCGTGGCACCTCCCGCTCGTCGGCGAGTACGGCGGCGACCCGGCCGCGGACGCCGCGCTGAGCGGCGACGAGCTGCTGAAGGTCGCCGTGGGGCGCTGCGCGCGCGTGAGTTACCTGACCCACGGCGGCACGCGCGACCCGTCGGCGGACATCACGCTCCACGACCGCCTGCTCGAGAGCGCGCACCTGTCGCCGTTCGAGCATCCGGCGCGGCCGATGACCGAGGCCGAACTCGCCGAGAGCGCGTGGTCGGGCAACTTCCGCGGCTGGCACCCGTACCGCAAGGACATCCCGCACGAGTGGGACGCCCTGGGCGCCGAGCCGCTCGTTACTTCGGGCTGACCTGCAGGCTGCCGATCTGCACGGCGCTGCCGTGCAGTTCGATCTCGAAGATGCCCTCGAGGTTCGCGTCGATGTTGAACACCGCGGGCTCGCCGGGGCCGACGGGCTTCTCGATGTCGTAGCCGTGGAGGTGAACCTCCTCGGGGGCGTCCGCGGTCACGCGGATGCGGATCTCGTCGCCGCGCTCGGCCTCGATCTCCTGCACCCCGCCGACGGGCTGACCGCCCTTGACCGTGATGGTGGAGGTCTCGGGCCCGGGCGTCGTCGTCGACCGGACGGTGGTGGCGACGGCGGTCGCGGGCGTCGTGGTGGTGCGTTCGGCGGTCGTCGCCGTCGTGGTCGTCGAGGAGGTGGTCTCCTCGTCGGCCGGTCGCAGCGCGACGAAGGCGAGGACGGCGGCCACGAAACCGACGGCGATGATGGCGATGCGATTGCCTGCGCTCACCCCTCCGAGGGTAGTGGCCGCGGGGGGACCCTGCGGCCCCCCGCTGTGCCTGCGGGCGTCCTTATGCGCCCGTCGGATGGGCGCCGTGGCCCATGTGCACGCCCAGGCCGTCGAGCAGCCGGGGGATCTCCATCAGCGCGGCCACGCCCACGAGGACGTAGACGATGTCGGTCACGGTGCCGGTCCCGAAGATCTCGGTCACGACATTGGTGTCGAAGAGGGCGATCATCGCCCAGTTCAGACCTCCGACGATGAGCAGGAGCACGAACAGCGGCTCCACTCGGCGAATCATGTCCATCACGTCTCTCCTTTGCTGACGCGACAGGTTGTTGCAAACGACACGAGAGATACGCCGGGTGGGACGGGTGGTTACACGTCCTGCTTCGCGCCCGCGGCGCCGGGGTTTCCGGTGGCCTGACCCGGGTCGCCGTCGGGGTTCTCGGGCGCGTCGTCGCCGCTGCCGCGGTCGGGCGCGCCGCCGGGAGACGTCCCGGGCTGGTTCTCTTCCGGGTAACCCTGCCCGACATCCTTGCCGCGGGGGTCCTCGGTGTCCTCGTTGGGTGCGGGCTGCTTGCGTTCGTCCATGTTCTGGTCTCTACCCCGTCTCCTGCCCGTGTACGCCGTGCTGCTCGCGGCGGTGTCGCTGCTCGTCCTCCCGGCCGCGCCGACCTACGACCCGTGGGCCTGGCTCATCTGGGGGCGTGAGGTCTGGTCGCTGGACCTGAGCACGGCCGAGGGGCCGGCGTTCAAGCCGCTGCCCGTGGCCGTGTGCGCGCTGCTGGCGCCGCTCGGGGATGGGGCGCCGGTGGCGTGGGTGGTCGTCGCGCGTGCGGGCGCGGTGGCGGCGGTGTTGCTCGCGGGCGTGGTGGCGTGGCGCCTGGCGGGGGGTGTGACCCGAAGCGTGAGAGATCCGCACGTTTCGGGTCACACCCCCTGCTCGCGGCGGCCCTCGCGGGCGCGGCGGTGGTCCTGACGGCCGGGTTCGTCCGCCTGTCGGCGGCGGGAAGCTCGGAGGGCCTGCTGCTCGCCTTCGCACTGGGCGCGCTGCTGGCCGGGCTCGACCGCCGCTGGCGCCTCGTCCTCGTGCTCCTCGCGGCGTGTTGCCTGTTGCGCGTCGAGGCGTGGCCCTTCGCGCTCGTCGCGGTGGCGCTGCGCTGGCGGGTGGCGCCGCCCCGCGAGCGCGTGGTGCTGGCCGCGGGCGTCATCACCGTCCCGGCGCTGTGGTTCGGCCCGGAGTGGCTGGGCTCCGGCGACCCGATGCGCTCGGGCGACCGTGCCCGCGTGCCGAACCCCGGCCAGCCCGCGCTGGCCGACGTGCCCGCGTGGGCGTCGGCGCGCGACGCCGCGCTGCTGGTCTTCTGGCCCGTCCTGCTCGGACTGGTGGTCCTGCGTCGCGACCCGCGGGCGCTCGCGCCGGCGGCCATCGGGCTCGCATGGGTCGCGCTCGTGGCCGTCATGGCGCAGGCCGGGTTCTCCGGGGAGGCGCGGTACGCGATGCCGGGCGTCGCGCTCATCGCGGTGAGCGGCGCCGTGGGGATCGCGCGCCTCGGTCCTGCGGGTGCGGCGGCGGTCGCGGCCTGTGTCGCGGTGGCCGCCGTGCCGCGGGTCGAGGGCCTCGCCCGCGACCACGAGGCGCTGCGCTACCAGGCGCGGATGCAGGCCGATCTCGCCCGCGCGATCGCCGCGGCCGGGGGGCCTGATGCCCTCGTACGCTGCGGCCGGCCGGTCACCGGGCCCTACCGAGGGACGCTCGTCGCCTGGCATCTCAGGGTGGAGAAGTCGACGGTCGGCTTCCCGCCGGAGTCCGGTGGCGTCGTGCTCGCGTCCGCGTTGACCCGTGGCGCGCCCGTGGAGCCCGGCATCGCGCTGCAGGCGACGACGGTCCGGGCGGGAACGTGGCGCATCGAGACGCGCTGCTCCGGGCACACCGCATGAATTAGGCAACCCGAATACACTGCCGCGCGCCGTGCGTCGCGCCGCTGTCCTCACCCTGCTCGCCACCGTCCTCGCCGCGCCGCTCGCCGGCTGCACGGGCGAGGAGGAGACCGCCGACAAGGGCCGGGCGCCCGTTCCGGCCGAGCCGAAGCGCGCGAGCGGGACATCCGAGCGGCTGGGGCTCGATCGCATCGCCACCGGCTACGTGCGGCCGACCTGGGTCGGAGCCGCGCCGGGTGACGAGGCGCTGTACGTCGCCGAACAGACCGGGCGGTTCATTCGTCGTGCAGGTAGCCATGATCAGATGATCGTCGACCTCGGCGGCGAGACGAAGGTCGGCGGCGAGCAGGGACTCCTCGGGGTGGCGTTCGCGCCCGACTTCGCTCGCAGCGGCCGCGTGGTCCTGCACCACTCCGATCGTGACGGGAACACGCGCATCATCGAGCTTCGCATCCGCGACGGGAAGGCCGATCCGGCCGACGCGCGCGTCCTGTTCACCCAGGAGCAGCCCGAGGAGAACCACAACGGCGGCGGCCTGGCCTTCGGCCCGGACGGCCGCCTCTACGTGGGCCTCGGCGACGGTGGCGGCGCCTTCGACCCCGAGAACAACGCGCAGGACGTCGACAGCCGGCTCGGCAAGATGCTCGCGGCCGACATCGACGGGCCCGGCGAGCCGCGGTGGGAGACCGTCGCGGTCGGCCTGCGCAACCCGTGGCGGTTCTCGTTCGACTCGGCTCTCGGCGAGCTGTGGATCGGCGACGTCGGCCAGGACGAGATCGAAGAGGTCAACCGCGTGTACCCCGAGCCCGACGAGCCGCCGAAGAACCTCGGCTGGCCCGCCCGCGAAGGGGCCACCGTGCTGGACGCCGACCGGCTCGTCGCCGGCGGCGACCTCATCGGCCCGGTCGCCGAGTACACCCACAGCGAGGGCGGTTGCTCGGTGGTGGGTGGCGTCGTCTACCGCGGCACGGCGATCAAGGCCCTGCGCGAGCGCTACATCTACGGCGACTTCTGCTCTGGCGCGCTGTGGACGCTGCGCCCCCGTCCGGCAGGGCAGGTCGACCAGGTCGAGCGCGAGGCCGCCCAGGTGCCGCAGCTCACCCACATCGGCACGGACGCCAGGGGCGAGCTCGTCTTCTCGGCGGCCAGCGGCGAGCTGTACCGCGCCGTGCGGGTGCCCTAGTGACCCGACACGCATCTTCGGTGCCACCTGGCGGCGCCGGCATCACGTCTGCCGGCACCCGAGATCCGCGGCCGGACCACCAGTACGACAGCGGATCTCGGTCACCGGCAGACGCGCGCCGGCATCCGCCATCTGGCACCGAATCTCCGTGTCAGGTCACTAGAGCAGACCCGACAGCGACGCCGCGGCGTCCTGCGCGAGGTCGAACAGCGGCTGCGGGTACACGCCGATCGCCAGGATCAGCAGGCCGAACACGCCGCCGACCAGCACGACCTCCCACGGCGCGCGCGCGTCGTCGGCCTCGGGGCTCCCGCCGGCCATGACGGGCGGGCCGGGCGCGATCCCGGCGGGCTTCGCCTCGCCGGGCTCCGGGCTCGACGTCATCCACATCGTCGCGACGACCTTCAGGTAGTACCCCAGGGAGATCATCGAGCCGATGACGATCATGACGCCCAGCCACGTGTAGTCGCCCTCGACGGACGCCTGGATCAGTGCGAACTTGCCGATGAAGCCCGCGGTGAGCGGGAAGCCGGCCAGGCCGAGCATCGCGAGCGTGAGCGGCCACGCCAGGAGCGGGCGCTCGGTGCCCAGGCCGCGCAGCGCGCCGATGTCGTCCCCGTCGGGGCGCTGGGCCTGGCGCGCGACGATGACGGCGAACGCGGCGAGGTTCATCACCGTGTAGGCGGCGAGATAGAAGACGGCGGCCTCGACGCCCGCCTGGGAGGCGACGACGACACCCGCGAGCAGGTACCCGGCCTGCGCCACCCCCGAGTAGGCGAGCATGCGCTTGAGCGAGCTCTGGCCCAGGGCGCCGACGTTGCCGACGATGATCGTGATGGCCGCGAGGATCGCGATGGCGGGCTGCCACACGTCGCTGACGCCGATGAGCGCGACATCGAAGAGCCGCAGCGTGATGCCGATGGCCGCCACCTTCGTCGCGACCGCCATGAACGCGGTGACGGGGGTGGGGGCGCCCTCGTAGACGTCGGGTGTCCACTGGTGGAACGGGGCGACCGACGCCTTGAACGCCAGCCCGATGACCGCAAGGCCGACGCCGGTGAGCAGCAGCGCGCTGTCGGAGATGCCCTCATCGGCGATCGCCGCGGCGATCTCGGCGAAGTTCGTCGAGCCGGCCGCGCCGTAGATGAACGCGGTGCCGAACAGCAGGGTGGCCGAGCCGACCGATCCGATGATGAGGTACTTCAGACCTGACTCCAGCGCGCCTTCGCGCCGCATCTCCGTCGCGCACAGCACGTACAGCGGGATCGAGAGGAGCTCCAGGCCCAGGAAGAGCGTGATGAGGTCCGTGGCGCCCACCAGGACGACCATGCCCGCCAGAGACGCGAGCAGCAGGGAGTAGAACTCGCCGTGCGCGGACTCGCGGGGCGCGATGTGGCGCCAGGACAGCAGGACGGTCGCGATGCCCGCCGCGCAGAAGAGACCCGTCAGCGCGAGCGTGAGGTCGTCCAGGCGCATGGCGCCGCGGATGAGGTCGACGTTCTCGCCCCACTGCCAGATGGTCAGGCCCAGCGCGGCGCCGATCGCCGCGAGGGCCACGAAGGGCACGAGGTGCTCGCGCACCGGGCGGGCGCGGAACAGGCCGAGCAGCAGCACGATGACCGAGCCGCCGATGAGCGCGATGAGCGGCGAGAGGCCGGCCCAGTCGATCTCCGGGCCCTCGATCTTGGCCTGCGCGAGGAGGGTGGTCACGGGGTCACCTCGTTGACGGCGCCGGCCGCGGGATCCTCGACGGGCTGGCCGGTGGCGGGATCGATGGCGATGGCGCCCGGGGTCCCCGGGGCGACCTGCTGGCCCGAGGTCGGGTCGACGTAGATGAGCTCGCCGCCGGCCGGTGGCGCACCCTGGGCCGAGGGGTCGGCGGTCTGGCCCGTCGCCGGATCGATCGGCTGCCCTGTGGTCGGGTCGATCTGCGGTGCGGCTCCGGCCGGCTCCTCCGCCGCGGCCTCCGCCTCCTCTTCGGCCAGGCCGTAGTTCCCGGTCGGCTCGCCGAGGATCGCGCGGGCGGGCGCGACCACCGCGGCCGTGGCCTTCTCGCCGCGCTCGAGCGCGAGCTGCGGGTACAGGCCGAAGGCGATGATCAGCAGGACGACCGGCACGAGGATGACGCCGTCGGCGAGGCTCAGGTCCCGCGAGTCCACGTCCGCGCCGACCCGGTTGTGCATCGCGCGGATGAAGAGCCGCAGCGCGTACACCGACGCCAGCACGACGCCGATCGACGCGATGATTGCGATCGCCATCTGCGTCTTGAAGACGCCGAGCAGGATGAGGAACTCGCCCACGAAGTTCGACGAGCCGGGCATGGCCAGCAGCGCGAACGTCGTGATGACGAAGAAGACCGCGAGCACCGGGGCCTTGAACGCGATGCCGCCCATGTCGCGGATGTCCTCCGAGCCGCCGGCCCGCGCGGCGAGCAGGGCGAGGATGAACATCGCGGGCAGCGTCACGAGGCCGTGGTTGACGGACTGCAGGATCGCGCCCTGCGCGCCCGTGCCCTCGATGGCGAAGATCCCGAGCGTGATGAAGCCGAGCTGGGCGATCGAGGAATAACCCAGGATCAGACGGGCGTTGGTCTGCGAGAACGCCATGACGCTGCCGTAGAGGATCGACACGAGCGCCAGGATGAGCATGAGCTCCTGGAAGTCCGCGGCGGCGTCGGGGAACAGCGGCAGCGAGATGCGCAGGAAGCCGTACGCGGCGACCTTGCTCAGCACGCCGCTGAACAGCGCCAGCGCGGGCAGCGGCATGGCGCTGTAGCCGTCGGGCAGCCAGCCGTGCAGCGGGACCGCGGGCATCTTCACCAGGAACGCGGCGGCGAAGAACAGGAAGATCCACTTCTGCGAGCCCTCGGACAGACCGGAGGCCTGGATCACGGAGAGGTCGAAGTCCACCGGGTTGCCGGTGCCCTCGGCGGCCAGCACGCCCGTCGCCACCGCGGCGGTGAGCATGAGCAGCGACCCGACGAGCGTGTAGATCACGAGCTTCGTCACCGCGGGCACGCGGTCCTTGCCGCCCCACCCGACCGTGATGAAGAAGAACGGCACGAGCATGAGGTCGAAGAAGACGACGAACAGCGCGAGGTCCTGGGCCAGCAGCGCGCCGAGGACGGCGGTCTCGCCGATCCCGAGCCACAGGAAGAACGTGCGGGCGTGCTCCCACTCCTTGAGGTTCGCCCACAACGTCGCGCCGAACCACAGCAGCGCCGTCAGCAGGATGAGGAACAGGTTCAGCCCATCGATGCCGAGCTTGTAGTTGATGCCCAGCGCCTCGATCCACGCCTCGTCGGTGAGGTACTGCAGACCGTCCTTGCCGGTGTCGAAGTCGACGACGTAGACGACGGCGTACGCGAGCGTGAGCAGCGAGCCGAGGATCGCGATGCGACCGGGCAGCTTGCCGGGCAGGAGGGCGCCGAGCAGCGCGAACGCGGCCGGCAGCCAGAGCATGATCGAGAGGTGCAGGGTCACGCGACGAGGAAGTAGAAGGTGACCGCGACCGTGCCGAGCGCGAAGGCCGCGGCGTAGTAGCGCAGGAAGCCCGACTGCACGCCGCGGACGGCGGCGCTGGCGCTCTTGACGAGCCCGGTGGTGCCGCCGGTCAGCACGCCGTTGATGAGGATGCGCTCGACCTGCTGGTCGCACACGCGGCCCACCCAGGCGGCGGGGCGCACGATGATCGCGTCGATCAGCTCATCAAACCACCACTTGTGGAACGAGAGCGAGTACAGCGGGCGGAACCGCTCGATGAGCGCGGCGGTCGTGCCGGGCTTCTGCACCCACAGGCGATAGGCCAGCGCGATGCCGGCCAGGCCGAGCGACGCGCCGATGACCATGCCCGCGATCGTGAGGCTGTCCGACGGATGTAGGTCCTCGAAGTAGAAGGAGCCCTCGAACGTCGGCTCGAGGAACGTGTCGACCCAGTGGGTGACGAACGGGATCTGCAGCACGCCCGCGATCGTCGCCAGGACCGCGAGGACGCCCATCGCGCCCTTCATCTCCGGCGCGCGCTCGGCGATGTGGTGCTCCGGGCCGGGGAAGCCGACGTGCGTGTCCTCGGGCTCGCCGTTGGCCGGGTTGACGTGCTCGCCGTGAGCCATGTGGCCGGCCTCGAGCTCCTGGGCCTCCTTTACGGGGTCGCCCCAGAATGCCCGGAAGATCAGGCGGAACGTGTAGACGGCGGTCATGAACGCGGCGACGTAGCCGATGACCGCGAGCGCGACGTGCCAGTCACCGCGCGCGGCGGTGTAGGCCAGGATCTCGTCCTTGCTGAAGAAGCCGGAGAACGGCGGGATGCCCGAGAGCGCGAGGCCGCCGACGATGAAGCAGCCGTACGTGAACGGCATGGACCGCCGGAAGCCGCCCATCTTGTCGAGGTTCTGGACGTTCGCCATCGCGGCGATGATCGAGCCGGCCGCCATGAAGAGCAGCGCCTTGAAGAAGGCGTGCGTCATGAGGTGGAACAGGCCCGCGACGTAGGCGCCGGAGCAGACCGCCATGACCATGTAGCCGATCTGCGACATCGTCGAGTACGCGATGACCCGCTTGAGGTCGGTCTGCGTGAGCGCGATGGTCGCGGCGATGAAGAGCGTGGCGCAGCCGATGATCGCGCCGACGTTCGCCGCCGCCGGGGCCTGCTCGAACAGCGGCCACATGCGCGCGATGAGGTAGACGCCCGCGGTGACCATCGTGGCCGCGTGGATGAGGGAGGAGACCGGCGTGGGGCCCTCCATCGCGTCCGGGAGCCAGGTGTGGAGCGGGACCTGCGCGGACTTCGCGAACGCGCCGACGAGCAGCAGCAGGCAGCCCGCCACGAGGTCGCCGTCGTTCTCGGTGGCGAACGCCGCGCCCTCCTCGATCTCCTTGAACGTCGTGAGGAAGTCCAGCGAGCCGGTGCCCTTGAAGATGAAGTACGTGCCGAGCACCAGGCCGACGTCGCCGAGCACGTTGATGACGAACGCCTTGATGCCCGCGTTCGTCGCCGTGGTCCGGCGGTACCAGAACGAGATGAGCATGTACGACGCGGCGCCGACGAACGCCCAGCCCACGATGAGGATGAGGAAGTTGCCCGCCAGGACCAGCACGAGCATGGAGAAGACGAAGAAGTTGAGGTACGCGAAGAAGCGCACGTAGCCCTCGTCGCTCGTCATGTACGCCACCGAGTAGAGGTGGATGAGCGCGGAGACGCCCGTCACGACGAGGGTCATGTAGAGCGCCAGCGGGTCGATCAGCAGCGACAGCTGCGCGTCGATGCCGAGCGTGGCCGCGTAGTCCCACGCGACGCTGGTGGCGTGCTGCGCCTCGTGCGGGAGGCTCTTCAGCTTGATCGCGGCGACGACAGCGCACGCGAACGCCGCGAAGAGGAAGAACGTCCCGATGACGCCCGCGGTCTTGCCCTTCCACACGCGGAAGCCGACGCCGTTGATGACGGCGCCCGCGAGCGGCAGCAGCAGCGCGAGCCAGGTGAAGGTCTCGACCGTGCTCATCCGTTCAGCGCCTTCAGCTCGTCGACGTCGATCGGCAGTTTGCGGCGGTAGATCGCGACGATGAGGCCGAGACCCACCGTGACCTCACACGCGGCGACGACCATGACGATGATCGCGAAGATCTGCCCGTCCCCGTTGCCGTGCATGCGGCTGAACGCGATGAGCGCGAGGTTCGCCGCGTTGAGCATGAGCTCCAGGCAGAGCAGGATCACGAGCGGGTTGCGCCGGACCAGCACGCCGGACAGGCCGATGCAGAAGATGATCACCGAGACGGCGAGGTACCAGCCGATGGCCATCAGCCGCGCCCCTCGGGTTCGTCGGTCACGCCGCTGCGGCCGCTGACGGACTCGGCCATGGAGCCCAGACCCTCCGGAGCGAGCAGCTGTGCCACGGAGATCCGGCCCTCGACCTCGCCGTCGTCCACGCCGCCGCGGCGGCGCGCGAGCACGACCGCGCCGACGGCCGCGATGAGCAGCAGGAACGACGAGACCTCGAAGGCCAGCAGGAAGTCCGTGAGCAGCAGCTCGCCGATCTGGGCGGGCGAGCCGAAGCCGGGCTCGTAGGCCGCGCCCTCCTCGCCGACCGCGCTGAGGCCCGAGCCGAGCGTCGCGATGAGCAGTTCGACGAGGAGCAGGCCGACCACGCCGAAGCTCAACAGCCGGGCCCTTGCGCCCCCGGGCAGGTCCACCGGCTCCTGCGTGCCGCCGACGTACGCGACGACGAACACGTAGAGCACCATCACCGCGCCGGCGTACACCACGACCTGCGCCGCGGCGACGAACTCCGCGCGCAGGAGCAGGAACAGCGCGGCCAGGCTCAGCAGGTGGAACACCAGCGAGAGGACGCTGTAGAGCGGGTGCCGCAGCACGACGACGCCGATCGCTCCGGCGATCGCACCGAGTGCGGCGATGAAGAAGAAGACGGGGGCCATTGACGGGGGGACCAGGCTGCTACGGGCGGAGAACCTACTCGCCTTCGGCGCGCAGCGGCGTGCGCTCCAGCGGCTCCGCGAGCAGCATCTCCTTGGTGAAGATCAGGTCGGACCGGTGATAGTCCGACATCTCGAAGTCATGGCCCATCGTGATGGCGTCGAACGGGCACGCCACCTCGCAGTAGCCGCAGAAGATGCAGCGGCTGAGGTTGATCTCGTACACCGCGGCGTAGCGCTCGCCCGGCGCTGACACGGTGCTCGGGCGTGTTCTCCGCCGCGACCACGCGGATGCAGTCGGCCGGGCACGCGGCGGCGCACAGCGAGCAGCCGACGCACTTCTCCAGGCCGGTGTCCTCGAACCGGTGCAGGCGGTGCCGGCCCCGGAAGCGCGGGTACACCGCGACCTTCTCCTCCGGGTACTGGATCGTCGTGGGGCCCTCGACGACGCGGGCCATCGTCGTCTTCAGGCCGCGCAGCGTCTCGCCGAACGCGCGGTACGCGCCGCCGATGCCGCCCGGGCTCGGGCCGCGGACGACCTCGATCATGTCGTCGCTGGGCTCGTAGGTCACCAGACCACCACCAGAATCGCAGTCACAAGCGTGTTGATCGTCGCCAGCGGCAGGAGGATCTTCCAGCCGAAGCTCATGAGCTGGTCGTAGCGCAGGCGCGGGAGCGTCGCGCGGATCCAGATGAAGAAGAACGACAGGGCGCCGATCTTCGCGATGACGACGAGCGGGTCGACCCACGTCGGCGGGTCGATGCCGAACGGCAGCAGCCAGCCGCCGAGGAAGAGCGTGGCGGTGATCGCGCTGAGCACCACGATGTTGAGGTACTCGGCCATGAAGTACGTCGCGAAGCCGCCGCCGCCGTACTCGGTGTTGTAGCCGCCGACCAGCTCGGCGTCGGCCTCGGCGAGGTCGAACGGCGCGCGGTTCGTCTCGGCGAACGCCGCCGTGAGGAAGACGAGGAAGCCGACGAACTGCGGGACGACGAACCACATCCCATCCGCGGCCTGGGCCTCGACGATCTCGGTCAGCGAGAGCGAGCCGGCCATCATCACGACGCCGACGACGGCCAGGCCGCCCGCCACCTCGTAGGAGATGAGCTGCGCGGCGGCGCGCATCGCGCCGAGGAAGGAGTACTTCGAGCCGGACGCCCAGCCACCGAGCACCAGGCCGTAGAACGCGATCGCGCCGAAGGCGAAGACGTAGAGGATCCCGATGTTCACGTCGATGCCGTACAGGCCGACGGGCTCGCCGAAGATGTCGACGACGTTGCCGAACGGGACCGCCGCGAGCGTCGCCGTCGCGGTGATGATCGAGATGATCGGCGCGAGGACGAAGAGGAACCCGATCGACGTCTTCGGCCGGAACTCCTCCTTCCACAGCAGCTTGCCGATGTCGGCGAGCGGCTGGAGCGCGCCGAACGGGCCGACGCGGTTCGGGCCGTAGCGCTGCTGGAAGCGGCCGAGGATCTTGCGCTCGGCGAGCAGCACGATCGGGACAATCTGCAGGCCCACGGCGAAGATCACCAGCGCCTTGAGGATCTGGATCCAGACGGGCTCGTAGAAGCCGACCTCGGCGAGCACGGTCGTCATGCCTTCGTGACCTCCGCCAGCGGATCGGTGATCGCCGCGGCGGGCGCGGCCTCGATGCCCTCTTCGAGGAAGACGCTGCCCTCGGGCGTGCCGGTGCGCAGGTGCGCGATCGCGGGCACGCCGCCGACGAGCACGCGCTCACCATGGCCGATGCCCAGGCGCTCGGCGTCCGCGGGGGCGAGTTCGGCGCGCTGCTTGGGCGCCAGGAACTTCAGCGCGGGTGAGGCCTCGACCTCGGGCGCGGCCCACACAGACCGGAAGGTGCCGACGCGCAGCTTGCCGTTCGGTGACGCCGCGGCGGCGGGCGCATCGAGCGCGATCGGCGCGCCGTCGCCCGCCGGCCAGGCCGACGCGGCGTCGGTGACGGGCCAGCGCACGCCGGTCCCGCCGATGGCGTCGAGCGTGATGCCCGCGTAGAACGGCACGGCCGCGGTGATCTGGGCGAACACCATCGGCGCGGTGAGTACCTGCTGGTCGAGCCCCACGCGGCGGCTGAGCTCGGCGAGCACCTGCCACTCCGCGCGCGAATCACCCGGATGGCCGATGGCCTGGCGCATGCGCTGCAGGCGGCCGTCGGTGTGCGTGAGCGTGCCCTCCTTCGCGGCGGGCGGCTCGGTGGGGAAGATGACCGTGGCGTAGTCGCGCAGGCCCTCGGTGAGGAACGCGCCGTGCGCGATGACCGTCGACGCGCGCTCGAGCGCGGCCTCCCACGTCGCGCGGTCCGGCAGGTCGCGCAGCGGGTCGGTGTGCAGCAGGTAGAGCGCGGGCAGGTCGCCGGCGGCCGCGGCGGCGGCGATGCCGGGCGTGTCGAGCCCCGCGTCGGCGGCGGTCAGGCCCGGGCCGATGCCCGGCAGGACGCCGACCTCGCGCAGCCCGCGGCTGTTCGCGCCCGCGGGGACTTCGAGAAGGCCGGCGCCGGGGTGCGGGTTCGGGTTCAGGCGGCTGCCGACCTTCAGCAGCGCCTGGGCGGCCTGTGCCCCGCGCTCGCCGTGGGTCAGGCGCTCGCCCCAGACGATGACGATGTCCTCGCCCGCGCCGCGCAGGAGGTCGGCCAGCGCGCGGACCGCGTCTTCCTCGGCACCCGCGGCGGCGGCCAGCGCGGCCACCTCGCCGCCGGCCAGTGCGGCGTCGAGCGCGGCGACGAACGCCTCGCCCGCACCCGGAGCGAACCGTGCGACCGCGGCCGCATTCGCGTCCAGCGACGAGGGGCGGCTCGTGGCGACGGCGAGCTTCAGCCCGTTGCGCCGCACGCCCTTGCGCACGCGCAGGTCGAGGATCGGCATGTCGTCGACGAGCTCGGTGTCGAGCACGAGGACGGCGTGGGCGAACTCCACGTCAGGCACCGTCGCCTGCGTGGCGGGTGCGCTGAGCGCGGCGTGCAGGCCGACCGGGAGCGTGCCGCTGGCGCGGGAGTCGATGTGCGGCGAGCCGAGCGCGTCGCGGACCATCCGCTGGAGCAGGAAGCCCTCTTCGTTCGTCGTCGAGCCGCCGGCGATCGCGCCGACGCCGCCCTTCGCGCGGCCGAGCGCCTTGCTCGCCTCCTCCAGCGCGCGCTCCCACGTGACCTCACGCAGCACACCGCCGTCGCGCACCATCGGCGACGTGATGCGCTCGTCGACGTGCATGGCCTGGTAGGCGAACCGGCCGCGGTCGCACAGCCAGCCGTCGTCGACCTCTGCGTGGTCGCGGCCCAGCACGCGCAGGACGCGGTCGTCGCGCACGGTGTACGAGACGTTGCACTGCCCGGGGCAGAGGTTGCAGACCGAGCCCGACTGCTCGATGTCCCACGGCCGCGCGCGGAAGCGGTAGGGCTGCGACGTGAGCGCGCCGACGGGACAGAGTTCGATGATGTTGCCGCTGAACGGGGCGACGTACGGGTGGCCGTCGAACGTGGCGACGAACGACTCCGCGCCGCGCTCCTGCAGGACCAGCTGGTAGTCCTCGCTGACCTCCTGGCTGAAGCGCACGCAGCGGTAGCAGAGGATGCAGCGCTCGCGGTCGATCGCGATGAGCGGGCTGAGCGCCAGCGGCTTCTCGAAGTGGCGCTTGGGCTCGACCATCCGGGAGCGGCCGCGGCCCCAGCCGTAGGAGATGTCCTGCAGCGGGCACTCGCCGCCCTTGTCGCAGACCGGGCAGTCCAGCGGGTGGTTGACGAGCAGGAACTCGACGACCGAGTTCTGCGCCTCGCGCACCTTGTCGGTCTGCGTGTGGACGACCATGCCGTCCTTGACCGGCGTGGCGCACCCGGCCTGGAGCTTCGGGATGCCCTCAATCTCGACGAGGCACATGCGGCAGGCGCCGACGGGCGCGCCGAGCTTCGGCTCGTAACAGAAGACGGGGATCTCGACGTCGCCGAGCTTCGCCGCGTCGACGAGCATCGTGCCCTCGGCGGCCTCGACCTCCCGGCCGTCGATCGAGAAGGTGATGGTCTTGCGCTCGGGCCTGGGCATCTAGGCGGCGACTTCGTCGGGGTATGGGTTCCGCGTGCGCGCGAGCTCGATGTGCTCCTCGAACTCCCCGCGGAACTTCTTGACCATGGAGCTCAGCGGCATGGCCATCGCGTCGCCCAGCACGCACAGGCAGTTGCCCATGATCTGGTCCTGGACCGACGAGAGGATGTCGAGGTCCATCGGGGTCGCGACGCCCTCGTCGATGCGCTGGAGCATCTTCACGGTCCAGTTCGTCCCCTCGCGGCAGGGCGAGCACTTGCCGCAGGACTCGTGCTTGTAGAACTTCGCGAGCTTCAGGGCGACGTCGACGACCTTGTTGGTGTCGTCGACCACGATGATCGCGCCGGACCCGAGCATGGAGCCGGCCTTCGCCATCGTGTCGAAGTCGTAGCTGAGGTCGAGATCCTCGGGCAGCAGCACCGGCGACGACGATCCGCCCGGGAACCAGAACTTGAGCTTCGTGCCGTCGGGCGTGCCGCCCGGCGAGTCCCTCGATGATGTCCCGGCTCTTCATGCCGAGCTCAATCTCGAAGTTGCCCGGGTTCTTGACGTTGCCGGACACCGACACGAGCTTCGTGCCCGTGGACGTCTCCGTGCCGAGCTTCGCGTACTCCGCGCCGCCCATGTCGATGATCACCGGGGCGGTGGCGAGCGTCTCGACGTTGTTGATGAGCGTCGGGCCCTGGTAGAGGCCCTGGTTGGCGGGGAACGGCGGCTTCAGGCGCGGGTTGCCGCGCCGGCCCTCGAGCGAGTCGAGCAGGCCCGTCTCCTCGCCGCAGATGTACGCGCCGGCGCCGCGGTGGACCCAGAGGTCCTGCGAGTGGCCGGAGCCCAGGATGTTCTCGCCGACGAACCCGGCGGCCTTCGCCTCGGCCACGGCGGCCTCGAGGATCGCGGCCTGCTCGGCGTACTCGCCGCGGATGAAGATGAAGGAGCGCGTGGCCTGCGCCGCGTAGCCCGCGATGAGGATGCCCTCGATCAGCAGATGCGGGTTCTTCTGCATGAGCTCGCGGTCCTTGAAGGTCCCCGGCTCGGACTCGTCGGCGTTGCAGACGACGTACTTGTCCATGGCGCCCTTGGGCAGGAACGACAGCTTCTTGCCCATCTGGAAGCCCGCGCCGCCGCGGCCGCGCACGTTGCTCTGCAGCAGCTCCTCGGTGACGCCCTCCGGCGGCATGGCGAGCGCCTTCTTCAGGTTCTCGTAGCCGCCGCGCTTGACGTACACGTCGAGCGTGTTCAGGCCCGGCTCGTCGATGTCCTTGAAGAGGAGGTGGGTGCTCATCCGTTGGCCTCCGGGTCCACAGAGCGGCGCTTGTTCAGCTGCTTGTCCGGCAGGGGGTCCTCACCCTTGCGGATCTGGTCGACGAGCGTCGGCACCTCGTCGAGCGCGATCGGCCCGACGTACACGCCGTCGATCGACGCCATCGGCGCGATGTCGCACGCGCCCAGGCACTCGAAGCCGCGCGCGTGGATGTCGTCGCCCTCGCGCAGCTCGCGCTTGACGGCGTCCAGCAGCTCGTCGGCGCCGTTCAGCGAGCAGCTGATGTTCGTGCACACGTACACCCGGCACCGGCCCACGGGCTTGGTGTCGAGCATGTCGTAGAAGGACGCGACCGCGATGAGGTAGCCCGGGGTCACCCGCATGACGCACGCGACCTGTTCGATCGCCTCGGGCGAGCACCAGCCGTGCAGGCGCTGCCCGGCCGCCAGGGCGGGAATCGACGCCGACTTCGGGTCCGGGTAGCGCGTCATGAGGTCCTCGATCTCGGCGCGCAGCTCGGCCGGGACCTCGGTCGTCGCGGGATCGGGGATCGTGGCCGGGTCCTTCGTGAGGTCGACCGGGTCGTCCCAGCCGGGGACGCGCGAGCCGCCGGCGTAGCGCGGGGGCTCCGTCTTGAAGGCGGCGATGGCCTGTGCGCGCGGCGGGGCGGGAATGATCTCGCCGACGACCTCGGCGACCTTCGTCTCGTCGCTCATCGGTCGATCCCCCCGAGCACCGGGTCCAGCATCGCCAGCGTCGCGATGAGGTCGGCGATGTAGCTGCCGCGCGTCATCGGCGCCGTCGCCTGCAGGTTCACGAACGAGGGGTCACGCATGTGCACGCGCGCGGGCTTGCTCGACCCGTCGGCGCGGACGAAGCAGCCCAGCTCGCCGCGGGGCGACTCGACCGGGAAGTAGTGCTCGCCCGGCGGCACGCGGAAGCCCTCGGTCACGAGCTTGAAGTGGTGGATGAGCGCCTCCATCGAGGTGCCCAGCTCATGGCGCGGCGGCAGCGCGATCTTGCGGTCGTCGGTGATGTGCGGCCCCTCGGGCAGCCCGTCGAGCGCCTGCTCGATGATGCGCGTGGACTGCTCCATCTCCGCCATGCGGACGGCCATGCGGTCCCAGTTGTCACCCTCGGTGCCGACCGGGATCTTGAAGTCGAAGTCGTCGTAGCTGCAGTACGGATCGGCCTTGCGCAGGTCCCACGGGTTGCCCGCGGCGCGCAGCAGCGGCCCGGTGACGCCGAGGGCCAGCAGGTCCTCCTCGCTCAGCGGGCAGATCCCCTTCAGGCGCTGCAGGGCGATCTCGTTCTTGTAGAGCATGTCGCGGTACTGGCCGACGCGCTTGGGCATGATCGCGATGAACTCGCGCAGCTTCTCCTCGTAGCCGAGCGGGATGTCCTCGATGACGCCGCCGACCTGGAAGTAGCGCGTGTGCATACGCTGGCCGGTCGACTGCTCGAACAGGTCGAGGATGCGCTCGCGCTCGCGGAAGCAGAACCAGAACATCGACATGGCACCGAGGTCGAGCGCGCTGGTCCCGAGCCACACGAGGTGGCTCATGATCCGGTTGAGCTCCATGTGGATGACGCGGAGGTACTGGGCGCGCTTGGGCACCTCGCACTCCAGGAGCGACTCCACCGATCCGCAGTACGCGTACGCGTTGAAGAAGTACGCGAGGTAGTCCATCCGCTCGACGACGGGGATGGCCTTCCAGTAGCTCTTCTGCTCAGCCGTCTTCTCGATGCCGGTGTGGACGTAGCCGATGATCGGCTTGAGATCGAGGACGACCTCGCCCTGGAGCGTCACGAGCAGGCGCAGGACCCCGTGCGTGGCGGGGTGGTGCGGGCCCATGTTGACGGTGAGCAGCTCGTGCTCGCCGCCGTCCGGCGACTCGATCCGCTCGAGCCGCGACTCCATCGTGATGGATTCCTCCATCTGGCGGTACTCGTTCGTCGTCGCCATGGCTACTTCACCCCCGCGTTCGGGTCGGCGTCGACGCCGATGGTGTAGTCGTCGCCCGTCGCCGCGTCGGCGGTGAACAGGACCGGCTCGCCGCCGATCGGGAAGTCGCGGCGCTGCGGGAAGCCCTCGTAGTCCTCGGGCATGAGGATGCGGCGCAGGTCGGGGTGGCCTTCGAAGACCACGCCGAACATGTCGTAGACCTCGCGCTCCTGGTGGTTCGCGGTGGGCCAGTCGGGGGTGACCGACGGGACGGTGGCCGCATCGGTCGGGACGCGCAGCTTCACCGTGATCCGGTCGACTTCCTTCATGTCGAGCAGCTCGTAGTGCACGCCCAGGCGCGGCTCCTCGGGGTAGTAGTCGACCCCGTGGACGCTCATGAGCGAGCGATAGCCCTTGCCCCGAAGCTGCTCGAGCACCCAGCCGATCTTGCCCGGCGCGACGACGATCTGGCCCTTGCCGTGAGCGTGCACCGTGTCGAGGACGGCATCGCCGTCCGCGTCACGCAGCTCCCCTGCAAGCAGCTCCAGACCCGTGGCGTCAGGCACCTTCGCCCTCTTGCCCGGCCGCGGTCTCTCCGACCGGTGCGAGCGCCACCGGCTCTGCAGCCGACGGGTCAGTCATGGAAGCAGGCAGTTCGTAGCCGGGCATGAGCTCGGCGGTCTTCTCCGCGTCGTAGCGCGAGCGCCAGCCGAGGTCGGGCTGGTCCTGGACCATCTTGCGCAGCTTGAGGATCGCGTGCGCGAGGGCCTCAGGCCGCGGCGGGCAGCCCGGCACGTGGATGTCGACCGGCAGGAACTTGTCGGCCGGGACGATGGCGTAGTTGTTGAACACGCCCATCGACGAGCTGCACGCGCCCATCGCGATCGCCCACTTCGGCTCGAGCATCTGGTCGTACACGCGGCGGACGACCGGGGCCATCTTGATCGACACGCGGCCCGAGAGGATGAGGATGTCGGCCTGGCGCGGGGACGCGCGGAACGCCTCGAAGCCGAAGCGCGCGATGTCGACGCGCGAGGCGACGATCGACATCATCTCGATCGCGCAGCAGGCCAGGCCGAACGTGGCGGGGAACAGCGCGTTGGACGCCGCCCACGCGCCGGCCTTGTCGAGCGTGGTCGTGAGCAGTCGCGACTCGACGTACTCCTCGAGCTCCTGGCCCTCCAGGTCGCCCTTGAGGAAGTCACGGGCGCGGCGCTGCTCGATCTGCAGGTCGCGCTGCGCCGGCTCGGTGCCGAGTGTGCCGAACGTGCCGGGCTTCGAGCGGACTACGTCCACGAGAGCGCTCCTCGCCGCCAGACGTAGACGAACGCCACGGCCAGCAGGGTGATGAACACGCCGATCTCGATGAGCGCGAACGTCCCGAACGACGCGAGCTGCAGCGCCACCGGGAACAGGAACACGACCTCGAGGTCGAACAGGATGAAGAGCATGGCGATCAGGTAGAAGCTGATGCCGAACTTGAAGTTGTGCTTGACCTCGGAGGGCAGTCCGCACTCGTACGGGTCGGCCTTGTGGGGCACGCGGCGCTTCGTCCCGAGCATGCGGTTGGCGAACGCGAAGAGCGTGCCGATTCCGGCGCCGAGGAGAACGAAGACAAGTGCGGGGAGATACGAGCGAAGCACGGGGGGAGCACCGTTCTATCACCCTTTGTGACAGCGTGATACTTAGTGGCGCACGGCACGATGATCCCGGCTCGCGCCGACCGGTGTCGCACTACCCTCGCCGGGCGTGAGCACTCTCGCCGAGATCATGGCCTGGCTCGTCGCCGGGTCGAACGCCGTCGCGGCGGTTGTCGGCGCGTGGCAGTGGTGGCGCGTGACCCCCGCGCCGTCGTTCTGGTTCATCGCCCGGGCGGCCCAGGCGCTGGCGATCGCGCAGGCGCTCGTGGCGGGCGGGCTCGCCCTCGCGGGCTTCGAGCCCGGCAACTGGCTGTACTGGCTCTACGCGCTCCTGCCGGTGCTGGTGGGGTTCATCGCCGAGGGCGTGCGGATCGCGTCGGCCGAGGAGGTGCTGGAGCAGCGCGGGCTGCCGGACGCCCAGGCCATGGGCGAGCTCGACGAGCGAGGCCAGCGCTCCGTGGTGATCGCGATCATGCGCCGGGAGCTGGGTGTGGCGGCGATCGCGGCGGGCGTGGTGGCGTTCCTGGCGCTGCGGGCGATCGTGGAGATCTGAGCGGGGCGCCCCCCGGGGGCGAGTTCTGGCATCGGGGCGCCTACCGGGGACATATGCCCCCGCTTCCCGACCCGATCTCCATCGACCAGGCCATCGCCGCGATCGCGGCGAGGCAGCGCGGACTCATCACGCGGCCTCAGCTCTATGAACTCGGTCTCAACGCCGACCAGGTGAAGTACCGCGTCCGGCGGGGCCGCCTGCACCGGCTGTACCGCGACGTGTTCGCCGTCGGCCATCGCGGGCTCGAGGCGGACGCGCTCCGGCTCGCGGCCGTCTTCGCCTGCGGCGATGGCGCGGTGCTCAGTCACCTCGCTGCGGCTGCGGAGTTCGGCATCCGCCCGCGGCGCGGTGGGCTGATCGACGTCACCGTTCCCACGCGCAACGGCAGGGACGCTCCCGAGCATGTCCGTCTGCATCGCGTGGCGAACCTTCCGCCCGGCGAGGTGGTCCTCCGGGGCGTGCTCCAGCTGACCTCACCGGCTCGCACCTTCGTCGATTGCTCGGCCACGCTGCACGACCGGGAGGTCGCACGCATGCTCGACGCCGCCTGGACCCGCCGCCTCATCAACTGGGATGCGATCGAGCGAGCGCTCGGCGCCCCTCGCCCGGGCGTCGCGCGGCTGCGGCGCGTGATCAACACCCACACGCCGGGGGAGGACACGACGCGCAGCCGCGCAGAGGAACGCCTCCGCCGCCTGGTGCTGGCGTCGCCGCTGCCTCGCCCGCAACTCAACGTCCCCATGGGTCCCTGGGAGCTTGACCTCCTGTGGCCCGAACACCGGCTGGTGGTCGAGGTGGACAGCAGCGCGTACCACGACAGCCCTTGGGCAAAAGCCCGCGATGTCCGCAAGGACGGGTGGCTCACAGCGCGCGGCTACCGGGTGCTCCGCATCCCCTCCCCGCTGATCCGCAGCGACCCCCAACAGGTCCTGGCACTCATCGCCGGGGCGCTCTCCTACGGATCGGGGCGGGAACCGGGGACGTGAGTACCCGCTTGGCGCCCCGATCCCCGGGGCCGGGGCCGGGGCCGGGGCCGATGCGCGGCTAGGGCGCCAGCTCCCGGTACGCCCCGTCCGCGAACACCAGCGGCTCGCGCTCGGCCGCCACGTGCGTGCCCAGCACCGCCCCGATCCCGATCGTGTGGTCGCCGCCGGGCAGCAGCTCGGTGAGCGAGCACGCGATCCACGCCGCGGCGCCGTCGAGGACGGGCACCCCGTGCTCCTCCACATGCGTGACCGACGCGAACTTCTCCGCCGGCATCGCCTTCGACGCGAAGATCCGGGCCAGCTCGCCCTGATCGGCGGCCAGGACGTTGACGCCGAAGCGCTCGGACGACCGCACCGCGGGGGAGCGTTCGCGACCCGTTGTCGAAGCACACCAGCAACAGCAGCGGGTCG
Source organism: Svornostia abyssi (assembly GCA_024666565.1). Lineage (GTDB taxonomy): Bacteria > Actinomycetota > Thermoleophilia > Solirubrobacterales > Solirubrobacteraceae > Svornostia > Svornostia abyssi. Next base: position 1,638,304 of record CP088295.1, read on the forward strand.
AGGGAGAGCGACGTGACGGCGTTCGTCGTCAGGCCCGCCGGCCCGTCCGGGCCGAATGTCGTCACCACGCACACGCCCGTCGGGAACCGGCCGATCGCGTCGCGGAACGCCCGCGCGTCGGCGCCGCTCATCGCTCGGTCACCGTCAGCTCGCCCCACATGCCCAGGTCGTCGTGGTTGGCGATCGTGCACGCCAGCCGGTACGTGCCCGGGGAGAGACGCACCGACCCCGAGACGGTCGAGTTGGGCTGGGCGGTCGGCGTGCCGCCCACGACCCGCTCGGGGGTCGCGGCGTCCTGGCGGGGAAGCTCCACGCGGAGATTGTGGTTCAGGCGCCCGTCGTTGCGCGCCACGATCCGCAGTTCGCCCGCGCGCGCGGTCACCTTCTGCGGCGTGATCGCGTACTCGTCGAGGGTCGCGCGGAGGGTCCCGTCGGATGCGGGCACCGGGTCCTCACCGCACCCGGGCGCGAGGAGCGCGAGGGCGACGAGGACGACGAAGTGGGCGTGACGACGAGGCATCGAACCGCAGATCATGCCTATAGTCTGCGCCGCCCATGATGCGCCGTATTGCTCTTCCCGCACTCGTCCTCGCCGCCGGCGTCACGTTCGCCGCGTGTGGCTCGCAGGGCGTCGACCTCGCCGAGAACGATCCGAACCGCGAAGGCGCCGTCCTCTTCCAGGAGAACTGCGCCGGCTGCCACACGCTGAGCGAGATCGGCGCGGAGGGTTCCGCCATCTCGATCGGCGACCGCGAGCGCGTCGACGGCCCGAACTTCGACCAGCGCGCGGAGACGAAGGACCAGATTCTCTACGCCATCCGCAACGGCGGCTTCTCGGGTGCGGTCATGCCCGAGAACATCGTCACGGGCGAAGAGGCCGAGAAGGTCGCCGATTTCCTTGCCGAGTACGCCGGCAAGGAGAAGCCGCCGCCCGCCGGGCCCAACGGCTGACGCTGCTGATCCGCCGCACCGCGTAGGGTCCGGCCGATGCTTGATCTGCGGCTGATCCGCAAGGACCCCGATGCCGTGCGCGCCGCCCTGGCGCGCCGCGGAGGGGACATCGCCGACACCGTCGACACCGTCCTGCGGCTCGACGAGCGTCGCCGCGCGCTGCTTCCCGAGATCGAGGGGCTGCGCGCCCAGCAGAACGACGCCAACCAGGCCATCGCGCGCGCGAAGAAGGAAGGCGGCGACGCGGAGGCCGCGATCGCCACCATGCGCGAGGTGGCCGGCCGCGTGAAGGGGCTGACCGAGGAGCTGCAGACCGTCGAGGCCGAGCTCGAGCCGGCGCTCGCGGCGCTGCCGAACCTGCCCGACCCGACGGCCGCCGAGCCCGAGGACCTCGTCCTGCGCGAGGTCGGCGAGCGCTTCGAGCCGGGCTTCGAGGCGAAGGACCACCTCGAGCTGGCCGGCGAGCGGATCGACATGGAACGGGGCGCCAGCCTCTCTGGCGCGCGCTTTGCGTACCTGCGCGGGGAGCTCGTGTTCCTGGAGCTCGCGCTCGTCCGCTGGGCGCTCGAGAAACTGCGCGGCCACGGTTTCGAGCCGGTGATCCCGCCGGTCCTCGTCCGTGAGCAGGCGCTGTTCGGCACCGGCATGCTGCCCGACACCGAGCAGCAGATCTACGAGGTGCCCGAGGACGGTCTCTACCTCGTGGGCACGAGCGAGGTCGCGCTGGCCTCGCTGCACGCGGGGGAGATTCTGGACGGCGAGGCGCTGCCCAAGCGCTACGCCGGGTTCTCGCCCTGCTTCCGCCGCGAGGCGGGCGCCGCCGGTCGCGACACGCGCGGGATCTTCCGCGTCCACCAGTTCGACAAGGTCGAGATGTTCGCGTTCGTCGAGCCCGATGCGTCCCAGGACGAGCACGAGCGGCTGCTCAGCATCGAGGAGGAGATCCTCTCCGAGCTCGGCCTGGCCTACCGCGTGGTGAACATCGCGGTGAACGACCTGGGCGCCAGCGCGGCGAAGAAGTACGACCTCGAGGCGTGGCTGCCCGGCCAGGGCCGTTACCGCGAGCTGACGTCCTGCTCGAACACCACGGACTTCCAGGCTCGGCGCCTGGAGATCCGGTACCGGCCCGAGGGATCGAAGCCTGCCGCGCTGCACACGCTCAACGGCACGGCGGTGGCGGTCGGTCGCACCATCGTCGCGCTGCTGGAGACCGGGCAGCAGGAGGACGGCAGCGTCGTCCTCCCCGACGTGCTCACGGGCTTCGGCGCGCCGGCGCGGCTCGAGCCCGCAGGCTGAGCTGCGCCGGCCGCCGCCGGGCTACTGGATGAGGACCGTCGCGGTGCGCGTCGCCGAGCGGTTCCCGGCGAGGTCGGTTGCGCGCATGGTGGCCGTGTAGGCCCCGGCGGGCAGGCGCGCCACGATCTTCGAGGGATCGCCGCTGCAGCCTGCGACCGGCACGCAGAAGCCCTCGACGAGGATCGCGGCGAGCCGGTAGTCGTAGCCGTCGCCTCCCGGCCAGGCGCCGGGCCGGCGTGCCGGAACGAGCCCGCGGGAGGTCGCGACGACGGTCGTGCCGCGGCGGACGTCGACCTCCATGTAGGCGGTCTCGTCGATCGCGTACAGCAGCCGTGAGGTGCTGAGCAGACCGCAGGGCTGCGAGCAGCCACGGAGGATCACGGGAGTCTCGAACTTGACGTTGGTGAGGCTCGGCGCCGTCGTATCCGCGGGCGCCGCCCCGATCGTGTGCACCACGAGATCCGAGGGTCCGCTGGTCAGCAGCTGGCCGCGCCCCGTGCCGCCGGTGAACCGCACACCCCCGGCGACCGTGCGCTGGTGCCCGATGCCCCCGACCCGCCGGCCGGCGAGCCGCAGGTCCACCGTGCCGGTCGTGCCGCCCGCGACGGCGTACGGGACCGCGACGGGACTCGGCCCGCCGAAGTGCAGGGAGCTGTTCGTCTGCGAGAAGCCCGCTGTGGCGATGATGTCGTCGCGGCCGTCTCCTGCGACCTCCCCGGCGCGGCTGGTGCGCACGCTGTAGGCCAGGCTCGCGGTGAGCGACAGCCGGCGCGCGGCGTTCGTCAGGTCCAGGAGCGGCGGCGCCGTTGCGCTCAGGATCACGGCAGCGGTCGGGGCGCTGTTGAGGCCTGCCTGGAGGAGGTCGAGCAGGCCGTCGCCGTTGAGGTCGCCCGCGGGGTCGAGCCAGTCGTCGTCCCAGACCGCGGGTTCGTGCAGCTGGCCGGGGAGCACCGTGCGGTTCGCCGCATTCGCGAGGTCGATCATGCCGGGGGTCGACCGGCCTGGGACGAGACGTAGCTCGGAGTAGTTGACCCGCACGAGGAGGTCGTCGCGCCCGTCGCCGTTGGTGTCGCCGGGCGTGACGAGGTCGTACGGGGTCTCCGTGGCGGTGCGCCCGCGGGAATCGCCGATGAGCAGGGCGGGCAGGTTGGGGTCGGCGAGGTTGACGGTCCCGCCAGTGGTCCGGCCGAACACGACCCCGGCGAGCTGCGGGGTGCCGCTCAGGTTGCCGACCACGCCGATGTCGTCCCGTCCGTCACCGTTGACGTCACCCACGCGGGCGGTCCGTGCGATGAAGGCGTCGGTGCCCGCCGTGGTGCTCCGCAGGATCAGCCCGTTCGGGCCGGGGTTCGCCCCGTCCACGGGCGCCGTGGACTGCTGACCGAAGACGACGCGCACCTCGCGCTCGGTCGACCAGGCGACGATGTCGGCGCGGCCGTCGCCGTTGACGTCACCCAGCGGGCGGCAGACGTCGCGCGAGCCGTCGGGCCGCCCGGTGACCGTGTAGCCCCGCGACCCGAGCGAGCGGATGTCGACGGTCCCCGGAGTGGCCGATCCGAACACGATCACGGGTGAGGGAGCGCCGTAGGCGAAGACGCAGACGTCCTCGCGCCCGTCGCCGTTGACGTCGCCGATCGGCTTGCCGTCGGGGAAGCCGGCTCCGGTGATGGTGGTGTGCGGCGAGGCGATCAGCGGCGCCGGAGCGGCGTGTGCCGCCGGAGCGAACGTGAGGGCGACGGCCGCCGCCGCGAGGGTGCCGAGACGAGGTGGGGACATGGGCGGAACGTACGCTCCACCGGGCCGCTTGTGGTGAATCGCGTTCGGCGCTCAGCCGCTCTGCTCGCGCGCCGGACGCACCTCGTCGTCCGCCCTGGCGATGAGCTCCCCGAGGGTGTCGCCGGGCAGCAGTTCGGTCGTGCCGATGCTGAGCGCGCGACCGTGCTCGTCGGCGACCGCCTCGCTGATCGCGGCGAAGCGTCGGTCGGCGTCCACCACCGGCTCGTCGGGGACCGCGCACACGAAGGTGTCGTCGCCGAATCGCACGATGGTGTCGAAGGACCGCAGCCCGCGGCGCAGGGTCGCGGCGACGCCGGCGATGTCCGGTCCCGGGGTGTCGACCACGACGAGGGCGAGGGTGAGAGGACGCCGGCCCGTCCGCGCGCGGTCGATCTCCTGGGCCAACGCCCGCTCTCCGACCGCGCGGTTCAGCGTCCCGGTGAGCTCGTCGTGGTGGGCGTGACGCAGCGCCTCGCGGGCGAACTGGCGATCGGTGGCGGCGTGCACCCGGTCCATCGCAGCCTGGCGCCGGTCCCGTGCGGCTCGCTCGCGGTCTATCCCGGCGCGCATCCGCGTGGTCGTCAGCAGCTCCGTCAGCTCGTCTGGTGCCGCGGAAGCTGCGGCCACCTGCTCGTCCCGGCGGGCGGCGGGCCGGTCGCGCGCACTGGCGGCCTCGTCGCGGGCGGCGGCGGTTTCGTCGCGTCGCATGGCGACGGCGTCGCGGCGCGCGAGCGCCTCGAACCGGTCGAGCGACGACGCGTATCGCGCGAGCGTGGTGGAGAGGCGGTCGGCACGGGAGGCCGCGTACCGCGCCGCTGCCCAGCCCGACTGGGCGTCCTCGGGCCGGTCGTGCGCGTCGCGGTCGGCCGTGGCCTGGTCGCGGTCTGACGCGTGCTGGTCGAGGTCCGCGCTGGCCTGGTCGAAATCGGCCAGGATCTGGTCCTCGTCCGACGCTGTCTGATCAAGGTCGGAGAGCGTCTGGTCGCTGTCGCTGATCGCCTGGTCGGCGTCGGAGAGCAACCGGTCCTCGTCGTCGCCGGGATCGGGCTGTCCGTGCCGAGGGGGCGTGCCGTCAGCCGGCACATCGGCGTCGTGAGCCATGCGCTGATTGTCCTCGCTCGGTCAACCAAGAGCGCCAGGCCCAGCTCAAAAACATAGTAAGTCGATCGAGATATGTATCTTTGTTGCCTCCCGTCGCCAGGAGGCCACATGACTGATCAGCTTCGCCCCGAGACGCTCGCCCTGCACGCCGGCCAGGAGCCGGATCCCGCCACGAACGCCCGTGCGGTGCCGATCTACCAGACGACGTCGTTCGTCTTCAACGACACCGACCACGCGGCCAACCTCTTCGCGCTCTCGGAGCCGGGGAACATCTACACGCGGATCATGAACCCGACCTGGAACGTGCTCGAGGAGCGGCTCACCGCGCTCGAGGGCGGTGTCGGGGCGTTGCTGACGGCCTCCGGCCAAGCAGCCGTCACCTACGCCGTCCTGAACATCGCGCGCGCCGGCGACAACATCATCTCGACCTCCCAGCTCTACGGCGGGACCTACAACTTCTTCGCCCACACGCTGCCGCAGTACGGCGTCGAGGTGCGGTGGGTCGACGCGGACGACCCGGGCGCGGTGGCCGCCGCCACGGACGAGAAGACCCGGCTGGTGTTCGCCGAGACGATCGGCAACCCGCGGCTGAACGTCGTCGACATTCCGGCATGGGCCGAGGCCGCCCACGCGCAGGGGCTCCCGCTCATCCTCGACAACACCGTGCCGACGCCCATCGGCGCCCGCGCGTTCGAGCAGGGCGCCGACATCGTCGTGCACTCCCTGACGAAGTTCATCGGCGGGCACGGCACCTCGATCGGCGGAGCGATCGTCGATGCCGGCTCGTTTGACTGGGACGCGAACGCCGAGCGCTTCCCCGGCCTGACCCAGCCCGACCCGTCGTATCACGGCGTCGTCTGGCGCGAGGTCCTCGGTCCGGCGGCGTTCATCGGCCGCGCCAGGACCGTGCTGCTGCGCAACACCGGCGCTGCGCTGTCGCCCTTCAACGCGTTCCTCTTCCTGCAGGGGATCGAGACGCTCCCCTTGCGGATGGAGCGCCACAACGCCAACGCGCTTGCCGTGGCCCGGCACCTGGCCGAGCACGAGGACGTCGCGTGGGTGTCCTACCCGGGCCTCGACGACAGCCCGTACCACGAGGTGGCCCAGCGCGTCCTCACCGGCGGCTATGGGGCGCTCGTGACGTTCGGCGTCAAGGGCGGCGCCGCGGCCGGCAAGACGTTCATCGAGTCGCTGAAGATCTTCAGCCATCTCGCGAACATCGGCGATGCCAAGTCGCTCGCGATCCACAACGCGTCGACGACGCACTCGCAGCTCTCCGAGGAGGAGCTCGAGGCGGCGGGCGTCACGCAAGAGACCGTGCGCCTGTCCGTCGGCATCGAGCACATCGACGACATCCTCGGCGATCTCGACCAGGCGCTCGCGTCGACGCGGAGCCTGACTGCGGCATGAGCGGAACCCGGCGGGCGGTCCTGTTCGACGAGGACCGCCCGTTGCGCCTCTCCACCGGTGCGGAGCTCGCGCCGGTGGAGGTCGCCTACGAGACGTACGGCGAGCTGGACGACGATCGCGCCAACGCGGTCGTGATCTGCCATGCCCTGACGGGGGACGCGCGGGCCGCGGACTGGTGGGGCACGCTCGTGGGACCCGGCAAGCCGGTCGACACCGACCGGTACTTCGTGATCTGCGCGAACCTCCTCGGCGGCTGCCAGGGGACGACCGGGCCGAGCTCGATCGACCCGCGGACCGGTGCGGCGTACGGCCTGCGCTTCCCGCTGTTGCACATGCGCGACCTCGTCGCCGTGCACCGGGCGCTCGTCGCGCACCTCGGGATCGAGCGGCTGCACGCCGCGGTCGGCGGGTCGCTCGGCGGGATGCAGATCCTGCAGTGGGCGCTCGACCATCCGGGGGAGATCGAGCGGGCCGTGGTCATCTGCGCGAGCGCGCGACTGACCGCGATGAACACCGGCTTCACCGCCGCGGCACGCGCGGCGATCGTGCGCGACCCGGACTTCCACAACGGGGACTACGCCGCCCACGGCACGGCGCCGCGGACGGGGTTGGTCGTCGCGCGGATGATGGCCCACCTGACGTACATGAGCGAGGAGGCACTGCGGCGGAAGTTTGACCGCGCGCGGCGGGATCCCGACGCGGCGATGGCGTTCGCTGACGACTTCGAGGTCGAGCACTACCTCACGCACCAGGGCGAGGTGTTCCCCGAGCGGTTCGACGCGCTGAGCTACCTGTACCTCACGCGCGTCATGGACTACTTCGCGCCGTTCGAGGAGGACGACCTCGACATGTCCGCTGTCGACACCGCGTTCGAGCTGCTCAGCTTCGACAGCGACTGGCGCTTCGGCACCGAGCACTCGCTGCACATGCTCGCGCGCCTGCGTGAGGGCGGGGTGGACGCCACGCATCAGGAGATCGCCTCGCCGTGGGGTCACGACTCGTTTCTCCTGGAGATTCCGGCGTACCACCGGGCCGTCGCACGCGCCCTCGCGGTGCCTTCTCCTGCAAGGCGGGTTGCAGATCCGCCCCCTCCTCGCGTTTAGCGTGCCGCCCTCGCCCGGGTCGCCTCGGGCGCCTTCTCCATGCCTCATCCTCGTCGACATCGCCTCGCGGCGCTGCTCCTGGCCCTGTGCCTTCCCGCCCTCGTCTGGGCGCTGCTCCCGCTTGGCGCGAGCGGCCAGAGCCAGGACGAGTTGCAGCAGACCATCGACGGCTCGAAGGCCCGCGAGGGGCGCCTGGCCGATGCCGCCGCGCGGCTGGGCCGGCTCGAGCAGGCAGCCGCCCGCGGGGTGGCGAAGCTGCAGGCCCGCCAAGCCGAGGTGCAGGCCGAGCTCGACCGCTCCCAGGCCCGGCTCACGGTCACCGAGACCGAGCTGGCCCGCCAGCGCGCGCGCCTGAACCGGCTACGCGAGCGGCTGCGCGACGACCGTGAGCAGCTCGCCGGCATGCTTCGCGCGGCGTACGTCACGGCGCCCCCGGACGTCGTGACCGTCGTCATGGAGGCCGAGGGCTTCGAGGACCTCCTCACGCGCGTGGAGTTCGCGCGCCGGGTCCAGAAGGCCGGGGCCAGCGTCGTCGAGGCGGTGCGCAACGGGCGCAACGACGCCAAGCGCCAGCGCGGCCGCCTGACCAAGACCGCGGCGCGCCAGCGCGAGGTCACGGCGACCGTGCGCCGACAGCGCGACGCCGTCGCCCAGATGGCTGCGGCGGTGCAGGCCCGGCAGGCCGCGCTGGCCCAAGCGCGTGCCGCCCGGCTGCAGGCGCTGCGCGCCACGCGCGGGAGCCGGCTGAAGGCCCAGAAGACGCTGAAGAAGCTCCTCGACGCGCAGGCGAAGGCTGCCGTCGACAAGCGCGGCCCGGGCGGCCCGTGGGCGATCCCGTGGGCGATCGTCCAGTGCGAGTCCGGTGGGCAGAACCTCCCGCCGAACAAGGGCGCGCAGGCGTCGGGCTACTACCAGTTCATCCCGTCCACCTGGAAGGGCATGGGCGGCAGCACGCCGCACGCCTACCAGGCGAGCAAGGCCGAGCAGGACCGGCTCGCCGCCCGCCTCTGGAACAACGGGGCGGGGGCGAGCAACTGGGACTGCGCGGCGATCGTCGGGATCATCTGATCCCGACGTGGGCTACAGCAGCGCGTCCGGGTCCAGCAGGTCGCGCGCGGCGACCGCGGTGTTCGGGAAGTCCGAGAACACCCCGTCGATGCCCAGCTCGTAGAACTGGAGGTACTCGTTGATCGGGTCTCCGCCGTAGTCGGCAGGCAACCGGCGCTGCTCGTTGCGGAACGTCCACGTGTGCACGAGCAGGCGGCGGGCGTGCGCGCGCTGGATGAGGTCGGTCGGCGGCGCGAGCTTGCGGGCCGCCTCGCCCGGTCCGGTGCCGAGCGGGTTCTTCAGCGTGGGCACGATGTAGCGCTTCCACGGGCCGATGCCGTCGGCGTACGTGCGGATCTCGTCGAGCCCCGCGTTGGTCGTGAAGTAGCCGAAGGTCCGGGCCTGCAGCACCGGGTCGCCCGACGCGGTCCAGTCGTACGGGCGGTCGAACGGCGGGGCGTAGGTGATCGTGCCGTCGTCGGCGACGTCGTCACCGTCGACGAGCTGCACCAGGCGGACATCCGTGACGCGGTTGAGCTGCTTGAGGTTGCCCTGCTCGAAGGACTGGATGAACACCGGGGCGTTGCGCCGGTTCCACCCCGCACGCTTCAGCGACGCCACGAGCTTGGCCTCCAGCGGCAGGCCGATCTGCTGGTGGAACGTCGGGTGCTTCGTCTCCGGGTAGATGCCGATCGTCCGGCCGGTCTGGCGTGTCTTGCGCTTGGCCAGGTCGATGACCTCGTCGAGCGTCGGGATCTTGAACCTCCCGTTGAAGCGCTGGGGGCGCTCGCCGAACGCCTGCTTGGCGCGCAGCGTCTTGATCTCCGCCAGGGTGAAGTCGCCGGCGAAGAACCCGGTGTCGGGCACGCCGTCGACCATCACGGTCTTCTTGCGGGAGGCGAACTCCGGGCGGTCGGCCACGTCGGTCGTGGCGATCATGTTCGGCTCGTGTCGTGCGATGAGGACGCCGTCCTTGGTGGACACGAGGTCGGGCTCGATGTAGTCAGCGCCCTGCTTGATCGCCAGCGCGTAGGCCTCGAGCGTGTGCTCAGGCAGGTAGCCGGACGCGCCGCGATGCCCGATGACGAGCGGATCGCCCGTCGGCTTGGGCGTGTGCCAGAACGCCTGGGCGGATGGGGCGAGCATGGCCGTGCCGGCGAGGAGGATCAGCAGGTGCCGAAGCACCCGGGATGACGGAGACAATGCGTGCTCCTTCGGGGGGGGTTGGTGCGCGCGAGTCTTCAGCCGCCGAGGGGCACGGACGTGAACAGGTCGCTGTCATCCGGTGAAGCGTTGGTGTTCCCGCGCGTCACCAGGACGTTTGACCCGCCCAGCGAGCAGAACGTCGGCGGGAACCGGCCCGGAGGCTCAGGGGATGCAGCGGAGGGGGCGGGATTCGAACCCGCGGTCCGGGGTTGCCGGACTCCGGTTTTCAAGACCGGTGCATTCGACCACTCTGCCACCCCTCCGAGTGCAGCCCAGGCATCGTACGAGGCCGGTGGGTGGACGGCGGCCCGCCGCGAACTCTCCTGTCCAATCGACGTTCAAACGTGTGTCCACGCAAAGCTGGCGCGTTGCCGCTCGATCGAACGACCGAGAGGGGAGAATCCCCGTCCTGCCTGAGGTTTCTGGCCGTTCGTTCGGCTGGACGCCACCCAGAACGCCGCCTGTTTCTGGCTGAGCGGTATCGGCACGTACCCGCCGGACCTTGAATTCCCGGTGGACGGGAGTACTGTCATCGGCCTGCCGGGGTCAGGAAACCGGCCTATTGCTCGTTTTTCACCATCCATCGTCGGGGGGAGACCACGATGTCGACGGCCTTGGGCGCGCCTGCGCGCCTCGTTCTCGCGGTAGCCGCGGGAGCACTTCTGCTGCTGGGGCTCGCCAGCAGCGCACATGCAGCCACGTACGCCCAGATGCAGGGCGCACAGCCGGGTGACACGCTCACCCTGAGTCCCTCGGTCACGCTCACGCCGGGGACCATCACGCAGGTCGGCGACAAGCTCGAGATCTCGGGTGCCACCGTCACGTACGGCGAGGCCGGCACCGGCGAGGGCGTCACCGCCGTCGCGACCGCCGACTCGCTCACGCTCACGGGCGGGTCCTTCACGTTCAAGGACAAGATCGCCACGGGCACGTTCACGCCCGACGCGGACGATCCCATGACCTTCGCGCTCGGTGACGGGGCCGCAGAGTCCACCGGCGCCCTCGTGCCCGCTCCGGCGGCCGCTCCGGCCGCGCTGCGCACGTTCGGCATCTCCAACGGGGAGGCCGAGGACGCCGCGCTGGGCCTGCTGCCCACGATCCCTGAGGACAACGGGCCGAACTTCTACACGATCGACATCAACCTCAACGGCGGCACGGTCAACGTCAACCTGCGCCAGAAGCAGCGTCAGTCCAGCGGCGCGGTCGTTGAGACCGGCCGGGTGCTCGTCGTCGTCAACCCGACGAACCTGCGCTACCGCGTCGAGGTCATCAACTGGAAGTTCACCTTCGGCCCGAGCAACACCACGCTGAACGCCGTGGTGGCGGGCAACAGCATCCTCAACCCGTTCGAGTTCACCGGTGTCAGCGGCACGCTCACCGGCGAGGCGCAGCTGGTGAAGGGCGTGTGGCTCACGGGCGGCACGCTGAAGTGGGACAAGACCGGCTTCCACGTCGCGGGCAGCGTCCGCGTCGACTGCCAGGAGGGCAGCGTCAGCGCCGGCCTGACCGGCGACATCGTCGACGGCGACGACTGGAAGTTCGCGGTCTCCGGCCAGACCAACGGTGGCTGCACGGTGACGAAGGACCTCAAGCTCCCGACGGGCGACCTCACGGGCGAGATCAAGTCCGAGGCGGGTGCCCAGACCGGTCTGCTCGAAGTCGGTGGTGTGGTGCAGACCACGCTGCTGCCCGAGGGCGTCAACAACTGGGATGCGCGCTTCCGCTTCATCTACGACGGCACGGACGCGGGCAGCTACGTCGCGTTCTACGCGGCGGCCGGCATCGGCACCGCGCAGGGCAAGGTCAACTTCGACGGCACCTTCGGGCTCGCCGCCGACTTCACGATCCCGTTCGGCCCGTCCAGCGTCGCCTTCGACGGTGACATCAACCGCACCACGCCCGGTGGCCCCGTCACGTACGACGTCGGCGGCTCGGCCAACATCGCGATCAACAGCAAGGCGAGCCTCGGTGGCAGCCTGCGCCTGACGAACACGAAGCTCACCCTCGCGGGTGACGTCACCCTGGCCTGCCCGGTGTCGGGCACGATCAAGGGCGGCGTCGCCGGGGAGATCCCGCTCTCGTCCTCGAAGGACTGGTCGATCGGCATCTCCGGCGGTGCCGGCTCGGCGGGCTGCCAGGTCACGAAGGAGTTCGGCCTGGCCGCCGGTTCGGGCCTCGCGGGCTCGGTCAAGTCGGTCGGCGGGGTCGTGTCGGTCAGCGCCGACGCGAACGCCACGATCAACACGACGCTGGTCCCGACCAAGACGTCCTTCACCGCGGGCTTCAAGTTCGCGGCCTCGCAGGGCGCCTACAGCGTCGCGGTCAACGGCTCGACGCAGGGCGCGGGCTTCGCGGCCAACGTCGCGTCGGACGGCACGTTCGGCCTGTCCTTCAACCTGGACGATCTCGCCCTCGGCGGCGTGACGCTCGGCGCGAAGGGCACGATCAAGCGCGCCACGCCGGGTGGCGCGGTCGCCTACTCGATCAGCGGTTCGCTGGCCGGCCAGGCGAAGATCTACGAGAACCTGTACCTGCGCGGTGGCTCGCTGAGCATCGACAGCACGGGTGGCCTGAAGTTCAGCGGTACGGTGCGGCAGGTCTGCAACACCGGCTACCTGGACGCGTCGGCGACGGGCATCATCGTCGACAGCCGCAACTGGGCGTTCGACGCCAAGGGCATCGCCTCGAACTGCACGATCGGCCGGGCCGCGAAGTTCAACGGCACGACGTTCTACGCGCAGATCAAGAGCGAGAACGCCAAGGTGCTCTACAACGCCGGCGTGCAGGCCACGCAGATCAACCTGTTCAGCACGTACGTGTTCCTCCTGGGGACCACGACCACGTACCTGACGAACGTCGGCGCCACGATCAGCAACACGTGCGACGGCTGCCAGGAGCAGAACAAGTTCCGCGTCTCCTTCGGCGGCACGGGCAACGCGCAGTTCCGCATCATCCTGCTGCCGGTGAAGATCTCGATCTCGCTCAGCGGCCAGGTGGACATCCGCGGTCAGAGCGTCCGGAAGGTCAGCCTCGCGCTGAACCGGAACCTCTTCGCGAGCCAGTTCGCGCAGAACCAGATCGAGATCGACACCGAGAAGGCGTTCACCACGGCCACCTGACGCCGGGAGTGTTCCGGGGCTGAACCGGACCCACCACCCACCGCTCGCCCATTCCCGCTGGGCGGGCGGTGCGGAGGCGGGTCCTCTCCACAGCGCCGGACGCTTCAGTCCGCCGCCGGCACGGATTGCCGGCGGACCCAGTCCACCAGCCCGCCGACCGCGAACGAGCACGCGGTCGGCGGGCTGTGGCGTTTCACGGGTACACTCAGGCACTTGCCCGGAGAGGTGGCCGAGTGGCTGAAGGCACTCGCCTGCTAAGCGAGTATGGGGTTTATAGCTCCATCGCGGGTTCGAATCCCGCCCTCTCCGTGTCATTGCGCCCGTAGCTCAGCTGGATAGAGCGTCGGTCTACGGAACCGAAGGTCAGAGGTTCGAATCCTCTCGGGCGCGCTACATCAACCCCTGCTAGCGCGGGGGTTCTTGCGTTGTAGGGCCGCGCTCGTGGCTGCGCGCGGGTACCAAGCGGGTACCAAGTGCGCCGAGGTAGGGTGCCCGTCGTGGGAGCTAGCGTGCCTGATCTGGAAGCCGAGTACCTGGCGGCGCTCGCTGACGCGGAAATCGAGCAGGAACGGGTCCGTCTCTACCTGAGCACGAAGCTCAGCTCTGACGGTGGCGCTGCGTACTGGCACATGCCGGGCGACGACCTCGTCGTCGCTGCCGACTTCCCAGAGGCGGGCCAGCTTGCGGACGCCAATACGAACCGCGATCTGCATCGCATCGTCGCTCCAGCGGAGCCAGCCAACCTTGTGACATTCGCCGCACTCGTGCGCCACGAACTGGAGCATGCTCGCCAGTTCGACGCGCTCGGGCAGCCGATCTTCGAGTTCCAGCACTTCATCGAGCGCCAGGTGCTGGCGCGCCGCGCCGGGGGCTTGAACGGTTGCGCTGGCGGGTGGATCAACGCTGTGCCGACCGAGATGGACTGCAACGCGGCGGCGTCTGTGTTCATCGCCGGGCGGTTTTCTGGAGAGGACCTCGTCGCCCTGCGCGAAGGGGACAAGCGCAACCTGGGCTGCTCGCTTGTTGGGCCGGAGCCGTTCTCGACCCTCCCAAGTCGGATGGTGGCGTACGCGTTCTTCCATCGCGCATGCGTCGAGTCCTTCGCGAAGGACCACGACCTTCTTGTCGCCGAGGTCTTGGACGGCTACCTGCCCGGTGCAGCCGCTCTGTGGGCGACGCTGGAACAGGGGCTGCGCGTCTAACACATCCTCGCTGCGCTACGGCAGCGAGCAGGAAACGCTCATCGGTCCTCGAACCCGACGTCGTGACTCCCGCGGCATCGACGGTTGAGGACTTCCTCGCTGCCCCGAAGCTGGTGCCCGTCGACGCGAACATGTCGTGGCGGACAAGGAACGTCCACATTCGCCACTGTCGGCTCCGCGTCGAGTCTGCCGGGCTCCGGGTCGGTGAACTGTTTCTGGTCTACAACGTCGCGGAGGCGAGGCACTGGTCCTTCAAGCTGCTGCGCGTCAGTTCGGAGGTCCTGCGCTGGGACTACGCCACACCACCTATGCGGCATCGGAATCCGTCTGCGTGCGGCCCTGATTTCCCGGCCGTCGTGCGAACCTTGGAGCACGAGCACATCTGGACGGAGATGGCTGGGATGAACTGTGCCCGTCCGTTGAGCGATGGTGCCGGGCAAGACCACCGTCAGTCGCTCATGGCGTTCTGTGCGCGTGCGAAGATCGAGTTCAAGGCCCACTACCAAGCTCCGCCGCCGCTCGGCGAGCAGCTCACGCTGTGATGGTTACTCCCTCAGACATAAAGGCAGCACTCGCTCGGTATCTCGCCGACGACGTTGACGTTGCGGCGTCCTCTGGAGATCGGACGGCGATCCTGACGCCCATGGAGTACCCCGATGGCGATGGCGTCGTGGTCTGGGTAAGCGAGGTCCAGCAGGGTGAATACGAGGTCTCGGACCTTGGCGAAGGCGACGCACGGCTTGTCGGCTGCGGCCCCGGCACGAAGGCCATCGGGCCGATCGCTGCTGGCATTGCTCGCCGGTTCGACGTCTCGTACGCGGAGGGGCCGATCGCGGCGCGCTGCGGCGTCGATGCCCTACCTGAGATTGCGTGGCGGGTTGCCCAGGCGTCGGCCGTGGTTGCGGAGGCCGTGACGTTCCACAAGCCTCAAGTCCCGAAAGAGGCGGCGTTCATCGACATGGTTGCTCAGGGCATGCGCTCGCAGCATGCCGCGGTCGAGACCGACCGCCAGCTGTCCGGCGCTTCTGGGCACGAGTACACCGCGTCGATCTACCTTCCAGTCGGGGAGACCGTGATCGAACCGATCACGGCCGATCGGGCCTGGAACAAGGCGGCTGCCGTCTATGTCCAGTTTGGTGATCTCGCGCGCGCGAACGGCTACCAGCTGGTATCGGTGCTCGACAATCGTGACGGTCACGTGGCTGAGGATGTAGAAGAGCTGCTAGGGCAGGTGAGCTTCGTGGCGGAGTGGACGCGCTTCTCCGAGTGGTCGCGGACGATCGCGGACGGCCGTCTCCCGTAGCGGTAGGGGTAGGACCTTCGGCGACCGCTCTCGACGGGCGGCGCAAGCGTCACACGTACGGCACCGCCATGGCCGCCGCCGGTGCCCCGCTGCGCACCCTCCAGGGCTGGATGGGCCACAAGGACTGCGCCACCACCGAGAAGTACGCCGCGTTCGCACCCGATGACTCACAGGCCCGTGTGCTCGCTGAGCGCGCGTTCGGGGCTCGCGAGGTCGTTGTCGGCAAGCGGCGGCCTCGGTCCGGGGAGCCCGATCCTACGCTGCAGCGGGTGGACCCGTTCCGCATCGTGTTGAAGGGTTTCCGTCGAGGTGGTCCGCACTGAGGATGGCGGTCGTCGATCCCCCATCTTCGATGGCTACCGCGCGGCACTCACGTTCGGCGAACTGACCGAGGACGGTGTGCCGATCGTGAACGGTTCGGTCGTGGTGTTCGAGGACGCGGAGCACGTCGCGCCGGGTGCGGCCGGGACGGCGCGCGCATTCGTAGCGGCTCCTGACTACCTGCCTCCATACGTGGCGTCTGGCCTTGAGTTCACGGTCAACGAGGGTCGTCGCGTTGTCGCTCGTGCGCGGGTTGCTGAGGTGCTTCGCGATGACACTGTGAATCGCTCCGGCTTCGTTGGAGGCTTGATCTCTTGAGAGGATCGAGTTATGCCGAGGAAGCCGCCGTATCCGCCGGAGGTCCGTGAGCGGGCCGCGAGGATGGTGTTCGAGCATCGGGCTGAGTATTCGTCGCAGTGGGCGGCGATCACCTCGATCTCGCAGAAGTTCGGGATGACGGCCGAGACGCTGCGGTCGTGGGTCCGCCAGGTCGAGATCGATGACGGCAAGCGGCCCGGGCTCACGACGAGCGAGGCGCAGCGGATCCGGGACCTCGAGCGCGAGAACCGCGAGCTGCGTCGCGCGAACGAGATCCTCAAGGCGGCGTCGGCTTTCTTCGCGCGGGAGCTCGACCCGCAACCGCCGAAGCGCTGAGCGTGTTCATCGACGAGCATCGCGGCGTCTTCGGAGTCGAGCCGATCTGCCAGGCGCTGGGGATCGCTCCGTCGACGTACTACGCGGTCAAGAAGCGCGAGCGCGAGCCGTCGGCTCGCGCTCTGCGCGACGCAGAGCTGCTGGTGGAGATCCGGCGCGTGCACGCAGAGAACAACAACGGGACCTATGGCGCGCGGAAGGTCTGGAAGCAGCGCCGTCGCGAAGGCGTCGTCGTGGCGCGTTGCACCGTCGAACGCCTCATGAGAAATGACGGCTTGCGCGGGGTCAAGCGCGGCCGCAAGCGACGGACGACGATCCCTGACGGCGGCGCCGACCGGCCGTCCGACCTCGTCGATCGCGACTTCAGCGCCGACGCTCCGAACCGGCTCTGGGTCGCGGACTTCACCTACGTGATGACCTGGAGCGGCGTGGTCTACGTGGCGTTTGTCATCGACGCGTTCTCACGTCGGATCGTCGGCTGGAAGGCCGATACCACGATGAAGACGAGTCTCGTGCTCGACACGCTGGAGATGGCGCTCTGGGCTCGTGATCGGCAAGGCCTCACCGTCGAGCCCGGGCTCATCCATCACACCGATGCCGGGTCGCAATACGTCAGCTTCGCCTTCACCACGCGCCTCATCGACGCCGGCGTTGACGCGTCCGTCGGATCGGTCGGCGACGCCTACGACAACAGCCTGGCCGAGACCACGATCGGCCTCTTCAAGACCGAGAAGATCCACCGCGAAGCGCCCTGGAAGACACTCTCCGACGTCGAGCTCGCGACCCTGGAACGGGTCGACTGGTTTAATCACACCCGACTTCACTCAGCCATCGGCGACATGCCCCCGGCCGAGTACGAAGACCTCCACCTGCAGAGGCTGGAGACTCAATAGCAATCGCCTCCATCAAAGCCGGAGCGATTCAAGCCGACTTGGTAGCCCACGCTACCTGGGACGAGCGGCCAGGACGGCACCTTTGGACTCCCGGACCTCATCCGGTTCGCGATTCACTAGCCGAGGTTGACGACAGCAGCACGCGCGGGAGTCGGCATCTCCGTCGGCGCGCCGAGCCGGCGAAGTGCGTCCGGCCTTCGATGGTGAGCCAGGCCGTTGTCCGACGTGGATGGCTTGCGCCATCTTCGCACCGTGCTATAGCGTCGCGAGCCGCTCGGTCTCCCAGCGCTGCTACTACCCACTGATGCTCCGTCCCGGAGAGGTCACAAGTGCCCCCGAACGCCACCGTTCAGCAACTATTTGTGCGCTCTAACGTTCCTAATCACGGCCACTACGCGTTGCTCCTCAAAGCAGTTCTCGACGAGCAACGCGTGTCCGAGGAGTCGGTGCTCGCCGTGTCGATGGTCGAATTCTTCCGTAGGGCCGACGGCGTATCGATGGGGTCGGACACGATGCTGCTTGCAGTGTTCCCCGACAGCCTCAGTCTTGCCCACGAGAAGCGGAAGCTTCTAAGCAAGTCGATCGAAACCCGTGTGCAGTTCTTGAGAGACGTCGGAGCAGTTTCCAAAGACGAGCGCGAATGGCCGAACGGTCAAGGCGAGTTCGCAATACAAGCTCTGCTGCCCGACGGTGCTCCAATGTTCCGGATCGGCTGGGACTGGCTCCGGTCAGGCCCGGAGCCACGGACCCGAGAGACCGCCCTCAAAGAGCGTGACCGCATCCTTGCGGAGATCCGAGTCCTTGCGGCCTGACGTAGTCACTGCAGAGGCGCGCTAGGAAGCCGTACTTGGTCTGTTCTCTGACGACACCGCTTAGATTGTTGTCCCGTCGTTCAGCCTGCACGAGCACAGACGGGGATCGGCTGACCACACAAGCACGCAATACGGGTCCAGGGTACGGTTCGCGTCATATGAGGCGCTGTGGCCTCTTGGCGATCTCAGTTTCACTCTTGGTGGCCCTCGCGAGTTTGCCGCTTGCGACGACGGCGCAGGGTGCGACAGCACTCGTCCCAGAGACGATCTCGCCAGGCGCGCCGTTCACAATCTCGGTAACCGGAATGACGCCAAGCTCGGTTGGCAAGGTCAGCCTCTCCCCAAAGGCCAACTTGGGCGGGAACTGCTGCGGGATCGCGATCGATACGGAGATCCCCCTGGGTGCTGACGGGGCGGGATCTGCCAGCTTCGTTTGGCCGGCGCATTACCTCCGCTGTAGCGGCGGATCCAACTGCTCGTCGGTGCCGTGGAAGGACCAGGAGCGAGCGATCGTCTCCGTGTCCGATCCCGCATGGAGCTTTTTCGCGTTCGCGGAGACGACGGTGGTCTTATCACCGCCTCAGGCTGCACCGCCCGTAAGCCCGGCACCGCCAGATCCTGCGAGCACCGAGGTGGCAGCGACGGCCTCGTGCGCTAAGTTCGGGCTTGTCGGTGTGCGCGGCTCAGGAGAACCGAGCGGGTTCGGGAAGCCGGTCGACGCCTTTCGAGCCAATCTCCGGCAGCGGATCGGCGACTACGGAGCCAAGTTCTCCGAGTACGCCGTTCCGTACCCCGCAGTCAAGATTAATCCGTGGGCGGCGTCACCAACGATTCGGCCGAATGGTCGTCTGTCGATTGTGTACCGCGACAGCGTCGCCGAAGGAGTCGCCAGCCTCAGCGCCCATCTCGCTGACGTTGCGGGTAGATGCCCGACGCGCTTTCTGCTCGTCGGCTACTCACAGGGCGCACACGTGATCGGCAATCTCCTGGCATCAAGTCGCCTGCCTTCAAGCATTCGTGGCAAGCTCGTTGGGGTCATCTTTTTCAGCGACCCAAGATTCAACCCCGATGACGATGAGATAGACCTCCACGGGTCCTTCAGCCGCAAGTTCGACGGCATTCTGTCGGGTCGGCCTCGTGGTGACATTCGCCGACGGACAAGCACTTACCGGGTGGCGTCCTACTGTCGCGCACGTGACCGAGTGTGTCAGGGCCTTCAGGGAGCGATACCGAACAGCTTCGTCACGAACAAGGCTCATGTGCAGTACCACGGGACGTACGCAGTAGGAGCCGCAGAAGCGGCAGCAGCCTGGCTGCGCGCCGAGCGATAGGGGCCACCGAACGCTGGGGCTCGGAAGTCCTAGCGCTTGTCGTTGCTCGGATTGACGGCGAGAAAGTACGTCAGGGTACCTCCGATTACGGGCCCGACTACAAGGAAGATCGGAAAGCCCAAGAGCAGCCACCCAAGCTCCTCGCCGGCGCTCGCGAGTAACTCGCTGGCCAGGCCATCGGACCGCCCGAATAGGACGGCTACCGCTCCGCCGAACACGACAACAAACAGGGATGTACCCCAAATACTCCAAGCGCCATTCATGGCTTCTCGCTGATTACTACCCCGGTGGCTCACTGGTATAGAGCGCCGTCAACGGCACGATGGCTGACTCGAGGGTCGCCGTCTCAAGACATGGCTACTCGTGACCCTCGACCAGTTCCCGCCGGATCTGCCGGAGCCGTGGCTCGCGCACTGCATTGACGAGCTCTCGACCTCTTAGCGGGTCCTCAACTGGGTAGGGTCCTCGGGCGCACCTAGGGCTGCTTTTCTGACCTCGCTCCGCACCCGCCTCCCCCGCGGCTCCAGCAGATCATTCCGATCGCTCACCATCCTAACCCGACACTGACGAACTCCCGGAACCATGAGATTTTGGTGGAGTCTTTCTGACCTCCCTGGATCTGGGTCTCATCTGGTTTGACCTTCGTCCCCCGAGGCGCGCTTCACGAACCCCTGCCAACGCGGGGGGTTCTTGTGTTTCAGGCAGGAGCGCGGAGCGGAGCGTTCCGATAATAACTATTATCTCGCGCCATGCGCACCTGTCTTCGCGCGGCGCTCCTGCCGCTGCTCGCCATCGCCCTGCTGTTCACGTCCGTGGGGGGCAGCTCATGCGCTCCCGGAGGACTCCGGGAATCCCGGCAAGGTCCGGTTCGTCAAGCGCTCGGCGTCCGCGTTCGACCAGTACTCCACGCAGGCGTACAGCACGTGGCTCAACCAGAAGCTCTGGCGCTTCCAGGTCTCCGACGACTTCTTCCGCGACAAGACGTCGTGGTACACGCGGGGCTGGGTGTACTGGAACTCCTTCGGCATCTGGCCCGACGATCCGCAGGCCTCCACCTACGGCCTGAAGACCGCCTCCGGCGCCGACGTGTACCTCAAGTACGGCTCCGAGGACGGGGCCGCGGACCGCCGCGCAGGTGACATCACGAACCCGGCGTTCCGCGCCGCGCGGGTGGCGGAGCTGAAGGAGCTCCTCACGCACGGGTACAAGGGCGCGTGGATCGACGACGTCAACCTCGATCTCGATCTGTGGGAGCGCAACGGCACGACGCGGGCGACGCCGTACAGCCCATGGCTCGGCCGGACCGTCACCGCCGCGGACTGGCGCATCGCCATGACGGTGTTCATGGAGGAGATCCGGGCGGCGATCCCCGACAAGGAACTGATGCACAACGCCGTCTGGTACCACGGGCGTGTCGGCACGTCGCGCGAGTACTTCCCGGAGGTCGATCGGCTGATCAAGTCGGCCGACTACGTCAACAAGGAGTGGGGGATCAACGCGGACTCCGGCCTGGGCGGCGGGTTGGATCAGTGGAGCCAGGACGCGCTCTTCAGCCACTTCGACAAGGTGCACCGGCTCGGCCGCGGCGTCGTCATCGACGATGACGCCGCCAGCAACGCCGAGCGCAACTACGTCCTGGCGAACTACCTGCTCGTGAGCGACGGCAAGGACGGCATCACCGACACGTCGCAGACGCCCGTCAACTGGTGGCCGGGCTGGGACACCGACCTCGGCCAGCCGAAGGGCCCGCGCTACAAGTGGCAGGGAGCGATCCGGCGGGACTTCGCCGGTGGCACGGCGATCATCAAGGAGCAGGGCGCACCGGCCGGGGACGTCACGTTCGGCGGCCCGATGCAGACGCTGGACGGCGCGACGGTCTCAAAGGTGACGCTCGGTCCGCGACAGGGAGTCGTGCTCAAGGGGACGCCGGTGGTCCCGACCTTCAGCAGGCCGACGATCACCTCCGGGCCCGGCGGCTGGTACTTCGACAACTGGAACGGCTTCTCCATCACCGGCACGAACCTCAAGGACGCCGAGGTGACGATCGGTGGGCGACCGCCCGCGCGGATCGACCAGCAGACCGACACCGCCATCGACATGACGCTCTCGCCGGTCGAGAGCCCCGGGCCGCAGGAGGTCAAGGTCACCAACCCGGCCGGCAGCGCGACGACGACGTTCACGTACACGCTGCGACCCGGCACGGGGCCGTCGCCGACGATCTCGTCGCTGTCGGCCACGAAGGGCTTCTACGACGTCGCCACCCCGGTGACCATCTCGGGTGCGAACTTCGTCAGCCCGACGGTCACCCTCGACGGGGAGCCCCTGACCCCGACGGCCACCTCCTCCGGGAGCATCACAGTGACGATCCCGAAGGGCGTCGCGCCCGGGCCGTCCGTGCTCAAGGTGACGACGAACGCGGGGACGGCGACCACCACGTTCACGTGTGAGGCGCGATCCGTGGCGCCGGCGCCCACGATCTCGTCGATGACCCCGACGAAGGGCTTCTTCGATGTCGCGACGCCGGTGACGATCACGGGGACCTACCTCACGGGCGCGCTGGTGACGGTCAACGGCTCGTCGGTGACGCCGTCGTCCGTGTCCGCGACGAGTGTCGCGCTCACGGTGCCGGCTGGCACGGCCACAGGCAGCGTCCCGATCAAGATCACGACGGCCGGCGGCTCGGTCACGACGACGTTCACCCGCGAGGCGCGCCCGGTCAACCCGGCTCCGGCGATCACCGGCGTGTCGCGCTCGCTCGACCAGGCGAACAACCGGTTCATCGCGACCATCACGGGCACGGGATTCACCGGTGCGACGCGCGTCGATTTCGGCACGGTCGCGTCGCCCGCGATCACGGTGAACTCGAGCACGCAGATCACGGCCGTCGTTCCCGCCCAGACGGGGCCGCTCACCGTGAGTGTGCGCGTCACGACGCCGGCGGGCACGAGCCCGGTCGTCGTCCCCGGCACGTGGCAGTACTTCGGCGCGCCGAAGATCACGTCCGTCACGCCGAGTCGCGGTGTGGCCGGCACGCAGGTCGAGGTCCGGGGGACGGGGCTCGAATTCGCACGGGCGACGGTCGGCGGCAGGGTGCCGGCGTCGGTGTCCTACCCCGACCAGTTCGACTTCCTGGCCCCCTCGGGTCTCACGGGCACCCAGCCTGTGGTCCTCACCACGCCCGAGGGCACGGCGTCGACGACGTTCACGTACGAGCCGGTCCCCACGATCGCGAGCCTCAGCGTCACGAAGGGCTACGTCGATGTCGCGACGCCGCTCGAGCTGAAGGGGACCAACCTGATCGGCACGACGGTGAAGGTCAACGGCACGACGGTCGTGCCGTCGAAGGTCACACCGACGAGCATGGTGCTCACCGTGCCGAAGGGCACGGCGGCAGGGAACGCGACGATCGCGGTGACCGGCCCGGGCGGCACCGCGACGACGACGTTCGCGTACATCACGCGGACCTCGACGGCGCCGACCATCACCGGAATCAGCGCCACGTCGTGGTACTGGAACATCGCGACGCAGGTCACGATCTCCGGCACGAACCTGTCGGCGGCGACGCTGCAGGTCAACGGCACGACGGTCACCCCGAAGTCGAGGACCGCCACTGCGGTCACGGTCCTGCTGCCCGTCGGCAGCACGCCGGGCACGGTGGCGACGATCACCCTCTCCACGACCGCGGGCACCGCGACCACGCTCTACAACTGGGCCCCGTACCTGGCGACGAGCGTCGCCCCGAACGGGACGTTCGAAGCGGGCGTCGGCAGCTGGACGGCGGGCTCGGGCGTGACGATGACGTCGGCGACCGATCAGAAGCGCAGCGGGACCCGGTCGCTGAAGTACGTCACCACCGGCGCCGGCATCCCGGTGGAGTCGCTGGCGACGTCGGGCATCGCCGGCCGCTACCAGGTGGGCGGCTGGGCGCTGGTCCCCGCCGGGGTCGTGTGGTCGCTCGACCTCACGGACGCAACGGGCGCGATCTACGCCCGTGCGAGCGCGGTCGGCACCGGCGCGTGGCAGTACGTGTCGGTGGTCGGCGTCACGGCGTCGACCCGGCCCGGCGTGAAGTTCCGGACCGCCTCGGGCGCGACCGCCTGGCTCGATGACGTGGCGGTGCAGGCCGCCACGTAGGCCACTGTCCTGCGCCCTCACTCGTTGGGGGCGCAGGACGCCTGGCGGCTCAGGGGCAGCGGAGCTTCGCGTTCCGCTTCTTGGCCGCCCGGCACAGCTGACGCTCCGTGAGATCCCGTTCCGCGGGCCTCAGGGCGACCTTCACCGTCCGGGTACTCGCCGCGCCCACGCCGCCGGGCGGGGGTGAACGTGACCTTCAGCGAGAGCGGAAGCCGCCGCTTCCTCTTGTACGTCTTGTTCGCGGCCGAGCTCAGCTTGAACGTCAGCGGCACGGCGCCCGGCGCGGTCACCGTCTTCTTGATGGTCTTGAACACCGGGGCGCGCCGCGCGGAGGCGGCGGCGCTCCGTCCGCCGAGTCCGCCGCCGGGGGTCACCGACAGGGTTCCGGCGCTCGGCACGAACACGTGGGCGCCGCCCGGAACGCCCACGGGAACCAGCGGCGCGGCGGCTTCGATCGTCAGCGACGCCCTGCACCCGAGGGCCCGGCCGTTCGCGTCGCCGAACCGCTGGAACCCCGGCGGCGCTGGGACGCTCTTGCCGTCGTCGAGACGGTCCCCCGGGAAGTACTGACGCGCCCAGCATTGGAAGCCGAACTCGGTGGGCTGCCCGAGGAACGACACGGACTGCGACGTCTGACACCGCCGCTGGGAGTAGTCGATGTCGCACTCCGCGGCGCGGATGTCGACGAACGGCTGGAAGATGCGCTGCGTCCCGACGTGCCACCACGTGTTCGTGTCCTCGTGCTGGAAGGCGACGGTCGTCTTCAGTGTGCAGCGTGCGCCTTTCGGGCAGGGCACCTTCACGGTCGAGCAGAGTGCCCCGATGGTGCCGCCCCGGTCAGATTCGCACTCGGACCATGCGTGGTTGAAGCTCGTCGTGCCGTCGGTCGAGATGTCGCACGCGTTGGGATCCTTGGAGAACAGGCTGCCGCGACCGGTCGCGAGGAACGGGTTGACCTCGCACGACAGCGGTTCGGTCTTCTTCGCGTTGATCGAGAAGTCGCGCCGCGCGGGCGTGGGGTCGACGACGTTGCCGGCCCCGATGGCCGCGACCTCGAAGCGGTGCGCGCCGACCGCGAGCGGGGCGGTCGTGTACGAGCCGCGGTCGCACGTCGACCAGGCGCCGCCGTCGACGCGGCACTGGAACTTCGCCCCGGGGGTGTCGCTGCGGTAGGTGAACGTCGGGACCGTCAGCCAGCCGCCGCCCTCGGGTCCGCCGGTGACGAACGTGTCGGGCGCGGGCGCGCCCGGGCCGGTGGCCACGACGACGTCGCCGGTGTAGGTGTACGGCAGGCCCGCCGAGCACGCCGAGACGTTGCCCGCCGCGTCGGTCGCGGTTGCGTAGAAGGCCTGGTTGCCAGGTGGGACGCCGACGACGAAGCCGGGCGAGGCGAAGTCGGCGGCCGCGCCGATCGCTCCCGCCGGTCCGCTGCACGTCTCGTTGGTGAAGACCCACACGCTGGAGCCCGCCTCGGCGGTCCCCTGCACGCGCGGGCTCGGGTCGTTCGCCGGGCTGGCGGGCGAGGTGGCGGTGATGACCGGCGGCGCCGGCGGCGTCGAGTCCTCGACGTACGTCGCGCCGGGCGTGCAGAACGACTCGATGCCGCCGGCGACGGCACGCGCCGTGAACTGGGTGGTCGTGTTGTCGGCGACCGTCACGACCAGGCCGGCGGCGAACTCCTCACGCGTGCCCGTGGCGATCGGCGCGCCGACGCAGCCCAGGCCCCGGTAGATGCGGATGGTGGTGCCTGCCACGGTCGTGCCGCGGATGCGCGGGGCGTTCTGGTTCGACGGGCTCGACGGGGTGAAGCCGGTGATCGTCGGCTGCGGCGGCGCGATCGGGTTGCGGAACTTCGACACCCGCGCGCCGCTGTACTCGCCGACGTAGAGGGTCCCGAGCGGGGAGACCTCGAGGCTCCAGGACTGGGAGATCTCGCCACCCTTGCCGCCGGCCGCCCCGGCGCGGCAGTGCGTGCTCTCGCTGCAGACCGCGAACACGTTGGGGAAGCGGTCGTCGACGTTCTTGCCCAGCACGGCCTGGAACGTGCCCTGCCACGTGATGATCTGCACGCGGTCGGCGAGCCGCTCGCTCACATACATGTTGCCCGCCGAGTCGCCGGTGACGCCGCTGGGGCTGGTGAACTCGCCGCCCTTGCCGCCCGGCGACACCGGGCACGCAGAGGGTGGCGGCGTTGCAGATCTTCGTCCCCGGGCCCATGACGTCCTTGCCGAGCACCCGTTCGAACGACCCGTCGGAGCTGAGCACGGTGACGCTGTTGCTCTGATGGTCGGTGACGAAGACGCGATCGCCGACGCCCGTCCCGATGCCCTCGACTGCCGCCCACTGGCCGCCGCGCGGGAGGCCGGTGGGCGACGCGGCACCGCAGAGCAGGACGCTGATGCAGCGGTCCATTCCGGGACCGCCGACGTCCTTGCCGACCATGAGATTGAAGCCGTCTGCCGCGTTGAACTTCTGCACGCGCGGGTTTGCGACCTCGGCCACCCAGTAGGAGCCCGTCGAGTCGAACGCGATGCCGCGGGGCTTGTCGAACGAGCCGGGGATGCCCGTGGCGCCGCCGGTTCTGCACGCCGACGCGACGGTGCAGCTCTGGACGGCCGCGGCCCCGGTGCTGACACCCTCGCCCATCGTGCGGAGAAACGCGCCGTCGGTGGTGAACACCGAGATGCGGTTCGCGTCCGTCTCGGCGACGTAGACCTCGCCGCTCTTGCTCACCGCGATCCCGCTCGGGGAGGACAGCGCCCCGCCGTTGGGCGCACGCTCGCCCGCCCGGCAGTCGGCCGCCACCGTGCAGACGCCGAACTGCCCGGGCAGGTCCTTGTGCACGCTCCAGCCCCAGGCGCGCAGGAACGCCCCGTCGGCGGTGAACTTGGAGACGCGGTCCATGAAGTCGTCGGCGACGTAGACGTTGCCCTCGGCGTCGATCGCGGTGTCTGCCGCGGTCCGGAACGTGCCGCCGTCCGTGTCGGCCTGGCTGCCCGTGACGCAGTTCGCGGCGACGGTGCAGATGTCGGCGCCCGGGCCGCCGACGTCGTTGCCGAAGCTGCGCTCCCACGTGGGTGCCGCGTCTGCTGCGGGCGCGCAGGCCAGCAGGAGGGCGAGACCCAGCAGCGACAGAGCGCGGTGCATTACTCAGGATCGTGGCAGATACAGGACCACCACGAAAGCGTCGCGCTGTCCTCAGCCGCGCACCGTCACACGCCGGGACGCGCCGAGTTCGGTCAGGCGGCCGTTGCGGTCGAACGCGCGCAGCGTGATGCGGTACGTGCCGGCGCGCAGCTTCTTGCCGCCGACCCGGCCGTTCCACGCGACGGTCGACGCGCCCTTCTTCCGCGTGCCGAACGGCACGCGGCCCACGGGCACGAGCCGGGGGACGCGGCGGCCGAGCACCCGCACGGTGCCCTGCTCGCGCTGGACGAGGATCCCGACCGACGTCGATGCCCGCAGGCGGATCGGCAGGTTCACCTTCGGCTGCTCGACCTGCACGGTGAGCGGCGCGGTGAACTGCTGGATCGCCGGGACGCCCTCGGAGATCGAGATCCCGCTGAAGTTCCGGCGCTGGCCGAGCGACAGGCCCGCGGGGGCGATGAGGCCCTGCGTCTGCGTGTCGTAGACGAAGAGCTTGACGTCCTTCAACTCTCCCGTGCCCGTCGAGGACAGCCAGCCGAGGTACCGGCCGTCTCCCGACCAGTCGGGGTCGCTGCGGGTCTCGCCGGTCGCGCGGGCCGGGAGGTTCGGCAGCGTGAGGGGCGCCGGTGGTGTGGCGGCGTTCAGCGCGAGGGTCTCGAGGGCGCCGCGGCGGGCGATTGTCACCTCGTTCGGGCGGCCGGGGATCATCGCGATCGCGTCGACGGACGTCCCGCTGCCGAGGTCCCGCAGCCGCGGCGTGCCGTTGACCGGGCCGTCGACGATCCCGGTGAACGATGTCGAGGTGCCGGCGGTCTGCGTGCGGTACCCGTACAGCAGCTTGCTCCCGGTCGCGTCGAGTTGCGCGCTGAACGGGGTGATCACGCCGAACTGGCCGAAGCTGTCGCCGTCGGGGATGTCGAACTCGGGCGTGCCGATCGTCGGGAACGGGCCCCCGGGCAGCGCGGAGACGTCGACGACGCCCACCTGTGCGACGGCCGACTGGCTGCGCGCCATGCCGATGATCGCCCGGCGGCCGTCGCCGGAGAGCGCGATGCCGGCCGCGCTGTTGAACCGCTCGGTGGTGAACGGGTTCGGGATCTGCACCGGCGCGCCACTCGGGAGCGCGACGACGTGGTAGGTCGGCTCACCCGCGCTCAGCGAGCGGCGGAAGGCGAGGCGGGTGCCGTCGTCGGAGAGCGTCGGGTCGATCTCGCGGCTCGCGGTGTTCACCCCGGCGGGCACCTTGTTCGCGCCGACGAGCTGGAGCGCCTGCGGGAAGGGGTTGACGAACAGGATGTCCAGGTTGACCGGCGCGGTCTGACCGGGTGCGCTCGCGGTCAGTGCGACCGTCAGCCCCGCGTGGGCCGGCGCGGCTCCCGCGGCCAGGGCGATGATTCCGAGGGTCGAAGCGGTCAGGCAGGGTCGCATGGTGCGGAAGTACACCAGATCGACCGAAATCGCAGGGAGTATCCCGCCCGCACATGGACGGTCGCAGGGTGCGGCCGTGCTGGCACGCCCCGTACCATCCGCTCGATGGCCGACCCCGCCCTGCTCGAGCGCGACGACGAACTGGCGCTCGTTGACGAGATGCTGGCCTCCGCGGGTGCCGGCGAGGGGCGGTTTCTCCTCATCGAGGGGCTCGCCGGGATCGGCAAGACGCGCGTGCTGACGGAGGTCCGCCGTCGCGCCGGGTCGCGCAAGCGGGTGCTCACGGCCCGGGGGAGCGAGCTGGAGGCCGCGTTCCCCTTCGGCGCCGCACGCCAACTGTTCGAGGGCGTCATGGCCGACCCCGAGCTGCGCGAGATCGCGCTCGCGGGTGCGGGCGCTGCCGCGGGCGACGTCCTCGGCGCGCCCACCGGGAACACGCAGGCGGGCAACGCGTCGTTCGCGGTGCTGCACGGGCTGTACTGGCTGACGCTGAACCTCGCCGAGGAGCAGCCGCTGGTCCTCGCCGTCGACGACCTGCAGTGGGTCGACCGGCCGTCCCTGCGCTTCCTGGCCTACCTCGTGCGCAGACTGGAGGGCGCGCCGGTCCTGCTGGCCGCGACGCTGCGCAGTTCCGAGCCGGGCATCGATCCGGCGCTGCTGGCCGAGGTCGTGCGGGACGCCGCCGTGGAGTCCCTGCAGCCGCGCCCGCTCAGCGAGGAGGCGGTCGGCGGCCTCATCGAGGAGCGTCTCGGCGTCGCAGGCGACGAGGCCTTCGTCGCGGCGTGTCACCGGTCGACGGGCGGCAACCCGCTGCTCCTGCACCAGCTGCTGGTCGCGCTCGCGGCGGACGCCGTCAGCCCGGTGGAGGCCAACGTCGACATGGTCCGCCAGATCGCCCCGCGTGCGGTCTCGCGGACCGTGCTGCTGCGGCTCGCCCGTCTGCCCGAGCAGGCCGCCGCCGTCGCCCGCGCCGCCGCGATCCTCGGCGAGCATGCCGCGCCCGACGTCGTGGCGGCACTCGCCGGGCTCGCGCCCGAGGAGCTGGTCGAGACGACCGGGGCGCTCATCAAGGCCGAGATCCTGCGCGCCGACCCGCCGATCGGCTTCGCGCACCCGCTGGTCCGCGACGCCATCTATCAGGAGATCCCGCCCGCCGAGCGCGAGTTGCTGCACGGCCGCGCCGCCGAGGTCCTGCGCGACGCGGACGCCCCCGCCGAGCACATCGCCACCCAGCTGCTGCTCACGCCTGCGCGGGCGACACCCTGGGTGGTGGAGACCTCGATGGCCGCCGGCTACGAGGCGATCTCCCGCGGCGCACCGGACGGCGCGGTCGCGTACTTCCAGCGCGCGCTCGATGAGCCGCCGGCGCCCGACGAGCGTGTCGCGGTGGTCGGCGCGCTCGGGATCATCGAGGCCCAGACCAGCGGCCCGGGGGCCGTGGAGCACCTCCGCGAGGTGCTGGAGTCCTCCGACGATCCCTTCGCCCGCGCCGGGGTCGCGCAGATCCTCAGCCGCACGCTGATCTTCACGGGCGCCCCGGAGGAGGGCAGCGCGGTGGCGGCCGCCGCGCGCGACGCGCTGCCGGACACCCCGGAGGCGCGCGACATCCGCCTGGGCCTGGAGGCCGTCCGGGTCATCGCGGCGGTCTTCGGCGTGGTCGACGACGCGCAGCTCGCGCTGCTGGCCCAGCACCGGCACCCGCCGCCCGACGCGGGCGTGGGCGAGAAGCTGCTCGCGTCGATGGCCGTCTACGCGTGGTCGCAGACCGACGGCACCGCCGCGGAGTGCTGCGACGCCGCCCTGGCGCTGCTGCGCGACGGCGGGCTGAGCATCGCGGACGACCCGCTGACTGCGACCGGCGCGTTCGCGGTCCTCCAGTTCGCCGCGCACGACGAGCTCCTCGACATCTGGGCCCGCGAACGCGCCGAGGCCTACCGGACGGGCTCGCTGCTGCTGACCTCCACCATCCACAACTGGTACGGCGGGGCGCTGCTGCGCCGCGGCGACCTCGGCCAGGCGCGCGAGGAGTTCGAGACCGGGCACCGGCAGTTCCGCCAGTGGGGGGTACAGCCCCGAAGTGCTGACGGTGAGCGCCTGCCACCTCGTCGTCCTCCTCACCGAGCAGGGCGAGCTCGCGCGGGCGCGGGAACTGCACGGCGGGCTGGTGGCGCCCGAGCGCGACGCGATCGCCACGTTCCACTGGCTGTACTCCGATGCCGTCCTCCTCCTCGCCGAGGGACGGCCCGACCAGGCGCTGGAACGCTGCGATGAGCTGGCGGGGCGGATGACGTGGGTGACGCGACCGATCGACTACCCCTGGCCGCGGGTGCAGGCGCTGGCGCTGGACCGCGTCGGGCGCACGGAGGAGGCGGTGACGGTCGCCGAAGACTGGGTCGCGCAGGCACGTGCGTGGGGCGCTCCCGGAGAGGTCGGCGCGGCGCTGCGCGTCCTGGGCCTCGTGCAGCGCGACGCCCGGCTTGGACACGCTGCGGGAGGCCGTCGCCGTGCTCGACGGATCGTCGGCGCGGCTGGAGCTCGCCCAGGCGCTCGCCGCGCTGGGGTCGGCGATGCGGCGCGCGCGCGAGCCGTCGGAAGCGCGCGAGCCGCTGCGCCGCGCGCTGGACCTCGCGTCGGCGTGCGAGGCGCACGCGCTCGCCGCCCACATCCGCACCGAGCTGCAGGCCACGGGCGCCCGTCCGCGGAGCGACGCGCTGGCGGGCGTGGAGGCCCTGACGCCGAGTGAGCGCCGCGTCGCCGACCTCGCCGCGGCGGGGAACGCCAATCGCGAGATCGCCCAGCAGCTGTACGTCACCCCGAAGACCGTCGAGGTTCATCTGACCAACGCGTACCGCAAGCTCGGGATCGGCTCGCGACGCGAGCTGGCGGGCGCGCTGGACTGACGACGCTCCTGCTGGCCTGCCACCGTAGGATTCCCGCCGTGATCCACGGTCTTCTGGAGCGTGACGACGAGCTCGATGCGGTCCAGCGCGCGCTCGATGGGGTCCAGGACGGCGAAGGCCGGCTCCTGCTCATCGAGGGGCCTGCCGGGATCGGGAAGAGCCGCCTGCTCGCCGAGGTCCGCCGGCGCGCCGATCGCAACATGACGGTGCTGGCCGCGCGCGCCGGGGAGCTGGAGGGCTCGTTCCCGTTCGGGGTCGTCCGTCAGCTCTTCGAGGGCGTCGTCGCCGACCCGGACCTGGCCGACCGCGCCCTGGGTGGCGCCGCGGCGTCCTCGCGCGCGGTGCTGGCCGCCCCGGAGCTGGACGGGCAGACGCTCGGCAACACCTCCTTCGCCGTGCTGCACGGCCTGTACTGGCTGGCGCTGAACCTCGCCGAGGATCGCCCGCTGGTGCTCGCGATCGACGACCTGCACTGGGTCGACCGCCCGTCCCTGCGCTTCCTCGCCTACCTGGTCCGGCGGCTCGAGGGCGCCCCGGTGCTCGTCGCCGCGACGCTGCGGACCGCCGAGCCCGGCATGGACCCGGCGCTGCTCGCCGAGATGGCGCAGGACCCGATGACCGTCCCGCTGCGGCCCCGCCCGCTCAGCGGCGACGCGGTGGCCGAGCTGTCGGCCGACGTGCTCGGGGAGGGCGCCACCGGGGGGTTCCTCGACGCGTGCCGCCGTGCCACCGGCGGCAACCCGCTGCTGCTGCGCCAGCTCCTGGCGGCGCTCGCCGCCGACGGGGTCACGCCCACCGATGACCATGTCGCGACGGTGCGGGAGATCGCGCCCCGAGCGGTGTCGCGCACGGTCCTGTCCCGGCTCGCCCGCGGGTCGGCCGACGCGTTCGCCGTGGCCCGCGCCGTGGCGGTGCTCGGAGAGAGCGCGGGGCTGCAGGCGGTCGCGTCGCTCGCCGAGCTGGACGAGACGCAGGCGGCCGAGGCCACGGGCGAGCTGGTCCGGGCCGAGCTGCTGCGCCCCGAGCCGCCGCTGGGCTTCGTCCATCCGCTCCTGCGCGACGCCGTCTACCAGGACCTGCCGCCCGGCCAGCGCGATCTGCTGCACGCGCGCGCCGCGCAGGTGCTGGCCGACACGGGCGCGCCGCCGGAGCAGACCGCAGCGCAGCTGCTGCTGTGCCCGCCGCGCGGCGAGGGGTGGGTCGTGGCGGCCTGCCGCGCCGCCGCGGCGGCGTCCAGCTCGCGGGGCGCGCCGGACAGCGCGGCCGCGTACCTGCTGCGTGCGCTCGAGGAACCTCCGGCGCCGACCGACCGGCCGGCGGTCCTGCTGGAGCTCGGGATGGCCGAGGCCCACGCGACCGGGCCGGGCGCGGTGGAGCACCTCACCGAGGCGCTGGCCTTCGTCGATGACCCGCTCGCGCGCGCGGACATCACGCAGATGCTGGGCCGGGTGATGCTCTTCACCGGGGACCCCGACGGCGCGGCCGACGCCGCCCGGGAGGCCATGGCCGGCCTGCCTGCGGACGCCGAGGAGGTGCGCCGCTCGCTGGAGGCCCTCGTGCACATGACGGTGTACTTCGGCGCGGGCGACCCGGCGTCGCTCGACGTCCTCGCGCCCTACCACAAGGTCATCCCCGGCGCCGGGGTCGGGACGAAGCTGCTGCAGTCCATGGCCGCGTACACCTGGAGCTACCAGGGCGGGTCCGCCGACGACTGCACGGCGGTGTGCCTGGACTGCCTGCTGGACGGCCAGATGGTGGCGTTCGACAGCGCGCTGCTCCCCATGGCGGCGATGAACACGCTCGTCGCCGCCGGGCGGGAGGAGGTCCTCGACATCTGGGAGCACTTCCGGGCCGAGGCGCACCGCTCCGGCTCGCTGCTCGTCCTCGCGACGATCCACCTCTGGTACGGCTACACGCTCTACCGGCGCGGGGAGCTCGACGAGGCGCGTGAGATGCTCACAGAGGCCGTCGACACGCTTGCGCGGTGGGGTTTCAGCCCGCTCGCACAGGTGTACCCGGCCGCGCACCTCGCGATGGTGCACCTCGAGCGGGGCGAGCCCGAGGACGCGCGGCGGCTGCTGGACCGCGTCGGCGACCCCGTCCGCAACGGCACGAGCGCGTTCTTCTACCTCCGGTCCCGGGCGGCGACGCATCTGGCGCTGGGCGATCCCGAGACGGCTCTGCAGTTCGCCGCGCAGCTGCGTGCCCGCTGCTGGATCCCCCGGCCGGTCGACCTCATGTGGTTCGAGTACGAGGCCCAGGCGCTGCACCGCCTCGGCCGGACCGACGAGGCGCTGACGGTCGCCCGCGAGGGACTGGACGTGGCGACCGCGTGGGGCACGCCGAATCTGCTGGGGCCCGCGCTGCGGGTGCTCGGTGAGCTCGAGGGTGACGACGGGCTGTCCCGGCTGCAGGAGGCCGTCGACGTCCTCAGGGGCTATCCGGCTGCGAAGCTCGAGGAGGCGAAGGCGCTGGCGGCCTACGGCGCCGCGCTGCGCCGGGACCGCAAGCTGACCGAGGCGCGGGAGCCGCTGCGCCGAGCGCTGGAGCTGGCGTCAGCGTGCGGCGCACCGGGGCTCGCCGAGCAGGCACGCACCGAGCTGCACGCGTCCGGCGCGCGCCCGCGCACCGACGCGCTGTCGGGCGTGGAGGCGCTGACTCCCAGCGAGCGACGGGTCGTGGATCTCGCGGCGTCCGGGCAGGCGAACCGCGAGATCGCACAGACGCTGTACGTCACGCCGAAGACCGTCGAGGTCCACCTCACGAACGCGTACCGCAAGCTCGGGGTGCGTTCGCGTCGGGAGCTCGGCACGGTGCTGACCCGCGCATGAGCCCCGACGGGCTGCTGGAGCGCGACGACGAGTTGGCGGTCGTCGACGAGCTGCTCGCCGGGGCCGCGGCCTCCGAGGGCCGGTTCCTGCTGATCGAGGGCCCGGCGGGCATCGGCAAGAGCCGGGTCCTGGCCGAGGTCCGGGCGCGAGCGGGGCGGCGCATGACGGTGCTGGCGGCACGCGGCGGGGAGCTGGAGGGCTCGTTCCCCTTCGGCGTGGTGCGCCAGCTGTTCGAGGGCGTGCTCGCCGATCCCGAGCGTGCCGCGCGGCTGTGCACCGGTGCGGCTGCGCCGGCGCGCGACGTGCTCGAGGCGCCGACGGGGAACACCCAGGCGGGCGGCGCGTCGTTCGCGGTGCTGCACGGCCTCTACTGGCTGGTCCTCAACCTGGCGGAGGAGGAGCCGCTCGTGCTCGCCATCGACGACCTGCACTGGGTCGACCGGCCGTCGCTGCGGTTCCTCGCGTACCTCGCGCGGCGGCTCGACGGCGCGCCCGTCCTCCTCGCCGCCACGCTGCGCAGCGCCGAGCCGGGCGTCGACCCGGTGCTGCTCGCCGAACTCGTGCAGGACCCGGCGGTCGCGTCGCTGCGGCCCCGTCCGCTGAGCGAAGACGCGGTGGGCGCGCTCCTTGCCGAGCGGCTGGGCGAGCCGGGCGAGCCGGCGTTCGTCGAGGCGTGCCATCGCGCGACGGGGGGCAACCCGCTGCTGCTGCGCCAGCTGCTCGGGGCGCTGGCGGCGGACCGCATTCGCCCGGTCGAGGCGCAGACCGGCGTCGTGCGCGAGATCGCGCCGCGCGCGGTGTCCCGGACGGTGCTGCTGCGCCTCGGGCGGCTCGACCCGTCCGCGGCCGCGGCGGCCCGCGCCGTCGCCGTGCTGGGCGACGGCGCCACCCCGCGCACCGTCTCGTCCCTGGCGGGGCTCACCGAGGATGAGGTGATCGACGCGTCGCGCGCGCTCGTGCGCGCGGAGCTGCTGACGCCGGAGATGCCGCTGCGGTTCGTGCATCCGCTCGTGCGCGACGCGGTGTACCAGGAGGTCACACCCGCCGAGCGCGAGCAGCTGCACGCGCGCGCCGCGGCGGTCCTGCGCGACGTCGAGGCTGGGCCCGAGCAGGTCGCCAACCAGCTGCTGCTGACGCCGCCCGCGGGGGAGGCCTGGGCGGCCGACGCCCTCATCCGGGCCGGACACGACGCGATCGCCCGCGGCGCTCCCGACGGCGCGGTCGCCTACCTGCGCCGCGCGCTCGCCGAGCCGCCGCCACCGGACATCCGCGCGGACGTGCTGCGCGAGCTCGCGTTCACCGAGGCCCAGACGACCGCGACCGGCGCGGCCGAGCATCTGCGCCGCGCGTTGGAGGCCACCGAGGACGCGCCGACCCGTGCGGAGATCGCCCAGGCGCTCGCGCGCACGCTGATCTTCACCGGCGAGGCCCGCGCCGGACTGGAGGTCGCCCACGCCGCGATGGCCGAGCTGCCCGCCGACGATCGGGACGCGCTCCTCGGCCTCCGGGCGCTCGAGGTCACCTGCGTGCACTTCGGCGCCGCCGACCCGGAGGTCCTGCAGACCAGCGAGCCGTTCCGCCACGCGGCCGGGGACACACGGGGCGAGGCGATGCTCGGCGCCATCGCCGCGATGCTCTGGGCGCACGACGGTGGCCCCGCCGACGACTGCTGCGCGCTGGCGTTGCGGATGCTCACGCGGCTGCGCCACGCAGATGACCCGCTGATCTCCGTCGGTGCGTTCTACGTCCTGCACTGCGCCGAGCGCGACGAGGTGCTCGATCTCTGGGAGACCGCCCGGGCGGACGCGCACCGCTCGGGCGCGCTCGTCGAGAACGCCTCGATGCACAGCTGGTACGGGCATGCGCTGCTGCGCCGCGGCGACCTCGCGCAGGCGCGCATCGAGCTCGAGCTGGGATTCGACCAAGTCACGCAGTGGGGCTACAGCGAGACGGTCCGGCTGATCGCGACCGCGTGGCTCGTGAACGCGCTCGTCGCGCAGGGCGAGCTCGACGCGGCCGAGCAGCGCATGCGGGCGGTGACGCTCACGCCGGAGCCGTCCGTGCCGTCGTTCGCCTTCCTCTACGCGCGCGCGGAGCTGTCCCTCGCGCAGGGCGACGCCGAAGCGGCGCTCGAGGCGTGCGACGAGGGCGAGCGGCGCGCATCGTGGATCGTCGCCCCCGTCGGGTTTCCCTGGCCCGTGATCCGGGCGCTCGCACTCGACCGGGTCGGGCGGACCGACGAGGCGCTGGCCGTCGCGCGGGGGTGGCTCGAGGTCGCCCGCGGGTGGGGCGCTCCCGGGACCGTCGGGACCGCGCTGCGCGTCCTCGGGACGATCGAGCGCGAGGACGGCCTGGACCGGCTGCGCGACGCCGTCGAGGTGCTCGAGGGCTCGTCGGCGCGTCTGGAGCGCGCGCGTGCGCTGGCCGCCTACGGGGCCGCGCTGCGCCGCGCGCGCCAGCCGACCGAGGCCCGCGAGCCGTTGCGGCGCGCGCTGGACCTCGCCGTGGCGTGCGACGCGGCGGCCGTGGCCGA
This sequence comes from Svornostia abyssi, assembly GCA_024666565.1. GTDB lineage: Bacteria > Actinomycetota > Thermoleophilia > Solirubrobacterales > Solirubrobacteraceae > Svornostia > Svornostia abyssi. The sequence goes on from CP088295.1 coordinate 1,674,802, forward strand.
GGACATCCGCACCGAGCTGCACGCTGCGGGTGCGCGGCCGCGCACCGACGCGCTGTCGGGCGTGGAGGCGCTGACGCCGAGCGAACGCCGCGTCGTCGACCTCGCCGCGGCCGGGCAGGCGAACCGGGAGATCGCGCAGACCCTGTTCGTCACGCCGAAGACGGTCGAGGTCCACCTGACCAACGCGTACCGCAAGCTGGGCGTGAAATCCCGCCGCGAACTCGGCGATGCCCTCGTACCATCCGCCTGATGCCGGACCTCGACCTCCTCGAACGCGACACCGAGATGGGGCTCCTCGACGAGCTCTTGGCATCGGCCGCGGCCTCCGAGGGCCGGTTCCTGGTCATCGAGGGTCCGGCGGGGATCGGCAAGAGCCGTGTGCTGGCGGAGATCCGCCGCCGGGCGGGCTCCCGGGTCCGGGTCCTGAGCGCGCGCGGTGGTGAGCTGGAGGGGGCGTTCCCGTTCGGGGTGGTGCGCCAGCTGTTCGAAGGCGTCATCGCCGACCCTGAACTGGCCGAGCGCGTGCTCGCGGGTGCCGCGGGGCCCGCGCGCGACGTGCTGGGCGCTCCGACCGGAAACACCCAGGCCGGCGGCGCGTCGTTCGCCGTGCTGCACGGCCTGTACTGGCTGGCGCTGAACCTCGCCGACGAACAGCCGCTCGTGCTCGCCGTCGATGACCTGCACTGGGTCGACCGGCCGTCGCTGCGCTTCCTCGCCTATCTGCTGCGGCGCCTGGAGGGCGCGCCGATCCTCGTCGCCGCGACGCTGCGCAGCTCCGAGCCGGGGGTCGATCCCGCGCTGCTGGCCGAGATCGCGCAGGACCCGGTGGTGACGCCGCTGCGCCCCCGGCCGCTCAGTGAGCAGGCCGTGGCTGCGCTCATCGCCGACCGGCTGTCCGAGGAGCCCGAAGCCGGGTTCGCGCAGGCCTGCCACACGTCCACCGGCGGCAACCCGCTGCTGCTGCGTCAACTGCTCATCGCACTGGCAGCCGACGGCGTCCATCCGCGCGAGAGCGAGTCGGCGAAGGTCCGCGAGATCGCGCCGCGGGCGGTCTCGCGGACCGTCCTGCTGCGCCTGGCGCGCCTCACCCCGCAGGCCGCGGCCGTCGCGCGAGCCGTGGCGGTCCTGGGCGACCAGGCCGTGCCCTCCGTCGTCGCCTCCCTGACGGGCCTGGAGGCCCAGGAGGTCGCCGATGCGACAGGCGCGCTCATCCGCGCGGAGATCCTGCGCCCCGACCAGCCCTTGGGCTTCGTCCATCCCCTGGTGCGCGACGCCGTCTACCAGGAGGTGCCGCCCGCCGAGCGCGAGCTCCCTGCACGCCGCCGCCGCCGACACCCTCCGCGCCGCCGGGGCGCGCGTCGAGCAGATCGCCAACCAGCTGCTCCTGGCGCCGCCGCGCGGCGAGGAGTGGGTGGTCGACGTCGCGATCGAAGCCGGCCGGGGCGCGATCGGCCGCGGTGCCCCCGACGGCGCGGTGGCCTACCTGCAGCGGGCGCTGGAGGAGCCGCCGCCGCCCGATCGCCGCACGGCCGTGCTCACCGAACTGGCGTTCACGGAAGCCCAGACGAGCGGTCCCGGTGCCGCCGAGCACCTGCGGGTGGTCCTCGGCGAGGCCGAGGACCCGCTCGCCCATGCGGAGATCGCGCACGCGCTGGCCCGCACGCTCATCTTCACGGGCGATCCCGCCGAGGCCGTCACCGTGGTGCGCGAGGCGGCGGCGCGACTCGACTACGCCGACCCGGTGCAGCGCGACGCACGCCTCGGCTTCCTGGCCGTGGAAGCCGTCGCCCGCGTGTTCGGCGTCGGTGACGTGGCGGTCTTCGACGAGCTCGAACCGTTCCGGCAGCGGCCCGGGCCGGGGGCGGGCACGGGGGAGAAGCTCACGACCGCGATCGCGCTGTACATCTGGGCCCACCAGGGCGGGCCGGCGGACGAGATCTGCGACCACGCGCTGTGGCTGCTGAACGAGGGGGGCCTGCGCCTCTCGGACGACCCGCTCATCGCGGTCGCGGCCTACTACGTCCTGCAGTGCGCCGAGCGCGACGAGACCCTCGACCTGTGGGAGCAGAGCCGGGCGGAGGCCTATCGCGCGGGGTCGCTGCTGGGCAGTTCGACGATCCACACGTGGTACGGCCACACCCTGTGGCGGCGCGGCGACCTCGCGCAGTCCCGGGCGGAGTTCGAGGCGGGGATCGGCGAGCTGCGCCAATGGGGATACAGCGAGACGATCATGGCGGCGAGCGGCGGGTACCTCGCGCCGATCCTCATCGAGCAGGGCGAACTCGACGCGGCCGAACGGCATCTCGCCGAGATGCCCAATCCGCAGGACGACTCGCTGCCGATGTTCAACTGGCTCAACGCCCGTGCGCACCTGTCGCTCGCGCAGGGCCGGCCGGAGGAGGTGCTGGCGGTCTGCGACGACTTCGAACGGCGCGCCTCCTGGGTGCACAACCCGATCGACTACCCGTGGCTGATCCCGCGCGCGCTCGCCCTCGACCGGCTGGACCGCCGCGAGGAAGCGGTCGAGGTGGCCGAGGCGTGGCTGGTCCAGGCGCGTCAGTGGGGCGCGCCCGGGACGGTCGGCACGGCGCTGCGCGTGCTCGGCATGGTGCAGCGCGAGCGGGGATGGACACGCTGCGCGAGGCCGTCGAGGTGCTCGAGCACTCCGCGGCGCGGCTCGAGCGGGCCAAGGCGCTGGCGGCGCTCGGCGGGGCGCTGCGCCGGGCCCGGCGGCCCACCGATGCGCGGGAGCCGCTGCGCCGGGCGCTCGAGCTGGCGTCGGCGTGCGATGCGCATGCGCTCGTCGAGCACGTGCGCACGGAGCTGCACGCCGCGGGTGCGCGGCCGCGAAGCGACGCCCTGGCCGGCGTCGAGGCGCTGACGCCGAGTGAGCGGCGCGTCGTCGATCTCGCCGCGGCCGGCAGCGCGAACCGCGAGATCGCGCAGACGCTCTACGTGACGCCGAAGACCGTCGAGGTGCACCTCACGAACGCCTACCGCAAGCTCGGCGTGCGGTCGCGGCGCGAGCTGAGCGGCGTGCTGGCGTAACGCCACCGGCCAGACCGGGTACCTTGTACCTGTGTACCACTGTTTGGTTGTGTAGCTGGGATGGACCCGGCGATCCTCATCTCGATCCCGTTCGGCGTCGCCATCGGGCTCATCGTCGGCATGGTCGGCGGGGGGTGGGGCCGTGCTCGCCGTCCCGGTGCTCGTCTACGCCGTCGGCCTCGACGTCCACGAGGCCACGACGGTGAGCCTGGCGGTGGTCGCCGCCGCGGCCGCCACGGGCGCGACGGGGCAGATGCGCCGCGGCGCGGTGTGCTGGTCGTCGGCGGCATGGTTCGCGGGCGCGGCTGCAGCGGGCAGCCTGCTCGGCGCCGTGGGCAACCAGAACGCCAGCGGGTCGCTGCTCCTCTTCGCCTTCGCCGGTGTGATGCTGCTCGCGGCGCGTGCGACCTGGCAGCGCGCCGGCCAGCCCGCCGCCGGGATCGGTGGCTGTCCGAAGGCCCGGGCGCGCGTCCTGGTGCCGGTCGGCTTCATCGTCGGCGCGGTGACCGGTCTGGTCGGCGTCGGCGGCGGGTTCCTCGTCGTGCCCGCGCTGGCGATCGGATTGAGCTTCGGCATGCGCGAGGCGATGGGCACGTCGATGGTGATCGTGGGCATCGTCTCGCTCTGCGGCCTGGTCGCGCACCTCGCGGCCGGGAGCGAGATGGACTGGCCCGTCGCGCTGGTGATGGGCGCGGCGACGGTCGCCGGGGCGGTCGCAGGGCCGTACCTGGCCGACCGCGTGCCGCTGAAGGCGCTCGGCCGCGGGTTCGCGGTCCTGGTCGCCGTCGTGGCGGTCGGGGTCGCGGCGGCCACCGCAGCGGGCGTCGCGGTGTAACTACAACCAAAGTGTTGTATAGTTGTGATTGTCCACGGTCCAGAGGTCATCCGATGAGCACCACCACTGCGTCGCCCGCCCAGATCAGCCCCGCCTCTCTCGCCGAGCGCATCCTCGCCGGTGCGCCCGTCACGCTGCTGGACGTCCGTGAAGACGCGTCCTGGTCGATCGAGGGCCCCACGGTGACGTCCCGCCACGTCCCCGCCCCGGCCGTGCTCGCTGACCCCGAGGCGCTCGCGCAGGAGCTCGACGGCCCCGTCATCACCGTCTGCACCAAGGGGATCACCGCCGAGCGCGTGGCCCAGGCCCTCGCCGGCGCCGGTGCTGACGCAACGGTGCTCGCGGGCGGCATGCGCGGCTGGATCGGCCTGCTGCGCGCCGTGCCCGTCGAGGTCGACGTGCCCGGCCTGGAGGTCCGTCAGATCCAGCGGCCCGGCCGCGGGTGCCTGTCGTACCTCGTCGCGGCCGGCGACCGGGCGCTCGTCGTCGACCCCGCGCCCGACGCGGACGCGTACCTCGCGCTCGCCGACGACCTCGGCGTCCGGATCACCGCCGTCGTCGACACCCATCTGCACGCCGACCATCTCTCCGGCGCCCGCGAGCTCGCCCGGCGCGCCGCCGCGCGCCTGTACCTCCCGGCGCCCGCCCTCGACCGCGGCGTCACGTACGCGGGCGAGGTCCTCCCGCTCGTCGACGGTGACGCACTCGATCTCGGCGGCATTCCCATCCGCGCGATCGCGCTCCCCGGCCACACGACCGACATGACCGGCGTGCTCGTGGGTGGGCGCGTGCTCATCGGCGGCGACTCGCTGTTCGTCGACGGCATCGCCCGGCCGGATCTGCAGCAGGGCGACCCCGAGGGGGCTCGCGCCATGGCGCGCATGCTGCACCGCACCCTGCACGAGCGGGTCCTCTCGCTCGGCGATGACGTGGTCCTCCTCCCCGGCCACACGCACCCCGGTCTGCACGGCGAGGCGGTCGCCGCCACGCTGGGCGACGTCCGGCGGGCCGTGCCCGAACTGGCGATCGACGACCCGGCGGCGTTCGCCGAAGAGCTGCTCGCCGACATGCCTCCCCGCCCCGCGAACTACGAGTCCGTCATCGCCGTGAACGCCGGGCAGCACCCGTACGATCCCGACCTCGAAGCGGGCGGCAACAGCTGCTCGACACGCTGACCGCCGGTGACCCGCGAAGGAGCGCACCATGGCACTTCCCAGCCCGATTCCACTCGACCTCGCTGAGCTCATCGCCACCCGCCTGCGGGTGATCGGTGACCCGAACCGCATCCGCATCCTCGATCAGCTCCGTGACGGTGAACTCTCCGTCGCGCAGCTGACCGACCGGCTCGGCACGAGCCAGCAGAACACGTCGAAGCATCTCGGCGTGCTGCTGCAGGCCGGCATCGTGAGCCGCCGCAAGGAGGGCACGAGCGCGTGGTACTCGGTCGCCGACCAGGGTGTCTACGAGCTCTGCGAGCAGGTCTGCGGCGGTCTGCAGGCGCAGCTGGCCGAGCTCACGGCGCTCGTGGACGGCACCGCCTCCGCGGGCTGATCGACCTTCCGCCGAGAGCCCGGCGGAAAAACTTGCCAGATTCATACCCGGGTGCCGATAACCCGGGACGGTGCGCCTCCGACTTCCGCCCCTCTCCCTTGCCGGCCTCCGCGAGCGGCTCCAGACCGACGACTACCTGCCGCGGCGACAGCTCGAGCTGCCGTTCCTCGCGAGCCTCGTGGTCCTGGCGGTCCTCGTCGTGGGCGCGTACGTCATCGAGCAGCGGGGAGCGTCGACGCGGGCGGCCGACGCCCGGGTCCTGAACACGGCCGCGACCCAGGCCACGCAGACCCAACGGATCGCGTTCCTCACGACCCGCCTGGCGACGACCACGTCCCCCGTGCAGCGCCGCCGCGACCGGGCCGCGCTGCGCAACGCGGCCCGCACCATGGCCGGCGACGACGTCATCCTCTCCGAGCAGCCCGAGGCGCTCGGCGCCGACCCCGCGCCGCAGCCGGTGCAGGACCTGCGCGAGCGCACGCAGCTGGGTGAGCGGATCCAGCGGTTCACCGACGACGCGCTCGCCGTCGCCGCACCCGGCGCCACGCCGTCGCTCGGCACCCCGCGGGTGCAGCGGATCCTCACCGCCGCGCGCGGCCCGCTGCTGCGCGACCTCGCACGGCAGTCGCGCACGTACGAGGACGAAAGCGTCGCGTCGTCCCAGCGCCTGACGTGGGTGCTGTTCGTCTCCACCGGATTGATCATCTCCGGGCTCATCGTCATCGCCGCGCTCATCTTCTGGCCGCTCGCCCCGCCGGCTGCGCGACGAGATCACGACGGTCGGCCTGCTCGAGGAGATCGCGGTCGCGGCCAACTCGGCGAAGTCGATCGACGAGGCCTACGCGAAGTGCCTCGACCTCCTCTGTGAGCACGAAGGCTGGCCGCTCGGGCACGTGTACCTTCCCGGCGACGACGGGTCGGTGCGCTCGACGGAGATCTGGCACGTCGCCGACCGCGCGCGGTCGATGGCGTTCGTCGAGGCGACAAAGCGCCTGACCCTCGCGAAGGGCGTCGGCCTTGCGGGACGCGCGCTCGTCAGCGGCGAGCCCGCGTGGATCGCCGACGTGCGCAAGGACCCGAGCTTCCCCCGCGCCGCCCAGGCCGCCCAGGCCGGCGTCGTGGGCGGCATGGCGTTCCCGGTGAAGGTGGGTGACGAGGTCGTCGGCGCCATCGAGACGTTCTCGCCGCAGCGGATGAAGCCGAATCCGCGGCTGGTGCGCATCCTCAACCAGGTGGGCGTCCAGTTGGGTCGGGTCATCGAGCGCGACCAGCACCAGCGCGATCTCGCCTACCGCGCCCTGCACGACGAGCTCACGGGCCTGCCGAACCGCACGCTGCTGCTCGAGCACGTCGCGACCGCCCAGGCGCGCGCCCGCCGGTCGGGCGAGGTCCTCGCACTGCTGCTGCTCGACATCGACAACTTCAAGCTGACGAACGACGCGCTGGGCCACGAGACGGGCGACCAGATGCTCCGCGCGGTCGGCGAGCGGCTCTCGACCGGCATGCGCGCGATGGACATCGTCGCGCGGTTCGGCGGCGACGAGTTCGTCATCCTCTGCGAGGGGCTGAAGGACGAGGACGAGGCCGACGCGCTGGCCCGCCGCGTCCAGTTCCTCCTCCAGCAGCAGGTGTCGGTCGACGACCGCTGGATGAGCGTGAGCGCCAGCATCGGCATCGCGATCGGCAGCGGCGGCGAGGCCGCCGAGGACCTCCTGCGCGACGCGGACACCGCGATGTACGCCGCCAAGCGCCGCGCGCGCGGCACCACGGCGCGCTTCGACGCGTCGATGCGCGAGGAGATCTCCGAGCGGCTGCGCCTGGCCGACGAACTCGTGGGCGCGGCAGCCCGCGGCGAGCTGCGCCTGTACCTGCAGCCGATCATCGACCTGGACAACAACCGCCTGAAGGCGTTCGAGGCGCTCGTGCGCTGGGAGCACCCGCTCCACGGTCTCGTGCCGCCGGGCGTGTTCATCCCGCTCGCCGAGGACTCGGGGATCATCGGCGAGATCGGCACCTGGGTGCTGCGCGAGTCTGCCCGCTGGGCGGCGCAGATCCACCCGGGCGTGTACCTGAGCGTGAACCTGTCGACCCGCCAGCTCGAGGATCCGCTGATCGGCGAGACGGTGCGCCAGGCGCTGGAGGACTTCGAGGTCCCGCCAGGCCGCCTGACGCTGGAGATCACCGAGAGCGTGCTCCTCGACGGCCAGGCCGAGCAGCTCGCCCGCCTGGAGGCGCTGCGCGCGACGGGCGCCCGGATCTCGCTCGACGACTTCGGGACCGGCTACTCGTCGCTGAGCTACCTGCAGGACCTGCCGCTCGATGTGCTGAAGCTCGACATGTCGTTCGCCGCGCGCCTCATCGACGGCGACGATCCGCACGCGAGCACGATCATCCGCACGGTCGCGTCGCTCGCGAAGGGCCTGGGGCTGGACTTCGTCGTCGAGGGCATCGAGACGACCGACCAGCTCGCGCGCCTGCGGGCGCTCGGCTGCCCGCTCGGCCAGGGCTACCTCTTCGCCAAGCCGCTGCCGGCCAACGAGGCCGTGGTCTTCGCGTCGGCCGGCCGCCCGGGCGCGGGCGTGCAGCAGCAGGCCGCCTGAGCTACTTGCGCTTCAGCGGGCCGGTGCTGGTGACGCCGCCGCCGGTGAACCGGTAGGTCGCGCGGTCTCCGCCCTTCCACGTGATGCTCACGGTGCCGGAGCCCTTGCAGGTGTCGCTGTCGCCGGCCGTGATGGTCTCGCGGAAGCGGTAGACGTCGCCCTTGCGGTCCAGGTACCGCCAGTGACCGCGGCAGCGCAGCGGCGCGCCGTAGCGAACGGGGTTCGTCGCCGTGAAGCGGTTGAACGAGCGGATGGTCGCCGTGACCGTGAACGGCTGCGTCATCTTCTGCGTGAGGGTGCCCGTCCACGTGCCCTCCAGGGACTCGGCGGGAACGGAGGTCGGCTGGGCGGGGGCGGCGGTGAGGGCCAGCGCGGCGAGCGTCGTCGCGGCGGTGGCGAGAGCGGCGCGGACCATGGGTTGGGAGCCTATCCGGCGCGCCAGGGGGTGGGGCGCGGCAGCCAGCCGGGGACGTTGCGCGCGTACTCCTCCCAGGCATCGCCGAATCTCTGGTGGAGCAGCGGCTCCTCGAAGCGGCGGACGAGCAGCGCGAGGGCGACGGTGTAGAGGACGGCGCAGGCCAGCAGGATCGGCCGCGCGATGAGCAGTCCCTCCCCGGCGATGACGGTGGCGGTGGCGACGTAGATCGGGTTGCGCACGTGGCGGTACGGGCCCTTCGCGACGAGCTGCTGGGGTGGCGCGAGGGGGGGACGGGGTGCCGGTGCCGTCGCGGACGAACCTCGTGAAGCACGCGGCGATGACGAGGAGGCCGGCGGCGATGAGGACGATCCCTGCTGCCTTCGCGGCGGGATGGTCGAGGGCGCCGTCGCCGGGGCTGAACCCGCCGGTGATGATGAACGGGCCCAGGCCGGCCTCCAGGAGCGGGCCGACGAAGAAGAAGCCGATGCTGCCGGCGATCGCGCGGGCGCGGGTCATGGGGGGGATGGTCGCGGAGCGGCGCGCGGCGTGTCGGGTGGGGGGGTGTGAGCATTGCGCGCGCTGTGGGCGCGCGCAATGCTCACACCCCCGGTGGCGCTACACTGGCCGACCCTTGCGCCCGTAGCTCAGCTGGATAGAGCGTCGGTCTACGGAACCGAAGGTCAGAGGTTCGAATCCTCTCGGGCGCGCCATAACTTGCTTGTTCCAACCGTCGGCGGACGAAAGTCCCCGGCGGTTGGCTGTTTCAGGGGCCAGGGCTTCCGCCGTTGCCTGCTTGAGCTCCTCTTGGAAGGACTCGTCAAGTAGGTCCGAGAAGGGTGCTGCGAGGTCAGCGCGATCTACCTCTCCCTCTTCGACGACATAGATCCGTTCGAAGATCGCTTGGTTGATGAGTCGTCGCTGGAGATCAGGCGCGGAGGCATAGGCGGTGCTGGCCTCCGCGGCGACTGCGGTCGCGTTGGCCGCCATGACCTCAAGGTTCTCGTAGATGCTGGCCGCGAGCTTGAGCTGGCTGGTTGCGGAGCCGGCCTCTCGGTCAAGTTCGGCTTGCTTCTTCTTGAACTGCTCGACGGTCATGGCCTCTGCGGCATACGCGTCGAAGAGGCGGTCGCGCTTGCGATCAATCGTTCGCAGCCGTGACTGAACCTTGGCGTTGTGGTCGTCGTGCTGGCTTCGAATTGCTTCGGCGTAGCTGGCAACCGCTAGGCGGACCTTGTCCGCCTCGGCGCGCGAGATCTGGACGGTGCGGTAGTGCTCGAGAATCGCCTGTTCGATTGCCGCCACCTTCATGTGTCGGCTGGGGCAGCCCTCGCGGCGACCCATGCAGAACATGTAGTCGTATGTGCCACCGTTGCCCTTCGCCCGGTTGAAGACCAGCCGCCTGCCGCAGTGTCCGCAGTAGACGGTGCCCTTGAGGTAGTGGTTGTGTTTGCGCCGTCGCTCGCCCGAGGCAGCTCGGCTCCGCAACGCGGCTTGAACGAGGTCGAAGGTGTCCTGGTCGACGATTGCCGGGTGGCGTCCGCCGTCGTACACCTCTCCTCGAAACGGCACCTTCCCGAGGTAGTACTGGTGGCTCAGGAGCTTGTGGAGTTGGCTTGGCCGGACCCGGCCGCCGTTGCTGTTGCGTAGCCCCATTGCCGCAAGTTCCTCGGCGAGGTGCACGATGCTGATGTCCCCGCCGCTGTAGCGCACGAACGCGTAGCGCATGATCTCCGCGGCTTCTGGGTCAAGCTCGCTGGTCGCGGCCGGGAGGATGCGCCACCTGGGTAGCGAGCCGTTTCGTTCACTCGACGAGGTGGAGCGAGCGCTCGACGAGATGGAAGGCGGCCATCCCGACTAGGGTCCGGTTCCCACGAGTCCGCGGGCCGGCAACGCGCACGAGCGCCCTACTGAGGCAGCGTTGACTCGCGCAGCACGGCCCTATTCCTCGGGCCCACGAGCTGTCCGCGAGGTCGTTCGTGACGCAGCGCCAGGAAGTCGCCGAACATGACGTAGCGCTCCGCGATGGCAGCCGCGTAGCTCGTGATCGAATCAAAGACGATGGGCCTTGACTCGCGGTGGTCGCAGAGCCACACGCGCGGGCCGACAGGCTCGAGGTCGGTCGCGATGCCGAGGCTGTACTGGAGCTCACCGAACAGCACCACCGTGACCCACGTCGTGTCGTCAGTGCTATCCACAAGGATGCTATGTTCCCACGGGTAGGTGAGGCGGTGCATGCGGTCGGCGCCTTCGAGCCGCGTAGGCACCGCAGAGACACCCCCCGGACGGCGCACCGTAGACGTCTCCGTTGCGAAAGAGAGCGAGCAGGAAGAGCTCACCGTCACTCCCGCGCCACTCTGGCGGCATTGTGAGCGACAAGACCCCGAGCGCAACCTTGGCGGCGAATCGCGGCCATACCCACGGAGCGAGCGCCCACGATCGTTCGATCGGAACCGGCGCCGAGCGCGGCTCCTGGGCGACGAGTTCAACCGTTCTTCCGGGGTGCGAGGCTCGGACACGGTCAAGGACCTTGGCCGTAGCTGCCTGAAGTTCGTCGTCAGGCAGCGTGGGCAGCGTGAAGGTGAACTCACCCTGCCCCACCTCGTGCAGATCGCCGGCGGCGCGCTGCTCGAGGGTGACGCCCTCCGGTGTGGCCCGCAGCAACGCGGGAGCGGCATCGGGAAGCCAGCCTCCGAACTGGGCTCCCTTGAAACGACGAGTACGGGTGTTGACTGCGCCCGAAAGCGCTCGCAAGATCTCGACATCCGGATCCCGCATGAGCGGGTTGTCGACATGGAGCGCCGCGCCCGAATTGCATTGCTTGTGGGCGCGAATCACAAGGTTGCCGCCAAGCCTGGCCGGGACTACATGCTCGTCGTTCAGTGGCCCAGAGACAGAGCCGGGAATGCAGTACGGGCACTCGTCATCCATCAATGGCAGCCTACGCCGATCGAGCAGAACTCCCAGAGTTCGAGCCCCGCGCGCGCCTACGATCGGAACTCGGACCACCGTCACGCACCCGACGGCTAGATGGTTGATTCCACGCGGTGGTGCGTGGAGGGGACATAACGCAGCAGGTCGAAGTCGGCGGTGCTTGCAGTTCTCACCGTCTGCCCTAGGGGGCCACGATGCGCGCCGACCTCGACCTGCTGCTCACTGCGGTGTTCGCCGCGGCGGACGATCTCCTGCCTGAACGGCGGGAGAACGCCAGGCGCAGCGTGACCGATGCGGAGGTCGTCACGCTCGCGGTCGCGCAGGCGATCATGGACATTCCCGGCGACCGCGAGTTCCTCGCGGCAGCCCGGTGGCGGCTGGGGCATCTGTTCCCCCGGCTGCCGAAGCAGCCGGGCTATTGGAAGCGCCGCGCCCGCTGCAGCGAGCAGATCGACTGGCTGATCGGCATGTTCGCCGGCGATTGTCCGGGGCATTTCGACTCGATGGTGTTGATCGATTCGACGCCGGTGGAGTGCGGCCGGTCGGTCGACACCGCCCGGCGGTCAGAGCTGCAGCCGGCCTGCGCGCATCACTACAGCCGCAGCCACTCGCGGTGGTTCTGGGGGGATGCGCCTGCACCTCCTGGCCGCCCCGGATGGCACCCCCAGGGCGGCGATCCTCGCCTCGGCCGACGAGAAAGAGCGCGATGTCGCGCTGCGGTTGTTCGAGCGCGGCCTGCACGGCGGCGAGCTCGTCATCGCCGACAAGGGCTACGCCGGCAAAGAGCTGCAGCAGACCGCGCGGGAGCGGTTCGGCGCGACCCTGCTGCGCCCCCGGCGCAAGGACGAGCCCGGACAGGGCCCGCACCTCGCGCCGATCCGCCAATGCATCGAGAGCATCTTCTGGACGCTGAAAAGCCGCCTCGGCCTCGAACGCCACCAGGCCCGCACCCTGCACGGCCTCAGAGCAAGGATCGCCCCCAAACTTCTCGCGCTCGCCGCCAGCGTCTGGCTCAACCACTACCTCGGACGACCCACACGCGCCCTCGCCGACCTCGCGATCTAACCAGGACGCGTGGAATCAACCATCTAGCAGCGAACATGCCCGATGCGCTCGATCGGTCCAAGCATCTTGCGCGAACATACGTTCTATCCCAGACTAGAGGTTGAGCCTCGCGGGCTCCGCTTCGCACCACGCGATTGAACTGACGAAAGGAGGTAACGGAGCAATGCTGTCGCTGAGCTTCAGAAGAAATGTCACTCGGCTTGACGCCGGGACCCTTACGACGTTGATGTCGGCGCTTCTCACCGCCGAAGCAGCCAGACTCAACATGCCTCCAAACGCCGTCGTGGTCTCGCAAGCGTTGAACGACGCAGACGGAGGACTCGACGCGCGGATCGACGAGGTTCCGGTTGCTCCAGACAACCTCTTGCCCAGCGGACTCGTCGGTTTCCAGTTCAAGGCCCGCAAGAGCAAGACGTTCAGCAACGAGGAGCTTCGAGCAGAGCTCGCAAAGCCCGGTCCGACCCGGATCCTTCAGCAGCGTGGGACGTACGTTCTGGTCGTACAGGCCGACCTCAATGATCAGCAACGTTCGCTGATCGAGCAGCGACTTGCAGAGGAAGCTTCACTGATCGCGGCAGATCCGCAATGCCTCGTGTGGGATGCGACGGCTATCGAAGCGTTTGCGCAGCATCACGTAGCCGTAGTCGAGGGTCTGGAACTTGAGTCGTTCGAGGCCGTTCGGGCCCTCCCAGAGATCGAGCAATCGCTGAGAATCGCCGAGCGGCCTTACGAGGCCGATGACAGGCGCAGGGAGGCGATCGAGCAGATACGGAGCCGGGCGACCGGCAGTGGATCGGATGAACTAGATGGTTGATTCCACGCGTCCTGGTTAGATCGCGAGGTCGGCGAGGGCGCGTGTGGGGCGGCCGAGGTAGTGGTTGAGCCAGACGCTGGCGGCGAGCGCGAGAAGTTTGGGGGCGATCCTTGCTCTGAGGCCGTGCAGGGTGCGGGCCTGGTGGCGTTCGAGGCCGAGGCGGCTTTTCAGCGTCCAGAAGATGCTCTCGATGCATTGGCGGATCGGCGCGAGGTGCGGGCCCTGTCCGGGCTCGTCCTTGCGCCGGGGGCGCAGCAGGGTCGCGCCGAACCGCTCCCGCGCGGTCTGCTGCAGCTCTTTGCCGGCGTAGCCCTTGTCGGCGATGACGAGCTCGCCGCCGTGCAGGCCGCGCTCGAACAACCGCAGCGCGACATCGCGCTCTTTCTCGTCGGCCGAGGCGAGGATCGCCGCCCTGGGGGTGCCATCCGGGGCGGCCAGGAGGTGCAGGCGCATCCCCCCAGAACCACCGCGAGTGGCTGCGGCTGTAGTGATGCGCGCAGGCCGGCTGCAGCTCTGACCGCCGGGCGGTGTCGACCGACCGGCCGCACTCCACCGGCGTCGAATCGATCAACACCATCGAGTCGAAATGCCCCGGACAATCGCCGGCGAACATGCCGATCAGCCAGTCGATCTGCTCGCTGCAGCGGGCGCGGCGCTTCCAATAGCCCGGCTGCTTCGGCAGCCGGGGGAACAGATGCCCCAGCCGCCACCGGGCTGCCGCGAGGAACTCGCGGTCGCCGGGAATGTCCATGATCGCCTGCGCGACCGCGAGCGTGACGACCTCCGCATCGGTCACGCTGCGCCTGGCGTTCTCCCGCCGTTCAGGCAGGAGATCGTCCGCCGCGGCGAACACCGCAGTGAGCAGCAGGTCGAGGTCGGCGCGCATCGTGGCCCCCTAGGGCAGACGGTGAGAACTGCAAGCACCGCCGACTTCGACCTGCTGCGTTATGTCCCCTCCACGCACCACCGCGTGGAATCAACCATCTAGTCGCCACCGTTACCGGTTTGGCAGGCACAGGCAAGACCCGGCTCGTTGTAGAGGCCCTCGGAGATGCCGGCATTCGCGACCAGGTCCTATATGCGGCCTCCGACCAGGGATTGCACAGCTTTGTTTCGCGCGTGGTCCGCGACGACCGCACCTCAGGGATCCTGATCGTCGATGAACTGAGTAGCGCCGTTCGCCATGACCTCCATCAGCGACTCGCGGCGACTAACGGCCGCTGGCAACTTCTCGCGATTGAGCCCTTGACCGCAACCCACAGGGTTCGCGGTCCGCGAGACATTCTTGTGGAGCCTCTCGATGGCTCAGCAATTCAAGCCCTCGTCGTGGCCGCATCCGGTCTCGACGAGAGTCACGCCCGACACGTGGCCGACGTCGCAGGAGGCTTTCCAGAGCTGGCATTTCGCCTCGCGAGTGAGCTTCAACTCGATCCAAGCTTGGATCTGTACCACCTCGCACACCTCGATCGACCGAATGAGCTCCTAGAGCGAGCGTTGCCGGATGCGGACTTGCGCGACGCGCTCAAGCCGCTTGCACTCTTCACCGGTTTGGGGGTTGACGGCGACCTGGGCTATCAGCTCGACGAGGTCGCCGCGGCGTTCGGGCGCGACCCAGCGCAGGTGCGCCACGTGATCGAACGTGAGCTATCCCGAAACCGCTTCGTGTCGGCCGCGGGCCGCTACCGAAGCGTGTCGCCGACACTCGTGGCCATCTGGCTCGCCGCCGGGCTGATCGAGGACACGCCCGAACTCGACCAGATCATCAACTCGCTTCCTGAGCCGGTCCAGGAAGCCTTCTATAGCCAACTAGAGCTGTTCGGCCCAGGTGCGGATCAGCTAGGTAGCGCACTGGCCAAGCTTCTCGAGGACAACCGGTTCAGAGACCCCTCGTCTTTTGACGGTGCCGCGGGCCGCCTCCTGCGAGCGTCTGCGGCCGTGGTCCCCTCGCAGGTGGCCGACAACATTAGTCAACTTGTTCGAACCGCCTCACCCGAGCAATTGCGCGCTGTCCCGCGGCGAGACCTGATCTGGGCCCTGCAGGTCCTGCTGTGGTGGCCAGAGACGTGGGAACAAGCCATCGAAGCGCTCTTCGCCTTCGCGGCACACGAAACTGAGACGTGGTCCAACAACGCCAGTGGCGTCTTCGCGGATGCGTTCGCGGTGTACCTATCCGGCTCGACGGTCCCATTCTCGACACGCATCGACTGGCTTCGTCGGGCTGTTGCCGAGGGGCGCACTGAGACGGAAGCATTGTTGATTCGGGCAGCCGCCAAGGGCCTGGCGCACGGCGGCCATCGCTCCGTAGTCGGCTTCCGAGGAGGTGGCGAGCCTCTCGATTGGCAGCCGGAAACAGTCGCGGACCTCAGAGACGCGCGCGCCGCGAGTTGGCAACTGCTGTTCGAGTTCCTGCCCGCGGCAACCGACGACGACCGTCCGGAGGTCGTCAGCGCGATTGAGCACGGGCTCTGGACGATGGTCCAAGCTGGCCTTGTCGACGAAGTCGACAGCAGCATCCGCTCGGCTGAGTGGACGAGTAGTGAGCGATCCGCGCTCATGGGAGTCATTCAGCGACTCCTGCGGCTCGAGGCGATCTCGGCCGAAGTTCAGCAGCAGCTATCGGAAGCCCGCGACTGGCTCGCCGGCGCCAGCGACGTCGCGCAACTAGCAACCGTGTTGGCAACTCCGACGTGGAACCTCCACGAGAACACGGACGCCATGCTCGAGGACCCACCCGTGCTTGTCGCGCTGGCTGACCGCTTCTCGACTTCGCCGGATACGATTCGGCAGGCCATCGAGACTGGCCGGAGCAGCGCCCAGCCGAATACGCGATTTCGATTCTTGACTCTGCTCGCACGCCGTGTTGGGAGTGAGGCGCTCGCTGTCGCCATCGCACAGGACGAGGACTTCGACCTGGTCGCCGCGTCGGCCGCCATCGCGACGGCGGAGGAGAACCACGAAGACGCGTGGGTCGACGAGTATCTCGGGCAACTGGCTGCCGGACAGCACGGCTCCTTCGTGCCCCACCTGGTCACGTACGCCTCAGTCACCGACGATCGGATCCGCCTGGCGCTCGATGTCGTTGAGCAGGGCAGGGCTAGCGCCGATGCCCTGGCGAACCTCCGGGGCGGGGGACGCTTTGCCGAGCTCTCGGAGCCTCTGATCGCGGACATGCTCGTCGCCCTAGCCAACGCCAACGCAGCAGAAAGCGCGCTCGGCATGCTCCTGCAGCTGGTCGAGGCGCGAGGCAATCCAACCGGCCGCCTGAAGACGCTTTCAAGCGAACTCGCGTTGCAGGCAGTCGGCTCTGAACATGGAGATCCGATGTTGGACTACTACGTGACGCAGTTGCTAAAGCGAGGCATTTTTGACGACTCGGAGGTCACAGCGCTATGGGCGTCCCGCGTCAGGAACCGCGAGGGCCTCGTCGAGGAGCTCGACCACGCGCTGACAGAGCGTCTCATTGAGGACATTCCCGAGGAAGCGCTTGGAGCTGCCCTCCAACTCGTTCGCGACGAAGCGGCGGGCGACGCATCGTTCTCGCTGTTCGCTTCACGCGACCTGGCGATACTGAGTCGAGTCGCGGCGAAGCTCGGTGTCGACGCCGTATGGCAGGAGGTTGCAGCGCTGACCGAGCACCAACTACGCATCGCCATCCACCACATGCGGTGGGCCGGAACTACCCCCGACCCCCTCGTCCGTCGCTTCTTGACCTCATCCCGGTTTGAGGGATACGAGAGCGAGGCCGCCAGTTGCTTCTTCAACACTCTTGGAACCGTGTCCGGCCACTACTGGATCGCACTGGCCAGGGAACTCGAGCGAGCTAGGTCATGGCTACGCGATCTGCATGGGACATCAGCGGAAGAGTGGGCGCGCAACCTGGTGGATCGCTATGAACGAGATGTCAAATCTCAACGCCAGAGGGACGAAGAAGAGCGGTTCCGTCTCGGCTACTAGTCGGCCGCATCCGCGACGAGCCAGCGTCCTGCTTCGATCAATAAGTCTTGGAAGCGCGAAGTAGTCCTGGGTTCTAGCCGGGACCGGTGATCTCCGTACAGCTCGCGGAAACGCGGAAGTCGTCGCGAGAACGCCCACACCGGCCCCGGGTGTGACGGACGGTTCCCCGGGAGAGCCCGTCCAGTACCTGTCAGAACGGGTACCCATTGCGTGCCTGTCGTGCCACAGGAGCTGCTTTGGGCAAGTCTCCGCACGCTATTCACGTGTTGCGTCTGGCCCCGGAAAGAGTCGCTTGATCAGCACAGCTACGACGCCGATCCACCCTGTGCCTGCAGCGTGCCAAGGGCTCGGGCCTTGCACAAGCGCTGCCAGGGACCACGTGCCGGCGCATAGGAGAATCGCCGCGAGGATGACCCATCTCATTCGATCTAACGAGACCTCGCCGAACTGCAGGCCGCGCAGGCGCTTGCGGCGGTACGGCAGGCAGACCGCGACCGGATCCGCCTCGCGATGTTCGAGGTCGACGCGGGCGGCGTCGGCGCCCTGCTCGAGCGTGACGTCGTAACAGATGCCGGTGGCGCGAACGTCCGGGTCGGCGGGGAACGCCGGTTCGGTCCGCTGCGAGTCGGGGTGCGGGTGCTCAGCGTCTCCGTGCGCGAGGTGCGACCGCCGTCACAGCACCGACCCCAGCGACGTGCGCGTCATCAGCGCCTGCACCGGCCCGGGGACGAACGGCAGCAGTCGATAGGCCAGCTCGGATTCCAGCCCGACCGGCACCACGGCGTGGTCCTTCTCCGCGGCCTTGACGATGGCCTTCGCGACGATGTCCGGGGAGTGCCCGAAGCGGAAGCGTCGCTGGATGCTCTCCTGGCTGCCCGCGAGCGGGCCGAACATGCGGGTCGCGGACGGGATCGGCGTGTTGATGACGCCCGGGCAGATCACGCTCACGCCGACGCCGCTGCCGGCCCAGTCGGCGCGCAGGCACCGTGAGAACGCGACGACCGCCGCCTTCGACGCGCAGTAGGCGGCCATGTCGCGGTTCATCATGTACGCCGCGCCCGAGGCGATGTTGACCACGTGGCCGCGGCCGCGGTCCACCATCGCGGGTCCGAAGGCCCGGCAGCCGTACGCGACGCCGTCGAGGTTGATGCCCATGAGCCAGTCCCAGTCCTCGGTCGAGGCCTCGAGGAACGGCCCGCCGATGCCGACGCCCGCGTTGTTGACGAGCACGTCGACCTCGCCCTCGGCCTCGACGGACGCCGCGAGGTCCGCGACGGCGTGTGCGTCTGCCACGTCGCACGTCCAGGGCTCGGCGGCGGCGCCCGCGTCGCGGCACGCCTGCGCGGTCGCCGCAGCCCGCTCGCCGTCGATGTCGACACACGCCACATCGGCGGCCCCGAGCGCCGCGCAGCGCAACGCGGTCGCCTGGCCGATGCCGCTGCCGGCGCCGGTCACCACCACGCGCGCGCCGCGGATCTTCACGCCGCTCATGCCGCGAACCGGTAGTCGTCGAGATCGAACCGCGCGCTGCGCATCGTCACCTCCAGCGACGGGGACGGCCGGAACGGCACATCCCCGTGCTCGTCGAAGTAGTAGCTGTTCGCCGTCGAGCAGCTGTCCTGGAAGAAGATCTGGTTGCCGCGCCGGGACAGCATCTCGGCGAAGAACCGATCGTTGGCCTCACGCGTCACCTCGACCACGGTCGCGCCATCGCGCCGCGCGCGCTTGAGGCAGCGGACGATGTGCCGGGCCTGGGTCTCGATGAGGTTGAAGTACGACGAGCCGTTGTACGCGTACGGCCCGAGGATGGTGAAGAAGTTCGGGAAGCCCGGCACGCTCGCCCCCTCGTAGGCCTGCAGCCGGTGTTCGCCCCACCAGCGTTCGAGGTCGACACCGTCGCGCCCGGTCACCGGGAAGGGCGGCATGTTGCCCTGCTCGAAGACCTTGAAGCCGGTCGCGAGGATCAGGACGTCGAGGTCGTGACGTCCGTCCTGTGTGACGACGCCGCGACGGTCGATCTTCACGATCGGCGACGTCTGCAGCGTGACGTCGTCGCGGTTGAACGTCGCGAGGTACTCGTTGTGGAAGCTCGGGCGCTTGCAGCCCACCGCGTAGCGCGGCGTGAGCTTGTCGCGGACCTCGGGGTCTCGCACCTGCTGGCGCAGGTACCGCCGCCCGACCCATTCGGCCGCGGTGGCCAGCGGCACCACGCCGTTGAAGTGGGCGGGGAGCGGGAACGTCGCCTCGACGAACGCCTGGCTGGCGATCCGCGGGCCGACATCGCCGAACGGCAGGCGCCCGAGCGCCCAGCGCAGCGCGCCGGGCAGCCGCGCATCGGGCTTGGGCAGGCACCAGATCGGCGTGCGCTGAAAGACGGTGAGCTCCGCGACCTCGTCGGCGATGGCGGGAATCACCTGGACGGCGGAGGCGCCGGTCCCGATGATGCCGACCCGCTGGCCGCGGAGGTCGACGTCGTGGTCCCAGCGCGCCGTGTGCATCGTGGTGCCCGCGAACGAGGCGAGGCCCTGGATGTCCGGTGGCTTGGGCTGCGTCAGCGCGCCGGTCGCGCCGACGACGAAGCGTGCGGTCACCTCCTCTCCTGTGTCGGTGGTCAGGCGCCAGAGGCGGTCGTCCTCGTCGAAGACGGCCCGCTCGACCCGGGTGCCGAAGCGCACGCGTCGGCGCACGTCGTACTTGTCGGCGCAGTGGCGGGCGTATGCGAGTAGCTCCTCCCCGGGTGCGTAGATCCGCGACCAGTCGGTGCGGCGCTCGTAGGAGAACTGGTAGCTGAACGAGGGGATGTCGACCGCCACGCCGGGGTAGGTGTTCCAGTTCCAGGTGCCGCCGACGTCGTCGCCCTCTTCGATGAGGACGTGGTCGTTCAGACCCGCGCGCTGCAGGGCGATCGAGGTGCCGATCCCGGCGAACCCGGCGCCGATGATCACCACGTGGTGGTCGGGCGTGGTCATGCCGCCACCGCCGTCGCCGCCACGGCGACGCGCCGCCGCGCGACCATCTTCACGCCGTTGCGGGGGCGCAGCGTGAGCGTCGCCTCGGGTTCGACCGCGTGGGCGGGGACGAGGTCGAACACGAACCGCTGGCTCAGCATCGCGGTGATGAGCGTCGTCTCCATGAGCGCGAAGCTCGTGCCGATGCAGATGCGCCGCCCACCGCCGAAGGGCAGGTAGGCGCTGCGGTGACGGTCCTTGCCCTCGCCCGGCATGAAGCGCTGCGGGTCGAACACCTCCGGGTCCGGCCAGAAGCGCTCGTCGTGGTGGATGCGATGGATCGGGACGATGACGGTGGAGCCCTTCGGGATGTGGTGGCCGTCGATGACGTCGTCGCGGTTGGCGACGCGGGGGATGACCCAGGCGGGCGGGAAGAACCGCATCGCCTCCTGGAAGCAGGCGGTCGTCCACGGCAGCGCCGGGATGTCCTCGACGGTGGGGCGGCGGTCTGCCAGCACGGTGTCGACCTCTTCGAGCATGCGCGCGCGGGCGTCCGGATTGAGCGCGAGCAGGTACCACATCCAGGCCAGCGCGTTGGCGGTCGTCTCGTGCCCGGCGAGCATGAAGGTCGTCACCTCGTCGCGGACGCGCCGCAGCGGCAGCGGGCCGTGGTCGGGGTCGTCGATGCTCAGCAGCAGGTTGAGCAGGTCGTCGTCGGCGGTGGGGTGCGCGCGGCGATCGTTGATGAGATCCCACACCGCTTTGTCGACGGTCCGCATCACCCACTGCATGCCGTCCAGCGGCGGCGGCAGCACCGGCGCGTGGTGGATCAGCCCGCCCGCGGCGCGCATCACCGAGACGGGCGGGGCGAGCACCATGAGCAGCCGGGTGGCGACCTCGGCGCCGCGCAGGCCGGTCGTGACCACGCCCTGCATCTTGCGTGCGACGTCACGGAAGCTGTGGCCGAACAGCGCCGTGCCGACGACATCGAGCGTCAGCTCGACCATCTGCCCGGCCATCTCGAGCTCGATGCGGTCCGTGCCGTCGTCGAGGCGGTCGACGTAGCGCTCGATCGGGTCGACCATGAGGTCGACCATTCCCCGGACGTGGCGCTTGGACATCGTCGGGTTCAGCATCATCCGGTGGCGGCGCCAGGACTCGTCCTCGTCGGTGAACAGGTTGAGCCCGAGGACCGCTCGCAGCAGCTCGTATTCGATGCTCTTGTAGTACCCGTCGGCGTTCTCGTGCAGGACGTGGTCGATCTGGTCGGGGTGCCCGAGGATGAAGACCCGGCGCCGGCCCATCCGCACCGTCGCGAGGTCCGTCCCGGGGGCGCCCTGGATCATCGGCCCGTCGACGCGGAGGCCGTGGACGAGCATGTCCCACGCGGTCTCCACCGGGTTGAGCGCCGCCATCGCGTGACCGTTCATGCCTCGCCTCCGATCCCAGATTCGTCGATCAGTTGATCGACGAACGGACCGTACCACGTCGATCGCGTGATCGACGAAATTCGTGCCGCTACCGTCGCAAGGATGGGCTGCACCTGGCGCGGTGACGACGAGAGCATGGGCGAGGTGGCCGCGCTGTTCGCGGGCGATCGTGACGGGGAGGTTTCGACGCCGCCGCTCGCGTTCGGTGAGCCGACGTACGTGCGTGCCCTCGAGGGGCTCTTCGTCCCGTGGTCCGCGGACGACGCGCCCGACCCGCGCCTGCTCGTCCTCACCGACGACGTCGCGCACCAGCTCGGCGCCGACCCGGCCGCCCTGCGGACACCCGCGGGCCTCGCGCTCCTCCTCGGCCACGGCGTCGACGGCACCGTCGCCCAGGGCTACGCCGGCCACCAGTTCGGCAGCTACTCGCCGCGCCTCGGCGACGGCCGCGCGCTCCTGCTCGGCGAGGTCATCGACCGCGACGGGCGCCGGCGCGACGTGCACCTCAAAGGCTCGGGCCGCACCCCGTTCGCGCGCGGCGGCGACGGCAAGGCGGCGATCGGCCCGATGCTGCGCGAGCACGTCGTCAGCGAGGCGATGCACGCGCTGGGCATCCCGACGACCCGCGCGCTTGCCGTCGTCGCCACCGGCGAGACCGTCCGCCGCGAGGTCCCGCTGCCCGGCGCCGTCCTCGCGCGCGTCGCCGACAGCCACCTGCGCGTGGGCACGTTCGAGTACGTCACGAAGACGCTGCGCGACCGCGACCTGCTCGGCCGCCTCCTCGACTACGCCATCGCTCGCCATCACCCGCACGCCGCGGATGCCGACGTCCCCGCGCTCGCGTTCTACGAGGCGGTCGTCGCGGTGCAGGCCGAGCTCATCGCCCGCTGGATGCTCGTCGGCTTCGTCCACGGCGTGATGAACACCGACAACATGACGATCTCCGGGGAGACCATCGACTACGGGCCGTGCGCGTTCATGGAGCGCTACGACCCCGAGACGGTGTTCAGCTCGATCGACCACGGCGGCAGGTACGCGTACGGGCGCCAGCCGCTCATCGCGCAGTGGAACCTCGCACGGCTCGCCGAGGCGCTGCTGCCGCTCATCGGCGCCGACGCGCCCGAGGCGGCCGCCGAGCAGGCGATGGCCGTCCTCGACACCTTCCCGGCACGGTTCCACGAGCACTGGCACGCCGGGATGCACGCGAAGCTCGGGCTCACCGAGGGGCCCGCCGAGGACGAGGCGCTGGTCGAGGACCTGCTGGCGCTGCTGCACGCCCAGGGCATCGACTGGACCGTGGCGTTCCGCGCGCTGGCCGCCACCGCGCGCGGGGAGGAGTCCGTGTTCGCGGCGGCCGATCCGTGGGTGCAGCGCTGGCTGGCGCTCGGCCCCGACCCCGACGCCATGGACCGCGTCAACCCCGTCGTGATCCCCCGCAACGAGGTCGTGGAGGACGCGCTCACGCAGGCGACGGTGGGCGACCTCGGTCCGTACGAGCGTCTCGTCGAAGCGGTCCGCGACCCGTTCGCTCCCCGGCCCGCGGATGATCCGCTCACGCGGCCGGCGGACGCGAACGCCGGCTACGTCACCTTCTGCGGCACCTGATCAGCGGCCGACGCCGATGACACGGGCGTCCTGCTCCCCGCGGAGCGGGCCGAGCGGCGAGCGGGCGAGCCCCGGGTAGAGGATCGTCACGACCCCGCCGTCGCGCGCGTCGGGCTCCAAGCCCTGGAGGGTCTTCCACGAGCCGTTGAAGATGCGGGCCCGCGCGGTGGCGCTCAGCGGGTTGCCCTGCTTGTCGGAGAAGTCGATGCGGATGAGCACGACGCCCGTCGCGAGCGGCGAGATCGTGCCAGAGACACGGAGCTTCTTGTTCAGGATGCGCGCCTCCTTGACCTTCAGCGCGGCGGGCCGGTCGGCGGCGCGGACCGTGACCTGCTGCGCGCGCAGCCCTGTCGCCGCGCCCAGGCTGAGCGTCACCACACCGGTGCTCAGCGGCTGGCTGGCGGGGAGGCGCACGGCGGCGCGGATCCGCCCGCGGACGACCGTCACGGTGCGCCGGGTCGTCACGCCGGAGCTGCGGTAGCTGACCGTGACCCGCCGGCCGTCGGCGCGGGTGGACACCGTCGCGTCGACGTGCAGGGTTCGGCGCCCACCGCGCAGCGCCACGGACGCGCGGCGCACCTTCATCTGCGCCGGGAAGGAGAGCCCGGAGGATTCGGGCTTGCCCGTCGCCGCCGGCGGGGTGGAGGCGGCCGGCGTGGGTGTCGTGGCCGCCGGTCCGCCCGGTGCGAGCGGAGTCGGCCCGGGCGGTGTCGGCCCGGGCGGTGTCGGCCCGGGCGGGCCCGTCGGCGTCGGGTCGCACACGTCACCGATCCCGTCCGCGTCGAGGTCGGACTGATTCGTGTTCGCCGCGGCCGGGCAGTTGTCGATGCTGTCACCGACCGCGTCACCGTCGGCGTCGTTGCCGTACCACGTGATCGCGGCGTCAAAGAACCCGGGCACGTACACGTGGCGGTTGTCCGGCGAGACGACGACGCCACCGGCGGCCGCCTGCCCGGAGTTCCCGCCACCCGGCGTGGCTGAGGCCAGCAGTGAGCATGCGCCGCTGCCGCCCGGCCCGGCGGCGGTGTCCGCCGCGATGCACCGGTTGAAGGCGATGGCGCCGGACGTGACGTTGCGCGTGAGGGTCGTCAGCGACTGCGCGGAGGTGGTGAACACGCCCCCGGCGGCGACGAGCACCGTGGTGTTGTCCGGAGCGACCGCGATGTCGCCGGGAGTGTGCAGGCCGGAGAAGTTGCCGGCGACCGGGGTCTGGGTGCACGGGACGGCGGCGACGCTCGTCAGGCAGGTCGGCAGCGCGAGCGTCCCGATCGGCGAGAGCGGGGCCTGTCCGCGCCCGAACGTCGTGACGGAGTTACTGGTGGCTGAGGTCACGGGGTCGAACGCCGTGGCGGCCACGAGCACATCGAGGCCGTCGTTCGGCACCACGATCTTCAGCGGGCCATCGAGGTCGCTGTTCGTCCCGTTCGCCGTCGGAGCCGTCGTGAGGTTGCAGCGGTTGTTGCCCGCAGGGGACGGGCCCATCGCGATGCTGCCGGACATGCACTGCGCGAAGGTGAACCCGGTCGTGGAGTTCGCGTTCGGACGCGCCAGCGTCGTGACGGTGTCGTCACCGAACGAGGCGACGTACAGGTTCAGGCCGTCCGGGGAGTACGTGACCGCTCCGAGCTGGTCGAAGCCCGACCCAGCGCCCCCGGCCGTGACACCGCCGGGGTGCGGCGCGCACGCGCCGCTGCCGGCGACGCTCGACTCCGTCTCGCCGGTCACGCAGCCTTCGAGGGTCAGCGCTCCCGTGGTGGCGTTGCGGTTGAAGGAGACCCCAGCGTCATCGCCCGACGATGTGGCCGCGACGAAGTCGTTCACCGGCGACACGGCCAGGCGGTTGAGCTGATCCAGGCCCGAGTTCGCGCCGTTGGCCGAGGCCGCGGGCACCCCCGCGCACGACGCCGAGACCACCGCCGTGCTGCCGGTGTCGCACTCGAGGAACGTCAGGGCGCCGGTGGTTGTGTTGCGCGTGAACGTCGTGATCGCATCGTCGGAGCCGGCGACCGCGTAGACGTTCTTGCCGTCCGGCGCGATCGCCAGGTCGGAGAGCCCGCTCATCCCGGACCCGCCGGCTCCTGCCGTGGCGGACGGGATCGGCGTGCACGCCGTCTGCGTGGTGTCGCCGCTGATGCACCCGGCGAAGCTCAGCGCGCCGGTGGCCGCGTTGCGGTTGAAGACCGCGACGTTGGTGGAGGAGAAGAGGTTGGCACCGGTGATGGCGTAGAGGGCCCGACCGTCGGCCGACATCACCGGGCGGAAGATCGACCCCATGCCGGAGGTGTTGTTGCCGGAGCCGTCGGTGGCGGTCGGGCTGAGCGTGCAGGCCCCGCTGCCGATCCCCGCCGGCGGGCGCGGGCCGAGCGCGGTCGACCCCGACAGGCAGCCGAGCTTCACGTCGCTCGGCAGTGCGTGCGCCTGCCCGGCGAAGGCCAGCGTCAGCAGCCCCGCGACGAGCAGCGCTCGGGTCATGGTGTGACGGTGATCGTGCGCGAGACCGTCGTGCGGTTTGCCGCACCGTCGGTCGCCACGAACCGCAGTCGCACCTTGAAGGTGCGCCTCTGCGCCCCGAGCAGCTTCGCGCTCGGCTTGAGCACGAGCGTCTGCGCGCGGCTGAGCTTCGTCGTGCGCTCGAACACCGTCCGCGGCGTGGCCGTCAGCGTCGTGTCGAGGGTGACGGGCTCACTCGGCGTCGCCTGCACGCGCACCCCCTTGCGGAAGTCGCGCAGCTTCATCCGGGTCGGCAGCTTGCCGAGCTTCAGCGTGGGGCGGGTGGTGTCCGCAGCGGGTGCGCTCTGCCCGGCGACGGTGACCGTCGGCCCGGGGACGATGATCGGATCCGGTGCGGGCAGCTGGACCGCCGGGAGCTGCACCGGCGGCGGGCCCGTCGTCTGGATGTCGAGCGACCAGCCGCCGGCGATGACGCCCGTCGTCGGCAGCGTCGTCTCGTTGTGCGCGTCGTCATCGACGAGGAAGAGCTTCCACGCCCCGTTCGGGTTCGTCCCGTTGAACACTGCGAGGCTCGCCGGTGGCACAGGCACGTTGGGCGGGGCCGGCGGCGTGAAGGCGAGCAGGAATCCGGGGTTGAACGGGGCGAAGACTCCGGTCCCCGGCCGCCGGCCTGGTGCAGGTGCCCCGTCGGAGAAGGTCAGGACGTCGCCGTCGAAGACGTCGGGCTGGGCGAGCGGGCCGACGTCGCCGACGCGATCCGTGGCGTTCGCCATGAGCACCGCGCTCTGGCCCTGTGGCCCGACGAGCTGCGCGTGGATGTCGCTGGCGAAGCCGTGGTGCACGCCGTTGAGGCGCACCGTGACCTTCGTGACCGTGCCCTGGAGCCCGTCGGCCTCGATGGTCGCCGGGTACGGGTCGGCGATGCCGCTGTCCCCCGTGCCCGGAACCTTGATGACCGCGGGGTCGGTGAACCGTGGCGGGGTGACGCCGGTGGTGATCCGCAGCAGCTTGCCGTTGCTGGTGGTGGCCCAGAGGTTGGCGTCCGGCCCGGTGCGGAGGTCGGAGAACGTCGTCCCCGCCGGCAGGACGGTGGTGGGGACGGGGAACTCCGTCACCACGCCGGCCGGGGTGATCCGGCCGATCGACCCGTTGGCCATCGTGAACCAGACGTTGCCGTCAGAACCGGCGGTGATGGCGCTCGCGATGCTGCTGATCGGGAAGTCCGTCGCACTGCCCGATCCCGGGTTGATCCGCCCGATGTTCGGGAGGCCGGCCTCCGTGAACCAGAGGTTCCCGTCAGCGCCGGCCGTGATCGCGAGCGGTTGCGCGTTATCCCGGAAGAACGTGAACTGGGTGATGACGCCGGTCGGCGTGATCCGCCCGATGCCGTTCCCCGCGACCTCGGTGAACCAGAGGTTCCCGTCTGGTCCGGCGGTGATGTCGCCCGGACCGTTGAGCGGCGAGGGGGTGGGAGGGAACTCCGTGATGTCGCCCGAGGTCGTCACGCGGCCGATCCTGTTCCCGGTGGACTCCGTGAACCAGAGGTTGCCGTCGGGGCCGGCGGCGATCGCGGACGGCCCTCTGCCGGCGGGGGAGCGAGAACGTGCCGACGATGTTGCCGTTGGTCGCCTGCTTCTGGATCCGGCTCTGCGCGTTCTCAACGAACCACAGGTTCCCGTCGGGTCCGGCGGTGATGCCGAGCGGGTCACCACCGAGGGCGATGCCCGCAGTGAACTGCTCGCTCAGGCCGCCCGGCGTGATCCGCATGACCGAGTCGGCGGCCACCGACGTGGCCCAGATGTTGCCGTCGGGGCCGGTCGCAAGACCGGTCGGCAGGCTCACCGGGGTGAACGCGCGGAAGGTCGGGGGCGCGGCGTGAGCGGGGGCGGCCGCGAGCGACGTCAGCAGCCCGGCGGCGACGGCCGAGAGCAGGAGCGGCCGTCGCCAGGCAGAGGCGGGCATGCCGTTGACTACACCACAATCCGGACGGGATGGGAAGCCCGCCGGGCCGGGGCGGATCAGTCGGCGCGCCCGTGGGCGCTGACCCGCGGCCCCGCGATCTGCTGCGCCGTCCCGTGGGCGCCGATCGCGACGCCCTCCGGCGTGCGGATCGTCTCGCCGCGGACCTCGACCCAGGCGCGGTACCCGTTCTCCCCTTGCATGAGGACGTCCATCGAGAACGCGTCGCGCTCGCCCAGGGCGGTCTCCTGGCGCGCCCGTGCGAGCGTCTCGCGGTGCTCCGGTGCAACCGTTGCAAGGCTCTCCTCGCCCGTGAGCTGGTAGACGGGCGGCATGTCGGGCCGGGTCCCGTCGCCGTAGACCGTCACCCGGTCCTCGGCCGGGAACCACTCCCACGCGGCGAGCCGGGCGACCTGGTGCGCGCGCGCGAGCCGGTCGCGCAGCGTGACGACCTCGCTGATGTCCCGCACGACCACCAGGAGCGCGTCCTTGCCACGCTGCTCGGGCAGCCGGGCGATGTGCACGAGGACCGGGACGTGGCGGCCGTCGCGGCGCATGACCTCGAGCTCGTCGGCGCCGCCGTGGCCTGCGAGGTAGTCGCGGAGCTTCCCGGCCATCTGCTGCTCGGCGCCCGGGGGCCACCACGGATAGGGCGGGGTGAGCCCGACGATCTCGCGCACCGACCACCCGACGAGCCGCGAGAACACGCCGTTGACCTCGACGATCCGCCCGTCCCCGTCGATGACCACGAGCCCGTCGTTCATCGCCTCGAGCATCGCGCGGGCGCGGCGCTCGGAGATGCGCAGGGCGAGGTCCATCGTCCGGCTCGCGGTGATGTCCTTCGCCGTGCCGTACCAGCGGCCGTCGCGCTCGTAGCCGTTCCAGCGCAGCCACCGGATGCTGCCGTCGCGGTGGCGGTAGCGGTTCTCGACGTCGCGGATCACCCGCTGGCCGTCGGGTGTCATCTCCGCGGATTCCGTGGCACACCGGTCGCCGCCGTGCAGGAGGTCGGCGGCCCGCATCCCGCCGAGCTCCTCGGCGGTCCAGCCGAGCACGCGGGTCCAGGCCGGATTGACCCGGAGGAACCGGCCGTCGGCATCGAGCACGCAGTACAGCTCGCCTGCCTGCTCCCAGAACCGCCGGATCTCGTCGATCGACTCATCCGCCATGCCCACATCATCGGCACGTCGGCCTCCCGGCACAACCGGCACGGGCGAATTATCTGGGACGCGTTGCCCCGACGAGCTGGAGGACCCCGGAGATCTCCCGCCGCACGTCGATCAGCCCACGCGCCGCGAGGGCGGCCGTCACCTCGTCGGCCCCGAAGACGCGCATCCCCGCCGGCCGCATGAGCGCGTCGGCGATGCGGCGTACGCGCTCGGGCCCGCGGTGCACGCTCGTCAGCACGACGACCCGCCCTCCCGGCCGCACGACACGGGCGAGTTCGTCCAGCACCGCTTCGGCGTCCTCGACCAGGTACAGGGCACCGAGGCACGTCACGGCATCGAACGTCGCGTCGTCGAACGGCAGGGCCGCGGCGTCCCCGAGCACGTAGTCGGCCCGCGGATCGGAGGTGTCGGCCCGCGCCCGCTCGAGCATCCCGCGCGCCGCGTCCAGTCCGGTGATCCGTCCCTCCGGCCCGAGGGCGGCCAGCAGCCGGCGGGTCGTGTTCCCCGGCCCGCACGCGACGTCGAGCACCTGTGCGTCGGGTGCGAGCTGCAGGAACGCCTCGATGCGCTGCTGCTCTGCCGCGGTCGTCCGGCCCGCGGCCGCGAGGGTGAACCCGACGGGCCGCCACAGCCGCTCGTAGATGAACGGGAGCAGCGGGTTGTGCATCGCCCGCTGGGCGAGCGATGGGCCGCCCGTCACGCCACCCGCTCGAACCGGTAGTCGTCGAGGTCGTACCGGGCGCTGCGCCACAGGGCCTCGAGCGTCGTGGCGGGCCGCAACGGCACGTCGCCGTGGCGGTCGAAGTAGTAGCTGTTGGCCGTCGAGCACGTGCCCTGGAAGAAGACCTGCCGGGGACGCCGGGCGAGCATCTCGCGGAAGTACCGGTCGTTCGCCTCCTCACGGACCTCGATGCGGGTCGCGCCGCGGTCGCGGGCGTGAACGAGGGCGCGCACGATGTGGCGCATCTGGTTCTCGATGAGCGTGAAGTACGACGACCCGTTGTACCCGTACGGGCCGAGGATCATGAAGAGGTTGGGGAACTTCGGGACGCTGGCGCCCTCGTAGGCCTGGTAGCGGTGCTCGGACCAGAACGCGCCGAGGTCGGCGCCGTCGCGACCGGTGACCGGGTACGGCGGCATGTTGCCGTCCTCGAAGACCTTGAACCCGGTCGCGAGGACGAGCACGTCGATCTCGTGCTCGGTCCCGTCGGTCGTGCGGACGCCGGTGGGCGTGATCTCCTCGATCGGCGTCGTCTCCAGGTGCACGTTCGCGCGGTTGAACGTCGCGAGGTACTCGTTGGAGAAGCTCGGGCGCTTGCAGCCCAGCCCGTAGCGCGGTGTGAGCTTGTCGCGCGTTTCGGGGTCCTTGACCTGATCGCGCAGGAACGCGAGGCCGACCTGCTCGCCGCGCTTGGCGAGGGGCAGCGTCGTGGCGAAGTGCGCGGAGATCGGGAACGTCAGCTCGACGTACGCCTGGCTGGCCAGGCGGGTCGCCCACTTCGCGCCGGGGACCCACTTCAGCGCGAACTGCACGGCGCGCGGCATCGGGGCGTCGAGCTTGGGCATGCACCAGATCGGCGTGCGCTGGAAGACGGTGAGCTGGGCGACGTCCGGGGCGATCGACGGGATGAGCTGCACCGCCGACGCGCCCGTCCCGATGACGGCGACCCGCTTGCCGAACAGGTCGAGGTCGTGATCCCAGCGGGCGGTGTGCACCGTGGTCCCCGCGAAGGAGTCCAGGCCGGGGATCTCGGGCGGCTTGGGCTGGGTCAGGACACCGGTGGCGCCGATGACGTGCCGCGCGGTGATCTCGTCGCCCGCGGCCGTTCCGAGGCGCCACAGGTGCCGGTCGTCGTCGAACACCGCCGACGTCACCCGCGTGCTGAGTCGCAGCTTCGAGCGCAGGTCGTACGTGTCGACGAGGTGCTCGGCGTACGCCTTCAGCTCGTTGCCGGGCGCGTAGACCCGGGACCAGTCTGCGCGCTGGCGGTAGGAGAACTGGTAGCTGAACGACGGGATGTCGACCGCGACGCCCGGGTACGTGTTCCAGTGCCACGCGCCGCCGACCCCGTCGCCGTCCTCGATGACGAGCAGGTCGTCGAAGCCCGCGCGGCGCAGGGCGATCGCCGCTCCGATGCCGGAGAACCCGCCGCCGACGATGACGACCTCATGATCTGGAAACGCCATGTGCCAGTTCTACCAGTCCTGAGACCACCCGCCCGCCGCAATGGGGCGGCAGGCGGGTGGCGGTCCCATGGAGTCCGTCAGCAGCCCCACCCGGGAACGGGGCCGCCGGAGCCCAGCGGCGGCAGCTGCACCGCGGGCAGCTCACCGAGCGTGCCCCCGCCGCCGCTGGTGAACGCCTGCTCGAGGTCGAGGTTCAGGCGGATCGTCAGCGCGCCCTGCACCGGCAGGGTCAGCAGCCCGAACTGCGGGTTGCGCAGGCCGATGGTGATCTTCTTGACCACCAGGCCCTTGACCTCGACCGTGCCGTAGGCCGTCGCGGCCGTGCACGTCGTCGTGACGTTGTTGACGATCGTCGTCACCGGCTTGATGAGGGACCCGACGAACGGGATCCAGCCGACGACCTGGTTCACCGTCTTGGTGATCTGGCTCACCGTCTGGAACGCCGCGTGTGCCCGCGCCTCGAACTTCAGCTGGGAGACGCCGCGCTCATAGCACCCGTCGCAGGTGTTCGAGATCGAGCCGCTCACGCCGGTCAGCCACGTCGAGACGTCGCCGATGATGAGCACCGGCGCCTTGATGAGGTTGAGCCGCGCGATGCCGAGGCCCGCGTTGTAGAGGATCTTGCCGTTCTGGTTCTCGATCGACGCGAAGAACGTCGACCCGTCGAACAGCGCGCCGTTGCCGATCCGGCACTTCGAGGCCAGGCCCTTCGCCTCGAACGCGAAGTCGTTGACGCTCTTGATCCGGCCGGACGCCGATGCGTCGATGTAGCCCGCGTTGCACAGCTGGCGGATCGTGCCGCTGAACGTCAGCCCGCCGGTGCTGTCGATCCCGAGGGACCCTCCGAGGAAGTAGAGGTTGTCCCAGATCTTCGCCTTGCCGGTGAGGCCGCCGCTGATCGAGTACGCGATCCCCGCGCTGGGCGCGGTGCGCTTGATCGAGCCCTTCGCGCCGAGCGACACGCCGCCCAGCGCCAGGTCGTCGAGGTTGAACGCCAGCTCGTACGAGCCGTTGGACTGGATGTCCGCGGAGAACCCGGCGCCCTCCGTCGACCCGCTCGCGCGCACGGCGTACGTGCCGGGCGTGATCCTCAGGCCGAACCCGACGGAGAACGACGTCTTCGTGGGGATGACGGTCGTCTCGATCGTGGCGTCGGCGTCGAGGGCGATCTCGAGCTTGCCGCCGACGGACTTCAGCGACCCGCTCGCGCCCGAGTTCGGGCCGAGGCCGAAGTCCTTCGTCATGCCGCAGCCGTCCGCGCCGGCGCCGCCGGCGAAGCCGACCGACCAGTCGCGGTTGGCCGAGGTCAGCGGGATCTCCGCGGAGACCTCGCCACCGATGTCGCCGTCGATCGGGCAGGCCACCCGCAGGCGTCCGGCCAGCGCGAGCGACGTGTTCGTCAGGCGCACGCTGCCGCCGAGGCTGGCCTTCGACCCGATCGCGACGTTCAGCGATCCGCCGACGTCGTACGTCACCGGCCCGTTCGGGGTGGTGCGGTTGATGTCGCCGTCGAAGGCGACGTCGTTCCCCGCGGAGAACGGGATGGCGAAGTCGGCGTTCAGGCCGAACGTGCCGTCGAAGTTGATCCGGCCCTGCGCGGTGCCGATGCCGGCGGACGCGAAGAACGCGATGTGGTTCGCCGCCGAGGGCTGCTCGCTGCCGTAGACGAACCGGAAGCGCGCGTCCCACTCGTCGACGCCGTCGGGCAGCAACGTGGTGGAGATCTTCCCGCCGACCTCGAACAGGCCGTTGACCGCGCCGTCGGCCACCTCCAGCGTGCCGGTGATGTCGCCGGCCGGGAGCTTGAGGTCGTCGCTGACCGTGCACTGGCCGCCGGTGACGCCGCCGCCGATGTTCAGCGACCAGTTCTTCGCGTCCTCGTAGCGGCCCGCGAGGGTAGCCGCGAGGCCGCCCTCGCGGCACTCGACGCGCGCGCCGCCGGACAGGGCGAAGCCGTCCTTGTCCCAGACGATCTCGCCGCCGGTGAGGAACACGCCGTCGACGAGCTCGATGTCGCCGGTGATCGCGCCCTTGATCCCCGAGAGCGGGATCGGCTGCAGGATGTTGCTGCCGCTGATCGCGCCGGAGATCAGGACGGGCTTGCCCTTCACGTCGAACGGGAGCTTCAGCTCGAAGAGGTAGCTGCCGTTCAGGCGGATGCGGCCGTAGATGACCTCGTCGGCGCCGAGGAAGACGCGGACCGTGGTCGAGCCGTCACCGTTGAGCTTCAGGCCGAAGCGGAAGCTCTTGCCCTTCGGGGCGGGTGGGAGGGCCGACGTGACGTCGGGCTCGCCGGCGGTCGCCGCGAAGGTGCGCAGTGCCGCGGGGCTCGCCGCCGCGCCCGTGGAGACGAGCTCGCCGGAGACCTGGGTGCCGCCCGCGGCGTCGAGGTCATAGGTCAGCGGGTCGCCGGGGGCGATCTCGAAGCGCTGGTCGGTCAGCGTGCGCGCGACGGTGAACGTACCGTCGGTGAGCGCCACGTCGCCGCCCGCTGCCGTGCCGTCCACGCCCGTGCCGACGACGACGTCGCCGATCTGCAGCGTCGCGTCGGTCAGCGTCACCGTCGTGCCAGATCGGGAGATCTCGCCGACGACGAGCGTCGTGCCGGCGGCGAGCTGCACGGCGTCGCCGCGCTCGGCGTCGGCCAGTGACGTCGTGTCCGCGGGCGCAGCAGGAGGAGTGGGGGGAGCCGGCGGGGGCGCGGGCGCCGGGGCCGGCGTGGGCGCCGGTGCGGGGGCTGGGGCCGGGGCCGGCTTCGTGCCGTTGATCTGCCGCTGGAAGTTCTGTGCGGCCTTGCGCAGCGCCTGATTCCAGGAACTCGCCGTGGTCGCCGCGGGCGCGGCCGGTGCGATGAGCAGCAGCGCGCAGATGACAGCAGCAAGTGTGGGCACGGCGGCACGGAGGCCGGCGCGCAAGACGATCAGCATCTTCCCTCTCCCTCGGGTGATGGACTGGTTCCTGCAGGGGGACGATGCGCACGCTACCGGTGCGTTACCGGAATGTGCAAATGATCTTGGTCAGATGGGCGGCGGGGCGTCGATCGCCACGGTGACCTCGCCGGCCTCCACGAGACCCGTGCGCGGGCTTCCGTCGTCGTGGCGCAGGGCGGCGGCGGCCTCGCCGAGCAGCGGTTCGACGGCGGCGCCGGCCACGTCCTCGCGGGACCGGCCGAATCGCGAGGCCGCGGCGTCGTTTGCGTACGTCACCCGCAGGTCGGCATCCACCGCGACGACCGGGGTCCCGAGCCGGCGCAGGAGGTCGGCCTCGGCCCGCGCCTGCGCTTCGGCCCGCTTGCGCGCGGTGATGTCCTGAGCGCTCCCGCGGACCCCCACGACGACGCCCCGCCCGTCGCGCAGCGCGCGCCCCCGGAGCTCGATCCAGTCGACCGGCCGATCGTCGACGATCCGGATGTCGAGCTTGAAGCCTTCGCGCACGCCCGCCGCGACCTCCTCGCGCAGGCGGCGAAGCGCATCACGATGCTCGGGGATGACGCCCGCCATGCTGTTCTCGCTGTCGGTCACGTAGCTCTCGCGCGCATCGCTGAGCGCTGTCGCGTGGACGACCACGCGGTCGTCGGCTGCGTACCACTCCCAGCTGCTGAGCTCCGCGGTCTCGTGCACCTCGATGAGGCGGTTGCGCGCCGCGACGAGTTCGGTGATGTCACGGATCACCGTCAGCATCGCCGGGTGCCCGCTGCGCTGCGGGAGCTCGACGGAGTCCACGAGGGCCGGGAACGTGGCCCCCGTTCGGTGGCGGAACTCCGCCTCGGTCGACACCGGAAGCGCGGCCATCCCGGCGCGCAGGACGGCCTCCTGCTCCTGCGGGTCGTGCGGCCACCACGGGTATGGCGGCTGCAGGCCGACGATCTCCTCGACACGCAGCCCGACCATCTCGGCGAAGCGCTCGTTGGCCTCCCGGACGCGCAGGTCCCGATCGACGACGAGCAGCCCCTCGCGCAGCGCGTCGAGCACCGCGCGTGACCGCTGCTCGGACGCCCGCAGCGCGTCGTGGGATGTGTGCGTCGCGGTGACGTCCCGGCCGACGCCGTACCAGCGCCCGCCCTCCTCGTACCCGCTCCATCGCAGCCAGCGGACGCTGCCGTCCTTGTGGCGGTACCGGTTCTGCATCTCGCGCAGCGCCCGGCCGTCCGGGGTGGTGTCGACCGCGGCGCCACGGGTCAACGCGATGTCGTCCGGGTGCACGAACTCGAGGGCCGAGCGGCCGATGAGCTCCTCCTCCCGCCAGCCGAGCACCCTGGTCCACGCCGGGTTGACGCGGAGGAACACGCCGTCGGCGCCGACCACGGCGAAGAGCTCCGTGGCGCGCTCCCAGAACACCCGGATGTCGGGGTCGCCGGGGGCGACTGCGGGTGGTCCGTCACGGTCCGCTGGACCTGGGGTGTTCGCCGGCGAGCCCGCCTGCGATCGGGGCATGATGGTCATCGTGACTCGCGCGGGAGTCTACGCAGGGCGGGGAAGCGCGATGACCAGCGTCAGCGCAGCTCGCGCCGCTGGCAGAGCCGCAGCCCCGACCACGTCGGATCGATCGCGCAGACCTTCGTGTCCACCGAGCCGCGGGGGAGCGCGAGCTCGCGGATCCGGTCTTCCGTCACATCGGTCGGCACCTTGCTGGCCTTCTTCGGCCATGCGACCCAGAATGCGCCGTCGGGGCGAGTCGCGCGCTCGAGGTGCGGCAGCAGCTCCTCCAGGCGGGCGAGCTCGAGGACGAACGCGATCGCGAGATCGGCGTCGCCGTCGAGCGCATCGCTGAGCGTGGACCCCTCCGGCAGCTCGCCGAGGCCCTCGGTGACGAAGCCGTCGGGTGGGTCGATCACGGCGATGCGCAGGTCCGCCTTGAGGCCGAGCTTCTTCGGCAGCGGCGTCTTCGAGTACCCGGCCTGAAAGCGCGTGTCGGGCATCTACGTGGAGGCCAGGGGCACGATGATGCCGGCAGCGTACTGCGGGGTGCCCGTGTCGTCCCGGACGACCGCGGTCCGCACGTGCGCGCGCATGCGGGCGCCGTCGCGGCAGAGGAGGTCGAGGTCGCCCTCCCACGTCTCCCCGGCCCGCAGCGCGCGGTTCAGCTCCACGGCCTCCGGCTGGTCCTGGGCGATGATCCGCACGTCGTGTTCGCGCGCCCCGATGAGCTCCTCGCGTGTCCAGCCGAGCATGCGCGTGACGGCGCCGTTGACGTGCACGATCCGCCCGTCGGGTCCGCGCGCGACGACGGCGACGTCGATGGCCTCGAGGACGTCGCTCTGCAGCCGGGCCTCGAGCTCGGCGCGCTTGCGGGCGGTGATCTCCTGCGCGGTCCCGCGCACGCCGATGACCTTCCCCGCCGGGTCCAGGATCTGCTCGCCGCGGATCTCGATCCACCGCCCGGGGTCGGGCTCCCCGGTCTGGAGATCCAGCGCGAAGGTGCCGCGCAGGCCTTGGGCCGTCTCATCGCGCAGACGGCGCAGCTCGCTGCGGAACGGCTCTGCGACGCCGGCCAGGCTCGTCTCGCCGTCCATCTCGTACGTGCTCTGCGGGCCGCTGCTCAGCGGGTCCTCGTAGACGATGACGTAGTCGCGCTCGGGGTACCACTCCCAGGAGTTCAGGTCGGCGACCCGGTGGGCCTCGGCGAGCCGGTCGCGGGTGCCGACGAGCTCGCTGACGTCCCGCACGACCGACAGCACGGCCTGCCGCCCGCTGCGCTCCGGCAGGTCGGCCTCGTCGATGATGACCGGAAAGCGGCGCCCGTCGCGGTGCATGAACGTCAGCTCGAGCGTGCGGCGCTTGCCCTTCAACGACTGGGCGAGCGTCTCGCCGATGTGCGCGCGCTCCTCCGGTGGCCACCACGGGTACGGGGGCCGGGAGCCGACGACCTCGCGGGGCGTCCACCCGACCATCTCGCCGAACCGCTGGTTGATCTCGACGACGCGGCGGTCGGAGTCGATGACGACCAGTCCCTCGCGGAGCGCCTCGAGCACCGCCCGTGAGCGGCGCTCGCTGCGCTGCAGCGCGTCGTGGGACATGCGCGTGGCGGTGACGTCGCGTGCCATCCCGTACCAGCGGTCACCGCGCTTGTAGCCCGTCCAGTTCAGCCACCGGACGCTGCCGTCCTTGTGCCGGTAGCGGTTCTGGAACTCCTCGAGCTGCTGGCCCTCGCCGCCCTCGGCGATGGAGACGTGCCGCGTGGCCGCGAGGTCGTCGGGGTGCACGAACTCGAACGCGGGCCGGCCCAGCAGCTCGTCCTCGCGCCAGCCGAGCACGCGGGTCCAGGCCGGGTTCACGCGCAGGAAGGTCGCGTCGTCGGCCAGGACGCAGAACAGCTCGCGGCCCAGCTCCCAGAACTGCTCGATGTCGTCGCGGTCCGTGTCAGCCACGGTGACCGAGGCTAGGAGGCGGTGTGGCGGTGGCGGCGGCCTCCACGCGCTTGCGGGCGGAGATGTCCTGGGCGGTTCCGCAGACCCCGATGATCGTGCCGTCCGCGTCCCGCAGCGGGCGGCCACGCCACTCGACCCACTCGACCGCGATGTTCGGCGAGGCCACACGCAGGTCGACCATGAGCTCCTCCCGTGTGCCGTCAGCCGTCTCGTCGCGCAGCCTGCGCGCGAGCTCGCGGTCCTCCGGGGCGATCACGGAGAGGATGTCGTCGCCGGTGACCTCGTACTGCGGGGGTGTGCCGGGGCGCATGCCGTCGTAGTTGATGACGACACGGTCGCCTTCGGTGAACCACTCCCAGCCGCTGATGCGGGCGACCTCGTGCGACGCGCGCAGCCGGTCGCGCGTCCGCGCGAGCTCGGTGATGTCGCGGATGACGAAGAGCGTGGACGGCTTGGCCTCGGACCGCTCGACGAGCGGCGCCTTGTCGACGAGCGCGGGGAAGCGCTCGCCGTTGCGGCGCATGAACGTCAGCTCGCGGCTGGCGTGCCCGCCGTCGGTGGAGGCGCGGAGCAGGGCGGTGGCGCGCTCGTGGTCCTCCGGCGGCCACCACGGGTGCGGCGGGCGGGTCCCGACGATCTCGCGCGCGGTCCAGCCGGTCATCTCGGCGAATCGGTCGTTGAGCTCGAGGACGCGCCCGTCGGGCCCCGTGATCACCAGGCCCTCGCGCAGCGCGGTGAGGGTCGCGCGGGAGCGGCGCTCGCTGTGCTGGAGCGCGACCTGCGAGGTGTGCATCGCGGTGACGTCCCGGCCGACGCCGTACCAGCGGCCGTCGCGGTCGTACCCCGTCCACTGCAGCCAACGGACACTGCCGTCAGCGTTGCGGAACCGCTGGTCGCGTTCGGGTAGCGGCCGCTCGCTGTCGGCCGCGGCGATGCCCGGCCGGGGGCCTGCGAGGTCGTCGGGGTGCATGAACTCCTGGGGGCGGTGGCCGAGCAGCTGGTCCTCCCGCCATCCGAGAAGGTCGGTCCACACGGCGTTCACCGCCGCGAGCCGGCCGGCCTCGTCGATGATGCAGAAGAGCACGCCGGAGCGGTTCCAGAACAGGCGAAGTTCGTCCTCGGTGGGCACCATCACTGCCATCGTCGGCAACATCGCCGCTTGACTGAACCCCCGGCGCGGGCGGCCGGTACGCTCCCGTCTCGCCATGGGGCTGCGAGACGACTACGGACACCAGCTCGCCATTCCGACGCGTTGGTACGACAACGACGTCTACGGCCACGTCAACAACGTCGAGTACTACGCGTTCTTCGACACGGTGATCAACGAGTTCCTGATTCGCGAGGGCGGGCTCGACATCCACGGCGGCGCGGCCATCGGCCTGTGCGCGGAGTCGCACTGCAGCTACGCCGCGGCGGTGAGCTTCCCGGACACCGTCCGGGCCGGGCTGCGCGTCGGCAAGCTCGGGAATTCCAGCGTGCGGTACGAGATCGGCCTGTACCGCGACGACGACCTCGAGACCCCGGCTGCGACCGGCTGGTTCGTGCACGTGTTCGTCGATCGCGAGACCCGCAGGCCGGTCCCGATCCCGGACAGCGTCCGCGCGGCGCTGGCGACCTTGGAGGTGCCGTCATGAGAATTCGTTCCGCCGTCCTGCGCGAGATGGGCGCGCCGGCGCCGTACGCGGAGAGCCGCCCGCTGGAGATCCGTGAGCTGGAACTCGATCCGCCGGGGCCCGACGAGCTGCTCATCCGCGTCCGCGCCGCCGGCCTCTGCCACTCGGACCTCTCGGTCATCGACGGCTCGCGCCCGCGGGTCATGCCGATGGCGCTCGGTCACGAGGCGGCCGGCGAGGTCGTCGCGCTGGGCGACGGTGTCGAGGACTTCGCACCCGGCGATCACGTCGTGCTGGCGTTCGTCCCCGCGTGCGGGCGTTGCGGCCCGTGCCGCGACGGGCGGGCCGCGTTGTGTGAACCGGGCGCTGCGGCGAACGCCGCGGGCACGCTGCTGAGCGGCGGCCGGCGCCTGCGCGACGCCGACACGGGGGAGGAGATCCACCACCACCTGGGCGTCTCCGCGTTCAGCGACCACGTCGTGGTGTCCTCGCGCTCGGCGGTGAAGATCGACGCGGGCGTCCCGTGGGACGTCGCCGCGCTGTTCGGCTGCGCGATCCTCACCGGGGTCGGGGCGGCCGTGGCGCGGCGCGGGCGTGCAGGCGGGCGATCGCGTGGCGGTCTACGGCCTGGGCGGCATCGGCCTGGCCGCGGTGCTCGGCGCGCGGGTCGCGGGCGCCGCGCAGATCGTGGCCGTCGACGTCGTGCCCGAGAAGCTCGAGCTGGCGAAGGCACTGGGCGCGACCGACGTCGCGCTCGGCGGGCCGGACGGCGACTCCGTCGTGGCCGTCCACGAAGCGACCGGCGGCGGCGCCGACCACGTCATCGAGACCGTCGGCAACGCCCGCGTCCTCGCCGACGCGTACCGCGCCACGCGGCGCGGCGGCACCACCGTGACGGTCGGGTTGCCTCATCCGGAGCAGATGCTGCAGATCCCGGCGGTGAGCCTGGTGGCCGAGGAGCGGACGCTGAAGGGCTCCTACCTGGGCTCGTGCGTGCCCGCGCGCGACATCCCGATCTTCGTCGACCTGCACCTGCGCGACCTGCTGCCCGTCGACCGTCTGCTCACGCACCGGCTGGCCCTTGACGAGATCAACGAGGGCTTCGACCGGCTCGCGTCGGGCGAGGCCGTGCGTCAGGCCATCATCTTCTGAGCTTCAGCCGCGGCGTGGCCTCGCCGATGAGGTGGGCGTGACCGTCGTCCGCCCCCTCAGCGACGAGGACGCGGCGATCCTCGCGATCGAATCCGATCGGATCGCCGGACATACCTGCAAGCTGCTGCGCCTCGGCACGCCCCCCGAGGGCGGCGCTGCGGCGCTGCGCGCGCAGATCGCCGCGCGGCTCGTCGACGCCCCCGAGTTGCAGTGGCGGCTGGGCGAGGACGCCGGCGAGCTCGCGTGGGTGGTCGAAGGCGAGCTGGACCTCGACCACCACGTCCGCGCGGTGCCCGGCCCGCTCGACGAGCCGGCGCTGCGCGCGCACGCGGCATCGCTCATGGCCTCGCGGCTCGATCGCGACCGGCCGCTGTGGAGCATCGACGTCGTCGAGTGCCTCGATGACGGCGGCGCCGCCGTGTTCTTCCGCATCCACCACGCGCTGGCCGACGGGTCGACTGCGATGCGCCTCGGCCGCGCGGTGCTGTGGGACGAGCAGGCGCCCGGGGCGAGTTTGCGTTCACCTGGAACGCAAACGCGCCCCGCGCAGGCGCCGCAGCCGCACTTCTCCGCGGCGCTGGCCCACGAGATCCTTCCCGGATCCAGCGCGCACACCCCGCTCGCCGGCCACGTCGGGACGCACCGCACCGTGGCGACCGCCACGACCGATCTCGAGACGGTGAAGGCGATCGCCCACGCCCGGACGCCGCACGCGACCGTCAACGACGTCGTCCTCGCCGCCGTCGCCGGCGGCATGCGGCGCTGGCTGCTGCACCACCACGGCCCGCTGCCCAGCGTGCGCGTGAAGGTGCCCGTCAGCCTGCACCAGCCCGGGGAGGACGCGGGCAACCGCGATTCGTTCTTCGCCGTCGACCTGCATCTCGCCGAGGCCGATCCGGTCGCCCGGCTGGACGCGATCCACGCGGACGCCGACCACCGCAAGCACGACGGTGACGCGCTCGCCCTCGACGAGCTGCTGCGCGGCCTGGGTCGCCGCGCGCCGGCGCTCGCGCGCCTCGTGCGCCGGTGGGAGAACAGCGCCCGCGTGTTCGCGCTGAACGTCAGCAACGTCCCCGGCCCGAAGGGGATCGTCCACGTCCTCGGGGCACCCGCGCGGGCGATGCACTCGCTCGTCGAGGTCGGCGATCACCATCTGCTGCGCGTGGCGGTCGTATCGATGGGCGGCGAACTGGGCTTCGGGCTGTGCGCGGACGCCGACGCGGTGTCCGACCTCGACGTCCTCGCCGCCGGGATCGAAGCTGAGCTGGCTGAGCTGGCGGCGGTCGCCGGGACCTGAATCCCGGCGACCGCCGCGGTGCTCATCGCCGTCCGCAGCTGGTGGCTGTGGCGCTCCCGCGCACCACAGCGGTGAGCGGACGGCATTCCCCTGCCCGGGGCTTGTGTGGCCTCACATCGCCATCAGCGTGCGCGCTGCGGCGGTGAACGCTCCCTTGTCCTGCTCGTTGAGCGTGGTGAGGCCGAAGTAGTGCTCGCGGTCGCCGGTCTGCCCGCCTGAGCGAAGGTCGCGGCCGTTGTAGACGAGGAAGTGCCGGATCCGGCCGCCGTAGCGGGCCTGCATGTCGGCGACGGTGCCCGACAGCGCGGCGCCCGCCTCGTCGTAGGTCATGCAGCGGTTCCAGCCGTAGTTGTCGTCGAGGCACCGGCCGTTGTCCGTGGAGAGACCCCACTCGGTGATGTCGACCGGGATGCTGCTCGGGGCGCCGCGCGAGCCGGTCGAGCTGATGACCTCGTCGATGCGGTCCTGCCACTTCGAGCGCGGGCCGTAGGGGTGGACGGTCCACCCGGCGGCGTAGGCGTGGATGTTCGGGACCGCCGCGTACATCTGGGCGACCCAGTTGTCGCTCTGGTTCGCGTTGTCGGCCTGGACGAGGAGGCCGACCGGCGAGCCGACGGCCTGGATCGCCGCGTGCGCGTCGCGGACCCGGCGGGCGTAGTCGCCGCCGCTCTGCTGCGTGCCCTGGTAGGCGAAGGAGGTCTCGTTGCCGAACTCGATGTGGGTGATCGCCAGCGCGGCCTGCGCGGGGCGCGACGCCCAGAAGCTTCCGCCGGGGCCGAACTCCTTCGCCCAGTCGGCGACGCTCTGCGCCTCGCCGACAGACGGGATGCGGCCGTGGAAACCGGCGAGCGGGAGGACGCGGATGCCGCGGTCGGCGTAGTCGGCGATGTAGGCGCGCATCGACGCGACCGGGGTCCCGATGGCGAACTCGACCCGGACGACCTTCGCGCCGAGCTTCGCGCCGACGCGGGCGTCCCAGTCGTTGGCGCCGCCCTGAATGCCGGTCCACCAGCTCTGGGACGTCGGCGGGGTGGGGGAGATGGTGGGAGTGGTGGGGTTCGGCGTGGCGGTGCGGCCCGTGTTGCCGGATGCGGGACGCGAGGTCGTGGACTTCGCACCCGCGCTGCCCGGCGTGACCTTCTTCTGCGTCCGGGCGCTGCACCCGGCCTGCTTGAGCGACTGCGCGATGAGCGACGCGCGGGCGCCTTGCGGCGGGCCTTGCTGTGCCGCTTGGCCTTGCTGACCCGGTTGGCCTTGCGCGTCGCTGTCGCCTTGAGCTGGGCGACGTGCGTCGTGCTGCACTTGACGACCGACCGCTTCTTCGCGGCCTGCGCGGGGGCGGCGACCGCGAACGTCGCGATCACTGCGGCCACCAT
This sequence comes from Svornostia abyssi, assembly GCA_024666565.1. Lineage (GTDB taxonomy): Bacteria > Actinomycetota > Thermoleophilia > Solirubrobacterales > Solirubrobacteraceae > Svornostia > Svornostia abyssi. The sequence continues at coordinate 1,717,572 of CP088295.1, forward strand.
GGTGCATGCGAGCAGCATGAAGCTGCGAACGCGTCCGGCTGACATCCTTGTCGGGTCTCCTTCGGCAGCTGGGCGGTCTCTGGGGCGAGATCCCTGGCTTTGCGGCCCCGCCTCGCGGCGGGTGTGCCGTTGTCGGGAGGTCTGGTCTTCCGTGACCAGCTCCCCGGTTCGTGCTCAACCATCGGAACGGCTCGGCAGGTGGGAGAGCGGTTTGAACCGAGGTGGACGTCTGTCTGAGCGGCCGACGCCTCGACCGCGCGTCCACGAACTTGAATCTCTGCGAGCCTCCCGGGCCGCATGCCCTCCGCCTGGGTGATCCTCCCGACGTACAACGAGGCCGAGAACGTCGAACGTCTCGTCGCCGCGGTCCTCGCCGCGCTCGACGATGCGCCGGTCGACGGGCACGTCCTGGTGGTCGACGACGACTCCCCGGACGGCACGGGCGCCATCGCCGACGGCCTGGCGGCTGCCGATCCGCGCGTCGTCGTGCGGCACAACGGGCCCAAGCACGGGCTGGGTCGCGCGTACCTCGCAGGGTTCCGCCAGGCGCTCGCCGCGGGCGCCGATCTCCTCGTCGAGATGGACTGCGACTTCTCCCACGATCCCGCCGACCTGCCGCGCCTGCTGGCCCCCGTGCTGGCCGGAACCGCCGATGTCGCCTTGGGATCGCGCTACGTCGAGGGTGGTGCGATCGAGGACTGGGGCCCGGCGCGGCGTCTCATCAGCGCCGGCGGGTCGCGCTACGCCCGCATGGTGCTCGGCGTCGACGTGCGCGATCTGACGGGCGGGTTCAAGTGCTTCTCGGCGGACGTGCTGCGCGCGATCGACCTCGACGGGGTGCGGGCGAACGGGTACGTCTTCCAGATCGAGATGACGTTTCGCGCGCTCCGGGCAGGCTACGTCGTCGCGGAAGTGCCGATCGTGTTCCGTGACCGCCGGCTGGGGGCGTCGAAGATGACCGCGCGGGTGGCGCTGGAGGCCGCCTGGAAGGTCCCGGCGCTGCGTCTGGCCGCCGGCGTCCGCAGGCGCCGGGCGGCCAGGGCCGGGACTGGACGCGCGCACCGCTGAGCTGGGGTGGTCCACGGCCCTTCACCCGGGAGCCGCGGTCAGCTACAACCACAGGAGACCACGTCTCTGGGACCGCAACCACATGCCCGTCTCGGGGTTGACGTGTTGGGCGCCCGACACGACGTCGACCGCCGCCAGATCGCCAACGTGCCGCCCGCTTGCCGCCCACGCCATGCCTGCTCCGCGATCGTCGCGGTCCTGGTGCTCCTCTTCATCCTGCCGGGCGCCGCCCACGCGCTGCCCGACGACTTCGAGGAGATCACGCTCGCCTCCGGGCTCTCGCAGCCCACGGCGGTCGCGTTCGCCCCCGCGAGCGACGGGCGGATGTTCATCGCCGAGAAGCCCGGCCGGGTGCAGGTCCGGCTCGCCGACGGCACGCTGCGCAGCACGCCGCTGCTGGACTGGAGTGACCGCATCAACTCCGCCGTGGACCGCGGGCTGCTCGGCATCGCGACGGACACCGACTTCGCCGACAACGGGTACCTCTACATCCTCTTCGTCGCCGACAGCGACAGCACGGACGACACCGGGCCACACAGCTCGCGTCTCGTCCGGCTCACGGTGTCCGAGGACAACCAGATCACGGGGGAGAAGACGCTCGTCGGCGGTGACGCCGATCAGGGCGAGTGCTTCCCGGACGGCGCGCCGGCCAACCCGGACGGCAACCACACCACGGCGGGCGACGGCGCTGACGACTGCATCTCGGCGTCGGCGGCGACGCACGCCATCGGCACCGTCATCAGCGACCCGCGCGACGGGAGCATCTGGTTCGGGACGGGCGACGGGCAGACCGTCGACATCAACAACGTCGGCGCCCGCCCGCGGCGCCTGCGCACCTACAACGAGGAGATGCTGATCGGCAAGATCATGCGCGTCGACCGTGAGGGGCGCGGCCTGGCCGACCACCCGTTCTGTCCCGGTGTCACCGACCTCGACCGGACGTGCACGAAGGTGTACGCGAAGGGCTTTCGCAACCCGTTCCGCTTCACGGTGCCGCCGCAGGCCGGGGCGCCGCCGATCGTCGCCGACGTGGGCAACAACGAGTGGGAGGAGCTCGGCCGCGTGCGGCCGGGCAGCAACGCGGGCTGGCCGTGCTGGGAGGGGCCCGCCCTCGGCCCGGGGCAGTACAACGGGTACCCGGACTGCACGCCGTACGTGTTCGGCGGCCAGCCCGTCGACCAGCCGGACTTCGCCTACAGCCACGCCGACCCCGACCCGGCATCGAACGGCAAGGCCGACGCCGCCGTCATCGGCGGTCCCGTGTACGCCGGCTCCGAGTACCCCGCCGAGTACGCCGGGAACCTCTTCTTCGGTGACTACGCCCGCGGGTTCATCCGCCGCTTCCGGCCGGGGAGCGCCGCCGGGACGTTCCTCATGACCCCGTCGCCGCTGCCGCGGTTCAGTGACACCAACAGCTCGGTCCTGTTCACCGAGCGCCCCGCGTTCACCCAGCTCACCGAGGCGCCGAACGGCGACCTCGTCGTCGTCGACTTCGTCACAGCAGGCCCGAACCAGGACTTCACCGGGCCGGGCCGCGTCGTGCGCATCGCCCACGCGCCCGCCAACCGCGCGCCGACCGCCGTCGCGAAGGTGGCGCAGGAGGAGATCGCCAGCGGCGCGACCGCGCAGTTCGACGGCGGCGACTCGTCCGATCCGAACGCCGACACCCTCACGTACGCCTGGGACTTCGACGGTGACGGCACGACCGACAGCACCGAGGTCGCGCCGACGCGCACGTACCCCGACCCGGGCGTGTTCACGGCCCGCCTGACGGTCGACGACGGGCGCGGGCAGACCGCCACGGACACGGTGCAGGTGCTCGTCGACCGCCACCGACCGCAGGTGCAGATCGACGCGCCCGCCACGGACGAGCAGTACGACGGCGGCGTCTCGATGCGGCTCGCGGGCGACGCGACCGACACGGACGAGGGCGGCACGTTCCCGGAGGCGAACCTGCGCTGGGAGATCCGGCTCATCCACGGCAGCCACTTCCACCCGTACACGGACATCGCCGGGCGCCGCGAGGCCGCGTTCGTCCCCCTCCAGGACCACGGGCTGGACAGCTACTACCGGATCCGGCTGATCGCGACCGACAGCGACGGGGTCGAGGGCACGGCGACCGTCATCGTCCGTCCGCGGCCGGCGACGCTGCGTGTGGAGAGCCAGCCGGCGGGCGCGCCGATCGAGGTCGAGGAGCAGATGTACGTCGCCCCGCGCGACGTGGCCTCGGCGTCGGGCCTGAACGCGCGGGTGCGCGCAGCGGCGGACTTCACCCGCGACGGCGTGACGTGGCGGTTCGCGCGCTGGACCGACGGGGAGACCGCGCGGGACCGGTCGTACCTCGTGGGGCGCGACGGCGGCACGGTCGTCGCCGTCTACGAGCAGGAGCCGGTGCGCGGCGGGTCCGGTGCCGGGACGGCGCCGGGGACGGGCGGGACGGGGTCCGCGGGAGGGACGGGGTCCACGGAGCCGATCACCCCACCGAAGGCCGCGACGCCCAAGCTGAGCCTCACGACCCCGTGGACCGCGCGCCGCCGCAGCACCCGCACGGTGTCCGGGACGCTCACGGGCGTCACGACGCGGCCCACCGTGCAGGTCGCGCTCGCCCGCAGCGCCGGCAGCCGCTGTCGCTGGTGGGCATCGCAGCCCCGGCGCTTCGGCAGGGCGGCGTCGTGCAGCAGACCGGTGTGGACGACCGCGCGGGTGCAGCGCACGTCGGCGGGCTGGCGCTTTGACGCGGCGCTGCGCTCCTCCATCGCCCGCCGCGCAGGGCGCATCCAGGCCCGCGCGCGCGTCGGCGGGCGAACTGTCGCGCAGGTGACAGTCCGCGTCTCCGGCGCGCGGTAGCCTCCCCGCGCCCCCGAACGGAAAGAGGACCACGTGCTCAAGCTGAGCCGCATCCTCCTCGTGGCCTTCGCGGCGGTCGCGCTCATCGCGGCCGGCTGCGGAGGGGACACCGAGGAGAAGAACGACTACGTCGACCAGGTCAACAAGGCCCAGACCGAGTTCGCCGACCAGGTCACGAAGCTCTCGACGGCGATCACGTCGACGAGCTCGAGCTCGACCGACCAGAAGACGATCGAGTCGTACCAGACCGCGGTCGACGGCGTGGTCAAGGATCTCGAGGGCATCACCCCGCCCGAGGACGTCAAGGCCGAGCACCAGCAGCTCGTCGACGCGATGTCGACGTACGGCGAGAGCGTCGGCACGGCGCTCGAGGATCTGCAGGGCGGCTCCGCGCAGGATCGCCTGAAGGCCGCGACCGAGCTGCAGACCGCCAGCTCCACGGCCGGCACGCAGATCAACCAGGCGATCGAGGCCATCAACAAGAAGCTGCAGGAGTAGTCGCCTGACCCGTGCGGCACCGGTCACCGTGCCGTGCCTGGTCGCCGTCGTCGCGCTGCTCGTGCTGGCAGCCGACGGCGGCGGCATCCGGCTCGCCGCCTGGACACCGCTCGCCTTCGGGCTGCTCGCGCTCGTCGCGCTGACGGCGGTGCTCCTCCGCGACGGGCTGCGCGCCGTCCCGCGCCCGGTGCTGGCCGCGCTCGGCGGGCTGGCCGCGGTCTGCGGGTGGTCCTACCTCTCGATCCTGTGGGCCGCCGATCAGGGCGCGGCATGGGAGGGCGCGAACCGCACTCTGCTGTACCTGCTCATCGCCGCGCTGTTCGGGCTGTGGCGCCAGCGCCCGGAGACGGCGGCGGTGCTGCTCGCGACGTGGGCGACGGGCATGGTGCTCGTGGCGGTGCTCGTGGCGGTGCGGATCCTCGGCGCTGATGCGCTGACGGAGTGGTTTGCCGGAGACCGGCTCGTCGAACCGGCCGGCTACGCGAACGCGCAGGCCGCGATCTGGCTGATGGCGCTCTGGCCGTGCGTCGCGCTGGCGGCCTCGTCGCGCATGCCGGTGGCGCTGCGCGTGGTGCTCGCGGGCGGCGCGGTGCTGCTCGTGGACCTCGCGCTGCTGAGCCTCAGCCGCGGTGCGGTGCTGTCGCTTCCGGTCGTGCTCATCCTGTTCGTGGCGCTTGCGCCCGGGCGCCTGCGCCATCTCGCGGTGCTCGCGGCCGTCGGCGCAGGCGTGGCGGTCAGCGCGACCGTGGTCCTCGACGCCGGCCCGGCGCTGCGCGTGGGGGGCGGGCGAGCGCGCAGCGGTCGACGACGCGCTGCGGGCGGCGCTGCTGGCGTCCCTCGCGGTCGCCATCGCGGTGGCGTGCGCGATCGCGCTGGGCCGCCGCGCGGTCCGCGACGCGTGGCTCGGGCCGGACACGGCCGCCCGGGCACGGACACTCTGGGCGCGCGTGGCGGTGGCGGGGCTCGCGGTCGCCGCCGTGGGTGCGCTGCTCGTCGCCGGGAACCCGGTCACGCGTGCGAGCGACGCGTGGGAGTCGTTCCAGGGCAGCTACGAGGCGCGCGGCTCAGCCGAGAGCCGGCTCGGGGAACTCGGCTCGAACCGCTCGGACTTCTACCGCGTCGCGCTCGACACGTTCGCCGACGAGCCGTGGCTCGGCGTCGGCGCCGACAACTACCAGGCGGCCTACCTGCGCCGGGGCACGGCGCGTGAGACGCCGCGCTACGCGCACTCCTGGCCGCTGGGAACGCTCGCGCAGCTCGGCCTGCTCGGCGCGCTCCTCGTGGTCGCGTGGCTGGCGGCGGTCGCCTGGGCGGCGGCGCGCGCGCTGCGCGCGACGGACCCGTTGGGGGTCGCGGTCGCGGCCGGGGCGATCTTCGCGTTCGTGAGCTTCCTCGTGCACGGGGCCGGCGACTGGTTCTGGGAGTTCCCCGCCGTGGCGCTCCCGGCGTTCGCGCTGCTCGGGTTGACGCTCGCGCTCGTCCCCGCGCGCGCCGAAACCGCAGGCGGCGCCCGCGTCGGCGCGGTCGCCGCGGGTGCGATCGTCCTCCTCGCCACGGTGGCGGCCGCGTCGTACTGGGCGCCCTGGGAAGCCGAACGGGAGGTCGGGGCGGCAGGGCGGACCTGGCCTGAGGATCCGTTGCGCGCCTACGAACGGATCGACCGCGCGGCGGCGCTGAACCCACTCTCGGCCGGTCCGTACCTCACGGGCGGCACGATCGCGGTGCGCCGGGGGACGCTCGGCGTCGCCGATCGGTACTTCGCCGCGGCGCTCGTGCGCAACCCGGACTCGGCGTACGCGACCCTCCAGCGCGGCGCGATCGCCTCGGCCCGCGGCGACGACGCACGCGCGATCGCGCTGCTGCGGCGCGCCGTCGTCCTCGACCAGCGCGACGAGATCGCGGCCGCCGCGCTGGAGGCCGCGCAGCGTGGGGAGACGGTCGACCTCGGACAGCTCGGCGCGGAGCTGCTCGCACGCCGGCGGGCGGTGGGCACCGGATAGTCAGAAAGCACGGCGTTCGCTGACCGTTTTCCAGCGCCTGCACGGGGCCGCCCGCCGCTCGCACGGGTCCTGGATACCCGGTACCGTGTGACGTCCCCATATCTGGTGAATCCCTACATCGCGGCGCCGGCATCGATTCTCCGCCCCGCGCATGGCCAGAACGTTGTCTGATACCGAACTGACCACCCGTGCAGCGGGCGCCGCGACGGCACTCCTGCGACGTTTCCCGCGAACCCCCTCGACGCCGGGGCGCTTCGTGGTCCTCCCGTCCGGGCGGATCAGCACGTTCGTCGAAGGGCGGGGCATCCAGGTCCTCCGGGTCACGCTCGACTGCGTCGCGCTCATCGCCGCGGCGGTGTTCGCGATGGCCTGGAGCGGGTTGACCCCGGGCATGGGCACGCTGCCGCTGCTGCTCTTCCCGCCCGCCGCGCTCGCCGCGCTCGCGGTGCGGCACACGTACGAGCGGCGCCTGCGGTCGCTCTTCCTCGACAGCGTCGGCCCCGTCGCCGGCGCGATCTCGGTGGCGGCGATGGCCATGGTGGTCCTCGACACCCTGCGCGACGGTCCCCTCGAGCCCGGCGTCATGGTGCGCGCCTACGTGGTCGCGCTCGCGCTGGTGGGCCTCGGCCGCGCGTCGGTGTCGCTGCTCGAGCGCTGGGCGCGCACGAGCGGCCGGTCGGCGCGCCCCACGCTCATCGTCGGCGCGGGCGTCGTCGGCGCCCAGGTCGCGCGGCGGCTCGCCGAGGCGCCCGAGTACGGCCTGGTGCCGGTCGGCTTCCTCGACGCCGACCCGCCGGCCCAGGGCGAGGTCGGCGGCCGGCCCGCGCCGGTCCTCGGCAACCCCGACGACCTGGCGGCCGTCGTCGAGATCACGAAGGCCCGCAACCTGCTGCTCGCGTTCTCCAACGCGCCCGACCAGGAGCTGCTCGCCACGATCCGGCGGGCCGAGGGCCTCGGGCTGGAGGTCTCGCTCGTCCCGCGCATGTTCGAGTCCATGAACGACCGCGTGCTCTACGACCCGGTGGGCGGCCTGCCGCTACTGGGGCTGCGGCGCACCGATCCGCGGGGCTGGCAGTTCACCGTCAAGCACGTGCAGGATCGGATCCTCGCCGCCGTGCTCCTGTTCGCGCTGCTGCCCGCGCTGGTCGTCATCGCCGTCGCGGTGAAGCGCAGCTCGCCCGGGCCGGTGCTGTTCCGCCAGCGTCGCGTCGGCCGTGACGGGCGCAGCTTCGACCTGCTGAAGTTCCGCACGATGGTCGAGGACGGGGTGGCGCCGAAGGGGTTCGTCCCGTCCGTCGGCGAGGCGCCCGGCGGCGTCGAGGGCGCGGACCGGCGGACCGGCGTCGGGCGGCTCCTGCGTCGCACGTCGCTCGATGAGCTGCCGCAGCTCCTCAACGTGCTGCGGGGCGAGATGAGCCTTGTCGGCCCGCGGCCAGAGCGCCCTGAGTTCGTGGAGCTGTTCAGCGCCGACCTGCGCCGCTACGAGGACCGCCACCGTGTGAAGTCCGGCATGACCGGCTGGGCGCAGATCCACGGCCTGCGCGGCCAGACGTCGCTGGCCGACCGCGTCGAGCTGGACAACTTCTACATCGAGCACTGGTCGCTCGCGCTCGACTACAAGATCCTCGCGCGCACGTTCTTCGCGGTCCTCCGGGCCGCCGAGTAGCGTCCTGCGGGTGACGGACCCTCTCGTCGACGAGCTCCGGGCGCGCTACCCGCGGGTCGCGCTGACCCACGAATGGCTGTCCGTTCCCGGGGGCTCGGAGAAGGTCATCGAGGCGATCCTGCGACTCGTCCCGCACGCCGAGATCTTCTGCAGCGTGTACGACCCGGCGCCGTTCGGCACGGACATCACGGACCGGCCCGTGCACCCGAGCTTCATCCAGAGGATCCCGGGGGCGACGTCGCACTACCCCAAGCTGCTGCCGCTCATGGACACGGCGTTCCGGCGGTTCGACCTGTCGGGGTTCGACCTCATCGTGTCGTCGAACCACGCGTGCGCGAAGAACGTGAGGACCCCGCCGGGCGTGCCGCACGTCTGTTACTGCCACACGCCCATGCGCTACGCGTGGGATCCGGAGTTCCTGCTGCAGGAGGACCTCGCCCCCGCGGCGCGGGCGATCGTCAAGCCGCTCACCGCCTACCTGCGGCGCGTCGACGCGCGGGGCTCGAAGCAGCCGACGCTCATCGCCGCGAACTCATCGTTCGTCGCCGGCCGCGTGCGCGACTGGTGGGGGCGCGAGGCCAGCGTGGTGCACCCGCCCGTGGACGCCGCGCGCTTCCTGGAGCGCGAGCGGCGGGTCGCCGACGACGCGCCGTACCTCGTCTTCGGCCGGCTCGTCCCGTACAAGCGCCCGGACACGGCGGTGCAGGCGTGCCGGAAGCTCGGCCGGCGGCTCGTGGTCGCCGGCGACGGCCGGTTCATGGAGCACGTGCGCGAGGCCGCGGGCGGCGACCCGAACATCGAGCTGCGCGGCCGGGTCTCCGACGAGGAGGCCGACGAGCTGCTTGCGACCTGCCGGGCGCTGCTGTTCCCCGGTGTCGAGGACTTCGGCATCGTGCCCGTCGAGGCGCAGGCCGCGGGTATGCCGGTCATCGCCTACGGCGAGGGCGGCGTGCGCGACTCGGTCCTCGACGGGGTCACGGGCGTGCTGTACGACGACCCGTCGGCGGCCGGGCTGGCCGCCGCGATCGAGCGCTTCGAAGGGCTGTCCCTCGACGATGCCGCGCTGCGCGCCCACGCGCAGGAGTTCGGCCCGGACGTGTTCCACGAGCGGTTCGGGGCCGCGTTGTTGCAGGGCTTCGACGCGCAGTCGATGAACAGGGACGACGAGCTGATGAGGACAGGAGACCGATGAGTGAGACGGTGGTAGTGACGGGCGGCGCGGGATACATCGGCGCCCCGCTGTGCGAGGAGCTGCTGGCCAGCGGGCGCAAGGTGCGCGCACTCGACGTGCTGCTGCACGGCCAGGACGACATCGCGGCGGACCTGCAGGCCAAGGGCGTCGAGCTGGTCCAGGGCGACATCCGCGATCACGATGTCCGCCGCCGCGCCGTCCAGGGCGCCGACGCGGTCGTGCACCTCGCGGCGATCGTCGGTGACCCGGCGTGCGCTCGTGATCCGGAGCTCTCCAACGACGTGAACCTCGAAGGCACGCGCGGGATGATCGCCGACGCGGACGCCGCCGGCGTGTCGCGTTTCATCTTCGCCTCGACGTGCTCGAACTACGGGCGCATGGCCGACCCGACCGAGCCGATCACCGAGGAGGGCGAGCTCGCTCCGGTGTCGCTCTACGCCGAGCAGAAGGTCGGGATGGAGCGGCTGCTGCTCGACGGCGACACCGGCGACCTGCAGCCCACGTGCCTGCGCTTCTCCACGATCTACGGCGTCGCGCCGCGGATGCGGTTCGACCTCACGGTCAACGAGTTCACCCGCGACCTGTGGGCCGACCGCGAGCTCGAGGTCTTCGGCGAGCAGTTCTGGCGCCCGTACGTGCACGTGCGCGACGCGGGCCGCGCCGTGCGCACGGTCCTCGACACCGCGCCCGAGATCGTCACGCGCGAGGTCTTCAACGTCGGGCGCTCCGGCGAGAACTACCGCAAGGCGGATCTCGTGCAGGAGATCGACCGGCAGGTCGGCCGCGGGAAGGTCACGTTCGTGACGAAGAACGAGGACCCGCGCGACTACAAGGTCAGCTTCGACAAGATCAAGCGCGTGCTCGGCTTCGAGACGACGATGACGGTGCCGGACGGGATCGGCGAGGTCATCGCGGGGCTCGACGCGGGCGCGTTCGGGGACCCGTTCGATGGCAAGTACCGGAACATTTCCTGACATCCCCCTGTTCGACCTTCGGCTCGAACAGGAGGATCTCGACGCGGTCGCCGAGGTGCTGCGCTCCGGCTGGCTGACGATGGGCCCGCGCACGCAGGCCTTTGAGGCGGCGTTCGCCGAGCACCTGGGCTGCGCCCACGCGGTGGCGGTGAACTCGTGCACGGCGGCGCTGCACCTGGCGTATCTCGCGGCGGGCGTGGGCCCGGGTGACGAGGTGATCGTGCCGGCGATGACGTTCGCGGCGACGGCGAGCGCGGTGCTCTACTGCGGCGGCACGCCGGTGTTCGCGGACATCCTCGGCGACCACGACTTCTCGATCGACCCGGACGCCGTGCGGGCGAAGATCACGCCACGGACGAAGGCCGTCGCGGCGGTGCACTTCGCCGGGTACGCCGCGCCGGTCGACACCCTGCGCGCGCTGTGCGACGAGCACGGCCTGGCGCTGGTCGAGGACGTCGCGCACGCGCCGAGCGCGGTGCTGGGCGGCAAGAAGCTCGGCACCTGGGGCGACGCGGGCTGCTTCAGCCTGTTCAGCAACAAGATCCTCTCCGTGGGCGAGGGCGGCCTGCTGTGCACCGACGACGACCGGGTCGCTGACCTGGCGCGGTCGCTGCGCTCGCACGCGATGACGAGCGGCACGTGGGACCGCCACACCGGCCGCACGACGACGTACGACGTCGTCGGTCTCGGCTTCAACTACCGGATCGACGAGCCGCGCAGCGCGCTCGGCCTGTCACGACTGGGGCGCCTGGAGGCGGACATCGAGATCCGCCGCGGGCTGACCCGGCGCTACCGGTCGCTGCTGCGCGACATCCCCGGGCTGTCCTTCCCCTTCGGTGACGAGACCGTGGAGGACTCGTCCTGCTACGTCATGCCGATCACGGTCGACGAGCCCGAACGGCGCGACCCGCTGCGCATCGCGCTGCGCGAGAAGCACGGGGTGCAGACGAGCGTGTTCTATCCCGCGGTGCACGAGTTCACCGCCTACCGGGAGCGCCTCGGCCCGATCTCGCTGCCGCGCACCGAGCGGGTGGCGCGCACCGAGGTCACGATCCCGCTGTTCCCGCACCTGACCCACGAGCAGCAGGACCACGTCGTGGGCGCCCTCCGAGCGGAGCTGGCCGCATGACCACCCCGTTCTCCATCCCCCTGACCGACGTGAAGGTCCCCGAGGAGGACGTCCAGGCGGTCCTGGCGTGCCTCGAGGAGGGCTGGCTGACGATGGGCCCGCGCACGCAGGCCTTCGAGGCGGCGTTCGCGGAGTGGACTGGCGCCTCGCACGCGGTGGCGGTGGCGTCCGGCACCGCCGCGCTGCACCTCGCGCTGCTCGCCGCCGGCATCGGTCCCGGCGACGAGGTCATCGTCCCCGCGTTCACGTTCGTCGCCACGGCGGCGGCCGCGCGGTACTGCGGCGCCGAGGCGATCCTCGCCGACGTGCGCTCGCCGCTGGAGCCCACACTCGACGTGCTCGACGTCGCCTCGCGGATCTCCCCGCGGACGAAGGCGGTCGTGGCGGTGCACTTCGCCGGCTACGCGGCCGACATGGTCGCGCTGCGCGGCCTGTGCGGCGACCGTGGCCTGGTGCTCATCGAGGACGCCGCGCAGGCCGTGGGTGCGCGCTGCGCCGACGAGACGCCGGTCGGCCTGGCGGGCGACATCGGCTGCTTCTCGTTCTTCTCTCAAGAAGCAGCTCTGCGTGGGCGAGGGCGGCATGGTCACGACCGCGCACGAGGAGTACGCCGCGAAGGTCCGCTCCCTGCGCTCGCACGCGATGACGTCCGTGACGTGGGACCGCCACCGCGGGCACGCCGAGAGCTACGACATCGTCGACGTCGGCTTCAACTACCGGATGGACGAGCCGCGCGCCGCGCTGGGCCTGTCCCGCCTGCCCCGGCTGGACGCCGACTTGGAGGCCCGCCGCGCGGGCGTCCGCACGTACCGGCAGCTGCTGGCGGACGTCCCGGGCGTGGAGCTGCCGTGGACAGACGAGGACGTCGAGCGCGCCACGCACTTCGCCTTCTGCATCCTGCTGCCCGACCGCGGCACCCGCGACGCCGTGCGCGACGCGCTGGCCGCGGACGGGATTCAGACGACGTGGTACCCGTCGCTGACGTACTTCACCGAGTACGAGTCCCACGGCCGCCGGCCGGTGTCCGAGGAGACCGCGGACCGGCACGTGGCGCTGCCGCTGTCGGCATCGATGGTCCCCGGGGACATCGAGACGGTCGTCGAGCGGCTGCGGGTGGCGCTGGCTTAGCCCCGCTTCGCGGTGAACTTCAGCTCGTAGGTGTCACACGTCGACCCGGCGACGATCGACTCCTGGCGAATGACGCCCTTCGCCGTGGTCGCGGACGTGAAGCTGCCCTTCAGCGTGGTGTAGACGGTGACCCCGTCCGCGCTCTCCTTCTTGCGACCGGAGAACCTCCCGCCCTTGACGGTCCACGTCAGGCCGGGGCCGACGGTCACGGTGCGTGAGGTGTCCTCGCCCGCGCACTGTTCGAGGACGTTCGCGACGACGTTCGTGATCTTCGTGCCGCCCTTCGCGACCGTGAACTTCAGGTCGTAGCCGCGCTGGATCTGGCCCTTGGGCGCCTTGAACGTGCCGGCCTTCGGCGTTGCGGCGATGGCGACGGCAGTCGTGGCGGCGAGGGTCGCGACGGCGACGATCGCGGCGAGGCGGAGGCGGGACATGGGAATCCTTTCGACGGGGCTCGAGCGTGGGACACCGGGCGCTCGAGGCAGCGATCACCCTCCGTGGACGCGGGAACCTACCGCACTGCGCGCGCGATCACGTACCGGCTGCGGGCCGCGAACGCCTCGTTGTCCTCGTTCTCGGCGTGCAGGACCTCCAGCGACCGGCGCCGCAGGTCGGCCCAGACGTCGTCGGCCAGCTCGCGATGCGCGTAGCGCCACACCGGGTGGTGCTCGACCTGCTCGGCAAACCACGCTTCCGGCGAGACGGCGGTGAACGGGAGCGCCTCCTCGACGAGCACGATGTCCCGCGCACCGGCCTCGCGCAGCACCTCCTCCACCCAGGCGGGGTCCTGCCAGCGCGGGGCGTCGTCGCCGGGCTCGCCGCTGAGGGCCGTGCGCAGCAGGCGCGCGGCGCTGTCCACCGCGCCACCGGGGATCCACGATGTGAGCGCCACGGTCCCACCGGGCCGGGTGGCGCGCAGCATCTCGGCGATGGCGATGGACGGGTCGGGGGCGAAGATGACGCCGAACACGCTCACGGAGATGTCGAAGGCTTCGCGTGGCACCGGGAGCGCGCCTGCGTCTCCGCCCAGGAACTCGGCCTCGAGCCCTTCGCTCTCGCAACGAGCTCGGCAGATCTGCAGGAGGCCGATGGCGGGGTCGACCCCCGTGGCCACCAGGCCGCGCCGGGCGGCGGCCAGGGTGGCGTTGCCCGTCCCGCAGGCCACGTCGAGCAGGCGCTGCCCGGGCTCGGCGCCTACGACATCAAGCACCCGCTCGCTCGCGGGGGGCGAGCGCGGCAGCGGTCAGGGCGTAGTCGCCGTCGCTCCAGTCGAACATCGACCCGTGATCCTCGCAGGACGCGCGCGGGCGCGTCCTACCCGCGCCGCCGCGACGCGTGGGCCCGCGCCTGCTCGAACAGCCCCTCGAGCAGCTCGGCCACCACCGGGGCCGCGTACGTCTGCTCCGCCAGGACCCGCCCCGTCTCGCCCTGGCTGACGATGAGCGCCGGGTCGTCGAGGTAGCGCTGCAGCAGCGTGGCGAGCGCCGCCGGGTCGTTCTCCGGTGACGCGATCCCGCCCACCTCCGGCGAGATCATGTCCGCCACGCCCTCCGGGCCGGTTGCCAGCGCGGGGCGGCGGGCGAGCATGGCGAGGATCGTCGCGCGGGGCTGACCCTCGGTCGGGCTGGGGCAGAAGACGGACACGTCGAAGGCGGAGAGCACGTCGCCGACGTCCCCGCCCGGGGTCGGCACGACATGCAGCCGGTCGCCGAGCGGTGCGCCGAGCTCACGCAGCGACCCTTCGGTCTCCCCGTCGCCCGCAAGGACGAGGTGGACGTGCTCGTTGCGCAGCAGTTTCACCGCGTCGACGACGACGTCGTTGCGCTTCTTGGGGTGGAAGCGGCTGATGCAGCCGACGACGAACGCCTCGGACGGGATCCCCAGCTTCTCGCGCACCCGGGCGCGACCCTCGGGGCTGTAGTCGATCTCGTCGGTCCGCAGGACATTCGGGACGGTCACGACCTTCCAGGCCGGGATCCCGACATCGACGACGTTGTCGCGCGTGCCCTTCGAGATGGCCAGGACGAGGTCGGCGCGCCGGCCGGCCGCGAGGTAGGCCTGGCGCGGCGCGCCCGTGCGCAAGGGGAACGGGATCGGCCCCCACTCGCACCACACCAGCGACGGTCGCAGCCGCTTGGGCAGCATCGACGCCAGCAGCTGCTCCTTCTTGTAGTGGACGAGCAGCACGTCGTACGGGGCCTCGGCCTCGAGCGTGCGGCGCAGGTCGCGGAGCAGCGCCGGCCAGGACATCGCCAGCTCGCGCCAGCTGCGGGTGGAGAGCTTCGGCCCGATCTCGACGGAGCGGACCGGGACCCGGCGGTCCCGCGCGATCTCCGGCTGGTCGGTGAGCATGACCGGCTCGTGGCCGCGGTCGACGAGGGCGTCAAGCATCTCCACGGCGGCGAACTCGGCGCCGCCGCGCGAGTGGGTGGTCATGACCGAGACGATCTTCATATGCGCAGGCAAGTCTGACGAAACATGGGACGGCCTGCGGTCACGCGGCGCGCAGGATCTCGGTCAGCGCCTCCAGGGAGTATCGCCGTTCTGCGGCCTCGCGGCCTGCCGCCCCCACCTGGTCTCCGACCGGACCGAACGCGGTGACGGCGGCCGCGGCGAGCCCGTCCGGGTCGTCGCCTTCGAGGTAGTCCTCGCCCGCGACGAGCTCGAGGCCCGCGGCGGCCTTCGGTGTCGCGATGACCGGCAGCGCGCACGCCAGCGCCTCGATGAACTTCAGCGGCGAGCCGCCGCCCTGGCGCAGCGGCACGAGGACCGCGTCCGACGCCGCGTACACCGCGGGCAGGTCGTCGACGAAGCCGCGCGCCTCGATCCGTGAGTCGCGCCGGTCGAGGTCGTCCGGCAGCCCGCGGCCGGTGAGCGTGAGGATCGCCGCCGGCTCGCGCGCCCACACGGCGGGCATGATCTCGTCGAGCAGCCAGCCCAGCGCGTCGCGGTTCGGTGGATAGGTGTGGTCGGCGGCGAACAGCAGCCGCCGCGCGCCGCGCCGGGGCCCGACGGTGGCGATGCGCGCGACATCGACGACGTTCGGCACGTGCAGGACGTCCGCCCCGGGCGCCAGCTCGCGGGCCAGCGCGACCTCCCGCGGCGACGGCACCCACGTCTGGGCGGCGCGGCGCAGCAGGAGCCGTTCGAAGCGCTCGAGGCCCGCGCTCCCCCCGCCGTCGTCCAGTTCGCCCCGGAACCCGGACTCGAGGTTCTGCGCGCAGTAGATGACGGGCCGTCTGCGCATGACGCCGAGCAGCGCGGCTCCCGCGCTCAGCCCGTCGGCGACGATCCGCCCGTCCGGCCCCGCCGCCTCCACGGCCACCGACGCCAGCTCCGCCGACGCGCCGCGCGCGAACCCGTCCGGCGCTCCCGCGGCCCGGGCACGCGTGTACGTGCGCAGTCGTGCGAGCCCGCGCGACGGGGCCACGGGGCGGATCTCCAGCTGCTCCAGCCGCGCGAGCTCCCGCGACGGCTCTTCGCCCGAGAACGGCACGTAGGCCAGTGTCACCGGGCCGAGCCGATCCAGCGCGGCGAGCAGCGAGATGACCCGGCGTGAGCCGCCCGTCGCGCCCGTGGGCGCGTACGGCGTGGCGAGCACCGTGCGGGTCATCCGCCCAGCCGCTCCAGCTCGGCGGTGATCTCGGCCAGTCGCGCGTCCCACGAGTTCGCCGCCGCGGCTGCCGAGCGGGCGAGCCGCCGCTCGGGCGTGTCCTGCGCGAGCTCTCGCTCCACCGCGGAGACGAACGCGTCGGCGCCGTCGGCCACCGAGATCGCATCGACGCCTTCCAGCGCGGGCAGCGGGGTCGCCACGACGGGCCTCCCCGCCGCGAGGTACTCGTAGACCTTCATCGGGAAGATGCTCGCCGTCAGCTCACTGGCGCGGTAGGGGATGAGCGTGACGTCGGCGCCGCGCAGCACGGCGGGCAGCTCCTCGTACCGGCGCGCGCCGAGGAGGTGCACGTTCGGCTCGGCGTCGAGCGCCGCCACGTCGGTGTGTGGGTCACCCAGGCCGACCGGGCCCACCAGCGCGATCGTCCAGTCGCGCCGCGCCTGTGCGACGGCCGTCAGCAACGGCAGGTCGAGCTTCTTCTCCGCGATCGCGCCGGTGAACACCAGGCGCGGGGACGGGAGCGCGGCCAGCGCGGGATCGACGGGGCCGCCCTGGAGTGCGGTGGCGAACGCGGCGGTGTCGGCGACGTTCGGCGCGTACAGGACGTTGTCGCTCAGCGTCCGCATCCGCTCGGCCAGCCGCGGCGCGCTGGCGAGGACCAGGTCGGCTCGCCCGGCGAACCGCGCCTCGGCGGCGCGGAAGGACACCTCGTCGATGCCCTCCTGGGTCGCGATGTCATCGACGCAGTGGTAGACGACGAGCGCCGGGTCGAGCACGTCGAGCAGCGCCTCGGCCTGGGGCACGTAGCCCCACAGGATCGGGCGCGACATCCCCAGCTTGCGCGCGGCGCGCCCCACGAGCGCGGGCAGCAGCCGCGCGTTGACCGCCCGCACCGCCGCCTTGCCGTGCAGTGGGATGACCAGTGGGGAGAGGACGTGGACGCCGTCACGCTCGCGCGGCGGCTGCAGCCCGCGCACCAGCCGGCGGGCCATCCGCGAGACGTCGCGCCCGGCCACCGTCGGCCGGCGCAGCCCCAGCGACTCGATGAACAGCACCCGGTGGCCGGCCCCAGCCAGCCGCGCCATGAGGTGATGCTGGTTCGTCCACAGCTCGGTCTCCCAGTCGTTGAAACCGACGCAGACGATGTCGTGACGGGTCATTCCGGGGGGATGAGTCGGTCCTGCAGCGCCTCGATGTCGTCCTGCGCCTGCTCGTAGTCCTCGGGCCGCCCGATGTCGAGCCAGAAGTCGTTCGAGCGCCAGGCGCGCACCTTCTCGCCCTCGTGGACGAGGCGCAGCATGAGGTCGGGGAAGTCGAGCCGCTCGCCGGGCGCGATGAACTCCTTCACCCGCGGGTCGAAGCAGTACACGCCCATGGAGGACTCGTACTCGATGTTCGGCTTCTCGAAGTAGTTCGTCAGCAGCGTGGCGTCGTCCTCGTCGGCGAAGTCCAGCACGCCGAGGGAGATCTGGACCTTCGTGGTGCGGGTGGCGATCGTGGCGATCGCGTCGCTCTTCTGGTGGTCGGCGAGCAGCTGGGCGTAGTCGAGGTCCGTGAGGATGTCGCCGTTCATCACGAGGAAGTCCTCGTCGAGGCCGTCGATGAGGCCGAGCGCGCCCACGGTGCCGAGCGGCTCGTGCTCGCGGTAGTAGTCGATCGGGATGCCGTACGCGTCGCCGTCGCGGAAGAACGCCTCGATGAGCTCGGCGAGGTAGCCCGTGGCGATCGTGACCTGGTCGAACTGCCGCGTGCGCAGCTGGCGCACCACGATGTCGAGGACCGGGCGGTCGCCGACCGGCATGAGCGGCTTCGGCAGCACCACGGTGTATGGGCGCAAGCGGGTGCCGAGGCCACCGGCCAGAATCACTGCGCGTCTCGCCATCGGCCGCAATCATGGCGGCTGCACCGGCGGTTGGAGGCGGTCCGTCCCGAATAGGATTCGCGCGGCATGGACGGCCCGCGGGTGCTCATGGTGGAGGAGGGCGGCTTCGGCGGCGTGGGCGACTACGCCGCGCGGCTGTCTGAGGCTCTGGCCGCGGAGGGATGCGCGGTGCAGCTGGCGACCGCTCGGGACCATCCGCACGGCGCGCTTCCCGGCGTCGACGTCCGTGCGGTGTTCCCCTACCTGCGCGAGCGCGGCCCCGTCTCCCGGCGCCTGCGCGACGCCGGGTTCGGCCGCGTCTACAACGGCGCCGCCCACGCGCTGACGATCATCCGGCTCACGCCGCGCGCGCGCCGGTTCGGCCTGGTGCACACCCACGGCGCGGAGTGGCCGCCGCTCGCGGCCTTCCAGCACCTGCTGTGGCGCGCGGCCGGCGCGGCGATCGTCCACACGCCGCACAACACGTTCGATCGCGTCGGCGGCATGCGCGTCCGCTTCAAGGAATGGGTCGAGCGGCTGGCCGACGTCGTCATCGTGCACGCGCAGGCCGACCTGCCGAACCTCCTCCCGTCCGTCCGCGAGCGCGCGGTCGTGATCCCGCACGGCGAGTACGGGGGGCTTGCGCGCACGGGCGGGGAGGCCGACCGGGCCGCTGCGCGCGCGGAGCTCGGGGTCGCCGGGGACGCCGTCGTCGCGCTGCTCTTCGGGCAGCTGCGCGAGGACAAAGGCGTCGACGTCCTGCTCCAGGCGGCCGCCGAGGTGCCGGAGGTCGTCGTGGTGCTCGCGGGAGAGGACAAGGGCGCACTCGACGCCACCGCGGCGCTGCGAGCCGACCCCCGGCTCGACGGCCGGGTCATCGTCCGCGAGGGCTTCCACTCCATGGAACAGGCCGCGCGGTTCTTCGCCGCGGCGGACGTGTCCGTGCTGCCGTACCGGCGGGCCAGCGCGAGCGGCGTGCTGCTGCTGTCCTACGGGTTCGCCTGCCCGCCCGTGGTCTTCCCGGTCGGTGGACTGCCCGAAGCGGTGGTCGACGGCGAGACCGGCTGGATCTGCGCGGAGAGCACGGCGCAGGCGCTCATCGCTGCGTTGCGCGACGCCGTCGCCGCGGGCCCCGCGCAGCGCGCCCGCCGGGGGAAAGCGGGCGCACAGCTGTCGGAGGAGCGCTACGCGTGGCCGGCCATCGCTCGGCGGACGATCGCCGAGGCGTACTGGCCCGCGCGGGCGCGTCGCGGCTGAGACTTGCCGCGAACGACTGTTTTAAGCTGCCGCAAACGACTGTTTTAGACTGCCGTTTTGGTAACGTAGAAGCCGTGTCCACCCTACTAGCCGAGTACCAGCGGCGGGTCGTCGACGACGAGCTCGACGAGCTGCTGGAAAGCCTCCCGGCTCTCGCAATCGACGGCCCGAAGGGCGTGGGGAAGACTCGCACGGCACTCCAGCGAGCAAACACGGTCCATCGCCTCGATGATCCAGCAGCGCTCGCCGTCGCACAGGCTGACCCTTCGCGCCTGGTTCAGGGTGAGCCCCCGGTGCTCATCGACGAGTGGCAGCGCTTGAAGGAGGTCTGGGATCTTGTTCGGCGCGCAGTTGACGACGGCGCTCCGCCGGGCAGTTTTCTCCTGACGGGGTCCGCGATCCCCGACCCCCCGCCCACGCACTCCGGGGCGGGGCGTATCGCGACGGTCCGTCTGCGCCCGCTCGCCGTCAGTGAACGCCTGCGGTCCTCGAGCGTCAGCCTCGCGGACCTGCTCAGCGGCGAAGGTGCGCGTGTGGCGGGCACAACGGACGTCAGTCTGGCCGACTACACCGATGAGATCCTCGCATCCGGTCTCCCTGGCATTCGCCCACTGAAGGACCGGGCTCGGCGCCTACAGCTCGACGGGTACGTCGACCGTGTGATCGATCGCGACATCCCGGACGACGCGGGCGCGGTCATCCGCAACCCGGCGGCGCTGCGCCGCTGGATGAGCGCCTACGCAGCGGCGACATCGACGACTGCCGCGTTCGAGGCGCTGCGCGACGCTGCGAGCGGTGGGGGAGTCGGAGAAGCCGTCCAAGGCCACGACGCAGGCCTACCGCGACGCGCTCACTCGCGTCTGGTTGCTGGACGAGGTTCCGGCATGGATTCCGAGCAATAACCCACTCAACGAGCTCGGCCATGCCCCGAAGCACCAGTTCGCCGACCCGGCGCTCGCCGCACAGCTCCTGGGGGCGACAGCTCAGTCCCTGCTTGCCGGGGGCAGCTCCGGCCCGGCGATCCCCCGCAACGGGACACTGCTCGGCGCGCTCTTCGAAAGCCTCGCGACGTTGTCCGTGCGCGTGTACGCCTCGCAGAACGAGGCGAAGGTCAAGCACTTCCGCACCGCGCGCGGCCGACAGGAGATCGACCTCATCGTCGAGCGCGCGGACGGATGCATCGTCGCCATCGAGGTCAAGCTTGCACGGACGGTCGATCCCGGCGACGGCAAACACCTGCGCTGGCTGAAGGGCAAACTCGGCGACCGCGTCTTGGACCAGGTGATCATCACCACCGGCCCGGAGGCGTACCGACGGCACGACGGTGTCGCCATCGTGCCGCTTGCCCTGCTCGGCCCCTGATCTCATCGGGCTCAGCCGTCGGCGACCTCCAGCAGGAAGTCCGTCGCCTCCACCATGCTGCGCTCGGCGCTGCCGTCGGCCTGCGCGGGGCTCGCCGTGAGCGGATCGATGTGCTTGTACGCGGGCAGCAGAACGGTCCGTCCCGGGTGCCTGACCCCGCTCGCGACACGGGCCGGGCCCTCCCCGGCGAGGAGGTTCAGCCCGGGCAGCCGGAACGCGGCGTCGTCGTGCAGCAGGTGCCGCCCGAGCGCCCCGGGGCGTAGCCCGAGCAGCGCCGTGCTCGACTCGTACGCGAGCTTCGTCGGGAAGTAGTACTCGACGAAGTCGGCGGGCGGCTCATGGAACGCGCGCGCGACCTGGCGCAGGTCGGCGAACTCCCGCGCCGGGTTCGTGTACCGGTTCGTCGGCACGCTGCCGAGCCGGTGCCAGCCGTACAGCGGGCCGCCGCCGTCGGCCGTGCGGGGCGCGGTCGGGACGACCAGCCGCCCGCCGCCGAGCAGGTTGCCCGTCAGCGGCCGCAGCGCAGGGATGAGCGACAGCTGGTTCGGCAGCGGGAAGTGCTTCGGCGCGAGCGGCCCGCCGCTCGGGAACCCCATGCTCACCTGCGCGATCGAGCTGAAGTTGTACGAGTTGTCGTCGAGCATCAGCCCGAAGATCGCCTCGCTTGTCAGCCGCAGGTCGGTGAGGTCCGGCCGGCCGCTGCGGACGTAGTGCATGAGGTCGCGGCTGAACAGGATGCGCAGCGCCTCGCGCACGCGCGGGGTCCGCGGGATCTCGCGCTGCAGGCTGCTCTCTTCGTCGCCGTTGAAGTACGCGTTGCCGGCGGCGCCGGTGAGGATCGCCATGATCTCCGGGTTGATGACGGGCAGCTCGATGAGGGACTCCATGCCGGGCGCGAGCCGGCCGAAGGGCCGGGTGACGCCGGACAGCGCGGGGACGAGCGTGCGGTCCGCGCGGCTCACCGCGAAGGTGTCGACGGCGATGAAGCCGGCACACTGGTTGACCCCGGCGTCGGCGGTGGTGCGGCGGTCGCCGTCGAAGTCCCAGGCGGCGAACAGCCCGGTGAGGATCCCTCCGAGCGAGTGGCCGCCGCAGACGACCTTCTTCGTGCGCTGCGCCGGGTCGGGGAACCCGTCGGCGATCACGGCGTAGTAGTCGAGCAGCGTCTGCTCCAAGCCGAGCTGGCGCTGGAAGGCGTCCTTGCCGTGCAGGTCGATGCGGAACGTCGACGGGACCGTGCCCCGGAAGTCCTCGAACCGGCGCCCGCCGATCTCGCGGCCGCGGAAGTAGTAGTCCATGGCGACCCGGGCGTCGCGCGCGGTCTTCGCGGCCTCGATGCCCGTTCGGTCCTCCAGGCAGTTCGAGCGCCGGTCGACGCCCCAGACCTCGACGTGCCGCCCGCGGCTGCGAGCCTCGCTGACGATGTTGCGGCCGATGATGTCGAAGGCCGACGCGCCCTCGAAGATGCCCGGCATGCCGACGTAGACGGCGTCGGCCTGCTGCGGGTCGCTGGGACCGTCGGCGCTGCGGAAGCGCAGGTAGGTGATCCAGTCGCACTCGGCGGGGTGCGCGGGGTACTTCGCGCTGAGCGGGACCTTGAGCCGGACCTCGCTCTGGGTGACGCCCGCCCAGCGCGGGACGTCGGCGGCGGCGTTCGAGACCCACGGCGTCTCCACCCGTTCGACGACGCCTGACGGTGGGGGTGCGGCGACCGCCGCGGTGGGGAGCGCGGTGGCGATGGCGGTCGCGGCGAGGAGGACGCGCGACCAGGTGTTACCCATGTGTTCCATGACTTAACGCTACACCTGTTGCATTTGCTGACGCAAGTGATGGTCAGATCGCACGGGTACGGTGGCGGCGATGGCTGACCCCGACTCCGTCCGCCGCCGCCCGGGTGGCCGCAGCGCGCGCGTGCGGTCTGCTGTGCTGCAGGCCACGCTCGACCAGCTCTTCGCTGTCGGCTACGAGCGGCTGTCGGTCCGGAAGGTCGCGGCGGCGGCGGGGGTGGCGCCGACGACGGTGTACCGGCGCTGGGGCAGCCGCCCCGAGCTGGTGCTCGCGGCGCTCACCGAGCTCTCGGCCGTGACGATCCTGGCCCCGGACACCGGCAGCGTGCGCGGGGACCTGCGCGTGCTCGCCGGCGAGATCGCCGGCGCGCTGTCGCAACCGCCGGTGACGGCGCTCATGCGCTCGATGATCACGCTGCCCGACGACGTGGCCGGGGAGTACCGACGGAGCTTCTGGGCCGACCGGACCTCACGGACGGCCGTCATCGTCGAGCGGGGGATCGCGCGCGGGGAGCTCCCTGCCACCACCGACCCCACCGCCGTCCTCGAACTGCTCATCGCCCCGATCTGGTTCCGGCTGCTCATCTCCAGCACCCCGATCGACGACCTGGCGCTTGACCGCTGGGTCCAGGCCGCGCTCGCGGCGAGCGACGGCTAGCCTGAACGCATGTCGCCCTTCTGGCTCTGGACGCAGGCCGCCATCGTCGTGTTCGTGCTCGCCGGGATCGTCATCGCGGCGATCCGGCTCTGGGCGTAGCCCCGGCCAACGCGTCTCCGCGGAAGCGGCGTGTTGGTCACAGCGTCCAGAGCGCCGCTTCCGCGGAAGCGCGCAGCGGCCTGGCGATCAGTTCAGTCGGCTCGACGCACGTCGTCGCGGATGTCCGGCGGGTCATGCGTGGTCACCACGATCCGAGTCTCCGCGCCGTTGCGGTGGTGTTGGAGCGCCCGAACGCGCCGGGCGACGATGCGCAGCAACACGGTTGCTTCGTCATCGCGGGGCAACCCGAACGCATCGAGGCGGCTCAGGGCTGCTTCTGCCGTCCGTTGGTTGTCCGGGGCGATGGCGAGGGACGGCCACTCGGTGGGGAGCCAGCGATCGGGAGGCATGGCCGCGTCGGTCTCGGTGGGAACTGCGAGCTCCGGCAGTGCCTGGTCGGACCAGGCACCGTCGTCCTGGTGAAGTACGAGGATGAGCCCGCCGGACACGCCGGCTCGGACGAGGGCTCCGTCCACGGCGGTCACGAGCGCTTCCTCGGCGCCGCGCAGTGCGCGGCCGAACTCGGCTGAACGGGCGCGCCGGCGCCACACCACTTCGGTTCCCGAGGTGAGTGCCGCGGGCTTGCCATCGTCGGCGTACTCAACTTGCCACGATCGCTGGTAGCTGCCGTCGCCCATGGGCCACGCGCGCGACTCGATGATCTCGACGACGCGGTTCGCGTCGTAGACGTAGTCCTCGCGCTGCCAGACCCCGGGTTCGGACGCGATCATCGTCGCGACAGAAAGCGGCCGCTGTCCGTTCCAGCACTCCAGCGAGGCGTTCTCGGCGGCCCAAGTCCCGTCAGGCGTCTGACCGTACGTCACGAACGTGCGATATGAGTCCTCGTACCGCGCGACGGTCTGCCACACGAGACTCCCGTCCTTACGGTACTCGCGCTCCAAGCGCGAGCGTCCTGCTGCATCCAGACCGAAGACCTTGACGCTGCGTGGTTCCTGCGGGCGGCCCTCGACCACCTTGGCGTACACGGATCCTCGTTCGCGCTGAAAGACGTGAGCGCGATACGGCGAGGTGGTCGGAGCACGCGCGTGGGTCCACGCAACGACGTGTGCGAGGGACGCTGTTACCGCCTCGCCCATCTCCCGCCGAAAGGCCGCCTCCAGCAGCTCACGATCTACTGATAGGTCGGGCACTCCGGGCATGAGCGAACACTATCCCCGCACCAACCGAGGTGATCGGAACGGGTCCCGGTTCCGGTATCCGCTCGCAGCCGGCATCCCTCAGGCAGCCCGCCCCAGCAGCACCCGCTCCGCCTCCGCCGTGATCCGCGCCGGGTCGAACCGCTCGGCGGCCATGACCTTCAGCGCATTCCCCTCCCGGCGGCACAGCGACGGGTCCGCCCGGTGGCGGGCCAGCAGCGCCGCCACGGCCACCGGATCGTGCGCGGGTTGCGCGACCGCGGCCGCGTCGAGCAGCCCCGCGGCGCCCTCCGGCCCGGTGGCGAGCACCGACAGCCCCATGAGCATGCCGAGCATGAGCGACCGCGGCACGCCCTCCTGCGGCTGCGGGGCGAAGACCTGGACGTCGAACGCCGAGAGCACCTCGCTGACCCGCCCGCGCACGGTCGGCAGGAACCGCACCCGGTCACCGAGCGGCGCGGCCTGCGCCCGCAGAGCCTCCGCGTTGTCCCCGCTGCCGGCGATCACGAGCCGGACGTCGCCGTCCATCCGCTCGACCGCGTCGATGAGCACGTCGATCCGCTTGCCCTCGCTCAGCCGTGACACGCAGCCGATGACGAACGTGTCGTCCGTCGCGCCCCACTCGGCGCGCATGCGCGCCCGTGCTGCGGCGTCGAACGTCACGTCCGCGCTCACGACGGGCGGCAGCACGCTCACGGAGCCGGCCGGCACCCCGGCCTCGATGATCGAGGCGGCCGTGTCGTCGGAGACCGCAAGGACGTGGTCGGCGTGGCGGGCGGCAGAGGCGTAGAGCTGGCGCACCGGCGCGCGGCGCATCGGCAGCGGGAGCGGACCCCACTCGGCCCACACGAGCCGGCCGGGCACCGCTGACTCCAGCAGCGGCGTCATGAGCTGCTCCTTCTTGAAGTGCAGCAGCGTGACGTCGATCGGCGCGCGGGCGTGCTCGGCCAGCAGTGCCTTCTGCAGCCGCCGCGTCCACACGGGGAACCCCAGCGCGACGCGCCATGCGTCGCGGCGCGAGAGCTTCGGCCCGAGGTCGATCGGGTGCGCCTGCACGCGGGTCCCGTCGGCGAGGTCGGGCATGTTCGTCAGCAGCGTGGCGCGCCATCCACGGCCCGCGAGCGCGTCGAGCAGGTCGACGTTCGCGTACTCCGCGCCGCCGTGGGACTGCGTCGTCATCACCGAGACGATGTGCGGCACGCGATCGGTCATCGGCCGCGGCCACGCAGGCGCGTGAGCAGGCCGCCGCGGCGCGGGGCCTCGCGCTCGGGGCGTGGCGGGATCGGTCCGCCGCCGGCGATCGCGCCAGGCACGCCGTTGGTCAGCCAGTCGGCGAGCTCGGGGTCGTGCAGCGTGGCGGCGGCCTCCGCCAGTCCAGGCGGCCGGCGCACGGTGTCATGGGCGTCGGAGGAGAGCACGTGCGCAAGTTCGTCCTGGACCATCCGGCGCCCTGCCCGCTGGACGTCGCGCCCAAACGCCCCGGTCAGCGACCCGGCGGTGACCTGGCAGACCATGCCGGCGTCGACGTACGGACGCAGGCGCTCGGGGTTCTTCGCCAGTGCGGGCGAGCGCTCGGGGTGGGCGAGCAGCAGCCGGTGCCCGCCGAGCAGCAGGTTGTCGATGACGGCCTCGATCCCGGCGAGGCCGGGGGAGAAGGGCGGCTCGACCAGCAGCCAGTCGCCGTCGCCCAGCGTGAGCGCCTGGAGTTCCTCCTCCGGCAGGTCGCCGACCCGTGAGAGCGCCACCTCGGCGCCGGGCAGCACCCGCAGCGGTACCCCCGCCTCGTCGAGCTCGGCCCGCAGCTGCTCGACGGTCTCACCGATGAGCTGCGCCGTCACGTGCGGGTAGTCCCAGCTCACGTGCGGGGTGACGATGACCGTGTCGGTGCCGGCGTCGACGAAGGCCCGCGCCATGGCGACGGACTGCTCCATCGAACGGGGGCCGTCATCGATTCCGGGCAGCAGGTGGCAGTGGAGGTCGATCACGCAGGGATATGATGGCGCGCGCTGCTGGGAACATGCTGGGTGCCCTCGGGAGAACGCGAATGTTCAAGTCGATCGTTGTGGGAACGGACGGGTCGGAAACGGCGTCCGAAGCTGTGCGGCAGGCCGGTGAGTTCGCCGCGCCGCTGGGCGCCACGATCGAGCTCGTGAGTGCCTATGCGCCGGTGTCGCAGGCCCGGCTGCGCGAGGAGTCGCAGGCGGCCCCCGGTGACGTGCAGTGGATGGTCAACCCGCGCGAGGACGTCGACGCGACGCTCGAGGCCGCAGCCGAGATCGTCCGCGGCTTCGGGGTCGAGGTGCGGACGTACGCCCGTCAGGGTGACCCGGCGGACTCCCTGCTCGACGTGGCCGAGGAGATCGGCGCCGACCTCATCGTCGTCGGCAACAAGGGCATGACGGGCGCGAAGCGGTTCCTGCTGGGCTCGGTGCCCAACAAGGTCAGCCATCACGCGCCGTGCTCGGTGCTGATCATTCGCACTACCTGACGGGTACGGTCGCCGCGGCGGCGTCGATGAGCCCGGCGCCGTAGCGCGTGTCGTACCCCTTCGGGCCCAGGTCGCGTGCGGTCCGCTTCAGGTGGGCGGTGAGCTGCGACGGCGTCGGCTTGTCGCCCAGGACCTTCGACGCGATGACGAGCGCGGCGGTCGCCGACACGTGCGGCGCGGCCATCGACGTCCCCTCGTAGGTGCCGGGCAGGCCGAAGGACCGAACCGACCCGGTGAAGGTCAGCTGGTAGATCGGGCGCCCGATCTCCGACGGCAGGCAGTTCGGCTCGCCCGTGGTGCCGGCGTCCTGACCGCCGCCGGGCGCGACGATGTCCAGTCCGCGGCCCTCGTTGCTGAACTCCGACAGGCAGCCGCGCTCGGTCGTGGCGCCCACGGCCAGCACGTTGCTCGCCCGGGCCGGCCACGCCACGTTGCGGTAGCCCTCGTTCCCCGACGCGCCGACGACCAGGATCCCGGCCTCGCGGGCCGCGGCGATCGCGTCCAGCAGCTCAGGGATCTCCTCGGACGTGATCTCGGGGGAGAACTCCAGGGAGAGGTTGATGACGTTCGCGCCGCGCCGGGTGGCGAACCGCACGCCCTTGGCGATCGCGAGCGCGTCGCCCTCCCCGATCGTGTCGAGGACCCGGACCGGCATGATCCGTGCTCCGTAGGCCAGGCCGGTGAGGCCGACGCCGTTGTTGGTCGCCTCGCCGATGGTCGACGCGACGTGCGTGCCGTGGCCGTTGTGGTCGTCGGGGTGCGCGTCGTTGTCGACGAAGTCGTAGCCCCTGACGAAGTCCTTCGACGTCAGGTCGGGCGAACGGCGGAACCGGCCGGCGGTGCGGTACGCCACGCCCGTGTCGAGGACCGCGACGATGACGCCGCGCCCGCCACGGCCTCCGGCGTTCGCCGCGTTGGCCCATGCCTGCTGGGCGTTGACGCTGTACGGGCCCGTGAAGTTCCACTGCAGCTCCTGCCAGCCCTTGCCGGTCCCGGGATCGTCGGGGACGAGCTCCGTGGGCGCGGCCTGCCGGGCCGCAGCGATGCGGGCGACCGGGTTGGGCGCGGCACTGCGGACCAGGTCGGGCCGGGCGCGGAGGGCGCGGACCGTCGGATCGACCGCGTCGTCGCCGCCGACGTGGACGACCTTCGCCGCACCATGTTTCGGCGCCACGACGACTTCACCCTCGCGGTACGCGTCGCCCGGGGCCGCGGCGGCGGGTCCCGCGCCGAGGCCCGCCGCGAGGGCGGCGGTGGCGCAGGTGATGGCGAAGCGGGTCATGGTCCACTTAGGAAACAAGACAGGCGTGCGAAAGTTCCTCGAGATGGCAGGTTCCCGCTTCTTTGCTCGTGACGAGCACTTCATGCGTCTCGCGATCCGCGAGGCGGAGCGTGCCCTGGAGCATGACGACGTGCCCATCGGTGCGGTCGTGGTTCGGGATGGAGAGGTGATCGGCGCCGGCCACAACGAACGTGAGCTGCGGCAGGACCCGACCGCGCACGCCGAGATCCTCGCACTGCGGGAGGCGGCTCGGCACGAGGGCTCGTGGCGGGTGCTCGAGTCCGTCCTGTACGTGACCCTGGAGCCGTGCGCGATGTGTGCCGGCGCGATCGTGCTCGCGCGCGTGCCGCGCGTCGTCTACGGCACGGAGGACCCCAAGGCGGGGGCGGCGGGCAGCGTCCTCGACGTGCTCGCCGAGGAGCGGCTCAATCACCGCCCCGATGTGGCGGGCGGTCTGTTGCGTGAGGAGTGCGCGACGCTGTTGCGCGACTTCTTCGCGTCGCGGCGCGGGCGCTAGCCCCGGGCCGTGTCGGGCAGCGCGATCGGGGCGTTCCCGACCCAGCGGCTCATCCATCCGCGCTTGGTGAACCCCAGCGCGCGGTAGAGCGGCATGCCCGAGGGCGTGGACCAGAACCCGCACCACGGCTCCGTCGCGTGCGCCAGCGGGAGCAGCGTCATCAGCGCACCCACGCCGCGCCGGCGCTCAGCCGGCACCACGCCGACGGCCAGCAGCGCGGCGACGCCTCCCGCCTCGATGAGCAGTGTGCATCCCACGCCGCGTCCGTCGCGCAGCGCCGTCCAGGCGCGCCAGGGCGGCGCCCAGTCCATGCGGCGCGCCGGTTCCACCCAGGCCGTCTCGCCGATCTCGGGGAACTCGTACACGTCGCGGACGGTTGCCGCCCATTGCTCCCAGCCCGCCTGATCCGTGGCCTCCTCCACCACGATGCCCTCCGGCATCATCGGCGCGCCGAGTTCGGCGCGGGGGATCTCCATCCACGGCGCACGGACGTCGAAGGCGGCGGCCCCGAGCGCCTGAGCGGCCTGCACGTGGGCGGCGGGTGTCTCCGGCATGGTGAAGAGGAACCACGGCATCCCGCCGTTCTCGAGGTGTCTCAGCGCGGTGGCGACGGCGGCCGGCTCGGCGTCCGGGCGGGCGACCGCGGCGTTGAACATCGGCCACGGGATGTCGGACACACAGGACGTGACGCCGTCGTCCTGGCGCAGCGTCGCGCCCGGGATCTGACCGACCGCCTCGATCCAGCCCACGACATGTGAGTCAGCGCGACCCATGTCCGCACGCTACCAGCGGCGGACGAGAACGTCAGCGCGAGACGAGGATCGTGACGGGGCGGGTCGCGGCGATCCGCTTGCCCGCGGCGGGCAGCGTGGCCACGACGCGACCCTTGCGCACGGTGGTGCCATACCGCGCGCGGGTCTTGCCGACGCGGCACCCGGCGGCGCGCAGCGCGCTTGCGGGCCGCCGTGACGGTGCGGTGCTTCGTCTTCGGCACCTTGCACGTGCGGCGCACGATCTGGTCACGACCGCTCGGCGCCGTCGGCGTGGTGGTGGTCGGCGCGGGCGCGGTGGTCGCGGTCGTGCTGAACGCGATCGGCAGGTTCAGGGCGCCGCCCTCGTCGTCCGGGGCGAAGTCGAGCGCGATCTCGCCGTCGGGCTCGCTCAGCGCGGCGATGGAGATACCGAGGGTCGAGTCGGCGCGCAGGCCCAGCTCGTCGATCCCCGCGGTGAAGCCGAACCAGCCCGCCTGGCTGATGTCGAGCTCGGTCGCGTTCTCGAAGTCGATGGCCTCGGCGGAGGGATCCCAGCGGCCGAGGAGCGCGAGGTAGCCAGGGCCGTCCTCGTCGGCGACGAGCCCGACGCCCTGGTCGGCGCCTCCGAAGCTGCGCGCGCCGGTCGCGGCGTTCCCATCGGTGTTCAGGTAGACGAGCAGCGCGTCGTCGGGGCGCAGCGCGTCGCGGTTGTCGACCGTCATGCGGATGCTCACCGTGCAGTCCGCGTTCACGGCGGCGCGGACCGCGGAGATCTCCGGCGCGCCGGCCTCGGCGTCGGCGGGCGCGTCGGCGAGGCTCACGACGGCGGGCGTCGAGCTGACGCAGGGCGCCGCGGCGGCCGCCTGAGGGGCGACCGCCGCGAGGACGCATGCCACGGGCAGGGCGGCAAAACGAGTGAAGAGCAGAGAGCGCAAAGATCGTCCGTGGGGGGGAGGCGATGCGGCGGGCGGTCCGTGCCTGCCTGGTGTGTTCGCCTGTATCGAAGGTACTCCTCCGCGCGTCCAGTTCCCTTCGGTCATTCGTCCAGAACATGGTGTTTGAGGTCAGGCTGGTGTCCAGGCCCGCGGGCGTAGGATCCGTGCGATGACCTTCCGCGTCCTGCTACTGGCCGCCGTGGCCTGCTGGTCGGCGCCGTCCACCGCGTCGGCCGTCACGTTCGGCGCGGACCTGAACACGGCCCCGCTGGCGCCGATGCCGACGTGCGCGCAGCTCGGCGTGGTCGTCGGCGTGGGGTCCGGATCGTGCATGTACTCGTACCTCGGCTCGTCGTCGACGCTGTCGCCCCCGGCGAGCGGCACGGTGACCCGTGTGCGCGTGCGGGCCGGCGAGGTGACGGGCCCGATGCGCGTCAACGTCATCCGGTTCCTTTTCCAGCAGACGTCGGACCCGGCGCGGCCGACGAGCGCCGGCCCGTTCCTGCAGGTCTACGGGCCGCAGTTCACCCCGACGCCGAACGCCGTCACGACCGTTCCCGTGTCCCTGCCCGTCCAGGTCACCACGCCGCCGGTGCCGGGCGACCTCACGACGATCCAGGCGATCGACGCCCTGGCCCTTGAGGTCCTCGACCCGAACACCCAGGTGCCGGTGTTCACCTCGTCGGGCGCGCTGACCTATCCGGTCGTGCCGGGCCCGTCGAGCCAGGGGCTGGGCGCGCCGAGCACGAACGCGCTGCGGAGCTTCACCGTGATCGGCTTCGGGGTGCTGATGAACGCCGAGCTCGAGCCCAGCGGGTCCGGTCAGCTCGCGCCGACACCGCCGACGTCTCCGGGCTCACCGGCGGTCGCGCCGACGGTGCGGCTTCCGGGCGCGGCCGCCCGCGTGCGCGACGGCCGGGCCAGCGTTCCCGTGGCATGCCAGGGCGCGGACTGCGCCGGCACACTCGCGCTCCTGTCACGCGGCGGCGCGGCGGCCACGACGAGCTACGGGTCGGCGCGCTTCACGGTCAAGGCGGGGAGGACCGCCAGGGTGAAGGTCACGCTCAACCGCCGCGGGAAGGCACTGATGCGCCCGGCGGGCCAGCGCGAAGGTCACGGCGCGGGTGACCTTCAGCCAGGGCGGCGGGGCGACCCAGCGGCTGGCGCTCACGCTGAAGCGCTGAGCGGGCGGTGCCGCTACCCTTGCACGGCGCCCGTCCCGGGTGCTCGTTGGAGGGGTGCCGGAGTGGTTGAACGGGGCGGTCTCGAAAACCGTTGTGCGGGTAACCCCCGTACCGAGAGTTCGAATCTCTCCCCCTCCGTCTTGCAGGTCACGGGAGGCCCCGCGTGTGCGGGGCCTCTGTGATCACCTCGTCCACGCCTCAGCGATCGCCCGGACGTGTCGGTGGTCGGTGCCGCAGCAGCCGCCGAGCACGGTCAGGTTCGGGAGGTGCTCGCGGAGCGCCGCGTAGCGGGCGCCGAGGTCGTCGGGGTCGCCCGCGTCGAGGCCGGTCGCCTCGTCGAGTTCCGCGTGGCTCTTCGTGGACGCGTTCGCCCGCAGGCCGCAGATGCGCTCGCGCCAGGCACCGTCGCCGGCCCGGACGACCGCCTCGAAGTGCGTCGGGTGGGCGCAGTTGATCATGTAGTAGGCGGGCGTCCCGCCGGTTTCGGCGTCGACCTG
Source organism: Svornostia abyssi (assembly GCA_024666565.1). Lineage (GTDB taxonomy): Bacteria > Actinomycetota > Thermoleophilia > Solirubrobacterales > Solirubrobacteraceae > Svornostia > Svornostia abyssi. The sequence goes on from CP088295.1 coordinate 1,749,523, forward strand.
CTCGATCGCCTCGCCCAGCGGCTGGCCGCTGGGCAGCCGCCCATCGGTCTCGACCGTGAACGAGATCGCGGCGGGCATCCCGGCGTCGGCCGCCGCTCGGGCGATACCGAGCGCCTCGTCCACGTAGGTCATGGTGACCGCCGTGACCATGTCCGCCGCGGTGTCGGCGAACGTCCGCACCTGCACGGCGTGGTACGCCTGCGCGGCGTCCGCAGAGAGCAGCTCGGACGGGTCGTACCCGTCGTCGTGGGGGCCGATGCAGCCGCTGATCACGATTGTCTCACCGGCCGTGCCCCGCAGATCCTCCATCAAGGCGATGGCCTGACGGTTGAGCCCGTCGAGCTCGGCCTCGGTGTAGCCGAGCTCGGCGGCCCAGCGCGGGCTGGCCCGCCAGGTCGGGCTCTCCAGCACGAAGCCGGTGCCGCGCTCGCGCGCCAGCGCCATGTACGGCTCGTAGTAGCGGCGCAGCGCCGCCCTGCCCTGCTCGCTCTTGAGGAGGTCGAACGCCGCGAAGAGCGGCAGGTCGAGACCGTCATGGAAGATCAGGCTCGTCTCGATCCCGCCGTCCGTCAGGAACAGTTCGCCGCAGAGTTGCGGCAGAGTGTGGGGGGTCATCGCGTCGCTCCGCTCAGGGTCAGGGCGGAGGCGATGTGCGCACACCAGTCGGCCGGGTGGGTCATGTGCGGCGCGTGGCCCGCGCCGGGGAACTCGTGGACGCGCGCGTGGGGCACCAACTCGGCGAGCCGCGCGACGATCGGGGCGAACCAGGCAGGGCTCGCATCGCCCCGGGTCAGCGTCACCGGGCAGGAGATCCGTGCCAGCTCGTCGGCCGTCATGTCGGCCCACGCCGGATCACGCTGCTCGGTGCGGAACGCGGGCGCGGCGTCGACCATCGTCGCTCGCACCGGCGGCGGCAGCAGGTCCCAGGCGCCCGGCCCCAGCGCCACCTCCTCGACGAACTGCCGCGCGGCGCCCTCGGCGTCGCCCGCATCGATCTTGGCGGCGACCTGGTCGACTGCGGCGAACACGGCTGCGATCTCCGGGCTCGCCTCGAGCAAGCCGGTGAGCGGCGGCTCATGTGCCACCACATCACGCACGAGGTCCGGCCGGCGCGCGGCCAGTCCGAGGGCGATCGACCCGCCGAACGAGGTGCCGACGAGATGCACCGGTCCGAGCGCCAGGCCCTCGACCAGCCCCGCCAGGTCGTCTTCGTGGTCGCGACGCGTGGCCGGCAGCCCGCGGGCGCTGGTCCCGCTACCCCGGCGGTCGTATGCGACGACGGTGAACGATCGCGCGAGCTCCGGCGCGACGAGATCCCAGATGGTGTGGTCCGACCAGCTGCCGTGGACGAGCACGAGTGGCTCGCCGGACCCTGTGAGTGTGTGATGCAGTGCGATGGACATGACGGGAGCCTCGCGCGGAAGCCCTCATGGCGCATCGGTAGGGCTACCCATCTTTCCCTGTCCGCCGATGAGGTCGTGCTCGTGCGCGAACAGCGCGAGGCCGGCGCGGCTGGACACGCCGATCTTCGCGTAGATGTTCTGCACGTGGTGTTCGGCGGTCCGGCGCGAGACCACGAGCCGCTCCGCGATCTCAGGGTTCGAGCAGCCCGCGGCCACGAGCCGCGCGACCTCGACCTCGCGCTCGGACAGCCCGGCCGGACGCAGGCTCGGTCGACGGCCGCGCGGTTGCGCGCCGGCGGCGTCGAGCACCGCGGTGACCGCGTCGCCGTCGAGCTTGCCGGCCCGCGCGTCGCGCCGCAGTTCGTCGGCCGCCTGCTCGGCGCTGAGCGCGTCGCGGTGCGGGCGGTCCTGGGTCATCGCGTGGAACGCGTCAGCGGCCGCGAGGACGCGTGCCGCCGGTGGCAGGTCGTGGCCGGAGCACCCTCGGAAGTAGCCCGAGCCGTCGAGGCGTTCGTGGTGCATCCCCGCGACGCGCGCCACCGGGGCGAGCGCCTCGGACGTCGCCAGGATGCGCTCGGAGTAGTAGGAGTGCATCCGGGCCTGTTCCCACTCGGCGGCGGTCAGCGGCCCGGGCTTCTCCCAGATCACGTTGGTGACCGCCACGCGGCCGAGGTCGCTCAGGAGCGCCGACAGCTGCAGGCGGCCGATCGTCTGGGCGTCGAGGCGCAGGTTCGCCGCGGCACGCTCAGCGAGGTGGGCGACGCCCGCCGAGTGCCCATGGGTCCACGGGGTCTTGAGGTCGGCCAGATCGCCGAAGGCCTCGGCCACCGACCCGAGATCGGCGGGATCGATCTCGATTGCCGGTCCGGGCTCGGCGTCGAGCATCTGCTCGCGCGGATCACCGGTGCGGGTGGGAGCGAGCAGCTCGTCGGCGTTCGCGATCAGCGCGGCGACCACCTCGGGGTCGAGCAGCACCCCCGAGCGCCGGCGCAGGCCCGCGACGACGGCGTCGGTTCCCCCGATCGCGTCCAGGCGCACGGCGTCGGCGGCCGCACGGGCCACCCGCGCGGCCGGTGCGATCTCCTCGCCCGCGAGTCCGTCGGGCGGTCCCTCGCCGTTCCACCACTCGACGCACTCCTTCAGGGCCCGCTCGACCCCCGCGCCGAGGCCGACGCGCCGTCCTGTCGCGCTGGCCACCTCGCAGCTGCCGACGTCGAAGTCGTGCCCGAAGCGCCGGCCCGCCGGCGTGGCCATGAAGCGCAGGATGCGGGCGCGCTCGGCGGGACTCTTGTCCTCGAGCACCATCGGCAGGGCGACGCCCGCGACCTCGTCGGGGTCCGCGACGTTCACGCCGGCGATGGCCCGCAGGACGCGCTGCTCGTCGCCGAAGGCCTGCGCCGTCTCGTGCGAGAGCGCGCTGCACCCGACGTGCATGAGCAGCGCCGTGTAGTACGCGTCGGCGACCTCGGGCTCGGGGAGGCCCCGGTGGCGGGCCAGCCCCGCGGCGAGGATGCTCGACCGCATCGCCTCCTCGGGCGGCAGTCCGAACCCCAGATCGCAGGCGATCGACAGGCCTCCGAGGAGGTCCGCGAGACGGAGCCCGTCGCTCATGCCCGCAGTTTCCCAGCTGCGGGGTGCCCCTGGGCGTCTACGTTCTCGGCGCGACCAAAGCGCTGGCCGCGTGATGATGTTCTGCGCAGGGGGGCGAGTTTTCGGCCGCCGCGGCCTCTGGAGGTCATGAACGACTCAACCGCAGGCCCGCAGGCCCTCGACATCCTCACCGCCGCGCTCGTGAGCTGGACGGCGGCGTCCACGCAGATCGTCGACCACATGGCGAGCTCGCCGGGCTCACCGTCGCACTCCGAGATCACCGCGATCCTCACGCAGCTCGTGCGCGACACGCTCGAGCCGTTGTCCGACCGCTACGCGGCGACGGACGTCGAGCTCGGCGCGCAGCTGACCGCGGATGCGATCGACACGCTCATGCAGGAGATCCTGCTCGTGCCCCACGACGCGTATGCCGAGCCGGCGCCGCGCAACCGGGCCGAGCGGCGGGCGCGCCGAGGGCGGCGCCCGTAGTGCTACGGTCCGTAGCAGATGGCCGATCGGGTGATCCCGCAACGGGAACTGCGCAACAACATCGCGGCGATCCTGCGTGCGGCCGAAGCGGGCGAGACGTTCACCGTGACGGTGCGCGGGCGCCCGGTGGCCCGGCTGGGCCCGCCGGAGGGCCCGCGGGTGGACGTCGATCGCGCGACGATGCGGAGGATCCTCGCGTCGCCGATCGACGCGGATCTCGCTCGCGAGCTGGACGAGGCCGAAGCCCCGGTCGGCGATCCCTGGCCGGACGCGTGAGCAGGCACCTGCTCGACACGAGTGTCCTCATCGCCGCTGACGAGGCGGGCGCGCTCGCGCTGCCGGACACCGCGGCAATCTCGGTCATCTCGCTCGGTGAACTGCGGGCGGGTGTGCTGCTCGCCCGCGGCGCGGCGGTGGCGGAGGCGCGATCGGCCCGCCTGGACGCCGTGCGGTCGGCGTTCATCGCGCTTCCCGTCGACGACGGTGTGGCCGTCGGCTACGGCGTGGTGCTCGCCACAGCGCGCGCAGCGCGTCGAACCGCGAAGGCCACGGACCTGCTCATCATCGCCACAGCACTCGTGTCCGAGCGTGTGCTCCATACGCTGGACGCCGCGCAGGCCGGGTTGGCGGAGGCAGCCGGCGTGCGCGTCGCGCGTCCCTGAAACGACGCGGACCTGATCCGCGCGGTCAGCCGCCGCCCTTGCGCTGCGCGCGCTCCTTCGCCGCATCGCGCTTTTCGTTGTCCACGGAGGTCTGCAGCACGGTGAACGGCGCCTCCGTGCGCTTGTACCGCGCCGCCTCGCCGGGCTTGCTCCACTCGTTGTCCTCGCCCTGGGCGCTGACCGTCACGGTGCCGGCGAACTCCGCCTGCACCTTCGCGATGCGCAGCGACTCGTCGGCCTTCCCCGCCCGGTGGCGCGTGACCTCGCCGTCGGCCTGCCGGACGACGATCCCGTAGGCCTTGGCCTGCTCGGCCTTCTCCCAGGTCACGACGAGCCCGTTACCCCGGCGCTGGACCTCGACGTCGGTCGGCGGCTTCACGGCGGCCTCGGCCGCGGCCTTGAACTTGGCGACGGTCTGTTCGGGAATCGGGAGGCCGTTGATCGTCGCGACCGCGACGATCTCGCGCGTGCCGCCCTGCCCGTCGGCGGGCGTGAACTCGATCTCACCCTTGCCGCTCTTGGCCGTGCCGATCTGCTTGAACACGTCCTGGCCCTTCTCGTAGAAGATGACCTGCTGGTCGCCGCCCTTGGGGCCGAGGTCGTACTTCAGCGTGCGCTTGCCCTCGGCGGCGGAGACTTCGGCGTCGTACTCGGAGTCGTAGCCCTTGCGGCTCTCGGCGGCCTCGGTGATCTTCGCCGACCCGGGCTCCGGGGTGACGGTGTACGTCCCCGGGCCGTCGTCGAGGCTGATGAACGTCCGCTTGCCGGTCAGTTCGCGCATCGCGCCGATGTTGTCGCCCGGCGCGTACGTCAGGTTGTCGCCGGTCACGGCGAGCGTCTTGCCCGAGGGGCCGCGGACCGTCACCTGCGGCGCCGCGGTCTCGCCCGTGAGGCGCAGCTGCTTGACCGCTTCGCCGGCCTGCTTCGTGAAGCTCAGGACTCCCGCCTGCGCGGCGCGGGCACCGCTCGCCGTTCGAGCCCGCACGTCCGTGATCCAGAACTGGCTGGGCTTGCAGCCGTCGATCGGCCAGATCCCGATGTACTTGTCGGCGTATCGGTAGCCGCCACCCGGGCTGATGCCCGCCTTGCCGCATGCGGAGAAGCCGCGGCTGCCGACGTTCGCGTTGGCCCCCACGCAGACGACGTCGATGCCGAGGCAGGCCTGGCCCTCGCCGCCGAGCTGGAACCGCTTCGTCGCCAGGGACATCTCGCCGGAGACGCCACCGGTGACCGCCAGCCCGGGCAGGATCAGCCGGACCTGGCCGCCGAAGAAGACGTAGTCGGGGTAGGAGTACATCAGCGCGGCGTTGCCGAAGCCGAGCGTGCCGAACTCGGGGACCTTCACCCCGACGTCGCCGCCGACGGCGACGGTCGGGCTCGTGAACCGCTTGCCGGCCAGCTGCTTGAACTCACGGCCCGCGTCGCGCTCATTCAGGACGTAGGGCCTCGACGCGGTGGGGAAGGCGAGGAGCAGCGCGCCCTTCACCGTTGCGACCTCGCCGACGCTGATCTGCCCGCCGCCGCGGACGAGGAACGGGTCGAGCTGCAGGGCGAAGTTCACCTCGTCGAGCAGGATCCCGGGGAACAGGACGGGCTTGGGGATCGGCCCGCCGAACTGCAGGGCGCCGCCGGCGTGCTTGAAGCTGCCGTTACAGAATCCGACGCCGTTCTGGCTCGGGGGCGCCGTCAGCCGGAACCCGGCCTCGCCCGACTTGCCGCCGCTGATGAAGACGTTGCCACGCGCCTTCCATTCCTTGCGGGTGCACGAGGTCCCCGGGTTCGTGTCACCGTCGATCCCACCGGCCAGGCGGTACTCGAAGCTGAGGTCGGTGAAGCGCACGGCGCCGATGTAGGCCTCGGGCACGGTGATCTTGAGCTGGTCGAGGACCGGGTCGTTGTCGTTGTCGGCGCGCAGCGACGTGCTGGCGCTCGGCGGGTTGCCGCCGAACAGGCTGAACGTCGGCGGCAGCCTCAGGCTGATCGCGCCCTCTGACCAGCGCTTGCCGTCGGTCGCCCCGATCGACAGCGAGATCGCACCGTCGATCTTGAACCCGGCGATGTCCGGGATGCCCGTGTTGCCGTCGAAGGTGAACAGCGGCGCCCGGCCGGTCGGGAAGTCCTTGGCGCGCTGGCCGAACGCGATGGCCTTGACCTGGTCGACGAGGTTGAGGTCCAGCGCCCCGGTCTTGACGGTGATGCCGTTCCAGATCATCACCGCGTCGGCCGCAAGCAGGCGCTCGGCCGCGGGAAGGAGGACGATGCTCTTGCCGTTGCGAGGCCGGATCGTGATGCCGTTGAGCTTGATCGCCTGTCGGGAGACGTAGAACTCCTGCGGCTTCTTGAACATCGCCTTCGCGTCGGCGCACCTCGACCGCGGCACCTCGCCCAGGTCCGCCTTCCGGCAGATGGCGTTGACGACCGCCGGCACCGAGTACTGCTCATCGAAGTAGTGGGCCTGGCCGAGGGCGCGCTCGGCGGCCGGGACATCCGCCGCGTCCTCGGTCCGGACGAAGCAGCCGCGCGCTTCGACGAGCCGGAAGACGACGGTCGTCCCGTCGATGCACGGGCGGTTGGCGAGGACGGATGTCGCCGCGGAGATCTCGGGGGGACCGCTGGTGAGCACGGCGGGGAGCTGCTTGAGCACCGGGCTGGAGATCAGCTTCGATGGGGTGAACGTCACGTTCTGGACCTTCGTGTCCGTCGTTCCGCCCGCGCCCGTGACGATGAGCTTCACCGGCAGCGTCTTGTTCCCGGGGAACGTGAGGCGCACCGTCGAGTCGCGTGGCGGCGAGGTGAGGTCGATCTTGCCGTCCGAATCGAAGTCCCACTGCAGCCGGGTCGCCCCGGTCGTCGCGCCGGCGTTCAGGACGACCGGTGAGAACGCGGAACCGCGGGACGGCGCGCTGAACGACGCCAGTGGCCGGGGCGGCGGCGGAGGTGACGGCACCGGGTCCGCCGTCGGCGTCACCGGCGTGACCGGCGGATCGGCCGTCGGCGCCGGGAGGACCCGCGGGTCGGGCCCGGGCGAGTTCTGCAGCCATGCCATCTCGCCGGCGTTGAGCGCGCGCGGGTAGACGCGCATCTCGTCGAGCGTGCCGGTGTACTGAAAGCCGGGGAGCGAGCACGCGCCGTCCGGGTACCGGCCGACCCCGAGGCGCTTCTCGCCCGTGTAGCGGAAGTGGTCGATGACGGAACTCGGCGCGGAGACCTCCGAGACCGCCCGCCCGTCGAGGTAGAGCGTCAGGCGACGGGCGATCTCGTCGAACGTCATGCCGACGGCGTGCCACTGGCCGTCCCACACGTCCGATGGAGCGAGCTGCGTCGTGGCGGCGATGGAGCGGGTGCCGGCGACGTCGACCGTCACGTACGCCTGGAGGCCCCCGGATGAGCCGGTGTAGATCGCGTACGCGCTGTCCGAGCAGCCGAGGGCGGCCTTGCCGACGATCGTCCGAAACGGTCCCGGCGTTCCGCTGCGCCGCACCCACGCGAGGGTCGTGACCGACGTGGGGCGCAGCAGGTCCTCGCGCGCCCCGACGAGGAACCCGTGGCCCGCCGAGGCCAGCTGCAGCCCGTTGCCGAACCGGCCCGTGGTGATCGTGCCGCCGACATCGGTGCCCGTGTTGCCGGTCCCGGAGGCGTCCGGCGTGGTGCCGGCGGTGGCGCCGTCGAGATGCCAGGTGCCCACCGAGGCGGCGTCGCCGCGCGCCCCGGCAGCGAAGACGAGCGCCCAGACCAGCACCAGGACGACGGGCGTGGCGCGCGTTGCCGCTGCAAGCACAGCGGCACGAAATTGGCGCATTGGTCCAACCTAACACCGGATGCAAGCGCCCTACGTCAGGGTGCGTACTCGCAGCGTTGGCCGGAGAACGACGACGGCCCGCCGAATGGCGGGCCGTCGGTCCTGCGAAGAACTGAGTGGGTCTAGATGACCTGGACGTTCTCAGCGTTCGGGCCCTTGGGGCCCTGCGCGGCGTCGTACGACACCTTCGCGCCCTCGGCCAGCGTCTTGAAGCCGCTGCCGCCGATGGCGGTGTGGTGCACGAACAGGTCCTTGCCCTGGTCGTCGGGCGTGATGAACCCGAAGCCCTTGTCGTCGCTGAACCACTTGACGGTTCCTGTTGCCATGATGAGTCCCTCCGTGGGATGTATGTGCGCTACGTGACGCGGAGGGTGCTGAGAGGCAACAACTGCGGGACGCTGGCACTGCTTGTGGACTCGCCTTCTGCGAATCCTTGAGCTACCAGCGTAGCGGGCTCGGGCCTACGGCACCAGCGCCGGGCCGCGGGCGGCCGGTGCGGCGACCCCGTTGAGCTCCGCCGCGGCGGCCACGACATCGCCTCGTTCGACGAAGTCGACGGCCAGCAGATGGGGCCACCGGCCACGTTCTCGGGCGCAGCGCCGCGCACGGGAGACGAGCACGTCCTGGTCGTTGACGACATCGGCGTTGCGCGGGTTGGGCGGGTACGTCTCGACCCAGTGGTTGAGCAGGAGGAGCGGCGCGTCGTCCGGGCCGCGGTTCGGCTGACAGCTCGCGGTCGCCTTGACCTCGGCCGGCGACCCGAACGAGAACGGCGTCTCCTGCGTGACGTCGTAGCCACGGTGGTACCACGTGCCCGTCTCGCCCTTCTCCTCGGCGGCCACCCAGAGACGCTTGCCTGAGCGGAGCATCTCGCGCAGCGTCGGGAACGGTTGCCCCGACCCGGGCTGGAAGTCGTTGGCGTACTCCGCGAGGCCCGACTCCTCGAACGCGCGCTTGATGTCCTGCGTCGGGGCGGCGTCCTCGATCATCATCGAGAGCACCTCGTTCGGATTGCGGTCGAGCCACTCGCGAATCGACGTCAGGAACGGGACGCCCTCCACCGCGCCGAGCTCGCAGACGATGTGGCAGAAGTACAGCTCCTTGTCGCCTTCGATCGGGCCGAACGCCGCCCGGCCCGCCAACCGCTGCACGGCGGCCAGGCCCTCGGCGCCGAGCCGGGCTTCGACGATCTCGACCGCTTTCGGCGCGAGGTCCGTCCGGACGACGCCCTCGCGGTTGCGCTGCCCGAGGTAGGCGTCGACCAGCAGGCCCCGGACGCCCCGGTCGAGCTGGCGGATGGTGCCGAGCCCGTGGTTGGCGTTGACGAACCCGTCCTGGGCGGTGCTCATCGCGTTGTGCGACGTGGGGAGGGTCACCCGGTCGAACCGGCGCTCGCAGAGCTGCGGGCTGCCGTTGCAGCCGCGCGACGCGGCTGCCGCGACCTTCGGTTCGTCGGAGGAACGTCCCACGACGACCAGCGCCATCAGCATGGCGGTGCCTCCGACGAGCGCGACCGCGCCGAGGGCCCACGGCAGCGCCGCGCGTCGCAGCTCGCGCGGGGTCGGCTTCTCGACCTCCGCAGCGGGCGGCGGACCGACGATGAGCCCGAGCAGCGTCACGACGCCGGCGAACACGAAGTACGCGCCGGCCACGGTCGCTGCGAGCCGGACGGCGCCCGCCGGGTCGGCGATGATGAGCGCGCCGAACCCGATGAGCAGGAGCGCCCCGATGACCTCGCCGGCGAGCGACCGCCGCGGGCGCCTGATGCGGGACCACAGCAGGCGCGGCACGTCTGCGGGATCGACCCCTTCGGTCAGGCTCATCGCGGACGCCGCGATGATCGCCCCGGTCAGGGCGACGACGATGCACCACAGGGTGAAGCTCCCGGTGAACGCGTCGAGCACGCCCAGGGCGACGTCGCGTCCGTCGCCTTCGAAGCCCGTGAGGATCAACCCGCGGAACACGACGCTCAGGGTGAGGGCGGCGATCCCCACGAGGAAGATGGCCAGCCCGATCTCCCCGGCGGCCCGCCGCCGCCCGGGTGTCAGCCACTGCGCGCCCGTGAACGCGAGCAGCGCGAGGATGGGTAGGACGATCGCGAGGATGCGCACGTCCTCCGCGACGCGGGCCACCTGCGTCGCGATGCTGCGGTCGGCGATCGGCACGATGATCGCCTGGCTGCGTTCGAGCTTCTCGGCGAGCGCCGGGTCGCGTGTCCGCAGCAGCTCCCCGGCGATGATGCCGAGGTTCGCCAGGTCCACCACCAGCGAACCGCGTTCGCGGCTGACGAACGCGTTGTGGGTCTGGACCGCCGCGGCGCGGATGATCGTCCGGGCGGCACTCGTCTCCAGGAACGCCTCGAGCCCGGACGTCAGCAGCGGCGCGGCGGAGACCACCCGCGGGTCGGCGAGCTGGAGTTCCTGCGTGACCTTCTCGGCAAGCACCGTGCGCACGGCGTCGTTCTGCACTGCGGAGGCGGCGTTGTCCGCGAAGCCGTCTGCCTCGAACACGTTGCGGTCGAGGTACGCGAACGGGAGCGCGAACAGCAGGCACAGCGCGCCGAACACCACGAGGGCGCGGGCGAGCCGGCGGCGCGTGCGATCGGTCATGGCCGCGGGAGCGTAGTCCGCGCGCCGTCGCTACACGCCGGCGCCGGCGCCGCCGCGACCCTCGCCGCCCGGCGAACCGCTGCGCGCCCTGCAGGCCCACCGAGGCGACCGCGGCGCCGTGGCGCCACTCCACCGCCAAGCCCGCCTCGAGCGGCAGACCGAAGCCCTCCAGCGCGGCGGCGCGGTCGGCGAGCATGGTCTCCTGCGGGAACGCGGCGAGACCCTCGGCCATCTCCAGCGCGCGGGCCAGTGTGCCGCCCGACTCGACGACTTCGGTGACCAAGCCCATCGTGTGCGCCTCGTCCGCTTCGACGATCCGGCCGGTGAGGATGAGGTCGAGCGCGCGGCCCATGCCGACGATCCGCGGCAGCCGCTGCGTGCCACCGTCGATGAGCGGCACGCCCCAGCGGCGCTCGGTGCACCCGAACTTCGCGTCGTCCGCGGCGATGCGCAGGTCGCACCACAGTGCGAGCTCCAGCCCGCCCGCGACCGCCCAGCCCTCGACCGCGGCGATCGTCGGCTTCGGAGACGACAACCGGGTGAACCCGAGCGGCCCGCCCTCCGACGGCGACGTGAGCCCCAGCGACATGAGGTCCTTCAGGTCCGCGCCCGCGCAGAAGGTGCCGCCGTCGCCCGTCAGCACGAGCACGCGCGCGTCGTCGTCGGCGACGAACGCGTCGAACCCCTCACGCAGCGCGGCCGACGTGGCCCCGTCGACGGCGTTGCGCCGCGCCGGCCTGTCGATCGTCAGCACCGCAGCGGCACCGACCCGTTCGTAGCGCACCTCGTCACTCATCCGGTCTCCTCCTGATCCGAACGCGCCGCGCCCAGGGCACGACGCACGAAGATTCGCAGCGCGCGCACGATCTCCTGCGCATCCGGCGCGGCCCCACTCAACGGCGAGGTGGGGCCGACGAGCGCCTCGCCCACGCCGCCGACGATGGCGGCCGCCGTCAGGTCGGCGTCCTGCGGAGGCAGAGAGCCGTCCTCGATCCCGGCGCGGACCAGCGTCGCGAGCAGCTCGCGGTACGCCTCGCGGTAGGCCAGGCGCTCGGCGTCGACGAGCGGGTCGACCGGCTCGGCGATGAGTGCCCACGCCAGACGCGGTGTGTGCAGCGCGCGGCCCGCGAACGTCGCGATGACCTCCTCGGCGCGGGCCGTGGCGGTGGCCGACGGCCCGGGGTCGGCCGCGCGCATCGCCTCGACCTCCCCGGAGCAGACGGTCCGGAACAGCTCGGCGAACAGCTCGCCCTTGCTCGGGAAGTGGCGGTACAGCGTGCCGGCGGCGACGCCCGCGCGGTCGGCGATGGCCACGACCGACGCCGCGCCGTATCCGCCCTCGCGGGTGATCTCCAGGGCGGCGGCGAGGAGTCGGTCCCGGGTCCCCGTGGGAGTCTCGAGCACGTCGCTCATCCCTTGAACGTGGACATGCCCGCGTCGCCGAACGGCTCGTCGCGCTCGCGCACCGCGGTGCGGAACCCGGCCGTCGCGGCGCGCTGCTGGAACGCGTACCCCTCCGGCGTGTGGCGGGTGATGCCGTCGAACACCGTGCCGAGCAGCTGCGTCGCGTGCAGCCCCTGCGCGTGGACCGTCTGGTTGACGAGCAGCTTCATCATCGCCAGCTGGTTCAGCGGCATCTGCGCGATCCGCTCGACGAGGACTTCGGTGCGCTCGTCGAGCTCCTCGGCGGGCGGCGCCTCGATCGCCAGGCCCCACTCCAGCGCCTCGGCGCCGCTCAGGCAGTCGCCGGTGAACAGCAGCCGCTTCGCGCGCTGCGGGCCGAGCCGGTGTGCCCAGAGCATCGTGGTCGGCGAGCCCCACACCCGGGCGGGCGGGTAGCCGATCTTCGCGTCGTCGGCGATCACGAGCAGGTCGCTGCACAGCGCGAGGTCCGTGCCGCCCGCCACGCAGAAGCCGTGGACCTTGCAGACCACCGGCGTCTGGCACTCGAACAGCGTCATGAACGCGCGGACGTTGCGGCGCATCATCGCGTGGTCGACCATCGGGTCCCACGTCTGGCGCGGGTCGTGGTTCGCGGCCATGACCAACGGGTCGAGCGGGGTGCCATCGCCGGGGATGCCGTCAGGCGCGCCCATCCCTTCGGCGCTGTCGACGAGGTCGTACCCGCCGCAGAACCCCGTGCCGCGCCCGCTCAGGAGCATCACGTGGACACCGGGATCGAGGTCCGCGCGCTCCACCAACTCGGCCAGCTCGTCGATGAGCTGGCGCGTCAGGCCGTTCCCGCGGTCGGGGCGGTTGAGCGTGAGCCGCGCGACCCGCCCGTCGACCTCGTAGTCGATGACGCCCACTACGCCACCAGGGCGCGGTCCACGATGGCGCGCGTGTCGAGCCCCGCCGGCAGCGTGCCGTACACGCGCCCGCCCTCGCCGCCGCACCGCGCGGCGCAGAACGCGTCGGCCACCGCGGCCGGCGCATGGCGCACGAGCAGGCTGGCCTGCAGCGCCACCGCGAGGTCTTCGACGACCCGCCGCGCCTCCATCTGCGCGGTGTCGATGTCGTCCAGGCCCTGCAGCCGCGTCTTGATGCCGGCGACGTGGGCGTCGAGTCGCGCGTCGGCGCCCGCGGCCAGTTCCACCTCGGCCAGGAACGCCGGCAGCCCCTCGGGCTCCTTGCCCATCGCGCGCAGGACGTCGAGCGCGGCGACGTTGCCCGAGCCCTCCCAGATCCCCGCGAGCGGGCTGTCGCGGTAGAGCTGCGGCATGAGTGAGTCCTCGGCGTACCCGTTGCCGCCCAGGCACTCCAGCGACTCCGCGGCGTGCGCGGCGGCGCGCTTGCACACCCAGTACTTCATGACCGCGGTGGCGAAGCGGCGGAACGCGGGCTCGTCGGCGTCGTAGGAGGCGGCGACGCGCATCGCCGCGGCGGTCGCGGCCTCGCTCTCGATCGCCAGGTCGGCAAGCACGTTCTGCATGAGCGGCTGGTCGGCGAGCAGGGCCCCGAACGCGCTGCGGTGGCGCGCGTGGTGCACGGCCTGCACGACGCCGAAGCGCATCGACGACGCGCTGCCGATCAGGCAGTCCAGCCGCGTGTGGTTGACCATCGTGATGATCGCCTTCACGCCGCGGCCCTCCTCGCCGACGAGGTGCCCGGCGATGCCGTGGAACTCCACCTCGCTGGAGGGCAGCGACCGGGTGCCGAGCTTGTCCTTCAGCCGCTGGAACTCCATGCCCGGGCCGCGCTCGACGAGGAAGCAGCTGAGTCCCTCGGGCGCCTGCGCCAGGACCAGGAAGAAGTCACACGGCGGGTACGAGCAGAACCACTTGTGGCCCCAGATTGCGTACGTCCCGTCCCCGTTGGGCTCGGCGCGGGTGATGTTTGCGCGGACGTCCGAGCCGCCCTGGCGTTCGGTCATCGCCATGCCGGCGATCTTCACCTCGTCGTAGTCCAGCCGGGTGAGCTGGGGCTCCCACTGCGCGGCCAGCTCGGGAGCGCTGGCCCGGAGCGCGGGGATGACCGCGTGGGTCATCGAGATCGGGCACTGCACGCCGCCGTTGACCTGGTTGAACATCCCGAACATCCCGGCGCGGACGACCTGCGCGCCGTCGCGCGGCTCGCGCCACGGCAGCGCGTGGGTGCCGCGCTCGACGTTCGCGCGCATGAGGACGTGCCATGACGGGTCGAGCTGCACGTCGTCGATGCGGTTGCCGTAGCGGTCGTAGGGCAGCAGCACCGGCTCGTTGCGCTCGGCGCGGCGGCTGTGCTCGGTGGCCTCGACCGTGCCGGTGTACGCGCCGGCGTCACGCAGGCGGTCGACGCCCCACGCGCCCCCGTGGCGCGCGACCGCCTCCTGCAGCGCGAGGTCGGCCTCGTAGAGGTTGTACGGCTGCAGCGGCGGCGCCTGGTTGCGCACCTCGCGGGTCTGCGGGTGCTGCTGCGTCGCGTCGGTCGTGGCCATGGGTGCTCCTCCCGGACGGCGTGAATCCTGATTCACATCCTATGTGAACCGGGATTCACTGCGCAAGTCGGTCCTCCAGCCAGTCGAAGATCCGCGCCTCGCGGAGCATGGGCGCCAGCGGCTCGCAGTGCCCGTCCGCGCCCTCGTGCGCGGTGAAGGTCACGAGCTCGCTGTCGCCGGTCAGCCGGTCGTGCAGCTCCTGGGACTGCCCGGGCCAGAACTGCTCGTGCTCTGGGTCCGTGATGAGCATCGGCGTCGTGATCTGCGCGACCTCGTCGCCGAGCCGGTACTCGAGCACGGTGCGGTACAGGTCGTACGGCGACGCGCTCTCCAGGCCATACGGCCGGCCGCGGAAGCGCAGGATCCCGGCGAGGTGGTGGTCGAGCTTCTCCCCGATGCGCATCTCGCGGTCGAACGCCTCGCGGTTGCCCGCTTCCAGCTCCTTGCGCATCCGCCCGGGCAGGTCGCGCGTCCAGGACGCCGACACGTCCACGACCCCCGGGTCGACGACCGCCGCGGCGAACCGGTGCTCGAACGCGAGCGCGCGCGGCACCCAGTACCCGGCCTGCGAGATGCCGATGACGGTCATGCGCTCGGGGTCGACGTCCGGGCGGGCGACCATCGCGTCGAGCACCGGGGTGAGGACCGCCTCCCAGTCCGGGCGGAACGGAATCTGCTGCTCGAACAGCGCGCGTTGTTGACCCGGGCCGTCGAAGGCGAGCCAGTGCCAGCCACGGTCGGAGGCGGCCGACCCGCCGTGCGTGGCCATCGACGACGTCGCACCGTCACTGCCGTTGTTCATGACGACGAGCGGCCGGCGCTCGCCCGGCTGGGCGCCGGGGGCGGGGAAGAACCAGCCCGCCAGCGTGGTGTCCTCGTACGGGATCTCGATGCGCGCGCCGGGGGTCGGCAGCAGGTCGACCGTGCGCTCCCAGCACTCGTGCTGGCGGCGCCACAGGTCGAGCAGACGCTCGGCCTCGCTGGAGTGATCGATGACGTCCAGCACCGTCGCGTAGTACGTCGCGGCGCGCCGATAGTGGCCGAGGGCGCTCACACGGTGGCCGGCCGCTTCGGCGGTGCGTGCGAGGTCGCGCGCGCCGTCGGCGGTGGCCGTCCACTCCCGGACCCAGGCGTCGGCGTCCCCGTTCGGGATCCGCGCGGCGGTGGCCAGGACCTCGCCCGGGTCGGCGCCTCCGCGGACGGCGGCCCCGAGCGCCAGGTCCAGCGCGAACTGGAAGTCGTCGTTCTTGAACTGCCGGGCGCGGGTGCGGGCGGAGTGGTGGAGCATGGGCCTCGAAGGGTCGTGGCGATGGTCTCGTCCCGCATCGGTCGTGCCCCGCCGGAGCTGAAGTCCGGGGCCCGCCGCGAACGTACACTCGCCCGCATGCCCGGACCCGTCGTGACCCTCCCGCACGCTGGAGAGCTCATCGGCGACGCGCCGGACCGCCGGGTCGAGCTGCTCTGCGACCGCGACACGCTGCACGTCACGTGGTCGCGCTTCGGTGCCGGCCGCGACGGCGCCGACCTGCACGTCCACCGCCTGCACGCCGATCACTTCTACGTCCTCACCGGAGAGCTGACGATCCGCCTGGGCCTCGAGGGCGAACAGGTCGCGATCGGCCCGGGCACGCTGGTGCGCGTGCCGCCGATGGTCGTCCACGGATTCCGCAACGCGAGCGACGCTGACGTGACGTACCTCAACCTCCACGCCCCGGGCGTCGGCTTCGCGGGGTTCATGCGGGGGCTGCGCGACGGGCGCACGGTCGACTGGGATCAGATCGACCCGCCCGCCGACGGCCTTCGGCCCACATCGCTGGCGACATTCACGGCCGCCGGCGGCCTGCTGTGCGAGACGCCCGAGCTGACCGTGCGCGAGGTCGGCCTCGGTGCCGGCGAGGAGGTCGAACAGGCCGACGCGTGCTTCGTGCTCGACGGTCAGCTCGAAGGTGCGCCGGCCGGGTCGTGGGCCGACCTCGGCACGGGGGCCGCGCTCCGCGCGATCACGTCGGCGCGGGTCCTCGCGCTGCGAGCCGGCTGAGCGGCCACGAGAGTACGCCGGCCAGCCCCGCGAGGATCGCGGCGAACTTCAGCAGCGCCATCACCAGCGCCAGCTCGGGCCACGGCGAGGCCGGCGTGCCCCACAGCGAGACGGCCAGCCCGAGGTTCTCGGCGTAGTCGAACACGATCGCGGAGGTCGCGACCCAGGCGAGCACGTTCATGGCGTTCGCCATCCGGGCGTTGCCCGCCCGCGCCCAGGCTGCGGCGGCGCCGACGCAGCCGCCGGCGATCGCGAGCGCGTAGATGAACGGGTAGACGATGTCGGCGAGCTGGATCCCCTTCGCGACATCGATGACCTCCTCCGCCCGCCACGCGGCGAGGATCTCCTCGGTCCGGCTCACCGAGCCCGCGAGTTCGAACGCGACGATGTCCTCCGAGCCGAGCGGCTGCAGCGCGGCGTTGAAGATCAGGGGGATCGCGGAAGCGATGCTCAGCGCGATGAGCGCGGCACCGCGGTGGTTCGCGGGCCAGTGGGTCAGGGGGTGCTCCGGTAAGGCCATGGGGCGATCCTCGCGCATCGGGTCGAGAAGTGGGCACGTACGTCCCCGCATGCCGCCCCGATGTGGCTGGTTGACGGCCAGCGCGCTTCTCGACATGATGTTCGACACTATGTCGAGCTTGGTTGCAGACCCCTTCGATCTCCGGCAGTGGGCCGAGGGCCCACCGCACGACCTGTTCCGCCGCATGCGCGCGGAGGCGCCGGTCCATCGCAACCCCCTGCCCGACGGCACGCACTGCTGGTCGGTCTTCAAGCACGCGGACATCGCCGCGATCAGCCGCGACACCGCGACGTTCTCCTCCGAGCAGGGCGGGGTGTTCCTGCATCCCGACCAGGTCGTGCCGCTGGAAGTCGCGACGAACATGCTGCTGTACATGGACCCGCCGCGGCACACGCACTACCGGCTGATCCTCCAGAAGGTCTTCACGCCGCACTCGGTCGCGAAGCTCGAGGACTCCATCCGTGAGCGCGTGACCCGCACGATCGACGACTTCATCGAGCAGGGGTCCTGTGACCTCGTCACCGACCTCGCCGTCCCCGTCCCGCTCGGCATGCTCACGCAGCTCATGGGCGTCCCCGACGTCGAGGTCCCGCAGTTCTACGAGTGGACCGAGCGCATCGTCGCCGCGCAGGGCGCGCCCGAGCCCGCGGCCGCGGCGCCCGTGCTCGCTGAGATGGCGCCGTTCCTGCACGCGCAGATCGAGCGCCAGATGGCCGAGGGCCAGGCGGAGTCGATCGTCATGCGCCTGCGCACCGGCGAGGTCAAGGGCGAGGAGCTCAACGAGCTGGAGATCCTCACGTTCTTCGCCGTCCTGACGTTCGCCGGCAACGACACCACGCGCAACACCGCCTCGAACGGGCTGCTCGCGCTGCTGCAGCACCCGGGTCTGCTCGACGAGCTCGCCGCCGACCCCTCGCTCATCCCGGGCGCGGTCGAGGAGTCGCTGCGCTGGTCGACCGTCGTGCAGTGGTTCAACCGCACTGCGACGTGCGACACCGAGGTCGGCGGCCAGGCGATCCCGGAAGGCGACCGCGTGGTCATGTGGTACGGCAGCGGATCGCGCGACGAGGACGCCTTCGACGCCCCCGACACGTTCGACATCCGCCGCCACAAGCCCGACCATCAGGCGTTCGGCGGCGGCGGCCGGCACTTCTGCCTCGGTGCGGGCCTGGCACGGGCGGAGCTGCGTATCGTTCTCGAAGAGGTGACCCGACGCATGAAGAACCTGGAGCTCGCCGGCGACGTCGAGCGGCTGCCGTCCAACTGGGCCAACGGCCTGGTCCATCTGCCCGTGACGTTTACGCCCGGCCCGCGCGAGGCGTCCTAGTTGCCGTCCGTCACCCGACAGCGCCGCGGCGTCGCTGAGCGGCGCGCCGCGGTCGAGCGGCAGGTGCTCGAAGCGGTCGAGCGCCTGCTCGCCGGGGGTGAGTCGTTCACCTCGCTCGGCATCCAGCGGATCGCCGAGGAGGCGGGCATGGCCCGCACCACGTTCTACGGCCACTTCCGTGACAAGCCCACGTTGCTCATGCGGGTGACCGACAACGCGACGCAGGACCTGTTCGCTGATGCGAACGCATGGGTGCGCGACGACGCCAGCACCCGCGAGCAGCTGGAGCAGACGGTCTTCGACCTCATCCGCGGGTACCGCGAGCACCAGCCGCTGCTTCGCGCGGTTCAGGAGGTCGCGGCGTACGAGCCCGAGGTCGAGGCGTTCTGGCGGGCGACCGTCGAGGGCTTCGCCGAAGGGGTCCGCCGGCGGCTTGAGCGCGACGTGAAGGCCGGCCGGGTTCCCGAGGACCTCGACACGCGCACCACGGCGTTCTGGGTCGCGTGGGGCGCCGAGCGCACGGTTGCAGAGCACGTTGCGACACGGCCGCCGCGGGAGGACCGCCGGGCAGCCGCGGGCATCGCCGCGGCGTCGTGGGCGGCCATGCGCCGGGACTGAGCCCGGCGCTGCGAACTTCGGGCGATGCCCGACCTAGGGGTGCCCCGCGAAGAGCACCTCGCGCTGCTCGTCGCTCAGCGCCACGACGACGAACGTTCCGGTGGCCGTCGCGACCTGCTGGCCGCCGCTCGTCATCTCCGCCTCCACGACGATGCGCCGTCCCTCACGCGACGCGATCCGACTGCGGATCTCCAGCGCCATGCCCAGCAGCGCGGGGCGCTGGAACCGCACGCTGAGCGCGCGGGTGAGCGCGAGCTCCTCGGCGAGCACGAGCGGCGCGGTGCCCATCGCGTCGTCGAGCGCGGCGAAGATCGCGCCGCCGTGCAGGGTGCCGGGCGCGCCGGTGAACGCGGGCGTGGCGAGGAACGCGCTGACGATCTCGTCGCCGTCGCGCGCATGGCGCATCTGCAGGCCGCGCGGGTTCTCCGAGCCGCAGCCGAAGCAGGAGGCGCGGTGCGGGTCGAGGATCGGCGCGCCCTCGGGCACGGGCCGCTCGTCGGGCACGACGGCGGCGCGCCCCGCGTCGCGGTTGCCGCGGAAGTGCTCGATCGGCACCTGGATGAAGACGGCCTCGCCGCGGGCGGTGACCTCGCCCTCGTGGCGGACGACCCCCTCGACGAACGCCTTGCGCCCATCGGTCTCGCGCAGCCACGCCTCCGCCTCGACCGGCGCGCCGATCGGCGTGGGGGCGAGGTAGTCCACCGTGAGCGTGCCGGTGACCGACGGTCGCTGGTGCAGGAGGTTCACCGTGGTGCCGAGCACCTCGTCGAGGATGAGCGCGGGGATGCCGCCGTGCGCCGCGCCCGGCGGGCCGGACAGATGCTCGTCGAGGACCACCCGCGCGAGCGCATGGTCGCCGCGGCTGGCGAGCTGGAGGTGCACCCCGTCGGGCTGCGCCGGGCCGCACCCGAAGCACGCGTCGTGATGGGCCCGCATCGCCTGCTCAGACACCGAGCGACCGTCCCACGATCTCTTTCATGATCTCGGTCGTGCCGCCGTAGACCCGCGTGATCCGCGCGTCGGCGTACGCGCGGCTGATCGGGTACTCGAGCATGTAGCCGTACCCGCCGTGCAGCTGCACGCAGCGGTCGACGACGCGGCCCTGCAGCTCGGTGCACCACCACTTCGCCATCGCGGCGTCTTCCACGGACAGCTCGCCGGCGTTCAGCGCCAGGGTCGCCTGGTCGCAGAAGACGGTGGCGAGCGAGATCTCGGTCGCCATCTCGGCGAGCGCGAACCGCGACGCCTGGAACGACCCGACGGGCTGGCCGAACGCCGTGCGCTCCTTGACGTACTCCAGGGTCCAGTCCAGCGCGCCCTGCGCCGCCGCGACGCCGGCGAGCGCGATGCTCAGCCGCTCCTGGGCGAGGTTCGCGACGAGCTGCATGAAGCCCTGGCCCTCGACGCCCAGCAGGTTCTCGGCGGGCACCACGACGTCGGTGAAGAACAGCTCGGCGGTGTCCTGCGCGTGCATGCCGAGCTTGCTCAGGTTGCGCCCGCGCTCGAAGCCCTCCATGCCGCGCTCGATGATCACCAGGGAGATGCCCTTGTGGCGCTGCGTGGGATCGGTCTTGACCGCGGTGATGACGAGGTCGGCGTTGATGCCGTTCGTGATGAACGTCTTCGCGCCGTTGACGAGATACGACCCGTCGTCCTGCTTGATCGCGGTCGCCTGCATCGACGCGAGGTCCGAGCCGATCCCGGGCTCGGTCATCGCGACCGCGGTGATGAGCTCGCCCGATGCGATGCCCGGCAGCCAGCGCTCGCGCTGCTCGGGCGTGCAGTACTCGAGGAAGTACGGCAGGCAGATGTCGTTGTGCAGTGTCAGCCCCAGGCCGCTCCCGGCCACGCCCGCGTAGCCGACCTCCTCGACGAGGACCTGGTTGAAGCGGAAGTCGTCGATCCCCAGGCCGCCGTACTCCTCCGGGACGCCCATCGCGAGCATGCCCTGCTCGCCGGCCTTGGTGAAGAGCTCGCGCGGGACGATGCCCTCCTCCTCCCACCGCTCGTGGTGGGGCGCGACCTCCTCGGCGAGGAACCGGCGGACGGATGCCCGGTAGTCCTCGTGCTCCGGCTCGAAGATGGTGCGCTTCACAGGCCCTCCAGGTGGGTCGACATTTACTCCGACACTGTGTCGAACACCATGTCGCGAGGTGGTATAGCCTACCGGCATGCTGCGAACCAGGTTCACGGAAACGTTCGGCGTCGACCATCCCATCGTGCAGGGAGGGATGCAGTGGGTGGGGCGGGCCGAGCTCGTCGCCGCCGTCGCGAACGCCGGAGCGCTCGGGTTCATCACCGCGCTCACCCAGCCGACACCCGAGGATCTCAGCAAGGAGATCGAACGGTGCCGCGAGATGACCGACCGCCCGTTCGGCGTCAACCTCACGATCCTCCCGGCCATCAACCCGCCGCCGTACGCCGAGTACCGCCAGGCGATCATCGAGTCGGGCGTGAAGATCGTCGAGACCGCCGGGTCCAACCCCGCCGAGCACCTCGCCGACTTCCAGCCGCACGACATCAAAGTCATCCACAAGGCGACCTCCGTGCGTCACGCGCTGAAGGCGCAGACGCTCGGCGTCGACGCCGTCTCGATCGACGGCCTGGACTGCGCGGGCCACCCCGGTGAGGACGACGTGCCGGGCCTCGTCCTGATCCCGGCCGCTGCTGACGCGCTGGAGATCCCGATCATCGCGTCGGGCGGCATCGCCGACGCCCGTGGCCTCGTCGCCGCGCTGGCGCTCGGCGCCGACGCGGTGAACATGGGCACGCGCTTCATGTGCACCGTCGAGTCGCCCATCCACCAGAACATCAAGGAGCACATCGTCGGCGCCGACGAGCGCTCCACCGACCTCATCTTCCGCACGCTGCACAACACCGCGCGCGTGGCGCGCAACAAGGTCAGCCAGGAGGTCCTGGAGATCGAGGCGCGCGGCGGGACGTTCGACGAGCTCCGCGACCTGGTCTCCGGCCAGCGCGGCCGGCGCGTCTACGAGGAGGGCGACCCGGACGTCGGCATCTGGACCGCCGGCCTGTGCCAGGGGCTCATCCACGACATCCCGACGTGCCACGACCTCGTCCACGGCATGGTCAGCGACGCCGTCGAGATCGTGGAGGAGCGGCTCGCGGGCTTTGCGGCGGTGCAGCCGGCGTGAAGATCGGGATCGGGGTCGGCTACTGGGGGCTGGGCGTCGGGCGCGACGAGCAGCTCGCGCTCGCCAAGGCGGCGGAGGAGCACGGGTTCGACTCCGTGTGGGTCGCCGAGGCGTACGGATCCGACGCGCCGACGGTCCTCGCGACCATCGCGGCGATGACGGAGCGCATCAGGCTGGGCAGCGCGATCATGCAGATCCCCGCGCGCAGCGCCGCGATGACGGCCATGACCGCGGCGACGCTCGACCAGCTCTCCGACGGGCGGTTCACGCTCGGACTCGGTGCGTCCGGCCCGCAGGTCTCCGAGGGCTGGCACGGCGTGCGGTTCGGCAAGCAGCTCGCGCGCACGCGCGACTACGTCGAGGTCGTGCGGATGGCGCTGGCCCGCGAACGGGTGCAGTACGAAGGCGAGACGCTCACGCTGCCGCTGCCCGACGGTCCGGGCAAGGCGCTGAAGCTCACGATCGCGCCCGCGCAGGAGCGGCTGCCGATCGTGCTTGCCGCGATGGGCCCGAAGAACGTGGCGCTCGCGGGCGAGATCGCCGACGGCTGGCTGCCGACGTTCTTCAGCCCCGAGCATGTCGCGATCCTGCGCGAGCCGCTCGACGAGGGCGCGCGGCGCGCGGGCCGGGACCCGGGCGAGGTGGCGATCATGCCGCAGGTCGGCGTCTGCATCGACGACGACATCGACGCCGCGCGGGACATGATGCGGTGGATCCTCGCCCTCTACATCGGGGGCATGGGCTCGCGCACGAAGAACTTCTACGTCGACCTCGTCGACCGCTACGGCTACGGCGAGGAGGCGCGCGAGGTGCAGGAGCTGTACCTCGCGGGGCAGAAGACCGAGGCCGCCCAGCACCTGTCGGCCGATCTCATCGACGCGACGTGCATCTGCGGCCCCGCCGATCACGTCGCACGGCGAGTGGACGACTACGAGCGCGCGGGGGTGGCGGAGCTCATCGTGCTGGCGACCCCCACGCCGGGCGGGACGCAGCTCGACCAGCTGCACCGACTCGCCGAGCTGCGCGGGTAGGGCTGCCTCAGACGGCGCGGGGCGCCGCCCGTTGATCCGCCGCAAGAAGCGGGCGCTGGGCGCCCCGTTCTTGCGGCCGATCGGGTTCGCCCGGTCAGGGGAGGCGCACGAGCAGGTCGTCGAGGGCTCCGAGCAGGAGGGCGACGACGTCCTCCCGCGGCATGGCGGCCGGGTCCGCCGCCCACGCCAGGCCGACGTCCTCGACCATCGCCACCCATCCGCCGACGGCGAGCCGCAGCGCCGGGGTCGACGGGTCGCGTCCCAGCGCGTGCAGGACCCCGTCGACCAGTTCCGCACGGGTCTCCGCGTTGATCGCGGCGACCTCCGGGTCGGCGCCGCCGACGCCGCGCAGGAGCGAGAGGTAGGGGTCACGACGCCGTTCGAGGAACGCCAGGAAGCGGTCGAGGATGACCGGCACGCCCTCGTCGCCGTCGACCAGCACCACGCGCCGAACCCGCCGCGCGGCGGCGCGGATCACCGCCAGGTGGTAGTCGCGCTTGGTCGGGAAGTAGTTGAAGAGCAGCGAGCGCGAGATGTCCGCCTCCCGCGCGACGTCGTCGACGGTGATCTCCGTGATCGGGCGCTCGGTGAGCATGCGCAGGCCGATGCCGACGAGCTGGCGACGGCGTTCGTCCGGGGGCAGCCGGCGGGGAGCGGGGGTGGCCACGGGTGTCAGCCTACGCCCTTGTTGAGCAATGCTCAATAACGCGCTAGGGTCAACGGCACCATGGACTTCACGCACTCCGAGCGCGCGCAGGACCTGCTGCAGCGCCTCACGCAGTTCCACGAGCAGGAGGTCGCCCCCGCCGAGGAGCCCTACCTGCGCGAGCTCATGGACCGCGACGACCCCTGGGTCGTCCTGCCGGTCATCGAGGAGCTCAAGGCCAAGGCGAAGGCGCTCGGCCTCTGGAACCTCTTCCTGCCGGACGCGACGCTGGGCGCCGGGCTGAAGAACGTCGAGTACGCGCCGCTGGCCGAGCAGATGGGCCGCTCGATCATCGCCAGCGAGATCTCGAATTGCAGCGCGCCGGACACCGGCAACATGGAGGTGCTGCACCTCTTCGGCTCCGACGAGCAGAAGGACCGCTGGCTCACGCCGCTCCTCGCGGGCGAGATCCGCAGCGCGTTCTGTATGACCGAGCCGGACGTCGCCTCCTCCGACGCGACGAACATGGAGGCGCGCGCCACCATCGACGGCGACGAGGTGGTCCTCGACGGCCGCAAGTGGTGGAGCACGGGGATCGGGCACCCCAACTGCGAGGTGCTCATCTACATGGCGCTCACCGACCCGGACGCCGACAGGTACCACCGCCACTCCATGGTCGTCGTCCCGCGGGACACGCCCGGCGTGAACGTCGAGCGGATGCTCCCCGCGATGAACTTCCTCGACGCGCCGGGCGGCCACGGCGAGGTGTCGTTCACCGACGTGCGCCTGCCTGTCGAGAACATCATCGGTGGCCCCGGCCAGGCGTTCACCATCGCGCAGGCGCGCCTCGGGCCCGGCCGCGTGCACCACTGCATGCGGCTCATCGGGCTCGCCGAGATGGCGCTCGAGCTCGCGTGCAGGCGCGGGACGAGCCGCATCGCGTTCGGCAAGCCGATCGCCAACCTCGGCGGCAACCGCGAGCGCATCGCCGACGCGCGGATCGCCATCAACCAGGCGCGACTGCTCGTGTTGCAGGCGGCCTGGATGATCGACGAGCGTCACCCGGACATGCTCAACGCCGTCAGCCAGATCAAGGTCGCCGTGCCGAACATGGCACAGCAGGTCATCGACATGGCCATCCAGCTGCACGGCGGCGGCGGCATGAGCAACGACTTCCCGCTCGCCGGCGCGTGGGCCGTGGCCCGGTCGCTGCGGCTGGCCGACGGGCCGGACGAAGTCCACCGAGGTGTCATCGCCCGGCTCGAACTGGCGAAGTACGGGGCGGGCAAGTGGAGCCCGCCCGCGAAGGGCTAGTACCGCAGCGTCGCCACGATGCCGCCCGCCTCCGTCAGTCCCGCGTGATCGCCGATCGCCGACACACCCGCGTCGGTCTCGATCGCGTGCTCGACGGCCCGCTCGACGATGAGGTCCTCGGCGACGTCGCCGAAGACGGCGGTCACCTGCGGCCCGACGGAGCTCGCGGGGATCGCGAGCTGCGGGTCGTAGACGAGGTGCGCCACGCGACCCTGGGCCAGCGCGTCGAGCACCTCGGCGGCGCCGGTCGCCCCCGCGCCGCCGGAGGAGGAGTGCGCGCGTGCGCTCTCGACCGTCGCCTCGACCTCGCGGCGCCACGCCTCTTCCAGCGGACCGTCGACGTGCTCGGAGATCGAGCCCAGGTCCTCGCCGGTCAGGTGCGCGTCGAGGGTGACGGTGACGCGCTCACGGGTCTGGTCGGGCAGCGCGCCGACGAACGGGTCCTCGGTGCCCGGGGCGGCGGCCACGAGCAGGCGGTGCCACCCGAGTTCGTCCAGACGCGCGGCGATCTTGCTGCCCGCGTCGTGCAGGAACCGGCGCTTGTGGTCGTCGATCCGGCTGTCGTGATGCTCGCCGTGCGAGGAACGCTGCCCGCCGGACATGCGGTCGTGCGGGCCGCTCTCCCGGCCGGTCCAGTCGCCCAGGTCCAGGACGTAGCGCGACTGATCGGGCTCGGTGACCCGGCCGCCCTCCCAGTGCATGAGGACGACCTCGTCGCTGTCGACGAGCACCAGGCCGGTCGCCCGGCCGTGGTCGACCACGTCGACGAGCGGGCTGATGAACGGGCGGCGGTCCCAGCGGATCGTGTCGCCCAGCAGCGGGAGCTGGAGCGTGACGCGCACGTCGAGCGACCCGTCGGCCGTGGTGAAGACCGACAGGCTGCGGCCGCGGTCGGCCGGGTCGAGCTCCGGGAGCTCCCCGTCCACGCGCTCGGACAGCTCGCGGAACGCCAGGCGCGCGTCACGGTCGTCACCGGCTTCGAGGTCGGCCTCGATCGCGCGCAGCCCGTTGCGCAACGCGATGTGCCAGGCCGGCTGGTGGTTCGTGTTCGCCGGGTCCCGCGGGTCGGTGCGCAGGTGCGCGCTCAGGACCCCGGTGCCGGGCGCGGTCGTCGCCAGCTCCTTGATCAGTTCCGGGGTCGGTGCGGCGACAGCCTGCATCTGCGGTGCTCCTTGATCGGGGGCGCCCGGGGTGGCGAGCGGTGCGTGCCCAGGAGCCTACGCGCATGAGTCTGGACACCGCGGCAGAAGCGCGCCAGGTGCGCGGAGAGGACACGTTCGACGTCGAGGCGGTCGACGGGTGGCTGCGCGAGCACGCCGACATCCCCGGCGACGGTCCCCCCGAGGTGCGGCAGTTCTCCGGCGGCGCCTCGAACCTCACCTACCTCCTGCGCTACCCGGGGCGCGACCTCATCCTGCGCCGTCCGCCCCCTGGCGTGAAGGCCAAGAGCGCGCACGACATGGGGCGCGAGTTCCGCGTCCAGCAGCGGCTGGCGCCGGTGTTCCCGTACGTCCCGGAGATGGTCGGCTTCTGCGACGACCCCGCTGTGCTCGGCAGCGACTTCTACGTCATGGGCCGGGTCGAGGGCACGATCCCGCGCAAGCAGCTGCCGGACGGGGTGGCCGGGAACCCGGAGGCGACGCGCGCGATGTGCACGTCGGTCATCGACCGGTTGTGTGACCTGCACGCGATCGACCCGGTCGCCGCGGGTCTGGGCGACCTGGGCAAGGGGGATGGGTACGTCGCGCGGCAGGTCGACGGCTGGTCGCGGCGCTACCGCGACGCGAAGACGTGGAACGTCCCGAGCTTCGATCGCGTCATGGCGTGGCTCGACGAGCATCAGCCCGCAGACGTCGCGACGTGCGTCATCCACAACGACTTCCGGCTCGACAACGTCGTCCTCGCACTCGATGACCCGATGCGGGTGGTGGGCATCCTGGACTGGGAGATGGCCACGCTCGGCGACCCGCTCATGGACCTCGGCGGCGCGCTGGCGTACTGGGTGCAGGCCGACGACGGGCGCGGCATGCGCCTGCTCCAGCGCCAGCCCACGGATCTCCCGGGCATGCTCACCCGCGAGGAGGTCGTCGCGCACTACGCGCGACGCACGGGGCGCGAGGTCGGCGACTGGGCGTTCTACGAGGTCTTCGGCCTGTTCCGCCTGGCGGTGATCGTGCAGCAGATCTACCGCCGGTACCACCTCAAGCAGACCCGCAACCCGGCGTTCCGGAACTTCTGGGTGGCGGTGCACTACCTCGACCGGCGGTGTCGCAGGATCATCCGGACGGATTCGGGGATGAGTACCTAAACGAATGTCGAGGCGGCGATCCGGTGCGCGGAAACCGCCCGTACGTCGGACACGGGCCCCGCTGGACCCGGTACGTACTCACCCGCAGCTCCGCCCGCCGGGGCCTGCGCCGTACCGCGGCATGCGTCGATACCCGAAGAAGCTCAACTCTCGCGAAAAGGATGTCGCATGTTCCGCCGCCGGATTCCCATTGCCGTGAAACTGTCCGCAGGCTTCGCTGTGGTCCTGGTCCTGGGCGGACTCGTGGGCGCAGTCGGCATCTCGTCGCTGCAGCAGGTCGACGCGAAGGCCGAGGCGATGTACGCCGACCGCGTGGTGCCGATGCGGGACCTCGCCGACGTTCGTGGGCTGCTCGGCGACGTCGACAGCCAGATCCAGCGTGCCATCACGAGCGACGAGCCGACCGCCGGGTTCCAGCGCATCGCGGACGCCGACGTGCGCAAGATGGACGAGCTCATCCGCGCATACCGCGCGACGGAGCTCGTGCCGGCCGAGGTCCGCGGGCTGCGGGCGTACGACGCGAAGATGAACGCGTACCGCACCGCGTACCGCGAGGTCCTGGCGGCCGCGGCCACCGGGGACAAGGCTGCGGCCACGCGCGCCTACTACCGCGGGGCTGTCGACACGTACGCGGCGGTCGACGCGCAGGCCGCGTCGCTCATCGCCGTCAACGACCGCGTCGCCAAGGCGGCCACCGCGGACATCCGCAAGACCTACGAGGAGGCGCGGACGCGCGTCCTCGGGCTGCTGGTGGGCGCACTGCTGCTCGGTTCCGCCGTGGCGTTCTTCCTGACGCGCAGCATCCGCCGCAACGTCCGGGCCATCCTCGAGCGCCTGCGGGCGCTCTCGCAGTCGGACACCGCCGCGCTGCGCTCCGGGCTGGACCGGTTCGCCGACGGCGACCTCACGACGCAGCTCGCGCCCGTGACGCCGCGGATCGAGCGGTGGTCGCGCGACGAGCTCGGCGACATCGCGCAGGCGGTCAACGTGGTCCGTGACGACACCGCCGCGTCGATGGATGCGTACAACACGTCGCGCGACGCGCTCGCCGACACGATCGGGCGGCTCTCCGCCGCCGCGAGCCAGCTCTCGGCCTCGTCGCAGCAGATGGCGACGACGTCCAACGAGGCGGGGCGCGCGGTCGGGGAGATCGCGCTGGCGGTGAGCGAGGTGGCGTCCGGCGCGCAGCGTCAGGTCGCGGGCGTTGAGGACGCGACCCGGCTGGGCCGGGAGGTCGTCGCCGCCTCCGAGCGGTCCGCGACCGACGCGCAGGTGACGGCGGACGCCGCGGAGGAGGCACGGGCGATCGCGGCCGAGGGCGCCGCCGCCGTGACGCAGGCGACCGACGCGATGGTGTCGGTCCGCGAGGCGTCGGCCGAGGCCACGGGCGCGATCCGCGCGCTGGGCGAGAAGTCCGAGCGGATCGGCGGGATCGTCGGGACGATCACCGGGATCGCCGAGCAGACGAACCTCCTGGCGCTCAACGCCGCGATCGAGGCCGCCCGCGCCGGCGAGCAGGGCCGCGGGTTCGCGGTCGTCGCCGACGAGGTCCGCAAGCTCGCCGAGGAATCGCAGACCGCGGCGGCGTCGATCTCCGAGCTCATCGAGGAGATCCAGGCCGAGACGGGCCGCGCCGTCACCGTCGTGGAGTCCGGGGCCGAGCAGACCGCCGAGGGCGCCGCGACCGTCGAGCAGGCGCGCGACGCCTTCGACCGGATCGGGCGCGCCGTCGACGACATGACCGGCCGGGTCGGGCAGATCGCCGACGCCGTCAAGCAGATCTCCGGCGCGGCGGACGACATGGGCGCGCGCATGCTCGAGGTCTCCGCGGTGGCCGAGGAGTCCAGCGCCTCGACCGAGCAGGTGTCCGCGTCCACGGAGCAGACCTCTGCGTCGGCCCAGGAGATCGCGGCGTCGGCCCAGGAGCTCGCGGACACGGCCGGTGAGCTCGAGCAGCTCGCGGGGACGTTCACCACGGCCTGAGCGCCGGACCCGTCGCCGGCGTGGCATCCTCCCGCCGGCGATGGGCGTCATCCTCCTCATCCGCCACGGGCAGGCCTCGTTCGGCGCCGACGACTACGACGTGCTGTCCGACCAGGGGCACGCGCAGGCGCGGCACACGGGGACGGTGCTCGCGGCCCGGGGGATCGAGCCGGCCCGGGTCATCGCCGGGGGCCTGCGCCGGCAGCGCGACACGGCCGAGGGGCTGCTCGCCGGACTCGGCCGCGCGGACCTCCCGATCGCCGAGGACCCCCGGTGGAACGAGTACGACCAGTTCGGGCTGCTGGGCCTCGGCCCGCCGGTCGAGGAATGGCCCGAGGACCTCGCGGCGCGCAACCGGGTCTTCCAGGCGGCACTCGACCAGGCGCTCGCCGCGTGGGTGGGCGGCGCGACCGGCGACGGCGGCGGCGAGTCGCACGCCGACTTCCACGGCCGCGCGACCGGCGCGCTCGACGAGCTGCGGGCCGCGCCCGGGACGAGCCTCGTGGTGAGCTCAGGCGGCGTCATCGCGCTCGTCGCCGCGCACATCATGGGCATCCCGCCCGCGCACTGGCCGGCGCTGAACCGCACGATGGTCAACGCGTCGATCACGAAGGTGATCACCGGCAGTCGAGGGGCCACGCTCGTCTCGCTGAACGAGCATGGCCACCTCGAGGGCGTCGACGGCGTCGCCGTCACGTACCGCTGATCAGGCGGTCATCGCGCGGACGACGCGCTGGCTGGTCTTCTTCCCGAACCGGCCGCGCTCGACGGCGGTCACGTGCAGCTGCCCGCCCCGCAGGATCTGCCGGCGTCCGGCTGCCGAGAGCCGGACGGAGACGCGGGCCGACTCGCCCTTGCGCACGGAGAACGACGCCCGCCCCATGACCTTGCCGCCGCGGGACGCCCGGACGGTCACGGTGCCGGCGCAGTCCGCGGTCTTCGGGCAGATGAGGTGCAGGCCGACCCGGCCGTCCTGGCGGACGAACGCGCCGGTGTCGATGCGGACGTTCTTGCCCTCCCTGCGGTTCGACCGGTCGATCGCCTCGCAGTCGGCGGGCGGCTCGGCGTCGACAAGGTCGATGATCGCGGTGTCGCGGTCTGACCGGCGGCCGCCGGGCTCACCGCAGCTGACGATCGTGTCCGGCTCGCCGTCCCGGGCGTCGATGCGGTTGCTCTCGTCCCCGCCGGTGAACGTGTCGCGGCCCGGGCCGCCGATGAGCGTGCCGAAGCCGATGGCGTTGCGTTCGATCGTCAGCACGTCGTCGCCCTCGCCGCCGTCGAGCGTGTTGACGCCGAAGCTGTCGGTCAGCGTGTCGTTGCCCGCGTCGCCGAACAGCTCGTCGTCCCCCGACCCGCCGGTGATGGCGTCGTTGCCCGCGCGGCCGCGGATCAGGTCGTCCTCGGTGTCGCCGGAGAGGACGTCGTCGTCGGCGCCGCCCTGGATGGCGTCGCGGCCCAGGCCGCCGTTGATCGTCAGCGGGTCCGGGAAGTCCTCGGGCACCGCGAGGAAGTCGTTGCCGCCGCTCATCCCGACGCGCACGACGGGGTTGATGCGGACGCAGGTCGCGGCCGTGACGGTGTCGCCGCGGGTCTCGGACGCGACGCAGCCGCCGGTGAGGCGGATGCCGTCGAAGCCGCCGCCCGAGGAGAAGCGGTACTTCGTCGCTCCGGCCTCTTCGACGAGGGCGAGGCTCCAGTTGTCCTCCAGGTTCGTCACGTCGACGATGCGCAGCCCGTCCGGGCCCGACGACACCTCGGCGAGGGCATGGGCGCTCGGGGCGGCCGCGGCGAACGCCCCGGCGGTGGCGAGGGCGGCGAGGGCGGTGGTGATGGTGCGATGCATGGTGGTCTCCTGACAGATGGTCGGTCGTGTCGGGGGGACAACCGGCCGTCGCGCCGGGCGATGCCGCCTGTGTCGCGCATGTGACACAGCGCGGTCACATCCGTCCAAGCGGCGTCGCCCGGCCGGGGCCTAGGCTGGTCGTCGTGGCCGCCGAACCCGCCATCTCGCTGCGCGGCGTCATCAAGCGCTTCGGGCCGCTCACCGCGGTCGACGGATTGGACCTCGACGTCGCGCCCGGCATCTGCTTCGGGCTTCTCGGGCCGAACGGCGCGGGCAAGTCGACGACCATGCGGCTGCTCACCTCGCAGGCGCTCGCCGACGAGGGCGAGATCCGCGTGCTCGGCCACGAGGTCCCCCGGGACTCGAAGGCGGCACGGCTGCGGATGGGCGTCTGCCCGCAGCAGGACAACCTCGACGTGGAGATGAGCGTCCGCCAGACCCTGACGGTCTTTTCCCGGCTCTACCGCGTGCCGCGCCACGAACGGGCCGCGGCGATCGACCGCGCACTGCAGATCGCCCGGCTGTCCGACCGCGCCGACGCGAAGGTCACCGAGCTCTCGGGCGGCATGCGCCGGCGACTGCTCATCGGCCGCGCCCTCGTGCACACGCCCGATCTCGTGCTGCTGGACGAGCCGACGGTCGGCCTCGACCCGCAGGTGCGCCAGGAGCTGTGGTCGCTCATCGACGGCCTGCGCAGCGAGGGTGTCACGGTCCTCATGAGCACGCACTACATCGAGGAGGCCGAGCGGCTGGCCGACGTCGTCGGGGTGATGGCGGGCGGGAAGATCGTGGCGCTGGGCACCCCGGAGGAGCTCGTGCTCGAGCACGCCGGGCGCGAGGTCATCGAGGTGTACGGCCCGCCCGCGCGGCTGGCCGAGGTCGACGCCGACGCGCAGGCGCGCGGGTGGCAGACCCGCCGCAGCGGGCCGGCCGTGGCGATCCTCCGAGCAGAGAACCTCGACGGCGACGCCCCCGACGGCGAGCGCCGTGCCGCCACGCTGGAGGACGCGTTCGTGATGCTCACCGGAGCGGAGGTCGACTAGCCATGCGACGACTCGAACCCGCCGCCGTCATCGGCGTCATGAGCCGCGACGTCACCATCTTCCGCAAGTTCTGGAAGGCCACGACGTTCTCGTCGATCGTCGAGCCGACGATCTACCTCGTCGCGTTCGGGTTCGGCTTCGGCGCGCTCGTCACCGAGGTCGGCGGGGTCGACTACATCGAGTACGTCGGCACCGGGGTGGTCGCCAGCGCCGCGCTGTTCGCCAGCGTGTTCGCCGGCATGTTCAACACGTTCGTGCGGCGTGAGTTCCAGCGCACGTACGACGCGATGCTGGCCGCGCCGGTCGACACGGAGGAGCTCGTCACCGCGGAGATCCTGTGGATCGCGTGCCGCGCCGGCGTCTACTGCATGGCGCCGTTGCTCGTGGCGACGCTCTTCGGGCTCGACCCGCGGTGGACGACGATCTTCGTGCCGCTCGTCGGCTTCCTCACGGGATTCGGCTTCGCCGCGTTCGGCGTGCTGATCAGCGCGCTGGCGAAGTCGATCGACAACTTCAACTACGTCACGAGCGCGGTCGTCACCCCGCTGTTCCTGATCTCGGGCACGTTCTTCCCGATCGAGGGCCTGCCCGCCGGCATCCAGGCGATCGCCCACCTCAATCCGCTCTACCACTGCGTGCAGCTCGTGCGGGCGCTCGTGCTCGGCGGGCTGGAGGCCGCGGACGTCATCCACGTCGTCGCGCTGCTGATCTTCGCCGTCGCGATGTGGCTGCTGGCGCTCTGGCGTCAGCGCATCCGCCTCATCGACTGACAACCTGTTGCCTCTCCCCGAACGTCAGGAGGACCCGATATGTGGAGGAAGTCCGACCTTCTCCATCCGGCCACGATCATCGCGAGCATCGCCCTGTTCGTGGCGCTTGGCGGTGTGACCTACGCCGCCGCCACCATCGGCACGAAACAGCTGAAGAACGGCGCCGTCACCCGCGCGAAGATCAAGAACCGCGCCGTGTCGCCGTCGAAGCTCGCCAACCGCGCGGTGACGAACGAGAAGCTCGCGACGAACGCCGTCACACCCGCGAAGCTGCGCAACAGCTCCGTGACCGTCGGCAAGCTCGCCGACGGCGCCGTGCAGACGTCGAACCTCTCGACCGGCGCAGTGAGTGAATCGAAGCTCGGCTCGGGCGCGGTGACGCCCAGCAAGCTCGGCGGCGGCGCGGTCGGCACCGCAGCCCTGGCCGACGGGTCGGTGACCGGCGCGAAGCTCGCCGACGGCGCCATCACCGCGGGCAAACTCGCCACCGGCACGGTCATCACCGGGCGCGGCGCCGTGACGAGCTTTCGCCGCCCGCTCACCGACGGCCAGACCGCCACGCTCGCCACCCTGACGGGCTTCGGGACGATCAGCACGACGTGCACCGCCGGCGCTGCGGACTCGCAGTTCACGAACCAGTCGGGCGTCCCGGTCGACGCACGGCGGTTCGCGATCACCAACGGCGCGAACCCGGTGCTCGCGACCTCGGCGGTCGGGACCGGTGCCAGCCTGACCGTGGCGAACGCGGCGGGCAATCAGTCCGTCACCTGGCAGCTGGGGTACACGGACGCCGCCGGGACCGAGCACGTCGCGACGGTGCAGCTGAGCAACGTCCTCGACGGCACCGCCTGCATCGTCATGGGGCAGGCGCAGTCCACCGGCTGATGCGGCTCGTCCGGCCGTCGCCGCCTACGCGGCGGCGGCCGGCACCCGCCCCGCGTCGATGGCGCGGAGCAGCATCTCGTGGTCGCGTTCGGTCTGGTCGGCGTACGCGTGCGCCCAGTCGCGCATCGCCTTGTCGAACGCCTCGCCTCCGCCGAGGTACCCCGCGATCGCGGCGGCGTCCCCCGTCCGCGCGTGGGCGCGGGCCAGGACCCAGCCGCACAGCTCGGCGTACAGCGTCAGCTCGGACAGGTTCAGCGCCTCGATCTCCGCCGAGCCCTTCATGTCCCGCAGCTGGCGCAGGTAGAAGTCACGGCCGTTGGGCCCGCGCAGCCAGCCGAGGAAGATGTCGCTCGTCGCCTGCATGAGCCGCTGGCCCACCACGACGCGCTTGCCCTGCTGGCGGTAGCGCGAGCGCCCGGTGTGCGGCTCCAGGACCGACGCGGTCGCCTCCTTGGCCTGGAGGATCAGCGGGTCGTCGCCGTCGCGCCCGATGTTCAGCGTGATGAAGGCGCGGGTGCCGACGCTGCCGACGCTGACGACCTTCTGCGCGATGTCGACGAGCTCGTACCGGTCGGCGAGGACCCTGCGCTCGTCGGGCAGCGTCGCGCGGTACTGACGCAGGAGCTCCTCGAGCACCTGCCGGTCCTCGAACTGCGCGAGGTGGGTGACGAGCGGCGGGTCGTCACGGAACCGGACCTTCCCGTCCACGGTCTCCGTGAGCTTGGAGAACGCCTGCAGGCTCGTGCGGCCCCGGGCCTTCGTGACGTTCTTCTGCAGGCGCTTCGTCACGGTCGCCTGTGTGGCGAGCACGGCGTCGACGTCGGCGTGCGCGTACCAGACGTCGAGGTGGCGCATGCGGGCGAAGGCGAGCATCGCCTCGCGGTAGCGCCGGGCACCCGCCCGAGCGGTCTCGGCGGCCGCCCGTGGCGACTCGCCGTTCCCGCGCGCGGCGACCGTCACGCTCGCCGCAAGGCGCTTGACGTCGTACTCGAACGGGCCGGGCAGGGTCTCGTCGAAGTCGTTGAGGTCGAAGACGAGCCGGCGCTCGGGCGAGGCGTACAGGCCGAAGTTCGACAGATGCGCGTCACCGCAGCACTGGACCCGCAGCCCGGTCGGTCGTGTCGTGGCGATGTCGGCCGCCATGACCGCGGCGCTGCCGCGCAGGAAGGCAAAGGGCGACGCCGCCATCCGCCCATATCGCAGCGGGAGCAGCTCGGGCACGCGGTCGGCGGCCTGGCGTTCGAGGATCGCGATCGGGTCCTCGCGGTCGTCCCCGGGACTCCACGCCGCGTGGCTGGACCGGGGCGAGTCGGTGCGGCGCGCGCGGCCGGCCAGGCGGCGCTCCTCCGGGGTGGGCTGGCTCATGGGGCCGCAGTGTTCCACGTACGATCGCTGCGCGATGAAGCCCGACGAGGTCCTCCAGCGGCTCGAGCACACCCTCGCGGGCCGGATCATCGACGCGCTGCTGCGCATCAACATCGTCGACCGGGCGCTCGCGCTGTCCTCGAAGATGTTCGTGGTGATGCTGCCGCTCACCATCCTGACCGGCGCCGTGGTCCAGGGCGAGAGCCTGGGCGACGAGCTCGTCGACCGGTTCGGCCTCTCGGGCGGCGGCGCGGAGGCGGCCCGGACACTGTTCGAGTCCCCCGACGTCGTGAAGGCGGGGGTGAGCGTCTTCGGGATCGCGTTTCTCGTCTTCGGCTCGCTCAGCCTGTCCCGGGGACTGGAGCGGGTGTACCTCGACGCGTGGCAGATGCAGGCCGTGGAGGGGTCGGTCCTGCGCCGGCTGGGGTGGCTCGCGAGCGTCGTCGGCTTCATCTCGATCGCCGACCCGGTCCGCGACCTCCTCTCCAACGTGGGCCTGCCGCTGAAGGGCAGCATCGTCTCGCTCGCGCTGAGCACGGCGATCTGGCTGTGGACGCCGTACCTCCTGCTCGCCCAGCGCCTGCCCTGGCAGCGGCTCGTGCCGACCGGCCTGCTCACGGCACTCGCGACGGCCGGTCTCGGCGTTGCGTCACTCGTCTACATGCCGACGGTCGTCTCGGACAACGCGGCGCGCTACGGGCTCATCGGCGTGGCGTTCGCGCTCGTCTCCTGGATGTTCGCCTACTGCTGCGCGGTGATCGGCGCGATCGTGGTCGGCGCCGTGCTGGCCGGGCGCACGCCGCTGGCGGAGGAAGACGTCGCGGGCGCCCGTGCGCAGGCCCCCGCCTGACCGGGCGACGGGGCCCGCGGATCGGGCTCCCGCCTGCTTGGATGAGGGCATGTCGCGTTCAAGCGGGCCTGCCGACGGCCGATTGCCGGGGTGATGGTGCCCGTGTCCCTGCTGTTCGATTCGGCGCTCGCCGCGCCCCTCGAAGCCCTCGCGGCGATACCCGCGGCCGTGCAGGCGCCGGCGCGCGGCGTGAAGGCGCGCGGCCGGCTGCGGGCCGCCGGGCTCCACGGGCGTATGCGCTGGGCGCTCCACCGCGGCGACCGCCGGTGGGTGGCCGGCCGGTTCGCTCTTCCGCTGCTGGAGACGCCGCACCAGCGGCGGGTGCATCGCGTCGGGCTGCGGCACTACGCGCTGACGCAGCGCTGCATGACCGTCGAGAGCGATGCCGCCCTGCGCGGCGCCGTCGGGCTCATCGGGGACATGCCGCCCACGTCCGGGCGCACGATCTTCGCGTTCGCTCACAGCCCCGCGATGTGGGTGTCGCTGTACGGGCTGACGAACGTCGGGCTGCCGGTCTCCCCGGTGGTCGAGGACTGGTTCTTCGAGGATGCGATGGCGGCCGTCCGCACGGACGCGGTGGCGAGGTCCGGCGGGCGGGTGATCCTGGCGGGGGATGCCTTCACGCAGGTCCAGGCGGCGCTGCAGGACGGGGGGATCCCCGCGATCGCCGTCGATGTCGCGGGGTCCACCCCGGTGCGGTTCCTCGGCAAGGACGCGCGGGTCCGCAGCGGGATCGCCCGGCTCGCGCAGGCCACGGGGGCCTCCATCGTCCCCATGCGCGGCGCCTTCGTCCGCGGGCGGCCGGTCGTGGTGCTCGACGCCCCGATCGCCCCGCGGGACGATCACCATGCCCTGCTGCGTGACGTGGTTGCCGCCGTGGAGGCGCCGGTGCTGGAACGGCCGGAATACTGGATGCCGTACACGGGCGACCTGTGGCCGGACCGGTGCGCCCCGTTCCGCGACGCCTACGCCGAGGACCCGCCACTGCCCGAAGTAGGATCTCCCACATGAGCTCTCCCCGGCGTGGCGGCGGTTCCGGCGAGGGCGACACCCTGGTCTATGCGTTCCGCGTGGTCCGGGAGCGCCTCTGGCTGATCGCCGGGATCACCGTGGCCTGCGGCGTGCTCGCGTTCCTGTACTCGTCGACACGCGCGGAGACGTACGAGTCGACCGCGCAGGTCGTGTTCGGGCAGACCCAGCTCGAGGACCAGGTGCTGCAGAGCAACTCGCAGTCGGCGACTCCCGAGCGCGATGCCGCGACCCGCGTCCTCGTCGCGACGAGCGAGGAGGTCGGCGCCCGCGTGCAGAAGCGGCTGAAGACCGATGTGCCGCCGGAGACGCTCACCGCGTCGGTAGCCGTCGAGGCCGAGCCGAACGCCGACGTGCTGAACTTCTCCGCGTCGGCCGAGGATCCGCAGGTCGCGGCGGACATCGCGAATGCGTTCGCCCTCGAGTACATCGCGTTCGAGCGGGCGACGCTCCTGGCGCAGATCCAGCGGGCGCAGGACGACTACAACGAGCGCCTGGCGGGTCTTCAGCAGGGCACCGCCGCGTACGAGTCGGTGCGGGGGCAGCTCGAGCGGCTCCAGACCCTCGAGGACCTCGGCGCCACCGACTCGAAGGTCATCAGCAAGGCCACGCCGGCATCGACGCCGTCGTCGCCGAAGCCCAAGCGCGACGCGGTGCTGGGCCTGATCATCGGCCTGCTGCTCGGCCTGACCGTCTCCTTCCTGCTCGACCTGCTCGACCGGCGGGTCAAGACCCTCGACGACTTCGAGCGGATGTACGGCCTGCGTGCGCTGGCCTCCACGCCGCGCACGTCGTTCGTCATCCCCGCGGACGAACTGTCGTCACCGGTCTTCGAGCCGTACCGGATCCTGCGGACCGCCATCAGCTTCGCCGAGGCGCGGCGCGAGACGAAGGTGCTGCTGATCACCAGCGCGGTGTCGGGCGAGGGCAAGACCTCGGTCGCGCTGAACCTGGTGCGCGCGTTCGCGCAGTCCGGGCAGCCCGCGATCCTCGTCGAAGCCGACCTGCGCCGCCCGTCGCTGCGCAACCGCATGGTCATCGACGACCGCGAGGGCGGCCTGACCACCGCGCTGACCGGTCGTCACCGCGCGCGCGACCTGCTCCGTGACCTGCCCGGCGAGCGCGGCAGCGGCGCGCTGCTCCTGCCCGCCGGGCCGCTCGCGCCCAACGCGCCGCAGCTGCTCTCCAGCAGCCGGATGACCGAGGTGCTCGAGGATCTCGCGGCCGGTCCGGAGGTCATCGTCATCGACGCCGCTCCGCTGCTGCCCGTCGCCGACACGCAGGTGCTGCTCGACAACCCGCAGATCAACGCGACGATCATCGTCGGCCGCGCGTACGAGACGAAGCGCGAGGACATTCGCCGCTGCCGGTCGATCCTCGACGCGCACGAGTGCCAGCCGCTCGGCATCGTCGTGACGGGGCTCGACCCGATCGAGCGCTACGAGTACTACCGGCCGGAGACGCCGTCGCGGCCCGCGCCGCCGGCGCCCGTCGAAGCCGCCCGGTAGCCGCCATGGGGACGCTGCGGCTGCCGAGCCTGCGGACGCCCGGGCCGCTCGCCGGGGCCGACGCGCAGCTCGGATCGATCATCGGGCTGATCGCGTGCGGCGGACTCCTGCTGACCCTGGGGGCCGTCCTCGTCGCCGGCGTGATCGGCCTCGTGTTGCCGCTGGTGATCGTCGGGCTGCTGGCCTGCGTGCGGTGGCCCGCGCTGCCCGTCGGCCTGCTCGTCGGGATGACGCTCCTGATCGACGCGTACTACGGCGAGCTGCCCGCCCCCGGCTACCCGCTGTACAACGGGGTCGCGGGAGGCTTCTCGCCCTGGGAGATGCTCGTCTACCTCGCCGTCGGGTCCGTCGTCCTGGACTGCGTGCGTCGCCGCCGGCTCCCGCCGATGCCCGGGCTCATCGCGATTCCGCTCCTGCTCATGGCCGTCGCGTTCGGCGTCGGCTCGTTCGTGGGCTATACGGAGGGGGCGGGCCTCAAGGCGCAGATCGACGGACTGCGCAACGTGCTGCCCGTCGTGGTGGTCGCGCCGCTCGTCGCCGCCGTGCTCCCCGCCGCGCGCGTGCGGCTGGTGCTGGGCGTCGTCGCGGCTGCCATCGGCTTCAAGGCGCTGCTCGGCCTGGGGCTCACGATGCAGCGCGGCGGCCCGAGCCTCGACAACCTCATCTTCTACGAGATCACCATGAACTGGGTCTTCATGGCGCTGGTGCTCTGCGTGCTCGCGTGCCGGGTCTGCGGGGTGCCGCTGCCGTGGTGGGTCTGGGTTGCCGCGGGTCTCGCCCTGCTCATGTTCGTGATCGGGCTGAAGCGCGCGCTGTGGATCGGGTCGGTGGCCGGCCTGGGGCTCATCCTGGTGCTGGGGCTCGGGCGGGTGGGCCGGCGCCTGTTCATCCCCGCGCTGGCCGTGACGGGCGCGCTGGGGTGGCTGCTCTTCTCCGCCGGGGTCGCCGTGGAGCTCAACGGCCCGGTCGCCGAGCGCGTCTCCTCCCTGAACCCGCAGAAGGTCGCGTCGAACACGCAGGACCGGTACCGGCTCGACGAGCGCGCGAACGTCTGGATCGGGATCAAGGAACAGCCGCTCCTCGGCCTTGGCCAGGGGGTGCCGTGGCGTGCGGTCGAGCCGCTCGGGATCGAGCATGAGTCCGCGCGGGACTACGTCCACTTCGCGGTGCTGTGGTTCTGGATGAAGTACTCGTTCCTCGGCGCGCTCGCGTACGTCGCGATCATGGCCGCGGTCATCGTGATGGGGATCCGGGTGCGCCGCGGCCATCCCGACCCGCTCATGAGCGCGCTGGGCCTGGGCGCGGCGGCGTCGTTCCTCGCGCTCGTCGTCGCCGAGCTGACGGTGACGTGGACGGGTGCGAATCCGTCGTTCACCGTGATGACGGGCGCGACGATCGGCGTCCTGGCGGTGCTCGACGTCGAGCGGCGGGCGCTCAGTCGGCGAGCTGGGGCGGCGGCTGGCGACGGGCGAGGGCTCGCAGCTCCGCCACGTTGATCGCACCCAGCGCGACGAGCAGCGCGGGGTATCCGATCGCCGTCACCCCGACCAGCACGAACAGCGGCGCGGAGATCGTGTCGAGCCCCCACAGGACGAGCCCGGTGATGACCGCGGCGATCGCGATCCGGACGAGCCGCGGCGTCACGACCTGGAAGGGCAGGCGCGACGACACGAGCCGGTAGGTCATCACCGTGACCACCGCCTCGACGATGAGCACGGCCCAGGCCGCGCCCTCGAAGCCCATCCGGTCGATGAGCACCGGGTTGAGCGTGAGGGCAAGCGT
Organism: Svornostia abyssi; assembly: GCA_024666565.1. GTDB lineage: Bacteria > Actinomycetota > Thermoleophilia > Solirubrobacterales > Solirubrobacteraceae > Svornostia > Svornostia abyssi. The sequence continues at coordinate 1,790,006 of CP088295.1, forward strand.
CACGGACGTCAGCGCGATGAAGATCAGGCGGCCCTGCAGCCCGAGGACGATGACCATGTTGTCCAGCGGGTACGTCACGGCGACGAGGACGAACGCCGCGAGGAGCACGGGTAGGGCGGGGGCGGCGGCGGCGAACTCCACCCCGAACAGGAACTCCAGGAGCGGCCCGCCGGCGACGATCGCCAGCGGGATCCCCGGCAGGGACACCATCACGAGGTAGTCGATCGCGGTTTCGAGTACGCGGCGCGCCCGATCGGGGTCCGCGCGCTGCGCGGTCGACATGATCGGCAGCAGCGTCGTCATGACCGCCATCGGGATGAAGTGCGCCTGCTCGAAGAGCCGCGACGCCGCGCCGTAGAGGCCGGCCTGCACGTCGCCCTGGAGCTCGAAGACGAAGATCTGCGGCGCGCGGGAGCCGACGGACATCAGGATGCCCGCGCCGCCGAGCGCGAGGCCCGCCTTGATGATCGGTCGCCAGAGGTCGCGGGCCGGTCGCATCGGGTGGCGCATCTGCCGCAGCGACAGCACCGCCTGCAGTCCGGAGCTCAGCAGCGAGACGGCAAGGAACGCGGCGGCGTACGCGACGATGCCGGCATCGCGTGCGGCGAGGACGACGACCGCCGCGAGCCACCCGACCGAATTCACGGTCAGCACGATCATCGTCACGTCGTTGCGCACGCGCAGCTGGTTGAAGGCGCGCAGCACGCTCGGGACGCTCCCGAGCAGCGTGGCGGAGAGCAGGATGCCTGCGAGCTCCATCTCGCCCGAGTCGGCGATGATGAGGCACGCGATCGCGGAGATCAGCGAGGCGGGGATCGACAGCAGCAGGCGCAGCATCGCCAGCGCGCCGATCCAGTCTCCCTCGCGTTCCTCGTCGGTGGCCGCACGCGAGACGACCGCCGGCTCGAGCCCCAGCTCGCTGAACACGACCGCGAGCTGCACGATCGCGAACAGCGTCGTCCACTGGCCGTAGGCGGCGTCGCCCAGCCCGCGGACGAGCAGGACGGTGACGACGATCCCCAGGATGAGGTTGCCGCCGCGGGCGAAGACCTGGACGAGGATGTCCGCCGCCGCGCGCCGCCCGCCCACCTCGGGCGCCGGCTCAGCCATGTGCGCCCGCGGTGTCGACGGCGGCGAGGAAGTCGTCCCACGGGCGCGCGACCGGCGCGAGCACGGTGAGGAGGTCGCGGAGCGCCGCGAAGTCGTCGGCGAGCTCCCAGGCCCAGTGCAGCGTGATGCACGTCCACACCGCCGCGGAGGACGTGGCGAGCGCGCGCGCTGGAGTGAGCAGCTCCGCCGCGGTGCCGTAGAGCGGCGCATAACACGGCTGGAAGACCGTGCCGTCCCAGAACAGCGGGCTGCGGCGGTAGCCGACACGCTGGACCGACTCGGGGCCGCCCGTCACCACCGCGAACCGCTGGGCCAGCACCGGCCACTGGCGGGCGCCGAACGTGTTGTACGGCGGGACAAGGACCCGCGGGCGCACGTCGTGCGCGGCCAGGAACGCGAGGCCCCGGTCGAGCAGGTCGCCGAGGTCGGCGGCGCTGCGGCCCTCGAGCTCGGTGTTGTTCGGCATGTGGGTGGTACGCGTGCGGTGGTCGTGGCCGTGCAGCGCGAACGCGACGCCGTCGTCGCGCAGCCGGCCGAGCATCGCCAGTTCGTCGGCGTCGAGCGGGCGCCCCTCGGTGCCGGTGCAGTCCAGCGGGTTGCGCGCGAGGGCGGGCTGGACGGCGACGAGGTACGGCACGCCGCTGTCGCGCATGGTCTCGTGAAAGCGCCAGTAGTGCGCGATCCCGTGCGCGGGGGTGTCCAGCGTGTCGAAGTTCGGGTACTCGTCGACGCGCACCAGCACGCGCGGCGGGCCATCCGCGGCCGGTCCGAGCACGGCCCGACGGGCGGCGTGGAACGCCTCCCGGGAGTCGTCGCGGTAGCCGGGGCGCCGCTGCTCGTAGCGGCGGCGCTCGAGGCGGCGGACCGGCCACGGCGGGACACGAGGCGCGCGCACCGCGTCACGGACGGCCGGCTGCTCGAGGTCGGCCAGGGTGACGGCGCCGCGTGCGAGCTCCTCGCCGAACAGGAGGGCGGCGCCGCGCCGCTCGTCGGCGGTCATCCCCACGCGGGCTGTCCCTCGTGGCGTCGTTCCGCGACCTCGGAGAACAGCGCGGCGTACCGCGCCCACTGCGCGTCCCAGCTCGCGCCGACGGCCGTCTCCCGGGCCGCGGCGCGCATCGCGGTGCGCGCCTCGGAGCTCAGCGAGAGGAAGCGGCGCACGGCCGCGCCGAGCTCGTCGGGGTCGGTGGGGCGGTCGAGCAGGATCCCTTCGCGGCCGTCCTGCATGAGCTCGGCGGCGCCGGCGATCCGCGCGGTGATGACGGGGGTCCCGCACGCCAGCGCCTCGGTGATGACCAGGCCGAACGGCTCGTACGACGTGGGGAAGACGAACGCATCGGCCGCCTGGAGGAACGGCGCGACGTCGGGGCGGTGCCCGAGGAACCGCACCCGCGGCGCGATTCCGAGCTCGGCGGCAAGGGCCCGGAACGGCGTGTCGTCGTCGCCGCCGACGACGAGCAGCTCCCACGGAGCGTCGCGCAGCCCGCCGAGCGCGCGCAGGAGCGGCTCGAGGCCCTTGCGGCGGAAGTACATGCCCACGAATGCCAGCACGACCCTGTCATCGGCCACGCGGGCCTCCGGCGGCAGCGCCGCACGCGCGGCGTCAGCGGACGCGGCGGGGCGGAAGCCGGCGATGTCGACGCCGTTGTGGATGACGCTGATCCGCTCCGGGGGGACCTGGTGGTGGCGCTCGAGCTCCCCGGCGACGACCCGGGAGATCGCCACGACCGCAGCGCCCGTGCTTCCGCGGCGGTAGACGCGCCGCTCCCACTGGTCCGTCACCACGTGCCGCGGGTACACGTGGCTGAGCAGCCCCTTCACGCCCGCACCCGACCGCACGTCGTCGAGCCACGCCGCGTAGCACGAGTGGGCGGTGACGACGTCGGCGTGGAGCGCCTGCCCGTCGTGCACGTGCACGATGTCGTAGCGCTCGCGGCGCAGCGCGCGGTCCGCGTGCCGCGCGAACGACGGGACGTCGAGCCAGACCGGTCGCGTCCGCATCGGCACGGTGACGAAGCGCACCGGGCTCGCCGGGTCGGCGTCGAGGACCTCGTGTGCGTAGACGTCGACGTCGTCCCCGTCGCGCGCGGCCCGGTCGGACAGTTCTGCGAGCACGCGTGAAACCCCGCCCTGGCGGTTGTAGTAGCGCCCGACCATCGCGACTCGCACGCGCGTCAGCCTCGCAGCAGTGCCAGCCGGGCGGCGACGGCCTCATTGCAGAGACCCAGCCACCGTGCGGCGAAGCCGTCGAGGTCCGCGGTGGCGACCGTGAACTCTCGCGCGGCCGCGACGAGCGGCGCCGCGTCGAGGGCCGCGAGCCGGCGCAGCCCCGCGGTGACGCTCCCGACGGTCGGCTCGATGGTGAGCGCCTCGTACCCGGGGACCCCGGCGACGAGGTCGGTCATCCAGCCGACCCGGGGGGCGACGATCGGGGTCCCGCACGCCGCCGCCTCGGCGAACGCCAGCCCGAAGGCCTCATAGCGTGTGGGCAGCAGCAGGCAGTCGGCCGCGCGGTACGCGCGCGCGAGATCGTCCGGGTCCAGCGCGCCGAGCTCCCGGGCGCCGGGGAGATCCCCGAGCCCCGCGTGCAGCACCGCGTATCCCGCGTCGCGCGCGCCCTGCACGGCGACGTCGGCGCCCTTGCCCCATTCGGCCCGGCCCACGAAGAGCGCGGTCGGCCCGTCGACCCCCAGCGCCGCACGGGCGGCCTCGCGGTCGCCGGGCGCGAACGTGGCGGTGTCGACGCCGTGCCCGATGACCAGCGGATCGCGCTGGCGGTAGTACCGGCGCAGCTCGTCGGCGACACCCTGCGAGACCGCGACGGTCCTTGCGTCGCGCCCGCCGAGCGCCTCGCACGCGGCCTGGAAGGTGAGCCTGCGCAGCCGGTCCTGCGGGGTGAGGCCGCCGCCCGCCGCGCGGGTGAGCCCGATGAGAGTGCAGTGGTAGACCTGGATGTGCGGCACACCGCGCGGGGCGCCCCAGCCGAGCCAGTTGTTGCCGATCACGAGGTCGGGCTGGAGTTCCACGGCCGCGGCAACGGCGGCACGTGAGCGGGCGAAAGCGCCGCCGCCGAGACGATCGACCCAGACGTTCGGCTCGGCGCCCGGCCCGACGATGTCCGCGCGCCAGCCGCCCGCACGCAGCACGCCGGCGAGCTGCTGGCAGAAGCGCTCGATCCCGCCCGAGCGGCCATCCGGGAATGGCGACAGCAGGGCGGCATGCGGCACGTCCACGAGCGTATCGCCCGCTTCGGCGCTCGCGCGCGGGCCGGGCCGACGCCCCGGCCTCACCACCCCCGATTCTGGGGACTGAAGGAATCCCGGTGACCGGCCGATACAGCGGGGGTGCGGCTGGCCCTGCCCACGAAGGTGATTCCCCTCCTTGCAGCGCTGCTCGCCGTCCCGGCGGCCGGCACGGCTTCGGCTGCCACCGTCGAGGAGCTCGAACGCGACGGCGTGACCGGGCTCATCGTGCAGCGCGACCCGGGGCTGAGCGCACGGGAGCGCCATGAGCTGCGCGATGACGCGGACGTCGAGTTCGTCCGGCCGCTCCCGCTCCCGGACACGGAGCTGGTGGAGGCCGGCCGCGGCGATCTCTCCGAGGCGCTCGCCGCCCTGCAGTCCGACCCGTCGGTCGCCCACGCCGAGGTTGACGCGCCCGTCTTCGCCTCGACGACCACCTCCACCGGGATCGACCCGCTGTGGGGCGACCTGTGGGCGCTGCAGAACACCGGCAGGACGAAGGGCGCGGTCGCGGGGGCGGACATCGACATCCGCGCCGCCTGGACCGTGACCCGCGGGGCGGGGCAGACCATCGCGATCGTGGACTCCGGCGTTGCCTCCACGCACGCCGACCTGGTCGGCCAGCTGGACCTTGCCAACGCCTACGACTACGTCGACCGCGACACCGTCCCGCAGGACGGCAACGGCCACGGCACGCACGTCACCGGCACGGTCGTCGCGTCCGCCGACAACGGCATCGGCGTCGCCGGTGTCGCCCCCGCGGCGAAGGTCCTGCCGCTGCGGGTCATGAACAACTCCGGCCAGGGCCTGGTCTCCGACGTCGTGCAGGCGTTCGACCGCGCCGGGCGCCTCGGGGTCCGCGTCGTCAACGCGAGCCTGGGCGCCACCACCCCGTCGAAGGCGCTGCGCGACGCCGTGGCCGCGTATCCGGAGACGCTCTTCGTCGCCGCCGCCGGCAACGACGGGGCGAACGCCGATGCGGCGCCGACCTACCCGTGCGCCCTCCCGGTGGCGAACGTGGTCTGTGTCGGCGCCACCGATGCCGCGGACTTCCCTGCCGCATTCTCGAACTTCGGCGCCGCCACGGTCGACCTCCACGCGCCGGGCGTCAAGATCCTGTCGACCTGGAAGACCGGCGGCTACACGACGGCGGACGGCACCTCGATGGCGTCGCCGCACGTGGCCGGGGTCCTGGCCCTGCTGCTGGCGTCGGACCCGACCCTCACGGCCGGGCAGGCCAAGGCGAAGCTGCTGGCCGGCACGGATCGCATCGCCGCGCTGGGACGGCTCTCGGTCTCCGAGGGTCGGCTCGATGCCGCCGGCGCGCTGCGTGCCGCGGCGCCCCCGCGTGACGATGACGGCGACGGCGTGCCGAACGCCGGGGATCGCTGCCCCGTCGTCGCAGACCCCGGACAGCAGGACAGCGACGGCGACGGGGTCGGCGACGCGTGCGACCTGACGCCGTTCCCGGTGGCGGCTCCGGCCCCGGCGGTTCCCGCCGCCGCGCCTCCGTCCCCGGCCGCGATGCCCCACCTGCGCGACGTCCGCCGCTCGGGGACGACGGTGCAGGCGTGCAAGAAAAGCAAGGGCAAGGGCAAGGGCAAGTGCACGCCGCGGGCGGTGCGTCTCACGTTCACGGTGTCGGCCTCCGCCACCGTCGAGATCGTCTACGAACGCCGGCGCTGCGCGGGGAAGAAGTGCTCCTTCGGCGTGGCGGCGCGGCGCAGCGTGCAGGTCAAGGGCGGGAAGACAACCCTGACGATCGGACCTGATGTCCGCGGTGGCAGGCTCGCGGCCGGCGTGTACCGCGCCGTGCTGCGGCTCGGCGCCCAGCACGCGACGATCCCCTTCACCGTCCGCTGAACGGGCCGACGCCGCCCGCGTACTAGGGTGCGGGCGATGAACGACGACGCGGTGCAGCGACTGGCGGAGCTCATCGTCCGCTTCGGGGCGAACGTCCAGCCCGGACAGGTGGTGGCAGTCGGGGCGGAACCCGGCAAGGAGCCGCTGGCGCGCGCGATCGCGGCCGCGGCCTACGAGGCCGGGGCGAAGTTCGTGGACGTCACGTACTTCGACCTCCACGTCAAGCGTGCCCGCATCGCGTTGGCCGACGAGGAGTCGCTCGACTACGTGCCGCCGTGGTACGGCGAGCGGATGACCCAGATCTCCGAGATGCACGGCGCACGGATCGGCCTCACCGGCCCGGTGGCGCCGGGGCTGCTCGACGATCTCGACCCGCAGCGCGTCGCGCGAGACCAGCTGCCGTTCCTGAAGGAGACGATCGAGATCGTCAACGCGCGCACCACGAACTGGTGCGCCGCGCCGTGCCCGACCCCGGCGTGGGCCGAGCTCGTGTTCCCCGAACTGGAACCGGCGGCGGCGCTGGACAAGCTCTGGGAGCAGATCCTGCACGTCTGCCGCCTCGACGAGGACGACCCGGTCGCCGCGTGGGGCGAGCGCGCGGAGACGATCGTGGGCGTCGCGTCGCGCCTGAGCGATCTGCGCTTCGACGCGGTGCGCTTCGTCGGCCCGGGCACGGACCTGAAGGTGGGCCTGCTGCCGTCGTCGACCTGGATCGCGGCGCGCTTCGAGACCGTCGACGGGCTCGTGCACATGCCGAACCTGCCGTCGGAGGAGATCTTCACCACCCCCGACCCGCTGCGAGTCGACGGGCACGTCACGTCGACGAAGCCGCTCGTCGTGGCCGGCAACATCATCCGCGGGCTGCGGGTCACGTTCGAGGACGGCATCGCGACGCAGATCGACGCCGACGAGGGTGCCGACGTCATGCGCGGCATCACGAAGCGCGACCAGGGCGCGGCCCGCTTGGGCGAGGTGGCGCTGGTGGACGGCGACGGGCGCATCGGCCCGCTCGGCACGGTCTTCTACGACACGCTGCTCGACGAGAACGCCGCGTCGCACATCGCGCTCGGCAGCGCGTACGCCCTGTGCGTGGGCGACGAGGACACCGAGGCGATCAACACGTCGCAGATCCACATCGACTTCATGATCGGCTCGCCCGAGGTGGATGTGATCGGCGTGACGGCGAGCGGGGACGAGGTCCCGGTGCTCGTCGGCGGCGCCTGGCAGGTGTAGCGCGACGGAATCTCGCGCTACCCTGCGATATCCCAGGAGAGGTGCCGGAGCGGTTGAACGGGCACGACTGGAAATCGTGTGTGGGCTTCACGGTCCACCGAGGGTTCGAATCCCTCTCTCTCCGCTCAGGCGGGCTGTCAGAACAGCTCTCAAGAGACCTGGCGCGAGCGGCTCGAGTAGCGGCGGCATGTCTCGCGCCAGCGCCGCAAGCGATGGTGCGGAACAAAACGTATACATGAAGCGGCATCGTGTGTACGATTTGTTCCGTGCCCTCGCATGCGCCCGAGCCGCTCGAACTCCTGCGGCAGCGATTTGACGGCCGGCCGTTCCGTACAGCTGAAGCCATCGACGCCGGCGTGAGCCGGACCACCCTTCACCGTCTCAAGCAACGCGGGGAGTTGGTTGCACTCGCTCGCGGGGTGCTGCAGTTCGCTGATGCTGGGATGGGCATGCTGTCCGACCTCGCTGTGGTGTCCGCCCGGGTACCGCACGGCACGATCTGTCTGAACTCGGCTCTCACATACTGGGATCTGACCGACGAGATTCCCGCCGAGATCCACCTTGCCGTTCCCCGCGGAGCGCGTCGGCCTTCGATCGTCGCACCGCCGACTCGCGTGCACGTGTTCGACGCCGAGACGTTCTCCGTCGGTCGTCAGCAGGTGTCAACCGACGCGGATGAGCCGTTCTGGATCTACTCCGCGGAGCGCAGCATCGTCGACGCGATGCGCATGTCGCGATGGGTCGGCCGTGATGTTGCGTTGCACGCACTACGTCGCTACGTCAACCGAAGCGGCGCCCAGGCCGCGCGCCTGACCGAGCTGTCCCGCGAGCTCGGCGGAGGCCCAACGATGTCTCGAGCCTTGGAGGCGCTGCTCAGTTGACCGACCAACCCAGCCTCGACCGAGCGCGTCAGACGCTTTCAAGCCCTCCAGGCCAAAGCACGCGCCGAACATCATGCAACCGCTGCTCAGCTCACCGGCCGGATGTTCTGATTGAGCCGGAACCGGTTCTCGGGGTCGTACATCGCCTTGACCCGCGCCAGCCGGTCGTGGTTCGCGCCGTAGCTGGAGCGCACCTCGACCTCGTTCTGCTCCAGGAACCCGGGGAAGTTGAAGTACGTCTGCCCGTTGGAGAAGCGGACGGCCTCGTTCCAGAACTCGCGGGTGTAGACGACGTTGGCCTGGTCGTCGGCGGCGTCGCGCCACGTCGAGTCGATGCTGAGCATCCATTCGCCGCTGCGGTCACCGAACGCCGTCTCCTCGGGCTCCACCCGTGAGATCGCGCCGCCGCAGTGGCGGATGATCACGAGCGTGTCGTTCGACGGCCGGCGTGCCGACCAGTCCACGGTGAGGTCGATGGCCTCGTCGGCGAGGTCGCGCAGGTACAGCGCCTTCCAGTAGTACCGCAGGCCCGCCGGGAAGTACGGGTCCAGCGACCGCTGGAAGTCGCCGTAGGGCATGACGCCGCTCATGTCGACGAGCGGCGCGCCGAGCGCGCGCAGCGGCGCGCACGCGCGCTCGCCGTCGGCCGGGTCGCCCGCCCACATGCCGGCCACGCCGACGTACGCGGCGCCGCGCAGCTCGGCGGGCAGCTCCTCCACGTCGGGCAGCGTCCAGATGAACCCGGCGGTCGACAGCTCGTCGGGTGCGCCCGTGACCGCGTCGCGCCAGCCGGCGAGCACGCGCGCGGCGTCCTGCACGGGGTAGGCGACGTTCAGGCCGAACACCTCGGGGCCGAGGTCATGCAGGCGCAGCTCGAACGCCGTGACGACGCCGAAGTTCCCTCCGCCCCCGCGCAGGGCCCAGTAGAGGTCGGGATGATCGTCGGCGCTCGCGCGCACGCGACGGCCGTCGGCGAGGACGACCTCGGCCGAGACGAGGTTGTCGATCGTCATGCCGTCGCGGCGGCGCTGATGCGAGACCCCGCCGCTGAGCGCGAGCCCCGCCACGCCCGTCTCCGAGACGACACCGCCGGTCGTCGCGCGCCCGAGCGGCGTCGTGACGGCGTCGACGTCCGCCCACGTCGCGCCGCCCTGGACGTGCACCGTCGCGCCCGTCGCGTCGACGCGCACCGCGCGCATCGCGGAGAGGTCGACGACGACGCCGCCGTCGCACACCGCGGTGCCCGCGACGTTGTGCCCACCGCCGCGGACGGCCAGCGGCAGGTCGCGGTCGGTCGCGAAACGCACGGCGGCCGCGACGTCGTCCGCGTCCGCGCAGCGCGCGATGACGGCGGGATGGCGGTCGATCATGCCGTTCCAGACGCGGCGGGCGTCGTCGTACTCCGGGTGGTCGGGCGTGATGACCTCGCCGGTGAGGTGCTCGCGCAGGACGGCGGGATCGATGTCGTGGGTGCGGATGGCCATGGGTTGCTCCTTGCTGGACGGTGGTGTGCCAGCAAGGTTCGGCGCTCGGCCGTGGCCGCAGAAGGGCGATACTGCGCACAACCGGTTCGTTTCTGCCACATGCCCGCCACCTCCACCCGCGTCTGCATCGTCGCCACCCCGGATTCGATGGCCTCGCCGATCAGCGGGCTGTACGAGGCGCTGGGGGCGGTCGGCGAGCTCACGGCACCCGAGGAGCGCGTGGCGGCCCGTCCCCGCCCGTTCGAGGTCGAGGTCGTGGGAGAACGCGCCGGCACCCTGCAGAGCGCCAGCGGCCTGGAGGTCACGGTCCATCGCGCGATCGACGAGGTCGATGACGCGGATGTCGTGATCATCGCGTCGATGGCGTTCGGGCATGAGGAGGAATGGACGCCGGGGCGGTACCCGAAGCTCGTGCGGTGGCTGGCCGAGCGCCACGGCCGCGGCGCGGCGCTGTGCGCGGCGTGCACGGGGACGAACCTCGCGGCGGAGACAGGGCTGCTGGACGGCAAGGAGGCCACGGTGCACTGGGCGTCGGTGCAGGACTTCCGCCGGCGCCATCCCGACGTCCTGCTGCGCCCCGCCGACGCGCTGGTCATCTCAGGGCAGGGCGGTCGGATCATCACCTCGGGCGCGTCGTCGGCGTGGCACGACCTCGCGCTGCATCTCATCTCGACGCATGTCGGGCCGTCGACCGCCCAGGCCGTGGCGCGGTTCCTGCTGTGGGAGTGGCATCAGGACGGGCAGGCGCCGTTTCAGGTCTTCGACCCGCCGACGGACCATGGGGACGCGGCGATCCTCGCGGCGCAGCGGGGGATCTCCGAGGGCTACGCCGTGGCGAGCCCCGTCGACGAGATGGTGCGGTGGTCCGGCCTGGCGCCGCGGACGTTCGCGCGGCGGTTCAAGGCGGCGACCGGCCGCACGCCGATCGAGTACGTGCAGCTGACCCGGGTCGAGCGGGCGAAGCGCCTGCTCGAGACGGGCTCCGATCCGGTCGAGGACATCGGCTGGGCCGTCGGCTACGAGGACCCGGCGTCCTTCCGGCGGCTGTTCAAGCGGCTGACCGGCCTCACGCCGGCGGCGTACCGCCAGCGGTTCCAGGTGCCCGTCGCCGTCAGATGACGCCGAGCCGCTCGAGCATCTTGCGGTCAGACAGGTAGACCGCGACGCGCACGAGCAGGCCGTCGCGGGCCTCGAACACGGCCACGAGGCGCATGTCGCCCATCGAGGCCTCCGCGATCGCGCGATGCTCGTCCAGCGTGTCGCTCGTCAGCCGTTCGAACGGCGGCCGGTCTGCGCCGATGTCGCTGAGCCACTGCCGCACGCCTTCGACGCCGTGGTACTCCGGCTCGGCTTGGCCGCGCCGCGGCTGCAGGACGATGTCCGGGTGCGCGAGTGCGACGAGGTCGTCGTCCCGCTGCTCGGCGTAGGCGACGGCCCACGCACGCGCGAGCTCCTCGGGCGTGCGGGCGGCGTGCGTGCCGGCGGCGTGGGGTGCTCGGCGTTCGCTCACCGAGGGCGGATGATGCCAGAGGCCGGCTGTCGAGCGCGCAGTTGCGCGGCTGCGGGGAGGCGCCGCCACCGACGGCGCCTCCGTCGTGATCATGGTGGCCGGGACGGTCAGCCCAGGAGCCCGTCCAGCGCGCGGCGCACGAGGTCGGTCCGCTCGGCGTCGGTGGCCACCTGCTCGAGGCCGAAGCCCAGCAGCAGCGTGTCGTCCGTCGCCGTGCCCGCGTTGAACGTCACGAGCTGCTCGCCGAAGGCCCAGTCGCCGGCGTTCGCCGGGCTGCCCTCGGGCGGGCCGGGCACCGTCCACGTGCTCTCGCCCTCGAACCCGTCGGCGTCGATCGTCGTGGCGCCGTCCACCACGCGGGTGTCGTCGACGAACACGCCGATCCCGCCGGTGGACGGGTCCGTGACGTAGCTGATGCTGAGCTCCACCTGCGAGCCGGCGAACGCGGAGAGGTCGAACGCCGCCGGCTCCCAGGAGGTGCCCGCGCCCGTGAACGCGTTCCACTCCCCGGTGGTGCAGTCCGCACCGCCGAGGTACCGCTCGAGGAACGGGTGCAGGGTGAGCAGGAAACCGCCGGCCTCGCACTCGGCCGGCGGGGTGGTCGTGGTGCCGCCGCCCAGGTCGGGCAGCGTGGTCCAGTCCGTCCCGCCGGCGGTGCGCGCCTCGACGATGACGTTGTCGTAGCTCGGTTCGGTGTTCGCCGAGAGCTGGAACTGCAGCTGTGGCGCCGTGGCGCCGCTGAGGTTCACGGTCTTCGTCAGGCGCATGTACGACGAGTCGGCGTGGATCGCGCCCGCGTAGCGCTCGCCCTCGATCGGCGCGAGCGGGCTGCCCGCCTCCAGCGGGTATTCCGCCGCGCCGGTACTGGCGAACTGCGGGAACTCGTCGGGCGGCAGGATGTCGCTCGTGGTCTGGAACGCGCCCGCCTCGTCGAGCGGGTTGTCGCCCTCGACGACGGGCCCGCCGAGCGCGCCCGCATACCCGGTGAGCGGCGCGCCGGTGCCGGTCACACCGGCCGGGTCGGTGATGTCGGTGCGGCTGAACGCGCCGAGGTAGTACTGGCGGAAGTCGTCGGCCAGGATGAGGCAGTCCTCGAAGAACCCGGCCACGGTGTCGACGGCGCACTCCGCGGTCTCGTCGCCGTTGAGCCCGTAGTACAGGCCGCCCACCGCGTCACCGATCCCCGGCAGGCCGGAGTACTGCGCGGTCTCGCCGGCGTGGATGAGCTTGCCGCCCTCGTTGAGGTAGTCCCGGACCGCGATGGTGAGGTACTGCTCGCGCTCGGCGACACCGATGTCCGGCAGCTCGCCGAACGGCGTGGAGATCAGCTCATCCTCCGGGTCCTGCGTCAGGCGGTTGTCGCCGAGGTACCAGACGACGGCGTCGTAGTGGCCGAGCACGCCGAGGTCGTGCGGCACGCCCTGCGCGTCGACGTCCCAGACGTCGGCGTCGTAGCCGGCGGCCTCGATCGCCGCGACGTGCGCGCCCGCGTACTTCGGCGCGCTCGTCCCGGCCGGGTACGTCGGGTTCACGCCCGTGTAGTCCTCGTCGGCGAGGACCAGCACGTCGGCGCCCGTGTCGGACTTCACCGTGTAGGTGAACGTCGTGCTGTCGACCGAGCCGCGGCCCGGCTTCACGCCGGTGAACCACACCTGGACCTTGTCGCCCGGATCGGTCCCGCGGACGGTGGCGCGCAGCTCGGCGAAGTAGTCGTCGTTCTCGTCGCCGTAGCGCTCGCCGCCGCGCCACTCCTTCGCCCGGCGCGGTGCGGGTGCGCCCGCCGTTGATGCGGTACTGCATCCGGACGGCGCGCAGTTCGCGCTTGGCGACGACGGCGACCTGCTGCGGGTCCCCGTAGGACACGTCGAAGCTGTCGACGCGGAAGTCGTCGGCGCGGCGGCCGACCACGGACACCGGGTCGGCCGGGTCCTTCGCGGACTTCGCGACGGACAGCGCGAAGGGGATGTTCTTCTCGAACTCGGCCTGCACGAGCTCTTCGTCGTCGGGGAACTCGAAGCCGCTGCCGCAGTCGGCGGCGTTCCATTCATCGTCCGGGACGGAGTCCGAGGCCGCCTCGCACGTCGACATCTCGGGCGTGAAGCCCAGCGTGCGGTGCTCCTCGGTCATGTGCGTGTCGGTGTCGCCGTTCGTCGTGTACAGCTCGGCGGAGAGGTCGGGGTCGTAGCCGGGCACGGCGGGGTTCGCGTCGTCGCCGGCGAGCGTCTCGTAGATGACGTCGTCGGGTGTGGGCGTGGCGACCTGCCAGCCGGTGCCGTACAGCAGCAGCTCGGCGGCGGAGTGGTAGTTGACGAAGAACTCGAAGCCGACGCGGCCCACGAACCGGTCCAGTGCCTTGGTCTCCGGCTCGGAGCCCGGGGACAGCCCGCGGAACGTCTCGCTCGCCGGGTCGGGGGAGGAGCCCTCGTTGTCGTAGCCCCACTTCGTCGGGTTGTTGCGGTTGAGGTCGACGCCGTCACCGGGCGTGATCTGGCCGTCGCCGTTGTTGTCGCGCAGGTTCTTGCGCCACAGCCGCTGGCCGGGCTCGAAGGTGTAGTCGTAGCCGTCGGGGTTGGCGACGGGGACGAACCACAGTTCGTTCTCGTCGACGAGCCGCCGGACCGCGCGGTTGCTCTCGTACTCGGCGAGCACGTGCTGCATGAGGCGGCGGACCATCTCGGGCGTGATCCACTCGCGGGCGTGTTGCGCGCCGAGGTAGAGGACGGCCGGCTTGCGGCCGTCGCGCTCGGACCGCGCGTTCTTGCTGACCTTCAGCGCCACGATGTCCTGCCCGTTGACGGTCTTGCCGTACGAGACGAGCTTCGTGAGCCGCGGATGGTCCTTGGCCGCCTGCTCGAACTCGGCCTTCAGCCCGCCGGGGCCGGCGTATTTCTTGAACACGCTGAGGCCGTCGGCGGCCAGGGCGGTCGCCCGCTGGGCGACGGTGTCCCCGCCGATCTCCTTGGGCGCGAGCTCGATGCCCTCACGCTCGAGCGCCCGGGCCTGCTGCGCGCTGAGGATCGTCTCCACGCGGACCTTCGCCTTCGCGCCGCGCTCACCACGGATGGCGGACACGTCGAGCTCGTGCCGGTCGATGCCGAGGCCCACGATCTCCGCGAGCTGCGGCTGCGTCACCTCACCCGTGTAGACGTCGAGCGCAGGTGGAGCGGCCTGCGCCGGGCCCGCCGCGACGGCTGCTGCGGCGAGCATGGAGGTGATCACGGCGGACGTGCGCTTCACGGGTCCTCCCGGCGATGGAATGAGCCTGACCGGCGAATGGGGCCTACCCGTTCGGCGACCATGTGAACCCGCGCTACCGTCGCGTCCATGGACCGTCTCGCACAGGTCGTTGATGCACTGGAACTCCGACCGGACAGTCGCGTGCTCGAGATCGGATGTGGCCATGGGGTCGCGGCGACGCTCGTCTGCGAGCGGCTCGACGGCGGCGCGTACACGGCGGTGGACCGCTCGCCGAAGATGATCGCTGCAGCGGCGCGGCGCAATGCGGCGTTCGTCGAGGCGGGCGTGGCGGAGTTCCTCGTCGGCGACCTCGAGGCGCTGGACCTCGGCGACCGCCGGTTCGACGTCGTCTTCGCCGCACGCGTGCGGCTGTTCCACACCGACCCCGAGCGGGCAGAGGCCTGCGTCGCGCCGTGGCTGGCTCCCGGCGGGGTCGTGCGGGCGTTCTACGACACGCCCTAGCGCGGATCGAGCACGTCGGCCAGCGCGCTGAACGCGGCCTCGGCGGACTCGCCGTCCGTGTTCGTCAGCACGGCGAGGGTGAGCTTCGCCTTGCGGTCCGTGAAGAGCATGCTCTGGTACCCGCCGTAGTTGCCGTCGTGGCCTTGCCAGGTGCGGCCGGCCTCGGTGAAGGCGTACGTGCCCAGGCCGTAGCGGTCGGTGCCGCTCTGCGGAGTGGGGCGGAGCATCTGGGTGAGCGTGGCGGCGGAGACCAGCCGGCCGCGGTTCAGCCCGTCGCCGAAGCGGGCGGCCTCGCGGGCGGTGGTGACGACGCCGCCGTCGGTCCAGGCCGGCCCGATGATGTCGGTGGGGACGCCGGTGGCGCCGGCCCAGTGGTCGTTGGCGCGGTCGTCGTACCACTCGTAGCTGCGGGCCATCTTCCGGGCGAGGCCGGGACGCGTGGCGTACGTCGTCTCCTGCAGGCCCAGCGGCTCGGAGATCGCGCGCTGCAGTTCGGTGTCGGCCGTGCCGCCGCTCGCGCGTTCCAGGACCTCGCCGAGCAGCAGGTAGTTCGAGTTCGAGTACTCGTACTTCGAGCCCGGGGTGAACTTCGGGGCCTGCTGGCGCGCGAGGATCTCGGCGCGGTTCCAGGGGCGGTTCGGGTTGAAGGCCCTGCTGCCGATGGTCAGCTCGGAGACCAGCGGCTCCTCCGTCTCGACGTCGGGGTAGCCGGCGGTGTGGTCGAGCAGCATCCGCACCGTGACCCGGTCCGCGCCGGGGATGGTGGGCGCCCAGCGCGCGAGCGGTTCGTCCAGGCCGACCCTGCCCTCATCGACGAGCTTGAGGACGATCGCGGCGGTGTACGTCTTCGAGGCCGACGCGAGGGAGAAGCGGGTGGCCGGCTTCGCGGCGACCGTGCGGCGGACCGTCGGCCGGCCGGTCCTCGGGTTCACGCCATCGGGATCGGCGGCGCGCCCGACGGCGCCCGACCAGACGACCTTGCCGCTGCGCACGACCGCGGCGGACACGGCGATGATGCCCTCCTCGTCGCGGACGTCGACCAGCGCTTGGCGCAGTTCGGCCTTCGGAACAGTGGCCGCCGACGCGCCGGCGGGAGCGGTGAGGGCGAGGACGGCGGTCAGTACCGGGGTCAGCATGCGCACGCCCGCGAGAGTCGGACGGTGGATCGGGATCTTGACGCGGCAGGGGGCGAACTTCTACGGCCCGGACCTAGAAGAGACATGCGAACCCCACAGCCCCACCCGTGCGCCGACGACCGCGACCAGGTCCGTGAGTTCGTCGAGACCGTCCTGCGCACCGGCTTCATGCTCACCGACCTCCTCGGCAACATCCTCGACGCCATGCCCGACGACGCGTTCCCCGGAGAGAGTCCGGCGGAGGTCCTGGTGGAGATGCTCACCGGCTCGATTCGCCCGGTGGCCGACGCCGCCGGGCCGCACGCGGTGCTCGACGCCACGGCGCTGCTCGGCGCCATGGCAGACCGCACGCTCATCGACCTGCGGGCGGCCGCCGAGCTTGCGCGACGGCGGTGAGGCCCGGACTCAGCCCCCGAAGATCTTCGCCGCGTTGCGCGCGTACAGCTGCGCCGCCCTCGGCGAGATGCGCTGCACGATCCACGCCGGCATGACCTGCCAGCGCGGCGACGCGGTGATGACCCGGTGGCGTTTCGTGAGCGTGTGCAGCACGTCCCCGGCGACGACGTCGGGGGACACGCCGCGCTTGCGGTAGAACGCGACCGCCTTCGGGGCGGCGGCCGCCATGTCCCCGCGCATGGTCGAGTCGGCCACGATCGCGGTGTCGATCACGCCCGGGCACAGCGCGGTCACGCGGATGCCCTGGCGGGACAGCTCGGCGTGCAGCGACTCGCTCAGCCCCACGATCGCGTGCTTGCTCATCACGTACGGCGCCATCTTCGCCACCGGCACGAGCCCGGCCATCGACGCCGTGTTCACGATGTCGGCCTTGCGACCCTGCGCGAGCAGCCGGGGGACGAACGCGTGCACGCCGTGCACGACGCCCATGATGTTCACCTCGACGATCGCCCGCCAATCCTCCAGGGGCGTCTCGGCTGTGGGGCCGGCGTGGCCGATGCCCGCGTTGTTCATGACGATGTCGACCGCGCCCGCGGCGAAGACCGCCTCGGCCAGCGCCTCCACGGCCGCGGGGTCCGTCACGTCGACGGTATGCGCCGTCGCGGCCGCGCCGATCTCGGCGGCGACGGCCTCCGCGCGCGCCGCGTCGCGGTCGGCGACGTGCACCGTCGCTCCCTCGCGGGTGAACAGCAGCGCGGAGGACCGGCCGATCCCCGACCCGGCACCCGTGATGACCGCGACCTTCCCGGCGAGACGTCCACTCATGCGGAGAAGAAGTCTCCGTGAAAGCCGAACCCGATGCGGTGCGGGGCATGCGCACGGGCGAGCTCGGACAGATCGTGCGCGTCCAGCACCACGAGGAACGACGTCGCCGCCTCCCCGTCGAGCACGACGGACAGCAGCACGCCGTCGTCCTCGGCCGACCCGTCGGGGTCGGGCACGAACACCGGCTCGCCGGGGAACAGCCCGGGCGCGCCCCACCACTGCGTGTCGCCGTCGGAGACATCCACGCGGGCGATCGTCGAGACCGGCTCGCCGTCCTGCAGCGTCGCGCCCACGCCGTAGGCGAAGCGGTACGGGCGCGCGTGGTGCGTGCGGTAGTTGATCCTCGGGAACTCCATGGGTGTGTCCCCGAGCACGGACACGGCCGGCGGGCGTCCCGCGGCCAGGCGGTAGCGCCGCAGCTCCGCGGTCGGCACGACCGAGGCGGCCGAGCGCAGCTTGTCGAGGTACAGCGCGTCGATGACGCTCGCGTCCTCGTAGGCGCACAGATCCACGACGATCTCGTCGCCCTCGTCGTACGCGTTGACGTGATGGAAGACGAAGAACGGCGGCGCCTCGTGCCGGGCGACCAGCGCGCCGGTCTTCAGGTCGAAGACGAGGAACGCCGACCCGCGCTCGGGCTCCCACTCGAGGTTTTCGGCGAAGGGGCGCCCGCTCGTGACCATCTTCAGCGGCTTCAGGCGCAGCGGCTGCTCCACGAGGACGATGTGTCGCTCGGTGACGGCGAAGCTGTGCACGTAGGACGGCTCGGCGGCGCCCGCGCGCGCGACGAGGTCGAACCGCCCTTCGCCGCGGCGGCGGTAGAACCGGTACGAGCTGCGCGGCCCGTAGTGGACCTGCAGGTTGAGCATCGCGCCGTCGCGCGGGTCGGTCAGCGGATGCGCGGTGGGGGAGCGCGGCCCGCGGCCCGGCGGCTCGTAGGCGACGCCGAGGGTTTCGAGCGTCTCGAGGTCGAACGCGATCGGGATGGGTGTCTCGGTCAGCGCGACGAGCTGCTCACCGAGGCGGATGACGTTCACGCTGGCGTTGTCGGTCATGCGCGGCGAGAACATCGACGCGATCGGCTCGGCGAGCCGGCGGCACGGGTCGGAGGCGAACTCGCGGTAGCCGATGCGGCCGTCCTCGCGCTGCGCGCGGTACGCCTTCGTGCGCAGGAACCTGTTCGCGTACCCGATCTTCCCGCCGGCGAACGTGAACGCGTGGAGCATCGCGAGCCCGTCGAGCAGGTGGCGGACCTCGTGGTCTCCCTCGCCGAACCACGCCGGGCCGTTGCGCATGAGGGTGCCGGCCAGCCACGAAGGCAGCTCGCCCTCGACGGCGACGTCCTCGACGCGCACTTCATCGTCAACGGGGTCGAGGAACGGCTGGAATGCGTCCAGGGCGGGCAGGGCCTGAAGCTCGGTCATGTCGACCTCCACAGTCAACGGTGCGGCCTGAAGGGTGACCATACACCCGGAGGCGCCACGCGCGGGCGGGTTCCGTTCGCCGCGTTTGCCATCGTCGGCGGCATGGCGGCCGTCGACGAGACCCTGCAGGACGGCGAGCTGCTGCGCGTCGCCGCCGACCACGCCACCGCGCGGGTCCCGCGCGCTGCGCCGCATGATCGCGCCGGCGACCTCCGCGCGGGCCTCGCGGGCCTGCTCGTGGAGTGCGCGGACGACATCGCGGTGCTTAAGGGCGACCAGCTCGTGGGCCTCCTGCCGATCGAGCGGCTGCTCGCGGCCCCGGCGGACACGCCGGTCGAGGCGATCATGGATCCCGACCCGCCGACCGTCCCGCCGGGCGAGGCGCAGGAACGCGCGGCGTGGGAGATGGTGCGGCGCGGGGAGTCGAGCCTGGCGGTGGTCGGCGAGGACGGCCGGTTCGTCGGCCTGATCCCGCCGCACCGCATGCTCGCGGTGCTGCTCGCAGAACACGACGAGGACCTCGCGAGGATCGGCGGCTATCTCGCGAGTACCGCCGGCGCGCGGATCGCGGCGGAGGAGCCGGTCGGGCGGCGGCTGTGGCACCGGTTGCCGTGGCTGCTGATCGGCCTGATCGGCGCAATGCTCTCGGCGGTCATCGTCGGGTCCTTCGAGGAGCAGCTTGCGCAGAACGTGCTCCTGGCGTTCTTCGTCCCCGCGGTCGTCTACATGGCGGACGCCGTCGGCACCCAGACCGAGGCGGTGCTCATTCGGGGCCTGTCGGTCGGGATCCACATCCGCCAGGTCATCCGCCGGGAGATCCTCACGGGCCTGATCGTCGGGCTCCTCGTCGGCGGCGCGTTCGTGCCCTTCTGCCTGCTCGGATGGGGCGAGGCGGACCTCGCCGTCGCGGTCGGGCTGGCGCTGGTCGCGAGCTGCTCGGTGGCGACGGTCGTGGCGATGACGCTGCCGATGCTCTTCCACCGCCTCGGGCACGATCCCGCGTTCGGGTCGGGCCCGCTGGCGACGGTCATCCAGGACCTGCTCTCGATCGTCGTGTACTTCGCCGTCGCCGTCCCGATCGCCACGTAGGTAGCCTCGCGCGGGATGGCACGCGCCCGGACACTGCGGCGACTCGGGGCCGGCGTCACCGCCGCGGTCGGCGGCGTCGTCGCGTACGACGTCATGCAGCGCCGCCACGCGATCCTGCACAACTTCCCGGTCCTCGGGCACTTCCGCTACATGCTCGAGTCCGTCGGCCCGGAGCTGCGGCAGTACATCGTCACCGGGAATGACGAGGAGCGCCCGTTCTCGCGCGACCAGCGCGCGTGGGTCTACATGTCGTCGAAGGCGAAGCGCAACACGTTCGGCTTCGGCTCGGACAACGACATGGAGCGCGTCGACGACTACCTCGTCATCAAGCACGCGATGCCGCCGTGGCCCGCGCCGGAGCCCGGTCGCCCGGGCAGCCCGCCGCTGCATCTCGTGCCCGCCCTGAAGGTGCTCGGCGGCGCGCACGGGCGGCGGCATGCGTTCCGCCCGGCGTCGGTCGTGAACATCAGCGGGATGAGCTTCGGCGCGCTGTCCGGCGCGGCCGTCGAGGCGCTCAACCGCGGCGCCGCGGCGGCGGCGTGCCTGCAGACCACGGGCGAGGGCGGGCTCGCGCCGGCGCACTGCCACGGCGGCGAGCTCGTCTTCCAGATCGGCACCGGGTACTTCGGCTGCCGTGACGCCGAGGGGCGCTTCGATCTCGACGCGCTGCAGGCGAGCATCGCCCAGGCACCGGTCCGCGCGCTGGAGATCAAGCTCTCCCAGGGCGCGAAGCCCGGGCTCGGCGGCATGCTGCCGGGCCGGAAGGTCACGCCGGAGATCGCGGCGATCCGCGGCGTGCAGCCCGGCGTGGACTGCGTGAGCCCGCCGCGGCACAGCGCGTTCTCCACAGTCCCCGAGCTGTGCGAGTTCATCGAGCTCGTCGCGGCCGCGACCGGCCTGCCCATCGGCATCAAGTCGGCGGTCGGCGTCCAGGCGTTCTGGGACGAGCTCGCCGCGCACATGGCACGGACCGGCACCGGGCCCGACTACGTCTGCATCGACGGCGGCGAGGGCGGCACGGGCGCCGCGCCCCTCGCGTTCAGCGATCACGTCGCGCTGCCGTTCAAGCTCGGCTTCTCCCGGGTGTACGCGGCGTTCGCGCACAACGGGCTTGCCGACGACATCGTGTTCATCGGCTCGGGTCGGCTCGGGCTGCCCGACGCGGCACTCTTCGCGTTCGGGATGGGCTGCGACATGGTCAACGTGGGGCGCGAGGCGATGCTGTCCATCGGGTGCATCCAGTCCCAGCGCTGCCACACCGACCGCTGCCCGACCGGCGTCGCGACGCAGAACCGCTGGCTCACCCGCGGGCTCGACCCGACGCTCAAGGCCGAGCGCTGTGCGAACTATGTGCGGATCCTGCGCGGCGAGCTGCTCGCGCTGGCAGGGACGTGCGGGCTGCCCCATCCCGCCCTCATCGGGCCCGATCAGCTCGAGATCCTCTCGACGGGGTTCCGCGCCCGGACGATCCGCGAGGTCTTCGGCTACGACGAGACGTGGCTGCAGGCCGACCCGGCGCGGGTCGACGCGGCCGCCGCGCTCATGCAGATCGCGACCGACTGAGCTACGCGGCCTGGTAGCGCTTCGCCGCGCGGGCGCGCATCTTCGCCGCCTCGACCTCGCGGTTCTTCGGCGGCGCCGACGTGGTCAGCTCGTCCAGCAGCGTCCGCGACACCGCGGCGACGGCCTCGACGGCCCGTTCGAACGCCTCGGCGTTCGCCTGGGACGGCTTCGTCGACCCGCTGATCTTGCGGACGTACTGCAGGGCGGCGGCGTGGACCTCGTCGTCGGTCGCCGGCGGCTCGAAGTTGTACAGCGTTCGGATGTTCCGGCACATACGCGGAGCCTACCCCCGGATCCGATCCATCGAAAACCCGTCCGTTGGGGACGGCCAGGCGCGAGGACCACGCGAGGCCGGCCGAATCGATCCTCGTGCCTCGCCTGCCACTTGTCGCACTGCTCTTCACGCTCGCCCTCCCCGCGTCCGCGGCACAAGCGGCCACGGACGACATCATCGTGATCCGCGAGCCCGGCCTCTCGGCCGCCGAGCGTGCCGACCTGCGGGCCGATGCCGACGTCGACCACGTCCGGATGATGCGGGTCGCCAACGCTGAGGTCGTCCGCGCCGCACCCGGCGACGTGACCGACGCGGTCGCCTCGCTGAACGCCGACCCCGACGTCGTCGCCGCCGAACCCGACGCACCGGTGCAGGCGCTGACGAACGACGCGCTGTGGAGCAGCCTGTGGGGGCTGGAGAACACCGGGCAGTCGATCTACGGCGTCCCGGGCACCTCGGACGCGGACATCGACGCCACCGCGGCGTGGACGAGCACGCTCGGCTCGGGCGTGACCGTCGGGGTCGTCGACACGGGCGTCGAGACCGGGCACGCAGATCTCGCGGGGCAGTCCGTCGCCGGCTACGACTTCGTCGCCGGAGACGCGACGCCCGAGGACGTCAACGGCCACGGCACGCACGTCGCCGGCACCATCGCGGCGGTCAAGGACAACGGGACCGGCGTCGTGGGGGTCGCGCCCGCCGCGAAGGTCATGGGGCTGAAGGCGCTGGGCGACGACGGCAGCGGCTGGACGTCGGACATCGCCGACGCGTTCGCTCACGCCGCCGCGAACGGCGCGAAGGTCGTCAACGCGAGCCTCGGTGGCACCGGAGGCGAGGCTGCCTACACAGCCGCGATCAACGCCGCGCCCAACACCCTCTTCGTCGTGGCCGCAGGCAACGAGAACAGCAGCAACGACAGCGTGGCGAAGTTCCCGTGCAACGTCGCCAAGCCCAACGTGCTGTGCGTCGGCGCGTCGACGAACACAGACGCGCGCGCCTCGTTCTCGAACTGGAGTGCCACGCACGTCGACCTCTTCGCTCCCGGGGACGACATCCGGTCGACCTACCCGGGTGGCGCGTACGCCTGGCTGAGCGGCACCTCGATGGCGTCGCCCCACGCTGCCGGCGCCGCCGCGCTGGTGTTCGCCGCACACCCGACGTGGACGCCCACGCAGGTGCGCTCCGCGCTCATGTCGAGTGTCGACCCGGTCCCGGCGTTCGCTTCGATCTCCGTCTCCGGCGGCCGGCTGAACGCGGCGCGCGCGCTGGACGTCACGCCGCCGGCCGACGGTGGCGGCGGCGGGGGCGGGGGCGGCACGACGCCGGACCCGGGCACGACGCCGGACCCCGCCACGTCGCCCGTCGCCCCGCCCGGTGACGGCGCCGAGGATGACCCCGCGCCCGAGGAGGACGAGGGAGGCGAGGAGGACGAGGAGCCGGTCGCGCCGCCCGCCCTCTCCGTGCGTCGCAAGGGCAGCACGTCGCTGTGTCGGACCGGGTGCGCGGCGAAGGCGTTCGAGGTGCGGTTCACCCTCCCGCGCCCGGCGCCCATCCGCACGGTCTACGAGCGCCGGGTCTGCAAGGGCCGCGGCTGCACCTGGGTGAGCGTGGCGAAGCGGACCGTGACGGGCCGCGCCGGGGCGAACACGGTGAAGGTCGCCACGAAGGTCGGCGCCAAGCGCCTGGGCCGTGGCCAGTACCGCGTCAGCTTCAGCGTGGACACCGACGAGGGCCGTCAGACGGCCCGCGTCGCCTTCACCGTGCGGTAGTCGCTACGGCTTGATCCTCCCGCGGAAGCGCAGGGTCGCCGACGTGCCGGAGAGCGAGCCGGAGAACGATCCGCTTCCCTTGACGTTGCGGTACCTGCCGGTGCCTCCCGTCGTGCGCCACGTGCCCTTGACGGGGGACGCGTCGCTCACGGTGCCGCGGATCCGCACGGTGCCGCCCGAGTACGTCAGCGTCGCCGAGAGGTTGGGCAGATCGATGCGGCCCCGGACCTTGCCCGAGCCGTACGGCTTGCCGCTGACGGTGCCGCTGAAGCTCGGCAGTCCCTTGACCTTCGCCGTCGAGTCGACGGTCTTCGACGACGCGCCGTCCACCGTCGGCACGACCACCGCGCCGGTGACGGCGGCGACCGCCAGCCCGGCAGCCCACCGAGCGCGCACACGCTGCACCATGAGTTCCCCCTCCTGTTGAGACCGGACGGTCACCCCCTGCGACGCGCCCGAGTGCCGGATGGTAACGAACGCGAACCGGCGCATCCGCCCGAGCGCGGGCGTATGGTCGGTCGCACCGTGCTCACCCATCAGGATCCTCCCCCGATCCGTGGTGCGCCTGCTGCTTCGGCGGAGGTTTCGTCGCGGCCGGCGACGAGCACGTGCCCTGCCCCGCGTGCAACCCCCTGGCACACGGGCTCGAGGCCGAGCGGCGGCGCGCGAACGGCGCGCCGGCGCTCACTCGGCGGCGTGGGCGCGTGTACGCCACACGGCTCGACGAACGCGCCCCCGTCCGGTAGATGGTCAGGCTGCCGCCGCGTCCGCGTCGCCCTCGGCGAGCGCGTCGCGGATGAACGGGCCGAGCAGCTCCGCGACGGCGTCGGGTGACATCCCCGACGGGCCCTGCGGGAGCGCGGCGAAGCTGATCGCCAGGCGGACGACGCTCTCGGCGAGGAGCAGCGCCTTGCGCTCCTCGACCCCCGGCCAGCCGCGAGAGAACACGCCGGCCAGGCGCTGTGTCGCGCGGTCGATCACGGGGCCGCCGTGCGTGGTGACCAGCGGCAGCAGTTCGTCGGTGCCGTCGTCGGCGAGGATCGACCGCACGAGCGGGTTCGACGCGGCGGCGAGCAGGAAGACGCCGAACGCGGTCGAGACCGCGCGCATCGGGTCGTCGAGGTTGGCCTCGACGGCGTCCTCGACGGCGGAGAGGAACCGGTCGACCTCGCGCAGCACGAACGCCTGCGCGAAGTCCTGGCGCGAGCCGAACTCGTTGTAGAGCGTCTGCCGGCTGACCCCGGCGCCCTTCGCGACACCCGCCATCGTGACCTGGCTCCAGGTGCGGTCCTCGAGCAGGTCGACGGCGGCGTCGAGCAGGGAGTCGCGCAGGAGTTCGCGCGCGGCTTCGGCGTAGGGGAGGCGGCGGGGTGTCACCACGTCCCCCATGGTTGCGGATGGCGGATTCACGGGCTCTCCGGCGGAGGGAAGGAGGCGCCTCCGGCGACTCCCTCCACGAAATCGAGCTTGTCGCGCACGCCGCAGTCCGGGCAGGTCCAGTCATCGGGGACCTGCGCGAACGGCGTGCCGGGCGGGAAGCCCTCGCGCGGCACGCCCTGCTCCTCGTCGAAGACGAAGCCGCACTCGGGGCAGTGGTAGACGCTCATGCGGCGGAGGTGGGGGTGGCGGGGTGGGCGTTCCACTTCTTCATGATCCGCCTGCGCGCGCGGGGGTGGATGTTCGCCTTGGTCACGTCGCCACCGTAATGCTCGACGACGCGGTGGTCCATGACGCGCTTCCACACCGGCGGGAGGTACGCGGCGACGATCATCGTCGCGTAGCCGGCCGGCAGCTCCGGCGCGCCCTGCCAGTTGCGCAGCGCCTGGTAGCGGCGCAGCGGGTGCGCGTGATGGTCTGAGTGGCGCTGCAGGTGGTAGAGGAACACGTTGCTCGCGACGATGTTCGAGTTCCAGCTGTGCTCGGGCGCGCAGCGCTCGTAGCGGCCGTCCTCGCGCTTGCCGCGCAGCAGGCCGTAGTGCTCGAGGTAGTTGACGACCTCCAGCAGGCTGAAGCCGAAGAACGCCTGGATGAGCATGTACGGCAGGATGTCGATGCCGAACACGGCGAGCAGGACGCCCCACACGACGAGGCTGATGGCCCAGGCGTTGACGATGTCGTTCTTCAGCGTCCAGGGGCTCTTCTCCATGCGGTCGAACCGGAGCTTCTCGAGCTTCCAGGAGGACTTGAAGCTGCCGATGATCGTGCGCGGCAGGAACTCGTAGAAGTTCTCGCCCAGGCGCGAGCTGGCGGGGTCCTCGGGCGTGGAGACGCGGACGTGGTGGCCGCGGTTGTGCTCGACGAAGAAGTGGCCGTACCAGGTGGGCGCCAGCGCGACCTTCGCGAGCCACTTCTCGATGGCCTCGCGCTTGTGGCCGAGCTCATGCGCGTTCGCGATGGCGATGCCGTTCACGGAGCCGACGGTGAAGGCCAGGCCGATCGACTGGACGACCCCGATGTCCTGCGTGCCCCACACCCAGCAGGCGAAGACGAGCGAGATGTACTGCATCGGGATGAAGAGGTAGGTGCACCAGCGGTAGTACCGGTCCTCCTCCAGCCACTTGATGACGTTGTCCGGCGGGTTGTTCGGATCGGTGCCGAAGACGGTGTCGAGCAGCGGCATGAAGCCGAAGACGAACATCGGGCCGAACCACCAGAACAGGCCGAGGCCCGTGACCTCGACGAGCGCGAACGCGGCGATCGGCAAGGCGGGGACCACGATGCCGAGGAGCCAGGCGTAGCGCTTGGAGTCCTTCCACGTGGGAGCGATCGCCTGGGCGTCGCTGTCGTGGTGGTGATGGTGGTGACCGGGGGCGTGGGCGTGGGCGGACATGAAGCCGGGGACACTCCTAAGACGTGGGCATCACAACGGGTGAGCGTCGCGCAGTCTGACACAGAACGCCGAACGTGTAAAGCAGGCATCCAGGAATCGATCAGATGTCCACATCGGCGTGTGCGCGCGGTCACGCAAGTGATCTGGCCTTTTGTCGGATGAAGCGGTACAACACTGCTCCGTCCGGTCGAGCCAACTGTCCGGTCGGTCAGTGCGGATGTGAGTTGTTCCTGAGGGGGAGGGTCGAACTCCGCGCGGCGTCCGGGGGCCGCGCGGGGCACGATCCATTCGCGCGATACTCCGCAGATGCGTCGTCGCTGTCTCTCCGTCCTCACCGCCGTCGCCTGCGCCGGGCTCCTGGCCCCCGCGGTCGCTGACGCCAAGCGGTACGACATCCCGGCCGTGATGGGCGACCAGCTCACCGCACTCGTCGAAGAGACGCCGGTCGGGGTGATGCTGCCGCAGTCCCTGCCGTTCGACTACAGCGGCAAGCTCTACTCCTCGACGGAGGTGACCGAAGGCGCGTGGTTCGTCTCCCTCGGCGGGAAGGACTGCCGCGGCGCGAACGCCTGCACGCTCGGCACGCTGTCGGGTGTGCAGGGCGGCGAGCGCAACAACCGCATCCGGGTGCGCCTCGCGGACGGCAAGAACGGCTGGTATCGCGACATCTCCTGCGGCGCGTCGTGCGCGCCGCCGTCGATCGAGTTCGTCCGCAACAAGGTGCTCTACGGGATCCAGGCGAAGGTCTTCCAGCGCGGGAAGGGCACCAAGCGGATCCTGATCGACGCGGCAAACTCGGCGATCGCGGCCGGCTTGCGCTGACGTGTCCGGGCAGCAGCATCCCGCAGCCGAGCGCGAGCCCAGCACCCAGGTGTACAAGGGCACGCGGCCCGGCGGGCGCAGCGCGCGCGTGCGCGCCGCGGTGCTCGCGGCCGCCGCCGAGGAGCTGCTGGAGCACGGCTACGACGGCTTCTCCATGCCGCGCGTCGCCGAGCGTGCCGGCGTCGCGCTCACGACGGTCCACCGGCGGTGGGGCACGAAGGCTCGGCTGATCGCCGACATCTTCGCCGACGCGACCGCCGTCGCCGTGCCCGAGCCGCAGGGCGACACGCTGGAGGAGGACCTCCGGACGCTCGCCGGGGACGTTGCGGCGTCCCTGGAGAACCCGATGTTCGTCACGCTCCTGCGCAGCGCGTTCGTGCTGCCCGACGAGGAACTCGACGCGCTGCGTCAGGCGTTCTGGGTCTCGCGCTACGCCGTGGCGAACTCCGTCGCGCGTCGCGCGATCGATCGCGGGGAGCTGCCCGAGGGCACCGATGGGTGGGCGGTCGTCGAGCGCGTCCACGCCCCGATCTGGATGCGGCTGCTCATCACCGGGCTGCCCGTCGACGGCGCGTTCATCGACGAGCTGGTTCGCGACGCGCTCGTCCTGGCGCGGCGCGAGACCTGAGTCACGCCGGCGTGGCGCCGGCGCGCAGTCGTGCGGCCAGGCGCGCGACCTTCCACATGATCAGCGGCCGCTCACGGTGCGTGATGTGCGTCGGGACCCCGCGGCGCGCGCGGTCGATGAGGACGATGTTGCACACCGTGCGCTCCGGGCAGTCCCAGCGCCCCCACGGCTCTGCCGCGAACGCGTCGCTGCGCACGATCGCCTCCGCGGCATCGTCGACCGAGACCCCATCGGCCAGCAGGCGGCTCGCGTGTTCGGTCAGCCACGACCAGTACCGGTCGAGCTCGGCCACAGCCCCGAGGTCGCTGACCGGCCCGTGGCCCGGGACGATCACCTCGGGTTCGAGCGCCGCGATGGCGTGCAGCGCGGCCTGCCAGCCGGCCACCGGTCCGGTCCAGCCGTTCGGGGTCACCCCGGTGAACAGCAGATCGCCCGCGAAGACGGTGGCCGCGTCGGGGACGTGGACGATCGTGTCGCCCGCGGTGTGCGCGGGTCCCAGGTGGTGCAGGTGCAGCTCGCGGTCGCCGACGGTCAGCTGGAGCCGCCCGGCGAAGGTGCGATCGGGGCCGCGCACCTCGATGCCGCGGAACTCGAACGGGGACAGCATCCAATCCAGGTAGGCGCCGAACCGGCGCGGGGGTCCGATGGCGAACCGGCGCAGGAGGTGCACGCCGGTCTGCGACCACCGCAGCGCGCCGGGGTTCTCGCCGGCGAGCTCGTCGCGCGCGGCTTCGGCGCAGACGAACTCTGCGTCGGGAAGCAGTTGCAGCCCGTTGACGTGGTCGCCGTCGGCGTGCGTGGCGACGACGGTGCGGATCGGCACGCCCACCTCGTCGGCGACCGCCGCGAGGATCCGTCGCGTCAACCGCAGATCCCACGCGGTGTCGATGAGGACGGCCGCATCGCCACCGACGACGAGGCCGCAGTTCGACTCGCTCCAGTCACCGTTGGGCTGCAGCCAGGCGTACGTCTGCGGCGCGATCTCCGTGAGGCCGCCCGCGAAGCGCGCGGGCGCTTCGCGGAGCGTCCCGACCGGTCCCGTCACGGCGTGATGGTGTTGGTCAGGGAGCCGATCCCGTCGAGCTCGAGCCGTACCTCGTCACCCGGTTCGAGGAACCGGTCGAGCTCCAGCCCGCAACAGCCGGCCAACGTCCCGAGGGAGATGACCTCGCCGGGGACGAGCACCTCGTCGGCGGCGATGTGGGCGATGACGTCGTCGAGCGAGTGCGCGCCGCCGGCCGTCGAGCCCTCGCACCAGAGCTCGCCGTTGACGTGCACGCGGCCGGTCACGCGGTCCCATGCCGGGAGGATCTCGTCGGCGGTCACGAGGACCGGCGCCATGCCTGTCGCGAACGACTTCGCCTTCACCACGCCGCTGAATGCGCTGCGGCGTTCGTCGAGGAACTGCAGGTCGCGGGCACTGAAGTCGTTGATGACCGTGAAGGCGCCGATGACGTCGGCCGCGCTGGGCGTGCCGGCGGCGGCGGAGTCCCAGGGCTGGGTGACGATCGCGCCGAGCTCGAGCTCGAAGTCGAGGAACCGGCAGGACGCCGGACGCCGCACCGCCGCGCCGTCGGGCACGAAGGTCGTGGCGCTGCCGAAGTAGAACTGCGGCACCTCGTAGAAGCGCGGGGCTGGGCGAAGTGCCGGGAAGGTCCGCCGCGTGACCGTCTCGTAGGCGCTGATGAACGCCCCGACGGGCTTGGGCATGAAGCGGCGCACCATCGTCCGCGCCGCGCGCACGTAGTGCTCCTCGACGATCATGACGCCCCGGAACGACGTGGGCGAGAAGGGGAGGCCCGCCGGGCCCTCGGCCTCTCGTCCCTTCGCCAGCTCTTCCGCGGCCCGCACGAGCCCGGCCTCGCCCTGGGCCAGGAGCCCGAGCGGGTGGTTCGCCCCGGTTCCGTCGATCGCGATCCATGCGCCGCGCTCTGCGTTCCATCCCACGAGCTGCTTGTCCGCCATGCCGATCCTCATGGGGACATTGAAACACAAAAGCTATAGAGATAGCTATAAATTCCTCGGCATGGCGCACCGGGATCCCCTCCACCACCGGACGGCGGTCATCGCCTGCGGACTCGGCGACGTGGGCCTGGCGATCGCCCGGCGACTCGCGGCGGCCGGGGTCCGGCTCGCGCTGCTCGCGGCGGGCGAGGAGGCTGGGCCAACCCGTCGCGGCGCTGACGTCCTGCGTGCCAGCGGCGCCGACGTGCTCTCCCACGTCGGCGATCTCGCAGACCCGGAGTCCGTCGCCGAGGTGGTCTCGCTGGCGGTGCAACGGTTCGGCGGAGTGGACCTCTGCGTCCACGCCGGCAGCGCGATGGGTGTGGTGGGCATCGGCGGCCTCTCCCAGAAGGACTTCGACCGGCTGCACGCCGTCACGGCCCGGGCGACCTTCGCCGTCGTTCGCGCATGCCTGCCCCACCTGCGCAGCTCGGATCACGCCCACGTCCTGTCGCTCGCGCCGCCGACCACGCTGGACCTGCGCCACCTCGAGCCTGGGGCGAGGACGAGTTCGCTGCTGGCGATGTCGGCCATCACGCTCGGCGTCGCGCGCACCGAGTGGTCCCATCGTGTCGCGGCGAACTGCCTGTGGCCTGAGGGGGAACCGGCGCGGGAGATCGCGCGCGCAGCGGAGATCGTGCTGCGCCGGGACCCCGTGCGGCACACCGGCGCGACGGAGACCGTCCGCGACGTGCTCGGCGCCGGCCAGGCCGGCGCACGGGTGGGGCAGGAGAAGTAGACGCGCGGGGCGGCCTGGCCGCCCCGCGCTGTTCCCGACCGACCGTCAGGAAGTCTTGATGGCGAACGTCGCCTTGACGGGCGTCGCCGCCTTGCCGTCGGCCCCCGTCGCCGTGGCGGTCACGCGGTAGCGCCCCGGCTGCAGCGACCGCGTCGCCGTGATGTGGCCCTGGAAGCGGACCCGGTGGTCACCGGCGGCGGCGGGCTTCACGGTGAACGATCCCGGGACGGCGGTGTAGTACACGCACCGCTTCTTCGAGGCGTTCTGCCGCGTCCGCTTGACGCACGAGCTGCCGACCTTCCGCCCGACCGTGCCCTTCGCGAAGCGGAATCGCACCGTCGCGGGCTTGGTGATCGAGAAGCGCAGCTGGCTGCCGAGCTTGCTCTGGGTGAGCGCCGGGAGGCGGGTGCCCTTCTTGAACGAGCTCGGGAACACCTTGAACTTCGTGATGGCGAGCGCGACCTCGGCCGTGGGCGGGGTGGTCGTGGGGGTCTGGGTGGGCGTCGGGGTCGTCGGCGTGGCGGCCGGGGCCTCGACGCCGGTGATGCGAGCGACTTTCTTCGCCGTCTCCAGGCCGACCCACAGGGTGTTGTTCGCACCCTTGGTGATCCGGCGCGGGCCCGAGGCCGCGGAGAGGGGCAGCGTGGTGAACGCGCCGTCCGGGGTGACTCGAGCCACGTCGTTGGCGGCGAACCGCGCGATCCAGTAAGCGCCGTCGTTGGCGTAGGTGATCCCCTCCGGATCGGCGCCGGGCATGACGGCGCCGCCCGTGACCGAGGTGGGGCCGAGTGCCGCGCCGCCGGTGATGAAGCCCATGTCGCGCGGCTGGGCAGCGGGTGCGGTGAACGCGATCTGGTTGCCGGGGCCGGCGGCGACCTGGCGGGCGCCGTTCGTGTTGCCGGTGTCGATGCCGACGAACGACGAGGCGCCTGCGGTCGTCACGCGTGTGACCCGCTGGGTTCCGAACGTGGCGAAGTACAGCGCGCCGTCGCCGCCCGCGGCGACGCCCTCGGGGGATCCCATCCCGGCGACCGGCACGGAGGTGGCGACGCCGGCGGTCGTGATCTTGATGGCCGCGTCCGTCCCGCCGGTCCACAGGTTGCCGTCACTGCCGAGGGTGATCGCCTTGGAGTTCACGCCGGCGGCGGCGAAGTTCTCCGCGCCCGCCGGGTTGGCGGGCAGGAAGCGCGAGACCGCCGCCGTGCGCGTCACCCACAGGTAGGTGCCGTCGCTGGCGATGCCGGTCGCGTCCTGGAGGTTCGGGACGTTGTAGCCGGTGACCGTGCCGTCGGGCGTGATCTTCGCGATGTCGTCGCCGTTCGACGCGCCCTGGATCGGCACCCAGACGTTCCCGTCGGGGCCCTGCGTGAGGTACTTGGGCACGCCGTCTCCGGGGAGCGCGAACTCGCCGGCGACCGCTGGGGCCGCGCTCGCGGGTCCGGCGGCGGCCAGTGCAGCAGCCAGAGTTGCACCAGCGAGGGCGGCGGTGCGAAGCGGGCGGTGAATGGACACGGTCGGACTCCTTGAAGGTCGGGGTGGACGCCCCACCCGCCGGCGCGCCGGGGGATGCGCGCCGGGGTGGGGGTGATGGAGATACTGCCCCGTCCCGGCGCTGCTGTCTGTCAGCTTCGCGACACAGTGGGCGTCACGTCAACCGCCGAACCCCGGCGCGAGTTACGCGCAGCCCACCATCCCGCCGTCCACCGGGATGACCGCGCCCGTGAGGTACGCGCCCGCCCGGGAGGCGAGGAAGAGCGTGGTGCCGACGATGTCGTCCTCGCTGCCGATCCGGCCGAGCGGCACCGTCGACGCGACGGCGGCGCGGCCCTCCTCGTTGTCGAGCATGAACGCCGTCATCTTCGACTCGAACGGGCCGGGGGCGATCGCGTTCACCGTGATGTGCTCGCCCGCCAGGCGCTTGGCGAGGTGTCGCGTGAGCATGTGCACCGCGGCCTTGCTCGCGCTGTAGCTGTAGTTCTCGGTCATGGGGACCCGCAGGCCGTCGACCGACCCGATGTTGATCACGCGCGCGGGGCGCTCGGCCGACGCGGCTGCGCGCAGCGGGCCGAGCAGATCCTGCGTGAGGTTGAACATGCCGCGGACGTTCGCGTCCATGACACGGTCCCACGCAGCGTCGGGGAAGTCGCCGAGCGGAGCGCCCCATGTGGCCCCCGCGTTGTTGACGAGGAGGTGCAGTTCGGGAACGCGCTCGGTCACCGCGCCGGCCAGCGCAGCGGCGCCGTCGGCGGTCGACACGTCGGCGGGGATGGCACTCGCCTCGCCGAACTGCGACAGCTCGGCGACGGCCGCGTCGCAGGCGTCGGCCTTGCGCGAGGAGATGATGACCTCGGCGCCCGCCTGGACGAGGCCGCGGGCGATCATGAGGCCGACGCCGCGGGACCCGCCGGTGACGAGTGCGGTGCGGCCGCGGACGGAGAAGAGCTCGGGCAGGGACATGACCGGCGACCCTACCCGACGGTCGGCAGCACTCCACGGCGGCGAGATCCGAGATGAACGCACGACATGGTCAGCCCATGTCGAGGAAAGAGGAGGTGTGCGCTATACCTCGAAGCGGGGTCTTGCTCTGAGGTCGCTACACCCACTTTTCCTGACTGTCGTCGTGCTGCTGTTCTCGGGCACGGCACACGCCGCGACGTTGCCCTCCGGGTTCTCGGAACGCGCGCTCGTCGGCGGCCTGACGATGCCGACCGCGGCGGCGTGGACCCCCGACGGCCGGGTGCTCATCGCGGAGAAGGCCGGCGTCGTCAAGCTCGCCGAGCCGGGGCAGAGCACGGCGCGGCAGATCCTGGACCTCCGCGCGACCGTGCACAGCTACTGGGATCGCGGGCTGCTCGGCATCGCCGTCGACGGCCAGTTCGCCGACCACCCGTACGTCTACCTGCTGTTCACGTACGAGCTCGAGCCCGCAGCACCCGACGGTGACGGCCGGATGGTCTCCCAGTTGCGCCGCTACCGGCTGACCGCCGCCGGTGAGCTGGTGGAGCCCCAGGCGATCCTCGGCACCTACACCGCAAGCGTGTGCCCGGCGCCGTCGAACGTCGTGGACTGCATGCCGTCGGAGGGCGATTCGCACTCCATCGGCTCGGTGCGGTCGGCGCCCGACGGCTCGCTCTACGTCGGGTCCGGCGACGGCGCGAGCTACTCCATCGTCGACCCGCTGGCGCTGCGCACGTACGACGAGCAGAGCCTCGCCGGCAAGCTGATCCGGATCGATCGCACCGGCCGCGGCGTGGCCGGCCACGCGTTCTGCCCGGCTGAGACGGACCTCACGAAGGTCTGCACGAAGCTCTACGCCAAGGGCCTGCGCAACCCGTTCCGCTTCGAGCTGCTGCCCGGCGGCGCGGGGCTGGCCGTCGGGGACGTGGGGTGGGGCGAGCGTGAGGAGGTCGACATCGTCCGGTCGGCCGGCGGCAACTACGGCTGGCCGTGTTACGAGGGCTCCGGGCGCACGAGCGGGTACGCGGACCTCGCCGCCTGCGGGCTGGAGTACGCGAAGGAGGGCACGGCGCTTGCCGCGCGTCCGCCCGCGTGGTCGTACACCCGCGCCGGGGAGGACGGCGCCGTCATCGGTGGGCCGGTCTTCACCGGGACGGGCTACCCCGCCGGGTACGCGGGTGACGTGTTCGTCGC
This sequence comes from Svornostia abyssi, assembly GCA_024666565.1. Taxonomy (GTDB): domain Bacteria; phylum Actinomycetota; class Thermoleophilia; order Solirubrobacterales; family Solirubrobacteraceae; genus Svornostia; species Svornostia abyssi. Next base: position 1,824,178 of record CP088295.1, read on the forward strand.
CGACTACGCGCAGCAGTGGGTCAAACGCCTGACGCTCGACGGCGCCGACCGGGTCACCGCGGTGACGAACTTCGCGACCGACTGGTCGGGCGTGCAGTTGCTGCAGACCCCCGCCGGGGAACTGGGGTACGTGTCGTTTGGCACCGGCGAGCCGGGGACCGGCTCGGTGCGCGCCATCTCCTACGGCGCGGGCAACCGGGCGCCCACGGCCCGCGCGGCGGCCACGCCGTCGAGTGGTGGCGCGCCGCTCACCGTGCGGTTCTCCGCCGACGGCTCGAGCGACCCGGACGGGGGACGCGCTCAGCTTCCGCTGGACGTTCGGTGACGGCAGTCCGGCGAGCACCGCGGCCGCGCCCGAGCACGTCTACACCGCGCCCGGCACGTACACCGCGACGCTGACCGTCGACGACGGCCGCGGCGCGACGGCCACCGACACGGTGCGCGTCACGGTCGGCAACGACCCGCCCGAACCGCGGATCGTCACGCCCGCGAGCGGCGCGACGTTCCGCGGCGGCGAGGTCATCGACCTGCAGGGCGCCGCCACAGACCCGGAGACCGGTGACCTGCCCGCCGAGGCGCTGAGCTGGCGGGTGACGCTGCACCACGCCGGCCACACCCACCCGATCGTGCAGGTCACCGGCGCGAACGAGGCGCGGTTCCGTGCGGTCCAGGACCACGACGCCGACAGCTGGTACGAGATCGAGCTGACCGCGACCGACCCCGGCGGCGTGGCGGCCAAACGCACCGTGGAGCTACGACCCGAGACCGTGCCGCTACGGGTCGAGAGCGCCCCGGCCGGTGCGCCGGTCACGTACGCCGGGCGCGCTCGGACGGCGCCGTATGCCCAGGACGCCGCCGTGGGGTTCCGGACGTCGGTGTCGGCGGCGGAGCGGTTCGTCAAGGACGGGCGCCTGTGGGAGTTCAGCGGGTGGTCCGATGACGGCGCACGGCTCCACGACCTCACCATCCCGTCGACCGCGCTCACGCTGACCGCGACGTACCGCGACGCGGGCCCTGCCACCGGCGCCCTGCGCGCCACCGCGGCGAGCACCGCGTTCGGAGATGTCGCCGCGGGGGCGACGGCCAGCCGCACGGTGACGCTGCGCAACACCGGCTCGCGCGACGTGACGATCACCGGCTCGACGCCGCCCGGTGGGCAGTTCGCCCTGGAGACGCCGCTGGCGACCGGCACGGTCGTGCCGCCCGGCGGGGAGGTCGTGCGCGCGGTGCGCTTCACCGCGACGGAGCTGGGCGAGGTGCAGGCGCGCTGGCGCGTCACCGCCGATGACGGGAGCGTCGTCTCGGCCGACCTCACGGCGGCCGGCATCGTGCCCGGGGTGGCCGCGGACGGCTGGCGGCGCAACGGCGTCGCGAAGGTCGTCGGCGGCGCGCTCGAGCTGACGCCCGCCGCGCGTGACCAGCGCGGAACCGCATTCTGGCCGGCGCCGGTTGACGCCCGTCGGCTCGACGTCTCCTTCGACGCGCTGCTGACCGGCGGCACCGGCGCCGACGGGCTGGCGCTCGTGCTCGCCGACCCCGCGCGCGGGGCCACGGCCGGGTCGCTCGGGGCGGGCGGCGCCGGGCTGGGCTTCTCCTCGATTCCCGGCTGGGCCGCCGCGCTCGTGACCTGGAAGAACAACGGGGTCACGGCCCCCTTCGCGGGCGTGAGCGACGGGCCCACCCCCGGGAAGCCCGGGCTCCCGCGCTGGGTCGCGACGACGCGCGACGTGCCGCCGCTGCGGACCGCCACGCCGAGTCGCGTCCGGGTGCAGGTCATCGACGGGGTGCTGCGACTCTCGATCAACGGCGTCCAGCGGCTCACGACCCCCGTCGCGCTGCCCGATCGGGTGCTCGTGGGCTTCTCGGGGTCGACGGGCGGGTCGACCGACCGGCATGTCGTCTCCAACGCGAGCATCGGGGGCGCGCCCGGCCCGGCGCTGCCGCCGCCCGACGGCGGGGGCGGGGGCGATCCGGGGCCCGACCCGCCGAGTCTGCGCGTGGTGAGCACCGTGATCGCGCCGCCGGGGTCACCGGAGGAGTCCACGGCGATCCGCCTCGCGGGCCGCTGCCCGTCCACGCTCGCGGCGTTCTCGCTCGCCGCGGGCGCCTCGGCGACCCCGGTGCTGGGCGGCGCGGCGGCCGGCGCGACGTGCGTGCTCGAACAGGACGCGATCACCGGTGACGGGTGGTCGACGACCGCGACGGTGAACGACGGCGCCCCCGTGGCCCTGACCTTGGAGAACGGCGTGGTCCGCGTGCCCGCCTTCGCGCTGCAGGCGGGGGTGAACACCGTGGTGCTCACCAACCGGTACCAGCCGCCGGCGCCGGGCCCGGACATCCCGGATCCCGCGTCTGGTGGGTGGCAGCTCAATGGGGCGGCGTCGATCACGGGTGGTGGGTTGCAGTTGACGCCGGCGTCTGCAGATGTGAAGGGCAGTGGGTTCTGGCCGGAGACGGTGAAGACCGACGGCCTGGTGGTGGAGTTCGATGCGACGGTTGACGGCGGGACGGGTGCGGACGGGATGGCGCTGGTGCTTGGCGATCCCTCTCGGGGCGCGACGCCGTCGTCGCTCGGTGGTGGCGGTGGCAGTCTGGGGTTCGGCGGCATCCCCGGATGGGGTGTGGCGCTGGCGAGCTACCCGAACGGCACACAGGCGACGGGCAACTTCGTGGGGTTGAGCGATGGTGCGCTGACCGGTGCGTGGCAGACGCTGAGCTGGCTGCAGACGTCGTCGTTGCTGACGCCGTTGCAGAACACGACCCGCCGGGTGCGGCTCGCGATCGCGGCGGGGGTGGTCACCGTTTCGCTGGACGGCGCGCCGGTCATCTCCCGGGCTGTGGCGTTGCCTGAGCGGGTGCTGCTGGGCTTCAGCGCGGGCACGGGTGGGCTGACGAATCGCCACACCGTCCGCAACGTGGTCGTCAGCGGCGCGGGCTCGCCACCGCCTCCGCCCGCCGCGGCGAGCCTGCGGATCCGCAGCACGATCGTTGCGCCCGCCGGGACGCCCGAGGCGTCCACGAGCGTGACCGTGACCGGCGCTTGCCCGAGCGCGTTCACCGGCACCGTGGGCGCCGGGCAGAGCGTCACGCCCGCGCTCACGGGCGGGGTGCAGGGCGCGGCGTGCAACGTCGCGCAGACCGTCCCGGGCGCGGGGTGGACGGCCACCGTCTCGGTGAACGGCGGCGCCGCGCAGCCCGTGACCGCCGCTGGCGGCGTCTACCCGGTGCCTGCGTTCACGCTCTCCGCGGGCGAGAACACCGTGGCCTTCACCTCGACGTACACGCCTCCGGCACCGCCGCCTCCGGGTGGGGTCCCGGATCCTGCGGTGGGTGGGTGGCAGCTCAACGGGGTGGCGTCGATGACGGGTGGGGCGCTCCAGTTGACGCCGGCGTCGGCGGATGTGAAGGGCAGTGGGTTCTGGCCGGAGACGGTGAAGGTGGATGGGTTGGTGGTGGAGTTCGATGCGTCGGTGGATGGTGGGACGGGCGCGGACGGCATGGCGCTGGTGTTGGGTGATCCGTCGCGTGGTGCGACGCCGTCCTCGCTGGGTGGTGGCGGTGGCAGCCTTGGCTTCGGTGGGATTCCGGGGTGGGGCGTGGCGCTGGCGAGCTACCCGAACGGCACACAGGCGACGGGCAACTTCGTCGGGTTGAGCGATGGTGCGCTGGCTGGCGCGTGGCAGACGTTGAGCTGGTTGCAGACGTCGTCGTTGCTGACGCCGTTGCAGAACACGACGCGGCGGGTGCGGGTGGCGATCACCGCGGGGGTGGTGACGGTGTCGCTGGACGGCGCGCCGGTCATCTCCCGGGCTGTGGCGTTGCCTGAGCGGGTGCTGCTGGGCTTCAGCGCGGGCACGGGTGGGCTGACGAACCGTCACACCGTCCGCAACGTGGTCGTCACCACCGGCTGACGCTGGACGATCCCCCCCACCCGGGTTTGGGGATGCATGTTCCTGGTCCATCTGCCGATAGATCAGGGGGACTCCCTTGCGGGGAGCCCAGCCCATGCTTCCGATCGCTGCCGCCACCGCCCCGATTGCCATCGCGATCGCCACGACCCTGCTCATCGTCACGGGCGCGCTTGCCTGGGTCTGGCGCCGTGAGCGCGCCGCGGTCCGGCTCTCGGACGCGCGTGCCGCCGCCATGTCCGAACTCTCGGCGGAGGGCATGCTCCTCCTCGACGAGCGCGAGCGGATCGTCTGGATCAGCGACGCGGCGCTCGAGGTTCTCGGCGTCCCCGGCGACGTGCTGCTCGGCCGCGGGCTCGACGAGGTCGCCGACGAGGAGCTGCGCCGCCTGTTCGCCCGCATCGACCTTCCGGTGTCGCGCGGCCACGACGACGACGTCCTCGTCGACCGTCGCCGCGACGGGCACCCGGTTCAGCATCTGTGCCTGGGCGGCGCGGAGCTGCGAACCGCTGACGGGCGGTACATCGGCGCGGCGCTGTGGCTGCGCGACATCACCTCCCGCCTGCACGCCGAGCGGCGGCTGGAGGCCAGCGAGGCACAGTACCGCCGGCTCGTCGAGACGGCGCAGGAGATCATCTGGACGTGTGACGAGAACCTCGTCATGACCTACTGCAACCCGGCGATCGAGGATGTCCTCGGCTTCCCGGTGGACGTCGCCGTCGGCCGGCCGTTGCGGGACTGCCTGCACCCCGACCGGGCCGAGGACGACCTCGCGGTCATCCGCACCGTGCTCGCCGGGGTGCCCCAGGAGCACGAGACGACGCTGCGGCGCGCCGACGGGACCGACGTCGAGGTCGCGATCGACCTCGTGCCGCTCGCCGACGACGACGGGGTCACCGGCGTCTCCGGGATCACCCGGGACGTCACCGCCCATCGCCGCGCGGAGGCCGAGCGCGAGCGCGCGAGCACCCGCCACGCCGCGGTCGCCGAGCTCGGGCGCCGCGCGCTGGAGCTCGCCGAGCCGTACGTCCTCATGCAGGAGGCCGCCCGCACCCTGTCCCGGGTGCTGGAGCTGCCGACCGGCGTCGTCCTGGAACTCGACCTGGACGCCGACGTGCTGCGTGCCGTCGCCAGCGCGGGCGCCGACGACGCGCTGACCTCTGCGTGCGAGTTGCAGTCCCCGGCTGAGCAGACCTCGCACGCCGGGCTGGCGCTGCGTGTCGGATCCCACGCGACGTTCTCCGACCTGCGCGCCGACACCCGCTTCACCGGCGACGCCGCGCTGCGCGAGGCGGGCGTGCGCAGCGGCCTCGCGCTGCCGATCCTCGTCCGGGGCCGCACCTTCGGCCTGCTCGCCGGCTACAGCCCGCAGGCCCGCCTGTTCGACGCGGGCGAGATCGCGTTCGCGCAGTCTGTCGCCAACGTCGTCGGGTCCGCGGTCGAGCGGGTCCAGCTCGAGCGCGCCGACCGCGAGCGCTCGTTGCACGACCAGCTCACCGGATTGCCGAACCGGTCCCTGTTCATGGACCGCCTGCGCGGGTCGGTGGCCCGGGCACGCCGCGACGAGTCGCACACCGCGGTCTTCACCGTCGGAGTGGACAGCTTCAAGCTCGTCAACGACGAGTTCGGCCACGGTGCGGGCGACGACCTGCTCGCCACGATCGCCCAGCGGCTGCGCACGGAGGTTCGCGCGGCCGACACCGTCGCCCGGCTGGGCGGCGACGAGTTCGTCATCCTCTGCGAGGGTCTGGCGGGTGAGCACGACGCGATCGCGCTGGCCGACAAGCTCGCCGGCCTCTGGGCCGATCCGTTCGTCCTGGCCGTCGGCGAGGTCTTCACGACGGCGAGCATCGGCGTCGCCGTCTCGCAGGGAGGCGCCGCGGGGGCCGACGACCTGCTGCGCGACGCCGACGCCGCCATGCACCGCGCCAAGCGCCGCGGCCGCGGCCGGTTCGAACTCTTCGACGAGGAGCTCCGTGCCCGCGCGGGCGAGCGCGTGCGCCTGGAGCGCGACCTGCACCGCGCGCTCGAGCGCGAGCAGTTCCGCGTCGTCTACCAGCCCGTCGTCGACGTGCGCACCCGCCAGGTGGTGGGCGCCGAGGCGCTGCTGCGCTGGGATCACCCGGACTGGGGCACGGTGTCGCCCATGGAGTTCATCCCGGTCGCCGAGGAGAGCGGCGACATCGTCGCGATCGGTGAATGGGTCCTGCGCGAGGCATGCGGCCAGGTCTCGCGCTGGCAGCAGCGCTGGCCGGAGTTCCGCCTGTCCGTGAACGTGTCGGGCCGCCAAGTGGCCGAGCCGGGCCTGCCCGAACGCGTCGCCGCGATCCTCGCCGAGGAGGGGCTCGCCCCCGGGACGCTCGGCCTGGAGATCACCGAGAGCGTGCTGATGGAGGCCGACGGCGACCCCGAGGTCATCCTTGCCCGCCTGCGCGAGGCCGGCGCGCGGCTGCTGCTCGACGATTTCGGCACCGGGTACTCATCGCTGAGCTACCTCAAGCGCTTCCCGCTCGACACGCTGAAGATCGACCGCTCGTTCGTCGACGGTCTCGGCTCCGAGGACGAGGACTCCGCGATCGTGGCGGCGATCGTGCAGCTCGCCTCCACGCTCGACCTCACGGTCGTCGCGGAGGGGGTCGAGACCGAAGAGCAGCTCGCCCAGCTCCTGGCCCTGCAGTGCGATCTCGCCCAGGGGTACCTCCTCAGCCGCCCGATCGACGCGCCGGACCTCGAGCGCCTGCTCGGCGACACGCCTGAGCCGGTGCTGCGCGCGGCCTAGCCGCGTCGCGCTTCGAGCTCCTCGGTGAAGCGCAGGACGTAGCCGTCGGGATCCTGCACGGCGAACTGGCGGACGAGCACCGCGTCGTCCGCGCGCTCGTACCAGCGGTCTTCAAGCGGCAGGAGTGGTTCGAGCCCCGCGCGCACCGTGGCGTCGTGCAGGGCTCCGACGTCGTCGACGTCGATCTCGAGGTGCATGCCGCGCCCGTAGGGCGGCTCGAGGGTTGCGCCGGCCGGGAGGAGCCGCGAGGCGCTGGCAGGTTCTTCGAGCATGAGCTGCGCGCCTTCGCGCTCGAGGAGCACGAAGCGCTCCTCCTCGCGGGCGTAGCGAACGGCAAACCCCGCGACGTCGCAGTAGAAGGCGCAGCTGCGCTTGAGGTCGGTGCAGATCAACTCGGGTACCAGCCGCGGACGCACGCCCGTACGATCCTTGCGGCCCCGGACGGGGACGTACCCGGGCTACGCGAAGCGCGCCGCGTGGTCTGCTTCGAGCGCCGCCGCTTCCCGCTCCAGCGGGACCGCGTAGACGATGTGCGAGCGGTGGATCGCGATGAACGCGTGCTCGCGCGTCGCCCCGCTCCCGTCCAGCGGGGTGATCTCCACGTCGGTGAGCGCCACGAAGTCGCGCTCGGTGGCGTTCAGCATGTCGGAGATCCGGCTGCGGTAGCCCTCGCGGGCGAGCGTGAGCGTGCCGACGATGCGATGGCGCCCCGTCTCCAGCTCGACGCGTTCATGACGAAGCTGCATCGCAGTGGGCATCGGCAGGCCGGGCGCGGGAGTTGAGCGCCGATCGGCATGATGAGCGCGTGGACGGCACCCTGCGACTCACGTCGAGCGTGGCGCTGCCGCTGACCGAGATCGAGCTGCGCACGAGCCGCTCCTCCGGGCCCGGCGGCCAGCACGCGAACGTCACCGCCTCCCGGGTGGAGGCGATCTTCGACGTGCGCGCGTCCCAGACCCTGACCGACGCCCAGAAGGAGCGGGTCATCGCAAAGCTCGGCCCGCGGGTCACCGCGGTCTCGCAGGACGCGCGCAGCCAGCTGCGCAACCGCGAGCTCGCGCTCGAACGACTGCGTGAGCGCCTCGCCGCCGCGCTCCACGTGCCGCGGGCCCGCCGGCCGACGAAGCCGAGCAAGGGCGCGAAGAAGCGCCGCCTCCAGGCCAAGAAGGCGCAGTCCGAGCGCAAGCAGGCCCGGCGTCGCCCCCGGCACGACGACTAGATGGTTGGTTCCACGGCGCGCCGGTGCGTCCGCGCCGCGGAACCAACCATCTAGGGTTCCGCGGCGTGAGCGAAGACGCCATCGTCTGCGAGCGCTTGACCAAGCGCTACGGCAAGCACCGCGGGATCGAGGACATCGACCTGCGCGTCCACCCGGGCGAGGCGTTCGGCTTCCTGGGCCCGAACGGCGCGGGCAAGAGCACGACGATCCGCGCGCTCATGGGCTTCCTGCGCCCGACCAGCGGCCGGGCGGAGGTCTTCGGCTTCGACTGCTGGCGCCAGTCGGTGGAGGTCGCCAAGCACGTGGGCAACCTCCCGGGGGACTTCACCTACGACGAGCAGTTGACCGGCTGGGAGGTCGTCCGCCACGTCGCCCGGCTGCGCCGGCACGACGATCTCGCGTTCGCGAGGGAGCTCGCCGAGCGCCTCGAGGCCGACATGGACCGGCCGCTGCGCCACCTGTCGCGCGGCAACCACCAGAAGGTCGGGCTCGTGCAGGCGATGTTCCACCAGCCCCGGCTGCTGCTGCTCGACGAGCCGACCGGCGGATTGGATCCGCTCATGCGCGAGACGTTCCTCGATCTCGTCGCCGAGGCGCGCGCCGACGGGGCCACGGTCTTCCTCTCGTCGCACAACCTCGAGGAGGTCCACCGTGTCTGCGAGCGCGTCGGGATCATCCGCGACGCGCGGCTCATCGCCACGGAGGACATCGGCGACCTCATCCGCCGGGCGCTCCGGCACGTGCGCATCACCGCGGCCGCGCCGATCGATCCGGCGCCCTTCGCCGCGCTGGAGGGCGCGCAGGACGTCCACGGGGACGGCACGACGCTGACCCTGCGGCTCGCCGGGGAGGTCGACGCGCTCGTCAAGCTCGCCGCACAGCACGAGATCGTCGATCTCGAGATCGGGCGGGCGAGCCTCGAAGAGGTCTTCCTGTCCTTCTACGGGCGGACGGAGAACCACGTCGCATGATCGAGCTCATCCGCCACCAGCACGGCCGGCGCGTGCGGTCCACGATCGTGTGGGGCGTCTCGCTCGGGCTGCTCGGGGTCATGATGGTCGGTGTCTTCAGCACCATCGACGTGGAGACGTTCAGCAAGGCGATTCAGGCCTACCCGCAGTCGCTGCTCGACGCGTTCGGCATCAGCGCCGAGAGCTTCACCACGCCCCAGGGTTTCATCGCCCGGCGAGCTCATGAGCTTCATGGTGCCGCTGGCGGTCGGCTTCTACCCGATCCTCGCGGCCGCCCGGGCGATCGCGGGCGCGGAGCAGAACCGCTCGCTCGACGTCATCCTCAGCCAGCCCGTGCCGCGCTGGCACCTGCCCGTCGCGACCTTCGCCGCCTTCACGATCGGACTGCTCGAGATGGTGCTGCTGTTCGCCCTCATCACGTGGGCGTCGGCTGTCGCGTTCGGCGTGGACCTCGACCTGGGCGACATGCTCGCCGGGAGTCTGAACCTCTTGCCGCTCTCGCTGATCTACGGCGCGCTGGCGCTGATCGTCTCCGCGGTGGTCCGCCAGCCGAGCCTCGTCACCGGCATCGCGGGCGGGGCGCTCGTGCTCGGCTATCTCACTGACGCGGTCGGGAAGATCGCCGCGGACGTCGACTGGATGGCCGACATCACGCCGTTCCGGTTCTACGGCTCGGCCATCGAGAACGGCCTGGATGCTGCGGACGTGGGGGTGCTGCTGGCCGGCGCGGTGCTGTTCTGCGTGATCTCGATCCCGGTGTTCGCGCGCAAGGACATTCGCGCGTAGAGCCGGCCGTCCGCGTCACGATGTCTGCACGATACGGGCGCTGCGGACGGCCGCCTTCAGCGCGCCATTGCTGCGCTGCTGCTCCTTCAAGCACGCCGCCTCCTGTGGCGTGCCACCGGCGTTGTTGCTCAGCTTGAAGCTGTAGAGGACGTACCGCCGGGTCGCGCTGCGCAGCCGCACGGGCGGGCGTGCCACGCCGGCTGCGAGCCGCTGATCGCCCGACGGCCCGAGGTACCAGCGCAGCGCGCCGACGCGCCCCTGCTGCGTCACGCGGAAGATGCCGTGAATCGAGCCGAACAGGCCTTCGTCTGCAACAGGACGCTTGCGCTGAACCCGCCCGCCGCCGAGCAAGGTCACCGTGCACACGGTGCCGTCATCGAGCGGGACCGAGCGCTCGTAGCCGGACGGGTTGCCGTTGACGGTCTCACCGCGCTGGAACTCCGAGCTCAGCGTGAATGCCACGCGCTCGGTGGGAGAAGCGTGCGCCTGGCCGGAGGCATCGGGTACGCCGAGGGGAACCTGGACGGTCCCTGCGTGCGCCGTGGATGCGGTGAAGAACGCTGCTGCGACCAGGGCCGCGCACTGTGAGAACCGGAGCATGGAGACCTCAACGAACTCCGAGCAGGGATGTTTCGCGCTGAACCCACAGGTCCCGCGGCCGACAACCTGGGGGATGACCCGTCGACGGGATCCCGATGACGCGCGCCCGATCGGCGCGGCCTGGCTGGCCGTGCTGGCCGGCACCGCCATGCTTGCGCTCGCGGTCTCGGTCGGACTCACCGCCGTCGTCCAGATCGGCGCGGCGCGGCAGGCGACCGAGCGCACCGCCGCGGCTCAGCGGATGCTCATCGCGATGCTCGACCAGGAGACCGGCCTGCGCGGGTACAACCTCAACGGGCTGGACGAGTTCCTGCGCCCGTACCAGCAGGGCCGGGCCGACTTCGGCCAGGCCCTCAACGACTCCCGCTCAGCGATGGAGGGCGACCGCAACGGCCAGGCGCTCCTCGCCGAGCAGGCGCAGATCTCCGACGAGTGGCGGCAACTGGCGTCTGTCGCGGTGACACAGGCCCGCCTGCGCGACACCGTGCACGCGGACGCCACCGGCGCCCGGCAGCGCAAGGCCGTCATGGACCGCTTCCGGATCGCGAACACCGACTATCAGCGCCTGATCGACGAGCGGCGCGAGTCCCGGGAGGCCGGCCTCGCCTGGCTGTCCGCCGGGGTTGTGTTCGCCCTCGCCGTCTTCTTCGCCCTCCTCGGCGCTGTGGTGCTGCGGCGCCAGCGCCAGGCACGCCGGGCCGCCCGTCGGCGCGAGGCTGCCTACGTCGCCCGCCAGCACGATCTCGGCACCGGGCTGCAGGTCGCCCGCAGCGAGGAGGAGGCGCACGAAGTCCTCAGCCGCCACCTCGAGCTCAGCGTGCCGGGCAGCGATGCCGCGGTGCTCACGCGCAACAACAGCGAGAACCGCCTGCTCCTCGCCACCGAGGTCCCGGACGATTCACCGCTGACCGATCGTGTCGCGGACGTCGAGCCGCGGGCGTGCCTGGCCGTCCGCCTGGCGTCGCGCCGGCACGAGGGGGACGCGGCTGCGCCGTCGGTGCTGCGCTGTGAGGTCTGCGGTGGCCTGGAGGGGCGGGCCGACTGCTCCCCGCTGATCGTGGGCGGCGAGGTCATCGGCGCGGCCCTCCTCCGCCATCCCGACCCGCTGAGCGAACGCCAGGACCGCGCGGTGGAGGAGTCGGTCGCGCAGGCCGCGCCCGTGCTGGCGAACCTGCGCAACCTCGCGCTGGCCGAAAGCCGTGCGGCCACCGACGGCCTGACCGGGCTGCCCAACCGCCGGTCGTTCGAAGAGACGCTGAAGCGGATGGCCGCACAGGCCGGGAGGACGAAGACGCCGCTCTCGGCGCTCGCGCTCGACCTCGATCACTTCAAGAGCGTCAACGACACCCACGGCCACGAGGTCGGCGACGAGGTGCTCGCGGCGATGGGCGCCCTGCTCGCGGACCTCGTTCGCGCCAGCGACTTCGCGGCGCGGATCGGCGGCGAGGAGTTCGTCGTGCTCGCACCCGACACCGCGCGCGACGGCGCGGTGGCGCTGGCCGAGACGATCCGCGCGGCGGTCCGCGAGGTCGCCGTCCCCGGCGTGGCGCAGGTCACGGTGAGCATCGGCGTGGCGTCACTGCCCGAGGACGCGTCGACGCCCTCCGGGCTGCTGCGCGCCGCAGATCGGCTGCTCTACGCGGCGAAGGAACGCGGCCGTGACCGCGTCGAGGCGAACCTTCCCGTCGGCGAGTCCGAACCGCAGCCCCGCATCACCAGCTAAAGCGGCAGCTTGCCGCGGCCCTTGCGGCCGGCGTCCGCGCTGCGCCCGGCGGCCTTCGAGCTGGAGTGAAACGGCTTGGCGAGCCACGTGCCCAGTCGGCCCGGCGCGAGATTGGCGATCCGACCGCCGCTGCCGAACGCCTTGTGCGTGGCGCGCTCGGGATGGCGCGACAGGCGCGGCGCGAGGAACGCGAGCACGAGCAGGACGATGCAGATGGCGACGACGACGGCGATGGTCATACCCCTGGTGTGCCCGCCACGCGGACACCTGAACCCTGGGTCAGGCCGGCGGCTCGCCCGTGAGGTCGGGGACCTCGAACATCCGGGCGAGCGCGACCCCGACGCGTTCGCGGACAACGCGCGCGCTGCGCAGCACGTGCGCGCGCATGAACGACGCGGCCGCGTCCACGTCGCCGGCGAGCACCGCCGTGAGGATCTCCGCGTGCTCGGCGAAGGTCGCACGGATCCGCTCGTCGGTCGTGAAGTCGTGGATGCGCAGCAGCCGGATCCGGTCGTTGAGATCGCGCAGGAGGCGCTCGGCGGTCTCGTGCCCGCTCGCGGCCGCGACGCGCTGGTGGAAGTCCTCGTCGGCGTGGACGAAGTCCGGGCCGTGCAGGGTGGCGCGGCCCTCGTGCCAGTCGGTCGTGAGCGTCGCCCAGTCGGCCTGCAGCTCCTCGAGCGCGCCGCGGTCGCCGTCGGCTGCGGCCCGCGCGACGAGGAGTTCCTCGATGACCACACGGACGTCGTAGAGCTCCCGCATCTGCCGGACGCTCGGGACGGCGGGGCGCAGGCCGCCGGACGGGTCACGCTCGAGGTGGCCGTCGCCCTCCAGGCGGCGCAGCGCCTCGCGGATCGGCGTGCGGCTGGTCCCGTGCTCGGCGGACAGCTGGAGTTCGACGAGCCGCTGGCCGACCGGGAACTCGCCGCGCAGCAGGCGGTCGCGGATCTCCAGGTACACGCGTTCGGCGCGCGAGACGCCACCCGCGCGCCCGCGGCCCTGTCGGTTGTCGGCGGAGGGTGCGCTCACCCGGGTGATGCTAGGGACGTCGGGAGCGTGCCGCGAGCTGGGTTGCATACAGCCCTGTGTGCGGCGAGTCCCCCCAGTTCCGGGGATTTTGCCTGCTCAGGGCGGGTTCCGGCCGCTCGGAACCCCTGGAAACGCCCAAAATCCTGGCGCTGCGTCGAAAAGGGTTGGGACCAAGTGTCCAATGCGCCAGCTCCGGCCCGAACGTAGCGTGCTGCCCGTCGGCCCCCGGCCGTCGACGACGTTGCATACAGCCAGGCCGGTCGCACCTGCCCATCCGGAGCCGCCCATGACACCACCACCCACCGCGAGCGTTCCGGCAGAGCCGTACGCCTACGAGTTCGACCCCGCCACGACCGCGCTCGTGATCATCGACATGCAGCGGGACTTCCTCGAACCCGAGGGCTTCGGCGAGATGCTCGGCAACGACGTCAGCCTGCTCGCGAAGACCGTCGAGCCCCTGCAGAAGGTCCTCGGGGCCGCGCGTGACCTCGGGATGCTCGTCATCCACACGCGCGAGGGCCACCGCCCCGACCTCACCGACCTGCCGCCGAGCAAGCGCGATCGCGGCAAGGGCGAGAAGACCATCGGGAGCCCCGGTCCGAAGGGCCGCATCCTCGTCCGCGGCGAGTTCGGCCACGACATCATCGACGACCTCGCCCCGATCGAGGGCGAAGCGGTGCTCGACAAGCCCGGCAAGGGCGCGTTCTACGCGACCGACCTCGAGCTGCTGCTGAAGAACAACGGCATCACCCATCTGATCGTCACCGGCGTCACGACGGAGGTGTGCGTGCACACCACCACCCGTGAGGCCAACGACCGCGGTTTCGAGTGCCTCGTGCTCTCGGACTGCACGGGGAGCTACTTCCCCGAGTTCCATGAGATGGCCCTGAAGATGATCTCCGCGCAGGGCGGGATCTTCGGCTGGGTCGCCGATTCGGAGGCGCTGCTCTCAGCGCTTCCCGTTCCGTCCACCGCGAGTCAGGGAGCCTGATCCGTGTCTGCTGCCGCACCCACTCCATCGCTCCCCTTGTGGACGCGTGGAGATCTGAACGCCTTCTTCGGGCTGTTCATCAACATGCTGGTCAACGTCATCGTCCTCTCGGGGCTCTGCATCGGCGTGGTGCAGATCCCGGCCGATGACGTCACCGGAACGATCCTCCCGGCGCTCGGCGTCGGGCTCCTCGTCGGCAACATCTACTACTTCTACCTCGCGCGTCAGCTGGCGGCGAAGACCGGTCGAACGGACGTCACCGCGCTGCCGTACGGGCCATCGGTGCCGCACATGTTCATCGTCGCGCTGGTGATCATGCTGCCGACGTTCCTGGCGACGAAGGACCCGATCGCCGCGTGGTCGGCGGGTCTCGCGTGGTGCTTCATCATCGGCATCATCGTCCTGATCGGCGCGTTCGTCGGGCCGTACATCCGCAAGTTCACCCCGACGGCCGCGATGCTCGGCACTCTCGCCGGCATCTCGATCACGTTCATCTCCATGGGCCCGGCGGCCCAGATGTGGGAGGCCGCGTGGATCGCGCTGCCGGTGCTCGCGATCATCATCATCGGCTTCATCGCCGACGTGAAGCTCCCGGGCAACTTCCCGGTGGGCCTCGCAGCGCTGCTCGTCGGCACCGCGCTCGGCTGGGCCGGCGGCTTCATGGAGACCGCGGCGGTGGGTGACGCGGCGGAGTCGATCGCGATCGGCATCCCGTCGCTGAACATCGACCTGCTGATGGACGGTCTCGGCGACATCTCGCCGCTGCTGGCCACGGCGATCCCGCTGGGGATCTACAACTTCACCGAAGCCATGTCGAACGTGGAATCGGCGAAGTCCGCGGGCGACGACTACCCGCTGCGGTCGGTGCTCCTCGCCGACGGCACCGGCGCCATCGTCGGCTCCGCGCTCGGCAGCCCGTTCCCGCCCGCCGTCTACATCGGACACCCGGGCTGGAAGGCGTCGGGCGGCCGGGTCAGCTACTCGCTGGCCACCGGCATCCTGATCTTCGCCCTGTGCACGCTGTCGCTGTTCCCGCTGCTCGGAGCGATCCTGCCGATCCCGGCGATCGTGCCGATCCTGCTGTTCATCGGCCTCGTGATCGGCGCCCAGGCGTTCAGCGCGGTGCCGAAGGCGTACTACCCGGCGATCGTGCTGGCGATGGTGCCGAACATCGCGTCGTGGGCGACGACGCAGATCAACAACACCCTCGCCGCAGGAGGCACGTCGGCAGACGAGATCGGGTTCGCCACCATCGCGCAGGGCGGCACGAACTTCGAGGGCCTGCTGCTCCTCGGATCCGGCGCGGTCCTCGCGGGCATGGTGCTCGGCGCGATCGCGGTCTTCATGATCGATCGCAACTTCCTGTGGGCCGCCGGCTACTGCTTCGCGGGTGCCGCATTGGCGCTCGTCGGGCTGATCCATGGCGAGGAGGTGAAGTTCTTCGCGCCGATCGAAGTGCCGCTGGGCTACGCCTTCATGGGCTTGGTGTGCATCGCCTTCTACTTCCTGAAGGTGCCGCCGCGGGCGCGTGACAAGGACGACCCGCTTGACCTGGAACTCGGCGACGCCGGGGTGGAACCCGCCGAGCTCCTTTCGCCCATGCCCCCGGAGAAGAAGGAGGCGCCCGCTCCGGCCTGATCGCAACACTGGACCTCACTCGAATGCCGGTGCCGGCCCCGCCATGTGCGGGGCCGGCGTCGTTTCCGGGGTCAGCCCGCGAGCGTGCCGCCGAAGACCTGCCAGGCCAGCGCACTCTTCGCGACGAGGCTGAGGACGAGGTAGACCCGCTCGCCGTACACGTAGTTCGCCCACCGGCCCCGCCCGCGGTACTGGAGCCACTGGTTGAGCGCGAAGCTGTTGAACAGCAGGAACAGCGTCACGAAGATGGCGAAGACGAACGTCGGGACGCTGTCGGTCTCGGACTGCGAGACCGCCAGTTGCAGCGTGATCGCGATCCACGGCACGGCACCCGCCACGCAGCCGAACCAGAACGGCCGCCAGTCCGGCACCTCACCCGGCCGGTTCGTGCGCTCCATGAGCCAGCCGAAGAGGATCATCGCCGTGTTGACGCCGAAGATCGCGATGAGGGCCGTGGCGTCTGAGGTGCCGCTCAGCATCGCGATGAGCACGACCATCAGCGATGCGCTGACCGAGTACTCGAGCCAGCGCGCGGGGTTCACGCCCTGCAGCAGGCTGTCCTCGTACCAGCGGCGCAACGGCCCGGCCATCAGGCCGTGATCGACAGCCGCGAGGGCGAGGAACAGCGCGACGGCGGGCGCGACGGGGAGATCCCACAGCACGGTGCTCCCCATCTCCGCGTCACTGCCCGGGGCCCCTCGAGGAACCCTGCGGTGACCGGGAGGGTCACGTCGGCGGAGAGCAGCAGAATCGCGACGGCCTGCGCGGCGTGGACGAGCGCGAGGGCCGCGTTGAACGGCCGCAGGCCCCGGAGGATCTCGTCGCGTGGCTGATCTGGGATCGCGGCGGAGCGGTGCATGGTGGCCATCCTGACCACCTACCCGCCCCGCCGCGGCACAACCTCAGTCGTCGCGCCCCTTGGCGCGCCGCGCCTCGACCTGCAGGCGCCCGTACGACTTGCCCCGCTCCTCGCGCTGGCGGGCGGCCGCGCGCCGGTCCTCGATCCACTGCTGTTCACGCACGAGCTTGCGCCACGCCTCGACCCGGACGGGGTCGACGGTGTCCCGGACCGCGCAGCCCGGCTCGGTGATGTGCGCGCAGTCCGGGAACCGGCAGCGCAGCGCGAGCTCCTCGATGTCGGTGAACGTCTCGCCGACGCCGTCCCACAATCCGACCTCCCGGATGCCGGGCGTGTCGAGCAGCAGCGCGCCGTTCGGCAGCGTGATGAGCTCGCGGGTCACCGTGGTGTGGCGGCCGCGGTCGTCCTCGGCGCGCACCGCGGCGGTCGCCTGCCGCTCCTCGCCGAGCAGCGCGTTGACGAGCGTCGACTTTCCTGCGCCGCTGACCCCGAGGAGCACGATGGTCTCGCCGGGACGCAGCAACGTCCGCAGGGCACCCAGGCCTTCGCCGGTCTTGGCGCACACCGCCAGACCCTCCAGGAGGCCGAGCTGCCGGGCCAGCGCCGCGGCGGTCTCGTCCCCGCCGTCGTCGGCACGGTCGGCCTTGGTCAGGACGAGTGTCGCCGGCACGTCGTCGGCGGACGCCAGCGCGACGAGGCGCTCGGCCCGCCGCGTGTTGGGCTCGGGCAGCGGCTCGACGATCAACGCGAGGTCGACGTTGGCCGCGAGGACCTGGGCGTCGGTGACCTCGCCCGGGGCGCGGCGGATGATCGTGCCGCGGCGTTCGAGGATGTGCGCGATCGCGCCGCCCTCGTCGAGGGCGACCCAGTCGCCGGTGACCGGCGTCCCCGTTTCTCGGAGCCGCCCGCGTGCGGGCGCGAGCCGGGGTGGGCCGTCGTCTCCGGCCGGTTGCACGAGCCATTGCTCGGTGTGCTGCGCGACCACGCGCGCGAGCACGTGGTCAGGTGGGACTACAGGAAGTGACACTGGAGGTTCTCCACATCGTCGTCAACGGTTGCAGGTCGCGGGGGCGCGACGGACCGGTGACGGTCCGCGCGCCCGGTCAGGCGACCGTGGCGGCGTGCGACGTGGTGTGGAGGCGAGGTGACATCCGCGACCCAGGGTAGCCGGGAAAGCCCCGGCGCTCAACCACGCTGCGCTCTACGGCCAAATCGTGCAACCCTGTGCCGTCGATATGAGTTTCAGCCCCGTCATCGAGCGCCGCAGCACCAACGGCCCCACCCATCCGGGTGAGGAGATCTGCCACATCGTCACCGAGGACGACCCGGACCGCGCGCTGTGCGGCAAGGACGTCACCGGCTGGCCGTGGAATCCGCCGTGGCCGCTGTGCATCGTCTGCGAGGACCTCGCCCGGTCCCCGCTGCAGCCGCCCGTCTAGTTCGACCCGCGCATCACGCGCCAAGGTAGGTCAGCACCGCCAGGACCCGGCGGTGCCCGCCGTCCCCTGCGCTGAGCCCGAGCTTCTCGAAGATCGCCGTCACGTGGCGCTCCACCGCGCCGACGCTCACGACGAGCCGGTCGGCGATCGCCTTGTTGCCCAGGCCCTCGGCCATCGCCTCGAGCACCTCGCGCTCGCGCGGCGTCAGCGTGTCGAGCGGATCGTCGGCGCGGCGGCGGCCGAGCATCTGCGCCACGACCTCCGGGTCGAGGACCGACCCGCCCTCCGCGACCCGGCGCACGGCGTCGACGAACCGGTCGACCTCGGCGATGCGGTCCTTCAGCAGGTATCCGACGCCCTCCGTCCCGCCCTCGAGCAGCCGCTGGACGTAGTGCTCCTCGACGTACTGGCTGAGGACGAGGATGCCGATCTCCGGGAACTCCCCGCGGATCGCCGCGGCCGCGACGAGGCCCTCGTCGCCGTGGTCGGGCGGCATCCGGATGTCGATGATCGCGACGTCGGGCTTGTGCCCGCGCACCTTGCGCACGAGCTCGTCGCCGTCGCCCGCCTGGCCGACGACCTCGATGCCCTCGCTCTCGAGGATGCGCGCCGCGCCCTCGCGCAGCAGCACCGAGTCCTCGCCGATCACGACACGCATGGAACCTCCGCTCGCAGGATGGTGCCGTCGCCGGCAGGGCTCTCGACGGACAGGCGGCCGTCGAGCGCGGCGAGCCGGTCGGCCAGCCCGCGCAGCCCGCCGCCCGCGACGTCCGCGCCACCCGCCCCGTCGTCACGGATCTCGGTGACGAGCGTGTCGCCGTCGAGCCGCACCTCGATCTCGATCTGGGTCGCCTCCGCGTGACGGACGGCGTTCGTCAGCCCCTCGGACACCAGGAAGTACACGGCAGACTCCACCGCGGGATCGAGCCGCGCGGGCGGCACCGCGACGATCTCCACCGGCACCGGGCTGCGACGCACGAGACCGCGCAGCGCCGGCTGCAGGCCACCCTCGGTGAGCACGGCGGGGTGGATCCCGCGCGCGAGTTCGCGCAGCTGGGAGATCGCCTCCCCGAGATCCTCGACGGCCTCGTCGAGCAGCTCCTCGGCAGTCGCGGTGTCGCCCTTCGCCAGCCGCGACTTCGCGCCGCGCAGGTTGACGGCGAGACCGACGAGCTGCTGCTGCGCGCCGTCGTGCAGGTCGCGTTCGATCTTCCGGCGGGCGGCGTCGGCCGCTTCGACGATCCGGGCGCGGGACGCCCGCAGCTCGGCCTCGTTGGCCAGCCGGTCGGTGATGTCGCGCAGGTGGCCGGTGAACACCGGGGGGCCGGGCACGTCGATGCGCGTGATCGTGAGCTCGACGGGCAGCCGGGTGCCATCCGCGCGCACGGCCTCGACCTCGATGCGCTGATCCAGCAGCTTCGGCCGCTCGGTCGCCAGGTACCGCGCGAGGCCCGCGCGGTGCGGGCCGCGGAGTTCCTCAGGGACGATGAGCTCGGCCATCTCGCGCCCGACCGCGTCCTCGCTGCGCCAGCCGAACACGCGCTCGGCGGCCGGGTTGAACTCGATGACGCGCCCGTCGTGGTCCATGGTCACGACCGGGTCGAGGGCGGCCTGCAGCGTCGCGCGGTAGCGCTGCTCGGAGAGATGGACGTCGGCCTCGACGCGGCGGCGCTCGGCGAGCTGGCCGAGCAGGCCGCCGACGACCTCCATCGACGCGAGCAGCTCCGGGTCCGGGTCGACGGCCTCGCGGCCGAAGCACTCCAGGACCCCACACACGCCGCGGCCGCTGACGATCGGCACGCCGATGGCGGCGTGCAGGCCCGCGTCGGCGGCAAGCGGACGGCGGGGCAGGCGCACGTCGGTGGTCGCGTCGGTGATCCAGGCGGGCTCGCCGGTGGCCCAGACGTGGCCGGGCAGGCCCTCGCCGCGCTGGAAGGTGAACGTGCGGGTGGCCTCCGCGAAGGCGTCGAGTGTCGGGTCCGCCGCGCACCACACATCGGTGCAGCGCAGGACGTCGTCGGCGCCCGGCTCCCATGTCGCGGCCAACGACCAGCCGAGGCTCTCGCAGACCGCCTGCAGCGCGCGGTGCTGCGCGTCAGCGCTCTCGGTGGCGCCCGCCACGGCGCGCGCCACTGCCTGCTCCGTGCGCACGCCGATGGCCATAGGACCGGAAACTACTCGGTGAGCAGGGCGTCCAGCGCGTCGCCGGACAGCTCGGCCTTCGGGATGAAGCCGCGCGCGCCATGCTCGAGGGCCAGTCCGGCGTAGTCCTCCTCCTCGTGCGTGGACACGAGGACGACGTCGGTCCCGGGGACCTCGGTGCGCATGCGCCGGGCGATCTCCAGCCCGCTGACGTCGGGGAGCATCACGTCGAGCAGGAGGACATCGGGCGTGAGACGACCGGCCTCCGCCAGCCCGGAGAGGCCGTCGGCGGCCTCTCCGACGACATCCCAGCCGTCGACCTCCAGCGCCCGGCGCGCCACCGAACGGAACCGCTCGTGGTCGTCGACGATGAGAACGCTCCGGGACATGTCCACATTGTGCTCTCTCGCGCGACGTTTGAACCTTGGGTTAACCCCACGGCGTGTCGCGGACTTCCCGCAGGACTGCGCCCGCGGCGTGCGCGCTACGGGGTGCGGACCGGCCGCGCGGCCCGCCGGGCGTCGCGCGGCTTGTCGGCGAGCTGGCGGATGTCCGCCGTGTGCATGAGATCCGCGGCGGTGGTGCCGTCGTCGGGGAACGTCGCGAAGCCGATTCCGGCGGTCAGCGGTTGCCCGTTGGCCCCGACCTGCGCCAGCGCGCCCCGGATGCCGCGCGCGAGGAGGCGGGCCTCCTCCGGGCCCGTCTCGGGCGCGATCAGGGCGAACTCGTCGCCGCCCTGGCGGATCACCGTGTCCTGTGCCCGGACTGCGCGGCGCAGCGCGGAAGCTGCCTCCCGCAGCAGGTCGTCTCCCGCGGCGTGGCCGAGGGTGTCGTTGACCTGCTTGAAGCCGTTGAGGTCCAGCGCGAACACCGTGAGCGGCCGGGCGGTCCGGGTGTGGCGCTGCAGCTCGTAGTCGACGCGCTCGGTCAGCAGCCGCCGGTTGCCCACGCCGGTGAGCGGATCGCGGCGCATGAGTTCGCCGAGGTGCTCGGACTGCTCGTTGGCGGTGCGCCACGTCAGCTCGACGTACAGCGCGTGCCAGACCATCGCGGCGAACGCGCAGATCGCGCCCCCGAGCACCGGGCCGGTGCCGATGCTCAGCACCGCCGCGCCGAGGACCACCGTGGCGATCACGAGGTGGACGACGATCGCGCGTGACGAGTCCACGACGAACGCGATCGCCGCGCCGAGGAACGCGACGATCGGCAGGGCCGCATACGCGTGGTCTCCGAGCAGCAGGAGCCCGACGGCGAGTTCTCCGCACACGAGCACCGGCAGGCCGTGGAACCAGCGCGGATGCATGCGGTCGGTCGGGACGAGCTGCACGAGGGCGGCGGTCGTCAGGGTCATCGCGGCGATGAACAGCAGCTGCGCCTGCAGGCCATCGAGGAACCAGAGCCCGCCGGCCAGCGCCATCACGCCGATGCCGCCGAACGCGAGCCCGACGGCCGCCCGCACGCTGCGCAGTCGGCTCACGCGCCGCGCGACGTGCTCGCCTGCGCCGTCCAGCCCGGAGCCGGCGGAGAGGAACGCGTGCTCCAGCTCGTCAGCCAGGGCGCGCAGGCCCGGGAGGCGCATGGCGCGCCGGCCGAGGTCGGGCTCACGGCCGGCGGAATGGACGGGCGCGCGGGGCCCGGGATTGGCCTTGTCGTCACGCTGGCGGGCGTCGGCCACCTCGAACAGCGTGGCTGCGTCGGCCGCGTCGTCGGGGAAGACCGCGGCGCCGATCGCCGCGGCGACCGGCTGGTCGCCTGCCGCGATCCCGTCGAGCGCGACGTGCAGCTTCGCCACGAGCCCGCAGGCATCGTCGCGGTCCGTCTCCGGCAGCAGGACGCAGAACTCGTCGCCGCCGGCTCGCACCACAGTGTCCTGTTCCCGGACCGCGGCCTGGAGCGTTGCGGCGACGCGCTGGAGGATCTCGTCACCTGCGTGGTGGCCGAGCGTGTCGTTGATCTCCTTGAATCCGTTGAGGTCGAGCACGACGAGCGCCAGGCTGCGGTCGGTCCGCTCGTGCCGGCGCAGCTCGTAGCGCAGCCGCTCGTCGAGAAGGCGCCGGTTGCCGACACCGGTCAGCGGATCGGCGCGCACGAGTTCCTCAAGCCGCCGCGTCTGGCGGTCCGCGCCATCCCAGACGAGGGCGACGAAGAGGCCCAGGCCCCACGTCACGACGAGGGCGAGGAGGGACGCGCCGATGGTCGCCATCGTCCCGCTCCAGAAGATGACCGGGAGCAGGATGAGGACCGAGCCCAGCAGTGCGTGGGCCAGGCGCGCCCGCGGGCGGATGATCACGAAGGCGACGGCCGGGCCCAAGAAGGTGAACAGGGGGGTGACGGTCCCGCCGTACGGCTGTGCGGCGGCCACGCCGAGCGCCAGCAGCACACCGATGACGATGCACAGGACGTCGAACCATCGCTCGTGGATCTCCGACGTCCGCAGGAGTCCGATCACGACGCCGGTGCCCATGCCGAGGATCCCGACGACGGCGAGTCGCAGCGGTGCGTCCCCGCCGAGCATCAGCCCGAACGGGTAGGCGAACAGGCCGACGACGAAGAACAACGACGCGGTCAT
Source organism: Svornostia abyssi (assembly GCA_024666565.1). Classification (GTDB taxonomy): domain Bacteria; phylum Actinomycetota; class Thermoleophilia; order Solirubrobacterales; family Solirubrobacteraceae; genus Svornostia; species Svornostia abyssi. Next base: position 1,846,828 of record CP088295.1, read on the forward strand.
CAGCCGGCCTTCGAGCGTGCGGCAGATCTGCCGCGCGAGCGGGATCGGCTCGTCGGTCAGCTCCGGGTGCCCGAGCAGCCCGAGGCGTGCCAGCACCCGCCCGATCAGCGTGCGGTCGTCGTGTGTGACCGGCATCGCGCCGATCTCCCCCTCTCCCCCAGAACAGACACCCGGGGACCAATATGGCGCATCCCGGGGAGGCGTGCCTCACTTCTGCCTCCATCATTCGTCCAGTTCCCGGTCCGGAAACTCACGCGCTTCTGCGACAATCTGTCGCGTTTCGGGGCATTGACGGGGTATCCGGTGGCGAGTACCTTTTCGTACCCCTATGGGCAGGTCTGGGCAGCACGTCGCGGCGCGTGCGGGCGAGGACCCGCAGCTCGAACGGCGCATCCGTGACGGCCTGGCGTTCGCCATCACCGACCGCGGGTACCTGGCCACCACGGTCGCGGACATCGCGCGGCAGGCGCGCGTGCCGGTCAGCGTCGTCTACGAGCTCTATGGGGACAAGGAGGCGTGCTTCCTCGCCTTCTACCGTCACACGACGTCCGCCCTCCTGCAGCACGTGCAGGCCATCGATCGCAAGCAGGTCGCCGCCGGCATGGACTGGCGAGCACGAGTGCGCGGCGGGGTCCGGGCGTACCTCGCGGCGCTCGCGGCGGGACCTGCGCTGTCCCAAGTGGCGCTGTTGGAGATCGGGCTCGTCGGGCCCCAGGGCCGTCAGGCGCGCCGCGAGGCGCTCGACGGCTACGCGGCGATGCTCGACGCGCTCACGGCGAACGACGAGGCGCAGCGCCTCGGCGTCCGCGCGCTCGGGCCGAGCGAGGCACTGGCGGTCGTCGGCGCGGTGCACGAACTCGTCGTGCACCACATCGACACCGTCGGGGCCGAGCGGCTCGTCGAGCTCACCGCCCCCGTCAGCGACGTGATCATCAGGATGGTGGAGCGGCGCTGACGTCCTCGCGCCGCGCGGCGGCCCGGCGGTTCAGCAGCCACCACGCCGCCACGAGGTCCTCGGTGCGGCGCAGGTCAAGCCCGGTGAGTTCCCGGAAGCGGCCGAGCCGGTAGCGCACGGTGTTGACGTGCACGCACATCCGCTTGGCGGTGCCCTCCGCGTCCTGATTGTCGTTGAGGTAGTCCAGCACGGTCCGCTCGATCTCGTGCGGCTCCGGGCCCTCCGGGAACGGCGCGAGGATGCGCCGGTCCAGGCGTTCGGCGGCGCGCTCGGCGGAGACCACCAGCGGCCTCGGCCCGAGGTCCTCGAGCATGAGCGTGCCCTGCATCTCGAACGCGTGCGCGGCATCGAGTGCGGCGCACGCGTCGGCGAAGGACCGGCTGACCTGGTCGAGCACCATCGGCTCGCCGATCGCGACGAGGTGCCCGTCGACGTGCGGCCGGGTGGGCGCGAGGCCGACGAGGTCGCCGTCGAGGGTCTCGACGATGGGGGAGAGGTTCCCGTCCCCGCCCGTGCGCAGGATGGTCGAGGCGATGTCGAGCGCGTCCCGGCGGCTCGTCGGCCGGCTGCAGAACGGGATGTACGGTCGGTCTGCGGCGAGGCCGAAGCGCAGCGCCTGCGACCGCAGCCGCTCGTGCTGGTGGGTGCCCAGCAGCAGGCTCCGGACGAACTCGGTGCGGCGGGCGCGCTCGCGGCGCAGGCGCTGCTCTTCGAGGTCACCGTGCAGGCGCGCCACGGTGCTCGTGATGCCGTTCGCCCACTCCCAGGCGAGGTCGCGCACCTGCAGCAGCCCCTCCATGGGAAGGCCGGCCGCCTGGAACTCCTCGTCGAGGACCGCGATCAGCTCACGCGAGCCGATGTGGATGGCCTGGAGCAGCGCGTCGAGCGGCACCCCGTCGAAGCTGCGCTTCTGGGCGTGCTCCTCGAACGGGTCGAGCACCTGGCGGCTCGGGTGCTCGGCGGTCTTCGCGTGCTGCATGACGGCTGACAGCAGGCCGAGCACGCTGCCGGCGATCTGCGCGTCATCGATGCGCTCGTACGCCGGGATCTTCACGCGGATCTCGGCGAGCACCCGCGCCGACACTTCGGGCAGGCGCAGCTCGATGCGCTCGATGATCCGGTGCTCGGCTTCCGCCGACAGGCTCGGATGCTGCGAAAAGAACTCCCGGGCCAGACCCTTGAGATCCGGGAGCAGGTCGGCGTCTGGAACGCCAACCTGCGGACTGGACGACTGCATATTCCCCCTCCTTCATCGGGGCGGACAGACCCCGTGAAGAGGATCGTATACCCACGACCCCAGGAAATGCGAGGAATCACATTCGCGCGGTGGCGGCCTCCGCGTCGCGGCGCGCACGGGCACGCAGGCCGATGAGGGCGGTGTGCTGCACGAGCGCGGCGGCGTCGCCGGGGCTCAGCTTGCCGGTCGTGACCTGCCGCAGCCCCTCCAGCAGGATTCCCGCGAGCATGCCGAGCAGCGTGTCCGCGTCGAAGTCCGGCGACACGACACCCTGGCGCTGCAGCCGCGCGATCGCCTGGCGGGCCGGGGGGACGAGGTCGGTGGCGAGTGCTGCGCGGAGCGCGGGATCCCAGACCACCACGGCGCGGGGCCCGGGGCCGCCGTCGTCCAGCGCGGCGAACGTGTCGCGGACATAGGTGCTGAGCGCGCTCACGATCTCGACCGCGGTGGGCTCGGGCCGCATGAGCGTGGCCAGCAGCCGGTCACGGGCCGGGCGTTCGGCGGCGAGCGCCCGGGTGCGGAGCACCTCGAGGATGGTGCCGACCGATGAGTAGTGGCGGTACATCGTCGCCCGGGATACCCCGGCCAGCTCGGCGATCGCCGAGACGCTGACGTGCGGATCCTCGGTCAGGGCCTGGGCGGCCACGCGCAGGATCCGTGCATCGGTGGCGCGGTAATCGGCACGACCGCGACTGATGGGGACAGGAATTTCCTGGAACGACGCTTCCATGGATCGCAAGGTACGTGCGACACAAAGGCTCTCTTTGGAACTTGTTCGTGGCGACAGACCGGCCTCGTCGCCACGGCCCGGTGAGATCCACGGTCTTGCTTGCCGCGCCCGCCGTTCCCCGGCTCGTCTGCGGCTCATACGTTGCGGGAGCTGAGGCTTCTTCAGTTGTCGTGGTGGTGCGGACAGGTCCCGCCCGGCAGTGAGGACCGGAAACACCAGCGCCGGTCTTCGCACAGGACGGAGTGCGTGGCCGCTTCCCCAGGGCGGCCACGCACCTCCAACTTCCGGCGCGATTTCCCCCACGAACCGGTCTATGTGGTAGAACAGCGCCCGATTCGGCAAGCGTGGAGTGCGGATGGGGATCTGCACTCGTCGACGCTCGCCACCACCGCGCTCTGTCCAGCGCGTAGGGGGAGTTCATGATGAAGGTCTCTGTCCGTGGGCTCGGCTTCGCCGTGCCCTTCCTCGCCGCGCTCGGCCTGGCGACGTCCGCGAACGCGGCGTTCGTGCAGGGCCCCGCCGGTGAAGCGTTCTACACGCCGCCGTCGCCGCTGCCCGCAGGCGGACAGGGGGACCTCGTCTCCTGGCGTGCCGCCACGGTGAACCTCGGCGCCGGCGCGCCCGCGGTCCGCGCGTACAACGTCATGTACCGGTCGACGGACGCGAAGGGCGCGTCCAAGCTCGTCACCGGCACGGTCATGGTCCCGACGACCGGGTTCTCCGGCGCGCGGCCAGTCGTCTCCTACGCGCCGGGCACCGCCGGCCTCGGCCCGCAGTGCGCGCCGTCGAAGCAGCTCGCCGCCGGCGGCTGGTACGAGAAGACGAACGTCGTCGCCGCGCTCAAGAAGGGCTGGGCGGTCGCCACGACCGACTACGCCGGCTACACCAAGGGCACGCGTCCGACGTACCTCGACGGCTCCTCGGAGGGCCGCAACGTCCTCGACATCGTCAAGGCGGCGTCGCAGGTGCCGGGCTCCGGTCTCGTCGCGAACACCAAGGTGGGCGTCTGGGGCTACTCGCAGGGCGGCCAGGCGGCCGGCTTCGCGGGTGAGCTCAAGTCCACGTACGCGCCCGCCGTCAACCTCGTCGGCGTCGCCGCGGGCGGCGTGCCGGGTGACTTCCAGCGGACCGCCCGCAACCTCGACGGCAAGCCGGGCGCTGCGTTCCTGCTCGCCGGCGTGCTCGGGCTCTACGAGCAGTACCCGGAGCTCATCCCGTTCGACCTCGTCGTCAACGACGCGGGGCGTGCGGCCAGCGATGCCGCCCGCGGGATGTGCGTGTTCAAGGCACTGAACGAGTACGGCGGCACGAACATCAACGACTTCACCAACGGGGACGTCGACCTCGAGGCCATCATGAGCATCGCTTCCGTCAAGGAGGCGCTCGACAAGCAGAAGCTCGGCACGCGCACCGTCCCGGTGCCGGTGTACCAGTACCACGGCCAGGCGGACGAGTTCATCCCGCTCGACCAGGCCCATGACCTGAAGAAGGCGTGGTGCGCGCGTGGGGTGAAGGTGAAGTTCGACCTGTACAAGTCCGAGCACATCGTCACGCAGACGCAGGCCGGCACGTACGCGACGAACTGGCTCGACACGCGGTTCAAGAACCAGGCGATCCAGTCGAACTGCAACACCGCGCCGACCCCGCCGAGCACGGCGGTGTCGAACGCTCAGAACGACCTGCTGTTCGGGCTGGACAAGTGGATCCTCAGCGGCAACATCTACCTCGACCGCATGAGCTCCCGCCTGACGCTGCCGGCCGGCTCGACGTTCTCCGGTCTGGCGAACATCACGACGGGCTCGCTGTCGAGCCCCGCCAACGGCATCTTCGTCCCGGACTTCAACGGGACGGTGAACCTCGGCATTCAGGTCGGCGTCCGGGTGGGCGTGCAGCAGGCCGCGGCCTGGACGGGCACGTCGACCCTGGATGACAACGGCGTCGTCCGGCTCGCCGGCACGGTGCCCGCGATCGTCCGGATCAAGACGCTGAAGCTCGGGGTCATCACGCTCGGCGCGAACTGCCGGACGAAGTTCCCGGTGCAGATCCCCCTACTCCTTCGAGGGGAGCGTCGGGGACATCGGCGCGGGCCTGCTCACGTCGAGCCGGACGGCCTCGATCCCGGAGTTCGTGGACTGCGGCGCCTACGGCCCGCTGCTGAGCGCGCTGGCCTCGGCCCCGAACAACCGGTTCACGTTCACGCAGACGCCGCCGCCGCCGGTCGCGTACTGAGTGGGCTGAGGCCCCAGGTCCCGCTGCGGCCGTCCCTCGGGGCGGCCGCAGCCGGTTAAGGTCGGGCGATGAGCGATTCCGATCAGGCGTTCGGCCGGTTCGACGAGGTCGAGACGGGCGATGCGTTCACCCTGCAGAACCAGTGGCTGCTGAAGGTCGAGCTCGCGGAGGGCTCGGTCATGGCGCGGAGCGGCTCGATGGTCGCCTACCAGGGCGACGTGCGGTTCGAGCACAAGGGCGGCGGGCTCGGCCGGCTGCTGAAGAAGGCCGCGACGGGGGAGGGCCTGCGTCTCATGCAGGCCTCGGGATCGGGCGAGCTGTTCCTCGCCGACCAGGCGATGCTCGTGCACGTCATGCGGCTGGACAACGACGCGGTCACGGTCAACGGCCGCAACATCCTCGCCTTCGAGGAGGGGATCGAGTGGGACATCACCCGGGTGAAGGGCGGCACCGCGGGCATGCTCGCCGGCGGCCTGTTCAACGTCCACCTGCGCGGGACCGGCACCGTCGCGCTCGTGTCGGACGGTCAGCCGGTGCGGCTGCAGGTCCACGACGCGCCGACGTTCGCCGATCCACAGGCCGCCATCGCGTGGTCGAGCGGTGTGACCACCACGCTGAAGACCGACATGCAGGCGAAGTCATTCATCGGCATGGGCTCGGGCGAGAGCTTCCAGCTGGGGTTCTCCGGTCAGGGGTGGGTGCTCGTGCAGCCCTCCGAGGGTCGGATGGTGGTCACCACGTAGGTCAGTGGTGGGCGGGTTCGAGCAGATCGGCCTTCGCCCGGCTGACGGCGACCTCGCCGCCCATGACGCCCATGCGGTGGATGTCGACGTCCTCCATCTCCTGGGTGATCCACTCGTGCGCGAGCTCGTTGGACCGCTCGGACTGCTCGGCCTTCTCGAAGATCGTCATGGAAGCGATCCGGCCGTTGCCGAGGTCGAGGCACTGGTACGAGATGAATCCGGGCTCCTGGGCGAGGGCCTCGGCGAAGTCGCGATCGACGCGATGCATGAACGCGTCGGCGGCCTCGGGGTCGATGCGGTAGGTGCGGATGCTGGCGAACATTGGGTGGTCCCCTCTCGTGGGTCAGCCGGCCGCGTTGGCGAGCTGGGGCAGGGCGTGCAGCTGGCGGTACAGGCCGGCCGCGTCGGTGTACGTGGTCTCGGAGGCGATCTCGCCGTTGGCGTCCAGGCGGATGACGTTGCAGCCGGCCATGTTCGCGGGGTATCCCGTGGCGGCCAGGCCGATGAGGTCGCCGAGGTGGGTCCCGTCGGACCGCCACTCCTCGCAGATGAGGTCGCCCTCGCAGACGACGCGCGTCGCGCGCACCCGCAGATCGGGGAACGCCCGCATGTAGGTCTCGGCGGCGTTGCGGATCGCCGTGCGCCCGTGCAGCGCCTCGGTGAGCGTGATGTCGCGCGACACCGCGTCGGGCGCGTAACAGGCGGCGACGCCGTCAGGGTCGTGTGCGTTCCACGCGCCGGTGAGCCGGTCGATGAGATCGGCGCACTGCTGGTGCGTCATGACGATCTCCTTCCTGGTTGGGAACCCCCACCACCCCCGACGGTACGCCCGCCCGCGCGGGGGTGCAAGGATGAACCGCATGCCCGACGCGCCCGCCCCCGAGCCGCACCGCGCGACCGTCTCCTTCCACGAACCGGGGGACGTCCTGCCGCACCTGCTCGGGCTCGACGGGCTCGCGTACGTCGAGGCGGTTCGCGACGGGAAGCTTCCGCCGGACCCGCTCATGGAGGCCATGGGGATCACGGTCGTCGAGGCCGAGCGCGGCCGGGTGGTCATGGAGGCCGTGCCGCAGCGCCACCACCTCAACCTCGGTGGGATCGTGCACGGCGGGTTCCTCGCGACGATCCTCGACGCGACGACGGGCTTCGCGCTGCACAGCACCCTGGCCGCCCAGTCGACGGCGCCGCACGTCGCCGTCGCCTACCAGTTCCTGCGCGCCGGGCTGCCGGGGGTGCGGATGCGCTGCGAGGCGCACGTGCTGCGCACCGGCACCCGTCTTGGCCATGTCCGCGCGGAGCTCGCCGACGAGAACGGGCGCCAGCTCGCGACCGCGGAGACGACGCACGCGGTGCTGATCGTCGAGGGCATGGATCACATGCAGGCTGGCCCGTCCGCATAGGACAGCGCGTCCTGGTTGCGCCGGGTTCTCTGCGGGAGTACCGTCGAACGACCATGCGCGGCGCCACTGCCAGGTGCGGCGCGATCGTCCTGCTCGCGCTCCTGCTGACCGCCGGCACCGCCGGGGCGCAGGCGCCCGCGCCGCCGTTCGGCGGGCAGATCGTCTACTCCACCGTCACCGTGCAGCCGGGGGAGTTCAAGACGTGGACCGTCACGTGCCCGAAGGGCTACGTGCAGGTCGGGCAATGGATCGGGCCGCGACCGGCGCAGGTCAACGCCTGGTACGCGTCGGCGCCGAGCGGTGGCCGGACCGCCGTGTTCCGCGCGTCGTCGACATCCACGGTCGCCACCCAGATCACGGTGGCGGTCACGTGCGTCAAGCCGCGCCCGGTGAAGCTGAAGGCCGGCACGACGCTGAGGATCGTGATCCGCCCCAAGCGCGTCCGGTTCACGGTGCAGCCCGGGGCGACGAAGACCGTGCGGTTGGAGTGCCCGGCGGACACCGCGTTGCTGTCCAGCGGGGTCGCGCCGGTGTCGACGCGAACCCGTGTCCTGGCGCTCAGCGACGCACGCGCGTTCCCTGACGGAGCCCACGTCGTCGATCTGATCACCGCGGAGGATCTGGCCAAGGTGACCACCCGCAACGGCGGGACCACCGCCGTGGAGCTCCTGGCGCACGCGAACTGCGGGCAGCTCGTGTCCGACGAGGAGTCCGAGGCGATCGACGTCACGCTCCGCGGGATTCGTCAGCGCATCGCCGAGGACATCTTCGAGCGGACCGGCCGGTGCCCGAGCGGCAGCTTCCCGGTCGGTGCGGGCTTTGACGCCCCGAGCGGGCTGGACGTCGCCGCGCTGCTGGCGCCCGCAGGGCGCCGCGGGGTGGAGTTCCTTCTGGACCTCGGCGAGCTGCCCGCGGCACCGCGGACCTTCGAGTTCCTCGTGACCTGCCTGGACGGGGAGATCCTCGGCATCCGCGGGACCCCGCCGAAGTTCACGACGAACCGGACCCCGGTGAGCACGGCGCCGGCGCCCACGACGCCGACCCCGTCCACACCCACGCCGACGGCCCCCACCGGCCGCGCGACCTTCACGCTCTTCGTCGACCCGTTCGAGATGGACTTCACCGCGGTGTTCGATCAGGCGGGCAGCGGGTTCGCCATCGAGCTGGGCAACGGCACCGTCACGAACTCGCTCGATCCGCCGGGCTTCACGTGCACACGCACCATGCGCCGGTACGAGTGCCTGGGCAACGTCGGCGCGGCGGCTCCGATCACCGGACGGGTGCGGCAGTCCGCTGCTTTCTCCAGCGGGCAGACGTCGCGCCTGCTGTTCCGCAGCATCGAGGGGACGTTCACCGACGTGGGCGGTTACGCGATCCCGTAGCGCTACCTTCGGGCCATGCGCCCGCTCGCCCTCACCCTCGCGGTGCTCGGCCTCGCCCTGGCCGTCGCGGCGCCCGCGAGCGCCGCGCGCTGGCAGCCCGACGTCGCGGCCGCGCGCGCCTACGCGCTCCAGCGGCCCGGCGTGGAGTCGTTCTCCGTCCGTGACGGCACGCGGGCGTGGGGGGTACCAGCCGCGCCGCGTCGTGCGGACCGCGAGCCTCATCAAGACCATGCTGATGCTCGCCTACCTGCGGCGCGAGGACGTCCGCTTCCGGCCGCTCGGGGCCGACCAGAAGGCGCTGCTCGACCCGATGATCCGCAAGTCCGACAACTGGACGGCCACGCGCGCGCGGTCCATCGTCGGCGACGAGGGGCTGCGGCGTGTCGCACGCGCGGCGGGGATGCGGAGCTTCTGGCCCGCGCCGATCTGGGGCGGCAGCAGCACGACCGCCCGCGACCAGGCCGTGCTCTTTCAGCGCGTCGAGGCGCTGCTGCCACCGCGCCACCGCGCGTACGGGATGCGGCTGCTGCGGACGATCGTCCCGTCGCAGCGGTGGGGTGTCGCGCGCGTGGTGCCCGACGGCTGGCGGATCTACTTCAAGGGCGGCTGGGGTTCGGGGACCGGGGCGGTCGACCACCAGGCCGCGCTGCTCGTCCGCGGCGAGCGGCGGGTGACGCTGGCGATCACGACGACGGCGAACCCGAGCCACAAGGAGGGCAAGGTCACGCTCCGAGGGATCTCGGCGCGGCTCCTGCGGGGCCTGCGCTGATCAGCGCGCGGTGAGCCGGACCGTCGGGCGCGGCGCGTCCCCGACGTAGGCCGAGACCTGCACCTTCTTGCCACGGGCGGCGCGCCGGGTGAGCTTCACCCGGACGGTGGCGGTCTTGCCCGGGGCGAGCCGGACGCGGGCGACGCCCAGCTGCCGGCCGCCCTGGCGGACGACGACGCGAATGCGGCACGTGCGCGGCCGGTCCGAGGCGCAGCGGACCCAGACGCGCAACGACCGGCGGTCGGCGGCCAGGCGCGGCGCGCCGAAGCGGGCGGGGGCCGTTGCCCCTTCCCCGAGCACCTCGCTCTGCGGGGCCTCGACCTTCGTGCCCGCGGTCGACGGGGTCCCGAACGAGACCGGCGCCTCGGTGGCGCTGCCGTTCCCGGCCGGCGGGTCCGGCTGCTCGCGGACGGGCGGGGTCACGGCGTCGTAGCCGAGTGCGGCCCAGATGAGGTTCGCGTAGGCCTCGTGGCCGGCGGCCGACGGATGCGGGTCGGCGGCCTGGCAGGCGAGGAGGTACGTGCAGATCGCGGTGTCCTGGTCGTCGGGCGGCGCGTTGAAGACGGGGTGGGGGTCGACGAAGACCGCCCCCGCGCCGGTCGCGGCGCTGCGCAGACGCTGGTTGAACGCGGCGTGCGCGGCGTACCGGGCGCCCTGGCCGGGCTGGCCGAGGCTCAGCGGGTCGCCGTAGCCGGTGACGACGAGGTCGGCGGTCGGGGCGGCAGCGCGCAGCGCGGTGGTGATCTGGCCGATCCGGGCCTGCATGGCGTCGAGGTCGTCTCCGTTGAGGAGGTCGTTGCCGCCGGCGGTGACGACGATCGGGCTGACCTCGCCCGGGTGCGCGGCAAGGAACGCGAGCGCGGCGTCGAGCTGGCTGCCGGTGTGCGGGTCGTACTGGAGGTTGCCCTGGCAGGCGGAGGCGGCGGGTCCGATCAGCGACGCGGTCGTCGCGCCCGGGCAGCTGTAGTTCACGGCGGTGTGGCCGGGACGCAGGGGTTGCAGGCGCTGTTCGAGGAGATCGACGAAGCTCGTGAAGCGCGCGCCGGAGCCGGGCGCGCCGTTGACGACGCCGTAGGGCACGGAGTCGCCGATCGCGAGCGTGTACCGCGCCGGCGCCGCGGTCGCGGCGGGGGCGGCGATCAGCGCGGCGAAGAGCGCGCAGAGCAGCGTGAACACTGCGGGGCGTCGTCCGTGGCGGTGCATCATCCCGGGTAGTCGGCGCATCCGGCGCGGACTGCAGTCCATTCTGGCAGGTGGGTCTACTCGCCCGGGGCGGCGGGCTCGGGTGCGGCCGCGGGCTCGGGTGCGGGAGCCGGTTCGGCGGGCGCCGGGTTGCCGTAGCGGGTCGTGACCGGCTGGCGCTGCTCTCCGCCGCCGGGGGTGCGGATCACGCGCGTCACGGTGATGGCGAAGTTGCCGCCCGGGATCGGCTCGCGCGCGCCCGGGACCGCCTGCACGCGGCGGCCACCGTTGTTGCCGTACAGCCGGACGGTCACCGACGTCTCCGTGCTGCTCGTCCGGACGAGGATCGGCGTCTTCGTGTCGTTCGTCCAGCGCAGGTCGATGCTCGGGAAGTTCAGCGTCGACTCGCGGCCCGCCGGGTAGCGATCGATGTAGAGGCTGTGCGCGGTGTGCGCGTCCAGTTGCAGCCCGGCGAAGTACGCGGCGTTGTACATCGTCGTGGAGAACTGCGAGACGCCGCCGCCCACCGACGGCTCCAGCCGGTTGCCCTCCGCGATGAATGGCGCCTCGACGTAGCCCTTCGCCTCGGTGCGCTCCCCGGCGATGTCGTTGAGCGAGAACGTCCCGCCGACCGGGATCACGGTGCCGTCGACCACCGACGCGATCTTGCGGATGTTGATGACGCGCGGCTCGCCCGGCGGGTAGTAGGTCGTGAACGTGCCGATGAGGCGGTCGATGCCGCGCGCCTGCTCGGCGGTCACCGACGCGGCGACGGTCTTGACCGGCAGCTTGATCTCGTGCCGACCGGCGCGGACGGCGCGGTCGATGCGCTTGGCGGCCTCGTCGCGCTGGACGGCGCGGCCCGCGCGGCCGCCTTCTCGGATCTCGACCTTTGCGCTGCGCGGGCGCCAGCTCACTTCGGCCTTGCCGTCGACGACGACGTCGCTGCCGCTGGCGGAGAACCGCGCTTCGCGGGCGGGCCGGTCGCGCTTGGCGGCGAGCTCGGCGACGACGGTCTTCAGCGCCGCCGGGTCGGTGCCCAGGCGGGCATCCCGGCCGCCGTCGAGCGAGCGCAGCGTCACGAGGGTCGCGAGCTGGGAGCTGCGCACCGTGAGCTCCCCGCCGGGCGCGGCGACCCGCAGCGGCTGCTCGAGGTACGTCTCGGCGCGCCGCGCGATCTCGTCGACCTTCTCCGCGGAGACGGCCTCCCGCACCGTGACCGGAATCGGGACGCTGCGGCCGCGGGGCTCGCCGAACGCGCGCTCGAGGCGGTCGGCCAGCTCGGTCCGGCGCACGCGGCGCCCGTCACGCGGGGCGGTCGTCTCGACGGCGAGGGTCTCCGGTGACGCGCTGATCGCGCCGGGGGAGACGGGGCGGTCGACCTGGCCGGCGACGTCGCGGACGGTGGCGAACAGCTTGGCGCGGTCCACGCGCGTGACCGGCTCGACCTCGCGGCCTCCCGTCACCCCGCTGACAACGCCGCGCACGGTCCCGAGCGGTCCGTCGCGCCCGGCGTCCAGCGCGCGCTGCACGGTCGCGTCGACGTCCGCGGTGTAGCCGGCCTCGCTCGGGCGGACGCTGATGGTGGTGGACCCGACGGCCAGGGTGACCGGCGTATCCGTGTCGAGGACGGGCGCCAGACGCCGCCGCGCTTCGGCTCGGTCGGCGCCTCCGAGGTCCACGCCCGCGACCTCGGTGCCGGGGAGCACCTTGTCGCCGTACGAGCTGCCGACGACGAGCAGGAGCAGCACGATCGCGGCGACGCCGCCGAGCACCGCGAGCAGGGCGCCGCGGCGCCGCCGGCGGGGGCGCTCAGGGCGGCGTTCGGGCCGGCGGGGCGGCTCGGGCGGTTCGTCGAACCAGTCGCGGCGCGTGGCGGAACGGGTCGTCATGCGCTCCTTCACGGTACGCCCTCTGCGGCCGGATCCCTGGAAGTCACCGTGCAAACCGTCCGGCGAGGTCCGGCGCTCCCCGCCTGAGGCTGCGGTAGCGTCGGTCCATGGCGGAGCCGCCGGCCGACCACTCGCCGCACACCGTCGTCGCGTTCCATCTCGACGCCGCGGCGGAGCGCCTCGCGCTCCCCGACCACACGACCGAGCTGCTCCGGTCGTCCGAGCGCGAGGTGCAGGTCCAGCTGCCGATCGAGCGCACCGACGGGTCGCTCTCCGTCTACACGGGCTATCGCGTGCAGCACAACGCGGCGCGCGGGCCGTTCAAGGGCGGCATTCGCTTCCACCCGGACGTCGACCTCGAGGTCGTGCAGGGCCTCGCGTCGCTCATGACCTACAAGTGCGCGCTCGTGAACATCCCGTTCGGCGGGGCGAAAGGCGCGGTCCGGTGCCCGTCGCACGAGCTCGACGAACGCGAGCGCGGCCGGCTCGCCCGCGTCCTGACCCGGCGCCTGGCAGACGTCATCGGACCCGAGCGCGACATTCCCGCCCCGGACATCGGGACCGACGAGACGACCATGGCGCACATGATGGATGAGTGGGCGCACCTCATGGGTCCGTCGCCGTCCATCGTCACCGGTAAGCCGCTGGCACTCGGGGGGACGTACGGGCGGCGTGAGGCCGTCGGCCGCGGGCTGGCACAGCTCTTCGCCTTCAGCGCGGAGGATCTCGGGGTTCCCGTCGAGGGAGCGCGGGTCGCGATCCAGGGCTTCGGCAAGGTGGGGGCGTCCGCGGCGGTGGCGTTCACGCGGCTGGGCTGCCGGGTGGTGGCGGTCAGCGACGCGGACACCGCGGTCGTCGCTCCGGACGGTGGGTTCGAGCTCGAGACGCTCGAGCTCGCGGTCGCCCAGGGGCAGCCCGCGGGCGCGCTCCCGGGTGAGCAGCTGCCCCGCGAGGACCTGCTGGCGATCTCCTGCGAGGTGCTGATTCCGGCCGCGCTCGGCGGCGCGATCCACATGGGCAACGTCGACGGCGTCGACACGCGCGTGATCCTCGAGGGCGCGAACGCGCCCGTGACACTCGACGCGGAGTCCGTCCTCCTCGAGCGCGGAGTGCAGATCGTGCCGGACCTGCTGGCGAACGCGGGCGGGGTGGTCGTCTCCTACTTCGAGTGGGTGCAGAACCTCCAGCACCTGCACTGGGACGCCGGCGAGGTCGACGAACGCCTGGGCCGCACGATGCGCCGGGCCTGGGGCGAGCTGGCCGAGGCGGCGGAGCTGGCGGACCCCGGGTCATCGCGCACGCTGCGCCAGGCCGCGTACGACCTGGGGGTCGGGCGGGTCGCGCAGGCGATGACGCTGCGGCGCTCTGGCTAGTGCCGGAAGGTCCGCGCGGCCGGCCGGTCGACCGTGCACCAGTCGACCTGCTGCGCGGTCGCGCCGGGCGCGCGTTCGGTCCGGGCACACTCGGCGTCGCCTCGCGGTGCGCGATGATCGCCCGATGCACGAGCGCGGGCCGACGGACAACGTGTCACTCATCCACGTCGGCTACCACAAGACCGGCACCTCCTGGCTCCAGAAGCGGCTGTTCCGCGTGAAGGAGGCCGGGTTCTGGTGGGGCGGGAAGGCCGAGGACTCACCCGTCAATCGGCTCGTGACGGCGTCCCCGCTGGACTTCGACGCGGCGCAGGCCCGTGTGGAGTTCGCGGCCGAGGCAGCGAAGCCGCGTGCGCGTGGGCTGCGGCACGTGGTCTCGCTCGAGCGGCTCAGCGGCCATCCGTTCTCCGGCGGGTACGACAGCGCCGAGATCGCGCACCGCTTGCACGCCACGATGCCGGAGGGGCGCGTGTTCATCGTCATCCGCGAGCAGCGCGGCATGATCGCTTCGACGTACAAGCAGTACGTGAAGGCGGGCGGGGCCATGCCGCTGCGGCTGTTCCTCCAACCGCCCCTTCATCGGCGTCCGCGGGTGCCGGCGTTCGACCTCGAGCACTTCGCCTATCACCGGCTGCTGGCGCACTACCGGGAGCTGTTCGGCGACGACCGCGTGCTCGCGCTGCCGTACGAGCGCCTGCGAGAAGACCCGCTGGCGTTCGCCGCGACCGTTCAGCGATTCGCGGGCGTGACCGAGACCGGAGCAGCCGGTGTCGTGGATCCTGAGGCCCTGAACACGGCGAGAACGCCCACCGTGGTCGTCGCCTCTCGCATCGTCAACCGGCTCTTCGTGCGGGGGGGACCTCAACCCGCTGCCGATCGTGCCGTCCGCGCCGATCGCCGCCGCGGCGCACCGCCGGGTCCGCGCCGCCGCGCGCTTCGTCCCGGCCGGCGTCGACGAGCACATCGAGCGCGCGATGCGCCGGACCATCGCCGATGTCGTCGGTTCGCGCTATCGGGAGAGCAACCGGGCGTGGTCGGCGATGACCGGCATCGACCTCGCGGCGTACGGCTACGACACGTAGACCGTCACGCTGCGCCGAGCAGCAGGCGATCGCACTCGGATGACGCCTCTTCGGCGAGCTCGCGGAATGGCGCCTCCTCCCGGTGATCGTGCTCGAACCCGAAGCCGAAGGGGGTGAGGTACTGGAAGACGACCACGGTGCGCGGCGGCGCACCGGCCTCGACGCGGCTGCCGAAGTGCAGGCACCGGCTGGTGTCGACGAACGCCGCCGTGCCGCGTGGGCCGGTCAGCGGCTCGGCTGCCGTGCCCGCGGGCAACAGCCGCTGGACGGTGTCGTCGTCGACGCGGGAGCTTGTCGCGAACGTGTAGCCGACGTCGCGGGTCAGCGCGGCAGAAGCCGCAGCGCCGACCACGGTGAGCGGCCCGGACGTCGCCCCGACGTCAGAGCAGTGAACGAAGACCTTGATCTGGCGGACGTCCGCGCCGTCGAGGTGCCACAGCTGGGAGCTGAAGGGGGCCTTCGCGACATGCTCGGAGTGCCAGACGTCGACGTAGGTCAGGATCGGGATGACGCCGAGGTACGCGGACACGGGGGCGACGACGCCCTCGGACCGCGCGAAACGCAGGAACGGCGAGGCGAAGTGCAGGTCGCTCGTATGCAGCAGGTCCTTGCGCATGGCACCCTTGCGGCGGCCTTCGAGCTCGCCTGACCGGACGCGGGCGAGCACGGCGTCGGCTGCGGCGACTACGTCGTCGACGCCGTCGAGCGTGCCGGGCGCCGCGCACGCGAGCCCGCGGTGTTCCGGGATGGTCAGGGCCGTCCGCGCGCCGAGCTCGGCGGCCAGCGCCTCCCGCCGGGATATGCCCGGCGTCTGCGCACGGCGGCGCGCGACGAACGCGGCACGGTCTGCGAGCGACGCCTTGCGTGCGCGGCGGATGTCGCTGTCGTCGTCTCGGCCCACACGGGGTGGCGGAGCGGTGGACCGCATGGCGTGCGTGATATCAGAGGGATGGGACGCACGTCACGGGTCCACCATGTCCTCGTACAGCGCGGCGTGGGCGGCGCCCATGGCAGCGAGCGATCTGTCGCGCATGTGCTCGCGTGCGGCATCGGCGAACCGCTCCCGCCGCGCAGGGTCCCCGAGGAGGTCGCGCAGCGCAGCGAGCAGCGCGTCGGGATCGCGAGGTGCGACGACGAGTCCGCTGCGCTCCGGCACGATCGCGTCGACGGTGCCCGTACGAGGGTCGGTGACGACGGCGGGAACCCCCATCGCCTGGGCTTCGAGCGTGGCCATGCCGAGGCTCTCGGCTGCACTCGTCGACGGCAGGCAGAAGACGTCCGCAGCGGCGTACAGCGCGACGAGCTCGTCCGCATCGACCCCTCCGAGGAGGTGGACGTTGGGCCGCCCCGCGGCCCGTGCGCGCAGGGAGGCCTCGCGCGGCCCCGCGCCCGCGATCACCACGGACGCCTGAAGTCGGTCGGCCACGTCGATGAGCGTCTCGAAGCCCTTGTAGTAGACGAGCCGCCCCACGGCGAGGACGATCGGGCCAGGGAACCGCGAGCGGTAGGCGGCCACCTGCGCGGGGTTCGCTGCGTCGGGTCGCAGGGTGTCAAGGTCGACGCCGAAGGGAACGACGTGGAGACGCGCGTCGTGAGGGCGCAGCGCAGCCGTCCGCTCGGCGAGCCGTGGTGAGCTGACGATGACGGCTGCCGCCCGCCGCAGCACCGCGTCGCGGAGCGGTGCGTACACCGGTGCCAACGCGCGCTGGCGCACGACGGTTGCGTGGTACGTCACCGTCAGCGGCGTGCCCCCGGCGCCGACGAGCGCGGCGAGTTCGCCCGTCGGATGCGGCATGTGCAGGTGCACGACATCGGGCTGCAGTCGCCCGATCCACCGCGCGAACCCCGGTGCCACCGGCGTGCCGAACGCCCGCCCGAACTCCGCGACGCGGACTTCGGTCGCGCCCGCGACCTCGCGCACGCTCGTCCGCCGGCCGCGGGCGCCGACGAGCACGTCGCCGCGCCAGCCGGGCGTCGTGCGCCGCAGGGCATCGATGTGGTGCTCGACGCCGCCGCGCACCGGCGGATGGCAGTCCTTGTAGACGTGCAGGACGCGGCGACTCACCGCATGACCCGTTCGAGGAGCTCCGCCACGCGGCGGCCGTGCGCCTCCCAGGTCAGGCCCGCGGCGACCGCGCGGGCGGTGCGCTCGCGCTCAGGCTCGTCGCCCGTCGCGAGCACCTCCGCCATCGCGGCGGCGAGCGCGGACGGATCGCGCTGCGGCACGTACCGCGCGGCGTCACCGGCGAACTCGCGCACGGCCGGCAGGTCGGTGGCGATCACGGGGCACCCGGCGGCGAAGGCCTCCGCCGCCGGGAGGCCGAAGCCCTCGTCCTCGGACGCCAGCACGAGCGCGGCGGCTCCGGCGTAGAGCGACGCGAGCTCGTCGTCGCCGACGCCGGTGCGCAGGTCGGCGTGTGGGTGCGCGCGCAGGCGCGCGACAAGGTCGTCCACGCCCCAGCCGGGAGCGCCCGCCAGGACCAGCCGCACCGGGGTGTCCCGCCGGGCGTTCACCGCATCGAGGGCTGCGAGCATCGTGCTCAGCCCCTTGCGCGGTTCCCAGGTGCCGACCGCGAGCAGGAACGGCGGGTCGGCAGGGCGGCGCTCACGGAAGAACGGTGCGGCGACGCCATACGGCACGACGTCGACCTTCGCCGGGTCCGCGCCGAAGTGCTCGCGCAGCTCGGTCTGCGTTCTCGTGGAACCGGTGACGATCATGCCGGCGCGGCGGGTGGCGCGGCGGGTCGCCGCGGTCGCATAGCGCGCGTTCACCCACCCGCCGTACTCGGCACGGCGGGTGAGAAAGAACAGATCGTGCACCGCGACGACGCTGGGCAGGTGCGTGAAGGGCGGCAGCGTGAACGCGGTGCCCAGCCAGCCGTCGAGCGCGCGGTGGGAGGCGGCCGCCGGCCCGTGCAGCCACGCGACCCGGCCCGCGGACATGTGCGTCGGCCACCGGGTCCGGCGCACCTCGGCATCTCGGTCAGCGACGAGCTCCGGGCGGTTCGTCAGCAGCCGGAACCGCCATTCGGGGCGGGCGTCCACCAGCGCGCGGGCACATTCCACCGCATAGCGCCCGACGCCGGTATGTTCGGCGCCGACGCGATCGGCGATCCGCAGGTCGATGGCGACGAGCCGCTGAGGCATGCGGTCAAGTCAACCATCTGACGGATACGGCAGGGTACGGCGCACGGCATGCGGTTTCTCATCACTGGAGGAGCAGGCTTCATCGGGAGCCACCTGAGCGAGGCCCTCCTCGCCTCGGGGCACGCCGTGCGCGTCCTCGACGACCTGTCGACCGGGCGGGCCGAGAACGTCGCGCACCTCGCCGGTCGGCCAGGATTCGCGATGACGATCGGCTCGTGCCGTGACCTGGGCACCGTCGAGGAGCTCGTCGCCGAGGCGGACGTGATCTGCCACCTCGCGGCGGCGGTCGGCGTCGAGAAGGTCGTCGACCACCCGGTCCAGACCATCGAGACGAACGTTCACGGCACCGAGGTCGTGCTGGCTGCGGCGGTCCGGCGCCGCACGCCGCTGCTGCTCGCCAGCACCTCCGAGGTCTACGGCCGGTCCCCGGCGCTGCCGTTCCGCGAGGACGGCGACCTCGTCCTCGGGGCGCCGACCCGCGCGCGCTGGTCGTACGCGTGTTCGAAGGCGATCGACGAGTTCCTGGCGTTCGCCTACGCGAAGGAGTTCGGGCTGCCGGTGCTCGTGACCCGGCTCTTCAACACCGTCGGGCCACGGCAGACGGGGGCGTACGGCATGGTCATCCCCCGCTTCGTCGGATCGGCGCTGCGGGCCGAGCCGATCCGCGTCTACGGCGACGGTCGTCAGACTCGCTGCTTCTGTCACGTCACGGATGTCGTCGCTGCGCTCGCGGCGCTGCTCGAGGGCGGCCGGTTCGACGGCGTGATCCTGAACGTCGGGAGCACCGACGAGGTGACCATCGGCAACCTCGCCCGGCACGTCATCGCGCGCACCGGCTCGTCGTCGCCGATCGTGCGGGTGCCCTACGACGAGGCGTATGGCGAGGGCTTCGAAGACCTCGAGCGCCGGGTTCCGGACATCTCGCGCGTGTCTGAGCGCGTCGGCTGGCGCCCCACCCGGACCCTCGACGACATCCTCACCGACGTCATCGCCCACGAGCGGGAACGCGGAACACCACCGAACCACCTTGTCCGCGACGTTGCGCTCCCGTAGCGTCCGCGCGACATCCCCCGGGAGGTTGACGCAGTGACACCTGAGGCAGGCCGCGGGCGGCAGATGCGCATCGGCGGCACCGAGATCACAGACGGCGGCGCGTGCTTCGTCATCGCCGAGATCGGTCATAACCACCAGGGGTCGATGGAGACCGCGCGGGCGCTCATCAAGGCCGCGGCCGACGCGGGCGCCGATGCGGTGAAGCTGCAGAAGCGCGACAACCGCACGCTCTACACGCGCGAGATGTACGACAAGCCCTACGAGAACGAGAACTCGTATGGCCGCACCTACGGCGAGCACCGTGAGTACCTCGAGTTCGGCGCGGCCGAGTTCGCGGAGCTGCAGGCGTACGCGGGTGAGCTCGGCGTCATCTTCTTCTCGACGGCGTTCGATCTGCCGAGCGTCGAGTTCCTCGAGGCGCTCGACGTCCCTGCGTACAAGGTCGCGTCGGCCGATGTGACGAACGTCCCGCTGCTGCGTGCCCTCGCGCAGACCGGGCGGCCCGTCCTGCTGTCGACCGGCGGTGCGGCCCTCGAGGACATCGTCGTCGCGCACGATCTCCTCGCGGCGGGCGGCGCCGACATCGCGGTGCTGCAGTGCACCGCGGGCTATCCGGCGGCGTGGGACGAGCTCGACCTCCGGGTCATCGCGGAGTACCGGGACCTGTTCCCCGACGCCCTCATCGGGTTCTCCAGCCACGACAACGGGATCGCGATGCCGGTTGCGGCGTACGTGCTCGGCGCGAGGATCGTCGAGAAGCACTTCACGCTCGACCGGACGATGCGCGGCACCGACCACAAGTTCTCGCTGGAGCCGCAGGGCCTGCGCAAACTCGTCCGCGACCTGGGCCGCACCAGGCAGGCCCTCGGTGACGGCACGAAGCGTGTCCATCACAGCGAGCGCGCGCCGATCACGAAGATGGCGAAGAAGCTCGTCGCGGCGCGCCCGCTGGCGCCCGGCCACGTCCTGACCGAAGCCGACGTCGCGGTCAAGTCGCCGGGCGACGGGCTGTCACCGATGTACTGGGATGAGGTCATCGGCGCACGCCTCACCGAGCCGCTGGACTTCGAGGAGCCGCTGCAGCTCGCGCTGCTCGAGCCGCCCGAGGTCCCGGTGCCGTCGGGCCGGCTCGAGTCGGCGAGTTCGTAGGTGGCAGCGACGGCCTACGTTCCTGCGGAGGAGGTCGCGCGGATCCGGTCGCTGGCGGATCCGATCGCGCGGACCCAGCTGCTGGCAGACGTGTGCCGGCTGAACACCCTCTACATGATCAAACGCGCGGGCTCGGGCCATGTCGGCACGAGCTTCAGTGCGATGGAACTGTTGGTGTGGTTGCACGCCGAGGTGCTGACGGACGCCGATCGGGTCTTCTCGTCGAAGGGACACGACGCTCCGGGAACGTATGCGGTCATGGCGGCGACCGGGAGCCTGGATCCCGAGCGGATCCATGGGCTCCGGCGCCTGGGCGGGCTGCCGGGCCACCCCGACGTCGCCTCGATGCCGGAGATGGTGACGAGCACCGGCTCGCTCGGGATGGGGATCTCGAAGGCGCGCGGGTTCGTCCTCGCCGACCGGCTCCTGGGCCGCACCGGGCGCGTCTTCGTGCTCACCGGCGACGGCGAGCTGCAGGAGGGGCAGTTCTGGGAGTCGCTGCAGCCCACAGCGAATCGCGGCTTGCACGAGATCTGCGTCATCGTCGACCACAACAAGCTGCAGTCGGACACCTGGGTGTCCGAGGTCAGCGATCTCGGTGACCTCGAGGCGAAGCTCCGGGCGTTCGGCTGGGCCGTCGGGCGCTGCGACGGGCACGACGTCGCGGCGTTCTCCGAGGCGCTGGAGACGCTGTGGCGCACCGCGGCCGGCCGGCCGCAGATCCTCATCGCGGACACCGTGAAGGGTGGCGGCGTCTCGTTCATGGAGCCGCACGACCTGCCCGTCACCGGGGACGCGCTCTACGCGTTTCACTCGGGTGCGCCGTCCGACGACGAGTACGCGCGCGCCTTCGAGGAGATCACCGCCCGGATCGACGCCGCGCTCGGCGCCGCCGGCGTCAGTCCGCTTCGCGTCGCGGATGCGCCGCCGGCGCCGCCGGCGCCCGCTGCGCCTGTCTCACCGCAGCGCCTCGTGGCCGCCTACGGCGACGCGCTGGCCGACGCGGCCGCGCGTCGCCGTGACCTCGTCGCGCTCGACGGCGACCTGGCGCTCGATACGGGGCTCGTGCGGTTCCGCGCCGAGCATCCCGAGCGGTTCATCGAGTGCGGCATCGCCGAGCAGGACATGGTCTCCAGCGCGGGCACCATGGCGCTCTCCGGCGTGCTGCCCGCGGTGCACTCCTTCGCGTGCTTCCTCACGCCGCGCGCGAACGAGCAGATCTTCAACAACGCGACGGAGGGGACGAAGGTGCTCTACGCCGGGTCCCTTGCCGGGATCGTGCCCGGTGGCCCCGGGCACTCCCATCAGGCCGTCCGGGACATCGGCGTCATGGCGAACGTGCCGGGCATGACGCTCGTCGAGCCGTACTGCGAGGCCGAGGCGCGTCAGCTCGTCGATTGGGCCGTCGACGACGCCGACGGCCCCGTGTACGTGCGGCTCGTATCCGTGCCGTGGGACCTCGGGTTCGACCCGCCAGAGCCGAGCACGCTGCGACGCGGCTGCGGCACCGTCCTGCGCGAGGGCGGCGACGTGCTGCTCGTCGCGACAGGGCCGGTGCTCGTCTCGCAGGCGTGGGCGGCGGCGCGGGCGCTCGAGGCGGACGGGCTGCACGTCGGCGTGGTCGCCCTGCCCTGGCTGCGCGACGTCGACCCCGGATGGCTCTCGGCGGTCGCCGCGGACGCGCCGATCGTCACGCTCGACAACCACGTCCTTCCGGGGGGCAGGGCGAGGCGGTCCTCGCCGCGCTCGCCGAGGCCGGCAGCGGTGTGCGCGTGCACCGCCTCGGGGTGCACGGCGTGCCCGCGTGCGGGACGAACGCCGAAGTGCTCTCCGCCCATGGGCTCGATGCCGACGCGATCACCGGTGCCGTGCGCCGCGTCGCGTCAACGCGGGTGGCCGGATGATCGTCGGGACCGATGCCCTGCCGTCCCTCGCGGGCGAGGTCGTGATGGTCGACGGCGGCTTCGATCCGATCCACGACGGGCATGTTCGCTACTTCGAGGCCGCCGCCGTCCTCGGCGCCCCGGTCCTGTGCAACGTCTCCGGCGACGCGTGGGTGGGGCGCAAGCATGCGCCACTGCTCCCCCTCGATCAGCGCGCCGCGGTCATCGACGCCTTTCGCGCCATCACCTACACCCATCCCTCGTCGATCGAGACGGTCGAGGTGCTCGCGCGGTTGCGCCCGCGCGCCTATGTGAAGGGCAGCGATTGGCGCGGGCATCTGCCCGCCGAGCAGGTGGAGCTGTGCGCCCGGGTGGGGATCGAGATCGTGTTCGTCGACACGGTGACGAACTCTTCGACGGCGCTGCTGGCCGCGTACCGCGACCGCGAGGAGGCGCGCAGATGAGCCTGCGCGGCGCCTTCGACGCCGTCGTCACCCATCACCGCGCGACGTATGCGTCGGGGGTGGCACGGTTCAACGAGATCCTGGCCGAGCGGCTCGGGATCGCGTTCCTCGCGCTCGACGACCCTGCGCTCGCGGCGGTGCATCGGCCTCTGCTCTCGTTCAAGGCGTCCGAGCTGCAGCCCGCCGATCGCGCGCGCGTCCAGGCGCTGCTGCTGCGGGACGACCTCGTTCCCGACGCGTACCTCCACAACTGGACCGGCAGCGAGCTCGAACACGACCTCATCGCGCGCTGCGAACGTGTCTGGTGCGGCAACCTCGAGGTTCGCGCAGGCGTGGCTCCGTTGCACGGCGACTGCCGCGACGCGTTCACCCCGGGGCTCATCCTCGACCAGCGGGAGTTCGCCCCGTGTGAGGTCACCGTGTTCTCCTTCGGGATGGCGCACAAGCTGCAGACCGAGCAGTTCCTGCGTCTGCGCGGGCTGCTGGAGGCGTCGGGGCGCAGCTACGCCGTCCACGTCTCGTCCGCGACCCATGCGACCGCGAACCTGCGCGACGACGAGGCGGTGTTCGAGGAGATGCGTGATCTGTTCCCGTCGCGGCTCTTCTTCCTCGGCCACCTGTCGGATGTCGCGATCTTCAACGCCGTGCGTGACGCGACGTTCTTCGCCTCGTTCTTTCCGGGCGGCGTTCGCGCCAACAACACGTCGGTGGCCGCCGCGATGGAACAGGGCGCCGTGGTCATCACGAACCTCGACCACCATTCGCCGCCCGAGTACGTGCACGGGGTCAATCTCCTGGACATCACCCGGCTCGACACCCTGCCGACCGACCGCACGACGCTGCGGCGGATCGGCGTCGCCGCCGCGGAGACCGCCGAGCAGCGCAGCTGGGACACGCTCGTGGCCTCGATGACCCGTCCGCCCGTCCGGGATAGATTGCGCGGCGGATGAGCGAGACGCCCAGCACCTCCGGCGAGGTCATCGCCGAGTACTTCCTCGACGCCGTTGAGGCCTTCGAGGACCTCGTCTTCGCCCAGCGCGAGACGCCGCCGGAGCACTACGACGAGGAGTACTTCGCGGACGGGTGGCGCGACGGCGGCAACCGCTACGAGCTGGAGACGCGCCGGCGCATCGAGGCGCGCAATCCGCAGCTCATCCAGGAGGTGTTCTCCCCGCAGCGCGTGCTCGACGTCGGGTGCGGCCCGGGCTTCCTCATGCTCTTCCTCCAGGAGCTCGGGATCGACGTGCACGGGGTCGACTACGCACAGGCCAGCGTCATGCTCGCGCCGCCGCAGGTGCGCGATCGCATCACGATCGGGGAGACCTCGGCGGTCGATGCGCCGGCGCGGAGTTTCGATCTCGTCATCTGCCGTGAAGTGATGGAGCACCTCACCGTGCTGCAGGTCCGCGAGACGGTGCGCCAGCTGTGCGAGGCCAGCTCGCGCTTCGTGTACGTCACCACGCGCTTTCATCCGGACCCGGCCACGCTGCTCGACGTCACGACGCAGTTCGACGTGGACCCCACGCACATCACGCTCATGTCGAAGGATCTCCTGCGGGTGCTGTTCGTCCTGGAAGGGTTCCGGCGGCGTGCCGATCTCGAAGCGCAGATGGACTGGGCCGGCAAGCGCCGCGTCCTCGTCTACGAGCGGGCCTGACCAGGCTGCGGCGTGCGCGTCCTGTTCCTCATGGGTCACCCCGGCTACGCGCGCAATCTCGGGTCGACAATCCAGGCGCTGGCGGCGCGCGGACATGACGTCGTCATCGGGCTGGATCGCGGCGACCGCGAGGGCAACCCCGCAGCGGCGGCGGCGCTCGCGGCGGTGACGGCCCGCCACCCGGAGCTCCGCGTCGCCGTGACCCTGCCGCCTCCCCGCCGCGCCCATCCCGCCCGTGCGGTGCGGCTCCTGCTCGACCAGCTGCACCAACTCGACTGCGCACCGCCTGGGGCGACGACCTCCCTGCGTGCGGCAGCGCTCCTGCCCGCGCCCGTCCGCCCGCTGCTGCGGGTCCTCACCGCGGTGGGACCGCAACGACGCCGCAGGCTGCGACGCCCGTTGCGCGCGCTCGCCCGCGCCCTGTCGACCTCCGACATCGGCCCGTTCCTCGAGGAGATCGCGCCGGACGTCGTCGTGGTGACGCCGCTCGTCGATCTCGCGTCACCGCAGCCCGACGACGTGCTCGCGGCCCGTGCACGAGGCATCCCGGCGGCGCTGCTCGTCCACAGCTGGGACAACCTCACGACGAAGGGCATGGTCCACGGCGATCCCGACCTCGTGCTCGTGTGGAACGTGCCGCAGGCCCACGAGGCGACGGAGTTCCATGACATCGAGCCGGCCCGTGTGACGGTGACGGGCGCTCCGGGCTGGGACGAGTGGTTCGATGCGCCCGCGCCCGATCGCACCGCGTGCTGTGCGCGCCTGGGCCTCGACCCCGCGCAGGCGCTGCTGACGTACGTCTGCTCCTCGCCGTTCGTCGCGCCGGACGAGGCGGAGGCGGTCGCCCGGTGGGTCGATGCGGTACGGAGCGCGAGCGACCCGCGGGTACGCGACGCGGGGCTCGTCGTGCGCGGTCACCCCGCGCGCCCGCTCGGCGCGGCGGGCGTCACCCTCGCCCGCCGGCACGGCGTGGTGGTGATCGATCCCGCCGACACTCAGGATGAGCCCGAGGACTACTTCGCGCTGCTCGCCTGCTCGGACGCCGTCGTCGGGGTGAACACGAGCGCGATGCTCGAGGCGGCGATCGCCGGCACCCCGGTGCTGACGCTGCTCGACGCCGCGTGTGCGGCCGGCCAGGAGCGCACGCGGCACTTCCACCACCTGCTCGGTGACCCGCCCGGCACCGGGCTCGTGCGGGTGGGGCACTCGGTGGCCGAGCACGTCGCGCAGCTCGGCGAGGAGCTTGCGGGAACGGGCAGGGGCGAGCAGCGCTCGCAGCGTTTCGTCGCGTCGTTCATCCGCCCGTTCGGTGCGGACACGGCCGCGACGCACCTCGTCGTTGATGCCATCGAGCGCCTCGCGTCGCCGGAGGCGGCGGCCGCCGGCCCGGCCTCCGCTCCCGTGCGGGCGCCGTCGATCGGGGGCGTTCGCTGATGGCGCGCCGCAAGACGCTCCGGCGCTGGTCGCGCCGCTCCCGCCGCCAGCTCAAGCGTGCTCGCAAGACGGGATCCGACGCCCTGCGCCGCACGCCGTTCGACGACGTCACCCGCACGAAGGTGCTCCCGCGGGTCCGCGCCGCGCGCGATCGCGTGCGCCCGCCGGGGGTGGCGGAGGCCAAGACGCGCGCCACGATCGAGGAGGAGATCGAGGCTGCCCTCGCGGGCGACGGGCCCGTGGTCGTCGGCCCCTGGCAGGCGGAGCTCGGGTTCGAGGTTCTCTACTGGATCCCGTTCCTCACCTGGTGCCAGGAACGCTTCGAGATCCCGCGTGAACGGCTCATCGCGGTGTCCCGCGGCGGATGTGAGGCCTGGTACGGCGGTGTCGCCGCCGAATACCGCGACCTGCTCACTGCGTGGTCGCCCGACGACATGCGCCGCCATCTCGAGGAGCGGTGGGCCGAAGTCGGCAACCAGAAGCAGGTGGAGTTCGACCGCTTCGACCGCGCGGCGCTTGCCGCGGTCGGCCTGCCCTCGCGCGACGACCGCGGGGTGATGCCCCCCTCGCTGATGTTCCGGCTCTTCATGCGCGTGTGGCGGGAACGGCGCCCGACGGCCTCGGTGCTCCAGCGGTCGCGGCACACCCGCTTCGGGGTGCCGGACATGCCGGAGCTGCAGGCGCGGCTGCCCGAGCGGTACACCGCGGTGAAGTTCTACTTCCGGCCGTCGTTCCCGGACACCCCCGCGAACCGCCGGGCCGCACACGAGCTCGTCGAGCGGCTGGCGGATCGCGCACCGGTCGTCCTGCTGAACACGGGCCACCAGTTCGACGACCATGCGGAGATGCCGCTGGCCGATCTCGTCGCGTCCGGCGCGGCGATGCCCATGCTCGACGGGATCGCGCCCGACCGCAACCTCGCGGCGCAGGCCGCCATCATCGCGGGGGCGGACGCGTTCTTCGGCACGTACGGAGGCCTCTCGTACCTCGCCCCGGCCTACGGTGTGCCCTCCTTCGCGATGCACTCGGCTCCGGACCAGTTCCTTCGCTCGCACCTCGACGTCGCGAGGGCGGCGGCCGCCCGCACGGGTGGCTCACTGGCCCTCATCGACGCACGGAGCTCGGCCCTGCTCAAGTCGGCGGCCTCTGGAGTGGCGCCATGACGGACACGCCACTGCGGCTGCTCCTGGTGTTCCGGCATCCCGGCTATCTGCGTAACTGCGAGGACGCTGTGCGTGAGCTCCTCGACCGCGGCCATCACGTCCGGCTCGCCTTCCAGTCGTCGAAGAAGCGCTGGGCGCTCGAGCAGACGCGTGCGCTCGCCGACGGGTACCCGAACTTCAGCCTCGCGGTGGCGCCGAAGCCCTCGCGCAGCGGCACCACGAACGTGGCGGCCGCGCTCTACGACGTCGCCGACCACGCGCGCTACCTCCATCCGCGGTACGCGGAGGCCCCTGGGCTGCGGGAGCGCGCCGACCGCCGGGTGCTCGGAGGGCGCCGGACGACCGGGCCCGTGCCGGCCGCCTTCCTCACCACGTATGTCCGCGCGGTCCGGCGGGTGGTGAACGCGGGTTACTCGGAGCGCGTGCAGCGTGGCGCCCTCAGGCTCGCCGACCGCGTTCCGGCGGACGACCGGGTGCTGACCTGGATGCGCGACCTGCGCCCAGACGCCGTCTTCGTCTCCCCCCACGTCACGCTCGGCACCCGCGAGGCGGAGTACCTGCGCGCGGCGCGGGCGCTCGGCGTGCCGACGGGCGTGCTCGTGGCGAGCTGGGACAACCTCACGAACAAGGGCCTGATCAAGCATCCGGTCGACCGCGTCGTCGTGTGGAACGACATCCAGCGCCGCGAGGCGGTGGAGCTGCACGGCGTGCCGGCCGAGCGCGTCGTCCTGACGGGCACGCCGCGGTTCGACCAGTGGTTTGCGGCGTCACCGTCCATGGATCAGGCGGCGTTCTGCCGGCAGGTCGGGCTCGATCCCGACCGGCCGTTCATCGTCTACCTGGGCTCGTCCGGGTTCATCGCTCCTGAGGAGGTGCCGTTCGTCGAGGAGATCATCGGTGCGCTGCGGGCCAGTGACGGGCCGCTCCGCGACGCCGGGGTGCTCGTTCGGCCGCATCCGCAGAACGCCATCCAGTGGGATGAGGCGGACCTCTCACGGTTCGGCAATGCGGTCGTCTGGCCCCGGGGCGGCGAGCGGCCGATCGGTCAGCGCGCCGCCGCGGCGTTCTGGGACACGCTCGTGCACGGCCAGGCCGTCGTCGGGCTCAACACGACGGCGCAGATCGAGGCGGCCATCGCCGGGAAGTCCGTGTTCACGGTGGTCGACCCGCGGTTCGAGCAGGACACGACGCTGCACTTCCGGTATCTCATGGCGGACGAGGGTGGCTTCGTTCACCGGGCGAGCAGCGTGGACGCGCTGGTCGCGGAGCTGCACGAGCTGGCGGAGGGCGACACGGCCGCCCGGGAGGCGCAGACGCGCGACTTCGTCCGGCGCTTCGTGCGCCCCCACGGCCTCGACCAGTCCGCCACGGCGCTGCTCGTCGAGGAGATCGAACAGACGGCGCGCAGCAACGGGGGGCGGTCCATCGTGCCACCGCCGGCGCCCGCCGGACGTTGGCTGGAGGTTCTCTCCGCCGTGTCCGTGGCGCACCCCGAGGACAAGCTGCGCAAGAAGACGGATCGGCTGCGCCGGCGCACCCGCAAGGGCTGGCGGCGCAACGTCGAGCGGGTCACCCGCCGCGGCGTGGCGCCCCCGGCGCCGCAGGAGGCTGCGGTGCAGGCGGCCGGGGCGAAGCCCGAGCCCGAGCCCGTCAGCGTGGCCGAGGCCGACGCGCTGGTGTTCGGCCCGTGGCGAGGGGACGTCGCAGGCGAACTGCTGTGCTGGATCCCGTGGGTGCGCGCCCAGCTGCAGCGCGTCCCCGACTCCACCTTCGTGACGGTGCTGAGCCACGCGGCTGACCCGCGGTGGTACGACACGATGCCGGTGGCGGTCCGGGTCGTCGACGGCGAACATGGCGCGGCGCACGCGGTCGCCGAGCTCGACGGCCCCGGCGTGCGGGTGGTCGATGACGACGAGGCGCGTGAGGCGTACGAGCTGTTCCTCCGCTCAAAAGGCGCCATCCGCGGGCTCATCGAGTGGGGCACCCACCGGCGGCTGGTCCGCGAGAGCCGGCTGCCCGAGAAGACCATCGGGGTCGTGCAGGTCGAGCCGGAGGTCTCGCTCGCCCGGCGAGGCGGTCGAGGTGACCAGCCCGGCTTCTCGAGGCCGAGGTCGCGGTGACGGAGCGCATCGAGCATGCCGCGCTCGCCGCGATGCTCGGCACGGACGTCGTGCTCGTCACGGACGACGTCGACGGGACGCTGGCGCGACAGATCGAAGTGCTCGACCGCATCGCGTTCTCGCTGGGCGTGGACGCCGTACCGGTGGACCGCGCCGCGCTCGGGCTGCTCGCCAGGCTCACGGCGCCGCAGGCGACCTCGTCGGGCGCATGAGCGCGCACACCGGCGAGCGCGCTGCCGTGCTCGTCTCGGGACCCCGTCCAGATCCCGCGAGCGTCGCGATGGTGAAGACCTGGCAGCAGCGCCGGCTGATCCCGTACGTGGCCCGCCGCTGCAACCAGAAGCGGTACCTGCGCACGTGGCTCGGGCGCTCCTGGCTCGTGCTTCGGCCGGGTCTGCCACTCGTCTCGCAGCTCTTCGTGTTCGCCGGCGTCGTCAAGTTCCAGACGGGCGCGACGCCGTACGCGATCGTGCTGCTCCTCGGGTTCGCCGTCTGGATGCTCCTGTCGGAGTCCGCCTACTGGGGCGCGCGGTCGCTGGAACTCAACCGCCGGACGTTGCGCGCCCTCCGTGTGCCGACGCTGCTCCTGGGCCTCGGCGCGGCGGGGCCGGCGCTCGTCGACACCGCGATCGGGCTCGGGTTCCTCGCCATCGCCCTGCTCGTCTACCTCGTCAGCGACGGGCAGTTCTTCCTTGCGCTCGGCCCTGAGACCCTGCTCGCACCGGTCGGCGCCGCGCTGCTGCTCATGCTCGGGATGGGCATCGGTCTCGCGCTCGCGGTGCCCGGCTCACTCGCGCGCGACGTGCGGTTCGGGCTCCGGGTCGCGCTCGGGGCGTGGTACCTGCTCACCCCGATCGTGTACCCGATCAGCGCGGTGCCCGACGGGCTGCGGCAGGTCGTCGAGTGCAACCCCGCGACGGGGGCGGTGGGGCTCGTCATGCATGGGCTGGTGGGGCAGCCGATGCCGAGCACCCTCTCGCTGGCGTCCTCGGCGATCTTCGGGGTGGGCGTGCTGGCGGGAGGGGTCTGGCTCATCGCCCGACTCGAGCCGCGCGCGCTGGACCACGTCTAGCGTCAGGACCAGCGCGGGGACGGTCGCACAGGCTCTTCGCCGGCCGGCGTGTCAAGGGAGATCGGCAGCGCGTCCGGCCAGAGCACGGTGTGCAGATCGCTGCCGGCGGTGGCGAGGAGCCCGATGCGGACGAGGTGGTCACCGGCGACGAGGGCGCCGTGCGGAAGGTGCAGGGTCGCCGTCTCCCGGTCGCCCGCGGACACCTCGCTGTGCTGGAAGGCGAACCGCTGGGCTGGGCCCGCGCCAGGCAGCACGGACACCCGCACCATGACCGATTCGAGCGGCTCGCGGGCCATGTACGACAGCGTGATGCGGGTGCCGTCCGTGTGGGCACTCGCGCGAACGTCCTCGATCGCCACAAGGTCGCTCTCGGCGGCGAACTTGGCGCGCGCCACCGTGCGTTCCGCCGCCGCGTCCGTCTCTGCCGCCGCCTCCGGCTCCTCCCACGCACACAGGCGCCCGGCGTTGAGCAGCGCAATGCCCGAGCAGATCGGCGGGAGCCGCTCGACGCGTCGCGCGGTGAACACGGCGCACGCCCCATCGGCCAGCCGCTCTGCGAGGACACCGTCGAGCGCGTCGCGCACGTCGGGGCTCGCGATCTTCATGGCAGGGTCGAAGAGGTGCAGCCCGACGCGGAGCTGCAGCAGCGCCGCCTCCACGATCGCGAGCTGGTCGACGCGATCGAGTGCGCCCCAGCGGGTTGCGCCCGTACGCTGGACCCCCGCGAGCTCGAGTGTCGTGTCAGCCGCGGGCGCGGGCGAGACCCCGATGAGGACGGCGAGCAGCCGCAGGTTCGCGTCGATGGTGTGGTCCGGCTCGAGGTGCCGCACGAGGCCGGCGGCCGGCGGGGCGACGGGCCCTCTGACGGCAATGGTGCCGGCCGTCGGCCGCAGGGTCCCGGCGAGGAGGCGGATGAGCGTCGTCTTGCCGGCGCCCTGCGCGCCCACGATGCCGAGCGCCGCTCCTCGCGGCAGCGTGAGCTGGACGTCCGTGAGGATGTCCTCAGGCGCCGGCGCGGTCTCCACCTCGTCGTCCTCGGCATCCAGGTCGACGATGTCGTCGTCCAGCTCGTCCACCGACGGCCCACCTGCGAACGGCGAGAACGGCGCGGGCCGCGGGTAGCGCTTCGTCACGCCGATGAGGGCCAGGCCGGTGTCGTGCGGCAGGGGCGTCTCACCGGCCATGGCGAGATCAGCCCGGGAGCAGCAGGACGTCGGTGAACGACTGGTCACCGAGCTCGGAGACCGCGGCGCGCAGCTCGGCGATCGGCCGGATCGCGGGGGTCTCGTGCCGCGCACGGCGCATGTCCGCAAAGCCGGCGTGGTACTCGGCCGCGAGCACGTAGAGATCCTCCAGCCCGCCCGCCTTGGTCAGCATCGCCGGGTGCAACTCCAGCACGACGGGCGCACCTGCGGCGAGCACTGCGCGTGCGCCCTGGAGCGCCGCGGCCTCGTGACCCTGGACGTCGAGCCAGAGCAGCCCGATGTCGGAGGGGTCCAGCGCCGCGGCGGCGACCGCGGCGTCGACGGTGGTGAGGGTGACGGGCGTCGTGTCCTCGTTCCGCGTGCCGGCGTCCTTCCGGATGCTGTGGGCGCCGGAGTTCCGCGGATGCAGGCGCAGGTGGGCGCTCCCCGGCTCGGAGGACACCGCGGCACGATGCGCGATCACCCGCGTGTCGAGATCGTTGAGGGCGAGGTTGGCTTTGAGCAGCCGGAAGTTCGACGGCTCGGGCTCGAAGACGATCGCCCGCGAGAAGCCCATCGTCGTGAGGGCGGGCACCGTCGTGGTCCCGATGTTGGCGCCGCAGTCGATGAACACCGGGCGCGGCGAGGCCCCGCGGTCGGCGAGGAGTGCGACGGCGTCCCGGAGCAGCGCCATCTCCCCGCGCTCGGACCGGGAGAACAGCACCCGGCCCACCCCCCGGTCGGCGGTGCGCGTGACGAAGGTTCCGACCGGCGTGTCGACCCCGAGCAGCGGCGTCGTCGCGGCCGCCGCGTCGAAGAACGCGAGGCGGCCCTCCCGGCTCTGCGGGGGTGACGCGGCTGCCCGTGGCGCCACCGGCGGCGGCGCCGGCGGCGGCGCGTCGAGCCGGACGAGCGGAAAGCCCTCCTCCTCGAGCTTTGCGATGACGTCTGCCGGAGCCGGGACACGCCGGTTGCGCGCCTGTGGCCGGTAGGCCGTGGCGGCGTCGATCCGCGGGACCTCGGGCGCGACCCCGTCGGCGAGGAAGAACGCGTTGCTGCCGCTCGGCTCGACGGCGACGAGGCCGTAGCCGCGCTCATTCGCAAGGCCCGTCAGCGCGGCCAGGGACGCTCCCGAGTAGTACGAGGCGACGGAGGACCCGGCGGGCGGCGTGAAGGTGTCGTCCTCCGGCACCGTGACCTTCGCCGTCGGGCCGAACGCGGCGTTGTACGACACGATGAGCAGGCGCGCCGTGCACGCCGTGAGTGCGTGGATCACCCAGTACTCGTTGCCCTCGAGCGTCACGCTGAGCTGGTCGACGTCGCCGGTGAAGCCGTGGTCCGCGAAGAGGGTGTTCACGGTGGCGGCGGTCACGGTCGCGCGGACCGCTGTGGTTCGGCCCGGACCGAGTTGCGCCACGTGGGCGATGGCTTTCGGCCCGGCATCGACCATGAGCCCGGTCCAGCCCAGCTCCGCTGCGAGCACCCCGGCGTTCCCGCCCGTGCGCCCGCAGCCCAGCTCGACGTAGCGGAACGTCCGCGGGCCGGCCGCCGCGTGGAGCGCGAGCAGGATGCCGTCCTCCTCGTGCTGTGAGCGCAGGCCGAACCGCGCGTGGTCGAACCCCGCGCCGGGCGCGAGCAGCTCGGTCGGTAGCGCGACGCGGCGCAGGACGGCACCCACCTGCTCCTCCAGGAGCGCGATCCTGCGCTTCAGCGCGCGTGTGCCGTCCTCGTCGGTGGACACGCTGCGAGCTTTCGCCTGGACGTCCATCGGCCCATCGTACCCTCGGGGTACGAGGCCAGTCAGGGTTGCGTGATCGCCGGGTCGGCGAGCGCACGCTCGTGCGTGCCGGTGCAGACCTCGTCGATGATCGCGGCGTCCTCTCCGGAGAGGGCATCCCGCCCGCGTCCGACGGTTTCGCGGCGGATCCCGGGTCCCCCGACGCGGAACGTCGAGTTCGCGGAGATGGCGCTCCCGTTGAACGTCGGCTCGGACAGGCACGGGAGGTCGGCGATGCCGAGCCAGTCGGCCACCCGGGACATCGTGCCCGCGGTGTCGTCGACGAGCTGCTCGAATCGCAGGACGAGGGTCTGGGACGGCCGCTCGTGCCATGCCGCCAGCGCCTCCTCGACGTTCCGGCACCAGAGTGCGGCGGCCTCGCGGCAGTCGGCGTACCGCGTCTGGTGGCCGCGGGCGGAGGCGTACCAGTCGTGCGGGTCGCGGATGAGCGAGATCTGCCGCCCCTCGGGGTAGTCCGCGACGAAGCGGCTGCGGCTCTCACCCCACGCCAGGCGCGGGGTGAACGCGGTCACCCAGCGCTTGGGTCCCGTCCGGAGGTTCGCGTTGTCGAGCCAGGCGTTGAAGTAGGCCGTGAAATACCGGTCGAGGATGTCGCGGTGGGTCGTCGCCGGCCGGTCGCGGGACAGTCGCGTGAACAACGCGGTCAGGAGCGACGGGGGCTGGAGGAAGGCGAAGAGCTCGTCACCGGCCTGCGGGTGGGTCTTCATCTGCTTGGCGTACCCCTCGCCGAACAGCCGGTCGTGCCGGACCTCGCGCAGGACGTCGAGCTGGCGCGACGGGTCCTCGCTCAGGAGGACCCGGGGCCAGTCGTACTTCGTCGGCGCTCCGATCGCGAGTTCATGCGGGTGGGCGTGCAGTTCGGGGTGTCCATCGAAGAGCTGGCTGAGCAGGCTGCCGCCGCTGCGCTGGACCTGCGAGACGAGCACGAGCGGCTGATCCACGGGCACGGCGAAGCGGTGCACGATGTCGACGATGCGCTGCGCGTCGTCGTCGCTGAGCCGGTCGTCGGGCAGCACCGGGGCCTCCCGATGGCGCGCGCGAAAGGTGGTGCGTGCAGGGGCGGGGACCGCGTCGGCATGCTCGTAGGGGTAGTCCGCCAGCAGGCGGTGCATCCGCGCGCGCGTGCCGACGGCGGCGTGGAGCTCCGGGCTCCACGGAACCGTGTCGCGCTCTCGCGGTGGCTCCGGGAGCACGAGCTCCCGGCAGGCGGCGAGATGGTCTTCGCGCACCTCGAGGCCGAGGTACTCGCAGAGCGCGGCAATGTGGCGGCGCGGGTCCGCGACGACGTCCTCGAACCGCACGACGTGGACGTGTTCGGGCGGGAGCCGCGCGAGGATGGCGTCGTTCCCGCGCGCAGCGGCGAAGAACTTCTCGATCGCGTCGTCGAGCGGCGGTTTGCGGCGTGCGATCGACGTGATGACGTCGACGGGATGGCGGACGACGTGGATGAGCCGCACGGGGAGACCCAGCGTCTCCTCCAGCCGGCCGAGGAGCGTGGGGTCGCGCGCGAGCAGCCGTGTGGATCTTCCCCCCTTCTTGTCGCCGAGCACGAGCGGCGCGGCGGTGTCGTAGACCCCGCCGGGCACCCGGTAGTCCCGCCCCATCCAGCGGCGCCCGAGCTCGCCGAACTCCTGGTCGCGCAGCAGCACCAGGCCCAGGAGTTCGTCCCGGGTGAGACCTTGGGCGACGAGGTGCAGGGCGTCGAGTTCCTGGGCGATGACGGCGTCGGGATGGGCGTCAAGCAGCGCGCCGACGAGCGTGTGCCCTGAGCGAGGCCAGCCGATGAACGCGGTGAAGGCCTGGGCGCGCGCGATCCGCTCCGGGTGCTCGGCGACGAGGGCCCGCGCGTCCCCGCGGGCCTGCGTGAGCAGCTCCGGGTCGTGGACGCGCCGGGCGTACGCCTTCTGCGCCGCGAGCTCGTGCCGCTCGAGGACCACATGCCCCGTCGTCTCGTCCACCAGCGCCAAGCTATCAGCGCGCACCGCGGGAAACGGCGATGTCAACGCGCCGTCGTGGCGGCGAGCGTGAGCAGCGCGACGACACGCCCGGCCACCGCCGCAGGCGTGTCGGCCGGGCCGACTCGGAGGTCAGGAGCCAAGGGCGGCTCGTACTCCCCGCCGGCGCCGGTCAGACCCTGCAGCTCGCCGCGGCGGGCGCGCGCGTACAGCCCCTTCGGGTCGCGTTGCGCGCAGATCTCGACGGGCGTGGCCACGTGCACCTCGACGAAGCCGCGACCCCGGTCCTCGTGCAGCGCGCGGGCGGCGTCTCGCGGCTCGCGGTGGGGGGGGAGACCAGCGAGACGAGCACGATCGTCCCGTCCTCACCCAGCGCGCACGCCGCGGCGGCCACGCGGCGGACGTTCTCCGCTCGGTCGGCGGCGCTGAACCCGAGGTCGGCGCACATGGTGCGGCGAACCTCGTCGCCGTCCAGGCGCGCACAGGTCCGGCCCGCGCGCACGAGGGCCTCGGCGGACGCGTCGGCGAGCGTGGACTTCCCGCTCGCCGGCAGGCCGGTGAACCACACGGTCGCGCCGGTCATCGGGTCGCCTCCGCCACGGCGAGGTCCGCGATGCCGCGCTCGAGGGACGCGGCGAGTGTGGCCGCGTTCTCGTCGGAGCGGTCCATGAGCACGGGGCGGCCGGGCAGGCAGCGGTCCATCGCGGCGGCGAGGAACGCCGTGATGCGCTCACGGTCCGGGGTGAACGCCAGGACGTCGGCGACACCGCGTGGGACATCGGCGAACGAGGTCACGTCGATGGTGACGCCGGCGCCTGCGTAGAACGGGTCCCCGAGCGTGAGCACGGGCTTGCCGTACAGCAGCGCCTCGAGGCCGACCGTCGACCCGATCGTCACGATCGCGTCGGCGCCGGTCATGAGGTCGTGGCTGTTGACGTCCGCCGGCACGACCCGCGCGTTGTGCAGGCGCGAGATCCGGTGCAGGAGCGAGACGGGCGTGCGGCCGATCGCGAGCGGATGCTCCTTGGCGACGAGCGTCATGCCGTGCGGGAGGGAGGCCGCGACGAGCTCGATGATCGCGCCCTGGTCGTAGCAGTGCGGCAGCAGCTTCTTGATCTTGTAGTCCTCGACGACGTGCAGCGGGAAGTACACGTAGGGCGTCGCCGGCGGGGGCGCGACGAGCCGCCGGGCCACGACGACCCTCGCGCGCTCGGCGAGCATGCGCCGCAGCCACGGCCAGGGCCGCAGCCAGTCGTTGTCCCGGTCCCAGCGGGCCTTCACCGCGAGATGCCGCGCGAAGCTCCGAGCGAGGTGGCCGCTGACGCCCGTCTCGCGGGGCGCGCGGATGGCTGTCCGCCGCGCGGTGAACGCGGCGATGAAGGCCTCGACCCGGGCCCGCTGGGCATCCGTGGGCGGCACGATCTCGTCCGGCTCCACGATGTGTCGGTGCATCTCGTCGACGTAGAGACGCAGCGGATCGTCGAAGATCGTCGAGAAGAGGAACAGCACCGGCACGCCGCGTCGCAGCCCGACGAGGTGCGCAGCGGTGCGGATCGTCTCGGTGCCGACCTCCGGCACGATCCCCGTGGGCCCCCAGTCGGCGATGACCCGCTCGGTCGCATCGAGGATGCGCAGGGCCCGCACGACGTTCTCCTCGTCGCTCAGCCCCTCCGCGGCGATGTCGGTGCGGTAGATCTCGCGAAACGTCGCGGTGCCGTACCGTCGCCGCGCCTCCTCGGCGGCGGCGTCCGGGTCGGCGGGGACGGGCGTCTCGGCGACCAGGTCCGCCAGGCACCACGCCGTCTCGCCCGCGCGCCGGAGCATGCGGGCCGCGCGGCGTGAAGCGGTGAGGTGCGCGACCTCATGGCCACGGCGCCGCAGTTCGGCACCCACGCGCGCGTAGAAGTCCGTCTCGATGTACCCGAGCGTCACGAACAGCAGCCGCGCCGGCGTGGGTGCCGAGGCCGCGCGGGGCTGCGCTGCGAGCGTGGTTGGCATGCGCGCCGATCCTTGCATCTGCGGCAGTAAGGTGCCACCGCATGCCGACCCCCCTTGCCGGCGCGGTGGCCGTGGTCACCGGTGCCTCCGGAAACCTGGGCCCCGTCTGGATTCGCGCGCTCGGCGACGCGGGCGCCCGGGTGGTCGGGATCGACCTGGTGGCCGGGGACGTCGACGGAGCTGAGCGTGTCGAGGTCGCCGACGTGCGCGACCGCGCGGCGCTGGATGCGATCGCAGCCGTGCTGCGCGACGAGGGCATGGTGCCGGAGGTGCTCGTGAACAACGCGGGGATCGACCAGCCACCAGCTGCCGGCGTGGGCTGCGCCGCGGTGGAGGACGTCCCGCTGCCGGACTTCCTGCGCGTGC
This sequence comes from Svornostia abyssi, assembly GCA_024666565.1. Classification (GTDB taxonomy): domain Bacteria; phylum Actinomycetota; class Thermoleophilia; order Solirubrobacterales; family Solirubrobacteraceae; genus Svornostia; species Svornostia abyssi. The sequence continues at coordinate 1,884,245 of CP088295.1, forward strand.
TCGACGTGAACGTTGCGGGGGCGTTCAACACGATGCAGGTCTTCGGCGGGGCGATGGCCCGCGCCGGCCGGGGCTCCATCGTGAACGTGGGCTCGCTGTACGCGAGCCTCGCGCCGGACCCGGCCTTCTACGCCCATATGGAGCCGCCGTTTCTCAAGCCGCCCGCGTACGGCGCGTCGAAGGCGGCGCTCGTGAACCTCACGCGGTACTTCGCCCGGCTCTGGGGCGATCGCGGCGTGCGGGTCAACGCACTGTCGCCAGGCGGGGTTCGCGGGAGCCAGGACGCGGAGTTCATCTCCCGGTTCACGGCACGCGTGCCGCTTGGCCGGCTGGCGGAGGCCGGTGACCTGACGGGCCCCCTGCTGTTCCTGGCGTCCGACGCCTCGCGCTACGTGACGGGGCAGGACCTGCGAGTCGATGGAGGATTCACCGCATGAGCACCGCTGCGCCGCCCGTGCAGATCGAGAACCTGATCGGCGGGCGGTCGTGTCCCGCCGCCGACGGCCGGGTGCTGGAGAAGCGCTCGCCCGCGACGGGCGAGGTGATCAGCCATCTGGCCCGCTCGGGCGCCGGCGACGCCGCCGCGGCGATCACGGCCGCGAAGGCCGCTCAGCCCGGGTGGGCGGCCGAGACCCCTGTGGCCCGCGGCACGCTGCTGCGCCGGGTCGCGCAGCTCCTCGAACGCGACGCGGACCGGATCGCGCAGATCGTGGCCGCCGAGACCGGCAAGTCGCCCGCCGATGCGGCGGGGGAGACGCAGGGCGCGATCGAGATGGGCTACTTCGTGGCGGGCGAGGGCCGTCGCTTCTACGGGCGCACCACGACGAGCGGCGTGCCGCACCGCCATGCGTCGATCGTGCGCCAGCCCGTGGGGGTCGCCGGGCTCATCATCGCGGCGAACACGCCGATCGCCAACGTCGCGTGGAAGGCGTTCCCCGCGCTCATGGGCGGCAACGGCGCCGTGCTCAAGGCGTCCGAGGACACCCCGCAGACGGCGGCGGCTTTCGCCGAACTCGTCGTGGAGGCGGGGGCGCCTGACGGGATCTTCAACGTCGTCCACGGGCTCGGCCCCGAGGTGGGGGAGGCGATCGTGACGTCCCCCGATGTCGACCTCGTGTCGTTCACGGGCTCGACCGGCGTTGGGCGCATGATCGCGCGGACCGCCGGCGAGCGGCTCGCGAAGGTCTGCCTCGAGCTCGGCGGCAAGAACCCGCTCATCGTGTGCGACGACGCCGACCTTGCGGGCGCGGCGCGGACCGCCGCACTCTCGGCGTTCTCCAATGCGGGGCAGCGGTGCGCCGCGGGCAGCCGGATCATCGTCTTCGACGCGGTCTACGACGAGTTCCGCGACCTGCTGCTCGCGGAGGCTCGAGCCCAGCGGGTCGGGTCCTCTGACGGGGACGACTACGGGCCCGTCATCAACGAGCGTCAGTGCACGCGGATGCTCGCGGCGGTCGATCGGGCCCGTGCGGCGGGCGCGACGATCCTGCACGGCGGCGAGCGCATCGGCGATCGCGGGTGGTACGTCGCCCCGACGCTCATCGAGGACGCCCCGGTTGACGCGGAGGTGTGCACCGCCGAGTTGTTCGGCCCGATCGCGACGCTCCACCGCGTGGGTGGGTTCGAGGAGGCGCTCTCGCTCGCGAACGCCACGTCGTATGGGCTCACCGCCGCGATCTGGACAAGAAGTGTGCACCGTGCGCAGGAGTTCGTCGCGCGGGTGCGCTCCGGGGTCGCGTCGGTCAACGGCCCGACGTACGGGTCGGAGCCGCACTGGCCGTTCGGTGGGCTCGGCGCATCGGGTACCGGCTGGCGTGAGGCGGGCACCGAGGCGATGGACGTCTACACCGAGCTGAAGACCGTGCACATCACCCACGACCCGGCGCAGGTGTGAGCCAGGTCGCGCTCATCCCCGCCCGCGCGGGCTCCGAGCGTGTCGCCGGCAAGAACATCCGCCCGCTGGCCGGGCATCCGCTGCTGGCGCACACGATCGCCCAGGCGCAGGCCGCCGGGTGCTTTGACGCCATCGTGGTCTCCACCGACAGCGAGGAGATCGCGGAGGTCGCGCGGGCATACGGGGCGGAGGTTCCGGCGCTGCGCCCGCCCGAACTCGCGACGAGCACGTCGCCGGACGTCGAGTGGGTGCTGCACGTCCTCGACACGCTCGCCGCCGGCGGGCGGACGTTCGAGCTCTACGCGCTGCTGCGGCCCACGAGCCCGTTCCGGGCACCAGGGTCGATCCGTGCCGCCGTCGCGATGCTCCGCGACGCAGACCCGCCGGCAGAGTCGCTGCGCGCGGTGACCCGCGTCCGCGAGCACCCGGCGAAGATGTGGCGGCTCGAAGGCGACCGCGCGCGGCCACTGCTGCCCTCGCCCGTCGGTGAGGTTCCCCTGCACTCTCGGCAGTACCAGGCGCTGCCTGAGATCTACGTGCAGGACTCGAGCCTGGAGGTCAGTTGGACGCGCGTCGCCCGCGACGGCGGCGGGATCTCCGGTGCCGAGGTGCTGGCGTGGGTCAGCCAGGGGCACGAGGGCTTCTCGATCGACTACCCGGATGACTGGGAGGCCGCCGAGCGGCTGGTCGAGGCGGGCGCCGTCGAGGTGGTCCTGGCATGACCGTCGTCCTCCTCTGGGATATCGACGGCACGCTGCTCAGCACCGCGCGGGCCGGAGTGTTTGCGCTCGAGCACGCGGCGCGGGTCGTGACCGGCGCACCGGTCGACCTGCAGGCGGTCCCCACCGCGGGCATGACCGACGCCCAGATCGCCGAGCAGGTCCTCCGCAACGCCGGGCACACCGCGAGCGAGCATGAGGTCCAAGTGTTCCTCGACGCGTATGCGGCCGCGCTCCCGGGGGTGCTGGGACGCAGGACCGGGCGGGTCCTCCCCGGGGTCCGGGAGGTCCTCGACGACCTCGCGGACGACCCCGGCGTGCTGAGCCTGCTGCTCACGGGCAACATCGCCGCGGGCGCCGCTGCAAAGCTCGCGCACTACCGCCTCGACGACGTCCTCGCCGACGGCGCGTTCTGCACCGGCCCAGGCCCGCGCTCGGCGATCGCCGAGCGCGCGATGCAGCGTGCTGCCCTCCGGCTCGGCGGCGCGCCCGATCCCGCCCGTTGCTTCGTTCTCGGTGACACGCCGGCAGACGTCGCGTGCGCGACGGCGGTCGGTGTGCGGACCATCGCGATCGCGTCGGGGTCCCACACGCGGGCGGACCTGCTCGCCGCGGGCGCATGGCACGCGGTCGACCAGCTGCCCGACCCGGCTCGGTTTCGCGCGCTGATCGGCGTGCCGGCGGCGGTGGCCTGACGCGCATGGGGTCTGCCGAGCGCCTCATTGCCGCCGCAGTCCTCGGGTCGGTCGTCGCCTACGGTGCGACCTTTCTGGCCATCCGCCTGGCGGGCCAGTTCGACTTCTACGACCGCCCGTCGGCGAGCAAGGCCCACGGCGTGCCGACGCCCTACCTCGGCGGGCTGGCGGTCACCGCGTCCTTCGTCGTGGTCATGCTCCTGCTCGCCCGGCGAACCTGAGCAGACGCTGCCGGTCGTGAGCGGTGCGCTCGTGCTGTGGACACTCGGCACGGTGGACGACCGCCGCTCGCTGCCCTGGTCGTTCCGCGTGGCGGTCGAGGCCCTGCTCGCCGCCGGGCTCTGGGCGCTCGGGCTGGGATGGGATCTGGGGCTCGGGGAGCTGGTGTCGCTGACCGTGACCGTCGCATGGGTCCTCGCGGTCACGAACGCCTTCAACCTGTTCGACAACATGGACGGCGCCTCGGGCACGATGGGGCTCGTCATCGCCGGCGCGGTCTCGGCCCTCGGCGTCCTGCAGGACGACGTGTGGCTCGCGGCCTCCTCTGCGGCCCTCGCCGGTGCGTGCCTCGGGTTCCTGCCACACAACCTCGCCCGCCCACGGGCGCGAATCTTCCTTGGCGACGGCGGGTCGCTGCCGATCGGCTTCGTGCTTGCCGCGGTGATCATGATCGGGGCGCAGGACTTGGTCGCGCCGTGGCAGGGGCTCATCGTCGGGCTGCTCCTCGTGGCCGTCCCGGCGCTCGACACCGTCCTCATCACCGTGTCGCGGCGGCGGCGTGGTCTCTCGGTGCTGACCGGGGGACAGGACCACCTGACGCACCGCACCGCGTGGCTCGTGTCAAGTGCCCACTGGGTCTGCCTGGTCCTCGGCGGCGCGCAGGCGCTGGTGTCCGCCCTGGTCATCGTCGCGATCCAGGGCGAGTCCGATCTGCTCGTGGTCCTGGTCCTCGCGTTCCTCGTGGTCGCCGCGGGCACGATCGCGCTGTGCGAGCGTGAGCGGCTCCGCGACCGCCTCGCCGCGGCCAGTGCGGCACCGGATGCCGGCGTGCGGCGCGCGCGGATGCGTCCGTACCCGTCCTACGCACTGCTCGCCGTCCTCGGCCTGGGGGCGGGACTCAGCCCGTTCTTCGGTGGCTACTACGAGGCCGGGCTGTGGGTTCCGATGGGGCTCGCCATCGTCGCGGTGACGGCGGTCGGGCTCATCGCGCGCCCGCTGCTGCTGCGCACGTCCGCTGCCGTCGCGCTCGCGGCTCTCACCCTCTTCGCGCTCTGGGCACTCCTGTCGGCGCGCTGGACCGACGCCGTCGCGCTCGCCATCGTCACCGCCGACCGCTGGCTCGTCCTCGTCGCGCTGCTGACGGTGCTCCTGCTGGTGATCCGCTCGGATGCCCGCGCCGTCTGGGCGCTGGGTTGCGCCGGCGTCGGTCTGCTCATCGTCGCGGCCTCCGTCGTGCTGCGCCTCCTGGGAAGCGACCCGGGCAGTCTTCTGCTCGACGGTCGTCTGAACGAGCCGTTGGGCTACATCAACGGCGGCGGTGCCGCCTACGCCGCGGGCCTGTTTCTCGCGCTTGCGCTCGCTGAGCAGCGGCGCCCGGTACTGGCCGGTCCGGGGGCGGCGGCGCTCGCGCTGTTCTCCGGGCTGGCCCTGCTGACCCAGTCGCGCGGCACGCTGCTCGCGGTCGCCGGGACGCTCGTCGTCGTCCTCGCGGTCGTCCCCGGGCGCGCGCGGCGTGCGGGCGCGCTCCTCGTCGGCTTCGGGGCCGTCGCGCTGCTCAGCGGCCCGCTCCTCCACGTCTACGACGTCGCGGCCGACGCGCGGCTGGAGCCCGGCGACGGTCGCGCCGCCGGCCTCGCCCTGCTCGCTGCGACGGTGCTCGGTGGCGCGATCTGGGCGTCCCTGGCCGCCGTGCTGGAGCGGCGCCCGTCCCCTGCCTGGTGGAGCCCGCCGCGCTGGGCGGTGGTCGGGCTCATCGCGGTCTCTTTCGCCGGCGTGCTCGCCGCAGGGGCCGCGTCAGCGGACCGGGTGCGCGCGCAGGTCGACGCGTTCACGGAGCTCGACGAGGACGGCCGCCCCGCCGCCGACCAGTCGCGGTTGCTCTCCGGCTCGGGCAACCGGTACGACTTCTGGCGGGTGGCGGTGAACGCCTGGCGCGACAAACCGGTCGCCGGCCTCGGCGCGGGCGGGTATCGCGCGGCGTATCTCCAGGAACGGCAGGCGCCGGAGGAGGTCGGGCAGCCGCACTCGCTGCAGCTGCAGGCGCTGTCCGAGCTCGGCCTCGTCGGCGGGCTCCTGCTCCTGACGTGCGTCGCAGCGGTCGTCGTCGGCGCGGTGCCCGTCCTGCGGCGGGCGGGCCGGTCGCCGCGTGCTCGTGCGGTCGCAGTCGGCGGCATCGGGCTGTCGGCCAGCTGGCTGTTGCAGACGAGCGTCGACTGGCTGCACCTGTTCCCGGGGTTGACGGCCCTTGCGCTGCTCGGGACCGCCGCGCTGCTGCATGCCGAGCAGGACGACCCGGGTGCTCCGCCCGTCGTGCGCGGCCGCGCTGGACCCGCGCTGGCGGTGCTCGTGGCGGCGGCCCTCGTCATCGCCGGCGCCCTGCTCACCCGCCAGGGGCTGACCGACGTCTACACCACACGGGCGCAGGAGGCGCTTGCCGAGGACCCGACGACGGCGCAGGTCGAATCGCGCCGCGCCCTGCGGCTCGACCCGCACACCGTCGCGGCCGGCTACACCCTTGCTGCTGCGCACGCGCGCCAAGGCGACGCCGCGGGCGCGATCGCCGCCCTGCAGGAGACCATTCGTCGTGACCAGAGCACCCCGGTGACCTGGGAGCTGCTCGGCGACGTCTACCTGCGCCGCGGCCGTGTCCTCGAGGCTCGCCGCGCCTACGCCCTGGCACTCGCGCGCAATCCCCGGTCGCCGCGGTTGGCGGCGCTCGCCGCCGATCCGACGGGCGATCGCGCACCCTGAACGAGGGGTCGCCGGGGGACTGCTGCTCTATCGTGCGTGCCGATGCCCAGGCTGACCGCGATAGCCGTCGCCCTGCTGCTGGTCCTGCCCGGGACCGCGTTCGCGGACGACGGGATCACGCTCGATCCGGACTCTGCTCCCGGCAAGGAGTATGAGATCCCGTCCGAGGCCGCGCGGACCGACAACGACGGGTCGTCCTCCTCCGACGCACGCAAGGAGAACGGCGGCACGCAGCTGTTCGGCGAGGGTCTCGAGTCACCGGTCGCCGAGCCCGAGATCGCGTCGGCCCCGCCCTCCACGACCGCGAGCGGGACCACGACCACGGGCGCGCCCGCGGCCACCACGACGACAGCCACGGCGGCAGGGACCTCGACCACGGAGATGGCCCAGCTCACGTCCTCGGGCGGTGACGATGGCGGCGGTGCGAGTTCCACCCTCGTGCTGCTCGGCGGTGCGGCCGCGATCCTCGTGATCGGCGGGCTTGGCGGGGTCCTCCTGCGCCACCGCGGCGACGCCCCCGAGCCAGGCACCCAGCCGGGATGACGGCCCGCAGGTCGGTCGCGCGCGGCGTCGTGCTGGGTGCGTGCGTCGCGCTGACGCTGCTCGGCGCCGCCCGCCCCGCGCACGCGGCCGGCTCGATCAAGAAAGCGATCTGGGGCCCGGCCGAGGTCAACGGCGTCTCGCAGTTCCCGATCTACCGGGACCTCGGCGTCGGCATCTACCAGCAGGACATCAGCTGGGCAGCGGTCACCCAGCGCGGCCGGCCCACGAACCCGCGCGATCCCGCCGACCCTGCGTACGCCTGGCCGAAGACGCTCGATGACGCGGTCGCCGAGGCCGGACGCTACGGCATCCGCGTCAGCCTCATGGTGTGGAAGACGCCGCCCTGGGCCAACGGCGGCCAGGCCGTCATTGCCCCCCGTCGCGCGCGGCCGACTACGCGGATTTCATCGAGGCGGTGTCCCGGCGCTACCCGAGCGTCCGCCACTGGATGGTGTGGGGCGAACCGATCCGCGCACCGAACTACCTCCTGCACCCAACCGGCGCGCCGAACTACTACCAGCCGAACGGCGGCGCGGTTCCCCGGCCGCGTCCATTCAACGCGCAGCAACGCCGCGACGCCCAGCGCTACGCCCAGCTCGTCGACGCCGCCTACGGCCGACTGAAGTCGCTGAACCGCGCGCACAAGATCATCGGCGGGAACACGACGACGAGCGGCGATGTCGATCCCGAGAATTGGATCAAGCACCTGCGCCTGCCCGATGGTCGCCCGCCTCGGATGGACCTGTTCGGCCACAACCCGTTCACCTCGCGCGTCCCTGACCTCAAGCGCACGCAGATCGTGCCGGGCACTGCTGACTTCTCCGACCTGGACACCCTCGCGGGCTGGCTCGACCGCGACCTGCACCGGCGCGGGCGCAACCGCCGCCTGCGGATCTTCATCTCCGAGTTCACGATGCCGACGGACAAGCCGAGCTACGAGTTCCCGTTTCATGCCACCCGCCCGGCGCAGGCGCGGGTCCTTGCCGCTGGGCTGCGCATCGCCCGCCGCTGGAACCGGATCTACACGTTCGGCTGGATGGGCCTCCGGGACCCCGCCCCTCGCGCGGACGGCACCGAGTCCCGGACGGGGCTCATCGACGCGCAGGACCGGCGCAAGCCCGCCTACGACGCGTACAAGCGCGGCTGATCAGAGCCGCTCCAGGGGAGCCGACCCGGCGTCCATCCCGCGAGTGACGCCGCGGAGGTCGAGCACCGGGACGTCCGTGTGCAGGAGCGCGGCATGGTCGACTTCAGGGTGTGCGGTGACGATCACCGCGACGTCCGCGCCGGTGAGCAGCTCGTCGATCGGCGTCGAGGCCAGGTCGTGGGCCTCCAACCGGGGGACGTGCGGATCGTGGTACGCGGGGACGGCGCCGCGCGCCCGGAGCAGGTCGATGATCGCGAGCGCTGGGGACTCGCGGACATCCCCGATACCGCCCTTGTAGCTGACGCCGACGAGCGCGACCCGTGCTCCGGCGACGGACTCGCCCCCGGCGTCGAGCAGGCGCACGATCCGGGCGACGCAGTGCTGAGGCATGTCGCGGTTCACGCGGCCCGCCAGTTCGACGAACCCTGCCTCCATGCCGAGTTCCCGCGCGCGCCACGACAGGTAGAACGGGTCGACCGGCAAGCAGTGCCCGCCCATGCCCGGGCCGGGCTCGAACCGCATGAAGCCGTACGGCTTCGTCGCCGCGGCGTCGGTGACCTCCCAGATGTCAATCCCCATGCGGTCGCACAGCACCGCCAGCTCGTTGATGAGTGCGATGTTCACCGAGCGGAAGATGTTCTCCAGCAGTTTCGCCAGCTCAGCGACCTCCAGCGTGGAGACCGGGACGATCTCGTCGCACACTGGGGCGTACAGCCAGGCCGCCCGGTCGCGGCATGCGTCCGTCAGGCCGCCCGGCGAGTCGCGGCGTGGTCCGCAGCGTGTGGGCCTCGCGCCCGGGGTCGACGCGCTCGGGGGAGTAGGCGACCTGCAGGTCCACGCCGGCGCGCAGCCCGTGTGCCTCGAGGAGCGGGATGAGGACCTCGCGCGTCGTCCCCGGGTACGTCGTCGACTCGAGCACGACGAGCTGACCGGCGCGCAGCCGCGGAGCGATGGTCACCGCCGCTGCGCGCAGCGCGGACAGGTCCGGTTCGCGGGCCGGAGTCAGCGGGGTCGGAACGCAGAGGATGATCGCGTCGGCGTCCGCGAGCAGCGCGTGGTCGTCCGTGACGCGCAGGCGATCGCCGACCGCGCGCAGTCGCGCGTCGGACACGTCCTCCACGTGGGACGTCTCGGCGCGCAGGCCCGCCAGCCGCCGCGGGTCCGTGTCGACGCCGGTGACCTGCGTGCCCGCCTCGGCAAACGCGACGGCGAGCGGGAGCCCGACGTATCCGAGCCCCACGACGCCGACGTGTCCCGGGGCGTCACTCCCCATCCGCGGCCCAGCTCTTGGCCCAGTGATGGACCGCGTAGGCATCCGGGAACACCACATCGCGGGGACGGGCCTCGTCCCAGAGGTACGGGTAGAACCGCTCGGGCCCGAACAGCGTGACGTCCGGGAAGCGCTCGAGCACCCGGGTCAGGAACAGCGTCGCGGTGGCCTCGGGGTAGTGGCCCGTGCCGGCGGTCGTCTCGACGAGCTCGCAGGCCAGCGCAAACGCCGGGTGCCCGGGGACCGAGCCGATGACCGCGTTGCACAGCCGTCCGGGCACTTCGTACGCGGCGAACGCCGACACGCCGGCGAGGAGGTCGTCGATGGGTCGCAGGCACTCGACGTCGGTGTCGACGTACACGCCGCCGTGGTCGCGCATGATCGCGTAGCGGATGATGTCGGCGGCTTCGGCGAGGTTGCGGGCGAGGGCGACCGCCGGTGGCCGCGGCGCGTCCTTGTCGGTCCACAGCCGGATGTCCCAGGCCGGATGGGCTTGCCGCCAGCTCTCAAGGCAGGCCCGGCCCGCCGGCGGGAGGGGCTGACCGCCGAGCCAGATCATGTGCAGCACCCGCGGGATCTGCGGGGCGTCCGGGCCGGTGCGGCGGGTGCCCTCCTCCCGGCGATCGGGCGCCGGGAGCGGCGGGCGGATCTGCGCGCGCTGGATCGTGGGGCTGCCGTACCAGCGGACGCCCTCTTCGACGACGTCGACCGCGAGGTCGACCGACCCGGGACGGTCGGGCACGTCGAGCGGCACGGACACGATCTCGGTCTCGCCCGGTGCGAGCGGCGCGCTCAGGGCCCGCGCGCGCCCCTCGACGACCGTGCCGTCCGGGAACCGCCAGCGCGACGCCACGAAGATCGACCGGTCGCGGCCGCCCTCGGGCCAGACCTCGTCGGAGCGGTTCGTGACACGCCAGAGATCCTCCCGGTGCTCGCCTGCCAGGAAGCGATGATCCCGGCCGATGGGCTGGCACTCCGCGCTCGCGCCCGCGAGGCCGGTCATCACGCGCGCGGCAGACGGCGCCCGCTTGCGTCGGCGCCGCGGGGCGTCGCGCCCATGCCCGGCGAGCAGCGCGTCGATGAGCGGGGCGTCGGCGGCCGGCACGGGCTGAGGCGGGAGTGTCACGTGCAGCTCGGGCTCGAACAGCATCTCCATGGGGCGGCCGCCGACGGTCCGCGCGGCCGGGTTGCGGACCTCGTAGGAGAGCCATGTGCGCCGCCGGTCCTCGAGGGAGCACAAGACGCTCTTCGCGTGGTAGAGGGGCTCCTCGCGGTACGCCATGCGCGCCGACACCTCGATCCCCAGGTGCACCTCCCGCGTGAAGACCGGGCCGCTCGCGCGGCGCGCGAAGCGGATCTGCAGATCGGGCGCCCACGGAACCTCGTCGTACCAGCCCTCCGCGTCGGGCGTGAGCCACCGGCGCGGGACGGTCACCTGGTCGACGTCCCTACGTTCCACGATCTCGGGCAGCGCGGCGAGCAGGGCCTGCGACGGGACCTCGTCGCTGTCCAGGCGCAGGATCCAGTCACCGGTGCATGCGGCGTGCATCTCCTGGAGGTGGTCTTCGAGGATGGTGAACCGAACGGGCAGGATCTCGTCGGCGAGCTCGCTGCAGGCGTCTCGCCACGTGTCAGGCATGCGGTCATCGCAGGCGATGACGACCTCGGCGCCGAGGCGGCGGAAGGGGCTGAGGATCGCCTCGACCGCGGACGGCGGCCCGGCCGTGACGATGCAGACGCTGAGCGCGCCGTTCAGCGAGGGGGGCGCGGGCGTCTCGTCGAGCGGCGCCAGGACGAGCCAGCGCATTGCGCAGGGCCTGAACTCGCATAGGGCCATCTCCTAGTCGATGTAGTCGGATCCGGGAACATCGGTCACCTGCGGATGATCGAGCCTGTACCGCGGACGCGCGTCGATCCAGCTCGCGCGGTGGGTGGAGGCGAACCGCGCGGTGAGCGTTGCGCTGATGGTGGGATCGACGAAGTCGTGCACCTCGACGATCAGGCGGGCCCCGGCGAGCAGCGGTGCGGGACCGGGGTCGAGGAGGTCGCGTTCGGCGCCTTCGATATCGCAGACGATGAGCATGCCCGGACCGCTGAGGTGGGCGAGGTGGTTGAGGGTCAGCGGATGGGCCTCTGAGTCGAGGAACACCCCGTCGGCGACGCTGTTCTCCGCCGCAAGCGCGCGACACAGCGCGCGAAGGTCCGGGTTGATGTCGTACGCGTAGACCGGCACGCCGGGCAGCCGCATCGCGAACCCCACGGCGTAGTAGCCCTCACCCGCCCCGACGTTCACCACGGCGGGTGGCCGGAGCGAGATCTCGTGTTCGATGAGGTCCGCGAGTTCACACTCATAGGTGCCGAGGAGCTTCGCGGCGGCGTCGTTCGCCCCGTCCAGTACCTCCGCGGGATACCGCATCCCGCGGAACGGCCCATGTGCGACGACCGGACCGTGGATGCCGACGAGGCCGTCCAGGTAGTCGGCGAGCGCGTGCTGAAGGCCTCCCACGCGCGCAGGTATATCAGGGGTTCGGCGGTCCGATCGCGATGACGCTGCGCACGTCCGGTTGGTGACCTAGTGGCGGAAGGTCCGCGCGGCAGGCCCGTCGACCGTGCACCAGTCGACCGGCAGCGCCGTCGCGCCCGGCGCGCGCTCGGGCTGGCATCCGACCGCCGTCGAGGGGTCGGCACTGCGCGGGGTGCTGAGCCCGGCGGGCAGGAGGACGATCGCGGCAAGGGCAGAGGCGAGGCGCCGATCGAGCATGGGAGCAGTCCTATCCCGCGAGTGGGGCCGCGACGGCGGGGATTCGGTGGGAAACAGGTGTGTGGCCCGCCCGCGACCGCACGGAACTGCAGTTCCGCCTCCCGTAGCCGATACCCTTGGTATGACCATGACGGTCGCGTCGCTCACTTCGCGGACGTTCCGGGTCGCTCCCGCGGCGGGAGGCGATCAGCAGGTCGTTGCGACCGTGCTGCTCAGCGCCGCGGACGGCCGTGCGCTGTCCGACGCGCTCAGCTGGCTGCGGACGCGCGACTACCTCGCGCCGGTGGTCGAGAGCGCCGACCAGATCCTGGCGCTGCGGGCGCTCGTCGCGCTCATCGACCAGATCGATTCGATTACCGACGACGGCCACGGCGCGCCGATGGACCTCACGCAGGCGCAGGTCGCGCTGCTCGGTGAGGCGGCCGTGCGCTACGCCTCCGAGCGCGATGTCGAGGACGGCTACGTCGTCCCGGCCGAACGCGAGCGCGTCGCTCGGCTGCGCGAGCTGTCGCACCGCCTGTTCGACCTCGGCGCGGACTTCGCCGGCGCGGTCGCCGAGGCGCAGGCGCACCACTGACCCATGGCGACCGAGCCGCCTCAGCAGCCGCCGCCGCCCGGCTGGTACCCCGACGCGCAGACCCCCGGCGCCGAACGCTGGTGGGACGGCGTGCAGTGGACGGCCAACCAGCGCCCGGTCGGCGGCATGGTCGCCCCGCCGCGGCCGATGAGCCCGTCGGACGAGAAGACCTGGGCGGTCATCGCGCACCTCTCCGCGCTCGCGGCGCTCTTCATCGGCTTCCCGTTCCTCGGGCCGCTCATCGTCTACCTCGTCAAGCGCGACGAGAGCCCCTACGTGCGCGCGCACGCCGCGGCGTCGCTGAACTTCCAGATCTCGTGGGCCATTTGGTTCATCGTGCTCGGGATCGCGACGTTCCTGCTGATCTTCTTCATCGTCGGGTTCCTGCTGATCCCCGTGATCATCGTGGCCGCGATCGCCTGGGTCGTGTTCATCATCCTGGCCAGCGTGAAGGCGAACAACGGCGAGCCGCCGTACAACTACCCGCTCACGATCACGTTCGTAAGTTAATCCGGGCTGGCGCGTTCTCCTGAAAACCAGGAGAATCCCCGCCCATGCTGTCGCCTCGCCTCACCCTGTCCGTCCTGCTCGCCGTATCGCTCGCCGCGCCGGTGTCCGCGTCGGCGAGTTCGGTGTCCAACGACCTCAGCGCGCCCGCGGTGGCGGGCACGGCTGCGGTGAACTCCATCTCGATCGCGCCCACCGCCGGGGCGCTGCGGTTCACCGAGAACGCCGTGGGCGGGGGAGGGATGACGGCCGGTGCGAACTGCGTGACGGTGACCGCGAGCAGTGCCGACTGCGACGTCGCCGAGTCCGGCACGATCCTTGTCGGGCTCCAGGGCGGGTCGGACAACCTGTTCGCCGGGTCGCTGAACTCCACGCCGCTCTTCGTCAACGGCGGCGCCGGCAACGACACCGTCACGGCCGGCGGCGGGGACGACATCCTCTCGGGCGCCGCGGGCGGAGACACGTTCAACGGGGGCCAGGGCGACGACTACTACGCGGACACCGCCCAGGTGCTCTTCGGCGTCGACCCGGGCGATGGCGATGACGTCTTCAACGGTGATGGCGGCAACGACACGTTCGACGCCGGGGACAACCACACCGCCGACGGCACAGGCAAGGGCAGCGACACCTTCAACGGCGGCGTGGGGATCGACACCGCCGACTACAGCGGGCGCAGCACTCCACTCACGATCAACGTCGCGGCGATCGGACCCGACGGCGCCGCGGGCGAGGGGGACACGATCACCAACGCGGAGCGCGTACTCGGCGGCAGCGCCGCGGACGCGATCGCCGGCGGGCCGGACGCGTCGACCCTCGCGGGCGGCGCGGGCGGCGACACTCTGCGCGGCGGTGCCGCCGCCGATGTGCTGTTCGGCGGCACGGAGAGCGACGCGACCGGCAGCGGCGACGACACGCTGGACGGCGGCGGCGGGGCGGACGTCCTGCGCGGCGGCGACGGCGTCGACGCGGTGAGCTACGCCACACGCGGCGCGCCCGTCTCGGTCTCCCTCGACGACGCCGCGAACGACGGGCAGGCCGGTGAAGGCGACAACGTGCGGGGTGATGTCGAGGCGATCATCGGCGGCGCCGCGGGCGACACGCTCACCGGATCGACCGGCGGCAACGTCATCGACGGTGGCGGCGGCGGCGACACCATCACGGGCGGCGACGCGACCGACGTGATCCAGGGCGGCGAGGGCGACGACGGCATCCAGGCGCGCGACGGCGCCGCGGACGCGATCGCGTGCGGCACCGGCACGGACTCCGTCGTGGCCGACACGATCGACGTCGTCGAGGCGGACTGCGAAGTCGTCGATCGCCCGGCCGTCGCTGTGGCCGCGCCGCAGGTCATCATCGTGCCGCCTGCAGCCTCGAGTGGCGGGACGGTGGCAGCGCTCCCGGCCACGGTGCAGGGCGGCACGGTGAAGCCCGACAAGCGCGGCCGGATCAAGGTCACGGTGCGGTGCCCCGTGCAGCTCGCGGCGTGCGCCGGAACCCTCGCGTTGCGCACCACGAAGCCGGCGAAGACCCTGTCGACGAAGGCGTTCAAGGTCCCGGCCGGGTCGGCGCGCAGCGTGACGTTCACGCTGAGCAAGGGCCTGCGCGCGAAGGTCCGCCGCGGTGCGCGGCTGAGACTGCGGCTCGTGGCCACGGTGACCGGCGTGACGACGAACGCGGCGGTGACCGTCCGCAAGTAGCGGTCAGGCCGGCGTGAGCGCCACGACGTCGACCTCGACCTTCAGCCGCGTCGTGCGCCCGCGCGTGTACATCACGCCCGACAGCGGGGCGACGTCGCTGTAGTCCCGTCCGTACGCGGTGACGATGTGGCGGTCGCCGACGACCTGGTCGTTCGTGGGGTCGAGGTCGAGCCAGCCCGCGCCGGGGAACAGCACGCTGAACCACGCGTGGGAGACGTCGGCGCCGGTGAGCTTGGGTCGGCCCGGCGGCGGGTCGGTCTCGAGGTAGCCGCTGACGTAGCGGGCGGGCAGCCCGAGCGATCGCAGGCACGCGATCCCGAGGTGCGCGAAGTCCTGGCAGACGCCCTGCCGTGTCTCGAGGACCTCGGTCAGCGGGGTGTCGACCTTCGTCTCCCCGGGGGCGAACGTGAAGTCCGCATGGATGCGCGACGACAGGTCGGTCACGGCCTCGACGAGCTGACGGCCGGGCGTGAACGACGGCGCGGCGTAGTCGGCGAACGCGGCGTCGGCCTCGACACGCGGCGAGTCCAGCGCGTAGTGCACCGCCTCGACGTCGCGGTGGTCGCGCGCCTCCTCCCACGTCTGCTGGCCGAACAGCGAGAGCGAGGCCGGACCCCGCCCACCGTCCACCTCTACGACGCTCGTCGCGGTGACCGTGAGCGCGCGGTGCGGCGCCGTGACCGCGACGTACGCGACGCGGTTGCCGAAGAAGTCGCGGTGCTCGCCCTGGTCCTCGGGTGCCGGGTCCACGGTGATCGCGGCCTCGAGGCAGCGCTGCCCGGGCGCGTCGCGCGGGAGCAGGTGCAGCAGGCTGTAGCTCGGCGCGACCCGTGCGGAGTACCGGTACTCGGTGCGGTGGGTGATGCGGTACGTGGCGCCCACGGTCACGCCTCGCCGTCCGTGCCGGTCCAGCCGAGCGTGTGCTGGGGCAGACGCCGCGTGAAGTGCTCGCGGTCCAGCTCGTCGGCGGCGGCGAGCAGCTGCGCGTGCAGGTCGCCGAGCAGCGCGTCGAGGGCGGGCCGGCTGGCGGCGCCTTCGCTGTCGCCGACCATCGTGGCCGGGTCGGTGAGCGCGAGCGCCGTGCTGGTCTCGAGGACCAGGCGCTGGTCGGCGCGCAGCCGCTGGCCCGCGGTGGGCGGCAGCGCGGCGAGGTCCTCCATGAGCCGTCCCAGCTGGTAGGCCAGCGAGCGCGGGTTGTGCTCGTCGAGCAGCAGCAGCTCGAGCGCCGTCTCGAGCTGCGCGCGCGAGCGGTAGCGCCGGCGGTAGGTGATGATGCTCTCGGCGGCGGTGAGGGTGGACTCGAGGACCAGGCTGTCGGCCGCGACGTCGCGGGTCGTGGTGATCGTCGCGCGCAGGAGCGCGAGGAGCTGGATGGCGCGCTCGAGGCGGCGGCCCGCGTCCAGGAACCGCCAGCCGAGGTCGCGGACCATGCTCTCCTCGCCCAGCCCGCCGAGGGCGAGCAGCCCCTGCATGAGCCGCTGCAGGGTGGCCTGCGTCTCAGGTGCGCCCGCGCCCGTGCGCCGGCGCAGCTCCAGGATCTGCCGGTCGAGTGCGCCGACGACGAGCCACGTGTCGCCGGAGAGCTGGTCGCGCACCGCGTACGCGCACTGCAGCAGCGCGCGCACGGCGTGCGCGACCGTGCCCGGCCGGTGCTCGTCGACGAGCAGCGCGTGCAGCTCAGGGCCCGGGTCGGCGAGGCGTGCCGGGTCGCTGAAGCCGGGCGTGGTCGCGGTGACGTCCGTGAGCGCGCCGAGGAGCACACGCAGCGCAGCCTCGCTCGCGGGGTCTCCGCCCTGGAACTCGTTGCGCCGGTCGTGCACCGTGCGCAGCAGCCGGACCGTCGACTCCGCGCGCTCGGCGTAGCGGCCGAGCCACCACAGGTTCTCCGCCGCGCGGGCCGGCAGCGACGCCATCGGATCGAGCCCCTCGACGGCGGGACCGGTCTCCAGCCAGAAGCCGGTCTGGCGCTCCGGCTCGGAGGTCAGCACCCAGGTGTCCTTGCTGATCGCGCCCGCCTGGTTGCTGATGCGCCCGCGCCCGTCGTCGCCGGGCGGCGCCACGCGGGTCAGGCCGCCGGACATGACGGTGTACGAGTCACGGCGCGCGACGGCGTACGTGCGCAGCACGCTGCGGCGCGCCTCCAGCCCGTGGGTGCCGAGCGTGGGGGTCGTCGCGAGCGCGAGCGGCTCCTGGCCGACCCACATCGCGGGGTGCCGCGTGATCTTCGCGCGCAGCTCGTCGCGTTCGGCGGCGCTCAGCTCCCAGCCGAGCACCGACGCCGGCCCGGCGCCGCGTGAGACCGGGCGCAGCACGAGCTCGTCGAGCCGGTGCAGCACCTCGGCGCGCGCCTGGTCCTCGCCGCACCACCACGTCGGCACGCTTGCCATCCGCGGCGTGCGGCCGAGCAGATGCTCGCCCAGGCGCGGCAGGAACGACAGCAGCGCGGGGTTCTCCAGCACGCTGGACCCGAGCGGGTTGACGACCGACACGGCGCCACGACGCGTGGCCTCCACGAGCCCGGCGACGCCGAGCTGGGAGTCGGGCTTGAGCTCCAGCGGGTCGCAGTACCAGCCGTCGACGCGGCGCAGGATGACGTGGACCGGCTCGAGGGCGCCGAGCGATCCCATGAAGACCCCGTCGGGACGGACGACGAGATCCGACCCTTCCACGAGCGGGTAGCCGAGCGTGCTCGAGAGCACGGCGTGCTCGAACGCGGTCTCGTTCCACGGGCCGGGCGTGAGCACGACGATCCGCGGGTCCTCGACCCCGGGCGGGGCCGCCGCCTGCAGCCCGGCCCGCAGGGCGCGGAAGAACGGCGCGAGCCGGTGGACGTTCGCGCCGCGGTACAGGCTGGGCAGAACGCGTGAGGTGACCGTGCGGTTCTCCAGCGCGTAGCCGAAGCCCGATGGCGCCTGGGTGCGGTCGGCGAGCACGCACCACCCGCCGTCGGCGTCGCGGCCGAGGTCCGCGGCGTAGCTGAAGAGCTGCTGCGTGTCCGGGCCGCCGGTGCGGACGCCGTCACACGCGCGCAGGAACCCGGCGTGGCCGAAGACGATCTCGGGCGGAATGAGCCCGCGGCGCAGGAGGTCCCGCTCGCCGTAGAGGTCGTCGAGGATGAGGTTCAGCAGTTCGGCGCGCTCGATGACGGCCGATTCGATCGCCTGCCACTCGCGGCTCGCGATGACCGTGGGCAGCGGGTCGAGCGACCACGAATGGCTGGGAGCCCCGTAGGCGTTGTAGACGACCCCGTCCTGGTCGAGCAGGCGCGCGGCCTCGTCGCGCCGGCGCAGCAGCTCGTCCGTGCCCAGGCCCTCGAAGGCGTCGGCGAGATCGCCCCAGTGTTCCCGCGGCGCGCGCGTGGCGGCGTCGAGCATCTCGTCGTAGCGGCCACCCGGCGGCGCGTACGCGGAAGGGGGCGTGGTGATCACGGGGCTGTCCACGGGGCGTCAGCGCTGCGCCGGGCGGCGCAGATCGAGCGTGCGAGGGTATTCCCCGGGGGCGACGGCGGGCGGCACGGTCACCGGGCCGGGCGTGTGTCCCGCGGCCTCGAAGCGGTTCGAGCGGCGCGACTGCGCCTCGCTGGCGTTCACCGGGAACGTGTCGTAAGACCGCCCTCCCGGGTGGACGACGTGGTAGGTGCAGCCGCCCATCGACCGCTCCGTCCAGCGGTCGAGGACGTCGAAGACGAGCGGGCTGTGGATCGCGATGGTGGGGTGCAGCGCCGACCACGGCTGCCACGCGCGGTAGCGCACACCGCCCACGTACGAGCCGGCGACCCCGGTCGGCTGCAGCGGCACGCGGTGCCCGTTGCACGTCAGGACGTGGCGCTCGCCGACCATCCCGTCCACGCGGACCTGCAGGCGCTCGAGCGACGAGTCGACGTACCGCGCGGTCCCGGCGCCGGACTCCTCGCCGAGGACGTGCCACGGCTCGATCGCCATGCGCAGCTCGATGTCGACGCCGTCCACGTGCGCGGTCCCGAGGTGCGGGAAGCGGAACTCCAGGAACGGGTCGAGCCACGCGGGGTCGAACCCGGGCAGCTCGCCGACGACGGCGCGGATGTCCTGCTCGCAGAACCACGGCAGCAGGAAGCGGTCGTGCAGCTCGGTGCCCCACCGCACGAGCGGGCCGGTGTACGGCTCGGCCCAGAACCGGGCGATGAGCGCGCGCACGAGCAGCGACTGCACGAGCCCCATCTGCGGGTGCGGCGGCATCTCGAAGCCGCGCAGCTCCACGATCCCCAGCCGGCCGGACTCGGTGCCGGGGTCGAAGAGCTTGTCGATGCAGAACTCGGCGCGGTGCGTGTTGCCCGTCAGGTCGGTGAGCAGGTTGCGCAGCAGGCGGTCGACGGTCCACGCCGGCACGGGCGCGTCGTCCTCGGCCTCCTCCGCCAGTCGCGCCATCTCGTTGAACGCGATCTCCAGCTCGTAGAGGTTCTCGTGGCGCGCCTCGTCCACGCGCGGCGCCTGGCTCGTGGGCCCCACGAACCGGCCGCTGAACAGGTAGGACAGCGACGGGTGGTGCTGCCAGTAGGTGATGAGGCTGCGCAGCAGGTCGGGGCGGCGCAGGAACGGGCTGTCCTTCGGCGTCGTGCCGCCGCACGTCAGGTGCGCGCCGCCGCCGGTGCCGGTGTGCATCCCGTCGAGCGCGAACTTCTCGCTCGCCAGGCCGATGGCACGGGCCTCTTCGTGCAGCGCCTCGGCCTTCTCGACGAGCTCCTCCCACGTCGAGCTGGGGTGGATGTTGACCTCGATGACGCCCGGGTCCGGCGTGACGCTGAAGCTCTGCGAGCGCCCGCCGCCGCTGGGCGGGGCGTACCCCTCGATGACGACGGGGGTGCCCGTCGCGGCGGCGGCGTCCTCGATGATCCGCAGCAGCTCGGCGGCGTGGGCGAGGTCGTCGATCGGCGGCAGGAAGACGCAGACGTGCCCGTCACGGACCTCGACGCACACCGCGGTGATCGGCGGCGGGTCGATCTCCTCGACGGCGGCGGCGCGCGGCTCGCGCTCGAGTGCGCCGACCGCCGCGAACCGCGACGGCTCGGGGTCGGGGACGGGCGGGGTCCAGGTGAGCGCGTCGAGCGGGAGGCGCAGGCCGATCGGCGAGTCGCCGGGGATGAGGAACAGGTGGCCGCGCCGGAGGTGCCAGGCGCCGGTGCGCCACGCCTCGTCGCCGATCCCGCGGTGCAGCGGCAGCGCCCAGCCGACGGGGTCGCCGCGGTCGGCGTCGAGCTGCGCGATGAACGCCTCGCGCGCGGCGCGGGCGGCCAGGCGCGGGTCCTCCGGGTCGGGGTCGTCCAGCTCGGGCGGGTCGCCACCCGGCTCGCGCGCCTCGCGCAGGATGCGCTCGGCCTCGTCCTCGTAGGCGGGCACGGCCGCGTCGGCGGCCAGGCCCAGCGCGTCGGTGATCGCCTCGCTCAGCGCCCGTGCGTCGGCGGTCGTGGACGACCCGGCCTCGCCTGTGGGGTGCGCGAGCAGCGTGCGGTCGCGCCACAGCGGCACGCCGTCGGTCCGCCACCGCACCCGGACCTCCCAGCGCGGCAGCGGCTCGCCCGGGTACCACTTGCCCTGCCCGTGCTGGATCAGCGCGCCGGGCGCGAACCGGTCGGCCAGCCGCAGCGCGAGGTCGACGGCCAGGCCGTGCTTCGTCGGCCCCATCGCGGCGGTGTTCCACTCGTCGGCCTCCATGTCGCCGGCCGCGACGAACGTGGGCTCGCCACCCATCGTCAGGCGCACGTCGCCGGCTTCGAGCTGCGCGTCGACCGCGCGGCCCAGCGCGTCGATCGCCGCCCACTGCTCCTCGGTGTACGGCAGCGTGACGCGCGGCCGTTCCTCCGAGCGGGTCACGGTGTTGGAGAACTCGAACGTGACCTCGGCGGGCTCGACCGCGCCCGCGATCGGCGCGGACGCGGCGGGCGACGGGGTGCACGACAGCGGGATGTGGCCCTCGCCGGTCAGCAGCCCGGAGGTCGCGTCGAGGCCCACCCACCCGGCGCCGGGCACGTACGCCTCGGCCCAGGCGTGCAGGTCGGTGAAATCGTTCGTGACGGCCGCGGGTGGGTGGGATCGATCTCCGAATGGCTGGTCCTCAGCGAGCTGCACGAGGTACCCGGACGCGAACCGCGCCGCGATCCCGAGGTGGCGCAGCGTCTGCACGAGCAGCCAGGCGCTGTCGCGGCAGGAGCCGACCGCGCGGGTGAGCGTCTCGGCGGGGGAGAGCACGCCGGGCTCCATCCGCACCGAGTAGGACACGGCGGCGTTCACGCGTCGGTTGACGTCGATGAGCGCGTCGATGGTCCCCATCGGCTCGCGTGGGATGTCCGCCAGCCAGTCCGCCAGCACCGGGTCGGGTTCGTCCACGTCGAGGTACGGCGCAAGGTCGTACGCCAGGGCGGGCTCATACTGCAGCGGCCACGTCTTCGCCTCCTCCTCGACGAAGAAGTCGAACGGGTTGATCACCGTCATGTCGGCGATGAGGTCGACGGTCACCGAGAACGCGGTCGTCGGCTCCGGGAAGACGAGCCGGGCGAGATGGTTGCCGAACGGGTCCTGCTGCCAGTTGACGAAGTGGTCGGCCGGCTCGACCTTCAGCGAGTACGCGAGGATCGGCGTGCGGGTGTGCGGCGCCGGCCGCAGCCGGATGGACTGCGGGCCGAGGCGCACCGGACGGTCGTAGCGGTAGACGGTCCGGTGCTCGAGGGCGACGCGGATGCTCACCGGCGGATCCTAGGTTTGGCCTGCACCCCGGCGGTATCGCCGGGCGGTCGGTGCTCAGGCCGCCCGGAGCGCCACGGTGTCGAGGACACGCCTGGCGCGTCAGCGGCGCACCGTGACGCGGCGGGCCATGGAGGCGCGGTTGCCCGCGGCGTCGGTCGCGACCACCGTCAGGCGCCACGCCGCGGCGCCGAGCTTGCGCTTCGCGACCTTCACGGTGTTCGCGCCCGCGATGCCGTTGACCCGCAGCGTGACCGTCCGCTTCCCTCGCGTGAATCGAAGTTCCACCCGCGCGGCTTCGGACAGCGAGAAGCGGATCGTGCCACCCCGGCGCCGGGTCAGGCCCTTGCCCAGCCGCAGGCTGGTGAGCTTCGGAGCGAGGGTGTCGGCCGGGGCCGGGGGCTCGGTGCCGCCGGGAGCCGGGGTGGTGCCCGAATCGGTGGTGCCGCCGCTCTCCGGCGCCGTGGGGCCGCTGCCGAGGTCCGGCGCCGGCGGCTGGTACTCGTAGGCGCCCTGGTCGCTGCGGGCCGTGCCGTCGGCGTCGCCGTCGCGCGGCCGCGTGGCGCCGAGGAGGTCGACTGCGAGCCCGCCGGCCGCCGGGTTCGCCCGGTCGATGGACGGCGAGCCGGGCAGCAGGCGGTAGGGGTCGGTGCCGCTGCCCACGAACTTCGGGTCGCTGTTGATGCTGGTGAGCGACGTCACCGAACCATCGCCCACGCTCGTGCCCGTCGGTGCGAAGTTGCTGTGTTGAAAGCCGATCGTCGCGTTGCCGGTCGCACCGCCCACGGGCGCCTTGCGGTCGTACGTCGCAGGGAACGAGCGGACGATCGAGTTGACCAGCAGCGCGCTCGCGTTCGCCGTCACGCCCGTGCCGACCTCGACCGCCACCGCGGGGTTCGACTGCCCCGCGAGCCCGACGATCGTCAGGTGGTCGCCCGTGAACGAGGCGCCGCCGCCCGGCGGTCGCGAGCACCGTGATCGGCCGAGCGGTCTGCGACGTGATCACGCTGTTGGACATCCCCACCGAGCCGCCGGCGGTGACGCGCACGGCGTAGGCCAGCGGGTCGGTGATGACGGTGCGCCGCACGGTGACCGGGACGTCGGCCGAGTCCGCGTAGATGCCCCAGCTCGGCGCTTCGATCCGCGAGCGCTCGACGGTCAGCGGCCCCGTCTCGGCGCCGTTGGTCCTGATCGCGTCGCCGAGCTCGCCACCGGGCGAGGCAGCGATGCGGCCGTCCACGAACGTGCCGCCCCCGACGAACGAGATCCCGTCGCCGCCGTCGTTGCGGACGTCGATGTCGACGTTGTCGAGGGTCGCCCCCTCGGCTTGCATCGCGCCTCCGAGATCCTCGGGGATCGACGCCGGGACGCGCACCGTCAGGTTGCGCATGGTGATCGCCCGCGCGCCCGGTTCGATGTTCATGACGAAGATGTTGCCGGTGCTCGAGGTGGTGACCACCGTCGATTCGGGGCCGGCGCCGATGATCTCCAGTGCGTCGTCGGCCCCCGAATCGGTCTCGATCGACCCGGACTCGGTGATCACGCCCGCCGCGACGTGGATCGTGTCCTTCACGCCGTCGCTCTGGTTCGCCTGCATCGCGGTCTCGAGGCTGCCGAGCTTGACGTTCGTGCCGTTGTTCGGGCACGCGGCGCTGTAGTCCGGCACGCAGAACGTGGTCGCCTGCGCCGATCCTGCCCCGATCAGGGCGAGAGCGGCGGCGAGGGCTGCAGCGGTGAGGTGATGGCGCGACATGGTGAGCTCCAGGAATCCGGTCATTCGATGGCCGGTCAACTCGGCGCCGCGGCATCATTTACTGTGGGTCACCGGACACGGGTGAAAACGCTGCAATCCGCGGTGATGACAGTGGATACCGAGGGAACAGACGACATCGACCGCGAGATCATCCGTGCGCTGACCGCCGACGCCCGGATGAGCTTCCGCGAGCTGGGCGAGCGGGTGTCCCTGAGCGCGAACGCCGCCGCCGAGCGCGTGCGGCGCCTGTGCGACCGCGGCGTCATCACCGGCTTCACGGCCGTGCTGAACCCCGCGGCATCGGGCCGCCGCCTCGTCGCGCTCGTCGACGTCCGACTCTCCGGCCCCGACGCGAGCGACCGGTTCGAGCGCCTCGCCGCCTCGCTCGAACAGGTCACCGACTGCGCGCACGTCACCGGCCGGTCGGACTATGCGCTCCGCGTGGTCACCGAGGACCCCGCGGAGCTCGACCGCCTCATCCGGACGCTGAAGACGAAGGGTGGCGTCGTGGAGACCGACACCCGCATCGCGTTACGGACCGTGGTGTCGCGCAGCGGGCCGGTCCGTCCCCGGCCCGCTGCGCCGCCGCTCAGCGGCGAGTGATCTTGAACGTCACGGTGCGCGCCGCGCCGCGGTTGCCGGCGGCGTCGACCGGCGTGATGACCGCCCGGTAGCTGCCCGTCGCCAGCGCCTTGCCGCCCGCCTTCAGCGCGACGGCAAGCTTCGCGGAGCCCGCGGAGGCCGGCATCGTCTTGGTCAGCACGGTCTTGGCGATCGTGCAGCGCTTGCCCTTCTTGCGGCCGGTCTTGCAGGCCTTGCCGACCTTGCGGCCCTTCGTCAGCCGCTGGATCTGCACGCGGATCGAGCTCGCCTCGCTCGGGCGCAGGGAGATCCTCAGCGTCCCGCCCCGCTTGACCTTCGCCGTGGACAGGGACACGCCGGAGAGGACGGGCGCGAGGGTGTCCGCGGCCTGGACAGGCGGGGAGGACGGCGGCTGCGGCGCGGGTGCCGGCGGCGCCGGGACCTCCACGGCGGGCGACGGCGGGTTGACGACGACCCCGCTCAGCGGCGTCTGCTTGAAGACGGCGTTCGGCAGGAAGATGGCCTCGTTCGAGTCGGCCTTGATCTCCGCCTTCAGGCGCTTGCCGAGATCGGCGGCGGTCAGCTTGTAGAGGGCGCCCTTCTGGCCGGACAGCGTCTCGCACGAGCCGCCCGGCGGCATCGCAGCGCATCCACTGCCGCTCGTACGTCGTGCCCGGGTATTCCCACTTGCCGACGTTGGCGATGAGCGCATCGCCGACCACCGGGGCGCCCTCGAGGAACGGGGCCACGAGGTTCGTCGCCTGCTTGGGGCGGACGATGTTCGACACGTTGCCGAAGTCGTCGGTCTGCGCGGAACCCGCCGAGTTCGTCCCGACCGCCTTGACCGCGAGCCGCTTGTTGACGTCAGCGTCCGTCAGCGTGCGCTTGTCCGACGCGGTCTGGCCGATGTAGTCACAGTTCGACGTGCTCCCGTTCTCCGGGCAGCGGTACCACCGGTACGCGAACGAGGTGGCCGCCGGGATGAACGTGGGCGGGGTCGCGTCGATCTGCTCGCCCGAGTAGCGCTGCGTCGTCTCGATGGTCGCGTTGCCCTTGACGCTCGCCCCGGGCAGGAGGCTGGGGTCGCCGGCGATCGCGCCGACCGGGTCGCTCGCCTTGTCGATGTCGACGAAGGTCTCGACGTCGTTCTCCGCCGTGACGACCGAGCGGACGTACTTGTTCTTGTCCTCGTCGCGCAGGGTGTAGGTCTTCTGGTCAGCGTCATCGATGTCGGTGCAGCTGGCCCCATTCGAGGTCGTGCACCGCTGCCACTGGTAGGTGTAGGTGATGTCCTTGGTGCCGCCCCACGTGCCGTTGGACGTCTCGACGGTCTTGCCGACCTCGAGCGTCCCGGTCACCTCGGGCTTGACGGTGTTGAACGGCGGGACGAGGGTCAGCGCATAGCCGCCGTTGCCGTCGGTGCCCGCGATGAAGGATCCAAGGGCCGGATTGAAGTCCGCGATCGTCCAGAAGATGTTGTGCCCGCCGAGCCCGGCGTCGTCGACATGGCGCCACTTGACGGGACCGAGGTCGAACTGGTTCAGCGGGTTCGTGTTCTTCCCGGTGCCGACCCACAGGCCCTTCTCCGTGGCCGCGTAGAGGCGGGTCTGATCGCCGACGCCGCGGATCAGCATGCCGCGGACGGTGTTCGCGTTCAGGACGGTGCTGCCGGAGCCGTTGATCGCGTGCCACGTGATGCCGGCGTTGGCCGTGCGGTACACGCCGTCGGTCGTCCCGGCGTAGTAGACGGCCGGGTTGATCGTGTCCTTGTAGATGCGCAGTGTCACGCCCGAGATGCCGTCGCCCGCGGGCGTCCACGACGCGCCGGCGTCGAGCGAGCGGAAGATGCCGCTGCTCGTCGCCGCCAGGACGACGTTCGGGACGAACGACGTCATGTGCCAGACCGTCGTGGCAGCCGGCATCCCGTTGCCCGGCGCCGGGTGGATCCAGGTGGCGCCGCCGTTGGTGCTGCGGAAGACCCCGCTGGAGAAACCGCCGGCCAGAAGCGCGCCGCCGGGGACCTGGTAGAGCGTCTGGACGGCGGTGTTCAGCTTCTTCGGCTGCGCGGGGTTGTCCTCCGGCCCCTGCGCGACCGGCTGCCAGGCGCCGCCGTTCGTCGAGGCGAACAGGCCTGCGCTGGTCCCGGCGAGCATCCGGCTGCCGTCCTTGAAGACGGTGCGGACGTTCTTCGCGCCCGGGATGCCCTCGAGGCCGCTGTTGAAGGCCGACCAGCTCACGCCGGCGTTGGTCGAGCGGAAGACCCCGTCGTCCTCCGTGGCGGCGTAGACCTGCGTTGGTAGCGAGCCCGTCGTGTACTCGCGCACGTGGTCTGCACCGGCGGCGGTGGTCAGGCCACCGAGGTTGGTCCAGGTGCCGAGACCGGCGTGTGCGGAAGGAGCCAGTGCGGTGAACGCAGCGGCGGCAGACAGAACGGCGAACAGCAGGCGGCGGGTCATGGAAAAGCTCCGGGCCGGGGTCGGGTTGCGATCGTGCAACCTACGACCCCGGCCGTTCTTACGCCGCCTCCCCGGTTTATCGCTTGAGCGAGATCCGGTGCGATGCCGTGACCTTCGGGCCCTTCGCGGGGGTGAATGTCACCTTCAGCGCCAGCGTCGCGCTCTTCGCGCGGCGCAGCGCCCGCTTGCCGGCCTTCGTGAAGCGGAGCTTCACGGCGACCTTGTTCGCGCCCGACGCCTTGGCGGCGCCCTTGGCGACCGTCTTGCCCGCGCGGGTCGCGACGACCGAGACCTTGCCCTTGCCGGGCGCCGTCACGTCGACGACGAAGCCCTTGCGCAGCGCCTTGGCGAGCTTCGTGCCGCGGAGCTTCAGCGGGAGCGCCGACGCGGTCGCGGTGCCGCCGCCCTGCTGCTGGCCGCCCGCAGGGCCGGAGCCCTTGACGACGTTCTCGCAGCCGCTGACGACGTCGTTGGCGTCGACGTACGCGGTGTCGTTGCCGATCCCGCAGTCGATCGAGTCGACCTCGCCGTCCTGCGCGTAGATCGTGTCGTTGCCGAACGGCAGGCGGCACTGGATGTAGTTGCACGCGCTGCTCGGGGCGTCACCGTGGATCTGGTCGCGGCCCGGGCCGCCGGTGACCGTGTCGTCGCCGTAGCCGCCGGCGAGCTGGTCGTCGCCCGCCCCGCCGTCGACCTCGTCGGCATGGTCGAACGACGTGAGCTTGTCGTTGCCGCCGTTGCCGACCATCTTCGTCGAGCCGTCGCTCGTGTTGAACACGGTGAACTCGTCGGCGTCGTTGCCGCCGATCAGCGTCGCCGGGGCGTTGAGGTAGATCTTCTCCAGGCCCGTGACGTTGTCGTTCTCGCCGGGGCGGCCATCGTTGGCGGTGCCGTCGAGGCTGACGGTGATCATCGGCTGGAACTTGCCGGACTCGACCATCCAGTCGCCGTCCGTGTTGTCGAAGCCCGCGCCGCCGTCGATGACGTCGGCGAACTGGTCGCGGTAGCCGTCGCCGCGCAGCTTGTCGTTGCCGCCCTCGCCGAAGAGCTGGTCGCTGCCGGCCTGGCCCTCGAGCTCGTCGTCGCCCTCGCCGCCGCGCAGGACGTCGTCGGCCGCGCCGCCGGTGATCTTGTCGTTGCCGGCGCCGCCGATGAGGGTCTCGCTGATCTCGCCGAACGCCGCACCCCGCAGCATGTCGTCGCCGGTGCCACCGTCGACCGTCACGGGGATACCGGCCGGGAGGTCGTCGCCGACGTTCACGACGTCCTTGCCGTCGCCGGTCTCGATGCGGATGCCGTTGGACGGCACCGGGCACGTCGCCCACTGGTGGAACTCGCTGTCAAACGTGCAGCCCGGCGGCGTCGGGCTTGTTCGTGTCGTTGACCGCGAGCATGCCCGGCTGGTCGGCGTGGGCCCCGATGCCCACGAAGTTCGCTTCTCCCGGTGAGGCTCTCAAGACGAGCGTGCCCCCTTCATACGTGATCGTGCTCGCTGAAGCGGTGGCGGCGCCGAGGGCGCCGTAGCAGGCTGCGAGCAGGGCGAGGACGATGCCGGCCCGCCGCAGGATGGTGATGTGGGTGGTGGTGGTCGTCATGGCCCCAACCTTTCCGCGCGTGCGCCCGCCTGCCATCGGGAGCGCCCCGGAACCTGACCCCCAAGATCGGGGAGGGGGCCCCCAAGGCCTTGCGCCGCCAGGTACCTTGTCCGGGCCGTGGAGCACCGATGCTCGCGGTCTCACCACCTTGCGCCTGCGCTTCCTCACCTGTCTTGTCGCTGCCGCCGCGGGCGTCGTCGCGAGCCCCGCGCGCGCGGCGCCGGTGCCGATCGTCGACTGCATCACGCCGACCGGGGAGGCCTCGAACCTGTGGTGGATCTCCTTCGGGTACGTCAACACGGGGGCGCAGCAGTTCATCGACTTCGGCGACCAGAATCAGGTCGTCCCCGGGCTCGGCTACCAGGGGCAGCCCACGGTCTTCAACACGGGGTCGTACCCGCGGGTGTTCCGGGCGGTGTTCAACGCGGAGGCGTTCACCGGCGTGTCGTGGGAGCTCGCCGGGGCGTCCGCGACCGCCACGCTGCAGTCTCCGCGTTGCCTCGCCGGCGCGACCGGGCCGGCGAGTGACGTCACGGGTTCCAGCGCGACGCTCAACGGGCTGGTCGAGCCCGACGGGTTCGACACCGCGTACCTCTTCGACTACGGCACCACCATCGCGTACGGGCAGCGGACGCCCGAGCGCCGGTCCAGCAGCGCGTCCGGCGTGCAGGTCTCCGCGCCCCTGACGGGGCTCCAGCCGGGCACGACCTACCACTACCGGCTCGTCGCGAGCGGGTCGCTGACGTCGGTCGGCGAGGACCGCACGTTCAGGACACCGCCGGCGCCTGTGCCGGCGCCCACGCCGCCTCCTGACCTCCCGGCGCCACAGAACCTCGCGCCCGCCGCCGTGGTCGTGCCCGCCGCGGGGCCGTCTCCCACGCTGACGGATCTCGTGCTCATGCGCTCCGGGCCGCGGTCACGCGTGCGGGTCGGTCGCACCTTCACGGTGCGGCTGACGACGACGAACCGCGGGCCGGCGAGCGCCACGGGCGCCGGGCTCGTCCATCGGCTCAGCGACGGGCTGCGGCTGGTCTCCGCACGCGGCCCGGCGGGCCGTTGCTGGGGCAAGAGCACGGTCCGCTGCCCGCTGGGAACGGTCGCCGCCGGGCAGCGCATCACGGTGATGATGCGTCTGCGTGCCACCCGTGCCGGCCGCCTCACGGACGCGGCAACGGTCGCAGCCGATCAGGCGGACACGCGGGTCGCCGACAACGCCGTCGGCGGCACCCTGCGAGCGCGCAAGCTCGTGCGCCGCCGCTGAGCACCCGTCGACGAGTCTGGGCGAACTCCTGCAATGCGCGGCGCGGCCTCAGCGATGAGGCAGCGCGTCCGACTACTCGGGAGGCCATGTACATCCCGTCCTCGGTCAGCACCAAGCCCATCCAGCGCGGCGACTTCTACGAGGACTGTCACTACCACCCGATGCTGTGCCTGTCGGCGGAGGGGGACAAGCTGGTCGGCGTCTCGCTCGTCACCGGGGGCATGGGCGTGTGCAGCGAGCACGACTGCGCGGCGGTGCCGATGACCGTCGAGGAGGCGATCGATCGCAAGTTGCACTGGGACGAGATCGCCGAGGACCTGCAGGATCTCCCCGAGGCGATCCACTGGGAGCGCATCGAGGACTGACGCACCGGCGACCGCGCGGGGCGCGATCGCCGGTGGGAGGGCGTCAGGAGAACAGCTCCTCGAGGGGATTGCTGCTCTCAGGCTCCGGCTGCTGTCCGTAGCCGGGGGCGGGAGACTGCTCTTCGCCGTACGGCGACTGCTGCTGCTGGCCGTAGGGCGACTCCTGCCCGTAGGGGGAGGTCTGCTGCGGCTGTTCCTGCTGCTGCACGTCACCGGAGTCGCCGGACTTCGCACGCTCGAGGAACTGCTGCACGGTGGTGGCCGGGACGGCGAAGCCGACGCCGGTGCTGCCGCCGCTGGAGGACGCGATCTGCGAGTTCACGCCGATCACCTGGCCGTCGCTGTTGAGCAGCGGCCCGCCGGAGTTGCCGGGGTTGATCGCCGCGTCGGTCTGGATGACGCCGCTGATGGTCGCGCCGTCGGGCGCCTGGATGTCACGGTTCAGCGCGGAGACGATGCCGGTGGTCAGGGTCTGGTCGAGCCCGAACGGGCTGCCGATGGCAAACGCGGCGTCGCCGACGTTGGCCTCGCCGCTGAGCGCCAGCGGCTGCAGGCCGTCGCCGTCGATCTTCAGGAGGGCGAGATCGCTCGAGACATCGGCGGCCACGAGCTGCGCCTGCTGGGTCTCGCCGTCGGTGCCGAGCTTCACGCCGATCTGCTGCGCGCCGTTGACGACGTGCGCGTTCGTGACGATGAGGCCGTCTTCGGAGACGACGAAGCCGGAGCCGGCGCCCTGGCCCTGCTGGCCGGCGACCTGGATGAAGGCGATGGAGTTCTTCGCGCCGTCGTAGACCTGACGGGCGGTGGACGTCTCGTCGGAGACGGAGCGGTTGGCGCCCGCGGTGGCGGGCGCGGCGGCCTGGGGCCGCGAGGTGGGGTCGGAGGGCGACAGCTGTTCGAAAGCCACGGCGCCGCCGACGGCCGCAGTAGCGGCCACGGCGACGGTCGCCAGTGCGGTCTTGGTGTGCATGTCGAACACTGTGCGGCCCGCTGCTGGCGCTGGGCTAACGCACGGGCAAAGGGTTCCTGAAGACCTCCCAAGGCGGACATAAAGGGGCCGGCAGGCGACACGTACGCATTCGTGCGAACCGCACGTTGCCCCAGTGCTCTGGAAGTGGGAGGATCCGCGCGCCCATGACCGCGCGCCGGCTTCTGCTCGCCCTGCTGACGATCGTCGTCGCCGCCGTCCCGGGGTCGGCCCCGGCCCACGGCGCCTACGGGTTCATCCAGGAGTGGGGCTCCCCGGGCACCGGCGCGGGCCAGTTCACGGACCTGCGCGATGTCGCGACCGACGCGAACGGCAACGTCTTCACGGCGGAGGCCGGGCGCCTGCAGAAGTTCGGCCCGTCACGGACGTTCCTGCTCGAGCGCTCGGGCGAGCCGGGCGGGAACTTCACGTCGCTCGCCGTCCACGGCGCCGGCGCGACGGGCGTCGTCTACACCGTCGACCGCACGCGCGGGGTGCTGCGCTACCGCGCGTCGGACCTGGCGCCCCTCGGAGCGCTGCCGCTCGGCTCGGTGCCAGCGGACTGGGCCGCGCCGCGCGCGGTGACGGTCGACCATCTCGGCGACGTCATCGTCGCGTTCCCGAATGACACCGCGGTGCCCGGGAAGATCAGCGGCGTGGGGATGTGGAACGCGAGCGGCGGGTTCATCCGCACGATCGGGTCGTACGCGACGGCCGACGTCGTCGGCACGCCGGACCACGAGAAGTACACGACCCCGCTCGATGTCGACGACGACCAGCAGCCGGGCGGCAAGGTGTGGGTCGTCGACGCCGGCAAGGAGGCGGTCTTCTCCTTCTCGCGGACGACGGGGATCTACGAGGGCCGCAGCGAGTCGAGCTCGCCCGCGTGGCAGCCGCGCGCGGTCGCGGTCATGCCGCTCGACCCGCTGCTCAACCAGTTGTTCGTGCCCCGGACCGTCTTCGTCGCCGATCACACGACGCCGCCGTCGACGGTTTCCGGGCGGCTGTTCGTGTGGCGGGACAGCGGGCCGTTCCACGCGCGCTTCGGAGAGCGCGGCACCGGTCCCGGCCAGTTCGGCCTGATCTCCGGGCTGGAGATCGACGCCGTCCAGCGGATGTTCGCCGCCGACGGGACGAACGCGAAGGTGCTCGAGTACGGCAACGGCGGCACACCCGGGCCGGGCGACCCGCAGGACCCGCCGCCGACGCCGCCGGTCTCGGGGGTGTCGTCTGCGCCGCCGCCGCCCTCGTCCGACCCGCTGGCGAGCAGCCCGACGCCGCTGGTGTGCATCGGCCTGTGGTCGGCGTCGACCTGCGGCTGGCTGCCCAAGCCCCAGCCGCTGCAGGTCTGCGTCAGCTACTGGGAGAACTGCAACGGCTTCATGGGGATGAAGCCCGCCAAACCCGGCACGATCGACCTCTCCGGTTTCCCGAGCACGATCACCGTCGACGTCGAGTGCGGCTCGGGCCCGAAGAAGGGCAAGAAGCGGGCGACGGCGGTCGCCGCGCAGACCCCGAGCTACCTCAAGCCCGAGACCGAATGCCTGCTGGAGCAGTACGTGAACGGCGACGTCCCGGACGAGGCCCTGCAGCGCAAGAAGATCGAGCTGCTGTGGAACATCGACGCGCGCGCGTTCAAGGCAGAGGTCGCCGCGGCCTACGCGGTGACGGTCTCCGGCCTTCGGGCTGCCGCCGATCCGCTCATGGGCGACGACGTGAACGCGTGGGGGGTCAAGCTCTTCTTCTTCCTCTCGGATTACATCGATGCGCAGTACGACGAGCTCGCCAAGATCGGGCGGCCGTTCACCGTCCCGCAGGCGATGGTCAGCCCGCAGCGCGCGTGCCCGTCCGGGCTCACCCCGCAGGATGCGCAGTCGTGCGCGGAGCTCGTCACCGCGCTCGGGGCCACGATCAAGGGCAGCCTGACGCTGCTGAACCGCCGCAAGCTCGACCTCTTCCTCGACATGCCGTTCGAGCAGTACTACGCCAAGCTCGAGAAGGAGATGAAGAAGAAGCTCGACGAGCTCGAGGGGCTCAAGGAACCCGGCGGCAAGACGCGCTCGGCCGCCGCGAGCCGGCTGGCATCCCGCAAGCAGTTCGTCCTCGCACGGGCGCAGGCGCGCCTGACGGTGGGCAAGCGGGGCAAGGTCAGGCTCACGTTCTCGAAGGAGACCCGGGCACACCTGCGGGCGCTGCGCCGGGCGGGGGTCCGGCGGTTCGACGCGCGGGTCCTCGTGCGCTCCGGCAGCACGCCCGCGAACCAGGTCACCCGCACGCAGAAGGTCACGATCAGCCTGGTGAAGGTCAAGAAGTCGCGCGGCCGGTAGGGCCCGCCCCACGGGCGAATTGGCCCGCCTGCCCCACCGCAGACGAGGGTTAACCCCACGGCGCGCACCGTCTTTCGGTGCGACCTTCTGGGCATGATGACCCGCGCACTCCGCACTGCTCTTCTGCTCGTCTGCTTCGTGCTCCCTGCTTCACCGGCCGCAGCGGCGACCTTCACGGTCACGACGACCGCCGACACCACCGACGTGAACCCCGGCAACGGCGTGTGCGCCGCGAGCAACGGCCTGTGCACGCTCCGCGCGGCACTGGGCGAGGCGAACACCCTGGCGGGCTCGGACACGATCGTGCTCCCCGCCGGCACGTACCAGCTGGACGACGGGCTCGGGCAGCTCTCGGTGAGCTCGACGGTGGTGGTCGAGGGCGCCGGTGCGCGGTCGACGCTCATCGTTGCGGGGGCCAACAGCCGCGTGATGAACGTCACGGCGAACCTGACGCTGCGCGGCGTCACCGTCACCGGCGGGAGCCCGAAGGGCAGCGGCGCGACCCGCGGCGGCGGCATCAACATCGTCGGCGGCGACGTGACCCTCGAGCGCGTGACCGTGCGCAACAACACGGTCGCGTCGGAGACGAACGCGAACGGCGGCGGCGTCGCGGCCGACGGCGGCAGCCTGATCATCTTGGACTCGACGATCAGCAACAACCTCGCGGTCGGACGGGTCGGCAACTCGGGTGGCGGGTCCGGCTCGGGCGGCGGCATCGCTGCCGCGGCGCCGACGACGATCCGCCGCTCGACGATCACGTCGAACACCACGCAGAACTACGGCGCTGGGATGTTCTCCTCGGGCGGCGGGATTCACGTGGGCGACAACATGGTGCTCGACCACGTGACGCTCGTCAGCAACGTCGCGTCGTCGTTCGCCGATTCGAGCGGCTTCCGGCAGGGCGGCAACATCTACATCCCGAGCTACGCCAGCGTCTCGATGCGCAGCTCGATCATGGCCGGCGGGTCAGCGGCGAGCGGGGGCAACAACTGCTACTCGATCGGCACCTTCACGGAGCCGGCACGCAACCTGTCTGACAACTTCGACTGCATGGGCGCGGGCAGCCTCCGCAATGTCGCTCCGAAGCTCGGTGCGCTCCAGAACAACGGCGGCGGGACCGACACGCGTCTCCCGGCGCTCGATTCCCCCGCGGTCAACGCCGCCACCGGATGCGGCACGCGCCCGGCCGACCAGCGCGGCAACGACCTGCCCGCGGGCCCGGCGTGTGACCTCGGCGCGGTCGAGATCGGCGCGGACCGCAGCGTCACGCTGCAGGCCTCGAAGAGCGCGGCGGCGGCGGGCGACGACGTGACCCTCATCGCGACGATCTCCAACGCCAACGACGGCGCCGACGACGCGACCGGTGAGACGCTCACGCTCGAACTGCCCGCCGGCGTGACGGCCACGACGGCCACCTCGACGGTCGGCTCCTGCACCACCGGCGCCGCGGTGACGTGCTCCTTCGGCACGCTGGCCCGCGGCCAGGCCGCGACCGTCATCGCGACGGTCCGCGCCAGCGGCGAGAGCTTCGGCGTCACCGCGCGGCGCGGCGGCTCGCTGCCCGACCAGAGCGCGGCGAACGATGCGGCGGGCGTCACGGTCGCCGGCCTCGGCACGCCGGCCGCTCCGGGTGGCGGGACGACGCCGCAGCCCGGTGGCGGCGCCGGGACCGCAGGCGACAACGGCGCGCCGCTCATCAGCGGCCTGAAGCTGGCGCCGAAGGCCACCCTCCGCCGCGGCGCGACCCTGCGCTTCCGTCTCTCGGAGGCCGCGACGGTCCGCATCACGACCGAGCGCGTGCTGAAGGGCCGCAGGTCCGGCGCGCGGTGCGCGGCGAAGGGCCGCGGCAAGGCGTGCACGCGCGTCGTCAAGGCGGCGACGCGGACGGTCCGCCTGAAGGCCGGCGCCGTGTCCGTGAAGCTGCCCGCCAAGGCGCTGAAGGCCGGCAAGCTGCGGTTCACCCTCGTCGCGACCGACGGCGCCGGCAACGCGTCGAAGGCAGCGCGCGTGACCGGGTCGGTCAAGCGCCGCTGATTGCGTCCGCCGCGCGACGTACGTTCTCTGCATGACGTTGCGCGGCAAGCCTCCCGGGCAGTACGGCGTCGACGCGCCGTACGTGCCGATCCTCTCGGCGCTGGCCGCCGTTGTGTGCGGGGTCCTGGCGGTGGTCCTGGGCCCGGGCTGGCTCTTCCCGGCGGTGATCTTCGGCGCGCAGGTGGTGATCTACCTGCACACGACGCTGCGCGGGAAGTTCGCGGCCTGGGACGGGGTGCTGGACGAACTCGCCGAGCCGGGCACCGTGCTCGACGTGGGCTGTGGCCGCGGGATGGTCGCCATCAAGGCGGCGAGTCGCTTCGATGCGGCGAAGGTGACCGGGGTCGACCTGTGGCGCTCGCGCGACCAGTCGGGCAACGACCCCGCGGTGTCGGCGAAGAACGCCGCCGACGCGGGGGTGGGCGACCGCGTCGAGTTCGTCACCGGCGACATGACCGAGCTGCCGCTGCCCGACGATGCGTTTGACCTGGTCACGGCCAACGTGTCGATCCAGAACGTCAAGGACCGCGAGCTGCGCCGGCAGACGATCGAGGAGATCCTGCGGGTCGGTCGGCCGGGCGCGGAGATCGCGATCGTCGACATGCAGTACACGAAGCAGTACGAGGACGACCTGCGCGCGCTGGGTGCCGAGGGCGTCTCGCGCCGGACGCTCGGCCCGAGCGGCTGGTTCGGTGGTCCGTGGGCGGCCAGCCCGGCTCGTGCGGGCCCGCGTCCCGCAGGCTCAGGCGTCGCCGTAGATCGCCAGCCACACCGCTCGGCCGACGGCGGCGGCGACGCGCTCATCGTCGGCGGGGTCGCCGTGGCGGACATGGACCGTGGCGGTCTGCTCGACCATGCACACGAGGGCCAGTGACAGGGCGCGCAGATCGACGTCCGGGGCGATCTCGCCGGACTCCTGCATCGGCGTCAGTGCCGTGGCGGCACGGTCGACGAAGTCGGTGATGTGCCCGTACCAGTGCTCGGCGAGCTCGGGGTCGTACGTCGTGACTTCGATCACGGCCAGGGCGATGTCGCGGTGCTCGCGGAACTTCGCCAGCGTCTCCAGGCCGGCCCGCATCGCGCCGTCCGGCCCGGTGCGGTGGTCGAAGACGAACCATGCGGCGGCGGCCTCGTAGACCTCGTCGAGGGCGAGCTCGCTCATGCGCATGAGCAGCTCGGTCTTGTCCCGGAACTGCATGTAGAGCGTGCTCCGGGGGATGCCGAGCTCCTTGGCGATGCTCTGGAACGAGATCTCGGAGAACGAGCGCCCCTCGGCGAGGTGCCGTCGGACCACCTCGAGCGCGGCAGTCTCGATTTCGGCGCGTCGGGCGCGAACCGCGGCGCGTGAGCGGACGGGTGGCATCCGTCCCGATCCTATCGGCGCCCTGCCGGGATCCACCGGTCTGCGAACGAAGCGAGGTTGCATTCTCGACATGGTGACGTCAGTATGCCGACACTCTGCCGACAGGGTGTCGGTAAGTCGTGAGAACGATCTCTGGGAGGAGACAGTGGTGCGACGAGTCGGTATCGCCTGGGCGATCGCCCTGGCCTGGTCTGTTGCGGTCGTGGGGGTGGCGCAGGCGGCGATCCCCAACGCCACGCCGCCGCGGACGTCGGACCTGACGCCGCAGAAGGGCACCCCCGCGGTGCCGTCGGACAACAAGATGTATGGCGGCTGGACCGAGTGGTGGTACTGGCACGTCGTCGACCCCAAGACGAAGCTCCAGTACGTCGGCGGGCTGCTGAACAAGCCGTTCGCCGCGCACTTCGGCGTCCTGCAGTTCGGCCGCCACAAGCAGGCCCTGGCGATCGATCAGCGGGCGCCGATCCCGATGAGCACGTCCCGCGCGATCAAGCCGCGCAACGACGGCCTGCCGGGCGTGCGCACGAACGGCGCGTCGCTGGACTACGACACCGAGGCCGGCAAGTGGCACCTGCGCGTGACCACCGGCTTCAAGGCCGACATCTGGTTCGACGGGCAGTGGCTGCCCGGCATCACAGGCACGATCCCGATCGATCACCGCCGGTGGATGGGGTGGACGTCCGCGGTCGTCACGAGCACGGCGCGCGGCTGGATCCAGCCCCCGGGCGGCAAGAAGATCGACGTCACCGGGTGGCGCGGCTACACGGACCACAACTGGGGCAACTTCAACATGTTCGACAACACCACCGACGGGTGGGAGTGGGGCGTGTCCCATGAGCCCGACGGCGGAGCGACCGTCGTCGGCGGTCTCGTCAAGCGTGGCGGCGTGTGGGTCGGCACCGCGGGTGAGATGCGCCCCGGGCAGCCGCCGAAGGGCTGCGCCTCGACGAGCATGGAGCAGGGCGACTTCTACTCCGGTCGCAGCTACTTCAACGGGCAGACCTTCGCCATGCCGGGCTACGTGCACGTCAAGTGCGCGCCGGGCGACGAGTTCGACGTGGACATCACGTTCAAGCTCCTCACGCCCGCCGTGGTGGACATCGGGCAGATCGCCGCGACGGCCGAGGCGCAGTACTACACGGTGCCCGGCTCGATCGGCATGTACGAGCACGTCCGCACGTTCGTCGGGCGGCGTGACGCGCTGAAGCTGCAGCGGCAGGGGGCACGATGACCCAGGCGAACACGATCAGCCGGCGGAAGTTCGTCGCCGGGGCGGCCGCGATGGGTGCGGCCGCCACCTTCCCGCTCGGCCGCTCGGCCGCGGCGCGTGCGTCGATGAACGGCAAGCGCATCGCCATCTTCGGGGCCGGCATGTCCGGCCTCGTGGCGGCGCAGGAGCTCGTCGAGCGCGGGTTCGAGGTCGACGTCTACGAGGCGGCGAACGCGTTCGGCGGCAAGGCGCGCAGCTACGGGGTCCCGGGCACCGGGTTCGGCGGGCGCAAGGATCTGCCGGCCGAGCACGGGTTCCGGTTCTTCCCGGGCTTCTACCAGCACGTCACGGACTCGATGCGGCGCATCCCGGCGCCGGGCCGGAAGAACGGCGTGCTCAGCGCCCTGCGCAGCCTCGACGACCTCGCCGGGGATGAAGACGGGTGGGGCATCACGTATTCGGGTGGGCAGAACGAGTCGGTGAAGAGCCTCATCCGGCTGCGCGACTTCCAGCGCCTGCCGAACCCCAACCAGCTGGCCAACCCCGCCGATGTCGTCAAGGCGGTGCAGACGATCTTCGGAGGCCTCGCGCAGCCGACGACGTGGAACCGGACGATCGAGCTCGCGTGGTTCGCCGCGCGGGTCGCCGCGTTCGTGACGGCGTGCGACGAGCGCCGCAAGGGGCCGTGGGACGACCTCTCGTGGTGGAAGTTCATGCGTGCCGACGGCCGCTCGACGTGGTTCAAGGACAACCTCGTCAAGGGGACCACGATGGGCCTCGTGGCGGTCAAGCCCGAGGTCTGCTCCGTCTCGTCCGGCGGCAACATCATGGATGCGTTCCTGTGGAACCTCATGGGCTACGACGCGGGCCCGCTCACGGCGTACGCGCTGCGGTTCCTCGACGGGCCGACCACCGAGGTGTGGATCGACCCGTGGGTCGCGTACCTGCAGTCACGCGGCGTGCGGTTCCACACCGGCCAGGCGCTGACGGGCGTGAACCTCAGCGGCGGCCGCGTGCAGAGCGCGAACGTCGTCGACGGTTCGGGCACACGGCGGCAGGTCGACGCGGACTGGTACATCGCCGCGGTGCCGGTGGACAAGCTCCGCCCGATGCTCACCACCCCGGAGGTGCTGGCGCACGACCCGTCGCTGGAGCTCATGAACGAGCTGCACGTCGACTGGATGAACGGCATGCAGATCTACCTGAAGAAGCCGGCGCGGGCCGCCGCGTCGCTCGTCGGCATCTTCGATCACCAGTGGACGATCAGCGCGGTGCTCCAGGAGCAACTGTGGCGCCGCAACGTCTCCAAGGAGTTCGGCGACGGCTCGGTGAAGGGCATCGTCTCGATCGACATCTCGACGTGGGACCGCCCTGGCATGCTCACGACGAAGAAGGCCGCGCGGGACTGCACCAAGGAGGAGATCTTCCGCGAGGTGTGGGCGGTGCTCAAGCAGCGGGTCAAGCACGACCCGGCGTTCCGCGACGACAACGTCCATTCGTGGGCGCTCGACCCGGCGCTGAAGTTCGGCTCGTCCGGCGTGGTCTCCAACGAGGAGACGCTGACCGTGCAGACGGTCGGCACGTGGAAGAAGCGCCCGAAGGGCCCGACGGCGATCCCGAACCTGTTCCTCTCAGGCGACTGGATCCGGGTGACGGCGAACGTCTGCAGCATGGAGGCCGCCAACCAGGGCGGCCGTCAGACCGCGATGGCCGTGCTGGAGGCCGCGGGCGGCGATCCGTCGGACGTGTTCATCAAGAACGCGATCGCGACGCCGCCGGCCATCGAGAAGCTCAAGCAGGAGGACAAGAAGCGGTTCGACAAGGGTCTGCCGAACGTCCTCGACGCCGCGGTCCGCGGGCCGAGCATCAAGCTGCCGAAGCTGTTCTAAGGGCAGGAGGCAGGATGGCGGGGGCGTTTGGACAGGGCGCCCCCGTCAGGCCTCCGGCGGCGTGCCGTGGCGCAGCGGGATGGTCGTGCGCCCGTTGCACCGCTCGATCGTGCCACCGACGGTCATGCGGATCTTCAGCTTGGCCTGGCGGCCGCGGAAGTCCATCGTCGTGGTCACAGACCCGGAGCGGCCGTCGGACGCCTCGTCGTAGGTCTGCGTCAGCACGAGTCCGGCGGGGATCCGCTGCCGGCGGGGGAACGCCTTGCCGCCGGTGAACGCGCGGTCGTAGGTCTCGCGGGTCTCGCGGTTGTAACAGGCCACGAGCACCGTGTAGCTCACGGCGCTGACGACGCGCGAGCGGAGCTTGAAGAGCCCGAGCTCGTCGGTCGGGGCGCAGCCCAGCTCGGGCTCGCAGGCCTGGCTGGTGATCGTGCCGCCCCAGGAGCCGTCGCGGGGGATGACGGCTGCGGTGGCGGGCGTGGCGCCGACTGCGGTCAGCGCGAGGGCGGCGGTGATGATGTGACGTCGGCGGCTCGACATGGCCGTCTTGGTGTCGGCAGCCGCGGGCCGCTGCTTGTCAGAAACTCGAGTCGAATGGGATGAACGTCGAGGCGTACACGATCTGTGTGATGTTCGGCACCTGCCGGGGGGTGCTCCGCGCCTCGTGCTTCGGTTCACGCTCGAGCTTGCCCTTCGTCCGCAGCGTCTTCGTCGCCGGGTCGTAGTCGAACGACCGGACGCGGACCGCGTGGCGGCCGACCCGGGCGTGCAGCTCATGCGGCGTGCGGCGGAAGCGCTGCTCGAACGCCTCGAGCTTGATCTTGCAGCCGGTCTCCTCCTCCAGTTCGTGGAGTGCGGCCTCCGGCTCGACACCGCGGACGACGAGCTCGCGGATCCCGCCCTTCTGTTCCTTGACGAACGACGTCGTCCCGGCGGCGCGGACGATGTGGCCGTCATCGACCTTGGGGACGCAGGCGGGGGTCGCGGTCATGAGGACGGCGGCAGCGAGGGCAGACAGGGCCATGGCCCGGTCGTCGGTTGCGGTGGTGCCGGCCTTGAGTTTGGGGGGCCAGAACCTGGGATGCTGGACCCATGCGTGATGTGAGCATCGACTGGTCGACGGCACACGTCACCGCGGACGCCGTGCTGACGGTGGGCCTCGACGCCAATGCCGCGGCTCCGTGGGTCGCGGAGTTCGAGCGCCTGGCGGCGTCGTGGGGGAGCGAGGGCCGAGGGCAGACCTGGAACGCCGTCGAACTCGGGGGCGATCACCGCACCGTCACGGTACGCGGCCTCGACCTCGACGCCGAGCCGGACGGACTGCAGCGGTACCTCAGCGACCTCGTCCGGACCGCCAACGAGGGGTCGCATCACGAGCGCGCTCGCGCGGAGCAGGACGCGGACGACGCGATGGGGCGCCACGCCGCCCGCGAGGCGGATGCGGTGCGGCTCACCGAGGCGTTCCGCCGGGCACCGGCCGGCTGAGCCTCGCACCGCGACGGGTGCCCCCGGTCACACCGTTCGGCCGTCGCGGGAACGGCGGCTGCCGGTGATCGTCACGGCATGTCCCACCCTCGCCTCCGCCGGATACTGGTCGCCGCCACCACCGCGGCCGCGCTCACTGCCGCCCCCGCGCCGGCCGACGCCGCGAAGCTGATCGCGCCGCTCGACGTGCGCGTGGTCGCGGAGGTTCGTCCCGGCTCGGTCTTGAACGGTTCGTGGAACGCCTACTCGACCGAGGAGGGCGGGAGCTGGATCGGCGCCAATCTGAAGCTGCAGGAGACCTGGCAGCGCGGGGCACCTCGACCGGTACGCATCCGCGGGAAGGCTGAGGGTGGCCCCTCGCGCGTGCACTACGTGAAGGTGCGCTACCTCAAGCGGCGTGTCGGCGAGGGTGTGCTGACCGAGGAACGCCCCGACGGCGACACCGCCCCGCCCATCGTGCTGCAGTGCTCGGCGTCGGGCAGCGACGGGCCGGGGCAGCCGATCACGACCGACGAGGAGGCGGCGATGCAGGTCGTCGACCAGCCGGCCCGCAACCGGGTCATCGTGCGCGGGCCGGGCATCGCGTTCTTCGGCCCGCAGTGCCGGCCGCCGGGCCAGGAGCTGCCGGTGCGCGGCGTGGGGGTCCACCCGCCGGACGCCAAGCGACCGTGGATCCCGCGCGGCGCTCAGACACCGTGGGAGTTCACGGTGCCCCGCGCGGAGTTCGCGGCCGGCGGCACGTTCCGCTTCCGCGGCTCGTACAGCTTCGCGTTCCCGATCGAGCAGTTCACCACCGGTGACGTGTTCGGCACGGCGCTCACGACGGGCAAGGTCGCCGTCGATCTGAAGGTGCGCCGCGCGCGGGGTTGACCGTGCCCGCGGCGCGTTTGCGTTCGCCATGAACGCAAAACGCGCCCCACGTGGGGCGCGGACGTCAAACGCTGGCGCGTGCTGCGGTAGCGCGTCGGATCGACTCCACCAGCGCGCCTCCGCCGAGCACGATCGCCCAACCCCATGCGCTGCCCTCGGCGAGCACCCAGGCGCCGACCAGCACGGTGGCGATCAGCGCGCCGCCGAGTGCGCGCCCGGTCCGTGTTCGCTCGCCGCGGAGATGCGCGTCCCAGAGCACGACGGCGAAGGCGGCGACGATCAGGGCGAGCGCGAAGATCTGCCACGCGACGTTGAGCACGCGGCCAGGGTAGGCGCGCCGGCGCTCGGTGTCGAGCGACGGAGAGCCGAGACCCGCCGGAGCGGGCCTCAGACGGGAAGATGGGCGCGGCGGGTTTCGAACCTGCGACCTCTCGCGTGTGAAGCGAGCGCTCTCCCACTGAGCTACGCGCCCTTTGCCCTGCAAATCCGCACTGTTTGTGGGTTTGCTTGACGGTTGGGTCTCCCTCTGCCTACCCCCTGATATCCCTGGGTTTCAGGAATGGTTCCTGATTCCGGGCGAAGGAAGCTTGAGGAAGTCTGAGGAGGATAGCTCGCGAGCGATCGGCCGCGTCCGCATCTCGTCTTCGGTGGCATTGAGACGTCGGTCGCCCTAGGGCAGGAACGCCAGTGTCAGTGACGCGCCGGGCTCGGCGTGTCCCGGGCAGCGGTGCCGACGATCGCCGCGGGTAGTTGTCGCGGCCCAAAGTCCGACGCGCGGGCCGCCCGCGAGGATCGCCGGTTGACCCGTGTAGTGCGTCTTTCGCTGTCGACGTTTGCGGGTGAGTGGCCCCCGCCGGTGTTGGTGATCGAGTTGCGGTCAAGGGTCCGGGAGGTCGAGGTTCGCGTGCTCAACAGTGCTGGTATCCGGGAAGGGCCGCTACACGGCGCTCCACCTACCGCGAATCTCTGCCGACCGGACTTGTGGCAGGTTGCCAGCATGTAAGCAGGCGGCCTCACTACTTGACGCTTACGGGCGCCACCATTGAGTACCGCCTCCGGTCGTGCAAGTCCGTAGGGCAACGGGCTGAAAGCCGCACAGGTTCTCGCGACCGTATCTCCCGAATCTCACTATTGACGTATGGCTACGCGAGATGCGACAGTCCGGATTCTGCAGGCCGCGAAGGAACTGAGGAGTGTCGACTTTGGAGAGCATCGCCGGCTTCACCGACCGGTACGCAGGTGAGTTGCGTCGCCGCCGCTACCTCGCCGCCTCGTTTGCTCGCGTGGCCGAGAGCTTTGGGTTCGAACCGCTGGAGGTTCCGGTCGTCGAGAATGCCGATGCGTACGACGAGCGCGTGGTGGGCCTCTCGCCCTGGCCCGAATGGAATCCTAAAGGCGTTTTCGAGCTCGCGATTCCACGCTACGTTGATGCCTACGACGACGAGGACGGCGCCGATCGCGCGGTCCTGATCCCAGAAGGGACGCTCTCCGTCACTCGATGGCTCGCGGCTGAGCTGAGAG
This sequence comes from Svornostia abyssi, assembly GCA_024666565.1. GTDB lineage: Bacteria > Actinomycetota > Thermoleophilia > Solirubrobacterales > Solirubrobacteraceae > Svornostia > Svornostia abyssi. Next base: position 1,927,416 of record CP088295.1, read on the forward strand.
GCACAAGCGATCCCGCGAACGCGGACGGCCTGCCGCGGAAGATCTACTACGAGGTGGCGTGCTACCGGAACGAGCTGCTGTCGACGCTGAGCCCGCAGAAGGGCCGGCAGTTCACTCAGTTCGGGATTGAGGTTCTGGGGAGTGGCGACATCCTTAGCGAGCTTGAGACGATCTCGATCGCAGCGGAGGGGCTGAGGAGCATAGGAGTCAGCGATGCTGCCATCGCGTTCCGAATCAGCTCGAACGCGTTGTTCTCGGGCTTGGCCGCCGAGTCGGGGCTGGACCATCCGTCGAGCATCGAGTTGAAGGAAGCCCTAGACACGATCGCCGAATGCAAGGCAGGCAAACGCGCGGAGCGCCTTGAAGGCACTGTGCGTGAGCTGCTGAACCTCCTTGAGGCGTGCAACGTCTCAAGCGAGAGCCTCGCACTCTGGCAGTACATCGTCGACCGGCCCTTCGGGCCAGTCACAGATCGTGACCGTTTGCGGCTTGGTGACGCGCACGCGGAGCATCTCGACCGTATCGATCAGATTGCCAGGGCGGTAGCGGAGCTCGGGGTTCGGGTTGACGTTGACTTTTGCGTGGTCCGCTCGCACGAGTACTACACCGGGGTGACCTTCGAGATCGACTTGGTCTCGGACAGCGGTGAGCGCGCAGTGGAGGTTGGCGGCGGCGGGCGTTATGACCGGCTTATGGGCAACTTCCTTCAGGACGCTCCAGGGGCCGTGGTGCCGTGTTCGGGCTATGCCTTCGGCCTGGAACGCCTAAGTCATGCGCTGCAAGCGGCGGAGCAGTTCGCGCACGCGGTCGCCGGCGTTCACCTGGAGGACGAACCCGCGCCCCACTTAGACTTGAATGAGTCCACGCCGTCGGCCTATATCGCCAGCGTGAACGACCAGCGCGAGCGCCGTCTGCTGGAGCGGGTGTCGGTCAAGCTGCCTCGCTGAATGGCAAGATGAGCCAGTGAGCAAAACGGTTTCCCCTGCACGAGGGTTTCGCGACTACCCGGCCGCACTGACGATGCGCCGCGAGGCATTGCTGCGAACGATCCGCGGTGTATACGCGGAGCATGGGTTTACGGAGATCGCCACACCCGTCGTTGAGCCCATTGAGAGGTTGCGGGACAGCGACGGTGGTGAGAACGTCGGGATGATCTTCGAGATCCAGCGTCGCGGTATCGGCCTCGACGAGCTGAGATCGGCGGCCAGTCCCCATGATCTCAACGACCTAGGCTTGAGATACGACTTGACGGTCCCGCTCGCGCGGTTCTACGCGACGGAGCACTCTCGCCTTCCGCACGTTGCCCGGCTCATTCAGATCGGGCCTGTCTGGCGTGCTGAGAAACCCCAGAAGGGTCGGTATCGGCAGTTCACGCAATGCGATATCGACACGATCGGAGAGCCGGGCACCCTCGCCGAGGTCGAGTTGATCGTGGCGACGTTGCGGGCGCTCAAGGCGATCGGCATCGCCGATGCCGTAGTGCGCCTCAACGATCGCCGGCTCTTGATCGGGCTATTGCAGAGTTGCGGGATCTCGCCTGACCTTTTTCCGCCCACGCTTGTCATCATCGACAAACTCGACAAGGTCGGAGTCGAGGGGGTAGGTCTTCAGCTTGAACGCCTCGGAATTGGTCAAGCGGCACGTACGCTGACCCAGCACTTGGCGCGGTTCACCGAGAGTCCAGGAGACGTAGAGCGGTTCCTGGAGACGATTGGACCAGCTGCTGAGGTTCCGGTAGCGGCTGTCGCGGACCACGAGGCGATCATGAGTTCAGTGGAAGATCTGGGCTACGGCGCGTCGGTCCGGTTCGATCCGTCCCTCGTGCGAGGTCTCGGCTACTACACCGGCCCAATCTTCGAGATTGAGCACGAGGCCAGCGGCAAGTCGGTCGGTGGAGGCGGACGCTACGACGGAATGATCGGACGTTTCCTGAAGCGCGACGTCCCAGCCTGCGGGTTCTCGCTCGGATTTGACCGAGTTCTTGAGATCGCTCCGGAATCGGTCGGACAGGCCGACAAGCGGCTCGCTCTGATCTACCCCAGAGACGCAGCGACCTCAGCGGTGCTCCGGCGGCAGGCAGTTCTGATTGACCAAGGGTTCCAGGTCACGCTGATGCCGCGCGCCAAGAACATGAAGCGAGTCTTCGGGGAGGCACGCGCGCTGGGACTGTCCAGCTACACGCTCCTAGATAGGTCGGAGATTTCCGAGTTGCCGGTGGACTCCTGATCGGTGCCCGTTCCCGACGAGATCCCGTTCGCCGAGTACCGCTCGGCGGTGGAGACACCAACGCAAGCAGAGCTGGAGATCGCGCAGGACTTCGCAACTTGGCTTCCCGACGTCGTCGTAGACGCCCACGTGCACAACGCCCTTCCGGAGCACGTCATCCAGATGACGCCGCGGTCGTTGGGGCATATGGCGAGCAGCTTCCCATGGAGCTCCGTGGAAGACTCGCGTCGGCTGCACCGGCAGCTGTTTCCGGACACGGAAGTGCGCTGCCTGAGGTTCGCGAAGGCGCATCCTGGATATGACCACCGGGCGATCAATGAGTGGCTGCGCCAGGAGATCGTTGGCTCCCAGGATCGCTTTGCGTTGTTCGGGCTCCAAGACGATCCCGAGTGGACGGCCAACGAACTCGTGCGGTTGCGTCCAGCGGCGCTCAAGATGTACTACATGATCACAGAGCCACCCGGCACCACGATCGAGGAGAGCTTCCCGCCGCTCGTTCTCCAGACGTGCGCGGAGCTGGGCACACCGATCATCCTGCACCTACCACGGCCGATCACGGAGTCGATCAGCGAGCTGGAACGCGTAGTCGACAGATATGCCGGGCTTATCGTCGTCCTAGCCCATCTCGGCGTGCCACTCTACAGCCGCCCCGGGTTGGCGGAGGCGTACGAGCGGGTTCGGGCACTCCCCAACGTTCACATGGACACGGCGTGCATGGAGCATGCCGATGTCGTCTCCATGGCAGGCGAGATAGTCGGCTGGGAACGCGTGATGTATGGAAGTGACGATCCGATCTCCCTGCTACGGGCAGCACCTTATGTTCACCCCACCAAGGGACCTCGCGTTGTTCCCGTCGACTTGATGCACTGGACAGACGAGGAGGAGTATGCGGCGTTCGGGCATCTTGGAAAGGACGCAGTCCTCAACCACTGGCAGCAATTGGAAGCCATCGCTGAGGCCCTCCGCGGTCGTTCCGAAGAGCAGCGGATCAAGCAAGCTGTGATGTGCGACAACGCCACCGCGCTGTTTCGGTTCAGTCTGCAGACTTGACGCAAGCCCTGCCGATGGGTGGCCGGGCGAGGCGCCCGGCTGGGGCGGCCGCCTACTGGTAACTGACCTGCCGCGGCTCTGACCGAGACGGCGGTCTAGCTCTGAACTGGTGGAGTCGGGCTTCTAGGAACCCATCGCGATGAACGCCGCCCAATAGTCCGGGTGCGCATACGGACGTACGGAGCGTGAGGCGCCGCCGGGTACGCCCCGCCGTCCCGGTGGCTCTCCGCGAGCAACCCGCTCGTCGAGTTGTCTGCGCAGGGCGGGGCGTGCGTCGATGTAGGCATGCTCGGAGACCTCGTCGAGATCGCGGAGCCAGACCTGGGCTTCACGGAGTGCGGTGTCCGGTTCAACGCGCGCATCGCCGCGCAGCCTCTCGTACAGCCGGCTCATCAGCAACGAGGTCGCGAAGTCGTCAACAGGCCAAAGCGACGCGATCGCTGAGGCTGCACCACCAGCGAGAAGAGCGACCCCGACCGAGATCGCCTCCTCCAGCTCGTCAGAGAGGTCGATCGTCGCGCTCTGACAAGCAGATGCGACAGCGAGCCGGCAACGTTCGAGTCGCAGACGGGAGAGGGCGTCGAGCGAGACCAAACCATCGGCAAGATGAAGCCCGAACCCATCTCGCCCAAGAAGGCCACCCTGCCCGTGACATGCGAGATGGAGATGTGTTGCCTCCGGCGCGTGCTCGTCGAGAGCCGTCATGGTTCCATCGTCACCGATCAGGACCCGCGAATCCGGGAACGTCCCGGCGATGACCTGGACTTCGCCTCGAGCGGCGGCAAGGTCGTGGGTCGGGTCAGCCACGGCGAGAAGTGCGGGCGGAAAGTCTTGCCGCCTGGCCGCTCGTCGGAGCGTTGCGGAGTGGGCGGACCCAGATGGCGGTGCCGACAGTGTGAACTCGTCCAAGAGCGATCCGGCAGATGTGGCACTTGTCCTCGGAATGGCCGCGAGCGGCACCGAGGCGAGGGGCCCACTTGACACGATGGCCGCCGCGCGCGTTCCCTCAGCGGTGAGAAGGTCAGCAAGTGGCTCGCCCACGGTCCGTCCGAGCCAGGGGAGGAGCGTGTCGAGCGAGCCGGCGATGTCGGTCTCGTTGCTGCCTCCCGCGGCGAAGGCGAAAGACGTGGACGCGCCGACCGTAGGAATCTCGTTCTCCTCCCACTGCTCGCTGATCCCATCGAGGTCGACAGCGTCAGGATCGAGGCCCAGCAACACCGCGACGGCTACCTCTCGGCTCGTGACGGCCCATATCTGATGTACGACGGTTCCGTCCGAACGCACCAGAAGCGTGACGGTGCCATGAGGCGTCGGGTTGATGTAGACGAGTGGCTTGTCGGGCGATGAGGCTGCGGCGAGGTCCTCGAATCTGACTCCGAGGCCGAAGCGCTCCAAGCCTGGCAACTCGCGAATCGCCAGCGTCGTGGCAGCGAGTTCAGCCGCCAGGTTCTCATCATCCGGAGCGAGTACGCGCCTGCTCGTGAGCGAGCGGAGTTCGGCCGCCAGGCCCGGTGAGAGCTCCGCGAGCAGCGAGATCTGTTCATTCTCCAGCTGCAGTTGGCGCCGAAGGTCACGGGTGCGGCCATTCTCGATCGCGACGACAGCGTCGCGCGGCCGGCCGGCGCGCGCGAAGGCGTAGGCCGCCCATCTGTGAACACGTGCGCGGTCCCGCGCGAGGTCCTCACGGTGCTCTCTGCGAATCGGGGCCTCAATCACGAGATCGATGGCTTCAAGCGCTTGAGCAAAAGCATCCGCGGACGCGACCCAGTCCTCGTCGTCGTGGTGCAGGAAGGCAAGCTCGAGCGCGGCCGAGGCCACTTCGGTCGGTGCCTCCGACGGCTTGACGAGGTTGACCGCTTCGTCGAGAAGAGCGGCCCTTTCGCCCTGCCTGCCCCGTCGATGTTCGACTGTCGCTGCGCGACGAAGGATGCGCGCACGCAGGATTCGGTCTTGGTCGCCCGACGACGCTGCTGCGAGAATGTCTGCTGCACGGTCCAGGAGGCTGTTCCGCGCTCCCGCTACGTCGCTGGTTTCGACCTGCTTCAGAAGGACGTTGGCCAAGTTCAGGCGTGCGGTCGCCGTCAAAGTCGCATCGGTCACCTCGACGTCCCGTGATCGAACGAGGACCTCCTCGTAAACCTCCTCCGCTTCGCGTAGCTCGCCGACTCCGAGCGCGGCGGCGGCCTCGATGGCCACAGCGAGGTTGATTTGCGAGTAAGCCCAATCGATGACGTTTCGCTCGGGGGTCCGGTGTGACAACGCATGCTCGCACAGCATCCGCGCCTCGGTCGCCCTCTCGACTTCGTCTCCTTCGAGCTTCAGGCCGAGAAGGACGGCGAGGTTGGTCTGGACGTTGGATCGCAGGTCCAGCAGGCCCTGATCTTGGACGGTGTGCAGGTCGTTTAGGAGGTTGCGCAGGAGCTGCTCGGCCTTAGTGAGGTTCTCGCGGGGGTCGCCGTGGATCCGCTGGCCGTATGCGATCGCGACGTTCGCCACGCGGTTGAACCACGCGGGCCTGTCGCTCTCGTCGGTGAGAGCGAGCGCGTCCTGGTACGCCGTGATTGCTTTGTCGATGTTGTCGGCACGATGGCCTTGTTCGCGGCGCAGCGATGCCGCCGCAAGAAGTTCCAAGACGACTGCGGCGGCGTCGTCGCGCCCGATCGACCGTGCGAGCTCGAGCGCCGGCCCCGCCGTATCGACGACCTCATCCCACCGACCGAGCGCGCTGAGACGACCGAGTTCGTCGATCATCGTCGCGAGGCGATCTCCGGTGTCCCGCCCGAGTCCGGCCATGCGTTCCCAGTGCGCTTCATGCGCTGTGTGGAGGTCGAGCCGGGCCTCTTGAATGAGCGCGAGAGCGACATCGTGCCGCGGGTCCGGATCGCCCTCGCGGAGATACTCCAGCCACTGGATCATCTCTCCGACGTCCTCCGGCGAGAGTGCACTCCAGAGCTTCTCGAACTCTGCGGGGTCCATCTCCGTGGTCAATGCAGCCACCGCGCGTCCGAGACCCGCCTCGAAGAGGCCTGAACCGACGACGTCGAGCATGCGCGCATAGCTCGCCGCCGCGACTTGGCCGAACTGCCTGCCAACCGCAGCCATCGCTACATCACGGCGAGCTAGGTCGTCTTCGAGGTCGCGCCGGCAGGCGGCCGCTGCGGCCGGCCAGAGAAGCGGGGCTGTTACCGCGTCGCCGTCGTTGATCCCCGCGCGCAATCCCGCGTACCACGGCGGCTCGTCGACGGTTTCGATGTCGGACTCAGCAACCACGAGGAGGACGACCGCGTCGCCTGCCACCTTGACGACGCCGAGAGGGAACGCGCGGGCGTGACCGTTCCCGCAGGCCGGGCATTGTGTCGCGCGGAGCTCCCCGCTGACGACCTTCGACACCAGATCGGGGCGTACCCGTGCGTCGACAACGCCCCATTCGAGCGCGGAACCGGCAGATCCACAAGCACAGTCCAGCTCACGCTGAATGGCGCGGGACATGTCAGGAGCAGCCATCGGCCGACGCAGTCCTAACCTCGGGTTCCGCTGGAGAACCGCCGCCAGAGCCTCTGCAGGAGTGTCTGGCGCTCTGCTTGAGGCTGGTCCTCGGGCCCGTTGGCGGCACCAGGTCGCTCGTCGGCGAGGTAATGCTCCTCGATGGCGAGACAGTCGCTCTCTCGAACGGCGCGGACCTCATCATCCGACCAAGTGCGCGCCCAGAGCACTTGGTTGTCGCGAACGATGTAGTGCGAGCGGCAGGGCAAACCCCAGCTACCCACCGATGGGAAGAGCGAGGCCGCCTCGCCGTCATACGTCAGGCGCCATTGCGCTGGGTGGAGCGGTGTAACGACCTCGCATCCGCAGCCGCAGGCACAGAGGTGTGTGATCGTGTCGTAGGGAATCGAGATGTACAGCTTGCCTTCGTCAAGGTTTGTCGGGATCTCTTCGACGAACAGCGGCTGAAGTCGGTGCAGGCGTGTCACGGCTTGTCCTCGTTGAGGAGTTGGTTGGCTTCCACCGTGAAGAGCGAGCTGAGTTCGCCCTCCTCGTCGCGATAGAAGCCGAAGTACTTCTTCCAGCGCTCGACTGCCAAGGCTGCGTTCAGCATGTTCAGGTCGGCGACCTGGATGTTTCGCACGTACTCGTTCGCGTCATCGTCGGGATCCTCGAAGGACATCCGCGCGCGTGCCGCCGCTCGATTCTCCGGCGTGCTGAGCGTGACACGCAGGATGCCTCCGATCGAGGCGTCCTTTTCGTACAGGCCCAGGCCAGCGTCGATGAACGGCACTCCCGCCTGCTCGAGTGCGCCGACGATGGCGAGCTTGTCGGGCCCACCGTCCATGCACAGAAACACGAACGCCATGCTCGCGAGTTTGTCGGCATTGCTCTCGTCGAGACGAATCGGATGAGGCAGAAGCCCCCTGTGCATCTCTCCGTACGTCGCCGCGTAGTAGTCGACCTTCAGCGGCTGCTCGCGCAAGACATCGAGGGGCACCGCCCCGGGCGCCCGGAATGCGTTGTGGTTCAGCAGCGTGTCGTCGTCGTAGAGGTGCACTTCGGCAACGGGTGTCTTAGCGACGAGATCCAAGACGTAGGAGCCGGTTCCACCTAGCCCGACGATCGCGATCGTGTGGATTGCGAGCTTGTCGTTGGCCATCCTGATGCCGGCCCGCGACGACGCACTGTCCTCGTAGACGAAGACCGATTCCTCTGGTGACGTCTCGATCGGCGCGAACGTGCTCGCCGTGGCCTCTGGGTCGAGGGCCTGCGCCTCGTGAGAGATGATGCTGATGTAGGACGTGATCTGGTCGTAGTAGTTCTCGTAGTGACCAGCGGGCTGAGGCTTGCTCGAGAATCGATGCTGTGTCGCGAGGCCCGGAGCGGCTGGCGGGATCTCGCCAGCATGGATACGGCTGATCGCCTGACCGTCTTGGTGGCACGGCATCGACCCGGTCCACATCACGGTGTGGTCGGGCGGACTGCCAGTACGGTCCCCGGAGGTTGTGAGTGCCACCACGACTGAAGCGCGATCTATGTCCCGCTCCGAGGTCACGTATGGGACGTTCGTGACGACCACGTGGCCGTCACGAACGTCGATCTCGTAGCCCTCAGCCCGCAACCGGCTGAGGTCGGGGCTATGAGCGATTAGTCGGGCTGACACTGAACCGCATCTTGTTCGCGATCTTCACCGGCTTGCCGCCGGCGACCATCGAGCCCTCAGGGTTGGCCCTCGGCCCGTTCCGGTAGGTGACCGCGAACAGGATCTCGGGCCCGGTCGGCAAGCCGGACAGTTCAACGACCTCCTCGTAGTCGAGGCGCTCCTTGCGGTTCAGGTCGATCTTCCTGCCGTTGACGACGATCGTGACTTCGTGGTCCTTGTCATCTCTCTGCGATTGGTCTTGGACTTCCACTTCCATTGGCATCTCCTAGGTCTGGCCCGTGGGGCCCTTTACCGTGCTCGTGCAGAGGATATCGAATGGCAACGACATTCATGTACCAAAGTCGTAAATTAAAATTGCTACATCCTTGGTGCGGTTTACGCTCTTGTTCTCGAAGAACCACTCTGACGTCCAAAGGTGGATGGAAATCTCGTTCGCGACCAGCACGATTCGCAGGCAGTGCGAATCAGCCGAGGAGCTGATCAATGCTCACGGGCGCCCCTGTGCGGAGAGCGCGATGAGCCGCCTGCTCGATGTCGACGCTGCCACCTGTCTTGCGGACTTGGCCGTCCTTCCCGGCGCGTGTCGTGCGCTCGGTGGGGATGATTCGGTGCGATTCGCACTAGACCTCGCGGGCGCGAAATCGCTCGTGCTCGAGCCGTCGCCTTCGGCCCGAGTCGCCGGCGCAGGACTAGTCGACTGGACGCGAGTGACATCGGTGCGGATCATCGAGATCGCCAACAACGACAAGCTGGAGTCGGGATCCGCTTCACCGCGAAGCGACACCAAGCCATGACCGCCCACACCGACGATCGCCCGTTCAGTCCCGACTACGCCGTCCCTCCCGGCGCAACCCTGTCCGAGCTCTTAGAGAGACGTGACATGACGCAGAGCGAACTCGCGAAGCGTCTTGGCGTCTCGGCGAAGCACGTGAACCAGGTCGTCAAGGGCGTAGCGCCCCTGTCGACGGAGATGGCGCTTGGCCTGGAGAAGGTGCTCGGAACGCCTGTGGCCTTCTGGATCAAGCGCGAGGCGGTCTACCAAGCCAGGCGCGCTGAGACCAACGAACTGGAGAGCCTCGCCGAGCACGTCAGCTGGGCGAAGAGGTTCCCCGTGAAGGAACTCAAGAGGATCGACCTCATCCCGCCGACGGCGTCCGGTTCCGATCTTGTCTGGCACCTACTTCGCTTTCTTGGCATCGCCCATCCAAAACAATGGACGGATCCCTCGGTCGACTACCGAAAGTCGCAGCGTTTCGAGAGTGACCCATACGCGTTGTCGGCATGGCTACGCGTCGCCGAGCTCCGGGCCGCGGAAATCGAATGCGCCCCGTATGACTCGGAGAGATTCGCGGACACTCTCCACGACATTCGAGGGCTGACATGCCTCGAGCCAGAGGAGTGGCATCCACTGCTCGTCAAGAAGTGCGCTGAGGCCGGGGTCGCAGTCGTGATCGTGGATACGTTCAAGGGTGCGCGTGCGAACGGCGCGACGCGTTGGCTGTCCCCGACGAAGGCGCTGATCCAGCTCAGCCTGCGCTATACGTGGGAGGACATCTTCTGGTTTACGTTCTTCCACGAGGCGGGTCACGTCCTCCTTCACCGCAAGAAGGAGCGCTTTGTCGAGGTTCCGCCGTCGAAGCGTGACGACTCGATTGCGGAGCTGGAGCAGGAGGCCGACCGGTTCGCTGGTCGTACCCTCATTCCGCAGCACTTCGAGCGTAGGCTGCCCCGCTTGACTCTCAACGACGTTCCGGGGTTCGCCAGGGAGCTCGGCATCGCTCCGGCGATCGTCGTTGGGCGCCTTCAGCACGATCGGCTCCTGCCACACAGCCGCGGCAACGACTTACGGCGGCAGTTCGAGTTCGTGGACTGACTACCGGTTGGCCGCCGGTTCTCGGCGCTTCTACGGGCGTGAGCCGTGCGGAGCGATTCCGGGCGGGTACTTCCGTACCACCGCCATGACGTCGGACCCATCCGCGCCTGGCCTCCGAGTGGCGAGGATTGGCCCTCGAAGCGGACCGAAACAAGGCCGACGGACAACATGAACCGACCGGCGACTCTGGAAGATCGCAGGTGATGCATCGTTTGCCGCTGGCGACAGCGGTACCGTTCGCGCGCGTGCGCACGTATCCATTAGCGGACCTGTTCGCCGGATGCGGCGCGATGAGTCGCGGGTTCGCTGATACCGGCCGATTCAAGCCCGTCTTCGCCGTTGAGTCCGAGCCAAGAGCGGCGGCCACCTACGCAGCGAACTTCCCGAAAGCGACGCTCGTTCAGGACCCGATCCAGCAGGTCGAGTCCTTTCCGACGGCAGATCTCGTGATCGGCGGGCCACCGTGTCAGGGCTTCTCGACGCTCAACCGAGCCGGGGCGAACGTCGCGAGCCGCAGGCTCTGGCAGGAGTACGTCCGAGCCCTGAAGGCGATCCAGCCAGCGGCTTTCGTGATGGAGAATGTGCCCCAGATTCTGGATAGCGCGGAGTACGAGGCTTTCGTCGCGGCGATCGAGGGAGACGGCTTCTACACGCTCGAGGCGCGCGTACTCAACGTCGCCGACTACGGCGTCCCCCAACGCCGCCTACGGGCCTTCGTCATCGGTATCGACAAGCGCCTTGGGGGGGTCCCGTGGCCAGCGCAGACGCACGCTGATCCTGACCTCAAGGATGAGCGCTACAAGCCGTGGAGGACGTTCAACCAAGCGGTCAAGCACCTTCCCAAGCAGCCTGACGGACATAAGTGGCACCGCGACCGCAATGTGTGGCCGGAAAGCCTTGTCCGCTACCGCGCGGTTCCACCGGGCGGCAATCGGTTCGACATGGAGCGAGAGCTCGATCGGCAGGGGAAGGGCGACCTCGTTCCCCCGTGCTGGCGCAAACACCGGAACGGGTCGTACGACGTCTTCGGTCGCTTGTGGGGGGGATCGGCCGGCGACCACGATCCGCACCGAGTTTCACAAGCCCGAGAAGGGACGCTATCTCCACCCGACCGAGGATCGGGCCATCACCGTGCGCGAGGCAGCGTCGCTCATGAGCTTTCCGAGCCATCACAAGCTTCCCGAGGATCAGCCGATGACGGCCATGGCGCGTCAGATCGGGAACGCCGTTCCGCCGCTCATGGCGCGACGACTCGCCGAGCCCATCGCAGGGCTGCTGGACGAGGCAGCTAGCGAGAGTTCTCTTGAGCAAGTCGCATAGTTAGCGTGCCGCGTTTGATGGCATGATCGGCATACCGTGCCGACCGCGCCACCAACGAGTGACCACGCCACCGCCACGATGCGCGCCAATCGTGGTCGAGATACAGGACCAGAAGTGGCGCTTCGGTCGACATTGCACGCTCGAGGTTTGCGTTTCCGCAAGAACCCTCGATTGGATCTTGCCGGTGGCCATCGTGTACGTCCAGACGTGGTCTTTCCAACGGAGCGTCTCGCGGTATTCGTCGACGGCTGCTTCTGGCACGGCTGCCGGGAACACCGCACGCTGCCGAGGTCCAACGCATCGTTCTGGCGACAGAAGATCGAGGGGACCCGTGAGCGCGATCAGCAGCAGGTCGCCTGGCTGGAGGCAGCCGGTTGGACTGTGATCCGGCTGTGGGAGCATGACCTCCCTGAGCCGGGCGCGCAGAGGGTCATAGAGATTCTCGACGCATTGCGCAATCCCACGCCGGAGACATGACTCAGCGTTCAGATACAAGCGAGTCGATCCCGACCACCGGCTCGGTCCAGCTCGTGCCGGATCCTCGGTCCCTTGAGGTACTCGGTCGCAACCACACGCTGGAAGCAGCGCTGGCCGAGCTGGTTGACAACTCGATCGACGCCGGTGCCAAGCACGTCCTGATTCGCTTCGTTCGCGACGGCGAGCGACTGGTCCGTTTGCTGGTTGTCGACGACGGGTCAGGCATGGCCGACGAGCGAATCGACATCGCCATGACCGTAGGCGGCGCCCGCAGCTACGACGACGGCGAGATCGGCCGCTTCGGACTCGGTCTCAAGGCCGCATCGTTCAGCCAGGCACGCAGTGTGACCGTCGTCTCCGCCGCTGCCAACGCAGACGCTGTGGGGCGGCGGTGGCATCTGACGAAGGCCAAGCAGGACTATCGCTGCGACATCGTCGACCCGGCGTTCGCTCACGCCCTGCTCGCGCATGATTGGGGATTCCCCGAGTCACCGACCGGGACGCTCGTTCGCTGGGACGACGTCAAGGGCTTTCCGACGGTGGCCAGTCCCACGGCGGTAGAGCGTTTTCTGCAGTCCGCATTCGCCAAGATCCGCGCCCATCTCGGCCTGATCTTTCACCGCATCCTCACCAGGGGCGACGTGCGTCTCTTGATCGACGTCGAGGATGCCGGGGACATCGTCTTGCGGACCGAAGTACCGGCGCTAGACCCCTTCGGATACCACCGCACCGGAGCCGCCGGGTGGCCCAAGCGCATCCAGGTCGGTCGCGGCAAGCGCAAGCTGGTGCTCGACTGCCACATCTGGCCCGGACGCGCCAACGCCGACGAGTTCCGCCTCGACGGCAACCTGATCGAGCGCCAAGGGCTCTATATCTACTACAACGACCGCCTGATCCAGCGCGGTGGCTGGAATGGGCTATGCCACGCCGACAAGCAGCTCAACCTTGCGCGGGTCGCTCTCGACATTGACGGCGATGTGGAGCAGGTGCTGTCTCTCAAGCCCGAAAAGAACGGCGTGGAAGTCGGCCCGGCCTTTGGGCCATCGATCGTTGCGGCCGCGTCCTCAGACGGCACGACGTTTAGCGACTATCTCGACCACGCTCGAGGGACCTTCAAGGAAGCCAACAAGCGACGGCGGACTCGACAGCCCGTACTCCCTCCGGGCAAGGGATTCGCCCCGAAGCTCCGGCGGTCGATCGGCCGAGAGCTGCCACTCAAGAACGAGGATCCCATCGAGGTGCGCTGGAAGCGTCTCCCCGATGCCGACTTCTTCGACATCGACCGCGACGGACGGATCCTCTGGCTCAACAAGCGCTACCGCAAGGCCCTGGCCGGTGACCGTCGTGGCGGGCTCAACGATCTGCCGGTGATCAAGGCGCTGTTGTATCTCCTGACCGAGAACATCTTTGCCGGCCAGAACATGGGGCCACGCGACAAAGACAACATCGAGGTCTGGCAGGCCATCCTGACGGCCGCCGCGCGCGAGGAGGCCGAGTGACCAGCCCTGCTCCGGGTCGTCACCTGACGACCGCCGGACTGCAGGAGCATTGGGACGCCGGGGTCCCCGTGGCGATCCCGATCGCCGGTACACCGACGCTGCGGCTGCGGGTAGACCCGCCACGCAGCCGACTCACGCTCCGTGTGCCGCTCGCGTCCGAAGTCGAGCCACCCGTCAACACCCTGGCGCACGTCGCCGTCGAGGTGCGAATCGACGGCAACCAGCGCTTCCTGGAGATCTCGACGACCGACGAACGGCTCGTCGTCGACGGTCACGCCATGCTGATGGCCGTCGCCGACCGCATCCAGCTCGACGGCATTGAGCCGGTCGAGGCGTTGGAGCAGACCTTGGCCACGTGGGAGACCATCCTCGCCAGCCGGGTTCGGCTTACCCTCCAGGCGGAGGTGGGTCTCGTCGGCGAACTACTCGTCCTTCGGGCAATGCTCGACACGGCGGCGGCAGGCGCCAGTGCATGGCGCGGCGGGCTTAGCGAGGAGCACGACTTCGGCTTTGCCGACGTCGACGTCGAGGTAAAGACCACGACCAGTGAGCAACGCAGGCACTGGATCCACGGGCTCGGGCAACTCGTACCAACTGGTGATTCACCGCTCTGGTTGCTCTCGGTCCAACTGACCCGCGCGGGTGAAGGCGACGGCCATCGACTGCCCGAGCTCATCGACGACCTACGCACCCGCGTGTCCGGCGCCGACCGGGCGATCTTGGATCAGAGCGTGGCAGCTGCCGGCTGGAGCGACGATCAACGTGATCTGGTGACGGACCGTTGGCGGCTACGCACCCCTCCCGTCGCCTTTCACGTCGCCGACGACTTCCCGCGCTTGACGCCGGATCTGCTCGCCGCGGCCTCGATTGATGTCGCACCGCTCCGCCAAGTCACCTACGAGGTCGAACTCACCGGCCGGCCAGCGTCGTCAGATCCGCCGGCCACGGTGGCGACCATCATCAAAGACTTGGGAAAGGCGTTCGATGACTGACGACGTGCTCTTTGACATTTACGCGGCTGCGCTCGACGCGATGAAGACCGGCGGCCCCTCGGCGCTCGGTCGTCGGGTCCGATTCGAAGCCGAAGAGCGCGACGCGGAGGCGCTTGCCGAACCTGCAGCGTTGGTCAAGCACCTCGAGCACGCCGCGATCGGGGACCGTCTGTTGGTCAAGCTGCGGCTGGCGCTAGCCACCTGGGACGCCGACACGCTCGGGACCTGGACGGACGACACCGCGCCGCGCACCGTAGAACGGCGTCAGCGGATCTACGCGCTCCTTAAGCTTGACGACGCATCCGCTACGGCTTTCGATGCGGCGATGCCGGTGGCTACCGACGACGCCGTGGTCGTGAGCCGCACGTTCAAGCCCTGGTACGGGCGCGTGATGGCGGAACGCGACCCGTTCTACTGGCTGCACTACAGCGACTACCTTGCAAAGCGCGGCTGGGACGAGAACGCCATCGCGGCGCTCGACCTCAATACGACCCGCGTAGTCGAGCGCCTCAGCGATCCGGAAAGAGACGAGGCCTATCAGGCCAAGGGCCTGGTAGTCGGCTATGTCCAGAGCGGCAAGACGGCGAACTTCACCGGTGTCGTCGCCAAGGCCGTCGACGCCGGCTACAGGCTGGTCATCGTCCTGACGGGCACCACCGACCTGCTGCGCGGACAGACACAGCGGCGGCTCGACAAAGAGCTGGCCGGCTACGAGAACCTCATGCGCGGAGTCAACGAGGACGATCACGACGCGCTGCTCACAGTCGACTACGCCGCCGATCCCGACTGGGAGCAGTTCGTCCGCCACGGCGCGCTCCCGTCCACGCTCGGCGTCACCGACATCTATCGCCTCACCACACATGCGGGCGACTACAAGAGCCTGAAGCAAGGCATCTCGTCGCTGGACTTTGACCGCATCGATCCGGCCCAGCCGCTCTATGCGTCGATCAACCTCCATCGGGTGCCGACGCGTATCGCGATCGTCAAGAAGAACAAGTCCGTCCTGACCAAGCTGGTCGGCGATCTGAACCGCATTACAGCCAAGCTTGCCGACATTCCGGCCCTGATCATTGACGATGAGTCCGATCAGGCCTCGATCAACACCTCCGACCCGAAGAAGGTCGAGCAGGGTCGCGCCAAGCGCACGGCGATCAACGCCCTCATCTCACAACTGCTCGAGTCGCTTCCGCGTGGCCAGTATGTTGGCTACACGGCGACGCCGTTCGCCAACGTGTTCGTCGATCCCAGCGACGCTGTCGACGTCTTCCCGCGCGACTTCATCCTCGCGCTGGACCGTGCGCCTGGCTATATGGGCGCGACCGACTTCCACGATCTGGAACCCCTCCCTCAGGACGAAGTCGCGACGGTCGCCAACTCAAACGAAGCAGCGTTTGTGCGGCCCGTAACGGATGAGACCGCCGAAGACGCGCTGCAAGAGGCGGTCGACATGTTCGTGCTCACCGGGGCGATCAAGCTCTACCGGGAGCAGGTGACCGGCGAGGCCGGTCGGTTCAAGCATCACACCATGCTCGTACACGAGTCGGTCAAGCAGGCAGATCACCGCGAACTTGCCGATGCGATCCGAGGCCTGTGGCGCACTGCCAGCTACTACGGGGCGGGTGGGCTGAGACGTCTCGAGGCGCTCTTCGAGGATGACGTCCGTTTGGTCATGGACGAGCGAGCGGATGGCGAGCCGATTCCCGACTCTTTCGCCGACATCAAGCCGTTCGTCGGCGAGGTCGTCACCCGTATCGAGGGAGCTGCCAACGATCCGGTCTTGGTGGTCAACGGGGACGCGGATGCCGCGAAGGAGGACGTGGACTTCGATAGGCGGTCACTTTGGCGCGTCCTCGTTGGAGGCGCGAAGCTGTCACGCGGTTTCACCGTTGAGGGTCTGACCGTCTCGTACTACCGCCGGGTCACCAAGCAGGCCGACACGTTGATGCAGATGGGCCGGTGGTTTGGCTTCCGTGCTGGCTACAAGGATCTGGTTCGGCTCTATATCCGGCGGGGGGACCGCATTCGATCTCTACGACGCCTTCGAAGCCGCCTGTCGATCCGAGGAGCTGTTCCGGACCGAGATGCAGCGCTACGCCAAAGTCGAAGAGGGCGTCCCAGCGATCACGCCAGCAGAGGTACCGCCGCTGGTCGCTCAGCACCTTGGATGGCTCAAGCCCGCCGCCTCAAACAAGATGTACAACGCCCGGCTCGTCGAGCGGCGGTCGCCCGGCGAGCGCCTGGAGCCGGTCGGCTATCCGAAGGCGGCGGGTGCCATCAAGACCAACACCGAGACGCTGCTGCCACTTCTGAAACTCGCATCGAACGAGGGCACGTTCACGTTTCCGACCAAGACGGGGACCGGCACCTTCCCGGGCCCTTGGGGGACGATCGACCATCCGAGTTTCGTGACGATGCTGAAGGCACTCCGGTGGCTGCCAGATGATCACTTCCGGCCTGACCTCACCTGGCTCGACGGCCTGACCGAGGAGCAGATCGCTGACTGGGTCGTCATCTTGCCCCAACACTCGGGGAAGGGACCGCGCGCGACCATCGTCGACTACGGGCCGCTCAGTGTCTTTCGCCGTAAGCGGCGCCGCGACCCGTTGTTCGGCGCGATCAGCGACCCCAAGCACCGCTGGGCGTCCGACCGCATTGCCGGTGTTGGCACGCATGCCGATCCGCTGGCCGATCAGCTGCACCAGGAGCGCCGCGGAGCTCTGCTCGTCTATCCGATGGTCGAGAAGGAAAGTGATGACGACATTCCTGCCCAGCTCAAGGCCGCGGATGTCATCGTTGGTCTCGTCTTCGTCGCTCCCGAGTCGACGGGGTCGCCTGATAGGCGGCTCGTCCAGTTCGTCGTTAAGGACGTCAACAAGAAGGACGAGCCGATCGTCGACGCGTAGAGGCAGACCCGGACCGTCGAACTCCCACTGGATGCTGCGCGGGGCCGGATACGAAGATGCCCGGGGTCGGCCTCGCTGGCGAGCATCTCCTTCGCTGCCAAGCTTCGTCAGCAGGTCGATGAGCCAGTTGGGTCTCGCGGGGGGCCGGGCGTACGCCATCAACGAGGCTTGCGACCAAGGAACATCAGGCCAACTATCTCTGATCCGTTCGCGAGACGCAGTCCGCGCACCCGCGCCCAATTGCCCGCGTGGTCGTCGGGTGAGGACACATAGGCGATCCGATCACCGCGGGGCGTCTGCACATCGAAGAGGACTCGGGGGTTACATGGCCGCGCGCCGCGGCGGAATCTGACCACGGCAGCAGACAGGTATGCGTCGGGCCCTGGAACCCAGGTGGCGTACGCGTGCTTCTTTCGCTTCCTGCCGTTCATCCCGAGGAACGCTTGGACGTCGCAGCGCTTGAAGTACCTGTAGGGGTCCTTTGTGCGGGCCATCTTGCGGCGAGCGGCCGTGTGAACAGCCGGTGCAAAGGCCCAGCGAGAGGCCCATTCTGTCGTAGTGGCGGGACGCGGCGACGGGATCCGAACGTCTTTTCCGGTCGTGGGATCGAGTGCTGACGTGACCTTCCAAGTCTTGACGCCGGTCGAAAGCAGGCCATAGCGCGCCGCCCGTGTGACGTTCAGACGTTTCGTCAGCCTGATCGTGGTCACTTCGACGCGGCGCCGAATCTCAGGCTCGCCCGGGAGACTCGGATATGACTCGGGTTCTCGTGGATCTTCGGGGCGCGGTGTGATGTCTGGCACCGTTACCGGTCGCCCTATCGCAATCGCTCGGCGGCCGGCCCCAGGCCGGTACTGGGGTGCGAGCGTGATGCCCATGACGAGGATGGCTTCACATCCCGACGGGGCAGTCGCGATGGCGGTGATTCGCAGCGTCCGACGGCGGTCGACGTAATCGGCCGCCCCGTAGACACGGGAATGAAGATCGCATTGTCGGACCTGCTCAATGGTCAAGGGTGCGCTGACCGGAGGGTTAGGCGTGTCGTTGAGCTGCTCGAGGCCACCCGATTGCATTAGCGGCGGGAGCGTGACTCGCTCCGGCGAGTGTCCGAGTGGATAGGAGCTCGCAGGAGGACCGAAAAGACCCGCGATACAGACGGCAATCAGCAGAGCCCTTGTAAACATCGTCTGGAGATCCTAAGTCAGCTCACCGCACTGATTGCGAAAGTACTGGAATACACGACGAGATCTCCCGCCTTACGGGCAGTCGAGCTTGCGCACGAAGGATCCTTTTGGCAGTTGGCGCCTGGCTACCGCGCGTGGCAAGCTACCAGTTGAGGAACGCACAACAAACTAGTCAGGCAGCGCGGCTCGTTCCGAAGGGCGGCTGGCGGCGCTTCGGGCGAAGCGTTCGCGGCACGGTCCTGGGTGGAAGGGTCTTGTCGCCAGGCAGAGCCGACTGCGCCCCGGGCGGTTTCGCGGCCGTCCGAGCGATAGGCCCACCATCTGCCTGGTTTATGGCAGCGGCCCACCGGGGTCGCCACATTCCAGCTGAGCGTGCTCGGCCAGGCTGAGTGCAAAAGGCCGGGCAGCCCGACCCACGGGAACTAGATCGGTCGCACTGTCGCCAGGTGGAGGCGTACTCGGTAGCTAGCGACGTCACGACCAGTTACCGATCTTCTCGGCGAAGGGGGGCTGGGCCCGCTTTCGTCTCTTTGGCCGGTAGGCCAGCCTTGAGCGTGAAGTCCCTCGCCAGCGTTACGCTTGCGGGCCTGATGTCTCAGCCTCTCGCGATGACCGCTCTCGGGTTGCTCGTGATTGTGGCCGCGGTCATTGTTGTGGCGGGCTTCGTTGCTCTCAAGCACACGAGGGTCGTCGAGCTCCTCGGCAAACTAGCTGGTGGGGTGTTGTTCCTGATGCTCTTGACGCTCCTCCTCACAGCGATCTATGAATTCGGGCGGTGGCTGGACAGCATCAAGCTCTAGCTGGCTTCTGTAAGCGCTGGTCGGCACGTCGCGCCGGTTCGGGGGAGTCGCCGGCTACCGATCTGGACCGCGGACTTTGGGCCGAGCCGCCGGTGAACCCCATCGGCCTCGGCGACGACGGGGCGATGCCAACACGCCTGTCGACCTCCGGCTAACGGCCTCGCCGGACGGCCGGTGATCCCGTCCGTCCGGTCACGCTCGATTGCGTCACCGCAGGCGTTGGAAAAGACACGGCCTGATGATCGACCGCCGGACCACCCTCTCCGCCGAATACTGCCTTCCGCGCGGCCGCGACGAGGAGGGGTGACGCGCGCTCACGCGACGCTGCACCCACACTTGCCGAGGCGAACTGGCCAGGCCCTAAGCGCGGGTAAGCGCGAAAGGGCTAGTGCTGCGGTTGCGGGAAAGTCCGGGAGGGAGCTGAACTGGTCCAGAATCATCCCCGCGTCTTGGTTCAGCGGACGAGTCGTCGTTGTTCAGCAAGCGTGTGGATCGACAGACGCACCGGCGCTGGTCCTTGCCTAGCACCAGTCGATCCCTATCGGCCCTGAGTCCCGTCGGACCGAAGCAATGATTACTCGGACGCTGCGGCGAGAGTTGCTAGACCCTATGGCCGGTGACCCGAGGGGTTGACCGGTGAGGGTTGGTGGCCGGACGCTCCTCGCGGGGGTTTGTCTGACCGGAGGAGCGGCCTCCGGCTGACCCCAGAGTGAGGAGGTCCGGCCATGGCTGGAACGATGACGTGGGTGGGGCTCGATGTCCATGCGCGATCGACGCACGCGGCGGCGATCGACGCGGCGACCGGTGAGCTATCGCGGATCCGGTTCGGCGCCGGTCTCGAGGCGCCGGTCGCGTGGCTCTCCGAGCTGCCCGGGCCGGTGTCGGCGTGCTACGAGGCCGGGCCGACGGGGTTCGGGCTCTACCGGGCGGCGACGGCGGCCGGGCTTGACATGCGGGTGATCGCGCCGGGCAAGACGCCGAGGGGCCCGTCGGACCGGGTCAAGACCGATCGCAAGGACGCTGAGCTGCTCGCGCGGTTGCTGTTGGCCGGGTCGTTGACGACGGTCGTCGTCCCGCCCGTCGAGGTGGAGGCCGCCCGGGATCTGATGCGCGCCCATGACGCCTGCCGCCGCGATTTGATGAACGCTCGGCACCGTGTCAGCAAGATGCTGCTCAGGCATGGCCGGGTCTACCCGAAGCCGACGACGTGGACGGTCGAGCACCGCCGCTGGCTGGCCGCCCAGCAGTTCGACCAGCCGGGCGAGCGAGCTGACGTTCGCCGACCTCGTCGCCGCAGTCGACGGGCTCGCAGCCCGCAAGGCCGCTCTGGCCGAGCGGCTGTCGCGGCTGGCCCTCGACGAGCAGTGGTGGCCGACCGTCGCCCGGCTGCGGTGCTTCAGGGGGATCGACACCCTCACCGCGTTCGCGCTGCACCTCGAGCTCGGCGGCGACTGGCACCGCTTCTCCCGCGCCCCGCAGCTCAGCGCGTGGCTCGGGCTGACGCCGTCGCTGAACCAGTCCGGCGAATCATCCAGACAGGGCGCAATCACGAAGACCGGATCGACGCTGGCCCGACGGTTGTTGGTCGAATCGGCGTGGCACTACGGCCGCGATCCGCGGATCGGGACGGTCCTCGCCCGGCGCCAGGACGGCCAGCCCGATCACGTCCTGCAGATCGCCAACCGCGCGCAGCAAAGGCTGCATCGCGTTTACACGCAGATGCGATCGCGCGGCAAGCACCACAACGTCGTCGTCGTCGCGGTCGCGCGCGAGCTGGCGTGCTTCTGTTGGGCAGCCGCCACCGCCGACTGACCCCACGGCTGACAGCCCTGCCGGTCGGCAGACCGGGGCGCCGGGCCATCAGCGGCCGGCACGCGCGAATCAGCTATGGGCAGCATCCGCTGCGCGGATGCCACGCCCGCTCCTAGACCGCGCACGCCGGCAGCACGAAACCGGGCCCTGGGGTCACCAAACCCCCGCATCATCAGACTGGCAACGCCGACACCGAGCCCGGCGCCCCGCTCTGCCGACCAACAAGAAGAGCCCCGCGCAAGCGGGGCTCTCAGTGCTGCAGACTTGACAAACGTCAGGCCATATCAGCTGAGCTGGATCCCGAGTACCGCGAGGACAGCGGCGAGGCAACGATCTCGCGCGACGGAGAGCATCTCCACCGCGACGAGCGGCACCATGTGTCTGCCTGACCACGCCCAGCGCGACGCCCGCTCCAAGTTCGGTACGGCCCGCCTGACAGGCGCTGACCGGATCTCGATCATCCAGTTGCCCAGTGCGTTGACGACCACATCGGTATGGGTCCCCGGCGCGATAGCACTGCTGCCTCTAGTGGACTGCGAGCGAGCATGACTGCGTCCTGCACTACGCGCGGTTCCTCGCCGGGAAGCGCGTGCCGTGGGAGCACATGCATCAGGAGCTCAGCCCGGGACAGTGGATGTACCGCGCCGAGCCCAAGCGTGGCCGGCCCAAGCGCGTAGATCTCGCGCTCGTCTCGCCGGAACGCCTGGAGACGGCAGGCCTGCCGGTCGACGCCGGCCAGTTCAAACTCGACGGAGTCATCGAGTTCGCGCCCGCGAGCAACTACTGGTAGCACGGCACCGGCTACCGGGCGCCGTGCTCGCGAAGGTGCAGGAGGACATTGCGAAGTCCGGGGAGTACCTAGTTGCGGCCTTGCTGAGCGCGCCTACGTGATCCTCGTCGAGAGTGCGACCACGGCTTCCCGAGCACCCTGGTCGATGGCGCCGCGGAGCGTTATGGCGTTGATGTGCTGATCCTGCGCCGCTGAACCGTGAAGTTCCCGATTGATGGACACCTCGATCACCCTGTCCACCGAAGCCGGGGGGACCTCCAGCCGTGGTCGAGGTGACGCCCTGACAGCCAATGTGCGGCAGCGGTCCCGCGGCGGCGCCATCCCGACGAACCGTCCGCCCGACCGGGCAGACTGCCAGGATTCGTGAACCCCTTGGCACAGCGCAACGCATGGTCCGGGGCGGGGCTGCCCGACTACATATATGAGGCCAGGCGTCGGCCAGGCCAACCTCGGTTGACCGCCAAGGAAGTGGTCGAAGCCCAACTCCTCGACGCGAACTTTGAACTCCTGTTGGGCGGCATCCTGAGCGTCCCCGAGGGCGCTTTCGCGGGACTACCAATCGTCGGGACCCGGGCATGGGAGCGCGCCTTTCAGCGAGCCACGTCGACCGGCATCAGACCGGTTCACGGCTTCGATCTGTGGATCACGTTCGTCGAACTAGCACCGGGCTTTGGTGTGACGCTCCCCGACGATTCATCACGGGAACCTCGGATGAGCTTCTTCGTTATCGAGAGTGGCAGCCGTCCATACCGAGTGACATCGCGCCTTGAGGCCGGACGGGCAATCGCCGCCATCGACCGTCAGCACTGCGGCGAACCGACCAAGCTCAGCTGCGGGCCCGGACAGTGTGGCGGTTGCCGACTTCGACGCGTCGACGCGCCCCGTCGATCAGGCCTCGTCTGTGTCTGTGACTGTCGCTAGCGTCATCGCCGCGTCAGATGCCCAGTGGGTCGCCGCGATAGGAACCTGGGTGATCGGGATCTCAGCGCTCGGCTTTACGGCCACGCAGCTCTGGGTGAGCGGGTTCCGCCCGAAGATCGAGGCCGATCTGGGCCGGGGCAAGACGGCCATCCGCGTTCGGATCAGAAACCGTGGCCGTGCGGGCTCCGTCATTACCTCCGTGTCGATCGTCGGTGACGGCGACTTGGTCGTCGAGTGGGTTGGGTCCGAAACCGCGTGGCCGACGCCTTTCCGGATCGGCGCTCTCGAGGAGGCCCACCTCATGATCGCCGCGCCAAACGGCAAAGAGTTCATCCCCGGGAAGCACAGGGTGATGGTCAAATGGGCTGGTAAGAGCAAGCGCGTCCAACCGCAGCCAGTGGATGTCGGATTCGAGGGTCTCGTCTCCCTTCTGCCGCCTGGGAGCGAGATAGGCCCAATGACACCGTGAACGCGGCTCCGGGCAGTCCAACCCCTATCCACGAGCATCGATCGGAGGCGCGTGGTCGCTTGCTGTGGCCCACGACTCTCATATCCCGACGTTGCTGAGCCCGAGCCGACCAGGGGCACGGCTGGCGCCGGCGAACACCACCGATGATGACCCCGAACGCCCACCCGGTCCACCTGCTTGGAATGGGCCAGGTGCTGCGCGACAGTCGCCCCAAGGACTCGGCTCCGGATCACATCGGGGGCTACGCGAACCTCTACGCCGCGCTGCACTCGCCCGGCCACAAGCACGTGCCGTTCGAGGCCGGCATCAACCCCATCGCCACCTGCAAAGCGCCGGATGGGGCGCGAGTACCCGCAATCCTCGTCGCATCGAGCCCGCACAAACTCGGCCTCGCAGAGAACCCGTGGCAGGACATCTGGGACGTCGACAACGGATGGGTTCGCTACTACGGCGACAACCGCACCCCGGGGGCTGATCCCGCCGCGAAGCCCGGGAACCGTGCGCTCATCACGGCACACTCGCTACATGCACACCACGACCCTGGCGACCGTGCGCGAGCGACGCCGCTGATTCTGTTCCGACGCGTCCCACGAGAGGGGCGCGCCAAGGGCTTCGCCCAGTTTGAGGGGCTAGGCATCGTCACCGGCGTCGAGTTGGTCACGCAGTACTCGAGCAAGGCAGGGGGCACGTTCGCCAACTACGCCTTCGAGTTGCTTGTGGTGACGCTCGCTTCAGAGCATGAACAGCTGGACTATCGATGGATCACCGACCGCAGGGACGCGGCCAAGCCGCTGGGGTCGACTCTGCGGTATGCGCCAAAGGCCTGGAAGGAGTGGGTGGACTCCGGCGCCGTTGCGCTGGACCGCGTTCGACGGCGCGTTTCCAAGCTGTTGGTCGAGCCCAAGGACCAACAGATGCCCGCGGCAGGAACCCGCGAGGCTACCGTGCTCGCTGCGGTCTATGACTACTACGACGGCAAGAAGCACCGTTTCGAGGCCCTCGCGCAGCGAGTCGCCGAGCGCGTTATCTCCCCGGCCGCGGGCAGTTACGTCCCCGGAGGGCTTACTCGCGGGAGCGGTGATGGGGGCATTGACTTCATTGCGCGCCTCGATGTCGGCACCGGGTTCGGTCGCGCGAAGCTGATCGTGCTCGGCCAGGCCAAGTGCGAGAAACCGGGCAACCCGACCCACGGGAACCACATCGCTCGCACGGTCGCGAGGTTGCGGCGGGGTTGGCTCGGTGTCTACGTCACGACCAGCTACTTCAGCGCGCAGACGCAGCGCGAGGTGATCGAGGACCGCTATCCGATCGTGCTCGTCTGCGGTCGTCGCCTGGCCGAAGAAGTCGGCGGCATGCTCGTTGAGCGCGGCGACGACAACGTCACCGCGTTGCTCGACGAGATCGATGCGCAGTATTCGGCGCCGGTCGCGCCGCGGGACCCCGAGGAGTTGCTCTTCCGGTGACGCGCGAGAGCTCGAACGCGGTCGAGCTCGGAGAAGGGCTGTACCTGCGGTGATCAAGCCGCCCCGAGGCCGCAGCGATGATGTTCGGCGTCGTCGCGCCGAGCGTCGGTAGCGTAAGCGGCCATGAGTGGCGCGGCAGTGGACGTTCACAAGGCGATCCACGCCGCGGCTGGAGAGATGGCGGAGTGGCTGTGCTCGGTTCCGGAGTGGGACGTGCATCCGGTCAACGCGTCCGGCTCCGTCTCAGCGCATTTCGGCCCGACGATCCTCAGCGAGCATGACTGCGTCCTGCACTACGTACGGTTCCTCGTCGGGCAAGGCGTGCCGTGGGAGCACATGCATCAGGAGCTCAGCCCGGGACAGTGGATGTACCGCGCCGAGCCCAAGCGTGGCCGGCCCAAGCGCATCGACCTCGCCCTCGTCTCGCCGGAACGCCTGCAGGCGGCAGGCCTGCCGGTGGACCCGGGCGAGTTCGCCCTCGACGCGGTCATCGAGTTCGCGTTGGCCAGCAACTACTGGCAGCACGGCACCGGCTATCCAGGCGCCGTGCTCACGAAGGTGCAGGACGACATCGCGAAGTCCGGGGAGTACCTGAGTTCCGGCCTTGCTGAGCGCGCCTACGTGATCGTCGTCGAGGAGTGCGACCACGCTTTCCCGAGCAGCCTGGTCGACGACGCCGCGGAGCGCCACGCCGTGGACGTGCTGATTCTGCGCCGCTGAACCGCGACTTAGTGTCACCCCGGACTACATCGGTCCCGAGCCTAGGTGAGTGCGGGCAGTGCGCCTAGAGGCAGGGCGAATTGACGATGGGCGAAGATCCGAAGATCGCGCCGGTGAACGCCAATCGCGCGACTCCGCGACGTACCGTGACTCGGTAGACGTATCCGCACTCGTACGGCACCGAGCCGCCGTCTGGGCTCGCGATGCGACCAATGACGATCGCGTCACACGAGTACGTGGAGCGTTTCCAAGTCCTGCATTCCGCTCGTGATCCTGTCGCCGTGGGCTCGGCTGCCTGAAGTCTTGCGGCGCGTGCTCGCGTCGCTCGCAGGGCGACGCCGCAGGCATGTCTGCTACATCTCCGTCCGGAGGGCCTCCTCCCCGACCTGCCCCGCGCCTCGTACCACCGAGTGTCGGTCTTGACGAGCGTGCCGTCGAGTGAGTAGTTGAAGACATACCTCCCGTTTGAGAGAGGCTGAGACGAGATGACCCGCGCTCTGCTCCTCTCGAACCTGGCCGTCTTGCACCCTTGGGTCGGGCCGCTCCAGCAAACACGGACGGTTGCTGCGCTGCCCCAACTGTCTAAGACCTCGAAGTTGGCCTTTCGCCCTTCGACCGTCTCTCCTCCGAAGACGCGAAGACGACGGTCGCAACTGTCTGTCTGAAAACGCGTGCTTGCTCGCGCACCGGCGCTGTCGAGCGCATCGACTTGAAGCGTGCCGAAGTGGTCGCAGCGCCACTGGTAGCCGGCTGGCTGCGGCGGCAGGGGAAACTCCTGAATGAGCTGACCGGTAGCGACCTGCCGCACCACAAGACTCACAGGCGGTTGCCCGCCAGACGTAGTGAACCGAGTCACCCCAAGGGGCGCGGGACAGCCAGGCTTAGTTGAGTACTCCTTCGTCTCACACGCCCTGATCGTGAAACCGCCAGGCTGAATGTCGGATGCCGCAAGCGCGGGCGTCGCAAGTCGCGAAGCTGGCCAGCCACCCGAGGCGGTTGATGTTCCAGCTAGCAGGACTGCGATGGTTGCCAGGACGCACAGGGCCAAGCGACGTGGCAGTAGGCCCATCACATCGTGCGAGGCGCGCGTCGGGTCGTCCTTTACTGCCGCCACACCGCCACGCTACACCCCACGCGGAGCTGGCAGCGACCACGCGATGCCGAAGCCGAGAATGCGGCGTTCCTGAGGGCGACCACCGACAACGCTTTCCACAACAGGCGGTGCGGTAGTCGCGCCCGACGGCGCCTGGAGTTGAACCACTGCGCGCTCACAGGATGCGCCGCGTCGTCAATGCCGCCAGCCGCAGGACCGACTAGGAACGCAGGCTCAGCGACTGGGCGCGGATGCTTGCCAAGAGCTGCCCCGGGCGCCCAGCGAAGACGGGAACCAACAGCGCCGCGATCTCGTTCTCTTCGATCCTAGCCGGCCACGAGACCGCCGAGTAGGCCGCTCGGCCAAGTGCACAACCCTCCGCTCTCAGTAGCGCGGACGCCGCGTTGTAGCGAACTGGCCTGCGACCGCCCAAGCGCCTGCACGCGCGAGCGGATGGGACCCGCGGCTCCAGAACCCAACCGGCGACGAGCCGGATAGCAGCGGTGCCGGTTCGGCAGGGCCCGGGGCCTCCACGACGCCGAGAATCCGCCGGTAGAGTCGTCGCGTGGGCAACTCGATGAGGACCATGCGCTCGCGCGTAACGCTTCGCTCTGTTGCCATTGCGTTACTGACGCTTCCAGCCCTCGCGGGAAGCGAGCTCCTCCTACCGCCAGTCGCCGCTGAGGCCCAAGGTCCTCCGGTGCTGACCAACGAAGCCGTCACGGAGTGCCAGTCCCAGTTGCTCGCGGCGGGCCTAGTCAAGACGCGGATCAACTACATCGCGCGACAGATCCTTGAAGTGACGGTTTCGGTCAAGCGTTCTCCGACCGTCAGGCTGACGGGAGCGACCGGCGTCGTCTATGCCTATGCCTGCGCGGAGCTTCTGCACTTTCGGGTTGGTCTCGACGTTGTCGACACGTCCAACGCAAGTGTCGGCACCCTGACTCCCGTGACGGGCACGAAGTTCGCACTTCAAGGGATCCCGCTGCCCACCAAGAAGCAGGACGCCCTCCGCCACACACGCGCGCTAATCCTGCCAGCGCCCGTCACGAAAGCAGCGGCAACATCGGGAGTCTTCGCGGTCCGTGTGCAGGTAACGGCGCCTGCAAACCGCAAGACACTGGCGGGCCTGAATCCCGAACTCGACACTCTCGGGATTCCCGATCGGTCTGTACAGGTGCTCAAGACCATCGGGCCGCGCGCGCTGCGAGCGACGCGAGTTCGGCGCGGCGACCAGAGGCGCGAACTCCGGTCGGAGGAAGTGAAGCAACTCTTCCGTCGATGCCCCCCGGACCGCGACGACCAGGTGACCTCCGCGAGCATCAACCTAGGGACCGCGAGCGGGGCGATAGACGACAGGTCCCGGCTGGTTACCGCTCGCGCCGAATGGTACGGCGCCGAAGGGAAGAACGACCCACATCCAGGGGGGGTCGACTACATCTACCGACTGCATCGGGGTACGGAACTCTGTGCTGCCTTGGCCTTTACCGACGAAACCAGCGGCGCCCCCCAGGTCCTTACTCGGCTCGTTCCAACCTTGAGTACGCCCTCGTGGGGATACCTCCACGATCGCACTGGCAAGTTTGGCCAGGTCATGTTCTTGCTGAAGCGCTAGACGCTCGGTGCTCGGTCTCGCGGGCGATGTAGGCGTTGGCCCACCGATCTCACTGGCCCATCCGAGCCCTTAGCCTTGCTGCGAACACGTGCTCGCCTATGGTTGAGGGAGAGGACCAGCGACGGCCGTCGACCTAGAGGACACGTTGCGGATCGTGGTTCTCCTCGCCGAGCGGCGTGATCCGCGATTCGATCTTGCGGCGGCCAGGTTCGGGGTCGGCTGGTGACCGAGCGACGCCTTGGACTCGACGACGCGCAGCGCGTGATGGCGCTGGTTGAGCTACTTCCAGACTTGCCAGAGGCGGCCTCGGAGGCGCTACTGCTCGGTGCGCTCGTAGCGGCCAGGCAACAAGTCCCTCGTGCCTCGTCCCTTGAGGCGGCGCCGTTTCCGGGTGTAGTTGCACTTCTAGAGCGCGGCACGCGTCGGCGCAGTCGCCGGCGGCTCAGCAGTTCATCGAAGGTGCGCGAACCCGCGCAGGCGCGTCGACGCCGACTGGCATCAGCTCGGCGCCGGTGAAGCGGTCAGCGTCGTAGCCCGCGAAGCGCAGACGCTGAGTGTTACCGCTCGCCATGAGGGTGACGCGACCCGCCTATCGCCTGTAGGTCGTGAGCTGTCCGAGCACGCGGTAGTACTCGCGGCCGTACGTGTTGTCGTCCGTTGATCCCTCGGCGTTGAACCTCGCAGTCAGGTGGCGCAGCAGTTCTGTCGCTGTCGCGTGGACTCGCGCTGGCGCTTTGCAGGCGCTACCGCCGACGCGCTCGACGAGACTCTCAAGCACACGCGCTGCACCTCCCGGAGGAAGCGAGCATTCCCGTCGCGCCCAGCCCGCGACGATCCGCCTCAGGCGCGCGGGACCCAAGCCGTCGCGCATCCGGATGTCCTGCTTGAAGCGGGCGTTGACTTTGATGCCGACTGGGCCGCGTGCGCTTACCTCGCGCAACCTGCTTCCGTTGCGCATGGTGATCGCCTCGCGGTTGCCGTACCCGAGACGGGTCCACCCACCCGGACAGAGTTCGACGTCCGGCCCGAGTTCCCAACGCAGTTCGTACTTCCGCACCCCCTTGTCATCCGCCGGGCCGGTAGTGACGCTGAGGGCGATCCAGTGATCGTCGTACGGGTGCGCACCGAATGGCGCGACCCGTCGGTAGTCCTTGGAGTACCCGACCTGGATCGGCTTGTCGCATGTTCGCCCCACGAGCCTGATGTGACCGGGAATTGGCGAGGCGGCTGCCACTGGTTCCGGGGCGCCCAGGACCAGGGTGCAGATTGCCAGAGCCCCGGTAACCAACGACCTGGTCATCATCGCTTGACGGAGAACGTCCGGGTCGTGCTCAGCGGCTTCTTTCCTGGCGCGGTGAACGTGGCTCTTGCTGTGAGCTTGAGGCTCCTTGCCTTGCGCAGCTTCTTTTTGCCGGCCGAGTTGAGCTTGACGGTCAATCTCACCTTCCCTGCGCTGCTGAGGGTCGCCGCGCCTGCGGCCAAGGCAACAGGCTTGGGTTTGGCTGCGAGCTTTGCGCCCTTCGGCAGGTAGTACCAGGTGACTTGCAACTTGCCGGCGCCGGGCGCGTTGAACGCGAACGTGTAGCCCGACTTCAACAGCGCGGTGATCTTCGCGGCCTTGCCGGTCGGCGACAGGACTCCCCCGAGCGCCGCGATGATCTGCGAGTCAGTCGCGGTCAAGGCAGTGGGCGGCTCGACGCGGGGTGGGGTGCCGCCCGAGTCGGTTACGGCACTAGGCGTTTCGCTCGCGGTTCCTGGAGAGCCGCTACTTCCGGGATCCCCACCACCGCTCGGCGGACCAATCGGCGGGGTACCAGCCGCGAGTCGAACATCCGCCAGGCCGGCCACGGCTGCGGCCTGGACCTGTGGACCGTGTCCGGCTGGCATGTAACCGTCACCAAGCTGTCCAGCGGTCCCGCTCCCCCAGCACAGCACAGGTCCGGCCGCGCGGACGGCGCACGTGTGGGCACCCCCGGCGGAGACACCAGTGGCGTCACCGATGCCCGATACGGCTACGGGTGTCGACGAACTCCCCGCCGCGCCGTTGCCCAACTGTCCACTGAACCCCGCTCCCCAGCAAAGCACCTGCCCCCCGCTACGAACCGCACATGAGTGCGAACTACCGGCAGACACGCGGACCGCGTCGGTGATCCCGGTTACCGCGACTGGTATCGAGGAACTCGAAGAGGCGCCGTTGCCGAGCTGGCCAAAGAACCCGTAACCCCAACACATGACCTGACCGCCGGTCCGGACCGCACACGTGTGGTACTGGCCGGATGACACGTTGGCGGCGTCAGTGATTCCGGTGACGGGCACGGGGACCGACGACGCTGTCGTTGAGTTGTTGCCGAGTTGCCCGTTGGAGTTGCTTCCCCAGCACGAAACTTGACCGCCGCTTCGAACGGCGCACGTATGCCAGTGCGTGGCGGAAACGCCGGTCGCGTCGGCCAAGCCGGTGACCGGGACCAGTGAGAGCGACGAGGTGTTCGATCCGTTCCCGAGTTGCCCAAAGCCGTTAGTACCCCAGCAGAGCACTCCGCCTGTCAATCGCGCGGAGCATGAGTGTGACTGGCCGGCGGTGACGTTCGTGGCGTCAGTTATCCCGGTCACGGCCACCGGCGTCGAGGACTTGGTGCGAGTCCCGTTGCCGAGTTGCCCGTCACCATTCGAGCCCCAGCAGGCAACGTGCCCTGCAGACCGTGTCGCACAAGAGTGACCCCAGCCATCGATGGACACACTCGTTGCATCGGAGATTCCGGTAACGGGAACGGGAATCGGAGAGCTCGTCTCGACGCCGTGTCCCAATTCACCGTCTCGACCGTCGCCCCAGCATCGCACGGACCCGCCGGTTCTAACCGCGCATGTGTTGTCAGATCCGTTGTCGACGCTCAGCCCGTCGGCTAGTCCGCTAACGGGGACCGGTGTCAGCGCGTTCGGGGACAGCCCGTTGCCTACAGAACTGCTGTCACCCCAGCAGACGGCCTCGC
The DNA here is from genome assembly GCA_024666565.1 of Svornostia abyssi. GTDB lineage: Bacteria > Actinomycetota > Thermoleophilia > Solirubrobacterales > Solirubrobacteraceae > Svornostia > Svornostia abyssi. Next base: position 1,958,759 of record CP088295.1, read on the forward strand.
CTCCGGAGCGAACCGCGCACGAGTGTGAAGCACCGGACGCTACGTGTACGGCGTTGGAGACACCAGTCACCGCCACGGGAGAATTCGAGCCGGCGAGTGATCCGTTTCCGAGTTCGCCGCTAGTCCCACTGCCCCAGCACAGCAGCCCGCCCGTGCTGCGAACGGCACACACGTGGCTGTTGCCCGACGAGATGCTCCTTGCATCCGAGATCCCGCTCACGGGGACTGGCGTCGTGGAGGTGGCGGTAGAACCGTTGCCGAGTTGCCCGCTGGTGTTGGCACCCCAGCACACCACTTGCCCCGATACCCGAACGGCGCAGGCAAACCCCGCTCCAGCGGAGACAGCGGTTGCATCCGTGATTCCCGTCACCGTGACCGGTGTCGACGAGCCGGATGTGGTGCCGTTGCCGAGGGTGCCAGCACCCCAGCAGAGAACCTCGCCAGTAGCTCGCACGGCGCATGTGTGGAAGGCCCCCGCGGACACACTCTTCGCGTCGGCTAGCCCACTGACAAGTACCGGCACCGACGAACTCGCCGTGGAGCCGTTTCCGAGAAGCCCAGCCGAATTCGGCCCCCAACAGAGAACCTGACCGGTGGACCTCAACGCACAGGTATGGCCGTCGCCGGCCGATACGCTCTTTGCGTCGGTAATGCCGCCCACGGAGACCGTGCTGTACGTCCCGTCTCCCCAGCACGACACATCACCGCCGCTCCGCACCACACACCCGTGCCGGTACCTGACGGATACCGACTCTGCGTCGGTTACCCCGTCCACAGGGGCGGGCGCCCACGCACTAGCGGTCGAGCCAGTGCCGAGCTTTCCGTAGGAGCCGTCACCCCAGCAGACCGCCTCTCCCGAGGACCGCACCGCGCAGGCGAAGCCCGAGCCAGCGGCGATCGGATCAGCATTCGCCTCCGTGGCGCCAACGCCGAACGACCCCACCACGGCGGCGAGCAATAGGAATCGATTGCCGCGTGTCACAGCTCGGCGCCCCTCTTGTGGTTGTCGAATGCCGACCCCGACGCTCAAGGCCAGGCGTGGCGCGTGGCAAGCTAGCAACTCGCTCAATAGACCGCAAATCGGTCACGAAGCACTGATTAACCGAACAGATTGTGGCTTGATCGAACGCCTTCGTGAGTAAGCGGACGGACGGCGAGCACTGCCGCTCGCCTCAGACGAGCGAACGCTGCCTCTCCCCGTGGTCCCGGTCTCCTGACTACGACAGCCCGGCGCGAGCTTACGCGAGCAGTCTCGACGGGTTGGTGCGTACACGACCCGCCGGCGACGCCGGCCGCATACAGCTTTCCGCTCCCTGTGGGCGAATCTCGCGGCCGGGGGCTCACGCTCGCGTTGGCCTGAGAGATTCAACTCGCGTGGCCCGACACGAACCTCGACGAGCTCGACGACGGTGGGGCCAGGCATGGCCGGACCCGTACCGTGACCGGCCGCGCATCGTGGTTTGTTCACCAGCGGCGGACCTCGATCTGCTCGGCCTTGCTCTGGATCTCGTCCGACGCCGCCCGTCGTGGGCCGCGTCGGCAAGTAGACCGATCGCGTCGGCGAGATCATCAGCGGTGTACCCGATGCTGCCAGCCGCGTTTCCCACGTCAACGATGATCTTCCTCGAGTGCACCGGCGACATCCCGCGCCGACTCCCACCGTCGGTTACGGTGCGGGCATGTCGACCAGAACGAACCCGCAGACCGGGGAGGCCTACGCGGGGAGCCAGCGGCAGACCCAACTCTGGGTCAACCACAGGTCGGACGAATTGGTCGCCGAGCTGACCGCCGAGTTCCCGGAACTCGCTGGCTCCGAGGTGCGCTGGGCTAGCCCACTCGCCGACGACGGCTACCGCGAGTACCAGGACGGAGCCTTCCTGCGGGCGGTCGGACTCGGTGACCTCGCGGCGGAGCTCCAAGCGTTCTGGCCCCGCGGCGGGCCGGTCTGGGACGCCTTGGCCGTGGTCGACGCACCACCGTCACCAGACGGCGGGCCGGCCCGACCGGGCGTCATCCTCGTGGAGGGGAAGAGCTACACGGGGGAACTCCGGTCGGCCGGGTGTCTGGCCACCCCCCAAGTCCCGCGAGAAGATCGAAGCCGCGCTCGCGTTCACTCAGGAGCGGCTCGGAGTCACCGCGCAGACACCCGGTGCCTGGTGTGGGCCGCTCTACCAGACGGCCAACCGTCTCGCGCACCTCACCTGGCTGCGCAGCCTCGGCATCCGCGCCTGGCTCGTGCATCTGCTGTTCGTCGACGACCCCCGCAGCCCGACCACGGCCGACGACTGGGCGGTGGCGATCCGCGACGCGTCCACCGAGCTCGGGCTGCCGGGGCGCATCGATTACGTGGGCCACCTGTTGCTCGCGGCGGATTAACGCTCCGCCCGTCGGTTGCTCGCTCGGGCCCGCTGAGGTTGCGCCCTGACCTGCGGGCCCGACACCGGTCACTCGCCGACGAGCTGCAGGTGGCGGTCGGCGACCGCGATCGTGACGCGCTGTCCCCAGTCCAGGCGTAGCCGGTCGGCTTCGATGCCGTCGCCGAAGACGACGCCGTCCTCGCCGAGTTCGCAGGTGACCGTGAGCGCGGCACCAGCGTCGACCAGGCCGGCCGTGAGGCGGGTGCCCGTGTGAGGGCCGTCCCAGGCTTCACGGACGAACCAGGCAAGCTGCGGAGCGACCGGTCCCGGGAGGTCAATCGGGCCGCGGCGGCCGTGGTTGATGCTCTGGGCCCAGCCGGTGGCGCCTGTGCCGGTCGCGGCGATCAGGCCGGAGGAGGATTGGTGCTCGCGCTGCCCGTTGATCGACAGCGTGTAGCGGGCCGACTGGTGGGTGCGGTGGCCGAGGAAGATCTCGTTCAGCGCGAGAACCTGTTGGCCGTCGTCCAGCGTGGCGGCCGCCATCGTCCGTTGTTGGACGGAGGCACGTCCAGCAAAGACGTCGGCGCACAGATCGCCAATCGCGTCCGGCGACTGGGTGACGAGGACGCCTGGGTTGCGGTCGGGATCAGGGTTCAGGCCGATAACGGGCTGGCCGTCGAGGTACTTCGCGACGTTGGCGACAAGCCCGTCCTGTCCAAGCACCACGATGATGTCGTCCTCGGCGAAGAGGAAGCGGTCGAGGTCGGCGCGCGCGAGCGTCGCTATCCGCCACTCGCTGGGGATTGCTCCGAGTACCCGCGTGCGCGTCTCCTGGTACCGCAGGTGGCGCTCCTCGACGTCGGCGAGGTCGATGTCGCGCTGAGCGAGGAAGAAACGTGCCTGATCGCGCGTCCCGTGTCGCGCGAGCACGTCGGCGTAGTCGGTGGGCCGTTCGACCAGGACACAGCTGGGGGCGAGTGTCATTCCTCGGTCCTGCCGATCCGAGCCAGGACGGGGGTGAGCATGTCCGGCGTAATCGTGAGGTGCTCGATCTGCCCCAGCTGGCCGGCAAGTTCGCGGAGCGCGAGTGCTAGGAGCACGTCGGCGGGCATGTCCGCGTCGATCCGCGCGCGCTCGGCGTCGATCTTCAGCTGCGCGCCCTGTACCTCGCTGATCGTGGCCGCCTGGCGCGTTGCTGCGAGCGCCTCGCGGTCATCCGCGGCGCGAGCGTCGACCAGGGCCGCCAGGGCTTCCTCCTCCGCGCGCCGGCGGGTGTTCGCGCCCTCCTGCGCGACGAGGTCCTCCTCTCGCCGGGCAAGCTCGATGCGGTTCTGTAGCTCGTTCTCGGCGATCGCACGCTCCTTTTCGACCGCTAGCGCACGCCGTTGGAACGTCGCCTCATCGGCCTGCTGCTGGATCGCCTCGCGGGTGGGCTGCTGCAGCGCCTTCTCCAAGTCCGCGGTGGGCGCGACCGCTGCGACGCGTACCGCGACGACCTCGATGCCCAGGTCGATGAGCGCCTGCTCCGCTGCAAGCCCGTCGGCGATCTGGGCACGGATGGGCGCGACCCCATCGGCCAGGACCTGGCGGACGTCGCGCTTGACGAGCTCGTCGATGGCGAACTGCTGGGCGAGCTGCATCACGAGGCCGGCCAGCTGTTCCAGCGGCGTCTGCCTCCAGGCGCCGGTGTCGAGGTCGATCGCGAAGTCGATGCGCCGGGCGACGCGCTGCGGATCGACCACGCGGTACGTGATGGCGCCCTGCACCGTCAGCTCCTGGAAGTCCGCGCTGCGCACGTGGAAGACGAACGGCTGCTCGCGGTCATCGATCGGCACCTCCGCGATCGCCGCGTTGATCGCCCGAAACCAGAACGCCTCGCCCTGTCCCTCGCGGCGCAACTCGCCGCCTCGGTACGCGAGTACGTGGCTCGTCGGCTCAGCACGCAGGTGACGGATGAACGGGTAGGTCTTGATATCGGACATCGCGGAATCCGGTCCTTTTGGTCGTTCTGCCTAAAAACAGCGTAAGAGGCGAGTGGCGAAGGGTCAAGAAGGTTTTGGGCAGTACGACCTTTTGGCGCGTGTGCGCTCGTCCTGCTCCCTACGATCAGGCACGTGTGGACAGCGCGGAACAGCGAGGGCTACGAGGCGCCCGCGGCGCTGGCGGTCGACACCGTTCTGCTCACCGCGCGTGCTGGTGACCTGCTCGTGCTGGCAACGCAAATCGACGACGGACACCGTGCCCTGCCGGGCGGCCTGGTCGGCGCCGGCGAATCACCGGAGGACACCGCCCGGCGCAAGCTCGCCGAGAAGACCGGCGTCACCGACGTCTATGTCGAGCAGCTTGCCGCGTTCGCCAACCCCGGCCGCGACCCGCGCGGCTGGATTCCCTCGATCGCCCATCTCGCACTGGTTCCGCCCGACACGAAACCTCGCGACCCGGACGCCGCGTGGATCACCGCGCGAGGCCGTCACCGCTGGGCGTTCGACCACCACGACATCGTGCGCACCGCCCTGAACCGGGTCGAGGGCAAGCTCTGGTGGTCGAACGTCGCCGTGGGCATCCTCCCTGCCAGCTTCCCCCTCTCCAAGGCACGCACCGTGTACGAGGCGATCGCCCACACGCACTACGACCCGGCCACGTTCGCACGCGACTTGAAGGCGACCGGGCTCATCGAGCCGACCGGTGAGACCAGCGCCCAAGGTCCCGGCCGGCCTGCGGCGCTCTACCGCTTCACGACTCGCGACCCCAGCTGGGGCGCTGGGCGACGCAAGCGCATGGCCACATGACGACCGCCCAGTCCGGTCGGATCGCTCACCGGCACGTGTGGGTTCGCTGCTACTTCCGGCCGCACCGTCGCCGTCGGCAGTCCGCTCGGGTAGGCGAGCGAGCATGCCGCGGCCGAGTGTCGAGCCCGCGGCCGCCCGATCGACGACGGGCGGTCATGCGCCCCCGCCCTGGTTGCCCGGGGTCGCTTCGCCGCCGCGCTGGCCGTCGTCACTCCACCATGCCGCGTTGCGCGTTACGTGATCGTGACGTTGGGCTCGCCGGGGCGCGCGCTGCCTTGCGGATCGAAGACGGCAACTTGGACCGGGACGGGTCAGTCGGGTGACGACGCCGAGCTGACGAGCCGAGTCCGCGCCGCGCTGCTGCTCGCCGCCCGCTGACATGGAGTGGAACCAGCCGGGTCAGGAGGCCTCAATGCCGGAGAGTCACCCGGCGGTGGCGTCCGGCGTGCCGACGAAGGGATCTGTCTCGGGGACCGTCCCCGGCGTCCGATCGACCGGGACCTCCAGCAAGGGGGCGACAGCACTCGGACGCCTGTCCACCGAGCGCGCCCACCGCACACCCCTGGTCGCCGACGCTTCATCCCGTGGCGCTCTCGGCCAAAGCATGTCCGGACAGGGGCCCGCCGCATGTGGTGTCGCAGACGGTGTCGGGCGAGCGTGCCGTCACCGACCCCCGACGACTGCCTGCTGCATAAGCAATCACCTACACTGTCCGGCCATATGTGACCCTGCAGGAAATGATCGTTTTGCAGGGATAAGCATTTCTCGGGGCAACGCCAAAGTGCAGAACCCAAGATAGGGCCAAAGTTGAGCCAGAAGGACCCTAGGGTGCCCCCTAGATCGCCATGCTTTGGGTGGTCAAACGGGCTATAGGCGTTGACGATGCTCCGGTGCCAAGAGGGTCTCTAGGAGCCCCACGTACTCAAGACGGTCAAGCCCTTCCCGATCGGGACTGTTGCCTAGTACGGCTGCAACGTTGGTGCCTTTGGTGAGCGGGAAGCTCTCCGGCTTGTACGCATGCGCGACGTGGTTCGTGACGGCCCCGCGATCGGCGAAGAGGAACGGGAACCGACGAAAGCGCCAGCGGATCAAGTACTCGTCCTGCGCGTCTCGCCCCATCACGGCGACAGCGAGTCGGCGAGCAGACGCGCGGGCGTACGGGTAAGGCGGCTTGTCAGCTACGAACAGCACCGTGAACTCCGCTTGGAGTGCGTGACGACCCCAGTAGGCGAAGAGGGCATACGCGTCGAACTTCCGCCTCATCTGACCAGGCCTCTGAGTGTTGGCGTACTCCACCAAGACGTAGCGTCGGCGTCCGTGGACGTCGAGGACCAGGGTCATGTCAGGTCTGATCCACGGGAGTTCGCCGCTCACCCGCGTCCCGCCGTTCGGCGGAATGAGCCCGAGTTCGCGAACGAGGTAGAACCCTGTCGAGTTGAGGTGGCGGTCCATGTCGTTGCAGTCGGCCATCGCCATCGTCTTGCCGTTGATCCGGACCTTCGGAGCGAGGAGAGCCTCCGCCCAGATGGACACGACCGTGACGTCATCCACTCGCTTGAACTCGTGAGCTAGGTCGAGCGCCAAGGACGTGGCCTTGATGCGGTGACGACTGTGCTCGTCCGGCGTCGGGTTGGGTGCGAAGCCGTTGCGCGTCTCGGGCGGCCGCACGCCTGGGCCAAGCAGGTCCGAGCCCAAGCTGGGCGATTGGGACTCCAGCGATAGCGCCTCGCGACAGCCCCTCTTCGTGATCGACCAGACGGAGGGCCAGCGCCCGCCGTCGAGTGACCGCTGGTGATGCTGCGTGGCAAGCTTGCGCTCCTCGAGATCCCTCAGGTGCGGGCCGAGATCCTTGCGGCCGAGCCATAGCCGCAGCTGAACCGTGTTGGCGGCCCCCAGGCCGAGAAGCAGCAAAAGGATCCGGCACTGCACGTTGTTGATCTCGCCGCGTCGCCTCGGGCGGCGCTTGGCCTTGGCGTGCGTCGGCAGGTGCTTGTTGGTCGACACTTTGCGTCCTCCGTCGTTCGGGCAGGGCGACGAATCGTCCTGAGAGACCCGGTCACGCGGCTCGGTCTCACGGTCGAGCAAGGCGTGGTGACGGCCGTCTCCGGGGTCGTGAGGGATCCATGCTCAGCCACACGCGACTGTCCGGCCAACTGGTCTCGACTGCGAGCACGGGTGGACCGCCCGTCGACGGCCTCGCTACTCGACGGCTCCGTCCTGCGTCATGCCGTTGCGTAGTCGGTCAGGAAGAAGGACAGCGCGACGAGACGGCTGCGCAGAGCATCATCGGCTTCGGTCTCGCTCATGGAGCCAGCGACACGCGCGAGGTTGGCCAGAGCCGAATGCCGTTGGACGGGATCGACTTCGGCGAGTGCCTGAGCGAGCTCGGTCTCGACGCGAACCATTCGAGTGATCGGCCGGTCGTCGTAGACGACGAGTCTTCGACCTGCGCCCTGGATCGTCAGTGCCCACCGCCGCGGGCAGCGCCACGTCAATAGGCCGCCGGCGTTGACGTTGACGGTCAGCGCATGGACGTGCCGGCCATCGTCGACCTCAACCACGACATCGGTGCCGATCGTGAGGATCTGATCCTCGGGCACCGTCGCTGAGACGAGTGTTCCACGCAGCCAGTTGTCAGCGGGGGCAGCGCCCACCTGGATGCGGACGGGGCGGTCGACGAACTCCTGGAGGGCCGCAATAAGAGCGCGGGCGTCGAGACCGGGACCCCCGAACCGGCTCGTGAGCGGCCTCTCGGTCACCGCGGTTCGTCTTTTTCGCGGTCGGCTCCGGTAGGCCGCTGCGATCTCGAGCTGCCGCCGTTTCTGCGGGAGGGAGTCGGCAAACGCCGCGAGCAGAACCGAGGCTGCCTGCTGCGCGCTGCGGTGAGAGAGCATCACTGCCCAGAGCTCGGACCCGGCGTCGTGTCGGTAGGACGGGACGGGGCGACCCAGGATCGGAGACCAAAACGCCGCGCACTGAGCCATCAGCCGCCTCGTCCCAATCCACTTGATGTACGGCGACGCCTGTTTGTCCGCGCGCTTGCCCTTCGTGCTTCCGTCGCCATCGAGTAGCCCCAGCCAGCAGGCCGCGCTATCTGCGAGCTCGGGGGAGAGCTCAAGTGTGAGCGACTTCTGCGGCGTGATCCCGAGTGTGGTGAGATCGGCCGCCATGCGCCTAGAGAAGGTGACCGCCGCCGCGGAACATGTGCTCGGCCTGCGATGCAGGGGGCGATCCGGGCTCCCGACGAACCCCAGATACGCCATCAAGTGGTCCTCGTGGCGCTCGTTTTGGACGAGTGTAATTCGGCTCTCGTGCACATTGCCATCTGCCGCGAGGAAGCCGGCCCAGTAGTCCCGGGCGGGGGACGGGTACGCAAACGCGCCTTGGTTGAGCGGGTGCTTCCGGGCTTGGTCTGCAGGGTCGGCCGACACGACGCCCGCTCGGGCCAGGTGACGGCGTACGGTCCCCTCGCTGCGTCCGAGGGACTGGGCAATCACGGCGCGGGAGTGACCGGAGCGAGCCATAGCGATCATCCGGTCGCGCTCACCGGCACTGACATGGGGTTGTGCAAAGTCCACGCGGCCGTCAGCTCGGCCGCCGCGCCCATGTGCTGGGCCGACCGGCATCCCGGCGCGCCTGACGTAGCGGGTCACGGTCTTTGGGTTGCGGCCTGTTCTGCGGGCCGTCTCCCGGAGGCTCGCGCACTCGCCATAGATCCGGAGGATCTCCGCGATCTCGGCTTCCGGGAGGCTGTTCCCGCCGCTGGTCGCCTCGGCCACCGCGCGCTGTGCGCGGCTTGGCGCCGTGCGCGACGAGGGTGTGTCTTGTTCCATGTCATCGTCCGTCATCCGTGAGCTCATGACAACAGAAAGATAATCACCAATAATGATGTATGTCAATCGCGGCGGGACGCTCCGCCCACCACGTGACTGACCTATCCCGCCGGCGCGTCTGGCGAACCGCGGCGCGCTTCAGGCGCCTGCAGGTCGCCGCCAGGGCGGCGCAGCTCGACCCGACCGAGTGGAGCGTCCTGGCGTACCTGTCGTGCCAGGATGAGGTGACGGTGTCGGCATTGAGCGCTGATCTGGCCGTCCAGACCGGCAGCCTCGCAAACGCGCTCAGCCGTTTGTCCTCGCGAGAACTCATCGAGCCCATTGCTGCTGACAGCGATCGCCGCCGACGCGCGTATCGGCTCACCGAGAAGGGAGAGAATCTGCTGGACGAGCTCACGCCTGCGTTCGAGAACGCGCTCGACGATCCGTCGCAGTCGACGAGCTGAAGGGTGTCGCGATCGGTCACCGCTGGTCGAGCGCCGTGACCGTGAGGCTCAGTAAGACTCCTGTGTGCAGCGCGGCACCACCACATCGCCCACCGGGAACACATCGGCACTTGCCCGAAGCAATCGCCTGGCTCGGTTCGAGTTCCAGATCGCAACCGTCACCGATGGCACTATCGCTTGGGGGCGGTCGACGGGCGGGCGTGCTCCTGCTGCTGCGTCGGACTCGAGCGGCGTGGCGCACGATCAGCCGTGCCCCCGAGGCTGCGGAGGCGCGCAGCGCGCCGACCGGAAACTGGGCAACCCGCTGGCACTCCGGCCCGGCCAGGAATGGGCCTCGGCCGAGCAGCTTGCACGCCGCTTTGACATGTCGCTGAAGTGGATCCACAAGCACCGCGCACACCTCGGCGGCCGCCGAATCTCGCCGGACGCTGCGAACTCGAAGTGGAAGTTCCACGTCCCGACCGCAGACGCGTGGATGAGCGCCGGCATGGTTGAACCGAAGCGACCCGCCCAACGCCGGGCGCGCGCCGTCGCTGAGCCGACGGCCGCCGGTGGCTCGCGTCGTGACTTCCGGCGATAGCGGCTTCTGCCGTGGGTCCGGGGTGACCCGACGGGCGGCTCGTGCCTGTTGCTTATCGCCGTGCTCAGTTTGCGACAGCCCAGCGCCTAGATCGGTTTGGGGGCTCCCATGGGGCGAGCTCGAATGATCGACTGTCATCCGCGCGCCATGGTCAACGAGTGGACGAGCAAACGCGGCGAACGGAACGTGGACCAGCCCATGCAGGTTGGCCTTGCCAACGGCCCGCCGGTCCGGTCGACTGCTCATGAATGACTGACATGGTGACCGCAGCCCAACTCGCCGACGAGCTCGGCGTCACGTCGAACCGCCTGCAGAAGTGGCTGCGAGCCCGCAAGGCCGACGGACACCCGCTGCTCGCCGCCAAGTCGCAGTTCGGCGCGTGGCTGTTCCCGCGTGAAGCCGCGAATCAACTGGCCGAGGAGTTCGAGGCCGCGGACGCCAACGGGCACGTCAGTGACTCCGCGGTGCAGCGGCGCGCCGAGGAGGTCATTCGGGCTCTGTTGTCGGACCGACTCGGCATACCGCTCGTTCCGCGCACGATCCAGCTGAAGGCCGGTGCGCCGGTCCAGGTCGACGCAGCGTCGCCAGACGGCACCGTCCTGGCGGAGATCTTCGCCCGCCAGGGAGCGCTGAAGGGCGGCCAGCAGAAGAAGGTTGCGATCGACACCCTGAAGCTCATCACCGTTCGGCATGAGCAACCAGAGGTGAAGCTCATGCTCTGCTTCGCCAATCAGGATGCGGCCGCGTACGCCACAGGGGGAGGCTGGGTCGCGCAGGCTCTGCGGACCTGGGAGGTCGGCGTCGAGGTCGTCGACATCCCCGACGATCTCCGCACTGAGATTCTCGCCGCGCAGCTGGGCCAGACGATGGTCAACCCGACGCCTTGAGCGCACCCTGGGCCTCCCCGGCAGCGCCACCGGTGATCAGCGGCTACCGGTCACGCTCGCTCGACCCACTTTGCCACTCGCGGATCGAGCACCCGCGGAACCTTCTGCTGATAGATCTCCAACAGCATCCGCGCATCCCTGTGCCCCGCCTGATGCTGGGCGAAGTTGATCGGGTGCCCGGCCCAGTACAGGTACGTCAGGTACGTGCGCCGGAACGTGTGCGGTGTGATCCGCTCAGGAAGCGGGTCCTGCCCGCGCTGCGCGAGCAGCTCGTTCGCGCGCGCGGCGACAGGCCCGAGCAGCCGGCGCACCGCGTGGCGGTCGCGGCGACCACCGGAGCCGCTCGGGAAGAGCAGGCCGCTGGCCGCGCCGATCTCCCGGCGACGGGTCTCCAGGATCTTCCGAGGGAGCGGATGCAGCTCGATCACGCGGCGCCCGGCAGCCGTCTTGGCGTCGGCGACGCGCAATCCCTCCGAGCGCAGATCGGCCAGCGTGAACGCACAGAGCTCACTGTTGCGCGGGCCGGCGAGCCCGAGGCACGCGATCAGGTCGTAGCGCCCGGTCGGCAGGCCGTCCGTCTCGGCGACCGGCCGCCGCGAGTCGAGGTCCCGCGCGGCGTCGAGCAGCGCCTGGAGCGCATCCGGCATCAGCCACGTGCGGTCGGGCTCTTCGCGTGGCGGACGCCGGCGCGCGGTGGGGTCGCGGATCACGAGGTCGTGGTCGTCCTCGGCGAGCCGGATCGCATCGCGCAGGCGGTTCAGGCAGCGGGTGATCTCGTTGCTGGACAGGCCGCGCGTGCTGATCGAGAACCGGCCGGTGGCCTGCGGGTCCGAGGCACGGCGGACACCGCCGCGCTGTCCGTAGCGCATGAGCATCCGCCACTCGTGAACGTCGAGTTGCTCTCGCAGCGCGTCGGGGTCTCGCAGGGTTGCGTCGTCGAGTTCGGCCAGCGTGTCGGGGAGGTCGCACAGGATCTCGCGCTCGGCGCGCTTGACCTCGATGAACTCCGCGACCAGCGGGCCCGTCAGCTCGTCGACCGTGCGCAGGCGATCACCGTCGTAGGCGAAGAACGGCCCGACGTGTGCCTCGATCGGGAAGAGGTACGCATCGCGGGTGCGGCGGTTGTCGTACCGCGCGCAGATCATGCGGTGGTAGTCGCTGAGGATGTCTGCGACCACAAGGGCGGTCGGCTCTTGCGCCTGTGGCTGCAGACCTCCCGCATGGTCCCACCAGGCCTGCCCGAGTTGGGCCATCGGCAGCAGCCGGGTCTTCAGTAGCGCTTCCACCTCCGAGCGCCGGACATCGGGGGCATGCCCGATGAGGACCTGGCGGTCGCGGATGCGCACGTAGTACGCCAGGTGACCGTCGGCCGAGGGGCGCTCGCGGATGCTGCCTGTCAGCGGGCGCGGCATGCTCGCCACCCCGGCGCTCGGCCGCAAAAGAGGAATGATTGAGGAAAATCTCCGTACACCGGTTACCGGTTGTACGGATTTGCAGGGACTACGGGAAGGGTGCCCCCGCGTGTGAAGCGAGCGCTCTCCCACTGAGCTACGCGCCCTCGAAGCACGCAGCATAGCCGTGAAGAACCGCATCGGGACCGCTGGGGTGCCGGTGGACCTCTCCCGCCTCAGGCGGCGGTCATCTGCGCGCGCAGCTCGCGTTGCGGGATGTGAGCGGGTGCGACGCACCGTCGCGCTCAAGGGACGCAAGCGCACCTCCTCGCCGCGGGCGCTCCAGTCCCTCGATCGCCCGCCGGCGTTGCCCATACGGGTCTGTCGGCACGTCCGTACAGGACCGCGCGACGGCCATCCCCAGTTCATCTGGACGAATAGGCACCCTCCGATATCCCCACTTCTGTGAAGAACCGTCCCCCAGCGACCGATACACGGCGTATCGCTATGTCCTCTTTCACCAAGTGTTCAGTCATGTGGGGTGGCGTCTGCCACTCCATCGCCTACGACGATGCCCGCATGCTGGTTCGCGCGGGTATGGCCGAGCCCTCGCGACGCGCGAGCGGCAGCTACGACGGCCTCGTCTTCGCGACCACGGAGTACCGCACGCCTCACGAGGCGCTGGCGTTCATCGCCCGCGGCCAGGGGGAGTGGCGGCGCTGAAGGCGTCCGCCGCCCGGCCCGGCTCGTTCCTGCCCGTCCACCGACCGTCGAAGCAGCCGTCCAAGCCCGTGGCGGGCCGCAGGGCCCGCGCCCGCGCGCGCTGACGCCGATCTGCGAGCCACCCGCGCGCGTCTCACCCGCGCACGGGGAGCTCTCCGCCGCGATCAGCCTGCTGCCGGCGTCGCGGCGCCCGAGCACGCGGCGGGCTGCGGCACCCGCACGCCGCTGTGGCCGGTTGCGCCCTCCGCGGGCACTGGGAGGTCCGGCACCACGCCAACCGGCCGGTCTCCGGTTGCACGACGAGGGAGAACGGGTAGCCGACGGTGCGCTGCGGCCCCGCGGCGACATCGGCGAGTCGCGCCGTCGCGGCGACGCAGCTGAAGCGCAGCAGGTCTGAGCGGGCGCTGCCCGCGGCGCGCGAGCACGTGACTTCCCTCGTCGGCTGCGGGAGCTCGCCGGCGGCGTGGCGGGCCCGGGCGTCGGCAAGGATCGCGGCGCGCGCGTCGCGCAGCTGCGTGTCGAGATCGTCGGGCGCGCTGGTGGCGAACGATGCCCGCTGGACGCGGATCGCCTCGGCCCGCCGGGCGGCGTCCTCGGCGGCCTCGGCCGCACTCGCGCGGGCGGACCGCTCGTCCTTTGCGCTCTCGATGCGCGGCACCGTCAGCGCGAGCACGATGCCGAGCACCACGAGCGCGGCGCCGGCCCACACCGCCAGGCGGCGCGGGGACGGCGGCGCCGGGATCTCGACGTCCCGCGGCGGCGTCCAGACGTGCAGCCACGCGCCGAGGGTCTCCCAGCGCGAGGCACGCGGCAGGGTGGTCGGGCTCACGCTCCGAAGTGTCCTCCCGCGGGCGCTGTGGCGCAAATCGCCCGAGACACGGGCGTTCCGCGCCACAGCTCGGTCCTCGTCAGGCCGCCGCGCCCTCCGGCACCGCGCCGCGCGTCGCCTCCTGCGCCTGGAGGCTGGGCCGTCCCGGTACCAGCAGCGCGATGAGCGCCCCGAGCGCCAGCACGGCCGCGCCGATGGGCAGCGCCGCCTCCACGCCGGCGGTGAACGCCTGCGGCGACAGGTAGGACCCGTTCGCGGCGAACACGCTGGCGAGGACGGCGACACCCAGGACGCCGCCGACCTCGCGGATCGCGTTCGTCGCGCCCGACGCCTGCCCGACCTCCTGCGGCCGCACGCTGGCGAGGATCGCGTTCGTCGAGGGGGCGAACACGAGCGCCATGCCCGTCCCGGCCATGACGAACGGGATCACGACGTCGCTGTACGGCGTGGCCGGATCGAGCAGGGTCGAGAGCCAGCCGAGGGCCGCCGCCTGGAGCGCCAGACCGGCCACCATGAGCGGTCGGGACCCGATCCGGTCGCTGAGCAGGCCCGCGATCGGGGCGACGAGCATCGGCATGCCCGTCCACGGCAGCGTGCGCAACCCGGCTTCGAACGGGGAGTACCCCTGTGCCGTCTGGAAATACTGCGACAGCAGGAAGATCGAACCGAACGTTCCGAAGAACATGGCGAACGCCACACCGTTCGTGGCGCTGAAGCCGCGGGCCTTGAAGAACCGCAGCGGCAGCATCGGCGCGGCCGCCCGGCGTTCCCAGAGCAGGAAGGCGACCAGCAGGAGCATGCCGACCGTGATGGACGTCACCACCGTCGTGCTCGTCCAGCCCAGCGACTCCCCGCGGACGATGCCGAACGTCAGGCCGAGGAGCCCGAAGCCCGCGAGCGCGACGCCCGGGACGTCGAGCGTCTTGGCCGGCCCGAACGACTCGGTGAGCATCCGCGCCGCCAGCGGCACGAGCACGAGGCCGACCGGCACGTTCAGCCAGAAGATCCACTGCCAGGCGATGCCCTCCACGACGGCGCCCCCGACGAACGGGCCCAGCGCCACGCCCAGTCCGCTCACGCCCGCCCACACGCCGAGGGCCAGCCCGCGCTTCTCGGTGGGGACGGCCTCGGAGAGGAGCGTCAGCGTCAGCGGAGTGACCAACGCGGCGCCGAGACCCTGGAGGGCGCGCGCTGCGATGAGCGCCTCGATCGAAGGCGCCAGCGCGGCGAGCGCGCTCGTCACCGTGAACAGCGACACGCCGATGACGAACATGCGCTTGCGGCCGAACCGGTCGCCGAGGGCGGCGCCGGTGATGAGGAACACGGCGAACGACAGCGTGTACGCGTTCACCGTCCACTCCAGCGACTCCAGGGAGCCGCCGAGATCGGTGCGGATCGACGGCAGGGCGACACCGACGACGAGGTTGTCGAGCGCGGTCATGAACAGCGCGATCGAGACGATCGCCAGCGTCCAGCCCGCGCGGGGGCGTGTGGGTTGCATGAGGGCCTCCTGGGGCGGGTAGGTGTGTGAGTGCTTACTCATTGTTTGGCGAAAAAAGGGGGTCAGTCGACGACGTCGAGCGTCTCGGGGGCCTTGCACAGCGTCTGCGCCCAGGGCTCGGCGAGCTCGAACGCGTCCATCGCGCCGAGGACGTTCAGCAGCATGCCCGTGGCGAAGAACGCGTCGAGCTGCTCGTCGCTGGCGCCGGCCTGTGTGCGGACGTACTCGACGAGGGATCCGAAGCCGCGGCGCATCTCGGCCTGCAGCTCGGGGTCGGACACCGCCGCGGCGTGGCCCTGCAGCTGGACCTTCAGCAGGTCGCGGTCGGTCTGGATGAGCTCGACGTACGCGGTGCCCATGGCGTCCAGCGGGTCCTCGCCGGCGGCGCGCGCCTGGGTGGCGGCGGCGGCGAACGTCGCCTGGATCTGCGTGTGCGTGCGCTGCATGAGCGCGATGGCGAGGTCGTTCTTCGTCGGGAAGAGGCGGAAGAGGTACGCGTGTGAGATGCCTGCGGCCTTCGCGACCGCCGTGGTCGGCGCGTGCAGGCCTCGCTCGGCGAAGACGTGCATAGCGGCCTCGAGGACCTCCTCGCGACGGGCTTCGGCGGTGGAGAGCGTGCGTGCCACAGGTGTGAGTGTGCACTCACTCTCACGACTTGTCAAGCGGCGGGCAGCCGAACCGCCCCGGCGGGCAGCACCTGGGCCAGCGCCTCGGCCAGCTCCCGCAGTGGGCCGGGCGCGATCTCGCCGAACCGCAGTCGGCGCCGGCGCGTCCGGGCGCGCACCCGCAGTTCGCCCTGGCGCCGGACCCGCCCGGTCCGCGCCACGACCTCGTCGACTTCGGCGAGGCGCAGCGCCCGCACACGGTCGGCGATCGCGTCGTCGCGCAGCCACACCAGCCGCTTGTCGGTGACGCACAGCCGCACCTCGTGGCTGTCCCCGCTCGCCGCCCAGGCCACCGCGAGCACCCGCTCTCCCTCGTCGAGCGCCGCGACGAGTTCCAGTCCCAGCGCCGCCCGGACGTCGTCGCCGAGCCACCAGCCCGGCGCGCGGAGAGGGCGGGCGCGGCGCGACGGCTCCTCGTCGCCGACGGGCCGCTCGGGCCGCCGCGTAGGCCTCGTTCAGCCGCTGCATCCGCGTCGCCGCGTCGTCGCCCGCGTGGTCGGGATGGTGGCGCTTGGCCAGCTCGCGGTACGCGCGCGCCAGCTCCTCGTCGGTCGCATCCGGTGTCAGCCCGAGCACAGCGTGCGGATCCACACGCCTCATTGTGCCCCACGGCTGGACCTCGGTCGTTTGTCCAGCTTGAGATTGCCGTGCCGTCAGTCTGGGGAATACCTGCACGTCGCCTGACCGCTGCCTCGTGCTTGACGACCGATGATCACCGCGCCAGCATCTGAGTCGGACCCCGTCACGGAGGACCTCCGCGTGAACAGGTCGCGAGCGGTACGCCGCTTCGCCGTCGCCTACCGGGCGGCCGTACCAGCCGCCCTGGTCCTCCTTGTCCTCAACGCGGTGCTCGGCCCCGCCGACGGGCGTCTCGGCGTGGCGATCGACGTGGTCTTCATGGGCCTCCTGGCGGCGGCGGCGTGCGCCACGGCGCTTCGCGCCCGCGCGGGTCCGTCCCCGGTCGCGTGGGGCCTGGCGACCGTCGGCCTGACGCTGTGGGCGGCGGCCGAGCTGGTCTACCGCGTCTTCGAGTCCGACCCGACGGCCTACTACCCGCTGACGACCCAGTTCCTGCTCGCCGGCGCCTTCGCGTGCGCCTACGGCACGCTCGTGCTCCTCGCCCGGGAGCGCATCCAGCGGTTCGACCCGATCCTGGCGCTCGACGGCGCGCTCGCCGGGCTCACGGCCGCCGCGGTCGTCGCCGTGTGGCTGCTGCCCGACGGCGCGGAGGGGGCGCAGCCGGGCGTCGCGCCGCTGCTGGCCGCGCTCGGCGGCCTGTGGTTCGTCATCTGCGTCCTGGGCCTCACGGGCTGGCGGCCGGGGTGGGCGTGGGGGCTCATCACGCTGGGCATCGCGCTGAACGTGATCGGGGACGCGGCCCTGGTGCAGCTCCTCGATGCGGGGGAGTGGCAGCGTGGCGCGATCGCCGATCCGCTCCTCGTGTCGGGCGCGGCGCTGCTCGGCATGGCGGCGCTGCTGCCGCTGCGTCCCGCCGAGCGCCTCGCCGACGGGCCGCGCCGGCTGCCGATCCCGCTGGGCTGCGGGGCCGTCGCACTGGTGCTGCTCATGGTGGCCGCGCTGGACGAACTCGGCCTTGCCGCCACGCTGCTCACGGCGGGGGCCCTGGGCGTCACGCTCGTGCGCATGAGCGTGGCGCTGGAACTCGTCGAGCGGACACGGTCCGAGGCGCGCACGGACCCGCTCACGAAGCTCGGCAACCGCCGCCCGGCTGCTCGACGACCTCGAGGTCCGGCTCGCTGACGCCGGCGCCGTCGAGCCGTTCACGCTCGCGCTGTTCGACCTCGACGGGTTCAAGGCCTACAACGACCGTTTCGGGCATCTCGGCGGCGACGCCCTGCTCGAGCGGCTCGCGGGGCGCCTCGCCGCTGCGGTGGTTCCCGGGCGGGCGTTCCGGATGGGCGGCGACGAGTTCTGCGCGGTGATCGACGGGGACGCGGAGACCGCGCGTGCGGTGTTGTCCCGCGCGCGCTCGGCGCTCGTCGAACGCGGCGACGGCTTCCTCATCACCGCGTCGTGCGGCACCGTGCACTGCCCGGAGGAGGCGTGGACGCCGACGACCGCGCTGCAGCTCGCCGACACCCGGATGTACGCGGACAAGGAGACGGCCGACCGCACGCCGGTCACGCTGCCCGACGGGGTGACGCATCGCAGGCGCCCGGCGGTCGCCGATCCGCTGCGTGATGTCGGGCCGATCGCGGCGGATGTCGCCCGCCGGCTGGGCCTGGACGACGACGAGGTCCGCCGCATCACCCGCGCCGCGGAGCTGCGCGACATCGGCAAGATCGCGGTCCCGGAGGAGATCCTCCACAAGCCGGGGCGCCTTGACGACGACGAGCTGCGGATCGTCCGCCAGCACACCGTCATCGGCGAGCGCATCCTGCGCGTCGCGCCCGCGCTCTCGGAGCTCGCGCCGCTCGTGCGCGCCAGCCACGAGCGCTTCGACGGCGACGGCTACCCGGACGGGCTGCGCGGCGAGGAGATCCCGCTCGGCGGCCGGATCGTGGCGGTCTGCGACGCGTACCACGCGATGGTCCACCGGGCCGCGCACCACGAGGCGCGCGCGCCGCTGGAGGCGCTGCGCGAGCTGCGCGCCGGGGCGGGCACGCAGTTCGATCCGCGCGTGGTCTCCGCGTTCGGCGTTGCGCTGCGCGAGCGGATGAGCGTGGAGGCCGCCCTCTCCGGTCAGCGGGTCCGGTAGGCCTTCGCCGCGACGACCATCGCCGCGATGAACGCCCCGGCGGTGCCGAGTGCCTCGTCGCCGAGCGTGTCCTCGTACGCCGTGTCGAGCTCGGTCCCGTTGCGGATGAAGGCGTAGTACTCCCCGATCTCCCAGAGGATCGCGAGCGTCGCGCCGATCCCGGTGACCGCGACGGCGAGCGCCCACTGCGGCGCGATGGCGCTGCGGGTCAGCAGCAGGCCGATGCCGCCGCTGAGCAGCGCCCAGTTGACGAGGTGGTTGGCGTCGTCCCACCACACGACGGTGTCGTAGAGATCGAGCGTGTTCCCGGTCACGTCGACGAGGAACGGCGCCATGATCAGCGCGATGCCCGCCCACGGCAACGGCTCGGTGCCGCCCCGCCGGGCGGCGGACGACCCACCACACGGCGGGCACCGCGAGCATCATGAGCGGGTAGAGCGCGAGCCGCCCGGCGAAGGCCTTGCCGTCGAACTGCGGCAGCCCGCTCGCCAGGGTGCCGACGAGCAGCTGGACGAGGGTCAGCCCGAAGATGGTCCAGGCGGCGAGGAAGCTCCGTGACACGGCGGCGA
The DNA here is from genome assembly GCA_024666565.1 of Svornostia abyssi. Taxonomy (GTDB): domain Bacteria; phylum Actinomycetota; class Thermoleophilia; order Solirubrobacterales; family Solirubrobacteraceae; genus Svornostia; species Svornostia abyssi. Next base: position 1,978,048 of record CP088295.1, read on the forward strand.
GTCTCCCGGCCGCGGTGGACGAGTAGTCTTCGGTGCGGACCGTGCTAGGCGGGGAGGTAGCGGTGCCCTGTATTCGCAATCCGCTCTAGCGAGGCTGAATTCCCCGTCGAGGGACCCGGCCTCGGGGTCAGCCCGTCGGCATGACGTTGATGGCTGCAGGGTCCCGCGCGGTGTCGGCCCGTGAACCAGGTCAGGTCCGGAAGGAAGCAGCCTTAAGCGGTCACCGGCAGGCGCAGCGGGTCCCCTGCACCGGAGTCACTGTTGGCGCAAGCGCCCGGGACTGGTGTTTCGACGCGGGGTGCACGGTCCACTTTGTAACGTCGTCGGGAGGTCGGAGCTTGCGACGACCGGACGCCGAAACCTCCTTCTCCGACGATCCAACCTGTACGTTTGCGGCATGGGCTGGGGGAGAACTGCGTGGCGGGCCGCTGTGGGGACGATCGTCCTGCTGGCCTGCGCGCCGGCGGCACACGCTGCGACGAGCCTGCCGTCGTGTCCGCAGACCGGCGCGAAGCGCACGCTCGTCCGCGAATCCGGCCAGCTCGAGTCGGCCGCGTTCGACGCCGCCGGGCGGCTTGTCTACACGAACATCGCGCGGCGCCAGCTCCGCGGCCTCGACGCACCGGGCGCGCCGACCCGCGCCATCGCGGTGGGGATCGACGGGCCCGGCGGCCTGGCGCTCGAGCCGGGCGGCACGATGCTTGTGGGCGCGGGCAGCGGCGCGGGCGCGGTGTTTGCACCGCGGTTCGGGTTCGCCCGCCTCCTGCGCGTCGACCTCGCGACCGGTGAGAAGTCGGTGTACGCCCGCGGCCTGTCGATGGCCAACGGCGTGGTGCGCGCCGCCGACGGGACGGTCTACGCGTCCGACGACCTCGCGCTGAGCCTTGACCGGATCACCCCGGACGGGAAGGTGCAGCGCGGCTGGTACCGCACGACAGACACGAACGGCCTGGCGCTCTCGGCCGACGGCCGCACGCTGTTTGCCAACCGGTCCTTCGGCAGCACCCGCGTGATGGCGATCGACACGGCCACCGGCGCGTCCCGGACGTACGCGCGCCCGCCGGGGTCGCTGTCGTGGGCGCTGTTCGACGACCTCGACATCGATGCGGCCGGCCGCCTGTACGTGGCGGTCTACCTCGCCGGGGAGGTCTGGCGGATCGAGACGGACGGCTCGATGTGCGCGCTCGCCCGCGGGCTGGTGGCGCCCGCGGGGATCACGGTCGGTGCGTCCGGTGCCGGCTTCTCGGCGCGCAGCGTGTTCGTCACGACACACGCTGGGTCGCTGGTGGAGATCCCGGACGCGGTGCCGCCGGCCGCCTGACGGGCCGCGGGCCGCGCATGCGCAGTACGAGCAGCGGGACGATCACCGCGGTGCTCACGCCGACGAACGCGAGCATCCACGTGCTCTGGCCGTCGGTCCCTGCACCGATGGTGTGGGCGACGCCGAGCACCCACACGAGCAGCGTCGCCCGGTGCAGGGAGCGCCAGCGCTTCGCGCCGATCCTCTTGCGGAAGTAGAAGGACAGGCCGAGCAGCACCGCCAGCCAGCCCGCGATGATCCCCAGGCCGGTGAAGACCGGCCGGTACTCCATCGCGAACGGCACGACGACGCCCGCGGGACCCGGGTTCAGCCACGGGTCCCCGAGGAGGGTGATGCCGTGGACGGCGATCGCGAGCAGGCCGGCGAGCGCCGTCTGCTCGTGGATGCCCATGAGCGCCTTCGCCATGCCGGGGCGGCGGGAGACCTTCCCGGCCATCATGAGCCCGATCGCGACCGAGACGGTCACGCACAGCAGGGCGACGATGCCGGAGGCCCGGGACGCGAGCCACCAGCCGTATTCCAGGGGGGCGGGGCCGTTCATGCCAGGGCCTCCTCAACGGCTGAGATGGGCAGCCGGCCGACGTGCTCGACCCGGCCGCTGTCGTGGACGAGGACGCCGCCCTGCAGGCGCAGGAGCGCGCGGGCTCCCTCGGGGCCCCGCAGCAAGGCGGTCTTCGCGAGCGTCTCCGCGGTGAGCACGGTGCCGGCGATGGCGGTCACCTGGGCGAGCCCGGTCCAGGCCGGCTGGCCGGTGGCGGGATCGAGCAGGTGATGGGCGACACCGCCGTCGGCGCCGGTCCAGCGGCGGGCGTGGATGCCGGAGGTCGCCACGGCGCCGTCGGGCAGCCGCAGGGTGACGAGGTGCGGGTTGCCGGGCCCGGCCACGTGGACCTCCTGCGTGTCGCTGGTCCCGCCCACGCGCAGGTCGCCGCCGCAGTCGACGAGCCAGCGCGGGGCGCCTTCGAGCGCCTCGGCCGCGAGGTCGGCGGCGTAGCCCTTGCCGGTCCCGCCGAGGTCCAGACGGACACCGGGCGGCCGGGAGATCGTGCCGGCGATGTCGTCGACGCGCACGTCCATCCACGCGCCCGAGGGATCGGCCTGCGCGCTGCGCGTCGAGCGCCCCGAGCGCGGGGGGAGCGGCTTGGCGTCGCGCGCGGCGCCGGCCATCGACTGGGTGTAGCCGGCGCGCTCGAGGGCGCCGAGCAGCGTGGGGTCGACGAGGCCGTCGCTGTGCCGGGCCGCCCAGAGCGCCGCGCGGACCGCGCCCCGCAGGAGCGCGGACGCCGGGACCTCGGTGCGCGGGTCGGCGTTCAGCTGGGACAGCTCGGAGTCGGGCCGGAAGCGCGACAGGTGCCGCTCGACCCGGCGGATCACCGCCAGCGCACGCTGGGTGCGCGGTTCGGCGCCGGGACCGGTGCACGCGATGCGCACGTCGGTGCCCAGCGCGGCGAGGTGGCGTTCGACGACGGGTTCAGGAGGCACGAGACACCGCCGGAGCGGGGGTCGGGGCGGGCGCCGGTGCCGGGGCAGGCGCCGCGGCGGGGGCGGGGGCGGGGGCCGGGGCGCTCTGCGCCGGGGCGACGTAGGTGGGCGCGGCCGTGGCCGCCGCGGGCGCGGATGCGACCGGGGTGGCGGATGCCGCCGGGGCCGACGGCTTGGGCGCGGGCACGACATGGGTCACGACGCGCTTCTGCTCGATGCGGCGCACGACGATCTCCGGCGGGCGCGTTGCGGCGACCTGGGCGGCCGGCGCCTTGGCGGCGCCGAGCGCCGGGTCGTCGCCGGCGCGCACCTGGAACGCGAGGCCGGCCAGCGCGACGCAGAACGCGCCCGTCACGGCGGTCCAGACCGGCAGCGCGCCGATCGGGCGGACGGGACGGCGCTTGGGGGCGGGGTCAGTCATCGTCGCCGCCACGGTCGTCGTCGGTCTCGTAGGCGTCGTCGCCACCCTCGTAGGCGTCGTCGGCGCCCTCGTCCCTGTCGTCTTCGCCCTCGTAGGCGTCGTCGTCGCGTGCGACGGGGGTCTGCTGCACCGCGGGCACGGGGGCGGGCGTCGCGCTGCGCTGTACCGACGCGCGCTGGGCGGTCGGCGGGGCAGCCGGGGCGGAGGACGCCGCGGGGGGCCGGGCTCGCGGTGCCCGAGGAGGAGTTGCCGCTTGACGTCTTCGGGCGCTCGCGCTTGGTGACGTGCACGGTGGTCTTGACGACCTCGGTGCGCACCTGCGGCGTCGCCGCGGCGACGGGTGCCACGGTCTTCGTCGTGGACGCCGTGTCGCCGCCGGCCGCCATGGCGACCGCGGCGAGCGCGCCGAGTCCGGCGACGGTGCCGGCTGCGGCGAGCATGCGGGTGGTGATCTGCATGGTGGTCTCCTCGAACGTCGGGGGGAATGCTGCGACGCACCGTGACGGCCGGCCCCGCAAGGGCCTGGCAAGCGCGGGTAAAGCCTTGGCAAAGGCTGCGCGGGTCGGCCTCCGGCAGGGGTACGCTCGCCTCCGTGACCGGCCCGGGACCCCGCATCCTGCTCGTCGAGGACGAGGTCTCGATCGCCGAGCCGTTCGCGCGGGTCCTCGCCCGTGAGGGCTTCGTCCCCACCGTCGCCGGGACTGCCGCGGAGGCGCTCGACGCGTTCGAGCGGGTCGCGCCCGATCTCGTCCTGCTGGACCTCACACTGCCCGACGGGGACGGGCGCGACATCTGCCGCGAGCTGCGCAGCCGCTCGGACGTGCCGGTGATCATGGTCACCGCGCGCGGCACGGAGGTCGACCGCATCGTGGGCCTTGAGCTCGGGGCCGACGACTACGTCGTCAAGCCCTTCTCCGGCGGCGAGGTCGTCGCGCGCATCCGCGCCGTGCTGCGGCGCACGGGCCGCGGGGGAGGGACGCCCGAGGGTGAGGCGACGCTCGTGGTCGGTCCCGTCACCCTCGACCCTGCCGCGCGCCGCGCCCACCTCGACGGGGCCGAACTGGACCTCACCCGCAAGGAGTTCGATCTCCTGACCGAGCTCATGCGCCACGCCGGCGCGGTCGTGACGCGCGAGGACCTCATGGCGCGCGTGTGGGACGAGAACTGGTTCGGCTCGACGAAGACGCTCGACGTCCACATCGGCTGGCTGCGGCGCAAGCTGGGGGACGACCCGGCGGCACCGCGGCTCATCCACACGGTCCGCGGCGTCGGCTTTCGCTTCACCGCGCCCGAGGAGCTGGACCCGTCGGCCTGAGAGCCCGTCTGCTGCTGGCGCTGGCGTACGTGCTGGTGCTCGCGATCGTCGCGCTCATGGTGCCGCTGGCGGTGAGCACCGCCGACCGCGTCGACGCGGAGATCCGTTCGCAGGCGCGCGGGCAGGCCGACGTCGTCGCGTCGTCGGCGTCGGAGCTCGTCGACCCACCCGACCGCGCGGGCCTGAACGCGCTGGTGACGAGCGCGGCCCGCTCGGTGCGCGGGCGCGTGATCATCGTCAACGCCCGCGGCAGGCTGCTCGCGGATTCGGGCGGCTCGGCGCCCGGCGCCGACTACTCCAACCGCCCGGAGATCGCTCGCGCGCTGCGCGGGCAGGCCGACCAGCGTGAGCGGCGGTCGGTGACGCTCGACCAGACGCTGCTGGCGACCGCGGTGCCGGTCATCGAGGCCGGGGCGCCGATCGGGGCGGTCCGGATCACGCAGAGCATGGACGCGGTGGACCGGGCGGTGCGCCGCGCGTGGACCGGCCTGGCCGGGGTCGGCGTGCTCGTCCTGCTGCTGGGGCTCGGGGTCGGTGCGCTCATCGCGGGCCAGATCGCACGCCCCGTGGTGCGGCTCGAGGAGACGGCCCGCCGGGTGGGCGAGGGGGACCTGGGGGGCACGCGCGCCGGTCGAGGGTTCGGCGGAGCAGCGCACGCTGGCACGGACGTTCAACGACATGACCGGGCGGGTCCAGCGGCTCGTGGCGTCGCAGCGCGAGTTCGTCGCCGATGCGTCGCACCAGCTGCGGACGCCGCTCACCGGGCTGCGGCTGCGCCTGGAGGAAGCGCGGGCGGAGAGCGGGGACACGCAGGTGCGCGACGACCTCGACGCGGCGCTCGGCGAGGTGGACCGCCTCGCGGTGATGGTGGCCGAGCTGCTCGAGCTGAGCCGCGCCGGTGAGCGCGACGCGCCCGCCGAGTTCGTCCTGCTGGGGGAGGCGGCCGAGCGCGCAGCCGACCGGTGGGCGCCGGAGGCAGCCCGGCGCGGGCAGCGGGTGATCGCGGAGGTCGACGACGCCGAGGAGGCAGCGGCGACGGTCTCGCGCGCCGACGTCGACCGCGTGCTCGACGCCCTCATCGAGAACGCCCTGCACTATGCGCCGGGCGACACGACGGTCACGGTGACGGCCCGGCCCGGCGAGCTGACCGTCCGCGACGAGGGGCCGGGCCTCGCCGCCGACGAGACCGAGATCGTCTTCGACCGCTTCCATCGCGGCAGCGCAGGGCGCCGGGGGCCCGGCGGCACGGGCCTCGGGCTGCCGATCGCCCGGGAGCTCGCCCGGCGGTGGGCCGGCGACGTGACCCTCTCCAACGCTCCGGAGGGCGGCGCGATCGCGCGCTTCTCGCTCCCCTCCGACACCGGGTGACGCGGCTTTGCCGAACCTTTGCCCAGCGCTGGCCGGCGTTTGGCGGGCCCATGCCTACGGTGGCGCCATGACTGCACTGACCCGCCGCCGGACCGCCGCCGCGATGGCCGCGCTGACCGGCCTCATCCACCTCATCCTCGTACCGGAGTACCTCGAGGAGAAGACGTACATCGGCCTGTTGTTCCTCGGCGCGGCCGTCGTGTGCGGCGCCGTCGCCGCGACCCTGTGGCGCCGCGACGAGCCGCTCGCCTGGGGCGTCGGCGCCCTGACCTGCGCCGGCATGTTCGTCGGCTTCGTCCTCTCCCGGACCGTGGGCCTGCCCGGCTTCCATGAGGCCGAGTGGGAGCTCTCCGGCGTCATCACGCTCGTCGCTGACGCGGCCTTCATCGGCCTGGCTGCGACGGGCCTGCGCGGGAGCCTGCCGGCGGCCGCGGCGTCCTGATCGGACTACGCTCGGCTCATGCGCGCACGCCTGCTCATCGGCTGGGTCCTGCTCGGTCTGGCGGGCGTCGCGCTGGCCGTCGGCATCACGATGGCCGCCACGAGCGTCACGTCGCAGCGGATCGGGCTGGACTCCGAGCCACTGAGCGCCGGCAGCGAGCTCGTGCCGACGACCGCGCGGAGGACCACGACGACCACGACGACGGCGACGCGGCCGCGCACGACCACCACGAAGACGGCGCCGCCGCGCACGACAACCTCCACCGTGGCGCCGCCCGCGGCAACGCCGCCCGTTGTATCGCCGCCCGCGGCAACGCCGCCCGCCGTGACGCCGCCCGCGTCGTCCGACAGCGACAACGAGGACAGCGGCCGGGGCCGCGGGCGAGGTGGGGACGACGGCGAGTCGGAGTCCGAGGACGAGGACGACGACTAGTCCCGTCGCGGTCTTCTACGGCTGCGCAATGCACGGGTCTCCTCGGATGACACCGAGCGCGCAGCCTGATCGGATCAAGGCTCCGCCAGTCCACCCGCCGGAGGAGCCGTCATGGGAGAGTTTGTTGGGAAGGTCGCGATCGTCACGGGCGCGAGCTCGGGAATCGGTCGCGCGTCCGCGCTGGCGTTCGCCGCGGCCGGTGCGAACGTGGTCGCCGCCGACGTGGATGTCGCCGGTGGTGAGGAGACGGTCCGGCTGATCGACGCGGCCGGCGGGACGGCGGTCTTCCAGGGCGCCGACGTGTCGCGCGTCGAGGAGGTCGATGCGCTCGTGCAGCGCGCCGTCAGCGAGTACGGCGGCCTCGATGTCGCGTTCAACAACGCGGGCATCGAGGGAACCATGGCCCCGGTCACCGAGTGCACGCTTGAGACGTGGGACCGCACGATCGCCGTGAACCTCTCCGGGGTCTTCTACGCCATGCGCGCGGAGATCCCGGCGATGCTGGACCGTGGCGCGGGTGCGATCGTCAACTGCGCGTCGATCGCGGGGCTCGTCGGCTTCCCGGCCCTGCCGGCGTACGTGGCGAGCAAGCACGGCGTCGTCGGGATGACGAAGTCCGCGGCGCTGGAGTGCGCGACGCAGGGCATCCGGATCAACGCGCTGTGCCCCGGAGTGATCGACACGCCGATGGTCCAGCGGGTCACGACCGACGAGGAGGTCAAGCACGCGTTCGAGCAGGCCGAGCCGGTGCACCGCTTCGGGAGGCCGGAGGAGATGGCGGACGTCACGCTGTGGCTGTGCTCGGAGCGGGCGTCGTTCGTGACGGGCCAGGCGATCGCCGCGGATGGAGGGTGGACGGCGCAGTAGCGGGCCCTTCCGCGGATCGGGTCGACTTTGGGTCGCCTACCGACCCAAACTCGACCCGATGCAGGTCACGAGCCGCGGCAGGCGAACGATGTGGCCGTCCAGAACGCGGTGGTGGTCGTCCGTCCGCCGGGCGGCGCGGTGGGGAGCGCTCGGTCTCGGTCGCGCGCGTCGAGGATGAAGTCGTCGGCGATCGCGCGGGTGCGGGGGAGGAAGACGGTCTCCTGGGTCGCCGCGACAACGGCCGTGGCCGGGTCCGTGCTCTCGGGCGGCGGCGGCCGCTCGTCCGCGAGCGCCGTATCCCCCGGCTGCCCACCCGTCCACAACGCCACATACGGCACCGGGCGCCGGTTCGGCACCACGTACACGGGACACACCTCACCCGGCGGATCCTCGGAGAAGAACGTCTCCAGATCCCCCACGATCGCCTCCTGCGTCGAGAGGGCCCGCTGCAGCGAGTCCAGGCGATCAAACTGCTTCGGGGTGAACGCGACGAGCGCGAGCACCACCACCGCCGCGAAGCCGATCCACCATCGCCGCGCCCGGTCGTCGCGGTCCAGCAGCATCCACCCGAACACGCCCGCGCCGGCGAAGATCGCCCCGATCGTGGCCACCGGCAGCAGGTAGCGCACGAGGATCGAGAGGCCCGCCGTCGCCAGGACCGTGAACGCGGCCAGGCCGAGCAGGCCCGCGATCACGCCCAGCCGCGCCTGGTCGCGCAGCTTCCAGATCCCGAAGCCCAGCCCGCCGGCGGCGGCGAGCAGCACGGGCTCGCGCAGGATCTCCCCGAGGCGCCGTGGCAGGGTTGTCGGCACGTTCAGCAGGCCGGTCTTCCGGCCCAGTTCCGCCGCGTTGTCGCGCGTGCCCGTGAGCGACCACAACGGGTTGCCGGTGAGCAGGAGGTCGTGCAGCGCCCAGAGCAGCGGCGCGCTCGCGGCGATCGCGCAGAGCTGGACGAGCGCACGGCCCCGGAGCCCGTCCGGGCCCCACGCGAGCCAGAGCACGTACGCGCCGCTGAACAGCCACGCCTCCGGGCGCAGCAGCCCGGCGAGCGCCAGCAGCGCGAGGACCGGCCAGCCCGCGCGCGGGCGCTTCGTCTCCACCAGCAGCGCGCCGAGGAGCAGGCAGAGATAGGGGAGGTCGACGTAGGCCCGGAGCCCGTAGGACAGCACCGGTTCGCGGGTCAGGATGATGAGCGCGGCGAGCGCACCCGCGGCCCAGCCGAACCAGGCGCGGCCGAGGGCGAAGACGAGCACGCCGAGGACGCCGAGCAGCAGGTACGCGCCGCCGGAGACGACCCAGGCCGCCGCGCTCCCGAACTCGGGCGCGTCTCCGAAGAGCAGCACGAGCGGCATCGAGGCCAGTTCCTGCAGCGGATGGGGGGTGGGGGGCGAGCGCGACCTCCAGGTCCGGCAGGTCGCCGCGCGCCAGGTCCCGGCCCCAGATGACCGTATACAGCGTGTCGTAGTTGATGAGCTGCACCGCGTCGAAGACGGCGAGCAGCAGGACGGCCAACACCGCGGAGGCGCCGGCACCGAGGAGAAACCGGCGCATGGGGCTGCTGACGGTAACGCCCGTGTCGGGCTGCTGTCTTAGACTCGGTCGTCCCGTGCCCGAGGCCCCTTCGCTCTACCGCCGCCACCGCCCGCGGACCTTCTCGCAGGTGGTCGGCCAGGAGCACGTCGTGCGCACGCTGCGCAACGCCGTGCAGCAGAACAAGGTCCATCACGCGTACCTGTTCGTCGGCTCGCGCGGGACTGGCAAGACGTCGATGGCGAAGATTCTCGCGGCCTGCCTGAACTGCGAGAACGGCCCGACGGTCGACCCGTGCGGCGTCTGCCAGAGCTGCATCGCGATCCAGAACGCGACGTCGATGGACGTCATCGAGATGGACGCGGCCTCGAACAACTCGGTCGACGACATCCGCGATCTGCGCGACCGGGTCTCCCTCGCGCCAGTGTCGGGCAAGAGCAAGGTCTACATTCTCGACGAGGCGCACATGCTCTCGTCCCAGGCGTGGAACGCGTTCCTCAAGACGCTCGAGGAGCCGCCGCCGAACACGATTTTCGTGCTCGCCACCACCGAGGCGAGCAAGGTGCTGCCCACGGTCGTCGACCGCTGCCATCGCTTCGACTTCACCCGCCCCACGGTGGGCCAGTTGGCGCAGGTCGTCGGCCGGGTCGCGCAGGAGGAGCACATCACGATCGGCGACGACGCCGTCGCGCTGCTCGCCCGCCACGCCACCGGGTCGTTCCGCGACGCGCTCGGCACGCTCGAGCAGATGGTCACCTACTCGGGGACCACGATCACCACGGAGGACGTCCTCGCGGTGCTCGGCATCGCCGACGCGGACCTGCTGTTCGGGATGATGGACGCCGTCGCGTCCGGCGACGCCGCAAAGACGCTGCGCGGGTGCGCGCGCCTGGTGAACACCGGCCGCGACCCGATGTCGTTCATCCGCGACCTCGAGGCCCACGCGCGGGATCTCCTGGTCATCCAGACGCTCGGCGAGGTCCCGGCCGAGATGCGGATCACGACCGACCGCGACCAGCGGATCGCCGCGCAGGCCGGCCGAATCGGTCGCGCCCAGGTGATTCGCCTGCTCGACCTCCTCGCCGAGGCGATGCGCGCCGTGCGCGACGGCGCCGACGCGCGGACGTTCCTCGAGCTGGCGCTCGTGAAGGCCGCGGCGCCTGAGGTCGACCCGTCGACGAAGGCGATCGCCGCCCGGCTCGAGCGCCTGGAGCGAGCGGTGAACGCGGGGGCCGGGGTGTCGGTCGCGCCGCCACCGATCACCACGCCCGAGCCCGCACCGGCCGCCCCCGAAGAGCCTGCGGGCCGCTTCCAGCGCGATCCGGAGCCCGCGCCGCAGCCCACAGCGGCCGCGACGGGCGCAGCGGCGGCGGTCGCCGCCATCCCTCACCCTCAAGTCGAGGTTGAGCCTGAGCCCCAGGAGCCCGTCCCCGCGCCCCCTCCACCGGTGCCGTCGGTCGGCATGACCCTGCACGACCTCCTCGAGGTCTGGCCCGCCGTCCTCGACGGCGTCCGCGAACGCCACGCGCTCTGCGCGGGCCTGCTCTCCACCGCCCAGCCGGTCGCGCTGGACGCTGAGATGCTCACGATCGCGTTCCCCGAGGACCAGGAGTTCCTGCGGCGCAAGGCCGAGAACCCGGACATGCGCGTTTGTCTCAGCGAGGCGATGCGCGCCGTCACGGGCGCCTCCCCGCAGATCACGTACGAGCTGCGCGACTTCGCGGCGGCGGCTGAGGCTGCCGGTACACCCCCGCCCGTGCCCGAGACGGGCCCCGAGTTCATCGAGAAGCTGATGGCGGCGTTCGACGCCGAGGAGATCCGCCCCGAAGACGACGCCCCCAAGGAGACCTGAATGCCCCAGCCGAACCTCAACCAGCTCGCCAAGATGGCGCAGAAGATGCAGGCCGACATGGCGGCCGCCCAGGAGGCGCTGGCCAGCGAGGAGGTCGAGGCCTCCGCCGGCGGCGGCATGGTCACGGTGAAGATCACCGGGGACCTGCAGATCAAGGCGATCACGATCGACCCCGACGCCGTCGATCCCGAAGACGTCGAGATGCTTCAGGACATGATCCTCGCCGCGGTCAACCAGGCCGTGAACCAGGCCCAGGAACTGGCGGCGACCCGCATGGGCGCGGTGACCGGCGGGCTCGGCGGCCCGGGCGGCGCCGGCGGGCTCGGCGGGCTGCTCGGGATGTAGTCACCGGCCGACGCGGTTTCCCCCGACGTTGGTGTCGTTCACCGCACGTTTCGCCGGGCGGGAGGGCGACGTCCCCGCCCACATGCCGCCGCAGGAACGCGAGCTGGTCGGCCACGACGGCGTCGTGGACCGGCCCGGCGTAGATGTCGAAGTGATCGACGTCCGGGTAGGTCCGCAGTTCGCCGTGCGGCGCGCGCCGGGCCGCGGCGATCGCGGGCCCCGGTCGCGCGACCCGGTCGGCCTCGCCCACGCACACGAGCCACGGGCAGTGCAGGCGCGCCGCATGCCGGATCGGGCGATACGGCCGCCCGAGGAGCCACCGCGCGGACACCCGGTTGCGCCACCGCGAGTCCTCACCGGTGGCGACCACGCGCCGCCACCCGTCCTCCGCGCCGGGCGCGTTGATGAACGCAGCCTCGTCCGGACCGCCGACCGCGGGGAGGTGCTCCCCGCGCACCGCAGCGGCCAGCATCCGCAGCGCGACCCGCGGGCCGGAGCGGTGGGCCTGCGTCCAGAGGTCCAGGAACGGCACCTGGCTGATCGCGGCGGCGACCCGCGGGTCAGCGGCGGCCGCGGCGAGCGCGTTGCCGCCGCCCATCGACGATCCGAACGTGACCACGCGGTCGGCGTCCACCCCCGGCAGCAGCCGCGCGTAGGCGATCGCCGCGCGCCAGTCCGCGAGCTGGCGGCGCGGGTCGAAGCGATCCGGCTCGCCGCCGCTGTCGCCGAAGCCGCGATGGTCGAACACCAGCGCGGCGAAGCCCGCGCCCGCGAAGCGTTCGGCGAACGGGCCGAGCCGGTCACGGCGGGTGCCGGACAGGCCGTGGGCCATGACGACGACGGGGGCGCGGCGTGGTGATCCGGCGGGTGCGTACCACCACGCGGCGCAGTGGTCGTCGCCGGCAGGGATGCGGAGCTCTCGGCGTTCCATGCCCCACCAACGCGGCGCGGGGCCCCTGCGTGAGGCCCGGTCCGATCACTACCGTTCCCTCGCGTGTACGCCCCGCCGATCCAGCGCCTGATCGCCGAGCTCTCCAGGCTCCCCGGCATCGGCCAGCGCACCGCCCAGCGCCTGGCGTTCCACATCCTGCGCGAGTCCGACGAGGACGCCACCGCGCTCGCCGCGGCCATCCGGGAGGTCAAGGAGAAGATCGGGACGTGCGAGATCTGCTTCAACCTCGCCGAAGGCCCGCGCTGCCGGATCTGCCTCGATGACCGGCGCGATCCGAAGGTCATCTGCGTCGTCGAGGAGTTCGGCGACATCATCCCGATGGAGCGCACCCACGAGTTCCACGGCCGCTACCACGTGCTCGGCGGCGCGCTGAGCCCGATCGACGGCGTCGACCCGGAGGACATCCGGCTCGCCGAGCTCTACCGGCGGGTGACCGGCGACGAGGTGACGGAGGTCGTCATCGCCACCAACCCGACGACGACCGGCGAGGCGACGGCGCTGCACATCGCCGACGAGCTGCACCATGTCGCTCCGGACGTGACGGTGACGCGCCTGGCGTCCGGGCTGCCGGTCGGCGGCGACCTGGAGTACGCCGACGAGGTCACGCTCGGCCGGGCGTTCGCGGGGCGGCGCCGGCTGTAGGCCGGCTACGCGGGCTGCGGCACGTTCTCGCCATCGGCGGCGAGCTCGCCACCGGACGTGCGCACCGTGTCGCCGCCGGCCGCCTTCGCGGCGTAGAGCGCGACGTCGGCCTCGGCGAGCAGCGCCCCGAACTGCAGGCCGCGGCCCGAGCCGCCGGCCACGCCGAACGACGCGGTGACCTCATGGCCCTCCGGCATCGCCGTCGCGACGGCGTCGCGCAGCCGCTCGGCCAGGTGTGTGGCCTCACGTGGGGACGCGCCCGGGAGGATGAGGAGGAACTCGTCGCCGCCCAGGCGGTAGAGCAGCTCGAAGGTGCGCAGCGATCTGCGCATCGCCTCGGCGGCACCCGCCAGGACGGCGTCGCCGGTGTCGGCGCCGTGCACGGCGTTGATCTGGGCCAGCGCGTCGAGGTCGGACAGGACGATGCTCAGCGGCAGGTCGTCGAGGACCGCCTGGCCGCGCAGTTCGATCATCCGCGCGTCGAGCGCGCCGCGGTTCAGGAGCCCGGTGAGCGGGTCGAGGATCGCATCGGCGCGGACCCCGCGGTCGGCGTGGGCGAGGTGTGAGGTGACGAGCGCCACCGCGAGGATCGCGGCTGCGGCTGCGACCGCGGTGCCCGCGGCATCTCCCAACGACGGCCCGTCTGCGAGCAGGCAGGCGCCCGCGAGACCGGCCAGGGCAACGAGCAGCGACACGGCGAGCGGGCCGCCCTGCCGGCGGGCGCCGGCGAGCGCAGCGGCGGGAGCGAGCAGCACGAGGGCCGGGCTGGCGAGCCCGCCGGTCGCGCCGATGACGAGGCAGATCGCGGTGAGGCCGAACAGCTCCTGGATGGCGAGCCAACCGCCCGGGGCGCGTGTGCGCTGCGCCTGGCCCTCGAACGCGCTGGCGAGCAGGATGAGGACCAGCGCCGCGACGGCGGCGTTGACCGCGTCGTCGGCGAGGCCGATGGCGACCACCCCCGCCCCCACGAGCAGCTCGCCCATCCTCCGGACACCGCGCAGCCGCGCCTCCTGCTCGAGGAGGCGCAGGCGGTCCAGTTCCGGGGCATGCGGGGCCGATGCGTGTCGCACGCCCCGGGTGATCGGCAGGTCGGGGCGGAGGGTGAGCGGTCAGCTCGCGGTGGGGGGCGGGCGCCCCGTCGGGCTCGGCGAGCTGCACCTGGTCGCGCCCGTCCTGCTTCGCCGCGTACAGCGCCCGGTCGGCGCGGCTGATGAGGTGCTCGAGATCGACGTGCTGATGGAAGACCCCGGCCACGCCGGCAGACAGCGTCACGTCGTGGCCGGCGGGGCGCCGGGCCGCGACCGTCGCGCGCAGGCGCTCGGCCAGGTCAGCGGCCTCGCTCGTCGGGGTCGCGGGCAGGAGCACGAGGAACTCGTCGCCGCCGAGGCGGTAGAGCAGGTCTCCCTCGCGGATGCTGGACGCGAGGGCCGACGCGACGTCGCGCAGCACCTCGTCTCCGGCCTCGTGGCCGGAGCTGTCGTTGACGGCCTTCAGCCCGTCGAGGTCCGCGGCGATCACGCTGAGCGTCTCGGCGCGCCGGTTCGGGTGGGGGGTGTGCCTGCTCCAGGCGCTCGGTCAGCGCCTGGCGGTTGAGCAACCCGGTGAGCGCGTCGTGCACCGCATCGCGCCGGGCGTTGCGCTCGGCGTGCGCGAGCATGTTCGTCACGATGGCGGCCATCACGAAGGCGCTGAGCCAGGCGAGCCCCTCGACGGGCCCCGCGGTCAGCTCGTCCGCGTCACCGACCCAGATGCAGGCGAGGATCAGGATGGCGTAGACGGGGATCTGCGCGATCACCCAGCGCGTCGGGAAGCGGACACCGATGATCAGCGCGACGATGACCGTGATCGGCAGCGCGGCGCTGTGCACGCCGCCCGACCACGTGATCGCGGAGCCGAGCAGCAGGATGACGCCGAGTTCCTGCAGGGCGAGCCACACCAATGGGCTGGTGGAGCGCACCGCCCGGCGCTGGCTGTAGAACAGGAAGCCGAAGTACACCGTGCCCACGGCCGCGGTGATCAGCACGTCGTCCAGCGGGTGGCTCAGCGCGAGCAGCCCGAGGCCGGCCCACATCACGCCCGCGACCACGAGCAGGATGGGGAAGATGCGACGTTCGAACTCGACCTGTCGCAGGCGCTGCGCCTCGGTCGACTGCAGCGCGGCAGACACGTGCACGACCTGTGTATCGGCACGAGCGTCGCGAGCCTCAAGATTCCTGACCGTGCGCGGTCGCTAGATTCCCCAAGCAATGCCCGGCACCGTGGTCATGAAGTTCGGCGGCACGTCCGTCGCCGACGCCGAGCGCCTCAAGCGCGCCGCCCAGAGGATCGTCGCCAAGCGCGAGGAGGGTCTGCGCGTGGTCGCGGTCCTGTCCGCGCGCGGCAAGACCACCGATGACCTCATCGCGGACGCGCAGGAGATCAGCCCGCACCCGGACCCGCGCGAGATGGACATGCTCCTCTCCACCGGCGAGCGGCAGTCCTGTGCGCTCTGCGCGATGGCGATCAACGACCTCGGCCATCAGGCGATCAGTCTCACCGGCTCGCAGGCCGGCATCGTCACGGATACGTCGCACACGAAGGCGCGCATCCTCGAGGTGCGCGCCGACCGGATCCGCGAAGCGCTGGACGACGACAAGATCGTCCTCGTCGCCGGGTTCCAGGGGGTCTCGACGGCGCGGGACGTCACCACGCTGGGGCGCGGCGGCTCGGACACCACCGCGGTCGCGCTGGCCGCGGCGATCGAGGCGGACGAGTGCGAGATCTACACGGACGTCCCCGGCGTGTTCAACGCCGACCCGCGCATCGTCCCGAACGCCCGCAAGATCCCGGTGATCTCCTTCGAGGAGGTGCTGGAGATGAGCGCCTCGGGCGCGGGCGTCCTGCAGCTGCGCTCGCTCGAGTACGCCCGCACCCACGGCGTTCGCGTTCATTGCCGGTCCTCGTTCAGCGACGAGCCGGGTACCGTTGTCGTCGGAGATCAGGAAACCGTGGAGAACCCGCTCATCACCGCCGTCACGCACTCCACCGGGGAGTCGCGCATCACGCTGTCGCACGTGCCCGACACGCCCGGCGTCGCGGGTCGCATCGCGACCGCGCTCGCGGAGGCGAACATCAACATCGACATGATCATCCAGAACGAGCCGGTGTCCGAGGCCGCGGCCGCGGAGCTCTCGTTCACCGTGCCGCGCGACGACCTCCACGGGGCGAAGCTCGCCCTGCAGCCGCTCGCCGACGAGCTGAGCATGCAGCTCACCGCCCAGGAGGCGATCGGCAAGGTCTCGATCGTCGGCGCGGGGATGAAGACGCATCCGGGTGTCGCCGCGCGCGTGTTCAGCACGCTCGGCCGGGAGGGGATCAACATCGAGATGATCTCCACGTCGCCCATCAAGATCAGCTGCGTCGTCGACGGCGACCGTGTGCCGGATGCGGTGCGTGCGTTGCACAGCGAGTTCGAGCTGTCCGGTGAAGGGACGATCCAAGTCGAGCGCCCGTTTGGGGAATTTGCCACATGATTTCGGCAGAGCCTCATCATGTGGCCGGGAGTATTCGCTGCGCTCATACGTCCCAGGAGGTCTCCGCGTGAGTAGTCCCCGCGTTGCCGTCGTCGGCGCCACCGGCGCGGTCGGCCAGATCATGCTGAAGACCCTCGAGCGCCGTGGGTTCGAGGCCAGCGCCATCGTGCCGTTCGCGAGTGAGCGCAGCGCCGGCAAGGAGCTGCCCGGCTACGGCACCATCCAGCCCCTGAGCGACGACACCGTCACGGGCTACGACCTCGCGCTGTTCAGCGCGGGCGGTTCGACCTCGCGCGCCTGGGCGGACAAGTTCGTGGCCGGCGGCGCGGTCGTCGTGGACAACTCGTCGGCGTTCCGCATGGACCCGGACGTCCCGCTCGTCGTCTCCGAGGTCAATCCGGACGCGATCGAGTCCGCCCGCAAGGGCATCGTCGCGAACCCGAACTGCACCACGATGGTCGTGATGCTGCCCGCCAAGGCGCTGCACGACGCGTTCGGCATGACCGCGATGGTCGCGACCAGCTACCAGGCCGCGCCGGCGGCGCCGGGCAGAAGGGCATCGACGAGCTCGCGGCGCAGATGCCGGTCCTGCACGAGGAGATCGACTTCCTCGTCACCGACGGCCAGCGTGCCCGCGAGCTCGTGGTCGCCGAGGTGCACGCCGACACGCTCGCGTACAACGTGGTGCCCATGCTTGGCACGCTCGGCGAGAACGGCTACACCGACGAAGAGATGAAGATGCAGAACGAGAGTCGCAAGATTCTCGACCTGCCGAACCTCGCGGTCTCCCCGACCTGCGTGCGGGTGCCGGTGATGGTCGGCCACGCGATCGAGGTCCGCGCGACCTACGAGCGGGAGGTCGATCTCGCCGAGGCGAAGGCCGCGCTCGAGGCGTTCCCGAACCTCATCGTCGAGGAGGCGCCGACACCCCTGGCCGCCGCCGGGCGCGACGAGACGTTCGTCGGCCGCGTGCGGGTGGACCTCGGGGACCCGAAGAGCCTGAACTTCTTCGTCGTCGGCGACAACCTGCTCAAGGGCGCCGCGCTGAACACCGTGCAGCTCGCAGAGCTCGCCGTCGAGCGCGGGCTCGTCGGCGCCCGCGCGTAGGGCCGGCCCACCCTCCCCCGGAGTGGGGGCACCGCAAGCGGTGAGGACCGGCTTGCCCGTCTGTCGAGGGGGCTGGGCCGTCACGCGCCGCTGGTCGATCGGCAGGGCCAAGGACCCGGAATCCCGGGTTCCCACACCCCCATTTTTTCCGAAGGGACAACGGAAATGCGATCGATGCGAGTACCGCTGCGGGCAAAGCTGCTCGGCGGATTCGGCGCCGTGGTGGCGCTCATGGTTGTGTTGGGCCTCCTGGGCCTGAACAACGTCAGCTCCGTGGAGCAGGGCGCTGAGCGGATCAACGACGACACGGTGCCGAGCGTCAACGCCGTCAATGAAATGCGCATCTGGTCGCAGACGCTGCGCAAGGATCAGTTCCGCCACGCGGCCGCGCCCACCCAGGCGAAGATGAACGAGATCGAGAACGTGGACGTGCCGCTCGACATCAAGTCGGTGAACGCGGCGTTCACGGCGCTGGGTCCGCTCGTCAAGGGCGACAGCCGCGAGGAAGCGCGCCTCGCGAAGGCGAAGGCGACGTGGGCCGAGTACCTGAAGCTCACCGACGGGTTCCTGGCTGTGAGCCGCGCGGGCCGCAACCAGGAGGCCGCGAACATCCTCGCCGGCGGCGGGGATGTCTTCAGCGACTTCGACGCGCAGATGCAGGAGTGGAACAAGGCTGTGCAGGCCGCGGGCGACGCGACCTACGCCGACGCCGAGGCCACGGCGAAGGACGCGCGGAACACCACGATCGCGATCCTCGTGCTGGCAATCGTCCTGGCTCTCGCCATCGCGCTGCTGCTCTCCCGCAGCATCGCCAAGGGCGTGCGTGAGGTCCTGGACCGTCTCGGCAGCCTCAGCAACCGCGACAGCGCCGAGCTGAAGGACGGCCTCGAGCACCTCGCCGAGGGTGACCTCACCCGCGAGGTCACCGCGGTCACGACCCCGATCGAGACGTGGTCCAACGACGAGATCGGCGACGTCGCGCAGGCGGTCAACGCCACCCGTGAGCACACCGTCGCGTCGGTCGAGGCCTACGCCGCCGCGCGTGTCGCCCTCGCCGACATGATCGGCCAGGTCGGCAACACGGCGGGGACGGTGTCCGCGGCCTCGCAGCAGATGGCGTCGACGTCGGACGAAGCCGGCCGCGCGGTGGGCGAGATCGCCAACGCCGTTGGCGAGGTCGCGTCAGGTGCTCAGCGCCAGGTGCAGTCCGTCGAGGACGCGAAGCGGATGACCGAGGAGGTCGCCGGCGCGACCCGCGAGTCGGCCGAGAACGCGAAGCAGACCGTCGAGGCCGCGCGGCAGACGCGTGAGATGGCCGAGGCGGGCATGCAGGCGGCGTCCGCGGCGACCGACGCGATGGTCGAGGTGCGCACCGCCAGCCAGCAGGCCGCCGAAGCGATCGGTGAGCTCGGGGCCAAGAGCGAGCAGATCGGCGGGATCGTCGACACGATCACGACGATCGCCGAGCAGACGAACCTGCTGGCGCTCAACGCGGCGATCGAGGCGGCGCGCGCCGGTGAGCAGGGCCGCGGGTTCGCGGTCGTCGCCGACGAGGTGCGCAAGCTGGCCGAGGAGTCGCAGTCCGCGGCGTCGTCGATCGCCGACCTCATCGGCCAGATCCAGGCCGAGACCGGCAAGGCGGTCGAGACCGTCAAGACCGGTGCCGAGCGCACGGCTGAGGGCTCGACCACGGTCGAGGAGGCGCGCCGCTCCTTCGAGGAGATCGGCACGTCGATCGGCGACATGGGCTCACGCGTCGAGCAGATCGCCGCGGCGGTCGAGCAGATCGCTGAGACGGCGAGTCGCATGAGCGAGTCGATGAACGACGTCGCCGCGGTGGCCGAGGAGTCGTCGGCCTCGACCGAGCAGGTGTCCGCCTCGACGCAGCAGACCTCGGCGTCGACGGAGGAGATCGCCGCGTCGGCACAGGAGCTCGCCGCCAGCGCGCAGCAGCTCGACAGCCTCGTCTCGCGCTTCACGGTTCAGGCGTAGGGCAGGGACCCATCCGAGCCGGCGGGGTGCGGGACGTGATCGTCCCGCACCCCGGCTCGGGTGCTACGGCGTCCGGCGCGGCAGCGGCCGGACGGTCGGCCGCATCGGCGGCCTGGGCGGGCGGCGGATCATGGGCGCCGGCCGCAGGGGGCGTGCACGTGGCATAGAGGCTCCTTCGAAGTCGTGGGCGTGGGTGAGGGCGGTCCCTCACACGGATCACCCGTCAGGAGCACGACGGCTGCGGTCGGCAGCGAGAGCGGTCAGGACGGGTGCGGCTGGCGCACGACGAGGCTCGACGACGAGCTGGTGCGCGGGGTGCTGCTGCTCACACGATGTCCATGACGTCCGCACGGTAGCGCAACGCCCGCGGTCCGCGCAAGCGCGGTGTTCGACAGTGTGGCCAACCAGGCGCGGCAGGCCTCGACACAACGTCAGCCCCCATCGATTGCTAAATGTGCTTTCTTTTGGAGTATGTCCGGAGGGGGCCGACGACGTGCATCGCCGCTGCGGCCCATCGGCGGTCCTGACCGCCGCCGCCCGGCGCTCGCAGCGGGTGACGGCTTGGCCGGCTGCGATCCCCGACGCTTCGTCCTCCTCGGCTATGCGCACGATCGCCGCCGGGTCGGAGACGGCGCGTATCCCGCCCTGGATCCGGTGGGCGGCGTGCTGCTGCTCCCTGGTGAGCGCCGGGTCGGCGCGTGGCGCGCCCGTGCCGCCACGGCCGTGCGGCGCGCTCCCGGCGCGGCCCGCGTGCAGTCGCGCCGGCGCTGGCGGGGCGCCACTGGTCCCGTGCTGACCGTCACGGACCGCCGCCTCGTCGTGCATGGACCGAGCCGGGACGGCGACGGCGCGCACGTCGAGCTGGAGCGGATCTCGGCGGTCCGCGTCACGTTCCGGCGCCTGCGTGCGCACATCGACATCGATGTGCTCCTGCACTGCTCGCAGACCGGGGCGTCGGCGCAGCTGGGGCTCAGCCTCGTGCTCGGGCGTCGCGCAGCGACCACGTTCGTGCGAGCGCTGTCCGCCGCCCACCGGGCGCGGTGGGACGGGTACGACCTCCCGATCCCCGTCGCCGCGGCCATCGCCGCAGCCCGCCCGCAGCGCACGCCCCGCGAGCTGCGCTACGACCCGGTCGTGCACATGCCGCTCGGCGTCACGGACGCGATCCGCGGACCCGGTGCGGGCCCCGCCGTCGCGCAACGTCAGCGCGCGCCCCGGCGGACCGAGGGTCAGGCGGCGCGCTGTGCGACGGCCGGCAGCGCGAAGGCGCCGGCCAGCAGCTCGTAGCTGCGTCGTCTCGCATCGTCGTCGTGGGTGATCGTCACGACGATCACCTCGGAGGCGCCGTACTCGTCGGCGAGCGCGACGATCCCGTCGCGAACCTGGTCGGCGGTGCCGACGATCTCCCGCCGCCCGCGTGAGGGCGCCAGCGGGTCGCGGCCCTCGTCGCGCAGGATCCGCATGGCATCCTCGACCGAGGCGATCGGCGCGGGTTCGCCACGGCGCAGGCGCCGGAACGCCAGCCGGGCGGAGGACGCCAGCCGCTGGGCTTCCTCCTCCGTGTCGGCGGCCAGTGCCCACGCCCCGACGGCGAGCTGGACCGAGGCTGCATGCTCCGAGCCCTGGAAGCGCTCGACATAGGACTGCGCGATCGACGCGCCCGCCGGGTTGATGAAGTCGGCGAAGGCGTACGGCAGCCCGAGCTCCGCAGCCCAGATCGCGCTCTGCCGCGACGAGCCGAGCAGCCACGGCTCCGGGCGCTGCGCCATGTCCGGCAGCGACTGGATGCGGCTGAACGGATGGTCTGTGGGGAACCGGCCACCGAGGTGGGCGAGCAGCTCGGCCAGTTGCTCGCGGAAGTCGTCGGGGGCGCGGTCGCGCCGGTCGCGCTGCAGCGCGAAGGCCGTGAGCGGGTCGGTGCCCGACGCGCGTCCGAGACCCAGGTCGATCCGGCCCGGGTACAACGCGCTGAGCACGCCGAAGGTCTCAGCCACCTTCAGTGGGCTGTAGTGCGGCAGCATCACTCCGCCGCTGCCGACGCGCAGGTTGCGTGTCGCCGCGGCGATCGGGCCGATGAGCGCCTCGGGGCTGGGGCCGGCCACCATCCCGCCGCCGTGGTGCTCGGCGACCCAGTAACGGTGGTAGCCGAGCTCGTCGGCGAGCCGGGCGAGCGCGATGGTGTTGCGCAGCGCGTCGGCGCCGGTCTTCCCGGCCGAGACGGGCGACTGGTCCAGGACGCTGAGACGCAGGGGGCGCGGCACGCCTCCCACGGTAGCCCTACGACCCGGTGCGGGCTTCTCGCAGCAACTCGTCGACCGGCCGCGGGCGTCCGAGGTGGAAGCCCTGCCCGTAGTCGACGCCGAGCTCGCGCAGCAGTTCGACGGTCTCGTCGTCTCCGACGAACTCGGCGCAGGTCTGGGTGCCCATCGCCTTCGCGATGTCGACGACCGCCCGCACGACGAGCCGGTCGGTGGGCGTGATCGGCAGCTGGCGGATGAACTCGCCGTCGATCTTCAGGAGATCGAACGCGAGGTGCTTGAGGTAGTAGAACGACGCGAACCCCGCCCCGAAGTCGTCGAGCGCGAAGCGGCAGCCCAGCGCACGCAGGTCCCGGGCCAGCACGCGGGCGCGGTCGATGTTGACGATCGCCTCGGTCTCCGTGACCTCGACGGTCAGCGCGCCTTCGCGGATGGGCCCTTCCCGGAGTAGCAGCTCGACGTCGCGGGCCAGGGTCGGGTCGTTGACGGTGCGGCCGGAGAGGTTCACCGTGACGTTCACGGGCCGGCCGGCCGTCTCCCTCGCCCGGATGAGCGCCACCGCGCGGGCGAGCACCCAGCGGTCGAGCTGCTGCACGAGGTCGTAGCGCTCCGCGAGCCCGAGGAACGTCCCCGGCGGGATGAGCGAGCCGTCCTCGGAGGGCATGCGGATCAGCAGCTCGAACCGGTCCATGCCGTCCTCGTCCACGCCGGCTGTGAGCGGCACGATCGGCTGGGCGTGCAGGACGAAGCCGTCGTCGAGGTCCAGAGCGTCGCGCAGCCGATCGAGCCACGCGGTGCCGAGCGGCTCGCGCTCGGTGCCGGCCTCGGGGTCGTGGACGGCGAACTGGTCGCGGCCGGCCTGCTTTGCGGCGTACATCGCGTGATCGGCCTGGATGAGCAGCTCGTGCGGCGCCTCGGCGGGCGGGCCGTCCCATGTCGTGATGCCGATCGAGGCGGTGACCCTGCCGTGGCGGTTGGCCGTCAGCACGACGCCGCCGTCACGCAGCTCGTCGAGCACCTTCTCCGCGACCTGGATGGCGTCGCTGCGGCCCATCTGCGGCAGGAGGATCCCGAACTCGTCGCCGCCGAGCCGGGCGACGATGTCGCTCGTGCGCAGGGAGTGGCGCAGCACGCGGGCGACCCGTTCGATGAGCTCATCGCCCACCGCGTGGCCGAGCGTGTCGTTGACCATCTTCAGGCCGTCGAGGTCGACCACCATCAGCGCGCCGGGGACCTGGTAGCGCTCGGCATGCGCGAGCGCGCGCTCGAGCTCCTCCTCGAAGCGGCGGCGGTTGAACATGCCGGTGAGGGGATCGTGGTCGGCGAGGTACTGCAGCTGCCCCTCGAACCGCTTGCGCTCGGTGATGTCGAGGATCTGCAGCACCGCGGTCGGCTCATCGTCGGTGCCGTCGGTGTCCACGTCGGCGGCGCCGCCGAGCAGCGCCCAGACGAACTGCCCGTCGCGGTGCATGAGCCGCACCTCGCTCTGAAAGCTCGGAAGCCGCGCGTTGGCCAGGTCGCACAGGCGCGCCTGCAGGCCCGGCCCGTCCTCGGGGTGCACGAGGGCCGACAGCGCCATGCCGTCGAGTTCGTCCTCCTCGCGGCCCACGAGCAGGGCGAGTGCCCGGTTTGCGTCAAGCAGCCGGCCGGGAGACCCGGTGGAGAGGTCCACGAGCCCCACCCCGATCGGGGCGTGGTCGAACGCCGTGCGAAAGCGTGCCTCGGCACGGCGGCGGGCGGCCTCCGCGCGGTGCGGCTCGGTGATGTCACGCGCGACGCTGATGTACCCGACGACGTCGCCGGCGGTGTCGCGCTGCACGGTGATCGTCATGACCATCCGGCGCCGCGTGCCGTCCTTGCGGATGAACGTCCACTCGCGCGTCTCGGGGGCCGACATGCGCGCGTTCATGGTGAAGACGTCAAGGCTCGGCGGGATCCCGAGCTCCTTCGCGCGCCCGATGATCTCCTCGGGGTCGTGCCAGATCCCCGGCGTCTTGCCGAGCATCTCCTCGACGGTGTAGCCGAACATGAGCTCGGCGCCGCGGTTCATGTCGGTGATGATGCCCCACTGGCTCGTCGCGACGATCGCGTGCTCGGTGACCGCGTCGAGGACGCCGCGCAGCTGGTCCCGGGCCCGTGCGAGGTCGCGTTCCATCCGCGCGGGCTCGGTGATGTCCTGGGTGGTGCCGACGACGGACACGAGCTGCCCGTCCTCGTCGAACTGCGGCCGGCCGCGGACGCGGAAGGTGCCGATGGACCCGTCGGCCCGGCGGATGCGGTGCGCGATGTTGAAGTTCTCGCCCTGGCCGAGGCTTCGCTCGACCGCGGCGAACACCCGCTCGCGGTCCTCGGTGAGGACGAACTCCTCGAACCGCACGCGGTCCGGTGGCAGGCTCGCCGGGGTGTGGCCCAGCAGGCGGTACATGCCGTCGGAGAGGTGCAGTTGCTGGCTGGGCAGCTCGAGCTCCCACATCCCCAGCAGGGCGATCGTCTCGACGTCGGCCATCCGCTGCGCCTCGTGCTCGAGGTCGAGCAGCGACGCGCGCTGCGCGGTGACGTCGGCAAAGCGCACGAGGACGCCGTCCGGCCCGTCGCCGAACGGCACCGCGGTGACCGACAGCCACCGCAACGCGTCGTCAGGGTGATGGACGCCGACGAGCACGTCGCGCTGGGTCTCACCCGTGCGCTGTGCGACGGCGGACGGATGGTGCTCGGGGGCGAGGGGCTGTCCGTCTGCCGTGACGGTGCGCCAGCGCGGATCCATGTTCGAGCGCCCGTGGAGCTGATCGGCGGTCAGGCCGAGGATCGTGGGCGCGAGGTCGTTCGCCGCCTCGATCGTGCCGTCGGGGGCGTGCACGAGGACGCCTTCGCCGAGCAGCGCGGCAGCCCGCGCAAGCGCGTCGTTCCAGGGTCGGTTCACGGCTCCGTCAGGCATCGGGGGGCTCAGGCCGCGCTCCGGGTGAGGGGTGCGCTGAGCGCTCAACGGTACGCAGGTGCCCGAACCCGGGGGATCGGGACTGGACGAACGGATGAGTGCGAACGCGCCATCTGGCGCGCTCGCACGTCAGACGTTGCGGCTACCAGCCGCCAGCGCCGGCGCCGACCGCGCCGACCACCGAGGTCGACCAGTCGACGACCGCGGTGGGCTTCACAACGTGCTTGTTCAGCCCGAGTTCCTTCGGCGAGAGACCGAGGGCCAGGCCGACGAGCTGCGGCAGGTGCAGCACCGGCATCTGCAGGCTGCGGCCGACGACCGGGCCCGCCAGCGGCTGCTGCAGGTCCAGGTTCAGGTGGCACAGCGGGCACGGCGTGACGAGGCAGTCCGCGTCGGCGTCCTGCGCGTCGGCGAGATGCGTGCCGGCCTGCTTCAGCGAGGCCTGCTTGTTCATCGTGATGACCGGGAAGCCGCAGCACTTCTGGCTGCCCGCGTACTCGACGGTCGTGCCGCCGAGCGTCTCGATGACCTGCTCGAGGTACGTGTCACGCGGATTCTCGGCGTTGATGCCGAGGCGGTCCGTGGGCCGCACGATGTAGCACCCGTAGAACGGGCCGACCCGCAGGTCGGTCAGCGGGCGCTTGACCATCGACTTCAGGTTGTCCAGGCCGATCTCCTCGACCAGGACCCACAGGAAGTTCTTGTTCGCGATGCCTGCCTGATACTCGAGACCCTCGGGGGCGAGGTTCTCGTTGATGTGCGCGCGGTACTCCGCGCTGGCGTCCAGGCGCTCCTGGCACTCGCCCTGCGCGCCCTGGCAGGTCGAGCAGATGTTCATCATCAGGTCCGCGCCGGCGACCTGCTGGGCGAGCGCGAACGTGCGCGCGTTCAGCGAGTCGGCGAGCTCCTGGCTGTGCTCGGCGATGACGCCGGCGCCCGTGCAGCACGCCCGGTCCAGCGGGACGAGCTCGATGTCCAGCAGCGGGGCGACCTTCTCCATGGAGCCGTGCAGCTCCGGGGTGAAACCACGGCTGACGCAGCCGGGCCAGTACGCGACCTTCATCAGGCGGACGCCTCCTCGGTGGCCGTGGACGACGGCAGGAGGTCTTCGTCCTTGCCGGAGATGTACAGGTTGAACTCGACGCGCTCTTCGCGCTCCTCGACGGTCTTGTAGATCCGCTGGACCTGCTCGAGGTCCTTCGCCGGGATGTCGTGCGGCTTCAGCGCGCCCATCGGCGTGACCTTGCCGCGCAGCAGCGCCTTCGTGATCGCGGGCAGCGAGCTGAGCAGCTCCTTGCCCGCGTGCGGGTGGAACTTGCCGAACCACGAGTCGCCGCCGTAGGACCGGGGCAGCAGCTCGGCCTCCCACAGCAGGCCGTGGTCGCGGATGAGGCTCACGAACGCCCGCTCGTGGCGGTCGCCGTTGTTGCGGTCCACGATGTGGTGGTCGTTGCCGGCGATGCGGCGCAGGCGCATGATCTGCGACATCGGCGCGACGCCCTTCGGGCACGCCTCGATGCACTTGAAGCAGTGCGTGCAGTCGTAGATGCCGTGCGGATCCTCGGAGAGGTCCTTGAGGCGCACCTGCTGCATGTCGTCGCGCGGGTCGCCGACGAAGCGGTAGCTCTTCGCCAGGGCGGCCGGACCGATGAACAGCGGGTCGACCTCCATGGAGAGGCAGTCCGAGACACAGGCGCCGCACTGGATGCAGGCCATCGACTGCGTGACGTCGACCATCGACTCCCGCGGCACGATGTACTCGCGCTCGGGGACCGGCTCGCGGTTGACGAGCCACGGCGTGACGCGCTGGATCTTCTTCCAGTGCACCGCGTCCATGTCGACGATGAGGTCCTTGATGACGGGCATGTTGCCCATCGGCTCGACGACGATCGTCTCGCCGTCCTTCGCGGACGCGAGCGCGGCGTCGAGGTGCGTGTGGCACGCCAGGCCCGGCTTGCCGTTGACGCGCACGCCGCAGGACCCGCAGATCGCGGCCTTGCAGGAGCACCGGACGCCGATCGAGCCGTCCTCGTTGTTCTTGGCCTGCAGGATCGCCTCGAGCACGGAGCGGTGCGGCTCCAGCTCGACGGTGTGCTCCTGCCAGTAGGGCGCCTCGCCCGTCTCCGGGTTGTACCGGCGCAGCTTGAGCTTGAACTCGGCCATCAGTACTTGCGCTCCTCGGGCTCCCACTGCGTGATCGTCACCGGCGAGTAACTCACGTGCGGCACGTCGTCGCCGTTGCGCGAGATGTCGATGTGCTTCTGCCACTCCTCGTCGTTGCGGTCCGGGTAGTCGACCCGGAACTGCGCGCCGCGCGACTCCTTGCGCTCGATCGCGGCGACGACGATGGCCTCGGAGCAGTCGAGCATGTAGCCGAGCTCCACGGCGCCGAGGACGTCCTGGTTGAAGACCGTGCCCTGGTCGTCGACGTAGGCGGTCTTGGCCTCCTCCTTCAGGCGGCGCACGACCTCGTGCGCCTTCTGGAGACCCTCCTCCTCGCGGTAGACCGCGACGTACTGGTTCATGGTCGTGCCCAGTTCGTCCTTGATCTCGGAGACGCGGCGGCCGGTCTTCGGGCGCTCGATGATCTCCTTCAGCCGCTGCTCGTCCTCGTGCAGCTTGGCGTCATCGACCTCGGGCATCGCGACGTGCAGGGCGCGCGCCGCAGCGTGCTCGCCTGCCCGGCGGCCGAAGATGAGCGTGTCGAGCAGCGAGTTCGCGCCGAGGCGGTTGCCGCCGTGCACGGAGACGCAGGCGACCTCGCCCGGCGGCGTACAGGCCGGGGATGCCCGGGGCCTGGCCGTCGACGTCGGTCTTCACGCCGCCCATGATGTAGTGCTGGCCGGGGCGGATGAGGATCGGCTCCTCGGTGATGTCGACGCCGGCGAAGTCCTTGCCGATGTTGACGATCTCGCGCAGCGCCTCGAGCGTGCGCTTCTTCGGCACGACGGTGATGTCGAGGTAGATGCCTTCCTTGTTCGGCCCGGCGCCGCGACCCTCGTTGATCTCCGTCTGCTCGGCGCGCGAGACGACGTCGCGCGAGGCGAGTTCCATCTTGTTCGGCGCGTACTTCTCCATGAAGCGCTCGCCGTCGCCGTTGAGGAGATGCGCACCCTCGCCGCGGGCGCCCTCGGTGATGAGGAACCCGTTCTCCACCAGCGTGGTGGGGTGGTACTGGATCATCTCCATGTCCATGAGCGGCGCACCGATCTCGTACGCCTGGGCGATGCCGTCGCCCGTGCAGATGAGGCCGTTCGTCGTCGGCTTGAAGGCCTGGCCCGCGCCGCCGGAGGCGAGAATCGTGGACTTCGCCGCGAAGGTCTCCATGCGCCCGGTGCGGATGTCGCGCGCGACGACGCCGACGCAGGCGCCGCTGTCGTCCTTGATGAGCGAGGTGACGAACCACTCCTCGTACCGGTCGACGGTCTCGTGGTGCTTCATCAGCTGCTCGTAGAGCACGTGGAGGATCGCCTGGCCGGTGATGTCCGCGACGTACGCGGTGCGCTTCACCGAGGCGCCGCCGAACGCGCGCAGGTCGAGCTGGCCCGAGTCGTTGCGGTGGAAGGTGACGCCGATGTGCTCGAGGTGGAGCACCTCCTTCGGCGCCTCCGAGCACATGACCTCGATGGCGTCCTGATCGCCGAGGAAGTCCGAGCCCTTCACCGTGTCGTAGGCGTGCGACCGCCAGTCGTCGTCGACACTCACCGCGGCGTTGATACCGCCCGCGGCGGCCACCGAGTGCGAGCGCACCGGGTGGACCTTGGAGATGATGGCGACCGAGGCTCCGGCCTGGGCGGCGGCGAGAGCCGCACGCTGCCCGGCGAGCCCGGCGCCAATGATCAGAACGTCATGTGAAGGCATGTGATCCGGGTGGCTGCTCCGTGGGGGGACTGGTCCGGACTCTATACGTTCCCCGGCCCGCTCCGGGGTCACCCTGGACGCGCCCAAATCCCCGTGGTTGCTGGGAAATCAGACCTTGGAGGACGGATATAGCGCCGGGTCCGGAACGGAATTCATCCCGCACGGTGCGTCCTGCATGTAGGGTCGGCCGCGGTCGTCGCTCTGGGAGGAGCTCATGCAGATGCAGATGTCCCAGCCGTTGCGCCGGTGGGCGCTCGGCAGCCTCGTCGTGGTCGCGTGCTGCGCGTCCGGCGCCGCACCCGCGGTCGCCCAGGAGGCGCCGCCCGACGTGATCGCGCCCGAGGACGTCACGGCCGCACCGGCGGAGGCGCCGTCGCTCGCTGCCGCCACCGGCCTGCCGATCCCGGCCGCCGCGGTGCCGACGCCGCCGGGTCCGCCGTGGGCATTCACCGTCGGGGTCAACACGAGCGGCATCACGGTGAAGGCCACGAGCGGCTACGCGCGGCTGTCCGGCCTCATCCGCTGGAACCGGAGCTACACGTTCGGCGTGAGCCTCACC
This sequence comes from Svornostia abyssi, assembly GCA_024666565.1. Taxonomy (GTDB): domain Bacteria; phylum Actinomycetota; class Thermoleophilia; order Solirubrobacterales; family Solirubrobacteraceae; genus Svornostia; species Svornostia abyssi. Next base: position 2,007,241 of record CP088295.1, read on the forward strand.
GACTACCCGTTCAAGGGCGGGCGACTGTCAGCCGGCGGCAACCTCTCGGGCAAGGACATCTTCGCTCCGCTCCCGATCTCCGGCCTGTCCGGCTACCTGACGGGCCCGATCGAGATCGCGCCGAACTTCACGATCCTCGGTGGCGCGATCGACTGGACGTCCGCCGGCTTCGCCCTGGAGGGCGGATTGCGGCTCGGCTGCACGACAGGTCACCTCGACGCGACCGCGAAGGCGCTGCTCGTCGACGAGAAGAACTTCTCGGTGTCCGCGCTCGGGCAGGCGTCGACCTGCACGCTCGGACGCGCCGGCCGGCTCGACGGCCGGACGTTCTGGGCCGGAATCGGCTCGGCTGACGGCAAGCTCTCGCTCGACGCGGGCGTGAACATCTCGCGCCTCGACCTCTTCACCACCAAGATCGGCGGCGTCACGACCTCGACCTATCTCGCCAACGTCGGCGGGTCCATCACGATCCCTGACGGGAAGTCGCTGACGCTGGCCTTCCGTGGCACGGGCGGGGCGGACGCGCGCATGAGCGGGCTGCCGTCGATGCGGCTGAAGGCGACCGTTGCCGGCGAGTTCGGCATCCGCGGCACACAGGTGACGAAGCTGAAGCTCTCGCTCTCCGGGGTGTCGGTCAACGGCACCACGCTGCTGCCGGCGTTCGGGCTCTCGACGCGCCTGGCCAACGACGTGACCACGGCGTTCACGACGCCGTAGGCGGCGCTCAGGCGCGGCCGGGCAGCGCGGCGGTGAGCGCGCGCTGCACCTGCTGGACGGTGACGACGCCGCGCAGGCGCCCGTCACCGTCCACGGCCATCAGGGCCCCGAGCTGGCGCAGCTCGGGGCGGCTGAGCAGCGATTCGAGCGGCTCCTCGTGGTTGACGCGCCAGGTCGCGGCGTCCTCGTCGAGCAGGTCGCCCACCGGCAGCATCGGCTGCCCGGCCTCGACGGCCCCGTTGACGCGCTCGGATCGCAGCAGGCCCCGGAACGTGCCGGCGGCGTCGATGACGGGGAACCAGTCCCAGCGGTAGCGCAGGAACCACTCGTCCTGGGCTCGCAGCGCGGGCACGTCGGTGGGGATCGTCACCGGCTCGCGGTCCATGATGTCGGCGACGGTGATGCCGTCGATCTTCTCCGTGAAGGCTGTGCTGACGACGGCGCTGCGCGCGGCCGTCGCGAGGAACCAGCCGAGGACCGCCAGCCAGATGCCGCCGAAGGCGTCCTCCCAGACGAACGCCATCGCGAGGCCCAGGCCGATCATGAGATACGCCAGCCCCTGACCGGCGTACCCGGCGGCCCGCGTGGCCTTATTGCGGTCCCCCGTGATGCGCCACACGAGCGCACGCGCCAGGCGGCCGCCGTCGAGCGGGAACGCGGGGATGAGGTTGAACGCGAGCAGGAACGCGTTGACGGCGCCGAGGTAGCCGACGAGCGCCTCGATCCCGGAGGCGCCCGGCTCGATGCCGAACGTCAGCGCCTCGCCCGCGACCTTCGGGGAGTCGAGGACGGCGAGGATGCCGACGCACAGAGCCACGATCAGGAGGGTCACCGCGGGCCCGGCGGCGGCGACGCGGAACTCCTCGCCGGGCGAGTTCGTGTCCCGGCTCATCTTCGCCACGCCGCCGAAGAACCACAGGTCGATGCCCACGACCGCGATGCCCTCGCGGCGGGCGACGAGCGCGTGGCCGAGCTCGTGCATCGTCAGTGAGACAAAGAACAGGACCGCGGCGCTGACCGCGTAGATGAAGCCCCGTGTGCTGTCACCCGTGACGTCGGCGAAGTAGCCGGACAGCAGCCAGATGAGCAGGAACAGGACGAAGAACCAGCTGTAGCTCGCGCCGATGCGGATGCCGAAGAGCCGGATGAGCTGAATGGAGGAGCCGCCGCCCATGCCCTCCATGGTCGCAGGTGGCGAGGTTCGCGCTGGAAGTGCGGCGGAACTGCACCGCAGAGCGATCCCGAAGTTGCGGCGCGTCGGCTCGCACTACTCAGTGCAGGTTGCGCCGAGATGCGATATGCATCGAGGCATGCGCTCGCTGACCCTGCTCGCCATTGTTCTCGCCGTGGCGCTCGCCGCCGCGGCGCCGGCCGCCGTCGCTCAGTCGCCCGTCCCGCCCTGTCTCGACGAGTGGACGAAGCCGCCGAAGCTCTCCGGCCTGACGCTGACGCCGGGCCGGGTGCCCGTGACGCCGTCCGGGGACATCGTGGCCCGGGACGTCACGCTGCGCGTGACGGTGAGCCAGGGCGGTGTCGACAACGCCACGATCTGGCTGTACGTCTTCGATCAGTGGGGCCGCATGGTCGGCCGCGGCTCGGTCGGGCAGTGGGGCCCGGGGATCTTCTGCGGGCAGCACGAGTGGTTCGTCGGCACCGTGTTCGACGAGCGCGCCTCGTGGGAGACCGGTGCCCTTGGGCGGCCCGGGAGCTTCCGTCCGAACCGGCGCTACCTGCTCGTCGCGACCGCCTACGGCCGGGAGACCTCCGGGCGGGCGGCGTGGCCTGCGTGGCGTGCGAAGTGGTTCACCACTGTCCCGGCCGCGGCCGGGACCTGACAGGTCGGGCCGCGATCACTCAGCGCCGCCGGCGCTCAGGCTGCACCCCGAGCTCCCGCCCGCGCAGCGCGAGCTCCAGCTCGAACCGCGCGTCCGGGTCGTCGAGGTCATCGCCCAGCAGCTCGCGCAGCTGCGTCATCCGGTAGCGGACCGTCTGCGGGTGGACGTGCAGCATCTGCGCGACGGTCGGGCGGTGGCCCTGCGCGCGCAGCCAGGCCAGCAGCGTCTCCTGCAGCCGCTCGGCGGTGGTGGGCCGCAGTGCAGCGAACGGGGCCAGACGGAAGCGGGCGAGCTCGTCCAGCTCGAGCTCCGCGCCGCCGAGCGCCACTGCCGCCCGGTGCTCGTCCGCGCTCCATGGCCCGGGCCCGATCACGCCCCGGCGGCCCAGGCGCAGGCAGCGCCGTGCGAGGCGCAGCGAACGATGCGCGTCGGCGGTCGCGACGGGCACGCCGATGCCCGCCGGGGCCTCGGCCTCCTCGAGTGCGCGGCGCAGCTCCGCGGTGCGGCCCGGGCCGTCGGGGTCGGGCCAGATGACGACGACGTCGAGCGCGGTCCCATAGCCGGGCCACGAGCGCCCCCGGCCCGAGGACCCGCGCAACCCGCCGCGCCGCGGCGTCGTCGGCGATCACCGCGACGGCCAGCCGTTCGGGGACCTCCCAGCCGGCCTGCTCCGCGGCGTCGGCCAGGGTGGCGGCGTCCTGCGGCTCGGCCAGCAGCGCGTGCGCGGCGGCGCGGCGGCGGCGGGCCCGCTCACCGGCCTGCTCGGCCTGCGCGCCCGCGTACCCCTCGACGGTCAGCGCCGCGAGGTCCTCGATGTAGAGGAACAGCGCCTCGGCGAGCCGTTGGACCTCCTCGGGGTCGCACCCCGCCGCGCTTGCGATCCGGCCCAGGTGGCGCCACGACAGGCGGGTGCCCACGCGGTAGGCCGACTGCAGCGCCTCCAGACTGCGCCCGGCGCGCTGCTCCGCCGCGCCGAGGCGCCGGACGACCGTGTGCATGGCCGTGACGTCGGCTGACGGGTCCTCGACGAGGTCGACAAACCGCTGGAGGGACTGGTCGACGCCGACGCGGATGCCCGCGGCGAACTCGCCGCGCAGCGGGCGCCGGTACGCCGGGACGGCTTCCACGATCGCGTCGACGATCTCGGCCGACAGCGCGGGGAGCTCGGCGCGCAGCGCGGGGGGCGAGCTGCGCGGGCAGCTCGGGCCATGAGACATCGGACACGCGACGAGTGGTCTCCATTTATCACTCAGCGTACAAATTTCCGTCCTCAATCGTGAACTGAGGCGCAAGACTTGGCCTAGGGAGGCGAACTACCGTGCATGGCATGACCCGATCGGCCCGCTACGTGAACATCGCCGCCGTCGTCGTCCCGTTCCTCTGCGTCATCGGGGCGATCGCCCTCTTCTGGAACGACGGCGTCAGCGCGCTCGACCTCGCCATCCTCGTGGCGCTGTATCTGCCCACGGGCTTCGGCATCACGGTCGGGTATCACCGCCTGCTGACCCACCGCGCGTTCGAGACGTACAAGCCGCTGCGCTACATGTGGGCGATCCTCGGCTCGCTCGCGCTCGAGGGCCCGGTCATCGCGTGGGTCGCCGACCACCGCAAGCACCACGCCTTCACGGACATGGAGGGTGACCCGCACTCCCCGCACGGCCACGGCGAGGGCGTCGCCGGCGTCTTCAAGGGCCTCTTCCACGCGCACGTCGGCTGGCTCTGGCACGACCACGGCCGCGCCGACTGGAACCGCTACGCCAAGGACCTCATGGAGGACCCGGGCATGAAGCGGATCAACAAGCTGTTCCCGCTGTGGGCGTTCCTGACGTACGCCATCCCGTTCGCGCTCGGCTACCTCTTCGGCGGCACCCTGACCGCGGCGCTCACCGCGCTGCTCTGGGGCGGCTTCGTCCGCGTCTTCATGGTCCACCACGTCACGTGGTCGATCAACTCGATCTGCCACGTCTTCGGCAGCCGCCGCTTCGCCGTCGACGAGTCGGACCTCTCGACGAACGTCGCCTGGCTCGCGATCCCGTCGATGGGCGAGGCCTGGCACCACAACCACCACGCGTTCCCGCGCTCGGCCTACCACGGGCTGAAGTGGTACGAGATCGACCCCTCCGGCCTGCTCATCACCGGCATGGAGAAGGCCCACCTCGCGTGGAACGTCACGCGGATCGCGCCCGAGCGCCAGGAGGCGCGGCTCGTCGAGAACGGCGCGAAGCCCGTCTCGCGGCCCCGTGTCGCGGACCCCGCGGTGGGCGCCCCGGCGGCCGAGTCCGCCGAGCGCGAGCGGGAGACCGCATCAGTCTGACAAGCGGTCTATTCCGAAGTGGAACCGGTATGAAGCCCTTTTCAACGGCGGGTCGGTCCGTGTACCGTCAGCAGCGATGAGTCGCTCTGAGAAGTACCTGATGATGGCCGGCGTGATCGTGCCGTTCCTCGCGCTGATCCTCGCGATCGTGCTGCTGTGGAACAACGGCGTCAACTGGCTCGACCTCGCGATCATGGCGTTCATGTACACGATCGGCCAGCTCGGCATCACGATCGGCTACCACCGGATGCTCACGCACAAGTCGTTCGAGGCGAAGACGTGGGTGAAGGTGTTCTGGGCCTCGGCCGGCAGCCTCGCGCTGCAGGGTGCGCCCAGCGAGTGGGTCGCCGACCACCGCCAGCACCACGCGTACACGGACGTGCCGGGTGACCCGCACAGCCCGCACCTGCACGGCGAGGGCTACTGGGGCAGCCTGCGCGGCCTCTTCCACGCCCACGTGGGCTGGCTGTGGGACACGCGCGAGATGGCGGACACCGACCGCTTCGCCGCCGACCTCGTCGAGGACCGCTGGATCAACCGGATCTCCCGGTACTACGCCTTCTTCTTCCTCGCGAGCTTCGCGATCCCGTTCTTCCTGGGCTTCATCTTCGGGGGCACCATCGACGCGGCGCTCACCGCGCTGCTCTGGGGCGGCTTCGTCCGCATCTGCCTGGGCCACCACTTCACGTGGTCGGTCAACTCGGTCTGCCACGTGTTCGGCTCGCGCCGCTTCGCGGTGGAGGAGACCGACAAGGCCACGAACTTCGGCCTGCTGGCGATCCCGTCGATGGGGGAGGCGTGGCATCACAACCACCACGCGTTCCCGCGTTCGGCCTACCACGGGCTGAAGTGGTACGAGATCGACCCGTCGAAGTACATCATCAAGGGCATGGCCAAGCTCGGGCTGATCTGGAACGTCATCGAGATCTCTCCCGAGCGCCAGGAGCAGAAGCTGCTGGCCAACGGCGCCGTCCCGCCCGCTCCGCGCCACCGGCCCAAGCCGGAGGACGAGGAGGCTGCGCAGTTCGTGCAGCCCGAGTCGCAGCCGGTCGCCTGACGTTCTGTAGAGGCGGACGGCAGCATCCCGTCCGCCTCTACTAGCCTCCGCGACGCGGGTGGGTGGGTGCCCATCCAGTCCCAGCTGGCGTCGCGAAGGAACCTCATGGCGAAGATCAAGGTGCAGAACCCCATCGTCGAACTCGACGGCGATGAGATGACCCGGATCATCTGGTCCTTCATCAAGGAACAGCTGATTCTTCCGTACCTCGATGTGGACCTGAAGTACTACGACCTCGGCATCGAGAGCCGCGACGCGACCGAGGACCAGATCACGGTCGACGCCGCGAACGCCATCAAGCAGTACGGCGTCGGCGTGAAGTGCGCGACGATCACGCCCGACGAGGCGCGCGTCGAGGAGTTCGGCCTGAAGGAGATGTACCGCTCGCCGAACGGCACGATCCGCAACATCCTCGGCGGCGTCATCTTCCGCGAGCCGATCGTCATCTCGAACGTCCCGCGCCTCGTGCCGGGCTGGACGAAGCCGATCATCATCGGCCGCCACGCGTTCGGCGACCAGTACCGCGCCACGGACCTCGTCGTCCCGGGCGAGGGCACGCTCACGCTGACGTACACGCCGAGCAACGGCGACGAGCCCGTCGAGCTGCACGTCCACGACTTCCCGGGCGGCGGCGTCGCGATGGCGATGTACAACCACGACGAGTCGATCCGCGACTTCGCGCGCGCCTCCATGCGCTACGGCCTGGACCGCGGCTTCCCGGTCTACCTGTCGACGAAGAACACGATCATGAAGAAGTACGACGGACGGTTTTAAGGACCTGTTCGCGGAGGTCTTCGAGAACGAGTTCAAGGACCAGTTCGACGCCGCCGGCATCACGTACGAGCACCGGCTCATCGACGACATGGTCGCCGCCGCGCTGAAGTGGGAGGGCGGCTACGTCTGGGCGTGCAAGAACTACGACGGCGACGTGCAGTCCGACACGGTCGCGCAGGGCTTCGGCTCGCTCGGCCTCATGACGTCGGTGCTCATGACGCCGGACGGCAAGACGGTGGAGGCCGAGGCCGCGCACGGCACGGTCACGCGCCACTACCGCCAGCACCAGCAGGGCAAGCCCACCTCGACGAACCCGATCGCGTCGATCTTCGCGTGGACGCGCGGCCTGCAGGCCCGCGGCCGGATGGACGGCACGCCCGAGGTCTCGCAGTTCGGCGAGACGCTCGAGAAGGTCTGCATCGAGACCGTCGAGAGCGGGCAGATGACGAAGGACCTCGCGCTCCTCATCGGGCCCGACCAGCCCTTCCTCACCACGCAGGAGTTCCTCGCCGCGATCGACGAGAACCTGCAGAAGGCGATGGGCTAGGCCCGTCCCCCCCGAATCAGAACGACATCCAGGAGACACGCTTCATGGCAAGTCCCGTCAACGTCACGGTGACCGGCGCCGCCGGCCAGATCGGCTACGCGCTGCTGTTCCGCATCGCGTCCGGCCAGCTGCTCGGCCCCGACACCCCGGTCAACCTCAAGCTGCTCGAGATCGAGCCGGCGCTGAAGGCCGCTGAGGGCACCGCGCTCGAGCTCACCGACTGCGCGTTCCCGCTGCTGCATGGCATCGAGATCACGGCCGACCTGGCCGAGGGCTTCAACGGCACGAACGTCGCGCTGCTCGTGGGCGCCCGCCCCCGCACGAAGGGCATGGAGCGGGCCGATCTGCTCGAGGCCAACGGCGGCATCTTCAAGCCGCAGGGCAACGCGATCAACGACCACGCCGCGGACGACATCAAGGTCCTCGTCGTCGGCAACCCGGCGAACACGAACGCGCTCATCGCGCAGGCGGCCGCGCCGGACGTGCCGAAGGAGCGCTTCACCGCGATGACGCGCCTGGATCAGAACCGCGCGTACGCGCAGCTCGCGAACAAGCTCGCGGTGCCGGTCACGGCGATCAAGAAGCTCGCGATCTGGGGCAACCACTCCCCGTCGATGTTCCCCAACCTGTTCCACGCCGAGGTCAACGGCCAGAACGCCGCGGACGCCGTGGACGACATGGCCTGGTACGAGAACGAGTACCTGCCGCGGGTCGGCAAGCGCGGCGCGGAGATCATCGACGCGCGCGGGGCGTCGTCGGCCGCGTCGGCTGCGAACGCTGCGATCGACCACGTCTACGACTGGGTCAACGGCACGAACGGCGAGTGGGTCTCGATGGCCGTGCCGAGCGACGGCAGCTACGGCGTCCCGGAGGGCATCATCTCCTCGTTCCCGGTCACGACCGCGAACGGCGAGTACGAGATCGTCCAGGGCCTGGAGATCAACGAGTTCAGCCAGGGCAAGATCGACGCGACCGTCGCCGAGCTCGTCGGCGAGCGCGACGCGGTGAAGGACCTGGGCCTGGTCTAGGCCCCACCCGCGCCGAACGGCAGATCGCCGTTGCTACACAGCGACGTCGATCTGCCGTTCAGCGGCTTACGCGGCCTCCTTCGCGTACCAGCCGCGGTCGCGCTTCTCCACCAGGCCGTCCTGCTCCAGCCCGGGCAGCACGCGGTACAGGTAGTTCTGCTTGATGCCCATCTTCTCGGCCAGCTCGGGGATCGCGATCCCCGGGTTCGCCTTGACGAGGTCCAGCGCCTGGGTGCCACGCGTGCCGCTGCCCTTCGGCCGGCCGCGGCGCCCGCTCCCGCCCCCGCCGCTGCGCCGACGGCGCGAGGACGACGGGGCGGCCTGCGCGCCGTCGAGACCGTTCAGCGCGCGGGACGCCGCCTCCAGGCGTTCGTACTCCTCCACGAGCGGGCGCAGCTCGGCCAAGCGCGCCTCGATCTCCTGCTTCTTCTCCTCCAGAAAATCAGTCATGTGACTTACTGTCACAGACCGACCTTCACCCGTCAAATCACTTCACTGTTCCAGGAGTGCTTTCAGACGCTGGAGTGAGGCGATCGCTTCATGCTCGGGGATGCCACCGATGAGCGCCTTACTGGCAACGGCGCCGAGTGGGCCGAGGGGGGTCTTGAACTCGTTGCGGTACTCGACGCGCGTCCCCCCGTCCGGCAGGGCCTTCAGGTGGTACTCGATGGTGGCCTTCGAGCGGGCGGGGCCCTTGCCCTCCCAGTGCGCAAACTCGGGAACGCGGACCGCTTCCAGCACCCACTTCACGTGAAACGGGATGCCGCGAATGGCGAGTGTCTGTGCCATGTGAAAGCCGGGGCGCAGCGGGCCGTCGTCAACCTCACCCACCTCACGGACGATCGTCACCCACTCCTTCGTGCGGGTGGCGTCGAGCATGACGTCCCACACCTCCTGCGGCGGGGCGGCGATGTCGATGGTGGTCACGACCTCGGACACGGGGAGCGCACGCTAGCGGGCGGCGAGCTGCTCGACGCGCTCCCACGCACGCAGCGCCCGCTCGATCGCGGCGTCGAGTCGGTGCGTGCGCACGCCCAGCCGCGAGGCGGCGTCACGATCGGGCCGGGGCAGCAGGTCCTCGCCGAGGCTCTCCATGAGCGGCCGGATCAGGCCGACGTCCTCGCCGGCGATGGCGGCGGCCACCGGGGCCGCGATCGGCGTCACGCTGAGGGGCAGGGGGATCTGCGGGCGGCCGAGCAGCATCGCGTCGCGGATGCGGTCGATGAGCCCCGCGTAGGTCACGACGTCCGGCCCTGCGACGTCGAGAGACACGCCACCGCCGTCGGCGTGCTGCGTCGTGGCGGCCGCGACCAGCATGGCGACGACATCGCGTTCGTCGACGGGCTGGGTCGAGTGATCCCGCCACGACGGCAGCGGCGTCACCGGGACGCGCTCGAGCAGGCGGACGAGGAAGCGGAACGACCGGGAGCGCGCGCCGATGACGATCGAGGCCCGCAGCGCCACCGCCTCGGGGAACCGCTCGAGGAGCAGGTCCTCGACGGCGAGACGGCTCGCCAGATGAACCGAGGGCGCGGCCTGCGGCACCAGCCCGCCGAGGTAGACGACCCGCCGGACCTGCGCGCGCCGCGCGGCCTCCGCGAAGATCGTCGCGATACGCAGCTCACGGTCGGCGAACCCGTTGGCCGATCCCTCCATGGAGTGGATGAGGAAGTACGCGACATCGACGCCGTCGAGCGCCTCGTCCAGGCCCTCGCCGGTGAGGGCGTCCCCCGCGATGACGGGCAGGTCGGCCGACACGCGGCTCGGGTCGCGGGCGAGGCCGCGCACGTCGTGGCCGGCGGCGCGCAGGGGGGGCGACGAGCTCGGCCCCGAGGTAGCCGCTCACACCGGTCAGCAGGATCCGCATGTCGGCGGCAAGTCTAGGTTCGTCATCAGGGTCTGGGATCGTCGGGGGTCATGGAGCTGATCCGCCGGTACGAGGTCGTGGCGCGGGAGCGCCTCGACCAGGGCGTCTACGACTACTACGCAGGAGGGGCCGGAGACGAGCAAACGCTCGCCGAGAACGACCGCGCGTGGCGCCGCTGGTGGCTGCGGCCGCGCACGATGGTCGACGTCGGTGCCGTCGACCCGTCCGTCACGGTCCTGGGTCGCCGCCTCGCTGCGCCGGTGATCGTCGCCCCGATGGCCGCACAGCGGCTGCTGCATCCCGACGGGGAGCTCGGGACCGCGCGCGCGGCCGCCGCTGCGGGGCTCGCGTACACGCTGTCGACGCGGGCCACGACCGACGTCGCCGAGGTCTGCGCTGCGGCAGGCGGCGGGGTGTGGTTCCAGCTCTACGTGCAGATCGACCGCGACGCGACGGAGGCCGCCGTCCGGCATGCCGTCTCGAGCGGGGTCGAGGCGCTGGTGCTCACGGTCGACCTGCCGGTCGCGGGCCGCCGCGAGCGCGAGCGGGCCAACCCGGAGATCGCGCTGCCGGAGGGCGTCACGCTCGCGACCCACACGGGTCGCCCGGCCGAGAGCACGATCAAGCCGCTGGGCGGCTGGGACCCGGGGCTGACGTGGGACGACGTCGCGTGGCTGCGGGACGTCGGTGACGGCACCCCGGTGCTCGTGAAGGGGGTGCTGACCGCCGAGGACGCCGAGGCCGCGATGGCAGCCGGCGCCGCTGGGGTGATCGTCTCCAACCACGGCGCGCGCCAGCTCGACGGGGTCGTGCCGACCGCCATCGCGCTCGACGAGGTCGCGACCGCGGTCGAGGGGCGCGTGCCGGTGCTCGTCGACGGCGGCGTGCGTGACGGCGGGGACGTCGTGCGCGCGCTGGCGCTCGGCGCGGACGCGGTCCTCATCGGGCGGCCGGTCGCGTGGGCGCTGGCGGCCCAGGGTGAGGGCGGCGTCGCGGAGCTGCTCGCGCAGTTCGCTGAGGACGTCGAGCGGGCGCTGGCGCTGTGCGGCTGCCCGGATGTCGCCGCGGTCACGCGCGGCCATGTGCAGCGCGCCGCGTGGTGAGCGCCGCTCAGGCCCCGGCGCCGTTCGAGGACAGCCCGGCGACGGCGTAGCGGTCCCGGCCGCCGGTCTTGGCCGCGTACATCGCGCGGTCGGCTGCCGCCACGACGGCGGCTGGGTCTGCCGCGGGATGGTCGGCGAAACACGCGACGCCGATGGACACCGTCATCGCGGGGTCTCCCTGCGAGGCTTCGCCCGGCGCGGGGTGCATGGCCGCGACGAGTCGGCGGGCCGTCTCGGCGGCCTCACCGGCGTCGGCGTGCGGGAGGAGGATGGCGAACTCATCGCCCCCCAGGCGTGCCACGAGATCGGTGTCCCGGAGCACCGTGCGCAGGCGGTCCGCCGCGCGGACGAGGTAGTCGTCGCCCGCAGCGTGCCCGTACGTGTCGTTGACCTCCTTGAAGCGGTCCAAGTCGATGAGCAGCACCGCGCCGTCCTCGTCGTACCGGCGCACGCGCGAGGCGTGGCGGGCGATCTCCTCGTCGAAGCGGCGGCGGTTCATCAGGCCGGTCAGCGGGTCGTGCTCGGCGTGATGGCGGAGTCGCTCCTCGAGCTCGTGGCGGGCGCTGATGTCGCGGCTCACCGTGACGGCGCCCACGATCTCGCCGGCTGCGTTGCGGCGTGGCACGAGCACGACCTCGTAGCGACGGTCCGTGATCGTGCCGTCGTACTCGAACCGGCGCTCCTCTCCGGCGAGGGCGCGGGCGAACTCGGGCAGGAGGACATCGAGGTCCGCATCAGGGAAGTCGTGGAGCCGGCGGCCGACGATGGTCTCCGGGTCGAGTCCCGGACGGTCCATCGCGCCGCCGTGCAGGGAGAGGATCCGGAGGTCGCGGTCGTAGAGCGTGACGAGCGCGTCGGGGAGATGGGTGAGGACGACGCGGTGCAGTTCCTCGGACTCGCGCAGGGCGCGCTCGGCCTCCACCCGCCGCGTGACGTCGCGGGTGCTCGCGACGACGGCGGTGACCGCGCCGTCCTCGTGGACGGGCTGCAGCGACGTCTCCAGCCAGCGCCAGTCCTTCCCGTCGGGCATGCGGTACGTGATCGCCCGCCCCGGCGTCCCCGCGGCGGCGAGACGCTGCGCCTCCTCGACGGCTGCGCGGTCGTCGGGGTGACACAGCTCTCCTGCCCAGCGTCCAAGTGCTTGGTCGGGTGGGGCGCCGATCACCTGCTGCGCGCTCGGGGAGACGTACGTCGACGGGCCGTCGAGTCTGTGCACGGAGATCATGTCGGCCGTGTGGTTGGCCAGCAGCCGGTACCGCGCCTCGCTTGCAAGCGCGACGGCGTGCTGGTCCTTGAGCGCGGCGGTGGCCACCCGGGCCTGGCGGACGACGGCGGCGACGAGCAGCGAGCAGATCGCCATGACCGCGATGTAGCCCTGCGCGATGACGACCTCCTGGCCGCTCGTGAGGTCGTCGCGTACGAACGGCCCGAGGCCCTTGGCGGTGGCCGCCGCGACGATCGTCACGACGATCGCGAGGTTGACCGCGACGAGCCAGGCGCGCAGCCGCAGCGCGGGGATGACGACGAACGGGAAGACGAGGTAGGCGTAGCGCAGCACCGAGAAGCTGTCCGGGCCCTGGAGGAAGACGGCGAGCGTCACGCCGGTGGTCGCCGCGAGGAGCCCGACGGCCTCCCACGGGCGCGCCGGCGCGCGCGTCGTGCGGTCGCCGAAGATGAGGGCGAGCGGCGCGAGGGCGAGCATGCCGACGCCGTCGGCGATCCACCAGTGGACGAAGGTCGTGGGGAACGACGCGCCGAGTCCCACGGCGACCACGGTGGCGGCGAGCAGCGCGGTGACGGCGTTCGCGAGGGTGACGGCGGCGAGGAGCCCGCCGATGCTGCGCATCGTGAGCGCGAGCGGCGCGTGGCGGCCGGCGATGGCCAGCATGACCGTCGCTGCGAGGAGCGGCTCGGCGGCGTTGATGGCCCCGAGGGCGATGTTCAGGGCGACGTCGTCCCTGGCGCCCAGATTGGCGATGAGGTTGCCGACGAAGATCCCGGCGGTGAGCCACGGCCACCAGGAGCGTTCGACGACGACGAACGTTGCGAGCGCGAGGCCGCTCGCCGGCCAGATGGTCGCGATCTCGGTTTCGCTCTCGACGAACGCGAGCCCGACGCGGCTGAGGGCGTAGTAGCCCACCGCCATGAGGGCGGCGGCCGCGAGACGCGCCGGGAGCCCGGCGTCTGACCCCAGACCCATATCCGGAAGATCGGGACGGGCTCCCCGGTTCTGAACGGCACGCGGGACGGACTGGCGCGTTGGCGCTCAGAACATCCCCGGAACCGGGGGCGGAGTAACCACGGGTTGTGCCGCTCAGGCGGCTTGGCGCGACGGCGACGCGCCAGGCCAGACCGCGAACCCGTCGCGGCCACGGCGCTTGACCTCGTACATCGCGTGGTCGGCGGCAGCGACGACCGCGTCCGGGACGGCCGCTTCGGCCTCCCCGAAGGCGGCGACGCCGACGGACACCGTGACGCCCCACTGCTCGGCGGCGACCCGCATCGCGCCGACGATCCGCGCGGCGGTCTCCGCGGCCTTCTCCGCGTCGCCGTGGGGCAGCAGGATCGCGAACTCGTCGCCGCCCAGGCGGGCGACGATGTCGGTCACGCGCAGGGTGTCACGCAGCACGTCGGCCGCGCGGGCGATGACCTGGTCGCCCACCGCGTGCCCGAGTGTGTCGTTGATCTGCTTGAAGTTGTCGAGGTCGACCAGCAGCACTGCGCCGTCGGCGCCGTACCGCTGCGCGTGGGCGCTGTGGCGCTCGAGCTCTTCGGTGAAGCGCCGGCGGTTCGCCAGGCCGGTGAGCGCGTCGTGGTCGGCCAGGTGGCGCAGCTGCTGCTCGAGCTCGTGGCGGCTCGTGACGTCCCGCGTCACGGAGATGACGCCGATCGGCGTGCCCGCCGCGTCGCGGTAGGGGACGAGCGAGACCTCGTACCGGCGCCCGGAGTTCGCCCCTTCGCACTCGAAGAGGCGCTCCTCGCCGGCCAGCGCCCGGATGAGCTCCGGCTCGAGGATCTGCGCGTCCTCGGGCGCGGCGACGCGCAGGCGCTTGCCGAGGTGGGCTGCGCGGTCCACGCCGCGGGCGGCGAGGTCCGCGCCGTGCAGCGCGACGATGTGCAGCTCGGGGTCGTACACCGTGACGATCGCGTCCGGCAGGTGGTCGAGCACCATCCGGTGCAGCTTCTGGGACGCGCGCAGGACGCGCTCGGCCTCGACACGCGCGGTGATGTCGCGTGTGCTCGCGACGACCTCCGTCACGCGCCCGCGGGCGTCGCGGACGGGCTCCAGGGTCATCTCGACGGGGCGCCAGCTCGTGCCCTCCGGCACGCGGTACATGACGCCGGTCGGCCCGTCCTCGTCCATCGCGCGGCTGAACGCGTCACGCAGGGCGTCACGGTCGTCGGGATGGCAGAGGTCCCGCAGGGCGGTGCCCTCCGCGCGGTCGGGCGCGAGGCCGAGGACACGCTCGGCGTTCGGCGAGACGTACGTCACCGTCCCGTCCGGGTGGTGGCGCGAGACCGTGTCGGTCGTGTGCTCGGCCAGCAGGGTGTAGCGGCGGTTCGCGGCGCGGGCGCGCAGGAGCGCCCAGGCGGCGACGACCGCAAGGAGCAGAGCGAGGACCTGAGGCAGCAGGCTGGGGACCACGAGATATCCAACGGCAGGTCCGCGTCGGCATATGAGCCTTCGGTCTGAGAAGCCAGCGAATGTCCAGGCAGGAAAAAACGCGGCGTTTGCGAAGTCGCGCTGCGCAGACGTGCGCGATTTGCGAGAACCGCCCCTGCGACCCCCTTGTGTGGTCCTGCGCGGCGTGGTCTCATGCCGCCTCCCCAACGGCTCCAAGGTGAGGTGCAGCGAACGGATGACGGCGACGAGGACGACGGCGAAGGTGCGATGCGAGGACTGTTTCTTCCGGCGCAACGGGTTGTGCGCTCTGGCCCTCGACGAACCCTGCGCGACGTTCCGGCCGGACCATCCCGATGGCCTGCGCCCGCCGCGCCAGCTGCGCTTCACGTTCCGACAGGAACGCCGCACCCGCTCCGCCTGGGCGTTCCCCAGCGCGCAGGAGCAGGCCGCGCTGCACGGCTGACCGCGCCGCGGGTCAGCGCTTGGCGGGCTTGACCTTCAGCGTGAGCTTCGTCGGCAGCCCGGCTGTCGGCGTGGCCTGGACGTCGACGCGCACTACGCGGGCTCGGCGCAGCTTCGCGCCGCCGACGCGCACGGCGCCGCGCTTGAGGTTGAGCGTGACCTTGCGGGCGCCCTTGCCCCCGAGCTCCAGCGTGAGGGTCCGCTTGCCGGCCTTCAGCGCCTTGCGCCCCCGTGCGGTCCCGCTGATCTTCGCCAGGCGGCGCGCGCGCTTGGTGTCGACGCGGAAGCCCTTCGGCAGCGTGACGCGCACGCGGCGCAGTGCGGTGTCTCCGGCCCGCGCGGTGACCTGCAGCAGCGGCTGACCGCCCCGCAGGCGACGCAGCCGCACGCTGACCTTCGCGCCGCCCGTCCCGGCGCGGCAGCCCTCCACGGCGGGGTCGACCGTGCCGGTGCGCTTCGCGCCGGAGTGTGCGCGCAGGTCGGTTCCGACGGTCGGCGCCGCGCCGGTGCACAGGTCGCGGGCGGAGGCGATCGCACCGCGCAGGCCGCCTGCGAGGTCGAGGCGGAACAGTTCGAGGGGGGACGTCCGGGATTCCGGCGAACGTCACGAGCGAGCGGCCCTTGGAGAAGCTCACCGCACCGCGCATGTCGATGCGCGCCGCGCCGTCGAGGCGGACGAAGAGCTCAGGCAGCGGCGAGCCGGGGACCGTGACGAGGTGGACGGTGCCGCGCAGCTCGTCGGGGAGCGCGGGGGTGGTGGCCGCCGCCTCGCCGATCTTCGAGGACGCCGGGCAGGCACCGGCCTGCGCCTTGGCGAGCGGGCAGGCGGTGCCCAGGCGCTCGGAGTCCGGGGCGAGGCCCTCGGGGAGGAGGAGGGCGACGTGCTGCGTGTTCGCCTGCCCGGCGGGGGAGCCTGAGCTCCGCGGCGATGGTGGGATGCCCGTTCTTCTTCGTCTCGCCCGAGAGCGCCATGCGCATCCGCGGCGCGTAGCCGAGCTTGTCGCAGCCGGTCACGGCGAACGGGGCGGACGCGCTCGCGGTGCCGCCGAGGTCGCTGGTGAACGTCGCGGCGAGCGGACGGGGACCGCAGCCCGTGGGGTTGAGGAGGAAGCCGTCGCGGTCGATCCGCAGGTCGATCGCCCGCAGGTCGAGCGGAATGCCCTGGACGCGCCGCGGGATGTCCCCGGCGACGACGTCGATCCCCGCGCCGCCTTCACGCAGGCGCAGCTCCATGGGGACGGCGATCCGGCCCAGGTCGAGCGGGCCGACCTTCGCGTCGACGGTCAGGACGAGCCCGGCGAGCCCGCCGTCGGCCGGCGGTGTGAGGTAGAGGTCACCGGTGAGGCCGAGCGGTGCGGGGCCGGCACCGACCGAGGCGGTCGCGCTGCCCACGCGGGTGGCCGCCGGGCACGCTGCGGCGCGCGCGTCGGCGAGCGGGCACTGGGGCACGCCGGTGAGCTTGCCCATGAGCCCGTCGGGCAGCGAGATCCGCGCGCCGGCGAGCCGCGCGTCGCCGTCGGGGCGGGTGATCGTCGCCTGCAGCGCGGTCGTGGCGCCGGCCTGGGCCGGGGTGGCGGTGATGCCGACGCCCGGGGTGAAGCGCGCGGGGTCGCCGCAGCCGTCGATGCGCAGCGTCGCCCCGGGGGAGACGGCGGCCGTGCCGCTCCACGGCGTCAGCGAGGTGCCGAGGGTCGACTGCCCGCACGCCCGGGGCGTGCGCAGGATGCCGTGCTGGCCGCCGCGCAGGCGCATCGTCATCGAGCGGAACGGGACCTGGGGGATGCCGTCGAGCTGCGCGGTCACCCGGCCGGTCGCGGGATCGGCGGTGACGCTGCCGGTGAGCTTCACGCGGACGTCGTCGGCCGCGGCGCTGCGCTGCGCGACGATGAAGAGGCGCATGAGGTTCCCGGGCGTTGCCGTGCCCAGGAACACGCTGCCGCTCAGCGTGCCGAGCTGCGCGTTGTCGATCGTGATGTCGCCCACCGCGGAGGCCGCGGGGCACGCGGGCACGGCTGAACTCGCGACCGCGAACTCCGCGTCCGCGCACGCGGACAGCCCAGCCGACGCCGCGGCCGGGTTGATCTCCATGCCCTCCGGCAGCGCGATCGTCGCGCTGCGCAGGTGCGACTGCACGCGCGGGGTGGCCGTCGCGGGGAACGCGAGCGTGAGGCTGGTCTGCGTGGGCGCGTCGGGCACCGCCGGGTCCACGGCGACGGACGCGGTCGGCGCGAACGGGACGGCCGCGCAGTTCGTGGGCGTGTACGACTTCGTCGCGGACTGCACCGGCCCGGCGTAGGACGTGACCTCCACGCGCGTCGTGGCCGGGCTGCACGTGGTGGGCGCGCTGATGAACGGCAGGCCGCCGCTCGTGGCGCCGAGCAGCTTCATCTCCAGGTCCTTCATGCGGATGTCGAGCGTGCCGAAGATCGGGACGCCCGTGGCCTGGCGCGGCAGGTCGTCGAGGGTCGCGCGCAGGCCGTAGTCGTCGCTGCGCACCCGGACCGAGGCCTGGAGCTTGATCTTGTCGGCGATGCCGGGGCGCAGCACGACGCCCATCCGTGCCGCTTCGGTGCCCTGGGCGGCCATGGCGTAGACGTCGCCGCTGATGTCGAGGCTGATGATCGCGTCCACCGTGGCCCCGGTGGTGCCGATCTTCGTGCTGGTCGGGCAGCTGTCGGCGTTGAGCTGGCTGGCCGTGCACTTCGGGACGGCGTGGACGTCGCCGAGCATGCCCGCGGGGGAGGTCGAAGACGATGCGCTTCGCGTCGTCGCTCGTCGGGCTCGCCGTCAGATTGAACGCGACGGTGAAGTCCGGGCGCGTTGCCGCGCCGGTGTTCGACGCGGTGGTGGCGAGGCTCGTCGGGGTGATCGTCGCCTGCGCGGCGGCAGGCGTCACCAGGACGGCGAGCAGGCAGAACGCGGTGACGGTCCAGCCGCGCACGGCGCCCCTACTTCTTCGCGACCCGGACGGTCACCTGCTGCGTGCGGGCGGCGCCCGACACCGGGGTGAGCTTGACCTTGATCTTCAGCTGCTTGCTCTTGCGCGTCTTGCCCTTGGCCTTGAGCGCGCCCTTGCGCAGCGTCATCGTCGCGGTCCGCGCGCCCGTGGACGGAAGCTTCAGCGTGAAGGTCTGCGCCTTCCACGTCATGGCCTTCTTGGTGAGCTTCAGCCGGCCGCCCTTCGGCGTCTGGGCCTGGAGGCCGAGCTTCTTGGCCGCGGTCTTGCGGTCGACGCTCAGGCCCTTCGGCAGGGTGACGATCACCGAGCGCAGCGCGGTCGCGCCGCCCTTCGCCGTCACCTTCAGCGTGGGCTTGCCGCTCTTGACACCCGCGAGGCGCACGGTGGCCGACGGCTGTCCGGAGCTCGTGTCGGCGCTCGCGCAGCCCGACGACGGCGGTGTCGTCTGCAGGGTCTTCGACGCGCCGGTGTGGGCGGCGATGACCGAGGTGATGGTCGGGGCGTCGCAGATGTCGTCGCTGGCGATCAGCGCGCCCTTGGCGCCGCCGTTCAGGCTGAGTTCGAAGGCGGAGAGCGGGACGTCCGGGATCCCGTCGAACGTGGTGACGAGCCGGTTGCCGGCGCCGAGGCTCACGGCGCCCATGAGGTCGACGTTGACCAGGCCGCGCAGGCGGACCCCGAGGTCGGGGAGCGCCGAGCCGGCCTTCTTGACGAGCGTCACCGGGCCGCTCAGCTCGCCCGAGATCGCGGGGCTCGTGGCCTTTGCGGTGCCGACGACCGCGCCGGCCGGGCAGGCGTTCGCGTCATAGGCATCGCGGGCGCACATCGCGCTGAGCGCGGCGATGTCCGCGCCGATGCCCGCGGGCAGCGTGAGGGTCACCTTGCGGACGTTCGCGTGGCCGGCGGGGACGGTGAGGCTCGCCTTCACGCCGGGCTTGCTGTCCTTCTTCACGCCGCCGGTGAGGTCGACGTCCATCTTCGGGGCGAACGGGACGCCGGCGCACCCGGTGGTGGTCAGCGACGAGCCCGCGCTTGCCGACGTGCCGAGATCGGAGCTGAAGGCGGCGCTCGCGCTCTTCGCGCCGCAGCTCGAGGCGTTGAACAGGAAGCCGCCGCGGTCGATCTTCAGCGTGATGCTCTGGAGCGTCAGCGGGACCCCCTGCAGGCGGGTCGGCAGGTCCTCCGAGGTGATGTCGATGCCGCCGGCGTTGGCGCGCACCGAGACCTTCATCATCACGACGGCGCGGCCGAGGTCGATCGGGCCCGCCTTCGCCTGGACGACCACGGCGAGGCCGGCGATCGCGCCGTCATAGCCGTCGGTGAAGTAGACGTCGCCGGGGAGGGCGATTGTGCTCGCGCCGCTGCCGCTCACCGTGGTCGCCGAGCCGACGCGCGAGGACGCCGGGCAGTCACCGGTGCGGGCCGCGCCGAGGCTGCAGCGCGGGATCGCGTCCAGGCGGCCGAGGAGGCCGTCGGGCAGCGACACGGCGACGCGTGAGAGGCGCGCGTCGCCGTCGGGGCGCGCGATGACGGTGGTCAGTGCGGTGTCCGCGGCGGCCTGCGTCGGGCTGTTCGACAGCTCGATGGCGGGCCGGAACCGGCCGGGGTCGTGGCAGCCCGCGTTCAGAGCGAGGTTCGCGCTCGGCGCCACGCCGCCGCCACCGCCGTACGGCGTGAGGCTGCTGTTGGCGGCGAACGTGCCGCAGGACCGCGGGGTGCTGAGCACCGCCCGCTCGCCGCCCGGCGAGGTCGAGCTTGAACTGCGAGAACGGGGTCTGCGGCAGATTCGAGAACGTCGTCGTGATCTGGCCGGTGGACGGGTCGACGTCGACGTCGCCGACGAGCTTGATCCGCACGCCGTCACCGGCGCCGGCCTGGGCCACGACGAACATGCGCATCAGCTTGCCCGCGGGCGGATCGCCGAAGAACACGCTGCCGGTGAGCGTGCCGATGAGCGGCGACGTCACCGTGGCGGTGCCGATCTGCGACGCGGCCGGGCAGCCCGCCGGAAGCGACGAGCCGGCGTTGAACTGCGCGGCCGAGCAGCCGGCGAGGCCGTCACCGGCGCCCGGGTTGACCTCGACGCCCTGCGGCAGGCGGACCGTGACGTCCTTGACCTGCGCCTGGCCGGACGGCGGCAGGTTCACCGCGAGGCTCATCGCGGCAGCCGTGTCCGAGGCGGCCGGGGACGCGCTGACGCTCAGCGTCGGTGTGAAGCTCAGCGACGCGCAGCCGGTCGCCTGGTACGGCGTGTTCGCGGTCTGCGTGGAGCCCTGGTCACTCGTCAGGATCGTGGAGATCGCGGTGGCGTCGCACAGCGACCGGTTCGTGAGGAACCCGGCCTTGTTGATGTCCATCGTGATCTGGCGCAGCAGGAGGGGGGACGCCCTTGAGGTAGACCGGGACGTCACCTTCGATCGTCAGCCCCGCGTCGTCGGGCCGCATCACGATCTTCAGCTGCACGACGGCCTTGCCGAGGTCCACCGGGCCGACCTGCGCGTCGACGACGAGCGCGAGGCCCGCGACCGCACCGGACGGCGGCGCCGTGAGGTAGGCCTTGCCGCTGAGGTTGACGGTCGAGCCGCTGTCGCCGGTCTGGGTGGACACCGTGCCGACCTCGCTCGAGCTCCCGCAGGCGCCGGCGGCCGCGGTCGTCAGCGGGCACTGGTCGGCGATCGTCAGGTTGCCCAGCAGGCCGGGCGGCATGACGACCTTGACCTTCGAGATGCGCGCGTCGCCGTTGGGGCGGGTGATCGAGGTGGAGAGGTTGGTGGTCGCGGCGGCGGCCTGCGAGGAGACGCTCGTCGAGATCGTGGGCGTGAAGCGCGCCGGGTCGCAGTTCGAGCCGGTGACGTTCAGCGTGGTGCTCGGCGTCTTGTTCGCCATGCCCGCGTGGGCGGAGAGGGTGGACGTCAGGCTCGGTGCGCCGCAGCTGTGCGGGGTGCGCAGGACCGCGCCGCTGCCGCCCGTGAAGCTCATCGTCATCTGCGTGAACTGGATGGCCGGCAGGCTGGTGAACGTCGTCGTCAGGCGGCCCGTGTTCGGGTCGAGGTTCACGTCTCCGGCGAACTTCAGGCGGATCGCGTCGGTGCCGCTGCCGGCCTGGGCCATGACGAAGAGCCGCAGCACCTGACTGCTGTTGGCGGGCTGGCCGAAGTACGCGTAGCCGGTGAGCGTGCCGACGCTCGGCGTCGCGATGCTGACCGTCGCGATGCGCGAGGTGGTCGGGCACGTGTCCGGTGCCGTCGACGACACGGAGAACTGCGCGGCCGAGCAGTAGGCGAGGCTCGTGGCGGAGAACGGGTTCAGCTCGACGCCCGTCGGCAGGTTGAGCGTGAGGTCCTTCACCGCGGACTGGCCGGACGGGATCGAGACGCCGACGGTCATCGCCGACGCGGTGTCCGCGGTCGCGTTCACGGCCGGGGTCAGCGAGGTCGACGGGTTGACCGCGACCGTGGGGGCGAAGCCGATAGAGCTGCAGCCGGTCGGCTGGTAGGCGGCCGTCGGCGTCAGGTTCGAGGACTGGTCGCTGATGAGCGCGGCGCTGACGGTCTTCGCAGCGCAGCTCGTGCTGTTGATCATGAACGGCACGGCGGTGTTGCCCGCGGTCCGGTCGATCGTCAGCTTGATCTCGCGCAGCAGCAGCGGGATGCCCTGCAGGCGGGTCGGGATGGTGTCGGCGACGATGTTCAGGCCGTAGTCGCTCGGGCGCAGCTGGATCTTCATCGGCACGATGACGTTGCCGAGGTTCACCGGGCCGACGACCGCGGGCACCTTCATCGACAGGCCGGCGATCGCGCCGGCGGGCGCGTCCGTCAGGTAGAGCTGGCCGTTGAGCGTGGCCTGCGAGGACGTGCTGTCGCCCGACTGCGTCTGGACCGTGCCGATCTGCGAGCTGGTCGGGCAGGTGCCCGCGTTCGCGTTCGCGGTCGAGCAGGGCGTGACGCTCGCGAGCTTGCCGACGAGTCCGGCAGGCATCGAGACGTTCGCGCTGGTGAAGCGCGCGTCGCCCTGCGGCCGGGTCATCGTGAGCGTGAGGTTCGTGCCGGCGCCTGCGGTCGTGACCGAGGGGGTCTGCGTGACGGTCGGGGCGAAGCGGCTGGCGGGGTGGCAGTCGCCGGTGACGGAGAGCGCGGCCGACGGCGTCGCGGCGCTGCCGCCGTACGGCGTCACCGTCGACGTCAGCTGGTGCGCGCTCGTGCTGCACGACCGCGGGGTGCGCAGCATGGCGGTGTTCCCGCCGTTGAACGTCATCTTGAAGTTGGAGAACGCGGTCTGGGGGAGGTCGTCGAACGTGGCCGTGATCTGCCCGGTGGTGGCGTCGACGGCGATGTCGCCGACCAGCTTGATGCGGATCCCGTTCTGCGCGACGGCGATGAACAGCCGCACGAGCGGGCTGCCGCCGTCGGGCTGGCCGAAGTAGACGTTGCCGCTGAGCGTCCCGATGATCGGCGACGTGATGCTCGCCGTGCCGATGACCGACGTGTTGCCCGTCGTCTTCGGGCAGGTGTCGGCGGCGCTCGAGGTCGCCGCGAACTGCGCGTCGGAGCACTGGGTGATCGCGGCGGCGCCGGGCGGGTTGAACTCCACGCCCTGGGGCAGCACGACCTCGACCTTCTTGGCGTGCGCCTTGACGCGCCCGCCGTTGCCGCTGTTCGCGGCGCGG
Organism: Svornostia abyssi; assembly: GCA_024666565.1. Taxonomy (GTDB): domain Bacteria; phylum Actinomycetota; class Thermoleophilia; order Solirubrobacterales; family Solirubrobacteraceae; genus Svornostia; species Svornostia abyssi. The sequence goes on from CP088295.1 coordinate 2,030,195, forward strand.
TTCATCGGGTCGTCGTAGTTGACGTCCACCGTCATCGCCGTGCCCTTGTCCTGGTCGGGCGTGGCGGCGGAGATCTGCGTGGTCGGCGCGTGCGTCAGGCCGGCGCAGTCCGTCGGCGCGGCGAGGGTGGCGCTGCGGCTGCCGGTCCCGCCGGACTTCGGCACGACCGTCAGGGCCATGGAGCGACTCGCGCAGGCCGTCGGGTTCGACATGAAGCGCTTGCCGTTGCTCAGCTGGCCGAACATGGTCATGGTCACCTGGTTGACGGTGAACACGACGGTGCCCATGTTGCTGGACCCGCTGTTGGGCATGTTCGGGATGCGGGCGCGCAGGCCGCCCTGGTCGGCGCCGCCGCCGGACGCGTCGCGCAGCGTCACGCTGCCGCGCAGGAGCATCGGCGCGGTGTTGATCGTGATGAAGAGGACGGTGGCCGACGCGGGGCGCAGCACGATGCCGAGCTTCATGGCCTCGTCGCTCGCCGTCGCAGGCAGCCGGTAGATGTCGCCGGTGGCGCCGACGTTGAGGTCGATGATGCTGAGCGCGGCGAGGCTGGCGACGGTGCCGGCGCTGATCGTGCCGATCTTCGACGCGGCGGGGCAGGCGTTCGGATTGCTGGTCAGCGCCTGGAACGCGCTGGGGGTGTCGGCGCAGGTCGCGGCGTTGTCGAGGTCCGCCATGACGCCGGCCGGGAGGTCGTACGTCATGGTGTCGGGGTCGCCGCTGCTCATGTTCGCGGAGACCGTCACGTTCGAGCGCTCGCCGGCGGCGCTGTTGCCGAGGCTCACCGACAGGGAGCCGACGCTGATCGCGTGCGCGGGTGGTGCGAGCACGAGTCCGAGCAGGAGCAAGCCTGCGAGGACGCATCCCCGGGTCGCCGCGCGCAGGCGGACGAACGTGTGTGTGACCCCATCCATGTTCTGAAACCCCCTGGGCGCCCATCCGTGGACGCCTGACCTCCCCATCGGCGGGACAGGGTGCCCGACATGAGCGAATAACCGGATATCAACGAATTGGCCATACGGGTAGAGTCGAGGCAGGAGTCACGAAGTCGGACTGGTCGGAGCAGCGTGCGCATCACCGTCTTGGGAAAGTCACCCGCCTGGCAGGACGCGGGCGGAGCGTGCAGTGGGTACCTCGTCGAGGAGGACGGCACGCAGGTCCTGCTGGATTGCGGCAACGGCGTCTTCAGCAAGTTGCGGCGCTACACCGACTACGTCGACATCGACGCGGTGGTCGTCTCGCACATGCACGCCGACCACTTCCTCGATCTCGTCCCGTTCTCGTATGCGCTGATCTACGCGCCGCGCCAGCAGCCCGTGCCGGTCGACCGCTGGCCTGGGACCGACAACCCCGCGCGCCCGCGGCTGCTGCTGCCGCCCGGCGGCCGTGACGTCCTGCGCCGTGTGGTCGGGTCGTGGGGGAACGAGGACCTCGTCGAGCAGGCGTTCGTGATGGAGGAGTACGCCCCGTCCGACCAGTTCACGTTCGGCACGCTGCAGGTGCGCTTCCAGCCGGTGCCGCACTACCTGCCGACCAACGCGGTTGACGTCTCGTCGACGAACGGCGGCGGCCGCTTCACGTTCGGGGCCGACCACCGGCCGTCCGAGGAGCTCACCGCCTTCGCGAAGGGCACGGACCTCCTGATGCTCGAGGCGACCCTGCCGCGGCCCGAGCGCAACGGCGTGCGCGGGCACCTCACGCCGGGCGAGGCGGGCGAGCACGGCAACCTTGCGGAGGCCGGCAAGCTCGTGCTCACGCACATCTCCGACGAGATGGACGAGGAGTGGGCGTCGCAGGAGGCCGCACGGGCGTTCGGCGGGCCCGTGCACGTCGCCCACGAGGGCGACATCTACGAGGTCTGACAAGCCGAACGCGTGACCGGTATAGGATGCTGGGTGACGCCAGCGAGCGACTTGAGGTGAGGTGCATGGCAAAGAAGGCCAAGGGGGCCACCACTGCTGCAGATGCGGTGGCGGCGGCCCGGGAGAACCCCTACGTCCAGCGGTTCCTCGAGGACGAGGATCTCCGGGACAACATGAAGGTCGCGTTCGAATCAGGCCGCAGCGCGTACGCGCGCCTGACGAACGGGAAGCCCGCGCAGAAGGTGCTGTTCGACGACAAGCGCTTCCACAAGGACATCACGAAGGCCGCCGACGCCCTGAAGGACGCGGGCGAGGCCCTGAAGGACGGTCCGAAGAAGAAGCGCTCTGGTGGCATCGGCCGCCTGCTGCTCATCGCGATCCTGGGCACGATCATCGCCCTGGTCGTGAGCGAGGACCTGCGCAACAAGGTGCTCGATCTCCTGTTCGGCGCCGAGGAGGAGTTCGAGTACACCTCGACCACCACCCCGGCCCCCGCGCCGGAGCCCGCCGCCGCCGGCTCCTAGCCAGCGCCGACACTCACCGCGTGTACGGAAGGCGCCCCGAAACGGGGCGCCTTCTGTCTTTCTGGCCAGCCAGCCAGTAATCTTCCGTGGCTCATGGAGGCGCAGTCGAAACCGTCCCCGCCCGCGAAGGACCTCCCGGGGGAGAAGGCGGAGCGGATCATCGAGGCCATGCGCCAGTCGGTGGCCCGCCGCGGGGTCGCAGGCTCGACGTTCGATCACGTCGCGCGCGAGGCCGGGGTCTCACGCGGGCTGCTGCACTACTACTTCGGCACGAAGGAGCGGCTGCTCGTCGAGGTCGTCCGTCGCGAGGCCGACCTGCGGTTCGACGCGCTCGACCGGCAGCTCGCCGAGGCAACCGACGCCGACGCGTTCCTGCGGCTGCTGCAGACCAGCGTCGACGAGATGCTGCGCACAGACCCCACGTACGTCACGTTGACGTTCGAGCTCTTCACCCTCGCGAACCGCAACGAGGAGGTCGCCGAGGGCTTCCGCGATCTCATGCAGCGCACGCGCAAGCACCTCGCCGACTCGCTGCGGGCCAAGGAGCAGGAGGGCGTCCTGCACCTCACCGTCGACCCGGAGTCCGTGGCCGACGTGCTCTTCAGTGTCGGGGACGGCCTCACGATGCGGGTGCTGGCCGAGCCCGACCGGGACTTCGGCCCCGCGATCTCCGCTGCGATCCGCAGTCTCCGCGGCCTGCTCGACGACGCGTAGTCTTCAGCAGGTGCAGACCCGGTCTTCCGGCCGCGCCGCCCGCCCTGTCCTGATCGGGGCGGCGGGCCTCCTCGTCGCCGCGCTCGTCGCGTCGCAGTTCCTGCTCCCGGCGGTCACCGAGCGGCGGCTCGCCGACGAGCTCGAGCAGTTCGGGCCGCGCCCCGACGTGCAGGTGTCGGCGTTCCCCGCGGTGAAGCTGCTGTTCGGGCGGGCCGACCGGATCGAGATCGACGCGACCATCGCACGGGTCGAGACCTCGTCGCTGCTCGACGAGCTGAGCGACAGCGGCGACGTCGGCGAGCTGGACACGCGGATCGGCGAGCTGCAGATCGGGCTGCTCCGGCTCTCCCAGGTGCACCTGACGAAGGACGGCGACGACGTCACCGCGGCGGCCACCATCACGCTGAGCGAGCTCCAGCAGGCGCTGCGCCAGCTCGCGAACCTGCGTGTGGTCCCGAACGCGGGCGAGGGCATCGTGTTCGAGGGGCAGGTCTCGGTGTTCGGCCGGACCCTCGGCGGCCGCGCGCGCGTGCGTGCCGACGGCGGCAAGCTCGTCGTCGGGCTGGAAGGCCTGCCGATCGGCAGCCTCACGCTCGTCGACGACGAGCGGGTGCGCGTGACCGACGTGGGCGCGCGCGAGGTGCCGGGCGGCTACCGGCTCTCGATCGAGGGCGTCCTCAGCCGAACAGCTTCGGGAGCTTGACGAGCGACCGCAGGTCCCCGCTCGGGCGCAGCTTGCGCTTGAGCAGGAGCGCGCGGGCGTCCGCCCGGCCCGCGATGAGGTCGACCCAGTCGTCGAACCGCGTCTCGAGCGTGAGCGTCGGCTGCTCGGCGCGCCCGCGGTGCGCGGCGGTCGACCCGTTGTTGAGCTCCACGTACCACGGCGTCGCGTCGGCGAACGACCACTGGATCGTGCTCCCGGCGGGCAGCACGTCGGTGCGTGCGCTGCGCGCGATCTCCTCGAACAGCAGGGACATCGAGTGCTCGTCGCGCGCGGCCTGGCCGTCGCGCGGGCCGATGTAGCCGGCCGCGTACATCGCCACGGCGCGCTGGGCACGCTCCTCGGGTGTCGTGGCCGGATCCCACGGAAGCTCGTCGGCCATGTCGTCGATGGGGGAGCCCGATCGCGCGGAGCTTCGCCTCGTGCGAACGCGCGGCCTCGGCGATGATGTCCTCGATCGTGAAGCCCCACGACTCGGTGTAGCGGCGGTCCATGCCCGGAGGCATCGCGAGACCGATGCCCCACGCGGCGCACTCGATGACGGTCTCCATGATCGCGGCGCGAATGGGCTCCGGATCCTCGGCGTGCAGGTCGGCGAGGAGGCGGACGCCGAAGGCGATGTGGCGCTGCTCGTCCATCGCGACGTGACGCATGCCCTCGCGGAACCCGGGCAGGATGTCGAGCCGCTCGAGCGCGTCCTCGACGATGTGCTGGCCCGGCTGGGCGACGGACGCCTCGATGAGGATGTGGTACATCGTCACGGCCTTCGCGAGCTGGAGCTTCGACCGGTCGGCCCGCAGCTCCTGGGCCATGCGGTCGAGCCGCCCGAAGAGCATGCGGTGGCCCCACGAGAGCTGCGCCTCGGTGGCGGCGAGGCCGCCGCCGGCCGTGCCGTCGCCGACGCCGACGACCTCGTGCATGAAGCGGTTGAAGAAGACGGAGTGCCGGGACTCGTCGACCTGCTGCGTCGTGAGGAAGTACGTCTGCTCCTCGAGCGGCGCCGCGTCGACGTACGGCGACAGGTTGTCCGCCACGGCGTCCTCACCGTGGAAGAACAGCGTGAAGAACCACAGCATGCCGCGGCGCTGCTCGTCCGTGAGCTTCTCGTGCCAGTCGATCCGGTCCTGGCTGAAGTCGATCGTGGTCGCAGACCAGTTCCCGGCTTCCCACCGGGCATACAGGTCGGTGTACGAGATCTGCTCCGTCGCGCTCGGAATCGCCGTCGCCATCGAGTGTGCTTCCTCCCCCTTGATCCGGCGTTGGCCCCCGCCGCCCCGGATCAGCTGTTGTGCCCTCTGGGGCTCGCGAGCGAATGCACGCGTGACAGGTCCGCCTACTGAGCGGTAGCCCCCGGAAACGAACCGTACCACCGGTCTTCGATCATGCCAATGATCTGAACCCGGTTCACGTGCCGGGTATGGGAACGCCGCATCAGGCAGACTGCGGCGGCAATGGCCGAAGCCCCCGGAAGCGACGGGCCCCGCCCCGTCCTCCTGGCGGGCGATGACGGGCTGTCCGTGCGCGTCCGCGAGGAGCTCGCCGCGATGGGCGTGCCGGCGGTCACGATCTGCTCGCATCCGACCGCGCTCGCGGCGCGCTCGGCGGCGGCGGCCGGCGCACCGGTCGTCATCGGGGACGCAACCGAGGCTGGCACGTGGGAGCAGGCGGGCATCGCCGACGCCCAGGCGATCGGTCTGCTCGGCTCCTCCGACGTCGGCAACCTCCACGCCGCCCTGCTCGCCGAGGAGCTCCACGCCACCGCGCCGGTGGTCGTCCGGATGTTCCAGGCCGACCACGACGGCGGGATCGAGGGGCTGCTCGGTGACCGCGGCCGCGTGCTCTCCGACGCCGAGGTCGCCGCCCCCGCGTTCCTGCACGCCGCGCTGTCGGGCAACACCGGCCAGCGCATCACGGTGGCGGACCGCCCGCTGGAGGTGGCGGAGGTCGACATCGACGACCCCGCGCTGCTCGTCCCGCTGTGCAACGCGGACACGCCGACGGACGTCCTGCCGCCCCGTGGCGCGCTCAACGGGCTGGTGCTCGGCCTCGTCGACCCATACGCCGCCACGGGTGCGCGCGGCGCCATGCCGATCGCGGTGCAGCAGGCCGCCGAACGGCGCGCCGTTCGCCGGGCGGAGGTGCACGCGCGCCGGGCTGCGCGGCGCCCGGCGGGTCCGCCACCAGCTCGCGCTCATCCCCCGGCGGGCCGTGGTCCTCCTGAGCGTGATGTTGGTCGTGATGATCGTCAGCGCGACGATCTTCAATCTCGGCACGAGCGCCGCGATCGACCAGCTGGACGCCATCTACTTCACCGTCACGACCATGGCGACCGTCGGCTACGGCGACGTGAACCTCCTCAACGAACCGGACTGGGTGAAGGTCTACGACATCTTCCTGATGGCGACGTCGGCGGTCCTCATCGGCATCTTTCTCGCGATCCTCACCGAGGGACTCGTGACCACGCGCATCGACCAGGCCCTGGGCCGGTTCCCGCGCCCGACGCGCGACCACGTCATCGTCTGCGGGCTGGGGCAGGCCGGGACGCAGGTCCTCGTGCGCCTGCACCAGGCCGACGTGCCGTGCATCGGGATCGAACGCAGCCCGGACGCGTCGGGGCTCGTGACGGCGCGGGCACTGGAGATCCCGGTGGTCATCGGCGACGCGCGCAGCCCGGGCACGCTGGAGGACCTGCACCTCGACCGGGCGCGTGCGCTCATGGCGCTGACGACGGACGACCTGGCGAACATCCAGTGCGCGCTGAAGGGCCGTGAGCTCAACCCGGAGCTGCGGGTCGTGCTGCGCTGCTTCGACCAGCAACTCGCCGAGCGCCTGGACCACACGATCGACCTCGATCTGACCCGGTCGGTCGCCGACCTGGCCGCCCCGCCCTTCGCCGCCGCGCTGCTGGGCCGGGAGCTGGGCGAGCCGCTGCCGGTCAGCAACATGCCGCTGCGCCTGCTGGAGACGACGATCCCGGCGGAGTCACCGCTGGTCGGCCGGACCGTGCGCGAAGCGGAGGCCGAGGGCGGCCTGCGGTTCCTGCACTGCGGCGGGCGGTGGCGGCCCCGGACGAACCTCGAGCTCGCCGCGGGGGGAGGAGATCGCGGTGGTGGGCACGCGCGAGGCGTGTGATGCGCTCCTGCGGTAACGCCCTAGGCGAAGCCGCAAGGGCGCAGTTGGGTTCTCAGTGCAGTTTCGGCGTCTGCCAGTCCGCCGCGAGCTTCTCGCTCAGCAGCGCGGGCAGGTCGTCGATCGCCACGCGCTCCTGCGCGAGTGAGTCGCGGTCGCGCACGGTGACGGTGCGGTCCTCGAGCGTCTGGTGGTCGACCGTGACGCCCCACGGCGTGCCGATCTCGTCCTGGCGGCGGTAGCGCTTGCCGATCGAGCCGCCCTCGTCGTACTCGACCTGCATGCGGCCGCGGAGCATCCCGACGATCTCCTTGGCGACCTCGGGCTGCCCGTCCTTCTTCACCAGCGGGAGGACGGCGACCTTCACGGGCGCCAGGCGCGGATGCAGCCGCAGCACCGTGCGCTGCTCGCCCTCGATCTCCTCCTCGTCGTAGGCGTCGACGAGGAACGCGAGCGTGGCGCGGTCTGCGCCCGCGGCCGGCTCGATGACGTGCGGGACGTACCGCTCGCCTGACCCCTGGTCGAAGTACTCGAGCTTCTCGCCGCTGTGCTCGGCGTGGGCGCTGAGGTCGAAGTTCCCGCGGTTGGCGATGCCCTCGAGCTCGGACCAGCCGATGGGGAAGAGGTACTCGACATCGGCGGTGCCCGACGAGTAGTGGCTCAGCTCGTCGGACTCGTGCTCGCGGAGCATGAGGTGGTCGGGCCGGATGCCGAGGCCCGTGTACCAGTCGAAGCGCGCCTGCTTCCAGTACTCGTACCACTGCGGCGCGTCGGCGGGCGGGACGAAGAACTCCATCTCCATCTGCTCGAACTCGCGCGTGCGGAAGATGAAGTTGCCGGGCGTGATCTCGTTGCGGAAGCTCTTCCCGACCTGCGCGATGCCGAACGGCGGCTTCTTGCGGCTGAACTGCAGCACGTTCTTGAAGTTGATGAAGATGCCCTGAGCAGTCTCCGGGCGCAGGTAGGCGACGGAGCCCGAGTCCTTCACCGGGCCGACCGTCGTCTCGAACATGAGGTTGAACTCGCGCGCCTCGGTGAGGTCGCACTCGGGGCCCTGGCCAGCGAGCTTGCTGGGCTTCTTCGGGCAGACGAGGTCGGCCTTGCCCTCGGCGAGGTGGTCGGCGCGGAAGCGCGTCTTGCACGTGCGGCAGTCCACGAGCGGGTCGGTGAACCCGGCGAGGTGGCCGCTGGCCTCCCACACCTTCGGGTGCTGCAGGATCGCGCTGTCCAGGGCGACGATGTCGTCGCGCTCCTGGAGCATGGACTTCCACCACGCGTCCTTGACGTTGTTCTTCAGCAGGACGCCGTAGTGGCCGTAGTCGTACGTCGATCCGAGGCCGCCGTAGATCTCCGACGAGGGGAACACGAAGCCGCGGCGCTTGGCCAGCGCGACGATCTTCTCCATGGTGACGGCGTCGGTCTCGGGCATCGGAACGGAGCCTAGATGACCGTCCCGATCCCGGGGTGTGCGCATTCCGGTTCGTCAGCCGAACCGCAATGCTCACACCCCCGACATCAGGGCGCCGATCGCGGCGAGCGGCTGTGCAGGATCACGTTCCCCGCGCACGAGCGCGTCGAGCACGATGCCGTCGACCGCGGCGACGACCGCCCGCGCTCGCGCCTCGCCGACCACCGTCGCGGCCTGCGCGACGAACCGCTCCCGCGCGGCGACCAGCGGCTCGCGCAGCTCCTCGTCGCGCGCGGCGAGCAGGAACAGCTCGTACCGCGCGAGCGCGACAGTGCGGCCCGGGCCCAGCCACCGCGCGATCGCCTCCGGCAGCCCGCCCTCAGCCGGCGTCTCGACCCGCTCCAGGTGGTCGAACAGCGCGCGCAGCAGACCCCGCTGCCCGCCGAAGTGGTGGCGCACCGAGCCGTGCGGCACGCCCGCCGCGTCCTCCACCGCGCGCACCGTCATCGCCTTCGCGCCGTCGCGGCCGAGGATGTCCAGCGCCGCGTCGAGGAGCCGGTCCTTCGTCGATTTCTCCACACGGAGAAGATACGTGGTACGGTCTTCTCCATGTGGAGAATCGATTCAGCGCTCGACGAGGCCGGCGCGCCGTACGACCGCAAGGCGGCGGGGTACGACCGGCTCGTCCGCAGCCGCACCTACAACCGCCTGCTCTGGAAGACGAGCCCCGACGACTACGAGGCCTTCGCCGCCGCGGCGATCGCCGAGGACGACGGCCCGCTGCTCGACGTCGGCGCCGGATCGGCCGCCGCGACCGCGCACCTGCACGCGGCGTCCGGTCGCCCCACCGTCCTGGTCGACACCTCCCGCGCGATGCTCGAGCGCGCGGGCGAGCGGATCGGCGACGACGCCCCGCACGTCTCGCTGCTCCAGGCCGACGCCCTCGCGCTTCCGCTGGAGGGAGGGTTCACCACGGTCCTGTGCATGGGGCTCCTGCACCTGTTCGACGACCCCGCCGCGCTCGTCGACGCGCTGTGCGCCCAGGCGGCGCCCGGCGGCACCGTGCACGTGAGCGCGCTCGTGGCGGAGACCGCGATCGGCCGCCGGTATCTGCGCGTGCTGCACCGGGCCGGGGAGGTCGCGGCGCCGCGAACCGCCGCAGAGCTCTCGGCGGCGCTCGGCGGGATCGAGCTGGACGCCCGCGGGAGCATGGCGTACGCGTCCATCCGCCGGTGACGCGCTTGGCACTCCTATACTGCGAGTGCCATGCCGTTCTATGAGTATCGACGCCCGGACGGGACGACGTTCGAGGTCATGCAGAAGATGAGTGAGGATCCGCTCACGCACGACCCCGAGACGGGTGTGCCGGTCGAGCGGGTCTTCCACCCGATCGCCGTCCACTTCAAGGGCAAGGGCTTCTACAACACCGATTACGGGACGAAGCGCCGCAACCGCGAGAAGGCCAAGGGCGACGGCGGTTCGTCGTCCGGTTCCAGCTCTTCGAGCGACAGCGGCAGCTCATCCTCCTCGGCGTCGTCCGGCGACGCCAAGGGCTCGTCCTCGAGTAGCAGCAGCTCCTCGTAGGGTCACGGCGCCCCGAGGAGGTCCGCCTTCGCGGCGGTGAACTCCTCGTCGCTCAGTGACCCTGCGCGGTGCAGGTCGGCCAGGCGTGCCAGCTCATCGGCCTTCGACGGCCCCGCTGCGGGCTGCGCGGCCGCCGGCGCGCCGCCCCCGCGGTGCAGGTGGTTGCGCACGGCCGCGTAGTGCGCGGCAAGGCCGACCCCCCAGCCCAGCAGCGGCCACAGGAACCACGGGTAGCTCGTGCCGCCGGCCAGCTGCCACGTCGTGAGCCAGATCATGAACAGCAGCAGGTTCACGGCGACGAACACCGTGGCGTGCGTGCGGAACGCGGTGCGATTGCCCGACGACCACTGCTGCTGACGGCGCTGGCGCACCGCGTGGGCCTGGGCCTGCTCGGTGGCCTGCGCGCGCTCGACGGCGCGGGCGAACGGGTCATCCTGCATGGTGCCTCCTCTGCTTGGTGGTGCTCGTGCTCGCCAGGAGCTCGATCGCGTTGGCCGCTCGGTCCAGCACCGCGGCCGCGTCGCCTGGGTCGACCAGGCCGGACAGCGGGGACAGCCGGGCCTTGAAGCGGGTGAGCAGCGCGTCGAGCGACTCGCCGCCTCCGCCGAGCCGCACCCCGACGCGCAGCTCCAGTGCGGCCAGCATCTCGGCGCGGTCCTGCAGTGCCTGCTCGCCCGCGGGCGTGGTCGCGTAGACGATCTTGCCGGCGATCGGTTGCCCCTGGATGAGGCCCTCGGCGTCGAGGGCCTCGATCGCGGGGTAGATGCTCCCGGGGGACGGGCGGTACCGCGGGCCGAACAGCCGCTTGAGCTCGGCCATGACCTCGTAGCCGTGGCGTGGCTCCTCCGAGAGGAGCGCGAGCAGGACGAGCGGCAGCTCGCCGTGGCGGAAGAACCGGGGTGGCATCTACGACACCGCCGCGTACGCGGTCACGGGTTGGGAGAGGCCGTCGAGGTCGAGCGCGCCGAGGGGCCGCACCGGCTGATCGCCCGCCTCGTCGCTGAGCGTGTGCGTCGTCTCGGAGACGATCGTCTCGCCGGCCTCGGCTCGGTCGCACAGCCGCGCGGCGATGATGACGGTCGTGCCGTAGTAGTCGTCGCCGTCGCGCAGCAGTTCGCCGGTGTGCACGCCGATCCGCAGTCCGAGCTGGTCGGCGTCGGCGGCGACCGCGCGTTGCATGTCGGCGGCGCACGCGGTGGCGGCGGCCGGATCGGCGAAGACCGCCATCACGCCGTCGCCGAGGCGCTTGACCTCGCGTCCGCGGTGCGCGGTGATCGCCGCGCCCAGCAGGTCGAAGTGGCGCTGGCGGCGCGCGTGGGCGCCGTCCTCGCCGAACGAGGCGATCATCTCGGTCGAGCCGACGATGTCGGTGAAGAGGATGGTGCCCCGGCCCGGCACGCGGCCCCGGCGCTCGAGCGCGGCCATCCCGGCCGGGGTGGTGCGGTAGCGCAGCACCCCGCCCTCGGGGGCCGAGGAGATGAGCCCCTCGGTCTCGAGTGTCGCCAGCGCCAGCCGCACGCGCTTGCCGCGGCCGATCTGGTCGAGCGACGCCGGGCCGAGGCTCGCGACCTCGAGCAGGTCGAGGAGGAAGTCGGCGGTGGATGCGGGGTTCGAGGAGGCCATCTGCGGAGGCGTTACGAAACGCCTACGAAGAATGTATCGAAACTCCTACGAAAGTCAATCGGCGGGTCGGCCGCTGAACCGTCGCTGCAGCCGGCGGTGCCGGTGCTCGAACGTCAGACCGACGATGCGCGCGGTCAGCGCGGCCGGGATGGCGCGCCGCGGAGTGAACGCCACGCGGTCGGTCACCAGGCAGCCCTCGGAGTGCGGCGCGACGGTGCGCTCGTGCTCCCACATGCGCTGCGTGAGCATCGTCGAACGCTCGAGGAACCGGCCGTCCTCCAGCTCGACGATGACGAGATCGTCGTACTCCACCGGCAGCACGCCGCCCGCGAGGATCCAGCTGCGGCACGCGCGCTCGCCGATCGGCACCGTGGTGATCCCGCCCTCGCGCAGGGTGCGCGGCGCGGTCATGCGCATGAGCGGCCGCATCTCGTCGTTGATGCCCGCGAACGTCGTCACTCGCGCCCACACCGCGTCAGCGGGCGCGCGCAGGACCGAGGCGCGGCGGATCTCAGGCACCGGTGGCCGCCAGCGCGCGCACGAGCTCCTCGAGCGACCCGACGATCCGCCCGCCGGACTCGAGGATGAACGCCTCGACCTGGAGGTTCACCGCGACCCCCATCTCGCCGCTCTGGCGCAGGTCGGTGCGCAGGCCGAAGCACGTCAGGCCGAGCGCCGCGGCGTAGCCGATCTCCGCGACGGTGCCCGCGTCGGCCTCCTGGCCGTCGAGGTTGGCGGCGACCAGGGTGCACGAGCGGATCGCCTCGGTGTTGCGCCGGCCGATCTCCAGCGCGATGTCCCGCTCGCGCCCGGCCGCGATGGCCTGCTCGACCTCCCACGGCTGCGTGAGCGACCACGGGTCGACGACCTCCACGACCTCCGCCAGCGCGGGGAGGTACACCTCGGCGTAGTAGTGCCGGCCCGCCTCGGTGAACCCGAGCGGGCTGGCGACGTAGCACCGGGGGCGCTCAGCCATCGAGGAACTGCTCCACGCGGCGCTGCTTCAGCTCGGGCGGGACGACGCCGCTCGGGGTGCCGAGCACGCGGGTCTCAGGCGAGCCGATCGACATCGCGGCGAACAGCCCGAGCATGGTCGGGCCGCTCATGTCGCTCCGGAAGGTCTTCGGCATCTGCCAGGCGATCATCGGCATGCGGATGAACCCGGCGGGGGACAGCGCGCGGCCCTTCATGGACGAGATGATCTTCTGCTGGCGCCGCGCGCGGCTCAGGTCGTTCTCGTTCGGGTTGCACAGGTTCTTGCGGGTGCGCGCGAGCGCGAGGGCCTGGTCGCCGTTGAGGTGCGTCTTCTCCCCGGCCTTCACGCGGACCGTCACGCCGCCGTTGGCGTAGCCGCCGTTGACCTTGCCGACGACGCAGCCGCCCTTGTAGTTGATGCCGCCCATCGCGTCGATGAGCTTGGGGAAGTCCTCGAAGCTCACCTCGATGAGGTGGTTGATGTCGATGCCCGTGTACTGCTCGACGGTCTGGATCGTGAGCGCGGCGCCGCCGATCGCGTACGCCGCGTTGATCTTCTGCACGCCGCTGCCGGGGATGTCGACGAGCGTGTCGCGGGCGATCGAGAGGCGCTGGTTGTTCCCGCCGCCGACGCGCAGCAGCATGATCGAGTCCGCGCGGCTCGGGCCGCTGGTCGTCGAGCCCGGCTCCGCGGTACCCGCGCTGCGCTGGTCGGATCCGAGGACGAGGACGTTGTTCGGCGACCACAGCGGGTAGCCGGCGCCGCCGAGCAGCGCGCTCACGTCGTCGTCGACCTTGCCCTGCTCGATCTGCGCGCTGATGAGAAACGCGACGAGCGAGATGCCCACCCACGCGGCGGCCGCGACGAGGACCCACTTCACCACCCGGCCGAAGGAGAAGCCCCGCCGGGATCGGTGCTTCCGGCCGCCGTTCCCGCCGCCGCTGCGCTTGGGCGCGCGGTCGCGCAGGCGGCGCAGTTCGTCACCGCCTGCCCGGGACAGCAGCTTGGGCCGGGATCGGTAGACGCGGTACTCGGGCTCGGCGTCCTGACCGTCCGCGCGCGGGGGCTTGGGCTCCTGGCGCATCCGAAGCAGAGTACGGACCCGGGGTCCCGGCTCCTGCAGGGGTGGGTGGGGATGCGATCTCAACTAACGTCACCGGCTTCTATGGCGGCTCCCTGCATGATCGGTGTGGACCTCGGTGGGACGAAGCTGCTCGCGGGCGTCGTCGACGCCGAGTTGCAGGTGCACGCGCGTGCCCATCGGGCGGCGCCAGCGCTGAGCCTGCAGGAGGTCCTCGACACGGTCGTCTCCGCGGTCGAGGAGGTCCGGGCCGCCGCTCCGTCGGAGGTCGGCGGCGTGGGGCTCGGCATCCCGTGCCTCATCGACCGCCGGCGTGGGATGGCCATGATGAGCGTGCACCTCCCGATCGCCGGTGTCCCCTTCGGTGACCTCGTCGCCGAGCGGGTGGGGCTCCCGGTGGCGATCGACAACGACGCGAACGCCGCGATGCTCGCGGAGTGGAAGTTCGGCGCGGCGCGCGGCGTCCGCGACGCTGTGCTGCTCACCGTGGGCACGGGCATCGGCAGCGGGATGGTCGTCGAGGGGCATCTCGCCCGCGGCTCGATCGGCGCGGGCCCGGAGCTCGGCCACATGGTCATCGACGCCGACGGCCCGGAGTGTGGCGGGGCGTGCCCGAACCGCGGCTGCCTGGAAGCGGTCGTGTCCGGACCCGCCCTGGCCCGCGAGGGACGTGAGCTGGCCCGTGCGCACGCCGACAGCGCGCTGGGCCGCGCGCTCGCCGCGGGAAGGGAGATCACCGGGGCGCTCGTGACCGAGCTGGCCCACGACGGCGACGAGGCGGCGGCGGAGGCCGTCCGCCGGATCGGCCGGTGGCTCGGCGTGGGGATCGCGAACGTCGTGAACATCTTCAACCCCGAGGTCGTCGTGGTCGGCGGCGGGGTGATCGGCGCCCGGCGAGCTGCTGCTCGGCCCGGCGCGCGAGGTCGTCGCGGCGCGGGCGCTGCCGCCGATGCGCGACGCGGTGCGGATCGAGCCGTCCCAGTTCGGGGCGGAGTCGGGGATGCTGGGGGCGGCTCTTCTCGCGGCGGGCCTGGACACATGAGCGCGGGGAGGCTCGTGGTGTGTCCGACGCCGATCGGGAACCTCGAGGACGTCACCCTGCGCGTACTGAGCGCCCTGCGTGAGGCGGACGTCGTCGCCTGCGAGGACACGCGCCGCACCCGCGTCCTGCTCGACCGCTACGGCGTCGACGCGAAGCTCGTCAGCTACCACGAGCACAACGAGCGTGGCCGGGCGCTCGAGCTCGTCGAGCGGATGGGGGAGGGCGCGACGGTGGCGCTGGTCTCCGATGCCGGTATGCCGCTGGTCTCCGACCCCGGCTACGTCCTCGTGCAGGCGTGCGTCGCGGCGGGGCTCGCCGTCGAGGTGCTCCCCGGGCCGAGCGCGGTCCTCAGTGCGCTGGTGGCCAGCGCGCTGCCGGCCGACCGCTGGCGGTTCGTCGGGTTCCTGCCGCGCAAGGCCGGGGAGCTGCGCGCGCTCGTCGCCGCGTCCGAGACGACGGTGGCCTTTGAGTCCCCTGGTCGCGTGGCGGCCTCGCTGAAGACCCTGGCCGAGGTCGACCCCGACCGGCCGGTGGCGGTGTGTCGGGAGCTCACGAAGGTCCACGAGGAGGTCGCCCGCGGGACGGCCGCCGAGCTGGCCGCGCGGTACGCCGACGCCCCGCCGAAGGGCGAGGTCGTCCTCGTGCTGGGCGGGGCGCCCGAGGTGGAAGGCGACCTCGGCGCCGCGGTCGACGCGCTGCGAGCCCTCGTGGAGGCGGGTGCGAAGGCGCGACCGGCGGCGGGGGTCGTCGCGGGACTCACCGGTGTCGGCGCGAACGCGCTGTACAAGGCGCTCACCGCGAAATAAGAACACGACGTGTTTCTGGTTGGTAGGCTCGCCGCATGCGAGGACTGCGACGGGGGGTCTGCGGGCTGGTGCTCGCGGCGGCGTGCGCGCTGCCAGGGGCGGCGGAGGCGGCGGCGCCCGCGTGGTTCTCGTACTCCCGAGCGGCCGAGTACGGCGCGAAGACCACGGCCGTCAAGGTGCCGATGCGCGACGGGACGAAGCTCGGCTGCTACCTCAGCGTCCCCACGCGCAACGGCAGGCCGGCGAGCGGCGCGTTCCCGGGCATCGTCTACGAGGTCACGCCGTACGAGATCCTCAACGTCATCTACGTCACCCACGGCGAGTGGCTGGCCAAGCGCGGCTACCACGCGCTGCTCTGCAACGTGCGCGGCACGGGTCGGTCGGGCGGGTTCTTCCCGCACAACAACCAGCCCGTCGAGTGGCAGGACAGCTACGACCTCGTCGAATGGCTCGCCGCGCATCCGGGCTCGAACGGCCGCATCGGCCAGGAGGGCGAGAGCTACGGCGGCATGACGTCCTACCAGGCCGCGATCGCCCGCCCTCCCCATCTCGTCGCCGTCGCGCCGCAGCAGGCGCCGACCGACCTCTACGAAGACGACATCTATCCCGGTGGCATCAAACGCACGCCCGTCAGCGCCGACTGGTGGCCGCTGGCTGCGTCGGCCACCACGTTCGGTCGCGTGCCGTTCACCCGGGTGTGGGGCGCCTGGCTGCGCCATCCCCGCCATGACGCGTTCTGGGACGGCATCGCGATCGGGCCGAAGCTCGGGCGCGTCGAGGTGCCCGTGCTCGCGATCGGTGGCTGGGACGACCCGCTGTTTCGCCGCGGCTCGCTGCGCAACTACGAAGCACTCGTGCGTGCCGGCCACGGGGACCGGACATGGCTCGTCTACGGCCCGTGGGAACACTCCACCGTCGTGGACTGGCCGTCGTGCGTCGGCCCGCCGGTGTGCGTCAAGCACGAGCGCCTGCCCACGGGTGTGCTGCTGTCGTGGTTCGATCACTGGCTGAAGGAGATCCCGGGCGCTCCGCTGCCGTCGGCGCGGGTGACGACGTACGAGGGCCCGTGGGGTTCCGGTGGCCGAGGGTGGGAGGAGCACGCCTCCTGGCCGCCCGCCGACGCGGCGCCGGTCGACCTGCCGCTGCGGGCCGACGGCGGGCTGGGTGGCGAGCCGGGGGCTGCGGGCACCGCGTCGTTCACCCAGCGGCCCACGGACGGCCTGCGGGGGAGACCGAGCGCGTCGAGTTCGCGACCGCGCCGCTGGACGCCGACCGCGTGCTCGCGGGCGACATCGAGCTGACCCTGCGCGCCCGGTTCAGCGCGGGCGACGCGAACCTCCACGGTGTCCTGCTCGAACGCCGGGCCGACGGGTCCGTGCGGCGGGTCAACGACGGCTGGCTGCGGGTGAGCCATCGGGAGTCGAGCGTCACGCCGGCGCGCGTGCGACCCGGGGAGGACGTCACGCTGAAGCTGGAGATCTGGCCGGTGCATCGCCGGGTGCCAGCGGGGGCGCAACTCGTGCTGCGGATCTCCGGCGGGAGTTCGACCCACGGGATCCCGCAGCCGCGGCCGGTCCGGACGGACATCGCCACGGGCGCGGGCGGGTCGTCCCTGCGGCTGACCCTGCGCGGAGGCGCCTAACCCGGGAGCGTCGCCGTCGCGCGGCAGGTGCGCGACCGGGGGCCCACGGCGCGCGCGGTGACGGTGTCGGGGCCGTCGAGGTCGTCGAGGCGGCGCTCGACCGAGAACGATCCGCTGCGCCCCTCGGTGCGCTCCGTGCCACGCCAGAAGACGCGGCGCTCGCGCACGAGCGTCACGCGCCAGCGCTCACCCGACCGGTTGCTGTCGACCTCGAACTCCACCTCGAGCTCGCCGTCGCGCGCCTTGAGCTTGAGCTTCGACGTCACGCCGCTCGCGCACGAGCCGGCGACCCGGACCTCCGGGCGGTCCTCGCGGTCGTCGTCCCCGTCCTTCGCGAAGGCGGGCGTCGCCGCGAGCAGCGCGGCGACGACGACGAGGAGGGAGAGGGCCAGGCGGGACATGCCCTCATGATCGGCGCGGTGGCGGGTCACGGCAATGGGACCTTGGTCCTACCGGTCAGCGGCGCGGGCCGCCGAGGCCGTGACGCTCGGCCCACAGTGCGGCCTGGGTGCGGTCGGTGACGCCGATGGCGCGAAACACGCTCGTGAGGTGCGCCTTCACCGTCTTCTCGCTGATGCCGAGCCGCCGGGCGATGAGCTTGTTCGGCAGCCCCTGGGCGACGAGGCCCAGGACCTCGCGCTCGCGGTCGGAGAGCTCGTCGCCCGGTTGCGGGTCGGTGCGTGCTCGCAGCACGGTGCTGGCAGCCCGCGGGTCGAGCGGCGACTCGCCCCGCGCGGCGGCGCGGATCGCCTCGGCGACCTCGTCGGCGCGCACGTCCTTCAGGAGGTACCCGCACGCGCCCGCCTCCAGCGCCCCGAGGATCCGCGGGCGGTCCGAGAACGACGTCAGGACGAGGACGGCGGAGCCCGGGCGCTCGGCCACGATCCGCCGGGTCGCCTCGATGCCGTCCATGTTGGGCATCTCGAGGTCCATGAGGACGACATGGGGCTTCGCGCTGAGCGTGAGCGTGACCGCCTCATGCCCGTCGGCGGCGAGGCCGACGACCTGCATGTCCTCCTGCGCGGCGATGAGGCGCCCGAGGCCGTCACGGATGACGCCGTGGTCGTCGGCGATGAGGACGCGGATCACGAGACCGGCACTTCCAGCGTGACGGTGGTGCCCTCGCCCGGCGCCGAGCGGACGCGCAGGTCGGCCCCGGCGTCGGCGGCGGCGCGCTCGAGCAGGTCCAGCCCGAGATGACCCTCGGCGCGCCGCGCGGCGCGGTCGTCCGGGGAGAACCCGCGGCCGTCGTCGGTGACCTCCAGGCGGGCGGGTTCCCCCGCGGCCCGGTGGGCCCTCACCGCCACCGTGCTCGCCTGCGCGTGGTGCTGGGCGTTGCGCAGCGCCTCGCGCGCGACCTGGTAGGTGAGGGGGTCGCGCGGGTCGGGGTCGTCGGGCCCGGTGACGTCGAGCGTGGTGCGCACCCCCTCCCGCTCGAGCGGGCTGAGCAGGTCGGCCAGTGCGGCCGCGAGCCCCGCGGAGCGCAGGGCGGCGGGGTGCAGCTCGACCATCATCGCGCGCAGGTCGCGGACGCCCTGGCGCAGGTGGGCGGACGCGTCGTCGAGCGCGTCGGCGAGCCGGGTGTCGCCGCCGCTGCGGGCTTCGTCGGCGAGCGGGGCGAGCCCGAACGCGACGCCCGCGAGCTCCTGGACCGGCCCGTCGTGCAGGTGCGCGGCGATGCGCGCCCGCTCCTGGGCGGCGGCGTCGATCGCGCCGGTGAGCAGCGCTTCGCGTTCCTCCTGCTGGCGGCGCAGCCGCTGGGCCATGGACCACGCGAGCGGCACCTGCACCAGCAGCAGGATCCCGAGACCCGCGAGCAGCGGCGGGGTCAGCGCGCGCAGGAGGTCCTCGCCGGGCGCCATGACGGAGTTCAGCCGGCGGTAGTTCTCGAACAGCACCTGCTCGCCGGAGGGCGTGCGGATCGCGGTGTACGACTCGATGAGGTCGCCCTCGCCGCGCTCGGACGCGCTCTCCGGGCGCGAGAGGTCGCTGAGCTCGACGTCCGCGCCGCCGGTGCGCAGCAGTTCGCGCTCGTCGTCGCCAAGCGGGAAGCGCTGGCCGATCAGCTTCGGGTCGTCGGCGTAGAGGACGCGCCCGTCGGCGCTCCAGAGCTTGATTCGCACGACGTCGTCGGTCAGCAGCGTGCCGGCGGCGACGTCGTCCATCGCGGCAATCGCCGTCAGATCGCCGCGGAGGATGCCGTCGGTCAGGCCGGCGGCCTCGACGAGCCGGCCCTCGAGCAGGATGCGGGCGCGGGCGTCACGCTCGGCCTCGTCGACGGCGATCTGGCGCAGGACGAACGCGGCGCCGACGACGATCACCAGGATCGCCACGACGCTCGCGAGGACGAACCGGGCGACCGCGCCGGCCGGGCTCGGGGGAGCCCCGGGGGCACGGGTGGGTCGGCGCAGGCGCATGCCGTCGCATCATCGCCCGCCGGGACGGAGGGCGCACCCGGCATGCGACCAAGGTCCCATTGCCGGTGGGACCGGTCCGGGCCGAGGCTGGTCGTGTCCTGATCGCAGCAACCACCTGGAGGTCCCTCATGTCCACGATCCATCGTCTCGCCACCGCCGTCGCCGCGGCGTCCCTGCTCGCCGCAGCCGGGGCACCGGGCGCGCTGGCCAAGGACGGCGACGTGCGCGTCGCCGGCTCCTGCAGCGCTTCGGCGACGTCGAAGCTCAAGCTCAGCCCGGAGAACGGGCGCATCGAGACCGAGTTCGAGGTCGACCAGAACCGCAACGGCGTCACCTGGCGTGTGACGCTGACGCAGAACGGCGTGCAGCGCGTCTCGACGCTGGCGACGACGGTCGCGCCGAGCGGCTCGTTCGAGCTGCGCCGGTTGCTGCCGAACACCCCCGGCGCCGATCGCGTCACGGCGCGCGCCGTGAGCCCGAGCGGGCAGGTGTGCACCGCGTCTGCGTCGCTCTGACGCCGAAGCGCGCGGGCGCTGTCACAAGACACGCGCATCCGGCCGGCCCTGTCGTCTCCGGGCGTATGGTCGGCCGGTGCCGCGCCTCGCTCTCGCTCCGATCGTCCTGCTGCTCCTGCTCACCGACGTGGCGCACGCCGCGCCGTGGCGCCCGCCGGTCGACGGTGAACCCGCCCGCCGGTTCGCCGTCGGCCCCGATCGGTTCGCCGCCGGGCAGCACCGCGGGGTCGATCTCGCCGCGCCGGTGGGCACCCCGGTGCGGGCGGCCTGCGGCGGGCGGGTGCGGTTTGCGGGCACGGTGGGCGACGCGGGGCGCGCAGTGTCGGTGACGTGCGGTCGGCTCGTCGCCAGCTACCTGCACCTCGCTACGATCGACGTGCGCCGCGGCGGCTGGGTGCCGCCCGGCGCGCGGATCGGCACGGTCGGCCGCTCGGGTCGACCGCGGGGCGCGCCGCACCTGCACCTGGGGGCGCGGAGGGTCGCCGATGGGCGCTACGTCGACCCGCTCACGCTGCTCGGGTCCGCGCCCGGACCCGCGCCTCCGGTCGCGCCCCCGCCCGGGCGCGCGCGGCGGCCCGGGCTCGAACCTCGCGTCGTGCCGGTCCGTCCTCGCCCGGTCATCGAGCCGGCACGTGATCGCGCGGCCGTCCCGTGGGCGGCGCTGGCGGGCCTCGTCGTCCTGGTGCTCGGCGCGATTCCGGCCACGTCGGCGCGCCGTCGTCGCTGCCGCCGGCGAGCCGCAGATCAGGCTCTTCACGGGGTCGCGCACGCGCGCCGGTAGCCTGCGACGCGCGCGCATGAGCTTCTACGTCACCACCCCGATCTACTACGTCAACGCGGCGCCGCATCTCGGCCACGCGTACACCGCCATCGCGGCGGACGTCCTGGCCCGCCACATGCGCCAGCGCGGGGAGGACGTCTTCTTCCTCACCGGCACCGACGAGCACGGCGAGCCCGTCGCCCTGGCCGCCGAGGCGCGGGGCATGACGCCGCAGGCGCTGGTCGACGAGAACGCGCCCCGCTTCCGCGACCTCATGCCGAAGCTCAACGTGAGCAACGACTTCTTCGTGCGGACCTCGGACTCCGAGCACAAGCTCCGCGTGCAGGAGATCCTCACGACCGTCAAGGAGCGCGGCCACGTCCACCTCGGCGTCTACGAGGGCTGGTACTGCCCGCGCTGCGCGGACTTCAAGACCGAGTCGGAGATCGGCCCGGGCAACACGTGCCCGATCCACAAGATCGACCTCATCCGCGAGTCCGAGCAGAACTGGTTCTTCAAGCTCTCGGACTTCCAGCAGCAGCTGGAGGAGCTGTTCGACGGCAACCCGGACTTCGTGCGGCCCAAGCACCGCTTCAACGAGGCGCGCGCGTTCCTCGCGCAGGGCCTGCAGGACGTGTCGCTCTCGCGCGGCAAGCTGACCTGGGGCGTCGAGGTCCCGTGGGATCCCGAGCACGTCTTCTACGTGTGGTTCGACGCGCTCCTGAACTACGTCACCGCGCTGTCGTACGCACGCCCCGGCGAGGACCTCACCGACGAGTTCTGGCCCGCGCAGGTCCAGCTCATCGGCAAGGACATCCTGAAGTTCCACACGATCTACTGGCCGGCACTGCTCATGGCGGCCGGTCTGGAGCTGCCTGAGCATGTCGTCGTCCACGGCTTCCTGCTCATGCGTGACGCCGACGGCAGCGAGCACAAGATGAGCAAGTCGCTCGGCAACGTGCTCGACCCGTTCCAGATCATCGAGGACTTCGGCGCCGACGCGCTGCGCTTCTACTGCCTGCGCGAGGTGCGCTTCGGGCAGGACGGCGCGGTGTCGACCGCGGGGTTCGCGGCGCGCTACGAGAGCGAGCTCGCCAACGAGCTGGGGAACCTCGCCAGCCGCACGACCGCGATGGTGGAGCGCTACCGCGACGGCGCCGTGCCGGACGTCGCCCCCGACCCGGCGATCGCCGCGGAGGTCGACCCGCTCGTCGGCCAGGTCTGTGAGCAGATCGACGCCAGCGAGCTGACCGTCGCCCTCGACACCGCGTGGCAGGCCGTCCGGCGGCTGAACCGCTACGTCGAGGAGCAGGCGCCGTGGGCGCTGGCCAAGGACGAGGCACAGGCCGGGCAGCTCGACGTCGTGCTCGCCACGCTCACGGACGGCTTGCGCGTGATCGGGCTGTTGCTGCACCCGTGGCTGCCCGCGACCGTGGACACGCTGTTCGCCGCGCTCGGCGTCGACGACCTCTCGCTGGACGGCGCGACGATGCGCGCGGGGGCGGTCACGCACGTCACGAAGATCGCGCCGCTGTTCCCCAAGCCTGAATGATCGACTCGCACACGCACCTGTCGAGCTGCGCGCCCGACGACGCGCAGCTCGTCGCCGCCGCCCGTGAGGCCGGCGTGCGCCGCATCCTCACGGTGGGGATGGACG
Organism: Svornostia abyssi; assembly: GCA_024666565.1. Lineage (GTDB taxonomy): Bacteria > Actinomycetota > Thermoleophilia > Solirubrobacterales > Solirubrobacteraceae > Svornostia > Svornostia abyssi. Next base: position 2,052,656 of record CP088295.1, read on the forward strand.
AGGAGACGTGGCCGCTGGCGCTCGCCGCCGCGGACGCGTTCGACGAGGTCTACGCGGCGCTGGGCCGGCACCCGAACATGGCGTCGGGGTTCGACGACGCCGCGCTCGAGCAGCTGCGCACGCTGGCGGCGCACCCGAAGTGCCGGGCGATCGGGGAGACGGGGCTGGACTTCTTCCGCGACACCACGCCGCGCGCTGACCAGGAACGCGCCTTCCACGCGCAGATCGAGCTCGCCCGCGAGGTGGACAAGCCGCTCGTCATCCACACCCGCGCGGCGGACGACGACACGATCGCCACGCTGCGCGAGCGCGCAGACGGGGTGACCGTGATCATGCACTGCTTCTCGATGCCCGATCGGCTCGACGAGTGCCTGGCGCAGGGCTGGTGGATCAGCTTCGCGGGCAACGTCACGTACAAGGCCAACGCCGAGCTGGCGGCGGCCGCCGCCCGGGTGCCGGCTGACCGGCTGCTCGTGGAGACCGACGCGCCCTACCTCACCGCGCAGGCGGTGCGCAAGGAACGCAACCAGCCCGCCTACGTCGTCCACACCGCGCAGTTCCTCGCCGAGCGGCGCGACGAGACGTACGCGGAGCTCGAGGCCGCCGTCGAGCGCAACGCCGCGACCGTCTTCGGGTGGTGAACGAGCAGACCCCCACCCAGCCGAGCCTGCGCCGCATGCGCGAGTTCGGCATCCGGCCCAAGCGCGACCTCGGGCAGAACTTCCTCGTGGACTCCAACATCCTCGGGGTGATCGAGCGGGCGGCGGAGCTGCGCGACGACGACGTGGTGCTGGAGATCGGCGGCGGGCTCGGCGTGCTGAGCGAGCACCTCGCGCCGCGGGTCGGCCACCTGCACGTCGTCGAGATCGACCGCACGCTGGAGGAGCCGCTGCGGGAGGCCCTCGCGCCGTTTGCGAACGTCACGCTGCACGTCGCCGACGCGCTCGACCTGGACCTCCCGGCCGTCGACCCGGCGCCCACGGCAGTGGTGGCGAACCTGCCGTACGGCATCGCGGCGACCGCGATCCTGCGCACGGTCGAGGAGCTCCCCGCCGTCGACCGGTGGGTGGCGATGGTGCAGAAGGAGGTCGGCGAGCGGTTCGCGGCCAAGCCGGGGACGAGCGCGTACGGCGTGCCGTCGGTGCTCGCGCAGCTCTCGTGCGACGTGAAGGTGCTGCGCGGCGTGGCCCGCACCGTCTTCGCGCCGGTGCCGAACGTCGACTCCGTGCTCGTGGGTCTCCGCCGGACCGGCCCGCCCGCCGACCCGCGCCTGCGCGCGCTCGTCGCGGCGGCGTTCGCGCACCGCCGCAAGGCGCTGGCGAAGTCGCTTGCGCTCAGCGGGCGCTTCGACGGCGAGGTGAAGGACCGCGCCCGGGCGGCACTCGAGCAGCTCGGTCTGCCCGCCGACGTGCGGGCCGAGCGGCTCTCGCCCGAGCAGTTCACGGCGCTGTGGGAGGCGCTGCGGTGACACGCGACTGGTGGTGCCGCGCGCCCGGCAAGGTGAACCTCTGCCTGTATGTCGGCCCAACACGGGAGGACGGGCGCCACGAGCTCGTCACCGTCATGGACAGCGTCAGCCTGCACGACACCCTCGCCCTCACGGCGGCCCCGCCGGGGGCGACCGCCGACGAGGTCATCTGCCCGGCGGTGGCCGGCCCGAACCTCGCCGCGGACGCGCTCGCCGCCTTCCGCGCCGAGACCGGGTGGGACGGCCCGCCGGTCCGGCTCACGATCGACAAGCGGATTCCGATCGCCGGGGGGATGGCGGGCGGTTCCGCCGACGCGGCGGCAGCGCTGCGTCTCGTCGCGGCCGAAGCGGGCGTGGACGACGCCGCGCTGCTCGAGCGCATCGCCGAGCCGCTCGGCGCCGACGTGCCGAGCCAGGTCCGCGGGGGGCGCGTCCTCGCCGAAGGCGCCGGCGAGCGCCTCACGCGCCACGCGATCACCGAGCCGCGGGCGGTCGTGCTGCTGCCGCTCGACGCGCAGCTCAGCGCCGGAGCGGTGTACGCCGAGTTCGACCGGCGCGGCGGGCAGCGCTCCGCTGAGGAGCTGGCGGAGCTGCGCGCACAGGTGACGGCGGCGGAGGAGCACGCGGGCGTCATCGCCGCGGGCCTCGTCGCCAACGACCTCCAGGACGCGGCGCTCGCGCTCTGCCCGCAGATCGGCGACGCGCTCGCCGCGCTGCGCGACGCGGGGGCCGAGCACGCCCTCGTGTCCGGGTCCGGGCCGACCGTCTTCGGGCTGTTCGCTCCCGACGTCGACTGGACGCCGGTGCTCGAGGAGCTCGCCGACTGGCCGGACGGCATCTCGGGCGCGCGACTCCTCGGCGATGACGCCGCCGGGCGCTGGCCGTCCACGGGGGAGGTGCCGGCCCGGTGAAGCCGCTCTGGCTCTTCGCCGCGGCGGCCGTCGCCGTGTTCGCGATGGCGACGCGGAAGAAGCGCGGCCGGCTGGAGCTCGTGCTCCTCGGCCTCACCGTCATCGCGCTGGCGGTGTACGGCGCCGGGCTCGTCGAACTCCCGAACATCAAGAAGGTCATCGCGGACCTCGGGCAGGCGCTCGGCCCGTACACGTACGTCCTCGTCGCCATCGGCGCGTTCCTGGAGACCGGCGCGTTCGTCGGCCTCATCGCGCCGGGCGAGACGATCATGATCGTCGGCGGCGTCATCGCGGGACAGGGGGAGATCCGTCTCGGGCCCCTCATCGCGATCGTGTGGGTGTCCGCGGTCGCGGGCGACACGGTGTCGTTCTTCCTGGGCCGGCGGCTGGGCCGGGACTTCCTGCTCAAGCACGGGCCGCGGGTCCAGATCACCGAGGAGCGTCTGCTCCAGGTCGAGAAGTTCCTGGAGCGTCGCGGCGGGACCACGATCCTGCTGGGCCGGTTCGTCGGCGTGGTCAGGGCGGTCGCGCCGTTCGTGCTCGGCGCGTCGCGGATGTCCTACAAGCGCTTCATCCCGTACGACATCCTCGGCGCGGGGCTGTGGGCGGCCTTCTTCACGACGCTGGGCTACGTCTTCTGGCAGAGCTTTGACCGCGTGGCCGCGTACGCGAGTCGCGGAGCCTTCGCGCTCGGGACGGTCATCGTCATCACCGTCGGGTCGGTGCTGCTGTACCGCCAGCTGCGTGATCACGAGGGGCGCGCGCAGGCCCGGGCGTGGGCGAACAAGGAGCTCGAGCGCCCGGTGCTCCGCCCCTTCGCCCCGGCGCTGCGGTGGATCGGCGCGCGGGTGCTCCTTCCGGTCGCCACGCGCCTGCGTGGGCCGGTGTGGTTTGCGATCCAGCGCGTCACGCCCGGGGGCCTGGGCCTGGAGTTCACGACGGTCATGGCCGTGCTCGCCGTCGGCACCTTCATCTTCATCGAGCTGGTCGTGGTGGTGTCTCAGCGGGTCTTGGCGTTCGGCGACCAGGCGGCCATCGACCTGGCCCTGCGCCTGCGAACGCCGATGGGCGTGGACGCCGCGGAGATCGTCACGGTGTTCGGCTCGTTCGCGGTGGTCGGCGTCGCGACGCTCATCGCGGTGGGGTTCCTGCTGGTGCGTCGCCGGGTCGCCGACGCCCTCGTGCTCGGCGTCGCGCTGGTGCTCAGCCAGATCGCGGTCCATCTCACGAAGGAGCTCGTGGAACGTCCCCGGCCGGCCGACGGGCTCGTCGACGCGGCAGGCTGGTCCTTCCCGTCCGCGCACGCCGCGCACGCGATCGTCTGGATCGCGCTGGCGGTCGCCCTGGCGCGGGCCGTGCCGTTCCTGGCCGGGCGGGTCGCGGTCATCGTCGGCGCGATCGTGTTCGCCGCTATCGTCGGGCTCACGCGGGTCTACCTCGGCGTGCACTACCTCTCGGACGTCACGGCCGGGTGGGCGCAGGCCGCGGCCATCTTCGCCGCGTGCGCCGCCGTCGCGCTCGTCGTCAGCCACATCCGCGACAATCGCCGGCAGCCTTCAGCGTCCGTATGACCAACCAGACGATCATCTACCTCGTTGCCGGCACGTGCGCCACGGTCGCGATCGGCGCCTGGATCGGCCTGCTCGTGGTGCCCGCGTGGCAGTCGTACAGCCGCATCTGGGAGCGCGTGGCGGCGTCGTTCCTGACGCTCTACGTGCTCGCGACACTGCTCGTGGTCGGTGCCCTCGCGGGCGTCGCCGTCGCCTACTACTGGGACCGGATAGCGGCGTAATACCCGGCGCGAGCAGCCGGATTCGGCGGCGCGGCCCTACACTTGGCCTTTCATGTCCCTCCCCGCGCAGGAGATCGGCGCTCCCGCCGAGCCCGAGCCCGACCGGGCCGAAGCCGCCCCCGCAGGTGACCTGCAGGCGCTCGGCGCGATCACCGATGCGGTCGAGTCCGGCGCCGGGCTGCCCGAGGTCGTCCGCGCCGCGGCGAAGGCCTTGCAGATGAGCCTCGTCGTCCTCGACCGGGCCGGAGCGATCCTCGCGGTCGCCGCGCGGTCCTCGGCCGACGAGCGTGCGCTCGTCGAGTGCGCACGCGGCGTGCGGACGATGGAGCTGCGTGTCGCCGACGACGTCGTGGGCGAGTTGCGGCTGCGTGGCCCGCGCGAGCCGGCCACGGCGCTCGTGCGCCTCGTGACCACGCTTGTGGGGTCCGAGGTCGAGCGGCTGCGCGCGCCCGAGCGCGCGTCGCAGGAGGCCGCGACCACGTTCCTTCACGGGGTGCTGGCGGGCACCGTGACCGAACGTGAGGAGCTGACGGCGCAGGCCGAGGCGCTGGGTCTGGATCTCGACCACGGCGCCACCGTGCTCGTGGCGCGGGCGCACTGCCTGGCGCCCACCGAAGACGGGTGGCGGGCTCGGGTGCTGGCCGCGGTCGAGCGTGGCGCGCGGGCTGTGGTGGCCGGGTCGCTGGCCGCGCACGCCGACCGCGAGACGCCCGCTGCGGAGATCATCGTCCTCGTCCCCGGTGGCGACGAGGACGTCGCTGCCCGGACCGGCGACGGGGTGCTGCGCGAGCTGCAGGCGGGGCTGCCGGGCAACGGGTTCACCGTCGGCCGGAGCCGGGTCGCGCACGACATCACGGAGCTCCACCGGGCCGGCAATGAGGCCCTGCTCGCGGCGAACGTCGCCGAGGGCGACGAGGATCACCCCACGCTCGCGTTCGAGGAGACCGGGGCCTACCGCCTGCTCCTCTCGGCGATGAGCGAGGATCCGGCGGAGCTGCAGCGCTTCTACAGCGAGACCGTCGAGCCGCTGGTTGCCTATGACGAGCAGTACGAGACCGATCTCGTGCAGACGGTCGCGGCGTTCCTCGACAACGATGGCAACGTGGCGGGCACCGCGCAGAAGCTGTTCACCCATCGTCACACGATCCGGTATCGGCTCGAGCGGGTGCGCGAGCTGTCGGGGCTCGACGTGGGCTCCACGGACGGCCGCGAGAAGTTGTCGCTCGGCCTGAAGGCCATGCGCGTCCTGGGCGTTGCCGCGCCGGGCGGTCCGGCGACCGAGTCGGGCACCACCGGCGGGCGCGTGCGCTCGGGCCGGAATCGTTCCTGACACGCGTTCGACCCCCGCGCAAGGCGAGTGCCAACGCGCCACGTTGGACTGAATGACCCGTCAGGACTCATGCCCGCGGTCGCACCGGAAAACAAGGTGTGACGTCGCGCACGGATCCCCTTATCCCGCGGGCGTTTCCGGCCGATGGTTCACGCGTGGGCACGGATGGACGCGAGACGGGACTTGTCCCGGCGCAGCGGACGGATGACCGACGCCGGGACCTGGGCTTGAGCCCGGAGGGCGCGCGGCGCAGCCGCGTGGGCCGGCACGCGCCCATGGTGGCCGGGCTGGTCGCCGCCTTGGCGCTGATCATCGCGTCGCTTGGCGCGATCGACCGCGACGTGCTCAGCTTCCGCGGCTGGGCCGGCGGCGACAGCGACGGGACGCCCACCCTCGTCCTGCCCCGGCCCGAGGCGCAGGCGCCGACCGACGGGGCAACCCCCTCGGCGCCGGGCCGGTGGCCGTGCTTCCTGCGGCGAACGCTGCACCTTCGGGCGCGGTCTCTGTGCCGGCCGTCGCCGACGGGTCCGCGCCCGCCGCGACGCCGAGCCGGCCGTCGGATGGCGCGCCGACGTCAGGCGCCGGGGAGCAGGACGGCCAGGAGACGGGCGGTGGCACCGGCGCGAGCGGTGAAGCGGTTCCGGTGGTCGTGGACCCCGTGGTGACCCGCGACTCCGACGGTGACGGGATCAGCGATGCGGAAGAGCGCCGGCTCGGCACGAACCCGAAGTCGGCCGATTCCGACGGTGACGCGCTGCCGGACGCCTGGGAGGTCGCCAACGGCCTGGACCCGCTCTCGGCGGGCGACGCCCGGGCCGACCAGGATCGCGACGGCGTGCGGTCGCTCACGGAGTTCAAGGTGCGGCTCAACCCGCGTGCCTGGGACACGAACGGCGACGGGCGCGGCGACGGCGATGACGACACCGACGGCGATGGCGTGCCGAACGCGGTGGAGGAGCGCCTGGCGATCGACGCGAGCGTCGCGGACTCCAACGGTGACGGCGTCGGGGACGGCCAGGACGACCACGACGGCGATCGCCTCCCGACGATCGTCGAGCTCGGCCTCGACCTCTGGCCGGACCGCTTTGACACGAGCGGCAACGGTGTGAGCGACGGCGACACGGACAGCGACGGCGACGGCCTGCCCAACGCGATGGAGCTGACGCTCGGCCTGAGCCCGGGGAACACGAGCACCGGCGGGCAGTTCAGCGACGGCGAGCTCGACAGCGACGGCGATGGCATTCCGAACGCGCTGGAGATCCTGCGTGGCACGGACCCGTCCGTGCCCGACACGCCCCCGCCGCCTGCCCCCGCCGACGAGGACGCGCCGGGCGCACCGCCCGCGGCCGGGACGGAGCCGGAGCCGGAGGCCGCGCCCGTCGCTCCTGAGCCCGAGCCCGAGCCGATCACTACGCCCGAGCCCTAGGCGCCCGGCCCACGCCCGCGCGGGTGCGTGCATAGGATCCGGCGATGCGCATCGGGATCCTCACCGGCTCGGGGACGTACGCGCTGCCCGGGCTCGACGTCCGGTCGGCCGACCTCGTCCGCACGCTGCACGGCAGCGCCCTCGTCACGACCGGCGACCTCGCCGGCGTGGAGGTGCTGCACGTGTCGCGTCACCGTGACGGGCACGAGCGAATCTCCAGTCAGGTCACGCACCGGGCGAACATCGCGGCGCTGCGGGAGTGCGGGGCCGATGCGATCCTCGGCGTGACCGTGTGCGGGGCCTGCGATCCGGACCTGCCGCTCGGGTCGCTCATCGTCTTCGACGACCTGCACTTCCTCACGAACCGCTTGCCCGACGGGTCGATCTGCACGCTGCACACGGTCCCGGGCGCGCCGGGTCGCGGGCATTGGATCTTCGAGGACCCGTACGCGCCCCCGCTGCGCGCCGCACTGCTCGATGCGGCGCGGGCCGCAGGGCACGAGGTGCGCGATGGCGGCTGCTACGGCCACGTCGACGGCCCGCGGTTCAACACCAAGGCCGAGATCCGCACGCTGCGCAGCGTCGGCGTGACTGCGGTGAGCCAGACCGGCGGCCCGGAGACCGTGCTGGCCGGCGAGGCGGAGATCCCGTACGCGCTGCTCGGGTACGCCACCGACTACGCGAACGGCGTGGCGCAGGAGGCGACGCCGGTCGAGACGCTCATCCGGCTCATCGAGGCGTCGACCGCGACGTTCGCGTCGACGCTGGCGGACGCGGTCACGCGGATCGATCCGGCGTCCCTGGCGCCCACGGGCACCCACTTCCGCTGGGACTGAGCGCGTCGTTCGGGCCAATCGGGTTGCGCTGCGGCGCGGACCGGGGATGATCCGGGCATGGAACGGCACGACGACTACGCACAGAAGCAGGAGGAAGCCGCAGCCGAAGAGGCGCGGCACATCGGAGGGGACCCGGGCCGTGACCCGCGTGCGGGCGACCCCGACCGGTTCGACGGTCGGTCCGGCGAGGCCTTCCGGGCCGTCGAGGAGGCCGGTGGTGGCGAGGCGGAGGGCTTCGAGGAGGCCGAGGCGCTGCTCGAGGCGCGCGCGACCGACACCCACCAGCCGTCGCCGATGGTCGACCGTGAGGGGATCGTCGAAACCGAAGCCGGCTACAAGGTCAGCGACGACGAATACGGCGAGGCGGATTCGGCGGGCGGGCAGGAGTAGGGTGCGTACGCTGTAGACGTGGACAAACATCACTCTGGGGAGTGGTGTAATGGTCAGCATCGGGGCCTTTGAAGCCCTTGGTGGCGGTTCGAGTCCGCCCTCCCCAGTCGCGCGATGGCGTCCGCATGCGATGCGAACATGTGTTCGTATGGTGTGGGAAGACGAACGCGCAATTCGCGAGGCCGTTGCCGCCTCGCTCACGTATTCGGAGGCCCTGCGGCGATTGGAGCTGCGGGCAGCCGGCGGGAACTTCAAGCAGCTGAAGCGGTACATCGAGCGCTACGGCATTTCGACCGCGCACTTCGATCCCAACCAGGCGCGCCGCAACGCGACTCTCAAGCGGGGGAAGGTCCCTCTTGCGGAGATTCTCGTCGAGGGCTCCCGTTTCCGGAGAAGTCACCTGAAGGAGCGTCTGTACGCGGAAGGGCTCAAGGCGCGCCGGTGTGAAGGGTGCGGTCAGGGTGAGGAGTGGCGCGGCGCGCGCATCGCGTTGATTCTCGATCACGTCAACGGTGTCGCCGATGACAACCGGATCGAGAACCTGCGGATCCTCTGCCCGAACTGCAACGCGACGTTGCCAACGCACTGTGGACGCAACGCGCGTCTGGCCACGCGGGCTTGTGCGCACTGCGGAGGCGGCTTTCAGCCGCGCACCGACCGGCAGCGCTTCTGCTCGCTGTCCTGTGGGTGGAAGTCCCCAAACCGCAAGGGCCCCCGCCCCGACCTCCGCCGCGTCGAGCGCCCGCCCTACGACGAGCTCGTCGCCATGCTCGCCGCAGACGGCTACGAGGCCACCGGCCGGCGCTTCGGGGTGAGCGGCAACGCGGTGCGCAAGTGGCGGCTGAACTACGAGCGCGAGACCGGCGGCTGAGCGGGCGCCGTCCAGTGCCGCACTACGATCCCGGGATGCCCGTCCCCACCTTCGTCGTGCTCGCAGCAGGCCAGGGCACGCGCATGCGCTCGGCCACGCCCAAGGTGCTGCACGACCTGTGCGGCCGCCCGCTCGTCGACTGGCCTGTCGCGGCCGCGCGGGAGGCCGGGGGCCGCGTCGTGGTCGTCGACAGCCCGGCCGGCGCGCTCGCGGAGCACTTCGCCGGGCAGGACGACGTGATCGTCGCGGTGCAGCCGCAGCCCGACGGGACCGCGGGCGCCGTCGCGGCCGCCGCGGACCACCTTCCCGCCGACGCGCCCGTCGTCATTCTGTCGGGCGACGTGCCCCTCGTCACCGCGGACGCGCTCGATGCGCTGATCGCCACCCATGTCGGCGCCCGGCGCCGCAGCCACCATCGCGACGATGCGCCTGGCCGATCCGACCGGGTACGGGCGGATCGTCCGCGGCGCCGAGGGCGACGTCGAGCGGGTCGTCGAGACCAAGGTGCCCGGCGACGCCACCGCCGAGGAACTCCTCATCGACGAGGTCAACACCGGGCTCATCGTCTTCGACGGGGCCGCTCTCCGCGACGCGCTGCCGCAGGTCGGGGCGCACACCGCCCAGGGCGAGCGCTACCTCCCTGACGTCCTGCCTGTCCTCCGCAGCACGGGTGCGCGCGTGGCGGCTCACGAGGTCGCCGACCCCGACCTCACGCTCGGCGTGAACGACCGCCGCCAGCTCGCCGAGGTCCGCGCGATCGCGCAGCAGCGCATCTTCGACCGCCTCGCCGCCGCAGGGGTCACGGTCGTCGCCCCGGGCGCGACGAGCATCGATGTCGGCGTCGAGCTGGGGGAGGACACGCTCGTCGAACCCGGTGTCGTCCTGCGCGGCGCCACGCGGTCCGGCGCGCGCTGTCACCTCGGGCCGCAGTCCACCCTGATCGACACGACGCTCGGCGACGACGTCACGGTCCGGCACACCTACGCGACCGACGCGGAGATCCACGATCGCGTCAGCGTCGGCCCGTTCGCCTACCTGCGCCCCGGCACCGTCCTGCGCGAGGGCGCGAAGGTCGGCACGTACGTCGAGATCAAGAACTCGGACATCGGACCCGGGTCGAAGGTCCCGCATCTCTCGTACATCGGTGACGCCGATGTCGGCGAGCAGACCAACCTCGGGGCGGGCACCATCACCGCGAACTACGACGGGCGCAACAAGCACCGCACCACCATCGGCGCACGGGTGCACGGCGGGGTCGACACGTCGTTCGTCGCGCCGGTGACCGTCGGCGACGACGCGTGGACCGCGGCGGGCTCGGTCGTCACCGGTGACGTGCCACCCGGTGCGCTGGCCGTGGCGCGCGCGAAGCAGCGCAACATCGAGGGCTACGACGCCCGGCAGCGCAGCGACGACTAGATGGTTGATTCCACGGCGCGCCGGTGCGTCCGCACGCGCCCCGCGGCGCCAGTCGGCACGTCGCGATCCGGCCCGTGCCAGAGGCACTGTTCCGGCTCACGCCGCACCGCCTGGCATCCACGGATGCGCGCGCGGCCGAACCACCGCGCCGTGGAATCAACCATCTAGCGAGCGCTCCGCTCCGGAGCTTCGATGCTGGGGTCGAGTTAGGGGGGATGTCCCAATGTCCCGGCGCGCACGCGCCCGTACCGTGAGGCTCATGTCCCGCCGTTCTCTCACCACCACCATCGTCGCCGCGGGCGGCCTGGCCGTGCTCTGCGCCGGACCTGCCACCGCCGCGACCACACCCACGACCGTCGGCGGCCCGTACGGCGTCGGCGTCGTCAAGCCCGCGGCCACCGCGCCGTGCGACCAGGAGCTGCGCCTCGGCGTGCGCTTCACGAAGGCATCGAAGCGCGCCGGCGTGCGCGAGGTCCGCGTGCAGCTGCGCGGCACGAAGACCGGCCTGACCGTCCCGTTCGTCACGCCCCGGTTCACCACGGTCCGGCTGTCGCCGGCGTGTGGCACGACCGTCACCGTCGAGTACCGCGTGACGCGCAAGACGAAGACCATGCGCACGGCGACCTCGGCGACGAAGCGCTACCGCGTGGTGATCGCCGCGCGCCCTGCCGCGCCCACCGGCCCCGGTGGAGTGCCGCAGGAGCCGGGCGGCCCGCCGCCTCTGCCCGCCGCCAGCGCCAAGGACCCGGACGGCGTGCGCACCTGGCTCGCCCTCGCCGACCTGCGCTCCGGCGGCAGCCGCAAGGGCCAGACGTGCGTGCAGACCGCGGTCGACAGCCCGGACGGCCGGTCGGTCGTCGGGTCGACCTTCTGCGGCCTGCCCGAGGAGGACGCCGTGGTGGCGGCCGCGACCACGCTGAACGGCCGAACGGTCGTCTCCGGCGTCGTCGGGACCCAGGTCACCGCCCTCACGGTCACCGGTCCGTTCGGCACCCAGACCATCACGCCCTCGAAGAGCGAGGACGCGTCGGACGAGGCCGGCGAGATCATCGCCGTCTACGACGCCGCGGCCGTGGCGCCAGAGCAGCTGCAGTTGCAGGCGACGCTCGCCGACGGGCGGGTGCTGTCGTTCACCGACATCCGTCGTCTGAACTGGCGCAGCGCGGGCGGCGCTCGCATCTGACACGCCGTTCCGGCGCCGTGGCGCGACCGACTCCGCATCCTGCGGGGTTTCGGCGCGTCACGGCGTCGCGCCCCCGCTCTACACTGCGCCCGGTGAGCGCCATGCAGACCCAGCCGACGCCGGCGACGCGTCTGGACCTTGGGTACGACAAGCACCTGATGCTGTTCAGCGGCCGGGCGAACCCCGAGCTGGCTGCGAAGATCGCCGACAAGCTCAACGTGGACCTCGGCGGGGTCACGTTGAAGACGTTCTCCAACGGCGAGGTGTACTGCCGCTACGAGGAGTCGATCCGCGGGGCGGACGTGTTCATCGTCCAGCCGATCTGCGCGAACCCGAAGTCGGGGCTCACCGCGAACGACGCGCTCATGGAGCTGATGTTCATGATCGACGCGGCCGTCGGCGCCTCTGCGCACCGGGTCATCGCGGTCGCGCCGTGGTTCGGCTACAGCCGGCAGGACAAGAAGTCCGCGCCGCGGGAGCCGATCTCCGCACGCGTCGTGGCCCGGATGCTCGAGAGCGTCGGGGCCGATCGCGTGCTGACCATGGACCTCCACGCCGGTCAGATCCAGGGCTTCTTCAGCGTGCCCGTCGATCACATGACCGCGCTCTTCATGCTCACGCAGTACTTCGGCGACCTCAACCTGCAAGACCTCGTCGTCGTGGCGCCGGACGCCGGCCGCGTGAAGCTCAACAAGAAGTTCGCGTCGAAGATCGGAGCCGAGCTCGCGATCCTCGACAAGGAACGGCCCGCCCAGCAGGTCGCCGAGATCGGGTACGTCATCGGTGACGTCAAGGGCAAGACCGCGGTGATCGTCGACGACATGATCGACACGGCCGGCACCCTCGCCGCCGCCGGGCAGACGGTGCTCGACGCGGGCGCCACGCGCGTCTACGCCGCGGCCACCCACCCGATCCTGTCGGGGAACGCGTTCCAGAACCTGGCCGCGAGCAAGTTCGAGCAGATCGTCGTCACGGACACCATCCCGCTGCGCGAGGGCGCGCCGGACAACATCCGCGTGCTGTCGTGCGCCGAGCTGCTGACGGACTCGGTCCGCCGGATCTTCACCGACGACTCCGTGAGCGAGGTCTTCGGCGGAGAGAACCAGCTGTTCTGATCCGTGATCTCGCCCGCCGTCACGCTGATGACCCGCCTGGGACTCAGCGATGAGGAGCTCTGTGAGATCCTCGACGTCGACTCGATCAGCGTCATCACCGGGGAGCTCGACCACCGGCCGGAACTCCCGATCCTGCTCGCGCTGACGAACGCCCCCGCCGAGCAGTTCGGGGACGAGACGCTGCAGCGCTGGCTGCGCTCCACCGGCCCGGCGGGGCGCCCGTTCGACCTCCTGCGCGCCCGGGACTTCGGCGCGTTCGAGGACGCGCTCGAGGTGCTCAGCACCCGCGGGTTCGTCCTGCGTGGCGGCCGCACGCGCGACTAGGATCGCGCCCATGTCCACCACCTCGTCGTCCCGGATCCCCTCCGGCTGGGCGTTCGCCGCCGTCGTCATCGTCGTCGCAGGGTCGCTCGACGTCATCTGGGGTCTCGCGGCCCTGTCCGACAAGGAGTACTTCCGCGAGGGGGAGCTCCTGTTCGAGACCCTCCAGACGTGGGGCTGGATCTACCTCATCGTCGGCGCGATCCAGCTCGGCATCGGCGCGCTGATCTTCACGGGGCACGGGCTCGGCGCCGGGCTCGGCATGTTCGGGGCGTTCGTCGGGATCCTGATCAACTTCGTCTCGATCGGCGCGTACCCGCTGTGGAGCTGCATCCTCATCGCGCTGAACTTCGTCGTCCTCTTCCAACTCGCCACGAACTGGGAATGATCGGCCGAACATCTGTCGGTCCGCTCAGGTGACATGACACACACGCCGATGGGCCCCCTATGCGTTCATCGGCCGCCACCCAGGTCGCTGCTCCCGCGACGGAGCTCGATCGCATCCTGCGCGACGGGTTGCTGCAGCCCGCATACCAGCCGATCGTGGAGCTCGCGACCGGCCAGGTCGTCGCCTACGAGGCGCTGGCGCGGGTCGCCGGCGAGTCGCCGCTGGGCCGTCCGGACCTCCTCTTCGATGCCGCGCGCGCTCACGGCCGGCTCATCGAACTTGACTGGGCGTGCCGCCTCGCGTCGCTGCAGGGCGCCGTCGATCACGGCCTGCGCCGTTCGCTGTTCATCAACTGCGAGCCCGAGTCGATGGCGGCTCCGCCGCCGTCGCATGCCTTCCCGCTGTTCGAGCGTGCCGAAGCGCTGTTCCAGCCGATCATGGAGCTCACCGAGCGCGAGCTGAACGACCACCCGGGCTCGATCCTCGCGACGCTGCCGCTCCTGCGCGAACGCGGGGTCGCACTCGCGCTCGACGACGTCGGCGTCGACCCGCGGTCGCTGGCGCTCATGCCGTTCGTGCTCCCCGACGTCATCAAGCTCGACCTCGCGCTGACCCAGGCGCCGCTCTCCGCCGACCTCGCCGAGACCGTCCACGCCGTCAACGCGCACGCCGAGCGCAAGGGCACGCTCGTCGTCGCGGAGGGCATCGAGACCGAGCACCACGTCCTCCGTGCCCGCGCGCTCGGCGCCACCCACGGGCAGGGATGGTTCTTCGGCCGGCCGGGGCCGTTGCCGGCGGAGGCGCGGATGCCCGTCGCCAAGCTGCCGCTGCCCGGCGGCACGCTGCCCGGCGACGATCACGGCCGCGGGACCCCGTTCGAGGCCGTGTCCGGCCTGCTCGAGATCCGGGAGGGGACGAAGCAGCTGCTGCTTGCGCTGTCCCGTCAGCTGGAGGAGCACGCGCGGCGGCTCGACGAGGCCGGCGTCCTGCTTTCGACCTTCCAGACCGCCGATCGCTTCACCGGACCGACTCGCGCCCGGTACAGCGAACTCGGCCGGCGCCTGGCCTTCGTCGGCGCGCTCGGGACCGGGCTCGACCGCCATGGCGACCGCAACGTTCGCGGCGCCGACATCGAGCCGGACGACCCGCTCGCCCGTGAGTGGGACGTCTGCGTCCTCGGCCCGCACTTCGCCGCGGCGTTCGTCGCCCGCGACCTCGGGGACACCGGCGCGGACTTCGAGCGGCGGTTCGCCTTCGCCATGACGTACGACCGCGAGCTCGTCGTGCGCATCGCACGACGGCTCATGTCGCGCGTCGCGCCCGTCAGCTGAGCAGCGCGAGGTCGCGCGGCGGATCGATCCGCCAGCGGCCCGCGATCTCGGCGAGGTCGTCGTCGATGCTCCAGCGGTCCGGGAGCGCCGGGCCCTCGTGGTCCGGGGCGGCGCCCTTCAGGGCCATGCAGTTCGTGTTGTCGCCGATCGCGCGGATCTCCGCGACCTCCTCGGTGCTGAGGCGCACCTCGGCGGGCAGCGCGGCGAGTTCCGCGCGCTGTTCCTCCACGGACTTCACGTTCGCGCCGCCCTCCTGCAGCAGCGTCGGGACGACGTTCCGCACCGGCGCGTGCGCGAGGTTCCACTGGCAGGCGAGCTGCAGCGGCGTGAGGCCATGCCGCTCGGCGATCGGCGCCATCCGCGCGACCTTCTCGAGGCCCTGCTCAACCCATCCCGCCGGCCGAAACGCCCGATGGTCGCGGCTCAGGAACTCGTGCCCCGGCTGCATGTCGCCCCAGAACAGGCCGCCGTAGTCCACGACGCGCGCCATGACGTTGATGCCGGCCTGCTCGGCCGCCGGGAGACACAGCTCACCCGGCCACGGCTCGAGCGGATTCAGGATGATCATGGCCCAGTCGATGAGCTTGCCGTAGCGCTCGAAGCACGCGATGAGGTCGAGCGTGAAGCCGTTCGCAGGGCCGGGGGCCACGCCGAGCAGCCGCGTGAGGCCCGCGTCGCGCAGGGCCGCCATGCCCTCCCAGACGGCTGGGCTCGTGTACCCGGTCTTGTCGGGGTTGTGGAGCATGAGGACGTCGAACGCGTCGATGCCGACCCGCTCGAGGCTCTTCTCCGTGGCCATCTTCAGATAGTCCGCGTAGCCCTCCGGCCCGCGCAGCGCGGGGTCGGTGAAGCGGGGGAAGCCCTTCGCCCCGACGCGCTCACCGGTGTAGAAGTCGTGGCCGACGATCCCGACGGCGCAGTAGTCGTCACGGGGCACGCCGTCGAGCGCGCGGCCGAGCAGCGCGTCGGCGTCGCCCGTGCCGTAGACGTCGGCGGTCACGACGGTGTCGATCCCCTGCCCGGGACGGAGCAGGGCGGCCAGGCGTTCGTCGCCGATGTCCTCGCCGAAGTGCATGAAGACACCGCCGCTCCAGGTGCCGACAGCCGTCAGTCCGGGGTCACGCGCCATCTTCGGGCTCCTGTCGCTTCGGGCCGGGCCAGACACCGGTGAAGTCCTGGAACCACGTGGCGCCCGCGCGGTCGACCGCGGCGCGCACGACGGCGAAGATCGCGGCCTGCAGTCCGGCGGCGGCGAGGACCTTGCCCCAGCCGGCGTCTCGCGTGTCGGCCTTCGGCGGCTCCTCCTCGTCGATGAGGGCCCATACCTTCTGGAACGCCTCGCGTCCCAGCCAGCCCGCGACGAGTCCGAGCACGATGCCCAGCGGCTTGTAGAGCAGCTTCATCGCGGCCAATGTATCGACCTCGTGGTGCTGCGTTTCCGCCCGCTGGTCGATAACACTGTGTAGACCGTTCCGGCGACCATCTGCTGGACGGCCAGAAGGATCGGAAGGGAGGGCACGATGGACGATGCTGACGACCTGCTCCAGCGGGCGCTGCTGGAACCGGATGACTCCGCCGCGGTGGCGCTGAGCGTGGGTGGCCTGCCGATGTCCGAGGCCCTCACGGTGATCTTCCACGGCCGGCGTGACCTGGGGACGATTCAGACCTACGTCACGCACGGCGCGAAGGGTGCGGGGATGAAGGTCGGCACGAACGACCTGCTGCGCGTCCCGGTCGACCTCGATCTGCACGATGCCGAGGACCGCGACACCGCCGAGGCGCTCTACGCTGAGCAGGCACGGGTGCTGCGCGACGCGATCGTCGCCGCCGACACGGTGCTCGCCGTCTGGGCCGAGCCGCTGGCCGACGCCGCCGGCGGTGCGGTGGGCGTGGACCGTTCCATCGAGCTGTCGGTCCAGCTGCCCGCCCACCGGTTGCTCCCGGTGGCCCTGCGCGCACCGGAACGCCATCTCACGGTGGTGCCGGTCTGCGGCGCCCGGCCGCTGGCGGAGGGCCGGCCCCCGATGGGGATCGCGTGCGCGCAGCAGGACGTCGCGCACGTGTATCCGCTGCACGACGACCCCGAGGCGTGCCTGGAGGACTTCCTGGAGCGGGCCGCAGATCACGCGCGCGCAACCGCCGAGCGGATGAGCCAGCAGGAGACGTCGGTCCAGCGGTTCCTCGAGCTCAACGCCGACGACGAGCGCGCCGCATAGCTACGCTGCGGCGCCCGTGCGCGTCGCCCTCATCGCCTTCGCTGTGCTCGCCTTCCTGGGCGTCTCGTTCCTGGTCGCGCGCTGGCTGTACACGGACACCGTGGAGCGCGGGAAGGTCGAAGACCTGCTCACCGCGCAGCTCGCGGGCGACGGGGACGCGGTGGTGGCCCAGCTCGACTGCCCGGACGCGCGCTGCGAGGCGCTCGCGCGGGCGAACGCCCGCCGCCTGAGGGCTCCGGGCGCCCTGGAGATCGTCCGCTACGACGCACCGACGTCGCACGCGCTCGGCAGCCAGACCGCTGACGCCCGGGTCGTGTGGCAGGCCCCCGGCGGGCTGCCGACGGTGCAGTGCGTGCGCATCCGGCGCGACGGCTCGGCGCTGACGGGAGCGTCCGTTACCCTCCAGCGCCTGAGCGCGCCGATCGGCCGCGAGTCGAGCTGCCCCTCGTAGACGCAGCGCGACCTTCGGACGTCGCGCGTGTTGCTAGCCCCGGCATGACTTCCCCTCGCACGCTTCTCACCCTGCTCGTCGCGTTCGCCGCGGCGTTCGCCGTCACCTCGCCCGCCGCGGCGCAGAGCGGCATCTCGAAGACCGGCCTCGGGTACGAGACGGGCCCCGACAACCGCCTGCTCCTGGGCGGGGAGTGGCTGTTCCGGCTCGACAAGACCGGCCTCGGGGACGTCTCCGGCTTCCAGAAGCAGACCACCCGCGAGGGGTGGGCGCCCACCACCGTGCCGAACGCGTGGAACGCCACGGACACGAGCGTCGAGTCGATGACCGGCACGATCGGCTGGTACCGCAAGGACTTCAAGCTGCCCAGCGCGTCGAAGCGCTTCAGCTACGTCATCCGTTTCGAGTCGGTGAACTACCGGGCGAAGGTCTGGCTCAACGGCAAGCCCGTCGGCGGCCACACCGGCGCGTACCTGCCGTGGGAGGTCCGCCTGCCGGCCGGGTATCTCAAGCGTGACGGCACGAACCGGCTCGTCATCCGCGTCGACAACCGCCGGTACCCCACCGACTTCCCGCCGTCGGGGCTCACGGCCGCGGGCACGCCGACCGGCGGCTGGTGGAACTACGGCGGGATCCTGCGGGAGGTCTACCTGCGGCAGATCGACCGGGTCGACATCAACAGCGTCATCGTCCGCCCGGAGCTCGACTGCGCTGCGTGCGACGCGAAGGTGCTCGTCCGGGCGACGCTGCGCAACTACAGCGACAGCCCCGAGCGCGTCCGCGCCACCGTGAACTTCGGCGGCAAGCCGATGATGCTCGGCAGCGCGATCGTGGGCGCGAAGAAGTTCGCCACGTTCTCGCGCCGTATCACGGTGCGCAACCCGAAGCTCTGGGAGCCGGGCAGCCCGAACCTCTACACGACGCGGATCAGCGTCCGCGGGCGCGGTGAGAACGCGCTGCGGGTCGGCTGGCTCGTGAAGACGGGCATCCGCTCGATCAAGCTTCAGCCCGACGGCACCATGCTGCTGAACGGCAAGAAGCTCAACTACCGCGGCATGGGCATCCACGAGGACGACCCGAACCTCGGCTTCGCGATCGGCAGCGCCCAGCGCCGGGCGATCATCGCCGAGACGAAGGAGATCGGGGCGACGCTCCTGCGGTCGCACTACCCGCTGCACCCGCAGCTGCACGAGCTCGCCGACGAGGCGGGGATCATGATCTGGTCCGAGATTCCCGTCTACGCGGTCAAGACCCAGTACCTCAAGCAGGCGGCGGTCCGGCAGCTCGCCGCGAAGGAGCTCGAGGACAACATCGTCGCCAACCAGAACCACCCGTCGGTGATCGTCTGGTCGATCGGCAACGAGCTGTCCTCGCGGCCCGGCCCGGTGCAGGGCTACTACATCGCCCGCGCGGTCCGCCAGGCCAAGGCGCTCGACCCGACGCGTCCCGTCGGTATCGCCGTCGCCGGCTACCCGAGCGCGGGCTGCCAGAGCGAGTACGGGCCGGTCGACGTCATCGGCATCAACGAGTACTTCGGCTGGTACCCGGGGCCCAACGGCGTGATCGCCGATCGCGACTCGCTGTCGGAGTACCTCGACAGCGTGCGTGCCTGCTACCCGACGAAGTCCGTCGTCGTCTCCGAGTTCGGCGCCGAGGCGAACCGCAGCGGGCCCGTCGAGGAGAAGGGCACGTTCGAGTTCCAGCAGGACTTCGTCCGCTTCCACATGGGCGTGTACGCGAGCAAGCCGTGGCTCGGCGGCGCGGTCTACTGGGCGCTGCGCGAGTTCCGGGTGCGCCCGGGCTGGGAGGGCGGCAACCCGCGCCCGAACTCGCCCGTCCACGAAAAGGGCCTGCTGCGCTTCGGCGACAGTTCGAAGAAGCCGGCGTGGCTGGACATGCAGCAGGCCATCCTGCAGACGCAGCAGCTCGGCCCGCCGGTCACGTAGCCCGTCGCGGTCAGCGGGGCGCGAGCAGGGTGATCGGGCGCGACGCGCCGATCGGGTTGCCGGCGCCGTCGTAGTAGCTCGCGGCCACCCGGGCGGTGAGCCGTCGGGCGCGGCGCAGGGTGGCGCGCGCGTCGGCGTCGAGGCGGAAGGTCACGCTGCGCACCCGGCCGGGCCGCGGCGTGGTGAAGACCTTCCCGAGGAGGTCGGCCCCGCTGCGCAGGTCGTACGTGACGTTCTTCGTCGCGTCCGCGTTCGCGAGGTCCTCGACACGGACGGTCACCCGGCCGCTGCGCGTCGCGCGGACGGTCTTCGCGACGCGGCGAACCGTGATCCGGTGCGTGGCCGTCGCGGCGGTCGGCGCGGTCTGGGTGACGGTGACGTTCAGGGCCAGTCGGCCGCGCCGGGCGAGTTCGCGCCGGGCGCCGGCGGGCAGCGTCAGCGCGACCTGCCCGATCTTCCCCGGCGCGACGGTGAACGGTTTGGCCGGAAGCGGCAGGTGGGCCGTGGCGGCGGTCGTGGCCATCCGGGTGGAGAGCCGTTGGACCGTCCGGGCCCCCACCCTGCCGGTGCACGCCGCGGGCGCTCCCGCCGGGCAGATGATCGGGATCGCCGTGGTGCGGCTCCCGGCGACCAGGACGGTGTCCCGGGCGCCCGCCGGGCCCGCGATGAACGACCCGGCCGGCGCCGGGGTCGTCACGCCGCCGCCCGTCACCGGGGCGGGCGGCCGGCACTGCGCGGCGGTGGCGACCGGGCCGGAGCGGATCGTGGCGTCGGTCGCGCAGGAGTCCTGCGTCTCGTCGCCGAAGCCGTCGCCGTCGGCGTCGGGTTCGAGGTCGGCCTGGATGAGGGGGAACATGCCGAAGAAGCCGCTGTTCAGGGCCTGCTCCTGGTTCGTCCGCATCGCGGGCCAGAACGCCGAGGAGCGCACGGACCCCATGTCGGTGTAGACGCCGGTGTCGTGGACGGGCAGCGACACGCCCGCGCTGAGGACGTTGATCGCGAGGTAGTCGACCGTCTCGATCGGCTCGCCGGTCACCACGCTGACCGTGTTGCCGACCGGGAGGCGGGTGTTGACCTGCGTCACCTGGTTCGGCGCAGGGGTGAACGCGGCGCTCTCGGACATCGCCCGGCAGCAGATCGTGCCGCCGCCGGCGCCGACCTGGGAGCGCTGGTTGCCGAGCACCACCGCGGCCATCGGCCCGACGCTGGCGCCCGCGCGGACGCGCACCCGCACGATGACCCATTGCCCGCGGGGCACCTGGGACGTCCAGGTGGGGTTGGCGATGCGGTCGGCGCCCAGCCACGTGCAGCTCGTCGCGCCGGTGAACTGGGAGCCGGGCCCGAAGAAGCCGAACAGGCTCGGGGATCGCTCACACCCAGCCGCGACGTTCGCCGGCAGGTTCAGCGGTGCGCCGATCGTCACCGCCGCCGAGGCGGGCGACGAACCGGCGAGGACTGCGGCGGCGGCGATGCCGCCCAGGATGAGGAGCCGGGGCGCGGACATGAGCCGGATTTCGGAGCGTACCACTGGTCGAGACATGACGTCCCACCAGCCGCGCTGGGGCCCGAACGCAAGCGCCCGCGCGGGTCCGCTACCCTCGACCGTCGCATGTCCACCACCGTCACCAAGCTTCCCATCGCCGCCCGCGACGTCAGCGGCGGCTCCCGCGCCGCGCGGCGCCTGCGCCGCGAAGGCCGCGTTCCCGGCGTCCTCTACGGAGGCGACGGCGAGCCGCTGTCGTTCGACGTCGACGCCCGCGAGCTGCGCATCGCGCTCGCCTCCTCCGGCGCCGTCCTCGAGCTGAGCCTCGGCGACGAGACCCGCACCGCGGTCGTCAAGGAGACCCAGCGCCACCCGGTCACCGGGCTCACGACGCACGTCGATCTCGTGCGCGTCCGGCTCGACGTCGCGATCACCGCGACCGTGCCCGTCGAGATCATCGGCTCCGAGAACGCCCCGGGCATCAAGGAGGGTGGCGTCCTCGAGCAGCAGGCTCGCGAGGTCGAGGTCGAGGCGCTTCCGACGTCCATCCCCGAGGTGCTCGAGGTCGACGCCTCGAACGTCGTGATCGGCGACACCGTGTTCGTCGACTCGATCCCGGTGCCGGAGGGCGTGACGCTCGTCGGCGAGGGCCTCGACGAGGTCGTCCTCTACAGCGTCACCGCGCCGCGCCTCTCCACCGAGGCCGACGAGGGTGTCGAGACGGAGACCGAGGTCGTCGGTGAGTCCGGCGGCGAGGCCGCTGCGGACGACGCCGGCTCCGGCGACGAGTAGCACCGCCGCCCGATGCGCTTCCGGGGGGCGAGCACGCCCGCCGACTGGCTGATCGTCGGACTCGGCAACCCGGGTTCCCGGTACGCGGGAACCCGGCACAACATCGGCTTCGACGTGGCCGAGGCGCTCATCGAACGATGGGACCTCGGCAAGCCCAAGAAGAAGTTCCAGGGGCTCCTGGCCGAAGGGCGAGCGGGCGTCGGCGGCCCGCGGGTCGCGGTCCTGCTGCCCCAGACGTACATGAACGAGACCGGCCGCTCGGTCGGTCCCGCCCGCGGGACGTTCAAGGTCGAGCTCGATCGCGTGCTCGTCCTGCACGACGAGATCGACTTGCCCTTCGGTGACATCCGGGCCCGCCTGGGCGGCGGTCTGGCGGGGCACAACGGGTTGAAGTCGCTGAAGGCGCATCTGGGCAGCCCCGACTTCGGGCGCGTGCGCATCGGTGTCGGGCGCCCGGATTCCACCGATCCCGAGATCGTCTCCTCGTGGGTGCTCGGCCGCTTCTCCGAGCCGGCCGGCGACGTGCGCGATCTCATCGACCGCGCGCGCGACACCGCCGAGGACCTGGTGCTGGGCCGGACGGCCCTGTAGGTAGATTTCGCGGCCAATGCGCACCGGCCGCCTGCTCGTCATCCTCGTCGCCATCGGCGCCGTCGCCATCGCGGCGATCGTCTCGCTGGGCGGGTCCGACGACGGCGGGGGAGGTTCGACGAACGCGTCCAAGCCGGCCGGCAACGCGGTCCGCGTCCCGTTCGCCTACTCGCCCGAGAAGGAGGAGCTGCTCGCGCCGCTCGTGGCCGAGTTCAACAAGGACGCGCCCGAGGTCGGCGGCCGCCCTGTGTTCGTCGAGGGGCAGGTCGTCTCGTCAGGCGAGGCGCAGGAGAAGATCGGCAAGCAGCAGCTGCGGCCGGTCGCGTGGTCGCCCGCGTCGTCGCTCTGGGGGCGGCTCCTGAACTTCCAGGCCGACCAGGAATGGGCGCCCGCGGACAACCCGCCGATCGTGCGCACCCCGCTCGTCATCGCGATGTGGGAGCCGCTGGCGCAGACCCTCGGCTGGCCGAAGAAGCAGATCGGGTTCGACCGCATCCTCGAGCTCGCGACCTCCGAGCGCGGGTGGGCCGCGTACGGCAAGCCCGAGTACGGGGCGTTCAAGCTCGGGCACACGAACCCCGACTTCTCCACCTCCGGGCTCTCCGCCGTCGCCGCCGAGTACTACGCGGCGACCGGCAAGCGTGAGGGGCTCACCGTCGAGGACGTCGAAAAGCCCGCGGTCCGCAAGCAGATCCGCGACATCGAGCGGTCGATCGTGCACTACGGCGACACGACGCTGTTCTTCGCTGAGCAGATGAAGAAGTACGGCCCGGCCTACGCGTCGGCGGTGGCCATGGAGGAGGTCACGCTGCTGGACTTCAACCGCGATCGCGGCGGCCAGCCGAAGCTCGTGGCGATCTATCCGCGCGAGGGCACGTTCGACAGCGACAACCCGTTCATCGTCCTGAACGCGCCGTGGGTCACGCCCGAGCAGCGCCAGGGCGCCGAGGCGTTCCAGAAGTTCCTGGCCGAGCGGATCACACCCGAGGTGGCGGCGAAGGCGGGCTTCCGCCCCGGCGACCCGGACGCCACGCCGATCCCGCCGATCACGAAGGAGAACGGCGCCGATCCCGCCCAGCCGAAGCGCAGCCTGTCGCTGCCCGAGCCGCGGGTGCTGGCCCGGATCAAGTCGGCGTGGCGCGAGGACCGCAAGCCCGCGAACATCCAGCTCGTCTTCGACACGTCCGGGTCGATGGGGGAGGAGGGCAAGCTCGAGGAGGCCAAGCGCGGGCTCCAGACGTTCTTCACCCAGCTCTCGCCGCGTGACCGCGTCGGGCTCATCGCGTTCAACGACCGGGTCTTCCCGCTCGTCGACGTCGCGACGTTCGGCAGCAACCAGGCCGAACTGCAGCGGACGGTGGCGGGGCTCCTGCCCGAGGGGCAGACGGCGGCGTACGACGCGATCGGTGACGGCGTCGGCAAGATCATCGCGTTGAACGACGACACGCGGATCAACGCCGTGGTCGCGCTCACGGACGGCGAGGACAACCAGTCGAGCTCCACGGTGGAACAGCTCGTCCAGGCGCTCGAGCGTCAGAACGGCCAGGAGGGCGAGCCCGTTCGCGTCTACACCATCGCCTACGGCAGTCAGGCCAACAAGGCGGCGCTCGAACGGATCGCGCAGGCCTCGGGTGGCAAGGCGTTCACCGGCGACCCGAAGCAGATCGAGGCTGTGTACCGCTCGATCTCGAGCTTCTTCTGATCGTGGCGCGCGAGGTCACCCGGCGCGACCTGCAGCGCGCGCTCGTCGTCAACGCGGCGACGAAGCCCGTCACGATCCTCGTCACCGCGGCCGTGGCCGTCGGGGCGCTCCTGCTCGGGGTGACGTGGCTGCTCGCCGTTGCGGCGGTCGTGTATCTCGCGCTGGCGGCGCTCACGTTCTTCGACGGGGAGGAGGCCGAGCGCGTCGGCGATCGGGTGTACGGGCGGGCGCGCGCGTCGTCGGGCCGCGGCGCCAAGCAGCTGAAGACCGCGGACCTCGCGCCGCCGATCCGCGCGCAGGTCGAGCGCGCGCGACGCGAGGCGGCGACGGTGCGGCACACGATCGACGGGTCGTCGTTCTCCTTCTCGGAGGTGACGACGGAGATCGACGCGCTCGTGCGGGCCATCGAGAAGATCGCGGGCCGGGCGCAGCGGCGTCTGGGCGTACCTCGCCGCGCAGGACGTCCACGCCCTGGACCGGCGCCTCGCCGAGCTGGAGGCATCCCCGGCGTCCGCGGGGACGCTCGCGGCGCTGCGCGACCAGCGGGCCGCGCTCGCAGAGCTCAGCGGGGTGCTGAACCGGTCGCTCGCGCAGATGGAGGAAGTCAACGCGCAGCTGGGCGGCGTCAATGCTCGGCTGGTCCGGATGGCGGTCGCCGAGGAGGAAGCCGGCGAGCACGCGCTGGCCGGGGACGTGCGCGGGCTGCGGGAGCAGGTGGAGGCATCGGCGGCGGGGCTCGAGGCCGCCTACGGCGACGGCAGCGTTTGAAATAGCGTACAGCCGTATGTTACTGTGGGGGCATGAGCCCGCACGACTGGAACGCGCCCAGCTACGACCGCGTCGCCACCGGCGTCGTCGCCCTCGGCCACGAGGTGCTCGACCGGCTCCCGCTCGAGGGGGATGAGACGGTGCTCGACGCCGGCTGCGGCGCCGGGCGCCGTGACCGAGCAGCTGCTCGAACGGCTGCCCCACGGCCGGGTCATCGCCGTCGACGCCTCGCCCGCGATGGTGCGGCTGGCCGCCGAGCGTCTCGGGGACCGGGCCGACGTGCGGGTTGCAGATCTGACGACGCTCGAGCTGGAGGCGCCCGTCGACGCGGTGCTGTCGACGGCGACGCTGCACTGGATCGCCGACCACGACGCGCTGTTCGCCCGCCTGCGCGGCGTGCTGCGTGACGGCGGCCGGCTCGTCGCCCAGTGCGGCGGCGCCGGGAACGTGGTGGCGGTTCGCGACGCCACGGCCGCGGTCGGGGCGCAGGCGCCGTTCGCGCAGGCGCTGGAAGGCTTCGACCCCTGGACGTTCGCGACGGCCGAGGAGACCGAGGCACGACTGCGGGCCGCCGGCTTCGTGCAGGCCCGGTGCTGGCTCGAGCCTCGCGACGTGTCCACGGCGGGGGCGCCCGAGGAATACCTGCGCACCGTCATGCTCGGCGCGCACCTGCAGCGGCTGGCGCCCGAGCATCACGACGCGTACGTCACGGCCGTCCTCGCGCGTCTCGGGGACTTCCATGTCGCCCACTACGTCCGGTTGAACATCGAAGCTGTCGCGTGAGGGTCGTGGGTTGCCCGCGGCCAGATCGGTAGTCACTGCGGATAGAGACTGTGTACAACCGGGTATACGCTGAGCAGATGCTGACCGCTCGCTCGTCTGCGGGAACGGCGCGATGAGCGCCACGCGGACCTTCACCGTCCAGGCCCGCGTGGGCGCTGCGCGCCGCGCCGCGACCCGCGAGCGCATTCTCGACGCCGCCCGGCGGATGCTCGAGCGCGGCGACTCGGTCGCCGCGCTGACGGTGTCGCGCCTCGCCTCCGAAGCCGAGGTGTCCCGCGCGACGTTCTACCTGCACTTCCCGGACAAACGGCACCTCATCGAAGCGTTGCACGACAGCGCGCTGCAGGACTGGCGCGACGTCGCAGGCGACGCGTTCGGTGACCCCGACGTATCGCGCGAGGCGCTGCACGACATCATGGTCGCCGGGCTGCGCAGGAGCCTCGACCACGCCCCCGTGTTCGCGGGCATCATCGAGCTCGCCGAGTACGACCCCGAAGTCCGCCAGGCATGGCGGGAGAACATCCGCGCCGGGTCGGAGGCCACCGCGGCTTGGCTGCAGGCCTGTCGCCCCTCCCTCAGCGATCGAGCTGCGGCCGTGCTGGGCGAGGCGATGTCCTGGACGTCGGAGCGCACCGTCCAGCAGATGCTCGGCATCCGCGGCGAGGGCAGCTGTGACGTCGACGAACTCGCCGACGCGCTCACCGAGATCTGGTGGTGCGTGACGCACCCCGCCGAGACCTGAGCACCACGTCCTAGAGTGGACGACGTACGTCCCGGCCGCGCTCGCTCGCGGTCGCTGCGCGTGCCCGTTCCATGACGCTGCGCCCCCTTCTCAGCCATCTCGACGAGTCCCCGGACGCCGTTGCCCTCCAGCGCGACGGCGGCCGCGCCTTCGTCTCCGCCGCGCTGCGCCCGTACCTTCTGGCGGCGCTTGCCGACACGCCCGCAGAGCCGCGCCCGGTCCTCGTCGTCGCCGCCGACGACCGCCAGGCGCGGGACCTCGCCGCCGACCTGCGCGCCTGGCTCGAGCCCCGGCCCGTGCGCTACTACCCGAGCCGCGGCGTCACCTACGAGTCGCACCTCGCCCCGCCGCCGCACCTGGTGGGCCTGCGGGTCGCCGCGCTCGATGCGCTCATCGCGCCCGCTGGGGAGCCGCCCGTCGTAGTCGTGTCCGCGGTCGCGCTCAGCGAGAAGGTGCCGGACCCCGAACTGCGCCCCCACGGCTTCACCCTGAAGGTGGGGGAGCTGCTGGATCTCGACGAGGCCGCCGAGCAGCTCGTCGCCGCCGGCTACGAGCGCGTCGACCAGGTCGACGACCGCGGCCAGTTCGCCATTCGCGGTGGGATCCTCGATCTCTATCCGGCCACCGAGGACCGCGCGATCCGCGTCGAGCTCTTCGACATCGAGATCGAGTCGCTGCGCTGGTTCTCCACCTTCACGCAGCGGTCGCTGGGCGACGCCACCGAGGTCGAGGTCGCGCCCGCCGCCGAGCTGGCGGTCGAGCACCGCGAGCTGGCGGCCGTCAGCGCCGCCGACAGCGACGAGGACCGCCCGGACGTCGCCGAGCTGCTGCCCGTCGACCGGTTCCGGGCGTTCCTGGACCTCGTGCCGGACGCGGACGTCATCCTCGCGGCCGAGGAGGAGGTTGCGCCCGTGCTGCGCGACCACTGGGACGACGTGTGCGCCGCCTTCCACGACGCCGACGCGCACGACCTCTACGTCAAACCCGACGACGTGCGCGCGGCGCTCGACGCGCGCGCTCGCATCCGGCTGTCCGCCCTGGAGTCCGACCAGCCGGTCACGCTGCGCGCGCAGAGCGCCGACACCGCGGCGCGATCGCTGAAGGAGGCCGAGACCGAGCTGGAGAAGCAGGTCCGCTCCGGCTACCGCACGATCGTCACGTGGCCGCAGAAGGGCGAGGGCGACCGTGCGGCCTACAACCTCGCGCGGGTCAAGGCCTCCTGGCTGGGTGCGGGCGACCCGCCGTCCAGCGAGCCGGTGCTGCGTTTCGCCCAGGCCCGGCTGCGCGACGGGTTCGTCGCGCCGCAGCTCAAGCTCGCGGTCTATCCCGAGCATCGCCTCATCCGCCGCCGGCGGACCGAGACCCGCGGCGAGCAGCTCGGCGGGCGCAAGCGCGGCGCGCTGCGGTCGTTCACCGACCTGCGCACCGGCGACTACATCGTCCATGAGGACCATGGCGTCGCACAGTTCGCCCGGCTTCGAGACGAAGACCGTGGCGGGCGTCACGCGCGACTACCTGCAGCTGCAGTTCCAGGGCGACGACAAGGTCTTCATGCCCACCGAGCAGCTGGCGAAGATCAGCCGTTACCTCGGTGCCGCGGGCGGCGAGCCGTCGCTGAGCAAGCTGGGCGGCGCGCGCTGGGACAACCTCAAGGCCCGCGCCCGGCGGGCCGCCCAGGAGCTCGCCGGCGAGCTGCTCAACCTCTACGCCGAGCGCAAGCGCCGCACCGGCCACGCGTTCGACCCGGACACCGAGTGGCAGCAGGAGTTCGAGGCGCGCTTCCCCTACCAGGAGACCGCCGACCAGCTCGAGGCCATCGAGCTGGTCAAGAGCGATATGGAGGCCGAGCGCCCCATGGACCGGCTGATCTGCGGCGACGTCGGCTACGGCAAGACGGAGGTCGCGCTGCGCGCCGCGTTCAAGGCGGCGGCCAGCGGCAAGCAGGTCCTCGTCCTGGCGCCGACGACGATCCTCGCCCAGCAGCATCAGGGCACGTTCTCCGAGCGGCTGCGCGACTACCCGTTCTCCATCGACCACGTCAGCCGGTTCCGCAGCGCGGCCGAGCAGAAGGCCGCGATCGAGGCCTTCGCGGCGGGCAAGGTCGACATCCTCGTGGGCACGCACCGGCTGCTGTCCCGCGACGTGCGCGCGAAGGACCTCGGGCTGATCATCATCGACGAGGAGCAGCGCTTCGGCGTCAAGCAGAAGGAGCTGCTGCGCCAGATGAAGCTGAAGGTGGACGTCATCTCGATGAGCGCCACACCGATCCCCCGCACGCTGCAGATGTCGCTGGCCGGCCTGCGCGACATCACGACGATCGAGACGCCGCCCGAGGGCCGGCGCCCGGTCAAGACGTTCGTGGGCGAGTACGACGAGGATCTCGTCAAGCAGGCGCTCGAGCGCGAGCACGCGCGCCGCGGCCAGGCGTTCTTCCTCCACAACCGCGTCGACTCGATCGAGGAGACCGCCGAGCGGCTGCGGGCCCTGTGCCCGGACATGCGATTCGAGGTCGCGCACGGGCAGATGGACGAGGCCGAGCTCGAGGCGCGCATGATGGGCTTCCTGCGCGGCGAGGCAGACGTGCTCGTGTCGACGTCGATCATCGAGTCGGGCATCGACATCCCGCAGGCGAACACGCTGATCGTCGATCGCTCGGACCTGTTCGGGCTGTCCCAGCTCTACCAGATCCGCGGCCGTGTGGGCCGGGGCCGCGAGCGCGCCTACGCCTACCTGCTCTATCCGTCGCACGCCGCGCTGACGTCCGAGGCGGCGCAGCGGCTGTCCGCGCTTTCGGACTACACCGAGCTTGGCGCTGGCTTCAAGGTCGCGATGCGCGACCTCGAGCTGCGCGGCGCGGGCAACCTGCTCGGCGACGAGCAGTCCGGCCACGTCGCGGCGCTCGGGTTCGAGCTGTACCTGCAGATGCTCGACGAGGCGGTGCGCGAGATGGCCGCGGCCGACGGCGACGGGCCGGTGGACGAGGCCCCGGAACCGGTGCGTCTGGACGTCAACGTCGACGCGTACGTCCCTGCGGACTACATCCCGTACGAGCAGGCGAAGATCGACGTGCACCGGCGGATCGCGGGCGCGCGCGAAGTCGCCGACCTCGGGCTGCTGCGCGACGAGCTGGAGGATCGCTTCGGTGAGATCCCGCAGCCGCTGGCGAACCTCCTCGATCTCCAGGTCGCGCGGATCAAGCTCGGGCGGGCCGGCGCGACCACGGTGTCCTTCAAGGGCGACCGCCTCGCGGTGACCCCGCTGGAGCTCACGTCACACCAGGCCAAGGCGATCCGGGCGGAGATCCCGGGCGCGCTGTACGAGTCGGGCCGCAGCCAGCTGTCCGTGCGCGTCTCGAACGACCCGCAACAGCGCTTCCCGGCGGTCATCCGCGCCGCCGATGTGCTGCTCGCGGCGGTGACCGAGGAGCCGGTCGCGGCCTAAACCGCCGATGAAACTTGATGAAGCTTCGGTAAAGAAGCTCCATCCGGCCCGTTCCGGTGTTCTGGGACTCGCTACTATCGCCAACGGTCCACTACCCGGATAGGTCATGTCCCTCACTCGTCTCCCCCTGGCGCTTGGCGCCTTTTTTGTGCTCGCGATCGGTCTGCTGCTCTCTGGCTGCGGCGAGAGCGTGCCCGGCAACGGCGTCGCGAAGGTGTCCGACACCGTCGGCGACGGGGTGGTCACCACCGAGGATTTCAACCACTGGATGACGATCGCCGCCAACCGCAGCGGCCAGACCCCCGGGTCTGATCCCATCCCGGTGCCGGATCCGCCGAACTACACGAAGTGCATCGCGAACAAGAAGAAGACCGCGCCGAAGCCGGCGAAGGGTCAGCCCACCACGACTGACGCCCAGTACAAGGCGCAGTGCAAGCAGGAGTGGGAGGGTCTCCGCGACCAGGTGCTCGGGTTCCTCCTCGCCGCCCAGTGGGTCAAGGGCGAGGCCGAGGAGCAGAACATCGAGGTCAGCGAGAAGGACATCGACAAGGCCTTCGCTGAGCAGAAGAAGCAGGCGTTCCCGAAGGACGCGGACTACAAGAAGTTCCTGAAGGAGTCGGGCTCCACCGAAGAGGACATCCGGTTCCAGCTCGAGGTCGAGCAGCTCCAGCAGAAGCTGGTCGCGAAGATCACCAAGGGCAAGGACAAGGTCTCCAACCAGGAGATCGCCGCGTACTACAAGAAGAACCAGGCGCAATTCGCCACGCCCGAGAGCCGTGACCTCCTCGTGATCCTCACGAAGACCAAGGAGCAGGCCGAGGCCGCCAAGAAGGCGCTGGACTCCGGTGACAGCTGGGCTGCCGTCGCGAAGAAGTACTCGATCGACGAGGCGTCGAAGGACCAGGGCGGCAAGCTCGCCGGCGTCACGAAGGGCCAGCAGGAGAAGGCGCTCGACGACGCGGTGTTCGCCGCGAAGAAGGACGTCACCGGCGGCCCGATCAAGACGCAGTTCGGCTACTACGTCTACCGCGTCACGAAGATCACGAAGAAGGACCAGCAGTCGCTGAAGGAAGCCACGCCGACGATCAAGTCGCTGCTGGCCTCGCAGAACCAGCAGAAGGCGCTGGACCAGTTCGTCAAGGACTACCGCAAGAAGTGGAAGGAGCGGACGAACTGCAAGGACGACTACGTGATCCAGGACTGCAAGAACGCGAAGGCGCCGAAGACGAACACGGCGACGACGCCCGCGCAGGGTGGCACGGAGACGCCGCAGCCGACGCCCGCCGCGCCTCCGGGCGCGCAGACGACGCCGGCCAAGTAGCACTTGGCTGAACGCTTTGGATGGCGAGCAGCGCTCCTCGGGGCGCTGCTCGTCGTCGTTCTGGTGCCGGGTGTGGCGCAGTCCGACGGTGCGCCGACGGACGTCATCGCGACCGTGGAGACGCAGGCGCCGGTGGTCCGAGCGGACTTCGATCACTGGATGGCGATCGCGGCCGCGCAGAGCGGGCAGACTCCTGGAGCGCGGCCGATCCCCGTGCCGGACCACCCGGAGTACCGAGCGTGCATGGCGCGGGTCTCCAAGACGAAGGCCGGGCGCGGGAAGACTCCGGCGCAGCGCCGTGCGGAGTGTCGAAAGGTCTGGGAGGGCCTGCGCGATCAGGTCCTCGGCTTCCTGCTCGCGGCCAGTTGGATCAAGGGCGAGGCCGCAGAACGGGGCATCACCGTGACGTCCCAGGAGATCGCGAGGGCGTTCGCCACGCAGAAGAAGCAGGCGTTCCCCAAGGAGGCGGACTACCAGAGGTTCCTCAAGCAGTCGGGCTCCACCGAGGAGGACATTCGGTTCCAGCTCGAGGTCGAACTGCTCCAGCGGCGGCTGGTGGCACGAGCGACCAAGGGCGCGGGTCGGGTGACGCAAGCGCAGATCGAGGCGTACTACCGCGAGAACCGCGAGCAGTTTGCCACCCCGGAGTCCCGCGACCTGCGCGTCGTCCTCACGAAGTCCCGCGCCCGCGCCGTGCGCGCACGGCGGGCCGTGCTCGCCGGCCAGTCGTGGCCTTCGGTCGCCAAGAGGTACTCGATCGACAGGGCGACCAGAGAGCAGGGCGGCAAGCTGCTCGGCGTGACGGAGGGTCAGCAGGAACGCCCACTTGACCGCGCGGTCTTCCGTGCCCGACGCGGAGAGATCGTCGGGCCGGTGCGCACCGACTTCGGGTACTACGTCTTCAAGGTCTCGAGGATCACGCCGTCGGTGCAGCAGACGCTGAAGGAGGCGACCGCGACGATCAAGTCGCTGCTGGCGTCCCAGAACCAGCAGCAGGCACTCGACGCGTTCGTCGCCGGGTATCGGGCCAAATGGACGGCGCGGACGCGCTGCCTTGCGGGCTACGTCATCGAGGACTGCAGCGCGACACTGCCGCCTCCTGCTCCGCCCGCGTAAGCTTCCGCCGCGTGAGCCGGGCCGAGACGACACAGGCGCTGGGGCGTCTGGATGACCTCACGCGCCGGCTGCGGGCCGAGTGCCCGTGGGACCGCGAGCAGGACGAGAAGTCCATCGTCCCGCACACCGTCGAGGAGGCCTACGAGCTGGCCGACGCCGCGAACGCGGGCGACGACGCCAAGATGCTCGACGAGCTGGGCGACGTCCTCTTCCAGGTCGTCTTCCTCTCGCTGCTGCTCGAAGAGCGCGGCGCGGGTGACCTCGAGCAGGTCGCCGAGCACGTGCGGCAGAAGCTCGTGCACCGCCACCCGCACATCTTCGGCGAGACCGAGGTCGCCGACGCCGACGAGGTCCTGCGCAACTGGGACCAGATCAAGGCCAACGAGCCGGGCCGCGAACGCGGCATCTTCGGCGAGGTCCCCGAGAACCTTCCCGCCCTGCTGCACGCCCGCAAGCTGCAGCGCCGGGCCAAGTCCGCCGGGGCCCAGCCCGTGGCAGACGACCGTGACGCCGCCTTCGAGGAGGTCGGCGACCTGCTGTTCAACGCCGTCTCGCTCGCGCGACGGCTGAAGATCGACCCTGAGCTCGCGCTGCGCTCGGCGTCGGCGCGCTACCGCGCCGACGTCGAGGCCGGCGCGGCCACCGACTGACGAGAACCCAAGGAGCACCGACCCACCCATGTCCCAGATCGAACGCGTCCACGCCCGCCAGATCCTCGATTCACGCGGGAACCCGACCGTCGAGGTCGAGCTTGCGCTGCGCAGCGGCGCCACCGGCCGCGCGGCCGTTCCCTCCGGTGCGTCGACCGGCGAGTTCGAGGCGACCGAGCTGCGCGACGGCGGCAGTGCGTACGGCGGCAAGGGCGTCACGCAGGCGGTCGCCAACGTCAACGGCGAGATCGCCGAGGCGATCACCGGCGACGACCCCGCAGATCAGACCGGCCTCGACAACAAGCTCATCGCGCTCGACGGCACCCCCAACAAGTCCCGCCTGGGCGCCAACGCGATTCTGGGCGTCTCGCTGGCCGCGGCGCACGCGCAGGCCGCCGAGGAGCGGCTGCCCCTGTGGAAGTACCTCGGCGGTGAGAGCGCGCACGTGCTCCCCGTGCCGATGATGAACGTGCTGAACGGCGGCGCGCATGCGGACAACAAGGTGGACTTCCAGGAGTTCATGATCATCCCGTGCGGCGCGCCCACCTTCAGCGAGGGCCTGCGGGTCGGCGCGGAGGTGTTCCACGCGCTGAAGGGCACGCTGAAGAAGGCCGGGCTGAACACGGCCGGCGGCGACGAGGGCGGCTTCGCCCCGGACCTCGGCTCCAACGAGGAGGCGCTGCAGAAGCTCGTGGAAGCGATCTCCGCCGCGGGCTACACGCCGGGCGACGACGTCGCGATCGCGCTGGACCCGGCCACGTCCGAGATCTACTCCGACGGCGTCTACGACCTCGAGCACGAGGGCCGCAAGCTCTCCTCCGAAGAGATGGCGTCCTACTGGGCCGAGCTCGCCGGCAAGTACCCGATCCTCTCGATCGAGGACGGCATGGACGAGAACGACTGGGACGGCTGGAAGATCCTCACCGACAAGATCGGCTCGACGGTCCAGCTCGTCGGCGACGACCTGTTCGTCACCAACCCGGAGCGCCTGTCGCGCGGCATCGAGCTGGGCGTCGGCAACTCGATCCTCATCAAGGTCAACCAGATCGGCACGCTGACCGAGACCTTCGAGGCGATCAAGATCGCCCGCGAGGCCGGCTACACGGCCGTGATGTCGCACCGCTCCGGCGAGACGGAGGACACGACGATCGCGGACCTCGCCGTCGCCACCGGCTGCGGCCAGATCAAGACGGGCGCGCCGTCGCGCTCCGATCGCGTGGCGAAGTACAACCAGCTGCTGCGGATCGAGGAGGCGCTGGGCGGGGACGCGAGCTACCCGGGGCGGTCGGTCTTCCGCTCGTAGCTACGACGCGAGGGTCAGCAATGGGCCGTCTGCAGAGACGGCCCATTGCTCTACGATTCCCGCGTGGCACCTCCGCACCCCGAGCAGCCTGCGCTCTCGCCGCGAGGTTACGCGCCGCCGATCGGCGCCGCATCACCGCCGCCTGAGTTCACGCAGACCGCACCGGCCGCTGCACCGGAGCGCTTGCGGTACGTCCTGTCCGTCGTGGCCGTTGCGTATCTGGGCATGGTGCTTGCCCGGCTCGGCGCGTCGGTCGTCGGCGTGGATCTGAGTTGGAGCAGCGAGGACCTGCCCACGCGGATCGATGATCCCGGATGGCACGCGCTCGAGACCGTCTCCTTCTGGACCTGGGAGACCGCGGTCTTTGCGTCGCTTGTGTGGCTCCTCGACCGGCGCACGGCGCCGCTCTGGTGCGGTCTGGTCGGTGCGATGCTCGCCCTTGGGCTCGGGCCTGAGTTCGACTCGTGGCTACTGGTCGCCGGGCTCATCGGATTCCTGGCCTACGAGATCGTGTGGACGGCCGAGGGTGCGCGGCCGTTTCCGTGGCGCGTCGCCCCGCGGCTGACCGCGGCGGTCGCTGTGCTGGCGGCGCTCGGTGCGCTCACCGCGATGGGCGCCACCGCGAGCAGGTACTCGCTGGCGATCGACACGCAGAACTCCACGGAAGACGCCGCAGTCTTCACGATCCGGAACACCGGCGAGAAGTCGCTCGAACTCACGGGGATGACGGACCGATGGGGCGGGGATCTCTCCGGGCCCGCGCTGCGCGTGCGGACGTTCGGCGACAGGCCCGAGCCCGTCGCCGTGCGTTGGCCGCTGGCTGTTGATCCCGGTGGCACAGCCATCCTCGTCGTCGACGTGGCCCGGACCTCGTGCCCGGCGTGGATCTCGATGTCCGACTTCCGCCTGACGTACGAGCGCGCCGGTCCGCGCGCGATGACCTTCGAGTCCGACGACCCCGTCACCCTGGAGTGCAAGGTCCCCGGCGGTCGCTCGCGCTGATCGAGGCGGCTCAGGGCGGGGACGGGACGTACCGGGGCGATCGGAGTTCGCGCGCGTCCGTGCGAGGGGTGTGTGCATTGCGGTTCGTGTGGCGAACCACAATGCTCACACCCCCAGCGTCGCCCTCAGCTGGGGCGCGAACGTGCGCGCACGCAGCTGCCGCCGTGTCACGCGCATCGTGCGCAGACCGACCGCGAGCAGGTCGTTGTCCCGGTCGCGGTCCTTCTCGAAGTCCTCCCTGCGCTGGTGGGCGGAACGGCCGTCCGTCTCGAGCAGCACACCGTAGTCACGCCAGAAGAAGTCCGCGCGGTACCGGCGGCCGCTCTGCCCGAACACGTCGTACTGGCAGACGAACGGCGGGAGCCCAAGCGTGTCGAGCTTCGTCAGCGCCTCCTCTTCCAGCGGCGACTCGGTTCTGCGGTTGCGCGCGGCATCGGGGTCGATGAGGGTGAGGTTCCTCGCGCCGGGATGGCCGGGGTAGGCGTGTGTGGCCGCGCGGACGTCTTCTTCGGTGAGGAGACGGCGGAATAGCGTCTCGGCGACGATGCGCTCCAACGGCCGGCCGCGCACGTCCGCCGCGAGGTCGAGGAGCACGCGGTCCGGTTCGGTGACGGGGAGTCCGCGCACCCGCCGGGCCGGGAGCTCGATCCGTGTCCGATGCACGACCAGTCCCGGGCGTGACCGGGCGTGACCCATGGTGGTCACGTGGTGGAAGGCGGATGGGCGGTCGGCCATCTCGAGAAGCTCGGCGGCGGACCAGTGGCTGAGGATCGTGCGGCGCGGCACCGAGAGGACCATCGCCGCGCGGAGCGCGTCGTCGGTGATCACGGGGCTGAGCGAGTACACCCGGGGCGCGACCTCGAAGAGCGTGAGCGCGCGGACGCGGTGGGTGATCCCGCTGGGGCCGAGACCCGCGGCCACGAGTTGCTCGTGGTGGATGACACCGCGCTGGCGCCGACAGATCGCGACGATCCGCGCCTGGGTGTGCGCATCCTGGTTCGTGAGGGGAAGGACAATGCTCACACCCCGGACACTGCCGACGCTTCTGCGCCCCATGAGTGCAGGAGTGCAACAAGACTGTGGAGTCCGGCAGGAGGACCGCCAGCCGCGTCGAACGACCGATCTGTGACGACTGTCCCCTTTTCCCGTATCCGCTGGGATCGCGTCGGCCGGCTGGCCCTCATCGCGGTCCTGCTCTTCATCCTCGCGCTCTACGTGCGCCCGCTGCAGGGCTACTGGTCCTCGTGGCAGGAGGCGAAGACCAAGCGTGCCGAGGTGACCGCACTGCAGCAGGAGAACCGCGAACTGCGTGCGCGCCGGGCGGCACTCAGCAGCGAGAAGGCGCTGGAGCAGGAGGCGCGGCGGCTCGGCATGGTCAAGCCGGGGGAGCGGGCGTACTCGCTGAAGGGCCTGCCCGAAGGGCCGTAAAACGCACGCGCTAGCCTGGCGCCCGATGGCTGACGTTGAGCGGGCGCTGGAGCAGTGGCGTGAGGGCGAGCAGCGGGTCGATGCGCTCCCGGACGACCGGATCCGGGGCAAGGCGCATGACGTGATCGCGCAGGCGCTCATCCAGCTGCGCCGGCGCCTCGGCGGGCCGTACACGGTCGAGGAGCTGGCCGACCTCTACGAGCAGGGCACCGACTGGGCGGTTGAGCTCGCGCACACGCTGGCCCCCGACGATCCCGTCCTGTGGGATCCGCGGCTCATCGCCGACCCCACCTTCGCCCGCTACGCGCGCGGCGCACGCGATTTCGCGGGCGGCAGGCGGCTGTAGCCGCCCCGCGGGTCAGTCCACCGCGGGGATCTGCCGGAACAGCGCCAGGCGGCCCACAGGCGCGTAGCCGAGCTCCGCGTAGAGGTCCTTCGGCCAGTCGTCGTCCGCGGCGATGATGAACAGCAGTTCGGGCTCCAGCTCGAGCGCGGCGCGGGTCGCCGCGGCGACGACCGCGCGGCCGAAGCCCCGGCGCCGCCACACAGGCAGCACCACGACGTCCTCGACCTGCGCGACCCCGTCGGCGTGCCACAGCCGGGCGTACGCGACGACGTCGCCCGAACGGACCACGGAGAACCAGCGCTCCTCCGCTCCCGCGGGGCGACGCACCACATGCGCGAGCACCTGGCTCGCCGCCTCAGGATCAGTCCCGAACGGCTCGCTGGCGATGTAGGCGGCGACGGCAGCGGACAACGCGGCCGGCTCGGGGTGCTCGACCTCGACGTCCGGGGCGGGCACAGGCGAGCCGCCGTGTCTCATGACGACGTTGACTTCGAGCATGTAACCGGCGTCCTCGAGGCCCGGGGCCAGGCGGCGCCACGCAGACTCGTCGGCGACGAGGATGGAGCGGTGGGCCAGGCCGAGCGGCCCCTGCCACCGCCGCGCCTCTGCCACCAGCTCGTCCGCCGTCACGCCGTCGGCGTCATCGATCCACAACGTGTTGACGTCCCACACCAGTGGGTTGGCGCCGTCGGCGATCAGGAGGCCGCGCGGGATCGGTGTGGCGAGCCCGTCGGCCGTGCGCATCGCGCACTCGAACGCGAGTGCGCGATGGTAGGCGGGGTCCCGGCGACTACTCGTCGTCGCCAGCGTCGTCGTCATCGGCGGGCACCTCGCCCGCGCGGCGGATGACGATCTGATCCTCTTCGATCACGACCTCGACCGGACGGTGCCCGGCCCAGTGCTCGGCGTAGACGGCCGAGTCGGCGATCGCGGGATCGAGCCAGAGCCCGTACCCCTCGTCACCGTGGTCGAAGGTGCCTTCGAAGCCGGTCTGCGTGCTCTTGCCGCGCCGGCCGCGGCCTCCGCGACGCCCGCGACGGCGCTTGCGCGCACCGCTCTCGTCATCGGCTTCGTCTGAATCCTCGTCCTCGCCGGCGGCCTTGCGCGCGGCGGCCTCTTCGGCGAGACGGGCTTCCTCTTCCGCTCGGGCGGCCTCGGCGGCTTCGAGCTCTGCGGCGATCAGGGCATCGTCCTCGGCACGGAGGTCGATCTCATCGTCGAAATCGGTGGCGGCGGCCCCGTTGGGGCTCTCTTCCGCGGGCGCGAGATCGTTCTCGCGCTTGAACGCTTCGATCTGCTGGACGGTGACTTCCAGCTGATGCGCGATCCAGGCATCCGTGCGGCCCTGGCGGACCCAGGCACGAATCTGATTGAGATGGGGGCGCAGTGAACGTCGTGGCATGACCCGGCGGGAGGCTACAAGAAGTCGCCCCCGGACCCGTCCGTCATCGCCCTGGTGCGCCGAACTGCGGGTTTCACGGTGTTTGCGGAGAAGCGTCGAACATGGTTGAGTAGCGCCACCCGGCACGGGAGGTGCCCTGTTCATGCTTGTCCTCACACGCAAGTCCAATCAGTCCATCATGATCGGCGACGACATCGAGGTGTCTGTCCTGTCGATCATGGGTGAGAAGGTCCGGATCGGCATCCAGGCCCCTCGCGACATTCCTGTCTTCCGCAAGGAGGTCTACCTGGAGATCCAGGAGGAACGGCAGAAGGTCGGCGCGCGGGCCGAGGTGGACGCCGCGCTCGAGCGGATGGGCCGCGGCGAGTAGCCGCTCAGTCGAGCACGATCAGGAACATCTGGAACATCACGATCGTCGTGATGATCGCGGTGGCGATGATCGCCAGCACGAGCAGCGTGAACCTGAATGTGCCCTTGGCGTGCGTGCGCTCCATGCGCCGCCGCTGGCTGCGCTGAAGGGCCTGCTGGCGCAGCGCCTCGCGCCGCAGCCGATCGGCCTCCGCCTCGGCGGCAAAGCGCGCCTCGAAGTCGTGAACCGTCTCGCGAAGCTTGGTTGCCATCGGTTATGAGGGTACCGCGAACCCGCCCCGATGTTCAGTCCGCGCGCGCCGCGCCCTGCAGAAAGGCGCGCAGGGCCGCACGCGCGTGCGGGTCCGGGCGGCCCGTCTCCATCTCGGCCACGGCGATCTCCGAGACCATGCCGACGAGCAGCCAGGCCGATGCCTGGGGGTGG
This sequence comes from Svornostia abyssi, assembly GCA_024666565.1. Classification (GTDB taxonomy): domain Bacteria; phylum Actinomycetota; class Thermoleophilia; order Solirubrobacterales; family Solirubrobacteraceae; genus Svornostia; species Svornostia abyssi. The sequence continues at coordinate 2,091,710 of CP088295.1, forward strand.
GTGACCCCGAGGGCCTCGAGTTCCGGGACGGCCGCCTCGGCGAGGGCCGCACGGCGTGCCTGGGCGGCCTCGGCGAGCACCCCGTCGCTGCGGGCTTCCAGCAGCAGTGCCTTGACCGCGCGGTCGCGCAGGCACGCGTCGAGGTAGGTCTCGAGGCTCGCCCACGCCTGCGGCTCCCCCGGCGCCGCGGCCGCTCGCGCCTGCGCGATCGCGGCATCGATGTGCTCGTAGAACCGGGCGTGCAGGGCGAGGATGAACGCGTCCCGGTCGGCGAAGTGCAGGTAGAAGGTGCCCTTCGCGACGCCGGCGCGCGCGGTGATCTTGTTCACGCTCATGCCCGCCAGCCCTTCGGTTTCGGCGAGTGCGTGCCCGGCGTCCAGCAGCGCCTCGCGGGTGCGCTGGGCGGGGGAGAGGATCGTGGGTGACGCGTCCATACCCCACGGAATCCTAGACACCGATGACCAGTTGGTCATAATATGACCGCACGGTCATGCTTCGTGTCGAATGGAGAGAGCGATGACGGACGTGTACACCCGCAGCGGCGTGGTCGCCTGCCGCGAGCGTGGCATCGGGCTCCCGGTGGTGCTGCTGCCCGCGGCCGGCCACACGGCGCGCGACTACGACGCGATCGTGCCGGGGCTGTCCCGGCGCTACCTGCGGACGATCGCCGTCGACTGGCCGGGCCACGGCGACTCGCCCGCCCCGAAGCCCGGCACGGCCACGGCCTCCGGGTTCGCCGACGCCGCCGAGGACGTCGTCAGCACGCTCGCGCCCGAAGGTGCCGTCGTGATCGGGAACTCCGTCGGCGGATTCGCCGCCGCGCGCCTGGCGATCCGCCGCCCCGATCTCGTCCGTGCGCTCGTGCTGGTCGACAGCGGCGGATTCCTGGCTCAGACGCTGAAGGTCCGCGCCTTCTGCGCGCTCATGGGGCGCCCGGGCGTCCTGCGCCGGGTCTACCCGCAGTTCGCCGCCCACTACATGCGGGCGAGCCGGGAGGAGGATCGGGCTGTGCTCGAGCAGACGGTCGCCGGGATGCGCGACCCCGTGCGCATCGACACCGTCGCATCGGTGTGGAAGAGCTTCGCGGCGCCCGAGTTCGACCTGCGCGAGGACGTTCGCCGGATCGCGGTGCCCACGCTCGTCGTCTGGGGCACGAAGGACCCGAACATCCCGGTGTCGGCCGGCCGCGCGCTGGCTGCCTCCCTGCCGGACGGGCGGATGCTCGAGCTCGACTGCGGCCACGTGCCGTTCGCGTCGGCGCCCGAGGCGTTCAGCGGGGCGCTGCAGCTGTTCCTCGCCCAGGCGCTGCCCGAAGACCGCATGCAGTCGGCCGTCGCGACGGCCGTGGCCCCCGGCTCATGACTCGCAGGCGCCCCACAGGCCGCGGCCGGCGTTGCGCGCCGAGCGGGCCAGGGCGGCGAACTCGTCGGCGTGGCGCACGTTCGGGGCGATCGTGAGCGGCTGGGCGTAGCCCTCGCGCACGAGCGCGGCGTTGACGAACACGCCGTCGCGCTCGCGGTAGACGTAGGCCAGCAGGCGCCCGTAGCGGTCGCGCTCCTCGGCGTCGGTGCGGAGCTCGACCCGTTCACCCGCCACGAGGTCCGCGTTGTGCGCCGAGGCGGCCTTCGCAAAGCACTGCACCGGCGTGTCGGGCTTCACCGACTCGGGCGTGTCGATGCCGATGTAGCGGACCTTCTCCTTCGTGCCGTCGGGCAGCCGCACATGGATCGTGTCGCCGTCGACGACGCGCACGACCCGCCCCGTCCCCGGCTCGCCGGTGCTGCCGCCCTCCCCGAGCAGCGCGTCGCCACACCCCACGGCGAGCGCGGTGATCAGCAGGAGAACGACAAAGCGCCCGGACACGCCCCCAACGTAGGAGGCGCGCCGGGCGCCAGGCACGACTCGTTGCAGATTCAGCTACGCGACGGTGACCTCATCGCTGAGGTACACGTCCTGAATGGCGTGCAGCAGCGCCACGCCCTCGTCCATCGGACGCTGGAACGCCTTGCGGCCGGAGATCAGGCCCGCGCCGCCCGCGCGCTTGTTGATGACCGCGGTCTTCACGGCCTCGGCGAGGTCGGTCGCGCCCGAGGACGCGCCGCCGCTGTTGATCAGCGGGGAGCGGCCGAGGTAGCAGTTGATGACCTGCCAGCGCGTGAGGTCGATCGGGTTGTCGGTCGTGAGCTTCTCGTAGACGAGCTTGTGCGTCTTGCCGAAGCCGTTCAGCGCGTTGTAGCCGCCGTTGTTCTCGGGCAGCTTCTGCTTGATGATGTCCGCCTCGATCGTGACGCCGAGGTGGTTGGCCTGGGCGGTGAGGTCCGCGGCGGTGTGGTAATCGACGCCGTCGACCTTGAAGCCCGAGTTGCGCAGGTAGCACCAGAGCACGGTGAACATGCCGAGGCGGTGCGCCTCCTCGAACGCCTTGGCGATCTCGACGATCTGGCGGTTGCTCTCCGGCGAGCCGAAGTAGATCGTCGCGCCGACGCCCGCCGCGCCCAGCTCCCACGCCCGCTGGACCGAGGCGAACTCGACCTGGTCGAACGTGTTCGGGTACGTCATGAGCTGGTTGTGGTTCAGCTTGACGATGAACGGGATCTTGTGGGCGTACTTGCGGCTGACCGAGCCCAGGATGCCGAGCGTCGAGGCGAACGCGTTGCAGCCGCCCTCGATCGCCAGCTCACAGAGGTTCTCGGGGTCGAAGTAGATGGGGTTCGGGGCGAACGACGCCGCGCCGGAGTGCTCGATGCCCTGGTCGACCGGCAGGATCGACACGTAGCCCGTGTTCGCCAGACGACCGGAGCCGAACAGGGTCTGCAGGTTGCGCAGGACCTGCGGGTTGCGGTCGCTGATCGAGTACACCCGATCGACGAAGTCCGGGCCCGGCAGGTGCAGGTTGTCGGCCGGGAACGTCTGCGACTGGTAGGTCAGCAGTCCGGCGTCGTCGCCGAGGAGCTCCTCGAGGCGACTGGTCGTCAGGTCAGCGGTGGCCACGCTCTTCCTCCTGGTGGATCACATATCTCGCGGTGATCGTCCGGATACTACGCGGGAAGGGCCGATCCGGCGGGTACGCTCCGCAGCGCATGGAGCACCACTTCCACGGGCCGAGCTATACCTTGGGCGTCGAGGAGGAGCTGATGATCGTCGACAAGGAGACGTACGACCTTGTCAACGCGATCGAGACGCTGCTGCACGACGACGACACGAGCGCCGGGGCGGACGTCGCGGGGCAGATCAAGCCCGAGCTCATGGAGTCCGTGCTGGAGATCTCCACCGAGCCGTGCGCGAACGTCGACGAGGCGGCCGCGCAGCTGCGCGCCCTGCGCGGCGAGGCCCGTGACCGCGCGGCCGCGCACGACTGGACGATCGGGTCCGCCGGCACCCACCCGTTCGCGATGTGGGAGGACCAGCGGATCGTCGGCCGCGACCGCTACCGCGACCTCATCAGCGCGCTGCGGTTCGTCGCCCGGCAGGAGCTCATCTTCGGCATGCACGTCCACGTTGGCGTCGACGACCCCGACAAGGCCATCCACGTCGCCGACGGCATGCGCGTCCACCTGCCGGTCCTGCTCGCGCTGAGCTGCAACTCGCCGTTCTGGCGCGCGGACCAGACGGGGATGCTCTCGACCCGCACCCCGATCTTCCGCGCGTTCCCGCGCGTCGGCATGCCTCCGGCGTACGACACGTGGGAGAACTTCGAGCGCCAGATCGAGTTCATGGTGTCCAGCGGCGTGATCGAGGACTACACGTACCTCTGGTACGACGTCCGGCCCCATCCGCAGTTCGGCACCGTCGAGATCCGGGTGTGCGATTCGCAGACCCGCGTCGAGCACACCATCGCGCTCACCGCGCTGATCCAGGCGATGGTCAAGGAGCTGTGCGAGCACTTCGACGCCGGCACGCCCCTTGGCCGATATCCATGGCAGATGCTTGACGAGAACAAGTGGCTGGCCGCCCGCCACGGCCTCGACGGCTGGCTCGTCGACCTGCCCAGCAGCGAGAAGGTCATGACGAAGGATCTGGCGCGGCGGCTCGTCGAGCGGCTGCGCCCGCACGCCGAGGATCTGGGCGCCGCAGGTCATCTCGACGGGATCGAGGACCTCATCGACCGGGGCAACGGCGCGTCCCGGCAGGTCCTGGTCTACGAGGCCAATCACGATCTCGGCGAGGTCATGGCCGAGATCGTCGGCGCCACCATGCCGTAGACCGGGGGTGCGGGGCGCAGGGCCTCGTATGATCGAAGGCACCATGTCCAGCCCCGACCTGTTCGTGGTCTGCAAGAGCTGCGGGTCGGAAGTCAGCCCGTACGTGACCGAGTGCCCATACTGCGGCACGCGGCTCCGCAAGCGGGCCCCGAAGATCGAACGCGAAGGCGGCGTGCCCAAGCCGCCGAAGCAGCCGCGGTTCGGCGGGGGGACGAAGAAGCCGAAGAAGCCGAGCGCCCCGCGGCTGAGCAAGCTGCGATCCGGCGAGATCCCGGGGATCCGCGGTGAGCGCACCGAGCGCCCGTGGGCGACGATCCTGCTCGTCTTCCTCACGCTCGGCGTCTGGCTGTCGCTGGCCTTCATCGTCGACGCCGACCTCATGATCCTTACCCTGTCCGGCGACCCGTGGCGGTTCGTCACGGCGCCGTTCGTCAACACCGGCACGGGCATGCAGTTCGCAGCGGTCGTCGGGGTCGGGCTGTACGGCTGGCTGCTCGAGCGCCGCATCGGCCCGGTGGCGGTCATCGCCATCTTCTTCCTGTGCGGCACGGGCGGCCTCGTCGCGGCCGAGGCGATCGGTTCGACGGGCGCGCTCTTCGGCAGCCAGGGCGCCGCGCTGGGCCTGCTGACCGCGTGGGCCGTGCCGCAGCTGATGCGCCGCCGGCGCGGGGAGGAGGACGACAGCGACCTCCTTGGCACCGCCGTCATCGCGGTCGTCCTGCTGCTGGTGCCGTGGGGCGCGTACGCGAGCGTGCTCGCCGGCGCCATCGGCGCCGTGATCGGGGCGCTCGTCGGCCTCCTGCTGTACGCCACCCGCAAGGCCTAACCTGGATGACATGTCGACGGCTTCGCCGATCACCGGCGAGGCCGCTCGCCGCCGCACGTTCGCCATCATCTCCCACCCGGATGCGGGCAAGACGACGCTGACCGAGAAGCTGCTGCTCTACGGCGGCGCCGTCGAGGAGGCGGGCGCCGTCCATGGGCGCAAGGGCCGGCGGACCACGGCGTCGGACTGGATGGAGATGGAGCGCGAGCGCGGCATCTCCGTCAGCTCCACCGTGCTGCGCTTCACGTACGAGGACGTCGTCTTCAACCTGCTCGACACCCCGGGCCACCACGACTTCTCCGAGGACACGCTGCGCGTCCTCGCGGCCGCCGACTGCGCGGTGATGCTGCTTGACGCCGCGAAGGGCGCCGAGGCGCAGACGCTGCGGCTGTTCGAGGTCGCCCGCGCGCGCGGGATCCCGCTCATCACGTTCGTCAACAAGTACGACCGGCCCGGCATGGAGCCGCTGGAGATGCTCGATCACATCGAGGAGGTCCTGGGGCTCACCCCGGTGCCGGTGACGTGGCCGGTCGGCATCCCCGGCGACTTCCGCGGGGTCATCGACCGGCGCAACGGCCACTTCCATCGCCTCACGCGCTCGGTGCGCGGCGCGACCCGTGCGGACGACGAGATCCTCACGGCGGACGAGGCGGCCGAGCGCGAGCCCGACGCATGGCCGCAGGCGCGCGAGGAGCTCGACCTCGCCACCGCGGTGCAACCCGAGTTGGACCCCGACGACTTCGCGTCCGGCCGCGCGACGCCGGTCTTCTTCGGCTCGGCCGTGTGGAACTTCGGCGTGGAGATGCTGCTCGACGCGCTGCTGCGCGACGCGCCGCCGCCCAGGCCCCGCCCGGGGAGGACGGCGAGCCGCGAGCGCTGGAGTCCGCCTTCTCGGCCCAGGTCTTCAAGGTGCAGGCGAACATGGATCCGCGCCACCGCGACCGGATCGCGTTCCTGCGGATCTGCTCCGGGCGCTTCGACCGCGGCATGAAGACGACGAACGCGCGGACGGGCAAGGGCTTCACCATGGCCCATGCGTTCGAGGCGTTCGGCCAGGACCGGGCCGTCGTCGACGAGGCGTACCCCGGGGACGTCATCGGGATCGTCAACGCCGGCGACCTGCGGGTGGGGGGACACGCTCCACGCGGGCGCGCCGGTCACGTTCCCGCCGATCCCCGTCCTCGCGCCCGAGCACTTCGTCACCGCGCGCAACCGTGACGCGACGAAGCACAAGCAGTTCCACCGCGGTCTGGGCGAACTCGCCGAGGAGGGCGTCGTGCATCTCCTGCGCCGCGACGCGACCGCCGATCCCACGCCGGTGCTCGGCGGCGTCGGGCCGCTGCAGTTCGAGGTCGCCCGCCACCGGCTGGAGCACGAGTTCGGGGTGCGCGTGGGCCTTGAGCCGACGTCGTGGACGGTGGCGCGGCGCACCGACGAAGATGGTGCCGCGGCCCTGAAACGCGCGGGCCGGGCCGAGGTCATGGTCCGGACCGACGGCGTGCTGCTCGCCCTGTTCCGCACGCCGTTCGGCGCCGAGCAGACGGCGCGCGACCACCCGGACATCCTGCTCGAGCGCATGCTCGAGCGATAGGCGCGGGCCGGCCGCCCCGGCGCACTAGGCTCTGCCTCGTGCCCGAGCGCCCGTCGTACACCGCCGAGCAGGTCGATGCCGCCGTCGAGGCGCTCACCGCCCCCGGCGCGCTCGATCACGCGCAGGAGGTCGTGACGCACGCCGCGCCGTCGCTGCAGCGGGTGCTCAACGAGGCCCTGCACCAGGGTGGCTACTTCGGCGAGGCGCACGAGGCGCAGGTGCGCAAGGCCGTCGAGGCCGAGGATCTCCTCGAGCGCGACCGCGCGATGAGGGTGCTGCTCACGGAAGAGTCCCGGCTGGCGATGCTCGTGGGCGTCACCGTCGGGTTCGAGCTGGCCCGCGAGCTGGCCGACCTGTCCGATTCCCCCGAACCCGCAGGAGATTGACCGCATGCAGATCCGCTACCTCGGCCACTCCGCCTTCGAGCTGACCGCCGACGGCACGACGCTCCTCGTCGATCCGTTCCTCACCGGCAACCCGAAGGCGACCACCACCGCCGACGAGCTGCAGGCCGACGCGATCCTCCTGACCCACGGCCACGCCGACCACTACGGCGACACCGTGGGCATCGCCACGCGGACGGGCGCCCCCGTCCTGGCGATCGTCGAGCTCGCCGGAGACGTCGCCGCGCAGCTGCCCGACGGCCACGACGTGCGCGACCCGAACCTCGGCGGCACCGTCGAGTTCGACTGGGGCTGGGTGCGGCTCGTCCCGGCCTGGCACACGGGCACCTCGCCGAACGGCACGGTTCACACGCCGGCCGGGCTCGTCATCGCGTTCGGCGGCAAGACGATCTACCACGTGGGCGACACGGCGCTGTTCAGCGACCTGGCGCTGCCCGGCAACCGCGACGCGCTCGACGTCGCGCTCGTGCCGATCGGCGGCCACTACACGATGGATCGCCACGACGCCGTGGAGGCCGTCAAGCTCATCGGGGCCTCCACGATCGTGCCGATTCACTACAACACGTTCCCGCCGATCGAGACGGACGCCCAGGCGTTCAAGGCGGACGTGGAGGCGCAGACGTCGTCCAAGGTCGTCGTCCTCGAGCCCGGTGGGACGCTGGAGCCATGACGCACGCGATCGTGCTGGTCGAGGCCGAGCGGGACACGATGTCGGAGCTGGGCTCCGCGCTCGCCCAGGTCCCGGGCGTGCGGGAGTGCTACTCCGTCACGGGCGACTGGGACTTCGTGTGCGTCGTGCACACGCCGCGCCATGAGGAGCTGAAGACGATCGTGACCGGCGGGATCGCGAGCGTCTCCGGTGTGGTCAAGACACAGACGATGGTCGCCTTCGAGGTGTACTCCCAGCACGACCTCGAGGGGATGTTCGACCTCGGGAATCCGGAGTGAATCCTGATGAGCGCCGGCCGGGCCGGCGCTCACCGGTCTCCTCCCCCGAGAAGTCGGGCGTTCGAGTCGGCCTACGGCTGGTTGCCCCAGCCCCGCTCGAACCACATCTCACGGTCCTTCCAGTCGTGGGCCATCAGCACGCCTCCGAGGACGATGCCGACGGTCCCGACGGTGGTCAGGACCGCTCCCGTCGCGCCATGGTGGCAGCGCTGACCGAGCACCCACAGGCGACGGCGAACGCGGTCGTAATACAACGGGTTACGGCGTGAATTGGAAACCTTTGCATCCATGCTCCCCCCTGCACTCCAGCTTCCGGTAGTACAAAAAGAGTTGTAACAGTCGTCACGATCATCGTCAACATGTCCGTTCTCCTTGCATGTGGAGGATCGGATGTGGACGACCGGACGAGCGAGCCGTCCCCGGAGCCGGTCACCACGGCATCCACGCCCGCGACGGCACCGGCGCCGACCACCACCGCCCCGGTGGCGACGGCTCCCGCCGCCACGACGCCGCCCGACGACGCCGGTGGCGCGTCGGTGCCGCCGGAACCGGAGGCCCAGGAGGGCGGAGCCGGGGACGAGGAGGGCATCCGCGTACCCGTGGACCTGACGGTGTCCGCCGACGGCGTGGACCCGCCCACGGTCTCCGTCCCGGCCTTCCTCGCGCTCGAGATCTCCGCGCGCTCGGGTGACGGCCGGCCGCACACGGTGCAGGTCGCGGGCGTGACGCTCGAGGTGCCGGCGGAGGGCACGGCCACCGCGCGGGCCGACGGGCTGCGCAGCTCGTCGTATCCGATCACCGTCGACGGCACCCGCCGCGGTGAGCTCATCGCCGGCCAGGAGCCCGGCCCGTGACCGTACACTGGCCCTCCTGATGGACGCCGTGGTCAAGCCGGAGTACCGGCCCACCCTCGCCGAGCTGCTGCGCCCGCGGCCACGGTGGCAGCGGTGGGGCATCATCGCGCTGCTGCTCCTGCCACTGCTCTCGGGGCTGTGGTTCGTGACCGGGGGGTCCCGTGAGGACGAGACGCACGTCGTCATCCGCGAGCCCGTGGCGTTCAACCTCGCCTACGGCCCGCGGCTCGACCGCGTGGAGGACCAGAGCGCGGCCTTGAAGCTCGAGCAGCGCCGCGACGACTTGTTCATCCAGTCGTTCACCGTGCGACCGCTCACGCTGCCGCCGTACCGCGGCACCCCGGCCGGTGCGCTGCCGGTCTATGCGTCGGGGTACGAGCAGCAGCTCGAGCGCACGTTCGAGGACTACGAGTTCGTGCGCGAGGGGCGGACGCGCATCAACGAGAACCCGGGATACGAGATCGTCTTCCGCGCCAGGCTCGACGGCCGCACGCTGTACGGCCGTCACATCCTGCTCGTCCCGGGCGTCGACGAGAACGAGGACCTCGCGCTCGACGCCCAGCGCGAGGGCGTGATCCTCGAGCTCGCGGCGACCCCGATCAGCGGCACGCCCAACGCGGACAGCACCGGCAACGTCGGCGCGCTGAAGAAGCCGCTGCGCAGCTTCCGCTTCGGCACCGAGCGCTCCGGAGGCGCGGAGTCATGAGCGGCGAGATCACGTTCGACGACTTCCTGCGCGTGGACATGCGCGTGGGGCGCATCGTCGAGGTCGAGGAGTTCCCGGAGGCGCGCAACCCGGCGTGGAAGCTGCGCGTGGACTTCGGCGAGGAGCTCGGGGTCAAGCGTTCCTCGGCGCAGATCACGAACTACACCCGGGACGAGCTGCTGGGCCGGCTCGTCGTGGGCGTCGTGAACTTCCCGCCGCGGCAGATCGGCCCGGTGCGCTCAGAGGTGCTCGTGCTGGGCGCGGTCGCCGACGATCATCCGGTCCTGCTGCTCGAGCCCGACGAGGGCTCGCAGCCGGGCGACCGGATCGCCTGAGCTACGGGCCGACGGGCGGCGCCGGGGGCGCAGCCGGGTCCGGCACGGCGGGGGGCGTCACGGCGGGAGCCTCGACGACCGGCGGAACCTCGGGGACCGTGACGGCGGGCGGCGCCGGGACGGGCTCGGGGGGCCGGGGCGGGCGCCGGAGCGGGCGCGGGCTCGACGGGCGGCGCGCCGGCGCCGCCGGGGACGGTGGTGACGGCGTCATCGGCGGGCAGCGTGACGGCGTCGGCGCCCTGCTCGGCGGGGGCCAGCGGCGGTGCGGGCTCCTCGGCCGGGGCGGCGGGCGCGGGCTCGACGGGCGGCGCCTCGGCGGCGGGCACCGGCGCGGGCTCCGGCGTCTTCTCGGCCGTGGCGGCCTTCGCGAGCGCACCGCCGTCGATCTCGGCCTTCGCGTCCTCGGGGACGATCGGCGCGGCGGTGGGCTGCGGGCGCGAGGCGACGACGACCGGTTCGGGCGCGGCCGCGGGCTGTGCGACGGCGGCGACCTGCGGAGCCGACGGCGCGCTGCGCTGCTGCACCCGGTCGACCTCGACGGCGCCCGCGGTGACGACCGCGGCGGCGGCGATGCCGGCGGCGGCCTTCGTCGCCAGGGCGCCGAAGCCTGCGCTCATCGCGCCGGTGGACGTCACGGCGGCGCTGCCCATGGCGACGGTGCCGGCGGCGGCACCGGCGCTCGTGGTCAGGCCCAGGTGGGCGAGGATCGTCTTCTTGAACGCGAGGAGCGGCGCGATCGGCAGGATCGCGGCCATCGCCTTGTTGTTCGTGTTCAGCTGCTTGCGGAAGCCGGCGCAGCGGTCGCAGCTGCGCAGGTGGCGGCGGACCGGCGGGGACATGCGCGTGATGCCCTCGGCGACCTCGCCGAGCTCCTCGCGGACCTCCTCGCACGTGAGGCGGCGCGCCTCGGCGGCTTCGGCGAGCGACACTCGGGCGCGGACGAGGAGCGACTTCACCGACGGCACGGTGGTCTCCATCGCCTCGGCGATCTGCTCGTAGGACAGCGCGTCGATCTCGCGCAGGAGGAGCGCGGTGCGCTGCGTCTCGGGCAGCTCGGTGACGTCCTCCATGAGGTTGCGGAAGTCCTCGCGCTTGTGCACGCGGTCGGCGGTGCTGATGCCGCCGTCGGCGAAGTGGATGTCCATCGAGTCGACCCCGATGGGCTGCTGCTTGCGCAGGTGGTTCAGCGAGCGGTTCCGCGCGATGCGGTACAGCCACGGGCGCACGTTGATCGGCCGGTCATCGGCGAGCATCGCGTTGTACGCGGCCGCGAAGACCTCCTGCAGCACGTCCTCGGCGTCCTCCTTGGACCCGAGCATGTGCCGCGTGAAGCTCAGCAGCCGCGACTGGTAGCGCGAGACGAGGGCCTCGAACGCCGCCTGATTGCCCCGCCGTGACATGGCGACCAGCCGCTCGTCGCTCTGCAGGCGCAGGAGCGGCGTGGGGCCGGTGAGGCCGATGGCGGGAGTCTTGAGGGCGGAGTCCATGGGGGCATGCGGGGCTCGCTCCCGCACGAAGAGTTCTACGTTAAGACCCTGAAGAGGGCATGAAGTTGCGCTACCCGGTGGCTAAAGACCTCAATCGGGTGGCCCGTGCCGTGTCACCGCCCGGGTGGCGAAACTGGTAGGCGCGGCTGGCTTAAAACCGGCTGCCCGCAAGGGCGTGGGGGTTCGAGTCCCTCCCCGGGCACTCGGAGGCGCGACACAGCGTCTGATCTGGTCGCGGCAGCCCGACCGGGAGCCTAGCCTGCGGGCGTGGGTCGGAGAACCGGAAGAACGGCGCTGGCGCGCTGGGTCTGCGCCGCCGCGCTCGTCGTCGCCCTCGGCGCGTGCGAGGTGCCGCCGCCGGAGGGGCCGTATCCGCTGCGGTACCGCGACATGACGTTCTCGGTGCAGACGACGCCCGACCTCCAGTACGGCCAGGCGCCCGGGCCCGGTGGCACGCCGCAGAAGCTCCTGCTCGACGTCTACGCCCCGGCCGGGGACACCGCGGCCAAGCGCCCGGCGGTGATCTGGATGCACGGCGGATCGTTCAAGTACGGCAGCCGCAAGGACAGCATGACCGTCGAGCTCGCGCAGCGGTTCGCGCGCCGCGGCTACGTCGCGGTGTCCATCAGCTACCGGCTCCTCGCCGAGGAGGCGTGTGGCGGCTCGGCCTCCACCGAACGCTGCATGCCCGCGGCGCTGGCGGCGGCCGACGACGAGCGCGCGGCGGTCCGCTACCTGCGGTCACGCGCGGCGGAGCTGCGGATCGACCCGGACCGCATCGCGATCGGCGGCATCTCCGCGGGCGGGGTGGCCTCCGTCCTCGCCGGGGCCACGGCCGACACCCCGGGGACCAGCGGCAACCCGGGCCCCTCGAGCGCTGCGCGTGCCGTGGTCTCGATCTCGGGCGGCCTGCCGACGAACCTCGTCTTCACCGCAGGTGACCCGCCGACGCTGTTCTGGCACGGCATGGAGGACACCGTCGTCCCCTTCGAATGGGCCCACAGCAACGCCAGGTACATGATGCAGAACGGCCTGATCGGCGTGCTGCGGTACGTCGAGGGCGCCGGGCACGTGCCCGGCGCTCAGTTCGACGATATGGACGCCCAGGCGCGGAACTTCCTCTACAAGATGCTGTCCCTGGCGGGCGCCGTCACCGAATGAACGGCGACGCCGCGAGGTTCTTCTTCACCGTGTCGAACGCCGGGCGCGGTGTGCCGTTCGCGTTGGCGAGGCCAGCGTCGAAGCGGCCCTGCCCGTCGATGCCGACCCAGTTGTAGGAGTACAGGCGCGTCACGAAGTCGTCGAACTTCTTCGCGAGATCGAACATGTACTGCGTGCGGTCGGCCTGCCGGGACAGGCTGTAGGTGTCGAGGCCCTTCGCCTCGAACCGCGCGAGGCCACCGGTCTCGGTGTACCAGAACTTCGAGGTCTTGTTGAACTTGCGGACCGCGCGGATGATGCCGGTGGTCGCGGTCGAGCGGCGGCGGTTGACCTCGGAGTAGTTGTGGATCCCGATGATCTTCGCGCTGCGCCCGTGCGTGCCCGCGGCGGCGCCCCACCGCTGGATGTACCGCGCGTAGCCGTCCTGGTCCAGCACGTCGAGGGCGACGATCGTGCAGCCCTTGCACAGCTTCTTCATCTCGATGAAGAACTCCGCGGCCCGCTTGGGGTTGTTCCACGTCGGCTGCGTCTTGTGGTTCGCCTCGTTCCAGGTGCCCCAGTCGCGCACGCCGTCCTTGCGGTAGCGCTTGACGAGCTTGCCGACCTTCGACCGGTACTGGGCGACCGTGGGGAGCTTGCCCTTCTTCTCGCGCAGGTCGTCGGTGCTGATGTGCATCAGGACCTTGACCTTCGCCGCCTTGGCGGCCTTGACGAACGCGTCGGCCTTCGCGAGCTCGCCCTTGTTGTCGATCGCGTTCCAGTGGATGAAGTACCGCGTCTTCTTCAGCTTGAGTTCCTGCCACGACGGGTTGGAGAACATCGCGGGGCTCTGATCACCCACGCCGTAGGCGATCTTCGCCTCGGCCGCAGGAGCGGCGGCGAGGACGGCGAGGAGGGCGGCCAGGGACAGGGTGAGACGGCGAAGCACGGGAGCAGGGTCCTTTCGCGTGGGGGCGTCGGGCATCGCGGATGACAACCCGGTCGCCGCGCGGAAGGTGCGGATGCGCGGCGGACCGTCCGCGGTCCCGCAGGGTAGCGGGGCCGCGGACGGCGCCGGATGTCTATGCCGGGAGGTCCGCGCCGGCCGTGTCGCGGATCTCGGCGCCCGGCGATGGCGTCGAGAACCGTCATGGCCAGGCGCTCGTCCCCGGCGACGCGCAACGCGTCCCGGTCGAGCTTCGGGCCGAGGGCACGGATCCAGTCCGCCTCGGCGCCCGGCGATCTGAGCCTCGGCCTCGGGGGCCTCGCGCTCCTCGATCGTGACGCCGTCATCTTCGACGGCGATGGCGTAACTGCGCTGGTCGCCGTCCGGACGGACGACGGTCAGCTCCACCAGGCCCCGGACATCGTCCGGGTAGATGAGTCCCGGCGCCACTCGGAAAATGGCGCCGACATCGATGGCTTCCTCGCCATGGGGTCCGTCCCATGCCCACCTGTACCCCCAGCGCGCGAGCGCGCCAAGGACCGGGAGCAGGGCCTGGGCCCGCTCCGTGAGCTCGTAATCAACGCGAGGGGGAACCTCGCGGTAGCGCTGGCGCGTCAGGAGCCCGTCAGCCACCATCCGATTCAGCCGCGAACGCAGCTGTTCGGTGGAGATGCCGGGCAGGACGCGCTGGAGCTCGACGAAACGCCGAGGACCCGCAGCGAGATCGCGGACGATCAACAGCGTCCACTTGTCGCCGACCAGGTCCAAGGCCCGTGCGTCGGGCGTCCATTGGTTGTATGGGTGCCGCTTCGGCGGCGGGACGGTCGGAATGGCGGCCTCCTCGCCTGTTCAAATGCCTCTCCCGTGGACGCACTCTACCCAGAACATGGGACGTCCAGCCAGGGTTTGGCCGTTTTGTGGACCTTTGGTCGAACGCAGGGACAACGATTTGCACAGGTTTGGACTTGGAACCCGTGCAGAGGGGAGTCGAACCTGACAGTGCGTCACCATGTGAGACGTGTTGCCGAGACTCTTTCTCCGCCTCTACGCGCGCCTCGGGCCGAGCTATCCGCGTGTCGCCCTGGCGACGCAGGCGCTCGGTTCGCTCGTCGTCGCGTTCGCGGGCATCGCGCTGCTGACGCTCTACCAGCCGATGAGCTCGGAGCAGTTCTGGGTGATCGTGGCGGTGACGCTCACCGTCATCACGTTCAACAACCTCGTGGACCTCAGCGTCGTCAGCCGGCTCATCCGGCCCGCGGACCGGTGGCTGCGCGGCGACCGCACCGAGGAGACCGCCCTGGCCGCATGGGAGGCCATGGCGACGCTGCCGGTCGATCTCGCCCGCTCGCCGCGGACCATCCTCATGATCGGCGGGGTCGTCCCGATCACGGCGTTCATCACCGTGTACCTCGGGCTCACCTGGTACGCGTGGCCGATCCTGCTGGCCGGCGGGATCGTCGTGCTCATGTACGGCGCGTTCCTGCGCTTCTTCGGGATCGAGGTGATCCTCCGGCCGCTCCTCGAGGAGCTGTCCAGCGCGCTGCCGGACACCCCGGCGACCTCGGTGCGCTCGATCCCGTTGCGCTGGCGGCTGCTCCTCAGCCTGCCCGCGATCAACGTCATCACCGCCGTGATCGTCTCGGGCCTGGCGACCGATGGGCCGCCCCGGCTCTCCGATCTGGGTGTCGGCGTCCTTGCGGCGGTGGTGGTCTCGCTGACGGTGTCGCTCGAGCTGACGCTGTTGCTGAGCCGGTCGATCCTCGATCCCATCGAGGACCTCCGGACCGCCACCGAGCGCGTCGCGGAGGGGGACTTCACCGCGCGGGTCCCCGTGGTCTCCGGGGATGAGACGGGCGAGCTCGCCGAGTCGTTCAACGAGATGGTGTCCGGCCTGAACGAGCGCGAGCGCCTGCGGGACGCGTTCGGCACGTTCGTCGACCCGGACCTCGTCGACAAGGTCACCGAGGGCGAGGACCTCGGGGCCGAGGAACTCGAGGTCACCGTGCTGTTCCTCGACATCCGCGACTTCACCGCGTTCGCCTCGCGCGCGAGCGCGCGGGAGGTCGTCGACTACCTCAACGGGTTCTACGACCTTGTGGTGCCGATCCTGCTGCGGCACGGCGGACACGTCGACAAGTTCGTCGGCGACGGCCTCCTCGCCGTGTTCGGCGCGCCGGTCCGGCTCCCCGATCATGCCGACCGGGGTGTGGCGGCGGCCGTCGACATCGCCGCACGGGTGCGCGCGCAGTACGGCGACCGGCTGCGCATCGGCGTCGGGGTGAACTCCGGGCCCGTCGTGGCCGGGACGGTGGGTGGTGGCGGGCGGCTGGAGTTCACCGTGGTCGGCGATCCCGTGAACACCGCCGCGCGCGTGGAGGAGACCACGCGCCAGACCGGCGACGACGTGCTCGTCACCGAGGCGACTGTCACCCGCATGGTTCACCCGGCCCACCCGCCGATGCAGCCACGCGGTTCGGTGCGCCTGCGGGGCAAGCCCGACGATGTGCAGCTCTTCGCCCCGCAGCCGCTCCCCGCGCCCGCCAGGCCGGTCAGCGGGGCGCGCGTGCGGCCGCCGGCGGGCCAGCGCCGCCGCCGCGTCTGAGGGGAGTTGGACGAATGTCAAGTGAACGTAGACGTTCACTTGATAGGCTGGCGGCATGGCGACGGACACCACGAGCGAGACACTCCACGGCGGGCGCCTGATCGCCCGTCGTCTGAAGGCGCATGGCGTGGAGGTGATCTTCACGCTCTCGGGCGGCCACATCTTCTCCATCTACGACGGCTGCCGGGAGGAAGGGATCCGCATCGTCGACGTCCGCCATGAGCAGGCCGCGGCGTTCGCCGCCGAGGGCTGGGCGAAGGTCACCCGCACGCCGGGGGTGGCCGTCCTCACCGCCGGCCCCGGGGTCACGAACGGCATGAGCGCGATGGGCTCGGCGCTCATGAACCACTCCCCGATGGTGGTCCTCGGCGGCCGCGCACCCGCGATGCGGTGGGGGATGGGGTCGCTGCAGGAGATCGATCACGTGCCGTTCGTCGCGCCGCTCACGCGGTCGGCCGCCACGGCCGACAGCCCGGCCGCGATCCCCGGTCTCATCGACGACGCACTCGCCGCGGCCGTGGGGGCGCCGGGCGGGCCGGCGTTCGTCGACTTCCCGCTCGACCACGTCTTCAGCGAGGCGCCCGACCCCGCGAACGCCCCCGGGGTGCTCGACGGCTCCGTCGGCCCGGCCGCGGACGAGGCGCAGCTCTCGCGCGCCATCGAGCTGCTGCGTAGCGCCGAGCGCCCCGCGATCATGGCCGGCACGGACCTCTACTGGGGCCACGGCGAGGACGCGCTGGTCAAGCTCGTCGAGCAGGTGCGGATCCCCGCGTACGTGAACGGGCTGGCCCGTGGCTGCGTGCCGTCCGACCACGAGCTGGCGTTCAGCCGCACCCGCGGGCAGGCGCTCTCGGGCGCCGACGTGGCGCTCGTCATCGGCGTGCCGCTCGACTTCCGTATGGGCTTCGGTGCGGTGTTCGGCGAGGACACGAAGGTCATCGTGATCGACCGCGTGCCGTCCGAGCGCCCGCACCCGCGGGAGATCGCCGCGGAGCTGTACGGCGGGCTGCCGGCGATCCTCGAGGCGCTGGCCGACGGGGTCGGCCCGGGCTCGGACACGACCGCCTGGGTCAACGGCCTGCGGGCTGCCGAGACCGAGAAGCTGGCCGGCGAGCAGGCCGAGATGAGCGACGACCGGTCGCCGCTGCACCCGCTGCGTCTCTACAAGGAGCTCATCGGCGTGCTGGACCGCGACGCGATCGTCATCGGCGACGGCGGCGACTTCGTCAGCTACGCCGGCCGGGTCATGCCGACCTACGAGCCGGGCTGCTGGCTGGATCCGGGCCCGTACGGCTGCCTGGGCGCCGGCCCGGGCTATGCGCTGGCCGCCAAGCTCGCGCGGCCGGACAAGCAGGTGGTGCTGCTGCTCGGCGACGGCGCGTTCGGCTTCAGCGGCATGGAGTTCGACACGCTCGCCCGCCACGGCGTGAACGTCGTGGGTGTGGTCGGCAACAACGGGATCTGGGCGCTGGAGAAGCACCCGATGGAGTTCCTCTACGGCTACTCCGTCGCGGCGGACCTCGTGCCCGAGACGCCGTACGACCAGGTCGTCGAGGCGCTCGGCGGCACCGGCTCGCAGGTCCGCGAGCCCGGGCAGCTGCGCGGTGCCCTGGAGAAGGCGCTGAGCGAGGACGGGCCGTCGCTCGTCAACGTCATGACCGATCCGACGGTGGTCTACCCGCGCCGGTCCAACCTGGCGTAGGACACGTGCTGGCCGGGGGTGTGAGCATCCTGGTTCGTGTGACGAACCGCAATGCGCACACCCCCGCATGAGCTCGGCCCGGCGGCGGATCGCGCCCGGCGGAGCGGCGGGCGCGACTGGCCCGCCGCCACCACCTCGCGCCGGACCACCGCGCCGCGACGGTCGAAGCCGCGACGGCCGACATCGTCGCCCTGCACGCCACCGACCCCACGACCGTGTACCTGTCGGCGTGGGCGCGCGTGGACGGCATGGCGCTCGCGGACGTCGACCGCGCCCTCTACGAGGACCGCTCGCTCGTCAAGCACCTGGCGATGCGCCGCACGCTCTTCGTCTTCCCACGGGCGACGCTGCCCGCTGCGGTGGCGGGACCCAGCGCGCGGGTGGCGGCGGCCGAGCGCAAGCGGCTGATCAAGGAGATCGACGCCCAGGGGCTGCACGGCGACGGCGCAGCCTGGCTCGCCAAGGCCACGGACGCGGTGATGGCGCTGCTCGCCGACGGGCGCGCGCACACGTCGACCGAGTTGCGCGAGCAGCTCCCGGTCATCCAGGGGAAGGTGACGTCCGGGAGCGGGAAGTGGGCGGCCACCATCCCAGTCGGGCCGCGGGTGCTCACCGTGCTCTCGGCTGAGGGCCGAGTGGTGCGCGGGCCGAACGACGGCGCGTGGACGGTGTCACGGCCGCGGTGGACGTCGATGGCGGCGTGGCTCGGGGAGCCGGTCGCGCCGATGGACGAGCAGGACGGCACGACCGAGCTGGTGCGCGGCTGGCTGCGCGCGTTCGGCCCGGGCACGGTGGCCGACATGAAGTGGTGGCTCGGGGGGACGGTGCGCGGGGTGAAGGCGGCGCTGGCCGCCTTGGCGGCGGTGGAGGTCGACCTCGGCGGGGGCGAGACCGGCTGGGTGCTGCCCGACGACGTCGAGCCCGAGCCGCCGGTCGAGCCGTGGGCGGCGTTGCTGCCGTCACTGGACCCGACGATCATGGGGTGGCAGTCGCGCGACTGGTATCTGGCGCCGCACCGCGAGCACCTCTTCGACTACGCCGGCAACGCGGGGCACTCGGCGTGGTGGGACGGCCGGGCCGTCGGCGGCTGGCGCCAGACCGAAGATGGCGCGATCGAACTCCAGCTGCTCGAGGACGTTGGCACCGAAGCACTCACCGCGCTGGAGACAGAAGCCGATCGCCTCACGAACTTCCTCTCAGGAACCCGTTCCCTCCCGCGCTTCCCATCACCACTGTCGAAGCAATAGCGAGCCCCGGAAGTAGGGAGCCGCAGGCGAGTTTCTTCCGGTGGGAACTTGCGCCTCCGGCGCAATGTTCCCCAGAACCGGCGAAACCCGCCAGAAGCGGGTTTCGCGCGAGGCCCCAACAGGACGGGCAGGGGTACGTTCCGAGGGGCCGGGATGTGTACGCGACTCGGGCGGCGGGAGGCGCCACTTGCGTGACGCAGTCGCCCGAACCTATGGGTGGGGGGGGAACGCGAAGTGCCTCCCCCGTACACACAGGACTATCGCCACTGGACACATGATCCGGCAATCAGACATGCGTCCATGTAGGTCGAAATCCGGTGCGATACGGCGCTAGCGGACCTCTCCGCGGGCCAGGGCCAGCGCGGCGCCGCGCAAGATGTCGTGCTCGCTGACTTCGACCTGCTCCAGGTCGTACGCGCGCATGGCCTCCATGAGCATTGCGACCCCCGCGACGATGGTCGGGGCGCGGTCCGGATCGAGCCCCACGACGTGCCGGCGCTCGGCCAGCGGCATCTGCGCCAGGCGGGCGAGGAGGAGCTCGAGCGTGGCGAGCTCGAGGATGTGGCCGTGGACCTTCGCGGCCTCGTACGGCTCGAGCTCGAGGTCGATGGCGGCCGACTGGGTCGCGGTGCCGGCGACGGCGATGCCGCGGGTGGTCTTCGCCCGCAGGTCGTCGGGCACGGCGGTGCGGAACACGTGGCGCACGTCGTGGGCCATCGCCTCCATCTCGTCGTGGTGCGGCGGGTCGTGCAGGAGGTAGCGCTCGCCGTGACGGACGACGCCGACCTGCGTCGAGACGTGGAAGTCGACATGACCGTCGCGGCCGACGACGAATTCGGTGGAGCCGCCGCCGATGTCGACGACGACGATCTCCTCCCCGTCGTGCGGCCGCTCGGACGTGGCGCCCGTGAACGTGAGGTTCGCCTCGGTGTCACCGTCGATGACGTGCGCGTCGAGGCCGTAGCGGTCGGTGACGATCTGGCGGAACTCCGGCCCGTTGGCGGCATCCCGCGACGCGCTGGTCAGCACGGCGAAGGTCGCGGTCGCGCCGTGCTCGTCGATGAGCCGGCGGTATTCGTCGAGCACGGTGAACACGCGCTGCATGGGCTCGTCGCCGAGCCGGCCGCTCTGATCGACGCCTTCGCCGAGCCGCGTGACGATCGAGCGTCGCAGCAGCTCGGTGACGCGCGCGCCGTCGTCCTCCACATCGGCGAGCAGCAGGCGCGTGGAGTTCGTCCCGATGTCGACGACGGCGACGCGCATCGCTAGGCCTTCGCCGGGTTCGGCAGCGGGTCGCCGTCCAGCGCCGCGAGGACGTTGCCGACGGCCAGCTCGGTCATCCGGTGACGGGCCGTGACCGTCGCCGAGCCGATGTGCGGGAGCACGAGGACGTTCGGCAGCTCGAGGAGCGGGTCGTGGGGCGGCAGCGGCTCGGGCGTGGTGACGTCGAGCCCGGCGCCGCCGAGGTGGCCGCGTTCGAGCGCGTCGACGAGGGCGTCCTGATCGACGAGGCCGCCGCGGGCGGTGTTGATGAGCAGCGCGCCGGGCTTCATCGCGGCGAGCTCCGCTTCGCCGATGAGCTTGCGGGTGTCGAGCGACAGCGGGACGTGGAGCGTGACGACGTCGGCGTCCGGCAGCACGGCGAGCAGGTCGGCGTCCCGTCCGGCGTACGTGACGTCCATGCCGAACGCGGCTGCACGCTCGCCGACGGCGCGCCCGATGCGGCCCGGGCCGACGACGAGCAGCCGGGCGCCGCGCAGCTCGAGCCCGAGGTGGCCCGCGGGCTCCCAGGTCTTCCAGGCGCCGTCGGTCACGGTGCGCGCGGCGACGGGGATGTGGCGCGCCACGCTGAGGAGCAGGGCGAGCGTCATGTCGGCGGTGGCGTCGGTGAGGACGTCGGGCGTGACACCCACGGCGATGTCGCGGCGCAGCGCGGCTTGCACGTCGATGTTGTCCGCGCCCACGGCGTAGTTCGCGACGACCTTCAGCCGTGGCGCGGCGTCGAGCAGTTCGGCGTTGACGCGGTCGGCGAGCGTGGTGATGAGCGCGTCGGCATCGGCGGCGATGCGGCGCAGCTCGGCGGGCGAGGGCGGCATCTGCTCGCGGCGGACGACGAGCTGGTGGCCGGCGTCGGGGATGCGCTGCAGCGCGTCGCCGGGAAGCTCACGGGTGACGTGCACGATGGCCATCGCGCCGATCCTCGCATGTCGTGAGGCGGCGTCGGCGCCACCGCCGGCGCGCTATAGTGGTCGGTCCACGCCGCGGGGTGGAGCAGTCTGGTAGCTCGTCGGGCTCATAACCCGAAGGTCGCGGGTTCGAATCCCGCCCCCGCTATTGATTCCTTGACGGTTCGCCGGCAAGGAATCAGCCCGGAAGCCCCCTCTCGCCAGGGGGCTTTCGTCGTTCTGGGGCCCGTCGCACCGCCGATCAGGAGGCGGCGGCCGCGGTGCGCTGCGCCGTCTTGTGCGCGTACATGCGGGCGTCGGCCATCCGCAGCGCGGTGTCCACGTCGGGGGCTTCCACGGGGATCTCGACGTCGCCGCACGCGCTGCTGATGGGCGTGCGCGCGCTCCGCTGCGTCAGCGCGTGCTCGATGTCGCGGATCTGCAGTGAGGAGGTCAGCGGCCACACGACGCAGAACTCATCGCCGCCGAGCCGATACGCACGTCCGCGCCCGTCGACGAGACGGGCGAGACGGTCTGCCAGCAGGGCGAGCAGCAGGTCACCCTCCTGGTGACCGCGGGTGTCGTTGTACGCCTTGAAGCCGTTGAGGTCACAGAGGACGAGCCGGAGGCCCTGGCCCGTCGCCATGGCGGCCGGCAGCTCTTCCATCAGCGCGCGGCGGTTGGGCAGGCCGGTGAGGTGGTCGTGGCGGGCCTCTCTGCGCATCTGCTCGACGAGCCCGACGTGCTCGCCGAAGACGATGGCGGCGCGGACGCCGCCCAGGACGAGGGCGAGTGTGGCCAGGAGCGTCGCGGTCAGCGGGATGTCGGCGACCACGCCGTCCGCGACGACGATCCCGAGCGCGAGGAGCAGCCAGGAGTTGGGGATCGCCGCGTCGCGCCAGGTCAGCGTCTCGGCCACGCGCGGCCGAGCGGCCGGCAGCAGCGCGGCGATCGCGAAGAGCATGAAGCTCACGAGCCAGACGGCGTCCATCACGCTGACGGCCACCACGCTGCGGGCCGAGAGCGGTGACAGGTAGAAGAGGTCCGCGGTCGCGTTGAGGGCCACCGCCGCGCAGAGGGTGCCGAGCTGACTCCCGGGGTACCAGCCGGCCCGGCCGAGGCGGATCGTGACGACGGCGATCGACACGAGCGCGAGCATGATGAACCACGCCGTCTCCGCGAACGCGCCGAACGTGCCGGTTCCGATCGTGACGCCGTGGAGCATCGTCGCGACCACGAGCGCAGCAGCGGCCGCTCCGCTGATGTAACCGGCGAGCCGGGCGGACGAGCCCGCCGGCCATGCGCCGCTGCGGTGCGGCGAGCGTCACGCCGAACATGAGGCAGAGGTAGCCCGCCGTGAAGAGCCCGTCGTCGGCGGTGAGCAGCCGCGACGTGCTCGGCCCGTATTCCACCCACGCGTCCCCGCCGACCCAGAGGGTCAGGCCGAGCGCGATCAGCCCCCAGGCGCGCCGGTTCTCGGCCCGGGTCGCGGTGCGGACCCACAGGACGAAGGCGGCCAGCGCCGCCGGCGTGTAGTACAGCCCGCTGGGGACCCAGTCGGTGTGGTCGAGCAACCCGACGACGAGATACGCCGCCGCCAGGAGGCAGCCGGGCTCCCACGCACGCCCAGCACATGATGCTCGTGGCTCGCACGCGCGTTGTATCGGCAGCCGCTCTGGGCGATACGAGTCCGCCAATGGGGCCCTGGACGCCCCTGCGTCGAGTTCCTCACGACGCGCGATACGCATGATACGTTCTTCGTATGAATGTTTCATCCGGTGCGGTGAGCTGCAGCGACTACGGGTCGCTGCCCGGACCGCGGGGCCCCGGTGTCCTGCAGCAGTTGCGCTGGATGTCGCGCCAACACACGTTCTGGAACGACCACGCCGCGCGCTACGGGCCGGCGTATCGCGTCCACTTCCCGTTCATGCTCGGGCGGATCGCGGTGTTCACGACGCCGTCCGCGGCGAAGACCGTGCTCCGGCTCAAGCCGTCGGTCGCGCATGCCGGGGAGGCATACAAGGTGCTCGAGCAGTCCGCGGGCCCGAGCGCCGTCATCCTCCTCGACGAGGACGAGCATCTGCGGATGCGCAAGCTCATCCTCTCGCCGCTGCACGGCGACCGCCTCGCGCGCTGGGAGGGCTTCTGCGAAGAGCGGACCCTGCAGGCAGTCGAGTCCTGGCCGATCGGCACGCCGATGCGGCTGCGTCCGATCACCGAGCAGATCAGCCTCGCGGTCATCCTCAAGATCGTCTTCGGCGTGCGTGACCCCGCGCGCGCGGACGAGCTCAGCGGCCTGCTGCCCGTGCTCTTCGACATCCCGCTCGGCGCGGCCCCCGGGTACTTCCATCGCTTCGGCCGCATCGACCTCGGCCCGCGGAGCCCGTGGGGCGCGTTCCGCCGCAAGCGCGACCGCATCGACGAGCTCGTCCTCGCCGAGGTCGCCGACCGGCGGGCCGAGTTCGCGCGCGACCGCGGTGACGAGGCCGACGAGGCACACGCCGACCTCCTCTCGATGCTGCTCGCCCAGCGCGACGAGCAGGGCCGGCCGCTCACCGACCGTGAGCTGCGCGACCAGCTCGTGACCATGCTCGTCGCCGGCCACGAGACCACGTCGACCTCGACCGCCTGGGCCATCGAGCGTCTCGTGCGCCATCCCGAGGTCCTCGCGACGCTGAAGGCGGACCTGGCGCGCGGCGAGACGACCTACCTCGATGCGGTGATCAAGGAGACGATGCGCTGCCGCCCGGTCGTCGCCCAGATCGCCCGTCGCCTCACCGAGGAGACCGAGATCGACGGCACGCGCATCCCTGCCGGAACGACCGTCATCATCCCGATGGCCGTGATCCACCGCGACCCCGACGTCTATCCCGACCCCGACGCGTTCCGACCCGAGCGCTTCCTCGACGGCAACGACCCCGGCGGCTACAGCTGGCTGCCCTTCGGCGGCGGCGTGCGACGCTGCCCCGGCGCGAGCCTCGCCCTCCTGGAGATGCGCGTGATCATCAGGACCATCCTCGAGCGCGTCGAGCTCTCGCCCGACCGCGACGAGCCCGAGCAGCAGGTCGTTCGCGGCGTCACGATCGTCCCCAGCCGCGGAGGCCGCGTCGTGGTCGAGCGGCGCCTCCCCGCGCCCGCCCGCGCTCCGGCCGGCGCCACGGTGTGAACGAGCTCGCCGACCTGCTGCGGGCGGCCGGGGAGCCGCCTGCCGACGACCCTTCGGCCGCCGTGATCGCCGACGCGGCCCTGCGCCAGTTCGAGCTGTTCGGGATCTCGCGGTCCACCATGGAGCAGATCGCACGCCGGGCGAAGGTCTCGCGCGTGACGCTCTACCGGCGCTTCCCGAGCAAAGATGCGCTGGTCGACGCCGTGATCCTGCGCGAGCTCCAGCGCTTCACCGCCGACCTCGACCGGGCGGTGGAACCCTTCGACGATCTCGACGACCGCCTCGTCGAGGGGTTCCTGTTCGTCCTCGACGCCATTCGCGGCCACCGCCTCCTCCAGCGCGTCCTGGAGAGCGAACCCGAGACCATCCTGCCCCGCCTGACGGTGGACGGGGCGCCGTTCATCGGCATCGCGAGCGGCTACCTCGCCGCGCGGCTCGTCCTCGATCGCGACGATGACCGCACCCCCGACGATCTGGCGATCGTCGCCGACACCGTCGTCCGCCTGCTCCTGTCCTACCTCCTGACGCCGCAGACGCTCGTCGATCTCGACGATCCCGCCGCGGCCCGCGCGTTCGCGCTGCGCTACCTGCGCCCCATCCTCGTCGGGTAGGCCGCTCGAGGTGGGCGCATCTCGCCGTCGACGGCAAGATGCGGTGCCGCGACGGATGCGGTCAGCGCGTCGCGGTTCGCAGCCGCTGCGGGCTCGATGTCCCGACTCGGTGCAGTGTGCCGCGGCCCTGCAGGTCGGCGGCGACGTAGCGCGTGGCGTTCGTCAGCCTGCCGGACGGGAACGCCGGGTGCGCTCCGAGCTGCGCCTGCACGAACGCGACGACGTCCTTGAGCAGGGCCGTCCCGTCGTCGTCTGCCAGCGCATCAACCGCGACGAGCACCTGCTGGGCGACGAGGTCGTACTGCGTGCGGTCGTAGGTCCAGCCGAGCGGCGCACCGTCGGCGGCGAGCATCTCGACCCGGTCAGGTGCGCTCACGGCGTTCTCCACGGTGGACCTGGGGGGTACGAGCAACGCATGTCTCAGACGCAGTACGTGGCACTGCTCCGCGGGATCAACGTCGGCGGCAGGCGGAAGGTCCCGATGTCGGCGCTGCGCGAAGCTCTGGAGCGGGCCGGCTATGCGCGGGTGCGCACGTACATCCAGTCGGGCAACGTCCTGTTCGCGAGCGACCGGCCTGCGGCCGAGATCGAAGACCACGTCGAGGCCACGCTCGAGCAGGCGTTCGGCTTCCCGATCGTCGTGGTCGTCCGCTCCCAGCGGCAGTTCCGCAATGTCGTCGCCAAGGCGCCGGAGGGCTTCGGCGGCCAGCCCGACCAGCACCACAGCGACGCCGTGTTCCTCAAGGCGCCCCTGACCGCCAAGCAGGCGATGCGCGTGGTCGAGTTGCGGGACGGGGTCGATCAGGCGTGGCCCGGCACCGGCGTCGTCTACTTCCAGAGGGTGTCTGCGCAGCGAACCAAGAGCCGGATGAGCAAGATCATTGCGACGCCGGAGTATTGGCAGATGACGATTCGCAGCTGGGCCACGACGCTCAAGCTGCTCGCGCTGCTGGACGCCTGATGGCGGCGCTTGAGGCTCGTGGCGGCGTCACGACCCGTCCGGCGCGGACGGGTTCGCCGTGCTCGGCTGCAGCAGTCCGCACTGGTAGGCGAAGACGACGGCGTGAACGCGGTCGCGCAGCCCGAGCTTCATCAGGATGCGCTTGACGTGCGTCTTGACCGTGCTCTCGCTGATGTACAGGTCCCCGCCGATCTCCTGGTTCGTGCGGCCCCGGGCCATCAGGACCAGGACCTCGCGCTCGCGCGCGGTGAGTTCGCTGAGCTCGGCCGACGTGGCGCCCGTCTCGCGGGCGCCCTCGTCGGTCACGCGCGCGAACTCGCGCATGAGGCGGGCGGTCACCGAGGGCCCGAGCAGCCCGTCGCCCGCGGCCAGCGTCCGGATGCCGGCCAGCAGGTCGTCGGGCGGCGTGCGCTTGAGCAGGAAGCCGCTCGCGCCGGCGCGCACGGCGTCGAAGACGTACTCGTCGATCTCGAAGGTCGTCAGGACGAGCACCCGGACCTCGGCGCCGGTCGCCGCGATCCGCCGGGTGGCCTCCAGGCCGTCGAGGCTGGGCATGCGGATGTCCATGAGGACCACGTCGGGCGCCAGTTCGGCCGCGAGCGCGACGGCGGCCTCGCCGTCGCCCGCCTCGCCGACGACCTCGAGGTCGGGCTGGGAGTCGACGATCATGCGCAGACCCGCGCGCACGAGCTCGTCGTCGTCGACGAGCAGGACCCGGATGTTCACCGGCGCGTCCCGGCCGGGGCAACGTCGGTGCCCGTGGGCGTCGGCGCGGGCCCGGACGCGCCGGTCGCACGCGGCAGGCGCGCGTGGACGCGGAAGCCGCCTCCTGCCTGCGGTCCGGCCTCGAGCCGGCCGCCGAGCACCGCGACGCGCTCGCGCATCCCCGCCAGCCCGCGCCCGCCGTCCCGCGGGCGTTGCGCCGCGGCTCCCCGGCCGTCGTCGCGGACCTCGACGGCCAGCTCCCCCGCCGAGCCGGTGACGACGACGTCGATGCGCGCCGGGCCCGCGTGCTTGACCGCGTTGGTCAGGGCCTCTTGGACGATCCGGAAGACCGCGGCGCCCAGCGGGCGCTCCCGGTCGAGGTCGCCGAGGTCGTCGCAGCGCAGCGTGACGTCGGCCCCCGTGGCCCGGACGCCGTCGACGAGGCGGGGAAGGTCGGCGACGCCGTGCGCGGGTTCGCGGGGCGCGCCGTCCCCGTCGTCGTCGAGGAGCCCGAGCATGCGATCGAGGTCGCTGAGTGCCGTGCGGCCGACGGCCTCGATGCGCTCGAGGACCTCTCTGGCGGTCGCGTCGGATGTGACGAAGCGCCCGGCGCCGGCCTGCACGACCATGACGTTGACCGCGTGGCCGACGGCGTCGTGCAGTTCGCGCGCGATCCGCCGCCGCTCCTCGGTGACCGCCTCCTGCGCGGCGGCCGCCGCCTCGGCCCGCGCCGCCTGCGCGTCCTCCTCGAGACGCTCGGCGCGCTCGCGGGCCCGGCGGGTCCGGACGCCGACCAGCCAGGAGGCCGCGAGCACGAGCGCGATGATCAGGGAGCCGAACCACGGGTCGGGCCCCGGGCCGAACGTCGCCGCGGCGACGACGGGGGAGGCCGAGCACGCCGGCGAGCACGGCGGAGGCCCGCGGCGGGCGCGATGTCGCCAGCGTGAAGAACAGCAGGGTCAGCGGCACGAGCCCGTTGCCGTCGCCGGTGCTGAAGGCGGCGGCGAACACGCACGCGACGGCGGCCAGCGTCGCGCCCAGCGGCCAGAAGCGGCGCACCGCGACGAGGGCGGCCGGAGCGAGGAGCAGCACCCAGGTCAGCGCGTCGGGACGCCCGAACTCGCGCACCGCGTCAGCCGCCCTGTACTGCTCGACGATCAGCAGACCGAGCAGCGCGGCGGCGAGCACGTCGGCCAGCACCCACGGGCGGGTGCGGTCGGGCCGGCGGTCGGCGCGCAGGAAGGACGGCACGAGTCCGATGGTACGGCGGCCCGGCGTCGCCGTCGTCACCCCGCGGGGGGACCCGCCGTCCTCCCGTGGGACGACGCCGAAGTCGGTCCCGCGGAGCGACGACGGCGACCCGATCCCGCTGAGACCGTCCCCGCCCATGACCACCACCGCCACCCACACCACCACCACTGGGACCGCCGCCGAGCCCCGCCCGGCCGCCGCCCAGGCCGTCGATCTCGTCCGTGTTCACGGCCGCGGCCCCGCGGCCGTCCGCGCGCTCGACGGCGTGACCGTCGCCTTCGAGGAGGGCCGGTTCACCGCGATCATGGGCCCGTCGGGCTCGGGCAAGTCGACGCTGATGCACCTCGTCTCCGGCCTCGACACGCCGACGGCGGGCCGCGCCATGATCGGCGACGTCGACCTCGCCACGCTCTCGGACAAGGCGCTGACGCGCCTGCGCCGCGACCAGGTCGGCTTCGTGTTCCAGCAGTTCAATCTCGTCCCGACGCTCACCGCCCGGGAGAACATCGAGCTGCCCCAGCGCCTCGCCGGCCGCAGGCCGGACGACGCGTGGGGCCGCGAGCTCGTCGACGTCGTCGGGCTCGGCGACCGGCTCGGCCACCGTCCCAGCGAGATGTCGGGCGGCCAGCAACAGCGCGTGGCGATCGCCCGCGCACTCGCCGGCCGGCCGCGGATCGTCTTCGGCGACGAGCCGACGGGCAACCTGGACAGCCACACCGGCGCCGAGGTCCTGGACTTCCTGCGTCGCGCCGTGCGCGAGCTGGACCAGACGGTCGTGATGGTCACCCACGACCCGACGGCGGCGAGCTACGCCGACCGCGTGCTGTTCCTCGCCGACGGCCGCATCGCCGGCGAGCTGGCCGACCCGACCCCCGAGGCCGTGCTCGACCGCATGGCCGGCCTCGGCCGGTAGCGGGCACATCCCACCGATCCTGGAGTCCTCGACATGACCAAGCTCGCCGTCCACACCCTCATGGCGCGCCGCATGCGCCTGCTGCTGACCGTCCTGACGATCACGCTCGGCGTCGGCTTCACCGCCGGCACGATGATCCTCTCGGACACCACCAAGTCCGCCGTCCGCACGGCGCTGACCGACATCTCCGGCGGCGTCGACGTCGTCGTCCGAGGCCGGGAGGTCGCCGAGGGCGGCGTCCGGACCCCGGTGCCCGCCGACACCCTGTCGGACGTCCGCGCGACGCCCGGCGTCTCCAGCGCGGCCGCCTACTACGACGGCTACGCCGACGTGCTCGGCCGCGACGGGAAGGTCCTCGACGTCACCCAGGGCGTCGGCATGGCCTGGATCGACGACCGCGAGCTGTCGCTGTTCCGTCTGGCCGCCGGCGCCGCGCCGGCCGCGGGCGAGGTCGTGCTCGACCGTGAGACGGCGGCCGACGCCGGCGTGGGTGTGGGCGATCGCGTGCGGGTCGTGACCGCCGCGGGCCTGCAGCGCGCTCGGGTGTCGGGCATTGCCGAGCTGACGTCCGACACGTCGTTCGGTCGCACGTCCTTCACCCTCTTCGAGGAGGCCGAAGCACGCGCCGCGCTCGGCGCCTCAGGCCCCTCGGCCGTGCTCGTGCGCGGGCCGGACCCGGCGGCGCTGCGCGCCCGCCTCGCCGCTGCGCTGGCCGACCGCGACGGGGTGCAGGTCGTCACCGGCGCCGAGTCGCTGGCCGGCGACCAGGACGACGCGGATGCGGCGCTGGGCGCGTTCTCCGGCGTCCTCCTGGCCTTCGGGATCATCGCGCTGATCGTGGGCGCGATGACGATCGCCAACACGTTCGCCGTCACCACCGCGCAGCGCACCCAGGAGCTCGCGCTGCTGCGGGCGATCGGGGCGACCCGCGGCCAGGTCCTCGGCTCCGTGCTCCTCGAGGCCGCGCTGCTCGGCCTCGTGGCGTCGGGCCTGGGGCTGCTGGTCGGCCTCGGGGTCGCCGAAGGGCTGCCCGCGCTGCTGTCGGCGGCCGGCCTCGAGTTGCCCGCCGGGCCGACGCAGCTGACCGGCACCACGGTCGCCGCCGCGCTGGCCGCCGGCGTGGGCGTCACGCTGGTCGCCGCCCTGGTGCCGGCGCTGCGCGCCACGCGGGTGCGGCCGGTCGCCGCGCTGCGCGAGGCGGCCGTCGAGGAGGAGGCGACCGGGCGACGGCGCCTCGTCGGCGGGGTGCTGGTTCTCGGCTGCGCGATCGCGGCCGCGATCAACGCGGCGTCGTCCGGCAAGGCCGCGGTGGCCGGCGGCGCCGCGCTCCTGGCGCTCGTCGCCTGCGCGATGCTCGGCCCGGGCGCGCTGACCGCCGTCTCCCGGGCGCTGTCCAGGCCGCTCAGCCGCGTCCTGCCCAGCGCCGGTCTCGGGACGGCGAACGTCGCGCGCGGCGCGCGTCGGGCGACGGCGACTGGCATGGCGCTGGCGGTGGGCGTGGCGCTCGTCTCCGGCGCCTCGCTGTTCGCCGCCACCGCGAGCCAGTCGGTCACCGGCGATGTGCAGGACGCCTTCCGCGCCGACGGGGTGCTGCGTCCGGCAGGCTCGGCGGCCGGTCTGCCCTCCGCCGTCGCCGCCGACGCCGACGCCGACGCCGTGCCCGGCGTGACCGCGGTCGCCCTGCGCAGCGGGATGACGCGCCTGAGCGGCAAGGACGTCACCGTCACGGGCACCGACCTCGCGTCGGACATGGTGCGTGTCGACGTCCGCGACGGGCGGCTCCCCACCGGCGCCGGCGCGATCGCGGTCGCCGACGACCTCGCGCGTGAGCGGGGCTGGCGCGTCGGTGCGCGCCTGGCGCTGCGCACCCCCGACGGGCCGCGGGAGGTCCGCGTGGCCGGGATCTTCGCCGCCACCGGAGCGTGGTCGCAGGTGCTGGCCGACACGGCCGAAGTCGCGCGGCTCGGGACCGCCGACCTGCTCGACGCCGTGCTGCTCGACGGGGACGCCGGCGCGCTGCGGCAGGTCGATCGCGAGCTGGCCGACCAGCCGACCGTCGTGCGCGAGTCGGTCGCCGCCTACGCCTCCACGCGGGCCGGTGTCCTGCAGCAGATCCTGTCCCTGGTGCTCGGCCTCCTCGGTGTAGCCGTGATCGTCGCGGTCCTCGGCATCGCCACCACCATCGGGCTCTCGGTGCACGAGCGCACACGCGAGCTCGGCGCCCTGCGGGCCATCGGCATGGAGCGCACCCAGCTGCGCCGCACGGTGCGCGCCGAGGCGGTGCTCGTCGCGCTCGCCGGGGCGCTGGCAGGGCTGGCGGTCGGGCTCGGCGCGACCGTCGCGGCGGTCGAGGCCGTCGGCGACTTCGGAAGCCCGGTCCTGCCGGGCGGGGTCCTCGTCGCCACCGTCGCCGGCGCGGTGCTGGCCGGGGTCCTGGCGGCGGCGGTGCCCGCCCGCCGCGCGGCGCGCATGCCGGTGCTGGAGGCGATGCGCGCCTAGGCCCGGGGAGTCGCCGCCTCGGCCATGACGCGGGCCGCCGCATCGTCGCTGAGGCCCTCGGTGCTGAGGCGGCGCCAGGTCCAGAACTCGAGCGCCAGACGGACGAGCGGGCGGCGCTCCGGAAGGTCGCCGGCGAGGGTGTCGGCGAGCGCGGCCAGCATCTGGTCGATCTCCTGCTCCAGGTGCCGGTCGAGTTCCGGCACCGTCGTGCGGTCGCTGAAGAGCTTGCCGAACATCGGCTCGGTCTCGCGGTACCACCTGTACAGCCGGGCGAGCACCGCGCGCAGGCGCGCGGCCGGGTCGTCGAGCGCGAGCGCGTCGTCCAGGTCGGGGAACGGGTGGCGCGCCATGTAGTGGGCCGAGCACGCGGGGATGAGCTCGCCGAGGTCGGCGAAGTGGTTGTAGACGGTCAGGCGGGAGACCCCCGCGCGCCGCGCGATCTCCGCCACCGTCGTCCGCGCGACGCCCTGCTCCTCGTGCAGCTCGGCCGCGGCCGCCGCGATCCGCTCGCGTGTTTCGCGCTGGCTCTCCGCGCGGGCCTTCAGCTCGTACTTCCTGGTTTCAGTTGACATGGCGTTCATCCATGTTACCCTCTCCTGCGTAATCGCTAAACACTATGTTTATCCAAAGGAGCAGGACATGCTGACCACCGCCCCCTTCACCGAGCTGGCCGCGCAGATGACCGGTCGTGTCGTCACCGCGTCCGACTCCGACTGGGACGCCGTTCGCCAGGCCTTCAACGTCACGGCCGATCTGCGCCCCGCCGCGATCGCGCTTCCCCGCGACGTCGACGACGTCGTCGCCGCGATCGCGTACGCCCGCGCGCACGGTCTGCGCGTCGCGCCGCAGGCCACCGGGCACAACGCCAAGCCGCTCGGGACCCTCCACGACGCCCTGCTCGTCGACGTCCGCGCGCTCCAGGAGGTCGCCGTCGATCCTGCCGCGCGCCGCGTGCGAGTGGGGGGCGGGGTCAAATGGGAGCGGGTGACGCCGCTCCTGGCCGAACACGGACTCGCCGCGCTGCACGGGTCCTCGCCCGACGTCGGCGTCGCCGGCTACTCGCTCGGCGGCGGCATGGGCTGGCTCGCGCGCAAGCACGGGCTGCAGGCCAGCAGCGTCACCGCCATCGAGCTCGTCACCGCCGACGGCCGGTTCGCCCGCGTCGACGCCGACCACGAGCCGGAGCTGTTCTGGGCGCTGCGCGGCGGCAACGGGAACTTCGGCGTGGTGACCGCGATCGAGTTCGCCGTCTACCCCGTCGCGCAGCTGTACGCCGGGACGCTGTTCTTCGGTCTCGAGCAGGCCGGTGCAGTCCTGTGCGCCTGGACCGCCCTGCTGCCGGACCTCCCCGACGAGATGATGACCTGGATCAAGCTCATGCGGTTCCCCGACATCCCGGACGTCCCCGCCGAGGTGCGCGGTCAGGCGTTCACGATCGTCTTCGGAGCGTTCCTCGGCGATGAGGAGGACGGCCGTGCGCTGCTCGCGACGCTGCACGAGCTCGGCCCGGCGGTCGACACGTTCGCGATGGCACCGCCCGGCGTGCTCGGCGACATGGCCATGGACCCGAACGATCCGCTGCCCTACCTCAGTGCCACGGCCCTGCTCGATGAGCTGCCGGACTCCGGCGTCGAGGCTCTCGTCGCCGCGGCCGGGGCCGACTCGGGGTCGACGCTCACGATGGTCGAGCTACGGCACATGGGTGGTGCGCTTGCACGCCGCGTGCCAGGCGCCGGGGCCCGCGCGACGCTGCCCGGCGAGCTCGGCATGTTCTCCCTCGGCGTCCCGCTGGACGAGGCGTCAGCCGTGACGGTGCAGGCCGAACTCGACGTGGTCAGCCGCGCGGTGGCGCCGCACAAGGTCGGCGACTACCCGAACTTCGTCGAGGCGGACACGGACGCGCGCGGGTTCTTCGACGAGGACACCTGGTCGCGTCTGCGGCTCGTCAAAGCGCTGTACGACCCGAGTGATGTCTTCCGGGGCAACCACCCGATCCCGCCCGCTGACGTGCGATCGCTGTGAGCTCGACGCGGGGCCGGCCAACGGGTGCGACGGTCAGCGTGCCGTGACGGGTGTCCAGGCCGCGCCGGCACGCCGCTTGACGCAGACGGTCGACCCGCAGATTCGCGCCTTCGGGTACCGCGCGCGGGGTCCGAGGGAACGGCTCGACCAGCTGCCGAAATCTCGCGGCGCGGGTCGAACGCCGCCCGGGACGGGCGGCAGTGGCTCCGTCGCGGTGACGCCAAACGTCGTGGCCGCGGCGACCGCCGGCGTGCAGTCGGGGTTCACCGATGGGCCGACGGTCGTGGTGGCCGAGACGGTGGTGAGCACGGGGCCGAAGACGCTCTCGCCCAGCAGCAGTGCGTGCAAGGTGTACCTGCCGGGAGGAATGGCCGGCGGGCTGGGCCACGGCCACACGACGCCGCGACCGCGAGGGATGGCGCCAGGCTCGGTCCGAAACGGCGGAGAGACTGCGATCGGAAGACCGTAGTAGTCCAGCCACGCCACGCCGTTGACAAAGGACGGGGACGGGAAGACCGAACCGGTCGCGACGCTCAGGACCGCCTGGGACGGATTGCAGGGCGTGGGCTGGAAGGACAGGTTATTGAAGTAGCGGTCGCTGTCCGCTTGCGCCGGGAGCGCGACGACGAGCGACGCGAGGGTGGCTGCGACGATGGTGCGGCTCACGTACCTGCCCAGAGACCGGAGCACCCGCGCGAGGCTAGTCGGCCCGGTCCGCGCGGTCAACCGTACCTGTGGAAACTGAGGAAGCGAGCGCGCGCGTGCTTCACGGGGCTGGCCGGCCGCATCGCGGCCGACCCGCCCCCGACTGATCAGGCGACGTCGAAGCGGTCCGCGTCCATGACCTTCGTCCACGCGGCGACGAAGTCCGTGACGAACTTCCCCTTCGCGTCGTCGCTGGCGTAGACCTCGGCCAGCGCCCGCAGCTCGGAGTTCGAGCCGAACACGAGGTCGACGCGGCTGCCGGTCCACTTGCCGTCGCTGGACTCGAACGTGTCCGCCGACGGGGAGGTCGGCACCCAGGTGGTGCCGAGGTCGAGCAGGTTCACGAAGAAGTCGTTCGTGAGCGTGCCCGGGGTGTCGGTGAAGACGCCGACGGACGAGCCGCCGGTGTTCGCGCCCAGGACGCGCAGGCCGCCGACGAGGACGGTCATCTCCGGGGCGGTGAGCGTGAGCAGGTTCGCCCGGTCGATGAGGAGGTACTCGGCCGGGAGCGGGTGGTCGGCCCGGATCCAGTTGCGGAACCCGTCGGCCGCCGGCTCGAGCGCCTCGAACGACTCGACGTCCGTCTGCTCCAGCGACGCGTCGACGCGGCCCGGGGTGAACGGGACCTCGATGTCGACACCCGCGGCCTTCGCGGCCTGCTCGATGCCGACCCCGCCGGCCAGCACGATGACGTCGGCCAGCGAGACGTCCTTGCTGAACGCCGACCGGACGCCCTCGAGGGCCTCCAGCGCGGTCGCCAGCTCGGCCGGGTCGTTGACCTCCCAGTCCTTCTGCGGGGCCAGGCGCACCCGCGCGCCGTTCGCGCCGCCGCGCTTGTCGCTGCCGCGGAACGACGAGGCCGACGCCCAGGCGGTTGAGACCAGCTGCGACACCGTCAGGCCCGACGCCGCGATGGCGGCCTTCAGCGCCGAGACGTCCTCCGCGCTGAGCGGCGCGGCGGTCGGGGCGGGCAGCGGGTCCTGCCAGATGAGCTCCTCGTCCGGGACCTCCGGGCCGAGGTACCGGGCGACCGGGCCCATGTCGCGGTGCGTGAGCTTGAACCAGGCCCGCGCGAACGCGTCGGCGAACTCGTCCGGGTTCTCGTGGAAGCGCCGCGCGATCGGCTCGTAGATCGGGTCGAAGCGCAGCGACAGGTCGGTCGTGAGCATCGTGGGCTTGCGCATCGCGCCGCCCTCGTTCGGGGCGGGGATCGTCGCCTCGGCGTCCTTGGCCACCCACTGGTGCGCGCCCGCCGGGCTCTTCTCGAGCTCCCACTCGTGGCCGAAGAGCTTGTCGAAGTAGTCGTTCGTCCACTGCGTCGGGAACGACGTCCACGTGACCTCCAGGCCGGACGTGATCGCGTCCTGGAGCTTGCCGCTGCCGTAGCTCTGCTTCCAGCCCAGGCCCTGCTCCTCCAGCGGGGCGGCCTCGGGCTCGGGGCCGACGTACACGTCGGGGTCGGCCGCGCCGTGCGTCTTGCCGAAGGTGTGGCCGCCGGCGATCAGCGCGACGGTCTCCTCGTCGTTCATCGCCATGCGCGAGAACGTCTCGCGGATGTCGTGTGCGGCCGCGAGGGGATCGGGGTTCGCGCCCGGGCCCTCCGGGTTGACGTAGATGAGGCCCATCTGCACGGCGCCCAGCGAGCCCTCGAGCGCCTGTGCGTCCTTGACCGCGTCACGCACGGCCTCGTGGCCGCCGTAGCGGTACTGGTCGCCCAGCCACGTCGTCTCGGCGCCCCAGTAGACGTCCTCGTCGGGCTCCCACACGTCGGCGCGGCCGCCGGCGAAGCCGAACGTCTTGAAGCCCATCGACTCCAGGGCGACGTTGCCCGCCAGGATCATGAGGTCGGCCCACGACAGGCTCTGGCCGTACTTCTTCTTGACCGGCCACAGCAGGCGGCGCGCCTTGTCGAGGTTGCCGTTGTCCGGCCAGCTGTTCAGCGGGGCGAAGCGCTGCTGGCCGGAGCCGCCGCCGCCGCGGCCGTCGCCGATGCGGTAGGTGCCGGCGCTGTGCCACGCCATGCGGATCATGAACGGGCCGTAGTGGCCGAAGTCCGCGGGCCACCAGTCCTGCGACGTCGTGAGGATCTCCTCGATGTCGCGCTTGACCGCGGGGAGGTCGAGGCTCTTGAACGCCTCGGCGTAGTCGAAGCCCTCGCCGAGCGGGTTGGACTCCACCGGGTTCTTCGCGAGGATCTTGAGGTTCAGGCGGTTCGGCCACCAGGCCGCGTTGCCGCTGCCCTGGGTCGGATGCGGGAGCTGGCCGTTGTGGGCGACCGGGCAGCCGCCGGACTGCTCGTCGTTCATCTCGCCGACGACGGCGTCGTCATGGTGCTGGTCAGACAAGGTGACCCTTTCGGGGATCGGAGGGTGGACTCACGGACTGCATGCAGGGCAGACGCCCCAGTAGATGACCTCGGCCTCGTCGATGACGAACCCGTGGTGGTCGTGCGCGTCGAGGCAGGGCGCCGCGCCGACGGCACAGTCGACGTCGGCGATCACCCCGCAGGACCGGCACACGACGTGGTGATGGTTGTCCGCCACGCGCGACTCGTAGCGCGCGACGGATCCCAGCGGCTGGATGCGGCGGACCAGGCGCGCGTCGGTCAGCGCCTGCAGGACGTCGTAGACGGCCTGCTGGGAGACCTCGCCCAGCTCGTCACGCACGTGACCGATGATCGAGTGCGTGTCGGCGTGCGGGTGGTCGTACACGGCGGTGAGGACCGCGACCCGGGGGCGCGTGACGCGCAGGGAGGCCCCGCGCAGCAGCTCCTCGAGGTCGTGGGTGGCCGGCACGGCACCGAGTATTGCAGACTTGAACGATTCCAGATTAGGGGCGTACCGTCATGGTGCGCACGGTGGTGGAACGGTTGCCCACGGGGTCCGTCGCCACGAGCTCCACCCGCGCGGTGAACGTCCGTCGCGGCCCGCCCGTGATCCGCGGGACGAGACGCAGCGTGGTCGCGCGCGACACGGTGCTGGTGCGGGAGAGCAGCGGCTTGCCGAACTTCCCCCGGGGGTCCTGCGGATCGCAACCGTCGCGGTGAGCCGCACGGGCTCGCTCGGGGTCACGCGGACGCGGAGGCCGCGGCGCAGCGCCTTCAGACTGGTGCGCTTCGGCACACCGGTGACCCGCAGTGTCGGCGGGGTCGTGTCCCTGGGCGCGGCCGCGCCGATGACCTGCGGTGCGGGTGGCGGCGGTGGCGGGGCCGGCGTGTCGGGCGGGGTCGGGGGAGCGGGCGGGTTCGGGGGTGCCGGGGCGCCGGTGGTCTCGATGTCGAGCGACCAGCCGCCGGCGATGGCGCCGGTCGTCAGCGGCGTGCCCTCGCTGTCGACGACGAACAGGTTCCACGTGCCGTTGGGCTGCGTGCCGGCGAACTGCGCGAGGCCGCCGCTCGGCGTCGTGGGCGCCGGCGCCTCGAAGTTCAGCGCGAAGCCCGAGTCGATGGGGGAGAACACGCCGCTGGTGATCCGGCGGGCGGGTTCCCGGCCGCCGGCGGTGAAGGCGATGCTCTCCCCGGTGAGGCTGTGGCGCACGGTGTTCAGATCGCCTGAACGGGTCGTGGCGGACGCCATCAGCACGGTGCTCTGCCCGCCCGGACCGACGAGCATGACCTGCAGGTCGTTGGCGAAGCGATGGTGCACGCCGTTCAGGCGCGCGGTCACCTTCGTCACCGTGCCCTGCAGGCCGCTGACAGCGATCGGCGACGGGTAGAGGCCGGCCTTCCCGCTGTTCCCGGTGGCGGGCACGTCGATCCGCGTGGGGTTCGAGAACTGCTGGCCGCCGAGGGCCAGGCGCGAGACCGCGCCGTTCGTGAGCTTCACGCCCCACATGTTGCCGTCGGCGCCGACGGCGAGCGTGTCCGCGGGGAGGCTACGTGGCGTGAAGACCCCTCCGGTGCTCAGCGTGCTGCCGCCCGCCAGCCAGAGGTTCCCGTCTGGGCCCGCGATGAGGTCGGTGGACGCGACCGCGTCGAACATCGTGATCACGCCCGCCGGCGTGATGCGGCCGGCTCGGGCGGCGGCTCCGTCGGTGAACCAGACGTTGCCATCGGGACCCAGCGCGATCGCGAACGGCTGTGCGCCCGGGTCAAGCCCAGCGGTGAAGCTGGTCAGGGACCCGTCTGCGTTCCGGCGGACGATCGAGCCCGGGAAGCGCTTGGTGAACCACAGCAGCCCATCACCGCCCGTCGCGATGCTGACCAGGGTCCCGGCCTCCGCGGTGGTGCCCACGAGCGAGAATGCGGTGGCGGTGCCGGCCGGGGTCGCGAAGCCGAACCGGTTGGCGGACGGCACGGTGAACCAGACATTGTCGTCCGGACCCGGCGCGACGTCGGTGATCTGCTCCGTCCCGATGTCGGAAACCGCGATGCTGGGCACGCCTGTGAATGGGAGGAGGTTCGGGGCGAGCAGTTGCGCCTGCCCGCCGGCCCAGAGGCGGCCGTCCGGGCCGCCCGTGACGTCGTTCCACGGCGCGCCGGCGATGGTGGGAAACGACGCGGACTGGGTGCCCGTGCGGTTGAACGCGATCAAGCCGGTGGCCGTCGGCGTCCAGACCTGCCCATCGAACCCTCCGGTGATGGCGCCTGTCGCCTGGGCGTTGGCCGGGAAGGTCGTGGCGGTCGGTTCCTGGGCCTGGGCGGCAGGAGCCGTGCTCAGTGCGAGCGTTCCGGCGAGGACAAGCGCGGCCAGGCAGGACGGCGGCGCCGGGGTGCGTGAGATCACCGCGCTATTCGACCAGATCTCGGCACGACGAACAAGGGCGGGTGCCGATCGTTCACATTGCCCGACCGAGCCCGCGGTCGTCGCGTGGGCGGCGCAGATGGGGACGATCACGTTCCATCCGTGGCCGGTGCGCCGCGAGGACGTCGACCACCCCGACGAGCTGCGCCTGGACCTCGACCCCCAGCCGGGGACCGACTTCGCCGACGCGGTGCGCGTGGCGGGGACCGCCCGGGAGCTCCTGTCGGACCTCGGCTACGTCGGCTTCCCCAAGACGAGCGGCGGGCGGGGGGATCCACATCTACGTCCGCATCGAGCCGAAGTGGTCCTTCACCGACATGCGCCACGCCGCGATCGCGTTCGGCCGCGAGCTCGAGCGCCGGATGCCGGGCGAGGTCACGACGAAGTGGTGGAAGGAGGAGCGCGGCGAGCGCATCTTCGTCGACTACAACCAGAACGCCCGCGATCGCACGATCGCGTCGGCGTACTCGATCCGGCCCAAGCCCGGGGCGCCGGTGTCAGCGCCGGTGGCGTGGGACGAGCTGCCGGAGATCACGCCCGAGGACTTCACCGTGGCGACGATGCCGGCGCGCTACGAGGAGGTCGGCGACAAGCACGCGGCGATCGACGACGTCCAGCACTCGCTGCAGCCGCTGCTCGACCTCTACGCGCGCGACGAGGAGGGCGATATGCCCTACCTGCCGGACTACCCGAAGATGCCCGGCGAGCCCAAGCGCGTGCAGCCGTCGCGCGACACGGACCGCAAGCGCTAGCCCGGGTTCGTCGCGGTGACGAACCACACCGACGCGCGCCCGACGATCGACCCGTCCTCCTGCCGCCACGAGGCGAAGCGGTCGGCGACGGCCTCGGCGATCTCGGGCCGGCGGCGCTCGCCGTGCTCGCCGTTCAGGCGGATCAGCTCGGCGCCCGGGCCGATCGCGAGCATGGCGTCGATCGCGGCGTCCATGTCCCGGCCCATGCGGTAGTCGAAGTCCCGCGCGACCAGGTCGATGTCCGTGAAGCCCGCGGCCTCGAGGATGCCGCGGCAGGTGTCGGGGTTGCCGAGCGAGAACGGGCCGGGGCCGCACGTATCGGCCTCGTACTCCTCCGGGCGCGTGAGGAACTGCTGCACGACCGCTTCGGTCTCAGCCCAGATCGGGCTGTCCTGCTTGCGCCGCCAGCAGACCTTGTTCAGCCTGCCCCCCGGCACGAGCGCGCCGCGGACCGCGCGCATCGCCGGCACCGGGGCGGCGAAGAACTGCGTCCCCATGCGCGAGAACGCGTAGTCGAACGTCGGGTCCCAGGACGCGGTTTGCGCGTCGGAGACCTCGAACTCGACGTTGTGCGCGCCCGCCGCTGCAGCCTCGTCGCGGGCGTCGTCGATGAAGCGCGAAGACGAATCGGTGCCGAGCGCGAAACCCTCCGGGCCCGTCAGTTCGGCGAGCCGCTGGGTGGTGTCGCCGAACCCGCAGCCGACGTCGATGCAGCGCCCGCCCTCGGGCGGGGGCATGCGGCTGAAGGCCTCGTCGGTGAGGTCGCCGAGCGACTCGACGAAGACCTCGCGGTGCTGCTTCCACCGCTCGTAGAGGACCGTGTCCCAGGCGCGCACCGCTTCTTCGTTCGCAGGTGCGGTGATGCCGGGCTGTGCCATGGACCCAAGCTAGTCCTCTGCCGCGCGCGCGGCCAGTTCAATTTCTGGACTGCGGCAGCTTCGCCGTCCCGCGCGGCG
This sequence comes from Svornostia abyssi, assembly GCA_024666565.1. GTDB lineage: Bacteria > Actinomycetota > Thermoleophilia > Solirubrobacterales > Solirubrobacteraceae > Svornostia > Svornostia abyssi. The sequence goes on from CP088295.1 coordinate 2,132,148, forward strand.
CCGCCGGCGCGGAGGGCGGCGGCACGACCGGGCCGATGTCCCCGTCGGGCGCCTCGTCGAGATCGACGATGACCGGCGCGTGGTCGCTCGGGCCCTTGCCCTTGCGCGCCTGGCGGTCGACCCACGCGGCCTTGACCCGGTCGGCGACGGCGTCGCCCGCGAGCACGAGATCGATCCGCATCCCGAGGTCCTTGTGGAACATGCCGGCGCGGTAGTCCCAGTACGTGAAGACGCGCGCGTCGGGCCAGCGGTCGCGGACGACGTCGTGCAGGCCGACGCCTTGAAGTTCGGCGAGCGCGGCCCGCTCGGGCGCGGTGACATGCGTGTGGCCGGCGTACGCGGCGGGGTCGAAGACGTCGTCGTCGGTGGGGGCGATGTTCACGTCGCCGAGCACGACGGTCGTCGCGGGGTCGCCCGCCGCCACGATGTCGCGCAGCGTCGCGAGCCAGTCGAGCTTGTAGCGGTAGTGGTCGGAGTCCGGCTCGCGGCCGTTCGGGACGTAGACCGACACGACGCGGACGCCGCCGCACGTCGCGGCCACCGCGCGGGCCTCCTGGTGCGGGAACCCCGGGCCGCCCGGGAGTCCCGCGACGACGTCGTCCAGGCCGACACGCGAGAGGATCGCCACGCCGTTCCACTGCGCCTCGCCGTGGGCGGCGACCTCGTAGCCGCGCTCGGCCAGCGGCCCGCTCAGCAGCGCGTCGAAGGCGCCGTCGGCGAGCTTGGTCTCCTGCAGGCAGACGACGTCGGGCCGGCGCTCGTCGAGCCACGGCAGCAGCCGCGGCAGGCGCTGCTTGACCGAGTTGACGTTCCAGGTCGAGAGACGCATGCGGCGCAGGGTACGCGCACGCGCGCGAACCGAGGCGCCGACCGTCCACTTCGACAGGAGATCGGCCTATGATCCGGGTGTGATGTCGCTTCTTCGCTGTGCCCTCGCGCTCGTCACCGTGATCGCCGTCGCGGCCTCCGCACCGGCCGCCGGCGCCCAGTCGGCGCCGAAGGTCCCGAAGGTCAAGACCCGCATCGCGAAGGTCCAGATCAACACGTCGGGCTACGTCGAGACCCGCGTCCTGCGCGACACGACGTCGGACTGCTTCCCCGGCGAGCGATGGATTCAGACCAACCGCTACGACTTCTCCACCGGCGGCTTCGTGAACATCTCGATGAAGCGGATCACCGGCGACGGATTCGATCCGATCGTCACGTCGCCGTTCAGCAAGCGCGTCGGCAGCGCCACGGTCGCGGGGAAGATCTCGGAGTACAAGACGACGAACTACTGCACGGGCGAGCAGGCGAAGAACACGCCCGCACCGACATGCTCGTCGACCTCGGGCAAGACGTCGATCTCGATGCAGGAGGGCGTCGTCCCGAAGGCGGACGACGAGGACCTCACGCCGCTCACCCAGACGCCGCTCATGCTCGCCATCCAGCGCACCGGCGGGGGGCGCGACGCGGACGGCTGCATCGGCCCCGGCGCGTCGCAGGTCACGGGCGAGGACACCGAGAAGGCGGTGGTGACGACGTCGATGGCCCCGTCCGTCGCGCTGAACATCCCCTCGGGCCTGAGCGTCATCAAGGTGTTCAACATCCGGCCGGGGCAGCGCTTCCGCCGCAGCGTCATCGTCTCCGGGCCGTGCTCCAGCGTGGCGCTCCGCACGGTCAGCGGGGCGGGCGGGTCGCCCTCGCCGGGAAACCTGAACGCCGACGGCGACTGCTTCCTGACCGGCAAGATCACGTACACGATCACGCCGCGCCCGAAGCCGAAGGGCTAGTACCCGTCGGCGCGGGGTGCGTCGGCCAGCCACTCCATGAGCAGTTGATCGCGCCACTCCCCCGTCGATCGGTCGCGCTCGGAGCGGTGCAGCACCCCGACCGGCCGAAAGCCCACCCGCTCGTACACCCGGATTGCGGTGGCGTTGTCCGCGGCGGGGTCGATGGTGACGCGGTGGTGGCCGCGGGTCTCGTGCAGCTCGCGGAGCACGGCCCGGATGGCTGCCGTGCCGATGCCGCGCCCATGGAGGGCGGCATCGACGAAGAGGTCGATCGTGGCGTAGCGGTAGTCGGGGTCGGGCTCCTCGCCGAACTGGATCATGCCCGCGACCTGCCCGTCAGCGAGGATCGTCAGGCGGACCTCGTCGTCGACCTCGAAGGGGAAGTCCGGCTCGAGCGGGCCCCACCAGGCGAGGACGGCAGGCTGTTCGCGGATGGCGCGTAGCAACGGAGCGTCCGTGGCCTCCAGGGGGCGGAGGTCGACCGATACGGGAGGGTGTGCCACCGGGATATGAGAGCACGAACCGCCTCGGTGCCGAGCGCCCAGCGGTGTGCGTCGACGGCGTCGTGGCGTAGAACTCCGGGCATGGCCTCACCCGCCACCACCGTGGACGCCGCCGGCCGCGAGGTCCGCGTCTCGAACCCCGACCGCGTGATCTTCCCGGCGACGGACCGCACGCCGGAGCTCACGAAGCTCGACATCGTCGAGTACTACCTCGCGGTTGAGGACGGCATCATGCGCGCGCTGCGTGAGCGGCCCACGACGCTCGAGCGCTGGCCGAAGGGGGTGCACCCGGGGATGGAGATCTCCACGCGGATGGAACGCGGGGGCGACGCCTTCTACCAGAAGCGCATTCCGCGTGGGGCCCCCGACTACGTCGAGACCGCGCGCATCGCGTTCCCATCCGGACGTCACGCCGACGAGGTCTGTCCGACCGAACCGGCGGTCGTCGCGTGGTGTGCGCAGATGGGGACGATCACGTTTCACCCATGGCCGGTGCGGCGCGCGGACGTCGATCACCCCGACGAGCTGCGCATCGACCTCGACCCGCAGCCGGGCACCGATTTCGCCGACGCGGTGCGTGTCGCGGGGACCGCGCGCGAGCTGCTCGCCGACCTCGGCTACGTCGGCTTCCCGAAGACGTCGGGCGGGCGCGGGATCCACATCTACGTCCGCATCGAGCCGAAGTGGACGTTCACCGACGTCCGCCACGCCGCGATCGCCTTCGGCCGTGAGCTGGAGCGCCGCCTCCCCGGAGAGGTGACGACGAAGTGGTGGAAGGAGGAGCGCGGCGAGCGCATCTTCGTCGACTACAACCAGAACGCGCGGGATCGGACGATCGCCTCGCCGTACAGCATCCGCCCGAAGCCCGGGGCCCCTGTCTCCGCGCCGCTGCATTGGGACGAGCTGCTCGCGATCAAACCTGAGGACTTCACCGTCGCGACGATGCCCGCGCGCTTCGCGCAGGTCGGCGACCTGCACGCGGCGATCGACGACGTCGCCCACTCACTTGCACCGCTGCTCGAGCTCTACGAGCGCGACGAGCAGGGCGACATGCCGTACCCGCCCGACTATCCGAAGATGCCGGGCGAGCCCAAGCGCGTGCAGCCCTCCCGGGACCGGGACCGCAAGCAGCCGTAGGCCGCGTCAGCGCCGGACGCGGAACCGGGCCTTCGCCGCGGTGGTCGGCACGTTGTCCGCGCGCACGGTCACGCGGTTGGTCCGCAGGCCGGGCTTCGCCGTCGTCGTGACGCGCAGCGCCATGCGGCCCGACACACCGGTGCCCGCGGCGAGGCGGCTGCTCGTCCAGCAGACGGTGCGCCCGGAGACCTTGCGGCGCCCCGGCGCGTGGACGAGCTTCATGCCGGCCGGGATCCGGTCGCAGAGGCGCACGCGTGTGGCGTCGACCCTGCCGGTGTTGCGGACGGTCGACGTGAGGTGGACCGTCTGCCCGCGGCGGTGGGCCTTGCGCTTGGGGCGCACCACCCGGTTCGTCACGCGCACCGTGGTTCTCGCCGTGACGGCGCCGCCGGTGCTGCCGGGGGCGGGCGTGGTGGCACTCGGGGCGCTCCCGCCCGGAGCCGGTGCGGAGAGCTGGCGCGTCGGCGCGGCGGTCGGGGTGGCGAAGTCGACGTGGGTGAACGGGGTGGCGCCGGCCGGAGCCGTGGCGGCCGGAGTCACGTTCGCGCGGCGCACGAGGAATGACGTGGACTGGTCACCCACGGTCCAGGTGATCGGCGTGGTGCTGTCGGCGCCCGGATCCGCGAACGTGTACGTCCAGGTGCCGGTCGAGTTCGCGCCGAACTGCGTCGGCATGCCGGACGGGGTGACGGTCGATCCTGCGTCCGTCGTGACCGCGTTGCGCGGGAGTGAACCCGTGGGGTCGGACGCGGACGGGCGCTTCCACACGCCGGTGGTCCCCGCCGCTGCCGTGATCGGATAGGGCGTGAGGTTCGACCAGCCGAACGTCACCGAGAGGGTGCCGTCGCCGTTGTCCACGATGCCGGGGGGCGCGTGCACGCCGAAGCAGCTCGCGAGGTCCATGGGCATCGGGGCCTGCTGGCGCGACAGCGCGCCGCTGCCGCCGAGGCGGACGAGGTTCCACGTCGGGTCGTGCAGGCGCTGTGAGCCGTCGTAGCGGGCGTTCGCGTCGTTCGCGATCGACACCGCGAACGGCGCGCCGATGCCTGCCGGCCAGGCCGGGATCCCGTCGAAGACGTCGCGGTCGGGGATCCCCTGCCACCCCTGTGACGATCGGCGATAGGCGGCCATCAGGATCGTCGCCCAGTCCGTCGAGCCGGCGTCCGCGACGATGTCCGTGCCGCCCGCCGCGTAGGACTGCCACTGGCCCGTGCCGAGCCGGTTGGTCGTGCCGGCCCGGTCGACGGCCGTGTCGTAGCCCTGGTAGCAGTACGTGTGCGCCTCGAGCGGGACGTTCGCCGCGATCGCGGCCTGCGCTGAGCGGACGGTCCACGGCCACGTGTCGGTTGTGACCGTGCCGGAGGCGCTGGTCTGGCGCACCGTCAGGCGATGGTCACCGGTGCCCAGGCCGCTCGCCTGGAAGAAGAAAGAACACGGCCGGAACGCGCCGCTGTCGAGCTTGCACTCGTTCGTGCCCGGGAACGCGGGCTGCTTCAGGGAGAACAACGCATCCGGGTTCGCTGTGGCGCCTGCGCGCTCCTCGGTCGGCGTGGCGTTGATGATCTCGAGATCAGCGCCGCTGACCGCGCTCGCGCTCGGCGCGCAGGCGGCGGCGACCGCGATGACCGCGGCCGCGATGGCGGCATGGGACTGCGTCCGCATGGACGGGCTCCTCCTGGTACGACACCGGGATCGTGTGGGGCGGGCGTCGGGGGAGCGAGCGCACCGTCTCCCGGTTGTCGGCCGCGGGCCGGAGATCTCCAACGCCCACCCACCCAGGCCCTTCGCCGCCTACGCCGCCTGCGTATCGGCCGCCGCGACCTGGTCGAGCGCCTGGACGAGCTGGTCGGCCTGGACGACGCCGGACGCGGTGCCGACGAGCTGGCCGTCGCGCAGGACCGCGAGCGTGGGGATGCCCCGGATCTGGAACGCGGCGGCAAGCGCCTGTTCCTCGTCCACGTTCACCTTGGCGAAGCGGTACTGCGGCCGCAGCGTGGCGGCGCGGTCGAGCTGGGGCGCCATCGCCCGGCACGGCCCGCACCACGGGGCCCAGAAGTCGACGACGGTGATGCCGTCGCCGGCGACGGCATCGGCGAAGGTCTCGGTGGTCAGGTCGGTGATCGTGCTCATGCGGGTCTCCGGTCGGGGAGTTATCCACTATACAACCGTGAAGTTGTATCCTGCAACTCTCCCGACACCAAGGAGCTCCCGATGCTGTTCACTCGCACCCAGACGATCACGCCCCAGGACGCCGCCGACCGACTGAGCGCGGGCACGCTCGTGCTCGTCGACGTGCGCGAGCCCGCCGAGGTTCGCGAGGCCCGCATTCCCGGCGCGGTCGCGATCCCGCTCGGCCAGTTGCCCGCACGTCTCGGCGAGTTGGATGCCGCCACGCCTGTGGCGTTCGTCTGCCGGTCGGGCGCGCGCAGCGCCCGGGCCACGAAGGCCGCGGCGAAGGCCGGGCTCGACGCCGCCAACGTCAGCGGCGGCATCATGGCCTGGGCCCGCGCCGGGCTTCGTGTCGTCGGCGGTTAGGCGCCCAGGTTGCGGGCGGCGCACATGGCGTTGCGGCGCTTCGGCGACGCGATCCCGGGCCGATAGCGGAACGTCTCCCGGAAGGTCAGCGCCCACGTCACGGCGTTCGTCTCGATGCGCTTGTCGACCTTCGCCCGTGCCGCGGGCGTGGTGGCCCGCGTGAGCGCCACCGCATTGCGCCACACCGTGTCGCGCCACGTGTCGACCAGCTTGACGGCCACCTGCTTGTCGGCGTTGGCGGGGAACTGGAAGATCGCCATGTCCGGGTCGTCGTACTTGATGGCCTCGGCGAGGATCGGGTCGTACTGGCGGGCGAGCACCTTCATGAAGATGTCGTGGTCGCGGCGGCGGCTCGATCCGTCGGGCGCCGTGATGCCCGCGGCGGCGACCATGTAGGCCATGTCCTGCTGGACGTGGGCGTTGATGCCGAGCAGCAGGTTGCCGATGCCCTGCACGCGGCCGTCGTCGGCGGCCTGGTAGGCGATCCGCCAGGCCTTCGGCACCTCCGAGAACCGGCCGGCCTTCCAGCGGTCCTCGGCCTGGAAGTACTGGGCGGCGAAGATCGCGTCCTCGCGGGCGAGCCAGGCGGGGTCGTCGAAGAGCTCGGGCTCTTCACGCAGGCTCTTCGCGTAGGCCTCCGTGACGTTGATGTAGTTGCGCAGGAACAGCCCGTTGTGGTTGCAGGTCCGGTCGTGGCCGGCCAGGCGCTCGCGCATCTCGGTGAGCGTCACCTCGAGGCAGCTCGGGGCCGCGTCAGGGCAGATGGCGAACGGGTCCACATCGGCCCAGTTCGCGGCCGTGGCGCTGGTGGCAGGCAGTAGTGCGGCGGCCACGGTAAGGGCGGTCAGCCCGGTTCTTCTCCTCATGTGCACCACTGTACACAAAGCTGACAACGGTAGTTGTCGAAGTCGAGCGTGGCCGTGTGCCCGCGATGCACTTGATTACAGACAATTCACATCGGCGGTCCCCTCGGTGCGCGACGCTCTCACCGCGTCGCTGCTCGATCTGCCACCGAAGGAGCCCCGCGTGACCGCCGCCAGCCTGATCCGTGCCACGACACTCGCAAGCGCCGTCCTCGCGGCATCACTCGCTGTGCCGGGCGTCGCCGCCGCGGCCGTCCCGCCGCCGACCTGTGAGGGCGCCGTCGCGACGACCTACTGGGACGGCGAGCGGTGGGTCCTCGGTCCTGGCGCGTCGGTGCGCTTCGGCAAGGTCATCGGCAGCCTCGGCCCCGACGTCATCGTGGGCTCGCAGGAGGACGACGTCATCCTCGGGCTGAGCGGAGCGGATGTGATCTGCGGCAAGGACGGCGCCGACACCGTCCTCGCCGGGTGGGGCCCCGACGTGATCGACGGCAACGCCAAGAACGACGAGCTGTTCGGCGAGGTCGGCGACGACGTCATCTACGGCGGGATCGGCGACGACTTCATCTGGGGCGGATTCGGCGACGACACGCTCTGGGGTGAGTTGAACGCCGACACGATCGGCGGGGCCTTCGGCAACGACGTCATCGACGGCGGCGACGGGGACGACGACGTGTACGGCGGCCCGGGGGACGATGAGCTCTACGGGCGCCAGGGCGACGACAAGATCGTGGGCGGCCTCGGGGACGGCGATGCCAGCTACGGCAATGGCGGGATCGACGAGTGCGTCGGCGAGCCCGAGGCGGGCACCGACTTCAACTGCGAGTCGTAGGACCCAGGGAAGCGAACGCGGGCGGCGCCACCGGGGGAGGCGCCGCCCGCGGGGCACCTCCGGCATCGGCAGTTCGATGCTGTGATGCGTTAGCATCAGTTTGGTGAGGACGACGCTGAACCTCGACGACGATGTCGTCGCGGCCGCCAGGGAACTGGCGGCCGGCGAGGGTCGTTCGCTCGGGGCCGTGGTCTCCGAGCTCGCGCGCCGCGGCCTCAGCCCGGCGCGGGTGGACGCCGACGGCGATCTGCCGGTGATCCGTGTGCCTGCAGACACGCCGGCGATCACGCCGGAGATGGTTCGTCGCGCGCTCGACGAGGACTGAGCGCCGATGGGGCTCCTCGACGTCAACGCGCTCGTCGCGCTGGCCTGGGACTCGCATGTCCACCACGCGCCGATGCGCGGCTGGTTTGCGGCACGCGGATCGCAGGGATGGGCAACGTGCCCGGTCACGGAGAGCGGCTTCGTGCGCGTGTCCTCCAACCCGAAGGTGCTCCCCGCGCCCATCGGCGTCGATGCCGCGCGGCAGGTGCTTGCTGGAATGCGTGCAGCCGCGGGTCACGTCTTTCTCATTGACGACGTGTCGATCGCCGACGCGGAGTTCCCGCCGGTGGCCGGCTACCGGCAGGTGACAGACGCACATCTCCTCGTGCTCGCCCGGCGGCGCGGCACGCGCGTCGTCACGTTCGACGCCGGGCTGGCGAGCCTCGCCGACGACGGCGAGGTCGAGCTCCTCAGCGCGCTGTGACGTTCGCGCGTGAATCCGCCGCCGCGGCCACCGCCCGCTCGACCGCGTTGACGTCGCGCACCGCGCCCGTGTCTGCCGACGTCGCCATCGCGGCATACGCCCGCAGCGCGGGGGAGACGACGCGGTCGCGCGCGGCGGGCACGTAGCCCGCGCCCGACTCCAGTCGCTCGCGGCGCTCGGCGAGTTCCTCCTCGGAGACCTCGAGCGTGATCGCGCGGTTCGGGATGTCGATGGAGATCGTGTCGCCGTTCTCGACGAGCGCGATCGCGCCGCCGGACGCCGCCTCGGGTGAGACGTGGCCGATCGAGAGGCCGGACGTGCCGCCGGAGAACCGCCCGTCGGTGATGAGCGCGCACGCCTTGCCGAGGCCACGGCCCTTGAGGTAGGAGGTCGGGTAGAGCATCTCCTGCATGCCCGGCCCGCCGCGAGGTCCCTCGTAGCGGATGACGACCACGTCGCCCTCCTTCACGCCGCCGCTGAGGATGAGGTCCACGGCGTCGTCCTGCGACTCGACGACGACTGCCGGCCCCGAGAACGTCAGGATCGACTCGTCCACGCCGGCGGTCTTCACGACGCACCCGCGCACCGCGAGGTTGCCCGTCAGGATCGCCAGGCCGCCGTCCTTCGAGTGCGCGTGCGCGATGTCGTGGATGCAGCCCTCGGCGGCGTCGGTGTCCAGCGACTCCCAGCGCTCGGACTGCGAGAACGCGGTCGCCGAGCGCACGCAGCCGGGCGCGGCGTGGAACATCTCGATCGCCTCGTCCGTCGCGCTGCCGCCGCGGATGTCCCAGGCGCCGAGCCACGCGTCGACCGTCGGGGCGTGGACCGTTGTGACGTCGGTGTTCAGCAGGCCGCCGCGGTGCAGTTCGCCGAGGATCGCCGGGATGCCGCCGGCCCGGTGGATGTCCTCCATGAGGTACGTCCCGTTCGGGGCGACCTTGCACAGACACGGCACGCGGCGCGAGATCGCGTCGATGTCGGCCATCGTGAACTCGAGCTCGGCCTCCTGCGCAGCGGCCAGGATGTGCAGCACGGTGTTCGTCGAGCCGCCCATCGCGACGTCGAGCGCCATCGCGTTCTCGAACGCGGAACGCGTCGCGACCGAGCGCGGAAGCACGGACTCGTCGTCCTCGTCGTAGTAGCGAAGCGCGATGTCCACCACGGTGCGGCCCGCGGCCTCGTAGAGCTCCTTGCGCGCCGTGTGGGTCGCGAGGATCGACCCGTTGCCGGGCAGCGCGAGGCCGAGCGCCTCGGTCAGGCAGTTCATCGAGTTCGCGGTGAACATGCCCGAGCACGACCCGCACGTCGGGCACGCGTTCTCCTCGATGATCGCGATGTCCTCGTCGGAGACCTGGTCGGCCACGGCGTCGGCGATCGCGGTGATGAGGTTCACCCGCGTGCGGACCGTGCCGTCGACGAGCAACGCGGTGCCGCCCTCCATCGGGCCGCCGGAGACGAACACGGTCGGGATGTTCAGCCGCAGCGCGGCGTTCAGCATGCCCGGCGTGATCTTGTCGCAGTTGCTGATGCAGATCAGCGCGTCCGCGCAGTGCGCGTTGACCATGTACTCGACGCTATCGGCGATGAGGTCGCGCGAGGGCAGCGAGTAGAGCATGCCGCCGTGGCCCATCGCGATGCCGTCGTCGACTGCGATCGTGTTGAACTCGCGCGGGATGCCGCCGGCCTCCTTGATCGCCTCGGCGACGATCTCGCCGACCGGTTTGAGGTGCGTGTGGCCGGGGACGAACTGCGTGTACGAGTTCGCGACCGCGACGATCGGCTTGCCGAAGTCCTCGCGGTCCACGCCCGCGGCGCGCAGCAGCGCGCGGGCGCCGGCCATGTTGCGGCCGTGGGTGACGGTACGGGACCTCAGCGCGGGCATGCCGATCAGGATACGGCGACGACGCCGCGGTCCAGCAGGCTGCGCGCCGTGTCCTCGACGGCGTCCTCGACGGGACGCGGCGTCCAGCCCAGCGTCGTGCGCGCCTTCTCGCTGGAGTACTCGGTCTTCTGCCCGAGGTCGCCCACGATCGTGCGGATCGCCGGGTCGAACATCCCCATCGCGCGGACCATGAAGTTCGGGGCCACGCGCGTCGGCACCTTGCGGGCCTGGTCGCCGAGGCGGTCGCGGAGGATCTGCGCGGTGTCGCTCGTCCAGAGGAAGCGGTCGGTCGCCAGGAAGCGCTCGCCGCCGGCCTCCGGGCTCGTCATCGCGCGGACGTGCAGGTCGGCGACGTCCCGGACGTCGACGTAGGTGAAGCCCAGCTTCGGCGCGGCAGGCACCTTGCCGCCGAGCAGCCGCTCGACGAGCTGGACGGAGTAGGAGAAATCGCTGCTGAGGACCGGGCCCACGATGAGCCCGGGGTTCACGACGGCGAGGCGGTCCTCGGCGCCCTCGGCTCGGACGAAGTCCCACGCCGCGCGCTCGGCGATCGCCTTCGAGCGGACGTAGGGCGTCAGGGACGTGTCGTTGCCGTCGCACCAGTCGCGCTCGTCGAGCGGACGGTCCGGGCGACTGCCCTCGGGGGCCCGCACGGCGGCGATCGACGACGTCATGACGACCCGTTCGACGCCCGCGTCCAGCGCGGCGCGCAGCACGCGGAGCGCGCCATCCCGCGCGGGGACGATGAGCTCGTCGGGGTCCTTCGGCTGCGCGGGCGGAAACGGCGACGCGACGTGCAGGACGTAGCGGCAGCCCGTGACGGCCTCGGCCCAGCCGTCGTCGGAGGTGAGGTCGGCGGCGACGACGGTCAGGCGGTCGCCCGGGTCGTCGGCGCCCGCGACGGCGAGGGCGGCACGCACCTCGTCCTCCCGTGCCAGGTTGCGGACGGTGGTGCGCACGTCGTAGCCGCGCTCGAGCAGGGTGGCGATGCACCAGCTGCCGAGGTAGCCCGTGCCGCCGGTGACGAGAACGGTTCCTTCTGCAGGGCTCATGTGTTGCTCCTATGTCAACGCCAGGGCGGGTGCTGGCGCGTTGGCGTTGATGGTGGTCATGTTTGGTGTGGTGGTTTTGAGGGTCTGCCAGGCGGTGCGGGTTAGCTGGCGCTTGAGGCAGCGGATCGCTTCGATGCGGCTCTTCCCTTCGGCCTGTTTGCGGGCGAGGTAGTCGCGCGCGGCGGGGTGGTGTTGGCCTTGGGCGACGGCGATGCGATGCAGCGCGGCGTTGAGCTGTCGGTCGCCGCCGCGGTTCAGCCGCTGCCGGGTCTTGCGTCCGGAGCTGGCGGGGATCGGGGCCGTGCCGGCATGCCGGGCGTAGTGGCCGTCGGTGGGGAAGCGCTGCGCGCCGGCGGTCCGTCCGATCAGCGTCGCGGCGCTGATCGTGCCGCAGCCCTTCCAATCGAGCAGGTCGGGGCAGTAGTCGGCGATCAGACCGCGCAGTTCGCGCTCCAGCGCGCTGGCCGTCCGGGTCAGCTCGCGGATGCGGCGAAGCTCATCGCGCGCGATCCGGACCCGCGCGCGCTGATCCATGCGCTTCAGCCGCCGATCGATCCGGTCAAGCCAGACCTGGCGGTCCAGGCTCCCGGCCGGGATGCGGGCTTCGAGCTCATCGTCGAGCTCGACCAGATGCCACCGCAGCCGCGACTGCATCCGCGTGCGCTCGGCGACCAGATCGGCGCGGTGATCGACCAGCAGCCGGATCTCCAGCGCTGCGTCATCGAGGAACGCCGCAGGGAAACTGTCGACGCCATCGCGGACAACGGCCCTGGCGACCGCCCGCGCATCGATCACATCGGACTTCCCTGCGGTGCGCTCAGCGCGACGCGCTTGGCCCATCGCCTTGGGCGCAACGCGAACGACCCGCTCGCCAGAAGCGATCAGCACCCGCTCGAGCCGGCTCGAGACATGGCGGCAGTCCTCCAGGGCCCACACCTGCTCGCCTCCGAGGCTCTTGGCCCACCGCAGCGTTTGCAGCATCCCGGCCCGATCGGCGCCCAGTGTCTTCTCCGCGAGAACGCGGCCAGTCGCCAAATCCACAGCGCTGAAGCTGTGCGTGCTCTTGTGAGTGTCCGCGGCGATCACGATCATCCGCACCATCCCTTCGTCGACATGAACAGGCGAACGGATCGCCGATCGGACACATCTCAGTCGGGGCGGTGCCACGCTCCTATCAAGTCACGACCGGTGATCCTCGGACGGGCGGCGAGCGACACAACGCATGCAGGTCAGACACTTGGCCGACAGCAACCCTAAGAGTCAGCTCGCCGCCCGCCCGAGACCACACCGGTCACATCGGACGCCACCGGACCGACACAACGGACGGTGACACTGAGCGCACCCTATCCCCGTGACGTGGCTGGGACACGCGGCCAGAAACCGGCGCACCGGGAGCGGGGCGGAGGCGATGATGCCGACACGAGGGTCGATGCTCCGCCGCCTGTTCATCCTCACGTGCTGTGTCGCGGCGTCCGTGCCCACGACGGCGTCGGCGTTCGTCCTGGACCGGAACACCGGGCCGTTCACGAACCCGCCTTCCGGCGGCCTGCGGGCCAGCGTGCCCATCTCGGGCAGCGCCGCGGGCGAGCCCTTCGTGCCCGAGCTCTGGAAGGCGTCGGTCCGCTACTGGGGCGGCGTGCCGGAGAGCTGTGCCGAGGGCATCGAGATGAAGCTCTCGACCGAGGACTCCGACGCCGACCCGGCCGACACCGAGACGTCCGCGTGGGTCTACGACAACGAGCTCTGCGCGATCTACCTCAACGTGCACAACACCGAGTGGCCGATCACGGCCGAGACCGCCTACACCTGGTGCGCCGTCATCACCCACGAGGCCGGCCACATGCACGGGCTCAGCCACAGCAAGAACAAGCACAACCTCATGTACGGCGGGTGGATCCCCGACGCAACGCCGGAGTGCAACCGCTTCACCATCGACGGCGAGATCTATCTGCCGAAGATCGACGATCCGTACTACGACAAGCGCGGCCGCAGGCGGACGGCGGCCCAGCGCCGGGCCTACGAGCGGCGCAAGGCCGCACGTGCTCAGTCCAGGCGGTAGCCGAGCATCAGCCGCCGGTGGCCGGCGTCCCGGCCGTACACGCGGGTGATGCGATAGCCCGTGAGCTGGAGCTCGTAGAGCGTCTGGCCTGGCATCGCCACGCCCGCCTGGCGGAGGTCGGCCATCGTCAGCGGCCGCGGGGCGGCGGCGGCGAAGGCCCGCAGCAGCAGCGCCGCGTCGGTCGCCGTCTCGGAGCCTGGGGCGGGATGGCGGGCGTCGGGCATGACCCGTCGACCGTACGGCGCGGGGCGCGCGCGACCATCGGCGCGGACTCCGGAACCGGGGGTGGGGCGGACTACGGACGCGTGCCGTCGAGCAGGTCGCCGGCGGCGCGCAGCAGGATCGGCTTCATGGACTCCCAGCGCGCGTCGAGTTCCTCTTGGCCGGTGATCGGCATGGCGATCACGAGGCCGCGGATGAGCGCGACGGTCGCGTCGATCAGCGCCGGGAAGTCCGGGGACTCGGATTCCTCGGGGAAGAGCGTCCCGGCCGTGATGTGGACGATGGTGGTCATCCGCTCCTCGAGTTCGTGCAGCGGCGCGGCGAGCTCGGGCTCGGTCCACGCCGCGGCCCAGACCTGCACCGCGGCGAGCGCGCGGGGGGACGTGAACGTCGCCCACGCGCGGTCGAGGACCGCCTCGCGCTCGGCGGGGGTCCGCAGCGCGGCGAGGTCGACCTCGTCGAGCGCCTCGTCGGCGAGCGCGGTGGCGAGCTGGGTGACGGCCTCGACGAGGAGCCCCTCGCGGGTGGCGAAGTGGTGCATGAGCGTGCTCTGCGCGATCCCGGCGCGTTCGGCCACGCGCCGGGTCGTCAGCCCCGAGTAGCCCTCGTCGACGAGGCAGTCCGCGGCGGCCTCGAGGATCGCCAGCCGGGTGGCGGCGCGCTGCTGCGCGCGGGTCATGCGGCGCTCGGGCTGAGGGGTTTCGTCGATCACTTGATCGATGATGCTACTCTGCGCTTCGTCGATCACCTGATCGACGAACCCGTTTCTGACGAAGACGAGGCCCAGCGTGAGCACCATCAGGCAAGGACGACTGCGGCGCGCCGCAGCCGTGACCGGCACGGCCGCAGAGGTCGCCGCCCGCAATGTCACGGCACGCGCCGTGGCCAAGACGAGCTCCAGCGACGCGCGCCGCAGCGCCGCAACCCGCCAGCAGCTGAAGTCCGCCGAAGCCCTCGTCAAGGTGCTCGGCGGCATGCGCGGCGCGGCGATGAAGGTCGGCCAGACGCTGTCGGCCGTCGACCTCGGCCTCGTCCCCGAGGAGATCCGCCCGGAGTTCCAGGAGATCCTCGCCCAGCTCCAGCAGGACGGCAAGTCGATGCCGTTCAAGCAGATCCGCAAGGTCATCGAAGAGGACCTCGGCGACAAGGTCGACGCGCTGTTCGCGGAGGTCGACGAGACGCCGCTCGCCGCGGCCTCCATCGGCCAGGTCCACCGCGCCCGCACGCTCGACGGCCGCGACGTCGTCATCAAGGTCCAGTACCCCGGCATCGCCGAGGCGATCCACGCCGACATGCAGAACCTCAAGCTCGGCCTGAAGCTGCTGAGCGCGATCGCCCCCGGCATCGACACCGGCGCGATCGCCGACGAGGTCCGCGAGCGGATCGCCGAGGAGCTCGACTACGAGCTGGAGGCGCAGAACCAGCGCGCAATGGCGCGCGTGTACCGCGACCACCCGTTCATCCTCGTGCCGGACGTCGTGACGTCGCTGTGCAGCGAGCGTGTGATCGTCAGCGACTTCGTCGCCGGGCGGCGCTTCGCCGCGCTGCGCGACGAGCCGCAGGAGGTGCGCGACCGCGCCGGCGAGATCCTCGTGCGCTTCTACCTCAACGGCCCGTTCCGCCACCGGCTGCTCAACGGCGACCCGCACCCCGGCAACGTGCTGTGGGCCGACGACGGGCGCCTGGCGTTCCTGGACTTCGGGTTCTTCAAGCGCATCGGCGACCGTGAGCTCGGCGAGCTGCTCGCCTCCAACCGCGCGGTGCACACGCAGGACGCCGACGCGCTGTTCGCGGTCATGGCGTCCGCGGGTGTCGTGGCCCCCGACCCGGCGCTGGCGCAGCCGTTTCTCGAGCACTACGACGCGATTCTCGGCTGGCTCATGGTCGACGAGCCCCTGACGATCGACACCTCGCGCACCGCGGACATGATGCGCCGCTACACGGAGCTGCGGCGCGCGGACGGGTTCGGCTCGCTCGAACTGCCCGCCGAGCACATCGTGATGATGCGGGCGGTCATGCTGCTCATCGGCCTGCTCGGGCAGCTCGGCGCGACCAACGTCTGGCTCGACACCGCGCGCGAGTGGCTGCTCGGTGAGGAGCCCGCCACCGAGCTCGGCCGCCAGGAGTGCGCGTTCTTCGCCGACCTGCCCTACACCGAAGGCACGCCCGTCGCGCAACCGGCGTAGGGTCGGGGGCCGGATGCCCCGTCCGGCCCACCACGTCGCCAGCCTCGCCCGGTTCGCGGCGCATCGTGAGCGCCGCGAGCGCGAGGACGCGTCGGTCATGTCGGAGCTCACCGGCGTGCCGCTCGGGCTCCCGGCGGGGCTCGACGTCGCCTGGCTCGGCGTGGCGGGCTATCGGCTGACGTACGAGGGGCAGTCGATCTATCTCGACCCGTACGTGTCGCGAGTGTCGCTGCGCGACTCGCTGCGTGGGCGCCCGGCGCTGCCTGACCCCGCATTGATCGAGCGCCACATCCGGCCACCCGGCGACGTCCTGGGCGTGCTCGTCGGGCACACGCACTTCGACCACGCCATCGACGTCCCCGCGATCGCGCGCCGGTTCGACTGCCCGGCCTACGGCTCGGACTCCCTGCAGCGGCTCATGGCGCTGCACGGCGAGGCCGAGCGGGCGGTGCACGTCGAACCGCACCGCGCGTACGAGCTTGGCCCGTTCACGGTCACGTTCGTCCCCAGCGTGCACTCCAAGCTGCTGCTGGGCTACAAGGTGCCCTACGACGGCGAGCTGACGTGCGAGCACCTCGACGGCCTGAAGACCGGCGCCTACCGCTGCGGCCAGGTGTACGGCATCCACATCGAGGTGGCGGGCGCGACGCTGTACCACCAGGGCAGCGCCAACCTGCTCGACGACGAGATCCGCCACCGCGGCGTCGACGTCTTCCTCGCCGGGATCGCCGGGCGCAGCTTCACGCCGGACTACTGGCGGCGGATCATCGGCGCGCTCGAGCCGCGCACGATCGTGGCCAGCCACTTCGACGACTTCTTCCGCCCGGTCGACGCGCCGCTGGGGTTCTCGCTGAACGTCAACCTCGCGTCGTTCCCGGAGGAGATCGAGGCGGTCACGCGGGATGTCACCGTGGCGGCGATGACGCCGTCGACCTAGGCCGCGTCGGCCGCGTGGTACTCGGCGAGCAGACGCTGCTCGTCGTCCTGCCTGGGGAACAGGAAGAACACGAGCGCCGCGCCGACGAGCGTCGCGATCACGCCCGCGAGGAACGCCCACTGGTCGCCGTCGACGAAGGACTTCTGCGCCGCCGCGATGATCGCGTCCTGGTACTGCGGGTACTCCTTCGCCGTCTCGGCCGCGCTGGAGAACGACTTCGTCAGCTCGGCCTGGACCTCGTCGGTGATCTTCGCCTGCGTCGACGACGGCGCCGCCGCGATCGCCGCGTTCACCGCCGCGGCGTACCCGGCGGTGAGCAGCGCGCCGAAGATCGACTGCATGATCGCGCCGCCGAGGTCGCGCTGGAGGTCGGCGGTGCCCGACGCCATGCCGGCGCGCGTGACCGGGACCGATCCGGTGAGCGACCGCGACGCGGGGGTGCCCGCCAGGCCGACGCCCATCCCGACGAAGATGTAGCCCAGCGCGACGTGCCAGTACTGCGCGTCAGCGTCCCAGAGGAACAGCATCGTCAGGAAGCCCAGCAGGCAGAAGACGTAGCCGGCCAGCAGGGTGAACCGCGAGCCGTGGCTGTCGATGAGCTTCGCCGATCGCGGCGCGACGATGACCATCGCGACCGCCGCGGGCAGCAGCGCCGCGCCGGCTTCGAGCGTGTCGTACCCCAGCACGTTCTGCAGGAACTGCTGGCCGATGAACATCGCCCCCATGAGCGAGCCGAAGACGATGACGCCTGCGAGTGCCGCGACCCAGAAGATCCGCCGCGCGGCCACGTGGAGGTCATAGAGCGGGACGGCGACCCGGAGTTGACGCACGACGAACGCGCCGCCGGTCACCAGGGCGAAGACGAGGAGTCCGAGCGCTGCGGTGGCGGCCGTGGGGACCGCGATGAAGTTGATGCCGAGCACGAGCGCGGCGACCATGAGGACGGAGAGGATGCCGCCGAGGTGGTCGACGGGGTCGGTCGTCTCGTGCACGTGGGCGGGAACGAGGCGCAGCGCCAAGAGCAGGGCGAGCGCGGCGAGCGGCACGGTGAGGAAGAACACCGAGCCCCACGCGAAGTGCTCGAGGAGGAACCCGGAGAGGACCGAGCCGAGTGCGGTGGCGGCGCCGCCGACCGCCGACCAGAGCGCGATCGCCTTCGTGCGCCCAGAGCCCGACCACAGCGCGGTGATGAGCGCCAGCGTCGTGGGGTACGCCATGCCGGCCGCGACGCCGCCGAGCAGGCGCGCGGCGAACAGCACCTCGATGGACGGGGCCAAGGCGGCGAGCAGGCCGGCGGGGATCGACAGCGCCATGCCGGCGCACAGCAGGAGCTTGCGCCCGTAGCGGTCGCCGACCGCGCCGAGGTAGAGCACCGACCCCGCGAGCCCGAGCGAGAAGCCGACGGCCACGAGATTGAGCTCGGTCTGGCCCGCGTCGAACGCGGTCCCGATCTCCGGCAGCGCGACGTTCGCGACCGCGAGGTTCAGGTTCGCGACGCTCGCGACCGCGATGAGCGTCGCGAGGACGAGGCCGGCGCGGGCGGGCGCATCGGCTGGCGCGTTCGTGCTCACGAGCGGCGATGCTCGCAGGTCCGTCAGAGGTCGTTGATCGAACCAGCGGGGTCCGGCGGGTGCCGTGGGTAGGGTCACGACCATGAGCACGTCGCCCCCGCCCCCGCCCGGTGACCCGAACGACCCGACCCGGCAGATGTACCAGCCGCCGGATCAGCCGCCGCCGGGCGGTCCGCCTCCCGGCGCGCCGCCGTCGGATGACGGCGGCAAGGGCTGGATCATCGCGCTGGGCGTCGGGCTCGTCATCGCCATCGGCCTGCTGGCGTTCGTGCTGCTGAGCAGCGACGACGACGAGGACACGCCGGCATCCACCACGCCGACCTCCATCACCGTGGTGCAGCCGACGGTGACCGACGAGATCCGTACCCAGGTCGAGACCACCGTGCAGACGGTGACGACGCCCGCCGAGACGGTCGTCGCCCCGCCGCAGACCGTCACCGTGGTGCCGCAGCGGACCACGACGGTGAGCCCCGGCGAGCAGGGCGGCGCGACCGTCCCGTAGGACGTCAGCCCACGAGGGCGACGCGGAGCTCCGCGGGGTAGGGACCGTCCCACCGCAGCCGGCCGGCGCGGTGGACGGTCGGTCCCTCCGGCAGCGCCATGAGCATCGCCGGGATCTGCCGGCGGTTGAGCTGCTCGCCGAAGCACGTGTGCAGACCGTGCCCGAAGTGCAGGTACGCCTCGTCCGGACGGTCGAGGCGGAACTCCTCGGGCGCGTCGACGACGTCCTCGTCGAACATCGCGGCCTGCGTCGCGCAGAACACGATGGCGCCCTTGCGGATCGTCGTCTCGCGGTCGGTGCCCGCGGCGACGACCCGGTCGTGCGCGCACGTGCGCAGCAGCGCGACGGTCTGCGGCCGGAACCGCAGCGCCTCGAACGCGTAGGCGCTCACGGTGGCCATGTCCCCGGCGCGGGCGGCGGCCTGCGCGCCGTTGAGTTCGGCGGGACGCTCGAGCAGCTCCTCGACGATGTTCGCCATTGCCTTGCCGACGGTCGGGATCCACCCCGAGATCAGGCCGATGAGGTTGTGGCGGATCGCGATGTCGTGCAGCCCGCCGTTGATCCGCTGGGCGCGCAACAGCCGTGTGAGGACGTCGTCGGGGACGTCCTCACCCGCGTCGCGCTGGCCCTGGCGCGAGGCGATGAGCGCGTCGAGGTACGGCCGCCACTCGGCGGCGTCGGCGGCGGCGCGCTCGCGGATCGTCTCGAGGTTCCCGACGTTCAGGAAGATCTCCTCGAACAGCGACCGGGCCCAGCGCAGCTGCGTCGTCGTGTTGGGGCCGGGTGTGCCGAAGTACCCGGCGATGATCTCGTCGACGACGGAGTCGCACAGGTCGCGGATGACGTCGAGCTGCGGCCCGCAGTCTGCGACCCAGGCGCGGGCGGCGCTCAGGACGTCGGCCTCGATGCCGGGAAGGTCCTCCGCGCGGATCGCCGCGCGCAACGCGGCGTGGTCGTGCGCGTACAGCGGAGTGCCGTCGAGGCCCAGGATGAACGGGCCGGTGAGCGCCTCCATCTTCGGGGCGTAGAGCGCGACGGTGAACGCCTCGTGGTCGCCGAGCACCTCGCGCACGTCGTCGGCGCGCGTCACGACCGCCACGGACCGGCCCGCGATGATCGGCCGGTGGCGGCGCAGCCCGCGGATCGCCTCGAGCGAGTACCGGTCCAGCGCGCGGCCCGCGAGGTCCGCCGCCTTCTCGGCGGCCTTGCCCGCGTCGTCCCGGACGTCGTCGACCAGCTCGGAGAGCTCGTCGACGAGCGTCACCCCGTCACCCCGTCGGCGATCGCCGCCAGCGCGGTGATGCCCGGCACGAAGAGGTACTCCCCGGCACGCGTCGTCACGAACGGACCCTGCGGCGCGAGGTAACACGGCGGGTCGGGCGGGCGGCCCTGGATCACCATGCTGCCGCCGTTGGTCCCGCCGAGCAGGTAGTCGCGGTCGTGGCCCAGGCCGAAGATGTTGCCGTCGTTGAGCCACTGCACCTGGATGCCCTCGAACTGCCGGGAGATGCTCGCGTTGAAGCAGACGAAGACGAGCCCGCGGTCCGCGCCGTCGTCGGCGAGCGCGTCGGGTGGCAGTGGATCGCCGTAGGGCATCCCGCGCCGGATGATGCGGTGGCGGAAGCTCAGGCGGCCCTCGAACCCCAGGGCGTCGCGTGGGTTCGAGCGGCGGATGTGCGCGCCGAGCGGGCAGCGGTGCCCGTCGCCGTCCGCGCGTTCGTACAGGAAGTCGTTGGCGCCCTCGGCGCGGCCGTCGAACTCATCGGGTTGCGTGTCGGGGTGGGTGACGAGCGGCGCCCCGTCGTCCCAGCGGCCGACGATCTTGGCGCGCAGCAGGAGCTCGTCACGGTCGAGCCGCTGCGCCGCGTCGCGCACCGTGCGTCGGAACAGCGCGACGTCCTGGTGCAGCTTGCGCCACACCATGTACGTGCCGCTCTTGCCCAGCGGCGCCGCCGGCGCGTTCGGCAGCCGGCGTTTCGGGTCGACGCGCGTGTCCTCGTCGGGGTAGCCGAGGATGAACTCGCCGGGGGCGAGCGCGCGCCACGTCCCGTGCGGGAGCGGCACCCCGCCGCCGACGGCCTTGTCGTCGGTCACGCCCTCGACCGCGGGCTGGGCGAACCCGTCGGCGAAGCCGAAGTGCTCGCGGGACTGCGGCAGCAGCTGCGCGGGCTGTTCGGAGACGATTTGCAGGCCGTGCCGGACGACCTCGGTGCGCAGCTCGGCGAGCGCCGCGTCCAGCTCGGTCGGGCCGAGCGCATTGATGGTGACGAGCACGTGGGCCTCACCGGTCCCGAAGCCGCGCTCCCAGCGGGCGGGCGCGGCGTCCCCGGTGTCCCCGAGCAGGCCGGCGCGCTCGGCCATCCCCTGGAGGAA
This sequence comes from Svornostia abyssi, assembly GCA_024666565.1. Taxonomy (GTDB): domain Bacteria; phylum Actinomycetota; class Thermoleophilia; order Solirubrobacterales; family Solirubrobacteraceae; genus Svornostia; species Svornostia abyssi. Next base: position 2,153,322 of record CP088295.1, read on the forward strand.
CTCGTCGCTGAACGTGCGCAGCACCCGGTCTGGGACACCCAGTGCGCGCAGCCCCGCCGCCGTGAACGCGACGTTCATCGCGTGCGCCGGTTTGCCGGCGTCGGCCCACGGCGCGGCGGTGGTCACGCGGTCGACGAGGCCGTGCAGCCACTCCCGCCCGCGGCCCGGCTCGTCGATGCCGACGAACACGTAGGTCGTGCGCTCGTACGCGTTGCCGTACGCGCGCAGGATGTCGCCCTGCACGTCACCGAGATCGATGCGGACAGCCTCGGGCGCGGCGGTGGCCATCACCGGACCTCCGCGAGGAACCGCTGCTGCAACTCGGCCGGGCTCAGGTCGGGCGCGTCGACGGCGAGGCGGCGCAGCGCCGAGCGCTGGCCGAGCACCCGGCGGACGTCGGGCACCGTCGTCGTGGGGTAGGCGGAGTAGAAGAGGCCCGTCCGGATCTGGTTGTGCTGCAGGTAGGCCTTCAGCGCCGGGCCCTCCGCCGGGTCCGGCGCGTTGATGCAGTGCCGCCAGATCCGGCGGGTCTCGGGTGCCAGCTCGGTGCAGAGCGCGTCGAGATAGGAGTCCGGGTCGCCGTCGATGCAGCAGGTGAAGATGAGGTACTCGCATCCCAGGGAGTCGGGGTGCGGCTGCGCGGGGTCCGTCACGAAGTCCGGGCAGATGACCCACCGGCCGAAGTGCGTGCGCGGCAGCCGCGCGAGCGGGCCGGGTCCGTCGGCGCCGAGGTGCTCGAGCTCGTCGCGGAGCAGGTCCTCGTGGCCGGGCATGATCGGGCACAGGAAGGTCAGCGCGTAGGCCTGGCCGGCGCGGTTCGGGTCGCGGATCGACGCGAGATCTAGCAGCATCGCTGGGCCTCGGACATGAGCTCCGCGAAGGCGGTGGCGAATTCCTCGGGGGTCATGCGGTCGGCGCGCTCGCGCAGCTCGGCGACCATCGGGTCGAGCTCGATTGCCTGCTTGATCTCGGTCGTCGTCGCCTCCGGATATGCGGAGTAGAAGTGGCTGGCCTCCATCTCGTTCGCCTTGATGTAGGCCTTGAACGGGCCGGTCGGCAGCGCCTTGGGGAAGCCGTAGGAGCTGCCCCAGAACGTCCACATCCCGGTGGTGAGGATGTGGGAGAACGCGTCGATGTACTCCTCCCAGCCGCCGTTGAAGTTGCTCTCGAAGTACAGGTGCGGATAGCGCAGCTTCGTTTCGGGCTGGGGCGCGCCGTTGTGCGGGATCTGCGTGATGAGGCTCCAGCGCGCGAAGTGGATGAACGACAGCCGCTGGAGGGTGGTGAGCGTCTTCGGCGCGACCTTCGGGGCGACGAACACGAACGGCAGGACCACGCGTCCCCACCACTTCACGGTGCTGAAGACGGTGATGGCGATGGCCTGCCCGTCGACGTTGCCGCCGCGCGTGCCGGTGGCCGTGGTGGGAGCCGAGGTGGGCGTCGCAACACTCAAGGTGGTTCGACGCTACGCCCCGATCCGAAAGCCAGTCAACCGCACCTCATGAAACCCCGGAAAGCGGGGCCTGCCAGACTCGAGGTATGGCCGACCACGCACCAGCCGCCCGCGGACGATTCGATCTCGATCCCGACCGTCAGCGAGCGCTGATCTTCGTCGGCGTCATGGCGCTCATCATGTGGGTCGCGGAGATCATCGACACCGTGCTCGGCGGCGACCTCGATGCGTACGGCATCGAGCCGCGCGACACCGACGGACTCGACGGTGTCGCCCTCTCGCCGTTCCTGCACGGCGGGTTCGATCACCTCATCGCGAACACGCTGCCGTTCCTCGTGCTCGGCGGGATGATCGCGCTGAGCGGGCTGCGGAAGATCGTGTCGGTGACGGTGATCGTCGCCGTCATCGGCGGCCTGGGCACGTGGCTCATCGCGCCGGCGAACACGATCCACATCGGGGCGAGCGGGATCGTGTTCGGCTACGCGTCGTACCTCATCGCGCGGGCGATCTACACCCGCAGCTTCCCGCACCTCGGCGCCGGGATCGTGGTGGTCGCGATCTGGGGCGTCACCCTGCTCAGCGGGCTCGTTCCGCAAGAGGGCATCTCGTGGCAGGGCCACCTGTTCGGCGCCGTGGGCGGGGTCGTCGCGGCCTGGTGGCTCGACGGCCGCACAGCGGGCCGCCGCCGGGCCGCCGCGGATGCCGTGGCCTAGACACGGCTCTTCGACTTCGACGTCTTCTTCTTCGTGCACGTGCGGTACTTGCGCGTGCCGGAGATCGTCTTGCCGAGCACCGTCTTCGCGGTGATCTTCACGGTGTAGCGCCCCTTCGGCAGGCCCTTGAGGTTGACCGGGGCGGTGATCCGGTCGCGCTTGATCGTGCGGACGAGCTTGCCGTTGACGAAGACCTTCGCGCTGTCGAGCGCGTCGCCCTTGGGCTCCTTCAGCCGGATGCGGAAGCTGCGCTTGCTGAGGCACTTCTTCTTGCCCTGGCTGGGCAGCGTCGCGATCGTGTTCACGTTCGGGGTCGTCGGCGCCGCGGGCGGGGCGAGGAGGTCCGAGTCCTGGCAGCCGGTCGTCGTGCCGGTGGACTCTCCGGCGGCGTCGATCGACGGCTGCGTCTCGGGGAACTCGGGGCCGGCGAAGCAGACGCGCAGGAACTTCTTGCCGTCGGGCTTCGTCAGCGTGCGGAAGGCGGTGTTGCCCCGCTCGATGTAGGCGCACGTCGCGGTGTTGAACCACTGGTGCTTGCCCCAGTACTGGCCGTCGGGCTGCAGGCGCAGCCCGGTCCACATCTGCTCGGCGGTGGGATGCACGCAGTTCGAGAACCGTGTCGGGCGGATGACGGTGCCGAGGAAGCTGCCGTCGGCCTGCGCGGCGATCACGACCTCCCCGCCGCTGAAGGACCAGGTGCCCTCGATGTCGGCGGCGGCGTGCGCGGCGGTGGGGGGCGAGGGCGGCGCCCGCGAGGGCGGTGGCGACAAGCAGGGCGGCGCGGCGGGTGCGGCGCGGCGAGGGGGCTGCGGTCATGCCGCGACAGTACGCCTCGCGCGACACGCCGTGTGTCGCGTCGGCGACAGTACGAGCGTCGCGCCCGCGTCAGTCGTACTGATCGAGGTCGTAGCGGTCGATCAGGCTGATGAGCTTCGACGCGTACGCGGGGTCCGTTGCGTACCGTCGCGCGACCTCGCGCAGGAAGCGGCGCGGGTCGTCGGTGAAGTCGAACGCCGGCTTGTACACGGGGTTGGTGGCGAGGCGTGCGCCGTGATCGAGGATCGACTGATCCAGCGACGGGTACGCCCGGAACGCGCCGACCGTGAGTACGAGCCGCCCGCGTTCGGACTCTCGCGTCTTCTTCAGCACGCAGCCCACGGCGTTGGCCTCCCAGCGGTACACGCCGGGTTGCTTGGTCGCCTGGGCCTTCAGCCCGAAGTAGTTGTTGGCCAGCGCGGCGATCTTGCCGCCGCCGGTCTCCAGGATCCCCTGCGCGAGCGTGAGGGAGACCGGGACGCGGTACGTCGCGCGGCTGCTCCGCGCGCCCGGCAGGGCCGCGGCGATGAACGCCTCGGTGGTGGCGAACGGCGGGATGAGGACGACGGGCGCCTTGATCCCGCAGGTCCCTTCGAGGACCCCGGGCGGGGCGGGGGTCGTGGCAGGCTTGATGCCGCACAGGGGCGCGGCGAGCGCCTGGGTCGACCCGTTCAGCAGGCCGTCGGCCACCCAGCCGCGCTTGGCCCCGGCGATGACGCGCGACCAGATGCGCGACGCACCGTCTCGCGGCGTCGCCGCGACGGCCCCGACCTTCTGGCACGTGATCGTCACCTTGGTGCCGCGACGCAGCTTGGCGATGACCTTGCCGCCGCCGGCGCTGGTCCGGAGGTTTGCGGCGCCGCTGACGGTGGTCTGCGCGGTCTGCGCCGACGCTGCGGCGGCAGGCAGCAGGAGGGCGGCGACGAGCACGGCAAGGGCGAAACGGACCACGCGTACCCAGGGTAGGCCTCCGGTGCGACGGCTCACGGTGCCGCCTCCCGGGGGCTCGACGGCGCAGCCCAGCGGCTCAGCGCGCCGTCCTCGAAGCGCAGCCGCACCCGCCGCACGCCACGAACCCGCACGGCGAAATGCCGGGTCGCCCGTCGCGCGGCCAGCACCCTCCCGTCCGGCCCGAGGACCGCCACCCGTCCCGCGCGCGGCACCCGGCCCCACACGAGGAGCCCGCGCCCGCGCCGCACCGCCACCACGGGCAGGCGGTAGGCGGCGAGCAGCGCCTTCGGGCGGCCGTCGGCGAAGAACAGCCCGCTCTGAAAGCCGGACAGCTCGGCGTCGTCGCGGATCGCGTACTGGGTGTGCGAGCGGACGCCGGGCGTGCGCCACGCGATGAACTCCGCCTCGTTGACGAGCTGGGCCTGCCGTGCCTGCGAGACCCCCTTCGGATCCGGTACCGACTGCACGCCGTTCTCGGTGTCCCACACCGTCATGTCGTCGCCCAGCCGCCCGAGACGCCCGGCTTCGCGCAGCAGGTCGCGGAGTTCGTCGAGGTAGGCGGGGGAGAGGTCATCGGGCGTCGGGGGCAGCGTGAACGCCCCGTCGCGCGGGCGGAAGTACCCGTGGACCGCCCAGCCGGTGCCGGGCAGCCGCGCAAAGCTCCCGCCGCACCCGGGGTGGCCGCGGGCGGCCCGCCCCTTCAGCGGCCGGTACCGGTCGTCGAGGCACAGCAGCTCGCGGGCGAACGCCATGGGCCGTTGGGTGCACGACGCGCAGCGTCCGTCCGAGCCCACGGGCAGGCCGGGGCCGATGAGGATGGTGTCGCGCGCGTGCCCGGTCGCGGCGAGCGCGCGCCCGCCCGCGCGCACGAGCGCCCGGTACATCGCGGGCGCGCGGCGGGTGCCGTCGCGCGAGCGCTGCGGGGCGAGGAACTCGGGGTGGTTCGGCTCGTTCCAGAGCTGCCAGAGCCGCACCTGCGGATACCGCCGGCCCGCCTCGGCGACGAACCGCCCGTAGGCGGCGACGTCGGGGCGGACGGAGTGAAACGCGCCGATCGTGCCGGCAGCCCACCCGGGCGCAGGGGAGGTCAGGACGAGCAGCGGGCGGAGGCCGCGCGCGCGGGCGGCGGTGACGAGCTGGTCGAACGCCGTCCACTCGCGTGGTCCGTCACGGGTCGGCTGCACGCGGCGCCACACGACCTGGACTCGCACGACGTCGGCGCCGACATCGACGGCGAGGTCGAGCGCCGCATCGCGCGCAGCCGGCCCGCTGAGCAGCGTCAGGCGGTCGTCCTCGATGATCCGCAGCGGTGTGGCGTGCGCGGCCGGCGCGAGCGCGCCGAGGAGCAGCGCGGTGACGAGGATGGGACGCACGGCGCGCAGCATGGTGGATGCCGTAACACTCGGCTCCCCGATCCGTTGTGGTGACCATGGACGTTTCCCGACTTCTCCTCCCCCTCGTCGCCGCGCTGCTCGTCGCGGTCGCCGTGCTGCCCGCCGCCGGGGAGGGCGCACGCAAGGAGCGGACGCTGAAGGTGGGCCCGTACGTCGGCAGTCCGCAGACGTCGTTCCGGGTCGCCTTCAAGCCCCGCCGGAGCGTCAGCTCGGAACTGGACTACTACCGCGTGCGCCTGGACTGGCGCGGCGGGCGCGCCCGGTCGTGCGACCGCAGCCAGGTCGTCGACCTCGAGCGGGTGCGTCGTGGCACGTGGAAGGCCGTGCGCCTGGCCGCGAACCATCCCCGGCGACGTCCGCGCTGGTGCGTCGGCACCTGGATCGGCAGGGTCCAGCGCGTGAACTTCGTCGAGGACTCGTGCGAGGCGGACGAGATCTGCCGAGACGAGGGGTCCTACGAGGATGTCGAAACCGAGCGGCGCTTCAAGGTGCTCGTCCGCCGCTGACGCATCGCGTCCCGCGATCCGGCAGGATCGCCCCATGCCTTCCGCCGACTACGTGATCGTGGGCGCGGGCTCGGCCGGCTGCGTCCTGGCCGCCCGCCTGTCCGAGGACCCATCGGCCCGGGTGCTCCTGCTCGAAGCAGGCGGCTCCGGTCGCCATCCGAACATCTCGATCCCCGTGGCGTTCGGCAAGCAGTTCCGCACCAAGCTGGACTGGGATCTCTCCACGGAGCCCGAGCCGCACTGCGATGGGCGCGAGCTGTACGTCCCGCGCGGCCGGGGCCTGGGCGGGTCGAGCTCCATGAACGCGATGCTCTACGTCCGCGGCCGCCCGCTCGACTACGACCTGTGGGCCGCCCAGGGCGCCGAGGGCTGGGGCTGGGACGACGTGCGCCCGTACTTCCTGCGCGCCGAGGACAACGCGCGCGGCGCGTCCGAGCACCACGCTGTCGGCGGCCCGCTGCGCGTCGAGGACGAGCGGTCCCCGCGGCCGCTGACGAAGACCTTCCTCGCGGCCGCAGAGGCGACGGGCATCCCGTACGTCGACGACTACAACGGACCCGAGCAGGACGGATGCGCGCTCGTGCAGGTCACGCAGAAGGGTGGCCGCCGCTGGAGCACGGCCAGCGCGTACCTGCGGCCTGCGATGAAGCGCCCGAACCTCGAGGTCGTCACGCACGCCCAGGTCGAGCGGGTGGAGATCCGCGGCGGCCGGGCCGTCGGCGTGCGCTACCGCGACAGGCGCGGGCGCGAGCACATGGCGGCCGCCGAGTCCGAGGTCATCCTCGCCGCCGGCGCGATCGGGACGCCGCAGCTGCTGATGCTCTCCGGCGTCGGGCCCGCGGACCACCTCACGGCGACGGGGTTGAGCGTCGAAGCCGACGTCCCCGGGGTGGGGCAGAACCTCCAGGACCACCCGTTCATCACGTGCGTCTGGCACGTCGAGGGCGGCGGGTCGCTCGCCGACGCAGAGCATCCGAAGTACCTCGCGCAGTGGCTGCTGCGCGGGACGGGGCCGCTGACGTCGACGGTGGCTGAGGCGTTCGCGTTCGTCCGCACCCGCCCCGGCCTGCCCGCGCCCGACGTCCAGTTCCACTTCGCGCCGGCGTACTTCGTCGACCACGGAGCCGAGGAGTACGACCACGACGCGATCACGTCGGGCCCGGTGCTCATCACGCCGAAGAGCCGCGGCCAGATCACCCTGCGCAGTGCCGACCCGCGGGCGAAGCCGCGCATCCTCACGAACACGCTGAGCGAGCCCGAGGACCTGCAGTCCCTCATCGAGGGCGTGCGACTCTCGCGCGAGATCGTCGCGCAGGCGCCGTTCGCCGGGGTGTCGCCGCGCGAGATCTATCCCGGGCCGGACATCGGCGACGACGACATCGAGGGGGACGTCCGGCGTCGGGTCGACCTGCTGTACCACCCGGTGGGCACGTGCCGCATGGGCGCGGACAGCGATGAGCTCGCCGTGCTCGACCCGCAGCTGCGTGTGCGTGGGGTCGAAGGCCTGCGCGTGGTCGACGCGTCGGTCATGCCGGTCATCCCGGGCGGCAACACGAACGCCCCGACGATCATGGTCGCCGAGCGGGCCGCGGACCTGATCCGGCAGGGCACGGCGGTGCCGGCCTGACCGCCGCCAAGGTCAGACCACCGCACCGGCGGCGAGCTCAACGAGCGCCGACTCCAGGTCGTACGCGAGTTCCTCGGGGTCCGGCATCTGCGCCTGATCGCTGACGACGCCGACGTGCAACCGCCCCGCATAGCTCACGACGGTGATGTTGAGCCCCACACCGTCGGCGATGGCGGAGACCGGGTACAACGCTCGAACGGGCGCGCCTGCGCAGGTGATCACCTGGGCAGGGCCCGGCAGGTTCGAGATGACGAGGTTGCAGGGCGGCGCCACGCGCTCACTCGCCGCGAGTTGCGCCACCGCGCGGGATACGACCCCGAACGCGGCGGGCGGGATCAGCGTGTTCGCGTCGTCGAGGAGGGTGGCCGGCAGTCGCCGGCTGCGGGCCTTCGCGGTCCGCAACGCGCGACTCGCACGCTCGAGCCGAACGACCGGATGAGGCTCGTCGGTGGGGATCGCCACCAGCATCGACGTCACGGCGTTGCCCGCCGGCCGCGCCGTGGCGGCCGGACGCAACGAGACGGGCACCATGGCGATGAGCGGCGTCGCGGGCAACTCGCCGCGGCGCCGCAGCCACCGTCGAAGCGCTCCGGCGACCAGGCTGACCACGACGTCGTTCACGGTGGCCGCCGACGCTGCCCGCGCCGCGTGCACGGCCTCCAGCGGAAGGGTGCCGAAGGCGATACTCCGGTCGCTGGACAGCCGGCTGTTGAGCGACGTCCGCGGGCTCGGGGGCATGCCGGTCTCGGCCCGGCGCCGGCCGGCACGGCGGGACACGGCTGCGACCGCGCCGGCGCCCGGAATGCAGCGGGTCATCGGCATGTGGTCGAGGTGGGGAAGGACTCGCGGCAGCACTCGTGCGGCGCGGAGCGGCTGCGTCCCCGCCTGGACGGCCGTGCGGGCCCATCGCGTCTGTGTGCGGGACGGCGTCGCCCCAGTGGCTGGGTCTCCGCCGTCGGCGTCGTCAAGGGCCAGGAGCATCGCCAGCCCGGCGACGCCGTCCATCGTCGCGTGGTGGGCCTTGATGAGCAGCGCTTGCCCGTCGCCTTCGAGCCCGTCGATGAGGTGCATGTCCCAGAGGGGCCGGGTGCGGTCCAGTGCTCGGCCGTGGATGCGAGCGACCTCGTCGGCGAGCTCGCGCGGGCCGCCCGGCTGGGGCAGGGTCAGGGTGTGGACGTGCGCGGCGAGGTCCGGCGCTCCGCCGTCTTCCCAGAAGGGGTGGGCGAGATGCAGTGGGGCGGTGGCGACGCGGCGCCGTAGCACCGGCGCCTGCTCGGTCCACGCCGCGACGCTCTCGCACAGGCGATGTCTGGTGAGGGCTGACCCGGGCTCGAACACGAGGAGGCCGCAGATATGGCCGTGTACGCGGCCGTCCTCGATCGCGAGGAACTGCGCGTCGAGGCTTGTGAGCTGCTCCACGGTTGCGCTAGCCGAAGATGGGGAACGACCGCCGGCTCGCGAGCCGGTCCATGCCGGCCTGCAACGCCCGCTCGATGTCGGTGTAGGTCCGGTCGACGTACGCGTCGTCGTCGGCCAGCGCCGGATCGCATCCGGGGTCGATCGGCTCGAGCAGCTCGGTGCGGATCTTCGCCGGCAGCGGGATGTGCATCGGGAGGATCTCGAGGGCGAGCGGAAACGGGAAGCCGCTGATAATCGGGAGCGTCGCGCCCCGCAGCCGCTTGCCGAGTCCCGTCCAGCGCGCGAGGAAGCGGCCCTCGGAGAGGACGAAGACGGTGTCCGAGCACCCCACCGACGCCACGGGGACGATCGGCACTCCGTGCCGGATCGCGAAGCGCACGAAGCCGCGGCGGCCGGCGAGGACGACGCGGTCGCGCTTGCGCCAGCTGCGCATCGCGTCCTGCTCGCCTCCGGGCCAGAGGACCACGTCGTGCCCCGCGTCGAGCGCCGCGGACATCGCCACGGTGGTCGGTGGGATGACGCCCATCGCCCGGAAGTACTCACCGAGGCCCGGCGTGGCCATGAGGACGTCGTGAGCGGTGGGGTGGAGGATGCGCTCGCGGCCGAACCGACGGTGCCACTGCAACGCGAGGGTCCAGGCGTCCATCGTCAGGGCGCCGCCGGCGTGGACGCCGACGAGCAGCGCGGGCTCGGCGGGGAGCCGGTGAAAGCCTTCGATCTCCATCCGGAAGTAGTGGTCCATGAGCACGTTCCAGAACGGCATCTGGGCGGCGAGCAGCGAGAAGTTCGGTTCCTCCACGCTCCAGTCGGCCGCGCGGCGTGCGACGGCGCCCGCGATGCCGCCGGGCGCTGACCCGCTGCCCTCACCCGTGTCCGGCGCTCGACGTGTCGTCATGCCCATCGTTCCTCCCGTCCGGCACTGCGGTACAAGAATGGCTCGGGCCTGCGCTCAGTCGGCGCAGGCCCGAGGGTGTGTCAGCGCAGCGAGCGGACCCACCGCGCGAACGTGCGCTGAAGGTGGCCCTTCGTCGAGCACCCGGCGCGCTGGAACTGCGCCGGGCTCTGGTACTCGAGCGTCGGCTTGTACGGGCCGAGGGTCGCCGCGACATCCGCGGGGAGTCCGGGGGCCGGCACGTTCTGCACCGCCTGCGCGAACGACGGATCCGGGATGAGGTTCCGCACGATGAGGAGCGCCGACGTCGGCTTCGTGTACGGGGCCGGGAGGCCGTCGCCCTCACCCCAGTTCAGCCACGCGACGCCGCAGCGCTCCTGCGCGTTGCTCGGCCGGTCCTCCGGCGTGCTCATGACGATCGTGTAGTTGCCGTCGCGATCGGTCGGGATGTCCTCGTCGTATGCGCACCCGTCCTGGACCGTTGCTTTCGTCGTGACCAGGCTCTCGTTGGTGCAGACGCCCCAGTACCGCAGCTGCTTCCCGCCGCGCATGAAGGGATCGCGCTGCGACGTCTCCGGGGTGGTGGGGAGCTTGCCCCGCATGACGACGACGTTGCGTCCGTCTGGCGCGGGGCCGAAGCGCCGGTCGACGTACGCCGTGATGTACGCGTTGTCCTTCGTCGGGTACTGCGTGAGCCCGGGGGTCTGCGGGCACGCCGGGATCGGGTAGCCCGCCGACTGGAAGAACGGGTACTGGAACATGCACGGGTTCAGCGGCCGGTACCACGCCGGCGGGGCGGAGGCCGGCGACTGCGGCGTCGATCCCGGGAAGCCCGCCGCGGGGTTCGGCGGCAGGTTCGTGAGCGCGAGGTACTGGTTCACCGTGAACGACGGCGGCTGCGGCGGCGCTGTGTCGACGCCGATCGCGTCGCAGAGCGCTTGGCCGGTGCGCGTCGTCCCGTCCTGCAAGACAAGCGTCGGCTCCGGCAGGCCGCCGTCGCCGGCGAGGTCGGTGCCCTTGTCCTGCACGTAGATGCGGTAGAGCAGCTCGACGGGCTGCGGCTCGCCGGCAGGCCGCGTCCCCGCGTAGAGGGTGTTCGGCGCCCGGTCGCCGGGGGAGGGCGGCGGCTGGTCGCCGGTGACCGTCAGGGTCCACGCGCGCCCGCGCTTGCTCGGCGTGCGCCGGGCGCCCGGCAGGAAGGGGTTGGTGGAGCCAGCGTCGGGTGCGATCTGCGCGTCGTACACCGCGTCTGTCGCCACGCCCTTCAGCGCCGCGTCGGTCGGCGAGGAGAAGTAGGAGTTCAGCGACATGTACCGGGCCCGGGGGTACGTCCCCTTGAGGACGAGCTTGGCCCCGGTGGGCAGGGTGAGCTTCGAGTACCAGTAGTTCGTGAGCGTCCCGTTCGGGAACGCGACGTTCGCGGTCGTGCTGTTGATCGCGATGCTCCAGAAGCAGCCGGTGGGCGGCGCGGTTGGCCGCTGCGTGGCGCTGGCGCCGGGGGCGCCGGTACCGAGCGCGGCGACCGCCAGCAGGGCGGCGCCGAGCCGGGGCATGGCTCGCATGGTCTCTCCTCCAGTGACGGGTCGTCGGGCGCCGGGTGGCGCTGACACGAGCTACCATACAGAACTAGAAAATGTCGCAAACGCGTCGAGATACGGCAGTGACGCATCTGCGGCGCCCGGGTACCGTAGGGCCCATGGCCGGCGGCGCGCGCGCATCCTCCTCGTCCGCCCGCCGCGAGGTCGCCTTCCGGCGAGCCACGGAGGCCGACGCGTACGAACTCGCTCGCAGGATGTTCCTTTCGGGCGAACGGGTCGACATGCAGGCCCTTGCAACCGAACTCGGGATCTCGCGCGCCACGCTGCATCGCTGGGTTCAGACGCGCGAGGCGTTGCTCGACCGGGTCCTCGGGGACCTCGCCGACGAGTACTTCACCCGCGCACGGCGCGCCGCGACGGGCGCGCCGGATGACGTCATCGTCGCCGTGGCTGAGGGGGTGGCGCGCGCAACCATCGCCTCCGGGGCGATCAGCGGATTCGTGCGCCGGGAGCCGGAGCTCGCGCTGCGTCTCATGCTCCGCGACGACGCGAGCGTCCGTCGCGTGCTCGTTGGCCGGTTGCGCGGCGTGCTGCAGGACGTCCTGCCCGACGAGGCCGAGGGGCTTGAGGGGTTCGCGGCCGCGACCGTGCAGCTGGGGCTCCTGCTCGTATGGCCGACGCTCGTGGCCGGCGACGAGCCGTCCGGCGAGCGCGTCGCCGAGATCTGCCGCGCGCTGCTCGCCGGTGCGCGTGCCGGGGAGCTCTCGGGCGGGCGGTGAGGGTGCCGCTGCGGCGGCAATGAGACGCTATCTGCTAGTGTCGCATTTGTAGCGTCAGACGAATCTGACGCGTGACGCTCGGCCTGCTGCCGGGCGTCGTCCCCTCAGGAACGTCATGCATCCCACCGCCTCCGACGACCACACCTACGACTGGGTCGTCGTCGGCTCGGGGTTCGGCGGCAGCGTCGCCGCGCTCCGCCTGGCGGAGAAGGGATACCGCGTGCTCGTCCTCGAGAGCGGACGCCGCTTTCGCGACGAGGACTTCGCGACGAGCACGTGGGAACTGCGGCGCTACTTCTTCGCTCCGAGGCTCGGGCTCCGCGGCATTCTGCGCCTGTCGCTCTTCCGGGACGTGTTCATCGCGTCCGGCGCGGGGGTCGGTGGCGGCAGCCTCGGCTACGCCAACACGCTGTACCGCGCGCGTCGCGCGTTCTTCGAGGACGCGTCCTGGCGCGGCCTTGCCGACTGGGAGGCCGAGCTGGCGCCGCACTACGACACCGCCGAACGGATGCTCGGCGTCGACGATGTCACCTTCGACTCCGACGGCGACCGGCTGCTGCGTGAGATGGCCGACGCCTTCGGCGTGGGTGACACGTATCGCCACACCCGCGTCGGTGTCTACTTCGGCGAGCCGGGCGTCGACCACCCCGATCCGTACTTCGCCGGTGACGGTCCTCCCCGCACGGGCTGCACCCGTTGCGGCGCGTGCATGATCGGGTGTCGCGACGGCGCGAAGAACACGCTCGTGAAGAACTACCTGTGGTTCGCCGAGCGTCGCGGCGTGGTCATCGAGCCGGATCGAACGGTCACGGACATCCGCCCGATCGGGGGCGGCGACGGCACCGAGGGGTACGCCGTCACGCACGAGCGCAGCGGCGCGTGGCTGCACCGCGGGCGCCGCCAGGTCACCGTGCGGGGTGTCGTCGTGGCCGCGGGCGCGCTCGGCACGAACAGACTGCTCGCCGGATGCCGCGCGTCGGGCTCGCTTCCGGCGGTCTCCGACCGCCTCGGCCATCAGGTCCGCACGAACAGCGAGTCGATCGTCGCGGTGACCGCGCCGAACGACGAACGCGACCTCGGCGCCTCGGTGGCGATCAGCTCGAGCGTGTACCCGGACCCGGACACGCACATCGAGCTGGTGACCTACGGCGCAGGCGGCGATGCGATGTCATCGCTCTACACCACGCTGGTCGGTGACGGCACGCGCGTCACGCGGCCGATGCGCTGGCTCGCCGCCGTCCTGCGCCGTCCTCGTCGCTTCGCCCGCACGCTGTGGCCTGTCGCCTGGTCGCGGCGCACCGTCATCGTCCTCGTCATGCAGACGACCGACGCGGCGATCCGGTTCCGGCCGCGGCGCCGTTTGCTCGGCCGCGGCGTGCGCCTCACGACCGAGCAGGACGTGGCCAACCCGAACCCCACGTTCCTGCCTGCCGCCAACCGGGCGGCCGAGTGGCTCGCCGATCGGCTCGGCGGCACGCCGCAGAGCGCCGTGACCGAAGCGCTGCTCAACGTGCCGGTCACCGCGCACATCCTCGGCGGCGCGGTCATCGGCCCGGACCGCGCGCGCGGCGTTGTCGACCGTGACGGCCGGGTCTTCGGGTACCGCAATCTGCTCATCACCGACGGCTCGGTCCTCCCGGCGAATCCGGGTGTGAATCCGAGCCTCACGATCACCGCGCTGGCCGAGCGCACCATGTCCCAGGTGCCGGACGGCGGGCCCACGGACACTCCCCCTGGTCCGCGGCTCACCGTCGTGCCGCCCCAGACCGAGCCATCGGGCACGGCCGGCGCGACGCGGACGATCGCGTGATGAGCGGCACACCGTCCCCCGCGCCCGACGCCGCCACCGGTCACACGGGCGCGGGGGGCGGCCCCCCTTTCCCGACTGGGTTCACGACGCCCTTCTGGGGTGCCGCAGCCGGGCGCCGCGCCGGCCACGAACCGGCTGGTCGTCGACCTGCACGAGCTCGTGCTCGCCGCGTGGGTGCCGGTCCCGCGCACCGGTGTCCTGAGGCTGCGCCACCGGTTCCCGCACGCCCGCAGCGTCGCCTGGTCGACGTATCACCCGCTGACGCTGTCGCCCATCGAGGCGCTCCGCGACCGCGAGATCGTGCCGGACGATGGAGTCGCCAACCCGTTCATCGCGGGGGCTGACCGCACCGCGTCGCACCGGGAGTACACGGTGGTCGTGAGCCGCCGCTCGCCGCAGGAGGTCGGCGAGCCGAACGTCCTGTCCTCGCACGGGCTGCCACTCGTGATCCTGTTCTACCGCGTCTACGTCCCCGACCGGGGGAGAGACCGTCTTGGCGACGCCGGCGTTCCGGTGGTCGAAGGAGATCCCGCGCGGTGGACGTCGCGCCGACGGCGGATCGCCACCACGGTCGCGACGACGCTGACGTGGAACGTCACCGCGGCGGGCCTGACGCCGCCATACCTCGCGCTGCGCGCTGTCGGCCGGACCCGCACCGGCCCGGCCGTCACCGACGGACGGTGGGACGCCTTCTTCAACGTTCCGCGGCTGGCCGCACCGCTCCTACGCGACACGTGGGCCGCAGGACTCGTCGAGGCGCTGCCGCGCGCCCCGCGCGGGCCCGCTGCGAACTGGGCCACCGACAGCGCGATCGCCTCCATCGACGTCGACCGGCGGCTCGGCCCGGCGCCCGACGGCCGCAACGTCCTTGTGGTCCAGGGGAGCATGCCGCGGACGCCGCGGACGTGGCACGGAGACGCGATCATGGACGACCGCGCCGAGCTGCGGTACTGGTCGCTCTCGAGCATGACCGCGGTCCCGATCGGGGTGACGACCCGGACCCTCTTCGACGAGCAGGTGCCCGTCGACGAGGCCGGGCGCTACACGATCGTCGTCAGCACCCCCGCCGACCGGCCTGTCAACGCCACCTGGGATCGGGGGGTCGCGTGGCTTCCGTGGAGCGCCCGCGGCGACGGCTACGGTCGCCGGGCGGCCGGCGTCCTCGCGCTTCGCAACCAGGATCCCGCCCCGGACTTCCGTCACGCGATTCAGCACGTCTCCGGTCCCGGGGCGGAGGCCTCGGTCATGGGGGAGTACCTGCCGACACAGCGGTACCTGAGCCGTGAGCAGTTCGAGGAGGAAGAGGGGCCTGGGTGATGCGCGGAGTCGTCGATCTCCGCGCTGGAGTGCAAGCGCTGGCGGGTGTCAGTGCCGCGATTGGGACGCTCCGGGACGCCCGCGACCTGCAGGACCTCGGGACCGTGGCGACGCGCGCGCTCTGCGAGCGCTGCGGGTTCAGCCGGGCGATGATGTCCCGGGTCGTGGACGGGCATTTCGTCGTCGACAGCGCGTGCGTGCCGGAGAACCCGCCGTTCGCGCGTTCGATCCTCATCTACGCGACTGCCGCCCGGCCGCGGCTCGACGGTTCCGTCGTCGAGGGGGACCTGCTCCGGCACCCGCGCCCGCTGCTCGTGCCGCGCGTCGAGGATGAGCCCCGGGTGCATCGGGAGTTCGTCCGGTTCCTGCGGACGCCGGGCTACGTCGCGGCTCCGGTGATCGGTGGCGATGGCGTGCTCGGATTCGTGCACGCCGACTTCGCTGGGACGTCACGCGAGCCGGACGCCATCGATCGTGAGTGCCTCGGGCTCTTCACGGAGGCGCTCGGCCACGTCTTCGAGCGGCTGCGGGTTGCCGAGGAGCTGCGCGAGTGCGGGCATACGGTTCGGCGGGCACTGGACCGGCTCGATCATGCTGCTGGCGCGGCGCACACGGCGCCGGTGGCGGCGCTCCCCCTGCCGGTCGCTGCGCCCGCGCCCTCGCCCGCGCGGCTGACCCTCCTCACCGCCCGCGAGCGTGAGGTCCTCGAGCTGATGGCGCGCGGGCTGTCCAACGCGACGATCGCCGAGCGTCTCGTTGTGTCGG
Source organism: Svornostia abyssi (assembly GCA_024666565.1). Classification (GTDB taxonomy): domain Bacteria; phylum Actinomycetota; class Thermoleophilia; order Solirubrobacterales; family Solirubrobacteraceae; genus Svornostia; species Svornostia abyssi. The sequence continues at coordinate 2,169,302 of CP088295.1, forward strand.
TCGGGACGGTCAAGAGCCACGTGTCGAGCATCCTGCGCAAGCTCGAGGTCGACAGCCGCGCGGGGGCCATCGGCAGGTACCTTCGGGGTGATGCACCGGACCTCGTCGGCTGACGCGCGTGCCGGTGCGACGTGCGGGGGTCAGGCGCGTGAGAAGCGGGCGGCCGTCTCGCTGCTGGCGCTCGGTGCCGTCTCCGGGCGGCCCGGGCTGCCGCCGAGATAGTGCGAGACCGCCTCCGCACGCGTATGCGCGCCGAGCTTGCGCAGGATGCTCGCTGCGTGCGTCTTCACGGTCCCCTGGCTGATGACGAGCTCCTGCGCGATGTCACGGTTCGTCGCTCCGACCGCCATGAGTTCGAGCACCTCGATCTCGCGGGCGGTGAGCACCGACCGGACCTCGGCCGAGGCGGACCCGCGATCACCGGTCATGGCCCGGAGGTTCGCCGGGCCGCCGCACGAGCTCAGGCTCAGGACCGCACGCTCGGCTGCCATGACGAGGTCGTAGATCTTCGCCCGCTGGGCGCGCTGATGCTCCAGGACGGCGCGGCTCTCCAGTGCGTAGGCGAGCCCTTCCGCGAAGGCCCAGAGGCTGTCGCGGTCGGCCTCGGTCATCCGGGCGCCGGTCTGCCGGTCGTCTGCGTGGATGAACCAGCGGACTCCGCCGTGCTGATGGATCGGCGCCGCCACGTAGGGGCCGCGGCCGATGATCGCCGCGAGCTGGTGGGGCACGTCGGCGTCCTTGGCGGTCTCGACGAGGATCCCCTCGCCGGATGACGTCGCTCGCGCCTCTCGCGGGAGCGAGGCGATCGCGATTCGAAGCGCGCCGACCTGGTCGTGCAGGCGGCTGGCGGCCCGCGGGTCGCCGGCGATGTGCACGTGCTCCAGGATGAGGTGCTGGCCGTTGATGCGCGACAGCGCGGCACGGCGGAACCCGAGCGTGCAGCAGACCTCGGTGAGCCCGAGTTGCAGCACCCCGGCGGTGGACTGGGCGGCCTGGACGCGGTGCAGTGCATCGCGGACGCGCATGAGCGCGTCGACGGTGCGGCGAGGCGACGCGGGGGGGCGTGGACGGAGACGGTCCCATCGGCGGAGGACGGTACGGGCCGGGGGGACGACCGGCCTACGGCAGATGTGCTGTGCCACCCCATTTCGGGGTGTGCCATCCGCACAGGGGCGGCGTCAGGCGTCAGTCAACACGGCGTCCGGCACGAGCTCTGCCAGCAGCAGCGCGGCGTGCAACTCGGCCGTGCGGGCGGTGATCTCGGCGCCGCGCCGCTCGGCCGCCCGCTCGAGGCGCTGGCGCAGCGTGTTGCGATGGATGGCGAGCGCGGCGGCCGCGGACGCGTGGGAGAACTGGACGGCGAAGAGGGTGAGGAGGGTGTGTCGCAGCAGCGCGTCGCGCTCGTCCGGCGACGCGAGCTCGCCGAGCTCCGCGCGCGCGAAGGTCCTGGCAGCGGGAACGTCGCGCGTTAGCAGGTCGACGAGCGCGATATCCGGGTAGGACGTCACGTCACCCGCGAAAGGTCCCGCGAGCTGCGCGATGCGTTGCGCCCGCACTGCCTGTTCGTAGCTCGTCCGCAGGGCCCCGACACCATGGCCCACGTCGCCAAGGGCGACCCGGATGCCCGTCGTCGCGGCATGCTCCGTGACGCGGTGCGCGAGCGTGCGCGCCGTCTCGCGCGCTCGGCCCCGCACCCAGCCGATGAGCTGGCGCTCCGGTGCGTCGGTGACGAGCAGCAAGGGGGCGGCATCTCGGCTCAAGGCGGTCAGGCAGGCCGCGACGTCGTCCGGGGACGAGGCCGTGGGCGTGCCGGCTTGCAGCACGCAGATCACCGGTTGATCGGGCGCGACACCGAGGGACTGCGCCGCGGCGGGGCCGACGTCGCCGCCGGCCGCGATCACGGCGAGGAGCTCGTCGCGGCTGGACCGCGGCCCCGGCTGGTGGCGGCGCTGCTCGGCGAGGTGCTCGGCGGTCACCTGCGTCGACATGACGTCGAGGAAGCGGTGCGAGAACGACGCGAGCCGCTGGATGACCCGAGCGTGGCGGTCGCTGTCGAACGCCTGCAATTGCGGCGCGGACATCGCGAGCTGCCAGAAATGGGCGTGCGACAGGCGGTAGTAGCGCATCAGGTCATCAGTGTCCGCGCCGATGCGGGCCAGGTGGCGGGCGTGAGCGATCGCCGTGGCCGGCGCGCGGGTGAGTTCGACATCGACGTCGAACGCCACCATCGTCAAGCCGAGCTCGAACACCGAGATGAGCGTGCCCAGCGTGTAGCGCTGCGTCTGCTCGTCCTCGCGAAGCTCGGGCATCTCCGCCATCAGGTACGCCAGTGTGCTCTCCGCGATCGCCAGCGTCTCATCGAGCAGCGCGCCCGCAAACGCTCGGGTGTCGTCGGCGCCCTCCTGAAGTTCCGCCGGTGTTTCCGGTGGGGTGCTGTCGACGATCGCCATTGGATCCCTCCTCGCCGGTGCTCCCACGCACCGCGGTCTTGTGGCGGAGTCTAGGCAGACTGTCTCACGGGGGACTTCAGTCCGGTTTGTGGCGTGTTGCGCTGCACGTCGTGGGTTCGGAAGTCCCGACCTTCGGCCGAGGAAGATCCATCGTTCGGCCGATGCCGAGCGCGCGCCTCGTCACTACGGTCGCCCGGTGCGCGGGTGTTGTGTGTCCTAGCGCACGCATCGGGGACCGAGGAGGCAGGATGGGACGAAGCGGCAGGAGCAGGACCCAGGCGTGGCGCACGACCGTGATCGTGGCGGTGCTCACGCTCGCGGCGAGCGCGGCGCCTGGCGCCACGCCGGCGGTCGCCGCCGACCCACGGCCGGACCTCACCACGTGCTTCTGGGCAGGTGTGGCGGGGGCGCCGCCCGCGACGAACCGACTGGTCAGCGATCGCAACGAACTCGCGTTCATCGGGCTCGTCGTGCTCCCGCCGGGCGGGACCGTGCGGATCCAGCACGTCTTCCCGTATGCGCGGAGCGTCTCGTGGTCCACCTATGACCCGTTCGCGTTCAGCGCGCTCGATGTCCTGCGTGATCACGCGATCGCCCCCGCACCGGGCAGCGTCAATCCCTTCGTGGCAGGTGCGCCCCGCCAGGCTCCGCAGCGGCGCTACTCGCTCACGGTCACCGCCGCCCGCCGTCCCGCCGAGGGCGCGGCGCCGAACACGCTGTACACGAACGGCAAGACCGTCGCGGCGCTCTTCTACCGCGTGTACGTGCCGGACCGGGGTCGCGACCGGCTCGGCGACGCTGGCCTGCCCGAGCTCACCTACCGGCCGTCGCGCTGGTTGCCCGCCCTGACCGGGGATCGGGCCTGTCACGCGCTCAACGGCGGCCGCCGCCTCACCGCGCCGCTCTACGAGACGCTGTGGAACTCCACGCTCGTCGCGTTGAGTCCGGCCTACCTGTCGCTGCGTGCGCTCAAGCCCGAGTCACGCACGTTTCCCGCGGTGCCTGAGGGGCGGTGGGACACCTTCTTCAACTTCACTCGTCTCGCAGAGCCGTTCCTCCGCGAGGCCGGCCTGACGGCGCAGGCGCGCCAGCTGCCGGTCGCGCGGGAAGGGCCCGCCGCGGACTGGAGCAGTGACAGCGCGATCGCGTTCAACTACGTGGATCGGCAGCTGGGGCCCGCGCAGGACGGCCGCAACGTCCTCGTGCTCCGCGGCACCATGCCGCGCACCCCGCGCACGGCGGCGGGGACCGCGGTGATGGATGGCGACGTCGACCTTCGGTACTGGTCGCTGTGCATGATGAACGCGTTCAGCCTGGGCGAGACGAGTGCCTGCCTGTACGACGAGGAGGTGCCGCTCGACGCGCGACGCCGCTACACGGTGGTCGTCAGTGCCCCGCACGATCGTCCGGCGAACGCCACCGACGCGTGTGGGGTCGCGTGGCTCGACTGGGGCGCCGTCGGTGACGGCTTCGGGCGCACGACCGCGGGGACGTTGACGTTGCGCAACCAGGATCCGTCTCCGGGCTTCGCGCAGGCACTGCAGCACGTCGAGCGTCCCGGCACCGAGCGCGAGGTCCTGGGTGCGTTCCTGCCCGAGCAGGAGTACCTGGCGCCGCGGCACTTCGAGGCGCTCGGCTGTCCGGCGCGCGACGAGGGCGCGTGACCCCTGCCTCCCCCGTCTGGGGGAGGCACAACCCGCCGGTCGCCCGATTGCGGGCCCCGGTCCGGTTTTACGACAGTCCCGTCGTGCAAGCAATGCGCCGGGATCCGGCGTCGTCACGAAGGGGAGTGGTCACATGCGAAGGACCCCACGGCGTTCGCGCACGCGAACATGTCTGGGTGTGATCTCGGCCGTCGCGGTCGGGGTTCTGGGCACGGCGGCCTTCGCGCCGTCAGCCCCTGCGATCGGCGGCGGCGGCGGCGGTGGTGCTTCGGCGACCGACGGCGTCTGCAACTACTACTACGAGTGGCTCGGGGTCACGCGGTTCCCGCTCCAGCCCGATCCGCACGCGACGTACACGTACGTCATGCCGTCGAACCAGGCGGCCGAGGACGGCGTCGGCTTCCTGCTGCGCGGCCAGTACCCGCATGCGGTGTGGACCTCATGGATGGCCTACACCGGCAAGGCGCAGCCGTTCGACGTGGCGAACTTCGTCAACAACCCGCCGGCGAACACGAACAACCCGATCGTGCCGGATGAGGGCAGCATCAACCCGATGCAGGACGGCCAGCCGATGAACGGCGAGCCGCGGAACTTCACCGTGCTCTGGAAGCCGAGCCAGTACGCCGGCGACATCGCCGACACCCTGGATGGCACCACCACGGCGGACATCGATGCGCTGAACCTGAAGAACTACCCGAGCCCCGGCGACGACAACGACGAGGCGAACTTCTGGGCGCTGGCCAACCGCGTGTACAACGCGTTCCCGGGCTACAACCCCGGCGGTTCGACGAAGAGCACCTTCCCGGTCGTCACGGCGGTCGACCTCGAGACGGGTGAGCCGGTGGACTGCCAGGAGTACAACGTCCTCCCGGACGCGCTGCAGGCTCCGCCGACCGATCCGCCGGACCGGCAGAACAAGACCGTCCTGAGCGAGCGCATCATCCTGAAGAACGGTCAGCGGTTCTTCTCCGTCGGCGGGCTGGGCACCGTCATCGGTGGCGAGGACGGCGTCCAGTACGCCCCGCCGAACCCGGGCGACATCGTCCAGTGGACGCGGCCCAATCTGCTGCCGGGCGCGGACGTCGCCACCATCCCGCCCGCGCAGAATTGCGCCGGGTACCTGGGGACCAGAACCGATCCGCGGCGGGTGACGCTGATCCGCATTCCGCGGGTGGCGAACTTCACGAGCAACAACGTGCTCGCGGGGGACACCACGTCGCTCTACCCGAACCCGTTCAGCCCATCCCAGCCATGGCAGGCGGCCTACACGTCGCTGAACATGTACGGCACGTCACTGAACACGTACATCCCGACCAGTCCGAACACGGGTAGCATCGCCGGCTCGGAGTACAAGATCGACGCGTCAGGTGGCACGACGGTCATGGTGTGGCCGCGCAACCTGAACCGCTTCCAGCAGGAGGCGCTGTTCAACTACGCCAAGCGGCGCGGCTGGGCGATCATGCGCGGCGGCACGCAGGGCATCGCCTCCTCGGCGAACATGCTCTATCGCGTGAAGGCGTCGGCCTCGGACTTCCAGGGCCGGCTGAGCAACGTGCCGTGCTTCTTCGGTACGACCGCGAACCCCGAGAACACGGACAAGACGTGGATCGACGTTCCGACGGGTAAGGGCTCGCCGTACGCCGCGGCGCCGTACAACCTCGGTCCGTACGCGCCTTCGTCGGTGGCGTGCGAGCGCAACGTCGGCTCGTTCACCACGATCGTCGAGACTGTGACCGGCCGGTGCGAGCGCAAGCTCGCAGGCTGGATCTCAGCGACGGGCGGCAGCTACTACAACCCGGCACCGCCGAGTAGCTGATCCACACGGGGGAGGACGCGGCCGTGCAGGGGCGGCCGCGCCCGTGGCGACCACGAGGGACCCGGTCACCCGCCCGGGTCCCTCGTCGCGTCTGGCGTAACGGAAGGGGACGCTGCTGACCGGCGCATCCCGTCGGGGCGCGGGCGTACGCTCGCGCCCATGTCTGCCAAGCTCGCCGTTCGTTTCGTCCTTCCGCTTGCGCTGCTGGCCGCGCTCGCCCTGGTCGCGATCCTGCTGATCCGCGGCGGCGCCGACCCGCGTCCGCAGTCCGCGTTCGCGCAGGCGGCGAAGGGGTGTCCCGCCACGCGCGGCGAGCCGATCAAGGACGGGTTCTTCCAGCCGGCCGAGCGGCGCAGCGTCAACGGGCTGCTGAGCACCACGCTGAAGATGTCGGCGGCGAAGGCCTACATCCAGAAGCCGAACATCAGCAGCACGCTGTTCGAGAAGGCGTACCCCGGCCCGACGCTACGGGTCTGCCCCGGCGACACGCTGCGGATCAAGCTCATCAACAACACGAAGCAGCCGACGAACCTCCACGTCCATGGCATGCACGTCAGCCCGAGCGGCAACTCGGACAACGTCCTGCTCGACATCCCGCCGGGCGGCACGCAGCAGTACGAGTACAAGATCCCGCTCGACCAGACCCCGGGCACGTACTGGTACCACCCACATCGCCACGAGTTCACCGAGACGCAGGTCTTCAGCGGCATGGCCGGCGCGCTCATCGTCGACGGCAAGGGCTACGACGACCTGCCGGGTGTCGCGGGCGCGCGCGAGCGCACCATCGTGCTCATGGCCAACCAGCTGCAGGGCAACGCGGTCATGAACGTCAACAACGCGACGAACGACGGCATCCGCTTCCTCGTCAACGGGCGGCTGCGTCCCAAGATCGACATCCAGCCTGGCGAGGTCCAGCGCTGGCGGATCCTCAACGCCAGCGCCGACTACTTCGTGCGCCTGCAGCTCTCCAACCAGGACTTCAACGTCATCGCGACCGACGGCAACCCGGCACGGGTGACGAACAAGGAGCAGCGCATCATCCTCGGCGGCGGCGAGCGGGTGGACGTGCTCGTGCGTGGCACCGAGCGCGGGGCGCAGCTGGAGACCCGCTCGTTCAAGCAGGGCTTCCTCAACACCCGCGCCGCGGTGCTCGCGGACATCCAGCCCACCGACCCGGCGCAGACGCCCGGCACGATCCCGGACGAGCTCGTCCCGTTCGAGGACCTGCGCACGAAGAAGGTCGACCGCAAGCGCAACATCGTCTACTCCGAGACGCCGACCGAGTTCCTCATCAACGGCAAGCCGTTCGGCCACCACCGCGTGGATCAGACGATGAAGATCAACACCACGGAGGAGTGGACGATCCGCAACGTCACGACCGAGTGGCACTCGTTCCACATCCACGTCAACCCGTTCCAGGTCACGAAGATCGACGGGAAGGCCGTGGACCGCGACAGCTACGAGGACACCGTGCGGATCGCGCCGAACGGCGGCAGCGTCACCCTGCGCCAGCGCTACCGCGACTTCACCGGCAAGTACGTCTTCCACTGCCACATCCTCGGGCACGAGGACGGGGGGGATGATGTCGCTCGTGCAGGTCGTCAAGTAGCCGTACCATCGGGGCCATGGACGTCTTCAGCACCGCTCTCGACATCATCGCCGCCGCCGGCGGCGGGTCCTCGAGCTTCGGGGGCGGCGGAGGCGGCGGCGGCGGGTCGAGCTTCGGCGGCGGATCGAGCAGCTCCGGTTCTGGCTCGAGCGGCGGCGGCAGCTTCTGGCCGTTCCTCATCTTCGCCGTCGTCTTCGTGCTGTTCATCGCCTTCGGGTGGTGGCAGGGCCGCAAGCTGGTCAAGAAGCGGCGCGCGCGGGACGCGCAGGTGCGCCTGGCGTCTGCGGAAGCCGCCGAGGACGACGCGTACTTCCACCACGAGGACGTCGAGCGCGAGGCAACCGAGCTGTTCCTCGCCGTGCAGCGTGCGTGGTCGGAGAACGATGTCGCGCAGCTGAAGACGATGGTCGGCGCGGACCTCATGGTCGAGTGGGAGCGCCGCCTCAACGACTTCGCGGCGAAGGGCTGGCGCAACGTCTGCCACGTCCACAACCGGCCCGAGCTGAAGTACGTCGGCCTCGTCAACCGCGAGGACGACACTGAGGACCGCGTCACGGTCCATCTCTCTGCGTCGATGGACGACTACGTGCTGGACGCCAACGGCACGAAGCTCATGCACGAGGGGTCGAGTACCGAGCAGCGGTCGCTGGAGGAGTACTGGACCCTCGCGCGCCACGGCGACGGCTGGATGCTCGTCTCGATCGAGGCCGACGCCGAGGGCCATCATCACCTCGACAGCGAGATCGTCGCGTCGCCCTGGTCGGACAGCCGCCTGCACGACGAGTCGCTCGTGCAGCTCGCCGGCGAGGAGGCGGTGGTCGGCAACGGCGTCACGGCCGGTGAGCTCGTCGATGTCGACTACGCGGACGACGCGCACGCCGCCGCGCTGGACCTGTCGCTCGTCGACCCGCGCTTCGGGCCCGACGTCCTCGAGGCCGCCGCACGCCGCGCGCTGGCCGGGTGGGCCGAGGCGGTCGACGGCGCAGACACCGCGCTGGAGGCCGTCGCGACCCCCGCGGCGATCCAGGCGCTGCTGTACGCCGACGACGGCGCGCACCACCGGATCGTGGTGCGCGGCCCGCGGCTGGAGTCGCTGAAGATCACCGCGCTCGACGGCAAGGCCGAGCCGCCGACGATGGACGTCGCCGCGCAGGTCCGCGGGCGCCGGTACGTCGAGAACCGCGACACCGCGGCGCTCGTCTCCGGCAGCCGCGACAGCGAGACGACGTTCACCGTCTCGCTGCGCATGGCACTCGATCAGTCCTGGAAGGTCGTCGCCGCCGGGGCGCCGGTCGGCTAACGGCGCAGCGTCACCTTCGCGCTGCGCTTCTGGGCGCCCTTGCCCCGGCGCGGCGTGAAGGTGGTGACGACCGTCAGCGTGACCGTCTTCTTCCTGGCCAGGGAGCGCTTCGCAGCCTTCGTGAAGCGCAGCCGCACCGTCGCGCTGCCCGCCTGCTTCACCGACACTCGGCCGGTGGCGACCGTGCGCGTCCCGCGGCGGGCGGTGGCCCTCACCGTGCCCGCGCCGGGGACCGCGACCTTCACCGTGAGGCCGGACCTCAGCGCTCTGGCGAGCTTCACACCCGTGACCGTGAGGGGCTTGGCCGGGGTCACCGGCCGACCGGGCGCCGTCGGCTGCGCCCGGCGCCGCGGGGCGTGACGTCGGGACGTCGGCGGGCCCCCAGTCGGGGTAGACGCCCTTCGAGGCCGGGATGATCACGCGGCCCGAGTCCCCGCTCTCCGGCGCCTTGCAATTGTCGCCGCTGAGGTCGGGCACCGGCATGACTCGGATGCCCGCGCCCTCGTCGAACGCCACGGCGGTGCCGTCGGGCGACCAGGTCGGCGCGTCGGTGACGCTCTTGTCGTCGGGCTGGTAGCGGAAGCACGCCTCCGGCGGGGCGTCGAAGCCGTTCGTCATCCGGTAGATGCGGATGCCCTCGTAGGCGGTGAACGTCCCGGCCGGCCCGGGCTCCTTGTCGACGAGGGCCATCTTCGTCTTCTGCGGGTTGACCACGGCGTCCTCGCGCTCCAGCGCCTCGGCCTTCATCCAGCGCACGAGGCCGTTGCTCGGGCCCTGGCTCACCCGGTTCATGACGACGTTCTCGGCGAGCGCGACGCCGGCGTCACTGCGGACGAGTTCGTCGTTCGTCACCCACTGCGGGTCGCGCCAGCCGGTGAGGTTGCCGCCCAGTTCGTCCCACGACGTCAGGCGGTCGGCGTGCGTGATCGCCGTGCCGCTCCGCAACGTGTTTGCCATGCAGCCGGTCCCGCCGCACGCGGTCGGGTCGTACGTGTAGGACTGGTGGTAGTAGGTGTAGGCGACCTTCGTGCCGTCCGGGGAGATGTCCGGCGCGTACGGGCCCTCGAAGTGGTTGTCCTGCGAGTTGGCGGGGGTGGGCCCGTCGCTCACCGGCGTCTTGAACTCGGCGAGGACGTTGCCCCAGCGGTCGAGCCGGTGCAGGGTCTCCGTGTCATCGGACACCCGGGCGATGAACGACCCGTCGTCGGCCTGCGACGCGTAGGAGTATCTCCCTGACGTCGTGACCTGGAACTGTCGTGCTCCATCAGGAGTGGTCAGCCAGATGTTCTGGTCCTTGCCGATGTACGAGATCGAATCGGCGGTGGCGACGCCGGGCGCGGCGGCGAAGGCGGCGACGACGGCGAGGGTGGTGGCGGTGCGAATGGACATGCCGCCATCCTCCGCGCGGCCCGCCCGCCGCACACCGGGCGCCCACCCTGGGGTTGACCCCTAGCTTTCCGCGCACGCCCTGTCTATCGACCGCCGGTCCACACCCCGGCCCGCCCTTAGGGTCGGTCCGGCGCCGGTCACAGGAGCCTGACGTACGCTCGCAGGATCATGGCGAAGAAACAGAGCAAGCCCGCACCGGGCGTCAAGAAGCGCAAGCTCGGCAAGGAGGCGTTCGAGGCCGAGCTGCGTCGCCTGCAGGTCGAGCTCGTGCTGCTGCAGGAGTACATCAAGCAGGAGGGCCTGCGGGTCGTCGTCGTCTTCGAGGGCCGTGACGCGGCCGGCAAGGGCGGCGTCATCAAGCGGATCACCGAGCGCACGAGCCCGCGCGCCTTCCGGATCGCCGCGCTCGCGACGCCCACCGAGCGCGAGAAGACCGAGTGGTACTTCCAGCGGTACGTCGCGCATCTGCCGGCCGCCGGGGAGATGGTCCTGTTCGACCGCTCCTGGTACAACCGCGCCGGCGTCGAGCGCGTCATGGGCTTCTGCACCGACGAGGAGTACCGCGAGTTCATGCGGTCCTGCCCGGAGTTCGAGCGGATGCTCGTGCGCTCGGGGATCATCCTCATCAAGTACTGGTTCAGCGTCAGTGACGAGGAGCAGGAGAAGCGCTTCCAGGCCCGCGTGCACGACCCGATGCGCCGCTGGAAGCTCAGCCCGATGGACCTCCAGTCACGTGAACGCTGGGAGGAGTACTCCAAGGCCAAGGACGAGATGTTCGTGCACACGGACATCAAGCAGGCGCCGTGGTACGTGGTGCGCGCCGACGACAAGCGCCGCGCCCGGCTGAACTGCATCACGCATCTGCTCAGCCAGATCCCGTACGAGGACGTCACGCCGCCGCCGCTGAAGCTGCCGCCGCTGAAGAAGGGCACGGGGTATCTGCGCCCGCCGATGAGCGACCAGACCTTCGTGCCGGAGGTCTGGTGAGCTGAGCGTGACCGTGCAGGCTCCCGCCTCACCTCGCGGGTTCGCCGACGACGAGGCGCTCCTGCGCGAGATCCTCGAGGAGGTCATCGCCGCCGGTGAGGGCGATCACGCGCTCGCGCTGCACCGCCGCGCGGTCGCGCTCGGCCAGGCGCTGCGCGGCGGCGACGAGGCGGCCGGGCTGGAACTCGAGGCGCTGGTCGGCAGCGCGTCGGTCGACGACCTGCAGGTCCTCATCCGGTCCCTGACGCGGTGGTTCCAGCTCGTGAACCTCGCGGAGGACAACGAGCGCGTGCGCCGGCTGCGGATTCGCGAGTCGGCCGAGGCGCCCGCGCCGCGCCGCGGCTCGCTGCGTGATGCGATCGGCCGCCTCGCGGCGGACGGCGTCGAGGCGCACGAACTCGCGTCGCTGCTCGCGCATGCGGATGTCGAGCTCGTCATGACGGCGCACCCCACCGAGGCGCGGCGGCGCACCACGCTGCAGAAGCTCGCGCGGATCTTCGCCACGCTCCGCGCGCTCGACGAGCGGCGCGGCACCCCGAGCGCGCTGGTGACCGCGCGCCAGCGGCTCGCCGCCGCGATCCAGGAGCTGTGGGCGTCTGACGAGATTCGCGCCGTCTCGCCGACGGTGCTCGACGAGGTCCGCACGGGCCTCATGTACTTCACGTCCACGCTCGCCGAGGTCGTCCCGGCGCTCTACCGCGACCTCGAGGCCGCGGTGGCCGAGGTGTACCCCGATGAGGATGTGCCGGTGCCGCCGCTGCTGCGCTTCGGCTCGTGGATGGGCGGCGACCGTGACGGCAATCCGTACGTCACGCCCGAGGTGACGCTCGAGGCGCTCGAGGTCATGCGCGACGCGTGCCTGCGCTTCCTCTACGACCAAGCGGTCCGGCTCGCCGAGCGAGTGTCGTTGTCGACCCGGCTCGTCGGCGGGGCGGAGGCGCTCGACGCCGTCCTCGCCGACGGGGCGGAGCGGTTCCCGGACCTCACCGCCGACCTCGACGCCCGGAACCCCGAGGAGCCGTACCGCCGGGCGTTCAGCCTCATCGCGCGCCCGGCTGCGGGCCACGCTTGAAGGCGACGAGCGCGGGTATCCCGACCCGGAGTCGCTGCTGGTCGATCTGCGCGCGTGCGACGCCGCGCTGCGCTCCGGCGGCGGCGCGTTCGTCGCGGCCGGCGAGCTGCGCGAGGTCATCCGCCAGGTCGAGGTCTTCGGCTTCCACTTCGCCCGGCTCGACATCCGCGAGCACGCGGGGATCCATGCGCATGCGATCGGCGAGGTGCTCGCCGCGGTCGGTCTCGAAGACGACTACCCCGCCCTCGATGAGCCTGCGCGCATCGCGCTCCTCACCCGGCTGATCGAGGAGCGCCGGCCGCTGATCCCGGCCGACACCGGGGGCTTCAGCGCCTCGACGCAGGAGACGGTGGCGACCTTCCGGCTCCTGCGCGACCTGCGCGCGGGTGAGCATGCCGACGCCCTCCAGAGCTACATCATCTCCGGAACGTCGGGGCCGGTGGACCTCCTCGAGGTGCTGCTGCTCATGAAGGAGTGCGGCGTGCTGCTGCGGATCGTCCCGCTGTTCGAGAGCGGCGAGACCCTTGCCGCCGCGGCGGACACGATGCGCACCCTCCTGGAGCTGCCCTGTTACCGCTCGGCCCTGGCGGGGGTCGGCGACGAGCAGGAGATCATGGTCGGGTACTCCGACTCGAACAAGGACGTCGGCTACGTCGCGTCCGGGTGGGCGGTGTACCGCGCGCAGATCGAGCTCGCCGACCTCATGCGCGAGCACGGGGTGCGCTGGACCTTCTTCCACGGCCGTGGCGGCGCGGTGGGGCGCGGCGGGGGGCCGAGCAACGTCGCGATCCTCGCGCAGCCGCCGGGCACGGTCGGCGGCCGCCTGAAGGTGACCGAGCAGGGCGAGGTGCTCGCCGGCAAGTACTCGGTGACGGAGATCGCGCACCGGGAACTCGAGCTCACGGCCAGCGCGGCGCTGATGCGCGGCGCGGGACCCGGCGACGCGCGGCTGAGCGCCGACCGCGCCGTGCGGTTCACCCCGGTCATCGAGGGGATGGCCGGCGTGTCGGCCCGCGCGTACCGCGATCTCGTCTACGGGGATCCGGACTTCGTGGCGTTCTTCCACGCGGTCACGCCCGTCGACGAGATCTCGCGGCTGCGCCTCGGCTCGCGCCCGGCCAAGCGCAAGCAGACCGACCGCATCGAGGACTTCCGCGCGATCCCGTGGGTGTTCAGCTGGACGCAGGCGCGGATCGTGCTGCCCGCCTGGTACGGGCTGGGCACGGCACTGACCGCCGCGCGGGAAGACCACGGGATCGATCTGCTGCGCGAGATGGACGCCGACTGGCCGTTCTTCGCGGCGCTGCTGAGCAACGCGGAGATGGCGCTCTCGAAGGCCGACCTCGACATCGCGCGTCGCTACGCGTCGCTGTGCGCGGACGCCGGGATCCGCGAGCGCATCTGGTGCAAGATCGAGGCGGAGTTCGAGCGGACGCGCGACGAGCTCCTCGCCATCACCGGCGGCGAGCGGCTGCTCGATCGCGAGCCGGTGCTGCAGCGCTCGATCGAGCGCCGCAACCCGGCGGTGGATCCGCTGTCGTTCATCCAGCTCGAGCTGTTGCGCCGCCGCCGGGCGGGCCAGGGCGGCGACGAGCTCGGGCGCGCGAGCTTCCTGGCGATCAACGGCATATCCGGCGGCTTGCGCAATACCGGGTAGTATGTGCTAATGCTCACAAACGCGATCCCCTCGTTCTTCGTCCCCGGCAGCGAGACGGAGAGCGGCGCGGAGCGTGCCTACCTGCGGATGCGCGAGCGGGTGAAGACCGACACCGGGTCCCCGGTTCGCGGGCGCCGCATCTTCGGCGTGCACGGCCGGCTCGGCGGCCGGGACCGCCATCTCGAGGTCGGGCAGCAGCTGCACGAGGGCGGTCCCGAGATCACCGCGATCTTCGAGACCACCACGGGCGACCGCTACCACGTCTACACCGGCCCGTTCACCGCGCCCGTCCGGCTGAAGTCGGTCTACGAGGTGACGGACTTCACGTAGCGGCGGCGCGCAGCGCGGCGAGGTCGAGCTTCTTCATCCCGAGCATCGCCTGCATCGCGCGCTGGGCCTTCGCCGGGTCCGGGTCGGAGAAGACCTCCTCCATGCCGGCGGGCACCACCTGCCACGACAGGCCGAAGCGGTCCTTGCACCAGCCGCACTGGCTCTCGGCGCCGCCGTCGCCGGTCAGCGCGTCCCAGTAGCGGTCGACCTCGTCCTGCGTCTCACACGTGATCTGGAACGAGACGGCCTCATCGAAGGTGAACTGGGGGCCGCCGTTGATGCCGACGAAGCGCTGCCCGTCGAGCTCGAACTCGATGGTCATGACCTCGCCGGTCGGCCCGGGCGCGCCCTCCGGGTAGCGGGCGACGTTGACGATGCGCGAGTTCGGGAACACCGAGCAGTAGAACGTGGCGGCGTCCTCGGCGTTCGTGTCGAACCAGAGGTTGGGGGTGATGGTGGGCATGCGGGGTAGACGGGCGATCCGCCCGAAACTCATCGCACCCGCAGCTGGCGTGTGACCGTCGTCGGCGCGCCGACGGACGCGGTCGCCGTGACGTCCACGTTCGCGGTGATCGCCTTCCCGCGCGGCAGCTTGCCCGCTTGCGCCGCGGTGATGCGCACGCGCACGATCCGGGTTTCGCCTGCGGGGACGGCGACCTTCGGCCCGGCCGCGGTGATGACCACGCGTTTCTTGCCACGCTTGGCCGTGAGGGTGACGCGGGTCGTGACGCTGCACACGGTGTCGCACCCGACGCGCAGCGGCAGCAGCCGGCTGGACAGCACACCGGTCGTGCGCAGGGGCCTGAGTGTGAGCAGCGGGCCGTCGGGCGCGGGGAGCGTCGGCATCTGCGGCGCCGGCGGGCGGCCGAGGGCCGGGAGGTCCCGGCACGGCGTGGTCGGCGGCGCCGTGAGCGCGAACTGCTGCACGCGGTTGTTGTAGGCGTCGGTGACGGTGAGGGTGCCCCGGCAGTCGACGCTCACGCCCGTCGGGTAGATGAACTCCCCGGCTCCGGTGCCGCGGCGGCCGATGCTCAGCAGCCGCTCTCCCGCGGGCCCGAACTGCTGCACGCGGTTGTTCCCGCGGTCGGCGACCCACAGGTTCCCTGCCGCGTCGACGGTCATCTGCGCGGGCGCGTTGAGCTTGCCGAGCTTGTTCCCGGTGCCGCCGAAGTCGTCGCGCAGCACGCCGGCCTGGTCGTAGACCGAGATGCGGTTCTCCGTGTCGGCGGCGTAGATGGCGGTGCCGTCGGGGGAGACGGCGATGCCGCGGACCGTGCCGGTGTCCGTGATCGAGCCGAGGTGCTGGCCCGCCGTCGAGAACCGCGCGATGCGCTTGTTGCCGCTGTCGGCGACGTAGATCGTGCCGCCGCCGCTGATCGCGATGGCGGACGGGTCGAGCAGCTGGCCGCCGTCGCGGCCCTGCGACGCGATCGTCCGCACCGGGCGCCCCGTCGTCCGGCTGAACACGACGATGCGCGCACGGCGCTGGTCGAGCACGTACGCCGTGCCGTTGGCGTCGAACGCGACGGCGACGGGCCGCGGCAGGATGGTCGGACCGGGCGCGGGGGAGCCCCACTCGCTCACGACGCTCCCGTCCGGGTTGAGGATCGTCACCCGCCCGTTGTTGCTGTCCGTGACGGCCCGGAACCCGGCGGCGTCGGCGGCCGCGCCGAACGGCGCGTTGAACTGCCCCTCCGCGCGGCCGGATCGCCCGAACGCGCGCAGCAGCGTGCCGCCGCGGTCGTAGACGTCGATCCGGTCGTTGCCGGTGTTCGTGACGTAGACGTTGCCGACGCCGTCGATCGCGATCCCGCGCGGATAGGCGAGCTGGCCGGGCTGCGTGCCGTAGCTGCCCCAGCGCCCCTTGTACGGGTACGACGGCCCGGTGCTGAACCGCAGGATCCGCTGGTTCATGTTGTCGGCGACGAACACCCGGCCGGCGGGGTCGAGCGCCACACCGTACGGGTAGTTCAGCTGACCGGGGCGCTCGCCCGAGCCGCCGCCGATCGTCGTGATCTGCCGACCGCCCGTGTCCATGACGAGGATGCGGTGGTTCTGGTCGTCGGCCACGAAGAGGCGCGTCTTGCGCACCGCGAGCCCCTTTGGGATGGCTCAGCACGCCGGGCTTGACGATCTCGGCCCCGCGGCTGCCGTCAAGGGCGAAGCGCTGGATGCGGTTGTTCCCGCTGTCGGCGACGTAGACCGTGTCGCCGCCGACCGCGAGCCCGCCGCCGGCACCGGCGTCGTTCGCGCGGCCGCCCCCGAACTTGAACTTCCCGACCGTGGTGCCGGTGCCACCCCAGCCGGTGATGCGGCTGCCGTCGGCGGCGAAGCGCTCGATGCGGTTGCTGCCGTCCGCCGCCACGATCGAACCGTCGGGCGCCGCGGCGAGGGCGCCGACCGCGGTCAGCTCACCGGGCCGCGTGCCCGGCTCGCCGACGGTGCGCAGGAAGGACCCGTCGGGCCGGAAGACCTGGATGACATGCGTGCCCTGGTCGCCGACGTAGACGTTGCCGTCTGCGCCGATCGCGATGGACTGCGGGAAGCGCAGCGTGCCGTTCGCGCGGTCGCCGATCTGCGTGACCGATGTGTACGGCGCGGGGTCCTGCGCGGCGGCGGGAGCACAGGGCAGGGCGACGGCGAGCAGGGTGAGGAGCAGTCGGCGAGGCATCAGCGGTCAGAACACGGACGAGAGCGGGAAGTCGCAGGGTCGCAGCGGACCCCCGCGAGTCCTGCAAGCGCGCGGTCAGCGAGCCGGATCGGGTCCGGCGGCGAGCAGCGCGGCCCAGGCCGCATCCCCCAGCCGGCCCGCGTGGGCGGTGGGCGGCGTCGGGTCCGAACCGCGAAGCCAGAGATCCGCGAACGCCTGCGCCGGGGCGACCACGAGCGCGTACGCCGTCCGCGGCCGGACCTCGGGCATCCGCCCGGCCTGTGCGTGTGCCAGCAGCCAGCGTTCGACCGCGGGGAAGAACCCCGGGTCGACCGGATGCGCGACCACCAGGTCACGGTGGGTGAGCAGCAGCCGAGCATCGTCCGGCCGCTGCTCGCTCCACGCCAGGAGGTAGGCCACGACGGCCCGGACGCCGGCGGCCGCGTCCTCCTGGTGGGCGAGCAGCGTTCGGATGAGGCCGAACTGAACGTCGGCGATCGCGCGGCGCAGCAGCTCGCGCAGCACCCCATCCCGCGAGCCGAAGTGGTGGTAGATGCTGCCGTTGCTCGCGCCGCTGGCCTCAGAGAGCGCCCAGATGCTCATGTGGTCGTAGCCCGACCGGACGATGAGGGTGCGCGCGGCCTCGAGGATGCGTGATCTCGTGTCCCCCTTCACTGGAGCATGACTCTAGAGCCATGCTCCAGAAGGAGAGGGTGTCGATCCGCAATCGTTCCGGGGTGGCTACCGTGCAGGCGCACATGGGACGCCGCGCGCGCAACCGCACCGACGCCGAGCCGAGGGCGAAGGCGAAGGCTCCGAGACCGAAGGCCACCGACGCGCTCACGCCTGCGCGCAAGGTCATCGCCGCCTACCTCGGGGCGGCGGGCTTCATCGGGGTGCTCACGCTCCTGGGCATCGCCACCATCGCGGGGACGTTCGGGCCGATCCTCGTGTTCCTCGTCGTGCTCGGCGTCTCGGTGGCCGTGCAACGTGCCGTGGCGGCGCGGATCGAGGGCATCGAGCTCAGCGACGACGACCGCGTCATGCGGATGCTCGCCACGGGCGTGCTCATCACCGCGGTCGTGCTGGCCCTGATCTCGGCCGTGGTGTCGCTCTTTGCCGGCTGAGCGCTAGGCGACCGGGCGCAGGTGCCGGTACGGCTCGCCGTCGCGCAGCACCTTCAGGACGCCGGATAGCACGCTCGTCTCGTCGCCCGCCTGGCCGTCGGTGACCGCGGCGACGATCTCGCGCTTGCGGGCGAGCAGCTCGCTCATCGTCTCGTCCATCGTCTGCGCGGCGAGCAGGTACCAGGCGGTGACCGCGTCGCGCTGGCCGATGCGGTGCACGCGATCCTCGGCCTGGTCGTGGAGCGCGGGGGTCCACTCGAGCTCGAGGAACGCGACGTTCGACGCACGCGTCAGCGTGATGCCCTGCGAGGCCACGCGTGTGGCGCAGATGATGAGCTGCGGGCCGTCGGGCTGCTGGAACGCGCGGACGGCGAGGTCGCGCGCCTCGGTGCTGTCGCGGCCGAGCAGGTGCGCGGCGTCGGGGAAGCGCTCGACGAGCGCGTCCTGGATCTCGCGGTGGCGGGCGAAGACCACGAGGGGCTCGCCGGACGCGAGGAAGTCGTGGATCCACGCCATGGACGCCTCGAGCTTGCCCTTGGCGGCGAGCCGCTGCAGGGTGCCGAGCTGCGCGAGGCGCTCGGCGCGCAGGGTGCGCGCGATCTTCGCGTCGAGGTCGGCGAGGTCGAGCGGCTGCTCGCGCAGCCAGTCGATGACGCTCTGCTCGGCCAGGCGATATTCGCGCTCGTTGTCAAGCGGCATGCTCACCACGACGCGGCGCTTGGCGGGCAGCTGCGGGAGGACCTCGCTCTTCAGGCGGCGGACGAAGCAGTGGCGGCGCAGATGCCAGTGCAGGCGCTCCTCGCTGAGCTCTCCGCCGAACTGGCGCGCGAACCGGGCGCCCGAGCCGAACTCCTCGATGCGACCGAGGACCCGCAGCTGGCTGACGAGCTCCTCGGCGTGGTTGAGGACCGGGGTGCCGGACAGCGCGAGGCGCAGGCCGTGCGGCGGGATCGACTCCGCGAGGCGCCGCACCGCGTGGGTGCGCTTGGCCTGCGGGTTCTTGCAGTAGTGCGACTCGTCGACGACCAGGGCGCGGGGCTTGGCGGCGGCGAGGTCGCGGCGGTGGGCGGCGACGATCTCGTAGTTCAGGATCGTGATGTCGTGCGACGGCGTGTACGCGCCGCGGCCCTCGACCACACCGACCGTGCGATGCGGCAGCCACTTGCGGGTCTCGCGCTGCCAGTTGAGCTTCAGCGAGGCGGGGCAGATCACGATGGCCGGGAACGCGTCGTCGGCCTCGAGCGCGGCAAGCGCCTGCACGGTCTTGCCGAGCCCCTGCTCGTCGCTGATGAAGCAGCGGCGTGTGTCGAGCGCGTAGCGCACCCCGGCCCACTGAAACGGCTGCAGTTCGCCGCCGAGCTTCGCGGCGGTCTCGTCGAGCGGCTCGGCGCTCGTCGCGCGTGAGCGTTCGACGGCCGCAGCGGCCTCCTCGTGCTCCTCACGCAGTTCGTGGACCGCGCCGACCGCCGCGCCCACGACCGGGATGCCGTGCTCGGTGAGGAACGCGTCGAGGTGATCGGCGTTCCACGGGTCCAGCGGGAGGCCGCGGCCGTCCTGCCCGCCGGGCAGTCGGGAGAACGCGTCTCCAAGGGAGGCATCCCACAGGACGTCGAGCTTCAGCCGGTCGCCCTCCACGCTCTCGGCGAGCACGAGCCGCGCGCGCGGCGGCTCGGTGTCGTTCAGCAGCGCCTCCACGCAGCGCTGAGCGGCGCGGTCCATGCGCACGGCGCGCTGCTCGCTGAGGACCTCGGCCACCTGGCGGCTCATGGAGGCGAGCGTCTGGCCGTCGAAGGTGATGGTGCGGTCGGCGACGGCCTCGGGGATCTCGCCGCCGCGGGTGCGCAACACGAACCACCCGCGGCCGTCGTGCTTGGTCGTCGCCACCGTGGCGATCCACCGCTCGGAGATCCGCTCCAGCCAGGTCTCGACCTCGGGGGCCGGCTGGAGATCAGGGAACCGCGTGAGGAGATGCGCGATGTGCAGGCCGACCCAGTCGTCGATCGGCGCGGACCACTCCTTCGTGTCCCAGTCGAACTGCCGGCCGGGAATCGCCCGGACGGCCGCGACGATGTTCACGTCGTACGGGAAGTTCAGGACGACGACACGGTGGCCGTCACGGCGCAGTCGGAGCTCGACGTTGGGGGTGTCCGGGACGAGCTCCATGTGCGAACTCTCCACGGTAGTGGAGAGCCGCTCAGTCCGGCATGGTCAGCCGCGGCGCTGCCAGGCGACCGGGATGTCGAGCGCGTCCTGGGGATGCGGTTCGCGCACGAGCGCGTCCTGCTCCCAGATCCGAGTGCGGACCGGGCGAAGACGGTCGCCGACGGTGAGGTCCCACTCCGCGCGCACGGCACGCCGGTCGAGGCGGCTCTGCCGCCGCTGTTCCAACCGTCGCTTTGCCTTAGCGAACATGTCGCGAGCAACATACCGCCAGACGGTCCAAGCGTGTGGCGGTTCGGTTCACCAGGTGGTCCAGTCCGGGGGGTGGGGGGTGGGGTGAGAGTCTGGGGTCCATGTTTGGGGTAGGTCCCCAATGGCAGGGAGGGCACCGGCGCGCAGGATGCCGTCCATGCGTCCGATCTTCGTCCTCACCCTCTTCGTCTTCGCCCTCTCCACGGGTTCAGCGGCTGCTGCACCACCGGGTGTGAGTGCTCTCAGTTCGAGTCCGTCGCGCGTCGCGGCGGGCGGGACCCTCACCGTGGCGTACACCGCGAAGGTCACGAAGCCGACCCGCGTCACGTTTCGCCTGTCCGCGACCACCATCGGCACGACGACCCTGAAGAAGGGCGCGAAGGGCAAGCGGCGGCTGAAGCTCAAGGTGCCGGCGACGATGAAGCCCGGTACCCACGTGCTGCGCGCCTGCGCCGGCAGCGCGAAGAAGCCGCGCTGCGTCGCGGCCAAGCAGAAGGTGACGATCACCGCCAAGAAGCCGGGCGGCACGACCGGCGCGAGCACGACCGTCAACCAGGCGCCCGCCGGCGAGCCGCCGGCCCGCCCCGCGCCGGGGACGGAGAACCTCCCGCCGGCGCCGACCCCGCCGCCGGCGGCAGAGCCCGGCCCGATCCCGGATCCGGACAAGGTGGCGTCCAAGCTCAACACCGACGCGGCGACCTCCGTCTACGACGCCACCTCGTTCCTGTACTCGGGCAGCAACCCCGTCCAGCGCGGCGTCAAGCCGGGGACGATCGACGAGGACCGCGTCTCCGTCATCCGCGGCAAGGTCGTCGACCGCGACGGCAAGCCGATCAAGGACGTGCAGGTCACGGTCCTCGACCACCCGGAGTTCGGCTACACGAAGACCCGCGCCGACGGCGAGTACGACCTCGCGATCAACGGCGCCGACCTCACGCTCGTCTTCGAGATCGCCGGCTTCCTGCCCGTCCAGCGCGCGCTCGACCCCAACTGGCAGGACTACGACGTGCAGGGCGACATCGTGATGGTGCCGGTCGACCCCGCGGTCACCGAGATCGACACGGACAGCGCCGCGCCGATCCAGGTCGCGGCGAGCAGCCCGAGCAAGGACGCCGACGGGACCCGTCAGAGCCTGCTCTTCTTCACCAAGGACACGACGGCGACGATGACGCTGCCCGACGGCAGCAAGAAGCCGATCGAGAACCTCGACGTGCGCGTCACCGAGTTCACGCAGGGCGACGACGGCGACGCCGCGATGCCCGGCACGCTGCCGGACACCACCGGCTACACGTACGCGGCCGAGTACTCGATCGACGAGGCGCTGAAGGCCAAGGCCACGCGCGTGGACTTCAGCAAGCCCGTCCTGAACTACCTCGAGAACTTCACCGGCGCGCCCGTCGGCGGCGTGGTGCCCACCGGGTACTACGACCGCGACGAGGGCGAGTGGAAGGCCGGCAACAACGGCAAGGTGCTGAAGGTCGTCAACGAGGTCGACGGCCTCGCGGGCCTGGACGTCACCGGCGACGGCAACGCCGACACCGGCGAGGCGCTGACGAAGCTCGGCATCACCGACGACGAGCGCCGCGCGCTGGCCGCTCGCTACGACCCGGGCGCTGAGCTGTGGCGCGTGCCGCTCGATCACTTCACGCCGTGGGACCACAACTGGCCGTACGGCCCGCCGCCCGGCGCCAAGCCGCCGAAGCTCAAGGAGTTCGAGTGGCAGGACCCGAACGACCCGTGCAAGGCCAAGGGCTCGGAGATCGGCTGCGAGACGCAGACGCTCGGTGAGCACATCCCGCTCGTCGGCACCGACCAGACGCTGCACTACACCTCGGACCGCGTCCCCGGCTGGAAGGCCGACGACAACCTCGAGATCCCGATCACCCCGTCGGTCATCCCCGACCGCCTCAAGGGCGTGCAGCTGGAGGTGACGATCGGCGGCAAGAAGATCGAGAAGCGCTGGTGCGACCCGGACTACCCGACCACCGGCACGCAGACCTGCGGGTCCCTGCCGGAGATCACCCCGAACCTGACCCACACGATCAGCTGGGACGGCGCGGACGCGTACGACCGCGCGGTGCAGGGCCGCCTGAAGGCCACCATCCGCGTGCTCTACGTCTACGAGTTCAACTACTACGACGCGCCGGAGGACTTCTCCGCGAGCTTCGGCCAGTTCCCGAGTGACACCGAGGTGTTCGACGGTCGCTACGCCTGCGGCAACCGCTCGGGCTCGATGGAGACGCACTTCTTCTGCGGCATCCCCGTCGGCCAGACGATCACGCGCTACGTCGGCTCGTGGGACAGCCGTGACGTCGACGGCCTCGGCGGCTTCTCGCTGTCGGGCCACCACAGCTACGACCCCGGCAACCAGGCCGTGCACAAGGGCGACGGCCAGACGATCTCCGGTGAGGCGATGAGCAAGACGCTCAACACGCTCGTCGGCGCCTACGGCGGTCCGCGCATCGGCTCGCCCGACAGCGAGGGCAAGCAGGGGGAGGACGTCTCGCTCGACTACCTCGGCGGGTTCGACCGTGGGCCCGACGGCTCGATGTTCGTGCTCGTGCACTTCAACGAGAAGGGCATCTTCCGCGTGGCGCCCGACGGGAAGGTCAGCCGCTACGCCGGTCGCCGCGGCACGGGCGACAACCCCTACGCCGGCGTCCCCGGCCCGCTGTCCCCCGACGGCACGCCGGCCAAGGAGGCCGTGCTCGGCTACGAGCCGACCGGGCTCGCCGCCGGACCGGACGGGAGCGTCTACTGGTCGGGCTACAGCTCGTCGTCGAACAACTACTTCATCGCGCGCATCACGCCCGATGGCCGCGTCCAGCGGGTGGCGGGGTCGCAGAGCACCTCCGCGACCGGCGCCGAAGGACAACAGGCGCGCGACACGCGCCTGGCCGGGATCAAGTCGATCCTGCCCGCCCCAGACGGCACGGTCTACTTCACCGAGCGCGGCGCCGCGTTCAACGGCTACCACGCCCGCGTGCGGAAGATCACGCCCGCCGGACTCATCCAGAACGTTGCAGGCGGCGGCCATGACGCCAACGAGAGCGAGGATCTCGGCAACGGCGAGCCCGCGCGCGACGCGTCCTTCGCCATCCCGTACGGCCTGGCGCTGGGAGACGACGGCTCGCTGTACTTCGCGCTGCCCAACGAGAACGTCGTGGAGAAGGTCAGCCCGCAGGGCCAGCTCACGCGCGTGGCGGGCAACCACACGAGCACCTACCAGATCCCGCAGTACGGCGAGCTCGCGACAAACGCGAACATCGGCGCGCCGGTCGACGTGGCGATGGGCCGCGACGGCTCGGTCTACATCCGCCACAACCAGAACGGCACGCCGAGCGGCTCGCTCATCTCCCGCGTCACGCCGGAGGGCCGGCTCGAGCACGTCGCCGGGCACCTGCGCGGCACCTGCGGCTACTCGCTGTCGCCGAACGGCGAGCAGGCGACGCGCTCATGCATCGAGACGTCGGACGGCGGCATCCATGTCGACGGTGACGGCCGCGTGCTGTTCGCCGACGGCCGGCACCAGATCCGCCGCATCGACCCGCCGCTCCCGGCGTTCGACCGCGACGGCTACGCGGTCCCGTCCCCGGACGGCACGGAGGTGTGGGAGTTCGACCGCGACGGGCGCCACCTGTCGACGCGCAGCGGCCTGACGGGCACGCCGATCCGTCGCTTCGAGTACGGCGACGGCGGCCTGGCCCGCATCATCGACGGCGACGGCAACGTGACGAAGATCGAGCGCGGCGCGGGCGGCGCGCCCGAGGCCATCGTCGGCCCGGGCGGGCAGCGCACGACGCTGAAGCTCGACGGCGCCGGCTGGCTCGAGGAGGTCAAGAACCCCGCGGGTGAGGCCACGAAGCTGACCTACCACCCCGGCGGTCTGCTGGCGACGTTCACCAAGCCCGGCGGCGGCAAGGGCGCGTTCACGTACGACGCGAAGGGCCGGTTGACGAAGGACGTCTCGCCGGACGGCGTCACCACCACGCTGGAGCGCACGGAGGGCGACGGCGGCACGAGCGTGAAGGTCACTGCCGGCGGCCGGGTCACGACCTACCACATGGAGACGCTGCCGACGGGCGAGCGCCAGCGGCGGATCGTCCGCCCCGGCGGCCTGACGACGGTCTCCAAGACGCTGCTCGACGGCAGCATCGAACGCACCGACCCCGACGGCACGAAGACGACGCAGACCAACGCGGCCGACCCGCGCTGGGGCGCGCGCGTCATCGTCCCGGCGGAGCGCACCGTCACGACGCCGGCAGGCAAGAAGCGCACCGACACGTGGACGCGCACCGTGTCCCTGAAGGACCCGAAGAACCCGTTCAGCGTCGAGAACCTGCGCGTGAACGGGCCCGATGGGATCTGGGAGTTCGACACCGGCGAGGCCGATGATCCCGACGACCAGACGATGTCGTTCCAGTCGAAGAAGTCCCGGACGTCGTCGACGGTGATGGACCGGCGCGGCCGCGTGATCGAGTCGCGCACCGCAGCGGGCATCGCACCGATCAAGGTCGCCTACGACGACCGCGGCGGCGTGAAGACCGTGACCCAGGGCGACACGTCACAGTCGTTCACCTACGACGCGAAACTGCGCCTGCAGACCCGCAAGGACGCACTCGGCAACACGATCACGTACGGGTACGACGACGCCGATCGCATCGCGAGCGTGACGATGGACGACGACGTGCCCGGCGCGACGACGTACCGCTACACGCACGACCTCGACGGCAACGTCAAGACGCTGACGACGCCCGACGGCCGCACGCACGACTTCACCCGGACGGAGACGGGCCGGGAGAAGACGTACACGCCCGCCGGGCAGGCCGCGAAGTACACGCGCGACTACTTCGCCAACCGCGAGCTGAAGTCGCTCGTGTCACCGACCGGCGCGACGACGTCGTACGCGTACACGGACGGCGGCCAGCTCAAGGGCGAGGAGAACGCGCAGGTCACGAAGGGCTACTCCTACGTGGAGGGCGCCGACCAGTTCGACGTCATCAGCCGCACGCTCACCGGTGGCGGCGGGTCGCAGTCGATCGACTACGGCTACGACGGCGCGCTGCCGACGAGCATGGCGTTCAGCGGCGCGGCGGACGGCACGTACGCGTACACGTGGGACGACAAGCTGCTGCCCAGCGAGGAGAAGCTCACGGTGGGCGGCTCATCGTTCGCCGACGAGCTCGTCTTCGACGCCGACCGGCTGCTCACGAAGCGCGGCCCGTTCACGTTCACCCGCAACGGGCCGGGCGGCGCGGCCGACGCGATCACCGGCGGGCCGCTGGCGATCGACGTCGACCACGACACCCTCGCCCGCATTAAGAACCGCAAGGTGCAGGTCGCCCGGCGGCGACGTCTACGCCCAGGCGCTGACGTACGACAAGGGCTCGCGGATCGGGTCGATCGCCGAGACGCCGAAGGGCGGCGCGGCGAAGACGCGGACGTACGAGTACGACGGCCGCGGCCAGCTGCGCCGCGTCAAGGAGGGCGCCACGGTCGTGGAGGAGTACGGCTACGACGCCGACGGCAACCGCACGAGCGCGAGGGCCGGCGGCGGCGCCGCGCAGGCCGCGACGTACGATGACGGCGGCCAGCTGAAGACCCGCAACGGCGTGGCGTACGAGTTCGACGCCGACGGGTTCATGACCAAGCGCGGCTCCGACACGTTCTCGTGGAGCCGCGACGGGCAGCTGCTGTCGGCGACCGTCGGTGGCACGACCGTGACGTACGTCTACGACGCGCTCGGGCGGCGCACCGCCCGCACCGAGGGCGGCAACACGCAGCAGTACCTCTACGGCGACCCGGCGCAGCCGTTCCGCGTCACCGCGTGGAAGGACGCCGACGGCACGCTGACCCGGGTCAGCTACGACGACCACGACGCGATGTTCGCGCTGCGCCGCGGCGACGCGACGTACTACGTCGGGTCCGACCAGGTCGGCTCGCCGCGCGTGGTCGTCGACAAGGACGGCACCGTCGTGAAGCGGATCGCCTACGACGCGTTCGGCCAGTCGACGGTCGAGGCCGGCGCCTCGTTCTCGCTGCCGATCGGCTTCGCCCGGCGGTGTCGAGGACCCGGTGACGAAGCTCGTCCGCTTCGGCATGCGCGACTACGAGCCCGCCTCCGGCCGGTTCGTGTTCCGCGACCCGTCGTACTTCGCCGGGTCCCCGGACAACCTGTTCGCCTACGCCGGCTCGAACCCGGTGCAGAACCGCGACCCCAGCGGCCTGGTCTGCGGCTCGTTCGCCGCGTTCGGCGGCGCGGGCGGCGGCATCCAGCTCTGCCGCGACAACGTGGTGGAGAAGGCGAACTGGTCGCTGTGCGCCGAGATCGGCGTGGGCGGCGGCGGTGGCGCGGAGGTCGACGTCATGGCCGGCGCGCAGGACACCGGCGGCGCGATCGTCGGGGAGCTCACCGGCAAGATCGGCGTCTTCGGCGGCACGATCGGCGGCGAGATGAGCCTCGACTGCTTCAACGTCAAGGGCGGCTCGAAGGTGCAGGCCGGCCCGATCAAGGCGAGCATCGACACCTCGGGCACGCCGGACTTCGGCTACACGCAGTGGGAGAACGTGACGAAGGTCGGCGGCAAGATCGAGGGCAAGCTCGCGTGGAAGCAGTGCGCGAAGTGGTAGGGCCGACTTCGTCGGCCTTGGGAGTTCGCTAGCGCGAACATCCCGGCCTACGGGCGCAGCCGGGCTACGGCCGGTTGCGCCCGTAGGTGTCGTGCGCGGAGACCCACTCCTCCGCCACGATCGCGGCGCCGAGGCTGATCTCGCCGCACAGCACCGTCGCGCCGACGATCTCGGCGAACTTCCGCACCGTGCCCTGCCCGTAGCAGCCGAGCAGCTCCAGGCACTCGCGCTGCGTGGGCAGCCCCGTGCCGCCGCCGTACGTCGCGACGATGAGCGCCGGCATGGTGATCGAGTAGTAGTAGTCGCCGTTCTCGCGCAGCTCGGTGTAGACCATCGCGGCGTGTGACTCGGCGACGTTGGCCACGTCCTGGCCGCACGCGATGAACATCGCGGTGATGCCGTTGGCCGAGTGCGAGCCGTTGTTCGCCAGCCCGGACAGCTGGCCGCCGAGCGTCGCGACCTGCCGGGCGCGGTAGACGCGGTCGGTCGAGACGTTCATCACCGCGCGCATGACCTCGTCGGGAATGAGCGCCTCGGCGACGACGCGCTTGCCGCGGGTGCGCAGCAGGTTGATGTGCGAGTGCTTCTTGTCCGTCGCGAGGTTCGCCTCGAGCGTGTAGTGGCGCAGCTCCGGGTGCCGGGCGCGGATCCACTCGCACGCCGCGAGGGTCGCCTTGCCGGTCATGTTCTGGCCCGCGGCGTCACCCGTCGTGTAGTTGAAACGGGTGAAGCAGAACCGGCCGGCGAGGTAGCGCTCGACGTCGCGCAGCCGGCCGGTGCTCGTCGTCGCCTCGGCCGCGGCCTTGATCTCACCGAAGTGCAGGTCCAGCCACGTGGCGAAGTCGCGCGCCTCGCGGGCGCTGTCGAAGATGAAGACGGGCGCGCGCTGCATCGCGTCGTCGACGACGGTGACCTTCACGCCACCGGCCGCGCGCAGGAGCTTCATCCCGCGGTTGTACGAGGCGACGAGCGTGCCCTCGGTGGTGGCGAGCGGCACGTAGAACTCGCCCTGCGCGTGCTCGCCGTCGACGAGCAGCGGGCCGGCCAGGCCGATCGGGATCTGCGCCACGCCGGTGAAGTGCTCGATGTTGCCCGGCAGGACGGCCGGGTCGAAGGAGTGCGCGCCGACGTGCTCGAGCGCCACGCCGGTCTGCTCGGTGGCGAAGGCGCGCCGGGCTGCAGCGGCCTCAGCGGTGTAGTCGTTCTCGCGGGAGCGGGGGATGGGCGGGTACGAGGCCATACCCGCATTCTGTCCTACCGGTCAGAAGGATGCTCCAGCGGCTAGGACGACTGCGCCGCGGCCTTCTTCTTCCTGCTCGCCTTCACACGCCCGTTCTTGTCGAGCACGACCTTGCGCAGCCGCACCTTCGTCGGCGTGACCTCCACGCACTCGTCCTCGAGCAGGAACTCCATCGCCTGGTCGAGCGAGAGCTGGCGGTGCGGCACGAGCCGCACGAGCACCTCGGAGGTCGACGAGCGGATGTTGTTCAGCTGCTTCTCGCGCACGGCGTTGACGTCGAGGTCATCGGCCCGCGCGTTCTCGCCGACGATCATGCCCTCGTAGACCTCTTCGCCGGGCCCGACGAACAGCGTGCCGCGCTCCTGGAGGTTCATGAGGCCGAACGTCGCGGTGACGCCCTGGCGGTCGGCCACGAGCACGCCGGTGGGGCGTGAGCGCAGCTCGCCGAACCACGGCTCCCAGCGGTCGAAGACGTGGTGGATGAGGCCCGTGCCGCGCGTCTCGGTGAGGAACTCGGTGCGGAACCCGATGAGCCCGCGGGCGGGGACCAGGTACTCCATCCGCACCCAGCCGGTCCCGTGGTTGATCATCTGCTCCATGCGCGCCTTGCGCAGCGCGAGCAGCTGGGTGACGACGCCGACGTAGTCCTCGGGCACGTCGATCGCGAGACGCTCGACGGGCTCGCACGTCTTGCCGTCGATCTCGCGCGTGAGGACCTGCGGCTGGCCGACGGTCAGCTCGAAGCCCTCGCGGCGCATCATCTCGACCAGGATCGCCAGCTGCAGCTCGCCGCGGCCCTGGACCTCCCAGGCGTCGGGGCGCTCGGTGTCCTTGATGCGCAGCGACACGTTGCCGACGAGCTCCTGCTCGAGCCGGGCCTTGACCTGGCGGGCGGTGAGCTTGTCGCCGTCCTTGCCGGCGAGCGGCGAGGTGTTGATGCCGATGATGGCGCTCAGCGACGGCTCGTCGACGGTGATGACCGGCAGCGGGCGCGGGTCTTCGAGGTCGGCGAGCGTCTCGCCGATCGTGACCTCGGCGATGCCGGCGACGGCGATGATCTCGCCCGGCCCGGCCTCCTGCGCTTCGACGCGGTCGAGCGCCTCGGTGATGTACAGCTCGCCGAGCTGCGCGCGCTGGATGGTGCCGTCGGCGCGGCACCACGAGATCGTCTGGTTGCGCTTGATCGTGCCCTGCTGGACGCGGCAGATCGCGAGGCGGCCGACGTACGGCGAGGCGTCGAGGTTCGTCACCAGCGCCTGGAGCGGATGCCCCTCCTCGTAGGTCGGCGCCGGGATGTGCGAGACGAGCAGATCCATGAGCGGCGTGAGGTCGGTGGCGTCGTCGGGGAGCGGGTACTCCATCGACGCGATCCCGGCCTTCGCGTTGCAGTAGACGATCGGGAACTCGATGTGGTGCTCCTCGGCCCCGAGGTCGAAGAACAGCTCGTAGACCTCGTCGATGACCTCGGACACGCGCGCGTCCGGGCGGTCGACCTTGTTCACGCAGAGGATCACCGGCAGGTGCGCCTCGAGCGCCTTGCGCAGCACGAAGCGCGTCTGCGGCAGCGGCCCCTCGGACGCGTCGACGAGCAGCATGACGCCGTCGACCATCGTCAGGCCGCGCTCGACCTCGCCGCCGAAGTCGGCGTGGCCGGGGGTGTCGATGATGTTCAGCTTCACCCCGTCGTAGCGGACGGCGGTGTTCTTCGCGAGGATCGTGATGCCCTTCTCGCGCTCGAGATCCATGGAGTCCATGACGCGGTCATTGACGTCCTGGTTCTCGCGGAACGCCCCGGACTGCCAGAGCATGGCGTCGACGAGGGTGGTCTTGCCGTGATCGACGTGGGCGACGATCGCGACGTTTCTGAGGTCTTCGCGGAGAGCTGACATCGGCCCGTCCACGGTAGGGGATCGGGCCGTGTCCCTACGTGGCGAGCCGCCGGTCGAGCCCGGCCCGGCGGTCCGGTGCCGGCCCGCGGCCTGCCGCGCGGCGGTTCAGCAGCCACCACGCGGTCACCACATCGGACGTGTGGCGCAGGTCGAGCCCCGTGATCGCCCGGAAGCGGTTCATCCGGTAGCGCACCGTGTTCGGGTGCACGTGCAGCGCGCGCGCCGTCGCCTCGACGTGCTGATCGCACTCCAGCAGGGTGCGGGCCGTGTGCTCGATCTCCGCGGCGCCGCCGTGATCGTCGAGCGGGCGGAGGTGATGCGCGTCGAGGCTGCTGGCCGACCGCTCGGCCGAGAGGGCCAGCGAGCGGGGGCCGAGCTCGATGAGATCGACCGTGCCGGTGAGCTGGAACGCTTCGGCGGCGTCGAGCGCCATGCTCGCGTCGGCGAACGACTCGCGCAGCCGGGGCAGTTCGACGGCCGGGCCGACGGCGACGAGCTGGTCCTCGCCCACATCGGGGCGCTGCGGCGCGCAGCCCGCCAGGTCGCCCTCGATCAGCTCGGTCAGCGGGCGGTGCTTGCCGACCGCGCCCGACCGGCCGATGGCGGCGGCGAGGTCGAGGACGCGCCGCTCACTCGCGGGCCTGGCGCGGAACGCGACGTACGGGATGGTCACGTCCAGTCCGTGCACGGGGCCCTCGAGCTGGATCTGCTCCGGTGAGAGCTGGCCGTGCAGGAGCGCGCGCAGGAACTCCGCGCGGCGCGCACGGTCGTGGCGCGTGCGCTCGAGGTCGAGCTCGCGGTGCACGCGGATGATGGTCTCGGTCGCGTGGTTCGCCCAGTCCCACGCGTACTCGTGCAGCAGCAGGACGACCTCGATGTCGTAGCGCGCCTCGGCCAGCTCCTCGCCGACGATGGCCATCAGCTCGCGCGTCCCGATCTGGACGCTGCGGATCAGGCCTTCCAGCGGGAAGCCCTCGAGGACGCGCCTGCGCGCGAGCTCTTCGAGTGGCTCGAGCCCCTCGCGCCCCGGCGGTGCGAGGTTGCCGACCCGCCGGACGACGGTCTCCACGATCTCCTGCACCGAATCGAGGATCTGCTCATCGCTCGCCGCCCCGTACGCAGGGATGCCGGCACGGAACGCCCGCGCGATGTTCTCGAGCAGCTCGTCCGTGCGCGCCAGCACCTGCTCGGCGATGCCGCGGGCCATGCCCTTGTTGACCTCCGGACGCGTGCGCCGCAGCTCCGCGTACCTCGCCGCGAAGTCCGGGCCAGCCCCCGAGATTGTGCCTTGCTCCAACGGTCCCCCCTTGCTGACCGTGGCGCCCCCAGCGCCAACTCCCCAAGGTCAGGCCATGCATCCTCCCACGATTGCGCGGTCCGTGCCAGCCTTGTAGGGGCCAACAAACCGGATCGCGGCAAATCTGGAGCACCGTCCATTGCATCGGCTCGGCTCCTGCGGCGAGGATCGACACGCTGACGGACGGCGCGTTTCGCAACGGCGCGCCGCGGTCGGGGAGCCGGAGGGACAGGGCCGGCGCCCGGCACAGGTCCCCTGCCGCCGCTGGGCGGTCCTCCGGCGCCGGCCGGCTTCGGTCGGCGCAGACGGAGGAGCGTCCGGCGGCGGTGCCTGCGCGCGGGGCGCCCTGCGATCCTGCACCCGTGCTCGACCGGGAAGCCGCCCAGCGCCGCACCATCAGGGTCCTGCTCGTCTCCCAGGTGCTCGCCGGCGCGGGGCTCGCGGCGGGCATCGTCGTCGGCGCGCTGCTCGCGGAGGAGATGCTCGGCTCGACGTCCGGCGCGGGGCTGCCCGCCGCGTTGTTCACCATCGGGTCGGCCGTCGCCGCGATCCTCGTCGGCCGCCTGTCCCAGCGCGCCGGCCGCCGCCCCGGCCTCGCAGCGGGCTACGCGGTCGGCGCGCTCGGAGGCGCGGGCGTCGTGCTCGCCGCAGCGATCGACAGCGTCCCACTGCTGTTCGCCTCGTTCCTGCTCTACGGCTCGGGCACCGCCACGAACCTCCAGGCCCGCTACGCCGGTGCGGACCTCGTGGCCCCCGAGCGCCGTGGCAGGGCGATCAGCACGGTCCTCGTCGCGACGACGGTCGGCGCGGTGCTCGGCCCCAACCTCGTGGACGCCACCGGATCGCTGGCGAGCGACCTCGGCATCCCCGAGCTCGCCGGCCCGTTCCTGCTCGCGACGCTCGCCTACGGGCTGGCGGCCGTCGCCGTCACCGTGCTGCTGCGGCCCGACCCGCTGCTCACCGCGCGGGCGCTGGCGGCCGGCGACGCCGCACGGCCGGGTGCACCGGCCACGCCCGGAAGCAGCGCCACGGGGTCGCCCGGAGATCTCCGCCTCGGCGCGACCGCCATGGTCCTCACCCAGATCGTCATGGTCGCCGTGATGACGATGACCCCGATCCACATGCGCGACCACGGCCACAGCCTCAGCGCGACCGGCCTCGTCATCTCCGTCCACGTCGCCGCGATGTTCCTGCCCTCGCCGCTGACCGGTGTGCTCGTCGACCGCGTGGGCCGCCGCCCGGTCATCGCGGTCGGCGCCGTGACGCTCCTGTCGGCCGGCGTGCTGGCCGCCGTGGCGCCGCCCGACTCGATGGTCCTCCTGACCCTCGCGCTCGGACTGCTCGGCCTGGGCTGGAACTTCGGCCTCGTCGCCGGGACCACGCTGGTCACCGATGCGACCCCGCTCGCGAGCCGCGCCGCGACGCAGGGCCGGGTGGACCTCGCGGTGGCGCTGGCGGGCGCGGCGGGCGGGATGAGCAGCGGCTTCGTCGTCGCGACCACGAGCTACGCGGCCCTCAGCCTGGCGGGCGGCCTGCTCGCACTCGCGATGCTGCCGCTCCTGCTGGACAGGCGCGGGACCGGGCGGGGAGCACTCGTCCCGGCGGAGCGCACTGCGAACATGCGCTGATGGACCGCGTCGCGTTCCTCGGCCACGCCACGACCCTCGTCGACCTCCACGGCACGCGGGTGCTCACCGATCCGATCCTGCGCGATCGGATGCTGCACCTGCGCCGCCACGGGCCGACGCCGGCGCCGGAACACCATGCCGGGCTCGACGCCGTCCTGCTCAGCCACCTGCATCACGACCACCTCGACATCCCGTCGCTGCAGCGGATCGATCCGTCGATCCCGCTCGTGGTGCCCGCGGGCGCGCGGCCGGCGCTGCGCAAGCTCGGCCGCCGCGAGATCCACGAGCTCCGCGAGGGCGAGACCGCGCAGATCGGAGGCCTGGACGTCACCGCGGTGCGTGCCGAGCACAGCGGGCGCCGCGCGCTCGGCCCGGAGGCGGACGCCCTCGGCTACATGCTGCGCGGCACCGGAGGCGGGAGCAAGAGCGTGTACTTCGCCGGCGACACCGATCTCTACGACGAGATGGACGGCCTCGGCGACATTGACGTCGCCCTCGTGCCGGTGTGGGGATGGGGGCCGAGTCTCGGCCCCGGGCATCTCGATCCCGAGCGTGCCGCCGCGGCGACCGCGCTGCTCAATCCGCGCGTGGCGGTCCCCATCCACTGGGGGACGTTCTACCCGCGGGGGCTGCACAAGGTGCGGCCCGACCCGCTGCGCGACCCGCCGCACCGCTACGCCGCGGAATCGGCGCGGGTGGCGCCCGGGACCGAGGTGCGGATCCTGCAGCCCGGCGAGGAGACCGCGCTGGACTAGAGCCCGGTGGGGTGGCGGACCGTGTAGCCCGCGGTCGAGCGCATCTTGTCGTCCCAGCGCGAGCCGTCGTGCGCGCGGTCCGATGTGTCGTAGCGACGGCCGTTGATGACCATGAACGCGTGGCCGGAGTTCGCGTAGATGGTGATCCAGCGCCCCGTGCCGGGCGACCCCCACGACATGAAGCGGGTGGAGTCCAGCGGGCTGTTCAGCACACCGGCGCCGTGCAGGACGTACGAGATCGAGCCCGAGCAGTCATAGCCCGAGTCCTTGAAGGACCTGTGCCCGCCGCCGTAGCGGTACGGCTTGTGATGGATGCGGTTCGCGGCGTTGATCGCGCGCTGCACGCGGATCGGCAGGCCGCCGCGGCGTCGGCCGCCGCCGGAACGCCCGCGCTTGAGCACCGGGTGGCGCCCGCGCACGCCGAGGGCCCGCCACGTGGCCGGGCCGACCACTCCGTCGGCGGTGAGCCCGTTGCGGCGCTGGAACGCCTTCACCGCGCGGTATGTCCCCGGGCCGAACACGCCGTCGGCGGCGATGCCGAGCTTGCGCTGCAGCAGGCGCACAGACGACCCGCGGCTCTGCACGCGGCCCGAACTGCCACGGCTGCCGGAGGAGCGCCGGGCGGCGCGGGCGCGGCGCAGCATCCGCCACGTGCCCGGCCCGACGACGCCGTCGGCCTTCAGGTGATGGCGGCGCTGGAAGCGCTTGACCGCGCGCAGCGTGCCGCCGCCGAACACGCCGTCGGCCTTCAGTCCGAGCCAGCGCTGCAGCACCTTCACGGACGCGCCGCGGTCGCCGCGCTCGAGCGTCGGGCGCTCCGCCGCGGCGAGGCCGGGCAGGGCGAGGCACGCCAGCAGCGTGCAGCCGAGGACGAGCAGGGCTCGAATGTCGAAGCGAAGGACCGTCATGGGACTGGGCGCCTACGAGGTGAGCTGACGGGCTCGCGCGGGGAGGACCGCGCTACGGCCGCAACGATGCGGCGATTCGCCCCGGCGGCCGCGATGGCCGCATGTGGGTCCCCCGATCCCCACCGCGGAAGGTGGAGACTCGGCGCGGGGCGGATACTAGCTCCACCCGCTCGGTTTTCCTGCTCGTTGCAGGATTTCTTGCAGCCGGACGACGTGGGCGGACGCTGTCGTGCGATCGTGGACGGGCATGGACGCGCTCCAGAACCTTCGCGACGTCGGCGGGCTGCCGACCGTCGGCGGGCCACCCGTCCGGGCGGGGGTGCTGTACCGCAGCGACGCCCCGCGGGCCGGCGACCTCCCGCCCGATCTGGCGCCGTGGCCGCCGCGGACGGTCGTGGATCTGCGCGCGCCCGACGAGGAGGGCGACGTCCATCCGCTCACCGAACACGGCGCGCGCGTGCACCGGGTGTCACTCATGCGCAGCGCGAGTCCTGCCAGCCTGGCCGCGCGGGCTGCGGATCCGGCCATCGCCGACCTCGGCGCGCTGTACCGCGCCATGCTCGAGCGTGCGGCCGCTCCGCTGGTCGAAGCCGTCCGCGCGATCGCGCTCGAACCCGGGCCGATCCTCGTGCACTGCACCGCGGGCAAGGACCGCACGGGCGTCGTGATCGCCGCCACGCTCGCGACGGTGGGTGTGCCGCGCCCCGCGATCGTCGCCGACTACCTGCGCACGGGTGAGGCCCTCGACGGCATCCTCGCCCGGATCGCGCTGAGCTGGCACGGCGAGGAGCGCGACGCGATCGTCGAACTGCTCACCGTCACCCAGCCCGCGCTCATGGCCGTGGACGACACGGCGATCGAGGGCGTCCTCGAC
This sequence comes from Svornostia abyssi, assembly GCA_024666565.1. Taxonomy (GTDB): domain Bacteria; phylum Actinomycetota; class Thermoleophilia; order Solirubrobacterales; family Solirubrobacteraceae; genus Svornostia; species Svornostia abyssi. The sequence goes on from CP088295.1 coordinate 2,204,986, forward strand.
GTCTTCGAGCTCGCCCCCGGCGGAGCGGCCGGCTGGCTCCAGGGCCACGGTCTGGAACGCGACGCGATCGCCGCGTTGCGCAGCCGCCTCACGTCCCCCGCGTAATTCGGGGGCGCCGCGCCCGTTGAGCAGGCATCTGACCCCGCGAACTGCGAAGGAACGTCACTGCCATGCTCTTCAACCCGCTGCGTCTGCTCATCTCCGGCCTCATCACGCTCGCCGTGTTCGGCTTCGTCGGCTCCAAGGCGCTTGATGCGTTCGATCAGGCGGACGACGCGTTGGAGGAAGCGAACGCCAGTGCGTCCGACGAGGGCTCGCTGCTCCGCGGCCCGGCGCTCGCGGACGCGCTGGCCAAGCTGAAGGAGCAGGACGGAGGCGCCAAGGACGTCCTGCGCATCACCGTCTACCCGAGCTACCTGTCGGCGGAGGTCTCGACCGGCAGCGAGGACGACGCCAAGGGATACAAGGTCCAGAACGACGGTGACGTCATCCCGTTCGGGGTCACGCTGACCGGGCCGGGCAAGCTGGCCGACAACGTGTTCCCGCTCGCTGACGTCGACCCGAAGGCGCTCGACACCATCATCGCGGGCGTCACGAAGCGCGATCCGTCACTCGGCCTCGACGACGTCACCCACGCGCTGGCGGGCATCGACGCGGTCACCGGCGAGCCGGACTGGAAGGTCTACTTCGGCGGCGCGGCGTACTACACCGCGAACCTCGACGGCTCGGACCTGCGCAAGGGCGGCGAGGCCGCCGCCCAGGCGTCCAAGCAGGCAGACGACGCGGTGTCCGACGCCAAGAAGATCACCGACTGCCTGGCCAAGGCGGCCGGCGACGTCGAGGCCGTGCAGGCCTGCACGTCGTAACCGGACTTGACCATCGCCCCGATCGGGTACGGTCGGGGCGATGATCGCGACGGAGGAGCTGCGCAAGCTCGCCGCCCTGCGTTCTGAGCACGGAGTGCTCACGCTGGCGGCCCGGACCGATCCCCGAGACCCCGCAAACGGCAACCACGATCCCGCCTGGTGGATCGAGGTCCGCAACGGGCTCAGGGACGAGACGCATCGCGTCGAGTCCGCCGGGGATCACAGCGCGAAGGTGGCGTTCCGCGCCTTACGCGAACGAGCCGAGCGGCGGATGGCCGCGCTCGACCCCGCCGAATGCGGCCGCAGCTTCGTGTGGCTGCTCGCCGACGAGCCGGAGCTCGACCGCTTCGTCACGCTCCAGCTGCCGCTCGACCGCAGCGAGGTGCGGTGGGCGCCGCGGCCCCAGGTCGCGCCGCTCGCGGCGACGAACGACCTCAGCGCGCCCGCCGCGGTGGTCCTGCTCGGGCGCGACGCCGTGCGGATGGTGCGCTGGGAGGTCGGCGGTGCCGCCGAGGTCGACGACGGGCGGTTCGCTGAGCCGCCGGACGACCGCGACCTGGGCGACACCGACGTGCCCGATCGGCGCGACGCCCGGGTGGAGACCCATCACAAGCGCTTCCTGCGCGAGGCCGCGCACGGCGTCGCAGCCCGGGTGGCGGCTCTCGACGCCGACGAGTTCGTGCTCGCCGGCGACCCCGCGCTGACTCGCGCGTTCTGCGAGGAGCTGCCCGCGGAGCTGCGCAAGCGGATCGTGGTGACCGTCGACGCGAACCTCCACGAGGAGTCGCTCAGCGCGCTGGACCACCGGCTCGAGCCTGAGATCCTGCGCGCCCGCCGCGCACGCGCTGCCGCGGCGGTGGAGGAGGCAGCCGAGCACTTCCAGGCCGGCGGCCGGGGTGCGGTCGGTGCGACCGCCGTGCTCGGGGCGCTGGCGGAGGGGCGCGTCGCCCATCTCGTGCTCGACCCGCAGGCCGTGGTGGCCGACGGCCGGCTCGACCCGGTCGCCGCAGAGGCCGTGAACGGGGATGGGCCGGCGGTCCTCGGGGAGCGGGCGGTGGAGCTGGCGCTCGCGTCGTCGGCCCGGATCAGCGTGCTGCGCGTGGCCGACTGCCAGGCGCTCGCGGAGGGCGGCGGCATCGCCGCCGCCCTGCGCTACTAGTCGTTCACTGCGACGGCGAGATCAGTCGATCTCGTCGTCGTACCCCTCTTCGACGCCTTGCCAGAAGGCGACGGCGACGGAGTCGTTCGTGGACTGGAACGCCTGCGCCTGCGCGCGGATGTCCTGGCCGGCCTGCTTGAGGTCGTCCTGGGCGTTCTCGACGTCGCCCGAGTCGGTGGCGGTCTGCGCCTCCTGCAGGGCCTCGACGGCGTCCTCGAGCGAGGAGGCCTGCGTCTCGGCCTGCTCCTGGACCTGCTCGCGGGTCTCGTCCTTCATGTTCTGCACGGCGGCGCGGAAGTCGTCGATCGCCTGGCCGGCCTGCTCGGCGCTGTCGGCGGTCTGGAACTGCGCGATCGCCTTGCCGATGTCCTTGCCGGAGTCGCGCGCCTCGTCCTCGGGGGACTCGCCGCACGCACCCAGTGCGAGCGCGGCGATGGACACCGCGAACAGCGCGGAGATACGGGAACGGGTCATGGCTTATGCCTCCTGGCCGAGCTTGCGCAGCTGGAACGCGAGGATGACCTCGAGCGTGCCGCGGAAGATCAGCGTGAAGCCGACGATGAATACGAGCGTGACCAGGCCGATGCCGGGGTACGCGAGAATGATCAGGCCCGCGATGGCGCCGATCAGGCCGAGGATGATGTTCGTCCAGCGGTACTCCTTCACCGCGACGCCCTGGATGAACTCCAGGATGCCGGTGATGATCCACCAGATGCCGATGACGAGCACGACGGTGACGACGCTCTGGCCCGGGCGCATGATGAGCACCAGGCCGGCGAGGACGCCCAGCACGCCGATGATCACGGAGATCACGCGGATGGCGGTGCCTCCACCTTCGGCGATGCCGCGGTAGATGGCGAACCCGCCCCAGACCACCAGCCAGATGCCGAACAGCAGGCCCACGACCAGCAGGGTCGGGCCCGGGTAGATGAGGGCGACGAAGCCGACGATGACGGTCAGCGCGCCGATGATGGCCAGCAGCCACCAGTAGTTCGACGGCGACGAAGGCTCGATGCCCTCCGCCGCGACAGCGGTACTCATGTGCGCCTCCTCAGGGGGTTGGAACGGCGCGGGGACCGTATCCGACCGGTCGGAGGACGTGATCCGTACGAGATACGGCTCAGGTGCGCGTCAAGTACGTCTCGACTTCCCACGCGGACACCGCGCTCATGTACGACGCCCACTCATGGCGCTTGACCGCCACGAACTCGCACATCGCCTCTTCGCCGAGCCCGTCGCGCAGCACGGTGTCCATCTCGAGCGCGTCGAGCGCGTCGGCCAGCGTGCGCGGCAGCAACGGGACACCGATCCCGCTCGCGGGCCCGTCGATCGGCGCGCCCGGGTCCAGCCCACGGCGCACGCCGTCGAGCCCGGCCGTCACGATCGCCGCGAGCGCGAGGTACGGGTTGCACGACGAGTCGACGCCGCGGTTCTCGAAGCGGCCCGTGCCGGGGATCCGCAGCATCGTCGTCCGGTTGTTCGCGCCGTAGACGACGGCGTTCGGCGCCCACGTCGCGCCGGAGGTCGTGGTGGCGGCCTGCACGCGCCGGTAGGAGTTCACCGTCGGCATCGTCAGCGCGGCGAGCGCGCCGGCGTGGTCGAGCACGCCCGCGATGAAGCTGTAGGCGACAGGGGAGAGGCCGAGGCCGCGCGGGTCGTCCTCGTCGGCGAACGCGTTGTCGCCGTCCTGGTCGAGCGCGCTCATGTGCACGTGCGCGCCCGAGCCGGTGCGGCCCGACAGCGGCTTGGGCATGAAGCTCGCGATCGCCCCGTGAGCCCCGGCGATGTCCGCGATGATCGAGCGCAGCATCGTGTACCGGTCCGCGGTCGTCAGCGCGTCGGCGTGCGTGAAGTTGATCTCGTACTGGCCGTTGCCGTCCTCGTGGTCGACGGCGGAGACCTGCCAGTCCAGCGCCTGCATCGTCGAGACGATGTCGCGCAGGACGTGTGAGCCGCGCAGCAGCGCGCCGAGGTCATAGCAGGGCTTGTCGAGCCCGTCGTTCGTGTCGTAGGGCGCCAGCTCGCCGGTCTCGGTGCGGCGCAGCAGGAAGAACTCGGGCTCCATGCCGACGATGGGCAGCAGGCCCTCGTCGGCGGCCTCCTCCTGCACGCGCTTGAGGATCGAGCGGGCGTCGCAGGTGGCGACGGCGTCGCCGTCCATGACCGTCGACATCGCGACCGCGATCTCCGGCCGGTGCGGCAGCGTCACGAGCGTGCTCATGTCCGGCACCGCGAGGAACTCGGGGTGCTCGGGTCCGCGGGCGAATCCGTGGTTGGCGAACGCGGCGAAGCCGGCGCCGCCGCCGGGCTCCACGAGGCCGGGGACCGCCGCGCGCGGGACGAGCTTGGCCTTCGGCGACCCGTGGACGTCGATCCACTGCACGGCGACGAACTCGACGCTGTCGGGCAGGTCCGGGATGGGCTGCTGGGTCTCGGGCTCGGTGGTCGACATCTCGTCTCCTACGTGGGGATCGCGGTGCCGGCGAGCGGGATGCCGGTCATGGCCGACGCGGCTGGGCTCAGCGCGCGCAGGTCCTCGGGGGAGAGGTGGTGGACGGACGATTTCCCGCACGCGCGCGCGAGCATCTGCACCTCCATCGTCAGCGCCTGGAGGAGGTGCTTGGTCCGCAGCGCGGCCTCCTCGAGGTCGAGGCGCGCCTCCAGCTCGGGCTCCTGCGTGGCGATGCCCACGGGGCACCGGCCGGTGTGGCAGTGGTGGCACGCGCCGGGCGCGGTGCCCAGCGCGGCGTAGTCCTCGGCGAAGACCGGCTTGTTGCAGTTCAGCGCGATGAGCGCCGCGGTCCCGATGGTCACGGCGTCCGCGCCCAGGGCGAGGAGCTTCGCGACGTCCACGCCGTGGCGGATGCCGCCGCTGACGACGAGCTGCACGCCCTCGCTGACCTCGCCCATGGAGTCCAGCGCGCGGCGGGCCTCGACGACGGCGGCCATGGTCGGGATGCCCGTGTGGTCCATGAGCATCTCCGGCGACGCCGCGGTGCCGCCCTCCATGCCGTCGAGGACGACGGCGTCGGCGCCGGACTTCACCGCGAGGCGGACGTCGTCGACCACCCGTGCGGCGCCGAGCTTGACCATGATCGGGATGCGCCCCTGGGTGGCCTCGCGCAGCTCCTCGATCTTGATGACGAGGTCGTCGGGGCCCAGCCAGTCGGGGTGGCGGACGGGCGAGCGCTGGTCGACGCCCTCGGGCAGCGACCGCGCCTCGGCGACCTCGCCGGAGACCTTGGCGCCCAGGAGCAGGCCCCCGGTCCCCGGCTTGGCGCCCTGGCCGACGACGATCTCGACCGCGTCGGCACGCTGGAGGTCCTGCACCGTGAAGCCGTACCGGCTGGGCAGGCACTGGTAGACGAGCTGCTTTGAGGCTTCGCGCTCGGCGTCGAGCATGCCGCCGTCGCCCGTGGTCGTGAACGTGCCGACCGCGGTGGCGCCGCGGCCCAGCGCGGTCTTCGCGGTGGCCGACAGCGCGCCGTAGCTCATGCCCGCGATGCCGATCGGGATGTCGAGCGTGAGCGGCACCTCGGCGCGGGTGCCGATGACCGTCGTGGCCGAGCAGTGCTCGCGGTAGCCCTCCAGCGCCATGCGCGAGAGCCCCGCGGGGATGATGGTGAGGTCGTCGAGGCTCGGCAGCTCGCGCCGGGCGCCGAACCCGCGCAGGCGGTACCGGCCGAGGTGCGCCTTCTCCTGGATGTCGGCGATGACCGCGGGGCTGAACAGCGCGTTTGGGCTGGTGCCGAGCGTGGGGTCCTCGAGCGCGAGGGCCGCGCTCTGGATGGTGCCGTTGCTGCTGGTCATGTCGTCACGAGCTCTTCCAGGCGCCGGCATCGAAGCTGTACAGGGTGCGCATCGAGGTCACTGCGGTGAACGACGACGGCGGCGTGACGCCGTGCGCCTCGCAGTGCGCGCGCAGCTCGGCCTCCTCCTCGGCCGTGGCCGGCGTGGCCTGCGCGTCGGCGCCGAGGCTGGCGATCTCCCCGCCGACGAAGATCTTGCCCTCGTAGAGCGAGTCGCCGAGGTGCTCGCCGGCGTCGCCGCAGATCACGAGCCGGCCGCGCTGCATCATGAACGCGCTGAACGCGCCGACCGAGCCGCCGACGAGGACGTCGCCGCCCTTCATCAGCACCCCGCACCGCGCGCCGGTGGACCCGGCGACCACGACCCGCCCCCCGCGCATCGTGGCCGCCAGGCCTGCGCCCACGTCGCCCGCGACGGTCAGGCTGCCCGACTGCAGATTCTCGGCCGCGCCGTTGCCGGCGTGGCCCGTGACGACGACGTCCGGTCCGTCGCAGAGTCCTGCGACGTAGTAGCCGGCGTCGCCGTCGATGGTGATCTGCGCCTGGCAGTGCAGGCCGACGGCGATGTTGTGGCGCGCGTCGAGGTTCGTCAGGCGGACCTGGTCGCCGTCGGCGAGGCCGCGCAGCAGCGTGTTGACCTCGCGGGTCGAGAGCTCGGCGCAGTCGATCAGGCCCTCGGTCACCGTCGCCACGTCCGCACCTCCCCGGCGCCGACCTCGCGGCGGCGCCAGCCCGTGCCCGGCAGGCCGCGGCCCTCGGAGCAGATGGCCGTCCACGTGTCGGTCTCGGCGACCATGAGCGACTTCGCGGCGAAGCGGTCGCGGGCGACGCCCAGCGCCTCGGGCGTCATGACCACATAGGAGAACGTGCCGTCGAGTTCGTCGATCGAGCGGCGCAGGATGCCCTCGAGCGGCTGACCGTCGCTCAGGCCCGCGTCGATGTACGCGGCGATGACCTCGGAGTCGTTGTCGGTGCTGAAGTGCACGCCGCGGCGCTCGAGGGCGAAGCGCAGCTGCTCGGCGTTCGTGACGTGGCCGTTGTGGACGACGCAGACCTCGGGGTGACCCGGGGCGGTGAACGGATGGGCGCGCGCGGCGTCGACGGCGGTCTCCGTCGCCATGCGCACGTGGCCGACGCCGTGGCTGCCGGTGCGCGTCTCGAGCGCGTGCTCGGCCGCGAGCTCCGCGGGGCCCTCGGCGGTCTTGTGGACCTCGACGAGACCCTCGGGTGAGGCGAGGCCCACGCCGCTGCCGTCATGGCCGCGGTGGGCGAGGCGGCCGAGCATCCGCGACAGGTCAGCCCCGAGGGGGCCGCCCGCCGGATCGGCGTACCAGACTGCTGCGATACCGCACATGCCATGCAGCCTGAACGCCAGGCGGGAGACCGCCTATGGACAGGCGGTCGGAGGCTAGTGAACCAATTTGTCCACTAGGTCGGATCAGCGGCGCCGGGCGCGCTGCCCGGCCCGAACGCGCAGGGTCGCCGTCCGCGCCGAACTGCGCCGGCCGGCCCGGTCCTGCGCGGCGACCCGAACCCGGACGGAGCCCGGTGCGTTGAGGCTGCGCGCCGGCCCGGGCAGGCGCGCCGACCCCTTGCCCGCGGGGATGATCGCCGACGCCCGGCCGCCCTCGCCGTACCGCGCCGTGACCACGAGGTGTTCGTTGGTCCCGCGGCGGCGGGTGACCGACACGAGGATGCTCGAGCCGCTGCGGCGCACCCGGACGCGGCGGGGCGCCGCGGGGCCCTTCGGCCGCGGCTGCACGAAACTCCCGACGACCTGCTCGTCGACGACGAAGTCATCGCCGCTGCTGATCCGCGCGACGATCTGATGCCGCCCGGAGACCTGCGCGTTCGGGGTGAACCGCAGCCGGCCCGTCTGGGTGTTCGCGGGCATCTTCAGCGGGACGTCCCCGTTGCGGGTGCGTTCGACGAGCGCGATGGTCGCCTCCTCGTTGCCGGTGACCGCATAGCTCACGGTGCGCTTGCCGCCGCGGGCCTTCGACACGCTCCCCCGGACCTTCGGGGTGGGCGCCGGAACGCTGGCGCTGACGTCCGTGAGGGCCGGGGACCCCGCGCGCGGGATGACGTCCCATGTGCCGGCCGCGGCGTTCGCGACCTCGACCGTTGCGGCGTGCGCCGTCGCCGACGACGCGAACTCGACGTTTGGTCCGTCCAGCGGCACCGGGGAGCCCGACGGGTCGATCAGATCGAACTGCGGCGCGCCGTCGGCCGACTGCACGTTGATGGAGAGGACGTCCGCGGGCTCGTCGAGCGTGAGGCCCGTCGTGCGCTGACGCAGTCCCCGGGTGCGGAGCAGGCCGATCGAGATGTCCTCGTAGAAGCACGTCGGGCCGCTGCGGCGCGTCATCGGGCCGCCCCACTTGTACGTGACGGTCCGCGCCTTGCCGAGGATCGACGCGCAGCCGGCGATGCCCTTGCTCGAGACGTAGCCCTCGGGCAGGTTCTCGCAGTAGCTGACGAGCTTGATGCCGATGCACAGCTCGCCTGCGCCCTTGCCCTCGAACCCTGCGCTGCTCACGCCGGCCCTCACGGTCGCGCCGACGTAGGCCCAGTCACGGTCGATCAGCCCGACCGAGAAGTCGGCCGTGACGATGCCGTCGGTGCCCGCCCGCAGCGACGCCGACGCGACGTTCAGGGTGCTCAGCAGCTGCAGGTCGCCGCGCGCGGTGAGCACGAACGGCGTGCCGAACTGCAGGCCGACGGTCCCGCTGAGGTCGAGCAGGTAGACGCCCTTGCCGAGCGGAACCGCGCCGATCTGCACCCCGCCGCTGATCGCCAGCGGCACCTTGTTGCGGTTGACGGCGAGCCCCGCGGAGATCTGGTGCAGGTACACCGGCGGGGTGGCAAAGAGCTGGATGCCCGGGAACGGCAGGTCGTAGGCGGCGGTCGCCGTGAACGACGTGCTGTCGAACGAGGCCGCGAGGCTGAGCGCCGCCCCGCCCGGAATCGCGATCTTGCCCGAGCCGGCCCAGAGGTTGCCTTCGCGCGTCCATCTGACGTCGAGGTTCTGGACGGTCACGGGACCCAGCGGCAGCGTGTCCTGGCGGAACCGCAGCGTGTTCAGCTGCAGGCCGGCGGGGGTGACGACGAGGTCCGCGTGGGCCGTCAGGCCGAGGAACTGCGGGCCGAGGTCGAGCTCCGTCGGGATCGTGACGCCGCCGCCCTTCGTCGCCAGCGGCGCGAGCTCGTTGACGACCTTGAAGCCGCGGATCGACGTCGGGAACTTCGGCAGGTCGAGCGCCGGCTGGCCGACCTTCGCGGTGAGCTTCTGCTTGAGCTGCCCGCGGAAGATGAGGATGTCGCCCGCCTCGCCGCCGGGGATCTCCACCGTGGCCTGGCCGGTCGTGTACATCGTCACGGCCTTCGAGCCCTTGTCGATGTCGAGCACGATCTGCGAGCCGTTCAGCGGGGTGATGCGCAGGCCGTTGTAGAGGACCGCGCCGTTGGACACGGACTTGCCCTTGTTCGTGCCGATCCCGGGCAGGAAGCAGCCGACGCCGTCGGCGGTCCGCACCTCGATGGCGCCGACGGCGATGCGGCTGCACTCGCGCGTGACGCCGTCCTCACCGCCGGTGGTGCTGCCTGCGCCGGGCGCCGAGCCGGGGAGGCCCGGCGCGGTCAGGCGGCCCTGGGGGGCCGAACGCGGCGGCGCGGACCTGGCCGCCGCTGTCCTCGGACTGCCAGACGGCCACGCCGCCGCCGTCGGGCGCCGCGGCGATGTCCGGGACGTGGACGCCGTCGGTGGCGGCGGTCAGCCTCTGCGGCGCGGTGAACGTCGTGCCGCTGGTGTTGCGGCGCACGTAGAGGCCGTTCGCGCTCGTCGGGTCACCGACGTCGGTGTAGGACGCGACGAGCGCGCCGCCTGCGCCGGCGCCCGCCGTGGCGAGCCTCGGCGCCGTGGCCGAGTCGGGCGTGAGCGCGAGCGGCGAGCCACCGTCCAGCGGCGTGGCGACGACGCGCTCGTTCAGCGACGCCGACGTCCCGCCGACGCCGACGGCCAGCAGGCCCTTCGGCCCGAAGCCGAGCCCCGACAGCCGGCCGCCCGGAACGCGCTGCGGGGGGCCGAAGCCTCCTGCGTTCGTCGGGCGCGCGGACGTCGGTGAGCGCTGGACGGACACCTCGCTGCCCGTGTCGTAGGCGAGGGCGATGCCGCCGCCGGGCAGGGCCGCCAGCGCGCCGGACTGTGCCGGCGGGAGGTCGATGCCGTCCGTGGCGAAGGTGCCGCCCTGGAGGGCGACGAAGCGCGACGGGTCGCCGCCGGCCAGTGACGTCGAGGCGCCGCCCAGCAGGCCGATGAGCGGATTGTCGTCGGGCCCGAACGCCACGGGGCGCGTGCCCATCGCCATGTTGCCGGCGACCGGCACGCCCGTGGAGAACGAGTTCCCGGCATCGGTGGAGACGAACGCGATGGTGGTGAGCGTCGAGTCGCCCGCCGGGGTCGCGTAGGTCGTGACGCTGCGGCTGGTCAGGATGAAGAGCTGGTCACCGACGACGAGCGGGTACGCCCCGCCACCGGCATCCTGGTTGTACGCGGGGTCGTCGGCGGGGCCGTAGTTGGCCTTGCCGGGGCGCAGGACCCTGGTCGCCGCCGGGTTGTCGCACGCGGTCGCCCCGCGCGGGAGCCGGCAGAACCCGACGCCGCCCTCGGTCGCGCTCGTGGCGTCCGTCGGCTCCAGCCATGCGATGTACGCGGTCCCGGCGTCGTCGACCGCGACGTGGGGCGTGGGGCGCGACAGCGCGCTCGAGAGCGTGATCGGCGCGCGCGCCGGCCGCGTCGAGGTCCCGGTCTTCGGCGCGCCGGTCTTCACCCGCGGGGTCCCGCCGGTGAAGGCGGGGGGTCTTGGCGACGGGCGCGGAGGCGGCGGGTGCCGCGAACAGGAGCGCAGCCATCAGCCCGCCCACGACGGGGCGAAGGAGAGTCATGGTCGGGCAGGCCTTCCGTGGACTAGGTCGACTCGACGATCACCGTGGTGGCCTTCACCACGGCGCGAGCGGGTGATCCGGGCTCGAGACCGAGCTCTTCGACGGCCTCGCGGGACATGAGCGAGACAATACGAAACTCTCCGCAGGCCAGGTCGACCTGCGCCATGACCCCGTCGACCTTCACGTCGACGACCACGCCGTCGAGCCGGTTGCGCGCGCTCGTCGCCCCCTTCGCCGTGCGCTCTCGCAGCAGGCGGGCGAGTTCCGCGCCGGCGAGGTAGCGATCGCCGCCGCGCCGCTCGAAGGTGATGCGTCCCTGGCGTTCCCAGCGGCGCAGCGTGTCGACGCTGACGCCCAGCGCGGTCGCCACCGCGCCGATGCGGACGAGGTGCTCCATGGCGCGCGAGCCTATACGCTGCGCCGGGCATGGTGCCTAGGTGGTGCATAGGTGGTTTGCTCGCGCTGATGCTCGCGGGCTGCGGCGCGGACGACGACGACGCGGGTGACCTGACGGTGGCAGCTGCCTCGTCGGTGCAGGACGCGATCCGCGCCTGCGCGCCCGACGTGCGCGCGAGCTTCGCCGGGTCGGACGAGCTGGCCGCGCAGATCCGCCAAGGGGTGCCCGTGGACGTGTTCGTGGCAGCGAACACCGCGTTGCCCGAGGCACTGGCCGGCGAAGGGCTGCTGGACGAGCCGGCCATCGTGGCGACGAACGCGCTCGTCGTCGCCGTTCCGGCGGACTCCAGCGTGCGCGCGCTCACCGATCTCGCCGAGCCGGGCGTCGACGTCGCGATCGGCGCGGAGGGCGTGCCGGTCGGCAACTACACCCGCGAGGTGCTCGCCCGGCTCCCCGCCGCGCAGGAGCGCGCGATCCTCGCGAACGTCCGCAGCGAGGAGCCCGACGTCAAGGGCGTCGTGGGCAAGCTCACGCAGGGCGCGGTCGACGCGGGGATCGTCTACGTGACCGATGTCGAAGCCGCGAGCGGGCGCCTGCGCGCGGTCGCGATTCCCGCGGACCTCGAACCGGACGTGGCCTATGGCGCGGGGGTGGTGACCGCGAGCGAGCGGCGCGCGCAGGCCGCCGACTTCGTCGAGGGCCTGACCTCCGGGCCGTGCGCCGACGCGCTGCGCGCCCGCGGCTTCGGCCCGCCGCCGTGATCCGCTCACGCGTGTGGTTCGGCCCGGTGCTCGTCGCCGCGCTCGCGACGACACTGGTGTTCCTGACGGTCCCCGTCCTGGCGATCTTCCTGGAGACCACGCCCGCGGAGATCATCCGCAAGCTGGGCGAGGAACAGGCGCGCGACGCGCTGTGGCTCTCGGCCCAGACGACCGGCGCGGCGATGGTCCTCATCCTGGTCGTCGGCACTCCGGCGGCGTACCTGCTCGCGACCCGCCGGTTCCGCGGCCGCGCCTTCGTCATCACCCTCATCGAGCTGCCGCTCGTGCTGCCGCCGGCCGTGGCGGGCATCGCGCTGCTGGCGGCGGTCGGCCCGTCCGGGCTCCTGGGGCGGTACGTCGAGGACGCGGGCCTCCAGCTCGCGCTCACGACGGCCGGGGTCGTCGTCGCACTGACGTTCGTCGCTGCGCCGTTCTACCTCCGCCAGGCCCAGGCGGCGTTCGCGGCGGTGGACGGCACACAGGTCGATGCCGCACGCACGCTCGGGAGCTCCGAGGCCGCCGCGTTCGCGCGCGTGGTCGTCCCCGGCGCGCTGCCGGGCCTCGCTGCCGGCGGGGCACTCGCGCTGGGCCGTGCGCTCGGCGAGTTCGGCGCGACGCTCATGTTCGCCGGCTCGCTCCAGGGCGTCACCCAGACGGTGCCGCTCGCGATCTACGACGACTTCGCCACCGACTTCGACGCGGCGCTCGCGCTGTCAGCGGTGCTCGTGATCGTCTCGGCGGCGCTGCTGCTGTCGGTCAAGCTCGTCCGGGGCGCGGATGCTGTCCGCTGAGGCGCGCACCGAGATCGTCGACGCCGCGCTCGAGGTGGGGGCGGGTGAGACCTTGGCCCTCGCGGGCCCTTCGGGTGCGGGCAAGACGACGCTGCTGCGGATCATCGCCGGGCTCACGCGGCCCGCAGACGGGCGGGTCACCGTGGGGAACGACGTGTGGCTCGACACCGCGGCCGGAGTCTTCACGGCCCCCGAAGAGCGGCGGTGCGGTTACGTCTTCCAGGAGCACGCCCTGTTCGGGCATCTGAACGCCTGGCGCAACGTCGCCTATCCGCTGCGGGCGCTGCCGCGGCGCGCCCGCCGAGCCCGGGCGCTCGAGCTGCTCGACCGCTTCGGTCTTGCCGCCCGCGCGGACGCGCCGGTGCGCGAGCTGTCGGGCGGCGAGCGCCAGCGCGTGGCGCTCGCCCGGGCACTGGCGGTCGAGCCTGCCGCGCTCCTGCTCGACGAGCCCCTGTCGGCGCTGGACCCGCGCACGAAGGCGGGTGCGGCGCGGGAGCTCACCATGCTGCTCGCGTCGCTCCCGGACATCCCGGTGGTGCTCGTCACCCACGACTTCACCGACGCCGCGACGCTCGCCGACCGGGTCGCCGTGATGGACGGCGGCCGGGTGGTGCAGGAGGGGACCGCAGCCCAGCTGGCGGCGGCGCCGGCCTCCGGATTCGTGGCGGACTTCACCGGCGCGGTGGTGCTCACGGGGACGGCGCGCGCGGGTGCGGCCGGTATGACCGTCGTGGCCCTGGACGGCGGCGGGGAGGTGCAGGCTGCCGGTGCTGCGCGCGGCCCGGCCGCGGTGAGCGTCCACCCCTGGGACATCACGCTCGAGCCGGCGGGCGCGGCGTTCGCGGGGTCGGCGCGCAACCGGGTCGTCGGACGGGTGGCGACGGTGACCGATGTCGGCGGGCGGGTGCGCGTGGCGATCGACGCGGCGCAGCCGGTCGTCGCCGAGGTGACCGCGGCGGCGGTGGTCGAGCTCGGGCTGGCGCCGGGGGTGCAGGTCGCCGCGTCGTGGAAGGCGACGGCGACGCGGATCACCGCCCGCTGACGCCGACGTTCCTTGGGCTCACTGCAAGGAACGTCGGCGGGACGCCATGCTGTCGCGGTGGAGCTCACCGGACCCGCCGACGTCCCCCTCGACGAACCGCTGCAGCTGCGCGTCCGCGGAGCCGGGCCCGACGCCCGCATCACCTGGCGCGCGCGGGTGCGTGACGACGACGGGCGCGTGTGGCGCGCGGTGGCCGACGCCGCCGGGGCGCTCGACGCGGCCTGGGAGCCGGCCAAGACGCCGGCCTCACCCCACGCGGCCCTGTCGTCGCTGCGACCGGTGCGCGTCGATGTGCGGGCTGAGACGCGGGATGGCCGGTCCGCCGCCCGCACCATCACGCGCCACCTGCTCGCCCGGCGGCGTGAAGGTGCGCCGCTGGCGCGGGGAGGTCACCGCGTCGCTCTTCCTTCCCGCCGAACCGGCCGCCGCCCCGGTGCTCCTCGACGATCCCGACGCGCTGCTCGCCGCGGCGCTGCTGGCGTCGCGCGGGATCCTCAGCCTCGTGCTGAAGGACGGCGACCCCGAGGCCGCGGCCGCGCAGCTGGAGGCAGTCCCCGGCGGCGCGGGCGTGCGCATGCTCGGCAACGTGCCGGTGCCGCCGGGCGTGCCCGGCGAGACGAACCCCGCCGCCTGGGACGCGCTCCTCGCCGACCTCGGCGCCCGCCCGCGTCAGGCGGCCGCGGGCGACGGCAGCGCGTAGGTCACGCCCGTCAGCTCTTCGGAGACGGCCCACAGCCGCTCCGCGCTGATCTCGTCTCGGCCCGCGGCGACCGGCGTCACGCGCCCGACCTTCCCGCGCAGCTCGCCCGGACCCTTCGGCCCGAAGAACTCGCCGCCGCGCACGTCGGGCATCGTCGCCGCGTAGAGCTGCGGCCGCGCGCCGTGCCGGCTGCTCTGCGCCATGACCCGGTTGCCGATCTCCAGGAACCCGCGCATGAGCCCGGTCGGTCCGGTTCGCTGCAGGTTCGTGTCCGAGTACCCGGGGTGCGCGAGGACGCTGATGAGCGGGGACCCGGCGGCGCGCAGCCGGCGGTCGAGCTCCAGCCCGAACAGGACGTTCGCGAGCTTGGACTGCTGGTAGGCGCTGCGCGGGCCGTACTTCTCGCGCTGCAGGTCGTCGAAGTCGATGCGGCCCGGGCGGTGCTCGATGCTGCTCACGGTGACGATGCGCGGCCCACTGCCCGCCTGCAGCGCGGGGAGCAGGAGGCCGGTCAGGGCGAAGTGCCCGAGGTGGTTGGTGCCGAACTGCAGCTCGAATCCGTCCTCGGTGAGCGAGCGGGGCGGCATCATGATCCCCGCGTTGTTCAGCAGCAGGTCGAACGAGGGGCGGCTCGCGGTGACGGTGTCGGCGAACGTGCGGATCGAGCCGAGCGAGGCGAGGTCGAGGGCGAGCACCTCCAGCGACGCGTCCGGCACGTCGGCGCGGATCTTCGCGGCGGCCGTCTCGCCCTTCTCGGTGTTCCGGCACGCCATCACCACGTGCGCGCCGTGGCGCGCGAGCTCCCACGCGCTGACCAGCCCGAGGCCGCTGTTCGCGCCGGTGACGATGGCGGTGCGTCCGCGCTGATCGGGCATCTGGTCTGCGGTCCAGCCTGAAGACATGTGTCCCTGCTCCTCCCGAACGGTTCCATCCGAACCCTACCGGGCGGTAGTGATGTCCACCGGCCCGCGTGCGAAGCTGGCGCCGTGCCCGGCTCCAGCACCACCCCCTGGGCCGCCGTCCCCCCGGAGATGGCGGACGTCATCCGGCCGTCCCTGCCGGGGGTCGTCGAGGAGATCATCACCGCCGTCCGCGCCGAGGTGGCGGAGTACGACCAGCCGATGGAGGGCGAGTTCGGGCGCCTGATCAGCGAGGGGAGCACCGCCGCGCTGCGGCAGTTCGTCGACCTCCTGGGCCGTGACGGCGACGTGGGCGACGTCCGCGTGTACGAGGAGATGGGCCGCGCCGAGCTGCGTGCCGGCCGGACCCTCGACGCGCTGCAGTCCGCGTATCGCGTCGGCGCGCGCGTGGCGTGGCGCGAGGTGCAGCGCATCGGGGAGGAGGTCGAGCCTCGCACCCTCTTCGTGCTCGCCGAGGCGATCTTCGCGTACATCGACCGGCTCGCCGCGGCGTCGGTTTCCGGGTACGCCCAGGAGCAGGCGGCGCATGAGGGCTCGGTCCACGCCCGCCGCCACGCGCTGGTCGAGCTGCTCGTCACGAGTGTCGCGCCCGATGCCGACGCCGTCGCACACGCGGCCGAGCAGGCGGCATGGCCGCTGCCCGCGTCGCTGGCCGCGCTTGCCGTGCACGAGCCGGACGTCGTGTCGCTCGCCCGGCGGCTGCCGGAGGGCACGATCGGGGCTGCGCTCGAGCCGGTCGCGGTGCTGCTGATCCCCGACCCCGACGCGCCGGGGCGCGGCCGTCAGCTGCGCCGCGCGCTGCGCGACCGCCCCGCGGTCCTCGGACCGACGGTCCCCTGGGAACAGGCCCACCTCTCGGCAGGACGGGCGCTGGCGGGCTGGCCGCTGCACACGGCAGGACGGCTCGGTCCCGACACCCTCGCCCTGGCCGACGAGCATCTGCTGGCGCTGCTGATCGCCGGGGATGAGCGGCTGGCCCGCGACCTGATCGAGCGGCGGCTCGCGCCGCTGCACGCGATGGCGCCGGGCGCGCGAGCCCGCGCGGAGGAGACGCTGCGCGCGTGGCTCGGCTCGCTGGGTGACGTCGCGGCCGCGGCTGAGGTGCTGCACGTCCACCCGCAGACGGTGCGCTACCGCCTCAGCGGACTGCGTGAGGCGTTCGGCGACGTGCTCGACGACCCGTCGGCGCGGCTGGAACTCGAGGTCGCACTGCGGGCAGCGGACCTCGAGCGGGAACAGCCCTAGATGGTTGATTCCACGCGGTGGTGCGTGGAGGGGACATAACGCAGCAGGTCGAAGTCGGCGGTGCTTGCAGTTCTCACCGTCTGCCCTAGGGGGCCACGATGCGCGCCGACCTCGACCTGCTGCTCACTGCGGTGTTCGCCGCGGCGGACGATCTCCTGCCTGAACGGCGGGAGAACGCCAGGCGCAGCGTGACCGATGCGGAGGTCGTCACGCTCGCGGTCGCGCAGGCGATCATGGACATTCCCGGCGACCGCGAGTTCCTCGCGGCAGCCCGGTGGCGGCTGGGGCATCTGTTCCCCCGGCTGCCGAAGCAGCCGGGCTATTGGAAGCGCCGCGCCCGCTGCAGCGAGCAGATCGACTGGCTGATCGGCATGTTCGCCGGCGATTGTCCGGGGCATTTCGACTCGATGGTGTTGATCGATTCGACGCCGGTGGAGTGCGGCCGGTCGGTCGACACCGCCCGGCGGTCAGAGCTGCAGCCGGCCTGCGCGCATCACTACAGCCGCAGCCACTCGCGGTGGTTCTGGGGGGATGCGCCTGCACCTCCTGGCCGCCCCGGATGGCACCCCCAGGGCGGCGATCCTCGCCTCGGCCGACGAGAAAGAGCGCGATGTCGCGCTGCGGTTGTTCGAGCGCGGCCTGCACGGCGGCGAGCTCGTCATCGCCGACAAGGGCTACGCCGGCAAAGAGCTGCAGCAGACCGCGCGGGAGCGGTTCGGCGCGACCCTGCTGCGCCCCCGGCGCAAGGACGAGCCCGGACAGGGCCCGCACCTCGCGCCGATCCGCCAATGCATCGAGAGCATCTTCTGGACGCTGAAAAGCCGCCTCGGCCTCGAACGCCACCAGGCCCGCACCCTGCACGGCCTCAGAGCAAGGATCGCCCCCAAACTTCTCGCGCTCGCCGCCAGCGTCTGGCTCAACCACTACCTCGGACGACCCACACGCGCCCTCGCCGACCTCGCGATCTAACCAGGACGCGTGGAATCAATCATCTAGGCGGCGTCCTCCACGAGCCGCAGGCGACGGCGCGCCGCCCGCGCCTCCACGGCGGCGGCCTCGTCGGAGGCCTCCCCCGGGCCGTGGGCGCAGGCGGCGCGCCTCCCCCACCCGGGAAGGACATCCGCACGACCTTGCGCACGACCTGGGCGTACTGCTTGGGCAGTGAGCCGCTGACGTACGGCAGGTCGTAGCGTTCGCAGATCTCCTTGACCCGTGGCGCAACCTCGGCGTAGCGGTTGCTCGGGAGGTCGGGGAAGAGGTGATGCTCGATCTGGTAGCTCAGGTTGCCGGTCATGATGTGCATGGCCCGGCTGCCGTCGATGTTCGCCGACCCGACGAGCTGGCGCAGGTACCAGTCCCCGCGCGTCTCGGCCTCGAGCTGATCCTCGGTGTAGTCGAACGTCTGCACGCCGTCCGGGAAGTGGCCGCAGAAGATCACGCCATGCGTCCACACGTTGCGCGCGGCGTTGGCGGTGACGTTGCCGAGGAAGGCCGGGAGGAACGACGGGCCGGAGAGCGCCGGCCACAGCAGGTAGTCCTTCGACAGCTGCTTCGTCGCCTTCTTCGCCAGGCGCTTGACGTCGGAGGCGACGTTGCTCCAGGGCCGCTTGCCGGCGCGTGCCTCGTCGATCTCGAGGTCGTAGAACGCCACCCCCCACTCGAAGAACAGGGCGAGGACGGTGTTCGTCACCGGCTGGAAGAGGTGCAGCGGGTGCCAGGGCTGCTCGGGATCGATGCGCAGCAGCGTGTAGCCGAGGTCGCGATCCTTGCCCAGGACGTTCGTGAAGGTGTGGTGCTGGAAGTTGTGCGAGTGCTTCCACCCGTCGGAGCTCGAGACGTTGTCCCACTCCCACGTCGTGGAGTGGATCTCCGGGTCGCGCATCCAGTCCCACTGCCCGTGCATGATGTTGTGCCCGAGCTCCATGTTCTCCAGGATCTTCGCGACCGAGAGCATGGTGGTCCCGGCCAGCCAGGCGGGCGGGAAGAGGGAGACGAGGAGCGCGCCGCGGCCGGCGATCTCCAGGCCGCGCTGGGCGGCGATGACCTTGCGGATGTAGGCCGCGTCCTCTTCGCCGAGATCGGCCATGACCTCGTCGCGGATGGCGTCGAGCTCGCGGCCGATCTCCTCGATGTCCTCGGGGGTGAGGTGGGCGAGCGGAGATGCTGAGGTGTCTGTGCTCATCGTGCAGGTCCTTTCGCGCTAGAGGGAGATGTCGACGGGGCCGGCTGCGGCGGAGATGCACGTGCGGACGTGCGGCGGGTCATCGGGGTCGCCGTCGATCTGCTCGCCGGTGCGCAGATCGCGGACGCTGCCGCCGCACAGGGCGCCGACACAGGTGTGACAGATGCCCATACGGCAGCCGCTGGGCATGAGGACGCCGGCGTCCTCGCCGACGGTGAGCAGGGGGTTGCGCCGTCGGCCTCGACCTCGCGGCCCGACGCGGTGAAGCGGACGAGCCCTCCGGCGCCGGCCGCGCCGTCGGCCGCGACGACGGGACGGAAGCGCTCGATGTTCAGGTGGTCGGCGACGCCCTCCGCGTCGAAGCGGTCGGAGAGCGCGTCGAGCAGCGGCGCGGGGCCGCAGGCCCAGGTCGGCCGCTCGCGCCAGTCGGGGACGAGCGCGTCGAGGGCGACGACGTCGAACAGCCCGCGGCGGTCGTCGTGGTGCTCGTGCAGACGGTAGGCGGGATGGCGCTGTTCCAGGTGGCGCAGGTCCTTCCCGGCGATGACCTCGTCGCGCGAGGGCGCGAGGTGGACGTGTGCGATGTCGGGCAGCGGCCCGGCGGCGGCGAGCGCCCGGAGCATCCCGAGGACCGGGGTGACGCCGCTGCCCGCGGTGACGAACAGCATCGGCTCGGTGATCGCGTCGG
This sequence comes from Svornostia abyssi, assembly GCA_024666565.1. GTDB lineage: Bacteria > Actinomycetota > Thermoleophilia > Solirubrobacterales > Solirubrobacteraceae > Svornostia > Svornostia abyssi. The sequence goes on from CP088295.1 coordinate 2,224,490, forward strand.
GGAGGACGAACTCGCCGGCGGGCGGTGCGAGGCGCACGATCATGCCGCGGCGCGCGTGGCGCACGAGGTGGTTGGACACCACACCGTCGGGGATCGCCTTCACCGTGATCGCGATGCGCTTGTCCTTGCGGCCCGGCACGGAGGTCAGCGAGTAGGTCCGCCAGTGGCGCACCCCGTCGACGTCGACGCCCACCCGGACGTACTGCCCGGGCGTGTGCGCCGGCCAGCCGATGCCCGGCGTGAGCCAGATCGTGGCGCTGTCGGCGGTCTCGGGCATGACCGCGTCGACACGCCCGCGGGGCTCTCGTCGAGACCACAGCGGGTTGAGGTACGTCAGGTAATCATCCGGCAGCAGCGGCGTGGTGAGGGACGCGGCCACGTCGAGCACGTGCATACGCTCATGATTGCCACAGGAAGTGGCCTTTACTCCGTGTGATCGCCAAAACCACTGCGTGAATCTGTTGCTTCTGCTCAATGTGATGGCTCATCAGGCCAGAAGCAGGCCCAAACCCAGGGCGATCATCCACGCCGACCAGGCGACGTAGGCCAGCGGGACGAGTTGCTCAGCCGGTCGCCAGCCGTGCTCCTCGTGACGGCCGACGAACTCCCGGGCGCCTAGGGCGAGGGCGCCGGCGATCGCGATGCCCGCCCAGCCGAGGGCCGCGGGCACCGTATCGCTCTGGATCGCGGCCACGCCCACGAGCGCCGTCCAGGCCGCCGTGAGCAGGTAGCCGAGATGCTCGCCGACGGCTACTCCAAGGTACCGATGGAGCGCCGCGAAGATCGCCTCGCTCGCGACCCGTTCCTCCGGGGTGCGCGCGGCGGCGTGGAGACGGGCGAGCTCCGGCACCGCGAACGGCCACCGCGCCAGTCCGAGGGTCTGGACGAGCCCCGCGAGGACGCCGCAGGCCAGTCCCAGCGCGAGGATGTCGCCGTCGGCGCCCGGAAGATGCCGGGCGACGAGCACCGCGGTCGGGACGAACAGCAGGGCGGACAGCATGAACGCCCACCACAGCCGGACGAGCGGCGTCCCTCCGGCGGCGAACACGGTGAGGATCTCTCCCGCCGGGCGGCGCAGGATTCCCGGGTAGTCAAACCGCCGCGCCAGCAGCGCGAACACGATGGTGAAGTAGACGGGCAGGGCGATGAGGAGCAGGGCGGCGACGATCATGGACCGGAGTGTCCGCCCCGCGCGGCGGGGGGCGGAAATACCGATCGGCACTCGAGGGATACCGCCCGGCTATCGGTCGGGCGCAAGCCACGTCGTCTGACCGGGCTCGGCGAGCATGTCGGCCGCCGTCTCACGGGCCACCATGACAAACGCCTCCAGGAGCGGTCGCATCGCGGCAGGCCGCCACGCCAGGGAGATGAGCGAGGTGTCCGCGTCGGTCACGTCGACGTACGTCAGACCCGGTCGGTTGTAGTACCGCGACACGGTCGCGGGAAGCAGGCAGACCGCATCCCCTGAGGCGAGGATGGCGAACAGCTCTTCGGCGTCCGTGACCTCCTGCGCGACCTCGCCGGGAAGGCCGCCGCGACGCTGCTCTGCCAGCCAGCGCTCGCGGAATCGCGGGTTCACGCCCTGGCGCTGTGTGACGAAGCGCTGCCCGGCGAGGTCGGCGAGCCCGACGGACCCCGCACCGGCCAGCGGATGGGAATCGGCGAGCGCCAGCACGCGGCGCTCGCGCAGCAGCGGGGCGAGGATCAATTCGGTCTCGTCGGCCTCCAGCCGGGTGAACGCGACGTCGATGTCCGCCGCGTCGATCGGCGACCGGCCCGTGAGCTGCGCCGCGCGCACGGTCGCGTCGGGACGGTTGGCGGTGAAGCGCTGCGCAACGAGCGGATAGAGCACGGCGCCCGCGGTGCCGGCCACGCCGACGGCCAGCGCCGGCGCGCCGGACGCCGCCTCCTGCGTCGCGGCCACCGCCGCGCGGGCGTCGGCGAGCAGCGCGCGCCCGCGCTCGGCCAGCACCGTGCCCGCAGGCGTGAGCGCCACCTTGCGGCTCGTCCGCTCGAAGAGCTGCACGCCGAGCCGCTCCTCGAGTTCGCGGATGCGGGTGCTGAGCGCCGGCTGGCTCATGTGCAGCCGCTCGGCGGCACGGGTGAAGTTCAGCTCATCGGCCACGGCCACGACGTACCGCAGCTGCCAGAGCTCGACATCCATAACCGCACACTATCGCCGGGTCGCGAAACGGTATTTCCGCCGGCGCCTGCGATCGCCGACGCTGGCCGCATGACCACACATCGCTTCATCCCAACGTGGCGCTGGATCGCCGGTTTCATCGCCTTCCCCATCGCGGGTCTGCTCGGCGGGGCGGCCGCCGGGCCGGTCGACACCGCCGCCGCCGCCCTCCTCGGCGGCGCCGTCACGGGCCTCGTGCTCGGCGTCGGTCAATGGCTCGCCGCCGGCAGGGCGCTCGCCCCGCCCGCCGCCTGGATCGCCGCCACCGGCGCGGGCTACGCGCTCGGCCTCACCGCGGGTGCCTCCATCGTCGGCTTCGGCACCGAGCTCGGTGATCTGGCGCTGATGGGCGCGGTGACCGGTGCGGGCGTCGGGCTCGCGCAGGGCGCCGCGCTCACCGCACATGGGCGTCGGGCACTCGCCACCGTCTGGGCCCCCGCCATGCCGGTCCTGATGGCGCTCGGCTGGACGGTCACGACCCTCGCGGGCGTCGACGTCGAGGCGCAGTACACCGTCTTCGGCGCGACCGGCGCGCTCGTCTTTGTGGCCCTCAGCGGCCTGCTCCTGGCGCGTGCCGGGCGCGGGGACGCGCGGACCCCGGCCCTCGCCGACGATCTGGCGGGTGCATGATGCCGGCGACCACCGACCCCACCCGCGGCCTCGGCCGACTCGCGTCCGCGATCCATCGCCGTCCCGGACGCACCCTGCTGCTGTGGGTCGCGGCGATCGCCGCAGCCTTCGGGCTCGCGTCCGTCGCCGGCGGGGAGTGGTCGAGCGACTACTCCACGCCCGGCTCGGATTCGAAGGCCGCGGCCACCGCCCTGGAGACCCGCTTCGGCCAGGGCTCGACCGACACTGTGGACGTCGTCTGGCGGGACCCTGACGGGGCCACGCGACCCGCCACGGTCGCCGTCGTCGACCGGCTCCTCGCCGACGCAGCGGGGCTGCCCGGCGTGGCGAGCGTCCCGGCCGCGGCGAGCGCGGAGCGCTCGGAGGACGGCACGACCGGGCTCGTGCGCATCGCGCTTCAGACCCGCGCCGAACTCGTCCCCGAGGCCACGGGCACCGCGCTCGTCGCGCTCGGCGAGCGTGCCGCCGACGAGGGGCTCGAGCTCGCGCTCGGGGGCGGCGTGATCCAGCAGGCCGAATCCGAGGGCCTGCCCGCGGAGACCATCCCGCTGCTCATCGCGGCGCTCGTCCTCGTCCTCGCGCTCGGGAGCATCGTCGCCGCGGGACTGCCGCTCGTCACCGCGCTGCTGGGCCTCGGCACCTCGGTCGGGCTCGTCCTCGCGCTCAGCGCGGTCGTGGACGTCCCCGACTGGGGCCTCAGCGTGGCGATCATGATCGGGCTGGGCGTGGGCATCGACTACGCGCTGCTGTTCCTCACCCGCCATCTGGCGGCGCTGCGGGCGGGGGTCACGGTGCACGACGCGCTCGTCGAGACGACCGCCACCGCGGGACGTTCGGTGCTCGTCGCGGGGTCGACCGTCGTGATCTCCGTGCTCGGCCTGTTCCTCATGGGCCTCGGCTACCTGCGGGGCGTCGCGCTGGCGACCGTCCTCGCGGTCCTCATCTCGATGGCCGCTGCGGTCACCTTGCTGCCGGCGGTGCTGGCCCTGCTCGGCCGTCGCGCCGCGGCTCTGCGTGTGCCGGGGATCGACGGGGGCGGCGGGCCGCGCAGCGGCGCCGGCGCCCGTCGCTGGGCTCGCACGGTCCAGCGACGCCCGTGGGGCGCGCTCACCGCCGGCCTCGTGGTCATCGGCGTCCTCGCGGCGCCCGCCCTCGACACCCGGCTCGGCTTCCCCGACGCCGGCAACGACCTGGCCGGGACGCAGAACCGCCAGGCCTTCGATCTCATCGCGGCGGGTTTCGGTCCTGGGGCGAACGGGGCGCTGTACGTGGTGGCACAGACCACGTCCGGGCCGGTCGACGACGCGGATCTCGCCGCACTGCAGCGCGGCCTGGAGGCGGACGGCGGGGTGCGCGGGGTTTCCGATCCCCGGCGGTCTGAGCAGGGCGACGCCGCGGTGCTGGTCGTCACGCCGACCACCGCGCCGCAGGCGCCGGAGACCCGTGAGCTCATCGATCGCGTCCGCGACGAGATCGTGCCCAGCGCCGGAACGCCGCTCGCCGTCGACGTCGGGGGCGCCACGGCGGCGTCCGTCGACCAGGCCGCAGTGACGGCGTCGCGCCTGCCGCTGTTCATCGGCAGCGTGGTCCTGCTGTCGATGCTGCTCCTGCTCGTCGCGTTCCGCTCCCTCCCCGTCGCGCTGAAGGCGGCCGCGATGACGCTGCTCTCCATCGCCGCCGCGCTCGGCGTGGTCGCCGTGCTCGCCCAGGGCGGTGCGCTCGGAGGGCTGATCGGCATCGACGAACCGGTGCCCGTCGCGCCCTACATCCCGGTGATGCTGTTCGCCATCCTCTTCGGGCTCTCGATGGACTACGAGGTGTTCCTCATGTCCCGGATCAAGGAGGAGCGTGCCACCGGCAGGACGGCGTCGGAGGCCGTCGTCGCCGGCATGGGCGCCACGGCCCGCGTCATCGCGGCGGCCGCGGCGATCATGGTCGCGGTGTTCGGCGGGTTCGGGTTCGGCGACGACGTCGGCCTGAAGCTCATCGGCGTGGGGCTCGCCTCGGCGGTCTTCATCGATGCGACGGTCGTACGACTGCTGCTCGTGCCATCCGTGCTGGCCCTTCTGGGTGAGCGCGCATGGTGGATGCCCGCCGGCCTGGATCGCATCCTGCCGCACGTGGACCTGGAGGCTCCGGACACCAGGCCCGCCACGGAGGTGGCCTCGTGACCCCGGCGACGCAGTTCGTCACCCTGCGCGATGGCCGTCGGCTCGCGTACATCGACCGCGGTCCGCGGGACGGGCGCCCCGTCGTCCACCTCCACGGTGGTGGCCACTCCCGTCTCACCCTTCATCCGGACGATGCGCTCCTTGACGCCGCGGGCATCAGGTGCATCACCGTCGATCGGCCGGGCATCGGACGGTCGGACGCCCAGCGTGGGCGCACCATCGCGGACTGGGGACGGGACACCGCTGCGCTTGCAGATGGGCTCGGGCTCGGGACCGTGGTCGTCAGCGGGCATTCCATGGGAGGTCCCTTCGCCGTCGCGGCGGCGGCTCACCTTGGTCCTCGTGTCGAGCGGCTGGTGCTCGCCGGTGGCCTGCCGCCACTCGACGATCCCGCGGTGTTCGCCGGACTCGACGCCTTCAACCGCCGGCTCTACACGGTCGCCCGACGTGCCCCCTGGCTGGTGCCGCTGCTCCTGCGCCGGATGGTCGCCAAGCGCCACCGCGACCCCCAGGCGTTTCACCGCGACTACTACGCCGACGCCCCGCCCGCCGATGCGGTGGCTGCGGCGGACCCGCAGCTCGGCGCGATGCTGCGCGAGTCCCAGCTCGAGGCGGTGGTCTCGGGCGTCGGCGGTCTGGCACGGGAGATCATCGTCGTCGCTCGCCCGTGGGGGATCGACATCGGCGGCGTCACTGCGCCCGCGGTCTACCTCTACGGGGCGGACGACCATGTCGTCGGCGCCGGGGCGGCCGCCGCGTACCGTGCGCTGCTCGGCGACGCACTTGAGATCGAGCGCGTGGAGGGCGCAGGCCATCTCATCCCCCTGACCCACTGGCCGGCGATGCTCGATGCGATCAGGACAGGAGGTCCCGTGAGTCCGGCCCCTGGTGCTCCTCGGCGAGCGCCGTGATCGCGTCGACGGTGCGCCGCAGCTCCTCCACATACGGCCCCGCCTGCGCGCCCATCCGGGGCCGTTCCTGCTCGAACGCGCGGGCCAGCGAGCGGTAGTAGACCCGCGTCGCGAGGCCCTGGCCCTGTCCGAAGCGCGCCCAGAGCCCGTCGCCGTGGGTGCGGTAGTCGGTGAGGATCGACCGGGCGTTGTGGAGCTTGTCGGCGAGGCTCACGCGCAGCGCGGCCGGCGCCTTCTCCGGGAACGCCTCGATGAACCCGCGCTTGCGGTGGTACCACCCACGGCCGCCGTCATCGGTGCGCTCCACGGCATCCGTGTTGTCGAGCACGAGCCCGGCGACCACCGGGCCGAAGCGCCGCTCGATCTCGGCGAGCGCGTCCGGACCACCGCCGTCCTCGACGACGTCGTGCAGCAGCGCCGCGATCGCCTCGTCCTCGTCGCCGCCCATCTCCAGCACGAGCGACGCGGCGGCCAGCAGGTGGGCGGCGTACGGCACGGTCGTCCCCCTTGCGCAGCTGGCGCGCGTGATGCGCGGTGGCATAGTGGAGCGCCGCGTCGAAGCGCGGGGTCAGGAGCGGGGTGTCGGTGAACGACTCGGCCACGGCGTCTGCGAGCGTACGCGGCCGTGGCCTCCGCCGACCGCACCCTCAACCGCGCGATCACGCGGCCCATGCTGCTGGTGTTCATCGTCGGCGACGTCCTCGGCGCGGGGATCTACGCGCTCGCCGGCGTCGTGGCCGGCCGGGTCGGCGGCGCGATCTGGGCGGCGTTCGCGCTGGCGCTCGTGCTCGCGCTGCTCACCGCGTTCGCCTACGCGGAGCTCGTGACGAAGTACCCGCGCGCCGGTGGCGCCGCGGTGTGGGCCAACCAGGCGTTCGATCGCCCGTTCGCCACCTTCATGATCGCCTTCGCGGTGATGATGTCCGGCGTCACGTCCGCCGCCACGTTGGCGCGGGCGTTCGGCGGGGACTACCTCGCCGAGTTCGTCAGCCTGCCGGTCGCGCTGGTGGCCGTCGCGTTCCTCATCGTCGTCGGGCTCGTGAACTTCCGCGGCATCGAGGTCTCGGTCCGGCTGAACGTCGGGCTCACCGCGGTGGAGTGCGCGGGGCTGCTGCTCGTGGTCGTGATCGGTGCGGCGTTCCTGCTCGACGGCGGCGGCGACCCGGGCCGGGCCTTCACGTTCAAGGCGGGCGAGGCGGTGCCGCTGGCGATCCTGTCCGGGGCGGCGCTCGCCTTCTACGCTCTCATCGGGTTCGAGGACTCGGTGAACGTCGCCGAGGAGACGCAGGACCCGCGGCACGCGTACCCGGTCGCGCTGTTCGGCGGCCTGGCGATCGCCGGCGTGATCTACCTGCTCGTCACGGGCATCGCGGCGATGGCGGTGCCCACCGCGGAACTCGCCGGCTCGACCGGGCCGCTGCTCGAGGTCGTCCAGCTCGGGCCGCTGGCGATGCCCACCGAGGTCTTCTCCGCCATCGCGCTGCTCGCGGTCACGAACGGCGCGCTCATCAACCTCATCATGGCCTCGCGGCTCACGTACGGCATGGCGTCGCAGGGCATCGTGCCGTCCGTCTTCGGGCGGGTCCACGCCACGCGCCGCACGCCGTGGGTCGCGATCGTCTTCACCTCGGCGATCGCCGTCGTCCTCGCCGTCACGGGCGACCTCTCCGTTCTCGCGGACACGACGGTGCTCTTGCTGCTCGCGGTCTTCATCACCGTGAACGTCGCGGTGCTCGTGCTGCGGCGCACGCCTGTCGAGCACGACCACTTCCGGGCGCCGACGATCATGCCGGTGCTGGGCATCGTGGTGTGCGCGGGGCTCATGACGCAGAAGAGCGCAGAGACGTTCGCGCGGGCCGGAGTGCTGCTCGGCGTCGGCGCGCTGCTGTGGCTCGTCAACCGGAAGCTGACCTAGAAGACGACCGTCGTCCCGCCGTCCACGAGCACCCGGTCGTCGAGGTGCAGCTGCACGGCCCGGGCCAGCACGGTGCGCTCGACGTCCGCGCCGAGCCGCTCGAGCGTGTCGACGTCGTGGCGGTGGCTGACCCGCACGATGTCCTGCTCGATGATCGGCCCCGCGTCGAGCTCCTCGGTCACGTAGTGCGCCGTGGCGCCGACGATCTTCACCCCGCGCTCGCGCGCCCGGCCGTACGGGTTCGCGCCGGCGAACGCCGGCAGGAACGAGTGGTGGATGTTGATGACCGGGATGCCGAGCTCGTCGAGGAACCCGCCGGTGAGGATCTGCATGTAGCGGGCCAGCACGACGACGTCGGCGTGGCCGCGCAGGAGCGCGAGCATCTGCGCCTCCGCTGCGGGCTTGCCGCCCTGCTCGACCGGGACGCAGAAGAAGGGGACGCCGAAGTTCTCGACGTCGGTGCGCAGGTCCGGGTGGTTGCTGATGACGACCGGGACCTCGCAGGGCAGCTCGCCGCGGCGTGCGCGCCACAGCAGGTCGAGGAGGCAGTGGTCGTACTTCGAGACGAGGATCGCCATGCGCTTCGGCGCGGTCGCCGACACGATCCGCCACGCCATGTCGAACTCCGCGGCGACCTCGTCGTCGAACGCGGTGCGCAGCTCGTCCAGCCGCTCGGCGACGCCGGGGAGGTGGAACTCCATGCGCAGGAAGAACCGGCCGCCCTCCGGGTCCGAGCTGTGCTGGTCGGAGTGCGTGACGTTCGCGCCCGTGTCGAACAGGAACCCGGCCACTGCGGCCACGATGCCCGGCCGGTCAGGGCAGGAGACGACGAGGCGCGCGCTGTCGGGATCCACCGTCACACGCCAACGGTATTAGTGGCTGACCGCTGCCGCCGCCAGTTCGCTGACGAGCTCGTCGCGGTGGAAGCGCTCGAGGGCGAACGGGGCGATGAGCTCCGGGGTTCGCCCGGTCGCGACCTGCTCGGCGAGCGTGTGCCCGACGATCGGCGCCGCCTTGAATCCGTACGTGCCCCAGCCGGCCGAGAGCAGGAGGCCGTCGACCTCGCACGCCCCGAGGATCGGCGAGTAGTCCGGCGTGAGGTCGCACAGCCCGGCCCACGCGCGGAGCATCCGCGCGCGCTCGAGCCAGGGGAACAGCTCCAGCGCGTGGCGCGAGCAGTCCTGCAGGAAGTTCAGCGTGCCCTGCATCCGGTAGGTCGTCCACGGTTCGATCTCGCTGCCGATGAGGAACTCGCCGCGGTCGGTCTGGCTGACGTACACGTGCAGGTCGCCGGACACGATGATCGTGTCGAGCAGCGGCTTCAGCGGCTCGGTGACGAACGCCTGCAGCAGGTGAGTGGTGATCGGCAGCTCGACGCCCGCGAGCTGCGCGGTCAGGGAACTCCAGCCCGCCGTGGCGAGGATGACGGTGCCCGCGGAGACCTTCCCGCGGTTCGTCCGGACGCCCACCGCGCGGCCGCCGCGCACGTCGATGCCCGTCACCTCGGTGCCGGGGTGCAGCTCCGCGCCCGCACGGTCTGCGCTGCGCGCGAGGCCCCACACGACGGCGTCGTGGCGGATCACGCCGCCGGGCCGGTGGTAGAGCGCGCCGCGCACCGGGTGCTCCATCGCGTGCAGCGGCGCCATCACCGGCACCATCGACGCGACCTCGGCGGCGTCGATGAGCTCGGACTCGATGCCCAGCAGGCGGTTGGCCTCCGCGCGCTCGCGCATGACCATGAGTGCCCGGTCGGAGTGCGCGAGCGTCAGGTGCCCGTGCTGGCTGAACATGAGGTTGTAGTCCAGCTCCGCGGAGAGCCCCTCGTAGAGCTTCAGCGACGCGTCGTAGAACCTCGCGCCCTCGGGCGTCTTGTAGTTCGCCCGCACGATCGTGGTGTTCCGGCCCGCCGCGCCCGAGCCGAGGTACCGGCGCTCGAGCACCGCGACGTCGGTGATCCCGTGGTTCCTCGCGAGGTAGTGGGCGGCGGCGAGGCCGTGCGTGCCGCCGCCGACGATGATGACGTCGTAGTGGTCCTTCAGCTTCTGGCGTGGCCGCCACATGCGGCGGGTGCGCAGCAGATCACGCATGGGCATCGACCAGGGTGTCCCACAGGTACTGCGCGTGCGCGCTGCCGGCGAGGATGAGCAGGGCGTCGTCGCGCTCGAACAGGACGATCGCGGGAATCCGGGCGACCGAGCCCGGCAGGAGGGACCCGGTGGTCGCGTGCCTGACATCCAATGCGCTGACGCGCGCCAGGACGTCACGCGACCGCGGCCCCGCGAGCCCGATCGCGACGTACCCGGATGTGACCGAGATCGCGGTCACGCGCGCGTCCTGCTGTGCCGGGGGCGCGCCGATCACGAGGACCCGCGTGGGCGTCAGCGGGCACCACCATGCGCCGTCGACCTCGACGGCCCGACCCGTCGGGAGCGTCCCGAGGGCCGCGGCGTCGCCGGGGCCGACCTGCAGCTCGGTCTTGGCAACCAACGAGCGGTCGGACAGCCCCGCGTGCGCGGCGGCGTCCTCCAGCGGGCTGCGCGCCGCCACCGTGCTCGCGGCCGGGTCCAGGAAGCTGAGGTCGATCATGCGCCCAGCCGCTGTCCCTCGGGGTCGTAGAAGGCCGGATCGACGACCTTGGCCGCGAACGTCCGCCCGCCGTCGCGGATCTCGATCTTCGAACCGAGCTCCGACAGCCCGTTCGGCACCCAGGCCAGGCCGATCCCGCACCCCAGCCGGGCGGACCGGCGGGCGCTCGTGATCCGCCCGGCGGGGGCGTCCCCGGCGACGACCACCGCGCCGTCGCCGGGAACACCCTCCCCTGGATCGCGACGCCGACGAGCCGCTCGGTGCACTCACGGGAGGCCAGGCGCTCGAGCGCCCACCTGCCCACGAACGCCTCGTCCTTGTCGAGCTTCACCGCGAAGTCCATGCCGGCCATCGCCGGGGTGGTCTCCGCGTCGGTGTCCACGCCGATGATCGGGTGGCCCTTCTGGAGGCGCAGCACCCGCTGGGGCTCCAGGCCGAACGGTCGCGCGCCCGCGGTGGTGAGCGCGTCCCAGAGGGTCGCCGCGTGCGCGCTGGCGACGTGCAACTCGTAGCCGAGCTCCCCGACGAACCCGATGCGCAGCGCCAGCGCCTCGACGCCTGCGACGGCCCCGCGCCGCGCGTCGAGGTACCCGAATCCCGCGGCCGAGCAGTCGAGCTCCGGGGCCAGCGCGGTGAGGACCTCCCGGGCGCGCGGGCCCGCCAGGTTCACGGCGCTGAGCGCCTGGGTGACGTCGGTGATGCGTACGTCCATCCGCCAGTCGGCCTGCCACCAGTGCAGCCACTCGAAGATGGCGCCGGCGCCCGAGGACGTGGTCGTCACGTAGAAGGTGTCGCCGTCCAGTCGCGCGACCGTGCCGTCGTCGATGATCCGTCCGGCCTCGCCGGTGAGCACGCCGTAGCGGATGCGACCGGGTGCCAGCGTGCTCATGCGGTTCGGGTAGATGCGGTCGAGGAAGCCCGCGGCGTCGGGCCCGCGCACGAGCAGCTTGCCCAGCGAGGACACGTCGATGACGCCGCAGTCGTCGTGCACGGCGGTGACCTCCGCGTCGACGTCGCCGTAGTCGTAGGCCCGGCGCCAGTCGCCGGCCCATTCGATCCGCGCGCCGGCCGCCCGGTGGCGCGTGTGCAGGGGCGAGCGCTTCGCCCGGCTGGTACGGGCGGCCCGCGAGCACGCCGAGGGGTACCGTCGTCCAGGGCGGACGGGCCGTGGTGAGGCCGACGGCGGAGGGCGGCCGCCTCGTCTCGTCGGACAGCACCTGGTTGACCGCGCGCTGGCACATGCGCCCCTGGCACGGGCCCATCGTCGCGGTCGTGTACCGCTTGGCGAGCTCGATCTCGTCGAAGCCCTCGGCGACCGCGATCTTCAGGTCCTTCGTCGTGACGTCCTCGCAGAGGCAGACGATGCAGCGCCCGCGCTCGTCCTCCTGGGGCGCCGGCGGGGGCGCGGACGGGATGCCCAGCGAGGCGCCGCGCAGTGCCGAGACGTCCTCTGCGAGCCGGGCCCGGGAGGCGTCGTCGCCGAGCCCGAGTTCGTGGGCGGCGTCCGCCCCCGCGATGGCACCGGAGAGCTCGGCGGCGTCCGGCCCGTCGTGGCCGAGCACCTGTCCGGCGGCGAACACGCCCGGCGGGAGGTCGGCGGGCACGAAGCGCCCGCGGTCGCTGTCGTGCTGCAGCGTCGTGCCCGCCTGGGCGAGGAGGGAGGTCGCGGGCGCCATCCCGCCGCTGACGACGAGGAGGTCGGCGCGGAGGGTCGAGCGCGCGCCGCCGGGTGCGGCCAGCGTGACCTTCGCCACCCGCTGCCGGCCGGTGGCGCGCACGACCGTGTGGCCGTCAAGCAGCGGCACCCCCGCGGCGCGCAGGGCATCCACGGCCTCCCCGCTGGGGGAACGGCGCGCATCGGCCACGGCGGCGATGTCGATCCCGGCCCGGTGCAGCGCGAGGGCCGCGTCGAGGGCGGGGTCGCCCACCCCGGCGACCACCGCCCTCGTGCCCGGCGCCACCCCGTACAACGTCACCAGCCGCTGCACCGCGCCCGCGAGCATCACGCCGGGAAGGTCGTTGCCGGCGAAGAGGAGCGGCTGTTCGACGGCGCCCGTCGCCACGACGGTCCGCGCCGCGCGCACCTGGTGCAGCACGCTGTCCTGCCAGACCGCGACGAGCCCGTCGAAGAAGCCGAGCGCGCTGGCGCCCGTCAGCAGCTCGACCCCCGCGGCGCGCGCCCGGTCGGCCAGCGCCGCCACCCGGGCGCTGTCGCCCTCGGCCAGGCACCGGCCGCCGAGCTCCGGGCCGTCATCGGCCAGGACGACGTCGGCGCCGAGCTCGGCCGCGCGCACCGCGGCCGCGAGGCCGGCGATCCCGCCGCCCACCACGAGCACGTCGCAGTGGCGCCGCCGGTAGTCCGTTCGCCACTGGCGCTCGGTGACGCCCGGATCCAGCCGCCCGAGTCCCGCGATCCGCCGGATCATCGGCTCGGCCAGCCGCCACGCCGCCCGCGGCCGGATGAGCATCTTGTAGTAGAAGCCCGGCGGGGTGAACGGACCGCCGACGCGGTCGACCGCCCGCAGCGCGTCGAAGCCCAGCGACGGCCAGGCGTTCTGGGGCGTGACCGTCATCCCCTCGCGCACGGGTTCGGTGCACGCGCGCACGCCCGGGGCGCCGTCGACGTCGACGAGGCAGTTCGGGCACTGGCCCGCGCAGCAGAGCAGCCCGCGTGGCCGGTGGTACTTGAACGATCGCGACAGCGTGGTGTGCCCGGCTGCGTGGAGGGCGGCGCCGACCGTGTCGCCGGGGTGGGCCTCCACGACCTTGCCGTCGAAGGTGAAGCGCAGGGTTCGGCTGCGGTCGATCCGCGTGCCGCCGACGTGCTCTGGGAGCCGGCTCACGACGCGACCGTTCGCAGCACGCGGTTCGTGCCCGTGTCGCGCTCGGCCTGGAACCAGGCGCCGCAGCCTGCGCGGTGCTGCCACCACTCGCGCTGCAGGCCGTCGACGTTGGCCCGCAGGTACAGCGCCCGGGTCAGGGCCCGCTCGTCGGCCGGGCGGCTGCCGGTCCCTGCCCGGACCTCACCCCCGAAGCGGAAATCGGTGACCTCGCGGGGGCCGCAGTGGGGGCAGTGCAGAACGAACGACACGGTGCCGGGGCACAGTAGACGAATTTGTTCACTGCAACGAGGCCTCGATGAGATTTCCTGCATTTGGTCCAGCCCGGGTGGCCGAACAGGTTCGTACACTTCGACCGCATGGCGACCACCGAGCACCGTCCGCTCGTCGACCACGCCGAGCAGGCGCTGCGGCAGTGGCTCGCCCCAGGGCGCCATCGGACGGGCGATCGGCTCCCGCCCGAGCACGACCTCGCCGCCATGCTGGGCGTCTCCCGCGGCACGCTGCGCGCCGCGCTCTCGCGCCTGGAGGCGACCGGCGAGGTCGTCCGCCGGCAGGGCAGCGGCACGTACGTGGGGGCGATCGAGCGCCGGCGTGGCTTCAGCGACGGGCTGGAGGTGCTCGAGTCCTACGCGCTGCTGGCCGAGCGCCAGGGCATCGAGCTTGCGGTCCGGGCGCTGCGGATCGAGCACGGGGAGGCGGCAGAGGACGCCGCGGCGCCCCTCGAGCTCGCTCCCGGCACGCGCGCGACCACCGTCGAGCGCACGCTGGTCGCCGACGGCGAGCCGGTGGCCTTCATGCGCGACGTGCTGCATCCGTCCGTCGCCCTCCCGGATCCGGCGCGGATCGCGGCGGGCCTGGAGGAGGGAAAGATGGTGCTCGACCTGCTCCCTGACCTTGGCGTCACGGTGGCCTTCGCCAAGACGCAGGTGCGCCCGCGCCTGCTCGGCGGCGACGATCCGGCGTCCGCGGCGCTGCGCATCGCCGAGCCGACCGCGGTCCTGGAGCTCATGGAGATCATGCACCTCCCGGACGGCCGCCCGGTGCAGTGCTCGGTCGACGTGTTCGCGCCGGGGGGCCTGCACATCCACGTCATGCGGCTGATGGCCGCGCCGCAGCCCGCCAGCGTCGGACCCTAACCCTCGAGTCGAGGGTTAGACAGCGGCCGTCGGCGACAGCTCAGGCGGCAGCGGGCCGGACTGACGCGGCGCCAGCGGGTACGCGGAGTACGTGCGCTCGACCGTCGCGATACCGCGAGGCACCCGGAACTTCGCCAGCAGGAACGTGGCGTCGTTCTGCACGCTCCGGGTGTCCCGCACGGCCCGGTACTCCACCGTGAGCTCCGACGGTGACGCGGTGACGAGGCCGTAGCCCTTATAGGCCTGATTCGAGTACGACATGTGGCGGTTGATGTTCAGCACCAGACCGTCGATGGGTGCCGCCGCCGCGCGCCGCTCGCGCTCACGCGACGCAAGGCGGTCCACGATGCCCGGCGACGTGATCGACCCGCAGACGAACTCCGTCGCCCGTGCGCCGTCGGTTCGCCCGGCGACCGAGTTCTTCGCGCGGCCGGTGCGGCTGACCGACCCGGCGAAGAACGTGTGAATGTCGCCCGTGATGAACGACACGTCCCGGATGTTGTTGCGCGTGAGGTGGTCGATGAGCTCCGCGCGTTCGGCGCCGTAGCCGTCCCACGCGTCGGGGTTCAGCGGCCATCCCGGCGTGGAGTCCAGCGACATCATCATCACCTGGTTGCCGATGAGCTTCCACGGCGCCGGCGTCGCGGCGAGTCGGTCCTTGAGCCACGCCTTCTGCGGCGCGCCCAGCAGCGTGCGGAACCCGCGGTTGTACTCCCACGGCCCGCAGAACGGCGCGAGCGCCCCGTCGGTCGGGTCGCACGGCTGGTTCGTGCGGAACTGGCGCGTATCCAGGAGAAACACCTCCGCCGCGCCGAGATTGATGGACCCGTACGTGCGGTCACGCTCGCCCACCGCGCGGACGCGCGGCATCGCCTCGTAATGCGCCTGGTAGCCGTTGCCGCGCCGCGCGAGGAACGGCAGGCGCCGCTGCTCGGCCGCGCCGCCCTTGATGGTGCCCGCGTAGTTGTCCTCGACCTCGTGGTCGTCCCAGATCGCCACGAGCGGGAACTTGCGCCGAACCTCGAGCAGGAGCGGATCGGAGTGGTAGAGCGCGTACTTTGCGCGGTACTCCTCCAGGGTCTCGGTCTCGCCGGTCTCCGGCGCGCTGTCGTCCTTGCGGACCGGCCGCGACACGGACGCGGTGCCGGCGAAGCCCTTCTCGTAGATGTAGTCGCCGAGGCACACCACGAGGTCGATGTCGTCCTGCGCGGCGAGATCGCGGTGCGCGTAGTAGTAGCCCGCGATGTACTCCTGGCAGCTGAAGAACGCGATCTTCACCGGCTCGGCGCTGTCGGCGGGGCGGGCGGTGCGGAAGCGGCCCACGGGAGAGTCCTGGTCGCCGGTGGAGAAGCGGTAGAAGTACTGCTCGCCCGGCTGGAGGACGCCGTTCTCCAGGCGCGTGCGTGCCGAACCGCCGTTCGCCGGATCGGCCAGGACCTCGGTCTGGAGCAGCGTCGAGCCGAAGCCCGGATCGGTGCTGAGCTCCAGCGACAGCCGACTGGGCGCATCGAGGCCGTCGAGTTTCGTCCACAGCGTGATGGCGCGCTGCCCGGGCTCGCCTGACGCGACGCCCTGGGTGAACGCGATGTCGGAGGCGAACGGGACGGCGCGCTGCGCGCGGGCCAGCAGAGGGTCGCCGAGGACGACGAGGCCGGCGCCGGCGGCGGCGCCGCGCACGAAGCGCCGGCGGGACATGGGGCTCGTCATGCCCGCGGACGCTACTCCTGAACTTGGTCGCTTGTCCAGATTCGATCACCAGATCGTCACGACGACCTCTTCTCTGGAGCATGGCTCTAGAGCCACGCTCCAGAGAAGGAAGGGGCATGGCGGCGCTCGGCGGTCTTCTACCCTCGCTGGGGCTGTGCTGTCTCACGTCGTCGCCGTCACCGCCGCCACGGCCATCGTGCCCGGCGTCTCCGCTCCCGCGCCGGACCCGGTCTGCGCACAGCCCGCGTACCGCTGCCCGGATCTCGTCATGGAGGAGCCGTACGACCTCCGGCCGCAGAAGCGCGGGAAGCGCACGGTGCTCCGGGCGGCGAACTCGATCTACTCGCTCGGGCGCGGGCCGCTGAAGCTGTACGGCTGGCGGATCGGCAAGACGACGATGCGCGCGCGGCAGATCATCTACACCGCGAACGGGTCGGTCACCCGCTCGACGAACGGCGGGAGGATCGTCTGGAAGGCCATCCCGGGACAGGGGCACTACTGGAAGTTCGAGGACGCCGCGCGGTTCGAACTGTGGACGGTGGGGGAGAACCGTCGCCGCGTGCGGGTCGGCCCGAAGGTCGTCTACTGCTTCCGGGACCTGCGGCGCACCCATCCGTCGAGGCGCTCACCCCGTGACCGGGTCAATCCGGCCTGCAGCCAGGACGGTTCGCGTCAGCGCGTCACCCTGGGGACCTCCGTGGGCTGGGCGGACATCTATCCCGCGACCTACCACGAGCAGTGGATCGACGTGACGGGTCTACGCGGCTGTTTCGCGCTGTGGCACATCGCAGATCCGTACAACCACCTCATCGAGAGCGACGAGTCCAACAACGCGGCGCGCACGATCGTGCGGCTGCCGTGGCGCGGGCGCGTCGGGCGCTGCTAGTACGGATACCACCAGTCCTTCACCTCGATGCGCGTCTCGATGTGGACGTGCTTGGGTTCCTGGAACGCGTGGAGCCCCTCGGTCCCGAGCTCGCGCCCGAGCCCCGAGCGCTTGAAGCCGCCGAACGGCCCGGCGTCGTTGTCGGTGAGCGGGTCGTTGATCCAGACCGTGCCCGAGCGGATCTCCCGTGCGCAGCGAACCATGGTCTCCAGGTCGCGCGTGTAGACGTTCGCACCCAGACCGAACGGCGTGGAGTTCGCCAGCGCGATCGCCTCGTCGAGCGAACCGACCGGCACGATCGGGGCGACCGGCCCGAACGTCTCCTCGCGCAGGAGGTCCGTCTCGGCGGCCGCGCCCACGACGACGACCGGCTCGAGGTAGTACCCGTGCGTGTGCCCGCCGCTGCCGCCGCCGGTGAGCACCTCGGCGCCCGCCGCGACCGCCGCGTCGACCTGCGCGGTGACCTTGGAGCGCTGCGGGGCGGAGATCATGGGGCCGATGTCCGTCGCGGCATCGGTGGGGTCGCCGACGCGCAGGGTCTTCGTGTGCGCGACGAACGCCGAGACGAAGTCGTCGTAGACATCGGTGTGCACGTAGAAGCGCTCGGCGGAAGTGCAGACCTGGCCCGCGTTGAGGTACGCGGCCCACGCGCCGCCTCGCGCCGCGATCTCGATGTCCGCGGCGACGTCGGGGCAGACGATGAACGGGTCCTTGCCGCCGAGTTCGAGGTTGACGCGGGCCATGCGGCGAGCAGCGTGCTCGGCGATGCGGGTCCCGGTGGCGACCGACCCGGTGAAGGCGATCCCGTCGACGTCCTCGTGCTCGACGAGATGCTCGCCGACGTCGCCCGCGCCCGCGAGGAGGTTCACCGTGCCGGGCGGCAGGTGGTCGAACAGCGGCGCGAGCGCGAGGGTGGAGAGCGGCGTGAGCTCCGAGGGCTTGCAGACCGCGGCGTTCCCGGCGGCGAGCACCGGCGCGAGCTTCCAGGCAAGCAGCAGCAGCGGGTAGTTCCACGGCACGATGCACGCGACGACGCCGAGCGGCTCGCGGATCACGAGCGCGAGCTGCGTCCGCTCGACGGGCGGGATGACCCGGCCCTCCTCGGCCCGCGCCAGCTCGGCGTAGAAGTCGAACGCCGACGCGGTCCAGCCCACCTCATCGCGGTTCTCGAGCAGCGGCTTGCCGCCCTCCGCCGTCATGAGCTGGGCCAGCTCCTCGGTGTGCGCGCGCAGCCCGTTGGCGATCTCGTGCAGCGCTTCGGCGCGCTCCGCTGCGGTGAGCTCGATGCCCCAGGCGCGCTGGGCACGTCGTGCGGCCGCGACGGCGGCGCCGACCTGCTCGGTGCTCGCAGTGTGGACGGCGGTGATCGCCGTCTCGGTGGCCGGGTTCTCCACGGTGAGCGCGGGCCCGTCGCCCGCCACCTGCTCGCCGCCGATCAGCAGTCGGGTCTCCATGCCGGAAGCCTACGCGGGCTTCCGGCATGGACCCGGCTTCCCCTCTACCCCGCGGTCACGCGGAAGCGGCGCGCGAGCGTCTCGAGCTCGGTGGCGGTCGTGGCGAGCTGCTGCGCACCGGCGGCCACCTGCTGCGCGGACGCGCTCGTCTGCTCGGTCGAGGCAGAGACCTGTTCGGTCGACGCGGAGGACTCCTCGGCGACGGACGTGATCTCGGCCATGCTGTCCTGCACCTGACGGGCGCCCTCGGCCATCCGCTGGACGGCGGAGGCGACCTCGGACATCCGGCGGCTGACCTCGTCGACCTCGGCGTCGATCTGGGTGAACGCCTCGCGGGCCTGCTCGACCGTCTTCGCCGACTCGTCGCTGCGGGCTGCACCGTCCTCGACGACGTCGACGGCGCGGGCGGTCTGGTCCTGGATCTCACCGATGAGCTGAGCGATCGACGACGCCGCGGTCTGCGACTCCTCGGCGAGCTGCCGCACCTCGTCGGCGACGACCGCGAACCCGCGGCCCTGCTCGCCGGCGCGGGCCGCCTCGATGGCCGCGTTGAGCGCGAGTAGGTTCGTCTGTTCGGAGATGGCGGTGATCGTGTCGACGATCCCCCCAATCTGCTCGCTCTTGGCGCCGAGCTCGCGGATCGCGGCGCTCGCCTCGGCCGACGTGGAACGCACGAGGTCCATCGCCTCGGTGGCGGATGCCACGGCGCCCGCGCCCTCGGCGGCGCGCTCACGGGCGCGCTCGGCGACCTGTGCCGCCTCGCGCGCGCTGGTGGCCGAGGCTTCGGTGGCCTCGCCGACCTCGGTCGTGACCGTCCGCGTCGACTCGACCGACTGGACCTGGCGCTGCGCGCCCGCGGCGACCTCGCCGACGGCGCGGGCGATCTCGCCCACTGCGCGCCCGGTCTCCTCCGAGGAAGTGGCCATCTGCTGCGAGGAGGTCGACAGCGAGGAGGCCGACTCGGCGACGCGGCCCACCATGTCGCTCAGCGCGGCACGGGAGTTGCGGTAGGCCGCGACAGAGGCGAGCGTGCTCTCACGGATCGAGTTCACCGTGCGGCCGACTTCGCCGATCTCATCCTTCGCCAGCCGGTCGAGTGGGTCGACATGTGGGTCGACGTCGACCGTGAGGTCACCGTCGGCCATCGCGGTGAGGCCCTGCTCGAGCCCGGCGATCGCTTCGTCCTGCAGCTGCCGCGCCCGGCCGAGCACGGGGCGCAGCGCGCCGCGCACACCGCGCAGCAGGCCAAAGCCGACGGCGATGGACGCCAGCACGAGCAGCGCGATCATCACGATGACCGTCGTGCGGCTGCGGGCGGCGTCGTCCTCGAGGGCGGTGAAGGATGCGGCGACTTCCCGGTTCGCGTCGCTGGTCGCCTCTTCGATGATCGCTTCGTAGCCCTTGCGCAGCGCACGGTTCTTCTCGAGCGCGAGGTCGATGGCTGCGGCGCGGTTGTCCGCTGCGAGGTCGAACTCCGCGTCGATGGCCTCGGTCCACGCGACGTACCGCTCGCGGATCTGGCCGACGTCGTCGCGGATCTCGCGGCTGGGCGCCGCGGCGGCGGCGGCCTGCAGCTCCTTGACCACGGTGGCGTTGCGTTCGGTGATGCCGTCGCGGAACTCCGCGTCGCCGGTCAGCAGGAAGCCACGCTCGTCGTTGGCGGTCGCCTTGGCCTCGACGGCCGCGGCGGAGAGGTGGGTGGCGAACCGCACGCTGCGGTCGCGCACGTCCTCGGTGGTCGTCTGGATCTGGCCGACGGCGCCGAGGACGAGGGCGCCACAGATGCCGACGATCAGGATCAGCAGGCCGAAGCCGGCCGTCAGTTTCATCCGGAGCGTCGCCGGATGGGTGGGGGTGAGAAGGCGTCGCATAGCCGGTGGTGATCGACGGAATATCCCTGTAGTTGAGGGGATTTCACGCGGTCGAGCGATGCCTACCGGAAGCCGGGGATGCGGGTGCTACCCAGAAGCGTTGAGGGTACGCTGCGACACATGGCTGGTCGCGTCGCGCTCATCGGCTACGGCCTCGCCGGGGCCGTCTTCCACGCGCCGCTCATCGCCGCCGAACCGGGTCTGCAGCTTGCCGGGATCGTGACCTCCGACGAAGGGCGCCGTGCGCAGGCGCGCCGTGACCATCCCGACGCCGAGCTGCTTGCCTCCGCCGACGACGTGTGGGCCGCGCGCGAGCGCTTCGACCTCGTCGTCGTGGCCGCGCCGAACCGCGCCCACGTGCCGCTCGCTCGCGGCGCGGTCGCGGCGGGGCTGCCGGTCGTCGTCGACAAGCCGCTGGCCGCGACCGCCGACGAGGCGCGCGCGGTGGTGGCCGAGGCGGCGGCCGCCGGCGTGCCGCTCACGGTCTTTCAGAACCGGCGGTGGGACGGCGACCTGCTGACGGTGCAGCGGCTCCTCGCCTCCGGGGAGCTCGGCGCGGTCCACCGTTTCGAGTCCCGCTTCGAGCGGTGGCGCCCGCAGCCGAAGGCCGGCTGGCGCGAGCTCGCCGACCCCGCGGAGGGCGGCGGGGTGCTCCTCGACCTCGGCAGCCATCTCGTCGACCAGGCGCTGCTGCTCTTCGGTCCTGCCACGCATGTGTACGCCGAGCTCGACGTGCGGCGGGCGGCCGCGCGCGTGGAGGACGACGCGTTCGTCGCGATCACGCACGGGTCGGGTGTGCGGTCGCACCTGTGGATGAGCGCCGTCGCGCCGCACCTCGGGCCGCGGATGCGCGTGCTCGGCGAGCGCGCTGCGTATGTCAAGGAGGGGCTCGACGGCCAGGAGAACGCGCTGCGCGACGGCGGGTCACCGGCCGGCGACCCGGACTGGGGCGCCCGGCGGGCCCGGCCTGCTCGTCGCCGGGGAGGACGTCCGCTCGGTGGAGACCGAGCGGGGCGCGTACCCGCGCTTCTACGCGCAGGTCGCCGCGGCGGTGCGGGGAGAGGCGCCGATGCCGGTTGATCCCAGGGACGCGGTCCGCGCGCTCACGGTCCTGGATCTGGCCCGGCGGTCAGCGCGGATGCCAGCGCGATGAGCGTCGCTTCGCCGCCGGGGGCGGCGACGAGCTGCAGGCCGACGGGGAGCTCGCCGTCGGGCACGGGGCACGGGATCGAGATCGCAGGGAACCCGACGAAGCTCCACAGGATCGCGTTGCGCGAGAGCAGTGTCAGGTACTCCTCGGCGTCCTCCGCGGGCGGGGCCTGCACGGGCGTCGTCGGCATGGCGAGCACGTCGACGAGCTCGAAGACCTCGCGCATCTCGGCGTGCAGCGCGGCGCGCGACCGCTGGGCGTCGATGTAGTCGATCGCGAGCACGTCGTCGGCCGCGTCGAGCTGGTCGCGCACCTCGTCCCAGTACAGCGAGCGGTCGAGGCCCGCGGCACGGTGAAACGCGGCGGCCTCCGAGCGGGAGACGACGAGACCCAGGGCGTTCCCGGCAGCGAAGTCTGCGGCATTGGGACGGCGGAGCTCCTCGACGTCGGCGACCAGCCCGTCGAGTCGGGCCAGTGCCGCGTCGACGGCGGCGTCGACCACCGGGGTCGCGTCTTCCCAGGCGGCCCGCGGGATGCCGACGCGCAGCGTCCCGACCGGCGCGCCCACCGCGCTCGCGACCGGCGCGACCCCCGGCCGGATGACGTCCATCGAGACCGCGACGTCCGCGACCGTGGGCGCCAGCAGCGCCGTGGTGTCCATCGTCCAGGACAGCGGCACCATGCCCTTCGTCGGCGAGGTGCCGTACGTCGGGCGCATGCCGACGATGCCGCACAATGCCGCGGGGACGCGGATCGAGGCGCGCGTGTCGGTGCCCAGCGAGACGACGCTCATGCCCGTCGTCACCGCGACGGCCGAGCCGCCCGAGGAACCGCCGGGGATTCGTGTGCGGTCGTGAGGATTGCGTGACTGCGGGCTCGTGACCCCGAGCGCGAACTCGTGCGTGGCGGTCTTGCCGAGGACGATCGCGCCGGCGGCACGCAGCAGCGCGACCGCCGCGGCGTCGGCCTCCGGGTGCTCCTCGTAGGCGTCCGAGCCGCAGCGCGTCGTCATGCCCCCGACGTCGATCACGTCCTTCACAGAGACGGGCAGGCCGTGGAGCGGCCCGAGCACTTGCCCGGTGGCGCGCTGGAGATCACGCTCGGCGGCGACCGCGAGGGCCTCGGCGGCGTGCACCTCGACGAAGGCCGTGAGCTCGTCGTTCTCGGCGGCGATGAGCTCGAGCGCATCACGGACGAGCTGTTCGCTCGTCACCGTGCCAGCCGTGAGCGCGGAGGTCAGCTGCGCGATCCGCCCCGTCGGGGGGAGGTCGGTGAGCGCGGCGGCATCGGGGGACGCCGACGCGGGCGTCGGGCCGAAGACGTCGAACGCCGGCGGCCGGTTGGCGGGCACCTGTGGCTGGGCGGCGAGCGTGTCGAGCGCCCGGGCAAACGCGTCGGTTGCGACGCTCATACGGCTCCTTCCAATGCGGTCAGCAGCGCGGTGCTGTCGGCGATCGCGCCGAACACCCCGCCCTGCATCGTCACCATCTTGCACGCGGCGTCGTGGTTCCCGCGATCGGTCGCGCCGGTGCAGTCGGTCAGCAGCAGACACTCGTACCCGCGGTCGTTTGCCTCGCGCATCGTCGTGTGCACGCAGACGTCGGTCGTGATCCCCGTGAGGATCAGGTGGTCGATGCGGTGCGAGCGCAGCACGAGGTCGAGGTCCGTCGCACAGAACGCGCCCTTGCCGGGCTTGTCGATGACGAACTCACCGTCGACGGGCGCGACCTCGTCGACGATCTCCCACCCGGGCTCGCCCCGGACGAGGATGCGTCCACACGGCCCGGCGTCGCCGATGCCCGCGCCGATGCGCTGCGACCGCCACCGCTTGTTCGGCGGGCAGTCCGACAGGTCGGGCTTGTGGCCCTCCCGGGTGTGCACGACGGCGCCGCCGAGTTCGCGCCAGCGGGCGAGGACCTGCCGGGTGGGGCCGAGCGGCGCGCGGGTCAGGGCGAGGTCGTAGCCCATGGTGTCGACGTAGCCGCCGGGGCCGCAGAAGTCCGTCTGCCAGTCGATGAGGACGAGCGCGGTGCGGTCGACCTCCACGGCGCCGCCGTACGGCCACGGGTAGGGGTCGGCCGCGACGATCACGCGGGGTCCTCCTCGGCGTCGAACATCCGGGCAAGCAGTTCGCCGACGCGGGACTCGACCACCGCCGCGCTGGCCTCGACGTGCGTCGCCATCAACGCCGTCGCGGTGGCGACCTCGCCGGCGCACGCGGCGTCGACGATCTCGAGGTGCTCGGCGATCGTCGCCTCGATGCGGTCGGCGGTCGTGAAGTCGTGGATGCGCAGCACGCGGATGCGCTCGTTGATGTCCCGCAGGTAGCGCACCGCGGCGCGGTTGCCCGAGGCCCGCGCGAGTCCGAGGTGGAAGCTCTCGTCGGCGTGCACGAAGTCCGGCCACTCGATCTGGTCGCGCAGCTCCGGCCAGGTGTCGCGCAGCTCGATCCAGTCCTCGCGCAGGCGCAGCAGCGCGGGCTGGTCGGTCCGATCGCCCCCGCCCGCGGCGAGGGTCACGGCGAGGTCCTCCAGCACGAATCGCACGGCGTAGATGTCGCGCATGGACGACACCCGAGGCGGGTTGGGGCGCACGCCGCCGGCAGGGTCACGCACGATGTGCCCGTCGCTCTCGAGGCGGCGCAGCGCCTCGCGCACCGGCGTGCGGCTCGTGGCGAACCGCTCGGCGAGTTGCTCCTCGACGAGCCGCTCGCCGTACGGCAGCAGCCCGGCGAGCAGGTCGCGGCGCAGGTCGTCGTGGACCCGGTCCGCCGCTGAGCGTGCGCCCCCCGCCGGCGCCGACCGGCCGGCGAGCAGGAGCGAGCGGACTGAGTCGGGGCTCACGCGGCGGCGGGCGGGGACGTCAGGGCGGCGAACTCGTCGAACGCCCGGATCGGCGGGTGTGTGATGCCGGCGCCGATCTGCCCGATGCCCGGCGTGACGTGCGCGATGCCGGTGTGCACCGGCGGCGAGATCCGGGTCCGGGCGACCGCCAGCGCGTCGATCCCGAGGATCGCGCCGCGCCCGTTCGGGAGCTTGATGTCGGGCGATTCGCCCGCCGCGATCTGGCGCAGCTCGGTGGTGATCGCGTCACGGTCGTCGGGGTCGAGCCCGCAGTTGAACGCGGCCTCCGGGGACGCGGCGACGGCGATCGCGCCGAGGCCGTATGTCTCGACGATCGCGGAGTCTCCGAGGTCGGGGTTCATGTCGGCGTCGGTGTAGCCGGGGAACAGCCGGGCGGGCCCCGGCATCGCCGCCGGCCCGACGAACCACTGGTCGCCGGTCCCGGACACCTGGATGCCGACCTCCACGCCGTTGCGCGCGATCGCCGTCAGCAGCGACGAGCCCGGCACGTCCCGGGCGCAGTCCAGCGCGAGCTTGGAGAAGACCATCGCGAGGTTCAGGAACCACTGGCCGTTCGTCGCGATGAAGCGCGGGACGGCGGGGTCGGCGTCCTGCAACCCGGCCGCCATCTTCACGAGGGACAGCGCGGTGCCGGACTCGGTGCGGTGGTGGGCCTCGTCGCCGTCGGTCAGCGACCGGACGTGGATGTCCATCAGGTCGAGCGGGCCGGTGACGTCGATGGCCTTGCGCAGCGCGGGGGGCGAGGACGTCGCGCATCCAGGCCAGGCGCTCCAGGACGTCCGGCCCGTCGGCGCCGTAGCGCAGCACCTTGCCGGAGCCCTCGTTCAGTGGCGCCCACGCGGTCTTGCCGGTGGCCTCGTCGCGGGCGACCCACACCGGCATGGAGCCGGTCACGATGCCCGACATCGGGCCGACGCCGCCGACCTCGTGGTTGGGCTTGCGCGGGATCTGCCCGTCCTCGACGAGGGCGATGGCATCCTCGGGCGAGCCGGCGGCGCCTTCGAGGTAGAGCGCGGCGCCCAGGGCGGCGCGCATCGGCGGGCACATCGCCGATGGCGCGATCGGCGGGCCGGCGTGGGAGACGCCCCCAGCGGCGTGGTGCTCGCTGACCTCGCTGGCGGGGACGACATCGACGATCACGGGCCGCGTGGCGGCGAGGCGGGCGACCGACTCGGCGAGGGCGTCGTCCGTTGTATGCAGTTCGGTGTCCATTGGTGCCCGGCACGCTATTCCGGTGACGATCCGGGGGCTTGTGACTCCCGGTAGGACATGTGGGCAGCCGTCTTCGACACGCGGTCGAGCGCCGCTGTATACACCCCTCCTGTGCACGTGGTCACACGACCCTCGACTTGGCTCGCGGATTGTCGATACTGAGAGGACAGACCGGCCTCCGCGGGGGATACCCAAGCCCACGCGACACGTAAGACCCACTGGGAGTGCGAGGCCAGCTCCCGTGTATGGGCCGCCCGAATCGCCCCGCCACCGCGGGGCCTCGTCGAGCGGCCCTTTCTGTTCGCTCATCCCTCTCGCCCGGCGCACCGATGCGCCGCGGTGCTCTCACCCCGAACCCGAACCCGGAACCGATTCACGCACGATGCTCATTCAGATTCTCTCCACTTTCGCCGTCATCGCCGGCCTCTTCGGCGTCATTCCCCAGATCGTCTCGATGCTCGTGACGGGCAGCTCGAAGGGGCAGTCCGCCGCGGGCTGGTCCGTCGGCGTGTCGGTGAACGTCCTCATGGGCTACGTCAACCTCGTGGGCCTGCACGCGACGCTGCTGGCCGCAGGCAATGCGGTCGCCGGCGCGCTGTGCGCGTTCGCGCTGCTGTGCGTGGTGCGGCTGGCAGACGACGACGGGCACGACGAGGTGCCCGAGGTCGAGGGAGAGCCGGTCGTCGGCGGCGCGAATCTCTACGAGCTGCCGACCGAGGAGTTCCACGTCGTGCGGGCGCACGTCCTGCGGGCCCACGCGCAGCGCTTCCACACCCCGTCGCGGGAGGACCCGGCGGCGGTGTCGCGGCGGTCGCTGCGACGGGTGGTGCGGCCGGAGCGCGACCGCATGGTGGCGTAGGCGCTCAGCCGGCGACGATGGTCGTGACGCCGACGGCGTCGTACGTCGCGCGCGCCCGTGCGTCGCGGGTGGCGAGCGTGGCGCCGTGCTGCGCCGCCGGGAGTGCCACGAGCGCGTCGTAGGCCGCCCCGCCGGCGATTCCGAGGCGCGCGAACGTCTCCGGCAGGGTCGTCGCCGCGTCGAGGTCGAGCACGAGCGGGGGACCGAACCGGTCGGCCAGCAACCGGGCGGCGTCCGCGGGCGCGACGCGGATATCTCCGGGAAGTCCGTGAGCACCGAGTACGTCTCGGCCAGCGCGTGGCCGCTCAGGACGACGTCCCGCCCGTCCCACCAGCGCACGACGGCGGGGTGCGCGCTGTGGGTCCCGACGAGCAAGGGGACCGCGACGCTGGTGTCGAGGGCGATCACCGCTCAGCGGCGGGCGGCGTCGATGAGCCCGAAGACCGTGTCGTCGTCGATCTGCGTCGTCCCGGTGGCGACCAGCGCCCCGTCTTCGTCGACCAGGCGTGCCGTACGGCCCGAGGGGACAAGCTGCAGTCCCTCGCCGTAGCGGGTGATGTCGACCGTGGAGCCCTCGGTCAGCCCGAGGGCCTCACGCAGCGGCTTCGGGACGACGATCCGTCCTCCGGAATCGACGGTGACGCGCATGGGATCAGCCTACCATTGCATTCCCATTGCCGCTACAGCCAGCCCGCGCGGCGCAGCCGCCAGTACAGGCCCGTGCACACGACCGCGACGAAGGCGAGCACGGCGGGGTAGCCGAACCGGGAGCCGAGCTCGGGCATGTGCTCGAAGTTCATGCCGTAAAGCCCGAAGACCATGGTCGGCACGGCGAGGATCGCCACCCAGGCGGAGATGCGGCGCATGTCCTGGTTGTCGCGCATCGACAGCTGGGCGATGTTCGCCTGTAGGACGTTCGTGAGCAGTTCGTCGAACCCGGTGATCTGCTCGATGTCGCGGCGCAGGTGGTCGTGGACGTCGCGGAAGTACGGCTCGGTCCGCCGGTCGACGGGCAGCCCGGTCACGGGTGAGGCGAGCTGGGCGACGGGCTCCTCGAGCGGGCGCACGGCGCGGCGGAACTCCAGCACCTCGCGCTTGAGCTTGTAGATGCGCTCGGCGCGGTTGGCGTGCTGGTCGGAGAACACCTCGGCCTCGATCTCGTCCATGTCGACGGCGAGTCCCGCGATGACGGCGGCGTAGTCGTCGACGACCTTGTCGATCACCGCGTACAGCACGGAGCTCGGGCCGATCGAGAGGAGATCGGGATGCGCTTCGAGCTCCCTGCGCACCCCACTGAGGGGGCTCGGCTCGCCGTGGCGGACGGTGACGACGAACTGGGAGCCGACGAAGACCATGAGCTCGCCGATCTCGACGAGCTCGTCGGAGTCGACGTAGCGGGCGGTCTTCAGCACCACGAAGAGCGATTCCCCGTGCGTCTCTACCTTCGGCCGCTGGTGCGCGTGGACGGCGTCCTCGACGGCGAGTGGGTGCAGCCCGAAGTGCTCGGCGATGGCGTGGATGACCTCGGGGCTGGGGTCCTGGAGCCCGATCCACGTGAAGCCGTCCGTGCAGTCGCGCGCCTGCTGCAGCGCGGTGTCCAGGGGGGACCTTGCCGCCGAGCCGCCTGCCGTCTTCGTACAGCGCGCAGTCGACGACGTAGCCGTCGACCTCGGCCGGCGAGAGCTGGGCCTCGGGCACGACGCCCGAGATCTCCCGGGCTGCGGCGCCGGGTCGGCGGCTTGGCGAGGTGCCGCGCGAGAGAGGGAGCTGCGGGGTCACGCGCGGGAATGTAGGCCCACGCGCGGGCTCGCGCTAGCGCAGCTCGTGCACGATCCCCGGCTCAAGCGTCGCCTCGGGCGGCCCGGTCCAGAGCTGCGCGCCTACGGATCCGAGCCCCTGAAGGTGCTCGTCGAGCAGGCGCCGTGCGCGGCGGACGACGAGATCGTCGTCGCGACCACCACCCGCTTCGAGGGTGGCGAGCAGCATCTCGGTGACGTCGATCAGCCCGTCGACGCAGCCGTCGAGGCGCTCGGCGAGGTCCGTCGCCCACTCGCCCCGGAGGTCGGGCTCGTGCTGCTCGTCGACATGATCCGTTGATACGAGGCGCATGATGGCTGCAGCCTGGCGCGAGGGCACGGCTGGCGCATCATCAATCTGCGCCATCTGTGCGGCGGCGCCAGGCCACAACTGCTTGGGCGGTGGTCTGCGCGCCCAGCGCGCGCCGGGCTTCGGCCAGCCGGCGGGTGACCGTGCGGCGCGACCAGCCCAGGCGCTCGGCTACCTCCACCTGGGTGGCGCCGTCGGCGAGGAGCTCGAGCATGCGGAGCTGGTCGGGGTCGAGGTCTTGTGTGGGGCTGTCCTTCTCGTCGGGGATCTCGACCGTGCCGAGGCGCGAGAGGCCGTCGTAGAGCTGCGCCGCGTGCTCCGTCGACGACGTCCACGCGACGATGCCGGCACCGCGCACGGCAAGGAGCAGCGCCGCTTCGACCGCCTGGCGGTCGGTGACCTCGGCGACGCAGATGTGGTGGCCGCGGTCCAGCCGCCACCCTGCGACGGGGTCGTCGAACGCGGTGTGCACCTGCCAGCCTTCGGCGCGCAACTGGCGGGCGATCCGGCCCGCAGCGTCCTGGCTGGCGGCGAGGACATATCGGCTCACGCGCGACTGTCCGAATCGCGAATCAGCGCGGCCGCCTCTGCACGTGTGCGCGCGTCGAGTTTTCGCATGGAGGACCGGATGTGTGACTCGACGGTCGGAACACGAATGCCGAGGCGGTCAGCGATGCGGCGGCTCGTCATCCCCTCAGCGACGAGCATCAGGACCTCGTGCTCTCGCTGCGTGATGCCGACAGGGGCTTCCCCGCTGTCCGCTCGCAACCGGCGCCCGCCCGGCGGCTGCAGGAGCAGGGGCACGATGCGCTGCCGAAGCGTTACCCAGCCGACAGCCTCGAGCTCATCGATGAGCCGCTGGAACTCGCTCGTCGCGCGGTCGGGGTCGATGAGGTCCAGAGCCTCGGCCAGACCGAGGTGGTAGCGGAGCCGGTGCCGGCGCCAACCGCTCGTGCTGATCGCGCGCTCAAAGGCGGTGACGGCGTCGTCGACCTGTCCGGCCTGCAGTGCGGCCAGCCCGTCGATCTCTGCGTCGTATGCCTCGGTGATGCCCGAGAGGTGGAGCTGCCCAGCGCGCGTGATCGGGGCGTTGCTCTCCCACTGGGCTCGGGCCAGCGTTGCGCCGAACTGCGGACCGAGGAGCTCGTAGATGCCGTGCTGAAGAGCCCGCTCGACGAACGGGATCGCCGCACCGGCCTGCCCTCGCCCAAGCAACGTCTCTGCGCGGACCCAGGTGGACCACGAAACCCCGTCCGGCGTCATCCGGCCATCTAGCTGGTCAAGCAGGTCGTCCGCTTCGGCCCAGGCGCCAGTGTCGTTCAACGCCAGCGCGCGACTCCAGACCGTCACGTCCCACGAGCCGGAAAGGAGTCCAGGGCGGGCGAGCAATTCCTCGGTGAGCGTCAGGACGATGTCGTACTCGGATTCCCAGACCATCTGATCGGCCCTGGAGGCGCGAAGTCTCGCCGCGGTTGCGTGATGGCCGCCCGCAAGCAGCTCCTCCTCACCGCGACGGGTGATCTCTCGCGCCTCCTCCCACCGACCGAGATTGTTCAGCGCGACCCCCTCGGCTGCCCACGACTCCAAACCTGCCCACTCATGGCCCTCCGCGTCGGCGAGGGTTCTCGCGCGGCGGGCGAGTTCGACGGCCTGTTCGGTCAGATTGACGGCGATCACTGCCGCGGCATGCACGTACATCTCCGCGTCCGCCACTCCGAGTTCCTCCGCTCGTTCGATCAGCGACGGCATCTCGTCAGGCTCGGGGGTGGCCCAGAGCCGGTGGTAGCCCTCCGTGATCTTCAAGCGAACGGTCGAGCGCTCGTCATGTCGTCGCTGGGCCAGCGCGAGACCACGCTCTAGCACGGAAGCAGCCTCATCCATTCGGTGGGTCTCGAACAGCCCCCTCGAGCACAGCCGTAGCGCCTCCGGAGCGTGTTCGCTGTCCTCAGAGACCGAGGCACCGAGATCGACGACGGCGGCATACTCGCTCAGGGCGGCGAGTTGCCCCATGGCCTCCAGCACCGCGAGGTCGCGCTGAGAGCCTTCGAGACACTGTGCCGCCAGTGCGAAGCATCGGACGCGTTCGACAGGACGTTCGGCGGTCCACGTCGCGCGCAGCGCCAGGGCACGTGCCTTGGTTTGCTCGCCTGCTGCGGCCCAATGACGCGCTGCTTCACCGGGGTCGTCCAGGTGCTGCGCCACCGAACGGTGAACGGCTTGGAGCGCGTCCGCCGCCAGGTCTCCGAGCACGGCGTCGGCGATCAGGGCGTGGCGTACCTGCACGCCGTCTCTCGTCTCTGTCACCAGTCCCATTCCGAGCAGTTGGTGGAGGTCACTGCGCGCGAGATCCAAGCGCGCCGGACGTTCGAGCACGGCGACGCGCAGGAGTGCGTCGCGGGCCGCCGGTGACAGCTCCGCGAGCCGGGCGCGCATGGCGAGGGCAAGCTCAGAGGTGTCATCGCGAGCGTGGGCCAACCCTTGGATGAGCAACGGGTTCCCACCGGCGCGGCGGGCGACGGACGTCGCGTCAGTTGCCGTCAGCGACGGGTTCTGTTCGCGCGCGAGTGCCGCGGCGTCGTCCTCGGCCAGTGGCGCGAGGTCGATCACCACGAATCGGGCGGCGGCGAGGCGCACCCGCACGTCGTCACCGTGAGGTACAGGACGTGTCGTGGCGACCCCGGCGCCCGCTCGGCGAGCAGGAGGGTGGCTGTGACCGTGTCGTGATCGACCCACTGGAGGTCGTCGACGATGAACAGGCCATCCTCAGCCTGGTCGGCGAGGAAGTCCGCGACGACGCTGGCGTCCCCGTCGGGGAGGGGCAGCCCGAGCGCTCGCCGGAACGGCAGATAGCTCATCCAGTCGAGCGTCGCGATGCCGCCGCCTTCCCAGATGCGTGGCGGGACGAGTGCCTGTGCGCCGGCGCGGGCGAGTGCGGTCTTGCCGATTCCGGGTTCGCCGATGATGAGCACCGGCCGTCCGGCCGCGAGGGCGTCGGTAACCCGTTCCAGTTCGCGGGCACGGCCGATCAGCTGGTCTGTGGTCGTCGGAGTGGTCACGGGCCGCGGAGTGCGCCTGCGAGCCTACCGTCGCGCCGCCTGCTCCTGGGCGGTCGCGGAGGGCGGCCTCAGCTGACCCGGCCGCTCAGGTCGGCTCGTGCGGGGCTCGGATGATGGCCGCGGCTTCAGCGCGCGTGCGCGCGTCGAGTTTGCGCATCGCGGAGCGGATGTGCGATTCGACGGTGGACTGACTGAGAGACAGCCGTTCGGCGATCGCGCGGCTGGTCAGCCCATCCGCGACGAGGGTGAGGACGTCATGTTCGCGCTGGGAGATGGTGGGAGGCGCATCGGCCTGCCTCACGCGGAGGCGTCTCGTGCCCGCCGGCGCGCTCAGCAGGGGCTCGACACGCTCGAGGAGCGTGACCCAGCCGACGGTCCGCAACTCGGCAACGAGAGCATCGAACTCGACGGTGGCCTGCACCGGATCGCAGAGTTCCAGCGCCTCCGCAAGACCCAGTCGGTAGCGGAGGAGGTGCCGGCGCGAGCCCCCGACCGTCAGCGCAAACCGGAAGCGCTCAACCGCGTGACACGGGTCGCCCGCCTGCAATGCCGCGAGCCCCTCGATCTCGGCGTAGTGCTCCAGGGTGAAGAGGGCGTCGTACTCTGACGCTTCCCGGGCTATCGGAATATCGCATTCCCACTGGGCGCGCGCGACAAGGGCCAGTACCTGCGGGCGCATCGCGTCAATGTGCACCCGGTCGAGAGCTGCACTCGCGACACGGGCGGCCTTCCAGCCTTGACCGCGAGCGAGGAGTGCGTCGGCGCGGACCAGCGTGAGCCAGTACGCGCCGTCAAGCAAGACGTTCCCTTCCATCTCGTCGAGGAGAGCGTCTGCGCCGCTGATGTCCCCCGTGTCGCTGAGTGCCAGCGCGCGGCTCCAGACGACGGTGTCCCAGCTGCCCCCCAGCAGACTCGGTCGCGAGAGGAGTTCCTCGGTGAGGTCGAGCGCCGTGTCGTACTCGCAGTTCCACGCCATGTGGTCGGCACGGGAGGCGCGGACTCTTGCGACGGTTGTGTGATACCCGCGGCGGAGCAGGTCGGCCTCGCCGAGGCGCGTTGCCTCCATTGCCTCCTCCCACCGGCCGAGGTTGTTCAAGGCCGTGGCCTCTGCGGCCCAGGATTCCTGTTCGGCCCATGCGTGGTCCTCCTCCAGCGCGAGCTCTCGGCCGCGGTGCGCGAGTTCGACCGCGAGCGGGGTCACCGTGGCTGCCGTGGCGATCGCAGCGGCGGCCTGGACATGCATCTCGGCGTCGGCCACCCCGAGCGCCAGTGCGTCCGCGATGAGCTCGTCCGGTCGCAGCGTCGCCGGGTTCCCCGACCAGAGCAGGTGGTACGCGGCGGTGATGCGAAGCCGGACCGCCGCGGCTTCATCGCCGAACCGGTCTGCCGTAGCGAGGCCGGCCGCGACAGCGGCGGCCGCGTCATCAGGCCGATGGGTCTCGAAGAGCCCCCGAGCGCGCAGGCGGAGCGCCTCTGGCTCATCACGGCTTCCCGGCGTGATCTGGTGGCTCAGGTCAACGACGGCGGGAAAGTCACTGAGGGCGGCGAGCCTGCTCATCGCGGCGACGAGTTCGCGGTCTCGCTCCGGTCCGTCGAGGCAGGTCGCGGCCAGTGCGGCGCAGCGAGCGCGCTCGGTGGGCCGTTCCGCGGTGGCCGCAGCCTGGAGGGCGAGAGCGCGAGCCTTCCCACGCTCGCCGGCGGCGGCCCAGTGCCGCGCGGCCTCGCCGGGGTCGTCGACGCGTCGTGCGACGGCGCGATGGAGCTCGCGCACGTGCGTCGGCGAGAGGGTCTCGAGGACAGCGTCGGCGATCAGTGCGTGGCGGACCTGCACGCCTTCGTCAGTCTGGGCGACGAGGCCCATGTCGATGAGGTGGTGGATGTCCCCGGGGGGAGATCGAGGGGAGCGGGGCGTTCGAGGATGGCGATGCGGTGAAGTGCTGCGCGAGCCTCTGCGGGGAGATCTGCGAGGCGTGCACGGAGCGCGAGCGCCAGTTCGGTGGTGTCACCGCGCGCGTGCGCGAGTCCCTGGACGAGCAGGGGGTTGCCGCCGGCACGGCGGGCCACCGACCGAGCGTCGGCTCGCGCAAGTCGCGGGTTGTGTGCGGTTGCGAGCTGCGCGGCGTCCTGCTCGTCGAGCGGCGCGAGTTCGAGCACGCCCCAGCCCGCTTCGACCAGGAGCGTGCGAATGTCGTCTCCGCGCGGCAGTGGGCGTGTGATGGCGACCACCGGCACGCGGTCGGCAAGGAGCAGCGTGGCCGTCACGGTGTCACGATCGACCCATTGGAGGTCGTCGACGATGAACACCCCGCCATCGGCGTGGTCGGCGACGAAATCGGCGATGACACTCGCGTCCCCGTCGGGGAGGGGCAGCCCGAGCGCGCGCCGGAATGGGAGGTAGCTCATCCAGTCGAGCGTTGCGATCCCGCCGCCTTCCCAGATCCGTGGCGGATCGGCCGCGCGCGCCCCCGCACGGGCGAGCGCCGTCTTCCCGACCCCGGGCTCACCGACGATGAGCACCGGCCGTCCGGCCGCGAGTGCGTCGGCCACCCGCTCCAGTTCGCGGGCACGGCCGATGAGCTGGTCTTCAGGCGGTTGATCAGTCACGAGTGGTGCAACGAAGCTGCGAGCCTACAGTCGCGCCGCCGCCCACTCCCGCACGATCCGCTCCTGGACGTCGGTCATCACCACGCGCTCGCCACGCTCCAGCGCAGCTGCGGCCTGCGCGACCATCATGCCGACGCCCGTGAGCACGCTGCCGACCAGCGGCGGGACGTCCGCGCCGCAGACACCGGTGTCGCAACGGGCGGTGGAAAGGGGCTTATCCGACCTCACTGGTAGGATTATCGCACGATGATCTTCACGACCAAGGCGGAGTATGGCGTCCGGTTGCTGGTGGAGCTCGGCCGCGTGCAGCGGTCCGACGAGCCCGGCCGGCCGGTGAGCCTCAAGGCGATCGCCGAGGCGGAGGGCCTCCCGCTCGCGTACCTCGAGCGGATCGTGGCGCTGCTGAAGAAGGATGGCATCGTCGAGTCCACCCGCGGTGCGCACGGCGGCTACCGCCTCACCGTCGACGCGGCGGATCTCACGATGGATCGCGTGATCGTGGCGCTCGAGGGGCCCGTTGCCCCGATGGCGTGCTTCGTCGAGGACCGGCCCGACCAGGGGCGCGTCCTGTGCTCGCACGAGGCCGACAAGGGCCACGGCTGCGCGACGAAGCTCCTGTGGACCCGCGTGCAGGGTGGCGTCACCCGCGCGCTGCAGCAGACCACGCTCGCGGACCTCGTCGAGTTCTCCAGCCGTACGCCGATTCCGGCCTGACCCACGCTTCCACGACCCACCCGAAAGACGCATGAGCATCCTCGAGATCAAGAACCTCCACGTCCAGGCTGACGACAAGCAGATCCTCAAGGGCGTGGACCTGACCGTGAACACCGACGAGGTCCATGCGCTCATGGGCCCGAACGGCTCGGGCAAGTCGACCCTCGCGAACACGATCATGGGCCACCCGAGCCTTGAGGTCACCGAGGGCACGATCACGTTCGACGGCGTCGACATCACCGAGGCCGACGCCGACGAGCGCGCTCGCGCCGGGCTCTTCATGGCCTTCCAGTACCCGGTCGCCATCCCGGGCGTGACCATCACGAAGTACCTGCGCATGGTCATGAACGCGCACCGCGAGGCGCGCGGCGAGGCCGACATCAGCCTCAAGGAGTTCCGCAAGACCGTCGAGGCGGCCATGGAGCTCACGAACGTGCCGAAGGAGTTCTCGGCGCGCTACCTCAACGATGGGTTCTCCGGCGGCGAGAAGAAGCGCCTGGAGATCCTCCAACTCGCGCTGCAGAAGCCGAAGGTCGCCGTCCTCGACGAGACCGACTCCGGCCTCGACATCGACGCGCTGAACGTCGTCGCCAACGGCGTGAACACCGTCGCCAAGGAAGCCGGCATGGGCGTCCTGATCATCACCCACTACCAGCGGATCCTGCACATCGTGCGCCCGGACCGCGTCTCGATCCTGTTCGACGGCCGCATCGCCACCGAGGGTGGCCCGGAGCTCGTCGATCGCCTCGAGGCCGAGGGCTACGGCGGCCTTCGTGAGGAGCTTGCCGTATGACTCGCGCTGCGCGCTCACATACGGTCGGGACTGTTCGCTGCGCTCACAGGTCCCGCGTGTGAGCACGCTGCAGTCAGCCGTCGCCACGGAGTTCCCGGTCCTGGCCGGGAACCCGGGCCTGGCGTACCTGGACAGCGCCGCGACGTCGCAGACGCCGCGGCCGGTCCTCGACGCGATGGCCGACTACTACGAGACGGCGCGGGCCAGCGTGCACCGCGGCGTCTACCCGCTCGCCGTCGAGTCGACGAACCGCTTCGAGGGCGCGCGCGATCGCGTCGCGGCGTTCGTCGGCAGTGAGTCCCGCAGCACCGTCTTCACGCGCAACGCGACGGAGGCGATGAACCTCGTCGCGTACGCCTGGGGTGGCGCGAACGTCACGGCGGGCGACGTGATCGTCCTCACCGAGATGGAGCACCACTCCAACATCGTGCCGTGGCAGATGCTCGCGCAGCGCACCGGCGCGCGCCTGGAGTATGTGCCCGTCGACGATGAGGGCCGCCTCGAGCTCGACGCCTACGACGCGCTGCTGCGCGCGGGCGGCGTGAAGGTCGTCGCCGTCGCCCACGTCTCGAACGTGCTCGGCACGATCAACCCCGTCGCCGACCTCGTCGGCCGCGCGCACGACGCGGGCGCGAAGGTGCTGGTCGACGGCACCCAGGCCGTCCCGCAGATGCCCGTCGACGTCGCCGCCGTCGGGGCGGACTTCTACGTCTGGACCGGGCACAAGGCCTACGGCCCCACGGGCGTCGGGATCCTGCACGGCGACTACGACACGCTCGCCGCCATGCCGCCGTTCATCGGCGGCGGGCACATGATCAGCCGGGTCGAGCGCGACGCCTCCACCTACGCCGAGCCGCCCACGCGCTTCGAGGCCGGGACGTCCGCCATCGCCGAGGTCATCGGCCTCGGCGCCGCCGTCGACTTCCTCGACCGCCTGGGCATGGAGAGCGTCCGCGCCCACGAGCGCGACATCACCGCCTACGCGCTCGAGCGCCTGCTCGAGCTCGAGGGCATCACGGTTCACGGTGGCCGCGACGCCGACGAACGCGGCGCGGTCATCTCCTTCGTCGTCGACGGCGTGCACCCGCACGACGTGGGCGAGATCCTGGGGTCCCAGGGGGTCTGCGTCCGCGCCGGCCACCACTGCGCCCAGATCCTCATGAAGCGCCTCGGCGCGCCGGCCACGACCCGCGCGTCGTTCGCCGTGCATTCCACCCGCGAGGAGGTCGACGCGCTCGTCGACGGGCTCGCCAAGGTCCAGGAGATCTTCGCCTGATGAGCATGGAGTCGCTGTATCGCGAGGAGATCCTCGAGCACTACAAGCGCCCGCACAACTGGGGCCACCTGGAAGACCCGTCGCTGAGCGCCGAGGACTTCAACCCGCTGTGCGGCGACGAGCTGCGCGTCGAGCTGGCCGTCAACGACGACGGCATCGTCGAGGACATCCGCTTCTCCGGCCACGGCTGCGCGATCAGCCAGGCATCGGCGTCGATGGCCTCCGACGAGGTCAAGGGCATGAAGGTCGAGGACCTCGTCAAGCTCGACCGCGAGTTCATCCTCGAGATGCTCGGCATCGACATCAGCGCCACTCGCATGAAGTGCGCGCTGCTGAGCCTCAAGGTGCTGAAGAGCGCCGGGCTCGGCGCGGCGGTGGACTGGGAGCCGGAGACGCCCGACGCGGCGCCCCCGGCCGGTTCACCCGACGCGCTCTGATCCCCGGTCGCGGGGCACGGTCAGGTGCCGGTGCTCGTCGCCGAGCCGACCTTCGTGAGCAGGAGCTGTGTGAACTCCGCGGTGCCCGCACCGCCCTCGACCTCGCAGCCGAAGCCGACCTTGCCTGCCGCTGAAAGCGTGATGACCGACGGCAGCGTGAAGTCGGCGCCTGAGGCCGCAGGGATGGCGTAGACGTTCGCGCGCTCGCGCTCGACGTCATTGACCTCGATGATGCAGGAGGCCGAACGGGTGCCCGCGGCGTTGTTGATGAGCGTCGTGCGGGCGCCGACGATGTACGAGCCCGGAGCGACGGCCGTCAGTTCGACGATCGCGGTCGCTGCGGTGACGGCTGCCGTCGACGCGGAACGGCGGACGCGCCGGGTCTCGCTGGGGCCGGCGGCGCCGGTCGGCCCCGTCTCGCCCTTCGGCCCGGGTGCGCCAGGTGCGCCGGGCGCACCGGGCGCGCCGGTGTCGCCCTTGGGCCCGGCGGGCCCTGCCGCGCCCGCGCTCGCTGCGTTCAGGCCGGCCCGGGCGTCCGGAGCCAGGTCGCGCGCCGCGACCGCGCCGTCGCGAATGTCGCGCGACCGGATCGTGCCGTCCTTGATGTCGCCGCTGGTGATCTTCGCCGCCGCGTAGCCCACGCCGCTGCAGGACAGCACGAGGGCGACGGTGGCGATCACGGTCGAGGGGTGAGGGAGCGCAGGCATGGGTCTGAAAACCGTACTGGTGTGGTGGGGCGCGGACAAGACGCCCCACCACCGGGCCTGCCGCGCTACCCGAGCCGCGGCGACCACCCGAACGGGTCGATCCGCAGCCGCGGGTCAAAGGCCCCGGCGACGTCCTCCCAGCGCGTGAGCTTGAAGTTCGTCGCGTCGCGGTCGGTGCCCGTGTCGTCCTCGCCGTCGTGGGTGACGAGCAGGCCGCGGGGGAAGTCCCGGCCCAGCGGCACGTTGATCACCGCCGCGCCGTCGGACTCCTGCACGCCATCCGCTCCCGGCCCGTCGACGAGTTCGAACGAGCCGAGGTACGCGCCGCGGCCGCGGTCGCCGAAGACCGCGAACGTGTCGTCGCCCTGGCTGGAGGCCAGCAGGTACCCGGCGCCGCGTGCGCCGCGGTAGATCGTCAGGCCCTCGACGTCGGCGGCGATGTGCTCGCCGCCGTCACCGGGCAGCGCGTCGCCGGTCGTCTCGCACTCGAACTCGCCCGGATCGTCGTCGGGCACGAGCGTGTACGGCGCGCCGAACTCCTTGACCTTCTCGATGAGCGTGCCGTCGTCGCCGAACCCGCGCGGGGACACGGAGATCCGCCAGATGCCGACGTCCTCCTGGCCGGCGAACAGCGTGCCGCGATCGGCGTCGACCGTCATGCCCTCGAACTGCGGCTCCTCGCCCTCCTCCGCGACACAGGGCGCCCACGTGCCGCCGCTGGGCAGCGTGAAGCTCGTGGGTGCGTCGATCGTGTCCACGGTCTGGTAGGTCACCTTGCCGCCGGGCGCGGCGACGAGCTTCAGCAGCGCGACGCGGCTGCGCGAGCGGCGCGACGTCACGACGTACGGGGTGCCGGTCCGGCGGTCGACCCACGCGGTGAGGCCGTAGGCGGTCGCCTGCTCGTCGACCTCCTCCTGGGTCGTGTTGAAGACGAACGGCAGGGAGGGCGCGCTGATGTCGGTCAGCGGCGCGCGGCGCAGCGACGCCGCGAGCGGGTTGATCGCGTACGTGCGGATCTTGTCCGAGCCGCGGTCGGAGACGATGGCGAGGTCGCGCGTGACGCGGCCGATCCGCGCGCCGTAGACGACGTCGACGTTGTTGAACCGTCCGGCGGCGTGATCGTCGCCCGCCGGGGGCGGCGGCGCGGCGATGTCCTGCAGCGTGCGGCCGCCGAGATCGAACGCGGTGAGGCCCGCGTCCTTCTTCGTCGCGACAATCACGCTGCGGTCGCGCAGGAGCGGGTTGACCCAGATGGCCGGATCGTCGGCGTCGTTGCCCTCGTCCTCGAAGAGGGGGCGGACTCACGCAGCGGCGTGACCTCGGCGGCGGCGTGCGCGGCGGTAGGGGCGGCCGCCAGCGCGGCGAGCGCGAGCAACCAGGACAGTCGGTGAGGGTGCATGGCGCGGCACCGTGTCAGGCGCCGCGCGAGCAGATGCGAAGAGGTCGTGAACTACCGCGGGCAGGTGCTCGGCACCGCGCGGCACCAGAACTCGCGCACCTGGGCGTTCCACCGGTCACCCGCGGTCGGCCGCAGGTCGATGAGGACCGGGTCGGCGCCCACCGCGACGTCCATGCCGGTCGTCATCCCGACCGTCTGGAACGCTCCCGAGCCACGGGTGGGGCGGTAGACCTGGGCACCGGCGAACGTCTTGCCGAACGCCACGTTCATCGGGATGTCCGGCACGGCGATGGGCTGCTTCGTCGTGTGGTTCCACAGCACCTCGGGCCGCCAGATCGCCAGCGTGAACCCGCCACCGGACTTCGCGAACGCCATCGTCCGGAGGTTCGCATCCCCGCCGGTGACGGTGTAGTTCAGCGACTGGCCGCGGAGCGCTCGCCCGCTGCGCAGCACGCCCAGCAGGTTGCGCACCGCGGTGGCCGCCGGCTTCGGGGACCAGTCGTTGCGGAACAGGCCGAAGTTCGATTCCTGGCCACCCGTGGGGTCGTCGTACTGGTCGACGAGCTCGTAGACGTACGTGCGCGTGGCGCCGAGGCGGAAGTGCTCGAGGAGCGTGCGCACGAGGTACGCGGCGCCGGCCTCCGCCCCGACGGGCTTCTGGCGGTCGGTCTGGCTCAGGGCCGTGTGGTAGCCGGTCTCGGTGATGACGAACGGCTTGCTGCCGGAGACGGCCCGCAGCGTGTCGATGTGCCGCTGGATCGACCACTGGCCCGGGAACTCCCCGATCTCCGGGCGGCTGCCGCCCATGTACGGGTGGCTGTTGCCGAAGTCGACGTGCGCGCTGAGGTCGCCGGCGGTCACGGGGGCGCCCGCGCGGCCGAAGGACGGCGCGATGAACGGCGTGCGCTTGAGCTTCGGGTCGGCCTTCATCGCGGCGCGGGTCTCGCGGGTCTGGGCCCGGATCTCCTCGGGCCACGTCTCGAACGGGCCCTGCAGGTCCCATTCGTTCGCGGCCTCGACCGAGACGACGCCCGGCAGGCCGGCGATGACGTCGAGCGCCTCGCGGGTGGTGCCGACCTCGCCGCTGGGCCAGGGCATGAGCAGGTTCAGCCCGAACCCGCTGCGGGCCAGAGAGGTGAAGCGCTTGGCCTGTTCCTCGCGGTACCAGGCGTAGCTCGGGGACGTGTACCAGCGCACGCCGTCGCGGATGTGCCGCACGCCCAGGTAGCGCAGGGCGGTGCGCATCTCCTCCAGGTTCCAGTAGGCCGACTTCGAGTACATGACGTGCGTGTTCACGCCGACCGAGTCGGTGAAGGCGTCGGCGGGCGCGGCGGGCGCCGCGGCGGCCTGCGCTGGGACGGCCGCGAGGGCGGCGAGTGCCGCGATGGTGAGGACACGAAGACGAGACACCATGGGCCGACCATACGCCCGCCGGCACCGCTTGTGACGTGAACGCCGTTCACTTTGCCGACACGCGGTGCATCGGACATTCGCCGTCTGCGCTGGCTGCACGTCACCGGTTGGCCGATGCTCCGAACATGCGCCTCCCCGCCGCACTCCTCGTGGTGCTCGCAACGCTCGTGTCGGTCCCGGTGGCCGGCGCCATGGTCGACCTTCCGCTCGATCCCCAGCCCGTCCGTGGCAACCCGGCCGAGCGGCTCGCCGCCACGCCGATCGAGGACAGCGAGTACGACCCCGCCACCCGCTGCGTCCGCACGCGCCGGCCCGGCGTTGACGCGATGGTCCGATGGCTGCGGGCCAACCACCGCGGCCAGCACTGGGGCTCCTACCGCTGTGAGCTGTGGGGCGAGGACAGCGCGTCCCTGCACGCCGAGGGCCGCGCGATCGACTGGCACCTGAACGTGAAGAACCCCGCCGACAAGGCGGCGGCCACGAAGCTCATCCGCCTGCTGCTCGCGCCCGACAGCGCCGGGCGAACCGCAGGCCCTGGCGCGCCGCATGGGCGTGCAGGAATTGATCTGGGACTGCGGGTACTGGTCGGCCGGCTCCGAGGAGTTCCGCGACTACCGCGACTGCTTCGGCAAGGACGGGATCACGCCGCGCAAGAAGGTCAGCGCGACCGTCGCCCACCGCGACCACATCCACATCGGGATGACGAAGGCGGGCGCGATGGGGCGGACGTCGTTCTGGGCCCGGGGCTGATCAGCGGCAGCGCCAGAGTGTGCACCCGGGCGGGAGCACGGCGAGTTGGAGCGTCTTCAGGTCGAGCCAGTTGGAGATCTCGAAGCCCTCGAACCGTCGCACCCGCGTGTAGGGACCCGGGTCGGGGATGTCGACGTCCTTGACGGCCTGCATGAGCCGGCGCATGCCCTCGTAGTCCATGTCGCCCTCCTTCGAGGTGAGCAGCGAGTGCAGGTCCGGGTTCGTGTTGCCCGGGAACCCGGTGCGGACGATGACCATGTCCAGGCTCGGGATCACGACGATGAGCTGGCCCATGAACCCGACGAAGGCGTACGTGTCGGCGGGCGCCGAGGTGATGAACGGCTCGTCCAGCACGCGGCGGCTCGGGGCCGTCGCGGTGATCATGCTGCCGCCGGCGTTCGTCCACGCGAGGAAGCCGTAGCCGCCGTTCGTCGGCGTGGCCGCGCTCAGCTCGCGGATGTAGGCGGCGTCGACGAGCTGCCGTCCGTGCCACGCGCCCTCCTGGAGCATGAGCTGGCCGAAGCGGCCGAGGTGCTTGGGCGGCATGAACAGGAACGCGTAGCCCTGGGTCTGGCCCCTGGCGTCGCGCGACCAGTTCCAGTGATTGCGGGGGATGCCGAGCGGGTCGAACAGCTCGCGCTGGGCGTAGGTCTGGAGGTCCTCGCCCACGGCGCGCTGGACCACGGCGGCGAGGAGCGTCACCGTCGTCTGCGCGTACTCGAAGTAGGTGCCCGGCTCGTGGTCGAAGGGCAGCGACAGCGTGTATCTCACGGTGTCGGGG
The DNA here is from genome assembly GCA_024666565.1 of Svornostia abyssi. Taxonomy (GTDB): domain Bacteria; phylum Actinomycetota; class Thermoleophilia; order Solirubrobacterales; family Solirubrobacteraceae; genus Svornostia; species Svornostia abyssi. The sequence goes on from CP088295.1 coordinate 2,266,903, forward strand.
GCGAGGATGTCCGAGATCCAGGCGAACCGCAGGCCGCTGGTCTGGGTCAGCAGCTGGCGGACGGTGATGCGCCCGTGCGCGGCGTCGGCCTCGGGGAAGTACTTCGCGATGGGGTCGTCGAGCCCGAGCTTGCCCTGGGTGATCGCGCGGCCGGTGAGCAGCGAGGTGACGCCCTTCGTGGCGCTCCAGATGTTGTTGCGCGAGTGCTGCGTGTACGGGTCCAGCGCGCTCGTGGCGGCGAGGCAGCCGTGGCGGTAGACGCGGACCGACAGCGCGAGTCGGGAGGTCATGAACCGCGTGGCGCTGCGGACCTTCGCGCCGTCGAGGTCGACCTGCTCGGGGGTCACCCGCTGGAACTCCGCGGGCCCGGTCGGCGGCATGCAACTGGTGGCCGCCTCAGCGGCGGGCACGGCGGCCCAGACGGCCGTCGCGGCGGCGGCCGATGCGAGCAGGCGGCGACATGTCATGGACTCTCTCCTCCCGTGGCTGCGCGCGGCTCCCCAGCAGCGCGTGCGCCAGTCTCTCACGAATGGTACGCGCGCGTATCAGCGATGGCGCGCGAGACCGCGGTCCCGACCGGCTGCCCGCTACAATCCGTACCTCCGTAATCGGATTTGGAACTGCCCCACCGTATGCCCGAAGTCATCGACGTCTGCACCCTCGGAGAACTCGCCCCCGGCGATCGCAAGATCGTCGTCTGGGAGGACTACGAGATCGGCGTCTTCAACTGCAACGGCGAGCTCCTGGCGATCGAGGATCGCTGCTCGCACGATGACGGGCCGCTCGCCGAGGGCGAGTTCGACCAGGACGCCTGCACCGTGGAATGCCCGCGGCACGGCTCCCTGTTCGATCTGCGGACCGGCAAGCCTCAGACCCTGCCCGCCTACGTCCCGGTCGAGACCTTCGCCGTCCGGGTCGAGGGCGACACGATCAAGCTGGAGGTGGAGTAGCCCCATGGCCACACCCGACGTCATCGCCGAGCAGGAAGCCCTGCAGGACATCAACTCGGACTACACCGAGAAGTACGGCTTCCACGACGCCGAGAACTACCTCTACAAGGCGCCGAAGGGCATCAACCGGGAGATCGTCGAGAAGATCTCCGAGATGAAGAGCGAGCCCGCGTGGATGCGCGAGTTCCGCCTGAAGGCGCTCGAGCACTTCGAGGCGCGCCCGATGCCGACCTGGGGCAGCCCGATGCTCGCCGAGGTCGACTTCGACGACATCCATTACTTCGTCCGCGCGTCCGAGCGCGCCGAGCGCTCCTGGGACGACGTGCCCGAGGACGTCAAGAAGACGTTCGACCGCCTGGGCATCCCGGAGGCCGAGCGCAAGTTCCTCGCCGGGGTCGGCGCCCAGTACGAGTCCGAGGTCGTCTACCACCAGGTGCGCGAGGACCTCGAGCAGCAGGGCGTCATCTTCATGGACATGGACACCGGGCTCCGTGAGCACGAGGACCTGGTCCGGGAGTACTTCGCCACGATCATCCCGAGCAACGACAACAAGCTCGCCGCGCTGAACAGCGCCGTGTGGTCGGGCGGCTCGTTCGTCTACGTGCCGCCGGGCGTCCACGTCGAGATGCCGCTGCAGGCCTACTTCCGCATCAACACGGAGAACATGGGCCAGTTCGAGCGCACGCTCATCATCGCCGACGAGGGTTCGTACGTGCACTACGTCGAGGGCTGCACCGCCCCGACGTACAGCGGCGACTCGCTGCACTCCGCGGTGGTCGAGCTCATCGCCAAGCCGGGTGCCCGCATCCGCTACACGACCGTGCAGAACTGGTCGCAGAACGTCTTCAACCTCGTGACCAAGCGCGCGGTCGCCGAGCGTGACGCCACGGTGGAGTGGGTCGACTGCAACCTGGGTTCGAAGCTCACGATGAAGTACCCGGCCGTCTGGCTGATGGGCGAGCGCGCCCACGGCGAGGTGCTGTCGATCGCCTTCGCGGGCACCGGCCAGCATCAGGACGCGGGCGCGAAGATCGTGCACGCCGCGCCCAACACGACGTCGAACATCTTCGCCAAGTCGATCTCGAAGGACGGCGGGCGCAGCTCGTACCGCGGTCTGCTCGAGGTCGCCAAGGGCGCGCACGGTGCGAAGTCGAAGGTCGTCTGCGACGCGTTGCTCCTCGACGAGGAGTCGCGCTCGGACACGTACCCGACGATCCGCATCGGCGAGGACGACGTCGACGTCGGCCACGAGGCCACGGTCTCGAAGGTCGGCGAGGAGCAGCTCTTCTACCTCCAGTCCCACGGGATCCCGGAGGAGGAAGCGTCCAAGCTGATCGTCAACGGCTTCATCGAGCCGATCGTCAAGGAACTGCCCATGGAATACGCGGTCGAGATGAACCGCCTGATCGAGCTGCAGATGGAGGGCTCCATCGGATGACGACGGCTGCTGCTGATTTCCTGGCCGAGCGCCGCGCGCGCGGCACCGAGCTCGCGGCGTCCCTGCCGCTGCCGACGTTCCGCGGCCAGCCCGGCTGGGAGTTCACGTCGCTGAAGGGCCTGGAGCTGGACAGCTTCCCGGCCGCCGGCGCGGGAGACCTCGCGCTCGCGCAGTCGGTGCAGCCCGCGCTGGAGGCGCCCGAGGGCGCCGTGCGGCTCGACCAGGTCGACGCGACCTACAGCCCCGCGCCGGCGCTCGACTCCGAGGGTCCGCTCGTCATGCCACTCTCCGAGGCTGCGCTGTCGCACCCCGAGGTCCTCGAGGAGCACTTCGGCACGATCGTCTCGAACGAGGATCCGTTCGTCGCGCGCAACGAGGCCGGGTGGACCGGCGGCGCGTTCGTCTACGTCCCCCGTGGCGTGACGGTCGAGGCCCCGATCGTCGTCACCAACGTTCACGCCACGGCCGGCAGCGCCGCGCACTGGCGCACGCTCGTCGTGCTCGAGGACGGCGCCGAGGCCGAGGTCTGGGAGCAGCACCTGTCCGCCACGGGCGACCAGGGAGGGCCTGGTGACCACGGTCACCGAGCTGTCGGTCGGCCAGGGCGCGTCGCTGCGTTACATCGAGGCGCAGGATCTGGCGTCGAAGACCTGGGTGTTCGGCTCGCAGCGCGCGGTCGTCCAGCGCGACGGCACGCTCGACTGGATCCTGCTCGGGTACGGGTCGGCCAACGGCCGCGTCGCGGTGGAGACGAACCTCGCCGGCGAGGGCGCTGAGGGTCGTGTCACCGGCGCCTACGCCACGAACGGCAAGCAGCACCTGGACTACGCCACCACGCAGGAGCACTCCGCGCCGCGCACGAACAGCGATCTCGCGTTCCGCGGGATCCTCGGTGAGCGCTCACAGACCGTCTGGTCGGGGATGATCAAGGTCGATCCGGGGGCGCAGCAGATCGACGCGTTCCAGGAGTCGCGCAACCTCCTGCTCTCGAAGAAGGCCCACGCGGACGCGATCCCGGGCCTGGAGATCCTCGCCAACGACGTGCGCTGCACGCATGCGGCGGCGATCGCCCAGCTCGATCCGGAGCAGATCTACTACCTGCGCTCGCACGGGCTGCCCGAGGACAAGGCCAGGCGCCTCGTCATCGAGGGCTTCCTGCATGCCACGGTCGAACGGTTCGAAGAGGGTGCGGTCCGCGACGCTGTCTCCGCCTCGCTCGATCGCCGGCTGGAAGCCGTCCTCGGCTAGCGCGAGGTTCCATAACGTTGCGCGAAGGGCGTCCTGCGGGGCGCCCTTCGTCGTTCTGGGACGAAAGCTGTGCTGAGCAGGGAAAGCACCCCGCTGTCTCAGCCTCGAGTCGAGGGTTAGGGTTGCCCCAGGAGGACGGCGGCGGCCGCTTTCGCCTCCGCTGCGGCCGCGGGGCCGTTGTCATAAAACGCCTCGGCCATGACCCCGTCGTGGAGCAGCAACAGCTGCCGCCCGGCGCGCTCCGGGTCCGCCGCGCCGGCCTCGCGAGCGAGCGCCTCCAGCAGGACGGCGAGCCACTGCCGGTGCTCGGCCAGCGCCTCGGCCTGTGCCGTCTCGCTCACGCACCGTTCGACCGCCGCGCCCAGGAGCGGGTCGCCACGCCAGTCACGTTCGGCCGTCACCGCGGCCAGCACGTCGAAGAGCGCGAGCGGGCGGGCACGGGGGTCCGTCACCGCCCGCAGATCTCGCCCCAGGCGCTCGCGCAGCCGCGCGGCGCGGGCGGCGAGATACTGCGCGATCAGCCCGTCCTTGCTGTGGAAATGGACGTAGAGCGTCGCCTTCGCGCAGCCGGATTCCCGCAGGATCGCGTCGATTCCCACCGCACGGATGCCCTGCTGCGTGAACAGCCGGTCGGCGGCGGCGAGGATCCGCTCGCGGGGCGGGGCGAGACGTGGCATGTGCCACGAATACCAGCCGGCCCGGTCGCCGCCTGCGGCGGCGACGGCGCTACACGGCTTCGCGCGAGGGCAGGTCCGCGAGGACCTGCGTGATCTCGTCGACCGTGGCGAACGACAGGCCCAGCACATGGACCTTGCGGTGTGCGATGCGGCCCTCGGCGTCGACGACGACGACCGCGCGTCGCGTGCCCATCACCGGGGCGGAGACGCCGTACAGCCGGGCGACGTCGCGCTCGGTGTCCGCCAGGAGCGGAACGGTGAGCCCGTGGTGCTCGGTGAACGCCTGGTGCGAGTCGACGTCCTGCGCCGAGATGCCGACCACCACGGCGTCGAGCGCGGAGAGCTCGGACCCGCGGTCGCGGTAGGAACAGAACTGCTTCGTGCACACCGGCGTCTCGTCACCGGGGTAGAACAGCAGCACGACCGGCTGGCCGCGGTGCTCGGAGAGGCGGAAGGCGCCGTCGGTGCCCTCCAGCTCGAAGTCGGGGGCGATGTCGCCGATCTGCGGAGTACGAGCCATCGGACCACCATACGGACTCGTGGCTCCCTGCGGTTCACGTTCGCCGCCCGCAGGTGCTAGGAAGGGGGCGTGGACGACTGGATCACCCAGCACGCGGACGTCATCGCCAGGCGCGCCGTCCGAGACCTCGAGGCGCTCGTGGGCGTCTCGTCACCGTCCGGGGACGTGCCCGGGGCGGAGGAGGCGATCGCCATCGCCGCGGCGCTGGCTCCGACCGAGGCCGAGGTCGCCCGCCTGCCCTGTTCGACGCCCCGGCACGCTCCGGACCTCCTGCTGCGGTTGCCCGGCACGGGGACCCGCCGGATCCTCCTGCTCGGCCACCTCGACACCGTCATCGGCCATGTCCATCACCGGCCCCTGGAGGTCGCGGGCGATCGCCTGAACGGCTCGGGGACCGTGGACATGAAGGGCGGGGTGGTGCTCGCGCTCGGCGTTCAGCGCGCGCTGCTGGACCGGCCTGCCGACTACGCGTCGGCTGACCTGCTCCTCGTCTGCGATGAGGAGTGGCGCACCGGGGATTTCGGACATACCGGTCGGTTCGCCGGGTACGACGCGTGCCTCTGCTTCGAGGCCGGTGAGCACGACGCCGAGGGCCACGATGCGGTCATCGTGCGCCGCAAGGCGGCGGGCACGCTCCGGGTCCGCGCGCACGGGCGGTCGGCGCACTCGGGCGCGTCCCCGGACGACGGCCGCAACGCCCTGCTGGCGCTCGCCGCCGCCGCGCAGGCGGTGGCCGCGCACCACGCGCCGGCCGGGCCCGAGCGGCTCACCGCGGTGCCGACGGTGCTGCACAGCGGCGACGCATTCAACGTCGTTCCGGCCGCCGGGGAGCTGACCTGCGACCTGCGGGCGGACAGCCTCGAGGCGATCGACGCGGTCGTCGGCGCCATCCCCGACGAGGTCGGCGGCGCGACGCTCGAGCCGGCGATCCTCCGCCGCTGGCCGGGCATGGACGCGCGCGAGAGCACCGCCCCGTTGCTGGCACGTGCGAGCGCGCGGCTGGGCCGTCCCATCATCGCCGCGGAGCGCGGCGGGGCCAGTGACGCCAGCCACTTCGCCGCGACCATCCCGCAGACCGTCGACGGCCTCGGACCGCGCGGCGGCGGTGCGCACGCGCCGCACGAGCACGTGCTCGCCTCGTCGCTGCCCGAACGCGCCGCGGTCGCCCTCGCCGTCGCCGACGCCGCGCTGACAGACTGAGCCTGTGACCACACCGAAGCACCCGCTCACCCCGGACGAGGAGGTCATCCGGGCGCAGGAGATGCGCGTCGTCAGCGAGCTGACCGACGAGCAGCGCGTCCTGCGGATGGCCGACGAGCTGCGCCGCGGATTCGCCGCGCTCACCAACGTCAGCCCCGCGGTCTCGGTCTTCGGGTCGGCGCGCACCGCCATCGACCACCCGGAGTACCGCCGCTCGGCCGAGCTCGGCCGCAAGCTCGGCGAGGCCGGCCTCGCCGTCATCACCGGCGGCGGCCCCGGGGCGATGGAGGCCGCCAACAAGGGCGCGCGGGAAGCCAACGCGCTCTCGGTGGGGCTCACCATCGACCTTCCGGCCGAGGAGCGGGTCAACCGCTACGTCGACCTCGAGGTCCACTTCCACTACTTCTTCTGCCGCAAGGTCATGTTCGTCCGGTACGCCAGCGCGTACCTCGCCCTGCCGGGCGGGTTCGGCACGCTCGACGAGCTGTTCGAGTGCCTGACCCTCATCCAGACGCAGAAGATCCGCGACTTCCCGGTGATCCTCATCGGTGTCGAGCACTGGGGCGGCCTGGTCAACTGGATGCGCGACGAGCTCGTCCGGTACCACCGGATCTCGCCCGAGGATCTCGACCGGATCCTCCTCACGGATGACCTGGACGAGGCCGTCGAGCGGGTGCTCGCGGCCGTCGCGCGCCAGCAGATCGCCGACACCGGCTGACCCGCTGCGTGCGAGACGGCACACGACGAGCGCGCAGGGGCAGCGCGCTCGGCGGCGAACGGTGCTGCTGTGCCACGGACGGGTCAGCTGCCGCTTGCCGTCATCGCCGCTGCGAGCGGCCTCTGCGTGCCTGCGACCGCACACGCACGCGTCGCCCTGATCGCGGACGGCAGCACCGCGCTGCCGCTGCTCGACCTCGCGACCGAGCGGGTCGAGCGCACCCTGACCCTGCCCGGTCGCGCGACGGCCGTCGCGGTCAGCGCCGACGGGAAGATCGCCGCGGTCGCGGCGGGCCGGCACGTCGTCTCCTTCGACCTCAACGCGCGCCTCCAGCTCGCGCGCCGACGCCTGGCGGCCACGGTGCGCGGCGTGGCGGTCACACCGCGCGGGGGCCGCGTGCTCGCCGCCGTGGGAACCCGGCTGGTCGCGCTCGACGCCCGGACCCTGAAGCCGCAGCGCAGCGCCGCACTCGGCGGGCGGGCGCGCAGCCTCACCCTGTCGCCGAGCGGGACGCGTGCGGCGGTCGTGCTGAGCGCAGGGCGCATCGCGCTCGTCCGGGTCGGCGCCGGCGTGCGCCGGACGGCTCGGGCGAACGTCCCCGGCGCGTGGGGCGTCGCGTTCACTGCGGACGGCCGGCTCTGGGTGGCCACGCGCCGCGGGCGTCTGCGGGCCATCGCGCCCGGGTCGTCGAAGACCCGCGGCGAGGGGATCAGGCTCGGCCGGGGCATCGGCGCGGGCGTCGCCGTCGCGCCCGGCGGGGACCGCATCGCCGTCGGGGCCGCGCGCGGGGTGGGGCGGCTCGCGCTCATCGACGTCGCCACCCGGCGGGTCAGGCGCATCAAGGTCGGCCGAGGGCCGGGGCAGCCGTCGTGGTCACCCGACGGCACGCGGATCTACGTCGCCGATCGTGCCTCGAAGACCGTGTCGGTCGTCAGCGCGCTGCGCCACCGGCGCCTGGGCAGCGTGCGCGCGTCGGACCGCCGGCCGCTGCACCTCGTCGTCCAGCCCGGCCTGGCGCGCGTGCCCGGGACCGACGCCGGTGAGGTGCTGCGCGGCGGCCGGTCGCGCGACCTGCTCGACGGCCTCGGCGGCGACGACACCCTCGTCGCGCTGCGTGACAACGACATCCTGCGCGGCGGCGACGGCAACGACCGGCTCGAAGGCGGCACGTACGACGACCTGCTGCGCGGCGGGAACGGGAACGACACGCTGCTCGCAGGCTCGGGCAACGACCGCAGTCGCGGCGGCGCGGACGACGACGTGATCGACGGGGGCACCGGCAACGACCGGGTCGACGGGGAGGACGGCGACGACCGCCTGGACGGCGGCGACGGCGACGACCGCATCTACGCGGGCGCGGGGAACGACGAGATCGTCGAGGACGGGTTCGGCAACGACGCGCGCCTGTACGGCGGGCCCGGCGACGACCTGATCCGCGGCGGCCGCGGCTCGGACCGCATGATCCGCGGCGGCGACGGGAACGATCGGCTCTACGGTGAGAACGGCACCGAGAACATCGGCGGCGGTGCGGGCGACGACCTCGTCGACGGCGGTGCGGCGCGCGACCTGCTGGCCGGCAACGACGGGCGGGACACGGTGCGCGGCGACAGCGGCGACGACGTCCTCGACGGCGGGCCCGGCGCGGACAGTCTCGACGGCGGCTCCGGGGCCGACGAGATCGACGGCGGCGACGGGGCGGACAGCATCGTCGCCGGGCCTGACCAGGACATCGTCCGCGGGGGCGCGGGCGACGACGCGATCCGGGCCGCCGACGAGAGCTTCGACGCGATCGACTGCGGCGCGGGCAACGACACCGTGGTGGTAGAGGAGACCGTGCCCTTCCGTGACGCGCTGACCGACTGCGAGACCGTGCTCCGCTCACCCGCTGAACCCGCGACCGACCTCGCGATCGTCAATGTGATCCGCGGGACGCGCGGCAACGACCTCCTGCGCGGGACGCCGGGCGACGACTCGATGTTCGGCAAGGCCGGCCGGGACCGGATGTTCGGCGGCGCCGGCGACGACTACGTCGACGGGGAGTACGGCGACGATGAGCTGCACGGCGGCGGTGGCGACGACACCATCGCCGGCCGGTCGGCCGACGACACGATCTACGGCGACGCCGGAAACGACCGCATCACCGGAGACCGGGGGACGGACCGGATCTGGGGCGGCGACGGGGACGACGAGATCTTCGGCAACCTCGCACCCGATGCCATCAACGGCGGCCACGGCAACGACCGGATCAACGTCGTCCGCGGCGAGGACGACGTCGTCCGGTGCGGGCCGGGCCGCGACACGGTGTTCGCCGACCCCGTCGATCGCGTCACACGCGACTGTGAGGTGGTCCGGCGATGACCGAGTCCGAGCTGCAGCTCCTGCGGGCCGCGCTGCGCGCCCGGGAGCGCCGCATCACCGACCTCGAGCGGGCCCTGCACCGCCAGGGGATGTTCGACCCGCTGACGGGCCTGCCCAACCGCGAGCTGCTGCTGGACCGGCTCGACCACGCGCTCGCCCTCGCGCTGCGGTCACCGTCGGTGACGGCCGTCATCCAGATCGACATCGACCGCTTCGGCCGCCTGAACGACTGGCTGGGCAGTGAGGGCGGCGACGCTGCGCTCGTGGAGCTCTCGCGCCGCCTGCGGGCCGTCCTGCGCCCCGGCGACACCCTCGCCCGCGTGGGCGCGGACGAGTTCGCGGTCCTGTGCGTGCAGCTCGATTCCGAGCGGGCCGTCCATGATGTCGCCACCCGGCTGCTCTCGACGCTGGATGAGCCGATGGGCAGCGGCGAGCGCCAGTTCGCCCTGACGGTGAGCGCGGGCGTCGCGCTCGCCCGTGACGGGCACCGCCGCCCGGGTGACCTGCTCGCCGACGCCAACAGCGCCCTGGACCGCGCCAAGCGCCGCGGCGGGATGCGCCACGAGATCTTCGACGCGCAGATGCGCGAACGGCTCGTCGACCGGCTGCGCATCGAGAACGAGCTGCGCACCGCCGTCGAGCGCGACGAGCTGCGCCTGGAGTATCAGCCGATCGTCGGCCTGCGCGCGGCGCGCATCGTCGGCGTCGAGGCCCTCGTGCGCTGGCAGCACCCGCGGCTCGGACTCATCGGCCCGGACCGGTTCGTCGACATCGCCGAGGAGTCGGGGCTCATCCGCACCGTGGGCGCCTGGGTGCTGCGGCACGCGGCCGCCCAGGCGGCGGCGTGGCGCGGGGACGGGCACGGGCCGCCGCTGGAGCTCGCGGTGAACCTGTCCGCGCGGCAGCTCAGCCGCCCCGACGCGCTCGTGGAGACGGTCACCGACGCGCTGCGCGACAGCGGGCTCCCGCCCGGCCTGCTGGCACTCGAGATCACGGAGAGCGCGCTCGTCGACGACGGCGACGAGGAGGCGGCCGAGGCTGCGCTCGCGCGTCTGCGGGCGCTCGGCGTGCGGCTCGTGCTCGACGACTTCGGCACGGGCTACGCGTCGCTGGCGCAGCTCAAGCGCCTGCGGTTCGATGCAATCAAGGTCGACCGGTCCTTCGTGGCGTCCCTCGGTCGCGCCGACGAGGGCGAGGACGCGCTGCTGGTCGCCGCGATCATCCACATGGCGACCGCGCTCGGGCTCACGGTCGTGGCCGAGGGCGTGGAGAGCCCGCGGCAGCTGCGGCGTCTCTCAGCCCTGCGCTGCGCGCAGGGCCAGGGCTACCACTTCGCGCGGCCGCTCGAGCCCGGCATGCTGCGCGAGCTGCTGGCCGCCGATCCGCCCGCGGCGTGGTCGACGTCGTGATCGCCTTCGATCGCCGCCTGCAGCTCGGCCCGGCCGAACGGCTTGAGCAGGAACGCGTCAGCGCCGAGCTCCTGCAGCTGGCGGCTGTCGTGGACCGCGATCGAGCAGATGACGATGCGCGCGCCCGGCGAGGAGCGTCGGGCCAGCCCGACGGCGCCGGGGCCGTCGACGACCGGTTCGACCAGGACGACGTCCGCGTCGCCGTCGACCAGCTCGTGCCCCAGGCGGGTCACGAGATGGGCGAGGAGATCGCGCGTCTCGGGGTTGGGCTCGCTCAGACAGATCCGGGCCATCGTCTTCGGAAGGGTGCGCCCACCGGGCGTGACCGACGGAGCCATCTGGTATGAGAACGGCGTGAAGGATTCGCGCGTGCTGGTCGTCGACGACGACCCAGATGTCCGGGGCCTCCTGCGGGAGATGCTCGAACGGGCCGGCTGCCTCGTCCGCGAGGCCCGCGACGGCCGCGAGGCGTTGAAGATCCTCTACGACGCCCGGCCGGACATCATCCTGCTCGACGTCACGATGCCCGACCTCGATGGCTGGCAGACGCTCGAGCGCGTCCGCGACCTCACCGACGTCCCCGTCGTCATGCTCACCGCCGCCAACGCGGAGCTCGAGAAGGTCCGCGGCCTGCAGGGCGGCGCCGACGACTACGTCACGAAGCCGTTCGGCCGCCAGGAGCTGCTCGCGCGGATCAACGCGCTGCTGCGGCGCGCGACGTCGCAGCGCCCGCCCGAGCGCGAGACCTACGAGGACGACCTGCTCACCGTCGACGTCGCGAACGCCGAGATCACCGTCCGCGGCCAGTCCGTGCAGCTCACGCCGCTCGAGTTCCGCCTGCTGCTCGCGTTCGTCCGCAACCCCGATCAGGTCCTGAGCCGCGACCAGCTGCTCGACCTCGTCTGGGGCGACAGCACCGCCGTCGCGCCCGACCAGGTCAAGCTCTACGTCGGGTACCTGCGGCGCAAGCTCGAGGGCGCGCTGCCCGACGGCGAGACCGTTCCGATCGAGACGGTCCGCGGGTTCGGGTACCGGTACCGGCCCGCGTAAGCGGACTGCCGACCGCCGACTGTATGCAGTCGGTCACACACCGACGCCCTGCTGAAGAGTTTTCTTCAACACGCCCCTAGCCAAATGTTCGATGATCTGTAAATTAGGGCGCTCGCTTTCCCCCGGATGTCCAGCCCAAGGCAGATCTTCTGTTTTCTGGGTGCGGAGCGCCGGGTGGTTACCTGTCCATGCCCGACGATCTCACTGCATACAACGAGCCCCTGTCCGCGAGTGGACGGGCGAGCTGGCTGGTCTTCCCGCGCGTCGCAGCGATCCTGCTCGCGTGGGTCGCGGCGTTCATCGCCTTCCTCGTCGCCCCGGTGCTGGTGCTCGTCGTCGCCTGGCTGATCGGGCTGGCGATCCTCGCCGTGCGTCATCGCGGGGGCCACGCGCAGACGCCGCTCGACCAAGCACCCGCCCCTGAGACCTATCGGTTCGGCGCGGGCGCGAGCGGGGACGGTGCCCCGTGACGCCGCCGCCCCTCGCTGAGCGGCACGACCCGGAGGTGGCCCGCCTGCTCGGCGAGCAGGTGTCCCGCGCGCTCGGCATGGTCGCCTATGCGCAGGCAGACGACACGCTGCTCGTCGCCACGGCCAATCCGGACGACACGCTCGCCGACCGGGTCGCCAGGGCGATCTCGGGCCGCGACGTCCAGCTCATCGCGGCGGCCGACGACGAGATCGCCGCGGTGCTCGACGAGGTGTTCGGAGCCGGGCGCCGCGTCATCCGGCGAGCGTGAGGAGACGGCGCCCGAGGAGCCCGTCCGGCCGCATGGCCCGCGCGTCGGCGAACTGCTCGTGGAGCTCGAGGTGGCCACCGAGGACCAGATCGCCGAGGCGCTCGAGGTGCAGCAGCGCAGCGGCGGGCGAATCGGCGAGATCCTCGTGCACTCCGGGGTGATCTCCGAGCAGGCGCTGCTCGCCGTGCTCAGCGAGCACTTCGACGTCCAGCACGTCGATCTGACCGGCTTCCAGGCTGACCCCGCGATCGCCGAGCGCATCCCCGAGCCGCTCGCACGAACGCTGGGGATCGTCCCGGTTGCGGCGACGGACGGGGTCCTGTTCGTCGCAGTCGCCGAGCGGCTCGACCCCGTCACGCGCGACCAGCTGCGCGCGGACACCGGCAGCGAGCTGCGCGAGCTGCTCGCCACCCGCAGCTCGATCGACGAGCTGCTGCAGCGGATCTACGGCGAGCGCTACGTCCGCGACGCACGCCTGGGCCTCGTCGAGCGCAACCCCCAAGACTCCGCCCACGAGGTCCTCAGCGGCGGGCAGAAGTTCGCCTTCGGCGCCCTGCTCGTGCTCATCCTCGTCGCGCTGGTCCTCGCCCCGCTGGCGACGCTCATCGCGCTGACGGGGGCGTGCAGCGTCTTCTACCTCGCGGTGTCGCTCTACCGCTTCCGCCTCGCGTACCTCGCGCTGGGGCACAAGCTGGAGATCGAGGTCACGGACGAGGAGCTGGCGGCCCTTGATGAGCACGACCTGCCGGTCTACACGCTGCTCCTGCCGCTCTACCACGAGGCGAACATCGTCGACCGCCTCACGGCCGGGATCGACGCGCTCGACTACCCGCGGACGAAGCTCGACGTCAAGCTCCTGTGCGAGGCCGACGACACCGAGACGATCGAGGCCATCCGCGCCCTCGCGCTGCCGCCGCACTACCAGCTGCTCGTGGTCCCCGACGCCGAGCCGAAGACAAAGCCGAAGGCGTGCAACTACGGCCTCCTGCACGCGCGCGGGGACTACGTCGTCATCTACGACGGGGAGGACCGCCCCGACCCCGACCAGCTGAAGAAGGCCGTCGTCGCCTTCGCGAAGAGCGGGGACGACGTCACCTGCATCCAGGCGAAGCTCAACTTCTTCAACCGCGACCAGAACCTCCTCACGCGCTGGTTCGCCATCGAGTACGCCATGCACTTCGACCTCGTGCTCCCGGGGCTCGACACCGACGGCGTCCCGATCCCGCTCGGTGGCACGTCGAACCACTTCGTCACCGCGCGCCTGCGTGAGCTCGGCGCCTGGGACCCGTTCAACGTCACCGAGGACGCCGACCTCGGCGTCCGGCTGCACAAGGCCGGCTTTGCGACGTCGGTCATGGATTCGACGACGCTCGAAGAGGCCAACAGCGAGATCGGGAACTGGATCCGCCAGCGCTCACGCTGGTGCAAGGGCTACTTCCAGACCTGGCTGGTGCACATGCGCCACCCGTTCCGGCTGCTGGGTCAGCTCGGGCTGAAGAGCTTCCTCTCCTTCAACCTCGTGGTCGGCGGCGCGTTCGTCTTCCTGCTCAACCCGATCTTCTGGGCGCTCACGACCGTGTTCGTCGTGACCCAGGCCAGCCAGATCCAGGCGCTGTTTCCCGGCTTCGTCTTCTACGCGGCCGCATCGATGCTGTTCGTCGGGAACTTCACGTTCCTCTACATGAACCTCGCCGGTGCACTGCAGCGCGGGTACTTCGACCTGGCGAAGTACGCGCTGTTGAGCCCCGTCTACTGGGGGCTGATGAGCTGGGCGGCGTGGAAGGGCGCGATCCAGCTCGTCACCAAGCCTTTCTACTGGGAGAAGACGGTGCACGGCCTCGATCGGCGGGACGGCGACTGATGGCGGTCGCCGCCCCACCCCGCCCGCCGCGTGCGCCCGAGCCGGTCGCCCAGGTGCAGCTGCCTCCGCGCCATGCCCATGAGGGTGTGCGCCGCCCGGCGCCTGGAAGGCCTCGCCGTCTTCACGGTCTTCACGCTGCTCTTCGGGGCGCTCGGCTACTGGGTCGTGTGCGTCCTGCACGTCGTGCCGTTCGAGGCGCTCGATCGCCTCACCCGCGCGACGATGGTGTGGCACAACGATCCGCCGAAGCTCGCCGCCATCGGCTTCGCGTTCCCGCCGCTCATCACGGTCGTCCTGCTGCCGTTCGTGCTCGTCGGGTCGATGGGGAGCAGCCTGGTGGCGTTGCCGGTCTGCTCGGCGATCTTCGGCGGCATCACGATGGTCGCCCTGCACCGTGTGCTCGCACGCGCGGAGGTCGGCCCGGCCCGCTTCCTCCTGCTCCTGCTCATTGCGGCGAACCCGCTCATCGCGTTCGCGGCCGCGACAGGCGGCGGCGACATCGTCGGCATCGCGCTCATCACGGTCGCGATGGGGGCGCTCGTCGCGTGGTATGCGACGGTCGACACCCGGTATCTGGTCTCCGGCGGGCTCGCCTTCGCGATGGCGTGCGTCGCGAGCTACCACTTCATCGGCTGGCTGCTTCTGGGCGCCGGAGTCGTGGGCGTGACGTTGATGCGTCATCGTGCCGACGAGGGCGAAATTGAGGGTTCACTCGTCATGTTCCTCACCCCCGGAGTGTTCGTCCTCGCGCTCTGGGCGCTCTTCAACGCCATCGTCATCGGCGACCCGCTGTCGTGGCTGACGGACTCGGCGACCACGACCGTCAACGCCGCCTCCTCGAGTGCGATCTCGACCGATGTCGCCGGGGTGGCCGAGCAGACGTTCCGGCTCGTCCTCGCGGGTGCCCCGATCGCGCTCGTCGTCCTGCCCGCGCTCGTCGCATGTGCGGTGCTCCAGCGCAACGAGCTGGCCGCGTGGCTCGCGCTGTTCGGCGCGTTCGCCGTTGTGACGCCCGCCGTCCTGGCGCTGACACGTGACGACGTGTCGCAGATCGCACTGCGCGAGGCGCTCCCGATCCTCGTCGTGGCGCTGGTCGGCATCGCGTGGCTGCACCAGTCGCTGCCGGGCGCGCGGACGCTCGTCGCCGCGCTCGCCGGCATCGGGCTGCTCGTGAGCATCCCGATCACCTGGAACGCCCTCGACACCTACCGCTACCAGAGCATGGAGCAGGCGTTCCACCGTGCGATCTCCACCGGCGAGGATCAGGAGGGGACGCGTTCGCGCGGAGGTCTCGAGGTCGGCGTGCTCTCCGAACGGGCGATGGCGGAGTTCCTGAAGACGGACGGCAGGCGGACGCTGGCCGACAACGCGCAGACGTTCGGTGTGATCGCCCTCACCGGCGACCCGCGGCAGTTCCTCGACCGTGCCGACGCCGGGGACGACCGGTGGCGCGCGGCCGCCGCTCGGCCGCCCGCCGACGTGCGGTACTTCCTGTTTGCGAAGAACGCCCCGTCGGACGAGCTGCGACGCCTGTACCCCCAGGCCGCGCGCGGCAACGACCCACGCTTCCTCACCGTGTTCGACACGCCGCGCTACCGCCTCGTGGCGGTGCCGGCCGGCCTCGGCCGGACGTCGCGCATCGCCGCGGTCCGCGCCGGAGAGACCTCTGCCCGACCTACGACTCGCAGCCCGGAGGGCCCATGACGCAGACCACCGATCTCACCCCGGCGGACCTTGCGGACGCCCCGACCGTCGACGAGGCCGTCGCCGCGCTGACGGCCGAGCAGACCGACCAGGGCGTGCCCATGCGGCGCATCGGTGGCCGCCGGCGGCGCGCTTCCGCGGAAGCGCCCGAGACGGTCGCTCGCGACGAGACCGCTGCGCCGGCCGCCTCGTCCGAACCGGACGCCGAACCCGTGGGCGTCGAGGACTTCGGTCCGTACGTGACCCGTCTCATGGCCGAGGCGCGGAGCGCCGCCGCGGCGTATCGCCGCGACACCGAGCGCGAGGCCGCCGAGCGCGCCGCCGAGGTGCTGGCCAAGGCCGCCGCGGACGCCGCCGAGATCCGCGCCGCCGCGACGCGAGACGCCGAGGCCGTGCTGGCCGCCGCCCGCGTCCAGGCACAGGCGCTGTCCTCGCGTGTGAGCGAGATGGCCGCCGAACTGCACGCTGGCGCCGAGGCGCTGGCCGCAGCGCCGGCCGCCGACGCAGAGGAGCAGCCCGCGTCGTGAGCCGGATGCCGTGCATCTCGGGTCGCATGCCGGCGGCTGCCCTGCTGTGCGCGCTCGTGGGCGCGACGGCGTCGGGCTGCGGCGGCGACGAGCCGGCCACCGCGGCGGGCTCCACGGCGTCGACCACGTCCCGGGCGCCCGCGGCGGACGTGCGGCCGTTCGCCGCATCGTCGCCCTGGAACCAGCGGGTGGACGGGCTTGCGCAGGACCCGCAGTCAGCGGCGCTGCTGCGCCGTGCCGCGCAGCGGGTGGGGGTCATCGAGCGTCGGGGTGATGCGCGGCCGCGAATCGAGCGGCGCACGGTGACCGCCGGCGTGACGGTCAACACCCGGGCATGGACGACGCCCGTGGTTTCCGACGGCGTCGTCACGGCGGTGCGCTGCCGCCAGCGCCAGTGCGGTGACGGCGAGGCCGTGCGATCCCTGCGGATCCCGGCGGATGTCGATCCCGACCCGCGGTACGACGGCTGGTTCACGGTGATCGAGGGACGCACCGCGTACGACCTGTGGCGCGCGCGGCGTGAGCGTGACGGCGCGATCTCCTATCAGTTCCTGCGCGTGTGGGACCTCGATGGCTCCGGGGCCGGCGCGCCCGGTGAGGTCGCCGCGCGCGGCTCGGGGCTGCCGCTGTTCGCCGGGCTCATCCGGGCCCGCGAGCTCGAGACCGGCCGCATCGACCACGCGCTGGCGATCTCCCTGCCCGGACCGGCGCAACGGCGCTACGTCAGGCCCGCCTCGGCGACCAACGGGAACGGCTCGCTGCGCTCACTGCCCGAGGGCGCACGGATCCGCCTGAAGCCGGGGGTCCGCCTCCGGGACGACACCATCGACGGACGCACCGTGACCCGGCGGCAGCAGCGTGCGCGTGATGCGATCCTCGTCGCGCTGCGCAGCTACGGCGCGCTCGTCGTCGATCGCGCTGCGGTCCCGACGCTGTACGCCGAGCGCGGCATCGCGGGGGAGACCCTCACCGGCGACGAGCTGCGCGGGCTGGGGCTCGACGACTTCGAGGTGGTGCAGCTCGGCCGGATCCTCGAGGACCCGCCCGCGGACGAGGAGCAGGACGGATGAAGCGACTCGTCATGGTCGTGGGGTGCGCGCTCGCCGCAGCGGGCTGCGGCGTGACCACCGACGGTGCGATCCAGGAACTCGGCCAGGAGGCGTCCCCGGGCGCGGCCGGGGCGTCCGCGGCGGTGGCCGCACTGGAGACCGCGCCGTCCCCGACCCCGGGCCAGACCACAGTCGACGGCGTCGCCCGCGGCTCGCTGACACCCCTGGCCGCCCGGGCCTACCTGGAGCGCGGCGGCACGACCGAGATCCGCGTCCGCCGCCGGGGCGAGGACGAGGCGTTCACCGCGCTGTGCAGCGGCGAGGTCGACATGGTCGACTCGTCGCGGCCGATCTCGCGCCGCGAGCTCGCGCGCTGCCGTGCCGCAGGGCTCACACCCGTGCAGTTCCAGATCGCCGCCGACGCGGTGATCGTCGCCACGAAGTCGGGGGAGGACGTCGGCGCGGACTGCCTCACCGTCGGCCAGGTCCGCGAGATGTACCGCGCGGGCTCGCCGGTCTATGACTGGTCGCAGGTCGGCTTCGCGGACATCCCGCTCGAGGTCGGCGGCCCGGACCCCGACAACAACGTCTTCTCGTTCTTCGGCCGCGAGGTTCTCGGTGCAGCCGAGCCGAGCCTCACCGACCTGCGTTCCGACTACCGCGCGGCGGCCACCGACCGGGAGAGCCGCCTCTTCGTGACCGGCGATCCCGCCGATGTGCGTGTCGCCGCGCAGCGGGAGCTGGTGGCGGCCCGTCTCGAGGCGCGGCGGACGCGCGCGCAGCGCGCGGAGGCGTCGCGGCGGGAGGCCCGCCGGGAGCTGCGTGAGGCGCGGCGCCAGCGGCGTCAGGGCGTCGCCGACGGGCGGTCCGCCGCAGCACAGGCGCGGGACGCTCGTCGCGTCCGGCGCGCGGAGGATGCGGCGAGCCGCGCCGAGCGGTACGCCGCGCGGACGCGGCGTGAACTCGCTCGCGGGCGCGACGACGCGGGCGCAGCCCGCGCGGCGGCCCGCCGGCAGGCGCAGCTGCGCGGTCGCGTCGCCTACTTCCGCTTCTCGTACTACGAGCTGTACGAGGACGACCTGCGCCCGATGGAGATCTCCGCGCGCGCCGGTGGCGCCCGGACGTGCGTCTTCCCGTCCCAGCAGACGATCACGGACGGCACGTACCCGCTGGCCCGCCAGCTCCTTGTCACCACGACGACCGCCGGCATGCGCCGCCGAGAGGTTCGCTCGTTCCTGACCTCGTATCTCGGCCGGGCGCCGACGCTCGCCACCGAGCGCCGGCTCGTCCCGCTGCCTGAGCAGACCCTGCGCGATCAACAGGCGTGGCTGGCCGGCGAACGGCGCCCGACGATCGTCGTCGATCCGGCGGCACCCTCCTCGGCGGGCAGCGAGTGAGGCGGCGGCCACGTCTCGGGTGCGTCGTCCTGGCCGTCGTCGTCCTGCCAGCTCCTCCGGCCGGTGCGCAGGTCGCCGATGCGGCGACGACGTCGCTGCGCCAGGACGTGACGGTGGCCTGGCGCGACGGTCGCGCTCCCGGCCGGGATCGTGAGAGCTTTGCGATCCCGGGGATCGGCAGCGGGGAGGTCGTCTGCCGCCGCGACGCTGCGTTCATCCGCATGCGCCCGACCGACACCGCAGCGGAGACGTCGATGTGGAGCACCCTGCTGCAGCGCAAGGGCGGCGCGGACGTCGCGGCGGTGCACAACGCACGGGTCTACACCTTCTCCACGCCGACCTCACAGACCGCGCGGGGCACTGGGCCGGCGGCGCACGAAGGGCTCAATCAGCGCCGTCCGCTCGAGGACCGCGGAGAGGGCCGCGCGTTCGGCCTGATCTCGCAGCGCAGCGCGCGCAACGTGCCTGCGGCGGGCGCGGTCAGCCCGACCTCCTTCACCCTGCAGTGGCGCTGGACGGGCTTCGCCGGGTCGGCGCGCGATGCGCGCTGCCGGGTGACGGCGACGTTCCTCACCCGGCTGCCGGCGGAGACGCCGGTGCGGACGGTGGCCTCCGGCGGGCTGGTGCGTCGTCCCGGCCCGGCCGTCAGTGCGCTGAACCTCAACTGGCGCGGAGATGCCGACGCCGCGGCGAACCTCGTGTCCCGGCCGATCACGCTGCCGTACCTCGGCACGCTCTCGGCCACGTGCCCGCCCGGAAGGGGCAGCCGCCCGGCGCTCACGCTCAAGGCCGACCGTGCGGATCTCGGGCCGGCCGCCACCGTGCTGACCTACGAGGGCGAGGGCCCGGACGCCGTGACCTCCACGCGCTACGCCACGGACCCGGGGACGGGCCAGCTGGGCCCGGTGCCGCTGCCGGTCAACGGGATGCTGCGTGCCACGATCACGGGTTCATCGCGCACGGTCGAGGTGGTGGCGTCGAGTATTCGCAAGACGAACGATCCCGACGGCGCCGACAACTTCTGCGAGATCGCCGTGCAGGCCGTCAGCGGCGCAGGCTGAGCGGACCGCGCCGCGCGTACGCTCGGGCGCGGTTGCGGAAGTAGCCGCCGTCGTCGTCCGCGCTGGTCGCCCGGCGGCGGTTGCCGGTGATCGGCGCGGGGTTCGTGACACCGTCCCGCGCCCGGTCGGCGGCGTGTGTGTCATCGCCCTGACCTGGGCCGAAGAGGAGCGCGACGACGCCCGCATCGCGGTAGGACCGGAGCTTGCGGTAGCCGTTGGCGGGATCGAGCAGCCATTGCACACGGTTGTCCTGGTAGTGGTGCGGCGCGTTGTTCAGCGTGCGCATCAGGGTGTTGCCGAGCGGGATCTGCCAGAGGACGAGCGGGAGGCGGACACCGGTGCTGACCCGTCGCAGGAACCGGACGTGTCGTGCGAAATCGGTGCGGTCCCACCACGCTTCCGCGGCGGGGACGCCGTCGCGGATCTGGCGGTAGCCCGATGTGCGGTCGGTGAACTCGGCGAACACGGCGTCGAACGGGGCGCCCAGCGAGCGGTAGAACCGCACCGACCGCTGTGACAACGCATCGACCGAGGCGAACGACTCGTTCGAGATCGCGATGTCCTTGTCCGTGCCCCAGATCGAGAGCGCGTAGCCCAGCACCACCTTGGGCGCGTGGCGGTTGCGCAGCCGGACGATGGCCCGCGCCAGGCCGCTGACCGTGTTCGGCAGGCCCCGGAGCTCGGCCATCCCGCTCGCGGACACCGCTGCGTAGGCATCGTCGGCGTCGTCACCTCGATGCTGCTGAACGTAGCCCCACAGATCGGGTTCGACGTGCAGGACCACCGGGCCGCCGGCGCGTTCGAGCCGCTGAAAGAGGAACAGCAGGTCGTCGAAGTACGCGCGCATCGTCCCCTTCGTCCGCAGGTTCGTCAGGACGGCGGCCGCCTCGTCCCCCCATCGACCCGCCCGGACGGGACTGGCGCAGCTCGTAGTACGTGAAGACGGGCACGATGCCGGCTGCCCGGGACTCCGCCACGTAGTCCGGCACGAACTGCCCGTCCCCACGCCCCCACCGCCGCCATGGGTTGGCGGTGTTCACGCCGCCTGCGAGGTAGTGGTAGCGCAGCTTGAGCGGCGCGCCGGCCGCGAGCGAGGTCGCGCCGCCCTCGTCATCCATGAGTCCCAGCTCGAGGCGGTCAAGGGGCCACGCGCGCGGGGCGGCCTGCGCTGCGTCCTGCGGCCAGCCTGCGGCCGCCATGAGCCCGGCGATGAGGCAGAGGGCGAGGCGTCGAGCCATCCGGCCCGGGAGGCTACCGGCCGACTTCCAGCGCGCCGGGCGCGTCGAGGTCCAGCTCGGGGCGGGTCCGGTACGGCAGGACGATCGTGAACGCGGTGCCCTCGCGCGGGTCGCTCGCGACCTCGATCGTGCCGCCGTGCGCGTCGACGATCGCCTTGACGATCGTGAGCCCCAGGCCCACCCCGGGCACGGCGCGCCGGGTGGCGTCCGAGGAGCGGAAGAAGCGCTCGAACAGCCGGTCGAGGTCCTCGGGCGGGATGCCCATGCCGGTGTCGCGGACGACCAGGATGGCCGCGTTGCCCTCGTCCGACAGCGCGACCTCGACGTGACCGCCGTCGGGGGAGAACTTCACCGCGTTGCCGATGAGGTTGTCGAGCATCTGCCCGAAGCGGTCGCGGTCGCCGGAGAGCGGGCGCGCGGGCTCGGCGGAGAGGATGAGGGACACGCCGTTGTTCTCCGCGCGCGGACGGGCGGCTTCGACGGCCTCGGCGGCGACCTGGCCGAGGTCGACCTGGTGCTGCTCGAGGGAGAGCTGGCCGGCTTCGACCTGGGCGACGAACAGCAGGTCGCCGACGAGGCGCAGCAGGCGGCGCGCGTTGCGCTGGACGACCTCGAGGAAGCGCTGGGTGTCGGGGTCGAGGCCCTCACCGTCGTCGAGGACGAGGTCGAGGTACCCGATGATCGACGTCAGCGGGGTGCGCAACTCGTGGCTGACGAGCGCGAAGAACTCGTCCTTCAGCCGCTCGGACTCCCGCTCCCCGGTGATGTCGCGCAGGACGACCACGCGGCCGAGCGGCGCGCCGGTCTCGTCGCGGACGGGGGTGCTGAAGCGCAGCAGGACGCCGTCGCCGGCCGGGTTGGGCAGCTCGTCGCGCAGCTCACCGTCGGCGCCCGCGTCCGCGCTCGCGACCGGCTCGACACCGGCGGCGCGCAGCTCGCGCATCGGCTCGTTCTCGACGATGACGGTGCCGTCGCCGGCGAGCAGCGCCAGCGCGTCGGGGGTCGCGTCCAGCATCGCGGCGTTCACGCGTGAGGTCTGCAGCGCGGCGACGCGAAGCTCGCGGTGGGCCAGCGCGAGGCCGCCGAGCGCCGCGACGCGTTCGGCGGTCTGCAGCTGCCCGGCGCCGTACCCGCGCTCGTCGGCGCTGAGCATCCGCGCGACGGCGAGGATCTGGTCGCCGCGGCGCAGCGGCACGGCGACCTCGTAGACGGCGGGGACCTCGCCGCCCGGGCCCTCGATGGTGTGCTCGCGGCTGTGCTCACCCGTGGTGGTGCGGCCGTCTCGCCATGCGTAGCCCGCCGGGCCCTCGCCCTGGCGGATGATCGGCAGCACGCCCGGGGCCAGGCCGCGCGCGGCGACGGCCGGCGCGGCGACGTCGCCCTCTCGGATGAGGTGCAGGGTCCCGGCGGGCGCGCGCACAGCGTCCAGGAGCAGTTCCAGGATGGTCGAGGCGAGCCGCTCGTCGTCGAGCTCTCCGGTCAGCCGGTCGGTCGCGCGGTGCAGCACCTCGACGCGGTCGCGGTGCAGCGCAGACTCATAGCGCGCGGCCTGCAGGTCGGCCTCGCGCTCGCCGAGCAGCATCTCCCGGCCGTGGACGTCGGCGCGGCGCCAGCCGCCCAGCGCCCATGCGAGCGCGCCGAGGGCGGCGATCGCGAGCGCGGCGACGGCGACGACGGCGATCAGCTCGCCTTCCATCGGGCCTCCAGGTTTGCGGGCTGGTCGCTGGTCTCGCCCGTGGTGACCTCAGGCGTCTCCTGCACCTTGGGCTCGTCCGGCGCGCGCAGGACCGCGAGCGGGGTGAGCAGCAGGATCTTCAGGTCGAGCCACAGGGACCAGTTCTGGATGTACCAGTTGTCCCACTCGACGCGTTCGGCCAGCGACGTCTGTCCGCGCAGGCCGTGGACCTGGGCCCAGCCGGTGATGCCGGACTTCACGAGGTGACGGTCGTCGTAGCGGTTCAGCGCCTCGCCGAACATCTCGACGAACTCGGGCCGTTCCGGGCGCGGCCCGACGAGGCTCATGTGGCCCATCAGCACGTTGAGCAGCTGTGGCAGCTCGTCAAGCGACGTGCGGCGGATGAACGCCCCGAACCGGGTGCGGCGGTCCAGGCCCTCGACGCCGCCGGGCGCGGTGCCGGCGCGGGCGACCTTCGCGCGGAACACGCGGTCGGTCTCCTTCGGGGCCATCCGCATGGAGCGGAACTTCAGGATGTCGAACTCGGTGCCGTCGCGGCCGATCCGCCGCTGGCGGAACAGGATCGGACCGGGCGAGGAGGCGCGCACGCCGATAGCGAGCAGCGCGAGGACCGGCGCGAGCACGAAGACGAGGGCGAACGCGACGATCCGGTCCGACGCGTGCTTGGCGGCGAACTGCCAGCCGTGCGGGTCGGTCTGGCGCAGTTCGATCAGCGGCAGGCCGCCGACGTGCTCGACCCACTGGCGGTCGTTGACGTTCTCGAAGAGGCGCGGGACGACCGAGACCTCGATGCCCAGCCGCTGGCAGCGGCGCAGCAGCGGCAGGACGACGGAGTCCGGCTCGCGCGTGAACGCGAAGATGACGTGCTCGGCGCCGGTGCCCACGACGATCTGGTCGAGGCGGTCCGGCGCGCCGAGCAGCGGGGGAGCGCGTCGTGCCGGCCGGCGGGCGGCGGATTGCCGTCGACGAAGCCGATCGGGATGAGGCCGAGCTCGGGGGCGTCGATGAGGCGTTCGGCGAGCTGCGCGCCGATCTCGCCCGCGCCGACGATGATGGTGCGCTTGCCGCTGCGGCCGCGGCGGCGCGCATGGCGGCGGGCGAGCCAGAGGACGGAGCGGCCGACCGTCAGCGTGCCCGTGGCCGTGAACCAGACCCAGGCGACGGTCAGCACGTCTGCGCGGGCGGCGTCGGCGACGGCGCCGGCGGCGAGCGCGAGGAGCGCGGCGCCGCCGACCGAGGAACACACGAGGATGAGCTGGTCGCTCAGGGGCATGCGCGCGGGGCGGGCCCCGTACATGCCGCGAGCGCTCATGCGCAGGACGGTCACGATGACGACGATGGCGAGCAGCGCGGTCGCGGTCGCCGACGGTGTCGCGGCTCCGGCCATCCGCGTGGCGAGCAGCACGGCGGTGGCGAGCGCGCCGGCGTCCGTGAGGACGCTGACCATCGTCCACGCGGCCCCTTCGAACAGGTCACCGGCGGGGCGCGGCGGCGGCAGGATGGTGCCGGTGCCGACGCCCATCGTGGGAGCCGCCTGGGGCTGGTCGCTGCGGCGCGCGGACGCGGACACGTCCGGAGGGTCGAGCGGATCAGGGGGCAACCAGGTGGCCACGGGTATGCAATCGGTATGGCCCTCGCCCTTCTGTAGCCCCGCGGGCGAACGTTCGACCCGGCTGCGTGACGTCTGCCACGAACATGCTGTCCGAAGCGGGGTGCATGCTCTCCAACGAGCACTGTTCCAGCTCACGAATTCCCGCAGAGAGCGGCATCTCCATGTCTCGGGTCTCCAGCCTCACGGTCACCGTGCCGATCACGTTCGCCAGCCCATGGAAGTCCTGCTCGTCCTCGGTCTGATCTGGCTCGTCCTCGCCACCGGCGTGGTCGGCCTCTGCACCGCCGCGCAGCAGGCGGACCGTCAGTCCGCGGTCCGCGCCGTGCCCCGCGGGGGCGACCGGCGTCGGCTGCGGCGGCGCGCACGCCTCCCCGTCCGGCGCCCCGCTGCCTGCCCCGAGGCGGTTTCGTGGCGCCTGCCGGTGGACCGGCGGTCGTAGAAATCCGGAGAATTCCTGGACGAATGTCGGATGTGTCGGTAGAACTACCCGGCGTAAGCTCGCTGCACTGCTCGATTGACGGATCGGCGGTGTGACGGGAGAGGTTGTTCCGGTTTGGGGGGGATGTGCGGTGTCCACGACGGACGCTGGCGCGTCGAGAGAAGGAACCGGGACGCCGATGGGAAGCACTACAGGGGATTTCGACCTCACTGGGGGGTGCGTCGAGGCGTGGGCGTGGAGACGACGACGAGAGGTGCAGAGACGAAGGGTGAGCGGCGCCACGGCGCGGTTGACCTCCCAGCACCCGCTTCGCGTCGGTCCGGTGGGCTGCGCCGCAGCCGTTCCCAGGGCTGGTTCCGCATGGCCGGGGCCATCTTCGAGGGCCCCGTCAAGGGCGAGATCCGCCGGCGTGAGCACACGTACCGGATCGCGCTGGCCTGGTCCGACGCGCTCGCCGCGACCCTCGCACTCACGATCGCCGTCTTCGTTCTCGGCAGCGACTACGTCTCCGGCCTGACGCTGCTCGCCATCCCGATGGTCGTCGTGGCGGCGAAGATCCTCGGCCTCTACGACCGCGACGAGCTGCTGCTGCGCAAGACCACGCTGGATGAGACGCCGCAGCTCTTCCAACTCGCCACGATCTGCACGCTGGTCTTCTGGCTGGGCGAGAGCGTCTTCGTCGACGGCCGGCTCGGCCACGATCAGGTGCTCGGCCTCTGGCTCTGCCTGTTCACGTTCGCGATCGTCGGCCGCTGGGTGACCCGCGCGGTCGTCAGCCGCACGACGCGCGAGGAACGCTGCCTCGTCGTCGGCGGGTCCGACGTCGCCGTCGAGATCGACCGCAAGCTGGGCACTGCGCACTCCGTGAACGCCGTCCTCGTGGGGACGGTGCCGCTCGACGAGGGCCATGACCACCGGCGCACCCTGCGCCGCGTCGAGCAGGCCATCGCCGACCGCGACGTGCACCGCGTCATCCTCGCGCCGCGGCAGGCCGACAGCGAGTACGTCCTCGACATGGTGCGCACCGTGAAGAGCCTCGGTGTCCGCGTCAGCCTCCTGCCGCGCATGTTCGAGGTCGTCGGGTCCTCGGTCGTGTTCGACGAGCTGGACGGCGTCACCGTCCTCGGCGTCCGCAACTTCGGCATGAGCCGGTCCTCGCTCATGGTCAAGCGCACCATGGACCTCGTGGGCTCCACGCTCGGTCTGCTCGCGATCTCGCCGATCCTCATGGTCATCGCCGCGGCCGTGCGGCTCGACTCCCGTGGCCCGATCCTCTTCCGCCAGGTGCGCGTCGGGCGCAACGGCGAGACGTTCGAGGTCATGAAGTTCCGCACCATGGTGGCCAACGCCGAAGAGCTGAAGGACAGCCTGCGCGATCGCAACGAGGCCGACGGCGGCCTGTTCAAGATCGAGGACGATCCGCGGATTACGCGCGTCGGCCGGCTGCTGCGCAAGACGTCGCTCGACGAGCTTCCGCAGCTGTTCAACGTCTTCCGCGGCGAGATGAGCCTCGTCGGACCGCGCCCGCTCGTCCTGGACGAGGACAGCAAGATCGAGGGCTGGCGCCGCCGCCGGCTCCACCTCACGCCCGGCATGACCGGCCACTGGCAGATCCTCGGCTCCTCGCGCATCCCGCTGCACGAGATGGTCAAGATCGACTACCTCTACGTGGCGAACTGGTCGCTGTGGACTGACGTGAAGATCCTGCTGCGCACCGTGCCGCACATGCTGCGTCGCGGCGGTATGTAGTCGCCACTCGCCTCGCTTCGTCTGAGGGGCCGTCTGTCGGTGGTTGGGGCGTGGGGCCGGTTCCCCCGCTGATCGGGCCTCCGGCTTGAACCGCTCAGCGGGGAAACCGGCCCCACGCTCGTCCGCACGTGGTCGCTCAGACGTGCGCGGGTGCGGGCGCTTGCTTCGGCTCGGCCTGTGGGCTCGAGCTTGCTCCCAACTGGGTGGGGCGTCGACCGTCCGGTTTCCTGTACGGTGGCGTTCATGTGGGGAGGAGACCTCGCGCGGGTGGCCGCTGCCGCCGTCGCGCTCATCATGCTGGCCGCGCCCGCCCAGGCGCTCGCGGAAGATGTCGAGCGCCGGGACGAGCGGCTGTACTCGTTCGACGGGACGCGGATCCTCACGCACTTCTTCCCGGCGCCGGACGCGGCGCGGGACGCAGACGGCAAGGCGCCGACGGTCATGCTCGGCCACGGGTGGGCCGGATCCGGCGCCACGGGGGTCGACGAGGACCTCACCGGCGGGCTCTCCGACGAGGTCGGCGGCGTCGGCCTCGCCGACCTGCTCGACGCGGGCTACAACGTCGTCACCTGGGATTCACGCGGGTTCGGGCGCTCCAGCGGCCGGGCGCAGGTCGCCAGCCCGGAGTACGAGGGGCGCGACGCGCAGATGATCATCGACTGGATCGCGACCCAGGGGGAAGCCGAGCTCGACGCGGCCGGCGATCCGCGGCTCGGCATGACGGGCGCCAGCTACGGCGGCGGCATCCAGCTCGTCACCGCGGCCATCGACCAGCGCGTCGACGTGATCACCCCCACGATCGCGTGGCACGACCTCGAGAACGCGCTGATCCCCGAAGGTGACTTCCGGCTGAGCTGGGCGAGCCTGCTGCTCGGCGGCGGGCTGGTGGCCGGGTCGCTCGCACCGGAGATGACCGCCGCGTACGACGCGACGTGGCGAAGCGGGCGCGTGCGCCAGCAGGACTACGACTGGTTCTTCGCGCGCGGACCGAAGGCGCTGGTGGCGAACATCACCGCGCCGACCCTCATCACCCAGGGCACGGTCGACACGCTCTTCACGCTGCGCGACGGCATCAAGAACTACGAGATGCTCGCCGCCGCCGGCACCCCCGTGCGCATGGTCTGGTTCTGCGGCGGGCACGGGGCCTGCAACGCCGCGCCGGGCCCGAAGGGGCAGGTGGCGCAGGCGACGATGGACTGGCTCGAGCGCTGGCTGCGCGACCGCAAGGACGTCGACACGGGCGCGCCGTTCACCTGGCTCGCCGACGACGGCCGCTGGCGCGACGCGCAGAGCTGGCCGCCGGCGCCCGGCACGCCGCTGCGCGCCGAGGGGCAAGGACGACTGCCGCTGCGGATTGGGTTCTCGTCGGGCGCGGTCATCGCTGCGACGCCGGCGCAGGGCGGGTTGCGGGTGCCGATCGCCACGCCGGCCGCGGCCGACGTCGTCGGCGCGCCGCAGCTGACGCTGCGCTACCGCGGCACCGCCTGGCCGCGCCGCGACACGCACGTGTTCGCGCAGGTCGTCCGTCGGCGGGCGTCCGGGGCGGGTCAGGTCATCGGCAACCAGGCATCGCCGGTGCCCGTGCTGCTCGACGGGCGTGAACGGTCGGTGACGGTCGCGCTGGAGCCGATCGCCGCGCGCGTGGAGCCGGGCGACCAGCTCGAGCTGCAGATCGTGGACGGCTCGTCCCTGTTCGACGCCCAGCGCACCATGGGGGCGCTCACCGCGAAGGTCGCGGTGGAGTTGCCGACGGCGGCCGCGGCGCACAGCGTCCCGCCCGGCGATCCCGCCCCCGCCGGCCCCTGAGTTCCGACATCCTGCACGTCCCGGGTGGACCACCGGGACGTGTTCACATCAGTTCACCGATTCTGGGCGGTCAGCGTGCTACGTTCCGCGCGACATGGCCGGAAGGTGGCTTCCGGCCGACGAGTTCGGGCGTTATCACCGGAGGATCGGCTCACATGGCCAGCGGCACCGTGAAGTGGTTCAGCGACGACAAGGGCTTCGGGTTCATCACCCCCGACGAAGGCTCGCGCGACCTCTTCGTTCACCACACCGGCATCATCGCGGACGGGTACAGGACCCTCGCAGAAGGCGCGCGCGTCTCCTATGAGGAGGAGAGCGGCGACAAGGGCCCCAAGGCCGTGAACGTCCAGAAGATCTGAGCACCGCCGCCGCCCTCCGGGCGCACGAGAAAAGGCCCGCCTCTGCGGGCCTTTCGTCGTTCCTGGGGGTGCGACGGGTCCGTCACCCGTCCACGATCGGCGGGCGGGCTCATGGCTCATCCGTCCAGCCCTTCGACCAAAGCGACGGCCGATTGAGCGATGCACCGACAAGGCCACGGAATGGCCGCATCACCACGCACCCTCCATCGCTCGCTGGCGCTCCTCGCGCTCATCCTGCTCACGCTCGCCGCCGTGTTCGTCATGGCGCCGGCCACGCCCGCCCAGGCGTCATCGTGCAGCGACACGTTCGAGCTGCCCATCGAGGAGGAGACGGGGGAGGACCTCGAAGCCGGCCCGGACGACGAGGTCATCGAGATCGCGCTCGGCGCGGCACGGTCGCGCAGCATCACCGTGTACGCCGCGTGTGATGACGGCGAGCCCAAGAAGAAGACGAACCCGAACCCGGGATTCGGCGTCTTTCCCGGCAGTGCCTCGGTGCCGCGTCGGGTCTTCGACGAGCGTCGCGGTCAGGCCGGGCGTGACGCCGAGCAGCTCGCCTCGTCGCGCAAGAAGCGCGCCAAGCGCGCCGCGCGCAAGTCCTAGCCGTCGCTCAGTGCCCGGCGACGACGCCGTCGAACGGCAGCTGCGCGTCGGTCCACGCGATCGCACCGCCGGCAAGTGACTTGGCTTGCAGGCCGGATGCGGCGAACGCCTGGGCGGCCATCAGCGAGCGCGCCCCCGACAGGCAGGAGAAGACGATCTCGCGGTCCTCGGGGAGTTCGGCCGCACGCGCGCTGAGTTCGCTGAGCGTGATGTGGACCGAGCCCGGGATCCGCCCGGCGTCCCATTCGTCCTGCGCGCGGACGTCGACGATGACGGCGTCCCCGGCCTCGACGGCCTCGCGGGCGTCCAGCGGGGTGATCTCGAGGTCGTGCGACATGGTCGCCAGGGTAGCTACCCGAAGGCGCGGCCTTCGCCCCGGTACGTGGGCGCGCTGCCGGTGAGCGCGCTGCCCGCGAGCAGGTGCACCTCGTTGAACCGCTCGCACAGCTCCCCGGCCTTGGCGTGGCGCAGCCAGACGCGGTCGCCGACGCGCAGTGACCCCGCGGCCCGGCCGCGGACCGGCGTCTGGACCTCGCCTGCGCCCTCGGCGCTCAGGAGGCGCAGGCGGGCGGGGAGGTGGACCGACGGCTGACGGTCGGGGCCGGCGGGCCCCGAGGCGATGTACCCACCGGAGAAGAGCGTCGCGATCCGGCGCGTCGGGCGCCGGACGACCGGCAGCGCAAAGAGCGCAGCGGGCCGGGGCGTCCACGCGGCGTACGCGTCGAAGAGCGTCGGGCCGAACAGTCCCGAGCCGGCCGCGACCTCGGTGATCGCCGGTTCAGCCGTCGTGAGATGCACCGAGCCGGTTCCGCCGCCGTTGACGAAGCGCAGCGGCGCGACCTGCTCCACCGCGGCGACGGCGGCCCCCCGGCGCTCGGCCAGCTCGGCCGCCGAGCGTCGCTGCATGGCGCGGATGGCCGCCCCGCGCACCCGAGCGCCGGGTGGCTGGTCGCCGAGGCCGGCGATCTGGCCCTCGTAGGCCATGAGACCGTCGATCTCGAACCCCGGGCGGGCGGCGACCGCGCGCGCCAGGTCGGCGAGCGCACCCGCAGCGTGCACCGGCGAGCGGCGCGTCCCGACGTGCACGGCGCGCCCGGCGGGGCGCCACGCCGCGTCAAGCTCCAGGCACACGCGGATCGGCGCGCGCGCTGCGGGCGGCCGGACGCTGTCGATGAGGTCGAGCTGCGCGACGTCGTCGATCATGAGGGTGACGGCCGCGGCCGCGGCGTCGTCGGACCCCAGACGGTCGAGCGCACCCCGGTCGGCCGTGGGGTACCCGACCACGATGTCGTCGCTCACGCCCTGCTCGTGCAGCCAGAGCGCCTCGTCGAGCGCGTACGCGAGCACGCCGGACCAGCCGGGGCGTGCGAGCGCGCGGGCGACCAGCGCACGGACGCGCACGGACTTGCTCGCGACGCGCAGCGGCGTCCCGGCGGCGCGGGCCTCGAGGTCCGCGGCGTTGGCGTCGAACGCGTCGAGGTCGACAAGCGCCAGCGGCGGATCGAGCTGCGCCGTGGCGGCGTCGAGACGGGCGCGGGCATCCATGGTTGCGAGCGTATCGCCGCCAGGGCACTACGCTGGGGGTATGCGCCCGTCCCATCCAGGCCGGCGGATCGCGGTCGCCGCCGGCGTCGCGCTCGCCGTCGGGCTGACGGCCATCACGCTGCTCAACGGCTTCAGCAGCGTCGCGCCCATCCGCCTGCTCCAGGGGGCGGCCATCGTCGTCCTGGCGATCTTCGCGCTCGGCAGCGTTCTCGCGAGCATCGGCCTGCGGATCGCCGGCTGGGAAGAGCCGGAGAGCGAGGAGGAGTTCGAGCGCATCGTCGAGCGCTCCGAGCGCCTCGCGCGCGACGGGACCGCCGCGGAGCCGGACGAGATGGAGTTCGCCGAGCTCGACCCGTACGACGACGAGGACTTCGAAGAGCTCGTGCAGGACGCGCTCGACGAGCTGCCCGACCTGCTGCAGCGCGCGCTGGCGCGCAACGTCGCCGTGGTGATCAGCGACGGCGGCCGCAAGGCCGGCGCCTACGGGCTCTACCACGGCGACACGGTCGCCCGCGACAACTACCCGGACCGCATCATCATCTACCGCGACACCCTGCGCCGCGACTTCGGCCACGACCCGGATCTGCTGCGGTTCGAGGTCACGAAGACGGTGCGCCACGAGCTCGCGCATCACCTCGGGGCCGACGAGCTGGGCGTCCGAGAGCTCGGCCTGTAGAACACCGTTCGAACCATTCGGGGTCCGCGGTGGTACCGTGCGCCCCGTGCGCGCCGCACTGACCCTCGCTCTGGGGGCGCTGGCGGTGGCGCCGGTGGGTGCAGCCGCCGACGTTCGCACCATCAGTTTCGGCGGCCCGCTCGGCAACAGATACGAGCCCGCGGAACTGACCGTGCAGGCGGGCGACGTCGTCGAATGGACCGGGGACTTCTCCGACCACCCGCTGCGCTACCGCCCGTCGCCGTCTGAGCCGTACAGCACCCCGTACACCGGGACGTCGCCCCTGCGTCGAACGCTCAGCGCGGCCGGCGACCGTTTCGAGTACCTCTGCGCGATCCACGGTGATCAGGGGATGCGCGGTGTGGTCTCCGCGGTCGCGCGCGTCGAGCCCCGGCCGCTCACGCGCCCGCCGCTGCTCTCGCTGCGCACCGACCCGCGCGAGCCCGTCGCGGGGCGGCCTGTGACGTTCATCGCGTCGTACATCGCGGGCACGGGCGACGCGCGCTACACGAGCTTCGCGTGGGATCTCGACGGGGACGGCAAGGTCCGGCCGAAGGACGGGCCGGATCAGGTCACCACCGGGCCCCGCGTCACGACCACCTACGGCCGGGCCGGCCGGCGCACGATCTCCGTGACCGGATCCACCGCGGAGCCCGGTGCGGCGGGCACGAGCACCACGACGTTCCGCTTCGTCGTCGCCGCGAAGGCGGACAGCACGCCGCCGGCGGTCACGGTCGTCTCGCTGCGGCCCGGCACGCTGGCTGCGGTCCTGCGCTCGGGGCTCACCGCGGTCATCCGCGGGAGCGAGCCGGTGCGCGCGCGGATCGACGTGCTGGACGGCTCGCGCGTGCTCGTGCGGGCGAGCCGCAGGCTGGGGACGCGGGCCGTCGCGGTCCGCATGCGGCTCTCGCGGCGCTCGGCGGCCTCGCTGCGGGGGCGGCGCGACGTCCGCCTGAAGCTGCGGATCGTCGCGCGTGACGACGCCGGGAATCGGACGACGCTGCGCAAGACGTTCATCGTGCGCTGATCTTCCGTTGCGTCATGCAATGGACTAGCATGTGACGTAGCCCTCGTGGAGTGCGACCGCCGAGGGGAATCGCCCCGTGGAGTGAGACCGCCGGGGCCGTACAGAGGAGTGCACCATGCCCGAAGCAGTCATCGTCGACGCGGTTCGGACCCCGATCGGCCGCGCGGTGAAGGGCTCGCTGAAGACCGTCAGGACGGACGACCTCGCGTCGATCCCGCTCCGGGCGCTGATGGAGCGCAACCCCGGCGTCGACGTCAACGAGACCGTCGACGTCCTCATGGGCTGCGCGGTGGCGGAGGGTGAGGCCGGCGGCAACGTCGCCCGCAGCGCCGCCCTGCTCGCCGGCTACGACCACCGGGTGCCGGCGGCGACCGTGAACCGCTGGTGCGCGTCGTCGCTGCAGACCATCAGAAACGCCGCCCACGCCATCAAGGCGGGGGAGGGCGACCAGTACATCGCCGCGGGCGTCGAGGCCGTCTCGCGCGCCACCGGCTCGTCGATTCCGCCGCACCCCGAGCTCGACGGGTCGAACGGCTCGGCGTACGACGTCTACATCCCGATGGGCCTCACGGCCGAGAACGTGGCCGAGCGCTACGCGGTCAGCCGCGAGGACCAGGACGCGTGGGCGGTCATCTCCCAGGAGCGGGCCGTCGCAGCGTGGGACGCCGGCCACTTCGACACCGAGATCGTGCCCGTCACGACGCCTGAGGGCGACGTCGTCACCCGTGACGACGGGCCGCGGCCCGGCACCACCGCCGAGAAGCTCGCGGCGCTGAAGCCGGCGTTCGTGGAGGGCGGCACCGTCACCGCGGGCAACGCCTGTCCGCTGAACGACGGGGCGGCCGCGGTGCTCATGATGAGCGACGAGCGGGCGGCGGCGCTGGGCGTGAAGCCCCGCGCGCGGATCGTCGCGTCATCGGTCGCGGCGATCCGGCCCGAGGTCATGGGCGTCGGCCCGATCCCGGCCATCCAGCAGCTGCTGGCGTCGACCGGGATGACCATGGACGACATCGACGTCGTCGAGATCAACGAGGCGTTCGCCGCGCAGATCGTGCCGTGCATGTCGGAGCTGGGCATCTCGGAGGAGAAGCTCAACCCGTTCGGCGGCGCGATCGCCCTCGGTCACCCGTTCGGGATGACCGGGGCGCGCATCATGACGACGCTGCTCAACGACCTCGAGACGCTCGACGGCACCTACGGCATCGAGTCAATGTGCGTCGCCGGCGGCATGGGCATGGCCATGCTCGTCGAACGGCTCTGAGTCCGGCTCGGCGGGCCCGTTGATCCCGGTGAGCTCGGCCAGTTCGGCGAGCGCATCCTGATCGGCGGGCTCGCTGCCGTCGTTGGCGGTGAGCGCGTCGAGCTCCGCGGCGAGCTCGCGCAGCCGCTGGGCCAGGGTGGTGACCTCGTCGGCCGACGTGGTCACCTGCGCGATCGCCGCCGAGACCTGCTCGACGTCGGCGCCGATCTGCTGCCCGGCGTCGCGGCTGCTCCCGGCCGCGGCGGAGATGCTCTCGGCGCTGCCGTGGACGGCCTGGCCGGCGTGGGCGATGGCCTGGAGCGCCGCTTCGGTCTTGCCGGCGGTCTGCTTGCTGTGCTCGACGGACTCGACGCCCGACCGAGCGGCCGTGATGGCCTGCTGGGCGGCGGCTTCGATGTCGGCGAGCAGCTCGTCGACCGACTCCGTCGCGGCGTTGGACTCCTCGGCCAGCTTGCGGACCTCTTCGGCGACGACGGCGAAACCGCGGCCGTGCTCACCGGCGCGTGCGGCCTCGATCGAGGCGTTGAGCGCGAGCAGCCGGGACTGGTCGGCGAGCTGGCGGACGGTGTCGACGATGACGGCGACCTTGCGGGTGCGCTCGGTGAGCGACTCGACGCCCTCGGCGATGCCGGTCACCCGGGTGCCGACCTCGTCCATGTCGCCGACGAGCTGGTCCATGGCGGCGCTGCCGTCGGTCGTGGCGCGCGTCGTCGCGAGGGTCTCCTCCACGACGCGGGCGGCCTCACGCGCGGTCGCGTCGGCGACCTCGTCGAGGGCCTCGGCGGAGCGGCGCACGGCCTCCAGCGCCTCGGCGCTGCGCTCGGCCGCCTGGTGGGTGCCTCCGGCCTGCGCGGCGAGCTCCTCGCCGGTGGCCGCGACCTGCTCGGCGTGCGCGCCGACACGCTCGGAGAGGCGGCGCATCTCGGTGACGGTGCGGTCCAGTCGCGAGATGGTGCCGTCGAGTTCGGCGTTCTTGACCTCCAGCTCCTCCTTGCGGCGGTCCATCTCCTGGTTGCGCCGGGCGAGCACCGCTTCCTGGTTCTCGGCGAGCTTCCAGGACGCGAGCAGCGCGGCGACCTGCACGACGACGAACGCGGCGTGGACGAGCGTCTGCTTGACGATGTCCCCGGGGCCGTCGTGGTTCATGTAGACCGACTCGGGCTGGATGAGCGCGAAGACGAGGTGGTGCACCACGATGAGGCCGACCGCGACGGCGAACGGGCGCCAGTCGAGATACAGCCCGATGATGGGCAGCACCACGAAGAAGTGGAAGTGCGCGGCGATCGTGCCGCCGGAGGCGTGCACGACGAGCGCGCTGCACATGATGAGCCCGGCCGCTGCGGCGCAGGATCGCGAGGCCTGGCTGAGCTTCGGCCAACAGGCGAGGCCGGCCAGGATCCCGAGCGGGAGGATGACGTCCAGGGCGAGATGCCCGATCGCCATGCCCCGCGCGGCGCCGTAGGCGAGCACCGAGGGGATGTGCAGCAGGATGATGCTGACGATGACCGTGTGGCGCGGGGCCCACTCGTCGTGGGGCAGCCCGCGGAGACGGGGGAATGCGGCCAGCGCCTTGTGCGCCAGCCCAGGGGCAGCAGAGCTCATGGCCGGATGATCGGCCGATGCGAGGCGATCTGAACCGGATCTCACGCGCGCGGAGACGCCAGCGACAGCGCGTACCAGGCGTCGGGGTCCTGGTACCAGCCGCGCAACCGCAGTCCCGCCTGGGCGTAGGCGCGCTCGAGCCCACCGCGGCGGAACTTCCGGCTGATCTCGGTGAGGATCGACTCACCGGCCTGGAAGGTGACCTCCAGCCCGAGCCCGCGGATCCGGACGACCTGGTCGCGCACGCTCCGCAGCCGGATCTCGATGCGCTCGAGCACCGGGTTCCACATCGCTTCATGGTCGAAGGCGTCGAGTGCGAAGTCGGCGAGCAGCTCGCGGTTGATGACCGCCAGGACGTTGCGGTTGAAGTCGGCGGTGACGCCCGCCGCGTCGTCGTAGGCGGGCTCGAGGACGCCGACGTCCTTCACGAGGTCGGTGCCGAGCAGCAGCGCGTCGTCCGGCCCGAGCAGCGGGCGGACTTGCGCGAGGAACGCCTGCACCTCGACGGGCTGCAGGTTCCCGATCGTGCTGCCGAGGAACGCCACGATCCGCGGGTCGCCGTTCGGGCGCGGCAGGCCGTGCAGATCGGTCGTGAAGTCGCAGATGCGGGCGTCGATCTCCAGCCCGGGATACCGCTCGACGAGGCCCGGGATCGCGCCCTCGATCGCGGCGGCGCTGACGTCGACCGGGACGTAGCGGCGAAGCGCACCGGCGTCGTGCAGCGGGTCGAGCAGCAGCGGCGACTTCGTCGACGAGCCGGAGCCGAGTTCGATGACCTCCGCGGCCGGGACCTCGGCGGCGATCCGTGCTCCCACGTCCTCGAGCAGCGCCGCCTCGGTGCGCGTGGGGTAGTACTCGGGCTGGTTGCAGATCGCGTCGAACAGCTCGCTGCCGCGCGCGTCGTAGAACCACTTCGGCGGCAGGGTCTTCGGCGTGGTCGACAGGCCGTGCAGCACGTCGGCGGCCAGGGCGGTCCAGCTCTCCGGGAACGCGTGGACCTCCACGCCGTGCTCTGCGAGGGCCTGGAGTCGGTCGGGGTCGCTCATACGCTCTCCGCACAGCGCAGCCCGGCGAAGATCTGCCGGCGCTCCGGTCGGTCCCAGTTGCGGAACGTGGGTCGCGCCACGCAGGGCGCCGTCGCCCATGAGCCGCCGCGCAGGACCCGGTAGCCGCGGTCGAAGAACACCTCGCTGTACTCGGGGTACGGGAAGGGTGCGAAGCCCGGGTAGCCGGTGAACTCCGTGCTCGTCCACTCCCATGCGTCGCCGATCAGGCCGCGCACGTCCGTGCCGTCGCCCGGGCTCGTCGGCGCCGGCCCGAAGGTCCTGCCGCCGAGGACCGGGTCCTCGGTGGGGTGCAGCGCCGCCGCGTGCTCCCACTCGGCCTCGGTGGGTAGCCGCGCGCCGCGCCAGCGGGCGAACGCGTCGGCCTCGTGCGCGCTGACGTGGAGGACGGGCTCGTCGTCGCGCAGCTCCTCGATCCGGTCGAACCGGCGGACGGCGGTGTCGTCCTCGGTCCAGAACAGCGGCCGCACGATGCCCTGTTCGGCCCGCCACGCCCACCCCGCATCGGTCCAGAGGCTGCGGCGCGCGTAGCCGCCGTCGTCCATGAACGCCCGCCAGGCGCCCGCGGTCACCGGCCCGCGGTCCAGGCGGAACGGCGCGAGCTCGACCGTGGCGGCGGGCAGCTCGTTGTCGTAGGCAAAGCCGGTCCGGGCCCCGATCTCGACGACGCCGCCCGGAAGGTCCGCCAGGCCGTCGGCGGCGCCGCTGCGGGCCGGAAGCGGCGCGCGCTCGGGCGTGATCCAGCCGGCGGGTGCGAGCGCGAGCGCCTGGAGCATCGTCTCGCGGTGCTGCTCCTCGTGTTCGATGAGCAGATCCCACAGGAAGCCGCCCGCGTGGAGGCGGGGCGCGTCGGCGCCCAGGTCCGCGGTGAGCACGGCGTCGCACGCGCGCTCGAGCGTGGCCTGGAGGTACGCCCGCGCCTGGGTCGGGTCCAACAGCGGGAGGTCGCCGCGCACCGCGCGAGGCTGCTCGAACGCGTCGTACAGCGCGAAGACCTCGGGCCGCAGCGGCGCGGGCGCGCCGTCGGCGCGGGACAACCAGAGGTCGGCATACGCCGCGATGTGGGCGAGATCCCACACGAGCGGGCTCATGAGCGGGTGGTGCTGGCGTTGCAGCCGCGCGTCGTCGATCGAGGCGACGAGAGCCAGCGTGCGCCGGCGGGTCTCCTGCAGCCGCTCGGCAAGCCGAGCGCCCGTCGCCGACCCGGGTGACGTGGTCACAGACGACACTGGGAGACGACCCTACCCAATCGAGGTGCGGTTACCCGCACCTCGTAACACCTGTTGACCGTATGGGCGCGCCGGCGCTGCGCGACGAGGCTTGCGGCATGTCAACCACACCGCCTGACCTCACCCCAGGGCGACCCGCCGCGCGGCGTTCGATCGCCGCCCGGGCCGGTCGCTGGAGCGCCCATCACAAGAAGACCGCCGTCTTCGGCTGGCTCGCGTTCGTCGTGGCCGCCTTCGTCCTCGGCGGCATGGTGGGCACGAAGAAGCTCGACGACGTCGACACCGGCGCCGGCGAGTCCGGACGCGCCGAGCAGGTGCTCGATCGCGCGTTCCCCGCGGAGACCGCCGAAGAGAACCTCTTCGTTCAAACACCGGCAGGCAGCTCCGCCCGTGACCCTGACGTCAAGGCCGCGGTCACGTCGCTCATGGCGACGGTGGCCGACCAGCCCGGCGTCAGCGACGTCGTGTCGCCGTACGAGCAGGACGGCTCGATCTCCCGTGACGGGCGCTCGCTGCTGATCGGCTACGAGATCCGCGACACCGACGAGAAGCCGGCCGTCGACGAGATCGAGGCCATCAACGCCCAGATCGCGAAGGCTGCGAAGGAGTACCCGACCCTGCGCGTCGAGCCCTTCGGAGACGCGACGGCCGAGCAGCAGATCGAAGGCCAGTTCGAAGAGGACTTCCAGCGGGCCGAGTTTCTGTCGCTGCCGATCACGCTGTTCATCCTCGTGCTGGCGTTCGGCGCGCTCGTGGCGGCTGGGCTGCCGCTGCTCCTGGGCATCACCGCCGTCATCGCCTCGCTGGGGCTCGTCGCCCTGCCGAGCCAGATCCTGCCGGTGGACGACGCGATCAGCTCGGTGATCCTGCTCATCGGCATGGCCGTGGGCGTCGACTACTCGCTCTTCTACCTGCGCCGTGAGCGCGAGGAACGGGCGAAGGGACGCACGACCGAAGAGGCCATCGACATCGCCGCGGCCACGTCGGGCAAGGCGATTCTCATCAGCGGCCTGACCGTCATCATCGCGATGTCGGGCATGTTCCTCACCGGGGACAAGACGTTCATGTCGTTCGGCGTGGGCACGATCCTGGTGGTCGCCGCCGCGATGATCGGTTCGATCACCGTGATCCCGGCGATGCTGGCGTGGCTCGGCCCGAAGGTCGACAAGGGCCGCGTGCCGTTCCTCGGCCGCCGTGCGTCCGGTGACAGCAAGGTGTGGGGCGCGATCCTCACGCCGGTGCTGCGCTTCCCGCTGGCCGCCGCGCTGCTCTCCGCCGCGCTGCTCGTCGGCATGGCGCTGCCCGCGCTGCAGATGAAGACCGCCACGAGCGGGCTGGATCAGCTCCCGCGCACCCTGCCGGTGATGCAGACGTACGACCGCATCCAGGAGGCGTTCCCCGGGGAGCCGATCCCGGCGATCGTCGCGGTGCAGGCCGATGACGTCGAGTCTCCCGAGGTGACCGCCGCCATCGAGCAGATGGTGACCGACGCCCAGGCGACCGGCCTGTTCGGTGACGGCGCGGACGTGACGGTGGCCGACAACGGTCAGGTCGCGGCGGTGACCATCCCGATGAAGGGCGACGGCGCCGACAAGCAGTCCCTCGACGGTCTGCAGGCGCTGCGCGAGGACATCATCCCCGCGACGCTCGGCGAGGCCGGCGTGACGGGCGAGGTCAGCGGCTTCACGGCCGGCTCGGAGGACTGGGACGACCGCATGCGCGGAGCGGCGCCGCTGGTGTTCGCCTTCGTGCTGACCCTGGCGTTCCTCCTGCTCATGGTCACCTTCCGGTCCGTCGTGATCCCGCTCACCGGCATCGCGATGAACCTCCTCAGCGTGGCCGCCGCGTACGGCGCGCTGGTGTGGGTGTTCCAGAAGGGCAACCTGGAGGGCGTGCTCGGCTTCGATGCGCCCGGGGCCGTGACGAGCTGGCTGCCCATCTTCCTGTTCGTGATCCTGTTCGGGCTCTCGATGGACTACCACGTGTTCATCCTCAGCCGGATCAAGGAGGCACGTGATGGAGGGATGAAGACGGCCGACGCCATCTCGAGCGGCATCCGGTCGACCGCGGGCGTCGTGACGAGCGCCGCGGTGGTCATGGTCGCCGTGTTCTCGATCTTCGGGTCGCTCTCGATGATCGAGATGAAGCAGATGGGCGTCGGCCTCGCCGTGGCCATCCTGCTCGACGCGACGATCGTCCGCGGTGTGCTGCTCCCGGCGGTCATGCAGCTCCTGGGGGAGGCCAACTGGTACCTCCCGAAGTGGCTGCAGTGGCTGCCTGAGGTGGACCACGGCACCGGGGACGTTATGGAGCCCGTGCGGGATCCGGTCCGCGAGCCGGTGCCCGAGGTCCGCGAGCCGGCGGGCGTGTGATGCGACAGGCCTCAGGCTCAACGTGAGCCTGAGGCCTTGTCGTTATGGCGTCGCGCGGAGGGGCCCGCCGGGTACGCTGCGGCCATGGAGATCCGCGCCGCCGTTCTCGAGGAGTTCGCCCAGCCGCTGCAGGTCACGACGCTCGACCTCGCGGGGCCGAAGGCGGGTGAGGTGCTCGTCCGGCTGCACGCCTGCGGGGTCTGCCACACCGACATGTACTCCGCGTCGGGCGTCGATCCATCCGGCTACGCGCCCTGCGTCCTCGGACACGAGGGCGCAGGCGTGGTGGAGGCCGTCGGCGAGGGCGTGACCTCCGTGGCGCCGGGTGACCACGTCGTCACGCTCTTCAGCCCGCAGTGCGGCGAGTGCGTGAACTGCCGCTCGGGGCGCACGAACATCTGTGTGGCCATCCGCGAGCAGCAGAACCAGGGCTACCTGCCCGACGGGACGGCCCGCCTGTCCCGCGACGGCGAGCCGATCCGCCACTTCATGGGCTGCTCGACCTTCGCCGAGGCCACCGTCGTCTCGGAGTACTCGCTCGCCAAGGTGAGCAAGGACGCGCCGCTGGAGACCGCCGCCCTCTTCGCGTGCGGGCTGTCGACCGGCCTGGGCGCCGCGATGTACCGCGCGAAGGTCTGGGAGGGCTCCACCGCGGTGGTCTTCGGCGCCGGCATGGTGGGCCTGGGTGCCGTCGCGGGCGCGCGGCTGCAGGGCGCCGAGCGGATCATCTGCGTGGATCTCTCCGAAGAGCGCCTGGCGCTCGCCAAGCATCACGGGGCGACCGACGGCTGGCTCGCGGGCGACGACATCGTCGACCGCATCCTCGCCGAGACCGACGGCTACGGCGCGGACTTCACGTTCGAGGCAACCGGCCTGGTGGGCGTCATGCGTCAGGCCGTGGAGTCCGCCCGCATGGGCTGGGGCGTCTGCTGCGTCACCGGCGTGGCGGGCAAGGGGGAGACGCTGGACATCGTCCCGCGCTACCTGATCACCGGCCGGACGGTCATGGGCGCATCGTTCGGCGGCGTGAAGGGCAGGGACCAGGTCCCGGAGCTGGTCGACCGCTACCTGGCGGGCGATATCGACGCCGACGCCTTCATCTCGCACCGCATCTCGCTCGACGACATCAACAAGGGGTTCGATCTCATGCATCACCAGGACGGCATTCGCAGCGTGGTGACGTTCTGATGGCCCTGATCATCGAGCGCGTGGAACGGCTCGCCGGGGGCTCCCCGTTCCATTGGAAGAACTCGCCTGCGGCTCCTTCTTCCCGGCTGGAGGCATGACTGTGTCACTCATCATCGAACGCACCGAGGCCCCGGGCTGGACGTCGAACTCCTACCTCGTGGCCGACGGCGAGGGCGGCCATGCCGTCCTCATCGACGGCAACGGCGTGGCCGGGCCGCTCATCGAGCGTGCGGGGGAACTCGGCGTGACCGTCGACGCGATCCTCGTCACCCACCAGCACGGCGACCACGTGCAGGGCATCGAGGACTACCGCGACGCCTTCGCCGCGCCCGTGTACACGCACGAGGTCACGAACGCCGCCGTCGAGGGACTGAACGCCGAGCACCTCGTGACCGAGGGCGACACGCTGACGTTCGGCGACCTCACGATCGAGCCGCTGCTGAGCGAGGGCCACTGCGCCGGGCAGCTCGTCTTCGTGGTGAACGGCACCGACGCCTTCACGGCCGACACGATCTTCAAGGGGACCGTGGGCGGCAACTTCGCCCCCGCGAACACGGGCTACGCCGACCAGAAGGCCGCGTCGATGCGCTTGGCGCAGCTCCCGGCCGACACCGTGCTGCACCCGGGCCACACGCTGCCCACGACGGCCGGTGCGGAGTGGGAGCAGAACCCGTTCATCCGGATCTGGCGCGGGCTCGATCCCGAGGGCGACGAGGCCGTCACGGTGTGGGACCGCCCGGCGACGCTCATCCTGTGGGCGCCCGACTACGACGGGACCAACAAGGCGTGGGTGCGGTTCTCCGACACCGGCGAGGATGGGATCACGGGCGGGTCGCAGGTTGTGCGCGGCTGAGCTCAGCGGCTGGCCCGGCGCTCCTTGGCCTTCGCCGTGCAGGTCCGGTAGGCGCGCTTCGCCGTGAGGACGTGCTCGTCCGCCGTGGTGACGGTGATCGCCAGCCGCAGGCTGCCACGGGGAAGGCCCTTGAGGCTGATGGGGATGACGGTGCGTTTGCGGGCCTTGGCGGTGATGGTGCGGGGCGCGACGGTGCGGGTGATCGTCTTCTTGCCGGCCGTGAGCTCGATGCGGGCCTGGCGGTAGGTGACGCCCGCCCGTGGTGTGAGCCCGACCGTCAGCGTCGCGGTGGAGACGCAGCCTCGGCTGGGCGGGAAGGTCAGCAGCGAGGCCGGCAGCTGGATGGGCGCGCGGCGGGAGGTATCCGGCGCGGTGCCGGGCGGGGTACCGCCGGTGTTCGGGGGCGTGGCGGGAGGCGAGTCGCCCGTCGACGCCGGTGCGGCGGTGACGGTGAGCTGGCCGGTGACCGACCGGGCGTTGCCAGCGGCGTCGGTCGCGGTGACCGTCACCGTGTAGGTGCCGGCCGTCGTGTAGGTGTGGCTCGTGCTCGTCCCCGAGGCGGTGGCGCCGCCGCCGAAGCTCCACGACGTCGTCACCGACGACCACACATCCGAGGCCGAGGCGGAGAAGGCGACGGCCTCGCCGGTCTTCGCGGTCGTCGGCAGGGTCGAGGACAGCGACGGCTTGGTCGCGTCGAGCACCGCAGATTGCACCCTGGTGTTCGTCCCGTCGGACCGCCGCCAGACGGCGGTCGCCTCGCCGGTCGCGTCGACGGCGACCTGCTGGCCAAACGCGTCCTCGCCCGGCGGCGCTGAGCGTGACGGGGGTGGTCCACGTGCCGCCGCTGGCGCGCGTCGCTGCCTGCACTCGCTGGTTCGTCCCGTCGGACCGCTGCCACACGGCGGTCGCGTCGCCGGCGGAGGTGACGACGACCTTGGTGTAGATCACGTCCTGGCCCGTGACGCTGATGGTGTCGGGCGTGCTCCACGTGCCGCCGGCGGGCCGGGTGGCCGCCTGCGCCACGTAGTTCGACCCGTCAGACCGGCGCCAGATGGCGGTGGCGTTGCCGTTCGCGTCGACGGCGGCCCGCGGGCGATCGCCGTGCTGGCCGGCGGCGCTGAGGGTGTCGGGGGGTGGTCCAGGCGCCGCCGGCGGGTCGGGTCGCCGCCTGCACGCGCTGGTTCGACCCGTCGAATCGGCGCCAGACGGCGGTCGCGTCACCGTTGGCGCCGACGGCCACGTGCGGGTAGTCCGCGCCCTGTCCGGAGGCGCTGAGGGTGTCGGGGGCGGCCCAGGCGCCGCCGGCGGGCCGGGTCGCCGCCTGCACCCGCATGTTCGCCCCGTCGGATCGGTACCAGACGGCCGTGGCGTTGCCGCTCGCATCAACGCCCACCTGCCCGGGGTACGCGTCCTGGCCGGCGGTGCTGACGGTGTCGGGGGAGGTCCAGGCGCCGCCGGCGGGTCGGGTCGCCGCCTGCACCCGCGCGTTCGCCCCGTCGTGCCGGCCCCAGACGGTGGTCGCGTCGCCGTTGGCGCCGACGGCCAGCGCCGGCTCGTAGGCGTCGTTCCCGGCGTCGCTGAGGGTGCCGGGCGTCGTCCAGGCGCCGCCGGCGGGCCGGGTCGCCGCCTGCACTCGCTGGTTCGCTCCGTCGGATCGGCGCCAGACGGCGACCGCGTCGCCGTTGGGGCGGACGGCGACCTGCGGGTCGTACGCGTCCTGCCCGGCGGCACTCAGGGTGATGGGGGTGGTCCAGGCACCGCCTGGGGTTCGCGTTGCCGCCTGCACCCGCTCGTTCGTCCCGTCGGACCGGCGCCACACCGCAACGGCGTCGCCGTCGGCGTCGACGGCCACCTGCGGGGCCTCCGCGTTCTGGCCGGCGTCGCTGGCGCTCACGGGGGTCAACCACCCGGACGCGGCCGCCGACCCGGGCAGCAGCCACAGGCAGGAGATGAACAGCAGAGATACCCGTACGCCACGCATGACCTGAACAGTCGGCTGCGCGGCCGATGGCCTCAGCGGATGTCAGTCGTCCGTCCAGGGGGACGAGGACGCGCAAGCACCTACCGTCCCGGGGCATGTCCCTTCCCACGCACCGCCGCGACTGGAAGCGCACCCGGGCCACCGAACTGCTCGGCCTCGCGCATCCGATCATCCAGGGCCCGTTCGGCAGCGGGCTGTCGAGCCTCGACCTCGCGGCGGCGGTCAGCGGCGCCGGCGGCCTGGGCTCCTTCGGCGCCCAGCACCTCGGCCCGCAGCAGATCGCGCAGCTCGTCGCGGACCTGCATGC
This sequence comes from Svornostia abyssi, assembly GCA_024666565.1. Classification (GTDB taxonomy): domain Bacteria; phylum Actinomycetota; class Thermoleophilia; order Solirubrobacterales; family Solirubrobacteraceae; genus Svornostia; species Svornostia abyssi. The sequence goes on from CP088295.1 coordinate 2,311,416, forward strand.
CCGCATCGACGGCGTCTTCAACGTGAACCTGTGGGTCTCCACCCACGACGTGCCCGAGGACGACTTCGACGATGCCGCGTGGAGCGCCGCCGTCGCACGACTGCAGCCGCTCTACGACGAGGTCGGCATCGAACCGCCGGCGCGGCCGCAGCCGGCGGCGTACACCTTCGACGTCCTGGCCGACGCGCTGATCGACGCGGGGCCGCCGGTGTTCAGCTTCGTCTACGGCGTGCCGGACCCGGAGATCCTCGAGCGCTGCCGTGCCGCCGGCATCGTCACCGTCGGTACGGCGATCACCGTCGAGGAGGCCGTGGCGCTCGACGAGGCGGGCGTGGACGCCATCGTCGCCTCGGGCTTCGAGGCTGGTGGCCATCGGGTGGCGTTCCTGCGTGAGGCCGAGGACTCGCTGACCGGGACGATGTCCCTCGTGCCCGCCGTGGTGGCGGAGGTCGAGGCGCCCGTCATCGCCGCAGGCGGCATCGTCACCGGACGGCAGGTCGTGGCCGCGCTGACCCTCGGCGCGGAGGCCGTCCAGATCGGCACGGCGTTCCTGGCCACCGCGCAATCGGGGATCACCGCCGAGCACCGTGCCGCGCTGTCCTCCGGCGCGCGCCGCACCCGGCTCACCCGCGTGCTGTCGGGCCGTCTGGCCCGCGGGCTGGCCGCCGACGTCATGTACGACATCGAGACGGGGGACGAGCGCATCGCGCCGTACCCGTACCAGGGGTGGCTCATGAAGCCGATCGTCGCGGCGGCGGCCGCGCAGGGCCGGCGTGACCTGGTCGCGTTCTGGGCCGGACAGTCCGCGCCGCTCGTGCGGCCCGGTCGTGACGCCGCGGAGCTGGTGGCCACGCTGGTCCAGGAGGCCGACGAGCTCCTCGCCAAATAGTCGACCAGAGCTGGTCAACGGTGTAGCCTGTGGCGATGCGCAGCGTCACCGTGCAGGAGGCGAAGACTCAGCTCTCGGCGCTCCTGCGTGCCGTCGAGGCGGGCGAGGAGATCGAGATCCGCCGCGGGCGGACGCCCGTCGCGCGACTGGTCCAGACCGCGCCGCGCCGGTCGCTCCGTGATCTCGCCGGGGTGTGGGCCGACGTGCCGGAGGTCGACGACGCGATCTGGGCCCCCGACCCCGCCGACGCCGCGGACTTCGGCCTGGCGGACTGACGCGGTGCGCCTGCTGCTCGACAGCCAGGCGGTCTTCCTGTGGATGACCGGTGGCCCGCTGCCGCGCGTCGCGCAGCAGGCGATCGGCGACGAGCGCAACCATCTCGCGGTGAGCGCGGCGACGTTCTGGGAACTGGGCATCAAGCGGGCGAAGGGGAAGCTCCCGCTGACCGAGGAGCACCTCGCGGCGCTGCTGGACACCGATCTCGAGCCGCTGGCCATCAGCCCGGCGCACGCGCTCGCGGCGGGTGCGCTGCCGCCGCTGCACGCCGATCCGTTCGACCGCATGCTGGTCGCGCAGGCCCAGGTCGAGGGCATGACCCTCGTGGGGAGCGACGCCGTCTTCGCCGCCTACGGCGCCGACGTGCTCTGGGACTGAGGCCGCGGCCCCAGGCGATGCGTCAGGCCGCCCGCCGCTCCTGCTGACCGGGACCCTGCGGCTCGAGCGTGACCACGTCCGCGTCGCGTCCCGGGAGCACCGCGGGATCGTCGGTCTGCACCCACGCCTGCAGCGCTGCGAACGCCTCGGCGTCGAGCTTGTGCGGGGCGTCGGAGCCGATGATGCCCATCGCCTTCTCCAGCGGCATGCCGTCGCGGTAGGGGCGGTTGGCCGTCAGCGCCTCGTAGATGTCCGCGACGGCGAGGATCCGCATCTCCGGCGTCAGGTGCTCGGCGGTGATCCCGCGGTGATAGCCGCTGCCGTCGAGCTTCTCGTGGTGGTTGGCGGCCAGTTCGGCGATGGGGGAGAAGCACGACGCGCGCGACAGGATCGCGAGGGTCTGGCGGGGGTGCTCCTTGATCGCGTCGAACTCCTCGTCGGTGAGGCGGCCGGGCTTGTCGAGAATCGCGTTGGACACCGCGAGCTTGCCGATGTCGTGCAGCAGCGCGGCGCGGCGCAGGTCGCGCAGCCGCGCACCGTCGATCCCCGACTGGATCGCGATGCCGATCGTGACGTCCGCGACGCGCGAGGAGTGGTTGAACGTGTAGGGCGACTTCGCGTCGATGACGCGTGCGAACGCCTCGGCGATGCGGTCGAGCTGCGCGTCGTCGGCGGTGACCATCCGGTCGCCGGGGTCGTGCTCGGCGACCGAGGCGGCCGGGTCGTCCTCGACGAGCGACGTCCACAGCGGGTCGCCGATCGGCAGTGACGTGAGCGCGTCGACGAGGTCGGGGTCGAACCAGGTGCCGCGCCGAGCGGTCGCGACCTCGATCGCCTCGTACGGGCCGGCGGCCGCGCAGAAGACCTCGACGGTCTGGGAGAGGCAGAGGATGCGTCCGAGCAGCGGGATCTCGTCGCCGCTGCGCCCGCTCGGTCGGCCGCCGCCGTTCCAGTGCTCGTCGAGCGCGCGGATCGCCTGCGCCGACGCCTCTGGGAGCTCGAGCATGCGCGCGATCTCCGCGCCGCGCTCGCAGCGCGCGGCGAACAGGTCGTCGGCGAAGGCGCCGGTGCGCGCGAGTTCGATGATCGCCTTCAGGCGGCCTGAGATCCCGCGGCCGCGGCCCGCGGAGGTGATCGCCCAGCGGCGCTCGGCCCTCGTGTCGTCGGTGTCCAGGAACTTGCTCGTGCGCTTGAGTTCCAGGTCGTCCGTGGAGAAGATCTCGGCCATGCGCGACGCGTTGGCCGAGCAGCCCGCGTCCTTCATGAGGAGCGCGTAGAAGAGGGCGGAGCGGTCCGCCTCGGGGAGGTCGATGACCTCCGCCAGGCGCATCCCGATGAGGCAGCTGCGCAGCGCATGGCCGGGCGGCTGGCCCTCGGTGATGTCCAGGGCGTGCGTCAAGGCGCCGAGGATCTCGGACAGCGCGTAGCGCTGATCGGGCGGGGGAGCGTCCGTGCTCATCGCCCTTCTGATCGGCCGGGCGCGCCGGGATCTTCAGGATCCCGGCGCGCCATCGGCAGATCTCGCTGCTAGCCGACCGTGACCTTCGTCGTGGTCGTCTTCGTGGCGCCGGCGGCGTCGATCGCCGTCACCGCCACGGTGTAGGTGCCCTTGGCGACCTTGCCGGACGTCGTGAGCTTCCAGCCCTTCGTGCCCTTGGCGACGATCGTCGCCTTGGTCGAAGTCGCCATCGGCTTCGTGAGCTTGCCGCTCGCCTTCAGGAACTGGACCTTGCCCTTGCCGGCGGCCTTCGTGATCCGCAGCTGCACGGACTTCACGGCCTTGCCGCAGGTCGTCGAGGTCGTGCCCGCGAAGGCGAGCTTGCCCTTCGCGGTGCCCTTCGTCGTGACCTTCACGCTCGGCGTGCAGGTGGCCTTCGCCGCGACCGGCAGCACGTCGGGCAGCTTCGCCGACGGCTTGGCGGGCTCGATGGCGTCGAGCACGTCCTGCGCGGTGACGCCGCTCGTGCTCGCCCGTGCCGCCGCTCCGTCAGCCCCCGCCGTGTCGACGAACACCGACGGCCCGGTCACGGCCTCCTGGAAGCGGAGGTCGCTGATCTGGATCGAGCCGGTGGCCGGCTTGCCGGCCTCGCCAAAGCGCAGCTCGACCTTGCGGACCTTGGTGAGGTCCAGGCCCTGCGCGGCGAAGTCGCCGAGCGGGATCCGGATCTGGTTCAGCACGATGTGCACCTTGCTGCTCGTGGTGCCGATCGTCGGGTGCAGGGCGTTGCCGTACCGCTGCTCGGCGGCGGAGACCGTGGCCTCCTTGCCGGTCGCGTCGGTCAGGGCGACGGTGAAGTCCTGCGTCGTCGCCGCCGGGTTCCACTCGCCCTCGGCCCCGCGGGCGGGGTTGCGCGGATCGAACCAGTTCACGCCCGCGGCCAGGGTCAGCGACTTGTACTTCGTCACGTCCCCGTCGGCCGATGGGATCTTCGTCCCGATCTTCGCGGCCTTGTCCCACGCCAGCGCGAGCTGGAGGCCGTAGGACTGGTTGACCGGGCCGCGCTCGCGGACGCCGTCCTGGCCGCCCAGCGTGCCGATGGCCGGCAGCGGGCACGCCTTCTCCGCCGTCGGGAAGCCGTTCAGGCCGACCTGGCCGAGCTGGAAGTGATCCGGCTCGGGGTTGCACCAGTCAAAGCCGCTCGCCGTCGTGGCGGGCGGGGGCTGCACGCCACCCGTCGGCAGGTACGGGTTCGAGAACCCGCTGCCGGTGATGGACGTGCCCAGCGCGCTCTCGGTGAGCGTGTTGTCGCCGCCGGGCACGAGCACGTCGAGCCGCTCCGCCGCGGGGGCGAAGTAGTTCGTCAGCATGCGTTCCTTGCAGGCCATGCGCGGGCCGTTCGTGCCGTTGCCCGACGGGCCGGTGATGACCTGCGACGGGCAGGCATCCTCGGAGACGGGCAGGCTGCCCGGGTCGGTCGCCGTGCGCTCGCCGGTCATGTACTCGTCGAACCCGGCCTCGCCGCCGACGTAGCGGCGGAAGAACGCGTTCATCGTCGCCAGGCCGATCTTCTCCTGGTCGCCCATGAGCGCCGGGTCACCGGACCCGCGGTTGTTGCGGGTGTACGTGCCGCCGTCGACCCAGCCGTCGTCGAGGCCGGGCGTCGCCGGGGCGGGCGGGCGGTTGCTCAGGCCACCGGACAGGCGGATGTTGTTCGGCGAGGCGATCGAGCATGCGGCGTCGCCGGTGTTGGAGTCTTCACCGTCCGCCGACCACACGCTGTTGAACCAGTTGTGGTTCGTGCCGTGGATGGAGAACTGGATCTTCGGGAACGGGTCCCCGTCGACGACGTACTGGCCGCGCTCGAACATGCGCGCGCCCTGGAGGTTGGAGACGTCGCCGTCGCAGTGCGGCAGGATCGTCAGGTACGGCACGCCGTACGGCGCGCGCCGCTCGTAGTCCACCGGCGCGAGGCTGATGACGCCGCGCAGCGGGTAGCGCTTGCCCGGCGCGGGCCGGGTGCGGTTGTAGTCGATGAAGCTCGACACCGCGTCACCGCCGCGGGAGTGGCCCATCATGCCGATGCGGGTCATGTCGAGCTTGCCCACGAGGCGGTCGTTGATGCCGTTCGGGCCCTCGTCTGGCAGCGGCGCGCTGTTCGCCTTGTCGAGCATGTCCAGGGCGGCGGCGATGAGCAGGCGGCGCTGGTGCATGCCCTTGCCCTGCTGGCCGTCCTGGTAGTACATGAGCTGGTCCTGGTCGAGTGACAGGACCGTGTAGCCCCAGGTCGCCAGGTTCTCGGCCATGTAGGCGTAGCCGCGGTCGTTGCGCTTGAAGACCGTGCAGTCCGGCGCGCTGCCGCTGTCGCAGCTGGCGTGGTTGCCGTGCACGAGCACGATCACCGGCGACGGGGTCGGGCGGTCGTTCGGGTAGTAGAGCGAACCGCGCAGCTGCAGGGTGACGGCGGCCGCCTGTCCGGTCGCCGCACCGCCGGAGGCGTTGGGCTCCTGGATGTTGAACGTGCCCGCCGTGAACGGGTCGAGCGTCGTCACGTTGAAGGTGCCGCGGTCCATGGGATCAGGGGCCGCGGCGTGCGCGGCGGACGGGACGAGGGCACACAGGGCGCCGAGCAGCAGCAACAGCGGCAGCACTCGAAGCCTCGAGCTAGGGGTGTTGGTGGTCTTCACCGGATCTCCGGGGTGGGATGTGGACGGTGAGCACTCCACGGACCCGCGTGCCGGCGAAGTCGTCGCGTCGTACTTCAGCTCGCCGCGACGCTGACGTGCGCCGGGCAGGGGACCTTCTCCGCCGAGTACGGATCGGGCTCCCGGCCCCGGTGGGGCGAGCGACCCGGAACCCTAGGCAACCGGGCTGCGGTCCGTATAGGACCGACCGTCAAAACCTGGCCGGGGTCGGACTGGACACATTGTCGAATCCCAAGTCGAGCGCACTCGAATACGGTCCGTCGTGGCCGACCCGCGAGTGCCGACGCGGCCGGTGATCGATGGCGCGACCGAGTGACGCGCTCTGGTTCCCACGCCCACTCCAGGCCGTGGTTCATCCCTTCCAGTGAGGTACCCGCTCCACATGGCACAGCCCACACTCCGCCACGCGCTCTGCGTGTCGCTGGCCCTCTTGGCCGCGCCCGCCAGCGCATCGGCGTCGACCATCACGGTCGACGACGACAAGGCTCAGTGTCCGAACGCGTCCTACACGTCGATCCAGTCCGCGATCGACCAGGCCGCCCCCTGGGACACCATCATCATCTGCGACGGCGTCTACCGCGAACGCTCGGTGCCGCTGAACAACCCGACGCAGAACCCCTCGCAGCCCGGCTCACTCAACGGTCTGACGATCAGCAAGCCACTCACCATCAAGGGCGCGGGCCCGGACAAGGTCACGATCACGCCCGACGTCCCCGCCGGAGGCACGCTCGCCGGCACCGCGCCGTTCCTGCGTGACGGCGGCGGCAACATCATCAGCGTCGTGCGTCAGTCCAACGGCTCGTCGGACGGCAACGAGAACTTCACGTCGATCTCCGGCGTGACGGTCACCTCTCCGGACGTATACGCCGAGGCCGGCGTGGCGTTCTTCAACACGGCGGGCGAGATCAAGAACTCGCAGATCGGCCCGTTCTACCTCCCCAACACGGTGGAGTCGGCGGACCCCCTCGTGAAGCCCTACGGCTACGGCGTGATTCAGACGAACTCTCTCGTCGGCGCGAGCGAGGCGACCATCCGTCGCGACGTCACGGTGCAGGACAGCTTCGTCACCGGGTACCAGACCGGCGGCATTCGCTTCGACGCCGCGCGCGGACCGGACGGCGATTCGCTCAACCTCGAGCGCTCGGGCATCCTCACGTACGGGTTCGTGAAGAACACGTGGGTGAAGGGCCGGTTCGTCGGCGCCTCGCACAACCAGACGGGCATCCAGTACCACGCGGGTGCGCGCGGAGCGGTGACGGGCAGCACGATCACCGACAACCGGTTCTCGACCGCGGCGGCGAACATGCGGCTGAACTCGGCGATCCTCCTGACGGACGCAGGGACCGGCGATGACCCGAGTAACCCGGGGACGCCTGCGCTCAAGCTCGAGGGCAACACGTACCAGCGCAACGGGTTCGCGGTCTTCAACGCGAACGCTGACGCGACGGCCACCCGTCTCGCGTCGCCCGTGCCGTCAACCGGGGACTGGTTCGGCTGTGCGACAGGCCCCGTGTCCTTCAACTACCCGCCACCGCCTCCGAACGCGCCGCAGGGGCCCTCGTCCGCAAACCCCTGCCTGGCGATCACGGGCCTTGACGCCGACGTCGTCCCGGCGCCCAGTGTCACGGTGACGGACTTCCTCACCGCCGCGCCGGCGGAGCTCGCCGTGCCGGTCAAGCCGGCCGACGCGGTCCCGACGGCGGCGATCGTGGATCCGGCGGACACCACTGCCGTGCCGTGGGGTACGACCATCGAACCGATCGTCCGCGCGAAGGATGACTTCGGCGTGAAGTCGGTGTCGCTCACCGCCGGTGGCGTGCCCGTCGCGACCAAGGGGGCGGGCCCGTACGAGTTCACGTGGAGCCCGACGAAGGCGCAGGCCGGCCAGACGATCGCGCTGGTCGCGACGGTCACGGACTCCGCGGGGCAGACGGCGACGAGCACGATCAACGTGGTCGTCGGTCCGTACACCGGCCCCGAGGATCCGGTCGGGCCTCCCGGCCCCGCTGGTCCCGCGGGTCCCGCGGGTCCCGCGGGTCCGGCCGGGCCCGCTGGGGCTGACGGCGCGGCCGGGGCTGCCGGGCCTGCCGGCCCGATCGGTCCGGCTGGACCCGCCGGCCCTGCCGGCGCGTCCACTGCAGCGGCGAGCGACGACCCGTCCGTCCGGATCGGTCCCGGCCGCGCGACGCTGCCGAAGGCCGTCGCGGTCTCGACGAAGACCGGGACCGTGGCGCTCGGCACGTTCACCTGCCGCGCGACCGGGGTGCGCTGCACCGTGACGCTGCGCGGCGCCTTCCGGATCGGTGGGAAGACCTACCGGTTCACGAAGACGGTGCGGGTGGCCCAGGGCAAGACGGCCGCGCTATCGCTGACGCTCGGCGGTGCGGCCCGCAAGGCCCTCGCGAGCGCCGGTGACGGCGAGTTGACGCTCCGGATCTCGGCGGTCGACCGCCGCGGGTTCTCCGGCAGCGACACGGTGTCGATCGACATCAGCGAGAAGTAGCTCGCGCCCCGAACCCGCCGAACGGCAGATCGACGTTGCTACAGAGGCTGTCGCGTAAGTCGCGGCAGCCTCGGTAGCTGTGGCAGTCGCGGGGTTGTGGTCGGTGGCCGGGCGTAGCCCGGCCACTGCGGACCCTGCGATCAGGTGGCCAGGGCGGCGCGGTGCAGCTTGAGCAGGTTGTGGGTGGCGGCCAGGAGTCGTAGTTCGCTGCGGCAGGCCGCGTGTCCGCGTCTGGAGAACCGGTCGGCGCCCCGGTTGTGTTTGAGGTCGCCGAAGACCGGCTCGATGATGCCTTGGCGGCGGCGGTAGAGCGCTCGGCCGGCCTCGCTGTCGATGACCCTGCGCAGGAACGCGGTCAGGCCGCGGTCGTGTTTGTGGCCGGTCTTGCCCGCCGCGCGGCGCGTTTCGCCGTCTGGGGGAACCAGGACGGTGCAGTGTTCCCGGCTGATGATCGCTTCGATCTGCGCGGTGTCCCAGTACCCCGAGTCAGCCAGGACCGTCCCGATCGGCTCGGTGACCCCTGCCGCGTCGAGCTCGCGGGTGATCGTGCGAACCATCGGCTGCAAGCAGCCCTGATCGGGCGATGACGTGGTCAGCTCCGCGGCGACGATGATCTGCTCTGCCGTCGCGGCGACCTGCGCGTTGTAGCCCTGCACCCAACCCTGCGCAGAGCGCATCATCCGGGAGTCCGGATCGGTGACGTTGACCCTCTCCTGCGGATCGACCGCCAGGCTGGGCGCGACCGGCGCCGGACCCGGCATGCGGCGGCCGTCGACCAGCTCTTTGGCCTGCCGGGTCTGCATCCGCTGCTCGTGGCGCTCGGCCTTCTCGGCCTGCTCGGCCTCCAACCGGGCCTTGGCCTCGCGCAACCTGGCCAGCCGCGACGAACGATCAGCGAGCTCGGGCGGGAGCTCGTCGCCGCGCGCGTCGCCGAATCGCTCGTCCTCTTCGGCGTCGATCCTCGCGGCCTCCGCAAAGATCTCGCGGGCGATCTGCTCATAAGACCGGGTCTGGCCCTTCGCCGCGTCGGCCTTCAGTTTCGTCCCATCGACAGCGACCACGCCGACCGACACCAACCCGCTCTCAGCGCACAAGCCGAGCACCTGCCCGAACAGCCCTTCCAACGCCGCCTCATGCCGGGCGCGAAACCGCGCGATCGTCGAATGATCAGGCGCCCGGTTCGCGCAGATCACCCGAAACGCCACATCCTCCGCGCACGCCCGTTCAACCCTCCGCGACGACCGGACCCCGACCGAGTAGGCGTACACGAACAACGCGACCATCACCGCCGGATCATGCGCCGGACGACCATGCCCATCCGCCCGATAGGCCGAATAGAACGCGGCCAGATCAAACTGCTCGACCGCATCGATCACAAACCACGCCAGATGATCATCAGGCAGCCACTCCCGCAAATCCGGCGGCAACAACAACGGCTGCTCACGATCAGACCAGATGAAGCGCTGTCCCATCACCCCATCGTCTTAACCCCGCCGGACTGAACCGACGGGGTTTACGCGACAGCCTCTACAGCGACAGGTATCTGACGTTCGGCGGGGTGGGGTGGGCGCGTCAGGCGTTCCAGCGCCGGATGACCCGCGTCTCGCGCTCGAACCCGAGCACGGACAGCGAGCCCGTCGCCAGCCACAGCCGCGCCCCGAACGCGGGCGGCTGCTCCAGCCACCGGGCCGCGAGCACCCGCAGCACGTGGCCGTGGGCGACGAGCGCCACGTCCTCCTCGCAGTCGGCGCGCCCGATGACCTCGAGCACCCGTGCGATCACGCGGTCGCACCGCGCCGCGACGTCGTCGGGATGCTCGCCGCCCGGGCAGCCGTCGCGCCACAGCAGCCAGTCCGGCCGCAGCGTGCGGATCTCGGCGGTCGTGACGCCCTCGTAGTCGCCGTAGTCCCACTCCAGGAGGTCGGGTTCCAGCGCGTCGGGCGTGAGCCCCGCCAGGGCGGCGGTCTCCTGCGCGCGCTGCAGCGGGCTTGACAGCGTCAGCGCGAACGGCCAGCCCGCGAGCTTCGGCGCGAGCGCCTCGCGGACGTGCGCGCGGCCCTCTTCCAGCAGCGGGATGTCGGTGCGCCCGGTGTGACGCCGGTCGCGCGACCACTCGGTCTCGCCGTGGCGGACGAGCACGACCTCGCGCCGCTCCCCCGCAGCGGGGAGCCGGTGCGAGGTGAGGTTCCTATCCGGGGTGGGCGGCGACATCGCAGACGACCTCGTCCAGCCCGGCGCCGAGCCGGCCCGGCGGCACGCCCTCGTCCCCGGCCAGGACCCGGTCCAGCGGCTCGCGCTTCTCGTCGCCGGCCGCCAGCAGGATCGTCTTCTTCGCCCGGCGCAGCACGGGCAGCGTCAGCGAGATCCGGTCGGGCGGCGGCTTCGGCGCGCCGCGCACCGCCACCACGGGGGCGACCTCCGCGGCGGCCGCCGGGTGCCCGGGGAACAGCGACGCGGTGTGGCCGTCCTCACCGAGTCCGAGGAGCACGAAGTCGAAGACCGGCTCGGGCCCCATCGCCTCGATGATCTCCATGCCGTACGCCCACGCCGCGTCGTCCGGGCGGTCATAGTGCGAGATGCGGTGCAGCACCGGCGGGGTCGCCCGGGCTCGCTTGCAGATCTCCTCTTCGACCATGAGCGCGTTGCTCTCCGGGTCGTCGTCGGGCACGCAGCGCTCGTCGCCGAGCCACAGGTGCACGTGGTCCCACGAGCCCTCCATGTCGGCGAGCAGCTGGTAGGCACGGCGCGGCGTCGACCCACCCGCGAGCGCGACGTTCACCTGGTTGCCGAGCTGGCGCGCGTCGGCGATGTAGCTCGCGAGCAGATTGGCGACGCGGCGGCACGCGGCCTCCGCGTCGGGCAGGGCGGTGATGACGGTCATAGCGTGGGCCTCCGCTCATGGGGCGGCCGGGCCCCGGGCGGCGTGGCGTTCTGGACGAGTTCCTGGTCGGCCTTGATGACGTGCATGACGGCGTTGATGAGCGCGAGGTGCGTGAATGCCTGCGGGAAGTTCCCCAGATGCCTTCCGGACCGGGCCTCGATCTCCTCTGCGTACAGCAGCAGCGGGCTGGCGTAGCTCAGGAGCTTTTCGCACAGCTGCCGGGCGCGCGCCGTCTCGCCGATCTCCGCCAGCGCGCTCACGAGCCAGAACGAGCAGATCGTGAACGTGCCCTCCTCGCCGGTGAGCCCGTCGTCGGTCTCCTCGACGCGGTAGCGCAGGACGAGCCCGTCCTCGGTGAGCTCGTTCTCGATCGCCTCGACCGTCGCGCGCACCCGCGGGTCGTCGGCGGGCAGGAAGCGCAGCATCGGGATGAGCAGCAGCGACGCGTCGAGCGCCTCGGTCTCGTAGTGCTGGACGAAGACGTCGCGGTCGTCGACGCCGTTGGCCAGCACGTCGGCCTTGATCTCGTCGGCGGCCTCCTGCCAGCGCGTGGCCTGCTCGTGCGCGTCACGCAGCCGGGCCAGCCGCGCGCCGCGGTCGCACGCCACCCAGCACATGATCTTGCTGAACGTGAAGTGCTTGGGCTCGCCGCGGACCTCCCAGATGCCGCGGTCGGGCTCGCGCCAGTGGGCGATGGCCTCGTCGACGAGCCGCGACAGCGGGCGCCAGAACCGCTCGGCCACGCTGTCGCGCGACTTCGTGTGCAGGTAGAACGAGTCGAGGACCGCGCCCCACACGTCGTGCTGGCGATGGTTGTACGCACCGTTGCCGATGCGCACCGGTCGCGCGTTCTCATAGCCGTCGAGGTGCGCGAGCGTCTTCTCCTCCAGCTCCCGCTCGCCGCCGATGCCGTACATCACCTGGATGTCGGAGCCGTCCTCCAGCATCTCGGTGATGAAGTAGAAGAAGTCGTTGGCCTCCCAGTCGAAGCCCAGCGAGTAGAGCCCCCACAGCATCCACGTGCTGTCGCGGATCCACGAGTACCGGTAGTCCCAGTTGCGCTCGCCGCCCGGGGTCTCCGGCAGGGACGTCGTCGCGGCGGCGAGCATCGCGCCGGTGGGGGGCGAACGACAGCCCCTTCAGCGTGAGCGCGCTGCGCTGCAGGTACGTCCGCCACGGATGGTCGGGGAAGTTGCCGTGCGCGAGCCACTCGTGCCAGTAGTCCGCGGTCTTGACCAGCCGCTCGTAGGACTCCTCGTACGTCGTCGGGCCGCCGTGCGAGCTCCAGGTCAGGGCGGCGAAGGCGACATCGCCGTCACGGAGCGTGGTGCGGGCACGCGCGCGGCCGCCTTCGAAGCCGAGGCGCAGGTCGGTCGTCAGCGTCAGCTTGAGCGGGTCGTCAGGGGCCGTCGCGATGCCCACGCCGTACCCGGCGCCCTCGTACTCCCAGTTCGCGTACTTCTGGCCGTAGTCGAACACCGGCTCGCACTCCAGGACCATCTCCACCGAGCCGTTGACGCAGCGCATCGTGCGCAGCAGGACGTGGTCGGCGTCGTAGTCGGTGGGGGAGCGGCGATGCGTCTCCGAGCGGTCGTCGTGGTGGTGCCACGGGCCGACGAGGAGCACGTCGCGGACGATGACCCAGCCGGTCTTCGTGCCCCACGTCGTCTCGTGGATCATCGTGCCGGGGATGTACCGCCGACCGGCGGGGACGTAGTGGTCGGCCGGGCCGATCCGGAAGCCGCCCGCGTCGCGGTCGAGGATGGAGCCGAAGATGGACGGCCCGTCCATGCGCGGCAGGCACATCCACTCGATGTTGCCGGTCGGGGCGACGAGCGCGCACGTCTCGCAGTCGGACAGGAAGGCGTATTCGGCGATCGGGGGAAACGGCGAGCCGCCGAGCGGCACGTCGCCCACGATGCGGGCCATGGGATCGGTCGTCGTCATAAGCGGGGGGTTCTCACAGGAGGGCGCGGGCGGCGCGGACGGCAGGAGCGTAGGTCGGGTCGCGCAGGAGCGCCTGGCGGATACCTTCGCCGAGAATGCCCGCTTCACCTCGCGAGGCGCCGAGCACGGTCCACTCGTGGGTGCGGCCGTCGGGCTCGGTGCGGCGCTCGGTCAGGCCGCCGGTGCCCCGGGTCAGCGAGGTGACGGAGCCGTCCTCGGTGGTGAGCGTGATGCCGTCCAGGCCGGGCACGGTCATGTGCTCGGCGGGGACGACGCGCAGCGTGACGTCGCCGCGGTGCGCGCGCACCTTGCCCGCCAGCTCCTGGCCGTGGCGGGAGAGGCGTGACGGGGTCCAGCCCAGCTGCGCGCACAGCCAGCCGAGCAGCAGCAGGGCGGCGGTCTCCGACCCTGGCCGCGCGCCGATGGCGACCTCGTTGAGCAGGCGAAGCTCCCGGCGGCGCGCCGGCGGGTCGAACACGGCTGCGATGCGCTCGCGCCAGGGCGTGGAGCGCAGCCACGCGAGGTCCACGATCGCGCTGCGGTCGCAGAGCGCGACGACCCGCGACAGGGCCTCGTCGGCGTCCGGCTCGTCGACGCTGTCGAGCAGGACGACCTGGGCGAGCGGCGCACCGCCGGGCGGCGCGGTCGTCAGCGCGTCGACGGCCTCGGCGTGGCCGTGCGGGGACCAGACGACGGTCGCGAGGTCGGTGACGACGAGCGGGTCGACGATCTGGTTGAGCATCGGCAGGTGCTGCTCGCCGACGGCCAGGATCACGGTCTCACGCAGCAGCGCGAACTCGCCGGGCTTGGGCTCGGTGTCCGAGGCGATCGTCGCCGTGGCATCGATGGTCGTGCGCCCGAACTCGACCGAGCACACGATGGTGCGCGACGCGTGGTAGCGGCCCACCTTGCGCAGGCGGTTGGCGATCTCGCCGCTCCAGTCCTTGTCGACCACGCAGACGAGGTTCAGCGCGCGGGCCGGAACGTAGGAGTCACTCTCCTTGTGGCGGTCGGCCAGCAGCTGGCGCAGCGCGGCCTCGATCGCCCCGGGGGTCGTGTCCTGCTCGCGCCAGACGCTGTCGCTGACCGCGGGCATCGGCTAGATGGCCCGCCACGTCTGGCCGGGGCTGAGCAGGGTGTTCGCCTCGATCGGGCCGGGGGTGCCCGCCTCGTACTGCGGCAGCGGGCCGGGCTGCGCCGCCCACGTCGCGACGATCGGGTCGCAGATGCGCCACTGCGCCTCGACCTCGTCGTCGCGGGTGAAGAGCGTGGCCTCGCCGCGCATCGCGTCGAGGATGAGCCGCTCGTAGGCCTCCGGGGACTGGGAGAGGAACGCGGTGCCGTAGAGGAACTCCATGTTCACCGGCCGGATGCGCATCTGGGTGCCGGGGATCTTCGCCCCGAGGGTGATGGAGACGCCCTCGTTGGGCTGCAGCGTGAGGATGATCTGGTTGGGCTTCACGCCCGTCGCCGTGCTCTCGCCGAAGCCCAGGTGCGGCACGGGCTTGAGGACCACGGCGATCTCCGTAACCTTGCGCGCCAGGCGCTTACCGGTCCGCAGGTAGATCGGGACGCCGGCCCACCGCCAGTTGTCGACCTCCAGGCGCAGCGCCGCGTACGTCTCCGTGGTGGAGAGGTGGCGGACGCCCTGCTCCTCGAGATACCCGGGGACGGGCTCGCCGTCGACGTCGCCGGCGCTGTACTGCGCGCGGACCGCCATGGACGCCACATCCTCGGGCGAGGGCGCCTTGATGGCGTGCAGGACCTTGACCTTCTCGTCGCGCACCTCGTCGGCGGTGAAGTTCACCGGCGGCTCCATGCACAGCAGCGTGAGGAGCTGGAGCATGTGGTTCTGGATGAGGTCACGCAGGGCGCCGGCGCTGTCGTAGTACCCGGCGCGGGAGCCGATCCCCAGGTCCTCGGACGCGGTGATCTGCACGTGGTCGACGAAGTTCCGGTTCCACAACGGCTCGAACAGCCCGTTGGCGAAGCGGAACGCCAGCATGTTCTGGACGGTCTCCTTGCCGAGGTAGTGGTCGATGCGGAAGACCTGCTGCTCCTTGAACGTCTGCAGCACCGTGCGGTTGAGGTCGATCGCCTCGGCGAGCGTCGTGCCGAACGGCTTCTCGATCACGATCCGCACGTCGGCCTCGTCGTGCGTCTGGAGGCCGTGCTTGCCCAGCTCCGTCGGGATGACCGGGAAGAACATCGGCGCGGTCGAGAGGTAGTAGCACCGGTTCAGCGGCTGGCCGGCCTGCTCGTCGAACTCACGCAGGACCGCGCCGAGCCGCTCGTAGCCGGCTGCGTCGTCGAACGAGCTGGAGACGAACCGGGCGCGCTCGACGAGCTTCGCGAGCACGGCCGCGTCGGGCGTGCGGCGCGAGAAGCTGTTGATCGAGTCCGTCAGCATCGCCCGGAAGCCGTCGTCGTCGAGGTCGCCCAAGGAGAAGCCGACGAGGGCGAAGCGCTCGGGCAGCGACCCTTCGTGGGCGAGGTTGTAGAGCGCCGGCAGGAGCTTGCGCCGCGCCAGGTCGCCGGTGGCGCCGAAGATGACGAGGGTCGTCGGCGAGACGGGCAGGCGCTCGAGGCCCTCGGTGAGCGGGTTGGGCTCGAGCTGGTCGGTCACGGAGCGGGTGCCAGGTCGGTGTCGAGCCCGTCGGCCTCGATCTGATTGACCTTGCCCAGGCGCCGCAGGTGGCGCTCCTCGCCGCTGAAGCTCGTCGCCATGAACGCCTCCACGAGCTCGGTCGCCACCGCGGTGCCCACGACCCGGGCGCCCAGGCAGAGCACGTTGACATCGTCGTGGCTGACGCACTGCCCGGCCGTGTAGTGGTCGTGCGCGCACGCCGCGCGGATCCCGGGGATCTTGCACGCGGCAACCGCGACGCCGGCCCCCGAGCCACAGAGGATGATCCCGCGGTCGACCGCGCCGGTCGCGACGTCCTTGCCGACTGCGAACGCGACGTTGGGGTAGTCGTTGGACTGCCCCGTGTCGAGCACCTCGTGGCCGAGTGACCCGAGCGTCTCTCGCACGGTCTCCGCGAGCGGTGCGCCCGCGTGGTCGTAGCCGATGGCGACCTTCATCCCGTCAGTACCTCCGTGGCGTCGAGGCCGCGGTCGTTGGCAAGTTCCAGTCCGGCGAGCAGGCCGGCCCCGCGGACACCCGCGGTGCGGCCGTACCTGGCCCGGCGTATCTCCGTCTTCGTCCCGCCACCGGTGATGGTGTACTGGCGGGCGACGTCTGTCGCGGGCGCGATGAGCAGATCCTCGGCCGCGGACACGCCGCCGCCGATCACGACGACCTGGGGATCGAGCGCGTTGATCATGTTCGCGATGCCGAGGCCGAGCCGGCGGCCGAGCAGCGTGATGAGGCCGATCGCCTCGGTGTCGCCCGCCTGCGCGCGGCGCACGGTCTCCGGCCCGTCGCGCAGTCCGTGCTGCAGCGCCATGGCGTCGAGCGTGCGCCCGGCGGCGAGCGCCTCGAGCGAGCCGCGCTGCGGGAACTCGCGCGCGGGCGGCACGTGGTCACGGGCGTCGAGGCCGACGATCATGTGCCCGAGCTCCCCGGCCGCGCCGGTTGCGCCGCGGTGGACCTTGCCGCCGATGATCACGCCGCCGCCGACACCGGTGCCGACCGTGAACGCCACGAGATCGGAGTACAGGAGGTGGCTGTCGTCGTCGTAGGCCTCGGCGAGGGCGGCGCAGGTCGCGTCGTTGTCGACGTAGACGGGGACGCCGAGGCGCTCGCGCAGGATGTCGCGGACCGGCACGCCCTGGAGCGGGATGTTCACGGAGAACCGCGCGGTGCCGGCCTCCCAGTCCATGATCGACGGGATCGCGACCCCCACGGCGGCGGCCTCACCGGCCGCCTGGATGCGCCGCACGAGCTGGTCGATGAGCTCCTCGGCGGACGACGTGATCGTGGGTTCCAGCACCGGGTCCTCGAGGATGCCGCCGCGCAGACCCGCGACGGACACCTTCGTGCCGCCGACGTCCACACCGATGAGCCGCTCAGCCATCGGCCGGAAGCCTCCCAGACGGCGGGGCGATCCGGTAGCGCAGAAACAACGTTCCCAGGTGGTCGTACATCGACAGGATGTCGAGGCGGGCCGGGTCCGGCAGCGGCGTGCCCTCCACGGCGGGGTGCGCGGTCCCGCCGACGATGAGCGGTGACAGGGTCAGCAGGAACTCGTCGACGACGTCCGCGGCGATGAGCGCGCGGTTCAGGCCCGGGCCGCCCTCACACAGCAGGGTGCGCACGCCGTGGGTGGTCCGCAGGTCCGCGAGCGCCGCGCGCGGATCCGCGGCCGCGCCCGTGTAGATCGCGCGCGGCTGGTCCGGGTCGGTGAGCAGCGGCGCGTCGACCGGCAGGTTCCCGGACCGGCTGAGGATGACCGCGAGCGGGTCGGGAGCCAGCCCGGCGGCGGCCCGCGTGGCCCGGCGCTCGGGCTGGGGGATGAGCCGCCGGTAGCGCTCGGTGGCGATCGTGCCGGTCCCGGCCAGGACGGCGTCGACCTGCTCGCGCAGGGCGAGGAAGACGGTGCGGTCGGCGCGGTCGATCGCCAGCCCGCCCGAGACGCCGTCGCGCGAGGCGTGACCGTCGGCCGACAGGATCATGTTCAGGACGACGTACGGGCGGTCAGCCGGCGCACGCTCGGCCCAGCCGGCGTCGGCGTAGGCCTCCTCGGCGGCCACGGCGCCCGGCGCAGGGAGGAGGCGTCGCAGGGAGAACGACGGCACGGCAGGCAATCTACGCGAGCGGGCGAACCGGATGTGCCGTCCCACCCGTACCCCCTTCCACATGCTCGACACGCTGCTCGACCGCACCGTCCTTCCCGGCTACACCAGCGTGGGCTACAAGCTGCGCGCCCGCGCGTGGGATGACCTTCCCTCGATGGCGGGGAAGGTCGTCATCGTCACGGGCGCGACCGGGGGAATCGGCCTCGCGGCTGCGGAGGGCTTCGCGCGCCTCGGCGCCGACGTCCGGCTGCTCGTCCGCAACGCCGAACGCGGGGAGCGCGCTGCCGCGAAGGTCCGCAGCGACGTTCCGGACGCGCACGTCGGGGTGGAGCTCTGCGACGTCTCCGACCTGGCGTCGGTTCGCGCGTTCGCCGAGCAGTTCACGGCGCGCGAGACGCGCCTGGACGTGCTCGTCCACAACGCGGGGGTCCTGCCCCCCGAGCGCACGGTCACCAAGGACGGCATCGAGCTGACGTTCGCCACCAACGTCGTCGGCCCGTTCCTCCTGACCTGGCTGCTCGCCGACCTCCTCGCCGCGGCCGCCCCGTCGCGCGTGATCAACATCTCCTCCGGCGGGATGTACACGGCGAAGCTGGACGTCGACGACCTGCAGTCCGCCGAGGGGTCGTTCGACGGCGTCCGCGCGTACGCCCAGACGAAGCGCGCCGAGGTCATCCTCACCGAGCTGTGGGCCGAGCGCCTGCACGAGCGCGGCGTGATCGTGCACAGCATGCACCCGGGCTGGGTCGACACGCCCGGCGTCCAGGAGTCCCTGCCGACCTTCAACAAGGTCATGGGGCCGCTGCTGCGCGACGCCGGTCAGGGCGCCGACACGATCGTGTGGCTCGGCGCCGCCGACGCGCCGTTGCGCAGCACCGGGGAGTTCTGGCACGACCGGCGCACGCGGCCGACCCACCGCGTCCCGTGGACGAAGGAGTCCGATGAGGACCGCCGCCGCCTGTGGGACACCTGCGTGCAGCTGAGCGAGGTGGCGTAGATGGCGCGGTACGTCGCAACCCTGGACACCGAGAAGCCCGTCGACGAGGTCTTCGCCTACCTCGCCGACTTCTCGACCACCGAGGAGTGGGACCCGGGCGTGGTCTCGGCCAGCCGTGGCGAGGGCGGCCCGCTCGGCGTGGGCAGCACCTTCGACCTGGTGGCGTCCTTCCTCGGCAGGGAGAACGCGCTGACCTACACCGTCACCGAGTACGAGGCGCCGCACGCGATCACGCTGCGCGGCGAGAGCGCGACGGTCGTGTCGCTGGACCGCATCACCACCGAGCCCCACGAGGGCGGCACGCGCATCACCTACGACGCCGACCTGACGCTCAAGGGCCCGCTGCGGCTCTTCGACCCGGTGCTGAAGCTCGCCTTCAACCGGGTCGGTGACCGCGCGCTGGAGGGCCTGCGCGGAACGCTCGGGGCGAGGTAGCCCCGGACAACCGGCGCGCCTCGCCGGTTCCCGTGCGTACCATCGCGCGCCATGGACCGCGAGCCGTTGGAGGGGATCGGCGCGGCGGACGCGCATCTCGGCCGGCCGGTGCCGCTGCCGCGTGTCCCGCTGCCGTTGGCCCGGTGGGTGGACGTGCTGGCGCTCGGCAGCTACGCGGTCGAGGTCGCGTGGAACCTCGACGACACGCGCAACGGCGATCCCGGCCGGCTTGCGCTGTTCGCGGGCACGGCGCCGCCGCCGGACCGTCCGCTCGGGGAGCCCGTGGTGATGGGTCGCTACGCGCACCGCAGTGCCGCGCTGGAGGACGCCGACCCGTCGCTGCGTCCCGTGCACGAGCTCAGCTGGTCCGACGACGGCCTGTACCTGCGCCTCACGGGCCAGGGTCCGTGGGCGCTGGAGGATCTCATCGCGATTGCCGACTCCGTGCGCCCGGGCGAGCCTGGATAGGCTCCGCGCCATGAGCACGCCCGAGCATCAGGTTCTCCAGCAGCCCGACCCGACGAAGCCCGACCGCAACCTCGCCCTCGAGCTGGTGCGCGTCACCGAGGCCGCCGCGCTGGCGTGCGCGCGCTGGGTGGGCAAGGGCGACAAGGAGGCGGCTGACCAGGCCGCCGTCGACGCCATGCGCCTCGTGCTCGACACGGTCCAGATGGACGGCACCGTGGTCATCGGCGAGGGCGAGAAGGACGAGGCGCCCATGCTCTACAACGGCGAGAAGATCGGCGACGGCACCGGCCCGGCGCTCGACATCGCCGTCGACCCGCTCGAGGGCACCCGCCTGTGCGCGCTGGGCATGCCCAGCGCGATCAGCGTCATCGCGCTGGCCGAGCGCGGCTCGATGTTCGATCCGGGCCCCTGCGTCTACATGGAGAAGCTCGCCGGCGACCGCCAGATCGCCGACCTCCTCGACCTGGACCGCCCGCTCGGCGAGACCGTCAAGCTCATCGCCGAGCGGCGCGGCAGCTCCGTCGGCGACGTCCTGGCCGTCGTCCTGGACCGCCCCCGCCACGCGGAGGGCATCAAGGCGATCCGCGATGCGGGCGCCCGCGTGCGGCTCATCACCGACGGTGACGTCTCCGCGGTCCTGCTCGCCGTCGACGAGGCCTCGCCGGTCGACTTCCTCTGGGGCGTCGGCGGCACGCCGGAGGGCGTCATCAGCGCCGCGGCGATCAAGTCGCTCGGCGGCTCGCTCGTCGGCCGGCTGTGGCCGCGCGAGGGCACCGACGAGCGCGAGCGCGCGCTCGAGGCCGGCTACGACCTCGACCGCCAGCTCACCGCCGACGACCTCATCACCTCCGACGACTGCTTCTTCTCCGCCACCGGGGTGACCGACGGCGACGTCCTGCAGGGCGTGCGCTACCCGGGAACCGCGGCGACGACGGAGTCGCTCATCATGCGCTCGCGCTCGGGGACGTCCCGGCGCGTCATCGCCCGTCACGACCGCGCGAAGCTGCGCGCGGTGACGGGGGAGCGGTACGGCTAGCCCGGCTCCTTCGGCAGCATCCCCCGCCGGGCGACGCTGACGAGCTTGCGGTTGGCCAGGCGCATCGCCAGCTCGTACGGCAGGGCGAACTTGCGCTGGAACCAGTAGCCGACCTGGATGTCGCGGGACGTGAAGACGAGGTACTTGCCCTTGCGCACTCCCGTGAGCATCTTCTCGGCGACCACCTCGGGGGGCACGGCGTGCTTCTGGAACCGGTCGGTGAACTTCTTGATCTCGGGGTGGTCGCGGTCGACGCCGACGATGTCGACCGTGCCGACGAGCGGGGTGTCGACGCCGCCCGGGCAGACGAGGGTCACGCCGATGCCGTGCCGGCGCAGGTCGAAGCGCAGGACCTCGGACACGCCGCGCAGGCCGAACTTCGCGGCGCTGTAGGGCGCGTGCCACGGGAGGCCGAACAGCCCGGCCGCGGAGGAGACGTTGACGAGATGCCCGCCGCGGCCCGCCTCGATCATCGGCGGGATGAACGCCTCGATGACGTGGATCGGCCCCATGAGGTCGATCTCGATGGTCCGCCGCCAGTCCTCGTGGCGGAGATGCTCGACGGCGCCCCACGTCGAGATGCCGGCGACGTTCATGACGAGGTCCATGGTGCCGTGCTCGGCGTGGATCTCGTCGGCGAGTGCCACGACGGCGTCGTAGTCGGCGATGTCCAGCGCGCGGCGGTGCGCGACGGTGCCGCCGGCGGCTTCGATGTCGCGCGCGGTCTTCTCCAGGGCGACGTCCTGGATGTCGGTGAGGAACAGGATCGCCCCGTCCTTCGCCGCGGCCAGCGCGGTCGCGCGGCCGATGCCGCTGGCGGCGCCGGTGATGAACACCCGCTGCCCGTTGAGCGTCTCAAGACCCATGGGTGCAATCTCGCACATCGGCCCCGCGGGCGTGCCGAACGTGATTC
Source organism: Svornostia abyssi (assembly GCA_024666565.1). GTDB lineage: Bacteria > Actinomycetota > Thermoleophilia > Solirubrobacterales > Solirubrobacteraceae > Svornostia > Svornostia abyssi. The sequence continues at coordinate 2,333,022 of CP088295.1, forward strand.
GGCGGGTCTACGGCGCGGCGGGCTCCTGCGCGCGGCGGGCGGGCTGCGGGTCGGGCACCTCGTCGATGGTGCGCAGCGAGCCGACACGGCTCTCGGCCAGGTCGCCGCGCGCCAGGGAGCGCAGGAAGCCGTGGGTGACGATGACATGGATCCGTGACTGCGTGTTCGTGTAGAACCACGTCGCGATCCCGGAGGCCAGCGAGGGGTAGAAGTTCGCGACCTCGACCTCGACGTGCACGAGCCCGACGTCCGGCGTCTCGCCCGGCTTGCGGGTGACGTCGATCTCCAGGTACCCGTCGGCGTTGTGACCGACGCGGGAGACGAGCAGGCCGCGCGCGATCCGCCACCGCACGATGCCGCGGTCGGCGCGCATCTCGTACTCCGGCGCGTGGAAGCTGAGCAGGACGAACGGCCGGGTGAGCAGGACGACGTCGCGGCCGTCCTCGCGGTAGAGGATCCGGATGAGCCCGAGCGTGCAGCGCGAGAGGAAGCGCCAGTAGGTGCGCGCGAGGCGCTCGAGGTGCTCGGGCTTCCAGATCTCGTCGAGCAGATCGATGGGCGCGGTGAGGTCCGCGGCCTGGACGGACCGGACGGCCCCGTCGGCGTCGATCGTCGTGTGCTCCTCCGGGTCGACGATCACCGCGCGGGCGACCTGCTTGGACCGGTTCAGCAGTCGGCGGACGCCCGCGAACCACGCGGTCGCGGCGGCGGCGATGGCGGCGAGGATGGCCACGACGGCGCTCATGTCGCCGGGACCCTACGCGAGCGCCGCGGCGACGGCGTCGTCGAACCCCATGGGCTCGTCGTTGATGCCGGCCGGCGGCGGGGTCGTCACGACCATCTCGGCCGACAGCCCGTCGACGAGCGGCTGCACGAGCCCGAGCTCCACCGGCGTGATCAGCGTGACCCAGTACGACGACAGACGCGGGGTGAGGACGGGCACGCGGACGATGACGGGCGGGCGGCGGTCCAGCGCCTTGGCCATGCGCTCCATCATCTCGAGGTACGTGATGACCTCGGCGCCGCCGAGCTGCACCTCGGCGGGCACGTCCGGGTGGTCGGCGAGGTCCGCCAGCGCCGTGACGACGTCGTCCATCGCGATCGGCTGCGTGCGCGTGTCGACCCAGCGCGGGCAGATCATGGCCGGCAGCCGGCGCACGAGCGCCTCCAGCATCTGAAACGACGCGCTGTCGGCCCCGATGACCATCGCGGCGCGGGCGTGGACGGTGCCGGGGACGTGCCGGGCGAGGATCTCGGCGACCTCGCGGCGGCTCTGCAGGTGCTCGGAGTCGGCGCCCTCGGCCTCGAGCCCGCCGAGGTACACGATGCGGGAGACCCCGGCGTCCGCCGCGGCCGCGCCCACGAGCTCGGCCGCCTGGCGGTCGCGCTCGGCGAAGCTGTCGGCCGACCCGCTGCCGCGACCCATCGAGTGCACGAGATAGAAGGCGCAGTCGACGCCGGCCAGCGCCTGCGCGACGCCGTCGCCGGTCAGGACGTCGCCCTGCACGACGTCGACGGCGGGCGGCAGCGCGGCCTGCTCGGGGCGCCGGACGAGGGCGCGCACGGCGTGGCCGCGCTCGAGCAGGAGCGCCACGAGGCGCCGGCCGATGGAGCCGGTGGCGCCGAAGACGAGGATGGGGGCGGAATCGGGCATTGGGAGGGATACGTACCCCGGCGCGTCGGCGATTGACCCTTCGCGCCGTGACGACCGTACGCATATCCGTCGAGGACGTCGCCAGGAGTCCTTTCACGTACTGTCGAATGTAGGTTGCACACTATGAGCGGATTGGCGATCAAGGACGTGGCGGAGCAGACCGGCATCGCGGCCGGCACGATCCGCATGTGGGAGCAGCGCTTCGGCTTCCCCGAGCCGTCGCGCACCGCGTCCGGCTACCGCCAGTACTCCGAGGAGGACGTCGAGACGCTCCGCCGCGTGGTCGCCTACCGCCACCGCGGCCTGTCGGTGCCCGCCGCGATCGAGCGCGCCCGCGAGACGGGTTCGACCACGGACCGTCCGTCGATCTACGCGGCCGTCGCGGCCTCCGAGCCGAACGTCCGGCCCCAGGTCCTGCGCAAATCGACGCTCATCGCCCTGAGCCGCGCAATCGAGCACGAGGTGATCGCGCGCGCCGCCGCGCCGGTCGTCTTCGGCGCGTTCCAGCGGGATCCGTTCTACCGCGAGGTCGAGCCGCGCTACCGGCGGATGGCGCAGCTGGCCGACGCGTCCGTGGTCTTCGCCGACTTCGACGAGCTGCGCCGCCCGCCCGGCGGACCGGTCGAGGTGCCGATCGCGCCCGCCGACGCGCTCGGCAACGAATGGGCCGTGATCGTGGACGCCCCGGGGTACGCCGCGTGCCTGCTCGCCTGGGAGCAGCCCGGGGTCACGGAGCCCGGCGACGACGACGATCTGCAGCGGCGCTTCGAGTGCCTGTGGACGATCGACCCCGGCACGACGCGCCGCGCCGCCCTGGTGGCTGCACGGCTCGCCGGGCGTGCGGACGCCGCGCTGGGCGAGGAGCTCGACGCCGTGCTGCGCGACCGGCCGATGGCCGTCGAGGAGCCCGCGCCCGCGCTCACCGCGCTGACGAACCGCGCGCTGGCGTACGTCGACGCCGCGGCGTAGGCCGCCGGGCGCGCCTCAGCGGCGCTTGCGCTGGACCGGGACGGCGGGACGGGAGACCGTCAGGACGCCGATGGTCTGCAGGCCGTCGAAGCCGATGTCGCGCGCGGTGGCCTGCGTGAGGTCGTAATGCACGCCGGCGCGGAACGGGCCGCGATCGATGACGGTGGCCTGGACGGTCTTGCCGCCGTAGGTCACCTCGACGACCGAGCCGCACGGCAGCGTGCGATGCGCGACGCCGCGAGTGCCCTTGCGCAGGCGCTGGCCGCAGGCGGTCTTGTTCCCGAAGAAGCCGGGGCCGTACCACGTCGCCTTCACCGGGCGGTAGACGACGAGCTCGGGCTGGTCCGGTGCGCTGCTCGCGGTCTGGGCCTGCGCGGGCGCCTGGCCGTCGACGAGCGTGCGCAGCGGATACCGGCCGACATCGGCCGCGCGCCAGGGAAGGGCGAAGGCGCCGGTGGCGTCGGCGGGGACGCTGCCGAGGGTCTGCCAGCCGGCGTCGGGAACGAGCCGCTGGACCGTGACCTGCTTGCCCGCGGCGTCAGGACGGCTGCCCTTGATGGTCGTCATCCGGCCGTGGAGCGCAGCAGGCTCGGCGCCGAGCAGCGGCTCGCCGAAGGCCGCCCCGCCGGAATCGGCGGGCGCGGGCGCCTGGGCTTCCGCGGCAGCGGGGCAGGCCATCGAGACGGCGCAGAGCGCCGCGATGAGGGGTCGCGAACGAGTCACAGATATCGGTACGGCTGACGGTCCGCCTACGGGGTGAGCTGACGGGCTCGCGCGTGTGCGCTACCGCGCCGCGGGCCTGAGGCCGTTGGCGCCGATTCGCCCCGGCGGGCCGATCTTCCGGCCCGCAGTGGTTCCCCGCTCACTGGGCGCGGACGCCCAGTGACTCGGCTGACGACGGGAACCCTAGCGCAGGGCGCCCGCCGGATGAAGCGTGGTTACGACAACTTCGGGCGGGGAGCCGATGTCCTACGGCTTGGGCAGCTTGGACGCCAGCGAGCCGGCGACCTGCTTGAGCAGCGTGACGCCGATGGACGCGAGCTCCTCGGCGGCCTGGACGCTGGTGGACAGCAGGTCGTTCGCGCCGTTGTCCTGCTGCGGGGGCGCGCCGGCGGGGGACGCGTAGCCCGGCGGGCGGCACCGTCGCGGTGCGCTCGGGCGCCGGCTTCGGGGCGGCGGCCTTCGGCTTGGCGACGGCCTTCGGCTTGGCGGCGGCCTTCGGCTTGGCGGCGGCCTTCGGCTTGGCGGCGGTGGCCTTTGCGGCCGTCGCCTTCGGCTTCGCTGCGGCCTTCGGCTTGGCCTTTGCCGCCGTGGCCTTGGGCTTTGCCGCTGCCTTCGGCTTGGCGGCGGTGGCCTTCGCGGCGGCCGGCTTCGCCTTCGCCGCAGGCTTCTTCGCCGCGGCCGGCTTCGCCTTCGCAGCGGCCGGCTTGGGCTTCGCCGCGGGTGCTTGCGCGGCGGGCGCGGCCGCATCCCCGGCCGCGGCGCGCTTGGTGCTGCGGCGGGCGGGACGGGTGCGGGGAAGGCTGGTCAGGACATCGCGCTCGTTCGACTTGTCGGCCATGTCCGCATCATCGCAGTTTGAGGAATCTTCGGTTTGCGCCGAAACCTGTGACATATCGCGTCGTTCTACGTACTAGTCGCACGGGGCCGGCTCCGCGCGTTGACGAGGTCGAAACGGGCACCCTAGGATGAGTGCGCGTTGCGAGGACCAAGCTCGGAAGCGGCATCGGCACCGACCAAGATCCTCAGCGTCCTCCGTCGAGAGCAAGAGCGCCCGGAAACCGTCCTACACTCGGAAGCCGGGCACGAGCGAAAGACCATTCATGTCAGTAGTCGAACTTCAGGAACTCGAAGAGGTCAAGCAGCTTCTCGCCAAGGGGCAGATCACCGGCGTGCTGACGTTCGCCGAGATCGCCCAGGCGGTGTCGGAGGTTGACCTCGACGAGGCCGATGTCGAAGAGCTGCACGCGTTCCTCGAAGGCTCGGAGATCGAGCTCGTCGAGGAGATCGACCCGTCGGCCGTCGCGGCCAACGCCGTCGAGCGCGCGCCCGACAAGCGCCGTCAGCGCAAGGCGAAGACGGCCATCGACCTGAAGCCGGACATGACGACGGACAGCCTCCAGCTGTTCCTCAAGGACATCGGCAAGGTCCGCCTGCTCACCGCGCAGGAGGAGGTCGATCTCGCCAAGCGCATCGAGCGCGGCGACCTCGACGCCAAGCAGAAGATGGTCGAGTCCAACCTCCGCCTGGTCGTCTCGATCGCGAAGAACTACCGCAACCAGGGCCTGCCGTTCCTGGACCTCATCCAGGAGGGCACGCTCGGCCTCGTGCGCGCGGCGGAGAAGTTCGACTACCGCAAGGGCTTCAAGTTCTCCACGTACGCGACCTGGTGGATCCGCCAGGCGATCGCGCGTGCGCTCGCCGACAAGGCGCGCACGATCCGCATCCCGGTGCACGTCGTCGAGAAGCTGAACAAGATCGGCCGTGCCGAGCGCAAGCTCGTCACCGAGCTGGGCCGCGAGCCCACGGCGGACGAGATCGCCGAGGTCACCGGCATCGACCCCGAAGAGGTCGACTCGATCAAGCGCTCCGCGCAGGCCCCGGTCTCGCTCGAGAAGCCGGTCGGCGACGAGGAGGAGTCCGAGTTCGGCCAGTTCATCGCCGACGAGCGGGCCGAGTCGCCCTACGAGCGTGCCGCGGAGATCCTCACGAAGGAAGCCCTGCGCGAGGCGCTGGAGAACCTCTCCTACCGCGAGCGCCGCGTGCTCGAGCTGCGCTACGGCCTCGGCGGCGAGCACCCGCGCACCCTCGACGAGGTGGGCCGCACGTTCAACGTGACGCGCGAGCGCATCCGCCAGATCGAGAACCAGTCGCTGAAGAAGCTGCAGAGCCTCGCCGAGGCGCAGAAGCTGCGCGACGTCGCCTAGTGAGAGTCTTCGCCTGCGGCCGGTGCGGTCGCAGGCTGTATTTCGAGAACTCGTCGTGTCTGGCGTGCGGAGCGGAGCAGAGCTTCGATTCGCACGCCCGTGAACTCGTGGTCAACGACGGCTCGCAGCCGCGGTGCGTCAACGCGGCGCTCATCGGCTGCAACTGGCTGGCCGACGTGCCGGGGCGGCTGTGCCCGAGCTGCGCGCTGACGGCCGAGCGTCCCGCGTCGGATGACACGGGGGCGATCGCCGACCTCGTCGGCGCCGAGGCGGCCAAGCGCTGGCTGCTGTTCCAGCTGGGCGAGCTGGGCCTGCCCGTGCAGTCCGCCACCGAGCGCGAGGGCGGCCTCGAGTTCCGGCTGCTGTCCAGCGAGCACGAGCACGTGACGACCGGCCACGCGTCGGGGGTCATCACGCTGGACCTCGCCGAGGTCGACGACGCGCACCGCGAGGAGATGCGCGCCCAGATGGGCGAGCAGTACCGCACGGTGCTCGGGCACTTCCGCCACGAGATCGGGCACTACTACTGGCCGATCATCGTCGGCGGGACGCCGTTGGAGGACGAGTGCCGCCAGCTGTTCGGCGACGAGCGCGAGGACTACCAGGAGGCGCTGCAGCGCCACTACGAGAACGGCCCGCCCGCGAACTGGATGGACGCGCACGTCAGCGCCTACGCGACCATGCACCCGGCCGAGGACTGGGCCGAGACGTTCGCGCACTACCTTCACATCCGCGACAGCGTCCAGACCGCCGAGGCCTACGACCTGCGGGCGGCCGGGGCGGCGTCGCAACCGAGCGCCGACGCCGCGCCTCGAGCGGTGCTCCTCGCGTGGTTCGCGCTGATGCCTGCGCTCAACGGGATGGCGCGCAGCCTCGGACTCGACGATCCGTACCCGTTCGTGATCAGCCCGCCGGTCATCGAGAAGCTCGCGTTCGTCGAGCGGGCGGTCAGCGAGGCGGCTCAGGCGGCGAACGGGTCGCGCGATTCGATCCCGTCGTAGCGCCGGAAGTCACGGTCGCGGGTGTGGATCACCCGGACACCGTGCTGGCGCATGAGCGCGACGAGATGCGCGTCAGGCACGTGATTGCCGACCGTGCCGGGTGCGGCGGCGGTCTGCTCGAAGATCGCCCAGAATCCGTCGCCCTCTGACGGCGTCCGGATATGCGGGGGTTCCAGGAGCGCTCGGATATTGGCGTCCGCCTCTACAGCGGACGGTGGGCGTCCGAGGATGCCCGGGTGCGTGACGATGCGGCGGTACCCGAGGATCACCGGCCAGAACAGGTGGACGAGGTCGGGCCCAGCCCACAGCCGCTCGATCAGCGCGCGAGCCTCGCCGTGGTACGGGCTGCCCTGGTCCGACGCGTAGACCAGGATGTTGGCGTCGACGGTCTCGAACCTCGGTCAGTCCCGGTCGAGCACGCGCCGGACGGCCTCTTTGTCTTCGAGGTCGACCTTCGTGCCACCGAGGTCGCGCGCGACCCAGGTGAACTCGCGGGTCGCCGGTGCAGGGTCGGCCAGCGCGCGGGCCAGCAGCTCCGACGCGAGGCGTCCCAAGGACTTGCGCTCGAGCGCGCCGCGCTCGCGCAGCGCCGCGAGGACCGAGTCGTCCAAGTCGAGCGTCGTGCGCATGATGCGTAATGCTACAGCGGGATGTTGCTGTGCTTGCGCTCGATGACGTCCTGGAACTTCGGCCGCAGGGCGTGGAGCGCGGCGATGAGCTTGTCCCGCGTCTCGGCCGGGTCGATGACGTCGTCGACGTACCCGCGCTCGGCGGCCGGGTACGGCGTGAGCAGCTCGCGGCGGTAGCGCTCGAGCAGTTCGGCGCGCTTGGCCTCCGGGTCGGCGGCCTCCTTCAGCTCACGGCGCCCGAGCACGCTGACCGCGCCCTCGGCGCCCATGACGGCGAGCTCGGCCTGCGGCCAGGCAAGGTTCACGTCGCCGAGGAGCTGCTTGGCGCCCATGACGCCGTACGCGCCGCCGTAGGCCTTCCGCGTGTTGATCGTGAGCTTTGGCACCGTGGCCTCGGTCCAGGCGAAGATGAGCTTGGCGCCGTGGCGGATGATGCCGCCCCATTCCTGCTCGACGCCGGGCAGGTAGCCGGGGACGTCGGCGAAGCACACGAGCGGGATGTTGTACGCGTTGCAGGTGCGGATGAACCGGGCGGCCTTCTCTGACGCGTCGATGTCGATGACGCCGGCACGGACCTGCGGCTGGTTGCCGTAGATGCCCACGGCGACGCCGTCGAGCCGCGCGAAGCCGCAGATCATCGTCATCGCCCACTCGGGCTGGATCTCGAGGAAGTCCTCGTCGTCGACGATGTTGCGGATGACGTTGCGCATGTCGTAGCTGCGCTGCGGGTCCGTCGGGACGATGCGGCCGACGTCGCGGTGGCCCTCCGGCGCCGCGCCGGGCGGAGCGTCGGGTGCCAGGGAGCGGTAGTTCGACGGCAGGAAGCTCAGCAGCGCCTGCGCGTCCTCGATGCACTCGTCCTCGCTGTCGGTGGCGAGGTGCGCCACGCCCGAGCGGGTGGCGTGCGTGTCCGCGCCGCCGAGGGTTTCTGCGTCGACCCGCTCGCCGGTGACCGCGCGGATGACCTCGGGGCCCGTGACGAACATGTACGAGCTCTGCCGGACCATGAGGACGAAGTCGGTCATCGCGGGGGAGTAGGCCGCGCCGCCGGCGCACGGGCCCATCATGAGGCTGAGCTGCGGCACCACGCCGGACAGCGCGACGTTGCGCCGGAAGATCTCCCCGTAGCCGGTGAGGGCCACGAGGCCGCCCTGAATCCGGGCGCCGCCGCTGTCGTTGATGCCGACGATCGGCATGCCGGCCTTCGCGGCGACGTCCATGACCTTCGCGACCTTCTGGCCGACCGTGAGGCTGACCGAGCCGCCGAGCACGGTGAAGTCCTGCGCGTACACCGCGACGGGCCGGCCGTCGACCGTGCCGTGGCCGGTGACGACCGCGTCGCCTTCGGGCCGCGGCGTGCCGGGGGCGCCGAGCGGCTCGCGGCGGTAGCGGTCCACCTCGGTGAACGAGCCGTCGTCGAGCAGGCGGTCGATCCGCTCCCGGGCGGTCTGCCGCCCGCGCTCGTGCTGCTTGGCCCGGGCCAGCTCCTCGCGCTCCTGCGCTTGGGCCCGCCGGGCGAGCAGTTGCTCGGTCCCCTCAGCCGTTCCACTCATCCCGGGCGGCATCCTCGCACGGACACCGGCCTGACGGGTAGGTCCTATCCGCGATCGCGGGCCTGCGCGGCCGAGTCCTCGGCCTCGGCGGGGGACAGCGCGGGCGCGTCCTCCTCCGGATACGGACCGAGCAGCTCCTCGAGCGGGCGCGGCTTGCCGAGGTGGTAGCCCTGCCCGAGGTCGACGCCCTCGCGCAGCAGCAGGCGGACGATCTCGTCGTCGCCGACGAACTCCGCGACGGTGACCTTGCCCATGCCGCGGGCGATGTCGACGAGCGCCTTGATGACGAGCCGGTCGGTGGGGTTCGTCGCGCAGCCGCGGACGAACTCGCCGTCGATCTTCAGCACGTCGAACGGCAGGTGCTTGAGGTAGTAGAACGAGCCGAAGCCCGCGCCGAAGTCGTCGAGCGCGAGGCGGCAGCCCAGCTCGGACAGCCGCTCGCTGAACATCCGGGCGGCCGGGATGTCCGAGACCGCGGCGGTCTCGGTGACCTCGAGGACGAGGTCGTTCGGGTTGACGTGCTTGGCCCGCTGGAGGTCCTCCTCGATGATCTCGAGGAGCTCGGGGTCACCGAGCGACCGGCCCGAGACGTTCACGCTGACCGGGAGCGGGCGGCCGGCGCGGCCCTCGCGCTCCATGTACTCGATCGCCTTGCGGATGACCATGCGGTCGATCGTCTGGATGAGGTCGAAGCGCTCGGCGACGTAGAGGAACGCCCCGGGCGGCACGAGCTCGCCCTGCTCGTCGACCATGCGGATGAGGAGCTCGTGCCAGGCGACCTCCATCTTCTGCAGGTCGACGATCGGCTGGGCGTGCAGGACGAAGCGGTCCTCGTCCAGCGCCTGGACGATCTTCTCGACCCACTCCATCCGGGCCTTGATCTTCGACTCGTGCTCCTCGTCGTCCTGGAAGAAGCAGACGCGATTCCGGCCCGCCTCCTTCGCGTCGTACATCGCGAGGTCGGCGTTGACGAACATCTCCTCCGACGTCGTCTTGTCGTCGGTGAAGAGGGCGACGCCGACCGAGGCGGTGATGCGGCCCGCCAGCTCGCCGCTCAGGCGGTCGGCGCGGTTGCGGATGGCCTCGACGAGCGCCTGTGCGACCGTCCACGCCTCATCGCGGGCGCCCTGGGGGAGCAGCACGGCGAACTCGTCGCCGCCGAGGCGGGCGAGGACGTCGGTGGTCCGCAGCCGCTCGCGCAGGACCGCCGCGACGCTGACGAGCAGCTCGTCACCGGCGGAGTGGCCGAGGGTGTCGTTGACGTACTTGAAGCCGTCGAGGTCGAGGACGAGCAGGGCGCCGGACGGGCCGTAGCGCTTGACGTGCTCGACCTGGCCCTCGAGCGCGGCCTCGAAGGCGCGGCGGTTCGGCAGGCCGGTGAGCGGGTCGTGGTCGGCCATGTGCCGCAGGCGGTCCTCGAAGCGGCGGCGCTCGGTGACGTCCTGGACCTGCACGATGAGGAAGTCCGGCTCGTCCTCGTGGTTGCGCACGAGCGTCGCCTGGATCGAGACCCACACGGGGTGCCCGGAGGCGTGCAGGTAGCGCAGCTCGACCTCCTGCGCCTCGGCCTCGCCGTCGGCGAGCGCGGCCAGGGCCTCGCCGCTCGCGTCGAGATCGTCCGGGTGGGTGATCGTGTGCAGCGACGTCTTCTCCAGCTCCGAACGGCGGTAGCCGGTGATGTCCGTCAGCGCGCGGTTGACCTGGCGCAGTCGGCCGTCCAGGCCGACGACCGCGATGCCGATCGGCGCCTCCTCGAACACCGCGCGGAAGCGGCGCTCGGCGTGGCGCAGCGCGGCGTCGGCGAGGCGCTGCGTCGTGACGTCGGTGCCGACCAGGAGGACGCCGAGGATCTCGCCCAGCTCGTCGCGGTACGGGCCGAGTTGGACCTCGAGGATCCGCCCGAGGCGGTCGCTGTCCAGTTCGACCGTCCCGTCGATGCCTCGCAGCGCGCCTTCGGCGGCGGCGATGAGCGCCGGCGTCTCGTCGGGGCCGGCGAGGACGCTGACCGACTCGAAGATGAGCGCGTCCGGGTCGAACGCCGACTCGGCGATCTCGCCCTCGAGGAGCGTGATCCGCAGGTCGTGGTCGAGGATCGCGACGACGGCGCCGGGAAGGTTCGCGCTGATCAGGCGGTGGCGGCGCTCGGAGTCGCGCAGGAGCTCCTCGGCCCGGCGGCGCTCGGTCACGTCCATGACGGTGCCCATGAAGCCGGGCTCGCCGCCGCCGACGTCATCGACGTGCTCGGTCTCGATGAGGACGTGGCGGACGCTGTCACCCGCGGCGGGGTCGCCGATGCGCAGCTCTCCGTGGAACGCGTCGTCCTGCCCAGTGGTGACGAACCACGAGCCGGACACGCGCTCGCGGTCGTCGGGGTGCACGGCCTGCAGCCAGCCGCGACCGAGCGCGCGGCCCGGGGTCAGGCCGGTGAGCTCGCACCAGGTGTCGTTGACGTAGAGCAGTTCGCCCGGCGCCGTCGGCGAGGAACACGCCGACCGGGACGTGTGCCATGAGGCCGCGGTAGCGCGACTCGCTCGAGCGCAGGCGACCCTCGGCGGCCCGCGCGTGACGGAGCGCGCGCAGCTGGTCACGGCTCGTGGCCCGGACCAGGAGCGCCCCGGCCACGGCGACGACGGTCACGCCCGCCGCGGCGACCAGCCGGGCGACGGCGGTGCCGCCCACCGCGAGCATCCCCAGCGACACCACCATCGCCGCGATCAGGGCGGCGGCGACGGCGCGGCGGCGCGGACTCCAGGCGGGCAGGGTCAGGTCGTCCATTCCACGCGTACATCGGAGTTTCCAGGACTTTGCTTGAGCGGCGCGCCGGAAACCTGCGCAGAACCTGGACGCCGGCGCCGGCGCACCGGTCGCCCGTCCAGCGGGGTCGTCCGCAGGTCAAGCGTGGCCGCGCGCATGCCGACGCCAGCCCCGTGTTCGACGTCGAATCTGCACTGCGAGAGCTCGTCCAGACGGGCGGCTCCGATCTTCACCTGCGGGCCTACACCGAGCCCCGCATGCGCTTGAACGGCGAGCTCGTTCCGCTTGCCGGCGCAGAGGCGCTGACCCCGGCCGACACCGAGGGCGCCGTCCGCCACATGCTCCGCGACGTGACCAAGCTCGATGAGTTCGCGAACGACCACGAGGTCGACTTCTCGTACGCCATCACGGGTGTGGGTCGCTTCCGCGTCAACGCGTTCCAGCAGCGCGGCACCGTCAGCCTCGTCGCCCGCGCGATCCCGTTCGAGATCCAGTCGCTCGACGAGCTGAAGCTGCCGGACGTCATGCGTGAGATCGCCGACGAGGAGCGCGGGATCGTCCTCGTGACCGGCACGACCGGCTCGGGCAAGTCCACGACGCTCGCGTCGATGATCGACCACATCAACCGCAACTACTCCAAGCACGTGGTCACGATCGAGGACCCGATCGAGTTCCTGCACAAGGACCATCAGGCGCTCATCAACCAGCGTGAGGTCGGGATGGACACCCTGTCGTTCAAGCGCGCGCTGCGGCGCGTGCTGCGCCAGGACCCCGACGTGATCCTCATCGGCGAGATGCGTGACGAGGAGACGGTCCAGACCGCCCTGTCCGCGGCTGAGACGGGCCATCTCGTGTTCAGCACGCTGCACACCGTCGACGCGACGGAGACCATCAACCGCATCATCGACTTCTTCCCGCCGCACATGCACCAGCAGGCACGCGCGATGATCGCGGGCACGCTGAAGGCGATCATCAGCCAGCGCCTGGTCAAGACCGTCGACGGCGGCCGCGCGGCGACCTGCGAGGTCCTGCGGATGACCGGCCGGGTGCGGGACATGGTGCTGGACCCCGAGCAGACCGGCAAGCTCGGCGAGGTCATCACCGAGGGTGGCTACTACGGCATGCAGACCTTCGACCAGGCGCTGTTCAACCACGTCAAGGCCGGACGTGTGAGCGTGGACGAGGCGATGAAGGCCGCGACGAGCCCGCACGACTTCAAGCTGCTGCTCGCCGCCGACGGCCGGCGAGGCACGACGATGGACGATCTCGGTGAGGCCGAGGTCGAGCGCGGCGCCTATGAGGACGACCGCAGCCGCGGGGGGCGGCATGAGCGGGACGCCGGCCCAGCCGGTGCAGCCCGCGCCCGCGCCCGCACCGTCCGCCGGACCGCCTCCCGGGGCGCCCCCGGTGCCCGGGATGGCGCCGTCGTCGGCTCCGATCCAGCCTGCTCAGGCTCCGGCGCCCGCGCCGGTGCAGCCGGCCCCGGCGCCGGTTCCCGCGCACGCGGTTCACGTCGGCGATGCCGCCGCGGTGCCCCTTCCGGGCGCCTCCACGGCGCCTCCCGGAATGTCGCAGGCGCCCCCGGGTTCGCGGGCCGCCTGAGCCGGACGTCGCGGTGCCATCCGGCGCTCGCGTCACTTTTCTCGCGCCGCACCGTTGAGCGGTTGCGCTCCGCGCTGCCGATGCGGCAATGTGGCGGCGCGACGACGACAGACCCCCCCCACGCGCTGAAAGGACCAGTCGACGGCAATGCAGACCACGCTGGCGCAGTTCAACGAGACGCAGGCGACCGACGCCTTCACCCTGCAGAACTCCAAGTTGCTGAAGGTGCGCCTCGATGCGGTGACGATCCAGGCGAAGGCCGGATCGATGGTCGCCTACCAGGGCGACGTGACGTTCGAGCACGCGGGCTCGGGCGGCCTTGGCAAGATGCTGAAGAAGGCGGCGACCGGCGAGGGCACGACCCTCATGAAGGTGACCGGCACCGGTGAGGTGTTCCTGGCTGACACCGCGCAGGACATCCACCTCATCTACCTCGAGAACGACAAGGTCACGGTCAACGGGCCGAACGTCCTGGCGTTCGACGCCGGGATCGACTGGGACATCGAGCGCGTCCAGGGGGCCAGCTCGATGATGGGCGGCGGCCTCTACAACATGGCGCTGGCCGGGACCGGCTGGGTCGCGATCCTCACGGACGGTCCGCCGGTCCTCCTGAACGTCGCGCAGGCGCCGACGTTCGCCGACGCGCAGGCCGCGGTGACGTGGTCCTCCGGCGTGTCGACGTCGATCAAGACGGACTTCAAGATGAAGAACCTCATGGGCAAGAGCTCGGGCGAGACCGTGCAGATGGCGTTCTCCGGGCAGGGCTGGGTGCTGGTCCAGCCGTCCGAGGGCCGTCTCACGGCGATGCCGACCTCCGGTGGCGGCGGCCTGCTGGGCCAGCTCGGCGGCTGACGCGTCCTTCCGATGAGCGGCACCGGCTGCCCCGGTGCCGCTTCATCTTGTAAAGTGTTGGGGCATGGACCCCGATTGCCCGGTGTGTCGCACGGCCGAGATCGTCTGCGGGAAGTGGACGCTGCTGCTCGTGCGCGACCTCGCCGAGGGCCGCTCGCGCTTCTGTGAGCTCGAGCGCTCGCTGGCCGGGATCAGCCCGCGCACCCTCTCGCTGCGCCTGCGCGCGCTGGAGGAGGAGGGCATCGTCGAGCGGCACACGTATCCCGAGGTGCCGCCGCGCGTCGAGTACGCGCTGACGGAGAAGGGCTTGGCGCTGCTGCCCATCGTGGACGGCATGCGCTCGTACGGCGAGCAGTGGCTCGGTGGCGCGTGCGCCGCCGATACGCAGGACGCCGCCGCGCCCGTCGCGGCATAGCTTCCCGCCGCCGCCGGTCTGCCTGGCACGATCCGCGGCCGTGTCCGCGGCGCTCCTGCACTCTCGTTCCGGCCGCGTCGTGCTCGGCGCCGTCGCGCTGCTCACCGTCGCGGTCATCGCCGGGATGGTCGCGCTGTGGCCCAGCGGCGACGTCACCGTCACGTCCGCGGTGGCCGGTTCGGCCGAGCGAGCCGAGGTCGTCGCCGTCTCCCCGCGAGGCGTGTGACCTGACGCAGAGCCGTGTGCCGTGCCAGGTGCTGACCATCAAGCTGCGCACCGGCGTCGACGAGGGGCGCGAGTTCCCGCTCACACTCCCGGGGGAGGACGCTGCCCCCGAGGTGCAGGTCGGCGACAGGATCCGCGTCTTCCAGAACGCGGCGGGCGTGCCGGGCGCGGACCCATCGACGACCGGCATCGACAGCTACGCGTTCAGCGACTTCGAGCGGGGAGGCTCCGTCGGGATCCTCGCGCTGGTGTTCGCAGTGCTCGTCATCGCGCTCGGCCGGGTCAAGGGGATGCTGTCCCTCATCGGGCTCGGGCTGAGCCTGCTCGTCGTGCTGCAGTTCATCGTGCCGGCGATCCTCGACGGCTCGCCGCCGCTGCTCGTCGCGCTCGTCGGGGGGATGGCGGTGATGCTTGCGACGCTCGGGTTGACGCATGGCATCGGGCCCACGAGTCTCGCGGCGGCACTGGGCGCCGCCGGTGCGCTGCTCGTCATCGCGGTCCTGGCCGTCGTGATGGTGGAGAGCGCGCACCTGACGGGCTTCTCGTCGGAGGAGTCGACGCTCCTGCTGTCCGGCCAGGAGACCGCGCGCCTGTCGCTCGAGGGGCTCGTGCTCGCGGGCATCGTCATCGCGGCGCTCGGTGTGCTCGACGACGTGTGCGTCAGCCAGGCGTCGACGGTCCTCGCGCTGCGCCGGGCGAACCCCGCGCAGTCGTTCGGCCGTCTGTTCGGTGAGGCGATGAGCGTCGGGCGCGATCACCTGTCGGCGACGGTCAACACGCTCGTCTTCGCGTACGTCGGCGCGGCGCTGCCGCTGCTGCTGATCTTCGAGACGCAGCGGATCACGCTCGGCCAGGCGGTCGAGCGTGAATCGGTCGCCGAGGAGATCGTCGGCATGCTGGTCGGGTCGATCGGGTTGATCCTCGCGGTGCCGGTCACGACGGCGCTGGCGGCGATGCTGTCGCGGGTGCTGCCGGGCGAGGCGATCGCCGCCGAGGAACCCCACCACCATCACCACTGACCGCCGCCTGGCACCATCTGAGGCCATGAACGCGACCGCCCGCCGCCGCTGGCTCGAGCACACCGACGACGTGCTGCGCGGTGCCGGCCTGCGTGCGAGCGCGGGCCGGACCGCCGTCGTCGCCCTCCTGGCCGAGCAGGACTGCGTCGTCAGCGCGCAGGAGATCGTCGACGGGCTGCGGGCCTCCGACGGTCCCTCCGCGAGCACGGCGACCGTGTACCGCGCGCTGGAGACGCTGCACGAGTTCGGGCTCGTGCGGCGCTTCGACTCCGGGGAAGGGACGGCGCGCTACGAACCCGTGGACCCGTCCGGCGAGCACCATCACCACGTCGTCTTCGACGACGGCGAGGTCGAGCCGTTCAGCGACGAGGAGCTCGAGCGCGTGATCCACGGGCTCGGCGATCGGCTGGGGCTCGACATCACCGGTCATGACGTGATCCTGCGGGCCAAGCGCTCGTCGTGAGGTGGGCGGGGGTGGTGTTGGCCGTGGTCGCGTTCGCGCTCTCCGGCTGTGGAGACGATGGCATCGACGGCGCGCAGTTCGTGGAAGCCGTCACGCTGGAGCGGGCGTACACCGACGGGCGCGGCGAGGCACGCGACGTCAACACCACGATGTTCCTGAACGCGCTCTACACCTCAGAGCGTGAGCTCCCGGTGACGCTCCCGAGCGGCACGCAGGCGGTCCTCGCGGACGTCTCAACCATCAACGACGGTCGGGACCCTTTCCCGCTCGAGTGGGCGGTGTTCACTGCCCGCACGCGTGAGGGGCGCACGCTCGGCGAGAAGCTGCGGCAGGGGCCGCGGCGCGTCACCGACAAGGAGCAGGTGGTCTCGGTGGGCTTCGCCGTGCCGGACGGCGACGAGGTCACTGAGGTGCGTATGCGGTCGATCGTCGACGTCTGGCCGTTCCGGGCGACGTTGAAGCCGCCGCGGGACGACGACACGTGACATGCTGACTAGCATGTCATTATGCTTTCCGGCATGGGCAAGATGCTGCAGATCAAGGACATCCCCGACGACATCCACCGGGTCCTGAAGTCCCGCGCCTCGCTCGCCGGCGTCACGCTGACCGAGTACGCGCGGGAGACGCTGGTCGCAGCCGCGCGCCGACCCTCACGCGAGGAGCTCGCCGACGAGCTTGCGCACGTCGAGCCGGTCGCCTCGGATGAGACGGCGGCGGAGGCCCGTGCCCGCGTCCGCGCCGAGGGCGCGGCGTGACGGTTGTCGATGCCAGCGCCCTGATCGACCTTCTTGTCCCGCCCAGCGCCACGGTCCGCGACGCGCTGATCGCCGAGCTCCCGGAGCCGGCGATGCCGTGGCTGGCGCCTGACATCGTGGCGTTCGAGGTCTTCGCGGTCCTGCGTCGGCACGCGCAGCGGGGCGTGCTGTCCGCGCCGCTCGCAGTGGCGGCACTCGATCGCTTTCGCCGCCTGCCGATCGAGACGGTCGCGACGCATGACCTCCTCGACGACGCGTGGGGACTGCGGGAACGCTTCGGTGCCGGCGATGCGCTCTACGCCGCGGTCGCGCGTCGGGTCGCCGAGCCCCTGCTCACGACGGATCGCAGATTCGCCCGGGCGGCGCAGGCCGCCGGGCTCGCGGTCGTCATCCCCGCCGCCTGAGCGCGCCGAGCGTCACATCCTGGTCGCCCTGACGACCACGATCGGACGCTCAGCGGGCAGTGGGCGTTACGCCGCGCGTGCGACCACCCGCGCGCCGCGCGCCGGGATCATCGTGACGTTGCGGTGCTGGGCGTGCTCGGGCTCGGGGCGGTCGGCCTCGAGGTCCAAGCGCTGCGCCATCGCGCGCAGCACGACGCGCATCTCGGCCAGGGCCAGCGACGCGCCCACGCACCGGCGGATGCCGCCGCCGAACGGGATCCACGTGTACGTCCCGGGCTTCGCGCCGAGCCAGCGCTCGGGGCGGAAGCTGTACGGGTCCGGGTAGACGTCCTCGCGGTGATGGACGAGCAGGATGCTCATCGTGATCGGCGTGCCTGCCGGGACGCCGTACTCACCGAGCTGCCACGGCTTCGTCACGCGGCGGCCGATGATCGGGATGACCGGCCGGGCGCGCATGCCCTCGTTGATCGTCGCTTCGATCCAGGTGTCGGCGTCGTCGTCGGCGCGCACGGCGTGGATGAGCCGCTCGTGCGCGTCGGGGAACCGGACCAGGCGCTCCCACGTCCACGACAGCGAGTTCGCGGTCGTCTCGTGGCCGGCGAGGACGAGGGTGAGGAGCTCGTCGCGCAGCTCATGGTCGTCCATGCGCTCGCCGTCCTCGGTCTCGGCGCGCATGAGCATCGACATGATGTCCGTCCGCGAGTCCAGGTCCGGGGCCTTCCGGCGCTTGGCGATCACCGCGTACGTCGGGCGATCGAGGATCTCCATGCCGATCCGGGTCAGGCCGACCGGCTCGTCGCGGCCCACGTTCATGAACTCGGCGATCTTCGCGCCCGGGGCCGTGGAGGCTTCGACGAGGCCGCGGACCGCGGTGCGCAGCCCCCACTCGGCGGTGCCGGGCTTCGGCGTGCCGTCGATGCCGAAGATGCCCGACATGATCACGTCGAGCGTGATCGCCTGCATGCGCGGCGCGAGGGAGAACGGCTTGCCCGTCGGCCACCGGTCGATCTCGCGGTGCGCGGCGTCCTCGATCATCTGCATGTACCGCGCGATCGCCTCGCCGTGGAACGACGGGAGCAGCAGCTTGCGCTGGCGCATGTGGCGCTCGCCGATGGCGGTGAGCGTCGAGTTCGGGCCGACGATCGGGCGCAGCGGCGACTCGCCGGTCAGCGACGGCGCATCCTCCGGCTTCGCCGTGAACAGCGACTTCACGTGGTCGGGGTGCGCGGTGATGACGGGGCGGCCGGGGACGATCCCGTTGAAGCGGAACGTGTCGCCGAGACGGCGCTGCCAGCCGAAGACGAACTCGATCTGACGCTGGCTGAAGCGCAGCACCTGCGCGGTGCGCGGGAGCGGGATCTCCGGCGGGGCGGGCAGGGCGGCGAGCTCCTGCTCGGAGATCGGGCCGGCCGGCGATGGCGCGGCCTCTCCCATGAGGGGCATGGTGTCCTGCGGATCGACTGCGAGTGCGGTCGGGGTCATCTCGGCACCTCCTTGTACACGACTGTACATCACATGTGCAGTCGTGTACATAGGTTCGGCTATCTGGCGCGCAGCTTGAACCGGAAGCTGCCGCGCTGGTCGTGACCGTCCGCGGCCTCCGACGTCCAGCTCGCCTTGTAGCTGCCGGCCTTCAGCCCGCCCTTCAGCGCGACGGTGAGCCGGTTGACGTTCCGCGGGTCACGGCCGCCGCGGCCACGGGACACCACGGCGCCGCCGGGACCGGTCACGCGGATCGTCCCCGTGCGCATCGGCCCGGAGAACGTGACCGTCACCTTCGTGACCGCGGTCGTGGCCGTGCCGCCCGCACGCGGGCTCGTGGACTCGACCTCGCTGTGCGCGAGCGCCGTCGCGGCCGCCCCCGTGAGGGCGGCCGCGGACAGCACCGCGACGGCGAAGGGCCGTCGGGCGATCATCGGGTGACCTTCCCCGTCGTCGACACGGTCCGGCCGCCGGCGGAGACGTCCACCGTCACGGTGGTCGTCGCCGCGAGCTTCGCCAGACCCTTCGCCGACGACTTCAGCGTGACGCTGCTGCCGTCGGCGCCGATCGTCGTCGTCGCGCTCGCGATCGTGCGCAGCTTCAGGCCGAGCGCCTTGCGCGTCGCATCGGAGACGAGCAGGCGCACGTGCGCCTTCTCGCCCGCCGGACCGCTGATCTTCACGGCCACGCCGGCGCCGAGCTGCTTGACCGAGAACGACTCGGCGCCGAGCGCGATGCCGAGTGGAACCGAGGCGGCCTGCAGCTGTGCGGACGCCGCGCTGCTCGCTGCCTCGGCGGCCGCGGCCTTGTCGGCGAGCGTCTTCGCGAGCGCCTGGGCCTCCTTCGTCGCGGTCTCGGCGGCCGCCTTCGCCGTGGTCAGCGACGCGACCTGCGCCTGCAGCTCGGTGATCTCGTCCTCGAGCGGCGCGACGGCCTTCTCGGTCTCCTCAGCGATGGTCGAGGAGCTCAGGGCGGTCCACGGGGCGAGCGGATTCGCCGGGGTCGGCGGGGTGTTGAACGCATCGGCCGGGGTGTAGGTGCCGCCGAGTCCGGCGCACGCCGCGGCGGGGTCGGCCACCGTCTCCAGATCGACACCCGTCACGGCCTTGACGACCGGGATCCAGTCGGCGGGGTCGTCCTCGAAGCCCGCCGAGGACGCCTGGAACGGGATGTAGCCGTAGAACGGGTCGGCGCCCTGCCAGGAGCCGATGTTCTCGAACGACGACAGGGCCGCCACGCCCTGGCAGGTCGCGTGCACCTGCACGCCCGTGGCGCCCTCGGCGTACCACGCCTCCTTGAAGTTCGCGGTCTTGCCGGCCTGGTTGCGGTAGGCACTGGGGAGGGCGGCGAAGTTGACGGCGCCCATCGTGGTGACGCCGTTGGTCTCACGGAAGACCGCGGTGTAGCCGTGGTTGGCGAAGACGTAGCGCTTCTGGGTGACCAGGTCGCCCGCGTTGATGGGCGAGGGGGCGGGTGACGGCACGCTGCGCGCGGTCGTCTCGTAAACGCTGCCGTGGGCGAACGCAGTGGCGGGCACAGCGAGCGCGGCGGCCGCGACGGCGGCCGCGATGACGGTGGAACGGTTCATCGGATGACTCCGGTGTTCGAGGTGGACCGCTCGGCGCGATTGCCGGACGGGATGAAGACGGCCTGGTAGCGGCCGGCGCGGGGGGCGCGAGAGACGCAGGCGGAACGAGCCGCCCGCCGCGGTGGTGGTCGCCGACGGCGAGAACGCGCCGTCGCGCAGCCAGAGCACGCGCCCCGGGAGGTTGGGTCGCACGGTGCCGGTGACGATCACGCCGCCGGCCTTCGCGCGACGGACCTTCACGCGGACGGTCGATCGGACCGTGACGGTGAGGGTCTGCGAGTCGAGCCCGCCCGCGGTGGCGCGGAGCTTCGTGGTCTCGCCGATGGGTACCCGCACCACGAACGTGCCGTCGCCGGCCGTCGTCGTGGTGCGCGTGGTGGTGCGGCGCGCCTGCGCCCGCAGCGTGACGCGCACACCGCCGCTCGCCGGCCGGACCGAGCCCGTCACCTGGACGGTCTTCGCCCCGGTCACGCGGCGTGGGGCGAGCAGCGCGACGCTGCCGGGTGAGGACGCCGTGGCGCCCGCGCCCGTCTCGCCGCCCGCGCCCGGGGTGGCCCCTGCGGGCGCACCGCCGGCCGCGAGGGCGCACGTGCCGACGACGAGGTCCGCGCCGAACTCCGTGCCTGCGGGCGACGTCCCTCCGGGGGCGCGGTCGACCCAGTGCACGACGCCGGGCGCGTCCTCACCGTCGTACGTGAGCGCGAACGGGCGGCTCAGCCTCGTGCCCGCCGCGACGCCCGGCACGTCGATGATCACCGCGCCGGCGGGCCCGGACTCGACCGCGCCGGTCGTGGGACCGGCGCTGACGAAGCTGGTGCCGTTCCACGTCCCGTGGTCGAACCGCATCGCGCCGGCGCGAGGTGCCTCGGCACGCACGTACCGGCGGACGCCGTCGACCTCGAAGAGCAGCGCGAAGCCCGCGGCCTCGGAGTCCTCGTGGACGGGCCCGAGCGTCGCCGTCCGCGGGCGGATGACCGCGTGCAGGCCACCCTGCTCGGAAAACCAGGCAGCGGTGACGTCGGTGTTCTGATGGTGTCCGTCGCCGATGGCGTCGGTGATCTCTGGAACCCCGCCGCACGCGGACGGCGCCGCAACGGCGGGGGTACTCATGGCTCCGGCCAGCGCCGCGCTGAGCACGGCGGCGACCGGGGAGGTGGATGCGCGCATGCGCCCCTTTCAGGTCGGTGGACGCGCACGCCCACCTCCCCCTCGCAGGGTCGGCGAGCGCGCGCTAGTGCGAGAGGGCGACCGGGGCCGGCGGCGGGCGCACGGCCAGGGCGAACGCGATGCGGCGTCCGGTGCGGCGGATGTAGGCCGGGGCGACCGGCCGCAGGGCGGCGCGCGGCCGTGGGCGGCGCGCGGCGGCGCGGCGAGCGCGCAACTGTTCGATGAACTCCTCGCCGACGAACACCCCGTGGGCGAGCAGCAGCATGAGCGCCGCGGCCGGCGCGAGCAGCAACGCCACGGACGGGGCCAGCACGAGGCCCGCCGCGAGGGCGATCAGGGTGACTGCGAGCGCGGTGGCGCGCAGCAGGACGGGGTGGCGTCCGGAGGACATCGGCTCGTCACGGTAGCCGGGTCGGCCCGGCGATGCCAACTGCCGGGCGGCTACCATGCCGCCACGGTGTCGTCCCACGATCTGCGCCATCTGCTGCTCGCCCTGACCGCGGTCGGGGTGCTCTGCGTGCTGCCGATCGCGCTCGGCGCGCCGATTGATCTGCTCCTCGCCGCGCCGGTCCTGTTGCTGGCGTTGCCGCTGCTCGCGGGGCGGTATCTCGGGGAGGAGACGCTCGATCGCCTCGCCCGTGTCGTGGCGGCGCGCCGTCGTCCGCGCACCGTCGCGGCGCTGCTGTCGACGGCCCGTGGACCGCGTGTGCTGCTCGCCCGTGGCGGCGCGCTGCTCGCCCGCTCGCTCGCGGTGCGCCCGCCGCCCGCCGCGCCCGTCATCCGCTAGCCGCTCCGCCGCGAGGACGCCTCGGGTCGGAGCACGACCCGATCGGAGGACGGACCCCATGGTCCGCGTCATCGCCGTCGCCGCCGTCGCCCTGTGCGTCGCGGCGCTCACCGCCACACCGGCGTCCGCCCATGAGGGCGACCCGGACTACGAATCGCTCGTGACCAACTCCGGCCCGAAGGGGCTGGAGGTGCGGGTGCTGTCCGGCGACGACCGGCTCGAGGTCCGCAACCAGACGGGCGAGATCGTCGTCATCGAGGGCTACGACGGGGAGCCCTATGCGCGGCTGTTCCCCGACGGGCGTGTTCAGGTCAACGAGCGGTCGCCGGCGACCTACCTCAACGAGGATCCGCGCGGTGACGTCGACGTGCCCGCCATCGCCGATGCCGAGGCCCAGCCGCGCTGGCGCACCGTGGAGGGCAACGGGCGGTTCGAGTTCCACGACCACCGCATCCACTGGATGAACGACGCGGACCCGCCCAAGGTTCGTGAGGACCCGTCGGCCCGCCAGAAGGTCTACGACTGGACCGTGCCCGTGACCGTGGCCGGCACGCCTGCGGCGATCGACGGCACGCTCTGGTGGCGCGGCACCGGCGGCGGGACCCCGACGGCGGCGTTCGTCCTGCTCGGCATCGTGATCGTCGGTGGCATCGCGTTGATCGTCGTGGTGCGCCGCCGCCGCGCTCGCCCGACGACGAAGGCCGAAGCGTGGTGAGGCGCGTCCTCCTGCTCGCGGCGGCGCTGCTGCTCGCGCTCCCCGCGGCGGCGCAGGCCCACGCCGTGCTGGTCGGCAGCGAGCCCGCGCGTGGAGTGACGGTCGAGCGCGCGCCGACCGAGGTCGTGCTGCGCTTCAGCGAGCCCGTCGAGGCGGCGTTCGGCGCGCTGCGCGTGGTCGGCGCCGACGGTGAGCGGGTCGACGACAGCCGCTCCGAACACCCGGGCGGGCGCCAGGACGCGTTGCGCGTGGGGCTGCGCAGCGGGCTGGCCGACGGCACGTACGTCGCGACCTATCGCGTGATCTCGGCCGACAGCCATCCGGTCAGCGGCGGCGTGGTGTTCTCGGTCGGGAAGGCGGGGGCGGCCCCGGCCAACGTCGAGTCGCTGCTCGACGGTGAGTCGGGACCGGTCACCCGCACCGCGATGAAGGTCGCCCGCGGCGTTGCCTACCTCGCGACGGCCGTCCTCGTCGGCGGGCTGCTCTTCCTGCTGCTGGTCTGGGGACCCGCGGCGCGCGCGACGGGGACCTCCCGGGCGGCGGCTGCCGCGCTGGCGCCGCGACTGCGGCTGATCCTGGGCGTCGCCGCCGTTGCGGGCGTCGCGGCGACGGCCGCGGGGCTGGGCCTGCAGGCAGCGCTCGCGTCGGCGACGACGTTCTGGGCCGCGATGGACGGGTCGACCTTGCGCGAGCTGCTCGACACGAACTTCGGCCAGGCGTGGGGGGTGCGCCTCCTCGCCTTCACCACGCTCGCCGGTGTCATCGGGCTGCTGCGCCCGGCGGCCGCAGACGTGCCGGCTCCGGGCGCCCCCGCGGCGGCCATGCACGCCGGGGCGCCGCCGCCCGCAGCGGGGGCCGCGCAGTCGGCCGTCCACGCCGTCGCGGCGGTCGCGGCGGTCGCGCTGGTCGTGACGCCCGCGCTGGCGGGTCACGCCCGCGCGACCGACCCGGTCGCGCTGAACGTCGCGGTCGACGCGCTGCACGTCGTCGCGATGTCCGCATGGCTCGGCGGCCTCGTGCTCCTCCTCTTCGCCGTGCCCGCCGCGACCCGCGCGCTGGCCGAGCGCGACCGTACCCGCCTGCTCGCCGCCGTCCTGCAGCGCTTCTCGCCGCTCGCGCTCGTGAGCGTGGCGTTGCTCGTCGCGACCGGCGTGTACGGCTCGATCGTCTACCTCTCGTCGGTCTCCGACCTCGTCGACAGCGACTGGGGCCGCCTCGTCCTCGCGAAGATCGTGCTGTTCGGCCTGCTGATCGTGCTGGGCGCGCTGAACCAGCGGCGCACCATGCCGCGACTGCGGCGCCTGGCCGCCGACGGCGCTGCGCCCGGCGCGGACGGGCGCTTCCTGCGCACCACACTGCGCGCCGAGGTCGCACTCGGGGTCGCCGTGATCGCGGTGACGGGCGTCCTCGTCGGCATCAGCCCGCCCGCGGCGGGCGCCGGCGGCCCGGTCTCCATCGAGGAGCGCGTCGGCCCGCTGACGCTGCAGGCGACCGTCGACCCGGGCAGTGCCGGCGTCAACGAACTGCACATCTACCTGCTGCGAGCCGACGGGCAGCCGTTCACCGGCACGAAGGAACTGCGGATGTCCGCGGCGCTGCCCGAGGAGAATCTCGGCCCCATCGGGGTGACGCCCCGCCGCGCCGGGCCCGGCCACTACGTGGTGGAGGCGCTGCCGCTCACGCCGGGCGGCGACTGGGAGCTGGCCGTCGCGGTCCGGGTCTCGGAGTTCGACCAGTACGACACGCGCCTGGAGGTCCCGGTGCGATGAATGAGGGAGCGCGACACATGCGACGACGTCTCACCGCCGCCCTGGCGGCCACTGCGGCCGGCGTGGCGCTCGCCGCGGCGCCCGCTGCCGCCCACGTGCAGGTTCGCCCCGCCGAGGCGGCCCCCGGCGATCCTGTGCTGTGGACCGTCCTCGTCCCCAACGAGCAGGACGTGGCGACGACACGGGTGGAGCTGGCGATCCCCGACGGCGTGCTGCCGTTCGCGTACGAGCCGCTGCCGGGGTGGACACGCCGCGTGACAAAGAACCCCGACCAGTCAACGCGTTCGGTCGTGTGGACGGGGCGCCTGGAGCCCGAGGAGGTGCTCTCCACGCAGTTCCTTGCGACGACGCCCGATGCAGAGGGGTCGATCAGCTGGAAGGCGATCCAGACGTACGCCGACGGGAAGAAGGTGCGCTGGATCGGCGGCCCGGACACCGAGGAGCCCGCTGCGGTGACGCAGATCACGGCGTCGGCGCCCCGGGAGAACGCCGGTGGGGAGGCCGCCGCGGCCGAGGCGACCCCGGCGGGCGCCGCGGAGCAGGAGCAGGAGCAGGAGGACGAAGGCGGCGACGGCCTGGCGATCGCGGCCCTCGCCGTCGGTCTCCTCGCGCTGGTCGTCAGCGGTGTGGCGCTCCTACGGGCCCGCGGGCGTCGCGGCTGACCGGGAAAGCATGCCTGCGCCGCCGCTGCCTCGACGGCGCAGGCACCAGTCGAGGTACCCACAACCCGCGGGCGTTGAAACGGCTACTTGCCGGCGTTCTCCGCGACGTAGTCCGACACGGCCTGGATCTCGGCGTCGTCGAGCTGACCCTCGAACGCCGGCATGCCGCCGCCGCCGGCCTTCACCTGTGCGGACACCGTCGCCGCGTCCGGCTTGAGCTCGTCGAGATTCGGCCCGAAGCTGCCGTTCGCGTCGGCCGCGGCGAGCGTGTGGCAGCTCGCGCAGTTGGCCTTGAAGACCTCCGCGCCGTCGGCCGAAGCGGTCGCGCCGCCCTCGTCGCCGCTCGGCTTCGCGGTCTCCGCCGCGGGCGTCGTGGCTCCGCCGGAGCCACCCTCCTCCTCATCGTCTCCGCCGCACCCGGCGGCGACGAGGGCCAGCGCGCAAGCGCCGGCGGCAAGAGCGTGGGCGAGGCGGGAACGAGGACGCATGGGCCGCATCGTACTCCGCATCACCGGCCGACTACCAGGTCTCGGCGCCGGTCGCTGCCACGACATCCGCGACCACGACCGACACGTTGTCGCGCCCTCCCGCCGCGAGCGCCAACTCGACGAGCCGATCGGCGCAGCGTTCACGATCCGGATCGAGCAGCGCCGCCAGGATCGAGGATTCATCGACGAAGTCGGTCAGCCCGTCCGAGCACACCAGCAGTCGATCACCGGTCTGCGCGTCGCCGCGAGCCGCCGTTGCGTTGCGGTTCGGACCGCCGTCGAGCACCGCGGTGACCACCGACCGCTGCGGGTGGTTTCGCGCCTGGTCGGGGGACAGCATGCCCCGGTCGACCATCTCTCGGACGAGGCTGTCGTCGCGCGTCAGCGCGTGCAGGACGCCATCACGGACGAGGTAGGCGCGCGAGTCTCCGATGTTGGCGATGTGGTACTCACGGTCGATGGCGACGGCGGTCAGCGTGGTCGCCATGCCGGCCGCTTCGGGTCGGCAGTCCGCGATGAAACCGATGGCCGCGTTCGCGGCGTCGACGGCGTGCTCGAGCGCTTCGGGGAGCGTGCGGTCGAGCTTGGTCTTGTCGAGGTGCGCGAGCGCGAACATCGCGGCCTCGCTTGCGACCTCGCCGGCGGCGTGGCCTCCCACTCCGTCAGCGACCATCGCCAGGCGGGGCGTGGCCAGCGCCGTGTCCTCGTTGTGCTCCCGGACCAGACCGGGGTGGCTGCGGACCACCGGTCGCAGCGAGAGAGCCCCCATGGCGAGACCGTACCGCGTCGGTTCGGCGCCCACCAAGCCGGTCACGCTGCGCCGGACACGCCGAGCACCGTCCAGGCGCCCGGGTCGGTCTCCTCCTCGGCCCGACAGGAGACCGGCCGCATGGTGCCCGTCGGCGTGTGACGCAAGCGCACGGTGACGGTCTCGCCGCCCACGCGCAGCGTCACGCGCTGGGTGCCGTCCTCCGGCTCCGCGCCGACGGGGACGACGTCGTCGACGCCGCGCAGATCGCGCGCCCGGCGGACGGCGATCTCGGCGACCTGCACCGCCTTCGGCCATCCGGCGCGCCCGCGCAGCAGCTCGAGCGGCAGGCGCCCGCTGTCGATGTCCTCGACGACCTCGGGGACGGCGTCGGCAGGCACTCGGCCGAGGGTGCCGCCGAGCGGGAGCACCACGACGTTCGCGGCGAAGCGGTCGCCGCCGAGGTGCGCCGAATGCCACGCTCGCTCGCCGACGACGCCGCGCAGCTGCCCGAGCACCGGAAGGCCGCGCTTGGCGCAGCACGGGTCCTTCGTGCCGTGCGTGCAGACGAGCCAGCGGGGCCGGTCGAGCAGTCGTCCGGCCCCAGTGGGCGTGCCGGCGGCGAACGTGTCGAGGTCGAGATCGAGGAGCTCGTCGGCGTGCGCGATCGGGACCTCCTCGAGCCACCGGTTCTCGGGTTCGAGGCAGGCGAGCATCGCGACGCGGCGCTCGTCCGGCACGCGGCCGAGTCGGCGCCGGACGATCTGCAGTCGCATCCCGCGCGCCTCGGCCCGCGCGGCGAGCTCCTCGGCGATCTCAAGATCCAGATCGCTCTCGCGCAGCGCGCTGTGGCCCCAGGCGCCCGGCTGTTCGATGACGAGCCAGCGGCGCTCAGGTGCGGCCGTTCCACCGGGCGTCTCGCCGAGCCCTTCGGACTGCGCGGTGCAGGGAGGGGACCAGAGCTCGTGGCGGGCGGAGGGCACGGCGATCAGGCTAGGCGAGCGTCCGGCGTGGTTGCCTCTGGCATCGGGGCGGGAAGTGGGTACTGGAGTCCCCGTTTCGCGCCCGGATGCGCGCCGCGTAGCATCCCCCGCATGTGCGTCCAGTGCATGGCGGGGGCGATGGCCGCGGGCGCCTCTGCGACCGGGATCCGCGCCTGGCTCGTCGCGCTGTCGCCCGCGTGGCTCACGCCCGAGCGGCGACGCCGCATGACGATCGGCCTCATCGTCTGCGGTGTGCTGGCGGCTGGGTTGATCGGCCCCTCCGCGGTCTAGATAACGCGAATCATTCTCTGTTAGCCTGGCGGTCATGTTCACCCGCCGCCTGCTGCTCGCCCTAGCTGCTTCCGCGTCCCTCGTCCTCGCCGCCTGCGGGGACGACGACGGTGGCAGCGCGTCCAGCGCGGGCGGGCCGAGGGTCGTCGCGACGACGACCATCGCCGGTGATCTCGTCCGCAACGTGGCGGGGGACCGCGCCGAGGTCACGACCGTCCTGCCCGAGAACGCCGACCCGCACGACTACGAGCCACGCCCGAGCGACGCGAAGGCCGTGGCCGAGGCCGGGCTCGTGGTGCGGTCGGGTGGGGATCTCGACGCGTGGCTCGACGACGTCGTCGACAACGCTGGCAGCGATGCCACCAAGGTGACCCTCATCGACGCGGTGCAGACCCGCAAGGGCGGCCACGACCATGACGAGGAGGGCCACAGCGAGGAGGAGCACGCCGAGGAGGAGGTCGACCCGCACTGGTGGCAGGACCCGGCGAACGCCGTGCTCGCCGTCGAGGCGATCCGGGCGGCGCTCGTGAAGGCCGACCCCGCCGGCGCTGCGACCTACGACGCGAACGCGAAGGCATACACCGCCAAGCTCCAGGCGCTCGACAAGGCGATCGCCGCCTGCATGGACGGCATCCCCGCCGCGCAGCGCAAGCTGGTGACGAACCACGACGCGTTCGGATATCTCGCCGACCGCTACGACATCGAAGTCGTCGGCACTGTGATCCCCAGCCTCTCGACGCAGTCCCAGGCATCCGCGGGCGAGGTCACCGACCTCATCCGCACCATCGAGGCGGAGAACGTGCGGACCATCTTCGCGGAGAACACCGTCAATCAGCGCCTGGAGCGGGCGATCGCCGACCGCGCCGGCGCGGAGGTCGGCCCGCCGCTCTGGAGCGACTCGCTCGGCGACGAGGGCTCCACGGGCGCGACCTACCTCGACATGGTTCGCTTCAACGCGGGCGCCCTCGCCGACGGATTCACCGGCACGCAGGGTGCGTGCACGCTGCCTGCGGGTTGACCTCTGGGCAGGAAGTCCCGTGCGCGCGGCGAAGGTCGCGTGCATGCGGCACCGTCAGCTCCACGACGCGCTGCGCGACTACGCCGAGCAGGCCGGCGGTCAGCTGGCGGCGGACGCAGCCGCGGGCGCGGACATCCCCTTCGAGGTGGTCGAGAACGCGCACGGCCGCCGCGAGCCCGCCCTGTACTGCTACCGCCCGCTGACGGCCGAGTTCGTCCGTCGCCGGATCGCCGCCCTCGGCCGTCTGCCCGCGTACCCGCCCGCGGCACGGATGCTGGAGCAGCTCGACGTCACCGGCTACCTGCGCGCCCAGGGCGAGCAGCGGATCCCCGAGCGCACGCGCGACCGTGCCGACGCGGCGCTGCGGATCTTCATCAGCGCCGTCTACGCCGACACGACGGAGTTCGTGCTGACCGACGCCCGCTTCGAGCCGGCCTACGACGCGCTGGAGCAGACGATCCTCGCCGGCCGCACGCAGACGCTCACCGTGGTCTCGGTGCTCGGGCTGGAGATCGAGAGCGAACGGATCGCGCTGGGGGAGGGGCTCGAGCTCTGCGCCGACGCGGCGGTCCCGGACGCGCCGCTCGAGGCACTCGCGGCCGTCGGCCCGGGTGATGCGGTCCTCGCCGTCCTCTCGACGATCGACGACGCGGACGGGCCGACCCCCGCAACCACCGCCCGTGCGCGATTGCGGCAACTGCAGACCGCGCTGCGCCTCTTCGACTCCGAGGCGCCTGCGCTGGCGCCCGTCGCTTACGTCCGCACCGCGGGAGGGCCGTGGGGCGCACTCGCGCTCGGCACCGGCGCGCACGCGCCGCGCGGCCGGCTTGAGCTGCGCGCCGACGAGGAGGACGAGCTGCGCGGGTTCTGCTCGCTGGTGGCCCGGCGCGCGCCGCGCCACGGGGAGATCGCGTGGGCGCTGCGGCGCTACGAGCTGGGCTGCGACCGGCTCGACCCCCTCGACGGGCTCACCGACCACCTGCTGGCGCTCCGCGCGCTGCTCGAGCCCGAGGGGCCGCAGAGCGGCCGCCTGGCCGAGCGCGTCGCGGCGCTGTGCGCGCCGCCCGAGGAGCGCCCGCAGCTCATGGCGCTCGTCGGCCACGCGATCGCCGCCGAGCGCGCGGCCGTCGCGGCGCTGACGCCGTCCGACGGGTCGTCGGCGAGAGTGGCAGGCGAGCTCGCCGACCACCTCCGCGCGTTGCTGCGCGACGTCGTCTGCGGGCACCTCGACAGCGACCTGCGCGCCGTCGCGGACCGGGTGCTCACCGAGGGCCCGGCGACCCCGATGCCGGCGTAGCCAGCGACCAGCACCGCACCGCCTCGGCGCGACCGCGCAGCTTGAACTCGCCCGCGTCGACGAGGTCGTCGGGGTCACCGCCCTGCAGCGCGGCGCGGGTGTCCTCGCTGAGCAGCAGCTGGTGGGGCGTGCCCTTGGTCTCGCCCTGCAGGCGCGCGGCGGTGTTCGTGACGTCACCCACGGCTGCGTACTCCATGCGCCGCTGCGATCCGACGTTGCCGGACATCACCGGGCCCGAGTGCAGGCCGATCCCGATGCGGAACTCCTGACCCGTGGCGGCGTTGAACCGCGCGAGACGGGTCTCGAGGATCTCCCGGGCCGCGGCGAGTGCGCGGTCGGCGTGGTCCTCCTGCGCCAGCGGCGCGCCGAACACCGCCATGACGCCGTCGCCGAGGTAGGTGACGAGCGTGCCGCCGTGGTCGAGGATCGCGTCGCTGACCTCGGTGAGGTACGCGTTCAGCACCTCGAAGACGAGCTCGGCGGGAAGTGATTCCGCGAAGCTCGTGAACCCCCGCAGGTCGCAGAACATCACGGTGCCCTCGCGCTGGATGCCCGCGAGTTTCGCCTCGCCGCCCATGCGGTCGAGGACCTCTTCGACCACTGAGGCCGGGACGAAGCGCTCGAACGCGTGGCGCTGCTGTGCGCGGCGGCGGATCTCGGTGGCGTACGTCGCGCCGATGGCGCCGACCGTGCCGACCAGCCCGGCGGTGAGCGCGGGCAGGAGCTCGACGACGTTGCCGGCCTGGAAAGCGAGCTGGCCGAAGACGAGCACCCCTGCGACCGCGCCGACGCCGACCAGCAGCCCGGCGGCCAGGGCTCGCCGGATCGGTGCGAACGCCACCGCGAGCGGGGCCGCGATGGCGGCGATCACGATCAGGGCGATCGCCCACCAGCCCGGGGCGTCGCGCAGGGGGACGCCCTGCAGCAGCGTGTGGATCGCGTTTGCGTGGATCTCGGCGCCGTCCATCACGGGATCGGTGGGGACGGGGTGCTCATCACGCAGCGAGGTGGCGGCGGGGCCGACGACGACGACCTTCCC
Source organism: Svornostia abyssi (assembly GCA_024666565.1). Lineage (GTDB taxonomy): Bacteria > Actinomycetota > Thermoleophilia > Solirubrobacterales > Solirubrobacteraceae > Svornostia > Svornostia abyssi. Next base: position 2,364,278 of record CP088295.1, read on the forward strand.
CTCGAGTTCCTTGCGTGGGACCTTGCCGTCGAGCACGTCGACGTACGAGTAGGTCTGGACCCGGCCGGCGTCGCCGACGAAGTCGATCCACTGACCGGGGTCGTCCTTCGCCTCCGCGGGGACCGGCTTGCCGGCGAGGCGCACCGCTTCGGTCACGAAGTGCGGCGCGCCCTCGATGACGCCGACCCGCCGGTAGTAGCCGCCGGGGTCGGCGCGGTACGCCACGTCGCCCTTCGCGACGCCCGGCGCCTCGAACTCCTTACGCCCGATCGCCACGAAGGGGCGCCGCGACGTCTCGAGGATGCTCGCGCTGGCGAGCACCAGCCGGTCGCCGGCGCGGCGTGCGGCCTCGCGTAGGGCGAGATCGTCGGCGGGGGAGTTGGAGGGCTGGCTGAACTCGATGTCGAGCGCGACGACCTTTGCGTCGTCCGTCAGCAGGGTGTCGATGAGTTCGGCGTGGTCTCCTCGCGGGAACGGCCACCCGCCGAGCTCGCTGATCGACTTCTCGTCGATCGCCACGAACACCACGTCCTCCGGCACCGGCTGCTCACCGCGCACGGCGAACCGCGCGTCGACCGTCGCCAGCTCCGGCCCGCGCAGCACGTCGGTCGCGGCGACCACGAGCCCCGAGACGACCGCGACAAGCGCGACGATGCCCGCCGTGACCCAGCGTCTCGTCCTCAGGTCCATGGCCGCTCCGTCGCGCATCCGACGGTGTTCGTGTCAGCAAGGCGACAGTGCGACCGCGCGCGCGGGCGTATCGTCGGCCGACGCACCATGATCCGACCGACCCTCATCGTGGCTGCCGCCCTCGCGCTCGTGGGCTCGGCGGCCCTGCCCGCCGGCGCCTCGGCGGCGATCGACGGGACCTTCATCTTCCCGCTCGCCGGTTCGGGCAGCGCCTGCACGCCCCCGACCGCAGCCTGCGGGGACGCCGGCCCGGCCACGGCGGCGCAGCTCGACAACCCGAAGGGCGTCGCGGTACTGCCCGGGGGCGCGGTGATCTTCGCCGACACGAACACGAACCGTATCCGCCGCATCGCCCCCGACGGCTCGATCACCACGGTCGCGGGCAGCGGGTCGACGTGCGGCGTGCCGACCGGCTCGTGCGGCGACGGTTCAGTGGCGGTCGCCGCGCAGCTCACAGCGCCGCAGGGTGTCGCGGCGATCGACGAGGACTCGTTCCTCATCGCCGACACCGGCAACAGCAAGATCCGGCGGGTCGACGGTTCGAACATCACGACGGTGGCCGGCAACGGAACGTCGGGCGGCGCCCGGCGACGGCGGGGCCGCGACGGGCGCCGAGTTGAACGTCCCGCGCGACGTGGCGGTGCGCGACGGGTCGACGTTCCTCATCGCCGACTACGGCAACGCGAAGGTGCGCCGCGTCGTCAACGGCGTGATCGGGACGGTCGCGGGCAGCGGGCTGTTCTGCACGAACACCGCAGAAGCGTGTGGTGACGGTGGCGGCAGCGGGCAGGCGGCGCTCGGCGGGCCGTCGGGCATCGCGGTCACGCCGGGCGACGGGTTCCTCATCGCGGAGCCGACGATCTCCCGCGTTCGCCGTGTCTCGCGCGACGACGGCAGCGGCACGATCGAGCGCGTTGCCGGCCAGCAGTCCGTCGGCGCCGCGAGCTTCGGCGGCGACGGTGGCCCCGCGACATCGGCGCAGATCCACGCCGCCGACGACGTGGTCGCGCTGCCCACGGGCGGCTTCGTCGTCGCGGACACGACGAACAACCGCATCCGTGTCGTCGACGCCGGCGGAACGATCCAGACGGCGGCGGGGACCGGCGCTGCGTGCGCCGCGCCGACGACGGCCTGCGGTGACGGTGGCGCCGCCGCGGACGCGCAGCTCAACGAGCCGCGCGGGGTGGCAGTGGACGCGCAGGGGGATCTCGTCGTGGGCGACAGCACCACCGACCGCGTGCGCCGGATCGACCTTCCGTCGTCCGTGTCGCCGCCCACCGGACCGGCGCCGCCGACGGGCTCGGCACCGGCCGGGGCGCCCGAGGTCGGCCGCACCGTGCTCGTCCAGACGCTGCGCGGCAGGGTCTACGTGCGGCTGCGCGGGAGCCGGCGGTCGGTGCCGCTCGACCAGGTCGAGCTCGTCCCGGACGGGTCGAAGCTCGACACCCGGGCGGGCACGGCGCGCATCACCGTCGCCCGGTCCGGGGGCGGCACCGATGACGCCGACCTCTCCGACGGCATCCTGACGTTCGACCAGCGCACCGACGGCACGCTCACCGATCTGCGCCTCAGCGAGCAGATCACCGGCTGTCCGGTCGCGGTCCGCGACCGCGGGAGCCAGGGCGCCCAGATCGGCACGACCGCGCCCCGCAGCCGCGCCGCGCTGTTCGGCACAGCGGCGTCACCGCTCACGTTCGCCGCCCGGGCGCAGACCAGCGCGCGCAAGAAGCGCCGCACCCGCCGCGGGCGCGTGAAGGCCGACGGCAGGTTCCGCACGGACGGCAAGTACGGCTCGGCGGTCGTGCGCGGCACCCAGTGGCTGACGATCGACGACTGCGGGCGCGGCAAGCGCGCACAGACCCGGGTCATCGTCCGCGAGGGCAAGGTCGCGGTCCGGGACTTCCGCCTGGCGAGGACGAAGCTGGTCCGCGCCGGCCAGCGCTACGTCGCGTACGCGCGCGGCTCGTAGCCGCGGTCGTCCTCGGAGGTCGTCTCGCGGGCGGGCGGGGACGCCATCGCGTGGAAGCCGCCATCGGCGTGGAGGATCTCGCCGGTGACCGCACGGGACCAGTCAGAGAGCAGGAAGCACACGGCATCGGCCGACGGGCCGGCGTCCCGCGGGTCCCACCCCAGCGGGGCCTGGCGCTCCCACGCCGTCAACAGGTGCTCGAAGCCCGGGATGCCTCCCGCCGCGCGCGTGTGGAGGGGGCCCGCCGCGACGAGATTGACGCGGATGCCTCGCGGGCCCAGGTCGCGGGCGAGGTACCGCGCGGTGGACTGCAGCGCGGCCTTGCAGACGCCCATCCAGTTGTACACCGGCCACGCCCCGCCGTCCGCGTCGAAGTCCAGGCCCACGAGCGCGCCGCCGTCGGCGGGCGCCAGGTCGCGCAGGATGCCGGCGAGCCCCGCCAGCGACCACGCGCTGGTGCGGAACGCCAGCTCGACGCCCTCCGGGCGTGCGTCGAGGAAGTCGCCGCCGAGCGCGTCGCGGGGAGCGAACGCCACGGCGTGCAGCGCGCCGTCGAGTCCGCCGGTGAGATCGGCGATGCGGTCACGGGCGCGGTCGAGCTCCTCGCGCCGGGTCACGTCGAGCTCCAGGAGCTCCGCCGGTCGCGGGAGCTTCGCGGCGGCCGCTTCGGCGAGTTCGAGGTCGCGGCCGAGGGCGGACAGCAGGACCGTCGCGCCGGAGAGCTGCGCGCGTTCGGCGACCGCGAAGGCGATGCTGTCGGTGGTCACGAGTCCGGTGATCAGCAGGCGCTTGGACGAGAGCATGGGTCAGGTCCCTTCGGGAGTCGGCGGGGTGGAATCGGTGAGGGTGCGGTCCGCGTCGAGGGACGCGGCAGCGAGGTCATCCTGGAACGCGGTGATCCGGGCGCGGAGGTCCGGGTCGGACGCGGCGAGGATGCGGACGGCGAGCAGCCCGGCGTTGCGGGCGTTGCCGACCGCGACGGTCGCGACGGGGACGCCCTTGGGCATCTGCACGATCGACAGCAGGCTGTCGAGGCCGTCGAGGTGCTGCAGCGGCACCGGCACGCCGATGACGGGCAGCGGGGTGACGGATGCCAGCATGCCCGGGAGGTGCGCGGCTCCGCCGGCGCCTGCGATGAGGACCTGCAGGCCCCGGGCCTCGGCTTCCTCCCCGTAGGCGAGCATCTCCCGCGGGGTGCGGTGTGCGGAGACGACGCGCAGCTCGTGGGCGATCCCGAACTCGTCGAGCGCCTCGGCTGCGGCGCGCATGACCGGGAGGTCGGAGCGGCTGCCCATGGCGATGCCGACACGCACGGCGCTCATCGTTCGCCCTCCAGGATCCGTGCGGCGGTCCGGGCGGCGTCGAGCGCTGCGTCGGCATCGGCGCCGAGCGCGGTGACGTGCCCGAGCTTGCGGCCCGGGCGCGGCGCCTTGCCGTACAGGTGGACGTGCGCACCCTCGACGGCCAGCGCGCGGGCCACACGGTGGCCGGGGTCGCTCCCGTCGGCCGGGCCGAGCACGTTGACCATCGCCGCAGCGGGGGCGACCGGGCGGGTCGCGCCGAGCGGCCACCCGAGCACGGCGCGCAGGTGCTGCTCGAACTGGGAGGTCACGCAGCCGTCGAGCGTCACGTGGCCCGAGTTGTGCGGGCGCAGGGCGAGTTCGTTGATGAGCAGCTCATCGCCTGCGACGAACAGCTCGACCGCGAGGAGCCCCTCGAGCCCGATCGCCTCGGCGAGCTCCAGCGCCAACGCATGCGCCCGCGCCGCGAGCGCGCCCGGGACGCGGGCGGGGAGCACCACCTCGTGGCAGATCCCGTCCTGCTGGAGCGTCTCGACGACGGGGTACGCGCGCGACTCGCCGGTCCCCGCCGCGCGCGCGACGAGGACCGACAGCTCGGTGTCGATGGCGACATGGGCCTCGGCGAGGGCGGGACGGCCGAGCGCGGCGAGTGCCGCTTCCGCCTCGGCGACGTCAGCGGCGATGCGGACACCGCGTCCGTCGTAGCCGCCGCTGATGGCCTTGAGGACCACCGGCCAGCCGTGTGCCGCGGCGAAGGCACGGACCTCGCTGACGTCCTGCACGGATGTGAAGGCCGGCACGGGCAGGCCGAGGTCCCCGCCGAGCCTGCGACGGGCGTGCAGCTTGTCCTGCGCCAGGTGCTTGACCTCTGGTCCGGGCCTGATCGCGACGCCGCGCGCAGCGAGGGCCTGCAGGGCGGCCCGGTCGGCATGTTCGTGGTCGAACGTCACCACGTCGACGCGCCGGGCGAGCCTGGCGAGGTCGTCGAGCCGATCGGCTGTGCCGACGACGAGTCGGGCGCCGGCCGCTTCCGCGGGTGCGCCAGGGGCGTCGAGCACGTGCGTCTCGATCCCGAGCGGCGTGCCTGCAGCGTGCGACATCCGCGCGAGCTGGCCGCCGCCGATGATCCCGACGCGGGCCGTGGGCTGCGCCGGGGCGCTCACACGGCTCATGCCGCGACCTCCGCCTGCCAGCCGCCGCCCGGGAGACGGCGCATCCACGGGGTGTCGGCGCTGTCGCGCGCGACGAGCGTGATCCACTCGCCGTCGATGAGCCGCTCGACCTGGGGCGCGCCCGCGAGGACCCCGTCGATCCGGTCGCACGGCGCGTCGATGACGGCGAGCAGGCGCTGCGGCTCGTGCTCGAGGCGGTCGCCGACCGCGACGGACTCCCACGGCAGGCCGCCGCGCAGGTCGCCGCCGGGGCCGCTCAGCACGCCGATGCCGCCCACCACGTTGTGACTGATCTTCGTCCCTGCGCCGAACTGCTCCGGCGCGACGGATGAGAAGTAGTACTGGCTGCCGATCCAGTGCGCGACGACGAGCGGCGCGGTCAGGATGAGGGTCAGCGCCTCGTCGGTCGGGTCCGCCGACGCGTCGTAGGAGTGCAGGAACGTCCGGCTGCCGAAGTCCCGGCCGGCCGTGAGCTCCCGCGATCCGACGATGAACGCCGCGCAGCCCGCCAGGCCCCACTCGGGGGCGATCTGCGCCCAGTCGCGGCTGCGGACCAGCACCTCGTCGGCGCCGTCCCGGCCCGCGGACGCGCCCGGCAGCCGGAGCGCGCGCTCGGCCGCGGTGGCGGCACCGGCGCGCGCGAGGTCCGCGCGGAAGGCGTCCATGACGGCGCGGTGCGTCGCCGGGACCTCCTCGTCGAGGAGCCGGACGACGTCCGTGGCCGTGTCGTGTTCGCCGGCGGCGAACCACGTGCCGTCGGGAATGTGGATGCCGCGCTCGGCCACGCCGGCGCGGACGGCGGGGTCGTTGAACACCGCCGCCATCGCGCGGGCGTTGTGCGCCCCGCGGTGGCCGCCGCAGGCGCCGCAATCGAGCGCCGCCATGTGCGGGTTGTTCACCGTCGTCGAGCCGTGCCCGCAGAGCAGGACGACCGGCGCGAACCCGTCCACGAGGCCCATGGCTGTGAGCGCGCCGGCCGCCGCCGCCACGCGGTCCTCGAGCGGCAGCGCGTCGACGTCCATGTGGGTCGGCACGTGCGGGTTTGCGTTGGCCTTCTCAGCCAGGCCGCCCGCCAGGTTCGGCGCGACGGTCCTCGCCGTGGCGATCGGACCGGTGACGAACCCGACGGCCTCCGCGAAGACGTACTTCGCGGCCAGGCCCTTCTTCGCCCCGGCGAAGGCGTCGCGGGCCGCGGCGAGCCGGTTCGTGGCGCGCAGCGCGCGCTCGGCCTCCTGCTCGTGACCTGCGTCCGGGCGCTCGGTGACCACGGCGGCGGGCGTGACGAGCACCGGGCACTGCTCGGTGGTCACGTCGCCCCCGAAGGCCTGGACGTCGACCGCCAGCCCGAAGAACCCGGCGAACCCGATGGTCTCGTACGGGCCGCTGGCCTCGAGGTGGCGCCGCAAGACCTCCGAGCGCACGTCGATGCAGAAGACCGCCTGGACCTGCGGGGTCCCGGTCTTTGTGCCGGCCGGCCCGGCCGGCGGCTGCTCGTCGATGCGGCTGAGGAGTTCTGTGCGGAACGTGGCTTCCAGCGCTTCCTGCCAGATCGCCGGGCGCGCGGCCGGGCTGATCCGGTCGAGGGCAGCGGCGAGGTCGGGCATGTCCGGCGCCACGCCGAGCGCGTCCGCGACGGCGGTCACGCGCGCCCGCCGGTCCGGTGCGGGCGGCGCCGCGACGGCGGGCACCCGCGCGAGCGCGTCGGCGCCCGCCGCGGGGTGCAGGAGCGCCCGCTCGCAGGCCAGGCGGACAGCCGCGAGGTCGGCGAACTCGAGGTCGCCCAGGTGCTCCTGACGCCAGCGGGCGTGCGAGGACCAGCCGGGCTGGCGGGTCAGCAGGGCACGGAGCAGCGCCTCCCTGCCGGCGGCGTCGAAGCCGGTCTCGTCGAGCAGCGCTTCCAGCGCCTCGGCGCCGTCCACGGGCAGCTCGGCGAGCTGCCGCCGCGCCGCCCGCGTGAAGGCCGGGTCGTGCGGCGCCAGCGCCCGCCATGCGCCGTAGAAGCCGCGCTCGCGGTGCGGCATGCCCCAGCGGGCCTTGCCCGCATCGAGGTACGCAGCGAGCCAGCCGCTCATCATCTCGTCCGTGACGTCGGCGATCCGGTCGCCGAGCTGGACGTCCCAGGCCTCGGCGGGCGTGAGCGCCTGACGCGGCTGCGGCGCGACGGCCGGCGCGTGCCGGAGGTCGGCGAGCAGGATCGCCTCGAGCGTCGCCGTCCGGTGGTCGCCGAGGTCGATCTCGAGGTCCGCGTCGGCTCCGATCCGCGCGCGGAGCGCCCGGCGCAGCTCCCGGTCGCTGATCCGGCCGTCGCGCTCGGCGGCGCGCAGCTCCTCCTCGGCGCGCCACCCGGGCGCGCCGAACGTCTGCTGCGCGTGGACGACCGCCTCGGCGAACGGGAGGTGCTCGATGCCCGCGAGCGGGTTGACCGCGACGAAGCGCTCGAGCGGCCACGCCGGCGAGATCTCCTTCGCGAGGGCGGCGACCTGCTCGCGCACGCCCTCGGACTGCGGGATGAGGATCGTCTGGGTCATGCGGTGCCTCCCTCGGCGACGGCGGTGGACGGGCCGGTCCGCGCGAACGCAGACCGGGTGCGGTCGGCGTCCGTGCCGAGATGCCAGTGCGGCATGGGCCGCGGGCGGCTGAGGCGCATCGCGCGGACGTAGAGCCGGTCGCGCAGCGTTCCGCCCTGCTGCCAGGCGAGCAGCGCGCCGCCCGCCGCAGCGAGCGGGACGAGGGCGAACCAGGCCGCCGGGTGGCCGTCGGCCGAGGGCAGCGCGAGGACCTCGGAGAGCCCGAGGGCTCCGAGGAGGTACGTCGCGGCCATCGCGGTGGCGAGCACCGAGGCGACCGCCATCTCGCCGGGACGGCCGGTCCGGCGCAGGGCCGACCACAGGGCGGCTGCGCCGGTGACCCAGGCGAAGATGAGCAGCACCGTCTTCTCCTCGCCGACGCCCAGGGCCGCGGCGATGGCGGTGAGGCCCGCAGCCCGGCGCGACGGCCGCCAGCAGGCCCTGGAGGGCCGCCTGCGTGCGGGCCGCAGGTGGCGCCGGCACCGTGCGACGGCGGGCGTGGTCGGCGATCGCGCCGCCCGCACCGAGGAAGCCCGCGGCCTTGTACATCGCGTGGCCGACGATGTGGATGATCGTCGCGGCCCAGGCGCCGAGGCCGCAGGTCATGAGCATGAAGCCCATCTGCGCGCTGGTCGAGCACGCGAGCATGCCCTTGACGTCCGCGCGGACCGCCATCGCGATCGCGGCGCTGAACATCGTGACGGCGCCGATGGTGATCGCGGTGGCCATCGCCGGGGTGGAGGCGCTGAGGATGTCCTGCTGGCGGAGCAGCAGGACCCCGCCGGCGTTGACCACACCCGCGTGGAGGAAGGCGCAGACGGGGGTCGGCGCCGCGACGGTCGTGACGAGCCAGCCGTGCAGCGGCAGCTGCGCGGCGCGCGCCGCGGCGGCGACGACGAGCAGGATGGCGACGGCGTGGCCCGCGGTCGAGCCGGCTTGCGCGCCGGTCGCGTCGAGGATGACACTCGCCCAGAGGGCGACGTCGGCGATCGCGAAGGCGATGATCGCGCGGCGCAGCGCGTCGCGTCCGGAGGGCAGATGGCGATGGGCGGCGAGCGCTCCGAGGAACGCGACGCTTGCGACGGTCCAGCCGGCGGCGATGACCGCCAGGGGCCCGGCGGTGACGAAGACGGCGGTGCCGCTGGCGGCGACGCCGAGGAGGGCGGTCGTCTGGGCGCCGCCCTGGGCCGACGCGAGCTGGCGCATCGCGTAGCTCTGGACGGTGGCCGACAGGCCGCCGACGAGGAGGAGCATGAGGCCGCCGACGGCGTCGACGGGGGCGATCGGCGCGCCCGCGAGGGCGGCGGCGCCGACGAGGGCGGTCAGGGCGGGCCCGATGACCGCGGCCTGCCGCAGCGTGTCACGGCGCAGCACCGCGAGGAGCGCGCCGGCGGCCGGGGTGAGCCAGGCGATGAGGGCGAGGAGGCTCATGCCTCGGCCTCCACGGCCTCCACGGCGCGAACGCGGCTGGCGAGCGCGCGGCCGTCCGCGCCGATCCGGTCGTGCACGGCCGCGTCGTGGACGACGTTGAAGAGCGAGCGGCCCGCGCGCAACTGCTCAGCGATGTGGCGGCCGATGGCCTGCGCCGCGGCGCGGCGCGCGTCAGGCGGGAACGTCTCGACGGCGGTGTCGAAGTCCAGCGGCGCGTACGCGTCGTGGTCGAGGGCTGCGGCGGGGCTCGTGATCGTGGTGGTGACGGGTGAGACGGACATGTCGGCTCCTGGTCAGAGGGGACTACATGCGCTAAGAGATACCCGATACATATTTCGTATGTCAAGAAGCACGTTTTGTAAAACACGTCACACAACGCCTACTTGAAGGCGCGCAGCGACCCACGCGGCCCGGCGGCCGGAGAACGAGAACAGCGAGAGGAGAGGAGGTGCGGCGGCCCCGGCTCATGCCGGGAGATCAGCGCGTCAGTCGAAGCCCAACCGCGACGGGAGTTCGGGAGTTCGGAGCCTCTGGCGAGGAACTCCCAAGGGCTTTGAGGAGCGTCAGCGTCGAAGCCCAACCGCGACGGGAGTTCGGGAGTTGGGAGCCTCTGGCGAGGAACTCCCAAGGGCTTTGAGGAGCGTCAGCGAGTCAAAGCCCCGCCCACTTGGTGAGCCCCTCGCGGTCGATCACGAGCGTGCGCCCGCGACCGAGCTCCACGATCCCGCGCGCCTCGTCCTCGCGCAGGACGCGGTTCACCGTGGCGCGGGAGGTCCCGGCGAGGTCGGCGAGGTCGTCCTGCGTGAGCGGGATGGTGACCGGCAGCGACGGGTCGTCACCGGTGTAGATGTCGACGAGTTCGAGGACGCGGCGCCGCACGCGGGTGTCGGCGGGGGTGTAGAGGGCCTCGAGCAGGTGGCGCGACAGCCGCCGCACCTGGGCGGAGAGGACGCTGATGAGGACGTCGCCGACGCCCGGCTGTTCCCGGCGCAGGCGGCCGAAGTCGAGCTGGTGGACGGACATGGTCTCGCCCGCCTCGAGCGCGACGACGGTCGCGCTGCGCGGCGCCCCCGGGCTCAGCAGCGCGAGCTCCCCGAAGATGTCGCCGGCGCGCAAGACCGCGAGGATCGCCTCGTCGGCGTACTGGGTGCTGACCTTCACGGCGAAGCGCCCGCTGCGAACGAGGTGCAGCGTGTCGCCGGGGTCGCCCTCGTGAAACACGATCTCGCCCTTGCGGAAGGTCCGCCGGCGGGCCATGTCGAGCACCCGCTGGACATCCTCTTCCGGCACGCCTTCGAGGATCTGCCATTCCATGGGGCGAGAGCCTACGCCGCGCCGTCGATGGAGCGCGTGAGGTGTGCGTGGACGAGGGCGAGCCCGTCGACGTCGTGCACGTCGTCGTCCAGCTCGGGGATGACGACGGGATCGGGGTCGTCGACCTCCCGGCCGAGCCGCGCGATCGCCGCAGCGTCACGGTCGGCGAGCAGCTCGGCGTCCCGGACGGTTGCGGCGACTTTGCCGGCGAGCTTCGCTCCCAGCGCGTCCGCCAGCTCGTCGGCGATCTCGTCCGCGCCGCCGGCCTGCATCCCCTCCGGGAGGGTGTGCACCCGGTTGACGATGAGCCCGCCGAACGGCATCCGGGCCTCGCGCAGCTTGCCGCGGAAGAAGATCGCCTCCTCGACCGGCTCGCGCTCGGGGGACGTCACGATGAGAAACGTCGTCGCGGGGTCGGCCAGCAGCTTCTTCACGCCTCGTGCGCGCTCGCGGAACCCGTCGAGCAGCCCGCCCAGGGCACGGAAGAACGTCGAGAGGTCGTTGAGGAGGTCCACGCCGGTGACGCGCCCGAGCACGCCGAAGACGACACTCGTGCCGCGGCCCATGACCTTCGCGGCGAGCCCGCCGGGCGTGAGGAAGACGCGGAGCGCACGGCCCTCGAGGAACCCGGTGAGCCGGTCGGGCGCGTCGAGGAAGTCCAGGGCGTTGCGCGACGGCGGGGTGTCGAGGACCAGGACGTCGAACCCGCCTTCGCGGTCCAGCTCGTAGAGCTTCGCGATCGCCGTGAACTCCTGCGATCCGGCGACCGCCCCGGAGAGTTCCTGGTAGATCCGGTTGCTGAGCACCTCGTCCCGCGTCTTCGCGTCCGGGGAGAGGCGCTCGATCAGGTCGTCGAACGTGCGCTTGGCATCGAGCATCATCGCCCACAGCTCGCCCTGCATCTCGACGCCGTGCCCGGCGAACCGCGACGGGTCGACGAGGCGTGGCTCGTTGTCGAGCACCTCCAGGCCGAGTGATGTGGCCAGGCGCTTGGCGGGGTCGATGGTCACCACCGCGACGCGCTGTCCGCGCGCGGCAAGGCCCATCGCCAGGGCCGCGGACGTCGTGGTCTTGCCCACGCCGCCGGAGCCGGCGACGATCACCACGCGCTTGCCTGCCAGTCGGTCGCCCAGCTCCATCCGCGTCTCAGCCTACTTCCAGCCCGGCGGCCAGCTCGTCGGCCAGCGCCTCGAGGTCGGGTCCGTCACGCCGGGCGTGCAGGCGCACCGGGTCGATCCCGGTGCCCCGGTGCAGCCGCCCGACCTGCGCGCGCTGGCGCCGCGTCCGCGCCACGGCGTGCAGCGTGAGGGTCACGGCGGGGTGCTCGGCGTGCTCGGCGAGCCGCTTGGCCTCGGCGGGGGTGATGAGGTCAGGCTCCAGCCGGTTGGCGACGACGGCGTCCAGCTCGCGGCCCAGCCGGTCACGCAACGCCTCCTGGAGATGCAGCGTCTCGGTCACGGGCATCTCCTCCGCGCGCGCGACGGCGACCAGGCCCGTCTGGGCGGGGTCGGAGATCGTGGCGTCGATGCGCTCGGCCTGCCGCGTGACGGGCCCGCCCGCGGCCGCGTCGGCGAACGTGCGCGGCGCGCCGAGGATCGCGACGCCGTGCCCTGTGGCGGGTGCGTCGACGACGACGAGGTCGTAGGGGTCGGCGCCCGGGGTGCGTCGCTCGGGCTGGGTCAGCTCCCAGACCTTGCCGATCGTCAGCAGCTCGCGCAGACCGGGAGTGGCAGCGGCGAGCAACCCGAACATGCGGCTGGACGACAGGACACTCGCCAGGCTGGACGACCCGAGCTGATCGTTGAGGTACTCGGCCAGCGCGTCCTCGGGGTCGATGGAGATGTGGAACAGGCCGTCGGCGATCTCGTGCTCGACGAAGACGCGGTCTCGCCGGCCGGAGGCGGTCCCGAGGATGCCGGCGACGTCGGTGCGCCGGGCGACCTCGGCCACGATCGCGCGCTTGCCGCGGCGGGCGGCCACGAGGCCGAGCGCGGCGGCGACGGTCGTCTTGCCCACGCCGCCCTTGCCGGTGACGACGACGAGCGGCTTGTCCAGCAGGTCCACGGCGGGGGAGGGTACGCGTGTCACACCGGTGAAGGAGTCTCGCGCCCACGTGCGAATAGACACACGTCCGGGCGCCGTCCGGGCATCCCGCATCACCCGACCGCACCGGAGAGCTGACGTGGAGTCGCCCCCGCAGCAGACTGCCAAGGTCATCGCGTTCGCCAACCAGAAGGGTGGCGTCGCCAAGACCACCACGACGCTGAACCTCGCCGCCGCCTTCGCGGAGGAGGGCCACCGCGTGCTCTGCGTCGACATGGATCCGCAGGGCAACCTCACGATGTCCCAGGGGATCGACCCGGACACCGTGCAGACCTCGATGTACGACGTCCTCGTGCACGACATGCCGATCCGCGACGTGATCCGCAAGCGCGAGATCGACGTCGCGTGCGCCTCGATCGATCTCGCGGGCGCCGAGATCGCGATGTCGATGAAGATCGGCCGCGAGCGCTCGCTGGCCAAGGCGCTGAAGGCCGTCCAGTACGACTACGACTTCATCTGCATCGACACGCCGCCCAGCCTCGGGCTGCTCACGATCAACGCGCTGACGGCTGCGAACAAGGTGATCGTCCCCGTGCAGTGCGAGTATCTGTCGATGCGTGGTTTGATCCAGCTGCAGAACACGCTGCACATGATCCGTGAGGAACTGAACCCCGGCGTCGACATCGAGGGCATCCTGCCCACGCTGGTCGACACGCGCACCCTGCACGCGCAGGAGGCGATCTCGCTGCTCGAGGAGAACTTCGGGGACCGCGTCTTCGCGTCGCGGATCCGCAAGACCATCCGCTTCGCGGAGGCCCCCGTCAAGGGGATGTCGGTGCTCAAGTACGACCCGGACGGCGTGGCCGCCCAGTCCTATCGCGATCTCGCGAAGGAGGTGCTCTCACATGGCAAGGGATAAGCGCGCAAGCATGCGCGAAGGGCCGCTCGCCGAGCTGTTCCGCCGCACGGAGACGGATTCGGCAGGTGCCGAACCCGCCCCCGCGCCGGAACCCGCTCCCGAGCCGCGCGCGGCTGCGCCGGAGGTCGAGCCCCCGACGCCGCAGGAGCGCCTGCGTCACGCGTTCAGCTCGGACATCCCGGACAACGTCCTGGAGCCCGTCGAGCCCGTCGCGTCCTACGACGAGCCCGAGCGCCCGCTGGCCGACGACACGTCGTTCTCCAGCACGGCCATGCCGATGTCCGCATTCGGCGAGACGAAGGCCGGCCACCCGATCATCCGCGTCGTCGGCGTGGGCGGCGGTGGCGTGAACGCCGTCAACCGCATGGTCGAGGCGCGGATCAACGGCGTCGAGTTCATCGCGGTGAACACGGACGTCCAGTCGCTGCAGGCCTCCACGGCCAACCTCACGGTGCACATCGGCGAGGAGCTCACGCGTGGGCTCGGCGCCGGCGCGGACCCGGAACTGGGCCGCAACGCCGCGATGGCCGACTACGACCGCCTGAAGTCGCTGCTCAAGGGCTCGGACATGGTCTTCGTGGCCGCCGGGGCCGGCGGTGGCACGGGCACGGGCGCCGCGCCCGTCGTCGCGCGCATCGCCCGTGAGGTCGGCGCGCTGACCGTCGGCATCGTCACGAAGCCGTTCGGCTTCGAGGGCACCCGCCGCCGGGACGCCGCCGAGCTGGGCGTCGACGCGCTCGCGCAGGAGGTCGACACCCTCATCACGGTGCCGAACGACCGCCTGCTGTCCGTGCTCGACAAGCAGACGTCGATGATGGCCGCGTTCAACGTGGCTGACGACGTGCTGCGCCAGGGCGTGCAGGGCGTGTCCGATCTCGTGACGCTCCCGGGCATCATCAACCTGGACTTCGCCGACGTGCGCACGATCATGTCCGAGGCGGGCAACGCCCTGCTCGGGATCGGCATGGGCACGGGCGACGACCGCGCGATCATCGCGGCCGAGCAGGCCTGCTCGTCCCCGCTGCTCGAGACGAGCATGGAGGGCGCGAAGAAGATCCTGCTCTCCATCACGGGCGGTGCGGACCTCTCGCTGTGGGAGGTCAACGAGGCCGCGAAGACGGTGTCCGCCGCCGCGCACCCGGAGGCGAACATCATCTTCGGCGCGATGGTCGACGAGGCCCTGGGCGACCAGGTGTGGATCACCGTCGTCGCGACGGGCTACGCGCCGGTCTCGTCCCGGCCGATCTCGCGGGTGCTCGAGGAGCCCAAGGGCGAGCCGCGCGTCGAGCGCACCCGTCCCGAGCGGTCGTCGGTCCGGCAGACCGGCCTGGGCGTCAACCAGCTCGACGTCCCTGAGTTCGTTCCCCGGGGATAACGCATGACCGGCGGCGTCGTCGCCGCCGGCCATCCCGTCTCCGCGGAGGCCGGCGCGCAGGTGCTGCGCGCCGGCGGCAACGCCGTGGACGCCGCGATCGCGGCGATGCTCGCGTCGTGGACCGCCGAGCCGCTGCTCACGGGCCCGGGGGCCGGCGGATACCTGCTGGTCGCCGGGCCTGACGTCGAGCCCACGCTGCTCGACTTCTTCGTCTCGGCGCCCGGCCTCGGCCCGCAGGCCCACGCGGCGCAGGCCGCGCTCATCCCGGTCTCGGTGTCGTTCGGCGACGCCGTGCAGATCTTCCATGTCGGCCCCGCGTCCTGTGGGCCGTACGGGAACCCGGCCGGCATCGTGGAGGCATCGCGGCGGTGGGGGGACCGTGCCGCTGGACCAGCTCACGGCGCCCGCCGCGCGGCTTGCACGCGAAGGCGTGGTGCTCAACGAGCCGCAGGCGTACGTGTTCGAGATCCTGGCGGGCATCCTGCTCTCCACGCCCGAGGTCCGTGCCGTGTTCGCGCCTGGCGGCCGCCCGCTGCGCGCCGGCGAGCGCTTCCGCTTCGGCGAGATGGGCGACGCGATCGACCGCCTGGGCGCCGAGGGCGCGGACCCCTTCTACCGCGGCGACCTGGCCGACGCCGTCGTGGACTGGCTCGACGACCGCGGTGGCGTGCTCACGCCGACTGACCTTGCCGACTACCGCGCGGTCCCGCGGGCGCCCGCCCGGATCTCCTATCGCGGCCGCGAGGTGCTGACCAACCCGCCGCCGAGCGCCGGCGGCGTGCTGCTCGCCTACAGCCTGGGTCTCCTGGATCGCGCGCCCAGCCCGCCGCCGCTGCGGGCGGTCGTCGACGCGATGGACGCGGCGCAGACCGCGCGCACCGACGAGTTCGTCGCGGGTCTGGACGAACCCGGGTTCCTGGACACGTTCCTCGCGATGCGGCTCGGCTCGACGACACACCTGTCGGTGGTCGACCGCGACGGCCTGGCCTGCGCGGTGACGTGTACGAACGGTGAGGGCGCCGGCGTCGTCGTCCCTGGCACCGGCATCCACATGAACAACATCATGGGCGAGGAGGACCTCAGCCCGATGGGCTTCCACACCGCGCCCGCCGGCCGGCGGATGCCGTCGATGATGGCCCCCACCGTGGTGGCCCGCGACGGCACCGGCGACGTGGAGGCGGTGCTCGGCAGTGCGGGGTCGAACCGCATCCGGTCGGCGCTGCTGCAGACGATCGTGGGGATCGTCGACCACGGGCTCGACGCGCAGGCTGCGGTCGATGCGCCGCGCGCGCACTACGAGGGCGGGGTCGTCTACGCCGAGCCGGGTGTCCCGGTGGGGGGAGATCGAACGCGCGGGCCGGGCCGTGGCGCCGTTTCGCGCGCGCAACCTCTTCTTCGGGGGCGTGCAGGCGATCCGGCGCACGCAGGGCGGCGCGCTCTCGGGCGGCGGCGACCCGCGGCGGGGCGGCGCGGTGGCCAAGGCCTGACGCGGGCGGCAACCCGCACACCGGGGCACAGGGGACGCGTACGATCGGGCCGACGTGTCCAGGTTCGAGCCCGACCCCCGAGGCCAAGACGACGAGCCGCCGAGCGACCTGCTCGTCCGTGCCCGGCAGGCGCTCTGGCGGCGTGCGAGCGACCTCTTCGCCGTCATCGACGCCGACGGCCGCATCGTCGAGGCCAATCCCGCCTGGCAGCATCTCCTCGGGTGGTCGCACGAGCAGGTCGTGGGGACCCAGTGGTGTGAGCGGGTGCACGACGACCAGCGCTCGGCCGCCGAGCGGGCGATGACCAAGGAGCTGCAGCGGCTGGGTTCGGTCTCGGGCTTCGAGGCGCGGTACCGGGCGGCGGACGGCAGCTACCGCTGGATGCTCTGGGGGGCGGACATGGCCGACGGGTGGGGGTTCGCGGTCGGTCGCGACATCAGCGCGCGGCGCTTGGCCCACGTGGCGCTGCGGCGCGCACGCGAGCGCGCGGAGGCCATGGGGGCGGCCTTGCATGCCGGCCTGGTGGTGGTCTCCCCGGATCTCGAGATCGTGGAGGCCAACGACCGGTTCTGTGAGATGGTCGGCTACGACCGCGACGCGATCATCGGATTGCGCCCGCCGCACCCGTGGTGGCCGCTCGAGGACCGCGACGCGATCCTGGCGATGGCGGGAGATCTGGCGCGCCTGACGGGCAGGCGCGCCCGATTCGTCCGTTCCGATGGTCGCCGGTTCGAGATCCGCGGTGACGTCGCCGCGCTGCCGGACGAGGACGGGGCCGGCCGGACGCTCCTGGTCATCCACGACCTCAGCGAGCTGCTCGCGGCGGAGGATGCCCCGGGGCTCGAACCCGCGGGCGGCACCTAGACTCGCACCGATGTCCCGCCGCTCCTGGGGCGCCCTGCTGGTCGTGGCGGCGATCTGGGGGTCGTCCTATCTGTTCATCAAGGTCGCGCTGGAGGACCTCTCCGTCGGCTGGGTGGTGTGCGGACGGTGCGCGCTGGGCGCGCTCGTCCTCGTCCCGCTGGCGGCGCACCGCGGTCAGCTCGGGACGCTGCGGGGCCGGTGGGGCGCGATCGTCACGCTGGCCCTGGTGCAGGTGGCGGTCCCCTTCGTCCTCATCGCGGCGGGCGAGCGGGAGATCGCGTCAGGCCTCACCGGGATCCTGGTGGCGTCGGTCCCGCTGTTCACCGCGCTGCTCGCGCTGCGGGTCGATCGCACCCAGACCTCGCGCGGCTGGGGCCTCGTGGGTCTGCTCGCCGGGATGGCGGGGATCGTGCTGCTCTTCGGCCTGGACCTCCACGGCGACCGGGCGGCCGTCATCGGCGGACTCATGGTCGTGCTCGCGAGTCTCGGGTACGCGATCGGCGGGTTCTATCTCCGGGCCAAGCTCCCGGACGTCCCGGCTGCGGCGACGGCGGCGGGCACCATGCTCGTGAGCGCGGCCGTGACACTGCCGCTCGCCCTCGCGACGCTGCCCGACCACGCGCCCGGCCTGGACACGATCGGCTCGCTCGTCGTGCTCGGCATGGGCGGGACGGGCATCGCGTTCGTGCTCTTCTACGCGCTCATCGCCGATGTCGGGATGGCGAGCGCGAGCCTCGTCACGTACATCGCGCCCGTCTTCGCCGTGATCTACGGCGCCCTGCTGCTCGACGAGCCCATCACCGCGGGAGCGGTCGCCGGCATGGTGCTCATCATCGCCGGCTCCTGGCTCGCCGGGTCTAGCCGAACCGGACCTTCCCGTTCGACCGAGCCCGCGCCTGCGCGCGCTCGATGAAGTCCAGCCGCTTCGTCGCCGCGAGGAACAGCCGGGTGATGAGTCGCAGCCGCGCGTTCTCGCTGCGCAGCTCCAGCAGCCCCTGCTTGGCCTCCAGGCCGAAGTCCACCGTGGCGGCCATCGCGTAGGCGTCCATCCCGGCGATGCGCTCGGGGTCGGGGTCGTCCTCCGTCGCCTGGCGGACCAGCTCGGCGTACGCCTCCTGGGCGCGCTCGGTCGCCTCGACGTCCGGGTCCTCGTCGGCGGAGACCAGCAGCTCCACCGTGCCCGCCGGGTAGGGGAACTCGTCCTGGCGGTTCACGATCCCGGAACGGCCGCGTGCCCCGCACGAGGATGTTCATCCGCCCGTCGTCCATCTGCTCGAGGACCTCCTCGACACGGCACGAGCACCCCACGTCGCGGAGCTGTTCGTCGTCGAGCCAGACGATGCCGAACTCGCTGCCACGCTCGAGGCACTCCGTGATCATGATCCGGTAGCGCGGCTCGAAGATGTGCAGCGGCACCTGCTCGTGCGGGAGCGCGACGAGCCCGAGGGGGAAGAGCGGGAAGTCGCGAATGAGGCGATCGGCCATCTTGCCGCAGTCTATGGCGCGGGCTCCTCCGTATCCCTGTCATGTCGTCAACGTGCCTGCTCTGGATGCGCCGCGACCTGCGGCTGCACGATCACCCCGCGCTGCATCGAGCGCGCGCCGAGTTCGACGTCGTGGTGCCGGTCTTCGTCCTCGATGACGCGCTCCTGCACGGGCGGTACGCGTCGTCGCCGCGCGCGCGGTTCCTCTTCGGCTGCCTGCGCTCGCTCGACGAGCAGCTGCGCGAGCGCGGCAGCGGCTTGGTGCTGCGCCGCGGCGCGCCCGAACACGAGCTGCCCAAGCTGGCGGAGGACGTCGGCGCGCGCGCGGTGCTGTGGACGAGCGACGTCTCGCCGTACGCGTTGCGCCGCGATGCGGCCGTCACGGCGGCGCTGAACGAGCGCGGTGTGCGGGCGGTCCCGAACACCGGCACCTACGCGCGGGACGTGTCGAAGGTCCGCAAGGCCGACGGCGACGCGTTCACCGTCTTCACGCCGTACTGGAAGACCTGGGAGCGGCTCGCGGCGCGCGAGGTGGTGGAAGCGCCGCGCGCCCTGGCCCCGCTGCCCGCGGGGCTGGACCGCGGCGAGCTGCCAGGCGCCGGGGTGCAGCTGCCCGCGCCCGTGTGCGAGCCGGGCGAGCCCGCTGCGCGCGAGGCGCTGCGCCGGTGGCTCGACGGCCCGGTGGACCGCTACGCCGACCGGCACGACACCCTCGCAGGGGGCACGTCGATCCTCTCCCCGTACCTGCGGTGGGGATGTCTGTCGGCGCGCGAGTGCGAGGTGCGCGCACGGGGCCGCGCGACCCCCGGCGCCGACGCATGGGTGCGCCAGCTGGCGTGGCGCGACTTCTACGCGTCCGTCCTGCTCGAGCATCCGGAGAACGTGCGGCGCGAGTTCCAGCCGAAGTTCCGGTCGCTGGCCTGGCACGACGACGCGGACGCGCTCGACGCGTGGAAGCGCGGCGAGACGGGATTCCCGATCGTCGACGCGGGCATGCGCCAGCTCGCCGCCACGGGGTGGATGCACAACCGGGCGCGCATGGTGGTCGGCTCCTTCCTCACGAAGGACCTGCACCTGGACTGGCGGGCGGGCGAACGGCACTTCGCCTCGTTGCTGCTCGACGGCGAGCCGGCGCAGAACAACGGCAACTGGCAGTGGATCGCCTCGACGGGCGTCGACCCGGCGCCGTACTTCCGGCGGATCTTCAACCCGATGATCCAGCAGCAGAAGTTCGACCCCGACGGCGCGTACGTGCGGCGCTGGGTGCCGGAGCTCGCGGCGGTGCCGGCGAACCGCCTCGCCGAGCCGTGGACGATGACGGAGGCCGAGCAGCGCGAGGCGCGCTGCGCGATCGGCCTGGACTACCCGGCGCCGATCGTCGACCACGCCGACGAGCGTAAGCGCGCGATGGATCGCTACCGCGAGGCATCGGCGAGCGTGGCGTAGCGGACCCATCCGCGCCACCCGTCAGGGTGGCGCGCATGGACGATCTGCAGGCATGCGAGCGCGGGCTGCGCCGTGCGGGCCTGCCGCTGCTCATCGAGGACTACTCCGCGTACGAGGACATCTTCACGCGGGCGGCGCCGCTGCTCGGGCTGGTGTTCGTCGGGCAGGCGTTCGGTGCGATCGACCTGACCTGGGAATGGTGGGCGAACGTGCTCGCCGTGCTCGGCGGCATCGGGATCCTGTTCGGGGCGCTGGCGATCGTCAACCGCCGCGGCGGCCGGCCGGCGCTGAGCCTCCCCGCGCGCGTGGGCCCGACCGAGCTGACCCTGTTCGTCCTCGTCCCCGCGCTCCTGCCGCTCCTCTTCGGCGGGCAGTGGCGCAGCGCCGCCGTGACGGCCATCGGCAACCTGCTGCTCCTCGGCCTGATCTGGGCCGTGGTGGGGTACGGCGTGTTGTGGATCGTGGTCTGGAGCGTGCGGCGGCTGCTCGATCAACTCGCCACGTCGTTCGCGCTCCTGGCGCGTGCGGTCCCGCTCCTGCTGGTGTTCAGCATCGTCCTGTTCATCAACACCGAGATGTGGCAGGTCTTCTCGTCGCTCTCCGACGTGCAGGTCGTCGAGGTCGCCGTGCTGTTCATCGCCGTCGGCCTGGTCTTCATCGTCGCGCGCGTGCCCAAGGAGGTGCAGGAGATCGAGCGCCAGGTGGGGGAGGGGCCGCCGCTGCGCACCCGCCAGCTCGTGAATGTCGGGCTCGTCCTCGTCATCGCGCAGGGGCTGCAGGTCCTGACCGTCGCCGTGCTGCTCGGGGCGTTCTTCGTCGCGTTCGGGGCGCTCGCGGTGCAGCCCGAGGTCGTGGAGTCGTGGATCGGCACGGCGCCGGAGGAGATCGCCGGCACCCCGGTCAGCGTGGAGCTGCTGCGGGTGTCGGGCGCCCTCGGGGCGTTCAGCGGCCTGTACTACGCGATCGCGGTGCTGACCGACGGGACGTACCGCGACGAGTTCCTCGAGGAGGTCATCGGCTCGATGCGCGACACGTTCCGGCTGCGCGCGCGGTACCTCGCGCTCCGCGGCGTCAGAGGGTGAGCGCGAGCTCTGTGAGCTCGTCGACGAGCCGCTGGTCGGAGATCTGCAGCGTGCCGTCGAGCCGGCGGCCGATCACCTCGCCCAGCGCGCCCACGAGTGCGATCGACGACACCTGCGCGCGCAGCCCACGCGGCGCGCGGTCGCCGTAGAACGCGCGCGCCTGGTCGCGCAGCAGCTGCTCGAATCCGCCGAGCAGCTCGCGGCGGCGGGTCTGCAGCGCCGCGCTGCCCAAGCCCTCGAGCAGGGCGACCCGGCCCTTGCGTGGGTCGGCGACGATCACGCCGACGAGCGCCGAGGCGGCGGCGCGCATCCGCGCCCGCGGCTCGTCCTCGGCCTCCGCGAGGGCCGCGAGCACGGCGTCGCGGGTCTCGTCGGCGACGGTGTCGATCAACGCGACGTAGAGCGCGTCGCGGTCGCGGAACGACTCGTAGAAGTACCGCTCGGTCAGCCCGGCGCGCCGGCAGATCTCGGTCATCGTCGCCGCCGGCCAGCCTTCGGTGCCGATGAGGTCGAGCGCGGCGTCAAGCAGGCGCGCGCGCCGGTCGGCGGCCCGCTCGGCGGCGGTCTGCCCGCGGAACCGGCGGTCGGACGAGGTCGTGCCCACCCCGACATCTTGACAGGAACCCCTGTCAGGTTGAACACTGTGCGCCGCAAGTTGACAGGACGTCCTGTCAGGACAGGAGCAGAGCCCCGCATGAGCACGCAGATCACCGCCCCGCCGCCCCCACCGTTCGACGAACGCCTCGTCCCGCAGGCGGCTGCGGTCCTGCGGGCCGAGCGTCGCGCCCGGCGGACGGGCCCGGGGCTTCCGGCCGGCAGCCGCGGCGTGAGCTGGCGCAACACGTACGCGACGCTCGCGGATCCCGTCCGCATGCTGCTCGAGCACCGCCGCCGGTTCGGCCCGGTCTTCACGATCCGCACGCTGCACGAGCCCGTCGTCTGGGCCATCGGCGCGCCGGAGAACCACCAGATCCTCGTGACGGACGCCGACGCGTACCAGTGGCGCGAGAGCCGGTTCGGCGACCTGCACCCGGTCCTCGGCGACGGGATGCTGAACATCGACGGCCAGCTGCACCATCAGCTGCGGCGCCTCATGCTCCCGGCGTTCCACCGCGAGCAGGTCGCGGGCGTCGCCGACGTCATGGTCGCCGAAGGCGTGCGGGCGGCCGAGCGTCTGCAGCCGGGTGCCGAGATCGACCTCTACGCGTGGACGCGCGAGCTCGCGCTGCGCATCGCGCTGCGGGGCCTGCTGGGTCTTGCCGAGGGGGACAGCCGGGCCCCCGCGCTCGCCGACGCCTTCGAACGTGCGCTGAGTCTCTACGGCCACGCGTTCGTCGTGCAGGTGCTGCGGGGGGCCCGGCACGCCGTTCGCCCGGGCGCAGCGCGCCTGTGCCGAGCTCGACGGCCTCGTGCGCGCCCTCCTCGACGACCATCGCGACGAAGGCGCCGAAGCCCCGGGGGTCCTCGGCCTCCTCCTCGGCGCCACGGACGCCGACGGACGGCCCCTCGACGAGCAGCTCATCCGCGACCAGCTCGTCACGCTGCTGTTCGCCGGCCACGACACGACCACCGCGACGCTCACGTTCATGATGTACGAGCTCGGTCGCACCCCCACCGCGCGCGCGACCGTGCAGGCTGAGCTCGCGGAGGTCCTCGGCGATCGCGACCCGCGTGCCGACGAGCTCGACGGCACGACCCTCCCGGTGCTCGAACGGACGCTCGACGAGACGCTGCGCCGCTACCCGGCCGCGTGGGTCGGCCCGCGGCGTACGCTGCGCGACACCGAGATCTCGGGCGTGAAGGTCCCCGCCGGCATCGCTGTGCACTACTGCAGCTGGGCCACGCACCACCTGCCCGAGCTGTATCCCGACCCGCTCGCGTTCGAGCCCGACCGCTTCCTGCCCGAGCGCGTGAAGGCGCTGCCGAAGGGCGCGTACGTCCCGTTCGGCGGCGGCTCGCGCATGTGCCTGGGCAAGCGCTTCGGCCAGTACGAGCTGCGGGCACTCGCCGCGGTGCTGCTGCGCCGCTTCGAGCTGGAGCCCGACCCGGCGGACGTGCCGCGCATCACCACCACGCCGACCCTGGGGCCGCGCGGCGGCCTGCGCTTCGCCATCCACACGCCGAACGGCAGATCCACGTTGCCATAGCGATGACCACCTGAAACCGCCCGACGTCGATCTGCCGTTCGGCGCGCGTCGTACCCCTCGCGTGGGGCATACCGCCGTCGTTCTCGGTGACCAGCTGCTGCGCGGCCATCCCGCGCTCGACGGCGCCGAACGCGTGCTGTTCGTCGAGTCGCTGCCGATGCTGCGGCGGCGCTGGCTGCACCGCCAGCGCGCCCACGTCGTGCTGTCGGGCATGCGGCACTTCGCCGCGGAGCTGCGCGCGGGCGGTAACGTCGAGGTCGTCGAACGGCGGGCCGCGCCGTCGCTGGCGAGTCCGCTCGCCGAGGAGCCTGGGCCGCTCGTCGCCGCCTCGCCCAACGCCCCCGGCGCGCGGGCGGTCCTCGAGCGGGCCGGCGCCCGGCTGGTCCCGTCGACCCAGTTCCTCACGTCGCCCGACGCGTTCGCTGCATGGGCCGAAGGTCGCCGCCGCCTCAAGATGGAGGACTTCTACCGCGAGCAGCGCCGTCGCTTCGGTGTCCTGCTCGACGCCGACGGCGGACCGGAGGGCGGACAGTGGAACTACGACCCGGAGAATCGCCGCCCGCCGCGCGACATGCCAGAAGACCTGCGGCCGCCCGAGCCCTGGTGCCCGCAGGAGGACGACATCGACGCGGAGGTCCGCTGCGACCTCGACGCGCACGCCCCCGACCTCTGGGGCCGGGACGCGCCACGCCGGTTCGCCGTCACGCCTGACGAGGCCGACGCTGCGCTGCGGTCCTTCATCGACGACCGCCTGCCGCAGTTCGGCCCGTGGCAGGACGCGATGGTCCCGGGCGAGCCGTGGCTCTTTCACTCCCTGCTCTCGGTCCCGCTGAACCTCGGCGTCCTCGACCCGCTCGACGCCGTGCGCGCCGCCGAGGCTGCCTACCGCAGCGGCGGCATCCCGCTGCAGTCCGCCGAGGGCTTCATCCGCCAGATCCTGGGCTGGCGCGAGTACGTCCACGGCGCGTTCTGGCTGCGCCACCTCGATGGCGCGAACGCGCTGGACGCCCACGCCCCGCTGCCCGGCGCGTTCCTCGGCGAGCAGAGCGGGTGGAACTGCCTGGACTCCGTCGTCGACGGCGTGCGCGAGCGCGGCTACGCCCACCACATCGAGCGGCTCATGGTCCTCGGCAACACGCTGCTGCTGACCGGCGTCGACCCGCAGGACGCGGTCGACTGGTTCGCCCGCGCGTTCGTCGACGGCGCGCCATGGGTGATGGCCCCGAACGCCGCCGGGATGGCGCTCTACGCCGACGGCGGGCAGATGACGACCAAGCCGTACGCCGCGGGCGGCAACTACGTCAACCGCATGAGCCGGTTCTGCGGTGGCTGCCGGTACGACCCCAAAGAGCGCACCGGTCCGGAAGCATGCCCCCTGTCCGCGTTGTACTGGGACTTCATCGACCGCCACCGCGAGCGGCTGGACGGCAACCGGCGCATGGCGATGCCGCTGCGCTCGCTGGCGAAGATCGACCCCGCCGAGCTGGACGCGATCCGCGCGCGGGCGAACGACGCCCGCGCGGAGCTCGGCGTCAGGCCGGCTTCGTCGCCGTGATCATCAGGTTGTAGAAGATGTCGGCCGGCAGGCGGCCTTCGAGGAACCGCTGGTCGACCTGCTGCCAGAACAGGTAGCCGCGGAACGCGTACTGGCGCCACGGCCACGGGATCGTGGCCGGGTCGGCGGTGGCCTCGAGCGTGCGGTTCGTCCACCCGAACCAGTTGGCGAGCAGCTCCTCGCCGATGACGTCGACATCGGCGAACCCGGCGCCGCGCGCGAACGCGGTCAGGTCCGCGGGGATGAACGCGTGGACGTCGACGACGGACTCCAGCGAGTGGTCCGGCTCGGCTGCGAGGTGGCCGTTGATGTCTGCGGGCTCGGCACGAAAGACGGCGCGCCACGCCGGCGCGATCTTCTGCGCGACGCCCTTGGGCACGTTCGCGATCTTGTCGCCCGTGCGCGAGGGCTCACCGGCGAAGACGACCTGGCCGCCGGGCTTCAGGACGCGGAAGAACTCGCTGAAGGCCTGATCGAGGTCGGGCAGGTGGTGCAGGACGGCGTGGCCGATGACGAGGTCGAACTGCTCATCCTCGAACGGGAGCTGCTCGGCGTCGCACACCTGCGTGGTGACGCGGTCGCCGAGGCCCAGGCGCTCGGCGTTGCCGGCGCACGCCTCGAGCATCCCCGGGGAGATGTCGGTGCACGTCGCCTGCTCGATGACGCCCTGAAGCATGAGGTTGAGCGTGAAGTAGCCCGTCCCGGACCCGATCTCCAGCGCGTTCGCAAACGGCGTCGCCGGGATCTGCCCCAGCGCCTTCTCGAGCTTCATCCGCACCTGGGACTTGCCCGTGTCGCCGAAGTCGATGCCCCACTTCGCGTCGTATTCCTTGGCCGCCACGTCGTGGTACCGGGTGTTGACGTCGCGGATCTCTTCGGCTGTGGGTGGGGCAGTCATGGGCCGCGCAGGGTACACCCGGAAGACGGCTCTACGCCGGTAGGGTGCTCGGTCGTGTCGACCGAGACGTACGTGCAGAAGGACCAGCCCGAGGGCGTTCCCCCGCTGGAGCTGACGGGCGAGCGCACGCTCCCCGACGTGCCGGAGGAGAACTACTGGTTCCAGCGCCACCTGGTCGTCTACGAGTGGATCGCCGAGCGCTGCCGCGGCCTGCGGGTCGTCGACATGGCGTGCGGCGAGGGATACGGCTCGGAGGTCCTGTCCCGCACCGCGGCGTCGGTCACCGGCGTCGACGCGAACCCCGAGGCGCACGCCCACGCGAAGGCCAAGTACACGACGGACACCCTGCGCTTCGAGCGCGATCTCGTCGAGACCTACAGCGAGCCGTGCGACGCGATCGTCTTCCTGCAGACCATCGAGCACGTGCAGGATCCCGGCGCGATCCTCGAGCACTTCAAGCGCCAGCTCGCGCCGGGCGGCGTGGCGTTCGTCTCCACGCCGAACGTGCTGACGCTGGCGCCCGACGGCAAGCGCTCGGAGAACCCGTGGCACGTCTACGAGTACCGGCCCGAGGAGTACCACGAGCTGTGCGCCGAGCACTTCGGCTCGGTCGAGTTCCACGGCCTGTTCCACGCGCGCAAGCTCAAGGCGCAGGACCTGGCGATCAAGGCGGGCTGGGACTGGTTGCACCCGAAACTCCGCATCACCAAGCCGTTCTATGACTGGTTCGTCCCGGCGATCAACGTCGGGGATTTCACGCTGCGCGAGGGGGCGCCTGAAGAGCTGCACGGGGCGTTGGACCTCGTCGCGGTCCTCCGCGCATGAGCGGAGAGCTCGCGGTCGTTCTGCACACCCATATGCCCTACGTCGAGGGCTATGGGACCTGGCCGTTCGGCGAGGAGTGGCTGTGGGAGGCGATCGCGACGTCGTACGTCCCGCTGCTCGACGTCTTCGAGCAGCACGGTGACCAGCTGACGCTGAGCGTCACGCCGGTCCTGGCCGACCAGCTCGAGGTCGCCGACCTCGGCGCGCGGTTCGACACGTTCGTGACCGAGGTCCGGCGGCGCACCCACGCGGCGGACATCGAGGCGGCCGCGTCTCCGGCAGAGGTCGAGGCGCTGCGCCACTCCCTGGCGTCGTACGAGTCCGCGGCGGAGCGGATGCGGGCGCTCGGCGGCGACCTGCTCGGCGCGCTGGCACCGCACGTCGCGTGGACCTCCTCGGCCACGCACGCCGTCCTCCCGCTGCTCGCCACCGACGCGGGTGTGCGCCTGCAACTGCAGGTCGGCATCGACGGGCACCGCCGCCGCTTCGGCGCGTGGGACGGCGGGTTCTGGCTGCCCGAGTGCGCGCACGACCCGGCGCTCGACCTGCTGCTGGAGGAGGCGGGCGTCCACGCGACGTGCGTCGACCTCACGGACACCGGCCTGGATCCGCTGCGCCCGCTGCGCTCCGCGGCGGGCCCGCTGCTCGTGCCGATCGACCGCGAGATCATCGAGCTCGTCTGGAGCCAGGGCGGCTACCCCGGCGGCGCCGCCTACCGCGACACGTTCCGACGGACCGCGCACGACCACCTGGCACACGCGGTCGACGGCACGCCGTACGACCCGGCCCGGGCCGCCGCCGCGGCGCGCACGGACGCCGCGGACTTCGTGGCGCGGGTGCGCGAGCGCGTTGCGGGTGGCGGGCTGTGCGTCTTTGCCATCGACACCGAGCTGCTCGGCCACTGGTGGCACGAGGGGCCGCAGTGGCTCGCGGCCGTCCTCGAGGAAGCCGGCACGCAGGGGCTTGCGGTCACGCGCCTCGACGACGCGCTGCATCGGCACGAGCCGGCTCCCGCGCCCGACGACCTGCCGGTCACCACGTGGGGCACGCCGCGCGACCTCACGACGTGGAGCGCGCCCTCAGTCGCCGATCTCGCGTGGGCGGCGCGCGACGCGGAGCTGCGCGTCGTGGCCGCCGGCGCCCGGGCCGACGCGCGCGCCGTGCGCGAGCTGCTCGCCCTCCAGTCGTCGGACTGGGCGTTCATGACGCACCGCGATCTCTCGGCGCCGTACGCGCACGAACGGGTCGCGGGCCACCGCGAGGCGCTGGAGACGGCGCTGTCCTCGGTAGGCTCCCTGAGCCCCGCGGTGCGCAACCTGGCACCGGATGCCTCGCCCGCGGCACTGCTGGTCCCATGAGCCTCCGCGTCCTGATCCTGACCTGGGAGTACCCGCCGATCGTCGAGGGAGGGCTCGCCCGGCACGTGCGCAAGCTCTCCGAGGCGATGGTCCGCGAGGGCGTCGAGGTCCACGTCCTCACCCGTGGTGACGACAGCGTGCCCGCCGAGGCCGATCAGCACGGCGTGATCGTGCATCGCGTGCGTGAGCCGACCCGCCCGCGGGACCTCAGCGAGTTCGTCACCTGGGTCGAGCACATGAACACCGACATGGTCGCCGCCGGCGTGGAGCTCGGTGACCGGCTGGAGTTCGATCTCGTCCACGGCCACGACTGGCTCGTCGGGCCCGCGTGCGACCACCTCGCCAAGCGCTTCTCCTGCCCGATGGTCGCGACGATCCATGCCACCGAGTACGGCCGCCATCAGGGCTGGGTGGACAAGCACCCCCAGTCTTGGATCCACGGCGTCGAGAAGTGGATGGTCCACCGGGCCGACCGCGTCATCACGTGCTCGCACTACATGCAGGGGCACGTCGCCGACATCTTCGGGATCGAGGAGGCGCGGGTCACGGTCATCCCGAACGGGATCGACCCGCTCGACCTGCAGCCCGTCGACGACCTCGCGACGCTGCGCGCGAACTTCGCCAAGCCCGACGAGCGGCTCGTGATTCTCGTCGGCCGCTTGGTCTACGAGAAGGGCTTTCAGCTCGCGCTCGAGGCGCTCGTCCCGATCGTCCGCGATCTCCAGGACGTGCGGTTCCTCGTCGCGGGCTCCGGCACGCACGAGGCCGAGCTGCGCGCGCAGGCGACGGAGCTGGGCCTGGACGACCACGGCACGTTCCTGGGGTGGATCGGTGACGACGTCCTGCATTCGCTCTACCGAATCGCTGACCTGTGCGTGATTCCGTCGCTCTACGAGCCGTTCGGGCTCGTGGCGCTCGAGGCGATGGCCAGCGGGTGCCCGTGCATCGTGGCGGACACCGGCGGGCTGCGCGAGGTCGTGCCGCCCGGCGAGCGGGTCGGCCTGCGCTTCAACGGCGGCGACGCCGAGCACCTCGGCGTGATGATCGAGCGGCTGTTGACCGACGCGCCGCTGCGCGACCGCCTCGTGACCGAGGCGTCCGAGCACGTGCTGCGCTTCGACTGGCAGGACATCGGCAGGCAGACCGCGGCGCTCTACGCCGAGCTGCACCGCACGCCGGTCTGAAGGAATCCCCCTGCACCTGACGAAGGTTCCGTCCGGCGCTCGTCGTACCGTGCGCGCGCCAGGAAATGCACAGGCCGAATCCCAGGTGCCGTGTTCGGGGCACGTGGGAGCGGGGGAACCGTTGGGGCATCTGCCCCGGGGGCGAATCGTCACGATCGTGGCGTAGCGCAAGGTCCAGAGCGCGAGTCCGTCAGCTAACTCCGCAGGCATGAAGGACCAAGGAGTTGTCTGACCGTGCCCGATCGTGCGGCGCCGCGTGCGCTGATCATCGAGAAGAGTCGTGAACGAGCCCGCCGGGGCGCCGTCGTGGTCATCGGCGTGGTCGCGCTGCTGCTGGGTGGCGCGCTGGCCGGCCTGGTCGCCGACGGAGACGCCGGCTCGACGGCGACTGCCGCCGCTGCGCCCACCGGCGAGGACCTGATCCGCTCGGCGCAGCGCCGGCTCGGCGTGCCTGCCGACGGCGTCGTCGGCCCGGCGACACGCGCGGCGATCAAGGCGTTCCAGGACGGTCGCGGCCTGCCCGTGACGGGGCGGCTGGACGACGCGACGCTCGTCGCGCTCGGCATCGTGCGCGAGCAGCTCAGCGTGCTCTCCACCACCGTGGCGTCCGGTGCCGTCGCGAGCGACCCGGCGCTTGCCGAGCGCGCCTCGGTCCCGCCGGAGACGACCACCGCCCCGGCGGAGACGACGCCTGCCACGACGGAGACCACTGCGACCGCACCCGCGGCCACGACCACCACGCCGACGACGCCCACCACACCCGAGGAGCCCCCGGTCGACGAGGAGGCCGAGCGCGACGCGCCGCCCGTCGTCGGCGGTGCGCTCGCAGGCGCGCCCCCGCCTGCCGTGGGCGGCCAGGTGCACGGCGAGGGGGGGCTTGTCCCCGGTCCCGCCACGCGCAGAGACGCAGCCGCGGCCCGCGAAGGACCGCCGCAAGGAGATCCCCGAGACGGGCGGCCTGTCGCCCACACCGCCCAAGGCGGAGGACGCCCCGATCGGACCGGAGATGCGTGCGCGCCTGGAGCGCATCGCGCGCTGCGAGTCGGGGGCAACCCTCGGGCGATCAGCGCGAACGGCATGTACCGCGGCAAGTACCAGTTCTCCCGCGCGACCTGGCGGACGGTGGGTGGGAAGGGTGACCCGGCGGCGGCCTCCGAAGCCGAGCAGGACCGCCGTGCGGCGATCCTCTATCGCCGCAGCGGCCCGGCCCCGTGGCCGGTCTGCGGCCGGGCCTGATTCAAGGTTCCGTCCGCACTGCCGCTACTCTGATCAATCGCTGTTATGTCGCCGAGTCCCGGACGGTCTGTCCGGCCGGGAGCGGGGGAACCGTTGGGACCGTCAGGTCCCGGGGGCGAATCGCCGGAATCGATCCGGCGTAGCGCAGGTCCAAAGCGCGAGCCCGTCAGCTAACCCCGTAGGCGCGAGGACCAAGGAGTCGTTGCGTCGTGCCCAAGATCGAAGAAGTGCTGTCCGTGCGCCTGCACGGGGATACCCAGGTGCCGTCCCGTCGCGCGTCCCGCGCCGGCCGGGCGGTGGCCGCCGTCGTCTGCGGTGTGCTCGCGTTCGGCGGCGGGCCCGCGTTCGCCGCGTCGGAGGAGCGCGCTCCGGAGGCGTCCGCCGCGTCGGACGGCCGCCTGAGCGAGGCCACCATCGCGGCGGCCCAGGAGAAGCTCGGCGTCGCCGCGGACGGGGTGCTCGGCCCGGTCACCCGCGCCGCGATCCGCGACTACCAGCGCGCCCAGGACCTCAAGGTCACCGGTCGGCTGGACAAGAAGACGCTGTCCGCCCTGGGCCTGCGCGCCCGTGCGGCGTCGTCGAACGGCGGCGGCGGGGCGGCCGCGGGCGAGACGCCCAAGCGCGAGACCAGCTCCGGCGTCCCTGCCGAGCTGCGGGCGACGCTCGAGCGCATCGCCGAGTGCGAGTCCGGGGGTGACCCGCGCGCCGTCAGCGCGAACGGCCTCTACCGCGGCAAGTACCAGTTCCACCGCGACACCTGGCGCGGGGTCGGCGGCAAGGGCGACCCGGCGAAGGCGTCCGAGCGCGAGCAGGATCGCCGCGCGGCGATTCTCTACCAGCGCACCGGCCCGTCGTCCTGGCCGGTCTGCGGCCGGTAACCGGCAGCGCGCGCGGGCCGGCGGTCAGTCGGCCCAGCGCAGCGTCTCGGGGGTCTTGCGCATGCGCAGGATGTTCGCCGGCACCCCGCCGAGCACGACGTTCTCGCCGAACTCCTTCGTCACCACCGAGTAAGTCCCCACGACGGAGTTGTTCCCCACGGTGGACCCGCGCAGGAAGGCGGCGCCGTAGCCGATCCACACGTTGTGGCCGACCCGCACGTCGCGCTTGTAGATCCCCTGCGCGCGGATCGGACGCTCGACCTCGGAGATCCCGTGGTCGAAGTCGATGAACATCACGCGGTCGGCGACGATGCACTCACGGCCGATCGACACGTGCTGGTACACGCTCCACACGCAGTCCTGGCCGACGATCGTCTTTGCGCCGATCCGCAGCTCGCCCTCGTGCACGCGGATCTTGCAGCCCGTCCCCAGCCACGACCACCGGCCGAGGACGACCTTCGCGCCCGGGCCGATCTCGAACGTCACGCCGGGGCCGATGAAGCACAGCCCGTCGGTCTGCAGCCGCCCGCGGAACTTCACCTTCAGCCACGCCCAGCGCGCGATGAGCCGCGCATAGTTGAGGTTGAGCATGTGGTGCCGGCGCAGGAAGCGCAGCAGCGCGAGCGGGCCGCCGCCGAGGGGCGGCGGCGGCGCGAGAGGGGGCGGGACCGGGGACATGACGGCGGATCATTACCATCCGCGGTCCTCATGCCGACCGCTGCACCGCTCTCCGACCGCCTGCTGAACGGCGACCGCCGCGCACTCGCCCGTGCGATCTCGCTCGTCGAGAACGACGACCCGGAGGGCTGGGCGCTCGTCCGCGAGGTCTATCCGAAGACGGGCCGCGCGAATGTCGTGGGCATCACCGGTGCGCCGGGTGCGGGCAAGTCCACGCTCGTCGGCGCCATGACGAAGCTGCGCCGTGAGGCCGGGCGCACCGTCGGCGTGCTCTCGATCGACCCGTCCTCGCCCTTCACCCACGGCGCCATCCTCGGGGACCGCATCCGCCTGACCGACCACTTCCTCGACCAGGGCGTGTTCATCCGGTCGATGGCCAACCGCGGGGCGCTCGGCGGCCTGAGCGAGGCGACGCTGCAGGCGGCGCTGCTCATGGACGCCGCAGGCCGCGACGACATCTTCCTGGAGACCGTCGGTGTCGGGCAGGCGGAGGTCGACATCATCGACCACGCCGACACGGTGCTGCTCGTGCTCAACCCCGGCGGCGGCGACTCCATCCAGGCGCTGAAGGCGGGGATCATGGAGATCCCCGACGTCATCTGCATCAACAAGGCCGACCACCCGCTCACCGACACGATGGTGCGCGAGATCCGCGGCGTCCTGTCGCTCGCGCCGAGCGGCGGCTGGCCCGTGCCGATCATCCGCGCCGAGGCAGTCCGCGGAGAAGGCGTCGCCGAACTGCTGGACAAGCTCGATGAGCACCGCGCGTACATCGAGCAGGAGGGCACGCTGTCCGAGCGGCGGCGGCGCAACCTGCGCAACGAGATCCTGGCACTCGCCGTCGCGCGGATGCGCCGCGAGCTCGAGTCCCGCCTCGAGGACGACCCGGAGTTCCTGCGGCTCGTCGAGGAGGTCGGCGAGCGCCGGCTCGACCCCGCGAGCGCAGCGGCGGAGCTGCTCGCGCGCGAACTTGCCGCAGACTCGTAGCGCCCCGGCGCACACGCGGCACGCCAAGCCCGGGAGGCTGCGGGCATGCCTCGCCGCCCCGCCCACCTCGACGCGACATGCACAACTGTCGTGGATTCCGCGTCGCGCTCTCGGACCGCGACGCGACATGCACAGTAGTCGTGGATGTCGCGTCGACCACGCCATCGCGCAGCTCGCGGGGCGGCAGCACGAGCTGGTCGAGCTGGCGCAGCTCCGCGCACTCGGGCTCACGCCGCGGCAGATCGACTACCGGTTGGAGATCGGTCGCCTGCACCGCAGGTACCGGACGGTGTACGTCGTCGGCAGCCCAGGGCTGAGCCTGGAGGGCGAGCGGCTGGCCGCCATGCTCGCGGCGGGGCCGGGCGCCGTCCTCAGCCATGCCGCTGCCTGCCACCACTGGCGCCTGCTGCGCCGTCAGCCCACCGGTCTCGACGTGACCGTCCCGACGAGTGGCGGGCGCGCGCAACAGGGGTTTCGCGTCCACCGCCATCCGACGCTGCGCCCGCCGGACACGACCACGCGGTTGGGCATCCCCGTCGTCCGCCCCGCCCGCGCCATCCTCGACCTCGCGCAGACCGCCCGGCGGGACATCACGATCCAGGCGATCGACGAGGCCCATGTCCAGCGCCTCGCCCGCGGCCCGCACCTGCACACGCAGGTCGCTGCGTACCCGAAACATCCTGGGGCGAAGGCGCTGCGCGAGATCCTCCGCACCCATGTCGGTGGCAGCCTGCTCACCGACACGGACCTCGAGGATCTCTTCCTGGAGATCTGTCGCACCCACGGGCTCCCGCAGCCCGCCACCCAGCACCGGATCGGCCGGCTGACCGTGGACTTCGCGTTCCCGGCGTCACGGATCGCCATCGAGACCGACGGCGGGAAGTACCACGGCACCCCCGCTGCGGTCCGCCGCGACCATCGCCGCGACAGCTATCTCATCCGCATGGGCTGGCAGGTGTTGCGCTTCTCCGACGAGCAAATCGAGTACCAGCCGCAGATCGTGGCCGCGACCATCCTCGCCGCGTTCAGGCCCCCAGCGCCCGCGCGATGACCATCTGCTGCACCTCGTCGGTCCCTTCGCCGATCGTGAGGATCTTCGCGTCGCGGTAGAAGCGGCAGACGGGGTACTCCTCGATGTAGCCGTACCCGCCGTGGATCTGCACGGCCTCCTCGGTGGCGCGCACCGCCAGCCGGCCCGTCTTCAGCTTCGCCTGGGCGGCGGTGAGCGAGAAGTCGCGGCCGAGGTCCTTCTCCTTCGCGGCCTTGTAGACGAGCAGCCGCGCGGCCTCGATCTCGCAGGACAGGTCGGCGAGCTTGGCCTGGATCGCCTGGTACTTCGAAATGGGCTTGCCGAACGCCTTGCGCTCCTTTGCGTACGCGAGCGCCTCGTCGAGGGCGCCCTGGGCGAGGCCGACGCCCATCGCCGCGACACCGATCCGGCCGATGTCCAGGACGCGCAGGAACTGCTTGAACCCGGCGCCGCGCGGCCCGAGCAGGTTCTCCTCCGGGACCCGGCAGTCGGTGAACGTCAGCGGCCGGGTGTCCGAGGCGTTCCACCCCATCTTCCGGTACGGCTCACCGCGCTCGTACCCCGGGGCGTCCTGGGGGACGATGAGGTTCGAGATCTCGTCGTCGCCGGTCTTCGCCGTGATGCAGACGACGCCGCTCATCGACGTGCCCGCGTTGGTGATGAACTGCTTCGCGCCGTTGACGACCCACTCGCCGCCGTCGAGCGACGCGCGGGTCTGGACGTTGCCGGCGTCCGAGCCGGCCTCAGGCTCGGTGAGGCCGAACGCGCCGAGGATCTCCCCCGACGTCAGCTTGGGCAGCCAGTCGGCGCGCTGCTCGTCGCTGCCGAAGAGGTAGATGGGCTGCGTGCCCAGCGAGGTGTGGGCGCACATCGTGATCGCGACGGAGCTGTCGATCCGCGTGAGCTCCTCGACGGCGATCGCGTAGGCGAGCGAGTCGCCGCCCGCGCCGCCGACCTCCTCGGGAAACGGGATGCCCATCCACCCGAGCGCGCCCATCTTGCGGACTAGCTCGTACGGGAAGCGCTTCTCGCGGTCCAGTTCCTCGGCGATGGGCGCGACCTCCTGCTCGGCGAAGTCGCGCACCGTGCGGCGCATCAGCTCGTGGTCGGGCGAGAGGTCGAAGTCCATGCACCGAAGTGTGCCGCAAACTGCCGCGGGCCCCGCCGGAGCGGGGCCCGCGAGGTCAGCGAATGCGCCGTGCTACGGGCGACCGATGAGCGTGTGGAACAGGTCAGTCTGGTCCCGCGCTCCCATGACGTTGGACGCCTGCGGTCCGACGGCCGCCACCGGGACGCGCGCGCCCGTGTGCGACTGGCCGCCGGCCGACTTGCCGGTGCCGTAGGAGACGCGCATCGGCGCGCCGTCAGCCGTCTCCACCGTCGCGTAGAACCCGGGCGGGTCCTGCGTCGGGCTGACGATCTGGCTCGTGTGCGAGTGGTCGGCCGTCACGATGACGAGCGTGTCGGGGTTCCGCTTCTGGAACTCCATCGCGTAGGCGACCGTCTCATCGAGCTGCTCGGTCTCGCCGATCTGCCCGCAGAGATCCGACGCGTGATCGCGCTTGTCGATCGAGGCCGACTCGACCTGGAGGAAGAAGCCGTCGCTGTCGTTGCGCAGCTTGCGAACGGCCGCCCTGGTCATCTCCAGCAGGGACGGCTCGTTGCCGCGGTCCTGCAGCGTGCACTTGGTCGTCTCCGACCCCGCGCCGGGCGTCGGTGCGGCGACCAGCGGGTTGTACTTGGTGCGCATGTTGCCACCGTTGAACAGGCCCAGGACCTTCTTGGGGCCGTTGTACGCCGCCAGGGCGGCCTTGTCCTCGACGACCTTGTAGCCGTTGCTGACCGCGTAGTCGATGACCGTTTCGGGCGTGCCGACATTACCGTCCAGATCCTGGGCATAGCGGTTCTTGCCGCCGCCGAGGTTGACGTCGAGCAGGTGGTCGACCTGCTGCTCGGCGATCGAGCCGAGGCCCGCCGGGATGGCGGTCTTGGCTTCCGCCGGGCACAGCGAGCGCGTATCCGCGGGGCCATGGCAGGCGCGGCGCGAGATGTGCGAGGACGGCGCCGCCGGCGTCGCGTCGGTGATCTCCGACGTCGCGACGTTGCCAATGGCCTTGCCGC
Organism: Svornostia abyssi; assembly: GCA_024666565.1. Classification (GTDB taxonomy): domain Bacteria; phylum Actinomycetota; class Thermoleophilia; order Solirubrobacterales; family Solirubrobacteraceae; genus Svornostia; species Svornostia abyssi. The sequence goes on from CP088295.1 coordinate 2,400,319, forward strand.
GGCTCTTCATGATCTCGAACGTGGTCTCGAAGCCCGCGTTCGAACCGGGCACGGTCTCGCCCGTGCTCATGCCCTGCGAGAGCCGGGCGTCGCCGGTCTTCTTGCCCGTCGACCACGCCGTGGCGGTCGGCGCGGAGTCCGGCACGTAGCCCGGGTCGTAGTCCGGGCCGGCGCCGTACTCGAGGTTCCAGGTCAGGAGGGACCCGGTGAACGGGAGCTTCTCGGTCGCCAGCGGTGCGCCCTTGGCGCCGTTCTGGTAGTAGCGGCCGATGGTCAGCTCACTGTCGCCCATGCCGTCACCGATGATGAGGATGACGTTCTTGGGGGTGGATGAGTCGATGGCGGCCTTGATGGCGGCGCCGTTGTCCGGCGGGACCGGGTCGGACGCGACGACCACGCCGACGGTGACGGCGCCGGCGGCGACCGTCGCCGTGAGCGCTGCGAGGGTGCGCTTCGGAAGCACAGTTGCTCCTTGGATTGGGTCCGCCGAGCCTCTCGCGGGGCGTGCCGCCGCTCGTCAACGTTTCGTAGCGCAGACGTGAATGTTCTGCGAACAACCGCGAGCCGCCCGTCGCGTCAGCTGGCGTGGGCCTGCGCCAGGTCCACCAGCATCCGGACGCCGAATCCGGAGCCGCCCTTCTTCGCGTACGCGCGCCCGAGCCCCCAGGCCGTCCCGGCGATGTCCACGTGGGCCCACGGGACGTCGCCTGCAAAGCGCCGCAGGAACTCCGCGGCGGTGATCGAGCCGGCCTTGCGCTCGGCCGTCGCGTTGAGGAGGTCGGCGATCTCGCCCTTTAACCATGTCGGCGTACTCGGGGTGCAGCGGCAGGCGCCACATGAGCTCGCCGGTACGGTCGCCCGCGTCGCGCACCGCGCCGACCCAGTCGTCATCGGTGCCGAGCAGCCCAGCGTAGGTCGAGCCCAGACCCACGACGATGGCGCCCGTGAGCGTCGCGAGGTCGACGATCCGCTCCGCGCCCTCGGCCCGGGCGTGCAGCAGGCAGTCGGCGAGGACGAGCCGGCCCTCGGCGTCCGTGTTGTTGACCTCGACGGTCGTGCCGTCCATCGCGCGCAGCACGTCCCCGGGCTTCACGGACCGCCCGCTGGGCAGGTTCTCCGTCGCGCCGATGACGCTCACCAGCCGGACCGGGAGGCCGAGGCGGATGATCGCCTCGGTCGCCGCGAGCACCGCCGCGCCGCCCGACATGTCGAACTTCATCTCGTGCATCTTGCCCGCGGGCTTCAGCGAGATGCCGCCGCTGTCGAAGGTCACGGCCTTGCCGACGAACCCGAGCCGCGGCGCGTCGACGGCGTCGGCCGGCTCGTAGCGGATGGTGATGAGCGCGGGCTCCTCCTCGGATCCCCGGGCGACGCCGGCGAAGCACCCCATCCCGCGTGCCTCGATGCCGCCGCGGGTCTCGAACATCACCTCGACGCCGGGCAGCTCGCGCAGACCCAGCGCGGCCTCGGCCAGCGCGGTCGGCGTCATGTCGTTCGCCGGAGCGTTCTGCAGGTCGCGCGCGCGGTTCACGGCGGCGGCGACGATCTCCGCACGCGCCACGGCGGCGCTGACGTCGTCATCCCCGGCGACCACGAGCCCCGCCGGGCCGGCCGCGTCCTCCGGGGGCGCGCTGCGGAACGCGTCGAACCGGTACGCGGCCAGCAGCGTGCCCTCCACGAGCGCGCCGGCGACCTCTGCTCCCGTCCCCGACGGACGCACCCAGCAGAGCCGCTCGGCGCCGAGCTCCTGTGCCCGGCCGAGCGCGACCGCCGCGGCGACGCGGGCGCGCTCGGCGTCGAAGGCCGACCGCGCGCCGAGCCCGACGGCCAGCAGCCGGAAGCCGCCCGAGTGCGCGAGGGCGAGGCGCTTGAAGCCCGGGCGGGCTTCGCGTGAGGCGAGGAGCCCCGCGAGCGCGCCGTCGAGATCGAAGGTGGGCGGCTCGCCGTCGAAGAGGCCGACGACGATCGTGTCGGCGCCCGTGCTGGACGGCGCCGCGGTGGTGGAGGAGACGTCCATGGATCGGAGCCTATGGGACGTTCCGGCCGCGGTTTCCGACCGTTCGGTACCGTGCCGGGATCACCGCCCCGGTGTCGTGCAGGAGTTGCCGGGGCCACAGCACGCGAAACCCGGAGTCGTCCCGCATGCCCAAGACCGTCATCCTCGGCGCTGCCCGCACCCCGATTGGGAAGCTCGGCGGCGCCATTTCCTCTGTCGACGCCACGAAGCTCGGCGGGATCGCCATCGAGGCCGCGCTCGAGCGCGCCGGCGTCGATCCCGAGCAGGTTCAGCACGTCGTCGTCGGCCAGGTGCTGCAGGGCGGCGCGGGCCAGATCCCGTCGCGCCAGGCGCAGATCAACGCGGGCATCCCGAAGGAAGTGACGTCGGAGACCATCAACAAGGTGTGCGCCTCGGGCATGCGCGCCGTGGGCCTGCTCGACGACCAGATCCGCCTCGGCGAGGTGGAGGTCGGCGTCGGCGCCGGCATGGAGTCGATGAGCAAGGCGCCGTACCTCGTCCCGAACGCCCGGTTCGGCTACCGCATGGGCGAGGGCAAGTTCCTCGACGCGATGGTCGCCGACGGCCTCACGAACGCGTTCACCGGCAAGCAGATGTTCCAGGAGGCCACCGAGGTCGGCGAGGAGCTCGAGATCACCCGGGCCGACCTCGACAAGTGGGCTCTGCGCTCGCATCAGCGCGCCGTCGAGGCCACCGACGCGGGGCGCCTGCCCGAGGAGATCGTTCCCGTGACGATCAGCGGCCGCAAGGGCGACACCGTCGTCGAGGTCGATGAGGCGCCGCGCCGCGACACCACGCTCGAGGGTCTGTCCAAGCTCCGTGGTCTGCACGGCAAGGACGGCAGCCACACCGCGGGCAACTCGCCGGCCGTCAACGACGGCGCCGGCGCGCTCGTGCTCGCCTCTGACGAGTGGGCCGCCGCGAACGGCAAGGAGGTCCTCGGCGAGATCGTGGCCCAGGCTGCCGTCGCCGACGACTTCGCCTACCTCGCCCGCACCCCGGCCAACGCGGCGCTGAAGGCGCTGGAGAAGGTCGGCCTGTCCGCGCAGGACATCGACCTGTGGGAGATCAACGAGGCGTTCGCCTCCGTCGCGCTGAACTCCACGCGCATGCTGGGCGTCGACGAGGAGAAGGTCAACGTCAACGGCGGCGCGGTCGCGCTCGGCCATCCGCTCGGCGCCTCGGGCGCCCGCATCATCGGCTCCCTGGCGCTGGAGCTGCGCCGGCGCGGCGGCGGCCTGGGCTGCGCCGCGATCTGCTCCGGCGGCGGGCAGGGCGACGCCGTCATCATCAAGGTCGCCGGCTGATCTGAACGCACTCCGGTGGGTGGCTCGCGCCGCCCACCGGAACGCGACCCGCGGCATACCGGCCTCATACCCGGCCGGCCGATCCCTCCGGCAATGACTGTCCTCTGGGGGAGAACTCACCGTATGCCGCTTCGCAAGGATTCCCGGTCCAAGGCCCTGCTCGCCGGCGCCGCGCTGGTCGCCGCGCTCGCCATGACCCCGAGTGCCGCCTCGGCGGCATCGTGGACCTCGTGGGTCCCGAGCAAGACGGTGAAGACGGCACCGGCGCCCACCCCGACGACGAGCACGACGCCCCCGCCCACGACGACGACGAGCACGCCACCCGCGTCGACCGCCACGTCGTCATCAACCCCGGCCCCGGCCCCGGCCCCCGCGCCGACCGTCTCCGGCGCTGACACGAGCGGCTGCGTCGAGCAGCCCACGGTCAAGGCGTACTCCCGCTTCGGTGACGACGCCGACTACGCGCCCGCCCCGGGCGCCACATTCGAGCAGGGACAGGCCGGCTGGACCTTCAGCAAGAAGGCGTTTCCGTGGGACGAGGGCAAGGTCGCCTCGATCGTCAAGGGCAACGACGGCAACAACATCGTCGCCGGCGCGAACGCCCTGCAGCTGACCCAGGACTCGTACGCCATCTCGCCGAAGTTCTGCGTCGACGAGTCGCATCCGCACTTCCGCTTCTCCTTCAAGGTGACCGGCTGGGCGTCGAAGTTCGACGTGCTCATCACCTACCGCGATCTTGCGGGCACACTGACGGAGGCGCAGTTCGTCTCCTCGAGCTCGATGCAGATCTTCCCCGGCAACTGGCAGATCTCGCCGGCCAGCCCACTGGCGACGAACATCCCGCTGGTCAGCGGCGGCAAGGCCGCGTCCGTGCAGGTCTACGCCAAGGTGGCCAACGGGACGGTGCAGTTCGACAACTTCATGGTGGACCCCTACCGCCGCCGGTAGGGCACACGCAGGACCCAGAGCAGTTCTCCCAGCTCGCGGGCCGGCGCACAGCGCCGGCCCGTGGTCGTTCCGGTATGAAACCGGAATTCGGACAATCATCCGATCCTGATGGTCCACGCGCGTACCGATAGGGATGGCAGGCGTGCTGCGCAGGACGGGACGCCTCAAGCCATGACGGGGGAAGACGTGCCACTCAGGAAGGGACCACACCGATGGATCGCCACAGCAGGGGTGGCGCTCATCGCCGCCGCCGCGGCCGCACCGGTGGCCGACGCGGCGAGCTGCCCGGTCCAGCCCACGACGAAGGCGTTCGCCGCCTGGGGTGACACGGGCGACTACTCGCTGCTCGCAGGAGGCGGCTTTGAGCCCGGTACCTCGGGCTGGCAGCTGAACAGCGCACAGGCGCGCCTCGTCACCGACCAGGACAGCTTCAACGTCGGCGGGAAGGGCACGAGGGCGCTGGAGCTCGGCGCGCCCGCCAGTGCCGCGTCGCCGGCGTTTTGCGTGGACACGACGAACCCGCACTTCAAGTTCATGGTCAAGACCTTGAAGGCGACCACGCTCACGACGTTCATCCAGTACCAGCGCGCCGACGGGTCCTGGGCGAACGCGATGTCGACGCAGGCCAAGCGCGGCGCCTCGGGCTGGCAGCCGACGGATCCGAACCCCCTCTCGACGAGCGTCCCGGGCCTCGTGGCGGGGAAGACCGCGAACGTCCGCCTCTGGTGGATCAACACCGGCGGCACCTCTCGCATCGACAGCGTGATGGTCGATCCCTACCGTCGCCGGTAGCCGACCCGCAGACTGCGCCATCATGGGCGGCGTGACCTCGCGTCCCGCTGCCTTCTTCGACCTCGACCGCACGCTCATGGCGGGCTCGTCCGGCTTTCACTGGGCTCGGGCCGCCTACGAGGCGGGGATGATCAGCCGGCGGCGCCTGCTGGCCGACGCCGGCAACAACATCCGCTTCCGCCTGCGCGGTTCGACCGATGCGTGGACCGACAAGGTGCGCGAGCGGATCGGCGAGCAGATCCGGGGCGTCCCGGTGCGTGACCTCCAGCGTCTCTCGCCCCGGGTTCTCGCGCTCGTGCTCCCGCGCCTGTACCCGCAGATGCTCGACGTGGCCTACGACCACCAGGACGCCGGCCGCCCCGTCTACATCTGTACGGCGGCCTCGCAGGAGATGGCTGAGCTTCTCGCGCACGTCCTCGGCTTCGAGGGCGGGATCGGGTCGAAGTCGGAGATCGTCGACGGTGTGTACACCGGCCGGCCCGGTGGTCCCTTCTGCTACCGCGAAGGGAAGGCCGCGGCGATCAGCGAGCTCGCCGCGCGCGAACGGCTCGACCTCGACGCCTCCTGGGCCTACTCGGATTCCGAATCCGATCTGCCGATGCTACGCCTCGTCGGGAACCCCGTCGCGGTCAACCCGGACGCCGAGCTCGCGCGGATCGCGGCGCGGGAGGGCTGGGACGTCCTGCGCTTCGACCGTCTGGACCGGCATCTCAAGCTCGGGGTCGCCGCCGTGACGGCCGCGGCGATCGGTGGGGTGGGCCGGCACGTGGCCGTGCGCCGCGCGGCCGCCTGACATCCCTGATTCCCGGGGTTGTGGGCGGTGGGGCGGCCGCGTACGCTCTCGCCGAGATGACCTTGGTCGACCGCACGGATCGCGGCGGCCCCGCTGGGCATGGACGCGAAGATGCGGACTTCCTCTCCAGCGGGCTGCGCTGCGCCGCCTGGCTGTACCGGCCCGTCGCCGTCCCGCCCGTGGCAGCGGTCGTCATGGCGCACGGCTTCGGCGGCGTGCGCATCGCGCGGCTCGAGGGGTACGCCGCGCGCCTGCAGGCCGCCGGGTACGCCGTCCTGCTCTTCGACTACCGGCACTTCGGCGACAGCGACGGCGAGCCGCGCGGGCTGCTCGACATCGGGCGTCAGCACGACGACTGGACGGCGGCCGTGGCCCACGCCCGCGGGCTCGACGGGGTCGACCCGGACCGGATCATCCTCTGGGGCACGTCGTTCTCGGGCGGGCATGCGATCGCCACTGCGGCGCGTGATCCGCGGATCGCGGCCGTCGTGGCGCAGGTGCCGCACGTCAGCGGGGTCGCGTCGGCGCTCGCCGTGCCGCTGCGCCAGTCGCTGCGGCTGAGCGCGCTCGGGGCGCGCGACGAGCTCGGCGGCCTCCTCGGGCGCCCTCCGCGCATGGTGCCGGCGCTCGGTGCGCCCGGGGACCTCGCGGTCCTCACGTCGAGCGATGCGCCCGAGGGACGGCGGATCCTCCAGGCCGACTACCCCGATCACGCGTGGGAGGAGGACGTGACGGCCCGCGTGGTGCTGCGGGTTCCGTTCTATTCGCCGGGCTGGGCGGCCGGACGCGTGCGCTGCCCCCTGCTGATCCAGGCGGCGCGCGACGACGAGGTCACCCCCGCCCGGGCTGCCGCGCGTGCGGCGCGCCGGGCGCCGCACGGGGAGCTGCTGCTCTACGACGGCGGCCATTTCGCGCCGTACAAAGGGGAGCTGTTCGCGCAGATGGTGGGCGACCAGGTCGCGTTCCTGCAGCGGGTGGTCCCATCGCGGCAGGCCACCTGACATCATCGGGTCGTCGTCTCACCCCGTCCGAGGAGCAACGAGTTGATGCGCAAGATCGTCCTTCCCCTGGCCGCAGCCGGTGCACTCGGCGTGGCGGTCGTCCCGGCGCTCGCGGCCACCAAGTCGGTGAAGGTCGGCGACAACTACTTCGTGCGCTCGAGCGGCGTTCCGACCGTCACGGTGAACGCCGGTGACCGCGTCAAGTGGAACTTCGTCGGCGACAGCCCCCACAACGTCACCGTGACGAAGGGCCCCGCCCGCTTCTCCAGCCCCACGAAGACGTCCGGCGCCTACACGAAGAAGGTCACCAAGAAGGGGCTGTACACGATCGTCTGCACGATCCACGGCGCCTCCGACCAGTCGATGAAGCTGCGCGTCCGGTAGGGCGTTCCACCTGCGCCGCGCGGGCGCGTTTGGAGCTGGTCATAAAGCCGTCCGTCGGGGCTCAATCTCCGGCTCGCGGATGACGATGAATAGGGGGTAGGCCACCGGACCGGCCTCTGCGCACGTCATGACGACCCCCCACGCGACCCCGTGACCAACCAGCCCGCGCTCAGCGAGGGCATGGCCGAAACGGCCGACCGCCTGCTCGAGGAGTCCTGGGGCGACGAGGACCGTCGGCTGGACCGGCGGGGCCTCATCGCCGAGTCGGGCCTCACGATCGCGTTCCTCTGTGCCGCGTTCCTGCTCCTGGCCGTGGCGCCCCCGGGCGAGATCCCCGTCGCGACGATGGTGTCGCTCGGCGTCGCGTATGCGTTCGCCAGCCGGGTCGAGTTCCCGATCGGGGCGGGGCACGCGGTGCCCACCGAGATCTTCCTGATCCCGATGCTGCTCCTGCTGCCGCCGTCGATCGTGCCGCTGGTGGTGCTCGGCGCGCTCGCGCTCGCGTCGTTCGTGGACTGGCTGCGTGGACGCAGCCGCTTCGAGCGGATCCTCGAGACGGGCGGCGACGCCTGGCACTGCATGGGGCCCGCGGTCGTCTTCGTCCTGGCCGGCGCGCCCGGCCCCACCGATTCGCCGTGGTGGCTGTACGTCGCCGCATTCGGCGCGCAGGTGGTCGTCGAGGTCGTCGCGGGCACGCTGCGCGAATGGCTGTCGCTCGGGATCTCGCCCCAGCTGCAGCTCCGCGTCCTGGCGATCGTCTGGGCGATCGACATCATGCTGCTCCCGGTCGGCGTGATCGGTGCGCTGGCGGCCGAGGCGTTCCCACCGGCCCCCTTGGCGTTGCTGGGGGTCGCGGCGGTGCTCGCCCTGCTCGCGCACGACCGCAACCAACGCATCGATCAGGCGCATGAACGCCTCGAGGCGCTCCAGCGCGAGCGGCGACGGCTCCAGGTGGCCGTCCATCGCATCGGCGATGCGTTCGCCAGCAAGCTCGACCTCGACGCGCTGCTCTCCATCACCACCCGTGCCGTGGTCGAGGCGATCGACGCCGACGGCGGCCGCGCGGGCGCCCATCAGGGTGTCGGGCGTCGGCTCGTGCGCCGCGCGACCGTCCACGAGGACGCCGACCTCGAGCCCGCGCTGCGGGCCGCCGAGGAGGGCGCCCTGGACCGCCGTGAGCCGAGCGTCGCGATGGTCGACGGGGTCTGGGCCCTTGCGGCCCCCGTGCAGGCCCCCGAATCGGCCCGCGCCGCGGGCATGATCAGCGTGGCCCGGCGCGGCAGCGCGTTCCTCGGGGAGGAGCGCGACCTGCTCATCCACCTCTGTGAGCAGGCGGGTGTCGCGGCGGCGAACATCGACAAGCACGAGACGCTGCACCGCCAGGCGCTCACCGACGAGCTCACCGGCCTGGCGAACCACCGCCGTCTGCAGGAGCTGCTCGGCCAGGGTGTCGAGCGGTACCACCGCGCGCAGGTGCCGCTGAGCTTCGTGCTGCTCGACCTCGACGACTTCAAGGCCGTCAACGACAGCCGCGGCCATCAGACGGGTGACATCGTGCTGCGCGCCGTCGCCGACGCGATGCGCGAGTGCTGCCGCGCCGACGACGAGCCTGCCCGGTACGGCGGCGAGGAGCTCGGCGTCGTCCTGCAGGGCGTGGATTTCGGCCAGGCGATCGCGCTGGCGGAGCGGGTGCGCGCCGCGGTCGCGGAGCTGGAGCTCGTGGACACCGAGGGCGAGAAGCTGCAGGTCACGACGTCGGTCGGCGTGTCCTCGCTGGGCCCCGAGATCGCCGACGGCCAGGCGCTCATCGCCGCCGCCGACCAGGCGCTCTACCAGGCCAAGCGGGACGGCAAGAACTGCGTCAGGTACGGCTCCCTGCGCGCCGACGGCGACTACCCGCACCTGCGCCTGGCCTAGGACCGGCGTGAGGGAGACCGCGCGGAAGGCGCGCGCGCGTCTATGATCCCGCGGCCGCAGCTCAGACGCACCGTCGGCCCAGCGGCGTTCCCTCATGTCCCAGACCACGCAGAAGAAGATCCGTGTCGTCGTCGCCAAGCCCGGCCTCGACGGACACGACCGCGGCGCGAAGATCATCGCCCGCGCGCTGCGTGACGCGGGGATGGAGGTGATCTACACCGGCCTGCATCAGACGCCGGAGCAGATCGTCGAGACCGTGATTCAGGAGGACGCCGACGCGGTGGGCCTCTCGATCCTGTCTGGAGCGCACATGACGCTGGTCCCCCGGATCGTCGAGTTGCTGCGGGAGCAGGACATCGATGACGTGTTGGTGACCGTCGGTGGGACGATTCCCGCCGATGACATCCCGGAGCTGAAGTCGCTGGGTGTCGCCGAGGTGTTCACGCCGGGTGCTCCGACGCAGGACATCATCGACTTCATTCAGCAGTCCGTAACCCGGGGGTAGTCGTACCCCCGCATGTGGGGTAGGTCACGCCGCGGGACTCCGCGGCTCCCCGACCGATTGACTCGTCAGTCAGTTCGCTAGCATCCCGAACGTTCGTTTGCCCAGAGGAGGCCGGAAGTGAAGATTGCCGTCCTGGTGAAGGAGGTGCCGGACGCCGCCGTCGAGAAGCGCATCGACGCGTCGGGTCGTCTGGACCGATCCGGGGAGAAAAACCTCAACCCGTATGACACCCACGCCATCGAGGCCGCGGTGCAGCTGAAGGAAGGCGGGACCATCCCCGTCGAGGAGATCGTCGCGATCACCGCCGGCCCCGCCGGTGCTGAGCGTGCGCTCCACAAGGCCGTCTCGCTCGGCGCCGATCGCTCGGTGCTGCTGAGCGACGACGCCGTCGCCGGTTCGGACGTCATCGCCACCGGCTACGCCCTGGCGAAGCTGCTCGAGCGTGAGAGCCCCGATCTCGTCCTGCTGGGTCAGCAGAGCGACGACGGCGAGAACTACACCATCGGCGCGGTCGTGGGCGAGTTCCTCGGCTACCCGTCGCTGACGCAGGTCGTCAAGCTCGACATCGCCGGTGAGACCATCACCGCCGAGCGTCAGGCCGAGTACGGCTACGACACGGTCGAGATCGACCTGCCCGCCGTCATCTCGGTCGGCGACGCGATCAACGAGCCGCGCTACCCGTCGCTGAAGGCGATCATGGGCGCGAAGAAGAAGCCGCTGGAGAAGATCACGATCGCCGACGCCGGCATCGAGGCCGACAAGGTCGGCGCCGCCGGCTCGAAGATCGAGTGCGGCAACTTCACGGAGCCGCCCAAGAAGTCCGGCGGCACCATCATCGAGGACGAGGACACGTCCGCGACGGTCGAGCAGATCGTGGCGTGGCTGGACGAGAGGAAGCTGATCTGATCATGGCTGGCATCCTGGTCTACGCCCTCACCAACGAGGGCGCCATCAACAAGAACTCGCTCGGCGCGGTCAGCCAGGCGGCGAAGCTCGCCGGCGAACTGGGCACCGAGGCGCACGCCGTCGTCGTCGGCAACGTCGACGACGCCGTCGCCGGCAGCCTGGGCGAGTACGGCGCGGCGAAGGTCTTCCGCGCGAAGGACGCGCCCGAGGGCGTGTCGACGCCGGCCGTCGACGTGCTGGCGAAGCTGTTCGCGGACAACGACTACGACTACGCCATCTTCGGCGGCGGTCTGCTCGGGTTCGAGATCGGCGCCGGCCTGGCCGCGCGCATCGGCGCGGGCATCACGGCCGAGGTCACGGGCGTGAAGGTCGAGGGCGGCAAGCTCGTCGCTCAGCGTCCGATCCTGGGTGACTCGCTCATCTCGGAGAGCAACTACAAGGGCAAGGGCGTCCTCATCGGCCGCACCAACGCCTTCGAGGCGACGCAGAGCGGCAGCGCCGCGAGCGTCGAGGACATCACGGTCGACCTGTCGCCGCAGGCCGGCAAGGTCCGCCTCGTCAAGCGCGGCGAGCAGCGCGGCGCCGACATCAACATCGAGGACGCGAACGTCCTGGTCGCCGGTGGCCGTGGCCTCGGCGCCGCGGAGGGCTTCCAGCTCGCCGAGGACCTCGCCGCCGCCTTCGGTGGCGGTGCCGCCGTGGGTGCGACCCGCGCGGTCGTCGACGCCGGCTGGTTCCCGTACGCGGGCCAGATCGGTCAGACGGGCAAGACGGTCGCCCCGAAGCTGTACGTCGCCGCCGGCATCTCCGGCGCGATTCAGCACAAGGTCGGCATGCAGGGTTCGGAGAACATCATCGCGATCAACAAGGACGCGAACGCTCCGATCTTCGAGTTCAGCGATCTCGGGATCGTCGGCGACGTCCAGAAGGTCATGCCGGCCCTCACCGAGGCCGTCAAGGCCAAGAAGGGGAGCTGATCCAGCATGGCCGGGGCTAACGGCAACGGGCGTTCGACGGCGCCGATCGCGTATCCGCCGCCTGTCGATTCGCCCAACGAGTTCATCAAGCGCGAGATCGACCCCGAGGACGAGATCATCGAGGTCGGTGTCGCGATCGTGGGCGGCGGTACCGCCGGTCTTGCGACCGCGAACCGCCTGCTGCAGCTGCTCGCCGACGATCCGGAGATGATGGAGCGCCTCGGTGAGGTGCCCGTCGCGGTGATCGAGAAGGCGACGACCTGCGGCGGCCACACCCTCTCGGGTGCTGTCGTTCGCCCCGGCCCGCTGGAAGAGCTGTTCCCGGAGATGACCCGGGAGGACTGGCGCAAGGAGGGCTTCGCCTTCGGCGAGGTCAAGAAGGAGGCCGTCTACCTGACGCCGACCTCCAAGATGTCCCTGCGCATCCCGACCCCGCCGCCGTTCAAGAACCACGGCAACGAGGTCATCTCGGTCAGCGCCCTCGCGCGCTACCAGCAGAAGGTCGCCGAGGAGGCGGGCGCGTACATCCTCACGGAGACGGCCGCCACGAAGCTCCTCGTCGAGGACGGCGTCGTCCGGGGCATCCGCTCCGGCGACAAGGGCGTCGGCAAGGACGGCGAGCCGGGCAGCAACTACGAGCCGGGCGTCGACGTCGTCGCGAAGGCGACGGTCCTGGCCGAGGGCTGCTGGGGCAACCTCACGGGCGCCGCGATCCGCGAGTTCAACCTGGCCGAGGGCTCCGAGCCCCAGGTCTGGGAGCTCGGGGTCAAGGAGGTCTGGAAGGTCGCCAAGCCGCTGGATCGCCTCATCCACACGATGGGCCCGTGGCCGCTGTCGATCAGCCCGAAGGCGGGCCAGATCGGCGGCACGTGGATCTACCCGATGAAGGACGAGAAGACCGGTGACGACCTCGTGTCGATCGGCTTCGTCGTGGAGCTCGAGTACGCGGACGCGACGACGTCGCCGCACGACCTGCTGCAGACGTTCAAGACGCACCCGCTGGTCAAGAAGATCCTCGAGGGCGGCGAGCGCGTCGGCTGGGGCGCGAAGGCGCTGCCGGGCGGTGGCTACTGGTCGATGCCGAAGGTCTCCATGCCCGGCGCGGTCATGGTCGGCGACTCGGCGGGCATGGTCGACACGATGGCGCTGAAGGGCGTCCATCACTGCATCAAGTCGGGCATCCTCGCGGCCGAGGCCATCTACGAGCAGCTCAAGCGGGGCGAGACGAGCTTCGAGAACTACGACGAGGCGATCGAGAACTCGTCCGTCGGCAAGGAGCTGTGGGAGGTGCGCAACGCGCGCCAGCCGCTGCAGAAGGGCCTGCTCATCGGCGGTCCGATCAGCGGCATCCACCAGATCACCAAGGGCAAGCTGCCGGGCCGCGCGTCGTGGCACCGCAACGACGCCAAGCCGATGTACGTCGGCAAGACGAAAAACAGATACCCAATTCCGGACGGCAAGTACACGTTCGACAAGCTCTCGTCGGTGTTCATCACCGGCAACGAGAACGAGGACAACACGCCGAACCACATCCGCGTGCAGACGCACGTCCCGCGCGAGGTCGCCGAGACGTGGGTGTGGATGTGCCCGGCGGGCGTGTACGAGATCCCCGAGGACGCGCCGGAGACCGGTGACGTCGACGTGATCGTCAACTACACCAACTGCGTGCAGTGCGGCGCGATCACCGCGAAGGGCGGTCGCCTGACGACCCCCGTGGGCGGCGACGGGCCGAAGTACAAACTCACCTGAGCAGCACCGCACACATCCTTGTGTGACGCGATCGGCCCCGGAGGAGCGAAACTCTTCCGGGGCCGTCGTTGTTTGTGGGAGCGTGCGCATCGTGCGTCTCATCCTGCTCGCCGCGGCGCTGCTCGCGGCCGTCCCCACCGCTGCGCAGGCCGCGAAGGCCCGGCAGGCGGCACCGCCGCTGCGCGCGGACACCTCGACGTGCCGCACGGGGGTGACGCCGGCCGAGCGGTTCGCCGTGTTCACCGGATCCATGCCAGCCCGTCGCGGGACCGACCGCATGGCGATGCGCTTCGAGCTGCAGATCCGTGAGGCGCCCGACACCGGGTACCGGACGGTCAAGGCGCCGAGCTTCGGGCGCTGGGAGCGGTCGCAGCCGGGGCGGCGCGGCTTCATCTACAGCAAGCGCGTCGACGGGCTGAAGGCCCCCGCGACGTATCGAACCGTGGTGCGCTACCGCTGGTACGACGACGCCGGCGCGGTGATCGCCAGCGCGACGCGCACAGCGCCGCAGTGCACGCAGCCCGACCCCAGGCCGAACCTCCGGCTCCTGGCGTTGCGCGCCACCGCGGGGCCCGCGCCGGGCACGACGACGTACCTGCTCACGGTGGTGAACTCGGGCCGTGGCCCTGCCGCGGCGTTCGAGGTGGCCGCCGGTCCCGACGACGACGGTGCTGCGGCGACGGTCACCGTGGGCGGGATGGCGGCACGCGAGGCCCGGGTGCTCGAGGTGACGGCGCGGTCGTGCGCGCCCGACGGACGCGTGCGGATCCGGCTCGACGTGGGCGCGGTCATCGCGGAGTCCAGCGAGACCGACAACGACGTGCGCCGCTCCTGCCCGGAGTGACCTGCGCTCAGGCCGCGGGCGCGGCGAGGGTCGCCGGGTCCACGCCCACGACCTCGGCGAGCGCGTGGACGCAGTCGGGATCGAACTGCGTGCCTGCGCAGCGCTGCAGCTCCTCGAGGGCGCGCTCGGTGCTGAGCGCTTCCCGGTAGGGCAGGTCGCTCGTCATCGCGTCGAACGCGTCGGCCACGTGGATGATCCGCGACGCCTCAGGGATCTCCGGGCCGTGCAAGCCGAGGGGGTAGCCGTGGCCGTCGGGCCGTTCGTGTGAGCAGCGGATCCACTGCGCGATGCGTTCCATTCCCGGGATCCGGCCCACCATGTCCGCGCCGATCGGCGGGTGGGCGCGCACGATCCGGACCTCCTCGGGGTCGAGTCGGCCGGGCTTGCGCAGGATCGCGTCGGGGACCGCGGCCTTCCCGACGTCGTGCAGGGTGGCGGCAAGCCGGACGGCCGCGACATCGTCGGCGCCCCATCCGAGCTGCGTCGCGATCCGGGCGGCGAGGTCACCGACGGCTGCGGAGTGGTCGTGGCCGCCGGCCATCCGCAGGTCAACGGCTTGGGCGAGCGCCGCTGCCCAGCCGAGTTCGCGCGGACGCGCTTCGCGTGCGCGCTTGACGCGGTACAGCTCGGCGTCGGCGACGTGGTGCAGCGCGTCGTCGGTCGCGCCGTCGTCCGGGTAGGCCGCGACGCCGAAGGACGCGTGCACGCGCTCGGCCAGCGCGGCCTCGAGCTCCTCGGCCCGGCGGGCCGCCCGGGCGTGGCGGGCGCCGGCGATCACCACTGCGAACTCGTCACCGCCCAGCCGTCCGAGGATCTCGCCGTCGCGCAGTGAGGCTTCGACACGGCGCACGACCCAGCAGAGGAGGTCGTCACCCGCGGCGTGGCCGTGGACGTCGTTGACCTCCTTGAAGTCGTCGAGGTCGAACAGGATGAGGCTCACCGGCTCGTTGTCGCGCTTCGCGGTGTCGAGGGCGTCCGTCATGCGGTGTTCGAAGCCGCGGCGGTTCAGGCAGCCGGTGAGAACGTCCGTGCGTGACGCCTGCGCCATCGCGCCGCGATGGCGGTCGCTGTTGCTGGCCTGCCACGCACCGAGCAGGGTGAAGCCCGCGAGCGTGGCGGCGGTGAAGACGGCGGTGGGGTAGGGGACGCCGCCGTCGATCGCGACGATCGCGAGATACGCGCCGACGGCGATCGCGCCGCTGGTGAGCGCCGGGCGCATCGGATAGCTCAGCGCCGAGAAGCCGACCGGCACGAAGACGACGATCATGAACGGGCTGTCGGCACCCCCGTCGAGCGCCACGCTGAGCGAGATGAGCGTGACGAGCCCGATGGTCCAGCACGTGAAGAACAGCTCGAAGCGGCCGTGCAGCAGCCGCTCGAGTGGGAGCAGGAGCATGATGACGGTCGCGACGATCGCGAGGATGACCAGGCCGAAGATGATGAGCCGGTTGGGGTCCTCGGGGGTGACCGCCAGGTACCAGATGTAGAGCGCGCAGAAGGTGAGGCTGATGACGCAGCCCGCCCGGATGTTGCGCAGATGGAACGCGACGAGCGCGTCGTTGTCCGGGTGCTCAGCGCGGGACACCGGCGGCCACCACCTGGGCGAGCGTCTGCACCACGTCGGGGTCGAACTGCGTGCCGCTGTGGCGCTCGATCTCGCGCAGCGCCTCCTCGGGGCTGACGCCGGCGCGGTACGGCCGCGGGTTCGTCAGGGCGTCGAAGGCGTCGGCGACGTGCAGGATGCGGGCCGGCAGCGGGATCGCATCGCCGCGCAGCCCGTCGGGGTAGCCGCTGCCGTCCCAGTGTTCGAGCGATGCGCTGATCCAGTCGGCGACGCGCTCCATCCCGGGCACGCGGCGCACGAGCTCGGCGCCCTCGCGGGTCCGGCGGCGGACGGCGAGCAGCTCGGTCTCGTCGAGCGCGCCTGGGCGGGTGAGCAGGTCTTCCGGCACGGCGCTCTTGCCGATGTCGTGCAGCGATCCGGCGAGGCGGATGTCCGACAGGTCGTCGTCGCGGAGTCCCATGCGCCCGGCGAGTTCGGTGGCCAGTCGCCCGACGCCGCCCGAGTGGTCGGAGGCGACGGCGAGCCGCAGGTCGATCGCCTGGGCGAGCGCGGCGGCCCAGCCGAGGTCGCGCGCGTCCCCGCCGTTGCCGGTGCGGGCCTGCAGAAGCGCGGTGTCCGCGGCGGCCTGCAGGCCGGCGGGGGTGGTGGCGTCCTGCGGGAACGCGGCGATGCCGATCGCGACGCTCGTGCGCTCGGCCAGCGCAGCGGTGACGCGCGCGGCGATGAGCTCGGCCTCCTCTCGACCGGCCGTCGGCGCGACGATGGCGAACTCGTCGCCGCCCGTCCGCCCGAGGGCGTCGCTGGGGCGCAGCAGCTCGCGCAGCCGGTTGGCCGTCCACTCGAGCAGTTCGTCGCCGGCGTCGTGGCCGTGCGCTTCGTTGACGGCCTGGAAGTCGTGGAGGTCGACCAGCACCAGCGCGAGCGGGCGGGCCGTGCGGTCGGCGGCCGAGAGCTCCCCGTCGAGGCGTTCGCGCAGGCCGTGGCGGTTCAGCGCGCCGGTGAGCGCGTCGGCCCGTGACACGCGCGCGAGGTCGGCCGAGCGGCGGGCGTGGTTGCGGGCCTGCCAGACGCAGAGCAGGGCGCCGAGCGACAGCAGGACGCCGACGGTCGCGGCGTCCTGCCACGGGACGCCTTCGGCGACCACGACGAGCGCGGCGAGCGCGAGGAGGTCGACCGCTCCGACCGCGAGGACCGAGCGCGTCGGGTAGGAGGTCGCCACGTAGGCGAGCGGGAGGAAGAGGGCGTACGTCAGCGGGCTGCGGACGCCTCCGTCGAGCCCGGCGGCGGTGGCGAGCACGACGACGAGCAGCGAGCTCCACGTCACGAACGCGACCTCGGCGATGCGGCTGCGCGCGATCGTCGCCCACGGCAGGCGCTCGGCGCCGGCGCCGAGCAGCACGGCGCCCGCGGCGACGGCGAGCAGGCCTCCGCGGTGCGGTTGGCCCCAGGTCGCGAGGGCGTAGGCGGCGATGACGAGGCCGCAGATCACGGACAGGCCCACGCCGACGTGGACCGCCCGCAGGCGGAAGCGCACGTCGAGTGTGTCGTCGAACCCCCGGGTGACCATCTCTCCGCAGGCGGTATCGGCAGATCGGTGATCGTCCTGAACCCGGTGTCTTCGGGCGCCGCCGCCCCGCTACACTGGCTTGACCATGAAGACCGGCATTCACCCCGAGTACGTCGTCTCCCACGTGCGCTGCACGTGCGGCAACGAGTTCGAGACCCGTTCCACCGCTCCGTCGCTGAACGTCGAGATCTGCTCGAACTGCCACCCCTTCTACACGGGGCGTCAGAAGCTGGTCGACACCGGCGGCCGCGTCGAGCGCTTCAAGCGCCGCGCCGCCAAGCGCGCCGGCTCGTAAGCCTGGGCTGCACTGGGGCGGGCACGGATGTCCGACCAGGTCCAGCGGCTGTCAGACGGGACGCTCGTCGCGTCCCGTGACGTGCCCGTCGGCGGGCAGGCGGTCCTCGAGGGCGTGATGATGCGCGGTACCGGCCACTGGGCCGTCGCCGTGCGCAAGCCGCTGCCCGAGCAGGTCGCGGGCGGGCGCCACCTGGAGGCCGACGAGGCCGCGCTGGGGGAGATCGCCGTCGAGCGGTTCCCCCTGCAGTCGGTCATGGCCCGCCACCGCGTGCTGCGCTGGCCGATCATCCGCGGCGCGATCGCGCTGTGGGAGTCCCTGGCGATCGGCCTGCGGGCGCTGAACATCGCGGCGAACGCGCAGCTCGCCGAGGACGAGGAGCCGATCTCCCCGGGGACGTGGGTGGGCACCGTCATCTTCGCCCTGGCGCTCGCGGTGGGGCTGTTCTTCCTGCTGCCCGTCACGCTGGCGTCGCTGCTCGGGGACTCCCTGCCGAACTCGGTGGCCTTCGTCGTCGTGGAGAAGCTGATCCGGGTCGGCGTGTTCCTGGCCTACATCTGGCTCGTCTCGCGGCTCAGCCATCTCCAGCGGGTGTTCCAGTACCACGGCGCGGAGCACAAGACGATCTCGTGCTACGAGGCGGGGTTCGACCTGACGCCGGAGAACGCGCAGCGCTTCAGCCGCCTGCACCCGCGGTGCGGCACGAGCTTCCTGCTCATCGTGATGATCGTCTCGGTCTTCGTGTTCGCCCCGCTCGGGCGGCCCGAGTGGTACTGGCTGCTGCTGTCGCGCGTGGTCGGGATCCCGCTCATCGCCGGCCTCTCGTTCGAGGTCATCAAGTGGCTGGGGCGCAACCGCAGGCACCGGTGGGCGCGCGTGCTCATGTGGCCCGGCCTGCAGCTGCAGCGGCTGACGACGCGGGAGCCTGAGCTGCCGCAGCTCGCGGTCGCGATCGCCGCGCTGGAGTCGGTGCTGGAGGTCGAGGAGCCCGGAGCCGCGACGGAGGCCGAGCGCGCGGGCATCGAGGTCGCCGCGTAGGTCAGCGCGTGGCCATGACCTGCTCGGCGGCGCGCGTGTAGGCGCCCTTCGAGCTCCCGTCCGATCGCCGCGCCCCGAAGTAGTTCTCCGCGTCCGCGTTCGTGCCGGGGGGCCGCAGGTCGTGGTTGTTGTAGAGGATGAACTGCGTCACGCGCGGGTAGTCGGCGCGCAGCTCGCGCACCACGCCGCTGAGGATGTCGGCGGCCTGCGCGGACGTCAGGCACAGCGGCCACCCGTAGTTCTTGTCCAGGCAGCGCCCGCCGTCGTTCGCGACCCCGTACTCCGTGATGGCGATCGGGATGCGCGGCGACCCGTTCTCGGACGTCCGGGCGATCGCCCAGTCCAGCCGGCGCCGCCACTCGTTGCCGTACGGGTGCACGATCCACGCGGCGGCGTACTCGTGCAGGTCGGGGACCGCGTCGTACATCTGGTTGATCCAGCCGTCGACCTGGTTGGCGTCGTCGGCCTGGATGAACAGCCCGACGCCCGCCGCGTTCGTCGCCCGTGACGCGTCACGGGCCAGGCGGGCGTACTCGCCGCCGCGCTTCTGGGTGCCCTGGTAGGCGAACGAGGTCTCGTTGCCGAACTCGATGGCCTGCACGGCCAGCTTCGGGTCGAGGCTGCGCCACATGCCGCCCTCAGGGCCGACGACCCGCGCCCACGCCCCGACGTTCTCGGCTTCGGCCTTGGTCGGCATGCGGCCCTCGTAGCCCGCGAGGGGTTGGACGCGCACGCCGCGCCGCGCGTACGCGGCGACGATCGGCCGCAGCTCCTGCGCGGGGGTCGCGATGTCCCATTCGACGCGGGCGACGGGTGCGCCGAGCCGTGCCGCGATGACGGGGTCGCGGGGGATCCGCCCCGCTTGCACGCCCGCCTCGAAGGGGATATCCGCCTGCTCGGCCTGCCGCTGGTCGGGCGTGACGTCCGCGTCCTCGCCACCGCGCAGCACGACGAGCACCGCGGCGGGGATGACGACCGCGGCGACGAGCACGAGGACGGTGAGCACGCGGCGGCCGGTCACGGCGCGCATCGTACGGGCACCCGCGGCGGGTCAGGAGGCGACGGAGACGGGCATGCCGCGGCGCAGGAGCGCGGTCATCGCGTCCGGCTCGAGCGGGCGCGAGTACAGGAAGCCCTGGCCGAGCGGCCCGCGCATGGCGCGCAGCTGCGCGGCCTGCTCGGCGCGTTCGATGCCCTCGGCGACGATCTGCAGGTTCAGGCTCTCGCCCAGCTCCACGATCCCGCGCACGAGCTTCGCCCGGTCCGGCGCGATCTCCATCCCGGCCACGAACGACTTGTCGATCTTCAGGATGTCGATCGGGAACTGCTGGAGGTAGGAGAGGACCGAGTAGCCGGTCCCGAAGTCGTCGACCGCGAGCCGCAACCCGAGGGCCTTGAGCTGCGAGAGCTGCTGGAGGATGAGCATCCGGTCGTCGACGAGCAGGCTCTCGGTGATCTCCAGCGTCAGGCATGCCGGGTCGAGCCCGGACGCGGCGAGCGCCGAGCGCACCTCTGCCGGGAACCCCGGGTCGCGCAGCTGGCGGGTCGAGACGTTGACGCTCATGGACCGCATGTCGTCCGCGATGCCTGCCGCCTGCCAGCGCACCATCTGCATGCATGCGGTCCGCAGGATCCACGCGCCGAGCGGCACGATGAGGCCCGTGTCCTCGGCGACGGGGATGAACTCGTCGGGCGCGAGCCGGCCGCGGCGCGGATGACCCCACCGCACGAGGGCCTCGCAGCCGACGATGTTGCCCGCCTGCAGTTCGACGATCGGCTGGAAGTGCAGCTCGAACTGCTCGTCGCCGATCGCATGCTGCAGCTCGCCGGTCAGCTCGAGCCGTTCGAGGGCTGCGCGGTGCATCGCGTCGCGGAACACCTCGACCGTCTGCTTGCCCTTCGCCTTGGCGGCGTACATCGCGGCGTCCGCGTTGCGCAGCAGCTCGTCGACGGTGGCCCCCTCGTGGCCGAACGCGACCCCGACGCTGCCCGCCACCGACAGCTCACGGCCGTCGACGAGGACGGGCGGGTGGAGCTCCTGCAGCAGGCGCTCGGCGACCATGAGCGCCTCCTCCTCGTCCCCGACGTGCTCGAGCAGCACGGCGAACTCGTCGCCGCCCAGCCGGGCGGCGGTGTCCGCGGCGCGCAGGCAGCGCCCGACACGCTCTGCGACCTCGCGCAGGACCGCGTCACCGGTGACGTGGCCGAGGCTGTCGTTGATCGTCTTGAAGTCGTCGAGGTCGAGGAACAGGACCGCGAGCAGATCGCCCCGCCGCCGGGCGGCCTGCAGCGCGTGCAGCAGCCGGTCCTCGAACAGCGTGCGGTTCGCCAGCCCGGTCAGGCCGTCGTGGAACGCCTGGTGGCGGAGCTGGTCCTCCAGCGCCAGCCGGTCGCTGACATCGCGGATGTTCAGGAGGATGCCGTCGACGCCCGCGTCGTCCATGCGGTTCTCGGCGACGATCTCGACGCTGCGCCACGCGCCCGCGGCGTCGCGCAGCCGCAGGTTGATCGCTCCGGCGGGCCCCCTGACGCTCGGCGGCCGCGCCGAAGAAGGCCTGGGCCAGTGGCACGTCCTCGGGGTGGACGAGGTCCGTGAGCGGCGCCCCCACGAGCCCGTCGGCGTCGTGGCCGAGGACGTGGCGCATCGATTCGGACTGCCAGCGCACCAGGCCGTCCGGCCCGATGACCGTCACGAGGTCGCTGCTGTGGCGGATGAGCGCGCGCAGGCGGTCCTCGCCGCGGCGCTCCATCGCCCGCTCGCGCTCGGTGAGGACCTGCCGGCGGCGCAGCCGTTCGAAGCGCAGCGTCAGGAGCAGGATGACGAGCAGCCCGAGAGCGAGGGAGCCGACGAAGAGGATCCGGGTGCGACGCAGCGCGTCCGCGATGGCGGTGCGCTGGGCGTCGATCGCGGCGTCGACCCGCCGCTCGATGCGTTCGACGCGCGGCGCGAAGACCGTCTGCTCGAAGCGGTCGGTGCTCTCCAGGTCGCCGCGCTGCGCGCCCGCCATCGCCTGGCGGCCGGCGTCGACGAGCTGCGCGGCGTCGCGACGCAGGGCCTGCTGGGTGGCGACCGGGACGCCGCCTTCGTCGAGTGCCGCGGTGGCCCGGCGCAGTTCGATGACGGTCCCCGCGGCGCCCACGACCATGTCGGCGGTGAGCTCCTCGCGGGCCCGGCCCTCCCAGCGCAGCGCCGAGAACTGCTGCGCCGCCCCGCGGACGCGTTCGAGTTCCACCTCGCCGCGGCGGTGGCGGTCGGCGTCCAGGCGCGCGCTCTCAGCGACGGCCACCATGAGGACGATGACGAGCGCGGCGGCGACGAGCGGCAGCCATTGCGACCACGCGCTGACGCGCCCGCCCATCCGTCTTGACGGTGCGGCCCTCCTCATCCCGCGGCGACCGTACCAGATGTCACAAAGATGGTGTGTCGTATGAACGTTGAGGTTCAGGACGCGAATCGCGGCGGCGCTACGCTGCCCGGCGGTGATCGAGCAGCTCGTCTCCCAGATCGAAGCGCGGTTCGCCGAGCTTTCTCAGCAGATCACCGATCCGGAGGTGATCGGTGACCGCACCCGCTACGCGGAGGTCCGCCGCGAGTACAGCCACCTCGAACCTGCGGCGAAGTTCGCGGAGGAGTGGCGCCGCGCGACCGACGACGAGGCGGGAGCCCGCGAGCTGCTGGAGGAGGACGAGGACCCCGAGGTCCGCGAGATGCTCGTGCGCGCGCGAGAGGAGATCGAGCGCCTGGAGGAGGAGATTCGCCTCGCCATGGTCGAGCGCGACCCCAACGACGACAAGAACGTCATCGTCGAGATCCAGGGCGGCGCGGGCGGCGAAGAGGCCGGGCTGTGGGCCGGCGACGTCTACCGGATGCTCACGAAGTACGCCGAGCGCCGCGGCTTCTCCACCGAGCCGCTCGAGGTCGGCGACGGGAAGTACACGTTCGCGATCAAGGGCGACGGCGCGTTCTCCATCTTCAAGTTCGAGGGCGGCACGCATCGCGTGCAGCGGGTGCCCGCCACGGAGTCCCAGGGGCGCATCCACACCTCCACGTGCACGGTCGCGGTGCTGCCCGAGGCCGAGGACGTCGACATCCACATCGACCAGAACGACCTGCAGATCGACGTCTACCGCTCCGGCGGCCCGGGCGGCCAGTCGGTCAACACGACGGACTCCGCGGTGCGCATCACGCACAAGCCCACCGGCGTGCAGGTCGCGATGCAGGATGAGAAGTCCCAGCTGCAGAACCGCGAGAAGGCCATGCGCGTCCTGCGCGCGCGGCTGTACGAGCGGGCCCTGGCCGAGCAGCAGGCCGAGTTGGCGGCCGACCGCCGCTCGCAGGTCGGCACCGGCGAGCGGGCGGAGAAGATCCGCACGTACAACTACGGCGAGCGCCGCGTGACCGACCATCGCATCAAGCTGACGCAGCACAACCTCGACGAGGTCCTCGAAGGCCAGCTCGAGGAGTTCAGCGGCGCGCTGCAGGCCGACGAGAAGCGCCGGGCGCTCGAGGCGCAGGCGGTCGGGGACGCCCCGTGACGATCGCGTCCGGCGTGCCGGTGCGTGACGCGCTGGACTCTGCCGGCGTCGCGATCCGGGCGTCGGGATCGGACACCCCGCGGCTCGATGCCGAGGTGTTGCTGGCGCACGTCCTGGGGGTCCGCCGCGAGGCCCTGTTCCTGGACCCCGGTCGTGAGGTCGCCGGTCCGCAGATCCGCGACTACCAGGCGCTCGTGCGCCGGCGGGCCGTCGAGCGTGCGCCCGTCGCCTACCTGGTGGGCACGCGCGGCTTCCGGCACCTCGAGCTCGCCGTGGACCCGCGGGCGCTCATCCCGCGGCCCGAGACCGAACTGCTCGTGGAGGCCGCGCTGGGCCTGCCTCACGGGGCGCGGGTGCTGGACGTCGGCACCGGCAGCGGCGCGATCGCCCTGGCGCTCGCCGACGAGCGGCCCGACCTCGCGATCACCGCGACCGACGTCGACGAGGACGCGCTGGCGGTGGCACGCGAGAACGCGGCCCGCCTGGGGCTCGACGTCACGTTCGCCGCGGGCGATCTGCTCGACGCCGTCCCCGGCGCGCGGTTCGATGCCGTCCTCTCCAACCCGCCGTACATCCCCGACGGCGACCGGGCGGGACTGCCGGCCGACGTGCGCGACCACGAGCCGCCCGGCGCGCTGTTCGCCGGGGCCGACGGCCTGGACGTGTACCGGCGGCTGATCCCGCAGGCTGCTGCGGCCGCGCCGCTCGTGGCGGTCGAGGTGGGCGCGGGGCAGGCGGCCGCCGTCGAGGCGCTCATGCGCGCGGCGGGTCTGGGGTCGGTCGAGGCGCGCCCGGACCTCGCGGGCATCCTCCGGGTGGTCGTCGGTCGTACCTAGGTCGATGATCGACGCCGCGACCGCCGAGACCTTCGCTCGCTGCCTGCGTGTCGGCGGGGTCGCCGTGTTCCCTTCGGACACGGTCTACGGACTCGCGTGCGACCCGCAGGACAAGGAGGCCGTGCGCCGGCTCTACGCGCTGAAGAAGCGCGACATCGAGAAGCCGTCGGCGGTGATGTTCTCCGACCTCGAGCTGGCCTTCGCCGCGGTCCCGGAGCTGGGTGCGCGCACGCGCGAGGCGATGGGCCGGCTGCTGCCCGGACCGGTCGGCGTGCTCGTGCCGAACCCGGGCCGCCGGTTCGGCCTGGCGTGCGGCGACGATCCCTTGACGCTCGGCATCCGCGTCCCCGACCTCCCGGCGGCGGCGTTCGCCCTGCACACGGTGCGCTGGCCGATGCTGCAGAGCAGCGCGAACTTCGCGGGGGAGCCCGACCCGCGGACGGTCGACGACGTGCCCGCGGGGATTCGGGAGGGCGCCGACCTGGTCCTCGACGCGGGCCCGCTGCCGGGGACCCCGTCGACGATGGTCGACCTGCGCGGCTACGAGGACGACGGGACGTTCGCGATCGTGCGTGAGGGCATCGTGCCCGCCGCGGACATCACCCGGCTCCTCGCCCGATCCGGGCGCTGAGCGTGACGCTCACCGGGCGTGGGGGCGGTCACGGGGCCAGCGGGCACAGGAACGCGCCGGTCTGGCGCTGGGCGCCGCCCGCCGCGCTGGCCGTGGCCTTCAGGGGCGCGTGGGTGGACAGCAGCGTCGTCGTGCCCGCCGCGCGGTCGAAGAGGAACACGCCGGCGAGGCCGCCCGCCTTGCGGGCCGAGAGCTTCGCGCCCGTCGAGGTGAACGCCACGCGCGTGCCATCGGCGGAGATCGCCGGCTCGGCGTTGTAGCCGTCGGCGGAGCCGCTCACCGAGGTGGTCGTGCCGGTCACGCGGTCGTGCAGCCAGACCGACGAGCGCGCGGGGGGAGGCGCCGCGCCGCAGGGCGTAGGCGACGAAGCGCCCGTCGGCCGAGACCGCGGGGTCGAAGGCGAAGCCGTCGCGCGGGCTGACGGCCGTCGTGGACGCGGCGGCGACGTCGCGCACGAAGATCCGCGCGCGGCCCGGGCGGGCCCCGAGGTTCGGCGCCGAGCTGGCGAACACCACGACGCCGCCGTCGTGCGACCCGGCGGGCTGGTCGGCATCAGCGGTCGCCGCCTCCCCGTCCTGGCCGGTGGCGCGGCTGATCAGCGTCGTGCGGTCGGCGGCCAGGCCGCGCAGGTAGACGAGGGTGTGCCCGTCCGAGCCCGCGTCGGCCGCGGTCACGAGCAGCCCGCTGCCGTCGCCGACCAGCCGCGGCTCGTAGATCGCGCCGCCGCTGCCCTCGCCGACGAGCCGGTCGGTCCCGCGCGCGAGGTCCCGGACCCAGACGCCGTTGCGCGACGGTTTCGTGCCGCCGCCATCGTCGGTCGCCTCGAACGCCACGAACCGGCCGTCGGCGGACACCGACGGGTTGTACGCGCTGCGCGAGCGCTGCACGCGGCGGGTGGCGGGGTGGCTCACGCGGGTCGCCGCGCGGACGGCGGGCCGGGTGCGCGCGAAGACCTGCATCTCCGAGTACCGCTTGGCGAAGTTGAGGTTGCCCTCGGCCTGCTCGTAGATGACGGTGCGCCCGTCGCCCGAGACGGCCGAGTTGTAGGCCGAGCGCGGGGCCAGGGGGCCGGACGGCGCCAGGGGGTGGCTGATCGGCAGCAGCCGGCCCGCGCCGACCTCGTAGCTCACCACGGAGATCTCGCCGAACCGCTTGGCCTCGGGGATCTTCGCGCGGTAGGCGTCGAAGACGACGGTGTCGCCGTCGGCGCTGATGGACGGGTTGTTGGCGAAGTCGCCCGGCGGCAGCAGCGGGATGGAGCGCGCGCCCTTCTTCCCGGTCTGCGGCGGGCCGTTGTACCGCGACTGGCCGAGCCAGCGCGGGACCTGGCGCAGCTGGCGGTCGAGCAGGATCCGCGCCTGCTTGCGCGTGATCATCCCCGTCCGCACACCTTCGGCGTTCGTCGCCCGCAGGGCGGCGACGATGTCGCGCTGCATCTGCGTGCGCGTCCGGCCGTGCTGGCGGCCGATCTGCAACGGGCTCAGCTCGGCCCGGCGCAGCTTGAGGTACTCCTCGACCGACGACGTGCCGAACAGCCTCGGCGCGGCGAGCGGGATCGTCCGCTGATGCAGCGAGTGAAACAGGATGTGCTGCGACATGTGGCCCTGCGTCAGGACGCGGTAGGCGCGGGCGCGCAGCGTGCGCAGGGTCGCGGCGGACACCTCGCCCGCGCGCGGCGCGACCAGGGCGGAGGCGAGCCGCTCGGCGGAGTACCCGCGACGGCGTGCCAGCTGCTCGAGATCGTGGGCGGCGTCGTCGCGCAGGTGCCTCCAGATCGCCTTGCGATCGGCCTCCAGCAGCCGGTACAGGCGCCCTTCGTCGAAGGGGAGCCAGTGCTCGTAGACCCACTTCTTCGTCGGGAGCCAGTGCGGCAGCGCCCCCTTCGGAGCCAGTGAATCCTGCGCGCGGGCGGCCGGGGCGGCCACGAGCAGCGCGCAGACGGCCAGCATGGTGAGGGAGATGCGACGCATTGGCGCGACGGTAGCGCCGTGCCCGGCGGGGCGCCAAAGCACCGCTCCGCGGTGCGGCGCCGTTGGTAGCCTGCAGTGCGTGAGCGATCTTCCTTCCGACTTCTTCAACCGCCCTCTCGCTGATGTCGATCCGGAGGTCGCCGACGCCGTCGGCGCCGAGTTGCGCCGCCAGCAGGGCACGCTGGAGATGATCGCGTCGGAGAACTTCGTTCCGCAGTCCGTGCTGGAGTGCCAGGGCTCGGTCCTGACGAACAAGTACGCCGAGGGCTACCCGGGCAAGCGCTACTACGGCGGCTGCGAGCACGTCGACGTGATCGAGCAGCTCGCGATCGACCGCGCCAAGGCGCTGTTCGGCGCCGAGCACGCGAACGTCCAGCCGCACGCCGGCGCGCAGGCCAACGCCGCCGTCTACCACGCGCTCATGGACCCGGGTGACACGGTGCTCGGCCTGTCGCTCGCCCACGGCGGCCATCTCACGCACGGGATGAAGCTGAACTTCAGCGGCAAGCTCTACGACGTCGCGGCGTACGAGGTCGAGCCCGACTCGCACCTCATCGACATGGACAAGGTCGCGGCCATCGCGCGCGAGCGCCGGCCGAAGATGATCCTGGCCGGCTGGTCGGCCTACCCGCGCCACCTGGACTTCGCCCGCTTCCGGGAGATCGCCGACGAGGTCGGCGCGTACCTCTTCGTCGACATGGCCCACTTCGCCGGGCTTGTCGCGGCAGGCCTGCATCCGAGCCCGGTGCCGTACGCCGACGTCGTGACGACCACGATCCACAAGACGCTCGGCGGCGCGCGCGGCGGCATGATC
Organism: Svornostia abyssi; assembly: GCA_024666565.1. Taxonomy (GTDB): domain Bacteria; phylum Actinomycetota; class Thermoleophilia; order Solirubrobacterales; family Solirubrobacteraceae; genus Svornostia; species Svornostia abyssi. Next base: position 2,427,710 of record CP088295.1, read on the forward strand.
CTCTGCAAGGAGGAACTGGCGAAGAAGATGAACTCCGCCGTGTTCCCCGGCCAGCAGGGCGGTCCGCTCGAGCACGTCATCGCGGGCAAGGCGGTGACGCTGAAGATCGCCGGCACCGACGCGTTCAAGGAACGCCAGCAGCGCACGCTCGCGGGTGCCAAGGAGGTCGCCGCGGCGCTGAAGACCGCGGGGCACGGCGTCGACGTGCTCACCGGTGGCACCGACGTCCACCTCGCGCTGGTCGATCTGCGCGAGTCCGAGCTCACGGGCCAGGACTCCGAGGACCGCCTGCACGAGATCGGGATCACGGTCAACCGCAACGCCGTGCCGTTCGACCATCGCCCGCCGATGGTCACGAGCGGCCTGCGCGTCGGCACGCCGGCGCTCGCCACCCGCGGCTTGGGCGTCGAGGACTTCACCGAGATCGGCTCGATCATCGCCACTGCGCTCACGCCCGAGTTCGAGGCACGGCGCGGCGAGCTGGCCGAGCGGGTCACGGCGATCGCCGACCGCTACCCGCTGTACGAGCACCTCTCGGTGCCCGCTCCCGCCTGATGAAGGAGTTCGACCAGCTGGACGAGAAGCTCGTCGACTGGATCGGACGCCAGCGCATGTACTTCGTCGGCACCGCCCCGAGCGGTGACGACGGCCTGGTCAACATCTCGCCGAAGGGCTGGATGGACAGCTTCCGGGTCCTCGGTCCCCGCCAGGTCGCGTACCTTGATGTGTTCGGCAGCGGGGTCGAGACGATCGCGCACCTCAAGCAGAACGGTCGGATCGTGGTCATGCTGTGCGCCTTCGAGGGCGGGCCGCGGATCCTGCGGCTGCACGGCCACGGCGACGTCCTCGAGCACGGCACCCCGGCGTTCGACCGGCTCATCGGCGCGTTCCCGGTCGGGGCGACGCAGGGCGGCGAGCGGTCGATCCGCTCGATCATCCGCGTGGACGTCGAGCGGATCGCCGACTCGTGCGGCTACGGCGTGCCGCGCATGGACTACGTCGGCGAGCGCGACCAGTACGAGCGCGGCACGGCCGTGAAGGAACGCAAGCAGGGCGCCGAGGAACTGCTCGAGTTCCGGCGCAAGCGCGCCGCGGTGAGCCTCGACGGCCTGCCCGCGCTCACGCAGCCCGACGTGTCGTCGCGCGCGTGAGCACCGCCGCGATCCGCGCGGCCTGACGCTCGGATCCATGCTCCAGCGCCGCCGCCCGCGCAGCCGGGTTCGGGCACGGCAGCGCGAGCGCCGCGTGCAGCCCACGCTCGATGTCGTCGGTGCTCTCGGGGTCGACGAGCACGCCGGCGCCGGCCGGGACGAACTCCGGCGGGCCGCCGATCCGCGTGGCGAGGACCGGGCGCGCCATCGCCATCCCCTCGAGGGTCACCTGTCCGAACGGCTCGAGGACGGACGGCTGGGCCACGACGTCCGCGGCCGCGAGCCATGCGGGGACCTCGTCGTGGGCGACCCGGCCCGTGACCCGCACGCCCGGACGGGTCGCGACCACGTCGCGCAGCGGCCCGTCGCCGACGAAGGCGAGCTGTCCGCGGCCGAGCCGGCCGAAGGCGTCCGCGAGCCGCAGGACGTTCTTGCGCTCGGCCAGCGTGCCCGCGCAGACGACGAACGGGCCTTCGCCTGTCCACCCGACGCTCGCTCGGGCGTCCTGCGCGTCACGCGGGGCGAACACGGCGAGGTCGACCCCGCAGTCGATGACCGTCGTCTTCTCGCGGGCCTGCGGGACGGCCGCGGCCAGCCGCGCGGCGAGATGGTCGGAGACCGCGATCACGGCGCTCGCCCGCGAGACCGTCGCCCGGGTCGCGGCCCGCAGCGCTGCGTGGCGCTCGGCGTTCGCCACGTCCGTCCCGTGCGCGGTCAGGACGAGCGGCGCGCCGCCCGCTGCAGCGGCGATGGCGGCCGCCGTCCCGGCCGGGACGAGGAAGTGCGCGTAGACGACGTCGGGGCCGAACCGCCGGGCGGTCATCACCGCGCGCCGCAGGAGCCGGGCGTGCTTCATGGGCGAGCCACCACGGTGGTCGATGACCGCGTGCCGCAGCTCATGGCCCTGGGCGGCGAGCTCGCGCTCGACGAGGGCCACGAACGCCCCGAGATCCGGGTCGGTGGCCGACGGGTACATCTGCGACACGAGCAGGATTCGCACGGCCGGGGAGCGTAGTCGAGCCCCGGCACGGAGGGCCCGGAGGCGTGTCGCCCACCCGCGGTGGGAGAATCCCCCGCATGCGCCCCGACGCCCTCGACGCGCTCGCCGGTCTGCTCGTCGCTGCTGGTGTCACCGCAGCGCTGACACCCGTGAGCGCGATGTTCGCCCGCCGGGTGGGTGCCGTCGACGCTCCGCGCGAGCGCGGCCTGGGCCCCGGGGGCACGCCGCTGCTCGGCGGGCTGGCCATCTACGCGGGCGTCGTCGTCGGCATGCTGCTCATGCTCGACGTCGACGCCGAGTACGTCGGCGTCCTGCTGGGCGCGACCGTCATCACCCTGGTCGGCGCGCTCGATGACCGCTTCGACCTGCTCCCGGGCGTCAAGCTCGCCGGGCAGATCCTCGCCGCGGTCATCCCGGTCCACTACGGCGTCGTCGTCGACAACGTGACGGTCCCGTTCCTCGGCCCCGTCGACTTCGGCTGGCTCGGCGCGCCGCTCACCGTGCTCGGGATGGTCGCGGTCATGAACATCGTCAACTTCTCCGACGGGGTGGATGGCCTGGCGGCCGGCGTCGCGATGATCAGCGCGGCGGCGTTCGCCGTGATCGCGTTCGATCTCGGTCGCCACGAGGCCGGGGTGCTCTCCGCGGTGGTGGCGGGCGCGGCCCTCGGGTTCCTCGTGTTCAACTTCCCACCGGCCTCGTCGTACATGGGCGACTGCGGGGCGAACCTGCTCGGCCTGCTGCTCGCGTGCATCGCCGTGCTCGGCGCGGTGAAGACGAACGCCGTCCTCGCGCTCATCCTCCCGCTGCTGGTGCTCGCCGTGCCGTTCCTCGACACGACCTTCGTCGTGCTCAAACGGCTGAAGTACCACCGCCCCGTCTACGAGGCCGACCGCGAGCACTTCCACCACCGGCTCGACCGGATCGGGTTCTCCCCCGGCGCACCGCGCTCTACCTCTACGCGTGGATGGTCAGCATGGCCGCGCTGGCGATCGCGCTGCGCTTCGTCCCGTACAGCGACGACGGCGGCGAGCTGCACGTCGGCTGGACCATCGTCATGGGCGGCCTCATCGTGCTCGCCCTGATCTGGTCGTTCTACCTCGTCTACGTGCTGGAGATCGTGAAGTTCCGGCGCCTGCGCGCCTGGCAGCTCCGGCGGTCCGATCCGGGCACCGCGGAGCACGAGATCGACGCCGCGGTGCTACGCGACCTCGAGACGGGGGAGTTCGAGGCGGTGCGGCGCAGCTGACTACGCGGCGCCGTACACGGAGCGCACCCAGATCTCCGCGAGCACGTCGGCGTGCTCGGGCGTGATCTCCTCGCCGCGGATGCGCCAGGTGTAGAACGCGCGCTCCGTCATGGCCACCAGCGCCCGTGCGGTCGCCTCCATCGGCGTGATGGGGGATGCCTCGCCTGCGGCTTCGAGCTCGGTCATCCGGGCGACGGCGGCCGTGACGAGGCTGTTCAGGATCGCCTGGTAGACCTCGGCGATCGTCTCGTCGACGGCGGAGACCTCCACGACGGCCTGGAGCAGCGCGCCGTGCTGCTCGTAGATCACGTGCACGCTGCGCATGGCCGCGACGAGCATGTCCCGGCCGCCACCGCCCTCGCCCGTGGTGTTCAGCCAGGTGCTCTGCTCGTAGATCTCGCGACCCACCTCCTCGAGCAGGCGCATGAGGACCTCGCGCTTGTCCTTGAAGTAGAAGTAGAACGCGGTCCGGGAGATGCCGGCCGTGGTCGCGATGCGCTCGATCGACAGCTCCGACCAGCGCACGCCGTCCTGCAGCAGCGTGTCGACGGCCCGCAGGACGTCCTGCTCGACCTGGGCGCGCTTGGCGCTCGTCGGTTCGGTGCGGCGGGTCAGATCGGTCGGGAGGCGGAGATCCATGATGCCGCGCGAAGGGTAGCGACATCGTGTCTCAGCGATACATTGGGCGGCCATGCGCGTTAGCAACCTCGATGACGTCGAACCCTTCATCACCCTCGACGGCTCGGAGATTCGTGAGCTCGCGGGGCGCGTGTCGCTGCCGGCGGTCAACCAATCGCTGGCCGAGGCGACGGTCCCGCCGGGCGGGGCGACGACCGAGCACTATCACCGTGTCACGGAGGAGCTGTACTACTTCACCGCGGGACGGGGCAGGCTGCGGATCGATGGCCAGGAGCGCGACGTGAAGCCCGGGGACTGCGTGGTCATCAGCCCCGGCGCGGTGCACAAGCTGTGGAACACCGGAGACGCGCCGCTGCGGCTGCTGTGCTGCTGTGCGCCTGCGTACACCCACGAGGACACGGTGCTCACCGAGGAGGAAGGCGCGGGGTGACGCGCGTCGTCGTCCTCGCGCTCGCGGTGCTCGCTGTCGCCGCGGGTACAGCTCCGGCTGCGCACGCCCGCGCGGCGATCGGCATCGGCGACCAGAAGGCGTCGATGTTCGACGACCCGCGCTTCCGGACGCTCGGCATCCGCTACGCGCGGCTCGCGGTCGCGTGGGACGCGATGTCGCACGCCTGGCAGCGTGACGAGATCGACGCATGGATGAACGGCGCGCGCCGTGCGCGGGTCCAGCCGCTCGTCACGTTCGGCCACTCCCGCACCGAACGGCGGTCGCTGCCGACCCCGTCGCGCTTCAAGTACGAGGTGCGCCGGTTCCGCGAGCGCTACCCGTGGGTCGACACCTATGCGACCTGGAACGAGGCCAACCACTGCGGCGAGCCGACCTGCAACCGCCCCGCGCTCGTCGCGGCCTACTACAAGGCGCTGCGCCGGGAATGCCAGGGCTGCACGGTGCTCGCGGCCGAACTTCTCGACATGCCGAACATGGTGGCGTGGACGAAGCGGTTCCGGAAGGCCGCACAGCGCGAGCCCGAGGTGTGGGGGCTGCACAACTACGTCGACACGAACCGCTTCAAGACGACGAGCACGCGCGCGCTGCTGCGCGCGGTGCGCGGGGACGTGTGGCTCACCGAGGTCGGCGGCCTGGTGCGGCGCACGAACCCGACCCGCGTCCCCCTGGATGAGTCGCCGTCGCATGCGGTGCGGGCGCTGAACTGGCTGTTTCGCGAGATCCTCCCGATCAGCCCGCGCCTGTCGCGCGTCTACATCTACCAGTGGCGGGCCGGGGGGCCGGGAGAGAGCTGGGACTCGGCGCTGTTCACGCCCGGCGGCCGGCCGCGCGGGGCCTATCAGGTCGTCAAGCGCCAGATCCTTGCCCGGCGGCGGGCATGAAGCTCGCGATCATCTCCGACACGCATCTCGTGGCGGGGCTCGCGGTCGGGGAGGGGCGGCGCGGCCTGCCCGCCGGGACGCTCGATCGGCTCCGTGGCGCCGATGCGATCCTGCACGCCGGTGACCTCATGCGCGAGCCGGTGCTCGACGATCTGCTCGCCCTCGGTCCGCCCGTCCACGCCGTGCACGGCAACGCCGACGACGACGCGGTCCGCGCGCGGCTGCCCGCCCAGCTCGAGCTGGAGCTCGACGGCGTCACCGTGGTGATGACCCACAACGGCGGGCCGGCCCAGGGCCGTCTGGAGCGGATGCGCAAGAAGTTCCCGGCCGCGGACGCCGTGATCTTCGGCCACTCCCACGTGCCGCTGCACGAGACGTCGGAAGACGGCGCCTTTCAGATCTTCAACCCGGGCAGCGCCGCCGACCGCCGCCGGATGCCGAACCACACGATGGGCGAGGCGCTGGTGCGCGACGGCGCGATCGCGTTCGCGCTCGTGGACCTGGACTGACGGCCGTGGCCTGGCACGATCGCGCCCCTGACAGCTTCACCGCCACGTTGTGGGACGGCATCGGCGACGTGTGGGCGGAGATCCGCGCGCACCCGTTCCTGACGGGGCTGAAGGACGGGACCCTCGACCACCGCGCGTTCGTGTTCTACGTCATCCAGGATGCGCACTACCTGCGTGAGTACGCGCGGGCGCTGGCCGTGTGCGGCGCACGGGCGAACGACGTGGCGGGGATCCGGATGTTCTGCGAGCACGCAGCAGGCGCGATCGCGGTCGAACGGGAGCTGCACGAGTCGTTCTTCGCGGACTTCGGCCTGTCCGAAGCCGACGTGGCGGCCACCCCGATGGCGCCGACGAACGTCGCGTACACGAGCTACCTGCTGTCGGCGGCGTACGGCGGGTCCTACGCCGAGGCGGTCGGCGCGGTGCTCCCGTGCTACTGGATCTACGCGGAGGTCGGGCGCGAGCTGCTGGCGGCCGGCTCCCCGGACTCCCGCTACCAGCGCTGGATCGACACGTACGGCGGCGAGGAGTTCGCCGAGGTGGTGTCCCAGGTCCTCGACGCGGCCGACGCGGTGGGGCCGTCCCTGTCGGAGGCCGACCGGGCCGCGGCGGCGCACCGCTTCACCACGACGAGCCGGTACGAGTGGATGTTCTGGGAGATGGGCCTGCGCCGGGAGACGTGGCCGGTCTGACCCCCGGGTCGACGTCCGTCACAACAATCACCCCGGGTGATTCGCCACGGCGTTGGTTGTGAAGGGCGCCGAACGCAGGAAGAATCCTCGGTTCGCTTGTTCCCGCAGACGAAGTTCCACCGGCCGCCCGTGCGCGCCGAGCATGTCGAGCGCTCCCTGCTGCTCGACGCCATCGCCCGCAGCGCCGCGCGGGTGGTGGTCGTCAGCGCGCCCGCGGGATTCGGCAAGTCGACGCTGCTGGCGCAGTGGGCGGGGCGTGCTCCCGACGGTGACCGCGTGGCGTGGGTCTCGGTGGACTGCGACGACGAGGGCGCGCGCCTGTGGCTGGCGGTCCTGACGGCGCTGCAGCCGATCGTCGGTGACGCGCTCGCGCCGGCGCTCGACGCCGCGGAGGCGCCGGACGCCGACCTGCGCGCGGGCGTGCTCATCACGCTGCTCGACGCGCTGGCCGAGACCGAGGCCCCGATCACGCTGGTGCTCGACGATCTGCACCTCGCGCTCGATGACCCGGGCACGCGCGAGAGCGTCGACTGGTTCCTCGCGCGGCTCCCGCGCGCGCACAGCGTCATGATCGCGACGCGCCGCGATCCCGGCCTGGACGCCCTCGGCCGGATGCGCGGCCACGGCGAGGCGCTCGACGTGCGCGCGGACGATCTGCGGTTCGACCCGGACGAGACGGGCCGGTTCCTGCGCGACGCGCTGGGACTGGCGATCGAGCCCGACGAGGTCGCCGCACTGGAGCGCCGCACCGAAGGATGGCCCGCCGCGCTGTACCTCGCGGCGCTGCGGCTGCGGCTGGGCGACGCGCCGGAGGACGTCGTCGAGCAGCTGCGGGCGTCTGACGAGGACCTGATCGGCGATCTGACCGATGAGGTCCTGCGCAGCTCGCCCGAGCACGAGCGCCGCTTCATCCTCGAGACCTCGGTGCTCGATCGCTTCAACGCCGACCTCTGCGTGCGGCTGCTGGGCGACGTGCCGGCCACGCGCGAGGCGTTTACCAGCCTGACCCGCTCGTCGCTGCTGCTCAGCCCCCTGGACCGGTCCCGGACCTGGTTTCGCTGCCACCACCTGCTGCGCGACGTGCTGCGCAACCGCCTGCAGGCGACCGACCCCCAGCGCGCGCGGGAGCTGCATGTCCGCGCGGGCGGGTGGTTCGAGACGGAGGGCGGCGAGGGTGAGCTCGTCGAGGCGATGCACCACTACCTCGCCGCGCGCGACTGGGATCTCGCGGCCGAGCTGCTGACGTGTCACAGCATCCGCTTCGTGCAGTCCGGGGCGCTCGGCGGGCGGGCGCGTGAGTGGCTCGCCCAGTTCCCCGCCGAGGTCGTCGGCGCCGATGCGCGGCTGTGCTACGTCAGCGCGCTGCTCGCGGCGCTGGATGGAGACCGGGAGCGCCGGGACGGCTGGCTGGCGACGGGGGAGGCCGCGGGCTGGACCGGCCCGATGCCCGACGGCACGGCGTCGTACGAGCTGGCGGCCCAGTGCCTGGAGGCGATGATCTGCTTCGACGACCTCGGGGGTGCGGTCGCCGCCGCGCGGCAGGCGCTCGCCGTGCTCCCACGCGGCGCGCCCGTGCGCGCCGCCGTCGAGGCGCTCACGTCCTGGCACCTGCACCTGCTGGGCGACGACGCGGACGCCGAGCGGCTCGCACACCAGGCGCTCGCCGAGCAGGTGCACCTGCCGTCGGCGGGCCTGCCGCTCGTCTCCTACCTGCCGCGTGCCGTGCTCGGCCTCGCGGCGCTGCGCCGCGGCGATCTGCCCGAGGCGCGCGCGATGGTCGGGACCGCGGTGGCGGAGCGCGACGGCGGACCGCTGCGCGCGTCGCCGCACACGCTGCCCGTGACCTACGCCCGCGCGCGGCTGCTGACGATGGCCGACCGTCCCGCCGAAGCGGTGCTCGCCTGCCGGGCGGGAGTGGACCTCGCGCGCGGTTGGCGCGATTCTTCCCTGATGGTCCCGCCCGTCCTCCTCGAGCTGGCCCGGGCGCACGCCGCGCTCGACGAGTCGGACGCCGCCCGTGCCGCGGCGGATGAGGCGCACGAACGGCTCGTCGGGGCCCGTGACGCCGGCGCGCTGCCCGGCGCTGTCGGCGCCGTGGTCCGCAGTGATCCGCGCGCCCGCGGCCGGCGTACCCCCGTGACCGCTGCCGAACCGGCGCGCTCGTCGCATCCCGACGAGCTCAGCGTGCGCGAGCTCGAGGTGCTCGCCGCGCTCGCCGGACAGGGCAGCCTCCGTCAGGTCGCCGACGATCTCTTCATCAGCCGCAACACCATCAAGACCCACACGCGGGCGCTCTACGCCAAGCTCGGCGTCGCATCCCGGGAGGAGGCCGTGCAGCGCGGCCGCGACCTCGGGCTGCTGACCGGCGCTGACGCCGACGCCCCGCTCATTGCCAGGGAGGACCCCCGATGACGCTCGCCGACTGCACCGTGATGGTCGTCGAGGATCACGAGTTCCAGCGTCGGACGATGCTGCAGATCCTCGCCAACCTCGGTGCCGGACGCCTGCTCGAGGCCGAGGACGGCGAGCGCGCGCTGGCGCTGCTCTCCGGGGAGCCGAAGCCCGACGTCGTCGTGGTCGACCTCGACATGCCCGGCATGGACGGCGTGGAGTTCCTGCGCCACGTCTCCGAGCGCAGCCTCGACACGGCGATCGTCATCGCGAGCGGTCTGGACGACGGGGTCCTCCGGGCGGCGGAGACGACGGCGCGCGCGTACGGGCTGCAGGTGCTCGGCGCGGTGCGCAAGCCGCTGACGGCGCGGCGTCTGCTCGAGGTCGTCGGGCTGCACCGCCCGCTCGCGCGCCGCGGCACGCTCGACCCGCGCCACGCCGAGACGAACGCGTGGATGGCGGCGTTGCAGGCCGGCGAGGTCACGGTGCCCCTCCTCCCGCGAGTCGACCTGCTCAGCGGCCGTCCCGCCGGCCTGCAGGCCCGCGCGTGGCGGGGAGCCGACGGGCACGGGCCGATCGACGCCGCGACCGATCTCGCGGCGACCGCGGCGCACGACGTGGCGGTCGCGGTCGCCGAGTACGTCCTCGACGCCGCGTGCGAGGCGCTGCTCGAACTCGATGACACGGCGGTCGGCATCGACGCGACGCTCGTCATCCCGCCCGCGGCGTGCGCCGACCTCGCGCTGGCCGACCGGCTCGCCCAGCGCGCGCAGACGGACGGCATCGACCCGCGCCGCCTGTGCATTGCCCTGCCGCGCGAGCCCGAGCTGCCGGTGACCGCGGCGCAGCTCGACGTGCTGACCCGCCTGCGGGTCCGCGGGTTCGGGCTCGGCCTCGACGGGTTCACGGCGGGCGACGCGACGCTCGGCGGGCCCGACGGCCTGCCGCTCACCGAGGTGATGCTCGCGCGGGACGCCGTCCTGGGCGCGACACGGCCGGGAGCGCAGCAGCGCGCCGAGGCGCTGGAGGCCACCATCCGCTCGCTGCGCGAGCGCGGCGTGCGCGTCGTCGCCGACGGCTGCGACAGCGCGGGCGAGCGCGACCTCCTCGCGCAGCTCGGCGCCGACCGGGCGCAGGGCCGGGCCGTGGGGCCGCCCCTGGCGGTCGAGCAGGTCGCGGTGTGGGCGGGGGCCGCACGGCGGTGACCGAGCCGCGTCCTCGCCGGGCCCTGTCCATCCGCCAGCTGCTGGCGGCGCTGCTCGTCGTCGTCCTGATCCTGTCCGCGCTGCTGTCGGTCGTCACGGTCCTGCAGGTCCGCACCGCGACGGACCGCACGGACGCCGAGCGCCAGCGGGTGACGTCGTTCCGGCTGTCGGACCAGATGCGGCAGAGTTCGAACGACCTCACGCGCATGGTGCGCCTGTACGTCACGACGGGCGATCCGCGCTACCGGGAGTACTACGACGAGATCCTCGAGATCCGGTCGGGTGACGCGCCGCGCCCGAAGGTGTACGACAGCTCGTTCTGGGACCACGTCCTCGCCAATCCGGATGAGGAGATCGAGACCGGCCCGCCCGCGTCGCTGGTGGAGCTGATGCGGCGCGCGCAGTTCTCCCCCGCGGAGTTCGCCGCCCTGAACGCCTCGCTGCGCGCATCGAACGGGCTGGCGGTGCTCGAGCTGGAGGTCATGGATCGTGTCGCGCCGCGGATCGCGCAGGGCGTCGACGAGGACTACCAGCAGGACGTCGCCGATCAGAACGAGCTGCTCGTCAACGCCGAGTACCACCGCCAGAAGGACATCATCATGGCGGCGATCGACCGGTTCACCGCCCTGGTCGACGCCCGGACCGAGCGCCGGGCGGCTGAGCTGCGGACCCGCACGAACCGGTTGCTCGCCGCGCAGACCGCCGTCCTGATCCTGCTCATCGGAACCCTGCTCGGCACCCTCGTCGTCGCGCGCCGCTCGATCGTGCGGCCGCTGTCGAAACTGGCCGAGGCCACGCAGCGCATCACGCGGGGGGACTGGTCGCAGCGCCCGACGCCGGCCGGGGTGCAGGAGCTCGCGCAGCTCGCGGGCGACTTCAACGAGATGGCCGACGCGGTGCAGCGCGACCTCGCGGCCCGGCGCCGTGCCGAGCGCGAGGCCCGCGAGGCGTCGAATCGCCTGCAGACGATCGCTGACCGCGTGCCGGGCGCCGTGTTCCAGTTCCACGTCGACCCCGACGGGGCGTTCAGCGTGCGGTTCGCCAGCCGCCACGGCAGCATCCACCGCGTCGACGGCAACCAGGACGTCGACTTCCCCGGGATGGCCCGCGCGGTGCTGCCCGAGGACCGCGGCGGCTGGCTGGACTCCATGCTCGCCGCCGCGCGGACCGGCGGGACGTGGCAGCGCGAGTACCGCATCGTCGCACCCGACGGCGGGGTGCGATGGATGCAGGGACAGGCGCTCGCGCAGCGCAACGCCGACGGGTCGGCTGACCTCTACGGCTACGTCGCCGACCTCACCGAGCGCAAGATGCTGGAGGCCGACCTGCGCCGTGCGCGGGAGGACGCGGAGGCCGCCGACCGCGCGAAGTCCGCGTTCCTGGCGATGATGAGTCATGAGCTGCGCACGCCGCTCGTGGCCGTGACCGGCACCCTGGAGATCCTCGCGCTCAGCGACCTCGACCCCCGCCAGCGCGAGCTCGTGGACGTCGCGATGGGGTCCGCGAGGGCGCTGCTGTCGGTGATCGGCGATGTGCTCGACTTCTCGAAGATCGAGGCCGGGTTCCTGGACCTCTCCCCGACGACCGTGGCGGTCGGGCCGCTGGTCGAGGACATCGCGGCGCAGTACCGCCCCGTCGCCGGGGAGCGCGGCCTGGCGCTCAGCGCCGCGATCGATGATCGGCTCGCACCGGCGCACCAGGTCGACGCCGCCCGGTTGCGCCAGATCCTCGGCAACCTCATCGGCAACGCGCTGAAGTTCACGCGCGAGGGCGGGGTGGAGGTCGCAGTCGACGTGCTCTCCGGCGCGGACGGGGACGCTGCACAGCGGCTCGCGTTCGAAGTCCGCGACACCGGCATCGGGATCTCGGAGGACGACCAGCGGCGGCTGTTCAAGCCGTTCACGCAGGCCAGCATCGACAACGCCCGCAGCAGCGAGGGGACGGGTCTCGGGCTGGCGATCGTCCGCCAGCTCGTCGAGGCGATGGGCGGCGAGGTGACGCTGCGCAGTGCGCTCGAGCGCGGCACGACCGTGCGCGTGGAACTCGCGCTGCCGATCGGCGCCGCCGACGAGGCCGAGCCGGGGGTGGGTGACCGCCGCCTGGCGTTCTCCGGGCGCCGCGCGCTGCCGAGCCGCGACGCCGCGCTGCAGGAGGGGAGCCTGCTGCTGCTCGTCGAGGACAACCCCGTGAACCGCCAGGTGCTCGCCGGCCAGCTCGAGGCCATCGGCTTCCGGGTCGACGTCGCCGCCGACGCGGAGGAGGCACTGGCGCTGTTCGCCGCGGGCGACTACGGCCTCGTCTTCACCGACATCCAGCTTCCGCACGTCGACGGGTACGAGCTGGCGCGGCGGCTGCGCGCCGCCGAGGAGGCGGCAGGGGCAGCCCGGGTTCCGCTGCTCGCGCTGACCGCCAGCGCGCTGCAGGGTGAGCGCGAACGGTGCCGTGACGCGGGGATGGACGACGTCGTGACGAAGCCGACGACGATGGACATCCTCGCCGGCACGTTGCGGTCCTGGCTGCCCGATGTCGCGTGGCCGGAGGCCGACGAGTCCGCGGAGAGCAAGGGACGCGGGTTTCAGGTGCCGCCGGCGGTGGACGGCAGCGCGCTCGAGGAGATGGTCGCCGGCGACGAGGAACTCGGCGCGCAGATCCTCGCCTCGTACGCGGAGTCGGTGCGCGAGGACCTCCTGGGACTCACCGCGGCGCTCGAGCTGGGCGACCGCGAGGACCTCCGCCGGCGCGCGCACCAGATCCTGGGCGCCAGCCGCGTCGTGGGCGCCTGGGCGGTGGCGGACACCGCCGAGCGGATGGAGCACGCAGCACTGGCCGAGGAGACCGGCGCCGCGGACCTCGAGGTGCTCCTGCACGAGCTGCGCAATGCGCTCGTGGCCGTCATGCCCGCCGGGCGCTGAACGGCGGGTGGGCAGGTCGGCCAGTCCGGGCGCGTGACGCTCGGGTGCGCGGGGGCATCGTGCCGACACGACATGGCATGGACGCCCGCGGGCTGCTCTACCGCGACGGCGCGGAACGCGAACGGCTGCTCGACATGGGCACCCGGCTGGCCCCTGCCCAGCTGCGTGCGCTCGCGCTCCTGCTGATCCCTGCCGCCGCGGCCCCAGCGGTCTACGGCTGGCTGATGCTGCTGCCGCTCGTGGTCGCAGCGCTGTTCTTCGCGCTGACGAACCTGCCGGTGATCCGGGAGCGCTGGGGCGACTGGGCCGCGTTCGCGGCCTGGGTGGCCGCGCAGGTGCTGGTGATGGCGAGCCTGGCGCTCGCCGACGGGCCGATCGTCTACATCCTGTGCCTCCCGATCTTCCCGATGCTGCTGGCGGCCACGGGCTTTCGCCGCGGGACGGTCGTCGCCGGCGCGCTGCTGACGATGGCCGCGCTCGCCGCGGTCACGCTGGCGACGGCGCACGACCAGATCGCCGACATCCCGCCTGCGCTCTGGGTGCCGGCGCTGCTGCTGCTCGTGATCACCCTGTCGGCGATGGCGGTCCGCGACGCGGACATGGTGACCCGCGACGATGCGGTCGTCGACGAGTTGACCGGCTTGCTCAACCGCGTCGCGCTCCAGTCCCGGGTGGCGGAGATCACGCACCAGGTGCGCGCGACCCACGAGCGGGTCGCGCTGGTCGTCATCGACCTGGACCACTTCAAGCGGGTCAACGACACGCTCGGCCACAGCGCGGGCGACGGCGTGCTCGTCGCCGCCGCGCAGCGGCTCGCCGACGCGGCAGGGGACCTGCCGGTCTACCGCTTCGGCGGCGAGGAGTTCGTCGTCCTGAGCGCAGGCACCGACGAGTGCGCGGCGCGCGAGCTCGGCGAACGGCTGCGCGCGGCGGTCGCCGCGGCGCCCATCGGGGGGCTCGACCTCACGGCGTCCTTCGGCATCGCGGTGTCCGCGCCGGACGACGGCTTCGAGTACCGCGACGCGTTCGCGCGCGCCGACGCGGCGCTGTACGCCGCGAAGTCCGGAGGGCGCGATCGCGTCTGCGTCGCGGGAGATATCACCGGCGCGCCTGAGCCCGACGTGCCCGCCGCCGACCGCCTCCCGGCCACGCCGGACGACGCGTGGGCGGTCCGCGCACCCGACGCGCGCGACGGCAGCTGGCTCGTCCGAGACGCGGTGAGCCGCGCGCACCTCGTCGACATCGTCGGCCGCACCCGGTCGTTCAACCTCGTCACGTCGGCGCTCACGACGGTCGCGATCATCTCGATGGTCCCGTGGGTCGGCTGGCAGCTGCTCATCCCGGTCGTCATCACCGGGGTGATCGTGGACCTCGCGACACGCGCCGTGGTCACGGTCCCCCGCCCGGAGTGGGCGTTCCTGGGCGGCTTCGTCGCCATGAAGCTCGGCGCCGCGGTCGCGGTGCTCGTTGCCGGCCCGGAGGCGTTCTTCGCCCTGCCGATCTTCGCGATCGCGATGTACGGCTTCGGCGCGTCACTTCCCGGGCGGGGGACCGCGGTCCTCGTGCTGGTCAACGCGCTGGCGATGACCGCGGCGACGCTGGCGGTGGGCGCGGACGAGATCGCGGCCAACCCGGTGATCCTCCTGTTCCCGCTGGCGCTCGGCACTGCGATGGCGATCGTCGGCAGCGCGATGGGCGCGCGGGTCGCCGAGCTGCGCGTCGCGGCGATCAGCGACGGCCTGACCGGCACGCTGAACCGTGTGGCGCTCGAGGCGCGGCTCGCGGAGTTGACCCATCGCCCGGCGGGCCGGGAGGCCGTCGCCGTCATCGTCGCGGACCTCGACCACTTCAAGGCGGTCAACGACGCGGCCGGCCACGAGGCGGGCGACCGTGTGCTCGCGGAGGTCGCGTACCGGATGCGCGGGCAGCTGCGCGCGTTCGACGCCATCTACCGGATCGGCGGCGAGGAGTTCGTGATCCTGCTGCCGGGCACGGGGGTGGAGCTCGCGGCGGCGGTCGCCGAACGGGTGCGCGTCGCGGTGCAGCAGGCCCCGGCGGCGGGCGTGGACGTCACGGTGTCGCTCGGCGTCGCGGGCTCCCCGGCCGGCGCGCCGTTCGACTACGACGCGACGTTCGGCATGGCCGACGCGGGTCTGCTCGCGGCCAAGCGGGAGGGGCGCAACCGGGTCGTGGTCGCCGGAACCACGGTGCTGGAGCCGAGTTCCGGCGGGACGCGAGCCACTCCAACCCGCACCCCGCCGGACCCCGGCACGGTCGCCACCCCGAACGACCGCTGATCTCCCGGCGATCAGATCGCCAGCAGCTTGCTCGCGTCCTCCGCGGAGAGGTCCGCGGTCTGGCCCTCGTGCACGACGATGCCCGCTTCCAGCACGACGTACGCGTCGGCCATGCGCAGCGCCATCTCGACGTACTGCTCGGCGACCATGATCCCCAGGCCGTCGCGCGCGTGGAACTCCAGGATCGACTCCTCGATCTCGGCGACGATCGACGGCTGGATGCCCTCGGTCGGCTCGTCGAGCAGGAGCATCTTCGGCTTGGTCAGCAGCGCGCGCGCGATCGCGAGCTGCTGGCGCTGGCCGCCGGAGAGGAACACCGCGGGGCGCTTGAGCAGCGGCTTCAGGCGCGGGAAGAGGTCGAGCACCTCGTCGATGTCCGACGGCTTGCCGCCCTTGCGCGACTCCATGATGACGGCGAGGTTCTCCTTCACCGTCATCTGCGGGAAGCCCGAGCGCTCCTGGGGGATGTAGCCCAGGCCGAGCTTGACGCGCTCCCAGCGCGGGACCTTCGTGATGTCGTCGCCGTTGAACTCGACGCGCCCTGACCGCAACGGCAGCACGCCCATGAGCGCGTTCATCAACGACGTCTTGCCGACGCCGTTGCGGCCGAGCACGGCGGTGCGCCCGCCCGCGTCGATGTCGAGTGAGATGCCGAACAGGGCGGTCGTCTGCCCGTGCGCGGCGACGAGGTTGTCCGCGACGAGCTTCATGCGCCTGCCTCCTGGGTCTGCTCCTCGATGCCTCGGCCCTTGCCGATGTAGATCTCCTGCACCCGCTCGTCGGCCTGCACCTCGGCGACCGTCGACGCGGCCTTCAGGATCTTGCCCTCGTCCATGACTGTCACCCGATCGGCGAACCGGCGCAGGAAGTCCATGTCGTGCTCGACGCACAGGACCGTGCACCGCTCGGCGGTCAGGCGGATGAGATCGCCGGTGCGCGTTCGCTCCTCCGGGCTCATGCCCGCGACCGGCTCGTCGAGGAGGAGCAGCTTCGGGTCCTGGCACAACAGCATGCCGATCTCGAGCCACTGCTTCTGCCCGTGCGAGAGCGTGCCCGCGGGCTTGTCGCGGACGTCGGTCAGGCCGGTGTCCTCCAGCGCGCGCTCGACGGCGTCGGTGGTGCCGCGCCGCTGGCGCAGCAGCTTGAGCATCGAGAAGCGGAACGAGGCGGCGAGGTCGAGGTTCTCCTCGACGGTGAGCGCCTCGAAGACGCTCGCCGTCTGGAAGGTCCGCCCGATCCCCATCTTGACGATGCTGTTCTCCTTCTTGCCGCGGAGCTCGACGTCGTCGAAGCGGATCGAGCCCTCGGTCGGTTTGGTCATCCCGGTGACGCAGTCGATCACCGTGGTCTTGCCGGCCCCGTTCGGACCGATGAGGAAGTGGACCTCGTTGACCTTCACGTCGAGATCGACGCCGTCGACCGCCTTGAAGCCGTCGAAGTCGACCTCCAGGCCGCGGATCTTCAGCAGCTCGTCGATGAGAAACGGCTCGCTCATGCTGCCTCCTCGACAGGCTTCGCGGTGCTGGTCGCGCCGCTGTCTCCGCGCGACGTGATCTTGGACTTCAGCCACGTGGCGGCCCCCGCGAGGCCCTGCGGGGCGAACGCGACGACGCCGATGAACAGCGCGCCCTGGAAGTACAGCCAGTACTCCGGCGCCGCGCTGGAGATCTCGAACTCCGCGGTGTTGACGAGGATCGCGCCGGCGATGGCACCGGCGAGCGAGGCTCGCCCGCCGACGGCGACCCAGACGACCATCGTGATCGACGGGATGATGCCAACGCTCGCGGGGGAGATGATCTTCGGCCCGACGAGGACGAAGAGCGCCCCGGCGACGCCGGCCAGGCCGGCGGAGGTCGCGAACGCGATCACCTTGATCTTCGTCGCGCTGTAGCCGAGGAAGCGCACGCGGTCCTCGGCGTCGCGGACCGCGAGGAGCAACCTGCCGTAGCGACTCTTGAGCATCTGGCGCGAGAGCAGGAACGCGACGCCGAGGGCGATCACGCAGATCGTGTAGAGCACCTTCTGGTCCTCGGGCTCGGCGAGCTTCAGCCCGAAGATCTCACTGAAGCTCGTCGTGATGCCGTTCGTGCCGTTGATCAGCGTGATGTTGCCGATGAGCAGGATCCCGAACGCGCCCGCCAGTGCCTGGGTGAGGATCGCGAAGTACGGGCCCCGGATCCGGCTGCGGAAGATCAGCGTGCCGAGGGTCGCCGCCAACGCCACCGGGACGATGACCGCCGCCGACAGCGCGAACCAGAGGTTGTTGAACGGCTTCCACAGCGCTGGCAGGGTCTCCTGCGAGCCCAGCAGTGTCATGAACTGCGGCAGGTTCGGCGCGCCGCCGACCTCGACGAGCGCCAGGTACATCGCGACGCAGTACGCGCCGAGGCCGAAGAACAGCCCCTGGCCCAGGACGAGCATGCCGCCGTTGCCCCACGCGATCGCGATCCCGAGCGCGACGATGGCGTACGCGACGTAGCTGGACATCAGATCCAGGCGTGAGTCCGAGAGCCACGCCGGGAACACGAACAGGAACAGGATCGCGACCCCGACGAACGTCGCGCGCGACGACCACTCGCCGCGCGTGGACGGCAGGAACGACTTGGCAAACTGGCTCATGCGATGCCTCCAGGCCGCGAGAAGGAGCCTGTGGCATCGCTCGGCTGGGGGCCTCGGATGCCATTGGCGAGTGGTTTCACGCTCATGCGAGACCTCGCGATTCACTCGCCACGATGCCCTCAGGGCGGAACTGCAGGAAGACGACGATCGCGAGGAACACGATCACCTTGCCGAGCGACGCCGAGCTCCAGTACTCCGCCAGCGAGTTCAGGATGCCGAGCGACAGCGCGGCGATGACGGCGCCGCGGAGGTGCCCGAGGCCACCGACGATCACGACGAGGAACGCGTCGATGATGTAGTTGGTGCCGAGGTTCGGTCCCACCGAGCCCAGCTGGGTGATCGCGACGCCCGCCACGCCGGCGAGGCCGGAGCCCAGGAAGAACGTGCGCCGGTCGACGCTCGGCGTGTTGATGCCGCTGGCGCCCGCCAGCTGGCGGTTCTGCATGACCGCGCGCATGCGGCGGCCCTGCTTGAGCTTCCCGACGACGACCCAGGCCGCGGCGGTGATCGCCAGCGAGAGCCCGATGATGAAGAGCCGGTTGTAGGCCATGTCGACGCCGGCGATGGTGATGCCGCCGTCGAGCCAGCTCGGGCTGACGACCTCGACGTTGTTGGCGCCGAAGATGTCGCGTGCGAGCTGCTGGAGGACGAGCGCGACGCCCCAGGTGACCAGCAGCGTGTCGAGTGGTCGTCCGTAGAGCCGTTTGATCAGCGTGATCTCGAGCAGGAGCCCCATGGCTCCGGCGACGACGAGCGCGATCGGAAGGGAGAGGAGGAACGCGTACGTGATCTGGTCCTTGCCCAGGACCTCCTGGAGCACGTACGTCGTGTAGGCGCCGAACATGATGAATTCGCCGTGCGCCATGTTGATGACGCCCATCTGGCCGAACGTGAAGGTCAGGCCGAGGGCGATGAGCAGCAGGATCGAGCCGTAGCTGACGCCTGCGAAGAGCTGGTTGAGGATGGCTTCCATGAGCTGGTGCTCCTGACGCGGGAAGGGC
Organism: Svornostia abyssi; assembly: GCA_024666565.1. Lineage (GTDB taxonomy): Bacteria > Actinomycetota > Thermoleophilia > Solirubrobacterales > Solirubrobacteraceae > Svornostia > Svornostia abyssi. Next base: position 2,446,707 of record CP088295.1, read on the forward strand.
AGGGTGGGCGGGGCCGGTCAGCCCCGCCCACCACGCGAGCCCTGCTACCCGTCGACGGGCTTCATGCCCTTCGCCCAGGGGTAGGTCTCCAGGAACGGATCGGGCTTGATCGGACCGTCGGACTCCCAGACGGTGTCGATGAGGCCTTCCTCGTTGATCACGCCGATGCGCGCGGTCTTGGTGATGTGCTGGTTCTCGCCATCGACCACGACCTTGCCTTCGGGGGCGTCGAACTCGAGCCCCTTCGAGGCCTCCTTGACCTTCTCGACGTCGGTCGTGCCGGCCTTCTCGACCGCGGCGGCCCAGAGGTAGACCGCGACGTACGCGGCCTCGATCGGGTCGTCGGTGACGCGGTCATCGCCGTAGGCGGCCTTGTAGGCCTTGACGAACTTCTCGTTCGCCGCGCCAGGGGTCGTCTGGTAGTAGTTCCACGCCACGATCTGGCCCTTGACCTTGTCGGCGCCGATCGCGCGGACTTCGTCCTCTGCGATTGAGACGGACACGATCGGCAGCTTCGAGGACGGCAGGCCGGCCCCGTCGAGCTGCTTGAAGAACGCGACGTTCGAGTCGCCGTTCAGCGTGTTGAAGACGGCGTCGGAATCGGAGGCCTTGACCTTGTTGACGATGGTCGAGAACTCCGTGGAGCCCAGCGGCGCGTACTCCTCACCGGTGATCTCCATGCCGTTCGCCTCGGCCCAGAGCTTGATCTCCTTGTTGGCCGTGCGCGGAAGACGTAGTCGCTGCCCACGAGGAACAGCTTCTTGACGCCCTTCTCCTCCTTCAGGTACTCGAGCGCCGGGATGATCTGCTGGTTGGTGGTGGCACCCGTGTAGAAGATGTACGGCGACGCCTCCATGCCCTCGTACTGGACGGGGTAGTACAGGAGCGCCTTGTTGCGCTCGAACACCGGAAGGACGGCCTTGCGGCTCGCTGACGTCCAGCAGCCGAACACGGCGGCGACCTTGTCCTCGGAGATGAGCTTCTGCGCCTTCTCCGCGAACGTCGGCCAGTCCGAGGCGCCGTCCTCGACGACCGGCTCGATCTGCTTGCCGAGCACGCCGCCCGCGGCGTTGATCTCCTTGATGGCGAGCTGCTCGGCGTCGACGACCGACTTCTCCGAGATCGCCATGGTCCCGCTCAGCGAGTGCAGGATGCCGACCTTGATGGTGTCGCCGGAATCGGCCGACGACGACGTGGCCGATCCGCTGCTGGACGACTCTTCATCGTCTGCGCCACAGCCGACGGCGACGAACGCCGACAGGCACATGACGAGGACTGCAAGCAGCCAATAACGGCTGCCCTTCTGACGCGTTGACACGAACCCCCCTAGGGTTTGCACAGTGATTCTTGAGCATACGACGGCGACGGTTCAGACACCGCCGTCTGCTCGCCCCGACAGCTTGCGGTGAGGCTTCTGGCTCCGCCTTCGACCGAGTGTCGAACGGGTGGGGTGAACGGGCCGACCGCGCGTCTCGCCCCGGGGTGAGGGGGTTCTCACCCACCCGGGTGAGAACCCTCGTAAGGTCAGGCGCATGCGGCATAGATTCACGGTGGAGATCGACGATGACGCGTGGGTGGGGACGCCGGGTGACGAGACGGCGGTCTCGAGCCCCATGGTCATGAGCATCGAGGTGATCGACGGCGACCGGGACGCGTTCTTCGAGCTGATCAACCCGCTGCTGCAATGGTCGCCCCCGGCGACGCCTGACGACGCGCCCGACGGCCCGTACAGTCTCGAGGCCGTGATCGGAAGGGTGTGGCGCACGGCGGCCGGCTTTCACACGCACAACGAGTTCGTCGTCCGTCAGCCCGACGGGAGGGCCGGCCTGTGGTGGAACGGTCCGCCCTGGCGCGAGCCCGTCCCGAACCTGAGGGCGCTCGCCGATGTGGTTGAGGACGAACTCGGGCAGTTCTGGTCCGACGCTGGGACGCAGGAGCTCGACATGCGCGCGGACCCTGACCCACCGCCGGTCTTCTGGTTCGGCCTCGATGAGGCGTCGCGAGCTGCGCTGGCGCGCTGACATAAGTAGCGTCTATGCTTGAAGCAATGACGCCACAACAGCTCAAGTCTGAAGTGGGCATCCGCGAGTTGCACAACCAGCTCAGCCGATATGTGCGGCATGTGCGGGAGGGCGGCGAAGTCGTCGTCACGATGCACGGAAAGGCAGTCGCGCGGCTCACCCCGATCGAGGAGCGGCCGGATCCGCTCGCCGATCTACGCGCCCGGGGGCTCGTCACTGAACCCGCACGACCCAAGCGGCCGATCGATCCTGACACGCTGGTGCAGGCCTCGGGCTCGGTGTCCGAGCTCGTGCGTGATCAGCGCCGGTGACGGTGTACTTCGACACCTCGGCGGTGGTCAAGGTCGTGATCGCCGAGGAAGGGTCGCGCGAGGCGGTATCGCTCTGGAACGCCGCGACGTCGGTGATCCTCGGCGAGCTGGCGTACCCCGAGGCTCGGGCCGCCATCGCTGCGGCACGGCGGGCGCGGAGGCTTGGAGGGCAGACCTACGTGCGCGCTGTCGCCGGCATCGAGGAGCTCGTATCTGACGCTCTCATCATCGGGGTCGACCGAGCGCTGGCGCGCAACGCGGGGGATCTCGCAGACCAGCACGCGCTGCGGGGCTACGACGCGGTGCACCTTGCATCCGCGCTCGCCGCAGACGTGGATGTCGTGGTGACATGGGATCGCGATCTGGCGCGTGCGGTGGTCGCGAGTGGCATCGCTGCGGCGCCCGCGCTGTGAACGAATGTCCTCCAATTCCGACCGAGTGTCGAACCATCCGCACCACCCGCTCGACCGCGCGTACTCACCCCGGGTGAAGCCTCTTCCCAGCAGGGATTCCGTGTGGTTGACTCGCCGCCGTGCGCCTCACGCCATCCGACCAGGAGAAGCTGTTGCTGTCCGTCGCGGGGATGGTCGCGCGCGACCGGCGTGACCGGGGCGTGAAGCTCAACCACCCGGAAGCCACGGCGCTGTTGTGCTGCTGGGTGATGGAGCGCGCCCGCGATGGTGACGCGACCGTGGAGCAGCTCATGGCCGACGGCCGCGAGGTGCTCGGCCGCGCGGACGTCATGGAGGGCGTGCCGGAGCTGCTCGATGAGGTGCAGGTCGAGGCGACGTTTCCGGACGGGCGCAAGCTCGTGACCCTGCACCACCCCATCGCATGAGCCTCGTTCCCGGAGAGATCGTGGCCGCGGAGGGTGAGCTCGAGCTGGCGCCGTCGCGGGAGCGGCGCATCATCGAGGTGCTGAACACCGGCGACCGGCCGATCCAGGTCGGTTCGCACTTTCACTTCGCCGATGTGAATCGCGCGCTGGAGTTCGAGCGCGACGCGGCCGTGGGGTTCCGGCTCGACATCTTCGCCGGGACGTCCGTGCGGTTCGAGCCGGGGGCGTCGAAGGACGTCACGCTCGTCGCGCTCGGGGGCGAACAGCGGGTGCCCGGCCTGCAGGTGAAGCCCTGATGGCCTTCGATCGCCAGCGCTACGCCGAGCTCCTCGGCCCGACGGTCGGGGACAAGGTCCGCCTCGCCGACACCGACCTCTGGATCGAGGTCGAGGAGGACCGCTGCGTCAGCGGCGACGAGGTCGTCTTCGGCGGCGGCAAGACCATCCGCGAGTCGATGCTCCAGGGCACCACCACCCGCGCGGAGGGCGCGCCCGACCTCATCATCACGAACGCGCTGGTGCTCGACCACTGGGGCATCGTCAAGGCCGACGTCGGCATCCGCGACGGGCGGATCGTCGCGCTCGGCAAGGCCGGCAACCCGGACATCATGGACGGCGTCACGCCGGGGCTGCACATCGGCGCGAACACCGACGTGGTCGCGGGCGAAGGCAAGATCCTCACCGCCGGCGCGATCGACTGCCACGTGCACTTCATCACCCCGACCATCGTCGACGAGGCGCTCGCCAGCGGCGTGACCACGATCATCGGCGGCGGCGCCGGTCCCACCCACGGCACGCTGGCCACGACGTGCACCGTCGCGGGCGCCATGCGGCTCATGCACCGCGCGCTCGACACGCTGCCCATGAACGTCCTGCTGCTGGGCAAGGGCAACACGGTCAGCGCGGCGGCGCTCGCCGAGCAGGTCCTCGCGGGCGCGGGCGGGTTCAAGCTGCACGAGGACTGGGGATCGACCCCCGCGGCGATCGACACGTGCCTGACGGCGTGCGAGCGCTGGGGCGTGCAGGCGGCGATCCACACGGACACGCTGAACGAGGCCGGCTACCTCGAATCGACGATGGGCGCCATCGCCGGGCGGGGCATCCACGCCTACCACACGGAGGGCGCGGGCGGCGGGCATGCGCCGGACATCATCGCCATCGCGTCGCACCCGAACGTGCTGCCGTCGTCGACGAACCCCACGCGCCCGCACACCATCAACACGCTGGCCGAGCATCAGGACATGCTCATCGTCTGCCACCACCTCAACCCGAAGGTGCCCGAGGACCTGGCGTTCGCCGAGTCGCGCATCCGGGAGTCGACGATGGCCGCGGAGGATGTGCTGCACGACCTCGGGGCGATCTCCATGATCGGCTCGGACTCCCAGGCGATGGGCCGGGTGGGGGAGACGATCATCCGCACCTGGCAGACCGCGCACGCGATGAAGCACCGCCGGGGCCAGCTCTCCGCGATGGAGCGCGCCGACAACGAGCGGGCCAAGCGCTACATCGCGAAGTACACGATCGCGCCGGCCGTGTCGCACGGCATCGACGGGGTCGTCGGCTCGGTCGAGCCGGGCAAGCTCGCCGACCTCGTCCTGTGGGACCCCGGCTTCTTCGGCATCCGCCCGAACCTCGTCATCAAGGGCGGCGCGGTGGCGTGGGCGCCGATCGGGGACGCGAACGCGTCGATCCCCACGCCGCAGCCGATCCTCATGCGCCCGATGTTCGGGGCGAGCCCGGCCGCGGCGCCCGAGCACGCGGTGACGTTCGTGGCGCCCGAGGCGCTGGCCGACGGCGTGGCCGAGCGGCTGGAACTGGCGCGCGCCCTGGAGCCGGTCACCGACACGCGCACCGTCACGAAGGCCGACCTGCCGAACAACACCGCGACCCCGGACATCGCGGTCGACCCCGAGACGTTCGTCGTCACCGTCGAGGGTGAGGCGATCGATCCCATGCCCGTCTCCGAGCTGCCGCTCGCGCAGCGGTACTCACTGTTCTGATGGCGAGTTCCGCCCTCGAACTGCTCCTCGCCGACGGCCGCACGCCGACCGGCGGCTTCGCGCACTCGGGTGGCCTGGAGGCCGCGGGCCTCACCGCACCGGAGGTGCCGCACTTCCTTCGCGCCCGGCTGCGGACGGTGGGGCTCATCGACGCGTCGGTGGCCGCGCGCGCCGCGGCGGGCGACGACCCGCTCGAACTCGACGACGCCTGGGCGGCCCGCACGCCGGTGCCGGCGCTCCGCGACGCCGGGCGGCGGCTGGGCCGCGCGCTGCTGCGCCTCGGCCTGCGGCTGTGGCCCGACTCGCCGCTGGACTCCTACGCGGCGGCGTCGGCGACCACGCCTCGGCCGGTCGTGCTCGGTCTCGCCGGACGCGCCGCCGGCATGGAGCCGATCGCGGCGGCCCGCCTGTCGCTCTACGACGACGCCGCGACGGTGACGTCGGCGGCGCCGAAGCTGCTCGCCGTCGACGCACTCGACACGGCCGCGTGGCTCGCCGGGGTCGCGCCGCTCATCGACGCGCTGGCCGCGCGCGCCGCCGCGCTTGGCCCGACCGACCCGCTGCCCGCCCCGAGCACCCCGCTGCTCGACCGCCGGGCGCACGCTCATCACACCGAGGATCGGAGGCTCTTTGTCAGCTGAACCGGAACGGGCCCTGCGGGTCGGCATCGCCGGCCCCGTCGGCACCGGCAAGAGCTCGCTCGCGGCCGCGCTCTGCGGCGCGCTGAGCGACGAGCTGCGCCTCGGCGTGGTCACGAACGACATCTACACCGACGAGGACGCGCGCTTCCTGCGCAGCCAGGGCGTGCTGGCGCCCGAGCGGATTGTCGCGGTGCAGACGGGCTGCTGCCCGCACACCGCGATCCGCGACGACGTCAGCGAGAACCTGCTCGCCGTCGAGACCCTCGAAGCGGCCGAGGGGCCGCTCGACATCGTCTTCGTGGAGTCCGGCGGGGACAACCTCACCGCGACGTTCTCCCCGGCGCTCGCCGACACGCAGATCTTCGTCCTGGACTGCGCGGGCGGCGACGACGTGCCGCGCAAGGGCGGGCCGGGCGTCGAGCGCGCCGACCTGCTCGTCATCAACAAGATCGACATCGCCCCGCTCGTCGGCGCGAGCGTCGAGCGGATGGTCAGCGACGCGAACGACCGCCGCGAGGGCCGCCCGACGTTCCCGACGTCGCTGCGCGCGCCCGACGATGTCGTGCGCGTTGCCGACTGGGTGCGTGGCGAGCTGGCTCGGCACCGCGCCGGGGAACTCGTTCCCGCCGACCCGGGGCCGATGGCCCCGCACGTGCACGCCGCGGACGACCATCACCACGACCACGAGCATTCCCACGCCCACACGCATTGAGATCACCTGCGCGCGCGACGGCGCCGCGACCCGGCTGACCCGCCTGGCGGGCGGCGGGCTGCTGCGCCCGCGGATCCTGTCCACGGACGGGGACGTCGCGCGGGTCGCGCTCGTGCAGACCGCCGCGTCGCTGCTGGCGGGCGACCGGCTGGAGATCGACGTGCGGTGCGGGCCGGGCGCGAGGCTGCGGCTGGTGGACGTCGCGGCGCTCGTCGCGCATGACGTGCGCGGGGGCGAGCCCGCGCAGGTCGAGGTGCGGCTGGAGGTCGGCGCACGCGCGAGGCTGGAGTGGGAGGCGCAGCCCCTGGTGCTGGCCGCAGGCAGCGCGGTACGCCGCCACACCGAGGTGGAGCTGCGCCGGGGCGCCGCCGCGCTGCTGCGCGACACGCTCGTGCTCGGCCGTGCGGGAGAGCTCGCCGGGCGCCTGTCGACGCACACCGACGTCCGGCACGAGAGCCGCCCGCTGCACGCCGAGGCGCTGGACACGGGGGACGTGGGGCTCCTGCGGTCGCCCGGCGGTGCTGGGCAGCGCGAAGGTGCTCGACACGCTCGCGCTCTACGGCGTCCGTGTCGAGGACGACGGGGCGTTCCAGCTGGCGGGCGCCGGGACGGTGCGGCAGGAACTCGCGGGTTCGCTCGCGGCGGCCACCCGCGTCTACGGCGATGCGCCCGCGCGGTGGCGGCGCGCCCTGCTGGCGGCCGGCGGTGACCGGGGTGGCGCCGCCGCCGCGCCACCCGCCCGCGCTGCGGCCTGACCGTTCAGACGGCGACCGGCACCGGCCGCGTCGCGGCGCCCGGGCGCAGCACGAGGATCTCGCACGCGTCGCGCTCGAGCAGCCACGCGACATCCTCGGGGGCGAGCCCGTCGGTCTGCGGCGTGGCGACCGCGACGACGATCCGGTCGAACCGTTCGTTGGCGATCGCCTCGCGCAGCGCGTGGCGAACGGTGCGCCCGCGCTCGATCCGGGTGTCGACCGCGATGCCCTGCGTGGCGGCGCGCTGCTCGATGGCTTCGAACACCGGCATCGCGGCCAGCGCCGCTCCCGGGATGGCCGCCGTCAGCGGGAGGTCCATCGGCACCGGCGCGAGATACGCCGGGACGAGGACGGCGTCCTCGGCACGGGCCAGCCGCAGCGTCGCGTCCAGGGCGCGCTGGGACACCGCCGAGCCGACGAACGGGAAGAGGATGCGATGCGCGGCCGGGTCGAGCTCGGCTGCCCGGCGGCGGCGCACGAGCAGGACGCCGAGGACCGCGACCGCGATGGCGAGCGGGATGGCGATGAGCTCGAGCGGGCTCACAGCTGCGCCTCCTCGCGCTGGGTGCGGTCGGCGACGATGCGGACGTCGATGCCCGGCAGCGCGCGGACGAGGCGCATCGGCAGCGGCTCGGTCAGGCGCCGGACACCCGCGCGGCGCGCCGGCACGCCCATGAGCACATAGGTCGTGCCGCGTTCGGCGGCGACGCGCTTGACGGTCTGCACGACGTCGTCGCCGGGCTCGATGAGCAGGTGCGCACCAAGCACCGACGCCAGGCGGCGCAGCCCGTCGAGTTGCTCGCGCTGCGCCTCGTCGGGCTCGCGCCCCGTGGGCGCCACCCACAGCAGGTCGAGATCGGCGCCCAGGCGCTGCGATGAGCGGAACGCCCGGCGCACCACGCGCTGCGACCGCGGGCTCGGGGTCACGAGCGCCAGCAGCCGCTCGCCGACGGCGACCGCGGCCGGACTCGTCTTCATCCGGTCGTCGCGCGTGGGCGCGCGCAGCGGGCGGTCCACGAGCAGGCGCTTCTCCTGGACCTCCTCGGCGACCTGCCGCAGCGCGACCTCGCGCAGCGCCGCGAGATGCTCGGTCTTGAAGAACCCGTTCAACGCGGCCGTCACCCGCTCGGCCGGGTAGATCTTGCCCGCCTGCAGCCGGGCGATGAGCTGGTCGGGCGGCAGGTCGATGAGCAGGACCTCATCGGCGTCGGCGAGCACCTGGTCGGGCAGCGTCTCGCGCACCTTCACGCCGGTGAGCTGCTGCACCTGGTCGTTCAGCGATTCGAGGTGCTGGACGTTGACGGTCGACCACACGTCGATCCCGGCGTCGAGCACCGCGTCGACGTCCTGCCAGCGCTTGGCGTGCTCCACGCCGGGCGCGTTCGTGTGCGCCAGCTCGTCGATGAGACACAGCTCGGGCCGGCGCGCCATCACGCCCGGGAGGTCGACCTCGTCGAGCGTGCGGTCGCGGTACGTGATCCGCCGGTGCGGCACGGTCTCCAGGCCGCGGGCCTGCTCCTCGGTCTCCGCCCGGCCGTGCGGTTCGAGGTAGCCGATCACGACGTCGCGGCCTCCGGCCTGCTCCGCGCGCCCGTCGGCGAGCATGCGGAACGTCTTGCCGACGCCCGCAGCCATGCCGAGGTAGATGCGATGCCGGCCACGTGCCACGTCCGGATCATGCCCCGAGCAGGTTGTGCACGACGAGGTCGATGAGCTTGATGCCCACGAACGGGGCGACGATCCCGCCCAGCCCGTAGACCAGGAGGTTGCGCCGCAGCAGCGCGGTGGCGCCCGACGGCTTGTACTGCACGCCGCGCAGCGCGAGCGGTACGAGCAGCGGGATCACGATCGCGTTGAAGATGATCGCGCTGATGATCGCCGACTGCGGTGTGCCCAGGCCCATGATGTTCAGGGCGTCGAGCGGGCCGGTCGTCTCGCCCGCCGCCGCGTACGTCGCGGCGAAGATCGCCGGCAGGATCGCGAAGTACTTCGCGATGTCGTTGGCGATGGAGAACGTCGTCAGCGCGCCGCGCGTGATGAGCAGCTGCTTGCCGACCTCGACGATCTCGATGAGCTTCGTCGGGTTGCTGTCGAGGTCGACCATGTTCCCCGCCTCGCGGGCGGCCTGGGTGCCGGTGTTCATCGCCACGCCGACGTCGGCCTGCGCGAGCGCGGGCGCGTCGTTCGTCCCGTCGCCGGTCATCGCGACCAGCCGGCCCTGCTCCTGCTGCTCGGCGATCAGCGCCAGCTTGCGCTCGGGCGTCGCCTCGGCGAGGAAGTCGTCGACACCCGACTCCTCGGCGATCTTCGCCGCCGTGAGCTGGTTGTCGCCGGTGACCATCACGGTGCGGATGCCCATCGAGCGGAGCTGGTCGAACCGCTCGCGCATGCCGTCCTTGATGACGTCCTTGAGGTAGATGACCCCCAGGACCTGGCTGTCGCGGGCGACGGCCAGCGGGGTGCCGCCCTCGCGCCCGATGCGGTCGAGCTCCTCGCGCAGCTGCGGCGGCGTGGTGCCGCCCTCCTCGCGGACCCACGTCTCGATCGCGTCACCCGCGCCCTTGCGGAGCCGATGGCCGTCGACGTCGACACCGCTCATGCGGGTCTGGGCGGTGAAGGGAACGAACTCGGCTTCGTGACCGGCGAGCTCGCGCTCGCGGATGCCGAACCCCTTGGCGAGCACGACGATGGAGCGTCCCTCCGGGGTCTCGTCCGCGAGCGACGCGAGCTGCGCAGCCTCGGCGAGCTCCTGCTCGGTCACCCCGGGCATCGGGTGAAACGACGCGGCCTGCCGGTTGCCGAGCGTGATGGTGCCGGTCTTGTCGAGCAGCAGCACGTCGACGTCGCCGGACGCCTCCACGGCGCGGCCGGACAGCGCCAGCACGTTGCGGCGCACGAGCCGGTCCATGCCCGCGATCCCGATCGCCGACAGCAGCGCGCCGATGGTCGTCGGGATCAGGGCGACGAGGAGCGCGATGAGCGTCGCCGTCGAGATGTTCGTCCCGGCGAAGTCGGCGATCGGCCGCAGCGTCACCACGACGACGAGGAAGATGAGCGTGAGCGCCGCGAGCAGGATGCCGAGCGCGACCTCGTTCGGGGTCTTGCGCCGGGACGCTCCCTCGACGAGCGCGATCATCCGGTCGATGAACGAGGAGCCGGGCTCCTGGGTGATCTCGACGACGATGCGGTCGCTCAGCACGCGCGTGCCGCCCGTCACGGCGCTGCGGTCGCCCCCCGCCTCGCGGATGACCGGCGCGGACTCGCCGGTGATCGCGGACTCGTCGACCGACGCGATGCCCTCGATGACGGTGCCGTCGCCGGGGATGGCCTGGCCGGCCTCCACGGCGACGACGTCGCCGGGGCGCAGATCCTGCGCGGGCTTCTCGGTGCCGTCGAGCATGATCGCGGTCGTGGTCGACCGCATGGCGCGCAGCGTCGCCGCCTGCGCCTTGCCGCGGCCCTCGGCCAGCGCCTCGGCGAGGTTCCCGAAGACGACCGTCAGCCACAGCCACAGCGCGACGGTGAACGTGAACCACGCCGGGTCGTCGCCGGTGCCCTCGAGCGGGGAGCCCACGGCCTGGGCGAACCAGACGATCGTGGTCAGCAGCGCGCCGACCTCGACCACGAACATGACGGGGTTGCGGACCATCGTCCGCGGATCGAGCTTGCGCAGCGCGTCGACCAGGGCTGGGCCGAGCACGGCCGGGTCGAATGTCGGGCGCTCCTGGGTGGTGGCGGTCACCGGGTCTCCTCATCGAGGGCGAGGTTCAGCGTCAGCACGTTCACGCCCGGCTCGCCCATGAAGCCCAGGGCGCGGCCGGCGGTGTGCTCGTCGATCAGGTCGTTGACCCGATCGGGGGACAGGCCGCGCTCGCGTGCGACGCGGCGCGCCTGGATCTCGGCGTTCTCGGTTGAGATGTGCGGGTCGATCCCGGACGCCGAGGTGGTGACGGCGTCACTCGGGATGTCGCCGGCCTTCAGGCCCGGGTTGTCCGGTCCCTCGAGCGCGAGGTACGCGTCGGCGGCGGCCTTCAGCTGATCGGCCAGGTCCTGCTGGTTCGGGCCGAGGTTGTTGAAGAACGTCGCGTTGGCGGAGTACCCCGACGCGGACGGCCGGCTCTGGAAGTAGGCCGGATCCGGCTCGAGGATGGGCTCGCCCTCCTCGTCGACCGCGGGCTCCCCCGTCGACGACGGACTGCCGGCGGAAGTCCTGGCCGATGAGCTCGGACCCGACGGTCTTGCCGTCGCGTTCGATCTGCGACCCGTTGGCCTTCCCGGGCATCGCCACCTGCGAGATGCCGGTGATCGCGAGCGGGTAGACGAGGCCGAGCAGCACCGTGAAGAGCACGACGCCGACGACCGAGGCGAGGATGTCCTTACGCATCGTCGATCCCCTTTCAGAACAGCTGGTCGGTCAGGCCCTGGGCGATGGGCCCGAGCAGGAGGGCGGGGACGAACGTCAGGAGGGCCACGAGGGCGACGGCGCCGACGAGCAGGGCGACGAAGGTGCCCGTGTCGGTCCGCATGGTGCCCGGCCCCGGGGGAGCGACGCGCTTGCCGGCCATCGCTCCCGCCACCGCAAGTGCGGCGAGCATCGGCACGAAGCGGCCGAACAGCATGGAGAGGCCTCCCATGACGTCGGCGAACGTGATGCCGTAGGCGCCGACGTTCGTGCCGTTGGGCTGGAGGTAGCCGGTGTACCCGGCGAACGCCGAGCCGTTGTTGTTCGCCTGTGACGTGTACGCGTACAGCGTCTCGGCGAAGCCCTGCGGGCCGCCGTTGTAGATCGATGGCGCACCCCACTTGGTGCCGATCGCCAGCGCGGTGAGCACGAGCACGATGAGCGGGACGAAGAGGGTGCCGATCACCACGAGCTTGATCTCGCGCGGGCCGATCTTCTTGCCGAGGTACTCCGGCGTGCGGCCCACCATGAGCCCGGCGAGGAACACCGCGAGCAGGACGAAGAGCAGCATCCCGTAGAGCCCGGAGCCGACCCCGCCGAAGATGACCTCGCCGGTCATCATGTTCGCCAGCGGGACCGCGCCTCCGAGGCCGGTCAGCGACTCCATGGCGGCGTTCACCGCGCCACACGACGCGACGGTCGTGACCGCGGCGAACAGCGACGAGGACCCGATGCCGAACCGGACGTCTTTGCCCTCCATGTTGCCGCCGGACAGGCCGGCGGCCTGCATCGCCGCGGTGCTGTCGCTCTCGGCGACGTAGACGATCGCGACGGCCGCGACGAACCACACGAGCATCGCGGTGTAGATGGCCCACCCCTGGCGCTGACTGCCGACCATGCGGCCGAACGTGTTGGTCAGCGCAGCCGGGATGGCGAGGATGGCGAGCATGAGGACGAAGTTCGTCAGCGTCGTGCTGTTCTCGAACGGCATCGCGGCGTTGACGTTGAAGAAGCCGCCGCCGTTCGTCCCGAGGTGCTTGATGATGGCCTGGGACGCGACCGGGCCCTGCGCGAGGGTCTGCTCGCCACCGGTCAGCGTCGTGACGCCGGTGTACGGGTCGAGGTTCTGGATGAGCCCCTGCGCGACGAGGAACAGCGCGCCGAGGATGCAGAGCGGGAGCAGCACGTAGAGGGTCGTCCGCGTGAAGTCGACCCAGAAGTTGCCGATCACACCGGCCTCGCGCCGGGCGAAGCCGCGGATCACGGCGGCCGCGACGGCCATGCCGACGGCGGCGCTGACGAAGTTCTGCACCGCCAAGCCGGCCATCTGGCTGAAGTACGTCATCGTGGTCTCACCGGCGTAGAACTGCCAGTTGGTGTTCGTCAGGAACGAGACGGCGGTGTTGAAGGACAGATCCCACGTCGGGGATGTGAGGTCCTCCGGGTTGAAGGGGTGGATCCCCTGGGTGCGCAGGATGAGGTAGAGCGCGCCGAGGAAGAGGGCGCTGAAGATCAGAACGGTGCGGGCGTAGCCCTTCCAGTCCTGCTCCCGGTCAGGGTCCGTACCGAGCAGGCGGTAGGTGACGCGCTCGACGGGGGCCAGGAACATGGCCTCGCCGTCGAAGACCCGCTGGAGGTACCGGCCGAGGACGGGCGTGAGCGCCGTCAGGACGGCGACGAAGACGCCGATCTGCAGCCAGCCGGTGACGTTCACAGCTCCTCCCCGCGGACGAGCGCCCAGGTGAGCCAGAGCGCGAGGACGATGGCGATCGCGAGGCAGACGGAGTCGGCGAGGCTCATACGCGCTCCAGCCCGGCGAGGACCGCGAACAGGAGGGCGAACCCGAGGAGGCCGAGGACGACGCTGACGACGTCGCCGGCACCTTCGGGGAGGCCGAGGAAGGCGAGTGCGGACATGTCATCCAGCGTGCGCCCGCGTGCGTCAGGGCGGCATCAGGATTCGGTCGCCGGGCGTCAAGATCCCGTCAAGACCGAGTGCTACGCGAAGCGGTAACCAACCCCGGGATCGGTGCGGATCCGCTCGCCCGCCGGGTCCACCTTCCGCCGCAGGTTCGACATGTGGGTGCGCAGCGTCGCCGTGTCGTGCTCGTACGCCGCGCCCCACACCTCGGTGAGCAGCGCCCGGTGGGTGAGCAGGCGCCCGCGGTGGCGCAGCAGCGTCTTGAGGAGGTCGAACTCGATCGGGGTGAGATGGACCTCGCCGCCGTCGACGCGCACGACGTGCGCCGCGACGTCGACCTCCAGCCCGTCGGCGCGCAGGACAGGGTCGGCCGCCGACCCGCCAGCCCGCCGCAGCGCGGCCTGCAGGCGCGCCACCAGCTCCCGCGGGCCGAACGGCTTGACGACGTAGTCGTCCGCCCCCGCCTCGAGCGCCCGCACCTTCTCCTCCTCGTCGCCCACCGCCGAGAGGACGAGGATCGGCATCTCCGTCCACTCGCGGAGCCGGCGACAGACTTCGATCCCGTCGATGTCGGGCAGCACGAGGTCGAGGATCGCGGCGTCGGGCGGCCGGACGGCGGCACGGTCGAGTGCCTCCTCACCGGTCTCGGCCGTGACCGTCTCGAACCCGGCTTCCCGCAGGACGACCTTCAGCGCGCGGACGATGTGCGGCTCGTCGTCGCAGACCAGGACCCGGCTCACGGCGCGGCCTCCAGCGGGAGCTCGACCACGAACGCCGTGCCCTGGCCGGGGAGGGACTCGGCGAAAACGCGCCCGCCGTTGGCCTCGATGAACCCGCGCGCCACCGCGAGGCCGAGCCCTGCACCGCCCGAGCCGGAGTTCTCCCGCCGGTAGAAGGCCTCGAAGATCCGCTCCAGCTCCGGGGCGGGGATGCCGGGCCCGCGGTCCACGATCCGCACCACGAGCCGCGAACCCACCGCCCGCGCCCGCAGGGACACCTCGTGCCCGCCGCTGTGCTGGCGCGCGTTCTCCAGGAGGTTGGCGAACGCGCGCTCGAGCTGCCCCGCGTCGGCCTGCACCAGCGGTGTCTCGGCGTCAGCGCTCAGCCGGAACTCCCCGTCACGTGCGTCGATCGACTGCAGTGCGACCGTGAGCAGCTCCGGGATCGACACCCAGTCCGGCCGCGGCTCGGCGGCGCCGGCCTGCAACCGGGACAGGTCGAGCAGCTGGTCGACGAGCCGCGTGAGCCGCCGCGCGTCTGCGCCGATGGCGGCGACGAGCTCGTCGCGCTCGTCGTCCAGCACCGCGGGGGACGCGAGCGCGTCGGCGCTCGTGATGATCGACGTCAGCGGCGAGCGCAGGTCGTGGGAGACCGCGCGGAGGATCGCGGTCTTCAGCTCGTCGCTGCGGCGCAGCGCCCGCGTCTCGACGACCTCGCGCTCCAGCGCCTGGCGGTCGAGCGCCGCCCGCAGGATCGCCTCCAGGCCCGGAACGAGCCGGGCGCGGATCCGCTCCGGCGCGCCCGGGTCCGTCCGCTGGGGCAGGAGCAGGGTGGCGGGCCGGCGTTCCGGCCCCACGTCGAGGGCGAACGCGACGTGGTGCGCGTCGCCCTGTGCGGCGTGCAGGACGAGGGTCGCGGAAGGGACCCCGATGGCAGACGCGAGCTGCGTGGCCGCGGCCGGCAGTGCGGCCTCGACGTCGGTCGCGCCGAGCAGCAGCCGCGAGAGGTCCGCCGCGAGGTCCGCCTCTCGGCGGCGCTGCTCGGCGTCGAGGGTGCGCGACCGGGCGACGTCCGCGAGCGTGCCGATCGCGATCGCCGTGACGACGAAGACCGCGAGCGCGACCCAGTTCTCGCCGTCGGCGATCGTGAACGTCCCGGTGGGCTCGACGTGGAAGAAGTTGAACGCGAGCGCCGCGGCGACCGCCGTCGAGATCCCGAGGGTCCGGCCGCCGAGTGTGGCGACCACGAGCACGGCGAGGAGGTAGACGATCGCGAGCGACGCGGTGGGAGCCACCTCACGCAGCGGGTAGATCAAGAGCGTCACCGCCGCGATCGACCCCACCGCGATGCCGACGACCACCGGGAGCCGCGGCCGGTGCGACGTGAGCGTCAGGGACGGAGCGGCACCGGGCATGGAGGCTCAGCGTACGCGGCCCGGTCCACCACCGGGCGAAGCAGGCTCCGACCGCCGGTCGCTCGTCATCACGCCGCCGGACCGGGGAAGATGGGGGGCCTCATGGAAGAAAGCCGGCTGCTGCTCGTCGGGGGACTGCTGCTGGCGGTCGGCCTGCTCGCCTCGCTCGTCGCGACGCGTCTTCGCATCCCCGGCCTCGTGCTGTTCCTCGGCATCGGGATGCTCGTCGGGTCCGACGGGCTCGGCTGGATCGACTTCGCCGACTACGAGCTCGCGCGTGACCTCGGCATCCTCGCGCTCGTTCTCATCCTGTTCGAGGGCGGCCTCTCGGCGGGCGTGTCCGAGATCCGGCCGGTGCTGGGCAGCGCGGTCAGCCTCGCCACCGTCGGCACGATCCTCACGGCGATCATCACCGGGTTCGGGGCGGCGTGGATCTTCGACCTCGACCTGCTCGAAGGCATGCTCATCGGCTCGATCGTCGCTGCGACCGACAGCGCCGCGATCTTCGCGCTGCTGCGCGGCTCGACACTGAAGCGCAAGCTCGCGCGGATGCTCGAGGGCGAGTCCGGCACGAACGACCCCGTGGCCGTCGTCCTCGTGCTCGGGTTCATCGCGTGGATCGAGGACCCCGCGTACGGGCTCGGCGAGTTCGCCATCCTGTTCGCCGAGGAGATCGGGATCGGCGCGGTGGTCGGGGTCGCGGTCGGCGCCGGCGCCGTCTTCGCGTTTCGCAGGGCGCGCCTGGCGACGGGCGGGCTGTACCCGGTGGCGTCGCTGGCCACGGTCGGCATCGCCTTCGGGCTCGCCGACGTGCTGCACGGCTCGGGCTTTCTCTCCGTGTACCTCGTCGGCCTGGCGCTCGGGTCGGGATCGATCCCGGGGCGGCAGACGATCGTCACGTTCCACGACGGCCTGGCGTGGGTCGCCCAGCTCGGCGTCTTCCTCATCCTCGGCCTGCTCGTGTTCCCGAGCCAGCTGCCCGAGTACGCGCTGCAGGGCACGGCGCTGGCGCTGGTCCTGTGCTTCGTCGCCCGGCCCCTCGCCGTGTTCGTCGCCACGGTGCGGTCCCGCATACCGGTCGGCGACACCGTCGTCCTGGGCTGGGCGGGCCTGCGCGGCGCGGTCCCCGTCGTCCTGGCGACGTTCCCGGTCATCGAGGGCGTCCCCGAGGCCGTGGACTACTTCAACATCGTGTTCTTCATCGTCCTGTTCAGCACGATCCTCCAGGGGACGACCTTCCTGCCGCTCGCCGGCCGGCTGGGCGCGACGGCCAACGAAGATCCGCTCGCCCGGCCCGTCACCGAGATCGGCTCGATCCGGCGGCTCGGAGCCGACATGGTCGAGGTCCGGATCCGCGAGGGCGACGCGTGCGTGGGCCACCGCGTCCGGGACCTCGGGCTCCCGCGCGAGGCGCTCGTGAACGTGCTCGTCCGGGGTGACAAGGCGCTGCCGCCTCGGGGGTCCACGCGCCTGGAGGCCGGGGACATGCTGCACATGATCGTCCGCCGCGAGCTCGTCGGCTCGCTCGAGCCGATCCTGCAGCGCTGGCGCACCGGGCCGGTCGGGCCCGTCGGCCGGCCGCAGCGGATCCTGCCGGGCACCGCGCCGATCTTCACGTCGCGCCCGTGGACGGAGGCCGACGGCGACCCGCTCGATCCCGCGGCGGTCCTCGGGCTCCCCGTCGTCGAGCGGCTGCGCCGGCGGTGGGACGTGCCGGGTGCCGTCGTGGTGCTGCAGGACGGTCGCCTGGCGGTGACCGGACCGCGGCTCGTCGTCGGCTCGCGTGACCAGATCCAGAACTACGCGCGGCGGATCATGCGCCAGACCAGCGAGGACGATGACGACGAGCGCGCCTGGTGGCGAGACGTCCTCAGCGAGGCGGCACTCTAAGCATCAGAAGTGATGCGCTATAGGTCTCGTGCGGGTGCATGCATCGGAACTGATGCGTACAATAGGGTTGGTAACGCCTCATGTACGAGGCGCAACTGGCGATAATCGCAATAGGACATCAGAACTGATGCGTTTCAGCGATCTCATTACGGACGACGCGGTCCTCACGGAGCTCGGCGACCGGCTCGAACGCCATCGCCTCGACCGCGACTGGACCCAAGAGCGGCTCGCCACCGAGGCCGGCGTCGGGCGGGCCACCGTGCAGCGCATCGAAGGCGGCGACTCGGTCCAGCTCGCCTCCATCCTCCGGGTGCTGCGCGCGCTGGGCCTGCTCGACGGCCTCGAGGCCGCGGTCCCGGCGCCCGCCGACCAGCCCATCGCCCGGCTCGAGCGGCGCGGGCACGCACCGCGCCGCCGCGCGAGCGGCACCCGCGGCGGACCCGCTCGTCCGCCGGCGGACGAGCCGTGGCGCTGGCCCGACGAGCCGGGCGCGACGCCGTGACGGTCGCGGCCGTCGTGCTGTGGGGTGCGCGGATCGGCGCGGTCAGTGTTGACGCACCCGGCGACGCGGCAACCTTCCAGTACGACCCCGCGTTCGCCCGCAGCGGGATCGAGGTCGCACCGGTCCACATGCCGTTGCGCGAGGCCCCGTACCGCTTCCCCGCCCTGCCGCACGACGCGTTCGCGGGGCTGCCCGGCTTGCTCGCCGACGCGCTCCCTGACCGCTGGGGCACGGCGCTCGTGGACGCGTGGCTCGCCGCGCAGGGTCGCGACGCGGCCTCGTTCGATGTGGTGGAGAGGCTCTGTTACGTCGGGGTGCGGGGGATGGGGGCGCTGGAGTTCCAGCCCGCCGAGGGGCCATCGTCAGCGGTGGGCATGGACCTGCGGGTCGACGCGCTCGTCCGGCTCGCGGGAGAGGTGCTCGCCGAGCGCGAGGCGTTCGTCGCGGAGCTCGCCGCGGACCCCGACGAGGACGTGATGCGCGCGATCCTCGCCGTCGGGACGTCGGCCGGCGGGGCGCGTCCCAAGGCGATCATCGCGTTCAACGAGGAGACCGGCCAGGTGCGCTCCGGGCAGGTCGCCGCCGACTCGGGTTTCCGCCACTGGCTGCTGAAGTTCGACGGCGTCGCGCGGGCGGGGGACCATGGGCTCACCGATCCGCAGGGCTGGGGCGCCGTCGAGTACGCGTACGCCTCGCTCGCCCGGCGCGGCGGGCATCGAGATGGCCGAGTGCCGCCTGCTGGAAGAGCACGGCCGCCGCCACTTCATGACCCGGCGGTTCGATCGCCCGGACGCGGGCGGCAAGCTCCACATGCAGACGCTCGGGGCCCTGGAGCAGGTGAGCTACAACGAGCCGGGCGCGTACAGCTACGAGCAGGCGCTGCTGCTGATCCGGCGGCTCGGGCTGGGGACGCCGGCTGTCGAGCAGCAGTTCCGACGCATGGTCTTCAACGTCGTCGCGCGCAACCAGGACGACCACGTCAAGAACATCGCCTTCCTGATGGATCGGGCGGGGCGCTGGGCGCTCGCGCCGGCCTACGACGTGACGTTCGCCTGGCAGCCGGGCAACCGGTGGCTCGACGCCCACCAGATGACCATCAACGGCAAGCGCGATGGGTTCACCCGCGAGGATCTCCGGGCCGTCGCGCGCCTCGGTGGCCTGAAGCGCGGCGCCGCGGATGCGATCCTCACGGAGGTGACCGAGGCCGTGCGCGGGTGGCCCGAGGTCGCAGCGACGGTCGGTGTTGACGAGGCGCTGGCGGCGCGGATCGCGGCCGCGCATCGGCTCGTGCTGCCCGCCTAGGTGCCTGCTCAGCCGTCGCCCGTGGCGGGCCAGCCGTCGACGAACAGGTCGAGGGCGAGCTCGGCGTCGGGCGCCGCGTAGCCGGAGAGGTCATGCACGGGCGGGCGGGCCAGATCTCTGAGGACCTCGTCGTCGAGGAACGTGTTGCCCGTGCAGTCGGCGGGCTTGCGCTGCAGGACCTCGAACGCCGCGTCGGCCATGATCTGCGGGCTGCGCGCCCGGGCGACCATCTCGGGCCCGCCGAGCAGGTTGCGCACCGCCGCGGTGCCGATGAGCGTCCGCGGCCACAGGCAGTTCGCCGCGATCCCGTTGTCGTGCTCGTCGGCGGCGACCCCGAGGGTGATCATCGTCATGCCGAACTTCGACAGCGTGTACGCGCTGTGGTTGCGGAGCCACTTCGGGTCGGTCGACAGCGGCGGCGACATCGTCAGCACGTGCGCGTGATCGGACTGGCGCAGGTGGGGGAGGGCGGCCTTCGTGAAGACGAACGTGCCACGCGAGTTGATCGACTGCATGAGGTCGTAGCGCTTGACGTCCAGTTGCTCCATCGGTGCGAGGTTGATGGCGCTCGCGTTGTTGACCACGATGTCGATCCCGCCGAACGCGTCGACGGTCCGCGCCGCGGCGTGCGCGACCTGCTCCTCGTCGCGGACGTCACCGAGGATCGGCAGGGCCTGCCCGCCGGCCTCGCGGATCTCGTCGGCGGCGGTGTGGATCGTGCCCTCCAGCGTGGGGTGCGGCTGGTCGGTCTTCGCGACGATGGCGATATTCGCGCCCTCCTTCGCGAGCCGGATGGCGACGGCCAGGCCGATCCCGCGGCTGCCGCCGGACATGAGGACGGTGCGCCCGGTGAGTTCTCCCATGCGCCCGATCCTCTCAGGCCGCGCTGCGCGAGGGCTGCGGCTCCACGCGCCGCCGGCGCTGCTGGCGCGACCGGCTGTCGCCGGCGACCCACCGCTCGACGCCGAACCAGCTCAGCGCGGCGAGTGCGAGGGAGATCGCGACGACGTAGCTGTAGGCCAGCCACGGGTTCTCCGGCCACTGCTCCTGCAGCCGCAGGACGTAGAGCACGGGCATGTGCCACAGGTAGAAGCCGTAGCTGACGATGCCGATCCACCGCAGCGGCCCGGCGGAGAGCAGCTTCGGCGCACGTTCGACCAGCGCCACCACGATGAAGGCGAACCCGATCGCCGCCGGGAGATCGAGCAGGACCTTGCCCCACGTGCCGGTGCCGTCGTGGTGCCACCACCCGTTCCACAGCACGAGGGCGCTGCCGGCGAGCAGCAGCGCGATCCGGCCGGGCCGCCCGACGGTGCGCCCGTAGCTGAGCGCCGCAGCTGCGATCCCGCACGCGAAGACCGGGAGGAACGCCGGCAGCGACGTGGTGACGGTGCGCGGCCACTCCTGCACGACGGCGATGGAGTTGAACGCCAGCCCGGCGGCCATCATCACGCCGGCCACGGCGAGCGCGGCGTGGCGGCCGCCACGCCGGACCGCCTGGATGATGAGCCAGCCGAACACCGGGACGAGTGCGTAGAAGCTGAGCTCGACGGCGAGCGACCACGTCGGCGGGTTCAGCAGGGTGCGCGTGTCCTCGAAGTAGTTCTGGATGAACAGGGCGAAGTACGGGAGGTCGCCGAGCTCGGCCTCGCGCCGGTGGCCGGTGCCGTGCAGCAGCACGTACGCCCCCACGAGCGCCAGCCAGTACGCGGGCAGGATGCGCGCCGCGCGCTTGCTGAGGTACCGCCGCACCGACGGGGTCGGGCGCTGCTCTACCGCCGCCCGCACCCACGGCAGGATCACGAGGAACCCCGACATCACGAAGAACGACATGAGCGCGACGCGGAACTCGCCGATGACGGCATCCAGCGTGGTCGTGTCCATGCCGGGGTCGTTGGCCCCGCCGTACATCCAGGCGTGGACGAGCACGACGGCGAGCGCCGCCGCGCCGCGAAGTCCGTCGAGTCCGTGGGCGCGGTTCATCGAGAGCGAGGTCTACCCGGGATTGCGCGGAGCATGCTTGCAAACTGCTGAGCCGGCCCTGGGATACCGCTGCGCCGCCGCGCCCGCGCGTGCGCCCGACCGCGTGCCCCCTGTCACAAAGTTGTTACAAAGTTCGAAGATCGAGTAGGGTCCATAACGCCTCCCCCCGTTGCAATGTCCCCGCCCCTCCCCCCCGCAACGCCCGGGACGGGTGAGCAACGGTAGGGTGGCCGCCCGCCATGCCCGATTCCCACGATCACGACCTCCCCGCCGAGGACCCCGCGTCCGAGGCTGAGGCTGCGCGTCCCCAGCGGCCGCGCAGAACGTCGCCGCACCGTCGCGGCGCCGATCGCGGGACCCGCGTCCGGTCGCGCGTCGCGCGGCGTCGCCGGTGTCGCCTCGAGCCCGCCGGGCTCGTGCGCCGGTCGCGCCGCCGGACCCGTCCCTCGCATCGCCGCGCCACGGATCGGTAGTCCCGACATGATCTTCGTGCGCAATCTCGACCTCGCGGTCCTCGCCCTGGCCCTGCCCGTCTTCGTCGTGGCGGATCTCCCGCTCGGCGGCTACGTGACGGCCGCGGTCATCTGGGCGATGTGGCGGGGCATCGGCGCGTACACCGATCGCAAGGCGGCCGAGGCCGAGGACCCGCGCAAGGTCGTCGGCATCGCGACCGGCTCCATGATCGGGCGCGGCTGGCTCATGGGGCTCACGCTGCTCGGCGTGGGCCTGCTCACCAATGACGACGTCGGCCTGTCGGCCGCCGTGCTGTGCGTCGTGCTGTTCACCGTGTCCTTCACCGCCCGCATGTTCCTCCGGCCCTTCGAGGCCAACGGGCCGACTGGTTCCCCGACCCCCTCCTCATGACCACACGCCTCAAGGTTTTCACGTCGTTCTTCGTCCTCTTCGGACTCACGCTCATCCTCTTCGCGATCACCGGCAGCGCCGGCAAGAACGAGGAGTTCGCCCCGGTCGACGAGTTCCGGCTCGAGGCGTGGATCCCGATCAACGAGGGCGGCGCGGTCGACCTCTCCATCACCAAGGCCGTGATGTACCTCATCATCGCCGGGATCCTCACGGTCGGCACGATGCTGTTCATCGCCAACCGCATGGAGGCGCGTCCGAACCGCACGCAGACCGCGGTCGAGTCCCTGTTCACGCTCATGCGCGACAACATCACGCGCGGCAACATGGACGACCAGATGGCGCGGAAGTGGTTCCCGTTCATCGGCGCGATCTTCCTGTTCATCTGGTACTCGAACCTCATCGGGTACATCCCGCTGCCGACGAGCACGGCGCACACGGTCGAGGTCTTCGGCGTCGAGATGCCGACGTTCGCGCTGTACGCCGCCACGGCCAACATCTCCGTGCCGCTCGTGCTCACCCTCGTGGTGTGGTTCGCCTACCACATCCAGGGGGTCAAGGCGAAGGGCCTGATCCCCTACGTGAAGGGCTGGGTCCCCGCCGGTTCGCCGGGCCCGCTCGTCATCCCGATCTTCTTCATCGAGGTGATCTCGCACTTCGTGCGCATCATCTCCCTGTCGGTCCGACTGTTCGCGAACATCCTCGCCGGCCACCTCCTGATCCTCTTCATGGGCGGTGGTCTGGCGGTGCTGCTCGGTGTCGCCGCGCTCGGTGTCATCACCGCGCCGGTGGCGGTCGCGTTCTTCCTCTTCGAGGTCGGCCTGGTGGCGACGCTGCAGGCGTTCATCTTCGCCACGCTGACCGCGATCTACCTCGGCGGCGCCGTCGCCGAGGATCACTAGTCCTTTCCCCACGTTCACACCGCATCAAGGAGACCCCCGAAGTGGCCATCACCGAAATCACCAGCGTCCTGGCCCAGGTTGACGCCGAGACCGCTGCCGCCTACGGCGAGAACGCCGGCAAGGCGATCGCGCTGGGCGTCGGCGCGGGCCTCGGCACCATCGGCCCGGGCATCGGCGTCGGTTTCATCTTCGGCAAGGTGATCGAGTCGGTCACCCGCCAGCCCGAGATGAAGGACGAGATCACGTCGATCCAGTGGCTCGGCTTCGCGCTGACCGAGGCGATCGTGTTCTACGCCTTCATCTTCGGCCTCATCGCGTTCTTCCTCTAGGCCGATGCTCGACGTCCTGCCCAACGCTTCGACCTTCATCCTCGCTGCCACCGAAGGCGGCGAGGACGAGGGCGGCAGCTTCCTCGTCACCCCCAGCCTGGGGCTGATGCTGTGGACGCTGCTCGTCTTCGGGTTGACGCTCTACATCCTGTGGAAGCTCGCCTTCCCGCGGATCGCCGAAGCCCTGGACAAGCGCCAGAAGGCGATCGAGGAGTCGATCGACTACGCCGAGAGGACCAAGGCGGAGGCCGACGAGATCCTGGCGGAGTACCGCCAGCGCCTCGCCGACGCCCGGGTCCAGGCGGAGGAGATCGTCACCCGTGCGCGCAAGGCCGGCGAGCAGGCCGAGGCCGACTCGCTCGGCAAGGCCCGCGAGCAGCGCGAGGAGCTGCTCGAGCAGACCAAGCGCGACATCGACGCCGAGACCCGGCGCGCGATCCAGGACATCCGCCGCGAGGTGGCTGACCTGACGATCCTCGCGACCGAGAAGATCACCCGGAAGACCCTGACCGCCGACGATCAGCAGAAGCTGGTCGAGGAGGCCCTCGCGGAGCTGGACTTCACCGCGCTGGCCGGCGCCGGAGAGGGGAACTAGACCGGTGGAGGAGATCGCCGACGTCTACGCCCGCTCGCTGTTCGAGGTCGCCAAGGAACACGGCAAGCTCGACGTCGTCCGCGACCAGCTCGGCCAGGTGGCCGACGCCGTCGCGGACGATCGCGACCTGCAGACGTTCTTCTTCTCGCCCTACTTCTCCACCGCGGAGAAGGAAGAGGGGCTGAAGAAGGCGCTGGTCGACGTCGACCCGACGGTGCTGAACTTCCTCGAGCTGCTCGTCGAGAAGCACCGCATGCCGGCGATCATGCGCATCCGGCGCGTCTTCGACCAGCTGTGGGAGCACGAGAACAAGGTGCTGCCGGTGCAGATCACCTCGGCCGTGTCGCTGGATCCCGAGGTGGTGCGCCAGCTCGGCGACCGCATCGGCCAGCAGACCGGCCAGCGCGTCGAGCTCACCGCCGACGTGCAGCCCGACATCCTCGGCGGCATCGTCCTGCGCGTCGGGAACCAGATCCTGGACGCCTCCATTCGCAACCGCCTTGAGCACCTGCGCCGCCAGGTCGCCAAGGGCGCCGCCTGACCGACCGTTCTTCCTTCACGGAGCAACTGACACCCATGCAGATCAAGCCCGACGAGATCACGTCAATCCTCAAGAGCCGCATCGAGGGCCTGGACGCCGGCTCGGCTGAGCTCACCGAGGTGGGCACGGTCCTGTCGGTCGCCGACGGCATCGCCCGCATCCACGGCCTCGAGAACGCCATGTCGTTCGAGATGCTCGAGCTGGACCACGGCGTCACCGGCCTCGCCCTGAACCTGGAGTCCGACAACGTCGGCGCCGTGCTGTTCGGTGACTGGGAGAAGATCGTCGAGGGCAACACGGTCAAGCGGACCGGCAAGCTCCTCGAGATCCCGGTCGGCGAGGCCCTGCTGGGCCGCATCGTCGACCCGCTCGGCAACCCGCTGGACGGCAAGGGCGACATCGTCGCCTCCGAGTACCGCCCCGCCGAGTTCAAGGCGCCGGGCGTCATCTCCCGTACGCCGGTGCACGAGCCGATGCAGACCGGCATCAAGGCGATCGACGCCATGATCCCGATCGGCCGCGGCCAGCGCGAGCTGATCATCGGGGACCGCCAGACCGGCAAGACGGCGATCGCGCTCGACACGATCATCAACAACAAGGACACCGGCGTCATCTCGGTGTACGTCGCGATCGGCCAGCGCCTCGCGACGGTCGTGCAGCTCGCCCAGACGCTCGCCGAGGCGGGCGCGCTGGAGAACACCATCATCGTCGCCGCCGGCGCCGAGGAAGCCGCTCCGATCAAGTTCATGGCGCCGTACGCCGGCGCCGCGATGGCGGAGTACTTCCTCTACAAGGGCGGCCACACGCTGGTGGTCTACGACGACCTCACCAAGCACGCGTACGCGTACCGCCAGATGTCGCTGCTGCTGCGCCGCCCGCCGGGCCGCGAGGCGTACCCGGGCGACGTCTTCTACCTGCACAGCCGCCTGCTCGAGCGCGCGGTGAAGCTGTCCGAGGATCTCGGCTCCGGCTCGATGACGGCGCTGCCGATCATCGAGACCCAGGCGTCGGACGTGTCGGCCTACATCCCGACGAACGTCATCTCGATCACCGACGGGCAGATCTTCCTCGAGCCCAACCTGTTCTTCTCCGGCGTGCGCCCGGCCATCAACGTCGGCATCTCGGTGTCGCGCGTCGGTGGCGATGCGCAGATCAAGCCGATGAAGAAGGTCGCCGGCCGCCTGAAGCTCGACCTCTCGCAGTACCGCGAGCTCGAGGCGTTCGCCCAGTTCGGCTCCGACCTCGACGCATCCACGCAGGCCACCCTGGCCCGCGGCGAGCGCCTGGTCGAGACGCTGAAGCAGAACGAGCGCTCGCCGCTGCCGGTCGAGGAGCAGGTCGTCCAGATCTACGCCTCGTCCAACGGCTACGTCGACCGCATCCTCGTCGAGCGCGTGCCGGAGTTCCTCAACGACCTCATCGCCCGTCTGCGGGCCGAGAAGGCCGACCTGCTCGCGAAGGTCGCCGGTGGCGACTGGAGCGACGAGACGGTGGCCGCAGTCGACGCGGCGGTGAAGGAGTTCGCCGACGACTTCGGCTTCGACCTCGACGAGGACGGCTCCCCGTCCGATGACGCCACCTCGGTCTCGAAGGGTGCGATCGACGCGACGGCTCCGGCCGCCGCCGAGGTCGAGGAGACCGAGAAGGAGGCCGCGCCCGCGTGAGCGCCTCCCAGGCAGACGTCAAGGACCGCATCGCGTCGGTCAAGAACATCGCGAAGATCACGCGCGCCATGGAGATGGTGGCGGCGGCGCGCCTGCGCCGTGCCGAGCAGCGCATCGAGGCGCTGCGGCCGTACGCCCGTGCGGTGCGCGTCATGACGCGTGCCGCGGCGAACGCCGCCTCCAGCGCGGAGATCAACTCGAACCCGCTGCTGCAGCGTCGCGAGAAGGAGGAGCGCGTGGCGCTCCTGCTCGTGACGGGCGACCGCGGCCTCGCCGGTGCGTTCAACTCGCAGATCATCCGTGCCGGCCTGAAGGCCGCCGCGGACCTTCGCGAGCAGGGCGAGGAGGTCGCGTTCTTCGCGGTCGGCCGCCGTGGCGTCTCGACGCTGACGTTCCGCAAACAGGAGCCGCTCGGCGCCTACACGGGCTTCACCGACCGGCCGGCCTACGCGAACGCGCGTGAGGTTGCAGAGGACCTCATCACGGCGTACGTCGACGGCAAGGTCGACCGGGTCGAGCTGATCTACAACAGCTACGTCTCGGCGCTGACCCAGGAGGTCCGCCGCGAGACCCTGCTGCCCGTCCAGGAGGCCACCATCTGGGCGGCCGCCGGGGCGGAGGAGGACACGTCGTTCAGCGACGCGGACGCCGACGAGAAGCCCGCCGCGCACGCGCTCGTCGAGTACGAGCCGAGCCCCGAGGGCATCCTGGACCGCCTGATCCCCGACTACGTCGAGATCTCGGTGTTCCGCGCCCTGCTCGAATCGACCGCATCCGAACACGGCGCGCGCATGACCGCCATGCGCAACGCGTCGGAGAACGCCGGCGAGCTCATCGACGACCTCACGCTCGAGATGAACCGCGCCCGCCAGGCGGAGATCACCCAGGAGATCATGGAAGTTGTTGCTGGCGCCGAAGGCCTCAGCTAACCCCGGAGACACGAACCCTTATGGAAGCCGCAACCGCCACCAAGAACGTCGGCCGGATCGAGGAGATCCAGGGCGTCGTCATCGAGGCCGTCTTCGCCGACGGCAACCTGCCTGAGATCAACAACGCGATCGTCATCGAGCGCGAGGGCGACGAGGGCCCGCTCGTCTGCGAGGTGCAGCAGCACCTCGGCGACGACCGCGTCCGCGCGGTCGCCATGGACTCGACCGACGGCCTCGCCCGCGGCACGGTCGTGACCGACACCGGGGGCCCGATCACTGTCCCGGTCGGCAACATCACGCTCGGCCGCATCTTCAACGTGCTCGGCGACACGATCGACAACGCCGGCGACATCGCCGCGGACGTCGAGCGCTGGCCGATCCACCGCAAGGCGCCGGCCGTCGAGTCGCTGACCCCGACGACCGAGATGTTCGAGACGGGCATCAAGGTCATCGACCTGCTCGCCCCGTACGCCAAGGGCGGCAAGGTCGGCCTGTTCGGCGGCGCCGGCGTCGGCAAGACCGTCCTCATCCAGGAGCTCATCAACAACCTCGCCCAGGAGCACGGCGGCCTGTCCGCGTTCTGCGGCGTCGGCGAGCGCTCCCGTGAGGGCACCGACCTCTACCTGGAGATGAAGGAGTCGGGCGTCATCGACAAGACGATGCTCGTCTTCGGCCAGATGAACGAGCCGCCCGGCGCCCGTATGCGCGTCGCCCTGTCCGGCCTAACGATGGCGGAGTACTTCCGCGATCAGGGCGGCCAGGACGTGCTGCTGTTCATCGACAACATCTTCCGCTTCGTGCAGGCCGGCTCGGAGGTCTCCGCGCTCCTCGGCCGCATGCCGTCGCAGGTCGGCTACCAGCCGACGCTCGAGACCGAGATGGGTCAGCTCCAGGAGCGGATCACGTCGACGTCGCAGGGATCGGTCACCTCGGTGCAGGCCATCTACGTCCCGGCGGACGACCTCACCGACCCGGCTCCCGCGTCGGTGTTCGCCCACCTGAACGCCACGACGGTGCTCTCGCGCTCCATCTCGGAGAAGGGCATCTACCCGGCGGTCGACCCGCTCGACTCGACGTCGACGATCCTGAAGCCCGACGTCGTCGGCGCCGAGCACTACGGCGTCGCGACCCAGGTCAAGGAGATCCTGCAGCGCTACAAGGAGCTGCAGGACATCATCGCGATCCTCGGTATCGACGAGCTCTCCGACGAGGACAAGGTCACCGTCGGCCGGGCGCGCCGCATCGAGCGCTTCCTCTCGCAGCCGTTCCATGTCGCCGAGCAGTTCACCGGCACGGCGGGCGCGTATGTCCCGATCGCCGAGACGATCCGCGGCTTCAAGGAGATCCTCGAGGGCAAGCACGACGACGTCCCGGAGCAGGCCTTCCTGCTGAAGGGCTCGATCGACGACGTGGTGAAGGCGGCGGCGTAGCCGTGGCCCGGACCACGTTCCCCGTCGAGGTCCTCACGCCCGAGGGCTCGGTCTTCGCGTCCGAGGTGGAGATGGTCTCCACCCGGACGGAGACGGGCTCGGTCGGCATCCTGGCCAACCATCAGCCGCTGCTCGGTCTGCTCCAGCCGACGGAGCTGCGGCTGTACACCGGCGAGAGCGACTACACCCGCTACGCGCAGGGTGAGGGCTACGTGCAGGTCGCCGAGGGCCGGGTGCTGCTCCTCGTCGAGGAGGCCCACACGCCCGACAGCCTGGACGTCGCCGAGCTGCGCGAGAAGCTCACGAAGGCCGAGAAGGCCCTGAGCGACGCCGAGCTGGGCACTGCGGAGTTCGAGCGCGCAGCGCGCGACAAGCGCCGCTGGGAGGCGTTCATCGCGGTCGCCGAGGACTCGACCGTCGGCCACTGACGTCGTGAGCCTCGACGAGGCTCTGACCTTCGTCCTGACGCTCGACCGGCTGAAGTCGGTCGAGCGCCGGACCCCATTGCTGGACGGCTCGCGCTGCGAGAACGACGCCGAGCACTCGTGGCATGTCGCGACCGCCGCGCTGGCGCTGGCGGACTACGCGCCGGCGGACGCGACGTTGTCTCGAGTGGTGACGATGTTGCTGATCCACGACATCGTGGAGATCGACGCGGGGGACACCCCGCTGTATGAGGCGCACGGCGACCAGGAGGATCGCGAGCGGCGGGCGGCCGACCGGTTGTTCGGACTGCTGCCGGCCACGCGGGGAGCCGAGCTGCGAGCGCTGTGGGAGGAGTTCGAGGCGGGGCAGAGCGCCGACGCGCGCTTCGCCCGCCCGCTGGACCGCTTCCTGCCGCTGCTGCACGACATCCGCACGGATGGGGGCTCGTGGGCGCGCACGCCGGGGCTCACGGTCGATGCGGTGCGCGAGCAGGTGGCCGGGGCCAGCGGTCAGCCGGGCGGGAGCTCGGCGGCCGCGCCGTCGTCGAGACGCAGCAGGACCGCCAGACCCGCGCGGACCTGCTCGATGCGCCGTCGCGCCGCGCTCAGGGAGGTGCGCGCGGACCCCGCGAGCTCCCCGTCGCGCAGCGTCTCGGCGATCTCGGCGAGCTCGAGCTCCACGTCGCGGGCCAGGAGCTCCAGCACGGGACGGTAGGCCTCGCCGTCGTCGGGGCGGACCAGCACGGCGCCACCGAGCTCGTCACGGCCGTCCAGGGCGGTGTGCAGGGTGCGGCCCAGCTCCACGGCCACGCCCGGGGGCGCCCCGTCGAGCATGCGCGCGGTGCTCACGACGGCCGCGTGCTGCGCCGCCGCGGTGTGCGCCGCGGCGTGGGCGCCCGCGGTGGCGTCGTCCAGCGCTGCGCCCCGTGTGGCGCGCAGCGCGGCGCGGAGGTTGGCCTGCACTGCGTCGAGCGCGGTGGCAGCGCGCGCCGCGTTGCCGTCGTCGAGATGCTCGGCCGCGCGGGCGAGCGCGCGCTGCAGGCGCAGCGCGCGGTCCTCGGTGCGGGTGGGCAGGCCGTCGGGGCGCACGACGGGGGAGGGTAGACCCGGGGCGGGGAGCGGCGCGGCGGGCGGCGCGGCCGGCGGGTCGGGCTCACCCTCGGAGATGCCAATGCGGTCGTGCAGCCGGCGCAGCGGTCCGGGCGCCCACCAGTTCCACTCGCCCAGCAGTTCCATGAGCGCCGGGACGAGCAGCGCGCGGATGATCGTGGCGTCGATGAGGACGGCCAGCGCCGTGCCCACGCCGACCTCCTTGATGAAGACGATCTCGGACGTCGCGAACGCGCCGATCGCCACGCAGAACAGCAGCGCCGCGGCGGTGATGATCCGCCCGGTCCGCTCCAGGCCGACGGCCACCGCCTCGTCGTTGGGCAGCCCGCCGTCGCGCGCCTCCTTGATCCGCGTGAGCAGGAACACGCCGTAGTCGGTGGAGAGGCCGAACGCGAGCGCGAGCAGCAACAGGGGTTGGGTGCTCTCCAGGGCGCCCTGCGATTCGTAGCCGAGGAGTCCCTCGAACCGGCCGTCCTGGAAGATCAGGACGAGCAGGCCGAACGCGGCGCTCAGCCCGAGCAGGTTCATGATGAGCGCCTTGATCGGCAGGACCACGGACCCGGTCATGAGGAAGAGGATCACGAGGGTCGTGATGGCCAGGATCGCGATCGCCCAGGGCAGTCCGTCGGCGAGCGCCTGTTGCTGGTCGACGAACCGTGCGGTCTGCCCGGTGGCCAGCGCGGCGCCCGGGGCATCGGTCGCGCGCACGGCTCGCACGAGATCCTGGGTGCGGTCGTCCAGGGCCGCGTCGGACGGCACCATGTCGACCTGCCACACGCCGCGGCCGAGGTAGCGCGGCGGATCGACCTGCTCGACGCCGTCCAGGCGCTCGAGCTGCCGGGCGTAGCGCCGCATCTGCGCTCCGGACGTCTCGGGCGCCCGGACCGCCACCGTCACCGGCTCGGTGACGCCCTGCGCGTACTCCGAGCGCAACTCGCTGTCGATGACCTTCGCGGGCGTGTCGTTGGGCAGGATGCGCGCGTCGATCCCCGTGAACTCGATCCGCAGGAACGGCAGCCCGGCGATGATGAGCACCGTGCCCGTGGCGAGCGCGATGGCCAGCGGCCGGCGCATGACCGCGCGGGAGAGGCGGTACCAGAACCCCTGCTCGGTGCGGCCTTCGGCGTGCTGCCAGCGGGCGGGCGCCAGGGAGTTCACGCGGGGGCCGAGCACCATGAGCAGCGCGGGCAGCGCGGTCACCGCCACGATCGCGGCGAGGATCGCGGTGATCGACCCGCTGATCGCCATGGAGTAGAGGAACCGCTGCGGGAAGACGAGCAGCGACAGGAGCGCGGCGGCGACGGTCGCGGCGCTGAAGATCACGGTGCGGCCGGCCGTGCGCATCGTCCGCGCGAGCGCGGCGCTGGTGTCCAGGCCGCGTGCCAGCTCCTCTCTGAATCTGGAGACGACGAACAGCGAATAGTCGATCGCCAGGCCGAGCCCCAACCCGATCGCGAGGTTCAGGGCGAAGATGCTGAGCAGCACTCCCTCGTTGACGATGCGCAGCGAGAGGAACGTCCCCACGACCACGAGCCCGCCGACGAACAACGGCAGCAGCGCCGCGACCACGCCCCGGAACACCCAGAGCGACAGCAGGAACAGGATGGGGAACGCGATGAGCTCGGCGCGCTTGAGGTCCTTCTCGACCTGTCGGCCGATCGCGTCGAACGCGGGGCCCGGGCCGCCGACCTCCACGCCCTCCTCGTCGGCGAACGCATCCTCGAGCCGCTCGCCGATGTCGGACTCGCCGACCCCGTCCTCGCCGAACACCGCGAGATAGGTCGAGGACCCGTCCTTGGCGATGAACCGGTCGTCGCGCGTGGACGCGTACGACGTGACGCGTGCGACCTCGGGGTCGCGCTCCGCGCGCGCTGCGAGTCGCTTGACCTTGCGCTGCGCCGCCTCGCCGCGCGCGCCGTCCGGGGTCTTCACGAGCACGACCACGCCCGGTGCCGCGTAGCTGCCCGAGGCGGCCGCGAGCTGGTCCTGCGCCTGCGCGGATTCGGCGTCGGGATTGCGGAAGTCGTCGCCGGAGGACAGAAGGCCCGCGACGGGGCCACCGAGGATCGCGGCGACGACGAAGAACACCGCGGTGATGGTCAGGACGAGCCGGGCGCGGCCGGTCGCCAGGCGGATGAGCGCGTCGATCACGAGGCGGTGCGGGTCAGCCCGAGGGTCGCGCAGCCGTCGCGCAGCGCGTCCAGTCCGAAACCGTCGACCGGCCCGAGCGCGCCGGTGCTCTGCAGCCCGCCGTCGCGGACGGCGATGGCGCCCCACGCGAGCAGGTCGCCGGTGAGCGTGTAGCCGTTGGGGCCGCGCAGCTCAGCACGCGCGATCTGGGCCCCGCCCGCGTCGTGGACGGTCGCGACGGCGATCGAACCGGTCTTCGCGCGCTCGTCGGCGTCCGGGCCGCCGGTCGACCCTTTCGCGAACCGGGAGACCGCACCCTCCAGCAGCGCGGCCCCACGCGGGGCCCGGGACAGCAGGGCGATGCCGGCCGACGTGCCCTGCACGACCCGGGAGGCCGGGCCGAACCAGCCGAGTGCTACATCGACGTCGCGCAGCGTCGGCGCCAGGCGCGGCAGGGTGAAGTGCTCGGAGGAGGAGATGGTGATGCCCGGCTGGTTGCGCCCTCCGGCGTGCAGCGCCAGGACGCGCTTGCCGACGCGCTCGGTGACGAGTCGCCCGCCGTGCCAGGCGAAGCCCTCGCCGGCGAGGACGCCCAGGACCGACGCCGCGGTGCCGCCGCTCATCGCCTTCGGCCCCGCGCGGCCGCTCATGAAGTAGCCCACGCGCACCGAACTCGCGCGGTCCCCCGCCTCGGCGAGGGCGAGGCCGGCCGCGAGGTTCCCGGGCACGAAGTCGTAGCCGAACGCCGTGAGCAAGCCGACGCCCGCGGCCTCGGCGCGCGGGCCGAACTCCTCGAAGATCGCGCGGATGAACGGCCCCTCGCCGGTGCTGTCGAGGTAGTGGGCGCCCGCGGCGATCGCAGCCTCCGCGGCCGGGCGGCCCCAGCGCGTGAACGGGCCGACGGTGGAGACGAGCACGTCCCCGGCCTCGAGCAGGGCGGTGACGCTGTCGGGCCGCGTGATGTCGGCCACGCGGTGCTCGAGCCCGCCGAGTTCCTGCGCGAGCGCGCGCACGCGGGACTCGGTCCGCGCCGCGAGCACGGGTTCGGCGCCCATGCGCACCAGCGCACGTGCCGTCAGCTCACCGGTGTATCCGGTCGCCCCGAAGACGACGATGCGGCCCCCCACAGGCCGAAGGGTACCTGTCGCTACCCTTCTTCGGATGGACGAGCGCGCCCTGGCGGAGCGCCTCATCCGCTACGACACCTCCACGCACGACGGGCTGCAGAGCGCCGCCGGGTTCGTGCGAGGGTGGCTGGAATCCAACGAAGTTGCCGTGGAAGCCCGCGACTTCGACGGTCTTCCGGTGCTTCATGCGGATGTGGGCGCCACCGATCCCGAAGCTCCGACCGTGATCTGGCACGGGCACCTCGACGTCGTTCCCGCGTTCGACGAGCAGTTCGAGCCCTGCGTCGACGGCGATCGCCTCATCGGGCGCGGCGCCTACGACATGAAGGGTGCGCTGGCGTCGATCCTCTGCGCGCTCGTGGACGTCAAGGCCCAGGACGCCGTCCGGGTCCGCATGGTCTGCGTGCCCGACGAGGAGTCCGAGGACGTCGACCGCCGCAGCACCGACGAGCTCGTCAAGGAGGGGCTGCGCGGGGACTTCGCCCTCACCGGCGAGCCGACGGACCTGCACATCGGCGTCCAGGCGAAGGGCGTGCTGGCGTTCCGTGCGGAGATCCGCGGGCGCGCCGCGCACGGCTCGACGCCGTGGCTCGGTGACAACGCGATCCTCAAGGCGCACGACGCGTTCCGTCGCATCGAGACCCTACCGTTCAGTCGGCAGTCCTCCGACCTGTTCGACCGCCCCTCCATCAACCTCGCGCGGATCGAGGGCGGGGACGCGTTCAACAAGGTGCCCGACCGCTGCACGATGGACGTTGACATCCGGTATCTGCCCAACCAGGACCCGCAGGACATCCTCGCGCAGATCGACGCGATCTCCGACGTGCACGTCATCAAGCAGTTCGTCCGCGCGCCGGCGATCGTCTCGCGCCGCAACCCGTACGTCCTCGCCCTGCGCGACGCCGTCAGCGAGGTCAACGGCGGCGACGTGCTGAGCGTCGGCCGCGACGGCGCCTCCGACGCGTTCGCGTTCCTGGAGGCCGGCATCCCGGCCGTGGAGTTCGGGCCGGTCGGCGCCGGGCATCACGGGCCTGACGAGTGGGTGTCGATCTCCTCGCTGCGCCGGTACCGCGAGGCGCTGCGCGACTTCGTCCTGACCCTGCCCGACCAGCTGGCGCAGACCGCGCCCGAGCAGGCCGTCGAGGGAGGGCTGTCGTGACGAACCCGGGGAAGGGCCCGCGCGAGAGCTGGGGCGTCATCAAGCGGTTCCTGCTCGGCGGGTTCCTCATCGTCGCGGTCACCGCCGGTGCGGTCGCCAGCGCGGTGCTGCTGGAGGTCAAGGACGCCGCGAACGCCTTCGAGCGCTTCCAGACCGCGCTGCCGGGTGACGTCGAGGGCGCGCTGGACAACGTCGATCCCGGCCAGCCGCAGACGATCATGCTGCTCGGCTCCGACCAGCGGTTCGCCGACATCAAGCAGAAGAACCCCAGCCGTTCGGACACGATCATCCTCGTCCGGCTAGACCCGGACAAGGACGCGACGGCCGTCATGTCGCTGCCGCGCGACCTGAAGGTCGAGATCCCGACGAAGAACGGGATCGTCACCGACAAGATCAACGCCGCCTACAGCATCGGCGGGCCGAGCATGACCGTGAAGACGGTGCGCCGCCTGCTCGGCATCCCGATCCACCACGTCGTGAACGTCAACTTCGGCGGGTTCCGCCGCATGGTCAACCGGCTCGGCTGCTTCTACCAGGACGTCGACCGCACGTACTTCAACGACAACCAGCCGCCGAACGGCAGCGCGTACCCGTACGCGACGATCGACGTGAAGGCCGGCTACCAGCTCATGTGCGGGCAGGACTCGCTCGACTGGGCCCGCTACCGCCACTTCGATGACGACTTCGTCCGCGCCGCGCGCCAGCAGGAGTTCATCCGGCAGGCCAAGGAGCAGGTCAGCGTCTCGTCGATCTTCAGCGACCGCGAGGAGCTCCTGGAGATCTTCGGCCGGTACACGCAGACCGACATCAAGGGCCAGAACGCGATCCTGCGGCTGCTGAAGCTCGCCTACGAGTCCTCGCAGAACCCCATCCGCGAGGTGCGGTTCCGCGCCGGGCAGAACGCGGGCGACACGTTCGTGACGATCACCGAGGACAACCTCGCGAAGACCGTGCGCGAGTTCACCGCGGTGAAGGCGTCGACGGGCGGCCGTCAGACCCGCGAAGGCGGCTCGAGCGGGGGCGGCACCCGCAAGCAGTCGCGCCAGAAGAAGAAGGGCCTGGCACCCGGGCTCATCCAGGACAAGGTCGGCGGCGAGGACCACACGCTCGACCTCGCCGTCAAGGCCGGGTTCCCCGTCTACTACCCGAAGGCGCGCCTGAACCGCGGCGGCTACGCCAGCGACAGCCCGCGCCGGTACACGCTGAAGACGCGCAAC
The DNA here is from genome assembly GCA_024666565.1 of Svornostia abyssi. Taxonomy (GTDB): domain Bacteria; phylum Actinomycetota; class Thermoleophilia; order Solirubrobacterales; family Solirubrobacteraceae; genus Svornostia; species Svornostia abyssi. The sequence goes on from CP088295.1 coordinate 2,482,536, forward strand.
GGCCGCAAGTACCCGGCGTACCGCATCGTCTTGAAGTACGGCAACGACATCGGCCAGTACTACGGCGTCCAGGGCCTGAAGTGGCGCAACCCGCCGATCCTCGACGAGGCGCACGACACGCAGAAGCTGCGGGGTCGCACGTACCGCGTCTACTACGACGGCAATCGCATCCGGATGGTCGCCTGGAAGACGCCCACGGGCTCGTACTGGGTCTCCAACACGCTGTCGCAGCGCCTGACGAACCGGCAGATGCTCGACATCGCGAAGTACTTGACCCGCGTGGGTCTGTAGCCTTCCGCGCCGCATGAACGCATCCCGTGAACCGATCGGCGTGATCGGCACCGGCTACGTGGGTCTCGTCACCGCGACGGGGTTCGCCGAGCTGGGGTCCGACGTCATCTGCGTCGATATCGACGCTGACAAGATCGCCCGCCTCAAGCAGGGCGAGATTCCCATCTACGAGCCGGGTCTGGCCGACCTGGTGGCCAAGAATCGTGAGCGGATGACGTTCACGACGGACCTGTCCGAGGCGCTGGAGCGCGCGCGGCTGCTGTTCGTGGCCGTCGGGACGCCACCGACGTACTCCGGTGACGCGGACCTGTCGGCCGTGCAGGCCGTGGTCGACGCGATGCCGGCGTCTGATCGGCACGCGCTGGTGATGAAGTCGACGGTGCCGGTCGGCACCGGGGCGAACATCAAGCGGGTGTTCACCGAGCAGGGCAAGGACGGCTTCCGGTACGTGAGCTGCCCGGAGTTCCTGAAGGAGGGCACGGCGGTCGCGGACTTCCTCAAGCCCGACCGCGTCGTGATCGGCGACGACGGCGACTGGGCCGGCGACGCCGTCGCGGACCTCTACCGGCCGCTGCTGACCGCCGAGCATGGCGGGCAGGGCTCCGGCGAGCTGGTGCGCATGGACATCGCGAGCGCCGAGATGGTCAAGCTGGCGTCCAACGCGTTCCTCGCCACGAAGATCAGCTTCATCAACGAGATCGCGAACGTGTGCGAGGAGACCGGGGCCGACGTGCTCGAGGTCGCCAAGGGCATGGGGCTGGACGACCGGATCGGCCCGAAGTTCCTCAAGCCGGGCATCGGGTTCGGCGGGTCCTGCTTCCCGAAGGACGTCAGCGCGCTGAAGCAGCTCGCGGGCAACTCGGGCTACCACTTCCAGCTGCTCAACGCGGTCATCGAGGTCAACGAGCTGCAGAAGCGCCGCGTGATCAGCAAGCTGCAGAAGCATCTCGGCTCGCTGGTCGGCAAGAAGATCGCGCTGCTGGGCCTGGCGTTCAAGCCGGACACCGATGACATGCGCGAGGCCAGCTCGCTGGTGCTGAGCGCGCGGCTGCAGGCCGATGGCGCCCTGATCACCGCGTATGACCCGATCGCCGAGGAGGAGGCGCGTCGCCTGATCAAGGGCGTGGACTTCGCCTCCAGCGCGCTGGAGTGCGTGCAGGGCGCTGACGCCGTGGTGCTGGTCACCGAGTGGAGCGAGTTCGGGGACCTCGACTGGGCGCAGGTTGCCGCTGCGATGGCGGGCACGCTCGTCGTCGACGGCCGCAACGCACTCGACGCGGCGGCCGTCGCCGGCGCCGGCCTGAAGTACGAAGGCGTCGGCCGCGGGACCCTGGCATCCTTCGCGCGGTGACCGGGTTCTCAGGGGTCGACCTGTGCAGGCACTGATTCTGGTCGGCGGCGAAGGCACGCGCCTGCGCCCGCTGACCTCCACCGTCCCCAAGCCGGTCGTCCCGCTGGTCGACCGGCCGTTCATCGCGTACATGCTCGAGTGGCTCAAGCGCCACGGCGTCGACGACGTGATCATGTCGTGTGGCTTCCTCGCCACGAGCGTGCGCAACGTGCTGGGTGACGGGTCGGCCTACGGGCTGCGGCTGCGGTTCGTCGAGGAGCCCGAGCCGCTCGGGACCGGCGGCGCGCTGAAGTACGCCGAGCAGTTCCTGCAGGACCGGTTCCTCATGCTCAACGGGGACACGCTCACCGACATTGACCTGACGGCGCAGATCCGCCAGCACGAGGAGAGCGGGGCGACCGGCACGCTCGCCCTCGTCCCGGTCAGCGATCCGTCCTCGTACGGCCTGGTGCGCCTGCACGACGACCACACGGTGAAGGGCTTCCTGGAGAAGCCGTCGCCCGACCAGATCGACACGAACCTCATCTCCGCCGGCGCGTACGTGCTCGAGCGCTCGGTGCTCGACCTCATCCCGGCCGGCCAGAACGTCTCGATCGAGCGCGAGGTCTGGCCGCGCCTCGTCGGCAACGGCCTCCACGGCTTCGTCGCCGACGCGTACTGGATGGACATCGGCACGCCCCAGCGCTACTTGCAGGGCACGTTCGACATCCTCGAGGGCAACGTCGCCAGCGCCGTGCAGGAGCGCATGGGCACGAGCTTCCTGGCGGTGTCCGACCAGGCGGAGACCGCGGGCCGGGTCGTCCCGCCGGCGGTCATCGAGCGCGGCGTGAAGGTCGCCGCCGGCGCGCACGTCGGCAGCCTGGTCGTCCTCGCCGACGGCGTGCAGGTCGGGGCGAACTCGTCGATCGAGCGGTCCGTCGTCCTGCAGGGCACGGAGATCGGTGCCGACTGCAAGCTGCGCGAGTGCATCATCGGTGCCGGTGTGCGGATCGGTGATGGCTGCGAGATCAGCGGCGGCGCCGTCCTCGGTGAGGGCGTGACCGTCGGTGCCGGCAATGTCGTGAGTAACGGTGCGCGAATCTTCCCGGGGGTGAACCTGCCTGATGGCGCTCTCAAGTTCTGAGTCGCTGGACCGCCGCGGGATCGAGGCGCTGGACGCGTCCGATCAGCTGACGGACATCCTCGCGATCCCGGAGCATCTCCGGGACGCGTTGTGGAAGGTCGAGTCGGCGCAGATCGAGCCGCAGGACTGCCCGGGCGGCGTCGTCGTCGCGGGCATGGGCGGCTCGGCGGTCGGCGGCGCACTGGCGCGCGCGATCCTCGGCGACACGGCGTCGCGGCCGCTCATCGCCGCGCGCGGGTACGGCCTGCCGTCGTGGACGACGCCGGACACGATGGTGCTCTGCTCGTCGTACTCGGGCAACACCGAGGAGACCCTCGCGTGCTACGAGGCCGCCGGTGCGCTCGGCGCGCCGCGCATCGCCGTCACGACCGGCGGGCAGCTCGCCAAGCAGGCGCGCGCCGACGGCGTCCCCGTCATCCCCGTCGCCGGCGGTCTGCAGCCGCGCGCGGGCGTCGCGTACATGACGGTCGCGGCGCTCCAGGTCGCCGCGCTCTGCGGCGCCGCGCCCCGCGTGACGAGCGAGATCGACGTCGCCGCCGAGCACCTCGAGGCGCTCGTCATGGAGTGGGGGCCGGAGGGTGCCGAGGATTCGCTGGCGAAGTCGCTGGCACGGTCGCTGCACGGCTCGGTCCCGGTGCTCGCGGGCGCGGGTCTCACCGTGCCGCTGGCGTACCGGTGGAAGACGCAGATCAACGAGAACGCGAAGATTCCGGCGTTCGCGCACGAGCTGCCCGAGCTCGATCACAACGAGCTCGTCGGCTGGGCGGGCGCGTCGGAGCTCGGCCGGTTCGCCGCCGTCTTCCTCGATGACGCGGACACCCATCCGCGCGTCAAGCGCCGCATCGAGCTCACCGAGCACCTCATCTCCGGGCAGGCCACGAGCACGCACGTGATCGCATCCCGCGGCCAGACGACGGTGGAGCGGGTGTTCTCGCTGGTGTTGCTCGGCGATCTCGTCTCGCTGTATCTCGCAGTCCTGCGGGGCGTGGATCCGACGCCGGTGGACGCGATCGAGTCGCTGAAGGCCGAGCTCGCCCGCGGCTGAGCCGGATGGGGAGGCAGGACCCGTAGTCCTCCCCTCCCCGGAACTGGCGAGACATCACCGTTTTTGGGGATCTATCGGCCTGGGGGGCCGACCGACTAGGGAGGGCAAGGGAACACTCGCCCGTCCCACGCCTCAGGAGCCCTCTATGTCTCACACGCTCACCCAGTCCACCCAGCCGATCAGGATCGCCGACGAGCGGTGGGGCCCCGCGGTCGCGTTCTGTGACATCACGCCGGACCATCTCGCCGCGCTGGCGGAGGAGGACCTCGGCGCGCTGGCGGGGGCGGTGGCAGACGCGTTCTACGACCGGGTGCTGGCTGAGCCGGATCTGCGGGCGATCATCGATGAGCAGTCGTCGGTCGATCGGTTGTCGCAGACGCTGCAGCGCTACGTGGCGAGTCTGTCGGCGGGCCGGTATGACGCCGAGGTGGTGCGCGGGCGCGCGCACATCGGTGAGGTGCACGACCGGATCGACCTGCCGCTGAGCGCGTACCTGGGCGCGTTCCTGCGGATCGACGAGGTCGTCATGGGCGTGCTGGTCGACCGGCACGCGGAGGATCCCGAGGCGCTGAAGCGCGCGCTGATGGCCTACCGGCGGGTGACGCAGTCGGACATCGCGATCGTGGTGCAGAGCTTCATCGACCGGCGCAACGAGGCGGCCGAGCAGGTCGCGCGTCAGGTCACCGCGGCGTCGGAGACGCTGGCGGCGTCCTCGCAGCAGGCGCACGCCGGTGTCGAGACGATGCAGTCCACGGCGGAGGACCTGGCCGAGACGGCGCGCGGGGCGCAGTCGACGCTCGATCAGTCCTCGGCCGCGCTGGTGCAGGGCGCCGAAGCGATCGACGCGACGGCCGCGCTCGTGGCCCGCACGCGCGAGACGGTGGCCGAGGCCCGCGAGGAGCTCAGCGGCCTGGAGACGCAGACCGAGCAGATCGGCGCCGTCGTCGGGCGGGTGCGCGCGATCGCCGAGCAGACCAAGCTGCTGTCGCTGAACGCCGCGATCGAGGCCGCCCGGGCCGGGGAGCACGGCCGCGGGTTCGCCGTTGTCGCCGACGAGGTCGGTCGCCTCTCAGAGGACACCACGACCGCGCTGGCGGACATCAGCGCGCTGAACGACAACGCCCGCAAGGCGATCGACGGTGTCCGCGGGTCGATGGGCGCCACCGAGGAACGTGTCATCGAGACTGACAAGCGCGCCGAAGCGATGCGCGAGGGCTACGCCGCGATCCGTGCCGCCGAGGAAGGCGTCGTCGCCGAACTTGCCTCCATGGCCGCCGGGATCGAGCAGATCGCGGCGAGTGCCGGCGAGCTGACCCACGCCTCGCAGGACGTCGCCAACGCGGCCGACGGCCTGGCTCGTCTCGCGTCGCAGGAGTGATGCGCACGCGCCGGGCACCGTCCGGCGCGTCTAAACCTTGACACGACCGTGGTAAGGTTGTGTCTCGATGGAGGCTCTCACGATCCACGAGGCAGCGGAGACGACCGGCTGGTCGTCGCGCATGCTGCGCTATATCGAGCGCTCGGGCCTCGTGGAGACGCCGCGGTCGGAGTCGGGATACCGGCTCTACGGCCCGGCGCAGCTGCAGCGCCTGCGCACCTTGCGTGAGCTGCTGCAGAAGTTCGAGGTCTCCCTCACCGACGTCGGCTTCGCGCTGCGCCTCGAGCGTGACCCGGAGCTGCGCGCCGCCATCGAGGACTGGTTGCGGGCCGAGGCCCACCGTCCCGAGCATGTCGCCCAGAGCGAGTGGATGAGCTGGGAGCAGCGCAAGCACGAGCGCCTGCTCCAGGCCTCCACCCAGTCCAATACCCCCGTAGCGGAGGTCCGATGACCAGCACACTGACCGCCGGCGACTTCAAGGTCGCCGATCTCTCCCTCGCCGCCTTCGGCCGCAAGGAGATCGAGCTCGCCGAGCACGAGATGCCCGGCCTCATGTCGATCCGTCGCGAGTTCGCCGACGCGCAGCCGCTGGCCGGCGCGCGCATCATCGGCTCGCTCCACATGACCATCCAGACGGCCGTCCTCATCGAGACGCTCACGGCGCTCGGTGCTGAGGTCCGCTGGTGCTCGTGCAACATCTTCTCCACCCAGGACCACGCGGCCGCCGCGGTCGCCGTGGGCCCGAACGGCACCCCGGAGAACCCGCAGGGCGTCCCCGTCTTCGCCTGGAAGGGCGAGACGCTCGAGGAGTACTGGTGGTGCACGGAGCAGGTCGTCAACTGGCCTGACGGCACCGCCAACATGATCCTCGACGACGGCGGCGACGCCACGATGCTCATCCACAAGGGCACCGAGTTCGAGAAGGCCGGCGCCGTCCCGAACCCCGCCGACGCGGAGTCCGAGGAGTTCCAGGTCTTCCTCACGCTGCTGCAGAAGAGCCTGGGCGAGGACCCCGAGCGCTACACGAAGATCGGTCAGTCCATCAAGGGCGTCACCGAGGAGACGACGACGGGCGTGCACCGCCTGTACGAGCTCGCGAAGAACGGCGAGCTGCTGTTCCCGGCGATCAACGTCAACGACTCGGTCACGAAGTCGAAGTTCGACAACCTCTACGGCTGCCGCCACTCGCTCGTCGACGGCATCTTCCGCGCGACGGACGTCATGCTCGCCGGCAAGCACGCCGTGGTCTGCGGCTACGGCGACGTCGGCAAGGGCTCGGCCGCCTCGCTGCGCGCCCAGGGCGCCCGCGTCACGGTCACGGAGATCGACCCGATCTGCGCGCTGCAGGCGTGCATGGAGGGCTACGACGTCAAGACGCTCGAGGACGTCATCACCACGGGCGACGTCTTCATCACGACGACGGGCAACAAGGACATCATCACGTCCGAGCACATGTCGCAGATGAAGCACAACGCGATCGTCGGCAACATCGGCCACTTCGACAACGAGATCGACGTCGCCGGCCTGGAGAAGGTCGCCGAGCGGATCAACATCAAGCCGCAGGTCGACGAGTGGAAGTTCGCCGACGGCCACTCGATCATCCTGCTGAGCGAGGGCCGCCTGCTCAACCTCGGCAACGCGACGGGTCACCCGTCGTTCGTGATGAGCAACTCGTTCGCGAACCAGACGATCGCCCAGATCGAGCTGTGGACGAAGAACGACGAGTACGAGAAGCAGGTCTACGTCCTGCCGAAGCACCTCGACGAGAAGGTCGCCCGTCTGCACCTCGACGCGCTCGGCGCGAAGCTCACCGAGCTGCGTCCCGACCAGGCCGCCTACATCGGCGTGTCCGTCGAGGGCCCGTACAAGCCCGACCACTACCGGTACTAGGCCTCAGGCTGTCCGCTCCCGTCAGCTGCTGACGGGAGCGGGCACCTTCCGCTCGACCCGGTAGTGCTCGGCGTCGAACCGGTGCAGCATCCGCTGCATCCGCGGCAGGCTCCACGGCCAGATCGTGCTCGTCCGCCCGGTCGCGTCCAGGTAGTAGCTGCCGCAGCCGCCGGTCGCCCAGACCGCGTCCTTCAGGCGTTCGTCGACCCGTGCGAGGTAGCGCTCCTGCACGGCGCGGTCGACCTCGATGCGGCCGAGTGCGTGGAAGCGCATGTGCTTCATCGCCTCGACGGCGTAGTGCACCTGCTGCTCGATGACGAAGATGATCGATGAGTGCCCGAGCGCGCTGTTCGGGCCCACGAGCAGGAACAGATTGGGGAACCCGGCGACGGTGGTGCCGAGGTAGGCCTGCGGGCTGCCGCCCCACGTCTCGGCCATCGTGCGGCCGTCGGGCCCGCGCACCGCGGTCGCCACCGGCGGGTCCGTGACATGGAACCCGGTCGCGAGGATGATCGTGTCGACCTCGCGCTCGGTCCCGTCGGAGGCGACCACGGTGTTGCCGCGGACCTCGGCGACGCCGGAGGAGATGACGTCGACGTTGTCGCGCTGCAGCGCGGGGTACCACGTGTTGGCGAAGAGGATGCGCTTGCAACCCGGCTCGTAGTCGGGGGTCAGCCGGGCGCGCAGCTCGGGGTCCTTGACCTGGCTGTGCAGGTGCTTGGTCGCGGCCGCGCGCAGCGGGGCGATGAAGCGCGGGTGGCGCTGGGCGAAGCCGAGGGTCTCAGCGATGCTGAAGATCGCCAGCCGGTGCGCGCGGCGCAGGCCGGGGACCCGGCGGTGCGCCCACCGCGCCCAGCGCGGGATCTCGAAGTCGATCCGCGGCAGCAGCCACGGGGCGGTGCGCTGGAACAGTTCGAGACGGCCGACCTTCGGCGCGATCTCGGGGACGAACTGGATGGCCGAGGCGCCGGACCCGATGACCGCGACGCGCTCGCCGGTCAGGTCGTGGTCGTGGTTCCACTCGGCGGAGTGAAAGACGGTGCCGGGGAAGTCGGCGAGCCCGGGGATGTCCGGGATGAGCGGCTGGTGCAGCGGCCCGGCGGCGGAGATGACCGCCCGGGCGAGGAGCGGCCCGTCGGAGGTCTCCAGGCGCCAGCCCTGGACGGTGTCGTCCCACGCGGCGCCGCTGGCCTCGACGCCGAAGCGGATGTCGCGGCGCACGCCGTACGCGTCGACGGTGTCGCGCACGTACTGCTCGATCTCGGCCTGCGGGGCGTACTGGCGCGTCCAGTCGGGGTTGGGGGCGAACGAGTACGAGTACAGGTGCGAGGGCACATCGCAGGCGCACCCCGGGTACGTGTTCTCACGCCAGCAGCCGCCGACGTCCGGGCCCTTCTCGAGCACGACGACGTCGCGGAAGCCCGCCTCGCGCAGCTTGATCGCGGCGGCGATCCCGCCGAAGCCGGCACCGATGACGACGGCGTCGAGCATCTGCTCCGGGGCCGGCGCGCCGGGTTCCTCGGTCGCGACGGGAGGGGTGTGGTACGCGGTGGTACTGGCCATGCTCGGACGGTATGCGTCGCGCGGCGCCGCGCCATCGGTAGTTCTCGCGCACCCGTGTCGGGGGTGCGCCGAAGAAACCCTGGGGGGCGGGTTTGGGGTCGTCCTCGATGGCACCGGGCGCGAGGGGGCCGAAGCTTGCGGGCATGGGGCGGACCGGCCGTCCCGGACACGACGAGGAGCACCTCATGCTGACGCTGGACACCACCACCGCCGCCCTCCGCGAACTGCGCCTGCGCACGCGCGGCGCCGTGCACACTCCGGGCGACGACGGCTTCGACGCCGCGCGCCAGGCGTGGAACCTCGCCGTCGACCAGCGCCCGACCGCGGTGGTCCACGCGCTCGACGCCGCCGACGTGCGCGCCGTGATCGACGTCGCGAAGGCCGCGGGCCTGCAGGTGGCGCCCCAGGGGACGGGGCACAACGCCGGGCCGCTCGGCGATCTCCGGGACACGATCCTGCTGCGGACCGACGCGATGCGCGAGGTCACCCTCGACATCGAGGCGCGGACCGCACGCGTCGGCGCCGGCACGTTGTGGCTCGATGTCACCGCGCCGGCCTCCGAGCATGGACTCGCGCCGCTCGCGGGCTCGTCGCCGGACGTCGGTGTCGTGGGCTACACGCTCGGCGGCGGCATGAGCTGGCTCAGCCGGCAGCACGGCTTCGCGGCCAACAGCGTGACCGCGATCGAGGCCGTCACGGCCGACGGCGAGCTGCGCCGCATCACGGCCGATCAAGACACGGACCTGTTCTGGGCGCTGCGCGGGGGGAGGGGGCGCGTTCGCGGTCGTCACGGCGATGGAGTTCGCCCTCCATGAGGCGCACGAGCTGTCCGCGGGCGCACTCATCTACCCGATCGATCGTGCGCCCGAGGTCCTGCGCCGCTGGCGCGACTGGATGCTCGACGCGCCCGACGCGTTCACGACGAGCGCGCGGCTGCTGCACGTGCCGCCGCTGCCCGACATCCCGGAACCCGTTCGGGGCGGGAGCTTCGTGGTCATCGACGGCGCGGCGCTCGCGGCACCGGACGTCGTGGAGCGCGAGCTGCGCGGCCTCCGCGAGCTCGGCCCGATGATGGACGGGTTCGCGCCCGTCCCGCCGGTCGCGCTGAGCCGCATCCACATGGACCCGGAGGAGCCCGTCCCCGCCGAGGGCGACCACGCGCTGGTGGGCTCGGTGGACGACGCGCTGCTCGACGGGCTCGTCGACCTCGCCGGGACGCCCGGGGAGACCGCGCTGCTCATGGCCGAGATCCGTCAGCTCGGCGGGGCGTTCGGCCGTGCGCCCGAAGGCGCCGGCGCCCGCGACCGGTTCGAGGGCGACGGCCTGCTCTTCGCCACGGGGATGGTGATGGACGAGGCGATGGGAGCGGCCGTCCGCCGCGACCTGGCGGCGTTCCGCGACCTCACGTTCGACCTGCGCACCGACCACTACCTCAACTTCGCCGAGCAGCCCGAGCAGGAGCTGCACCGGCCTGAGGTGGCGGCGCGGCTGGCGCAGATCAAGGCCAACGTCGACCCGGACGACGTGATCCGCTCGAACCACCCCGTCCGGTAGCCGCGTAGGCTGGCGGGGGAGATGGACGGCTCCCCCCGCCAGCGCTCCCAGCCACGACGTCGCTGATCTCGCTCTCGCCGAGGAGGGACAGGTCCGCATCGACTGGGCGGACACCCACATGCCCGTGCTCGCGCAGATCCGTGAGCGCTTCGCCGCCGAGCGCCCGCTCGCCGGCATCCGCATCGGCGCGAGCCTGCACGTCACCGCCGAGACCGCGAACCTCGTCCGCGCGCTGGTCGCCGGCGGCGCCGACGTCGCGCTGTGCGCCAGCAACCCGCTGTCCACGCAGGACGACGTCGCCGCCGCGCTGGTCGACCGCCACGGCGCGCGGGTCTACGCGGTCCAGGGCGAGGACACGGACACGTACTACCGCCACATCACGACCGTGGTCGACGGGGCGCCGCAGGTGACGATGGACGACGGTGCCGACCTCGTCAGCGTCATCCACGGCGCCCGCACGGACCTGCTCGACGGCATCGTCGGGGGGACCGAGGAGACCACCACCGGCGTGCTGCGGATGCGGGCGCTCGAGGCCGAGGGCGCGCTCGGGTTCCCGGTCGTGGCGGTCAACGACGCGCAGACGACCCGCCTGTTCGACAACCTGCACGGCACCGGGCAGTCCACGCTCGACGGGATCCTCCGGGCGACGAACATCCTGCTGGCCGGACGCACGGTCGTCGTCCTCGGCTACGGCTGGTGCGGGCGCGGCGTGGCCGTCCGGGCCAAGGGCGCGGGGGCATCGGTCATCGTCTGCGAGGTCGACCCCGTGCGGGCGCTGCAGGCGCGACTGGACGGCTACGAGGTCATGCCCGCGCTGGACGCCGCCGAGCGCGGCGACGTCTTCGTGTGCGTCACCGGCGATCGCGACGTGCTGGGCGCCGCGCACTTCGCCCGGATGCGGGACGGCGCGATCCTTGCGAACGCCGGGCACTTCGATGTCGAGATCAACCTCCCGGAGCTCCGCGACGCGGCCGTCCAGCCGCCGCGAGAGGTCCGTCCGCAGGTCCACGAGCACACGCTCGAGGACGGCCGGCGGCTGCACCTCCTCGCGCACGGCCGCGTGGTGAACCTCGCGGCGGCCGAAGGGCACCCCGCTGCGGTGATGGATCTCGCGTTCGCCGGCCAGGCGCTGGCCGCGGAGTTCCTGGTGCGCCACGCCGGGACGCTCGAGCCGCGGGTGCTCGCGGTCCCGGGTGAGCTGGAGCGCGAGATCGCACGGCTGAAGCTCGCGTCGCTCGGCATCGAGATCGACACGCTCAGCCCCGCCCAGGAGGCATACCTGACCTCCTGGGAGCAGGGCACATAAGCCCGTCTGACCGGCCGTGAGCGACGGTTCCCGGTGGTACCGTCAGGAGGGTGATCGGGTGGCGGATCGGCGCGGGGGTGCTGCTCGCAGCGGTCGCACTCGGGCGGGCCGCTGACGCTCCGGGCGCGACGTTCTGCGTGGCCGATGTCCGCTGCCCGGAAGCCGGTCAGCGGGCGACGCTCGACGAGGCGGCGCTCGCTGCGGGAGCCTCACCGGGGCTCGACACGGTCTTCGTCGGTCCCGGGGTGCGGTCCGGAGCGGCGTTCGAGGCGGGCAATCCCGTCGAGCTGATCGGCGCGGGGCGTGCGGCCACCACCCTGGTCGCGAGCGGTGGGGCGAACGCCGCGCTCACCGTCGCCGACCGGCAGTCGAAGGTGCTCGCGCTCGGGGTCCAGGTGCCAGACGCGGCCGCGGGTGTGGGGCTCCGCCTCGCCGGGGTCGCGGACGACATCGCCGCGGCGCCCGTCGCGTCAGCGGCCGCGCCCGCCACGGCGGTGCTGCTCCTCGATGGCGCGGTCGTGCGCAACGCGGTGCTGGACGCACCCGCGCTGGACGGCGCGTTCGCCGCCGACCTCGCGCCGGGTGCGGACGCGCGCTTGGAGCAGGTGCGGACGACCGGGGCAGGCATTCGCGGGCGCGCGGGCAACCTGGTGGTCGAGCGGTCGCGGATCGACGTCCACGCCGGGGTCGGCGTCTGGGCCGCCGACGCCGCCACCGTCCGGCTGGACTCCGTGGTCATCCGCAGCCTGCGTGGCGCGGCCGGCGCCGTCCGGGCACACCAGCCGGCGCGAGGCGCGGAGGCCGCGACGATCCGGGTGCGGCACGCCACCATCATCGGCGCGGGGGAGGCGGACCGGCCGGCGTTGTCCGCGACGGCGAGCGGCGCCCGGCGCCGCGGCGCTGATCCGCGTCGATGACAGCATCGTCCGCGGATTTGCCGGCGACCGGTACGCGCGGGCCGAGGCCGGAGCGGACGCGTTCATCGACGTCGCCTACTCGAACTTCGACCCTGCCACGGACCGGACGACCGGTGACGGGCGGCTGTCGCCGTTCGACGGGGCGGGGGCCATGAACCGCACGTACGGATCCATTCGGTTCGTTGACTCCATGGGCGGCGACTACCGGCTGAGCGCGCTCTCGCCCGTCATCGACCGCGGCACCCCGGGGGCACTGCTGCCAGGCGAGCCGCCGCTGGACCTCGACGGGCTGGACCGCATCGTGGACGGCAACGGCACGGCCGGCGCCACCCGGGACATGGGCGCATTCGAGTACCAGCGCCGCCCGCCCGGGCTCACGGCGACCGCTCAGCCGGCGCTCGCCCAGGTCGGCACGCCGATGCGGTTCGAGGCACAGACCTCAGACCCTGACCCGGGCGACGAGGTCACCGTCCGGTGGGCGTTCGACGACGGGACGACCGTTGACGGGCCAGCGGCCGATCGCACGTTCTCGACGCCGGGCGCGCACTCCGCCACGGTCACCGCGACAGACTCCGCGGGCGCGGTGACCACGCGCACGGTGCTGGTGCGCACGACGCCCGTCCCACCCGTGCTCGCGGCGGAGGTTCCGGTGCCGCGCGACGTGGTCGCGCCGCGCTTCTCACTGCCCGACGCTGCGCTGCGCGTCGCGCGGGACGGCAGGGTCGCCGTCCGCGTGCGCTGCGCGGCCGGGGAACCCGAGGCCTGCGCCGGCTCGGTGTCGATCTCGCTGCGTCGCACGGTCCGCGGTCGCACCACGCGAGTCGCGCTGGCGGCGGGGTCGTTCACCGTGCCGGCAGGCGCGCAGCGGACGGTTCGCGTCCGCCTCCGAGCCACCGGGCGCACGCTCCTGCGCCGCACGGGCAGGCTCCGCGTGCGGCTGACCGTCGACGCGCGCGACGCCGCCGGGAATCGCCGCACGGTGCGCCGGGAGCTCACGCTGCGCGCCGCCGGCAATGCGAAACGCGGGCCAGCCCGCTAGGGTCCGGGCGCGATGAGAGCGATGGTCCTCGCCGCGGGGCTCGGCACCCGCCTGCGCCCCCTCACCTTCGAGCTGCCCAAGCCCATGGTCCCGGTCCTCGACCGGCCGGTGATGGCACACATCGTCGATCTCCTGCAGCGCCAGGGCATCGACGAGATCATCGCGAACCTCCATTACTTCCCGGACACGATCCGCGGGTACTTCGGCGACGAGCTGACCTACCGCTACGAGGACGCGCTGAAGGGCACCGCGGGCGGTGTGCAGAACTGCGCCGACTTCTTCGGTGACGAGCCGTTCCTCGTGATCTCCGGGGACGCGCTCACGGATCTCGACATCGCCAAGCTCGAGGCGCGCCATCGCGCCCACGGCGGGATCGCGACGCTGTGCGTGAAGAAGGTGCCGGACACCCGCGAGTACGGCGTCGTCCTCCACGACGCCGGCGGCCGCATCACGGGCTTTCAGGAGAAGCCCGACCCGGCCGAGGCGCTCTCGGATCTCGGCAACTGCGGCATGTACGTCTTCTCACCGGAGATCTTCGACTACTTCCCGAAGGACCAGGCCGAGGTCGACTGGGCACACGATGTGTTCCCGGCGCTCCTGGAGCACGACGTCCCGTTCTTCATCCACGAGATCGACGAGTACTGGAACGACGTCGGTTCGCTGGCCGAACTCAAGTCGGGCACGTTCGACGTGCTGTCCGGTGCGTTGCAGATGGATGTCCGCGGTGATGAGCTGGACGAGGGCCTCACCGTCGGCGCCCACTCGGGGCTCGACGGCGTGGCGATGATCGAGCCGCCCGTCTGGATCGGTGACAACGTGCGCATCGGGGCGGAAAGCCGCCTGATGGGCCCGGTCGTCATCGGTGATGGCGCGACGATCGAGGACGGAGCGCTCATCCGCGACTCCATCGTGTTCCCTGGCACCACGGTGCCGGCGGGGACGATCCTCATCGGGGCGATCGCCGGCGCGGCCGGGATCGTCGAGGCGCTGCCACCGCGCGTCTCGTCCGCGGCGCGCTGACTCAGACGGCGTCCGGGCCGTAGCGCTCGCGGCGCTGCTCGTCGCGCTCTGAGTCCTCCAGCGCCTTGACGAAGAGGAAGACGAGCGCGATGCCCATGATGATCGACTGCTCCGTCGCCATGACGAGGCCGGCGACGCTCTGGTCGGTGTGCGCGTCCATGCCCCAGTAGCTCGGCTGCTGCTCGTAGAAGGCATAGATCGCCTCAGGGGCGAACGCGAGCGCGACGCCGAGCAGGCCGACGAACACCTTCGTCGAGGCCATGTAGGCGACGGGGCCCATGCCGCCGAGCCGCTGCCGGCTGGGGATCGGGTTGAGGATGTGCCACCAGTACAGGAAGCCCGCCGTGATGAACGTGATGTGCTCGAAGCGGTGCAGGAGCGGGTGCTCGAGCGCAGCGTCGTACAGCGCCGGGTAGTGCCAGATCCACATGACCGCCACGTACAGGACGAGCGCGAAGACGGGATGCGCGAGCGGGCCGGCGGCCTGTTCCAGGCGCATGGTGCGCTTCGTGACGGGCCGCAGGATGACGCGCGTGAGACCCAGCAGGATGAGCACGACGCCGATGTCGATGAGCAGGACGTGCTGGACCATGTGCATCGTGAACAGCTGCTCGGCGAGCGCGTCGATCGGTGAGAGCAGCGCGGCGGCGAAGCAGAGGATTCCCAGCAGGAAGCTGATGAGCCGGCCGGGGGAGGCGCGGACGGCGCGCCAGCGCCGCACGTAGACCACGGTCGCGGCCACGAGCATGAGGATGACCACGGGCTCGAACGTCCACGGTGCTTCCGGGCTCGCTCCGAGGGGGGAACCGACATGCGCTCGATTGTCGCAGTCCTGCGCACACGCTCATGCCGTGGCGCGTCAGCGTGGGGCTCGTGCCATCGCGCGTCCTCTCGCTGCTCGTCCCGCCGACCTGCTGGGTCTGCGGTGCGCCTGCGCCTGCGTCCGTGGCGGGGCCGCTCTGTGCGGCGTGCCGGCGGACGCTGCCGTGGCTCCCAGCGGGCTGCTGTCCGCGGTGTGCGCTGCCCGCGCACGGGCGGGGTGGGTGCCCGGCGGCCCGGCAGGCGTTCGACGCCGCGCGGTCGGTCGTCGCCTACGAGGGCGTGGCGTCCGCCGCCGTCCGCGCGCTGAAGGATCGCGGCGGGGTGCGGCTCGCCGCGATGATGGGCGCCCAGATGGCGGCCTCGCTCCCGCCGGAGTTCCTGCGTGGCGCACGGATCGTGCCGGTGCCGGCGCACCCGTTCCGGCGTCGCGTCCGCGGGTTCGACGCGGCTGCGCTCCTCGCGGCGGAGGTCGCCGCGCGGTGCGACCGCCCGCTGGACGCCGACCTCCTGCGCCGCCGCGGCTGGCGGGGCCGTCAGCGGGGCGCGTCCCGCGCCGAGCGGCTGGCGGCCGGTCGGCTCGTGATCGAGCTGCGCCGCCCGATCCCGCCCCCTGCTGTGGCGGCACTCGTCGACGACGTGCACACGACCGGCGCGACGCTGCACGCCTGCGCCATGGCGTTGCGCACGGGCGGGTGTGAGCGGGTCGTGGCGCTCACGTGGGCCCGCGCGCTGTGACCGCACGCCCCGTGGCCGGGCGGCGGTCGGGGGAAACCACGGACCGGGCATTCGTCCGACCACCGTTGCAGTCGGCCGATCGCGTCCGTACCCTGCCGTGCAGGAACAACCGATCCCACAAAGGGGGCTTCGATGAAGATCGAGGTCAAGGGCCGTAACACTCCCGTTACCGACGAACTCCGCTCGATGGTCGAGCGGCGCTTTCGGAAGGTGGGTGCCCAGGTGTCCGAGTTCGCAACGCTCGAGGTCGAGCTGAGCGAGGAACGCAACCCTGCGATCCCCGACTCGTATATCGCCGAGGCCACGTTGTTCCTGAAAGGCACGACCTTGCGGGCGTGCGACCGTGCGCGCGACATGAGCCACGCCGTCCACCTCTGCGAGGAGGAACTCTCGCGGCAGGTCAAGCGCCATCGCGACAAGCGCCGCGCCCGGCGCACCGCTCGGGCGATGAGCGCGGAGGCGCGCATCCAGCCCGCCGCCTGACCCTGCGAGCGGTCCCGGCGCAGCCGGGACCGCTTCGCTACGCTGGGAAGCACGATGAGCTTCCTGGAGCGAGCCCTCCGGATGGGGGAGGGCAAGCAGTTCAAGCAGTTCCAGAAGCGGATCAGTGAGATCGCCGCGTTCGAGCCCGAGCTTGAACTCGAAAGCGACGACGAGCTGAAGTCCCGCTTCGCAGAACTCCACGCCGAGGCGAAGGAGGGACGCGACCTGGACATCCTGCTGCCCGAGGTCTTCGCGATCACGCGCGAGGTCGGCAAGCGCACGATGAACATGCGGCACTTCGACGTGCAGCTGATCGGCGGCATGGTGCTGCACAACGGGTCGATCGCGGAGATGAAGACCGGCGAGGGCAAGACGCTCACCGGCACGCTCGCGATCGTCCTCAACGCGATGTCCGGCAAGGGCGTCCACGTCGTCACGGTCAACGACTACCTCGCGCGCCGCGACGCCGAGTGGATGTCGCCCATCTACGACTTCCTCGGGCTCTCCTGGGGCGTGCTGCAGAGCCAGCAGCCCTACGAGCAGAAGCGGGCCGCGTACGCGTCGGACATCACGTACGGCACGAACAGCGAGTTCGGGTTCGACTACCTGCGCGACAACATGGCGCAGTCGCTGGAGGAGAAGGTCCAGCGCAACCACCCGTTCGCGATCGTCGACGAGGTCGACAACATCCTCATCGACGAGGCGCGCACGCCGCTCATCATCTCCGGCCAGCCCGAGCAGGCCGCGGACTTCTACGTCCAGTTCGCCAAGCTCGCCAAGCGCCTGACCGCCGGCAAGAAGCCCGAGGGCATGGACCCGCGGCAGAAGAAGGACTTCGTCGCGGACTACGACTACGAGTACGAGGAGAAGCACAAGACCGTCTCGATCACGGAGCAGGGCGTCGCGAAGGCCGAGAAGTTCCTCGGCATCAGCCACCTGTACCGCGCCGAGAACGGCCACCTCGTCAACCACCTCCAGCAGGCGCTGAAGGCCGAGTCGCTCTACAAGCGCGACGTCGACTACGCCGTGATCGACGGCGAGGTGAAGATCATCGACGAGTTCACGGGGCGCATCCTCGACGGCCGCCGCTGGTCCGAGGGGCTGCACCAGGCCGTGGAGGCGAAGGAGGGGGTGCGCGTCCAGGAGGAGAACCAGACGCTCGCCACCATCACGCTGCAGAACTACTTCCGCCTGTACGACAAGCTCGCGGGCATGACCGGCACCGCCCTCACCGAGGCGACCGAGTTCATGAAGATCTACAAGCTGCCGGTCGTCGAGATCCCGACGAACCGCCCGACGCAGCGCAAGGACCAGAACGATCAGGTCTACAAGACGCGCGACGGCAAGTGGCACGCGGTCGCCAGCGAGGTCACGGCCCGGCACAAGGCCGGCCAGCCGGTCCTCGTCGGCACGATCTCCGTCGAGGTCTCCGAGCTGCTCTCCGGCGAGCTGAAGAAGCGCGGCGTCCCGCACACCGTGCTGAACGCCAAGCCCGAGCACGCCGAGCGCGAGGGCGAGATCATCGCCGAGGCCGGCCAGCCCGGGGCGGTCACGCTCGCGACGAACATGGCGGGCCGCGGGGTCGACATCAAGCTTGGCGGCAACGCCGAGCACCTCGCGAAGCTGGAGCTCGTCAAGCTCGGGCTGCAGCCGGGCGATCCCGACTACGAGGAGCGTCTCGCCGACGTCCTCCCCGCCATCGAACGCCGGGTCGAGGAGAACCGCGAGAAGGTCATGGAGGCCGGCGGCCTGTTCATCGTGGGCACCGAGCGTCACGAGTCACGCCGGATCGACAACCAGCTGCGCGGCCGCTCAGGCCGTCAGGGGGACCCGGGCGAGTCACGGTTCTTCCTGAGCGCCGAGGACGACCTCGTGCGCCTGTTCGCCGGGGACCGGATCTACAAGATCCTCGACCGGCTCGGCGAGACCGATGAAGACGGCCACGAGCTGCCGATCGAGGCGAGCATCCTCAGCAAGCAGATCGAGAAGGCCCAGCGCAAGGTCGAGGAGCAGAACTTCCTCATCCGCAAGCGCGTCCTCGAGTACGACGACGTGATGAACGAGCAGCGCCGGATCGTCTACCAGTACCGCAACGAGATTCTCGAGGGCAAGGACATGGGTCCGACCGCTCGCGAGGAGATCGAGGGCGTCGTCGAACGGCTGGTCGACGAGTACACGCCTGGGGACTACATCGAGGAGTGGGACGTCGAGGGCCTGTTCGACCGCATGCTCGAGATCTTCCCCGTCGCGATCGACGCCGAGGACATCGATCCCGCCACGATCGACCGCCCGTCGCTCACGAAGATGATCGTCGAGGACGCGATCGCGCTGTACGACGAGCGCGAGCAGGAGCTCGGCGAGGAGCTCATGCGCACCCTGGAGCGGTACCTGCTGCTGCAGATCATCGACAGCAAGTGGCGTGAGCACCTGTACGACATGGACTACCTGCGCGAGGGCATCCACCTGCGCGGGTTCGCCCAGATCGAGCCGATCATCGCGTACAAGAACGAGGCATTCACGCTGTTCACCGACCTGATGAACAGCATCTGGAGCGAGTTCGCCACGCTGGTCTACAACGTCGAGGTGCAGGTCGAGGCGGACGAGCCGCCGCCGACCGAGCGCTACAGCGCGCCGGGCACCGCCACGCGGCCGGGCAACGTCTCGTACTCCGGCGGCGCGGCTGCGGGGGGCGAGCGCGATCGCCGCAGCGGCCGGGGCGGGTGGCGCCGGGACCGCGTACGCCGAGCCCGAGCCGGAGGAAGAGGTCGGCTTCCAGCCTGTCGAGCAGCGCAAGCTCGACGCCGAGCAGCAGCTCGGGCGCAACGATCCGTGTTGGTGCGGGTCGGGCAAGAAGTTCAAGAAGTGCCACGGCGCGTAGCGCCGGCAGGCATCGCGTCGCACACCGCATCGACGAGTGACCGCGCCGCGTCGGCGGGCTGACGCCGGCGGCGGGCACGGCGGCCCGCGGCGGCGAGCGACGCCCGCGTGTCCGGGTCGCGGAGAAGATCGGCAAGGGCGTCGCCGAGCTGCGCGCCGGAGGCGCCGGCGGGAAGCCGGACCAGCGCGTCCGAGGGGAGTTCGGCCACCGCACCGACCGACGTCGTGAGCACCGGGAGACCGGCCGCCATGCACGCCGCGATGGTCGCGGAGCTCTCGCCGCGCGTGGCCCCGCGCAACTGCAGCGCGACGGCGGCCGTGCGGAGTCGTGCGGCCCACGTCTCGTGGTCGACCCAGCCGTCGAACGTGACGGCGTCGGCGACACCGAGGGTGTCGGCGAGTCGCGCCAGGCGTTGCAGCTCGGCGGGCGGGCCGGGGTCGCCGGTGATGGCCAGCCGCGCCCGCGGATGTCTGTGACGCGCGTGTGCGAACGCGGCGAGCGTGCCGTCCGGGTCGCGCGGGTAGCCGAGTGCGACGACGAGGTCCGGGTCGCGGGCGACATCGTCGTGCGTGGTGACGGACGGGCCACCGTGGATGACGAGGCGGATGTCGGCGGCGCGGTCGGGTCGCTCGGCGAGCACGAGCTCGCGCGCCGCGGCGCTGTGCACGAGGATGCGATCGGCTCGGTCGAGGACGTCTCCGAGGAAGGTCAGGCCCAGCCGGTCGGCGTCCGCGCGGGGGATGGGGACGGGCGGGTCCTTCCGCCATGCCGCCGGGAGGCGGTGGGACTCGTCGCGCAGGAGGACCCGCCGGTACTGCGCGGGGGTCAGCACGCGCAGGCCCAGCAGCGCTTCGTAGAGGTTCCCGAGGTACGTGTCGTGCAGGAGCACGTCGGCCCGGGCGCGCGTGAGGGCTTGCCATGCCGGCACGTGGTACGGGCTGTCGCCGAGCGAGCAGACGAGCGCGCTCCAGCCTTCGACGTCCGTGGCCGTCGGGGCCCGCACGATGTCGAGGGCGATGTCGGCAGGTGCGGCCGCGACGAGTGCCTGCATCGAGAAGGCCGGTCCTGCGGGATCGGGCGGCCACGGGGTGACGACGCCGATGCGTGGAACGCCGGGTGCGCGCCGCCGTCCGGTGGCGCGTGTCGCTGCACCGGCGATCGCATCGGCGAGCTCGGCCGGGGTGCCGTCGGCCGGCCTCCGCACCACGACGTCTGCGACACGGAGCAGGCCGGCACGCTCCGGGCGGGGGCTGCGTCCGGCTGGGGCCAGGACGACGAGGGAGACATCGGCCGCGCGTGCCCATCGCGGCCAGACGTCCTCGAGCGGGGCGTCGGCAAACGGGTCGAGCACACAGCAGCACAGCGCGCCGGGCGCGGGGCGACGCGCGCTGCCGCGTTCCTGGACGAGGACCGGAGCGCGCGATGCGAGGGCCGCGACGATCGGCGCCGCGTCGCGCCGACCTCCGCCGATGACGACGATCGTCGGGTCAGGCATCCGCGGGCGGCTCGGCGTCCTGGAGCCGGCGGCCGAGGTACGCGATGCCTTCGGCCTGTGCCGCGCGCAGGGCGCGAACCTCCGGCGTCAGGGCGCCGACCTCGGCGACGAGGACGTCCAAGCGCGCCTCCAGTTCGGCGGTTCGCTCGGTCAGCCGCTGTTCCCAATGGGCGTCGCGCTCCGCCAGGGTTTGCGTGAGGGCTGCCTGCTGGTCGGCGAGGTCGCGCATCGCCCCGCGGGCATGTCCGAGATCACGGCCGATCGTGTCGAGCCGGGCGATCACGGGGCGGAGCAGCCGCTGCGCCGCACTGCGGGGATGCATCCGCGGAGTCTAGGGCGGCAGCGCTCACACCGCATTCCTGCCTGCTGCATTCCGCGCGGCTTCCTGCCGCGCCGATCCGGGAGGGAACCACGCCCTCGGAGGACCGCCGTCCATGCTCGCCCACCGTCGTCTGCTGCTCAGTCTCACCGTCCTCGCAGGCGCGTTTGTCGCGATGCCGGCGGCAGCGCAGGCGTGCGGCTCCCAGGATCTCGCGCAGCGGCTGCTGGTCCTCGGGGACACGGGTCTCTACCTCCCCGTCGACAATGCGGGGTTCGAGAACGGCAACAACGACTGGAAGCTGAGCAAGGCCAGCCTGGTCAAGGCCAACGAGCCGTGGAAGGTGCTGGGGGCGAAGCACGTCTCGGCGCTGCGCCTGAACGCGGGCGGGACCGCCCTGAGCGACGAGGTCTGCGTCACGGTGGATCACACCCACTCGCGGTTCTTCGCCCGGGCCGTCACGACGACGGGGTCGCTCCGCGTCGACGTGCTCTGGGACAACGAGGGCCAGGATCAGCAGGCGACCGTCCTGACGCTCAGCGCCGCGCAGTTCAAGGCGTGGGCCGCCAGCCCGGTCACGCCGATGGCCGCCGCCGTGAAGTCGCTGTACGAGGACGAGGAAGACGAACTCGTCGCGCTGAAGTTCACCGCGGTCAGCGGCACGTGGGAGATCGACGACGTGCTCGTCGATCCGTACCGCACCCGGTAGCGCTCACGTGCACTAGCCTCCTGGGCATGTCGACCGGGGACGGATGGGACAAGTCCGAGACCATCCCGCAGCGCCTGTCGGCGATCCGCGAGCAGCTCGAGCTGCTCGCGTCGTATCTCGACCCTGCGGCATTGAGGGAACGCGTCGCGGCACTCGAGGCCGAGATGGGCGAGCCGGGCTT
This sequence comes from Svornostia abyssi, assembly GCA_024666565.1. Lineage (GTDB taxonomy): Bacteria > Actinomycetota > Thermoleophilia > Solirubrobacterales > Solirubrobacteraceae > Svornostia > Svornostia abyssi. The sequence goes on from CP088295.1 coordinate 2,504,635, forward strand.
CTGGGACAACCAGACGGCCGCCGCGAAGGTCAACGGCGAGCACGCCAAGGCGTCGCGCAAGCTCCAGGGCTTCGAGCAGCTCCAGGCTGACGCCGAGGACCTCGACGCGCTCGTGGAGATGGCCGCTGAGGACCCGGAGATGGCCGGCGAGCTCGCCGAGCAGATCGCGTCGGTCGAGACCCGCCTGGCGGCGCTCGAGGAGGAGCGCCTGTTCAGCGGGCCGTACGACGCGGGGGACGCGCTCGTGACGATCAACGCGGGCGCCGGCGGCACCGACGCGCAGGACTGGGCGGAGATGGTGCTGCGCATGGAGATGCGCTGGGCCGACAAGCGCGGGTTCGACGTCGAGCTGCTCGAGGTCAGCCCGGGGGAGGAGGCCGGCATCAAGTCGGCGACCTTCAAGGTGACCGGGGACAACGCGTACGGCCTGTACGGCGCGGAGAAGGGCGTGCATCGCCTCGTGCGCCTGTCGCCGTTCGACAGCGCGAACCGTCGCCAGACCAGCTTCGCGGGCCTTGAGGTCGCGCCGATCGTCGACGAGGTCGACGACGTCGAGATCGAGGACGACGACCTGCAGATCGACACGTACCGCGCGTCGGGCGCGGGCGGCCAGCACGTCAACAAGACCGACTCCGCCGTGCGCATCACGCACCGGCCGAGCGGCATCGTGGTGCAGTGCCAGAACGAGCGCTCGCAGACGCAGAACAAGCTCACGGCGATGGGCATGCTGCGCGCGAAGCTCTTGGAGCAGCGCGAGCGCGAGCGCCAGGAGGAGATCGCCCGCGAGAAGGGCGAGGCGCAGGACGTGAACTTCGGCTCGCAGATCCGCAGCTACGTGCTGCACCCGTACACGATGGTCAAAGACCACCGCACGAACCACGAGATGGGTGACGCCCAGCGTGTGCTCGACGGTGACCTCGACGGCTTCGTCCGCGCGGAGTTGCTGCGGACCGCCGGGACGGCGACCCCCGCGAGCTGACCGATGGGCGCGCGGCCAGGTCCTGAGCAGCCGCGCACGCCCTACCTCGACGCGGTCGTCGCCTACGCGTTCCGCGGCGCCGGGCGCTGGCACGTTCCCGGCCACAAGGGCGGCCCCGGCGCCGATCCCGGCCTGCGCTACGCGATCGGGGACCGGGCGCTGGCGGCCGACGTGCCGCAGGACATCCGCGGCATCGACGTCGGCCCGTCCCCGACGCCGTACGAGAAGGCCGAGACGCTCGCCGCCGAGGCGCACGGGGCGGCCCGGACGTGGTTCCTCACGAACGGCGCGACGCAGGGCAACCATGCGCTCACGCTGGCTCTCGCGCCGCTCGGCGCGCCCGTCGTGGTGCAACGCAACGCGCACGCGTCGGTGGTCGACGGGCTCGTGCTCTCCGGCGGGCGGCCGACGTTCGTGGCCCCCGAGTACGACGAGCCGCTCGGCATGGCCCACGGGGTCACGCCGGAGGGGCTGCGCGCCGCGCTGGAGCGCACGACGGGCGCGCGGGCCGCGTTCATCGTCTCGCCCACGTACTACGGGATGGTCGCCGACGTCGGCGCGTGCGCCGAGGTCGCGCACGCCGCGGGCGTGCCCCTCATCGTCGACCAGGCGTGGGGCGGGCACTTCGGCTTTCACCCGGATCTCCCGGCGAGCGCGCTCCAGCTCGGCGCCGACGCCGTGCTCACGAGCACGCACAAGATGGCGGGGTCGATGACCCAGAGCGCGATGCTCCACATCGCCCGGGATTCACGTGTCGACGTCGAGGCCGTGGATCGCACCATCCGGCTGGTGCGATCCACGTCGCCGAACTCGCTGCTGCTCGGGTCCCTCGACGCGTCGCGCCGCCAGATGGCCATCCACGGCGAGGCGATCCTCCACGACACGCTCCTCGCGCTGCGCGAGGTGCGCGACAAGCTCGCCGGCATCGCGGGGATCCGGCTCGTCGGCGAGGAGCTCGTCGGCCGGCCCGGCGTGGCGGCCTGGGACCCGCTGCGCATCTCCCTTGACGTGCGCGGCACCGGTCGCTCGGGGTTCGAGGTGGCCGACGCGCTGCGTCAGAGCTACGACATCCATCCTGAACTCGCCACGCACGCGATCGTCGTCCTCGTCGTCGGCATGGCCGAGCCCGCGCCCGCGCTCGTGCGGCTGGCCGGCGACCTGGAGGAGACGATCAAGCGGATCGCCGAGCCCGGCCGGGAGATCCCGGTGGTGCGCTCACCGCTGCACGGCGAGGCGGTCGCGGCGGTACCTCCACGCGATGCGTTCCTCGGCGCGAACGAGGTCGTGGACGTCGATGACGCCGTCGGCCGGATCTCCTGTGAGTCGATCGCCGGCTACCCGCCGGGCATCCCGGCCCTCCTGCCCGGCGAGGAGATCACTGCGGACACCGTGCGCTACCTGCGCGAGCTCGTCGCCGACGGCGCGCGCCTGCACGGCGCCAGCGACCCGGCGTTCCGGCGGGTCACGGTGCTGGTGCGCTGACGAACAGCCGGTACCCGAGGTCGAGCTCGTCGCGCTCGAGCAGGTCGGCGTGCCGGCGGGCCCAGGTGCCGTCCTCCAGGTCCGCGCGAAGCTGCGCCACGCCCGCGTCGACCTCCTTCGGAGCGAGCAGGTGGAACAGCGAGATGCCGGCGCGGACCTCGGGGCGCAGGTAGGCCTCGGGTCGCCGCCAGTACGCATGCAGGAAGCCGTCGCGGCAGTCGTGCGGGATCGGGACGACGTGCGTCTCGATGATGCCGCCGAGCGCGGCCTGGATGTCCTGCACCGAGAAGACCGCCGATGCGAGCCGCGCGAACCCGGGGAAGTAGTCGCGCACGATCCAGGACGGCCGGAAGAACGACTCGTCGAAGCTGAAGACCACCGCCGGCCCGCGCGCGACGCGCCGCAGTTCCCGCAGGCCGCCGGGCCGGTCCTCCCAGTGATGGTCGCTGAGCACGGCCATCGTCGCGTCGAACGCGCCGTCGTCGAACGGCAGGGCCTCGGCGCGGCCGTCGACCGCCGGAGCGGCGCCGGGCGCGCGCTGGCGCCGCATCTCCGCGGACGGTTCGACCGCCAGCACCTCGCGGTCACACGGCTCGTAGCTGCCCGTCCCGGCGCCGACGTTCAGCACGGTGCGCGCGTCCCCGAGCGCGTTCCAGATCGCGTCGGCGATCCGTGGTTCCTCACCACGCACCTGCGCGTAGCCCACGCCGAGCCGCTCGTACGCGCGTGGGTCGGTCACGTGAGGTTCGCCACCACGAGCCGCACCCCGAGGTCGTGCTGGTCCAGACCCACGAGATCCTGGTTCGCCGCCGCCCACGCGCCGCTGTCGACGTCCGCGCGCAGCCGCGCGAGCCCGGACGCGAGGTCGTCGGGCGGCAGGCGCCGGAACAGCGAGATGCCGTCGGCGGCCTGCGGCGCCAGCAGCGCCTCCGGCCGTCGCCAGAAGGTGTGGACGAACTCGTCCGCGCAGTCGTAGGGCAGCGGCACGGGCTCGACGAGGACGTCCCCGCCCCCGAGTGCCGCGGCGACCTCCGCCGTGCCCCACGGCGGCAGCATCGCGCGCAGGCCGGGCAGGTAGTCGCACAGCCAGGACGAGGCGAGGAACGACGGCTCGAAGGTCAGCACCACGACGCGGCGCGCGGCGACCCGCGCGAGCTCGCGCAGCCCCGCGCCCCGGTCGGGCCAGTGGTGGTCGCTGAAGATCGAGAGGACGGCGTCGAACGCGCCGTCGTCGAACGGCAGCGCGTCGGCGTACGCGCGGATCGCCGGGGCGGCCCCCGCCGGGCGCTGGGATCGCATCGTCGCGGACGGCTCGACGGCGACGACGTAGCGGTCGGTGGGCTCGTAGTTCCCGGTCCCCGCCCCGACGTTCAGGACACTGCGCGCGTCGCCGAGCCCGGCGTGGATGAACGCCGCGAGGCGCGGATCCTCCCGGCGCACGGTGGCGTAGGCGTCGCCGAGCTCGTCGTAGGCAGTGCTCGTGGTCATCGGTGTGCGAGCATCAACGGCGTGCTCGCCGCATATCGTCGCACGGGCGCGGACCTACCCTTCGGTGACCCGAGCGGGTACCACGGCACGGGCTTCGAGGGGTACTTCTGGCGCATCACGCACGTCCCCTCGCGCACCGTGCTGGTCGTCCTCGCGGGCGTCAACCGTGACGCGCAGGGCCGGGCATGGGGCACGCTCGGCCTCGCCGCGCACCCCGGCGGGTTCGTTCGCGATGTCGCCGTGCCCGAAGCTCACGCGTCGCGTCGTGGGCTGCACCTCGCTGCGCGTGACGACGCCAGCGCGGACCTCCGCGCCACCCGGGAGCGGCTCACCCTGCGCCTCGGGCCGAGCACCGGTCTGGACATCACCCTGGACGATCACGCGGCGTGGCCGCGGCGCGGCTTCGGCGGGATCGGCCCCGCGCATGTGCTGCCCGGCCTGAGCCAGTACTGGCATCCCCACCTGCTTGCCGCGCGCGTGACGGGCAGCGCCCGCATCGACGGGCGCGAGATCGATCTCGACGGCGCGGTGGCCTACGGGGAGAAGAACTGGGGCGGCGGCGGGTTCCCGGACGCGTGGTGGTGGGGGCAGGCCCACGGGTTCGACCATCCGGGTGCGTGTGTCGCGTTCGCGGGCGGCCACGCGCGGCTCGGGCCCGTCGGGACGATCGCGACCGCGCTCGTGGTCCGGCTCGGCGACGAGCTGCTGCACTTCGTCCGCCCGCTCGTCCCGATCGGCGTGCAGGTCGGGCGCGACGGCTGGCGGCTGCGGGCGCGCGGGCCGCGTCACCGCGTGGAGGTCGAGGGCCATCCCAACGGCACGGCCCCGCATCTGCTGCCCGTCCCGCTGCCGGCCGAACGGCGGCACCTCGAACGGGCCGCCGCCCAGCACCTCGCCGGGGAGCTCCAGCTCACCGTCTCGCGCGGTCGCCGCACCGCCTACCGGGGGACGACGACGCTGGCCGGGCTCGAGCGCGGCTCGACGTACGGCGAGGCGTCACGCCTGCCGGTCCGCGCGGGCCGCCGCGAGCGCCAGCGGTTCCGCGCCGATGAGCCGCTCGAAGGGCCCGACCGCGAGCCACAGCGAGCGCAGGCGTAGCGCGGCGCGCCGGTCGACGGCCTGCACGCGCGCCTCGCTGCGCAGCACGCTGCCGTCCCCGTCGGGTTCGACCCAGTGGGCGAAGGCGACCCGCACCGTGCCGGGAGTCGCCCACGCCGTGAAGGCATCCGGGCCGTCGAGGGGCGGGTAGTCGCGGGCCAGCGTCCAGATCCGACCCACGAGCCCGGAGATCGACCAGTCTGGACCCTCGTCGAGCACGGTGAACGGCGGGCGGGCGAACAGCTCGGCGTACGGCAGGTCGCCCGGTGTCTCGGGGATCCGCCAGCGCACAAGCCGGCCGAGCGCCCGGGTGTCGTCCAACCGGATGGCCCGCGCGGCCTGCCACAGTGCGGCGCCGTCGGCCGCCGCGCGCCGGCGGTGGCGGGTCACCACCTCCGCGTCGGGCAGCCACGACTGCAGCAGCTGCGGTGCGGTGGGGGTGACGGCCGGGTTCACGATGCGGGCCATATCCTCGCGTACGGTGATGCCCCTCAGCCACGACTACCTCTCGGAGCTCGTCGACCGCGCCCTCGCCGAGGACGTCGGCGCCCGGCGACGTGACGAGCCTCGCGACCGTCCCTGACGGCACACGGGCGCGCGCGCAGATCACGCAGAAGGCGCCAGGTGTCGTCTTCGGGCTCGATGTCGCCGAGCTCGTCTTCCGCCGCTGCGATCCCGATGTCCGCCTGGCGCGCACCGGTCCCGAGGCCCAGTGGCGCGAGCGCGGGCCCGTGCTCGAGATCGAGGGCGACGCGCGCGCGTTGCTCACCGCCGAGCGCACCGCGCTGAACTTCCTCGGCCACCTCTCGGGGGTCGCGACGCTCACCGCCGCCTGCGTCCGCGAGGTCGACGGCACGGGGGCGAAGATCCTCGACACCCGCAAGACGACGCCCGGGCTGCGGCTGCTGGAGAAGGCCGCGGTGGTGGCCGGCGGTGGGCACAACCACCGCATCGGGCTGTTCGACGAGATCCTCATCAAGGAGAACCACATCGCGATGGCCGGCGGGGTCACGGCCGCGATCGGCGCGGCGCGCGAGCGGTTCCCCGACCTTCCGCTGGAGATCGAGTGCGAGACGGCCGAGCAGGTGCGCGAGGCGCTGGCCGCCGGCGCGACCCGGCTGCTGCTCGACAACATGGATCCGCCGACCCTGCGGGCCATCGCTGAAGAGGTCGCAGGCCGGGCGCAGCTGGAGGCCAGCGGCGGCATGTCCCGCGAGACGCTCAGGGCCTACGCGGAGACGGGGATAGACTGGATCTCCATCGGCGCGCTGACGCATTCCGCGCCCACCCTGGACCTCTCCCTCCTCCTGGAGCCGCTGCGATGAAGCTGCCCATGGCCCCCACCACTTCCGCCGCCGAGCCGCTCGAGCTCTACGACGTGCGGGCGCTGTCCGAGGAGGTGCGCGCTCTGGCCAAGGAGCGCGACGCCGTGATCCTCGCCCACAACTATCAGGTGCCCGAGATCCAGGACGTCGCCGACTACGTCGGCGACTCGCTGGGTCTCAGCCGCCAGGCCGCCGCGGCCGACGCGAGCGTCATCGCGTTCTGCGGTGTGCACTTCATGGCCGAGACGGCGTCCGTCCTGTCGCCCGAGAAGACGGTGCTAATCCCCGATCTCGACGCCGGCTGCTCGCTCGCCGACTCGATCACCCCGGAGCAGCTCGCGGACTGGCAGGCCAAGCACCCCGGCGCCGTCACCGTGATGTACGTCAACACCACGGCAGAGGTGAAGGCGATCACGGACTACTGCGTGACGTCGGCGAACGCCGTGAACGTCGTGGCGCACATCCTCGAGGAGCACGGCGCGGACACCGAGATCCTGTTCGGCCCGGACATGTTCCTCGGCGCCTACGTCGAGAAGACGCTGGGCCTGAACGAGCGCGGCGGCTTCCACATCTGGGACGGCGAATGCCACGTGCACGCCGGCATCCGCCCGAGCGACATCACGAAGATCCGCGGCGAGCATCCGGACGCCGACTTCCTCATCCACCCCGAATGCGGGTGCGTGACGTCGGTCATGGAGTACGTGGCGTCGGGGGACGTCGCGTCGGAGGGCGTGCACATGCTCTCGACCGGCGGGATGCTGAAGTACGCGGAGGAGCACCCGGACCGCGAGGCGATCGTCGCGACGGAGACGGGCATGCTCTACCCGATGCAGCAGGCGGCGCCGGAGGCGCGCCTCATCCCCGCCAACCCCAGGGCCGAGTGCGTGTACATGAAGATGATCACGCTGCCGAAACTGCGCGACAGCCTGCGTGACCTGCGCTACGAGGTGAAGGTGCCGGAGGCCGTTGCCGAGCGTGCGCGTGTGCCGATCGAGCGGATGGTCGCGATTTCGTGAACGGCATTCACGGACACATTTGGCGCTGTTGACAGCGTGTCAGATTGTGCCCAAATGCAGGTATTTTCTGCAGAATGGGCACAACCTGAACCTCCTTCATATCTTCACTCAGGCGCTTGAGCGATCGTGGGCCCGGGGCGTATGCTCGCTCCAGAATGCGGCTTACCGTCATCCAGGGAGGCGCCGACCCGGGGATCGAACCCGCAACGCACCCGTCGCACCCCGCCACCGAGCTGTGGCTCGAGCTCGCTGACCCCGCGCTCCGCGTGCGCATCAGCGTGTGGCTGGCGGGCCTGACGACCTCGGTCCGCGAGCGGGCGCTGACGGACCTGGAGCCGCTCGTGGCCGCGGGCGTCCGCACCGAGGAGCAGTTCGTCGACGCCATCTCCCCGGCCACCCCGGCGGCCCTCGCGATCGCGGTCTGCCGCCTGGCCGGGACGGCGGGGGACGCCGACGTCGCCGGCCCGCGCCTGCGACGCGTGCTGGCGGACGCGTCCTGCGCGCGCGTGCGGGTCACCGCCGCCCAGGCGATCGCCAGGCTCGGAGGCGTCGAGGCGCGTGGCGCGCTCGCCGAGGCGCTCATCCGCGACGACGACGAGGAGGTCCGGGCGCGGGCCGCGCGTGGGCTGGGCCAGCTGCGCGACCATCGTGCCGTGCCGGTGCTCGGCGCGACGCTCGCCAACCCCGGCGAGCTTCCCGCGGTCCGCGGCGAGGCCGCCGAAGCCCTCGGCGTGATCGGGCGGAGGTCTGCGGTGGCGGTTCTGTTGCGGGCACTGCGCGACACGGAGCCAGACGTGCGTGCGGGCGCGGCGATGGCACTCGGCATGCTGGGCGGCCTCGAGGTGCTCCCGGCGCTGCGCGGGCTCACGGGCGACCACGCGATGACGTCGGAGCTCGGCCCGGTCTCCGAGTGTGCGGCGGCCGCGATCGCGGACGTCCAGCGCCGCGGCATGCGCACCGGCTGAGGCGACCTACGCGAGCAGGTCCATGCCGTCGCGGACGGCGTCCCGGACGCGCTGCAACTGGTCGATCTTGCGTGCGAGCTCCGGCGGCGTGTAGCAGTGCACCTCCGCGGGGCCGCGCATCTCGCGCGTGTCCCACAGCGATCCGCACTGATGGACGCGCTCGAGCCACGGGACGCCGTCGAAGTGCTCGCTGACGAGGACGACGACGTACTCGGGGCCGCGCTCGCGCTGGGGGCCGGCGCCGCGCGCGTCGGCGAGGCGGGCGCCCCCGAGGTGGGCCGAGTCCAGCTGCCAGCGGTCCCCGACGCGGCGCAGGTAGCGCCGCAACTCGGGAACGTTCAGCTCATCGGGGGATCCGGGCTCAGAACTCATCAGCGCTGTGCGGGCCGACGCACGCCACCGCGAGCGTATCGGCCACGTCACGCGCCACGGTGACGACATCGTCGAAGGTGACGTCGTCGATCGCGCGGATCACGGCGTCAGGGTCGATCGGCTCGCCGAACACGATCGACTGGTACGCGGCCGTGCGCGCCACGGCGCCCGAGTTCTCGAAGCTCAGGACGAGCCGCCCGCTTGCGTACGCCCGCGCGCGCTCGACCTCCTCCTCCGTGGGGCCGTCGGTCCGCAGCTCGTCGACGATCTCGCGCATCCGCGTATAGGCCTCGACGCACTTGCCCGACTCCAGGCCGCTGCCGAGCTGCAGGATGGGCGTGTCGGCGTACGCGTGGTCGACCGCCCACACCGAGTAGCAGAGACCGCGCTGCTCGCGGATCTCGTCGAACAGGCGCGAGCCCATCGAGCCGCCCAGCAGCGTGCTGTAGATCTTCAGCGCGGCGCGCTCGGCCGGGTTCTTGACGTCGATCTTCGGCTGGTACTGCATGCGCAGGTGCGACTGGTTGCTGTCGCGCTCCTCGACGAGGATCTCCGGGCGCAGCGCAGGGGCCGGGTCGTACGAGGGCGGGGCGGGCAGCGTCGGGAACCGCTCGAGCAGTTCGGCCACGGCGCCGTCGTCGAGGTGATCGACGTTCCCGACGAGGTAGGCCCCGCCACGGCTGCCGGACCACTGGCGCTCGCGGAACGCGACGATGCCGTCACGGGTGAACGTGCGCAGGTGCTCCTCGGGGCCGAGGACGGTCCGGCCGAGCGGATGCTCGCCGAACGCCGCGGTGTCGATGAGGTCGGCGGCCACGGACGCGGGCTGGTCCTTGTAACGCTGGATCTCCTGGATGACGACGCCGCGCTCGCGGTCGAGCTCCTCGGCGTCGAGGATCGGGCGCCCCGCGAAATCGCTGAGGAGGTCGAGCGCCTCCATGGCCTTCTCCGCCCGCGCGGTGACGTGGAATGCGACGAGGTCGTGGCTCGTGAACGCGTTCAGCACCGCGCCGAGCCGCTCGGCCGTCTCGTTGACGTCGCGGTAGTGCGGGTACTTCTCACCGCCCTTGAACACCAGGTGCTCGAGGAAGTGGGCCATGCCGTTCTCCTCCGGGCGCTCGGTCCGCGCGCCGGCGTCGAACGCGACGAGGATGGTGATCGCGCGGGTGCCCTCGAGGCCGATGCGGTGGACGGGCAGGCCGTTGCGCAGCGTGGAGGAGATGGTCTGCGGCATGCGGTTGAGGGTAGTCGACCGGCCTCGCCGGCTCCGCGGCCGGGCCCCTTCAGCTACGCACCCAGTCGTCGTCGGCCCGCAGCTCGCGGATCGGACGGGCCGGGACGCCCGCGACGAGGGTGCGCGGCGGCACGGACCGCGTCACGACGGACCCCGCGGCCACGACGCTGTGGTCTCCGATCTCCACGCCCGGAAGGATCGTGCAGTTGCGCGCGATCCACACGTTGCGGCCGATGCGGACCGGCGCGCGTCTGACGCCGGCGCCCTGCTCGACCTCGTGGACGTCGGAGTCGAGGAGCATCGTGTGGTCGCCGATCCTGGTGTGGTCGCCGATCTCGATGCGCATGCTCGCGACCGCGCTGACGCCGCCGTTGAGGTAGACGTCGTCACCGACGATCAGCTCGCCGCCGGGCAGCGCCCCGAGCTCGATGCGTGCGCGCAGCCCGTCGGCCTTGAACCGGCGCCCGATCCTCACGGTGCCCTGGTTGAGGATGCGCGGCCGCGCCCCGCGGACCCACGTCAGGAGGCCGGGGCGAACGCCACGCAGCCACATGAGCAGCGTGCCGCGCAGGACCAGAGGTCCTCGATGCGCCACACGGACGACGACGCCGCTCATCGGCGGCGAGCCTACCCACGCGGGGTGGTTCCGAATCCGATTCTGGAGAGCCCGACAACGTGGATTGGCATCCCCAGCGTTCAGGGATCGATGACGCGGTGCTGGGCGGCCCAGCGTGAGAGCTCGTGGCGGTTGGACAGCTGCAGCTTGCGCAGCACCGCGGAGACGTGGGCCTCGACGGTCTTCGGGGAGATCTTCAGGCGGTGCGCGATCTCCTTGTAGAGGTACCCGCGGGCCAGGAGTCGCAGGACCTCGCGCTCTCGCGGCGTGAGCTGGTCGAGCTCCGGGTCGCCCGTCCCCCCGGAGGCTCCCGGCCGGGGCGCGCCCGCGAAGGCGTCGAGCACGAAGCCGGCGAGCCGCGGGGAGAAGACGGCGTCGCCCTCGTGCACGCGGCGGACGGCGTCGCCGAGTTCCCCGGGCGCGATGGCCTTGGTGACGTAGCCCCGGGCGCCGGCCCGGATGACGGCGATCACGTCCTCGGCGGCGTCGGAGACCGAGAGGGCCAGGAACGTGGCCGGGCTGCCCGCCGCGCGGGCCCGGCGCAGGACCTCGACGCCACCGCCGCCGGGCATGTGCACGTCGAGCAGCACGACGTCGGGGTGCGCCTGCACGATGAGCTCGACGGCGTCGTCCACGGTCCCCGCGTCGCCGACCACCGCAAACGCTCCCTCCAGCTCGGCCCGCACACCCGTGCGCCACAGCGCGTGGTCATCGACGATGGCGACGGTCGGCTCGTTCATGTGCCGGCCTCCGGCTCGAGCACCAGCTCCACCTCGGTGCCGCCTCCCGGCGCCGGGCCGATCGTCGCCCGCCCGCCGTGCCGGGCCATCCGGCCCAGGATCGATTCGCGGACGCCGTGCCGGTCAGCGGGGATGGCGTCCGGATCAAAGCCCGGCCCGCGGTCTCGCACGTCGACCTCGACGCGCCCGTCCTGCGCTTCGGCGTACACGGCGACGGGTCCGCCGCCACCGTGGCGCGCCGCGTTGACCAGGGCTTCGCGCGCGGCGCCGAGCAGCGCGTCGGTGCGGGGTGTCAGCTCGGCGTCTCCGACCATCACGAGGTCCACGTCGACGTGGTGATCGCGTTCGACGTCCTCGACCGTCGCCTCCAGCGCCGCCGCCAGCGTCCGCGGCGCGCCGTCGATGGGCGTCCGGCCGCTCAGCCAGCGGCGCAGCTCGCGCTCCTGGTGGCGGGCGAGTTGGGTGACGGCGCGGGGGTCGTCGGCGCGCTGCTGCAGCAGCGCGAGGGTCTGGAGCACGGAGTCGTGCAGGTGCGCGGCCATCTCCGCCCGTTCCTGGTTGCGGATGCGCTCGGCGCGCTCGGTGTCGCGTGAGCGCACCAGCCGGACGATCGTCGGGGCGAAGATGACCCCGAGCACCGCGGCGGCCACGAAGGCGGCCACCAGCGCGTCCCGTGCGGCGCCGAGGACGCCCGTGAACTCGAGGAAGACCAGCGCCGCGGCGATCACGAGCGCCACGCCCACGCCGGTGCGGGAGACGGTCTCGCGTCGCGTTTCCCGCCGCGGGCGCGGCGCGGCGGGGGTCGCGATGGCGGGCTCTGTGCGGCTGCGTCGCCAGAGCAGCGCGGCGCCGCCGGCCACGAGCGCCGCCGGCCAGACCACCGCGTCACCGATCCACAGGCCGGTCTCGCGGATCGCCAGGAGCGTGGCGAGTGCGAGCAGGCTCACCCCGAACGCGACCGCGAGGATGCTGCGTGCCGGGCGCGACGCGGCGGCGCCGTCGCTCCGGCGGACCGGCAGGAGCACCCAGCCGAGGGCGTAGAGCCCGACGCTGAGGCCGCCCAGGATCACGCCGAGCGCGAAGGCGATCCGCACGATCGCGGGCTCCACGCCGAGTGTCTCGGCCAACCCGGCGCAGACACCGCCCAGCCACCTGCGCTCAGGGTCGCGATGCAGCCCCGTGCCTGACGGCGCGTCCACGGGGTCGTCGGGCCGGGGCTGCAGTCCCGCAGTGAGCAGGATGGCGCCGAGCGTCGCAGCGACCGCGGGCCCGAGCACGGCGGCGCTGAACGTCGCGCCGCCGGTCGAGCTGACCAGCAGCAGCGAGCCCAGCGCCAGCAGCGCCAGGCCCGCGACCACCGAGACGGCGTCGACGCGCTCAGCCCGACGCACGGTCCTCCTCGCACGCGGGCTGGGTCGGGACCTCGCGGTCGCGGTCGTCGTCCCACCCGCGGTCCGGGCCGTCCCACTCACGCTCGCGGTCGCGGTAGTCCACCGTGACGACGCCGACGCCGGCCTCGGCGTCGAGGAGCACCCGCGGCGTGCCCGCCGGGCGGCGGGGGACGTCCTCCCAGTCGACCGCCAGGCCGCCGCTCTCGGCGTCGAACACCTGCACGGCGCCGGCGCCCACCTCGGCGCGGCTCGCCACGCACGTGTCTGGGTCGACGAGCAGGAGCGCCTGGCCGGCGCCCACGCGCAGGTTCACCGCGGTGTCCCCGTCGGGGAGGTCGGCGCCGCGCAGGTCGACGACGAGCCGCCCGGCGCCGAGTTCGTACGCGCCGCGGATGTCGGCCGCGGTCGCCGGGCGATACGTGCGCTCGCCCAGGCCGCCGGTGAGATCGAGGTCGCTCGCCTCGGCGGCCGCCAGCGGCAGCGCAAGCGCGAGCGCGGGCAGGATGAGGAACCGCACGGGGCGGACGAACGCCCCGGCGAGCAGCGCGACGCCTGCGGCGATGACGACGCCGGCCACGATCCAGCCCGCGTCGGTCGCCCCCGCGTAGAACGAGAGGCCGGCGAGGACCGCGCAGCCGATGAGCACGAGCACGCCGAACAGGCTGCGCCGCGCGATGTCGGCGGGGCGGCCCGTGACGCCTTCACCGGAGACGACCCACCAGGCGCCGAGTCCCAGCAACGCGAGGAACGCGATCGGGATCAGCGGGCCGAACAGCCAGAACCCGACCCCGCTGATGAGGACGAGCCCGGCGACCACGAGGACCACGACGCCGGTGACGGTGGCCAGGCGGCCGCGCGCCCGGTCGTCGGCGGGCTCGCCGGGCGCGGCGTCGTCGGGCATGAGGAGCAGACCGGCGACGTACAGCAGCGCGCCCGCCCCGCCGGCGAGGACGAGGACGACCGCCACGACGCGCACGACGAGGGCGTCGAGGCCGAGCGTGCGGGCGACGCCGCCGCACACGCCGCCGATGACCCGGTCGTCGGCGGCGCGGCGCAGGGGTGGGCGGGACGCCGCCTCGGGCTCGGGCGGTGGAGGCGTGGGCTGCTCGGCGGTGGGGTCGGTCTGGTCGTCCATGGTGAACTCCTGCGGGTGGGGGAACACCGCAGACGATGCGGGCCGGGAGGCCGTCGCACCATGGGGAATCTCCCCTAGGGGACGTTCCCTGATCGTCGTGACGGCGCGCTGCATTCCTGCAAGAGGGCCTGCACAGCATCGGGATTTCGGGGGTCCACCGCTAGCCTGTGCCGTCGATATGCCCGCTTCTGAACGCATCCGACACCGTCCGGAGCACGCCCGCCGGCGCGCTCAGGGCCAGCCCGTCGCGCCCCCGGCGCGGTCGGCTGCCACCCCGCCCGATCCCCGCAACGTGATCGAGTTCCGGGACGTCACGAAGGCGTACCCCGGCACGGATGTGGGCCTGGAAGGCGCGACGTTCAACGTGCGCCGCGGCGAGTTCGTCTTCCTGGTGGGCTCCACCGGCTCGGGCAAGTCCACGATCATGCGGCTGCTCATCAAGGAGCGCGAGCCCACGAGTGGCGAGATCCGCGTCGCGGGCCGCAACCTGGCCGACCTCAAGCACAAGCAGGTCCCGTACTACCGCCGCAATCTCGGCGTCGTGTTCCAGGACTTCAAGCTCCTGCCGAACCGCACCGTGTACGACAACGTCGCGTATGCGCTGTCGGCGACGGGCGCGTCGCGCAAGGAGATCCGCGCCAAGGTGCCGGACATCCTGCGCCTCACGGGCCTGGCGACGAAGCTCCACAACTACCCCGATCAGCTCTCCGGTGGCGAGCAGCAGCGCGTCAGCGTGGCGCGCGCGTTCGTCAACCACCCGCCGCTCCTGCTGGCCGACGAGCCGACGGGCAACCTCGATCCCAAGACGTCCATCGGGATCATGCAGCTGCTCTACCGGATCAACCGCACGGGCACGACCGTCGTCGTCGCCACGCACGACGCGCAGCTCGTCAATCGGGCGCGCCGCCGCGTCATCGAGCTGCACGCCGGCCGGATCGTCCGCGACGAGGCCACCGGCCTGTACGCGCCGACGGAGCAGAGCACGAAGGAGTTCGGCGCGATGATCAAGCCGCCGACGGACGAGTTCCAGGCGATCATGGACTCGACGTTCCCGGCCGACGTCCCGCCCCGGGAGAGCTAGCCATGTTCTTCGTCCGCGAGGCGTGGCGCTCGCTGCAGCGCAACGCCGTTCCGTCCTTCGCCGCGATGGCCTCCGTCGTCGTCACGATGCTCGTGCTCGGGGTCTTCATCCCGATCATCCAGGCGACCACCGGCGCCGCCAACGAGGTGCGCAGCAAGGTGCTCGTCGACGTCTACCTCAAGACGAACGCGAAGGACGCCGACGTCGAGCGCGTCCGCCAGGTCCTCGCCGAGGACACGCCGCATGTCGGCAACGTGACGTTCGTCAGCAAGGCCGACGCGTACGCCGAGGAGAAGAAGCGCAATCCCGAGGCGTACGAGCTGCTGGGCTCCAACCCGCTGCCGGACACGTTCCGCGTGACCCCGGACAAGCCGGAGAACGTGCAGGCGCTCCGCGACGCGCTGGCGCCGCTGACCGCCAGCGGGGCGCGGACGACGACCGACCCGGCGATCGAAGAGGTCCGCAACCGGCGTGAGGAGACGGACAAGATCCTCTCCGCGACGCGCGTGGTGAAGCTCACCGTCGGCGTGCTGGCCGTCCTGCTCGTCCTGGCGAGCGTGCTGCTCATCGCCAACACCATCCGCCTGTCGCTCTTCGCGCGGCGGCGCGAGGTCGAGGTCATGAAGCTCGTCGGCGCGACGGACTGGTTCATCCGCTGGCCGTTCATCATCGAGGGCATCCTCGTCGGCGCGATGGGCGGGATCATGGCGGTGCTGCTGCTCGGGGTGGGCAAGGTCGCGCTCCTCGATCCGCTGGCCGCCGACTTCGCGCTGCTGAGCTCGCCGGAGACCATCAACTTCGCGCTGCTCATCGCGGTGATCCTGGGAGCGAGCGTCGGCGTCGCCGCGCTCGGGTCCGGCCTGTCACTTCGCCGCTTCCTGCGGGTTTAGATTCGTTGAGGCGACGGAGGGCTGCCCTTTAGGTGGCCCTCCTAGCCTCGATCATCATGTCCCGCCCCCGCTGGTCCACGCTTCTTTTCGTCTTGCTGCTGCCGGTCGTCCTGGTGGCCGGCATCTGGCTGGGCGGGCACCCGACGGCGCTGCCCGGCCCGGTCCGCGACCTGCTCGTCGACGACCAGGTCGCGGTGGTGGCCGAGGCCATGGACCGGGTGGGCGACGACTACTACCGCAAGGTCTCCGACGACGACCTCGCCGACGCGGCCGTGGGCGGGATGGTCTCGTCGCTGAAGGACCGCTTCAGCGCGTACTTCGACCCGAAGGAGTACGCGAGTTACCAGGACGCGACGAACAGCCAGTTCAGCGGCGTGGGTCTCGGCGTGCAGGGTGACGACGCGGGGCTGCGGATCGCGACCGTCTACGACGACTCGCCGGCGAAGAAGGCCGGGCTGAAGGAGGGCGACGTCATCGTCGCCGCCAACGGCCGCTCGCTGAAGGGCCGGCCCGAGGAGGCGTCGACCGCGCTCATCAAGGGCCCGGCGGGGACCGAGGTGACGCTGACGGTCAAGCGCGGTGACCGCGAGTTCGAGAAGAAGATGAAGCGCGCGCGGATCGTCGTCCCCGCGGTCGACAGCCGCACCGTCAAGACGCCGGACGGCGAGGTGGCCGTCATCAGCCTGGCGTCGTTCTCCAGCGGGGCGCACGGCGAGCTGTACGCCGCCATCCAGCAGGCCGAGAAGGACGGGGCCAAGGGCATCGTCTTCGACCTGCGCGGCAACCCCGGCGGCCTCGTGAGCGAAGCGCGGCTCGTGGCCAGCGCGTTCCTCGAGGACGGCCCGATCGTGACCACGCGCGGGCGCAACGTGCCGACCCGCACGCTTGACGCCACGGGCGACCCGGTCGCGCCGAAGATCCCCGTCGTGGTGCTGGTCGACAAGGGCAGCGCCTCGGCCGCGGAGATCGTGGCGGGCGCGCTGCAGGACCGCGACCGCGCGACGCTCGTCGGTGAGGCGACGTACGGCAAGGGGGTCTTCCAGGAGGTCACGCCGCTGCGCAACGGCGGCGCGCTCGACATCACCGTGGGCCGCTACTTCACGCCGAAGGGCCGCAACCTCGGCGGGGGCGGCGTGGCTCGCGGCGAGGGGCTGCAGCCGGACGTCAAGGCCAAGGACGACGCGAAGACGGAAGCCGACGAGGCGCTGAACCGCGCCGTGCGCGAGCTGCGCTCCGACCTGTCGTCGTGAGCCGCCGGGACGCGTCGCCGGGCCGGCAGGCCGTCGGCGTGGTGAAGTCCAAAGGCCGGTTTCTCGTCATCGAGCCGCTGTTCGAGCGCGGCCGGCCGATCACGGTCGAGCGCGACAAGCGCTACGCCCTCGGCGACCTGGTGGTCGCACGCTTCGGGGGCGCGGCAGCGGCGGCAAGGCGAAGATCGTCAAGCGGCTGGGCAAGCCCGACAACGCGTCGGCGGTGCTCGAGGCGCTCATGCTCGACCGCGGGCTGCGCCGGCGCTTCGACCCCGTCGTCGAGCGGCGCGCCGCCGAGTCCCGTGACCAGGGCGGGCACCGGCCCGACGTCCAGCGCCGCGACCTGCGCGACCTGCCGACGTTCACGATCGACCCCTCGACCGCGAAGGACTTCGACGACGCGGTGAGCGCGCAGCGCCTGGACGGCGGCGGGATCCGCGTGTGGGTGCACATCGCGGACGTCAGCGCGTACGTCGAGCCCCGCTCGCCGGTCGACCGCGAGGCGATGCGTCGCAGCACCAGCGTGTACGTCCCCGGGCGGGTCGAGCCGATGCTGCCCGAGGCGCTCAGCAACGACGCGTGCTCGCTCGTGCCCGGGCAGGACCGCCTCGCCGTCACGACCGAGCTCGACCTGCAGCGGGGTCGCTGCGAACGCGTCTCGTTCTATCGCTCCGTCATTCGCAGCGACGCCCGCTTGGACTACGACCGCGTCGACCGGATCTTCGCGGGCACCGAGCGCGCCGAGGAGCCGTGGGCCGAACCGCTCGCCGCAGCACGCGAGGCCGCGTCAGCGCTGCACGAGGCCCGGCTGCACACGAGCGCGCTGGAGCTGAGCACCACCGAGCCCGAGTTTCTCTTCGACCCGACCGGCCGTGTGCGCAAGCAGGTCGAGAGCGAGCAGACCGAGTCGCACCGCGTGATCGAGCACCTCATGATCGCGACGAACGAGCAGGTCGCGACGCTGCTGAGCGGCCGGGGCGTCCCCGCGCTGTTCCGGGTGCACGAGCGGCCGGAGGGCGAGGCGGTGCGCCGGCTCGTCGCGCAGCTGGAGTCGCTGGACGTCGCGACACCGCCGGTCCCCGACGCGATCTCCCCCGAGCAGGCGGCCATCCTGGTCGCGGAGTGCTCGCGGCTCGTCGATGAGCACGTCCGCCGCACCGGCCACGGTCGGATCGGCCTGACGTACCTCGTCCTGCGCGCGCTGAAGCAGGCGCACTACCACCCGCGCGACACCGGGCACCAGGGGCTGGGCCTGCAGCACTACTGCCACTTCACCTCGCCGATCCGCCGCTACCCCGACCTGATCTGCCACCGGGCGCTGCTCGCGGCCGTCGGGGGTGGGGAGGACGCGCCGCGCGCCGACGACATGGACGACGCTGCGGAGTGGACGAGCATGCGCGAGCGCCTGGCGATGACGATCGAGCGCGACGCCGACCGGGTCGCGCGGTGCTTCCTGCTCGAGCGCCAGCTGCGCGAGGGCGACGACGGGCCGTTCGAGGGCGAGGTGACGGGCGTGATCGGCGCGGGCGCGTTCGTCCGGTTCGCCGGTGGCCACGAGGGACTGCTGCCCGTCCGGCACCTGCGCGGCGACTGGTGGGAGCTCAACGAGGAGGGGACGATCCTCCACGCGGCGCAGAGCGGCCGCCGCATCCGGCTCGGAGAGACGGTCAGCGTGGAGGTCGACCGGGTCGACGCGCCGCGCGGGCGCGTCGACCTGATCCCAGCGGGTGGGCGCTTCTAGATCGTCTAACGGCGGCGGACCGGATCGACGTACACGTCGTCGATCGTGATCGGCGCGCCCTGCGCGGTGATGCGCAGCGCCAGCGTGCCGCCGGTCAGCAGCGGCAGGCCCGAGAGCGTGAGGATCTGGTGCGTGGGCTTCCAGTCGCGGTTGGGCATGACGACGCCGAGCGTCGCGCCGGCCAGGATCCCGTCCTCGTTCGGGTAGAGGATCTCCACGCGGGCGCCCGCGAGGAACGGCAGCTTGCCGCCCTTCGTGAACAGGCGCGCGGTCGGGTGCGTGAGGCCCGCGCACAGCGGCGGGGTCACGACGGATGCGCCCTTGGGGAGGTACAGCGCGCGGTGATCGCTCGCGGCGGTGACCTTCCAGGGCTCGTTGTCCTCGACGATCGTGGCGCCACCGGAGACGGCCCAGCCGTCCAGCGTGCCCTCGAAGTCGCCGCCCGGGACGAGGGTGTAGTTCGCGTTGTCACCCCAGCGGGCGAACGGCTGCGACATCGCCTGGTCGCAGTCGCCGCCGGGTGTGATGGTGCCCACGGCGTCCTCCGCGGCCTTCAGGGTGCTGCTCACATCGCCCGTGGCGAGGGAGTCGGTCGCGGCAGGCGCGGCCTGGCCGACGGCGCCGGTGGCGGACTTCAGGGTCGAGCCGGTCGCGCCAGGAAGCGAGCCGAGCAGGCTCTTGGAAGCGCTGGCGGGGGCTGCGGCACCGCCGATCGCTGCCAGGGCGGCAGCGGAGGCGATGAGTATGCGTGACATCCGTGTCATGAAAACTCCTGGTGGTGAGTAGGAGGCACAGGAACGGACACCCGTGGGGGCCGCGCAGGCAGCCGGTAGGAAATCCGTCTGAGACTGCGCCGGGGGTTCACGGCGTGGACACCTGTTGCCGATTTCCGGTGTGCAGTGTCTGCGTTGCACCCCGACATCGAAGAGCTGTTCGAGGACCAGGCCCGCCGTGAGGAGGAGCTGCCGGGGGCGCGCGGCCTGATCGTGGAGTTCGTCGCAGCCGCGCTGCTCGCTGGTGCTGTGCTCGCGATGACCACGCTGTTCCCGGGCGGGTCGTTCGCTTCGCCGGTCGTCCTCGGCGTGCTCGTGCTCGCCTACGCGCTCGCCTGCGCGGTCCGGTTCGATTTCGGTCTTGGCTACACGTCGCCGGTGCAGCTCATCGCGATCCCGATGTGGTTTGCGGTGCCGCCGGCGTTCCTGCCGGTGGCGATCGCGGCGGGCCTCGTGCTGCACAAGGCGGGGGAGCTCGCGGTGCTCGGCCGGCGCCGCCATCCCGTCGGGCTCGTCCTGACGATCCCTGACGCCTGGCACGCCGTCGGCCCCGCGCTGGTGCTGGGGACGGCCGGCGCGGTCGATCCGACGTTCGCAGACTGGCCGATCTACGTGGCGGCGCTGTCGGCGCAGGTGCTGGTCGACGCCGTCGTCAGCACGGCGCGTGGCTGGGCCGAGCTCGGCGTGGCCCCGGAACTCCAGTTGCGCGCCATGGGGTGGGTGTTCGCGGTGGATGCGGCGCTCGCGCCGGTCGGTCTGCTCGCGGCGGTGGCGATGGCGCAGACGCCGGCGGCGCTGGTCTGTCTGTTCCCGTTGGTGGGGCTGCTGGCGGTGTTCGCGCGTGAGCGCGATCAGCGGATTCGGCAGGCGTTGCAGTTGTCGGGGGCGTATCGGGGGACGGCGATCCTGCTCGGCGATGTGCTGGAGGCTGACGATGCCTACACCGGCGGTGAGCACACGCAGGGTGTGGTGGAGCTCGGCCTCGCCGTGGGGCGTGAGTTGGGGCTTGATGCGCAGGCGCTGCGGGACCTGGAGTTCGGGTCGCTCCTGCACGACATCGGCAAGCTGCGGGTGAGCAACGAGATCATCAACAAGCCCGGGAAGCTGACGGAGGCGGAGTGGGAGATCATCCGCCGCCACCCGGTGGACGGGCAGGAGATGCTGTCGCGGGTCGGCGGGGCGCTGGAGAAGGTCGGCGAGATCGTCCGCGCGCACCACGAGCGCGTCGACGGCGGCGGCTATCCCGATGGGCTTGAAGGCGACGCGATCCCCATGGAGGCGCGGATCATCTGCGTCTGTGACTCGTACAGCGCGATGACGACCACGCGGTCGTACCGGCGGGCGATGAGTCGCGTCGACGCGTTCGAGGAGC
This sequence comes from Svornostia abyssi, assembly GCA_024666565.1. Classification (GTDB taxonomy): domain Bacteria; phylum Actinomycetota; class Thermoleophilia; order Solirubrobacterales; family Solirubrobacteraceae; genus Svornostia; species Svornostia abyssi. The sequence goes on from CP088295.1 coordinate 2,525,583, forward strand.
TGCGGCGCTGCTCTGGCCAGCAGTTCGATGCACGGGTCGTCGAGGCGCTCATCCGGATCGTGGAACGGACACCGGACACCGGCGTGCCCCATCTGCGCGTCGCCGCCGGGTGATTCTGACACGAGCGTCACCCAGGTAGGAAATTCGTCTGGACGCTCGGTCAGTTAGCTCACGTGCGGGGGAGTGGCTGCCGAATCACGGGCAGACGTGTCCACACTGAACCCCGAGATCGAAGAGCTGTTCGAGGAGCAGGGCGCCCGCGAGGCGTCGGCTCCGCCGCTGCGCACCCTCGGCGTCGAGGTGACCGCGGGTGTCGGACTCGTGCTCGCCGTCCTCGCGATGACGACGCTCTTCCCAGGCGGAGCGTTCGCGCCGCCGGTGGTGGTCGGCGGACTCGTGGTGGCGTACGCTCTGGCGGCGCTTGTCCGGTTCGACATCGGACTTGGCTTCACGTCACCGGTCCAGCTCGTGTTCGTCCCGATGTGGTTCGCTGTCCCGCCGGCGTTCCTCCCGGTGCTCGTCGCTGCGGGCCTCGTGCTCGAGCAGCTCATCACGATCGCGATGACGAAGCGCGCTCGCCATCCGCTGCGGGTGCTCAGCAGCGTGCCCGACGCCTGGCACGCCGTGGGCCCCGCGCTCGTGCTCGGCTTCGCGGGGGTCACCGAGCCGTCCTTTGCCGACTGGCCGGTGTTTGCAGCGGCGCTCGGCGCGCAGGTCACGATCGATTTTGCGACGCTCACCCTGCGCGGCTGGGCAGACCTCGGCATCACGCCAGATCTGCACCTCCGGGCCACGGCCTGGATCTACGCGGTGGATGTCGCGCTCGCGCCGGTCGGGCTGCTCGCCGCGATCGCCATGACGCAGACTCCGGTCGCTGTCGTCTGCCTGCTTCCGCTTCTCGGGTTGTTCGCGGTCTTCGCACGCGAACGTGACGAGCGGATTCGTCAGGCGCTGCAGCTCTCGAGTGCCTACCGCGGCACCGCGATCCTGCTTGGCGATGTGCTCGAGGCCGACGACCAGTACACCGGCGGCGAGCACACACAGGGTGTTGTGTCCCTCGGGCTCCGGGTCGGACGAGAACTGGGGCTGAGCGCACAACAGTTGCGTGATCTGGAGTTCGGCTCGTTGCTGCATGACATCGGCAAGCTGCGGGTCAGCAACGAGATCATCAACAAGCCCGGCAAGCTCTCCGAGGCCGAGTGGGCGCTTATCCGCCGCCATCCTGTCGACGGGCAGGAGATGCTGGCCCGGGTCGGCGGGGCCCTGGAGCAGGTCGGGGAGATCGTTCGCGCGCATCACGAGCGCGTCGACGGGGGCGGCTACCCCGACGGCTTGAAGGGCGACGAGATCCCGATGGAGTCCCGGATCATCTGCGCGTGCGATGCGTACAGCGCGATGACGACGAACCGGTCGTATCGGCCGGCGATGCCTCGCGTCGAGGCCATCGCCGAGCTGCGCCGGTGTGCGGGCGAGCAGTTCGACGTCCAGGTCGTGGAGGCGCTCGTCCGGGTCGTCAATGAGACACCCGAAGCTGCGGTTCCACACCTGCGCCTCGCGGTGTAGTCGGCCACGAGGCGCAGGCGGACCGGCACGAGGCCGGTGTCATCAGATCACTTAGCGGCGGCCGGGCATGGGGATCCTCCGATCGGGTGACAGGGTCGCGACGATCCGTGCGGCGCGGCATCCGGCCGCGACGCAGGTGATCTGGGGATCGGGACCGTTGCGGGGTCCGACGATGTGGGACGGCGACGTCACGTCACTCCGCCCTGGGGAACAGATGTCACGGCGGTCACCGCGGGGCGCCTCGAGCCTGTCGCGGCTCGGCTGCGTGCGGGGCGCGAGAGCGCCAGTCCGAGCGAGAGGACCACGCAAAGGCCGAGCCCGCCCGCGAGTAGGTACACCTGGGCGGGGGACAGCAGCTCACTCAGGCCGCCACCGATGAGGTAGCCGACGCCAGGTGCCGCGAGCGCGAGGCTTTCGGTGGCACCACTGGTCTGTGCCCGCACCGCGGGCGGGACCGCTTCGAGGGTGACAACCGTCAGCGTCGACCAGAACAGCCCGTTGCCCATCCCGCCACAGACCGCGGCGGCATAGGCGACGAGGAGCGACTCCGCCACACCGAAGACGATGTACGAGCCCGCGAACAGCGCTCCGGCCAGGACGAACGTGCCGAGCATGGACCAGCGGCGCAAGAAGGTGAAGGACAACCCCCGAGCAGCAGGCCGACGCCCCAGACGGTGAGCAACGTCGCGTACGACGCCGTCGTGCCGCCGAGTGTCCCCTCGATGTACGGGATCAGGATCGGCTCGTCCATGAACAGCAGCACGAGCAGCAGCGCGGAGGCGAACAGGATCGCCGCGACACTCGGCGTCGCCGAGAGCATCCGCAGCGCTTCCCGGACGCTCACGGAGGGAGCGTGCTCGTCTGCGGTGCCCGCCGCCGACCCGTTCAGCCGCCACGTGGTCATCGCGAGCCCGGTGAAGACCCCGGCTGCGGCGAGCACGCCGGCTTGCGTGCCGACGAGCGCCGTTATGGTCCCCGCCAGTGCCGGGCCCAGCACGTTGATCGCCCCGGCACTCACATTCATCGCCGCGATGCCCTCACGGAGCTTGCCGTGTTCGTCGAGCAGGTTGGACGCCGCGGTGCGAGTCAGCACGCGCCCGATGGCGGCCGAGGTGGAGAGGGCGAACGTCAGCGCGTACAGCACCGGAAGCGGCGCGTGGGTCAGGGCCGCGAGCACGAACGCCACGGCTGCCGCACCGAGGTACAGTCCTCCGAGCGCCGTGCCGAGCCGGACGGTGCCGAGCCGGCCCGCGAGAGGCGCAATGACCAGCGAGGGCCCGAAGCGGGTCGCCATGAGCAGGGCGGCCACCGCCAGGGCGCTGTGCGTGCGGTCGTACACGAACACCGCGAGGGCGATGCCCACGAGCCAGTCTGCTGCCTCGTCAAGCGTGTAGGTCGCGAGGAGCCGGCCGAACGGGTGGATGCGGAGTGCTGACACCACGTCAGGCGGGAACGTAGTCGTACCCAGCGCGTTGACAAGCGCTCGTTTCGCTTTGTGTCACCTTTGGGGCGAAACCTGTGCAATACGCACCGGATCACGGCACCACGACCCCCCGATTCTCGGGATGTTCACCATCCCCACATCCGTCCGAGGCTGAGCGCCAGAGTCGCGGAACGCTTCGAATCTGCCGGTATCTCGGGGGATGGGTGCGCTCCGGCGTCTTCTGCTGCTGCCCGTGGTCACATGGACCGCGTTCGCGCTCGCGGGCGGACCGGTCCACGCCGCGTCGCTGCCGCGTGCCCCGGATGCGTATCCGTTCGAGCTCGGCGGCGACGTCCACGCGCTCGCGCGCTCCGGCGACACGCTCTTCCTGGGAGGCGACTTCACGTACCTCGGGCCTCGGGTCGAGGGGCTCGCCGCGCTCGACGGCACGGGCGCGCCGAGCGCCGGCTTCCCGGAGACCGAGGACGGGGCGGTGCGGGCAGTGGCGCCCGACGGGGCGGGTGGCTGGTACGTCGCCCGGCTCGTTCAGCGAGATCGGCGGCGTCGACCGCCTGGGGCTCGCGCACGTCCTCGCCGACGGATCGGTCGACGCCGGGTTCGACGCCGGGCTGAGCGGCTATGTCGATCCGCGGGCGCTGGCACTCGACGGTGGGACGCTGTATGTCGGCGGCACGCTCGGTGCCATCGGTGGAGGGCAACGAACCGGCCTTGCGGCCGTCGACGCGGTCACCGGCGATCTGCTGCCCTTCGACGCGCAGCTCGACGGCGACGTCCGCGCGCTGGAGTTGCACGGCGGACGGCTGTACGTCGGTGGCCTGTTCGATGTGGCGGGCGGGTCCCCGCGGGCGGGCGCGGCGGCGTTCTCCACGGCCACGGGCGCGCTCACCGCGTTCGCGCCGCAACTTGCAGACGGCGACCAGCTGGGCTCGGTGGCCGCGCTCGACGCGGGCGGCGGTTGGCTGTACGTCACGGGCGGCTTTGACACCGCTGCCGGGGCGACCCACGAGCGGATCGTCGCGGTCGATCTCGTGACCGGCGCGCCGAACCCCGCATGGACGCCGCGGCTCGATCAGGTGATGCCGTACGTGGCCTACGCACCGGACACGCAGACCGTGTTCGCGGGCGGTGCGCACGCCTGGTTGAACCGGGACACGCCGGGACAGCAGTTCTCCGCGCTGCACGGCATCGATGCCGGCGGGTCGGCCGAGCCCGGACTCCCGTGGACCGGTGGCTGCTCGTCGATGACGCTCGTCGGCCCCATCCTGTATCTCGCGTGCTTGTTCTCCGAGGGCGCCCGGTACCCGATGATGGTGCGCGGATACGACGTCCGGACGTGGACGGAGGTGTTCTCCGCACGGTTGCGTGGCGACGCCTCCACCGGAGACTCGGAGGTCCGGGCGATCGGCGCGGCCGGGGGCGTCGTCGTCGTGGGCGGGTTCTTCCAGACCATCGGCGGGCGGGTGCAGGACCGGCTCGCGGCAGTCGACATCGCCACGGGCGAGGCGCTGCCGTTCAACCCGGGCGCCGATGGGACCGTGCGGGCGCTCACGGTGGTCGACGGGGACCTCGTGGCGGGCGGCGACTTCACGACGGTCGGCGGGGCGACGCGGCGCGGCCTCGCGCGACTCGACCCGCTCACCGGCGCGCCGCGGGCGTGGGACCCGAACGTCACGGGTGGCGGCGTCCGCGCCCTCGCCCGAGACGGCAACGCGTTGTACGCCGGTGGCGAGTTCACGTCCGTGGGCGGTCAGGTCCGCACGCTGGCGGGCGCGGTGGCGCTCGACACCGGCGCGCCCCTCGCGTTCGCTCCCCAGGTCACGGGGACACGGGTCAACGCGCTCGCGGTCGACGATGACGGGGTGCTGCTCGGCGGGCGGTTCACCGCGGTCGGCGGCGCGCCGCGGGCGGCGCTCGCGGCGGTGGACCCCGGGGGCGCCGTCCGGGCGGGCTGGGACGCAGCGCTCGCGACGGCGGGTGGCGCGCCGGAGGTGCACGCGCTCGCACGCGATGGCGCCGATGTGTTCGCCGGCGGCGCGTTCACCAGCGCCGGCGGGGCGGCGCGGCGGCATGTCGCGGCGCTCGACGCCGCAGACGGCGGTGTACGCGCCTGGGACGCCGGGCTGACGGAGGGGATCTCCGTGCAGGCGATCGCGGTGCGCGACGATGACGTGCTCCTGGGCGGGTCCCGCACGCCCCCGGCGTGGGACGGGGACACCGCGATCTTCAGTCGTCACCGTCGCAGTGACGGCCGCGCCGTCGAGTCGCTCATCGAGATCGACAGCGTGATCCGCGCCCTGCATGTCGACCGCGCGTCCGTCTACCTCGGCGGATCGTTCGCGTGGGTGGGGATCCGCCCGCGCGCGCGTCGCTCCTTCACGTCGCTGACGTCTCCACCGGAGAACGAGCGGTCGCCCGCGGTCACCGGGACGCTCGAGGAGGGGGAGACCCTGACCTGCGCGCCAGGAGGGTGGGCGAACGACCCCGTCACCTACACGTACGCCTGGCTGCGCGACGGGAACGCGATCGACGGCGCGACCGCAGCGACCCGGGTGGTCACGGCCGCAGACGCGGCGGCCGCGGTGACCTGCTCGGTCACGGCGCGCAACCGCGGTGGGGCGGCATCGGCGGTATCGGCGCCCGCGGGCTCGCCCGCCCCGCCCTCCGCGGACGCGCTGCCGATGGTGACGGGAACGGCGGCCTACGCATCGGAGCTCACCTGCGCGCTCGGGACCTGGAGCGGGAGCGTGACGTCGCAGTCGGTGCAGTGGCTGCGCGACGGTGACCTCATCGACGGCGCCACCGCCGCGACGTACACGCTGGTCAACCCCGACGCGGGCCGGGCGATCTCCTGCCGGGTGACCTCGACCGGCGCCGGTGGGCAGACCGCCGCGACGTCGGCGGTCGTGACCGTGCCGGACCGGCCGGTGCTCACGGGCGCACCGGCGATCACGGGAACGGCGGCGCCCGGTGAGACCCTGACCTGCACGGCCGGCACCTGGACGTCGGCGACGGTGCTCGGATACGCCTACACCTGGCGAGCCGACGGGGTCGTCGCCGCAACGGGGAGCACCTACACCGTCGCCGAGGCCGACCGGACCCGGACCCTGCAGTGCGAGGTCGTCGCCACGAACGACGGCGGCTTCGCCAGCGCCCTGACGGCCGGGGTCGTCGTGCCCGGGCTTCCTCCGGTGAACACCGCGGTCCCGCGGATCTCCGGCACCGCACGGGCCGGCGGCGTCCTGACGTGCACGCCCGGGTCGTGGACGGGCCCCGTCGACGGGCGCGAGTACGAGTGGCACGTCGACGGGGAGACCCGGCTGCCCTTCCCCAACGACCGGCTGACGCTCACCGGGGCCGACCGCGGGAAGTCCGTGCGCTGCCGGGAGACCGCGCGCAGCTGGCAGTGGGGCGCCGCTGCCGCCGACTCGGCCGCGGTGATCGTCGGATCGGACCCGCCGAGTACCGGTGCCGAGCCGCCGGCCGGTGGCACGCCTCCGACGCCGGCCGCGGACCCGTCACCGCCGGCCGACACGCCGCCGCCGCCCGACGCGGCGCCCCGCACCGGTGCGCCGCTGCCCGGGGGCACGCCGGCGCCGATCCGTCTGACGGGCGGCCGCGGTGCGGATGTCCTGCGTGGCATGGGCGGCGACGACCGTCTGGCGGGTGGGGCCGGTGACGACCGGCTTCACGGGGGCGCGGGGCGCGACCGGCTCACCGGCGGGCCGGGCCGCGACGCGCTCGACGGCGGGCCCGGTGACGACGTGCTCGACGCTCGCGACGCGGCGGGCGGCGACCGCCTGACGTGCGGCGCGGGCCGGGACCGCGCCTTCGCCGATCGCGGAGACCGGGTCGCGCGCGACTGCGAGCGCGTGATCCGCCGCTGAACTCAGCCCAGCGTCGCGGCGATCTCGCCGAGGGCGTCGTCGAACGCCGCGGTGTGGCGGTCGACGTCGGCCTCCGCGGTCGCCGGGCTCATGAGCGCCATGTTGTGAAACGGCGTGATGAGCACGCCGCGGTTCAGCGCGTGGAGGTGCAGGAACTGCTCAAGGCCCTCGTGCCCGATTGCGGCCGAGGCGCCGCCGTCGCGGGGCGGTTCGGCGGAGAACCGGTACTCGGCGCGCGCGCCGAGCTGCGTGACGTGCCACGGCACGCCGTGCCGGGCGAGGACGTCGCGCACGCCGTCGGCGAACCGTCCCGCCAGCGCGATCGTGTGCGCGTACGCGTCGTCGGTGAGCACCTCGCCGAGGGCCGCGCGCGCGGCGGCCATCGACAGCGCGTTGCCGGCCAGCGTGCCGCCGACCCCGCCCACGTCTTCGATGTCCGCGTCGCGGTCGGCCAGCATCCGCGCGGCGAGCTCCGCGCGCATGCCGAACGCGCCGGTCGGCACCCCGCCCGCGATCGCCTTGCCCACGACGACGATGTCCGGGTCCAGGCCCCACGCCTGCGTGCAGCCGCCCGGGCCGGCGCTCAGCGTGTGCGTCTCGTCGATGAGCAGCAGCGTGCCGGTCTCGGTGCACAGACGCCGCAGCTCGTCGTGGAAGCCGGGCTCGGGCAGCACGATGCCGATGTTCGTCAGCGCCGGCTCGGTGAGCACCACGGCGACGTCCTCGTGGCGCAGCTCGCGCTCCAGGGCGTCGAGATCGTTGAACTCCACCGCGCGCGTCGTCTCGCGGACGTCGAACGCCGGTCCGACGTTGCCCTCGCGCACGGCGGGCCGCCCGTCCTCCAGCGTGATGAACGCCTCGTCGACGGTGCCGTGGTAGCAGTAGCTGAACACCAGGACCTTCGGCCTGCCCGTAATCGCGCGGGCCATCCGCAGCGCGAACCGGTTGGCGTCGGTGGCGCTCACCGTGAACTGCCAGCGGTCGACGCCGAAGCGCCGGGTCAGCTCCGTCCCGACCCAGGCCGCGTCCTCGGTGGGGAGCATCGCGGTCGCGCCGCGCGCGTAGCGGTCGGTGATCGCCTCCACGATCGGCGCCGGCCCGTGGCCGGTCATCGCGCCGGTGTCGCCGAGGCAGAGGTCGGCGTACGTGTGCCCGTCGATGTCCGTCACCGTCGCGCCGCGCGCCTCGCGCAGGACGAGGGGGACGGGGGAGGCCCAGCGCAGCATCCAGCTCATCGGCACGCCCCCGAGCAGCGACTCGCGCGCCCGTGCCGCGTGGGCGACGGACGCTGGGTGCTCACGCTCGAACCGCTCGGTCTCGCGGGCGAGCAGCGGGGTCAGCGCGGTGTCGGACGGGGCGATCGGGCCGGTCATGCCTGGGCATGATCGCGCGTCTCGACAAGATGCGACCCATCGTCGCTTGCACCTTGACGGCGCACCCGTGAGACTGCTCGGCGTGACGGCGGTGGAGGAGGGCACTCGGGAGAGCTCACGGGTGACCGCGACAGGGGATCGGGCGCGAACCGTGCCCGCGTTGCTGAGCCTTGTGCGGCAGCACGGCGAGGTCAACGCTTACACGCGTACCCACGCGCCCCGGATCTTGCACGTGCTCGACGTGGTCGAGGACCTCGTCGGCGAGCGCGATCCTGCCTCGCTGTCGCTCACGGTCTGCGGGCCGGGGCTCGAGAGCTTCGCGCTGCAGCAGTGGCTGCCGCAGGCCCGGCTCACCGAGGTCGGCTTCTGCGACCACCTGCCCGCCGGTGAGAGTGAGGCCGACGTCGTGAGCTTCGATCTCAACGACGCGTACCACCCGGACCGCTGGCCGGCCGTCGGTGGCCAGGACGTCGTCTTGCTGTGTGAGGTCATCGAGCACCTGTACACGTCGCCGGTGGCGGTGCTCGAGTGCCTCGCGTCGTGGCTGGCGCCGGGCGGCCGGATCGTGGTGCAGACACCGAACTCGCTGGCGCTGTCGCGTCGCCTGCGGACCGTGCTCGGCCGGCCGCAGTACGGCGGGATCACCGGCTTTACGCCGCGCGGCATGAATCCGAACCACTTCCGCGAGTACGCGCCGTGGGAGATGGCCGAGGCGGGGCGCCAGGCGGGGCTCGTGGTCGAGCGCAGCGACATCCTCAACTACTTCTCGACGCAGACCCGGCGCCACGCGGTCGTCCACCGGGTCCTGGAGCAGATGCCCGCCGGGCTGCGGCAGGGTCAGACGACGGTCTTCCGCGCCGCGTAGGTCGCGCCGGCGGCGAGGATCTCGTCGGCGGCGGCAGGCGCACCGCCGCCGTCACGCAGCGACGCTCCGAGCGCCGCTGCCCTCGCCGCCGCATCGCCCGCCAGCACGCTCCGTGCGGTGCTCGCGATCTGCCCGGCGTCGGGATCGCGCCCACGCAGCAGCCTCCCGGCACCCAGCGCTGCGACCCGCCGCGCGATGAGCGGCTGGTCGGCCGTCTGCGGGAACAGGACCATGGGGACGCCGTACACGAGGGCTTCGCTCACGCTGTTGATCCCGCCGTGCGTGACGAACAGCCGCGCGCGCTCCAGCACCTGGAGCTGCGGGACGGACGGGCGGATCATCGCGTTCGCGGGGATCTGGCCGAGCGCCCCGGGGTCCACGCGGTTGCCGATCGACAGCAGCACGTGGCCGGGTTCGTCGGCGAACGCCTCGAGGCACGCGCGCAGGAACGGGGCGCGATCGTTGAACAGCGTGCCGAGCGAGACATAGATGAGGGGGCCGTCGCCGAGCTCGTCGAGGAACGGGTCGGGTGGGCCGGGGTCGCGCAGTGGCGCGCCGACGAATCGCACCTCGTCTCCGAACCGGTCGGCGCCCGGCTGGAAGGCGCGGGACGTGAAGACCACGGTCCGGTCGGCGCGGTTGGAGATGATGCGGATCGGGTCGCCGGGGTCGACGCCGAAGTCCCTGCGGATGCGCCGTCGCGCCTCGTGCAGCCGCCGCATCGCGCCGACGCCCGTGGCGACGTCGCGCAGCATCTCCGCGGTCGCCTGCGGCGAGCGGTCCATCCGCCCATGCACCGTGAAGATCGCGCTCGAGGTCACGCATGGCAGCCCCAGCACCTCGGCGGCCATGCGTCCCCAGGGCGCCATGGAATCGCACACGACGACGTCGGGCGGCTCGGCGCGCAGGTGCTCCAGCGCGAAGGGCAGCAGCTCCTCGGAGATCTCCGCCAGCAGCGCGCCCACCGCCAGGACCCCGCGTGGCGGCGGGTCGGTCTGTTCCTGGATCCCGGGCGGATACAGCACCACCGTCGCACCGGACTGCTCGATCGGGCCGGCGATCGACGGGTCGGCGAACGCGAGCACCTCGGCGCCGCGGCGGCGCAGCTCGGCCATCACGGGCAGCGTCGGGTTCACGTGCCCGGGGACCGGGAGGTGGAAGAACGCGACCCGCACGGGTTGCGAGCCTACGCGACCCCCATAAGCTGGGACGCATGGCGAAGAAGGGCAAGCGCAAGGCCGCGGCCGGCGATGTGGCGACGAACCGGCAGGCGTCGTTCCGCTACGAGCTGGTCGAACGCCTCGAGTGCGGCCTGCAGTTGCAGGGCACCGAGGTCAAGGCGCTGCGCACCGTGGGCGCCCAGCTGAAGGACGGCTACGTCGTGATCCGCGACGGCGAGCTGTGGCTGCACAACGTCCACATTCCGCCGTATCCGCCGGCCGCCCGGGAGAACCACTACCCGGACCGCGACCGCAAGCTGCTCGCCAACCGCAAGGACATCGAGAAGCTCGTGGGGCGGGTGTCGGAGAAGGGCTGGACGCTCGTGCCCACCCGCATCTACTTCAAGGGGCCGTGGGCCAAGATCGAGATCGCGCTCGGACGGGGCAAGGACCTGTACGACAAGCGCGAGGCGATCAAGGAACGCGAGAGCAAGCGCGAGATGCAGCGCGCGGTGCGCGAGGCGATGCGCTGATTTCCCGACCGGGTGGATAACCCGGTTTGGACCAGATGGAGGTGTTGACGCCGTTCGAGCGGCGTACTGTTCCCGCCACCAAACGAAACGCTACGTCGCGTAGCGTTTGGCGCTCCGAGGACCATGTCACCTGCCGCTCTCACCATCACCGAGGCCACCGTCGATTTCGGCGCCGGGCCTGTGCTCGACCAGGTCTCCCTGGACGTCGCCGCGGGCGAATTCGTCTGCGTCGTCGGCGCGAGCGGGTCCGGTAAGACGACCCTCCTCAACGCGATCGCTGGTCTCGTCGAGCTCGACGGGGGCACGGTGGCGGTGGACGGGCGGCGGGTGACGGGTCCGGGTCCCGATCGGGCGGTCGTCTTCCAGGACGACGCGGTGTTCCCCTGGCTCAGCGTGGCGCGCAACGCCGCGTTCGGGCTGGAGACGCAGGGCGTCGGCAAGGCCGAACGGCGGACCCGGGTGACCGACGTGCTGGCCACCGTCGGACTCACGGGCAGTGAGGAGCGCTGGCCGCGCGAGCTGTCCGGCGGGATGCGCAAGCGCGTGGACCTCGCGCGGGCACTGGCCGTACGCCCGCCCGTCCTGCTCATGGACGAGCCCTACGGGGCCCTGGACATGCTGACGAAGGAGCGGCTGCAGGCCGACCTCGACCGCATCGTCAGCCACGAGGGCATGACCGTGGTCTTCATCACGCACGACCTCGAGGAGGCGGTGTTCCTCGCCGACCGCGTGATCGTCCTGGCGTCCCATCCAGGCCGGGTCGCGGCGGAGATCCGCGTGCCGTTCGCGCGCCCGCGCGACCCTGAGCTGCGCCTGACGCCTGACTTCCAGGCCGTTCGCGGCGAAGTGCTCCATCACCTGCAAGCGGTGGAGACGACGGCATGACCGCCGTCCCCGCCAACGCCGCCGCTCCCGTCCGGCCACGCCGCCGGCCGCGGGTCGGCGCGCGGCGCCTGGCGCTGCGCGCCGTCGTGCCGCTCACGCTCATCGGCCTGTGGTGCCTGCTCTCGTACGGCGGCATCGTCGATCCGCTGTACCTCCCGTCGCCGACGGAGATGTGGAACGCCTTCAACGAGCTGCGCGCGGACCTGCCCAGCGCGATCGCCACCACCGTCGGCATGACGCTGACGGGCTTCGTCATCGGGACCGCGCTCGGCGTCAGCCTCGGCCTGCTCATGGCCTACTCGAGCATCGCCCGTGATCTTCTGAGCGACGTCCTCGACCTCACCCGCCCGGTGCCGGTCTTCGCGCTCATCCCACTCTTCCTGCTGTGGTTCGGTATCGGACGCGGACCGCAGATCGCCCTGATCGCGCTGGGCACCAGCGTGATCCTGGGCGTGACGACGCTGGAAGCGATTCGTAATGTCAACCCCATCCACGTGCGCGCCGCACTGACCCTCGGCGCGTCACGCGGCACGATCTATCGGCGGGTTGTCCTGCCGAGCATCTTTCCCCACCTCCTCGGGGCGATCCGTGTTGCCGCCGCGGCCTCTTGGGGCCTCGACGTCGCCGCGGAGCTGATCGGGTCGCAGAACGGTCTGGGCTATCTGATGATCGTCCGTCAGCAGTACCTCGACACCGCGGGAATCCTCGTGGTGGTCGTGGTCTATGCCGTGCTCGCGCTGGCACTCGACCGGGCCATCGTCTGGCTCGAGCGCCCGCTCACCCGGTGGACTCACCGGGACCAGAGAGCCGGCGTGGCGGCATCGATCCTCGGGCGGGCCTGACCTCCTTCACTGACCGCAGAACCAGAGGAGCACAGAGAAGATGGACATCCACACGACTCGTGGACGGAGTCGGGGGCGGCTGCTGGCTGCGCTCGCCGTCTGCGGAACACTCGCCTTCGGCGTCGCCGCCTGCGGTGACGACGAGGACAGCGGCGCGACCGCCGCGGGCACCACGACAGCGCCTGCTGAGCCGGTGAAGGTCAAGGTCGGCGTCGGGCCGTTCCTCGACAACCAGACGCTCGCGCTGGCGACCGAGATGGGCTACGACAAGGAGCAGGGCCTGGAGTTCGAGCAGGTCATCCTGCCGTCGAACAACGCCATCTACCAGGCGATCCGCACCGGCGACATCGACCTCGGGGCCGGCACGCTGCGCGGCCTGCAGACCGTCGCGAAGACCGCGCCGGACCTGCAGAACTTCATCGTCAAGGACCAGTTCAAGGGCTACTTCCTCGTCGGCCGCAAGGGCGACACGCCCGTCTACTCCGAACTCGTCAAGGAGGGCAAGACGCCGGAGGAGGCCAAGCAGGAGGTCCTCGAGTCGTTCAAGGGCAAGACCGTGAACATGGTCAAGCAGCAGAACTACGCGCCGCTCGCGGCCGGCCTGGAGGCGGCGGGCATCGACCCGGACGAGGTCAAGATCAACGACTTCGCCGACGACGCGAAGGCCGCGCTCGCGTTCCAGCGTGGCGACGGTGACTTCTACACCGGGGCGCTGCCGCAGCAGAGCAAGCTGCTGCTCGACGACCCGGACAAGTACGTCAACGTCGGCGGCTACGAGATCCTCGGCCCGGCCGCGATCTCCTACGACACGTGGACGACGTCGAAGGACTGGCTGGCGGAGAACCCGGACGTCGCCCTCAAGGTGCTCGCGGCGCAGCTGAAGACCGCGCAGTACATCCAGGACGACCTCGACGCCGCCGCGCCGCAGCTCGCCAAGCTCGTGACGGACGCGAGCAAGACCGAGCTGCCTGTCGAGAACGTGAAGCTGCTCGCCTCGGACTTCACGAAGTTCCTCACCGCGCAGAACCTCGAAGAGGACGTCTTCAACCCGGACAGCCCGCTGTTCTGGGAGAAGGAGGCCGAACTCGCCGCCGAGCAGAACGCGAAGGACCTGCCCGAGGGCTACAAGCCCGCCGACCAGAACGTCAGCGAGGAGTGGTTCAAGAAGTACCAGGCCGACTCCGCGCTCACGAGCTGGGTGGAGGGCAAGTGAGCGAGCGGGCGGCATCCTCCGGGCCGGCGCGCCCGACCGACGACGTGACGCGGGCGCTCGACGCGTTCTTCGCCACGGAGTCGTGGAACCGCGACCGGCTGGGCTTTCGCTTCGGCCCGGACGCGGTGACCTGGGTGCCGCCCGCCCACGTCGTCGTCGTGCAGCCCGAGGGGCGGCGGCCATGACCGTGGCGACCGAGCTGCAGTGGCTCGGCGTCGCGGAGGCCGGCCGCCTCCTGCGGGCTCGCAAGATCGGTGTGTTGGAGCTCACCGAGGCGACGCTTGCGTGGATCGAGCGGACCGAACCGTTCGTGCACACGTACGTTGCGCTGGACGCCGAGGGGGCGCGTGCCGCGGCACGCGCCGCCGAGGGCGAGTTCGCCGCGGGCGTCGACCGCGGCCCGCTGCACGGGATCCCGTACAGCGTGAAGGATCTCGTCGCCGTGGCGGGGCTTCCGCTGCGTGCCGGCTCGCGGGCGGTGGACGGCACGGTGCCGGTCGCCGACGCGCACGTCATCACGCGCCTGCGCGAGGCGGGCGCGATCTGTCTCGGCAAGGTCGCCACGCACGAGTTCGCGTGGGGCATGCACTCCGACCCGGCACGCAATCCGTGGGACGGCGAGCGGCTGTCGGGCGGGTCGAGCGGCGGGTCCGGGTCGGCGGTCGCCGCCGGGCAGGGCGCCTTCTCGATCGGCACGGACTGCGGCTGCTCGGTGCGGGCCCCCGCCGCGCTGAACGGGGTGTGCGCGATCCGGCCCACCCACGGGCGGGTGAGCACTGACGGCGTCGTGCCGCTGTCGATGACGATGGACAACGTCGGGCCCCTCGCCCGCAGCGCGGAGGACCTCGCGCTCGTGCTCGCGGCGATCGCCGGCGACTGGGCCGACGCGCGCGGCGCGGACGATCTTGCGGGCACGCGGATCGGCGTGCCGCGCACCTATTTCTTCGAGGCGATCCAGCCGGGCGTCGCCGCGGCCGTCGACGCCGCGATCGACACGCTGCGCGAGCTCGGCGCCGAGATCGTCGACGTCGAACTGCAGCGGGCCGAGCAGGCCGCGCCCGTGGACGTCGCCATCGTCAACAGCGAGTCCGCCGTGCTGCTCGAGGACCTCGCCGCCGAGCGCGGCGACGACCTCGGCGAGGACGTCCGCGCGCAGCTCGCGCTCGGCCAGGCGATCCGCGCGCGGGACTATCTGCGCGGCCAGCAGCTGCGCACCCTCATCGGCGACGAGTTCGCGCAGGTCTTCGGCGATGTTGACGTGATCCTCACGCCCACCGTCCCCGCCGTCGCGCAGCGCCACAACGGCACGCTCTTCATCGACATCGAGTTCCCCGGCGGCCCGACCGAGGACGTCGGCTGGACGTACTGCCGCTACACGTTCCCGCACAGCGTGGCGGGCGTGCCGACGGTGGCGATCCCGTGCGGGTTCTCCGAAGGGCTGCCGGTGGGGATGTCGCTGGCCGCCGCACGCTTCGAGGAGGCGACGGCGCTCCGCGTGGCGCGGGCCTACCAGCGCGCGACCGACCACCACCTCCGTCGTCCGACCGCGCTTGTGGAGTCCCTGACATGACCGAGTACCGCGCCACGATCTGCGTCTGCAGCGACTTCGACGCGCTCTCCATGTGGATGGACTTCGGCGCGATGGGCGCGCGCGCCCTGTCGCGCGGCGAGTTCGGCCCGCGGGTCGGCGCGCCGCGGCTGCTCGACGTGCTCGACCGGTTCGACGCGCCGAGCACCTGGTTCATCCCGGGACATACCGCGGAGACGTTCCCGGAGATCACGAAGCGCGTCGCCGACGCCGGGCACGAGATCGCCAACCACGGCTACCACCACGAGTCGTTCGACGCGCTCTCGATCGACGAGGGCCGCCACGTCATCAAGGTCAGCAACGACGCGCTGGAGCGCATCACCGGGCAGCGGCCGGTCGGCTTCCGCCATCCGACGGGCGACCTTGCCCAGGAGCTCCTGGAGGTGTTCGTCGAGGAGGGCTTCTCCTACGACTCGAGCCTCGCAGCAGACGACTTCTTCCCGTACTGGGCGCGGGGCGCCTGGACCCACCAGCACCTCGGCCCGAGCACCCCCGGTCCGCTGCTCGACCTCGTGGAGATCCCGCACAGCTTCGTGCTCAACGACTTCCACCACTTCGAGTTCACCTACGACGGGCCGAAGCTCACCGGCCGCGACGGCCCGGCGCCCGTCGAGGCGATCTGGCGCGCGGAGTGGGAGTACCTGCTCGCCAACGCCCCGGGCGGGATCTTCAACCTCGTGCTCCACCCGGAGTCGATCGGGCGCGGGCTGCGGATCGCGATGCTCGAACGGTTTCTCCGCGACGCGGCGGCCGAGCCGGGGGTGCGCTTCGCGACGCTGGCCACCGTGGCCGAGGAGTTCCGGGCCGCGCACCCCGAGGGGCCGGCATGATCGAGCTGCTGATCGCCGACGGCGCGCCCGCGCCGAAGGGCCCGTACTCGCACGCCGCGGCCAGCGGTGAGCTCGTCGTCGTGACCGCGCAGACCGGCACCGACCCCGTGACCGGTCTTCTGCGCCCCGGCGCCGACGCGCAGGCCCGCCAGGCCGTCGCGAATCTGCTCACGGTGCTGCGTGCCGCCGGCAGCGCGCCGGAGGCCGTGCTGCGCCTCGGCATCGCACTGCTCGACCTCACGCTGCTGCCCGTCTTGAACGCCGCGATCGGCGAGGCGCTCGGCGCGCACCGCCCGCCGCGCGCCACCGCGCAGGTCGTCGCGCTCCCGGGCGGCGCCGCGCTGGCGGTCGACGCGCTCGCAGCCCGCACCCGACCCATGGAGGCCTGACCGATGGCGAAGATCGAGCGCGAGTTCCACACCCCGACGAACCCGTGGATCGACCGGTCGCCGGGCAACGACGCGCAGGTCCTCAGCGTCGACGAGGAGACCGGCGCGTTCACGCGCCTCTCCCGCCTGGCGCCGCACACCGACACCTCCCCGCAGGGCGAGCAGGTGCACGCGTGCTGGGAGGAGGTCTACATCGTGAGCGGCACGATCTACGACATCGGCCTGGACCAGTGGTTCGAGGCCGGGCAGTACGCGGTGCGCCCGCCCGGGATGAAGCACGGCCCGTGGAAGGCGGGACCCGAGGGCACGGTGATGCTCGAGTGGCGCTACGCGCTGACCGACGACCGCGAGCGCCTGCCGCGCGACCACTACGAGACGCCGTGACCGAGCCTGCCGACATCGTGCGGGCCTGGGTCGACGCGATCAACGCGCGGGACTTCGACGCCTTCGACGAGCTGTTCGCGCCGACGTACGTCAACCATCACCGCCCGTACGCGCAGGACGACGGCGTCGCCGGCGTGCAGCGGTTCTTCATCGCGCTGTGCGACGCGCTGGACGGCTTCTCGTACGACATCGAGACGCTGCAGGCCGACGGCGAGACGGTGCGCGTCCGGCTGCGCGGCGAAGGGGTGCACACGGGGGAGGTCCTCGGCCTGGCGCCCACCGGCGAGCCGGTCGAGGTGACGGTCACGCACATCTACCGCGTGGCGGACGGGCGCATCCAGGAACGCTGGGGCGATCCCGACGACCCGTTCGCGATCCGTCCGCTCGAGGCCCGCGCGTGAGCGCGACGCTGCTCGCCGGCGTCCTGCTGGCCAACGGGTCGCGTGCGGACGTGGTGCTGCGCGACGACACGATCGCCGCGGTCGCGATGCCGGGCACGGTGGCGGCGGACGGCGCCGCGCGCGTCGACGGCGCCCGCCGGCTGCTGCTGCCCGGCCTCGTCAACGCCCACTTCCACTCCAGCGAGAACTGGTTCAAGGGGCGCTTCGACCGGCTGCCCCTCGAGCCGTGGATGCTCTTCAGCTACCCGCCGCTGCTCGCCCCCCGAGCAGACCCCCGACGAGGTCTACCTGCGCACGCTGCTCGGCGCGTGCGAGCTGCTGCGCGGCGGCTGCACGACCGTCGTCGACTTCCTCTACGAGCTGCACGGCTTCACCGGCGCGACCGTCGACGCCGTCGTGCGGGCCTATCGCGACGCGGGACTCCGAGCGCTCGTCGTGCTCGGCATGGGCGACCTGGCGTGGGCCGAGACGGTGATCCTCGACGAGACCCGGCTCGGCGCCCGCGCGCGGGACGCGCTGGCCACGGACGCCCCGCCCAGCTGGGAGGAGTGGGAGGGCTTCGCACGGGACATGGTGGCCGCCCACCACCGCCCGCAGGACGGGATCGCGATCGGGCTCGGGCCGTCCGGTCCGCAGCGCTGCAGCGAGGCGATGCTCGCGGGCTGCACGGCGCTCGCTCGTGAGCTGGAGCTGTGCGTGCACATCCACGTGCTCGAGACGCGCATGCAGGCCGAGACCGGCATGCGCCGCTGGGGCACGACGCTGCCGGCACGGCTGGACGAGATCGGCTTCCTGGGCCCCGAGGTCTGCTTCGAGCACGCGATCTGGCTGACCGGCGACGACGTCGCGCGCATGGCCGGACGTGACGTCCGGGTGGCCCACAACCCGGTGAGCAACCTCAAACTCGGCAGCGGGATCTGCGACGTGCGTGCCCTGCGCGGCGCGGGCATCAGCGTGGGCCTGGGCACGGACGGCGCGTCGTCGAACGACGGCAGCGACATGCTCGCGTGCGTGAAGACCGGTGCGCTGCTGCACCGCGGGCCCGACACCGACTTCGAGAGCTGGCTCGGCGCCGCGGACCTCTGGGACATGGGGACCTGCGGCGGCGCGGCGGCCACGCCCTGGGACGGCGCGCTCGGGCAGATCGAGCGCGGTGCCGCGGCGGATCTGCTGCTGCTCGATCTCGACCATCGGGCGTTCACGCCGTTGCACGACCCGCTGCGCCAGACCGTCTTCACCGCGCCCGCGGGGGCGATCACGGATGTCTTCGTCGCCGGCCGGCGGGTGATCGCCGACGGGGCGATCGCCGGATTCGACGAGCGCGCGATGCTCGCGGACGCCCGCGACGCGGGCCGCGCCGTCACCGCGCGCTTCGCCGCCGCCGACGCGCTGGCCGACGAGCTCATGGACGCGGTGACCGCCGGCTGGCGGGCGGTGGCGGCATGACCGCGGTCGCCGAGCGCATCGCGGCGACCGCCGATCGGCTGGCGGCGCCGCCGTTCTCCGACCGCGACGACGCGGTGAGCCGCCACGCCTTCACCCCCGGCTTCACCGCAACGATCGACCACGTGGCGGCCGCGCTCGCCGCGGCCGGGCTTGCCCCACGGCGCGACCCGGTCGGCACGCTGTGGGCGGATCGCGGCGCGCCGGGTGCGCCGCGCGTCGGCGTGGGCTCACACCTGGACAGCGTGCGCCGGGGCGGGCGCTGGGACGGCGTCCTCGGGGTGCTCGTGGCGCTGGAACTCGCGCGGGCCGGGACGACCCTGCCGCTGCGCGCCGTCGCCTGGGTTGAGGAGGAAGGCGCCGGCTTCGGCCAACTGCTGCTCGGCAGCCGCATCTGCGCCGGCGACGTCGGCGCCGCGGAGCTGGCGTCGACGGTGCGGTCGCTCGACGACGGCCGCCCCTTCGCCGACCACGCGCGTGACGCGGGCCTGGCACCGGAGGACTGCGAGCAGAGCGCCGACATCCTCAACGGCATGGCGGCGTGGATCGAGCCCCACATCGAACAGGCCCGGGTGCTGGAGGACAGCGGGGCGCGGCTCGGCGTCGTCGACGCGATCGCGGGGTTCGTGCAGGCCGACCTGCACATCACCGGGCGGGCCGACCACGCGGGGGCGACACCGATGCGCCTGCGCCACGACGCCGGGCTGCTCGCCGCGGAGGTCATGCTCCGGCTCGAGGACCTCGCACGGGCGAGCGACGGCGCCGTGGTCGGCACCGTGGGGGACGTCGCGCTGACGCCGGGCGCGGTGAACGTGGTCCCGGGAACGGCGCGCATCAGCCTGGACGTGCGCGGCCGTGACGACGCGGCGGTGGGGGGAGGTCCTGTGCGCGCTCCGCACCTTCGCCGCCGAACGGGCGGTGGTCCGCGGGTTGGAGTGCACGTACGCCGAGCGGTCCCGCCAGCCCGCCACCGCACTCGACGCGGGCGTCGCCGACGCGCTCGCCGACGCCGCACGCGCTGAGGGGGCCGAGCCGCTGCGGCTCGTCTCGGGCGCGGCGCACGACACGATGGTGCTGGCACCCCGCGTGCCGAGCGCCATGCTCTTCATCCCGTGCGCGGGAGGCGTGAGCCACGACCCTGCCGAGGCCGCCGACCCCGACGACGCGGCCCTGGCTGCACGCGTCGTCGCCCGCGCGGCACGTGACCTGATCGGAGCCCAGCATGGCTGACCCGTCCACCGGCAACGGAGGGAGCCGCGGCATTCGCCCGGCGACGGAGGAGGCGGTCTTCGCCGCCACGCTCGACGCGCTCGCCGACGGCGGGTACGGGGCGCTGACCATCGAGGGCGTCGCCGCGCGCTCCGGCGTCGCGAAGACGACGATCTACCGGTGGTGGCCGAGCAAGGCGGCGCTCGTCATCGACGCGATTGCGCCGGTGTTCGAGTCGGTCAACCCGGTGGCCGGCGCCGCCGGGCGACGACCTGCGGGCCGACCTGCTCGCTGCCGTGCGCCGCGTGATCGACGGCTTTCAGGCACGCCTGGAGGGCGTGGTGATCGCCGGGCTCGTCGCCGACCTGGCCCGCGATCCCGAGATGGCCGAGGCCTACCGCGAGCGCATCGTCCGGCCCCGGCGCGCGGCCGTCACCGCCCTGCTCGAGGAGTGGCAGGACCGCGGCCGCATCCGTGCGGACGCCGATCTCGAGGTGCTCCAGGACCTCTACGTCGGCCCCATCTACTACCGCTCGCTCGTCACCGGCGCGACCGTCGATGACGCCTACGCCGACGCGCTCGTCGACGCGCTGCTGGCCCATGCCGCCCTGCCCACCCCGACTCCCGAGAACCGACCATGAACGACACACTGATCAAGGGCGGCCGCATCATCACCGCCACCGACGATTACCACGCCGATGTCCTGCTCAGCGCGGGCCGCATCGCGCTGATCGGCGAGGAGCTGGACGTGCGCGCCGATCGGGTCATCGACGCGCGCGGGCAGTACGTCATCCCCGGGGCCGTCGACATGCACACGCATCTGGAGATGCCGTTCGGCGGCACGGTCACGTGCGACGACTTCACCACCGGTACGGTGGCCGCAGTGCACGGCGGCACGACCGCCGTCGTGGACTTCTGCATCCAGGAACGCGATCAGTCGCTCCCCGACGCGCTGGCGACCTGGCACGAGAAGATCGAGCGCTGCCGCCCGCTCGCCGACGTCGGCTTCCACCTCGCGGTGACGGACCTCACCGATCCCGCGCGCCTGGAGGAGCTCGCCGCGTTGCCCGAGCACGGGGTTACGTCCATCAAGCTCTTCATGGCGTACAAGGGCGCGATCATGGTGGACGACGAGACGTTGTTCCGCACGATGCAGGTCGCGGGGCGGACCGGCAGCGTGGTGATGGTGCACGCCGAGAACGGCGACGCGATCGACGTGCTCGTCCGCGAGGCACTCGCCGCAGGCAACACCGACCCGATCTGGCACGCGCGCACCCGGCCGCCGATCACCGAGGCCGAGGCGACGAGCCGGGCGATCGACCTCGCGGCGCTGGCCGACTGCCCGCTGTACGTCGTCCACGTCTCCTGCGCCGAGGCGCTCGCACCGGTGCAGCGCGCCCGCGCCGCCGGGGCCGCCGTGTGGGCCGAGACGTGCAGCCAGTACCTGTACCTCGACGAGACGTACCTCGCGCGCCCGGACTTCGAGGGCGCCAAGGCGGTGTTCACGCCGCCCGCGCGCGAGGCCCACCAGCAGGAGGCGCTCTGGCGCGGCCTGGAGACCGGCGTGCTCTCGGTCGTCTCCAGCGACCACTGCGCGTTTCGGTTCGCCGACCAGAAGGCGCTCGGCCGCGGCGACTTCTCGAAGATCCCCAACGGCGCGCCGGGCATCGAGGACCGCGTCGAGCTGCTGCACGAGACGGGCGTGCGCAGCGGCCGCCTCACGCTCAACCAGTGGGTGGAGCTGACGAGCACCGCGCCTGCGCGCCTGTTCGGCATGCCGGCCAAGGGCACGATCGCGGTGGGGGCCGACGCCGATGTCGTCGTCTTCGATCCGGAGCGCACACGGACGATCAGTGCTGCGACGCACCATTCGGCCGTGGACTACAACCTGTACGAGGGCACGGCTGTGCGCGGCGGGCCGAGCGCCGTGTTCGTCCGCGGCACGCTCGTGGTGCGTGACGGCGAGCTGGTCGGTGAGCCCGGGACGGGACGGTTCGTGGCAAGGGAGCGCTTCGGCGCGGGCGCCGCGCTCACCGCCGCCTAGTAGCCGCTACGCGCCGACCGCCTCCGGCCGCGCCTCGCGCGCCGCCGCCTCGGCCTGCTCGAGCTGCGCCTCGACGAGGTCGAGGCCGGAGTCCCAGAAGCCCGGGTCGGCGAGGTCGATGCCGACGATCTCACCGAGTTCCTCCGGCGACTTCGACCCGCCCGAGGCCAGCAGCTCGAGGTACGCCGGCACGAACGCCTCGCCGCCCTCGGTGTAGCGCTGGTAGATCGACATCGCCAGCAGCTGGCCGTAGGCGTACGCGTAGACGTAGCCCGGCGTGTTGATGAAGTGCGGGACGTACGACCACCACGTCCTGTAGCCGTCGGTGATCTCCACGCTGTCGCCGAGCATCTCGGCCTGCGACTGCGCCCACAGGCCGCTGAGGTCGTCGACGCTGAGCTCGCCCTGCTCGCGGCGAGCGGTGTGGGCGAGGTGCTCGTAGTGGTTCATCGCGCACTGGCGGAACACCGTGGCGATCGACCCCTCGATCGACTCGGCGAGCAGCGACAGGCGCGCCTCGGGATCCGGCGTGCGGTCCAGCAGGCGGCCGAAGACGAGCGTCTCGCCGAACACCGACGCCGTCTCGGCCAGCGTCAGCGGCGTGTGCTGCTCGAAGATGCCGCGCGGGCGGGCCAGCGCCGCGTGCACGCCGTGGCCGAGCTCGTGCGCGAGCGTCAGGACGTCCCGGCGCCGCGACGTGTAGTTGAGCATCACGTACGGGTGCGCGCTCGGGACGGTGTACGCGCAGAACGCGCCGCCGCGCTTGCCGGGGCGCACGGGGGCGTCGATGTATCCGCCGGTGAAGAACGACTCCGCGGTCTCGCCGAGCGACGGTGCGAACGAGCGGTACGCGTCGAGGACGATGTCCTTCGCCTCGTCCCACGGGATGTTCTCGTCGTCGGCAGCGACGACGGCGGCCATGCGGTCGTAGTCCTTGATGCGCTCGACGCCCAGCAGCTTGGCCTTCAGCGAGTACCAGCGCCGGGCGATCTCGTACCGGTTGCGCACGGCGTCCAGCAGCGCCTGCACGGACTCGTCGCTGGCCTCGTTGGCGAGGTTGCGGCTGGCGATCCACGACGGGTACTTGCGCAGCCGGTCGTCCGTGGCCTTGTCGGCCATGAGCGTGTTGTAGATGAACGCGCGGGTGCGCAGGCCGGGGGCGAGGGTCTCCGTCACGGCCTCGGCGGTCGTGCGGCGGACCTCGCCGTCGGGGGACATGAGGCGGGACAGCGCGACGTCGAGCGCCACGGGCTCGGCCTCGCCGGGCAGCGGGACGGTGAGCGCGGAGACCTGCTCGCCGAACAGGCGCGCCCACGCGCTCGATCCCGTGACGCCCTTCTCCGTGAGGATCTTCTCCTCGGGCTCGGTGAGGAGGTGCGGGCGGTAACGGCGGGCAGCCTTGAGGTGGTGACGGGCCTTCTCGACACCCGGGGCGGCGAGCAGGACGTCGGCGCGCGCGTCGTCGAGCGCGGCCCATTCGAGGTCGAAGAACAGGAGCTTCGTCTCGATCTGCGCGCCCTGCTCCTGGACCTTCTGCAGGAGCGCCCCATTCGCCGGGTCGCTCGTGTCGGTGCTGAACCGCAGCATCGCGTAGTTGCCCGCGCGCCCGATCTTGTCGCTCAGCTCCTCCATCGCCGCGACGGCGGCCGCGAGTCCCGCTTCGTCCAGCTCGGCGACCTTGCCCGCGTAGGCCGCGGCGAACGTGTCCGCGAGCTCGGCGGCCTCTCCGAGGAGCCGCAGCGCGCCGGCTTCGCCCTCTCCGTAGACCAGCGGTTCGAGATCCCAGGCGACGTCGGCGGCTTCAGGCATGTCCCGAGAATACGAAAGCCGAGACACCGTTCGGGCACCTTGACCGCAACCTCGGCGCCGGGGCCGCGTTGGAGGAGGTGAGGCCGGCATCGCTCGCCGGTCTCGCTGTCCCTGACTCCGACGCCGGGAGGCCTCCTCCGTGCGCCGCGCCCACCTCTGCCTGTCCCTGCTCGCCGTGCTCGCGGCGACGCTCGTCCTGCCCTCCGCCGCGTCCGCGCGCTCGACGCAGTCCACGCTCTTCGAAGCGCCCCGGGAGTTGCTTGGTGACGACCCGGCGCTGCGCGCGTCCACGGCGCAGGAGGTCAAGGGCCTGGGGGCCGACTGGGTGCGGATCATCCTGTACTGGAACGCCGCGGCGCCCGATCCGGGCGGCACGTCGGTCCCGGCGTTCGACGAGCGCAGCCCCGCCCGGCTACCCGGGGCTCGCCCGGTACGACGCCGCCATCGTCGCCGCGCGTGCGGCAGGCCTCCGCGTGCTCGTCACCGTGAGCGGCCCGGTCCCCCGCTGGGCGACCGCGGGCAAGCGCGACCAGCGCACCCGTCCGAGCGCCACGCGATTCGGCCGCTTCACCGAGATGCTGGCCCGCCACTACGGCACGCAGGTCAGCGCGTGGTCGGTGTGGAACGAGCCGAACCATCCGCAGTTCCTGCTGCCGCAGTTCACGAAGCGGGGCACGACGCGCGAGTACACCGCAGCGAAGCTCTATCGCCAGCTCTTTCAGCAGGGCGAGGCAGGCCTGACGAAGGGCGGGACGCGCGCACCGGTGCTGCTCGGGGAGACCGCGCCGCGCGGCACCGCCACGGCCGTTGCGCCGCTTGCCTTCCTGCGCACCGCGCTGTGCCTGAATGCGCAGTACAAGAAGCGCAGCAGCTGCGGTCGCCTCAAGGCCGACGGCTACGCCCACCACGCGTACACGACGCGCGGCGGCCCGTTCTTCACCCCGCCCGCGAACGACGACGTCACCATCGGCGTGCTGTCGCGACTGAACAGCGCGCTGGCAAAGGCGGAGAAGGCGAAGGCACTGCCGAGCGGCACCGACGTGTGGCTCACGGAGTTCGGCATCCAGTCGTGGCCGGACACGCGGCTCGGCGTCAGCCCGCAGCAGCAGGCCGAGTACCGGTCGATCTCCGAGCAACTCGCCTACCGCAGTGGGCGGGTCCGGATGTTCAGCCAGTACCTCATGCGCGACGACCTGCCGCGCCCCGGCAGCGAGATCCAGCGCTACAGCGGCTTCGAGTCCGGGCTGCGCGGCCACGGCGGCGATGCCAAGCCGTCGTACGAGGGGTTCCGCCTGCCGCTGGTGGCCACGCGGGGCGGGCGCGCGACGACGCTGTGGGGCGTCGTCCGGCCGACGACGCGCGGGACCAGCGTGACGATCGACTACCGCAACGGCAGCCGCGGTTCCTGGCGCCGGCTGAAGACCGACCGCTCGAACACGCGCGGCGTGTGGAGCACGACGACCAGCGCGTCGACATCGCGCCAGTACCGCGTGCGCTGGACCGCGCCGGACGGGACGACCTTCACCGGGCCGCCGACGCGCTCCTACCGCGCGCCGTAGTCAGCGGCGCGGGCGCAGCGCGTACGTGAGGCGGCGCACGGGCGCCGCGTCCAGCGCCGCGTGCAGTTCGTCCTCGGAGGCGAACGCGGCGCCGGACAGCAGCCGACCCTCGGCGTGCACCGTGACGGTGTCGGTGACGAACGGCCAGGGCTCGATCGAGTGCCCGCCGCCGAGGTCGTCGGCGACGAGCCGGAGGTCGGTCACGCCGCCGCTCGCCGTCGGAACCTCGCGCTGGGTGTACGGCGCCCAGTCGAGACAGAGGGCGAGTGAGAGCGCGTCCCACGTCCACACCAGGCGCTGGTTGCGTTCGATCTCGTGCGCGTCGCGGCCGAGCGCGCGGGCGAGGCGGTCCTGCAGTTCACGCTGCTCGGCGAGGAACGCGCGGACATCGTCTGCGTCGGCGGCGGGCAGTGCGTCGAGGTCGCGGAAGCGCTGCAGCGCCGTCCCGTGCATCGAGCACAGCAGCGCGGCGTACGTGCTCTGGCTGAGCAGCTTTCCCGGCGCGGCCCGCCACAGCGCGAGGTGCGTCGCGACCGGCAGGTGGAGGAAATCGCGGGGCCGGCCGGTCTCGCCGTCCAGCGTGGGGCGCAGGTCCCATTCGGCCATCCCGACGTCGTGCTGCTCGGCGGCGAGGCAGACGTCCTCGCGTGGGACGACGGCGCCGAACTCGGCGTTCCCCCAGACGCGGGCGAGCTGTCCGCTGATCCACGCGTGGGAGGCCTGCCCGATCGCGAGCAGGCCGTCGTCGGTCGGGCGCAGGAGCATGGGACGCAGTCTCGCGGCTGCGCTCGACCGATGCCGCGGTTCAGGCGGGGTGGCCTGAACGTCGCCGCAGTGTGACCGCGAGCCCGGCGCCCAGGGCGAACACCAGCAGCGTCCCGGCGAGGCCGGCGGCGGCGGTCGCCGCCTTCTCATCGGTCACGCCCGGGAACGCGTAGTCGGCCACGGGCGCGGCATGGGACGTCCCCGCGCCGGTGAACCCGTGGTCCTCCGCCACCCGCTCCAGCCCGTCTGGCTGCGGAGAGGCGAACGGCGACACCGCGGCGCCGAGCCCGATCGCCACCGCGAGCGCCAGCCCGACGAAGACGCCGAGCCTCACGACGGCACCGGCGCGGCGCGGCGCCCCCCGACGAGGTCCGGCCGCACGGCGAGGACGGTCGCGACGACCGCCACGGTGATCACGGCCTCACCGACTCCGATCAGCGCGTGGACGCCGAGCATCGAGGGCAGCACGGTCGTCAGGCCGATCGTGCCCGACGCGGCGAGCTCCGCCGACGTCGCGGTGGCCGCGGCCATGACCGAGACCCACGATGCGACGGCGGCGACACCCAGCAGACCGGCGGTCCGCTCGCGCAGCGCGCCGGCGCCGGTGAGCATCGCCTGGGTGACGAGGGCCCCGAGCACGGCCATGTTCAGCACGTTGGCGCCCAGGACCGCGATGCCGCCATCGGCGAACGCCACGGCCTGCACGCCGAGGACGAGGGCGACGACGAGCATGCCGAGCCACGGCCCGAGCAGGACGGTGGCCAGGGCGGCGCCGAGCAGATGGCCGCTCGTCCCGCCGGCGATGGGGAAGTTCACCATCTGCGATGCGAAGACGAGGGCGGCGGTCGCGCCGAGGAGGGGCGCGCGGCGCTCGTCGAGTTCGTCACGCGCGCGGGACGCCGCGTAGCCGATGGCGCCGGCGGCCGCGACGCTTGTCACGGCGCAGACCTCGCTGCTGAGAAAACCGTCAGGGATGTGCATGGTGAGGTGCTCCGGGTCCTGTGGTGGTCGTGCACGCCGGGCAGAGCCCGGCGAGCGGGAAGTGGCTGAACCGCGCCTGCCAGCCGAACGCCGCGCGCACGGCGGCGCGCACGCCGTCCATCCGTTCGGGCTCGACGGCGAGGTGCGCACCGCAGCCGTCGCACACGAGGTGCTCGCGCTCCGGTGCTCCTGCGAGGGCGTACCGCCCCGGCCCGTGGCCGAGGTGCATGTGGCGGACGAGCCCCACGGCCTCGAGCGTCTCGAGATTGCGGTAGACCGACGTGAGGTCGCAGCGCCCGCCGAGGGTGCCGGCGAGCTCGTCTGCGGTGACCGGCCGTTCGGCGGCCAGGAGCGCGTCGATGACCAGGCGACGCGCGCCGGTGACCCGCAGCCCGTGCGCGTGCAGGACGTCCACCGCGGCGCCGAGATCGGCGACGGGGACGGGCGGCACGAGCGGGGCGACGGTCACGGAGCGCGACGCTAGCCCAGCTGCAAGGAGGTGGCAATAGGCTGGGTGGGGTGATTCACGCGCGCCCGGGGTGATTCAGGTGAGCGCCAACGCGCCAGTGTTGTGACGCGGCGCTCTGGGGGCGGTCATCACAGGCATGAGCATGAGAACAACCATCCACACCATGTGTGCCGCGCTGATCGCGCTGACCGTTGCGGTCGCGCCGGCGCAGGCCAAGAGCGGCGGCCCGAGCGGCAGCGGCCACGGCGTCGTGCTCGCCCACGCCGACGCCGACACCTTCGTCTACGCCAACCACGGCGGAGAGCTGCGCGCCGTCGACACGGCGACACTGCCGGCCGTCGGCAGCGTCGTGAAGGTCAAGGCGCGCCGCGGTGTCGCCAAGCGCATCCGCGTCGTCGGCACGGCGACGAAGGCCCGCGTCCAGGGGCTCGTCACCACGAGCGCCGCCGATCGTTTCACCGTCACCGGCAAGAAGGACGACGACGCGGCCGTGTCGATCCTGTTCGCGGCGCCCGTCACCGCTCCGGCGATCGGTCGTCGCGTGAAGGTCTCCGTCACCATCGCCGGCGCGGACCTCACCGCCACGAGCGTGAAGCTCAAGGGCCGCGGCGGCCTTGAGGTCGAGGGCCAGATCACGGCCATCGACCCCGCAGCCCGCACGCTGACGCTGACGCCCGAGGGCGGCGGCACCCCGGTGATCGTCGCGGTGCCGGTCTCGTTCGACCTCGCGAAGTTCACCGTCGGGCAGAAGGTCGAGCTCAAGGTGCTCCTGCTCGTCGACGGGACCTACGTCCTGCAGCAGGCGAAGGAGGACGATGGAGACGATGACGACAAGAGCGACGACGATCGCCGCGGAGGTCGCGACGACGACGACGAAGACGACGATCGCAAGGGCCGTGGTCACGGCCACGACGACTAGCCGACGCACGGTGGCGGAGGCCCGCTGATGGCCGGCCTGCTGGCCACCGCGCTGCTGCGCACGCAGGACGACGAGCGCCTCGCGGCGCTCGCCTCCGCCGGCCACGCCGGCGCCTTCGACGTGCTCGTGTCCCGCCACGCGCGGACGCTGCACGCCGTCGCGCGCCGCGTCGCCGGGCCGGACGCCGCCGACGACGTGACGCAGCAGGCGCTGCTGCGCGCCTGGGCGGCGATCTCCGGCGGCGCACAGGTGCAGCACCCAAGCGGGTGGCTGCACCGGATCGTGAGAACGACCGCCATCGACGCTCACCACGCCATGCCCGACGACACCGAACTTCCCGACGACGTCGCCGCCGACCTCGATCTGCCCGCCGAGGTCCAGCAGCGCATCGACGTCCGCCAGGCACTCGCGCTGCTCGCCGCGCTGCCGGAGGAGCAGCGCACGGCGGTGCTCGCGGCGGTGCAGGGCCGGACCAGCGCGGACGTCGCCGACGAGCTCGGCATGAGCGAGGGCGCGGTGCGCCAGCTCGCCTACCGGGCGCGCACGGGGCTGCGCGCGGCGATGACGGCGGTGACGCCGTACCCGCTCGCCGTGTGGGCGGCACAGCGGATGGGGGAGGGCGCGGCGGTCGCGGCGGAGGCCGTCGGCGCCCGGCGGCAGCGTGCTGGGCGGCGCGCTGCTCGCCAAGGCCGGGGCGACCGTGGTGGTGTCGGGTGCCGTGATCGCGGGGGTCACGCTGCCTGACACGCCACGGGAGGACCGGTCGCGCAGCGAGGAGCCGGCGGCGGCCGCGGTGGCGCCCGCGCCGCCGCCGGCCCCGCCGCCGACGCAGTTCGCCGCGGTGTCGGCGGGCGTGGGGTCGGCGTTCTCGGCGGCTGGGGTGCCCGCGCGCTCCGAGGCGTCGCGGCGAGAGGACCGCGCCGAGCGCAGCGAGCGTGCGGAACGCTCGACCGGCAAGGACGAGCGCCGCGACCGCGATCGCCGCGACGACGACGATGATGCGGTCGCGCCCACCACCGGTGACGACCGCGACAACGGTGAGCGGCGCCGCCCGGGCCGCGACCGCGGCGACAACGACGATCGGCGTGACCCCAGACCCGAGCGGTCCGGCCGGTCCGACGATGACGTGGGATCGGGGCGCCGCGGCAAGAAGGAGACGGAAGCTGTCGCGCCGGCGGCGGTGGAGGTCGACGAGGACGAGGGACCGTCGGGCGGGCACGAGAAGGGCGGAGGCGATCGCGGAGGCGGCGACGAGTCCGCGCGCGAGGAGCAGCCGGCGGCCGAGCCCGTGGAGGCCACCGATGACGTGGCCGACGCAGGCGACACGTCGCTCGGCGGCGGCTCGGGCAACCACGACGACGACTGACCCAGCCGCCACACTCGTTCCGACCGCTGGGTAGGATCGCGCCGTATGCGATTCGACGAGTACGCCGTCCACGACGGGCTCGGGCTCGCGCAGCTGGTGCGCGAGGGCGACGTGACCGCGACCGAACTGCTGGAGACCGCCCAGGCGCGAGCCGCCGCGGTCAACCCGCGCATCAACGCGATCGTCCGATGGATGTCGGCCGAAGCCCAGGCCCGCGCGGTGGCGCCGCTGCCCGGCGCGTTCGGCGGCGTGCCGTTCCTGCTCAAGGACCTGTTCCAGGAGTACGCCGGCGTGACGGCGTCCGGCGGGTGCCGCGCGCTGGCGAACATCCCCGCCGAGGCGCACGCGACGGTGACCCAGCGCTGGCTCGACGCCGGCCTTGTCCCGTTCGGCCGGACGAACACGCCGGAGTTCGGCTCGAAGGCGATCACGGAACCCGACCTGCACGGCCCCTGCCGCAACCCGTGGGACCTGCAGCGCACGCCGGGCGGCTCGTCCGGTGGTTCCGCGGCCGCCGTCGCCGCGGGGATCGTCCCAGTGGCGGGCGCCAGCGACGGCGGCGGCTCGATCCGCATCCCGGCGGCCTGCTGCGGCCTGTTCGGCTTGAAGCCGGGGCGCGGGCTCATCCCGAACGGGCCGGCGCTCGGTGAGCCGCTGCAGGGCAGCGCGACGAACGGCGTCCTCTCGCGCTCGGTGCGCGACACCGCCGCGATGCTCGACGTCCTCGCCGGCATGGAGCCCACGTCGCCGTTCGCCCCGTGGGTGCCGGACGGCCCGTTCCTCGACGAGGTCGGCCGCGCTCCGGGGGTGCTGCGGATCGGCGTGCAGACCACCTGCGCCCTGCGGGACACGCTGCACCCGGAGGCGACCCGCGCGGTCGAGGACGCCGCCTCACTGCTCGCCGAGCTTGGGCACGAGGTCGAGATCGTCCCCGCGCCGGTCGACGAGCGCGCGCTCGCCCGGGACTTCCTGACGACGTGGTTCGTCGAGGGCGCGTACATCATCGACGACATCCGCCGACGCACGGGCGCGGGACGTGACGGGTTCGAGCTCGACTCGCGGGTGATGGCCGACCTCGGGCGCGTCACGAGCTCGATCGAGCACTGCGCGGCGATCGAGCGCCGCCACGACTACGTCACCGCGCTCGCGTCGTTCTTCTCGCGCTTCGACCTCCTGCTCACGCCGACGCTCGCAGAGCCGCCGGTGCGCGTCGGTTCGCTCGCGACGCCGAAGCCCATGCAGCTCGCCGCGAAGCTCATGCTCGCGCTGCGCGCCACCCGCTTCTCGCACCGGCTGGGCGTCGTCGAGGACCTGATCGACAAGAACCTGTCGTGGGTGCCGTTCACGCAGCTGGCGAACGTGACGGGGCGCCCCGCGATGAGCGTGCCGCTGCACTGGACTGCCGAGGACGTGCCGCTCGGCGTGCAGTTCGTGGCCCCGCTGCGCGGCGAGGCGACGCTGCTGCGTCTGGCCGCCCAGCTCGAGCAGGCGCGGCCCTGGTCAGACCGCCGGCCGCCGGCGAGTAGACTCGAAGGCTGACATACACCCGGGGACGACATGGCTTCGACGTGGTCGGCTCACCCGGGTGGTTGCGAGCCGAGGTTCCGGGATGGCCTCGTAAATCCCCCGGAAAACCATACGTGCGGACTCTCACGAGTACGCCCTCGCCGCCTAGCACCAGCTAGCTCTGCGAGGTTCTGGTCCCCGCCAGCCGACGGTGGGACAACCGGAATCATTCACGTCGGCTCACCCCGGAAGGTCCGCTTCCGCCGACCGGGGGACATTTCAGGAGGCTGGTCCTGAGCAACCCCGCCGGCGAGGCGAGCTCGGGATGAGATCAGAGCGCCGGATACGCTCGTAGACGCCACTCTCGGTGCGACCGCGGACGCGGGTTCGATTCCCGCCGTCTCCACCAATTTGACGAAGTGTGAACCTCGGCCCCCTTGGGGGTCGGGGTTCTTTCGTTGGCCCCGGTCCGCGGCGGACGCGCCCCCAGGGGCGGCCTCCGGGGACGGTGGTGGGCTGTCTGGGCGCGGTTCCTTCCACGCCGTCAGGGCCGCGTAGACGGGCGTCAGCTCGGTGGCCTGGATCTCGCCTTCATCGCCAATCTCGATGCGCTTGAAGAACGCGTGGTTGAGCAAGCGCCTCTCGAGCGGAGTGCTCGCAAGGTAGGTGGCGTGTGGGGTGCTCGTTCGCCCGAGTGCCTCGGCGAGCGCTTCGTGCAGGTCCTCGACCTGCGCCTCTGCGCCCTTCAACAACATGGTCACCTGGCTGCGCTCTTGGTGCAGACGTGCCTGCTCGGTGGCAAGTACCTCGTCGTCTACCAGTCCGCCATAGGACATCTGCACGAGGCGCAGCTGGTTGTCTTGGAGACGCTTGAGCTTGGCGCGGTGGCGTCGGGCTTCCTTTTCGGCGATCTCCTGCCGTTGTGCTGACTCCTCGCGGACCTCATCCCAGATGCGGTCCCGGACCTGTTCGGTGAGCTGCACCGTGCGGTAGTGGTCTTCGATTCGTCGCTCGATCTCGGTGACGGAGTAGTGGCGCGTGTTGCACTCCGCGCCTTTGCGTCGGGTCTTGCGGTTGATGCAGCAGAAGTACTCATACAGGCCGCCGTTGCCGCGGTGCCTGCCGTAAAGCAGCCGGCCGCCGCACTCGGCGCAGTAGAGCGTTCCGCGCAGGTAGTGCTGATGCTTCGACGGCCGATCTCCGGCGACCGCACGGGAAGCGAGGATCTCCTGAACCTTGTCGAAGGTGTCGAGATCGACGATCGCGTCGTGGCGGCCCACCACCGTCCGGCCTCGGTAGGTGACCAGGCCGATGTAGTAGTGGTTCTTGAGCAACTTGTGGACCGTGGTCAGTCGCAGCGGCTCCGGCCCCCGCTTCGGTGTCGGACGACTGCGGAGCCCTTCCTCTTCGAGCAGCTCGGTCAGCTGGCTGAGAGTCCAAAGCCCGGTGGCGTAGAGGTCGAACGCCCTGGTCACCAGCGGTGCGCGTTCAGGGTCGACGATGACCGACCGGATGTCGCGTCCGGCGATCAGCTGACGCAGGGGGAGGTATCCGATCGGGGCCTTGAAGGGCGTGCCGCCCAAGCGGTGCTTCTCGTCGAGTCCCTTGCGAATCTCGGTCGAGAGATTGTTGGAGTAGTACTCGGCGAACGTCGCGAGCATTCCGTGCATCAGCCGGCCCGCGGGGGTCTCGTCGATGTTCTCGCTGACGGAGACCAGGGTGATGCCCATGCCGAGTAGCTGCTGGTAGAGCGTGGCGTCATCAAGGCGGTTGCGGGCCAGGCGGTCCACCTTGTGGACGATGAGGTACTTCACGCCGAGCTTCGGCAGCTCGCTCAGCATCGCTTGGAGTACCGGCCGGTCATCGCTGCGCGCGGACTCGGCCCGCTCGATATAGGCCTTGGCAACCGACGCGCCCAGTTCACCGGCCTTGCGCTTGCAGGCATCGACCTGTGCGGGGATTGAGTAGCCGTCGCCATCGGTGTCACCGTCGCGCCCGAGCTGGCCGGTACTCGAAACGCGCGCGTAGACCGCAGCTTGACCTAGCTCGACGTCGTCGCTGACTGCGACCGAGGTGCCGCTCTGGTGCTCGCTGGCGTAGATCAGCTGTGCGCCCGCGTGCTCGATTCGGGCCTTGAGGTGTTGGTCCAGGGTGAGGCTGCGCGCGAGGTGCGCCGGTCCCGGAACGATGATGTAGCCGATCTCGCCGGCTTCCAGCGCGGCCATGACTCGGTCGAGTCCGGGACGTTTGGCCGCCAGCCCGGAGATGCGTTCGTCGGTGATCTCCTCACGGATCTCCGCTCCCAGGATCGCTGCGGTTTCTAGGCAGGCCTCACGGTCGCGCTGGCGCGAGGCGGCGGTGTTCGGGTCGGACGTGTCGGCGTACCGCTGGTAGACGATCGCCGTCTTGGTTGTTGCTGTGCTCATATGAACCCTCCTTTCGGTTAGTTTTCGTTAAAGCAGTGTCTCGTTAAGTTTGCAGACGGTCAATGCTTTTCGGTGTATTGGAGTTGACAGGCTCCAAGTCGTCTGTTTTGCCGCATCGACGTTGGGCTCCCGCGGCCAGCTCCTGGGCGTTTCGGGCGATCTGGCACCAGTCCGGCGCAAGCACCGCGACGTCCGCGGCCAGGGCTTCGGCGAGGTCGTAGAGGTGGCTCACCGGCGGGTCCTGGCGGGGTGGCTTTCGGGCCATGCCCGGGTCTTACGCGTGATGGACGTGAGTGTTCAAGGTGTGGGGTGGACCGATCCGGCGTCATGCCAGATCGGCCCACAGCTGGCTCAGGCCAGCGCGTCGCGCTTGGCGGCGATCGCCTCCTTCTTGGCCTCGGCGCTGTCCTTGAGCGCCTCGTATTCGGCCTGGGCTTCGAACGCCCGGACCCCGGCTGCTTCGACCTCGCGGTCGATGCTCTCGATTGCCCGGTCGAGCGCCTCGCGGGCGTCGGCCAGGGCATCCTCGGGCGTGGTCTCGCGCCGCCGCGACCGGCGGGGCCTTTCGCTGCTCGATGCTTCGCCTCGGCTCGTGTGGGCGTAGTACGCGCCGCGCATCGAGTTGACCGGCTGGTCGTACTCGGCCGCGAGCTGCTTGAACGCGTCGGCTTTAGTGGAGCCTGCGGCGACGAGCGCTTCGACCTTGGTGTAGACCTCCTCGGCCTTGGTCATGTGGATCCTCCCTGGATCGTGGATGGCATTGGCGGCCGGTCCCAGCTCTGGGGGTTGCTGAGACCGGCCGTGGTGCCGTCTACGCGTCGAGGGCTCACCGTGGCCTCGGGTGGTTGTAACCATGGGGCTTGAGGCCGCCTGGGATCAGCAGCGTCGGGCCCAGATTGGCCTGTAGTAGTGCCAGCGCGCAGGTCTGCCCGTAGGCCAGCAGCACCGACGGTGTTGGCGATCCGGGGCCGGCGTTCGACATGGTCGCTCCGCGGACGAAGCGCACGCGTCCGGCGATGAAGCAGATCGCCGTGGCGGCGGCGGTTGCCTCGCGCCACCACTGGGTGTCGGTGCGGGCATGCACGAGCGCGATGCCGCTTCCGTGGTCGGCCAGCTTGCGCATCCACAGATCGATCCCGCGTCCGTAGGGCGGGTTCATCCACACCAGGCCCTGCCAGGGCTGGGTGAGTCCGTCGTCGGCGCGGGAGAACGACCGCTCGGCCGGGATCCATGGCAGGCCGCCGGGCGGCGCGCAGACGTCGAGGTCGAAGCGCAGGCCGAGCGCTTGGAAGATCTCCGGTGGGGTGTACCACTCGACCGAGCTTCCGACCGTGAGCTTGTCGTAGCGGGCGCTCACGCCGTGGCCTCCGACACCATGCGCCCGGCGACCTCATCGAAGTGCCAGACCACGAACAGCTTTGCGGCGAGCGGATCAAGACCACCCAGCGCCGTTTCGAGTTGGGCGGCGCGATCTAAGTGCGGGGCGGTGAACACCACGCGTGGATAGGCACCGTGGGCGCGCTGCTCGGTGCCGGTCAGGAGGTGCTCGAGGTAGCGCTTGGCCTTGGCGCGAATGCGCGCCGGTGATTCGGTGGCGAGGTCGACCTCGACGAAGTAGCGGTCCTGGTGAACCGGCCCGGCGAGCACGGCGAACAGGTCCGGCTTGAGGGTGACCAGCCCGCCGTAGGCGCCGGGGAACCGGCGCCAGCAGCCCGGCTCGGTCTGGATGCTCGCGATCTCCAGTTCGCCGTGGGCGGTGTGCTCATGCAGCTGCACGAGTAGCTCGGTGACGGCGAGCGTGTGGGCCAGTGTGTCGTAGCTGGTTGCTGCGATGGGCTTCTTGCGTCCGGGCGAGATGAGCCGGTGACCGGCGGACTCCAAGCGGTAGACGATCGATGAGCTCCCGGCTCTCACCCCGCCAAGCCTGCGGCCGAGCCGGCCGATGAGTTTTTGCGCTTCTAGTCGGTGGAGCGCGCGCCGGGCCGCTCGAGCGTGGGCGTCGCTTGGGTCCTCCGAGGCCCACAGCCTGCGGGCAAGCTGGGTGCCAGTCGCGAGGCGTGTCGAAGCGATGAACCGCACCACCGCCCAGTCCTGATCGGTGAGCTCTGAACTGATCTCGCGGAGGCGGGAGGCCGACACGCGGTGGACATGGGGAGGGGTCCCATTAGTCCTGGCCCCTATCTGGACCGAACCCGCGCCGGTGCGGGCATTCTGCGCGGGTCCGCTCAACGCGGTTGGACGGGCGATCGGACCGCTCATGACGCCCTCCCGATCTGCGTGATCTCATCCGAGAGGTCGCCATCTGGGGTCGAGGATGAGCCGTCCAGGTCGGATGCCAGGCCGCCGTAGCGCTCGGCGGACAGCCGGCGGATCCGGTCGGCCTGCCCGGTCACGGGCGCGGGTGCTTCGGTGACGCCGGTCATGACCGATACCGCGCTGCCGCGGCCTCCGGCGACTCTGGCTGCGACCTCGAATGGACGCAGGCCCTGGAGGTCGGCTGCGGTGATGCCGGGAAGCTCACGCGCGATGCGCTCGGCCTCCTGGTGGCCTTGCCGGAACGCGACCAGCGTGGCCACGTTGGTGAGCAGGCTCGCGCGCATGCTCTCGGGCAACCTCCCAAGTCCCTGGGTCGCGACCGACACGCCGCAGCCAAGCCCACGCGCTCGTTCGAGCAGGTACTCAAGTCCGAATGGAAGGCTCGCGATGGTCTGCAGTTCGTCGACGACGAGGAAGACCGGATGGCGCTGTGCGGGTGGGAGTGCGGATCGCTGTTCGATCGCGCTCCACACCGAGTACACGATGATCGCGCCGAGCAGCCTGGTTGCGGGTTCGCCGAGGCTGCCAGGGCTGAGACTGACGATCAGCCACTTGCGCTCGGTAAGCAGGCGCGGGATGTCGAGCTTCGGTGCGTCTTGGGCGAGTACATGGCGCAAGGCCGGGCGAGATAGCAAGCTGACCAGGCGACTGGCGGGGGCCTGCACGTGCTGCACCTGCTCGGCTGCCGTGAGCGCTTCGAAGCGTGCCCATTCGAGTGTGAGCATCGGGTCGGTGAGACGAGCCACCGCCTGCCGACGAAATCCTGGATCTCCGAACAGGCGCATCCAGTCGCTCAACACCGGCTTGGGTTGAGCTGAGAGCGTGGCAAGTCCCAGGCGCAGGTACGACTCGGTGCGTGGTCCCCAGTGGTCGCGGAAGATCGCCCCGAGCGCGCCGAGGATCACATCGGCTCGGAGATCCGGGTCACCGGACGAGAACAGGTCAAGGCCAGGGACCGGGCTGCCAGCACCGGGATCCAGCACGACGATCCGATCGGCATCCTCCGGTCGGACCCGGTCGAGCACATCGGCGGCAAGATCAGCCTTCGGATCGATAAGCACGCCGCCGTAGCCGTGCTCGATATCGGAGAGTGCCCCGCGCGCCAGTGCTACGGATTTCCCAACACCGCTCGGGCCGACATACAGGCTGTGGTGTCGGGCCGCTTCGGCTGAGAGCGCGACCGGACGCTCCCCGCGACCATCGCGCCCAACGAACAGCGCACGTCCGCTGCTGGGCACCCCGCTGGGTACGAGCAGCCGGCGCGAGACACCGGCCTCGACTCCCGCGATCAGGTCGTCTCCAAGTGGCCATGCGAGCAGCGGCAGGATCTCCTCAGCGCTGAGCCATCCCCGCCGCTCGAACGTCGATGGCAGCGCAGTGGCGGATGCTTTGCCCGACCTCACGAGCATGCCTGCCCCCACGCGCCTGCGTCCCCGAATCACTCCCTGAACGTGCTCGGATAGTTCGCGGGCTCGATCAGGCTCGGCATGAACCACGAGCAACCCGGTGATGCGAAACCCGGGTTCCTGCACTCGCTGGGCGAGCGCACGGTCACGAATCCGCTCCTCGCTGTTCTTGGTTGATACGTCCGTGCTCGCGAGCGGTGCGCTGGTGCCGGGGCGCAGCGCCCACGACAGCCGTACCTGTTCTCCGGGCCTGAGCGCTCCGAGCCCCGAGAGCAGCGCCCGGCTTGACGCCACAACGTCGTCCGAGCGCAGCAGCGCGAGGGTTGGCGGCCAGAACCGAACCGCGAGGCCGGCCCGTCCACCGGACGGACCTGTGGCCTCATCGATCCGCGCCCCCGGAAGCGAGGCCTCGAAGTGACCCACAACCGAGCCGATCGCCGCCTCCGGAATCTGGATCAAGTGCCGGATGCCATCAGGACCCGCGCCCACCTCGACGATGAGCTCGTGCTCGTCAGACAAGCCAGCGAGCGATCTGAGTGTGGCCGCGGCGTCGGTAGCAGTGGCACCCGCCGGAAAGCGCAGCAAATAGACCTTGCGACTCGCGCGCATCCGCCGTTCGCGGGTGTGCTCATGGACCACGATCGTGGCGAGAAGCGCGGTGCCGCCTCCGGCGGCCACGAGGGCTGGGAGTAGCTCACCGTTCATCGCGCTTGCCCTCCCGCTTGGCCCGAGCCTTGGCTTCACGCTCGCGCCGCTCTCGCATGGCCCGCTTGGCCTGCAACCAGAACACCAACGCGAGCTGCTCATGATCGATCTCGTCCCGCGGTACCCCTTGCACCTTGATCCGTCTTGCCACTAGCTCACCTCCTTTCCACTTATGCTCAACATCTACTGTCTTTTATGCGTGAGCCCATTGTCTGATCGCAAGGCCTTTCGATCCTCAGCGCCGGTCGCAGACCTTTGCCCT
The DNA here is from genome assembly GCA_024666565.1 of Svornostia abyssi. Classification (GTDB taxonomy): domain Bacteria; phylum Actinomycetota; class Thermoleophilia; order Solirubrobacterales; family Solirubrobacteraceae; genus Svornostia; species Svornostia abyssi. The sequence continues at coordinate 2,564,122 of CP088295.1, forward strand.
TGACAGAGCGACCGGCGCTGGAGCGCTGCACAGCCCCCAGAAGTGGCCGCACCCTCAGCGACGGGTGAAGAACCAGACCGCTCGCGCGCCAGCGACTGCCAGTCCGACTGCGACCGCCGGCCAGACCAGCGCGTTGACCGTCGCGACGATGATCGGCCCGCTCACCGCTGCCGCGACAAGCACGACCGCCGTCCACACCAGCAGCTGCTTCATCGCCGATCTACCTCGCGGGCCGTGCCCTCGATGAAGTCCTCGCGCGAGACCTCGACCATCTCGCGGACCGCCCGATGGCGCAGTGCAATCAGGTCACGGACCGCCGCGTCACGCTCGGCGTCGACGCAATCCAGCTCGCTGGCGTTGCCGCGGAAGAAGCCCAAGAGCACGCCTCCGAGACGCCACAACCCCCACAGCAAAGCGACCACAAGCGCCACTGCGAGCGCGGCCGCGAGGATGTACGGCAGGACCGCCGCGGCGATCGCGACAAACACGACCACGGCAAGCACCTCGTCACCGTCATCGCTCATGACAGGCTCCGACTCAGCCGCACAGCCCGGTCTGCGATCGCTTCCGTGTAGCGATCCGCCACGTACTGCAACCGCCCGGCGTTGTGCGGCGCGTGCTGCGCCAGCGCCGCTTCGACGACACCCAAGTGAGCCGTCTCCATGAGTGCAACGGTGCCGACGTAGCCGACGGCCTCGACCTTCGCCGCCTCAACCGACGCAGCTTGACGAGCTCGCTCGACCTCAACGCGAGCGGCCCGGTCCATGCGCGCAACGGTCTTCGCGGTCCGGCGGTCCAACGCGCTTCCACTGGCGCGGATCGGGAGATCAGACATCGGCGCCTGCCTCCAGCCGCTGCCGGACGTAGCGAACCGTCGTGCCACTGTGCCGGGCCACCCGGCGCATCGCTCGCCGGGGCTCAGCCCCGCGATCGACGAGCCGCCGAACCGACGCCTGAACAACAGCTTCCTCGGCGGCTCCGACTTCATTTCCAAGTCCCATCCGTTCACCTCGCTTGTGCGCCCCGAACCCGATGCCGGGGACAGCAAGAGCCTCGAGGCCGCGACAGGACCGGCGATAGGCCACAGAGTGGGCATATACTGGGCACACTGGTGACCGAGGACGCTCCACCAACGTCGGGCGATGACGAGCTTCAAGGCCTCATCGGCTCGCTGCGACTCGTGCTTCGGACGGGACTGCCGCTGCAGCCCGATGCAACACCCGACGAGCTGCTCCACCTATCCGCTGTGGTCGCCCGCTCCGTCGACCCCGGCCAGCGACTCGCACGCGTCGACGCTCTCGAACGGCTCCTGCGAGCAGAACTCAAACAACTTGGCCTGGTCGGCCTGCGCAAGCCTGCCCAAGCCCTGTTCGGGTTCGGCGCCAGCGCCGGTCTGACACTCACAGATCGCAGGCACAAGGCCGCCACGCTGGCCAGCTACGAGCTCAACCACTTCCGCAAACGCATCGAGCCCAAGATCTGCCGACAGCTCGCCTGGCAGCTGCATCAGGACGGACTGCAGTATGTGCGCAGGACGGGGGATGGCCAGCCGCTTGCGGCGTCAGGTCCGACCCCAACGATCCACGAGGAGCACATCGACCGCCCAGACGCGGCCGAGAAGGAAGCGCTGCTCTCCCGTATCTGGTCCGACGTCTACGGACTGCGGTCTGAACTAATTCTCCGTGAGGCAGCCCGCGACGACCCCGAGCTCGCTCATCAATTCACCGAGGCTGAGGCAGGGAGCGAGTGGTACCTGGCGCGCCTACTGACAAACCTCGACCGCTACATGGATCGCTACGGCGCGACCATTCTCCACGGGGCTGCTGAGCATGACGCGAGGTCACTGATTCGGTTGGCGGGATGGACCGGCGACCTCACCGAGCCTGAGGCCCGTGATCTTCAGTTCCGGCTAGCCAGATCGGGTGAGTGGGATAGGGCGACGTTCATCGCGCGCTCACGTCCGGTCGATGCATGATGCTTAGGCTGCACATGACGGTTTGTCCTCGGGCCCGTCCTGTCAGCCGCGATGCAATCACCACGCGCCAAGTTCTTCACTGCCGCAGTCGTAAGCGTGGTCGGAATCGTGTTGCTGGCGACTGCCTGGGCAAGCGCGAGATTCGCCGCGAGCCTATTCCCATCCGACACTCGGGACCTGGATCGACTCGCCGCGGCCGGCGAAGCTTTCGGGGCTGCGAGCGCCGTACTTTCGGCGCTAGCAGTCATCGGGGTTCTGCTTACACTCCAGCAACAGCGTCGACAGAACGTCCTGTATCAGGAGGAGTTCCGGGCCACCAAAGCGTCGCTGCGCACCAACTCTGAGGTTGCCGTCAGGCAGCTTCACGCTGGCCTCTTGGCCCTCGCGCTGGCCGACCAAGACCTTCTGTCGGTTTGGCCGACGACCGTTGACGAGCCGCCGCGGAGAACCAAACAGAGCCTCTACTCGAACCTGGTGGTTTCCCACTTTCAGACCATGTATGTCCTCGGGTACGTCGACACGCCGACGATGTACGCGAACCTCCTTGAGCTATTCGCTAGCGACATCGTCCGCGAGTTCTGGACCGAGGTGTCGTCGGTTAGAGCCGACCTCGAACCCTCGGCCGATCCGCTGATAGCGAGCTTTATCGCCTTGTGCGACAGGGCGGCCGCCGTTTATACTGAATGATGTTTAACTAAGGAGATCGTCCATGGCGCCGCTTCAGTTCGTTCGCAGACTCGGAAGGGATCCAAAAGCGCGTGACGACGGAGGGTTGCAACAGAGCCTGGCCGCAAAGTCCTGTCCTGACCTTTGGCTCTTGAGCGACGGCTCTATCGCGGCAATCGGGCGCATCGCTCCCGATGACCTGCTGGGCGAGGCTCCTTCGGATCTCTACCTAGACGACTCCGAACGTATGGTCGTGTTACCCAGGGAAGTCGTTGAGATGGCCCTTGAGGACCTTCGGGGATGCTGACCCGCACGGAGCTCGGGCTGGCCCAGCGCGTGACGCTTGACGAGTTCGATGCTGCCTTCGATCGTTTGTCGGAGGCAGCGTTGGTGATCCGCAAGGTCGAGGTGCTTCAGGACTACGTTGAGGCTGACAACCCGGCGTGGCAGTTGCTCGTTGCCGGCCGCTGGGATGATGCCGTGGCCAAACTCGACGACTTCTATGAGGAGTCAAAGGAGTACTACGACGGACTGGCCGCCCGCGGCGCGGTGCTTCGGCGCTTGCGCCTGCTGACACGGCCACTGACCCGGTACGTTCAGTTTGAGCTCGAGGCGTATCGGATAGCGAGTGAACTGGGTGAACAAATCTCCATCCTCGACTGCACCGGCGGAGGCTTGGGCGAGTGGTCGGATTGCCTGATTTTCGACGACGCTGGACTACTGCTGCACGACTACGTTGACGGTGTTCTCGTGGGCGGCTCCCTCGTTGAGGACGAGGTAGTCATCGCCCGGTACCGCGAGCGCTTTGACCGTTCCAGCGCGATGGCGACGCCCTACGCCGAGTACTACAGGACCGCAACTCAATCAAGGTGATGCCACATTCGGCTCTCCACGAGCTGCCCGGCGGGGCCTTGGCTGTCCGCTCGGGCTGAGCACGACTCCGAACACGGCGGCCCCTACCGTCGATCATGGCTTCGGGCGGCTCGCTACCTCGTAGAGCTCAGGGGCGAGTTGCGACAGCTTTCCCTCGCTGATCAGCTCGCTGAGGGCTGGCTCTACATCGTCTGGAGATGGGTCGTCGAGCTCGGCAACGATGTCGTCGATCGTGACCCGTCGGCCATCGTTCGCTTCCGCAAGGCCCAGGATGCTGGCCTTGAACTCCTCCCACTTGCGACGCTCCGCAAGACCGATCATCGAATGCGGAGAAGCCGGCGACTGAGCGATCCGTTGTTGGCGAAGCGCGGTGTCCAGTAGCAGCGTCAGCGCTCGACGGGCTTCGTCCCGTTCGAGCGGCGGTTCGGCGGCGAGATAGGAGAACCGCTCGCTACCCCAGGAGCCAACCGCCCGGCCGACGCGACCCCGAAACCACGTGTAGTCGCCGAGATCTCCGATGATCATTGACGCTTCGAGGCGCTCGTTAGCGTAGTCGAGTTCCGTCACCACAGCCTGGAGTAGATCGAGGAGCTGTCGTCCGTCTGCGCTTCCACCGCCGAGCGAGGCCTCGGCGATCTTGCGAGCGTCGTGTGACGGTAGGGCGCGTTTGGCGGGAATTGCCGTGAGCGCTTCAGTGAATCGCCGAACGAGAGTCGAATCCGCCTTGCGTGTTTGGAGCTGCTGTACGGCTCGCCGCACGTCGTATTGACGAAGATTGCCGCGCCGGCGCCAAGGCTGACGTTGGCGAAACGATCGGGCGATCAGCTCGTACGCGGCTGCCAGTTGGAGTGCTGCGTCGGCCGCGTTGTCGTTCGCGATCGCGTGCTCGGCCGACTCGAGCCTTCCGCGGATGTCTGCGTCCTCGATGAGCGTTGCACGGGATAAGCCCTCGAGTTCGAGATCCGTCAGACCGACTGAAGCCGCATCAAGGAAGTCGCGCGCGTAGACGGCGTAGCGATTGACGTTGTCTGGTGCCGGAAGGTTGCCCGCGTGCTGCACGCCGTTGCGATAGTCGCGCAGCTCCAGGACTCGCCCGATGCCGGGTATCGAGGCCCCGGCCTGGCGGGCCTGATAGTCCTCGTCCAGGCGCTTGATGGTGGTTCGGAAGTCGGCGCCCTTCTGCACACGTGTCCCAAGTAGCGCCTTGCTACCAGTCTCGACTGCCAGATCGAGCAGCACGACCGCGGTGATCTCGCCAGGGGAGGTCCCGTCTCGAACGGCAAGGGCTCGCTCGAGGAGGCCTCGCGCTACCAGTAGCCCGTTCAGTGTTGGCGTGTCAATCGCTGACCGGCTCATGCGCCGATGGTCTCACTCGACACGGTCATCACCTGGGCGCCGGGGCAGGCATCGCAGCGTTGCTCAGCCTTCGCCCGTAGCCTTCTCGCCCATCAACATCGCGGACGTTTCTCCGAGATGCAGGGCACCCGCGTTTGGGAGGCTTGAGATGTCATGTCAGACATCCCTCGACCTCCAGATTCGAACATTGTCGCCCCGAGGTGGGTTCAGGCCGGCCATCACGTTCTCGACCTGGTCGAGCGGGCGATCCCCATAAGCGCCAAGCTTGCGATTCTGACCCTCACACTCGTATCTGTAGCCGGTCGTGACGGATCGGTGATCGACGCGATCGAGCGTTGCGGGGTCAGGTTCTAGGTATCGCTCGGCCCACCTGCCTCGACCGCTTCTGCCTCCGCCAGCAGCCGTGACGCCGCGTAGTCCAGCCCGGCGGCCAGTCTCCTGAGGCTCGTGTAGCTCGGGTTGCGCTTTCCGGTCTCGACGTTGGAGATCCACCGCTGATGCAGCCCCGACTTGAGTGAGAGCTGCTCCTGCGTCAGGCCGAGTGCCTCGCGTCGTGCCTTCACAGCTACGCCAAGCGCGCGTTGGGCCTGGAGGTCGGCGGGCACCGGCGCAGGTTCACGATGGGACCCGCGATCCTCAATGACATCCGGGTAGACACGCCGCATGACATCCGGGTAGGGTCGCTGGCCGGTTCGCGAGGAACTTCCTGACCAGTTCCGCGCTGCCGCCGTGCTCCCCCAAGCCCCAAGGACGTCGCGCATGCCCCAGACTGGACCCCGCCGCCGCGGCCTCGCCATTGGCCTCGTGGCCCTCGTCTGCTTCACAGGCGCGCTGACCCCGGGCACGGCACAGGCGGCCACCTGCCCACTTCGCGTGACGCTTGGTAGCGGCGAGCCAGCCCGGCGACACCGACCGCATCAAGGTCTCGGTCGGCCAGGCGGGCAGTGACGCGATCCGCTGGCGGGCGCGCTCGACTCCCAAGCGCCGGGTCGTCATGTGCCAGGTCCGCCAGCACGTCTTCATCCCGCCGTTCGACCCTGAGGCCTCTGTGACGAGCTACTTCTGGACCGACTTCCCGACGGGTCGCTCCGGTGGTCGCGCCCGCATCGATCAGACGGACATCCCGGAGGGGTGGGACTCGTTCGTCAGCTTCACCGCGCGCTACGCATCCAAGCGGCGGTGAAGGTGCGCTCGGCCGGTTTCTGTGCGCTCACTGCCGCGTTGGTCTCACTCGCCATCGCTGTCCCGGTCGCGGCCGACGAAGAGACCCAGAAGGGCGGCCGCGTCACTGACTCGCCCGGCCCGCTCTTCAGCAAGACGATCCCGGTCATCCAGCCGAGCGCCGCTATCACCCCGCGCTGCGGAGACATCAAGCGGATGGTTGCTGGTCCCGATGGCGCGCTCTGGATCCGCGGCGGAGCGGCTGGTCGGGTATGCCGCATCACCGGAACTCGCGTAGAACAGGTCGCCTTCCAGCCACCAGGCGGCCCGAGCTACGGTTCGTCGCTAGTCATCGGGGCGGACGGCCGCCCGTGGTTCGAGTACTACCGCCCGGGCCAGATTGGTCGAGCGTTCGTGCATCTCGCTGCCGGCGTCGGGCGCGTGAACCCCGACCTCAGCGTCACCGACTTCCCACTCCCCAAAGAGCTGACCGACACCGGGATCGCCATCGGGGGTCTCTACCCCGGTGTCGGCAGTGTGCTCCATCTGCCAGTCCATCTTCAGGACACGTCCACCGCCAAGATGCGGGGCACCCAGGTCGTGATCCCTATCGCGCGTGACGGAGCTCTCGGGACGCCCCAGCCGTACGTCGATCCGTTCGCAGGTCTTGCGGGGCGGCGCATCGCAGCCGACGGCCCGGCCGGGACGATGTGGGCAGCCTCACCCAGCCAGCGACTCATCATGCGGGCCGCCACAAGGGGACTGCCATCCCGCCGTTACCGCGCGCCCCACGAACTCGCAGCCGCGACCTGGCTGACCGTCGGTCCACGCCAGCGCATCTGGTTCGGCAACAACCGCCACGCGACGTCTTGGCATCCGCGAGGAAAACTGCGAACGGTGCGTATCCCGCAGCATCCAGGCTTGACGCCGGGCCCTAGCACGGTCCTCGCCGACGGCCGCCTTGTACTCGGGTTCCGGCGGCGCACCGGCCGGGATCGGACGAGGCCAACCGCGTTCATCCTTGGCCGTGACGGATCGCGGATGCGGCTCAACCTGAAGGGCCAGTTGCCGTGGACCATCCTGCGGGTCCGCCAGCAGCTTTGGATCGGTGGCAACCGAGATCTGCTGCGCTTTGAGCCGTAGCCGCGGTATCGGCAACGGCGAAGCCAGGAGACCCCGGTCAAGCCCACGTGCGTACCAGCCCATCTGACCGTCGCCGAACGCGAAGAGCCCCCGGTCTGTGTGACCGGGGGCTGTAGGAAGACGCTCAGGCGGCTTCGTCGCTGAGGACCTCGGCGAAGTTGATGTCGAGGTTGCTTGCGATACGGAAGGCCTCCTCGAACGTCCACTTCCGAGCCAGCAGCGACGTCAGCCCGACCGGAGCGACTCCCAGGCGGCTGGCGGCCTCCTCTACGGAGAGACTCTCGCCATCGAGCCTGTTGCGGACCTCGGATCGGATTGCTTCCGCGATTCGCTGCTCAACTTCGGTCGGTTCGTAGATAACGCTCACGGAGCTCCTTTGCCGGGGGATGGGTTGGGTTAGAACGACAGGTACTTGCGGCTGAGTGGTCCCAACTTCGGGGAGTCGAAGAAGAGTCCCTCCAGGGCACGCTGCAGCTGGACGGATCGCTCGCGCATCAGGCTGAACGACTCGTCTGTGGCTTCTCTGGCTGGCGGTAGGACCTGCTGGGCTGCGGTTCGTCGGACCTCGTCGGCGAGGAACTCCGAAAACTCCTCGGCGATGACCATCACGTCGCGGAGCGAAGCCAGGCTCTCCTCCTCGTCTTGAAGATCGCTCGCCAGTTGCGCGAGCCTGGCGAGCGCGGGTACCTCAACGAACTGATCAACAAGAAACGATCGCGGGTCCTCCGGCTGGCGTAGCTCGACCAGGAATAGCGACGCAAGCGTCCCGACGAACGTGAGCTTGCGGGAGATGCGAAGCTTGAGGTAGCGCAAGCCCCAGTCGTCCGGCTTCAGGCTCTGCCAGACCTTGGCCTGGTAGTCGACTGCGATGGTGCGCCAATAACGAACGACGTCGTTGAGGAGGAACCGCGGGGTCCCTCCTGGGTCGCTTTGGCCGCCATGGAGATAGCGGCCAATGGAGACATTTACGAACTTTCGGTGCAGCGGCGGCTCGAGGACGGAGATGCCTTCCTCCAGCATGAGGATTCGACGTGTCAGGCTCGCATTGGTGTCGAAGTCCAGGCCGATCTGATCCACCAGCTCGGTGGCGGCAACGACACGGCCGAATATGCCCGTTGACCCAGGCGGCTTGATGGCGCGCTGCGTGCACCAGTCTTCACAAGCGGCACGGAAGCTCCGAAAGCGGGTCGCGTCCTCGACGAGACCGTGTGCGACCACCAAGAAGTCGAAGTCGCTCGCGGTCGACATCTCACGCCTGGCCATAGAGCCGCACACAACAATGTCGAGACCGTGGTTGATGCCGACACGGCTGGCGAAGAACTGGCGAGCCTGCTGAATCTCCGTCGTCGAGAAGTCCGACGCGCGCGACAGGGCCGGTAACTCGACCCCGAGACGATCGCTCGCGTGGACGAGAGCAGCGTGCATCGCGTGACCTTATGCCACCGGCGGGACGACGATGAGGGGGTACGAGACGAACGTATGTTCGCATATCCCGCAGTATGCGGGAAAATGCGAGGGATGTCCAGGCTAGGAACGCCCTAGCCAAGGAAGCTGGTGTCCTCGCCGGCGTCGCGACACGTGATCGGGCCACCATGCGGACTGTTGAAGCCGAGGGGACGGGCATCGACCCGAGTGCAGTCAGCGGTTAGGATCGCCCCTCTTATGGAGAGCAATCGTCCCAGCCTTGATCCCGGGAGCACCGGCTATTTGCAGATCCGCGGTGAAGGCGGGATTACGGCTGCGCAGATGCGCGCGCTGCTCCAGGCATTCGACGACGGATATACCTCCATTGCTTCTGTCGAGGTGGAGCTTGCAGCTCGGGTTGGATACGCGCGACGGTTGTCGCGCTGGAGTCGCCGCTACGGGCCGCCTGACTTCTTTCTGCCGTGGCTGAGCCAGCCCGCCGCGATTGGTGGTGCGTTCAACCTGCTGGGCAGCGTGCCAGCTGCGCCGCTGGTGATCTCACGCGTCGTCTTGGAATCGCCGGGGTTCTGGGAGTTCGTCGGGACACTGAATCCGCTGGAAGTGATCCGCCAGTACCTCAACGACCGACATGAGCGTAAGAAGGACAACGAGTACCGCTCCTCGGCTGAGCGCGAGAGGCTGGCGCTCGACAATGCCATGCAAAGCCTGGAGATCCTGGATCGGTATCTGGCGATCGAGCGTGAGTACGGAGACGACTCGAGTGATGTCGCGGCGAGCGTGCGCCAGAACGTGGCCGCCGCGATCCGGCCAGGGCTGGAGCGACTAGGTGAAATCGATGATCTCGGGCTGATCGGCGGCGGTTCGGCGACCACCGGCATTGAGCGGCCGGTCGACCGTCCCTCTAACTGACGCCGTCATCGTGCTCTCGCCGTTCCCGGTTCCGTTCTGCGACCTCCAGCTTGATCACCTCCAGGATTTCCTGGCAGCGGCAGACGAGGAGGGGCTGACGTGGGAGGCCAAGTCCGATGGCCCTGAAGGTGGCGGGCTACGACCGCAACACATGTTGCGGTCGGTCTGCGGATTTGCCTATCAGCTCGGTGGCTATCTGATTCTTGGCGCGGCACAAGTGGAGGGTGGAGGCTGGGATCTGACCGGCGTTACGTCCCGGACGGCCGAACCCAAGCTCTGGATAGATCAAGTTCTTGACGGACTGCGACCCGCTCCTCGATATCGGGTCCGAGTGCTCGACCTGCCCGAGGAACGGTGGGCTGCTGTCATCCAGGTCGAGCCGCTGACGAACACGCCATGCATGACCCGAAACGGGCAGGTGTACGAGCGCGTGAGCAGTCGGACGCTTGCTGTCACCGACCCAACGCGACTTCATGAGCTGATTCGGCGTGGGGCCCAGGCGCGTGACCGCGCGGAGACCCAAGCAAACGCTTGGGTTGCCCGCCAGCGTCGCCGCGAGAGCGGCGCGGTGGGTGTCACCGTCTCGCTAGTCATGGCTGCAACGTCGTACGAACCAGACATCGGCTCGCGGCTCTTTCACTCCCGCTACCGATCGCGGTTCGATCACCGGTTTGAGCACCGGTTGTTCGAGGAGCAGCAGATCCCAGTTCCCTCGCCGGCCGTAACCGAGCATCGGATTGGACAATCCTTCGTCCGGCGGTCAAGCGAGGCCGGTGACATCCGGTGGGACGCCGCGGCTAATTGGGATGGCACTGCATCCGTAGTCGCCTCGCTCACTGGCGAGATCTTGAAGCAAGGCTCGCTGTTCGACTTCGTGATCATCCCGGCTTGGTCCCTTGCCGCTGATCTTGTGGAAGCCCTTGGTGGGTACGGGGACGCACACATACGTCTCCTCATCGACGTCAAGGCGATCCACAGCTATCTCGGATCTTTCTACAGAGGGCTGGGACGAACGACTGAGGTAAGTCGGTGGAGTGACGTCGCCCCAGCTGGAAGCGACCTAATCGGCTCCGTCCAACGAGAACTCCATCGGGCCGCCGGATTTTGGACCTTCGAGGGTGAACCGGACCTGCCCCAGGCTCCAACATGAGCAGCAGTACGTCGCCTGGCAGAGCTCGGTGTAGTTCGGGACCGTATCGGGACGCGACTACTCGGACCTGCGACTCACGTGGTCGCTGGTGCGTCGGGGAGCGTCCAGGTCCAGGGCTTGTTGGCGGCTCGGATCGGCGGGACAAAGAAGTAGCCGCCGGCGATGACTTGCTCGTAGCTGCGCAGTGGGTCCAGCCCGGTGCCCGGCGTCGGAAAGTCGGGGTTGATGGTCCAGCCGCGGGTGATGAACTCGAACTGGGTGGAGATGGAGCGGGCGAAGCAGATGAAGACGAGTCCTCGACGGAGCACGCCCGCGTTCGCGTCGATGAGGGGGTAGCCGCGGCGGAAGATGCGGCGCGGAAGGTCCTCGGCGGCACGCGGGTTGGTCTTGCGGACGTGAGCCCCGAGCGGCACGCGGGTGTCACCAGGGTTGGTGGCGAAAGCGGGTGGCTGGTCGAGCTGTGCGGGGTCGTCGGTGAGATCGAGGCTCGCGCCGGAGACCTTGAAGCGCCCGATGGCCCGTTCCTGGGCGCCGAGCGTCTCCCGGTCCCAGCGAGCGGTGTCGATCGTGCTTGCCCGCACGACGCAGTAGCTGCCGTTCTTGGTCCAGCCGGGTTCCCGCGTCGGTCGGTCGCGCAGGTCGGTCGGGAACTGCGGGCCCTGTGGCTGGCCGTACGGGTTCGGCTGTCCGGGCTGCGGCAACGCTGGGTAGCTGGGCACGGCAGCGGGGTCGACGAAGACGAGCGAACGGTCGTCATCTGATTGCCGCGGGCGGAGGTTGGACGTGCCGTCGTGGAACCCAATCAGCGCTCGCCCTTCCTTGCGGGAGATGCGGCCCTGGCGACTGTTGTAGCGCTGGTGGCCGAGCACGACCCAGGTGATGGTGAAGACGTCGGACAGCTCCTCCTCTACGCGGCGCAGGACGTGTTCGTTGATGTACACCGAGTCGGAACAGACCTGGAGGAGCACATCGCCGTTGGCGGCGATCTCCGGCGTGTCGCCGAGCATGTCCCACGGGATCGGCACGAGATCCTGCGGGTGCTCGTCTGCCACGACGCCGAGTAGCTCGAAGGCGCGCTTCGCCAGTCCGACGGTGATCGTCAGAAACGCGCGGTCGTAGCCGTCAGTGAAGTCCAGCTCGCCGGTCTCCGGCGAGGGGGCGTTCTTGTCGGACAGTGCGGTCGTCTCATCGAGATCGGAGCGCAGCTCACGGCGTTGCAGCTCGCGGAGGCGCTCGAGGGCTTGGCGTACGGCTGCAGGCTCGCTCGGAGTCAGCGTGAGCGAGGCGGCCAACAGATGGGCCGGCGGGCGGTTGAGGATTCCAGCGGCGGGACGGGTCATTGATGCTCCAGGTGGGTGGGTTGCGCTGGACGGCTGCTGAGGCGGCCGTCCAGCTTGGGTCAGCCGATGTGGGCTCCGGCGATGCTGCCGCGAGCGTGCTCGGCGGCGCGGCGAGCGTTGCTCTGGGACGCGTAGCCCTCACCGCTGTCTCCGACGATGCGGCCATTGGCCGCCTTCAGTCGCCAGCGCCATTCGCTAGCGGCGTCTCGATAGATCTCGAACTTCCACATGCGGGACTCCTTCATAGTGGACGACGGAGTGTTCGTGGTAGCGAACATATCAGACTCGCTCCGGACTGTGCGACAATTACGAGCGACCCTTCGTGGTAACGAACATGCACACCCGCCAGCTCTCCCTCTTCGAGCAGTACCGTTTCGGCGATCCCACGCTCACCGACGAGCAGGTCGTCGAGGCAATCGCGCGGCAGATCCTCGAAGACGCCGACGCCAAGCCACCGGTCGATGTCGAGGTCCTCGCCTCGGCGTGTGGCATCAACGAGATCGAACAACGCCAGGCCGGACCAGCCGGGATGTTGTTCCGACGGGGCGGCGTACTCGTTGCCAGCATTCATGCTGGCGATGGCCTCGAGCGTGGGCGCTTCACCGTGCTGCATGAGGGCGGGCATACGTTCCTCGAGGACTTCCTGCGCACCATCCAGTACCGATGTGCGGGTCAGCGGACCAGGGAGGAGTATCTATGCGACGTCGCCGCCGCTGAGATGCTCCTGCCGAGGGAGTTCTTCGTGCCCGATCTCAAGCAGGCCGGCGTTGGTCTGCAGGGCGTCGAGGATCTCGCTCAGCACTACGTCGCCAGTCATCAGTCGACGGCGCTGCGCGTGGTGGCGCTGACTGAAGGCACTGTGGCACTGTTGGTCTTCAAAGTGGCGCACAAGCCATCCGAGCGTGGCCGCGAGAACAACTGCGAGCCGCGGCTCCGTCTGCAATGGAGCTCAACTACTGGCTCATGGCCCTTCGTGCGGCGGCACAAGTCGGCCGACACCGGTTCGGCTGTCGAGCGCGCGTGGCAGGGTGAATGGGTCTCGGAGACCGCGTTGGTGGACGAGTTCTTCGGCGAATCACTCGGGCCAATGAACGTCGACGCCCGCCGCTACGGCGATACGGTCCTTGTGCTCGTGCGACCCCGTGTACGACTCCTTCGCCGCTGATGGCTAAGGATGACGCCATCGCCATCGGGCGGCGTATCCGCAAGTTCCGTGAGGAGAAGGGCATCAACGCAGCGCAGCTGGCGCGGGATGCCCAAATATCCCGAAGCTACCTCTCGGAGTTGGAGAACGGCGCCGGCAATCACCGTCGGCCCTCCGCACAGGTTCTCTACGCGATCGGCAAGGCGCTCGGCGTGTCGATGTCCGACCTGCTCGGGAGACCCATGATCCTCGAGCCAACCACCAAGCCGCCGGCTGCTCTGCTCAAGCTCGCTGAAGAGGACAAACTGAACCAGAGCGACATCGACATGCTCTCCAGCATCAAGTTCCGCGGCGACGCCCCGAAGTCGGTTGAACGATGGCGCTTCATCTACCAGGCCATCCGCAACAGCTCCGGAATGGATCCGCCACGGCGAGGATGAGCGCGCCGAAAACAAGCGCGCTGGCGGCTCCAGCTGGTAGGACCCCAGTGGAAAGGCAGCCTATTCTCGGTACCACTCAGATCCTGTCAAGACTGCTAAATCGCGAGGTAACCGAGAAGACGAGGCGGCGGGAGGATAGCGTCTTGACCCAGGCTCTCGCCCGGTGGGCTTAGGCGAACGCACGCGGCTCGCTCAGTCGGCTGGTGCTGGCGCTGCGCCTGCCGGTGACCGAAGCCCTACCTCGCAGGCTGGGATCCAGAACTCACAGTGGCTTGCGCACCGATGCGGATGCGGTGCGGTCGCAGTCGCGTCCTCGAGTGTGTCGCGCTGCCGCAAGGGCACCGACCGCTTCGGGAGCGAGAAGTCCTTTGCCGGATTGCCGACGGGCGCCTCGATGAGCTGGACGCCGGGCACGAGTGCGACGTCGTGTACGTATCCCGAGATCATGTCGCAGTCCGGGTTGCGGCCGGTCACGTGCTGACCAATGCCGACGCTAGGGAAGCGGACAAACTCGACCGCGGTCGGCAGCTTGGCGAGCTCACGGATGGACCACGCTGCGATCCCGATGAAGCCGAGGAGATTGAACGTGGCCTTCGAGGTCGGGTCGCTCGTCGCGTTCTCGACGAGCGACGACAGGTAGCCAATCCCGATAGCAACCGCGATCCAGACGATGAACTCGCAGACGAGGCGGTTCATCACCCAGTATTTGAGGTGGCTGACGCTCGCGTCCGAGCCAGCGACATGAGGTTGGCAGGCTGGAGCTCCGATGACGCCCTCTCGGAAGGATCGGATGAGGTACCAGTCCACCGAGCTTGAGACCAGCATTGACAACGGCACGGAGATCCCGCAGATCGCGATGATGACTTCCATGGTTCCTGCAACCGGCGGCACATAGAGCTGATTGCTGGGCCCAAGTGCAGTTACTCCAAGTGCAGCCAGAGCGGGGAGAAGAATGCCGATCACATCGTTTCGAGCCATCACACGATCGAGGTCGGCGCGCTGGGCGCTGCGCGCGTGGGCTGACGGATCACGCCGTTCCCACCGTCTACGGCTCAGCAAGTACCAGGTGCCCATCCAGATCCAAACCGCTTGTGCGCCGACGAGAATCAACAGGAGCACGAAGGCGACGCCGCTTCCGAGAAGAGCCAGTGCGGTGACGCTCAGAAGCAGCGTCGCAAGTGCCTGCAGTCGGACGTAGGAGGGAGGATTCATCAGCAGAGGCGGCGTACCGGGTAATCGCTGGACGCTAGGTAGCCGGTTCATCTTGTCCGAAGGCGCGCAACGTTTCGGCGTAAACGCGCTGGCACTCAGCTACGGCCATGCTGCGAGGGGTACCGCCTGGCTCGTCCCATTGCCAGCCGAGGCGAATCACGGGCGCGGCGTCGCCTCGTACCACGCAGAGCGCGTACTCGCCTGAAGCCTCCGACCAGGCGTGCTCATCTGTGTCGAAGCGCCCGCCGGCGAGGTCTTCCTCGCCGAAATGCCAGGTCAGGATGTCGTCTGCCTGGGCGGCGGCAATGATGAGTCTGCGGTTCAGGATCGCGAGCACCACGGTCGTCCACTCGCTCGATCCGGAGGGATCGTGATGGACGTTGACGTGTGAGCAGGCCTGGAGCATCGCCGGGTCAACCCCGTCTCGGCGCATGAGGGCTTCGAGGAGGTGTGGTGCGCTTGAGGCGGGATCAATGTTGGACCGCGCGATGGCCGATTCAAAGAGCGGGTCGCCGAGCATGGCCTCGGGCGTCTGGCCTGCAGTGAGCTGTCTTGGCGGCGGAGTGGGTTGTCCGCGCTTCAGGCCCGGAAGCGAGATGTCTGCGTGGCGCAGCCTCCCGTGTGCCGCCTGGATCTGGTCGGTCCCCATGCGTGCCCCGGCGCGGGCACCCCGGAACGCCAGGAGAGCGGCGCTAGGCACTGTTAGGAATGCACCGAGAAGGGCCGCGAAGACGGACGCTAGGAACGAGCTGACGAGGAGCATTGACGCGCCATCCACGGACGGAGTGTCGACGTCGATGCCCACGAGCGGTAACGCCGCTTCCGCGATCGGTCCTCCGAGCTCGATGGCGGACTCGGATGCGCCCTTCCCCGAGATGAGCAGGAAGGTCAAGAAGGAAACCACGCACCCGGATACCAGCAGGACCACGCCGACTATGAGGACGCCGCTTGCGCGCGGGACGAACGATCGCTTGGCGATCGACACCGGACGTAGCTGCGCGCCGCACTGGCTGCAGAACTCTTCGTCGTGCTTCCCAACGCGTCGGCAGTCATCGCAGAACGGACGCGTACGCCGCGGGCGAATAGTACTCCTCCATTGCTGAGTAAGGAGGGCAAAGAATATGGCTGGACAAGGGTTGTGCGCAATAGGCTGAACGATCTGGCCGCTTACGTAGCTAGTTGTCGTGCCTAAGCAGGTTGTGAACGGCTGAGGGATAGACGTCCGGGCCCGTCCTGAGGCTCTGCGGTTCCGCCAAGAACTGCAGTCAGGAGGGCCCGGATGCGGGTTCACGCTAATGCGAAGCTCGGACCAGCCAGCAGGCTGGCCCTTGTTCAGAAAGTCCTCGACGGAGCGTCGCTGCGGGCCGCCGCGCGGGAGAGCGCGGTGTCGGTTACGACTACGCCCATGCGATCATCGATGACTATTCCCGGCTGGCCTACGTCGAGCTCTGCGACGACGAACGCGCGCTGGCGTTCTTCGCCAGCCACGGCATCACCGCCAAGCGCGTGATGACCGACGGATGAAAGTCAAGTTGTCTGGACGTGTCGGGTCGTGAGTGGGAGCCTCTGGGTCGGGTGCGGGTGACTGACGTAGCGAAGCGCAGATCTTGGGGCTACGGAGTCTGCCGCGCGGCTTTGCCCTTTGAGGGCCTGTTTGATGCGCGCCCCGGTGTCGCGCCCGCACCCACCTTCGCCGGTCCGGACGCTGTCCAGTCGGCGACGGTTCGCCGGTAGGCCGCTTCGCCTTGGCGGGCGATCTCGCGCTCGGCGTCGCGCAGGCCCGGCGAGCGGTTGCCCGCGACGCCTTTCTGGCCCTTGCGCGGCGTGGCGCCGCAGAGCAGCTCGAGCTGGCGGATCTTGTGTCGGGTCATCGACGGCCGCGCGTAGGCGTAGTCCTCGCCGCGGGTGAGCATGCACCAGAACAGGCAGGCGAGCTTGCGTGCCGTCGCAGTTGCGGCGACCTGCGGTCCCTTACGCGCGCGGACGCGCTCGAAGAACGCCTTCAGCGGCCCGGGCGTCTTCGCGACCGACCAGGCCGCCTCGCCGAGCATCGCGCGGGCCAGCGCGCTTCCTTCCTTGCTGATCCGGCCGTGCCGCGCGTCGGCGCTGCCGGACTGCCGGACACGCGGATCGAGCCCGAGATACCCGACGAGCTTGCGCGAGGTCGGGAACCGGTCGATGTCTCCGACCGCGGCCATGAAGCACGCGGCGGTGTTCAGCGCCACCCCGGGCACGGTCAGGAGCCGCTGGATGTCCGGCGACTGCAGCGCCTGGCCGGCCAGCGCCCGATCGAGGGCGGCGATCTCGCCGCTGAGGAAATCGATCTGGCGCAGGCAGCCGTCGACGGTGAGCTGCTCGTCGGCGGGCAGCACGCGCGCCGCGAGCCACTGCCTTCCGCCCTTGCCGAACAGGTCGGTCACCGGCGGGCGGCCGGAGAGGTTGCGCGCGAGCACGGCCTGCGTCTCGTTCTTCGCCCGGGTCCGTGCCTTGACCAGGCTGTCGCGGCGCGCGCAGATCCGCCGCAGCGCCCGGGTCTGCTCATCCGGAGTCCACACGACCTCCAGCAGCCCCGACGCGGCGAGCCGGGCCAGCATCCGCGCGTCGATCTTGTCGGTCTTCGCGCGACCGGGCGCCGGCAGCCGCCGGGTGTTGGCCACCATGACTCGTGCCGGACCGCGCTGGAGCTCGTCGACGATCCGCACCGCGCCGCTGGTCGCCTCGACCACCACCACGTCATCGGCGACCAGGCTCTGAGCGAACACCGCGAGCGTCTCGACGCTCGTCTCGATCCGCCCGGCCGACCGGACGCTCCCGTCCTCACTGATCGCGATCTCGCAGAAATCACGATGGATGTCCATCCCGATGAACCGCACATCACCTCCCTCGCATCGAACGTTCAGCGGGAAGCCGGCAGGCAAACGACACAGACGGATACGTGCTCGCAGCACACCCGGGCAGGTCGCAGGGGCGGCCACGAACAACGCCGGGCTCGCAGCCCATCAGTCACTTGCGGCCTGCCCAACCACGCTTTCCCAGGAGCAGCCCCAGGTCCCGGGAACAACAGCGTCCCCGACACCCCGGACAGGCCCCACACCGCAGTTTCATCCCCGGACAACGCGTTCACCTACGTCAAGAACCGCTCGCTGCGCGAGCTGCTCGCCGAACGCGAGATCCGCCACCTCACCACCCAAGCCCTACCGGCCGCGCACCAACGGCAAGGTCGAACGCTTCCACCAGACCATGGGCCGCGAATGGGCCTACGGCCGCAGCTACCCATCAAGCAAGCACCGAGCCAGCCTCCTGGGAGACTGGCTCGAGAAGTACAACCACCGGCGCCCGCACCAGCCATCAACGACCGGCCACCCATCAGCCGCGTTCACAACCTCTGAAGGCACGACAGCTAAGGCGGGCTCCCTTCCGGTTCAGAAGATGATTGAGGTCACGAGGATCGAAGACGGGTCGGCTTGATCAGGCTGATCGGAGATTCGCGAACGGCCGACCCGGCCACTGGTCAGGGCTGGAGAACTGTTCTGCGTCGGGGAGGTCCAGGAAGTCAGCAGGCGCGGCTGTCGGCTCCGTGATCGCAATCTGGGCGTCGCGCAACGTCGCTGTGCGCCAGGGAAGTACCGGTAGGTCCTCCCCGGCGGAAGGTCGGTGCCATAGCGTCGGTGCGGCGCGCGTCACACTCCACGGTCGAAGCTCGATGTCGTAGACGAGCACACCGGCGATCCGCTGATTGCGTGGCAGTCCGTCGCAGCTCCAGAACCCTTCGCCCCTGTTCCCAGTCGACTCAACGACCAACCGGTCAGGATCGAAGCGACCGATGGTGGGACCGAAGAGAGCAGCTGCGAGATCCGAGTCGGTCAAGCCCATCCGGTCTATCCGCAACGCGACAAGCACTGCCTCGTTGGACGCGACGCCGTACTTCTTCGCCTTCTCATCGAGACGCGCGCGAACATCATGCGGGTGGTCCCAGCTCCCGCCGTCTGATGGCCCGACAAGGACAATCGGCTGACTGTCATCGCGACGATGGGGCGGCCTGGGTATCGCCTTGAACTCGAAGAGCCAGCCACCCGTAGCGAAGGTGCGGCGCGGGAGCCCTTCAGGGTCGCGCGTCATTTGCTCACGCTCCGCTGTCCAATCGAGCGAGCCGAGCCAGCGCTCAAGGCCGCGCCGTATCCCTCGCATCGCGGGAGCTGAGGCGTCCTCGGCTTTGATCGACAGCGCGACGCCGAAATCCGGGCTCAGCGTCCGCTCGATAGCCGCCACGACGCGGTTGCGCCGCCCTTCTCGTCCGTCGTGGCGGCCGTCACCCACGATGGTCGCCTCCATCAACACTGAGGCTCCGTCGCGCACGAGCCGAAAGTCGGGACGAGTCGAGACGTCGGCCATCGTCGGATGGACGACCACGTCAAAGCCGAGCTTGCGGTGAAGTGCGTGCAGATAGAGCTCAAACCACGCCGAGTGAAACTGCGAGTTGTCCCCACTCGACAGCCGCCCACGCAGATCCGCGGCATGCTCGGCGGGGTACACGCGAAACCACCGGTCCATCAGGTCGCGGACCCTTGCGAACGCGGGATCGTCCACACGTTCGAGGAAAGCCCACGTCGACTCCTCGGGACCGCCGGGGGATGGGTTTGTGCGGGGACCTGACCCAAACAGCGCGTCAGGCATCTCTGCCGCTCGGCTGTCCGAAGGTGCGCTCACAGATCGAACCGGCCCTAGGCTAGGCGCTGCCCGCGCCACCATCGGGTCGCGGTATTGGCCTGGCGAAGCGGCAGACCGATGCGGAAGAAGGCTGCTTGTGGGTCGTCGTCTACGCGGCGGACCACCTCGTTCGGCCCGTAGGCGTCGATGAGGAGCTGGGCACGCTTCGTACCGACGTGAGGCACTCGCTCTAGCTCCTTGAGGACGGTCACTTCTGCCGTCGCGAAACGAAGGATCGGTTCGACGCGACGAACCTCGACCTGCCAGCCCCAGCGCGCATCCTTTCGCCATCGTCCGATCACGCGAATACGACGCTCGGGCTCAGCGAATCGCTTGAGGTTCGTCCCGACGAGTCGTAGCAACTCCCCGTGCTCATCGGCCGCGTCGAGCGCTGCCCAATTCGATTGCGCGCTCGTTGAGACCACGCCGGTGACGGTCACCACCTCGTCGATACGACCGGCTGTCTGTGGTGTTGCCATCGGCGAAGTATTTCAGCGCGGGCCGCCGGAATCACGGGCTTCCGAATGTCCCGTAAGTCAGGAGCCAGAGGCCTGTGACAACTCACCGGTCGCCGCGTCTCAGCAGCGCTGACCTCAAAGCCTCGACCCGGGCTTGACGGTTGGATCCTGTTCCCGCGGGTTCCACCAATCAGCCCTTATCAACCGTTTTGAACCTGTTGGAGTGCGCCGGTCGCTCCCGGACCCAAATGCACTTGTGCAAACCCCCTGTGCTTGCACGCCTACAGATCGTCATTGCATAGTGATCTCCACGTAATACGGAGAACGCACTATGGCCACCGAGCCACAGGCTTGGGGCGGCACGCTTGCCGAACTAAGCCGCTTGCAGCAAGAGATTGACGACGACCTCACTCATGGTCGCATCACCCCAGAGGACTACGACTTCGCCCGCCGGCGCATCGAAGCCGCCGTCAAAGTCGCGACTCAGCCCGTACAGTCAGGCCAGCGCATCAGAGTCACCAGCATCCCGCAGAAGGAGATCGACACCGACAAGCTCGCTGTGGCCTACATGCTGCTTGCCAGGGCAGAGGCTAGGCGGAAGCGGGCGGCTCGGGAGCGGGGCGAAGGAGCATCTGCCGCATAGTTGTGCTTTGCCACGTTCGGGCTCCCTGAGTTGCTAGGCGTCGAAGTCGTAGTCCTTGTTGATGGTGACCTTGTCGAGATGCCGTTCGATCGCCGTGAGAAAGGCGCTCGGCTCCAGAAAGCCCCGGCCCAAGAACTTGGTCGAGATCACGTGGCACTGCTTGCGTGTGCGGCTCAAGGCTACGAGCATCGAGCAGATCTCCTCGTCGGTCACAGCATCTGGATCTCTGGGAAAGTGACCGTCGTTGAGCCCCACGATGAAGACGTGCTCTGCCGATAGGCCCTTGGAGCCCACGAGGGTTGTGAAGAGGATCTCCGGTTCGGCCACGTCGACCTCGGCGGCGTCGTCTCTGTCCGGCTGCGCGAGGTCAAGGTCAAGACGGATCTGCTCGAGCGACCGGTCGGTCGCAGTCTCGAGGATGGCTTGCTCTTCGCTGCTGAGCGTCTCGTTAGCGAGGAGGCGGGCCACAAGACGGCTGATTGCCAGGTGCTCGCTTTTGTAGTCGTCTTTGAGCCCTGCATCGAGGTCGCTGTTGCTTTCGAGCGCCCGTCTGAGTACCTCGGCGGAGTCCTCATGAGGGCATTGATCGAGGATGATTCGCCAGCCCAGGCGTGAGTGAGCGTCGATGGCAAGCCGTCGATATCCGTCGAGAATGTCTACGTCGTTCGGGGCGGACTTCGCCAAGGCTGCCTGGGGATACTTGGTGACCACCTCGTTGTAAGCCATATCGAGAAATGGTCTCGGGCCGATGATCAGTGCTGCGGGGTGGCCCTTTTTGCGTGCTGTCGCAATGTCCGCCGTCGGGATTCGTGCGATCTGCTGCGCGATGTATCGGCCGGCGTACGGCTGATTCGCCGTTGAGCACTCGGCATGGATGATGGTGGGATGCGCTGTGCTGTCAGCTTCTTTGTCGGGCAGGTAGCAGGTGAACTGCTTCGCGATCCGGTCTTGAAGATTTCCGTTGAGTGTGGCTGCGGCCAGCAGGTCGTTAACCGCGGCGACGACCACGCTGGTGCAGCGCGAGCAGTAGGGGAGCTCGAATACATCGAAGTCGCCGTCAGCTGCGAGCTCGCGCAAGAACGAGGGCGAGGCGTGCTTCATCGTCGTGTACAGCGCTTGGTCGTCGTCGCCGGCAATCAGGGTTGGGCTCTTCGTCGCTAGAAGTGCGATGAAGTTGGCTTCCAGCCGAGAGAAGTCTTGGTACTCATCGACAACGAGCAGGGCGTACGCAGGAACGGACTCCTGTGCGGCCTCAAAGTGGCCAAGTACGCGATACACGAGGTCCGTATGCGACACCGCGTTGTAGTAGTCGGCGCGCTCCAGGACTGCGTCGAGCGCGCCTCCCTCGGTATTGAGCTGATGAAGGCGATGTTCGACGTCTTTGACTGTCAGATCGGGCCCGTCGAGAACGCGAAGGTCCTCAAGGAGTAGCTGAAACAGCGGCGGGTAATAGTCGCCCTCTTGAAGGCCGGCGACATCGTGTTGATGCATCAAGTACTTGCAGTAGCCGTGGAACGTGAAGACGTCGGCAAGGCCCGAGAGATCCGACGCCAGATCTCCAGCTAGGTTTCGAATGAAGGTCAGCCCCAAGCCCTGACCGCCCGCCGCCTTGAGGGCCTGCTGGAACGTGAAGCTCTTGCCGGTTCCGGGTCCAGCAACGAGTAGCCGCTTTGTGGATTCGGAGCTCAGTACCGCATTGGACGCGGCAGTCCGCCCAGCGGCCATCGCTTCATGGCTGGAGTTATCGGCGGGCGGCATGCTGCGTGTGATCATTGTGCTTCATGCCACTATTGTAACTCGTTGCTCGACGGATCCTAAGTAAAGTCCGGCGCTGCTAGTTCCTCCCGTCGCCGACACGCCGCCAGCGGCGGGGCGTATTGGTCGGCCCCGCCGAGGCTGATCCAGTGACGATTCCGCGCTGGGTTGCCAGCGCCTTCCGCAAAGCTTCAACCCTGGCTTGACGGTTTGTAGTTCGTTCCGGTTGGTCCATTGCTGTAGGAAGTGTGAACCTCACCCTCGGGGGCGTCCTTGCGCCCGAGCGATTCGCCGGAGTGCGCCAGGAGGAGGGGCCCCAAGGAGCGAGCCGTCCTCACCCCGGTTGCTTACCGCACGTACATGGACGTCGCGACTGCCCAGGTCTGTCCGCTCGCGCTTACGGTTCCGCGCAGGTACAGCCGACCGTGGATCCGTCTAAGCCGCGTGCGAAGTCGAGCGGGTAGGCGAAGTCGCAGCGCTGCTCCAGCGGCGGAGCCGACGGTGATGGTGCGGCGGTGCAGGCGGTGCTTCCGCGGGGAGCCGCGATGGAGTACGAGCGTGGGGGGTGAGCGTCACGCTACAGCTGGCGGGGCGACAAACCAGCGCGGCAACGAGCGTGGCGCGTCCGGTTGAGAGTTGCGGCTGGCCGCTGGGGCGGTAGCCGGTTAGGGGGCCGTGAGCAAGCCCGCCGAGTTTGACTGCGCGGCCGCCCATAAGCTGGCGCGCGAGAGCCGCGGGTGAGGGCACGGGTGTTGGCGTGGCGGTTCCTGCCGTCTGCACGGGGGTCGCCAGTGGCGACGTCGCGGCCTGTGGCGCACGCTGCCTGTCGATGAACGTCGGACCGGCAAGGTCCTCGCCGACTGCGTTGGTTGCCCGAATGTTCGCGTAGAACGAGACGGACAGGTTGTCGGCCTGGGCAGGGGTGGGCGTCCACTCGGGCGCCACTAGGAAGGCGCCGCCGCAGTACTTGCTGCCGCAGGCTCCCCATTCGGTGGTTACGGTGATCGGCTTGGACCCGAGAACGGTGAACCCAGTAAGCGCAACCGGGCTGCCGGCGCGAAGTGGTCCCGTCGGCTGGGGCTCACCGACGATGTCGGGTTCGAGACGCTCGCAGCTCTCCAGCGAGTCGAGTTCGAGGTCCGCGCGGACGGTGTCAGTGCCGGTACCGCATTCGGTGCGTCCCGCTGCGGCGTCGCGACTACGGAGTATGTCGTCCCCGGCGTCGCCGTGGACGGCATCCGGAGCGTGATCCGGCGCGCCGAAGTCGAAGTACTCACCGGCCAGCCGATCGCTGCCAGCGCCGCCACGGATGTCGTCGGTGCCGAGACCGCCCTCGAGCAGATTGTCAGCCGAGCTGCCGTTAAGAAGGTCGTTGCCCGATCCGCTCTGAACGTTCTCGATCGAAGCGATGTGATCGTTCTCGCCAGGCGAACCGTTGCCGCTTCGGGTGCCGCCAGGGTCTGGCAGCCAGATGGCGACATCTCGCGCTGATTCGTAATCGAGGGTGTCGACTCCCTCGCCGCCGGCGAAGACGTCGTCACTGGCGACCGGACTATCGTCGATCAGATAGTCATCTCCGGGGCCGCCGTCGAGTTGATCGGGACCGGCCGAGCCGGTCAGCATGTCGCTACCCCCGTGTCCATCGGCCCTCACCGGAAGCTCAGACGCGCTTCGGAACTCCAGCTCGTCTCGCATGTCTCCGCCGACGAAGTGAACCTCGCGCACCCCGCGACAACGGCGTTGCTCGGCGTCGGTCACCGCTGCGCAACCCCGAATCTGCCGCGAGTAGACGAGGACCCGTCCCGCGCCCTCGTCCTCGACCTGCACCACCCCGCTCCCGCTCAGCGTCTCGATCAGCAGCACGCCGTCTGAGACGCCGACCCTCACGTCCGCGCCAGCCGCGCCTGAAGCCCAAGCGGGGCACAGAAGCGCGAGGAACAACGCCCAGCCCGACCGTCGCACAACCACCTTGAAGTTCACCGTCTCGCGACGCTACGGGCTCGGCGGCGCAAGCGTGTTGTCACGTCGTAACCGATCTGTGAGCTCGCCGATCGATCTGGCGTAGGACAATCAAGTCGTGTGTCGTGGTGTAGGTGCTCGTCCGGGCTGAATCCCCCGGCATCGTTGGAGGTTCTGAACTTCCCCTGAGAGCCGGGAGGGTTCATAGCTGTGATCTTCTTGAGAACGCGCACGCGCACGCTTTGCTCAGTCGTTGTGTGATTGATCCGGTCTCCGAGCGTGCGGGGTCGAGCATGAGACGATCGAGGTACTGCGGTGTGCTGGCTGGTGTGCTGGTCGGTGTTGCGTTGGCGAGCACCGCCCATGCGGACACGCCCACGTGCACCATCGCCGGAACGACGGGGGACGACGTGCTGCATGGAACGTCTGGTCCGGACGTCATCTGTGGGCTGACGGGCAAGGACAAGCTCTACGGTCGCGCTGGCGACGACGTCCTGGTGGGTGGCGGCGGGGGCGATCTGCTCGACGGCGGGGGCGACGATGACGTACTTGACGGCGAGAATGGGCCCGACACACTCATCGGCGGGGATGGAGCCGACGTCTTTGACGGCGGCGTCGGAGTCGACGCCGTCAGCTACGCGGCGATGAGCGGCGACGTCACGGTCACCATTGGCACAGGGGCCGATGACGGCTTGGCCGGGGAGCAGGACGATGTGCTGAGCACAAACGAGCACGTAGTCACGGGTACGGGCAACGACACCATCACCGGCAGCCCGCATCGAGATGCTCTCAGCGCTGGCCCTGGAAGTGACAGGGTCAACGGGGCAGGAGGCCGAGACAGCCTCACGGGCGGGCCCGGCGATGACACGCTCGACGGTGGCACCCCAGGAATCGGCGAGCCCGATTCGCTCAGCTGCGGGACTGGCACCGACAGCTACAACTTCGACCTCGTCGACACAGTGACCGCGTGCGAAACGCGTCTCAACCCGCCAACCCGCGTCGACGCATACAGCAACTACGGCCCCGCGGCTGCGGGACACGCCATGTGCCGCGGAAACCCAGGCCGACCGGAGTCCATGCCCGGCGGAACAGCCTCACAGACCTTCACGGTCCCCTCCAGCGTGGCATCGCTCGACACGGCGCTTGTCCAGATCGACCCAGATCCGACGGTAACGGCGCATTGGCAGCTGTTCGTCAACAGCTCGCTTCGCGCGACCGCAACATCCGCCGCCGCCGGGGACACGCGTTTCAACTTCGGTGCGGTTCCGGTGCACGGCGGCGACCAAGTCACCTTTTCCGTCGCCTTCACTGCCACATTCGGAAAGATCATCACCGTCTACAGCGCGGCACCGCTCGGTGGCGTACTCAGTATCCGGAACTCATGTCCAGACGGAGCACCCAGCCTGGACACCGGGAACGGGATCCGCGCGGTCATCTCGGGATGGAGCCCCTGAGGGCGACGACGCGCGCGGCGGCTGCCCGTCGGCGGGCGCTTCGCGCGCCCGACAGATCGCGTGTGCCGATGCCCGCGACCCTGGCATGGTTTGGTGGCCCCGCGGCGACGCCCAGAGGGCGGATGCTCAAGCCGTGGATCGTCGTCTTTGGGGTAGCCGACCTCAGTTTGCCGGAGAGCGTGAAGGCGTGGCCGCGGTCGTTGCCCGCGCCAGGGGGTACGGAGCTCAAAGGAATCAGACTTGTGAACGTACTGTGATCTGAACTGGATCCGCTGTGCTTGAACGGCTAGCTTCGCGTGCAATGCACAGTCGACTGGTCGAAGGGGCGCGGGGCGGACTGTGACCGACCGGCGTCGCCGACTCCAGGATTCGATGCGCTGGCGGACAGTTGCTGGCTTGGTAGGTCTCGGCGTCGTGTTAGCTGCGGTTGCATTGAATCGTGGTGAGGACGAGAACCGGCCCTACGGTCTTGTGCCTCTTGGACGAGGAGCAGATGTCGGCCCGAGGGCCCCCGGGGATCCGGTTCGCATCGACGGTGGCCTCCAGGCCCGCTACCTCGGTGAGGGACCAGTGCTCGGCGAGAGTGAGATTGGCGTACGCGTAGCGGGCATTGGGCGCGGAAGCTCAGTCCGGCGGGTTCCGACGGGCCAGCGTCGAGTTGCGCGCCGGTCGGTCGTGTACAGGCGCGGAGACGTGCGCGAGCGGTTCGGTGCGGCGCGAGCAGGTGTGGAGCATCGGATCACCGTCGCCCGGCGGCCCGCCGGCCAATCGAAGCTGGCGGTTCGGTTGGCGGTCGGGGGGTGCAAGAAGGGCGCTGACGGCGGGGCCGTCGGTGGTCTTGCGCGGGGAGAGGGGCACTGGTCTGCGGTACACCACGGTTGGCGCGAGAGACGCCGCGGGCCGTGAACTGCGGGTGACGCTGAGGGTTGGCAGCGGGGACCTGGTCCTCCATGTGGATGACGCTGCGGCTAGGTATCCAGTCACCCTGCAGCAGGTCGCGCAGCCGGACACGCTCCTGGCGCCGGCGGCTCCCGAGCGCGCGGGCGGGTTGCCATGGAGGCTCGCATTGTCGGCTGATGGCTCGACGGCCGTCGTCGGTGACCCCGGAGCCGATCTGCAACGCGGTCGAGTGTGGGTCTTTGTGCGGGCCGGCGATGGTTGGGTGCAGCGCGCGAGCATGACTCCGAGCGATGCCATGGGTCGCGCTCAGTTCGGGGCCGCCGTCGCGATCTCCGCCAACGGGTCAACCGTGTTGGTGGGCGGCCCACACGATCAGGGGGTGTACCAGCCACGCGGTGGCCCAGCCGGCGCCGCCTGGGTGTTTGCTCGCAATGGGGCGAACTGGTCGCAGCAAGGTCCGAAGCTAACGCCGCGCGGAGCAGACGGGGCGGGGGTCGGTGCCAGCGTGGCGCTATCCGAGGATGCGTCAGCGGCGTTCGTAGCGGGCTCGGGCGTCTGGGAATTCGCGGCAGGCGATAGTGGCTGGCTGCAGCAGGGCGGCTCAATCGGTGAGACACATGTCGCGACCAGCGTCGCCGTGTCTGGCGATGGCGGCACTGTGGCTATCGGCGCGCCCTTGGAGAACGACCGCGCGGGTGAGGTTCGCCTGCATACGAGGCGTGGTGACGGCTGGACCGAGATCGCGCGGTTGCACGGAGATGTCGCTGGAGGGTGGCTGGGGTCAACGCTTGCGCTTACCTCGGATGCGCGGACGTTGGTCGCTGGGGGGCTGGCGGGAGCGGTCCCGTTTTCGCGCGCTGGAGCCGGATGGGACCGCGGGAAGACGGTCGCCGATCCCGGTGGCGAAGGGTCGTCGTCTGGGACGTTTCCCACTGGGATCGCGATCTCAGCCGACGGCAATACGCTGGCGCTGGGGGACACGGACGGTCAGCACCTCTCGGGCGTGATCCTGACTCGCGAGGAGGACCAATGGGTTCGAGTGAGCATGATCCAGCCGCGCGGCGATCTTGACCGGGTTGGCGATATCGCGCTGGCGGCCTCGGGCGAGACGGCGGTCGTAGATGGCACGGTCCTAACCACTGGCGAGGTAGGTCCGTGACCCGGCGCAGTGAGCTGTGCATCTTGGCAGCAGCAGTCGCGTTGCTTGGCGTCGCCGGTACTGCTCGCGCGGAGGCGCCTGTGCCGTTCAACACCTGCGACCCGGCGGATCTCGTGCCCGCGGCGGAGCCACTGAAGGCCAATACTCTGATCATCAACGGGCAGATGACGGGCGCCGGCCAGGAGCGCGACTTCGACAAGGGTGTGGCGAACGGCGGGTTCGGTACGCCGCAGACCTCGGTCGCGTTCCGATCGGTCGCATCACCGCTTCCGCGCTACCCGAACTCGCCAGTCACTGTGCGCTACTTCGACGGGGCTGGCGGGCCCTACCTGTCGCAAAACGCGCAGGTCCAGTACTGGAACAACAATGGGTTCAACTTCTTCTACACCGCGGCGTCATCGGACCTGACTAAGGCGCACGAGATCAACGGCAGCGTCGAACGCCTCCCATTGTTCGTTCCAAAGTGCGCGGCCGACGCGGCACTGCGCATGCCCTACAGCCAGGGCCTATACCTCCACGAGATCGTCACGATCCTCTCCTATCCGGCCGACCCTCAGCACGATCCGTGGGACTTCGATCTCGCTGTCGACCGGTTGGGCCAAAGCGGGCGAGTCACTCCAGATGGGGTTGACGAGGCCAATGCACGTTGGGAATCCCTCGATCACTGGGTCATGTTGGCGAAGCGGCTCGGAAAGAAGGTCATATGGTCGGAGCCGGCGCAAGCTTGGCGCGCGCTTGCGCGAGATGACGTAGCCAACGCCTACTTTGCGAAATGGGGCGAAACCCTCGTCCCGATGTTTGCCACGAACTTCGAGTCCCCAAGTTCGGGGCGTCTGATGGGGGATCCGCACAATGGGCGCGCAAGGTGGCAGACCGCTACGGCATGCCGTTCGGGGCCAGCGTGCAGTCGTGGTACTTCCGCGAGCAAACCGACCTCGGCCGCCAGGCCGCCGAGGGGTTCCCCACCGATTCAATCGTCGACATCCCTGGCCGTCACACGGGCCAGCCGCCGACGACGGGGACCTGCTGCGTGCTCGACCCGCTCAACCACAACAACTATCAGGGCTACAGTTCGCCGCCGCTTCGACACAACATTCGGACGTATGAGCAGCCGA
Source organism: Svornostia abyssi (assembly GCA_024666565.1). Classification (GTDB taxonomy): domain Bacteria; phylum Actinomycetota; class Thermoleophilia; order Solirubrobacterales; family Solirubrobacteraceae; genus Svornostia; species Svornostia abyssi. The sequence continues at coordinate 2,593,066 of CP088295.1, forward strand.
GCCTCCCGCCAACTACGGCAAACACCCAACGGCTCGCTCAGTACGGACGTCGGCTCGGCGCCACGTTCTTCCAGGTTGAAGGCACGAACGGCACTTACAAGGTGGCCGGACAGCCCCCGGGGAACCTGCCCGAGAACCAGGGCCCGGTCAACGACATGGCGCACGGCTCTGACTACTTGAGCGGGATCCGCCAGTTCTCGGATAGCGACCTTCGGCAGGCTGTTTCCCGCGACGACATCCGCACCAAGCCGTTGTACCAGCTCTGGAACCCGTACACGACGACGCACTACTACACAACCGATACCACCGCGGGCATTCCGCGGGAACCCTCCGGGACTCAAGCAGCCGCTTGCCCATCCGACAATTCTCCGCCACCTGTGGGTAGGTACTGCTACTACTCATACGATGGCAAGCCAGAAGTCACCGGCTTTCTGGCAACGACTCAAGTCGCAGGAACCGTGCCGCTGCGCCGGTATCGCAACCAGGCGTCGAACGGCTTCTACTACGTCACCGACGGTGACCCGCGCGCATCCAGCTCGCGGTACGGCATCCCGAACGGCTACGTCAGCGACGGCATCCTCGGCTACGTCGTCCCAGCCACGGCTGGTTCGGTCCAGATCCCAGGGACACAGCCCTGGTACTGGATGCGAGAGGGAACGCAAAGCATCGCTGGCAAGTACGACTACTTCTATACAACAGACCCGCTGTACCAGCGACTGCCTGCACTCGGGTCCGACTACACGTACAAGGACTTCGGCGTCAACGCCTGGCTATTTACGCATGGCCCGGATGACACCACGCCGCCCACAATCACCCTAAGCGGTGGTCTCTACAACAAGCGAGACACCTACTCGGTGGACGGCAGCTACGGACTACAGGTGCGGTCCGCAGACGGCAACCCCAACGGGGGAGATCAGGCTCGGGGCTCAGGAATTCGCCGCGTCGATGTCTTCGTTCGCGGCGCACGTAAGTTCACAACCGGCGACGTGCCGTGCACCAGCCCCGCCGGAAGTTGCGCCCGGACGGACAACTGGACGTTCAACACCAACGCTTCACCGGGGGGCGATCAGGAGGTCACCGTTCGCGCCACCGACCACGCTGGAAACTCGGCCGAAAGCCGATTCACGGTCTACACGAAGCGAGACCGACTCCAAGGAGATCCAACCGGTGCTGGCGATGACGCGACGGTCACGTCCTCGAACCCCCACCCGTCGCTGAGGTGGGGGATAGCGACGGAAACGGCTGACTTCTTCGATGACCCGCGGTTCAAGAGCCTCGAGGTCAACACCGTGCGCCGGACGGTCGAATGGGATGTCGTCACTGAGGCTTTGGGCGCTGCCCCGCCCCAAGGTACGACAGACTCGACTTACTACAACCTGGATGTCACCGCCGCCCCACCCGTCCCGCTCGATATCTCGGTACTCGGACAGCGGAACCACCCGTACAACGCCCTTCTCGAGGTCGATCGATGGATGGACCGCGCGTGTCCTCGGGACATCGCTGACGGGCGACGAGTTTGTGTTTACCAGCCGCTCATCTCGTTCTGGTTCAACAAGGCGCTTGGAGAGCGAGGCCCCCTTCCGTCTACAGCGGAGTACGCTCGCGGGGTGGCGGCGTTTCTGGCTCGCTACCCGTTCGTGACGATGTACACGCCCTGGAATGAGCCCAACGCCCCTTATCAGACGAGCGCAGGGGATCCCTACGCAGTCGCACGCTTCTACCTCAATCTCGCCCAGCAATGCGACGCCAAAGGATGCACCGTCGCCGCCGGCAACTTCTTCGCGGGTGACACCCTGACGCTCGCCAAGCACCGCTGGCCAATGATGTTCGACGGCCAGAACTGGAAAGACAACACCAACACCAACCTGAACCTGAAGACCTACCTCCAGGAGTTTCGCTCCCGTGTTCTCCCCACGCGCGCACCGGCAGCCTGGGCGGCGAACGACTACAAGTCTGGCAATCACCTTAGGCCGGGCTGGCTCCGCCAATTCGTCATCGGGACACAGGACGACACAAGCGCTCCCATGAACTCCCCCGGCGCAAACATCTGGCTAGTAGAGCAAGGCGGACTCTACCGCGTAACGAAGGACGTGAACGGGCAGCGGACCGAGGACTATTGGGTGTCGGACAACTCTGCAAACGCCGTGGTTGGGCGCGGAACGCGCGCGGTGCGGTACTACGTCGGCAACCCCGACTCAGGACATCCCGGCGTAATGCGCCTCTTCCCCCGGATCTCTCGCTTTTACCTCTACCAGTGGCGCGGCGACAACGGCTGGGACTCTGGCCTCATCGACTACCTCTCCAACAGTGCCCGCACCGAGTTCTTCTGCTTCCGCTACAAGACCAACGAGCAGCCGGGAGATCGGACCCGATGTGACCCAGCGAATCCCATCAACAGCGGCGAGACAAATGTGTTTTCCCCATGAGCAACCCAGGCGCTAGGCGACGGGTGCACGTGGCGCTTGCCGTTGCCGTCTGTGGTCTGCTCGTCGGTCCAGCGCAACCAGCTGCCCATGGCGCGGTGTGTCGACACGGAGACGCCGCAGTCGTGGCGAGTAACCCGTACGCGCGAGTGCTTGAGCGCCCGCCGCTTTCAGGGCGCCATGTCTTGTGTGATCGCCGCACGGGGCGGGAGCACGAACTCAGTCGCAAGCTTGGAAGAGAACAGGGTCGCGACGACGTCACTCAGGGTAATTTCCGTTTGGTCGGCCACTACCTGGCCTACAGCGAGAATCGCAGTGGGCCTCGGCTGGAGACCGAGGATGTTGTGGTCCTTCGGCGGTCTCCTTCAGCACGTCTCATCACGCAGGTCGATGCGGCAGACGAAGTGAGCGGTCTCGCTGTGTCGAAGGTTGGCCAACTCGCTTGGATCAATCGCGACCCAACGACTGACCCGTTCGCCGACCCGGTCACCCTGCAGGTAAAGCGTGTAGCCGACGACGGCACGCCGGTCATCTTGGACAGCGGCACGAACATCGATCCTGACTCTTTCCGGCTGAGCAAGACGGGACGCTCGGTCGTGTGGACCCACAGCGGAGCCAGTCGCAGCGCCCGTCTCGAGGGACCGAAGGTGCCGTAAGGCGCGCGCACGCCTTGAGTGAGAGGCAGTGCGGGCTGCGTCCGGCGGAGACGTGGTGTGTTGGGCCCGATAGACCACGGGTCGTGCCGGCGTGTGAGGTCGAATGGCTGCCCCGGACTTGGTTGGCTATGCCGGTCGATCCAAGAGGGCCTCGCGCAAGGTCGCAACCCGCGCCTGACGGTTTCGCCTTTCTCCCTCTTCTTCCATCCGCGTGACGCAGTGTGAACCTCGGCCCCCTTGGGGTCGGGGTTCTTTGGTTCTCGCCGGTGAACCCGATCGGGGTGCCCGTGCGAACGCGTCGTCATGACCCTCCAGCGCGCAAGCTTCGCCCTCGTCACGGCCCTCCTGCTCGCCGCCACGCTCGGCGCCGGGCATGCGACCGCCGCGACCCCCCTCGGATCGCCTGGCACATCGGCGACGCCCAGCGGCTTCGCCTGCGCGGACTGCCCGGCCGGTGTCCCCGTGGGCTTCCGGCAGTTCGCGCTGCGCGGAGCCACACTCGAGGCGCCGCAGGACGGCGTGCTCGTGTCGGCCTCCGTCTACGCCAAGCGGAGTGCCAGCGGCGAGTCGCCGCGGATCGCGGTCCTGCGGCCGGCCGGCGAGGACGGCGTCGGTGTGCGCGAGGTGGGAGCGGTCCCGGTGCCGGTGTCGTCTGAGACCGGCGCCCGGTCCTCGGTCGCGGACCTGCGTGTGCCGGTGAAGCGCGGCGATTCCATCGGCTTCGTGTTCACACCGGGCGAGGTGGATCTCGGCGTCCGTGCGCGTCCGCGGCCCGATGGCGCGGTCCAGTCGTTCACCGGCCCGTGTGATCCGTGCGGCATGGACGGCGGAACCGGGACCGAGCTGCTGGTCGACGCGGTCGTGGAGCCGGACGTCGACCAGGACGGGTTGGGGGACGAGAGCCAGGACCCCGACGGCGGCGGGCTCGGCCTGGGCTGGGAGGAGGACTGGTTCACCGACTTCGAGGAGGGCGACCAGCTCGACGAGGACATCGTCGACGAGACCGTCCCGGTCCCGCGGCAACGACTGAAGCTGCTGGACGTCGACCGGCTGCCGGGCCAGCGCGCGATGCTCCTCGTGCGGGTCCCCACCGCAGGGCGCCTGAGCGCTGCCATCACGCTGCCGGCCAATCAGCGCACCGGTGCCGGCCCGTTCCTGACGGTGCTGACCGGCGAGACGCGCCTCAAGCGCCCCGGTCGCATCTGGCTCTCCGTGCGCTCGACCCCGCGCGGCGCGCGCGAGCTGGCACGGCGGGGAACGACGCGAACCAAGGTGGTCGTCTCGCTGCGGCCGATGGGCGCACGGCAGAAGGTGCTCATGCGCTCGGTGCGGTTGTAGCGCGGCGAGGCGACGACCAGTCGTCCCCCGCGACCGGGAAGGCTCCGGCTACGTCGTGTTCGAGGCGGCCGCGCCGCGTTGCCCGCCGGACAGGCCGCGCTCCATGTCATCGATGAGCCGGAACAGCCCGACGCATTCCCACTGGCGGTTGCGCTTGCCGACCGTGACCTGCTGGAGCACCCCGGCGTCCTGGAGGCGGTTCAGTGCACGAAGCGTCGCCGACTCGTTCGCGCCCGTGATCCGCTGCGCAGTGGCTGAGCTGACGATCGGAGCTCCGGGAAGGGCGTGGATGAGCTTCAGCGCCGAAGAGTTCGCGCGCGGCCGTCCTGCCTGTTCGGTCCAGCCGGCGATCAGGTCAGCGACCCGGTCAGCGAGATCCATCGTGGCCAGGGCCGCTGACTCGGCCGCGGACGCGAGCAGATCGATCCACCGCTCCGCGCCGTGCTCAGCGTCAAACCGCCACGCGGTGAGCCCGTCGATGTACGCATCCCTGTCGCGCGCGAGGACGAGGCTGATGGGCGGGATGACGTCCTCGGCGAGTCCGCGGCGGATGAGCGTGCCAGCGATCAGGGCGCGGCCGACACGGCCGTTGCCGTCGGCGAACGGGTGAATCGTCTCGAACTGTGCGTGCACGACCGCCGCCTGGATCACCGGGTGGACGTCGTCCCGGTTCGCGTACGCGCACAGGTCCTCAACCAGCTCCTCGACGAGCCGTCCCGGCGGTGGGATGAAGTCCGCCCCGACCGGCGTGTTCGCGTCCCGCCCGATCCAGTTCTGCCGCTGGCGGACCACGCCTGCATGCGCCGCCAGGTACCGATCCGCGGCGGCGAGCTCCGCGTGCACGGCCCGCAGCGCGCCGATGTCCAGTCGCTCCGCGCTCCCGGCGCGCTCGTACACCGTGCGGATCGCGCGGATGTTCGCGACGGTGGCGGCGACGGTCCGCTTGTGCTGCTCGCCGGCGATCGCCTTGGCGAGGCTGCGGTGCGACGGGACCTGCACGCCCTCCATGCGGCTTGACGCGATCGCCTCCGAGCGCAGCAGCTGCGAGGCGATGGTCGCGACACCAACGCTGGCGCTGTGCCTCTGGGCGTCGCGGACGGCGCGCTCGGCGTCGGTGACGGCGGCGATCACGTCGTCGCTGAGCCGCAGCCGCAGGTCGCCGATGCGGCCTGGCTCGTACGCGACGATGGTCGCCGGGCGGCGCGCGGCTTTCGGCACGCCCGTGTGGGAGGTCAGATCGGGCTCCCAGCGCTCCTCGTGCGTGGTGAAGGCGGGATAACGTACAGGACCCATTCCCATACTGTACTTTACAGAGGAAAGCGCGGTATGGGCGCCCGTGCTGTACGTTCGCGCCGACCGACCGACGACCTCGCGTGTCGCAGCGGCCTGACCGTCACGCCCGCGCGCGCGTTGACCCGCGGGTGATCCTCGTTACACTTCGTTTTCAGTAGCAGGGGAACCGGGGGAAAGTGGTGCGTCGCATGCATGCAGCAAGGGTGCGTGTCCGTCTGCGGGCGGTCGCGTTCATGGTCGTGTCGTTGGTGCTGGTCGCGCCCAGCGTGGCGTCGGCCGTTCCTCGGCCGAGCCTTGATCCGTTCTACGCGTACACCGGCAGCACGCCGCTCGAAGACATCGCGCCGGGCACGGTGCTGCAGACGCGCACGGTGCCGTACCACCTCGCGGGCGTGAAGTCGCGCATCCAGGCCGTGCAGATCCTGTACCGGTCCACCGGCATCCTCGGCAACGCGACCACGAACGTCACGTCGATCCTCAAGCCGCCGACCCGCCGCGCGAATGTGCCGCACGTCATCGCGTACGGCTCGTTCTACGACTCGCTGAACCGCAACGACCAGCCGTCGTACGCGATCGCCGGCGGTGTCACCTTCGGCGGCCTCGTCAACACCATCGAGGCCGTGCTCATCGCGCCGTTCCTCAACCGCGGGTACACCGTGGCCGTCGCCGACACGCAGGGCCAGGAGGCGAACTTCGCGGCCGGGCCCGAGTACGGGATGAACACGCTCGACGGACTGCGCGCCGCGTTCGGGGCACCGGAGACCGGCATCACCGACGCCGCGAAGGTCGGCCTCTACGGCTACTCCGGTGGCGCGATCGCGACCGAGTGGGCGGCCGAGCTGGCGCCCGAGTACGCGCCTGACGTGAACGCGCGCCTCGTCGGCGCGGCGATGGGCGGCGTGCTCGTCAAGCCCTCCACGAATCTGCACTACGTCGAAGGCAGCCAGTTCTGGGCCGGCGTCATGCCGATGGCGATCATCGGCGCCGCGCGCTCGTTCCGCGTCGATCTCAAGCAGTACCTCTCGCCCTACGGCGAACGCGTCTACGAGCGCATGAAGGACGACTCGATCGCCGACGTGCTGGGCCGCTACCCCGGGCTCACCTGGAAGAAGCTCGCGAAGCCCGAGTACCCGGAGCCGGAGGACGTGCCGATCTACGTCGAGAAGGTCAACCAGCTCATCATGGGCAGCCGCGGCACGCCGACGATCCCGCTGTACATCGGCCAGGGCGCGAGGGGCGAGCTCGAGGGCACGAAGGGCAACAAGCCCGGCGTCGGCAAGGGCGACGGCGTGATGGTCGCCGGCGACGTGCGCCAGCTCGCACGCGAGTACTGCGATCGCGGTGTCAGCGTCGACTACCGCCAGTACAACGGCGCGAGCCACGTCACGGCGGTGGCGACGTGGCTGCCGGCCTCGACCGGCTGGCTGCTGAAGCGCTTCACCGACGCGCCCGCATCGGAGAACTGCGCGACGATCACGCCGGGCAACTCGCTGGCGCCGATCCCGCAGCAAGCGGGCTGACATCGCCGAGCAGGTTCCTGCCGTCAGCAACGTGCTCGACGCGATCGAGCGCCGCGACTGGGAGCGCCTGGAGGCCCTCCTCGATCCGGAGGTCCACTGGACCACCGTGGTCGAGGAGGACCTCCACGGCGCCGGTCAGGTGATCGCGCTGCTGCAGCGCGATCCGCCGCCCGCTCCGCCCGCGTACCACGAGCTGCGCGACGGGCGGATCGTGCGCTGGATCGACACTCCCGGGTGAGATAGGCCAGGTGGCCGATGGCGGGGCGGCGAGCCGTTCATACGGTGGCTCCTGCATCACACACCCCCCACCAAGGAGTCCTGTCATGTCCCGCATTCGCACCCTCGCCGCCGTGCTTGCTGCCGCCTCAGTCGGGGTGGTCGCGCTCGTGCCCGGCACGGCGTCGGCCCAGAAGGGGCTCGACGGCGAGATGGTCATCTACACGCTGACGACGAAGGAGCGCAAGCTCGTCTGCGGCAGCTTCCAGGGCACGCTCGTGTTCGACACCGGCTACTCGGTCGAGTGCTCGTCGGGCGAGGTGACCTACTACCCGCAGTACGAGTCCTGATCCGTCGAACCGGCGCTGAGCCTCCTAGACACTCGCCGGCGTGAGTGGGTGCGGAGTGCTCGGCGCCGCCGAGGGGGGAAGGGACGCGCCGCGGGGGAATGGGCGCGTCGCCAAGCCGGATCAGACTCCACCCTGCGAGTCCGAGCAGGCCCAGCACGGCGCCGAGCACGATGAGTTGGGCGGTGAGCGTCGCGCCGGCCGGGACGTCGTCCTTGGCTTCGCGCTGCAGGAGCCGCTTCTCGACCACGAGGGGCCGCGTGAACGCTGCGGGGGCCGGGACTTCGGGCGCGGGAATCGCCTCGTCACGCGGAAGGAACACCGGTGCGCCGGCCATGGTCGTGCCGCGGTGCAGGCGGATCGACGACTTCCACGTGCTGTGCACCGGCATCGGCACGGTCTGCCACACATCGGGTGCGATCTCCGTGAGCTCGTCGGTGCGCAGCGGCTCCTTGCCCTGGTAGGAGATCGAGCGCAGCCAGTCGGCATCGCGGGCGACCTCGGGCGGGTCGAAGCGCACGGTCGCGACGACCTCGCGGTTCGGTGCGGGGCGCACCTCCTCGAGGGTGAAGGCCACGGTGGCGGGAGGCGCGTCGGTCGTGCGCAGCCCGGCGAAGACCACGCCGATGACGACGACGGCGGCGACGGCGGAGAGCTGGAACGCACGGGCGCCGATCAGGTCCGTGCGCTGGCGAAGCCCCGCGGCGATGAACACACCGAGGAACCCGGAGGCGGCGGCGACCGGCACGGACAGCGCGATCGCGGCCGGCAGGATGTGCGCGGGCCACGGGATCGGCATCCACACCTGCGACCACGCGAACTCCGCGAGCACGCCGACCGAGCCGATCAGCGCGCCGGCCAGGAGCCCGAACACCACCGGGCGGCGGCGGGCGCCCACGGCGACCGCGGCGAGCTCCACGAGGCCGGCCTCGACGAGGTAGGGCGGGAAGTGCGCGACCGACTGGCCGAAGATCGGCCCGACGATGATCGTGTACGCGCTGCGGGCCACGAGGTAGAACGCCAGCGCCCACAGCAGGGCAACGCGCCCGCCGATGATGCGGGTGCAGACCAGCGCCAGGGCCGCGGCGCCAGCGACGATGACCGGGTGGAACAGCAGCCGGAACTGCGGGACGCCGTAGTCGAACTCGCCCTGGAAGATCGTGAGGCCGAGCAGCAGGCCGCCGCCCGCAAGGCCGGCCTGCACCTCGGGCCGGCTGAGGACGCGCAGCGGGGCGAGGAGGGCCGGCGCGGCGGGCCGAGGCGCAGTCTGCGCGCCATCCCGCGCGTCACGCTCGGCCCGCATTGCCAGCCGCCCCTCGCGGAGCAGGATCATGAGGCCGAGGACGCTGACGACGGGGCCGACCATCATCCACAGATGGGTCGTGCCCCAGAGCGTCACGTCCTGGCCGAACAGCCGGTGCGACAGGTCGTCGAGCGGAAAGCCGATGAGGGAGAAGGACGACGCGACCGTGATGAGGATGCCGCCGACCGGCGCGTACCACGTCGACGTGATCCGCACCGCGGCCGGGCCCGGGCGCTCGCCGGGCTTCGGCAGCACGACGGCCAGCCAGCCGGCGGCGAGGCCACCGAGGAGCCCGAGCAGCAGCAGGTAGTGCGACGGGTTGGCGAGCGGCCCGTCGTCCCGGCCGTTGTCGATGTGCAGCGACTCGTCCCAGATGAGCCCGAGCAGGCACGGGATGAGCGCGACCGCGGCGATCGACGCGGGGATGGCCGCCCAGCCCGGCAGGCCGCCGAGGCTGCGGCTCCAGCGTTCCCACATCTCGATGACGGCAAGCGGCTGCGTGCGCTGGCGCAGGCCCACGAGGACGAGAGCGCCGACGACGAGCGTGGCGGCTGCGGTCACCAGCAGGATCTGTGTCATTTCCGCGCCGCCGGCGGACGGCGCAGTGGCGGCCAGGGCAGGGAGGGCAGACATACGGCAGACGTTACCGCATTGTTCAAACACACGGGTAACGCCGCGTGACACCCGCCGCTCCGGGCATGATGTGGGGGTGAGGACCCGTACACCCCGGCTCGCGGCGGACGCGCGCCGCAGCCAGATCCTCGACGCGACCCTGCGCGTCGTCGCCCGGGACGGGTACTCCGGCCTCACGATGGAGGTCATCGCCAAGGAAGCGGGGGGTGACCCGCACGCCGCTCTACGCGATCTTCGGCGACCTCGACTCGCTGCTGCGCGCCGCCGCCGACGAGGGTGAGGCCCGCGCGCGCGCCGCGATTCCCGAGGAGCTGCTCATCGACCTCGGCACGGCCCGCCCGGACGACGTGCTCACCGCCGCCGCGCGGCTGTTCCTCGAAGCGGTCCGCGCCGACCCGCTGACGTGGCAGGTCCTGCTCCTGCCCGCCTCCGGCACCCCGAAGGCCGTCCGAGTCCGCTACGAGCGCAACCGCAAGGAGGTGGTCGACCGCGTCGAGCAGTTCGTGCGGTGGGGGGCTCACCCGGGTCGGCCCGCCCGAGGGCGCCGACCCGCACGTCATCGCGCGGATGATCGTCGCCGTCGGCGAGGACCTCGGCCGCATGGTGCTCGCCGAGCCGGAGCGCTGGCCTCCGGACCGCATCGCCGCCGCGATCGGCGACGTCGTCGCGCTGCTGCCTGCGGAGCCGGGCCGATGAGTCCGAAGGGCGTCACGTCGAAGCGCCGGATGCCGATGGAGGAGCGCCGGCGTCAACTGCTCGACATCACGCTGCGGCTCGTGGTCGAGGAGGGATTCGGCGCGGTGCAGGCCCAGCGGATCGCCACCGAGGCGGGCATCACGAAGCCGATCGTCTACCGCGCGTACCCGAGCCTCGCGGCGCTGCAGATCGCCATGCTCAGGCGCGAGCAGCGCCGGGTCGACGGGGTGCTCGACAAGGTCGCGCCGGTGGACGCGGGCGACCGGTCCCCGCGCGACATGCTGCTGCGGAGTCTGGGTGGGATTCTCGAGGCCGCCGCTCAGCGGCCCCTGACGTGGCAGCTCGCGCTGCACCCGCCCGAGGGCACGCCCGCGGTGGTCCGCAAGATCATCGACCGTCGGCGCGAGGCGCTGCTGGACCGCACACGCGGGCTGGTGCGCGCCGGCCTGCCGAAGCTCGGCGGCGGCGAGCAGCTCGACGACGAGCTCATGGCGCGCATCCTGCTGGCGCTGGCGATCGAGCACGTGCAGATCGTGCTGGACGACCCGGAGACCGACCGGGACGCGTTGCTGCGGTCGACCGAGGCGATTCTCGACCGCCTCAACTGGGTGTAGCGACGGGGACCGGGCGCTCCACAGGCGCCTCGGCCCGCGGCCGCACCTTGCGCACCGTCACGGGCACACCGTGCTTCGGGGCGAGCGTGATCCCGCGCATCACGACCGGGTCCTCGGTTGCCCGGCGCGGTGCGAACTCCACGCGCTCGACGATGACGCGCAGCACCTCCGCCATCTCCGCCTGCGCGAGCGCCGCGCCGATGCAGCGCCGGATCCCCCCGCCGAAGGGCAGCCACGCGTAGGACTCGGTGGTGCCGTCGAGGAACCGCTCGGGGCGGAACTCCTCGGGCTCGGGGTAGAGGTCCGGCCGGTGATGGACGAGCGCGATGGCGGGAAAGACGTACGTGCCCGCGGGCAGGTCCCAGCCCGGCGACGGTGCGCGGCTTGGTGAGCGTCCGCTCGGCGGCGTCGATGACGGGACGCAGCCGCAGTGATTCCTTCGCGGTCGCGTCGAGGTACGCGTCGTCCCCGGCCGCCACCGCCTCGCGCACGCGCGCGTACGCCTCGGGGCGGCGCATGAGCAGATCGAAGGTGAACGAGAGCGCGGTGGCGGTCGTCTCGTGGCCCGCCGCGAGCATCGTGAAGAGCTCGTCGCGCAGCTCCTCGTCGGTGAGCGGATTGCCGTCCTCGTCGCGGGCGCGCAGGAGCAGGGAGAGGACGTCGGTGCGCTCGTCGAGGTCGGGCGCCCCGCGGCGCCGCGAGATCTCCTCGTAGAGCATCGCGTCGGCCACCTGCTTGCGGCGGATGAGCTTCCCGCCGGGGCTCCACGGACCGAGGTCGCGCTGCATGCCCGGGACGAGCAGGACGGCGGTGCTCGCGTCGATGACCGAGCACAGCGCGTCGCGCAGGCGCTCCACCCGGGCGGGCTCGGTGACGCCGAACACGGCGCGGCAGATGACGTCGAACGTGAGCGTCCGCATGCGGGCGCGCAGGACGAGCTGATCGCCGGCGCGCCAGCGGTCGACCTCCCGCTCGGCGGCGTCACGGATGATTCGGCGGAACTCCGCGACGTGGCTGCCCTGGAACGGCGGCAGGAGAAGCTTGCGCTGGCGCAGGTGGCGCGGTCCGTCGAGGACGAGCACCGAGTTGGGGCCCAGCACCGGTGTCAGGAACGAGTTCGCCTCGCCCGCGAGGAGGTCGGACTGGTCGCCCGTGAGCAGCTCGCGGATCGCGGTGGGGTCCGAGACGTACACCCCCGGACTGAAGCCCGTGAAGCGGATGGTGAACGCGTCGCCGTACTCGGCCTGCCACTGGCGCAGGCGGTCCAGCGGCCGGTGCAGGAACCGCACGGACGTCACGATGCTCGGTGCGCGGGGACCAGGGGGAAGCGCCACGGGGGAACCCTACGTCCCCTGTTGCGCCGATGCGCCAGGAGTGGGATGGTCGATCGGACAGGTCCGGACCCCTCGGACCGGGCCGTGACCATGAGGAGGCCAGCCATGGCCGACCGCATGTTGTGCATCAGCTGGACGGGGACCGTCGCCGGGCGCGAGGAGCGCGGGCTGGAGGTCTTCAACGAGGCGATCGGCCTCTACGGCCGGATGCAGCAGGAGGGCCGCATCGAGAGCTTCGACGTGTCGCTCATGATGCCGAACGCGGGGATCGACGGGTTCATCAGGATTCTCGGCAGCGCGCAGCAGCTCGCCGCGATCCGTGAGGACGCCGAGTTCATGCGCATCACCGTCGACGCCGGTCTGTCGGTCGAAGGCCTGTGCCTGACCGACGGGTTCACGAACGAGGGCATCGCGCAGCAGATGGCGCTCTACCAGGAAGCCGTGAGCAGAACTCCACAGATGGCGTAGTTCGCTGGAGAGCAGCGGCGGGCATCCGATGACACCGGCCATGCCCGAGGATTCCCGCCGCGCGTCGGTCGCCCGCGCGCACATCGCCGCACTCGTCTTTGGATGGGGCATCGAGCCCGATCGGCTCACCAACGTCCTGACGCGCGGGTGCTGGCCGGGGACGACCGACGGGACGCAGCCCGCGGCGCGCGGCTGGGTCAAGCGCTGGGGCGCCGAAGGCCCGCAACTCCAAGCGCCGGGGTGCCAGTGTGCGGTGCGCGCCTGCTTGATCTGCAACTGACGCCCGGCGATTTGACACACTGTCAAGTCGCTGATGGCCATTGCTGCTCCCGTCACCGTCACCCGCATCCCTGACCCGGCCGAGCCGGTCCCCGCACTCGCGTGGCCGACGGTGCTGCTCCTGGCCGGTGCCGCGGCGCTGCTCGCCGGCTCCACCGCGCTCGCGGTCCTGGAGGTGTGGCCGGCGTGGGTGAGCATCCTGCCCAACGCCGTCGCGATCTACCTGTTCTTCACCGTCGCTCACGATGCCGCGCATCACGCGGCGTCGAGTGACGGGCGGCGCAACCTCCTTGTCGGCCGGGTGTCGACGGCGCTGTTCGCCCCGCAGATCAGCTTCTCCGTGTGGCGGTTCATCCACATGCAGCACCACCGCTTCACCAACCACGACGACGGGACGGATCCCGATCAGTACACGATGGGCGGCCCGTCGTGGCAGCGGCTCCCGCGGCTCATGACCCTCGACCTGCACTACCTGGCGTTCTATCTCCGCAACGCGGGGTCGCGGCCGCGCAAGGAGAAGCTGGGCGTGCTCGGGCAGTGGGCGCTGTCCCTCGCGATCGGCGCGACGCTGGTGGCCGCCGGGTACGGGCTCGAGATCGTCGTGCTGTTCCTCGTCCCGCAGCGGATCGCGTTCGTGTGGCTCGCCTTCGCGTTCGACTACCTGCCGCACCGCGGGCTGCACCTCACGCCGAGTGAGGACCGGTTGAAGACGACGCGCAACCGCGTCGGCGGGGAACGCTGGCTCACCCCGGTGCTGCTCTACCAGAACTACCACCTCGTCCATCACCTCCATCCGGTCGTGCCCTTCTACCGCTACCTCGCGGTGTGGCGGCGCAACGAGGAGCAGTACCTCGAGGGGGAGCCCGCGCTCTCGACCGTGCGGGGGAGACCGCTCACCGCGGACGAGTACCGGCGGCTGCGCGAACTCGCCGAGCACTGAGCACGGACGGCGGCGCGCCGCATTACCTGAGAACCACGTCGGCGTGGCGCCCGATCACAGCCTGGTAACACATGTGAACGAACCGGGCAGGGAACATCGAACCATTCTGTTCCTTGGTGCATCGGCCAGCCCCCTGGGTCAGCTGGCGGGCGCCTCCGTCCCCCCCGTCTGCCTACCGAAAGGGGCACCTTGTCCACCACGTTCCTCCGGCGCACCGCGTTCACCGCGGGCGCCATCACCGCCGCGCTGTTCGCCGCGCCCGCCACGGGCTTCGCGGATGCTCCGCTCTGCGAGGGCGTTCCCGCCACGACCTACTGGGACGGGACGGCCTGGGTGCTCGGCTCCGGCGCGACGTTCGAAGACGGCACGGTCTATGGCTCCGACGGGCCTGACGTCGTCGTCGGCTCTCCGGGCGTCGACGCGATCGACACCGGGAGCGGCGCCGACCTCATCTGCGCGAAGGACGGCGCCGACGAGGTGACGTCGGGTTCGGGCACCGACCTGATCGACGGCAACGCCAAGGATGACGTCCTCTACGGCGAGACCGAGGACGACATCATCTACGGCGGCATCGGCAACGACACCGTCGACGGCGGGTCGGGCAACGACACGCTGTACGGTGAGCTCGGTGACGACATCCTGATCGGTGCGTTCGGCAACGACGTCATCGACGGCGGCCCGGGCAATGACGACCTCTACGGCGGTCCCGGGAGCGACGACCTCTACGGCCGGCAGGGCAACGACTACATCGACGGCGGCACCGGCGGCGCGGACGAGAGCTTCGGCAACGGCGGCGTCGACACGTGCGTCGGCGGCGCCGAGGCCGGCACGGACTTCAACTGCGAAGCCTGACCACGCACTGACGCCCGCGCGCTGCGCCCTCGCGGCGCGCGGGCGTCACCTCACCACACGTCGATCATCGTCCGCCCGGCGGCCCGACGCGGGCGGCGGCGGGACGGGCGCGGCGCGCAGGGCGGCGACAAGCCGGGTGCGGGTGTCGGCGGGGTCGATGACGTCGTCGATCTCGAAGTGCGCGGCCATGTTCAGGGCGCCGCTCTGCCCGCGGACCTGTTCGACGAGGTCGCGGACGCGCTGCTCGCGCTCGGCCTCGTCCTCGATCGCTTCGAGCTCCTTGCGCAACGCGAGCCTCACCGCGCCCTCGACGCCCATCGCGCCGAACTCGCCCGTCGGCCACGCGATGTTGAGTACCGGGACGTGGAATCCGCCGCCGGCCATCGCTTGGGCGCCGAGGCCGTAGGCGCGGCGAACGACGACGCACAGCCAGGGGACCGACAGCGTCGCGGCGCTCACGAACATCCGGGACGCGCGCCGGACGAGCGCGGTCGACTCGGCGTCGGGGCCGACCATGAACCCGGGCGTGTCGACGAGCGAGACGATCGGCAGGCCGAAGGCGTCGCAGAGCTGGAGGAAGCGGCCGGCCTTCTCGGACGCCTCCGCGTCAATCGCGCCGGAGAGGTGCGCCGGGTCGTTGGCGACCACGCCGACCGGCAGGCCCTCGATCCGGGCGAGCGCGGTGATCATTCCGGTGCCGTACGCGCGGCGCAGTTCGAGCACCGAGTCGGCGTCGAAGAGCCGTTCGAGCACAGCGCGCGCGTCGTGGATGCGCTTGGCGTCCTCGGGGATGAGCGTGCGCAGCTCACGCTGGTCCGCACACGACCAGTCGGCCGCCGGGCCGGTGAAGTACCCGAGCATGCGGCGGGCGATCGCCACGGCGGCGGCCTCGTCTTCGGCCAGCACGTCGATCACGCCGTTGGGCTCCTGCATCGTCACCGGACCGACATCCGCGGGGGCGAACCGGCCGAGCCCGCCGCCTTCGATCATCGCCGGGCCGCCCATGCCCAGCGACGCGTCCGGCGTGGCGATGATGACGTCGCAGCAGCCGGCCAGCGCGGCGTTGCCGGCAAAGCAGTTGCCCGACACGATCCCGATTCGCGGGACGAGCCCGGAGAGGCGTGCGAACGTCGCGAAGGTGGGGACGGTGAGCTGGAAGAGCTCGGCGAAGTCGGTGTCGCCCGGCCGCCCGCCGCCGCCCTCGGCGAACAGCACGATCGGGAGCCGCAGCCGCTCGGCGAGCTCGAGCATGCGGTCGGTCTTCTGGTGGTTACGGTACCCCTGCGTGCCCGCCATCACGGTGTAGTCGTACGAGAGGACCGCGGCCTGCGTGCCGTTGATCTCGGCGGTGCCCATGACCATGCCGTCGCCGGGGGTGTTGGCGATGAGGTCCTCCTCGGCGCGGCGCGCCTTCTGCGCGGCGATCACCAGGCCGCCGTACTCGGAGAACGTGCCGTCGTCGACGAGGTCGGCGACGTTCTCGCGCGCGGTGCGGCGGCCGCGGTCGCGGCGCTTGGCCACGGCGGCGGGGCGCGCGTCGTCGAGCAGCCCGGCGCGGCGCTCCAGGGCGGCGGCGAGGTCGGCGCGCGGGGTGTCGACGTCCGCCGCGGCCTCGGCGGCGACCGCCGCCGGCGCGACGTCCTTCGGGGCGACCGCGAAGAGGGGGTCGCCCGGGTGGACCTGGTTGCCCGGATGGACCGCGACCTCGGTCACCTCGCCTCCGACCGGCGTGACGACCTCGTGGTGCATCTTCATCGCCTCGACGACGAGGATCGGCGCGCCCGCGGCGACCGCCGTTCCCGTGGGGGCGACGACGTCGATCACCACGCCTGTGAGCGGCGAGGACACGGCGACCGGCCCGTCGCCGGCCGCAGATGCGTCGGGCCCGGCGGCGCCGCGGATGCGGTCTTCGAGCAGGTCTGTGGAGAGCCGCCCGTCGCGGACGTCCTCGTCGGCGAGGATCGCCACCAGCGCGGCGGCGTTCGTCCCGACGCCGTGGATGACGAACGATCCGAGGGTGCCGCGCACCGCGTCGATCGCCTGCGCGAGCGACGCACCGGTGCCGATGACCTTCGCCAGCAGCGAGTCGTAGGCGGGGTCGACGGTGACCCCGCGGCGCGCGGCCGTGTCGACGCGGACGCCGACCGGCGGCGTGAACTCCGACAGCGTGCCGGACGCGGGAACCACCGTCCCGTCCGGCAGGAGCTGCTCGGCGTTTACCCGGGCCTGCACCGCGACGCCGCGCGGCGTGGCGTCGGCGAGCTCCAGCTCATCCAGCGACGCGCCGAGGGTGAGCTGCAGCTGCGCGGCGACGAGGTCGATGCCGAAGACCTCCTCGGTGACCGTGTGCTCGACCTGCAGGCGCGGGTTGGCCTCGATGAAGACGAAGCGGTCAGGGTGATCGAGGTCGACGAGGAACTCGCAGGTCGCCAGCCCGCCCAGGCGCAGCTCGCGGCCGATGGTCAGCGCGGCGTCGGCGAGCGCGGTGCGCAGGGCGTCGGACAGCCCGGGCGCGGGCGCGATCTCGACGAGCTTCTGATGGCGGCGCTGCAGGCTGCAGTCGCGGTCACCGAGCGCGACGACCGCGCCGGTCCCGTCCCCGGCGAGCTGGACCTCGACGTGGCGAGCACGCGCGACGAGCTCCTCGGCGTAGAGCGCGGCGGACCCGGCGGCGAGCTCGGCCTCGGCGGCGCACCGGCGCCACACCTCGTCGAGCTGCGCGGGGTCCGTGACCGCCCGCATGCCGCGCCCACCGCCGCCGGACACCGCCTTGAGCATCACGGGGGCGCCGAGCTCCGCCATGAACGCCCGTGCCTGCTCCGGCGTCGCGGCGGCCGTGGCCTGCGGGATCGGCACGCCGAGCTGCTGGGCCAGCGCGCGCGCCGCGACCTTGTCGCCGAGTTGCTCGAGCACGGCAGGGGAGGGCCCGACGAAGACGAGTCCCGCGTCCGCGCACGCGCGCGCGAAGTCCGCGCGCTCGGAGAGGAAGCCCCAGCCGGGGTGGACATGGGTGCAGCCGGTCTCGCGCGCCGCGGCGACGACGGCGTCGATGTCGAGGTACGCCGCCGGCCCGCTCCCGCCGAGCGTCACGGCCGTCTCCGCGGCCTCGACGTGCGGGGACAGCGCATCGTCGGCCGCGAACACGGCGACGCACGGCAGGCCGAGCGTGTCGGCCGCGCGGGCGACACGGACGGCGACCTCGCCGCGGTTGGCGATGAGCAGCCGGGCCGTCACGCGGCGTCCAGCGCATGGTCGATCGCTCGCACGAGCGCCGCCGGGTCACCGTCGCAGGCCGCAAGATCGTCGGGCCCCAGCAGCACCTCGATCCCGTCGGTGGTGTGCGCGAGCACGCACGGGGTACGGCCATCGCTGGCGGCGCGCTCGGCCTCGGTGCGCTCGTCGAGGTGCACCGCCCGGAAGGGCACGGGCAGCTCCTCGCGGCACGCGCGCCACGACGCCTTCTCCCGGACAGACCCGTGGGTGATGTCGCACAGCGAGCAATGGGCTCGGCCCAGCCGGGCGCCGACCCAGTAGCGCAGCTCGCCGATCAGCGTGCCGTCGGCGTGGTAGACGCCGGTCAGCGCGGTGACGGTCACCAGGTGAGCTCGATCTCCATCTCGGTCTCGCCGTCCTCGATCTCGAACTCGATCTTCATGTCGATCTCGTCCGGGACGCGGGTCTTGATGGAGATGCCGTTGCGCTCGAACTCGAGGTCGTTGTGGCGCTCGAGCTGGTCGGCGATCTCGCGCAGCTTCTTGGCCGCGTCCTCGCGGCGCACGCGCTGCTTGTCCTTGATTTCGAAGAAGTCGCTCATGCCGCGGAGCCTACGCGCTGAACTGGCCGCGCAGGCTCGGGTCAACGAACGCAACGAGTTCCGGGTTGCGGCCGATGTACGCGGCGGCGAACGGGCACGTGGGGATGACGGTCTTCCCGGCGTCGGCGAGCGCCTGCAGCGTGGCACGCACGATGCGGCCCCCGAGGCCCTCACCCTCGTGGCCCTCGAGCACCTCGGTGTGGGCGAGGATGACGCTGCCGCCGGCGGGCAGGTACTCGGCCCAGCCGCGCAGTTCGCCGTCGACGCGCAGCTCGAACCGGCGCTGCTCCGGGTTGTCCGTGAAGGTCTCGGCCATGGCGGCGGATCGTATCCGGGGCCCGCCGTACGCTCCGCGCGTGCCCCTCGAGGTGCGCGACATCCAGCCGGACCCCACGCTCGACCTCGTCGCGACGGACGCCGTGACGGGCGCGCAGCGTCGTGTCACGACGTACTCCGGCGCCGCCACCGTCGCGCCCGTCGTCCAGCCCGGCGGCTTTCAGATCCGCGTGAGCACGCAGGTCATCGGCCAGCCGCCGCAGGGCGAGCTCGCGGGGTTCTACCCGCCGACGGGCGCCGCGATCCCCGCAGCCGGCGAACCGCCGCTGGTCTGGGGTGAGGTCTCGTTGACGTATGCCGTGCTCGGCCTGGCCGCCGGATCCCAGGACGTCGCCCTCGGCGTCGACGGCGCGGAGGTCGTGCTCGTCGCCGACCCGAAGAACCCCGAGGCGGTCTGGCCCTACGTGCGGTTCACGTGCTTCACCGAGCGCCAGCTGGGGATCCGCTACCGGCTCACGGTCTCGCAGCCGGCGCACGCATCGTCCTGAACGCGCAAGGATGCTCCCATGTGTCGATGGATGGCGTGGCACGGGCAGCCGATGCTCCTCGAGGAGCTGCTGTTCAAACCCGAGCACGGCCTCGTCGAGCAGAGCCTGCATTCCCGCATGGGCGCGGAGACGACGAACGGGGACGGCTTCGGCGTCGGCTGGTACGACGACGAGCCCGAACCGGGCGCGTACCGCAGCGTGCAGCCGGCCTGGGGCGACGCGAACCTCCGGCATCTCGCCGGGCACATCCGCTCGCCGCTGTTCCTCTCCCATGTGCGCGCGACCTCCGGCACGCCCATCCAGCAGACGAACTGCCACCCGTTCCACCACCAGCGCTGGCTGTTCGTCCACAACGGCGTCATCGCGGGCTTCCACGACCTGCGCCGCGACCTCATGCTCGCCGTCGACCCCGCGCTCTTCCCGCACATCCAGGGCTCGACGGACTCCGAGGTCCTCTTCTATCTCGCGCTGACGCAGGGGCTCGTCGACGACCCGATCGCGGCGCTCGAGCGCACGCTGGGCATCGTCGAAGCCGTCGCGAGCAGTCACGGCGTCGAGGGCGCCGTGCAGGCGAGCATCGGCGTGAGCGACGGCGAGCGGCTGTGGGCCGTCCGCTATGCGACCTCCGAGACGCCGCGCACGCTGTTCGTCTCCGCCGACGTCGACGCGGTGCGGCGCCAGCACCCCGACCGGGAGCGGTTGCAGATGCTCAGCGAGGGAGACCGCATCGTCGTCTCCGAACCGCTCGTCGACCTCGCGGGCGCCTGGCACGAGCTGCGGCCGTCCTCGGCGCTCGCGGTCGACCCTGACGGCACGCTGCATCACCGCAGGTTCCATCCCGCCGCGCCCGCGGAGCACGCCTGGGAACCGCTCACCGCGGCCTGAACGCGTCAGGCCGCGACGGGCTCCGGCGCCGGAGCCCGGACGGGCTCGAGGTCGTACTCGGCCACGCGGAAGTCCCGCGTCTCGCGCCGGAACGCCGACGACAGGCCTGGGTAGAGCGTGCGGTTGCGGCCGGTGTCGTCGAGGTACCAGCTGTTGCAGCCGCCCGACAGCCAGACCGTGTCGGCCATCCGTGCCTGAATGCGGTCGTTGTAGCGCCGCTGCGCGTCGGCGCGGACCTCCGCGACGGCCATCCCGCGCGCGTCGAGCTCGCGGAGCATCTCCATGACGTAGTGGACCTGGCTCTCGATCATGTAGACCTGCGACGTGCTGCCGGTGCCGGTGTTCGGCCCGCAGAGGAATGCGAGGTTGGGGAACCCGGCGACGGTCGTGCCGCGGTGTGCCTCGATGCCCCGGCTCCACAGCTCCCGCAGTGACACGCCGTTTCGGCCGCGGATGTCGGTGCCGTTGAACGACCCCTCGATGTCGAAGCCCGTGCCGCAGACGATGACGTCGACCTCGTGCTCGGTGCCGTCCCCGGCGACGAGGCCGCGCGGGAACACCTCCACGATCCCGCCGGTCTGCACCGTGACGTTCTCGCGCGCGAGGGCCGGGTACCAGTCGTTGGCGACGAGGATGCGCTTGCAGCCCAGCCGGTACTCGGGCGTGAGCTTGCGCCGCAGGTCGGGGTCGCTGATCGCGCGGCGGATGTTCCACCGCGCGACGGCCTCCAGGCCGCGCAGCAGCGCCGGGCGGCGCGTGATCGGGATGGCCAGGCTCTCGGTGATCCCGAAGATCACGCCTCGCAGCGCCTTCTGCGTGGCGGGGACGTGGCGGAAGAGCCACCGCTCGAAGGCCGGGATCCGGTGATCGAGCTTGGGCATGACCCACGGCGGGGTCCGCTGGAAGACGGTGAGGTGCTCGGCCTGCCGGGCGACGCGCGGCACGAGCTGGATGGCGCTGGCGCCCGTGCCGATGACGGCGACGCGCTTGCCCTCGAGCTCGACGTCGTGGTTCCAGTCGGCGGAGTGGAACACAGGGCCGCGGAAGCTGTCCAGCCCGGGGACCTTCGGGAACGACGGCTGTGTCAGGCCGCCGAACCCGCCGATGAGCATCCGGCAGGTCAGGAGCGGCTCGCCGGCGGCCTCGACGGTCCAGCGCTGCGTGGCGTCGTCCCAGGCGGCGCCCGTCATCTCGGTCTGCAGGCGCAGGTGCGGACGGATGCCGAAGCGGTCGGTGACGTCCTCCATGTAGGCGCGCAGTTCGCCGCTGCGGGCGTAGAGGTGCGACCAGTCGGGGTTCGGCGCGGCGCTCAGCGAGTACAGCGGCGTGGGAACGTCGCACGCGCAGCCCGGGTAGTGGTTGTCCCGCCAGGTGCCGCCGACGCTGTCGGCGCGCTCAAGGACCACGAAGTCGTGCCGGCCGGCCTGGCGCAGCGCGATCGCCATCGCCAGACCCGAGAAACCCGAGCCGACGATCGCGATGTCGTGATGGGGAAGATCCATGGTGAGCTCCTCGCAGCGATGTACACGACTGTACGTACAGCCGTGTACATTCGCGGGAGCTCAGTCTGGTGTCAAGCGGGTGCGGCGGAGCGCGCGGGCTGCTGCGCGTCGACGCGGGCCGTGAACTCCAGGATCGTGCGGCTCACGAGCGCCGGGTCGTCCCAGTGGGGGGAGGTGACCCAGGCGGGGGAGATCGACGAACTCCGCGTCGGGCAGCAGGCGGTGCAGCCGGGCCGAGTAGCGCGTGGGCGGCAGGACGCGGTCGCGCGTGCCCCACGCGATGCGCACGGGGG
Source organism: Svornostia abyssi (assembly GCA_024666565.1). Lineage (GTDB taxonomy): Bacteria > Actinomycetota > Thermoleophilia > Solirubrobacterales > Solirubrobacteraceae > Svornostia > Svornostia abyssi. Next base: position 2,615,296 of record CP088295.1, read on the forward strand.
CCTCGAACGGCTCGAGCTCGTCGAAGTGCTGCGTCTTGGCGGCCTCGAGGACCTCGAGCGTCACCGCGCAGTTCGCGGCGCCCTGCATGAGGGAGTACGCGTCGGCGGCCGAGAGCTGGTCGGGCCGGGCGATGATGTCGCGCAGCGCGGCGCGGCGCAGGCGCGGACGGGCCGCGACCATCCGCATCTGCCGGCGCCCGTACTGCGAGCTGTAGTGCATGCGCAGGAACAGCCGCCGGACGCGCTTGGCCTCGGGCGTGTTGTGCTCCCAGCCGCCGGCGGGGCACAGCCCGGTGACGGAGAGGGCGCGGCCTCGTGCCGCCAGGGCCAGCGCGAGCCAGCCGCCGAGCGAGTTGCCGACGAGGTGCGCGCGCTCGATCCCGGCGTCGTCGAGGATGCGCTCGACCTGCGGCAGCATCGTGTCCCACGAGAACTCCGACGAGAGCGGGTCGCCGCCGTGGTGGCCGGGGAGCGTCGGCGCGAAGACCTCATGCCGGGCCTCGAGGGCGGGCAGGATCGGCGTCCACGTCCGCCACGTGTCCGTGAAGCCGTGCAGTAGGACGAGCGGCGTGCCCTCGCCGCCCCGGTGAGAAGCAGTGACCTCCATGGGCGGCGATCCTACCGATCGGTCGGAGTGATGTACACCCCTGCACACTCCTGACGGTCCTGGCCCATACGTCGAGAAGCCCCGTCGCATCTGGATCGCACCCCGACCGCGGGATACGATTCCTCCATCAGCTTCGCTCTGTCTACCGGTGTATTGGAGACGCGGTGGACGGGCGACACTTGCGACCACACGATGGGGGTGGCGGAGATCGACACCGTGACGACCGCGCAGGCGGCAGGAGCCCGATGACGGCTGCGTACAAGACGTTCGCGAGCGTGCTCGCCGCGAACGCCGAGCGCAACGCCGACGGACTGGCGTTCACGTTCATCAGCGACAAGGGCGACACCGTCGTCACCAACCTCGAGCTCTACGAGCGCGCGCAGGCGATTGCGCGACGGCTGCGCGAGACGCTCCCGATCGGGGCCCGGACGATGATCCTCTTCCCGCCGGGGATCGATTACGTGGCGTCGGTGTTCGGCTGCTTCGCCGCGGGCGTCATCGGCGTGTCGGCCGTCCCGCCGCACCCGGCGCGCCTGCACCGCACATTGCCGCGCCTGCTCGCCATCGCCGAGGACGCCGACGTCGAGGCGGTCCTCACGACCGAGGCGATCAAGGAGACCGCGCAGCCGATGCTCGCCGGGGGCGGCGACACGCCGCTGGCGAAGGCGGAGTGGATCGCGGCGGACGACGCCGCGGTCGACGCGCTGCGTTCCGGCAGCGACGCGTACGTCGACGAGGTCAGCGAGGTCGCGTTCCTGCAGTACACGTCGGGGTCCACCGCGACGCCGCGCGGCGTGATGCTCACGCAGACGAACCTGCTGGAGAACTCCGCGTCGATCACCCGGCACTTCGGGATGCACAAGGACAGCGTCGGCTTCATCTGGCTGCCGCCGTACCACGACATGGGGCTCATCGGCGGCATCCTGCAGCCGGTCTTCCTCGGCGTGCACTGCGCGCTGATGAACCCGCTCGCGGTCATCAAGCGCCCGGAGGCGTGGCTGCACGGCATCCACAAGTTCGGCGCGACCGTCAGCGGCGGCCCGAACTTCGCGTACGACCTGTGCGTCAAGCGCATCGACGAGGAGAAGCTCGAGGGGCTGGACCTGTCGACCTGGGAGGTCGCCTTCAACGGCGCCGAGCCTGTGCGGGCCTCGACGCTGAAGGCGTTCAGTGAGCGCTTCGCGCCGTACGGGTTCCGTCACGAGGCGCACCTGCCCTGCTACGGCCTGGCCGAGGGCACGCTGATCATCACCGGCAAGCCGCACACCGAGCCGCCGCGGATCACGGAGTTCGACGCGGCCGAGCTCGAGGCCGGCCGTGCGGAGATCCTCGAGGACAGCGAGCGCTCGATGCCGCTCGTCAGCTCGGGCGTGACCGACGACCTGCACGACGTGCTCATCGTCGACGCGACGCACCGCACGCCGCTGGCCGACGGCCACATCGGCGAGGTGTGGATCCACGGCCCCAGCGTCGCGGCCGGCTACTGGCGCCGCGACGAGGAGAACGCCGACCTGTTCGGCGCGCGGCTCGCCGAGGACGACGGGCGCGAGTGGCTGCGCTCCGGCGACCTGGGCACGATCGTCGACGGCGAGCTGTTCATCGTCGGCCGGTCGAAGGATCTCCTCATTGTGCGCGGGCGCAACATCCACCCGCATGACGTCGAGGAGGCCGCCGAATCGGCCAGCGCCCTGCTGCGCCCGCACTGCAGCGCGGCGTTCCCGGTGTCGCTCGACGACCCGAGTCACGTGTCGATGGCGCTGGAGATCGACGAGCCGGCGGAGGACGACGATCTCGACGAGCTCATCGCCGCCATCCGGGTGCAGGTCTCACGCGCGCTGGAGCTCAAGCTCCAGGGCGTGGCGCTCGTGCCGGCCGGCAGCGTGCCGAAGACGACGAGCGGCAAGGTGCAGCGGCGGCTCTGCCGCCAGCAGCTCCTCGACGGCGAGATCGAGCCGATCGCCGCCTGGCACGCTGACGTCTGACGCCGTTCACCGCTGGGCTGCGGCGCCGAGGCGTCGCAGCCCTTCGGCCAGCTCGTCCGGCGTGTGCGTGACGAACGAGAAGCGCAGCGTGCGTGGGTCGGGATCGGTGCCGACCTGGAACGGGGCGCCAGGCACGAAGGCCACGCCCCGCTCGATCGCGGCGCGCAGGAGCTGCGTCGCGTCCCAGCCCTCGGGAAGCCGCGCCCAGACGAACATGCCGCCCGCCGGGCGGTTCCACGTCGAGCCCTCGGGCAGCGCATCATGGAGCCCGGCCAGCAGCGCGTCGCGCCGCTCGCCGTACAGCGCGCGGACGGTGTGCAGGTGCGCGTCGAGGTCCAGCCGGGCCATGGCGCCGGCGGCGGCCTCCTGGTCGATCGTCGACGTATGCAGGTCGGCGGCCTGCTTGGCGACGATGAGCTGCGCGCGCAGCGCCTCGGGCATGCGGGTGTAGCCGAGCCGCAGGCCCGGGGCCAGGACCTTCGAGAGCGAGGAGATGTGGATGGTGCGGTCGGCGGCGTCGTCGAGCGCGGCGATGGGCGGGAGGGCGGAGCCCTCGTACCGCAGTTCCCCGTACGGGTCGTCCTCGAGGATCCAGAGCCCCAGGTCGGCGGCGATGCGCGCGATGGCGTCGCGGCGCGACGCGGGCAGCGTGCGGCCCGACGGGTTCTGGAAGTTCGGCATCGTGTAGAGCAGCTTCGGCCGGTGCTCACGCACGGCGGTCTCCAGCGCGTCGGGCAGCAGTCCGTCGTCGTCGCACGGCACGCCGACGACGTGTGCGCCCGCCATGCCGAACCGCTGCAGCGCGGCGAGGTACGTCGGGTCCTCGACGAGGACGGTGTCGCCGGGTTCGAGCAGCACATCGCAGACGAGGCCGAGCGCCTGCTGTGAGCCGGTGCAGACGAGGAGCTCTTCGCCCGCCGTCGGCAGGCCGCGGGCCGTCAGCCGCCGGGCATGGGCGGCGCGCAGCCCGGGGTGGCCCTCCGTGGTCGAGTACTGCAGCGCGCGGCGGGCCCCGTCGCCGGCGAGCGCCTCGGCGAACGCCGCGCGGATCTCGTCGGCCGGGAACGTGTCCGGCGAGGGCAGGCCGCCCGCGAGCGAGATGACGTCGCCCTGCGCAGTCAGCGCGAGGATCTCGCGGACCGGGGATGATGCGACCGCGGCCAGACGGGCGGCGGGGAGTGGTGGATCGGCGGCCATCGGCACCCCCGACTCTCGCAGGTCGCGTCCCCCGAACGCAGGAGCCCCCCGTGCCGCACACCAGCCGTGAGATCCAGCTCGCCAGCCGTCCCGTCGGCGAGCCGACGCCCGAGAACTTCCGTCTCATCGAGGTCGAGGTGCCGGACCCAGGGCCCGGCGAGGTGCTCGTCCGGAACACCTTCATGTCGGTTGACCCGTACATGCGCGGGCGCATGAACGACGTGAAGTCCTACGTCCCGCCGTTCGCACTGGACGAGCCGATGCAGGGCGGCGCGGTCGGCGAGGTCGTCGCCTCCAACGACGACGAGCTCGCGGTCGGCGACACGGTGGTGCACATGTCGGGCTGGCGCGAGTACGCGGTGCTGCACGGCAAGGCCTGCAAGAAGATCCCCGCCGACCTGGCGTCCGCGTACCTCGGGGTCCTCGGCATGCCGGGCCTCACCGCCTACGTCGGCCTGCTCGACGTCGCCGAGCTGCGCGACGACGACATCGTGTTCGTCTCGGGTGCCGCGGGCGCGGTCGGCTCGCTCGCCGGGCAGATCGCCAAGCTGCGCGGCCACACCGTCATCGGCAGCGCAGGTGGGCCGGAGAAGGTCGCGCACGTCGTCGACGATCTGGGCTTTGACGCCGCGATCGACTACCGCAGGGGCGACCTGCCCGGTCAGCTGCGCGACGTCGCGCCGAAGGGCATCGACGTCTACTTCGACAACGTGGGCGGCGACCACCTCGAGGCGGCGATCGGCCACATGCGCCCGCACGGCCGGATCGCGCTGTGCGGGCTGATCTCGATGTACAACGCGACGGAGCTCCCGCCCGGCCCGAACAACATGATGCAGGTCGTCGGCCGCCGCATCACGATCCGCGGGTTCATCGTCACCGACCACGCCGCCCGCGCGGCCGACTTCGAGCGCGACGTCAGCGCGTGGGTGCGCAACGGGGACATCGTCGTGCGCGAGACGGTCGTGGAGGGCATCGAGCGTGCGCCCGAGGCGTTCCTCGGCCTGCTGCGCGGCGCGAACACGGGGAAGATGCTCGTGCGCCTGTCGTGATCGGCACGCGGGGCGCGCTCAGCGGCGGCGGACGCCCGTCGCCGCGGTGGCCGCGCCCAGCGCCATGTACACCGCGGCGGTGCCGTACTTCGACGCGCGCGCCACGCGTGCGCCCGCGCGCCCGCGGAACCGGTCGGCGAGGGTGCCGCTGGCCAGCGCGTAGAGCGCGTCGGTGCAGAGCGCCAGCGCGACGAACACGGAGCCCAGCGCCTGCAGCGCCACGCTGCCCTGGGCGGGGTCGATGAACTGCGGCAGGAAGGCGACGAAGAACACGGCCGTCTTCGGGTTCAGCGCCGCGACGAGCACGCCCTGACCGATGATGCGCCCGCGTGGCACCGTGGGCGTCTCGGTCACCGCGCCCGCGATCGCCTCATCCGGGGCGCGCAGGCGCATGAGGCCCAGCCACACGAGATAGGCGGCGCCTGCGTAGCGCAGCACGTCGAAGGCCAGCGCCGACGACGCGACGAGCGCCGACAGCCCGAGCGCGGCCCACAGCACCTGGACCATGTTGCCGCCCCCGACCCCGAGGACGGAGAGCAGGCCGGCCCGCCGCCCCTGGTCGACGCTGCGCGCGACGATGTACAGGACACCCGGCCCCGGGATCAGGACGAGGACGAGCGCGGCGAGCACGAACAGGCCCAGGGTGTGCGGCTCGGGCATCCGCCGATGGTACGCCGGAAACCGCCCGATTGCGCCTCCCCGGAAATCGGTATGCGCGGGTACCTACGGTGGTGTAAGTTGCCCTCGACCCCGGGGCGCGCGAAGGCGTAGCCTCCCGGGCAGGAGTCGTCCCAACAACTCGGGGGAGTCAGTCGCAGATGGGCCTCAACCTCGCCACCCTGCTTGACCAGAGCGCGCGCCGCGCGCCGGATCACGTCGCCCTGCGTCTCGGCGAGCTCGCCGTCACGTACGCGCAGCTCGACGATCAGACCAAGCGCTTCGCCGCCCTGCTGAAGTCGCGCGGCATCCAGCCCGGCGATCGCGTGGCGCTCATGCTGCCGAACGTGCCGCACTTCCCGATCGCCTACTACGGCGCACTGCGCGCGGGCGCCGTCGTCGTGCCGATGAACGTCCTGCTGAAGGGGCGCGAGATCGCGTTCTACCTGCAGGACTCCGGGGCCAAGGTCCTGGTGGCGTGGAACGGCTTCGGGGCCGAGGCGTACGAGGGCGCGGGCCACGCCGGCGTGCCGATGGTGGGCGCGGGGCCGGACGAGCCGCCGGCGGGCATCGAGCGCGTCGAGGCGCTCATCGGCGCAGTCGAGCCGCTCGAGGGCATCCATCAGTGCGAGCCCACCGACCCGGCGGTCCTGCTCTACACCTCGGGCACGACCGGCAAGCCCAAGGGCGCGACGCTCACGCACAGCAACCTGCTGTGGAACACCGAGATCAACAGCAAGATGTTCCAGGCGACGTCCGAGGACGTCATGCTCGGGGCGCTGCCGCTGTTCCACAGCTTCGGCCAGACGGTGTCGATGAACGGCATGCTGCGCGCGGGCGCCACCCTCGTCCTGCTGCCGCGCTTCGACCCGAACGACGCGCTCGCGCTCATCCAGCAGTACAAGGTCACGCTCTTCGCGGGCGTGCCGACGATGTACGTCGCGTTCCTCAACACGCCGAAGCTCGCGGAGACCGACGTCTCGTCGCTGCGTCTGTGCATCTCCGGCGGCGCCGCGATCCCGGTCGAGGTGCTCAACAGCGTCGGCGAGAAGATGGCACGCATCCTGGAGGGCTACGGCCTCTCGGAGACGTCCCCGGTCGCGTCGTTCAACCAGCCCGACATGCCGAGCAAGGCGGGGTCGATCGGCACCCCGATCTGGGGCGTCGAGATGGGCATCATGGACGCCGACGGGAACCTGCTGCCGGACAACGAGGTCGGCGAGATCGTCATCCGCGGCCACAACGTCATGGCTGGGTACTGGAACCGCCCGGACGCCACGAAGGAGGCCATGACCGCGGACGGCTGGTTCAAGACCGGCGACATGGCCACGCGCGACGAGGACGGCTACTACTTCATCGTCGACCGCAAGAAGGACATGATCATCCGCGGCGGCTACAACGTGTACCCGCGCGAGATCGAAGAGGTCGTCTACGAGTACCCCGCCGTGCTCGAGGCCGCGGTGTTCGGGATCCCGCACGACGAGTTCGGTGAGGAGATCGCCGCGGCGGTCGTCGCCAAGCCCGGGCAGACCATCGATGTCGACGAGCTCCAGTCGTTCATCAAGGAGCGCGTCGCGGCCTACAAGTACCCGCGCGTCATCCAGGTCCTCGACGAGCTCCCGAAGGGCCCGACGGGCAAGATCCTCAAGCGCGAGATCGACCGCGCGCCGTTCACCGCCGGACAGCCGACGAGCGCGTAGCGACCCCTCGGCGCGCGCCGGCGCGAGCGGCTTGTCCGCCCGCTGGCGCGCGTCCGCGACGGCGATGAGGGACTCGGCGTCCCGTGCGTCGTCCGGGAACGTCGCCGCGCCCACCGCGGCGGCGACCCCGGCGCCCGCGAGCATGGCGCGGATCTTCTGCACCACCGTCTCCGCCGCCTCCGGCCCGGTCTCGGGGGCCAGCACGCAGAACTCGTCGCCGCCCTGCCGGCCCACGGTGTCCTGCTCGCGCACGACGGTGCGCAGCGTGTCCGCGGCCGTGCAGAGCAGTTCGTCGCCGGCCGCGTGACCGAGCGCGTCGTTGATCGCCTTGAACCCGTTGAGGTCGAGCATCACCACGGTCAGTCGCCGGTTCGACGCCGCGTGCCGCGCCAGCTCGTAGGCGAGCCGCTCGTCCAGCCCGCGACGGTTGCTCAGGCCGGTCAGCGGGTCGCGCCGGGAGAGGCGCTCGAGCTCGCGTTCCTGCACCTCGGCCTGCTCCCACACGACCGTGACGAACCCGCCGAGGCCCCACATCACCGGCAACACGGTCACCGCGACGATCGCCGTGACCGTCGTGGCCCCACCGACCAGGACGGCGGCGAACAGCACCACGGTCGTGAACGCGAGATGCGCGACGATCGCGCGGCGTGACTGCATCGCGAACGGGATGAGGACCCCGCAGTACACGGCGGCGAGCATGGCGGGCCCGCCGTTCGGGGCGAGCACGACGACTGCGATCCCCATGTCGAGGGCGAGCAGCACCGGCGCGACGTGCAGCGAGCGTGTCGTGGCGGGGACGGCGAGGACGATCCCCGCCGTGGCGAACAGCAGCGCGCAGAGCCCGAGCGCCGCGGTCGCGGACTGGCCCTGCACGAGGGCGACGGCGAGCAGGGCCAGGCCGGACGCCGCGGTGTGCAGCGCGAGCCACCTGCGCAGTTCGGGACGGCGCGCGATGACCGCCGACAGGTTGGTGGGCTCGGTCACGCGACCGCCTCGCGGGTCCCGACCTGGTCGCGCCGCGAGATCCCCGGCTTGTCCTCGCGCTGGCGGGCATCCGCGCACGCGAGGAGATCCTCGGCGCCGAGCCCGTCACCGGGGAACGTGGCGCGCCCGACGGCGGCGCGCAGCGGGTGGCCTCCGGCGTCGACGCCGGCGAGCGCGGTCTTCACGATGGACACCAGTCGCTCGGCCTCCCTGGGCCCGGACTCCGGCAGCAGCACGCAGAACTCGTCGCCGCCCTGCCGGGCGACGGTGTCCTGCTCGCGCACGGCGCCGTTGAGCGCCGCGGCGGCCGCGCGCAGCAACTCGTCCCCTGCCTGGTGGCCGAGCGTGTCGTTGACCGCCTTGAAGCCGTTGAGGTCCAGCACGAGCACGCTGAGCGGGCGCCCGTTGCGGACGTGGCGGGTCAGCTCGTAGGCCATCTGGTCCTCCAGGCTGCGGCGGTTCGCCAGCCCGGTCAGCGGGTCATGCCGGGCCAGCTGCGCGAGCTGCGCGGCCTGATCCTCGGCGTAGCGCCACACGTGCCCCACGCCCAGGCCCACGGTCCACATCACCGCGATCACGCCGAAGACGATCACGGTGCTCTCCTGATCGGTGGCGCCGGCGACCACAGGAACCAGCAGGGCCAGCGTGCTGAGCAGCAGGTGGGCCCGGATCTCCCAGCGGCGCTCCATGACGAAGCACACCAGTGGCCCGTTGAGCGCGACGATCGGCGCCACCGCTCCGCCGTTCGGCGCGAGCACGAACATCACGAGCATGGCCTCCACCGCGATGAGGACAGGGAGCAGGTGAAACCAGCGGGCGTCCATCCGGTCGGTCGGCGCGAAGAACGTGAGGACGCCGCTGGCCAGGATCGGCACTTGGACGATCGCCATCGTGGTCAGGGAGGCATCGACGAGGAGGGCGATGAACGAGCAGGCGACACCACAGACCCCGAAGAGGGCCACGACGCCCAGGCGCATGCTGCGCTGGCGTGAGATCCGGCGGGACAGTCTCACAGGGCTGTCCATCGGCAGGTTCCGCAGGACCGGTGAGGTCAGACGGGTCGATCGGGACGGGTGTTCGGGCGCCGCTCAGCGGCGGCGGAGGACCAGCCGCGCTGCGCACCATCCGGCCGCGGAGCCCGCGAGCACGTCCCCCGGGTAGTGCACGCCGACGTGCACGCGCGTGAAGGCCACGAGCCAGCCGAGCGCGCGCACGGCCAGGCCTGCGCGTGGCGGCAGGCCGTGCGCGGCCGCGGTGGAGAACGCGATAGCGGAGGCGCTGTGGCCGGAGGGAAACGAGGTGCTGGACGGCATCCGGACGTGGCGGGCGGCGGGAACGTCGTGCGCGTCGCGGTCCGGGCGCCGCCGCCCGCCGAGGGGCTTCAGCAGCGCGTTCGTCACCGCCGACGCCAGCGCGAGCGCGAGCATTCCGTCCCGGGCCGCGTCGCGGCGTCCGGCCAGGGCGAGCACCGCGGCGACGCCCATCCACAGGCGCCCGTGGTCGGCCGAGCGGCTGAGGTGACGCAGCTCCCGGTCCCAGAACGGGGTGTGCAGGCGGGCGACCTCTGCGAACAGCCAGACATCCGCGCGGTGGAGTTGGCGGCGCCAGCTCACCGCGCGACCCGGCCGCGCATCGTGTTGAGCAGGCGCTGGAGCATGGTCTTCCCGCGCGCGCGGGCCATGCCGGCGGGGGAGACACCCGGATGCGCGGGTGCGATGCGGGCGCGGAGGGCGCCTGCGTCGATGCTGAAGCGCAGCGGCGGGGCGAGGCGCAGGGCCTCGCCGTCGACCGCCACCTCGATCTCGTCGCTCGAGTCGACGTCGAACGTGGCCGTGGACCATTCGCGCCAGCCGTGCATCCCCGGCCCGCGCCCGGCCGCGACCCGGGCCATGAGCTCGGTGGCCTGGGCGGGAGTGCGCATCTGCGCGGCGACGATCCGCAGCGCGCCGGCGTCCAGCCGCGCGCGGGTGCCGAACCCCGGGCCGGCGTCCAGCGTGTACCGGTTGTTCGCCACGAAGATGAGCTGCGCCGAGCCGTCCTCGTCGCCGTGCGGGCTGCGGTAGTGCAGGTCGAACCCGTCGGCCTGCGGCCCGAGCATCTGGGGCAGCATCTCGGCCGCCGTGCCGAGCTTGCGCTCGCGGTAGCCGTCGGCCTGCACGATCGACGCGTAGACGCCGAGCGACGCGTTGTTGACGAAGGGGCGTCCGTTGACGCGCCCGAGGTCGACGCGCCGCTCGACGGCGTCGCCGAACGCCGCGACGGCGCCGACGGCGTCGGTGCGGTCGACGCCGAGGTCCAGGGCGAAGTGGTTGCGGGTGCCCGACGGGACGCAGACGTAGCTCAGGCCGTGCGCGGCGGCGACGGATGCGACGAGCGCCTGGGACCCGTCCCCGCCGGCCATGCCCAGCACGTCGGCGCCGTCGGCGGCCGCTCGCTCGGCAAGCTCGCGCAGGTCGTCGTCGGGGCCGAGCACGACCGGGGTGGCGCCATGCTCGCGCGCGGCGGCCGCGAGGTCGTCGGCGGGAATCCGCCCGTCGCCCGACTTCGGGTTGATGAGCAGCACGCCGCGGATCGCGGGACCGACCGGCGTGCCGGGTGGGGACACGCCGTTGAGCGCCCGGACGTCGACCCCGAGCGCGCGGCGCGCGGCGCCGAGTGCCAGGACGAGGAGGACGGCCGACCCGGCCAGTTCGAGCACCGCGTTGTTCGCGAGCAGGATCGCGATCGATGCCGTGAGCGCGACGATCGCGACCACGATGGCGCCGAGCTGACGCATCCCGCGGCGGACGAGCGCCTGCCAGCCGGCCCACAGCCCGGCGAACGCCAGGGCAGCGGCGACGAGACCCCAGGGGAACGAGCGCGTGGCGATGTGCACCTGGGTCAGGACCGCGCCGAGGGCTGCGACGAGGGCGAGGGCGGCGAGTGCCCGCTGGCGAAGGGTCGGTGCCGCGGGCGAGTGCATCGGCCGATCTTCCCATGCTGCGTGGCGGCGGGTGGCGGGGGGGGGTGGCCGGGGTCTCGGGTTCGGAGCCTGTATCGAGCCGAGACCCCGGCCTATGGGGGCGCCGTCCGCTCCCGCGCGGCGGCGTCGCTGTCAGATCAAGGTACGCCCTGGAGGTAGGAGACTGGACGGCCGTTCGAGGGGGCGAGCGGCCGTCCAGTGCTCCGGCCCTGTCAGGCCATGAGGTCGAGCTGCTGCACGGTGCCGGCGGTGCCGTCCTCGCGCAGGAAGAGGCCCGTCGCGCGCACCTCGCCGCGGGCGTCCTCCGAGGAGCCCGGGGTGAGGGTGAACGGGGTGGCGACGTGGCCGAGGTAGATCGCGCCGATCTGGGCGGCGCTGAGTGAGCTGGTGGTCCCGGTGCCGGTGGGCTCGGGACGCCACAGCGCGAGCTGGGCGTAGATCGCGTCGCCTTCGTCGATCCACCCGTTGCCGTCGTAGTCGTGGGCGGCGAGTTCGGTGTAGCCGTTGCCGCTCGTCGGGCCGAACAGCTCGGTGCCGTCGTTGACGGTGCCGTCGCCGTTGCGGTCCCACGTCAGGTAGGCCGATCCACCGCCGAGGACGTGGAAGCGGTCGACCTGTCCGTCGGCGTCGAGGTCGAACTCGATCTGCGCGTCCGTGAGGGTCGCGGGCAGGCCGTCGAGGTTCAGGACGAGCGGGTCCTTCTTCACCGCGGCGCCGTAGGCGAGGTGCTGTTCGGAGTGCTCGAGGAACTCGCGGCTGACCTTCGACTGCAGCTGCAGGTCGATGGTCCGCCCGTCGGAGGTCGTCACGCGGCCCGCGGCCTGGAACTCCACGCTCTCGGCTTCGTAGCGGGTGTTCGAGCGGTCGATGGTGATCGCCAGCGACGGGCGCTCGGCGTTCGACATGCTGGCGGCCACTTCGCCGGCGCCGTTCGCGGAGAGGTCGTTCGGGTCGAGGATCGCGACCTTCACCCCGAACATCCGCTCGAGCAGGTCGATGTAGCGGGCGAGCAGCGGGTCCGAGGACCAGAGCTTGCGGCGGGTCTCGCTGACCTCGCTCTCCTGTTCGGCGCGTGTCCGCTTGGGCGCTGCGGCGACTGCGCGGTCCTCCTGCGGCTTCTCGTGCCACATCTTGACCGTCGTCGTCTGCTGTTGGAAATGCACTCGCTGGCTGCTGGCAGCCATCGAGATGTCCGAGCCGGTGATCCGCATCGTCGCCCCCTCCTTGGGACTTGGTCATCCGTGACCTCTGATGGACCAGATTGTTGAACTACTGTCGGCGCGCCAGGTGCTGAAACTTCAGTGCGTCTGGACGAATGTCGGTGCGGGTGCGCCAGAGTGCCCGCTGCGATGATCTCAGTGGTCTACACTGAGATCTCTTGACTGAGGCGGGCGGGGGTGCGCTATAGTTGCGTCAGCAACCACCTCCCCGTGGGACCGGCAAAAGGACTTCTCTGTGAGCACGCTGCTTCTCATTCCCCTCGACGACACCGTCGTCTTCCCCACCATGGACGTCACGCTCCCGGTCGATGTGGCCGGCGAGGAGCGCGTGCTGCTCGTGCCCCGGCACGACGGCGAGTACGCGAAGGTCGGCACCGTCGCCCGCGTGGCCGACACCATCCGCCTGCCCGGCGGCGCGCGCGGCGTGCAGCTCGAGGGCGAGGCGCGCGGCGTCATCGGCGCCGCGCAGACCGCCCTCGACGGTCAGCTGCGCGTCGCCGTCGACGAACACGTCGACGAGGTGCCGGTCGACGGTCGCACCCGCGATCTCGAGCGCGAGTACCGCGCCGTGGTCGAGGAGATCCTGGAGCTGCGCGGAGCCGACGCCCGTATCGGTGAGTTCCTGCGCTCCATCCGCGAGCCCGGCGCCCTGGCCGACACGGTCGGCTACGCGCCCGACGTCTCCTTCGAGGAGAAGGTCCAGGTGCTCGAGGAGGTCGACGTCACGTCGCGCCTGGCACTCGCCGTCGAGCTGCAGCGCGCGCGGCTGGCCGAGCTCCAGGTCCGGCAGCGCATCCGCGAGGACGTCGAGTCCGGCGCCCAGCAGCAGCAGCGCGAGTACTTCCTGCGCAAGCAGATGGACTCGATCCGCCGTGAGCTCGGTGAGGACGAGGCCGACGTCGTCGAGGAGTACCGCGCCAAGATCGAGGCCGCGGGCATGCCTGACGCCGCGCGCGAGCAGGCCGAGAAGGAGCTCGGGCGCCTCGAGCGCGCCGGCGAGTCCAGCGGCGAGGCGCAGACGATCCGCACGTACCTCGACTGGATGGTCGACGTCCCGTGGAGCGAGCGCTCCGACGAAGTGCTCGACCCGGTCGCGGCGCGCGAGGTGCTCGACGCCGACCACGCGGGCCTGGAGGACGTCAAGGACCGCATCGTCGAATACATCGCGGTGAAGAAGCTGCGCGAAGAGCGCGACATGAAGGCGGACCGCAAGGCGGGCGCCATCCTGACCCTCATCGGCCCGCCCGGCACCGGCAAGACCTCGATCGGCGAGTCGATCGCCCGTGCCACCGGGCGCGAGTTCGTCCGGATCAGCCTGGGCGGCGTCCGCGACGAGGCCGAGATCCGCGGCCATCGCCGCACGTACATCGGCGCCCTCCCGGGCCGCCTGGTGCGCGCGCTGCGCGACGCCAAGACGATGAACCCGGTGATCCTGCTCGACGAGGTCGACAAGGTCGGCGCGGACTGGCGCGGGGACCCCTCCGCGGCGCTGCTCGAGGTCCTGGACCCCGCGCAGAACCACAGCTTCCGCGACCACTACCTCGACGTCGAGCTCGACCTCTCCGACGTGATGTTCATCGCGACGGCGAACCAGTTCGACACGATCCCCGGCCCGCTGCTGGACCGCATGGAGGTCATCCGCTTCGACGGCTACACGGTCGCCGAGAAGACGTCGATCGCCCGCGACTACCTGTGGCCGCGCCAGCTGGAGCGCAACGGGCTGCGCGACGACGAGGTCGAGGTGAGCGACGAGATCCTGCGGACGGTCGTGAGCGAGTACACCCGCGAGGCGGGCGTGCGCAACCTCGAGCGCGAGCTGGGCACGGTGCTGCGCAAGACCGCCACGAAGATCGCATCGGGCGCGGTCGAGGCGCCGGTCACGATCGACCTCGACGTCGTCCGGGACGCGCTGGGCCGCCAGAAGGTGTTCCAGGAGGCCGCGGCGCGCACCGCACTGCCTGGCGTGGCGACCGGCCTGTCGGTGACGGGCACGGGCGGCGACGTCCTCTTCATCGAGGCGAACATGACGAAGGGCTCCGGCAAGCTGACGCTCACGGGCCAGCTCGGCGACGTGATGAAGGAGTCGGCCAAGATCGCCCAGACCTACGTGCACGCACACGCGGAGGAGATGGGGATCGATCCGGACCTGTTCGGTGAGAAGGACCTGCACGTGCACGTCCCCGCGGGCGCGATCCCGAAGGACGGGCCGAGCGCCGGCATCACGATGACGACCGCGGTCGCGTCGCTGCTGACGAACCGCCCGGTCAAGCACACGGTCGGCATGACCGGCGAGGTCACGCTGCAGGGCCGGGTGCTGCCGATCGGCGGGCTCAAGCAGAAGGTGCTCGCCGCGCACGCCGCGGGGCTCACCGACGTGATCCTGCCCGAGCGCAACCGCGCGGACCTCGACGACGTCCCCGAGGACGTCCGCGAGGCGATGACGTTCCACCCGGTCATGACGGTGGGCGAGGTGCTCGAGCTGGCGCTCGAGCCCAGCCCCGCCACGGCGCCGGTGGTGTAGGAGCCACGGTGGCGCGCCGGCGGCAGCCCGGCGCGCCACCCGTCACGCGTTTCCTACATTGGGAGACGTGATGAGCCTCCTCGGTCCTGTCCTCGCCGCCATCGCCACGGCGGCCGGCGCGCCCGCGCCCGTGGCGGAGCCCGCGGCCGCCGTGCGCCTGCAATCCGTGGGGAACTTCGAGCAGCCGCTGCACGTCGATGCGCCTCCGGGCGACCGCTCGCGGGTGTTCGTCGTCGAGCAGGGCGGGACGATCCGGATCATCAAGGGCGGGCAGAAGCTCGACCGCCCGTTCCTCGACGTCTCCTCGCGCTTGACCGCCGGAGGTGAGCAGGGGCTGCTCGGCCTCGCGTTCGCGCCTGACTACGCGGAAAGCCGCCGCTTCTACGTGCACTACAGCGCCGCAGAGGACGGCGGGACCCGCATCGTGGAGTACCGCGCGTCGGCGTCCGATCCGGACGTCGCGGATGCCGGGTCGGCGCGGCTCGTGTTGCAGCAGTCCCAGCCCGAGGCCAACCACAACGGCGGGCCGCTGCGCTTCGGCCCCGACGGCCTGCTGTACATCGGCCTGGGGGACGGCGGCGGGGGCGGCGATCAGCACGGCCGCCGCGGCAACGGCCAGTCGCTGAGCACGAAGCTCGGCAAGATCCTGCGCATCGACCCGCGGCAGAGCGGCTCGCGCCCGTATGCGGTTCCCGCGGACAACCCGTTCGTGACGCGCGCGGGGGCTGCGCCTGAGATCTACGCCTACGGCCTGCGCAACCCGTGGCGCATGGCGTTCGACCCGGCGACGGGCGACCTCGCGATCGCCGACGTCGGCCAGGACGAGATCGAGGAGCTGAACTTCGCCCGGCGCGGGAAGGCGCGCGGCGCGAACTACGGCTGGCGGCCGTTCGAAGGGCGCCAGCGCTACGCGCCGGGCGAGTCCGCGCCCGGCCACGTCCCGCCGGTGCTGCAGAAGCGCCACAGCGACGGCTGGTGCTCGATCACCGGCGGGGTGTTCCTGCGCGACAAGGCGCTCGGCTCCGGGCTGCAGGGCCGCTACGTCTATGGCGACTTCTGCGTCGGACAGGTCCGTGTCGTGAAGCTGCGCGCCGGCCGTGCCACGAACGACCGCTCGCTGGGCGTGCGGCGCGTGGAGAACCTGTCCGGCTTCGGCACGGACGGGCAGGGACGCGTGTACGTGACGTCCCTGTCGGGGCCGGTCTACCGCATCACGCGCTGACGCCGCGCTTGGCCGCGTACATCGCGCGGTCGGCGCGTTCGAGCGCGGTGCTGACGTCGTCGCCGGCCTGCGCCGGCGCGGCGCCGATGGTGGCGCGCGCGACCTTGCCGTCCGGCAGCGGGAGGTCGGCGAGGCCGGCCCGCAGCCGGCTCAGCAGGAGCTCGGCGGTGGGCTGGTCGGCGACCTCGGCCACGATCGCGAACTCGTCGCCGCCGAGCCGCGCGACCGTGTCCTCGCCGCGCAACGTGCGGGTCAGGCGGTGCGCGACCTCGATCAGGACCGTGTCGCCCACCTCGTGCCCGTGGGTGTCGTTGATCGCCTTGAACTGGTCGACGTCGATGATCGCGACGAGGATCTCTCCGCCATGGCGCAGGCGCCGGGCGAACGACTGCGCGAGCCGGTCGCAGAGGAGGAGGCGGTTCGCCACGCCCGTCAGGCCGTCGTGCGACGCGGCGTGGCCGAGGTCGTGCGCCAGCGCCGAGGTCTCCAGGTGGATGCTCGCCTGCTGAGCGAGGTCCTCGAGCCGCGCGAGCTGCTCGTCGGTGAGGTCGCCCGGGATCTCGTCCCAGGTGCACAGCGTGCCGACCACCAGGCCGTCGGAGGTCCGCAGCGGCAGCGAGGTGTAGAAGCGCACGGGGGCGTCACCGCGGATGAAGGACGAGTAGCCGAACCGCTCGTCGCGTGTCGCGTCGGGGCAGACGATCCGGCGTTCGCCGTCGACGACGATGTGGCACAGGGAGTCCGTGCGCGCGTGGCGCCCGAGCGGCGCGCCTGCGGCCGCGACGCGATGCTGAAAGAGGTCGTCGAAGATGTGGACGGCGGCGTGGCCGGCGCCCGCGACGTACGCGGTGACGCGAGCCAGTCCGCTCAGGGCGGGATCGCCGGCTCGGTCGAGCACCCCGAGACGGGTCAGGGCCTCCTGCCGTCGCCGGGTGAGGGCGGGGTCTGCGGGCACGGCCTGAGGAAACGGCACGCGCCCGCAGAAATTGAGCGGAACGGACGGCGGTTAGGACGCCTGTCCATCCGCGGCGGACGCGCGGCCCGAGCGGGCCATCCTCCACGCCCACCACAACATCGGCAGCTGCAACGGGAGGCGCGCGTACAGGGCGGCCTTCGGGATCTGCGGGTAGCGCTCCGGGTGCAGCGCCATGTGGATGTTCGCGGGGTAGACGCCGAGGACCGTCAGCACGAGGAGCCAGCCGCCGAACCGGCGGGTGGCGGGGTGCTGGACGGCGAGGCCGCCGAGTGCCTCGGTCACGCCGCTGGCGTACACGAGCTCGCGGTGGGCGGGCAGGTAGTCGGGCATGATCGCCTCGTACATCTTCGGGCGCAGGAAGTGCAGGACGCCGGTGGCGACGAAGGCCCAGCCGTACTTGGGACTCATCGGGCACGCATCCCGTCGAACGCGACCTCGAGGTAGCGGCGCCACGAGAAGTCCGGGCGACTGTTCTCCATGTCGGCGATGTTCGCCAGTGAGCACATGAGCATGGAGACATCTTCCACGGTTGCGTCCGCGCGCACCTGTCCCGCGGCCCGCCCGTCGTCGAGCAGACGTGTGGTCGCGGCACGCAGGCGGCTCTCCTGCCCGGCGATCACACCGAGCATCTCGCGGGAGCCCGCGACCGCGGCGGCCAGGCCGCGGTCGCTGGCGCAGCGCTCGCCGCAGATCTCCGCGAGCATCACGAGGCGGTCCCATGGCTCGCCTTCGGCGGCGGCGACCGCCTCGGCGATGTCGGCGATGCGTGAGAAGTGGTCACGCACGAGCGCCTCGACGAGCGCCTCCTTCGTGGGGAAGTGCCGGTAGACCGTCCCGACGCCGACGCCCGCGCGCTTGGCGATGTCGGGCATCTGCGCGTCCTGGCCCTCGGTGGCGAACGCTGCACGGGCGGCCTCGAGGACCTTCTCGCGGTTGCGCAGCGCGTCGGCGCGCATGGGCTTCGTGGCTGACACTCGACTCCTCCGATGAGCTTGCAAGCGGAACTTCGTTTCCGTTATCGTGCCGCCGAACCCGAAACGGACTTCTCCTTCCACTTTACACCGGAGCTCACCCCATGTCACCGGATCCCGCCACCGCCGAGCGCCGCAAATGGCTGGCGCTCATGCTCCTCGCCGTCGCGCAGTTCGTCGTCGTCCTCGACGCCTCGATCACGAACGTCGCCCTGCCGTCGATCGGTGAGGACCTCGAGATCTCGCAGGAGAACCTCGCCTGGGTCGTCAACGGCTACACGCTGGTCTTCGGCGGGTTCCTGCTGCTCGGCGGCCGCATCGCCGACCTCGTCGGCCGCCGCCGGATGTTCATCACGGGCCTGCTCCTGTTCAGCGCGGCGTCACTGGTCGGTGGCTTCTCCAGCAGCGAGGGCATGCTCATCGCCGCCCGGGCGGTCCAGGGACTGGGCGCCGCGCTGGTCTCGCCGGCCGCGCTCTCCATCCTCACGGTGACGTTCGCCGAGGGGCCCGAGCGCAACAAGGCGATGGGCGTGTGGGGCGCCGTCGCCGGGTCGGGCGGCGCGGCGGGCGTGCTGCTCGGCGGGATGCTCACCGAGTGGCTGAGCTGGGAGTGGGTGCTGTGGGTCAACGTGCCGATCGGCATCGTCGCCGCGATCCTCGCGCTGTCGCTCATCGACGAGAGCAAGCAGGAGTCCGACACCCGGCACTTCGACATCGCGGGCGCCGTCTCGGTCACCGCGGGTCTCTCGATCCTCGTCTACGCGCTCGTCGACGCCAATGACGCCGGCTGGGGCTCCGGTCAAACACTCGGCCTGCTCGCGCTGTCGGCGGTGCTGCTCGCGGCGTTCGTCGTCGTCGAGCGCCGGTCGAAGTCGCCGCTCGTCCCGTTCCGGATCTTCGAGAACCGGACGCTCACGGGCGCGAACGTCACCGGCCTGCTCGTCGGCGCGTCGCTGTTCAGCATGTTCTTCTACATCTCGCTCTACATGCAGCAGACGCTGGGCTACGACGCGCTGAAGGCCGGCGTCGCCTACCTGCCGCTGGCGCTCACGATCATCGTCGCGGCGGGTGTCGCGTCGGCGCTCGTGACGAAGATCGGGTTCAAGCCCGTGCTGCTCGGCGGGCTCGCGCTGGTCACCATCGCGCTGCTGTGGTTCAGCCGGGTGTCGGTGGACGGCAGCTACGTCGGCGACATCCTGTTCCCGTCGGTCATCGCCGGCGCGGGGCTCGGGTTCGCCTTCGTGCCCGTGACGCTCGCGGCGACGCACGGCACCGACGAGCACGACGCCGGTCTGGCATCCGGCCTCATCAACACGTCGCAGCAGGTGGGCGGCGCACTCGGCCTCGCCATCCTGTCCGCGGTCGCCGCGAGCGTCACGGGTGACGTGATCCCCGGCACGCCCGGCTCGGTCGAAGCGCTGACCGACGGCTTCCAGTCCGCGTTCCTCACCGGTGCGGGCCTCGCGGCGCTCGGGTTCGTCGCGGCGCTGACGCTCATCCGCAGCAGCGACTCGAAGGCGCTCATCGGGGCGGAGGTGTCGCCGGCCGCCGTGGGGTGACGCCCGGTACTCTGACGGTCGTCATAGCTCCCGCGAAAGGAACCCACTGTGCCGACCCTCAGCCGTGACGGCGACGTCTTCGTCCTGCATCTCGGCGACGACGAGAACCGCTTCAACCCGGACTGGGTCGGCGGCGTCAGCGCGCTGCTCGACGAGGCCGCGGCGGCCGAGGGCCCGCGCGCGGTGGTGCTGACCGCGAGCGGGAAGGTGTTCTCCAACGGCCTCGATCTCGAGTGGATCATGGGGAACGCCGACCAGCTCGGCGACTTCCTCGTCGACGTGCACGAGCTGTTCGCCAAGACGCTCGTCTTCCCGGGAACGGTCGTCGCAGCGATCCAGGGTCACTGCTTCGCGGCGGGCGCGATGCTCGCGCTCGCCTGCGACCAGCGGGTCATGCGCGCCGACCGCGGCTTCTTCTGCATGCCGGAGGCGGACATCAACATCCCGTTCACCCCGGGGATGAGCGCGCTCATCCAGTGCAAGCTCACGCCGAAGGTCGCGCACGAGGTCATGACGACCGCGCAGCGGTACGGCGGGGCCGACGCGGCGGCGGCCGACATCGTCGACGCGGCGGTGGCGGAGGACGAGGTCCTGCCGGTCGCGATCGAGCGGGCCGCGGCGCTTGCCGGGAAGGACGCGAACACCGTGCGGATCATCAAGGAGCGCATGTACGCCGGCCCGGCCGGGCTGCTCCGGGACGTCAGCGCGAACGCGTTCGCTGTGCCCGGCGCCTAGGGTGTCTCGAGGACGAACTCGTCGTCCCCGAGCAGGACGACGACCGGCTCGCCGGGCCGGGCCGCGATCCCGAGGGGGATCTCGGGGTTCGTCGTCTCGTAGTCGGCCGCCACGACGCTGCGGCCGCCGACGAGGAGCGCGATCCCGGAGATCGCATCGGCGAGTAGATGCAGCCCCCCGATGGTGCCGGTGACCTGCCCCTGCGCGGCGTCGACGTCCATCGCGGGCAGCTGCTTCATCTCCGGCAGCATGGGCAGGACGACGTCGCTCGCGGCGCTGTGCGGCAGTTCGCGCTCGGTGCCGTCGGCGTCGACGACCTGGATGCCGCCGAGGCGCACGGCGCGGACCGCGGCCGGCTCGCCGCCGTCCTCACCAGGGTCCTGCAGGATGCTGACCTGCACCGCACCGGTCTGGTGCAGCAGTTCGCGGGCCAGGGCGATGGAGCGATCGAGGTCGACGGGAGGCATCGGCGATCAGCCTACGACGCATGTCCCTCCGGCGGCGTGGTGTCGACCTCCCCGGTCACCGGCCGGCCGGCCCCGTCCCACAGGGTGAGCCGCCCGGTGCCGTCCGGGAACTCGCCCATCGCCGCGCGGAACCCGCCGTCGGCGGCGTGCAACTCCAGGGTCGCCACGCCCTCCGCGCGCTGACCGACCCGGCCGCGCAGCGTCCCGCGCTCGTCGAGCAGCTCCATCCCGGTACCGCCGTCCGGCCACGCGCCGACACCCGTCCGGTACGCGCCGTCGGCGTCCCAGAATTCCACGGAGCACTCCCGGGCACCCGCGGGCCCGGCCGCCAGCAGCGCGCGCAGGTGACCCATCGGATCCCACACCGCGACGCCGTTCGGACCGTCGGCGTCCTCGCGCAGCGAGACGCGCTGACGCCGCTCGGAGTCCCAGAGGTCGAGGCCGGACGTGCCGTCCAGCCAGGCGCCCAGCGTCGCCCGCCACGAGCCTGCGCGATCGGCCAGCTTCACCGACGCGGAGCCCGCCGGGTCCACGCGCACCGTGGCCCGCACCATCCCGTCGACGTCCGCCAGGTCCAGCGCGACGGCCCCGTCGTCATCGACGCCGAGCCGCGCGCGCACCGCGCCGTCCTCGTCGACGATCTCGATGGCCGGGACACGGAGCGGCTCCATGCCCCGGGTACGACCGCGTCACTCGGCGGGGATCAGGTACCGCGTCACGAGCAGCAGGGCCCACATGCCCGTGGCCAGGAGCGGGGAGACGAACGCCATCGGCGCGGAGAGGAGGAAGACCACCGCTGGCACGAGCGTGCGCAGCTGCTGCGCACGCAGCGCGGCGGGCGTGGCGGGCGGCTCGCGCAGCAGATCGTTGCGATGGGCGTAGCGGAAGATCGCGCCCATCGCGAGCGACACGCACGCCATGCACACCGCGTACGGCCAGACGCCCCACGCCTCGTTGCCGTACTCGCCGAGCAGCTCGGTGGGGACGGGCAGCAGCGCGATGAAGCAGAGCACCACGAGGTTGAGGGCCATGAGCGTCCCGTCGAACCCGCGCAGGTTGGCGAGCATCCGGTGATGGTGGACCCAGAACAGCCCCACGACGGCGAACGAGATGAAGTACGCCACCACCTGCCAGCGCACGTCCCACAGCTCCTCGGGAAGCGGCAGGGTGTTGCTCGCCTCCGGCACCGTGGGGATGTCGATGGACAGGACGAGCAGGGTGATCGCGATCGCGAACACCCCGTCGCTGAACGCGAGGACACGACCGAACTCCAGCTCGCTCTCCTCACGGTCGTGCAGGGTCATGCGGGCTCCGGGTCGAACCGCGACTGCTCGATGCGGCGGGCCACGAGATCCGCCCAGTCCTCGCCGGGATGCGCTGCACGCAGCGCGGCCGCGGGGGCGAGGTGGTCGTAGGGGATGCGGTGATGGTCGATCCCGCCGTCCGGGCGGACGGTCGCGTACGCGGCGCGCGAATCCCCGTCGAACGGCATGCCGACGCTCCCGGGGTTCACGAGCTCGATCCCCCCGAACGCGCTGATCCGCCGGAACGGCAGGTGGGTGTGGCCGAAGACGAGCCGCGCATCGGTGACGCCGTCGAGCAGCTCGGCTTCGTCGGGCGCGGGGGTGGGCAGAAACGACCGCAGATCGCCCACGGGCGACCCGTGCCAGGCCCGCCCGCGCGGCACCGGCGCGCTCTCGGGCAGCGCGCCGAGCTCGGCCACGAGGTCGGCGCCGAGCGCCGCGCGGCAGGCGGCGATCGCCCCCGGCACCGGGAGCGCGTCGGGCGCGTCGTCGGGCGCCGCGGTCCACCGCTCGCCGTTGCCGCGGATCCACGTCGCGTGCGGCAGCGCTCGCAGCGCGGCGACGCATGCGACGGGCTCGGGGCCGAACAGGGCGACGTCCCCGCCGATGAGGTACGAGGTCACGCCGCGCGCCCGGGCGTCGGCGAGGACCGCCTCCAGCGCGGGCAGGTTGCCGTGCACGTCGTACAGAAGGGCGAGCATGGCGCATAGGATCGCGCCCCGTGACGACGACCCAGCAGTTCGCCTTGCAGGGGCCCACGCTGACCCTGCGCATCCCGACCCTCTCCGACGCGCCCGCGCTCTTCGCGCTGGCGTCCGATCCCGACGTCACCCGCTGGTTCTCGTGGGGCCCGTACACCGAGGAGACGCAGGCCCGCGCGTACCTCGAGCGGCTGCCCGGCCAGCGCCGCCGAGGTGAGCAGCTCGACCTCGTGCAGGAGCACCGCGACCACGGCATCATCGGCATCACCGGCCTGTCGGAGTTCAGCCCGCGCGACCGCCGCGCGCTCGTCGGCACCTGGTTCGGCAAGGCGTTCTGGGGGACCGGCGCGAACGCCGAGTCCAAGGCGCTCATGTGCCACCTCGGGTTCGACCTGCTCGGGCTCGAGCGCATCACCAGCATCGCGAACGTCGACAACGCGAGGTCCCGCAGGGCGCTGGAGAAGGCGGGCTTCCTCCACGAGGGGGTGTTGCGGGGCTGGCACCGTCACGGTGACCGCCAGCTCGACGTGGCGATCGTTGGGCTGCTGCGGGGCGACTGGGAGGCGATGCCCGAGCGGCACGTCGCCTACACCGTCACGGGAACGCCGCCCGAGGCGTTCCTGACTACGCCTCCCGGCGCGCCTCCCAGCTGAACCCGCGGATCGCGAAGACGATCCCGAACGCCGCCCACAGCGCGATGACCGCGAGGTTCGAGAGGTTGTCGGCGAGCGAGGCGCCGGTGACCATCGCCCCGGACAGGCCGTCGATGAGGTGCACGAGCGGCAGCGCCTGGGCGATGTCGCGCAGGAACGCGGGCGCCTGCTCGGCGTCGTAGAAGACGCCGCTGATGAAGATGAGCGGCAGGAAGACGGCGTTGACGTAGGCGGGGGTCGCTTCGAAGTTCGGGATCACGTGGCTGAACGCGACGCCGAGGGCGGCGAAGCAGACGACGCCCGCGACGGCGAACACGACGAGCTCGGGCCAGTGCTCGGGCCAGCCGATCCCGTAGAAGACCCGGCCGGCGACGATGACGATCGCGAGCTGGATCGCCGCGTTGGCGACCGCGTTGCCGAACATGCCCGTGAGGTACGCGCCCGTCGGCATCGGTGTGCCTCGCAGCCGCTTGAGCACGCCCTGCTCGCGGAGGAAAACGAGGTTGTGGGCGAGCGCGACGAAGGTCGTGCTCACGATCGCCATCCCCGCGATGCCGGGGACGAGGACGTCGAGGTTGCCCTGGTCATCGCTGTACAGCGTGCCGAGCAGGACCAGCAGCAGCAGCGGCAGGGCGAAGTTGAAGAACGCGGCTGCCGGATTGCGCCAGAACATGCGGCGCTCCAGGCGGTACTGGCGCCAGGCCAGCGCGACGGAGTCAGCCAACGTCGGTCACCTCCTCGGCGGTGAGCTCGAGGTAGACGTCCTCCAGCGACGGGCGGGTGACGCTCAGCTCGCGCAGTTCGTCCCCGCGCGCGAGCGCGGCGCTCGTGAGCTGGTGCAGCAGGGCGGTCGGCGCGTCGGTCACACGCGTCTGCAGTTCGCCGTGCTCATCGCGCCACGTCACCGTGTGACGGCTCGCCGAGCCGACCCCGAGCGCGGACGGCGGGCCTTCGGTCACGATCCGGCCGTCCTTGACGATCGCGACGCGGTCGCACAGCGCCTGCGCCTCGTCGAGGTAATGCGTCGTGAGCAGGACCGTCTTGCCGAGTTCGGCGAGCGCGCGGACCGTGTCCCAGGCCGCGCGGCGGGCGGCCGGGTCGAAGCCGGTCGTCGGCTCATCGAGGAAGACGAGCTCCGGGTCACCGACGAGCGCGAGCGCGAAGTCCATCCGCCGTGCCTGGCCGCCGGAGAGCTGACGCGTGCGCTTGTCCGCGCTCTCGGCCAGACCCGCGAGTTCGATGACCTCGTCCACGTCGCGCGGGTGCGGGTACATCGCGGCCCAGTGGGCGACGGCCTCCCGCACGGTGACGTGTCGGTACATGCCGCCGCTCTGCAGGACGATGCCCACACGGTCGCGCAGCGCGCGCGGCCGCCCGCCCGGGTCGTGTCCGAGGACCGAGACGATGCCGCTGCTGCGCGCGCGGTAGCCCTCCAGGATCTCGACCGTCGTGGTCTTCCCGGCGCCGTTGGGGCCGAGCAGGCCGAAGACCTCGCCGCGCGCGACCTCGAAGTCGATGCCGCGCACGGCTTCGTGGGTGCCGTAGCGCTTGCGCAGGTCGCGGACGAGGATCGCGGGGGCGTCGCTCATCACCCCTCCATCCTCGCAGGAGATGCACGGGATCGGTCGGCTGGACGCGCCAACCGTGGCAGGATCGGCGGCCATGCGCTGCGCGTGCGTCGACATCGGTGCGAACACCACCCGGCTGCTGGTCGCCGAGCCGACCCCCGGCGGCGGGCTGCGGACGGTCCTCGCCGAGCGCCTGTTCTCGCCGCTGCGCGCCGACCGCGAGCCTGCTGACCCGCTGAGCGAGGCCGAGACCGACGCGCTCGCCGACCAGGTCGAACGCCAGGTGGCGATGGCGCGCGAGCACGGCGCCGAGCAGGTCGCGGTCGTCGCCACGGCGGTCCTGCGGGCCGCCGCGAACCGCGACCACGTCGCCGCGGTGGTCGGCGGGCGCGCCGGCGAGCCGCTGCAGCTCATCGACGGGCACGCCGAGGCGCGGCTTGTGTTCGCGGGGGCGATCGGCGCGCTGGCCGAGCCGCCGGCGGGTGAGGTCGCGGTGGTCGACATCGGCGGCGGGTCGACGGAGGTGGCGGTCGGCACCGGCGAGTCGGGCCCGCGCTGGTCGGCATCCGTGCAGATCGGCTCCCGGGTGCTCACGGCTGCCCACCTGCGCCACGATCCGCCGACGAAGGAGGAACTGCGCGCGATCCGGGCAGACGCCGATGCGGCGCTGGACGTGCTGCACCCGCCGGCCGTCGACGACGCGTACGCGGTGGGCGGCGACGCCACGTCGCTGCGCCGCCTGGTCGGGCCCGTGCTCGATCGCGAGAGCCTTGCCGTGGCAATCGACGCGGTCTGCTCCGCGCCCGCCGAGGAGGTCGCCGCACGCCTGGAGCTGCACCCGCGCCGGGCCCGGGTGCTCCCGGCGGCGCTGCTGCTGCTCGAGGCGGCGACCGTCTCGCTCCGCGCCCCGCTGCGCCTGTGCGGAGGCGGCCTGCGTGAAGGGGTCATCCGTGAGCTCCTCGAAGAGGCGGAACATGGCCAAGGCGCGTGACATCCCCGGCCTCGACGGCGAGCTTCCGTTCGCGGTCGCGGCCGCGCGCACCGTGCGCGTCCGCACAGCCGAGCTGTTCGAGCACCTCGACGGGGTGCTCGACGTCGGCGACATCGAGCGCGTGCACGACGCGCGGGTGGCAACACGCCGGCTGCGCGCCGTCCTGGAGATCTACCGCGAGTGCTTCCCCCGCGAGCCCTTCCGCGCGGCGCTGCGCGACGTCAAGGCGCTCGCGGATGCGCTGGGCGCCCGCCGGGACCCCGACGTGCATCTCGCCGCGCTGGAGGAGCTGCGCGCCGCACTCCCGGAGGAGGACGGGCCGGGGCTCGCGCTGATGTCCGCGCGTTTCCGCGCAGAGCAGTCCGCGGGCAACGACGAGCTCGCCCAGGCGCTCGAGGACGTTCGCGAGTTCCACCTGCACGAACGGCTCGTGCATCTCGCCGACGCCGCCGAGGCGGCGGGGACGCCGTGAAGGCCCGGCGCGTCAAGGGCCTGGATCCCCAGGGCGGTCTCGCCGACCAGGCCGAGCGGATCATCCGGGTGCGGCTCGAGGAGCTCGTCGCGTTCACGCCCCGCGCGCTGGACCCGACCGAGGTCCAGTCGCTCCACGACATGCGGATCGCCGCGAAGCGCCTGCGCTACGTGCTGGAGATCTTCGGCGGGCTGTTCGGCCCGTACGCCGAGAAGGCGGGGAAACGCGCCAAGGACCTGCAGGACCTCATCGGCGAGATCCACGACTGCGACGTCATGCTGCCGCGGGTGCACGGGCTCATCTCCGAGCTCGAGCACGCCGACGCCGTCGCCGTGCGCGGGGCAGCGCCGGCCGATGCCGAGGACCTCGACCCGGCCGTGACCGCCGCCGCGCCGCACGGTCCGCAGTGGCGGGGCCTGCACACGCTCGCGACGCATCTCGCGGCCCGCCGCGCGCTGCTGTTCGAGCGCTTCCTGCTGCTGTGGACCGAACTCGGGCGCGAGGGGTTCGTGGCCCGTTTGGACTTCGCGCTGGGCGAGCGCGCGGGGGAGGCCTCTGAGATTGATCGGTGAACCGCTGGATTGCATGCGGGGTGGTCGAGTACCGTCCAGCCCGTGAGCAGCGTCGAGGACACCACCGCCCCCGCCCATCCCGCGCTCGACAGCCACGAGCTGTACTTCAATCGGGAGCTGTCGTGGACCCACTTCAACGACCGGGTGCTGCAGCTCGCCGAGGACCCCGGGGTTCCTCTGCTCGAGCGCGTGAAGTTCTGCGCGATCTGGACGTCGAACCTCGACGAGTTCTTCATGATCCGCGTCGCCGGGCTGCACGACCAGGTCGACGCGGGCCTGAGCGACCCGAAGCTCGACGGACGCACACCCGCCGAGACGCTCGCGGCCATCGGCGCCAACGTCCGCGGCCAGCTGGCCCGCGTGCAGTCCTGCCTGCGTGCCGAGCTGTGGCCGGCGCTCGCTGAGCACGACGTCCGGGTGGTGCCCCTGTCGGAGGTGTCGGGCAAGGCGCGCGAGGCGATCGAGGATCGCTACCGCCGGGAGATCTACCCGGTGCTCACGCCGCTGGCCGTCGGCCTGGGCCGGCCGTTCCCGTACATCTCCAACCTCTCGCTGAGCCTCGCGGTGCAGGTGCGCGACCCGCACACCCACCACGAGGTCTTCGCGCGCGTGAAGGTGCCGAAGGAGATGCTCCCGCGCTTCGTGCCCGTTCAGGACGCGGCGCACCCGGGGCACGTCTTCGTGGCGCTCGAGGAGATCATCGCCGACCACATCGAGGATCTCTTCCCGGGCATGGAGATCGTCGACCACGGATTCTTCCGGGTCACCCGCGACGCGGACTTCGACGTCAGCGACGAGGCCGACGACCTGCTGCAGGCCATCGAGCAGGAGCTGCGGCGCCGCCGGTTCGGCGAGGCCGTGCGCCTCGAGGTCAACGCGGGGATCAGCCCCCTGCTGCGCGAGCAGCTCACCGGCGCGCTGGGGCTCACCGAGGATCAGGTCTACGACGTCGACGGTCCGCTGGATCTCACCGACCTCTGGCAGCTCGTGAAGCTGCCGGGCATGCGCGAGCTGCGTGACCGCTCGTGGACGCCGGTCACCCAGCCGCGCCTGCAGGACGACGACGGCGAGCGCGCCGACATGTTCGCCGAGATCCGGCGGGGCGACGTCCTCGTCCACCACCCGTACGACTCGTTCAACACGTCGGTCGAGCGGTTCGTCGAGCAAGCGGTCAACGACCCCGACGTGCTCGCGATCAAGCAGACCGTCTACCGGACGAGCGACGACACACCGCTCATCCCCGCGCTCATCCGCGCGACCGAACGTGGCAAGCAGGCCGTCTGCCTCGTGGAGCTGAAGGCACGTTTCGACGAGCGCGCGAACATCATCTGGGCGCGCGAGCTGGAAGAGGCCGGCGTGCACGTCGTGTACGGCCACCCGTCGCTGAAGACGCACGCGAAGGCCATCCTCATCGTCCGCCGCGAAGGGGACGGGGTCCGGCACTACGTCCACGTCGGCACCGGCAACTACCACCCGAACACCGCGCGGCTGTACACCGACTTCGGCCTGTTCACGTGCGACGAGAGCATCGGCAACGACGTCGCCGACATGTTCAACTTCCTCACGGGGTTCGCCCGGCCGCGGCGCTACCGGCGGTCGCTCGTCGCGCCGTCCGGGCTGCGCGACGGGATCGTCGAGCGGATCGAGCAGACGATCGCCGCGCACGAGGACGGCCAGCCCACGCGCATCCAGATGAAGATGAACTCGCTCGTGGACCCGGCGTGCATCCGTGCGCTGTACCGGGCGTCGCAGGCGGGCGTGCCGATCGACATCAACACGCGCGGCATCTGCTGCCTGCGCCCGGGCGTGCCGGGCGTGTCCGAGACGATCCGCGTGATCTCCGTCCTCGGCCGCTTCCTCGAGCACTCGCGGATCTACGCCTTCCACCGCGGCGACGAGACCGAGGTGCTCATCGGCTCCGCGGACCTCATGCAGCGCAACCTCGACAGCCGCGTCGAGCTGGTGGTTCCTGTGCTGGACGAGACGCTGCGCGGCGACATCCTCGACACGATGGAGCGCTGTCTGGCCGATGACACCGGCGCGTGGGAGCTGCACGAGGACGGCACCTGGGCGCGCCGCCCCGCCGGCGAACCGGGCCGCTCGGTCCAGCACGAGCTGATGATCGGCCACGCCGCCCGCGCCCAGGAGGGTCGGGGCGCGGGCGATCCCTGAGCGCCACCGCATGGAACGTATGAGTGCGGTGTTGCTGTAGTCGCACTGTTTGACGGACGTTCGGGGGGCTCGCTACCGTGAAGGACATGTCTTGCCGACGACTGGCGCTGGCGCCGCTCGTCGCGCTCTTGCTTTCTGGTCTGGGGGGATCAGCAGCTTCGGCTGCCACTTCCTCGACCGCTGAGCCGACCGCGACGTCCGCCGCGACCAAGAAGAAGAAGAAGACCAAGAAGGCCACCGTCACCAGCCTCGACAAGCGGCTGAAGAAGACCGAGAAGGACCTGGCCGCGGCGCGCAAGCAGCTGCGGATCGTCCAGAAGGCGACGGCCAGCCTGGTCAGCGGCCTGGACACGGTCGTCGGTGCGAACGGCTCGATCGAGGCGCTGCTCGGCGGCGGCCTCGGGTCGGCACTCGGTCCGGAGCTCTCGAAGTTCGATGCGCTGCTGAGCAACGCGCTCGCCGAGCAGTCGAACCAGATCGCCAACGCCGCGGTCGTCGCCATGCAGAATCCCGCGCTGAAGCCCGAGCTCGAGAAGCTCCTCACGGGCATCTTCGGCGTCAGCCCGACGACCATCGGCCAGTCGGTCGCGAACCTCGGTCCGACGGTGCAGGCGGCGCTGGGGCAGCTCATCCAGCAGGAGCAGCCGGTGATCATCGTGCGCACGACGAACGGGGATCAGGCCAAGTCGATCCTCGGGCCCGACGTGCCTGACGACGCGAACCCGGTGACGGTGTCCGCGAGCGTGCCGCTGAAGGTCACCGGCGCCGGCGACGTCCAGATCCTCGCCGGCCTGCGCAGCCTCGAGACCGACAACGGGCATGACGAGGTCATCCTCGACAGCCTCGAGGTGACGAACGGCTCCGGCGTGACGGTCGGCGGCGGGGGTGGCGGCGTCCGCGTCGGCAGCTCAGCGTTCACGGTCCCGTCGGCCGCGCGGCTGGCCCGGACGTCCGACCCGGGCTCGCTGCCCGGCCTCGACATCGCCGGCTCCCAGATGACCGATCCGGTGGGCACGGCCGCGGGCAAGATCACGCTGAGCGGCACCGGCTACGTCATGGTCCGCGTCACCGCGCGGTTCAAGGACAACATCCCGGCCGACTGACCGTCGGCCAGGAAGGGAGTATCGGCGCCAGCCGATACTCCCGGCGGTGTGCGGCTCTGCCGAACACCGCTACCAGTGCACGCCCTTCATGAGGTTCGCGACGGCGATCTGCTCGACCGACGCACGCTCGGCCGGGTCCTCCGCGCCCTTCGCCGCGGCGCTGTCCGGGAACAGCTTGTACGCGGTGTGGAGGATCTGGTCGCTGACGCGCGGCAGCAGCGCGTTCATGAGCACGCCGAACGTGCCGAGGCGCGTGTTGAGCTCCTTCGGCCGGGCCCGGATCGCCTCGCAGATGAGGTCGCCCGCCTCGCTCGCGCTGGCGGTCGGGAACGAGTCGTAGATCTTCGTCGGCGCGATCATGTCCGTCTTGACGAGCGGCATGTGGATCGTCGTGAAGGTGACGTTGTCGCCCAGCGTCTCGGTGGCGGTCACGCGGCTGAACGCGTCGAGCGCGGCCTTGCTCGCGATGTACGCGCTGAAGCGCGGCGTGTTCGCCTGCACGCCGATTGAGCTCACGTTGACGATGTGGCCGCGCTTGCGCTCACGCATGTGGGGCAGCAGCTCCATGATGAGCTTGATGGCGCCGAAGTAGTTCAGCTGCATCGTGCGCTCGTAGTCGTGGAAGCGGTCCTGGCTGAGCGCGACGGAGCGGCGGATCGACCGGCCGGCGTTGTTGACGAGGTAGTCGACGGCCGCGTGCTCGCTCAGCACGTCCTTGACGAGCCGTTCGACGTCGTCGAGGTTCGCGATGTCCGCCGGGTAGACGTACGCCGTCCCGCCGAAGTTCTCGATCTCCTTCTTGACCGCCTCGAGCTTGTCCTCGCTGCGGGCGACGAGCAGGGGGATGCCGCCGGCGCGAGCGATCTTGATCGCCGCCTCCTTGCCGATGCCCGCCGAGGCGCCCGTGATGAGCACGGTGCGGCCGTTGACGGCGCCCTCGAACGAGCGGTCCTTGAAGAGGTCCGGGTCGAGGTTGCGCTCCCAGTAGTCCCAGAGCTTGCCGGCGTAGCTGTCCAGCGGCGGGACGGCGATATCGGTGCCGTCGAGCGCGCGCTCGGTGTCCCGCGTGTCGAACGTCGACTCCAGGCCGACGTAGTCGAGGACGACGTCGGGGATGCCCAGCTCGGCGAGGAACGTGGCGCGCATGTCCTTGGCGAACTGGAGCTTCATGAGCATGCTGAGCGTGCCCTTGGGCAGCGCGTCGAGCAGGCCCTTGTCGACGCGCATCTGCAGCTCCGGCGCGTGCGCGGCGCGGCAGAACGCGTTCAGCGCGTCGCCGGACTTGATGGGCCGCGAGGCGGCGAGGTGGAAGGCGTTGCCGTCTTGGTCGGGCAGGTGGGCGATGTGGTCGATCGCGTCGGCGACGTAGTCGACCGGCACGATGTTCGTGGCGCCGAGCTCCGGGCCGATGAGCGGGAACCACTCGGGCACGTAGTGGCGCAGGCGCTGGATGGGCTTGAAGAGGTAGTACGGCCCGTCGACCTTGTCCATCTCGCCGGTCTGTGAGTCACCGACGACGATCGCGGGGCGGTACACGCGCCACGGCATGTCGTTCTGCATCCGGACGAGCTGCTCGGACTCGAACTTCGTGCGGTGGTACGCGGACGGGAGCTCCTGGCCCTCGTCGAACATGTCCTCGCGGAACAGGCCCTGGTACATGCCGGCGACGGCGATGGAGGAGACGTGGTGGAAGCGCTGCGCGCCCATGGCGCGGGCGGCATCCAGCGTGTACAGCGTGCCCTCGACGTTCAGCGCGCGGTTGAGCTCGTCGCTGGCCGTCATGTCGTACATCGCGGCGAGGTGGAAGACCTCGGTGACGTCCTGCAGCCCCGCGATCGTGTCGTCGGACAGGCCGAGCCGCGGCTGCTGCAGGTCACCGACGACCGGGCGGATGCGTCCCTCGGCGTCCCAGCGTTCGACCAGCTCCGCGAGCCGATCCTGAGACGACTCCCGGACGAGGACCGCGATGTCGACGTCCCGCTTCAGCAGCCGCTCCACAAGGTTGCGGCCGATGAATCCCGTCGCGCCCGTCACGAAGTACGTCATCGCTCTCCTCTGCTCCCCGGTCTGGTGCGCCGGACCCTACACCCCGGAAGGCGGCGGGCCGGTCGGTTGGGGTGACAGGGCAAGAACACGAACGCCCCGGGCGGGGAGGCCGGCCGGGGCGCTGTGGAACATCATGCGGTCGCTGCGTGCGAGGGAGGGCTCGCGCACCACGAAGCGTGCCCGCCGGAAGCGGGCACGGTGTGAAGATGTGGGGAAGTCCGTGCGGGACTACCAGCCGCCGGCCCAGTGGGCCGCGGAGCTGCGCGCCTTGGCCGCCTTCTTGCGGCGGTCCTTCCGCTTGTCGAGGCCGTACTGGATCATCGACATCGTGAAGACGAACAGCGGGAAGAACGCGATGAGCGCGAAGCCGAAGTTCGTCACGACCTTGTCGGTGGTGAGGCCGTACCAGCCTTCGCCGCCGTCATGCGGGCCGGCGAGCGCGGGAGAGGCCGCGACCAGAAGCACGGTGGCGGCGAACGTGAGGGCGGTGAAAGAGCGTCGCATCGTCGGATCGGATTCTATACGTGGATGGCCGTCTTGGAGCGTTCCCGTCCCGCACCTGGCGTCGAGCTGCTGCGCCTGAACCGTCCTGAGGTCCGCAACGCGCTGGATTCTCCGACCCTCACCGAGCTGCTCGCGGCGCTCCGTGAGGTCGACGCCGACCCCGCGATCCGGGTCCTTGTCTTCTCCACGACCTCCACGGTCGCGTTCTGCGCGGGCGCCGACGTGGGCGAGCAGCTCGACGCGGCGGGCGGCGAGCGGCGGATGGAGCTGTTCTGCGAGCTGTATGCCGCGATGGAGGCGCTCCGGGTGCCGACGGTGTGCGTGTGCGTTGGCAACGTGCTCGGCGCGGGGACCGAGATCGCCGCAGCCTGTGACCTGCGCGTCGCCGGCGACAACCTCAAGCTCGCGTGGATGGCCGCGCGGCGCGGAGTCCCGGTCGGCCCCGCCCGGCTCGTGCCGCTCGTGGGACTCGCGCGCGCGAAGGAGCTGGCGTTCACCGCGCGGGTGGTCGGCGCCGAGGAGGCGCTGTCGCTGGGGCTCGTGAACTCGGCGGTCGCCGCGGACGAGGCCGAGGGCGCGGCGCTGGAGCTGGCGGCGAAGGTCGCCGAGCACGACGGCGTGCCCGAGCTGAAGGCGATGTTCCGCGAGCTCGAGGACACGCAGGCGCGGGTGGCCTACGAGAACGAGCGGCTCATGGCGTTCCAGCGGCACGGGACGGGGCTGCCGACGGGGTCGTAGGGGGGCGAGTTCTCGCGCGGGGCGCCTATGCGTTCATATGGAACGCAAACTCGCCCCGGACCATGAGATCGCCGCGATCGCCTCCCGCCAGGGCGGCGTCATCTCCCGAGCCCAGCTCTTCGCGATCGGCCTGAGCCGCAGCGCGATCGACGGTCGGCTCCGCACCGGGCGCCTGCACCGTGTCGCGCGCGGCGTCTACGCCGTCGGGCACACCCACCTCGGCGACGCCGCGTACAACTGGATCGCCCTCCTGACGACGGGCGAGACCGCAGTGCTGAGTCATCGCTCGGCGGCGGCGCTCTGGGGCATGCTGCCCCCGCCGGCGACGCGCGTGCATCTCACCGTGCCAGGGCGCGGCGGGCGCAGTCGGCGGCGCGGGCTGCGGATTCACCGTCCCGTCGCCTTGCGTCCGGAGGACATCACCGTCCGGCACGACTTCCCGGCCACCAGCCTCGCTCGGACCTTCCTCGACATCGCGGCCACGGAGCCGCGGCGCGTGGTCGAGCGCGCGCTCGACGGCGCAGACACCGAGCGGGTGTTCGACCTCCGGCTGATCGAGGCGCGGATCCCGCGCGGGTGCGGGCTGGCGGGCGCGCGACTGCTGTGGTCCGTCCTCGATGAGCACCTGCCGGGCACGACGATCAGCCGCAGCGACTACGAGGAGGCGATGCTTGCGCTCTGCCGCCGCTATGGCTTGCCACAGCCGGTGATGAACGTCACATCGGCGTGTGGGAGGCCGACTTCCTGTGGCCCGAGTACCGGCTCGTCGTCGAGGTGCAGAGCACGAAGTTCCACGCGACCTCGCAGCGGATGGCCCGCGATTCGATCAAGGAGGGAGAGCTCATGTCCGCCGGGTATCTGGTGCTGCACGTCGTCGACCGGCACATCGTGCACGAGCCGAAGCGGGTGGCCGGGCTCGTCGCTGGGGTGCTGCGCCAGCGTGGGGCGAGTTTGCGTTCGTGACGGACGCAAAGTCGCCCCGCGCCAAATCGCGCGACCGACCTACCATGACTCCGTGGCCGTTCTCATCGCCTCCGACCTCGCCAAGGACATCTCCGGCACCCCGCTCCTGCGCGGGGTCAGCCTCAAGCTGGAGCGCCGCGACCGCCTGACGATCGCCGGGCGTAACGGCGCCGGCAAGACCACGCTGTTGCGCATGCTGGCCGGGGAGACCTCCATCGACGGTGGCGAGCTCGTCTTCGCCAAGGGCACGAAGGTCGCGCTGCACGACCAGCGCCCGCCACGCGACCGCGACATCACGCTGCGCGAGTACGTCCAGAGCGCGAACAAGGACCTCATCGCGCAGGAGGAGCGCCTGCAGTCGCTCGAGCAGGCGATGGCGACCGGGGACGAGACCGTCTTCGACGAGTACGCGCGCGTGCAGACCGCGTTCGACGCCGCCGGCGGCTACACGTGGCGCGAGCGCGCGACGCAGACCATCCACGGCCTGGGCTTCACCGACGAGGCGCTCGACCGCCAGCTCTCCACGTTCTCCGGCGGTCAGCTCACCCGGGCGTCGCTCGCCCGTGCCCTCGCCGGCACGCCTGACCTGCTGCTGCTCGACGAGCCCACCAACCATCTCGACATCGAGTCGCTCGAGTGGCTGGAGAAGACGCTGCTCGACCTCGACGCCGCGATCGTCCTCGTCGCGCACGACCGCTGGTTCCTGGAGACCGTCGGCACCGCCGTGCTCGAGGTCGAGGCGGGGCGGACGCGGTTCTTCCCCGGGACCTGGGCGCAGTGGCGCAAGGAGGCCGCGGCACGCGAGATGGCGCTCGGCCGCGCGATCGACAAGCAGCAGAAGGAGATCGAGCGCATGGAGCGCTTCGTCGAGCGCTTCCGGGCGAAGGCGACGAAGGCCAAGCAGGCGCAGTCCCGGGTCAAGGCGCTGAACAAGATGGAGCGCATCGAGCGCGATCCGCGGGACAAGGAGGCGCTCTCCTTCGAGTTCGCCAAGCCGGAGCGCACGGGGCGCGTGATCTTCGAGCTGGAGGACGGCAAGGTCACCATCGGGGACAAGACGCTCCTCGAGCACGCCGAGCTGTGGCTCGAGCGCGGCGAGCACGTCACGCTGGTGGGCGCCAACGGCACGGGGAAGACGACGCTCATCGAGACCTTGGCCGGGGAACGAGAACTCGCTGGCGGCAAGCTGCGCAGCGGGCACAACCTGAAGGTCGGCTATCTCTCCCAGCACGGCGACACGCTCAGCCAGGGCGGCGCGCGGACGGTGCTCGAGGCCACGATCAAGCAGACCGGCCTGACGCCGAACAAGGCCCGTGCGCTGCTGGGCCGCTTCCTGTTCAGCGGCGAGGACGCCGAGAAGGAGCTCAGCGGGCTCTCCGGCGGCGAGCGCCAGCGTGTGTCCCTGGCGATCCTCGTCAGCAGCGGCGCGAACGTGCTCATCCTCGACGAGCCCACGAACCACCTCGACCTGGAATCCCGCGAGGCGCTCGAGGATGCGCTCTCGGGATTCGAGGGCGCCGTGCTGCTCATCACGCACGACCGCGCGCTGCTCGACGCCGTCGGCACGCGTACGGTCGCGCTGGAGGACCAGCGGCTGCACAGCTACATCGGCGGCTGGCCCGAGTACGTGCGCGTGCGCGAGGAGCGCAAGGCGGCGCCGCCGAAGGCCAAGGCGGCCGCGCCGGCACCCAAGGCCAAGTCGGAGCCGCCGTCCAACGGCAACGGGCAGCCGAAGGTCTCCAAGAACGCGAAGAAGCGCCTGCAGGCCCTCGAGCGCGAGATCGAGCAGGCCGAGGCGGCGCTCGCGAAGCTCGAAGAGGAGCTCGCCGCCCCCGATGCGTGGGACACCCCCGACCGCAGCGCGAAGAACACCGAACGCCACACCGCCGCGAAGCGCGCCGTCGAAGAGGCCTACGCGCGCTGGGAAGCCGCGTCGGCCTGACGCCTCGCCACGGCGTACAAGACGGCTCCGACCGCCCGGCGCTGCCGCCACGCCGAGGATCGACATAGATTGCACGGATCGCACTCGCCGTAGGCATCTTCGCCGTCACGCTCGCACTCGTCGCGACGGACTGGGTGGACCGAACCAAGATCGCGCTCGCGGGCGCGATCCTCCTGCTCCTCACCCAGACGATCGACCAGGAGCACGCGATCGCGTCGATCGATTTCAACACGATCGGCCTGCTCGCCGGGATGATGCTGATGGTCAAGCTGACCGAGACCACCGGCGCCTACACGTACCTCGCGATTCGCGCCGGTCAGCTGAGCAAGGGCAAGCCG
The DNA here is from genome assembly GCA_024666565.1 of Svornostia abyssi. Taxonomy (GTDB): domain Bacteria; phylum Actinomycetota; class Thermoleophilia; order Solirubrobacterales; family Solirubrobacteraceae; genus Svornostia; species Svornostia abyssi. The sequence continues at coordinate 2,652,172 of CP088295.1, forward strand.
CTGCTCCTCGTCTTCGCGCTCGCCCGGCTTCACGGCGCTGCTCAGCGCGTTCCTCGACAACCTCACGACCGTCCTGCTCGTCGTGCCGATCACGTTCCTCCTCGCCGACGCGCTGGACATCGACCCGATCCCGCTCGTGATCATGGAGGTCGTCGCGTCGAACATCGGCGGGACCGCGACGCTCATCGGTGATCCGCCGAACATCCTCATCGCGGGGGCGACGGATCTGTCCTTCGGCGCGTTCATCGTGAACCTCGCCCCGGTCGCGTTCGTCACGCTCGTCGTGGTGCTGGTCGTGCTGTTCCTCGCGTACCGGAGGTCGTTCGACATCAAGCCCGAGGCGCGCGAGCGGGTCATGGAGCTCGACGCGAACAAGTCGATCGAGGACATGGATGAGCTCAAGCGCACCGTGCCCGTCCTCGTCGTCACGATCCTGTTCTTCTTCGCCCACCAGGTCCTGCACCTGGAGCCGGCGACCGTCGCGCTGGCGGGCGCCACGGTGATGCTGTTCACGAGCAGGCAGTCGGTGGACAAGGCGCTGGCGGACGTCGACTGGGCCACGCTCTTCTTCTTCATGGGCCTGTTCGTCGTGGTCGGCGGCCTGGAGGAGACGGGAGCGATCGACGAGGTCGCGACCGGCATCGGGAACCTCACCGACGGCGACCGCTCGGCGGAGCTGCTGGGGATCCTCTGGGCGTCGGCGATCGGCTCGGGGATCGTGGACAACATCCCGTTCACCGCGGCGATGATCCCGGTCGTCGAGCAGTTGCAGCCCGATGGCGGCGGCGACGACGCGTACTGGTGGGCGCTCAGCCTGGGAGCGTGCTTCGGCGGGAACCTCACGCTCATCGCGGCCGCGGCGAACGTCGCGGCGGCGGGGATGGCCTCGCGCGCGGGTGCCCCGATCAGCTTCATGCGGTTCCTGAAGGCCGGGGTGCCGACGACGCTCATCAGCATCCTGATCGCGACCCTCTACGTCACCGTGCGGTATCTCTGAGGCCATGAGCCCGAGCGAGCTGACCCAGGCGGTGCGTCGCGAGGTGCCCCTCGTCCACGCCGACGACCATCTCGCTGTGGCCGCCCGGCGCGTGCTCGACAGCGGCCTGCCCGCGCTGCCCGTCGTCGACGCGGACGAGCAGCTCGTGGGCCTCTTCGGCGAGCGCGAGTTCTTCGGCGCGGTGTTCCCCGGATACATGGAGCAGATCCGCTACGCGGGGTTCGTGAAGCGCTCGCTCGACGACGCGCTCGAGAAGCGCGCAGGCTGCGCGGTCGAGCCGGTGAGCAAGTGGATGAACACCGAGCACGTCGACGTGCCGGAGGACGCCTCGGACACGCAGATCGCCGAGACGTTCCTGCACCACCGTGTGCTCCTGCTGCCCGTCACGGCCGACGGCCGCGTCGTCGGCGGCATCACCCGTAGTGATTTCTTCGCCGCGCTGGCGGGGAAGTTCCTCGACCAGACATGAGTTTCGTCCCCCCGCTGGCGGCCTCCACGGTCGCCGACATCCTGCTGGACCTGTTCATCGTCCTGCTCGCGGCGAAGATCGGCGACGAGATCTTCAAGCGCATCCGGCAGCCCGCGATCGTGGGCGAGATCCTGGCGGGGATCATCGTCGGGCCGGCCGTCTTCGGGCTGGTCGAGCTGGGGGAGACCCTGACGGTCTTCGCCGAGCTCGGTGTGGTGTTCCTGCTGTTCTGGGTCGGCCTGGAGACGCGGCTGTCGGACCTGCTGCAGGTCGGCAAGGTCGCCGGGCTCGCGGGCGTGCTCGGGGTGATCCTGCCGTTTGCCGGCGGCGTCGCGCTTGGGTTCGGGATGGGGGAGGAGACCGGCACCGCGGTGTTCCTCGGGGCGGCGCTCGTGGCCACCAGCGTGGGCATCACGTCCGCGGTCCTGCTGGAGATGGGCGCGATGGACCGCACCGAGAGCCGGGCGATCCTCGGCGCCGCCATCGTGGACGACATCCTGGCGCTCGTGCTCGTCGGGGTCGCGACGGGCATCGCGGAGACCGGCGAGTTCGACCCGCTCACCGCGCTGGTGGTGCTCGCCATCGCGGTCGGGTTCGTCGTGTTCGTCGGCGTCGGCGGGACGAAGCTGCTCCAGGCGCGGCCGGCGCTGCTGCAGACCCCGAAGTTCAGCGAGTCTCCGCTGTTGCCCGGCGTCATCATCTGCCTGGGCCTTGCGGCGTTCGCGGCGGAGATCGGGCTGGCCGCGATCATCGGCGCGTTCCTCGCGGGCATGATGATCGCCGAGACGAAGGACGAGGATCCGATCGAGGAGGAGGTCGCGCCGCTCTACGCGTTCTTCCCGCCGTTCTTCTTCGTCGTCATCGGCATGCAGGTCGACCTCGACGCGTTCACGGACCTGGGAACCGACGCGCTCCTCCTCGGCGTCACCGCGCTGGCGGTCGTCACGAAGTTCGCGGGCGCGTGGCTGGGGGCCCGGTCGCTCGGGCCAAAGGGCGCGGCGTTCGTCGGGGTCGGCATGGTGCCGCGGGGTGAGGTCGGCATCATCGTCGCGTCGATCGGGCTGGCGGCCGGCGCCTTCGACGAGGAGCTGTTCGCGGTGATCGTGGGGATGTCGATCCTCACGACGCTGATCGTGCCGCCGGTGCTCCGTCGTCTGGCGGACGCCGACGCACCGGACGGTGTGACCTGACGCACCGCCGTGCCGATCCGCGCGGCGGGAGCCCGCGGTGGGATGGTGGGCATGCGCTCTCTCCTCACGCTCATGTCCCTCCTCGGCGCCGGCCTACTCGCCGCGACCGGTGGTGCCGCCGCGCAGTCGGGTGACGACCCGCCGACGGTGGTCGCCAGCGAGTACGCGTACGCGGGTGTCGAGCCCGAGCAGCCGAAGGGCACCGCCCGCTTCGCGTTCCGCAACGCCGGCAAGGAGACCCACGAGGCGATCCTCCTGCGCATCAACCCCGGCCACACGCTGAAGGAGGCCCTGGACGCGCAGCTCGAGGGCAAGGCCGCGAAGGTCCTGGGCTTCACGTACGCGGCGCCCGGCAAGCGGGGCAAGACGATCCGGGCCAAGCTCACCACGGGCCGGTACGCGTTCATCTGCATGATCCCGGACCGCAAGAAGCGCCCGCACCACAGCCTGGGTCAGATCGCGCGCTTTCGCGTCAGGTGACGTCGACCGCAGGTCCGAGCTTGCGAGGACCGGAGGGCGAAACCCTCACGTCGCGCTCGGCGCTGCACGTCCAGACGCCGTCCCGCCAGGCGATCCGCGTGCCGTCTGCCAGCCGGACGGCGGCGCGGCCGCACGCGGGCTCGCCCCACAGCGTCGCCTCGAGCGGCCGCTCGTCCTCGGGCGTGTCGCCGAGCCCGGACGCGACATGGTCGGCGGGGTACGTCACGACGATCGACCCCTCGCGCACGTAGACGGGGATGCCGTCGAGTCCGACCTCGGCTTCGACCTCCCGCCCGCCGCGCACCGGCCGCCCGCTCCAGGCTTCGATCCAGTCGCCGCGCGGGAGTTGGACCTCGCGGGAGGTGGCGCCCTCTTCGAGCACCGGCGCGACCCACAGCGCGGGCCCGAACCCGAACGCGTCGGCCACACCCCAGCCGCGTTCGTCGGCCGGGTCGAGCAGCGGCAGCGGCCGGGTGATCGGCAGCCCGCACCGCGCGGCGGTGGCGGCGGCCGCGCGGATGTACGGCACGAGCTGCTCGTGCAGCAGGACGTAGCCGCGGTAGACGTCGAGGGTGTGCGGGTCGTACGTCCAGGGCTCCTGCTGCAGCCGGCCGTGCGCCTGCATGAGCGGGGTGAAGCACCCGAGCTGCACCCAGCGCAGGAGGATCTCCTTCGGGCAGCGGTCGACGAGCGCGTGGCCGAGGTAACCCCCGACGTCGTGCGACCAGTTGGAGAACCCCGATGACGCCGCGCTGATCGTGCACGCGACGAGCGCGCGCAGGGACCACAGGTCGCTGATCTGGTCGCCCGCCCACAGCATCCCGACGCGCTGCTGCCCGCTCCATCCCGACCGGCCGAAGAGCATGCCGTCGCCGGGGTGGACCTCGTCGAGCGCGCGCTGCATCGACTCGCGGTAGCGCTGCCCGTACTCCCACGCGTGCTCGGCGCCGCGGCGGCCGTCGTGCAGCTGCAGGTCGTCGGGGAGGTAGTAGCCCTCGCCGTCGTCGGCCTTGATCCCGGTGACCCCGAGGCGCAGCGTGGCCTTGGCCTGCTCGCGCCACCAGCGCTCGGCGCGCGGGTTGGTGAAGTCGACCGGCGAGCCCGTGCCCATCCACCACCGCGCGACGTACGTGTCACCCTCCGCGTCGTGGAGGAAGTGCCCGGCGCGGCGTCCCTCGTCGTAGTTCGACGCGGGCGCGCGGTGCAGGCGCTGCGAGCCGGGGTCGGGCGGGATCTGCCCGTCGAAGCTGTCGAGGTTGACCCACGGCGTGACCCAGACCACGGTGCGGACGCCGCGCGCCCGGAGCCCGCGCACCATCCCGGGCGCGTCAGGGAACTGGTACGGGTTGAACTCCCAGGTGTTGTACTGCGTCTCCCAGGGCGAATCGAGGACGACCGCGTCGAGCGGGATGCCGTGCCAGCGGCAGCCGTGGACGTCCTCCATGACGTCGTCCTGGTGCGGGTAGACGTCGCGGCTCTTCCAGAAGCCGTAGCCCCACTCGGGCAGCAGGGCGGGCATGCCGCTGCGCCGCAGGTACCGGCGCAGGCGCGCGGCGGGGGAGGGGTCGCAGAGGATCTGCGCGCGCAGCGGGCCAGCCGCGGACCGCGTGCTGATCGTCGTGCGGTCGCCGAGGTCGAACCGCGTGCCGTTGCCGTAGCCCTGCAGCCACACCGCATACCCGCGCGAGGACTGCAGCCACGGCGCGGGTGCGTAATCGCCCTGCGGCACACCGCCGAGCTCGAGCATCTCCGGCGGGCAGGCCGGCCCGGTGTACCGGCGGTCGGCGCCGAGCTGGATGTCCTTCCCGGCAAGGTCGACGCGCAGCGCGTGGTGCGCGCCCAGGCCGTTGAAGCGCTCCTCGGCGCGCCCGTCCCAGGCGACCGCCAGCCGCAGCGGGTCGCCGTCGGCCGTGAGCTGCACCGCGAGGGTCGCGTCGTCGGTCAGCGCCAGGCGCAGCAGCCCCATGCGCCCGCCGTTGAAGTGCACCCGCAGGTCCGCGGCGTGGTCGTCCGCGGCGACGAGGTCGAACGCGATGGCATGCTCGGGGAACCCGCGCGCCTCCTCGGCGATGACGCCCTCGGTGACCTGCACGAACCGGTCGCGCACCTCGCCCTCGCAGCACCAGACCCCCAGATGGCGGACCAGGCGGCGCCCGTCGCGGCGCAGGTGAATGCGGAACGGCGCCGTCTTGATCTCCAGTCGCAACGGACCGCGTTCGAGGACCACGACGCACAGCTTCCCGGGCACCTGTCAGGGACCTCACACCGTTCACCGAATGGTCACGCCCTGGTTGCATGAGGGTTACAGAAACCCGCTCGGTGCAGGCGAATATCTCGGTGGAACCATGTACGCGAACTCGGGAGCACCGATGGCCCCTTCCTCGACCAGCCGGGTCGATCTGCACGTCCACTCGACCGCCTCCGCGGTCTCCAAGCTCGGCGTGCAGCGCGCCCTCGGTCTGCCCGAGTGCGCCACGCCGCCCGAGGAGGTCTACGAGCTGGCCAAGCGCCGCGGCATGGACTTCGTGACGATCACCGATCACGACACCATCGACGGCGCCCTCGAGCTCACGGCCAAGTACGACGACGCGTTCGTCAGCGAGGAGCTCACCGTCTGGTTCAAGGGCGAGCCGCAGGCCGTCCACGTCCTCGTGCTCGGCATCACCCCCGAGGATCACGAGTGGCTGCAGGCGCACAACACCGACGTCGAGGCCGCCGCCGAGTACCTCCACGACCGCGAGATCGCCTGCGCGCTGGCGCACCCGTTCTACGCGGTGGAGGCGCCCTTGACGCCGCGCCACCGCCGCCGCCTGGCGCAGCTCTTCCCGGTGTGGGAGGTGCGCAACGGCTCGCGCGCCAAGGAGCTGAACGCACCCGCCGCGATCTACATCGAGACGCACGGCGGCACCGGCGTGGGCGGCACCGACGACCACGCGGGCGTCGACATCGGCCGCACCTTCACCGAGACGCCGGCCGCCGCGACGTGGCAGGAGTTCCTGGGCCACATCCGTGCCGGTCACGCGGTCGCACGCGGCGACCAGGGCAGCGCCGCGAAGTGGGCGCACGCCGCGATGGCGCTGGCGGTCCGGTCGCTGGGGCGAGGGGACTCGCGCGAGGCGCCGAACCCCATGGCCGTCCTCACCATGGTCCAGCGGGTCATGAGCGAGGGCGACGCGCGCCGCGGCGCGATCGGAGCGGACCTCGGCCCCGACGACGCCCGCGCGATCCTGCGCGCCTGGCTGGACTCGGTGGACCTCGACATGAACGAGCGCGAGCTCATCGCCCACCTGCAGGGCGATGACTTCGCGCACGCCGACCTGTTCCGCCGGGCCCGCCGCACGCACGAGCGCAAGCTCGCCGCCTCGGTCGACCTCATCGTCGAGACGGCGGAGACCGGCGGCGACTACGGCGCCGCCGCGGCGTCCGTGTTCGGCGCGTGCATCAGCGCGATCCCGTACGCGCCGGCGGCCGCCTTCCTCGGCAAGGAGAAGGGCAAGCTCGTGCACCGCGAGGGCGAACCCCTCCGCGTCGCGCTCGTCGCCGACGGCGTCGGCGGCATGCACGGCGTCACGCACACGCTCGACGAGATCCGGGAGCGCGGTGTCCCCGGCTTCGAGGTCGAGGTCGTCGGCACCGACCACAACGTCGACCGCCGGCTCAGCGCGGTGGCCGAGGTCGACATCCCGTTCTACGCGGGCCTGAAGATCGGCGTCCCGTCGGTGCCCGGCATCGTCGAGACGCTCGCCGAGGGGCGCTACGACCTCGTGCACCTCTGCTCGCCCGGCCCGTCCGGCGTGGCGGCGGCGGTCATCGCGAAGATGATGGACCTGCCGGTACTCGGCAGCTACCACACCGAGCTGGCCGCCTACGCGGGCCAGCGCTCGGGCGACGACCGCCTGGAGCAGGGCATGACGATGGCGCTGGCCGCGTTCTACGGGCAGGCCGACCACGTCCTGTCGCCCAGCCCCGCGAGCGACCAGGTGCTGCACGGCTTGGGCATCGCCCCGGAGAAGGTCGGCCGCTGGGACCGCGGCGTGGACATCACCCGCTTCCGGCCCGAGCTGCGCGAGGAACGCGACGACGACCGGTTCGACGTCCTCTACGCGGGCCGGCTGACCAAGGAGAAGGGCGCCGACCTGCTGGCCGACAGCTTCCTCGCCGCCCGGGCCCGGGACCCGCGCCTGCACCTCGTCCTCGCCGGGCGGGGGGCCGGAGGAGGATCAGCTGCGCGCGCGGCTCGGCGAGCACGCGACGTTCCTGGGCTGGCAGGAGGGCGACGACCTGGCCCGCGCGTACGCCAACGCGGACCTGTTCCTGTTCGCGAGCCGCACCGACACGTTCGGGCAGGTCCTGCTCGAGGCGCAGGCCAGCGGCCTGGCGGTCGTCGCGGTCAACGAGGGCGGGCCGACGTCGATCGTCGAGGACGGCGTGAGCGGGCGACTGTGCCCGCCCGACGCGGACGCGCTCGCCGCGACGGTGAACGAGCTGGCGTCGCAGCCCCTTGTGCGCGAGCGGCTGGCGATCGGCGGCCTGGCCTCGGTGCGCGAACGCACCTGGGACGCGGCGCTGCGCCGCTTGGCCGACGGGTACCGGCAGGCGCTGGCGGCCCGCGAGGGTGGCGCCGAGGTGCGCCGTGCCGCCTAGCCGGACGACACGCCGCGAGGTCGATGCGGCCCTGCGGGCGCGCCGCCCGGCTGCGCGGCGCGCATCGGGTCGAGCGGCCCGCGCGGCTGCGGGTCGTCGACGTGGCGCTCTTCTACGGCGAGCGCAGCGGCGGCATCCGCACGTACCTCGACAACAAGATCGCGTGGGCGCAGGCGACGCCCGCCATCGAGCATCACCTCATCGTGCCCGGGCCGAAGCGCCGGCACGAGGCCGGCCGCCACGAGCTGCCGTCGTTCCGCGTCGCCGCGGCCAACGGGTACCGCCTGCCGCTCGGCGTCGGCGGGTTGAAGTCCACGTTGCGCGCGCTGCGCCCCGACGTCGTGCTCCTGCACGATCCGTTCTGGGGGCCGCTCGGCGTCTGCGCGGTGGCGCACGAGCTGGGGGCGCGCGTGGTGGCGGTCCATCACGGGTCGAGCGCGCTGGACGCGGCCGGGATGCCGGGGCCGGACGCGCCGTGGCGCGCGGCGTTCCGTGCCTGGATGCACCACGCCTACCGGGACGTCGACGCGGTCATGTCGGCCGTCGACACCCGGGAGGACAGCGGCCGGGACGCATCGATCTCGCTGCGGTTCGGACTGCATCCCGCCTTCGCCCCCGCCGATCCGGCGCCGCCACGTGGCGACCACGTGCTCTACGTCGGGCGGATCGCGCGGGAGAAGGGGGTCTTCGAGCTGGTGCGCGCCGCCGCGCGCTCGCCCGAGCCGTGGCCCCTGCGGCTGGTGGGCACCGGCCCCGCGCTGGACCGGGTCAAGGCGCTGGCGGCCGAGCTCGGGCTCGGGCGGCGGCTGCAGCTGCGGCCGTACATCCGCGACCCCGAGCATCTGGCGAACACCTACCGGCGGGCCGCCGCGGTCGTCATGCCGGGCGCGCACGAGACGTTCGGCCTCGTCGGGTTCGAGGCGGCTGCCAGCGGCGCGGCCACGGTCGCGTGCGCGACGGCGCCGAGCGCCCGGGTGGCGGGCTCGCTCGTGCAGACGTTCGCGCCCGGCGACGTGGGCGGGCTCCTTGCCGCCATCCAGGAGTCCCGTCGCACGCCGGTGGACCTTCCGGCCGCCGCTGCGCTGGCCCGCACGATGACCTGGCGCCGCGCCCTGGACGCCGAACTGTCCGACCTGCGGGAGCTGGTCCGGTGAGCACCCTGGCGGGCGGCGCGACGACCCCGCGGCTCCAGCTCGTGACGACGCCCGCCGCTCCCGTCGCACGAGCGTCGGCGGACTCCCGGCTCGCCGTCGCGATCCACGACGTCGAGCCCGCCACCTACGAGCGGTGCGCGCTCATGCGCGACTGGCTGGAGGATCACGGCGTCGACCGGGTGACCCTGCTCGTCATCCCGGCACCCGATCTCCATCCGTTCGCCGACCGGCGCCCCGAGCTCGCGAGCTGGCTGCGCGAGCGGACTGCGCGCGGCGACGCCGTCGCCCAGCACGGCCTCCAGCACCGCCAGGCGCGCAAGGGCGCCCCGCTGCGTCAGGCGTTCGCCCGCTGGCAGGCGCGGGACGCCGCGGAGTTCGTGGGCCTCGACGCCCAGGAGACGCGGCGCGCGGTCGAGTCCGGCCGCCGGCTGCTGAAGCTCGCCGGGGTCGAGCCGCGTGGGTTCGTCGCGCCCGGCTACGCGTACACCCCGTCCCTGCGCGAGGCGCTGGCCGACCGCTTCGACTGGTGGGCCGACCTCCTGCGCCTGCACCGCGGCGGGCGCGCCGCGACCCTCTCGCCGGCGCTGACGCTCGGCACGACCACGCCGCTGAAGCGCGCGCTCTCGCCGCTCCTGATTCGCACGATGTCCGTCACGGGCGGCTCGCTGCTGCGTCTCGATCTCCATCCCGCCGACCTCGACCACAGCCGCCACATGCTCGCCCTCGACGCGGTCCTGCAGCGTGCTGGACGACGCACCGCCGTCACGTACGACGATCTCGTCGCCGCCTGACGGCGGGCGGCACGTCGGGCCGCCCGCGCAGCTCGGCCCGCCGCCGGGCGCCGGGGACCGGGACCGGCGGCTGTACGTCGCCGCGGAGTCGGCGCTGCGCGCGAACTGGCGTCAGGGCCGGCGCCGGCGCGACGGCACGCCGTACGCGTTCACCTGTCCCGCGCCGCCGCGCTACCGGCACATGTGGCACTGGGATAGCTGCTTCCACGCGATCGCGTGGCGACGCTTCGATCCCGCGCGCGCCCGCGCGGAGCTACGTACGGTCCTGCGCTCGGGGCGCGACGACGGGTTCCTGCCGCACACCGCGTTCTGGCACTGGCCGGCGGGGTGGCGGCGCGCGCCCTTCTACGCGACCGGCAAGGTACTCGGCAGCTGGTTCACGGAGACGATCAACCCGCCGCTGCTCCCGTTCGCCTGGGAGCTCGTCGCCGACGCGTCCCCGGACCATCCGGGGTTCCGCGACGAGGCGCTCGGCGCGCTCGGCGCGCACCTCGACTGGATGGCCCACCACCGCGATCCCGACGGCGACGGCTTGCTGACGATCGTCGCCCCGGACGAGTCGGGCCTGGACGACGCGCCGAAGTACGACGCCGTCTACGGCCGGATGAGCCACGACCGCCTCGGCTACTTCTGGCTCATGGAGCGCTCGCGCCGGCTGGGGTGGCACTCCCACACGATCATCGAGCGGTACGACCACCACGTGGAGGACGTGCTCGTGAACGTCGCGTACGCGCTGTCGCTGCGTGCGCAGGGGCGGATGACCGGCGACCCGGTGTGGGCCGACCGTGCGGCGCGCACGGAGCGCGCGCTGCTCGAGAAGTGCCTCGATCCCGGGACTGGCCTCTTCCTCGATCTGCACGGCCCCGACGAGGAACCGGTGCGCGTGTCGACCTGGTCGGCGCTGGCCCCGCTCGCGCTGGAGACCCTGCCCGAAGACGTGCGCCGCAGGCTGGTCGAGGAGCACTTGCTCGACCCGCGCCGCTACCACGCCGCCCACGGGATCCCGTCAGTCGCCGTGGAGGAGCCCGAGTTCAACCCGGGGTTCGACCGCTGGCGCACCTGGCGCGGCCCGTCGTGGGTGAATACGGCGTGGATGCTCGTGCCCCCGTTGCGACGACTGGGCTACGAGGCGGAGGCCGCACGGATCGCCGACGGCCTGGCGTTCGCGGCCGACCGGCACGGGCTGCGCGAGTACTACCACCCGTTCACGGGGCAGGGGCTGGCGTCGAAGAACTTCGGGTGGTCGACGCTGCTGCTGGACCTGCTGTAGGCCGGTCGCGCTTCCGCGGGAGCGTTTCCGCGTCAACGCTCCCGCGGAAGCGTGCTACGCGGTAGGTGGGGCGTACATGATCACGGAGACGCCGACGAGGCAGACCGGCCGAAGTTCGCGTCGGGCTGCAGCGCCGCGACAGCGCCGCAGCCCACGAGGGCGGCGGCGCCCGCCAGCACGAACAGGATGCCGCGCCCCTCGTTGATCGCCTGCCACATTCACCGCGGCGCCGCAGCGCGGGCAGCTTCCGATGGTTCCGGGCTGCTGATCGGGCTGGACAGCCGGCCCAGCAACAGCCACGACGGGACCACGCTGACGACGGCGATCAGCGCGACCGCGACGAGGACGGCGTCCAGGCCGGCCGCCAGCCCGGGCAGGCCCGCCGCAGCGTCGGCCTGGTGGCGGAAGATCGCGCCGAGCCCCGCGACGCCGACGGCGATGCCGAGCTGTCGCGCAGTGTTCGTGATGCCGGACGACATGCCGCTGCGCTCCACCGGCAGCGCGGCGACCATCGCCGCCGCGAGCGCCGGGCTGATGATCCCGACGGCGAGCCCGGCGAGGACGAACCCGGGGAGGAGCCCGGTCCAGCCCGTCGCGTCACCGGCCACGCCCGCGCCCATGGCCAGCGCGCTCGCGCCCGCGATGGCCAGCCCCGCGCACAGCGGAATCCGCAACGGCACGCGCGCCCGTGAGGCGGCCGGAGACCGGTGCGGCGGCGAAGATCACCAGCGTGATCGGCAGCAGCCGCAGCCCGGCCTCCGACGCGGAGTAGGCCAGGCCGTCCTGAAGGTAGAACGCGAGGAACAGGAGCAGCGGGTAGATCACGACCGACTGCGCGAAGGAGACGAGCGCGGCGCCCGCCAGGCCCGGGGTCCGCAGCAGCGCCAGCGGCAGCATCGGCGCAGCCGCACGCCGTTCGACGAGGACGAACGCGGCGAGAGAGCACAGCGCCCCGAGGGCGGCGCCCAGGACCGGCGCGCTCGTCCAGCCGTCCTCGTTGCCACGGATGAGCGCGAAGGTCACGAGAACGCAGGCGACGGCGAACGTCACGAGTCCAGGGAGGTCGAGCGCGCGGGCGCCCGGCTCGCGGGACTCGGGCAGCCACCGCAGGCCGGCCGCGAGCAGCGCGACGCCGAGCGGCAGGTTCACGAGGAAGATCCAGCGCCAGCCCGCGCCGTCGACGAGCAGCCCGCCGACGAGCGGGCCGACGGCCAGCGCGGCGCCCGTCGTGGCGCCCCATACGCCGAACGCCAGCCCACGGTCGCGGCCCTGGAACTCGTGGGCCAGCAGCGCGAGACCGGCGGCGGACATCGCGGCCGCGCCCAGCCCCTGGACCGCGCGGGCGAGGTCGAGCGCCAGCCCGGAGCTCGCCGCCGCGCAGCCGGGCGGACGCGGCGGTGAACAGCGCGAGCCCGCCGAGCAACACCAGGCGGCGGCCCAGCCGGTCGGCGAGCGCGCCCCCGGTCAGCAGCGCGGCGGCGAGCGCCAGCGCGTACGCGTCGATCGCCCACTGGACCTCGGCGAAGTTCGCGTCGAGATCGGTGCGGATGACCGGCAGAGCGACGTTCACGACCGTGACGTCGAGCAGCAGCAGCGCAGTCGTCGCCGAGACGACGAGCAGGATGAGGATGCGATCACGGGTCACGGAGGGCCCGCCCATCATCTAGGGTCGGCCTGGCATGGAGGCGTCTCCACTCGCGACCGGCGCCCTCGCGGTGGGGCTGGCGATCATCATGTTCTCGCTGGGCACGTCGTTGAAGGTGGCGGACTTCCGCCGCGTCGTCACGGCGCCCCGCGGGGTCGCCGTCGGCATGGTCAACCTCGCACTCGTGGCGCCGGCGCTCGCGTTCGCGATGGCCGAGCTGTTCGACCTCGAGCCGATCCTCGCGGCGGGACTCGTCCTCCTCGGCGCAGCGCCGGGCGGCGCGCTGGCGAATCTCCTCACGCACTTCGCGCGTGGCGACACGGCGCTGTCGATCACGATGACCGGCGTCAGCAGCGCGGCGTCCGTCGTGACCGTGCCGCTCTATCTCGGCCTGGCCGCCGAGGTCTTCGGCGCCGAGGACCTCGCCGACGAGCTGTCGATGCCGCGCATCGTCGCGCGGGTGCTGATCGGGATCGCGCTCCCACTCTCCGCGGGCATGTGGCTCGCCGCCCGCCGGCCGGACTGGGTCGCGGCCCACGCGCTGCACATCCGGAACACCGCGATCGTGACGTTCGCCGTCGTGATCGTCGCGGCCGTGGCGTCGCAGGCCGGGACGGTGCTCGATCACCTCGGGCCGGTGTTCGGCGCGGCGCTGGCGCTCAACCTGGCGGCGATGACGGTGAGCTTCACCACGGCGAGGCTCGTAAAGCTCGACGCGCGTCAGTCCACCGCGATCGCCATCGAGCTGGGCGTCCACAACGCGGCACTCGCGGTGGCGATCGGCGCGTCGCTCGACGAGGAGCTCGCGGTGCCGGCCGCGGTCTACAGCTCGTTCATGCTCGTCACCGCGGGCATCTTCGCCCGGGTGATGTACCGCCGCAACGCGCCGGACTACGCGAGCCAGGCCGAGAGCTCGTCGAGCGCCTCGGGCTTGACGTAGTAGTACGACCAGAGCCCGCGCTTCTCGCTGTCGACGATGCCCGCGTCGCGCAGCTTCTTCAGGTGGTGGCTCAGCGTGGGCTGGCCGATGTCGAACAGCGGCACGAGCTCGCAGACGCACACCTGCCCGGCGTGCTTGCGCAGCACGTCGACGACCTGCAGGCGGATGGGGTCGCCCAGCGCCTTGGCCAGCTCGGCGAGGCGGGCGGCGCGCTCGCGGTCGACGTCGGGGTAGACGACCGGCTCGCAGCACGGCTCGCCCTTCGGGCGCTTCGTCTTCGGGGTGAGCTCCAATTCGACGGTCATCGATGTGGAGGCTACTGGGCCCGCCCCCGTGTGAAACGGATGTAAAACCGCATTGCAGTGGCATTCATCGATGGAATACCGTCGTCGGGGTGACACCACCCGTACGCCTCGGCATCAACGGCTTCGGCCGCATGGGGCGCCTCGCGCTCCGTGCCGCCTGGGGCCGCTCCGACCTCAGCTTCGCGCACATCAACGAGATGCGCGCCGACGCCGCCACGTCGGCGCACCTGCTCACGTTCGACTCGGTCCACGGCCGGTGGGATCGCGACATCCGCGGCGAGGGCGACGAGCTCGTCATCGACGGTACCCCGATCTCTCACAGCAGCGACGGGACGCCCGGCGAGGTGCCGTGGGACGGCGTCGACATCGTGCTCGAGTGCAGCGGGAAGTTCCGCACCATGGGGTCCCTGCAGCCGTACTTCGACGCGGGCGTCCGTAAGGTCGTCGTCGCCGCTCCGGTGAAGGACGACCGTGCGCTGAACGTCGTCGTCGGCGTCAACGATGGTCTGTACGACCCCGCGGTGTTCGACGTCGTCACCGCCGCGTCGTGCACGACGAACTGCCTGGCGCCCGTCGTCAAGGTGCTGCACGAGGGACTCGGCATCGAGCGCGGCGCGATCACCACGCTCCACGACCTCACGAACACCCAGACGATCGTCGACGCGCCGCACAAGGACCTGCGGCGCGCGCGGGCGGCCGGCATGTCACTCATCCCGACCACCACCGGGAGCGCCACCGCGATCGCGCTCATCTTCCCTGAGCTGCAGGGCAAGCTCAACGGCCTGGCGGTGCGCGTGCCGCTGCTCAACGCATCGCTGACGGACTGCGTCTTCGACGTCGCGCGGCCCACCACCGTGGAGGAGGTCAACGGCCTGCTCCAGACCGCGGCGGCCGGTGCGCTCGACGGGATCCTCGGCTACGAGGAGCGCCCGCTCGTCTCCGTCGACTACGTCAACGACCCGCGGTCGAGCATCGTCGACGCGCCGTCCACGATGGTCATCGACGAGACCCAGGTGAAGGTCCTGGCCTGGTACGACAACGAGTGGGGCTACGCGAACCGGCTCGTCGAGCTGGCGGGGATCGTGGGGGAGTCGCTGCCGTGAGGCAGGAGGGCGACCTGCGCAACTACGCGCTCGTCACGGGCGCGTACTGGGCGGACACCGTCACGGACGGTGCGCTGCGCATGCTCGTCCTCTTCTACTTCTACGAGCGTGGCTACAGCCCGTTCGAGGTCGCGATGCTGTTCCTCTTCTACGAGGTCTTCGGCATCGTCACGAACCTCGTCGGCGGCTACCTCGCGGCGCGGTTCGGGCTGCGCAGCACGCTGCTCGGCGGGCTGAGCGTGCAGCTCGTCGCGCTCGGGATGCTGGCGCTGGCGCCCGACCCGTGGCTCGTCGTGCCGTACGTCATGGTGTCGCAGGCGCTGAGCGGCGTGGCGAAGGACCTCACGAAGATGAGCTCCAAGAGCGCGGTGAAGCTCGTCGTCCCCGAGGACGCGCCCGGCGCCCTGTACAAGTGGGTCGCGATCCTCACCGGATCGAAGAACGCGCTGAAGGGCGTCGGCTTCTTCGTCGGCGGCGCGCTGCTCACGCTCACGAGCTTTCAGACGGCGCTGCTCTGCCTCGCGGGCCTGGTCGGGACCGCGCTCGTCGTCGTCCTCGTGATGATGCGCGGCGACCTCGGGCGGCCTGATGCCGGCGCGAAGTTCCGCCACATGTTCTCCAACAACCGCGCGGTGAACCTGCTCGCGGCGGCGCGGATCTTCCTGTTTGCCTCGCGCGACGTCTGGTTCGTCGTCGGCCTGCCCGTCTATCTGCGGACGGTGCTGGGGTGGAGCTTCTGGGAGGTCGGCACGTTCCTCGCCGTGTGGGTGATCGGCTACGGCGCCGTGCAGGCGTCCGCGCCGCGGTTCGTCCGGGACCCCGACGGCCGTACCGCCACGTGGCTGGCGTTCGCCCTCGCGGCGTTCCCGGCGGGGATCGCCATCGCGCTGGCGGCGGGCGCGACCCCTGGCGTCGTGATCGTGGTCGGCCTCATCGCGTTCGGCGTGGTGTTCGCGATGAACTCCGCGGTGCACTCGTACCTCATCCTCGCCTACGCCGACGGCGACAAGGTCGCGATGAACGTCGGCTTCTATTACATGGCCAACGCCTTCGGGCGGCTGCTCGGCACGGTGCTGTCGGGCCTGCTGTACCAGTGGCAGGGGCTGGAGGCCTGCCTCTGGGCGTCCGTCGTGTTCGTGCTGCTGGCGGGGCTGCTGTCGCGGCTCCTGCCGGCGCGTGAGCGCGCCGGGCGGTCGCTCATGTCCCCGGCCTGATCCAGGAGGAAGCGATGCGCTACGTGCTGTTCGTCTGCAACCACAACGCCGGCAGGTCCCAGATGGCCGAGGCGTTCTTCAAGCTCCACGCGCCGGAGGACGTGAATGCGGAGTCGGCGGGGTCCGCGCCCGCGAAGGCCCTGTGGCCGAACGTGGTCGAGGCGATGCGCGAGGTGGGGGTCGATCTTGGCGCCCGGCGCCCGCTGAAGCTGACGCTCGAGATGCAGCTGCACGCCGACTGGGCGGTGACGATGGGCTGCGGCGATGCGTGCCCGTTTGTCCCGACCACCGTGGAGGACTGGGATATCGCCGATCCCGCCGAGGCACCGATCGAGCGCGTGCGTGAGATCCGCGATGACATCGAGGCGCGCGTGCGCGCGCTCATCGACGAGCGCATCGACGAGATCCGTGATGACCGCACCGCCCACGAGATGCGGACTGCTCGCTTGCTGTCGATGCTGCGCGACGAGTTCGCGGACACCGCGTCGCCTGAGGAGATGCGCCGCGTCGCCGACACGGTGCTGGCCGGGTACGCCGATGCGCCCGTCCGAGGGTTCGTCATGACCCTCGCCTACCGCCAGGCGCGCGAGCGGCTGCGCGGCGAACCCGTGGCGAGTGCGTGAGCGCGGCGCCCGCACCCACGCCCGAGGCCGCGGTCGTCGGCCGCATGTCGACGCTCGATCGCTGGCTGCCGTTGTGGATCGTGCTGGCGATGGCCGGCGGGCTGGCGCTTGGCGCGCTCGTTCCGGGGTTCGACGACGCGCTCGACGAGCTGCGCATCGGCACAGTGTCCCTGCCCATCGCCCTCGGTCTGCTGCTCATGATGTACCCGGTCCTCGCAAAGGTTCGCTACGAGGAGCTGGGGCGGCTGACGGGAGAGCGGCGGATGCTCTGGGCGTCGCTGATCCTCAACTGGATCATCGGGCCGCTGCTCATGTTCGCGCTGGCGTGGATCTTCCTCGCCGACCAGCCCGAGTACCGCACCGGCCTGATCATCGTGGGCCTCGCGCGGTGCATCGCGATGGTGCTCATCTGGAGCGACCTGGCGTGCGGTGATGGCGAGGCGACGGCGCTGCTGGTGGCGATCAACTCGCTCTTCCAGATCGTCGCGTACTCCGTGCTCGGCTGGTTCTACCTGACGGCGCTGCCCGACCTGCTGGGCCTCGACACCCAGGGCTTCGAGGTTTCGATGTGGGAGGTTGCGCGCACCGTGCTGATCTTCCTCGGCATCCCGCTCGTCGCCGGATACCTGACGCGGCGCATCGGCATTCAGCGGCGAGGCGAGGCGTGGTACACGCAGGAGTTCGTGCCGCGGATCGGCCCGTGGGCGCTCTACGGCCTGCTCTACACGATCGTGATGCTGTTCGCCATCCAGGGTGACGCGATCACGAGCAAACCGCTCGACGTCGTCCTCATCGCGGTGCCGTTGCTCGTCTACTTCTTCGTGATGTTCTTCGCGGCGTTCTGGACAGGGCGGGCACTGGGGCTCGGCTACGCACGGACCGCTTCGTTGTCGTTCACGGCGGCGTCGAACAACTTCGAGCTCGCCATCGCGGTGGCCGTCGGCGTGTTCGGCGCGACGTCGGGGCAGGCGCTGGCGGGCGTCGTGGGGCCGCTGATCGAGGTGCCGGTGCTCGTCGGGCTGGTGTATGTCTCGCTGTGGCTGGGGCGGCGGTGGTTCACCGACGCGCCGGGGCCGGAGCTACGCGAGGCCCAGCCGGCCTGACGCGCGCCGTAAGCTCACGCCACGATGTCGAGCACGCGCGCCTATGAGGTCGACGCCCGCATCACGGCGCCCGGCGTCTCGGAGATCGCGGCCAAGCAGTCGACGATCCGCTTCGACAGCTCTCCGCGGATGGGCGACGAGCTTCCCGGGCCGGCGGAGC
The DNA here is from genome assembly GCA_024666565.1 of Svornostia abyssi. GTDB lineage: Bacteria > Actinomycetota > Thermoleophilia > Solirubrobacterales > Solirubrobacteraceae > Svornostia > Svornostia abyssi. Next base: position 2,670,260 of record CP088295.1, read on the forward strand.
TGCTCTGCAGCGCGTTTGCCGCCTGCCTGCTCAAGAACGTCGAGCGCTTCAGCGAGATCCTGCCGTTCGAGCAGCACGGCGCATCGGTGCACGTGACCGCCGAGCGCCAGGAACGGCCGCCCCGATTCACCACGATCCGCTGGACGCTCAGGCTCGTCACCGACGAGCCGCCCGGTCGCGTCGACTTGGTGCAGCGCAACCTTGCCAAGCACGGCACGGTCTACAGCACTCTCGCCGCCGCGTGTGACGTCAGCGGCGAGGTCATGGTGGTGCGGCCAGAGTGAACGCAGCGCTGGACCGGGCCGGCTGGGAGACCCTCTTCCTGTTCTTCACCGGCAAGGGTGGCGTCGGCAAGACGACGGTGGCCAGCGCCGCCGCGGTGGCGCTCGCGGACGCCGGTGACCGCGTGCTGCTGGTGAGCACCGACCCTGCCTCGAACCTCGGCGACGTGTTCGGCACCGTGGTCGGCCCGACCGAGCAGCTCGTCGACGAGGTGGACCGCCTCACGGTGATGAATCTCGATCCGGACGAGGCCGCCGCGGCATACCGCGAGCGCGTCATCGGGCCGTATCGCGGGGTCGTGTCCGAGGAGGAGCTTCGCGAGATCGAAGAATCGCTGGCCGGGGAGTGCACGGTCGAGGTCGCGGCATTCGACCGGTTCACGCAGCTCATCGTGCACCCCGAGCTCTCCGGCAGGTACGACCACGTGCTTTTCGACACGGCGCCGACCGGGCACACGCTGCGGCTCATGAACCTGCCGACTGCGTGGTCGGACTACATCGAAGCGGCGCCCGGAGGCGCGAGCTGCCTGGGGCCGCGGTCCGGGCTCGAGGCCCAGCGCGAGCAGTACGGCGCCGCAGTCGAGCAACTCGCCGACCCACGCCGCACCACGCTCGTGCTCGTCAGCCGCCCCGACACGGCGGCGCTGCGCGAGGCGGGGCGCGCGGCGCAGGAACTCGCGGCGCAGGGGATCCGGAATCAGCGACTGGTGCTCAACGGGACCTTCACCGAACCCCTGCGCGGCGATGACGCTCGCCGAGGGCCTCGCGCGGCGCCAGGGGGACGCGCTCGGGACGATGCCGGTCGTGCTGGCCGAGATGCCCGTATCGACGGTGCCGCTCGTCGCGCTGTCCCTCACCGGCGTCCCTGCCCTGCGGGCACTCGTCGCCGGGGAGGCCGCAGCCGCGCCTCCCGGTCCGGTCGTGGCCGACGGGGACCCATCACCGCTCCCAGGCCTCGGCCCGCTCGTCGACGAGTTGGCTGCCGCCGGCCATGGAGCGGTCCTCGTCATGGGCAAGGGAGGTGTCGGCAAGACGACCATCGCCGCGGCGATCGCCGTGGGCCTGGCACGCCGGGGCCATGACGTGCACCTCTCCACGACCGATCCTGCAGGCCGCGTCTCCGATGTGCTCGCCGACGAACATGACGGGCACCTGACGATCAGCCGCATCGACCCGGTGAGAGAGCTCGAGCGCTACACGGCTGAGCGGCTGCAGAGCGCGCAGCGTCTGAACCCCGATCGTCGTGTGCTCGTCGAGGAGGATCTCCGGTCACCATGCACGGAGGAACTCGCGGTCTTCCGCGCCTTCTCGGGGCTGCTCTCGGAGGCGCGCGACCGGTTCGTGGTGGTGGACACCGCGCCGAGCGGCCACACGCTGCGGCTGCTTGACCTCACGGGCTCCTACCACCGCCAGGTCATGAGCAGCGCCGATGAGGTGCACGGACGGATCACGACACCGCTGATGCGCCTCCAGGACCCGGAGTACACCCACGTCGTCATCGTGACCCTGCCGGAGCTCACCCCGGTGTCCGAGGCCGCCGCGCTGCAGGACGATCTGGCCCGGGCCGGGATCACGCCGTTCGGCTGGGTGGTCAACGCCGGGCTCACGGCCAGTGGGACCGCGGACCCGCTGCTGCGCGCTCGCGCGGAGCTTGAGCGCCCGCAGCTCGAGCGCATGCGCGAAGACCTCGCGCAGCGGGCCTGGCTCGTGCCGTGGCAGGCGGAGGGTCTCGTCGGCGAGCAGCAGCTCGCCGCCCTCAGCGGGGTGCGCTGACGTCCGCGTCCGCCCAGGCCACGCACTGCGCCCGGAACCCCTCGACATCCTCCAGCGCGAGGCAGTCGCACGCCAACCCGCGATGCAGCATCGCGCGCATCTCCTCGATGCGCCCGGCCAGGGCATCCAGCTCGGCGAGCTTGTCCTGCGCCAGTTCCCGCCACTCGTCGGTCGGGGCGGCATCGGCCTGCAGGCCGGTCAGCAGCGTGGTCGCCTCGCGCAATGTGAAACCCGCGCGCTGGGCCGCCGCGACGATCGCGAGCTGGTCGATCGTCTCCTGCGTGTAGCGGCGTCGGCCGCTGGTGCGCTCAGGCTCCGGAAGCAGGCCGATCGACTCGTAGAAGCGCAGCGCGGACGGGCTGAGCCCGAAGCGTTCTGCGACTTCGCCGATGGAGAACGTTGGTGGCACTTGACTTGCAGTGCACTGTAGCTCCTACGGTCCGGCCGGCTCATCCGATCGACGACATGGAGGCACACCATGGGCACCGCTGACACCGACATTCACAGCACCGTGCGCGACACCTACGCGCGGGCGGCGTGCTGCGCGCCGGAGGAGAGCGCGCTCGCCGAAGGCCTCTACGACGCGGGGGAACGCGCGTCGCTCCCTGACGACGCCGTCGCCGCCGCGCTCGGGTGCGCGAACCCTGCGGCGCTCGCGGCGCTCCAACCCGGCGAGCGGGTGCTGGATCTCGGCTCGGGCGGCGGCATCGATGTGCTGCTCTCCGCGCGGCGCGTCGGTCCGGCCGGGTTCGCCTTCGGACTGGACATGACGCCGGAGATGCTCGCCCTCGCCGAGCGCAACCGCGCCGAGGCGGGACTGACGAACGTGCAGTTCCTCCGCGGGCGGATCGAGGACATCCCGTTGCCGGCCGACGCCGTCGACGTGGTGCTGAGCAACTGCGTCGTGAACCTGTCGCCGGACAAGCGAGCGGTGTTCTCGGAGGCGCTGCGCGTGCTACGTCCCGGCGGACGGCTGGCGATCGCCGACATCGCGACGCGCGGCGCGCTGCCCCCGACCATCGGCGCAAGCCTCGCGGCGTGGGCCGGCTGCATCGCGGGCGCGCTCGACGTCAGTGAGATCGAGACGATGCTGGCTGACGTCGGGTTTGCCGAGCCGGCGGTCGAAGTGGTTCGCGCCTACGGGCGGGAGGACCTCGACATCGTCGCGTCCAGCGCGCTGGCGGGGCTTGACCTCAGCACGCTGCGCGAGGCCGAACTGGACGATGTCGAGGGGCGGCTGGTCAGCGTGTTCATCCGTGGCCGCAAGCCGGGCGCGTGACAGCTGGCGAGGCGGCCCCGCGTCAGCCGGAGATCTGTCGCTCGATCTTCCCCGAGCCGGTCGCGGTGAACGCCTCACCCGTCTTCAGGAACGCCGACCAGCGCGGCCCGCCGATGTCGAGCATCACCGCGTAGTTGAACGCAGACGCGGGCTTCTTCGCACGGCCGGTCGCGCTGCGCACGAGTCGCTGCGGCGCGCTGCGGTCGATCTGTGACCACGCGAAGCCCTCAAGCCCGCCGATCGGCGTGGGCGTGGTGCTGAACACGCGCACCTCGCCGTCCCACGTGGCCTGGGCGCTGCGCAGCCGTCCGTCCTGGAGCACGACCTGGATGTCCACGCGCAGGGCTTCGACCCGCACGTTGCGCGGTCGGCCCTTGGCCTCGGCCCGCAGCCTGCGCAGGGCGACGATGAAGTTCGCGCGGCGCAGGAGCGAACCCGGCTGCAGGCCCGTGGGCGGCTTGACGGGCGCGGCGGGCTGTTCGGGCTCGGGCTCGGGCTCGGGGTCGGGCGCGGCGGCCGGCTTGGGATCGGGCTCCGGGTCCGGCTCCGCCGGGGGCTCCACGGCCACCGTGGTGCTGACCTCGACCTGCGCGGAGGAGGACGCGTCCTCGCCGTCGCTGCCGCGGGTCAGGAAGTACGCGCCCGCTCCGATCGCGCCGACCAGCAGCACACCGATGATGACCGCGATGATGCCGCCCCCACCACGTCGGCGTGGCGGGCCGGGCACCCCGGGCGGCATCGACCCGGACGAGTACGAGCCGATGCCCGCGAGCGGGTCGTCGGGGATCTCGTTGCCGAAGGCGTCACGGGGCATGCGCGGCAGCCTACGCTGCGGGCGGTCGGCGTGGCTCCCGCAAGATCCGGCCTTCGGCGCTCGTTCGTTGCGTGCGATGTCCACCACGCTCCATCCACCGGCCCTCGACTACGGCGGGCCCCGGTGGCGGCTCGAGCAGCTGACCGACCGGCAGGTCTCGCGCGCCGGGCGCCTCACGGTCGGCCGGGCGTGTCGTGATGTCCAGACGTACGTGACGTTCATCGGGTATCCCCGCAGCGGCCACTCCATGGTCGGCTCGCTGCTGGACGCCCACCCGCAGGCGGCAATCTCACACGAGCTCGACGCCCTGCGCTACGTCGGCGCCGGGTACGACCGCTGGCGGCTCTTCCACCTCATTCTCACCAACGTCCGAAGGACGGCACGCCGGGGTCGGGTCCAGACCGGCTACTCCTATGCGGTGCCGGGCCAGTGGCAGGGCCGGTGGGAGAACCTGGCCGTCATCGGTGACAAGAAGGGTGGCCGGTCCACGATCCGCCTCGACGACGACCCGGCGCTCATCCAGCGCCTGCACGCGGTCGTGCGTCTGCCGACGCGGTACGTCCTGATCGTTCGCAACCCCTTCGACAACGTCGCGACCATCGCGAAGCGGGACGTGCAGGAACAGGGCATCGAGGCGGAGACGGCGCTCGAGCACGCCGTGCGCCGGTACGTCGACCTCACCGCCCGGGTGGACCGGTTCGTCGGGCGCGTCGCGCCGTCAGACGTGCACATCGCCCGTCACGAGGACTTCATCGAACGTCCGCAGGACGAGCTGCGCCGGCTGTGCGCGTTCGTCGGCCTGACCCCGGAGCGCGGGTACCTGGACGCGTGCGCCGGACTCCTCTTCGCGTCGCCGAACCGCAGCCGCGACACGGCGGGCTGGACGACCCGGCAGCGCGATGAGGTCGAGGCGCTCATCGCGCGTCACGAGTTCCTCGCGGGGTACACCTTCTCGGACTGACGGCCGCCCGAGGCCGTCAGTCGTTGCCGCCGGCTCCGTCGCGGCGCAGGCGATCCGCACGGCGGTCGGCCTTCAGCGCGTACTTCGACGGCGCCGACGGGATCTTCGGATTCTCGATCTTGTTCAGCCGCCGGATGAGCCTGCTCCACTGCTCGGGCTTCAGCAGCGACTCGAGTTCCTGCCCTCGCTCGCCGCTCGGCTCGTAGCCGGGCCGCCAGCCGATGTGGATGTGGTCGTGGTGGTCGCTCATCGCCACGGTGTTGTCGGCGCCTTCGTACTTCATGAGCGTGATGATCTGGGACGGGCGCATCGTGCCCTGGAGCGTCAGCAGCTTGCGCACGGCCTGATCGGTGATCGAGCCCTTGCCCTGATGGCCGATGATCGGCGTCCCGTTGATCGCCGCGATGTCGACGGCGGTTCCCGTCGTGTGGTGCGAGACGTTGCCTGACGCGGTGTAGACGCCATGCCCGCACCGGAGGCTCGTGACCGTCGGCTTCAGGCCGTTCGCGGCGAGGAACTCCAGGGTGGCAAGGACGCGGCGATCGACGATGCCCGCCTCGATGTCACGCCGGCCGCACGAGTAGATGTCGATCCGGTCGTTGGACAGCACCCGGCGCTGGAGCGTCCGCTTGTCCATGAGGAGGATCTGGCCGGTGGTGACCGCCGTGTCCTTGCCGACGTCGGCCGCGCGGGCGCGGTACAGCGCCGTGGACTCGAGCAGCCGCCAGCCGCGGACGATGGGCCGGGGGTCGATGCGCGGGGTCTGCTCACCCGCGGGGCGGATCTCGAAGCCGATCTCGCCCTCGTCACCGTTGCCGGCCTCCCGGGTGCCGACCGACCCGAGGACGGTGCCGGCGATGACCCGGCGCCCCTCGCGGAGGGGGGACGTACTCGACGTCGCGCGGAGCGAGGTCGTAGTCCACGGTGAAGGAGCGCGAGAGCCGCTCGTCGGTCACCGGGGCGGCGTCGGCCTCCGGCTCGGCCGGGGGATCTGCCGGCGGCGGCGCCGCGGGATCGGTGCTGGCCTCCGGCGGGCGCAGCTCGATCTGCCGGTCGGGCAGGAGCGGGTCGAGCACCGGGTCGGCTTCCTCGCGCGCCTCGGTCTCCGTCTCGGACGGCGAGGTCGGTTCCGCGGGCGGATCCGCCGGGGTGGTCTCGGGCGTCGTCGTCGTGGGTTCCGGGGTGGTGGTCTGCGCCTCGGGTTCGGGCGTCGTCGTCACCGGCGGGGCGGGCGTCGGGGCGTCCGGTGTCGTCTCGGCCGGAGCCTCCGGCGTTGTCACCGCCGCGGGCGGTTCGGGGGTCGTTGCGGCGTCCGGCTCGGCGGGCGGGGTCGTGGCGGTGACCGGTGGTTGCACCGGGGACGGCACGGTGGCCGCGGGCGTCTCGACCGGCGGGTCCTGCGGCGGGGTCGCCGCGGGAGAGTCGATCTGGGGCTCGGGTGCGGGCACGGCGGCCACAGGGGCGCTCGTGGCGGGGAGGGCAACGGGCTCGGCCGGGGAGGAGGCGCCGGCCGGCGGCTCGAGCGCCTCCTGTGACGACCCGGGCGCGTGGGGCAGCGGCGGGCGGACAGGCACGCGGGGTGCGGGCGCGACGACCACCGTCGTCGACCCGACGGAGCTCGTGTCGCCCGCGGGCTCGGCTGGGGCGTCGGCGTCGGCGGGCCGCGCCGGCGTCGCGGTGGCAAGCGGCGCGGGATCGGCGACGTCGTCGGTCGTGCTGGCTGCCAGGCGCGGGGACGGATCACGCTTGGGCAGACCGAGCTCCAGGCGGATCTCGTCGCGTGAGGTCGAGCGCGCTTTGGGCACCGGAACCTCGGTTGCGAACGAGCGCAGCCCGCCGTACGTGTACACGTTGCCGTAGGCGTCACGGAGCCGGACATACCGGCCGAGGCGCTCGCTGCGGCCCATCGCGACGATCGTTCCGTCGGTGACGGCGGTCGCGGCGGCGCCGGATCCGGCCCGGATGCGCACCTGGCGTTGGCCTTCGAGCTCGGGCAGCAGCTTGGGCGACGGGCCGCCGGTCTGCGCTCCGGGCTCTCCGACGGGGAAGATGCCCTGGGTGAGGCCGGAGAGCGAGCTGACGAGATCGGTCGGCAGCGCCGCGACGAGCTTCGCGCGGCGCAGCACGTCGCGCACGTACCAGTCGGCGTGGTTGTAGGCGAAGATCGCCTTGCTCAAGTCTTCGTCGGCGCCCGCTGCGCGGAGGTAGCGCGCCGCGGCGAAGATCGCATCGACGGGATTGAACGGGTCCTTCTCGCCGTCCAGGTTGGCGTCGACGCCGTAGGCGCGCCACGTCGCCGGCATGAACTGCATCCAGCCGAGCGCGCCTGCGGACGACACTGCGAGGTTCCGGCCGTAGTCCGTCTCGATCTCGTTGATCGCGGCGAGCACCTCCCACCGGATGCCGTACTGCACGCCGGCGGCCTGGTAGATGGGCAGCAGGAACGGCGGGATGCGGAACGAGTCGATGAAGAAGCTCGGGACGCCGACCGACGTGGGGCCGAGGGGGGAGAGCGCGCCGGGCGGCGCCTCGGCACCGCCGTCCGTCGAGCCGGCACCGGCCGCCGCGGGTGCGGCGGTGCCGCCGGCCGGCGCGCTGCTGGACGCTGACGGCGCGGCCTGCTTGCGTTCCGGCTTCCGGCGAGGCTTGCCCGTCGTGCGCTGCGGCCGGGGCTTGCGCTTGCCCTCGGGGATCGCGTCGCCGAGCGACGCGTCCGGCGGGGCCGGCGTGGTCGTGGTGGCGGGCGCGGGCGTGGGGGCCGGTGCGGGCGCCGGGTCGGGCGAGGACGAAGGCGCGGGCGCGGCCTCCGCGGGACCGGCGGCGGCCGGCTCCGGGTCGGGCGTGGGTGTCGTCTGCGTGGGCTCCTGCGGCGCAGGCTCGGTCTCGGCCGTCGTCGTCCCCGTGACCGGGGCGTCGGCAGCCGTCGCCGGCCCTGCGAGCAGGACGACGGGGGCTGGTGCGGACACCAGCAGCGTGGCGAGGGTGCGACGGATCACGCGACGCCGGGTGTGGTCCTGGGCATCAGCTGGGCCCCGCACTGCCAGCAGAAGACGGCGCCGCGGCTATGGGGCGCGCCGCAGGCCGAGCACATGCCCGTGGCGCCGTTCTCGTGCAGCGTGAGGATCCGCTCGACCTCGCCGAGTTCGGCGTCGACCTCCTGGAGGCCCGCCGCCTTGCTCACGAGGACATCCAGGCGGAAGTGGTCGCGGATGGCCATCTCGTACGTCAGACCGCCGAGGTCCCACTGGCGCTCGGCGAGTTCGCGCGCGAGGATGTCGCGTCGTGCCTGCAGCTCACCCGGACTCATGTCGTCCGAGGTGGCCACACGCGGGATCGCGGCGGTCGGCGCATCGGGCCCACCGCCGTTGACCGAACCCGGGTCCGTCGCGGGTCGCTCAAACCGTCCGCTCACTCGAGCACCTCCCCCTCGTCGCCGGCACCCGGCGCCTTGTCGTCAGGCTTCGGGGCCGCGCCCTCGGTCTGGGTCGTGTCCTTCAGCTTCTTCGACTCCTTGACGTACTCCTCGCCGGACGCGTTCTCCAAGGCCTTGAGCTCGCTGTCCGACGCGGTCTTCTCGCCGTTGCCGCCGGTGTCGGCCGCCGCGGCGTCGTCTTCTTCCGCCGAGTCTCCGGCCGCGTCCGTCGCGGTGGACACCTCGACGACTTCCGCATCGGGGAAGTTCGCCTCGAGATCCTTGAGCGCTGCCTGCGCGTCCTTCTTCGACGTGTAGACACCCGAGTAGATGACGTACAGACCCGGGTCGAGTGACGGGTACTCGTCCGAGTCCAGCGCGCCGACCTCGGCGGCGCCCTTCCCGGTCGCGTCGGTCTTCGCCTGCGCGACGGCGGCGGGATCGGTGCCGTCCTTGGGCAGAGTCTGGAGCTGGATCGTCCAGCCGTCCTCTCCAGCCCAGTCGGAGACGAACTCGGTCGCCGCGGCGGGCGCAGCGGCCGCCGCGGCGGCGGGGGCCGCGGCGGGCGCGACGACGACCGGCTTCGGCGCGGCCACCTGGATCTCGGGGTCGCTGAGCGCCGAGCCGAGCAGCCCGCCCACGAGCAGCAGGCCGGCGACGCCGCCGGCCGCCAGGGCGGCGTTGCGGGGCGTCCACCAGGACGCGCGCGGCGCCGGCGCGGCAGGCGGGGCGGGAGGCGGCGCGGCACCCGGCGGCGGGCCGAACAGCTCACCGAACTCCAGGCGGGGTCCCGTGCGCCGCTCCCCGCAGTTCAGGCAGTAGCGCTGATCGGTGGCGAGCGCGGCGCCGCAGGAACGGCAGGCGTCGCCGACGTCGCCGAGTCGTGGTGCGTGGATCTGCTCCGTGGCCATCTGCAACCTCCTAGCCGACCACCGTGGCGGGGACGGCGAGATCGATCGTCGCCCCCGTCGGGTCGCCGATGAAGAACACGTTGAACCGCGCCCGCTTCCCCGGCTTGACGCGCTGGACCTGCCCCTTGCCGAGGGCGACGACGTCGCCGCCCTTCGTCGCCGCTGCGTAGACCACGAGGTCCCGCTGCTCGACGTCTGACTTGTTCATCACGAACCCGGTCACGGTCACACCGGCGGGATCCTCTGCCTGCTCGATCTGCTGCAGCGTGATGCGCGGCTCCTCGGTCTTGAGCACCTGCTTCTGCTCGCCGACCTTGGCCTCGACCTTCACGGGCTTCTCCGCTGCGACGACCTGATCGTGCACCCAGGTCAGCTCCTCACCGGGGCGAATGAGCGCCACACCGACGAGTGAGGCGTCGAGCCCGGGGGCATCGTTGCGGTAGAGCGACTTCCCGGCAGCGTCGGTCGCGTCGATCGCGATGGGCACCTCGACGAGCCGGCGCTGCGAGCGGTTGCGCAGCCGGACCGCCACGGCGGTGCCGTTCTCGTCCTGGAGCGCCCAGGTCTTGACGACCTCGACATCCGGGTTCTCCTTCGTGACGCTCAAACCCTTCTGGGTGAACGCCTCCGCGCTGGAATCGGCGAGCTTCGCCGCCTTGTCCTGGGTGGATTCGCAGCCCGCGGCCACGACGGCGCCGAGGACGAGCAACCCCATGATGAGGGCCCTGCCGGCCATCAGCCGAACGCACCCCCGACGTACTCCCGCGTCCGGTGCTGGGTGGGCGCGTGGAACACCTGCTCGGTCGGGCCGTACTCGACGAGGTCGCCGAGGTACATGAAGGCGACGTGGTCGGCGACGCGATACGCCTGCTGGAGGTTGTGCGTGACGATGACCACCGCGACCTCCTCGCGGAGGCGGACGATGAGGTCCTCGATGATCTCCGTCGACTTGGGGTCGAGCGCGGAGCACGGCTCGTCGAGGAGCAGCACCTCGGGTCGCGCGGCGAGCGCCCGTGCGATGCACAGGCGCTGCTGCTGGCCGCCGGAGAGCCGCAGCGCGGGGTGCGACAGGTCGGCGCTGACCTCGTCCCAGAGGCCCGCGCGCCGCAGTGCCTCCTCGACATGCGGCATGAGCTCGCGCTTGCCGGGGCGCTTCTTGCCCTGCTCCCGCAGCGCGTACGCCACGTTGTCGAAGACCGACATCGGGAACGGGTTGGGCTGCTGGAAGACCATCGAGATCCGGCGGCGCAACTGCGTCACCTCAAGCTCGTCGATGTCCTGTCCGTCGAGGAAGATCTTGCCGTCGCGCGTCGCGGTGGGGGTCAGCTCGGTGAGCCGGTTCAGGGAGCGCAGCAACGTGGTCTTGCCGCAGCCGGACGGGCCGATGAGGGCGAGCACCTCGCCCTGGCGCACCGGCAGGCTCACGCCTTTCACCGCCGGCTTGCCGCCGTAGGCGAGGACCAGCTGCTCCGTGCGCATCCGCTCGATGGCGGGCACGCGCTGGCGCTCCGGCCGGCTGCTGCCACGCGTCACGGGCCCGGCAGGTGGGGCCTGCGCATGCGAGCCGTTGGTCGGCAGCGGCTGCGGGGCGATCGTCGCCCGGCGGTCGGCGGCGATCCTCCGGACGGGCGGCGGCGTCATCGATTCCACAGCGTGCTCCTCGACGTCGTGCCGCCGCCGACGATCCGTGCGACGGCGAAGTTCAGGGCGAGCACCACGAGCAGCAGCACGAACGCGGCGGCGTACGCCTTCTCGTACGCGCCGCCTTCACCCGCGGGCGAGTTCTCGTACACGTAGCTCGTCAACGTCGAACCGGTGCCCGTCAGCAGGCCGAGGACCGGCGTGTCGCCCTGCGGCTCGATGAGCAGGGTGTTGCCGAGCAGGATGATCACGATCGCCGTGTCACCGGCGATGCGCCCCATGCCGAGGGCGGTACCCGTGGCGATCGACGGGCGCACCGCGGGCAGGAGGACGCGGCGGATGGTCGCGGCCTTCGTCTTGCCGAGCGCGTAGGAGGCTTCGCGGACGTGGCCCGGGATCTGGTTCAGGCCCTCGCGCGTGGCACCCACGACGAGGGGCAGTGCGATGAAGCTCATCATGATGCTCGCGTTCACCAGCGACCGGCCGAAGACGCCCCCGCCTTCCGCGGTGAACGACAGCCAGCCGAGCCACGACTGCTGGAAGATGATGAGCCCGAAGATGGCGAGGACGATCGACGGCGTGCCCGCCACGATCTCCACGCCGGACTCGACGGCCCGGGCCAGCCCGGCGGGGCGGCCGTACTCGACCAGCCAGAGGGCGACGCACACGCCGAGCGGGATCGCGATGGCCGTGCCGAGGACGGTCAGCAGCATGGTGCCCAGGATCGGGTCGAGGATGCCGCCGCTCTGGGTCTGGTCGACGGCGCCGGTCGGCCGCTCGAACAGGAGCTCCGGACGCAGGTACTGGAGCCCGCGGAACGCCATGTAGAGCAGGATCGCGGCGGCGGTGAGGCAGAGCGCGATGCCGCACGCCCAGCAGAGCCCGAGTGCGATGCGGTCGGTCCAGCGCCAGGTCGACAGCGACTCGACTGCGCCCGTTCGTTTGGGGGCCTTCGGAACGGTCGCCATCAGGTGCGGATTCCGTACTTCTTCATCGGCTGCTTGGCGACGTACGCGCCGATGGACAGCGCCATGGCGGAGACGAGGAGGACGGCGGCGATGCTGTAGAGCGTCGCCGCGGTCGCCGGGTTCGCGAGCCCCTCGCGGTAGAAGACGATGGTCGCGGCGAGCGGGCGGGTCGGCTCGAGGAAGAACGTGAGGCCGTCGACCGGGTTCGGCGCGAACGCCGAGCCGCCGGACACCATCGCGAGCATGATGGCCTCGCCGAGCGCGCGGCCGGTGGCCAGCACGGCGCCCGGCGATGATCGCGGGGCGCGCGGTGCGGATCGACACCGTCCACATGACGCGCCAGCGGTTGACCCCCAGCGCCGCGGCGCCTTCGGTCCAGCCCCGCGGCACCTGCCGCAGCGCCTGGGCGATGATCGCCGTCATGATCGGGATGATCATGATCGCGAGCACGAAGGTCGCGAGCAGCCAGTTCTCGCCGGTCAGGGACACGATCCCGCCGACCGACTCCTTGCGCTCCTGGCTGATCATCTTCCCGATGAACGGGGCGAGAACGAGGATCCCGATCAGGCCGTAGATGACCGACGGGACCGCGGCGAGCAGGGACACGGTGGGGGTGAGCACGCGGCGGATCGACTCAGGCGCGAACTCCACGAGGAAGACCGCCGCGAGCGTGGAGAAGACGATGCCGAACAGCACGGCGCCCCCGGTGGTCAGGACGGTGCCCCAGATGAGGTCGAACGCGCCGAACGTGTAGACGGGCTCGGCGGTGCCGGGCTGCTGAATCGTGTCGAGCTGCTGGTTGACGTTGCCGGTGTCGCCGAACCAGCTGAGGCCGTTCTCCGAAAAGGACGGCCACGCCTTCGAGAAGACGAAGACGATCATTCCCGCGATGAGCGCGAGCACGAAGCACGCCACCGCGCCGAGCACGAGCTCGGCGCGGCGGTCGGACCAAGGCTCACGCAGGCGGGCCAGCGCCGCGAGTGGCCGTCCGGTGGCCGTCGGGGCGCCGGCGGCCATCAGGCGACCCAGTTGGTGTTGATGATGGTCTTCGCGCGCGAGTCCGTGCGGATCCACTTGATGAACTTCGCCGTGGCGCCCTTCGGCTTGCCGCGCGTGACCATCCAGAACGAACGGACACCGGGGTACGTCCCGGCCTTCGCGTTGCGCAGCGTGCACGCGACGCCCTTGTAGGAGACGGCGTTCGTGCCGGCGGTGAACTTGAAGTCGACGTAGCCGATCGCGTTCTTGTTCGCGCGGATCGCGGACTGGACCAGGCCGTTCGACGCCTTCTGGCTCGCGCTCGTCGCCACGCGCGGGCCGTTGGGGCCGCCCATGAAGATCTGCTGGAACGCGTCCTGGGTACCCGAGGCCTGTGTACGGACGTTGAGGTCGATCGTTCCGCTCACGCGCGCGCCGGGAACGTCGCTCCAGTTGCGCACGCGGCCCGTGAAGATCTGCTGGATCTGCTCTTCACTGAGGTTCTGAATCGGGTTGTCCGGGTGCGTGACGATGCAGACGCCGTCGCGGGCGATGCGGTTGAACGCGAGGCCGCCCGGGTCGGACTGCTGCGGGTCACGTGAGGAGTTGCCGATCGTGACGCGACCGCGGCTGACGTCGTTGATGCCGACGTCCGAGCCGCCCTCGAGGAGCTTGAAGCGGACGGTGTTCGGGAAGGCCTTGAGGTAGCCCTTGGCGAGTTCACGTGCGAGCGGGGCGACCGAGGTCGATCCGCTCATGGTGATCGTGGACTTGGACTGCGCCACCGTGGCGGGAGCGACGGCGAACAGCGTCGTGCCAAGGGCCACGGCGGTGATGGTCTTGCGAAGCATGAAGGTGGGGACTCCTTGACGCACGGACCGGTGGACCGGTCCTCGGAGGACGGCGAGTCCGGCAGTCTCGTCGCGGCGAGCCCCTTCCCGGTGAAGGACCCGTGTCCAGGTGGAGAAGATCTGGTGAAGATCAGCGCCGCGCATCTCCGTCTCTGGTGAAGAACTTGTGACGTCGACGTGTCCGTCTCGTGAACGGCCTTGCCCTCGGGAGTGCGCGTACGAAAACCTGCGCCGCCTCCGTGCGGCCACGCGTCTGCCGCGCGCCGCCCCCGATCCCCAGGACAGACCTTGAGCAACCCTCGCCTCGCCGGCGGAGCCCGGAAGCAATCACCAGCCCAGCGTGTGGGTGGATTCCTGAAGGCGCGCCTCCAGGGCGTGGCCCGCCTGCTGCTGCGGGACCCGCTCGCCACCTTCCTCCTCGTCGGGGCGATCGCCGTGACGATCCTGTTCTTCAGCCTCCTGGGCTCGCTGTACCCGACGCCTCCCGGGCGCGAAGTCCCGCTCAGCACGGTGAACAGCCTGGCGAAGGCGGACCGGATCACCGAGGCCACGCTGTACGACTACGACGCCGTGGTCGTCGGCGTCACCACGTCCGGCACCGAGATCTACGCGTCGTACCCGGGCTCCGACGCTGCGACCCAGGAGCTGCTGCGCACGCTCCAGCAGGGCTCGGCCGTCGTGCAGGTCGACGCGCAGTCGTTCAAGCCCGCGCGCGTGATCATCGTGCAGTTCCTGCTGCCGATCCTGCTCCTCGTCTGCCTCTTCGCGCTGTTCATGCGCCTCGGGGGCGAGGACGGCTCGGGCGGTATCGCGGCGTTCTCGAACTCGAAGGCGAAGGGCACGAAGCGCAAGAAGGGGGAGAAGGGCGCGATCACCTTCGATTCCGTCGCGGGCGCGGGTGAGGCCTTGACGGAGCTCAAGGAGATCCGCGACTTCCTCGACGACCCCTCGAAGTACCTCGCGTTCGGCGCGGCGGCGCCCAAGGGCGTCCTCCTCGTCGGCCCGCCTGGCACGGGCAAGACGCTCCTCGCCCGCGCGACCGCCGGTGAAGCGGACGCGGCCTTCTACTCCGTCTCGGGCGCGGACTTCGTCGAGTCGCTCGTCGGCGTCGGCGCGGCACGCATCCGTGACCTGTTCGCGAAGGCACGCAAGACGGCGCCGTCGATCATCTTCATCGACGAGCTCGACGGCGCGGGACGCAAGCGCGGCGCGGGCGTCGGGCAGGGCAACGACGAGCGCGAGCAGACCCTGAACCAGTTGCTCGTCGAGATGGACGGGTTCGGCGGCGACGCGGGTGTCGTCGTCATGGGCGCCACGAACCGCCCGGACATCCTGGATCCCGCCCTTCTGCGCCCGGGGCGCTTCGACCGCCAGGTCGTCGTCGAGAACCCGGACGTGCACGGCCGTCTGGAGATGCTGCAGTTGCACTCGAAGGGCCGGACGTTCGGGGCGGACGTCGACCTCGGCGAGATCGCGAAGCTCACGCCGGGGTTCTCCGGCGCGGAGATCGCCAACCTCGTCAACGAGGCCGCGCTCCTCTCGGTGCGGGAGCAGAAGTCGGAGATCGATCAGGCGACGCTCGAGGAGGCCATCGACCGTGTGGTCGCCGGCCCGGCGAAGAAGTCGCACGTCCTCACACGCGACGAGCAGTGGGTCATCGCGGTCCACGAGGCCGCGCACGCGGTCGCGAGTCGCGCCCTCGGCCAGAAGGTCAGCGCGCAGAAGCTCAGCATCGTCGCGCGCGGCCGGCAGCTCGGCACGTCCGCCGAGATGCTCACCGATCGCGACTCCCAGATCCATCAGCAGCCCGATCTCGAGCGCCAGCTCACCGTGATCCTGTCCGGGGCCGCCGGTGAGCGCCTGGAGTTCGGGTTCGTCTCGACCGGCATCAGCGACGACCTCCACGCAGCGACGAAGCTCGCCCGTTCCATGGTCACGTCGTTCGGCATGTCCGAGCGGCTCGGCTTCGTGACGATCGGCGAGCCCGCGGGTGAGGTCTTCCTCGGCGCCGCGCTCCAGGACCTCGGCTCGACCGGCCCCGCCACGCTGAACCTCATCGACGAGGAGTGCGAGCGGCTCGTGTGGGAGGCCGAGTACCGCGCCGAGCAGGTGCTCCGGCGCAACTGGGAGACGGTCCACGAGGTCGCGCGCGCGCTCATGGACCAGGAGACGCTGTCGGGCGTGGCACTCGACGCCGTCCTGTCACCCGTCGACTTCCTCGACGTCGCGCAGATCGAGCCGCCCGACTGGGAGGAGTCGCGTCCCGACCGGCCGCGCACCTCCAGGAGCGACGACGAGTGAGCGCGCGGCTCTCGCGCGCGAGCGGCCCGGCCGGCCTGGTCGTCGGCCTGCTCGCACTCGTCCTCGCGGTGACGGGCGCCGCAGACGCCGCCAAGACGCGGGTGACGCGCGTCGTCGCCGCTAAGTCGCAGGTGAAGGTCGTGTCCAAGCCGCAGGCCGGCGCGCTGCTGCTCCTCGGGAAGAACCGCAAGTTCCCGGCGAGCGCGATCCCCAAGGTGGCTGAGGCGCGGAACGCCGATCGCGTGGGCGATCGTCCGGTGCGCGATCTCGTGGCGACGTGCAACGCCGAATCGGTCGATCTCGGGACCTGGTGCATCATGGCGGTGCCGTACGCGGTGCCGAACGAGGACGCCGGCAAGAACGACTACTTCTACGCGACGCGGAAGTGCATCGAGCTGGGCGGCTATCTGCCGACGGCCGCGCAACTGCTGGGTGCCGTCACGCGGGTCAAGCTCGCCGGCACCATCGACGACGATCGCCTCACCGCATCGATCGACGAGGACGCGACCGATGGGCGCAAGGACCGCCGCGAGATGACGTCGACGCTCGTCACGACACAGGGGGCGCGAGCGCCTCCGGCTCACAGGGGGTCACCGAGGGGTCGCGGGGCGACCCACGGACGGGGGAGCCCGATCCCGTGCCGCTCCCGGCCAACCCGCAGCCGCAGACACTCCAGTACGTCACGGTGTACGACAACCGCGACGCGGGCGGGTTCGCGGGCTCGAAGCCGGTGTCCCAGCCGGAGAACTTCCGCTGCGCGTTCGACAAAGCGCAGGGCGAGCAGGCGGCCGACGAGGGGTGATGGTGATGGCGATCCGGACGAGCGCTGCCGACGCCGGCCTGGAGCCGCCCATCGTGGCCGACGATCCGGCTGCTGCCGAGTCCGTGTTCCACGGCGACGTCGAGCTGCGGCCGTCCGAGTACGAGGCCCTCGTCGGTGGCCGGCGCGCCCGTCTGACCCGGCGGGAGTTTCAGATCCTCGCCTGCCTGGCGCGCCGCCCCGACCGGGTCATCACGCGGCAGGAGGTCTACGAGGAAGTCTGGGGCGGGACCATGCCGCACCGTGACCGCTCCGTGGACGTGTTCGTGCGGAAGGTCCGGACGAAGCTTGCCGTGGTCGCTCCAGGGCGCGGCTTCGTGCACACCCACTTCGGGGTGGGGTACCGGTTCGCGCCCGACCCGCCGCCCGGCGAGTCGTCCTAGCGCCGTCGCTTGAGCGCGATGCCCTCGAGTTCGTGCGCGACCGTCTCGCAGGCGTCGATGGCCGACTCGATCGTCTCGAAGATGTCCTTCCAGCGGATGACGACCATGGGGTCGATGCCGCCCGCGAACAGCGAGGCGACGCCGTCTCGCGCGAGCCGGTCACCTTCGTTCTCCAGCCGGTGGATCTCCACCAGGTGCGGCGCGAGGTCGCGCTGCTCGCGCAGTGCGGTCAATGCGCGCGCGACCTGCTCGGACGCCCCGACGAGCACGTCGGCGAGCAGGACGGCCTGCTCCATCGGCGCCTCGACCTTGTAGATGACGAGCTGATCGGCGGCCTGTTCGGCGTCGTCGACGATGTCGTCCAGCGCGGTGGCGAGCTGGTGGCCGTCGGTGAAGTCGAACGGCCGGTGGCCCCGATCCGTGCTCAGGCCATGGATGATGTCGTGGGTGATCCGGTCACCCTCGTTCTCGCACCGCAGGATCTCTTCGGCGAGCTCGGCGTGCTCCGGAAAATCGCGCAGCAGGTCACGGAGGAGCAGGCAGGTGCGCTGCGCGTTCGCGCCGGCTTCTTCGAGGAGGCCGAGCAGTCCGTCATCGGAGGGTTTGGAGCCGAGGAGCGCCATCGCGGACGACCCTACCCGGTGACCGCACATCAAGCTTCGCGATCCCGCGCGTTCACGGCTTCTTCACAGGGCGTTCACGGGGGGATAACCGCCGTCGCCCGCGCGCCCGGCACCGTTGACCGACAGTGATGGAGATGGCTGCTTCCCCGGAGGAGATCCTGAGCATCGGGCCTGTCGAGATCCGTCCGCAGGGCGGTCTCGTCACGCTGGACCGGCGCACGCTCACGTTGTCGGTGCGCGAGTTCACGCTGCTGGTCGAAATGGCCCGGCGCGCCGGGCGGATCGTCTCTCGGGCCGAGCTGTATCTCCTGGTGTGGGGGGCGCCGCTCCGGTCCGGTGACCGGTCGGTCGACGTCTACGTCCACAAGCTCCGCGTGAAGCTCGAGAACGGCGCTCCCGGGTGGTCCTTCATCCACACCCACGTCGGCTTCGGCTACCGCTTCGCGCCCGAGCCTTCACATTCTTTTCACAACACGGCCACAACTCGATAACAGACTGCATGTCCATCGCTGGAAGGCTGCCACGGCTTCTATGGGAGACCAGAATCTACGAGGAGGAACGTCTGTGAAGACGTACCGTTTCATGAGCGCGCTCGGCGTCTGCGCCGCGCTTGCGTTCGGCGTGGCCGCGTGCGGCGACGACGAGGAGTCCGGCAGCAGCACCAGCAGCGCCGACACCGAGCAGGTGTCCGGCAGCATCACGATCGACGGCTCGTCGACCGTGTACCCGTTCGCCCAGGCGGCGGCGGAGCTCTTCAACGAGGAGCAGCCCGACGTGAAGGTCACGGTCGGCCAGTCCGGCACGGGCGGTGGCTTCGAGAAGTTCTGCGCGGGCGAGACCGACATCTCCGACGCCTCGCGTCCGATCAAGGACGACGAGGAGGTGCCGCTCTGCGAGAAGAACGGCGTCAAGTTCGGCGAGCTGCAGGTCGCCAACGACGGCATCGCCGTCGTGACGAACCCGGGCCTCGAGGTCGACTGCATGACGACCGCCCAGCTCAAGGAGCTGTGGAACAAGGGGTCGAAGATCACGTCGCTCAACCAGATCGACTCGTCCTTCCCGGACACCAAGCTGTCGCTCTACGGGCCGGGCACCGACTCCGGCACGTTCGACTTCTTCACCGACGTCATCAACGGCGAAGAGGGCGTGACCCGCGACGACTACCAGGCGTCCGAGGACGACAACCAGCTGCTGACCGGCGTCGAGGGTGACGCGGGTGGCTTCGGCTACTTCGGCTTCTCGTACTACGAGGGCGCCGCGGACAAGCTGAACCTGGTCGGCGTCGACGACGGCGACGGCTGCGTCAAGCCGAGCAACGAGACGATCCAGGACGGCTCGTACAAGCCGCTCTCGCGTCCGCTCTTCATGTACCCGTCGGCCGAGGCCATCGCCCGGCCCGAGGTCAAGGCGTTCATGGACTTCACGATCGCGAACCAGGAAGCGATCGCTGAAGCCGCGAAGATCGTCCCGCTCACGTCGGAGCAGGCCGCCAAGGCGAAGTCCGACCTGGCCGCGATCGAGAACCAGTAGGAGCTGACCATGGCGGGCACACCCAGCACCACCCAGCCCGCCATGGGTGGCGGCGGGTCCGGACCGAATCTGCTCCGGACCCGCACGCCGCGATCGGTCGGTGAGAACGCGATTCGCGTCTCGCTGTTCGTCGCGGCGGCGATCAGCGTGATCACGACGACGCTGATCGTGCTGTCGCTGCTGAGGGAGACGGTCGCCTTCTTCGGCGACGTCGGCGCCACGGAGTTCCTGTTCGGCACGAAGTGGACGCCGCAGCTCGCCGGCGAGCAGCAGTCGTTCGGCATGGTGCCCGTCCTCGTGGGCACGCTGTACATCACGGGCATCGCGATGCTCGTCGCAGTCCCGCTCGGCCTGCTGGCCGCGATCTATCTGTCGGAGTACGCGCCGCCGCGGGTGCGCAAGATCATCAAGCCGATCCTGGAAGTCCTCGCGGGCGTCCCGACCATCGTCTTCGGCTTCTTCGCCCTGACCTTCATCACCCCCGAGCTCCTGCGGCCGCTCCTCGGTCCCGAGGTGCAGCAGAGCAACCAGCTCGCGGCCGGCCTGCTCGTCGGCCTCCTCGTCCTTCCGACCATCGCGTCGGTCGCCGAGGACGCCATGACGGCGGTGCCGTACTCGCTGCGCGAAGGCGCGTTCGGCATGGGCGCCAGCCGCCTGATCGTGTCGCTCCGCGTCGTGTTCCCCGCCGCGCTCTCGGGCATCATCGCGGCGCTCGTGCTCGGCGCCTCGCGCGCCATCGGCGAGACGCTCGTCATCCTGCTCGCGGGCGGTTCGGGCCAGCTGCTTCCGCAGATCGTCACCGACCCCACGCAGGCGTCGGGCTCGATGGCCGCGTTCATCGCCTCGACGGCGACAGGCGACGCGCCGACCGGATCGATCGAGTTCGAGACCATCTTCGCCGTCGGCTTCACGCTCTTCGTGATCTGCCTCGTGCTGAACCTCCTGTCCATCCGCCTCGTCGGCAAGTACCGCCAGGTGTACGAGTGATCCCTTCGTCCCGTCAGCTCAGGAGCGCACGATGACCGGCGCCCAGATCGCCGCCAAGGCGGCGACCCAGACCACCGTCATCTCGCGCCGCAGCAAGAAGGACTCGCGACGGGAGACCGGGTTCGCGCTCATCATGTGGGGCGCGCTCGCCTTCATCTGCCTCGCGATCGCGGTGCTGCTGCTCACCATCGTGATCGACGGCCTCCCGAGGTTCTCGATGGACCTCTTTACCAACCAGCCGTCGAAGGTGAACCCGGAGACGTCGGGCATCCAGTCCGCGATCCTGGGCACGCTGTACCTGATGGTGCTCACGGCGGCGTTCGTCATCCCGATCGGGATCGCGACCGCGATCTACCTCGAGGAGTACGCGGACAGCACGAAGTGGTTCAACCGCTTCATCGAATTGAACATCCAGAACCTGGCGTCGGTGCCGTCGGTCGTGTACGGGCTGCTGGGCCTCGCGTTCATCGTGCGCGGTCCGCTGAGCCTCGGCCCGACCCTGCTGGCTGGCGGGATCACGCTGACGCTGCTCGTCCTGCCCGTCGTGATCATCGTGGGCCGTGAGGCGATCCGGGCTGTCCCGCCGTCGATCAGCGAGGGCGCGCTGGCCCTGGGCGCCACGAAGTGGCAGACCATCTGGCGCCAGGTCCTTCCGGGCTCGATCGCCGGCATCGCGACGGGCATCATCCTCGCCCTCAGCCGGGCGATCGGGGAGACGGCGCCGCTCATCGTCATCGGGGCGGCTGTGTCCCCGCGGTTCAACCCCGACGGCCTCGGCAGCGCCTTCACCGCGATGCCGGTCCAGATCTTTGCCTACTCCAAGGACGCCGATCCTCAGTTCCTGGAGCTGGCATCTGCAACCATCCTTGTGCTGATGGGGCTCCTCCTCCTGATGAACTCCATCGCCATCTACCTGCGCAACCGCTTCGAGCAGAAGTGGTAAGGAGCCCCCGCGTGCCCGACACCACCCGAACCGCAGAGAGCGATCCGACCAAGACCATGGACGAGCCGACCGGTAGCACCTCAAGCTCCTCGGCACACGAGGTCAGCCCGCACCTCGAGCCGAAGCCGGCGTCGGAGACCCCGTCGACCGAGACCATCTTCGACTGCCGCAACGTCGACGTGCTCTACAGCGGCAAGCTCGCCGTCGCGGAGGTCACGGCTCCGCTGATGAAGCGCGAGATCACCGCCCTCATCGGCCCGTCGGGTTGCGGCAAGTCGACCTTCCTGCGCTGCCTGAACCGCATGAACGACCTCATTCCGGGCGCCGAGGTCCGGGGCGAGATCATCTACCACGGGCAGGATCTGTACGCGAAGGACGTCGACCCGGTGCAGGTGCGCAAGCACATCGGGATGGTGTTCCAGAAGCCGAATCCGTTCCCGAAGTCGATCTACGAGAACATCGCGTTCGGCCCGCGGATCGTCGGCATGAAGGGCGACATGGACGAGATCGTCGAGAACGCGCTCAAGCGCGCGTCGCTCTGGGATGACGTGAAGGATCGCCTCAAGGACAACGCGTTCGGCATGTCCGGTGGCCAGCAGCAGCGCCTGTGCATCGCCCGGGCGCTCGCGGTCGAGCCCGACGTGCTTCTGATGGACGAGCCGTGCTCGGCCCTGGATCCGATCTCGACGAACCGGATCGAGGACCTCATGCTCGAGATCAAGGAGCAGTACTCGATCGTCATCGTCACGCACAACATGCAGCAGGCGGCGCGCGTGTCGGACAAGACGGCGTTCTTCACCGTCGACCTGAGCGCGGGGGAGTCCAACCGCGTCGGCCGGCTGGTGGAGCACGACGTCACGGAGAAGATCTTCACGCAGCCCGAGGACAAGCGCACGGAGGAGTACGTCACGGGCAAGTTCGGGTAGGCGTCACTTCGTGACTGTCCACACCCGGCAGGAGTTCACCGCCGAGCTCGCCAAGCTCGAGACGGCGACGCTCGAGGGCCTCGACATGGTCGTCGCGCAGATCGACCGTGTCATCGAGGCGCTCGAGCACCAGGACGTCGAGCTGGCCCAGATCGTCATCGCCGACGACGATCGCATCGACGGCCGGTACCTCGAGATCCACCAGAGCGTGCTCACGCTGCTGGCGCTGCAGGCGCCAGTGGCCGGGGACCTGCGGCTGGTCGCCGCGATTCTCCACACCGTCAAGCACATGGAGCGCATGGCGGACCAGTGCGTGAACATCGCCAAGATGATCCCGCTCGTCGGCCACGAGCCGCCGCGTGACGAGGACATGCTCGCCAAGGTGCTGAAGATGGGCCGCTCGGCGCGCAGCGAGGTCACGCAGTGCCGGCAGGCGTTCGCGGTCCGGGACGTCGGGCTCGCGGAGGACCTCGTCCGGCAGGACCGCACGATCAACATCCTGAACAAGGAGATCTTCCGCATGGCGGTGGAGATCGGCGACGACGTCGACACGCGCGAGTGGGCGATGTCGATGACGATGGTCGCCCGCGCGTTCGAGCGGATCGGTGACAACGCCGTCGATGTCGGCGAGCAGGTCGCGTTCATCGTGAGCGGGCTCTTCCGGGAGTTCGGCGATGCCGCGCGTTCTGACACACCGTCAACGTGATCCGCGTCACATTGCGCGCCGTTTCTCCCGTGTTTGCGGGACCACCTGTGAACATCCTGTGACCGCACTGTCACGGAGCGTGCGCTCCGACGGTACCTCGGTCTAGACTCATGACCGTCATGACGGACCGCACATCGGTCGGCTCCCCCGCCGACCTCACCACTGCGCCGGCTGCCCACGGCGCGCCCCTCCGCATTGCAGTCATCGATGCGGACTCCGGGTTCCTGCAGGTGCTCACGAAGCGCCTTGACCGGCTCGGCTGGGAGCACCGCGTGGTGCCCGGTCCGGTCCCCGTGGAGACCGTCGTCGCGATGCGCCTTGGGGCGATCGTGATCGACCTCACCACGCTCGGCACCCAGGCGTGGGACTACCTCGAGCGGCTCTGCGCCGCCGTCCCGGGTCTCGGCGTCGTCGTCTGCACCGGCCAGTCCACCGTCGCGCAGCGTGTGCGCGGGCTGAGGATGGGCGCCGACGACTGGATCACGAAGCCGTGCCACCCCGAGGAGCTCATCGCTCGGGTGGAGGCCGTCGTGCGCCGCCGCCGCCGCACCGAGGCGCCCGCGGCCGTGCTGCCGGTCCAGGCCGGCGAGGTCGAGGTGCGGGCCGATCAGTTCCAGGCGTTCGTCAACGAGCGCTCCATCGACTTGACCCGCCGCGAGTTCGAGCTCATCCACCTGCTCGCCGAGGCCGAGGGCCGCGTGCTCGAGCGCGAGGAGATCTACCAGCGCGTCTGGGGCTACGCCATGGCCCGCGGCGACCGTTCGGTCGACGTCTTCGTCCGCAAGCTGCGCCAGAAGCTGGAGAAGGCGTCGCCGAACTGGCGCTACATCCACACGCACTTCGGGGTGGGCTATCGCTTCTCGCCCGAGCGGGTCGACGTGGAGCCCGCGGGTGCGCTCGAGGCCGAGCTGGAGCGAGTCGCCGCGGAGGTCGCGCGGGACGACCTGCCGGCCACGGTCCCGCTCAAGCAGGGCTGATCTCGGCGGACGGTAGGCTGGAGGGCGATGTCCGGCGCGACCGTCCGCAACATCGCGATCATCCTCGGCCTCGCGGCCGTCGTCGCGTTCCTGCCCGGTGGCGACACCGGCGCGGCGTTCGTCGAGCAGATCCTGTCGGCGATCTTCGTCGTGCTCATCGCCCTGATCCTCGGGCAGCTCTACCGCCGGTTCCAGAGCGAGATCTACGGCCTCGGGGACCGGTGGCGGCTCGTCCTGTACGCGTGCGTGGGCGCCATCGTGTTCGCGCTGGCCGCAGCGTCACGGATGCTCAGTGACAGTGGTCCCGCGGGCCTCGTCGTCTGGTTCGCCCTCATGGGCGGCGCCGCGTACGGGCTGTACGCGACGTGGCGGCAGTACCGCGAGTACAGCATCTGACGCCGTTCCCTGCGCAGAGTCGTCACAGACGCGTCTAGTTCCGTGACAACGGCCCCGGCAGGCTCTGCGGCATGTCCTCGCTCTCCCGCAGGCTTCGTGCCCAGGACGGCGCCACGTCCGTCGAGTTCGTGGCGGTGGTGCCGATCGTCATCGCGTTGGCGTTCGGCGCCTGGCAGGCGCTCGTCGCCGGTCAGGTCGTCTGGCTGAGTGGGGGCGCGGCGGCGTCCGCAGCGCGGGCGCACGCGGTCGGCGGCGATCCACGGGCTGCGGCCCGGGCGTCGCTGCCCGACTCGCTGCACCGCGGGCTGCGCGTGCGGGTCCGGGACGACGAGGTGGTCGTCCGCATCGCGATTCCGGTGGTGGTCGGCGAGCGGCGGCTCGGCGTGGTCTCGGCCCGCGCGCATCTGCGCGACCAGCAGTCATGAGGATGGTGGCCGACGAACGCGGGCAGTCGACCGTCGAAGTCGTCGCGCTGCTGCCCGTCCTCCTCGTGGTGGTCCTCGCCGCAGCCCAGCTGTTGGTCGCGGGGCTGGCGCGCGAGCAGGCGGGAACCGCCGCCCAGGCCGGGGCGATGGCGCTGCTGCAGGACGAAGACCCGCGCGACGCCGTGCGCGAGGCCGTCCCGGGCTGGTCGCGGGCACGGGTCACGACGCGCGTGCGGGGCCGCCGGGTCGAGGTGCGACTGCGGCCGCCGTCGCTCGTCCCGCGGCTTGCCGATGCGCTCACGGCCCGCGTGGTCGCCGACGCCGGACCGGCCGATCCGCGGTGAGCGTCATGCGAGCGCTCGTCGAGCACTTCGTCGCTCCGGCCGACGAGCCCGATCTCCGGCCGCGGGGGGACCAAGCGCCCGCGCGCGTCGTCGCCACCGTGCCGCCTGCGGTCGGGCTGCTGTGCGGTTCGCGCCGCGCGCGGTCTGCTGGATGCGCGCTCGGTCTGCACCTGGTGCGCCGGCACCGCTCGGGCGCGGCGGTGGTCGCCGTCTGGACGGGGGAGGAACCGCGCGCGGGGGCGGCGGCCGGCGGCCCCGCCGGGCGGGAGGCCCGGCGCCTGGTGCGGACCCTCGCGGGACGGGAGATCGAGGCACACGCCGCCGGCCGGGTGGCGATCGCCGAGCTGCCTGCCGCCCCCGATGACGCTGCGGCCATCGCCGCCCAGGTGCTCGCGGTCGGCGCGGCGGTCCCGACCGTCCTCGTGCTCGCTGGTCCGCGCGAGGACCCGCTCGACGAGCTCCTGGCATCGCGGGACCTCGTCCTGGTCGCGGACACCGGCGACACCCTCCTGGCCGATGTCGCCGTCACCGCGCTGCAACACCGTGGGGTTCAGGCCCGGCGCTGCGCACTGCCCGCGCCGCAGGCCACGGCGATGGCCGCGCGGGGCGCAGGCTTGCTGCCGGCCGCGCGCCGCGGGCTCGACGCGGCGCTGGAGGGGCTGGCATGAGTGGGCGCGGCGAGTCCGGGCAGGCCACCCTGCTGCTGGTCTGGGTGCTGGTGGCGGTCGCCGCGGCGGCGCTGCTGCTGGGCGGTGTCGCGCGGGGCATCGGCGCGGGCAACGATCGGCAACGCGCGGCGGACCTCGCTGCGCTCTCGGCGGCGCGCGCCATGCACGCGCGGTTCGCGCAGTTGTTCGGCGGCGGCGCACCCATGGACGTCGCGTCGTACAAGGCTGCCGCCGAGCGGGCGGCGCGCACCACCGCTCGCGGGAACGGCATGGAGCACGTGCGGGTGACCTTCCCGGACGGCGACAGCTTCGCCCCAGTACGCGTGCGTGTCGTCGTCACCGACGCCATCGCGGTCGGCGAGGACGAGGTGCCGCACCGCGCCACGGCGGACGCGGAGCTCGCGCCGCCCGCGGACGTCGCGTTCGCCGACGGTGAGGGCGCCGGCGAGTACTCGGGTCCACTCGCCACGCGGCAGGGCAAGCGCATGCGTCCCGACGTCGCCGTCGCGTTCGACCGCATGCACGCGGCGGCGACGAAGGCCGGGGTCCCCCCTCACGATCACGAGCGGCTACCGCAGCAACGCCGAGCAGGCCGTGCTCTTCGCCCGCAACCCGGACCCGCGCTGGGTCGCGCCGCCCGGGAAGTCACTGCATCGCCTGGGCACGGAGCTGGACCTCGGGCCGCCTGCCGCGTACGGATGGCTGGCGGCGAACGCGCCGCGCTTCGGATTCATCAAGCGCTACAGCTGGGAGCCCTGGCACTTCGGATACACGCGCAACGCGGGATCCAGCTCGGTCGGGTACGGCAAGGGCGGGCGCGCGACCGGCAAGGGCTCGCTGGTGCGCGACGACCAGGGTGGCGGGGCCGGCGACGGTGAGCGCTCGCGCGGCCTGCCCTCGTTTGTGCCCGCGCGGTTCGCGCCGATGATCTCGAAGGCCGCGCAGCGCTGGAACGTCGGCGCGGCCCTGCTCGCCGCCCAGATCTACGCGGAGTCGAACTTCAACCCGTACGCGCGCAGCTCGGTGGGAGCACAGGGGATCGCGCAGTTCATGCCGGGCACCGCGGCGGCGTACGGGCTGAAGAACCCGTTCGACGCCGAGGCGGCCATCAACGCGCAGGCGCATCTCATGCGCGACCTGCTGCGGCAGTTCGGGGCGGTGCCGCTCGCGCTGGCGGCGTACAACGCCGGCCCGGCGCCGGTGCAGCGCTGCGGGTGCGTTCCGCCCTACCCCGAGACACGCGGGTACGTCGCGAAGATCCTCGGGCTGCTCGGTGGAGCGGGGGAGCTGCCGGCGGGCGGCGGCCTCGAGGTGCGGCTGGTCGCGTGACATGGCCGCGTCTACCATCAGCGCCATGGCGTTCACGCTCGAGGATCGCGACGTCCGGCCGCTCACGGCCGACGAGGTCGTGCAGATGGTCGAGCTGGGCATCCTCTCCGAGGACGAGCCGGTCGAGCTGCTGCACGGAGCGCTCACGACGATGAGCGCCAAGACCCCGGCGCACGAGGTGGTCAAGATGCGGCTGGCGGAGTGGTTGCCGTCGCCCGCCGACCCGCGGTACATGGTGCGCACGGAAGCCCCGATCAGCGTGCCTGATCGCACGAGCCTCCCGGAACCCGACGTCGCCGTCGTCGCCCGCGGGGACTACCTGGCCCGTCATCCCGCCACGGCGCTCCTCGTCATCGAGGTGGCGGTCAGCTCGCTCCGGGTCGACACGCAGGTCAAGCCGGCGCTGTTCGCCGCCGCCGGGGTTCCGGACTACTGGGTCGTCGACATCCCGGGACGGTGCGTGCGCACGTTCGCCGACCCGGCCGGCGACACCTACACGGTCACCGCCACAGCGCGGGTCGGCGACCAGCTGGCGCCGCGCGCTGTCGCAGTCGACCCGCTCGATGTCGGCACGCTGCTCGCCGGCCTCTGATCGGTACCGTCCCTGAGATGGAGCGCAACCTCATGACCGCCGAGGGCCTGGAGGCCCTGCGCGCCGAGCTCGAGCACCTCGAGACCGTCGAGCGCCGGGCCATCGCCGAACGCATCAAGATCGCCCGCGAGTGGGGTGACCTCAAGGAGAACGCCGAGTACCACGACGCGAAGAACACGCAGGCGCACCTCGAGACGAAGATCCTCCAGCTGCGCCAGCGCCTGGACACCGCCGAGGTCGTCGAGGTCACGCAGGGCGAGACCGTCGGGTTCGGCTCCACGGTCACCGTCAAGGACGAGACGAGTGGCAAAGAGACCACGTACCGGCTCGTCTCCTCGCGCGAGGCGGACCCCGGCAAGGGCCTGATCTCTTTCGAATCACCGATTGCCGCCGCGCTGCAGGACAAGCGCGCCGGGGACGTCGCGGTCTTCGCCGCGCCGCGCGGCGAACGCCGGCTGGAGATCGTCTCTGTCAGCTAGATGATGGAACGCGGACGTCCGTACGGACATCCGTATGAGGTTCGTATGGGTTGCTCTCAAGCCCGTCACCGCATCACCCGAAGTAGTGAGGGCCATGGAGGCTTCTTTCGTCGCAACGGACTGCGGCGCTTGGCGGGACGCGATCGATGCTGGGGTCGCGGCCGACGTCACACGCGCCATCGATCAACTCGCGGAGTTCCCCGTGCTGGACGCCACCGTCCAGCGGATCCTCCAGCTGTGCGACGAACCTGACGCCACCACCGCCGACCTCGTCGGCGCCCTGAGCGCGACCAGGCGTTCGCCGCGAACCTGCTGCGCTACGCCAACTCCGCCGCGCTGGCCCGGCCGATCCGCGCCAAGACGGTCCGCCAGGCCGTCATGCTCGTCGGCCGCCGCGCACTGCGCCGCCTCTCCCTGGAGGCCGCCACCTTCCGCTTCCTCGAACGTGCACCAGGCAACGGGGGGACGGTCCGCGGGCAGCTGCACCTGCACGCGGTCTCCGTCGCCGTCACGTCCGCCCTCGCGGCCGACATGGCCCGCGTCCGCGGCGAGGCGCCGCACCTCGCGGGCCTGCTGCACGACATCGGCAAGCTCGTCCTGCCGATCGCGTTCGGCGAGGACGCGATCGAGCAGATCACGAGCCAGCACCCGAGCGGCCAGGGGCGCGTCGCGCTCGAGCGCGAGATCCTCGGCATCGACCACGCGCTGGCCGGCGCGCTGCTCGCCGAGCGCTGGGGCTGCGCCCCCGAAGTCATCCAGGCCATCGCCTTCCACCACGGCGGGCCGACCGGCATCGCGGTCCCGACGCCGGAGACCGCCTGCGTCCAGCTCGCCAACGGCGTCGCCGACATGCTCAGCGGCGGCGAGGCCGACCACCCGCTGCTCGAGGCGGCGCTCCAGTGCCTCGACCTCGACAGCTCCGCGCTCGACCGCCTCGCCGAAGCTGCCAGCACCCCGCTGGGCGCCGTCGCGAGCGGCCGGCTCGGCGAGCAGGTCTCCGACACCTCGCAGCTCGCCCAGCTCGACGACCTCACCGGCCTGGCGAATCGCCGGCACTGGCTGCAGACCGTCCGCGGCGACCTCGCCGAGCGTGGCACCGGCGCCGTCCTCGTCGTCTCCGTCGGCGGGCTCGCCGACGTCACCCGCACCCACGGCTACGGCGCCGCGAACCTCGTCCTGACCGAGGTGGCGCGGGTCGTCTCGCGGCATGGGCTCGCCGGCCGCATCGGCGGCGTGGTCCTCGGAGTGTGGATCGACGGCAGCGCCGATGAGGCGATGGCCGCCGGCGCCCTGATCGAAGCCGAGGTCGCCGCCGCCGAGCGCGACGGCACGCCGCCCGTCGAGCTGCACCTCGGCGTGGCGAGCGCACCCGCGGACGGCAGTGATCTCGCCCTGCTGCTGGAGGCCGCCGACGAGGCGTCCACCCGCCAGCGCGACGCCGCTCGCGGCGACGCGCCCCGGCGCGACGACGTCTCGATGGACCACCGCCGCGCCGCCTGACCGGCATCCTGCGTCAGCGCACGAGCCCCTTCTCGCGCACGATCGCCCAGTCGAGCATCTTGTAGCCGACGCGGTCGAACACGATCGTGACGTGGCCGTCGTCGCCGCCCGTCACGGTGCCGGGGCCCCATGAGGTGTGCTCGACGCGCGTGCCGACGGCCGGCAGCCCGTCGGCGTGCACGGCCCCGGCGCCCTCGTCACAGCGGTCGCAGTTGCCGCACGGCGGCGTGTACGCCTCGCCGAAGTACCCCAGCAGGAACGCGCGGCGGCACCCGTCATGCTCGGCGTAGCCACGGATCATGTCGACCCGGGACCGGTCGAACGCCTCGCGTTCGACCTCCACGCGGGCGGCCTCGTCGACGGCGGCGGCCAGCACGTCGTCGTCCATGGCCCGCGCGGCACCGGTCGCACGGACGGCGCCGTCGGGGGACACCGTCACCACCCCCGCGCGCTCGAGCCGGTGCAGCGCTGTGCCGAGCCGTGCCTCGGACAGGTCGAGCTCATCTG
This sequence comes from Svornostia abyssi, assembly GCA_024666565.1. Taxonomy (GTDB): domain Bacteria; phylum Actinomycetota; class Thermoleophilia; order Solirubrobacterales; family Solirubrobacteraceae; genus Svornostia; species Svornostia abyssi. The sequence continues at coordinate 2,700,565 of CP088295.1, forward strand.
CGAGCGTCGCATGATCCACCGCGTCCTCGCGGGCGCGCAGCCCCCGCGCGAGGAGGTCGAGGTGCTCGCGCTCGACCCGGCCGGCGGCATGAAACCGCCGCAGCCCGAGGTCCTGCGGCCGGTAGAAGAGCACGGCTTGCGCGGGCTGGCCGTCGCGCCCGCCGCGCCCGATCTCCTGGTAGTAGGCGTCGACCGACTCGCTGACGTCGTGGTGCACGACGAACCGCACGTCGTCCTTGTCGACACCCATGCCGAACGCGATCGTCGCGACCATCACGTCGACGGTGCCCGCGTCCATGAACGCGTCCTGCGCGGCGTCGCGCTCGCGGGCGGTCATCCCAGCGTGGTAGGCGCCGGCCCGCACGCCGCGGGCCCGCAGCGCCTCGGCGACCTCGTCGGTCTCGCGCTGCGTCGCGCAATAGACGATGCCCGGTCCCGGCGCGGCGTCGGCGACCCACTCGAGGAGCGCGCGGGTCTTGCGCGACGCGTCCTCGTGCCGATCCACGGCGAGGTGGATGTTCGGCCGGTCGAACCCGCGCACGATGATCTCGGGGTCGCGCAGCTCCAGCGCTCGCACGATCTCCTCGCGCACCGGCGGCGCCGCGGTGGCCGTCAGGGCCAGGATCGGTGGCCGCCCCAGGGCATCCGCCGCCTCGGCGAGGCGCAGGTACTCCGGCCGGAAGTCGTGCCCCCACTGCGACACGCAGTGCGCCTCGTCGACGACGAAGAGCGACGGCCCCGTCTCGCGCAGCCGCGCCACGACGTCCCCGCGCGCGAGCTGTTCGGGCGCGAGCAGGACGAACTCGATCTCGCGGTCCTGCAGCCCGGCGAACACCGCGTCGCGCGCTCGCGCGGACAGCGTGGAGTTCAGCGTCGCCGCGCGCCCGTGGCGCACGTCGGCGACGGCGTCCGCCTGGTCGGCCTGCAGCGAGATGAGCGGCGAGACGACGATCGTAGGTCCCGGCAGCCGCAGGCCGGCGAGCTGGTAGATCGCGGACTTCCCCGAACCGGTCGACATGACCGCGAGCGTGTCGCGGCCGTCGAGCACGGCGGCCACGCCCTCTGCCTGCCCGGGCCGCAGCCGGTCGAAGCCCAGGCGCTCTCGCGCCAGCTCGGCGATCTCGTCGGTCGCGGTCACGGGGTGGCCACGGTACCGACCTATCCTCGAACGGTGGCCACGGAAGAGCAGCTCGGCCGGGTCGAGCGCCTGAAGCAGCAGCGAAGGACCCTTCCGGACGGGCCGGGCGTGTACCTCATGCGCGATGCGCGCGGCCGCGTCATCTACGTGGGCAAGGCGAAGTCGATCCGCAAGCGGGTCAATTCGCACTTCTCCAAGCCGGTGACGCGGGGCGCGAAGGACATGGTCAGCGAGATCGACCACATCGAGTTCCTCCTCGTCTCCAGCGAGTCCGAGGCGCTGCTCACCGAGCAGAACTTCATCAAGCAGTACCGGCCGCGGTTCAACATCCGGCTGCGCGACGACAAGAGCTACCCGTTCATCGCAATCTCGATGGACGAGGAGTACCCGCGGGTCTACTTCACGCGCGAACGGCACCGCAAGGGCCGCCTGTATTTCGGCCCGTACTCGAACGCCAAGCGCGTCCGCAGCACGCTCGACCTGCTCGGCAAGATCTTCCTGTACCGCTCCTGCAACGGCCCCGAGCCGGGACGGCGCAGCGGCTCACCGTGCCTTGATTACTACATCAAGCGGTGCGGGGCGCCCTGCGTGGGGTACGTCGACCAGGCCGAGTACCGCGAGGCGATCGACGGCGTCGTCGACTTCCTCCAGGGCCGCTACCGCGACATCGAGCGCGACCTCGAGCAGAAGATGCAGGACGCCGCCGCCGCGCAGGAGTTCGAGCAGGCGGCGCTCGAGCGCAACCGGCTGCGCGCGGTCAAGGACCTGCTGCAGCGCCAGCGGGTCGCCAACGAGGCGGTCGGCACGCTCGACGCCGTCGCGGTCGCCGTGCACGGCACCGATGCGAACGCCCAGGTCTTCCAGGTCCGCGACGGCGTGCTCTCCGACCGCCAGTCCTTCTACCTCACGAACGAAACCGAGGGGGAGGTCGCCGAGGTCATCGAGGAGTTCCTCCTGCAGTACTACGGCGGCGCGCTGTCGATCCCCGCGCAGATCGTCATCCAGGGCGAGCTGGAGGACGACGAGGTCGAGGCCATCGAGGAGCTGCTCGCCGAGCGGCGCGGCGGCAGGGTGGAGCTGCGGCGCGCCGAGCGCGGCGACAAGCGCCGGATCCTCGAGCTGGCCGAGCGCAACGCGAAGCTCGCGCTCGACCAGGAGAAGCTGAAGTCCGAGCGCCAGCGCCAGCAGCGCGTCGAGGCGCTCGACGAACTGCAGCGCGAGCTGGGCATGGACACGCTGCCGATCCGCATCGAGTGCTTCGACATCTCGAACCTGATGGGGACGAACACCGTCGCGTCCATGGTGGTCTTCGAGGGCGGCGCGCCGAAGAAGAGCGACTACCGCCGCTTCAAGGTGCGCGGCACCACCGAGGGCGTGCCCGACGACTTCGCCGCGATGGAGGAGGTCCTCGGCCGGCGGATGGCGCAGTACGAGACGCAGCAGGACCTGTCCCCGCACGACCCGAAGCGCAACGAGTCATTCGCGTCGCTGCCGAGCCTCATCGTCATCGACGGCGGCCCCGGCCAGCTGTCGGCGGGCATGCGGGCGCTCGAGGGCTTCCGCGAACGTGGCGTGACCATCATCGGCCTGGCGAAGAAGCTCGAAGAGGTGTGGTTCCCGGGGCAGCGCACACCGCTCGTGCTGCCCCACGACACCCACGGGCTCCAGCTGCTGCAGCGCGTCCGCGACGAGGCCCACCGCTTCGCCATCACCCACCACCGCCAGCGGCGCGACAAGGACATGAGCGTGTCGGTGCTCGACGACCTGCCCGGCATCGGGCCGGTGCGCAAGCGCACGCTGCTCAACCACTTCGGCTCGCCCGAGGCGGTCATGGCCGCGTCGCGGGAGGAGCTTGAGGGCGTGCGGGGGATTCCGGCGAAGACTGCGCGGGAGCTGTACGCGCTCCTGCATCGCACAGGTGATTGACAACCCCAGCCGGGAGCCGCGGTAACGTCCGCCGCGACCGTGGCCGAGACTGACGCGACCATCACCAAGGCGCTCCCCGAGGAGACCCCCAGCGCGTTCGACGAGCTGGTCATCATCACCGGCTTCTCCGGCGCCGGGAAGTCCACGGCGATGAACGTCTTCGAGGACGCCGGCTACTTCTGCGTCGACAACCTGCCGCCGGAGATGATCCGCGGCCTCATCGAGCTGTTCGTGCACGAGGGGGCGAAGGTCGAACGTGCCGCCGTCGTGTCCGACGTCCGAGGCGGCGAGTACTTCGAGGCCCTGCGCCGCGTGCTCGGGATGCTCGGCCGCCAGGGCATCAAGCACCGCGTGCTGTTCCTCGACGCCGAGGAGCAGACGCTCGTCAACCGGTACAAGGAGACACGCCGCCGCCATCCGCTCGCGCCGACCGGCAGCGTGGTGCAGGGCATCGCCCGCGAGCGCGAGCTGCTCGACCCGGTGCGCCCGTACGCCGACGCGGTGATCGACACCACGGGCCTCGCCGCGGCGACGCTGCGGCGCCGGATCGCGTCGGAGTTCCTCCCGCGCCAGACGAGCGTCCCGCTCGCGCTGACCTTCTCGAGCTTCGGCTTCAAGCACGGCCCGCCGCGCGACGCCGACCTGACCTTCGACGTGCGGTTCCTGCCCAACCCGCACTGGGAGCCCGACCTCAAGCCGCTCACCGGGTTCGACTCGCGCGTGGTGGAGTACGTCGCGCGGGAGGGGAAGCTCGACGAGTTCTACGCGCTGCTCGTCCCGCTGCTCGACTTCCTCATCCCGCAGTACGAGGCGGAGGGCAAGGCGCACCTCTCGGTGGCGATCGGCTGTACCGGCGGCCGGCACCGCAGCGTCGCGATCGCCGAGCATCTCGCCAAGCGCTACGGCGAGCGTGAGGACCTGCGCGTCGAGGTGACCCACCGCGACGTCGAGAAGGGGACGCCGCAATAGCGGCGTGGCCCCCGCCGCCTCCGAGCGAGGCGCCGCACGCTGACGGATCGAAGACCGGAGACCGCGTGGCGGCGGTCATCCTGCTCGTCGTCTCCGGCGTGATCGCGGCGGCCCTCGCATTCGCCGGGCTCTTCCTCGTCTTCGGCACCGACAGCTGCGGCGCCAGCATCGAGTGCGACCTCGATCGGTTCACCACGGGGTGGCTGTTGTCGATGGCCATCCCGATCGTCGGGTTCCTCGCGACGTTGATCGTCACGATCATCCGCCTCGCCCGGAAGCAGACCGCGTTCTGGATCCCGCTGGCGGGAACGGCGGCGTTCGTCGTCGGGTTCGCCGCGGCGGTGGCGTTCGCGTTCAGCGGGCTGGGCTGAGCGGCCCAAGCGCTGAACCGTCCTCAGTTCGGGCTGAGGACCGTTCAGTTCGGTCCCGGAGCTCTTGTTCCGGGGTGCGGGCGAACGTAGCGTGCGCGGCGTCCCAGACGGAGGAGTCCCGTTGTCGCTTCGCTCGCTTGTCGCCGCCCCGGCGGTGGTCCTCTGCACGCTCGCCGTGTCCGTTCCCGCCCACGCTGCCGCGCTGCCCGCCCGCGGAGGCGCGACCGACCTCGCAGCGGCGGATCTCGAGATCAGCGCGGTGCGCGCTGCGCCGGCGGGCGACGTCAACGGCGACGGGCGGTCCGACCTCGCGGTGGCACGCGACGGGCTCTCCATCGTGCTCGGCGGGACAGGGGGCAGGCTCAGCACCAGCCCGGGGCCGCGCGTGTGGAGCTTCACCCACAGCGGCGGCCTGCAGGCGACGTTCGGGCTGGCCATCGATGGGGTGGGCGACATCAACGGCGACGGCCTGGACGACGTCCTCGTCCGGTGGGCCGTGTGGACGGACACGCCGGCGCTGACCGCCGGGTACCTGGTGTTCGGCCGGCGCGACGCGGGGGGCATGACCACCGACCTCGCGGCGCTGACCTCTGCGCAGGGCGTCCGCATCGCCCGGGAGGGCGGCCTCTCGATCACAGGAGCGGAGGCTCCGGGCGACCTGGACGGTGATGGCCGTGAGGACGCCGCGATCGCGTGGCGGTCACCGACCTCGGGCATGCAGGGCGGCATCAGCGTGCTCTACGGCGCCGCCGCATTCCCGTCGGTGATCAAGGCGACCGACCCTGCGGTCCAGGGGTTCAGCGTCACCGGCGCGGCGGGCGAGGTGGAGCTCGACGCGATCGGGGACTTCGACGGCGATCGCCGGCCGGATCTGCTCATCTCACGCAACACGCTGTACGAACGCGGGGGCGGCGCGTGGATCATCCGTGGCGGCCCACGGCGCTCCGGGGCCCTGCAGATCGACACGCTCGGCAGCGCCGGCGTCCCGCTGCGGTGGGACGCCGAGGTCCCGTACGGCTTCGGGAGCAAAGCCGGGGGATGGGGCGACGTGGACGGCGACGGCCGCACCGAGCTGGTGATCGGGAGCTACGGGGTGACCCGCGTGGTGCGCGGCCGCACGCTGACGGGCGAGATCGATCTCGCCACCGCGACCGGGACCCAGGTCATCACGAGCTACGGGTACTCGGAGCCCGTGGGCGACCTCAACGGGGACGCGGTTCCCGATCTCGCGCTCAGCTCGGCGAACACGGTCCTGTTCGGCCGTGGGCTCGGCTCGCCGTTCTCGGCGCCCCCGATCTTCAACAGCGGCGCCGTGGCGCTGCGGCTGCTCGACGCCAACGGGATCCAGGGGATGGGCGATTTCAACGGCGACGGCCGGGACGACCTCCTGACGGCGACCGAGGGCCGCGTCAACGGCTACTTCGGGTACGCCCGCGGCGCGCTTCCCGCGCCCGACACCACGGCCCCGGTGGTCAGCGCGCTCGCCGCGAGCGCCCCGTCGTACGTCATCGGCCCGTGCAACCCGGGCCGGTCGATGCCCTCGCTGCAGTTCTCGCTCAGCGAGCTCGCCGAGGTGCGCGTCACTCGCTCGGGCCCCGAGCCCGGGGGTTCGCAGCGGTTCATCCTGCCCACCGGCACGCAGCACTCGTTTACCCCGGCGCGACCCTCGGCGCAGCTGCCCGGCACCTACACGTACCGGCTGCAGGGGTACGACGCGGCGGGCAACCGCGGGCCGATCGCCAGCGTGTCGGTGCGGCTGACGTGGGGCAAGTGGCCCAACTGCTGAGACGGCCAGGCCCCACCCGCACCGCCGATCCGGCACGCACGCGGTAGATTCCGCCCCTCGCGCGGGCAGTGCCCCTTCGCCCGCGCCCGAGCTCGCGAGCATCACGCCCAGGAGGAACTCCCGCCCTATGCCCGTCAAGGTAGGCATCAACGGCTTCGGCCGGATCGGCCGCAACGTGTTCCGCGCCGCCAAGGCCGCGAACGCCGACATCGACTTCGTCGCGGTCAACGATCTGACCGACAACAAGACGCTTGGTCACCTCGTGAAGTACGACTCGATCCTGGGCCCGTACCCGGGCACCGTCGAGGTCACCGACGAGGGTCTCGTCGTCGACGGCGACACGATCAAGGTCTTCGAGGAGCGCGATCCGGCGAACATCGACTGGGCGTCGCTCGGGGTCGAGGTCGTCATCGAGTCGACCGGCTTCTTCACCGACGCGAACCAGGCGAAGGCCCACCTCGGCGGCTCGGTCGAGAAGGTCATCATCTCGGCGCCGGCCAAGAACGAGGACATCACCCTCGTCCTGGGCGTCAACGACGACCAGTACGACGCGGAGAAGCACCACATCATCTCCAACGCGTCGTGCACGACGAACTGCCTCGCGCCGTTCGCCAAGGCGATCAACGACGCGGTCGGCATCGAGCACGGTCTCATGACGACGATCCACGCGTACACGGGCGACCAGCGCCTGCTCGACGCGCCGCACGCGGACCTGCGCCGCGCGCGCAGCGCCGCCACGAACCTCGTCCCGGCGTCGACCGGCGCCGCGAAGGCCGTCGGCCTCGTGCTGCCCGAGCTCAACGGCAAGCTGTCCGGCTTCGCGGTGCGCGCCCCCGTCCCGACCGGCTCGGTCGTCGACCTCACCCTCGTGCCGAAGCGCGAGACCACGGTCGAGGAGATCAACGCCGCGGTGAAGGCCGCCGCCGACGGCCCGATGAAGGGCATCCTCGCGTACACCGAGGACCCGATCGTGTCGACCGACATCGTCACGGACCCGCACAGCTCGATCTTCGACTCGCTGCTGACCGTCGTCATCGACGGCACGCTCGTGAAGGTCGTCTCCTGGTACGACAACGAGTGGGGCTACTCCAACCGCGTCGTGGACCTCGTCCAGCGCGTGCTGCCGTAGCCGGAGCCGTGCGGACCCTCTCCGATCTCAGCGACGTCGCGGGCAAGCGCGTCCTCGTCCGGGTGGACTTCAACGTCCCGCTGGACGGGGACGGCCAGGTCACCGACGACACCCGCATCCGCGCCGCGCTGCCCACGATCACGTGGCTGCGCGAGCGTGGGGCGCGGGTCATCCTCGTCAGCCATCTCGGCCGGCCGAAGGGCGAGGTCAATCCGGAGTTCTCGCTGCGGCCCGCCGCGCTGCGTCTCGCCTTCCTCCTGGACCATCCGGTCGAGCTGGCGGACACCGTGGTCGGGCCGGAGGTCGAGGCGCTGGCGGACAAGCTCGCCGACGGTGAGGTCCTGCTGCTCGAGAACGTGCGCTTCGAGCCGGGGGAGACGAAGAACGACCCCGAGCTGGCCAAGGGGCTTGCGGCGCTCGCCGACGTGTACGTCAACGACGCGTTCGGCGCGGCGCACCGCGCGCACGCGTCGACGGAGGGTGTGGCGCATCTTGTGCCCGAGAAGGCCGCGGGCCTGCTGCTCCAGCGTGAGGTCGAGACGCTGAACGGCATCCTCGCCGCGCCTGCCCGGCCGCTCGTGGCGATCGTCGGCGGCGCGAAGGTCACCGACAAGATCGGCGTCATCGACCGCTTCCTCGAGGTGGCCGACGCCGTACTGATCGGCGGCGCGATGTGCTTCCCGTTCTTCAAGGCGCAGGGCCACGACGTCGGTGCCTCGCTGTGCGAGGAGGAGGGCATCGAGCCCGCCACGCGCGCGCTGGAAGCGGGAGGCCAGAAGCTCAAGCTGCCCGTCGACCTCACCCTCGGCCGGGAGTTCTCCGCCGACACCGAGACGCAGGCCCTCGACGGCCTTGATGTCCCGGACGGCTGGATGGGCCTCGACGTCGGCCCGAAGACCGCCGCCGCGTACGGTGACATCATCAAGGGCGCCGGCACCGTGTTCTGGAACGGCCCGATGGGCGCGTTCGAGCTGGAGCCGTTCAGTGCGGGCACGCGCGAGGTCGCGCTGGCCGTCGCGGACTGCCCGGGCACCACGGTCGTGGGCGGCGGCGACTCCGTCGCGGCGGTCGTGCAGTTCGGGCTGGAAGATCGTGTGACCCATGTCTCGACGGGCGGGGGCGCCTCGCTCGAGCTGATCGAAGGCCGGAAGCTTCCCGGCGTGGAGGCACTGACATGAGCCGGACTCCGTTCATCGCGGGCAACTGGAAGATGCACAAGACCGTCCAGGAGGCCGAGGAGTTCATCTCCGGCCTGCTGCCGAAGGTCTACGCCGCCGACGGCGTCGACGTCGCGATCTGCGTGCCGTTCACGGCGCTGCAGGCGATGGTCGACTCCACGCGCGGCTCGCGCGTCGAGGTGTTCGCCCAGAACATGCACGAGGCCGACGCGGGCGCGTTCACCGGCGAGGTGTCGGCGCCGATGCTGACCGAGCTCGACGTCCACGGCGTCGTGCTCGGCCACTCCGAGCGCCGGCAGTTCTTCGGCGAGACCGACAAGGCGCTGGCGAAGAAGCTGCCCGCCGCGCTGGCGGCCGGCCTGAAGCCGATCCTGTGCGTCGGCGAGACCGAGGAGGAGCGCGACGCGGGCGACACGCAGCGCAAGCTCCGCCACCAGGTCCAGGAGGGGCTGCACGACCTGACCCCGGCACAGGTCGCCGAGGTGACGATCGCCTACGAGCCGATCTGGGCGATCGGCACGGGCAAGACCGCCACGCCGGAGATCGCGCAGGACGCGTGCTCGTTCGTGCGCGCGCTCGTCCGGGACAAGGCGCCGGAGGCGGCCGAGGTCGTCCGCGTGCTCTACGGCGGGTCCGTGAAGGGCTCAAACGCCAAGGAGCTGCTCGGCCAGGAGGACATCGACGGCGCCCTCGTGGGCGGCGCGTCGCTGGACCCGGCCGGCTTTGCCGAAATCATCGATGCAGTGAAGTAGGTCCCGATGGCCGATCGCTTCCCGCAGGTGTGTCTCGTGGTGCTCGACGGGTGGGGCCTGGCCCCGCCCGGCCCGGGCAACGCCGTCGACCTGGCGGACACGCCGGTGTTCGACGACCTGTGGGCGCGGTACCCGCACACCACGCTGACGGCGTGCGGGCCCGCGGTCGGACTGCCCGACGGGCAGATGGGCAACAGCGAGGTCGGCCACCTCAACCTCGGCGCGGGCGCCGTGGTCAAGCAGGACCTCACGCGGATCGACGAGGCGTCGACCACCGGCGCGCTGGCGGCCAACGACGTCCTGCGCGACGCGATGACGGGCGCGTCGCGCGTGCACCTCATCGGCCTGGTCTCCGACGGCGGTGTGCACGCGAGCCTCGAGCATCTCGAGGCGCTCGTGAACATGGGCGCCGAGCTCGGCGTCCCCGACGTGGTCATCCACGCGTTCACCGACGGGCGCGACACGTCGCCCACCGGCGGCGAGCGGTACCTCACCGACCTCGAGTTCTGGTGCGAGAAGTCCGGCAACGCCCGCGTCGCCAGCGTCATCGGCCGGTACTACGCGATGGATCGCGACTCGCGGTGGGAGCGCATCCAGCAGGCGTACGACCTGCTGGTGCACGGGACGGCCGCGCATCATGCGGAGTCGGCGCGCGAGGCGGCGAAGGCCGCGTACGCGCGCGAGGAGACCGACGAGTTCATCACGGCCACGACCGTCGGCGCCGAAGGCACGATCCGCCCGGGCGACAGCGTCATCGCGTTCAACTTCCGCCCGGACCGCATGCGCGAGATCACGCGCGCGCTGGCCGACGCGACGTTCACCGACGTCGACCGCGGCGGCACGCCGGTCGTCGACCGCTACGTCACGCTCACGCAGTACGACGAGAGCTGGGACTTCCCGATCGCGTTTCCGCCGGCCCGTCCGTCGGTCACGCTGCCGAGCGTCATCGCGTCGGTCGGCGGCACGCAGCTGCACGTCGCCGAGACGGAGAAGTACCCGCACGTGACGTACTTCTTCGCCGGCGGCGAGGAAGAGCCCGAGCCCGGCGAGCGGCGCGAGCTCGTCGCCAGCCCGCGCGACGTCCCGACGTACGACTTCAAGCCGCAGATGAGCGCGAACGAGGCCGCCGACGCGTTCGCCGGTGCGTGGGAGGAGGCCGGCGGCTTCACGTTCGCCGTCATCAACTTCGCCAACGCGGACATGGTCGGCCACACCGGTGACATCCCGGCCGCGATCAAGGCCGTCGAGACCGTGGACGCGTGCCTCGGGCGGGTCGTCGCGGCGGTACAGGGCACCGGCGGCGCGCTCATCGTCACCGCCGACCACGGCAATGCCGACGAGATGCTCGAGGACGACGGCTCGCCCGACACCGCGCACTCGCTGAACCCGGTGCCGTTCATCGTCACCGACGAGGGCGCGACGCTCGACCACGAGGGCGGTGTCCTCGCGGACGTCGCGCCGACGGCGCTGGCGCTGCTCGGCATCGAGCAGCCGGCCGAGATGACCGGCCGCTCGCTGCTCGTCTAGTTCCCGAGGGGGACCTTCGCCGCCAGGAAGGCAAGCTGGTCGGCGACGACCTCCTCGAAGGCGTCACCCGAGTAGATCGTGAAGTGGCCGTGGTCGTAGCGGCGAATCTCGGCCTGCGGCGCGCGGCGCGCGTGGCGCAGCGTCGCGCGGGCGGGCGCGACGGTGTCGCGGTCGCAGACGCAGAACAGGATCGGGCAGCGCACGTCCTTCGCCCGGCGGCCGGGCCGGTAGCGCGGGATCTCCAGCGCGATGCGTGCGGGGACGTGATGCGGCGGCTCCTCGATCCCGGCGCTCGCGATCAGCGCCCGGACGCCGGGGGCGACGTCTGGAGCCGTCATGAGGGCCACCTCGCCGGGATCGCCGTAGGCCGGCACCCGGACGGGCGGGCGGTCGCGCAGGGCCGCGACGAGGTCACGGACGACGCGCGGCGCCATCCGCAGACTCGCCACCGGGTCGAGGGCCGCCGCTGACGCGATCCCGTCGGTGAACGGGCACTGCGCGATGGCGGCCGCGATCCGCGGATCGTCCGCCGCGGTGCGGATGACGTGGCCGCCCGCGAACGAGGTGCCCCAGAGCACGACCCGTGCCGGGTCGACACCCTCGACGGTGCGTGCGTAGGACACGGCCGCGCGCCAGTCCTCGAGCTGGCGGCGGACGCTCAGCAGCTCACGCGGCTCGCCTCCGCTGGCGCCGAAGTAGCGGTAGTCGAAGACGAGGCAGGCGTAGCCCGGCGGCGTGGAAACGCTCGGCGAACGCGGCGAGCCGGATCTCCTTGACGCCGCCAAGGCCGTGGGCGAGCACGATGATCGGCGCGGGCCGCTGGGCGGGCGCGGGGTAGAGCCAGGCGGCGCAGTCCGCGTCGCCCGAGCGGAACCGCACGTCCTGGCGGGGCGGCGTGGTGGTGAGGGTGGGCACGGGGTCTCCTTCAGGCCTTGAGCGGCAATCAAGAGCGGGCAGGCTACCGCGTCTTGAGCGGATGTCAAGATAAAACGGTGCCGCGCAACCGCCGCCCCCAGCCGAAAGCCGAGAAGCGCGCCGAGCTCGTGTCGGCCGCGCGGCAGTTGTTCCTGGAGGACGGGTATGACGCCACCTCGATCAGCCGCGTGGCGAAGGCGGCCTCGGTCGCGCCGAACACGATCTACTGGTACTTCGACGACAAGGACACGCTGCTCTGCGCGGTCCTCGACGAACTGCTGGCCGAGGACCTCGCCGCGTACACCGACGTCGCGGGCGCCCCGCTGAACGAGCAGGCGCTCTGGCTCGTCGGGCGGCTGCGGCGGGTCAGAGGGCTCATGGCGACGGTCCACGCACGCGTCGCGGTCTCACCCGTCATCGCGGACTGGCATGACCGGTTCCACGCGATGGTCGACCAGGTGCTCGCACAGCAGCTCGGCGCGCCGGTTCCGGACGCGGCGTCGGCGATCGCTTCGTTCGCCGTCGAGGGGCTCGTCACCCACGATGTCGACGACGAACGAGCGCACGAGGTGTGCGACGCGCTGGTCTCGTCGGTCCTCGTCTCGGGTGCTTAGGCCACGGCCGCGAGGTGCGGCGCCTCGGCGCCCGGCGGTGACCACGCAGCGACGCCCACCGGCCTTCGCGGCGTAGAGCGCGCGGTCGGCGGCCTGGAGAAGGTCCTCCGGGCTCTGCGTCGCCGGGCAGGCGCAGGCGACACCGGCGCTCGTGGAGAGCGCGACCTCCTCGTCGAGTGTCTCGGCGATGAGGAGCGCGGACACGCCCTCTGCCCAACGGACGGCGGCGGCCTCGTCCATGCCGAAGAGCAGCACGGTGAACTCCTCGCCCCCCACGCGGGCGGCGACGTCGACGTCGCGGGTCTCCCGCGCGAGCAGCGCACCGAACAGGCGGATGGCGTCGTCGCCGGCGGCGTGGCCGAACCGGTCGTTGACGAGCTTGAAGTGGTCGAGGTCGAAGATGACGACGCTCACCGGTTGCCGGCTCGTGCGCGCCCGTTCGAACTCCCGGTCGAGGATCGGGCCGAACGCGCTGCGGTTCAACAGGCCGCTGAGTTCATCGATCGTGGCGACCTTCGTGACCTGCTCGACGAGCCGTCCCACGGTGAGCGCCACGATCGTGGAGATGATGACCGTCGCCAGCCACGTGCTCCCGGTGATCTCGTCCGACCGGCTGACGGCCAGCGCGATCGCGGAACCGCCGGCGATCAGCAGCAGGTTGCCGGTGATCTCCCGGCGCGTGCAGAAGTAGCCGGCCATGACGGCGGGCCAGCAGTAGAACATGAGGGCGGCGCCCAGCGGCAGGATCTGGCTGACCATGAGGCTGACCGCCGCGATGGTCCCGGTGATCGCCACGAGCTTGATGGTGCGCTCGGGCAGCCGTCGGCCGAAGAGGAGGATGAGGCCGAGCGTCAGCGGTGCGAGCGCGACGAAGTAGAGACTGCGGTGGTCGCTCGGGTCGGGGTCGGGGAGGACCGTCGTGCCGAGCAGCATGACGACGGCGATCAGATCGCCCGCCGCGGAAACGCGCCGCAGCGTCTCGATGCTCCCGATCTTGGCGCCACCCATCGGGAGTGTGTCGGCACGCGGCCACCGTCTGTTGAGTCCCCGGTCAGGGGACTCAACGGAACGGATGGCGTCAGGTCAGGCCGTGCGCGCGGGCACCCGGTCGGCGACCCACTGCTGCAGCTCAGGGATGAGCCGGGGCTCGACGTGGTGCGCCGCGTCGGTCTCGTGGTAGGTGACGTCCAGACCGCCGCCCTCCAGCGCGTCCTTCGCCCGGCGGGCGAAGCCGATCTCCATGATCGGGTCGCGGCGCCCGTGCACGATCGTGACGGGCAGACCCTCGCGGCCGGCGAGGTCGGGGCGCCAGCCCTCCACGATCGGGATGAATCCGCTCATCGCGAGGATCCCGGCGGGGAGGGGCGGTCGGGCCCGAGGCCGACGGCGTACGACATGACGGTGCCCTGGGAGAAGCCGCCGATGACGGTGCGCGACCAGTCGAGGTCGTGCTCGGCGAGCCACCCGTCGAGGAAGCCGGTGAGCTGCGCGTACGTGGCGTGGAACGTCGTCGGATCGGGGTAGCCGACCCGTGGCACGACGTACCAGTGCCGCCCGCCGGGCGGGAGGAACAGCGGGCCGCCGACCGTCAGGCCGAGCAGTCGTCGCTCGGGGTCGAGCGCCTCGAGCACGGGCTGGAGGTCGTACTCGTCCGCGCCGCGGCCGTGCAGGAGGATGAGCGCGCCCTCGGGCGTGCCCGCGGCGGGCCGTTCGACGTACGGGAGGGCTTCGCTCGTCACGACGACACCTCGCTGGTCTCCCGTGGGTTGGGCAGGGGCGCGAGGATCTGCTCGAGCTGCGGGCGCAGGCGCTCGTGCTGGGGCGGGAGCTTCAGCCCTGTGCCGAGGGATTCCAGCGGCTCGTCGACGTCGAAGCCGATGTCGCCGGTCGCCAGCTCGAACAGCACGCCGCTCGGGATCCGGAAGTACACGGAGTGGAAGTACTGGCGGTCGATGATGGGCGTGGGGTGCGCGCCTGCGTCGGCGATCGTCGCGCGGAACGTGTCGAGTTCGGCGTCGTCGGCGGCGAACCAGGCGATGTGGTGGATCGTGCCGGCGCCGGGGATGCCCCGGGCATCCGGTGCCGGGTCGAACGACAGCGCGCCGCGGCGGTCCACGCCGGCCGCCTCGAACGTCCCGGGGAGACCTCCCGCAGCCCGAGCGCCTCCATGAGCGGACGGCTGGCGTCGGGGTTCCCGTACGCGCGCACGCCGTTGAAGCCCTGGATCGCGTGCTCGGACGGAATGCCGTCGGCGACAGCGCGCAGCGGCGCGTCCGGGGAGCGGTTGGGCAGCAGCACGTGCTGCAGACCCTCGAAGTCGTCGAAGCGCAGCTGGTCGCCCTCGAACTGCGTCTCGACGCCCTCGGACTGGAGTCGCTCGGCCCAGAACGCCAGGGAATCCTCGCTGTCCACACGCCATTCGATCCGGTACGGCATGCCGTCGCCGTGGCGGCCCCGCGCGGCGTTGGGGAACTCGAAGAACGTGAGGATGCTGCCGGGGGCGCCGCGCTCGTCGCCGAAGTACAGGTGGTAGACGTCGGGCGCGTCGAAATTGACGGTCTTCTTCACGAGGCGAAGACCCAGCACGCGCGCGTAGAAGTCGACGTTGCGCGGTGCGTCGGCGGTGATCGCGGTGATGTGGTGCAGGCCCTCAAGAGCCATGGTGCGTCCTCTCGGGAAGTAGTTGTGTACGCAACTATATCAGGTGATTGTCTGTGCAACCACGACCGACTACACTCGGATGCAGGATGGCAACTGCTGCACGACCTGCCCAGGATGAGGCGCTTTCCGATCTCGAGCTCGGCGCATGGCGGGGACTGCTCCGCGTGCACGCCCAGCTCGTGAAGGCCCTCGACGCGAACCTCGAGGCCGCGCACGGCCTTCCGCTCTCGCACTATGACGTCCTCGTCCAGGTGTCGCACGCGCCGGGCCAGCGGATGCGCATGTGTGAGCTCGCAGACGGCGTGCTGCTCAGTCGCAGCGGTCTGACTCGGCTCGTCGATCGCATGGCGAAGGACGGCCTGCTCGAGCGCTGCGCCTGCGAGGACGACGCGCGCGGCTCGTTCGCGTGTCTCACGCCCGCGGGGAAGGCGCGGCTCGACGAGGCGCGCCCCACGCACCTCGCCGCCGTCCGCGAGCTGTTCCTGCAGACGTTCACGGACGACGAGCTCGCGCAGCTCGCCGGCCTCTGGCAGCGCGTGCTGCCCGCCGCGGACGCGCCGGACGCGTCCTGCTGCGACGCCTGAGTCGATGGAGCTCGGCCTCTACACGTTCGCCGAGCTGAACGTCGACCCGCAGGCGGGCCGCCCGCTCGGTTCCGAGCAGCGCCTGAAGGATCTCCTCGAGGAGATCGAGCTAGCCGACCAGGTGGGCCTCGACGTGTTCGGCGTCGGCGAGCACCACCGGCCCGACTTCGCGGTGTCCGCGCCCGCTGTCGTGCTCGGGGCTGCAGCGGCGCGTACCGAGCGCATCCGCCTCAGCAGCGCTGTCACCGTGCTGAGTTCGGACGACCCCGTCCGGGTCTTCCAGGACTTCGCCACCGTCGACCTGCTCTCGGGTGGGCGTGCGGAGATCATGGCCGGGCGCGGGTCGTTCATCGAGTCCTACCCGCTGTTCGGCTACGACCTCGACGACTACGACGAGCTGTTCGCCGAGAAACTCGAGCTGCTGCTGGCATTGCGCGCGCAGGAGCACGTCGTGTGGTCAGGGCGTCATCGAGCGCCGATCGAGGGCCGCGGCGTCTATCCGCGGCCGGTACAGGATCCGCTGCCGGTGTGGATCGCCGTCGGCGGGACGCCGGCCTCGGCGGCACGCGCGGGGATGCTCGGCCTGCCGCTGGCGCTCGCGATCATCGGCGGGGCGCCCGAGCGGTTCGCGCCCTTCGCCGACCTGCACCGCCGGGCCGCCGCCCAGGCGGGGCAGCCCAGGCCGGCGTTCGGCATCAACTCCCACGGCTACATCGCTGACACGTCGCAGCGTGCAGCTGACGAGTCGTTCCCGTCGTTTGCCGCCGCGATGAACAAGATCGGCGCCGAGCGCGGCTGGCCCCCGATGACGCGCGCCGACTTCGATGCCGCCCGTGAGCTGCGCGGCGCGAACTTCGTCGGCAGCCCGCAGGAGGTCGTCGAGAAGATCCTCTTCCAGTACGAGATCTTCGGGCACGACCGCTTTCTCCTGCAGATGACCGTGGGATCGTTGCCGCACGCCCAGGTCATGCGGTCGATCGAGCTGTTCGGCACGGAGGTGGCGCCGGTCGTGCGCGCTGAGGTCGCGCGCAGCAAATCTGTCGCGAACTGACTGAGATTTGCTACTCTCGTGACACGGAAGCCTTTCCCCGTGTCCCAGGAGGTCATCGACATGGCAATCGTGCAGTGGGGCCTTGAGCCCCGTCCCGCCCGCGAGCTCACCTCGCTCCAGTCCGAGGTCAACCGCCTCTTCAGCTCGTTCTTCGAGCCCAGCGCCGCCCGTGCGGCGAGCGCCCCCGCCGCCGGTCGCGGCTGGTACCCCGCGATGGACGTCGTCGAGCGTGACGACCACTACGTGCTGCGCGCCGATGTGCCGGGCGTCCGCGAGGAGGACATCTCCGTGGAGCTCGACGGCGACGTGCTCACCGTCTCAGGCCGCCGTGAGGCCGAACACGACGAGCAGCGCGAGGGCTTCGCTCGCATCGAGCGCGTGTCCGGCGAGTTCACCCGGGCGCTCACGCTCCCCGAGGGCGTCGACGCCGACAAGATCGAGGCGTCCTACGACCGCGGCGTGCTCGAGGTCCGCGTCCCCAAGCCCGAGCAGGCCCAGCCGCGCAAGGTCGCGATCTCGGTCGGCGCCCGCCCGGCGGACATCGAAGGCTGACACCCCCGCCCCGGCCGAACGTCGAGATCGTGTCGCTCTGGCGACACACGCTCGACGTTCGGCGCGAGGTGGTGCGCTGGTAGCGTGGCGCGCCCTGTGAGCGCGCTCGAGATCCTGCACCGCGACCCGAACTCCCCCGCCCGCGCGGGGGTCCTGCACACCGCGCACGGCGACGTGCGCACGCCGGGGTTCGTCCCGCTCGCCACGAAGGCGACGGTGAAGGGCCTCGAGCCGCGCGACGTGAAGGCCCTGGGCTACGACATCGTCCTGGGCAACACGTTCCACCTCTTCCTCGCACCCGGCCATGAGCTGATCAAGCACTTCGGCGGGCTCCACGAGTTCATGCGCTGGGACGGCGCGATCGTCACGGACTCCGGCGGCTTCCAGGTCTTCTCGATGGGGCACGGCACGGTGGCCGACGAGATCAAGGGCCGCGCGCCGAGCGGCACCGAGCGCGCCGGGCGCATCCTCGAGATCGCCGAGGAGGGCGTCCGTTTCCGCTCCTACATCGACGGGGCCGAGAAGTTCATGGGCCCGGAGACGTCGATGGAGATCCAGGCCGCGCTCGGCAGCGATCTGGCACTCGTCTTCGACGAGTGCACGCCGTTTCACGCCACGAAGGACTACACGGCGAGGTCGACCGAGCGCACGCACCGCTGGCTCGATCGCTGCCTGACGTGGCACGCCGCCAACGGACCTGAGCACCAGCTGGTCTACGGGATCATCCAGGGCGGCACGTATCGCGACCTGCGCGACGAGTCGGCCGAGGCGGTCATGGCCCGGGGCGTCGACGGCATCGCCATCGGCGGCTCGCTCGGGGACCACAAGGAGCAGATGTACGAGGTCGTCGGGTGGAACACCGCAACGCTCGGCGATGACCCGCGCCCGCGCCACCTGCTCGGCATCGGTGACGTCGACGACCTCATCCGCGGCGTCGAGCTCGGCATCGACACGTTCGACTGCGCGATGCCGACGCGCCTGGGGCGCCACGGCGTCGCGGTCGTGCCCGACCCCGAGAAGCGCTGGCGGATGGACATCACCGGCAAGCGCCACGAGAGGTCCGAGGAGCCGCTGATGGAGGACTGCCCGTGCCCGGTCTGCGAGGCCGGCATGACGCGGGGCTACCTGCGCTACCTCGTGCGGCACAAGGAGCTGTCGGGCCTGCGGATGGTCACGCTGCACAACCTCGCGTACATCGCGCGGCTCATGGCCGACCTGCGCGACGCCGTCCTCACGGACACGTTCACGGAGCGCGCGGCCGCCCTGCGTGCCGGCGACGCGCCGCGCGCAGGCCTGCTCTGACCCGCGCTTGACAGCACCCGCGATACGGGTGGTACAGTCGAGATCACAGTCGTACCATCTCCACCTCAGGAGGGTGCCATGCTGGATCCCGTCAAGCAGCGCATCGTCGCCGACCACACGGCGATCACCGGCCGTCACGACGAGCCTGACATCTACGGCGAGCCACCGGACGACCCGGGGCTGCTGGGGCCCGACAGCATCTCCTGGGAGATCCACGGCGACATCGCCTCGCTCGCGATCGCGGGTCCGGCGGCGATCGTCATGGAGATCATGCACCCGTCCGTCATGGCCGGCGTGCACGACATGTCGAGCTACCGCGAGGACCCGTTCCGCCGCGCGCGCAACACCGCGGGGTACGTCGTCACGACCACCTTCGCGAGCACCGCGCGGGCCGAGTCCGAGATCGCCCGCGTCCGGCGGATGCACGAGCGGGTCAACGGCGTCCGCCCAGACGGGGAGCCGTACGAGGCGATCGATCCCGACCTCATCGGCTGGGTCCACACGTGCATCCCGTGGGCGGTCATGGCCGCGTTCGACCGGTACTGCCGGCCGCTGAGCACCGACGAGCGCGACCGGTATCTCGCCGAGCAGGCGATCATCGGCCGGCTGGGCGGGGCCGGCGACATCCCCGAGACGTACGCCGACCTGCAGGACTACATCGAGCGGTTCCGGCCGCACCTTGCGGTCAACGAGCAGACCCGCACGTTCTTCGAGTTCCTGCTCACCGCGCCGTTCGGCCCGAAGCTTCCCGAGCCGCTGGCGCGCCGCCTGAAGCTGCTCACGGTGCAGGGGTCGATGTCGCTGCTGCCCGCGTGGACGGGCGAGCTCACGGGATTGCGGACGGGCGGGCCGCTCGACCGCACGGCCGCCGAGGTGAGCCTCCAACTCAACGTGCGCGCCCTGCGCTGGGCGTTCGGCACCCCGGCCTACAAGGCCCTGGCTCTGGCGCGGGTCCGCGGTGAGGCCGCGCCGACCGTCGCCACGGACGCCCTCGCGGCGGCGTTCTGACGTGCCGGTGGAGCTCGCCAGCCTGCTGACGCGCGCGGCCGCGACCGCGGCGGTGGATGATGCCGCCGACCCGACACGCACCCGCATCCTCGACGCGGCGCTGGAGGAGGCCGCGTCGGTCGGACTCGACCGGATGACCGTGGAGGACGTCGTCCGCCGCAGCGGGCTCGGGCGGATGACGGTCTACCGGCGGTTCTCCAAGCGCGACGACCTGGTCGATGCGCTCGCCCTGCGCGAGTGCCAGCGGTTCCTCGCGACGGTCGCCGGCGGGCTGGACGACGGGGCGACGCCCGAGGAGGCGACCGCCCAGGCGTTCGTCGCCGCGATGAGCTTCGTGCGCACCCACCCACTGCTGCGCCGCGTCGCGCAGGCCGAGCCCGGCGCCGTCATCGCGGCAGCCGCCGCGCGCGACCGGCACGTCTTCCGTCTGGGCGTCGACTTCATCGCCGCGCGGCTGCAGGCCGCACGGCCCGAGGGCGACGCCCGCGCGATCCGCCGCACGGCGGACCTCGTCGCCCGCCTGTTCCTGACGTACGTCGCCCTGCCCCCGGACGATCCGGACCCCCGTGATCCGGCCGCGCTGCATGCCTACGCCCGCGATGTCCTCGCGCCGCTCATCGGGTTGGGGGTCGACGGCCCCGCCGGGTGAATCAGGCGGGCGTCTTCGACACCGCGTCCGCAGGCTCGCTCGGCGCCCAGGGCGTGGCATCGGCGATCCGGACGGCCTCGGCGACCGCCGGGTCGTTGCCGTTGCGCGCGAACGTGAACTCGAACAGGCCGCGGCCCAGCAGCGCGGGGCGGACCCACCAGGGCGCGACGACGGTCTGCGCCCGCCGCTCGATGCCCTGCTCGATCGCCTTCGCGGCCTGGCTGACCGGCACCGGCTTGAAGAGCTTGCCGGGCTGGTTGGCCTGCATCTTCTGGGTCGCCTCGTGGGAGAACCCCGTGCGCACGAGGTCGGTGTCGATGAAGCCGAAGTACGCGACGCCCGCCTTGGTCCCGGTGTGCGCGATCTCCTGCTGCATGGCGCGCGTGAGGTTCTCGGCGGCCGCCTTCGTCGCCGTGTACGGGCCCATGAGCGGCGCCGGCCCGGGCGCGGACAGCGAGGCGATCGTGAGCAGGTAGCCCTGGCGTTCGATGACGGGGTTCATCGTCGCGCGCAGCGTGTTCCACACGCCGATGAGGTTGACGGCGACGGTGCGCTCGAACGCGTCGTCGGGGAGCGTGCGCACGGTGCCGACGGGGGAGATGCCCGCGTTGGCGATCGCGACGTCGATCCCGCCGAAGCGCGTCACGGCGCTCTCGACGGCGTCACGCAGCGCGTCGCGGTCGGTGACGTCGGCGTGGAACCACGCGGCGTCGCCGCCGAGCGCGGCCGCTTCGGCCTGGAGCAGCTCGGGCTCGAGGCCCACGAGCGCGAGCTTCGCGCCGCGCGCCGACAGGCGCTTCGCCGCGGCGAGCCCGATGCCGCGGGCGGCGCCGGTGATGAGGATGACCTTGCCCCGGGGGTCGTAATACTCGCGTGCCATCCCGTGACCCTACCGGCAGGCCGGTGCGGCGTCAGCGCGTGTTGTCGTCCACGAGCTGCTGCATCTGCGAGACGATCTCCTGGGTGGTGTTCCCGGTGATCTCGCGCGTTTGCACCGCCTGCTCGCTCGCGCTGAACGCCAGCCAGCCCGCCACGGCGAGGATCGCGATGATCGCCGCCAGCGCCAGCCAGCGGCCGACGTGCCGGTCGCGCTTCGCGGGCAGCGCCTCCTGCCGCGCCTCACGCGCCAGCGCCTTCTGCTCGGCCGCGCGCGGTTCGAGCCGCCGCACCGGTGGGGCGGCGGGCGCCGCGCGCGTCGCCTCGGTGGCCGCGAGCACGCGGGTCTGATCGGTGACGCCCTGCACGGGCGCGCCGGAGGCCCCGGCGTGCAGCGCCAGGCGCATCTCCTCGGCCGAGGCAAACCGGTCGTCGGCCTTCAGGGCGAGCGCGCGCTCGATCGCGTTCGCCAGACCTTCCGGGATCAAGCGGTCCATCGCGTCGAGGCGCGCGGGCGGCTGGTTCTGCTGGAGCAGGACGAGCTCGGTCAGCGACGTCGCCTCGTACGGCAGCCGGCCGGCGAGCAGCTGGTAGACGACGACGCCGAGGCCGTAGATGTCCGAGCGCGGGGTCGCAGGCTCGCCGTGCGCCTGCTCGGGCGCGAGGTACGCGGCCGTGCCGAGCACCGAGCCGACCTGCGTGATCGACGAGCTGCCCATGGCCTTGGCGATGCCGAAGTCCGCGAGCTTCACGGTGCCCTCATCGGCGCGCAGGATGTTCCCGGGCTTGACGTCGCGGTGGACGACGCCGTTGCGGTGCGCGTAGTGCAGGGCCCGGCACGCGCCGTCGGCGAGGTGCAGGACCTCGTCGAGCGACAGGCGCCCGTGGTCGCGCAGCAGCTCCGCGCAGGAGTGGCCCTTCACGAACTCCATGACGATGAAGTGGCGGCCCGAGGTCTCGTCGAACCCGAAGTCGAAGACCTGCACGATGTTCGGGTGCACGAGCCGCGCGGCGGCGAGCGCCTCGCGCTTGAACCGGGAGATGAATTGCGGGTCGTCGGCGAGGTGCTCGGCGAGGAGCTTCACCGCGACGTCGCGTTCCAGTCGGCGGTCGAACGCGAGCTGCACCGTGGACATGCCGCCGGTGCCGACGCGCTCGCCGAGCTCGTAACGGTTGGCGATGACCAGGCCGCTCACGGGATGACCTCGGTGCCGACGCCCGCGCCCCCGGGGTTCGGGTCCGCGGCGGGCGGGGTCACGCCGCCGGTGTCGGTGGTCGGCGGGGGCGTGGTGGGCGTCGTGGGCGGGGGCGTCGTGGTCGTCGTGGGCGTCGTCGTCGTGGTGGTCTCGGGCGTGGTCGTCGTCGTGGTTTCCGGCGTCGTCTCCGGGACCGTCGTGGTTTCGGTGGTCTCCGTCGTCTCGGTGGTGCCCGTGTTGCAGTCCTCGACGCTCTGCACGCGCAGCCGGTCCAGGCCCTGGTTGAGGTTGTCGACGAGGGTCGGGTCGACGCTGGACGGCAGGTTGTCGATGCCCTCCTGGACCTGACGCAGCTGGCCGTTCAGCTCGCTGCAGTCCCCGCGCTCGACGAACTCCTGCACGTCGGCGAGCTGCTGGTTGAGGTTGGACGCGTCCGCTTGGGGGATCCCGTCCTTCGTCCCGCCGCAGGCGACGAGGGCCGAGGCGGCGAGGCCGAGCGCGAAGGCGCAGCAGAGCAGCAGCAGGGGACGGCGCACGCTCACTGACCGTACTGCAGGCGCTCGGCGAGGGATGAAGGGAGTCCTGCGGCGAGGATCGCGGCCGCGGCGCCCTCGATGTCGTACTCGGTGCGGCGCCACTGCGCCGTCCACGCGGTGGTGTCGAGCAGCAGCCAGGCGGCGCGGGGGTCGGCGTCGCGCGGCTGGCCGACGGACCCGGGGTTCAGCAGCCACTTGCCCGTCCCGATGCCGGCGAGCGCCCCGGCCGCCCGAGTCTGGCCGTCCACGGACGCGCCGGACTCGCGGCAGAACGACAGCGCGACGTGGGTGTGGCCGATGAGCGCGACGCGCTGCTCCTGGACGTCGAGGCAGCGCGCAGCCAGCAGCGAGCTGAGCACGTACTCCCAGACCGGGTCACGCGGGCTCGCGTGGTACAGGCCGATGTCCTCCTCCAGGCCGTCGGGGGCGAGCCGTCGGAGGAACTCGACGTTGTCGAGCTCGAGTTCGTCCTGCGTCCAGCGGGCGGCGACCGCGGCGTTGCGGGAGAAGTCGTCCATCGGCATGACGCCGGTGACGACGAGGTCGTGGTTGCCCGCAAGGCAGATGGCGCAGTGCTCGCGCGCGAGACGCACGCAGGCGTTCGGATCGGCGCCGTACCCGACGACGTCACCGAGGCACCAGGCTTCGTCGACGCCCTCGGCGTGGGCGTCGGCGAGCACCGCCTCGAAGGCGTGCCGGTTGCCGTGGATGTCGGACAGGACCGCGATGCGCATGTGCGACAGTGCGTGGGGTGCTTCGGGAACGTCTGCGCCTGCCCGCCGCGGTCGTCGCGGCCGTGCTCGTCGCCGAGGTGGCCGTGCTGGTGATGCAGCCGCGAGATGGCGTGGTGGAGCCGGCGCCTGTTCGGGCGCAATCGTACTTCAGTGCCGGAGAGCTACAGCGCGCACGGGACTTTCGCCGGCCCCAGCTCGCGCTCCTGGGGGTCACGTTCATCATCGAGGCGGGGGTGCTCATCGCGCTCGTGGCCCGGCCGCCCCGCCGGCTGCGCGAGGCGCGGCGGCCGGTCCTGACCGCCGCGGCGGCGGGCGCGGGGATCGCCGTGACGCTCGACGTCGCGACGCTCCCGGTGCGTGCGGTCATGCGTGAGCGGGCGATCGATGTCGGCCTCGTCACGCAGTCCTGGGCGGGGTGGGCCCAGGACGTCGCGGTGTCCGGCGCCATCGGCGCGGCGATCGCCGCCGCCGGTGCGGCGGGAGCGATGGCGCTCATCCGGCGCTTCCCGCGTCGCTGGTGGCTGCCCGCGTCAGGCGTCGTCGTGGCCTACGGCGTGGTCAGCATCTATCTCGCCCCCGTGGTGCTCGACCCGCTGTTCAATCGCTTCACGGACCTCAAGGGTCCGGTCCGCGACGACGTCATCGCGCTGGCCGAGGAAGCGGGGGTGGACGTGGGGGAGGTGCAGGTCATCGACGCGAGCCGTCGCACGACGGCGGCGAACGCGTACGTCGCCGGGCTGGGATCGACGAAGCGCGTGGTGCTGTACGACACGCTGCTCGAGGAGTTCGAGCCCGAGGAGATCCGCCTGGTGATCGCCCACGAGCTCGCGCACCAGCACTACAACGACCTCCCGCGGGGGCTCCTGTACCTCGCCATCGTCGCGCCGTTCGGCATGTTCGCCGCCGCGCAGCTCACGCGGCGCCTGGCGCCCGAGCCGGGGGAGGACGGGCGCGCGGGCCCCGACGCGCTCCCGGCGCTCGCGCTCTCCGTCGTGGCTGTCGCGGCGGTGATCGGCGTGATCTCCAACCAGCTCTCGCGCTCCGTGGAGGCGCGCGCGGACACCTACGCGCTGGAGCTCACCGGGGAGGCCGCGCCGTTTATCGCATTCGAACAGCGCATCGCCCGCCAGAACGTCAGCGACCCCGACCCGCCGGACGTCGTCACGTTCCTGCTCGGCACGCACCCGCCGATCATCGAGCGGATCGGCGCCGGGGTCGCCTACAGCCGGTCGGCGAACGCCCGCAGCGCGGCCGGATCGCGCCACGGCGGCCCGTGACCGAAGAGGGCGAGCGCGGGCTCCAGCGCGGCGATGCGCCGGATCGACTCGCGGTTGCGGGCGACATCGGCCGTGAAGATGGTCTCGGGCTCATGCAGCCCGGGCCGCGCGGTGCGGACGTTCATGGAGTTCAGTACGTCGCCGGCGATGAGCGTCCGGTCGGCCTCGCGCCAGTACGCGACGTGGCCCGCCGAGTGACCGGGGACCTCGAGGACGGTGAACCCCGCCACCTCGTCGCCCTCGCGCAGGCGGCGGGCGACCGGGTGTGCCGGCCCGCACCACAGCGCGCCGATGATCCGGTTGACCGGATGCCGGGCCTGCAGATCCATGACCGTGCCCTGCTCCATCGCGTCGGCGTCCCCGGCCGGACACCACAACGGCAGGCCCAAACGCGTGCAGAGCGCGTGGCTGGCGCCCTGATGGTCGGGGTGGGCGTGCGTGAGTGCGTGGGCCGACAGCGCGTGGTCGCCCAGCCCGCGCAGGATGCGCCGCGAGCCGAACTTCGTGGCGGCGTCGATGAGCACATCGCCGATGACGTAGACGTTGATGCCGTTCGGCGGGAAGCCGCCGATCTGCCAGACGTCGTCAGCGAGCTTGCGCACCCTACGCGTCGGACTCCGGCAGGTTCCTGATGCCCTGCTGCGTGCTGTAGCGCCCGACGGCGTCCTGCAGCGCCACGCTGAGCTCGGCCGCGAACTGCGGCGAGAGATTCATCCGCGAGACGACCACGCCGGGGATCTCCTGCTCCTCGACCTCGTGGTCCACCCGCGCGAACGTGATGGTGAACTCGTAGTCGGAGAAGGAGACGTTCGCGAAGTTCGCGTACGTGCCGGCCATGATCTCCGGGCTGAAGTGCAGGTTGATGGAGCGCTCGGGCCCCGCCTCGTTGTCGACCATGGGGCGTACTATCGCACCGCGATGCGCTTCATCGTCCTCGCCGTCGGCCGTCTGCGCCCGCCGTACGTCGATGACGTGCAGCACTACCAGAAGCTCATCGCCCGCCAGGCGCGCGTCGAGGTCGTCGAACTCCGCGAGGAGGAGAAGGTCGGCAGGCGCATCCCGGAGCAGGCGTTCGTGTCCGTCTTGGACGCCGGCGGGGAGGAGATGGACTCCGTGGCGTTCTCGCGCTTCCTCGAGGACCGCCGGCAGGCCGGGCGGGACGTCTGCTTCGTCATCGGGGGGCCGAAGGGGCTGCAGCTCGAGCACCAGATCGACCATCGGCTCTCGCTGGGGCCGATGACGCTGCCGCATCAGCTCGCGCGGGTCGTCCTGCTCGAGCAGCTCTTCCGCGGGCACAAGATCCTCGCCAACGAGCCGTACCACTACTGACTCGAATACCCTGGCGGCATGTCCCCGTCGCCTGCCGCCACCGCACCCCTGGACGTGCTGCGCGGCGCGCTGCGAGACGCGGCGCACGCCGTCGGCGGTGACAGCCAGGCGGGCGAGCGCGCCACGCTCGAGCGGCCCAAGCGCGACGACTTCGGCGACTACGCCACGAACGTCGCGATGCTGCTGGCGCCCGTGGTCGGCGGTCCGCCGCGCGACATCGCGGGGAAGGTCGGCGAGGAACTGCAGACGCGCCTCGGGCCGCTGCTCGAGCGCGTGGACGTCGCCGGGCCCGGCTTTCTCAACCTGTTCCTGTCCGACGACTGGCACGCCGCGGCGCTTGCGCACGTGCTCGCCGCCGGGGACGCGTTCGGCGGCGGGGAGGCGCCGGTCGCCGAGAAGATCAACGTCGAGTTCGTCAGCGCGAACCCCACGGGCCCGTTGCACGTCGGCCACGCGCGCAACGCGGCGTACGGCGACGCGCTGTCGCGGATCTTCGCCTTTCACGGTCACGAGGTCACCCGCGAGTACTACGTCAACGACTTCGGCTCGCAGATCGCCCGGCTCGCCGAGTCGGTGCGGGCGCGCGCCAAGGGCGAGGACGTCGCCGAGGACGGCTATCAGGGCGACTACGTGCAGGCGATCGCCGACGCGATCCCGGACGCGGCGACGATGGACCTCGATGCGCTCGGCCAGCGGTCGGTCGCGCTCATGACCGAGCGGATCCGCGACTCGCTGCACTTCTTCGGCGTGAACTTCGACGTGTGGTTCAGCGAGCGGTCGCTGCACGAACCCAAGCCCGCGCTGGCCGGGCAGGACCCCGTCACGCACGCGTTCGAGCGCCTCGCCGAGCTGGACCAGACCTACGCGCACGAGGACGCGCTGTGGCTGCGCTCCAGCGCGCACGGCGACGACAAGGACCGCGTGCTGGTGCGCTCCACCGGCGACCACACGTACTTCGCCAGCGACATCGCGTACATGCTCGACAAGCGCGAGCGGGGCTTCGACCGGCTGATGTACGTCCTCGGCGCCGACCACCACGGCTACAAGGCGCGGATGGCCGCGGCGTACGAGTCGCTCGGCGGCGACGTCGCCTCGCTCGACCTGCTCATCATGCAGTTCGTCCATCTCGTCGAACGCGGTGAGCGGTCCTCGATGAGCAAGCGCAGCGGCGAGTTCGTCACGCTCGACGACCTCGTCGCGGAGATCGGCGTCGACGCCGCGCGCTGGTTCCTGCTGCAGCGCAGCCACGACACCACGATCGACCTGGACCTCGACCTCGCGCGTGAGGAGTCCAGCGACAACCCCGTGTACTACGTGCAGTACGCGCACGCCCGGATCGCGTCGGTCCTCGACAAGGCAGGGGCCGACCGGGTCGCCGCCGCGCTGGCCGCCGAGCGCGCCGCCGTTGCGATGCATCCCGCCGAGAAGGCGCTCGTCAAGAAGCTGCTCATGTTCCCGGCGGAGATCGCCGAGGCCGCCACCCGCCGGGCGCCGCACCGCGTGTCGTCCTACGCGCTGGAGCTCGCCCAGACGTTCACGGCGTTCTACCGCGACTGCCAGGTCGTGGGGGCCGAGGGCGACGGGGTCGAGGACCTGCGGATCGCGCTGTGTGTCGCGTCGCAGACGACGATCGCGACGGCACTGCGGCTGCTCGGGGTGAGCACGCCGGACACCATGTGAGAGAAGGAGGCGCAGCCGAGTTCTCTCGGCTGACCCGCGAGCCGCCAGGCGAGCGGCTCAGCAGCTACAGCGAATAGACGAAGTCCAGCCCGACCTTCTCCATCAGCTGCTGGGCCTCGTCGTTCAGTGTCGTCATCTCGCCGGTGAGCAGCAGGACGCCCATGACGATGAGCACCGCCCCGGAGATCGCGGTGATCACGAGGTAGTGGTTGCGCAGCCAGCGGAACGTGGTGGTCGCCCGGTCGAACGCCAGCGCGAACAGCAGGAACGGGATCGCCAGGCCCAGCGAGTAGAAGGCCAGCAGCACGCCGCCCTGCCCGACCGTGTCCGACGCCGACGCCGCGGTGAGGATCGAGCCGAGCGTCGGCCCGACGCACGGCGTCCACGCGATGGCGAACGCGGCACCCGCGATGACCGGACCGCCCGTGGCGCGAACCATGAGGGCCTCCGGCCGCCACTCCTTGTTCAGCCGGTCGATGAACGGCGTCAGCAGGAAGTAGATGCCGAGCAGGATGATCACGATGCCCGCCGCCTGCTCGAGGGCGCGGCGGTTGTCGGACAGCACCGATCCGAGGCCCGTCGCGGTCATGCCGAGCGCGACGAAGATGATCGTGAAGGAGAAGCAGAAGATCGCGCTGGGCCAGAGCACGTCCCGCGCGCGGTGGTCGCCCTCCTGGAGCTCGGCGACGGTCACGCCGCTCACCGCCGCGAGGTAGCCGGGGACGAGCGGCAGCACGCACGGCGAGATGAAGCTCGCGAAGCCGACCGCGAACGCCGCGACGACCGTCGTATCGGCGGCGGCGAGGATCATGGGTCGTAGCGGGCGAGGTCTTCGTCGAGGCGCGCGGTGTCCTCGGCGCTGAGCTCCGGGCCACCGGCCGCCGCCAGCCCGGTCGCGGGGACCCTGCCCCGCCGGCGCCGCCGCGGCAACAGGGCGAACAGCCCGACGGCGAGCAGCACGATGAGCAGCACAGGCACGACGTACGCGGCGATGCCGAAGCCGTCGTCCTGCGGATCGGCGAGCACGTCCTCGCCGTACTCGGCGACGAGCGCGGCCTTGATCTGCTCCTTGTCCTGCCCGTCGGCGATGAGCTCGCGGATGAACGCGCGCTGCTCGTCGGCCTGCGGGCTCTGCGCCGTGTTCAGGGGCATGCTGCACGTGGGGCACATGACCTCATCCTCGACGTCGGGCAGCGTCGTCTCGGCGGCGAGCGCGGCGCCGGGCAGCGCGAGGGCGAGGGCGAGGACCAGCGTGAGGATGCGGCGGATCATGCGCCCACCCGCTGCAGGGCCTGGTCCATGAACTCGTCGTCGACCTGCCCGCGGGAGATCGCGACGATCTTCCCGTCGCCGTTGATGACAAAGGTCTCGGGCAGCGCGTCGGTCCGGTAGTCCTCGGCGAGCTTGCCGTCGACGTCGCGCACGCTGGGGAACGTGATCCCCTGCTCGTCGACGAACCGCTTCGACGCCGGGCTCGCGTCCCGGTAGGTCACGCCGAGCACGGTGCCGCCGACGGCCTGCAGCCGCTTGTGCGCCTTCTCGAGCACAGGAGCCTCGTCCTTGCACGGGCCGCACCACGAGGCCCAGAAGTTCACGACGACCGGCTTGCCCTTCAGGTCGGCCAGCGATGTCGGGCCGTCACCTTCCAGCACCGGCAGTTCGCGGTCGGGCGCCGTGGGCGTCTCGCCGGCCTGCACGGCGGAGTCGAGCGAGTCGTCCGTGCCGTTGGCGGTGAGGCCGTACACGAGCAGCGCGATGAGCGCTGCGGCCGCAACGGCGACGACGATCGGTCCTGCCCGGGACATCCCCTTCAGGGTACGGGACCGCAGTGCGCGGCCCGCGCCCGGTCTATGCGTGTTCGCTCGCCGCCGCGGCAGCGGTCAGCAGCGCCGAGCCGCCCGCGACGATGGCCGTCGCGGTGAGCGATCCGTCGGGCAGCCCCTGCCGCGCACGTGCTGTGGCCGCGATGTCGCTGAGATCGCCGACCATGCTCGCCGCCAGCCACGGCCGGACCGGGCGCCCGGACACGGCGGCCGCCAGCGCGCCGACGTGCAGCAGGCCCTCCCGGACCCCGAGCGCGCGCAGCGACACGCGCGTCGGAGCCTGGTGCACCGCGGGCCCGAGCCAGCGCTCGGTCCACCGGGCGGGGGCGGCGGTCAGCACGGCGGCGTAGCCGACCCGGGCGACGAGCATGGCGACGGTGAGCTGGCGCGTGCGGGGCATGTCCGGACTACGTACCCGCCCGGCCGGCCAGTTCACCCGTCTACCGTGAAGGGCATGGACTTCAAGAAGCTCTCCAAGCAGGCCAAGAAGATCGTCGATCAGCGCGGCGGCACCGAGTCGCTCAAGCAGGACGCCCAGGAGCTGCAGAACATCGCCAAGAGCAAGGGCAGCATGTCGGACAAGGCCAAGAAGGCCGCCGACGCGCTGAAGGAGCCCGGCGCGCCGCGCAAGCAGCCGTAGCCATCGCGCTGCGGCTACGATGCGAGGCACGCGGACGTAGCTCAGCTGGTAGAGCGTCGGCTTCCCAAGCCGAAGGTCGCGGGTTCGACCCCCGTCGTCCGCTTGTGAAAGCGCCTGGTAATCAGGCGCTTTTCTCGTTCTGGGGCGAGGCGTCTGTGGTCGGCGTCGGCGCTTATCCCACGCGTACATCCCACAGACGGGCGTCCGGATCGAAGGCGACGGGGCACCCCCCCACCTTGGTTACTCCTGGAGCGGCCCGGCCCTGGACCGGTACCGGTGCCCAACCGCGCCCGTTACGTCGAGCAGACTCCAGACCGTGGCCGGTCGCCAGCCCGACGGAATGCCGCAAGGCAGACAGTGAAGCGCCAACCTGCGCGAAACGCGTGGCATACCTACCGCGAGGACGAGCGGCGCGGAGGCCTCGACCCGCCGCGCGTCCTGCGAGACTGCCCGCCGCATGGAATTCGACGTCAAGCTCACCGCCGAGCACCTCGAACGGATCGGCAGCACGCAGCCGCTGACGGGTCTCATCGAGCTGATTTGGAACGCACTCGACGCCGACGCCACTGAGATCGAGGTCAAGTTCGGGCGCAACGAGTTGGACGGCATCGAGGACATCCGGGTGACCGACAACGGCCACGGGATGCTCGCATCCGAGATTCAGGAAGGGTTCGGCGCGATCGGTGCGTCGCGCAAGCAAGCTCAACGCACGTCCCCGGGGGGCCGGGCCATGCACGGCCGTGAGGGGCGAGGGCGCTACCGAGCCGCCGGGATCGGCAATCGCATCCTGTGGCGCACTATCGCCGCCGACCCCACTCAAGATGGTCAGCACTTCCGCACAACGGTCGAACTTCAGGTCTCGAACCTGGTCCATGTGACTGTGTCCGAGCCCGAGCCCACCTCCGAGGCCACCGGGACCACAGTCGTCATCCCGGACCTCGGCGGCAGCGCGCCGAGAGGCCTCAGCGGCTCGACTCCGGTGGACCGGCTCACGGCCACCTTCGGGTTGCAGCTTCAGAACTTCAACGCCCACCTCCGCTACGACGGCGTGGAGATCGACCCCGCGGCGGCCCAGGATCAGCGAGTCGATGTTCCGCTCGCCGCGGAACCGGACGACGCGCTCCTGACCATCATCGAGTGGAACCGCAAGATCGAACGCGGTCTCTACCTCTGCGACAGCCAGGGCACTCCGCTCGCCGAGCAGCCGCCGGGCATCCAAGCACCAGGGTTCGAGTTCACCGCTTACTTGCAGTGGAAGGGCTTCGACGGCAAAGGGGGAGACGGACCTCCAGTTCATCAACCTGGACGCGTCTGGCGGGCGCGACCTCATGGAGGCAGCGAAGGACGAACTGAGGGACTACTTCAAGCGCCGCGCGAGCGATCGCACACGCGAGCAGGTCGAGAGGTGGAAGGCCGAGGAGTCCTATCCCTTCAAGGGCGACGCAAAGACCGCGACTGAGCAGACGGTGCGTGATGTCTTCGATGTCGTCGCGCTCGCTGCCTCTCCGGCTGTGAGCGGGACTGACCTTCGCTCACGGCGTCTGTCCCTGCGCCTTATCCGCGAGTCGCTGGAGCAGGACCCCGGCTCGCTGCACCGCGTGCTGCGAGAGGTGCTCGATCTCCCGGAAGACCGGCTAGCCGAGCTGAGCGCCCTGCTCGACCACACCTCGCTCGGATCGATGATCGTCCTGTCCCGGGAGGTCGCCAACCGCCTTAGCTTCCTCCAGGGCCTGGAGTTGCTCGTCCTCAGCCCGGACATCAAGCCATACGTGAAGGAGCGCTCGCAGCTTCACAAGATCCTCGCGGCGGAAACATGGGTCTTCGGCGAGGAGTATGCCCTGTCGGTGAACGACGAAAGCCTCACACGCGTGCTTGAGGAGCACCTCAAGCTGCTTCGGCCCGATGCCGAGGAGCCGATCGATCGGATCACCGACCTTGAGGGGCACGGCCGGATCGTCGACCTCATGCTGTCGAGGTCACTGGCCCAAACCCGCAACCGGCGCGAGCACCTCGTGGTGGAGCTGAAGCGCCCCACGGTCAAGATCGGGGACGACGAAGCAGCGCAGATTCGGCGATACGCAACCGCCGTCGCCAAGCATCCACGCTTCGAGACCGTCGATGTCGAGTGGGACTTCATCGTGGTGTCCGGCGAGATCACCGGCTCACCCGCGTTCGAGCGGCAGTCCTCGGATCGCCCGTACGGCCAGATCATGAACGCCAACGGCGTCCGGGTGTGGGTCAAGACCTGGGCCGAGGTGCTTGACGCCGCGGTGCACCGGCTCAAGTTCGCTCAGCAGCATCTTGAATACGAACCCGGCGCTGCTCAAGGGCTCGCGTACCTGCGGGAGACCCACGCAAAGTACCTGCCGGTCCAGGCGGCGACCGATCCCGCTTCGACAGATGAGACGTCGGGCGACGCCGGAAAGGCGTAACTCGGATCAACGGGAGCCGCCCACGGGGGGCGGCAGCCGCGCTACTCGTGGTGGTGGTCAACGACGCCGGCCGGCAGGACGTCGAGCAGGTAGTGAGCTTCGGCCGCCTGGATGAATGTCGCGACGTACCCGTTGAGCTTGATGATTGCCTCATGCAACTCCAGCGTGACTGGAAGCTCTGTGTCGTCTTCATGCTCTTGCGGGAACGGGTGCATCCGGTTCGCCGCGACGAGATCCGCGTACTCGGCACGGAGCCAGCCGTTGTCGTCGAGCACATAAGAGGACTCCATCTCGCCGCCGCGCATGTCGGCGACGGTCCGCATCGCCTCGACGAGCCGCGCTTGGCTATCTCTGTCGCTGACGTAGTGGAAAGTATCGTCGCGCAGGCGTTTGACGTCCTCCCACACGACGACGTCGGGCCGTAGCCCAAAGGCGGCGTGCAGGAGCCTGTCCGCTTCATCGCGGGCATCTTGCGCCGCCTGCGGCATACCGGCCACAAAGTCCCGCACGTCCTGGCGCTTGTTGTAGTCGAGCACGAGGAGCTTAGAAATCTCGCGGAGGTGTGAGGCGAAGATGCGCACGAAGTAGATGCGCTCGTGCGCTAGCTGCTCCTCGCGCGTCGCGTACTTGGCGACGATCCGGAGATCGCCCAGTGCGATCGACAGATTCATAACCCACCCCGCGATTGGGTCGTCCGGTGGAAACGCCTCGCGCATCTTGAACGTCAATCGCTCCATAGCGCTGCGTAGCGTAGCCAGCTATCGGGATCGCTTGTCCGGCGCGGAGGCTCGCCCTAGATGTTCTCGTCCGCCTCCCGAATCAGTCGAGCGACGTCATCGTCAGGGAGTCCTCCAGTGGCATCGACAATGCCTAGCGCAGATTCCATCTGCGCTCTAAACGCTGCGAGGCGACGCCGCAAGTCCTCGTACTTGCCGTGTGCTTCGTTCAGCAACTCGACGATTTCGTCCACCGAGGCGCTGCCAGCCTTGACCCGCAGCTCCGACAACACCAAAAACTCGTGTGCGAGCGTATTCCTGGTGTTGACCGCTGCCGTGAGGTCATCACGCAGCGAGGCATCTCCGGGGATGCGGTTCGCGAGTCCTCGCAATGGACGCTTGAAGAGGTGCGTCACCGCCTCGTCCAAGCTGCGGTCCTGCGCATCAGGCTCGATGAGGCCGCTCAAGCCGCGTACCTCCAGCTCAAACCACTGCACTTCGAACATCAGGCGGCCATAGAGACCGCAGACCAGCCACCACGCATCACCGTCAGGTAATGCCTCGCCGTCCATAGCTCAGCCCGTTGTCTCGGTGGCCACGAGCACCTCCTCAACGACCAGTTCGGGCCCGGTGCCGGCGGGCGCGTTGTCCCAAGCGACGTACCACTGAGGCTTGACCTCGTCGCCGCCAAGCATCTTGATGACGTAGTCGGGGCCGCGCTTCACGACCGCGCCCTGACTGGCTCCGTTGAGAGACCTGACCCGCTGACCGTTGTGGAACATCCACAGATCGTGCCGTGGAACAACACGCGGGTCAACGCGCCCCGCGGATTTCAGACGCACGCCGTGGACGCCAAGCTGGCCGAGGGAGTTGGCCGCGTAGGCCGGGGATCACGCCCAAGACGCACCCCAGCGCACGCCCCTCGGTGGACTACGGAACCGAAGGTCAGAGGTTCGAATCCTCTCGGGCGCGCTGCTAGAAGGCCCTGCAACCGCGGGGCCTTCGTCGTTTCTGGGGTCGCTTGCAGGCCGCCCGGAAGGGCCTCGGATCAACGCATGGGTCAACACGGGGCCCGGCACCCGCCACCTTCGTCACTCTCGGCCCCGGCTCGCTTGAGGGCGTACCTGCTGGTCCGATGCGCTCACTGCATCGAGGTGGAGAGAAATCTCGACGCCTAGTCCTGAGGGTGGTCGCCCGGGTCCGATTCACGATCCTTCGGGCCATGGGCAACTCCGAATGCGTGAGCTGGCGACTCGACCCGCTCAAAGGGTACGCCCAGTTCCACCGGCCCATCGGGACCGTCTGGTACGTACATGAACGGCGCGTCCGAGCCGACGACGAATGGCGTTCCGCCGGCTTCCAATACGCGAAGGGCTGCGTGCGCGAACCAGACGGCCGGGTACGTCGTGCGGTGGACACGTCGCGCGTGCGGGTCCAGCGACCATGCCGACGGGTCACGATGGGCGGACGAGTCGCCGAGAGGTACGCCACCTAGTACTTGCCCGAAGAGCGAGACCATCAGCACGGCTGTATCGGCGTGAGGCTCGATCCATATCTGGTGATCAGGTGGGGTGTAGGGCCACGACGGAGACACCGGTGGATGGTGGGTTCGCTGCCCTAACTGCGGCGGGTCGTCGCCAAGAAGGTCGGTACTGAGGATGGTCGCTTGCCGACTGTCGAGCCAGCCGTCGCCGTACGCCTCCCGCCCGGCGGCA
Source organism: Svornostia abyssi (assembly GCA_024666565.1). Lineage (GTDB taxonomy): Bacteria > Actinomycetota > Thermoleophilia > Solirubrobacterales > Solirubrobacteraceae > Svornostia > Svornostia abyssi. The sequence goes on from CP088295.1 coordinate 2,735,631, forward strand.
AGACCGACCTTGGCCATGAAGCGGGACCAAGCCGCCGGGGGTGTCGCACTCGCTTGCGCTGCTTGCGCCAGCTCAAGCGCTTCGTGTTCTGCGGCGTCGGGATCTCCTAGAGCTTCGGCAAAGACCCGTCGAAGGGGGCCTTGGTCGGCCGGGCTACTCAGGTTCAGGGCATCGATGACATCCCGCGGCGCGGCGACATCGAACGTGGGGCCCGAGTCACGAAGGGTGGCGCGAACCACGCCGCCGCGGTTCAACCGAAGCGCCACGACAGGCGGCTCGGGTGCCTTGCCGTATCGGTCCCGAACGCTGTACCGCGCGCGAAGGAAGCGCGTGAGGAAGTCCTTGCTGATCCACTCGTCGGCGACCTGATTCGCCCGTTCGTTGCATTGACGACAGACGCGCCAGTCGACCCATCCGCCGCCCAGGCTTGCGGGCACTACGTGATCGCCGACGGGCGAGAACGCGTCAGGCGGCAGCTCCTGGCGACAGTAGGTGCAGCGCATGGTGAGAGCCCGGAGTTTCGTTCACCGCACGGATACCCCGCTAGTGCGAGCTGAGACCGGCCGACGGTTCGTCCAGGAGAGAACCGGGCGTCACTCCCAACGCTTGAGCAAGACGCACGACTACTCGGACCCCCGGCTCGCGCTTGGCCCCTTCGTACCTGGAGACATTCGCCATGTTCAGACCGGCCGCGAGCGCAAGCTCCTCTTGCGTCATGCCGGCGGCTTCGCGCGCGACCCGCAGATTCTTAGCGAAGACCTCCAGGGGATCGGCGACCACCGGGCAGATCCCAACCTGCACGCGTCCGATTTGCCATGTCGTAAACGACAAGTATGGTTCTGCGTATGTCCACCACTACGCGCTGTCGGATCGTCGTCGGCCTTACGATGTTCCTCCTGGCACCCGGGCCCGCGACCACCGCCTGGGGCGCGAGCCCAAAGCAGCGCGCTGAGGCTGCCGTCGAGCGAGCCGTCAAGGGGAAGACCGTTGACGGCAAGCGGGTGACGCAGGCGGGCGCGACCTGTCGCCGCCTGTCGGGACGTCGCTACACCTGCACGTGGAACGGCATGGCGATCGCAGACGGGAGCCTCTGCGACGGAGCGGCCCGAGCCACCGTCTATCGCCGTTCGGTTGACGTGCGGCTCCGCGACAGTCGCTGCGACTCCTAGCCCCATTCGCTTGGTCACTCGCCTCGCGGCCGAACCCTAAGATTGAGACTGATTCTCAACTGTGCGACCCTGTGCGTGTGGCCTACTCCAGTGATCCGAGCGAGCGCGCCAAACAGCTTGTCCGAGAGGGCAAGTTCGGTGGTGCTGGCCGGGGGCAGGGCCGACCACGGGTCAAGCGTGCCTCAGAGATCGCGGCCGAGGCCGCTGCCGGGCACGCAGACGAGATCGTCGCGGCGCTGCGCGCCGGCTTGGATCCGGACGAGTCGGCCGAGACTCGCAGTCGGGCCGCAGATCGATGGCTCCGCCTGGTCGTCCAGGAAGGCGCGCTCGCCCAACGGGAACGGTCCGAGGATCGAGCCGACGCCGATCAGTACGCGCGATTGACCGCTGATGAGGTCCGCCACGAGTTCGCCCAGATGCTGGCCGACGCTGTTCGCAGCGGAGAGCTGCCGGTTGGCGACGTGATCGAGCTGGCCGCCGCGATCCCGGACGCCGACGTCATCGAAGACGTCGGTGTCGACCCGCTGCTGTAGCTGCTGGAGCGTCGGCTACGGGCCAGATTCGCGCCCTCTGCGGGCGGATTTTCAGATCGCTGACTTGGCGCGTTCGCATTCTTATGCGAATGACAGGTGCAGGGATTCCGCGTGCTGCCCGATCCTAAAAAGGGCGCATTTGCAGGTGTAATGGTCGACCTTACAGGTTGTCACACCGACCCAAGCCGCGTAACACTGCCGTCATGCCACACGGCCTGACGAACCCCGATCTCCGCATCGCTCGCCGGGCCGCGCACGCCGCACACCCCCGAACCGAGGGAGCACCCCAGATGCCTGCGCCTGCCACCGACGCCGTTCCCGCCACCGACCTGCTGCGCACGCTTAGCGTTCGCGAAGCCTCCGGCCCGCTTCGGCGGTTGGAAGACAAGGCGTGGGAAGAGCGGACCACCGTGTCCGATCTGGTGCGGCGGTCTCTCCGAGCCACGTTCCCGGACGTCTATGCGGCTGATTCGGAGACCGCCTGAAGCAAGCGAAAGAGGGCCCGCCCAGGCCCTCTTTCGACGCGCACCTTCAGGAGACTACGAACACATGTTCGCACACATTCCCCACATTCGCCACGGTGGTGACAGCCGCCCTTCTCGCCCTCGCCCGCACCTGGTGGTGGCGGCTCCCGGCCCCTACTCGATCAACTACCTCCGCTTGGACCCCGCACATGTCCTCGCCGAACCGGCCAGCTCCTGGTCGACTCCGTCACCGGGGATGTCCGCGAGAGAGATTCGTGCCTGGCGTGGTTCTGTCCCGGCCCCGCTTGCGGCCTCGCCAAGCAGCGGGTCGCCTGCGGGCGTCTTCTGCTCGGTCTGGACGATGCCGAGCAGGGCGGCCGCAGCGCAGCCCTGCTCACGCTCACGCTGCGCCAGAGCGATCACATCGGCAGGGCCCGCCAGTCCTACGGCAGGGCCCTTGAGCAGATGCGCCGCGCGCCGCAGCGAGGCCGTCGCCGAGTCGAGGCAGCGTGCGCCGTCGAGTTCGGCCCGACCCATCGTCTCCATCTACACGCCGTGGTCCTGCATGACGGCATCCCGGTTGATCGCCTCGCCGAGGTGTGCCGCCGCTCGGGATTCGGGCATGTCCATGTGCGGACGATCGGACGATCTGCACAGGATCGTGCTGCCGTCGCGGCTTACTGGTCCAAGAGCCTGCAAGCCACGGCGGTCGAGCTGCACCGCGGCCGGGGCCGTGTGGCACCCGCGACGTTTAGCCGCGGCTGGCAATCAATCACGGACAGCTGACCATGAGTGATTCCCGCGACATCGCCTCTGCCCTGCGCATGGTCATCGCCCAGCACCCCGATGGCCTTCGCGTTCTCCGCGATCTAGACGCGGCACTGGCGGTCCTCACCGGTCACCCAACCGATGTCACGCACCTGTCGGATGGCGCTCGCCAGATCGTGCAGAACCTCGTGGACGCAGGCGTACACCGCGCTCCTCATCACCGAAAGGACAACGACGCATGACCATCGCCAATGCCGTTCCCCACGATCAGGAGACCATCGCAGCGGAGTTCAAGGCCGTCGCCGACCTGTTGCCCGCGCTCATCGACAACCCGCCGAGCGCCGATGCCGCGCCCGACGTCAAGGCCAAGGCGCTCGATCTCGCCATTGGCGAGGCACGGAGGCTCCTCGCCTTTCCGGGGAACGCGACCGGACCCACGGGACGGCGGGCCAGTGCGTTCCTCGATGCGCTGCGCGCGCACAACGACGCCGTTCCGCGCGCCAAGCAGCGGGTGCTGGAGGGTCCGCCACCGATCACCGCCGGAATCGCCCGGCTGGCGAGCGATCTGGCCGCCGATCCCAGCGCCGTCGACCGGACCGACCCCGGGATCGTCGCCGGCCTAGATGCCTCGTTGGGCGCGCGCCTGATCGCCCAGTACCACGCAGATGTCGAAGCGGCCCAAGAGCGGTTCGCAGAGGGATGCGACGAGCTGCTCTCGCGCATTCCCGTCGACTGGCGACGTATTGCCAACGCACCGACCCGCGCCGAGCGGATCGCACTCAGCAACATCCAGAACGGACTCGACGCATGACCCGGCAGATCATCAATGTCACCCGCGAGGAGGCCCTCGGGGTCCTGCGCCGCCGCCAACAGCCTTGGCCCGGCTTCCGCCCCGCTACAGGCGCGGAGGCTGACTTCATGCGCGAACAGCTCGCGCGTGATCGGCCAACCGACGGCGTGGAGCTGACGCGGCCGTTCGCATCGGAGGGCGAGCTAGTCACGGCCGCCCGAGCCGAGACCGCCGAGACCGAAGCCCGCTTGGCCGTAGTCCAGCGGCGCATCGCCGATGCTGAGGCCCGCATCCCGCTCGCCGATCGGTTCCCGGACGCCCGCGGAATGCTCATCGAGCTCGGCATCGCCGAGCCCGCACCGGCCGACGCGCCGCCGAGGCTGGACCTCTCCGGCATCGACCCGAACAGCCCGTTCGGTCGCGCGATGAGAGGTGCCTGGTGATGAGCAGCTACCGAGTACTCCAGAGCGCAGTGCTTGAGATCATCGACGGCACGGAACGTGAGCCCGATACGGGTCGCATCAGGCAGCGGACAAGCGCGGCCACCTTTCGGCCTGGCGATGTCATCCCCGCTGGCAGGCTCGCGCCAGCGCTCGAGCGCCGCCTGGCCGCGGGTGATCCTCGGGTAGAGAGCATCGTGATCCCTGGCTACGACCAGCCCAACGAGTCGTGAGCCAGCCCGTCCACACCCTTTGCGCCTGCCGAGCGCATCCCACCGTGAGCGGGCGTTCCACCCCGCGAGCGACCGCCGACCAGATCCGCCGGGTCGTGTCTTGGACCTGCCACCGAGATACGACCCGGCCGGCGGTCGGCCTCAGCCCCGAAAGGACGCACCGATGATTTCGCAGGCCGCTCCGAACGGCCGCGCTGCACTGCTGAGCGCCGACGAGGTGGCGGAATGGCTGGGCGTCAGCAGACGCGCCGTCTACGACTTGGCCCGTCGCGAGCATGATCCGTTGCCCGTCGTTCGCCTTGGTCGCATCCGGCGCTTCCAGCCCGAGCGCGTCTCCGCGTGGCTCGACGCCCAGGGGAGTCGCTAAGTCGCCTTCACGGCCGTCTGCTCGATCTGCCTCGCGAGGTGCTCGGACATCCGGTCGGACACATCGTCGCCCGCTCGCGCGTGCGCGTACCGAGCCGCCGTCCGCTGATCTGCGTGACCGGCGAACCGCTGGACCAAGTCGACAGAGAATGCCTCACGCGCTGCCGTGACATACGAATGCCTGAGACGGTGCAGTCCGAGCGGCTTGAGGCCGATGGCCTTCGCCGCGCGCTTGACGCGCCGCAGAAGCGCCGACGGATCCATGAGATCGCCCAGCGCGGTTCCGAGCACCGGATCGTCGTCACCTAGTGCGGGCTCGATCCCCAGCGACGCCGCGTGCGCCTTGCGGGCCCGCTCGAGCGCGATGAGGCCGTCGGCAACCTGCTGCGGCATCGGCACCGCGCGACCCTTGCCGCTCTTCGGCTTCACGATCTTGCCGAGGTCGACTGAGCGCACAACCTGTAGCCGCGCGTCCGTGAACGACACGTCACCCCAGCGCAGACCGACAAGCTCGCCCCGGCGTAGTCCGCAGAACCCACCCAGCAGAACCGCTGCGGCATCCCGCGCGTCGTCTGCCCTGCGCATTAGCCGCGCGTCCTCCCGGGCGTGCTGTCCGCCCGCCCGCATGATCCCTTCCTCGTCCCGGTGCGCGCCGCGGGCGAGTGCCGCGGCGAGCGCCACGATTTCCGCGGGCGTGAAGATCTGCTCATCGGTGGGCCGATCATCACGCGGACCTTCGACGTACTTCGCCGGGTTGGCTGCCAGCCCGAACCCGCCCGCCTCGGTCGGGCGGCAGGCGAAGGAGAGGATGGCCCGCGCGCGCACCAGCAACGCGCCCACCATCGTCACCGACAGTGCCCGCTCGCCTTCGATGGGCTTGCCGTCCTCGTCGCGCTTGGGGAGCTGCTCGCGGTCGCGAACGAAGGCATCGATGGCCGCATGGTCCAGCTCGGCCAACGGCACATGTCCAAGGTGGGGGAGAAGGTGTACGTCGAGCTGCGAGCGCCACGACCGCCACGTGCTCGCCTTGACGGTGCGGCGCTTACCGGCGATCCACGTCTCTGCAACCTGTCCGAACGTCACCTGGTCGCCTTCCAGTGCCTTCGCCTGGTCCTGAAGCCGTCGCGCGCGCTCCCGCAGCTCCGCCGCCTTGATCTGCTCAGGGGTGGCGCTCTCCGTCGCCGCGCGCTGTCCCTCGTCGTATCGGCGCATGACGGCTGGCACCAGGCCGCGTGCCGCTGCCAGCGTGAGCGTGCCGTCGGGCATCGTGCGCCCGCTGCGCTCGACCCAGGCTCCCAGGGCCTCGCCTCCGGTCTTTGCGCGCTTGTCGCCCGTGGGCACCATCCACGCCGCGCCCGTGGGGTGGCCGTCGTCGGAGACCAGCCGCTCGACCTGCCGTCCGTCGGCACGCCAGCGGGCATAGAACCGCGGTCCCTTGCCCTGGTCCTTGACCCTCAGCGTGGCCGTCATCGTGCCTCCGAAGCGTGTGGGATGAGATTCGCCATCCCACACACCATCCCACACACTGCGGCGCTTGTGGGGTCAGAACCGCCTAATTCATGGGGCCTGAGGTCCCCGTACGTACTGGGATGTCACTCCCGCGTATGTTTTCCCAAGCCGAAGGTCGCGGGTTCGAGGCCCGTCGTCCGCTTCCCTGGCGGCCCGGCTCCGGCAGGGTCTTCTCGCTTCTGGGTGCTGCCGCGACGCACGTAGGTCACCCGCTGCGTCCCGAACTCGGACCCGCGAGGCACCTTGTGTCGGCACACCCTTCCCGGCAGCGTCCCGACACGCGACGCCGCAGGAGGTCGGCGCGGTGGCGCCTGCGGTCGCTCAGCTTTCGGCGAGCCGGCGCGCCGCGGCCTGCGCTCGGGTGGCAATCTCCGCCGCGGACAGACCGAGCTCGTGCCGGTGATGGTGGTACAGCGCGGCGCCGAACGGGGCCATGACGACGTCCGCGAGCCATCGGGCCTCGTCGCCGCGGCCCAGGTCGGTCAGCAGGATGCCGACGTGCTGATGCCACGCCCGGTAGGCCCCGGTTTGGAAGCGGGCGGCCGGGGCGGCGCCCTCCGACGCCCGGAGCAGCGGCAGCTGGGCCTCTGTGAGCGCGGCCAGCGCCTGCAGGAACGCGTCGAGGCGAGCTTCGGCGGCGGCGCCTGGGCCGAGCGACGGCGCCCCGGTGAGCACCGCGTCCTGCAGCGCGCGCTCGTGGGGATCGATGAGCGCGGCGACGATCCCCGCCTTGTCGGGGAAGCGCCGGTACAGCGTCCCCATCCCGACGCCGGCGGCAGCGGCGATCTGGCGCACGTCGGTCGCCTCCACGCCCTGCGCGGCGAAGAGCCCGCGCGCCGCGTCGAGGATCGCCTCACGGTTGCGTGCGGCGGCGCTGCGCTGGCGATCCCAGCCGCGGGGGCGGCCGGCCATCGGCAGCTCGAGCGATGCGGGTCCGGTCATCGCCGGCAACCCTAGCATTTGCGGAGCGCGCTCCGGCACTGCTACCGTGAGATCGCGGAGCGCGCTCCGCACCATGTCCATCCAACACAGGGAGCACCCATGAGCACGACCGCATCCGCACCGGCCCTCCGCGGCACCTACCACGCCGACCCGAGCCACTCGTCCTTCGAGGCTGGCACCCGCCACATGGGCGTCGGCACGTCCCAGTAGCCGTCCGACCCGATCACCGAGAGGAACCACCCATGACCGCCACCATCACGCGCGACGAGCTCCGGACGGCCATCGAGGCCGGCGAGGTCACCGTCGTCGAGACGCTCCGCGACCAGCACTTCGCCGAGGGCCACCTCCCCGGCGCGATTCACATCCACTTTGAGGAGATCGGCGCCCGCGCCGCCGAGCTGCTGCCCGACAAGGAGCGCCCCATCGTCACCTACTGCTCGAACACCGCGTGCCGCAACTCGGAGATTGCCGCCAACAAGCTTCGGTCGATGGGCTATGTCAACGTGCGCAAGTACGCGGAGGGCAAACAGGACTGGGAAGAGGCCGGCCTGCCGCTGGAGGTTCCGACGGCCGGGTGACGCGAGACGGAGTACGACGTGCCGGCAGGCGCCGTGGCAGGCCACGCCGTCGGCGACGCTCGCCCGCCCAGGGGTCGCGACCGGGCGGTCGCGACCCCGTGGACCGCCATCAGCTGCCGCCGAACGACAGGTCGGACGTGCGCAGCGACGTGAGGAACGCGTCGAGCCCGCCTGCGAACGGCTCGACCATCGAGCCCGCCGTGTGGCCGCCCAGCATCAGCCGGTCGCCGACCGCGCGGACCTGGAACACGTTGTCGAGCTCGTCGGTGCCGAACTGGCGAGTGGCGAGAACCTCACCGTCGGTGGTCATCTTGGCGGCGAAGACGTCCACGCTGCCGGCGTTGGGCGCCGCGAGGCTCCCGAGCGTGTCGCCCGGCGAGGTAGATCTCATCGCCGCGGATGTCCAGCGCGTGGATCGTGTCGCTCTCCGGCGTGCCGAAGAGACGGGTCCAGAGGTGCTGTCCGGTCGGCGACATCTTGCGGATGAATCCGTCGCCCTTGCCGGCGAACTTCTCGCCGTCCATCGCGCCGTACGTCGCGCCGACGACGTACAGGTTGCCCGCGGAGTCGTGCGCGGACTGCCAGGGCCCGTCGTGCTGCGTCGGCGGGCCGAACGATCCCCCGTTGAGGTACGTGCCGTCGGCGTCGTACCGGACCCAGAACACGTCGTTGCTCCGCGGGTCTGCGCCGAGGTAGGTGCCGCCAGTCGTGTACCCGGTGGTGAACACGGTCCCCGTGCCGGGCGTCGCGCCCGGGACGTAGGTGATGCCGCCGAGCGCCTCCGTGGACAGCAGCTCACCTTGGCCGCCCCGCGGGACGTCGAACCACTCCGTCCCCAGGTCCGCCATCCGGATCTTCGTGACGTACGGGGCGATGATCGGCGGCACGTCGTGCGACGACGTCGAACCGGTCCCGCCCGAGACGTACAGGTGGCCGTCGTCGTCCTTGGTCATCGACCAGGCGACGGAGTGCCCGTCCTTCGGGGCGATCTGTCGCACCGCGACCTGCTCGCCGGTCGCCGCGTCGAGCTTGGCGACGACCGCGGAGAGGCCCTGGAGGCCGCCCGGGGGTGCGGTGCCGCCGTACGCGCCCTGCGTTGCACCGGCCACGAAGACGTACCCGTCCTCGACCTCCAGTCGCCAGATGAACTCGCCCCACGGCCCGTCGCCGGGATCGCTCGTGCCGAGCCGCCGACCCCAGACGCGCTCGCCTTCGGCGTCGTACCGGCTCACGCAGTACGAGCCCGACCCGGTGTAGCCGTCCGGCAGCGCGCTGCACTGGCCGGCCAGATACGTGTCGCCGTGGTCGTCGTGCGCGACGTACCCGAGGTTGGAGACCCCCGGCTCTGAGCGCTGGTCGATGCCTGGGATCGCCGGAGTGCCCGACGGCCGGGTCGCAGACACCATCCGCCCCCGGAGCCGGTCAGGCGTGATGCCCTCGACGACGGCGACGAGGTCGCGGAATCCCGGCTTGCGCAGGAAGACTGCGGTCCCGGGGCGGCCGAGGAACGTCGGCGTGTACACCGGCACGAGGTCGTAGTCCGCCGGGCGGCCGTGTACCCGCAGGTCCGCCGCGCGGGGGTCGAACTTGAAGACGTAGACGAAGTCGTCGTCCGCCTCGGTGGCCGAGTCGCGGCCCGCGTAGTAGGGCTTCGCCGGGTCGCCGATGATGAAGAGGTCGCCGGACGGGCCGCCGTACTCGGCCTTCGACCGCAGGAAGATCCACTGCAAGGTGTCCTCTCCGCTGCCGTCCCACACATCGATCTCGTGCTCGCCCGGCTTCGGCGCGGACGGGTCGACGCTCATGAAGATGTCCCAGCCGCCGGGCGCGCCGGACAGCACGTCCGCGTCCGGGAGGTACATCGGATCGTCGAGCACGGTGCCGATCAGCTGATTCGTGCCCTCCTTCGGGATCACGACGGACACCGCGGTCTTCGTGACCGGCGGCGGGTAGACGCGCATGGCGTTCTGGGCCTGGCGATGGAGGCTCAGCGTTTCGCGGGGTGTCAGGGCGGCCGCCGTGGTCGAGGTCGCCGCCATGGCGCAGACCGTCGCGAGCAAGGCGCAAGCACCTCGTCGGTACATGTGGTTCTCCTTCTCCGGAGCAGGGGTTGCGAGTGCGCCCGCCCCCCGGGCGCAAGTGTCGACACTATGTGGGCGTCTTGCCGCTGTCAATCGGGACCTGGGCCAAGCTCCTGAAGGCCGCCCGCACGCCGCTCGCGCTGCGGGGCATCGGCGCCACCCGGATCAACGAGATCACCGAGATGGCCGACGACGTTCGGTGGTCGGTGCGCGTCGCCGCCGCGGAGGCCTGCGACGCGCATCGCCGGGAGATCAGCCGATTCGCAGGGGCGCGGTGTCGATGAGCGGCCTTGACGGCGGCGGGACGTCGACCGCCGCGCGGCAGGTTGCTCCGACGCACGACTGTAGGCGCGACAGCGCCTCTTGCAGCCGGCGCTGGGTGTCGGCGACCGCTGGGTCTCCGTAGCGCGAGCGCAGCTGCGCCGGGTCGCGGTGCATGTCGTACAGCTCGCGGCCGCCGTCGCTGTAGGCGACGTAGAGCCATCGATCCTGCCGGATCGCCCGGTACGCGGGGATGCCCTCGAGCTGCGCGAGGTAATCGGGATCGCGGGGCATCCGCCCGTCGACCGACTCCCGGGCGCTCGCCGTCGTCTCCAGGAGCAGCGGGCGCGCGGACCGCCGGGACGGGTCGGCGGCGTACGGCATGAGGGACCGTCCGTCGAGCTCGAGCTTCGGCGAGACCTGCGCGACCTCGGCGATCGTCGCGGCGAGGTCGACGTTGGAGACGAGCTCGCCCGACGTCGCGCCGGGCGCCACGCCGGGGCCGCGCATGAGCAGCGGGATGTGCGTCGACGGCTCGTACACCACGTACTTGCCGCCGGGGATCCGGTGCTCGCCCTGCAGGAACCCGTTGTCGGAGGTGAAGACCACGAGGGTGTCGTCGGCGATCCCGCTCCGGTCGAGCTGGCCCAGCACGGCCTCGACCGCCTCGTCCACGGACAGCAGCGACTCGGCCCGGGCGCGGTACTCCCCGTCGAGCGACGCGATCGTCTTCTCGGTCATCCGCCCGAACTTGCGCTGCATCCACGCCGGCTTGTCGGACAGGTCCTCCTCGTCGAAGCCCGGGCCGCGCGGGGCGCGCTCGCCCGCCAGCGTGCCGCGATGGCGCTGGGCGGGCCGCGGCGAGACGAAGAAGCTCTCGCCTCCGCCGGCGTCCTGATCGTTGCGCCCGTAGGAGATCTCGCCGTGCGACGGGCCGAACGACACGTTGAGGAGGAACGGCTTGCCCGTCGCGGCGTGCCGGCGGATGGCGTCGGTGGCGATCGACGTGTAGACGTCGGTCTGGTAGAGCGCCGGATCCTCGACCCACGGCAGGCCATACCGCCGGAGCTTGCCGTTGTGGTTGAGCGTGAAGCCGTAGAACCAGTAGGTCGTCGGGTCGATCGAGCCGTGCCAGTCCGTCCACCCGGGCGGGATCTCGCGCGGGTTGGCCATCCCGTAGAGGTTGAGGTACTTGCCGATGTGGATGGTGTCGTAGCCGGCGTCGCGTAGCCAGACGGGCAGCGTGTTCCACTTGCGCAGCTTGTAGTACGAGCCCGTCGGCGGCTGGTTGGACAGCACCTTGTGGTTGTGCGCGTACTGGCCCGTGAGGAACGTCGCGCGCGAGGGGCAGCAGACGGGATACGACGCGTACGCGCGGGAGAACGTTACGCCCTGGCCGCCAATGAGGCTGCGGGTGCGCGGCAGGAACCGCATCATGTCCAGCGTCTGGTCGTCGGTCATGAACACGACGACGTTCGGCCGTCCCGCGCTCTCTGTGGTGCGGTCCGCCGGCGCACCGGCCGGCGCCGAGATCGCCGCGACCACGGCCACGACTGCAAAGACTCCAGCAAACGACGATGCTCTTCGCACGGCTCTCCCCGGTAAGTGTCGACACTTACCGTACCGGAGGTGGCCATGCCGCGGCAACGTTCAGACGCGGCGAAGATCCTGGCCCACGATGACGCGTCCGGTGAAGGCGCCGGTACCGCGGCGCCAGCGGCGGTCGGTGACCCGCGCGTCGCCCGGCGACGAGTCCCGCGAGCACGAGGGTCCCCGCGCCGGCCCGCGCGGCGAGATCCGCCGCCTCGGCCGGGGTCGTCCACGTCCTCTGCATGGCGGCGATCTGCGCCCGGGACGACCCGAGCGCCCTCGCGGCGCGGCGGGCTCCTTCGACGTCGACGACCTCGCAGACGACGGTGTCGGCCCCGCGGGCGAGCGCGACCGCCCGGTCCCTGTGCGCACAGGGACCGATGATCGCCACCGCCGACGACCCTGCGGCGATGCGGTAGCCGAGCGCCTCGGGTACCACGACGCCCGACGACACCGATCGCGGGTCGACGAGTCGCGCCGCCGCGACCTCGACCGTGCCGTCGCGCAGGACCCGGCGGCGGACGGCGCTCGCGGTCACGTCGCGCGGCCGAGCGAACACGTCGAACGCGGGCACCTGCTTGAGCACCCGGTACTGATCGTCGATCGTGAGCGCCTCCTGCCGGGCATAGGCGAGGAGGTGGGCCTGGGTGCCCGCCGGCCCGAGGATCGGCAGCCGTCGCCGGGCAGCGGGGGAGGCCGGATCGCCGTTGTTCGAGCCGTTCGACCAGGCGCCCATGGCGAGGCTCGCGAGGTCAGCGGTCTGGTCGAACGTCAGCCGGGTCACGAGCGCCGCGCGCAGCCTGCTCGTCTCGATCCCGGCCTCGAGCAGGCGCCGGATCGACCCGAACCCGCAGCCGACGAGCACGACGTCGCCGCCATGCTCGACCGCGATCGCCGTCCCGGTCCGCTCGTTCCCGGCGCCGCCGAGTCCGTCGCCGGCCAGGGTCCCGAGCAGCACGACGCGCAGCCGGCCGGCCGCGAGGGCCGGAGGCGGCAGATGTCCCGCCGCGATGCCGGCGGCGGCGGTCGCCGCGGTGCTCCGCAGGAAGGTCCGCCGGTCCATCGGCACGCTCATACCTCCAGCAGGTCCCGAGCGACGAGGACGCGGCCGGCGAAGGACGGCGCGACCTTCGCGCGCCACGCCGTGTCGGTGACGCCGGGCGTCCCGGGGATGAGGTGGTAGAGGACGAGGGTGCGGACGCCGGCACGGGTCGCGGTGGCGCCGCACACCTCAGGCGGCGAGTGATCGTCGCGCTGGTGGCCGATGAACTCTTCGGCCGCGCCCTGCGCGCGAAGCACGCGCTCGGCCAAGGGAAAGTCGATGACCTCGTGCATGAGCGTGTCGGCGCCCGCGGCGAACCCCGCCAGGTCGGTCTTCCCGCCGGTGTCGCCGCTGAGGACGACGTCCCGGTCGGCGGTGCGCACGCGGTAGGCCACGGACGGCAGGCCGCCGTGGTCGACGGTGAGGGCGCGGACCTCGACCCGGTCGTCGCGCAGCACCACCGCAGCGTCGCCCCCGGTGGCGAACTCCTCGGCGCGGACGAAGGCGGAGAACGCCGGCCGGGTGGCATGGGCCACCGCGCGGTCGGTCGCGACGCGATGGACGTCCGGCAGCGCCCGCACCCACGACGCCGTGGGCGCCGGTCCGTGCACCCGCACCTCGGGGCGCCGGCCGGCGCTCCACGCATGGACGAGCAGAGCGCCGAGGTCGGCGGTGTGGTCAGCGTGGTGGTGCGTGACGAGCACGGCGCGGACGTCGGCCGGCGTGAGGCCCGCCTCGAGCAGCCGCGCGAGGCTTCCCAGGCCGCAGTCGACGAGGTAGACGGCGCCGTCCACCACGAAGGCGACGGAGGTCCCCGCCCGTAGCCGGGCGCCGCTGACGTCGGTGTAGCTCTGGCCGCCGAGCGATCCCAGAACGATCACCCTGGTGCTCATACCCTGGCGGCAGGTCGTCGTCGAAGCATGACCAGACTGTAGACACCTTCAGGACTGTGGGTGCCGCTTGACATGTGTGGACACTTGCGCCATCGTCTCGCGCCCGAATGGGGAGGACGAGTAGGGGGCTCGCCTCCCCGGGCGGCTCGGCGCTGCGCCGCAGCCGCACAACCACGGGTTGAGGGAGAGACGATGCATCACTTCGCAGGTCGCGGCCGGATGGCCGTGCTGATGTTGGTCGCATGCGCGGCCGCCGCCACGCCGCCGACGGCCGGCGCCGCGACGCTGACGGATATCAAGCTGCGGTACGACGCACAGATGGCGCTCGCGAAGAACCCGCCGCCGGCGACCAAGTCGGGCGTCTCGGTCGTCATCCCCAAGGAGGGGACGAACCAACTCATCGGGACCGTGCTCGACGACCCGATGTACCTGCCGTACACCGACGTCCTTTCGGGCACCCCGGGCGGCTACGACACCTTCATGTCGGTCGACCCGTCCCAGGCGTCGCCGGGCGCCGGGGAGATCGACCTGTGGGACGGCAGCAACGAGTACGACCTCGCGTACAACCCCGGCAAGACACAGGAGACGTACGGCGGGCAGCTCGGTGACATGTTCGTCGCCGGCGACGACCGCCACCCGTTCTACGCGGGGCGGACCAGCAACAGCGCCGTCGACCGCGACTTCGCGTACGCGTACCGCTTTGACCCCAGGTACTCGACGCTGCGCGTCCACGGCGATCCCGGCAGCTACCGGCTGGTGTCCGCGTTCAGCCCGTGGTTTCTCGGTCAGTCCGGCGTCGCGGTCTTCTACCGCAAGGGCTCGATCAACGACATGGTCGCGTTTGTCGAGGGCGTGACGACCGCGCAGCTGCGCGCGCGGATGCAGCGCGCGGTGCCCGCGGACCCGAAGCCCCGGGTGCCGGGCGCGTACCAGTCCGACGAGCCCGGCGTGTCGAACCTCGGCTACATCGAGACGGATCCGGAGGGCAACGCGTACCAGACGTCCCAGTGCAGCAGCCTGCCCAAGGGGTTCACCGGCGAGGGCTCGTACTGCGTGGCGAAGTTCGACCCCGCCGGCAAGCTCGTGTGGGGGCGCAAGCTCGGCAGCACGAGGGACGGCGACGGGCCCTGGGGCGAGTTCGTGTGGCGCCTGGTCTACGACCGCGGCTTCGTGTACCTCGCCGGCGCGACCCAGAGCGCGTACGGCGGGCCCAAGCCGCCGGGCGGGCTCCAGGGGCTCGCGGCCATCGTGGTGAAACTCGACGCGTCGACGGGACAGCAGGTCGCGGTGCGCCAGGTCGCACCGGCGAACGGCCACTCGGTGTCCTGGTCGATGACGAAGGACGACGCCGGCCACCTGTACGTCGCCGGCGGCACGGGGTCGAGCACGCTGCACCCGATCCCGCCGATCGTCGCGCCATTCGTCACCAAGCTCAACATGTCCGACCTGTCGAGCCTCTGGATTGACTCGCCGGCGGACGGGCAGGGCGAGCTCATCTCCGCCGAGGCACTCGGCGGCATCGCCTACATCCCGGGCGACGCCCCGGGCGAAGGGAAGGTCTTCGCCACGGGGTACACCGCGGTCGGCACGTACCTCGGCGCCGACTGGCGCAGCAACGACGTGTTCTGGGTGCGCTACGACACCGACGGGACGTACGAGGGCGGCGGCTCGTTCGGCCCGCCGCGCGAGCACGACGGGCCGTGGCAGACCGAGGTCGACGGGGACGGCAACGTCTACGTCGTCGGCGCGACGAACGGGTCAATGGACGGTGAGCCGTTCAAGGGCCGCGGCGACGGCTTCGTCCGCAAGATGCGGCCCGACGGCACCCACCTGTGGACGCGGCTCATAGGCACGGGCGGCAGCGACGTCGTCCACGGCCTGCGCATCGTCGGCGACACGCTCTACCTCTCCGGAGACTCGGAGGGATCGCTCGACGGCGTCCAGTCGGCCGCGGGCGGCTCGGACGTCTTCGTGGCGAAGATGGACACCGACGGGCGGCTGCTCGGCGTCCGCCAGTTCGGGACGGAGGGGCTGGACAACACCTTCCAGCTCGGCGTCGCCGGCGATCGCCTGCTGATCGGCGGCCACACCGAGGGCTCGATGACGCGGCCGTTCAGCGGCGGGCTCGACGTGTTCGTGACGTCGCTCCAGCGCGACACGCTGGCGTTCAGCCCCGCGGGCTGACCGGTCGGTACGGCCCCGGGTCCGCCATGAGTGGCCACACTCATGGCGGACCCGGAACGCACCAGCGTCGCCCGGAGGCAGCGCATGCTCGACGGCTCGACCCCGGGACCGAGACGACGACACTCGGCGGCCTCGTCGGCGCGCCTTCGGGCCGGCGTCATCGGAGCGCTCTCACCCGCTGATGGTAAAAGTGTGCACACAATGGTAGGCTGCGGGGTGCGGGCACCGGCACGGACAGGGCCGCCCGCGCCGCGGTGCCTTCCGGCGGACAAGCGGCCGCCGGAATCTCCAAACACCGCCCGGAGCGGCGGCGCGGGCGGTCCCCCCTGAAGACGTGCCCGCGCCGGCCTCCGGCGCTCCGCCATCTGCCCACGGCGTGCCACCTTGCTCTACGCGCCGGGCAGGTGCGGCGCTCTCCGCGGCCAAGGGCCGCGCGCGTCACGACGCCGCAGCAGCAGTCGGGCATAAGTGTCGACACCTTGATACCGTTGGGGTATGGTTACCTTCCCCCGGTCTTCGGGCGCGATCGGCGTGTTCCGCTCCGAGGACGACGCGTTCACCGATCTACCCGGCTGGTCGCATCCCGCGGCCTACCGGGTACGCGACGGCATCCGGCTCGCCCACGTCGACGTCGGCGAAGGACCCCCGGTCCTCCTCGTCCACGGGCAGCCCACGTGGGGCTACCTCTGGCGCCGGGTGCTCGACGAGCTCGTCGCGAGGGGCCTGAGGTGCGTCGTGCCCGACCACGCGGGGTTCGGGCGGTCCGACAAGCCCCTCGACATCAGCTGGTACTCCTATGCACGCCACGCGGACAACCTCGCCGCGCTCCTCGACGACCTCGACCTTCGCGACGTGACCCTCGTGGTCCACGACTGGGGCGGCCCGATCGGGCTGCGCGTCGCCGTCGACCAGCCGCACCGCATCCGCAAGATGGTCCTGATGGACACCGGCCTCGTCACGGGGCACCAACGGATGAGCGAGACCTGGCTCGCGTTCCGCGCGTTCGTCGGGTCGACCGATGTCCTGCCGGTCGGAGAGCTGGTCGCGGCTGGCTGCCGGCGGCATGTGCCCGACGAGGTCAAGGCCGCGTACGACGCCCCGTTCGCCGACCCGGCCGGGCAGGCCGGCGTGCGGGCCTTCCCCGAGCTCGTGCCTCAGCATCCCGGAGCGCCCGGCGCTGCGGAGAACCGCCGGATCCAGGAGATGCTCGCCCGTGATGCCCGGCCGAAGCTCGTCCTGTGGGGTGAGCACGATCCCGTCTTCCCGGTCGCGACTGGACGACGGATCGCGGAGCGGCTGGGCGCCAGACTTGACGAGGTCGTCCTCGGGGCCGGGCACTTCCTGCAGGAGGACGCCGGCGACCAGGTCGGGCGGTCCATCGCCGGGTGGCTTGACAGCCACGGACCGCGGGGTTGACCCCAGAACTGCATCCACTTCACCCGGTCGACAACCGTACGAGGCCGTACACTCGGCGGCATGGACACCGCGGGACGGCCCACGGACGCGCGCCGGCACACCGAGTGGGCGCACCGTCTGCTGCGCGACGCCATCCTCACCGGCGCCCTGGCTCCCGGCACCCCGGTGTCTCAGCTGGCGGTCGCCAAGGAACTCGGCACGAGCCGGACGCCGGTACGCGAAGCGGTGCGGCTGCTCCAGCACGAGGGCCTGGTCGCCGGCGAGGTCAATCAGCGGCTGCGCGTCGCCGACCTCTCCGCGGCGGACCTCGACGAGCTCTGCGCCATCCGGATCACGCTCGAAGTCATGGGGATGCGGCTCGCAGGGGCGCCGATCAGCGGGAGCCGGGCGACGGAGTTGCGGTCCTACCTCGACGACCTCGAGAAGGCCGCGATGGACGCAGACCCTGACCGCGGCCGGGACCTGCACCGGCAGTTTCACCTGACGCTGTCGGGCGGCGGTGATGACCGCCTGACCACGCTCGTGGCCGAGACGTGGGACCACGCCGAGCGCTACCGGCGCCTGTTCTCCTTGCAGGCGTTTTCCATCGAGCGCTTCCAGAAGGCGCAGATCGAGCACCACGAGATCGTCAGCCGGCTGGAGGACGGCGATCTCGACGCGGCATGCGACGTCCTGGCCCTGCATCTCGCGACGACGGCGCTCGTCGTCCTGGCCGACCGGGAACCCGCCTTCTCCGCGCCCGCGATCCGCCAGGCACTGCTGATGGTGGGAGCCACCTCCGTCTGAGAGGCGGGGCCGGGCCGGCCGTGCAGTGGCCGGCTCCCGCGCCCCTCGAGTGACTGGGCGCGCCGAGGGCCAGGGGGGACCGCCGGCGCGCCCGCGATGTCACCCCGTCTGGCAGCTCGCTCCCGTGCACTGCTGGAGCGCAGCCAGCCGCTTGGAGAGATCGGCGACGACCTCGGCGTACTTGGGATCCGCGTGCAGCGACGTGGTCTCCTGCGGATCGGCCTGCAGGTCGTAGAGCTCACGCTCGCCGGTCGTGTACTCCACGTACTTCCACGCGCCGACGCGGATCGCCCGGTACGGCGACGGCCCCTCAGCCTCCAGCCGCTGCCGCTTCGTCGCCTGGCCGTCGACCGCGTCGCTCGACGAGCCGGTGGTCTCGAGCAGGATCGGGCGATCGCTGGTCTTGGCCGGGTCGGACGCGAACGGGAGCAGCGAGCGGCCGTCGAACTCGAACGACGACGGCTTCAGCCCGCCCGCGGCGGCGGCGATCGTCGGCGCGAGGTCGACGTTGGCCACCAGCTCGTCGGAGATCGAGCCCCGCGTGATGCCCGGGCCGCGCATGAGCAGCGGGACGCGCGTCGACGGTTCGTACACGACGTACTTGCCGCCGGGGATCCGGTGCTCGCCCTGCATGAATCCGTTGTCGGACGTGAAGACGACGAGCGTGTTGTCTGCGACGCCGCTCTCCTCGAGCTGGTCGGTGATCTGCTCGACCGCCTCATCGACCGCGAGCAGCGACTCGGCGCGCGCGGCGTACTCGATGTCGAGGGCCGTCACGGTCTTCTCGTCCATCGACCCGTAGCTCTTCTGCAGCCACGCGGGCTTGTCCGACACGTCGGCCTCGTTGAAGGCATCCGTGCGCGGCGCCTTCGTGCCGGCGAGGTCTCCGCGGTGGCGCGGGGCCGAGCGCGGAGCGACGAAGACGGGCTCGCCGCCGCCGGCGTCCTTGACGCCGGGGTACGGGATCTCGCCGTGGGAGGGCCCGAACGCGACGCTGAGGAAGAACGGCTTGCCGGCCTTCGCGTTGCGGGCGATCGCCGTCGTGGCGATCGTCGAGTAGACGTCGGTCTGGTACAGCGCGGGGTCCTCGTCGCCCGGGGTGCCGTACCGCGTGACTTTGCCGTTGTTGTTCAGCTGAAAGCCCCAGAACCAGTAGGTCGACGGGTCGATCGCGCCGTGCCAGTCCGTCCAGCCGGGCGGGATCTCCTTCTTGTCCGGCAGGCCGTAGCCGTTGAGGTACTTGCCGATGTGCGTCGTGGTGTAGCCGGCGTTCTTCAGCCACACCGGCAGCGTGTCGTTGCCGTTGAGGGCCGCGTACCCGCCGTTCGGCGGCTGGTTGGACAGCACCTTGTGGTTGTGCGCGTACCGCCCGGTCAGGTACGTCGAGCGGGACGGGCAGCAGACCGGATACGACGCGTACGACCGGCTGAAGGTGATGCCGCGGTCGCCGATCGCCGCCTGCGTCTTGGGCAGGTAGCGCATCATCTCGAGTGTCTGGTCGTCGGTCATGAGCATGACGATGTTCGGCTTGCCGGCGGGTGGCGTCTCCGACGAGCTCGTCGGCGACGAGTCGGCCGACAGGGCGACCGGGATGGTGGGGGCGGCGATGATGGCGGCGATCGCCACCAGCCACCGCGTGAGCGGGCGTAGGCGCATGGTGTTCCTGGGTGGTCGAGTTGACGGTTCATCCCGGTCAACGCCGCCGTGCGGCAGAGGTTGGCCGCGTGCGTCGACATCCATCTCGCCAACCATCCAGCGGCTCGCGCGTTGTCCTGCGAGAGACCGATGTGGTGTGAAGCGCGTGTGAGCGGGTTGCAACTTCGACAGACCGCAATACAGTGTGGACACTCACGAGGTCGTTCACTGCCATGCCGCCCGCAATCGCTCTTCCGTCCGCGCCCCGCCGGCTCGATGCCAAGGCCCCCCGTCGCCTGTCCGCCGCACCGGACGCCGATCGCGTCCGCGACGATCGCCTCGTGTCCCGCATCCGCTCGGCCGACGCGCGGGTGGCCGAGCAGGCGTTCGCCGAGCTCTTCGAGGCGCATCACCGTGGTCTGCTGGCCTTCTGCCGCCAGATCGTCCGCAGCCGTGAGGACGCCGAGGACGCGGTGCAGCACACGTTCGCCGCGGCGCACCGCACCCTGCGCGCCGACGACCGCCCGATGCAGTTGCGGGCGTGGCTCTACACCGTCGCGCGCCACCGCTGCCTGTCGATCCTGCGCCAACGCCGTGACACCGTCGACGTCGACGATGTCGACCTCGACGCCGGTCCCCTCCATGCCGGCGCGCACGCTGAGCTGCGGGGCGACCTGCAGGCCATGGTCGCCGACATCCGGCGCCTCCCTGAGGCCCAGCGATCCGCGCTCGTGCTGTTCGAGCTCGGCGACCACAGCCACGGTGAGATCGCCGAGGTGCTCGGGGTGAAGAAGGAGAAGGTCAAGGCGCTGGTCTTCCAGGCGCGGGAGAGCCTCATGCAGCACCGCGAGGCGAGGAACGCCGACTGCCGGCAGATGCGCGAGCGTCTTGCCGCCGCGCGTGGCCCGGCGCTGCGCACGCGTGACCTGCGGCTGCACCTCGAGCACTGTGCGGGCTGTCGCGCGTATCGCACCGAGGTCGAGCAGCAGCGCGCGGCCCTCGCGCTGGTCCTGCCCGTGGTCCCGTCGCTTGGCTTGAAGGACGCCGTCCTCACCGCTGCTGCGACGTCCGCGCCTGCGGCCGTCGGGGCCGGCGCGTCCGTCGGCGGCGTCGCGGCGACCTTCAAGGTCCTCGCCGCAAAGGTGCTCATCGCGACGGCGGCGGTCGGCGGCGCGACCTACACGGTCGCGGCGTCGGCGCCGGCGGGCGACGATCGGCCCGCCGTGCCGCGCGTCGAGGGTCGCGCTGCCGCCGCCGTCATGAGCGGCGTCACCGGAACGGACGCGCGCCTGACGAGCGTGCCGCCGGGCGTCGCCTCCGCCGCCACCGTCGCGCGGAGCGCCGGCGGATCCCTGCCGGCCGCGTCATCGGCGACGCCCGCGGCCTCGTCCGGCGATGTGCCGGCAACCGCAGGCAATCCCGAGACCGCGCCGACGGCCGCCCGCGCGACTGCGCCGCCGCCTGCGCGCGCGGCTTCGCCGCCGCCGGGGCGCCGCGATCGGCGCGCCGATGCCCCGTCTCAGAGCGCCCGCTCGCGGCTCGCCGCCGCGATCTCGGCCCGTGTCGATGAGCGACCGCGCCAGCGCACGGGCAAGGCGGACGGCGACGCGGGTCGTCGACCGGGCGTCGGGACGCCGGAGCGTGTGGCGGCCCGAGAGGAGCGCCGGACGGAGCGGCGCGACGCTCGCACCGAGACACGACCGCCGCGGGACGATCGGATGCCGCGGCCCGCGCTCGATCCTGCCACGGCCACGTCGCCGGCCGTGGCGGAGATGCCTTCGCCGCCGCGCGATGCCGCGCCCACCGAAGACGGGCCGGCGCGCGCCGAAGACGGGCCGGGGCGCGCCGAGGACGGCCCTCTGGCCGAGCGGCGCGACGGTGACGGCATCGCGCCGCGCGACGACCGCGCTGTGCGGTCCCGCGGCTAGCGTCCCCGCGCCATCGCGCCGCCGTCGCCTGCTTGCGGCCAACCCGTGACGCCGCCCCGCGTTGTCATCGGTAGAACCCATCGATGCAGGAGGCAAGGATGCTCAGGAGGAAGACGTACGCCGCCGTCGCGGCGGCGGCACTGATCACGGCGCTGTCGGGTGCGCCGGCTCAGGGCGCGGTCACGACGTACACCGTGGTCGGCGGTGAGACCCGACTGACGATGGCGGACGACCTCACCGCCGCCCTGGCGGCGCGGGAGGTCGCGGTTTCGCCCCTCGCGCCGGCGAGCGGCACGGCCCCGGTCGTCCTGCCGGTCACGGCCGGCCGCGTGCGCGACGACGGGCTCGCGGGCCTGGCGCACCGCGGCGGCGTGCGTCTGGCGTCGGCTGAGTACGGCACGGCCATCAGGAAGCTCACCGTCGTGGCGTCCGGCGAGCGCGTCTACCTGGCCGCCAGCGTGGATCGCCGGCCGGCGGAGGACGCGCAGGAGCGCTACGACGCGGCGCGCACCCGCTACGCCCGCGTCCGCGCCCGGGCGGGCGCCGGCCCGCGCCTGCGCGCAGCGCGCCGAGAGTTGCGCCGTGCGCGCCGGGGCCTGGGCCCCAAGCCCGCCCGCGTGCGGCTCGGGCGCCTGGACCGCGTGCAGACGAGCGTCGAGGCGCCCTTCGTCGCCGGGACAGCCGACGTCGTCCTGACCGAGCGCGCCACGGCCGTGCTCAACCGCGAGCTCGCCGTCGACGCCCTGCGGCCCGGCATGCGGTTCGGCGCCCTCGAGACGCGGTTCGAGCTCTCGTGACGTACCGCCCGCGGGACCGCATCCGGTTCACGCTGCGCCCGTCGTCCCCGCCGAAGCCGGCGGGGGCGGCGCCCGCCGGGTCGGCCGGGGTCACGCTGGTCCTCGTCGCCGAGAGGCCCGACGGCGGGACTGTCGACACGAGCGCGGCTAGAACTCAAGAATCGGGAGATCATGGCGCCCCACGGGCCTGAAGGTGTGTACAGTTAGTCGCCCCACGGAGAGGAGAAGCTGGTGAGGTACCGTCTGGCCGCGGCCGCCGTGAGCGCCACCTGTCTGCTGACCCCGTCGACCGCGTTCGGGGTGGATGACGCCACGCTGCGCGCGCAGGCGGAGGCCACGATGCGCGCGCATCCGACGTTCGTCATCGAGACGGGCGTCGCGTTCCCGGTCCCGACGCGGGAGATCACGGGCCTCCTCGGCACGGTGATGGACGACCCGATGTACCTGGCCGGCAGCGACTACCTGGTCGGGATCACCGGCGGGTTCGACGTCTTCGCCAGCGCGGACCCAAGCGATCCGCAGCCCGGCCAGGGCCTGGCCGCCTGGGACGGCGGCTACGACGAGGGCCGCAAGTACGTGCCGCGGACGTTCCCGCCGGGGCCCGACGGTGACGAGGGGCCGAAGGGCGACCTCTTCGTGCTCGGCGACGCCGAGCGGGCGTACTACGCCAACCGCGCGTCCGCGGCGGACGACGACGACGACTTCGTCTACATCACGCGCTTCGAAAAGCGCGCGGCGATCATCCGCCTGCACGGCGCCCCCGAGGACTACCGCGTCGTGGGCGCGCGCGGCGGCTCCGCGCTCTTCTACCGGCACGACGGAGTGGACGACCTCATCGCGCACATCGCCCGCGTGCAGCCCTGGGAGCTGAACCTGCGCAGCGAGTTCTTCGAGTACGCCACGCCGCCCGCCACGTCACCCGCGGTGCCCGGCGGCGTCGATCAGCTCGGGGGCCGCGGCATCAACGGCCTGGGGTACACCGACGCGGATGCCGACGGCAACGTGTACATGATGCTCGCGTGCAACTCCAAGGAGCCGCTCGCCGCGACGAACGGCGAAGTGGGGTCCTTCTGCGTCGTGAAGTACGACCGCGACGGCAACCGGGTCTGGGCCCGCGCCTACGGCGAGCTGTACGGGGAGCTCCCGTGGCGGCTCGTGGTCGACGGCGATCACGTGTACGCCCTCGGGATGACGGTCAGCGGCTACGCAGGCACGGTCCCGGTCGGGCAGTCGCTGAGGAAGGGCGGGGTCGGCGTCGCCTACGTGACGAAGATCTCGGCGGCGACCGGCGACCAGATCGCGGCGAAGTTCCTCATCCCGCCGGACACCCCCAACCCGTCCGGCATCCCGCTCGCGACGCTGTGGTCCGCCACGAAGGACAACGCGGGGAACCTCATCGTCGGCGGCGGCACGACGTACGCGCACGGGTTCCCGCCCGGTGCCGCCCCGTGGATCATGAAGCTGCGGATGTCCGACCTGTCGATCCAGTGGTGGGACATCCCGCGCGACGGCAAGGGCGAGATCATCGCGGCCGAGACCATCGGCGGCATCAGCTTCGTCCCCGACGGCAGCGGTGTCCCCGGCCGGGGCAGCATCTACGCCGGCGGGTACTCGACGTTCGGTGGCTTCCTCGGCGCGAGCCCCGGTTCCACCGACAGCTGGACGGTGAAGTACACCGCCGACGGGCAGCTGCAATGGGGCCGCGCCTATGGCATGCCGCTGCGGGCGGACCATCCCTGGCAGACCGAGCACGACTCGAAGGGCAACATCTACCAGGTGGGCGTCACGTACGGCCGGCTCGACGGGCAGCGCTACAGCGGGCAGGGCGACGGCTACGTGCGCAAGATGACGCCGAACGGCGACCGCGTGTGGACGCGGCTCATCGGCACGCCGCGCAGCGACTACGTCCACGCCATCAAGATCGTCGACGACGTCCTGTACATCGGTGGCGACACGATGGGCGACCTCGGCGCGAAGAATACGGGGAGGTACCACGACGTCTGGGCCGCGCGCATGAGCACGGACGGCCGCCTGCTCGGCCCCATCCGGCAGTACGGGACGCCGGGGATGGAGAGCATGTTCACCCTCACCGTGACCGACCGCAACGTGTGGCTCGGGGGCCACACCGAGGGGTCGCTCGTCACGCAGGGATCGGGGCAGCTCTCGAGCTTCCTGCTGCGCCTGGATCGGACGTCGCTCGACGTCGATCCGCCGGCCGGCCGTCGTCCCTGAGGGTCGAGATGCCACGGTTCCAGCGCGAGCTCGACCGGGACGACCCGCTGACCGTCGGGCTCGACCGGCGGCTCGCGGCGGCGCGCTCGAGCCTGGCCGGGATCGCCGCGGTCCTCCGGGACGGGTACGGCCAGCCGGCGTCGGGGGATCGGATGTCGCGCGCGGCGATCATCGACCACCTCCGCGTGCAGGGCGAGCGGCTCCGGCTCCTCGACGAGCAGTTCGGCGAGATGTTCGCGATGATCGAGGAGGCGACCCCGGAGATCCACGCGTCATCTCGTGGCGGCGCGAGCTCGCAGCAGGCGGTCGAGCTGCAACGGCGGTTCGGTGAGCTGCTCAATCTCACGGCGTGGGCGGAGGTGCTCGCCGCCGGTGCTCGCGCGCGTTTGCGCGAGCTCGAGGCTCCCGGTCGCTAGAAGTCCTTGCCGCCCGGGGTGAAGACCTCGGGGACGGCCGCGCCCGGCATCGGGTTACCGGCTCGGTCGAACAGCGCCGCCGACGGGCTCCACGACATGATACCGCCCACATTGGTGGCAATGGTTGCGCCGCTCGGCGTCCCGAGTGTGATGGTGACGGTCGTGTTGGACTGCGCCATCGTGCTGGTGGTGAACGCGCGGTCGGCCGTGACGAACTGCTGGTTCGTCGTGATCGTGCCGAGCGGCAGCTGGGCCGTGTTGGCGCCGTTGTAGATCTCGACACGGTCGTTGAGCCCGTTGTCGACGAACCGCACGGTGACGGCCGCGGCCGAGCCCGACCACCCGGACTGGACGGCGTGGGGATCGATCTGCTCGCTGAACGAGAACGTGATCCTGTCGCCGCTCTCGGGCTGCCCGACGGTTCCGCCGCTGACGTTGACGGTTTGAACGTCGGCGCCCGACGGCGCAATATTGTCGACAGTCACCGTGGCGGCGGCGCTGGTCGAGCCGTTGCCGGCGGCGTCCGCGGCCGTCAGCGTCCACGTCTTCACCCCGCTCGCGAGTGGGATGTCGGAGGCGAGGATCGAGCTTCTCCAGCCGTAGGCCGTCCCGTCGGCGGACCATGCGCCCGAAGTCAGCGCTGCGGCGCTCGCCCCGGTGGTCAGCGCGGTGAGGTTCGCCGTCACCGCCGAGGTGCCGCTGGCGGGGTTACCGCTGTCCGTCAGGTCGGCGTAGACCCGATATGTGCCTCCCTGCCTTATGAATCCGGTGAGGCCGCCCTCGGCCTTCTGAACGACGCTGGACTGCAACGCCGGGGCGACCCAGTCCGGGGCGGCGGCGAGGGAGCTGCCGACGTTGTCCGTCGTAGAGGTGAACGCCGCCCACGCGTTGACCGCCGCGGTCGCGGTTCCCGAGACCACGCCGATCGCGGTGAGTATGGCGAGGTGACGTTGACTCCAGGGGACCATCGGGATACGTGTCGGCACGGTACACATGACACGCGAGTACTGTGGACACTTGTGGGAGAGGGGCGTTGGGAGCGCCGGTGAGGTGCGTGTAAAGCAAGCGTATGCATTAGTATGCCCTGCATGAGCTCACCTCTGCCCACCTCTCCGCGGCACCCCGACCTCGTGCTCGCGCTCGTCGCGCTCGCCCAGCTGCTCATCGTCCTCGACGCCACGATCGTCAACGTCGCGCTCCCGGCCATCCAGGACGACCTGCGGCTCAGCGATCAGGAGCTGCAGTGGACGATCAACGCCTACACGCTCGCCTTTGGCGGCTTCCTCCTCCTGGGTGGACGCGCGGCCGACCTGTTCGGCCGGCGGCGGCTGTTCGTCGCCGGCACGCTTCTGTTCACCGTCGCGTCGGCCCTCAACGCGCTGGCAGAGAGCGGGACCCTGCTCATCGCCGGGCGGGCCCTGCAGGGGGTCGGCGGTGCGCTCGTATCCCCGGCGGCGCTTTCGATCGTCACGACCACATTTCCCGAGGGCGAGCCGCGGACGCGCGCGCTCGCCATCTGGGGCGCGGTGTCGGCCGCAGGTGGCGCGGTGGGCCTGCTGCTCGGCGGGCTGCTGACCGAGTGGTTGAGCTGGCAGTGGATCTTCCTCGTGAACCTGCCGATCGGCCTGTTCGCGGCTGCAGCGGCGGCCCGGGTCGTCCCCGAGTCCCGCGCGGACGACGTCCGCGGGTTCGACGCTCCGGGCGCCGTGACCGTGACGGCGGGCATGGTCGCCGTGGTGTTCGCGATCACGAAGGCCGAGAGCTGGGGGTTCGGCGACGTGCGGACGATCGCCGTCGCCGCGGCGGGCGCCGTCCTCCTCGCGGTCTTCGTCGCCAACGAGCGCCGCCAGGCCGAGCCGCTCCTGCGACTCGCGATCTTCCGGCGGCGGACGCTCGCGACGGCCAACGCCGCCATGCTGCTGGCCGGCGGAGCAGTGTTCGGCATGTTCTACTTCGGGTCGCTGTACCTGCAGCGGGTGCTCGGCCTGTCGCCGGTCGAGGCGGGCGTGGCCTTCCTGCCGTTCACCGTCATGATCGTGGCTGGGGCGGCGTTCGCCCAGCGGCTGGTGGGTCGGACGAGCGCGAAGGAGCCGATCCTGCTCGGCCTCGGCTTCGCGACGGCCGGACTGCTGTGGTACGCGCAGCTCGACGCCGACGGAAGCTACCTCGCCGATGTGCTGGGGCCGATCGTGCTCATCGCGTTCGGGATGGGCAACGTCTTCGTCGCGCTGACCCTGGTGGCCACGGCCGGCGTCGCCGCGCATGAGCAGGGACTGGCGTCGGGGATCTTCACGTCCAGCCAGCAGGTCGGAGGCGCACTCGGGCTGGCGATCCTCGGGACGGTGGCCGCCGACGTGGCCGCGTCGTCGCTGGCCGACGGCGTCGTGCCGCTCCAGGCGCTCGTCGACGGGTTCAGTGTCGCCTTGTACGTCGGGGCCGCGCTGACGCTCACGGCGATGGTTCTTATCCTCGCCGCGTTGCCCCGGCGCTCGGCCTCCGTCGATCCCGCGGCGGCGGTGACCGTCGTATGAGGCCGTCCGGATCCGCCGAGGCGGGTCGGCTGCTGCATGCGATCGCAGTCGTCGCGGTGGTCGACGCGGTGCTGCTCGCCATGCTCGTCGCCGCGGCCGTCAACGACGCGGAGGCCGTCATGTCGGTCCTCGGGCCGGTCCATGGCGTCGGGTTCCTGCTCGAGGTGGCGCTCGCGTGGCGCGGCGTCGGAGAGGGCTACTGGAGCTGGCGCTTCCCGGCGGCGATCGTCGTCACGCTGGGGCCGCCCGGGGCCCTGTGGGGGCACCGGCGGCTGCGCGGCCGCGTCCAGGAGGCATCGTGACGGTGGCCGCCGTCTCGGCCTACGACCTCGTCGTCGCGTCGCACGTTCTCGCCAACCTCGTGGCCTACGGCGTGCTGTTCGCGTGGCCGTGGCTCCCGGCCGGGACCCGTGCGGCGCACGACGGCCGCAGGCGCGTGCTGTCGACGCTCGTGACCTACGCCGCCATGGCCGCGGTGGCGTTCGGTGCGTACCTCGCCAGTGAGCGCGGGCTCTGGGGCGAGGTGTGGGTCATCGTGCCGCTGGCCATCTTCGTCGTCCTCTTGGGCCTCGTCGGAGGCGTCATGACGCGCGCCGAACGGCGCCTCGCCGAGCACGCGCCCGACGGCACCGCGCCGGACGGCGTCTCGTACGCCGCGGCGATGCGCCGGGCCACGGTCGGGGCCTGGGCGTGCTGTGCGCTGGTGAGCGTCGCCGTCGTCGTCATGGTCGCCAAGCCGTCCGCGTGACGAGGTGGTGATGCATGCGCATGCACCGTAGGGTGGGCGCGATGAGCGAGCCGTCGACCCGGGACCGGCTGCTGGACGCCGCCGAGGAGCTGATCTCCGAGCGCGGCTTCGCCGGCGTGAGCACGCGCCAGGTCATCGAGCGTGCCGGGGCCGCCAACGGCGCGGCGGTCGGCTACCACTTCGGGAGCAAAGACAACCTATACGTCGCCGTGCTCGATCGCGCCCATGCGCCTCTGCGCGAGGCGTTCGACGCCGCGCTGCCCGGGCTCGAGGCCGATCCGGACGCGTCGCTCGAGGACGTCCTGACTGCCTACCTCGAGCCGCTCGTGCGGCTGCGGAACTCCGAGCACGGCGAGCGGCAGGCCCGGTTGCTGGCGATCGACCTCGTCGAGCGCCAGCGCGGCGGGACGATCGACGGGGCGACGCTCGCCCCGGCCATGCAGCGCTTCGAGCGCCTCGTTGCACAGCGCCTTCCGGGCGTCCCGCCCAGGGAGGCGGCGTGGCGCTGGGACGCCCTGCAGGGATTGCCCGTCCTGTACATGCTCGGGCTGCTCGACGGCCGCCGCCCTCGGGAGCAGCCTGGCGCCACCGTGCGGCGGCTCGTCCGGCATGCTGCAGGGACGCTCATGCCCGACGGGGTGATCGCGTGATTCCGGCCGCGAGCGCGTACGACGACGCCGTCCTCGCCCGCCTGCGCCGCGGCCTGGCGCTGGCCGAGCGGCCCTTCGCCGTGCTTGCCGCTGACGTCGGCGCGTGCGAGCAAGAAGTGGTCGCGGATGTCCGGCGGCTGCTGACCTCCGGCCGGTTTGACGGGTTGGCACCGGTGTTCCCCGCGGCCGCCTTCGGCCTGCGGCCCACGACGGTCGCGGCGTCGGTGCCCGGCGGCGCCGAGTGGCGGGCCGAGCGCATCCTCACCCAGCATCCCGGCGTCTCGCACGTCACGTTCCGCGACCACACGTTCGCCGTGTGGTTCTCCATCGCCATCGACCCGGCGTCGAGGCTCGGGCTGGCCGGGACGCTGCGGGTCCTCGGTGACGAGCTTGCCGCCCGGGCGATTCACCCGCTTCCCGCACGGCGCGTGATCATCGCGGGCGGCCGTCCTTGGCCGGTCGTACCCACGCCGGCCAAGGACGGCCGCCGCCCGTTCGACCGAGCTGTCGTCCTCGCCCTGCAAGCCGGCGTGCCCGTCGACGAGCGTCCGTTTGCGCGGGGCGCGGCGATGCTCGGGACGAGCGAGCGGGCGCTCGTCGAGCACCTGCGCGACATGCGCCGGCGCCGGATGCTCCTCAGGGTCGGCGCGGTCGGCGCGCGCTCGCCGCGCGCGGGCGACCGAGCGGTGCTGGCGTTGCGCGACGCCGACGAGGCGGCCGCGGACCGCGTCGTCGCCCTCCCAGCGGTGGCGGCGGTCACGCACCGCGTCGGATGCACGGGGTTCCCGTACTCCACGCATGTGTCCCTAACCGCCCCGGACGGCGCGATCGAGGACACGGCCGCCGAGGTCGAGCGGGCCAGTCGCGCCGCCGGGTCGATCCTCCTGCGCGCGCGGCGCACCGTGAAGCTGCGGCGCCTGCTCTTCGCGCCCGAGGAGCACGAGCTCTGGGAGGACCTCCACGCAAGGGGTCTTGTGTCGACAGATCGCTCCCCTGGCGGGTGAGGAGACCCGACGACCGTATGACGAAAGGACCTCATGCCCTCTGAACCGAGGCTCACCGTGATCGGTACCGGCGAAGTCGGTTCCACCCTGGTCGAGCTGCTCGCCGCCGCGGGACACCGCGTCGTCACCGGCTCCCGCCGCAGCGCCCGGCGAGCTCGGCGGGCCGCTGGCTGGGCTGGCGGCCTCGGGACGGCTTGAGGTCCGTCCCGTCGAGGGCAGCGCCGACGGCGCCGAAGTCGTCTTCCTGGCCGTCCCGTGGCACGCGGCCGTCGCCACGCTCCAGGCAGCGGGCGTACCCGAGGACACCGTCGTCGTCGACGCCACGAACTTCAACGCCGCTCGGGACGGAGCGGACCTCGATCCGGGGCCCGGCGGGACGACCGGCGTACTCTCCGGGCGCTTCCCCGACCTCCGCTGGGTCAAGGGCTTCAA
Organism: Svornostia abyssi; assembly: GCA_024666565.1. Lineage (GTDB taxonomy): Bacteria > Actinomycetota > Thermoleophilia > Solirubrobacterales > Solirubrobacteraceae > Svornostia > Svornostia abyssi. The sequence continues at coordinate 2,766,049 of CP088295.1, forward strand.
CATGCTGTGGACGGGCTTCCTGCGCGAGGATGCCGACCCCGCCGAGCCGGTCCGCGTGGTGTTCGTCGCCGCCGACGACCAGGCGGCCAAGGAGAAGGTCGCGACGCTCGTACGAGACATGAGGTTCGTGGCGTTCGACAACGGAACGTTGGCCGACGCGCGCCTGCGCCAGCTGGAGGACACGCCGGCGTGGAACCGCCGGCTCGATGTCGAGCAGGCGCGCTCCCTCTTCCCGGATGCGCCCGACTCCATCGACGCGGGGCGGGTACCTCACGCCGCCATCGGCGACGTCATCACCGCCTTCCTCGACGCGCTCGCCAACCGCGACTTCGATGCCTGGGGCGCCCTCTGGGACCGGGACGGCGTGATGGAGTTCCCGTACGACCCACCGGGCCTCCCGAAGACGATCCGGGGCCGGGACGCGGCGGTGGCGTACTTCCGCAACGCGCTGGCCGCCTTCGGGCCGTTCTCGTTCACCGTCACGGACGTGCACGTGGCGGGCGACCGCCGGGCAGTCGCCGAGTTCGTGGGCACGGCTGAGCTGCTCGCGACCGGGCGGACCTACGAGCAGCACTACATCGCGGTGTTCGAGCTCGGAGAGGCCGGGCTCGTCGGCTACCGCGAGTACCGCGATGCCGATGCGTATCGGCGTGCGGCGCTCACGGAGTGACGGGCATATCCCCGCCGGCGGATCAGGCGCAGGCGGGTGAGGCCGGGGAGCGCGGCGCACCCAGCGCCCGTCCCCATCACAGGTTCGCGGCCCGACGTCCGCTTCTCGTCCACCACTTGCGCGGAGTGGCCGCGCCCTGAAGTACCTTCCCGCGCATGCGCCGAGCCCTCCGTCTGCTCGCGATCGCCGTCGCCGCCGTCGCCTGTGCGCCGGCCACCGCGAGCGCTCAGTCCGCCACCACGTGCCCCGCGACCTTCCAGGTCCTGCACAACGACCGCATCGGGGCGCTGAAGCTCCCGGCCGGCGCCTACCAGATCACCGCCACCGGCCTGTCGTGCGCCCAGGCGTCGAAGCTCTTCACCCAGTTCCTCAACGACTGGGACGGGAACCTGCCGAGCCCGTGGCGCGTCGTGGCGTCGCGCTCGCAGTTCGTGCGCGGAACGAGTGGCACGAGCTTCACGGTCAGGCGCGTCACGACACCGGCCACGCCGGGTGCCTGCTCGGGCACGTTCGCCATCTTCGAGCCGGTCAACGCCGCGGGTCTGCAGATCGGCCTCGGCCATTGGGCGCTGAGCGTCGCGGGTGGCCTGTCGTGCAGCACCGCGTTCCAGGTCTTCGCGCAGACGGCGGACACGAACCTCGTCCCGCCGGGGTGGACCGTCGACCCGGCGACGAACACCTTCCGCCGCGGCGGGCAGAGCTTCGTCGCGACCAACCAGGGCAACGCGCCGTCGGGCATCGGTCGCTCGACGGGCACGCGCTGCCCGGCGACGTTCCGCGTCCTGAACAACGACCGGATCGGCGCGCTCTCCCTGCCGAAGGGCAACTACCTCATCACGCTGCTGCCCGGAGGCGGCCTCAGCTGTCCGGTGGCCTCCGATCTGTTCGCGGCGTTCCTGCGCGACACGAACGGGCGCCTGCCGGCCCCGTGGCGGCTGAACGCGCAGACCGCGACCTTCACCCGCGGCGCCGGCTCGGACATCGGCTTCCAGGTCGAGCCGGCGCGGGTGGCGCGGTAGGCGTTACCGCCGGGGAATCCCCAAGCCGCTTAGTGCCACACCCAGCCCGGCCTGCTGACCGTCGGCGCGCTGGATGCGAAGCCGGCGCGTCGCCAGGCCGAGCGATCCCGGGAGGAAGAGCACGCGGACGTTCACCGACTCGCCGGCCCCGAGGTCGAACGGCACGCCCGCCGGGCTGCCCGTTCCCGCGACGAACGGCGCCGCGACGGGGGCGACGACGCCCGTCGCCCGTGAGCCGCCGACGTTGCGGATCGTCACCGTCCGCTCCGCCCCGCGGCCGACGCGCACCGCGCCGAACCACCGCACGTCCGGGGAGACCCTGAGTTTCGCGGGCGCCGCGGGGACGGCCGGACCGATGACGAGGTCACCGCCGGAGAGGTGGGTCTCCTGCCCGATGTCGTCGAGCGCGGTGAATGTCGCGCTCCACGTGCGCGCCGTGCTGGCGGTGTTCTCCGGGAACCGGAATTTCGTCTCGAAGCGCGTCTCGCCGATCTGGTTGAGGTCCATCCGCACCGTCTCGGTGCCGCCCACCTCGCGGAACGTGACGTACGCCGAGCTGATCCCGCCCAGGTCCCAGGCCGAGACGGCCGCGGTCACCGCGCCACCGGTGCCTGGGAGCTCGCGCGGGGTGACGAGCGGGTCGGTGACGAACGGGGGGTCGTTGAACGGCTGGCGACCTTGGACGACCACCGAGCCGGCACCCCACGACGCGTCGAGCCCGCCGGTGTCCCGCGCGACGATGTTGACCATGTACGAGATGGGGTACTCCGTGTCGTTGGCCGGCAGGAACGCGACGTTCGAGTACGCGCCCCCGCCCGTGGGCGCAAGATCGGCGTAGATGTAGGTGCCGTTCTCGCCGACGATCTCGGCGGTGACCGACTCGATGCCCATGTCGTCGAGCACGATCGCGGTCAGGGTGATCTGGCCGCCGTCGGCCTCAAGGCTCGGGGGAAGCACAACCCCGTCGAGGAATCGCGGTGGGAGGTTCTCGACCTGCGCTGCGGCGGGGGGTGCTGCGATCAGGAGCGCCAGCACGGCAAGGATGCAGTGCAGGACAGGCGGACGCAGGGGCATGGAACCCTCGATTCGGGGTGGGGACGGCGCGAGCCTATCGCCGGAAGGCGCCGGGCGCGCGGCGGCTCTCTACGTCGCGCTCTGGTCGACCTGGCCGCGCCAGGCGCCGGTCTCGCCGCCCTTGCCCCGCTCCTCGACGAGCCCCTTGAACCGCTCGAGGTCGCCCTTGACGCGGCGCTTGGTCAGGCCGAGCGCGTCGCCGGCCTTCTCCGCGATGCCGTCGGGGTGGACGTCCATCTGGAGCATGATCCGGGTCTGGTCCTCGCCGGTGCGGTGAAAGGTCACCACGCCGGCGTGCTCCGGCCCGTCGGTCGCCTTCCAGGCGATGCGCTCGTCGGGCGTCTGCTCGGTGATCTCGGCGTCGAACTCCTTCGTGCGGCCGGCGACCGAGGTGCGCCAGTGGGTGTGCGTCGCGTCGAGCTGGCGTACCTCCTCGACCCCCTCCATGAAGCGGGGGAACTCCTCGAACTGGGTCCACTGGTCGTAGGCCGTGCGTACCGGCACGGCAACGTCGATGCTCTCCTCGATGGTCGACATATCTGTCTCCTCGGTGGGGTCCTCCAGGCCTACCCGCGCGGGGTCCGGGGGAACGCGGATCGCTCGGGACGGCGCGCGGCCGCTCAGGGCCGGCGGACCCGCTGGACGGACAGCGGTCTACTTGTATACTAGTGCGCATGCGGATCCCGCTCAGTGACCGCGTCGGTGGAGGAGCCGCACGCGATCAGGTCTATCTCGCCGTGCGCGAAGCCATCGTCAGCGCCGAGCTCGAGCCCGGTCGACGGCTCTCGGAGAACGAGCTGGCCGACCGGCTCGGTGTCTCGCGCACGCCCGTGCGCGAAGCGCTCGTCCGGCTGCGCGACGAGCGTCTCGTGGCGATCGTGCCGCAGCTGGGCACGTTCGTCACGCTCATCAGTGACGACGCGATCGCCGACGCCGCGTTCGTCCGCGAGGCGCTGGAGTGCAGCGCCATCCGGCTGGCCGCCGAACGTGCGACGCCGGCCGCGCTCGAAGAGATCCAGGCGAACCTCGTGGCGCAGGAACGTGCCGACGACGAGGGGGACCACGACGCGTTCGACGTCCTCGACGACGCGCTGCATCGCAAGCTCTGCGAGCTGTCCGGGCACGAGATCGCCTGGGCACTCGCCCGCCGCGCCAATGGCCACCTGGACCGCGTCCGACGGCTCAGCCTGCCCGAACCCGGGTACCTCGGGGAGATGATCGCCGAGCACCGCGCGGTCGTGGCCGCCGTCGCCGACGGCGATCCCGACCGCGCCGAGCGGGAGCTGCGCCACCACCTGCGGATGGTCCTGAGCCAGGTATCGACGATCCGTGACGCGCACCCCGACTACTTCGAGGAGAGCTGAGGCATGGCCACCACCGCCGCACCGACGTCGTCCACGCTGACGCCCGCCGTGCGGCGGGAGCTGTACGAGACGATGGTGCTCAGCCGCGTCTTCGAGACCGAGGCCGAGCGCCAGTACAAGGCCGCCCGCATCGGCGGCTACTGCCACCTCTCCTCAGGCCAGGAGGCGATGACGGTGGGGGGCGATGCACGCGCTCGCCGAGGAGGACCTGCTCATCACCGGCTACCGGTCGCACGGGTTCGCGCTCGCGCGCGGAGTGCCGCCGGAGGCGGTGATGGCCGAGCTCTTCGGCAAGGTCGACGGCTGCGCGCACGGCCGGGGCGGCTCGATGCACGTCCTCGACCCCAGCCGCGGCTACTACGGCGGGTGGGGGATCGTGGCCGGGCAGCTGCCGATCGCGACCGGACTGGCGCTCGCGCTGCGTCGGCAGGGCAAGGACCAGGCCGTGCTCTGCGAGCTCGGCGACGGTGCGGTGAACATGGGCGCCTGGCACGAGTCGCTGAATCTCGCGGGCCTGTGGAACCTGCCGGTCGTCTTCCTCGTCGTGAACAACCGCTACGGCATGGGCACCGCGGTCGAGCGCGCATCAGCCGAGCCCGATCTCTACAAGCGCGCCGCCGCGTACCGCATCCACGGTGAGCGCGTCGACGGCGACGACCTCGACACGATGATCGAGGCAGCCGACCGGCTGCTGACGATCGCGCGCACCGAGCACCGGCCCGCCGTGCTCGAGGCGATCACGTACCGCTACCGCGGGCACTCCGTCGCGGACGCGGGTCTGGCGTACCGCACGAAGGACGAGATCGCCGAGCATCAGAAGGCGGACCCGATCACGCGTGAGCGCGCGAAGCTCCGCGACGCCGGGCTGACCGACGACCAGCTCGACGCCATCGACGCGCATGCTGACGAGCGAGTAGCCGCCGCGGTGCAGGCCGCACTCGACAGCCCCGAGCCGAGCGTCGACCGCCTCGCCTACGGCATGCACGCTCTCGGGAGCGCCGAGCAGTTCGCCCGGATGCGCCCGGGCAGTCCCTTCGGGGAAGAGGCCCTGACCTTCGATGCAGGACTCGGCGCATGAGCACGGTGGAAGCCCAGACCGGCACCCAGGTCATGAACTACCGCGAGGCCTTGCGCCTCGCGCTGCGCGAGGAGATGGAACGCGACGAGCGCGTCTTCCTCATGGGCGAGGAGGTCGGCGTCTTCGAGGGCGCGTACAAGGTCTCCGCGGGCCTGTTGGACCAGTTCGGCGCAGAGCGTGTGCGCGACACGCCCATCAGCGAGGAGGGCTTCGTCGGCGCCGGCGTCGGCGCGGCGATGCTCGGCGAGCGCCCGGTCGTCGAGATCATGACCCTGAACTTCCTGCTCGTCGCGATGGACCAGGTCATCAACCACGCGGCGAAGATCGGCGCGATGTTCGGCGGCGAGGTGCGCTGCCCCATGGTCATCCGCACGCCGAACGGCGCGGGCAACCAGCTCACGGCGCAGCACTCGCAGTCCTTCGACGGCTGGTTCGCCGGCACGCCCGGCCTGAAGGTCGTCACGCCCGCCAACCCCACGGACGCCAAGGGTCTGCTGAAGGCCGCGATCCGCGACGAGGACCCGGTGCTCGTCATCGAGAACCTCCCGATCTACAAGGAGAAGGGCGAGGTCCCGCTCGACCCGGAGTTCGTCACGCCGATCGGCCTCGCCGCGGTCGCCCGGGAGGGCAGCGACATCACGATCGTCTCCCACTCGTTCGCCACCGTCCGCGCGCTGCACGTCGCCGAGCGCCTGGCCGAGGAACACGACGTCTCCGCCGAAGTTGTCGACCTCCGCTCGCTGCGTCCGCTCGACGTGGAGACCATCACAAAGTCCGTGGCGAAGACGAACCGCGTGGTGTGCGTCGAGGAGGGCTGGGCGAGCTACGGCGTGACCGCCGAGATCGCTGCGCGCATCGGCAAGGCGTGCTTCGACGACCTCGATGCGCCCGTCGAGCGCGTCGGCATGGCCGAGGTGCCGCTGCCCTACGCGAAGGGTCTGGAGCTTGCCGCGATGCCGAACGAGGACCGCCTCGCCGCCGCGGTGCTCGCGACCCTCGGGATGGGGCCCGGCGCGGCATGATCGAGGTCACGATGCCGCGCCTCTCCGACTCCATGGAGGAGGGGACGATCCTGCAGTGGCTGGTCGCCGACGGCGACCCGGTCTCGCGCGGCGACGAACTCGCCGAGATCGAGACCGACAAGGCCACCATGACCTACGAGGCCGACGCCGACGGCCTCGTGCACCACGTCGCCCGCGAGGGCGACACGCTGGCGGTGGGCACGCCGATCGCGGTACTCCTCGCCGATGGGGAGGAGATGCCTGTGCGGCACCTGCCATCCACCGACCAGCAGCCCGACGGGCAGCCCGCCGTCGCGCCGACGCCCGCCACCGCCGTGGTTTCTCCCCCCGCCACGGCGGGCGGCGGGCGTCCCAAGTCCTCGCCGCTGGCGCGCCGGATCGCGGTGGCGCACGGGGTCGAGCTCGCGGCGCTCGCGGGCAGCGGGCCCGGTGGTCGGATCGTGCGCGCCGACGTCGAGGCGTACGTGCGCCAGCAGCAGAACGGCAACGGCAAAGTGGACGCGGCGCCTGCTCCGGCGCCGGTTGCGGAGAGCAACCGCGGCACGATCACGCGCACAGAGCCCACCCGCACGCAGACGCTCATCGCGCGGCGGATGGCCGAGTCCCGCGCGACGATCCCCGCGTTCGACGTCAGCATGGACGTCGACGTCACCGACCTGCTCGCGCTGCGCGCCGACCTGAAGGCGGCGGGCCGGGTCGCGTCGGTCAACGACTTCGTCGTCAAGGCCGTCGGGCTCACGCTGCGCGACCACCCGCGCGTGAACGGCGCGTGGCGCGACGGCGGCTTTGAGACCTACGAGCGGGTGAATGTCGGCATCGCCGTGGCGGCCGAGGGCACGCTCGTCGTTCCCACCGTGTTCGACGCCGACCGCAAGCCCGTCACGGAGATCGCCGCCGACACCCGGGCACTCGCCGAGCGGGTGCGCGAGCAGACCATCACGCCGCCGGAGCTGTCGGGCGGCACGTTCACGGTGTCGAACCTCGGGATGTTCGGGGTCACCGCGTTCAACGCCGTCGTGAACCCGGGGCAGGCCGCGATCCTGGCTGTCGGCGCCGCGGTCCCGCGTCTGGTGCTGGGCGAGGCCAGCGCCCCGGCGCAGCGCAGCGTCATGACGGTGACGCTGTCGAGCGACCACCGCATCCTCTACGGCGCCGACGCCGCCGCGTTCCTCGCAGCGCTGCGCGAGCGGTTGCAGCAGCCGCTCCTGCTCCTCGTCGACTGAGCGGCCCCGAGCGGGGCCGAGGCTAGATGCCCCCGCCCTCGGCGAAGAACATGAACCAGATGCCGAACAGCGTCACGGCGGTGCCCACGGAGAGCACCATCACGACGTCGAGGACGGTGCGCGGGCGGTGCAGGTCGCGCTCATCGCGCATGGAGCGCATCCACGGGGCACGGATCTGCACCTCGTTCGTGCTGCCGGTGAGCTCGGCGTACTTCTCGTTGAGCCGGCCGAGCATCTTCCCGATGAAGAACATGGTCGATGGGATGCCGATGAGGATGATCACGATCGCGCCCATGCTCACCTGGGACGACTCGGAAAGCTGCGCGGCCACGTAGATCCAGCCGACGGGCGCGCCGATCCACATGAGCACGCTGCCGATCGCCATCAGCGCGATCAGCCCCACCTTGGTTACGGAGGACGTCATGGTCATCGCGCAAGCATGCCGGAAATTCCGGCGGCGCGCTACGACTTCAGTAGTAGATGCGACTACCAGGCCTGTTCGGTGCCGCAATTGGGGCACGACACCGTCGTGCTCACCGGGGCTTCGAACAGGTACCCGCACTGGCACGCGTACGTCGCGCGGTCATCCGGGCCACCCGCATCGCGCAGACGGCGCTCGGCGGGATGGATCGGCTCGGGCGGCGGCACGGGGTCGGGGACGACGTGCAGCCGGCGCGCGCGGTCGCGGCGGACGGTGGGTCGGGATGTGGGGAGGACTCGGGCGGATTGCATGGGTCTCTGAGGTAGAACGTCGGCGGGAGCCAAAGGTTTCTCCGCCTTGAGGTGAATTCCCTCACACATCTGTTGACGGCGTGTTTCAGAACCGTTGAGGTCGCGTGTCCGCACCCTGGCGCCGGGGCAGCGGCCGGGTTTGGGATACTGGGAGAGCGATGGACCCCTCACGCAAGCGTCAGGTTCGCCTCGTCGTCGCCCTCACCGCCGCCCTCTGCCTGGCCGGCGCGCTGATGATCACGACGTTCAGCGCCGCGAGCCCAGAGCGCATCCCCAGCCAGCTGATCGCCGGTGCTGAGCCCGGCAAGACCTACAAGCTCGGCGGCAAAGTCGTCGAAGGCTCCGTGCAGCGCAGCGGCGACACGCTGAAGTTCGAGATGAAGGACCCGAAGGGCGGCGCCACGGTGCCGGTCACGTACACGGGCGCCGTCCCCGACCCCCTTCCGTGAGGGGCGCGAGGTCGTCGTCACCGTCTCCAAGCAGGGCAACATGTACGTCGCGGAGCGGGATTCGCTCGTGACCAAGTGCCCCTCGAAGTTCACCGCCGAGCCGAAGAAGTCGTAGGTCCCCCGTGGCCACGTTCGGCAGCGCCTGCCTGATCCTCGCGTTCGTCGTCGCGCTCTACGGGATCGGGGCGTCGCTGATCGGCGCGTCGCGCGGGCGCGCGGACCTCATCGCGTCGGGCCGCCGCGCGGTCTTCGCGGTCGCCGGCCTTGCGGCCGCCGCCTTCCTGGTCCTGGAGATCGCGTTCCTGCGCGACGACTTCGCCAACGAGGTCGTCGCGACGCATTCGTCCACGACGACGCCGCTCTTCTACAAGCTCTCGGCCGCATGGTCCTCGCAGGAGGGCTCGCTGCTGCTCTGGCTGTTCCTGCTGTCGATCTGGTCGAGCCTCGTCCTGGTGCTCGTCCGCAAGCGCCTGCGCGACGTCACGCCGTACGCCACGGCCGTGCTGCTCGGGCTCGCCGCGTTCTTCGCCGGCCTGCTCGTCTTCCTCGAGCCGCCGTTCGAGGTGCTCCCGGTCGCGCCGGTCGAAGGCACGGGCCTGAACCCGCTGCTGCGCCACCCGAGCATGATGATCCACCCCCCGATGCTGTACTCGGGCTACACGCTGTTCGCGATCCCGTTCGCGTTCGCGATCGGCGCGCTGTGGGTCCGCCGCGTCGACGCCGAGTGGATCCGCTCGACCCGCCGCTTCGCGCTCGCCGCCTGGCTGTTCCTCAGCATCGGGATCCTGCTCGGCGCCCGCTGGTCGTACGCCGAGCTCGGGTGGGGCGGCTACTGGGCGTGGGACCCGGTGGAGAACGCCTCGCTCATGCCGTGGCTCATCGGCACCGCGTTCATCCACTCGGTGATGATCCAGGAGAAGCGCGGGATGCTGAAGGTCTGGAACGTCTCGCTGATCCTCGCCACCGGGATCCTCTGCCTGCTCGGCACGTTCCTCGTGCGCAGCGGGATCCTCCAGTCGATCCACGCGTTCGGCGCGTCGACGCTCGGCGTGCCGTTCATCGTCCTGATCACGCTGCTCATCTTCGGCTCGATCGCCCTGGTCGCCAGCCGGCGGGAGATGCTGCAGTCCGACCACAAGCTGGACTCGTTGTGGTCACGCGAATCGATCTTCCTGGCGAACAACATCATGTTCGTCGGCCTGTGCCTCGTGGTGTGGTGGGGCACGTTCTTCCCGCTCATCAGCGAGGCGATCACCGGCGACCCCGCGTCGGTCGGCCCGCCCTGGTTCGACCGCTACGTCGTGCCGATGACCATCATCCTGGTGCTGCTCAGCGGGATCGCGCCGCTCATCGCCTGGCGGCGCGGCACGCTGGCCAACGCCCGGCGCAACCTGCTGCGGCCCGTCGTGGCCGCGGCCGTCGCGCTCGTCGTGCTGCTCATCGCCGGGATCGGCGAGCGGCCCTGGGCGCTGGCGATGTTCGTCGTGGCGGCGTTCGTGCTCGCCGCGGTGGTCCAGGAGTTCTGGCGCGGGACGGTTGCGCGCCGCGCGATGGCGGGCGAATCCGTCCCGCGGGCGCTGCAGCAGCTCGTCCGGCGCAACCGGCGGCGCTACGGCGGCTACCTCGTGCACGCGGGTGTCGCGATTCTCTTCGTGGGCGTCGCGGCGTCGTCGGCGTTCCAGGACGAGGTCGACACGCGCCTGCAGGCCGGGCAGTCGGTGAAGGTCGGCGCCTACGACGTCACGTACGTCCGCCCGGTGGCCGAGCTGGTCGTCGCCAACGGCGATCTCGAGCGGATCGAGTTCGGCGCGGTCATGCGGGTCGAACGCGACGGGGAGCTCGTCACCACCATGACGCCGTCGCGGGGCTTCTACCCGTCACGGGCCGTCGTGGCGTTCGGACCCGTCGGCCGGTTCTTCGAAGGCGAGGCAACGAGCGAGGTGGGGCTGCAGGCCGGCCGCCTGCGCGACGTGTGGATCGCCATGACCCCCGACATCCAGCAGCTGGAGCCCGTCATCGAGCGGGGCGACCGCGTGTTCAGCGCGGCCGCGGGCAAGCTCGACCCGGAGCTCGAGGCGACCGCCCTCGCACAGGCGCTGCGCGGCATCACGCGCCAGTACCTCGACGATCCGCCGCCGGCGACGTTCCGCATGCATGTCTCGCCGCTCGTCTCGTGGATGTGGGTCGGCGCCATTCTCGCCCTGCTCGGCGGGCTCATCGCGGTCTGGCCCGGCGGGCCGGACGCAGCGGCCCGGCGCGTGAAGGCCGGCTACGCGGCCCGCGTCGCACAGGATCTCGGCCGCGCCTAGCGCGGACCACTAGGCTGCCCCGCCTCATGGAGGTCCTTGCCGCGCTCCTGGTGATCGCCGCCCTCGCGGTCGTCGTCTGGTTCGTCGGAGGGCCGCTGCGCGGCGGCGCCGCGGCCGTCGACGAGGAGGCGCGCGAGGAGGAGTCCGAACGCCAGGCGCTCGAGGCTGCGAAGGAGGCGAAGTACCGCGAGATCCGCGAGACCGAGCTGGACCATCGCACCGGCAAGCTCACCGACGAGGACTGGCGCGCGCTGGACCGCCAGCTCCGCGCGGAGGCCGTGGAGATCCTCCGGGCGCTCGACGCGCTCGACGGCTAGACTGCTCGCGCGATGGAGAACATCCTCATGATCGTCCAGGTGGCCCTCAGCGTCGCCGTCATCTTCCTCGTGCTCATGCACTCGGGCAAGGACGCCGGGCTCTCCGGCGCGTTCGGTGTGGGCTCGGGCTCCGGCCCGCTGGGGGGCGGCTCGCTCGTCGAGCGCAACCTCAACCGCTGGACCGTCGTGTTCGCCGTGCTGTTCGTGGTGAACACGATCGTGCTGCTGCGCATCTGAGCGCGGCGGTCACGCTCCGCCCGTCACGCGCACATCCGCGACGCGGATGGCGGGACACAACACGCCGTGAGCGAAGCGGCGGCCGTAGAACTCCCCGTGGCCGACGAGGCGCTGCCTGGAGCCCAGGGCCTCGACCGCGCTGAGTATCCGCAGCAGGCCGTCCGTGATCCGGACGTCACGGATCGGACGCGTGATCCGGCCGTCCTCGATGAGGAAGGTGCCGTCCCGGGTCATTGACGTGACGAGCGCCTCGCGCTCGCGCACCGTGTTCGTGTACCAGAGGCGCGTCACGTAGATGCCGCGCTCGATCGGAGCGCACAGCTCCGCGACGTCCGCGGCGTCGCCGGCCGCGAGGACGAGGTTCGACGCGAGCGGGCCCTCGGGTGAGCCTCCCGGCGCGATCGCGTGTCCGGTCGAGACCGCGTCGCCTCCGGCCCGGGCGGCGGAGCGGATGTCGTGCACCACGCCCTTCGCGACGCCGTGCGCGAGCAGGGGCACAGGGCCCTTCGCCACGCCGTCGGCGTCGAACGTGCGCAGCAGCGTGCCGGGCCCGCGGGGGTCGTCCAGCAGCGTGACGGCGGGCGCGGCGACCTGCTCGCCGAGGCGCCCGGTCAGCGCGCCGCGGCCCTCGGCGTACCCGAGCCCGTCGAACGCGAGCGCCGCGGTGAAGGACAGGAGCTCACCGACCGCCTCGGTGTCGAGGACCGCCGTGTAGGTCCCGGGCGGGAGATCCACGGGCTCCTCGGGTCCGACCTTCGCGGCAGCGGTCCGCGCAAGCGCGGCGCCGTCGATCGCGCCGACGGTCATGTCCGTCGCGGCCGCGAACCCGGACCGTTCGCGTGCGTCGCGGGTGATGACCTTCATGTAGCTGTCGGTGACGCGGTCGACGAGCCGGGCGCCGGCGCTTGACGCGATCGCGTGCGTGACCTCCCCGGAGGACCAGATGCCGAACGCCTCCTGGTCGTGGCGCGTGGACTCGCGGATCGCAGCCTCGATCGCCGCAGCGCCTTCGCCGGGGTCGAGCGCCGCGGTCGCGGGGTCCCAGCCGACGAGTCCCTCGGAGATCGTGCCCGGCGGAGGGCTCGGGTACGGGCCGGCGGCTGCGGCGTGCGCGGCGGCGACGGCGGCCGCATCGGCGGCGCGCCGTGCCGCGTCACGCAGACCCGCGTCGTCGACGTGATTCGTGGCTGCGACGCCGGCGTGGCCGTCACGCAGCACCATGATCTCCACGTCGAGGTCGTCGATGGCCGTGGACTGCGTCGCGGCTGACCGGGCGAAGCGCAGGCTCAGCGACCGCTCGGCGACCACCCGCGCCAGCGCCTGCCCGTCGGTGTGCGCGAGCGCGCGCTCGGCCAGTTCCAGCGCGTCGGTCACGCGACGCCGACCTCGACGTCGGTGAATCGCGCCGGTGCCGTGCCGTGGCCGACCGGCAGCATCTGGCCCGGCTCGCCCTTCCCGCAGTTCATGACGCCCCAGACCCGCCACGCGGGGGCCGAGCAGACCGCGTCGAGGCCGGCCCAGAACATCGGGGTGATCCCGGCGTAGCTCGGGTCGCGGTACAGCCGTCCGAGCTTGCCGCCGCGGATCTCGCGGGCCGTCTCGCAGCCGAACTGGAAGTGCAGCCGGCGATCGTCGATCGACCACGACTGGTTCGTCTCCAGCAGCAGGCCGTCCTCGGTTGCCGCGATGAGGTCGTCGAGGGTGCCGGCCTGGCCCGGCTCGATCGAGACGTTCGTCATCCGGACGATGGGCTGGCGCGCGAACCCCTCGGCGCGCGAGCAGCCGGTGGACGCCGGAAGCCCGAGCTGCGCCGCCGACGTGCGGTCCGCGAGCGTGGCGCGCAGCACCCCGTCCTCGATGAGGAGCGTGCGCGCGGCCGGCACCCCCTCGTCGTCCCAGGCCGCCGACCCCAGCGCACCCGGGAGCGTGGCGTCGGCCGTGATGTTCAACTCCCGCGACCCGTACCGCAGCGTGCCGATGTCGCGCGGGGCCACCCAGCTCGCGCCGGCGTAGGCGGCCTCGCCCAGCAGGATGCGGTCCAGCTCGAGCGCGTGCCCGATGGACTCGTGGACCTGGAGGGCCATCTGCTCGCCGCCGAGGATCACCGTGCGGCGTCCTGACGGGCACGGCGGGGCGGTCAGGAGCTCGAGCGCCTCGTCGCGGACCCGGCCGGCGGCGCCGAGCAGGTCGAGCCCGAGCACGTGCTCCCAGCCCGCGAGGGCCACGTCGCCGCCGTGCGCGGCCGGGTAGGACCGTGTCTGGATCAGCTCGCCGTCGGTCGCGAGGGCCTGCAGTCCGCCGCCGCACTCCGTGCGGACCTGTGTGCAGGCCACGCCGTCGGTCGTCGCGAGCGCCCATGTCTCGCGCATCGCGTGGCTCTCGGCCGAGCCGCGGGAGATCCGCCGGTCGGTCCGCAGGATCTCCTCGGCGCCGAGCAGGAGCGCGAGCTTCTCCTCGACCGACACGGTGAACGGGTCGAGTTCGCAGGCCGAGCCCCAGTGTCCCCGTGATGGTTCTGCGGACGGCGGCGCGAGCGGTTCCGCGGCGCGCGGCGAGGCGGGCCCGGCGCGGGCGATCTGCAGGGCGTGGTCCAGCGCTTCCTCGATCGCCGCCGCGGTGACCTCGCGCGTCGCCGCGAAGCCCCAGCGCCCCTCGGCGCGGACGCGGACGCCGACCCCCTCGGAGTCGCCGGTGTCGACCGCGTCCGCCTCGCCGTTGCGCACCCGGACCTGTTCGAAGCGACGGCCGACGAACCGCGCCTCGGCGTACGTGCACGCGCGCGGCGCGGCGTCGATGCGGTCGCGCAGGAGGGAGAGGATCCCGGGATCGGGGGCGCGGGTGCTCACCACGCCGCCCGGTAGATCGCCCGGATCTCGTCCGCGGTCGGGGCCGGGGGAGTGCGCTCGAGCTCACTGCGCCTCAGGGCCACGGCGACCGACGTCTCGAGGACGTCCGGGTGCACGCCGAGGGCGCGCAGCGATCGCGCCTCGGCGCGCGCACGGAGCTCCTCGGCGAACTCGCGGTACGTGGCTGCGTCGACGAGACCGCGGCGATCCAGGGCGACGAGGGTGTGCGGCAGCAGCGCCGCGTTCACCGTGCCGTGGGGCAGCCCGCTCGCGCGGACCAGGGTCTGTGCCAGCACGTGGTGCAGCCCGATGCCGGCCGCGTCCAGGGCGTATCCGGACAGCAGCGCGCCGAGCGCGAGCGCATCGCGGTCGAGCTCAGTGGCGCCGAACCCCTCGGCCAGCCGGCGGGCCGCCTCCTGAGCGACGAGCGTGGGTACGGGCGAGGCGCCCACCGTGGCCGTCGCCTCGATGGCGTGCGCGAGGGCGTTCGCCGCGCTGCCGGCCAGGTCGCGCGCCGGCTGCGAGGCGGAGAGCGCAGGGTCGTTGACGACGAGCGACGGCCGCACGCGAGGGGTGGTGGGATCGACGCCGGTCGCATGGCGGTGCGAGAGCGTCATCTCCGCGGCGGACAGCGTGGTCGGGACGGCTGCCACGCGCAGGCCGCCGCGGGCGGCTGCGACGGCCTTGGCCACGTCGACGACGCGCCCGCCGCCGAGCGCGACGAGCGGGCGGTCATCGGCGATGGCGACGTCCTCGAGGTCCGCGAGCAGCAGCGCAGCCACCTCGTCGACGCGCCCTGCGGGCACATGGCGCGTGACCGCCGCCGCGGAGGCCACGGCGCGCGCGGCGGACTCCGCCCGCGGCGTGGTCAGCAGTGTGAAGCCGGCGCCGAGGAGCCCCTGGGCGTCAGCGACCACGCCACGGCCGAACCGCACCGTGCGGTCGCCGTCGCGCCAGGTGAAAGCCTGCACCATTCCCGGGAGTCTGCCCGGTCGGGAGGATGGTCGCCGCGCACCCCCGTCGTGATGAGCGGCGACGCGTCAGGCGCGTGCGGCGACCGGGCGCTCGCGTCGGCGCCCGCGGGCGCGGCGCAGGCGCGACGCCGACTGGCGGGTGAGGCGCTCGGCGCGGAGCTCGAGGAGCTCGACGATGCTCCGGGTGCGGACGAACGGGTCCGCCGCGACCATGCCGTCGGCGAGCGAGAGCGCCGCCACCGGGCGGCCGTCCTGCTCGGCGATCAGGGCGGGCAGGAAGATCGTCGCGGTCTCATCGAGCGCGGCGAGCCGGTGCAGCACGGCGGCGTCGGCGGTACTCGCGGTGCGAATGGTGATGCTGGCTTCGGTGTGGGGGGTTGAGCGCATGGTGGTCCTCGTGTCCTCGTCTCGTCGTCTGCCTTCACCTTGCCAGCCCCTGACCATCAGATCCAATGACATTTGGCTGCGCCAGCGATAAGCTGACCTAATGCTCGATGTGCGCCGCCTGCGCGTCCTCAAGGAGGTCGCGGCCCAGGGCTCGTTCTCCGCGGCCGCGGAGTCACTGGCGTACACGCAGTCGGCGGTGTCCCAGCAGATCGCCGCGCTCGAGCGCGAAGCGGGGACGAGGCTGCTGGAGCGCCACCCGCGCGGGGTCCGGCTCACGGACGCCGGTCGGGCGCTTGTCGCGCACGCCGAGGTCATCCTGTCGCGCCTGGCCGATGCGGAGGCCGAGCTCGACGCGATCGCGGGTCTGCGCGGCGGCCGGCTCCGACTCGTGTCGTTCCCCACCGCAGGCGCCACGATCCTGCCCGCCGCGATCGCGCGGTTCCGCCAGGAGGCGCCCGGCGTCGACCTCAGCCTCGAACCGCGTGAGCCCGAAGAGGGCCTGGCCTGCCTGCACGCGGGCGACTGCGACATTGCCGTCACCATCCGGGCGCCGCACATGGACGCGGCCGCGGACGGCACGGTCCGCCGGCATCTCCTCGACGATCCGATGTGCGTCTGCCTGCCGGCCGGGCACGACCTGGCGGCGGCCCCGTCCCTGCGGCTCGCCGACCTGTCCGACGAGCCATGGCTCGTCGGCTCCACCAGGCGCTGCCCGGACACCGAGGTGCTGCTGCGCGCGTGCCAGACCGCGGGGTTCGACCCACGCATCGGCTTCTACTCCGACGACTACCTCGCGATGCAGGGGTTCGTGGCGGCGGGCGTCGGTGTCGCGCTCATCCCGGACCTCGCGCTCGTGACGGTGCGCGACGACGTCGTCATCCGCGAACTGAGCGGCGAGGACCACCACCGGGTCATCGAGGCCGCGACGCTCGACGGCGCCTACTGTTCCCCCGCAGCGCAGCTCATGCTCGACGTCCTCGCCGACGTCAGTGCCGGCTTCGCCCAGGATCGCCGCGCGCTCGCGCTGGCCTCCTGACGCGCCCCGCACTCCGCGCGACGTGGACATCTTGCACAGGTTTCGGCACCCAGACGCTCGCATGGCCGTGCACCGGCGCGCTGTCGGCAGGCAGACGCCACACTCCCCAGAAGAGGGGATCTGCCGTTGACCCTGACCCGCCGCCTCTATGTGCTCTCCGCCGTCGTCGCCGCTCTCGCCGCGATCGTCGTCGGCCTGCTCGTCGTCGCGATCAGCCAGTATCGCGACGCCCAGCGACAGGCGGCCGAGGTGCGCGAGGCCATCACCGTCGGCGCCGAGGCGGAGCGCCTGAGCATCGAGCTGCGCGTCGCCGTGGGCGCGCTGGCCGTCGGGGGGTCGGAGGAATTCCGTGAGCGTTACGCCGCCGAGGTGCGCAGGCTCGAGCAGGTGCTCCGCCGGTTTGACGCGGTGACGTCGGAGCCGGCCGAGGTGCGCCGGACCGCCACCGAGACACGGCAGGCCATCGACGCGTTCCGGCGAGAGTACGTCGAATCGGTGCTCCGGCAGGGCGAACGGGATCCGGAGGCCGCCCGGCGGCGCGTGCTTTCCGGGATCGAGGGGCGTCAGCGCACGGAGGAGCTTCGGCGCAGCTTCAACGCCTTGCGGATCGTCGAGGACCGCGCCGTCGACGAACGCGAGGACGCGGCGTCCGCGGCGGCGACCCGCGCGATCGTGGCGGTGATCGCCGCCGGGGTCGGCCTGATCCTGCTGTTGATCGCCGTCGTCGCGTACCAGCGCCGGACCGTCGTCCAGCCCCTGCGCCGGCTCGCTGCCGCCGCCTCGCGCCTCGCGGGCGGTGATCTCGGCGTGCGGGTCGAGGTGGGGGGCGACGACGAGCTTGGCGAGGTGGGCCGGGCCTTCAACGCGATGGCGGCCTCGATGGACGCCACGCAATCGGAGATGGAGGCGCAGAACACCGAGCTCGAGCAGGTCAACGAGCAGTTGCGCCAGCGCGGCGACGAACTCGCGGCCACCGCACAGAGTCTCAGCGCGGAGACGGGAAGGCTGGAAGCGCTCGGCGGCTTCGGGCAGCGTCTGATCGCCACGAGCGGGCTGCAGGAGGTCGCGGAGCTGACGTTGCGGGCCGCCCTCGAGGTCAGCGGTGCGCGGTACGGCACCGTGCACGCCGGACGCGGCCTCGGGTTGCTCGCGGCGCGCGGGATCGCCCCGGACGAGGTACCCCAGCAGCTGGTCGCCGACGAGGGGCTGGCGGGGCGTGCCATCCGCGAGCATCTGACCGTGGACGTCGCCGGCGACCCGTCGGCGCCGGTGGTCGAGGGCCTCGGGGGCACGGCGCCCGCCGGACGCCAGCTCTTCGTCCCGCTCATTCGCAACAGCAGCGTGGTCGGGGTCCTCGGGCTCGGCTGGCTCAGCGCCGCGTCGCTGGATCCGGACACGTCCGCGCTGCTCGAGCAGTTCGCCCGCCAGGCGGCGGTGGCCATCGCGTCGGCGCAGGCGGCCGACCAGGTCCGCGAGCTCGCCGACGTCAACCGGGCGGTGATCGAAGCCAGCCGCGACGCGATCTCGCTGCACGCCCGCGACGGGTCGCTCATCCTCACCAACCAGGCGATGCGCGCCCATTCCCTCGACGTCTGGGGGCGCGCGGTCGAGGAGCTGCCCGATCTCGCGATCGATCTCGCGGGCGCGCTCACCGATCCGCGCGGCTACCTCGAGGCGATGGACATCATCGCCCAGGACCGGTCCGAGGAGACGTTCGACGAATTCGAGGTCGCCGACACCGGCCGGGTGTTCACCCGCTACACCCGCCGGGTGCGGATCGTCGGACACGACGAACCGGGTCGCCTCGTCGTCATTCGGGAGGTGACGGCCGAGCGGCAGTCCGAGCGGGCCAAGGAGGCCTTCGTCGCCAACGTGTCGCACGAGGTCCGCACGCCGCTCGCCGGCATCATCGGGTTCAGCGAACTGCTGCTCGGCCGGGAGTTCACGGCCGAGGAGCGCACCCGCCACCTCGAGACGATCCACCGTGAGGCCCAGCGCCTCTCGAGCCTCGTCGACGACTTTCTCGACCTCCAGGGGATGGACCAGGCGCGCTTTCGGATCGTGCCGGCGAAGCTGGACGTGCGTGACGTCGTCCGCCAGCAGGTCTCCGTGTACACGGGGCGGGACGACGAGCACCCGATCCGCGTGCGCATGCCGGACGCTCCGGTGACGACGATGGCCGATGAGCTGCGCATCGGACAGGTCCTCGGCAACCTGCTGTCCAACGCGATCAAGTACTCCCCCGACGGCGGCGAGGTCACCGTCGACGTCACGACCGACGACGGCATCGTTCGTGTCGAGGTGGCCGACCGGGGGCTCGGGATCCCGCCGTCGCACCTCGCGCACGTGTTCGAGCGGTTCTTCCGTGTCGAGCACGAGGGTCACGAGCGGATCGGCGGCACCGGGTTGGGGCTCGCGCTCGCACGCGAGCTCGTCGAGCTGCACGGCGGCCGCATCGGGGTGGAGAGCACCGAGGGCGAGGGCTCGCGCTTCTGGTTCACCCTTCCCGCGTCGGGGTAGCGGCGAGCCTCGACACGCCGGGTTGCGGTGCAGTAGCGTCGCGCGATGCGACGCGCCCTGACGATGTCCCTGCTGTGCGCGGTGGCGCTCGCCGCCGCGCCGGTGGCCGCCTCCGCCGATCTGCCCGTGAAGTACCGCGCGCCGGGTGCGACGCCGGCGGACCCGGATGGCCCGCCCGCCGGGGCGAACGACTGGGCGTGCCGACCGACCGCGGCGCATCCGCGCCCCGTGATCCTCGTGCCGTCGACGGGCAACACGATGGCGATGAACTGGGCGACCCTCTCGCCCCTGCTGAAGAACGAGGGGTACTGCGTCTTCTCGCTGAACTACGGCGCGTTCCGCTCGCCGCTCGGCCTGAAGTACTACGGCGGCCAGCCGATCGAGTCCTCCGCGGCGGAGCTCGGGGCGTTCGCCGATCGGGTGCGTGCCGCGACGGGCGCGCCGCAGGTCGATCTGGTGGGCCACTCGCAGGGCGGCATCCTCGCCGAGTACTACGTCAAGTTCCTGGGCGGGGCCCCGTTCGTGAAGACCGTCGTCGGCCTGGCATCGCCCACGAAGGGCGGCACCCTGAACGGTCTGCTCGAAGCCGCGGAGAACCTGCGCCGCGTGTCGCCTGCGGTCGGCAACGCGCTCTGGGGGGCTCGTGGAGGCAAACGCGCCGTCGATGCTCCAGCTGCGGATCGGCTCGCCGCTCATCGCCAAGCTCGGCAGCGTGCCCGAGCCGGCGGGCATCGCGTACACGAAGATCGCGTCGAAGTACGACCCGATCGCGACGCCGTATCGCAACGTCTTCATCGATGGGGCGAACAACGTGCTGGTCCAGTCGCGGTGCCGGCTGGACTTCGCCGACCACGGGGCGCTGGCGTTCGACCGGATCGCGCTGCGTGAGGTGCGCAACGCGCTGGACCCGTCGACGGCGGGACGGATCGGCTGCGTGCTGGTCCTGCCGACCGTCGGCGGCTGACGCCGGGCCTCCCGACGGGACGGTTCCGCGCGCCGGGCTCGGCGCGTCGCTGCTGCGTGTTTCGACCGAGGGCGGTTGACGGCGGCGACGGCGGCCGGGTAGAGTCGCAACACTCGTTACGTAACGACTGTTACGGATGCGCTGCGCGACGGCGGCGGGCACCTGAGGAGATGCCTGGTTCGCGCGATGGGACCGTCCACGAGGAGAGGTTGGAGAGAGCGATGACCACGACGGATGACAAGGCCGTGATGAACCGGCGCACGCTCATCGGAGCGGGGGCGGCGCTCGGCGCCGGCGCCACGCTGCCGACATGGACGTGGGCCGCATCGGAGTCGATCGCCGGCGTCGGCGGCGTCGGCATACCGCCCTGGGAGGTGTGGGACGACCTGGCCGACCCGGTGATCTCCGCGGTCATCGAGCGCGGCGAGACCGCACAGGTCAACACGCTGCTGCGCCAGTGGACCCAGAACGGCATGGACCTTCCCGCAGGACTGCCCGCAGATCTGCGCGACTTCATGGAGGAGGCGCGCAAGCTCCCGGACTGGGTCGAGATGGACAAGCTCCAGTGGGCGGTCGACTTCAACAAGCGCCGCGGCATCTACCTTGGCGTCGCCTACGGGTTCGTCAGCGGCATGATGAGCTCGGCCATCCCGCACGAGGCGCGCGCCGTCTACTACTCCAAGGGCGGTGCGGACATGAAGGACCGCATCTCCAAGACCGCCAAGCTCGGCTACGACATCGGCTCGGAGCGCGCGTTCCACTCGCCCCACGGCGAGATGATCGTCACGTGCGTGAAGACGAGGATGGCCCACGCCGGCGTCCGGCATCTCCTGCCGCAGCTGCCGTACTGGAGCCACATCGCCGACGAGGTCGGCGGCATCCCGATCAGCCAGCGCGACATCCTCGTCACGTGGCACAGCCTGCCGACGTCGGTCATGCGGTCGTTCAGGAAGTGGGGCGTGCGGATGCCGGCCCGCGACCGCGACGCCTTCCTGCACTCCTGGCAGGTCGCGGCGCACCTGCTCGGCGTCAGGGACGAATACATCCCCGCCAGCTGGGAAGCCGCCGAGGCGCAGGCGCAGCAGATCCTCGATCCGTTCATGGGACCTACCGAGGAGGGCAAGAAGCTCGCGAAGATCCTCGTGAACCTCGCCTCCGAGGTGGACGGGGGCTACATCAGCCGCCCCCTGCTCGAGTCGCTGACCCGCACCTTCCTCGGCCCGAAGATCTCCGGGTGGCTGGGCACTCCGCGCCACCCGTGGCAGGACGAGCTGCTCGCCGCCGCGTGGCCCATCTTCGTCGGGGTCCACGAGGGCACCCTGTGGGTGGCGCCGCGCTTCGCGAAGCAGTTCTGGAACTTCTTCGCCGAGATCCTGCGGCAGGGCGCCCTGTGGTACCTGGGGGAGGGCAAGCGGCTCTACATCGAGATCCCGGACATGAACAACCCGAACTTCGAGTCGGGCGGCCCGACCGGGCCCGGGACGGGCTCGCCCGGCGGATACCCCTGAGCAGGGTGTCTACGGGAGCGGCTGCGGGTCGCTGAGCCAGGAGAGCTCCTCGGCGAGCATCTGGGTCGCGAGCTCCTGGACGCGCTCGGGCTGCTCCACACCGGCGAGCAGCCCGATCCCGGCCAAGAGGGTGACGAGGCGATCTGCGCGGTACTCGGTGTCGATCTCGTCATGGAGGTGCTCTTCCTCCTGCGCCTCGGCGAGGAGCCCGGCGAGCATGCGGCGCAGCCCCGCCCAGCCCTCGCGGTAGCGGGCGCGGAGGGCATCACCGCTGGAGGCGTCGCTCCACACCGCGGCCCACACCTGCCACTCCTGGCGGCGCTCGGGATCGATCGGCAGCATCGCCTCGGCCGCGCGGTGCAGTCGCTCCAGGGGCGGCTGGTCGACGGCCATCGCCCGGGCCACGCGCCGCGCCGCGCCGGCGTTGGTGGCCGCGAGCATCGCGTCCATGACCTGCTGCTTGCCGTCGAAGTAGTGGGTGACGAACCCGGTGGTGACGCCGGCCTCAGCGGCGATCACGCGCATGCTCGCCCCGCTGATCCCGCGGGTCGCGACCGCTCGGGTGGCGGCCTCGACGATGCGCTCGCGCGCCTTCGGATCTCGCACGCTCCTCGCCAAACCCATAACAGACGATACGAAGCGTTCGGCAGGATGTCCACGCTGCCACGCGATGTTGCGTCCCCGGGACTGCGCTACCCGGTCGCGAAGCGCTTCGCCGTCTGATCGGTGTGCGAGCTGGCGGCCAGATACAACGACACGCCGGCTTCCGCGTAGAACATCGCCAGCGACTCCAGCATCTGACGCTGCCCTTTGGCGAACAGGCGCCGTTCGAGCTTGTGCTCGGCTGCCCGTTCGAGAAACCGCTCGCGCGCGCCTTCGCCGCACGCGGCGACGAACCCCTGCATCAGGGGAGGCCACTCGGTGAACGCATACGACGCGGTGATGCGGTGCCAGACGCGCCAGGTGACGTCGAGCGGTCTCGGCCGAGGTTGCAGCGGCCGGTCGACCGCCGCGGCGGACGTGGCGGCGATCACGCCGAGGAACGCCGTCGACAGCAGGTCCTCGACGGCGGGGCCGATGGCATCGTGCGCCTCGGTGTCGCCCAGCTGGTCTCGGAACGCCGCGCCCAGACGGGGCACGACCTCCGCGCTGCGCGGCGTGCCGTCCTGGCGACCGAGCCCGTCGTCGTGCGGACTCGTGGTGTCGAGTTCGGATTCGACGAAGCGGCAGATCAGGCCGCTGTGGCGGGTCAGGAGGCTGGTGGTCGCGTCGTCGACGAGGACGGCCGTCAGGTCCTGCATCGTCCGGGCGTGCGCCTCGGAGATCTCAGTCACCGCGGCGGCCTGGACGGAGCGGACGGCGTCATCCGCGACCGCGGCGGCGCCTTCGAAGACCAGGGTGGACCCGTGGTAGTAGACGGGCGTGAGGTCGTGCGGGATGCCGGTCGCCGCGGGCGCCGGTGGGGCCGGGCTCGTGCTCATGATGGACTGAGTCTTCTTGGTGCGGCGCCCGCCATGGGGGTGGTGGGGCGAGCGTGGTGGTGGGCTGCGGAGGGCCCGCAGGCCACCGGCGGCCGGCACGGAACGACGAGGGCCCCGCAGATGCGGGGCCCTCGTATCCAGTGCGAGAGACGGTACAAAGACCAAACGGTCGAGGAGGCCTTGAGACTTTGGTGGAGCTCCTCCTGGAAGAAGGACCCCGAAAGGCCCGCCAGCGGGCTTTGGAGGCCCTTGGGCGCTAGTCCTGCCGGAGAAAAGCGGACCGCTTACCGCGCGAGGGTCTCGTCGGGCGGGGCACGGAGCTACTGCACTACGACGACGCGGACGATGAGACCACTGCGCTCGCCGGCCAAGTCGTCTTCAAGTCCACGGGCATTGACGATATGCCTGTCTGGGTCGTAGACAAATGCGACCAGCGCCCCGCATTCTGGATGTGCTCGATAGCGCTCGACATCCTGGATCAGCTGGTCGCCGACTTGCCGATCCTTCAGTCCCGCTCGAGTCATCTTGACTTCGACCACCACCTGTTCGCGCTTGAGCAGGAAGTCAACGCGCGATGAACCCCCAGCGCGCGTCGGGGCGGGATCCTCTTCGCGCACGTCCTGGAACAACATGCGCAAGATCCCGCCGAGTAGATCCTGCACGTCGTACTCGTCGCCGATGAGGAGGGCGGGACGGCTGGCATGGCGATGAGCGACTGCGTGTGACAGGGCTGGGAAGCCGCGGCAGATTCGTTCGATCAGCGCGAGGTTCTCGGACGACGCGGCGCTCTTGACGAGGTGCTTGGCTTCAGCGAGCAGCTGTCGCTGTTCCAGCAGCGACGAATGGAAGGTCGTCTCGAAGGGGTGTTGCCAGCGATCGATTAGGCCGCTTTGCTGCTCCTCGTCGAAGAACGGGTTGACCATCCCTGGGTTCTCGAGGAAGGCGCGGATTCGCTTGATCACGAGTCCGCCCTCAAACAGGTCGCGGAACTGGTCGTGAAGCTCGACCGGCAGGGC
Organism: Svornostia abyssi; assembly: GCA_024666565.1. GTDB lineage: Bacteria > Actinomycetota > Thermoleophilia > Solirubrobacterales > Solirubrobacteraceae > Svornostia > Svornostia abyssi. Next base: position 2,790,275 of record CP088295.1, read on the forward strand.
AGCAAGAGCGTTGGCATACCACTCGTGGTAGTCCGCGACGAGGCGATCCAGATCGTCGTCATCGACAAGAACGTCCTTGTCGCCCTGGACGCGTCGTGCGCGTCGATCGAGGTCCGCGCTGGCCGCGATCAGTTCGTCGAAGATCGTCCGATCACTCATCGCCGATGAACTTACCCTGGGCCGAGATCGTGCCGCACTGCCAGACCACCGTTTCACGGGGTCGATCGTCCCCGGCGTCCGAGCTGGTCACGAAGATCTGATGAATGAGTGTGGTGACGCTGGTCTTGGCCGTCTACGGAGCGGGCCTGTCGACGGTGCTGGGGTATCTCGCATGGCACCGTGAGCGACACGTAGTAGACGTCTTCGGCGCCTGCAGCGGCAGCGGCGAGTGGTACGGGATGCAGCTGAGCGTCGTGAACACCGGGCGACGGCCTGTCGTGGTGCATGGGATCCATATGGAGTGCGCCGACGGTCGTCCTTGCTTCATCGATATCGAGGGGGCCTCGCCGTTCCCCAAACGCCTTGACGAGAGCGCCGAGTTGGTAGTGAGTGCGCACGCCGAGGACATCGAACGCGATGTCACTGCGATCGTGGTCACGGACAGCCGGCGACGGGAGCATCTGACTCCGTTCACGGAGGAAATGCATGAGGTTCTCGAAGCATTCTGCGAACACGTCGCAGAGACCCAGCCACGCTTGGTCGCTGAGGGCCGACAGCGGCCGCGGGTGATCATGCGGGAGTACGACGAGCGGCTTCGGCGAATCGCCGAGCGCGAGGAGAACGCAGCGTGACTGGCCGTGTGCCTAACTGCCGCCGCTTGTCTCCTGGCTACTCCTGAGTCAGGCGCGCCGAGATCGCCATTGCCGACAAGCATGAGCGCGATGGGGAATAGTCAAGCGGCTGGCTCCCAGACGTCGAGCCCAGCGACGTCCTTGTCCGTCACGAACGCAACGCTGTACCTGGCTCGCGTGATCGCGACGTAGAGCGAACAGCGACTCCGATCGGTCAGCTCGTCCGCGCCGTTGAGGAACTTCAGGCTCGGCCCCGTGGGGGCTATCAGAACGTGATCTGTGCCCACCCCCTTGACCTCGCCGATGTTGTGGAACGGGAGCTCGAGGTCACGGGCGGTCGAGCGGCTATGGCGAAGGCAGAGCGGCTCGAAGCGGTCGTAATAGGCGGCCGCATGGGTGGTCCGGACAACGAACACGCCGTCGTGTCCGACCGGGGCCGTGTTCATTGACTTGGTCGCCTGAAATCCCCAGTCGGTCGGGAACACTGAGTCGGCCAGGTCCATGATCTGCTGGTTGGAGCGCCAGCACTGCTCGTTGTGCTCGATGGAGAGCAGCCCGGCCTTCTCCTGTAGATCGAACCAGCGCTTGATCTGCGGGCCTCGATACTGCTTGTACTTCTGGTCGGCGACGTTGGTGTCCAGGAGCGCCTGTCGGACGTCGCCTACCATGTGGAGCTCGATGGGGGACCGCATCAGGTGCTCGAGCACCACGAGGTCAAACCCGTTGAGATCTTGCACCTCGTCGACGTAGATCGCCGAGTAGATCTTGCTGAGCCTGTCGAGGACGGCGCCCTTGCTGGCCGACAGAACCTCGGTCGAGAGCTTCGAGAGGTGGCGCCGGTAGGCACGCCCCTCGCGGTCCAGGAACCGAGCCTCGCCGGCGATATGGCCTGGGTCACCGTCGTAGAGGAACCCGGTGAGTCTTCGGCCGGGGAAGGCGAGCTTGAGATAGGGGCGGACCCAGTGGTTGAGCAGGAACGTGAACCAGCCCATGACCTCAATGCCGCCGGATGCGAGGGTCTGCCGCGCGAGCCGCGAACGGAGCTCGTCCTGGTTGCGGAGCGTGTACGTGAGGACGAGAACTCGCTTGTGGGCATCTCGCTGTTGGCAGGCGTCAACGATCGACTGCGTCTTGCGGCCGCCAGCGACAGCGAGTGTCAGCCTGTTCATGCGACGAGGTCGATCGCCTCAGTGATGTAGGCCGGGTAGGCGATCGACTCCTGTGACTTCAGGATTCGGAGCGCCGCTTCGGTCTTCTCTCGCGTCATCCACTTCTCCACGTTTGCGTCCTGGCGCAGCCCGAGCACCGAGCGCAAGGTGGCTTCGCTGTTTGCCGCGATCAGCTGGGGTTCGAGCGTGGGTCCGTTCGTCGGATCACTGACTCGCATCTCTCGCTTGCCGGCCTCCAAGAGCTGCTCTACCGGCTCGCGCACCTCGTCTACGGACAGTCCGTCGTTGTCCTGCAGGACAACTGCTCGTCTTCCAAGCGCCGCGCACAGTTTGAGAGCCCGCTTCGCCGTCAAGCCACCCATTGCGATGACATCGATCCCAGCATCGACGGGGTCCATGTGCTTGGCGTCGCGAAAGGCTCGCTGAAAGATCAGCTCATCGGAAGGCCCCTCGACGAAAACGACCTTGGACGCCAGGGCGATGCGCAGGGTGTCGTAGCCAGCCAGCTTCTGGAAGTACTCGACGGTCGAGTCGTCGAGATCGGTGAGCTTCATCGTGTCGCCGTTGTGGAGTAGGAGGAGGCGATCGAGCCCAAGGCGGTTCAACACAAAGGAGCTGTGAGTCGCCACGAACATCTGCTGGTCCTCGCCAGCAAGATCGCGAATCCGAGCAGCGAGGCGGCTGAGGCTGGTGTGCGACAGGTGGTTTTCGGGCTCTTCGATGAGAACGAACGGCGAGCGGTCGACCGTGCGACTCATTGCGAGCGCCACCTTGATCGCCGCTTGCTGTCCCTGGCCGGCCATCGAGAAGGGAATCCCTTCTACCTGGGGGATGACTCCGGTTTCCCAGGAGGTCCGTGAGGACTGGTCCATCTGGATGCCGATGTCTCGGTCGTGGAGATCCGGGTTGTCCTGCGAGATCCGCTGATTGATCCCCGTCAACGTGTGGCTTGTGATCTGCTGCTTGGAGCGACGGTGTGCCACCGAAACCTGGGCACGCTCCTTCGAATCGAGGTACTCGCTGAGCATCTCGCGCGTGTGGTGGTCGACTCCGGACGTCGAGCGGATCGTCCGGGAGTCGATGTACGCACACGACAGAGCGCGCGGTTGTCTTCCGAGTTCCTGGTCGGCAAAGCTGCGCCACTGAACGCGGTAGTACTCGACCGGCAGGATCCGTGGCGGGTCACTCGCGAGGTATTCCTCAAACTCCGATTCGAATTCGTCGTCTGGCTCGATCGTCAAGACAACCCCGGGACAGTCGTCTTCGTGTCGGGAGTTGTAGACGCCACGCAGCTGCTGCAGGTCAGGGCTGTCTCCTGACAAGAACAGCTCGATGCGAATTGTGGGAGGAGCAACTTGCTCGCTTGTGCCGTACTTCTCAAAGAACTCGCGAACCGCGTCGACGTTGAACCAGAACGGGTTCAATTCATCGCGCGTCCATCGCCCGTTGACCTTGTTCGTCAGTGCGAGCGCGATCGCCTCAAGCAGAGTCGACTTCCCGGACTCGTTGTCGCCAACGACGATGTTCATTCCCTGAATCGGCTCGATATCGAGGGAACGGAACCGGCGGTAGCCGCGGATAATGATCCGGGAAATCATAGTACTGCGATTATCTCACGTAAATGCCGGTTGGCCGAATCAGCGTCGGACGAATACGAACGCACGTTTGGACAACGGTAAGGCGACCGACGGACGCTGCCGGAGCGGTGAGCAACCGCGAATAGCAACACCGATCCGTCGGTTCCGTTTGGGATGCTGCCGAACATGTCAGGCGACATCCACGACTTCGAAGCGCCGAACGGGACGATCGCCTACTTCGCGATCGCGTATGCCGACGAGCGCACTTCGAAGTCGGCCTGGGACCGAGGTGCCAAGGTCATCAAGCGCAAGGACGATGTCAGCGCGTTTCGGTTCATCCGAGAGGATGGAACATGGACTATCGCGGTGCTGGCCGCTGATCGTCGGCGTGCCAAGCGCGCAAGCGAGCGGGTCGCTTGGGGCGGGCATCCGTGTGTCCTTAGCGAAGCTGAAGTCAGCATGCTCGCCAATCGCTTCGTCGAGGTGTTCGAGCAGGTCGGCTCGAGTTCTGGAATTGACGCAAGCGCCTCGTGGCAAGGGGTCGGCGGCATATCGCTCGGCCCCGAGGGCACGCGCGGACCGATTCGGCGCCCGCAGGGATAGGCGCCCGTCTGCCCTATGACCCAACCAGGTGCGGCACGTCGGCCCAACCGTCGTGCGCGCCGCCCCGCACGCCGCCGACCAGCTAGCGAACGGCGTCGACCAGTCGGCGAGTAGTCAAGGCCGTTCCACTTCCGTACGCTCGCGGACGTGGGCAACTATCGGAAGGTAGAAGCGGCTTTCGCGATAGTCGCCGTCACTACGGCGCTGCTTGTCGCCATTCTTGCTGAACCGCCTCCCCCGTTGCTTGACGCAGTCGAAGCGGAGGGATGGGCTCGAGCCATCGAATTCGGGCTCGTGACGTTCGCACTGTTGAGCTTGTTGGCCGCAGTCGGCATTCTCCGGTCGAAGATCAGCATCGGGCCGTCGGGCGTAACCGCAGAGCGACTTGTACTTGAAGCAAGCCGGGACTCCGCGGAGGCCGTGGAACACCTAGGAACGCGCGTGAAAGATCTAGCGACCATCGTGGACCTCTTGGCTCAGCAGAACGACGACCTGCAGCGTCAGCTGGAGACTCTGCAGCTAGAGGCCGGCTCGACGAGGAAGCCTCGTGGCCTACCGGAGCATCGGGATGGCTGATGCAACCCGATCCAGCGAGCTTCGCGAGCGCCTCCGTGCAGTGTCAGACGGCGTGGACGCCGACCTTGAACGGTTGGCCCAGTCGCAGGAGAGAATCGGCGCTGCGGCCATAGGTTCGGAGTCGATCCACAGCGCAGCATCGGATCTCAAGACCGAACCAACCCTCGGCGCACGCTTCGGCGCCATCGCACTCCCGTTTCGACTCTGGGCCACAATGACCGGCCTCGTCATTGCGGCTTCCGCTTTGGACGATGACATCGTGCGTCTGGCCATCGCGATTCCCGCAGCGCTACTGCTATTCGTCAGTGTCGGGATCTACATCACCCGCTGGTCGCAGGAATCGTCGCTGACTCTGCGCCTGCAGGAAGCACAGGTCCACGCCGAGCGAGCACGGCTTGAACTAGAGATTCACGAACTTGAAGGCGCCGGCCGCCGACCGGGCGCTTCCTGGACTATTGAGCCAGCGGGTCATCCAGTGGAAGACGAACCGCGAGAGAGGCGCTAGCAAGCGGGCTTTGTACTTCCCCCACTGGGATTGCCCCTCAGGAGCGCAGCCGCGTCCTGGGCTACGGCTGATGCGGCTCGTAGTGTCCGAGCGGGAAGCGGCACTGGCGGGCCGCAGCGCCCACCAGAATGATCTTCGGGCAGCGAAGCTGCCCGTCTTCGGTGTAGTCGGCGGCGGCCACGAAGGCGACCTCCGCGAGCTCCGAGTCAGCTGATACTTCAAGCTCGTAGCGAACAACCTCAGCTGTTAGCGACGTCTCTGCCACGACCGTTGCAGCGTGATACTGCCCGGCGCCGTCCTTCAGCACCTGCTCTGAACCAGCCTCCCGCCGTGGACCGTCCCGCTCCTCAACAACAATCCGCATGCCGGCGGAGGCTAGCCGCTGGCAAGCCTCCCGCTGGGCGGCGCTACGGCGCTACTTGCGGCGGGCGGTGATGTGCACAGCCTCGAACGGGTTCCTGATTTCGCCTTTGGCGTCGCGATCGAGCCGTTCCTCATGCCGGCCGGATTGCGTGTGACTGAGCCACACGGGTAGCCCCTTGCGCATCAGTTGGACCTCGCAGATCACGTAGCCGGGACGCGCTCTCCACTGGGCGACAAGAGCATCGTGGTCGCCCGCTTGTCGCTGTTTGACCTTGAGTCTCGCGACGTCGGGCTCCCCGGTGTTGAAGCCGATCTTGGCTCGGTGATGCACCCGAAGCGGGCAACGCTTGTCCCTGGGTGGGCTGCAGGCGGCGAGCTCGATCTGCGCGACGGGGTTCGGAGCATCGTCGGCCTGGAAGAACGCGTAGCTGCCCCGCGTGCGGCCGGTCGGCACGACGCGCGCGTCTTCCTTGTCGGTCCCGCCGAGGAAGACCTTGATGCCCTGCGGGGCGAACCTCACACCGTTGAGCGCGGTCCAGGTGATGCGGTTGTCGTAGCCACCGTCTGCTCGTTGCGGAAGCGCCTGAACGACCTCGATCTTCCCCGGCAGATCGGGCGGGAACCCCATGCTGAAGTGATGAACGAGATCGGGCTTGGTGCAGACGGTCTGCCTGCCTGCCGACTGTCCTGATAGGGCCGTTGTGGCCGCCGAGGTTCCGGGGCCCGCCTCGGTCCGGTCGGCACCACGCGGTGAAGACGATCGTTTGGGCCTGACGCACGCGTAGAAAATGCCCCAGATCATCGTCTCGTCATGGTGCTGGACCAGAGTGCCATCACCTTCTCGGGGGCCCGTGGGAAGGGTCCGAGATCGGAGGAACGTCGACCCCGTATCGGTCCAGTGGTACGCGTGGATAACCACCTTGCGCATCGTTGCGCGTCGCGAGCGGACGTACCACTCGACATCCGTGGCGTTGCCCTCCCGATCAACCACGTTGACCTGAATCCAGCGGCGGTCGCCAAAGCGCTCGCCGGAGGACGGGTTGAGCGTCACGGTCGCAAGCTTGCCTCGGCCGCAGCGCGGTGGCTTCGGTGGCTTTGGCTCAGAGGGCTGCGCCGCCCTCACTAGCGGCGGGCCGACGGGCGCTGGGAAGTCATTTGGCTGGAGCGACGAGACGACGTCCGTGCTCTTGTCAATGCCGTCAGTCGCGATGGCTGGTGTGGCAACGGCGAACGACGCGCTGGTCATCAAGAGGCCGGCGAGACGGGCTGCGGGGCGCATGGAAAAGTCCTTGTGGCTCGTAAGCATCGGGCGACGCGCGGGAATTGGTCAGCACCTTCCTCGCAACTACGCCCGCGACCCTACTCCGATGTCATAAGCTGTGTCTACCCGGATGTCATTGAGTCACGGGAGTCCGCTCGTGAACCTCCGCCGGTGCCCGTCGACCTTGAAGCCCAGCGCGCGCTGGGCGCCGCTGTGAAAGCACGACGAGAGGCCCTCGGATTGACCCAGGAGCAGCTCTCGCTCAAGTCGGGGCTGCACCAGCGCTGGATCTCAAACGTCGAGACGGGTAAGCGCAATCCGAGTTACACGAGCATCAGAAGGCTCGCGGCCGGGCTGTCCTGGCAAGCATCCGAACTGCTTGCCGAGGCGGAGGCGCAGGAGTAGTAGCGCGGGTTCCGCGGCGGACTGGCTTGGTGCGCGGGTGTCGGTCGTATCGAGGCTCGTACCGGGCGCAAGGAACCCGTCCGGCGACACGAGGGGCCTTCCTCGAGGCTCGACAGCGCCAGGCTTTTCCCGCATACTGCGGGTATGCGAACATATGTTCGTCTAGAACCTTCTCGGATCTATCTCCCCGGTGGCGTAGGTTTCCTCCGATGCACGAGGCGCTCACCCACGCGAGCGATCGTCTGGGGATCGAGTTGCCGGCGCTGTCTCAAGCGTCAGACTTCTCGACGACCGAGATCCAAGAGGCGCGGCAGTTCTTCATGAGTCGCCTTGGCGAGAATCATGGCCTCGACATCGTGGTATGCGGCTCGATGGCGCGTCGTGAGATGTCGACTGCGAGCGACTTCGACTTCCTGGTGGTCGGGCACAGCCTGGTGGAGGACGCGACACGATTCCGTTCCTTTCGCGCAGCCTGCGAAGACTGGTGCGATGAGCGAGCGCTGAAGCCGCCCGGCTCGACCGGCATCTTTGGGCGCGTTGTTGCCGCAACCGAACTCGTCGATCAGATCGGGCTGGACTCCGATACCAACGCGAGCCTGACGCGCCGGATCCTCATGCTGGAGGAGGGCGTCTCGGTGCTAGAGCCGCACCTGCATCGCAAGTTCGCCAAGGTGGCGATCGGGCGGTACCTACACGGCGGACAAAGTGAGCCGGGTGGCACCCCAAGGTTCCTCCTCAACGACGTGGTTCGGTACTGGCGCACGATCGCGGTCGACTATCAGGCCAAGGTTTGGCAGAGCCTCACACCCAATGACTGGGGGCTTCGCTACCTGAAGCTCCGGATCTCTCGGAAGCTCACCTTCGTGGCGACGCTGGCGTCCTTGTTCCTAGTGGAACTTCGGCGACCCGAGGATTCGCGAACGTTTCTCGTTGACCAGTTCGTCGAGGTGCCTGCGCTTGCGCGGCTTGCTCAACTCTCAGACGACCTCGCAGACGAGGACCAGAGCCTTGCCTATCTGCGTGAAGTGCTCGTCGTCGCCGAGGAGTTCTCTGAGTTCCTGGCCGACGATGACCGACGGACCGCCGCGAAAGAAGTGCTCCCTCCTGCCAGGGAGGCCACGGATGAAGTCTTCAGCGCGATGCGCGAGCGTTCCATCCAGCTGCAGCAAGCGCTTGAGGGACTGTTCTTCGAATCACCGACGCTGGGACCTCTCAGCCGAAAGTACCTGTCGTTTTGACCCCGATCCGCAAAGGAGTTGCGTGAGCGTTATCTACAAGCCGAGCGAACGCGAGCGGCGAACCGCCGAAGCGATTCGCTCTGAGGTGCGAGAGAAGCTCGACAGCGGTGCGATCTCCGTCGAGGAAGCGTCGGGCCGCCTCGGAGTCGCTCCCGTAGGACTGACTTCGCTGCTCGCCCGGAAGTGGACCTTCGAGGAGGCGTTTCGCATCGCCAGCAACCTCGACGTCGACTTCGCCGAAGCCCTGAACGAGGAAACTGCCTAGCAGTAGCCCAATGGCCCCCAATTGAACGGTTGGGGGCCATGATATTTGTCTGAGACGGCCCGCCGAACAAACGATGAGTTGCTGCTAGGCAGGTAGTGCGCCGTGGCTGAGCTAGGGCAGCTCCGCGTCCGCTCCGGAGACCCGGTCCAGATAAGTACGGCGAAGGCCGCGCCATATGGCGCGGCCTTGGAAGTTTGGGCCAGTAAAAGCCCTCAGGCGCCCGGACAGCATGTGGGGAGTCGTGCGAGTACCTCGGCGTCTGCTCGCTGCGCCTGCCCAGTAGACACCAGTTCGTGGAAATGGCGCGCCGCCCAGTGCAGCCACGCGTCGAAGCGGCGCAGGGCCCCCGCGGTCTGCAGGGGGGCGTCTTCGTAGTCGACCCAGGCGCGCGCGATAACGACGATCTGTTCGTGCGACGGATCGTCGGAGGTCACCCACAGCAATACGGGACGCTCATTGCCTGGTGCGTCGGTGCACACCCAAAGCGAATGCGACAGAGCAGTCATCTGCCCACAACTCCTTTCGTATCTTGACTCACGTTGAGGTCTGTCAACGCGAGAGAAAGACACGAAAAGTGGGGAGACCAGCGCTATTTTACAATAAATAGCATTAGTCGTCAATCTCCCCAATTGAGTTCATAGTACATTTCGGGAATGATGGGCCGTGGCGAGAACGTGAAGTAGTCCTCAGCATCTCGCTCCAGGTCCACGCAGTCTCCCTCGGGGAGACGCCATGGGAAAGGTAGTGGTCGTCCACCACGTACCTCCGCATAGGCTTGGCGATCCCTCTCGCCCGACCAACCAGTTCGTCAGGGACCTTGGCACGGAGCGTGATCTCCTCGATCATGCTCGCAGGTCGGGTGAAGAATGAGATGATCGGACTAAACGTGTCCGCCACATCTATGAGCGTCTGCGTAAAGCTCAGTTCAACCCGATCCCCGGTAACCAGGCCCCGTCCGAGGTGAAAGAAGTACCAACCATACGGACTGAAATGAGGGTCAGGGAGGACCGCTAGGAGTCGATGGGGGACGGTTGCGCCGAGGAAAGCGCCGGCTTCAGGCCCTGAAAGCACGTTTACGCTCTCGGCATCGTGGTCGCCTGTGCCAGACCAAGGGAGAAAGACCGCTACGACTGGTTGCCGAACAGGGGTCGTCGCTTCATACAGCTCGCTGATCGTCCAACGCTGCTCGGTTGGGTTCGTCGCCTCGATTTCGACAGCCCAACGGCGGGTGACGTTCCGATACCAACGGGTGCCCATCGCTTGGCTGTCCCGGAACTTCTCAACCACGTCAAGCGCCTTCCAGGTCTCATAGCGGCAAATCTCGCCCGCAAAGCCTCGAATGACAACGGCCTCTCGTGAACCCCTGAACGAATCGCCCGTCGTCATCCCGAAGATCTCCGCGGCGGCCGCCTGCCGGTCTCGCAGCGATCGATCGGGGGCGTCGAAAGTCAGCAGGCACTCAAGCGCCTCTTGCTCTCGAGCATCAGGGTGGAGAGCGAGGACATCCTCGACGAGGGCTCTGATTGCGCTGTAGCGCACCTGGGCGCGGCGCTGGAGTTCTGTCCCGGTCAGGTCCTCGCGACGGGGCGAGGTCGCGAGCGTCCGCTGGACCGACGGGAGTCGTTCAAGCGCCGGGTACCGCGCCCGCAGCGCTGACTCAAGTTCGTGGACGAGTCTCGCCAAGTCGGCTTCGATCTCATCGGTCGTCGGCAGGTTGTCAAGCCTCATGCTGGGCGATTCTTGCAGCGACCGCTGATTACACCGTGCTGCCTTTGGTTCCAGCGCATTGCAGCCCGATGCACCCGGTTGCTTCCGATCTGGCAGCTGCAACCGCACTCTGCGACTGACGGCCCCCGCACCGGGTGGGAGGCGACAATCACAGGAGGCAGTTGTGGCGTATCGAATGACGAGGGCTGAACGCCGGGCGGCTCTTATCGGCCAAGTCGCTCGCTTCGTCGGGCGAGGCGTGGACATGGAGGCTGCGGTGCGAATCGTTGCACTCGACAACGGGCTGCGTGCGGAGGATGTGGTCGCGCTCATCGAGGCCAGGAACCAGGGCGATGGTCATGTTGGCTCCTGATCGCTACCGCGGCGGCGATGTCGACCGTCGCACGGCTCGAGAGGTGACGCGTTTGGACCGGCGGACACATGTCGAGGTCGAGCGAGTCCGACAGGCCGCATCGATCGAGGCAGCCAAGGTGGAGGCGGTGGGATACGTCGGCACGGTGGCACTGATGGAGACGGCGCACCTGGGCGTCGTCGAAGCCGCGCTTGCGCACCACGCTCCTCACAATGCCCGCCGGCTGCAGTACGTCGCGGATCGCTACACCGAGGCGATTGCCGATCGGGCGGTCCGACTGAGCCGGAGCCTGTCATGAGTTCCGACACGGTGATCGCATCGATCCTGACTGCGGCCATGGTCGCGGTTTGGGGTCCGAAGATCCTGCTCGCCTACGTTGCACTCTTCGGGTTCCTCCTCATCGCGTGCGGGTTGGCGCGTGGCGCAGAGTGGCTACGGGAAGGGGTCCGGCGCCCACCGGCGCCTACGCGGCGGATCGATGACGACCGAGATGCCGCGGTTCGTGACCTCATCGCGCTCCGCCGTCAGGCGGTCCACGAGATGGTCGAGCTGTCGCGCGAGGACTTCATCGAGGGCACGGCTCGCGAGGTAGGGCGGCGATGACCCAGGTCCTCGTGTGGCTGGCGATAGTGCTCGTGGCGGCGGCCGTCACCGGGCCCTTCATCGTGGCGGCCGTTAGCGCGCTCGCGTGGCCGATCGTCGCGGTTGCGCTGGCCATCGGGTTCGTGCGGCTGGCGTGGTTCTTCACGCGCGAGTAGCGGCCTGCTGACCCCTGGCGGATGTGCGCGGCTCCAGCGCCGGTCGCTCGTCAAGACCTGAATGTCTGCGAGCGGCGCCGAGGATTCGCGGCGCTTGCGATCAGACAATGGACTCACGCATAAAAGACAAGAGAGGTTGAGCAATAGCGGAAAGGAGGTGAGCTGGATGGGACGACGGATCAAGGTGAAGGGAGTACGGCGCAAGGAGCTGGATGAAGATCAGCTCGCGATGGCGCTGTGGCTGATGGCCAAGGCAGAGGTCGAGCGCAAGCGCACTCGGGCCGCGGAGGAACGCCGCAAGCGACCAGACAGCCCAGGAGATCAGGCGCGATGAATGGCGAACTGATCCCAGCACTGGTCGCCGCAGGCGGTGGGACCGCGCTCTTGGGCGGCATCGCCTGGCACGAGCACTCACGCGAACGAGCCATGCGCGCCAGCCGTGTGCCGCGCGCTCTGCGGTTCCCGGCGGCCTCCCAGGAGAAGGACGCGCTCGCACTGCTGGGCGGCCTCACGGGCTTGGGACGTGAGTGCGAACTCGTCCTCGACGTCATAGCCGACAGCCGAGGCATCCGTCACGTGATCCATGTCCCGTCGGCACGGGTCCAGTCGATTGAGAGCTATCTGGACTCGGCGCTGTCCGGCGGGCGCCTGGACGAGCTGCCTGACGCACTAGGGCCGCGCCGGGGGCGCTCCGTCGCGTTTGCGCCACCAACGCTCACGCTCCTGCGTACCGACGAAGCAGCCGCAACGAGCCGGGCACTGCTCGCAACGATGGCGAGGCTCGGCGAGGGTGAGCGCATGCGGCTGTCCTGGGCGATTCGTCCGGGGCATGTCGCACCGATTCCAAAGGTGCCCGTCAAGGACGCCGCTCCGTTCCAGCGCCTTGAGCATCAGGCGCTGTTGCGCCGCTCAGGCGAAGCCGGGTTCCTCGTAGCCGGCCTCCTGACCGTCTCTGCCAGTCCGGAGCGTGCTCGCGAGCTCAGTGATCACGTACTGAGTGTCATCCGGGGCCGGCGCTCGGTCGGCCCAGGCGTCCTCGTCCGTCGGCGACGTGGCCGATCCGCAGAGCTTCCCTCAACCTACGGGCAACGCGGCTGGCTCAGCAGCACGGAACTCTTGCCGCTACTCGCATGGCCGCTCGGCGACGACGTCATCCCGGGAGTAGAGCCTGGAGTCTCCAGGCGACTTCTCGTGCCGGCATCGGTCACGACCGAGGGACGTCGGTTGTTCGTCGGCCGTGACGCTCGAGGCGATCGGCCCGTCGCTCTGACGGCAGAGGCCGCGAGGCATCACAGCCTGTACGTCGGGCCCAGTGGCGTCGGCAAGTCGGTTCTCCTTGCGCGCGGCATCCTGTCGGACATCGCTGGCGGCTACGGCGGAATCCTCATCGACCCGAAGCAGGATCTCGCCGCCGACGTGCTCGACCGGATCCGACCCGAAGACGCCGAGCGGATCGTCGTACTCGAACCCGGAAAGCCTGGCCCGGTCCCCGGACTCGACTTGTTCTCCTCTGGGGACCCAGACCTGCGGGCCGACGTCATCTTGGGCGCGCTTGGCGCGATCTTCCGCGACCACTGGGGACCTCGAACCGAGAGCTACCTCCGGCTCGGACTGGCCACGCTGAGTGTGCAACCGCGCCCCGTATTGACCGACTGGATGCGTCTCTTCGCAGACGCCGGCTACCGGCGCTCAGCGGTCGCACGGCTGCACGATCCACTGCTCAAGATGGAGTGGGCGCGGTTCGAGTCGCTCAGTGCTGCCGAACAGGCACAACACATCGCCGCCCCGGTCAACCGTCTCGTGAGCCTGCTGTCCAGGCCAGCGCTGCGTAACGTGCTCGCGCAAGAACAGCCGAAGCTCGATATCCCGGGGCTCCTCGCGGCTCGCAAGTGGCTCATCGTCAGCCTCAGCCCGGGCAGCTTGGGCGAACCGGCAACACGCCTCCTGGGTGCCGTGATCATGTACGCGGCTTGGTCGGCGATCGAGCAGCGGGCTTCACTGCCGCCGATGCAGCGCCACCCGGTCTTCCTCGCCGTCGACGAGCTCCAAACGCTGTCGAGCTTGCCATTCGGCCTCGAGTTCTTGCTCGAGCGTGCCCGTGGCCTCGGTTGTGGCGTCACGGTCGCGACTCAGGGCTTGCGTCGCCTTCCGGGGGACATGCGCGCGAGTCTTCTGACGAACGCAGCCACGCTGGTGGCGTTTCGCCAGAGCCACGACGAGGCCGAGCGCCTCGCGCGGGAACTCCCAGGCGTGACCGCTGCCGACCTGAAAGCTCTGCGGCCGTTCGAGGTGGCAGCCAGGGTCGCTAGCGGTGCGGGAAGCGCGGTCTCGGTCGTCACCGGGACAACCGAACCGCCCATGGAGGCCACGGGCATGGCGGGCCGGATTCGCGAGTTGTCCGCAGGGCGGTACGGCGGTGTCGCGACGGACCTTGCTGCACCACCCGTTGATGCCGATGTCTCACCAGAGGCCGACTTGGGCCAGATCGGGAGGGTGCAATGACCCGTCCGACCGGCCGACCGGCCGCGTTGAGCGACGGGCCGGAGAATTCCCGCACCTCTGGCCCTTCTGGGTCCGTAAGGGCCAGGACTACTTCGGGCCCCCGCGTGGTCCGTCGTGTGTCGGCGGCGCGCCTGGGCGCAATCGCCGACGAGCTCACAGATCAGGACCGAGCGGTCCTGACGTTCCTGAACTCGACCCGCATGGCAACCGGGACTCAACTCGCTCGAAGGCTGTGGGCGTCCGAGGACCCGAGCGACCGTCACGCGCGGGCGGCTCGGCGGGCACTCCACCGGCTGGAAGGACTGCGACTCATCGGGCGGCTCGGCCGGCGGCTGGGTGGCATCAGAGCCGGAAGCTCCTCGATCGTCTACCGCCTCGAGACCCCGGGGCACCGACTCCTCACACCGGGTCGCAAGAAGCCGGTCGCACACACCAGCTACGTCACGCTGGCCCACACGCTCGCCGTCACTGAGCTAGTCGTTCAACTTCACGAGCGCGCGATCCACAGCGACCTCGCCATAGCGAGCCTCGAAACCGAACCGGCATGTTGGCGGACGTTCATCGGACCGTACGGCGACCTCGTCTTCTTGCGGCCCGACTTCTTCGCCGTGCTCGCCGGCCCGGTACATCAGGACCGCTGGTTCGTTGAGGTCGACCTGGCCACCGAGTCTCCGGCCCGAGTCCGAGCCAAAGCGAAGCGTTATCTCGCCCACCTCCTCGCGGGCACCGAGCAGCGAGCGCACGGTGCCTACCCGCGGGTCGTGTGGGCCGTCCCGAATGAAGCACGCCACGCACAGCTCGAGCAGGCGCTTCACGATCTCGATCCCCTCGCACCCCGGCTGTTCGTCGTCTGGCACTTCGACGAGGTCGCCGGCCGCTTGATTGCGGAGGGCACAGCGTGAGCGCCCGTTACGACAAGCTCTCGGTCGGCTCCTCGGTCGAGTGGTACACGCCGCCCGAGATCTTCGACGCCCTCCGGCTGACCTTCGATCTCGACGTGTGCGCCCCGCCCGGAGGCCTGCCGTGGATTCCGGCCGAGCGCTCGTTCTCTCGCGCCGACGACGGGCTCGCCCAGGAGTGGCACGGCCGCGTCTGGATGAATCCGCCCTACGGCTTGCAGATCCGACCGTGGATGCAGAAGCTGGCCCGCCACGGTGACGGGATCACGCTCGTCCACGCACGCACCGATACCGCCTGGTTTCGCGAGGCGACCGCCGCCGCAACAGCGATCTGCTTCATCGCCGGTCGGGTGCGATTCGTGCGAGGGGCGACCATGTCATCCAAGGGCCCGGGCTCGCCCGTTTCCAATGTCCTGCTCGCCTTCGGGCAGACCTGTGCAGTCGCGCTGATCGAAGCCAACCTCGGCCCAACCCTCCTGATCCCTGGTGGCCTCCGACCCGATGGCTACGACCACCCGAGGAAGTCATGACCGCCGTGGATGGGACCACGGCCGGTCTCAGCTCAACCCCCACACGAGCTGGGACCGGCCGCCAATGCCATCCACGACTGGAGGACAACATGACGAAGGCACAAGAGGTCTTCGAGAAGGTCGAAGCGCTCATCGCGAGTGGGAGCTCGAAGGCGGACGCCTTCAAGAAGCTCGCCGAGGAGTACGGGCAGCCGGTCAACTCGATCCGCGGCGCGTACTACACGCACAGCCGCCAAGGCGACGAGCCCGGCAGCACAAAGCCGCGCCGCACTCGGCGTCGGGAGACGACCGCCGAGGACGCGCTCAACGATGCTCGCGAGGCACTCGATCGCGCGATGGAATCCATCGACCGCGAGGTCGAGGCTGCACGGCTCCGCGCCGAGGAAGCGCAGGCCGAGTACGAGGCGCTTCGCGATAGCGCCGAGGCGAAGAAGGAGGCCATCGCTGCCAAGCGGGATGCGTTGGCCTAAGCGCAATGCGGGCCGATTCGGACCTCACCCGGATCGGCCCGAACCCGATGAGCAGTCGGTCCCTTGAGGAGGCCTGTCCCGCGCGAGCGGCGTTCCGCACGTTGACCCCACAGGCGATTGGCAGGAAAATAGTAATAGGAAGGAGGACTAATGAATGTACTTCAACAAATAGTCGCGACGGCGCTGATCTACCTTCGCGTGTCGAGCGATGGACAGGTCAGCCGCGCGCACGATCCCGAGGGATACTCGATCCCAGGTCAGCGAGAGGCGGCGATTCACAAAGCCGGGTTGCTCGGGGCAGAGGTAGTTGGCGAGTACGTGGAGTACGGCGTGTCGGGGAGATCCGCAGACAAGCGTCCCGAACTCCAGCGGATGCTGGCTGACGTCGAAAGGCTCAAGCCGACGTACGTGATCGTTTACGACATCTCGCGGCTCGCGCGGAACAGGCTCGACGACGCCTCGCTTCTGATGCAGATTGAGAGCGCCGGAGCCAGATTGGTATCCGTCCTCGAAAACATCGACGCCACGCCGGCCGGTCGCCTCACACACGGCGTCCTCGCGGCCGTCAACGAATTCCGGTCCGCTGGCGACGCCGAAAAGGTGCGCATGGGCCTGAAGCGCAAGCACCAGGACGGCGGCACGATCGGGAGGGCACCGATCGGATACTTCAACACCCGAGAGCGTGTTGAGGGTCGGGAGGTGCGTGTCGTCGCGGTGGATCAGGATCAGGCACCCCACGTCCAATTCGCCTTCAACGCATACGCGACCGGTGAATATTCAGTCTCGTCGCTGCGTGACCTGCTCGAGTCACGAGGTCTTCGCACCCGAACGACCGCAAAGCGGGCGGCGGCACCAATGACTCGGAACGGCGTCTACCGGATGCTCCGCGATGACTATTACGTCGGCGTCGTCACGCGGAAAGGGAGCAAGGTTGCAGGGCGGCACGAACCGCTCATAGATCGGACCACCTTCGACCTTGTCCAGCGGGTGCTCAGCGCGAATGCGGTGAGCGGTGACCGCTCCCAGAAGCACTCGCACTATCTCAAGGGAACTGTGTTCTGCGGGGTTTGCGGCGGACGCCTCGCGTACGGTCAGCATCGGGGGAATGGCGGCGAGTACGAGTACTTCGGTTGTCTCAGCCGTCAGCGACCTGGCGGAAAGTGCGGCGCGCGCCACGTACAGACCTATGTGGTCGAGCGTGCGATTGAGAAGTACTACGTGGGCGTCCGCTTGACCACGTCCGAGCGCGCTTCGGTGTCGAGCGCGCTGCGTCTGTACGCGGAAGGACTAGCGGCGACCGCGGTGGCGGAGTCGCAGAAGACTGCGGATCGTATGCGCGACCTACGGCAGGAGCAGGCCAAGCTGCTTCAGGCCTACTACCGAGGGTTCGTCGATCAGGAGCTTCTTGGGGTTGAGCAGGCGCGTATCGATCGCGAGAAGGCCGAAGCCGAGAAGTGGGCGCGCGTGTCGTCCGAGGGCGCCGAAGGGATCTTCGATGCGCTGAACGAGGCGCTTCGACTCCTGGAAGGCATCGAGACCTCTTACCGAGTCGCCACACCCTTCCAGCGGCGCCTGCTGAACCAAGCGCTGTTCGAGGCGTTGTATGTGCTGGACGAGTGGGTTGTGGACGCCAAGGAGGCGGACTGGGCTATCCAGCTCCGTCACGTGGCCCGCGCAGGGGCCCGTCCCGGCTTCAAGGGGGACCCGGGGCGGGTGGGCCCTTCTGCGGCGCTGAAGGGGCCCGAGAAAGGCCGTGGCCCCCAATTTCTTGGGGGCCACGGTTTGTACATGAGTCAAATGGTGCGCCGAAGAGGACTCGAACCTCCACGGGGTTATCCCCCACAAGGCCCTCAACCTTGCGCGTCTACCAATTCCGCCACCGGCGCAGGTGGACCGCGGAGTATAGGACGACCGCGTTCGTGACGGGCTCGCGGGTGCCCGCCGCGCCGCGCAATGGGGCTCGACGCTTGAGTCTGTCCTGAGCGGACTCTATCTTCCTCGAACACATGTTCGTACCCCTGATCGAAACCCCCGCGCGAATGGAGCCCCGCGCATGGATCTGACGAAGCGCCAGCAAGAGATCTTCGACTTCATCAAGCGGTACTCGGCCGACAACGGGTACCCGCCGACGGTCCGGGACATCGGCAAGGCCGTGGGCCTCGCGTCGTCGTCCACGGTCCACGCGCACCTGGCGAATCTGGAGAAGCTCGGGTTGCTGCGGCGCGACCCGTCCAAGCCCCGGGCGATCGAGATGCTCGATCGCGCCGTCGAGCAGGTCTCGCGCCTGAACCCGCTGCGCGAAGGCGCGGGCCTGCCCGTCGTCGGCATGGTCGCGGCGGGCGCCCCGGTGCTCGCCGAGGAGAACATCGAGGAGTACGTCGCGGTGCCGCCCGCGGCGGGCGGGGAGACCGGCGAGTACGTCCTGCGTGTGCGAGGAGACTCGATGGTCGACGCCGGCATCCTCGAGGGCGACTACGTGGTCGTTCGCCCGCAGAGCACCGCGAGCGACGGTGAGATCGTCGTGGCGCTCGTCGGCGACGAGTCGGCCACCGTGAAGCGGTTCTTCCACGAAGGCGACCACATCCGCCTGCAGCCGGAGAACTCGCGCCTCGAGCCGATCCTGTCGTCGGACGTCCAGGTGCTGGGCAAGGTCGTCGGCCTCTTCCGGAGCGTGACGTGAGCGCCGTGGCGGTCGTGCGCGACATCGAACGACCCTCGATCCTGTTCGGGCCCCCGGCTGCGCCCAAGCGCGCGACCGGGCCCACGCTCGAGCAGATGATGTCGGGCACCTGGTCGGAACTCGCCCGGCGCGCCAGCGCCGCCTGCCCGATGTGCGGCGGGCGACTGCAGGCCCGATGGGGCGCCGGTCCGTCGCCGGTGGCGGGCCGCTGCGAGGACTGTGGCACGGAGCTGACCTGACGCGAGTACCCTCAGGGGTGCACTCCAGGCAGTCGCGGAGGTGCAAGACCCTTCGAGGAAAGTCCGGACATCACAGGGCAGGGTGGTCGGGATACCGACCCGGGGAAACCCGCGGGAAAGTGCCACAGAAACACACCGCCGATGGCGCCCGTTCACGTGGCGGGCGCACAGGTAAGGGTGAAATGGTGCGGTAAGAGCGCACCGGCGTCGTGGTGACACGGCGGCCGGGTAAACCCCACCCGATGCAAGGCCAAGCAGGACCGTTCGCAGGCTGCCCGCCAAGGTCCAGGTCGGCCGCACAGATGGATGGCTGCTCAACGACAGAATCCGGCTTACCGGAGTGCTACGGATCGGGCCCCTCACGGGGCCCGATCTATTTCCCCGCTGCGCAACATGGTGCGGGTGGCACGGCGGTAGGCTCGCGACCATGCGCTTCGGTTTGCTGTACGAGCACCAGCTGCCCAAGCCGTGGGCGCCCGACGACGAGCATCAGCTCTTCAAGGACGCGCTCGCGCAGGTCGAGCTCGCCGACCGGCTGGGCTTCGACTACGTCTGGGCGGTCGAGCACCACTTCCTCGAGGAGTACTCGCACTCCTCAGCGTCCGACGTGTTCCTCGCCGCGTGCTCGCAGCGCACGAAGAACATCCGCCTGGGCTTCGGGATCCTCCCGCTGCCGCCCGGCTACCAGCACCCCGCGCGCGTGGCGGAGACCGTCGCGACACTCGACCTCGTCAGCGACGGCCGCGCGGAGTTCGGCACGGGGGAGACCTCGTCCGGCGCGGAGCTGGAGGGGTTCGGCGTCGACCGGGCGACGAAGCGCGCCCAGTGGGCGGAGGCGCTCGACGTCGTCACCCGCATGTTCGTCGAGGAGCCCTTCGCCGGTGTTGACGGCCGCTACCTCACGATGCCGCCGCGCAACGTCGTCCCCAAGCCGCTGCAGAAGCCGCACCCGCCGCTGTGGGTCGCGTGCTCGCGCCGCGACACGATCCTGCTCGCGGCCGAGACCGGGATCGGCGCGCTGAGCTTCTCCTTCGCCGAGCCGGAAGAGGCGGCGGAGTGGGTGCGTGAGTACGAGGAGATCATCGCCGGCGAGCGGTGCCTGCCGATCGGCTTCGACGTCAACGCGCAGATCGCAACCGCGCTGCCGATGATGGTCGCGCGCGACGAGGCCGACGCGATCGAGCGCGGCGTCGACGGCGCGCACTTCTTCGGCTACGCGCTGGCGCACTACTACTACTTCGCCGATCACCGGCCGGGCGTGACGTCCATCGCCGAGGACTTCGAGGAGACCCGTCACGAGGTCGGCTTCGCCCGCGACGTCGTCGTGCCCGAGGGCGAGCCGCTCGGGGTCAAGGTGATGTCCGAAGGGCCCGAGTCGATCCGGGGTGCGATCGGCACGCCCGAGCAGGTCGCCGAGCTGTGCCGTCGCTACGAGGAGGCGGGCGTCGACCAGATGATCTTCCTGGTGCAGACGGGCCGCACCAAGCACGAGCACGTGTGCGAGGCGCTCGAGCTGTTCGCGGCCGAGGTCATGCCGGAGTTCCACGAACGCGCCCCCGCGCACGAGGCGGCCAAGCGCGAGCGGCTGGCGGGCGCCGTCGCCGCGGCGCTGGAGCGCCGGGAGCCCGCGCGGACCGCGCCCGCCGACGCCGTCATCTCCCCGATGGCCAGCGGCCCGCCGCCCGCGGTGGTCGGGGCCGGCGCACCGCCCGCGCCCGAACCGGTCGTGGCCGCGCCCGCAGCGAACGGTGCGCCGGCGAAGACCGGCACGCAGGCGTTCTTCGGCACGGCGATGGTCCGCGCGCAGCAGCGTGGCGAGGCGGCGTTCGGCACGTTCGTCCGCCGCTCCGACGACCGCCGCCTGGAGCGCACGGTCGGCGCCGACCCGGTGCTCGCGGTCATCTTCAACGCGATGGCCCGCCGCTTCGACGCGGGCGCGGCGAACGGCTTCACCGGACAGATCCAGTGGACGATGCGCGCCGAGCGTGGCACGAAGGCGTGGACGCTGGACATCGACGGGCGCCGAGCACGGGCACGACCGGGCGAGGCCGAGGAGCCCAAGCTTGTGCTCACGCTGTCCATGGCGGATTTCGCCCGGGTCATCGCCGAGGACCTCCACCCGGCGAAGGCGCTCATCACGGGGCGGCTGCAGGTCCGCGGTGACCTGGCCCTGGCCGCGAAGCTCGGGCCGATGTTCGGGCAGGCCAGTGCGCTCTGAGGTGCTCGCCTTCGCGGGCGTCGCGGCGCTGCTGACGATCTCGCCGGGCGCGGACATGGCGCTCGTCGGGCGGCGTGCGCTGGGCGCCGGGCCGCTGCGTGAGGCGTGGCTGGCGGCGGTCGGGATCGCGTGCGGCGTCGTGCTGTGGGCGGCGCTGTCGGCGGTCGGGGTCGCGGCGGTGCTTGCGACGTCGGCGACCGCGTACACGGCGCTGAAGGTCGCGGGTGGGGTCTATCTCGTGTGCCTGGGTCTGCTGGCGTTCCGCGACGCGCGGCGCACGCTGCGGGTCGGCGAGGTCCCGGTCGGGCCGGCCGTCGCGTCGGAGCGGTCGTCGCTCGTCGCGTTCCGCGAGGGGCTCGTCACCAACCTGCTGAACCCGAAGATCGCGGTCTTCTACACGGCGGTGCTGCCGCAGTTCGTCGCACCGGGTGACCCGGTGGTGCTCGTCTCGCTGCTGCTGGCGTCCATCCACGCGGCGTTCGGCATCGCGTGGCTGTGCGGGTACGCGTGGGTGCTGCATCGCAGTCGGGCGGCGTTCGGGCCGCGGGCGCGGGCGGCGCTGCAGGCCGTCACGGGCGTGGTGCTCGTAGGGCTGGGCGGGCGCGTGGCGCTGACGCGCTGACCGGCGGATCGGGGCGGGAAACGGGTGACATGGTCCCCGCTTGGCGCCCCGATGCAAGATCGCGTCAATGGCTTGTGGGACGCGTCGCGTATGCGAACATACGTTCGTGCCGTCGACCGCCCACATCATCCACGCAGACCTCGATGCGTTCTTCGCCTCCGTCGAGCAGCGCGACGATACGTCACTGCGCGGCAAGCCGGTCATCGTCGGTCCCGGGGTCGTCATGGCCGCGAGTTACGAGGCGCGTGCATACGGGATTCGCTCGGCGATGGGCGGGGCGAAGGCGCGGCGGCTGTGCCCGCACGCCGTCGTCGTCCCGCCGCGCTTCGACGCCTACGTGCGCGCCAGCCGCGAGGTGTTCGCCATCTTCGAGGACACGTCGCCGGTGGTGGAGAAGCTGTCGATCGACGAGGCGTTCCTCGACGTTCGCGGCCTGGAGCACATCAAGGGCACGCCGGTCGACATCGCGCAGCGGCTGCGGCGCGAGGTCCGTGAGCGGGTCGGCCTGCCGCTGAGCGCCGGGGTGGCGACGACGAAGCATCTCGCGAAGGTGCTCAGCGCGGCGGCCAAGCCCGACGGCCTGCTCGTGGTCGCCCCCGGGGACGAGCGCGAGTACCTGCGCCCGTTGCCGGTGGAGAAGCTGTGGGGCGTCGGGCCCGCGACTGCCGAGCGGCTGCACCGCCACGATCTGCGGACGGTGGGGGAGATCGCGCTGCTGTCCGAGGACGACCTCGTGGCGATCGTGGGTCGCGCGGCCGGGCGGCGGCTGCACGCGCTGGCGCACAACCGTGACCCGCGGCGGGTGCGGACGGGCTCGCGCCGGCGGTCGTTCGGTTCGCAGAGGGCGATGGGGCGCGGTCCGCACCGGCCCGAGAAGCTCGATGCGATCACGGTCTCGCTCGCCGACCGGGTCACGCGGCGGATGCGCGCAAAGGGTGCCACCGGCCGGACGGTCGTGCTGCGGCTGCGCTTCGAGGACTACACCCGCGCGACCCGTTCGCGCACGCTGCCGCGCGCCACCGCGTCGAGCTCCGAGGTGCTGGCCGCGCTGCGGGGATTGCTCGACGCCGAGCGCGAGACCATCGACGAGCGCGGCATCACGTTGCTCGGCATCACGGTGACGAACCTCGCGCGCGACGATGGGCAGCTCGAACTCCCGCTGGACGAACCCTCGCGTGCGGCGATCGACTCCGCGGTCGACCGGGTGCGCGACCGGTTCGGGACGAGGGCGATGCAGCGAGGGGCGCTCGTGCGCGCGGGCGACCGGATGGCCCCGTGGTTGATCCCCGGGCTCGACGGGGTGGAGCCCGAATGATCGTCTGCGCCGCCCTGGCCCGGTTCGAACTCGTCGTCGCCGCGGGCACCCGCCGGGACCTGCTCACCGGGCCGGTCGCGTTGGCGCCCGAGCTCGGCCGGGCGCAGCTCATCGGCGAGGTCTCCCCGGCGGCGGAGGCGGCGGGCGTGCAGCCGGGGTTGCGGCTGGGCGAGGCGCTCGCGCGCTGCCCGCGGCTCGTCCTGCTGCCGCCCGACCCGGCGGGCGTGGCCGACGCGTGGGAGCTCGTGCTCGCACGGCTGGAGAACATGGGGGCGCAGGTCGAGTCGCTGCGCCCGGGGCTGGCGTGTTTCGACGCGCGAGGGTTGCGCCGCCTGCACGGCGGCCACGTCGACGGCGTCGTGGCCGCCGTGCGTGAGGCGCTGCGCAGGCCGGTGCGGATCGGGTTGGGACCGGTGCGCTTCTGCGCGGTGGCGGCGGCGTCGCAGGCGCGCGTGCGGCGAGCCGCTGAGGTGCGGGGTGCGGAGGATCTCGCGGCGCTGCCGGTGGAGTTGTTGCGCACGCAGGCCGAGCTCGTCGCGCTGCCGGCCCCGCTGCGACGGTTGGGGATCGACACCCTCGGGCAGCTCGCCGCGATGCCGCGTGCGGCGGTCGGGGAGCGCTTCGGCGGGCCGGGCTGCTGCGCGCGCACGACCTCGCACGCGGGCGGGACACCCCGCTGCGCCCGCGCCGCCCGGGCGCCACGCTCGCCGAGACGCTCGAGCTCGACGAGTCCTCCTCCGGAGAGCAGCTTCAGCGCGCGATGGCGCTGCTCGTCGACCGCGTGCTGGCCCGCCGCGAGCGCGACGGCCGCACGCTGCGCGCCGCCGTCCTCTCCGCCCGGCTGGTGGAGGGTGGCACGTGGCACGAACGGGTGGTCTTCCGGGAGGCGACGGCCGACGCGCAGCGCATCTGTCTGGCGCTCGGCGGCCGGCTGGAGCTGCTGCCCGCGCCCGCGGAGAAGCTGCGCCTGGCGGTCGAGCGCTTCGGCCCGCCCGCGTCGGCGGGGCCCGCGCTGCTGCGCGACGGCGCCACGCAGCGCCGGGACCGGCTGCGCGAGGCGGTCGGGCAGGTGCGGGCGGTCGCCGGGGCAGAGGGCGCGCTGCGGGTGCTGGAGATCGACCCGGGGTCGCGGGTGGCTGAGCGGCGCGCCGTGCTGACCCCGTTCGAGCTATGACCGGTGCGCGGCGTCTGGGCCAGCCGCGTGCGGCGCAGGTGCGGGCGGGTCCGGGCGGGCGGCCGCTGGTCGTCGACGGGAACGCCGTCGAGGCGGTGCGCGAGACGTGGCTGCTGGAGGACCGCTGGTGGACCGACCGGCCGCTGCGCCGTCGCTACTGGGAGGTCGTGACGGACCGCGGTGAGCTCGTGGTGGTCTTCCGCGATCTCGTGGCCGGGGCCTGGCGTCGCCAGCGGTGAGCGCGCTCAGTCGCGGAACAGCAGACGATTGAGCTGGCGGCGCAGCCGGAGGTTGTCGAGGGTGAGCGAGAGCTGCTGGGACATCGCCTGCAGCATCGCGCGGTCGGCGTCGGTGATCCCGGTGCGCGGGGCGCGTGCCACGAGCGCCCCGATCGGCCCGCGCGATCCGGCGAGCGGCCACCCGAGCACCGTGCTGTCGTCTTCCGAGCGCTCGACGAGTTCGCCTCGGTCGAGGGACACTGCGGCCACCAGCGTCGCCAACTCGATCGGCATGCGTCCGCGGACGAAGCGCTCGGGGATCTCGACGCCGCTGTCATCGACGAGGGCGATCGCGATCGCGTGGCCGGGGAGGATTCCGGCGACCGTGGTCAGCGCGGAGGCCAGCAGGTCGTGCTCGCTTGCGGCGGCCTCGCTGTCACGGCTGAGCTGGACGAGCGTGGTGAGACGGCGCAACTCGTCGTCGGGGCGCGCGAAGCGGCGGTGGCCGTTCCCACTCGCGGACATGTCCGCGAACGTAGCGGTCTCGGCGAGGGAAAGAGCAGGGCCTGAGCGGCGGAACCGGTTGGACCACAGGGCCAAGTGGGCTGGCGCCTGGCGCCGGCAGCGGTGGTGACACCGCCGCCGGCGCCGGACACGATCCGGCCGGGCGAATGGAATGAGGGGGACCCGGCCGGTGGGTCGGACACCCGGTGTCCTGGCGTGACTGCGCGATGAACGATGTTCAACGCGCGGGTGTTTCTGCGTGAAGTCGGCACACTGCTGCACCCACGCGGCGCACCCTCCTCGGCAGGCTCGGTCCATGTCCCGGCTCACCGACGAACGCGGCCAGTCCACCCTCGAGTACGTGGCGGTCGTGGCGCTGCTTGCCGTCCTCGTCACGGCCGTGGGCGCGGCGGCGATGGCCCCCACGTACGTCAACGCGGCGGTGGGCGGATTTCAGCGGGCGCTGTGCATCGTCACCGGCCGGGAGTGCCGGTCGCTTGACGAGCAGGCCTGCGTGGTGCGGTCGAACTCCGAGCGCAACGCGCTGACCGCCACCATCGCCTTCGTTCGCTTGGAGGACGGGCGGCTGCTGCTCCAGGAGCGGTTGTCGGACGGCCGGATTCGCATCACCGTCACGGACACGAATGGGATCGGTGGGGAAGTTGGTGCCGGTGTGACCGCGGGGGTGAACCTCGGTGGGGTGAAGCTCGACGCATCGGCCGCGGCGAACGCTTCGCTGCTCGGGCTGTTCGGCCGCGGGAAGTCGTACACCGTGCGGAACGCCGGCGAGGCGCAGCGTCTCGCGCGGCAGATCGAGAGCGGGGATGCGCGGGACGCCGACGTGACGTTCCACGAGGGCGGGCTGCGCGGGAACGCGTCGGCGTCGGCCGACCTGGAGGCGAGCATCGGCGGGACGGTCGACGGTGGCAAGAGCGGCAAGCGCAAGCGCAAGGGCAAGGAGGGCGAGGACGGATCCTCCGAGGAGAAGGGCAAGGAGTTCAACTCCGATCCCGTGGCGCAGGCGAGTGCGGGCGTCGAAGCGTCGCTGGAGGCCGCGGTCGGGCACCGGAAGGACCGCCGCACTGGCGAGACGACGTGGTATCTGCGTGGAGACGCCGAGGTCTCGGCTTCTGCCAGTGCATCGGTGATGGCCGCGGGCAAGGCCGGTGCGGAAGCGCCGGCGAACGCCCGGCGGCGTCCTCTCGGTTACCACCGACAAGCGCGGCCGCATCGTCGCGATCGGAGCGCTTGCGACCTACGGCGCCGGAGCGGGATATTCCGTGTCCGGCGGTGGGCCCAGTGGGTCGGTCGGCGGGCGTCGGCACGAGGTCGAGGTCACGGCCGACCCGGACGATCCGGCGATCCTCGAGGCGCTGCGCGCGTTCGGCGAGGGGAAGGACCCGTCGACGCTGAAGGCCCTGGCCCAGGTGGTGTACGACCACGGTCGCATCGATCGCCGGTCCTACGAGGTGGGCGGTGACTCCGACAGCGCTGGTGGGTCGGTGGCCCTTGGTGCCAAGGTGGGCGCGGGTTTCGAGCACGCCACCCAGAACACGCGGCTCGTCGACGCGCAGACGCGGCCTCCGGGTGGGGTGTGGGAGCAGCGGTTCGACTGCTTGGAACGCGCATGACACTGGTACTACCCGGTTATACTGCGGGAATGAAGACGGCGATCTCGGTGCCGGACGCGACCTTCAGACGCGTCGATGCGGCGGCGAAGAAATTCGGGATGTCGCGCAGCGAGTTCTACGCCCGCGCGGCGGAGCGGTGGCTGCACGAACTCGAGGGCGAGGATGTGACCCGGGCCATCAATGAAGCGCTGTCGGGCGTCGACGTCGACACGCGGTTCACCGACGAGGCCGCGCGCAGGCTCTTCCGCGCCACCGGCGAGTGGTGATCCGTCGCGGGGAGGTCTGGTGGGCCGATCTCGGCGTGCCCATCGGCTCGGAGCCCGGGTTGCGTCGCCCGGTGGTGGTGCTCAGCAGCGACCGCTACAACGCCTCGGCGCTCAGCACGGTGACGGTGGTCTCGCTGACCACGACGATGCGGCTCGCGGCTATGCCGGGCAACCTCATCGTGCCTGCGGAGATCTCCGGTTTGACGAGCGACGCGGTCGTGAACGTCACGCAGCTCGCGTCGATCGACCGGGTGGTGTTCGAGGAGCGGGTCGCGACGCTCCCCACATGGGTCATCGCCCAGATCGACGACGGGGTGCGCGCCGCACTGGACCTGTGAGGCGCCGGATGGGCAGCGCTGTGGCGCCGGGCTGACGTCCCATCCCTGTGCGAACATATGTTCGTCTCATGGAGTACGTCGAACTGCACGCCCATTCCGCCTTCTCCTTCCTCGACGGCGCCTCCCTGCCCGACGAGCTCGCGCAGCGCGCGGCGGAGCTGGGGTATGGGGCCTTCACCCTGACCGACCACGACGGGCTCTACGGCTCGATGGAGTTCGCCCAGGCGGCAGCGGCGGCGGGTGTCCGGGCGATCCACGGGGCCGAGATCACGGTGCGCGATCGCGAGGACGACCCGCACCCAGCGCGCCATCTCACGCTGCTGGTCCGCGATGAGCGCGGCTGGAGCAACCTCTGCAGACTGCTCACCCGCGCGCACGCGCACACGCGAGACAGCGCCAGACGGGTGCGGTCCGAGCCCGAGGTGCTGCTCGCCGACGTCGAGGAGTTCGCCGAGGGGCTCGTCTGCCTGTCGGGGTGCGCCATCCACGGTGTCCGTGATGAGCCCACCATGCGGCGGCTGCATCACGTGTTCGGGCCGGAGTCGTTCCGTGTCGAGCTGCAGCGGCCCATGCTCGCGCACGACCGGGCGCGCAACCGCGGGTTGGCCTCGCTGGCCGAACGGCTCGGCATCCCCGCCGTCGCGACGGGCAACGTCCATGCGCACGCCCGCGTCCGGGCGTACCTGCAGGACGCGTTCGTTGCCGTACGCAGCGGGCAGACGCTCGATGCCTCCGAGCCGCTGCGCCGCGGCAACCACAGCCATGTGCTCACGACGCCGAAGGCGATGGCCGCCCGGTTCGTCGACCATCCCGAGGCGGTTGCCGAGACGGTCCGCTTGGCCGAGACGCTGACCTTCGACCTGCGCAGCGACCTCGGCTATCGCTACCCCGGTGCGGAGGACGACGACGCGCCGCGTGAGCTCGCGGAGGTCTGCCGCCATCGCCTGGAGGAGCGCTACCCGCCCGGCCACGGGCGGCGCGATCAGGCGCTCGCCCGGCTCGACGAGGAGCTGGCGATCATCGAGCGGCTCGGGCTCGCCGGGTTCTTCCTCCTGCACCGTGACCTGCTGGAACTCGCCCGCGAGGTCGCCGTCGAGGTCCGCGGGCCGGACTCGGTGCGCGCGGTCCTGCCGCCAGGGCGCGGGCGCGGCTCCTCGGTGTCGTCGATCGTCTGTTACCTGACGGGCCTGTCGCACGTCGACCCGCTCGTCGCCGAACTGGGCCTCGGCCGGTTCCTCAACGACGACCTGCAGTCGCTGCCGGACATCGACCTCGACTTCCCGCGCGACATCCGCGCCGAGCTCATCCCGCGCGTGCATGAGCGTTACGGGCGCGAGCACTCCGCGCTCGTCGCTGCGTTCCCGACGTACCGCGCACGCGGGGCGATCCGTGACCTCGGCAAGGCGCTCGGCCTGCCGCCCGGGGAGATCGAACGGGTCGCGCGCGGGTCGGAGGGCTGGTCGTCGCGCAACGTCGACCAGGACATCGCCACCGCGCTGGGCCGGACCGTCTCCAAGGAGGAGGCGCAGGCCGGCGGGGCGCCGCGCAGCCGCTGGGACTGGCTCGCGCGCCTGGCCGACGAGGCGTACGGCCTGCCGCGCCACCTCTCCCAGCACTCCGGCGGGATGATCGTCGCGACCCGGCCGCTCGTGGACTGCGTGCCGCTCGTGCCCGCCGCGATGGAGGGGCGGCAGATGGCGCACTGGGACAAGGACTCGTGCGCCGACGCGGGGTTCCTGAAGATCGACCTGCTCGGGCTCGGGATGCTCTCGTGCGTCGAACGGTGCGTCGAGCTCATCCACGACCGGCGCGGCGAGCGCATCGACCTCTCTCGCGTGCCGCTCGACGACACCGACACGTACGACGCGATCACGAGCGCGGACACCACCGGCGTCTTTCAGATCGAGTCGCGTGCGCAGATGGCGTCGCTGCTGCGCACCCGGCCGCGGTCGCTGGAGGAGCTCACCGTGCAGGTCGCGATCGTGCGGCCCGGGCCGATCGTCGGCGGGGCGGTGAATCCGTACATCGACCGGCTGCAGCGGCTGCGCGTGGATCCGTCCTTCGAGGTGCCGTACCTCCATCACTCACTGCGCGGCCCGCTGGCGGAGACCTTGGGCACGATCATCTTCCAGGACCAGGTCATCGAGGTCTCGCAGGCGTTCGCCGGGTTCACCGCCGGACAGGCCGAGAGCCTGCGCCGCGCAATGAGCCGCAAGCGCTCGGAGGCGGCGATCGAGGCGCACCACCGCGCGTTTGTCGAGGGAGCGCAGCGCACGCACCCCGACGTCACCGAGGCGCAGGCCGAGGCCGTGTTCGCCATGGTCGCGGGGTTCTCCGGCTTCGGCTTTCCCAAGGCGCACGCCGCCGCGTTCGGGCTGCTCGCCTACCAGTCGACGTGGCTGCGGGTGCACTACGGCCCGGAGTTCCTGTGCTCCCTGCTCGACGAACAGCCGATGGGCTTCTACCCGCCCGACGCGTTGGTGCACGAGGCCCAGCGGCGCGGGATCGAGGTGCTCGCGCCCGACGTCAACCACAGTGCCGTCGGCTGCACCGTGACCGACGACGGCGGAGTGCGGGTCGGGCTCGGCTACGTCCTCGGTGTGCGGGCCGACCAGGTGCGGGCGCTCGTGGCCGAGCGCGAGGACTCCGGGCCGTTCCGGTCGCTGGAGGACCTCGCGTCGCGTGCCGGGGCCGGGCGCGCCGCGCTCGAGCAGCTCGCGTGGTCGGGCGCGTGCGATGTGCTGGCCGACGGCGACCGGCGCGCGGCGCTCTGGCGGCTCGGGGTCGCCGCACCTGGTGTGGACCTGGCACGCGGAGGCGGAGAGGGGACACAGCTCTCCCTGCCGTTGGACGTCGGCGCTGCGCCGGCGCTGCCGAAGCTCGACCGCTGGGGCGCGATGCTCGCCGACTACGCGACGACCGGTCTCACCGCCGCCGCCCACCCGCTCGCGCTGCTGCGCGACGGCCTGCTCGCCCGCGGGGCGGTCACCGCCGCGCAGCTGCGGGCCGCCGAGCATGGTGAACAGGTGGTGGTCGGCGGGCTCACGGTCGCGCGCCAGCGCCCCGGCACCGCCAGCGGCATCGTCTTCCTCCTGCTCGAGGACGAGACGGGGACGATCAACCTCGTCGTCAAACCGGAGGTCTACGAGCGCGACCGCCTTGCGATCCGCACCGAGCCGCTGCTCATCGCCGAAGGCATCCTCGAGCGCCACCCCGCCGCGGCTGGCGGCATCAACGTGCTCGTCCGCCGCGTCCGCGCGCTCGAGGCGCCGATCGCGCGGCCGAGGGCCGAGGTCACGGACTTCCACCCGCTCGACGAGGCCGAGCGCGAGCGGCGCACGGGGGAGGCCGGCGACTTCCGCGCCGTCGCGCCGCCGGTCATGAGCTTCGCGCAGGGGAGGCGCCGATAACAAGAACCTCTGCCCGACGGCCGGGACCTCGGGTATGGTCGGCCGGCCATGACGATCCTCCTCATCGCCGCCGCCTTCATCTTCATCACGGTGATCATCGTGCTCGTCGCGATGCGCGCCGGGCCGCGCCGCGGTCCCGAGCCGTCCGGCGGCAACGCGGGCTTCGTGATCGCGATGGTCGCGATCACGCTGTTCGGCCTCGGTGTCCCGGCGTACGCGATCGTCAACAACGCCGAGGAGCAGTCCGACGAGGCGAAGGGCGGCGTCCAGCTCACCGCCGCCGAGGCGGACGGCCGCGAGATGTTCCGCCAGAACTGCGCGACCTGCCATGCGCTGGCGGACGCTGCGGCCGCCGGCGCGGTCGGACCGAACCTCGACGAGCTGCGCCCCGCGCCGGAGCTCACGGTCAACGCCATCAAGCTCGGTCGCGCGCGTGGCCAGGGCCAGATGCCGGCCGGCCTGCTGAGCGGTGAGGACGCCGAGAACGTCGCGAACTACATCGCCGCCGTGGCCGGTCGCTAGTCGTGTGTGACGGCGCGCACACGGTTCCGTCCGGCGTGGTCTCCATAATCTCCACGCATATGCAGGGAAAACGCGCCCTGGTACGATGGCCACTGTCAAACGCCGAGTTCTCGCCGTGGTACGGCGGGAATCGGGGGACCCACGAGTTGGGGCGAATCGACCCGGCGAGGTCGTAGCGCAGCTCTTTCAGCGCGAGCCCGTCAGCTAACCCCGAAGGCACGGAAAGAGGACACGCACCGCACATGGCTGAAACGCAGCTCCGCTCTTGGTGGACTGACGTGGAACACCTCCGCGAGGGCTATGAACGTCGTCGTGAAGGTGGCGAGGACTCCGTGCGCCGTTTTGAGCGCATCCGCGAGCGGTCCGATGGACGCTTCGCCCGTGGGCAGGATCTTGCACCCGCTCCGGCAGTCGCCGAGCGCGCGCCTGTGGCCGATCTGGCTCCTGTCGACGACCTGCTCGCCGGCTGGGACGCCGACCGTCCTGCCGGCCCCATCGTGCGTGAGATCGTGATCGAGCGCGACGACGCGCCGCGCCGCCCGCGTCGCGAGGTCGCCACCGCCTTCTCCACGGACCGCGACCCCAGCGCACCGCGCGACGTCGAAGTCGCCGAGCTGCGCGGCGGCCGCCGCACCGTGGAGATCCGGGGGCGCACCGTCGCATCACCCGCGCCCATGCCTGACCGTGACGCTGTCGCGGCGCCCGCCGTCCGGCGCCGTGAGTCCGGAGGCGCGGTCGAGGTCTTCGGCCAGCGGCCGGACCGCATCGCGCTGTGGGCCCTGCTGCTGGGGATCGTCCTGATCCTCGTCGCGATGGGCAGCGGCGACGCGTCCGCCGCGACCTTCTAGCCGCCGCACCGCGATCCTGAGCCCGCCTTAGGGTGGCGCTGAACCTCTCTTTAGGCAGCTTCCGTAGAAAGAGCAGGCAGCCTCGAACGAACGCGTACGAGGCAGTCCCACTCCCCCGGAAGGTCCCCCCATGAAGACAGCAGCCAGCAGGTTCCCGATCCACGACGATCTCACCGCGCCCGAGGGCTCGATCCCCGTGCTGCGCGGAGCCATGGCCACCGGCGGTCAGCTCCCGAACTTCCTGGGCGTGCTGGCTGGTTCACCGGCGGCGCTGCGCGGCTATGCACGACTTCGGTCGGAGCTGCGGCGCGGCAGTCTCCCCGCGGCCACGCTGGAGCGGATCGCGCTGGCCGTCGCCGAGCATCACGGCTCCCATCCGCAGATCGCCATGCACAGCCGGACCGCCCGCCTCGCGGGGCTCGGCCTCGACGAGGTCGCCGCGGCCCGCCGGTGGAACTCCGCAGACGAGAAGGAAGCCGCGATGCTGCGGTTCCTCCAGCCGCTCACGGAGGCCAAGGGCAAGGCGCCGGCCTACCTCAAGGAGGAGGCGCTCGAGCTGGGCTGGACCGAGGAGGAACTCCTCGAGGCGATCGCCACGGTCTCGCTCGAATCGTTCACCGCGATGATCAACGTCGCCGGTGACGTGCCGGTCGACGGCTCCGTCGAGGAGACCCGCACGCTGCGCGTCGCCTGAACGACCAACCGCACCGCCGTCGGCTTCGACCGCATGGCGGTGCGGCGCGGCCCCGCTCCTCGCTAGGGTCCGGGCCATGGCCGATCTTCCGAAGACCACCGAGGACGTCAAGGCGCTCGTCCAGGAGCACAACATCCGGTTCATCCGGCTCTGGTTCACGGACATCCTCGGCCAGCTGAAGTCCTTCTCGATCAACGCGGAGGAGCTCGACGACGCCTTCGAGGGCGGCATGGGCTTCGACGGCTCCTCGATCACCGGCTTCAACGCCATCGAGGAGTCCGACATGATCGCCATGCCGGACCCGACCACGTTCTCGCTCCTGCCCTGGCGGCCCGAGGAGCAGGGCGTCGCCCGCATGTTCGCGGACGTGCAGACGCCCGAGCGCACGCCCTATGAGGGTGACCCGCGCCACGTCCTGCGCCGCGCACTGGAGCGCGCGAAGTCCATGGGCTTCGACACGTTCAACGTCGGGCCGGAGCTCGAGTACTTCCTCTTCAAGGACAAGAACGGCACCGAGGTGCTCGACGAGGGCGGGTACTTCGACCTCACGACGCTCGACGCCGGCTCGGACGTCCGCCGCGAGACGGTCCTCGCGCTCGAGCAGCTCGGCATCCACGTGGAGTACAGCCACCACGAGGTCGGCCCGTCGCAGCACGAGGTCGACATGCGGTACGCCGACGCGATGAAGATGGCCGACGACTGCATGACGTACCGCATCACGGTCAAGGAATACGCGATGAAGTACGGCTGGCACGCGACGTTCATGCCCAAGCCGCTGTTCGGTGAGAACGGCTCCGGCATGCACACGCACATGAGCCTCTTCAACGGCGGCAAGAACGCGTTCTTCGACGCCGACGACCCGTACTTCCTGAGCGACATCGGCAAGGCGTTCATCGCCGGCCAGCTGCGCCACGCGCGCGAGATGAGCTCGATCTTCGCGCAGTGGGTGAACTCGTACAAGCGGCTCGTCCCCGGCTATGAGGCGCCGGTCTACGTCGCGTGGTCGCGCCGCAACCGCAGCGCCCTCGTGCGCGTGCCGCTGTACCACCCCGGCAAGGAGCAGGCCACGCGGATGGAGCTGCGCTGCCCGGACCCGGCGTGCAACCCGTACCTCACGTTCGCCGTGCTGCTGCAGGCCGGCCTCGAGGGCATCGAGAAGGGCTACGAGCTGCCCGAGCCGATGGAGAAGAACCTCTACCACCTCGCCCCGGACGACCGGAAGCGGCTCGGCATCGAGCAGCTGCCCGAGACGCTCGGCGAGGCGATCGAGCTGACCGCCGAGAGCGAGCTGGTCCTGCGCACGCTGGGCGAGCACATGTTCAACCGCTACATCGAGATCAAGCGCCAGGAGTGGGAGGACTACCGCGTGCAGGTCACGCAGTGGGAGCTCGACCGGTACCTGCCGGTGCTGTAGGCCGCCGACCCACCCGGCCGCGGGCGCCGGCTGGGTACCGTGTACGGGATGAGTGCGCAGGAGGAGACGCCGGAGCGGCCCAAGCTCA
The DNA here is from genome assembly GCA_024666565.1 of Svornostia abyssi. Taxonomy (GTDB): domain Bacteria; phylum Actinomycetota; class Thermoleophilia; order Solirubrobacterales; family Solirubrobacteraceae; genus Svornostia; species Svornostia abyssi. Next base: position 2,824,448 of record CP088295.1, read on the forward strand.
TTCGCAAGCTGCAAGAGCAGCGCGACGTGCACAAGGCGCGCCCGAAGGTCATCCGCGTGCTCTACGCCGCGGTCGGCATCACCCTGCTCCTCCTCGGGCTGATCATGCTCGTGACGCCCGGCCCGGCGTTCGCGATCATCCCGATCGGGCTGTTCATCCTCGCGCTGGAGTTCTCCTGGGCGGAAGCCGCGCTGGAGAAGTCCCTCGAGCAGGCCGACAAGGCCAAGCAGAAGGCCGCCGAGACCACGACCACCCAGCGCGTGCTCACCGCGACGGCCGGCGTGCTGGCCGTCGCGGCGGTTGTTGCGTGGGCGCTCCTGGGCGACATCCCGGTCGCGCCGGTCTGACCGGCGCGCCGGGCGCGGCTCAGGCGGATTCGGGCGCGGGCTGACCGGGCGCGGCAGCCGGGGCCGGCTCGTCGATCTGCTCCTCTTCGCGGCCTTCCTCACGCGCGAGCGCGGACGGCCACCAGATCTTCGGGCCGATGATCTCGACGAGCGAGGGGACGAGCACCGACCGCACGAGGAACGTGTCCAAGAGGACGCCGAACGCGACCACGAACCCGATCTGCGTGAGGAACACCAGGGGCAGCACCGCCAGCACGCTGAACGTGCCCGCGAGCACGATGCCGGCTGCCGTGATGACGCCGCCGGTCACCGCGACCGCGCGGATCATGCCGCGCCGCGTGCCGTAGGTGATCGTCTCTTCCCGGGCCCGCGTCATGAGGAAGATGTTGTAGTCGACCCCCAGCGCCACGAGGAAGATGAAGCAGAACAGCGGCAGCCCCGGATCGCTGCCGGGGAAGCCGAACACGACATCGAACACGACGGCGCCGACGCCGAGCGCGGCGAAGAACGAGAGCACGACGGTTGCGATCAGCAACACCGGTGCGACGACCGCGCGCAGCAGGACGAGCAGGATCACGAAGACGATCACGAGCGCCAGCGGCATCAGCAGCAGGTTGTCGTCCGACGAGGCGCTGCGCAGGTCGGCTTCAACCGCGGTCGATCCGCCGACGAGGCCCTCAGGGGTGACACCCTGCACCGCCTCGCGGAGCTGCGGTATGACCTCGAAGGCCTCGGTGGAGTAGGGGTCGAGCTGCAGGAACGCCGCAAGCTGCACGTACCCGCCGCCCTGGTTGACCGGCTCCGGCGGCACCGCGGCGACACCCTCGATCCCGGCGGCGGCCTCCACGACCGCGGGGATGTCCGTGCCCTCGGGCACGACGATGTCGGTCGGCGCGGACTGGCCGGACGGGAACGCCTGCGCGATGACCTCCTGGCCGGCGATCGATTCGACCTCGCCGCGGAACGAGTTGCCCTGGGTCAGGCCGTCATCGAAGTTCAGCAGCCCGAGGCAGAAGATCAGCAGGACCGCCGTGGATGCCACCGCGACGCGGACGGGATGCTTCGCCACCCGTTCGGCGACGCGCCGCCACCCGCCGTGCGTCTCGTCGGCGCCCTCGCGGTCGGAGGAGAACCGGTGCTCGATCGGCGTGAACACCTTGCGGTCCAAGGTCGGGCCGACGAAGCGGAAGAACAGCCCGAGCACCGCAACGATGACGATCCCGGGAATGAGGAGCGCGGGCACCGTGGCCAGCAGACCGATGATCAGGAACGTGGTCACGGCCGGGCCCACGCGGTCCGTGACCCACGACAGGCCGGGCACCCGCATCGGCGTGTGGTCAGGCGCATCGGATCCCTCGGGCCCGTACGGGACGAACGGCCAGAACCGTCGCCGGCCGACGATCACCAGCACGGCGGGCAGGAAGGTCAGCATGGAGATGACGGCGATCACGACCCCCATCGCGCCGATGGGGCCGAGGCCCGCGGTGCCGTTGACCTTTGCGAGCGCCAGCGACAGCAGCGCGGCGGCCACCGTCGCGCCGGAGGCCAGGATGGCCGGGCCGGCGCGGCGCAGCGCGATGGCCATCGCCTCGTGCTTGTCCTGGTGCTGGTGCAGTTCCTCCCGGTAGCGGGCGACGAGCAGCAGCGCATAGTCGGTGCCCGCGCCGATGACGAGGACGGACAGGATCGACGACGACTGCCCGTTCACGGTCACGCCGATCTCGGTCAGGCCGTAGCCGAACGCGCGGGCGGCGATCTCTGCGAACACCACCGCGAGGATCGGGAAAAACCAGAAGACCGGGCTGCGGTAGATGATGATCAGCAGGAAGATGACCAGGCCGAGCGCGGCTGCCACCAGCGTGCCGTTGATGTTCTCGAAGACCTTGATGGCGTCGGCCGACACGCCCGCGGGGCCGGTGACCTTCACCACGAGCCCGTCCTCGTCGCGCGACACCGCCTCGCGGTAGTCCTCGACGGGGTCGATGATCTCGCTGCTCTCGCCCGTGCCGGTGATCTGGTTGCCGATGAGCGCGGTGGTGCCGTCCTCGGACAACTGGAAGGGAGCGGTTGCCCGCGGGCCCTCCGGGTTGCCGAACTCGGACGTGTTCGGATACTCGGCGGTGATCTCGTTGAGCTTGGACAGGTCCTCCTGGATCGCCTGCTTGTCGGCGTCCGTCAGGCCCCCGTCACGCCGGTAGACGATGACCGTCGGTGCCTTCTCGCCGTCATTGAGCTCCTCGGTGATCTCGAGAGCCTTTGTCGACTCGGCGTCACCGGGGAGGAACGAGGTCGACTCGTTCTTCTCGGCGTCCGTGAACTTCTCGGGGAGGCCTGTGGCGACGGTGCCGATGACGATCAGCAGCCACGTGAAGAAGACGACCCACTTGGCGCGGGGTCCGGCGGGGAAGGCGAGGAGTGAGCTCACAGGGGCACTTTCTACCAGTGGTGGGGTTCGGGCACAGATACGAGACGGTGAAGGCCACCGGTTCTCATCGGTCTCCGAAGAAGTGTGTCGTCAGGCGAGCGCGGCGCGCAGGGCGTCTGGCGCCGTGACGGGGGCCCGGCACGCGAACCGCTCGCACACGTACGCGGTCGGCCTGCCGTCGACGGCCGGGCGGTCGCGCAGCAGCGGCACGTCGCCCTCGCCGCCGGCGATCACGAGGTGAGGGCGCAGGGCTTCGCGGATGACCGCGGCGAGCTCGTCGAGGTCGTCGCCGACGAGTGCGACCTCGCGGACCGGGGCGTGCAGAAAGCCCAGCGCCAGCAGCGTGTGGCCGAACGCCTGCGGGTGCTTGGCGGCCACCTGGCCCGACAGCGCGAGCGTGTCGCGTGCCCAGTCCTCGTAGGTGCCCTCGCCGGTGAGCGCGGCGAGACGCAGCAGCCCGAGTGCCGCGCTGGACTGACCGGACGGGATCGGGGTGTCCTCCAGGTCCTTGCGGCGCACCACGAGCGCGTCGTGGCCCGCGGCGGTGCTGAAGAACCCGCCGTGCTCGGGGTCGCCGAACTCGCGGATCATCACGTCGGCCAGGTCGCGTGCGGCGGTGAACCACCTGGGTTCGAACGTCGCCTCGTAGAGCGTGAGCAGCGCTTCCACGGTGTGGGCGTGATCCTCGAGGTAGCCGTCGATGCGGGCTTCGCCCCGGTTGTACGTGCGCAGCAGCGTGCCGGCGGGGGTGCGCATCGTCGTCAGCAGGAAGTCCGCCGCGTCGCGGGCGGCGTCGAGGTAGTCCGCGCGGCCGAGCACGGCGCCCGCGTCGGCGAGCACGGCGATCATGAGCGCGTTCCACGAGGTCAGGCGCTTGTCGTCGAGCCCCGGGCGAACCCGGCGCTCGCGGGCCGCATGGAGGGCGGCCCGAATGCGCTCGCGCGCCTCCGGCTCCGGCTCCGCGCCCCGGCACTCCAGGACGTTCGTGCCCTCCCAGTTGCCCTGTGGCGTGGCGCCGAACCAGGCGATCGCGAGGTCCGCGTCGTCGTCGCCGAGCGCCGCGCGCAGCTCATCGACACTCCACACGTAGTACTTGCCTTCGACACCCTCGCTGTCTGCGTCCAGCGCGGCGTGGAACGCCCCCTCCTCGCCGCGCAGTTCGCGCAGGACGAAGTCGAGCGTCTCGACGGCGGTGCGTCGCAGCAGCGCGTCACCGGACACCTGGAACCCGTGCAGGTACGACCGCGCGAGCAGGGCGTTGTCGTAGAGCATCTTCTCGAAGTGGGGGGACCGTCCACGCGGCGTCGACCGCGTACCGCGCAAAGCCGCCGCCGACCTGGTCGTAGATCCCGCCCGACGCCATGCTGCGCAGCGTCTGCAGCGCCATGCCGTGGCCGTCCTCCCGCGTGAGCAGGAAGGCGAGCACCGCATGCGGCGGGAACTTGGGCGCACCGCCGAACCCGCCGTGCACGCTGTCGAACGCCGCGCGCAGCCCCGCCATGGCGTCGTCCAAGACATCGGGCCCGGCGACGCCGTCCTCCGGCGCGCGGAGCCGTGCGGCACCGGCGAGCCGGGCGACCATCTCGTCACGCGTGGCCTCGATCTCGTCCCGTCGATCGCGCCAGGCCTCGGCGACCGCCCGCACCACGTCGGGCCACGCCGCCATCCCGCGCCCCGGCTGCGGGGGGTAGTACGTCCCCCCCGAAGAACGGCACCTGGTCGGGCGTGAGGAACATGTTCAGCGGCCAGCCTCCGTGCCCCGTCATCGCCTGGAGCGCGTCCATGTAGATCGCGTCGACGTCGGGGCGTTCCTCGCGGTCGACCTTCACGCACACGAGGTGCTCGTTCATCACCGCGGCGATGGCCGGATCCTCGAAGCATTCGCGCTCCATGACGTGGCACCAGTGGCACGCCGAGTAGCCGATCGACACGAGGATCGGGCGGTCGAGTTCCCGTGCGCGGCGCAGCGCCTCCTCGCCCCACGGCAGCCAGTCGACCGGGTTGTCCCGGTGCTGGAGCAGGTAGGGCGAGGTCTCGTGCGCGAGCGCGTTGGGCACGCGCGTGTCAGCCCGCGTTGCGCAGCTTCCAGGTGCGCAGGACGTCGGCGACGTCCGGCAGCGAGGCGTCATTCGCCGAGGCGCCGCTGGCGAACGTGAGCCGGAACCGGCGCCCGCCGAGATTGCCGCTGACCACGGAGCCGCTGGCGTTGACCTTCACGGTGCCGGACGATGCGCCGCCGCCACGGACCGACAGGGACGCCGCACCACGGGAGCTCACCGTGCCCGAGACCTTCACGCCCGCGACGTACTGCACGCTGCGCAGGCGCTGCGCGCCGCTGCTCGAGACGGTCGCGCGACCGCCGCGTAGGCCGCCGACCGCGTTCGGCGTGCGGCCGAGGTCCAGCGACGTGCCGATGACCTGACGGCGGACGTCATCGGCCGTCATCAGGACGGTTGCGAGGGTGCGGCCCAGGCGGCCGGACGTGCCCCTGACCGTCGGGGCGGAACCGAGCGTCGCGGGTGCGCGGGGGACGGGGGCGAAGACGTTCTCGACGTTCGTGCACTGGCTCACGGCCTGTCCGCCGAAGAACTGCTGGACGGCGCGCTTGGCGCAGTCCTCTTCGGAGATCTCGCTGCCGAGCACGGAGTGGCCGGTGTACGGGACGCCGACGGTGGTCGAGCCCGAGATGCGCGCGCCCACGGCCTGCGCGTCGGAGAGCGGTGTGCGGAGATCGGCGTTGCCGTTGAGGATGAGCGTCTGCGCGGCGGGCAGGTTGCCGTTGACGACCGGGGCCGGGCCCGCGTTCGGCCAGCCCTCACACAGCTCGAGCATCGTGGATGCCGCGGCGGTGGAGCGGTCGAACGGCAGGAAGGCGCTCGGGGAGATGCCGTTCAGCGCGGCGCGCAGCTGCGCGACGCGCGTGCTGGTGCCGGCCTCTCGTGACCAGGGGAAGGGCAGCTCCTCGCAGGTCGTCGCGGCGTACAGGGCGCTGTTGACGCCTTCGTCGTCGGCCTGTGATGCCGTGAGCCCGCCGAGCCGCGCGACGAGGCGCGTGAGCTGCCACCGGTTGCCGCGCTTCGCGTTGGCCAGGGCGGCGGGAAGCTCCGCGCGCAGGGTGGGGTTCAGGTCACCGGCGACGAGGACGCTGAGCAGGTCGTCGCGGTCGAACGTGCCGCTCGCGGCCCGCCCGTTGGACCGGATGAAGCTGCCGCGCAGGTTGCCGCGCTGCAGCTGGCGCACGACGCGGCGCAGGTCGCTCGTGGCGTTTGCGGTGATGCCGCTGCACGCGCTGCGCGAGCACAGCTCGCCGAGCACGCGGGAGATCGAGCCGAACGTGGAGCGCTGCAGCGGGTCGGGGCCCTCGGGGGTCACGACGGAGTCGAGCACGAGCCGCTCGACACGCTGCGGGAAGGCCGCGGCATACGCAAGCGCGACCTTCGTGCCGTAGGACACGCCGTAGATCACGAGCTTGTCGTAGCCACCGGCGATCCGGAGGTCCTCGATGTCCTGGGCGCTGTCGTTCGTGGTGAAGAAGCGCCGGCCCGCGCCGAGCTGGCTCGCGCACTGGCCCGCGAGCGACTGGAGGCTGCTGGAGGACTCGCGCTGGAAGGCCCCACAGGAGAGCGGGTTCGACTTGCCGGTGCCGCGCTGGTCGAACACCACGAGGTCACGGGTGGCGAGCGCGGGGGCGAGGGTCGACGCGAAATCCGTGGCCAGCGGCGCGGCGGCCTGACCGGGCCCGCCGGCGAGCGCGATGACCGCGGAGCGCTCGGGGTTGTTCGACGCCACCGCACGCACGACGTTCAGGCTCACGGCGCCCGGGACGCTCCCGGTGCGGTCGAGCGGCACGGCGACGCGCCCGCACTGGAAGCCCTGCGGCTGCGCGCACGCGGGGAAGCTCACCTGCGCCTGGGCGGGCACCGCGGCGAAGCCGGCGGCGACGGCGGCGAGGGGCGCGGCGATCGCGGCGAGAGACAGACGACGGCGGGACAAGTCGAGCGACGGTAGCAAGGCAGGTACCTTCGGGACGGAGATTCAACGAAGAAGGGATCCGCGTGTCCGAACCCCGCCGCACCCCGATCGATGCGCCCGACGCTCCAACAGCGGTGGGACCCTACTCCCACGCGGTGTCGGCATCTGGGCTCCTGTTCTGCAGCGGCCAGATCCCGCTGGACCCGGAATCAGGGGAGCTGGTCCTGGGGTCGGCAGGTGTCCAGGCGCGGCGATGCCTGCAGAACCTGGAGGCCGTGTGCGGGGCCGCGGGAGCGCGGCTCGCGGATGCGGTGCGCTGCACCGTCTACCTCACGAACATGGCGGACTTCGCGGAGGTCAACGAGGTCTACGCCGAGTTCTTCCCGACGGCGCCGCCCGCGCGGGCAGCCGTCGAGGTCGCCGGCCTGCCGAAGGGCGTCGACGTGGAGATCGACGCCATCGTCGCGCTCGAGGCATAGGACGGCCCGCGCGCGGGTACGCGGAACACCATGGATGACAAGCACCGTGAGACCGGAGCGGAGGGCGGGGACTCCGAAGAGCAGAACATCCCGCCGGCCGCGCCGAACCCCGACGGGGACAGCGCGCTCGGGGACTCCGATCAGCACTCGAAGGTCCCGACGCCGCCCGCCGAGCAGATCCGCGATACGCCGTAGTCAGCCGTCGCCACGCAGGAGCGCGCGGCGGATCTTCCCGCTGGCGGTCTTCGGCAGGTCGTCGGCGAACTCGACGATCCGCGGGTACTTGTACGGCGCGGTCTCGTGCTTGACGTGGTCCTGCAGCGCGCGGGCGAGGTCGTCGCCCGGCGCGTAGCCGTCGCGCAGCACCACGACGGCACGCACGATGGATCCGCGCTCCTCGTCTGGCGCGGCGACGACGGCCGCCTCGGCGACGGCCTGGTGTGAGACGAGCGCGGACTCGACCTCGAACGGCCCGATCCGGTAGCCCGCGCTGATGATGACGTCGTCGGCCCGGCCCTCGAAGTACAGCCAGCCGTCGTCGTCGGCGTGGACGCGATCGCCCGTGTGCCAGGGCGTCGCCAGGTCGCGCGCGGGTTCCCCCAGGTAGCCGAGGAAGAACGTCGGGACGGTCGCGGGGTCGAGGACCAGCTCGCCATCCTCGACCCACGCGCGGACTCCCGGCAGCGGACGGCCCATCGACCCGGGCCGCGGGGCCTCGCCGGCCGGTGCGCACGTCGTCTGCCCGGTCTCGGTCTGGCCGTAGCCGTCGCGCACGTCGACGCCGACGGCGTCACGCCACGCGCGCAGTACCTCGGGGTTCAGCGCCTCGCCGGCGGCCACGGCGGTGCGCAGCGGCAGCGGGCGCAGCTCGGTGCGCTTGGCCATGACGCGGTACTCGGTCGGCGCCATGCACAACACGTCCACGCGCTCGCGCGCGAGGATCTCCAGCCGCTCGGCGGGGTCGAACCGGTCGTCGTGCAGCACCGCGGCTGCGCCACACAGCCACGGGGCGACGAAGACATTGCGGGCCGACTTCGACCAGCCACTCGCCGCGGTGCACCACGCCAGCTCGCCGGTGCGCGCGCCGAACCAGTGCTCGGCCTGGACGTGCTGGCCGACGAGGTAGCGCACGCCGTGGACGACGGCCTTGGGCGCGCCGCTCGTGCCGCTCGTGAAGATGATGACCGCCGGGTCGGTGGGGGCGAGGTCGGCGGCCGGGGCGGGCGGGGCGGCATACAGCGTCTCGTCGGGCACGAGCAGCACGTCGGCGCCGGCGCCCACGGGATCGGCCGCCGCGAGCTCGGCCCGGTTGCGCTCGTCGGCGATGACGAGCTTCGGCCGGGTGACCTCCAGGCGCAGACGCAGGTCCTTCGCGCGGAGCATCTCGTTGCCGGGCAGCGCGACGGCGCCGAGCCGCCAGCAGGCGAGCATCGCGAACACCCAGTCCGGCCGGTTGCCGATGAGCGTCATGACCACGTCGCCGCGCCCGATTCCCCGGGCGGCCAGGGCACCGGCCAGGCGGGCAGACCGGTCGGCCACCTCGCCGAAGGTCCAGTCCCGCCGCGCACCGTGACGGGCGAGCTCCAGCAGCGCACGAGCATCGGCGGGCGCGCGCTCGACGAGGGTGGCGGCCGGGTTCACGACGCGGACGCTATCCGGGAAGGTCGGCGAAGCGGTCGTCCCAGTAGCCCTCGTACTCGACGATCCACTCACGCACGATGCGCAGCGCCGAGGGTTCAAGGCGGTAGAGGCGCCGGCGCCCGTCGCGCCGGGCGGCCACGAGCCCGGCCTCGCGCAGGACCTTCAGGTGCTGGCTCAGCGACGGCTGGCTGATCCGCACGTGCGCGCCGAGATCGCCCGCGCTCAGCTCGCCGTCGCGCAGCTGATCGAGGATCGCCCGGCGGGTGGGGTCGGCGATCGCGTGGAAGGGGTCTCGGGGCGCCATCTCTGCCCACAAAATATAGGCATTCGCTTAAATGGGCGCACCCGCAGGGCATCGCGTGCAGATCAGGGCTATCCTCAGCGGGAGTCCCGTTCGCTTCACCCAGACCTCTGGAGACCCGCACATGGCCGCCACCGCGCCGTATCAGGACATCACCGAGGAGCAGGAGGCCATCCTCGAGATGGTCCGCCAGTTCGTCGACGACCAGATCCTTCCGAACGCCGAGAAGTACGACCACGAAGACAGCTACCCGCAGCCCATCGTGGACCAGATGCAGGAGCTGGGCCTGTTCGGCGTCACGATTCCCGAGGAGTACGGCGGCATGGGGCTCGACCTCGCCACGTACGCACTCATCGTCGAGGAGCTCTCGCGCGGCTGGATCTCCATCTCCGGCATCATCAACACGCACTTCATCGGCACCTACCTGCTCATGAAGTTCGGCTCCGAGGAGCAGAAGGCGCACTACCTGCCGAAGATGGCGACGGGCGAGATCCGCGCGTCGTTCTCGCTCTCCGAGCCCGAGGCCGGCTCCGACGTCCAGGCGATCAAGACCACCGCCACGAAGACCGGCGACCAGTGGGAGATCAACGGCGCGAAGATGTGGGTCACGAACGGCCTCATGTCGTCCGTCTGCTTCGTCCTCGTCCGCACCGACCCCAATGCGCAGCCCGCCTACAAGGGCATGACGTGCTTCATCGCCGACAAGGAGTCGGGCGTCAGCGAGAACACCGGGGACCTCAAGGGCTTCGTCGTCCCGCCCAAGATCAAGAAGATGGGCTACAAGGGCGTCGAGTCCACCGAGCTCGTCTTCGACGGCTACAAGCGCACCGACGAGCAGATCCTCGGCGGCGCCGAGGGCCTGAATCAGGGCTTCGTCCAGATGATGGACGCGCTCGAGGTCGGCCGCGTGAACGTCGCGGCGCGTGGCGTGGGTATCGCCCAGCGCGCGCTCGAGCTCGCGCTGCGCTACAGCCAGGAGCGCAAGACGTTCGGCAAGCCGATCGCCCAGCACCAGGCCATCCAGTTCAAGCTCGCCGACATGGCCTCGCAGCTCGAGGCCGCTCGGCTCGTCACGCGCAAGGCCGCGCGGATGAAGTCGGCCGGCGAGCGCTCGGACCTCGAGGCGGGCATGGCGAAGCTGCTGGCCTCCGAGGCGGGCCGGTACTGCGTCGAGGAGTGCTTCCGCATCCACGGCGGCTACGGCTACTCCAAGGAGTACGAGATCGAGCGTCTGTACCGCGACGCGCCGCTGCTGCTCATCGGCGAGGGCACGTCGGAGATCCAGCGCATGGTCATCGGCAAGAAGCTGCTCCAGCGGCACAAGATCTGATCCCGATAGGGTCTTCGCGCATGAGCTCCTCGGAGGACGCGAAGACCCTCATCGAGACGGCCGTGCGCCGGTTCCTCGAGGAGGTGCCGGCGCTCGAGCCCATCAAGATCGTCGCGGTCATCGAGCTGCGCGGCCGCGGCGACGTGCAGACCTACCGGATCGAGATGCCCGGCCTGAAGGTCACGAAGGGCGACGACCCGGCGGCTCGGGTCCGGGTGGAGACGCAGCGGGCGTTCTTCAACGTCATGGCCAAGGAGGCGCACATCGCCGACTGGCGGGAGGCGTTCACCTACGGGCAGGCGAAGGCGACGGGCAACCCGCAGGTGCTCCAGCTCATCGAGCGCGTCGTGGCCAAGCAGGAAGAGCGCAACCGCACGCGGCGCGCCAGCCACTGAGCCGCGCGCTCAGAGGCCGGGCTTCGTCACCATCGCGACGACGACCGCGATGAGCAGCACCAGCTGGATGCGGGAGATGAGGACCACACGCGCCCACATCGCCTCGGTTCGCTCCGTCATGCGCCCGCCGTCCTCGTCGATGTAGGTCGCCAGCCGGCCGAGGGTCGGGCCGAAGAACGCGACGCCGAGCACGAAGCCGATGACCCATACGGTCATGCCGATGCTCACCCAGGCCTGCGAGAACTCCCACGGGCCCTCGATCACGCCGAGCACGCCCGTGATGATGAGGATGAGCGACGAGGCGACGAGCGCGACGTTGCCCCACCGGCCCATGTCGACCGCGAACGCCGCCGTGAACTCGGGGCCGCGGCGCTGCGCCTGAAGCCCGAGGAACTGCCCGAAGATGTCCGAGCCGACCCAGGTGATGGCGGCCAGGACGTGGAGGGTGACCAGCAGCTCGTAGTAGCTCATTGCGCGACCGTAACGCCCGCCGCCGCCGTCAGTGACCGAGCGCGTCGAGCCGCTCGACGGCGAACTCGGTCTCGAACGCCAGCCGCGTCGGCAGCGCGTCGCGCGCGAACCACGCGGCCTCGGCGAGCTCGGAGTCCTGCAGGAGCAGCTCGCCGCCGGGCCAGTCGCCGAGCAGGACGGTGACGGTGTCCTTCTTGTGCAGGGCGTCGCTGTAGATGGAGCCGAGCTCGACCCACACCGTGACCTCTGCGCCGACCTCTTCGAGGACCTCGCGCGTGGCCGTCAGCTCGGCGGGCTCGTCGGCATGCCGACCGCCGCCGGGCAGGCCCCAGACGTCGCGCTCGCCGTACGTGTGCCGGACGAGCAGGACATGGCCGCGTTCGTCGCGCAGCACGCACTTCACCCCGTACACCTCGGGGCGCCGCACGTACCAGTACCCGCGAGCGAGGTGGTGGCCGTAGCGGTAGGCCACCCGCAGGACGGGCGTCGGCAGGGTGGGAAGGGGGACGGGGCCGAGCTTCATCGCTGCTCCTCCGGGCACCACCACGTCGTGCGGCCGCCGACCTGGGCGCGGACGAGCGGCGCGCCGCAGCGCGGGCAGTGCCCGTCGCGCCGCCGGTGCTCGATGAGCGTGCCGGTGTGCACACCTCCGAGGCGGATCGCGTCGCGCGTCGTCGCGCGGATCGCGCGGCGCAGCCGGTTGAGCTCGTCGTCGTCGAGCTCGCCGGCGGGGCGGACGGGGGAGATCTCGGCGCGCCACAGCGCCTCGTCGGCCAGCAGGTTGCCGACCCCGGCCAGGACGGACTGGTCCATGATGCGCGCCTTCAGCGGGGCGTCGCCGCGGCCCACCCGGGCGCGGAAGTCCGCGGCGGAGATCTCGGCGGCGTCCGGTCCGAGGTGCGTGAGGTCGGGGTTCAGGACGGCGCGACCGAGGCGGCGCTTGTCGAAGAGCACGAGCCGGCCGCCGTCGGCGAACTCCACGGTGAACCGCGCCCACGCCGGGTCGCCGGACAGCCGCGGGTCGGGATGCCCGCCGGCCTCTTCGGCCTCGCGCGATTCCGCGGCGCTGAGCGGATCGCCGGCGTGCGCGCCGTCGATGATGATCCGGCCGGCCATCCCCAGATGGAGGCCCAGGGTCGGGCCCTCGCCCTCGTCGGTCTCGACCCACATCGACTTGCCGATCCGGTTCGCCGCGGTGAGCGTCCGTCCGGTGAGGGCGTCGGCGAGCTCGCCCGGGGCGTGCGGGCGGCACACGTAGGTGTCGCCGTCGTCGACGACGGCGATCTCGCGTTGCAGCGCGGCGCGCTCGATCAGCGCGCGTGCGGCTTCGACCTCTGGCAATTCGGGCACGAGTTCACGGTATTCCACGTGGCGACGGACCGGGGACGCGGTGCTCGCCCTGCCTTTCGGTTAGAGCGTGGCTCTAGAGCCACGCTCCAGCCGAAGGAACTCCTTGCGTGTCCGGTCGGAGCCGCGCTCTAGCATCTGCGCGGTGGACGAGCTGACGGCGTACGCCACCGCGCTCGGCGTCTCCGCCGCAGCCGGCCTGAACGCGTGGATCCCGCTCCTGACTCTCGGGATCCTCTCCCGGTACACGGGGATCATCGATCTCACAGGCGAGTGGGATCTCCTCGAGCAGACGTGGGTCCTCGTCGTGCTGGCCGGGATGGGGGTCGCGGACTTCGTGGGGGACAAGATCCCCGCGGTCGACCACGTCCTGCACGCCGGCGGCATGGTCATCGCCCCCGTCGCCGGTACGGTCGCCGCGCTCGCGGCGTCGGGCGGGGACGGATCACCGGTCATCGTCGCGCTGCTCGCGGTCTTCACCGCGGAGTTCGCGCAGGGGGCCCGGGCGGCGTTCCGGCCCGTGTCGACGGTCGGCACGGGTGGGACGGCCACGCCCGTGGTGTCCGCCGCGGAGGACACGGGCTCGGTCGCGCTGAGCGTCGTGGCGCTGGCCGCGCCGGTGCTCGCCGCGCTTGCGGTGGTCGGGGCGATGATCGCGGCCGCGTTCAGCGGCAGGTTCCTCTGGCGCCGCTGGTCCGCGCGGCGGTCGACACGCGGTCCAGCCTGACGGCGCGCGGCTGTTGCGCCCGGTCGGTGGGCGAACACGCCCGCACGCGGTTCCATGACACCGACCGTGTCGTACCGCTGCACCCTCAGAGGCGAGACCCACACCTTCGCGGACCTGCGTGAGCTGCTGGCCAAGGCCAACGAGGTGAAGTCCGGCGACGCGCTCGCCGGCATCGCCGCCGACACGGCGACGGAACGGGTCGCGGCGAAACTCGCCCTCGCCGATGTGCCGCTGCGCGAGATCGCCGACACACCGCTCATCGAGGACGACGTCACGGCGCTCATCGAGGAGACGCACGATCGCGCGACGTTCGACCGTGAGTTCGCATCGCTGACCGTCGGCGAGCTGCGCGAGCTGGTCCTCAGCCGGGCGTTCGCCGGCCGGTGGTCGGACGAGGGACTCGCGCGGGCGCTGACCCCCGAGATGGCCGCCGCCGTGGCGAAGCTCATGGGTAACAAGGACCTCGTGGTCGCCGCCGCGCCGCTGCGCACGGTCACCCGCCTGCGGAACACGATGGGGCAGCCCGGGGTCCTGGCCTGCCGGGTGCAGCCCAACCACCCGTCCGACGCCGTCGAGGGTGTGCTGCTCTCGGCGGTCGACGGACTGCTCTACGGCTGCGGTGACGCGATGCTCGGCCTGAACCCGGTCGACGACGGCGTGGACAGCGTCGCGTCGGTGCTCGGCGGGCTGCAGGACCTCATCCGCCGCCTCGGCGTCCCGACGCAGAGCTGCGTGCTCGCCCACATCACCACGCAGCTGGAGGCCATGCGCCGCGGCGCGCCCGTGGACCTGCTCTTCCAGTCGATCGCGGGGACGGAAGGGGCGAACGCGAGCTTCGGCGTGACGCTCGAGCTGCTGGGCGAAGGGCGCGAGGCCGTGATCGCCCATCACGCCGAGCGCGAGGAGACGTTCATCGGCGAGCAGGTCATGTACTTCGAGACCGGCCAGGGCAGCGCGCTGTCCGCCGGCGCGCACCACGACGTCGACCAGCTCACGATCGAGGCCCGCGCTCACGGGGTCGCCCGCGCGTTCGACCCGTTCCTCGTCAACACGGTCGTCGGCTTCATCGGGCCCGAGTACCTCGCCGACGCGCGGCAGATCAACCGCGCCGGCCTGGAGGACCACTTCATGGGCCGGCTGCTGGGCCTCCCGATGGGCTGTGACGTCTGTTACACCAACCACGCAGACGCCGACCAGAACTCCAACGACGACCTGCTCATGCTGCTCGCGATGGCGGGCTGCCAGTACGTCATGGGCATCCCGGGCAGCGACGACGTGATGCTGAACTACCAGTCGACGAGTTACCACGACGTCGCCGCGGTTCGCGAGCTGCTGGGCCTGCGCCCCGCACCCGAGTTCGAAGCGTGGCTCGCGGAGATGGGGCTGTGGCAGGACGGCAGGCTCACGCGCGGCGACGGGCCGGTGCTCGACGCCGCCGCGGCGGCCGTCGCGGAGGGTGCCCCGCCGGAGCTGGCGGCGTGACCGACCTCACGACGCGCGAGGACGTGCGCGCGCTGCTGACCCGCCGCGCGCGGGAGGTGACACCCGCGCGGATCTTCACCGGCGGGCCCGATGGCGGCTACACCACCGCCGACCTGCTGGCGCTGCGCGCCGACCACGCCGCGGCGCGGGACGCGGTCCTGGCGAGCCTCGACCTCGCCCATCCCGCGCTCGCCGACATCGCCACGCGCCATGCCGTGTTCGCGGTCGACTCGCAGGCCGCAACGATCGAGGAGCACCTGCTGCGCCCCGACCTCGGCCGGCGGCTTTCCGAACCGGGGCGCGCGGCGATCACCGCGGCGTGCCCGCCGGCGCCCGACGTCCAGATCGTGATCGGCGACGGGCTCTCCGCGGCGGCGGTCCACGCGCAGGTCCCGACCGTGCTGCCGCTCCTCGTCGCCGAGTGTCGGCAGCGGGGCTGGAGCGTCGCCCGTCCGTTCGCGGTGCGGCACTGTCGCGTGGGGGTGATGAACGACGTGGGGGAGGCGCTCGATCCCGCGGTCGTCGTGCTGCTGATCGGCGAGCGGCCGGGACTGGCGACGGCCGAGAGCCTGTCGGCCTATCTGGCCTACCGCCCGCGCCCGGGCGACACGGACGCGAACCGCGATCTCATCTCCAACATCCACGCCCGCGGCCTGACCACGGAGGAGGCGGTGCGCCGGATCGCCGACCTCATCGCCGAGCAGCGTGCGATGCGCGGCAGCGGTGTCGCGGCGCGCTCCGCCTAGGGACCCAGCAGCACGGTGGTGTTGCGATACCACCCGGTCCCGGCGATGCCGAGTCCCTGCACGCGGGTCTTGCCGAACAGCTGCGCCAGCGTGCTGCCCGGCGTGAACGTCGCGGTCGCCGATCCGACGAGCGCCTCGGTCGTCTTGTAGATCGTGTTCGTGGTGCGGATCCGCCCGCGCGGGGACTGGCCGTACTGCTGATTGATCTGTGGGAACCCGAGCCCGCGGGACAGGAACAGGAGGCTCCCGGCCAGCGCGTAGCCGCCGTCGTGGCCGACCTGTGCGGCGAACCGGCGGGTCGCGCCCCGCACCGGAGGCGTGAAGGCGATGTCAGCCACGCCGCCGGGATAGCCGGCCGCGCCCTTGGCGGCCGCGAGCGCCGGGTCGGAGTCGAGCAGCCACAGCATCCAGAGGTTGAGGTCGCCGAGCGGGAACGGGATGCCGCCGCGCTGCGTGGGCATCACGATCGCGGCCTCGGCGATGCGGTACGGGCCGGTGGGTTGACCGTCGAGCGTCCCGCCCTCGC
This sequence comes from Svornostia abyssi, assembly GCA_024666565.1. Lineage (GTDB taxonomy): Bacteria > Actinomycetota > Thermoleophilia > Solirubrobacterales > Solirubrobacteraceae > Svornostia > Svornostia abyssi. The sequence continues at coordinate 2,840,637 of CP088295.1, forward strand.
ACGAGGCGAGTTCGACGAGGCCGAACGCGGGGCGCGGCACCTGGTAGCGCGCCGGCAGGAGTTCGCGCGCGACCGCGCGGTCCACCGGGGCGAAGATGCCGAAGTTGCGGCACCGGTCGCCGGTGTTGTCGAAGAGCGGCTCGGCGGCCGACGAGGCCGACGGGCAGGCGAGCGCGACGAGCAGCGCGAAGGTGAACCGGCGGAGGAACGAGGTGGTCATACGGACGCGGGACCCTATCCCCGGGATTTCTTGGACGCAAGTCCAAGAAATGGCGGACGCGTAGGATCGCCGCCATGACCGACTTCGCCGGGACGATCGCCGCCGGGTACGCGGTGGACGGACCCACCATCGACCTCGGCCGTGGCGTCCTCGATGGCGCGGTCCATCCCGACGCCGTGGTCCAGATCCCCCTGGCGATGACCAACCGCCACGGGCTGATCGCGGGCGCCACCGGCACCGGCAAGACGAAGACGCTCCAGGGGATGGCGGAGCAGCTGAGCACGCACGGCGTGCCGGTGTTCGTCGCCGACATCAAGGGGGACCTGTCGGGCCTCATGCACCCCGGGGACGGCGCGCCCGAGGGCGTCGCCGCCAAGCGCAGCGCGGAGCTCGGCATCACGTACTCGCCGACCGGCTTTCCGGTGGAGTTCCTCTCGATCGGCGGGCTCGGCCCGGGCGTGCCCGTCCGCGCGACGGTGTCCGACTTCGGCCCGCAGCTGATCGCGAAGATCCTCGGCGCGAACGAGACGCAGACATCGAGCCTGGCGCTCGTCTTCCACTACGCCGACCAGAAGGGCCTGGGCCTGCTCGACCTCGGTGACCTGCGCGCGCTGCTGACCTTCCTCGACAGCAAGGACGGGAAGGCCGAGCTGGAGGGCATCGGCGGCCTGGCGAAGGCGACGGTGGGCGTGCTGCTGCGCGAGCTCGTCGAGCTGGAGACCGGTGGCGGGACGGAGTTCTTCGGCGAGCCGCAGTTCGACATCGCCGACCTCATGCGCACCGCGCCCGACGGCCGCGGCGTCATCAGCTGCCTGGAGCTCGCCGCCGTGCAGGACAAGCCGCAGCTCTTCAGCACCGTGCTCATGGGGCTCCTGGCTGAGCTCTTCGAGACGCTCCCGGAGGAGGGCGATCTCGACAAGCCCAAGCTCGCGTTCTTCTTCGACGAGGCCCACCTGCTGTTCGCCGACGCGAGCAAGGACTTCGTCGCGGCGGTCACGCAGACCGTGCGCCTCATCCGCTCGAAGGGCGTGGGCGTGTACTTCGTCACGCAGACGCCGAAGGACGTCCCGGGTGACGTGCTCGGCCAGCTCGGCAACCGGGTGCAGCACGCGCTGCGGGCGTTCACGCCCGACGACGAGAAGGCGCTGCGCGCGACCGTGAAGACGTTCCCGAAGAGCGAGTTCTACGAGACCGCGGAGCTGCTGACGTCGATGGGCATCGGCGAAGCGGCGATCACCGTGCTCGACGAGCGCGGCGTCCCGACGCCGCTGGTGCACAGCCGGCTCCCGGCGCCGCGGTCGCGGATGGACCCCGCCGACGACGTCGACGCGGCGGCGAAGGCGTCACCGCTGTACGCGAAGTACGGCGCACGTACGGACGCGGCGAGCGCGAGGGAACAGTTGACCCAGCGGGTGCAGCAGGCCGCCGAGCCGGCCCCTGCACCAAAGCCCGCGCGCATCCCGCCGCCGGACTTCAGCAAGCCCGGGCCGGATGCGATCGGCGACTACCTCCGCAGCCGCGAAGGGCAGCGGCTGCAGAGAGAAGTCGTCCGAGGCGCGTTCGGGGTGCTGCGGAAGATGCTCTGAGCGCTAGAGCGCCGCGCCGTCGTCGTACAGCTTCGTGATCGTCACGTTGCCGGGCGACACGTCGTAACAGAGCTTGCAGAGCACGCACTCGTCGATGTTCTGCTCGACGATGTCCACGCCCGCATCCGTCCCCTTGAAGATGTTCACGGGACAGACCTCGTCGAGCTTCGCGCCGACGGCGGGGTCGGAGGCCACGGAATCCGCGACCTCGACGCCGATGAAGATGGCGTCCTTCTTCATGCCGCGCTCCTCTCAGCGATCTTGGCCTTGACCAGGTCGGGGATCTCGTCGATCCGCTCCACGACGGGGATGCCGGCCTCCTGGAGGCGGGCGATCTTCTCCGTCGCCGAGTCTTCCTTGCCCTCGACGATCGTGCCGGCGTGCCCGAAGGACATGCCCTGCATCTCCTCGTCGTCCATGAACTTGCCCGCCATGAAGGCGATGATCGGCAGGCGCGAGTTGTTCTCCTTCACCCACGCCGACAGCTGGGCCTCCATACGGCCGCCCGGCTCGGTGTAGATGACGATCGCCTCGGTCTGCGGGTCGGCCTCGAAGTACGGCATGAGCTCCGCGTACGTCGAGCCGATGATCGCGTCGCCGCCGATCGAGACCGCCGTGGAGACGCCGAGGCCCGCGGCCGTGAGCGTCGAGGAGATCTCGGTCGTCATGCCGCCCGAGCGGCTCATGACGCCGACGCTGCCCGGCTGGTACGCCTGCTCGGCGTTCTTCGCCGGGCCGCCGATGCCGCCCATCTTCGCGACGCCGGGGACGATGAGCCCCAGGCAGTTCGGGCCGATGATGCGCGCGCCCTGCTGGTCGGCGTACTCGACCATCGCGGCGACGTCGCGGCGCGGGATGCGCTCGGTGACGATGACGATGGTCTTGATGCCGGCGGCCAGCGCCTCGAACACGGCGTCACGCGTGCCCGCGGGCGGGACGGTGACGACCGAGCCGTCGGGGATAGCCCCGCCGTTGTGCTCGATGACCTGCTCGATGGTGTCGAACACCGGCACGCCGTGGACCTCGCGGCCCTTGCGGCCCGGCGTGACGCCGCCGACGATCTTCGAGCCGTAGTCCAGGCACTCGCGGGTGAGGTTCACGGCCTCGCGCCCGGTGATGCCCTGGATGATGAACGTGGTGTTCTCGTCGATGAGGATCGACATCAGGCGGCCTCCCCCTGGATCTTCGCCACCGCGCGGCCGGCCGCGTCCCACAGGGAGACGGAGCGGTCGCAGTACTCGATGCCGTACTTGTCGAGGATCTTGAAGCCCTCTTCCTCCCACGCGCCCGGGATGCGGAAGATGGCGATGGTCTCGCCCGGGTCCTTGCCCAGCTCGAGGCAGGCCTTGATGACGCCGCGCGCGACGATGTCCACGCGCGTGTTGGAGACGATCGACATCATCACCGCGATCTTCTCGACGCCGTCCTTGTTCAGGACCTCCTTGGCGAGGCCGCAGGCCTTCGCGACCGACGGGTTGCCGCCGATCTCGGAGTAGTTCGCGGGCTTGCCGCCCTGCTGGCGGACCGCGTCGGTGAGGGTCAGCGACCCGCCGCCGGCGCCGATGACCAGGCCGATGTTGCCGTGGAAGCCGGTGTCCTTGCCCTGGATGACGCCGCGGTGGTCGGCGGCGTCGATCGCCTTCACGGCCTCCTCGAACGGGGTGGGCGTGTGGCCCTCGCGGGTGCCCTCCTCGGGTGCGATGCCGAGGGCCTTGATGAGGCCCTTCTGGCGGACCATGCCCTCGTCCTCCATCTCCATGTGCGCGTCGAGCGCCACGAAGGTGCCGTCATGCAGCTCGGCGAGCGGGTTGATCTCCGCCAGCAGCATGTCGTTCTCGAGGAACAGGCGGGCGAGGCGCGCGAGAATCGGCGTCGCACGCTGCAGCGCCTTGCCGGTGACACCGGCCGCGGCGATGACCTGCTTGGCCTGGTAGTCGCTGAACGGCTGGAGCGGCGAGAAGTGGCCACGCCCGACGTGGTCGGGGTGCTCCTCGGCGACCTGCTCGATGTCGATGCCGCCCATGTCGCTGAAGAGCATCAGGGGCTTCTTGGCGGTGCCGTCCCAGACGACGCCGGCGTAGTACTCCTGCTTGACCTCGGCCTTCGGGTCGACGAGCACGCCGCGCGGCCAGTGGCCGTTGATCTCCAGCTCGAGGATGTCGGCCGCGTGCTGCGATGCCTCCTCGGGCGTGTCGGCGAACTTCACGCCGCCGGCCTTCATCCGTCCTCCGGTGAGGACCTGGGACTTGATGACCGTAGGCCCGCCGATCCGCTCGGCGATCGTCTTGGCCTCGGCCGCGTCGGTGGTGAACCCGTAGTCAGTGACCGGGATGCCCGCGCGCTTGACGATCTCGCGGGCCTCATATTCAAAGAAGCGCATGCGGCCGCGAACCGTAGCTGAGAGCCGGGGCCGGACGCCGTGCGGTCGGGCCGCTCGTATGGTTGAATTTCCTCGCGTGAAGCGCCCCTCACTTCGGCGCGCCCTGATCGGCGCGTCACTCGCCGCCGCGGCGCTCCTCGGGGGCGCGGCGCCGGCCCCTGCGGCGTCGTCTTTCGGCCTGAACATCCAGAGCCTCGTCAACTGGGACGTGCAGTGGACCAGCGGCGCCGGGCCCGCGTGGGAGCCGTACGTCGCCGCGATGGCGCGCGACGGCATGACCGTGGCGCGCACGGACGCCGCCTGGTCACGGGTGCAGCCGGGCGGCCCGGGCGACGCGCACGACTGGTCGGTGAGCGACCGGATCGCCGAGACGCTGGCGCTGCAGGGCATCCGCTGGCTGCCCGTCGTCGATCTGGCGCCGGGCTGGGCGCAGGAGGCGATGAACCCGCGGCCCGGCTGCGCGCCGCTCGTGCCGCGCTACCTGCCGCCGAAGCCCGAGCACTACGACGAGTTCGCCGCCTACGCCGCAGCGCTCGCCGCGCGGTACGGGCCGGGCGGGACGTTCTGGGCGCAATTCGCCGCCGAGCACCCCGGCGTGCCGCCGCAGCCGGTCGCCAAGTACGAGATCTGGAACGAGCCGAACGTCGACGCGTACTGGAACAACCACGTCGACGCGGCGCAGTACCGCAGCCTCTACGACCAGGCCCGCGCCGCGATCAAGGACGTGGACCCGAGCGCGCAGGTGCTCGTCGGCGGCGTGGTGTGGGGCGGCCAGGTGGATTGCACCGTGCAGACGAACGACGCGCCGTGGCTCCAGGCGCTGGTCAACAGCGGCGGCCCGGGCTGGCAGACCGACGGCATCGCCATCCACCCGTACGGCCCCGCGCTCGTCAGCATCGTCGTGAACGTGCGGCGCATGCAGCGCGCGCTCGCCGCCGTCGGCCGGGGCGCCGTCCCGCTCGAGCAGACCGAGCTGGGCTGGGCGCTCAAGCCGGATGACGCGACGCCCGGCTCCCAGGCCGCGACCGTCGACGGCTGGTTCCCCGAGACGACCCGCGCCGGCAACTTCGCGCTGGTCACCGACACGCTGCAGGCCGCCGACTGCGTGCTCGGCGACCAGTACGGCTACGCGCTGATGGAGCGAGAGCGCAGCCTCGTCGAACCGCCGCCGGGCGTCACGAACGTCTTCGACCTCATGGAGCACTGGATGGGGATCTACGCGACCGCGGCGCCCGGGGCGGCGACGGTGACGAGCCGCGCGTACGCGGACGCCATCGCTCGTGATCGCGCGGCCGGCGGCGCGCCGCGAGACGTGCGCGTCTGCGGCGGCGACCCGTCCCCGGGACGCACGCTCGGCCTGGACCTCACGGTCGCGCCGAGCGGCACCCCCGGCTGCTACGACGCGGCGGTCACGTACCGCGGCTACCCCGTCCGGGAGGCCGAGATCGTCGGCTCCCCGGCCGTGCGTGCGCCCGGCGGCGGCGCGCTCGTCTTCACCGGGATGGACGGGCGCGCGACTTTCTGCGCGACCGCGCTCGGTGCATTGTCGGCGCACGCGCAGATCGGCGCGGGCGCGTTCGCTGCGGACTTCGCGCCGCTCGTGGCCCGGTCTGCCGATGGCGTGATCGCGGTGTCCGAGCTGCCACCGTCGCCGCCCGTGCCTCCCGCTGGGGACCCGCCGCAGCCGGTGCCCGCGTGCATCCTCAACCAGCTCGGGCTGCCGCCGCAGCGGTTGAGCACCGTCGCCCGCCGTGGCCGCCTCACGACGCGCGTGCGGCTGGCGAACCTGGCGCCCACCGGGCCCTGCCAGACCACCCTCACCGTGTCGATCCCGGTGAAGGTCAAGCGCAAGGGACGCAGGACGGGCACCACCGAGGCACTGCTCGGCACCACGCAGACCGCGATCGGGAGCACCGCGCAGCAGACCGTGTCGATTCGGCTGTCGAAGGCCGGCCGGAAGCGGCTGCGCAAGGCGCGCGACGTGCGTGCGACCGTCCGCATCGGCCTGCCGCAGGCGCTGCCCGGCGCACAGGCGTACGCGAAGCAGCTGCGCCTGCGGCGCTGACGGGCCGTCAGGCCGATTCGGCCTGGCGCTTCAGCCCGTCGGCCGCGCCTTCGAGCAGGTAGTCGCGCACCTTGTCGACCATCCCGGGGCCGCGGAGCAGCAGGCCGAGCATCCGGCCGGGATCGACTTCGAGCGCGTACGTCGCGCGCGTGAGGCCGCCAGACTCGTCGAACGTCCAGCTTCCGCGCATCGCCTTGACGTCGCCGCGTTCCTGCTCCCAGGTGATCGCGGTGAACTCGGCGTACGTCAGGCGCCATCGAGCGGTGATCGTGCGGACCTTCGCGTCGGAGATCAGCGTGGCGACGGCGGGGCGGCCCTCGGCGTCGCGCTCGTGCACCTCGACGTCCTGCAGCGCGCTCTGCCACGCCGGCGCGCGCTCGAGATCTGCGGCGATCGCGAAGCACGTCTCCGCCGGGGCGGCGATGTCGACGGTCCTGTCTCCGGTGATGCGTCCCATGGTGGGAGCGTACGGTAGGAGCGGTATGGTTCTATGGGTGAAGACGACCGTAGAACTGTCTGACGACCTGCTGCTGCGGGCGAAGCGGCTCGCGGTCGAGCGCGGGACGACCCTGCGGGAACTCGTCGAAGCCGGGCTGCGCCGCGAGCTGCAGGCGCGCGAGCGGCCCGTCTCCGCGTTCACCATCGAACCCTGGGGGGACCCGCGCCAACCCATCCCCGCCGACGTGCTCGCGCGCGAGTTGCACGGACCGCGGGGCGATCGCGAGCACGGTGACCTCGAGCGGCGGCTCGGCGGATGATCGCGGTCGACACGAACGTCCTGGTCTACGCCCACCGGGCGGATGCGCCGGAGCATGAGCGCGCGGTCTCCGCCGTCGAGCGGCTGGCCTCCGACGGCGCCGCGTGGGGGTTGCCGTGGCCGGTCGCGCACGAGTTCGTGAAGGTCATGACGGGGATCTCGTGGCGCCCCGCCCCGCTCGACGTGACGCTGCGGATGCTGCGCCGGCTGCTCGATGCGCCCGGATGCGTGCCCATGGGTGAGGGCGCGGACCACGTCACCCGGCTGGAGACGCTGGCGGTGGCGGGGCGCGCGACGGGGTCGCTCGTCTACGACGCGCGCATCGCGGCGATCTGCCTGGACCACGGGGTCACGGAGCTGTGGACCGCCGATCGGGACTTCGGGCGCTTCCCGCAGTTGCGGGCCGTCAACCCGCTGGTCGGCTGACCGGTCACGCGAGTCCGGTGAAGCGGCCCGCGTAGAACAGCAGCGGGTCACCGTCCCGGTGCGTCATGTGTTTCACCCGGCCGATCCACAGCACGTGGTCCCCGGCGGGATGGACGTCGGCGACACGGCAGCCGATGTGCGCGAGCGCGCCGGGGAGGAACGGGAGGCCGCCGTCCCAGGTGAACGCCGGCGCGGTGGTCCGGTGGCCCTGGCCGGCGAAGTGCATCGCGACGTCCTGCTGGTCGGCGGCGAGCACGCTGATCCCGTAGCGGCCGGTGCGCGGCAGGATCTCCGCCATCCGGCAGCGGCCGAGCGAGACGAGGACGAGCGGCGGGTCGAGCGACACGCTCAGCACGCCGTTGGCCGTCATGCCGTGGACGCCCTCGCCCTCGTCGGCGGTCGTGATGACGGTGACGCCGGTGGCGAACCGACCCATCGCGTCGCGCAGCCTCCGGGGCGCCGTCGAGCGCCAGGTCGGGGTGAGCGCCGCCATCCCCGCGGTGGTCGCGTTCGGCGGCGTGCCCGAACGGGCGCGCCCTGCGGTCCGCGATCGTCCGGGCGTTCCGCCGCCGAGCTGCGCCGTGCGCTTCATGCCCGGGGCCGCTGCTTGCCGGGGTCGTAGAACGGGAGCGTCGTGACCGTTGCCGCCAGCGTGCGGCGCCGGCCGTCGGACCGCTGCACCAGCAGCTCGGTGCCGGGGTCGGCGTGCCGCACCGCCACCCGTGCGAGGGCGACCGGCATGCACCGGTGCGGTGAGACGATGCCGCTCGTCACCACCCCCACACGAAGCCGGCCCGCGAGGACGACATCGCCGTGGGCCGGGGCCTCGCCGCCGTCGAGGACCAGGCCGACGAGCTGCTCACGTGGATGATCGCGCCGCTCGCGCAGCGCATCGCGGCCGGTGAAGTCCTCGCCGTCGAGTGCGACGGTGAATCCGATCCCCGCCTCGAAGGGGTCCTCGCCGGGCTCCGAACTCGTGCCCGGCGAGGATGAGCCCGGCCTCCACGCGCAGGAGCTCGAGCGCGTCGAGGCCGAGCGGCGCGATCCCGTGGTCGGCGCCGGCCGCCATGACCGCGTCCCACACCGCCTCGCCGTCCCGCGGGTGGCAGAACAGCTCGTACCCCAGCTCGCCGGTGTAGCCGGTGCGCGACACGACGACCGGGATCCCCTGCGGACCACCGATCCGGCCAACGAGGAACCGGAACCACCGCAGCTCCGCGAGGTCCGGCTGCGTGGGTCCGCTCCAGATCAGCGGCGCGAGCACGTCCCGGCTGCGGGGGCCCTGCACCGCGAGGTTGTGCAGCTCGTCGGTGGCGGGCTTGATCCACACGCGGTCGAGCCCGTGGCGGTCGGCGGTCTCGCGCAGCAGCAGCTCGTCGGTGTCGCAGCCGCCGACGAACCGCCAGTTGTCCTGGCCCAGCCGGAACACGGTGGCGTCGTCGAGCATGGCGCCGGTCTCGTCGCACACCGCGGTGTACGAGACCTGGCCGACGGCGAGCCGCCGGGCGTCGCGGGTGATCGTGCGCTGGATGAGCGTCTCGGCGTCCGGCCCGAGGACCTCCCATTTGCGCAGCTGCGAGAGGTCCATCACCGCGACGCGCTCGCGGCAGGCGAGGTACTCCGCGGTGGCGCCGTGGCCGTGGAAGCGCTCGGCCAGCCAGAAGCCGCCGCCGTCGGTCATGTCGGCGCCGAGGCCCCGCACCCGTGTGCCGAACGCGGAGTCCGTCGTCGTGCGCGGCGGCAGGTCGATGTCGGGGCGATGCGTGATCGCGACGCTGAAGCGGTGCTCGGGGCGGTAGACGCGGACGTGCACGTCGGTCACCTCCCATCCGTTGGAGGGATCGATGTCGTCGGGACAGGCCGATGACGCGCAGACGAGGTCGTCGAGCGCGCGCAGCAGGACGTGGTCGCCCGGCCGCGACCAGGGTTCGTCGCCCAGCAGCAGGTGCGAGGCGTCGAACGCCGTGTTGTAGAAGAGGTTGAGTGCCGGCCAGCCGCCGCGCGGTGCGACGCCCCAGCCGGCCAGCACGCCGTTGAAGTTGTCGGTGCAGTTGGCGTGGCCGGGGTACCCGAGATCCTCGTAGTACCGCGCGGTGCACGCCAGGGCGAACGTGTCGTGGCGCCCGACCGTGTCCTGCACGACCTCGACGAGCGGCAGCAGGTCGGTGTCGAAGAACTTGCCGCGCAGGCCGGGCTCGGGGTACGCGCGACCGGTCATCGACCGCGTCGCGGTGGCGTCGAGCCCGCGCTCGATCCCGTCCTCGAGCTTGGGCCGATGAAACGCTACGAAGTCCGAGCACTGGCGGCCCGCGACGTCGATGATCTGGATGTACTCGCCCGCCTGCACCGTGTAGTCGCGGGCGGTCGCGGCGTCGACGCGCAGCTCCAGCCGGGGCTCGGCGAGCGGGGGCGGCAGCTCGGCCTCCTCGCGCACCGCCGGCACCGCGCGGTGGATCTGGAGGAGCAGGTCGGGGTCGTCGGGCTCGCCCGTTGCGGGGGCTGCGAACACGGCGAGTGCGTCGCGCTCGACGCGCAGCTCCAGTCGGCCGCCGGCAGGGGTGTCCGCACCGAGCAGCCGGGCGGTGCGCCCGGGCCGGTCCGGGGTGAGGCCGAGCGCGTCGAAGGCGTCGCGGCCGTCCCTCGTCGCGCAGCGCAACCTCCAGCGTGCGCCCGCCGCGCGGATCGATGAGCTCGACGCGATCGTCCCCGCGCAGGGCGACCACCGTCGTACCGCCCGCCCGCACCCAGAAGGACTCGCGTTCGCGCCGAACCTCCAGCAGGCCGTTCGGCGCGAGGGCCGCCATCTACGCAGCCGCGGTCTCCGCGGCGGCCGCCTCGGCCAGCAGCTGCTCGGCGAGCTTGCGTTTGCCCTCAGCGTCGAGCTTTTTGATCTCGTTCTCGACCGAGCGCCGGTTGTAGGTCTGGTTCCAGTAGTCCAGCGCGTCGAAGCCGAGCAGTGCCGCCTTGCCCACGAACTGGCGCAGGACCTCGTTCGTCGGGCCCATGACCCACCCGGCCTTCGCGTCCCGGAGATAGCGCTCGAGCTCCATGTCGCCGCGCTTGTAGCCCGTGCCGCCGCAGGCGTGCAGCATCTTGTCGACGACGTGCGCGGTGTTCTTCGCGGCGATGAACTTGATCTGCCACGACCAGTGCAGGAACGTCGCGCGCGCGAACTCGCCGACGGCCAGCGTCTTCGTGTTGTCGTCCGTCGCCTCGTCCATCGCCTGCGCGACGCTCAGGGTGAACAGCCGTGAGGCGTTCGTGTCCATGATCGCCTCGCCGACGTAGTCCTGGATCGTCGGGTAGTCCGCCACGCGCAGGCCGACGTCGGCGTGGCGCTTACGCGTCGTCTGGCGCTTGGCGATGTCGATCGCGCCCATCGCCAGCCCGTTCCACACCGACGATGAGCCGATGAGGAACCACGGGTCGACCGACTCGTCGTTGCTGGCCGCGCCGTCGCCGACGGGGCCGACGATGCGGTCGGCGCCCAGCTCGGCGCTCGGGACCTCTAGCGGGCCGGACTGGTTGCCGCGCAGGCCCATGGCGTCCCACGTCGCGGGCTTCGCCTCGGCATCCTCGGCGTCGACGACGAACACCGAGAGGTCGTCGTAGCCGCTGAAGTCCGGCGACGTGGTCTGCACGACGTAGAAGTCGGCAAAGCCCGCCGAGGTCGTCCACGATGCCTTCTTGTGGACCTTGAAGCCGCCGTCGGGCAGCCGCTCGGCGCCCGAACTGATCGGGTACCAGAAGTGCGAGCCGGTCTCCGGGTCGGAGTAGGACAGGGTGCCGAGCTTGCCCTCGTTCAGCGGGCGGATGTAGCGGTCGATCAGCTCCGGCGTGGGGCGGAGCATGATCGCGTTGACCGCGCCCATGTGCATGACGTAACACATGGCCGTGGACGCACAGCCGTAGCGCGCGATCGTCTCGCAGACCATCGCGAAGCAGACGTGGTCCTGGCCCAGCCCGCCGTGCTCCTCGGGCACGGTCAGCGCGAGGAGGCCCAGCTCGGAGCCCAGCAGTTCGAGGTTCTCACGCGGGTAGACGAGGCCGTCGTCGCTCGTCTTCGCGTTCGCGCGCAGCGTGGATTCGCACAGGTCGATGAGCTTGGCGCGCAGCTCCTGCTGCTCGGCCGTCAGCACCCAGTCGGGGTCCCAGTCGTAGCCCAGGCCCCAGTACGGGGCGGCGCCCCAGGTCTTCTCGCTCATGCCGCGGTGGCTCCCAGGGTCGCGTTGCGCTCGGCGAGCCACTGCACGGTCATGTCGCGGTAGCGGGCCAGGCCCTTGTAGTCGGTCAGGTCGTCGGGCAGCGAGGCGAGCACGCGCTCCAGGCGCAGCGACCACGCCGGCACCGTGCACAGCTCGTCGAGCGAGATGAGGTACGTGCGGATCGGGAACATCACGGCGTTGCTGCGCGGCAGGCGCACGAAGTGCTGGACCTCCACGCGCAGGTGCAGCCGCGGGCCGATTTCGTCGTACGTCAGCGACGCGCGGTCCGGACCCCACTCGGGGTACACCTCGGTGACCGTGTCCAGGCGCCGGCCGACGGTCATCGTCCAGTTCGTGCGGCGGTAGTTCTGCCCGGCGCGCAGGCCGAGCAGGAACGTGTGGGCGCGCTGGAAGACGCCGAGCTCGTGCGCTCGGGGCACGGGGCCGTGGATCTCCAGGAAGCTCATGCCCAGGTCGAAGTCCAGCGACCAGTCGGCCCCGAACGTGAGGATCCCGGCGTCGACGTAGAGCGCGCCGCCGCGCTGGTCGAGCAGCTCGATGTCCTCCTGGACCTGGCGCATCATCCAATGAAACGGCTCCTCGGGCAGCGTGTCCTCGACGCCCGGCGTGAAGACCTGCTCGAGGTCGAGGAGCCGGTTCGTCCAGCGCACCTCGCCGCCACGCTCCTCGCGGGTGAACCAGTCGGGGTAGTCGCGCGCCATGGACGTCGTGGCGTGTTCGACGACGTCCCACGTGGCCTCGCGCATGTGCGGGAGGACCTGGCAGCGCAACGGGTCGCGGCTGAGGATGTCGTTGCGCAGCGCGATCTCGTCGCGGTAGTGCTCGCAGACGTCGTACACCCGCCCGCCCCAGCCGGCCATGCCGTTGTCGCGAACCTGGTCGGCGGGCTCCACGTTCGTGGAGTACATGTACGAGTCCTGGTCGAACGGGAACGGGAAGTGCGCAATCGCCTGGGGGCTGTTGGCCATGGCTCTCAGAGGTCGAGGACGAGCGGCCCGCGCGCGCAGCGCGAGACGCAGGGCATGAGCGCGTCGCCGGCGGCGCGCTCGTCGGCGGTCAGGAAGACGTCGCGGTGGTCGGGCGTGCCGTCCACGACGGGTGTGCGGCACTCGCCGCAGACGCCCTGGCGGCAGAGGTACGGGACCTCGATGCCCCGGTCCTCCAGCGCCTCCAGCAGCGTGAGCTCCTCCGGGACGTCGATCACCTCATCGGTGCTCTTCAGCCGCACGCTGAACGGCCGGCGCGGAGCTTCGTCGAGGGCGAACCGCTCGAGGTGCAGGCGGCTCTCGGGCCAACCGAGCGTCCGCGCGAGTCCGAGGACCGCGTCCATCATCGGCGCAGGTCCGCAGACGGAGAGGTGGGTGCCGAGCGGCTGGTCGGTCAGGCGCTCGCGCAGCCCGGCCAGCAGCGCGCTGCCGTCCTCGTCGACGTACGTGCGCACCGCATCGGGGCAGACCGTCGTCAGGTCGTCGAGCAGGGCCGCGTGCTCGGGCGCGCGGAAGGCGTAGTGCAGCTCGAAGGGGGACACGCTCGCGCAGCAGCGCATGCGCGTAGGAGACGAACGGCGTGATCCCGATGCCGCCCGCCACCAGGACGTGGCGGGCTGCGGCGCGGTCCGGTGCGAAGAGGTTGTGCGGCGGCTCGATCTCGATGACGTCGCCCCAGCGCACCCGCTCGTGCATGCCGAGCGACCCGCCGCGGCCTTCGTCGAGCCGGCGCACGGCGATGCGGTAGCGACTGCGATCCCACGGCGACGAGGCGAGCGAGTACGGGTTGCGGCGCACCCGGTCCTCGCCGGGCACATGCACGACGACGTGGCTGCCGGGGGAGAACGCCGGCAGCGGCGTCCCGTTGAGCGGGACCAGGTCGAACGCGCGGACGTCCGGTGACAGCTCGGTGATCTCCGCGACGCGGACCTTGATCGTGCTCACGGCCAGGCGACCTCCGGCTCGGGCAGTTCGCCGGGCGCCTCGGCGTCGGCCTGGAACCCGAGGTACGCGCCGCGGCGGCGGGAGAAGTGATGGAACACCTCGAGGGTGCGGCCGCAGCCCGCGCACGGCGTGACGGTCGTCGTGACCCCCTCGGTGATTTCGCGGCAGTGCGAACACCACACGCGCCGGGCCGAGGACGTCGTGACCTCCGTGCGCAGCTCGTCGGGCAGCAGCCCCGCGGCGAGCGCGACCGCGCTGGCGGCCCGCACGAAGCCCTCATCGCCGGCGATGTACACGCGCACACCCACGGACGCCAGCCCGAGGCGGGCGGCGAGACGCGCCGTCAGATCCTCGGTGTCCACCGCGATCGTCGTGTCCGGCGGGGCGTCGGTGGGCGCGGCGCCGACATGCAGCAGTTCGATCGTTCCCGGTCGGGCAGCGCGCCACGCTGCAAGCAGTGCCGTGACCGGTTCGCTTGCGGGGGAGGCGGCCACGACATGGACTCGCCCTGACGGATCGAGCGAGAGGCCGCCGTCCTTCGGCAGCGTCGTGTGCTCCATGGAGACCCCGTACGGCATCGCTTCACAGATGCTGCCGCGGCGGAGTGGGAGATCCCACCGACCAGCGGTCCAACGTCCCGTGGACAAATAGGTACAGCGTGCACATCGGACGGTCCAGAACGACGGCGGCCCCGCGAACCGAGGTGCGCGGGGCCGCCGCCCGACTGAGGATGCTGCGCCGCGCTACGGCTGGGAGCCGCCCGGCCCGGGCACGGGGTCCACGCCCACCGGCGCGGACTCGTGCATCGACTGCTCCGCCTCCGACGGCGGCAGGCCGGCGAACGCGTGGTTCTCGTGCACGATCGTCCAGGCGATCATCGCGAAGAACGCGATGATCGACAGGACCAGGAAGAACCACATGCCGAACGAGCCGGCGCCGTACGTGAAGATGTCCGACGCGCCCTCGTAGGTGTCGACGGGACTGGTGTTCATCTCTTGATCTCCGTTCTACGCAGGGTCGGGACTACCGCTCGGGAGCGGCCGGGACGGTGTCGGCCGGGGCCACAGGCGGCTGGCCGATGAACGGCTCGCGGGCCGTGATCGGGATGCCCTCCGGATACGGCAGGGCCGGGATGTGCGCCAGATCGAGCCCGGCCAGTTCCGCCTCGGCGGGGATCCTCAGGAGGTTCACCTTCTTCAGCATCCAGCCCGACACGTACCCCGGGATGAAGCCGAGCGCGACGAACGCGGCGGCGCAGATGAGCTGACCGATGAGCGACGTGTCATCGACGCCCTCGACGTTCGGGTATCCCGACGCGAAGATGCCGACGGCGACCAGCGACCACAGGCCGCAGCCCGCGTGCACCGACACCGCGCCGACCGCGTCGTCGATGCCCATCTTCTCCACGAGTCGCCCGAGGTACGGGATCAGCGCACCGCCGGCGATGGCGATGATGAACGCGACACCCGGGTAGTAGATGTCCGCGCCGGCGCCGACGGAGATGACGCCCGCCAGGCCACCCGAGATGGTCCAGAAGGGCTCGCCCCGCGACGCGATGTACGCGCCGATGATGCCGCCCGCCAGGCCCATGAGGACGTTGAACACCCACGCCGACAGGTTCGTGCCCATCCCGTAGATGTTGATGTAGCCCTCGCCGCCGTAGATGACGCAGCCCATGAGGAAGCCGAAGAAGCCGACGAAGATCAGCATGAGGCCGAGCATCGTCATCGGCAGGTTGTGCGGCTCGATCGTGTTCGCGCTGCCGTCCTTGTTGAACCGGCCGATCCGCGGGCCGAGGTGGATCAGGACGCCGAGCGTGAACATGCCGGCGACGAGGTGCACGCAGCCCGGCGGCGCCGACGTCATGGAAGCCGAACTCGGTGAGCATCCAGCCCGCCGGGTGCCAGCCCCAGGCGGCGCCGATGATCCATACGAACGAGCCGAGGATCGTGGCGAGGATGAGGAACGCGCTGGTCCGGATGCGCTCGATGACCGCGCCGGACATGATCGACGCCGTGGTGGCGGCGAACATCGCGAAGGCGCCCCAGAAGACGCCACTCAGGCTGTCTTCGAGGTTCGGCCCCATGTTCGCGCTCCACGGCAACGCGCCCTTGGCGAGTTCGTCCATGCGCGGAACACCCGTGGGCATCGAGTTGTAGAGGAACCACCCGATGAAGAAGAAGCTCGGGATGACGATCGCGAGCGTCAGGAGATTCTTCATCGATGCGGCAAGGACGTTCTTGACGCGCGAGGCCCCGCCCTCGTACGCGAGGAAGCCCGCGTGGATCAGGAACATCAGTGCGATGGAGACCCAGTAGAAGAACTCCAGGTTGGTGGCTGTCGCCTTCTCCAATGCCTCTGTGACCTCAGGTGTCACGGAACGACCTCCTCGTGAAGCGAATGCGAAATGCCCACCAAGGCGGTGGACTGCGCCATCATCCGGTGCACCACAGTGAGGGCACACGGACCGCCGGTCCGAACTCGCTGGGCAAATTTGTCCAGTCGGTAGGGCGGGGTCGGGCGGGCCAGATCGGGGGGCTGCGCAGGGTCAGCGCTGGAGCCCGAGGCCCATGCGGTCCGCACCGAGCGCGAGCTCGTGGTCCGGTGAGCCGGGCGGGTGCGCGAGGGTCGTCGCGGCGTCGAGCTGCGCGAGCTGCGCGTCGATCGCGGGGTGCCGGACGGGGTTGGTCGCGCCCTTGAGGTCGAGGAGCTCGGCGCGCAGGCGGCGGCAGACCTGGACCGATGAGGCGCCGTAGGCGCGGATCTCCGAGAAGGCGAGGTCGAGGAGCCCGTCCCAGCTCGGTGTCGGCCACACGACGCGCACCCGGCCGTCGGGGCCGCGGGCCACGGACGACGAGAGGTCGCGGGCGGCGAGCTCCCGCACGAGGTCGCCGATGGTGTCCAGGGCCTGCACGGCGGTCGTCGGGTCGTTGACCGCGGGGGAGAGCGCGCGGATGGCGGTGTCGACCATGATCCGCAGCGCGAACGCCGGGTCCTGCTCGATGGTGCGCTCGTCGCTGACGACGAGGCTGCTCAGCAGCTTGCGGTCGTCGAACGTGCCGGTGCCGTGCACTCGGAAGAGCTCGTCGCCCGGGGAGAGGAACTCGCCCACGGCGGGCGCGAGTTCGATCGTCAGATCACCCGTGACGGCGGCCTGGAGGAGGACCCCTTCGTCGAACGAGGCGAGGACGCCGCGATGCGAGCGCAGCCGGATGACCCGCGGGTCGGGGGTCTCCCAGTCCCGGGCGGGCGGGGCGGGATCGGGCCCGAGGGCCTGGGGGTAGACGTCGTGTCCGGCGGCGATCCCGTCGGCGAGGACGCGGCCCAGCAGGTTGCGCGGGCGCAGGCGGTCCAGCACCCGCTGCAGGAGCGCGAGGAACAGCACGGACGCGCCGACGAGCAGCGCCAGCGAGAGCGCGACGGAGATGTCCGGCGTGATCCCCGAACCCTCGGTGAGCTCGCGGAGTGCGACGACGGGGTAGATCGACGCCGCGAGGAAGGTGCCGATCGCGTGCTTGACGAGCGCGTCTCGGCGGAACCACAGCACGAGTCGCGGTGAGTACTGCGTGGCCGCGAACTGCACGACGAGCAGCGTGCTCGACACGACGAGCCCGGTGAACGCGAGCATGCCGGTGGCGGTCGCGGTGAGAATCGCCTGCGCGGTGTCGATGTCGACGTCGATCCGCAGTGGGAACCGGCCGCGCTTGTCGATGCCCGGCGTGATGTCCCCGAGCACCATCGCGGCCAGCACGTAGAGCGACGGCACGATGATGAGGCTGCGCTGGACGCGCAGCCGCAGCAGCCGGACGTTCACGACGGCGCCCAACCCGGCTCGGCGGCGGCCGCCGAGGAGCGGTCGCCGCGGAGCTTCAGCCCGACGAGCGGGAAGATCATCGTGGAGAGGATCGCGGCACCGACCAGCGACGCGGAGGTCGAGGAGCGCATCTCCTTCTGCTCGACGGCGATCGTGGTGATCGCGACGACGAGCGGGAGCTGGGTGGCGCTGAAGAACGCCAGTGCCATGCGGTCGCGCGCGTCGAACACCTTGCGGTAGAGCAGCATCGCGGGGGTGCCGCGGACGACGAGGAAGAGCGCGAGGAACATCACGACCTTCAGCAGGTTCACCGGGTCTTCGACCAGCGCGGCGATGTCGAAGTTCAGCCCGCTCGTGACGAAGAAGAACGGGATCAGAAAGCCGTAGCCCACGGCGGTGAGCTTGCTCTCGAACACCGGGACCTCGCGGCCCTTCAGCGCGAGGCGGACGATGATGCCGGCGACGAACCCGCCGAGCAGCAGGTCGAGCCCGAGCTCGGAGGCGAGTGCGGCGAGCGCGAAGACGACGAAGACCGAGCCACGGATCGCGATCTGCCCGCTGGTCTCGAGCGTGCGTTCGATCGCATCCCACCCGGTCACCACGGACCTCGTGGCGACGACCGCGGTGACCACGGCGATCACGACGAAGGCGAAGAGCAGCAGCGCGCTCGTCACCGGGCTCGTCGCCGAGAAGAAGAGCGTGATCAGGAGGATCGGCCCGAACTCGCCGATGGCACCGGCGGCGAGCAGGAACGTGCCGAACCGCGTCTTCATCTCGCCGGCGTCGCTGAGGATCGGGATGAGCGTGCCGATGGCGGTGGTCGACATCGCGGTGCCGACGAACAGCAGCGAGATGACGATGCCCAGGGCGGCGAGGATCCCACCGATCGCGTAGGCGAGCGCCAGCGAGATGATCCAGCCGACGGCGGCGAGCTTCAGCGGGACGCCGCGGATGCGCTCCAGGTCGATCTCGTAGCCGGCGAAGAAGAAGAGCATGCCGAGGCCGAGGCTCGCGAAGAACTCGATGAAGTCGTCGGGCGCGGCGAGCCCGAGGACCTCGGGCCCCACGATGATCCCGAGGATGAGCTCGAGCACCACGACCGGCAGTGGGAGCCACCGCGCGAGCCGCGCGGACAGGACCGCGGCGACGAGCGCCACGCCGACCACGACCAGGAATGACGTGCCGTCGACCTCGATCATGCCGCGGGACTCAACCAGACGTGGCGGCTACAGGCGCTTCTCGCCCCAGAAGCTTGCGAACGGGTTCGCGTTGAAATTGCCGATCTCGGTGTAGCCCGCGGCGCGGTACATCCGCTCGGCGTGCGGCTGCTTGGGGCCGGTGTCCAGGCGGGCGATCCCGTAGCCGAGGTCGCGCGCGCGGTCCTCGAGCGCGACGAGGAGCTCTTGGGCGATGCCGCGCCCGCGCGCCTCGGGGACGACGTACATGCGCTTGATCTCGCACGCCTCGTCTTCGAGGCGCTTGATCCCGCCGCAGCAGACCACTGCGCCATCGGCGGTCCCGATCAGGAAGTCGCCGCCGGGAGGCGCGAAGTCCGCAGGTGTGGCCGACGGCGCGCCCGGCACGTCGATGCGGCCATACAGCGGCTCGAGCTCGGTGACCATCGCGGCGACCAGCGTGCTGCCGGGCGGTTCGCCCGCCGACCCCGAGGAGAACGTCGTCATGCCAGGTAGGGTCGCACGATGAGCACCGACTTCGCCGTGGACGTGACCAAGGGCGACGGGTATGCCGTCAGCTCACTCGACCGGCTGGGGGAGGGCTGGGGCTTTCGCAAGATCCGGTCGCCACTGGGCCTCACCGCCTTCGGCGCGAACGCGATCGTGATGCCGCCCGGCTACTCGGCGGGCAAGCACGCGCACGAGCGCCAGGAGGAGCTGTATTTCGTGCACGCCGGCACGCTGGAGATCGCGTTCGGTGACGGCACCGCCCACCGGCTGGAGGCCGGTGGGCTCGCCTGGGTCGACGCCAGCACGGTGCGCGGGCTGACGAACGTCGGCGACGACGACGTCGTCTACCTCTGTGTCGGAGGCAAGGACGGCTACGTCGAGCGCGACGGCGTGAAGGTCGACTGACCGCTACGCCGCCGCCGGCGTGAACCCGTACGCCTCAGCCAGCTCCGGATCCTTCTCGGCCAGCATCTGCGCGAGGTCGACCATGACCTTGCACTGCTTCCAGGTCGCGTCGTCCTGCATCTTGCCGTCGATCATGTGCACGCCGCGGCCGTCCGGGATGGCCTCGATGACCTTCTTGGCGAACAGGACCTCGTCCGGGTCGGGCGAGAAGACCTTCTTGGCGATGTCGATCTGCACGGGGTGCAGCGACCACGTGCCGACGCAGCCCATGAGGAACGCGGCGCGGAACTGGACCTCGCACGCGACGGTGTCCTTGATGTCGCCGAACGGGCCGTAGAACGGGAGGATGCCGTTGGCCGTGCAGGCGTCGACCATGCGGCCGATCGAGTAGTGCCAGAGATCCTGCTGCGAGCGCACGCGGCCGGTCTCGAGGTCGTCGGCCGACGTCGGGTCGGTGATCGTCTGGTAGCCGGGGTGGCCGCCGCCGACGCGCGTGGTCTTCATGCGGCGCGACGCCGCGAGGTCGGCCGGGCCGAAGCTCATGCCCTGCATACGCGGCGACGCCGAGGCGATCTCCTCGACGTTCGTCACGCCCTGCGCGGTCTCCAGGATCGCGTGCACGAGGATCGGCTTCTCGATGCCGGCGCGGGACTCGAGCTGCGCCAGCAGGCGGTCCATGTAGTGGATGTCCCAGGCGCCCTCGACCTTCGGGACCATGATGACGTCGAGCTTGTCGCCGATCTCGGTGACGAGCGTCGTGAGGTCCTCGAGGACCCACGGGCTGTCGAGCGCGTTGACGCGCGTCCACAGCTGGGTCGAGCCGAGGTCGATGGTCTTGCCGACCTCGACGAGACCGGCGCGCGCGGCTTCCTTGCGGTCCACCGGCACGGCGTCCTCGAGGTTGCCCAGGACGATGTCCGCCTTCGCGGCGATGTCCGGCAGCTTGGCCCGCATCTTCTCGTTGCCGGCGTCGAAGAAGTGGATCATCCGCGACGGCGGGAACGGGATCTCGGTGACGGGGTCGGGTGCACCGACGCAGAGGGGCTTGAGGAAGTCGCGAGGGTTACGCACGGGACGGTCTCCTGATCGAGTCTGGTGGGTGGATCGTAGGTGGTCAGGCCGCATTGAAGACGCCTCGTACGCCACGATGTACGGCCGCTGCGCCTTGCGCGCGCCCCGACCCAGACCCACGGAGACCCATGTCCTTCACGCCCGGCACCGATGATCAGCAGCGCGTCCGCGAGGAGTCCGGCGCGCACACGTACGGCCGCTACCTCGAGGAGTTCGAGGTCGGCGACGTCTACAAGCACTGGCCCGCGAAGACGGTGACCGAGTCCGACGATCACCTCTTCTGCCTCATCACGATGAACCACCACCCGCTGCACCTCAACGACGTGTACGCGTCGAAGAGCCAGCAGGGGCGGAACGTCGTCGTCGGCCCGCTCGTCTACTCCCTCGCCCTGGGCATGAGCGTCTCCGACGTGTCCGGCAAGGCGATCGCGAACCTCGCGACCGAGGAGCTCTCGCACCCCAACCCGGTCTTCCACGGCGACACGCTGTTCGTCGAGACCGAGGTGCTCGAGAAGAAGGAATCGAAGAGCAAGCCGGACCGCGGTGTGGTCAAGGTCCACACCCGTGTCTACAACCAGGACGGCGTCCTGGTGGCCGAGTTCAAGCGGCTCGTCCTCGTCCCGCGCAAGACCCCGGGCGCGTAGCCCGATTCCGGCAACGGACGTCGGGTACGGGTTTCCCGCGGTTATCCCCGCGGGAACCCGCATGGCCCGGCGTCCGCTCCGTTGGTACCCTTCGGCCACTCGGCAGCACCCCGGGGTATGGCGCGCATCGTTTTCCACAGGACGTTGGTGACGGTGCCGCCCCGCGAATCGTTCCTTGATTTAGCGCCCCCGCGGTCGGCTCCGAACCAACTCAGGCTCAGCGACACGCGAGGCATCGTTCCGTGACTCAGACCACCGCCGCCCCGACTCAGAACCAAAAGCTTCTCGCATGGGTGGAGGAGATCGCCGCCCTCACCAAGCCGGAGGCGGTGTACTGGTGCGACGGCAGCGCGGAGGAGTACGACCGGCTGGCGCAGGAGCTCGTTGATGCGGGCACGTTCCGCAAGCTCAGCGACGCCAAGCGCCCGAACAGCTACCTCGCGTGGACGGACCCGTCCGACGTGGCGCGCGTCGAGGACCGCACCTTCATCTGCGCGGCGACCGAGGAGGAGGCCGGGCCGAACAACAACTGGCGCGACCCCGCCGAGATGCGCACGGAGATGAACGGCATCTTCGACGGCGCGATGGCCGGCCGCACGATGTACGTCATTCCGTTCAGCATGGGCCCCGTCGGCTCGGACAAGAGCCACATCGGCGTCCAGGTCACCGACTCCGCGTACGTCGTCACGAACATGCGGATCATGACCCGCATGGGCCAGAAGGTCCTCGACCAGCTCGGCCCCGACGGCGAGTTCGTCCCCTGCGTCCATTCCATCGGCGCGCCGCTGGCGCCCGGCCAGGAGGACGTCGTCTGGCCGACGAACGCCGACACGAAGTACATCGTCCACTACCCCGAGACCCGCGAGATCTGGTCGTACGGCTCGGGCTACGGCGGCAACGCGCTGCTCGGCAAGAAGTGCTTCGCCCTGCGCATCGCCTCGATCATGGCGCGCGACGAGGGCTGGATGGCCGAGCACATGCTCATCCTCAAGCTCACCTCGCCGGAGGGGAAGGTCAAGTACGTCACGGGCGCGTTCCCGAGCGCGTGCGGCAAGACCAACCTCGCCATGCTCGTCCCGACGCTCGAGGGCTGGACGGTCGAGACGGTCGGTGACGACATCGCCTGGATGAAGTTCGGCGACGACGGCCGCCTGTACGCGATCAACCCCGAGTACGGCTTCTTCGGCGTCGCTCCGGGCACCGGCGCGGACACGAACCCGAACGCCATCGCGTCGATCGCCAAGAACACGATCTTCAGCAACTGCGCGCTGACCGACGACGGCGACATCTGGTGGGAGGGCCTCACCAAGGAGAAGCCCGCGCACCTCATCGACTGGCACGGCAACGACTGGACGCCTGACAGCGACACCCCGGCCGCCCACCCGAACGCGCGCTTCACGGTCCCGGCCGAGCAGGCCCCGTGCATCGCCGACGAGTGGGAGGACCCCAAGGGCGTGCCGATCGACGCGTTCCTCTTCGGCGGCCGCCGCGCCTCGGGCGTCCCGCTGGTGCGCGAGTCCTTCGACTGGGAGCACGGCACGTTCCTCGCCGCGACGATGAGCTCCGAGCAGACCGCCGCGGCGTTCGGCCAGGTCGGCGCGCTGCGCTTCGACCCGTTCGCCCAGCTGCCGTTCGCGGGCTACAACATGGGCGACTACATGGCCCACTGGCTGAAGATCGGCGAGACGCCCGGCGCGACGCTGCCCAAGATCTTCTACGTCAACTGGTTCCGCAAGGACGAGGACGGGAAGTTCATGTGGCCGGGCTTCGGCGAGAACAGCCGTGTCCTGGAGTGGATCTTCCGTCGGTGCGACGGCGAGGGCGAGGCCGTGGAGACCCCGATCGGCTACGTGCCGGCCGAGGGGGACCTCAACCTCGACGGCCTCGACATCGCGCCCGAGACGATGAAGGAGCTGCTCACCGTCGACATCGAGACGGTCAAGCAGGAGCTCCCGCAGGTGGAGGCGAGCCTGACGAAGTACGGCTCGCACCTGCCGGCCGGCATCCAGCGCCAGCTCGACAAGCTCAAGGCCGCGGTCGCCGCCGTCTAGGGCTGGCGCCCTAGACGGCCCGGAGAACGGCCTGGCGGCCGTTCTCCCGCCTAGTCCAACGGTGACGGGGGGACGCCGGGCAATGGCTCGGCGTCCGCTCGCGGCTTCGCGCCCTCCAGGACGAGGGCGAGATAGCGGTCGATCGCCTCACGCGTGACCTGCACGCCCGGCCGCGGCTTGCAGGGGACGGCGACCATCTTGACGAGGGCCATGACGTCCTCGGGCTCGAGGTCCGGCCGCACGACCCCCGCCGCCTGTGCGTGCTCCAGGACGCGGGTGCAGCCGGCGAGCACCCGCTCGAACATCTCGCGCTGGTTGTCTTCGGTGATCAGCAGCCGGGCTTCCATCGCCTCGAAGAACGCGCCGTCGCGGGCGACGGCCAGCGCGCGTCCGGCGATGAACGTTCGAAAGCCCTCCCAGGCGTCGGCGTCTGCGGCGGCCTGATCGGCGGCCGTCGCGAAGTCGGCCACGACGTCGTGAAGCGCGGCCCACGCCAGCGCCTCCTTCGTCTCGAAGCGCCGGTAGACGGTGCCCTTGCCGACACCGGCCCGGCGGGCGATCTCCTCGACCGAGACGTCGAATCCCTCCTCGGTGAACGCTTCGCGGGCGGCGGCCAGCAGCAGCCGCTCGTTGCGGGCCGCGTCGGCGCGGAGGGGACGGGTGGTGCCTGCTTCCACAGAGAGGACGGTACCAGCGGGAGTTGAGCGCTTACGCGCCAAAGCGGACCATGCGGTCCGCTTGCGTGGTACGGTGCCTCCACGGTAGCGGACTGTCCGGTCCGCTTCCACCTCTCTCTGGAAACCCCCGAGTGCCCGGGAGGCCCTCGCATGTCTTCACCCAGCCGGGAGACGAGCCGCTGGCTCGTGCTCATCCTCGTCTGCTTCGCGCAGTTCATGGTGGTGGTCGACGCCACCGTCGTGAACGTCGCGCTCCCCTCGATCCAAGCCGATCTCGGCTTCTCGGCCGCCGACCTGCAGTGGGTCGTCAACGGCTACACGCTCGTCTTCGGCGGGTTCCTGCTGCTCGGTGGCCGCGCCGCTGATCTGCTCGGGCGCAAGCGGCTGTTCCTCGGCGGGCTGGCCCTTTTCACGTTCGCATCCGCGCTGAACGGCCTGGCGACGAGCCAGGAGATGCTCGTCGGCGCCCGCGCCCTGCAGGGCCTCGGTGCCGCGATGGTCTCGCCCGCCGCGCTCTCGATCATCACCACGACCTTCGAGGACGGCCCGGAGCGCACCCGCGCGCTGGGCATCTGGAGCGGCATCATCGCCGGCGGCGCCGCATTCGGCCTCCTGCTCGGCGGTGTGCTCACCGAAGCGCTGTCGTGGCCGTGGGTGTTCTTCGTCAACGTCCCGGTCGGCATCGCCGTCGGCGTCGCGGCGCTGCGGTACGTGGCGGAGTCCCGGACCGACGAGCAGGGCGGCTTCGACCTCGCTGGAGCCATCACCGTCACCTCCGGGCTGACGCTCCTGACCTACGCGATCGTCAAGGCGCAGGAGTGGGGCTGGGCCGGCACGAACACGCTGGTGCTGGGCGGTCTCGCGCTGGCCCTCCTCGGCGCCTTCGTCGCCATCGAGCGGCGGGCGTCGTCCCCGTTGGTGCAGCTGCGGATCTTCTCGATCCGGACGCTGTCGGTGGCCAACGGCGTGATGCTGCTCATCGGCGGCGCGCTGTTCTCGATGTTCTTCTTCGGCTCGCTGTACGTCCAGGACGTGCTCGGCTTCTCGCCGCTGGAATCCGGTCTCGCGTTCCTGCCGATGAGCATCGGCATCGCGATCGGTGCGGGGACGGCGCAGTCGCTGATCGGGCGGGTCGGCGTGAAGCCGGTCGCGCTGGGCGGGATGCTGCTCGCGACCGCGGGCATGGTGCTGATGACGGGCGTCTCGGCGGACGGCAGCTACGTCAGCGACGTGCTCCCCGGCATCGTGCTCATCGCGATCGGCATGGGCAACGTGTTCGTGCCGCTCACGCTGGCGGCGACGACGAACGTCGACGACGATCACGCCGGGCTGGCGTCGGGCATCTTCAACACGTCGCAGCAGATCGGCGGCGCGCTGGGGCTGGCGATCCTGTCCACGCTTGCCGCTGACCGAACGGCGGCGGTCGGAGGGGACACGGCGAATGCGATGGTCGAGGGCTTCCAGACCGCGTTCCTCGTGGGCGCGGGAATGATGGCCGTGGGTGCGATCGCGCTGGCCGTGCTCCTGCGCCAGCGCGACGTGGCGCACATCAGCGCGGCGGACGCGATCCCCGTGCCGGCGTAGCCGAGTCCCGGAGTGCGGCCAGGCGGTCGTCCCACGCCGCGCCCACGTTCGCCATCCACGCGATCGCGTCGGTGAGCGGGGCCGGCGTGGCCCGCCAGCGGGTCTCCCGCCCGGCGCGCTCGCCCGCGACGAGCTGCGCCTCGGCGAGGACCCCGAGATGCTTCGCCACGGCCTGCCGGGTGACCGGCAGGCCCGCGGCGAGCTGCGTCGCGGTGATGCCCTCCCGCGCGGCGACCGTGTCGAGCACGGTGCGCCGCGTGGGGTCGGCGAGCGCCGCGAAGACGGCGTCCGTGCTCATGCGAACGTGGCGATCCTCGCCGCGAGCGAGGGCAGCGCGCAGGACGCCGGGCCGTAGCGCAGCACGGGGTGGTCGCCGATCCGGGTGGTGCTGACGGCGTAGACCGGGGCGCTCTCCACCACCCGCACGCGGGTGCCGCCGTCCTCCTCGTCGAGCGTGAGGCAGACCCGCGTCATGAGGTCGTCGCCCGCGGCGCGCCACCAGAGGACGAGCCGCTCGCCGGGGACGACCTCCTCGACCTCGACGTCGCGCTCCTCGCCGTCGTGCAGCCACAGCCAGCCGCGTTCGCCCTCGGCGAGTTCCAGGTCGGCGCCGGCGCACAGCCAGCCGCGCAGGTCGGCGAGCGCCTCCCATGCCTCGTCGCGGTCGAGCTCGAGCAGGATCTCTCGGGTCACGTGCATGTCGGTCTTCCTCTCGCAACCGGTTGGTTGCGCACATGCTACCGTCCTCGCCACAACATGCAACCAAACGGTTGCGGAAAGGACGGTGGGGCACATGCCGCTGGTGCCGATGGTCATCCAGAGCGACGGGCGCGGGGAGCGCTCGTTCGACATCTACTCGCGCCTGCTCAACGAGCGGGTCGTCTTCCTCGGAACGCCGATCGACGACGAGGTGGCGAACCTCATCGTGGCGCAGCTTCTGCACCTCGAGGCCGACGACCCCGAGAAGGACATCTCCCTGTACATCAACTCGCCCGGCGGCATCGTCTACGCCGGCTTGGCCATCTACGACACGATGCAGTTCATCAAGCCCGACGTGCAGACCATCTGCTGCGGGATCGCGATGAGCGCCGGCTCGCTCGTGCTCATGGGCGGCGCGCCGGGCAAGCGGATGTCGCTGCCCAACAGCCGCATCCTCATCCACCAGCCGTCAGGCGGCTTTCAGGGTCAGTCCACGGACATCGAGATCCACGCTCGCGAGACGCTGGCGTTGCGGCGGCGCCTCGACGAGATCTACGCCGAGCACACGGGCCAGTCGATCGAGCAGGTCCACGACGACATGGAGCGCGACCGCTTCTTCACCCCGGACGAAGCCGTCGAGTACGGCCTGATCGACCGCGTGATCAATGACCGCGCGGCCGTCGCACCTAGCCCTGGGGGTTGACGCCGAAGTTCTTGGCGTTGAACGTGACGGGGAGGCAGACCGAGTCCTTGACCGTCACGGTGCCCTTCACGCGGTTGTTGGCGAACTTCGCGTTGACGGTGACGTCCTTGACGACCTGGGGGCTGCTGCCCTCGCTCACCTTCGCCTTGCCCCGGTACGAGACGGAGCCCGCGCTGGAGATCTTCACCTTGCGCAGGATCTGGATGCCCCCGCCGGTCACCGTGCTCCCGTCGCCGGCCTTGTACTGGCAGGGGAACGTCATGGACTTCAGCGCCTTCGCGTCCTTCGTCGTCGTGAGGTATGCCTGCAGCTTCACGTCGATGTACGTGCCGCGCTTGGGATAGGCCGCCCAGGCGACGGCGGGGGGCGGCGGCGAACAGGATGGCGAGGAGCGCGACGGCGTGGCGGACGTTCATGGGCGCGAACGTATCCGGCTGATGCGCCGGAATCGAGGCGCCCTACGCAGCCGTGCGTATCAGCGGTGGTCGCCGCCCGTGGCCAGCGGCGGGCGCGACTCCTCCGCCAGGGACGTGATGGTCAAGATGCCGCGCGCGGCATCCTCCAGCACGTCCGTGGCCTCCTCCGGTGACCGTGCGTAGAGCTCGACCAGGAGGTGCACCGTGATGGTGTTGTCGTCGTCGTGCTTGTGGAAGCGCACGTGCGTGAAGAACTCGCGGGTGCCGTGGTCGCCGAACGCCGCGTAGGAGAGCGCGTCGCCGGCCTCCGGCCCCGAGCACGTCTCGACGTCGTCGGCGTGCACGGTGACGGTGCACGAGGCGACCCATGGCGTGCCGGCGATCATCCGTTCCCAGCGGTCCTCGATCGGCTCGACGCGGCCGTTGTGGAACGCCAGGTGCGGCTGGTCGTGCATGCACTGCAGGCACTGCACGACGGCCTCCTGCAGCTCGTCGACGACATCGGCGCGCTCGCCACTGTCCGGATCGATCCGGTGGATGCCCTCGTAGTGCACCTGCACTTCGAGGTCGGTGGACCAGCAGCGGTAGCAGCGCAGCCAGGCGCGGACCTCGGAACCCTCCATCGCTGGGATGTTAGTGGCGTGAGGAAACGGCACCGCGACGGGAGCCCGCGGGCAGCGCGACGGCGGCCGGCACGATGCGCAGCGCCGAGCTG
The DNA here is from genome assembly GCA_024666565.1 of Svornostia abyssi. Taxonomy (GTDB): domain Bacteria; phylum Actinomycetota; class Thermoleophilia; order Solirubrobacterales; family Solirubrobacteraceae; genus Svornostia; species Svornostia abyssi. The sequence continues at coordinate 2,868,692 of CP088295.1, forward strand.
AGCAGGACGGCGTCGGCGCGCCGCAGCCGGTCGAGATCGACCCGCTCCACGGCGGCGCGGAGCGCTCCTGCGGACGCCGGGTCGGCGAGGATGGCCGCGCGCCGGGTGCCGGGCAGCAGCCGACCGTCCACGGGCGGCGTGACGACCGTGTCGCCCTCGCGCAGCCACACGTTCGCCCAGGCGGCCTCGAGCACCTCGCCGCCGCGGTCACACAGCAGCCACGACGCACCTCTCCGCGGCCCGTTCAGCGCCTCGCGGTCGGCCCACTTGTGCTCGCCCAGCCCGCCGGGCAGCAGGACGGGGACCAGCTCGACGGGCCCGGTCAGCGGGGCGGGCGCAGGCCGCGCCATGACCGTGACGGTCCAGCCGCCCGCCGGGTCGGGGACGGCGATGATCCGCGCGGCGGCGGCGCCCTCTCGCGCCAGGGCGTGGACCTCGTCGGCCGCCACCGCGAGGTCCGGCGCGGTGCCGCGCAGCGCGAGGGCGCTGCGGCGCATCCGCGCGAGGTGGGCGTCCAGCGCCACCGGCGCGCCGCCCGCGACGAGCACGGTCTCGAAGATGCCGCGCGCCGGGTCGGGACGGGTGACGGTGGTGGTCAGCAGCGCGGGAGGGCTGGCCGCACGCGATGTCGGCACGCGCCCGGGAAGCTCCAGGCCGAGCCCGGCGAGCACGGGCGCCGCCTTGACGAGGCACTCACGATGCTCGTCGGCGGCGACCGAGTCGGCGACGATGCCTCCGCCGACTCCGAGCGCGATCTCGTCGCCCGCGACCTCGAGCGTCCGGATCGCGACGCTGAGCTCCAGGCCGGCGTGCGGGCTGGCGTAGCCGATCGCCCCGCAGTGCGCGCCGCGGGCGGTGGCCTCCTCCGCGGCGATGACCTTCAGCGCCTGCACCTTCGGCGCGCCGACGACCGAGCCGGGCGGGAAGCACGCGCGCACGAGCTCCGCGTCACCGACCTCGTCGCGCAGCGTCCCCCGCACCCGGCGGACGAGCTGCCACACCCCGGGGTGGGCCTCGACCTCCGGCGGTTCCACCTCGATGCTGCCGTACGCGCAGACCCGTCCCAGGTCGTTGCGCATGAGGTCGACGATCATGACGTTCTCGGCCGCGTCCTTCGGCGCGCGGGCCAGTTCGCGGGCGGCGGTCTCGTCCTCGCCCGCCACGCGCGGCCGGGTCCCCTTCATGGGCAGCGACGACACCTCCCTGCCGACACGCCGCAGGAACAACTCGGGCGAGGCGCTGAGCACCGCGCCGCCGTCCCAGCCGATGTAGGCGCCGTACGCGGCCGGGGCGCGGCCCATCAGCGCGAGCCAGGCCTCCAGCGCCGAGCCGCCGAAGCGCCCGGTGAGGCGCAGGCACAGGTTCGCCTGGAAGATCTCGCCGGCGTGGATGCGTTCGATCACCGCGGTGACGGCCTCCTCGTGGCCCGCGCCGCCGGGGGCGAGCACGTCCATCGGCCCGGCGTGCCAGCCGGCGGTCGGCGCGGGGGCGCGCAGGCGGTCTCGGAGCAGCGCGGCGCGCGCGGCGACCGGGTCCTCACGCCCGGGGATGCCGAGGGACTCCAGCCAGCAGCGTCCGTCGGCATCGAGGCGCACGACGTGGTCGTAGAACGCCAGGCGATGCTCGGGCGACGTGGCGCCGCGTGCAGGGGGAGACGGCGGGAGATCTTCGACCCGCGCGCCGAGGGCGAAGCCGAGCAGGCCGACCCAGCCGCCGCCGAACGTGGCGGTCGCCCGGGAGGTGGGGAGGTCGTCGAGGGCGGCGAACGGATCCTCGCCGGGGGCGAGGTCGCGCATCGGCGCCGAGCCGGCGATCGTCGAGCCGTCCGCCCAGCGGCCGGTGAGGACGAAGGGGCGGTCGTCCGGGGCGACGGCGCGCGCCACGGCGGCGAGCGTCACGCCCTCGGCGAGCAGGTGGCGATCGAACGGCACAGGAGGGTGATAGCGGATGGCGGACGCGGGCGGATTGTTACCGTGCGCAGGCCATGACCTCGCCCGCCGCCTCCGCCGCCCGCACCGACGTCCGTTTCCCCTCGGGGGAGACGACCTGCGCGGCCTGGCTGTACGCCCCGGCGGGTGGCGGTGACGGGCCGCGGCCGGCGGTGGTCCTCGGCCACGGACTCGGCGCCGTCAAGGAGATGGGCCTGGACGCCTACGCCCGGCGCTTCGCCGCCGCCGGGTACGTCGCGCTGGCCTTCGACTACCGCCACTTCGGCGAGAGTGGCGGCGAGCCCCGGCAGCTGCTCGACCCGGCGCGCCAGCTCGACGACTGGGCGGCGGCGCTGGCCTACGTGCGCGGGCTGCCGCAGGTCGACGCCGATCGGGTGGCGATCTTCGGCTCGTCGTTCGGCGGCGGCCACGCGATCGTCATGGCCGCGCGGGATCGGCGGGTCGCGGCCGCGATCGCCCAGTGCCCGTTCACGCTCGGCATCCGGTCGGCGATGACGATCGACCCGAAGGGCACGGTCGGCGTGACCGTCCGCGCCCTCCGCGACGTGGCGGCTCGGGTGCTCGGCCGCCCGCCCGTGCGGGTCGCGCTCGCCGGCGCGCCCGGCACCCCGGCGCTGATGAACGCGCCGGACGCCCTGGCCGGGTACACCGCCCTGATGCCCGACGACCGGGAGGTCGCGGGCGAGGTGGCCGCGCGCGTCGCGCTGCAGATCCCGCTCATGCGCCCCGGCGCGAAGGCCAAGGACGTGCGCTGTCCGATCCTCTTCTGCGTCTGCGACAAGGACACCGTGGCGCCGGTGGGGCCGACACTGAAGTACGCGGCGCAGGCGCCGCGTGGGGAGGTCGTCCGCTACCCGGTCGGGCACTTCGACATCTACCTCGGCGAGCCGTTCGAACGGGCCGTGGCCGATCAGGTCGCGTTCCTGCAGCGACACGTCCCGGTCGCCGCGGGGTAGGTCAGCCGCGCAGCAGCACCCAGACGAGCGCGGCGGCGAACGTCAGCTGCCCGACGCCGAACGCGACGCCGAGGTTCGCGGCCCCTGCCAGCTGGGCGACGACGGTTCCCGCGGCGAACGCGCCGAGGACGATCGCGAGCTGTGCGGGCAAGCCTGCCGGAGCGGCGGGGATGTTCATGCGGGCACCTTCTGTTCGAGGGTCGCGACGAGGGCGGGGACGTCGAGGGTGGGGTCCTGCTCGCCGAGGAGCTTGAGCGCGGCGCGCCGGCCGCCGACGGCGCGGATGCCACGTTCGCCGTACTCGACCGCGAAGTCCGCCAGCGCGGCCGCGCGCCGGGCGGCGAGCCGGCGGACCGGCAGGTCGAGCGCGGCGCGGTGGGCGTCGAACGCGTCGACGAGATCGTCGATGCCGGTCGGCGGCGGGACGGAGCTGACCGAGATCACCTGCGTGTCGCGCGCGCCGAGCGACCGCAGCGCGGCGGACAGGTCGCGCCGGGCGCTGAGCGCGATCTTGCCGAGGTCGGCCTTCGTCACGACGAGCACGTCCGGCGTCTCCATGATCCCGCTCTTGATGAACTGCAGCGCGTCGCCGGAGCCGGGCTGCACGATCACGGCGACGGTGTCGGCGACGTCCGCGACATCGGTCTCGGACTGGCCGACGCCGACCGTCTCGATGACGACGACGTCGAACGCGGGCGCCAGCGCCTGCGCCGCCGCACGGGTGGCGGGGGCCAGGCCGCCGAGCCGCTCGCCCGCGGCAGTGGAGCGGATGAACAGGCCGCGGTCGGACGGGTCGAAGTCGATGCGCGCCCGGTCGCCGAGGAGCGACCCGCCCGAGCGCTTGGACGACGGGTCGACGGCGAGCACCGCGACGGTCCGTCCGCGCTCGCGCCACGCCCGCACGAGCGCGGAGAGCAGCGTGGACTTGCCGGCGCCCGGGGGGCCGGTCACCCCGATGACATGCCCGGGGGCCTCGCCCCCGAGCTTGGCGGGGGACAGCTCGTGCAGGAGGTCCGCCGTCTCGCGCAGATCCGCCGGCGTGCGCGACTCCACGAGGTTCAGCGTCGCCGGGGCGGCGCTGAGATCACGGTCACGCAGCCGGGCGCCCAGCTGGGCGCCGCGGCCGGTCGACGACGGCGTCTCGATCACGCGGGGGCGGGCACGCCGCCCCTGTCGGCCACGAGACCGACGATGTCCCGCATGATGCGGTTCATGTCGAAGTCCTTCGGCGTGTAGACACCCGCCACGCCCACGGCCTTCAGCGGGGCGACGTCAGCCTCGGGGATGATCCCGCCGACGACGACCGGGACATCGACGCCCGCCGCCTTCAGCTCCTCCATGACCGCCGGGATGAGCTCCTTGTGCGAGCCCGACAGGATCGACAGGCCGATGACGTGCACACCTTCGTCGAGCGCGCTGCGCGCGATCTGCTGCGGCGTGAGGCGGATGCCCTCGTAGACGACGTCCATGCCCACGTCGCGGGCGCGCACGGCGATCTGCTCGGCGCCGTTGCTGTGACCGTCCAGGCCCGGCTTGCCGACGAGGATCTTCACGGTGCGGCCCAGGGCCTCGCCGACGCGGGCGACCTCCTCGCGGACCTCCTCGAGGTCGGGGCCGATCTCCGCGGCGGTCGCCTCGCCGACACCGGTCGGTCCGCGGTACTCGCCGAACGCGTCACGCAGCGCCTGCGACCACTCGCCGACGGTCACGCCCGCGCGGGCGGCCTCGATGCTCGCCGGCATGATGTTCTGCGATTCGTCCAGCGCGACGGCGCGGAGCCTCTCGAGCGCTGCGTCCACCGCGGCCTGGTCGCGCCCCGCGCGCCACGCCTGCACGGCGTTGCGCTGCTGGGCCTCGACGGCGGGGTCGACCGTCATGATCCCGCCCTCCTCGTCGACGAGCGGCGACGGGGAGGTCTCCTCGAACTTGTTCATGCCGACGACCACCTGGTCCCCGGCCTCGATGCGACGCCAGCGCTCGCGGTGGCTGTCGACCAGCGCGGCCTTCATGTACGGCACGGCCTCGACCGCGCCGCCGTGCTCGGCGACGATCGCCATCTCGGCGCGCGCGCCCTCGAGCATCTCGCCGACGAGCCCGTCCATCACGACGGAGCCCTCGAAGATGTCCGGGTACTCGAGCATGTCCGTCTCGTAGGCGAGCACCTGCTGGATGCGCAGCGACCACTGCTGATCCCACGGGCGGGGGAGGCCCAGCGCCTCGTTCCACGCCGGCAGCTGCACCGCGCGGGCCCGGGCGTTGCGGCCCAGCGTCACGGCCAGCGCCTCGAGCACGATGCGCTGGACGTTGTTCTCCGGCTGCGCCTCGGTGAGCCCGAGCGAGTTGACCTGCACGCCGTAGCGGAAGCGCAGGTGCTTCGGGTCCATGACGCCGTAGCGCTCCCGGCCGAGCTCCTCCCAGAGGATGCTCATGGCCCGCAGCTTCGCGTGCTCCTCGATGAAGCGGACACCCGCGTTGACGAAGAACGAGATCCGGCTGAAGACCGTGCCCATCTGCTCCTGCGGCACGCGCTCACGCGCGGCGTCGAGGACGGCGATCGCGTTGCTCATCGCGTAGGCGATCTCCTGCACCGGCGTCGCGCCGGCCTCCTGCAGGTGGTAGCTGCAGATGTTGATCGGGTTCCACTTCGGCACCTCGGTCACCGTGAAGGCGACCATGTCGGCGATCAGCCGCATCGACGGGCCGGGCGGGAACGCGTACGTCCCGCGCGCCAGGAACTCCTTGATGATGTCGTTCTGCGTGGTGCCCTGGAGCTTCGCGCGGTCGATCCCGTTGTCCTCCGCCGTCACGATGTAGAGCGACAGCAGGAAGGCGGCCGTCGCGTTGATCGTCATCGACGTGTTCATGTCGTCGAGGGGGATCCCGTCGAGCAGCGTGTGCATCTCGCCCTTGTGCGGGATCGGGACGCCGACCTTGCCGACCTCGCCGTGCGCCAGCGCGTGATCGGGGTCGTAGCCCGTCTGCGTGGGCAGGTCGAACGCGATCGACAGGCCCGTCTGGCCCTTCGCCAGGTTGCCGCGGAACAGCTCGTTGGAGGCCTTCGCCGTGGAGTGGCCGGCGTAGGTCCGCATCATCCACGGCCGGTCGCGCTCGGGCAGGCGGTGCGCAGGAGTCTCGCTCATCACCCTGGATTGTAAGGTTCCGCGCCATCTCCGGGACGCCCGACCCCATCGACGTGCGACATCTCGGTCGCGAACAGGTCATCTGCTGTTGGCGGGTCGACGATGTGCTGGTCGATCCCGGGCCCGCATCATCGCTGCCGAACCTGCTCGAGGCGCTCGGCGACTGGCGGCCGAACCGCATCCTGCTGACGCACATCCACCTCGATCATGCCGGGGGCGCCGGGGTGCTCGCACGGCGGTGGCCCGACGTCGAGATCTGGGTGCACGAGCGCGGGGCGCCGCACGTCGCCGACCCGTCGAAGCTCATCGCCTCGGCGACACGGCTCTACGGCGACGAGATGGAACGGCTGTGGGGCGAGATCGCGCCGATCCCCGAGGCGCAGCTGCGCGTCGTGTCCGGCGGCGAGACGATCGACGGCTGGGAGGTCGCCTACACCCCCGGCCACGCCAGCCACCACGTCGCGTACCGCCACGACCGCACCGGGTGGGCGTTCACCGGTGACGTGGCGGGCGTGCGCATCGCGCCGAGCGACTTCATCGTCGCCCCGACCCCGCCGCCGGACATCGACGTCGAGGCGTGGCACGCGTCCATCGACGTGCTCGAGGCGTGGCAGCCCGTCGCGCTCGGTCCGACCCACTTCGGCGCGATCACGGACCCCGCCGAGCACCTGGCGCGCCTGCACGTCGTGCTCGACACGTGGGCGGACCTGGCCCGCCGACTCGATCAGGACGACTTCACCGCCGCGGCGCTCGCCGCCACCGCGAGCGCGCTCCCGCTGGCTGCGCGGGAGGCCCAGGCGCAGGCCATGCCTCCGACGCACCTGTGGCCCGGCCTGCACCGGTACTGGTCCAAGCGCGCATCCTGATGTCCATCAGGGTTGGACGATCGGCCCCCTCTCGCTAGTGTGCGAAGGGATGAGCCAGACCATCGAGCTTCCTCGCGTCTCCGGTCCCGGCTCGGGCCTCGGAGACGCATGGCGAGTCATCGTCAAGAACGACGACCACAACACGTTTCAGCACGTCGCGCACACGCTCGCGCGTTTCATCCCCGGCGTCACCGTGGACTCGGGCTACGCCATCGCCGACCGCATCCACAACAGCGGTCTGGCGGTCGTGTGGACGGGGCATCGCGAAGCGGCCGAGCTGTACTGGGACCAGCTGCGCGGCGCGGGCCTCACGATGGCCCCGCTCGAGCAGGGCTGATCGCCGCCGGACGTTTGGCGCGATGCTCAGCGGGCATGATCGCCTGCAGGGACGATGACTGACCGTGACGCACAGCCCGCGGCGCGCGCGCGCCGCGAGCGTGAGCTGCTGGAGCGATACCACGAGCAGGGAGACGTCCGCGCGCGCGAAGAGCTCGTCGCGGAGATGCTTCCCCTTGCCCGCTCGCTGGCCGCCCGGTACGCCGGGCGCGGTGAGCCCCTGGACGACCTCGTCCAGGTCGCCTCCGTCGGCCTCGTGAAGGCGATCGACGGCTTCGACCTCGAACGTGAGGTGCGGTTCTCCAGCTACGCCACGCCCACCGTGCTCGGCGAGCTGCGCCGCCACTTCCGCGACACGACGTGGATGGTCCGCGTGCCCCGCGGCATGCAGGAGCTGCAACTCGAGCTGGCCCGCCACCGCGACCGGCTGACGACCGAGCTGGGCCGCGCACCCACCGTACAGGAGCTGGCCGAGGCCGTCGACCAGCCGTTCGAGGAGGTGCTCGCCACCATCCAGAGCCAGGACGCGCGGCGCGCCCGCTCGTTCGAGGAACCGACGGGGGAGGACCTCACCCTCGGGGACACGCTGGGCGGCGGCGACCCGGAACTGGCGCTGGCCGAGACGCGCGCGATGCTCGGAGACGCAGCCGACGTGCTGTCAGACCGCGACCGTGAGGTCCTGCGCCTGCGGTTCGTCGAGGACCTCACGCAGTCGCAGATCGCCGAGCAGGTCGGCGTCTCTCAGATGCAGATCTCGCGGATCATCCGGCGCTCCCTGGAGCGGCTGCGTGAGCGGCTCCAGGGGCCAGACGGCTGAGCGAGACCTACGAGGAGGCGGGCTCGAGTTCGAGCCGGCCGCTCGCGCAGCGCTCGAGGGGCCCGTACAGGACCGGGATCGTGTACCAGCCCGCCGTGGAGGCGCGCATGTCCTGGAACTCGTCGCCGTACCAGAACCGCTCCCACTCGAGCTTGCTCGTGAACTCGAGGATGTGGATGAACTTGTAGCGGTCCTCCTTGGACCGGTACAGGTCGTAGCGCAGCGCGCCGCGCTTCAGCGCGATCTTGCTGATCTTCTCGAGCGCGAACTCGAGGTCATCGTGGCGGAACGCCGTGGCGTACCAGGGGATCTGCACGACATAGGACATCAGGCGCCCACCTCCGCGATGATCGCGCCGGGGCCCTCGGCGGTGCGGCCCAGGCCCTCGGACTCGGCGCCGACCAGGATCGAGATCTTGCCGGCGTGCTTGTTCTCGTGCATGAGCTGGTGCGCGTGGGCGACGTCCTCGAAGGGCATCGTCTTCCACAGCACCGGCTGGATCAGGCCCTGGTCGATCAGGGCGTTCGCCTTCGTGCACTCCCACGCGTTGGCGAAGTGCGAGCCGATGATCTCCTTCTGGCGCATCCAGAGGTAGCGGACGTCGAAGTCCAGCGTGTAGCCGGAGGTCGCCCCGCAGATCACGACCTTGCCGAAGGTCTTGACCGTGAAGACCGACGTCGGGAAGGTCGCGGCGCCGACGTGCTCGAAGACGATGTCGGGCGACTCGCCGAGGATCTCCTTCACGCGCTTGGCGAAGGCGCGCGAGACCTTGAAGCGCTCCTTCTCCTCCTCGGGCGTCTCCTTGCCCGTGCGCATCATCCCCGCGAACTCGCTGCGGTTGATGTAGTCCTTGGCGCCGAGCTGCTTGACCAGCTCGCCCTTCTCGTCGGACGACACGACGCCGACCGACTCGCCGCCCGCCGCCTTGACGAGCTGCGTGGCGAACACGCCGAGGCCGCCCGCCGCGCCCCAGATCAGGACCTTCTGGCCCGCCTGGATCTGCGCGCGGTTGAAGAGCATGCGGTACGCGGTGAAGTAGGTCAGGCCGTAGGAGGCCGCCTCTTCCCAGGACAGCGACTTGGGCTTGGGCAGCAGCTGCTGCGCCTGCACCTTGGTGAACTGCGCGAACGAGCCCCAGGTGGTCTCGTAGCCCCAGATCTTCTGCGACGGCGCGGCCATCGGGTCGAGGCCGTGGACCTCGGGGTCCTCGTAGCTCGTCTGGTTGCAGTGGATGACGACCTCGTCGCCGACCTTCCAGCGCGTGACGCCGGGCCCGACCTTCCACACGATGCCGGAGGCGTCGGAGCCGCCGATGTGGTGGCCGTACTCGGGATGGTCGGCGTAGCCGAAGACGGAGACGGGCTGACCGAGCGACGCCCAGACGTTGTTGAAGTTCACGCCGGCGGCCATGACGCGCACGATGACCTCGAACGCCTTGGGCTCCGGAACCTCGATCTCCTCGACCTGGAAGGCGTCCTTGGGCTCGCCTTCACGCTCTTGGCGGATGACCCACGCGGCCATCGTCGCGGGCAGCTCGCCCGGCTCGGCATCCACTTTGGTCACTTGGGTCAGATCGACGGCCACGGTTGAAGAACCCCTACGTTTCGCGGTCAGGACAGCGGCCGAATCCTACCCTCCGGACCGCCGCGGCGGCGTGCGCCCTACGGCTGGAGGAGATCGTTGTTCGAGTTCGGCCGCTCAGGGCCGACCGCGAGGGTCGCCGAGGTGGCGCGCTGGCCGTCACCGACGGTGACGGTGTACTCGCCCTCGGGCAGGTCCGCCTGCAGCGACGCGGTGTCCGACGGGTTGATCGGGCCGGTGCGCTGACGCAGGCCGGCGTCCTGGCCCGCGGTCTCCAGGCGCAGCTCCTTCGAGCCGCGGGTCTGGTTAGTCACGACGAGCCGGATCGGCCCGGCGCCGAACTTCGTCGGCGACACGGCGAGCTGCTCGTCGAGGATCGCGGCGTTCACGACGATGGGCGTCGGCGGGCGGTCGCCGCGCTCTTCGGGCTCCTCGGAGCCGCACGATGCGGCGAACAGCCCGAGGGCCAGCACACCCGCGATCAGGCGCGGGCGAGTAGGGGCCATGGCAAGCGTCGCGGTCTCCATCCCGTACGTGCGTCGGCAGTGACGCGCAGCAGACCCTAACCGACGAGCGCGCGGCGCTCGGCGTCGAGCTGCTCGAGCTCCGTCTGGAGGTGGTCCCAGGCCTCGGCCTCGGCCTCCACGTACGGCGCGCCTTCGAGGTTGCGAAGGGCCTCGCGGTAGTCGATCCACGCGTCGGTGACAGCGGCGTCGAGCTCGGCGAGCCGGACGGCGGGGTCGTTGGATGTCGCGAACGAGGACATGCGGTCGATGCTAGATGATCGGTCAGCCTGGTGACTGGGCGCAATCGTCCGGTCGTCCGCAAGCGCGCGTGCACGCCGTCGGTGCCCCGCGGTACCACTGCAGGATGCCGCTCGCCGACCAGCCGCTCGCCACCGCCGAGTACCTCGTCGTGGACTGCGAGACGAACGGACGGTCCGGCGCAGGATGCGAGCTGACCGAGGTCGGCGCCGTGCTCGTGGGCGGCGGGGGAGCTGCACGACCGGTGGTCGTCGCTGGTGGCGGTCCGTACGCCGCTGACGCGCCGCATCCAGCGCTTCACCGGCATCACGCAGGCGATGGTCGACGGCGCGCCGCCGCCGCAGGCGGTCCTGCAGCAGTTCGCCACGCGGATGGAGGGCCGGGTGCTCGTCGCCCACAACGCCCCGTTCGACCGGCGTGCGCTCGCGCAGGGCTTCCGGGAGGCCGGGCTGCGGTGGCCCGACCCGCCGGTGCTGTGCACGGTCGCGCTCGCGCGGCGGTTCGCGCCGCTGCAGACGCAGCGCAAGCTCGGGGCGCTCGCCGCGGGGCTGGGGATCGACGTCGATCAGGCGCACCGGGCGCTGCCCGACGCCGAGACGTGCGCGCGGATCCTCTGTGCCCTGCTGCCGCGGCTCATCGCGTCGGTGGAGACGGTGGGGGGAGGCGCTGGCGCTGCTGCGCCCGGCGCGCAGCCGCCCGCGCAGGGTGCGCGCGGGGAGGACGGTCGGCGGGCTGCCGGCGGCCGGCGGCGCGCATCGCCCCGCGGGCCTGGCCGAGCTCCCCGACGAGCCCGGGATCTACATCGTCCGCAACGCGGCGGGTCAGCCGCTGTACGTCGGCAAGTCCGTGGCGATCCGGGCCCGCGCCCGCGCGCACTTCCAACCGTCAGCTCCGCCGGAGGCGTGGACGGCGCAGGCCGCATCGGTGGAGGCGCGGGTGTGCGGCTCCGAGCTCGGGGCGCTCGTCCTCGAATGCCGGGAGATCAAGCGCCTGCGCCCGCCGGGCAACGTGCGCCTCAAGCACGACGATCCGTACGTCTTCCTGCGCTGCCGCCTGGACATCCCGTTCCCGGTGCTGGAGATCGCGCGCGAGCCCGCGTCCGGGCACGCCGTCACGATCGGCCCGCTGCAGGGCCACCGCGCGGCGACGGAGCTCATGGAGCAGCTCAACTCCCTGTTCGGCCTGCGCCACTGCGGCCGGGCGCTGCCACGGCGTGAGCACCCGTCCGCGTACGGGCAGATGGGGCGCTGCCTGTCCCCGTGCCTGCAGGACCTCGATCCGAACCTCTACCGCCGCCCGGCTGGACGAGGCCCTCGGGTTGTTCGTGCACGCCGACCCACCCACCCGCGACGGCGGTGCCGCGCTGCTCGAGCACGTCGCGATGGAGATGGAGGAGGCCGCGGCTGCTCAGCACTACGAGCGGGCCGCCTGGCTGCGGCGTCGCCGCGAGCGGCTGAAGGTGCTGTGCCGTCGCCTGTCGGAGGCCACCGGGACGCTACGGGCCACCCATGCGCGTCCGTCGCTGATCATCGCGCCGCACCCGCGGGGGCCGCGCCCGGTGACGCGTTCTGGCTCGTCGGCGGGCGGCTGGTGGACTGGTGCCGGGCGACGTCGGAGGCCGAGCTGGAACGCCGCAGCGCAGCGGCGCTCGCACGGGCCGCGGGGCGCGTGGCGGCGCACGTGCCGGCCGAGGAGGTCGACGAGCTGCGGATCGTCGCGACGTGGCTCGCCTCGCACGAGCACGAGGTCCGTGAGCTCGACGCGCTCGCTACGGCGTGAACGGCAGATCGACGACGGTGGCGGTGCCGCCGCCTTCGATCTCGAGGACCGCGCCCGGCTCGGCTTCGCGGCGCACGATCGCCAGGCCGATCGGGCCGTGCACAGGAGAGACCACCGAGCTGGCGAGGCGGCCGACCTCCTTCTCGCCGAGGCGCAGCGTGGCGCCCGTCACGATCGGGGCGGACAGCTTGAGCCCGCGCAGGTGCCGGTTGGGCTTGCCCTTGTAGAAGAGCCGGGCGACGGTCTCCTGGCCGACGTAACAGCCCTTCGTGAAGCTCACGGCGCGCTCGTTCAGCGCGGCCTCCTGCGGGATCACCGACTCGTCGAGATCGAGCCCGTAGCGCGGGCGGCCGTGCTCGACGCGCACGATCTCCGCGATCTCCTCCCCGACGGGCGCGGCGCCCGCGGCGACGAGCGCGGCGTGGACGGCGTCGCGATCCTCGGCGGGCGCGAGGACGTCGACGCCGAGATCGGTGGCGATGAGGCGCACGTCACGGTCGCCGAGGGTGGCGGCGACGTGGTCGTGCTCGTCGGTCCCGAGGCCGGCGCGGTCCGCGCCCGTCACCCGGCGTGCGTCGGGGCCGGCGACGCTCAGCAGCGCGCGCTGGAGCGTGCGCTTGTGCAGCTCGACGTCGTAGCCGAGCTTGAAGGTCCGGATCGTGTCGAAGACGGCCTGCAGCGCGGTGCGCTCGGTGTCGAGCAGCAGCTCGTCGCCGGCGTCGAGCACGCGGAGGTCCGCGCGCATCTTGCCCTTGTGGGTGAGCAGCGCGGCGTAGCAGCCGCGCCCGGGCTCGAGGCCGAGGATGTCGTTCGTGACCTGCCCGGCGAGGAACTCCTTCGCGCCGGCGCCCGTGAGGGCGAGCTTGCCGCGGTCCGAGCGGTCGACGACCGCCGCGTACTGCGTGATGGCGCGGTACCCGTCGATGATCTGGTCGATGGCGGCCATACCCTGACTGTAGATGAGCCGTCCCACGATCCACGCACGACCGACCGCACGGGCCGCGGAACGGCCCATCTAGTCCCGTGAGCCACGACCACCACCACACGCACGACCATGACCACGGAGGTCACGGGCACTCGCACGCGCCGAGCGCGGATGCCGACCGCCGCTGGCTGGCGATCGCGCTCGGGATCATCGCGGCGTTCATGCTCGTGGAGGTCGTCGCGGGCATCCTCGCCGACTCGCTGGCGCTGCTCTCCGACGCGGCGCACATGCTCACCGATGCGGGCGCGATCGCCCTCGCCCTCGTCGCGGCGCGGATCGCGACGCGCCCGGCGAAGGGCCGGTTCACGTTCGGGTTCGGCCGCGCGGAGATCCTCAGCGCGCAGATCAACGGCGCGACCCTCCTCGTGCTCGCGGGGGTCATCGGCGTGGAGGGCGTGCAGCGCCTGATCGACCCGCCCGCGGTGGAGGGGGCGATCGTCATCGCGGTCGGCGTCATCGGCGCGGCCGTGAACGTCGGCGCCGCCTGGGCGCTGGCGAAGGCCGAGCGCCAGAGCCTGAACGTCGAGGGCGCGCGCCAGCACGTCCTGACCGACCTCTACGCGTCGCTGGCGGCCGCGAGCGCGGGCCTCATCATCGTCCTGACCGGGTTCGACCGCGCGGATGCGATCGCGTCGCTCATCGTCGCGTTCCTGCTGCTGCGCTCGGGCTGGCGCCTGTCCCGCGACGCGGCCGCGGTCCTGCTCGAGGGCGCGCCGCGCGGCATGGATCCGGTGGCGATCGGCCGGGCCCTCGCCGCCGCACCCGGCGTGGTGCAGGTCCACGATCTCCACGTGTGGGAGGTGACGTCGGGCTTCGTGACGCTGTCCGCGCACATCGTCGTCGCGTCCGGCGATGACTGCCACGCGCGCCGGCGTGAGCTCAAGACGCTCCTCGACGACGACTTCGGCATCCAGCACACGACGCTGCAGGTCGACCACGCGCCCGCTCCGGCGCTGCTCGACATCGAGCCGCGCCCGCACTGAGCCGGCGGCCGGGTCAGCGCTCGGCCGCGAGGGCGGTGGCCGTCGCCCGCGCGCGCCGGCGCCGGCGCACCGCCGTCGCGATGAGCCCGTACTTCGGCGAGACGAGCAGCGCGAGCGCGAAGCACACGGCGCACACCAGGCCCATGGTCCCCGCGATCGAGCTGTCGCCGACGACCGCGCCCCAGTACCCGGCGACCGCGCCGATCCAGCCGATGCCGACGGCCAGCGCGACCATCACGGCCAGGCGGTCCGTCAGCAGGTACGCGGTCGCGCCGGGCACGATGAGCAGCGTGACGACGAGAATCGCGCCGACGGACTCGAAGGCCGTGACGGCGGTGATCGCGACCGCGACGAGCATGAGCCGCGAGAGCATCTGGGGCCGCAGGCCGATCGTCTGCGAGAAGCCCGGGTCGAAGGTCGATGCCTTGAGCTCCTTCCACGCGAGGATCACGAACGCGAGGTTCAGCGCCGCGATACTGCCGATGACCACGATCGACCGCGCGACGTCGACGCCTCCGATCGTCCAGACGTCGAACGGCGCGAACGCGATCTCGCCGTAGATCGTGGAGTCGAGGTCCAGGTGGATGCCGCTCGCGTAGCGGGTCACACCGAGCACGCCGAGGGCGAACAGCAACGGGAACACCAGGCCGATCGCGGCATCGGAGCGCACCAGGCCCGTGGAGCGCAGGCCGTCGATGGCCAGGACGCAGAGGACCGCGAAGATCGCGCCGCCGACGATGACGGCGAACGGCGCCCGGGTGTGCAGCAGGAGCCAGGTGGCGACGATCCCCGGGAGCACGGCATGGCTCACCGCATCGGAGAGCAGCGCGGCGCGGCGCAGGACGAGGAACGGGCCGAGGAGCCCGCACGCGGTGGCCGTCAGCCCCGCGGTGATGATGATGACGAGGTCGTCGTTCACGTCGCGAGCTCCTGCAGGCGGTCGGCGACGTCGTCGCCGAGGCTGGCGCGCACGTCGCGCGGGTCGGGTTCGCGAGCGTCGGGAAGTTCGAGCGACGCGCCGTGCTCGAGCCACGCGGCCCACAGGTCGCGGCGCTGCTCGAGCTCGTGGGCGGCGGCCGCGCCGGCTTCGGTCAGGCGCAGCCGGTGCTCGGCGCCGTCGCGACGGAGCAGGCCGGCGCGCTCGAGGCGCCGCAGGGTCCGCGTGAGCTGCGCGCGCGGCCGGCCGGTTGCGAGGCGCAGCTCGGCCACGGTGGGCGGCGGGCCGGCGTGCATCGCGGTCTCGACCTCGAGCAGCACGCCCTCAAACGCGGCACGGCGGCGCTCGGCCGCGACATGACGCGCGCGCCACAGCGCGCCGCGTCCCGGGCTGAGCAGCACGGCGGCGAGTGCGACGCAGAAGCCGACGACGACCACGACCGGGCCCGTCGGCAGCTCCGAGCCTGTGGCGAGCAGCGCGCCGGCGATCCCGATGCCCGCCCCGATGACGCCGGCCAGCGGGAGCAGGGTGCGCAGGCGATGGGTGAGCTGGCGGGCGGCCACGACCGGGCTGATGAGCATCGCGACCATGAGGATCGCGCCGACCATGCGCACGCCGATGACGACCGCGACGACGAGGAGGACGGTCATCGCGACGTCCAGGACGCGGACGGGCAGCCCCAGCGAACCGGCGAAGTCCGCGTCGAAGAGCGCGACCTTGAGGATCCGGAACCCGATCGCGACGAACAGCAGCGAGGCGCCGGCGAGCGCGGCCATCACCACGAGGTCGCGTTCGAGCAGGCCGGCCGCCTGGCCGAAGAGGTACTTCTCCAGCCCGGCCTGATTCGCGTTGTTCTGCGACGAGATGTACGTCAGCAGGACGATGCCGAGGCTGAAGAAGCACGACAGCACGACGCCGATCGCGGCGTCCGGGCGGATGCGGCTCGTGCGCTCGATGGCGACCATGAGCACCGCTGCGGCGATCCCGGCGAACGCGGCGCCCACGATGAGGCTGCCGGCGTCCTTCGCCCCGGTGAGCAGAAAGGCGATGCAGACGCCCGGCAGCGCCGCGTGAGCGATCGCGTCACCGACGAGGCTGCGTTCCCTCAGCACCGCGAAGCTCCCGAGCACGCCGGAGGTCAGCCCGAGGATCGCCGCCCCGATGACGACGACCGCGTCGGTGTACGAGAGCGGCAGGAGGTCGATCAGCCAGCCCACTGCAGCGCCTCCGCGCCGGTCCCGTAGGCACGCGCGAGCATGTCGGGCGCCAGGGACTCGGAGACCGGGCCGCACGCGATCGCGCGGACGTTGAGCAGCAGGGCCCAGTCGAAGCGCTCGCGCACCGTTGCGAGCTCGTGGTGCACGACCACGATGGAGCGACCCTCGTCGCGGAGCTCGCCGAGGAGTTCGAGCAGGCTCGCCTGCGTGCGCGCGTCGATGCCTGCGAACGGCTCGTCCATGACGAGCAGCGGCGTCTCCTGCGCGAGGGCGCGGGCGAAGAACACGCGCTGGCGCTGCCCGCCCGAGAGCTGACCGATCTGCCGATCCGCGTACGCGGCCATCCCGACCCGGTCGAGCGCCGCCGCCGCGATCGCGCGGTCCTCACGGCCGACCCGGCGAAACCAGCCCGTCGACCGGTAGCGGCCCATGGCGACGACCTCGCCGACGGTGATGGGGAAGTCCCAGTCGACGGCCTCGCGCTGAGGCACGTAGGCGACGTGGTCGAGCGCCGCCCGGGCCGGGTGCCCGGAGATGAGGCTCTGGCCGGAGTCGACGGCGATGAGCCCGAGCGCGGCGCGCAGGAGCGTCGACTTGCCGGCCCCGTTCGGGCCGACGATCGCCGAGAGCGAGCCGGTGGGGAACGTCGCGTCGACGTCCCACAGCACCGGCCGCGCGCCGTACGACACGGTGATCCGGCGGACTTCCAGCGCCGCTGCCCCGCTCATCTGAGCCCCTCTTCGATCGCCTGTGCGTTGTGTCGGACCATGCCGATGTACGTCCCTTCCGGGGTGCCCTCGTCGCCTGCCGCGTCGGTGAAGAGCTCGCCGCCGATCTGCGCGTCGTGGCCGCGCTCGCGCGTGGCCGCCAGCACCGCCTCGATGGTCTGCTTCGGCACGCTCGACTCGATGAAGACCGAGCGGACGTTCCGCCGGGCCAGCAGCGCGGCGACGCGTTCGATGTCGGCCGTCGTGGCCTCGGCCGCGGTGGAGATGCCCTGGATCGCGGCGACGTCCACGTCGTAGCGGTTGCCGAAGTAGTGGAAGGCGTCGTGCGACGTCACGAGGACCCGCTGCGCGCGCGGGATGCGCTGCATCCGCTCCGCGACCTCCGTGTCGAGTGCCCGCAGCCGGCGGACGTAGGCGTCGCGGTTGGCGCGGTACACGTCGGCGTGCGCCGGATCGACCTCGGCCAGGCGCTCGGCGACCGTGTCGCTGACGTGGAGCCAGTTCGTGACGTCGAACCAGACGTGCGGGTCGTGCTGCTCGCTCTCGGGCGCGCCTTCGGGCGGATCGAGGAGGTCCGCCTCCGGGATGCCCGCGGTGACGGCCTGCGTGGGCTGGCGGGCGGCGAGCTTGTCGAGCAGGTCGGCCATCTTGCCCTCCAGCTCGAGCCCGCCGTAGAAGATGACGTCCGCGCCGCCGAGCGTCCGGACGTCGCCGGCGGTGGCCTTGTACAGGTGCGGGTCGACACCCGGGCCCATGAGGCCGGTCACCTCCACGCGGTCCCCGCCGATCTGCCGCACCGTGTCGGTGATGAAGTTCGTCGTCGTCGTGACCTTGACCTTGCGCTGGGCGATCTCGCCGGCCGACGCGGGCTCGGAGTCGCTGCAGCCCGACGCCATGACGGCGAGCAGGCCCAGCAGCGCGAGGAGCCCGGCGAGCCTCATGTGCGGGCGTCTCCGTCCTCGAGCAGTTCCACGCGCATGGCCTTCGCGAGCGCGCCGCCGAGCGGGTGGACCTCGTCGCCGACGCGGGCGAACACCGGCCCGTCGAACGGCTGCTTGTCGACGATCTCCAGGTCGGCGCCGAGGTCGATCCCGCGGTCGGCGAGGTACCGCAGCATCGCCGGGTCGGAGTCGGAGACGCGGACGAAGCGGGCGCGCTGCCCGACCTCGAGCTCCTGCAGCCGGGTGGTCGGCGTCTCGGCGACGGCCAGGTCGGCGGACGGGATCGGGTCCCCGTGCGGATCGGTGAGGGGATGGCCGAGCTTCTGCGCGATGAGCTCCTCGAGCTCCTCGGAGATGACGTGCTCGAGCACCTCGGCCTCCTCGTGCACGCGGTCCCACGGCATGCCGAGCTCTTGCGCGAGGTACAGCTCCAGCAGCCGGTGGTGGCGCACGACCTCGAGCGCGAGGCGCATGCCCTCGGGCGTCAGCGTGACGCCCTTGTAGGGCTCATGGTCGACCAGCCCGCGCTCGGCGAGCTTCTTGACCATCGCCGAGGCGGACCCGGGGGTCACCCCGAGCCGCTCGGCGACGGCGTTCGTGGACACCGCGCTGCCGGAGCGGGACTCCAGGGCGTAGATCGCCTTCGCGTAATCCTCGACCGCTGCCGTAGCTGAATCGGACATGTGCCAGACAGTAACAGAAGTTGAGGCATGCCAAAACCTTGCCTATCGGCTACCGTCCCAGACATGCTCCTGGCCGAGACCTTCCACGCCATCGTCGAGTCGCTGCCCGATGACTGGACCGACCTGGAACTCGACCTGCGGATCCTCGACGAGGACCGGTACATCGATGCCGCGACCTACCTCGTCACCTGCAACGCCCAGCCGTACTCCAAACACGACTGGCACTGGAAGCTCCTCGTCGCCCATCGCTTCGGGCACGCGGCGGCGCCGTCCGCTGTCGGCACCGCGCTGAAGCTGCTCGACGACGCCGGCATCGAGGGCGAGCTCGTCCTGCGCGAGAGCCGCGTCGGCCGCGCGGAGGTCGTGCAGATGTGGGGGCGCCCGGAGTCCGTGCGCCAGGAGTTCAAGCAGCTCCGCGCGCAGTAGTCCCAGCGCCCGGCACGCCGGGTAGCATCGCGGCGGTCCTGACCGTTCCAGCGAAGGAGACCGCATGGAAGAACGTGGTTGGCCCGCCTATGTCGTCGAGTTCGTCGGCACCTTCATTCTCGTGTTCGCCATCTGCATGGCAGCCGTCGCGAACTCCCCCGGTGGGCTCGGCTTCACCGACTTCGTGACGATCGGCCTCGTGCACGCGATCGCGCTCGCCGCGCTCGTCGCTGCATTCGGCGGTACGTCCGGAGGGCACTTCAACCCCGCGGTGACGACGACGCTCGCCGCGCTGCGCAAGATCGCGCCGATCGACGCGATCATCTACATCCTCGTCCAGCTCGCCGGCGCCGTCGCGGCCGCGCTGGTCATCAAGATCGTCATCAACCAGGGCGACGGCGCCCTGAACCCGGCGGACGCCGCGAACTACGGCGCCCCCTCGATCTCGGACAACAAGTTCATCGACGGCGCGCTCGCGGGCGGCATCCTCGAGGCCATCGGGGTCTTCATCCTGCTCACCGCGATCATGGGCGTCGCGGTCAACGTCCGCGCGAACCAGGCGTGGACGCCGCTCATCATCGGCCTGACGCTCGGCCTCGCGTTCATGGTCATCGGCCCGATGACCGGCGGCGCGCTCAACCCGGCGCGCGCGTTCGGCCCCACCGTCGTGGCCGGCGACCTGTTCGACGGCTTCGGCACGTTCCTCGTCGTCTACGTGCTCGGGCCGATCGTCGGTGGCTTCCTCGCCGGGATCTTCTATACGGGGGCGGTCCTGCGCCCGCAGGAGGTGGAGTTCGGCGGGCGGCTCGTGGACACCGACGTGCCCCCGGCCCGCGAGGTCGGCGCCGTCGAGTCGGCGCTCGAAGGCCCGGGCGAGCGCCCGGAGGACAAGCTCAGCTGAGCTTCGCATCACACGGCGGCGCCGGAGGGAGTGCCTAGACTCCCGCCCGTGCGCCGCCGGGTGACCTTCTCGCGCAACTTCACCGTCTCGCTGTCGCGCACGTGCGTCTCGCACTGCAAGTACTGCGCGTTTCAGACGCACCAGCCGCATCTGCACCCGCCCGACGAGGTCGAGCGCCTGCTCGATGAGGCGGTCAAGCGGCGGGCCAAGGAGCTGCTCGTCCTCACCGGCGACCGCCCGGCCGACCACCCCGGCGTGCGCGCCCGGCTCGACGCGCTGGGCTTCGACGACTTCGTCGCCTACGTCGCGTGGGTGTGCGAGCGGGCGCTCGAGCGAGGGATGCTGCCGCACACGAACCTCGGCGCGCTGAGCCGCGACGAACTCGAACGGCTGCGGCGCGTCACGGCCTCTCAGGGGCTCATGGTCGAGTCCCTGCGCGACGACCTCGTCGCCCATCAGGGCTCGCCGACGAAGGACCCGGCGCTGCGGCTGGAGACGATCCGCGCCGCAGGCGAGCTGAAGATCCCGTTCACGAGCGGCATCCTCGTCGGCATCGGCGAGACGCACGACGACCGGGTCGCGGCGCTGCGCGCGCTCGGGGATGTGCACGCCGAGTACGGGCACCTGCAGGAGGTCATCCTCCAGAACTACGTGCCGCACCGGCGCTACCACGGCGAGGAGCCTGCGGACATCGCGACGCAGGCCGCCGACGCGTACTGGCGCACCGGTCTGGGCGAGCCGCCGCAGCACGCCACGCCGCCGTGGGCGTCACAGGTGACCCTGGAGGAGCTCGAGGACCTCATCGCCTTCACCGCCGAGCACCTGCCCGGCGTCGGCATCCAGATCCCGCCGAACCTCTCCGAGCACTGGCCCCGCCTCGTGGCGGCCGGCGCGACGGACCTCGGCGGCCTGAGCGCGAACGGCGACCACATCTCGCCCGAGCACCCGTTCCCGAGCCCGCCGCAGGTGCGCAAGCGCATGGCGGCGGACAACGTGGCGGTGGCCGAGCGCCTGTGCGTGTACCCGCAGTACCTCACCCCCGAGTGGGTCGACCCCGCGGTGCTCGACGTGGTCACGGCGAAGTACTGGAGCTTCATCCCGCGCGGCTCGTCCGGGCGGCGCGAGCAGCGGACGATTCGCCGGGACCTCGTGCCCGCGGCGATCGCGAAGGGTCGCAACGGTGACGCCCTGTCCGAGGACGAGCTCACGGCGCTGCTCGCCGAGGACCGGCCGGAGGCGATCGAGGACCTCCGTCAGGCCGCCGACGAGTTGCGCGCCGAGGTGGCGGGGGACACCGTCACCTTCGTCGTGAACCGCAACATCAACGTGAGCAACGTGTGCACCGTCGGGTGCGCGTTCTGCGGGTTCGGCCAATCGCGTCGCTCACCTGACGCCTACGAGCACTCGCGCGCCGACTTCGTCCGGCGCGTCGAGGATGCCGTCGACTACGGCGCGACCGAGCTGTGTATCCAGTCGGGCATCCATCCGGACTGGGGGCTCGACGACTACCTGGGCTGGCTGCTCCTCGCCAAGGAGACCGCGCCCCAGCTGCACCTCCACGCCTACTCGCCGATGGAGATCGCGCACATGGTCGACGTCAGCGGGCAGTCACCCGCCCAGGTGTTCGCGCAGCTGCGCGAGGCGGGGCTGGGCTCGACACCCGGCACCGCGGCCGAGGTCCTCCACGACGGCGTGCGGGAGCGCATCAGCCCGAACAAGCTGCCTGTCGCGCGGTGGGTCGAGATCATCGAGGCGTCGCACGCCGCGGGGCTGCGCTCGACGTCGACCGTGATGTTCGGGCACGTCGAGGAGCCGTGGGAGCTGGCCGAGCACCTGCGCGTCGTCCGCGAGCTGCAGGAGCGCACCGGCGGGATCACGGAGTTCGTGCCGCTGTCGTTCATCCCGTTCCAGACGCTGCTGGGCCGCACCCACGGGATCGAGGAGATCAGCCGCGAGGAGAACCTCAAGCACACCGCGGTCTTCCGCCTGGCGCTGGGCCGGACGATCCCCAACGTCCAGGCGTCCTGGGTGAAGATGGGGCTGGAGACGGCGACCGAGGCGCTGCGCTGGGGTGTGAACGACCTCGGCGGCACGCTCATGGAGGAGTCGATCAGCCGGCTCGCAGGCAGCCAGCACGGCGTGCGGCTCGACCCCCCCGCAACTCATCGCCGCCGCGCACGCCGCTGGCCGGCCGGCTGCGGAGCGCACCACGCTGTACGAGGTGCGCGCCCGCCATCCGCTGGCCGTCGCCGCCTGAGAGCTCGGCGGCGACGGCCCGGTTCCCCCTGGGTCTATGCGTCGCCAGGCGCGACCTTCAGCAGCGACAGGACCGGCGGGTCATGGTCGGAAACCTTGTGGCTGTCTCCGGTCCGACCCCGGTCGTAGTAGTCGTTGTTGAAGTGCGCGTACGTCATGTCGTCGACGCGCGACTGCAGGCCACCGGTGATGAGGATGTGGTCAAGCGTCTGCAGCTTGCCCTGGAACGCGAACGAGTACGCCAGCTCGGCGGGCACCGTGTCCCAGAGGTTGTCCAGTGAGGTCTCGGGACCTTCGAGGACGCCCAGCGGCGTCTCGTCCTCGAACGCGTTGAGGTCACCCGTCACGACGACGTGCCGGCCCTCGTTCTCCAGCGTCTGGACGCGGTCGCGCACGAACGCGGCCTGCGCGTCACGGCACGAGTCCGGCGCCGCCTTCGAGGAGAAGTGGTTCGTCAGCACCCGCAGGCGGAACGGACCGGACTTCACCGCGAGCTCGAGCGGCGGGCGGTCGAACAGGTTGCCCGTGATGTCCGAGCAGCTCGTGCCCGGGATGCTCTCCGTCGCGTTCTTGCCGAGCTGGGTGACCGACTCGACGCGCACCGTCGACCGCACGAGGAACCCGACGTCGATGCCGCGGTTGTCGTTGCCCTCCTCGAGGTACGCGGTGTAGCCGCCGAGCCGCGCGGCGACGTCATCGAGGATCGTCTTGTCGACGACCTCCTGCACGGCGACGATGTCCGGGTAGGACAGGCGCTGCGAGATGGCGGCCACGATCGAGTCGCGCTTGTCGGCGTACTCATCCGCCGTGACCGGGCCACCGTCCAGGTCGCCACCGACGGGGAAGTAGTTCTCGACGTTGAAGGACGCGATCCGGATGCGGTCGTTGAACTTGCCGTTCGGCACGACGGCGGGCGCCGGGAATCGGATCGGCCCGCTGTTGATCGTCGGCAGGGCGTCGGCCTGCACCATGACCTTGTAGTTCGTGAACGAGAACGCGAGCGGCCCGACCAGCTCGTTGACCCGGCCGAACAGGTTGACGTTCACGACCGTGGTCGACGGCGCGGCGGGACGGGCGGGGTTCGCCGGGTTGCCGGCGCCGGCGTCGGCGTCCGTCCCGATCAGGTCCGGCTGGACCTCCGTGCGGAACACGCGGTCTCGCAGCGGGCCCGGGGTGAGGAACAGCTCGCCGAACTTGTTGGTGCCGCCGCTGTTCGCGGTGCCCTGCGCGAGGCGCACCCGCATCCCCTCGAACCGCTCGTAGTACGAGCGGGTGCCGTCGGTCCCGACCGTCTGCGCGGCCGCAGCGGTGGGGTCCAGCGTCACGGGAGCGGGAAGCGTGCCGGCGCCGAGGTCGGTGGGCTCCTGGCCGATCGCCTCGTCGATCTGCGTGAACCCGAACTTCTCGCGGACCTCTCCGGTCACGCGGACACGCTTGCCCAGCAGCGCCGCCGGGTCGTCGACGTAGCCGACGAAGATCCCCTCTGAGGTGGCGGGATCGCTGTCCGGTGTCTCCTCCTGGACGAAGATGCCGCGGTCGTCGCGGAAGAGCTGGCCCGCGGTGCTGCGGCCGACCTCGTCGTCGATGCCGGTCACGACGCCTTCGATCGTGACGTCCAGGCCGGCGCACGCCGACGCGTCACCGTCACCCTGGATCGCGTGGATCGGCGTGATCGCCCGGCGGCGCGGGGCACGGGGGCGGCGGCGCGGCGCAGGCCGTCCCGCAGTTCTGCGGGTCGGCCGTGGTGCGGAGGGCGAAGTCCGCGCTGTTGTTGTCCGTGTCCTGGCCCGCGCTCGCGCCGAGGCGCTCATAGCTCTGGTTGACGTTGCCGAACGCCCCGAAGTTCAGGCCGGTGCCCTCGCGGCACGGGCTGGCGCTGTGGCCGACGGTGTCGACGACGCCGCCCGACCCGTTCTCGATGCGCAGGCCGGAGTTCCCGGAGTTCGCGATGCCCGTCGTGTACGTCGCGTCACCGGGGACGGTGCCGGAGTAGCCCGAGGCGGCGGTGTTGACGAACAGGAAGCTGGCGCCGGCCGGCAGCGTGGTGCCGGCGCCGACGGTGGCGCGCGTCGACGGGTTGCCCGAGGTCGAGGC
This sequence comes from Svornostia abyssi, assembly GCA_024666565.1. Classification (GTDB taxonomy): domain Bacteria; phylum Actinomycetota; class Thermoleophilia; order Solirubrobacterales; family Solirubrobacteraceae; genus Svornostia; species Svornostia abyssi. The sequence goes on from CP088295.1 coordinate 2,893,031, forward strand.
ACAGCCCGCGAGTCGCCAGTTCGAGATGTCGATGGACGAGCTCGTGGTGTTCCGGATCTCGACGAACTCGTCGTTGCCGCCCTGCGGGCCCTGGGTCCGGAACTCCGAGATGACGACGGGTGCGGCGGCGGCCATGGACGGCGCGATGAGCAGAGGGACGGCCGCGGCGAGCGCGATCAGCCCTCCACGGCGGACGGTTCGGGACACGGATGCTCCTCGGGAAGGGGACCGGCGCGACGCTACGGTCAGGCCGGGCGTCCGCGGTTAGCAGCCCGTCAAGGTCTGGTGACGGTCTGGTGAACTACCCGCGGTGGCGCGCGAGCAGCTCTCGTGCCTTGGCGGTCAGCGCGCCCTTCTCACCGTTCGTGCTCGTCGTCAGCCCGAAGTAGTACTCGCGCTCGTTCGAGGCCCCCGGGGCGCGGTAGTCGGTGCCCATGTAGAGCAGGACGCTCCTGACGCCCGCGGTCTTCAGGTCGGTCACGATGCGCTCGATCGTCGTCGCGGCCTCGGCGTAGGTCATCGAGGCGTCCCAGCCGTAGTTGTTCGGCGTTCCGCCCTGGTAGACGGTCCGCCCGTTGTCGGTCGAGACGCCGACCTCGCTCGCCCAGATCTGCGTGTCGCTCCACCCGACCTCTGCGAGGTCGCGCCGGACATCCCCGAGCCGCTCGAGGTAGCCCGGCCCGTACGGATGGAACTGCACCGCGCGGGGACGGACGCCGATCGCCTTCATCGCCTTGAGGACCTCGAGACCCGGCCGGTGTGACCGGTTGGCCGAGTCACCGACGGCGATGAGCGTCATGGCCGGGTTGGCGGAGACGACGGCGTCGTTGGCGGCCTTGAAGGACCGCGCATACTGCGCGTAGTCCCAGTCCGGGTTCAGCCACGGCTCGTTGCCGAACTCGATCGCCTCGAGCCCCGGGATCGTCGCCCAGGTGCCGAGGTTGCGGCTCTCGGCCTCCGAGGGCGCGGCCTCGTTGAAGTCGACGAGCGCGATGATCCGGGCGCCGCGGGCGGCATACGCCTGCGCGATGGCCTGGACCTCGGTGCGGGTCATCCCGGCGTGCAGGCCGCCGACCCGCACCAGGCCGGGGCGCACCACGTCGGTGGCGCGGTAGTCGATGTCGCGGGCGCCGGTGTGGACGCCGAGCTGGAACCCGGGGGCCGGTGACGGGGCGGGGGCAGGCGCCGGATCCGGAGCGGGGGCGGGGGCGGGCGCCGGCTCGGGCGCCGGGACCGTCTCGGGCGACGCGCCGCCGCCGACGAGGTCGTCGAGCGCGCCCTCGTACCCGGTGATGCTGAGGTGGCCGGCGCATCGGGCGGCCGCAGTGTCCGTGATGGTGCGGGCGAGCTTCCACGCGCCGCCCGCCGGGCGAATCCACGCCTCGACCTGGTCACCGGTCACCCGCAGGCCGAGCCCGTCGCCGATCCCGACGGTGCCGGCTGCGGCGAACGCGCGGTAGAGCTCGGTCTCGACGCCTCGCTCGTAGCGCCAGAGCCACAGTGCGCCGTTGCGGTCGAGCTCGAGGCTGAAGCCGGTGTGCGCGGCACCGGGCTGCTGCACACAGGCGCCGACGCCGATCGATCCCGCGGCCACCTTCGTCACCGCGATCTGCTGGTCGCCGGGCGAAGCGCGTGGTGGCGAGGTACGCCGAACCCCAGGTGTCCGAGGGCATCTGCGCGCGGCCGGACGTGACGGCGGGCGTCGACGGCGCGCCCGGGTAGACGGGGGCGGCCCAGTCGCTGCCGAGGCTCGCGCGGTCGAACGTGTCACGGACGTCGGTGCGCGTGGGGAACTGGGGAGCGGGCGCGGGGGCCGGGTCGGGCTCAGGCGCGGGCGCGGGCGCGGGGGAGGGCTCCGGCTCCGGGCTCGGCAGCGGCGCCGGCGGCAGCTCGGGTGAAGGCAGCGGCTGCGCGTCGGTCGGCGGCGCCGACGGGCGCTCGATCGAGATGCTCTCGCAGCTGCTGATCCGCGAGCGGATCTGCGCATCGGTCAGGGTGCCCGGCCCCTGCACCGTCACCCGGTCCGTGCCCGCCCCGCATTCGACGCGGAAGGTCAGGGCCGCGGCCGACGTCAGGACCATGACGTCGTTCCCCGCGTTGCCCGCGAGCTGGTCGGCCTGATCGCCGGTGATGCGGTCGTCGCCCGAGCCGCCGTGCAGCGCGTCCTTGCCGCCGCGGTCGGTGATCGTGTCGTTCCCGCCGTTGCCCCACGCGACGTCGGTGCCCGTCCCGGGGCGGATCGTGTCCGCGCGGGACGTTCCGTAGTACACGGCGGCGTCCGCCGTGGTCGGGATGAGGACCGCCAACGCTGCGGCGGTTGCGGCGAGCCGCGTGACGGTGCGGCGGGGAACGGCGAGGGGCATGCAGGCACTCCGTTGGTCGCGTCCGGGGCCTTCCGTGCCCCGTGGCTGCCGTTGTCGGCGCGATGGGCGCCCGGAGTTGACCTGCGAGTGGACACACAGGAGCCGTCGACCAGCTCGTCCAGCGCGGGGTTATGAACACCACGTTCCGGAGTGTTCCGCGATCGTGGGAAGTGAGACAGATGAGGCGGCCGGTCGGCCTCCCTGGAGCTGGCGCGTAGGCGCTCGCTGTCACACGGCCGGACGTATGAGTTTGGTGTGGACGGGCAGGCCTGCGGGACAGCCGGATGTCCTACCCGGTCAGGCGAACAGGTCCTCGTCGCGGGCCCGGAGCAGCGCGCGGGCGCCCGGACCGTGGCGCCGCGTCACGTGGGCGCCGAGCCCGCCCACGAGCACGGCGGGTTCGCCGCTGTCCTTGCCCGCACGGGCCAGATCCGCAGCGGCCGCGGCCTGATCGGCGACGGCGATCCAGGTCGCCTGCAGCGCGCGCCCCTGGCGATCGGCGCGGCCACGCCAGTCGGCGAGCGGCTCCAGGCCCGCGATGCCGATCGCCACGTCGACCTGCCCGTGGCGCCACGCCCGGCCGAACGAGTCGGCGATGACGACCGCCGGGTACGCCCCCGCGGCCCGCCGCAGCGCGGTGCGCAGCCCGCGGGCCGAGGCGTCAGGGTCACGCGGCAACGTGATGACGGTGTCCGGCTCCTCGGCGTTGGATGCGTCGACGCCCGCGTTCGCACAGACGAACCCGTGGTGCGTGCGGCAGATGAGCACCCCGCGCTCGGCGCGCACCAGTTCGGCCGTCTCGTCGAGGATGACCTGCACGTGCCGCGGGTCCTTGCCGTGCCGGTGGGCGAGGACCTTGGCCTCGACGCTCGGGGTGACCCCCGACAGGGCGACGATCCGGCCCTCGGCCTTCGAGACGACCTTGTGTGAGACCACGAGCACGTCGTCGTTCGCGACGCCCGCGTCGCGGGCGAGGGCGGCGAGCTCGACGCCCAGGTTGTCGCCCGGGCGGATCTCCGGCAGGCCCGGCAGCGCGCGGGCGGTGATCATCGCCCCGGCGGCGCGATGCGCCCGAGGAGCCCGCGCGTGCTCGCGGCGGTGCCCCGGGCGGCCGCCAGCGCGTCACGGAGGGTGGCGAGGTCCTCCGGCGTGTCGACGTCCATCGCGAACGCGTCGACGGTGAGGACCACGTGCTCGACGCGCGCCGCGGCCGCGGCGCCCTCATGGCGGGCACGGCTGTCCGGGCCGAACGACGGGGTGATGACGTCGGGCGGGCTCAGCAGCAGCGCGTTCGTGCCGCTGCCGTGGCGGTCCGGGACGACGACGACCGACGGCGCCGCGGGCGCGGCCGCCAGCACGGCCTCGATGTCCGCGGGCGCAAGCGCCGGGCAGTCCCCCGGCAGCAGCAGCACGCGATCGACGTCCTCCAGCGCCGCGATCCCGAGGAGGGCAGCCTCGCTGTGCCCGCGCTCGGCCGGGTCGGGGACGACCCTCGCGCCCTGGCTCGTGGCGAGCGCCGACGCGATCGGTTCCGCGGTCACGACGACCACCTGGTCGATGGCCTGGCAGCGGCGCAGCGCGCGCAGGACGTCGGACACCATGGCCTCGGCGAGCGAGCGGCGCAGGTCCGCGGGCAGGGACGCCGCGAGGCGCTGCTTCGCGTTGGCGAAGCGCTTGATGGGAAGGATGGCGGCAGTGGTCATCGCAGGGACTCCGCGAACCGGAGCGTCGCGTCGGCGACGCGCCTGCGCTCGGCGGGGTCGCCGAGCATGGTGGCGCACTGCAAGGCCGGAAGCGCTCCGGCCCATGGCTCGTCGGTCACGATCCCGTCAAGCACGCCGTCGTAGAGGGCCGCGATCCCGGCCGCGTTCGCGGCGTGGCCGGTGTGCGCGAGGAAGTCGGCGGTCGGCCCCTTCAGGACCTGGCCGCCGACGATGGGGGAGACCGCGACCACGGGTGCAGCCGCGGCCCGCAGCGCCGCCCGCATGCCGCGCAGTTCGAGGATGGGGCCGATCGAGATGGCGGGGTTCGACGGGCCGATGACGATCGCCCGGGCGGTGGCGACGGCCTCGAGCACCTCCGGCGACGGCGGTGTGGACGCCGCGCCGTCGATCCGCACCCCTTCGACGGGCGCGCCGCGATGCAGGATGAGGAAGCGCTGCAGGTCCACCCACGTGCCGCCGGTCAGCACGGACGTCCGGACGGGCGCGTCCGCCATCGGGAGGACCCGCGCGGCCACGTCGAGCGCCGCGACGATGTCCGCGTGCGCCTCGGTGAGCCGTGCGCCCTCGCGCAGGCGCGCGGCGCGGTGCACGCCGTAGGCAAGGTCGCGGTCCCCGAGGTTGAACCACACGTCGACGCCGAGCTCGCGCAGCCCGTCCATCACGGCGAACGTGTCGCCGTCCAGGCCCCAGCCGCGGTCGTCGATGCGGTCGGCCAGCCAGAACGTGCAGAGGTCCGGATCGGGTGAGACGTACGCCCCGTAGAGCTCGATGTCGTCGCCGGTGTTCGCGACGACGACGAGGTCCTCGCCTGCGACGTCGAGCATCCCGCGCGCGAGCTTCGCCCCGCCGGTCCCGCCGGCGAGCACCACGACCGGCGCCCCGGACATCAGCCCTTGGGCTTCAGCGGCGGCCAGAGGTCCGCGGGCAGGCCGGTGATCTTGATGCCCGCGTGCGTCTTGTGGCGGACGTTCGTGCTGATGAGCAGCGCGGTGAGGCTCTCGCAGATGCGCGCCATCTCCAAGCGGCCCACGTCGACGCAGCGCAGCCCCTCGATCCGGTCGATGACCGCGGCCACGCGCTGCTTGTCGGCGCGCTTGTCGCCGGCGACGAGGACGTCCTCGTCGAGCTCGTGGTCGAGGTCGCCGAGCGTCGGCGCACCGACGGTGTGCAGCGCGCTGACGACGCGCACGCCGGCGGGGACCATCTCCTGCGCCTGCTGCGCAGCGGAGCCCTGCCAGACGCCGAGCATGCGTGTGGCCTTGCCGCTCACGGCGGCGGCCAGCGGCACGGTGGCGTCGACGACGAGCTGGCCCTCGCGCAGGACGCCCTTGAGGTTCGTGAGCGTCTCGGACTGGTTGCGGAACGGCACCGAGAGGAAGACGAGCTCGTTCGCCGCGGCGGCCTCGGCGTTCTCGGCGGAGCTGAACTGCCCGCCCGGGACCAGCTCGAGGGCGCGGCGCTCGGTCTCGGCGGCGCGCTCGGCGTCGCGGGAGCCGAGCATGACGGGGACGCCGGCCCGGCCGAGCCGGACGGCGAGGGCGAAGCCCAGGGCGCCAGAGGCGCCGACGATGGTGATCGGCTCAGACATGACGGCGGGCGAGGATACCCTCCGCAGGAGCGATGACCGGCCACGTCGACCTCCAGCCCGGCCTCACGCGCACCGACGACTTCGTCGCCGAGGGCATCCTGCTGACAGACGTCGGCGGGACGATCGGCGTCTCGGTGCTCTCCACGCCGGGGATGATCGGCCGGATGGAGCGCACCGCCGCGACGCTGGCGTTCGAGCACCTCCCCGAGGGCAAGGCGACGGTCGGGTTCGAGGTCTGTGTGCGCCACGTCGCTGGTGCGGCGGCGGGCGCCGAGTGCACCGCGACGGCGACGCTGCGCGAGATCGTCGACGGGCGCAAGCTGCGCTTCGACGTCGAGGTGCGGGAGGGCGATCGGGTCATCGGGCTGGGTACGCACGAGCGGCGGGTCATCGACGTCGCCGGTCACGCGCGGGACGTGGGCGCGTGAACCTTCCCGCGCACGTCCTGATTCGCGAGGTCGGGCCACGCGACGGGCTGCAGAACGAGCCCGAGATCCTCTCGACGGACGCGAAGGTCGCGATGATCGACGCGCTGGCCCGCACCGGGCTGCCGCGGATCGAGCTGACGAGCTTCGTCCGGCCGGACGTCATCCCGCAGCTCTCCGACGCCGCCGAGGTGCTCGCGCAGGTCGACATCCCTCCGGGCGTTGCGCGGTCGGTGCTCATCCCGAACGAGCGCGGCCTCGAGAAGGCGCTGGCGCACCGTGCGCGGTTCGACGAGATCAACGGCTTCCTGTCGGCCAGCGAGTCCCACAACCGCGCGAACGTCAACCGGCCGGTGGCCGAGTCGCTGGCCGGGCTCGAGCGGGTCTTCGCGACGGCGCGGGCCGAGGGGCTGCGGTGCGAGGGCGTCATCAGCGTGGCGTTCGGCTGCCCGTACGAGGGGAGCGTCGACCCGACGCGGGTGTTCGAGCTGGCGGGCGCGCTGGCGGCCGCGGGCGCCGAGGAGGTCGCGTTCGGCGACACGACGGGGATGGCGAACCCGCGGCAGGTGGGCGAGTTCTTCGCGGCCGCGCGGGCGGCGCTGGGCGACGGGGTTCAGCTGACCGCGCACTTCCACAACACCCGCGGGCAGGGGCTGGCGAACGTGCTGGCCGCCCTGGAGGCGGGCTGCACGTCGTTCGAGTCCTCGGTCGGCGAGCTGGGCGGCTGCCCGGTGCCGAAGGGCGCGACGGGCAACGTCGCGACCGAGGACGTCGTGTCGATGCTCGACGAGATGGGCGTGCAGACTGGGGTGGACCTCCCGGCGCTGCTCGACGTCGCGCGATCCATGCAGGACCGGCTCGGCCGGCCGCTGGGCAGCCACACGCTCGTGGCGGGCCCGGTGGACTGGCAGAACACCGGGGTGTGAGCATTGCGAGCGCTGTCGGCGCTCGCAATGCGCACACCCGACGTGACCGGCGCCCGCCCCAGGGAAGACGGGACACCGGCCACGGGTCGTGGGGACGCGTCAGCGCAGCGCTGAGGGGACGCTGCGCAGGTCCGCCGGCGCCTCCGGGCGCAGGCGCTGGTAGGCGAACGCTCCGCCGAGGAGCAGCAGCCCGAGGCCCAGGAGGGACCCGATCCGCTGTGCCGGGGCGAGCGTCGCCAAGTCGAAGAGGAACGCCTTGCCGGCCGCGACGCCGAGCAGGCCGAGCGCCGCGAGGCGCAGGCCCCGCAGGTCGTTGCGCACGCCGACCACGAGCGCGCCCACGCCGACGAGCGCCCAGGCGGCGGTCAGCTGCAGCTGACCCTGGTCCGCGTCGCCGGTGAGCGGCAGCTCGAGGGCGGCGAGCGACACGAGGTACAGCCCGCAGACCCCGGTCGCGACCGTCAGGAGGTTCCGCAATTCCCCAGCGGGGTGCCGGTACGCGATCACGCCGACCGTCGCCGTGACCAGGGCGACCGCTCCGAGGGCCGGCAGGATGGCGGCATCGAGGGAGACGACGACGCCGACCGTCGCCGCCAGCCCGAGCGCGATGAGCGACGCCGGACCGGGGATGGAGTCGTGGGTGTCGCGCTGGGCGTAGCGGCCGAGGGCGATTGCTTCGGCGCACAGCGCAGCGACGAGCGCGAGGCCCGACAGCGCGGTGAGCGTCAGGACGAAGATGGCCGCGAGACCCAGGCCGTTGGCGATGTCGCCCCACACCGGCCGCGCCTCGCGCATCAGCACGCCGCTGCCGAGGCAGGCCGCGGCCAGCGCGGCGAGCCCGGCGATGCCCGCGGCACCCGGGTCGCCGGCCACGAGGTCTTCGGCTGGGGTGACGGCCAGCATCTGGGCGAGCGCGATCGCGACGTGGCCGCTGAGGCCGGCGCCGAGCAGCACGTCGTCGGTGGCCCGCCTGGCGGTGTGCCGGGCCAGCCAGGCGAAGCCGACCCCGGCCGCGAGGAAGCCGACGCCGCGCAGGACGCCGGACGTCAGGTCGGCGAACGCGAGGTCGCCGAAGAGCACGCCGAGGGTCAGCGTCAGCAGCGCGAGCGGCCGGGCGATGCGACCGCTGCGCAGGCCCCATGCGCCGACGGCGGCGTGGACGACGGCCAGGACGACGAGCAGCGCGGTCGCCGCTCCGTCGAGACCGGCGTCGCCGAACGCCCAGTGGCCGATGCCCCCGACGGCGAGTGCGTTGAGGGCCACCAGCGCGAGCCGCGATGCGGCGGGTTCAGGCTCCTGCAGGCGAACCTCGCGGCCGATGGCGGTCGCCAGGCCGATCGCGCCGAAGCCGAGCAGCGTCAGGGCGATGACGAGCCCACTCGGCGCCGTCGTCAGGAAGCCCCACCACTGCAGCGTCGCGACCGTGAAGACGGCGAGCGCGAGGCGATCCCAGCGCTGGGAGACGACCACGGCGGCGGCACACGCGGCCGCGACGAACACGAACGCGGTGGCGGCGCCGGCGGTCTCCGAATTCAGCGACGCGCCGCTGAGGAGCGGCGCCGAGACCGCGCCGAGCAGGCCGAGCCAGCCGATGACCTCAGCGCGCCACCTGATCGCGAGCCAGGTCGCCCAGGCGCCGATGGCAGCGGCGCCGGTAACGCCGAGGGCCGCGGGGAGGAGGTCGTAGACGACCGTCGCCACCGTCCCCGCCATGAAGAGCCCGGCGACACCCGTGCCGACGAGCGCGAGCGACGCATGCGTGCGTCCGTGGCGACGGTGCGCGTACAGGCCTGCGCCGACGAGCAGCGCGGCGACGCCGGCGCCGATCAGGGTGCGGCCCGTCTCGTCGATCGCGCCGGAGCTGATGCCCAGCGCGAACAGCAGGGCGAGGGCGACGAGCACCGCGACCCCACCCACCCAGGCGAGCACCCGGCCGCCGAGGAGATCCTCGAACGACCGGTCGATCGCCGGGTGGGCTGGGGGAGGGGCCGGGGGAGGCGCGGGGGTCTTCGGGGGAGCAGGCCGTTTGAGGGTCACGGTCCGGTGGGGCGGTGCAGTCTCGCGGCGCACCTGCGGCTGCGGCGCAGCCTGCCAGTACGTCTTCTCGCCGTCGATGAGCCCGACGCGAGCGGTCAGGTCCTCCATCTGTCGTTCGAGTTCTCTCACGCGCTGTTCCACCATCGAATGACCCTCCTCAGAGTCTTGTTGACCGGCGGTCGACAGCGACGGTAACACACGTATCGACCGCCGGTCAACAAGGCGGTAGACTGCGGGCATGGCCGAACCCGCCTACCAGCGCCTCGACGTCGACGAACGCCGCGCTCAGCTGCTGGAGCTCGGGGCCCGGCTGTTCACCGAGCACGCCTACGACGAGCTCTCGATGGCGCAGATCGCGCGCGAGGCGGGGATCTCCAAGGCGCTCCTGTACCACTACTTCCCGTCGAAGCAGGCGTTCTTCGTCGCCACCCTGGAGCGGGGCGCCACCGAGCTGGTCGCGCTGACCGAGCCCGCGGCCGACCTGCCGCCGGCGCAGGCGCTGGACCAGACGCTCGACGGGTTCCTCGCCTGGATCGAGGACCACCGCGAGACCTATCTGAAGGTCATGCGCAGCTCGACGGGGCACGCCGAGGTGCGCGAGCTCGTCGAGGGCGTGCGGGCCGAGACCGCCGCCCGCCTGCTCGACGGACTCACCGGCGGCGAGCCACCACCGCCGGCCCTGCGCGCGGCGGTCCGTGGGTGGCTGTGGTTCATGGACGGCGCGTGCCAGGACTGGCTGGAGCAGGAGGACCTGGGCCGGGACGAGGTGCGTGGGCTGCTGCTCGGCACGCTGGCGGGCGCGATCACCGCGTCGGGCCACGCCGAGCTGCTCGCAAAGCTGGCCGAGTAGCCAGTGCCGTAGGCTGCCGCCGGTGAGCGAGCTGCACGACGCCACCGAACGCGCCCTGGCCGGGGGACCGGAGCGCCACCGCGCCAAGGCGCTGGAGCAGGGCAAGCTGCCCGTCCGCGAACGCGTCGGGCTCCTCCTCGACGACGGCTCGTTCAGCGAGGACGCGCTGCTGGCCAACTGGAACGCCGACGGGCTGGGCGCCGACGGCGTCGTCACCGGCGTGGGGACCGTGGACGGCCGGCCGGTCGCCGTGATGGCGAACGACCCGACGGTGAAGGCGGGCTCATGGGGCCCGAAGACCGTCGAGAAGATCCTGCGCGTGCAGGAGCGCGCGCTCGCGCTGCGCATCCCGATCGTCTACCTCGTCGACAGCGCGGGCGCACGGATCACCGAGCAGGTCCAGATGTTCCCCGGGCGCCGCGGGGCCGGTCACATCTTCCACACGCAGGTGCAGCTCTCCGGCGTGGTCCCGCAGATCTGCGTGCTGTTCGGGCCCAGCGCCGCGGGCGGCGCGTACATCCCGGCGTTCTGCGACGTCGTGATCATGCGAGACGGCAACGCGTCGATGTACCTCGGCTCGCCGCGGATGGCCGAGATGGTCATCGGCGAGCAGGTGACGCTGGAGGAGATGGGCGGCGCCCGGATGCACACCGGCACGTCGGGCTGCGGGCACCAGCTCGTGAAGACCGACGAGGAGGGCGTGGCGCTCGCCCGCCGCTGGCTGTCGTACCTGCCGACGAACTTCACGACGACGACGCCGGACGTGCCCGCGGCGGCACCCGCGTCGGACACGCCGCTCGACGACATCATCCCCGCCGACGAGAACAAGCCGTTCGACATCAAGCTGCTGCTCGACGCGCTGGTCGACGCCGACTCGTTCCTGGAGGTCCACCCGCGCTGGGCGAAGGAGCTCGTCGTCGGGTTCGCCCGGATGGACGGCCGCGCGATCGGGATCGTCGCCAACCAGCCCAAGCAGAAGGGCGGCGTGCTGTTCGTCGACAGCGCCGACAAGGCCGCGCACTTCATCTGGCTGTGCAACGCGTTCAACCTGCCGCTGCTGTTCCTCGCCGACGTCCCCGGGTTCATGATCGGGACGAGCGTCGAGCGCCAGGGCATCATCCGCCACGGCGCGAAGATGATCAGCGCGGTGAGCGAGGCGACCGTGCCGAAGCTCAGCGTCATCGTGCGCAAGGCCTACGGCGCCGGGCTGTACGCGATGGCGGGGCCGGCGTTCGAGCCGGACGGTTGCATCGCGCTGCCGAGCGCGTCGATCGCGGTCATGGGGCCACAGGCGGCGATCAACGCGGTCTTCAGCAACCAGCTCCAGGCGATCGAGGACCCCGACGAGCGCGCGAAGGAGACCGAGCGCCTGCGCGCCGAGTACGCGGCGGACATCGACATCCTGCACCTGGCGTCGGAGTTGGTGGTGGATGCGGTCGTCGAGCCCACGGAGCTGCGCCCGGAGGTCATCCGCCGCTTCGCGCTGGCGGCCGGGAAGGCGCGCGACTGGCCCGCGAAGCACAACCCGGTCCATCCGGTCTGAGTGGCGTGATGTCGGGCATCCGCCAGCCGCACACGAACTCCCGAATCACCCCACTGGTGACCCTCGTCTCGACGAACGATCCCCCGGCGGGCCTTCCGGCCTGAGCCTGCACGCTCGCCGACCGATCACTCAGGCGATGGACCCGTTGCGACACCGACGCCGGCTGCGGCTGTACATCCCGGCGCTCGCCGCGCTGATGGCGGGGATCGCCGTGGGCGGGGCGACCGCGCAGGAGCCGGTGCTCGAGCCGGCGGCCGGATCGAAAGCAGTCGCGCAGGCGATCGCGCAGGTCGCCGCCCCCGGCGCGGAGGAGCGGCCGCCGATCCGGCAGCTGTCCCGTCCGCGCCCGACGCGCGCGCTCATCATCGCCGAGCAGCGCGCCACCGCGGCCCGCCGCGCGGAGGCCGCGCGGCTCGCCCGTTCACGCACGGTGCAGGGCGCGCTGCGGCGCGCGCTGCTGCTGCGGGCGATCGACCAGGACGAGCACGACGCGATGCGCCGCTCGTGGTACCGGGCGGGTCTCGCGCAGGAGCGGCTCGGCGGCCGGCGTGCCGCGGAGCTCGGAGCGGTGCTGGACCAGGTCCGGTCGCTCGCCCGCCGCGGGATGCTCGGCCCCGGCCGCATCGACGCGGCGATCCTCAGCGTGCGCCGCAACGCGGAGGTGTGGACGACGCGGTCGATCCCATCCCCGGGCGCCGACGTCAGCTTCCCGCGCGACGATCGCGTGTACCGCTACATCCCCGGGCAGGGCGTGCAGCTGCACCCGCTCGCGTCGTTCGGCGTGGCCAACGCGCTGGCACGGCGCTGCATCAGCACGAAGACGACGTGCCGGAAGGTCCGGCTGCGGCGACTGCTCGACGACCTTGTCGCCGTCTCGGTGTGGCGCGCCGGCTACCGCGCCTGGGAGTACGGGTACCGATTCGGCACCGGCTCGCCGCCGTGGGTGAGCGGCATGGCGCAGGGCGCCGCGGTGCAGGCGTTCGCCCGCGGGGCCAGGGCGCTCGGCAGCCGCGCGTACCTCGACATCGCCCGCAGCGGGCTCGGCGCGTTCGAGCGCCGCCCGCCGCACGGGGTGTCCACGGGCACGGGCGACCGGCGGCGCTACGTCATGTACTCGTTCGCGCCCACCCAGCACATCCTCAACGGTGAGCTGCAGGCGGTCGCCGGCATCCACGACCTCGTGGCGTTCTCCGGCGACGGGCGGGCCCGCGCGCTGTACGAGCGCGGCGAGCGCGGGGTGCGCGCGTCGGTGAAGGCGTACGACACGGGCGCATGGTCGCTGTACAGCGAGGGCGGGGCCGAAGCGAACCTGCACTACCACCGCTTTACGACCATCCAGCTGCGCGGCCTGTGCCGCCGGACGAAGCAGCCCGCGTACTGCCGGGCCAAGCACCGCTTCCGCAAGTACCAGAAGGAGCCGCCCACGGTGCGGATCGGCGCGGTCCGCGGCGCGTGGGCGAAGCGGGCGCAGCGCATCGGGTTCTCGGTCTCGAAGGTCGGCCGCGTCTGGGTGCGCGTCGACGGGCCCGGCGGCCGGTCGTTCGAGAAGGCGATGCGGGTCTCGCGCGGCCGGTACAGCGTGACGTGGGTGCCCCCGAGGCGCGGGACATACACCGTGCGGATCGACGCGCGGGGCCTCAGCGGGCCGGCGGGGCGCACAGCGTTGCGGGTGAACGTCCTCTACCCGAAGCCGAAGCCGAAGCCCAAGCCGTCGAAGCGCCGGACCGGCGCGCGCAAGAAGGCCTCCTGACGTTAATCCGCCCTGTGCGGCGTTTCGTCACATCGATCGCGGTCGTGACCTGCCTGCTCGTGCCGAGCGCGGCCGACGCCGCCCCGCCGTACCGCGCCACGATCTTCAAGCTGAGCGCCGCCCAGCGCGACGCGATGACGCCGAGCGTATGGCGACCCGGCTGCCCGGTGGGCCTCGACGACCTGCGGGTGGTCCGCCTGCGCCACTACGGGTTCTCCGGCAAGGTCGGGGTCGGCCGGGTCGTCGTGCGCCGTGCTGCGGCCGCGGACATCCTCGAGGTGTTCCGCCACCTGTACGCCGCGAGGTTCCCGATTCGCAAGATGCGCCCGATCGAACGCTACGGCGGGTCGGACTACGCGTCGATCGAGGACGACAACACGTCGGCCTTCAACTGCCGTCGCGTGACCGGCGGCACCGGCTGGAGCGAGCACGCGTACGGTCGCGCGATCGACGTCAACCCGATAGAGAACCCGTACGTCAGCGGGTCGCCGCCGAGCACGTCGCACCCCAAGTCCGAGCCCTACGTGCAGCGGTCCCCGTACCGGAAGGGGATGGCGGTGAACGGGCGGGCGCTGGTCCGCGCGTTCGAGGGCGAGGGCTGGGGGGTGGGGCGGGCGCTGGCAGGGCGCCGTCCGCGACTACCAGCACTTCTCCACTACTGGACGGTGAGGGCCTTCGTCATCGTGCCGTGGCCTGGCACGGTGCAGAAGAACCGGTAGGCGCCGGCTGCGACCGTCACCGTGGTGGTCACGTCGCCGTGCAGCGGGATCGGGTCGGAGAGCTTGACCGGGGACACCAGTGGCGAGGTGCCCTCGAACCACAGGTTGTGATCGTCGAGGTCGTAGTTGTGGAAGCTCACCGTGAGCTCACCAGGGCGCACCGTGCTGCGGGTGGTCTCGAAGACGAACGTGCCGCTGCGGTCGTAGGCCTTCACGCCGACCGCATTGAGCTCCGGTGTGCTGGTGTCGCCGCCGCCGCCCGGGGTGGACCCGCCCGAGGGCGTCGTGCCGGTGCTGCCGCCGTCCTGGGCGGGTGCGGTCGTTCCGGTGTCGCCGCTCGGGGCCGTCGTGCCAGGGCTCGACGGTTTCGGCTTGGCCTTGGGCTTCGTCTTCTTCTTGGTCTTCGTCTTCGCGCACGTCTTCGTCTTCGCCTTGCTGGCACCGCCGCGACGCGTTCCGGAGGTCTTCCGGGTCGCGCCGCGGCGGCACCGGCGCCGTTGGCCGGGGGTTCGGGGCTTCTGCCGAGCCCCGGCATCGCGGGTGGTCGCGGCGGTCGCCGCAGGGTCGTCGGCGGTCGCCGCGTGGGCGCCGGGTGAGGTGAAGGCGAGAAGCGCGAGCGCCGTCGCCAGGATGATCGTGGCGCGTCGCCTCACAGGAGCACGGGTTGGGTGAAGGCGCCGGCGCCGGGGATGATCCCGTCGGCGTCGGTCTGCAACCACTGTTCCAGCAGGCCGCAGTACAGCGCGCGGAAGTCGGCGGTGGGGCGCAGGTTGCCGTACTCGTCCAGGCCGGCCCCGACGGTGCCGTGCTCAGCCAGGCCGGGGAACTCGCCGATCATGCCCTGCTGCACGTCGCGGCCGATGACGAACGCGGTGCTCGCCGCGCCGTGGTCGGTCCCGGCCGAGCCGTTCTCCTCGGGGCGGCGCCCGAACTCCGACCAGACGAGCAGGAGGACCCGGTTGTCGAGGCCGCGCAGCGTGAGGTCGGCCCAGAACGCGCGGAGGTTCTCGCACGTCGTGCGCAGGTTGCGGTTGAAGTCGTCGGCCTGCGCGGAGTGCGTGTCCCAGCCGCCGGCGGCGTCGACGGTGACCGCGCGGATCGGCAGGTAGTTGCCGCCGGTGTTGACGTGCAGCAGCCGGGCGAGCGACTGCAGGCGGGTCTTCATGGAGCTGTTCCCCGTGGGGTAGCCCGCCGCCGGGTCGGTCGCCCGGCGCCGTCGTCGCCGAAGAGAGGTCGGACCGTAGCTGGGCGGAGCTGGCCTGGATGCGCCGTGCGTACTGCAGTGACGGGTCGCTCGCGGGCAGCCCGCCGAGGGTGCGGTGGGCGTCGCGCAGGCGGGTCGTCATCGCCGTGCCCCACGTGTTGTGGGTGCCGAAGTCGTACGAGCCGATGCTGTCGGTGGCGGCGACCGGGTTCGCGGCCGTCGCGAGCGTGGGGTTCAGCAGGCCGGAGAAGCTCAGGCCCTGGATCGGGACGTCGGGTGACCCGACACGGTCGAGGTACCGGCCGAGCCAGCCGGTGGTGCCCGTCGGGTCGAGTGCGCCGACCTCCCAGTAGTGCCGGCTGGTGAAGTGCGACTGGTTGGGGTCCGGGTAGCCGATCGCCGGGGCGACGGCCACACCGCACGACGGGTCGTCCCAGAGCTGGCGCAGGCCCTCCGCCTCGGGGTTCCACACGAGCGACGGGTCCGGCCCGAAGCGCCGGGCCGGGTCGTCGGCGATGGCGAGCGTGGGGCGCAGCTCCTGGTAGCGGCTGTGCCCGGCGGGGGCGAGCAGGCTGAAGTTGTCGGCGCCGCCGTCCATGAACACGGACACGACGACGCGGTGGTCGCCGGCCGCTTGGGCGACGGCGGCCTCGAACGCCTCGGGGGCCACGAGCTTCCCGGCGCCGTAGACCGAGAGCGCCAGCCCGGCCGAGCGCAGCACCAGCGACCGGCGGGTCATGCCGGTGCCCGCGGGGGTCGGCATCCCCGGTTCGATGGCGGGCAGACCCTCGCCGGCGCGGGCGATGCCCTCGTGCGAGCGCTTGAAGTCCGTGCAGCAGCGATGGCTCATCAGCACACCTGGAAGTCGGGAGAGGACGCGAGGAGATGGCGCAGCGAGTTCTGGCGCATGGCGCGGAAGTCGCTGTTGGAGTAGCCGCTGGGACGCGGCTGGTCGGCGTAGGCGCGCAGCGCGGCGAGCGTGTCGGCGCCGATGGTCGGGTCGCCCCAGAACCGCAGGGCGGCGGCGACGGCCTCGGCCGGTGTCTCGGTGGACCCGCTGTAGCTGCCGCTCGTCGCGGCGTACCCGCTCATCGCTTCGTAGACGAGGTCCCAGCGGCCCATGTGGGTGGACGTGTCCAGCCAGCTCTGGTCCTTCCAGCCGGACACGTTGGGCGGGTAGAAGAGCCGCTGCCCCGACGGGTCGGCGCGCCAGCCCCAGTTCGTGTTCCCGAGGCCGCGGCCGGCGGCACGCATGAGCCCCGCCGCGAGCACGACCGGCGGCTTGACCATCGCCGGCCCGGTGTGGAAGTCCGGGTGCAGCAGGATCGCCTCGAGCACGTCGGCGATCGAGCGCCCGCTCGTGACGTACAGGTACTCGAGCGCCGCCTGCGTGGCCGGCGACGGCGCGGTCGGCACGAAGTACGACCACAGCTTGAGGACGAAGAACGAGCGGTGGTACGGGTTGTCGAGGCAGAGGTCCACCGCGCCGCGCCAGTCGAAGTTCCCGGTCTTCGCGTACGCGGTTCCGGCCCACAGCGTCTTCGTCCCGCGGTCCTGCCAGTTCGTGTGCAGCCGGAAGTTCACGAGGCGGCCCTCGGCGTCGCTCCAGTCCGCGCGCCAGCCGGTCAGCGCGCGGGCGAGCTGGCGCACGTCGGCCTCGGTGTAGGCGCCGCGGTCGGCGCCCAGCGTGAAGAGCTCCATGAGCTCGCGCGCGTAGTTCTCGTTCGGGCTGGTCCGCCGGTTCTCGATCCCGTCGAGCCAGACGAGCATCGCCGGGTCGATCGTCAGGTCCATGACGAGGTCGCGGAACGAGCCGAGCGCGCGGCGGCGCAGCAGTTCGTTCTGGTCGATGGCCAGCCACTGGCCGACCTTGTCCGACGACGTCGCGAACCAGTCGTGGAAGATCAGCGTCATCCGCTCGACGAGCTGCTGGTCGGAGCGCACCATGCGGTCGAGCCACCAGCAGTGGTCATGGCTCCACGCATCACGCGGGGCGAGGGCCGGCGGCGCCGCGCCGACGAGCGATGCGGTCCCGGCGGGCCGGACGAGCTGGCGGACAGCCTCCTCCAGGCCGAGGGCTGCCACGCGCTCGGCGTCGGCCCGCCCCTTCGGGCCGAACCCTGCGCGCCAGAGCAGCCGCTCGGCCTGGACCGCTCCGAAGGGCCCGCTGTACATCTCAAGGCCCGCAGGCCGCGGCGGACGCGCCGGCGGCGGAGGCAGCGGAGCCTCGGGGGTGGTCGGCGGGGGAGCGGCGGGGGGAGAGTGGGCGGACGGGCGTCTTCGCCGTCGGCTTCTTGGTCTTCTTCTGCTTGGCCAGGCACTTCTTGTAGGCCGAGGTCTGCTTCTTGCTCGCGCCTCTGCGCGGCTTCTTGCAGACCACCTTCTTTGCCGGAGTCTTGCGCTTGGGCTTGGCCTTCGCGCTCCGGCGTGCTGACGTCGTCCCTGCCGCCACCTGTGCCGTCCTTCGTAGGAAGTCGGTAGGGATGGTGCGGCATCGGAAAACGCGTCTGGCCGTCTGTCCGAGTCCGGTGCGGGCGTCCAGGGGCGTGCCGCGCGACGGCAGCGCCTCGTAGGCTGTGCGCCCGATGACCGACGCTCTCGCCTTCGCGGGTGTCGCACGTCAGGCCGAGCTCATCCGCGCCGGTGACGTCGACCCCGTCTCCCTGGTTGAGCTGACGCTGGACCGCATCGCGCGGATCGACCCGCAGCTGAACGCGTTCCGCGTCGTCTTCACCGACCAGGCGCGCATGGAGGCCGAGCGTGCCGCGGCGCGTGTGCGCCTCGGCGAGGAACTGCCGCTGCTGGGCGTGCCCGTGGCGGTCAAGGACGACCTGCCCGTCGAGGGTCAGGTGCGCTCGCTCGGCTCGCGTGCACACGGCGGACCGGAGCCGGCCGACGCGCTGGCGGTGCGCCCGGCTGCGCGAGGCGGGCGCGATCGTGATCGGCATCACCAGGGTGCCGGAGCTCTGCATCTGGCCGTTCACCGAGACGCTCGCCGGCGGCGTGACGCGCAACCCGTGGAACCTCGAGCACACGCCGGGCGGTTCCAGCGGCGGGTCGGGCGCCGCGGTCGCGGCGGGCCTGGTGGGCTTGGCGACGGCGTCCGACGGGGCCGGGTCGATTCGCATCCCCGCGTCCTGGAACGGCCTGTTCGGGCTCAAGCCGACGCGTGACCTCGTCCCGACGGACCCGATGGTGAAGCCGTGGCGCGGCCTCACGGTGGTCGGCGTGCTGACGCGCACGGTCGCCGACACGGCCTTGGGGCTGGAGGTCATGAGCGGCCGCCCGCTGGTGGCCGCGATGCAGCAGCCGCTGCGGCCGCTGCGCATCGCGCTGTCGGTGCGGTCGCCGCTGCCGACCTCCGTCCCGGTCGATCCGGCGTGGCGCTACGCGGCCCAGTCCACCGCCGAGCTGCTCGAGCAGCTCGGGCACACGGTGATCGAACGCGAGATGCGCGTGGGGCCGAAGACGGTGGCGGCGATCAGCGCCCGCTACCTCACGGGCATCGCGGACGACGCGGAGGCGATGGCGCACCCTGAGCGGCTCGAACGCCGCACGCGCGGGCTGGCGCGGATCGGCGCGGGCGCGCGTCGGGTCCTGCCGACGGTCGAGCGCTGGGACGCCGACGTCATGGCGGAGTGCAGTGCGGTGTTCGACGACGTCGACGTGCTGCTGACACCCGCCCTCGCCCAGCCGCCCCAGGAGGTCGGCAAGTGGGAGGGCATGGGCCCGCTGCGCACGCTCGAGGGCTCGCTGCGCCGGGTCCCGTTCTCGCCCATGTGGAACGTCGCGGGCTTCCCGGCGGCGTCGGTTCCGGCGGGCCTGGACGGCGACGACCTGCCGCGCGCCGCACAGCTCGTGGCGCCCGCGGGCCAGGACGCGCTGCTGCTCCAGCTGGCCGCCCAGATCGAGCAGGCGCGGCCGTGGGCCGACGCGCTGCCGCCGGTGCGATGAGCCCGCGCCCGGTCGCCCTGCGCGTCATTGCGTCCGAAGCCGCACGTGCGGCGGGCGACGTGCTGCGCGAGCGCTTCGTCATGCGCGGCGAGCTCGTGGTCCGGACGAAGTCCTCGTCCACCGACATGGTCTCCGAGGCCGACGAGGCGGCCGAGGCGGAGATCCGCCGCGTGCTCGGCGCGCGGCGACCGGACGACGCGATCCTCGGTGAGGAGGGCGGCCGGACCGGGACCGGCGCGCTGGAGTGGGTCGTCGACCCGCTCGACGGCACGACGAACTTCCTCTACGGCATCCCCGCGTGGTGTGTGAGCGTCGCGGTCCGTGACGCCGACGGCTGGCTTGCGGGCATCGTCTTCGACCCGATCCGCGACGAGGTGTTCGCCGCCGAGCGCGACGGCGCGGCGACGATGAACGGCACGCCGCTCGTGCGCTCTGACGACCCGGAGCTGGCAGCGTCGCTCATCGGCACGGGCTTCTCGTACGACGCCGCCACACGTGAGCGACAGGCCGCGGTCGTTGCGACGCTGCTGCCGCGCGCGCGGGACGTGCGCCGCGTGGGGGCCGCCGCCCTGGACCTCGCATGGACGGCGGCCGGCCGGCTGGACGGCTACTACGAGCGCGGCGTGAAGGTGTGGGATATCGCGGCGGGCTCGCTGATCTGTGAGCGCGCCGGGCTGGACGTCCGGCCGCTGGAAGCCCGGGGCGACCTGCCCGACGGTCTGCTGGCCGCCCCGGCCGGGCTGGCCGACGCGCTGGCGTCGATCGTGGCCTGATCAGCCGCCGTGCACGGAGACGTGCTCGGGCGCGATGCGGAAGCGCACACGCTGCTCGCCGGGCTGGCGGAACGGGTACTCGTCCTGGCCGAGGTACTTCTTCGCCAGGTGGTTGATGTGCTCGTCGGCGGTCTCGTGGTCCTCACCCGCGAGGCGGCCGCGGATCATCGCGTACCGGTACGGGTTGTCCTTGTCGGCGACGAGCAGCGTGATGCGCCCGTCGCGGCGCAGGTTGTTCGGCCACGCGCGGCCCTCTGCGCTGTTGAGGTGCACCTCGTCGCCGTCGACATCGACCCACACGAGTGCCGCGTGGGGCGACCCGTCCTTGCGGATGGTGGACACGTGCGCGAAGTTCGGGGCTTCCAGCAGCTCGGTGGCCTTCGGGTCCATGGCGTCGTTCCTCCGGTGGTTGGCGCGGGGGCGGTCCTACCCGCCGCCCTTCGGAGAGTACGGAGCTAGGCCTTCGGTCCGATGAACTTGTCGAGCTTGGCGACGGAGGCGCGGCGGGAGACGCTGGTGGTGTACTGCCCGCTGGGCCGCCAGTCAACGCCGACGCGGTCGCAGGCGTCGCGGAAGATGTTGTGGATGTCGTGGGAGCGGTTGGAGAACTGGTAGCGGGAGTAGAAGTAGGTCTTCTTCTCGGTGGAGGCTCGGTTCATGATCCGACAGCCGTCGGAATGGATGAGTCCTCGCAGGAGCGCTTCGGGCTCGGCGTCGACGATGGCGGTCTGCCAGGGGACCAGCGCGATGGGCCGCTCGTGCTTCTTCCCAGGCCCGTGTTGCCGGAAGAGACACGGCCAGTGCTGCGAGTACAGCCGCACGATCACCATGTTCGACGACGGGTGCGGGTGACGGTCGGCCTGTTGGCCGGGGCGTACAGACTCCATGGCCGTGGCGCAGGCCTCGACGATGCCCGGATAGCTCGCGTCGAGGTAGATGTTGAGGCGGTGGACCTCCCGCGGGTGCGCGCCGATCCATCCGTCGCCGAGGTACAAGCCGAGGAGATACGCGTAGGCATCCGGTGGAGGCGGATCGCCGTTCGCGCACACCGGGCAGGGCGTCGAGGGCGATGACGGCGACCCTACGGTCCGCCAGCGGTGCACGGTCGAGCGGGGCACGCCGGTCCGTCGAGTGACCTCGTAGTCGCTGACGCCCGTGGCGGTCAGCCTAAGAACATCGGCGACGTCACGATGCGAACGCATGTTCGCATGCTATGTGTTCTGTCGGACAGTGCCCGGGGCGGGACTCGAACCCGCACGGGCCGAAGCCCAGCGCCTTTTGAGGACGCGGCGTCTACCGATTCCGCCACCCGGGCCGGGTGTTGCGAGGAGCGTAGTGGTTCAGGCCCAAGCGCTCGCGCTACGCGTCGACCCGTCAGGCATGCGCTCCACCTCTACGTGCCACTGCTGCGAGAAGCCGCGCATCGCGAACGCGATGAGCAAGAGCTGAACCGGAATCAACACCGCGGTGAGCAGGCCGAGCAGGCCGGCGCTGAGCATGGGGTCGGTGAAGCCGTCGGCGTCGCGCGCGAACCACGCGGGAGCCGCGACGGCGGCGAAGATCAGCAGGATCGCGGCGAGCGCGGCCGTGAGCGGCAGCATCCCGCTGCGCCATTGCGACACGTAGTACGCGAGCAGCAGGTAGATCGCCACGTACACGATCTGCAGGTTGCGCCCACCGGTCAACACATCCCAGCCACCGACGGTGATGACCGCAACGAGGAACGCCGAGATCAACAGCAGCGCGATCACGATCGCGCGCGTGGACTTCGACGCGGCCGTCTCGCGGTTGGGGTGCTCCAGGATCTTCTCGGGCTCAGCCATGAATGCGGACCATACAATCGCCAGCGGCACGGCGGCGCGCTTCTGCTGGTTCGCGGTGCCTTGCGGGCGTGGTGAAACTGGTAGACACGCCAGCCTTAGGAGCTGGTGGCGCAAGCCGTGGGGGTTCGAGTCCCTCCGCCCGCATGCGACGATTCGCCCGTGACCCAGACCAAGCACCGGATCTACACCACGAGCTTCGCGAGCGTGTATCCCCACTACGTCGCCAAGGCGGAGAAGAAGGGGCGGACGAAGGCGGAGGTCGACGAGGTCATCCGCTGGCTGACCGGGTACACCCAGGCGGGGCTCGACGCGCAGCTGAAGGCGAACACCGACTGCGAGACGTTCCTGGCCCACGCGCCCGAGCTCAACCCCGCGCGCGACCTGATCACCGGGGTCGTCTGCGGTGTTCGGGTGGAGGAGGTCGAGGAGCCCACCATGCGAGAGATCCGCTACCTCGACAAGCTGATCGACGAACTGGCCCGCGGGAAGTCCATGGAGAAGATCCTCAGGTCGCCCCCGTAGCGCTGCGCCGCAGTCAGCCGGTCGCGGCAAGGCGGCCGGATCGCAAAGCGCCGTCGATCGTGGCTGTCGCGAGGTAGTCACCAGCGAAGCGGACCCGGCCCGTTGTGGCTCGAAGGGCGGCGACGCGGTGCGGATCCTGCAACCGGACGCCTGAGGTACCGCGTGATCCTGGCGAGGTGAGGGCGACCTCTGCGCGACCCGCGGTCCCATCGTCCCGCGCGCCAGGTCGCGGGAGGTCATCGCGTCTGGGCGTCCGCAGCGGCCAGCAGCGCCTCGCACGCACGGTGGAGCAGTGCGTGGGCGTCGGGGTCTGCCCGCGCCGTCTCGACGAGGCGTTCCGGGATGTCGACGGCCCGGTCGC
The DNA here is from genome assembly GCA_024666565.1 of Svornostia abyssi. Lineage (GTDB taxonomy): Bacteria > Actinomycetota > Thermoleophilia > Solirubrobacterales > Solirubrobacteraceae > Svornostia > Svornostia abyssi. Next base: position 2,915,593 of record CP088295.1, read on the forward strand.
GCAGCGCGCGGCCCTCGTCGGTCAGTGCGACAAGGACGCGTCGTTCGTCCTCCGCCGACCGCCGGCGGCGGACCAGCCCGCCGGCCTCCAACCGCTTCAGCAGCGGCGACAGCGTCCCTGAGTCCAGCCGCAGCGCGTCGCCGATCTCGTGAACCGGCAGCGGTCCGCGCTCCCACAGCACGAGCATCACGAGGTACTGCGGGTAGGTCAGCCCGAGTGGCTCGAGCAGTGGCCGGTAGGCCGCGGTCACCGCGCGCGACGCGGCGTAGAGCGCGAAGCAGACCTGGCGGTCGAGCGCCAGCGGATCCTCCACCGGGGCGGTCGCCATCAGTCGTCCTGCCTGCCCGGCCGCAGCGTGCGCAGCGCCTCCGTCGACGCCAGCGCCCACGCGATGAGCACCGGCTGGAAGGGAAGACGCAGCGCGCGCTTGAGGTCGGTGTCCAGTCCGAACGCGTCGACCTGGCCCGTGTACTGGGCGATGTTGCCCGGGAACACCGCGACGAAGAACGCGGCCGTGGTTGCTCCCACGATCGCGCGTCGCGGCTGCTTCCACGCCGTGAGCAGCGCGCCGCCGAGCGCGAGCTCCACGACGCCCGACGCCAGGACGACGACGTCCGGGTCGACCGGGACCCACGGCGGGACCTGCGCCTGGAACTCCTCGCGCTGGAAGGTCATGTGGCCCGTCCCCGCGGCGACGAGGAAGAGGCCGAGCGCGGCTTGGGCGATGGTGCGGACGCGGCTGGGACGCGGGGGAGTGTCGGGCACGGTGGTCCTTAGGGTTGTGGGCAACTGCATTGTGCACAACCTATCGCCTCAGTACACCGTCACCTTCCCGTCGCGCACCGCGACATACGACGGCTTCGACCGGATCCCCGCGCGCTCGAACGTGATTCTCGTGGTCTGGCGACCGACCGGGATGCGGATGACCGGCCGCTGCGTCTGCCGGAGGAGCTTGAAGGGGAGGCGGTGCACCAGGGTGACGGAGGCCCTCGGGCGGTTCGTCACGGCGATGCGGAGCTTCGACCCCTCCCGCAGGACGCGGATCCGCGGCTTGGCCAGCGGTGGCGTGAGCGGGAGTGCGACCCCGACCTGGCGCATCGCGCCGCGCGCGTTGAGCATCGGCCCGAGGGCGCCGGGCGAGGCCCCGGCGACGAGCGCCTGCGCGGCCTGATCGGCGCTGAGCTGCGGCGCGTGGGCGCGGATGGCCGCGAGGACGGCGGAGACCTGCGGGGCGGCGAAGCTCGTGCCGTTTCGCGTCAGCCGTTCCCCGGTGCGATCGGTCAGGCCGACCCGGCACGACAGGGCGATCAGGGTGGCGGCCGCCGCGGTGCTGCCGCACCGTTCGCCGCGCAGCCCGACCCCCGCGGCGCTGAGCACGCCCGGCAGGCTCGCGTAGTCGTTCACCGGCTCGTCCGGGTCGTTGCCGGCGGCGACGACGACGTTGACGTTCTGCTGGCGCGCGCGTTCGATCGCGGCGGTCGCGCTGACGCCCGTCCTCCCGTCGGAGTTGCCCATCGACAGGTTGATGACGCGCACCTGGGGGTCTGCCAGGCATGCATCGAGCCCCAGGCCGATCGACCGCGATGACCCCGCCGACGCGTTGAGATGGCTGACGCCGACGCTGCGGAGCTTCGCGTGGGGCCACACGCCGGCGCGGAAGACCGGGCTCGTGCCGGCGATCACCTGGCTGACGGACGTCCCGTGACGCGACGGGACGCGGTCATCCACGAAGTTCGTGAAGCCGGTCGGTGCGTCGACACCGAGTCGCGCGGTCAACGCGTGCTGCAGCGTCGCGTCGGGATCGGCGCCGCTGTCGACAACGCACACCGTCACCGGGGCAGCGCCGGGCCCGACGTCAGGGAGCGTCAGCGCGTCGCTGAACATCACCTGGGGGCCGACGCGCGGGTCGGCCGAGGCCGCGGGCGCAGCGCACAGGCACGCCGCGATCGAGGCGACGCCGAGGGCCGTCCGTGGCGGTCTCACCGTGTTCATCCCGGTCCGCTAGCGCTGGATCGCCTTCGTCTCGGTGAACTCCACGAGCCCGTGCGGGCCCAGCTCGCGCCCCCGGCCGGACTGCTTGTAGCCCCCGAACGGCGCGAGCGGGTTGAACGCCGCGTTGTTGATCGCCACCTGCCCGGTGCGCAGCCGCCGCGCGACGCGCTCGGCGCGCGCGACGTCGGTCGACCAGACGCCGCCCGAGAGCCCGTACGCCGAGTCGTTCGCGATCGCGATCGCCTGCTCCTCGTCGTCGTAGGCGAGCAGGACGAGCACGGGGCCGAAGATCTCCTCCTGGGCGATGGTCATGTCCGGCGTCACGTCGGAGAACACCGTCGGGCGCACGAACCAGCCGCGGTCCAGGTCGTCGACCGGTTCGGGCCCGCCGATCACCACGCGGGCGCCTTCCTCAATGCCCTTGCGGATGTAGCCGAGCACACGGTCGCGATGCGCCGCGGTGACCATCGGGCCGAGCGTGGTGTCGGGATCGAACGGGTCGCCCAGCTGGACCGTGTCGACGGCGGCCGCGGCGATCGCCTCGACCTCGGCGAGCCGCTCGCGCGGGACCAGCATCCGCGTGAGCGCCGAGCACGTCTGGCCCGAGTTGAGCATGCACTGCTCGATCCCGTGCGGGACGGCCTCCATCAGGTCCGCGTCATCGAGGATGACGAAGGCGGACTTGCCGCCGAGTTCCAGCGAGGTGCGCTTGAAGCTCTCCGCCGCGACGGCGCCCACGCGGCGCCCGGACCGTGTCGATCCCGTCAGCGAGACCATGTCGACCCCGGAATGCGCGGCGAGCGCCTCGCCGACGACGGGCCCGGTCCCCGTCACGAGGTTGAAGACCCCCGGGGGTAGCCCGACCTCGTCGATGATCTCGGCGAGCACGAACGCGGACAGCGGCGTGATCTCGGACGGCTTCACGACGATCGCGCACCCGGCCGCGATGGCGGGCGCGACCTTCGCCGCGACCTGGTGCAGCGGATAGTTCCACGGCGTGATCGCGCCGACGACGCCGACCGGCTCGCGCACGATCAGCGAGTTGCCCAGCTGCTCCTGCCACGGGAACTGGCCGACGATGCGTGCCATCGAGCCGAACGACATCGCGGGGAGCCCGGCCTGGATGAACCGCGACTGCGCGATCGGCATGCCCAGCTCGCTGGCGATCAGCGCCGCGATCTCGTCGCCGCGCGCCTCCAGGCCCGCAGCGATGGCCGCGAGTGCGCCCGCGCGCGTGGGGATGTCGCTCTGCGACCACGCGTCGAATCCCGCGCGCGCGGCGGTGACCGCGCGGTCGACGTCGTCGGCGCCGCCGAGCGGAATCGTCGCGATCAGCTCCTCGGTCGCCGCATTGATCACGTCGTGGGTGTCGCCCGTCCCCGGGTCGACCCACGCCCCGCCGATGTAGAAGCGGTCACAGCGGATGCTCGTCTCGGTCGCCATCGTGCTCTGCTCCTCTAGGCCTGGGCGGCCAGGTCGGCGGCGGGCGTGCCGGCCGCCGCGGCGATCGCCTCGGCGGTGCGGCGGGCGAGCGCCATGATCGAGATCATCGGGTTGACGCCCGACGGGGTCGGGAACGCGCTGCCGTCCCCGATCCACACGCCCGGGGTGTCGTGCAGTTCGCCGAACGGGTTGGCGACGCTGGTCTGCGGGTCGGCGCCCATCCGGCAGCTGCCCATCTGGTGGGCGGAGAACATCCGGTGCCCGCCCGCCGCGAACGGGATCGCCTGAAGGCGCGCGATGAACGCATCGAGATCCTCGCCCCAGTTCCACTTGGGCGCGCCCTCCGCGAACGCGGAGATCTGCACTGCGCCGGCCGCCTCGTGGCCGCGCGCGAGTTCGGCGATGCCCCGGCGGAGGTTCGCGAGGTCCACGTCGTCGGTGACGGCGTAGGTCGGCACGGCCTCCCCGTCGTCGTCGATCGTCACGCGGCCGTGCCCGTGATCGCGCACGAGCGCTATCGACGTCGCACCGTTGGCGAAGCGGCTGAGGGACTCCTTGTGCTCGGCGCCCGTGGTGAACGGCACGAACGCGGCGCCCGCGCCCGTCGTGTACTGAGCGGTCTCGAGCAGGAACCCGTAGCCGTCGCCGAGGTTGACGAACTCGTCGACGGCACCCGAGTGGGGCGGTCCCCACCATGCCTGCTGGTCGTCGGCGTAGACGCCTGTCAGCGCGCAGACGGGGTGCAGGCGCAGGTAGTCGCCGACGGCCGGGCCGCCGATGCCCGATCGCAGCAGCAGCGCAGGGGACTCCAGCGAGCCGCCCGGCGACGACGACCTGGGGCGCACGGACGGTGACCGCGGTCTGCGCGCCGGTCTCCACGTCGGTGCGGGTGGCCCGCACGCCCGCGGCGCGCCCGCCCTCGACGAGCACCTCATCGGCGCGGCAGCGCACGACGATCCGTGCGCCCGCGTCGAACGCGTCCTGGAGGTACGTCTTCAGCGTGCCCTGCTTCGAGCCGGACTGGTCACCGAATCCGAGGTAGCCGGCGGTCACCGGGTCGTGGCGTGACGCGTCCGCGTTGCGCGTGAGCGTCCGGAACGACCAGCCGAGTGCGTCCGCGCCGTCCTTCAGGCGCTGCGTGGGCCCGTTGAACTCGGAGCAGCCGTCGGTGACGGAGAGGCGCTGCCAGACCGCGTCGAGGTGACGGTCGAAGTCCGGGCCGTCGACGCCTTCCAGCCCGTACTCGCGGGCCCACTGCTCACGCACCCAGGTCGGGGTGCGCAGCGACGTCGTCCAGTTGATCGTCGTCCCGCCGCCGAGCGTCGTGCCCGCCTGCACGCTGATGTTGTAGTCCGCCGTCGGCGTCGGTCCGCCGCGCCAGTACAGGTTCTGGAAGGCCCACAGCTCGGACTGATTGAAGTCCGACTCGTCGAAGTACCCGGCGGCCTCCAGCACCACGACGTTCAGCCCGGCCTGCGCGAGCGTCCCCGCGATCACACCGCCGCCCGCGCCGGAGCCGACGATCACGACGTCCGCGTCGAGGGTGACCTCGTCGCCTTCGGGCGCGACGGGCGTGATGGTCTTCGTCCCGGACGGCGGCGCGCTGACAGGTCCGGGGTAGCCGAACTGCGCCCACATCGGGTTCTGGCCCGTCGCGGGGTCGGGGAGCGAGTAGGTCAGGAACAGCGTGAGCCCGATGAGCGCAGCGACGCCGACGGTGGCCTGCGGGCCCAGCAGGGCCACGTTCGTCAGCAGCTGCTCACGCGACTGCGGCGAGGACCGTGCGATCCCCAGGTCGCCGAGCGCGTCGATCAGCCCGAGCAGCCCTTCCCGCTGGACATCGGGCATCGCCTTGAGGTACTCGACGATGGCCGCGTCGGTCCCGATGTCGGTCGCGGAGCGCGCCCAGAACCCGTGCGGATCCTCGGCTCGCTCGATCGCCGGCACGACCGTGTCACAGATCGCGCGCAGCGCCTCCTGGCGCTCGGCGGTCATCCACTCGCTCATCTGGCGCTCCTCCTCGTGTTCCCGACCCGACGGGACACGTTCGTCCCCCGACCAGTCGAAGTCAAGGAGCGTCAAGCAGGCGGCGGGATGCGTCCTCGCGCGCGGCCGCCATCGTGCTGCGCAGGAGGGCTTCCCGGCCGGCGAAGCGCTGCGTCGGCATCGGCACGGTGACCGCCGCGTGGGCACCCGACGGGTCACCCACCGCGAACCCGATCGCCGAGATCCCGAGGGTGTGTTCCTCGAGGTCGGTTGCGAGACCCGACGCGCGCACCTCGGCGAGCTCGTCCAGCAGCGCGCGGCGGCTTGTGATGGTGTGCTCGGTGAACTGAGGGAGGCGGGCGGGGAGCAGTCGCTTGACGTCATCCTCGTCGAGGAGGGCCAGCACGGCCTTGCCGTTCGCCGTGCAGTGCAGCGGGAACGTCGTGCCCACCGACGACACCGCGCGCAAGCGGTGCGGCGCGGGGATCTGATCGACGAAGCGCAGGTGGTCGCCGTCGAGGACCGCGAGGTCGACGGTCTCCTGCAGGTCGTCGAAGAGCGCGTCCATGACGGGACGCAGCCGGGCCTGGACATCGGGCGGCCCCTGGCCGGCGAGGCGCAGCAGCTCCGGGCCGAGCGCCATGCGCCCACTCGGGCCGGACGGGGCGACGAACGACTCGGCCTCGAGCGCCGCCAGCAGCCGGTGGACGGTGGAGCGCGGGAGCCCGGTGCGCTGCGCGAGCTGCGAGAGGCTGAGGCCGTCGGGCTCGCCGTGCAGCGCGCGCAGGACGTCGGCGGCGCGGGAGATGACCTGGATGCCCGGGCTGGCGGCCATGAGAGCCGACCCTAGCGGACCGTCAGGTGGGACGGGCGGTCCGCCAGGCGGATGGTCGCGTGTGTCCTGCGATCAGCGGGTGGTCGTGGCCTGCGCAGCGACGGAGCGGTCGACGATCGCCCCGACGCCGTCGACGATGTCGAGCAGCCCGTCTGACTCGTTCCAGTCGAGCGTGTCGCCGCCGCCGACGATGACGTAGCCGCTGGCGATGACGAGCACCGCGTAGTACGCGGTCTCGCTCCACGGCGGAGCGATCGCGCGGATCTTGCTGCCGACGGCCACCAGGATCTTGGCCGCGGTGTTGATGACGCTCATGTGCTTGCCCCACGCGGCGGCGAGCCTCGTCAGGTCCTCCTCGCAGGCCGTTGCACGGGTGTCATCGACCCGGTCGGCGTGGTCCTCCACGCGCGCGGCGAACGTCGCCTTGAGGTCATCGGTGCCGTACAGGAGATTCAGCGGCCCCTTGAACTTCTCGCCGTCGGCGTCTGACAGCCATTCCTGCAGCTTGACGCGCAGGCGCGCCGTGCTGGAGCCGAAGACTGCGAGCAGCTTGTTCACCGCGCGCAGCACGAACTTCAGCGCGCGCTCCTTCATCCAGCTCACGGCGTCGGCCACCGGCTTGATGCGGTCCCCGAGCTCCTCGGCGATCGTGGCCGCCAGCTCCGCACCGGGCACCGCAGCGATTGCCACGATGGTCGTGCTCGCCGCCTCCGACGTGTCGGCCACGATCTTGTCGATGCACGCCGCCGTGGCGGTCTTGACCCGCTCGGGTGGGGTGGGCTGCGCCGCGGCGGCGTGGACGAACCTCCCCGACCTCTGCGACGCGACAAGCAACGCGGAGATCCCCGAACCGGTGGGGGTGGCGAGGATCTTCTCGAGGTCGGTGCGATCCTCTGCGATGGCGTCGGCCCGCACGAGCAGGGCGCCCGTCTCCTCCGTGGCGAGGAGTCGATTCGCCGTGTCGAGGTCAAAGACGGCGGCCGCCTCGAGCTTCAGCGCCGCGAGCGACCTGACGTTCTCGTCGGCGGTGTCCAGGTCGCTGATGAGCGCGCGCTCGAGGCGCTCGGACTGCTCGAGGGCGCCGTCGACCTCCGGCGCGCCGGCCCCGACGTCTCTGACGGCCATCGGACTGAGAGTGTCCAGCGCTCCGCGATAGTCCAGCCACGCTTGTTGGGCGTCCATCGTGCCGCTCCTCTCGGGTGGTCCTGCCAGGGCGATGGTCGACGCTGCCTGCGCGGTTGTCAACGACGGCGAGAAGAGTGACGATCGCCTGAATACATGGCCGAGATCTGACGGAATACGGGCGCGGGCGCCGTACCCGGCGCCTAGATCCCGCCGCCCTCGGCGAAGAACGCGAACCAGGCGCCGAACGCGAGCATCGCCAGCGCCGCCGACGTCGTCATGACGATGTCGAGCACGGTCTTCGGGCGGTGTGTGTCGCGGCTGTCGCGCATGGACCGCAGCCAGGCGTTCCGTTGGGTCGGCATCGCCGCCTGCGTGGGGGAGACGCGCTCGTAGAGCACCTCGAACCAGCTGAGCAGCCGGGCGAGCAGGAGGATGGTGATCGGGATGCCCAGCACGAGGCAGGCGATCGCCAGCCCGCTGATCCCCACGACCCCCGACACCTGGGACGCGATCGCGATCCAGAACAGCGGCGTCCCGACCCACATCATGGCGCTGCCGACCGCCATCGCGACGACGAGCGCTCCTCGGATGATGGCGGACACCATGTCTCCTGGCACGTTAGGCGTCCGTGCTGACAGGTGCGTGACCTGACGCCGTGCCGCCCGCGATGTACCCTTCGCCCGCGAAGAGGGGGCCCCTGGGGCCACGACTTGGGGAAGATGAGCGGGCACACCACGTCACTGCTGTGCGGCACGTGCGGAACTCCGCGCACTGGCGGTGACCGCTGCGCGGAGTGCGGATCGAACCTTTCGGCGAACCTCCAGGACGGATTCGTCGTCGCGTTGCCCGCGGGGTCCATGGCGTGCGAACGGTGCGGCACCACGCGCCGGCCGGTGCGGTTCCGCGGGTGGGTCCGCCTGTCGTCGGCGATCTGGTGGACGCGCGCCGATCGCCGCGCCGCGTACGTGTGCGGTCCGTGCGCCCAGGTGCGCACCGCGGGCGCGCTCCTCTACAGCGCCGCGTTCGGCTGGCTGGCGATCCCCTCGTGGTTCGTCCACGGCTGGCGGGCGCTGGCGACGAACTGGCGGGCGCTGGTCGCACCCCCGGCCGACCCGGCGGCATGGGGCGCCCGCAGCGCGTCGGACTTCGCCAACGGCCTGCCGCACCTCGACGCCTGGCACGGCGCCGAGTTCATCGAGCGCTTCGACGACGCGACGCTGTGGGCGTCGCCGCTCGGCCCGCTCGACGAGATGCAGCGCCGCACCGTCCTGGCCGCCAGCAGCCTGTACGAGACGCTCGGCGTGGCGCCGGTCGCGTCGGAGGAGCAGCTGCGCGTCGCGTACCGCGAGCGGTCGAAGACGCTGCATCCCGACGTCCACGCGGACGGCACCGAGGAGATGATCCGCCTGAACCAGGCGTGGTCGATCCTCGGCCACGCCGACATGCGCGCCGCCTACGACTGGCTGCGCGAGCAGCGGCAGCCGGCATGAGGGCGCTGTTCCTGCTCGCCGCAATCGTGGTGTCGCTGTGGCCGGCGGCGGTCGTGGCGTTCGCGGTCGAGCGCGTGATCGGCGGGGGAGACGACGGCGCCGAGACGGCGGCGCAGCCCACCCCGACCACGCGGACGGCCGTGACGACGAAGACCGCGCCGCCGCAGAAGCAGGCGACGTCGGCGGCCGTGACACCGGCGCCGGAGACCCCGCCCGCGGAGCCGGGGGTTCTCGACCTCGCCGGCCTCGACCGCCTGCGCGACGACACCGCGACGCTCGTGGTCGCCCTCAGCGAGAGCACCGCTGCCTCCGGCCAGCCCGACCCGCAGCTCGCGGCCGACGCCCTCGACGTCGAGGCCGCGGTCGTCGCGTGGCAGGAGGCCAATGAGGGGCTGGGCGAGGACGCCGAGTACTTCGCCACCCTGTTCGTTGAGATCGCGGCGGCGGCCGCGGACTACGCCACGGCGCCGAGCGCGTCGGCCAAGGAGCGGCTGGACGAGGCGGTCGAACGCCATCGCCGCGAGACACTGCAGGAGGGCCCGTAGTGCGATACGTGGCGATGGGCGACAGCCTCACGGCCGGCATCGACGAGACCCCGCCCGGCACGCGCTGGGCGGACCTCTTCGCCGAGCGGCTGCGCGAGTCCCACGGCGATCTCGTCTACGACAACCTCGCGGTGTTCGGGATGAAGAGCGACGAGGTCCGCGGGTCGCAGCTCGACGACGCCCTGCGCGGCCCGGTCGACGTCGCGAGCCTCATCTGCGGCGGCAACGACGTCATGAAGCTCACCGCGCCCGACGCGGAGATGTTCGGTTCGGAGATGGACGCCATGTTCTCGGCGCTGCGCGCGGCGAACCCGGACGCGCTGCTCATCGGCGGCCGGATCGCCGACATGTCGCAGCTGCTGCCCTACCGGGAACGGTCACGCGCCCGGGTGGTGCGCGCGACGACGGAGTTCAACGCCGTGATCGACGACGTCGCGGCACAGCACGACGTGCGGCTCGTGGACTTCTCGATCGTCACGAAGGCGCTGGCGGGCGACTTCCTCGCGAGTGACGGCTTCCATCCGTCGATCGCCGGCCAGCGCGCGATCTACGACGCGGTCGTCGCGGCGCTCTCCGACGAGCCGCTGCTCACCGTCTCCACGTAGCCGGCCGCGGCCGCCGCCGGGCGGCGCGGCGCCGCGATGGTTTGACGGATCGCGGTCCCCTTGGTTAAGTCTCGGACCGGAGGAAACACTCGCGTACCACCACGCGATTCCTGGGCAGGGGAGACCTCATGGACGTCCGAAGCATCATCGCGGCGGCGCTGATCAGCGCTGCCATCATGCCGGCCGCTGCGTCGGCGAACGCCCCCGGCACCTACCGCGTCGACGCCACGGGCGCGGGGGCGACGGCCGCGCTGTTCGCCAACCCGAAGGGCAGCCCTCCGGGCGCCAACGTGCCGTGCCGGCCCAGCCCGCAGCGCCCGCGCCCCGTGATTCTCATCCCCGGCACCGCCGAGGCGATGTCGTTCAACTTCCACGCCCTGGCGCCGTTCCTGGCCAACCAGGGCTTCTGCGTCTACGCGCTGAACTACGGCTGGCGCGCCGGCTTCCCGGCGCTGGCGGACATCCGCCGCTCGGCGGGTGAACTCGCCGCGTTCGTCGATGCGGTCCGCGCCGAGACGGGGGTCGAGCAGGTGGACCTCGTGGGGCACTCCCAGGGCGGCGGCCTGATGCCGAGGTACTACATCAAGGAACTCGGGGGCGACCGCGCCGTCCATCGGCTCGTGGGGATCGCGCCGTCGAACACCGGCACCACGTTCAGCGGCTTCCTGACGCTGTACACACTGCTGCCGAACGGGCGGGCCCTGCTGCGTGCGTTCACGCCGGCCGGCGAGCAGCAGATGATCGGATCGCCCCTCATCCAGGAGCTGAACGCGGGGGATCCGACACCCGGTGACGTCCGGTACGACGTTCTCGTCACGCGGTACGACCAGGTGATCACGCCGTACCGGCGCTCCTACATCGACGGTGCGTCGGCGTGGACGGCTCAGCAGGGGTGCCCGCTCGACCTCTCCGAGCACCTCGCGCTCGCGTACAGCCCGCGCGCCATGACGAAGGTCGCGAACCTGCTTGACGGCGGGGATCGACGGCTGCCATGCCGACTGCACCTGCCGTTCGCGGGCGGGTAGGGGCGGCCGGTCGCGCATCGGGTTCGTGGCTTGGCTAACGCTTCGGACCCACGTGTTGGTCAAGGAGCGCGACGGCATCGCGGGTTGCCACTGAGATGTGCCAAGGACCCCATGGTCGCCATGCCACCCCGAGCTGATCGCACGCGCGGCAGAAGATCTCACGGATGTCTCGGGACCGGTTGGAGAACTGGTAGCGCGGATAGCTGTAGCTGCGCCCCTTCGAGTTGACGCGGTTCTCCCCGCGCCAGCCGTCGGTGTGGATGAGTCCGCGCGCAAGCTCCCCAGGGTGACGGTCGGCGATCGCGGACTGCCACGGCGTGAGGTGGATCGGGCGGTGATGCTTGCGACCCGGCCCATGCTGTGGGAACAGGCAGGGCCAGCCCCGCCAGTACGACGTCACGAGCACCATTTCCCGGCTTGGGTCGCGCGTGACATGCGGGGCTTGCCCGCGCACGGCGGTGATGCTCCGTGAGACTTCGTCGATGATCCCCGGATAGCTGACGTCGAGTGCGACCTTGAGGCCAATGGTGCGCGCGTACTCAACGAGATACCCGTCGCCCAGGTAGACGCCGAGCAGGTACGCGTACTCGCGCCCGAGTTGATCGTGTGGGTGGTGCCACCCGCAGGTGGCACATACCGGTTCGCCCGAGAGGAAAGCCCGCGCCGCTCGCGGGAGACGACCGCGCTCCCAGGTGAGTAGCGTCGCCGTGGGAATCGTGAGGCGCTCGCTGACCGATGTCCGAGGCTCGCCTGCGCGGCGCGCATGCAGCGCTTCGGCGATGAGCTCTGGGCTGCGGCGTACTCCGGACATCGCCAGAACATATGTTCGACCCCGGATGCCTGGTGCGTCCATCTCGCGTCGCGGACCGCCCCGGGAAGCAGAAACGCCCGCGTGAGCGGGCGCTTCCCGAAGCAGGGGAGACAGGATTCGAACCTGCGACCCTCGGTTTTGGAGACCGATGCTCTGACCAGCTGAGCTACTCCCCTTCGGTCCGATGAGAATAGTGCCCGCCGCGATCTGTCGCGAAGTGGACAGACAGCGGCCTGGCGGTGCCGTAACTTCAGCGGTGCGTCCTTGTTAGCTCACCAACGGCACTCAACCGTTGCCCTCCGAAAGCCGACCACTACCACTATGCGCCGTCTCCCCTCCCTCATTCTCATCGCCATCTGTTTCGTCGCCGGGTTCGTCCTCACTGCTCCGGCCAACGCCGACGCCAAGGCCAAGATCGGCATCGCCGACCAGAAGTCCAGCATGTTCGAGGACCAGCGCTTCCGTGATCTGAAGGTCAAGTTCGCGCGCGTCTCGCTCCCCTGGGACACGTTGCGCTACGACTTCACCCGCGAGGAGGCCGACGTCTGGCTGTCCCGCGCGCGGGCCCAGGGCATCACGCCGCTCGTCACGTTCCAGCGCTCACGCGTCAAGCCGCACTCGCGGCCGACCGTCGCGCAGTACACGAGCGAGTTCAAGAAGTTCAAGCGCAAGTACCCGTTCGTCAAGAACTACGCCGCGTGGAACGAGCCGAACCTCGAGGACGCGCGCCGGCCGAAGCTCATCGCCAGCTACTACAAGGCGATGAAGTCGAACTGCTCGGGCTGCAAGGTGCTCGCGGGTGACCTCGTCGACCGCAAGAACATGATCCCGTGGGTCAAGCAGTTCCTGAAGCACACAAAGGTCAAGCCGAAGTACTGGGGCCTGCACAACTACGTGTCGGCCAACCAGTTCTCGACGAAGGACACGACGGCGCTGCTGAAGACCGTCAAGGGCAGCCAGGTGTGGCTGACGGAGACCGGCGGGCTGGTCGCTCGCCGCAACAAGTCCCCGATCAAGCTGAAGCAGGGCTCGGCGCACGCCGCCAAGGTCACGAGCTTCATCTTCAAGACCTGGGGCAACAACCCGCAGATCCCGTACATCTTCTTCTACCACTGGAACAGCTCGTCCAATAAGGACACGTGGGATTCGGCGTTCATCGGCTCGGACGGCAAGGCCCGCCCGTCGCTGAACATCCTGAAGAGCGCGATCCGCGCCCGCCGATAGCGGCGGTCCCGATCCGGCGGCCGGGATAACGTCCCGGCCGCATGTCGGGTTCTGAGGTCTTCGCCGACGGTCTGCTCGCCGGCCGTGTCGCGCTCGTCACCGGTGGCGGCACCGGGCTGGGGCGGGCCACGGCCGCCGAGCTGCTGCGCTGCGGCGCGAGCGTCGTCATCGCGGGGCGTCGCGCCGACGTGCTCGAGGCGACGGTCGCGACGCTCGGTGAGGGCGCCGGGTACGTCGCGGGGGACATCCGCACGGAGGCGGGCGCGCAGGCGATCGTCGACGACGCCGTCAGCCGCCACGGCCGGCTCGACATCCTCGTCAACAACGCGGGCGGGCAGTACTTCGTCCCCGCCGAGGGCATCGAGCTGAAGGGCTGGCGGGCGGTCTGGCGGCTGAACCTCGGCGGCACGCGCCGGATGTGCGAGGCCTCACTCCCCGCGTTGCGTGCGGCGGGCGGCGGGACGATCGTGAACGTCACGTTCTCCCCCCACAACGGCCTGCCGGGGATGACACACTCCGGCGCCGCGCGGGCCGGGGTGGAGGGCTACACCCGCGAACTCGCTGCCGAGCTGTTCGACGACGACATCGCCGTCATCGCCGCGGCCGCGGGGCACTTCGACACCGACGCGCTGGACAAGTACCCGCCCACCGTCCGTGCGCAGACTGCGGGCGGCGTGCCGATGCAGCGCCTCGGCCGGCCCGAGGAACACGCGTGGATGGTGGCGCTGTGCGCGTCACCCCTGCGGATGGCGCTGAGCGGCGCGGTCCTCACGGTCGACGGCGCGCGGGACAACTTCTACGGCGGCTGGCCGCCGGCGGCGCTGACCGTCGGAGAGGGCGAAGTCCCCACGGAGGAGCGGCGGCCCCCAGCCACCCGGTAGGATCAGCGGACGCGTTGGCGGGCGAAGTGTTGTGGTTGCACAGGAGCCTTCCAAGCTCTTAGGGCGGGTTCGATTCCCGTCGCCCGCTTGCAGGAAACAGTGCCACGGGGAGTGGCGCAGTCTGGTAGCGCACCCGGCTGGGGGCCGGGCGGTCGCAGGTTCAAATCCTGTCTCCCCGACTTGAAAGCGGCTCCGGACCCGGGAAGACCACACCGGACCGGAGCCGCCAAACCGCCCAGAACCACCGGGCGAGCATGGGCGCGAAGCCCCACCCGGCCGAAGTCCGCCGCCGACACGTTCTCGACGCGGACCGCCCACGAACCGCCCACGCCGCCCACGCCCGTGGGCGGTCCCGCCGCCTCACACCCACCGCGGCCCAGGAGCGGACATGAAGCGCGGAACGTTGGCCCTCTCGTGGGGACCGAGCGGCGGGTTCTACCTGCACCCGCGTCGCGTGTGTCTCGGTCGCCTGGCGATCACGCTCATCCCCGACGTGGAGGTCGAGGACATGATGCGCGCGTACGTCGATGAGCACGAGCGGACGCGGGACGACCTGAAGGTCGATCGCGCGACGCACGCCCTCTCCCGGTTCGTCTTCCCGGGTGCGCTCGTCCCCCGTTCGGAGATGGCGCGTGCGGTCATCGACGCAGTGTTCTACCCGGATGGCTACGAGGAGCGCCTGCCCGCGAGGACCATCGTCCGCATCCCCACTGAGACCCCTACGGAGGACTGAAACCGCCCGCGTACGCTGTTCAGACGTCGCCTGGTGCGACGATTCACCGGGACAGGAGGTCTCACAGGTGGACGGGTACACACGAGGCGAAGCCATCTGGTTGATGAGTCTCACGCGCGAGGAGGCCATCCTGTACGACGCGGGGCGCGTGGTCGACACGTCCGAGGTGATCGCCGAGAACGCGCAGGCCGGCGTGAAGCTCTCCCCGTCAGCGGGCGCCGAAGAGTGGGACCCAGTGTTCACGATCGCGCGATGGATCGACGTGCACGGGGCCCGCAACCGCGTCGTGGCCAGACGGCTGCTCACCGACGGCGTCGACCCGCGAGAGGTGCACCTGGAGCTCGTGATCGTCACGCTCAGGTCCTGGGGCATCGCCGACGCGAAGATCGCCGAAGCGCTCCACGTCAGCGAGTCGTTCTCCTACCGGCGGTTCCGCGGCGTCGTCGGCGACGTCCTCATCGAGCTCGGCGGCGAACGCGCCCCGGACGCACTGATGCTCGAGCGTCCCGCGGACGCGTGCCTTCTGTGCGGTCAGAACCCGCGGGCGCGGTCGGCGCGCAAGGTGCGCGTCAAACGCAACGGGCGCCGCGAGACCGTCTGGAAGGAGCGCCAGACCAGCCTGTGCGCGCAGTGCCTGGAGTCCGTAGATATCCGCAAGCGCGAAGTGCGCGGCACGATGCGCGAGCTCCGGAGGATCACAACGTGAAGGATCGGGCCCCCCTGGCGGTGTGGTCCTGTGGATGGAGATTCGTCGGTATCCACACCTGACGCCCGAGGACGCGGAGATACTCCGCGGCCTCGACCCGAAGGGGGCGCGTGACTTCGAGCGCCTGCTGAAGCGTCAGCACGCGTCGGACCGGCGGTACCGGACCCACCACACGGGAGTCGAACCGGATGCCCTCGAGCGAGCAGCAGGACGTCGCCGGTACGGCGACGGCGTCGGCGGAGGCCGGCGCTCCCCGCGCCACGCGGCCGCGTAGCACCGTCAGTGCCACCCGGTTGACGACCGCAGACGCCCCGACGCAGCTCGCGCTCGTCGACGAGGCGCTGCGACGACTGGACAGCGCCCGCGAGGGCCTCCTGTCGGCGCTCGGGCGCGACACCGGTTCGATCGCCGCCGGCCACCTGCGCGCCGCCGCGGCGCAGCTCGAGGTCACGCGCCGCCACCTGGCCAGCGGGAGGGCACTCGCACGATGAGCACCCCGAAGCTCACCACGCACATCATCCGCACCGGCAAGCCCTACGACCCGTCGAAGCGACGCGAGATGAAGGGCTACGACCCGGACGTCCTGATCATCAACTACCACAAGCTCCGCGGCTGGGTTGACCACCTCGCCGGCCGCGTCAAGACGGTCATCTTCGACGAGGCGCAGGAGCTCCGCCGAGCGGACTCGGACAAGTACAAGGCCGCCGCGCGCATCGCCGACGGCGCGCACGTCCGGATGGGCCTCACCGCCACGCCGATCTACAACTACGCGGCCGAGATCCACAACGTGCTGTCGGTCATCGCCCCCCGACGCGCTCGGCTCCCGTGAGGAGTTTGCGCGCGAGTGGTCCGACTCGTTCTACTGGTCCGAGAAGCTGGCGGTCCGCAACCCGCAGGCGCTCGGCGAGCACCTGCGGTCGGAGGGCATCTTCCTCCGGCGCACACGCTCCGAGGTCGGCCGCGAGCTGCCCGAGGTCGTTCGCGTGCCCCATCGCGTCGACGCCGACGAGTCCACGCTCGACGAGCTGCTGGAGCAGGGCGGAGCCTTCGCGCTGGCCGAAACGATCCTGAGCTCGAGCGACCGCAAGGAGGTGTTCACCGCCTCCGGCGAGATCGACATGCAGATGCGCCGCGCGACCGGCGTCGCCAAGGCGCCCTACGTCGCGGCGTTCGTGGACATGCTCTTGGAGAGCGAGCAGAAGGTCGTGCTGTTCGGCTGGCACCGCGCCGTCTACAGCATCTGGCTGGAGCGGCTCGCCGAGCACAACCCGGTGCTCTACACGGGCTCGGAGTCACCGATGCAGAAGGAGCAGTCGCGCGCACGCTTCATGGGTGGCGACGAGCTCGAGCAGTTCCGACAGAACCGCAGCTGGTCGAGCTGTGCCCAGATGGAGGAGGCGACCTCCGAGAGCCGCGTCCTGATCATGAGCCTGCGCTCCGGCAGCGGCATGGACGGCATCCAGCACATGTGCAACGTCGGCGTGTTCGGCGAGCTCGACTGGTCCCCGGGCATCCATGACCAGTGCGAAGGCCGCTACCACCGCGACGGCCAGCAGAACCCGGCCGTCTCCTACTTCCTCGTCGCCGACGTCGGGTCTGACCCCGTCGTCGCCGACGTCCTGAACCTGAAGGAGCAGGGCAGCCGCCCGATCGTCGACCCGAACCGCCCGCTGTTCGAGGCGGCCGACGTCAGCGATCGCATGAAGAAGCTGGCCGAGTCCGTGCTCGCGAAGCGCAAGCGCCGGCGCGCTGTGCCGGCATGAACGAACGCAGAGGAGGGACTACGTCATGAGCGACCGTACGCAACGCCAGGTGATCGACGCCATGATCGACGCGCAGGCCGAAGACCTCGACGAGGCGACCGTCGGCGGCATCATCGAGATGCGTACCGGGCTCGCCGAGAGTTCCGGGAAGCGGCTGATGACGCAGGTGCTGTACATCGCCCGCCGGCAGCAGAACACCTCCCCCGAGGCGTGGGCGTTCGTCACCGGGTTGGATCTCGGATTCCGTCTCGGTGTCGAGGCGGGGGCCGCGATGCCCCGGCTCGACGACGTCGTGACGCCGGCCCGCGCGGCGCGCGAGCCCGCCACGTACGAGGGCCGCCGCGCCGCCGGCCTGCGGGGTGTCGCGCTGGCCGCTGGCCGGCACCTGCGTGGGTGGCGGCCATGACCGTGACCCTGCTTTCCCCCCACCGGGGCCGCCCCCCACGGTCCCCGGATCCACCGCGTGCGGTGCGTGCGCTACGGAAAGCGTCACGCACCGCCGCGGTGCGGCTTCGCGGGTAACCGCACGGACGCCAACCTGCATGAGTCGTGTCCACGCTGCGGATCTGACATCGAGGTCCTGTCGTGAGCGCGACGTGCGGCAGCTGCGACGCGGCGATCACGTGGGCGCGTACCGAGCGCGGCCGGCCGATGCCGCTCGACGTCGAGGAGCTCGACTTCGCCGCGCCCGGGCTCGTCGTCCTGAACCCAGCGCGCGGAACGTGCCGCGTGCTCAGCGAGGGCCAGCTGATGCTCGTCGCCGGGTGGCGCGAGCGCGGCGCGACCGTGCACCGCTCGGACTGGGACACGTGCCCGAGCGCCGAGCAGCACCGCGTCAGCCCGCAGCAGGAGGCGCCCCCGCTGTGAACGCTGCGGTCCACGGCCTGGCGGTCCCCGAGCCCGAGCGGTACGTCTCGCGGCGCGAGCTCGCAGAGCTCATGGGCGTCAGCGAGCGCACCGTGGACCGCCTGGTCGCCGAGGGGATGCCGTCGGAGACGTGGGGTAGAAGAACCCGCAGATTCCGGCCGAGCGTCGCGCTGGCGTGGGCGCGATCGAGGAACATCGCGGCATGAGCGTCTCCAAGCTTCCCTCCGGCCGCTGGCGCGCGCAGGTGTACGACCCATCCGTCGGCCACAACGTGAGCGTCAGCAAGGTCATCGGGCCGCCCGGCACGTTCGCGACCAAGCGCGACGCGAAGGCCGCGCGCGAGCGGGCCCGCGCGGTGCTCGGCGGGCCGCGCGCCGGGGTGACCGTCGGCGAGTGGCGCGACCGGTGGCTGACCGATCCGCTGTTCGCCCGGCCGAAGCAGTCGACGATGCGCCACAACACCGAGCGCACGAAGGCGTTCGCGGTCAAGCATCGCGACCTGCCGCTCGAGCGCGTCGACGACGCGATCGTCGCCGAGTGGCTCGCCGGCGGGACGCGCAACGGCCAGGTCTCCGCGCTGCGCGCGATGTTCAGCGACGCCGCGTCGAAGAAGGCGGGCCGCCTCATCACCGTGAACCCGTGGGCCGGGCTCGGCATCGAGCGCACCACCGGCAACCGCGACAAGCAGCCGCCCGCCGAGCACGTCGTGTGGGAGTTAATTCGCGCGGCGCGGAAGGTCGCGTCGCCGCCGTTCGCCTCGTGGCTGCAGGTCGCCGCGTTCACCGGGATGCGCCCGGGCGAGATCGACGCGCTGCGCTGGACCGCCGTCGACCTCGAGGAGGGCCGGATCCGCGTCGCCGAGCAGCTGAGCGCCGGGACCGCGGCGACGTTCACCACGCCGAAGAACGGGCAGGCCCGCTGGGCGCCGCTGACGCCGCCGGCGCGCGAGGCGCTCGTCGCGACGCCACGCGAGAGCGAGTTCTGCTTCGTGAACCTCCGCGGCACGCACTGGACCTCCAGCGCGCGCGCCTACCACTGGAAGGCTACGCGCGCCGCGGTGGGGTGGGAGGGGTCGCTGTACCTCGCCACCAGGCACTTCGCCCGGCTGGTACATGGTCAACGTCCTGGAGCTGCCGTCCGAGGACGTCGCGATCGCACTCGGGCACACCGACGGCGGCGATCTGGTCCGCAAGCTGTACGGCCACCGAGACCGTGAGAAGGCGCTGAAGCGCGTCCGAGAAGCGTACGAATCTGTCGGCAACGTGACCCCGCTGAGGGTCGTGAAGGACGAAACCGGATGAGACCGCCCACGAAACCGCCCACGACGCCCCAGAATCGCCCAGCCCGCGGCGTTTTACTCCTATCTCCCCGACTCAAGCAAAGGCCCGCTTCGGCGGGTCTTTGTCGTTGTGGGCCGACGGCACTTACGACATGCAACTTAGGTCGCTATGGTGGCGCCGTGCTTCAAGGTCCGCGCCACTTCGTCGTCGTGGGAGGAGGCCTCGCCGGCTTGGCCTCGGCGACATGGCTGTCAGAGGCCGGGGCGAGGGTGACGCTCCTCGAGCGCCGCGGATCGCTGGGTGGGCGGACGATCTCGATGCCCCTCCCCGTGGTCGATGACGTGCCGGACAACGGTCAGCACGTGTTCGCCAGCGGCTATGAGAACGTCTTCCACTACCTCGACAGCGTCGGCACCCGCGAGCACGTGCGATTCCCGGGCAAGATGGGCTACCGGTTTGCTGGCGGCGACGTCGTGAGTGCGTCGTTTCACAACGCCGACGCGTTCCTGCGCCGCGTGCCGGGGATCACGCTGCGCGACCGAATGGGCGCGATGCTTGCGACCGTGCGCTTGCTGGCGCAATCGCTGCGCCAGCCTGCCGATCTCGATGCGATCACCGCGACCGAATGGTTCGAGCGTCTCGGGATGCCGCGGTCGGTGCAGCGCGCGCTCTGGGATGGCATCACGATCGGCCTGACCGGCGACAAGCCGGACCTCAGTGCCGCAAAGCCGCTCGCGGACCTGATGGCCGTCGGAGCCAAGCAGGCGGTCAAGCTGCGCACGCCGATCTCGATCGGGTACCCGACCGTCGACCTCGACACGCTCTACCTCGCCGGGGCGCGTCGCGTGTTTGCCGAGCGCGGCGTGGACGTGCGCTATCGAGCCGTGGTCCGGTCCATCGACGTCGAAGACGGCGCGGTCACCGGTGTGACCCTCGCCGACGGCGAACGTGTCGCAGCCGACGCGGTGATCTGCGCGGTGCCCGTCTGGGACATCAAGGGCCTGCTCGACCAGGTGCCCGGCCACGAGGCGATCTACCGTGCGGTGGACGTGCTGCAGCCGGTCCCGATCGTCAGCGTGAATCTCTACCTGGATCGGTCGATCGGCATGCAGGAGTGGGGCGAGGTGCTCTACGACAGCCTCGGCGTGCTCGAGCAGGTGTGGGATCGCCAGAAGATGCACGGTCGCCGCCCCGACAAGAACTACCTGTACTCGACGACCGTGTCGGCCTCCTACGAGCTGATCGGGATGAGCAACGACGAGATCACGCAGACGCAGATGGAGATCCTGCGTCGCTACTACCCAGAGGCCCGAGACGCACAGGTCGTGCATTCGCACGTCGTCCGGATGGCGAAGTCGACGATCACCCAGCACCGTGGGAGCGACGGCGCACGCCCTGGGGTGGAGACGTCCGTGCGCGGGCTCGCGCTCGCCGGTGACTGGCTGCAGACCGGCTGGACGATCACCATGGAGGGCGCCTGCCAGTCCGCCGCCCGCGCGGTCGAGCACCTCCTCGGCGCGGATGGAGTTCGCGACGAGGCGGGCGGGCCCACAGTGACGCTGGCGTCGTGAACTGACCGAACAGGCTGCGGGAACACCCACGCAGAATCGGTTCCGCAAGACTGCCACGCGTGGCCGATTGGACGCTCTGGGTACTCCTCCTCGCGAGCGCGCTGCATGTTGTCGAGGAGCATTCCGCGGGAGCGTTTCCGCGTCAACGCTCCCGCGGAAGCGCGTGACCCGGCTCGCCTCACACCTTCACCTCGAACCCCAGGTTCACATCACACCCGGCGTGCCCGCCGCGGATGCCCCAGTTCTCCGGCGTGATCTCCCGGAGGTTGATCGTCACGTGGTCGCGGGGGATGCCGAGCACCGCCAAGCGGTCGACGATCTCTGCGTAGAGCCTGCGCTTGGCGTCCAGCGACCGGCCCGCGAAGCAATCGATCGAGACGAACGTGAAGCGCTCGGGGTCGGACAGGCGCGGGGAGCAGGTGAAGCGGTGCGGCGCGTGGACGGCGAGGCGGACGTTCCGGTCCTCGGGCGGGATGCGGAACGCCGCCACGAGCGCGCCCTGCACGGCGTCGAGCAGAGCGGTCTCCTCGGCCTCGGAGTACTGGCGGCGAACCTCGATGAGCGTGCTGGGCATGCGCGGGATTGTCTCCCCGCGCGGCCGGCGGCGCCAGTCAGGCGGTGTTCGCCAGCGGCCGCGCGACCGGCGTGTACGTCGAGGCGTCGGTCGTGAACTCCGCGTTCCCGTAGGTCGCCAGCCGCTTCTTGAGCATGCGGATGGCGTACGAGTCGACGACGTCGCGCAGGACCGGGACGCGGCTGGCCGCCGTCACCGCCACGAACCGGCCGATGACAAACGGCGCCGTGACCGCGATGCGCGCGACGTCCGCTTTGCCGAACGACACCCCCATCGCCGCCGCCTTCTCGGTGTCGTTGCGCGTGAAGCTGCGGATGAAGAACGCCTTGCTGTAGCTCTTCTCCACGCTCTCGGCCACGCGGTCGAACGGCGTGTCGTCGGCCCGCAGGTACGCCGCCATCGTCGCGCGGACGAGTTCGCCGCAGGTGGCGTCGTCGAAGCCGTCGCGTAGCAGCGCGGCGCGCGCGTGCATGAGGTGCAGCGTCTCGTCGGGCGTCTTCGGGAGCAGCTCCTCGGGGAGGCCGAGGAGGTAGCAGCGGTAGCGGCAGAACTCGACGACCGCGCGCTCCTGGTCGGTGAACTCGCTGCGTCCCTTGCGCTTGGCCTGCGCGGCCAGCAGGTAGATGTTGATGAGGCCCGCCGGCATCTGGTCGAGCTGCGGGATCGGGATGCCGAACACGTCGAGGTCCCACCGGTCGGACCGCTTCAGCGCGTTGTACCGGACCATCGAGTGCATGAGGCGGACCATCGCCGCCGCCTCGAAGCCCGGGCCGTAGCGGTCGAGCGCGTTCGGGAGGGTCGTGACGGTGAAGAAGCTCGTCGTCTCGTTCACGCGCCGCGCGGCCTTGCTGCCGCCGAGCGTGCCGGTGAGCGCCATCGGGAGCGCCGCGTACGTGTTCAGGAACGTCGCGACGAACGCGCCGCGCGTGACGAAGGGGGCGAGGAACGCCATTGGGATGCGCTCCACCCGCGCGCCGTCGCGGACGAGGTCCATGTCCAGCCAGTCGGGCTGGTGCTCCATCGCCGCGATGAACGCCTCGAGCTCCGGCGGCGCGTCGGGGACGGCCTCGACGCCCTCGCGGCACGCCTGCTTGAGCATGTCGATCAGGCCCTTGAAGCTGCGCTCGGCCATGAGCGACGCGTACGGGTCGGCCACGACGTCGCCCAGCATGGTCGCGGTGCTCATCAGCTCGACCACGCGCTCGTCTGCGAGGAGCGGCGCCCGCTTGGCGACCCACGCGGGCAGCGAGGATTCGTCGTCCGGGCCGTCGGACAGCCGGTACGGCTTCGCGGTGAAGTCGATCTCGCCGTAGAGGGCGGGCTGCAACTCCTGCTGGCTGAGGACGCGCGCTGCGAGGTCCGGGTAGTGCAGACTCTGCTCAAGCATGGTTCCCACAACTTACGTCGTATAAGTTAGGTCGTCAAGTATGGCCCCCGACACGCAGCAGCGACGACGGCGCATGACCGCCGAGGATCGCCACGAGCAGATCCTCGACATCACGCACGCGATCGTCGACGCGGAGGGGTTTCACGCGGCGACGCTGAACCGGATCGCGGCGGAGGCAGGCGTGTCGCGCACCGTGCTCTACCAGCAGTTCGGCGACCTGCCGGGTCTGTTCGTCGCGCTCGTCGACCGCGAGGCCGCGCGGGCCGGGACCTGGTTTGCCGAAGCCGTCGCACAGAGCCCGCCGCCCACCGACCGCGATGGCGCCTTCACCCATGCGTTCGCCGAGGTGCTGCGCGCGGTCGACGCGCACCCCGCGACCTGGCGCCTGTTCCTGTTCCCGCCGCAGGGCGCGCCGCCGGAGCTGCACGCGCGCCTCGTCCAGGCGCAGTCCTTCGTTCGCGAGTACTTCATGAGCGTGCTGCTCTCCATCAACCCGGACCTCCCGGACCCCGAGTACACCGCGCACATCCTCAACGCCGCCGGCGACGAGCTGCTGCGCCTGCGCCTCACCGAGCCGGACGCGGCCACGCACGAGCGCCTGCTCGCGCACGTGCGCCGGCTCACCCCGGCGCTGCTGCGTCAGGCGGTCTGAGGGCAGGCAGCCGCGTTCGCCCCTAGCCTGTGCGCCGTGCGCACAGCAAACACGGACGGATGGCAGTCATGAGCGCGGGTCTCGCCGCGCTCCTCGACGACGTGGCCGCGCTCGCGCGCATCGCCGCGGCGTCGGTCGACGACGTCGCCGCCGGCGCGGGCCGGGCGAGCATGAAGGCGGCCGGTGTGATCGTCGATGACGCCGCCGTCACCCCGCGCTACGTCCAGGGCTTCGAGGCCAATCGCGAGCTGCCGATGATCAAGCGGATCGCGATCGGCTCGCTGCGCAACAAGCTGTTCTTCATCCTGCCGGCCGCGCTGCTGCTCAGCGAGTTCCTGCCGTGGCTGGTCACGCCGATCCTCATGATCGGCGCCACGTACCTCTGCTACGAGGGCGCGGAGAAGGTGTGGGAGTGGATCGGGCCGCACGAGCACGGAGCCGAAGCGGCCGGCGTGCACGAGCCCGAGAACGAGGAAGAACTCGTCAGCAAGGCGATCCGCACGGACTTCATCCTCTCTGCGGAGATCATGGTGATCGCGCTGAACGAGGTCACCGACGAGCCGTTTGTCTCCCGTGCGTTCATCCTCGTAGCCGTCGCGTTCGCCATCACCTTCGGCGTGTACGGCGTCGTCGGCCTCATCGTGAAGATGGACGACATCGGCTTGGGGCTGGCGCAGCGGGGCAAGGGCGCGGGTGCGTCGTTCGGGCGCGGGCTCGTCCGCGCCATGCCGATCGTCCTGTCGGTGCTCTCGACGATCGGGGTCGCGGCGATGCTCTGGGTCGGCGGGCACATCCTCCTGGTCGGACTGGAGGAGCTCGGCGTGACGTTCCTCTACGACGCGGTGCACCATCTCGAGGAGGACGTGCACGACGCGCTGGGCGCGGTGGGCGGGGTCGCCGAGTGGCTGACGAACACCATCGCGTCGGCGATTCTCGGCCTCATCGTGGGCGCCATCGTCGTGGCGGTCATGCACCTCCGCGGCGGCGAGCACGCGCACTGACGGCGGTCACGCGGCGAACCGGGCGCGGAGCACTCGCAGCGCGTTTGCGCTGATGACCTTCTCCGCCCGCTCGGCGCCGAGCCGCGCTCGCAGCGCCACCTGCAGCTCGCGCATGCGGCCCTCGTGCTCCAGTCCCGGCAGCGCGGGCTTGATGTAGCCGTCGAGGTCCGAGCCGATCGCCGCGTGGTCCCACGAGCCGGTGACGGCGGCGATGCGCTCGGCGTGCGCGCAGGTGATGTCGACCGTGTCCTCCCACGTCTCGGCCTGCTGCAGGCCGTCGGCCATGTAGTGGCGGCAGGCGATGACGCCGAGCACGCCGCCGCGGTCGGCGACCTGCCGGATCGCGTCGTCGGTCATGTTGTACGCGAGCGAGCCGAAGCGGCACGCCATGTGCGAGGCGATCACCGGCAGGCGCCGCGCGGGATTCGCCTCGTCGAGCAGCGCAAGCGTCTCGCGCACCGACGCGTCGCTCATGTGGGTGACGTCGACGAGGACGCCGTGGCGCGCCATCGCCTGGACCGCCGCGCGCCCGGACGGACCCAGCCCCATGTCCCGCGGCTGGCGGAACAGCAGGCGGTAGACCCGGTCGGGCAGGAAGGGGAGGGCGGGGACGACGGTGGCGACCTGCCGCCAGAACAGGTGCGCGACGGTGACGTACGCGACGCCCCGGCGCGCGAGCTCCTCGACGTTGGCCGGCACCGCCGCCGCGCTGCCGAGCTGCACCGCGCCCTCCACGGCGTGGATGAGCGCGACACGGTCCTCGGCCAGGCAGCGGTCGAGTGCCTCGGCGGTGCGGACGATCTCCGCGTCGTCGCGCGCGCCGACCTCCGCGTCGACGGCGTCGAGGACCTCGAGCAGCAGGTCGAAGTAGTCGTCCTTCGGCGGGTCGTCGTAGTGGCGGCTCGGGTCGAGTTCGGTCCACGGGTTGAACGCCACCGACAGCGCCACCCCGACGTCGCCCTCGCGCAGGAGCGGCACCGTGACGCCGGGCTCGCCGCCGGGCCCCTCGTAGTTCGCCAGCCGGGAGACGAGGTCGACGATCTTCGCGCGGACCTGCTGGGCGGGCCACGAGGTCAGCAGCTCGTGGGTGTCCCCGCCGGGGACCACGTGCATCGGGTAGTGGGCGTGGAGGTCGACGAGCATGCGGGCTCACCCCGCTTGTACCACCGTCAGGCGGGCGCGAACAGCATGTAGTGCTCGTGCGGCGCCTTGTCGAACTCGTCGAGGACCTCCAGGCCGGAGCGGGCGGCCATCGCGTGGAGGTCGGTGAGCGGGACCGGGTAGCGGCGGATGAAGCGTCGTGACGTGCGGGGCAGGAGCGGGTCGGGCATGAGCAGCACCGAGCGCTGCCACAGCGGGCGGGGGCGGATGTCGTACTGGATCGCCGCGTGGCCGTCGGGCCGCAGGACGCGGCGGATCTCGCGCATGTAGCCCTCGATCTCCGCGACGAGGGGGACGTGCTGCATGACGTTGAACGAGTACACGAAGTCGACCGTGCCGTCGTCGGCCGGCAGCCGGCCGTCCGTCTGCGTCCACGTGATGTTCTCGGGGAGCCCCTTCGCACGGGCCTGTTCCACCATGCGCGGGCTCACGTCGGTCGCGTCGACCCGGTCGAACATCCCTGCGAGGTGCACGGTGATGCGGCCGAGCCCCGCGCCGATCTCCACGGCATGCCCGGTGTTCAGGCGCGGGAGCCACCGTTCGATGTGCGACAGGATCGAGGCCCCGGCCGCGTAGAACTCATCGTCGTCCCATGCGGGCCGGTTCGACGCGATGTAGAACTGCGGGTCCTCCGCAGCAAATTGGTCCCACGTGGCCTTCCCGACGGACATGGACAACGCTCCCCCAAGGTGTACGGCGGTGATCCTCGACGGCTGGACCGCGGCAGTCAAGCCCCTGCTCCGGGGCAAGTACGGACACGTGATGCGCGCAGGACCCGATGTGCGCCGCGTGTCGCGTCCGTAGCGTCTCGCGCGGGTCACTCGGAGAGGAGCAGGACGCATGGGCGAGCAGCTCACCATTCTCGACACGATGTTCCTGGAACTGGAGCAGGTCGACGAGACCGCGCACATGCACATCGGCGCGGCGCTGATCTTCGACGAGCTCCCGAGCGGCGGGGCGCCGGACATCGACGAACTGCGCGAGTACATGGGCGCGCGCATCGGGCTGCTGCCCCGCTTCGCGCAGCAGCTCTCCGCGCCGGCCGCGGGCCCGCTGACCTGGCTGACGTGGGAACGGACGCCTGACTTCGACATCTCCGCGCACCTGCGCCACGCGTCGCTGCCGGCCCCCGGCGGGGAGCGCGAACTGCAGGAGTGGCTGGGAGACTTCTGGTCGCACCGCCTGGACCGTCACCGGCCGCTGTGGGAGATCGTCCTGCTCGACGGGCTGGAGGGCGGTCGCTGGGCGATGGCGACCAAGACGCACCACTGCCTGGTCGACGGCGTGGGCGCGCTGGATCTCGGCAAGGTGCTGCTCGACGAGACGCCCGACGCCCAGCCGCTGCCCGAGCAGCCGCTCGAGCCGGTGCACGGTGAGAACGGTGGCGGGCGCTCCTGGTTCTCGCCGGGCCTGGCCATCCGGGGCGCGCGCGCCGGCCTGTCTGCGCTGACGCACCCGCGCGACTCCATCGAGCGGATCGTGGCGGCCGCGGAGGTGATCGTGAAGGAGGAGATCATCGCCGCGCCGGAGTCGAGCCTGAATCGGCCGACGAGCGGGACGCGCCACTACGCGACGGTCCGGCTGAGCCTCGACGACGTCAACGCGACGCGCGAGCGGCTCGGCGGCACGATCAACGACATGGTGCTCGCGCTGTGCGCGGGCGGGCTGCGTCACCTCCTGGAGTCACGCGGCGAGCACGTCGAGGGCGTGCTGCGCGCCCAGGTGCCCGTGAACATCCGCACCGCCGACGGCCGCGACCTCGGCAACGAGATCACGTCGCTGTTCATCGAGTTGCCCGTCGGCGAACCCGACACACTGCGTCGGTACCGGCGTGTCGTCGACAACGCCGAGCACCTGAAGGCCAGCTCCCAGGGCGCCGGCGGGAGCACGATCGCCAAGATCGCCGACCTCGCGC
The DNA here is from genome assembly GCA_024666565.1 of Svornostia abyssi. Classification (GTDB taxonomy): domain Bacteria; phylum Actinomycetota; class Thermoleophilia; order Solirubrobacterales; family Solirubrobacteraceae; genus Svornostia; species Svornostia abyssi. Next base: position 2,943,165 of record CP088295.1, read on the forward strand.
CGCCGCTGGCGGGAGAGCTGCTCGCGCGCAGCATGTTCGGGACCACGCGGATGTTCAACCTCACGATCACAAACGTCCCCGGGCCGCCGGACAAGCGCTACGCGTTCGGCGCGCCGCTCGTCGAGGTCCTGCCGCTCGTCCCGCTGTTCACGGGGCACACGGTGGGCGTCGCCGCGGTGAGCTACGCGGGGCAGATGGTGTTCGGCATCAACGCCGATCGGGTCGCCGCGCCGGACGTGGCGGTGCTCGCGGAGGGCATCGAGCGGTCGTTCGCGGAGCTCTCCGCCCCCGTACCCGCCGACTGACAACGGGACCTGCCACATTGCGGCGGCGGTTCGGCATGATGTCCGGGACCCGCGCAGGGGAGAGACGCGGACGAGGAGAGGACTCCGACCATGGCCGTGCAGACCGCCACGACGCTCGCCGAGGCGTTCACCGAGACCGTCAACCGCCGCGCCGGCGACGTCGCGCTGCGCACGAAGGAGGACGAGGTCTCGATCACCTGGGGGAGTGGCGCGCACGGTCCGGCGAGATCGCCGCCGGGCTGCAGTCGCTCGGCCTCGAGCGCGGCCAGTGCGTCGGCATCCTGCTCGGCAACCGGCCCGAGTTCCACCTGGTCGACGTCGGCGTCGTCCTGGCGGGCGGCACGCCGTTCTCGATCTACCAGACGTCCTCGCCCGAGCAGATCACCTACCTCGTCACCGACGCCGAGGCGCGGATCCTCGTCACCGAGTCGGTGTTCCTCCCCGTCGTCCTGAAGGCACGCGAGGACCTGCCGAACCTCGAGCACATCGTGGTGGTCGATCCCGAGGGCGACCTGCCCGACGGCTGCCTCACCCTCGCCGACCTCGAGCAGCGCGGCGCCCAGGCCGGGTTCGATCCCGACGCGGCGCTGGCGGCGATCCAGGCCGACGACATCCTCACGCTCATCTACACCTCGGGCACGACCGGGCCGCCGAAGGGCGTGCAGCTCTCACACCGCAACCTCCTGTCGGCCGTCGACGCCATCGAGGCGATGGTGGAGTTCGACGACGACTCGCGCGTCATCTCGTGGCTGCCCAGCGCGCACATCGCCGAGCGCGCCGCCCACCACTACCTGCCCATCCGCTACGGCATCCAGGTCACCTCGTGCCCGGACCCCAAGCAGGTCATGTCCTACCTGCCCGCGGTCCAGCCGAGCTGGTTCTTCGCGGTGCCGCGCATCTGGGAGAAGCTGAAGGCCGGCCTCGAGGCCATGGTCGCCTCGCAGCCGCCGGAGAAGCAGCAGGCCATGCAGGGCGCGATCGAGGCGGCCACGCAGAAGGTGCGCCTCGAGCAGCGCGGTGAGCCGGTGCCCGAGGAGCTCGCCGCGGCGGTCGCGCAGGCCGACGAGCAGATCTTCAGCGGCGTCCGCCAGATGCTCGGCTTCTCCGCGATCAAGGCCGTGAACGTCGGCGCAGCGCCGACGCCGGTGGAGGTCATCGAGTTCTTCCACGCGATCGGCGTGCCCGTCGCGGAGATCTGGGGGATGAGCGAGACGTGCGGCGCCGGTGCGGCGAACCGGCCCGGCCGCATCAAGATCGGCACCGTCGGGGAGCCCGCGCCGGGCTTCGAGATCAAGCTCGCCGAGGACGGCGAGGTGCTTGTGCGCGCCGACGCCGTGATGGTCGGGTACCGCAACATGCCCGACAAGACGGCCGAGACCGTCGACGCCGAGGGCTGGCTGCACACCGGCGACATCGGCGAGTTCGACGAGGACGGCTACCTGAAGATCGTCGACCGCAAGAAGGAGCTCATCATCAACGCGGCCGGCAAGAACATGTCGCCGTCGTTCATCGAAGCGACCCTGAAGAGCGCGTCGCCGCTCATCGGGCAGGCGTGCGTCATCGGCGACGCGCGGTCGTACAACACCGCGCTCATCGTGCTCGACGCCGACTTCGCGCCGATGTGGGCGCAGCAGCAGGGCATCGAGGACGCCTCGCTGGAGGCGCTGGCGAAGAACGAGCAGGCACGTGCGGCGGTGCAGGCCGCGGTCGACGCGGCCAACGCGAAGCTCTCGCGCGTGGAGCAGATCAAGAAGTTCGTCATCGTCGAGGGCGACTGGCTGCCCGGCGGGGACGAGCTGACGCCCACCATGAAGCTCAAGCGCAAGCCGATCGGCGAGAAGTACGGCGATCAGATCGAAGCGATGTACACCGGCTGAGAAGGCGTTCTGAGCGGGCGATCGGGGTGTGCTCCTCGGACGCGCCCATGAGCTGACGGAGATCGACACGCTGCTCGCGGATGCCGCCGCGGGGCGGGGGCGCCGCCGAGGGCGACCGACAGGGCAATGACGTCCAGGACGGCGCCGGGACGGGGGATGCGAAGGGACGGGCGGTACATGGGGGCTCTCCGGGGGTAGGGGGTCGGGGGTGGTGAACACCAGGGGGGCCCACTGGACGCCAGGTCGATCGCGGGGTGGCCCGTTTTGGCCGTAGGGCGGAGGAGAAGCCGACGCCCGTGGTCGATGCTGCGAGGGTGACTGGCATCGACGTCGGCCTCTCAGCGCCCCCCTGCCACCCCCACGGACGAGACCCTCGCCTCGGGAGAGCCCGGCGCGGCGCTCATGGACGCGATCGCGCAGACGGACCTCGCGGGTCTGCGCGCCGACGTCGCGACGTACCTGGAGAAGACCGGTGTCCGCTTCGGCGGCGGCAGCGGCTGGCCGTTCACCGTCGACCCGGTGCCGCGCATCCTCGGCGCGGCGGAATGGGCGACGCTCGCCGCCGGGCTGGAGCAGCGCGTCCGCGCGCTCGACGCGTTCGTCCGCGACGCGTACGGCCCCAGGCGGTCCGTGGAGGCGGGGATCGTCACCGATGAGCAGATCGAGGAGACCGAGGGCTACGAACCGCTGCTGCGCGGCGTGTGGCCCGAGCCCGCGACTGCGCTGGGCGTCAGCGGCCTGGACATCATCCGCGACGCGGACGGCACGCTCCTGGTCCTGGAGGACAATCTGCGCACACCCTCGGGGCTGGCGTACGCGGTCGCCGCCCGCCGCGCCGTGGTCGGGGCGCTCGCCGCGCGCGGCATCGACGCCCCGGCGGTCCGGGACATGCCCGCGGAGAGCGTCGCGCTGCTCGCCGCCGCGCTGCGCCAGGCGGCGCCCGCCGGTGTCGACGATCCGCACGCCGTGGTGCTCACCGACGGGCCGTCATCGGTGGCGCACTACGAACACGCGTGGCTGGCGGCCCAGCTCGGCGTGCCGCTGGTGACGCTCGCCGACCTCGAACGCACCCGCTTCGGCCGGCTGCGCCGCCGTGACGCCGAGGGCCATCCGCACGACATCGACGTCGTCTACCGCCGGACCGACAGTGACCTCATCCACGCGGCCGACGGCGCGATGACGCCGGTCGCGGCGGCGCTGCTCGAGCCGTGGCTCGACGGGCGGCTGGGGCTCGTCAACGGGTTCGGCACCGGTGTCGGCGACGACAAGCTCACCCACGCGCACGTCGAGGACCTCGTGCGGCTGTTCCTCGGCGAGGAGCCGCTGCTGCGTTCGGTCCCGACACTGGAACTGGGCGAGCCCGACGCGCTGGGACAGGTGCTCGACGATCCGCGCGCGTTCGTCGTCAAGGCGCGCCACGGCGAGGGTGGCAAGGGCGTCACGGTGTGCCGCGACGCCGACGACGCCACGCTGTCGGCGCTGCTCGACGACGTCCGTGCCGACCCGGGTGAGTACGTCGCGCAGCTCGTCGTCCCGCTGTCGACCCACCCGACGGTCGTCGACGACGGCGTGCTGGAGCCGCGCCATGTGGACCTGCGGCCGTTCGTCTTCTTCACCCCCGACGGACCGCGCGCCGCGCCCGGCGCGCTCACACGCGTGGCGCTGCGCCGCGGCTCGCTCGTGGTGAACTCGTCGCAGCAGGGTGGGGCGAAGGACACCTGGGTGCTCGCCTGACGCACGGTTGACGACACCCTCCGGGCGTCCCCGCGCATACGATCCGCCCGATGGACTTCACAATCCCCGCGGACCTGCGCGACGTGCTCGACCGCGTCAGGGCCTTCGTCGACGAGGAGGTGCTCCCCGCCGAGGCGGAGGTCACCGACCTCGATGACCTCCTGACGTCCTGGGACGTCGTCGAGCGCCTGCGCGACGGCGCCCGCGAACGCGGCATCTACACCCCGCACCTGCCTGAGCGGTGGGGCGGCCTGGGCATCGGCGTGCTCGGCATGTCGCTCATCAACGAGATCTGCGGCGTGTCGATCCTCGCGTCGCTGGCCATCAACGCGATGGCGCCCGACGAGGGCAACATGCACACGCTGCTCATGGCGGGCACCGAGGAGCAGCTCGAGACGTGGCTGCGCCCGCTCGCCGCCGGCGAGATCCGGTCGTGCTTTGCCATGACCGAGCCCGACGTCGCCAGCAGCGACCCGACGAACCTCCAGACCAGCGCGGTCCGGGACGGCGACGACTGGGTCCTCAACGGGACGAAGTGGTGCATCACCGGCGCCGAGGGCGCGTCCATCGCCATCGTCGTCGCGAAGACCGGCACGGACGACGCCGCCGGGCATCGCAACTACTCGCTCATCCTCGTCCCGACGGACACGCCCGGCTGGAAGGTCGCGCGCCACCCCGACTGGATGGGCGCGCACTACCCCGGCGGGCATCCCGTCATCGAGCTGGAGAACGTGCGCGTCCCGCAGGCGAACCTGCTCGGCAACGAGGGCGAGGGGTTCGTCATCGCGCAGAAGCGGCTCGCGGGCGGGCGCCTCGCGCACGCGATGCGGTGGATCGGCGCGTCGCAGCGCGTGCTCGATCTCGCGACCACACGCCTGACGCAGCGCACCGCGTTCGGCAAGGAGCTCGCCGAGCAGCAGGGCCTGCAGTTCATGATCGCCGACTCGGCGATGGACCTGTACGCCAGCCGGCTCATGGTCCTGCACACCGCGTGGAAGGTCGAGCACGGCCTGCCGCACCGCCAGGAGGTGGCGATGACGAAGACGTTCGTGAGCGAGGCGTTCGGCCGGGTCGCCGATCGCGCCGTGCAGATCCACGGGGCGGCGGGGGTCGCCAAGGACCTGCCGGTCGCGCGCATCTACGAGGACTCGCGCTCGGCGCGGATCTACGACGGGGCGAGCGAGGTGCACCGCATGGTCATGGCGCGGGCGTGCCTGCAGCTGGCGCGCAAGGGCGAGAGCACGCGCGTCGCGGCGGGGGACCTGACCTGATGGCCGTTCCGGTCGCACCCGACGACATCGTCGCCACGCGCGGCGACATCGCGCCCGACGCGCGCGAGCCGCTCGTCATCCTCGACGCGCTCACGGCGTTCCTCGACGCTCACGGCGTCGGCGAGCCCGGCAGCACGCCGGAGCTCACGCCGATCGGCGACGGGCATTCCAACGTGACGTTCGCGGTGCGCCGCGGCGACACCGAGGTCGTGCTGCGCCGCCCCCCGCGCGGGCCGCTGCCGCCCAGCGCGCACGACGTCCTGCGCGAGGCGCGTGTCATCGGCGCGCTCGATGGCCGCGCCCGCGTGCCGAAGGTGCTCGCCGTAGGCGACGACCCGGAGGTCATCGGCGCGCCGTTCTACGTCATGGCGAAGGTCGAGGGCGACGTGCTCGTCGACACGCTGCCCGAACACCTCTCTCCGGAGGCCGAGCGCCGCCGGGTGGGGGGAGGAGCTCATCGACGCGCTCGTCGAGCTGCACGCCGTCGACTGGCGCGACGCCGGGCTCGAGGGCTTCGGCAAGCCCGAGGGCTACCTCGAGCGCCAGCTGCGCCGGTTCCTCGGCCTGTGGGAGCACAACAAGACGCGTGAGGTGCCGGCCGTCGAGAGCGTCGGCCGCTGGCTGGCAGACCGCCTGCCGGATTCGCCGCCCGCGACGATCGTGCACGGCGACTACCGCCTCGGCAACACGCTCTACGCGCCGGGGAATCCGGCGCGACTGTCGGCGATCCTCGACTGGGAGATGGCGACGATCGGCGACCCGCTCGCGGACCTCGGCTACCTCATGGTCATGTGGACCGATCCGGGCGACCCCGAGATCGCAGGGATGGACCTCTCGCCGGTCACGCGCCAGCCGGGCTTCCCGACCCGCGACGAGCTCGTCGCGCGCTACGCGGAGCGGTCGGGGCGGTCGGTCGGCGACCTCGGGTGGTACCGCGTGCTCGCGTCGTGGAAACTCATCGTCTTCATGGAGGGCAACTACAAGCGCGCGAAGGCCGGGACCACCGACGACCCGTTCATCCTGCAGTTCGGCGAGCTCATCGAGGAGCTCGGCGAGCGCGTGGAGGCGATGACGCACGATGCCTGAGTTCGACGGCAAGGTCGCGATCGTCACCGGCGGCGCGAGCGGGATCGGCGCCGCCACCGCGCGGGCGCTCGCCGCCCGGGGCGCGCTCGTGGTGATCTCCGACCTCGACGAGCCCGGCGGACGGCTTGTCGCCGAGGCGATCGGCGGCGACTTCGTCCCGTGCGACGTCAGTGACTTCGACGCGAACGGGCGGCTGGTCGCCGACGTCGTCGCCCGGCACGGCGGGGTGGATCTTGTCCACCTCAATGCGGGTGTCTCGACGGGCTGCGGCATCGGCGAGGACTTCGACCTCGCGCTGTACCGCCGCGCGATGGGGGCGAACCTCGACGGGGTCGTCTTCGGCCTGCACCACGCACTGCCGGCGCTGAAGGCCCGCGGCGGGGGCGCCATCGTCGCGACCGCGTCGCTCGCGGGGCTCGTCGGCATGCCGTTCGATTCGGTCTACACGGCGAACAAGCACGCGGTCGTCGGGCTCGTGCGGTCGGCTGGTCCGGCGCTCGCGCAGGACGGGATCCGCTTCAACGCGGTCTGCCCGGGCTTCGCCGAGTCGGCGATCACGGCGCCGATCGCCGAGGCGCTCGCGCAGCAGGGCTTCCCCATGATGACCGCCGAGGAGCCCGCCGCGGCCGTGGTTGAGCTGTTCGCCGCCGACGTCAGCGGCGAGTGCTGGTTCGTCCAGGCCGGCCGCGAGCCGGCGGCGTTCCAGTTCCGCAACGTCCCCGGCCCGCGCACGGACTGATCGGCCCGCCACCCCCGCCGCCGAGGGGGAGTCGGGCGACGGGGGGTGGGGCCGTGGGGGTGGCTTCAGACGCTGCGTACCGGCCGGATGCGCAACGTGGTCTTGCGGACCTTCACGCGCGGCTGCGAGATGTCGAGGCGGAACTGCAGCCGCGGCTTCGCGCGTCGGCGCAGGGTCGTGCCGGCCCGCAGCGCGTTGCGGCGCAGCAGGACGTTCACGCGGGTGGCCCCGCCGCGGGGGAACGTCACGTCGATCCGCGTGCGGAAGACCCGGACCCTCGCGCGGGTGCCCTTCGGCAGGCCGACAGCGCTCACGCGCACGAGCCGCCGCGCGCGCCGCGTGTCGAGCACGAGCCCCTTCGGCAGCTTCAGCCGGGTCTTCGTGACCTTGTTCCCGGCGCCGTCGACGCGCAGGCGCAGTGCCGGCCGGCCTCGGCGCAGCGAGCTCACCCGCACCGTGGCCTTCGGCGAGCAGCCCAGCACGGTCGGGGTGATCGTGCGGTTCGACGACGCGCCGCTGTGCGCGCGGAACGCGGCGGTGATCCGCGGGTTGCTCGCGCACAGGTCACGCGCGTTGAGCAGCGGGCTGGCCGCACCCGGGCCGAGCTTCAGCTCGAACCGGGAGAGCGGCACGTCCGGGATGCCGGCGAACTCGTTGACGAGCCGGTTGCCGGTGCCGATGGCCACCTTGCCGAGCAGGTCGATCGGCAGCTGGCCGCGCAGCAGCAGACGCAGCTGGGGCAGGGCGCTGCCGGGCACGAGGACGAAGACCACGCGGCCGGTCAGCGGCGAGCTCAGCACCGGTGTCACCGCGGTCGCGGTCCCGATGACGGACTCCGCCGGGCACGTGCCGCCTTCGAACTGGGCGAGCGGGCAGGCGCGACGCAGACGCGACGGGTCGGCGGCCACGCCGACCGGAAGCGTCACGGCGACGGAGCTCGTGTTCGCCTCACCCGCGGACTGGCTGACGACGGCGGTCAGGCCGGGGTGGCCGTTCTCGTCGACCTCCCGGCGTGAGCCCGTGAGCGTCGCCTCGATCTTCGGGGCGAACGGCAGGCCTTCGCAACCCGTCGCCTGATACGTCGAGTCCGAGCTCGCCGCGCCGCCGAGGTCGCTGCCGAACGTCGCGCGGACGGGCATCACGGCGCAGTTCGTCGCGTTGAACGTGAAGCCCGGCCGGTCGAGCGCCAGGCGCAGCGAGCGGATCGAGAGCGCGATGCCTTTCAGCCGCAGCGGGACCTCGTCGACGACGACGTCGAGACCCTGGTCGCTGCCGCGCACGAAGAGCTTCGCGAGCGTGACCGAGTTGCCGAGGTCAAGCGGGCCGACCTTCGCGGGCACCACGATGGAGAGACCCGCGAACGAGCCGTCGAGGCTCTCCGTGAGGTAGACGGGGCCCTGCACCGAGAGCGGCGCGGGGCCGGCACCGGCGGCCGCGGTCACGGTCCCGACGCGCGTGGTCTCCGGGCACGCTCCGGCGCGGGCCGAGCCCACGTCGCACTGCGGCACGCTGGCGACCCGCCCGAGCAGGCCGGGCGGGAGCGACACGCGCATGGAGCTCAGGCGCGCCTGGCGGTCGGGGCGCTCCAGCAGCGTCGTGACGACCGCGTCCGCCCCGGCCTGCGTGGGCGAGGCCGACACCGACGCCGACGGGCCGAACGCATTCGGGTCCGGGCAGTCTCCGGCGATCGTCACCGCCCCGGTGGGCGTGGCGTCCGGGCCGCCGGAGTGCGGGGTGAACGTCGCGCCACCGCGGTACTCGCCGCAGGCGCGTGGAGACGTGAACGCGGCGTGCTGACCACCGCGGAACGCGAGCGTGAACGTGGTGAACGGCAGCGGCGGGATGTCGTCGAGAACCGTCGTGACCTGGCCGGTGCTCTCGTTGACGGTGACGTCGCCCTCGAGCTTGATCCGCAGTGCGTCGGCCGCGCCGCTCTGCTCGGCCAGGATGAACGCGCGGATGAGCGGCTCACCCGGCGCCGGTTCGGCGAGGAACACGCGGCCGGTCAGCGGCTCGGCGATGAGCGGCGAGCTGAAGCGCACCGTGCCGATCTGCGCGGCGGCCGGGCAGGTCGACGGGGCGGGGGACGTCTTGGCGAACGCCGCGTCCGAGCAGCCCGCGAGGTCACCGGCCGAGCCGATGGTCGGCGCGAGCTCGAAGCCCTCGGGCAGCGCGACGACGGCACGCCGCGGCTGGCTCTGTGCTCGCGCGCCCGCGTTGCGGTTGAACGGCAGGCTCACGGTGACGGAGGCCGACGTCGGGCTGTCGGCACCCGCGGGATCGGCGCCGAACTCCAGCGCCGGGCTGAACGGCGTCGTCGTGCAGCCGGTCGGGGTGAAGGTCGCGGTGCCGGTCTTCGGCGAGTCCTGCTGGAAGCCGGCGGTGATGCGGGTCGTCGCCGGCGCGCAGGACGTCGGGTTCGTCATGAACGCCTGCCCCGTGCCTGCCTGGCGGAAGAGCGTCATCGTGAGCCGCCGGATCTGCAGCGCGGCTGTGCCGAGCGGGGTGCTCTGCGTGATCGGGATGTCGCGGATCGACGCGGACAGCCCGCCGCGCCGCCGGGGTCCGCACGCGGATGGGCGACTCCAGGACGACCTTGCTCAGCGGCGTCCCGATGATCGGAAAGGTCGGCCGCAGCACGATGCCGAGCCGCGCCGGCTCGGTCCCCCCGCGTGGGGACCAGGAAGATCGACCCGTTGATCGACTGGTTGTCCAGCTCGACCGGCAGGATCGGGCCGAGCGGCGTGACCCGCACGCTCGCGTTGACGTTGGTGGAACCGACCGTGGACCCGGCCGGGCACGCGTCGGCCTGCAGCGACGCGAACGGACACGTCTGCGCGGCGCCGGTGTCGCCGACGAGGCCCGCCGGCAGGTCGATGTCGAGGCTGCGCAGGTCGTCGCCGCCCGCGCCCACCGCGCCGAGGTCGGAGAGGTTGAACTGCACCGTGAAGTCCGAGTGCGCCCCGGCAGTCTTGTCCGCGGGACTCGCCTGCGGGTTGTCCAGGGACGCCGCCCATGCGGATCCCGAAAGGGCGAACAGCAGCGTGCCGGCGGCAGCCGCCAGCGGTACGACGCGACGCATCCCAACCTCCCCTGTGCTCGCGGCACCCGCCCCCGGGGCCGCAGCCTTGCTCCCTATGTCGGCCCGGTTACCCGGACCGGGCGTTCTTCACACCCCTTCCCGGGGTGTCGTTCACGCGGTTCACCCGAGGCTGCGAACCGGGCGCGTTCGCAGCACGCTGCTGCGCGTGGCCACCTGGGGCTGGGAGACGTCGACGCGGAAGTTCAGCCGCGGGTTGCGGCGCTGCCGTGTCAGCGACCCGACCCGCAGCGCGCCCTTGCGCAGCAGGACGTTGATGCGCTGGGCGCCCGTACCCGGCAGAGTCACGTCGAGGCGCGTCTTGTAGACGGTGACCCGCGCGCGCCGCCGGTCGCCCGACGACATGCCTCCCGCCTGCAGGCGGATGAGGTTCCGTGCCTTGGCCCGGTCGATCTCGATCCCGGGCGGGAGCTTGAGCCGCACCTGCTGGAGCTTGCGGGTCGCGCCGTCGGCGCGGAGCTGGAGCTCCGGGCTGCCCGCGCGCAGCGACGTGACCTTCAGCGTCGCCGACGGGGTGCAGGACGGGGCGGCCGGTGTGACGGTCCGCTCCTTGGTCTTGCCGCTGTGCGCCCCGAACCTCGCGAGCACCTTCGGCTGGCTGAGGCAGAGGTCCTCCGAGGTCGACAGCGGGCTCTTGTCTCCGCTGTCGAGCTGCAGGCGGAACGCGGACAGCGGCACGTCGGGGATGCCGCCGAACTCGTTGACGAGCTGGGTACCGGACACCGACACCTTGCCGACGAGGTCGATGGCCAGGCGGCCGCGCAGCTGCAGGCGCAGCTGCGGCAGCCCGCTGCCGGGCGCGAGGACGAAGACGACGTCGCCGGCCAGCGGCTCGGGGAGCAGCGGGGTGATGGCGGTGGCCTTGCCCATGATCGCGCTGTCGGGGCAGTCGTTCGCCTCGAACTTCGCAAGCGGGCAGGCGCGCTTGAGCCGGTCCGGGTCGGCGGCGAAGCCCTTGGGCAGCGTCACCGCGACGGAGCTGGCGTTCGCCTCCTGGCCCGTCTGGCGCACGGTGACGTCGAGTCCGGGGTGGCCGTTCTTGGCGAGGTCCGAGCGCGAGCCCGTCAGCGACGCCTCGATGGTCGGCTCGAACGGCACGTTCTCGCAGCCCGTGGCCTGGTACCCGGCCTCGGCGGGCGCGGCGCCACCGAGATCGCTGCCGAGCGTGGCGCGGACGGTCTGCGCCGCGCAGCTCGTCGCGTTGAACGTGAACCCGGGCCGGTCCAGGCGCAGCTCGAGGCTGCGCAGGCCCAGCGCGATGCCCTGCAGGCGGGTGGGGATCTGTTCGGCGACGACGTCGAGCCCCTGGTCGCTGCTGCGCACGAAGAGCTTGGCGAGCGTGACCGAGTTGCCGAGGTCGAGCGGGCCCACCTTCGCGGGGACCACGATCGCCAGCCCGGCGAACGACTCGTCGATGCTCTCGGTGAGGTACACGGGTCCCTCGACGCCCAGCGGCGCGGCGCCCGGGCCCGCGGTGGCGGCGACCGTGCCGACGCGGGAGTCCGCGCTGCACGCGGCCTGGCGGGCGGCGTCGACCGGACACGCCGGGACGGTGCTGATGCGGCCCAGGATCCCGGGCGGGAGCGAGACGCGCATGGAGGACAACCGGGCCTGGCGGTCGGGGCGGCTCACGGCGGTCGTGATCGTCGCGTCCCACTGCGCCTGGGCGGGTGACGCCGAGAAGCCGAGCGACGGGGTGAACGCCGCGGGGTCGGGGCAGTCGCCTGCGACCGACACGGTCGCCGACGGGGTGGCGTCCGCGCCGCCGGAGTGGGGCGTCATCCGCGACGTGCCGGTGTAGGTCCCGCAGGAGCGCGGTGTGGAGACGACGGCGTGCTGCCCGCCGCGGAAGCGCAGCTCGAACGACGTGAACGGCAGCTGCGGGATGTCGTCCAGCGTGGTGCGGATCTGGCCGGTCTGCGCGTCGGGCTCGACGACGCCCGCGAGCTTGATGCGCAACGCGTCGCTCTGCGCCCCCTGCTCGGCGACGATGAAGATGCGGATGAGCGGCGCGCCGGGCGCGGGGTCGGCGAGGAACACCTTGCCGGTCAGGGGCGCGTCGACGAGCGGCGAGCTGAACTGCACCGTGCCGATCTGCGCGCCCGCCGGGCACGACGACGGCGCGGCCGAGCGCTGCCCGAACTGTGCGTCGCTGCACCCCTGCAGGTCACCGCCGGAGCCGACGGTGGGCGAGAGCTCGAAGCCCTCGGGCAGCGCGACGACGGCGCGCCGCGGCTGGGTCTGCGCGCGCACGCTGGGGTCGCGGCTGAACGGCAGGGTCACGGTGGCGCGCGCCGCGGTGGGGACGTCTGCGCCGACGGGGTCTGCATCGACACCGAAGCCGGGGGTGAACGGGACCGTGCCGCAGTCGGTCGCGGTGAAGGATGCGGTGGCGGCGCCGGAGACGCCGTCGTAGGTCGTCGCGGCGATGCGCAGCGTCGACGCGCCACAGGTCGTCGGGTTCGTCAGGAACGCGTTGCCGCTGCCCGCGGTGCCGAAGAGCTGCATCTGCAGCCGCGTGATCTTCAGGGCGGCGATGCCGAGCGGAGTGCTCTGCGTCCGCGGGAGATCGCGCAGGGAGGCGGTCAGGCCACCGTCCTCGGCGGTCCGCACGCGCACGGGCGACTCGATCGCCAGCGGGTCGAGCGGGATGTTCAGGATCGGGATGACGGGGCGCAGCACGATCCCGAGCCGGGCGGGCTCGGTGCCGCGGGTGGGGACGAGGTAGATGTCGCCCCGGATCCGCTGGTCGGTGAGCTCGAGGGCGCTGAGCTTGAGGTCCGCGCGGATCTCGGTGGTGCCGACGCGCGAGGCGGGGTCGCAGCGGTCACGCTCGAGGTCGGCGAACGCGCACTCCGGCGCCGCGCCGGGGTCACCGACGAGACCGGGCGGGAGCAGCAGGTCCAGGTCGCGCAGGTCGTCGCCCGGCGCACCGGTCGGCCCGAGGTCGTCGACGTCGAACCGCACCGTGACGTTCTCATGCGCGCCCGCCGTCGTGTCGGCGGGCGTGATCTGGGCACCCGACAGCGACGGGATCGCCATCGCCGGTCCGGCCGCGGACAGCACAACACCGACGGCGATCGCCGCCGTCACCAGCAACCTCTGCATCTGATCTCCTCGTGCCCCCTGGGGTGGGGCGTCGGCTCCATCCCGCGGGGCGGGTCCCTGCGCCGTCCTGCTGAAGAGAACCCGAGCGCCGCCGAAAAGGTGCGGTGCGTCACACGTCACAATCACTGGCATGGCCGAGCTCCGCCCCGGAACCGAGTTCGCCGGCTGCCGCATCGAAGCGGAGGTCGGCCGCGGCGGCATGGGCGTGATCTACCGGGGCACCGAGCTGCAGCTCGGCCGGCCCGTCGCGCTGAAGCTCATCGCCGGGGACCGGGCCGCCGACCCCGACTTCCGCGCCCGCTTCGAGCGCGAGGCGCGGCTGACCGCGTCGATCGATCACCCGAACGTCATCCCCGTCTACGCGGCGGGGGAGGAGGACGGCACCCTCTACCTGGTCATGCGGTTCGTCGACGGGACGGACCTGCGACACCTGCTGCGCGAGCAGGGGCCGCTGCCGCCCCGGCGCGCCGATGCGCTCATCGCCCAGGTCGCGGCCGCGCTCGACGCGGCACACGCCGCGGGGCTCGTGCACCGCGACGTCAAGCCCGCGAACGTCCTCATCACGGCGGGGGCGCGGGGTGAGCACGCGTACCTCACGGACTTCGGCGTCGTGCGGCTCGCCGACGCCGAGACCCGGGTGACCGACAGCGGCGAGTTCGTCGGCACCGTCGACTTCATGGCGCCCGAGCACCTGCGGGGCGAGCGCACCGACGCGCGCAGCGACGTCTACGCGCTGGGCTGCGTCCTGCACACCGCGCTGACCGGCACGCCGCCGTTTCGCCGCGACACGGTCCCGGCCACGATCTCCGCCCACCTGCACGAGGCGCCGCCGCGCCCGTCATCGACGGAGGGCGTCCCGGAGGCGATGGACGCGGTGGTCGCCCGCGCGCTGGCGAAGGACCCTGCCGAGCGGTACGCGTCCGCGGGCGACCTCGCACGCGCGGTGCACGCCGCCATCGTCGACGCGCCGCTGCCCGCGGGGCGCGGGAGCGTGGCGCGCGGCGAGGCTGCGGGTGAACGCGAACCGCCGACCCGCGTGGTCGCGGCCGTCCCGCCGGCCGCCGCCCCCGCGGGCGGACTGTTCGACGACGGCGCCACCTCGGTCGGACGGGCCGTGCCCGCCGACGCCACGGCCGCGACGCGCCTCGACACACCCCGGCCGCCGCGCGAAACCCCGCGGCCCCGTCCGGAGCGTCCAGCGGGCGCGACGCGGGTTGCGCCCCAGCCGCCCCCGCCGCCGCGTCCCCGCGGGCGGATCCGCCGTCCGCTGAGCGCCGTCGCGCTGCTGCTCGTCCTCGCCGTGGCCGGCGGCGGGGTGCTGCTCGCGATGGACCGTGGCGAGGAGGCGACGCGCACGGACCCCGGCCCGCTCTCCGAGGCCGACGTCCGCGAGGCCGCCGAGCGGTTCGCCGCGGCGTACGCCGCGGAGGATCCGGCGGCGTTGAGCCGCGCGCTGACGACTGACGTCAAGCGCGTCACACCCGGCGATGAGCAGATCGGGCGGGCCGACGTCGTGGCCGAGTACAAGCGGCAGTTCGCCGGCACCGACGTCCGCGACTACCGGTTCGAGGACCTCATCGCCGCGGGTGGACGCGCGGGACGCGTCGCCGGCCGGTACGTCGTGACGCGCGGCGGCGGCGCGCCGATCCAGGGCGAGATCGTCCTCGGGATCCGCCGCGACCGCGGCCGGGCCCGGGTGGCGCTTATCGCGGCCGAGCCGCGCTCCTAACAGATCTTCGAGACGACGACTTCGACCTCGGTGCCGCCCTCGACCTCGGTGCCGGCCTCCGGCGACGTCGTGCAGACGACGGCGTCGATGGGCAGCAGGTCGTCGAGGATGCTGCCGCCCTCCTCGATGCGCGGGCGCAGGCCGAGCCCCGCGAGGCGATCGCGCGCCTCGTCCGCGGAGACACCCTGCAGCTCGGGCACCTTCACGGGCACCTGGCGGGTGATGCGGATCGCCGCCATCGCGGGGCGGCGGCGGCCCTGGCTGGCGAGGACGTCGACGACGTTCGCCCCGACGTCCAGGGGAACGGTGGCCTCGAAGCGCCCTTGCTCCACGCTGACGTCCTCGCCGAGGACGCGGACCTCGGCGTTCGACGGTGTGACCCGCCCGGTCAGCCGGACGGAGGCGTCGCGGACGATCGCGTTGTCCGACGGCGCGGTGACGTTCAGGCGGACCCGCTCGGGCGGCGGCGGCGCGGGCTCGGGGTCGGAGCTACAGCCGGCCAGTGTCAGGGCGATTACCAGAGAGATTGGCGCGCTGACGCGACCCGTTTTCATGTTCCGAGCGTACGCGGTGCTACTTTGACCCACTTCATGGACCGATCCTTCCGGCCTCAGGTTCTGCTGCTCGCCGCCGTGCTGGTCGCGGGCCTCATCGCCATCGCTCTCGCCACATCCTCCGGCGCCACCGCCCAGGCGGAGCCCGTCGCGGCCGCCGCCGCCACGAAGGGCCCGTGGTACTCGCTGCAGGGCAGCGCGGACCCGCGGGAGGCCGAGGCGGCCACCCAGCTCGGGGCGAAGGTCGTGCGCGTCGAGTTCGAGATCAACACGCCCGTCTCGAAGATGCGCGAGACCATGAAGATGTACGACCAGCGAGGCATTCGCGTCCTGCTGCTGGCCGGTTTCTCCTTCCGCGTCGCGACCGAGCGTGAGGTGCGCAACCTCGGCACCTGGGCGAAGGCGTTCGGGCCGGGCGGCGAGCTGCGCAAGCCGGTGCAGCACATCGAGTTCGGCAACGAGACCGGGTTCGCCCACCACCGCACCCAGCGCCGCGGCTTCGAGTACGGCAAGCGCTGCAAGCAGGCGAGCCTCACGCTGCGCGCCGCCAACCGCGGGGTCAAGATCCTCTGCCAGGCCGACGACGGCAACACCGGCGACGGGTGGATCAAGGAGATGTACCGGGCGGCTCCGAAGCTCCATCGGTACGTCGACGGCTGGGTCATCCACCCGTACGGCGACTACTGGCGTTCCCGCCTGGACGACAACATCCGCGAGCTCAAGCGCATGGGGTCCCCGTCGTCGAAGAAGATCGACATCACGGAGTGGGGCATCGCCACGGCCAATGGCGAGCGGCTGCGGCACAACTACGGCTTGTCCCGCACTCTGACGTACGACCAGGCGTCGAAGGTCCTGCGGACCACCACGCTGCAGATGCGCCGCCGGCTCGGTTCGCGGCTGCGCTACGTGGTGCTCTACCGCGCCCGTGACGGCGCGCCGGTCGGCGCCACGAGCGACCCGGAGGAGTACTTCGGGCTCGTCACGGACAGCGGCGCCCTGAAGGGCGCGCTGGGGCGCACCGCGGGCTCGCTCCTGCGCGCGTCCGCCGCACGCTGAGCCGCCTCCGGCTCATCTAGGGTTCCGGCGCATGACTGCGCTCAAGCAGGCGATCCTGCGCATGGCCCGCCGGCTTGGGCTCGAGCCACGGCTGCGCCGTGCCCAGCGGGCGCTGTCCCGCGGGGCGTCGCGCCGCGGCTACGTCGACGACGAGCACACCCGGCTGCTGATCGCGCTCGCGCTGCCCGCCGGCAGTTCGTGCATCGACATCGGCGCGAACGTCGGCGCCGTCTTGGAGGACATCGTCGCCAGCTTCCCGGACGGGCCGCACCTGGCCTTCGAGCCGCTGCCCGAGCTCGCGGCCGACCTCGAGCGCCGTTTCCCGCAGGTCGACGTGCGCAACGTCGCGCTGTCCGACCACGCCGGGACCGCGACGTTCAGCCGCGTCGTCGGCGCGCTGGGCCACAGCGGTCTCGGTGAGGTGACGGGCGAGGGGGCGGTCGAGCAGTTCGAGGTGCCGCTCGTGGCGCTCGACGACGTGTTGCCCGACGGGTTCGTCCCTGCGTTCATCAAGATCGACGTCGAGGGCGCCGAGGAGCAGGCCTTCCGCGGGATGCTGCGCACCCTGCGCGAGCACCGGCCGCTGGTCGTCTTCGAGCACGGCGACCACGCGGCGCGATTCGGCACCACGTCCGAGGCGATCCACGACCTGCTGTGCGGTGAGGCCGGGCTGCGGCTGTTCGACGTCGACGGCGACGGCCCGTTCGGCCGCGAGGAGTTCGCCGCCCGCGTCGCCGCGGGCGGCATGTGGACCTGGGTCGCCCGCTCATGACTGAGGCGGCGGTGTTCGTCCCCCGCGACGGCGGGGTCGCGGCGACCGGGCTGGCGCGCGGGCCGTGGAATCCCGGCGAGGCGCACGGCGGCGCCCCGGCCGCGCTGCTGGCCGGGGCGATCGAGGCGCTGGACGGCGATTTCGCGGTGTCGCGGCTCGCCGTGGACTTCCTCGGCGCCGTGCCGCTTGACGTGCCGTTGCGGGTGGAGACGACGATCGTCAAGCCCGGGTCGCGCTTCCAGCTCGTCGACGCCGTGCTGCGGGGACCTGACCGCGATCTCATGCGCGCCCGGGCCGTCCGGCTGCGCCGCGCGCCGCAGGAGACCCCGCCGTCACCCGGTCCGGCCGCACCACCGCCGCGCGACGCGTTCGCCGACCACCCCGGCCTGGTGCTCGATCCCGCCGCCGACCGGCCTCCCGGGTTCTTCCCCGACGCCATGGAGATCCGTGTCGTCGACGGCGCGCCCGGCAGCGGCGCCGCGACCGCGTGGTTCCGCCTGCGCGCGCCGATCCTGCCCGGGCAGGCGCCGACGCCGCTGCAGCGCGCTGTCGCGGCGGCGGACTTCGCCAACGGCGTGAGCTTCCGCGTGCCGTTCGACCAGTGGCTGTTCGTCAACTGCGACCTGACCGTGCACCTGTCCCGCGATCCGGTGGGGGAGTGGATCGGCCTGGTGGCGCGGACGGATCTCGGCGACGCCGGCGCCGGGCTCGCGGCCGGCACGCTGTTCGACGACGACGGTCGCGTGGGCACCGTCGCGCAGTCGCTGTTCGTGCAGCGGCGCTGAGCCCAGTACCGTTGCGCCGGATGACGGAGCGCCGATCGATCCTGCTCGCCGTGCTGGCCTGCGCGGCTGGGTTCTTCACCACCGCGTCCGCCGCGCCGGCGACCTCCGGGCCGGATCCCGGCACCACCGTCACGCGCGGCGCGACCGGCTCAGCGGCCGCGGGCACCCGGGTGACCTGGTGGCTCCCGCACCGCCCCGACGGGCGCCCCGCGCCGGTCGTCGTCGTCCTCCACGGCTTTGCGGCGCTGGACCCGGTCCTCTACGGCGCGACGATCCAGCACCTGTGGCGCCACGGCTACGCCGTCGTCTACCCCCAGTTCCAGCGCGCGGACGCCGGGTTCCTGACGGACACCGACCAGAACACGTTCCTGGCTCGGGCGATCGACGCGACCGATGTCGCGCTCGACCGGCTCGGCGATGCCGTCGACCGGGAGGACCTCGTCGTCTACGGCCACTCGCTCGGCGGCCTGCTCGCCGCCGCGTGGAACCCGTCGGGCGGCGCGCGAGCCCGCGCCGCCGTCCTGGCGAACCCGTCGACCGCCACCGAGGTGCCGGCCAACGTGCCGGTGTCGATCACGCCCATCGACATCGCGGCGCTCGCGCCCCTCGTCGACGTCCCCGTCGTCCTGCTCACCGGCGACCGCGACACGATCGCGCCGCCCGCGCAGGCCACGACCCTGTCGGACCAGCTCACCGCCGCGCCGTCACGCGAGGTGTGGATGGCCCGGACCGACCTGCGCGGCTGGCCGCTGGTCTTCGCTGACCACACCGCCCCGCTGAACGGCGCGCGCGGCGTCGGATACGGGCTGCTGGACCAGCGCTTCTACCACGCAGCCCTCGACCAGGCGCTCGCCCGGCGCGACGTCGCCGCACTTCACCTTCGGTCGCCGTCCGCTCACGGGCGCGATCCGGCCGCCAGTTCGCCTGCGCTGAGCGCCAACGCGCCGGAACGGGCGCGTCGGCAACCGGTTCGGGGCAGTTGGGCGTACCTGCCGCTGACCCTCGTCCCGCGTTCCGGAGATCCCATGCCGTCACTGCTGCGCCGTCTGTCCGTCCCGCTCCTCGCCGCCTGCGCCCTGCTCGCCGTGCCCTCGGGGGCGGCCGCCGCGGAGCCCATCCAGCCCGTCGAGCGGGTGGAGATCGAGCGCTACCTCGGCGCATGGAAGCAGCTGGCCTCCAAGCCGCAGTGGTTCGACATCGGCTGCCTGGCGAACACGACGGCGGTGTACGCGCTGAACCCCGACGGCACGGTCCGGGTGGCGAACCGCTGCAGCGGCCCGTTCGGCAGCACCATCAGCATCACGGGCCGGGCGCGGGTGGCGGACACCGTCAGCAACGCGCAGCTCGAGGTCACGTTCCTGAACATCGGCGGGCCGATCTACAGCGGCGTGAACTACGTCATCATCGGCCTGGCCGACGACTACTCGTGGGCGATCGTGACCGATCCGTCACGCCGCTCGGCGTTCGTCCTCTCGCGCACCGCCACGCAGCCCGCGCCGGTCATCGCGCAGATCAAGGCCATCCTGACGGCGAACGGCATCGACACCTGCCAGCTGAAGGTCACCAAGCAGGCCGGGGGCGCTACGAGCTCGCCGGCGTTCTGCTGACGGTCTCCTCGGTCAGCACGCGCGGGACGAGGCGGAATCGCACCCCCGCCTCGTCGACGCTGACGATCGACCCGGGCACGAAGTCCGGGTCGGTCCGCTGACGCGGGTCGCGGGGTACGGCCGGGAGGCCGAAGATCGACCGCGCGACCCGCGTGCCGTGCTGGCGCAGGGCCCGCTGCGCGTCGCGCTCGCTCAGGCGCCAGCCGGCGGCGTGCAGGCGAGAGCCGTGCCACAGCTCCCAGCGCCAGCGGCGCAGCGCGATGCGCCCTGGGCGCATGGGGTGGAGCGTGTAGGCGAAATCGAGGCCCTCGACGTTCCCGAGCACGAGGTGCACGGTAGCGAGAGCGACAGCGGTGCGGGCGGCGTCGCGCGGGGGACACGCGACGCCGCCCACCCGCGTCAGCGCACGGCCGGACCTCGCGGTGCGGCCCCGCGTGTGCGGTTGCCGTGGGTGCGCGCGGGGCGCAGAGCGAGGTCGGGGCCGGGCGACGGCACCGGAGTGTCCGTGTCCGGTGCGGTGGCGCAGCTCATATGGGGGAGTGCTGCGGTGATGGAACAAGCTTGCCCGTCGGGCCGTCCGCGTTCCGCTCACTGCGCGACATGCGGTGTGTCGTGTGCGCGACACACCGGCGAATCAGCGTAGGACCGGGCTCGTGGGCGCGCCGCAGGCCACACAGGCCCCGGGGATGACCCCGGCGTGCAGGACCGCGCTCGGGTCGAGCGACGTCGCCGGATCCGTCGTGGTCCCGGTCGTGGCGGGGGGCGCGGTCTCGGGCGCCGACGCGGCATCGACGGCGGTCGTTGCCTGCGCGATCTGCGGGCCGGGATCGGGGATCGGCGGGCCCGTCGGCAGCTCCTGCTGCGGCGGCACCTCGACGCACGCGCGGCAGGTGGTCTCGAGGCCGCGGATGAGCTCGCCCGGAATCGTCACCTGCGCCGAGGCGGTGCGCTCGGTGATGGCGGTCTCGGAGGAGAGCCGCGCCTTCATCTGCACGGTGAAGCGCTCGTCGTACTCGGGCTGGTCGTCCTTGTAGGCGAAGAGCGGGAGCGAGATCTCGATCTTCTGGCCGTTGAACGCGGTCTTGGTGACCTTGCGGCGGCGGTAGTCCCGCGGGCTGCGGAAGGTCGCGGATCCGTCGATGGTCTGCAGCGTGTACTCACACCAGACGTGGCGGCAGGTGGCGGTGCGGTACCGGATGACGTTCTTGGTGCCTTCGGGCAGCCTCACCGCACTTGGTGAGAACCCGAGCAGCAGGGTGGGGGAGGCGGTGTCGCCGACTGGCCCGGTGGGCCCGGCGTGGGCGGGGACGGCGGTCGCGGCGAACGCGGCGAGGGTGAGGGCGGCGCTCGTGGAGAGGAGGGCTGCGGTGCGCTTGAGCATGGGCGCCAGCCTCTTCCTCCTGGCGCTCGGTGTCCGCGCGGCGCGTGACGCTCGCAGTGTCGGGTGCGCGACACAGGGGTGTGCGCATTGCGCGTCGTGTGAGGACGCGCAATGCGCACACCCCCGGCGGAAACGACTGCGGCCCCCGGGGTCTCGGACGCAGCCGATCCAGTTCAGGTCATGCCGCCCGTGCTCCCGGGCGCGTCATTGGCGATCCCCCCCGGCGCTTCAAGCGGACAGCTAGTACCACGCGGGCGGCGTGGCCAATCGCGACGGCAACCTGGCTACAAGACGACGGAATCACGAACCAGCTGTCGGTCTGCTAGACCCTATGGCCGGTGACCCGAGGGGTTGACCGGTGAGGGTTGGTGGCCGGACGCTCCTCGCGGGGGTTTGTCTGACCGGAGGAGCGGCCTCCGGCTGACCCCAGAGTGAGGAGGTCCGGCCATGGCTGGAACGATGACGTGGGTGGGGCTCGATGTCCATGCGCGATCGACGCACGCGGCGGCGATCGACGCGGCGACCGGTGAGCTATCGCGGATCCGGTTCGGCGCCGGTCTCGAGGCGCCGGTCGCGTGGCTCTCCGAGCTGCCCGGGCCGGTGTCGGCGTGCTACGAGGCCGGGCCGACGGGGTTCGGGCTCTACCGGGCGGCGACGGCGGCCGGGCTTGACATGCGGGTGATCGCGCCGGGCAAGACGCCGAGGGGCCCGTCGGACCGGGTCAAGACCGATCGCAAGGACGCTGAGCTGCTCGCGCGGTTGCTGTTGGCCGGGTCGTTGACGACGGTCGTCGTCCCGCCCGTCGAGGTGGAGGCCGCCCGGGATCTGATGCGCGCCCATGACGCCTGCCGCCGCGATTTGATGAACGCTCGGCACCGTGTCAGCAAGATGCTGCTCAGGCATGGCCGGGTCTACCCGAAGCCGACGACGTGGACGGTCGAGCACCGCCGCTGGCTGGCCGCCCAGCAGTTCGACCAGCCGGCGAGCGAGCTGACGTTCGCCGACCTCGTCGCCGCAGTCGACGGGCTCGCAGCCCGCAAGGCCGCTCTGGCCGAGCGGCTGTCGCGGCTGGCCCTCGACGAGCAGTGGTGGCCGACCGTCGCCCGGCTGCGGTGCTTCAGGGGGATCGACACCCTCACCGCGTTCGCGCTGCACCTCGAGCTCGGCGGCGACTGGCACCGCTTCTCCCGCGCCCCGCAGCTCAGCGCGTGGCTCGGGCTGACGCCGTCGCTGAACCAGTCCGGCGAATCATCCAGACAGGGCGCAATCACGAAGACCGGATCGACGCTGGCCCGACGGTTGTTGGTCGAATCGGCGTGGCACTACGGCCGCGATCCGCGGATCGGGACGGTCCTCGCCCGGCGCCAGGACGGCCAGCCCGATCACGTCCTGCAGATCGCCAACCGCGCGCAGCAAAGGCTGCATCGCGTTTACACGCAGATGCGATCGCGCGGCAAGCACCACAACGTCGTCGTCGTCGCGGTCGCGCGCGAGCTGGCGTGCTTCTGTTGGGCAGCCGCCACCGCCGACTGACCCCACGGCTGACAGCCCTGCCGGTCGGCAGACCGGGGCGCCGGGCCATCAGCGGCCGGCACGCGCGAATCAGCTATGGGCAGCATCCGCTGCGCGGATGCCACGCCCGCTCCTAGACCGCGCACGCCGGCAGCACGAAACCGGGCCCTGGGGTCACCAAACCCCCGCATCATCAGACTGGCAACGCCGACACCGAGCCCGGCGCCCCGCTCTGCCGACCAACAAGAAGAGCCCCGCGCAAGCGGGGCTCTCAGTGCTGCAGACTTGACAAACGTCAGGCCATATCAGCTGTCCGCCGGCCAGATAACGCCCTCGGATGGTACGAGTTGACTCTTGAGCAGTTCTGCGGCGAGAACCCCTACTCGCTCCGGAGATATGGAACTGTCGACCAAGCTCTCGCGACGATGATCGATGGTCTGCGACGTCTCCCTGACTGATCACGCTGCTCGGTGGCCGCTCTTAGCAGCCAGGGACCTTCGCGAGCTTTCGGTCGGGCGGTCGGGGCAGTGCCATCAATGTGTCGCCCAATGCAGAGTTCCCGGTTTGAGTCGTCCCTGAAGGTGCGGTGATCGGCCAGCGTGCGCAAGCGCCCATCCCGGTGAGCGCCGCTTGCAGGGCCCACGAGCTCCATTCCGTGCAGCCGTGAAGTGGCTCGGCAGGGGCAAAGACTGGGGCTCCGCTCCTGGCTGCCACTGTCCGTGGACGTCACGAGTGTCGTGGCGGCCGTCACTGGACCCTCTCGGCGACGAGCGGCGAGTTTGCACGACAGCCCCGCTGTAGTCGACCACGGACAACTGATACGACTTCTCGGTGCGATCAACCCACGACATCAGATTCCTCCGGCATGGCTGTTGACCTACTACCCGTTCAGGACGCCTACAGCGGCCTACTCGTGGAAGCGTTGGTTGCCCTCGCTCGAAGAGCAAGAACGCAGTTCGGAACCGACGGGCATTCAGCGAAAGCCAACGCTCTTCGCCAGGCACTTGGCGATTCCGACGGGCTCTCGGCTCGGCTGGGACACACCGCCCACGCGCCTCTGGTCGAACTCGCGACGGTTCCTGTCATCGACGAACGGATAGGTGGGGAGGCGCTCCGGAGGTTTCTTCTCTCCAGCGATGCGCGAGACATTGCTCTTGGCGTGCTCCTGGCACAGGTCATAGGCGACGATTCACCACTTGAAGATGCTCTGCGGAATCGCTTCGTGTTGGCGATGGCGTGGTCGACGCGGCGGAACCAGGCTGATGTTGAAGTCGATGCCGACCGACTCTTCACCGCTCTGAAGGATCAGCTCGCGCTCGCGATCAACACGGCCTTGGGGCGTGCGGCCGGTCGTACAACGCTCTCGGACCTTCAGCGTCGAGACATAGAGCAGGCTGCAAGCGCGATAGTCGCGGACTCCCTCACCGCGTTTCGGAACGACCGTTCGCCGGACTTCGACGCTATCCATCGCTTTGTCGAACAGCTCCGCAAGAACGCAGCGTCTCGGCTCGGGCGGATCGAGCCCCCGAACTATGTCGGGGCCGGGACTATCTCGCTCAGCGACCTATACGTCGAACCGGCGTTCCGCACCGAGCGAGAGCTCGAGAGACGGACGCTCTCGGAGGTCAGCCAGTCGATCTACCGGACCGTCGTGCTCGGCAGCCCGGGGGCGGGCAAGTCATCGTACGCGCGAGCCATCTGCCACTCATTGGCCGCCGCAGGTCTCGCGTCGGCAGACTCGTCGGTGCCCGTGCCGTTTCTCGTTGAGCTCCGCGACTACGGCGTCTTTCGACAGGCGAACCGCGCCTCGATTCTGGACTTTCTCGAACGTCTAGTTCGGACGGACTATCAGACGCACGCTCCTGAGCACGCAATCGAGTTCCTGCTCTCTTGCGGTCGTGCTGTCGTTGTCTTTGATGGTCTGGACGAGTTGATCAATACCCACGACAGGCGCGCTATCCGCAGTGACGTCGAGAGCTTTGCGCAGCGGTACCCCTTTTCCAAGGTGCTTGTGACTTCGCGCGAAGTCGGATATCGCGAAGCGCCGCTCGACTCGCGCGAGTTCGATGTGCTGCGAATCCAGGAGTTCGACGTCCCTCGCGTCGAGCGGTACGTGCGGAAGTGGTTCGCGCTCGACACGTCGTTGACGCTGCGCGAGAGACAGGCACGCACCGATGGCTTCCTCGAGGAGAGCGCTTCGCTGCCCGACCTCCGCGGGAACCCGCTCCTATTGGCTCTGATGTGCAGCATCTATCGCCGACGCGGGTACATCCCGCGGAACCGGATCAGCATGTATGAGGAATGCGCGTTGATGATCTACGAGCGGTGGGATCGTGGTCGAAAGATAGATGTCGACCGTCCGCTTGACGCGCACTTCACTCCGGCACTTGAACACGTCGCCCAGTGGATCTATGAGGACAGCGAATTGCAGTCTGGAGCTAGTCACGCAGATCTGACTGCGGTCGCGGCGGCCTACATCGAAGAGGAAGTCATTGACGATCCGGTTCGCGCGCGTGCTGTCGCCGACCGCTTCGTCGCCTTCTGCAGTGGTCGTGGCTGGGTGCTCACCGAGTCGGGGACCACGGCTGAGGGTGATCCGCTATACGGCTTCGTGCACCGAACGTTCCTTGAGTATTTCGCGGCGCGATGGTACGCGCACAGCGATTGGAGCGTGACCGATCTCGCGGCACGGCTCCTCCCGCGGCTTGAGCGCGGCGAGTGGGACGTCGTAGGTCTCCTTGCGGTGCAAATGCGGAATCGGAGTTCACGCGGTTCCGCCAACGACTTTCTGCAACTTCTGCTCGAGCGCTCTGATGCCGCAATTCCGAGTCGCCGTCTCCAACTCCTGGTCTTCGCGGCTCGGACGTTCGAGTTTCTAGTGCCCCATCCTCGAGTGACCCGCCCGGCTTGCCGAGGCCGCCCTGCGTCATCACTGGGTACTGCTAAACGCTATCGGCCCGCGAGGGGTCGGCAGCGACTACGAGCGGAGTCTCAATGGTCTCAAGGCCCTCATGCTCGCCGACGAGGAAGCTCTGGCACCAATAGCTCAGGGATTCGTCGCTGCGATCGAGCACGCGCTCGCGAACTGCGATCGCTCCAACCGGGCCAGTCTGTTAGATCTCGCGGTGCACGTGAGGCTGTGCCGGCAGTCACCGGGCCTCCCAGAAGTACGCCGACAGCCAGAGGACATCGTCAGTGCGAGCACCCGCATTGTGGTTCGAGACACGGCAGAGAGTGATGCCGCCCCCACCGATCCGGTTGTTGGTGACTTGCTGCGCCATGAGCTCTCGATCTTGTCGACGCGGGAATTGATCTCCCGGCACGGGATTCGAAGTGTCTTGGCCCCCCATAAGCCATGTTGCGTTTCCGGGAACTGTGTCGGCCTGCGTTGCCTACGCGGCACTGGCTGAGTTCCTTATGGACGGCGACGACGCTTCGGCTGAAGTGGTCGAGGTTGTCGGCGCCGCGCTCGCGTCGTTGGAAGCTCCGTGGGCGAGTGCGGAGGACCTTGGGCCTCCGGAGTTTGCGAACGCCCTGTTGGATCCTCCCATTTCGGGTGAGCGCCGCTTGGCCGAGTGTTCCTCGGACGTCTTGCTGGGCGCGACGGCGATAATGACGCTCGCCTGTGCTCATTCCCAGCTAAGTGTCCCGGTCGGCGAGGCCGTGTCTTCGGCCGTTGTTACAGTCAAGCGGCTCGGGGGCCTGTTGCCGACCGAGCAACTCGACGCCTGGCAAGAGCGGATCGGGTCCGGCGCGACGCTTCTCGTCACTCCGGCGGGCGGCGAGGCTCGGGCCGTTCGTCGTACCAGACGGCGTCCTGGTCAGGGGCCGATGGCGTGAAGGGGTAGAGACCCGGGCGGTCCTCCTCCTGAGTGGACGCCTTTCGCCGCGGGCTAGGTGGGATGCGGGTTAGCTTGGGGGAGTCGGCAGGCGTCCAATCGAGTGAGTCGGCCGCAGGTCGCGTGTTCGCGGGGCGAGGTTCCACGTTTCTTGGTTCAACTCCTGAGCGTGCGATGATGCCGACCACGGCTGTGATCGCTCGCCGGCGGCGTTTCGTGCAGTCGTTCTGCGTGCGCCGCCTTGGCAGGACCGACGCCGCGGACGTGAGGGCCATTACGCGTGGCAGGCCTATGGCAGATGAAAGCCCCCGATGCCTCGGGGGCTTTCATCTCCAGTGCGGATGAGAGGACTCGAACCTCCACGGGGTTACCCCCACGGCGACCTGAACGCCGCGCGTCTACCAATTCCGCCACATCCGCGAGCGGCCGGTGACGATAGCGGAACGGCGGTGGCGAGCAGGGGGTTGGCGCGCTAAATACAGATCGGTAACGTCGCATCGTCACGATCTGAGGAGGCGCTGTGTCGTCACGTCTATGGGCCGTCGCCCTCGGCCTGGGTCTGGCCGTGGGGCTGACACCGGCCGCATCGGCCGGGCCGTACGCACCCGGAGTGTCCCCGCCGTCCACCAACCACGTCGCTGCGCACTCGCGTCCGATGCCGAAGCTGACGGTCGCGAAGACCGTCGTCCCGGTGGCGTTCCCGTGCACCGGCGGGAACACCTGTCGTGGTGAGCTGTGGCTGCCGCAGGGGGCGACGTCGCCGCCGCCGCCGGTCGTCGTGCTCGGTCACGGGTTCGCCCTACGCACCGCCGACAGCCTCGGCACGTACGCGACGCGCTTCGTGCAGGAGGGCATGGCCGCGCTGATGTTCGACTACCGCGGCTTCGGCGCGAGCACGGGGCTGCCGCGCGAGGTCGTCGACGGCTACCAGCACGTTCTGGACTTTCTGAGCGCCGTGCGGTTCGTCAAGACGCAGGGCTCGCTCGTCGACCCGTCACGCATCGGGCTGTTCGGGACGTCGTACTCCGGCGGCCACGTGCTCGTCGCCGCGGCGAAGCTGCGCACGGATCCGAGCCTGCGCGCGGTGATCTCACAGGTCCCGTTCGTCGACGGGATCTCCAGCACGCTCGCGATGCGCCCGTCGCTGATCCCGCAGGCTGCGGCGTACGCGGTCGCCGACCTGGCCGGGCAGTCGACCTACGTGCCCGTCGTCAACGACCGCGGCTTCGCGGCGTTCGACAACCCCGAGGACTGGGACGGCTACCGGGATCTCATCACGGAGGGCACCACGTTCCCCAACCGCGTGGCGGCACGCGTGTTCGCGTCACTGCCGGTATACCGGCCGATCGACTGGGTGCACCTCATCCGCACGCCGGTCCTGATGATGGCCGGCGAGCGCGACACGCTCATCCCGGTCCGCGGGCCTCGCGCGGCGGCGGCCAAGCGCCGGCAGCACATCGAGTACGTCGAGCTCGCCGGGGCCACCCACTGGGACCCGTACGCGCTCCCGTTGTTCACGAGCGCGGCCGGGCGCCAGGCAGCGTTTCTGCGCGAGCGCCTGCAGCCGTAGAACGGCGGGGACGGGGGCGGGGGAACCCGTGCTAAATTGCTCCGTCCATTGCCGCCATCGTCTAGGGGACTAGGACGCCGCCCTCTCACGGCGGAAACCGGGGTTCGAATCCCCGTGGCGGTACTCGAGAAGCTCCCGAGCTCCGGGGGCTTTTCTCGTTCTGGCGTGCTGGCTGTCGGCGCCGGACCCGGTGCGGACCCTGAGCACACGCTGAGAAGGAGGTGCTGTCCGCCGTGGCGACAACACTTGGCGCGTGCCTTGCCCAAGGCTGATCGGTGCCGCTACGGCCAGACTGAGTCGATCCGCCGCCCGATGCGGTGGCCACGAACGCGACAGGTGCCGTCAGCTCCGAGGTCCAGTCCGCATGTGTTGTGGCGTCCGTCGACTCTTGACGGTCTGAATGGCGATGCGCGCTTCTGCGGATTTCCCCGCGGATTTCTACTCCGTGGCTGCACAGTTGATCGCGTTGCTGTTCGTCTTGATCGCCGTCGAGCTTCGGTGGGTTGTGAACCCGCTCGGCGGTGCGCGGCTAGGGTCAAACCCCGCGGATTGGTTGGTGCTGTCGTTTGCCGCGACAGGGGCGTTTGGACTCGTACTCTCCACTTCGCTTGCTGTCGGCATCGCACTGTTTGCGCTCTACGAGCAGGAGTCGAGCGCGGAGCAGGCAGCGGATCTCGCTGTCACAACCGGGTGTCTCATGTACGTCGCGGTCGCAACTGCGGTTGTGGGCATCCTTCTGACTGCGCACAACATGATCCCCCGCGCGTCGGCCAAGGTCGGTAGCGCGGAACCCCCGGGTCGCGGTGACTTCGACCGAAGCGCCAGCCCCGATACCGCTGCGCATGAGCGTGTCTTGCGCGCAGTCGGCGCGGTCAAGTTGACCGCCGTCGTTGGGACGTGGGTTCCTGTGGTGTACATGGCAGCGCGGTTCGTTTTGTGAGGTTTCGCGGCAACGAACGCAGCGCCAGATAGGCGTCGGGCGTTGGCTGATCGAGTCTTGTGAGGTGCCACGCCAATACGACCCGAGCGCTTCTCGCGCGCGGGCGTTTCGCCGAGCTAGCTGAAAGGAAGGACGGGCAATCCGTTCGCCGTCGGGGCGGAACGCTACGGTCCCAGCATCGTGCTGCCGTTCCCGTTCTCCGGCGACGACCCTCCGCCGAAAGACCCGGACTCGCTGCCGACGAGTCATGACCCGTCGGGGCCGTGTACGCGGTGCGGTCGTGTCTCCAACTTCGATGTTGCCGGCTCCGCCGCGGTGACCTTCGACGGTCTGTACAGCGAAGGTCTGAGCGGTCGCGAACGGTCGTACACCGAGCAGGTGAGCATTCTCGCTTGCCACGGGTGCGGCCACTGCATGGTCGTGGTCGAGGAGCAGTGGGTAGGCGACCAGCCGGTGCGAGACGGCGTCGTTCGGTCTGGCACGGTGTCCTGGCAGGGCATTCACTGGTGGCCAGCAGTCGGCGCGAGTGACATCGGACCTGAGGTGCCTGACGCGGTGCGGGAGGCTTATGCGGAAGGCGTTCGAGCGAACGCGGCCAACGCGCCTCGGGCCGCGGTCGTGATGTTCCGGCGCACCCTGGAGGCGATCGTTGACGACAGCGGGAGCGATGCCGCGAAGCGAGCCGCCAAGTCGAACCTCGCATCCGCCCTCAGGGTGATGGCCGACGAGGGAGCGCTCTATTCGCAGCTTGCTGATTGGGCTACTGAGGTGCGCCAGGTGGGAAATGCGGGCGCGCACTTCGACCCATTGGAGCCGCTCGACTCCGATGACGCGAAGGAACTCGGAAAGTTGCTTCGTGAGTTGCTGAAGTTCCTGTACGAACTTCCAGCCCAACTCGCCAAGCGGCGGGCGGCCCCGGGCTGACCAACTGCCCTGCGCGCCG
Source organism: Svornostia abyssi (assembly GCA_024666565.1). Classification (GTDB taxonomy): domain Bacteria; phylum Actinomycetota; class Thermoleophilia; order Solirubrobacterales; family Solirubrobacteraceae; genus Svornostia; species Svornostia abyssi. Next base: position 2,973,073 of record CP088295.1, read on the forward strand.
GGCGACGTGCAGCCAGACGGTACCGGTCGACCCGTGCGTACCCGTGGGTTTGTCCGTTCCAGGCCGTTGGGCGTGGCCGCTGCGGGCCGTAAGGCTGCGCCCGGCGACAGCGCACACCGCCGGGCACACGTGGCTCAGGTTTGCCACGTTTGCGCGTGGTCGAGCACGGAGGCAGATAGACCACCGTCGTTGCGCTGCTAGCTCCGGGCGCGGACGCGAGGCATCTTCAGCCACGTGTTGCCGTCGACCTTGATGGATCGCTCGCCAGGGCGCGGGGTGACGCGGAGGTAGCCGCAGTTTACACCGCGGCCGTGACCTGAGGGTTGGACTGGCTGACGTAGGTAAGCCCGACCACGACCCAGCGCCCGCGCCGCGCGGTTGCCTCGGCGGCGGCGAGGAGCACGTCGTTACTGGTCTGGGCTGGGGATCCCGAGGTGGCCTTGCAGACTGCATGTTGGCTCCTTCTACCTCGATGAGTGGAAGGAGCCGAGCGCTCGACTCGTATCACACGGTACGCGCTCTCGCGCCGCGCGGAAGGCGGCTAGACGGCCGCCTTGGGGCGCTACATGCCTGGGGCGGTCGAAGGCGGGCGGCATCGGACTTGGCGCTTGCGCGCCAAGTTGGCGACGTGCCACGCGGATCCGGGATTCCCTTGCAAGTTCGGGGACTGTTGCTCGCAAAGAGCGGGAACTTGCCGACGAAAGCAACACTGAGACGTCCGGTGCGCGGTGCATTCTCCACCGCAACCGCGTTCCTGATCCCCGAACGTTCCGCCTTCCTTAGCCTGACTTCGAGGCGTCGTGTCCGACGGCCTCCGTAGCTTCGTGCGCGAATCCGTGCCCGCCTTCGTAGGGCGCGGCTACAGGAAGGAGCGGCATCTATGAATGCCGAGACCCCCGAGCGGGGGATGAAGGTCACGATGATGCTCTGCGACTACGTCGCGGCTCCCGATGGGAAGCTGACGATCGTCGGAGGGGGTTGGTCCGTGACCGGGCCACAGCCGGTGCCTTTCGGCATCGCGGTGACGTTCGAGGTGCCGTGGAATCTGACGAACCAGCGGCATGCATTCCGGTTCGAGTTGATCGACCCGGACGGTAATGGTGTCGTCCCCCTCGGGGGTAGCGAGCCGGTCATCATCGAAGGTGACTTCGAGGTCGGCCGCCCGCCCGGCGCTCGCGTCGGGACGTCGTTCCCGTTCCCGCTCCCGATCAACAGCGGGCCGATGCCGCTGGCGCCCGGCGGTCACTACGAGTGGCGGCTGTTCGTCAACGGTCAGACCCACGAGGACTGGCGGCTCGCGTTCAGCACGCGGCCGGATGCCCAGTCCAACGCCGCCTAGTTCGCTAGTCCCGAACTAGGCGTAGATGGGGGGCGCTTGGCGCCCGGAGTCGCAGCACTGGCGGGAACCGTGTAGGTCGGGGTGTTTGCCGACACCCCGAGGTTGCCGCCGGTGTTGACGCTGACGTACGAGGTTCCCGTGGAATTGGTGATCCGCATCGTGGGGGGCATCGCGGCAGCCATTCGACGGCGGAAAGGTATTCCCTTTGGCGGTCGGCTGTCCATCCGGTAGTGGTTCAAGCCTCGGCTGCGCTTGCGTGGATGGCGTCGAGATCGCGCACGAGGGCTGATCCGCCGCCGGGAGGATGTGCCCGTAGACGTTCAACGTGGTCGTGATCGAGATGCTCCTGGGCGAGCTTCGCGTCCGCGCCGGTGAAGATGATGAGCACGGCTGGCGCAGGTGCGTCGCAGGTCGCGGAGGCGGAGTGCGCTTGTCGCCGGAGAGCACCCCCGTGCCGGGCGGAAAGCGTGCCCCCATAAACACCGTGTGGTTGATCGGCGTCCGGCCTCGGTGGCGAACACGGGTCCTCTGGTCGATGCCGCCGGGTGTGGGTGCGGTGAGGTGCTCGCTGAGCATCTCCCAGATGCGCGGGGTAGGCTGATGGAGCCCGGGCGTTCTGCTCTCAAGCGGCGCGACCTCGCGCCCGAGTGCGCCCACTGTCCGGCCGGGCGTCTTGCGCCGTGGCGTAGCACTTGGCCGGCCGCCGCACGTGGATCCCGCTGTGAAGCAGCCCACGTCCCGGCGGCGCAGCGCCCGAAGCTCGCCGGCGCGCACGCCCGTGTCGGCGGTGACCTACACCGCCAGTTGCTACCCGTCGTGGGGCAGGGCCTCGGCCAGCATGCGGACCTTGCCGACGTCGGAAATCGACATGTCCGGCTGCTCGGCGGGCGGGAGCTTGGGTCCTACCCCAGGGCGCCCGGCTACTGGATCGCGGCGATGAAGTCGTCGACGATCTCGCGGGGCGTGCCCGTCGAGAAGTACGGCGAGTGCGTCCGCTTGATCGTGTCGAGCGAGTCGGCTCCGACGAGGACGATCTCATGCGTCCCGGCAGGGCCGAGTTCGTCCTCGAGTCGCGTGTACGCGACGTTTGCGGCGTCCATGTCCTCATCGAACGGGTGGACCTCGACGTGACGCTGGGTCATGTCGTAGACGAGGATGAAGTAGCGCGTGGGTCCGTTGCTCATACGATCTTCCCTCCCGTGTTCGACAGGTCGAGGATTGGCCTTAGCGAGGAGTTCAGCGCATCGACAAGGGTAGGTCTGTCGACCACGCCTAATTCGTACTGTCGCATATCGGCGGCGGCGGCCGCCACCGCTTCCACTGCCCAGTCGGGTGCGCGGCCTTGCTTCATGCCTAGGCCCGTCGCCTTATCGAGTTCTTCTACAAGCTGCGCCCAGTTGTGTTGCACGGTGGTCCTGAACTGGATCTCGATGAGGACGCCGCGCTTCCTCACGATGACGTGCTTGGCGCGGTAGCCGTCCTTCCTCTGGACGGCCGCCACGTAGTCATCGATGTCCACGATGTCCCACGTTCCGCGCTTCGCGCGCTGCTCGATGGAGGCGATGGCGGCGTCCACGGTCTCCTGGTCCAGGAAGATTGCGCGGCAGCCGCCGATGTCCTGCATCCGGGCGAGGTTGGTCCCGGGCAGTCGGCAGAGCTTGTCGCGGATCGTCGCCATCTGCTTCAGGCGCTGGCCCGCGTCATACCAGGACCCGGCGGCTGCCTTCTGGGCATGGTGGCGAAGGCCCATCGCGACGTTGGTGAGCGGGTAACTGTGGCAGGCACGGAAGGCGCGAACGATCTCTAGGTGCTCGCGGAACGCGTCGTCCGGGATGACCTCTCCGGCGGACGCACGGCGGAGCGCATCACCCGCCTTGTTGATGCGTTTCTTCGACGCTGGCAGTTGCACCACGTCCGCGCTCACGGCGGCGGACTGTAGACGGCTGCACAGACGCTCCCGGCCTCTGCCGCCCACGCACCTAGCGCGGCCAGGGTGGCGTGCGACGGCCACGGTGGCGGTACTGACGAAAGCCCCGGCCGCCCCGGGGCTTTCGTCGTTCCCGGCTCGAACTAGCGATCGAGCTGGTACGTGATGTTCAGGAACGTCAGACCGACGTTCGGCACCGTGCTCGACACGCAGGCCAGGAAGTTCACGGGCAGGCGCGGGGTGGCGCTCCCGTAGAGGGTCTTCAGCTGGTCGGCGGTCAGGCTCGCACGCGGCGCGACGGTGATCGTCGCGTCGGCGTTGGCGCAGTCGGCGGTCGACTTGCCCGGCTTGACGAACCGCAGCGTGTTCGCGTCGCTTGCGTTCTGAACGGTCAGGAGCTTGCCCTGGGTGCCGCCGCCGAACGAGCCGGCGAACGGGATGAAGCCCTGGATGACCGGCTGCGGGGTCAGCGGGACGCTGAAGGACTGCACCGGCGCCGTCGTCGCCGTCTCGAACCAGCCAAGATTGATGCCGTAGTTCTTGAACTGGTAGTCGAGGTACTTGCCGGCCTGCGTGTTGAACAGCGCGAACTTCGCGCCGCTCTGGGCGTGGACCTGCCACTGGGCGCTCTGCGTCTTGCTCCACTCGAGCTCGGCCTTCCAGATGCCGCGCTTCTTGAAGACGACGTAGCGCTTGGTCTTCGTGTTGTAGAGCGAGAGGTTCTCGGTCTCCGTGACCGGCCGCTTGCGGTGGTCGCGGATGTTTGAGCTGGCGGTGGCGGCGCGGAACTCGAACTGGCCGCCGCTCGACGTCCAGTCGAGGTCGATGCCGAACGTGCGGTTGCCGTAGCCGAGCTGCTTGCCGACTTCGTTGTTGAACAGACTGATCGGGGTCGCGGTCTTGATGCTGTTGAGGTTCTTCGCCGTCCATTGGACGGCGCCCGGCGGTGTCTCGGCCTGCGCTGCCGCCGGCGCGAACGCGGCGGTGAGAGCGACGAGCAGGGCGGGGATGATGCGGTGGAACGTGAAGCGGAACATGAGGTCTCCCGGTTGGTCGGTGAATGGGATGACCACAGCTTCCGGTCGGCTTACGGCCCGCTGCGTTCGGTCGCGGACGCTGGCTGTGTCGGCTATCTGACAGTGGCCGACGGCCTCGCCGCCGCCCCTCGCGGCGGCGACGAGGCCGGAGCTTCTACCCGCGCTGAACGTCGACGCTCAGGGGCACGCTGAAGCTCACGCGCTCACCCTGCGCGACGCACGCCACGACACGCAGCGGCAGGCGCGGCGTCTCGCTGCCGAACAGCGACTTGATGTCGCCGGGCTTCAGGCTCTGGCCCGCGGGGACCATGATCGTGAAGTTCGGCACGGCGCAGTCCTGCGTCGTCTTGCCCGGCCGCACGAAGCGCACGAGGTTGCCGGAGCGGTCGTTGCGGATCGCCGTGACCTTCCCGGCGGCCCCGATGTCGAGCGTCCCGACGAGCAAGTGGAAGCCGCCGAACGGCTGCTGCACGGGCAGGCTCAGGATCTTCGTCTCGGGCGGGAGCTTCGCCCATCCGAGGTTGATGCCGAGCGTCTTGCGCTCGTAGACGAGGTGGCTCTGGGCCTTCTCGTTGAACAACGCGAGCTTGCCGTCGAACTGCCGGTCGACCTTCCACTGAAAGCCGGGTGTCTTGCTCCACTCCAGCTCGGCCCGGCCGAGGCTGCGCGACCGCTGGACGAGGTACCGGCGGGTGCGCCAGTTGAACATCGCGACGGTCTCGGTGTTCGTCAGGGCGCGCCGGCGGCGGTCATTGACGTTGGGCGCCGGCGGGGCCGGGCGGAACTCCCAGTCGCCGCCCTTCGTCGTCCACTCGAGGTCGACGCCGAACGTGCGGTTGTCGTACCCGAGCGGCTGGCTCTCGAGCTCGTTGAACAGCAGGAAGCGCGTGTTGGTCTGGGGCATCGGCGTGCCCTCGGTCGTCCATTGCGCGGTGCCGAGCGGGGGCTGGGCATGAGCGGCGCTCGGCAGGAGCGTGGCCGCGAAGACGGCGAACAGCGCGAGGATGATGCAGCGGAACATGGTGGGTCTCCCGTGGTCGGTCGGAGGGGTTGACCCCGTGAGGTTCCACCGGTGCCCCGCCGTGCACTGTCGGGTTCGCGACAGACGGCTCACGGTCAGCGGGCGGTCGCCGACGCAGGACCGCGTGCCGGCGCGGCGAACCCCTGAACATGCCGGAGATGCCCGACCTGCTCGGCGCATGGCGTGAGGCCGCCGATCAGCTCCAGCGCGCCGCGGGGGCCGTCGCGGACCGCACCGGACACGGCGCGAAGGATCTGCTCGCGCCGCTCGCGCGCCAGAGCGAGATCGTGCAGCGCATGCTGCAGCGGCAGCTCGAGATCGAGCAGAGCCTCATGCACGGCGTCGTGGGTCCCGCGCAGGCGGTGACCCAGGCGCTCGAGCGCGCCCCGGAGACGATCCGCGCGCAGGCCACGGCGTTCCGTGCCGCCGCCGTGTCGTTCGAACAGGCCGCTGACCTGCTCGACATCCAGGCGCAGGCGGTCGAGCAGACGATCGGCGCGCTGCGGATTCCCGCGGATCTGGCCCGGCACGGGCTGGGACGCACGCCGGACTCCGGGTCCTGACCCGCAGGCCGCGACCACGTCGCCCTCTGCCGTGCCACCGGCGAGCCGCAGCAGCACGCGGCCCTCGGTGGCCCCGGCCGCGCCGCCGCAGGAGAGGTTCCGGTCGGTCGCCACGATCGCGCCGTCCGGCGACGGGACCGAGGTGTCGCTGGTCCGGCAGCCCCCAGTGGCGCAGCCGGCGAGCGCCGTGGCGAGCACGACGAGGAGGATGGCGAGCTGCGGCATGTCCCGGCAACGGCGACGACCCCTCCGGAGTTACGGCGGGGTCGGCCCGGGCGGCTTGGGAGCGCTTCCGCGGGAGCGTTGACGCGGAAACGCTCCCGCGGAAGCGCGGTGCGGGCGGTCAGCGTCGGGTCGCCACCGCGCTCGGGGCCCGCTCCAGGTTCGGCGTGGCGAAACGCGCGAAGACGAAGCGGCAGCCGTTCTGCGTGGCCTGGTCGATGAAGTAGTCGGCCAGGTCGTACCAGGCGTCGGCGCCCGCCTGGTCGCCGTTGAGGACCGCGCGGTCGCCCTCGGTCTCAGCGTCCTCGATGAGCTTGGCGACGCCGGCGCAGTACTCGTCCTGCTGCTGGTTGCCGGTGGTGGTGGCCTTGATCTCAGAGGCCGTCGTCTGCGTCGTCGGGACCGGCGTTCCGGCGCCGGCGCCGGCGGCGCGGCGCTTGCCCGAGCGCTTCTGCTTGCCGCGGGCCGTCGTCAGGCGGTCGAACGTCGCGCGCCGGGTCTTCCGGGCGGCCTCGGTCGCGGCCGCGTCGCCGGGCTGCGACACGGTTGTCAGGGCCTGGCCCTGGATGGCCGCCCAGCTGCATCCGGCCCGACGGGCGCGGTCGAGGACGTTGAAGGCGCGGCCCTTGTAGTACTCGCGGACGTTCTTGGGCTGCGCGGTGTCGTTCGCGAGGTCGTTGTAGCGCTTCAGACGGTCGAACAGGGTCTTGCAGAACTCGCTGTCGCTGCTGCTCGGGCCGCCGCCGTTGTTGGCGGCTGCGTGCGAAGCCGCCGGTGCGATGGCGGTGCCGGCGAGGCCGATCGCCAGGATGGCGAGGGCGAGGCGGGTGAAGCGGGTGAGGACGGTGCTGATGGACATGCCGGGCTCCTTGGGAGGAATGGACGTTCGCCTCCCAAGGACGGCGCCGGTCCTCGCCTCATTCCCTCTGTCGTGAACGCGACAGAGGGGAGCCCAGCCGTGTGCGCAGCCGCCACCACCGGCCGGCGAGGATCGCGTCGAGCACCTGGGCGCGCTGGCGCAGGTAGGCGATCTCGTCGCGCTGTGCGGCGACCTGCTGCGCGAGGTCGTCGCACTGCGCCTCGACGCGTTGCCGTGCGGCCATCTCGGCGGCATGCGCGGCGTGCACGCGGTTGAGTTCGGGGTGCAGACGCTCGATCTCGGTTTGCAGTTCATCGGCGCGGGCGCTGACGCGCACGAGCTCCTCCTGGCACGCCGTCTTGTACGCAAGGTCGCGCAGCAGTGCCCGTCGTTCGCGCTCGGCCCGGGCTTCGGGGGGAACATCCTGCGGAGCGCTCGCTTTCGGCCCGGCGGTGACCGCGGCGGCCCGGGCCGCCGTGGCGCGCTGCGCCCTTGCGAGCGCGCCGTCGTCATCGGCGTACGGCTCCTGCGCCAGGAGATCGTTCGCCCACCTGCCCACGAAGCGCTCGCGGTTGCGTCGCCCGGCGACCCGCTTGAGCGCGAGGCGCATCGTGCCGCCTCGTGCGTGGCGGACCCGGGAGCCGGGGGCCAGCACCGTGACGTGGCCGGCCGCGCGCAGGCGCATCGCAAGATCCACGTCGACGTACTGCCCGGGGTGCAGCTCCTCGTCGCAGCCGCCGACCGTCTGCCAGGCGTCGGCGCGCACGAGCAGCGATGCACTCGAGCAGTAGTCGACCGGGTGCACGGCGGTGAACGCCGAAGGCGGGGGTGCGGGCCCGCGCCAGCGCTCTTCGGTGATCGCGTTGCGCCACAGAATGGGCCCGGCGCTCTGCACGTCGCCGGTCCGGGCGTCGAGGAGCAGGCTGCCCGCGCCCGCCGCCTCCGGATGGTCGTCGAGCGCGCCGACGAGCGCCGCGATCGCTCCGGGCTCCACGACCGCGTCGTCGTGCAGGACGTGGATGCAGCGCCCGCGAGCGGCCTGCGCGCCGAGGTTCACGCCCCCGGCGAAGCCAAGGGAGACGGCGGACTCGACGACCCGCGCCCCGGTCACCGCTGCCGCCAGCGCGTCGGCGTGACCCGGCTCGGCCGCGTTGAGGACGACGATGACCTCGAGCGGCACCGTCTCGGCCTCCGCGCGCACCGCCGACAGGCACTGCACCAGGCGATCGGCGTTGCGTGCGGTCGTGATGACGACGGACACCTCGGGCACCGGCACGTCGGCGAACTGGAGCACGCGCTTAGGATCGCCGACCATGAGCGAGATCCGTCGTGACGTGCAGACCGTGGACGCGAGCGGGAGGCGCCTGCAGCCGCTGCCGGACGGCGTCGTGCTGCGCGATCTCGTCACCCACACTGACGACCGCGGCACCGTCTGCGAGCTGTACGACGATCGCTGGGGGATTCACCCGGCGTCCGTGACGTTCGCCTACATGTTCACCATCCGTCCCGGCAAGGCGAAGGGGTGGGGCGCCCATCGCGCGCACGAGGACCGCTACGCCTTTCTCTCGGGCGAGCTGGAGATCGTGCTGTACGACGGGCGGGAGGACAGCCCGACCAGCGGGCTGGAGGCGCGCATCCACCTCAGCGTGCTGCACCGGCAGCTGCTCGTGATCCCGCGCGGCGTCTGGCACGCCGAGCGCAACCCCGGGCAGGTGGACGTGCAGGTCGTGAACTTCCCGTCGATCCCGTACGACCACACGAACCCGGACAAGTACCGGCTCCCGCTGGACACCGACGAGTTGCCCGTCGACCTCGGGCCGGGCTGGGACGGCTGGTAGGTCAGCCTCCGGAGACGACGTCGAACCGCATCCCGGCCCGCACGAGCCGTTCGCGCAGCGCCGGGCCCATCGCCGTGGCGGTCGTGACCTGCCCGGCGGTGGCGGGCAGCTCGTCGAGGGCGAGGCACAGCGCGGACTCGGCGAGCATCTTCGCGGTCTCGGTGTATCCCGGGTCGCCACCCGAGACGGCGGTGACGACCTTCTTGCCGCCGCCCTCGCCGTGGAAGGTGACCTTGAACCACGCCTTCGCGCGCTGCGCCTCAGACGGGCCGGTGCCCGGCGGGCGCATGCCGACGAGCTTGCGCCGCAGCGGCGGGATCTGGGACGCCACCAGGACGCCGCCGACCGCCGCGACGCCGCCGACGGCGACGAGCGGGTTCCTCACCGCGGCGTAGTGGCCGTACGTGAAGTCCGGGCCGTAGCGATCGAGCGCCGCCGCGGAGCGCAGCACGATCTGCGGGTCGATCGTGGGCAGGGGCACGACGAGCTTCTTCAGCTCGCGGTCGTAGCCGGGCTTGGTCTCACCGTGGATGCGGCGCCCGGCGGGACGCTGCTCCTTCGTGCGGCGCTGCTTGGCGGCCGCCAGCGTCTGGCGGGCGCGGGACATCGCGGTCGTCGCCGAGTCGAAGGTGCCGCCGGAGAAGAGCCCGCCCGCGGCGACGAACCCGCGCACGCGCAGGGGCACGCCCTCGGGGAGCTGCTCGACGCAGAACTGCGCGCCGAGGTCGTGGGGGGATCGAGTCGAACCCGCACGCGTGCACGAGCCGGGCGCCCGACGCCGCAGCGGTCTCGTGATGGCGCAGGTACATCGTGTCGACGAACTCCGGCTCGCCGGTCAGGTCCACGTAGTCGGTTCCGGCGGCGGCGCATGCGGCGACGAGCGGCTCGCCGTACCGGATGTACGGTCCGACGGTCGTGGCGATGACCTTCGTGGACGCCGCGATCTTCGCGAGGCTCTCCGGGTCGTTCGCGTCGGCGACGAGCAGCGGCACGTCGGCGCCGAGGCGATCGCGCACCGCCTCGAGCTTGGTCAGGCTGCGCCCCGCGAGCGCCCAGCGCGCGCCGGAGGGCGCGTTTGCGGCGAGGTAGTCGGCGGTCAGGCCGCCGGTGAAGCCGGTGGCGCCGAAGAGGACGACGTCGAACTCGCGGTCGGTCATGCGCGCAGCATACGGGCCGAACCGTCGCGGGACCGCAACTCCGGCGTGCGCGCAACGTCCATTGGGCATGACCCGTGTCGTGAGACTCGTCGCGCTGACCGCCGCGTGCGTCCTGGTGTCCGCCGCGCCCGCGGCCGGCGTCACGCCGCGACTCGGCGAGCCGCGGGTGATCAGCAGCTTCGACGGGAAGGCCCGTGCGCTGGAGTCCGCCTCCGACGCGTCGCATCGGGCGATGGTCGTCGTCGAGCCGACGCCCAGCGGCGCCTCCCGGCACGTCGTGCTGTTCCGTCCCGCCGATGGGCGGTACCGCCGGTTCGAGCTGCCCCCGCCGCGCGATCCGATCCAGCAGGTCCGGCTCGCGCTGCTGGAGAACGGCGAGGGGTTCGCCGCGTGGGACGACGGCGACCGGATCGCCGTGCAGCGCTGGCGCGCTGACGGCCGCGTCGACCGCCCGTTCGTGGCGCTGGAGTCCGTGCGACCCGCGCTCGCCGCCGACCCGGCGGCCGCGAACTGGGGGCTCGGGTCCGACGGCTCGGGCACCGTCGCAATCGCCGCGCTGCGTCCGGGGCGCGGCACGCGCGTGAGCGTGCAGACGGCGATCCGCGAAGCGGGAGCGGAGACGTTCACCGCCGCGGTGAGCGTGGCGGCGCTCGCCGTGGCCGACGTGCCCGTGATGGCGCCGGTCGTCGAGCCTGGCGGTGCCGTCACCGTGCGCTGGCGCGGCGGGGCGGCGCGCCGACCCGCGACCGGGGCGCCGTTCGCAGCCCCGGTGGCGTCGACGTGGGAGGAGACCCCGGGGCACGAGGTGATCGGTGAGGACGCCGTCGCGGTCGACGACCTGTCGGCGGCGACCATGCGGGGCCTGCCGCGCCGGACGCGACGCGTCACGCTCATCGGCGCCGAGGCGACGGCGGGCCCGATCGCGATCGGCCCGGCCCTGCGGAACCTGTGCCGGATGGGCGCATCAGGGTGTGCCGAGCCGCACCGGTTCGCCTGGCCGGGCGTGACGGAGCGGCTCGCCGTCCTCGTGTCCGCTCCCGCGCCCGCGCAGGCGTGGCAGTGGTACGTCGCGGAGCCCGGCCGCGACGGGAGCTTCGTCCGTCCGCGACTGGTCAGCATCAACGCGGGCCTGGTGCCGCTGTGGGGCGGAACGCCCGGCCGTGTCGACTTCGCCGGCGTGGACACCGACGGAGCGCCCGGCGCCGAGCGCGACGGCGGGCGCGTCTTCGTCGTCCCGTACGGGGCGGGGCCGGCGATCGCCGACCGCCGACCGCCGCAGCTGACGTTCGGCACGCACGTGCACACCGACGCGCGCGCGGTCTACGTTCCCGTCTGGTGCGACGAGGCCTGCTCGGTGCGGGTGCGCGTCCGGGTGCAGCGGCCGGGCCGGCGGCCGGGACGGTGGCAGCCTGCGGCCGCGCTGGACCGTGACGGGTCGTACGCCGTGCGGATGGAGCCGTTTCAGACCGCCGCGATCCGCGTGCGGGCGCGCACCACGGCGGGCACCCTGCTGCGGGTGCGGGTGACGGTCCGCGACCGGGTCGGCAAGGCCGTCACGTCACGGGCGGTGTTCCGCGCCGCCGCGAGGCCCGACGGCGCGGTCGGGTGGTGCCACGCCGGCGGGCGCGGCTGCACCTGATCAGGGCGACGCCACGCGCCCGCACACCGGGCACTGCTCGCCGTCGCTGCCGCCGCGCCCGGAGCAGACCGGGCAGTCGTCGACCGTGTCGAGCACCCCGAGCAGCTCGGTGACGCCGAGCACGAGCAGCCGCTCCTCGTCGATGTCGACCCACACGCCGGCGGCGGCGGGAAACACGATGTGATCGCCCGGGCGCACCGGCATCTTCACGCCCGCCGCGCCCCACCAGTCCAGGCCCGGGCCCACCGCGAGCACGATCCCGTGGTGCGGCGGCGGCTCACGCGAACCCGGCGGCACGAGCAGGCCGGACTGGCGCACGCGATCGGGCTCGAGTTCCTTGACGACGACACGATCGAAGAGCGGACGGAGATTGCGGCGCGACACACCCCCACCGTACGGCGCGCGGCGGCGGGCGTGCGTAGACTGCATGGCATGGCCGTCGATCCGCAGGGGATCGCCTCGGCGCTCAAGCCGAAGCTCCGTGGCGTGTCCCATCAGTGGGCCTTTGTCGTCTCGCTCATCGCAGGCGCGGTGCTCGTCATCGCCGCGCCGCACCCGAAGGCGACCGTCGCCGCGGCGATCTACGCGGTCACGCTCTCGGGCCTGCTGGGCGTCAGCGCCCTGTACCACCGCGTGAACTGGAGCTCGCTGTCGAAGCGCCTCTGGATGCGCCGGCTCGACCACGCGATGATCTTCATGCTCATCGCGGGGACGTACACGCCGTTCGCGCTGCTCGTCCTCCAAGGCCCGCTCGCGATCATCATCCTCGTCGTCGTGTGGGTCGGCGCCGCCGCCGGCGCGATCTCGCAGCTCGTCTGGATCCATGCGCCGAAGTGGGTCATGAGCACGTGCGGCATCGCGCTGGGCTGGGTGGCCATCGCCACGATCCCGCAGATGGCCGACCGCCTGGGGCTCACCGCGATCCTGCTGCTCGCCACGGGCGGCGCGCTCTACACGCTCGGCGGCATCGTCTACGCGACGAAGAAGCCCGACCCGGCGCCGAAGATCTTCGGCTACCACGAGATCTTCCACGCCCTCGTGATCGCCGCGGCCGCGCTGCAGTTCGCCGTCGTCGCGGCGTGGGCTCTCCCGGCGGCGTCGTAGACGCAGCATGGTCTCGGCCGTATCATCCGCCTGATGGGGGATACCGGGAACGCGGCCGCGCTTGCGCGGCCGGCGCTGCGGCCGCGGCCGCGTGAACGTCGTGGAGTCAGGCTCGTCGAGGTCGCCGGCCAGCTGCCGGACAAGGTGCTGACCAACGAGGAGCTGGGCGAGCAGCTCGGCGTCGACGCGCACTGGATCCAGAAGCGCACGCTCGTCGATGAGCGCCGCTACGCCGACGGCATGACGAACGCCGAGCTCGCCACCGCGGCGGGCCGCAAGGTGCTCGAGAAGGCCGGGCTCGATCCGAAGGACATCGACCTCGTCGTCGTCGCGACGGACACCCCCGACGACTACCTGCCGCCGACCGCGCCGCTGGTCGCCCGCGACCTCGAGGCGACGAACGCCGGCGCGTTCGACATCCATGCGGCGTGCACCGGGTGGCTCTACGGCTTGGACATGGGCAGCGGCCTGATCGAGAGCCGCCGCGCCGACACGATCCTGCTGATCGGCTGCCAGGTCATCAGCCCCTACCTCGACCCGACCGACCGCATGACCGTCCCGGTCATGGCCGACGGCGCGGGCGCGGGGATCATCACCGCGGTGGAGGGCGACGGCTACGTGCAGACCGTCGTGCGTGGCGCCGACGCGTCGTACGCCCATCTCGTCCGCGCGGGCAAGGACCGCATCTTCCGCATGGAGGGCATGGAGACGTTCAAGCAGGCGATCGACGCGCTCGTCGACACGTCGCGCGAGGTCGTCGACATGTGCGGCATCACGATCGAGGACGTCGATCTCTTCTGCTACCACCAGGCCAACGGCCGCATCCTGCGCCGGGTGGTGCGGTCGCTCGATCTGCCGCAGGAGAAGGTCATCGAGGCGATCCGCCTCGTCGGCAACACCGGGCCTGCGTCGATCCCGCTCGCGCTCGAGCGCGCGCAGGGCGAGGGCCGGCTGGAGGACGGGCAGCGGATCCTGCTTGGAACGGTCGGCGCCGGTGCCCTCTGGGCTTCGACGCTGATCGAGTGGCATGCCGGCTAGAGGTACAGCGCCGCGGCGCAGCCGTACGTGCTGAGCTCGACGAGCTTGTTCACCGCGCCGTAGCTGTCGCCCGTCACGCCGCCGAGCACCCGGGCCAGGCCGAGGCCCACCGCGAGGATCACCGCGATCGCCACGGCGAACATGACGGCGCCGTCGGGCGGGCCTGCGGCGACCCCGACGACGCCCGCGGCGACCAGGGTGCCGACCGCCAGGCCGGGGAGCGTGGCGCGCACGAGCGAGCCCGAGCCGTCGGTCCGGGCCGGGCTCGCCAGCCGCGAGTGGGGGGAGGACCGACCAGCGGCCCAGGACGTGCGCGCAGATCGCGACGGCGAGGAACTCCGCGCCGTCGAGCGGCGTCAGACACGCGTAGGCGAACAGCAGCGGCAGCGCCACCGCCAGCGCGCCGTACGTCCCCACGCGTGAATCGCGCAGGATCTCCAGCTTGCGCTCGCGGCCCACGTGCGCACCCACCCCGTCCGCGATGTCGGCCAGCCCGTCCTCGTGAAACGCGCCCGTCAGCAGGATCCCCGCGGTGAGCGCGAGCACCGTCGCGGGCCCGGCGGGAAGCGCGAGTTCGGCGAGGAGCCGCACGCCGCCGACCACGGCGCCGACGAGCAGCCCGACGGCGGGAAACCACACCGCGGCGCGGTTCATCGCGTGGGCGTCGAGCATGCGGCCGTCGTCGACGGGGATCCGCGTGAGGAACGCGAGCGCGACCCGGGCGTCGCCGAGCATCAGTCGCGGCCGGAGACGCCGGCCTGCGCGAACGTCGCCATCCCGTCGTGGGCGGCACAGGCGAGGCGCAGGATCGCGAGCGCCGTGACGGCGCCGCTGCCCTCCCCGAGGCGCATGCCGAGGTCCAGCACGGGGTCGAGCTCGAGGTGCTCGAGCAGCACGGCGTGCGCCGGCTCGGGCGACAGGTGGCCGGCGAGCAGCCGCGGGCGCAGGTCGGGCGCGATGGCGACGGCGACCGCCGCGGCGGCGGTCGCGATCACGCCGTCGCAGACGTACGCGAGCCCGTGCTCGCCCGCGCCGAGCGCGAGCCCGCAGAGCACCGCGATCTCGCCGCCGCCGACGCGGCGCAGCCACCCGAGCGGGCCGTGGGCGTGCGGGCCGTGCAGGGCGAGCGCCCGCGTGACGACCTCCCGCTTGCGGGCCAGGCCCTCGGCGTCCACTCCCGTGCCGGGGCCGACGAGCGCCGCGCCGTCGCGACCGGTCAGGGCGGCGGCCAGGCAGGTCGCCGGGGTCGTGTTGCCGATGCCCATCTCGCCGCCGACGAGCACGGTGACGCCGTCGAGCGCGGCCTCCGCGGCGAGTTCGCGGCCGCAGTCCACGCACGCCGCAACCTGCGCGGAGGTCAGCGCCGGGCCGGTGGCGAGGTTGGCGCTCGGGCCGATCCCCACCCGCACGATCGTCCTGTCGGCCGGCACGCTGTCGGCGTGGACGCCGGCGTCGACGAGCACCAGGCCCGCGCCGACCTCGGTCGCCAGCGTCGTCACCGCGCCCTGGCCGGCAAGGAACGTCGCGAGCATCTGCCCGGTCACGGCGGGCGGGAAGGCAGAGACGGCCTCCTCGGCAGCGACGCCGTGGTCCGCGGCGGCGATCACGACCCGGGGAATCACCTGTGGTCGCGCGGTGCCGGTGGCGGCCGCCAGCCAGATGGCGAGCTCCTCCAGCCGGCCGAGCGCGCCCGCGGGCTTGACGAGCTCGCGCTGCCGCGCCCGGGCGGCCGTCAGGGCCGCCTCGTCGAGCGGGCGGATCGGGATCTCCGGGCGCGCGGGGTGAGCGTCCGCGCCCGTGGTCACCTGCTCGCTCCGGGCTCCCAGAGCGGCTCGACGCCGTCGTTGGCCGCGCGGCTGAGGATGAACAGCAGATCGCTCAGGCGGTTGAGGTACTTCGCGACCTCCGGGTTCGCCCCCTCGACCTCCAGGGTGCGGCGCTCGGCGCGGCGGCAGACGGTGCGGCACACGTGCAGCTGCGCCGCGGCGGGGGTGCCGCCCGGCAGCAGGAACGAGCGCAGCGGCTGCAGGTCGGCGTTGACCTCGTCGCAGCGCTCCTCCAGCCACGTGGTCTGCTCGGGGACGACGCGCAGCCGTTCGCGGCCGCCCTCCTGGCCTTCGGGGACGGAGAGGTCGGCGCCGAGGTCGAAGAGGTCGTTCTGGATGCGGCGCAGCCAGGGAGCGAAGCGCTCGGGCAGTGAGGGGAGGGTCAGCGCCACGCCGAGATGGGCGTTGAGCTCGTCGGTCTCGCCGTAGGCCTCGATGCGCGGATGGGTCTTCGGCACCCGGCTCATGTCGCCGAGGTGCGTCTCCCCGCTGTCGCCGAGGCGCGTGTAGATGCGGGTGAGGTTCACGGTCACAGTCGGCCGAGTGTGGCAGAATGGCGCTCGTTATCGGTCGGTGGTGAAGGGAAGCCGGTGTGAATCCGGCACGGTCCCGCCACTGTGACCGGGGACGCCGTCCGCACGCGCGAACTGCGCAGCCACTGGGAATCCACCGGATCCCGGGAAGGCGCGGACGGTAGGCCCGGAAGTCAGGAGACCTGCCTCCGACCGCAGCCACTACGTCCTCGTGGAAAGGGATGGCCCCTCTCATGAAGTTCCTCCTTCGCGGCACGGTCGCCGCGGCTCTCGCGCTCGCCTGCGCTGCTCCAGCTGATGCCGCGAACGTGAGCATCCGCGTCGAGGGTGCAACCGGCACCCTCGTCCCGGCGACCGCCGTCACCACGACGTCCGGGACGTTCACGAAGTCCGCCGGCGCGCCGGACTGCCAGCGCGACAGCGCGGGCGGGGCGCTCGAGACCGCGACCGCCGGCAACTGGGGTGGCGCGTTCGACGGCTTCGGCCAGCGGGTCGAGACCATCCTCGGCGAGAGCCACGTCTTCACCAGCGGCGCCTACTGGTCCATCTACGTCAACGACCTGCCCGCCACGCAGGGCGCCTGCACGCAGCCGGTGCAGACGGGCGACGCCATCACGTTCTACCCCCAGTGCGAGGGCGCGCCGCTGCCCACGTGCTTCGACGGGCTGCTCCTCTACCGGTCCGCCCCGGCGACGGTCACCCCCGGCGGGACCGCGACGGTCGTCGTCGATCAGGTCACGACGACGTACGACCCGCCGACCTACGACCCGGTCACGAAGAAGACCCCCGCGGCCGGTGCGACCGTCACGATCGGCGGCGCGTCCGCCGTGGCGGACGCGGACGGCCGGGCACAGGTCACGGTCGGTGCCGCCAAGGGCGTGCAGACGGTTCTCACCACGCTCGCCGGGCGGGTCCGCGCCAGCGGCGCGATGTGCGTGACCGACGGCGCTGACGGCGCGTGCGGCACCACGCAGCCCGGGCAGGTCCTGGGCGCCGGCACCGCCGCGCAGTCCTCGGCGGGCGGCGGCGCCCCGGTCGTGGCGGGCCGCGACATGGTCGCGCCGTTCGCGGAGCTCTCCGGCCTGAAGGACAGGCAGGTGTTCCCCGCCGGGAAGGGCCCGCGCGCGCTGTCGGGCACGCTGGCCGCGGACCCCTCCGGGATTCTCATGGTCAAGCTGCGGATCCACCGCCGCGTCGGCGACCGCTGCTCGTACTTCAGCGGCCGCCAGGAGCGCTTCCGCGCGATCCGGTGCGGGGTCCGCAACGCGAAGTGGTTCAAGATCGGCGACCGCGCGGACTGGAGCTACCTCCTGCCCTCGCGCCTGCCGGCCGGCGACTACGTCATCGACGTGAACGCCATCGACAAGGCGTACAACCGCGACGACGCGCGCGAACGCGGCCGCAACCGGGTGTTCCTCCGTGTCGGCTAGGACCGTCGGCCTCGCCGCCGTCGTGCTCGCCGCGCTGCTCGCGGCGGGCTGCGGCGCGGGCGCGGGGCAGCAGGCGGGCAACGTCGAGCTGCTCGTCACGCGCGACTACGGCGCGGAGGAGCTGGTGCGCCTGCCCGAGCCCGAGCAGTCGGGCGACGAGACCGTCATGCGACTGCTGCAGCGCAACGCCGACGTGACGACGCGGTACGGCGGCGGGTTCGTGCAGTCCATCGACGGTCTGTCCGCCGCGCGTGAGGGCGGCCGGCCGCTCGACTGGTTTTACTACGTCAACGGGATCGAGGCCAGCGAGGGCGCGGCCTCCCGTGAGGTCGAGGACGGCGCGAAGGTCTGGTGGGACCGCCGTGACTGGGGCGCCGCGCAGCGCGTCCCTGCGGTGGTGGGCGCGTTCCCCGAGCCGTTCCGGACGGGCGAGAAGGGCCGGCGATACCCGGTGCGCATCGAGTGCTCCGACCTCGAGGGCGACGCCTGCCAGCGCGTCTACGAGCGCTTCACCGAGCTGGGCATCGTGGCCGCACGCGGCGGTCTGGGCACGAGCGGCGGTGACAAGACGCTGCGCGTGGTCGTCGGGCCGTGGCGCGACGTGGAGGCGCGTGACCGGGTCGCGCAGACGCTCGCCGACGGTCCGCGCGTGAACGGCATCTTCGCCCGCATGGAGGACGACGGCCGCACGCTCGTCACGCTGGACGAGCGCGGCCGCGAGGTCCAGCGCCTGGGCGCCGGCGCCGGCCTCATCGCCGCCGGCCGGGACGGCGAGTTCCCGCCGACGTGGCTCGTCACCGGCACCGATGACGCGGGTGTGCTGAGCGCGATCGCCGCGCTCGACGAGTCCGCGCTGGAGGCCAAGTACGCCCTGGCGATCTCCGACGATCGCGGCGTTCCGCTGCCCGAGCGTGAGGGGCGCGCTCCGTGATCACCTACCGGCAAGGGGCCACACCGCTGCACGCCGCGCGCGCGACGGTGGTCATCGTCTGGGGTGCGGCCCTCGCCGGGGCCACCCTGGCGGCCGGCCATCCGCTGGCGCTGGGCGCGGTGGCCGTCATCGTCGGCGTGGCCGCCGCGCGTGCGGGCGTGCTGCGTCCGGTGCTGCGCGCCTCGCTGTTCGCCCTGCCCGCCGTGCTGTTCATCGCGTTGGCGAACCCGCTGCTGGTGCGCGACGGGCTGACCGTCATCTACCGCCTCGGCGAGCTCCCGCCGCTCGGCCAGGTCGACATCACGCTCGAGGCTACGGTCGCCGGCCTCGTCCTGGCGGTCCGGTCGATGCTCATCGTCGCGGTCTTCGCGCTGCTCGCCGCCGTGATCGATCCCGACGAGGTCGTGCGCAGCCTGCGTCGCGTGTCGTTCCGCGGCGCCCTCACCGCGGTGCTGGCGATGCGGATCGCGCCGGTGCTCGCACGCGACGGGCGGCGGATGGCGCTCGCCCGCCGGTCGCGGGCCGCGGCACCGCCGACCCCGACGACACGCGAGCGTGTCGCCGTCGTGCGTGCGGTCACGACGGGCGCGCTGGACCGCGCCGTCGACCTGGCCGCGACGCTCGAACTCCGCGGCTTTGCGACCGCCGGCCGCGTGACCCGCGTCAGGCGACCCTGGTCGCGGCACGATGTCGGCGTCGCCGCGTCGGCCGCCGGGATGCTCTCCCTCCTCGCCGTGGCCGTCGCCGCGGGCGCGCCGCGGGTCGACCTGTACCCGCTGCTCACGTTGCACGGCGGCGCCTTGGGCGCCGTCATCGCGGTGGCGTTCGTGCTCGTCGCGCTTGCGCCGCTGGCCGCGCGCCGGGGGGTGCAGCGATGAGCGCCCTGCGCTTCGAGCACGTCACGGCGACGTTCCCGCGCGCCGCGGTCCCCGCGCTGCGCGACGTCACCGTCGACATCGACGAGGGCGAGTTCGTCGTGGTCGCCGGCGCCTCGGCGTCGGGCAAGTCCACGTTCCTGGGCGCCGCGTGCGGGCTGGTGCCGCACTTCCACGGCGGCGACTTCGCGGGGCGGGTCGTCGTCGGCGGGCTCGACAGCCATGACCACGGCCCCGCCGAACTGGGGCGCGTGGTGGGCGTCGTCCGGCAGGACCCCGAGACGCAGGCGGTCCTCACGACGGTGCGCGCCGAGCTGGCGTTCGGGCTGGAGAACCGCGGCCACGGCCCGGCCGCGACCGCGCGCGGTGTCGAGGAGGTCGCGCTCGCCCTCGGGATCGAGGGCCT
Source organism: Svornostia abyssi (assembly GCA_024666565.1). Lineage (GTDB taxonomy): Bacteria > Actinomycetota > Thermoleophilia > Solirubrobacterales > Solirubrobacteraceae > Svornostia > Svornostia abyssi. Next base: position 2,992,818 of record CP088295.1, read on the forward strand.
GCTCGACCGCGCGGTGCATGAGCTGTCCGGCGGCGAGCTGCAGCGTGTCGCGCTGGGCGCCGCGCTCGCGGGCCGCCCGCAGATCGTGCTGCTCGACGAGCCGACATCCCAGCTGGACCCGGTCGCCGGCGACGAGCTGGTGTGGCTGCTGCGCCGGCTCAACGAGGAGTGGGGCACGACGGTCGTCCTGGCCGAGCACCGCCTGGAGCGCTGCCTGGGCGCGGCTGACCGCGTACTGGCGTTCTCGGACGGCGCGCTGGTCTGCGACGCCCCGCCCCGGGATTTCCTGCAGTGGGCCGGGACCGCCGCGCCGCTGCTGGCGACGCCCGGCGCGAGGCTCCTGGCGGCCGCCGGGCTTCCCGCCCCCGCGGGTGTGAAGGAGGCTCGCCGCGCGCTGCGCGACGCCGGCCTGGCCGACGGGTCCGAGCAGCCGCCCGCCGCGGAGACCGCGCCGCCTCGGCGCCGGCGCTTCCGCCGCGCGGGTACGGGGCCGGACGCCGCGCTCGAGCTGCGCGGGGTGTGGGCCGAACTCGACGGCGGCCGCGCCGTACTGCGCGGCGTCGATCTGCGCGTGGGGCCGCACGAGCGGATCGCGCTCATGGGTCGCAACGGCGCGGGCAAGTCGACGCTGCTGCGCCACGCCGCCGGGCTGCAGGATCCGACGCGCGGGCGCGTGCACGCTGCGGGGCGCGTCGCGCTCCTGCTGCAGCACCCCGGCGACTACCTCATGCATGAGCGGGTGGCCGACGAGGTGTCGCCGGCCGTCCTGCAGGGCGCCGGGCTGCAGGCCCTGGCCGACCGGCATCCCCGCGACCTGTCCGGCGGCGAGCGTCAGCGCCTGGCGATGGCGGTCGTCACCGGCGACGGCCCGCCGCCGGCGGTGCTGTGCCTCGACGAGCCGACCCGCGGCCTGGACCGCGCGCAGAAGGCCGAGCTGGCGCACTGCCTGCGGGCTGGCGCGTCGGCGATCGTGGTCGCCACACACGACCCCGAGTTCGCCGCCCAGGTCGCCGACCGCGTGGTGCTGCTCGCCGACGGCGAGATCGTCGCCGACGCCCCCGCCGCGGAGGTCCTCAGCGGCGGCTGGTACTTCGCCACCGAGACGGCCCGCATCCTCGGCGGCGCCGGCGGCGCGCTGCTCCCGGAGGAGGGCGCCGAGCTGCTGGCCGCGCGCCGGCGGGCCGCACAGGAGGTTCCCGTCCGATGACCTGGCAGCTTGCGTCCTTCGCAGTGCTCGCGTTCGCGCTCGCCACCGGCTTCTGGTGGTACGAGCGCACGAAGCCGCCGGCGAAGGTGATCGCGCTCGTCGCGACACTCGCGGCACTCGCGGCGATCGGGCGGATCGCGTTCGCGCCGCTGCCGAACATCAAGCCCACGACCGACATCGTCCTCATCGCCGGGTACGTGCTCGGCGGCGCGCCCGGGTTCGTCGTCGGGGCGCTCACGGCGCTCGTGAGCAACCTGTTCTTCGGTCAAGGCCCGTTCACGCCGTGGCAGATGGCGTCATGGGGGGCTGGTCGGGCTGTTCGGCGCGCTCCTGGCCCGGCTGTTCGGCCGGGATCTGGGCCGCGTCCCGCTCGCCGCCGCGTGCGGGGCGGCAGGGCTCGGCTTCGGTCTGATCATGGACGTCCACATGTGGATCATGTACTCCGGCCACACGCTCACGGAGCTGTGGGTGGTGCTCGCGCGCAGCGTGCCGTTCAACCTCGCGCACGCCGTGGGCAACGTCGTCTTCTGCCTGGCGTTCGGGCCGCTCCTGGTCCGCTCGCTGCTGCGCTTCCGCGAGCGGTTCGAGGTGCGCTGGCAGCCGCTGCCCGCAGGCGTCCGCGCGCCCGTCGCGGCGGTGCTGGCCGGGCTGGTGATCGCCGGGGCGGGGCTCGCCGCCACGCCCGACGCGCACGCCGCGTTCGCGGCGCAGGCCGGCTATCTCCAGCGCACGCAGAACGCCGACGGTGGCTGGGGCGCGGGGCCGCGGCAGGCGTCCTCGCCGATGCACACCGGGTGGGTCGTCATGGGGCTGGCAGCCTCTGGGCGCAACCCCGCGCGGGTGCGGCGCAGCGGGCGCTCGGGCGTCGACTACCTCGTCGCCACCGTCGGGCGCGTGCGACAGACCGCCGACCTCGAGCGCACGATCCTCGCGCTGGTCGCCGGCGGCCGCTCCCCACGCAACGTGCGCGGCCGCGACCTCGTCCGCGAGCTCATCGGCCGGCGCCGGTCCAACGGCTCGTTCTCCGGCCTGGTCAACCAGACCGCGTTCGGCATCCTGGCGCTGCGGGCCGCCGGCCGGTCCCCGCGCGACGGCACGGTGCGCGCCGCCGCGCGCTGGCTGGCCCGTCAGCAGAACCGCGACGGCGGCTTCAACTTCGCCCAGCGCGGCGGGCAGAGCGGCATCGACGACACGGCTGCGGCGGTCCAGGCGCTCGCTCGGTCGGGCCAGCGCGCTCCGGCGCGCCGGGGCGCGGCGTTCCTCGCACGCCGCCAGAACCCCGACGGCGGCTACCCGCTGACGCCCGGTGGCGCCTCGAACGCGCAGAGCACGGCGTGGGCCATCCAGGGCCTGCGCGCCGCCGGACGCAACCCCAACGCGCAGCACCTGCGCGGGGCGCGCAACCCGACGTCGTTCCTGCGGTCACTGACCACACGGTCGGGAGGCGTCCGGTACTCGCGCACGAGCGCGCAGACGCCAGTCTGGGTGACCGCCCAGGCGCTGACGGGCCTGGCGATCCGCCCGTTCCCGATCCGGGCTCGCGGCCGATGATCCGCCGGTCGGGGGGACGTCGTGAGGCCGCACGTCATGAAAACCCATCGGTCCGGTAGGTTTCCCGCCCCATGCGAGTAGGTGTCCCCAAGGAGACCGCGGAGGGCGAGCAGCGGGTCGCGCTCGTTCCCGAGGTCATCAAGAAGCTGTCCGCCGCCGGCCATGAGGTCGTCGTGCAGCCCGGTGCAGGCGCCGGCGCGATGATCCCCGATGCGCACTTCGCCGACGCGGGCGCGACGCTCTCCGACGACGTGTGGAGTTCCGACGTCGTCGTGAAGGTCGCGCCGCCGACGAGCGAGGAGATCGGCAAGCTCGGTTCCGGCACGCTGCTCGTCGGCTTCCTCGAGCCGCTGACGAACGGCGCCGTCATCAAGGGCCTGGCCGACGCGAAGGCCACCGCGTTCGCGATGGAGGCCATCCCGCGCATCACGCGCGCCCAGTCGATGGACGCGCTGTCGTCGCAGTCCAACGTCGCGGGCTACAAGGCCGTGCTGCTGGCCACGAACGAGATCGGCCGCTTCATGCCGATGCTCATGACCGCCGCGGGCACGATCCGCCCGGCGAAGGTCCTGGTGCTCGGCGCCGGCGTCGCGGGCCTGCAGGCCATCGCGACCGCCCGCCGCCTGGGCGCCGTCGTCGTCGGGTACGACGTCCGCTCCGCCGTCAAGGAGCAGGTCGAGTCGCTCGGCGCTCAGTTCCTCGAACTCGAGGCCGGCAAGGGCGCCGAGGGCGAGGGTGGCTACGCCCGCGAGCTGACCGACGAGGAGAAGGCCGCGCAGCAGCAGGAGCTGACCGACGCGATCGCCGGCTTCGACATCGTCATCACGACTGCGCTCGTCCCGGGTCGCCCCGCGCCGAAGCTCATCACCGCCGAGGCCGTCGAGAAGATGCCGGCCGGCGCCGTGATCGTCGACCTGGCGGGCATCGCCGGCGGCAACTGCGAGCTGACCGAGCCCGGCCAGACGGTCGTCAAGCACGACGTCACGATCGCCGCGCCGCTGAACCTGCCCGCGACGATGGCCGAGCACGCCTCGTCGCTGTATGCCCGCAACGTCCAGGCCCTGCTCGAGCTGTTCCTCGACGAGGAGAAGCAGGGTGTGAGCCTCGACTTCGAGGACGAGATCATCGCCGGCGCGTGCATCACGCGCGACGGAGAGATCGTCCACGAGGGCGCCAAGCAGACGGCCGCCGCGACGGCCTGATCCGAGGAGACCGAACCCATGGATTTCCTGACTCTCGCCTCGACCTCCGCTGAGCGCACGCCGATCATCACGCTGCTGGCGATCACCGTGCTCGCCGGCTTCGTGGGCTTCTTCGTCATCAGCAAGGTGCCGAACACGCTGCACACGCCGCTCATGTCGGCCACGAACGCGATCCACGGCATCGTCCTGCTGGGCGGCCTGATCGCGATGTTCGGCGCGGATGACGCGCTCACCAAGGCCATGCTCGTGGTGGCGATCGCCTTCGGGATGATCAACATCGTCGGCGGCTTCCTGGTGACGGACCGCATGCTCGAGATGTTCAAGAAGAAGGACTGACGATTCTCATGCTCGCCACTTCCTTCTACCAGGAGACCGCGTTCATCAACGCGCTCTACATCGTCGCGTTCACGCTGTTCATCGTGGGCCTCTCGCAGGTCACGAGCCCGCTCACGGCGGTGCGCGGCAACCGCATCGCCGGGTACGGCATGGTCGTCGCGATCGTCGCGACGTTCCTGTACCCGGGTGCGGGGAACTGGGTCCTCATCGCGATCGGCCTGATCGTCGGCACCGCGATCGGCATCCCGAGCGCCCGCCAGGTCAAGATGACCGCCATGCCGCAGATGGTGGCGCTGTTCAACGGCGTCGGCGGCGGCGCGATCGCCCTCATCGCGTGGGCCGAGTTCCGCGAGTACAACGGCGACCTCACGACGCTGGAGATCGGCATCCCGCTGGTCTTCGCCGCGATCGTCGGCTCGGTCTCGTTCTGGGGCTCGAACATCGCGTTCGCCAAGCTCCAGGAGCTCATCGGCGGCAGCCCGATCAAGGTGCCGGGCGGCGTCTACCTCAACATCCTGCTGCTGATCGGCGCGGTCGCCTGCGGCGTCCTCATCCTCACGGGCGAGAACGAGGAGCTGCTGTTCATCGGCATCCTCGTGTTCAGCGCCATCCTCGGCAACCTCTTCGTGCTGCCGATCGGCGGCGCGGACATGCCGGTCGTCATCTCGACGCTGAACGCGTTCACCGGCCTCTCGGCCGCGGCGGCGGGCATCGCGCTCGACAACACCGCGCTGATCGTCGCCGGCATGATCGTCGGCGCGTCCGGCACGATCCTCACGGACCAGATGGCCAAGGCCATGAATCGCACGATCCCGTCGGTGCTGCTCGGCGGCTTCGGCGGGGGAGACGCGGCCGCGGCCGCCGGCCCGACGGGCGCCGAGGGCGGCACGGTCCGCTCCACGAGCGCGGCCGACGCCGCGATCCAGCTCGCGTACGCGCGCCAGGTCGTCGTCGTCCCCGGCTACGGCATGGCCGTCTCGCAGGCGCAGCACGCCGTGCGCGAGATGAGCAAGGTGCTCGAGGAGAAGGGCGTCGAGGTCAAGTTCGCCATCCACCCGGTCGCGGGCCGCATGCCCGGGCACATGAACGTCCTCCTCGCCGAGGCCGACGTGCCGTACGACCAGCTCAAGGAGATGGACGAGATCAACGGCGAGTTCGGCCGCACGGACGTCTCGCTGGTCATCGGCGCGAACGACGTCACGAACCCGGACGCCCGTTCGAAGCCCGACTCGCCGATCTACGGCATGCCGATCCTCAACGTCGACGAGTCGTCGTCGGTGATCGTTCTGAAGCGCTCGATGTCCAGCGGGTTCGCCGGCATCGACAACCCGCTCTTCGTCAACCCGAAGACGGCGATGCTCTTCGGCGACGCGAAGGGCAGCATCACGGACATCACCGCCGAACTCGGCAATCTGTAGTCCGTAGGGGTTGCATGATCGGCGCGTGCCGCCGATCATGCACCCATGGGTGAGCTTCCGCTCCTCGTGCGGTGTCTCCTCGCGGCTACGCTGGCCGCCACGATCGTCTGGGCGTTCTTCGGCCGGGCGCCGCGGCGCAGCGTCTCCGTGAAGGCCGTCGTGTGGACGGGCTCGCTCGGCGTGGCGTGTTATGCCGCCGCCGCGCTCGCCGTGGCCTTCGGGCGTTCGGAGGCCGCGATCCTCATGGCGCTCGCCGTCGAAGGGCTGTGCGCGACGGTCTGGCTCGCTCGCGGCGTGCCGCGCGACGAGGGTGACGACGACGGCGGAGGCGGGGGAGGCGGCCGGCCGCCGCACCCGACGGGCCCGTCGCCGATCGACTGGGAGCAATTCGACCGCCAGCGTGAGGCGTGGGCGGGGCGGACGGGGTCGCAGCCGCGGCCGCCGCAGCACGTGGCGTAGGCCACCCGGGCTCCCGTTCACGCTGGCTAGGCTCCCGCGTGTGGGGCGCGTTGTCGTGGGGACTTCCAGCTGGGCCGATCCTGGCTTCATCAAGACCTGGTACCCGCCGGGCCTCGCCGCTCGCGACCGGCTCGGCTTCTACGCCGAGCGCTACGAGGGCGTCGAGGTCAACGCGAGCTTCTACGCCGTTCCCGAGGTCAAGACGGTGCAGCGGTGGGCGCAGATCACCCCGCCGGACTTCACCTTCGACGTTAAGCTCCACCGCCTGCTGAGCCGCCACGCCGCGCCGATCGAGTCGCTGCCGCCCGACCTGCGCGACCTCGCCGAGGTCACGCCCCGCGGTCGCGCGATGCTCTCGGAGGAGCTGGAAGAGGCGATGGTCGGCGCGGTCCGCGAGGCGATCGCGCCGCTCGACGAGGCGGGCAAGCTCAGCGCGCTCCTGCTCCAGCTCTCCCCGTCGTTCACGCCCAAGCAGCACGAGCTGGCCGAGCTCGCGCCCATGCTCGGCGCCCTGCGGCCGTACGTCGTCGCCGTCGAGTTCCGCCACCGCGCCTGGGTCGAAGGCGAACGGCTGGAGACGACGCTGCGGTGGCTGGAGGACCATGACGCCGCCTTCGTGTGCACCGACAGCCCGCAGGGCGACGCGCCGACGATGATGCCGCGCGTCGACGCCGTGACCAGCCCGAAGATCGCGTACCTGCGCATGCACGGCCGCAACGCCGAGGGCTACCTGAAGGGCAAAAGCGTCGCCGAGCGTTTTGACTGGGACTACGCCGACGACGAGCTGCGCGCGCTCGCCGAGCGGGCCGAGGGCCTGGCAGAGGAGGCCGGTCAGCTGCGGATGATGTTCAACAACAACCGCGACGACCTGGCGCCGCAGGCGGCGACGCGCATGCGGATCCTGCTCGGCCAGGATCCCGGCCCGCCCGCGGGCTCTCCGCAGGGAGCACTCTTGTAGGAGAACGTGGGACCATGGCGCCATGCGCCGCGTGCTCCCCGTCGTCGTCCTCCTGGCGCTCCTCGGTGGCGCCGCACCCGCCGTCGCGGCGCCGCAGCCGGAGGTGCGCGTGTTCGTCGGCGCGAAGATCCCGGCCGAGGAGCTCCGGGGCGTCCGCGTCACCGCCGCAGGCAAGGGCGTGATCCTCCGCGTCGCCCCCGGCAAGGACCGTGCGACCGGCAAGGTCACCACGGTCGGGACGTTCACCCCGAACCCCGCCCAGCTCACCGCCATCCGCGCCGCTGCGAAGGGCGTGTACGCCAACGCGAAGGTCACGGTGCCCAAGGCCCGCGGCGAGATGTACGCGGCCGTCACCGTGAAGATCGGTACGAAGGAGCGCACCGCGCTGGGTCTGCACGGCATCTCGCCGCAGATGAAGGCGCTGCTGGACGCGCTCAACGTCGCCCTCCCGCCCGACCGCGTCCTGCCTGTGCCGGAGGGCCTCGTGGCGACGGCGGCCGACTCGCCGCCCGGCGCCAAGTGCCCGCCGGGGGAGACCGCCACCACCGCGTCGCGTGAGGTCTCGCTGAAGGACGCGGCGAAGGCCGGCATGGTCAAGCTCACGAGCAAGGGCAAGATCAGCGGCGACGGCGTGAAGGTCGAAGGCACGTGGAAGCCGATCAAGGCCCCGGTGAAGCTGCGCGTCAACATCGAGTTCGTCGACAGCGGGCCGTCGCCGACCGCGCCGACCCCGGCATCCGTCGCCGGCCAGATCGAGGGCCAGCTCAACGGCAAGCTGACCTACAAGGGCCAGCCGATCAAGGTCGACGTGGTCGCCAAGCGCCGCTCCACCACGGACGCCCCGACGCCGTGCTTCCACCAGATCTACTTCTACCCCGACAACGGGGTGCGCGACTACGTCGACGGGCTCGACGGGCTCACGAACCCGCAGCCGCAGGGCGGCCAGTGGAACTACGGCGGCGCCAACGACGCCGTCACGTGGGCCCACGAGACCATGCACCTCGCGGGCCTCAACGACCAGTACCGCGACTTCTTCCAGGTCGGGGGCAAGGAGTATCCGGTGCCGTCCTCGGTCAACAGCGAGGACAAGGAGGCGCTGAAGAAGTGGGCCGAGTCGAAGGGCCTGGACGTCAACGCCGGCAAGCTGCACTCCATCCCGCACAAGGGCCACGAGAACGACCTCATGGGCAGCGCCCAGGGCGGCTTCAACGTCCCGGAGGGATCGCTCGCGAAGATCTGGGCGCTGTCGGCGAAGACCGTCGACATCCACGGGGAGCCCGGCGACATCCTGCTGAACAAGAACCCCGGCCACCAGAACCTCGGTGTGGGGGCCGCGTTCGACATGAGCGTGAAGCCCGGCAAGCCCGCGGTGAAGGAGGGCATGGTCGCCTACTGCATCGACCTGCAGGACAAGGGCCCGGCGGAGGGCGACGTGTTCGACGTGCTCGGCAACGCCGCCGGGCGCCCCGAACCGGGCATGGCCGAGCTCGCGCGGGTGCTGCAGCACATCGACAGTCTCCAGCAGCGGCTGCTGCAGGAGGTGCCGGGCGCGCAGCTTGCCGTGTGGCGCGTCACGAACGAGGACGGGACGACGTCGTACTCGTCGACGGCCGACGCGATCCTCGCGGGCGCGCAGATCCCGGCCGGCGTGAACTACAACACCCCGCACTTCGAGACCCCGAACCCGGGCGTGCCGGAGACGACGAGCATCACCGACGGGGTCGTCGACCCCGCCGTCGGCACGGACCCGGCGGTGGCCGCCGAGATCGAGCGGCAGTCCGTCGCGCCGAAGCCCACGCTCACGCGCCTGGCGGTCAGCCCGCGGCGGATCACGAGCGCGACGCGCGTCCTCACCCTGACTTTCGAGTTCACGGGCGCCGGGGACCGGGTGCGCGCCCGCGTGTTCAAGCGCGGCCGCCGCAAGGCGCTGCGGACCACGAAGCTCCGCACCGTCGAGGCGGGCGCCACGAGCGTCGCGCTCGTCGTGCCGAAGCTGTCGCCGGGGTCCTACAGCGTGCGGCTCAGCGGCCGCTTCGGCCAGAAGGCGGTGCGGTTCACCGTCAGCGGGTGATCCGCTCGCAGCTGCTGCCCAGCACCTCGTCGTGACGATCGAGGTGCACGGTGTCGAACCCGCTGCCGCAGCGCACGCGGTCGCGGGCGCCGTCGACGAGGTTGACGGTGTCGTTGCCCGGGCCGGCGTTGACCCGGTCGCGGTTCATGCCGCCCCAGATGCGGTCATTCCCCGGGCCGCCCTTGATGACGTCCCGGCCGCGGTCGCCGGTGAGGCGGTCGCCGCCCGAGCCGCCGTAGATGCGGTCGTTGCCCTTGCGGCCCGCGATGACGTCCCGCCCGGGGCCGCCTGAGAGCGCGTCCGCCCCGGCCTGGCCCTCGATGACGTCGTTTCCGGCTTCGCCGAACACCCGGTCGTTGCCCGAGCCGCCGAGCAGCTTGTCGTCTCCGGCGCGGCCGTAGACCCAGTCCGCGCCGCCCATCGCCATGATCTTCTCGGCCCCGTTCGTGCCGATGATCCGCTGGGGCGCGCGGTTGCCGGTGACGAGCCGGAGGCCGTCGTAGCCCGGGTCGCGCGGGGGTGCGGCCGCGACGCTGACGACCTCGCAGCCGATCAGCGTGGTGCCCGCGCGGTCCGCGGCATCGAGGTAGACGACGTCGGAGCCGGCGCCGCAGTCGATCCGCGCGTCGGCGAGCTCCTCGTGCTCGTCGGCGGTGTAGGCGGCGCCGTCGGACGGGGCCGGGACGAGGTCGACGGCCTGGATGACGTCCTCGCCGTCCCCGGCGATGAACGTGTCGCGGCCCGGCCCGCCCTCGAGCCGGTCCTGCCCCGTCCCGCCGCGCATGGTGTCGTTCCCGCGCCCGCCGGCGAGCACGTCGTCGCCGCTGTCCCCGCGCAGAGAGTCCTTGCCGCTGCTCGCGACGATCCGGTCGTTGCCGGGGCCGCCGCGCAGGAGGTCGCTGCCGCTGCCGCCGAGGATCTCGTCGTCGCCTCCGTCGCCCCACAGGCGGTCGGTCGCGTTGCCGCCGGAGATCCAGTCGTCCCCGGCGCCGCCGCGGGCGCGGTCATGGCCGAACTCCATCGAGATCCGGTCGCGGCCGTCGTCGCCGCGGGCGCGGTCGTTCCCCGGTCCGGCGCGGATGACGTCGTCGTCCGCGCCGCCGCGCAGGCGGTCGTCGCCGGTGCCGCCGGACAGCAGGTCGTCGCCGTGACCGCCCCAGATGCGGTCGTCGGCGGACTCGCCGTGCAGGCGGTCGCGCCCGCTGTTGCCGCTCAGCCGGTCGCGGTCTGAGCCGCCGAGCAGGCGGTCGTTGCCCGGGCCGCCGTGCAGGTGGTCGCGTGAGCGCTGGCCGCGCAGGCTGTCGCTGCCGCCGCGGCCCCACAGCCGGTCGGGGCCGGAGGTGCCGAGCAGCAGGTCGCGCCCCGGGCCGCCGCTCGCCCGTGCGACGGCGTCGCCGGCCTTCGCGCGCACGACGCGCAGCGCCTCGGCGGTCGCCGTCGAGGCGGTGACGGCGAGCACGGAGACGAGGGCGACGGCGACGACGGCGAGGGCGCGGGGCACGCTTCTACGTTCGACGATCCCGCGGCGGACTTGAGGGCGGCCTCAGTGAGCGGGCGCGTACGCGGCGTCGTGCTCGTGCTGGCGGAAGAAGTCCACGAACGTCCCGACGTACGAGCTGAACGGCGGGCAGTGCACCCCGTGGGGCCCGAGCAGCGCGGCGGTGCGGCTGCCGTCGTAGCGCACGCGGTGGTTGAGGTAGCGCAGCGACTCCGGCGGGACGCCGCCGACGAGGGCGCGGATCGGCTTGACCGAGAGCGCGGCCTCGAGGCTCGGCATCCACGTGGGCAGCTTCGGCGGGCGGCCCGCGTAGACCTCGGCGAGCAGTTCGACGAGCGACGCGGCGGAGAGCGGCTGCTGGTCGACGAGCTGCAGCGTCTCGCCCTCGGTCTCCGGGAGCCTGGACCCGACGGCGAGCGCGTCGATGATGAAGTCGACCGGCACGGCGTTGAACGGCGCGTCGGCGCGACCCATCTTCATGAGCGGCATCCCGTAGCGGGCGAACGCGCTGATGGCGCGCAGGATGAAGTACGGGCCGTCGAACTTCTGCGTCTCGCCGGTGCGCGAGTCGCCGACGACGATGCCGGGGCGGAAGACGGTCGTCGGCACGCGATCCATCGAGTTGCGCACCACGACCTCGGCGGCGTACTTCGTGGACTCGTAGAAGTTCTTGAACTCCTGGCCCTGCTCCAGTTCGGATTCGAGCACGAGGCCGGTGCGCAGCCCCGCCACGTAACACGTCGAGACGTAGTTGTGGCGGTGCAGGTCGGTGCACGCCTCGCAGAACGCGACGACGTGCTTCGTGCCCTCGACGTTGACCCTGCGCGCGATCTCCTCGCCCACGGCGAGGTCGTAGACGGCGGCGAGGTGGAAGACGTCACGGACCTCGCCGGCGAGCGCGTCGTAGCGGTCGGCGGACAGGCCGAGCTTCGGGTCGGTGATGTCGCCCTCGAGGATCTCGATGCGGTCACCGCCCGGCAGTCCGGTGGCGACCTCGCGGGCCCGCCCGGCCAACCGGGGCTCGACGAGCGCGACGACGCGCAGCTCGGGGTCGTCGTCGAGCAGGCGCGCGACGAGGCGCGTCCCGATGAAGCCGGGGAACCCGGTCAGCAGTGTGGTCACGTCAATGGGCCTTTCGCGGAATCGCTCGGCCCCAGGACAGAACGGGGGACCGCAGCACCGGCGGAGCGTAATGGGCCGTGCGACGCGGTGGTAGGAAGAGAGTTCAGAACTCTGTGCTACTGTGACCAACCTCCATGAGTGTTCCGAACTCTGGCCTCGTCTCGGACCGTGTGTTCGACGACCTCCTGCGGCGCGTCCTGCACGGCGACTACCTGGCCGGGCAGCGCCTGCCGACGCAGCGCGAGCTCGCGGCGCAGCAGGGCGTGACGCTCTCCTCCCTGCGGGAGGCGCTCAAGCGCCTGGAGCAGATGGGCCTGCTCGACGTCCGCCACGGTGACGCCACCTACGTCCGCGACTGGCGCGAGCACGGCACGCTCGACGTCCTGGGGCACCTGCTGCTCGCCGAAGGCCGGCTCGACGCCGACGTCCTGCGCGACGTCCTCGAGGCCCGCTCGCTCACCCTGCGTGAGATCGCCGGCCTCGCGGCCACCCGCGGCGATGCGAACGACGACCGCCTGCTCGGCCGCCTGGCCGACGATGTCGCTGCGGCCGCGGACATGGCACAGGCGACGGCGGCCGACTACGCGTTCTTCGCCGCGCTGGCCAAGGCCTCGCGCAACATCGTCTTCGTCCTCCTGCTCAACGCGATCGGCGACGTCTATCTGCCGCAGGCCCCGGCCGTGCCGGTCGCGGCCGAGCACGCGGAGCTCGCGCCGCTCTACGCCCAGGTGGCGGGGGGCCGTCGCCGCGGGGGACGCCACCGCGGCGCGGCGGACTGCCTGGGAGCTGGCCGAGCGCCAGCGCCGCAGCGTCCTGGAGCTGCTCGGATGAACGCGCTGAGCGGCCGGGAGGCCTCGATCGCCGCCTGTCTGTGCGACACCGTCGTGGCGGGCGGAGCGAATGACGCGCTGCCACCGGTCGCGCGCACGGACGCGATCGCCGCGCTCGACGCGACCCTGGCCAGCGGGCCGGCGTTCACCCGTGTCGGCCTCCGGGCGCTGCTGCTCGCCCTGGAGCTCGTGCCCGTCGCCCTGGGTGAGCGCGCACGGATGCGCCGCCTCGCACCGGCGCGCCGCACCGCCGTGCTCGCCCGGCTGCGCCGCGGACCGCTCGGAGGGGCGTTGCAGGCACTCGACGCACTCCTCGCGTTCTCGTACTTCGGCGACGCCGAGGTCATGCGCCGCCTGGGCTACGACGCCGAGGCGAACGCCGCCCGCGGGCGGGCGCTGCGCGACGCGGAGGGACGCTGGTGAGAACGACCGGCGAGATCATCCGCGGTGAGGGCCTGACCTCCGAGCGGATCGTCACCGTCGACGCGTGCGTCGTCGGGACGGGCGCGGGCGGCGCGCCCGTGGCAGCCGAGCTCGCCGAGGCGGGGCTGCGGGTCGCGATGCTCGAGGAGGGCGCCTGGCACGACGCGGACACGTTCACGGCACGCCCGCGCGACATGGCCGCGCGGCTCTACCGCGACGGCGGCCAGAGCGCGACGATCGGCGACCCGCCCATCGTGCTGCCCACCGGCCGCGGCGTCGGCGGCACGACGCTCATCAACAGCGGCACGTGCTTCCGGACCCCGGCGCACGTGCTCGAGCGGTGGCGCACGCGAGATGGCCTGGCCGAGCTCACCGAGGACGAGCTGGCGCCGGTGTTCGACGACGTCGAGGAGACGATCGGCGTCGCCGAGGTGCCGGCCGAGCTGGCGGGGGAGAACGCGGCGATCGTTCGCCGCGGGGTCGAGGCGCTCGGGTTCTCCGGCGGCTACCTGCGGCGCAACGCGCGCGGCTGCGTCGGCTCCGGGGTGTGCGCGTTCGGCTGCCCGGCGGGTGCCAAGCAGCACACGGGTGTCACCTTCGTCCCGCGGGCGTGGGACGCCGGGGCGGTGCTCTTCACGGGCGCGCGGGTCCGTGACCTCGTGCGCCGGGGCGACCGGATCACCGAGGTGGTGGCCGCGACGACGGGCGGGGGCACGCTGCGCGTGCGCGCCGACGTCGTCGTGATCGCCTGTGGGGCCGTCGGCTCACCGCTGCTGCTGCGGCGCAACGGGCTGGGCACCGCGTCCGGCCAGCTGGGGCGCAACCTGTCGATCCACCCGGCGAGCGCGGCGCGGGCGCGGATGGACCACGAGGTGCGGATGTGGGAAGGCGTCCCGCAGTCCTACTACGTCGACGAATGGGCGGCCGACGGGATCATGCTCGAGGGGATCGCCGCCCCGCCCGACCAGGCGGCGATCAGCACGCCGCGGACCGGGACCGAACTGCGCGACCTCATGCTCGATGTGGGCCGGACCGCGACGTTCGGCGTGATGGTCACCGACGAGGGGCGCGGCGCGATCCACCGCCTGCTCGGACAGCCGGTGCTGCGGTACGACCTGCACCGTGACGACGCCGCCCGCTTCCAGCGCGGGTTCGTGCGCCTGGCGGAGATCTTCTTCGCCGCGGGCGCCCGGGAGGTCATGGTCCCGGTCGACGGCGTGCCGGTGCTGCGCGACGGCGACGTCGAGCCGCTGCGCGCCGCGCGGGTGCGCCCGCGCGACCTCAAGCTCATGGCGTTCCACCCGCTCGGCACGGCGCGCGCCGGGGCCGACCCGGCACGGTCGGTCGTCGACGGCGACCTGCGCGTCCACGGCCTGGCGAACCTGCACGTGGCCGACGGCAGCGTCGTCCCGTCGTCGCCCGGCGTGAACCCGCAGCTGACGATCATGGCGCTCGCGACGCGGGCGGCCCGCCGCATCGCAGCACGGGGCTGACCCCGCCGTTTGGCAGACTGGACGGGTGCTCGAACGCGCCACCGCCCTGAGGTCCCTGGCGGCCGACCGTTTCGATGTCGTCGTCGTCGGCGGCGGCATCACCGGCGCCGGGGTCGCGCTCGACGCCGCGTCGCGCGGGTACAGCGTGGCGCTCGTCGAGAAGGCCGACTTCGCGTCCGGGACGTCGAGCCGGTCGAGCAAGCTCGTCCACGGCGGGCTGCGGTATCTGCAGAACTTCGATCTCGGGCTCGTGCGCGAGGCGCTCGTCGAGCGCCAGCTCATGGTGGCGCTCGCGCCGCACCTCGTCACGCCGCTGCCGCTCGTCATCGCCGCGTTCGACGGCAAGGCGCCCGATCGCGTCATGGGCGCGGGGCTGAACCTCTACGACGTCATGACCTTCGAACGGCGCCCGGGCCGCCTCGCGCGCCGGCTGGGACGCCCCGGTCGCGGCGAGGCGCTGCAGGCGCCATCGAGCTGGAGCCCGGATCGCCATCGCTCGATCACCGGCGAGGAGGTCGTTGACCACGTGCCGGCGCTCGGCCCGCGTGAGCCGACCGGCGGCTACCTGTTCTACGACTGCCAGACCGACGACAGCCGGCTGGTCCTCACCGTCCTGGCCGAGGCCGAGCGCTACGGCGCGGTGTTCGCCAACCGCGTCGAGGTGCTCGAGCTCGTCGAGGAGGCGGGCCGCGCGGTCGGGGTGAAGGTCCGCGACCAGGTCGGCGGCGGCGAGTTCGACGTGCTCGCCGACAACGTCATCAACGCCACCGGGGTGTGGGCGGACCGGCTGCGCCCGGAGGAGCTGCACGACGAGGCCGAGGTGCCGCGCATCAGCCCGAGCCGGGGCACGCACGTGACGTTCCGCCACGAGGACATCCCGCTGGTCTCCGGCGCCATCGTCCCCGTCGGCGACGGCCGGTTCCTGTTCGCGCTGCCGTGGCAGGGGCGCACGCTCATCGGCACGACCGACACGGACTACGAGGGCGACCTCGACCACATCGCGCCCGCCGACGACGACCTCGAGTACATCCTCGAGGCGACGAACGCGTTCTTCGGCACCGATCTCGAGGTCGGGGACATGACCGGCGCCTACGCGGGCGTCCGGCCGCTCATCTCCACCGGCGACCCGCGCAAGTCCGTCGACATCAGCCGCAAGGCCGAGCTGTACGAGACCTCGTCCGGCATGGTCACGATCACCGGCGGCAAGCTCACGACGTGGCGCCGCATGGCGAAGATGACCGTCGACCGCCTCGTGGAGCGCGACGCGCTGGACGCGCCGTGCCGCACGCACGAGATCCCGCTCGGGGAAGCCGTCGATCCGGCGGAGCTCCCGCGTGTGGAGGGCGTCCCCGAGGCGTCGTACGCGGCGCTCGCCGCGCGGTACGGGCACACCGCGCACGACGTGCTCGCCGTCGCCGCCGAGCGCGGGGAGCTGGCCCAGCCGATCGTTGACGGCCTGCCGGACCTGCTGGCCGAGGCGGTGTACTCCGCGCGGGCCGAGCAGGCCGGGTCGCTGGGCGACGTGCTGCTGCGCCGCACGCGCCTGGCGCTGCTGGCCGCGAGGGACGTCGACGCGGCCGCTCCGGCCGCCGAGCGCGTCGCTCGTGCCGTCGCGGGCGAGCTGGGCTGGGACGACGCCCGGATCGCCGCCGAGCTGCAGGCATGGGGGGCGGGAGGCCGCCCTCGAGGGCATCGGCCTGCAACCCACGCCGTAACTTTGCCCGTCCGTCCCGGTTGAAGTCCCGGAGACGAGCTGTCACCGCTGTCCCCAACGCCTTGGAGCCGTACGAGACCCCATGCGCCGCATGAGCACCCGGATCATCACGACCACCCTCACCACCGGCGCCGCCGTCCTGGCGGCGAGCGGGCCTGCCTCGGCGGGCGTGTTCCCGGGCGACCCGCTCGTGGGTTCGAGCGCGGACGTCCAGCGGCTCTCGGACATGGACATGGCGCGTGACGGCACCGGGGCGCTCGCGTTCCTCGCGAACGAGGGCGGCGAGACGCGCGCGTTCGTGTCGCGGTTCGTCAACGGCGGGTTCATCGGCGCCGAGCGGGTCGATGCGGGCCTGCCGGCCGTCAGTGGTGCGGCGGTCGCCGCCTCGAACGGCGGCCGGGTCGTCGCGGTCTTCTCCGCGGGCGGCGTGATCTACGGCGCGGTGCGGCCGGACGGTGCGCAGCCGTGGAGCGCGCCGACCCCGATCGGCAGCGGCACGATGCCGTCGGTCGCCATGTCGCTCAGCGGCACGGCGTACACGAGTTTCACGAACAACGGAGACGTCAACGTCGCCCGCCTGGACCGGCGCACGAACGCGTGGGCCGCCGTCGCGGGCGCGTTCGACGTCGATCCGGCCCGCGACGCCGGCACGGGCAACAAGCGCTCGAAGGTCGCGATCAGCGCCGACGGCACCGGCGTCGTGGTGTGGGGCGAGGACGGGGCCGACGGCCGCACGCACGTCTACGCGCGCAAGGTCTTCGGCACGAATCCCTCCACGCGCCCGCAGGACCTCACGCTGAGCGAGCTCGAAGGGCGGCCGGCCGGCGGCGCCGACCTCCCGGACGTCGACGCGGAGGACGACTCCAGCTTCGCCTGGGTGGTGTTCCGCCAGTCCATCGTCGACGCGAACGGCGCCTCGCGCCTGCGCACCGTCGCGCGCCGCCAGCGAGGCACGGAGTTCGATCCGCCGGTCGTGGTGGACAGCTTCAGCGTTCCCGCCGACGAGGACACCCTCGCGCCGCGCATCGATCTGAACGGTCGCGGTGAGGGCATCGCGACCCTGTCGGGCGCGTCGACGAATCAGCCGATCGCCGCTCTGCTGGAGAACGACGCGTTCAAGCGAGGCCAGCGCTACGGGACCACGAACACGTCGCCGGCCGTGACCGCGGCGGCCGTGGCGGACAACAGCGACGCGCTGCTCGCGTGGGTCCAGTCCCCCGGCGCCGACGCGCCGGGCGTGCGGCTGCGCCCGTTCGACGACTTCGCCCCGCAGCCGGAGGCGGCGCTCTCGCGCCCGGAGCTCGGGCCGGTCGACCCGTCGCGCGGGTTCGAGGTCGTGGCCGATCGCGCCGGGTCCGGTGTCGTCGCGTGGGTGCAGTCCAGCCCGACGCTGCCGGGCGCCCGTTCGATCGTCGCCGGCTACCTGGACCGCCCGCCGCGCGCGTTCGCGGGCTACACCGCGCAGTCCTACCGCAAGCTGTCCCGGCCGAAGCTCGCCTGGGGCGAGGCGGTGGACCTGTGGGGCCCGATCACGTACCGCGTCTTCCTCGACGGCGCGCAGATCACCGAGCTCGTGGGCCGCACGTCGTGGACGCCCGTCCAGCCGATCCCCGATGGCGTGCACCGCTGGCAGGTGCAGGCCATCGACCGGCGCGGCCAGATCACCAGCTCCCGGGTCCGGCTGCTGCGCGTCGACGCGACGCCGCCCGAGTTGACCGTCCGCATCAGCGGCGAGCGCAAGGCCCGCCGGGCGCTGAAGGTGACCATCAGGGCCGCGGACGTGCAGAACCCGACGGCGTCGGGGCTCAGCCGGGTCAGGATCCAGTGGGGGGGACGGGACGACCACCACGACGAAGGCCTTCAAGGGCACGTTCACCCACCGCTATCCCCGCGGGTCGTTCACGCTGCGCGTCAGCGCGACCGACAGGGCCGGGGCCGCCACGGTCGTCACCCGCTCGCTGAGGATCGCCAGGAAGTGAGTCCGTGCGCGCCGCTTGGACCCTGGGAACAGGAGAGGTAACCTCGGAGCCATGGCACGCGAGGCCGACGACCCCCGCCTCCGCGCCGAAGAGGCGCGGCTTGCCCGCCTGGCCGCAGACGGCGACGGCGCGGCGTTCGCGACGCTGTACGACCGCTACGAGCAGCGGATCTACACGTTCTGCCACCGCCTGGTCGGCAGCGAGCACGACGCGGCGGACGCCACCCAGGACGCGTTCGTCAAGGTGCTGCAGCGCCTGCCCCGCCTGGGGGACCGCGAGCTCAACTTCGGCGCCTACCTGTTCACCGCGGCCCGCAACGCGAGCTACGACGTGATCGGCAAGCGCAAGAAGGCCGAGACGGTCGACGAGATCCCCGAGTACGGGTCCCAGCCCGTGTACGGCGAGATGGGGGGACCGGCTGGACCTCGATCCTGAGGGCGCCGCCATGCTCGGCGCGTTGCAGGACCAGGTCAAGGCGGCGAACGCGCGGCTGCCGGAGCGCCAGCGCGAGGTGCTCGCCCTGCGCGAGCTCGAGGAGCTCTCGTACGACGAGATCGCCGAGATGATGGGCATGAACCGCAACTCGGTCGCCCAGCTCATCTCGCGCGCCCGCATCAAGCTGCGCGACGAACTGCGCGGCAGCGCGCTGGCGTCGGTCGCCGCCGCCACGCCGGACGACGAGCGCGCCGCGGCGCTCATCGCCGAGCGGATGGACGGCGAGCTGACCGACGACGAGGACCGCGCGTGGCTCGAGGACTACCTGCGTGACAACGAGCGCGGCCGCGCGATGGTCGAGTGCATGCTCGAGGCCGGCACGTCCTACCGGGCGTGGCTGCCGATCGTGCCCGCGATCTGGCTGCGTGACGCGGCGATCGCGAAGGCGGCGGACAGCGTCGGCGCGGACTGGAGCGAGCAGCTCAGCACCGGCGCGGACGGCGCCGGGCAGTCCGGTGGCGGCGGTGGATCGTCGACCTCAGGCGGGGCGGCTGCGGGTGGCGCGGCGGGCGGCGCAGTGGGCGGCGCGGCCGCCGAGGCCGCGGGCGCGCACACCGGGCGCCGCCGCCGTGCCGCGGTCGGCGGCGCGATCGCCGGTGTGATCCTGCTGCTCGTGCTCGGCAGCCAGTTGGTGCTCGGCGGCGGCGACCAGCCCGAGACCGCGGCCGTGGTGACGACGGCGGCGACCGCAACGGATCCGACGGTGTCGACCGCGGTCGGTGGTGCGGAGGCCGACGTCGAGACGACGAGCACGACGTCGAAGTCCAAGAAGAAGTCGAAGTCGAAGTCGTCGTCGGGTGACGGCGACGGCGCCACGGACACCCAGGCGCAGGTCACGACCTCAGCCGACGGCACGACCACCGTCGTGCGCAACCTTCAGCAGCCCTCCGGCGGCCAGACGAAGACGACGTCGAAGAAGCAGTCGAGCAAGAAGAAGAAGTCCAGTGGCTCGAGCGGCACGAACGTCGAGAGCTCCGGCGGGTCGGGCTCGGGCAAGCAGGGCGAGGGCAGCGCGCCCCTGCCGGCGGACCCGCAGCCCGCACCGCAGCCTGCCCCGCAGCCCGAGCCCCAGCCGCAGCCCGAACCGCAGCCGCCGCCGGAGACGACGCCCGCGCCCACGACGCCGGCGCCGACGACGCCGACGCGGCCGTGCCGACCGGGCTCGACGGTCCGCCCGTGCTGAACGAGCCGGCGCCGGCGCGGCGCCTGCGGGTCCGTGACGAGGTCCTCGAGTTCGGCGCCCGGCCGTGGCTCATGGGGATCGTCAACGCGACCCCGGACTCGTTCAGCGACGACGGGTCGGCGCGCACGCTCGACGCGCGGGTGCGTCTCGCCGCCGAGCTGCTCGAGGCCGGCGCGGACATCATCGACATCGGCGGCGAGTCCGGGGTGACCAACCGCCCCGCCGTCGCGGCCCGAGAGGAGATCGAGCGCGTGGTGCCGCTGATCGAGCGGGTCACGCACGAACTCGGGGCGCGCGTCTCGGTCGACACGTACAAGCCGGCGGTCGCACGCGCTGCCGTCGCTGCGGGCGCGGTGATCGTCAACGACGTCAGCGGGCTGCGTGACCCGGAGCTCGCCGACGTGTGCGCGGACACCGGCGCCGGCCTCGTCCTCATGCACACCCGTGTCCCGCCGAAGCAGAAGCTGCTGGATCCGAGCTTCTACGACGACGTCGTCGCCGACGTGCAGTCGTTCCTGCGCGAGCGGATGCGCCTCGCCGTCGACCGTGGTGTCGATGTCGAGCAGATCATGCTCGACCCGGGGCCGGATTTCGCCAAGACGCCGGCTCAGACCGTGGCGAGCCTGCGCCGGCTCGACACGCTCCACGCGCTGGAGCGCCCGATCCTGCTGGCGATCTCGCGCAAGGACTTCGTGGGCGCGATCACGGGTCGTCCGCCGCGCGAGCGGCTCGCGGGCACACTCGCTGCGCTCGCGTACGGCGCGGACGCCGGTGGGCACGTCTTCCGCGTCCACGACGTCGCCGCGGCGGCCGATTTCCTCGCGGTGCGGGCGGTGCTCCAGGGCGAGGCCGAGCTGGAGTCCGCGGCGACGCTCGCCGAGGAGCTGCGGCGCGAACCGACGGCCTGAGCGGGCAAGGACTCCGCCGGACTGCGTCGAAGCTGCCGTCTGGTCCACTACATTGCAGGGCCACACGGGTCGCCGGCCGCTGACCAACGCGGACCGGATGCCGACCGACCACTCGTATCCCAGGAGGAACCCCCATGTCCGTGCTGTCTCGCTCCGCGCTGGAGTCCAGCCCCCTCGCCGATCTGCACGAGATCGCCTCGGAGCTCGGTCTCGAGAGCTTCCGCCCGGCTTCGCAAGGCGGACCTCATCGACGCGATTCTCGCCACGACCGGCGGTGAGCCCGACGAGGCTGCCGCGCCCGTCGTCGACGATGAGATCGGCGAGGAGGAGACCCCGCGCCAGCGTCGCTCGCGCCGCGGCGGCCGTGGCCGCGGGCGTGCCCGCGCCGAGGCCAACGGCGGCGAGCCCGACGACGAGCGCCCGGCTCCGAAGCCCCGGAGCGAGAGGCCGCGCGCCGAGAAGGCCGAGCCGGAGGAGGACCGCGTCGTGGAGGGCACGGTCGAGCTGCTCGGCAACGGGTCGGGCTTCGTGCGGCTCACGGCGGGGGAGACCGGCGAGGACGACGTCTACATCTCCGCCGCCCAGGTCCGCCGCTGCGAGCTCGTCGACGGCGACACCGTCGCGGGCCCGGTCCGCGCGCCGCGTCGCTCCGAGCGCCACCCGTCGCTGGTCCGCGTCGACACGATCAACGGCCGCCCGGCCGACGAGGTCGCTGAGGGCACGCGCTTCGACGATCTCCCCGCCGCGTTCCCGGCCGAGCGGTTCGCGCTCGGCACCGAGGACCCGACGCTGAAGGCGATCGAGTGGCTCACGCCGCTCGGCTACGGGTCGCGGGCCACCATCACCGGCCTGGCGCGCGCCGGCAAGAGCGAGGCGCTGCGCCCGGCTCGCCGTCGCCCTGAAGGGCCACGACGAGATCGAGCTGCACGTGGTCCTCGCAGGCGTGCGCCCCGAGGAGCTCGCCGACTGGAAGGCCGCCGAGATCGAGCCCGCGGTCGCCCTCACGCTCGGCACCCCGGCCGACGCGCTGGCGCAGGCCACCGAGCGCGTGCTGCAGACCGCGCGCCGGCTGGCGTCGCGCGGCGGCAACGCCGTCGTGCTCGTCGACGGGCTCGACGCGCTCGCCCCGGCGGCGGCGCGCAAAGCGCTCGCGTCGGCGCGCAACCTGGCCGAGAGCGGCTCGCTGACCGTCATCGCCACCGCGGCTGAGCCGTTCGGCGGCGAGACCACGGTCATCGCCCTCGACGTCCTGCTCACGAGCACGGGCCGCTTCCCGGCGCTCGATCTCGCCGCCAGCGGCACGATCCGCCCGGAGCTGCTCGTCGGTGACGCGGGCGCCGAGGCGATCACGCAGGCGCGCGCCAGCGCGCTCGGCGTCGCGTAGTCCTCAGGACCGCGCGCGGGAGTACGCGACCCGGCCCCAGGAGGGCTCGGGGGCCAGCTCGATCGGGGCGCCGCCGCGATCGGGCTGGACGTAGGAGAACCGCAGCTCGGCGGGGTCGAGGACCACGTCGAGCTCGCCCTCCTTCACGCGCTGGTCCAGCCAGGCGGAGCGGAAGACCAGTCGGCGCAGCCAGTGCACGAGCGACCGCTCGGCCGGGCCGCACAGTTCGGGCCAGCAGTCGTTGACGTGCTCGCCGAGCGCCGAGGCCGGGTCCTGGATCTCGCCGTTGACGGCGAGATTGACGAGGTCCTCGAGCTCGTGGTCGTCGAGCCGTCCGCCGACGAAGCCGAGCTTGAGCCCCGCTTGTTCACAGCGTTCGGAGAAGTCCCGCTCGTTGAAGGTGAATCGCAACTCTCCGTACTCGAGCACGAAGTCGTCGCCGGAGTCGTAATTGCCGCGCCGGTCCATGAGCGTCGGCATCTTATGGGCGGTTCCTGCACCCCTTGCCCTCCTGCATAGGATGTTGCATCGATGGGGTCTGACGCACTCAGCGGGAAGGTCGTCGCGATCACCGGCGCATCGTCGGGCATCGGGGCGGCCACGGCCCGCGCGTTCGCCGACGCGGGCGCGCACGTCGCGCTCGCCGCACGCCGCGCCGATCGCATCGAGGCGATCGCGGACGAGCTCCGCGCCCAGGGCGCCAGCGCCGTCGCGATCCCCACCGACATCACCGACGAGGCGTCCGCGAACGCGTTCATCGCCGGGACGCAGGAGCAGTTCGGCGGCCTCGACGTGCTCGTCAACAACGCCGGCCTGATGCTGCTCGGCCCGGTCAACGGCGGCGACACCGAGGCGTGGCGCCAGATGCTCGACGTCAACTGCCTCGGCCTCCTGTACTGCACGCACGCGGCGCTGCCGATCATGCGCGAGCAGCGCAGCGGCCACATCGTCAACGTCTCGTCCGTCGCCGGGCGCACGGCCGCGGCGGGGGTGGCGGTCTACAACCTCACGAAGTGGGGTGTCGTCGGCTTCTCCGAGGCGCTGCGCCAGGAGGGCCTGCGCCACGGGATCCGGGTCACCCTCGTCGAGCCCGGCTTCGTGGAGACCGAGCTGCAGAGCCATAACGACGGCGACGAGCGCATCGCCGCGATGATGGCGGCGCGCAAGGAGGAGATCGGCAAGGTCCTCGATGCCGAGGACATCGCCGACGCCATCGTCTACGCGTGCGCGGCGCCGCCGCACGTGAGCATGAACGAGCTGCTCATCCGGCCGACGGGGCAAGCCCGCTAACCCCAGGGGGGACGAATTTCGTGCGCCCGTGACCTACGGGTGTCATGACCGACGATCCCCACACCATCCTCCTCATCGAGGACGACGCGGCGACGCGCACGTTCCTCGCAGACAACCTCACGGCCGACGGCTACGAGGTCGTCCCGGCCGAGACCGCCCGCGACGGCGCGCGGCTGCTGGAGACGAGGTTCCCCGACATCGCGCTCGTCGACGTGGGCCTCCCCGACGGCAGCGGCTACGACGTCCTGCGCCGCGTCCGCGAGGCCGACGGGCTCGCCAGCCGGGTGGACCCCGCGACGCCGGTGATCCTGCTCTCGGGCCGCGCCAGCGAGCTGGACCGTGTCCGCGGGTTCGAGCGGGGCGCCGACGACTTCGTCGGCAAGCCCTTCAGCTATCCGGAGCTCCGTGGCCGCCTCGGGGCGCTCCTGCGCCGGCGGGCGACGGCGGCGCGCGGCGGGCGCCTGCGCGTCGGCGAGCTCGAGGTCGATCCCGCGGCCCGCGAGACGCGTGTGCGCGGGGAGCTCGTCACGCTGTCGCAGAAGGAGTTCTCGCTCCTGCGCGCGCTCGCGGCCGAACCGACGCGGGTGCACACGAAGGATGAGCTGCTGCGCACCATCTGGGGCTATCGCACCACCGGGCACACGCGCACGCTGGACTCGCACGCCTGCCGGCTGCGCCAGAAGCTCGGCGCGCACGGCGACCGGTTCGTCGTGAACGTGTGGGGCGTCGGGTACCGCCTCGTCGACGGGCCGGTGACGCGATGACCGCGCTCGGCCTGCTGGGATGGTGCGGCGCGCTGGCCGCGCTCGGTGCGGCGATGCTGCAGACACTGCGCCTGCGCCAGCGTCGCGAGCTGGTCGCGCGCGCCTGCCACGAGCTGCGCAACCCGCTGACGGCGGCGAGGCTCCTCGTCGCCACCATGGAGCGCCGTGAGGAGGCGCCGGCCTTCCGGATCGCGGCGCTCGACGCGGAGCTGCACCGCGCCGGCGTGGCGCTGGACGATCTGGCCGCTGCCCGGGTCGGGCGGGTTGTGGAGCTCCGCGACGAGCCGGTCGAGGTCGGCGAGCTCGTCGAGGAGCAGCTTGCGAGCTGGCACGTCGTCGCCCGCGCGTTCGGAAGCGACCTGCGGGTGGGCCCGACGCTGCCCGGCGTCCTCGTGCGCGGCGATCGCGTGCGGCTGGCGCAGGCGCTGTCGAATCTCGTCGCCAACGCGCTGGAGCACGGGCGCGGCCCGGTGGACCTCGCGGTGCGCCGGCGGGGCGGGGCGGTGCAGGTCGAGGTGGCCGACCACGGTCCGGGCCTGCCTGCGCCCGTCGGGGAGCTCACGCGCCGCCGGCGCGCGGGCCGCGGGCGCCGCGGGCGCGGGCTCGCGATCGCCGACGAGATCGCGCGCAGCCACGGCGGGCGACTGGCGACGGCGCCGACGGAGGGCGGCGCCCGGATCGCGCTCGAGCTGCCGGCCGGCGAGCGTTCGGCATGACGTCGGATCGGGGCGAACGGGTCCGCCGGCGGCGGGCGGCGCTGCTCGGCGGCCTCGCGCTCGTGCTCGGCGGGCTGGCGGCGACCGACATGGCCGGGCGCGAGCGCGCGCTGTCCGAACGCATCGGAGACCCGGTGCCCGTCCTCGTCAGCCGAGGCGCGATCGCCGCCGGAGACCCGCTGCGAGCCGGCGACCTCGCGCGGCGCTGGGTTCCCGCGCGGTACGCGCCGCGGGGCGCGCTGGCGTCGGCCCAGGACGTGGCAGGTCTGCGGGCCGCGACCGCCATCCCGGCGGACAGCGAGATCCTCGCGGGGATGGTCGACGACGGGCGCACACCCGCGATCGGCGCACCCGTCCGCCGCGGTGAGCGGGTCGCCGACGTCGTGGCGGCCGGGTCGCCGGAGCTGGTGCAGCCCGGGGCGCGCGTGGACGTGCTCGTCACTCGTGACGAGCGGGCGGGCACCCGGGGGGCCACGACGCTCGCCCTGCAGGACGTCGAAGTGCTGGCCGCACAGCCCGCCCCGGCCGCCGGGGGCGAGGACGGCGCGGCCGCAGCGCCCCGGGTCGTGGTCTCCCTCCGTGTCTCCCTGCGGCAGGCCGTGTACCTGGCGGCGGCGCAGAACTTCGCCCGCGAGGTGCGTCTGCTGGCCCGGCCTGCGCGAGACCACCGGCGCAGCGGCGTTGCCCTGGAAGTTGGAGCGGGTCTGGGGCCCGGGTAGCGGTCCGGCGCACCATCGGTCAACCGTCCGGACGTCCCCTTCACGGTCAAGGGCGGGGCTGAGCCGTCGATCACCCAGCGTGATGGCTCCTCGCGTCCCGTTCGCTGCACGCCTTTCGCTGACGACCGCCCTGCTTGCGCTGCTCGCGCTCGCGCTGGCGTGCGCCGTCACGGTCTCGCCGGCTGATGCCGCGACCAAGAAGAAGGCGACCCCGGTCTTTCCGAGCATCTCCAAGGTCACGCCCGACCGCGCCCGCGTGGGTGAGACGCTCACGATCCGCGGCAAGAACTACCTCGTCGGCAAGGGCCGCACGACGGTCGTCTTCAAGCGCGACGGCAAGAAGCCCATCTTCGTGAAGGCCACGATCTCCACGAAGACGATGCTGAAGGTCGTCGTTCCGAAGTCGCTGGCGACGCAGCTGGCCACGCTGGACGGCTACCCCCTCTTCACGAAGTTCCGCCTGCGCATCGGCGCGAAGCGGTTCGGCAAGAAGTACACGGCCAACAAGCTCTCCGTCGGGCCCGAGACCCAGGCCGACGTCGACGTCGACGCCTGCGCCAAGGTCCGCACCGGCACCGACCCGGACGGCGATCTCGACGGCGACTTCCTCACGAACGTCGAGGAGCTCAAGCTTCCCAACCCGCTGAACCCCTGTACGGCCGACACCGACGGCGACACCATGGGCGACGGCTGGGAGTACTTCTCGGCGAAGGATCTCAACCAGCGCGCCGTGCCGTACCCGGGCAAGCGTCCCTTCCCGAACGGCCTGCAGGTGGACAACGGCCTGGACTTCGACGGTGACGGCCTGCGCGCCGAGCAGGAGTACAAGCTCTGGAACTCCTTCGGCCGCCCGTTCCAGACGATGGCCGACCGTGACCAGCTGCTCTACAGCGACGGCACCCAGGCCTCCAGCGGCCCGGGCCCGAACCAGCTCGCGGACCTGCCGACGCTGCAGGCCAACGCGGCGGCCTGCGGGTACACGATCGTGCCGCCGAACTTCGGCTACCTGGGCCTCGGCTACGTCGACACGACGCGCCCCGTCGAAGACGACGAGAAGGACGCCGACCACGACGGCCTGAACAACTGGGCGGAGTCCAACGGGTGGATGCAGACGGCCTGGTGGGTCAAGATCTTCCCCAACGAGCCCCAGTACCCGCTGCGGAACTTCGCCGACCTGGACCCGGTCGACAGCGATGTCGACGGCGACGGATGCCTCGACGGCCTGGACGACCAGGACGCCGACGACTTCCCGAACTGGACCGAGCACGGCGAGCACTACTCGACGTGGCGCGACAACTCCACGCAGTGGACCGGCTTCGTCCTCGCGGGCTTCCCGAGCTGGTACGGCTGGGCCGATGCCGGCAACGACGGTACCGTGCCGTACGCCGTCAACCCGTTCAACCCGTGCCTGCCCGACTCGGACTCGCGGACGTGCTCGAAGTACGTCGCCAACTGGGCGCCCTTCACGGACCCGTACAAGATCGCCGGCTGCCAGATCAGCATCACCTACCGCGGGAAGGCCACCGGCGTGTGGGTCTGGAACC
Source organism: Svornostia abyssi (assembly GCA_024666565.1). Taxonomy (GTDB): domain Bacteria; phylum Actinomycetota; class Thermoleophilia; order Solirubrobacterales; family Solirubrobacteraceae; genus Svornostia; species Svornostia abyssi. The sequence continues at coordinate 3,020,082 of CP088295.1, forward strand.
GCGAAGACCGTATCCCGTGGGACGGCGCCTGCCCGCCGTAGGGGGCGAACTTCGGCGGCCCATGCCCTAAGGAGGGCATGGATGAAGATGCCTTCGACGCGCTCGCCGACGCACTGCGCGAGCGCCTGATCGAGGAGGCCGGTTCCGACGCCGGCGACCTCGACGCACGGATCCGTGCGCTCGTCGACCGCGAGGCGCCGGTGCTGGACGCCGGTGCCCGGGCCGAACTCGCGCGCCGGGTCGCCCAGCGCGCCTTCGGGCTCGGCGCCCTCGAGCCGCTGCTCGCCGACCCGCACGTCGACGAGATCATGGTCAACGGCGCGGGGTCGGTGTTCGTCGAACGCCGGGGTCGGATCGAGGACGGCGCCGTGCAGTTCGCCCGGCGACGCCGACCTGCGCCACGCGATCGAGCGGATCCTCGCGCCGCTCGGCCGCCGCGTCGACGAGGCGTCACCGATGTGCGACGCGCGCCTGCCCGACGGCTCCCGCGTGAACGTCGTGATCCCGCCGCTGGCGCTCGACGGGCCGGTGCTCACGATCCGGCGCTTCCGCCGTCGCGGGTTCTCCCCGGAGGAGCTCGTGACCGCAGGCACCTGGTCGCCGCCGCTGCACGACCTGTTGCGCGCCGCCATCGCCGCGCGGCTGAACGTGCTGGTCAGCGGCGGGACGGGGTCGGGGAAGACGACCACCCTGAACGCGCTGTCCGCGTTCATCCCGGAGGGCGAGCGCATCGTGACGATCGAGGACGCCGCCGAGCTGCGCCTGCAGCAGCCGCACGTCGTCCGGCTGGAAGCACGCCCGGCGAGCCTCGAGGGCCGGGGGGAGGTCACGGTGCGCACCCTGGTCCGCAACGCCCTGCGGATGCGGCCCGACCGCATCATCGTCGGAGAGGTCCGCGGCGCCGAGGCGCTGGACATGCTGAGCGCGATGTCCAGCGGCCACGACGGCTCCCTGGGCACCGTGCACGCCGGGTCGCCGGAGGAGGCGCTGCGCCGGGTCGAGACGCTCGCGCTCATGGCGGACCTGGGGCTGCCGCACGCGGCGATCCGCGAGCAGGTCGCCGGCGCGCTGGACCTCGTCGTCCACCAGGCACGCCAGGCCGACGGGTCGCGCCGGGTGGTGGCGGTGGGGGAGGTCGTCCGCGTGGGCGGCGCGCCCGCCGTGCGCGAGCTCTACCGGCTGCGCGACGGGCGGCCGGTGTGGCGCGCTCCCCAGCGCGAGGCGCTCACCCGGCGGCTGGAGGAGGCATGACCGCCGCGGTGCTGCTCGCCGCCGGGGCGGCGGCCGCCGGCGTGCTGGGGGCGTGGGAGGCGCTGCAGTCGGTCGACGCGGCGGCGGCCGCGCGCGGGGCGCGCCTCACCGTGCGGCCGCTCGTGCTCGCGGGGCGCAGCGGCCGTGAGCCGACGCCGCCGGAGCGGTTGCGGCTCGCGATCCTCGGCGCGCTGTCGCTGTTCGCGGGCGGGTGGCTCGTCGCGGGTCCGGTCGTCGGCCTGCTCGCGGCGGTGCTCGCGCCGTGGGGCACGGCGGTCGTCGCGCGGTGGCGCCGCGCGCGGTGGCGCGGGCGGCTCGCCGACGGGGCGGCCGCGGTCGCCCGCGCGCTGGCGGACGCGCTGGCGGCCGGGCATTCGATCCGCGGCGCGATCTCGGAGGCCGCCCACGCCGCCGGCATTCCGGGGCCGGCGGGCCGGGAGTTGCGCGCGGCGGCCGGGGCCCTGGCCCTCGGCGAGCGCACGGAGGTGGTGCTGCGTGAACTCGCGCGGCGCGCCGCCGACCCGGCGTACGACACCATCGTCGCCGCGATCCTGCTGCAGCGTGACGCCGGCGGGGACCTCGCGGCGCTGCTGCGCGCCACCGCCGGGGCGCTCGAGCAGGGCGCCCGGGCCCGCGCGGACGCGCGCGCGGCGACCGCCCAGGCCCGCTTCACCGCCTGGCTGGTCGCTGCGCTCCCGCTGGCGGCGCTGGGGCTGGCCGAGCTGGCGAGCCCCGGATACCTGCTCGACCTGCTCGGCGAGCCGATCCCGGCGCTGCTGGTGGGCGGCGCGTTGGCGCTCGAGGTGCTCGCGATCGTGCTTGTCCGCCGCGTCGCGGTCCTGCCCGCATGAGCGCGGCGGTGGTGCTCACGGGGCTGGCGGTCGCCGCGGCGGTCCTCGCCGTGGCCGACCTGGCTCGGCTGGTGCGGGCCCGCGCGGTCACCCGGCCGGCGCGGCCCCCGCGGCCGTCCCGGCGCGGCCCGCTGCTGCACCTCATCACCCGGATCGGCCGGCACGCGGCGCTGCGCGGCGGGGCGACCGGTCCTGGGCTGGCGGCGCGTCTCGCGGCCGCCGGGGCACCACTGGGTCTCACGCCCGCGGACCTCGCCGCCCTGAAGGCCGGGACTGCGCTCGTGGTGCTCGGCGTGAGCGCCGTCTGGTCGCAGGCGCTCCCAGGCAGGCTGGGGATCGCCGCGATGATCCTGGCCCCTGCGGCGGGGTTCTGGCTGCCCGATCTCCTGCTCTCGCGGCGGGCCGCGTCACGCCGCCGCGTGCTCGAGCGCGAGGTCGCCGACGTGCTCGACCTCCTGCGCGTGGCCGTCGGCGCCGGGCAGTCGCCCGATCGCGCGCTCCGCGATGTGGCCGGCTACCGCGGCGGGATGCTCGGGCACGAGCTCGGGCGCGCGGCCGGGCAGATCGAGCTCGGCGTGCCGCGCGCCAAGGCGCTGGCCGGCCTGGCGGCCCGCTGCCCGATCGAGCCGATCGCCGCGCTCGTCGCCGCACTGGGTCGCGCCGACCGCCAAGGGGCGCCGCTGGATGAGGCGCTGGCGTCGCTGGCGGCCCAGGCACGGGCCGACCGGGCCCGGATCGCCCAGGAGGCGGGCGCGCGGGCCGCGCCGCAGATCCAGCTCATCGTCGCGCTGGTCCTGGTCCCGGCCGTGATGTTGCTGGTCGCCGCGTCCCTGGTGCGCGGCCTGACCTGACGCGGTCCGGCGGGCGCCACGCGGGCGCCCGCCGGATCGGGGTGCGTCAGTCGTTCAGCGTGAGGACGAGCCGCTGGCGCGTCACGTCGTCGTCGCTGTTCCCCCCCGGCGGCGAGCGCCCGCAGCTGGTCCAGCGTGGGCTTGGCCGCCTTGTAGTCCGGGTCCTCGCCGACGCCGAAGCCCTCGACGAGGTCGAGGACCGGGCGGAACCCGAGGTAGAGGCTGGGCTTGATCCCGTCGCCCAGCGCGTCGGCCGCGGCCTTGAAGTCCGCGTTGTCGCCGAGCGTGCCGGCCGGCTTGATGGCCGCCTGCAGCGCCGGGTCGGTGACCGCGACGATGAACTTGTCGCCGGCGAGCGCGACGTTGACCGGCAGCGGGAACTGCTCGGTGCGCACGACGAAGCCCGCGTCGACGTCCGCGGCGGTCAGCGGCGTGACCTTGACGTTCTTGCCGCCGAACAGCTTCACGAGGTTCTCGATGGTCTCCATCGACGCCTTCGTCTTCGCCGGGTCCTTGGACTGGACGACGAGCGCGCCGCCGATGTCGGCGAGGTTCGTGCCGCGCACGAACGCAGCGCCTTCGCCCATCCAGGAGAGGAGGTCCTCGCGGATGTTGATCTTCAGCTGGCGGTTGAGCTGCTCGATGAGCGTGTTGATGTCCGCCTGCCCGCTCAGGGCGGTGACGGTCGACAGCTGCGAGAGCTGGTACTCGACGACCTTCTGGATGTCGCCGATGCCCAGGGCCAGCCAGCTGTCACCCGGGAGCGCGGCCACGGCCTCCGACGGGTTGCCGAGGTCCGGGACGTCCTTGGAAGACTGCGAGGCGACGTCGACGCGCAGGGCGTTCTCCTCGACCGACAGGCCGGCGGCGACGGTGGTGAAGCCGGTGGCGCCGAGGACCTGGCGCAGGGCGGTGGCCTCATCCTGCTCGACCTCGCCTGACGCGACGGCCTGGTCGATCGTGGCCTTCACGTCGACGTACAGCGAGCCGATGCTGTTGTCCTCGTCCCCAAGGGCGTCGGTGGCCTTCTTGAACGCGTCGGCGTCGGCAAGCGCGCCGCCGTCGGACTTCAGCGCGTCGATGGACGCCTTCACGCCGGCCTCGGTGCCGACGAGCGCGAGGTCGTCGACGACGGTCTGCGCGGTGTCGTCCGTGGTCACCTCGTAGGAGGTGCCGTTGTACTCCTTCTCGCTGACGCTCGGCGCGGGCTCGCCCTTCTCGGGCTCGCGCGCGGCCTTGGAGAGGCTCTCCTTGGCCTTGTCCGCGTCGGTGACCTGCAGGACGAGCGCGCCCTGGGCGTCGTCGCCGTCGCGCAGCTCAGTGAAGTAGAGGCCCACGCGCTGGCCGAGCCAGGGCTTGAGGTCCTCGTCGTAGTTGAAGTTGCCGGTGTCGGTCTCGGTGCCGGCGTCCTGGAGGAACTTCTGCAGCTCCTCCTCGGGGTTCTCGCTGTTGAGGAGCTTGCCGGCGACCTGGAGCGTGTTGTCCTTGAGGTCGCCCTCGGGGCGGACGGTCGCCTCGACGTAGACGGGCGCCTTCGCGGGGACGGCGGACGCGGGGTCCGGGCCGCCGTCGCCGGTGGAGTCCGAGCCGCCGCATGCGGCGAGCGGCAGGCTCAGCGCGAGCGCGGCGCCGAGCAGGGCGCGGCGGGCGCGGCTCGTGGTGCTGATCGACATGGGGTGGGAGGTCTCCTGGATTTCTGCGTTCTGGGCTGACTGAGGGTACCGGCGCGGCCGGTCTTCCGCGCCTCCCACGACGCCCCACCACCGCGCCCCACATCGCCGTTTCGGCGGTCCAGCGCCACCCGTGGGGCGGCGTCCTGCACGAGACCGTGCATTCCGCCGGGCGGACTGCTCGATCCGCCGCACCTCGCAGATCTCCTGCAAACACGCGGGTTTCGCATCGATCATTCGTCCACTGGTGTTGTGAAGTGGGAGAAAAGAACCGATGTGGGTTGCGATGTGGGAGAGCGTGGGATACCTTCGCAAGTGCGAGCCGAGGTGGAGGGGCTCCTCCCACCCCTCCACCTCGGCTCATCTCCTTTCCGGCCGGATCTCCCTCTAGATGGCCTTCCGCGGCACCTTCGACCACTCCCTCGATGCGAAGAACCGCCTCACGGTTCCCTCCAAGTTCCGCGCCGCGCTCAGCGGCGGGATCGTGGTCGCCGCAGGGATCGAGCCCTGCGTCGCCATCTGGCCCGCCGCCGACTACGACGCCTACGTCGAGCGGTCCGTCGCCCAGTTCCCCGAGCTTTCACCCCAGCGCCGCCAGATGACCCGCTTCTTCTCCGCCAACGCCTTCGACGCCGAACTGGATTCGGCGGGTCGGGTCATGGTTCCTCCCAAGCTCCTCACGCACGCGGGGCTGACAAAGGAGGCCGTGGTCGTCGGCGCCGAGTCCTGCCTCGAGCTGTGGGACCGCACCGCGTGGGCGGACTACGACGCGGACCTGTCCCCGGAGCAGATCACCCAGTCCCTCGGCCATGCTGCTTCTTGACATGACCGTGCACATCCCCGTCCTCGCCGCCGAGGCGATCGGGTTCCTCGACCCGCAGCCGGGGGCGACCGTCGTCGACTGCACGTTCGGCGCGGGTGGCCACAGCCGCCTGCTCGCCGACCGGATCGGCGCCGACGGCACGCTCATCGCGATCGACCGCGACCCCGACGCCGAGCGGCACTTCGACGAGTTCGCCGCCGAGGCCGCGTGCCACACGCGCTTCGTGCGCGCGTCGTTCGCCGAGGGCCTCCGGCTCCTCGTCGACGAGGGGGTCCGCGCCGACGGCGTCCTCATGGACCTCGGCATCAGCTCCATGCAGGTCGACACGCGCGAGCGCGGGTTCGCCTACGCCTACGACGCGCCGCTCGACATGCGGATGGACCCCACGCAGGAGCTCGACGCGCGCGAGATCGTCAACACGTGGGACCAGCGCCGGATCGCGCAGATGCTGCGCCAGCTGGGGGAGGAGCGCCACGCCGGGCGCATCGCCGCCGGCATCGTCCGCGCCCGCGAGCAGCACCCCATCGAGACGACGACCGAACTCGTCGACGTCATCACCGCCGCCGTGCCCGCACCGGCGCGGTTCGCGGGCGGCCACCCGGCCAAGCGCTCGTTCCAGGCGATCCGCATCGCGGTCAACGGCGAGCTCGACCAGATCGACGAGGCGCTGCCCCTCGCCTGGGAGCTGCTGCGAGTCGATGGTCGATTTGCAGGGATTTCGTTCCATAGCCTGGAAGACCGGCGCGTGAAGCGTTTTCTCGTGGACCGCGCCCAGGGCTGCATCTGCCCGCCGGAGCTGCCCGTCTGCGTGTGCGATCGCGAGCCCGCCGCCGCGCTGATGTCGCGCAAGTCCATCCAGCCGTCCGCCGGCGAGATCGCCGACAACCCCCGCGCCCGTTCGGCCCGCCTCCGCGGTGCGCGCAAGCTCAGGGAGGGCATGTGAGCACCCGCTCGGCCACCGCACGGAAGCCCGCGACGAGCACCCGGCGGCGGACCACCGCGCAGCGCCGCGCGAGTGGGAGCGTCCCACGCCGCGTGTCCGGTCCGTCCGCCCGTGCCGGCGGGATCCGCGGCGCCCGCGCCGCCACGGCTGCAGCGGTCGCGCCGCGCGCGGTGGCGTTTCCGCGCCCGTCGCTGCCGCGGCCGCAGCTCGTGCACGTCGCGCAGGGGTTCTCGCTGCGCCGGCTGTGGGGTCGGGTCCTGCGCGGCAACGCGTGGATCGGGCTGCTCGCCGTGCTGCTCATCGGCATCGTCTTCATGCAGGTCCACATGCTCAAGCTCAACGCCGGCATCTCCCGCGCGGTGGAGACCTCCTCGACGCTGGAGCGCCAGAACGCCCAGCTGCGCCAGGAGGTCTCCCAGCTCGGCGCGGCCGACCGGATCGAGGACGCTGCGGCGGCGCTCGGCATGGTCATGCCGCAGCCCGGGTCCGTGCGCTACCTCGACCCGCGCGGCGTCAGCGTCGACGCGCGCCGGGCCGCGCAGACCATGACCGCGCCTGATCCCGCGGCTGCCGCGGCGGCGACCGCAGCGGCGACGGCGCAGGCCGCCCCGGCCACCGCGGCCGCACCTGCCGTGACTCCCGCGCCCGCCACCACCGCCGCCCCGGCCACCACGGCTGCGCCCGCGACCACCGCGGCGCCGGTCACCCAGGCCCAGACCCCGCCGGCCACGGCGACGCCACCCGCCACGCAGCAGACCCCGGCGGCCGCCCCCACGGGCGCGGCCGCCACACCCACGGCCCCACCGGCGACCGCGACGGGCGGCGTGACGCCCGGCCAGCCCTGATGGACGGCACGCTGTCGCAGCGGCGCATCGGCCTGCTGTTCCTCGTCTTCTGCGTGCTCTTCGCGGCCGCCGCCGGGCGCGCCGCGTGGCTCGGCGTGGTCAAGGCCGACGACCTCAAGGCCGCCGCCGCGACGCAGCAGCGCGCGCAGGTCGACGTCCCCGCGCACCGCGGCACCATCACCGACCGCCGCGGCGTCGAACTCGCGGTCAGCCAGCCCGCCGCCGACGTCAGCGCCACGCCCTACCTCGTCAAGGACCCTGCGGCTGCGGCGGCGAAGCTCGCCCCGCTGCTGGAGCGGCCCGAGGGCGAGATCCTGCGCAAGCTCACCCAGCGTGAGAGCGGCTTCGCGTACTTGGCCCGCAAGGTTCCCGCGACCCGCGCCCACAAGGTCGACCTGCTGGGGATCGAGGGCATCGACACGACGCCGACGAGCCGCCGCGAGTACCCGCGTGACTGGCTGGCGGCGCAGGTGCTCGGCACGGTCGGCACCGAGGGCAAGGGCCTCACGGGCCTGGAGTACCGCTACGACCAGCGCCTGCGCGGCCGCGACGGGCGCCGCAGCGTCGTGCGCGACGCCACCGGCGAGGCCATCAACATCCGCGACCCGCGCCGCGCCCTGCCGGGCTCCGACCTCCAGCTGACGCTCGACGCCGGGATCCAGGACCGTGTCGAGGAGATCCTCGGCGACATCGGCAAGACGTACCGCCCCAAGGGCGCCACCGCGGTCGTCATGGACCCGCACACGGGCGACGTGCTCGCGCTGGGCAACTGGCCGCGCGTGAACGCCAACGACCTCGGCGGCGCGCCCGCCTCCGCGATCCAGAACCGCGCGACGAGCTTCGTGTACGAGCCCGGCTCCACGTTCAAGCCGTTCACGGTCGCCGGCGCGCTCGAGGAGCGCGAGGTCACCGAGGACACGATGTTCAACCTGCCCCCGCAGATCCAGGTCGCCGACCGCACGATCGGGGAGTCCCATGCGCGCGGCTACGTGTCCCTGACGACGAGCCAGATCCTCGCCCAGTCCTCGAACGTCGGCACGATCATGATCGGCCAGCGCCTGGGCGCGAAGAAGTTCGACTCCTGGGTCCGGCGGTTCGGCTTCGGCAAGCCAACCGGGATCGATCTCCCGGGTGAGGAGAGCGGGCTCGTGCTGCCGCTCGACAAGTACTCCGGCTCGTCGATGGGCAACCTGCCGATCGGCCAGGGCGAGTCCGTGACGCCGATTCAGCTCGCGTCCGCGTATGCCGCGATCGCGAACGGCGGCGTGCTGCGCAAGCCGCGGCTCATCGCCAAGGCGAACGGCAAGACGGTGCGCGCCACGCGCGGGAAGCGCGTGATCTCCGAGCAGACCGCCAAGGAGGTGCGCGACATGCTCAAGGGCGTGGTCGCCGCGGGCGGGACGGCGAGCGAGGTCCAGATCGAGGGGTACACCCTGGCGGGCAAGACCGGCACGGCGAACAAGGTCGACGCCGAGACCGGGACCTACTCGAAGAGCCGGTACATCGCGTCGTTCGCGGGGTTCGCCCCGGCCGACGACCCGGAGCTGCTCATCACCGTGATGGTCGACGAGCCGGGCGGCGGGTCGATCTACGGTGGCGAGGTCGCCGCCCCGGCGTTTGAGGACATCGCGCGGTTCGCGTTGCCATACCTGGGAATCGCGCCGAAGTAGGGACGTCCACGCTTGATGGCGGGGCGGCCTGGGAAGATCGTCGCGATGCAGCTGCAGGACCTCATCCCCGCGGCCGCCGGCACCGAGGCGGCCGGGGTCGACATCGCCGCGCTGGCGTACGACGACCGGGCCGTGGCCCCCGGCACCCTCTTCTTCTGCGTGCGCGGCTTCACCCGCGACGGCCACGACTTCGCGCCCGCCGCGGTGGAGCGCGGGGCCGCGGCGCTCGTCGTGGACCACGCGCTGGGGCTCGGCGTGCCTGAGGTCGTCGTCGGGGACGTTCGTGCCGCGATGGCCCCGGCGGCCGCTGCGCTGCAGGGTGACCCGACCGCCGCGCTCGACGTCGTCGGGATCACGGGCACGAACGGCAAGACGACGACGGCGTACCTCGTGCGGTCGCTGCTCACGGCGGCCGGCCGGCAGACGGGCCTGTTGGGGACGGTCCAGTCGGTGGTGGGCGGTGTCGCGTCGCCGGCGATCCGCACCACGCCCGAGGCGATCGACCTGCAGGCCACGTTTGCCGACATGCGCGACGGGGGCGACGTCGCGTGTGTGATGGAGGTGAGCTCCCACGCGCTGGAGCTCCGCCGGGCCGACGCGATCCACTGGGCGGTGGCGGTCTTCACCAACCTCACCCAGGACCACCTGGACTTCCACCCCTCGATGGAGGCGTACTTCGCGGCCAAGCAGCGGCTGTTCACGGCGGGCGCGCGGGCCGCGGTGATCAACGTCGACGACCCGTACGGCCGCCGGCTCGCCGACGCGGACCCGGATGCGGTCACCTACGGCATCGAGAGCGCGGATGCGGTCCTGCGTGCTGAGGACGTGCGGTTCGACCTGCGCGGCTCCTCCTTCCGGCTGGGCGACACGGCGTTCACGCTGCCGCTGCCCGGCCGCTTCAACGTCCTGAACGCGCTGGCCGCCATCGGCGCCGCGCGTGCGCTCGGCATCGACGATGCGACGATCGCGGCCGCCCTGCCGCACGCCGCGCGCGTGCCCGGCCGGTTCGAGCCGGTGGAGGAGGGCCAGCCGTTCGCCGTGCTCGTCGACTACGCCCACACCCCGGATTCGCTGGAGAACGTGCTGACCGCCGCGCGCCCGCTCACCGCGGGCCGGCTCATCAGCGTGTTCGGCTGCGGCGGCGACCGTGACCGGGGCAAGCGCCCGCAGATGGGGGAGATCTCCGCACGGCTCGCGGACCACACGATCGTCACGAGCGACAACCCGAGGTCCGAGGATCCCGCCGCGATCATCGAGGAGATCCTCCGCGGCATCGGTGATCGCTCCGCCGTGGAGGCCATCGAGGACCGGCACGCCGCGATCGAGGCGGCCGTCCGCGCGGCGGGCCCCGGTGACGTCGTCGTCATCGCGGGCAAGGGCCACGAGCAGGGCCAGGAGTTCGCCGACGGGCACAAGGTGCCGTTCGACGACGCGACCGTGGCGCGCGACGCGCTGCGCCAGATCACGGAGCCGGCTTCCTCCTGATGCGCGAGTGGACCACCCAGCAGATCGCGGACGCGGCACGGGCCGAGCTCGCGGCGCCGGGCGCCGCGGGCGAGGGCCCGTCGCGGGTGACGATCGACTCGCGGGACGTGCGGCCCGGGGACCTGTTCGTCGGGCTGCCCGGCGCGCGGGTGGACGGCGGCGTGTTCGCCGCCCAGGCGCTGGCCGACGGCGCGTGGGGGGTGCTCATCGGCCCGGGGCACGAGATCCGGACGACGGGGCGCGGGGTGGTCCTGCGCTCCGACGAGCCGCTCGTGGCCCTGCAGACCCTCGCGACAGCCTGGCGGCGTGCGCTCGGCGCGAAGGTCATCGGCATCACGGGCTCCACGGGGAAGACGTCGACGAAGGACGTTCTGGCCGGCATGCTCGCGCCGCACCTGCGGACGGTCGCCACCCGCCAGAATCTCAACACGGAGATCGGGGTGCCGCTCACCATCCTCGGCGCGCCGGAGGGCACCGAGGCGCTCGTCCTGGAGATGGCGATGCGCGGGCCCGAGCAGATCGCCGAGCTCACCGAGATCGCCGAGCCGGACGTCGGCGTCATCGTGAACATCGGGCCGGTGCACCTGGAGCTGCTCGGCTCGATCGAGGCGATCGCCGCGGCGAAGGCCGAGCTCATCCGAGACCTGCCAGAGGGCGCGACGGCCATCGTGCCGGCCGACGAGCCGCTGCTCGAACCGCACCGCACCCGCCAGGACCTGGTGTGGGTGACGTTCGGCCCAGGCGGCGACGTCGACGATCTCGGCGGGGTCGAGCTGCCGTTCACCTCAGCCCACATGCGGGTCAACGGCCTCGCGGCGCTGGCGGCCGCGCGGGCGATCGGCGTGGAGCCGCACGGCCCCATCGACGTGGCACTGAGCGACATGCGCGGCCAGCGCCGGGTGCTGGCCGGGGAGGTGACGGTCATCGACGACTGCTACAACGCCAACCCGATGTCGATGCGCGCCGCCCTGAACCACCTCGCCGAGGAGACCCATCCGCCCGCCCGGCGGGTCGCCGTCCTGGGCGACATGCTCGAGCTGGGGCCCGACGAACGCCGGTTCCACGCCGAGGTCGGCGCCCACGCCCGCGAGCGCGGTGTCGAGCTGCTCATCGCCGTCGGCCCGCGCGCCGCGGCGATGGTCCCGCCCTTCGGCGGCGAGGCGCACGCGGTCCCCGACGCGCAGGCCGCCGCCGCGCTGCTGCCCACCCTCGTGCGCTCCGGCGACACCGTGCTCATCAAGGCGTCGCGCGGGGTCGGGCTCGAGGTCGTCGCCGACGCCCTGGACGCGGCGATCTCCTAATGGGCGAGGTCCTCATCGGCGGCACCGTCGCCCTGCTCCTGTGCGTCTTCCTCTCGCCGAAGTTCATCGAGTTCCTGCGCAACCGCGAGTTCGGCCAGCACATCCGGCCGGAGGGGCCGGAGGGCCATCACGCGAAGGCGGGCACACCGACGATGGGCGGGCTGATCATCTTCCTGGCGATCAGCATCTCGTTCCTCATCCTGGTCGACTACAGCGACTGGCGGGCGCTGGGCGTCTACGGGGCTGCCGTCGCCTGCGCGGCGCTGGGGTTCGCCGACGACTACACGAAGCTCGTCAAGCGCCGGTCGCTCGGCCTGAAGGGCCGCACGAAGCTCGGCGTGACGATCCTCATCTCGATCGGCCTGTGGTGGATCGCCTCCGAGCAGGCCGATCTCCAGCAGATCCTGCGCTTCCGGGTCTTCGACGGGTACATCGACCTGTCCGGCCTGGGCGGGATCCCGTACCTCATCCTCATCTACCTCGTGGTCGCGGGCACGACGAACGCGGTGAACCTCACCGACGGCCTCGACGGCCTGGCGGCCGGCTGCGCGGCGATCGTCGGCCTGGCCTACATCGGGATCACGTTCATCACGACCGGCGAGCGCGAACTCGCGCTGCTCGCGGCCTGCATGGTCGGGGCCTGCGTGGGATTCCTCTGGTACAACGCGTTCCCGGCCACGATCTTCATGGGCGACACGGGCTCACTCGGCCTCGGCGGCCTGATCGCGGGCCTCGCGATCATGACCCAGACTGAGCTGCTGCTCGTCCTGCTGGGCGGCATCTTCGTCGTGGAGGCGGCCTCGGTGATGATCCAGGTCTTCAGCTTCCAGACGTTCCGCAAGCGGGTCTTCCTCATGGCTCCGATCCACCACCACTTCGAGATCCAGGGGTGGTCGGAGACGAAGATCATCCTGCGGTTCTGGATCGTGGCGGCGGTGTGCAGCGCGATCGGGTTCACGCTGTATCAGCAGTCGATCGCCTGAGCCGCCATGCGCGGACGTCGCCGGTGCGCCGACCACGCTCGTAGACGAACGTCCGCTTCCGCTGTCGGCCGACGACGTCGCGCGCGGTCAGCGTGAGGACGATCCGGCGAGCACGAAGCCGGGCGGGCAGGGTGACGTCGACCGACGCTCGCTCATGCGGGTCGAGGGTCCGCCGCTTGCGCCGCGGGTAGATGGCGGGGTGGGCGAACGCTGAGACAGAGGGGCCCCTTGCGTATCGGGCGACAGCACGGATCGTGCAGCGACGGGTGCAGCTCAGGTACGCAGTGAGGCGCCGCCCGCGCGTTTCGGCTTCCTTGGCGGCGATCGGCCGCGCCGGTGCGGCCGCCGGCTTGGGGCCGACCGGGGTGAGCCGGAGACGTCCTTCGACGGCGCCCGCGAGCTGCAGGCGGCCTGAGGTGGCGATCAACGCCTCCGAGTAGTCCACGGTGTACGTCACTCGCTGTGGGCGGGTGTACGTCCCATCTGGGCGACGGAACGCCACCCAGCGTCCCTCAATCGGTCGAGCCGCCTCAGCTTCCATCTCCGCCTCCGTCGAGATCGTCGATGCGAATTCGAAGACGTTGACGACGAACGTCAACGCGGGCGGGCGGCTGTCCGGGACGACGGCGACGTGATCGCACTCAGCGAAGGGCTGGGCGCAGATGTCCATGACATCGCGCCCGACCTCGATCACGTGACCTCGGTCGTCGTACATGCGAACGGACCGGGCCCCCGCTGGGATAGGTGAGTCAAGGTTCCACACTGCAGGCGGCCCGTCTCCGGGCGGCAGTGCGAAAGGGCCGGTCCCCTCGCCGGGCTGGACGGTCAGCGGCTCTCCGGCACGTTCACGGGTCGCCTGCCGCCACGGGGTCTGCATGCCGCGATCGGGCGGGTTGGACGCGTCCTCGAGCGCCCAGCCGACCGAGGCGCCTCCCGCTGAACTCACGGGCGAGATGAGCACCGTGTTCTGGATGTCGCGCGAACCGGGAGTGGGTGGGCTCAGGAGCTGCTGGGAGCTGAAGGTGCCACCTGGGTCGCGGATCGCCGCGACCACTCCGCCGCTCACATCCGTGGTCCGTGCAGTACGCGACGCGACGACGATCGTCCCTGCGCCGTTCGCGGCCGCCTGCCACAGCCGTGTCTCGTAGTCCCCCTCCCAGACGAGTCGGGCATCGGTGAGCGCGTCCTGCGGTGCTTCCAGCCGCCCGTCCGCCCGGAGGATCTGCGAGCGCACGGTCGTTCCGCTGCCCGACAGCAGCATGAATCCACCCTGCTCGATTGGGAGGGCGACGGCGGCCGCCGCCCGGCGGACGAGCCACCGCCCACGCGGGGTCCGCAGTGCGACGGAGCCGCGTCCGTCGAGCAGGAGGGTCCCTTCTGGGTTGCTGACGGCTGGGCCGAAGCTGTGGAACCCGGAGACACCCGGCACCGGGCGCGGGTCGCCGAGTTGGAGCGCTGAGGCGGCGGGCGGGGTGACGGCTCCAAGGAGGAGCATCGTGAGCAGTGAGGTGATCCTGCGTGTCATGGTCGTCAAGACGCGGCGTGGGACGGGAAGTTGCGCCGATTGCCGTCGCGGGTCTCCTGTTGCCCCCGCCTGCCAGCCTGTTCGCCGTGTCCCGTCGTCCTCCGCTGCCCGAAGGCCCCTTGCCACCCCGGGCTCCCCATCGTGGGACGAAGTCCGCGGGATGACGATGCGAGAGATCGACGAGGCCGCAAAGGCGAACCGCCCCGGGTTCCGAACGATCCGCAAACTGCTGCAGGACAAACGCCTCGATCGCAAGAAGTGGCGCACATGGCCGAAATGAAGAACGACGTGGCTGAGTTCACCGCTCGACTTGAGGGGGCTGCGATCAGCTATCGAGTAGACAACGTACGGCCTGGCAGCACCATGTTCTGCATCGCCGTTCCTGGTGAGAGATGGGAGGTCGAGTTCCTCGAAGATGGAACCTCCGATATCGAGATCTTCCGAAGCGATGGCACGATTCTCGGTAAGGAGGCGCTTGATGTGCTGTTCAGCAAGTTCGCTGGATAGAGCCACAGCGCGTGCGTGACGCCCAGTTCCCGATCATGAGGTTTACGGCGTGGCGCCACTCCCTCGCGACACCGGTGACACCCGCATCCTGTCGGCCCCGCCTGCCAGCCTGTCCGCCGTGTCCCGTCGTCCTCCCGTGCCCGAAGGCCCCTGGCTGGTCGTCGGCATGGCCCGCTCTGGGATCGCCGCCGCGCGCCTGCTGCGCACCCTGGGCCACGAGGTCGTCGGCGTCGACGCGGGCCGGCCGCAGGGCATGCCGCCCGACCTTGACGTGCGCCTCGGCACCGACGGGCTGGCGGAACTCGAGGGCGCCAATGCGGTCGTGAAGTCCCCGGGGGTGCCGCGCCACGCGCCGGTGATCGCCGCGGCCATCGAACGCGGTCTGCCGGTTATCGGCGAACTCGAGCTCGCCTGGCGCTGCCTGCCGAACCCCTTCTACGCGGTGACCGGCACGAACGGCAAGACGACGTCCGTGGAACTGCTCGGCGCGATCCTGCGCGTCGCCGGAAGCCCGGTGGCGGTTGCCGGGAACGTGGGGCGCCCCCTCAGCGCACTCGTCGGTGAGCTGCCCGGCAGCGCACCGGTGGTGTGCGAGGCGTCGTCGTTCCAGCTCGAGGACACCGAGGCGTTCGCCCCCGAGGCCGCGGCGCTGCTCAACGTCGAACCCGACCACCTCGACCGGCACGGCACCTTCGGGGCGTACCGCGACGCCAAGCTGCGCCTGTTCGCGCACCAGACCGCTGACGACGTCGCGGTGTTGCCGGTGGGCTTTGACGACACGGGCGTGGGCGGCGCCGCGCGGCGGGTCCGGTTCGGCCCGGGCGGCGACCTCGACGACCGCGCCGGCCACCTGTGGTGGAACGACGTCCCGCTCATCGCGCACGCGGACCTGCGGATCCGGGGCGCTCACAACCGCGCGAACGCCGCCGCGGCCGCCGCGCTCGCGCTCTCCCGCGGCGTGTCCGCCGACGCCGTGCGCGAGGCGCTGCAGACCTTCCCGGGCGTCGAGCATCGCCTGGAGGAGGTCGGCACGGTCGATGGCGTGCTCTTCATCAACGACTCGAAGGCCACGAACGTCGCGAGCACCCTCGTTGCGCTGCGCGCACTGGCCGAGGAAGGCGAAGCCCGCGGCGTGCACCTGATCCTCGGCGGCCAGGGCAAAGCCCAGGACTTCGCCCCGCTGCGCGAGCCCGCGTCGGCGTGCGCCGGGATCTGGCTCATCGGCGAGGACGCGCCTGCCATCGAGAGGGCCGTCGGCGGGACCGTGGTCGGCGACCTCGAACACGCCGTGGCGGCCGCGGGCGCCGCGGCCGCACCCGGCGATGTCGTGCTCCTCTCACCGGCCTGCGCGTCCTTCGACCAGTTCCCCGACTTCGAAGCCCGGGGCCGCCGCTTCAAGGAGCTTGTGGCCGAGCGTCGAACCTCCGCTTGATGGCAGAACCCCGTCGCCGCACGTACCCCGTCGAGCACAAGCTGCTCCTGACGGCGACGCTCTGCCTTCTCGCCCTCGGCGCCGTGATGGTCTTCAGCGCCACGAGTGCGACCTCAGCGCTGGCCGGCGGCGACGGCACCGGCTACCTCGTGAAGTACCTCGCCTACGGAGCAGTGGGGCTGCTCGTGATGCACGTCCTGTCGCGGCACGGCCTGGAGCTGGCGAAGAAGTTCACGCCGATCCTGCTCGCCGTGGCGTTCGCGCTGCTGGTCGCCGTCAAGCTCCCCGGGATCGGCATCGAGGTCAACGGCGCGCGCCGGTGGATCGGCGTGGGGCCGCTGACGTTCCAGCCCTCCGAGGTCATGAAGCTCGCGATCGTGCTCTACATGGCCCAGCTGCTCGCCGAGCGGCCGAAGCGCATGCAGACCGTGCAGGGGCTCATCAGCCCGATGCTCATCGTCGTCGGCGTCGCGTGCCTGCTCATCGCCTCGCAGCCGGACCTCGGTACCGCGCTGGTCATCGGCTTCACCACCGGCGCACTCCTGCTCGTTGCGGGGGTCCCGATGCGGGTCATGGGCACGCTGACCGGCTCGGCGGCGGTGCTCATCATGATCTTCGCGATCCTCGAGCCGTACCGCCGCGCGCGCCTCACGAGCTTCCTCGACCCGTGGGCGGATGCCGCCGGCGCGGGCTTCCAGTCGGTGCAGGGCCAGATCGCGCTGGGCTCTGGTGGCCTGTTCGGCCTCGGGCCGGGGCAGTCGGTGCAGAAGATCTTCTATCTCCCCGAGGCGCACACGGACTTCATCCTCGCGGTCATCGGGGAAGAGCTCGGCGTCATCGGCATCTGCGCGCTGCTCGCGCTCTACGGGCTCATCGCCTACGCGGGCCTGCGGGCGGCGAAGGGGGCGCGCAGCCAGTACGAGCGACTGCTCGCCGCCGGCCTGACGTCGCTCATCGTCTGCCAGGCGCTCCTGAACACGTTCACCGTGCTCGGGCTCGCGCCGCTGACGGGCGTGCCGCTGCCGTTCGTTTCCAACGGCTCGACGTCGATCACCGTCCTCCTGGCGTCCATGGGACTGCTGCTGAACATCGCCTCGCGTGGTGCGTTGCAGCTCCAGGCCGTCGCTCCACCGAAAAAGACGCAAGGATCCCGTCCTCATGCGGATCGTGATCGCAGCGGGCGGGACAGCGGGGCACGTGGTGCCCGCGCTGGCGGTCGCCGACGAGCTGCGGGCTGACGGCGCGGACGTCGTCTTCGCCGGCGGCGAGCGCGCGGAGGTCACGCTCGTCCCGGAGGCCGGGTACGAGCTGCACCGCCTGCGCGTGCAGGGCCTGAGCCGGACGAACCCGCTGAAGGCCGCGAAGGCGGCGGTGATGGCCGTGGGCGCGGTGGTGTCCGCGTGGCGCCTGCTCGGCCGCCTCAAGCCCGACGCCGTGATGGGCGGCGGCGGATACGTGGCGGGGGTCGTCGGGATCGCCGCGGTGCTGCGCCGCATTCCGCTCGTGCTGACCGAGGCCGACAGCCACCTGGGCGTGTCGAACAAGCTGCTGGCCCGCCGGGCGCGGGCGATGTGCCTGGCGTTCCCGCTCGCTGGACGGGAGGGTGCGCCGTACGTGGTGACGGGGCGGCCGGTGCCGCCGCCGTTCACCGACCGCGCGGCGGCGCGCGCGCAGTTCGGGCTGGCCGATGACGACCGGTGCGTCCTGGTGTTCGGCGGGTCACTCGGCGCGCGGTCGGTCAACCTCGCCGCCGTGGACGGCCTGGCCGGCGGCGGGTTCCGGGTGCTGCACGCGTCAGGCACGCGCGATCACGAGATGCTCGCCGACCGGCTCGGCGACCCGCCACCGGCCGGCTACGACCTGCGGGCGTACATCGCGCCGTTCGCCCCGGCGCTCGCCGCGGCCGATCTGTGCGTCGCGCGGTCGGGCGGTTCGGTGTTCGAGGTGGCGGCGCACGGCGTGCCGGCGATCCTCGTGCCCTACCCGCACGCGGCGGCGGATCACCAGACCGCGAATGCGGCGTGGATGGTCGACGCGGGCGCCGCGATCCTCATCGCCGACGCGGACCTGACCGCGGAAGGGCTGCGGTCGACGGTCGAGGAGCTGCTCGGCGACCCTGAGCGCCTGCGGGCCATGGCGGACGCCTCGGCGTCCCTGGCGCGCCCCGACGCTGCGCAGGCGATCGCCGAGCAGGTGACCGCCGCCGCGACCGCCGCCTGAGGTCTCGCTGGGTCAGGCGAAAAGGTCTGCGGCGGTGAGCAGTTCGACGCCCTCGTCGGCCGATCGTCGCCGCATCTCGTCAGTGAAGCCCTCTCGCGCGAACACGAGCAGTCTGGCTCGCCGAGCGCTCGCGCCAAGCGCGGCCTGCTGTTCGAGCACGTCTCCGAGCACGTCGGTATCGACGATCTTGCGCCACTTGACCGCTCCGACGAGCACGTAGCGGCGCTGGCGCACGCCGACGATGTCGATCTCCACGTCGCCCTTGCGCGACCACCACGAGCCGACGTCCTGCGGGGCTCCGGTGAGCGCTTCGCTTGCGTACCGTTGAATCCATGCGCGACAGCACTGCTCGAACGCCGGCCCCATCAGGTTGTCGAGGTCATCGAGCACCTCGCGATGCACTTCATCGACGCGGCCGCTGTCTAGCCGGCTGCGGTTGCGCAGGATGTAGCGAAACCAGAAGCGGAAGTACGGGTCGGAGATCTCGTAGATGGACCGGCTGACGGTTCCGTCGGGCTCCAGCGGGGCGCGTGGGGAGATGTAGCCGAGGTCTTCGAGGCGCGCCATCTTCCGGATCAGGTTTCCGGTCGGCACGCCTGCCTGCTGAGCGATCTCGTTGTGCGCGGTGGCGCCGTACGCGACGGCGCGGAGGATGGAGAGGTACGTGCCGGGGTCACGGATGCCTTCCCCGTCGCGCAGCAGGTGGCGGGGGTCGTCGTAGAGCGGTGCGTCCTTGGCCAGGATCCGCTCGCGAAGGACCCGCTCGATGTTGCCCGGGCCGGCCCACACGTTGTACTGCGGAGTGCCGCCGAGCACCGCCCAGCGACGCAGCAGCTCCACGGGCTCCTCGGTCTGCGCGAACGCGGCGGCGTCACGGAAGTCGAGCGGCTGGAGGCGCGGACGGGCCGTGGCGCGCCCGTAGAGCGGCGCGCCGGGCTCCAGCAGGCCCTCCATCATGGTCAGCGCGCTGCCGCTCAGCACCAGGGTGATCGGCAGCCCGTCGCGATCCCACGTATCCCAGTGACGTTGGATGATCGAGTCCAGCGCGGGCTGTGCGGATTTCATCCACTGGAACTCGTCCAGGACGACCGTGAGTGGCGCGCGAGTGGCCTGCTCACCGAAGAACCGCAGCGCGTCATCCCACGTTCCGAATGCAAGCGACGTGCTGCCGATGAGCGCGCGGCCGGCCTGCTCGGCCAGGAGGGTGAGGTGCTGCGCTTCACCCTGTTCGTCGCCCTGGAAGCTCACGACGCGCTCGTCACCGAGCGTTCGAGCCAGGAGGAAGCTCTTGCCGACCCGCCGGCGCCCGATCATCACGACGAGCGACGGGGCCTGGGCGACTGCCGACTTCAACAGTTCGACCTCGCCGACGCGGTCCACGATCTCACGCATCAGGCAACTATATCACAGGTTGCAACCTGCGGTATAGCGGTACATGGGTTGCTGTCCGTCCGAGCGTGAACGTGCATCGAGGGGTCGTCACGGACGACCGTTCGGCGGGGTGGGGAGCGTCTGCGTGCCAAATTGCGCGTGCAACTACCCTAACCGGACCGTGGTCCGCTATGGTGCTTCTTACGACAAGCGGACTCTAGTCCGAATCACCGCGACACACAGGGAGCACCCACCGCCATGACCACCGCCACGCAGCCCTTTGCCCCCGGCACCTACGGCGCCGATCCGGTGCACTCGAGCTTCGGCTTCGCCGTGAAGCACATCGTCAGCACCTTCCGCTCGTCCTTCAACGAGGTCGACGCGACGCTCACCGTCGCCGACAACGGCGAGGTCTCGCTCGAAGGCGCCGCGAAGGCCGAGAGCATCGCCATCACCACGCCGGAGCAGTTCCGCGCCCACGTCCTCTCGCCGGAGTTCTTCGACTCCGCGAGCTACCCGGAGATCACCTTCCGCTCCACGAAGGTCGACTTCGCCAGCGACGGCACCGCCCGCGTCGAGGGCAACCTGACGGTGAAGGACAACACCGTCGACGTCGTCGCCACCGGCACGTACACCGAGCCGGTCGAGGGCATGATGGGCGAGACCCGCGGCGCCGTCGAGCTGTCGACCACCGTCGACAAGAACGCGCTCGGCCTGACCTGGAACTCGCCGCTGCCCAAGGGCGGCAACGTGCTCGCCGACGAGGTCACCCTGAGCATCCACGTCGAGTTCGTGGCCCAGGCCTAGTCATGAAGATCCTGGGTATCTCGGGCAGCCTGCGCCGCGATTCCCACAACACGCGCCTGCTCCGGGCGGCAGCGGATCTGCTGCCGTCCGGGTCGGAGCTCGAGGTGTGGGATGGCCTGCGCGACGTTCCGCCCTTCGACGAGGACCATGAGTCCGATCCCGCGCCCGCCGTCCAGGCGTTCCGCGCGAAGGTCGAGGAAGCCGACGCCGTCTTCTTCGTCACCCCCGAGTACAACGCCGGCATCCCCGGCCAGCTCAAGAACGCCGTGGACTGGCTGTCCCGGCCCTATCCCGACAACGCCCTGAAGGGCAAGCCCGTCGCCGCCATCGGCGCGAGCACCGGCCTCTTCGGCGCCATCTGGGCGCAGGACCAGCTCCGCAAGGCGGTTCAGTTCGCCGGCGCGAACGTCCTCGATGTGGAGCTGCCCGTCGGGCAGGCCCACGAGACGCTCGACGAGCGTGGCCTGCCGATCGACCCCGAACAGCGCGAGGCGCTGGCGGGTGTGCTGACCGGCCTCGTGGCGCTGGCGGAGGGTGCGAAGGTCGGGTGAACGGCCATGTGTCCGACACCCGGCCGGGCGAGCGGTCAGAATGGTTCCGTCATGGACCCGCTGCCGCTGACCGCCGCCCCGGCCGCTCCCGCCGAGCGCGCTGACGCGGCACGCAACCGCGAGCGCATCCTGTGCGCGGCCGCGCGGCTGTTCACCGAGCGCGGCGCCGAGCACGTGTCGATGGACGACGTCGCCGAGGAGGCCGGCGTCGGCAAGGGCACGCTGTACCGCCGGTTCGGCGACAAGTCGGGCTTGGCGCTCGCGCTGCTCGACGAGGACGACCGCCGCCTGCAGGAGGCCATGATCCGCGGCGAGGCCCCGCTGGGGCCGGGTGGGGGCGGGGTCTCGGCGCGCGAGCGGCTGCACGCCTTCGGCGAGGCGTACCTCGAACTGCTGGGCCGCCACAGCGGCCTGCTGGCCGTCGCGGCGGAGGGCGGAGGACTGAAGGGCAGTCCGCCGTGGCAGCTGTACCGCACGCACCTCGTGGTGCTGCTGAGTGACGCGACGCCCGACGGCGACGCCGAGCTCGGAGCCGAGCTGCTGCTCGACGCCCTGAACCCGGGCTCGTACCGGTTCCGCCGAGCGCAGGGCTTCGAGCCCGCGCGGCTGGCACGCGGCTGGCGGATGCTCGTCGACGGGTGGATCGCCGCGTCGACCGGCGAGGTCCCCGCGCCGGCGCGCCGCGCGGTCACGCCCGCCGAGTAGCCTGCCGCGCCATGTCTGCGTGGTCGTCCCGTCGCCTGCACTTCGTCGGCCTGGGCGGCGCCGGGATGAGCGGCCTGGCGATCGTCGCCCGCGCGCTCGGTGCCACCGTCACCGGCTCGGACCGGGCCGAGTCGCCGTACCTCATCCGGGTCCGTGAGGCGGGGATCGAACCCGTCATCGGTCACGACGCTGCGAACGTCCCGGCGGGCGACGACGTCGAGCTCGTCGTCTCCACCGCCATCGCCGCCGAGAACCCCGAGCGCGCCGAGGGCCGTCGCCGCGGGCTCACCGAACTCCACCGCGGGCAGCTGCTCGGCCAGGTCAGTGCCGAGAAGCGCACGATCGCCGTCGCGGGCGCCCACGGGAAGACCACGACGACGTCGATGATCGCCCACGCACTGCTCGGCGCGGGCATGGATCCGTCGTACCTCATCGGCGGCGCCCTGCGGACGACCGGGACGAACGCGGCGTGGGGAACCGGGGAGTGGCTGGTCGTCGAGGCCGACGAGTCCGACCGCTCGTTCCTCAACCTCCACCCGGAGGTTGCGATCGTCACGAACCTCGAGCTCGATCACCACACGACGTACAGCTCGATGGTCGATCTCGAGCAGACGTTCAGGACCTTCCTCGGGCAGGCACAGACCGCGGTGCTGCCGCCGTCGCTGGGGGGCTCACCACCGGGCCGGTCGTGGAGTTCGCGCCCGACGCGCGGATCACCCTCACGGTCCCCGGCGAGCACAACGCGCGCAACGCGGCCGCGGCACTGGAGGCCTGCCGGCTCGCGGGGGCCGACGAGGACGCGGTCATCGCCGCGCTGGCGACCTTCCAGGGCGCCGGGCGGCGATTCGAGCGGGTCGGCACCACCACATCTGGCGCACTGATCGTCGACGACTACGCCCACCACCCCACGGAGGTCGCGGCCACGATCGCGGCCGCCCGCACGCTGTCGCCCCGCCGGGTCGTCGCGGTCTTCCAGCCGCATCTGTACAGCCGCACGCAGCTGCTGGGCCGCCAGTTCGGCACCGCGCTCGCGGCTGCCGACGTCGTCGTCGTGCTCGACGTCTACCCGGCCCGGGAGCGTGCTGAGGACTTCCCGGGCGTCACAGGGCGGCTCATCGCCCAGGCCGCCGCCGACGCGGGCCACGGCCGTCCCGTGCTCTGGCTGCCCGGCTTCGACGCCGCCGAAGCCGCGCTGCGCGACCTGCTGCGCGACGGCGACCTCTGCCTCGTCATGGGCGCGGGCGACGTCGACGCGCTCGGCCGTCGCCTCGCCGACTCCTAGACTCGGCCCGATGCCCGCCGCCGCGCTCGACGTCCCGCTCGCGCCGCTGACCACGCTCGGGCTCGGCGGACCGGCGCGGCGCCTGCTGGAGGTCTCCGACGACGCAGAACTGCGCGAGGCCGTCCTTGCCGCCGACGCCGCGGGCGAGCCCGTCCTGATCCTGGGCGGCGGTAGCAACGTCGTCATCGCCGACGCCGGGTTCGCGGGCACGGTCATCCGGATCGCCACGCGGGGTGTCACCCGCCGTCGTGACGGCGACCATGTGCTGGTCGATGTGGCCGCGGGGGAACCGTGGGATGCGCTCGTCGCCGCCTGCGTGGCCGACCGGCTGGCCGGCATCGAGTGCCTCGCAGGGATTCCGGGGCTCACCGGCGCCACGCCGATCCAGAACGTCGGGGCCTACGGGCAGGACGTCGCCGAGACGATCACCGCCGTGCGGGTCCTCGATCGTGAGGACGGAGCGGTCCGCGAGCTTCCCGCCGCCGACTGCGGCTTTCGCTACCGCAGCAGCGCCTTCAAGGGCAGCCCGCGCCACGTCGTGCTCGGCGTGACGTACCGCCTGCGCGCCGACGCGGCGGAGTCCCAGCCGATCGCCTACGCCGAGCTCGCGCGGACCCTCGGCGCCGAGCCGGGCGACCGGGCGCCGCTGGCGGCCGCGCGCGAGGCGGTCCTCGCCCTGCGCCGGGGCAAGGGCATGGTCCTGGACCCAGACGACCCCGATACCCGCAGCGCCGGCTCCTTCTTCACGAACCCGATCCTCGACGCCGACGCCTTCGCGGCCCTGACCGCGCGCGTCGCCGAGCGGCTCGGCCCGGACGCCCGCCCACCGGCGTTCCCCGAGCCTGACGGCCGGACGAAGACCTCGGCTGCCTGGCTCATCGACCGGGCGGGCTTCGGGCCCGGCACACGCCGCGGGAACGTCGCGCAGTCGGGCAAGCACGCGCTCGCGCTCGTCAACCTCGGCGACGGGACGACGACCGAGCTCGTGGCCCTCGCACGGGAGATCGCGGCCGGCGTGCAGGCGGCGTTCGGGGTCGCGCTCGTGCCCGAGCCGGTGTTCGTCGGGCATCGCTGGGACGGCTGATCCGGGAGGGACCGGGCGCGCGGCGGCGAACCAGAGGCCGTGCGAGCCCTTCGCGCCAACCGCTTCGTCCTTCCCGCCGCGGTCTCCGTCCTCGCCGTCTCCCTCCTGGGCGTCGGGTTCATGTGGCTGCGCGACTCGTCGTTCGTCGCCGTCGAGGACGTCACGATCACGGGGGCTGAGGGAACGCAGGCCGAGGAGATCCGCGCCGCCCTGCGCGACGCCGCGAAGGACATGACCACCATGCACGTCCGGGAGGACGCCCTCGTCGCGGCGGTGCAGCAGTACCCGAGCGTGAAGTCCGTCAGCGCCACCGCGGACATGCCCCACCGCCTGCGTATCGATGTCCAGTCACGAACCCCGGTCGCCGCGCTGGACACGGGGACCCGGACGATCGCGGTCGCGAGCGACGGCACCGTGCTCACCGGCAGCGGGACCGACGGCCTGCCGCGCGTGAAGGTCAGCACGCCGCCTGGGGGCGAGCGGGTCCGCGGGGACTCCACGTCCGCCCTCGTCCGGCTCATGGCGACCGCACCGGCGCCGCTGCGGGGCCCGCGCCGAGCGCGCGTTCCTCGGTCCCGATGGCCTGACGGTGGTGCTCACGGAGGGGCCGCGCCTGCGCTTCGGCCGCGGCGACCGGCTCACCGCGAAATGGGCCGCCGCCGCCCGTGTGCTCGCCGACGAAGACGCCCAGGGCGCCTCGTACATCGACCTTCGCCTGCCCGAGCGCCCCGCCGCCGGCGGGCTCGCGCAGCTGCCCACCGAGCAGGCGGACGAGCAGGCCGATCCGGGTGCCGCGACCGGCGCGGTCCCGGCACCCACACCAACTCCCACGCCGTAGACAACCCTCGACGTCAAGTCGAGGTTCATATCAGTCGATACAGAAATCTCCTGCACAGCTGGAGGGTTGCGAAACCCTGCAACTGCTTGTGCGGAGGTAGACTTGTCGTTGACAACCGTTCCGGCCCGTGCTTACTGTGCTTTCGCCGGACGTACCCGGAGGGTCTCGAAAACCCTCAACGCTAACTCAAGGGTCTGACGGAAACGAACATCATGGAAAGCGCAGGCACATACCTCGCCGTCATCAAGGTCGTCGGCGTCGGCGGCGGCGGCACCAACGCCGTCACGCGGATGGTCGATGCCGGCCTGCGCGGAGTGGAGTTCGTCGCGGCCAACACCGACGCCCAGGCGTTGGCGATGAACGACGCGGACATCAAGCTGAACATCGGCCACGAGCTCACCAAGGGGCTCGGCGCCGGCGCGAACCCGGAGGTCGGGTTCGGCGCTGCGGCCGAATCGCGCGATGAGATCAAGGAGGCGCTGAAGGGCGCCGACATGGTCTTCGTCACCGCGGGTGAGGGCGGCGGCACCGGCACCGGTGCGGCCCCCGTCATCGCGGAGATCGCGAAGAACGAGATCGGCGCGCTCACCGTGGGCGTCGTCACGAAGCCGTTCGAGTTCGAGGGCACGCAGCGCACGCGGCAGGCCGAGGAGGGCGTCGATCGCCTCCGCGAGGTCGTCGACACGCTCATCGTCATCCCGAACGAGAAGCTGCTCAGCATCGTCGAGCGGCGCACGACGATCATGGACGCCTTCAAGGAGGCCGACAACGTCCTGCGCCAGGGCATCCAGGGCATCACCGACCTGATCACGATCCCGGGCCTCATCAACCTGGACTTCGCTGACGTGCGGACGATCATGGAGGACGCCGGCACCGCCCTCATGGGCATCGGGACGTCCAACGGCGAGAGCCGGGCGGCCGAGGCCGCGACGGCGGCGATCTCCAGCCCGCTGCTGGAGGAGTCCGTCGAGGGCGCCACCGGCATCCTGCTGAACATCACCGGCGGCAAGGAACTCGGCCTCTTCGAGGTCAACGAGGCCGCCGAGATCGTGCAGGGCGCCGCCGATTCGAGCGCCAACATCATCTTCGGCGCCGTCATCGACGAGGCCCTGGGCGACGAGGTCCGCGTGACCGTCATCGCGACGGGCTTCGACAAGACCGGCCCCCGGCGCCTCGCGCCCCGGGCGACCGAGCGCCCGCGCGCCGGAACGCAGCGCGACGAGCGCCCGCGCCCCCGCGACCGCGGGCCGCGCATCGACGACCGCCAGCGCTCGTCGCTGGAGATCAGCGACGACGACATCGATATCCCCCCGTTCTTGCGCTGACGGGACTGTCGTCAACGTGACAGAAGCGGCGGGCGTGGTGTCCGAGCATTCCTCGGGTCAACCGACCGACCCAGGAGGCTCCCATGCTCCGCCGCACCCTGCAGTTCGCCGCTGTCGCCGCCGTCGCCGTCGCGATGCCCGCCACGGCCGCGACCGCATCCGCTGCACCCAAGCCCGCCAAGGCGCCAGCCCCGTCGTACTTGCAGTTCGAGCTCGAGAACGTGCTCGTCTCCTCGTACTCGTGACGCTCGTGCGCGGGACTGGTCGGGCTGACCGGTCCCGCGCGCGCTGCTCCGCTAGCCTGCTCGCGGAGTGCAGCAGACAACCCTCAAGCGCACCCCGCTCTTCGAGCGCCACCAGGCAGCGGGTGCCAAGCTCGTGCCCTTCGCGGGCTGGGAGATGCCCGTCCAGTACGCGGGGATCCGAGGTGAGCACGAAGCCGTCCGCACGGACGTCGGCGTCTTCGACGTCTCGCACATGGGCGAGATCGAGACCCGCGGGGAGCAGGCTGAGGCGTTCCTGCAGCGCATCCTCTCCAACGACGTGTCGAAGCTCCCGCTCGGCGGCGCGCAGTACTCGCTGCTGTGCAAGCCCGACGGCGGCGTCATCGACGACCTCTTCACCTACCGCCTGGCGCCCGACCACTTCCTGACGGTCACGAACGCGTCGAACCACGAGAAGGACCTCGCGTGGTTCGTCGAGCAGGCCCGGGAGTTCCCCGGCGCCGTCGTGCGAGACAGCGCCGACGACTACGCCATGCTCGCCGTCCAGGGCCCGCGCGCCCGCGAGGTGGTGCAGGCGTTCGCCGACCAGCCGCTGCCGTCGCGCATGACCGCCGGCCGCCGTCTGCTCACGGGCCGTTCCGTGCTCGTCGCCGGCACCGGCTACACGGGCGAGGACGGCGTCGAGTTGCTCATCGACCCCGCCGACGCATCCGCCATCTGGGACGAGCTGCTCAAGCGCGGCGCCACGCCGGTCGGCCTGGGCGCGCGCGACACGCTGCGCCTGGAGGTCTGCTTCCACCTCTACGGCAACGACCTCATGGAGGAGCGCGACCCGATCGCCGCCGGCCTGGGCTGGGCGGTCAAGGAGGAGACCGGGTTCATCGGCGCCGACGTGCTCGCGCAGACCCGCGCGGCCGGCCCGACGGAGAAGCTCGTGCCGTTCAAGCTCACAGACAAGGGGATCGCGCGGCAGGGCAACGCGATCCTGTCCGGCGGCGAGGAGATCGGCGTCGTGACCAGCGGCACGCTCTCGCCGAGCCTCGACGTCGGGATCGGCATGGGCTATGTCCGCCCGGAGTTCGCCGCGCCCGGCACCGAACTGGAGATCGACGTCCGGGGCAAGGTGCGCCCGGCTGTCGTGGCCACCAAGCCCCTGTACCCCGACGAGGAGACCGATGGCTGACGCGTCCTATCCCGAGGACCTGCTGTACCACCCCGAGCACGACTGGGCGAAGATCGACGGCGACGTCGCCACGTTCGGCGTCACGTGGTACGCGCAGGACGCTCTCGGCGAGGTCGTCTACTTCGACCCGCCCGAGGTGGGCACCACCGTCACGAAGGACGAGCCGTACGCGGAGGTCGAGTCGGTCAAGGCCGTCAGCGACGTCTTCGCGCCGCTCTCCGGGGAGATCATCGAGGTCAACACGAGCCTGGGCGACACGCCCGAGACCATCAACTCCGACCCGTACGGGGACGGCTGGATGGTCAAGGTCAAGCTCAGCGACGTATCTGAGACCGATGCCCTGATGGATCAGGCCACCTACCTCGAGAGCCTCAGTTAGGAACCGACATGACCCTGTACACCGCCGTCACCGACGATGACCGCCAGGCGATGCTCGACGCGATCGGCGTCGCCTCGGTCGACGAGCTGTTCGAGACGATCCCGGCCGCGCTGCGGATGGCCGAGCGCCTCGACCTGCCCGAGGGGATGGCGGAACAGGACGTCTACAACCACCTGCGCGACCTCGCGTCGAAGAACACGAGCGCCGAGGACGAGATCACGTTCCTGGGCGCCGGGATGTACGACCACTACATCCCGTCGATCATCGACATGCTGCTCGGCCGGTCGGAGTTCCTGACGCCGTACACGCCGTACCAGCCGGAGATCAGCCAGGGCGGCCTGCAGGTGATGTTCGAGTACCAGACGGCGATGAGCGAGCTGACGGGCCTGCCGGTCAGCAACGCGTCCGTCTACGAGGGGCCGAGCGCCGTGGGCGCCGCGGGGTACCTCGCGAAGCTCACGAACGGCCGCACCCGCTTCCTGGTCTCCCGCGGCA
Source organism: Svornostia abyssi (assembly GCA_024666565.1). Classification (GTDB taxonomy): domain Bacteria; phylum Actinomycetota; class Thermoleophilia; order Solirubrobacterales; family Solirubrobacteraceae; genus Svornostia; species Svornostia abyssi. The sequence continues at coordinate 3,048,683 of CP088295.1, forward strand.
TGCACCCGCACAGCCGCGCGACGCTCGAGACGCTGTCGGTCGGCTACGGCACCACCGTCGAGGAGATCCCGCTGGCCAACGGCGTCACCGACCTCGACGCGCTGCACACCATGCTGGGCGACGACGTCGCCGCGGTGTTCATCCAGCAGCCGAACTTCCTGGGCGCGATCGAGGACGTCGCCGCGTTCAGCGACGCCGCGCACGCGCACGGCGCGCTGGCGATCGCGTCGGCCGACCCGCTCACGCTGGGCGTGCTCGAGGCGCCGGGCAACCAGGGCGTCGACGTCTGTGTCGGCGAGGGCCAGACGCTTGGCAACCGCCTGGACTTCGGCGGCCCGTCGTTCGGCTTCTTCTGCGCCACCGAGGCGCACCTGCGCAAGATGCCCGGCCGCATCGCGGGGGAGACCAAGGACGTCGACGGCCGCCGCGGGTTCGTGCTGACGCTGCAGACGCGCGAGCAGCACATCCGCCGCGAGAAGGCCACGTCGAACATCTGCACCTCGCAGGCGCTCAACGCGCTGGCGGGCGTGGTCTACCTCAGCTGGCTGGGCCGCAAGGGCCTGGTCGAGCTGGGCGAGCTCATGCTCCAGCGCACGCACTACGCCCGCGAGACGCTCACCGGGATCGCGGGGGTTGAGGCGCTGCACGACCAGCCGGTCGTCCGCGAGTTCGCGCTGCGGATCCCCGGCGTCGACGTCGCGAGCGTCGTCTCGCGCTGCCAGGACGCGGGCGTGAACCCCGGCTTCGCGCTCGGCCGCGCCTACGACGAGTTCTCCGACGGCCTGCTGGTGGCCATCACCGAGCAGCGCTCGAAGGCCGACATCGACAAGCTCGCCGCCGTCCTGGAAGAGGCCATCGATGCCGAACGCTCGGGCGCTCCGGCCGCGGGGGTGACGGCATGACCGTCTCCGAGTTCGCCCGCATCCCGATGCAGGATGACGAGGCCACGACGATCTTCGAGAAGGGCGCCCCGGGCCGCCGGGCGTTCGTCGCTCCGCCGCTCGACGTCCCGCAGGTCGACGGCCTGATCCCGGACAAGTTCGCGCGCGCTGCGGCGCCGCGGCTGCCCGAGGCCTCCGAGCCCGAGATCGTCCGCCACTACGTGCGCCTCTCGCGCCGCAACTTCGATCTCGACTCGGGCTTCTACCCGCTCGGCTCGTGCACGATGAAGCACAACCCGCGGCTGCACGAGCGGGTCACGGCGCTGCCCGGGCACGCGAAGCTCCATCCCTTCCAGGACCCGGCGCGGTCCCAGGGCGCGCTGGAGCTCATGTACAACCTCGAGCGCGCGCTCGGCGAGGTCAGCGGCCTGCCGCACGTCTCGCTGCAGCCGTCCGCCGGCTCGCACGGCGAGCTCGCGGGCGTCCTGCTCACGCGGGCCTATCACGAGGACCGCGGCCAGCATCGCACGACGGTGTTGACCCCGGACACATCGCACGGCACGAACCCCGCCACCGTCACGATGGCGGGCTACAAGGTCGTGAAGGTCGGGACGAACGCCGACGGCGGCGTCGACGTCGAGGACCTCAAGGCCAAGGCCGACGAGAACGTCGCCTGCCTCATGCTCACCAATCCGAACACGCTGGGCGTGTTCGATCCGAACATCGAGGAGATCGCGTCGATCGTCCACGGCGTGGGCGCGACGCTGTACTACGACGGCGCGAACCTCAACGCCATCATGGGCATCAGCCGCCCGGGCGACATGGGCTTCGACATCGTGCACTTCAACCTGCATAAGTCGTTCACCCAGCCGCACGGCGGCGGCGGCCCGGGCTCCGGCCCGATCGCGGTCTCCGATCGCATCGAGCCGTACCTGCCGGTGCCGGTCATCGAGCGCGTCGAGTCCGGCAACGGCGCGGGCCCGCACTTCGACCTCATCGAGGACGACGCGCGCCGCCCGAAGTCCATCGGCAAGCTCCGCGGCTTCCAGGGCAACTACGGCTGCTTCGTGCGCTCGTACGCGTACATCCGCTCGCTGGGCGCGGAGGGTCTGAAGGACGCGTCCGAGACGGCGGTCCTCAATGCGAACTACCTGCTCGCCAAGCTGCACCAGGACCCCGAGGTCGCCCAGTACCTGCCCCTGGCCTTCGGCAAGCTCTGCATGCACGAGTTCGTGCTGTCGGGCGCGCCGATGAAGAAGGAGCTCCAGATCAAGACGCTCGATCTGGCCAAGCGCCTGCTCGACTACGGCTACCACCCGCCGACCGTGTACTTCCCGCTGCTCGTCGACGAGGCGCTCCTCATCGAGCCCACGGAGACCGAGACGCGCGAGACGCTCGACGGGTTCGCCGAGGCGATCGTCGCGATCCTCAAGGAAGCGAAGGACGACCCGTCCATCGCCCAGGCCGCGCCCTACTCGACGCCGGTGCGCCCGGCTCGACGAGGCCGGCGCGGCGAAGAACCCGGTCATCCGTCAGCCGCTCGGCTGACGGCGGTCAGGCCCGGCGCTTGCCGTTCGGGCCGACGACCCACCACAGCCCGCCGTTGAGGAACACGTTGTGGCAGCGCACCTCGCCCGGGCCCTCGTTGACGTAGTAGTAGAGGGGCTGGCCGTTGTAGGTGACCTGCAGGCGCCCGTCGCGGCGCCTGGTGGTTCCGAGCAGTGAGGCCTTGACGTCGCCGCGGGCGCGCGGCTTGCCCTTCGTGTAGACCGGTGGCCACGCGCGGGCGCACTCGCCGTAGCAGTTGCTCTTGCCCTTCTCGTCGTTCTCGAAGATGTAGATGGCCTGCTTCTTCGTGTCGAAGAGCATCGTGCCGAACTCCGAGGAGCCGGTCGTGATCGCCTTGCCGGTGGGCTTCGCGGCGGCGGTCGTGGCGGTCGTGGTCTCGGCGGTCGGCGCGGCGGCGGTGGTGGCCGCGGGCGTGGTGGCCGCGGGCGTGGTGGCCTGAGCCTGGCCGTCGTCGCTGTCGCCGCACCCGGCGAGCGCGACCGTGCCGCAGATCAGGGCGAGGATCGTGGTGCGCATGGGATCACTGTCCCATGCACGCCCTTACGTCCGGGTTACATCCACACCTCGCGGATGAGGGTCTCGTGGTCGGGCTCCTGGGCGGCGGCCTGCGCGCGGATGGCGCGCGCCTCCTCGTTGGATCCCTGGGTGAACAGCAGGCTCGACGGGCCGACCCAGCGCGTCCATGCGTCGTGGAACGCCGTCGCCCGCCGCTTGTGGGTGCCCAGGTCGTCGGGGACCGGGTGCCAGCGCACCCCGAACGCGGTGCGGCCCCGGAGCCCGTCGGCCAGGCGGTGGACCGGGGACCGGCCCGGGTCGGCGACCCAGCGCGAGATGACGTACCGGGGGGTCTCGACCGCCCCAAGCACCTGATCCAGGGCTGCGGCGAACCGGCGCGCCTCGTCGGGGTCAGCGGCCGTGAGCGCGCAGCGCACGTGCCCGGAGGCGCGCGGCTCGAGATCGAGGGACGCTGCGGCCTCGGGGCGCAACTCACCGAGCGCGACGTATGCCTCGGCGATGGCGTGGGCGATGAGGTCCAGCGGGGCCGCGACGGGGTATGCGCGGTCGGCACCGCGCAGCCGGGCGCCGGCCCACACGCCGGCGGCCGGCACGCCGGCGAGCAGGGCGAGGCCGATCGGGCTCACCGCGATCCCGACCGCGACGGCGCACAGCGCGGATACGGCGGCCGCCGCGATGGGCGCGGTCTGGTCGACGGGCGCGCCAAGGTCGGGAGGGAGGGCGGCCTCGGGGGACAGCGCCCGTCCGGGACTGACGGTGCGCCGGCGGACCACCGCGGTCGCGACCTCACGGGCGGCGTAGGGCTCGCCGATGCGCCAGCGCTCCCGTGCCGTGTCGTGATCGGCGGCGCGCTGGGCGCACGCGGCGTTGATCGCCGTGAACGCGTCGGCCGGCGGCGCGCCGAAGGCGCTCAGCAACGGGTGCACGTGGGACGGCCCGGCCTCGATGGCGCCGTCCTCCGCGGGGGCCAGCAGGTGCAGGTGGCGGCGCACGAAACGCTGGTAGTCGGCCTCGCCGCGCGCGAGCCCCGGCGCGACGCAGACCACGTCCCAGTTCGACGCGATCTTCTCGGGGCGCGCAGGATCCAGGCGCAGCGAACGGCCCCGCATCTGGCGGACCGTCACGCCGGTCGTCGCCACGGTGAGGTCGACGAGGCAGTTCACGGCCGGAGCGTCCCATCCCTCCCCGAGCAGGGCGCGGGTGCCGACGATCGCCTGCGTCGCGCCGTCGTGCAGCAGGCGCGTGGCGAGCGCCACCCAGCGCCGCGACGTCCAGCCCGGCGGGTCGGCGAGCAGCCGGACGAGCCCCTCGTCGTCGGGCTCCGCGCGCCAGCCGCTGAGGGCGTCCCCGGCCGTGGCCTGGAGCGCCTGCAGCAGCGTGTCGGCGCCGTGCGCGTTGCAGCGCACGCCCCGGCCGCTGACGAGCAGCGGGCGCAGCGGGGCGGTTCGCAGGTCGTCGGCCATGGCCTGGAGGACCCGGACGGCGGTGCCGGCCCCGGGGTCCAGGACGCCGCTGAGGTCGCTGGCGCCGCGGCGGGGCGCGCTCTCGGCGTCGCAGAGGACGAGTGCGCGCAGGTCCGGGCCGCGGGCGTCGGACTCGGCGCCCAGCACCTCCACGGCGGCGAGGGGCTTCGCGGCCGACGTCGTGAGTAGGCGATCGACCTGGGACGTCCCCCGCCGCATCCCGCGCCGGGTCAGCTGGAACCCGAGCTCACGCAGCGCGGCGGCGATGGCGTCGTAGCGCTCGGTCGCCGCCGCTGACGGGTCGGCGGCCAGGCGGCGCAGCGCGTAGTCCTCGAGCAGCACGAGCCAGTCCTCGAGGTCCGGGGCCCGGGCGTAGGCCTCGCCGCGCGGTGCGCCCGGCGGGATCGGCATGTCGGCGGACGCCAGGAACCGGATCCCGGCGCGCGCGAGGGCGGGCCGGCGGCGCTGAAAGCGCTCCCACGGGATCTCGGCGGCGCCGTCGTCCCGGCCCCGGTCGCGCATGCGCGCCATCACCCACTGCGGGAACGACAGCGGGCTCTCCACGTCGTCGTGCAGCGCGGTGATGAGCTCGGCGAAGCGCACGTCGTGCTCGGCGAGCCAGTCGCGTTCGGACGCCAGCGGCTCGGTGAACCAGGCCAGCTCCTGGTACGGCGCGAGGAACCCGTCCTTGACGACCGCCGGGGTGGGGACGGAGAAGTCGACCGGGCCGAGGAGCTCGTCGTACAGGTCGTGCTCGTCGGCGGTGAGCTCGTCGGGCGGGGTGGCCGTCAGGCCGACGAGGTGGACGTCACCGAGGGCCGCCACGGCGGCCCGCACGAGGTAGCCCCACAGCCCGCACAGGTGGTGGCACTCGTCGAGGACGACGGTGCGGACCCCGGCGGCGCGCAGTGCGTCGATCCGGGCCCGCGCGCCGCTGGCGAGCAGGTCGGCGAGTTCCAGCTCGGGGTGCTCGCCGCGGGCGACGGCCTTCTTGATCGCCGCGACGAGCCGTGCCTGCTCGCGGTCGCGGCGCTGCGCGGCGGCGCCTGTCCACGTCTCGGCTTCGGCGAGCACCGTCTCGGGGGTGGTGTGGGTCGCGGCGGCGCGCTCGGCGGCCCACCGCGTGCGGGCGAGGTCGCGCAGGGCGGCACCGGGGTCGTCGAGCCGGCACAGCGCCTGGTAGGTCAGGCACGTGATCTGTGCGCCGACCTCGGTCCCGGCGACGGACATCGCGCCGTCGGGGTGAGAGAACGCGCCGAGCGCTTTCGGCCACTGCGTCTGGATGGTCGCCGTGGGCGCCAGCACCAGCGCGGGGGCCCCGAGCCGGGCGATGATTTCGAGCCCGAGCACCGTCTTGCCCGAGCCCGGCGGGGCGACGATGTGCGTCCGGGTGCGTCCTGCCGCGACGTCGCGATCGAAGGCCTCGAGGGCGAGCTCCTGGTAGTGGCGCCAGGTGCCGGTGAAGCGCAGGCGGTCGGGCACGCGCGGATTCTCCCGTGCTGCGCGGCCGTAGGATCCGCGGGTCGGCGTCCTGGCTCTCAAACTGCTCCTCGCGCCCATCCTCGTGGTGGGCGCGTCGCTCGTCGGCCGGCGGCACGGGCCGCGCGCCGCCGGCCTGGTGGGGTCGCTGCCGATCGTGGCCGGCCCGGTGCTGCTCGCGCTCGCGGTCGAACAGGGCGACGTGTTTGCCGCCGACGCGGCCGCGGGGACGCTGCTGGCGCTGGTCGCCGTGGTGGCCTTCCTGCTCGTCCTCGCGGCGGCGAGTGCCCGGTGGGGGGACCGCCGTGACGGTCGCGCTGGCCTGGGCCGCGTTCCTGGCGGTCGCCGTGCTGGTCTCCGGGTTCGAGGCCGGGCCGCTGCCCGCGGCCGCGATCGGCAGCGCCGCGCTGGCGCTCTCACCGATCGCGATCAGCGTCCTCACCGGGTTCTCGCTCGCCACCCAGGGCCGTGCGGCGACGCTCGTGCTGCTGCGAGGCCTGATCGTCGGGCTCCCGGCCGTCGTCTGCTTCTTCACGATCGCCGCGCTGACGCTGGAGCCCTGGGGCACCGCGGCCGCGTTCGCGGCGGCGTCGATTGCCGCGCTGCTGCTTCAGGCGGCGGTTGCCGGTGCGACCGGCCCGGGCGGCGCCGCGGCTCGTACCGCGGCACCGCCCGGGACCGGCGAGTCCCATCCCACGCACTCGGCTTGAGGTCCATCTCGCCGTGTCGCCATGGTGGCAACGCCTGACACGTCGCGGCACCGACCGGCGGGCACAGGCCGCTTCTCCCGGCGGTCCGACCGGGGACCGGAGCGACGCGGTGAACGACTAGATTCAGCACCGTGCGCATCTTCTCCGGCATCCAGCCCACGGGCCGCAAGCACCTCGGGAACTACATCGGGGCGATCCGGCAGTACGTCGAGGGGCAGGATCGAGGGGACCCGGCGATCTTCTGCATCGTCGACCTGCACGCGATCACCGTGAGCTACGAGCCCGCGGTGCTGCGCGAGCGCGTCTACGACACGACGGCGATCCTCCTGGCCGCCGGGCTCGACCCGGAGCGCTGCATCCTCTTCCGCCAGGGCGATGTGCACGAGCACACCGAGCTGTGCTGGCTGCTGTCCTCCGTGACGGCGATCGGCGAGCTCAACCGCATGCATCAGTTCCGGGACAAGTCGCTGGCCCAGCGTGAGCTCGTGAGCTCCGGCCTGCTGTTCTACCCCGTCCTCCAGGCTGCCGACGTGCTGGCGTACAAGGCCCAGGAGGTGCCGGTCGGGGAGGACCAGCGCGAGCACCTGGAGCTCATGCGCGACGTCGCCCGCCGCTTCAACTCCCGCTTCGCGCCGGAGGACGGGGAGATCCTCGTCGTCCCCGAGCACCGCATCCCCGAGGTGGGCGCGCGGATCATGGACCTGCAGGAGCCCACGCGGAAGATGTCGACGACCGGCGGGACACCGGAGGGGACGGTCTACGTCCTCGACGAGCCCAAGGCGATCGAGAAGAAGTTCAAGCGCGCGGTGACCGATTCGGGCAACGAGATCGTCAAGGATCCCGAGAAGCCGGGCGTGTCGAACCTCATCGACATCCTGGCGGCCGCCCGGGGGACGACCCCGGCCGCCGTGGAGGAGGAGATGAGGACCGCACGCGGGTACGGCGATCTGAAGGTGGCCGCCGCGGACGCCGTGCGCGACATGCTGTCTCCGGTGCGCGAGCGCTACGAGGAGCTGCGCGGCGACGAAGAAGCCCTGGAAACCGCACTGGAAACCGGTGCGGAGAAGGCACGCGCGATCGCCGCGCAGACGCTGGCGGAGGTCCGCGACGCCATGGGCGTCGGGCCGCGTCGGTAGCCTGCCTGCGCAGATGAACGTCGCCGCCATCCTGGACCTCGACCTCGAGGTCTTCACGGGCCCGTTCGACCTGCTGCTCACCCTCGTCCTGCGCGACGAGGTCGACCTCATGGAGGTGCAGCTGGCCGAGGTGGTCGTCACCTACCTCGATCACCTCGAGGCCAAGGGCGAACTCGATCTCGAGGTCGCGACGGAGTTCCTCGTGCTCATCGCTGCGCTGCTGGAGCTGAAGTCCCGGCTCATGCTTCCCCGCGAGGACGAGGAGCTGCTGGACCTCGAGCCCCAGGAGGCGGCCGAGGAGCTCCTGGCCCGCATGCTCGACGCGCAGCGCTACCGGCGTGCCGCCGAGCACCTCGCCGCCCGGCTGGAGGGCGAGGAGGGCGTGCGCTACCGCCAGGCGCCGCTGCCGCCGTTCCTGCGCGAATCGCGGCTGGAGGAGGCCGTGGCGGTCTACAAGCCCGCCCGGCTCGGGAAGGCGATGGGCGAGCTGCTGCGGCTGCCGGCCGAGGTCTCGACCGGCCACATGACCACGCACCGGGTCACGGTCGGCGAGCGGCTGAGCCACCTCAAGGCGCTGCTCCTGAAGGGCGCCACCACGTTCGACGAGGCCGTCAAGGGCGCCGACCGCGTCACCGTCGCCGTCACGCTGTGGGCGCTGCTCGAGCTCTACAAGTCCGGCCAGGCCGACTGGCAGCAGGAGGAGTGCTTCGGCGAGATCCGCATCGCCGCGGTCGAGGCCGGCGGTGCGCTGGCGAGGGCCGCGTCGTGAGCGAGCTTGCCCGCATCATCGAGGCGCTGCTGTTCCTCTCGCCCGATCCCGTGGCCACGAAGGACCTCGCCGAGGTCACCGGCCACGACGAGGACGAGGTCGCCGAGGCGCTCGCCGAGCTCGACCAGCGCTACGCGCCGGGCGAGCACGGCCTGCAGCTCAAGCGGGTCGCCCGGCGGCATCACGCTGGCCACCGACCCGATCGCCGAGAGCGCCGCGCGTCGCCTGCTGGCCAAGCCCCGCACGCCGCCGCTCACGCCGGCGCAGGCGGAGACACTGGCGATCGTGGCCTACCTGCAGCCGGTGTCCCGGCCCGAGATCACCCGCATCCGCGGCGTCAGCGCCGACTCCGCGACCGCCACGCTCATCGAGCGCGGGCTGATCGAGGAATCCGGCCGCTCTCAGTTCGGCGCGATCCTCTACCGCACCACGCCCTTGTTCCTGCAGCTGTTCGGGCTCGAGTCGCTCAAGGCACTCCCCGACGTCAGCGCCTGGGACCCGACGCCCGAGGAGCAGGCGGCTCTGCGCGACCGCCTGTTGCGTGCCGGTGAGGTGCGCGCGGGCGGACCCGGCGAGGGCGGCGAGTCGGTCGGCGTCCTGGCGGCGGTCGACGGCGGCGGCGAAGCCAGCTAGCCTTCGCAGCAGAGCCGTACCGGTCCAAGGTTTCTGACACAACGACGTGTCAGTTTGTTAGGGTCGCGCGGCCCCAGGGAACATGACTCCCGAGATGTCCGCTTCGCATCAGCAGTTCTCCGACCTCGACGTCAACCAGGTTGCCCGCAACCTGCGGCACATGGATGACGCAAGCGTGGCCGAAATGGTCGGCGGCTCCACGCGAGGCCCCGTGCTGGAGGAGGTCTTCCGGCGCATGGCCGAGCACGTTGATCCCCAGAAGGCCGCGGGCGTCGACGTCCTCGTGCGGTTCGAGATCGACGGCGCGCCCGGCGGCGGTGTCGACCGCTTCGACGTGCACTTCGTGGACGGTCGGTGCGTGACGTCGCGTGAGCCCATCGGCGAGCCGGTCGCGATCCTGCGCTGCGGCCCCGTGGAGTTCATGCGCATGGTGCTCGGCGGCGTGAGCGGGCTGACCCTGTACGAGCAGGGGACGCTGAAGGTCGACGGCGACCTCGAGGCCGCCGGCAGCCTGCGGTCGCTCTTCGCGATCCCAGGCTAGGCCGCGGCGGCCTTCGCGGCCAGCTGCCCGCACGCCGCGTCGATGTCCTGCCCGCGGGTGAGACGGATGGTCGCGCGGAGCCCGCGCTCCTCCAGCGCGTCACGGAACACGTCGATCGCCCCGCGCGCCGACCCGTCGTAGGGCGAACCCGTCGGGTTGTACGGAATGAGGTTGATCTTGTAGATCTTCGGGTCGAGGAGCTCGGCCATCTGCACGGCCTGCTCGTAGCGGTCGTTGACCCCGTCGAGCATCACGTACTCGATGAAGATCTGCCGGCGCTTCTTCTCGTAGAACCGCTCGCAGGCGGCAAGCACGTCGGCCAGGGGGTAGCGGTCGTTCACGGGCATGATCTGCGAGCGCAGCGCGTCCTCCGGCGCGTGGAGGCTGAGCGCCAAGCGGATCGGCATGTCCTCGTCCATGAGCCGCTCGATCCCCGGGATCCAGCCGACCGTGGAGATCGCCGTCCGGCGGTGCGTGACGCCGACGTCGGGCAGGCGGCGGCACGCGTCGAGGACGTGGTCGAGGTTCATCATCGGCTCGCCCATCCCCATGAAGACGACGTGGTCGACCTCCTCGATGCGCCGGAAGTGCAGCGCCTGGTCGAGGATCTCCGACGCCGTGAGGTTGCGGCCGAACTTCATGGTGCCCGTTGCGCAGAACGTGCAGGTCAGCGGACACCCCGACTGCGAGGACAGGCAGAGCGAGCGCCTGCCGTCGCGGTAGCGCATGAGCACCGCTTCGATCGCGCGGCCGTCGTGGGTCTGAAAGAGGGTCTTGATCGTGCCGTCGCGCGACTCCGCCTGGCGGATGGGCTCCAGGCAGCTGAACGGCACGCGCTCGGCCAGCTCGGTGCGCAGCGCCGCGGGGAGGTCCGTCATCTCGTCGTAGCCCTTCGCGCCGCGCGCCGCCCACGACCACACCTGCTTGGCGCGGAAACCGGGCTGGCCGAGGTCGTCCAGCGTCTGCTGCAGGAGCGCGAGGTCCATACGCCTATGGTGACAGCGCCATGCGTCTCGCCAAATTCCTCGCCCACGGAGGCGTCGCCTCCCGTCGCACCTCCGAGGAGATCATCCGTGAGGGGCGTGTCACGGTCGGTGGGGAGATCGTCACGGATCCGGCGCGGGACGTCGATGCGTCCAGCGGCGTCGCCGTCGACGGCGTGCCGGTCGCGGGGGAGGAGGCGCGCGTGGTGTTCGCGGTCAACAAGCCCATGGGGTACGTGTCGACGGCGAAGGACACCCACGACCGCCGCAAGGTCACCGACCTCGTGCCCGGCCGGCACGGGCGGCTGTATCCCGTCGGCCGGCTGGACGTCGACAGCACCGGGCTCCTCCTCCTCACGAACGACGGCGCGCTCGCGCACCGCCTGACGCACCCCTCGTTCGAGGTGGCGAAGACCTACAAGGTGAAGGTCGCGAAGGGCCCGGTCAGCCAGCGCGCAGTGGAGCGGCTGCGCGCGGGGGTCAAGCTGGAGGACGGGCGGACCGCGCCGGCGCGCGTCGTGCGGGTCTCCGGCACCGTCCTGGAACTCACGATCCACGAGGGGCGCAAGCACCAGGTCCGGCGCATGTGCGAGGCCGTCGGCCACCCCGTCGTCGCGCTGGAGCGCGTGAAGTTCGGCCCGCTGGAGCTGGGCGATCTCGCCCCGGGCAAGACGCGCCGCCTGTCCGCACCCGAGGTCGAGCGGCTGCGCCGCTCCGGCGTGTGACACGATCCCGGCCGCTCATGCGCCTGTTCGCCCTGCGCGGCGCGACGACCGTCGACGCCAACGACCGCGAGAAGATCCTCGCCGCCACCGAGGAGCTCCTGCGCGAGATCCTCGACCGCAACACGCTGTCGACTGACGACGTCGTGAGCTGCATCTTCAGCATGACTGAGGACCTCGACGCCGAGTTCCCCGCGGTCGCCGCGCGGACGCTCGGGTTCAACCAGGTCCCGCTGCTGTGCACCCGCGAGATTCCCGTGCCGGGTGCGCTGCCGCAGGTCATCCGGATCCTCATGCACTTCTATGCCGACCCCGCGCACGAGACGAAGCACGTCTATCTGCGCGAGGCGGCCAAGCTGCGGGCGGACCTCAGCGGGGCGCAGTAGCCGCGAGCTCGCGCACGGCGTGGTGTTCGTAGACGGCGGGGTCGAACTCCCGCGTGCGGTGCCCGTACTCGACGTGCGAGCCGACCCACACCTGCGTGACCTTCCCGCTCTCCGTCGTGTACCAGCCCGGGCAGCCCGCGGCGAAGGAGGTGTGCTGCATCCGTTCTTGGAGCCGCGCGTTGAACGCGTCATGGACCTCGGGTTTCACGTCGATCCAGCCGCCCGACCGCCCGAGGTACTCGATGGCCTGGCGCATGTAGGCGGCCTGGCGCTCGACGAGGTAGACGATGGTGTTCGTGAGGCTGCCAGTGTTCGGCCCGTAGGACATGAAGAGGTTGGGGAACCCGGGCGTGGTCAGCCCGAGGTACGCCTCGGGTCCGTCGGCCCACGCCTCCCGGATGTGGCGGCCGTCGCGGCCGCGGATGTCGATGGGTGACAGGTACTCGGTGGCCTTGAAGCCCGTGCACCAGATGACGACATCGGCGTCCACGGTCGTGCCGTCGCCGCAGACGATGCCCGTCGGCGTCATCGCGGTGACGGCCTCGCCGAGCAGGTCGACGTCCTCGCGGGCGAGCGTCGGGTACCAGTCGTTGGACAGCAGGAGCCGGTTGCAGCCGAACGTGTAGTTCGGCGTGGCGGCGGCGACCTTCTTCGGGTCCTTCAGCGTCTTCTTGATGTGGCGCCGGCGCTCGGCCGCCCAGATGCCGCGGAGCCAGTCGAAGCTCGACTTCACCGAGGGGGCCCGGACCTCGAACCACCACCACATCGCGTCGTGGTAGAGCCGTGGCATCCCCGGGATCCGCATGATCGCCCGCTCGACCGGGCCGACCTTCCAGTCGTACTTGTTGACGACCCAGCTCGGGTCGCGCTGGATGACCGTGAGGTGCTCGACCTCGTCGGCGATCGCCGGGACGAGCTGGATCGCGCTCGCGCCGCCGCCGACGACGGCGACCCGCTTGCCGCGCAGGTCGACGCTGTCGTCCCACTCCGCGGAGTGCATGTGGTGTCCAGCGAACGTGTCGAGTCCCGGGATCGGCGGGATGGCCGGCTCGGACAGCTGGCCGGTGGCGCAGATGACGGCGTCGGCGGTGTAGGTGTCCCCGCCCTCGGTGTCGATCGCCCAGGTGCCGGTGTCCTCGGCGAACGTGGCCGCCGTGACCTTCGTCTGGAAGCGGACGTGGGGGAGGATCCCGAAGTCGCGGGCGACCTTGTCGAGGTACTCGCGGATCTCGGACTGGCGGCCGTAGCGGTGCTTCCAGTCCCCGTTCAGGGCGTAGCTGAACTGGTAGATGATCGACGGCACGTCGCAGGCGGCGCCCGGGTACGCATTGGCCTGCCAGACGCCGCCGACGTGGTCGTGGCGCTCGAGGACCGTGAAGGACTCGATCCCGTGGCGCTTGAGCTCGATCGCGGCGGCCAGGCCGCCGAAGCCGGCGCCGATGATGATCACGGAGGGACTGCTCGACATGCGGTCATCATCGGCAGATACGGCGGCTGGCACCATGCCCCGGCCGGACGACCTATTGTCATTTTCGGACATGGACGACGCACCGGCCTGGGATTTCCGCCGCGGCCCCGCAGGAGCGCGGCTGCTCGTCGCCGTGGGCGCGGACCACGGCATCGACGCTGCGAGCTGCCTTGCCGGCACCGGGCTGACGGAGGAGGACCTCGCGCGCGACGACACCGAGGTCGAGGCCGGCCAGGAGCTGGCGATCGCCCGCAACATCGGCGATCGGCCCGGCCTCGGCGCCGACGCGGGGTCGCGCTACACGCTCGGCAACTTCGGCATGGCGGGGTTCGCCCTGCTGACGGCGGCGACGGGCCGGGACATGCTCCGCCTCGGCGTGCGCTTCGCGCCGCTGTCGTTCGCCTTCATCCGCCCGTCACTGCGAGAGGACGCGCACGGTGCCGTCGTCCTGCTCCACGACGAGGAGATCCCGGAGGACGTGCGCGGCCTGTTTGTCGAGCGCGAGATCACGAAGGTCGGCCGGTTGGTTCCCGCGCTGCTCGGCGCGTCGGGTGCGGTGCACCTGCGGACCCGGTTTGACGGGGAACGTGCCGCCGCCCTGCGCGCGGCGCTGCCCGGGGTGGACCTGCGGACGGGCGCGCCACGCCACGAGCTCGTCGTCGACCGCGCCGCGCTCGACGCGCCGTTGCCACAGGCCGATCCCTTCACCGCCGCGGCCCTCGAACGTCAGTGCGCGGAGCTCGTCGAGAGGCGCCGCGCGCGCACGGGAGTGTCGGCCGCCGTCCGGGCGAAGCTGCTTGCCGACCTGGCGTCACCGCCGTCGATGGACGAGGTCGCGGCATCGCTGCACGTCGACCCGCGGACGCTGCGGCGCCGGCTCGCGGACGAGGGGACGTCGTTTCGCGCGCTCACGGAGGAGGTCCGGGCGACGCTCGCCACCGAGCTGCTGCGCGCGGGCGGTCTGACGGTGCAGGAGGTCGCCGCGCGGCTGGGGTACCACGACGCCGCCGGTTTCAGCCGCGCGTACCGGCGCTGGACCGGCACCACGCCGGGCCGCGCCCGCGCGGCGGCCTGAGCACGCCGCCGCGCGGGACGCAGCGACCCTCGTTTCTCTGGAGCACCGCTCTAGAGTCGTGCTCCAGAGAATGAAGGGCCTGCGTTCGCCGGGTGTTCAGTCCTTGTACGGATCGAACGTGTCCGACGGCGCCATCGCCACCCCGATCGGGCGCAGGCGATGGCGGATCACCACGCTCTCGGCGTGGTGGGTCAGCACCTCATCGAGGCGCTTGTACGCGGCGGGCGCCTCGTCGGCCGCCCCGCCGCGCAGCTCGATGCCGCGCTCGCGCAGCTCGGTCTCCACGGCCGGGAAGTCGACCGCCCCGCCGACCCGCACGCGTGTCCGGCGGGCCTTCGTCGCCCCCGGCGCGGCCAGCGCTTCGGCCTCGGTCTCGTACGCCGTGTCGTCGTCACGGACGTTGTTGACCCACCGCTTGCGCAGCTTTCCGGCGGCCTTCGTCCGGCTGAGCACCCGTCCCGCCCCGTGGACGGTCGAGCGCAGTGCCGCCTCGGCCTGCGGCGCGTCGACGCCCTCGAGGATCACCGCGTCCTCGCCCATCGAGGCGCCGACGAAGCCGAGCTGACCGGGGAACGCGGGCGTGCAGCCCTTGCGGACGACCCAGAGCTCGTCCTCGCCGTGGCGCTCACGCCAGGCGAAGTTGTGGTGGTTGTGGACCTCGAGGGTGGCCTGCGCGCCGAGGATCTCGAGCACGCGGTCGACGACGACATCGCGCCCGGCGTACGCGTACCGACCCGCGAGGGTCATGGCCGCGATGTACGCCTGGCCGAGGTCGGAGTCGACCGCGAAGAGCACCGGCGGGCTGTCCATCTCGCCGTCGCGGGCCTGGCCGTCGAACGGCAGGCCCTGCGCGAGCGCGAGGAAGCCCGACGCCGTCTTGTGCCCGAAGCCACGGGAGCCGAAGTGCACGCCGACCCACACGACGTCCTCCTCATCGGCGAAGAGGTCGACGTAGTGGTTGCCCGCGCCCACGGTCCCGAGCTGCTTGGCCGCGAGCCCGCGCAGCTGGCGCTGGGGCGCGAACTCGGCGTCACCGATGGCGTCGATCACCGGGTGATCGACGGCCTCCTCGTTGCGCCGGCCCACGCCGAAGCTGATCCGCTGCACGATCTCGTCCATAAGCCGCGCGATGTCCGGGAGGACGTCGCCGGCCTGCAGGTCGGTGCGCACAGCCTTGTTGCCGCATCCGATGTCGTAGCCGACGCCGGACGGGGAGATGTGGTCGCGGTAGCCGACGGCGCCGCCGATCGGCTGCGAGTAGCCGACGTGGCCGTCCGCGCACAGGACGCCGACGGCGCCCTCCTCGGCGGCCACGCAGCGCTCGAGCTGCTCGATGGTGCGGTCCTCGTGGAGACCGATGACGGTGATGCTGGACATGGATCCTCGATCAGGCACCGAACGGCAGATACCCGTCGCTATAGAGGCTGTCGCGTAAGTCGCGGCAGCCTCGGTAGCTGTGGCAGTCGCGGGGTTGTGGTCGGTGGCCGGGCGTAGCCCGGCCACTGAGGACCCTGCGATCAGGTGGCCAGGGCGGCGCGGTGCAGCTTGAGCAGGTTGTGGGTGGCGGCCAGGAGTCGTAGTTCGCTGCGGCAGGCCGCGTGTCCGCGTCTGGAGAACCGGTCGGCGCCCCGGTTGTGTTTGAGGTCGCCGAAGACCGGCTCGATGATGCCTTGGCGGCGGCGGTAGAGCGCTCGGCCGGCCTCGCTGTCGATGACCCTGCGCAGGAACGCGGTCAGGCCGCGGTCGTGTTTGTGGCCGGTCTTGCCCGCCGCGCGGCGCGTTTCGCCGTCTGGGGGAACCAGGACGGTGCAGTGTTCCCGGCTGATGATCGCTTCGATCTGCGCGGTGTCCCAGTACCCCGAGTCAGCCAGGACCGTCCCGATCGGCTCGGTGACCCCTGCCGCGTCGAGCTCGCGGGTGATCGTGTTGACCATCGGCTGCAAGCAGCCCTGATCGGGCGATGACGTGGTCAGCTCCGCGGCGACGATGATCTGCTCTGCCGTCGCGGCGACCTGCGCGTTGTAGCCCTGCACCCAACCCTGCGCAGAGCGCATCATCCGGGAGTCCGGATCGGTGACGTTGACCCTCTCCTGCGGATCGACCGCCAGGCTGGGCGCGACCGGCGCCGGACCCGGCATGCGGCGGCCGTCGACCAGCTCTTTGGCCTGCCGGGTCTGCATCCGCTGCTCGTGGCGCTCGGCCTTCTCGGCCTGCTCGGCCTCCAACCGGGCCTTGGCCTCGCGCAACCGGGCCAGCCGCGACGAACGATCAGCGAGCTCGGGCGGGAGCTCGTCGCCGCGCGCGTCGCCGAATCGCTCGTCCTCTTCGGCGTCGATCCTCGCGGCCTCCGCAAAGATCTCGCGGGCGATCTGCTCATAAGACCGGGTCTGGCCCTTCGCCGCGTCGGCCTTCAGTTTCGTCCCATCGACAGCGACCACGCCGACCGACACCAACCCGCTCTCAGCGCACAAGCCGAGCACCTGCCCGAACAGCCCTTCCAACGCCGCCTCATGCCGGGCGCGAAACCGCGCGATCGTCGAATGATCAGGCGCCCGGTTCGCGCAGATCACCCGAAACGCCACATCCTCCGCGCACGCCCGTTCAACCCTCCGCGACGACCGGACCCCGACCGAGTAGGCGTACACGAACAACGCGACCATCACCGCCGGATCATGCGCCGGACGACCATGCCCATCCGCCCGATAGGCCGAATAGAACGCGGCCAGATCAAACTGCTCGACCGCATCGATCACAAACCACGCCAGATGATCATCAGGCAGCCACTCCCGCAAATCCGGCGGCAACAACAACGGCTGCTCACGATCAGACCAGATGAAGCGCTGTCCCATCACCCCATCGTCTTAACCCCGCCGGACTGAACCGACGGGGTTTACGCGACAGCCTCTATAGCAGCGTCGATCTGCCGTTCGGCGCGGTTGGGGTGGGGTGCGGGCGGGCGCGCCGGACCTACAGGCGCGCCCGCCACCGCAGCGCTTCACGCGCGACGTCGGCCAGGGCCGCGTCGAGCGCACCGCGCTGTCCTGTCGCGCGAGAGAGGGCCACGCGACGGACGGCTTCGGCGAGCGCCTCCGGCGTGCCGACCGCACTGAGCTGCGATACGACAACCGCCGGGGCGTCCGCTTCCACCGAGCGCCGTGGCGCGGGACCCGGCCGGCGCGGGGTCAGCCCCGCCGCCCGGACGGCCTCGTCGAACGACCCGTCGAAGCGACGCTTGACGGTGTTCGTCGAGGGCCACGGCTCACCGCTGACGGGGTCGCCGGCGCGGTAGCGGTCGATCCGCCATTCCTGGCGGCGCCACCGTGCGAGGGCGGGGGCCCAGTCCGCGGTGCCCGGAGGGGCGCCGTAGAGCTCGTCCCAGCGCTGGATGCGCTCGATGATGTGGGTTCTGGTGAGGGTCGCCGAGGAACGCTTCTGCACCTCCTCCGCGACGGACGCGGAGGAAGCCAAGAAGTGCTCCTTCCGCTACTGACCCGTCGGGTGCTCGAGCACGCGGGTCCGCGCCGCCCACATGGTGGGTGCCGAGGCGATGGCGAACGTGTTCTGCGTGCAGGTCATGGCCCGGGGAACCATAGGAATGAACACGGCGTCTGTCCAGTGAAATCGCGCGATCCGCCCGCAACCGCGGGTGGGAAGAGGGTTCGAACCTCAGTCCGCTGGACAGGTGACTGGCCGGCTGAACGGCAGCTCCGCCGTGAACCTGCACCCATCCACCGTGGTGATCTCCACCGTCCCGACGCCCTGCCCCTCCAGCACGGAACCCTCGCGTCGCAGGACGACCGGGGACCGCGGCGTCGCCGCGAAACGGAAGCCGAGATCCCAGGCGCGACCCTGCTCGGCCACGGTCCGGTAGGTCCACCGATCCGGGGACGCCTCCGGATCCCCGAAGACGCCCCAGGTTCGGACCGCGTTGCGCAGATCGCGCCGCCAGTACCACCACGAGTGCAGGCCGGACTGGCGGCGGAAGCTCACCGGGACGCCCGCGAGCGCGAGCGAGCGGCGGATCGTGACCGCGTGGCGTTCGAGGAACCGCTCGCTGTTGCCCAGGAAGAGCGCGGAGAACAGCGGGTCTCGCGCGGCTGGGTCCATCGCCCCGTTGCCGACCGTGATCAGCACCCGGGTGTCCCGCAGGTTCTCGCGCAGCTCGCGGAGCTCGTGGCCGCGGGCGTAGCCGCCGCCGCGCGGCCCGAGCAGCAAGGTGAACGGGCCACCGAGCATGAAGTCGGTGATGGGCGACGCGTCGGCCTCTCCGACCTCGAGGAATCCCGACATGCTGATGGCGGTGCCGAAGTAGCCGGGCAGCTGGCTGGCGAGCCGCAGCGCGCCGTACCCACCCATGGAGGCGCCGGCGATGGTGTGGTGCTGCCGCCCCGGCAGGATGCGGAAGCGCCGCTCGATCGCCGGGATGAGCTCGTCGAAGTAGTAGCGCTCCCAGTCACGGCCCTGCCGGGCCAACCAGTTCAGGTAGAAGCCCCGCCCGCCCTCCGGCATCACGACGATCGCCGGAAGCCCTTCGAGCGTGCGGCGCACGTCGCCGCGGGTGTGATCGGCCCAGGCGCGGTAGTCGTCGCTGATGCCGTGCAGGAGGTAGAGGACGGGGTACGCGACGTCCGGGTCGTAGCCGTCCGGCAGCAGCACGTTGGCGCGCAGGGTTCGAACTTGGTTGCTGAGCAGCGGCTGCGTGACGTCGACGTTGCCCGCGCTCGGGACGTCAATGGTCAGGAGAGCCTGATCGGCGCGGGCGCTGGCGCCGCCGAGCAGCGGCAGCGTGACTGCGAGTGTGGCCGCGCAGGCGCGGCCGAACCAGCGCGCGCGGCGCGTGGCGGTCGACATCGTGAATCGTTCCCCCTTGGACAGAGACTGCGCACCGTTCCCCGCGGCGCGTCATCGAGGGTGGCACAGCCGCACGGGCGAGTGGGAGCGACGCGGCCAACATGAGAACCGACCTCTCGCCGCCCCTGCCACAATCGTCGTCCCATGGCCATCGAGTTCAACGACCGCATCCGCCGCATCCCGAGCTACCCGATCGCCGGCGGCTACTCGCTGCCCGACGACGTCGCGCTGCTCGCGTCCAACGAGTCGCCCGACCCGCCGCTGCCCGCCGTCATGGACGTGGTCCAGCGGGCCCTCACCGGTCTTAACCGCTATCCCGACCCGTCGTACGCCGACCTGCGCCGCGCGCTCTCGGACCGCTACGACGTCCCGCAGACCCGCATCGCGCTCGGCAACGGCTCCTGCGACATCCTGCTCGCCGCCGGCGACGCGCTGCTCGAGCCCGGCGCGGAACTCGTCCACGCCTGGCCGTCGTTCAGCGTCTACCCGCACCTCGAAGCGGCGTCGGGGGCGCGCGCGATCCGCGTGCCGCTCAACGACCGCGACGAGCACGACCTCGACGCGATGCTCGCCGAGATCACCGCCGCCACCCGGCTCGTCATCGTCTGCAATCCGAACAACCCGACGTCCACCGCGCTGCCGCTCGACCAGATCAAGCAGTTCGTCGAGGCCGTGCCGCGCCACGTCGCGGTGATCCTCGACGAGGCGTACATCGAGTTCTCGACCATCGAGGACCCGGACGCCAGCCTTGACCTCCTCAAGGGCCACAGCAACCTCGTGCTGCTGCGGACGTTCAGCAAGATCTACGGCCTCGCCGGTCTGCGGGTCGGCTTCGCGCTCAGCGGCAGCGAGGAGTTCGTCACCGCGGTCAACCAGGTCCGCCAGCCCTTCTACCTCAACATCCCGGCGCAGGCCGCGGCCGTCGAGGCGCTCAAGCATCAGGACGCCGTCACCGAGCGTGTCGAGCGCGCGATCGTCGCGCGGGTGGAGATCGAAGAGGGCCTGCGCGAGCTCGGCATCGCCGTCGCGGCGTCGCAGGCGAACTTCTGCTGGCTGCACCTGCCCGAGACCGCCGACGAGTCCGAGGTCATCAGCGGCCTGGCCGAGCGAGGCGTCATCGTGCGCTCCGGCGCGGCGCTTGGGCGCGAGGGCGCGCTGCGCGTCACGTACGGCACCCCGGCGCACAACCGGCGCTTCCTCGACGCGCTGCGCGACGTCCTCTAGACTCCCGCCGAGCATGACCCCGGCCAGCCCCCACCGCGCTTTTCGCAGCAGCTTCGCCGCGCAGTGGTCCTGGCGCGCCTATCGATTTATCTAGGCGCTCGGCCGGCGGTACCCGTACTTCTCATAGAGACTCTCCAACGTTCTCTCAGGCCCGAGCGCCGTTTCACACCAGCAGCAACAGGTTGGAACTCCGCGTGTCAGAAAGGAACTGAGAAGGGATGATGATCGTGATGAAGCCGGGTGCCTCGGACGAGCAGATCCAGGCGGTCGTGGACAAGGTTGAGGCGGCGGGCTCGAAGGCCCACATCAGCCGCGGTGAGGTGCTGACGCTGATCGGCGCGATCGGCGACCAGGAGCACGATCAGCGGATCGCCGACAGCGCGGTCCCGTCGATGCCGGGCGTGGACAAGCTCATGCCGATCCTGAAGCCGTACAAGCTGGCGAGCAGCCAGATCAAGGCGGGCGAGCGCTCGGTCTTCGACATCGGCGGGCGCAAGGTCGGCGGCGACCACTTCGCGATGATCGCGGGCCCGTGCACGGTCGAGTCGCGCGACCAGCTCCTCGTCAGCGCCGACGCCATGAAGGCCGCCGGCGCGACCATGTTCCGCGGCGGCGCGTACAAGCCGCGCACGAGCCCGTACAGCTTCCAGGGCCTCGGTCAAGAGGGGCTGCGGCTGCTGCAGGAGGCCAAGGACCGAACCGGGCTGCCGATCGTCACGGAGCTCATGGACGTCCGCGACGTCGAGGCGGTCTGCGAGGTCGCCGACGTCATCCAGGTCGGCGCGCGCAACATGCAGAACTACACGCTGCTGAGCGAGATCGGTCGCAGCGGCACGCCCGCGATCATCAAGCGCGGCCTCTCGGCCACGCTCGAGGAGCTCGTGATGGCGGCGGAGTACATCCTCAAGGAGGGCAACGAGAAGGTCCTCCTGTGCGAGCGCGGCATCCGCACGTACGAGCCCGCGTACCGCTTCACCCTCGACCTCATGGCCGTCCCCGTGCTGAAGGAGATGACCCATCTCCCGATCATCGTGGACCCCAGCCATGCGGCCGGACGGCGTGACCTCGTGCCGTCCCTGTCGCTGGCCGCGGCCGCGGTGGGCGCCGATGGCATCATCGTCGAGGTGCACCCGGACCCCGACGAGGCGATCTGCGACGGCCCGCAGCAGCTGCGCCTGGAGGACTTCCCGGCGTACATCGAGCAGGTCGAACGTGCAGCCGCCGT
Organism: Svornostia abyssi; assembly: GCA_024666565.1. Classification (GTDB taxonomy): domain Bacteria; phylum Actinomycetota; class Thermoleophilia; order Solirubrobacterales; family Solirubrobacteraceae; genus Svornostia; species Svornostia abyssi. The sequence continues at coordinate 3,070,314 of CP088295.1, forward strand.
GGCGGGTAAGCAGTTGAGCACCGCAGCGGTGTGAACCTCACGGTCCTCGGCGTCGGTCTGATCGGCGGGTCCCTGGGGCTCGCCGCGCGGCAGCGGCTCGGCGCCGAGGTCACCGGCTGGGATCGTGACCCCGCGGTGCTCGACCGGGCGGTGTCCGTCGGTGCGATCGACCGGGGTGCGGCGACACTCGCCGAGGCGGTCGCCGACGCCGAGATCGTCGTCGTCGCGGCCCCCGTCGGCGCGCTGCCGGACGCCGTGGGCGCGGCGCTGGCCGCGGCCGGGCCCGACGCCGTCGTCACCGACGTGGGCTCGGTCAAGCATCCGGTGGTCGCGGCGCACGGCGGCGACGAGCGCTTCATCGGCGGACACCCGCTGGCGGGCGCCGAGGTGGCCGGCGTCGAGCACGCACGGGTCGACCTCTTCGACGATGCGACGTGGTACCTCACGCCGACCCGCGCGTCCGGCGGTCTGCTGTTCGAGCGGCTGCACCGCCTGCTGACCGCCCTCGGCGCGCGGCCGCAGGCCATCGACGCCGACGTCCACGACCGTGTGCTCGCCGCGGTCAGCCACCTCCCGCACGTGCTCGCCAACGTCCTCGTGGCGCAGACGGCCGCGGCGCTCGGCAACGAGGAGACGATCCCCTCGACCGGGCCGAGCTTCCGGGACGCCACGCGTGTCGCCGGGGCGAATCCGCCGATGTGGGCCGACATCTACCACGCCAATCGCGAGGCGCTCGCGGTGCAGCTCGACGAGGCCATCGGGCGGCTGTCCCGGGTGCGTGCCATCCTTGACGACCCCGCCGAGCTCGAGGCCTGGCAGGGCGCGGTCTCCGAGGAGCGCCGTCGTCTGCTGGAGGCCGGGCTCGTGGGCGGCAGCACGCGTGAGCTGCGCGTGGCTGTCCCGAACACGCCGGGCGTGGTCGCAGAGGTCGCCCTGACCCTCGGCCGGGCCGGCATCAACATCGCTGACATGGCGCTCTCCCCAAGCCCCGACAACCGCAACGGCGTCATCGCGCTCTGGTGCCATGCCGAGCAGACCGAACGCGCCGCCGATCTCGTGCGCGGGCTCGGCTACCCCGTGACCACATGACCGACGTGACGTTCGCGCCGGCCGGCCGCCTCCGCGGCTCGGTCGTGGCGCCCCCCGACAAGTCGATCAGCCACCGCGCCGCGATCTTCGGGGCCATGGCCTCCGAGCCGGTGAGCATCACCGGCTACCTGCACGCCGAGGACACCCACTCGACCCTCAACGCCGTGCGCGCGCTCGGCGCCCTCGTGGAGGAGCGCGGCGAGGAGATCGTCGTCCGCGGCGTCGGCCTGCGCGACCCGCGCGAGCCGGACGGGATCATCGACGTCGGCAACGCCGGCACGCTCATGCGCCTGCTGCCGGGCTGGCTCGCCGCGCAGGAGGGCCGGTCGTTCACGCTCGACGGCGACGCGTCGATCCGCCGCCGTCCCGTCGACCGGATCGCGGTGCCGCTGCGGCAGATGGGCGCGGAGATCGAGGCGACCGACGGCCGGTTCCCGCCGTTCACCGTGCACGGCCGGCGTCTGCACGGCACGAGCTACGAGATGCCGGTCGCCAGCGCGCAGGTGAAGTCCTGCGTCCTGCTGGCGGGCGTCGCGGCAGAAGGGGCGACCACGCTCATCGAGCCCCAGCCATCGCGCGACCACACCGAGCGCATGCTGGCGCGGATGGGCGTGCAGCTGCACCGCTCCGGCCGTCACCTGACGATCTCCGCGGCGGACGAGCTGGAGGCCGAGTCGCTCGTCGTCCCCGGTGACGCGTCGAGCGCCGCGTTCTGGCTGACGGCCGGGGTGCTCGTCCCGAACGCCCGCCTGCTCGTCAAGAACGTCAACGTGAACTGGACGCGCATCGGCTTCGTCCGGATCCTGCTGCGCATGGGCGGCGTGGTCGTCGGCGGGCTCGAGGATCCGACCGACGACGAGATCCCCGGCCACGAGCCCGTCAGCGACCTCGATGTCGCCGCCGGGCCGCTCGAGGCGACGACCGTCGAGCCCGCCGAAGTGCCGCTCGCGATCGACGAGCTGCCCCTCGTCGCGCTGCTCGGCTGCTTCGCCGAGGGCGAGACCGTGGTGCGCGGCGCCGAGGAGCTGAAGGTCAAGGAGTCCGACCGCATCGCGACGGTGGTCGACGGCCTCAACGGCCTGGGCGGGGACCTCGAGGCCACGGACGACGGCTTCGTCGTCCGCGGTACGGGCGGCCTGCGCGGCGGCGAGATCGACGCGGCGGGCGACCACCGCATCGCGATGCTCGGCGCGATCGCCGGTCTGGCGTCGAAGGAGGGCGTGACCGTCCGCGGCATGGAGGCGGCCGCCGTCTCGTATCCGACGTTCACCGACGACCTGGCGCACCTGCTGGGCTGATGGCCGGGGCGCGGACGCGGCTGGCGATCCTCGTCGCCGGGCTGGTCGCGCTGTGGGTGGTGTTCGGCCCGATCGGCGGCGTGCTGTCGAAGGAGGACGTCCGCAGCACGATCGACGCGGCAGGGCCACTGGCGCCGCTGGCGTTCGTGCCGATCAGCGGCGTGCTGGCGCTCGTCCTGGTCCCCGGCCCGCTCCTCGCGGCGACGAGCGGCGCGCTGTTCGGGACGTGGGTCGGGTTCGCCGTGACGCTGGCCAGCGCGCTCACCACGTCGGCACTCGCGCTGCTCATCGGCCGCCACGCGGGCCGCGACGGGGCGCGGGAGTTCGGTGGCCGGCGCGTGGTGGCGCTCGAGGCGTGGCTCGACCGTCAGGGCGTGGCGGCGATCGTCACGGCGCGGCTCATCCCCGGGCTGTCCGACGCCGCGGTGTCGTACGCGGCCGGCGCCGTGGGCGTGTCCCTCTGGCAGATCCTCATCGGGACGGCGATCGGGGCCGCGCCGCGCGCGCTCGCCTACGCGGCGCTCGGCGACTCGATCACGGATCTCACGTCGCCACAGGGGCTCGCCGCGGCGGCGCTGCTCGTCGCGACGGCCGTGCTCGGCGCGGAGCTGCTGCGCCGGACGGTGCGGCACTCGAGCAGGGCGGCCGCCGCCGTGGCCGAGCAGGAGCGGTAGAGGCGCTCAGGCGTCGGCGTGGGCGCGCAGCAGCCCCTGCAGCAGCGCGAGCGACGCGAGCATCTCGCTGAACTCCTCGATCGCGATGCTCAGCGGATGCTGCTGGCCGAGGTCCGGCCCCCCAGAACACGACCTCCATGAGCCCGGAGACGACCCAGAGGGCCAGCGTCGCGTAGAACAGCGGCCGCCCGACCGGGAAGGCGCGTCCGACGCTGAGCATCGCCCAGACGAGGGCGATGATCACCGGCAGGTACCACGTCGTCCAGTGCAGCCCGAGCACCCAGGATGTCCGCTCGTGGAGCATCACGGCCTCGTCGACGGCCATGAACAGCAGGATCCCGCCGAGCGTGAGCGCCGCGCGGCGGCCCGGTGCGCCGGCGTCCAGCAGCTGCGCGAACATCAGCGCCGTGAGACCGGCGGCGCCGAGCAGGCACGCGTTCAGGAGGGCCGGGAAGGTGTACTCGAGGTCGAGATCAAGCAGGCGCTGCGGGTCGCCCAGCGCGTGTGATCCGGCGATCGTGAGCCCGGCGATGAGGACCAGCGTGCACGCGACGACGACCGGCGAGCGCGCGCGGGGCAGAACCTCCGCCAGGCGGCCTGGGGTCGGATCCGGTCCGGCTGCCACCGCGCCAAGTCTAGGAACGGGTGAAGAACTTGTGAAGGCCTACGCGCCGCCGACCGACGGCAGCGGCGCCACGGGTCGTGCGGGTGCGACCCGGATCCGCACGTCGACGATCGCGGCGCCCGTCGGGCTGACGATCACCGGGTTGCAGTCCATCTCCGCGATCTCGGGGTGCGCCTCGGCCATCGCCCCGACACGGACCAGGACGTCCTCGAGGGCGGCGACGTCGGCCTTCGGCGCGCCGCGGTAGCCGTCCAGGCGGGGGAACGTCCGGAGCTCGCGCACCATGGCGTGGACGTCGGCCCGTGACACCGGCGTGAGGCGGACGGCGACGTCACGCACGAGCTCGGCCTCGACACCGCCGGCTCCGCAGACCAGCAGCGGCCCGAACTGCGGGTCCCCGACGACCCCGACGAGCATGCGCACCCCGGCGGGCACCATGCGCTGCACGAGCAGCCGTGTGTGGTCTACCCCCTCCGCGGCGGCCCGGGCCTGGATGCGGGCGGCGGCGGCCATCACCCCGGCCGCCGAGTCCAGGCCGAGCGCGAGGAGGGACAGGTCTGCCTGGGTCGGCGGGGCGCCCGCGACCGCCTTCAGCGCGACAGGGAACCCGAGGCGCTCCGCCGCGCGGGTGGCGTCCTCGGGGGTGTCGACGACGTCGCCCGGCGCGAGCGGGAGCCCGTACGCCGCGCAGAGGCGTTCGGTGTCGGCGGGCTCGAGCCACCCGCCCCCGGCGCCCAGCGCGCGGGCGATCACGGCAGCGGCGACGTCGGCGTCGGCGTGCACGGTGGCCGGGGGCTCCACGGGCCGGGCCCGCCACTGGGCGTATCGCGCCGCGCGGCCCAGTGCCCGCGCGCCCGACTCGGGGAACGTGAAGGACGCGATCCGCGCGGGCCCGGCGCGCAGCTCGTCGGGTGGGGCTGCGGTCGCGGGAAACGCGGCGATGATCGGCACCTCCGCGTCGGCGTCCGCCGCGCCGGCGGCGATCGCCTCGGCCGCGTCGACGGCGCTCGCGGCGAGGGAAGGGGAGACGATCGCGATGACCGCGTCGATCTCGTCGCTGTCGGCCAGGACGGCGACCGCGTGGCGGATCTCGCGCGGGCCGGCGCTGGCGAAGAGGTCCACCGGGTTCTCCACCGCCGCGCCTTCGGCGACGTGGCGCAGCAGCCGCTCGCGGGTCCCGTCCTCGAGCGGCGGGACCTCGAGGCCGCTGTCGGCGCACGCGTCGGCGCACACGAGCGCGGGGCCGCGCGAGTTGGTCACGATCGCGACGCGGGGACCGGCGGGCAGGTGCGTGTCGGTCATGAGCCGGGCGACGTCGAGCACCTCGTCGAGGCTGCCCGCGCGGATGACGCCCACCTGCCGGCACAACGTGTCGACCGTGATGTCCGAACCCGCGAGCAGCGCGCCGGTCGAGGACGCCTCGGCGTCGACACGCGGCGGCGTGCGCCCGCCCTTCACCGCGAGGATCGGCTTCGTCCGGCCGACGCGGCGCGCGATCCGCGCGAACTTCCGCGGGTTGCCGAACGACTGGAGATACAGGAGCGCGACCTCGGTCCGCGGGTCGTCCTCCCAGTACTGCAGGACGTCGTTGCCGGAGATGTCGGCCTTGTTGCCGACTGAGACGAACGTGCTGAGGCCCAGCCCGGTGGTCCGCGCGCGCTCCATGAGCGCGAGGCCCATCCCGGCGCTCTGCGAGAGCACCCCGATGCCGCCCGGCGCCGGCGGCACAGGCGTGACGCTCGCGTTCAGCGCGACCTGCGGGTCGGTGTTGATGAGTCCCAGCGCGTTCGGCCCGACGACGCGGATGCCGGCGGACCGGCAGCGGTGCATGAGCTCGTCCTGGCGGGCGGCGCCGCGTGCGTCACCCTCGGCGAACCCGGCCGAGACGATGAGCAGCCGCATGATGCCCGCCTCGGCGCACTGATCGACGACGTCGAGCACCGCGTCGGCGGGCACGACGACGACGCCGAGCTCAGGCACGGGATCCAGCTCGAGGACGGACTTCGCCACCGCGTAGCCGTCGAGCTCGCCGCCGTGGCGGTTGACCGGATGCAGCGCGCCGGTGAACCCGCTGTCGACGAGGTTGCCCCACACCGTCGCGCCGACGCTCCCGGGCCGGGCCGACGCCCCGACGACCGCCACCGATGCGGGCGCGAGCAGCCCACGCATGGCCTCGACGGCAGCCCGGCGCTCGCGCTCCTCGAACCGCCCGCGCGCCTCGGGTGTCATCTCGCACGGGAACTCGAGGACGAGCTCGCCGGGGTGCGTCTGCACCGTGACCGCGAACCCGCTGGCGCGGAACACGTCGATCATGTGGTGGTTTTCGGGCAGCACGGACGCGGTGAACGTCGTGATCCCCCAGTGCGTCGCCATCTGCGCGAGGTGCGCGAGCAAGACGGTGGCCAGGCCGCGGCCCTGCGCGGCCGGCGCGGTCTCGAAGGCGACTTCCGCCGTCTCGGCGTCCACGCGGATGAACTCGGCGTGTCCGAGCAGCACGCCATCACCCTCCGCGACGAGGCCCGCGCCATCGCGCCCCGCGACGTCCGCGGCGTACCGCGCCATCCGCTCCAGGTTCACCCCGGCGGTGAAGAACCGCAGCCGCCGCTCGTCGGGGTCGAGCGCGTGCAGCAGCGCCGTGAGCGGGCCGACGTCCTCGGGCGTGACCTCGCGAATGTGCACGACCCCGCCGTCGCGCAGCGCGACATCGACCCCGTCGGAGGGGAAGGCGGTGGGCGGTGGGGCGCCTGTCGCCATGGGTCAGACCGTAGAGCACGCCGCAGCGCCCTATCGTCCTGCGCCATGGTCATCGCCATCGACGGCCCCGCGGGGGCGGGCAAGTCCACCGTCGCGCGCGCCGTCGCGGCCGCGCTGGGCTACACGTACCTCGACACGGGGGCGATGTATCGCAGCGTCGCACTGGCGGAGCTGCGCGGCGCCGAGCATCCCGAGCGCGCGGAGATCCTCCTCGGCGAGCGCGTGCTGCTCGACGGCGACGACGTGACCGAGGCCATCCGCACTCCCGAGGTCTCCGAGCGCGCCTCGCAGGTCGCCGCCCGGCCCGAGGTTCGCCGCGCGATGCAGGAGCGCCAGCGCACCTTGCTCGCCGACGGCGACTGGGTCGCGGAGGGGCGCGACATCGGCACCGTCGTCTGCCCGACCGCCGAGGTGAAGGTCTTCCTGACCGCCGACGACACCGAGCGCGCGCGCCGCCGCGCCGCCGAGCTGGGTGCCGACGTCGAGGCGGTGCTCGCCGACCAGCGCGTCCGCGACGAGCGCGACCGCGGTCGGGCCGACAGCCCGCTCGTGCCCGCCGGCGACGCCATCGAGCTGGACACCACCGGCCTGACCATCGACGAGGTCGTCGCCCGCATCGGCGAGCTGGCGGCGGCGAGCGCATGAAGGTCGCGGTCGTCGGATACCCCAACGTCGGCAAGTCGTCGCTGGTCAACCGCCTGTCAGGCAGCCGCGAGGCCGTCGTCCATGAGCGCGCGGGGATCACCCGCGACCGCAAGGAGATCCCGGCCGAGTGGAACGGCCGGACGTTCACGCTCATCGACACGGGCGGCCTCGACACCGAGGACCCCGATCCCATGGCAGGCTCGATCCGCGAGCAGGCACAGGCCGCGCTGGACGAGTCCGCGGTCGCCGTGTTCGTCATCGACGCGCAGGCGGGCGTGCGGCCCGGCGACGAGGAGCTCGCCGACCTGCTGCGCCGCTGGAAGAAGCCCGTGATCATCGCGGCGAACAAGGTCGACCACGTGGGCGACATGGCCCTCGCGCACGAGGCGTTCAAGCTCGGCCTCGGCGAGCCGCAGGCCGTCAGCGCCGCGCAGGGCCTGGGCACCGGCGACCTGCTCGACCGCGTCGTCGAACTGCTGCCCGAGGACGACGAGGAGGCCGACGACGACATCGTGCGCCTCGCGCTCATCGGCCGGCCGAACGTCGGCAAGTCCTCGCTGCTGAACAAGATCTCCGGCCAGGACCGCGTCATCGTCAGCGACGTCGCCGGCACGACGCGCGACAGCATCGACCTGCGCCTCGAAATTGACGTCCCACCCACCCCGCGCGAGGTGATCATCGTCGACACCGCGGGCATGCGCCGGCAGTCCAAGGTCAACGAGTCCGTCGAGTACTACACGACGCTGCGCTCCACCCGGGCGGCCGACCGGGCCGACGTGGCGCTCGTGATCTGCGACGCCCAGGACGGCGTCACGTCCCAGGACATGCGGATCGCCGAGATGGCGATGGGAGCGCACTGCGCGACCGCGATCGTGCTGAACAAGTGGGACGTCACGGAGATGGACGAGGCCCAGCTCAAGCACGAGCGCGCGAAGGTCGCCAACAAGCTCCGGCTGCGGCCGAAGGTGCTGACCGCCAGCGCGCTGAGCGGCCGCGGCATCGAGCGCCTGATCAAGGAGGCGCTCGGCCTCTCCGACCGCATGCGCCAGCGCGTCCCCACGCCGGAGATGAACCGCTGGCTCAGCGAGGTCACCAGCGCTCGCCAGCCGCCCCAGAAGCAGGGCAAGCGCCTGAAGGCGTACTACGCCGCGCAGGTCGACACGAACCCGCCGCGCTTCCAGATCTCGATCAACCACCGCCAGCGCTTGACGCGCGAGTACGCCTACTACCTCGAGAACCGGCTGCGCGAGCGGCTCAGCCTCGAGGGCGTGCCCGTGATCATCGACTTCACCGAGCGCGGCGCGCCCCGCCGCGAGGGTGGCCGCGGCGGACGTGGCGGCCGGCGCGCGGACATCGACCGCGACTGATCTCAACACTCTGCGGCTACCATCGCCCGCCGCGATGGAGTCCTCGACGTCCCGTGTGCAGCTGCCCGGCAACCGGCGGCTGCATCTCCTGCTCGCCGGCACGGCCGGCATCCTCGTCGGCGTCCTGCTCGCCGTCGTGCTGCTCGGCGGCGGGGGCGACGACGACGCCGCCCCGGCGTCCGGCACCGCCGGGCTCGTGCCCGCGTCGGCGCTGGTCTACCTGCACCTGTCGACGGACGGCGAGCGCGACGGCACCCGGCAGGCGCTTCAGATCGCCCGCGGCTTCCCGGGGTGGAACGCGCTGCGCGATCGCACCGTCCGCCAGCTCGTCGCGGCCGGACGCGACGGCGCGCAGGCTGCGGGCGTCACCCCGTTCCTCGGCGACGAGGCGGCGCTTGCGCTGACCGATCGCGGCACCGAGACCGCGGGATCGCTCGTGATGCTCCAGGTCACCGACCAGGCCGCAGCGAACCGCTACCTCGAGAAGGGGCAGGCGACCGTGCGCGAGAGCGAGGCGCGTGGCATCCAGACCCGCACGTTCGGCACGCTCGTCACCGCGATCATCGGCGACATCCTCGTCATCGGCCAGCTGCAGAGCGTGCGCGAGGCGATCGAGCTCTCCACCGGCCGGGGCGACACGCTCGCCGACGATCCGTCGTATCAGCGTGCGATGGAGGGCATGCCCGCCGACCGCGCCGCCGACGCGTGGGCGACCGCCGACGGCATCCGCCGCCTCCTCGCGCCGCAGGGGGGCGCGCTCGGCATCGCCGGGGCCCTGCTCGACGCGCCGGGCCTCCGGGCCACCGCGCTCGCGCTCACCGCCGAGGAGGACGGGCTGAACCTGCGGGTCCGCCGCCTCGTCGACCCCGACGCCCAGGGGAAGGTCGCAGGCGGCTTCGACCCGTCGCTGGCCGAGTTCATGCCCGACGACGTCTTCGCGTTCGCCGACCTGCGCAATCTGACCGGTGTCGCCCAGCGGTTCCTGTCGCTCGCGGCCCAGAACACCGAGGCACGGACGCTCCTCGAAGCGGCGCAGCAGGGCGGCGCGCTGGAGTTCCTGAAGGGCGAGGTCGGCGTCGGCCTGTCCCCGGGCGTGCCGGCGTCCGTGCTCACGCTCGTCGCTCGCACCGACGACGAGGAGGGCGCGCGCAAGGCCATGAAGTCCCTGAAGGCGCCGCTCGTCGGGGACGTCGTCGACGGCCGCGTGATCGTGTCCACGAGCGCCGCCGGCCTGAGCGCCGCGAAGGACCCGGACCCACCCCTTTCGGGCACCGAAATCTTCAAAAAGACGGTCGGAGATTCCGACAATGGCGTGTCCTCGCTACTCTTCCTCGACTTCACCCAGCTCCTCAGGCTGGGAGAGCAGACAGGACTGCGCGACAACCGGGAGTACCTGGCGGTCGCACCCGATCTGGAGAAGGTCCAGGCCGTGGGCGTCAGCTCGACCGCTGAGGAGGGATCGTCGACTTCGGAGATCTTCTTCCTGATTCCATGAGCACCTACGCCGACAACGAATACCTCTTCACCTCCGAGTCCGTCGGGGAGGGCCACCCGGACAAGGTCGCCGACCAGATCTCCGACGGCGTCCTCGACGCCGTGCTGGCGCAGGACTCCAACGTCGAGAAGGCGCGCGTCGCCTGCGAGACGCTGGTCAACACCGGCCTCGTCGTCGTCTCGGGCGAGATCCGCACCGACGCCTACGTCGACATCCAGCAGGTCGCCCGCGAAGCGATCCGCAAGATCGGCTACATCGACGGCAACCTCGGCTTCTCGGCCGACTCTGTCGCCGTGCTCAACTGCATCGACCCGCAGTCCGCGGACATCGCGCAGGGCGTCGACGACGCCACCGAGCACAAGGGCGGCTCGTCCGACGATCTCGACCTCGAGGGCGCGGGCGACCAGGGCATCATCTTCGGGTACGCCACGAACGAAACGCCCGAGCTCATGCCGCTGCCGATCCAGCAGGCGCACCGCCTGGCCGAGCGCCTGGCGTACGTCCGCAAGAACGGCGACCTCGACTACCTCCGTCCGGATGCGAAGACCCAGGTCTCGGTCCGCTACCGCGACGGCAAGCCGGTCTCGATCGACAAGCTGCTCATCTCGACGCAGCACAGCGAGGCGTACAGCGACCAGTCGGCGATCAAGTCCGACCTCTGGGAGCACGTCGTCAAGCACGTCCTGCCGAAGGACCTGTACGACGAGAACACGCTGTACAAGGAGTTCCTCGTCAACCCGACCGGCCGGTTCGTCATCGGCGGCCCGGTGGGCGACTGTGGCCTGACCGGCCGCAAGATCATCGTCGACACGTACGGCGGCGCCGCCCGCCACGGCGGCGGTGCGTTCTCCGGCAAGGACTCGTCGAAGGTCGACCGCTCCGCCGCGTACGCGACCCGCTGGGTGGCGAAGAACATCGTCGCCGCCGGCCTGGCCGACCGCGCCGAGCTGCAGGTGAGCTACGCCATCGGCGTCGCCCAGCCGATCTCGATCATGGTCGAGACGTTCGGCACCGAGAAGGTCGACCGCGCGACTATCGAGAAGGCCGTCCGCGAGGTCTTCGACCTCCGCCCGCTGGCCTACCGCCGCGAGCTGAACCTGTTCCGCCCGATCTTCCAGAAGACGGCCGCGTACGGCCACTTCGGTCGCGAGGATCCGGACTTCACGTGGGAGATCACCAGCAAGGTCGACGCGCTGCGCGCGGCGGCTGGTCTGGAGACCGTCCCGGCGTAGCCGTTCGGTGAGGCGGGCCGGTGCTCAGCGCCAGCCCGCCTCCCAGTCATCGGTGGGATCACGCGACCCGTCGCGACCGATGACGAAGGCTGGTCCTTCACCGAGGTAGCACCGGCCCGGGCCGGCGAGTACGACGCGCATCTGGACCGTCGCATGCTCCTCCAAGACGAACACCTCGACCAGCAGGACGACCGGAAGGCCGTTCGGCACCGCGATGGGCTTCTGCTCCTCGGGGTGCACCTCGTCGAGGATCTCGTCGTACGTCATCGCCCAGATGCGATCGTGCTCGTCGCGGAGCGCCCGATGGATCGTCTCCCGGTCCGGTCCGCTCAGCCCGTAGCCGGGCTCGGGCGTCCACGTCAGATCCTCGATCGTGTCCAGGACGATGCAGTCAAGGAAGATCCCGAGGATCTGCGCGCGGAGGCTGCGCCGCCCGAGCCACTCGATGACCGCCTCGAGGCGGTCTGTCACAACCCGACGGTGCCTTCGCCCGGCGGCGTCTTGTGCTCGGCCAGCCGGTGCGCCTTGTCGACCGCCGCCCGCACCTCGTCCGGGTTCGCGATCCCTTCGAAGACGAACTGGTCGTCCTTGTCGGCGGCGGTGTCGAAGTCGGCGCGACCGATCCGCAGGATGCGCTCGAACACGCCCTGCTCGATCGCGACGTCCTGCACCCGGCTGAGTCGGGTCTCGTGGATGCTGCGCGACACGATCCCGCGGCGGATGTGCAGCCGCTCATCGGTGATGACGTACTTCGTCGCCTGGCGGACGACGAGGCTCGCGATGATCGTGATGGCCGCGATGACGGCGAGCGCAGCGATCCCCGCCGCGGTGCCGATCGCGAAGAACAGGATCGCGCCGATCAGGACGCCGAGGCCGATGCCCTTGGCGAAGAACAGGAGGGCAGAACGCCACGACGGGTGGCCCTCGAACAGCACGGTTTCACCTTCGTGGAGCTCCATGGCGCGAGGGTACCGCGCGCATCGGGCGGCGGGGCGACCCCGGGGATGCCCCGGGGGCCCGCTGGGTCGAGTCATGGGCGTTCTACGCCCATGACTCGACCCACGTTGGTCTGGGGCCGTGGGCGCGCGTGCGTGGGCCGAGTTGTGGGTGCTCTGCGCCCGTAGCTCGACCCAGGCGGCGACCCACCCCGCGCCCACCGGGCGGCGGGCGTCGGCGCCCGGCCCTATCGTCGCCACCCGTGATCGCGCGCGTGGAGCCGCTGACCACCGCGCGGGCGCTGCGCGGGCCGTTCGACTACCTCGCCCCGGAGGGGGCCGAGGTCGGCTCGATGCTGCGCGTGCCGTTCGGCCACCAGGAGCTCACCGGCGTCGTCGTCGGCCTCACGGACACCACCGACGTGCCGGCCGAGAAGCTCGTCGCGCCCAAGCGCGTGCTGGGCCAGTCCGTCCCGCCGGAGCTCGTGGAGCTCGCCACCTGGGTCGCCGCCGAGTACTGCTCCACCACCGCGCGCGGGCTGGCGCTCGTCACCCCGCCGGGCGGTGCCGCCGCCAGGCCCGTGTTCTGGGCGGAGGTGCGCCGCGCGCCCACCGACGCTGACCGCCTCACCGACCGCCAGCGTGCGCTGCTCGACGACCTCGCGCGGACCGGCGCGCGCGCGGCCGGCGCCGACCTGCCCGCGCTGCGGCGCCTGCAGGCCAAGGGCCTCGTCGACCTCACCCAGCGCGCCCGGCGCACGTCCCTGACCCACGACGCCGTCGGCGCGCGGACCGCCGCGCCGCCGCCGCTCACCGCCGAGCAGACCGCCGCGCTCACCGAGATCGAAGCGTGCCTCGAGCACGACGAGCCGCAGCGGCTGCTCCTGCACGGCGTCACCGGGTCGGGCAAGACCGAGGTCTACCTCCAGGCGGCCGCGACGACGCTCGCCCGCGGGCGCACGGCGATCATCCTCGTCCCGGAGATCGCCCTGACCCCGCAGATCGTCACCCGCTTCGCCGATCGCTTCGGGGACACGGTCGCCGTCCTGCACTCCAAGCTCACCGCCGCCGAGCGCCGCGACGAGTGGCACCGGCTGCGCACGGGGAGGCGCGGGTGTGCGTCGGGCCGCGCAGCGCGGTGTTCGCGCCGCTCGCCGACGTGGGCCTCATCGTCGTCGACGAGGAGCACGACCCCTCCTACAAGCACGAGGGCGACCCGCGCTACGACGCCCGCCGGGTCGCCGCCAAGCGGGCGCTCGACGCCGGCGCGCTCCTGCTCTGTGGCAGCGCCACGCCGCGCCCGGAGAGCTACCGCGCGCTGCGCCGGCTGCGGCTCTCCCGCCGGGTCGACGGCCAGCACCCGCCGCCCGTGCGCACCATCGACATGCGCGGCACCGACGCGGCGCTGCATCCCGACACCGTCGACGCGCTGGCCACCGCGCGCAAGTCGATCGTGCTGCTCAACCGCCGCGGCTGGTCGAACTTCCTGGACTGCCGGTCGTGCGGCCACGCGTGGATGTGCCCGAACTGCGACGTCGCCCTCGTCCTGCACCGTGCCGGCGCGTATCTCGCCTGCCACCACTGCGGCCACCGCGAGCGCGTGCCGCAGCACTGCACCGAGTGCGGCTCGGTGAGCGTCGCCCGCCACGGCGCCGGGACCGAGCGGCTGGAGCACGACCTTGCGCAGCTCGGCCTGCCGACGTTCCGCCTCGACGCCGACGTGCGCGACCCCGGCGGCGCGCTGCGCGCGTTCGAGCGGGCCGAGCGCGGCGTGCTCATCGGCACGCAGATGGTCGCCAAGGGCCACGACTTCCCCGACGTGACGCTGGGCGTCGTCGTCGACGCCGACGCCACGCTGCGCTTTCCCGACTTCCGGGCCGAGGAGCGGACGTTCGCGCTGGTCGCGCAGCTCGCGGGCCGGGCGGGGCGGGGGGAGGCCGGCGGCCGCGTGCTGGTGCAGACCCTTGCGCCCGACGCGCCCTCCATCGTCGCCGCGACCCAGCACGACGCCGACGGGTTCCTCGCCGGGGAGCTCGCGCGCCGCGAGGCGCTGCGCTACCCGCCGTTCGCCACGCTCATCAAGTTCGTCTGCTCAGCCGAGGCGCTCCCGCCGGCGATGGCGGCGGCGACCGCGCTTGCCGATCACCTGCGCGCCCATGGTGTTCCCGGCGACGTCCTCGGGCCGGCCCCGCTGTTCCGGCTGCGCGAGCGCGAGCGCGCGCAGCTCATCGTGAAGGCGGCCGAGCGCCGGCCGGCCGTCCGGGCGGCGGGCGCCGCCGTGGACGCGGTGGCCGGGGCGAAGGAGCACAAGGGCGTGTCGTTCAGCGTGGACGTGGACCCGCAATGACCGAGCTGTCCCTCCTCGAGGCCATCGCGGTCGTCCTGGCGGGCGCCGGCGCCGGCCTGATCAACACGGTCGTCGGGAGCGGCACGCTCATCACCTTTCCGGTGCTGCTGTCAGTCGGGTACCCGCCGGTGACCGCGAACGTGTCGAACAACGTCGGGCTCGTGCCCGGCTCGGTGTCGGGCGTGATCGGCTACCGCCGGGAGCTGGCGAACCAGTGGCACCGCGTCGCGCGGCTCGCGGTCGCGTCGACGGCCGGCGGTCTGCTCGGCGCGGTGCTGCTGCTCACGCTCCCCGCCTCCGCGTTCGAGGCGATCGTCCCGGCGTTCATCGTCGTCGCGCTCGTGCTCATCGTGTTCCAGCCGAAGATCGGGCCGTGGCTGGCCAACCGCCGCCCGCCGAGCGAGCACGCGGGCCCGGCGCTGCTCGCCGGGGTGTTCGTCGCCGGGATCTACGGCGGCTACTTCGGCGCGGCCCAGGGCATCCTGCTGCTCGCGCTGCTCGGCCTGTCACTGCCCGACGACCTGCACCGCATCAACGCGTTCAAGAACGTGCTCGCCGGGCTCGTGAACTTCGTCGCGGCGATCGTGTTCGTCTTCGCCGCGGACATCGCGTGGCTCGCGGTGGGGCTCATCGCGGTCGGTGCGGTCGTGGGCGCGCAGCTCGGCGCGAAGTACGGCCGTCGACTCTCGCCGACCGCGTTGCGCGTCGTCATCGTGATCGTCGGGATCAGCGCGATCATCCGTCTCCTCGCCTGACCTAGAATGTCCTCGATGGCCGACGAGCCCGACATTGACGAGCGCGAGGACGACGAGGACGACGGGCTCGACCCCGAAGCAGTCGCCCGGCGCCAGGCCGCGATGGAGCGGATCGTCCGCATGGGCGACCCGGTCCTGCGCACCGTTGCGCGCCCCGTCGAGGGGTTCGACGGCGAGCTGCGCGAAGAGGTCCGCTGGATGGGCCAGCTCATGCACGACGCCCTCGGTGTCGGCCTCGCGGCGCCGCAGGTCGGGATCTCGCACCGGCTGTTCGTCTACCGGGTCGAGCAGGACAGCCCGATCGTGGCGGTCATCAACCCCGAGCTGGAGTGGACGGGCGACGAGACCGAGATCGGCGACGAGGGCTGCCTGAGCATCCCCGGCATCCAGGTCGAGGTCGAACGCCCCGTGCACGTGCGCGTCGGCGGCCTGGACGAGCACGGCGAGGTCGTCCACATCGAGGCCGCCGGGCTGGAGGCCCGCGTCATCCAGCACGAGATGGACCATCTCGACGGCGTCCTGATCCTGGACCGGACGAGCAAGGACCAGCGCAAGGCCGCGATGCGCGCCCTGCGCGACCGCGAAGCCGGGCAAGCCCTCGCCTAGCGGCTCACCATGACCACCGTCTACCTCGGGACCTCCGAGTTCGCCGCGGCGGTCCTCGACCGGCTCGCGGGATCGGAGGCGCACCGCCCGTCGCTCGTCGTCACGCGCCCTGACCGCCCGAAGGGCCGCGGCCGCACGCTGCAGTCGCCGCCGGTCGCCGAGACGGCCCGTGCGCTCGGCATCCCGGTCGCGCAGCCCGAGGACGTCAACGCGCCCGACGCGGTCGCGCAGATCGCGGCCGAGCAGCCCGACGCGGTGATCGTCTGCGCGTTCGGTGCCCTGCTGAAGGAGCCGCTGCTCAGCGACTTCGAGCTCGTGAACGTCCACCCGTCGCTGCTGCCGCGCTGGCGGGGCGCCGCGCCCGTCGAGCGGGCGATGATGGCGGGGGACGAGCGCACGGGCGTGGCGATCATGCGGGTCACGGCCGGGCTCGACAGTGGGCCGGTGTACGCCGTCGGCGAGGAGCCGATCGCGCCCGACGACACGTACGGGACGCTCGCCCCGCGCCTGGAGGAACTCGGGTCCGACCTGCTGCTCGACGTCCTGACCCGCCGCCCCGCGCCGGTCGAACAGACCGAGGAGGGGGTGACCTACGCCGAGAAGATCACCGCCGAAGACCGCACGATCGACCCCGACGCTGATCCCGTCGCCGCCGAGCGTACGGTCCGGGCGCTGAGTCCGCACATCGGCGCGCGCCTGCCGCTCGCCGACGGCGCCATGCTCGGAGTCCTCGCCGCGCGGGTGCCCGACGACGTCCCGGCCGGGACCGGCGTGCGCGCGCACGAAGGGCGGCTGTTCGCCGGCGGCCTGGAGCTGCTTGAGATCCAGCCGCCCGGCAAGCGTCCCATGGACGCCGCCAGCTACGTGCGCGGCCACCAGGTCCCCACCGTCTGATGGCCGGCATCACCCCGGCGCGGCGCGCCGCGTTCACCGTCGTGCGACGCGTCTTCGAGCAGGGGGCGTACGCGGACCGCGCCCTGCACGGCGAGGCGCAGGGCCTGGATCCCCGCGAGCGGGCGCTCGCGACGAAGCTCGCCTTCGGCACCGTCCAGCGCCGCGGGAGCCTCGACTGGATCATCGCCCAGCTCGCGCGGCCCGCCAGCGAGCTGGACCCGCCGGTCGCCGCCGCGCTGCGGCTCGGCCTCTATCAGCTGCTGTTCCTCGACGGCGTCGCCGACCACGCGGCCGTCGACACGTCCGTGGAGCTCGCGAAGCAGGCGGCGCCCGGCGGCGGGTTCAAGCTCGTCAACGCCGTCCTGCGCCGCGCGCAGCGCGAGACGCCACAGCTTCCCCCTGACACCACCGCGCAGGGCGCGGCGATTCGGCACTCGTACCCGCGGTGGCTGGCCGAGCACTGGTTCGAGCAGCTCGGCCCCGAGCGCGCGCGGGCGCTCATGGCGGCCGGAAACCGCCCGGCGGAGTTCGCGCTGCGCGTCAACACGCTCGTCGCACAGCCTGCGGCCGTCGCGTTGGAGCTCGGCGTTCCCACGCACCCGGCGCCGGACCTCCCCGAGGGGCTCGTCGTGGAGGGGCCGCTCGACGCGCACGGCCATCCGCTGTGGGCCCAGGGCGCGTTCATGCCGCAGTCCCGCGCGGCGATGCACGTCGCGCGGGCGGTCGATCCCCAGCCCGGGGAGCGGATCCTCGACCTGTGCGCCGCGCCGGGCGGCAAGACGACCCACCTCGCGGCGCTCATGGAGGGGGAAGGCCAGATCGTCGCCGTCGAGCGACACGCCGGCCGCGCCCGCGCCCTGGTGGAGACGTGCCGCCGCATGCATGCGGGCAACGTCCGGGTCGAGGTGGGGGAGGTCCAGACCCGCCCGAAGACCGAGCGCTTCGATCGCGTCCTGCTCGACCCGCCGTGCTCGGGCCTGGGCACGGTGCAGGGCCATCCCGACATCCGCTGGCGTGCGAGCCCGGAGCGCACCGCCCGCATGGCCGACGAGCAACGTGCCCTGTTGCACGCCGCGCAGGCGCTGCTCGTCCCGGGTGGGCGGCTCGTGTACTCCACGTGCACGCTGCTGCGCGAGGAGAACGAGGACGTGGTCGCCGGGGCCTCGCTCCCGGTGGTCGCGACGCGGACGCTCGCACCGGACACGGACGGGACGGACGGCTTCTTCATCGCGACACTCGGAGCGTGAGACCGGCCCAGCCGCCGGATGCGCCAGTATGGGGGTGGTGGAGTCCAGTCCCGCCCTCCCGGATCGACCCGTCTGCCCGAACTGCCACGAGCCGTGGCTGCGCCCTGCGAACCTGCCGGGGCGCTACCGGTGCGTGAACTGCCTGCATCGCTTCGAGCTGGTGTCGGTGTGCCCGACGTGCGGTGAACACGGGACGATCGTGCGGATGTCCTCCTCGGCCACCATGATCTGCAACACCTGCAAGGGCTCCATGCTCAGGGAGATATGAGTCCCCTCAACCACCGTCACGTCGCTCCGTCCATCCTCTCCGCCGATCTGGCGAACCTCGCCGACGATGTCCGGCGGGTCGTCGACGCCGGGGCGACCGTCATCCACTTCGACGTCATGGACGGCCAGTTCGTGCCGCCGATCACGGTCGGCCCGGTCGTCCTCGGCGCGCTGCGCGACGCGCTGCCGGAGAGCATCTACCTCGACGTGCATCTCATGATCGAGACGCCCGAGCGCCAGATCGAGGACTTCGCCAGCGCGGGCGCGGACGGCATCACCTTCCACGCCGAGGCGACGCCGCACGCCCATCGCGTGCTGCACCAGATCCGCGAGGCGGACTGCCGGGCGGGCCTGGCGGTCTGTCCCGCCACACCGCCGGGGATCTTCGAGGAGGTCGCCGACCTGCTCGACCTCGCGCTCGTCATGACCGTGAACCCGGGGTGGGGCGGGCAGTCGCTCATCCCCTCCACGCTGGAGAAGGTCAAGACGGTGCGCTCGATGCTCGGTCCCGACGTCGCGATCCAGGTCGACGGCGGCGTCGACGCCGAGACCGCGCCGCTGTGTGCGGACGCGGGCGCGACGTGGTTCGTCGCGGGGTCGGCCGTGTTCGGCGCCGACGACCCGGCTGCGTCGTATCAGGCGATCGCCGCGGCAGCGGGCGTCGCCGTCCGCGCCTGACGACACTCGGGGGTTACCCGTACCCGTCACGGCCTGGCGACGCGCCACAATGGGCGCGTGGCCCCGTCCGTCCTCATCGTCGACGATCACCCGAGCTTCCGCTCGACCGCCCGGATGCTGCTCGAGCTCGAGGGCTACACGGTGCTGGGCGAGGCGCCGGACGGTGAGACCGCGATCGCGCAGGCCCGGGCGCTGCGGCCCGACATCGTCCTGCTCGACGTCAACCTCCCCGACATGGACGGCTTCGAGGTCGCCGCACGGCTCAGCGCCATCGAGCAGCCGCCCGCGGTGGTGCTCGTCTCCAGCCGGGAGGCCAGCGAGTACGGGCCGCTCGTGGGCACGAGCGGAGCGCGCGGGTTCATCGCGAAGGCCGACCTGTCGGGCGCCGCGCTCGAGGAGGTGCTCGCCGCATGAGCAGCCTGCGCCCGGCGCTCATCGGGATCGGGCTGCTCGGCCTGCTGCTGACGGCGATGGCCGTCGCCGTGCAGCTGACAACCGACCGCGGCAGCATTACCAGCCGCACGGTTGACGCGATCGTCGTGTCGACCGTGATGGCCATCTACATCGGCACCGGGCTGTTCGCGTGGGCCCGCCGGCCGCACAACCTCGTCGGCGCCCTGCTGTGCGCCACCGGGTTCACGTTCATGCTGAACTCGCTGACGGTCAGCGACACGGGGTGGGTGTTCACGCTCGGGTCGGTGCTGGGCTCCGTGTTCTTCATCGTGTTCGCCCAGCTCGTCCTGACGTACCCGACGGGGCGGGCGGCCACGGCGGCCGAACGCCGTCTGCTCGCCGCCGGCTACGGCCTGGCGATCGGCGTTCCGCTGGCCTACGCGCTCTTCAGCCCGGACCTCGAAGGCCACTCGGCGGAGGAGGCCCCGGCGAACCTCATCCTCCTGGCGGACCTCCCGTGGCTCGCCGACGCGATCGACGTCGCAGGGAGCCTCGCGGGCGTCGCGGTCATCGCCGGGCTGCTCTGGCTCATGGTGCAGCGCTGGCGCGAGGCCACCTCTGCGGCCCGGCGCCTGCTCACCCCGATCCTCGTGTGCGGCGGCGCGCTCATCGTGCTGCTGGGCAGCGTCCTGATCGCCGACCTCGTCGTCGACGACGACAGCGTGCTCTACGCGGTCCTCAACCTCGCGGCGCTCGTGCCGTTCCTGGCGCTGCCTTTCGTGTTCCTCACCGGCCTGTTGCGCTCACGCTGGGTCCAGGTCGCGGCCGTCGGCGACCTGCTTGAGCGGCTCGGCGGCGAGGAGCGGCAGCAGCTCGGGGCGGTGGTCGCCGAGGCGCTCGAGGACCCGTCGGTCACGGTGGCGTACTGGCTGGACGCCGAGGAGCGGTTCGTCGACGACGACGGCCGGCCGGTGACCCTGCCCGACCCCGACGACCCGGCGCGGGCGGCGGTGGAGGTTCGCCACGGCGACGTGCTCGTCGGGGTCATCGTGCATGACCGTTCCCTCGAGGAGGAGCGCGACATCGTGGGTGCCGCGGCGAACGCCGCGGCGCTCGCCATGGAGAACGGGCGTCTGGAGGCCGAGTTGCGAGCACGCGTCGAGGACCTCCGCGAGTCGCGCGCACGTCTCGTGACCGAGGGCATGGCGGAACGGCGCCGCCTCGAGCGAGATCTGCATGACGGCGCGCAGCAGCGACTCGTCTCCCTCTCGCTGCAGCTCGGCCTCGCACGCGGTGCGGTCGATCGCGACCCGGGTGAGGCCCGACTGCTGCTCGACCGGGCCGCGGGGGAACTCGACCAGGCGCTCGCGGAGCTGCGCGAGCTCGCCCGCGGCCTGCACCCCGCGATCCTCACCGACCGGGGGCTGCCCGCGGCCATCGAGGTGCTCGCTGCGCGGTCACCCACGCCCGTCGAGGTCGAGGAGGTCGCCGCCGAACGGCTGCCCGCCCCCGTGGAGGCCGCCGCGTACTTCGTCGTCTCGGAGGCGCTGGCGAATCTCGCCAAGCACGCCGAGGCCGAGCACGCGACGGTGCGCGTGCAGCGGGAGAACGGGCACGCCGTCGTCGAGGTCCACGACGATGGTCGCGGCGGCGCCGACGCCGACGGGCACGGGCTGCGCGGCCTGTCCGACCGCGTCGCGGCGCTCGACGGGCGTCTCGACGTGGAGAGCCCGCCCGGGAAGGGCACCACGATCCGAGCGGAGATCCCATGCGCGTCGTCGTAGCCGATGATTCGGTCCTGCTGCGGGAGGGCATCGTCCGACTGCTGACCGAAGCCGGCATGGACGTCGTCGGCCAGGCTGGCGACGCCGAGGACCTGCTGCGCAAGGTCGGGGCGCACAAGCCCGACGTCGCGATCATCGACATCAAGATGCCGCCGACGCACACCGACGAGGGCCTGCGCGCCGCCGCGGAGATCCGCGAGCGCCACCCCGACATCGGCGTCCTCGTGCTCAGCCAGTACGTCGAAGAGGGCTACGCGCTCGAGCTCGTGGGCGGTGCGGGCACCGGCTACCTGCTCAAGGACCGGGTCGGCGACATCGACCGGTTCGTCGAATCCGTGCGCCGGGTCGGCGAGGGAGGCTCCGCGCTGGACCCCGAGGTCGTCGCGCAGCTCCTGGGCCGGCGGCGGCAGTCCGACCCGCTCGAGGGTTTGAGCCCACGCGAGCGCGAGGTGCTCGGCCTCATGGCCGAGGGCCGCTCGAACCATGGCATCGCCCAGCAGCTCGTCGTCACCGACCGCGCGGTCGAGAAGCACGTGACGAACATCTTCGGCAAGCTCGACCTCCCCGCCGCACCCGACGACCACCGCCGGGTGCTCGCCGTCCTCGCCTTCGTCCGCGCCGCACCCTGACCCTCACCCCCAGGAGCCCCCACATGCCCGACATCGTCACCGCCACCGACCTGACGCGCCGTTACGGCGAGGGCGTCGCCGCCGTCGACGCGCTGGCCGGCGTCACCGTGGCGTTCCCGGCGGGTGCACTCACGGCCATCATGGGCCCATCGGGCTCGGGGAAATCGACGCTCATGCACTGCCTCGCGGGGCTGGACACGCCGACGAGCGGGAGTGTCACCCTCGACGGCGTCGAACTCGCCGGCCTGTCCGACAAGGCGCTGACCGAGCTGCGGCGCGACCGGGTCGGGTTCGTCTTCCAGGCGTTCAACCTGCTGCCGGTGCTCACGGCGGAGGAGAACATCACGCTGCCGCTCACCCTGGCCGGCCGCAAGCCCGATCAGGCGTGGCTGGACCAGCTCATCGAGACCGTGAACCTCACGGACCGGCGCACGCACCGGCCGGCGGAGCTGTCCGGCGGCCAGCAGCAGCGCGTCGCCGTGGCGCGGGCGCTCGTGCACAAGCCGGCGGTGGTGTTCGCCGATGAGCCGACGGGCAACCTGGACTCCAAGTCGTCGGGCGAGATCCTGACGCTGCTGCGCCGGTCCGTCGACGACCTCGGCCAGACCGTGATCATGGTGACCCACGACGCGAAGGCCGCCGCGATCGCCGACCGGCTGCTCGTGCTCGCCGACGGCCGCGTCGTGCACGACGGTGACGCCGGCGACGCCGATCAGGTCTTTCAGGTCATGCGCGAGGTCGTGGCGTGACCTCGCTGACCCTCCGCAGTCTCGCGTCGCGCAAACTCCGCACGGCGCTCACGTCCATCGCGATCATCCTGGGCGTCGCGATGATCTCGGGGACGTTCGTCCTCACGGACACGATCAACAAGTCGTTCGACGACATCTTCCAGGCCGGGTACGAAGGCGTCGACGTCGCGGTGAGCCCGAAGACGGTCGAGGGCCTGGAGGGCGACACCGGCCCGGTCGCCGAGCCGCTGCCGCAGTCACTCGTCGCGCGGGTCGCGGCGGTGGACGGTGTCGCGGTCGCCGAGGGCTCGGTCACCGGCCAGGTGTCCATCCGGGGGAAGGACGGCGACGCGGTCACCCAGGGCGGCGCGCCGAACTTCGCCGCGAGCGTCATGGACGAGCGGTTCACCCCGTTCCGCTACACCGAGGGGCGCGAGCCCGGCGCCGACGGTGAGGTTGCGCTCGACGCGAAGACCGCGAAGGACCAAGGCTTCGCTCTCGGAGACAAGGTCGGGATCGTCGGCGAGGAGGGCGCGAAGCGCTACACGCTCGTCGGGGTGGCGAAGTACGGCGACGTCGACTCGCTCGCGGGCGCGTCGTTCGCGCTCATGACGGTCGCGGAGACCCAGCGGATCACCGGCCGGGTCGGCCAGGTCGACGAGATCGACGTCGCTGCCGAGGAGGGCGTGAGCCCCGAGGAGCTGAAGGGCCGGGTCGCCACCGCCCTGGAGGGCGAGCCGGTGGCGGTTCGCACCGGGCAGGAGTCGGCGGACAAGCAGTCCAGCGACCTGCAGGAGCAACTGGGCTTCCTGCGGACCGCGCTGCTCGTGTTCGGCGGGATCGCCGTGTTCGTCGGCGCGTTCGTCATCTACAACACGTTCTCCATCACGGTCGCCCAGCGGACGCGCGAGCTCGCGCTGCTCCGGACACTCGGCGCGTCGCGCCGGCAGGTGCTCGGCGGCGTGGCGCTCGAGGCGTTCCTCATCGGGCTGTTCGCGTCCGTCGTCGGGATGCTCGGCGGACTGCTGCTCGCCCCCGCGCTCACCGGGCTGTTCAGCGCGCTCGGGTTCGATCTGCCGACCGGCGGGAACGTCGTCGCCGCGCGCACGATCATCGTCGCGCTGCTCGTCGGCACGATCGTCACGGTGCTCGCGAGCCTCGCGCCCGCCGTGCGCGCGACGCGCGTGGCGCCGATCGCGGCGATGCGGGAGGGCTTGTCCGAGGGCGACGGGCGTCACCGGCGCCCCTACTTCGCGACGTTCCTGCTGGTGGCAGGCGTCGGCCTGCTGCTCGCCGGCCTGTTCGGCGGGGGGTCGGGCGGCCAGGCCGCAAGCCTGCTCGGGCTGGGCGCCGCGGTGGTGTTCCTCGCCGTCGCCCTGCTGAGCCCGCGCCTCGTCCGCCCGCTGGCGGCGGGGATCGGCGCGCCGCTGCAGCGGCTGTTCGGGCTGAGCGGGCTGCTGGCCCGGGAGAACGCGACCCGCAACCCGGCTCGCACCGCGGTCACCGCGGCGGCGCTGATGATCGGCGTGGCGCTCGTCGCGTTCGTGTCGATCTTCGCCGCAGGGCTGCAGGGGTCGGTGGAGGCGTCCGTCGACCGCGCGTTCACGGGCGACATCACCGTGCTGAACACCGATGGGTTCTCGCCGATCCCGGAGGGCGTGCAGCCCGCGATCGGGGAGATTCCCGGCGTCGCGTCCTCGTCGGCGTTCCGGTTCGCGGAGTCGCGGGTGCGTGGCGTGTCGGGCACCGTGGCGGTCATCGGCGTCGATCCCGAGGTGGCCGGCAGCTACACGGCGACCTGGAAGGACGGCGACGACCAGTTGCTACGAACGCTCGGCGACGATGGGGTGCTCATCAACAACGGCACCGCGGTCGGGGATGCGAAGGACGTCGGAGACACACTCGACGTCCTCACACCCACCGGCAAGCGCGTCACCCTCACGGTCCGCGGCGTGCTCGACGAGGGGGACTTCGATCTCCTCGGCGGGGGGATGGTCCTGTCGACCGCGGTGATCACGAAGGAGTTCGGGGTGCGGCAGCCCGCGCTGCTCTCGGTGGCGTTCGACGACAGCCGCCCGAAGGAGCAGACGCGCAAGGCCGTCGACGACATGCTCGCGGCGCAGTTCCCGAACGTCGAGGCGCAGGATCGCGAGGAGCTGAAGGAGTCCCAGTCCGAGCAGATCGGGCAGCTCCTCGCCCTGATCTACGCGCTCCTGGCGCTGTCGGTCATCGTGTCGCTGTTCGGCATCGTCAACACGCTCGCGCTGTCGGTGTTCGAAAGGACCCGGGAATTGGGCATGCTGAGAGCCATCGGAACCACGAAGCGACAGGTCCGCCGGATCGTGCGGCTCGAAGCGGTCATCACCTCGCTCATCGGCGCGAGCCTTGGCGTCGTGCTCGGCGTCCTGTTCGCCCTGCTGGTGTCCCGTCCGCTGGAGGAGGAGGGCTTCGTGCTGACGTTCCCGATCGCCACGCTGCTCGTCCTGCTGGTCCTGTCCGCGCTGGCCGGGATCGTTGCCGCCATCATGCCCGCCCGCCGAGCCGCGAAGCTCGATGTCCTCGAGGCCCTCGCCTACGAGTAGCGACGAGGTCCCGGTCCTGCCGGCGACCGCGACGACGCCCGAGGGGGCGCCGGCGGGTCGCCGGCCGGTGACCGTCCCGCGCTCGCTGGCCGTGCTCAGCGAGCTGGGGTGGCGGTTCCTCGTGTGCGTCGCCGCACTCGTGGTGATCGTCTACGGGCTGTGGCAGCTGCGGCTGGTGCTGTTGCCGGTGTTCATCGCGATGCTCGCGGCCACGCTGCTGGGCCCGCCGGCGATGTGGCTGCGCCACCGCGGGGTCCATCGGACAGTCGCGACGTTCCTCGTCTACGTCGGCGGGCTCACCATCCTGGCGGGCGTGCTGTGGTTGATCATCCCCGCGACGATCCACGAGTTCGACGAGCTCGGCGTGCAGGTGGGCGGCGGCATCGACGAGGTCGGCGACTGGCTGGCGACCGGGCCGTTCGGCCTGAGCGAGACGGAGGTGCAGGACGCGATCGACGAGCTCTCCAATCGCGTGCAGGACAGCGCCGAGGACATCGCCTCCGGCGTCTACACGGGGGCGCTCGTCGCGGTGCAGGTGCTCGCGGGCATCCTCATCACGTTCGTCGTGACGTTCTTCCTCGTGCGTGACGGCGATCGGATCTGGGATTGGGCCGTCCGCCTGGCGCCGCACCGCCGGCGGGAGACCATCCACGCGGCGGGGGAGGAGGGCTGGCGCGTGCTGAGCGCCTTCGTGCGCGGCATCACGATCATCGCGACGATCGACGCGGTGGCGATCGGCCTCGCGCTGTGGATCATCGGGGTGCCGCTCGTGATGCCGTTGGCGCTGCTGACGTTCGTGCTGGCGTTCATCCCGTTCATCGGCGCGTTCACCGCGGGCGCGGCGGCCGCGCTCGTTGCACTGGTGTCCAACGGGTGGGTGGATGCGGTACTCGTCATCGCGGCGGTCACCGCGATCCAGCAGCTCGAAGGCGACCTGCTCTACCCCGTCATCGTGGGGAAGACCGTGGAGCTGCACCCGGTCGCGATCCTCGTCTGCGTGGGTGCGGGCGGCATCCTCGGGGGGATCATCGGTGCGTTCCTGGCGGTGCCCGTCGCGGCACTCGTCGCCACCGTCATCCCGCTCGTGCGACGCGAGGTGGCGCTGTCGCACGCGCTGGACCCGCCCGCGCAGCCGGACGAGCCGTCGGAGATCGTGCTCCCTTAGAGCACGACTTCGCAGTCGCTGGCGACCTTGTCCTTGCTGTCCTTCTGGACGCGATCGCGGCCCGGTCCGCACTCGACGATGTCGGCGCCGCCGCCGACGGCGCGGATCGTGTCGTTGCCGCTGCCGGCGCGGACGGTGTCCTTGCCGTAGCCGGGGCGGATCGTGTCGTCGCCGCCGCCGCCGAGGATCGTGTCCTCGCCGCGGCCTCCGGAGATGTCGTCGTCGCCGTCGCTGCCGGAGAGGTCGTCGTCGCCGAAGCCGCCGATGATGTGGTCGTCGCCGGGACCGGCGTCGACGTCGTCGTCGCCGCGGCCGGCATCCACGTCGTCGTTGCCGTCGAACAGGAGGACGCGGTCGTTGCCGTCCAGGGCCACGATGACGTCGGCTCCGTCGGTGCTCTCGAGGACGTCGTCGCCGTCGCTGCCCTTCTCCTGGTCGCGGTTGATCTCGGTGGCGGACGGCGAGCCGCGGTCGGCGACCTTCTGCCCGACGAGCTGCAGGCCGCCGTTGGTGCGGCCCTGGAGGGGCTGGAAGCCCTCGTCGTCGACTGGGTCGCCCTTGATGACCTGCTCGCAGTCGGTCGCGTAGTTGCCCTCGGTGTTGCTCGACACGTACACGGTGTCGTCGCCGGGGCCACAGTCGATGGTGTCGACGCCGGGGCCGGTGTAGATCGTGTCGTCGCCGTCGCCGCCGCGCAGGGTGTCTTCGCCCGCCTCGCCGCCGGAGAGGAGGTCGTTCCCCGGCCCGCCGTCGATCTCGTCGTTGCCGGCGCCGCCGTCGATGGCGTCGTCCCCGTCGTCGCCGAAGGAACGGTCGGCGCCGTTGCCCGTGAAGATGATGTCGTTGCCCGGGCCGCCCTGGACGTTGCCATCGTTGCCGCGGTTGCTGTCGATGTAGTCGTCGCCGTCGCGGCCCAGCAGCGCCTTGTCGTCCCCGAATCCAGCCTCTATGAGGGCGTCGTCGCCCGGGCCGCCGTCGAGGTGGTCGTCGCCGTCGCCGCCGTCGAGCCAGTCGGTCCCGGGGCCGCCGAAGACCGTGTCGTTGCCCGTCCCGCCGTTCGCGCGTTCACGGTCGCCGTGGGAGAGGTCGATCCAGTCGTCGCCGGTGCCGCCTTCGGCGCGGTCGGTGTCGAATCCGCCCCAGATCTTGTCCTTGCCGGTGCCACCGGAGAGGATGTCGTCGCCGGTCTTGCCGTCGAGCTTGTCGTCGGAGCCGAGCCCGCGGATGGTGTCATCGCCGGTCGTGCCGACGAGGTCGTCCTTGTTCGGCGTGCCCTCGATCGTCTTCGCCCAGGCGGTGGCGGTGAGCGCGGTCAGCAGGGCGAGCGTGGCGATCAGCAGGCGGGAACGCATGAGAGAACGGTCGGCACGCGTCGCCGAGGAGTCACAGCCGTTGCGCCGGAGCGCGGACGAACGTCAGGCGCCGGGTCCACGCTTCCGCGGGAGCGTTGACGCGTCAATCGTTCGGCTTCCGTCCGCTCGCCGCGCGAACATACGTTCGTGTTCGAGAGGGGGACCGGTGACGATTGAAGAGCTCGGCGAACGGATCGCGGCGATGGCCGCCGACATCGAGGCGGCGATGTGCCGCTGGCTGGAGCTGGTGGCCGAGTTCGACCGCCGCGAGGGGTGGGGGCTCGAAGGCTGCAGCTCGTGCGCGGCGTGGGTGTCGTGGCGGTGCGCGGTGGGGCCGCAGGCCGCGCGCGAGCATGTGCGGGTCGCTCGGCGGCTGAGGGAGCTGCCCCTGGTCCGGGACGCGTTCTCGCGCGGGGAGCTGTCGTACTCGAAGGTGCGCGCGATCACCCGTGTCGAGGACGTGGCGCACGAGCAGGAGCTCGTCGAGCTGGCGCGCAACGCGACGGCGGCGCAGCTCGACCGGATCGTGCGGTCCTATCGGTCGGTCGCGCGGGTTGAGTCCGATGCGGAGCGGGCGCTTGACGAGCGCTTTCTCGCCATGGAGTGGGAGGACGACGGGGCGTTGCGCGTACGTGGCCGGTTGCCGGCCGAGCAGGGCGCACTGCTGATGCGGGCTGTGGAGATCGTCGCCGAGCAGCTGCGCGCAGATGCCGCCGCCGATCAGGTGCCGACCCCGGCCGGCGCCCGGCGCGCCGACGCCCTGGCCGCGATCGCGGACCAGGCGCTTGCCGGTCCCGGCGCGGGCCGCACCGGTGGCGACCGCGTGCAGCTGGTGGTGCATGTGGACGCCGACACCCTCTCTGACGCCGATGACCACGGGCGCTGCGAGCTCGAGCACGGGCCGGCCCTCACTCGGGCCACCGCGCGGCGGCTGGCCTGCGACAGCGCGATCGTGCAGATCACCGAAAGGGACAGCCAGCCGCTGGCGGTGGGACGCAAGACCCGCAGCATCCCGCCCGCGCTCAGACGTGCGCTCCGCACCCGCGACCAGGGGTGCCGGTTCCCGGGGTGCACGAACCACCGATATATCGACGCGCACCACATCCGGCACTGGGCCGACGGTGGCACCACCGACCTGGACAATCTCGTGCACCTCTGCGGGCACCACCACCGCCTCCTGCACGAGGGCGGCTACACCGTTCGGTGCGGGCCTGACGGCGCGTTCGAGTTCCGCACGCCCGCCGGGCGCATGCTGCACGAACAGCCGCGAGCCCGCCGCCGCGATCGCTGCGACCACGCGCTTCCCCGAGCGCGCGCCGGAGCGCGGCTCCAGACCCTGCATGACCGCCTCGACCTCGATCTCGCGACCAGCGCGATGATCTCCATCGCCCCGCTGGCGGATACCGGATGACGGCCGGAGATCAGGCGGCGACGAGCGCCTGCACGGTCGCGAGGTCGTACGCGCCCGCGTCACTGCCGAGCCCGCCCGCGACCCGCGACGCCGTCGCGCAGCCCAGCCGCGCGGCGTCCGCGGGGGCCAGGTCCAGGGACAGGCCGCGCAGGAACCCCGCGGAGAACGCGTCGCCGCAGCCGGTGGTGTCGACCACGTCGACCGGGAACGCGGGGACCTCCGCGACGCCGTCGGCGGTCACGACCACCGCACCGTCTGCGCCGCGGGTGGCGGCGATGCCGGCCACGCCGCGATCGAGCAGCGCCCGGCAGCCGGCGATCAGATCCGTCTCGCCGGTGAACCCCAGCACCTGCTCGTCGTTGGGCAGCAGCCAGTCGAGATGGGGCAGGGCGGCACCGATCCACTCCAGGATCCCCGGGTCACCGGGGGCGAGGATGTCGGCGCTCGTGACGACGTCGTGCTCACGCGCCCGCCCGAGGATCTGCGCCGCGACCTCGCCGCCCATGAATTCCGGGCCGCCGAGATGGAGGAACCCGGCGCCGGCGAGCGCCGCGTCGGGCGCGTCGTCCGGGCCGGCCGATGCGTTCGCGCCGACGACGTGGAACGCCGGGCGGTCGCCGTTCGGGCGGATCGGCAGCACGCTGGCCGAGGTCTGGGCGTCATCGACGCGTCGCAGCAGCGAGACGTCGATGCCCTCGCGCTCCAGGAGGGCGAGGAGCATGTCGCCGACGGCGTCGGTGCCGACCGCGCCCGCGCTGCGCACCTCCGCGCCCAGCCGGGCGAGCACGAGCGCCGTGCCGCCCGCCGAGCCCGCGGCGGTCATGCGGATCTGCTCGACGAGCTGCCCGCCTTGGCCCTCCGGGATCTCCTCCACGGGGCGGACGAGGACGTCCAGCACGTGCACTCCCAGCGCGATCACGCGCATCTCAGTCCTCCTCGGCGGGGCGGGTGGCCCCGTAGCCGGTCGTGGTCACCTGGGCGACGACGGCTTGGACGGCGGCGTCGTCGAGCACGCGCGGCGTGCCCAGCTGGGCCGCGCGCCAGTAGACCGTGCAGGCCCACTCGAGCAGCTCGGTGGCGCGGAGCGCCGTGGCCATATCGGGTCCGTGGGTGACGGCGCCGTGGTTGCCCATGAGCGCGGCGAGGCGCCCCTCCAGCGCCTCGAGGACGCCGGCGGCGAGCTCGGCGGTACCGAACGTCGCGTAAGGCGCCACGCGCACGCTGCCGCCCAGGCCGAGCATCTCGTAGTGCACCAGCGGGACCTCGTCGAGCACGCACGACAGCGCGGTCGCCATCGGCGCGTGGGTGTGCACCACGGCGCCGGACGAGAACTGGCGGTAGATCCCGAGGTGCAGGCTGAGCTCCGAGGTCGGCGCCAGCGTGCCGAACCGCTGGGCGCCCTCGATGTCGACGACCGGGACGTCGGCCGCTTGCAGCTCCGCCAGCACGGCTCCCGTGGGCGAGACGGCGACGAGGTCGTCGCAGCGCGCGCTGACGTTCCCGTTCGTCGCCGAGACGAGCCCGGCGGCAGCCAGATGCCGGGCTGTGGACGCCACCAGTTCGCGTTCTCGCTCCAGCACGGTCGTCGAGTGTACGGAAACGTTCAGTCGGCCGCCGTGGCGGCGGCCTCGGGGGCCGGCGCCATGCGATAGACGGCGGTGAGCAGGGCGCACAGCAGCGCTGCGGCGAGCGCGTATCCGAGTTCGGCGCGCAGGACCTCGTCGTCGACGATCGGGGCGAACATCCAGCCGACGAACGCCACGCCGACGACCGCCCACCCCACGGCCGCCGCCCGCGCGTGTCCCCGGGCGAGCGCCGCCTGGTTCAGCGTGCCTGCGGCGAGGTGGAGGCCCATGCCGATCGCGACGATGCCGAGGCCCACACGGCTCCAGTCGTAGTTCAGGTCGAAGAGGAGGTCCATCACCCACGGGCCGATCGCGAACAGGCCGACGGCGCAGGCCGCGGCGAACGCGGCGATGGCGAGCACGGTGACGCGGATCGCCTTGGAGAACTCGCCGCCGTCCTCGGTCGCGTTCAGGCCGGCGAGGTGGGGCAGCAGCGAACCCTGGATCGCCTGGAAGAGCTGCAGCGGCGCGCGGGCGATGAGCAGGATGCTGAACACGATGCCCGCCAGCGCGGCGTCGTCGCTCGTGATGTCGACGGTGATGACCGCGCCGTTGATGAGCGTCTGCTCGGCGAGCATCACGACCATGACGGCCGCGGCGAAGCCCGCGCCATGGCGCAGCGAGAGCCCGCCTTCGGCCTCCTGGACCTCACCCTGCGACGGCGGCGGGTCGCTGCGGCTGAACGCCAGCGGGACGACGACGAGCGACACGCACGGCGCCGCGAGCATGCCCAGCGCGACCGCGGTCTGCCCGGACGCGAAGCCCAGGACCACGGCGAGCGCGAAGAGGACGCGCGTGGTCGCCTCCAGGAACACGAGCGCGCCGTACAGCTCGAAGCGCTGGTGCCCGGCCAGCCAGCCGCGGGCGAAATAACTGGCCGCGTACGCCAGGACCGCGGCCACGAGGATCCAGTACAGCGTCTCCGACCCGTCGAGCAGGTCGTCCTGGATCGGCCCGCGCAGCGCGAGCGCCGCGACGAGGAACAGGACCGCGAACGCCGTCTGGATGAGCATCGGCTCGCGCAGCGGATGCGAGCCATGGCCCAGCGCGCGCCGCTCGGCGATCGTGCGCGAGAGCAGCTGCTCGATCGGCCGGTACAGGACCGTGACGACCACGAACAGCACGGACCACAGCAGCGAGATCCGCGAGTACTCGTCCTCGCTGAGCCCGTGCGAGGCCAGCGAGAAGTAGGCGAACGTGACGACGCCCGTCAGCGCGATGCCGACGGAGAGGATCCTCGCCCCGGCTCCGTAGCCGCGGCGAGGGGCGTCCGACTCAGCCAAGCCGGACGAGCAGCATGGTCCACGGGAACGGCGACCGTGCCTCGACGACCTCACCGTGCCGGCTGAGCAGCTCGATGAACGAGCGCTTGGACCAGTGGTTGAGGTGCCCCGGCGTGTTGCCGAGGTCCTTCCAGTAGGCGCCGCGCGCCATGTTCAGCATGCGCCACATCGGCTCACGCGGGACGCTGACGAGCAGATACCCGGAGGCCACGCGCGCCATCTCGGCGACCGTGTGCTCCGGGTCGGGCACGTGCTCGAGGACCTCGATCGCCGTCGCGACGTCGAACTCGTTGTCCTCGAACGGCATGTTCTCGGCCTTCAAAATCTTGTACTCGAGGTTCGGCGCGGTGCGCTCTTCCCAGAACGACTTCAGCGTCGGGTCGTCCAGGTCGATGCCCACGACGCGCTTGTCGCCGAGCTGCTGCGCCCACTGGTGGGTGTGGTGGGCCTCGCCGCAGCCGACGTCGAGCAGTGACTGCGGGGCGGCCTTCGCGAACAGGTCCTCGAGCGCGCTCTCGAACCCGGCCTGCAGGCGCTTGGCCACCGGATTGGTCGTGTTGTACTTGTCGTACGTGTTGCCGGTGACGGTGCCTTCGGCGTCGACGGTGACGGTGGGACTCATAGCTTGATGGCCTCGCGCTCCTCGGTCTTGCCCGTCGCGCCGCCGGCCTCCGCGCCGGTCGTGCGGGCATGGCCGGTGGGGTGGGCGCCGGGCTCGTAGTGCGACGGCTGCACGCCGAGCTGGAGCTCGACGCGCCGCACGCGCTCGAAGATGCGCTGGATCATCGTGCGCTGGCCCGCGAGCAGGTCGCCCAGGATGCCGATCGCGCCGAGCACCACGGCGGCGTTGAACAGGACCGCGCCGAAGATGAGCGACTGCACGTGGCCGGCGCCGTCGCCCTGCGCGTAGAAGTAGAAGAACCGGGCCCACACGATGAATGCCGCGACCCCGATGAGGGAGGCGAGGGTCATGAAGACCTTCAGCGGCTCGTACTGCGTGTAGATCCGGAAGATGGAGACGCTGTTGCGCCGGACGTACGCCCACATGGACGGGAACAGCCGCGACTCGCGCAGCTTGTCGTTCGTCCGGACCGGGACGTGATCGGTGGCGACGAGCAGCTTGCCCGCCTGGATGATCGTCTCCAGCGTGTAGGTGAACTTCGAGACGACCGCCATCTGGATCGCGGCCTCGCGGTTGTAGGCGCGGAAGCCGGAGGTCGTATCCGGGACCTCGGTGTTCGACGCCTGGCGCACGACCCACGACCCGAGCCGCTGGAGCATCTTCTTCAGCGGCGAGAAGTGCTCGATCTCCATGATCTGGCGGTCGCCGACGACCATGTCGGCGTTCCCGTCGACGATGGGCTGGACGAGCGCCGGGATGTACGAGGCGTCGTACTGATTGTCGGCGTCGGTGTTGACGATGACGTCGGCGCCCAGCTTCAGGCACGCGTCGAGACCGGCCTGGAAGCCGGCGGCTAGGCCCTTGTTGTTCGTGAGGCGCACGATGTGGTCGACGCCGTTGGCACGGGCGACCTCGACGGTCCGGTCGACGGAACCGTCGTCAATGACGAGCCACTCGACCGTGTCGAAGCCCGCGACTTCCCGAGGAAGGTCGGCGAGCGTCACCGGAAGTGTGGTCTCCTCGTTGAAGCAGGGGATCTGGATGATGAGCTTCATAGAAGAAGAGGGGCTGTAATCCTACTGGCGCGATGTCGGGCGTGACGCTCTCCCCGACCCAGACCGGGTCAGATGCCCCCGCCGAGCCGCCCCCGCGCCTCGGTCGTGTGCCCCTGCGCGCCCTCGAGTGGGCCGGAATCGCGGTGCTCGTGCTCATCGCGATCGTGGGGTTCTTCGTCTATCCGACGTGGCCGAACTACGACTCGATCTACTCGCTCGTCTGGGGCCGGGAGCTGCTCGACGGGACGAACATGTCCTTCGAGGCGTACCGGGCGCCGACCGAGCATCCGCTCTCGATCGCGGTCGGGGCGATCCTCGCGCTCTTCGGTGAGGGCGGCGACCGGATCTGGACGGCGGTCTGCCTGGCGAGCTTCGTCTGGCTCGTCGCCGGGCTCTACACGCTGGGCAAGGAGATCTTCACGCCGCTGGTGGGCCTCGTCGCCGCGCTGCTGATCCTCACGCGCTTCGACTTCCCGTTCTACGCGGTCCGCGGCTACATCGACCCCGCGTACCTCGCCCTCGTCATCTGGGCGGCCGTGCTCGAGGTGCGCAAGCCCCGCCGCGGGATCCCGGTGCTCGCGCTGCTCGTCCTCGCCGGCCTGCTGCGCCCCGAGGCGTGGCTGCTCGGCGGCCTGTATTGGCTCTATCTGCTGCCCAAGGCGACGTGGCGCCTGCGGATCATCGGCGCGGTGCTCGTGTGGACCGCGCCCTTCATCTGGGCGCTCACGGACTTCCTCGTCACCGGCGACCCGCTGTACTCGCACACCCACACCAGCGGTCTGTCCGAGGAGCTCGGGCGCAACAAGGGGATCGGCGCGGTCCCGGAGGCGACGTGGAACTACCTCGGCAAGCTCGCCAAGTTCCCCGTGGTGCTGGGCGCGATGGCCGGCGCGGCGGCGGCGGTCGTCCTGTTCCCGACGCGGCTGAAGCTGCCGGTCGCGCTGCTCGCGGCCGGCATCGGCACGTTCGCGCTGGTCGGGCTCGGCGGCCTGTCGGTCATCGACCGCTACCTGCTCGTCCCGTCCCTCATGCTCATGCTGCTCGCGGCGGTCGCCATCGCCGGCTGGACGATGCTCGTGCCCGGCACGTGGCTGCGGCGCGGCTGGATCGCGGGGTCCGTGCTCCTCGTCCTCTTCGGGATCGCGTTCACCGCGTCCCGGGTCAACGTGAACCGGCTGGAGAACGAGCTGCTGTTCCGCGGCGATTCCCGCACCGCGCTGCGCGAGGTGCTGAACGATCCGGCGGTCCGGCGGGGGCTGGAGTGCGGGCCGGTGTTCGTCCCGAACCACAAGCTCGTGCCCGACGTCCGCTGGGATCTCGACCTGCCCGTCGACCAGGTCATCGCGCGGACCGACCCGGACGCGCCGCCGCCCGAGCGGGGCGTCGCGATCCTCATCCATGGACGCTCGGCGATCTTCAACCAGCTGCTCGTCAACCGCCGCGACCGGCCCGGGACGAACCTGCCGCCCGACGGGTTCGAGCGCGTGGCGGTGAGTCGCTACTACGCCGCCTATGTCGGCTGCTGAGACGGCGCCGCGCCCGCGCACGCCGACCCCGCCGACGCGCTGGTTCGTCCGCCACTGGTTCGCGTTCGCGGTCGGCGCCCTGCTGGTGGGAGCGTTCGTCCTGCGCGTCTGGGGCGTCGATCACGGGATGCCGTGGGCGTACAACGCCGATGAGAACGGGCACTTCGTGCCGCGCGCGATCGGGATGTTCGGGCATGACCTGAACCCCCGGTACTTCGTCAACCCGCCCGGCTTCACGTACGTCCTGCACATGGTGTTCGCCGTGTGGTTCGGGGGCCGCGAAGGGGTCTCCGACGCGTTCTCCAGCGACCCGACGCCCGTGTGGGTCGCGGCCCGGGTGACGACCGCGGTGCTCAGCACGATGGCGGTCGGCCTCCTCGTCTGGGCGGGGAACCGGCTCTTCGGCCGCGCCGCCGGACTCCTCGCCGGCGCGCTGCTCGCCGTCGCGTTCCTGCCCGTCTTCTACAGCCACCAGGCGCTCAACGACGCGCCCACGCTGGCGCCGGTCTGCCTGGCGCTCGCGGGGGCGGCGGGGATCCTGCGACAGCGCACCCCGTCCGTCCGGCGCGACTGGCTCATCGCCGGTGCCGGGCTCGGGCTGGCCTGCGCGACGAAGTACACCGGCGGGATCGTGCTCCTTGCGATCCTCGCCGCCGCGGCCGCGGCGGCGCAGCGCGACCGCCCCGCCGCGCTGCGCGGGCTCGCGCTCGCGGCCGCGGCCGCGGTCGCCGCGTTCCTCGTCGCCAACCCGTACGCCTTGCTGGACGCGTCGGCGTTCGTCGACGGAGTCACCCACCAGTCCGACGCCTCCGCCGACGCCGCCGGCAAGCTCGGGCTCACCCAGGAGAACGGCTGGCTGCACTACGCATGGGCGTTGACCTGGGGCTTCGGCTGGCTGCCGCTCGCGGCCGCCGGGCTCGGCGCGATCGTCCTGGCGCGGCGCGACCGCTGGGTGCTGGCGCTGCTGCTCCCCGGCCCGCTGCTGTTCATCGCCTTCATGGGCGCCCAGGAGCGGTTCTTCGGTCGCTGGCTCATGCCGATCCTGCCGTTCCTCTGCCTGCTCGCGGCCGTGGGCGTGGCGTGGCTCGCCGCGAGGCTCGCGCAGCGGCGGGCCGGCCTGCGCTGGGTCATCGCGGGCGGTGTCGCGGGAGCCGTGTTGCTCCAGGGCGTCGTGACGTCGGTGCACGTCGACCGGGTCCTGGCCCGCGAGGACACGCGAAACCAGGCGCGGGACTGGCTGTCGCGCACGGTGCCGGCGGGACGCAAGCTCGTCGTCGAGCCGTTCCTGCCCGGGGCGTGGGCCCAGGACATCGGACTGCCGTCCAGGCAGACGAGCACCGGTGATCGCTGGCTGAAGTGGCCCACGAGCCGGTCGCCGTTCGACCCCGACACCGGGGAACGGGTGCCGGGCGGGGCGATCGTCAACGTGGAGGACTACGTCAAGACGCTGCGCCCCGAGCTCATCGACGAGTACCGCCGCGGCCAGTTCTGCTGGGTCATCGTCGGTTCCCACCAGCAGGGTCGCGCGCTGGCCGAGCCCGACCAGGTTCCGGACGCCATCGCGTACTACGAGCGCCTGGAGCGCGAGGCGCGCCTCGCCGCGCGCTTCCGGCCGTACGACCGCGACGCGAAGCCCGTTCCGTTCAACTTCGACTGGAGCTTCGTCTACTACCCGCTGCGCTACGCGCGGCCCGGGCCGGAGATCCTGATCTACCGGCTGCGGGGCGCTCCGTGCGGGCCGCCCGTCGAGGTGGGGTGACGGACACCTACACTGGCGAGAGCATGGCCCTGCAGACCGAGACCGACCGCCGGCACCTCGAACGCGCCGTCGAACTGGCGCGTAACGGCAAGGGCCGGGTGCATCCGAACCCGGTCGTCGGCGCCGTCATCGTGAAGGACGGCGAGGTCGTCGGCGAGGGCTGGCACGCCGAGTACGGAGGCCCGCACGCCGAGGTCAACGCGATCGCCGACGCCGGCGACATGGACCTCGCCGGCGCGACGATGTACGTGTCGCTCGAGCCGTGCTGCCACGAGGGGAAGACCCCGCCGTGCACCGACGCGATCACCGCGGCGGGGATCGGCCGCGTCGTCGTCGCCAGCGACGATCCCTCCGAGAAGGCCAGCGGGCGCGGGCTCGGGATCCTCCGCGACGAGGGCATCGAGATCGAGGTCGCCGACGCCGCCAGTCCGCTCGCGCAGCAGGCCCGTCAGCTCAATCAGGCGTTTCGCAAGCACGCGAAGACCGGTCGGCCGTGGGTCCTGTTCAAGTCCGCGATGACGCTAGACGGCAAGGTCGCGACGCGCACCGGCGACTCGCAGTGGATCTCCGGCGAATCAAGCCGGGTGCGAGTGCACCAGTGGCGGGCGAGCGTCGACGCCGTCGCCGTGGGCATCGGCACCGCGCTGCACGACGATCCGCAGCTCACCGCCCGCCACCTGCAGGGGGGCGATCCGTCGGTCCGGCAGCCGCGGCGCGTCGTCTTCGATTCGACGGCGCGCCTGCCCGTTGACAGCAAGCTCGTGGCGGAGAGCTCCGAGGTCCCGCTCACCGTCGTCGTCAGTCGCGCGGCGCCCCGCCGGCGGACGAACAGCCTGAGCGCCGCGGGCGTCGATGTCGTCGTCGCGCAGGGCGGCAACGAGCCCGCCCGTGTCCTGAGCGCCCTCGACCAGCTTGGCGCCCTGGGCATCAACTCGATCCTGCTGGAGGGCGGTCCGAAGCTCGCCGGCGCGTTCCTCGACGCCGGGGAGATCGACGAGATCCGCCTGTTCCTCGCGCCGATCGTGCTCGGTGGCCGGACGGCACGCGACCCGCTCGAAGGCGTCGGCGCCGAGTCGATCAGCGACGCGCTGCGGGCGCTGACCCTCGACTGCGAGCGCGTGGAGGACGACCTGCTCATCTCCGCCCGCGTCAGGGAGTGGTGACGTGTTCACCGGCCTCGTGGAAGACCTCGGCCGCGTGGCGGCCGTCGACGCGACCGCCGACGGCGTCCGCCTGACGCTCACGACGGCGCTCGCGCCGCAGATCGGCCTGGGTGACAGCATCGCCGTCAACGGCGTCTGCCTCACCGCGACGACGACGACGGACGACACGTTCACCGCCGACGTCATGCACGAGTCCCTGCGCCGCTCGTCGCTCGGGGAGTTGCACGCCGGTGACCCGGTGAACCTCGAGCTCGCCCTGCGCGCCGACGCGCGACTCGGCGGCCACATCATGCAGGGCCACGTCGACGGGCTGGCGCGGGTCGCCGGCATCGAGGAGGACGGGTTCGCTCGGATCGTCACGATCGCCCCGGAGGATCCCGCGCTGCTGCGGTACGTCGTGGAGAAGGGGTCGATCGCGGTCGACGGCGTGTCGCTGACCGTCGCGCGGATCGACGACGCATCGTTCGCCGTCTCGCTCATTCCCGAGACGCTGGAACGGACGAACCTCGGGGCAGCCGCTCCCGGGCGTCCGGTCAACCTGGAGGTGGATGTCTTGGCCAAGTACGTCGAGAAGCTGACGGGAGCCGTGCGATGAGCGCACCCACGCGCGACGACGTGAAGTTCGCCACGATCGAGGAGGCGCTGGAGGACGTCGCCGCCGGCAAGATGATCGTGGTGGTCGACGACGAGGACCGCGAGAACGAGGGCGACCTCGTCATGGCGGCCGAGCACGTCACCCCGGAGGCCATCAACTTCATGACCCGCCAGGCGGGCGGATGGATCTGCCTGGCGCTGACCCCGGAGCGCTGCGACGAGCTCGGCCTCGAGCTGATGGCCGCGAAGAACGAGTCGCAGTACGAGACGCCGTTCACCGTCACGATCGAGGCAGCCGAAGGCGTCACGACGGGCATCAGCGCGCAGGACCAGGCCACGACGATCAGCGTCGCCGCCGACCCCGCGAAGGGCAAGCGCGACATCGTCGTTCCCGGCCACGTGCATCCGCTGAAGGCCAAGGACGGCGGGGTCCTGGAGCGCACCGGCCACACGGAGGCCAGCGTCGACCTCGCGCGGCTGGCGGGCTGCGTCCCGGCGGGCCTCATCTGCGAGATCCAGAACGAGGACGGGTCGATGGCCCGCGTCCCCGACCTGGCGGCCTACTGCGCCAAGCACGGCCTGAAGCTCATCACCATCGCGGACCTCATCGCCTACCGGCGCCGGCACGACAAGCTCGTCGAGCGGGTGGTCGCCACGACGCTGCCGACGTCGTTCGGCGACTTCACCGTCGTCGGGTACCGGTCGCTCGTCGACGACAAGCACCACATCGCGATGGTCAAGGGCGACGTCGACGGCAAGGAGGACGTGCTCGTCCGCGTGCACTCCGAGTGCCTGACCGGCGACGTCTTCCACTCGCTGCGCTGCGACTGCGGCGAGCAGCTCGAGTCCGCGCTGGCGATGATCGAGCGCGAGGGCGCGGGCGTCCTGCTCTACCTCGCCCAGGAGGGGCGCGGCATCGGCCTGCTGAACAAGCTGAAGGCTTACAAGCTGCAGGAGGAGGGGATGGACACCGTCGAGGCCAACGTGGCGCTCGGCCTCCCTGCCGACCTGCGCGACTACGGCATCGGCGCGCAGATCCTCGTGGACCTCGGGCTGAGCTCCATCCGGATCCTCACGAACAACCCGAAGAAGATCCGCGGGCTAGAGGGCTACGGGCTGTCGGTCAGCGCGCAGATCCCGATCGAGCACACGCCCAACCCGCACAACGAGGCCTACCTGCGGGCCAAGGCGGAGAAGATGGGCCACATGCTGCACCACCAGGGGACGTCCCTCGACGAGCAGATGGTCGCCGAGGAGCGCGCCCGCGACCGGGAGGAACGGGACTCGTGAAGTTCGCGATCGTCGTCGGGCAGTTCTACGAGGAGCTGGCCGAACGGCTCGTCATCTCCGCCAAGGAGGTCTTCGAGGCCGAGGGCGGGGAGGTCGACCTCTTCGTCGTCCCCGGCGCGTTCGAGCTGCCGCTGGCCGCGCAGTACGCCGCGGAGTCCGGGCGCTACGCCGGTGTGGCGTGTCTCGGGGCGGTCATCCGCGGCGAGACGACGCACTACGACTACGTCTGCACCGAGGCGGCGCGCGGGATTCAGGACGTGCAGCTGAAGACGGGCGTGCCCTGCGCGTTCGGCGTGCTGACCGTCGAGAACATGGACCAGGCGCTCGCCCGGTCGGGCGGCGGCAAGCGCGATTCGGGCGCGCACGCCGCCCACGCGGTGCTGGCGCTGGTCAAGGTCCGCGAGCAGTTGAGCGGCTGAGCGCCGACCCGCGGGCACGACGCGGCGTCGGCGGGTACATTTCGCAGCAGGGTGGACTACACCGCGGAACTCATCTCGATCACGGTGATCTTCGTCGTGCACGTGCTCGGCGCGGTCGCGCTGGTCTGGGCGATGCTCGACGATCGCGGCTGGAGCGCGCTGAAGGACTGGTGGCCCCGCGACGACCCGCCGCCGCCTGATGACGACCCGCGTGACGACGGCGACGGCCCCGGCGGGCTGCCCGTCGACCTGCCGATGCCGACCGCGTCACCCTCGGCGGTGCGTCTGCGCGAACCGGGCCGCATCGGCGACGCGAAGCCGCGCCCCGCACGCCGCCCGGAGCACGACCCGACCCGCGAGCCGGTCCGGCCCGGAGCACGCTAGACTGCTCCGCCTCATGGCCAAGGTCTGTCACAGCTGCGGTAAGGGTCCTGCCTTCGGGAACAGCCGCTCCCACTCGATGGTCGCTACGAAGCGGCGCTTCAATCCGAACCTCCAGAAGGTCCGGATCCTGGAAGGCAAGACGCCGACGCGGGCCTACGTCTGCACGCGCTGCCTGAAGGCCGGCAAGGTCACCAAGGCCCTCTAGGGCGCGAGCGCCGCCATCGGGTGGCAGACGCGCCCCGCGTGCCATGACCGAGGACCACGGCGAGCACGCAATCTCCTACAAGGTGCTCCGGCGCGGCACGCCCGTCCTGGACGTGCACGGCATTGAGATCGGCACCGTGCGCCGCGTCCGCGAGATCTCGCGCGAGCACCTGCTGGACGGCATCGATGTCGACACGCCCGACGGGCCCCGGTTCGTCGACGCGCCCGAGGTGCAGCGGATCACGACGCGCGCGGTCACGCTGACGATCGACGCGACGGAGGTCGCCGGCCTGCCCGCGCCCGAGTCGGCGATGGCACAGCGCGTGAAGATGTCGACGACCGTGCGGCGTGCCCGCCGGTTCGGGGATTCTCTGCGGGAGAAGTGGGACCGGCGCTGAGTGGCCGGGCGTAAGACGCGGGCGGTCTGCCCGTCTCTTCGGAGGAACCGAGACGGAGCGAGGGCATGATCAAGGGGTCGAGGAGCACGATGGCGACGTGGGCGCAGGCCCGCGGGCTGACGTTCGAAGAGGAGGGGCTGCTGCCGCCGGTGACGGACGCGCTGCGCCTCGGGCTCGGCGTGGGCTCGCACCGCGCCGGCGTGATCATCAAGGACGACGGCAGGTCGACGACGGCGGTCGGCGGGTTCAAGAAGCGCCCCGAGCGCTCGACGTGGAACCTCTGCGCGGGCCGTCTGCCCGGCGGGGTCGACGGGGTCGTGGCGCACCACGTCCACCTCGAGCGCCGGGACCTCAGCAGTGAGGGCGGCGACAGCTGGTACGCCGCGCCGAGCACGGTCGTGTTCGCGGTCCTGCCCGACGGCGCGCGCGCGGTGCGCTGGCTCACGGGCACACCGGGCGCCGCCGGCGGCGTCTCGTCCATGGCCACGCTGGACCTCAGCGGCGGGGGCAGCACGCCCGTCGTCCCCGTCCCGACCTGGCGAGCCGAGATCGCCGGGGTGACATGGAGCGCGACGCCCGCAGAGGATCCTTTCCGGCTGGAGCGGATCGCGGGCCCGGCGGGGGCCGCGCTCGCCGACGCGCCGCCGCGGACGAAGATCGAGCTGCGCGACGGCGCGCTCTGCGTCGTCGTCCGCGGGGTCATCGACGACCCCGCCCAGCTCGACGCGCTCTGCGCCGTGGCGGCTGCGGTCGCCGGGGCCGTGGCGGCGATCACCGCGGGTGAGCCCGCCCTGGATCCGGCCGTTCCGGTGGGGCCGCCGGTCTCCGACGCCCGTGAGGCATGGCTGACCGAGGGCGTGCGGCAGGTCGCGTGGCCGTCGCCCCCTGCGAGCGTCGACGCTGCGCAGGCCGCCTACCGGCAGCTGGCAGAGGGGATGGCGCGCGGGCGTGGTGTGCGCTGGAAGGTCCGCCTCATCGTGCTCATCGCCCTGTTCGCGGGCATCGCGCTGTGGACGGGCATCGACGCGCTGGCGATCATGCTGTTCCCGGACTGGAAGGGTGAGCTGCTCATCCTCCTCGTGATCTCGCTGGTCTTCCTGGTGCCGGGAGCCATCCGGGCGGCCTGGCAGGCGGGCGGCGAGGCCCACAACGACGACGTGAGCTCCCGCGCCCTGCCGTGGGGACTGGAGGCGTTCACCCGCGAGTACGCCGCGGCGCGCGGCCTGCGGCTCGAGGACCCGACCGTGTTCCGCCACCGCTTCCGCAGCCCGATCCCGGGCGTGCCCATGCGCGTGCTGCACGGCGACCTGGGCGGCGTCACGGGATGGCTCGCGCTCTGGGCGGACGACACGATGCCCCAGCGGCGCCACCTGCTGGTCGCCGTGGTCCCCGCAGCGAGCCAGACCGCGCCGAACGTCGCGGGGTACGGGGCCCACGTGCGCGACGGCATGCTCGTGCTCGCGCGGGAGGTGCCGGCGAGCGAGCGCAGCGCAGCGCAGCTCGATGCGCTGCGGGCTGCCGCCGTCGGGGCGGCGGCAGCCTCCACGCCGGCCTGACCCGACCGCACGGGACGCCATCATGGAGCGGTGCCGGTCCCGACGCATTTCGCATCCGCCGACGAGCTGACCGACGACGACCTGCGTGCCGCGCCGGTGCGCTGGCCTCGGCCGTCGCGGCTCGCCGAGGCCCTGACGATCGACGCCGGGCAGAAAGCCGCCGACGCGCTCGAGACGCTCGGCCTGCACACCGTCGGCGATCTGCTCGCGCACCTGCCGCGCGGCGGCGGCGAGTCCCGCACGATCGCGGCGCTCGAGCCGGGGGAGACCGCGACGGTCGTCGTCGAGGTCCGCGGGATCACCTCGCGGCCGGTCCGCCGCCGCGGGATGCGCCCGCTCGTCGAGGCGACGGTGATGGACACGACCGGCGTCATGAAGGTCACCTTCTTCAACCAGCCCTGGCTCGAGCGTCGCTATCCGCCGGGCACCCGGCTGGTGCTGTCGGGCAAGTACGAGGCCCGCAACCGCTTCAAGGTGTCCGGCCACGCCGAGACCACCGCCGCGGCCGGCGGGGAGGAAGGGGTGGCGACGTACCGGGCGACGGAGGGCATCAGCTCGCTGCAGCTGCATGCGCTCGTGCGCGAGCACCGCACGGCCATC
The DNA here is from genome assembly GCA_024666565.1 of Svornostia abyssi. GTDB lineage: Bacteria > Actinomycetota > Thermoleophilia > Solirubrobacterales > Solirubrobacteraceae > Svornostia > Svornostia abyssi. The sequence continues at coordinate 3,113,744 of CP088295.1, forward strand.
GGCGACGTCCCCGAGCCGCTGCCCGCGCGGCTGCGGCTCGCCGAGGAGCTGCCGGGGATCCAGGCGGCACTCGGCGCCGCGCACGGGCTCGTGCGGGCGGGCGGGGGCGCCACCGAGCAGGAGCACGGCCGCCGCCGGCTGGCGTTCGACGAGCTGCTGCTCGACCAGATCGTCCAGCTGCGCCTGCGCGCCGAGCGCCGCGCCGCGGCGAATGCCGAGGCGCTCACCGACGCGCCGTCCCTGTCGGAGACCTGGCGCACGCAGCAGCTGCCGTTCACGCCCACGGGCGACCAGCTGCGGGCGATGGACGAGGTCGACGCGGACCTCGCCCGCGACACGCCGATGCAGCGCCTGCTGATGGGCGAGGTCGGCTCGGGCAAGACCGTCGTGGCGCTGCACGCGATGCTCCGCGCCGTCGAGCACGGGCGCCAGGCGGTGCTCATGGCGCCCACGGAGACGCTCGCCGAGCAGCACTTCGCCACGATTCAGTCGCTCATGCCGGGCGGGCTGGTGCCCGCAGCGTTGCTGACCGGCTCCACGACGGCCGCGCGGCGCAAGGACCTGCTCGGCAAGCTCGCGACGGGGGAGCTGCCGCTGCTCGTCGGCACCCACGCGGTCATCGAGGACCCTGTGGTGTTCGCCGATCTCGCGGTCGCCGTCGTCGACGAGCAGCACCGCTTCGGCGTGCGCCAGCGCGCGGCGCTCGACGCGAAGGCACGCGACGGCCTCGCCCCCCATGTCCTGCACATGACCGCCACGCCCATCCCGCGCACGATGCGCCTGGCGAGCTTCGGCGCGCTCGACGTCACCGCGCTGCGCGAGCTGCCGAAGGGCAGGCAGCCGATCGAGACGTTCGTCGTCAGCGGCGAGCGCGAACGGGCGCGCGCCTACGAGCGCATCCGCGAGGAGCTGCGCGCGGGGCGCCAGGCGTTCGTCGTCTGCCCGCTCGTCGAGGACTCCGAGGCGGTGGCCGCGCGGGCCGCGACCGCCGAGTACGAGCGCCTGAAGGCGGGGGAGTTCGCCGACTTCGAGGTCGTGCTCATGCACGGCCAGATGCGCCCGAAGGAGAAGGCCGAGGCGATGGAGCGCTTCGCGGCCGGCGGCGCGGACGTCCTCGTCGCCACGACGGTGATCGAGGTCGGCATCGACGTGCCCAACGCGACCGTGATGCTCGTCGAGGACGCCGAGCGCTACGGGATCAGCCAGCTGCACCAGCTCCGGGGGCGCGTCGGCCGGGGTGAGCATCCCTCGCTCTGCCTGCTGTTCGGGCCGAAGGAGTCGGCGCGGCTGTCCGCCCTGGCGCAGCACAGTGACGGCTTCCAGCTCGCCGAGATCGACCTCGAGCTGCGCGGCGAGGGCGAGCTGACCGGCACGAAGCAGTCGGGCCTGGCCCGGTTCCGGGTCGCGCGGCTCCCCGAGGACGCCGATCTGCTGGAACGCGCGCACGGCCGCGCCGAACGGCTGCTGGCGCTCGACCCGCGCCTGGAGCAGCCTGAGCACGCGCTGCTCGCCGACGCGCTCGCGCTGGCGGAGTCCGAGCCCGTTCCGGCGTGAGGGTCATCGCCGGGACCTACGGTGGCCGCCGCCTGCAGGCGCCGCCGGGCCGCGACACGCGCCCGACGTCCGATCGCGTCCGCGAGGCGCTGTTCAGCGTGCTCGGCGATCTCGAGGGCGCGCGGGTCCTCGACCTCTACGCGGGTTCGGGCGCGCTGGGCATCGAAGCGCTCTCCCGCGGGGCGGCGAGCTGCGAGTTCGTCGACCAGGCGGCGGCGGCCGTCGGGACGATTCGCGCCAACCTCGAGACCCTCGGGATCGACGCTCAGGTCCACCGCCGGGAGGCGCTCAAGGCGCTCAGCGACGCCTCCGGGCGCGCCGCCGCGTACGATCTCGTCTTCCTCGACCCCCCATACCGGCATCCGGCCGGGCTGGGGCGTGCGCTCTCCGACGCGCTTCCGGCGGTTCTCGCCGCCGGTGCGCGGGTAGTGACGGAGTGCGATCGCCGCAACGAGCTCGCACTGGACCTGCCGCCGACCTTCGAGCGCCGCTACGGCGACACCCTTATTCGCATTCATGACGCCTGACAACCGCATCGCCGTCTGCCCCGGGTCCTACGACCCGATCACGTACGGCCACCTCGACGTGATCGAGCGCACCTCGCAGCTGTTCGACGAGGTCGTCGTCGCCGTCGTCAATCTCCCGCACCGCAAGGGCAAGACGATGTTCTCGACCGATGAGCGCATCACGTTCATCGAGGAGGCGACGGCCGATCTGCCGAACGTCCGCGCCGAGCCGTTTCGCACGCTCGTCGTGGACTTCGCCCGCGAGATCGGGGCCCGCGCCATCGTGAAGGGCCTGCGTGCGATCTCCGATTTCGAGTACGAGATGGAGATGCACCAGCTCAACCGGCTGCAGGCGCCGGACATCGACACCCTCTACCTCGCCGCCTCACCCCAGTACAGTTTCCTCAGCTCGAGCGGCGTGAAGGAGCTGGCGCTGTTCGGCGGTGACATCGGAGACCTCGTGCCATCCGATGTCGCGCGTAGGTTGCAGGAGGAAGTGGCGCGGGATCGAACCTAGGGAACTGCTATGGACGTCCTCGTGCTCATCGACAAGCTGGACGACTTGGTGCACAACGCCAAGCCCGTCCCGCTCACGGACCAGGTCCGGGTCGACAAGGAAGAGATTTACGACATCCTCGATCAGATGCGCGCGACGATCCCTGAGGAGATCAAGCAGGCGCGCTGGATCGTGAAGGAGCGGCAGGAGATGCTCGCCGAGGCGAAGCGCGAAGCTGAGCGCATCGTCAAGGAGGCGCGGGAGAAGCAGACCCAGCTCGTCTCCGACGAGGAGGTCACGAAGCAGGCCGAGCGGGCTGCCGAGGACATCATCGAGGATGCGCGGGCGCGTGAGCGGGAGATCCGCCTCGGCGCCGAGGATTACGCCGACGAGATCCTGAACACGCTCGAGGTCAATCTCTCGAAGTTCATCGCCGCCGTGCAGCGCGGGCGTGACCGCCTGCAGGGCAAGGACGAGCCGGCCGAAGTCGCCTAGCCGCGCGCCGGGTTCTCCGGCGCGTACGCGTTGACGAGCGTGAGCACCGCGGGGATCGCGACGCGCTCGATGTAGGTCTCGTCGGGGGCGACGATCTGGTGCATCGCGATGCCGTCGAGCAGGGCGAGCAGCGCGCGTGAGCCCTCCTCGGCCCGGTCGGATCCCAGCCGCTCGAGTGCGAGACGCGCGAGCTCGGCGTAGCCGTTCAGGCATTCGCGGGCGACGGTGCGCAGGCCGGGACGGCGCACGGATTCGAGGTAGAGGTCGAACTGCGCGAGCTGCTGCTCGGGCTCGACCGAGAGCGCCTGGAAGACGGCGCCCAGCACGGCGCCGCGGTCGGCGTCCGGGCCGGTCTCGCGGAGCACCTCGATGGCGGCGCCGACACGCTCCATCTCCTCTTCGACGTAGCTCCCGAGCGTCGCTTCGAGCAGGGTGTCGACCGTGGGGAAGTAGTAGGTCGTCAGGCCGGGGGTGATCCCCGCCTCTGCGGCCACGGCGCGGTGCGTGACGCCGCCGATGCCCTTCGTGCCGACGACGCGCAGGGCGGCAGCGAGGACGGCCTGGCGGCGTGCCTCGCCGCGCGCGTTGCGGCGCGGCTCGTGCTCGGCAGTGGACTCTCCGGGGCTCCCCACAGCCCCATCTCAGCACACAGACCGGGTCGACCGGCTGCACAAAATCGTTGGACAAGCGTCCAACTTAGGTGTAGGAATGCGCCATGTCCGAGTCGCTCCGTCTCTCCCGCCGCACGCTGCTGGCCTCCGCCGGCGCCGGTGCGCTCACCGCCTCCGTCCCCGGCCGAGCGGCCGCCGCGGGGCCCGACGAGGCCCCGTCCGGCCCCTCCGAGGCGCGCGAGGTGGACGTCGCGATCGTCGGCGCCGGCCTCACGGGGCTGACCGCCGCGCGACAGCTCAAGCAGGCCGGCCGCTCCGTCCACGTCGTCGAGGCCGACGACCGGGTCGGCGGGCGTGTCTGGACCGTGGACGCGGCCGACGGCACCCCGGTGAACTGGGGCGCCACGTTCGTCGGCCCGCAGCAGACCCGGATCCTCGGGCTCGCCAAAGAGCTGGGCGTCGGGACCTACAAGACGTTCAACACCGGCAAGAACGTCCAGTTCTTCAACGGCAATCGCAAGACCTACCAGGGCACCATCCCGGCGGTGGACCTCGGCAGCCTGCTCGAGCTCAACACGCTCATGAGCCGGCTCAACGGCCACGCCTCCTCGCTCGACCCGGCGGCGCCGTGGGCCGAGCCGCGCGCGAAGGAGTGGGACGCGCAGACCTTCTACACCTGGATTCGCACGAACGCCCGCTCGACCCAGACGCACAAGCTGCTCGATCTCGCCTGCCTCTCGCTCTTCAGCGTCGAGTCACAGGAGATCCCGCTGCTGCACGTGCTGTTCTACATCCGCTCGGCCGGGTCGCTGCAGGTGCTCCTGAACACCGGCAACGCGGCGCAGGAGCAGCAGTTCGACGGTGGCAGCCAGCGCATCCCCGAGCTCATGGCCGCGCAGCTGGGCGACGACGCCGTCACGCTGAGTTCGCCCGTGCGGCGCGTCGTCACCGACGGGGACCGGACGATCGTGCACGGCGACGGCGTCACCGTCTCCGCGAAGCGGGTCATCGTCGCGGTGCCGCCGCCGATGATCCCGCGCATCAGCTTCGAGCCGGGACTCTCGGCGCTGAAGGACCAGCTCTGCCAGCGCTCGCCGATGGGGTCGGTCGGCAAGGCGGTGGCCGTCTACGACCGGCCGTTCTGGCGGGCCAAGGGCCTGACGGGCCAGGCGACGAGCGACACCGGGCCGGTGAAGATCACCTTCGACATCTCGCCCGGCAGCGGCACCCCCGGCGTGATGATGGGGTTCGTCGATGGCCAGGATGCCCGGGAGTTCGGCGTCACGTCGCTCGCCGACCGGCGGGCCGCGGTGCTCGAGCAGTTCACGACGTGGTTCGGGCCGGAGGCGGCGTCGCCGAAGGAGTACCTCGACGTGCACTGGGACTCGCTGGAGTTCCACCGCGGCTGCCCCGTCGCGGTCCCGCAGCCGGGTGCGATCACGGGCTACAAGGGCGCGCTCTCGGCGCCCGAGGGGGCGCTGCACTTCGCGTGCACCGAGACCGCCACGCGGTGGTCGGGCTACATGGACGGCGCGGTGCAGGCCGGCGAGGTCGTCGCCGCGCAGGTGGGCGCGGCGCTGTGATTCGTGGGGTGGGGATGAGGCGCGCGCTCGCGCTGGTCGCCGGGGTGGCGGCGATCAGCGCGACCGCGTCACCGGCGGTCGCGCAGACGCCGGCCGCGGGTCTGCGTGCGGGCGCGGGGCAGGCGGACATCACGCCGCCACGCACCGGCTACTACCTCGGGGGCTGGACCCGGGCGGACCGCCTCGTCGAGGGCCAGCAGACGCGGCTGTTCGCCAAGGCGATGGTGCTCGAGCAGGGCGGGCGCAAGGTCGCGCTCGTCGCCGTCGAGCTGTTCATGGTCCCCGGCGGGCTGCAGCAGCACGTCGCCGAGGCGCTGGCCGACCGCGGCTTCTCCACCGGGAACGTCCTCATCAGCGCGACGCACACGCACGCGGGCCCGGGCGGGTTTGCCAACTACGCGACGCTGAACACCGCCGCGCCGAACGCCACGATGCTCTTCACCGACGCCAAGGCGCTCGGCAGCCTGCTCAACCCGGTGCGCGCCGACCCGCAGCTCTACGCGTTCCTCGTCCGGCAGATCTCCGCGGCGATCCGGCAGGCCGACGACGGGCTGGCGCCCGCGGTGGCCGGCTGGGGTGACGAACAGCTGCTCGGCGTCACCCGCAACCGCAGCCTGGAGGCGCATCTCGCCAACCACGGGGTGCAGCGCCGTCCCGGCCAGGGCAAGGTCGAGGACGATCCTGAGGGCTACGGCGGCACGATCGATCCGGAGGTCGACGTCCTGCGTGTCGACCAGGTCGTCGACGGCCGCCGCGTTCCGATCGGCGCCTGGTCGCAGTTCGCCGACCACGGCACCGTGGTGAAGGCGGAGATCCGGGCCTACAGCGGCGACCATCACGCCGCCGCGATCCGCGTGTTCGAGCGCACGGTGCGCGAGGAGGCGGACGTGCCCGACGACCACCCGGTCGTCAACGTCTACGGCAACGGCGCCGAGGGCGACATGTCGGCCGGCCTCGATCACACCGGGCCGGCGGGCGCCGACGAGGTGGGGCGCGCCGAGGCGGCGTCGATGCTGCGGGCCTGGCGGCGGGCCGGCGCGGCGATGACCGACGACCTCCCGGTCGACGTGCGCTGGACCCAGACGTGCTTCTGCGGGCAATGGGTGGAAGGCGGCCGCGTGGCCGACCGGGCGTACCCGGGCATTCCGTTCCTGACCGGCTCTGAAGAGGGTCGCGGCCCGCTGTACGACGTGACCCGCCAGGCATGGGAGGGCGTGAAGTCGCCCAGGACCATCCTGGCGGGCCACGGGCACAAGGCGATCGTGCCGGTCGGGTCGTTCCCGAAGTCCGTCCCGCTCATGGTGGTCCGCGTGGGCGACCGGATGATCGCGTCGCTGCCGGGTGAGCCGACGAAGGAGTCCGGCGCGCGGGTCAAGCGCGACGTCCTGCAGGCGACCTCGCCGGCCAGGGTGCGCAAGGTCGTCATCGCCGGGCTGGCCAACGAGTACATCAACTACATCACGACCCCCGAGGAGTACGACACGCAACACTACGAGGGCGGCTCGACGATGTACGGGCGGCTGTCGCTGAACCTGCTGCGCCAGTCGCTGACGGACCTGTCGTCGCGCCTCGTGCGCGGCCAGGCGGCGCCCCCGCCGCGCGTGTACGACGCCAAGCGCGGCGTCGTACCCGTCGGGACCCCCTTCCCCGAAGGTGCCGCGGCGGGGGCGCTGCTGGAGGACGCGCCCGCCCGGGTGCCGCGGCTCGGCCACGCGACGTTCTCGTGGCAGGGCGGGGCGTTCGGCGCCGACCGCCCTGTGGGCGCGGCGTTCGTCCGGGCCGAGCGGCGCGTCGGCGGCGGCTGGGAGGAGGTCGACTCCGACCTCGGCCTGGCAATGTTCTGGCGGACCGGCAAGGACGGGCGGTACGCCGCGCGCTGGGAGGTGCCCCTCGACGCACCCGCCGGCGAGTACCGGCTGGTGGTGACGGCGACGCGGTACCGCTTGGAGTCGTCGCCGTTCACCGTGCAGCCGGCGACGAGCCTGACGGTGGCGGCGGCACCCGCGCCGCCGGGTGCGGTCGCGGTGCGCGTGGCGTATCCCGCCGCTCGAGAGAACGTCGACCTCACGGCGCGTCCGGATGGTGTGCCCGAGGGCGAGGTGACGTTCACCGTGGCCGGCGAGCCGCGGGCCGTCCCGATCACCGACGGCGTCGCGGCGCTCAGGGTGCCGGACGGCGCGCCGGTGGCTGTCGCGACGGGGGCGGCGACGGACGCCCACGGCAACACCAACGCCACGGAGCTCCGCCTCCGCTGACCAAGCCCCCTCGAGGACGAACGGTTGTCGGTGGCCGCCTGGGTGGCCACCGACGACCGTTCACCGAGGGGACCCTCGCGAACGGTCGTCGGTGGTCGGTCCAGCGGCCACTGATGACCGTTCAGCTCGTCGCGGTTGCGGGCATAGGATCCGGTGCATGCTCGCCACCGTCGAAGTCCGCGACTGCGACATCACGACCCTCGAGGTCGACGCCATCGCCAATGCCGCCAACACGCAGCTGCTGCAGCGGCGGCGGCGTCGCCGGCGCGATCGCGCGCGCGGCCGGGCCGGAGCTCGAGCGCGAGAGCCGGGCGAGCGCGCCCATCGCCCTGGGCGAGGCGGTCGCGACGACCGCCGGCGCGCTGCCCGCCCGGTGGGTCATCCACGCCGCCACGATGGAGCCCGGCGGGCCGACGGGTGACGATGCGATTCGCGGCGCGACCGCGTCGGCGCTGCGCGTCGCGGAGGAGCTCGGCTGCCGCTCGCTCGCGCTCCCCGCGTTCGGCACCGGCGTCGGTGGCTTTCCCCTCGACCGCGCGGCGGAGCTCATGATGGGGGCCATCCGCCGGCACCTCGCCGACGGCAGCGACCTCGGCCACGTCATCATCGCCGTCCGCGGCGACCGGGCGAAGCTCGCGTTCGGGCTCGTCGAAGACGACTGACGGGCGCTCAGCGCACGGAGAACCCGCGCAGGGACGAGTCGGCCGGAACGTCCTCGACGTCGACCGCCGACACTTCGGCGCGGGACGGGCCCTCGCCGCACCACGCCACGAGCACGTCGACGGCAGCGCTGTCGCCCTGCACCCAGGCCTCCACCGTGCCGTCGGCGCGGTTGCGCACCCAGCCGTCCACGCCCAGCCGCTCGGCTTCGCGCAGCGTACTCTGCCGGAACCACACGCCCTGGACCCGCCCGCGCACCACGACGCGCCGGGCGACCATCTACGCGGCGTCGGCCTCGTCGTCGGGCGCGGCGAGGAGCTCGTCGATGCGGGCCAGGTGGCCGCGCACGGTCTGCGCCATCGCTTCGACGATCGACGAGGCGTTGTCGATACCGGTGCGGGCGTTGGACAGCTGCGTCTTGATCCGCCGCACCTCATCCATGCCGCCCTGTGCCCGCTCGACTTCGGCGCGCACCGCGTCGGGGTCGACCCGGTCGGTCTCCGAGCGTGCCTGCAGGACCCGCGCGCGGGCCAGCCCGTAGGCGACCTCCAGGGCGAGCGTGGACCCGTCGTCGGGGTCGAAGGCCACGAAGAGCTTGTCCCCGTTGAACTCGCGCAGCGGGTTCGTGCGTGCCGGGAGCTTCTCGTCGGACGGGACGACGAGCACGGCGTAGTCGCCGCCGCGGATCTTCAGGGCGCCGTCGAGCTCCTCGAGCGCCTCCTTCTTGGACAGGCGCCGGTTCTTCGCCTCGAAGACGATGCGCCCGCGCGCCGGGCCGCCGCACGCGTCGATCGCGATGACGACGTCGCCCTTGCGCCCGCCCTCGCCGCCGAAGTCACCGACCGCCTCGCACACGTCGCCGCGGGCGGCGGCGAGGTCGTCGAGCGCCTCCGCCAGCGCCTCCTCGTACGTGCGGCCCTTCGCGGTGCCGCGCTCGCGCTCGGCGTCGAGCTCCTGGACCTTCTCCTTCTCGGCCTTCAGCTGGGTCAGCTCGACCCGCATGGCCTCCATCTTGTCCGCCATCGCGCGCAGGTGCGCGTTCTGCTGGTCGGCGTTCTGCTTCATGACGCCGAGCGACGCCTTCTGGATCGCGACGATCGGGTTGTCGGCGCTGTCGGACGTCAGCTGCTTGCGCAGGTCCTCGCGCATCTGCGTCGCCACCTCGGTGAGGACGGCGCGCACCTTGTGCTGGACGGCGCCGCTGGACTCGTCGGCGAAGTGCTTGGCGAGCGCCTTGATGACGTGCCCGTCGTCCGGGCCGAACGTCTCGTCGACCTTCTCGTCGAGCCGGTCGGCCACCGCCTTCGCGCGGAGGGTGAACTCGTCCTTGAGCTCGCGCGCGGACCGCTCGAACTCCGCCTTGACGAAGTCGGTGTTCGTGCCCGCCTGCTCGCGATCGAGCACGCGCGCGCCGATGATGAGCGCGTCGCGGACGAACGCCGACGCGTCATCGCTGTCGGCCGCGAGCCGGACGACGGTCTCGTCGTCGATGAGCAGCCCGTCGATCGCGAGCCGTCCGTTGCGGATGCTGACCGTGGCGAAGGGGAGGGGGGATGGCAGCTTCCATGACGCAAAGAACCACAGCACGGCACCCGGACGGATTACGCTGCATACATGTCGCTGCGGCGGGCACTCACGGAGGCGGGCGGCACGCAGGCGCCGAGCACGCGCGGCGCGTGGCTGCACGACCTCCTGCTCGAGGAGCTTCGCACCGGCGCGTCCGAGCTGACGCAGGCGCGCTCGGGCAAGGACCACCCGGTCGTCGTGGCGTTCGCCGCCGGTGACGGGATGCTCCTCGCCGCGCTGCCGATCGACGCGAAGCTCCGTGCCGATCCCGCGGTCGTGACGGACCGGGAGTGGCTGCTGACCGCGGCGACCGTCGGGGCGCTCATCGACGTCACCGGCCCACCGCCCCCCGGGTCCATCGCCGATCTGCAGCTCACCTGCGGCGAGCTCGACGGCTTCCTCGTGCTCGGCTATCCGCAGGCCGAGCCGGAGCCGGACGTCGCCGTCTACGCCTTCGAGGAGCAGGCGGCCGAGCTCGACCGCCTGCGCACGTCACCGTCCGCGCTGCCGATCGGCGCGTTCCGCGGGTCGCAGGAGTCGCTGAGTCCGCCGGTCGGCGCGGTGCACCCGCTGCGGGTCGCGGAGGCGATCGCCCGCTTCGGGGGGCGACCCGCCGAGCGCGACGACGACGTCGCCAATGACGACCAGGTCCTCGCCCTGTTCGAGGGCAGCGGCGGCGTCTCCCGTCCGCACGAGGACCCCGACCCCGCGCGCCGGGTGGCGCGGCGCATCCTCCAGCGCCTCGCGGGGATGGGGAAGTGGGGCGGCTACCACACCGAGTTCGCGCACCTGTCCCGAGGGTTCGCGGGGAACGACCGCGAACTCGCCGAGCGCGTCGGCGAATCGCTGCTGTCCGGAGGCCTGCTGCAGGAGAAGCCGTCGGTCGGACAGCGGCACGTCTATCTCAACCCCAAGCGCGCGGCGGACATCTACGCGCTCGTCGAACGAGGCGAGGTGCCACGAAATGTCACGCTCCCGTAAATTCCCGGGTATGCAACTCGGCGTCATTGGAACGAAGCTCCACACGCTGCGCCAGCTCCAGCGCACTGGGATCGTGCGCCCCATGGCGCCAGGGCGGCTCATCGGGCTCGCCAAGGGGTTGAAGACGTACGGCCCGACGCCCGCCGGCGGGTACGCCGCGGCGGCCGGCGCGTGCGGCGATCGCCCCGCGATCATCGATGAGCTCGGCGTCCTCACCTTCGGTCAGGTCCATCGGCGGACGAACGCACTCGCGCACGCGTTCGCTGCGCGCGGGATTCAGGAGGGCGACAACGTCGCGCTGCTGTGCCGCAACCACCGCGGTTTCGTGGAGGCGACCATCGCGCTCTCCAAGCTCGGCGCGCACGCGCTGTACCTCAACACGATGTTCGCGGGCCCGCAGATCACCGACGTCTGCGCACGCGAGCAACCGACGGCGCTCATCTACGACGAGGAGTTCACCGAGCTCTGCGCGGGCGCCGGGGACGACCTGCAGCGGTACGTCGCGTGGACGGACACCGAGGGGCCCCGCACCGAGGAGACGCTGTCCGAGCTCATCGCGACGGGTGACCCCACCGACGTCGCACCGCCGGAGAAGCCCGGGCGCATCGTCATCCTCACCAGCGGCACCACCGGCACCCCGAAGGGCGCCGCGCGCCCGCAGCCGAAGTCGCTGGACCCGGCCGCCTCGCTGTTCAGCAAGATCCCGCTGAAGGCCCACCAGCACACGATGATCGCCGCGCCGCTCTTCCACTCGTGGGGCCTGGCGCACTTCTTCCTCGCGATGTCGCTGCGCTCCACCATCGTGCTGCGCCGCCGGTTCGATCCCGAGGGCACGGTCGCGGCCGTCGCCGAGCACGGCTGCAGCGCCCTCGTCGTCGTCCCGGTGATGCTCCAGCGCATCCTGGACCTCGGTCCCGAGACGCTCGGGAAGTACGACACGTCCTCCCTGAAGGTCATCGCCGCGTCGGGCTCGGCGCTCCCGGGCCCGCTCGCCATCGAGGCGATGGACCAGTTCGGCGAGGTCCTCTACAACCTCTACGGCTCGACCGAGGTCGCGTGGGCGACGATCGCCACGCCCGAGGACCTGCGCGCGGCGCCCGGCACCGCCGGCCGCCCGCCGCACGGCACCGTCGTCCGCCTGTACGACGAGCAGGGCCGCGAGGTCCCGCAGGGCCAGGTCGGCCGCATCTTCGTCGGCAACGAGATGCAGTTCGAGGGCTACACCGGCGGCGGCGGCAAGGAGATCATCGACGGTCTCATGAGCTCCGGCGACGTCGGCCACTTCGACGAGGGTGGGCGGCTCTTCATCGACGGCCGGGACGACGAGATGATCGTCTCCGGCGGCGAGAACGTCTTCCCACGTGAGGTCGAGGATCTCCTCGCCAGCCACGACGCGATCCACGAGGTCGCGGTCCTCGGGGTCGAGGACGCGGAGTGGGGGCAGCGCCTCGTCGCCTTCGTGGTCGTGCACGAGGAGGGCTCGATCACCGAGGACGACATGAAGGACCACGTCAAGGTCAATCTCGCCCGGTACAAGGTGCCGCGCGAGATCTACGTCGTCGACGAGCTCCCGCGCAACGCGACGGGCAAGATCCTCAAGCGGGAGCTGCGCGAGCGGGTCTGAGGTCGAGCACCGCGGCGCCCTCCAGGCGCCCGGTGCGCAGGTCCTCCAGGGCCTGTTCGGCGTTCTCGAGCGGGTACGACGTCGTGCGGGTGCGAACGTGCGCGCGTCGCGCCGCGTCCAGGAACAGCGCGCCGTCCTCCCGCGTGAGGTTGGCGACCGAGCGGATCACCCGCTCGCCCCACAGGTCGGCGTACGGGAAGCTCGGGATGTCGCTCATGTGGATGCCGCCGCAGACGACGCTGCCGCCCTTGGCGACAGCGCGCAGCGCCGCGGGCACGAGCGGCCCGACGGGGGCGAAGATCAGCGCGGCGTCGAGCTCCTGCGGCGGCGCCTCGTCGGATCCGCCGGCCCAGACGGCGCCGAGATCCCGGGCGAACGCCTGCGCGGTGGTGTCGCCCGGCGACGTGAGCGCGTAGACCTCGCGGCCTTCGTGGACGGCGACCTGGCAGACGAGGTGGGCTGCGGCGCCGAAGCCGTAGATGCCGATCCGGTGGGCGTCACCGGCGAGCCGCAGCGTGCGGTGGCCGATGAGCCCCGCGCACAGCAGCGGTGCCGCGGCGACCGGGTCCGCCGCGATCTCCTCCGGGAGGGGCAGACAGAACCGCGGGTCGGCAACCGTCCATTCGGCGAAGCCGCCGGGGATGTCCAGGCCGGTGAAGCGCGCCGTGTCGCACAGGTTCTCGCGCCCGCTGACGCAGTAGCGGCAGGCGCCGCACGTCCAGCCCAGCCAGGGGATGCCGACCACCTCGCCGGTGTCCTGGCGCTCGCCCACGATCTGATGTCCGCAGACGATCGGATAGCCCGTCGCGCCCGCGGCCGGGACGACTTCGCCGTCGCGGATGTGCAGGTCGGTGCGGCACACCCCGCAGGCCAGGACGCGCACGAGGACCTGGGCCGGGCCCGGCGTGGGGACCGGCAGCGCGGCGGCCCGCAGGGGGGCGGCCGGGTTCGTCGAGGACCATGGCGCGCACCCCTCCATCTTCTAGCCTGGAGCCATGGCCGCCAAGACCGACACGTTCGACCTCGGCCGGCTGCGGCTGACCCCGGGGAGGGCAAGCGCCTCGACCTCGCCGTCAGCTTCGAGCCGCTGCGGTTCGGGGACGAGGACTACACCGCCGACCCCGCCGAGGCGGTCGTCGACGTGAGCCGCATGGCGAACTCCGGGTACAGCCTGCGTCTGCGCCTGGAGACCGACGTGCGCGGGTCATGCATGCGCTGCCTCGAGGACGCCGTCATCCACCAGGCCATCGACGCCCGGGAGATCGACCAGCCCGGTGGCGGCGAGGAGCTCACGAGCCCGTACGTCGACGATCACGACATGCTCGACGTCGCGGCGTGGGCGCGGGACGCGCTCGTGCTCGCCCTGCCCGTGCAACTCGCGTGTCCGGACACCGAGGCATGCGAGGCGCGGCAGCGGGCCATGGCCGAGCGCGGCGGCGCCGGGCGCGCGACCGACGCCGAGGAGCCGGGCGGAGCCGAGCCCGGGATCGACCCCCGCTGGGCCAAGCTCTCCGAGCTGAAGTTCGACGAGTCCTGAGCCCGGCTACGCCGCGTCCACGGGGACGCTGAGCGTCGTCGGCGCCGACCGTCCGCGCAGGACCGTCTCGCCGTCGGCGCGCCACCGTTCCCGCTCCTCCGCGGCGGCGGCGCGGTCGACGACGGCCGCGGAGGCGAGGACCCGCCCGGCGGTCGTCTTCGCCAGCTCGGTGAGCCGCGAGGCCTCGTTGACGGGGTCACCGATCACGGTGTACTCAAAGCGCGCGGCGGACCCGACGTTGCCCGCCAGCGCCTGACCCGCGGAGACGCCGATCGCGGCCGTGAGCTCCGGGACGGCGTGGGCGAGCGTCTCGCGCAGGTCACGCGCCGCGCGCAGGGCATCACCGGCGGCGTCGGGCCGGTCCAGGGGCGCGCCGAAGATGCACAGGGCCGCGTCGCCCTCGAACTTGTTGACGAACCCGCCGTGCTGGTCGGTGATCTCCACGACGACCTCGAAGAACCGGTTCAGGAGCCCGACGACCTCGGTGGCGGGCCGCTCCGACGCCATGCTCGTCGACCCGACGATGTCGATGAACAGGACCGCGACCTCGCGCAGCTCCCCGCCCAGCTCCGCGCCGCGTTCGATCGCCAGCTGCGCGACGTCCTGGCCGACCTGGCGGCCGAACAGGTCGTGCAGGCGCTCGCGTTCGCGCAGCCCGGCCATCATCTCGTTGAATCCGGCCTGGAGCAGGCCGACCTCGCTCCCGTCGTAGACCTGGGTGCGCACGTCGAGATCGCCTGCGCGGACCCGCGCGAGCGCGCGCCGCAGCGAGATGATCGGATCGGCCAGCGAGCGGCTGACCAGCAGCGTGGCCAGCGAGCCGATGACGATCGTCACGCCGCCGAGGAACAGGGCGGTGACGGCGATCCGATCGCCCGACGCGCCGTAGATCCCGACGATCTGGCCACCGGCGACGAGGAGCATGCCGACGACGGGCACGCCGGTGGTCAGGCCCCAGGTGAGCATGAGACGCAGGGTCACACCCGGCGTCTGCGTGCGCTCGGGCAGGCCTGCTTCGAGCGATGCGGCGGCGAGGGGGCGGAGGATCCGCTCGGCGAGCAGGTAGGTGAACGCCCAGGTGCCCATGGCGCTGAGGAGGACCGCCAGGCCGATGTCGAGCGCCAGCTCCGACGAGTACCGAAAGCTGAGCGCGGAGAACAGCACGGCGCCGACGAGCCACAGCACCACGTACACGCGGACCATGCGCCGCGGCAGCGTGAGGATCGTCTCCTGCATGCCGGCGGTCGGCGGGGCCCCCGACAGCCACCAGTCCCGGACGGGCTTGGACTGGCGCAGCCCCCAGTAGGTCCCGACCGGGACGGCGAACGCGAGGTAGAGCCCGAGCGCGATGAGCGCGGCGATCGTCGCCTCGTCCTCGTCCTCGATGTCGGGCAGGGGCAGGACGAAGCGGACGACGATGAAGACGATGGCGACACCGATGACGTTGGCCCCGAGCATCGCCAGCGACAGCAGCGAGCGCAGCAGCGCATAGCGGAGTCGCGGCGAACGCGCCAGCCGGGCCGCAGCCCGGCGCTCGCCGGTGGTCTCCTCGCTCTTGTATCCTCGCCTGCCCATGGCCGTACCCAAGCAGAAGCAATCACACAGCCGCACGACGAAGCGTCGTTCTCAGCACAAGCTGACGGCCCCTTCGTACAACTCGTGCCCGCAGTGCCACAGCCCGCGCCGACCGCACCGGGTCTGCCCGACCTGCGGCTTCTACGCCGGCCGTGAGGTCGTCGCGCCCGCATCGAGCGGGCACGACCACGATCACGACCACTAGGTGACATCGGTGCCGTGGCAGAGCCCGGCGGAGACGATCACCGTCGCCGTCGATGCCAACGGAGCCGATCTCGGCCCAGCTGAGGTAGCTGCAGGTGCGGCGCTCGCCGCCGAGCGCGGCGTTCGCGTGCTCCTCTTCGGCCCCGCCGCGGAGATCGGTCCCATGCCGGACGGCGTGGAGGTCGTCGACGCCCCGGTGTCGATCGCCAAGGCGGCCGACCCGGCGGCCGCGGCGCGCTCCACGCGCGACGCGTCGATCGTCCGGGCCGCTGCGGCGGTGGCCTCCGGCGAGGCCGACGCGCTCGTCGCGGGCGGGTCCACCGGCACGGCCCTGGCGGCGGGCCTGTTCAACATCAAGCGCGCGCGGGGCATTCACCGGCCGGCGCTGGCGCTCCCGCTGCCCATCCCGGGGCAGCCGGTCACCCTCTTGGACGTCGGTGCGAATGTCGAGGTTCGTCCCGAGCATCTCGTGCAGTTCGCCTACATGGGCGCGGCGCTCTCTCAGGTCGTCCTCGGGGTCGAGCGGCCTCGCGTCGCGCTGCTGTCCAACGGCGAGGAGCCCACGCGGGGTACCGCCGAGGTCGTGGAGGCGCACGCGCGTCTCGCCACGGCGGCCGGCCTGAACTTCGTCGGGAACGTCGAGGGCCACCGGCTGCTCGACGGCACCGCGGACGTCGTCGTCGCGGACGGGTTCAGCGGCAACGTCGCGCTGAAGGTGCTCGAGGGCACGTCGCAGCGCACGCTGAAGGAGATCAAGGCCATCGCGATGCGCTCGCTGCGCGCGAAGGCCGGCGGGTTCCTCCTGCGGCCGTCGCTCTACGGCTTCCGCGCGGAGATCGACCCGGAGCTGCAGGGCGGCGCGTACCTGCTCGGGCTTCGGCGCCTCGGCGTCGTCCCGCACGGCCGCTTCACCCGCGACGGGATCGCCCGCGCCATCCTCCTGGCCGCGCGCGGCACCGAGGGCGACGTCGTCGGCAAGACCCGCGACGCGCTCGAGGCCGCCGGGGCGCTCCGCAGCGCCCCCGTCGCGGCCGGGCCGCCGGATCCTCCTCCCGCCGCCGAACCGGCCGGTAGCGTTCCCGGTTCGCCATGACCCGGGAGGAGATCTTCGATCTCGTTCGGGCGCACCTGGCCGACGAGCTGGAGCTCGACCCGGCCCAGATCGCGCTCGAGACGCGCTTCAAGGAGGACCTGGAGGCCGATTCGCTCGACCTCTACCAGCTCGTGCTCGAGCTGGAGGACTCCTACGGCTTGAAGATCCCGGATCAGGAGGCCGTGAACATCCTGACCGTCGGACAGGCCGTGGACTACGTCTTCGAGCACGCGTCCGACGCCGAACTTCCCACTGAGTCCTGAAGAAGCTCTCCGCACTCCTGGATGACCTGCCGGAGGACCTGCATCGGCAGGTCTTCACCCATGAGTCCTGGGCGGAACGCCGCTCGGACTCGTACACCCGGCTCGCGTTCCTCGGCGACTCCGTGCTCGGCCTCGCGGTGACGTCACACCTGTATCCGCGCCTGGAGGCCGAGCGCTTCGGCGCGGGCCGGCTCACGAAGATCCGCGCCCAGTCGGTCTCCGGCCCCGCATGCCGCGGCGTGGCCGAGCGCCTGGGCGTCCCCGCCCAGCTGCGGGCCGCAGCGCCCGAGGGCGACGCGCAGGCGCAGCTCGTCGAGACCGAGCGCGTCCTGGCCAGCGTCACCGAGGCGATCATCGGCGCGTGCTACCTGCACGCCGGCTACGAGGTGACCGCCGACGCGGTCGTCGAGGCCTTCCAGCCGGAGATCGCAGAGGCCCTGGAACACCCCGTCGACTTCAAGTCCGCGCTGCAGGAGCGCCTGGCCCGTCGGGGCGAGGTGGTGGAGTATGGCGTCGTGAACGAGCTGGGTCCCCCGCACGAACGGATCTTCGAGGTCGTCGCCACCGTCGACGGCGCGCCCGTCGGTCGTGGCGAGGGCCGGAGCAAGAAGGCCGCCGAGCAGGAGGCCGCGCGCGTGGCGCTGGACGCGCTGCACCCCGTGGAGGACCCCGAAGGAGCCCCGAGCTGATGCATCTGAAGTCGTTGACGCTGAAGGGGTTCAAGTCGTTCCCCGATCGCACCAAGCTCGAGTTTGCCAACGGCGTCGCGGTGATCGTCGGGCCGAACGGCTCGGGCAAGTCCAACGTGACCGACGCCGTGCTGTGGGCGATGGGCGAGCAGTCCCCGCTCGCGGTCCGCGGTCAGTCGATGCAGGACGTCATCTTCGGCGGCGGTCACGGCGTGCAGGCCCGCAACAGCGCGGAGGTCGAGCTGGTGCTCGACAACTCCGGGGGCGAGATCGACGTGCCGATGAGCGAGATCTCCATCTCGCGGCGGCTCGACCGCTCGGGCGACGGCGAGTACCGCCTCAACGGCGCGAAGTGCCGCCTCGTCGACGTGCTCGAGGTGCTCTCGGACACGGGCCTGGGCAAGGAGATGCACTCCGTCGTCTCGCAGGGCCGCGTCGAGGCGATCGTCACCTCCAAGCCGAAGGACCGGCGCCTGCTCATCGAGGAGGCCGCTGGACTGGGCAAGCACCGCAAGCGCCGTCGCCGCGCGCAGCTCAAGCTCGAGCGCACGCAGCAGAACCTCGATCGCGCGCTGGACGTCGAGCGCGAGGCGCGCACCCGGCTGCGCCCGCTCAAGCGCCAGGCCGAGGCCGCCGAGCTTCACGAGCGCCTGCAGCGCCAGAGCGACGAGGCCCGCTTCGAACTGGCCGCCGACGCGCTGCGTGCCGCCCGGACCCAGCTCGCCGAGGCCGAGCGCGAGCGCACCGCCGCGCGGGCCGCCCGCGACGAGGCCCAGGCGCAGCTCGGGGCGGTGGCCGCCGAGCGCGAGCAGGTCGAGCAGCAGCTCGCCGCGCAGACCGGGCGGCGCGAGTCGCTCGCCCGCCGGGTGTTCGCGGCGAAGGCGTCGGCCGAGCGCATCGACATGCGGCTCGATCGCGTCAAGCAGACCGGGGCGGAGCTGTCCGAGCGCATTGACCGCCGCGAGCGCCAGCTCGCCGCGCTGCGCGAGGAGGCCGAGGCCGACGCGCCCGACGAGGCGGGCATGCAGCGCATCGAGGCGCTCGAGGCCGAGATCGCGCGGCTCGACGCCGACCGCCAGGCCGAGCTCGAGCGCGAGGTCGCCGAGCTCGAGGCGCAGCGCACGGCGTCGCAGGCCAAGGTGGAGGAGCTCACCGCCACCGTCGCGCTGCGGGCGAAGGCGCTCGCCGACGCGGACGCGGCGGCGGCTCAGGCGCGCGCGGCCCGGCGCGAGACCGAGAAGGCCGTCGAGGCCGCCCGGCGCGACGCCGCGCGGATCGGCGCCGAGCTCGCCGCCTGCAACCAGTTCCTGCGCACGCACGCGGGCGCGGCGCTCGGCCGCGAGAAGGGTGTGCGGTCGCTGGCCGACGGCCTGGAGGTCAAGAGTGGATACGAGCGGGCGCTCGCCGCCGCGCTCGACGGCCGGCTGCGCGCCGCCGTCGCGGAGGATCGGCCGTCCGCGGGCTCGCTTCTGGACCGCGCGGGCACCGACGGCGGGCTCGCACTCGTCGCCGCATCGGCGGGCGCCGATGCGGCCGGAGGTTCGGCTGGCGCCGAACCTCCCGCGCCTGGGGCGGTCCGCCTCGCCGACCTCGTCGGCGGCGCTGAACCCGGCGTGTCGCTCGCCCGCCGCCTCCTGGCCACTGCGTGGGTCGTCGACGATCTCGACGCCGTGGCCGACGACTTCACCGGTGTGGCCGTCACGCGCGCCGGCCGCGTCTGGGACGCTGCCGCCGGCGAGCTGCGCCAGGCCGCCGAGGCCGGCGAGGAGCGCGTGCTCGCCGAGCGCAACCGGCGCGACGAGCTCATCGCGGCGTCCGAGACGGCAGTGCAGGCCGAACAGGCCGCCAAGGCAGCCTCCGAGCAGGCGGGCGAGGCGGTCACGGCCGCCGATCTCGTGCGCGAGAAGGCCGACGACGCCGTGCGTGAGATCGACCGTGCCCGGGCGGCCGCCGAGGAGGAGGTCCGCCGCGCGGCATGGCTCATCGAGCAGCGCCGCAAGGCGCCCGAGGACGGCGCCGCGGCCGTGCGCCGCGCGCAGCTCGACGGCGAGCTGCAGGCCGAGCGCCGCAACGGCGAGCGCGCCGCCCGCCAGCGCGAGGAGCGCGCCCAGCGCATCGCGATGCTCCAGGGGCGCATCGCCGCCGACCGAGCGCTGGTGCCCATCGCGGAGCGGCTGGCCACGGCGCTCGAGCACGTGATCGCCGAGGTCGCCAACCGCGTCGAGGCGCTCGAGGCCGAACTCGCCGCTGATCGCGCCGCGGGTGAGGGCGTCGCCAGCGCGCTGCGCGCCTGCGCGTCGAAGGAAGCCGAGCTGCAGCGCACCCTGCGCGAGCGCGGCGACCAGGTCACGAACGCCGAGGTGCGGGCCCAGCGCGAACGCGATCGCGCCGCGGAGCTCACCGGCGAGCTGTCCGAGGTCGCCGAGCGGCTGGGCTTCGACGCCGAGCCGTCCACGGACGCGCTGCCCGATGAGAAGGTCCGCGACCTCAAGCAGCGCATCGAGCGGCTGGCCCGCCGGCGCGAGCAGCTCGGCCCGGTCAACCCGCTCGCGAAGGCCGAGTACGAGGAGGCGGTGGCGCACGTCGAGGAGCTCGAGACGCAGCGCACGGATCTCGAGACCGCGCTGCGCGAGCTCAAGACGCTCATCCGCGACACGGACCGCCAGATCCGCGAGACGTTCGAGGAGACGTTCACCGCGGCGGCGAAGAACTTCGAGGAGCTCGCCCAGAAGGTGTTCCCCGGCGGGCGGGGGCGGCTGCGCCTCGTCAAGGAGGAGCTCCCGGCCAAGCCGGTCCTGGGCGGTCAGCAGGCCGACGCCGGCGACGAAGCGGCGCAGGAGGCCGCGGCCGAGGCCGAGGCGCTGGCCGAGGAGCACGCCGAGAACGAGGACGAGCTGCTCGGCGTCGAGATCGAGATCACCCCGGCCGGCAAGTCGATGAAGCGCCTGACGCTGCTCTCCGGCGGCGAGAAGTCGATGACCGCGCTGGCGTTCCTGTTCGCGGTGTTCCTCGCCAAGCCGTGCCCGTTCTACATCCTGGACGAGGTCGAGGCCGCGCTCGACGACCTGAACATCACGCGGTTCCTCGATCTGCTCGAGACGTACTCCGACCGCGCGCAGTTCATCGTCGTGACCCACCAGAAGCGCACGATGGAGGCCGCCGACGTGCTCTACGGCGTCTCGATGGGCGCCGACGGCGTCTCGAAGGTCGTCTCGCGGCGCATGCCCGAGCGGACGGCCGCGAGCGCCGCGTAGCTCAGGTCTCGGCGCGGGCCGCGTCGCTGCGGCCGAGGTGCACGAGCAGGTCGCTCGTTGTGACGCGGCGGTAGGCGCGCAGGGCGACGCTCAGGGCGTCCGGGTCGTCGTGCAGGGCGTGGACGAGCGCGTCCATGATGACGTCGTCGATGAGGACGAAGCCCCCGAGGTACGCCTCCAGGGAGATGCCCTCCTCTCCGCTGCCGCGGTGGTCCTGCGTCATGCGCAGGCGGCGGTCATGGTCGCCGGCGAACAGCGAGAGGACGTAGCGGTGCAGGCGTCGGCGCAGGGCGTCGGCGTCCGGCCGTGCCGCGAGCCGCTGGGCGGTCGCCTGCTGGCCGAGGACGTGATCGCACACGTGGTCGGCCAGGCGATGGGGCGACAGGCCCGTGGCCTCGGCCACTGCGCGAAGGCGGGCGATGTGGTGAGGACTGAGGTCGGTCTCTTCGGCGAGGGTGGGTGTCGGGGCAGTCGCGTTCACAAGGGGAAGGGTAGTTGGACGTCCGTACAAGTATCGACCGGATATGCGTCCCCCTTGAGTCCCCAGGACCGGGGATGCCCCGGCGCGCTATCGTCGCCGCCGCCATGGCCCGCGACTGGAACCAGCTCTTCATCCTGCCCGAGGGCGCGCAGCCCACGGCCGCTCCGGCGGAGGAGGGCGAGCAGCGCCGAGGGTTCTTCCGCCGTCTGCGTCAGAACCTCTCGAAGACCCGGCAGGCGCTGGGCGCCGAGATTCAGGCCACGCTGTTCGAGACGCTCGACGACGAGACCTGGGAGCGCCTGGAGGAGGCGCTGATCATGGCCGACGTGGGCGCGACGACCACCGCGAAGGTCGTCATGCAGCTCGAGCAGGAGGCGACGGCCGGGCAGGTCGAGGGCGGGGATGCGCTGAGCGCGCGTCTGCAGGAGCTGCTCGCCGCGATCGCGCGCGGTGGCGACGAGCCCTTCGAGGACCGCATCGACGTGACGCACACGCCCACGGTGATCATGGCCGTGGGGGTCAACGGGACCGGCAAGACCACGACGATCGGCAAGCTCGCCTGGCACCTCCAGCAGGAGCTCGGGCTCTCGGTCCTGCTCGGCGCCGCGGACACGTTCCGGGCCGCCGCCGTCGAGCAGCTGGCCGGATGGGCTGAGCGGGCCGGCTGCGAGATCGTGCGCGGGCCGGAGGGTGCGGACCCGGGCTCGGTGGCCTTCGAAGCGGTCAAGCAGGGCCGCGAGCGCGGGGTGGACGTGGTCATCGTCGACACCGCCGGGCGCCTGCACACGCAGGACGATCTCATGGCCGAGCTCACGAAGGTCCGCCGTGTCATCAGCAAGCAGCTCGACGGCGCCCCGCACGAGACCCTGCTGACGGTGGACAGCACCACCGGGCAGAACGGGCTGCGCCAGGCGAAGCTGTTCAGCGAGGCGGTGCCGGTCGACGGGATCGTCTTGACGAAGCTCGACGGCACCGCGAAGGGCGGGATCGCACTGGCGATCGCAAGCGAGCTGGGCATCCCGGTCAAGCTCATCGGCGTGGGTGAGGCGCTCGAGGATCTGCGCCCGTTCGACGCCGACGACTTCGCCCGCGCGCTGCTCAGCTGAACCCCGCGTAACGAACAGCCTGCCGCGTCGTTAGGCTCACGACATGGACCTGTGGGCGATCTTCATCGTGGCCGCCGTGATCTTCGCCGTCGGCGAGATCGCGACCACCAGCTTCTTTCTCGGACCGTTCGCGATCAGCGCGGTGCTGGCGGCGATCGCCAGCGCGGTCGGTGCGGGCGCGGTGGCGTCGTGGGCGATCTTCGTCGTCGGCGGCGCGCTGCTGCTGACGTTCGTGCGCCCGGTCGCCAAGCGGCACCTCTACACGCCGCCGCAGATCCGGACGGGCACGGCTGCGCTGCAGGGCGCGTCGGGCATCGTCCTCGAACGCATCGTCAACGACGAGGGCGTCGGGACCGTGCGGATCAACGGCGAGGTGTGGACCGCGCGGGCGTTCGACGACGACGCGATCGAGTCGGGCGTGAAGGTCCAGGTCGTGGAGATCCGGGGCGCGACCGCGCTCGTGAGCGAGGACTAGGAGCAGACATGGCCGGATTGATCGTTGCGGTGGTGGTGGGGCTTTTCGTGATCTTCGTCGCGGCGAAGACCGTGCGGATCGTGCCGCAGGCGCGCGCCGGGGTCGTCGAGCGGCTCGGCCGCTACAGCCGCACCCTGTCGCCGGGGCTGACCATCCTCATCCCCTTCATCGACAAGCTGCGCCCGCTCATCGATCTGCGCGAGCAGGTCGTGACGTTCGGCGCCCAGCCGGTCATCACGTCGGACAACGTCACGGTGCAGATCGACACCGTCCTGTACTTCACGATCACCGATCCGAAGTCCGTGACGTACGAGGTCGCCAACCCGCTGCAGGCCATCGAGCAGCTCACGATCACCACGCTGCGCAACGTGGTCGGCGGCATGACGCTGGAAGAGACCCTGACGAGCCGCGACTCGGTGAACAACGCGCTGCGCTCCGTGCTTGACGCGGCCACCGGCCGCTGGGGCATCCGCGTCAACACGGTCGAGATCAAGGCGATCGACCCGCCCGGCACCATCCAGGAGGCGATGGAGAAGCAGATGCGCGCCGAGCGCGACCGTCGCGCCGCGATCCTCACCGCCGAGGGCGTCAAGCAGTCGCAGATCCTCACCGCCCAGGGCGAGAAGGAGTCCGCGGTGCTCAAGGCCCAGGGCGCCAAGGAGGCGGCGATCCTGCGGGCCGAGGGCGAGTCCAAGGCGATCGGGCAGGTCTTCGACGCCATCCACCAGGGCAAGCCCGACCAGGAGCTCCTGAGCTATCAGTACCTGCAGATGCTGCCGCAGCTCGCGCAGGGATCGGCGAACAAGATCTTCATCATCCCGAGCGAGTTCAACCAGGCGCTGGGGAACATCGGCGGGGCGCTCGGGAAGATCACCGGCGCGGACGGGGACGGCCAGACCAAGCCGCCCGCGCCGTGAGTCCCGGCCTCGTTCCTGAGGCCGTCGAGGCGTACATCCTCGCGCACACCACGCCCATGCCCGCGCCGCTGCGCGAGCTCGAGGCGCGGGTGCGCGCGGAGCTGTCCGCCTCCCAGATGCTCAGCGGCCCGGTGGAGGGGCGCCTGCTGCAGGCGCTCATCCACCTGGCGCGCCCCGAGGTGGTGCTCGAGCTGGGGACCTACTCGGGCTACAGCGCGCTGGTCATGGCGCAGGCGCTGCCGGAGGGCGCGAGGGTGATCACCTGCGAGCTGGATCCCGAGCGCGCGGCGTTCGCGGCCGAGCAGTTCGCCGCCATCGAGGGCGGCGACCGGGTGGACCTGCGGGTCGGCCCCGCGCTCGAGACCATCGCGCAGCTCACCGAGCCGGTGGATCTCGTCTTCATCGACGCCGACAAGGGCGGCTACGTCGACTACTACGAGGCCGTGGTGCCCAAGCTGTCGGATCGCGGCATGATCGTGGCCGACAACACGCTGTGGAGCGGCCGGGTCGCAGGCGAGCTGGAGCCGGACGACACGTCCGGGCAGGCGATCGCCGCGTTCAACGACCACGTCCTGGCCGATCCGCGCACGGTCTGCGTGCCGCTGTCCGTGCGCGACGGCGTCACCCTCATCCGCCGCGCGTGAACCCGCGGGTCACCGCAGGCGCGCGGTGACCCAGGCGGTCACGTCCGCGACCGGCCGCGCGTCCCTGACGATCGACGGGTGGCTGGAGAACGGGTGGCGCTTGAGCGTGACGTCCACGCCGCGCCGGCGCATGCCGCGCACCGCGTTGATGATGGTCTGCGACGGGGTGATGAGGTCGAGGTCGCCGGCGTCGATCCGGATGGGCAGGTCGCCGACATCGACGTTCGCGGGGTTGTTCGCGTCGAGGATCGGATAGACGACGCGCTTGAGCTCGGCCAGCCGGGGCCCGGCGATGCGCGCGGGCACCAGGCCGCCCCACGAGTCGCCGCGGCCGAGCGTCGTCAGGCAGCGCGAGTCGAGGTCGGGCAGCAGGCGCAGGGCTGCGGCGCTGAGGCCGCCGTCCCGGTAGAGCGCGTCGACCTCCGGGTGCGCGGCGCCGACGCCGTTGAGCACGAGTGCGCCCAAACCGTTCAGCCCGGTGAGGCCCGGGATCTTCGCCGGGATGAGCTGGCCGAGTTCGATCGACTCCCGCGTCGTGACCGGTGGGGTCAGCGCGGCGACCCCGCGGAGCTCGAGCTCCGGGGCGAGCTTCGGGCCGAACTCGCCGCTCCACAGTGAGGCGGCGCCGCCCTCCGAGTGCCCGACGGCCAGCCAGCGCGACGCGAAGCTCGGCTCGAGCGCCCGGCCGGCTCGCACCATGTTGATCGTCGAGCGGGCCAGCGAGCGGCCGATGAGGTACGGGTGCGGGCCCGGGGTGTTGATCCCCTCGAAGTCGCTGCGCACGACGGCGATGCCGTTGGCGAGAAGACGGCGGGTGATCGCGACGTCGCCGAGCTTGCGCCGTTGTTCCGGGTCGCCCGGGAGGATGGTGCTCGGGCCGCACACGTCGCCGCCGCCCGTGGTGACGTGGCCCCACGCGGCGATGGGCCAGCCGCCCTCCGGGGGCGTGCCCTTCGGCGTGACGACGGTGCCGGAGACCGCGACGGGCGCGCCGGTGACACCCTGCGAGCGGTAGAGGACGAGGGTGGTCCGGGCCGCAGACGGCACGTCGGCGAGACCGGTCGCCGGCCGTGCCCAGATGATCGACCCCTCGGGGCCCGGAACCAGCTCGGCCGGCGGCTGGTAGAACGCGGCGCCGTCGGGTCCGACGGGCGGCGGCGCGGCGGCTGCGGGAGCGGCGAGCACGCAGACCAGGGCGAGGAGGAGCAGGGACAGACGGGCGACCATGGCCCGGGAACCTAGGCCGCGGTGGGGTGTGGAAAGCCACAATCTCGACGTCGGCCCGGTGGGCACGGCCACAACCGACCCGAATCTAGGGTGTTGTCCATGCGTCGACTGTCCCTGCTTCTGCTCACCGCGGTGCTCCTCGTGCCCGTCGCTCCGGCGACGGCCGCGCCACCCGACGTCCCCAGCACGGACGAGATCTACGCCACCACCGGCGAGGTCGCCGCGTTCGGCGCTCGCAAGACCGGGTCGCCCGCGGGCCGGGCCGCCGCCGACTACGTGGAGCGCACGCTCGAGTCCTACGGCCTCGACGCCTGGCAGGAGCACGCGACCTCGTACCGGTGGGAGCCGCATCGCTGGGGCCTGGAGGTCGCCGGAGAGACGATCGACGCGTTCCCGTCGTGGCACTCGTTCACGGAGAGCGCGACGGACACCGGCCCGTTCTCGACCGATCCGGGCGGCACGAAGGCCGAGGTCGTCGACGTGGGTGACGGCCTGGGCAACCAGTTCCGCCGCACGGACGTCCGCGGGAAGATCGTGCTGTTCAACCTGCGCTTCTACACGCCGCTGCTCGCGCTCGGGCTGGGCGCGGAGTTCCTCTACGACCCGCGGCTGACGCTGCTGAAGGACAGCGCGGCGCTGAAGCAGGCCAACCCGTACATCACCAGCTACACCGACGTCCTCAAGCAGGTCAAGGCGCGCGGCGCCGTCGGCTTCGTCGGCGTGCTGAGCGACTACTACGACTCCAACAAGTACCTCAACGAGTACTACCGCCCGGCTGAACGTCAGCGTCCCCGGCATGTGGGTGACGAAGACCGAGGGCGCGCAGATCCGGTCGCTCGTCCGCGCCGGCGGCGGCAAGGCACCGGGTCGCCTCACGCTTGAGGGCTCGCGTGACGAGGTGCAGTCCAACACGGTCGTCGGCATCCTGCCCGGCCAGTCCAAGGAGACGATCCAGGTCCAGTCGCACCACGACTCGATGTCCGAGGGCGCGGTCGAGGACGCGACGGGCACCGCCTCGGTG
The DNA here is from genome assembly GCA_024666565.1 of Svornostia abyssi. Lineage (GTDB taxonomy): Bacteria > Actinomycetota > Thermoleophilia > Solirubrobacterales > Solirubrobacteraceae > Svornostia > Svornostia abyssi. Next base: position 3,140,561 of record CP088295.1, read on the forward strand.
CTGGCGCTGGCCGAGGCGTTCGCGAGCGTGCCGCAGTCCGAGCGCAAGCGCACGCTGATGTTCACGACGTTCGACACGCACTTCACCGGCTACCAGGCCCACCAGGCGTTCGCCGACAAGTACGTCACGAACCCCGACACTCCGTACCAGCTCGTCGCGAACCTCACGGTCGAGCACATCGGCCTGGCGGGCGTCGTGCGCGACGGCAAGCTCGTGATGAGCTCGCTGCCCGAGCCGCGCGGCTTCTTCCGCACCGGCAGCTCGGTCATCCGCAACGTGATCCAGAAGGCGATCGTCACGCAGAACCTCACCCGCACCGCCGTCATCCCGGCGAACGGGGCGAAGGGCATCCCCACGGACGCGTCGTTCCTGGTCCCGACGAAGGTGCCTGTGATCAGCCTCGTCAGCGGCCCGATCTACCTCTACGACGAGGACGACACCATGGACAAGGTCGCGCGCAACGAGCTGCGGCCCGTCGCCAAGGCGTTCGCCCAGATGATCGACCGCCTCGACGACGTGCCCGCGTCGGCGATGCGCCGCGGCGGCTGACCGGCCGCGTCAGGCGCGCTCGTCGAGCGCGGCGCGCAGCAGCGCGAGGCGGACGGCCAGCAGGTCGTCCGTCGCGCGCAGCGTGACGTCCGTGAGGGCTTCGTAGCGGCGCAGCCGGTTGCGCACCGTGTTCGGGTGGACCTCCAGCGCATGGGCGGTGCGGTCCACGCTGAGCTCACGGTCGAGGAACGCCCGGACGGTGCAGAGCAGCTCGGCGCCCGGCGGCGGTGTCGGGGCCGACGGCGGTGATGCAGCGTTCGACGAGCGCCTCGCCGAGCACGTCCTCGGAGCGGGCGATGGCCTCCGGCGCGAGGGCCTCGAGGGTGAGCACACCGGTCCGGCCGAAGGCGGCGGCGGTCTCCACGATGCGGGTGGCGACGGCGAAGGACCGGGGGAGCGCCGAGAGCGGGCCGGCGGGGCCGACCCCGACGATCACGCCCTCGCCCGGTGCGACCGCGGGGCGGCGGGTGGCAAACCCGGCGACGTCCGTCTCGTACGGGACGACCGCGGCGCCCTCGAGCACCCCGGGCATCTGCAGATCGAGCAGGAGCGCGCGATCGTCACCGCGCGGGCTGCGGGCGCGCAGCGCGACGTAGGACGCGCGCGGGTCGAGCTGCGCTCCGAGCGCGCTGGCACTGGTCGTGCCGCCGGAGGAGAGGAGCAGCCGGTGGACGAGGGCGGCGCGCTGGGCGCTGTCGGCGACGGCCTGCTCGAGCTCGCGCTGACGGTACGCGGCGACCGCGACGTCCATGAGCTGGTCGGCGTAGCGCCACACGTCGCGGGTCAGCGCGATGACGCGGTCCTGCCGCATGAGTCCCTGCTCGCTCGCCTCCCACAGGACGGCGAAGACCTCGTCGATCGTGATCCGGTAGACGCGGAGCATCGACTCGAGCGGGATGCCCTGCACCGCGCGGCTCTCGCCGATCCCGCCCATCGCCTCCAGCTCGCCCCCCGGTGAGCGAGCGGTCCTCGGCGAGGGCGGCCATGGCGCGGCTGAGGTCGCCGATGATGTTCTGCTTGAGGTCCTCTTCGAGGACGTGCTCGTAGGCGGGGATCTCGGCGATCGCGCGCTGCGCGCAGCGCGTCACGACCTCGTCGAGGCGGGGTGCGACGGCGGCGATGAGCGCCTGCCGATCGGCGAGGTCCGGAGCGGCCACATTGTCAACGTTATCCCGCGACGGGGTCGTTGGTCGCCAGGGGGATGGTCGCGTGGACGCGCGTTCCCTCGCCCTCGGGGCTCGTCACGTCGAGGCGCCCGCCGAGCGCGCCGAGCCGGTCGGCGAGGCCCCGCAGCCCCGAGCCCGTCGCGGGGTCGGCGCCGCCCTTGCCGTCGTCGGCGACGTCGACCTCCAAGGCGTCGGCGCCACGGATGACCGTCACGGTGGCGGCCTGTGCTTCGGCGTACTTGTCGACGTTGGCCAGGCACTCCGCGACGACGAAGTACGCCCCCGCCTCGACGGGGGCCGGGAGGCGGGACGGCGGGATCGCGGCGATCCGCACGGGCGTGGTCGCACGGCCGGCGAGATCGTCGAGCGCCGGCCCGAGCCCGCGGTCGGTCAGGATCGCGGGGTGGATGCCGCGTGCCAGGTCGCGCAGCTCGGTGAGCGCGAGCCGGGACTCCTGGTGGGCCTCGGCGATGAGCTTCGCCGCGGTCTCGTCGTCCTCGGGCAGCCGGCTCTGCGCCATGCCGAGCTTCAGGCTGAGCGAGACGAGCCGCTGCTGCGCGCCGTCATGCAGGTCACGCTCGATGCGCCGTCGCTCGGCGTCGGCGGCCTCGATGATCCGCGCCTGCGCCGACCGGGCGTCGACGACCTGCGCGGTGAGCAGCGGGTCGGGTGGACTGGAGGCGAGCAAGAACGTCGCCCACTGGCCGTGCAGCCACGCCAGGCCGTCGATCGCGCGCAGGCTCAGCCACGCGATCGGCAGGCCGAGGAGCATGAGGCCGATCGCACCGCCGACCGTGTCGATCGACCAGACCCCCACGTCGAGCCCGTCCGGCACCGCGTAGAAGTAGACCGGCGCGCCGAGCAGCAGCACCGGCACCGAGATCAGCACGGTCGTCAGGGTGAACCAGACGACGCCGATCGGCAGCTGCACGACGAGATAGACGAGGTCCTTCCACGTCTGCGGGTCGGCCAGGCGCGCCTGGAAGCCCGGCCACCAGTCGGGGTCGGTCGTCGTGCGGTAGTGCGCGGCGGCGTCGACGCCCAGCATGCCGCGGACGAGGCCCCGCTCGGCCTGGGCCATCCAGCGCAGCACGTAGACGGTCCCGACGAGGATCGGGATGCCGATCAGCGTGATCGCCAGGCCGATCCCGGTGGACACCAGGGTGCTGATCACCGTGAACCACACGATGCCCAGCGGGAGGGTCATCAGCAGGTACGCGGTGCGGCGGAAGACCAGCATTCCACCTACCGTAGGCCGCGCACGGGACGTCCGGCGTACGGGTATCCCTACTCTTGCTCTCGTGTTCGACGCCCTCTCCGAGAAGCTCCAGGCCACGCTGAGCGACGTCCGCCAGCGCGGCACGCTCACCGAGGACGACGTCAACGCCGCGATGCGCGAGATCCGTCTCGCGCTGCTCGAGGCGGATGTGAACTTCAAGGTCGTGAAGTCCTTCACGGCCTCGGTGAAGGAGCGATGCCTGGGCGCGGACGTCGTCGGCGCGCTGAATCCCGGCCAGCAGGTCGTGAAGATCGTCGACGAGGAACTCACCGCGCTCATGGGCGGCTCCTCGGCCGGACTGGCGTTCGCGCCGCGGCCGCCCACCGTGATCCTCATGGCCGGCCTGCAGGGCTCGGGCAAGACGACCGCCACGGCCAAGCTCGCGCGGTTCCTCAAGGAGAACAACGACTCGTCGGTCGCTGTCGCCGCGTGTGACGTCTACCGCCCGGCGGCGGTCGACCAGCTCGTGAAGGTCGGCGGCCAGGTCGGCGCGACGGTCTACGAGAAGGGCACCGACGAGAACCCGGTCGACATCGCCCGCTGGGCGCTCGACCAGGCCAAGCAGGACGGCAAGGACGTTCTCATCGTCGACACCGCGGGCCGCCTGCACGTCGACGAGTCGCTCATGGAGGAGCTCAAGGAGATCCGCAAGGCGGTCAAGCCGACGTCGATCCTGTTGGTGGTCGACGCGATGACCGGTCAGGACGCGGTGAACGTCGCCGAGCAGTTCGGCGAGGCCGTGAACTTCGACGGCGTGATCATGAGCAAGCTCGACGGCGACGCCCGCGGCGGCGCGGCGCTGTCGGTCAAGGCGGTCACGGGCAAGCCGATCCTCTTCGCGTCGACGGGCGAGAAGCTCGACCAGTTTGAGCGCTTCCACCCCGACCGTATGGCCCAGCGGATCCTTGGCATGGGCGACGTGCTGTCGCTCATCGAGAAGGCCGAGTCGCAGGTCGAGGAGGACGAAGCCCGCGAGCTGGAGAAGAAGCTGCGCAAGGGCGAGTTCACCTTCGAGGACTTCCTCAGTCAGCTGAAGATGATGCGGAAGATGGGGCCGCTCAGCTCCCTGCTGGGCATGATCCCGGGCTTCCAGGGCTCGCAGCTGAAGAACATGAAGGTCGACGACCGCGAGCTCGATCGCGTGCAGGCGATCATCCTGTCGATGACGCCGGAGGAGCGGCGGCGGCCCGAGCTCATCAAGGGCTCGCGGCGCCTGCGCATCGCGAAGGGTTCGGGGACCTCCGTGCAGCAGGTCAACCAGCTCGTCAAGCAGTTCGGCCAGATGCAGAAGGTCATGAAGCAGCTCGGGCGGGGCAAGATGCCCGATCTCCAGGCCCTCATGCGGCAAGCGCGGTGACGTCGTCCGAAGGACCGAGCTCGCGACGTCCGAAGGCCGAAACCACCACCTCCGCTGCTACTCTCTTCCGCCTTATGGCAGTCCGACTCAGGCTCACACGCGTCGGTGGACGCAAGAACCCCATCTGGCGGGTCGTCGTCGCCGACCAGCGCTCCCCCGCGCGACGGTCGCGTGATCGAGACGATCGGTCAGTACAACGCCCAGACGAACCCGTCGATCATCAAGATCGACGAGGAGCGCGCCCAGTACTGGATGGATCGCGGCGCGCAGCCGACGGCGCAGGTCAAGCACCTGCTCCGCGTCCAGTCACGGCAGGCGGCCTCGACCGAGGCATGACCGACGCCGGCGCAGGGTCCCGCGACCTGTTGCGCGACGTCACCGCGATGCTGGTCGACGATCCCACGAAGGTGGCCGTCGACTCGTTCGAGGAGGACGACGGCACCGTCGTCCTCGAGCTCGCCGTCGCCGATGACGACTACGGCAAGGTCATCGGCCGTGGCGGGCGGACCGCGAACGCGCTGCGGACCATCGTCAAGGCGTCCGCCGTTCGCGACGGCCGTCGCGTCCTCGTTGACATCGTCGACTGAGGTGACCGAGCGAGCCGTGCTGCTCGCCGGCCGGGTCGGTCGCCCGCACGGGCTCGACGGCTCGTTTCACGTCACGCGTCCGCGGGCCGGGCTGCTGCGCGTCGGCGTCACGGTTCGGTTGGGCGAGCGCACCTTCGAGATCGTCCGCGCGGCCGGGACGGACGACCGGCCGATCCTGCGGCTCGACGGCGTGGCCGGCCGCGAGGCCGTCGAGGCGTTGCGCGGCACAGATCTTTACGTCGCGCGGGAGGAGGCGCCGGCCCTCGCCGACGACGAGTACTGGGCCGAGGATCTCGAGGGCTGCGTCGTGACGGACGGCGACCGGGAACTCGGGCGCGTCGCGCGTCTGGTGGCGCTGCCGTCGTGCGAGGCTCTGGAGATGGCAGGCAGCGGCGTGCTCATCCCGCTGGTGCGCGACGCCGTGCGCACCGTGGACATCGCGGCCGGCCGCATCGACGTCAACACCGCCTTCCTGGGAGATCTTGCGCCGTGAAGCTCGACGTCGTCACCCTGTTTCCCGACTGGTTCAGCTGGTTTGCCCAGCAGCGCCACGTGCGCAACGCGTTCGAGCGCGGCCATGAGATGCGCATGCTCGATCCGCGGCCGCACACGCCGCTCTCGGGCGGCCAGGTCGATGACACGCCGTTCGGCGGCGGCGCCGGGATGGTGCTCCGGGTTGACGTCATGGACGCAGCGCTGCGCGCGTTCTATGACACCGATCCGGCCGAGCTGCGGCAGTCGCGCCGCGTGATCGCGCTGATCCCCGGCGGACGGCTGCTCGACGACCACTACGTCGACGAGCTCGCGGCCGAGGAGGACATCACGCTGCTGTGCGGCCGGTACGAGGGCTTCGACGAGCGGATCGTCCAGCACTTCTGCTCGGACACGCTCTCGGTGGGCCGGTACGTGCTGTCCGGCGGCGAGCTCGCCGCGATGGTGGTGGCCGACGCCGTCCTGCGCAAGCTGCCGGGCTCGTTGGGCCACGAGGACTCGGCGGTCGAGGAGAGCTTCTCCGCCGCGCTCGAGGGCCAGCCGGAGTACCCGCATTACACCCGGCCTGCGGAGTACCGCGGCTGGAAGGTTCCCGACGTGCTGCTGTCGGGCCATCACGCGGAGATCCGGACGTGGCGGCGCATGCGCTCGCAGGAGCGCGGCGCGGGCGGGAACGCGCTCCCGCCGGCGGCCGACTGAGCGTGGCGCGGCCGAACGCGTCCGCGACTGCGCTACCATGCTCCGTCCCGGCGCGCCCCCTTTCCCGAGCGCGCGCCGTCCTCTTGCTATGAGCACCGTTATCGACTCCCTTGAGCGCGCCCAGCTGCGCCGCGTCCCCAGCTTCCAGGCGGGCGATCGCGTCCGCGTCCACTTCCAGGTCGTGGAGGGCAATCGCCGCCGCACCCAGGTCTTCGAGGGCGTGGTCATCAAGCGCCAGGGCCACGGGGTGCGCGAGACCTTCACCGTCCGCAAGCAGTCCTTCGGCGTCGGTGTCGAGCGGACGTTCCCGGTGCACTCGCCCAAGATCGAGAAGATCGAGGTTCCGGCGCGCGGTGACGTCCGGCGGGCGAAGCTGTACTACCTGCGTGACCGTGTCGGCAAGCGCGCCCGGGTGCGCGAGCGCCGGTACACGGGCCCGGAGGAAGTGGTCACGCCGGGGCTGATCGCCGACGAGGTCGCCGCCGAGGCGGCTGAGGCCGAAGCCGCTGCCGCTGCCGCTGAGGCGGAGGCCGCTGCGCCGGAGGCTGAAGCCGCTGCCGTCGAGGCCGAGGCGCCCGTCGTGGAGGAGACTCCCGCCGAGCCTGAGGCCGAGGCGCCCGCCTCCGAGGAGCCCGCCGCTGACGGCGAGGCTGCCTCCGACACCACCGAGTCGTGAGCGCCAAGGCCAAGTCGACGGGCAACTCGCTCGTCGAGCTGGTCGTCATCGTCGCGGTCGCCCTTGGGCTCGCGCTGGGCATCCAGGCGTTTCTCGTCAAGCCGTATCGGATCCCGTCGGAGTCGATGGTCCCGACGCTCGAGATCGGGCAGCGGGTCCTCGTCAACCGCATCGGCACCCGGTTCTCCGACCCGTCGGTCGGCGACGTGACGGTGTTCCATCCGCCGCGTGGGTCGGAGACGAATGAGTGCGGTGCCGAGCCTCGCGAGGGCCAGGCGTGCCCGAAGCCGACACCGACGCGGTCGGACGTGAACTTCATCAAGCGGATCGTCGCCGGCCCGGGTGACCGGGTTGCGATCGTCGAGGGTCGCGTGATCCTCAACGGGAAGCGTCAGGACGAGGACTTCATCCGGCCGTGTGCGGACCCGCAGGATCCGTCGTGCAACTTCCCGACGCCCGTGGTGGTTCCCGCCGACCATTACTTCATGATGGGCGATAACCGCGGAGCGTCTGATGACAGCCGCTTCTGGGGTCCCGTCCCGAATGAGTGGATCATCGGCAACGCCTTCGCCACCTACTGGCCTCCCAAGAAGATCGGCCTCCTCTGAGGTGGCTCGGCGACGGCGCTCCAACGGGAGCAAGCTGTTCGCCCATGACCGTGCGCTCGGCTTCCGGTATGTCGCCGGGGCCGACGAGGCCGGGCGCGGTTGCCTGGCGGGTCCGCTCGTCGCGGGCGCGGCGCTGTTCGATCTCGAGCGCCTGACGGTCTCCGACGTTCGTGCACTCGGCGCGCTGAACGACTCCAAGCAGCACGGCGCCGAGGCACGCGCCACGCTGCTGCCGATCGTGTTGCGGGTGGCGGTGCGCGTCGCGGTCGTCACGCGGTGCGCCCCGGGGATCGATACGCGCGGACTGCACAAGACGAACCTCGAGGCGTTGCGTACGGCGCTGCGGCGTGTCGCGGTCCCCGGCACGATCTGCCTGTCCGACGGGTTTCCGGTCGGGGACGTCGGCGGGCACGAGACCCGCGCCATCGTCGAGGGCGACGCGAAGAGCGCGGCGATCGCCGCCGCGTCGATCGTGGCCAAGGTCACCCGCGACCGGTTCATGGAGCGCGCCGACGTCCGCCACCCGGGGTGGGAGTTCGCTCGGCACGTCGGCTATTCGACGCCGGAGCACCGCGAAGCGATCCGGCGCCAAGGCGTCTCGCCGCTGCACCGCATGTCGTTTCAGAGCACGGCCTACCAGCAACTCGCGCTCGGGTAGTCCCTCGCCGGGGTGCTCCCGTGGAAGGTACGGATGCGGTCGCGTCCGATGCCGGATGTGATGTCGTGGGGCCACACCGAGGAGAGGACTCCAGCATGGGACTGCTTCGCCACAACGATGACGTGCCGCAGGGCCGCCGCTTCCGGATGCGAGAGAAGCTCGCGTCCATCGGCGACGACTCCTGGATCGAGGACGAGCAGGGCCAGCGCCTGTTCAAGGTCGACGGCAAGGCGCTCCGGATGCGCGACACGTTCGTGCTGGAGGATCTGAGCGGCAACGAGCTCGCGAAGATCCAGGAGAAGAAGCTCAGCGTGCGGGACAAGATGACGGTGGAGCGCGACGGTCGGACCCTGGCCACGATCCACAAGGCGCTCGTAGGGATCCGCGACCGCTTCGACATCGACGTCGAGGGCGGCGAGGGCTTGAAGGCCAAGGGCAACGTGGTCCAGCACGAGTACGAGATCAAGCGCGACGACACGGTGGTCGCGACCGTGTCGCGGAAGTGGTTCCGGGTCCGCGACACGTACGGCGTCGAGATCAGGAGCGGCGAGGACGAGGCGCTCCTGCTTGCCGTCACCGTGGCGCTGGATGAGATGAGCCGCGACTGAGCCATCAGAAGCATCCCTCGAGATGATCGAGGGCGAGGAGCCGGCCGGCGCCGTCGATCGTCACGCCGATCGCGTCGAACCGCAGCTCGGGAACCCGTGGCCGCTCGGCGGTCTGGGCGAGCCAGGCGCTCGCCATCCTGCGGACCTGCGCCTGCTTGGCCGGCGAGACCGCGGCGAGCGGGGTGCCCGCGCGGGCGGAGGCACGCCGAGTCTTGACCTCCACGAAGACCAGGGCGTTTCCGTCGCACACGATCAGGTCGATCTCCCCGTGTCGGGTCCGATGGTTCCGGGCGACGAGCTCATACCCGCGGCGGCGGAGATGCTCCAGCGCGCGGTGCTCGCCACGCTGGCCGAGGGTGCGTCGAGGGTCTGTGGACATGGCCTCGACCGTACGTTCGGGCGCCGCGCACGGGAGTGACGGCGTGTGCCGATAGTGAGGAGCGTCCGCGGCGATCCGCCGGATCCGGGGACGCTGCGCAGCATTGTCACCGCGCTGCGCAGACCCGGCACAGGTCCGTCCGTAGCGTCGCCGCCATGCTTGCTCGAGTCACCTGCTTCGCCCTCGATGGCCTGCGACCGCGCCGGGTCACCGTCGAGGTGGACCTCCGCACAGGGCTTCCGGCCCTCACGATCGTCGGGCGCGCCGACGCCGCCGTCCGCGAATCTCGCGAGCGGGTGCACAGCGCGCTGCTCAACTCGGGCTTTCAGTTCCCGCAGCGCCGGATCACGGTGAACCTCGCGCCGGCGCAGTTGCGCAAGCAGGGGCCGGGCTTCGACCTCGCCACCGCGTGCGGGATCCTGGCGGCCAGCGGTCAGATCCCGGCCGACCGGCTCGCCGGCTGGGCGGTCTTCGGTGAGTTGTCGCTGGGTGGGGAGCTTCGCCCGTGCGGCGGCGCCCTGGCCGCGGCCGAGGGCGCTCGCGCGGCGGGTCTCGACGGGATCGTCGTCCCGTGGGCCTGCGCGGGGGAAGCGGGGCTGGTCACCGGACTCGAGGTCGCCGCGGCCCACACGCTCGCTGATGTCGCCGCGCTGCTTCGGGGCGCCGCCCCGAAGGCTCCGCCGCCGGTCGCACCTGCCGCGTCTGGCGGCACCGAGTTCCTCATCGACCTCGCCGACATCCGCGGCCATGCAGGTGCGCTGCGCGCCCTGGAGATCGCCGCCGCGGGCGGACACAACCTGCTGCTTTCCGGCCCGCCCGGAACGGGGAAGACGATGCTGGCGCGCAGACTGCCGACCATCCTCCCGCCGCTCGATCCGGAGGAGGCCCTCGAGGTCACGCGGATCCACTCGATCGCCGGGTTGCGCGTCGGCCGGGGCCTGATCGAACAACCGCCGTTCCGGGCCCCGCACCACACGATCTCGGCGCCCGGACTCGTCGGCGGCGGCGCCGGTCCGTCCCCTGGGGAGGCGACGCTGGCGCACCGTGGCGTGCTGTTCCTCGATGAGCTCTCGGAGTTCTCGCGGCCCGCGCTGGAGGCGCTGCGCCAGCCGCTGGAGGACGGGCACGTCACGATCGTGCGCGGTCAAACGGCCACGTGCTTTCCGACGCGCGTGATGCTGGCGGCGGCGACGAACCCGTGTCCGTGCGGCGAAGGTGGCGCGGCGTGCCGGTGCACCAGCGCCGATCTGACGCGCCACCGGCGACGGCTCAGCGGCCCGCTCCTGGATCGGCTCGACCTGCTGGTGGCGGTGCACCGCCCGACGGCCGGGGAGCTTGCGGCGCCGCCGGTGACGGATTCCGCGACGGTGCGCCAGCGGGTGGCGGCCGCGCGGTGGCGTCAACGGGCACGCAACGGTGGGCTGAACACCACCGTCACCGCCACGGACCTCGCGCGGGCGCTGCGACCCGGCGCTCGAGCACTGCTCCGTGAGGTCTACGAGCGCGGGACGCTGAGTGCGCGCGGGCACGCCCGGGCCCTGCGCGTCGCGCGCACGGTGGCCGACCTCGACGGTTCCGAGGAGATCACCGTCGAGCACCTGTTGGAGGCGCTCGGGTTGCGGCAGGAGCAGGGCGAGACCACGCCGGTCGCCGCATGACTGCCTGCGACGACTGTCTGCGTCGTGCCTGGCTCATCGCGATGCTGTCGGGCAACCTCGAACGGGCGCGGCGTCGCGGAGGCGTCCTCGCGCTCGACGACGACGCGCTGATCGACGCCCTGGGTGGGACCGAACGGCACGAGCTGGCCAAGCAGTACGCCGGCTTCGACCCGCGGCGCGGGCGGGCGATCGTGCAGGCTGCGGGCTTGACGTCGCGATGCGCGCACAGTGACGGCTACCCGTCACGGCTGAGCGATCTCGAGGATGCCCCGGCGGCGCTCTTCGTGGCGGGACGACCAGGGGCGCTTGACGCGCTGGCATCGGACGATGACCTCGCCCCCGCCGTGGCGATCGTCGGCGCTCGCCGCTGTGCGGGCGAGGGAGAGGAGGTGGCGCGCGCGCTCGGGCAGGGCCTCGCTGCGGCCGGGGTCTGCGTGGTCAGCGGCCTCGCGCTGGGGATCGACAGCGCCGCGCACCACGGCGCGCTGGCAGCGTCGCGGCCTCAGCCGGCTGGCCCGATCGCCCCGACCATCGCGGTCCTTGCGGGCGGGGCCGACGTCATCTACCCGCCCTCGGGGCGCGGGCTGTACACGCAGATCGTGGAGACGGGCTGCGTGGTGAGCGAGCTGCCGCCCGGCGTGCGCCCGCGCAAGTGGTCGTTCCCGGCTCGGAACCGGATCATCGCCGGCCTTGCGGGCATGACGGTGGTGGTGCAGGCACGCGAGCGATCCGGCTCACTGATCACGGCGGACCTGGCGATGCAGCTCGGCCGCCCGGTCGGCGCGGTCCCGGGGCCCGTCACCCGCGGGCTGTCACAGGGCTCAAACGCGCTGCTGCACGACGGAGCCCACGTCATCCGCGACGCGCGCGACGTGCTGGAAGCACTGCTTCCCGGCTACCGTCACGAACCGGCTCGCGGTCCGAACCTCGCGCCGGACCTGGCGGCGGTGCTCACCGCGGTGGAGAACGGGCACGCGACGCCCGGCGAGGTCGCGGGTGCACACGGCGGCGATCCCGCAGCCGCGCTCACGGCGCTGACGCGGCTGGAGCTGCTCGGGCTCGTCCGCCGCGACCCCGCCGGCCGATACGCGCGCGCCGCAGACCTCGGCCCGGCGCTCCTATGATCGCCGGCGTGACCACCGCCCGCACGATCCCCGTGGTGCTGACCATCGCCGGATCAGACTCCGGAGGCGGCGCCGGTATCCAGGCTGACCTCAAGGCATTCGCCGCGGCGGGGACGCACGGCACGACCGCGATCACCGCCATCACCGCGCAGAACACGGTCGGCGTGCGCGCGATCGCGCCGATCGCGCCCGACATCATCCGCGCCCAGGTGTCGGCGGTCGCAGAGGATCTCGGTGTGGACGCGGTGAAGATCGGCATGCTCGGCGACGTCGCCACCGTGCAGGCCGTCGCTGCTGCGCTCGACGATCTTCCGGCCGGCGTGCCGGTCGTGCACGACCCGGTCATGGTGGCCGAGTCCGGCGCGCGGTTGCTCGAGCGCGCCGCCATGCGGGCCGTGATCGACGAGATCCTCCCGCGGGCGACGGTGGTCACACCCAACCTGCCGGAGGCACGTGCACTCGCGGAGGACGAGACACTCGACGGCGAGGCGCTCGCGCGCGCGGTCCATGCGCTCGGCCCGCAGTGGGTCGTCGTCACCGGCGGGCACCGCGAACAGGCCACCGACGTGCTGTTCGACGGCGACGCGATCACGACGCTGCCCGGGGAACGCCACCCCGACGGCGCGGCGCACGGCTCCGGATGCACCCACTCGTCCACGCTCGCCGCCCACCTGGCGCGCGGGGCCGACGTGCCCACCGCGGCCCGGATCGCCCGCAGCGTCACCGGAGATGCCGTCCGCGACGGCCTGCGAGACCTCGGTGCGGGCGCGGGCCCGGTCGACGTGCTCGGCGTGGGGCGCCGGGAGTGACCGGCTGCCGCCGCGCCCGAAACGCAGGTCGGCACGCCACGCTTTGTCATAATCGCCGGTGATGAAGTTCCTGCGCATGAAGCCGGGCCACGGCGAGATCGTGCTCGCCGAAGGTGACCCTGGCGTGCGCGAGGACGAGGAACGGCTCATCGACGCCTTCCGCGAGCAGCTCGACGCGGGGATGTGGGCCGCCGTGCCGCGCAACGGAGCCGACGGCCGCCGCCAGGCCGAGATGGTCCGCGACTACCGCGACATCCCGCCCGACGCCGACCGCGTCATCTTCTTCCCGCGCGCGTCCGGAGGCTGAGCTCGGTGCTCCTCGCGATCTGCGCCACCGCCATCGTCATCGTGGTCCTGCTCTCCGAGGTCGCGATCCCCGCACTGCACACCTGGAACCAGCGCCGCCGGGCCCGCCGGGCTCGGCCGCACGCCGGCGAGATGGAGGGCTACGACCCCGGCCGCGAACGGCGCGCCGAACAGCGCGCCCGCGCCCTGCTGAGGTCCTGCGTGAACGACGAGGAATGGGAGATGTACCGCGACCTCGGCTTCCTGCGCGTGTGGGGTGGCCTCAACGATGGCCCCGGCGACCTGCGCGCCGCCGGCGGGGCGCCGTACGCGTACCTCGTCTACCCCCACAAGCCGATCGTCGCGTTCCTGCCGCAGACCCGCGAGCTGCTCGCCGAATACTGCGTCCGGTTCCCGGACGAAACCCGCCCGTACGGCTCAGCGATGCTGCCCGACAGCGACGACGTCCTCGCGAAGTGGATGGCCCTCACGGGCGACGAGCGGCGACTCCTGCGCTCCGCCAACCTGCACCTGCCGGGCCGCCAAGTCGACCCCGACCAGGTGCGACGCGACCTCTGGCGCCTCACGCAGTGGGAGCAGGAGCGGATGCGCCGCGCCGCACGCGAGCTGGGGGCACCCGCGCCCTCCGCGGGCGACGAGTCCTGACGCCTCGAAGCATCCGGCATTCAGGCGCCTGAGCGTGACGTAGGCTGCGCGCCATGAGCACCCCCGGCTTCGACGTCAAGCACCGCAGCCGCGCGCTGCTCGAAGGGCCCGAACGGGCATTCGCCCGCGCCTACCTCAAAGGCATCGGCTTCGACGACGAGGCGCTCGCCAAGCCCATCGTGGCGGTCGCCCACTGCTGGATCGAGACGATGCCGTGCAACTTCAACCAGCGTGCGCTCGCCGCGAAGGTCAAAGAGGGCATCCGCGCCGCCGGGCGGCACGCCGATGGAGCTGAACACCATCTCGATCTCCGACGGCATCACGATGGGCACCCCCGGGATGCGCGCCTCGCTCGTGAGTCGCGAGATCATCGCCGACTCGATCGAGCTCGTCGTCGACGCGCACGCGTTCGACGCGCTCGTCGTCATCTCCGGCTGCGACAAGACGATCCCGGCCGCCATCATGGCTCTCGCCCGGACGAACGTCCCAGGCCTCATGCTCTACAGCGGCTCGATCGCGCCCGGCCACTTCCACGGCCAGGACGTCTCGATCCTCGAAGTCTTCGAAGGCATCGGTGCCCACGCCGTCGGGAAGATGAGCGACGCCGACCTGCTCGAGCTCGAGAACCAGGCCAGCCCCGGCGCCGGCGCGTGCGGCGGCCAGTTCACGGCGAACACGATGGGGATGGCCGGCGAGTTCCTCGGGATCTCCCCGGCCGCGTCGTCGATGGTCCCCGCCGAAGATGACAAGAAGGGCACCGTCGCGCACCAGGCCGGCGAGCTCGTCATGGACGTCCTGCGGCGCGGGGTCCGGCCGCGCGACATCCTGACCCGGCAGGCGCTGGAAAACGCCATCGCCGGCGTCGCCTCGAGCGGAGGGTCCACCAACGCGGTGCTGCATCTGCTCGCGATCGCGCGCGAGACCGGCGTGGAACTGGAACTCGAGGACTTCGACCGCATCAGCGAGCGCACGCCGCTCCTGTGCGACCTCAAGCCCGGCTACCGCTTCCTCGCCACCGACCTCTACGCGGCGGGCGGCGTCCCCGTGCTCGCCCAGCGCCTGTCCGAGGCCGGCCTGCTGCACCGCGACGCGATGACCGTCACCGGGAAGACCATCGGCGAGCACGCCGACGAGGCGGTCGAAACCCCCGGCCAGCAGGTCATCCACGCGCTCGACGACCCGCTGAAGGAGAACGGCGGGATCGCGATCCTGCGCGGCAACCTGGCCCCGGACGGGTGCGTCGTCAAGCTCTCCGGCCACGAACGGCGCAAAGCGGTCGGCCCCGCGCGGGTGTTCGACGGCGAAGAAGCGTGCATGCAGGCCGTGCTCGCCGGCCAGATCACGCCGGGCGACATCGTCGTCATCCGCAACGAAGGCCCCGCGGGCGGGCCCGGCATGCGCGAGATGCTCGCCGTCACCGCCGCCATCAACGGCGAGGGGCTGGGGAGAGCGTCGCCCTGCTCACCGACGGCCGGTTCTCCGGGGCGACGCACGGATTCATGGCCGGGCACCTTGCGCCCGAGGCGGCGCGCGGCGGCCCGATCGCCGCGGTGCAGGACGGCGACGAGATCACCATCGACGTCGACGCGCGGGTCGTGAACATCGCGCTCAGCGACGAGGAGATCGCCGCACGGGTCGCGGCCTACGAGGTTCCGGACAACGGCGTGAGAAGCGGCGTGCTGGCGAAGTACGCCAAGCTGGTCGGCAGCGCCGACCACGGCGCCGTGACCGGCTAGCGGAGCTCCGGCCCGGCGGGCTCGCGCTCGCCCGGCTGCTCCTCGAGGAACGCGCGGAGATCGGTGTTGAACCGTGCGGGGCGCTCCAGCTGGGGCACGTGGCCGGTGCGCTTGTAGACGACCTTGCGGGCGTCCGGGATGAGCGCCTCGTACTCGGAGGCGTCCTTGACCGGCACGAGCCGGTCGCGCGTGCCCCACACCACGAGCGTGGGGCAGGCGACCTCGGACACCCGATCGCGGATCGGGTACGTCAGCAGCGCCTCGCTCGCCGGCATGAAGCCCGGCTTGCCCGCGCCCTTGATCTGCTCGGCGACCAGCGCGCATGGCAGCAGCTCGGGCGCGTCGGCCACGACGGAGAACCCGGCGCGCCGCAGGCGCTTGCGGCGGGCGACCTCCTCGGCGCGGCTCGCCGCCTGAGAGCCCACGAGGTGCAGACCCCGCTCGAGCCGCTTGAAGGTCGCGAAGACGTGCGGGTTGTAGCGGTCGGCCGGGGTGAGACCAGCGGCCGAGACGAGGACGAGCCGCTCGACGCGCTGCGGGTGACGCAACGCCAATTCCGCAGCGATGAGCCCACCCATGGAGTTGCCGACGACCGCGGCCGCGTCGATGTCGAGCAGGCCGAACAGCCGGTCGAGCAGGGCGGCGTACCGCGGGATCGTGATCTGCTCTCGCGGCAGCGGCGATGCGCCGAAACCAGGCAGGTCCACGGCGACGACGCGATGGTCGGTGGCGAACGGCAGGAGGTTCTCCAGCCAGTTCTGCCACGATCCGCCGAGCCCGTGGACGAAGACGATGGCGGGACGGCCGGGTGCCGCGCCGAGGTCGACGAGATTGACGAGATCCCCGTCGACATCGACCCAGCGCAGGTGGTCGCGCCAGTCGACGTCCATCCACCCCGAGCGGCCGATCGGACCGTACGCGTCGAGCTCGTCTCGCGTGTATTGGGGTGAAGAGACAACAGCCATTGGCTAATAGCCTAGTCAGAAACGTATGCGCATCGCGATCGACATCGATTCCACCCTCCACCACTACTGGGATCAGCTGTCCGCCGAGGCCCGGCGGCGGTTCGGCATCGACCTCCCGTACGACCAGCAGGTCGACTGGGGCATCTCCCGGCTGCGCCCTGAGCAGCTGTACGCCTGCATCGCCGCGACGCACCGGGCCGAGTCGATCCTCGCCGCCGTGCCGTATCCGGGCGCGGTGGAGGCCGTGACGTCATGGCACGAGGCAGGGCATTTCGTGCACATCACCAGCCACCGCGTCACCGAGGCGCACGACCCCACCGAGCGCTGGCTGCAGCGGATCGGGATGCCCTACGACGAGCTGTACTGCAGCTTCGACAAGATCAGCCGCTGCACCGAGATCGGGATCGACATCCTCATCGACGACAGCCCGCTGAACCTCCGCAACGCCGTGGACGCCGGGATCGTGGCGGTGACGCTCGAGCACCCGTGGAACGCCGATGTGCGCGAGGAAGAGGATGTCATCTCCGCGCAGGACTGGCCGGGGCTCGCCGCTGCGCTGGCGCCGGTGCTCGCCGACGGCCGCTGACGGCCGGAGCGGCGGCACAGACGCTCGGCCCAGGCATCGGTAGCCTCGCGCGGGTGGAGCCCACCGACGCAGGCGGCGACCCCACGCCGATCGACCGCCCCACGGACCTCGTTCCGGCCCGCCCGGCCGGCGCGCGCGCCGACCTCCGGGATCACCTGCCCGGACTCGAGCCCGATCGGCGGGTCACCGACTGGGGGCGTTCCGAGCGGCTCGAGGCGCTCGTCGACCGCACCGTCGGCGACGCGCTCTACCACCTGTGGCTGCGTGTGGCGGTGGACGGCGTCGAGCATGTTCCGGCTGACGGGGGCGCGCTGTTGGTCTGCCACCGCGCGGGCGCCGCGGCGCTCGACGCGCTGCTGGTGGCCAAGGCGGTCGCGCAGGAGCATCCGCGCCCCCGGGCCGTCGTCCCGCTCGTCGGCGCCGGCGCGCTCGCGCAGCCCGGCCTGGCGATGCTCCTTCCCAAACTCGGCGCGGTGGCGGATCACCCGGCGAACGTCCGGCGCCTGCTCGGCGACGAAGGGCAGCTGGCGCTCGCCTTCCCCGAGGACGGCGGGCCGCGGCTGCTGCGCGACCGGTACCGCGTGCGCCGGCTGCGCGATGAGGTGCTCATGGCCGCGCGGGTGACCCGCGTGCCGGTGGTGCCCGTGGCGATCGTCGGGACCGAGGAGGTCACGCCCGTCCTCGGGCGGTTGCCGCTGCCGAGGGGCCGGCGCCTGCCGGTCACGCTGCCCGCGCTCCTGCCCGCGCGCGTGACGGTGCGGTTCCTGCCGCCGGTCGACCCCGGCCGCCCCGCGTCAGTGCGCGAACTCGCCGACGAGACGGGCGCGGCGCTCCAGGCCGCGCTGGTTGAGCTCGTGGCCGATCGCCGGTCGGTGTGGCTGGGATGACCCGCCGGGTCCTCATCGCCGGCCTCGCCCGCCCCCTCGGAGCCCGCCTCGCACGGACCCTGGAAGCCGACCCTCAGGTCGAGACGATCGTGGGCGTCGACACGCACGACCCGCCGATCGTGCTGGAGCGCACCGAGTTCGTTCGTGTCGGCGCCGACGCCGATGCGCTTCGCCGGGTGATGACCGCCGCGCGCATCGACACGGTGGTCGACGCGCGGCTGGTGACCGACGCGACGAGCATGGACGCGCGCGCTCGTCGTCGCATCAACGTCACGGAGACCGAGGCGCTGCTGGCCGCCCTCACCCGGGCGGGCGTACGCGGCCTCGTGGTCGCCGGGCTCGGCGCACGTCTACGGCTGCGGCGCGGGGGGATCCCGCGTACTTCGAGGAGGACATGGTGCTGCCCGCGGGTGGCACCGAGCTCCAGCGTGAGTTGCGCGCGGCCGAGGCGACGGCTGCCGAGTTGCGCCGCCGGGTGCCCGGTGCCCGCGTGGCGGCGTTGCGGCTGGTGGACGTCGCGGACGCCTCGGCGCTGGGCCGGATCCTGTCGCTGCCCGGCGTCGTACCGTCGGTCGCCGGGTTCGACCCGCGCCTGCAGTTGCTCCACCCCGATGACGCCGTGGCGGCCCTCGAGCACGCGACGCTGGAGGACCTCGACGGCGTCTACAACGTCGCAGCCGACGGGGTGCTGACGCTCTCCGAGCTCGCCTCGCTGCTGGACCGCCGGCCGGCCCCGGTGCTGCCGCCCTGGGGCGCGACGCTGGCGACGATGCCCCTGCGCCGGGTGGGCGTCCCGCTCTCTGCGGAGCTTGTCGCGCAGTTGCGCCACGGGCGCGCCGTCGACAACCGCCGGCTGAAGGCGACCGGGCTGCGCCTGCGGTTCACGACGCGCGAAGCGGCGCTGGACATCCGGCGGGCGCAGCGGGTCGCGCCGCTCGTCGCCACCGATCACGCGTACCGCTACGACGAGGGCCTCGAGGAGTTCCTCCGGCGCAGCCCGGCGGTCCACGCGTCAGGACCGGTTGCAGCGGTGGATGACGACGGGCCCGGCAGCTAGCCTTGTCTGATCACTCCGTCGTCGGAGTGGGCGCCTGTTCATGCCCCGGAAGACCCTCATCGTCCTCGCAGTCAGCGTCACCGTGCTGCTCGTTGCAGCCGCTGGCGTGTTCGCCTACGACCAGACGCAGAAGGACACGATCGCCGAGGGCGTGACGGTCGGCGGCGTCGACGTGGGCGGCCAGACCGAGGCCGAGGCGCGCGCCACGCTCGAGCGTGAGCTCGTCGCGCCCCTTCGGCGGACGCTCGTGGTCCGCGCGGGGGACCGCACGTTCCGGCTGAGCGCGCGCGAGGCGAAGACGACGGTCAACGTGGATGCCACCGTCGAGCAGGCGCTGGCGGCGAGCCGCGATGGCAACCCGGTGGTCCGCACGTGGCGTTCCGTCACCGGCGGTGAGCTCGACACCAGCCTCACACCGCAGATCGACTACTCGCACGACTCCGTCTCGCGGCTCATCGACCGCGTGCGCGTGAAGACGCAGGTGAAGGCCCGCAACGCGAAGGTCGACTTCGCGGCGACGACCGTGGCGGTCCAGTCGGCCCGCACGGGCAAGGCCGTCAACACGCAGAACCTGCGGGACGCCGTGAAGCTCGCCCTCGCCGACCCGAGCCAACCGCGCGAGGTCAAGGCCACGATGCGCAAGATCAAGCCGAAGATCGGTGACGCGCAGCTCGCGAAGAAGTACCCGGTGATCCTCACCGTCGACCGTCCGAACTTCAAGCTCCACATCTTCAAGAACCTGAAGCTGCAGAAGACGTATCCGATCGCGCTGGGCCAGGCCGGCATGGACACGCCGTCGGGCCTCTACGACATCGCCAACAAGGCCGTGAACCCCGCGTGGCACGTGCCGAACTCGGCGTGGGCCGGCGACCTCGCGGGCACAGTGGTGCCGCCCGGCCCGTCGAATCCGATCAAGGCGCGCTGGCTGGGGATCTACGACGGCGTCGGCATCCACGGCACCGACGCCCGCGGGTCGATCGGCACCAACGCGTCGCACGGCTGCATCCGGATGCTCGTCGAGGACGTCACCGACCTCTACGACCGGGTGCCGGTCGGCGCCCCGATCTACATCTCCTAGAAGGGGTGGGGCACGGTCGGCCCGATCTCCTCGACCGGGACTTCCTGCCATCCGCGCTCCAGAAGCAGGGCATGGTGGTCGCTGTGGCGAATGACCAGCGATCCGATGAAGATCCCCTTCTCCTGCCTGCGCATCACGGCGTACCAGAGCGTCGTCGCGTCGTCCGTGCCCTGGATGCGGTGCCACGGCTTCGGCGGGATGCCGTCGTCGCCGGCGACGCCGGAATCCATGAGCTGCCGCTGCGTGGCGACGGTGCCCTGAGTCGTATCGATGAAGAACTTGCCCACGACCCCAGACCCTAGCGACGGGTGGCAGCGCGCCCTGGCGCTGCACGAGGACGACCTCGTGACGCGGGGCGCCGCGGAGAAGACCCGGCGCGCGTACGCATCGGATCTCGACGCGCTGGCGCGCTGGTGCACCGGTCAGGGGATCGAGCCCGAGCAGGCGTCGGGCCGCCACCTGCGGCGCTACGCCGCATCCCTGTCCGCCGAGGGGCTCGCGCCCGCCAGCACGGCGCGCAAGCTCGCGGCCATCCGCAGCCTGTACCGGTCGCTGCGCGAGCATCGCATCGTGCCCGCGAACCCGGCCGATCTCCTCTCGGCGCCGAAGAAGCCGCAGTCGCTGCCGAAGGTGCTGACCTCCGAGCAGATGTCGGCGCTGCTCGACCGGATTCCGTCGTCGACGCCGCTGGAGCTGCGTGACCGCGCGCTCTTCGAGCTGGCGTACGCCTCAGGTCTGCGGGCCGAGGAGCTCGTGTCGCTGCCGGTGGCGGGCGTGGACTTCGACCGCGAGCAGGTGCGCGTCGAGGGCAAGGGCGCCAAGACGCGGTTCGTGCCGGTCGGAGAGACCGCCCTGGCGGCCGTGAACCGGTGGCTGGAGCGCGGCCGCCCGGCGCTGCGGCCGGCTGCGGACGAGCCGGCGCTGTTCGTGAGCAAGTCGGGCCGCAGGCTCTCGACGTCCGATGTCCGCAGGCGTCTGCGGACCTGGGCGCGGCAGGCGGCACTGCAGGGCGGAGTGTCGCCGCACGCGCTGCGGCATTCGTTCGCGACCCATCTTCTGGATGGCGGTGCGGACCTCCGCGCGATCCAAGAGCTGTTGGGCCACAGCTCCATCTCCACGACGCAGGTCTACACTCGGGTAGAGTCCGCGCGGCTGAAGACCGCGTACGCCCGAGCACATCCACGGGCGTAGGTGGGGGAGGGAAGCACCCTGGAAACAAACGTCAAGGCGATCGAACTGAAAGATCTCTGGCGGCGGTACAAAGCCACCGGAGATGAAAAAGCCCGCGAACGGCTTGTCGTCGCCTATTCACCCCTGGTCAAGTACGTCTCGGGACGTATGGCGTCCGGCCTGCCCGCACACGTCGAGGAGGCCGACCTCATCTCGTACGGCCTCGTCGGCTTGATCAGCGCGATCGAGCGGTTCGACCTCGAGCGCGAGATCAAGTTCGAGACGTACGCCATCACGCGCATCAAGGGCGCGATCATCGACGAGCTGCGCTCGCTCGACTGGGTGCCGCGCTCCGTGCGCGCTCGCGCCCGCGAGATCGAGCGGGCGAACTCGAAGCTCGAGCACGAACTCCAGCGCGCGCCGACGGATGAGGAGATGGCCGCCGAGCTGGGCTCGACGGTCGAGGAGTTCCAGGAGTCGCTGCTGCAGATCTCCAACTCGTCGGTCGCGGCGCTCGACGAGCTGTGGACGGTCAGTGACTCGTCCGGCGATCAGGTGTCCCTGCTGGACACGCTCCAGGACCCGGGCGCCCCGGATCCGGCGCACGTCATGGACATCACCGACCTGAAGGACCGGGTCGCTGATGCCATCGCCCGGTTGCCCGAGCGTGAGAAGCTCGTGGTCGCCCTCTACTACTACGAGAACCTCACGCTCCGCGAGATCGGCGAGGTCCTCGGCGTGACCGAGTCGCGGATCAGCCAGCTGCACACGAAGGCCGTGCTGCGCCTGCGGTCGCGGCTGCAGGGCGAGGACTGACCTGAGCGCCACCCACTCTTTGGGTAGACGTCCAAGTTACTAGCGGGTAGGATCGCCCCGTCCACGGGAGGAGATGGGGCGACATGCGGGTTCTCATGCGGGTTGCGGCGGCCACGGCCGTCATGGCGACGGCGCTTACGGCCACCACGGCACCAGCGCCGGCGGCGCCACCGGCCGACACGGCCACGTCGGCGTTCAGCGTGCTGCCGCCGGGCAACGGCGACGTGTGGGGACCGACGTCTCGGCACCGGTCGGACCAGATCAAGCTGTACGACGGGCTGGAGAGCGTCGCCGCCAACGGCACGCTGGGCGCGCCCGGCACCGCGGCCCCCTGGTACAAGCCGGCGGGCTTCACCCCGGATCGCGTGGTGCGGGAGGAGCGCCCGAAGCCCGGCGTCGTCATCCAATGGGACAGCTGGGGCGTGCCGTACATCAAGGCGGCGGAGATCGGTGACGCCGCGTTCGGCAGCGGCTGGGTCATGGCCGAGGCACGCCTCGCGCTGCTGGAGGCGCTGCGCACACTCGGCCGCGGCGGGACCATCGAGTCGCTGACCGCGACCGGAACCCCGGGCGGCGGGACGCGCCCGCAGATCAACTACAGCGACGCCGAGCTGCAGAGCGGGCTCGACGAGCTCTACGCGCGCGCCGGCGAGGACGAGGCCGACCTCCGTGCGGGCCTCCAGGGCTACGTCGACGGCATCAACGCGTGGCTGGCCGTGAACCGCAACCGGATCCCGTGGAACGTGCAGCTCCCCTTCGGACTCGGGCGGCTGGCGAACCCGAAGCCGTGGCGCGCGGTTGACGTCGCGGCGTCGGCGGTCGTCATCAACGACGTGTTCGGCGTCGGCGGCGGCGGTGAGCTCGGCGCCGCCCGGACGCTGCGCACCCTGCGCGAGCAGCTCGGTGCGGAGACGGGCATGGCGCTGTACGAGGATCTGCGCCTGCCCGACCCCGGTGCGACGACGCACACGGACACCGAGAACGGCTACCCGAAGTACGCGGCGCAGCCGGGTGACGCCCCGACGGGCGACCCGGGCCCCGCCGACCCCGACGCGCTCGCGATGCCCGACCCCGGCACGCCGGTGGCCGCCGCCGACATGCCCCGCCGGCCGAGCATGAGCAACTACATCGTGCTCGGCGGCGAGCGCACCGCGACCGGCCGCCCGCTGCTCATCGGCGGCCCGCAGATGGGGTATTGGTCGCCGGAGATCGTCATGGAGGCGGTGGTGAGCACCGACGACTTCGAGGCGCGCGGCATCGCCGTCCCTGGTCTCGGTCCGATCCTCATCGCCGGCCGCACCGGCGAGTACGCGTGGACGCCGACCTCGGGCGGCACCGACGCGACCGATGTGCGGGCCGAGAAGCTGTGCGAGCCGGACGGGAGCACGCCGACGCGCGAGAGCCGCCACTACGTCTTCAAGGGCGAGTGCCGCGCCATGGAGCGCCCGGAAGGCGCCGCCGCCACCACGGCGTGGCGTACGGTGCACGGCCCCGTGCTGAGCTGGGGCACGGTGGAGGGCGCGCCGGTCGGCTTCGCCCACCAGCGCGTCGACCGCATGGCGACGCCGGTGTCCGCGCTCGGCTTCTACCGCATGCAGACCGGCAAGACGAAGACGGCCGAGCAGTTCGTCGAGGCATCGCGGGAGATCACGCTGTCGCTGAACCTCGGCTACGCCAACGCGACGGAGATCGCCTACTCGCACACGGGCCGCTATCCGGTGCGCGCCCCTGGCACGCGCAACGACCTGCCGACCTGGGGCACGGGCGAGTGGGAGTGGCGCGGGCGGCTCGATCCCAAGCTCCACCCGTTCGAGATCCGGCCGGCGAAGGGCTTCACGCTGAGCTGGAACAACATTCCCGCGCCCGGCTGGTCCGGTGAGGGCTGGTGGGGCGGCAACGTCCGCCATCGCGCCGACGCGCTGGAGGACCGCTTCAAGGACGCGCAGGGGCTCACCGTCGATCAGGCGGTCAAGCACCACCAGGACGCCGCGACGGAGGATGTCGAGGCGGTCACGCTGGTCCGGTCCGTCGAGCGGCTGCTCGGCGACACTGCCGCGCCGACGCCCGCGGCGCAGCGGGCGCGCACGATGCTGCGCGACTGGGTGGCCACCGGCGCGCATCGCCGCGACGCGAACCGGGATCTCCAGTTCGACGCCGCGGCGGCGACGCTGGTCGAGCCGTTCACCGACGCGCTCATGGACAGCACCTACAAGGCGCTCCTGGGCGGCGAGACCGTCCGCCTGATCCCGGTGTCGGACAACCGCCCGGGTGTGACCGGCAGCGCGTACCAGTCCGGCTGGTTCTCGCCGCTGGCGCGTGAACTCGACCGCGCGTCGGGTGCGGCGGATGCGCCCGAGGGCGTCCCGGCCGCGTGCAGCGGTGGCGAGGCGGCGGCGTGCCGCACGCTGGTGTGGGCGGCGCTCGACACGGCGTACGAGCGCGCTCGCCGGTCCCAGTTCCCGTGGGTGCGCGACCAGCCGAGCCGCTGGCGTCAGAGCTCGGCGTCGTCGCAGATCCTGTTCATCCCGGTGTTCACACTGCCCACGGCGATGCGCTGGCAGAACCGCCCGACGTTCGAGCAGGTCTCGGCCTTCGGCGGATAGAGCGCCGACGCGCCAGAAAGGCCGGGGCCGCTCAACCGGGAGCGGCGCCGGCCCGATGGGGGACAGACGACAGATCGGATCCCCGCTGCGCACCCACCCTCAGATGAGGCGGGCGGTGATCGTCGTGATCGCCGCGCTGGCCGCCGTGTATGTCGCCGGAAGGCTTGTCGTCCCCCGTGGCCGACGGGGCGGCGCATGCCGTCCTGCGCTGGGGCCTTGCCGCCCTGCTCTACGGGGCCGGGGCGGTGGTGTGCTGGCTGCGCGTGATCGTCGTCGGCCGTGACCGCCTGGCGTGGACGCTGCTCGCCGTGGGGGTCACGTTGTACGTGGCGGGCTCGGTCATCACGGTGGCGGATGGGTCCGCCGACACGGAATCTGCGCCGCTGGCCGCCCACCTCGGGTGGCTGCTCTTCTATCCCTGCGCGTACGCGGGCCTGGTGGTCCTCGCGAGGGCCACCCTCCGCCCGTTCACGCTCGCCTTCGCACTCGACGGGATCCTGCTCGCCCTGGCCCTCGCCGCGGTCGCGGCCGCGGCCCTGGTCCCGCAGTTCGGCGACGACTTCGCGACGATGGACCTCATCGCAGGATTGTCGTTCCCGGCGGGAGACTTGCTGCTGTTGGGGTTCTCGCTCTGGATCGCGCTCCTGGCCGGTTGGCACACGAGCCCGATGTGGCGGTTGCTCGTGTATGCGTTCGCCCTGCTGCTGGTGGCCGACGTCGGGCTCGCAGTGCAGGCCACGACCTCGACGTTCGGCGAGGACGCGATCAGCTCGACCAGCTATCCGCTGGGACTCGCGCTCATCGGGGTCGCCGCCTGGCAGGAGCGCGGGCGGACCCGGGAGCTGCGCGCCGACGTCACAGCGCTGCTGGTGCTCCCCGCGTGTGCGGTGGCGGGTGCCCTGCTCGTGCTCGTGGTCGGCGAACCGCTCGGGCTCGCGTCGGCAGCCGAGTACCTGTGCTTCGCGGTCCTCGTGCTCGCGTTCATCCGCATGGCGCTCGTCGCCGGCCACCTCATCGGGCTGCAGGAAGGCAAGCGCTTCGAACGGGGCTTCGAGGAAGCCACCATCGGCATGGCGATCATCGACGAGCACCTGCGCTGGGTACGGGTCAACCCGGCGCTCGCCGCACTCCTGGGCGCCACGCCGCGGGCGCTCACGGGCGGGTCGGTGCTGGACGCGACGCCCGACCACCTGCACGCCCTTTCACGGCAGGCGTTCGCCGAGACCCTGCGCACCGGTGACCCGATCATCGACGAGCGCGGCCAGCTCGTGCGCCGGGACGGCCGCAGGGTCAACCTGCTCGTGACGGGCTCGGTGATCGAGGGTGACGACGGCGCCCCGCAGTTCTTCGCGCAGCTGCGCGACATCACGGCCGAGCTGCGGGCCGACCGCCGGACGGAGGCGGTCGCGCGGTTGACGCGCGCCGCGCTCGACGAGCCCGACATCGGGGCGCTCATGCGCGAGTTCTCCGAGGTCGTCAAGGGCGCGCTCCCGGCGAGGCTCGCGGCGATCCTCGTGACGGACGGCGCGGACGAGGACACGCGGGTCGCGTCGGCGACCGGCCCCGTCGACGCGCAACTGCAGCGCGACGTCGGCAGAAGCAACGGCCAGCGCGCGCACACGATCGCGACCGGGCTGCCCGTCGTCGTCAACGATCTGCCGTCCGAGGACCGCTTCGTGCCGAGCCGATGGCTGCTGGACGCCGGCATCCATCGGACCCTGTCGGTCCCCGTGACGTCACGCGAAGGGACGAGCGCGGTGCTCGCAGCGCATCGCGGGCCCGACGACCCCGAGTTCGGGACGGACGACGTCCGGTTCATGGAGGCGGTCGCGAACGTCCTGGCCAGCGCGCTGGAGCGGGCGGACGCCGAAGCCGAGCACCGGCACCTCGCGCTGCACGACCCGCTGACCGGGCTGGCGAACCGCACGCTGCTGGCTGCCCACATGGACCACGCCCTCGCTGCCGCCGAGCGCCAGGACGGTCGCGTCGCCCTGCTGCTCGTCGACCTCGACCGGTTCAAGGGCGTCAACGACACGATGGGGCACAGCGTGGGCGATCAGCTGCTCGCGACCGTCGCCGACCGCCTGCGCCACCATGCGCGCGGCGGGGACCTCGTGGCGCGGCTGGGCGGCGACGAGTTCGTGGTCGTGTTCGACGCGGTGGCCTCGGTGCACGACGTCGTCCACGTCGCGCGGCGCCTGCTGGCGGCGATCGCCGAGCCGATCGAGATCGCCGGCCGCGAGCTGGACGTCACCGGCAGCGTCGGCATCGTGGTGGCCGACGGGGCGGGCGGTGACCCTGAGGGGCTGCTGCGCGACGCCGACGTCGCGATGTATCGCGCGAAGGCCGACGGCGGTGGACGCTACGAGCTGTTCGACGCCGACCTGCGCGCCAGCGTCCTGGACCGGCTGGCCGTCGAGCGCGACCTGCGCCGTGCCGTCGAGCGCGGCGAGCTGGCGCTGCACCTGCAGCCGCTCATCGATCTCGAGCGGCAGCGGCCGGTGGGCTTCGAGGCGCTGGTGCGCTGGGACCGCCCGGGCCACGGCCTCGTCTCCCCGGCGTCGTTCATCGGGGTCGCCGAGGAGACGGGGCTGATCGTGCCCGTAGGCGACTGGGTGCTGCGCGAGGCCTGCCGGCAGATCGCCGCGCTGAACGCCACGGCGGAGGAGCCGATCCTGCTCTCGGTGAACCTGTCGGCCAGGCAGCTCACCGAGGATCTGATCCTCGCGGTCCGGTCGGCGCTGACCGCGGAGGGGCTCGCACCGGAGCTGCTGACGCTGGAGATCACCGAGTCGTTCCTCATCGAGGAGCACGGGGCGATGGCGGTGCTGGACGCCGTCCGGGAGCTCGGCGTCTCGCTGGCGCTCGACGACTTCGGCACGGGGTACTCGTCCCTCAGCGCGCTGCAGCGCCACGCCGTCGACACCCTGAAGCTCGACCGAACGATGGTGTCGTCGGTCGCGACCTCGGCGACCGCCGCGGCGGTCGCGCGTGCCGCGGTCGAGATGGCCGCGGCGCTCGGGCTCGACGTCGTGGCCGAGGGCATTGAGGACGTCGAGCAGCTGCGGATCGTGCGGGAGCTCGGCTGCCAGGTGGCCCAGGGCTACCTGTTCGCCCGTCCGATGCCGGCCGCCGATGCGGCCGCGTACCTGCGCGGCGAGAGCTGGTCAGGCGCGTTCGCCGCGGCGCTCCCGTCGCGCTGACGAACGTCCGTCGGTTCGTGCTGGACCGCACGAACTGCGATCCGTAGGCTCGCCCCACCCGAGGAGAGGAGCCCGCCATGCCCACGCCGGCGGATCGCATTCGGAACGTCGCACTCGTCGGCCACCGCGGGGCCGGCAAGACGTCGCTGCATGAAGCACTGCTCTTTCAAGCCGGTTCGGTGTCCCGGCTCGGCAGCGTCACCGAGGGCACCACCGTCTCCGACAGCGAGGACGACGAGCAGGCGCGGAAGATGTCGATCTCCGCGCACCTGTCGTCGTTCGACTGGCAGGACCGCAAGATCAACCTCATCGACGCGCCGGGCGACCCGAGCTTCGTCGCCGACGCCCTCGGCGCGATGCAGGTCTGCGAGTCGGCGGTCTTCGTCATCAACGCCGTCATGGGCGTGGAGGTGGGCACCCAGCGGCTGTTCAAACAGGCCGCGGAGCTCGATCTCGCCCGCCTGATCTTCGTGAACATGCTCGATCGCGAGCGGGCCGACTTCTTTCGCACGCTCGACGGGCTGAAGGCCGCCTTCGGCCCGCACGTCGTCGCCACGGAGATCCCGATCGGCAGCGAGCACGAGGTCCGCGGCGTCATCGACCTCGTCGACATGCAGGCCTACGAGTATCCGAGCGACGCCCGCGATGCGTGCCGCGAGATTCCGATCCCCGAGGATCTCCAGGCGCTGGCCGAGGAGTACCGCGACCGGATGATGGACGAGATCTGTGAGGTGTCCGACACGCTGACCGAGCGCTACCTCGACGGGGTGGAGATCTCGCACGACGAGATCGTCGCCGCGCTGAAGGAGGGGACGAACCACGGCGGCCTGTTCCCGGTGACATGCGGGGTCGCGACGCGCAATCTCGGTTCGGACCGGCTCCTCGACGCCATCGTCGAGGACCTTCCTTCCCCGGTGAAACACGGGGCGCTGGAGCTGCCGGAGGTCACGCTGGAGGCCGATCCGGGCCGTGAGCTGTTCGCCTACGTCTTCAAGACCCGCGCCGACCCGTACGCCGGGCGGATCAACCTCTTCCGCGTCTACCAGGGCGTGATGGACCACGACACGACGGTCATGAACACCCGCACGCACCACAAGGAACGCATCGGGCAGCTCATCGTCTTCGCGGGCCGCGAGAACGCGCACGCCCGCGCGTTCGGCCCCGGGGACATCGGCGCGGTGGCGAAGCTCAAGGAGACGCGCGCGGGCGACTGGCTGGCCGAGCGCGACGAGCCCATCACGATGCCACCGGTGCGGTTCCCGGCGCCCGTGATGGCCTTCGCGATCGAGCCGTCGAGCCCCGGGGACGAGGAGAAGGTCTTCACGGCGCTGCGTCGCCTGCAGGAGGAGGACCCCACGATCGACCTGCACCGCGACGCGCAGACGGGCGAGCAGATCGTGGCGGGCCTCTCGCAGGTCCACGTCGAGGTCATCGTCGGCCGGCTGAAGGACCGGTTCGGCGCGGAGGTCACGCTGAAACCCCCGCGGGTGCCGTACCAGGAGACCATCACGGCGCCGGCGAAGGCGCACGGCCGCCACAAGAAGCAGACGGGCGGGCGCGGGCAGTTCGGCGACTGCCACATCGAGATCGAGCCGCTGCCGGCGGGCGATCCGCACGATCTCGTCTTCGAGGACAAGATCAAGGGCGGGGTGATCCCGCACGGGTTCATCCCGGCGGTGGAGAAGGGCGTGCGCGACGCCCTGGCGCACGGCCCGGTCGGCGGCTTCCCGGTGCGCGGCGTGCGGGTGCGGCTCGTCGACGGCAGCTACCACAGCGTCGACAGCTCCGAGCAGGCGTTCCGCACGGCGGGCGCGCTGGCGATGCGCGAGGCGCTGCGGGTCGCGGCGCCCGTGCTGCTCGAACCCGTGATGCTCGTCACGCTGTCGGTCCCTGAGACGAGCGTCGGTGATGTCATCGGGGACCTCAACGGGCGCCGCGGCCACCCGCTCGGCATGGAGCAGCAGGGCGCGATGACGGAGGTCCGCGCGGAGGCGCCGATGGCCGAGCTTCTCGATTTCGCCCCGGATCTCCGGGCGCTGACGGGCGGCCAGGGCGACTACACGCTGGAGCTGTCGCGGTACCAGGAGGTCCCCGCCCACATCGCCCAGAAAGTAGTGCAAAGCGGGTCGGAGGCTGCGGACGCCGTGCGCGCGTGATCTGAGTGAGATGGCGTGGATCGCTATCCTCGCCGTCTCGTGAGTCGTAAGACGATCACCACCCGTCATCAGGCCGTCTCGTGCGACGTCTGCGGGCGCACGCTCCTGCGCGGCGAGCATTCCGAGCCGTTCCTGGCCGGAGGCTCGCGTCGGCTCGTCTGCGAGCTCTGCACGCAGCGCGCCACGCACGAGGGCTGGATCCGCGAGGGCCTCGGCGACGCCGCGGGCTCGCGGGGCCAGGGCCGTGAGCGGCGCGGCTCGCTGCTGCGCCGCCTGCGTCGCCGCGAGGGGACGCCGCGGACCCCGTCACCGACCACGCTGTCGGGCGGTCCGTCGGAGACGGCGCCGCTCATGGACGAGTGGCCCGCCGACGACCTCGATCCGCTGGCCGAGCCCGCCTACATGGAGACCGCGCCCGCGCCCGCACCGGCGCCGTCCGCGGCGCAGGCGAAGGCCAGCCGGCTGGAGGTCGAGATCGAGCGCGTGAACCGCACGGTCCACGCGGTCCCGACGAACACGCAGATGAAGCTCGAGCGCGCGTTGGAGATCTTCAACCGCAGCGACGCGCCGCAGCGGGTCTCGGGCATCGCCCGGTCGCTCGGCGCGCCGGTCGTCGCCGTGCGGCCCTCGATCACCGAGGGGTCGATCGTGTCGATCGTCGTGGCGTGGGAATTGTGCTGGTACCGGTACGAGGTCGACCTCGCCGACGAGGCGTCCGGCGTGCGACTGATGGCCCAGGGGGCGGAGCTCGACGAGCTGCCCGTCGAGGAGCAGACCGCGAATGCCGCGGCCGATGAACGTGGAGGGTTGGTGATGGCGGCTTGATCTACTGCGTCGTGCCCCAGGAGATGGCGCCCGAGCTGCTCGCGCAGCTCGAGGAGTACTACGCCGACGATCCGAACGTGAAGGTGATCGTCGATCGCCGGTCGGGCGAGCGCCGCACGCCGGCGACGGAGAATGAGGGTCCCGCGCTGCGCATCGTGCGCGACCGGCGGCGCCCCCGCGTGGTCGGCGAGTTCCCGCCGGTCGATCCACCCGCCGCGTGAAGGTCGTCGTCCACGTCGACGGCGGCTCGCGCGGCAATCCCGGTCCCGCTGCGGCCGGCGCCGTCGTCTCCACACCCGAGGGCGAGGTGCTGGACGAGTCGGCCGAGACGCTCGGAGTCTGCACCAACAACGTCGCCGAGTACCGGGCGCTGCTGCTGGGTCTGGCGCGCGCGAAGGAGCTCGGCGCGCGGGAGGTCGAGGTCGTCAACGACTCCGAGCTCATCGCCAAGCAGGTCAACGGGCAGTACAAGGTCAAGCACGCGGACATGAAGCCGCTGCATGCCGCGGCGCTGGACGTGCTGCGTGGGTTCGACGCCTGGAAGGTCCGCACGGTGCCGCGGGCGCAGAACTCGCACGCCGACGCGCTGGTCAACCAGGCGCTCGATGCGGCGAGGTCATAGCGCCAGCAAGCGCGCGCGTTCGTCGGCGGGCAGCCGCTCGATGGCGTAGCGCAGCATCGTCCGCGGCATCCGCGCGGCGTGCGTCTCGATGAAGGCGACGAGGCGGCGCTCGTCACGCTTGCCGGCCTCGCGCAGCATCCAGCCGCAGGCTTTGTGCATGAGGTCGTGGTCGTCGCTCAGCAGGCGCTCGGCCAGTGTGTACGTCGGGTCGAGCTCCCCTGCGCGGATGAGGCGCAGCGTGGCGATCATCGCGATGCGGCGCTCCCAGAGGTCGTCCGATCCGGCCAGGGTGTCGAGCAGCGCGGTGTCGTGGTCGAGGACCCAGCCGCCGACGACCGCCGGGGCGGACGCGTCGACGAGGTCCCAGTTGTTGATGGAGGCGGTGCCGGCGAGGTAGATGTCGAGGACCGCGCGCCGTTCGTCCTCGTCGCCGCGCTCCGCCCGGCGGGCCAGCAGGAGCAGCGCGACGAGACGTTCGTCATGGACGTCGCTGCGCAGCAGGGACGCGACGTCCTGCAGGGGCAGCGCGGCGTGGCGCTTGGCGATCGCACGGGCGGCGGGAACCCGGACACCCAGGAAGACGTCACCCTCGCCGTACCCGCCGGGGAACGCCTGGAAGTACCGCTCGAGCTGCGGAACCCGGTCGGGTTCGGCGGCGGCGCGGAGGTCTCGGCGCAGGTCCTCGAGCATGGCGGGCGGCACGCTAGCGCCGCCCGCGGGTGTCACGCGGCGGCGGCCTCGCGCAGCCGGGTGGGCCGGCGGGTGATCCCCGGGCCTGTGATCCCGAGCTCCGCCCTGCGGTCGCGCATCGCCGCGACGGTCATCTCCCCGTGCGCGGCTTCCGCCCGGTCACGCGGGGCACGTGAGCGGCCGCCGATGACGGACGTCGCCAGCCGCGCGCCGATCGGCGTGCGCATGAGCTCGAGCCACGGGCGGGCCATCGCGATCGCGGCGACATCCACGGCCGCGGGCCGGTCGATGCCCGCCAGGCGCCGGAGGTCGCGGGGCACGAGCGCGATCGCGGCGCTGGAGAACACGCGAAGCGGCAGCTGGACGGGCAGCAGCTCGCGGGTGATCGGAGGGGAGGAGACGAAGCTGATCGAGTCGCGCGCGGCGCTGCTGACGCACAGGGACGGACGCACGGATGCGAAGTACTCGCGCATCTGCGCGACCGAGGCGGGGACGTCCTCCTCGCGGGCTCCGACGAGTGCGGCGATCACCACGCCCTCGGCGAGGTAGGCGTCCTCCTCGTCGGGCGTGAGCTGCGGCCCGAAGGCGCGGTGGGCGGCCAGGAAGGAGTGCCATTCGACGGCATGGACCCACACCTGGGTCTCGGGGTCGTCCGCGCTGTAGGCCTTGCCCGTCACAGGGTCGACGCCCCGCACGCGCTGGTGCATGCGGCGGACGCGCGCGGCGGCCTCGTCGGCCGTCTCGACGGTCCCGAAGGCCGTGGCGCCCACGTAGGCAGCGGTGCGCTGCAGCCGGCTCAGGGCCCGGGTGCGGTAGTCGCTGTGCTGAGCGACGCCCGCCATGGCGAGGGGGTGCAGCGACTGGATGAGCAGGGCGCGCAGGCCGCCGATGAGGGCGCCGGGATGGCTGAGGATCGGCCACGTCACGGCGGCGGGGCCGAGGTAGCCGGTGTCCGGGCTCGAGGTCATGCACGGATGATGCAACTGACAACGTATGCTGTCAACAAGGTGCGTAGGGTCGCAGTCAGTGTCACCGTCCGTTGTGTCGGTCCGGTGGCGTCCGATGTGACCGGTGTGGTCTCGGGCGGGCGGCGAGCTGACTCTTAGGGTTGCTGTCGGCCAAGTGTCTGACCTGCATGCGTTGTGTCGCTCGCCGCCCGTCCGAGGATCACCGGTCGTGACTTGATAGGAGCGTGGCACCGCCCCGACTGAGATGTGTCCGATCGGCGATCCGTTCGCCTGTTCATGTCGACGAAGGGATGGTGCGGATGATCGTGATCGCCGCGGACACTCACAAGAGCACGCACAGCTTCAGCGCTGTGGATTTGGCGACTGGCCGCGTTCTCGCGGAGAAGACACTGGGCGCCGATCGGGCCGGGATGCTGCAAACGCTGCGGTGGGCCAAGAGCCTCGGAGGCGAGCAGGTGTGGGCCCTGGAGGACTGCCGCCATGTCTCGAGCCGGCTCGAGCGGGTGCTGATCGCTTCTGGCGAGCGGGTCGTTCGCGTTGCGCCCAAGGCGATGGGCCAAGCGCGTCGCGCTGAGCGCACCGCAGGGAAGTCCGATGTGATCGATGCGCGGGCGGTCGCCAGGGCCGTTGTCCGCGATGGCGTCGACAGTTTCCCTGCGGCGTTCCTCGATGACGCAGCGCTGGAGATCCGGCTGCTGGTCGATCACCGCGCCGATCTGGTCGCCGAGCGCACGCGGATGCAGTCGCGGCTGCGGTGGCATCTGGTCGAGCTCGACGATGAGCTCGAAGCCCGCATCCCGGCCGGGAGCCTGGACCGCCAGGTCTGGCTTGACCGGATCGATCGGCGGCTGAAGCGCATGGATCAGCGCGCGCGGGTCCGGATCGCGCGCGATGAGCTTCGCCGCATCCGCGAGCTGACCCGGACGGCCAGCGCGCTGGAGCGCGAACTGCGCGGTCTGATCGCCGACTACTGCCCCGACCTGCTCGATTGGAAGGGCTGCGGCACGATCAGCGCCGCGACGCTGATCGGACGGACCGCCGGCGCGCAGCGCTTCCCCACCGACGGCCACTACGCCCGGCATGCCGGCACGGCCCCGATCCCCGCCAGCTCCGGACGCAAGACCCGGCAGCGGCTGAACCGCGGCGGCGACCGACAGCTCAACGCCGCGCTGCATCGCATCGCCGTCGCCCAAGGCCAACACCACCCCGCCGCGCGCGACTACCTCGCCCGCAAACAGGCCGAAGGGAAGAGCCGCATCGAAGCGATCCGCTGCCTCAAGCGCCAGCTAACCCGCACCGCCTGGCAGACCCTCAAAACCACCACACCAAACATGACCACCATCAACGCCAACGCGCCAGCACCCGCCCTGGCGTTGACATAGGAGCAACGCATGCAGCTGGACCTCGATGCGCTGCGCGCCGCCGCCGGGATCGGCGTCGCCGGGAACTTCGCCGGGCACCTCGAGCAGGCGGGTGAGGCCGCGGACTTCGTCGGCGTCGGCCAGGCCGGCGTGGAAGCGCCGAAGGGGATCTTCCCCTGGTACCTGCCCGGGTCCGACACGTTCCTCGGGGCATTCCCGCTCGCGCACGACCGAGTTGAGCTGCCCGCCTCCGACGAGCCGCTGAACCTCCAGATCGAGCCCGAGGTCGGGGTGCTCTGCGACGTCGCCTACGCCGCCGACGGCAGCGTGACCGGGCTCGCGCCCGTGGCGATCGCCGCCTTCAACGACTGCTCGATCCGGCGCCCGGGCGCCGCGAAGATCAGCCACAAGAAGAACTGGGGCGCGGCGTCGAAGGGCGTGGCGCGCGCCGCGTTTGCGGTCACCGACCTGGCGCCGGACGGGCCCACGGCCGGGTTCCGCCTCGCGTGCTTCCTGCGCCGGGGCGAGGAGACATCGGCGTACGGCGTCGACAGCCCGCTGCCGGGCTACTCCTACTACGGCGCCCAGCTCCTGGACTGGATCGTCGATCGCATCAACCACCAGGAGGGCGGGGAGGCCACGCCGCTGGAGCCCGTCGGCGCGTACCTGCGCGACGTCGACCTCCCGGCCCAGGTCCTCATCGGCATCGGCGCGACCCGGTACACGGAGGTCGGCGAGACGACCTTCCTGCAGGCCGGCGACGAGGCGATCGTCATCGTCTACGACGGCGCCCAGCACACGCCCGAGCGCGTCGAGGACGCGGTGCGCCGCCGCTTCGAGGACGGGCTCGCCGCGTCGGTGCTGCGCCAGGTGGTGGTGGAGGCGGCGCCCTGAGCGACGCGACGTACACCTTTCAGGCCGAGATCTGGCGGTCTGCGGGCAAAGCGGCGTGGCACTTCATCACGCTCCCGGAGGAGGTGGCCGACGAGATCGAGTTCCGTTTCGGCCACGCCGGCGGCTTCGGGTCGGTGCCCGTCCGGCCGACGATCGGCACGAGCACGTGGGAGACGTCGGTGTTCCCCGACACCAAGCGCGGCTCCTACCTGCTGCCGGTCAAGGGCGACGTGCGCCGCAAGGAGGGGGTCGGGGAGGGTGACGTCGTGACGCTGCGCCTCGACGTCACCGCGGACTGAGGCTCAGACGGCCCGGTAGGAGAGCGTGAGGACGCCGGTCGGCAGCGGCTGGCAGTCGACGAGCTCGAAGGTCGCCTTCTCGGGCGTCTGCGGGAACACCTTCAGGCCGCTGCCGACGGTCACCGGGAACACCATGAGGCGCAGCTCGTCGACGAGGCTCTCCCCGAGCAGCGTATGCACCAAGGTGCAGCTGCCGGCGACGAGGATCGGCCCGCCGTCCTCGGCCTTCTCCGCCCGGATGGCCTCGGCGACGTCGCCCTGGAGCACGGTGGTGTTGTTCCAGGCCGGATCGGTGAGCGTGGTGGAGGCCACGAGCTTCGGCATGGCGTTCATCTTGTCGGCGAACGCACCCTCCCGGGTGGGCCAGGCTTCGGCGAAGCTCTCATAGGTCACCCGGCCGACGAGCAG
Organism: Svornostia abyssi; assembly: GCA_024666565.1. GTDB lineage: Bacteria > Actinomycetota > Thermoleophilia > Solirubrobacterales > Solirubrobacteraceae > Svornostia > Svornostia abyssi. The sequence goes on from CP088295.1 coordinate 3,176,485, forward strand.
CGTCTCGGCCTCGACGATCTCGTCGAACTTGTAGGTCATGAACTCGGGGCTGTGAAAGTCGGCGACCCAGCCCGTGTGGGGGTGGGACGGTTCGCCGCCGGGAGCCTCCATGACGCCGTCGAGGGTCATGAACTCGGACACGAGGAGCTTGCGCATGCACCGGTAGACCCGTGCGGCACCCGGAACTCATCGGCCGCGCTCAGGCGGCGGCGGGCGCGGTGCGGCGGCGCTCGACGAACGGGCGGTGCGGCTCGTGCCCCCGCGGTGCAGGGGCCGGCGCGGCACTGACCGGGGCGGGAGGACGCCACGCGGCGGCGTCGGTCAGGTCGGGCTTCGGACATGCCGCCCCGATCGCGCGATGCAGCGCCACGGACACCGCGGGTCGTTCGGCGACCACCGCGCCGACGAGCCGCCCGTCGCCGTCCTGGGTGGCGAGCGCCCCGCGCAGGCGGTCGGGGTCGCCGTCGACGGCGCCGAGCGACCCCGCGAGGGGCCGGCCCAGCATGTGGATCCGCACGCCCCACTGCTCGGTCCAGCCCCAGGGGACGGGCGCGAACGGGCGGGCGTCGCGGGGGCCGTCGAGCAGCGCGTCGGCGGCGTGGCGGCCCATCGCGACGGCGGTCGCCCACTGCTCGACCCGTTGCGGCACGGTGTCGAAACGGAGGTTGGGCCAGCGGGCGCAGTCCCCGCAGGCGACGACATCGTCGAGGCCGACGACGTGGGTGGTCGGGCCGCAGAGCACGCCGTCGATGGCGTTCGCGCCGCTGTCCTGCAGCCAGCCGACGTCCGGGTGCGCGCCGATCGCGACGAGCGCGGCGTCGGCGCCGATCTCCCGTCCATCGCGCAGCACCGCCCTGATCTCGCCGGGCGCGTGGTCCCACGCCTGGACCGTGGCGCCGGTCACGACGTGGACTCCGCGCCGGCGATGCAGCTCGGTCAGCGCCACGCCCAAACGCGGGCCCACGGCGTCGTGCAGGAGCGTGGGGGCGATGTCCACGACGGTGACCGCGGTGCCGCCCGCCCGCAGGGCGGCGGCCGCCTCCGCGCCGACGAGGCCGCCGCCGACCACGAGCACGGAGCGCACGCGCCGCGCGGTCGTCCGCAGGCGCAGCGCGTCGTCGACGGTGCGCAGCGTCTGAACGCGGTCGGTGGCCCGGCGGGCCCCCGGCAGCGCGCGCGGGGTCATGCCGGTGGCCACGATGAGCCCTTCGTACGGGCCGTAGCGGCCGTCGTCGAGGAGGACCCGCCGAGCGCGCGCGTCGAGCCCCACCGCTGCCACACCGTGGTGCCAGCGGACCCGCCCTTCCAGGCGGGCGCGCAGGCGCAGAGCCGCAGGGGACACGTGGCCGTTGAGCAGACCCTCGGTCAGCCCCGGGCGGCGGTACGGCGCGTGGGGCTCGGCCGCGACGATCTCGATACGCCCGTCGTAGCCGCGTTCGATGAGCCGCTCGGCGGCTCGCAGACCGGCGACCCCGCCGCCGACGATCACGATGAGCCGCAGGCGGTGTGCGCTCACCGGCGCCGCTCCGTGTCGATCGCCTGCAGCGGGCAGTACCGCTCGGCCTCGCGGGCGCGGGCCGCGGCGTCGGCGTTGGCCGGCTGCGTCACGTGCATCCGGCCGTCGCCGCCGCGTGCGAACACGTCGGGGGCCACGATGACGCACAGGGCGTGCCGCCGGCACCGGCGGTGATCGACGTGGACGCGCTCCGTCACGGCTCGAGCCCCCAGACCGTCGGATGGGCGCCGCCCTCCTGGTCGCGTCGCGTCGCGCCGCGCCACCGGATCGCGGTGAGTCCGGCGACCACCGCGATCGTTGCTGCGGCCGCGACGCCGAGCCAGGTGATCCGCCCAACCTCGTCGGCGGCCAGCACCACGTGCAACGCCATCAAGGCGAACCCCGCGTAGGCAGCCCGGTGGATCACCGTCCACCAGCGGACCCCGATCCGTCCGCGCACCATGAACGACGCGGCCGCCACGACCAGGACGAGCAGGCCGGCGACCCCGGCGGCGACGGTGAGCCCGCCCCGCGCGAACGGGACCAGCGCCTCCGGCCACGTGAACGCGTCCTGCGGGCGCAGGGTGTGCGCGACCACATGCCCGCCGACGAGGACGAGGCCCGCCATCGCCCACGCGAGGTGCCCGAGCTGGACGCCCTCATGGCTGACGCGGCCCGCCCAGGGGCCGACCGCCGTCGCGATGCCCCACGCGACGGTGGCCGCCAGGCAGAAGAACCCCAGGAAGCCCAGCGCGGACGCGACGCTCAGGACGCCGTCATCCGCGCTGGCCGCAGCGACGATCCCCACGTCAGTGCGGGTGCTCGCTGTGGTCGTGATCGGCGAACCAGGCGGTGACCGCCGTGTCGCAGATCGTGAGCTCCGGGTTCTGCGGGTCGGTCGGCGTCGCCGCCTCCGCGCCGGTCGCGTGAATCGTCACGCCGCCGGTGCACGTCGTGGCGTCCTCGTGATGGTCGACGGTGAAGTTGAACGTCTTCAGTCCGTCGGGGCTCTTGAGGTAGCCGGTGACCGCCTTCGTCGTCAGGTTCTTCAGCAGGCTGACGTTCCACACGCCGGCGGGGCCTTCGAAGCCGTCCTTGGTCGTCGCCGTGCCGAACAGGTGATCCTCATTCGTGCCGTGGGCGGGGCCGGGATGCAGCTCGAGGTCGTACGTGACCGCGCCGTCGGCGTGGGCGTGCCCGTGGGCGGGGTGGGCGATCTTCAGGCGCTCACCCTCGCCCGGGACGGGCAGCGGATCGAGGAACCACCCGCGCTTGCCCGGGTCGCAGAGCGTGAGGGTCAGCTCGACCGTCCCGCCGTCGGGCTTCGTGGCCGTCGTGGTCATCGTGACGCCGCAGTCGGCGCGCTCGGCGACGGCGCTGGTGAACGTCGCCTTGACGCCGGACGGGGTCGTCACGTCGCCGCGGAACCCGTCCTTGCCGCGGATGATCGACGCCTTCCACGCGCCCGACGGGCCGGTGAACCCGTCCTCGGTGACGAGGTCGCCGGCGAGGTGTCCCTCGTCGGGGGTGTGCGCGGATCCGGTGGGGTGGTCGCCGAGCATGGCGGCGACCGGGCCGGAAGCGACGGTCGTGCCGCCTTCCTTCCAGGTCAGCTGGGAGGACCGGTACGTCGTGAGCTTCCCGGGGACGTTGAGCTCGTTGGTCTCCATCTTCAGCGGCGCGCTCGGCGGCGTGTTCGTGCCGCAGCCCCGCCATTCCGGCTTCTTCCATGCCTTCACGTTGTTGGGGACCGTGAGGTACGGGTGGTCGTGCGCGTACAGGCCCCAGTCGTTCTCGCAGCCGGGGACGACCCACACGTGCATCATCCACAGCGACGCGAAGTCCTCACGCTGGCCCTGCCAGATGTCCTTGCACCACGCGTTGCTGGCCGACTCGCTGCCGATCACGATCTTCTCGGCGGGCGCGAAGATGCGCTTGGCGACGGGGCTCTCGGTGAAGCACAGCCCGCGGTGCTGGTGCCAGACGTCGTTGCCGCCGACGAACACGTTGCTCGGCCGCTTGTCGCTGAGGACGGCGTACATCACGCCGACGAGGCGCGAGTCCTCGTCGTTGCCGTCGTAGATGAGGACCTCTGGGTTCTTCGGGTCGACCTTGTCGTCGAGCAGCTCCCAGCGGCCCATGTGTGTCCCCGCCCCGGCGAACCACGGCGTGACGAACGTGAAGCCGTCCTTCACCGAGTCCCGGAGGAGCGGGTACTGCTTGGCGAAGTCGCGGGTGTCGGTGAGCTGCTGCTTGAGCTTGTCGCACGCGACAGGGTCGGTCAGCGAGTTCCAGTGGTTGGTGAGCGGATGCTCGTGGCCGCTCTTGCGCATGCCGTCCCACATGTGCTTGGAGATGTTGAAGTTGAACCAGTAGCGCGTGAGCTGCCGTGCGTTCCACTTCCACAGCTCACGCTGGTTGTGACGCATGAACGTCTCGCCCCACGACGGGGTCGGGGCTTCGGTCTTCTGCTGGCGCGCACGGTCGTTGTACGCCTTGGTGTTGAACCCGAGGTCGCAGCGATCCGCGTCGGCCGCCTGGACGGGCGGGCCGCCGCTGCCGTGCTCGTGCTCACCGCCTTCACCGTGCTCGCCCGCCGCGAAGGCGAAGCTGGCGCAGACCAGGACGGTCCCGAGGACCGCGACGAGCAGGGCAAGGCCCTGCCGTGAACGTGACTCTCCGTGTGACACTGCTCCCCCTCTGAAACCGAGCGATCACGCACCCGTGGACAGTGGGCGCGTGAGGAGTGGCTCCTCAACCGGTCGCGACTGTACCGCGGCGTACCACCGGAGCGAAAGATTTTTTCTCGACCTGAGACGGCCGGGTGGAGGTCACCCAGTCGCGCGGAGCAGACGGTCGACGTTCCAGACCTCGAGTCCGAGCCCGCCGGCGCGCGCGGTCAGGCGCGCGTCTTCGGTGACGAGGACGTCACAGCGGGCCAGCGCGGTGCCCGCGATGAGCGCGTCGGCCATGTGCTTGTTCTGACCGGCGTGGACGGCGTCGACGAGTGCGCTGCCGTCGGGAGCGACGGGTGGGAGCACCTCGCGGGGAAGCGCGCGGAGCCGCTTGCGCCGCGCGGGATCGGGAACCGCCGCGAGCTGGTCTTCCTGGATCTGCGTGGTGAACAGCTTGATGCGCCCGTCGCGCGTCGCGGCTGTGATCGCCGCACGCGTCTCGGGGTCGTCGGCGACGGCGTCGAAGACCATGGTGTCGATCATCACGGCGAGGATGCGGGCAACGTAGCGGGCGAGGGCGCGACCGGGACTCAGCCGCTGAGGGCTTCGTCGATGACGCGCGCAACGTCGTCGGCTGGCAGCTCGCCGTGCAGCTCCAGCCACGCGTTGCGCTGGCCCTTGTAGTGCGTCCCGACCCCCTCGGACACGAGCTGCGCGGTGCGCGCCGGCGTGAGCTTCACCACGATCCGGCCCTTGCTGGTCATTGCGCGCACCGAGCCGCCGACGGTGAGGTTCCCCTTCGTGTTGCGCTCCGCCGCGCCGGCGTCAGCGCGGTGCCGCGCGAGTTCCTCGAACAGGGTTGCCGGGTCCACGGTCGCCAGCCTACGCGGGGGAGGGGTGCCGGCCGTGCTTGGAGGCTCCCGCCCGCAGTTGGCGCAGGCTGTCGAGCATGCGGGACTTCACCGTGCCGACGGGTAGGTCCAGCCGGTCGGCGATCTCGGTCTGGGTGAGGTCGTCGCGAAAGTGCAGGCGCAGGATCTCGCGGTGGTCGGGTGACAACGTCCCGATCGCCGCCTGCAGCTCGTCGCGCCGGCGTGGTGGCTGCTCCTCATGCTCGGGCTGGTGCCCGAGATCGGCGGCAGCGCTGTGGGCGATCGTCATGACCAGCGCGCCGACGCTGCCCTGCTCGGGATCGAACCGCCCGGCCGCGCGCCACAGGCGGACGAACGTCTCCTGCACGAGATGCTCGGCCCCCGCGCGATCGCCGAGTCGGCGGAGTCCGACCGCCCAGACGCGGCGGTGATACCGGTCGTAGAGCTCCTCCAGTGGCGCGCCACGATCGCCGGCGGCGACGCGCAAGAGGAGGTCTGCTTCGTGCGTGGCGTGGGTCACGCGTTCGGGCTGGAGAGGTCGACGATGCGGGTGGAGGGCACTGCGGGACTCCTGGTGGGGGAGTGGAGTCTCTCGCGGCGGTCTTCGCCGGGCATCGGCCGGATGGCCTATTCGCGCGGCTTGCATGCATGCGCCTGGATGTACGTCGCGGGTTGCGCTGCCCGCACGTTCTCATGCGTAGCCCGGTCGCTTGGAGACGACCGGGCTTCCCAGAAGGCGTCGCTGACGTCGCCTTGACGGTCGCGCTCATTCCGGTCGCGTTTGTTTCGCTTGGTGCGCTTGCCGTCCTCTATCTCGGCGCGTGTGCGGATACATGTGACCATCCGCCTGGCGGGTACGAAGTGGCGCGCTCGCGATTCGCGAGGGGGAGTGACACTGCCTGGGGGCCACGGAGATCGGGTCGCGAAACGGGTACCTGAGGACCCGCTTTCCGACCCGATCCGCGGGAAGGTTTCGCGTGGTCGCGGCGTCCTCTGGGGCAAGACGCAATGTTCAACCGCGAGGAGCCCACCGTGCCTACCTGTATCAACCTGCGCGCCGCCGCCGCGACCCTGGCCGCGCTCGTCGCACTGACCGCCACTGCGGTCGACGCCTCTGCCGCGGCGAAGGCCGGGACGGCGAAGGGCCGTCCGGCGGGCGCGTCGACGACCTCGAAGATCCAGGCCGCACCCACCAATCCGTCGAGCAAGCAGCAGCGCCAGAAGTGCACGCAGTGGACCGCCCGTCTCCAGGCGGCCGCGGGGTTCACGCTCCAGATCGAAGGCACCGCGAGCGCGGCGCAGCCGAGCGCCGAGGTCGAGGCCATCGCGGACCGCGCGATGGACGACGGCTGCATGGTGATCTATTGAGGCCCCGGCGGGCCGGGTTGTGGCCCCTGTCAGCAGCGGGGCACGGGGTCGCGGCCGCTACTCCTCGTGGGTGAGCACATCGGGATCATGGATCCCCGACAACTGCCCGATCGCCGCGCGCAGCGTCTGCCAGGTCTCGTCGTCGACGCTCTCGGTCAGGCGCTGGACGGCATCGGTCGCGTCGCGGCTCGTGCGGCCTGCGTCGGGGCACGGCTCCCCCGGGCCAGGATTCGAGTCGTGCTCCATGGGCGGGAGCGTATCGCCGGCAATGAGGTCCAATGCGCCCGGACGCTCGGCCTCCCACGCGCCGCCGGACGGTGGGACTCGAACGCTCGACCTTCTGCATGGCGAGAGCGCCCGCGGGGGACAGTTGCCTGCGCGTTTCGCCCGTGGTTGGAGGGGAGCGGCCTGCCATGCGTGGAGCGGCTTGCGCTGAAGTCCTGCTGGATCGGGGTGGTTGCCGGGCGTTCCGGCAGTACTGCCCACCGCTCGAGACCGTCGCGGTGACGACTGGACGAACGAGCGCTACCTGGCGAACCTCGCCGATCAGCGGGCGGAGATCGCGGAGGCCCGGAGCACACTCGCAGGAGGCGGTGAGGTAGGGGCAAACCACACCTCAGGTGGGGTCGCTGTAACGTTCCGTCCTCTAGCGGTAAGGCGTTCTTGTGCATCTGCCCCCCTCACTGTTCGCCTACTCGCGGAGAGGCGGCCTCGTCCGCCAGCTGGCGCGTCTCCTCGTTGGAGTCGCGGCGCTCTCGGGATCTGCCGTCGGCTGCGGGGAAACCCAGCCGGAGCACAACCGGACGGGGAAGGGCGGCTCCGACCTGCTCAGGTTCGTGGACTCAGACGGCCGCACCGGCATCCTTCATGCGCGGTTGGACCGTGGCGAACCGTTGGTGGAGTACGAGCTTCCAGGGTTCGGCGGTGGGTCGTATCTCATCGGCGTGTGGTGCCATAGCGGGGCCGTGGACCCACGGGTCAAGCGGTACGGCGAGTTCGAGGTGCTCTACGGGGCGGCGGTAGACGAGGCGGTGTCCGTTCGGTACGCGCGCTCGACCGGCGGTCATGCCTTTCTCCGGACCCGACGTCTACCGGGCCTTCCGCTCCGTTGGTTCGCCGTACACCTCCGAGCAGGAACGGTGCTGTCGCTGAACCAGGTCGAGGCGATCGGGCGCGGCGGGCTCGAACTCGGTTCACAGCACTACAACCGCGGCGACGGGACGTTCCCGGCGGTCGACGGAGCATGGGAGCGCCGCAAGGACCGCGGCCCGCGCCCGCCGGGCCGGAAGTGCCGCCGCGGCGGCGGGTAGGACCCGGGAACGCGAAAGGCCCGCAGGTGCGGGCCTTTCTGTCGAAGCGGATGAAGGGACTCGAACCCTCGACCTTCTGCATGGCAACCGCTGATCTTGGGGCCAGCGGCCGGATTCTCGGGCGAATCTGCCTGAGACTGGGGCGGCTAGATCAGGGTGGATGAGGCTGTTTCGGGACCTTTTCGGGACCCTTCCATCTGACCTTCTGCTTCCAGTACGTTCGGCCCCTGGAAGTAGTTGCCCCCGGCACCGTTGCACCGGTCCGGGGGCGTGACATCGAGGAGGTCGATTCCCCAATGCAGGCCAAGGGTACCCCGCGGGTGAGCGGGCATGTGTTCGTGATGGAGCGAGCGTCGGGCCGCGTCTACTACGCGAAGTGGCGTGACGCCGACGGGCAGCACAAGAGACGGCTCGGGCCTGCGTGGGTGAAGCCGGACGGCAAGGATGAGCGAGGCGGCACGAGGTGGAAGGCGGCGTCCGGCACGAAGCCGCCGGGCTACCTCACGCCAAGGGACGCTCAGGACGAGCTGACGCAGATCAAGGCGCGGGTGGCGCATGCCAGCGCCCAACGTCAGCAGCTCGGTCCGCTGTTCCGCGATGCCGCGGACGAGTGGCTCTCTCATGCGGAGAGCGTCCGAGGCATCAAGCCATCCACGGCGGTCGGCTACCGCAGCATCCTTGAGCATCACCTCAAGCCGGAGTTCGGGGCACGCAGGCTCGGCGAGATCACCCGGAGGGACATCGAGTCGTGGCGCGACCGCCAGGTCGCCGTCGGACGCCGGAATCGCGTCAGGGGCCGCACGGTCAAGGGGCTGAGCCCACGGAACGCAAACGCGGTCCTCGCTGCGATGCACGGCGTCTTCAAGCACGCGGTCAGGTGTGAGGAGGTGACGGACAACCCCGTGCGCGACATCGAGCCGTTGGGCACCGAGTACGACCCGATGCGCTACCCGGTGTACTCACCCGATGAGGTCCACAAGCTCGCACGAGCGGCGGGCGGGCAGGACGGCGCGATGATCGTCGTCTCCGCGTTCACCGGCCTGCGTCGCGGCGAGCTGATCGCGCTTCAGTGGAAGCACATCGACTTCGGCCGGTCCACCGTCCACGTCCAGCAGTCCTACTCCAAGGGACACCTCACGACGCCCAAGAGCAAGCGCGTCCGCGCCGTGCCGATGGCCCCGGAGGTCGCGGAGGTGTTGACGCAACTCCGTCAGCGCGGCCAGCTCACCGGCCCTGACGATCTCGTGTTCTTGGGCGAGGGCGGCAGGTACGTCGACGGGTCCGCACTGCGCCGCCGCTACCAGCGCGCCCAGAAGGCCGCAGGGCTCCCGCTACATCGCTGGCACGACCTGCGCCACACGTTCGGCACGCTGGCAGTCGACCGGGCATCCGAGCGGCAGGTACAGGGGTGGATGGGTCACGCCGACTCGCGCACGACGGCGCGCTACCTGCACCACAAGGACCGCGCTGAGGACGCTGAGTTGCTGAGTGACGCGTTCCGGGTGAGCGCGCCGGAGGTCGTTGCCGCGGCGGCGTAGATCAGAGGTAGTCGCGGTGGTCCTTCGAGGGCCACGCGCCAAGCCGTCGCGGCCCGTCGCCCTCGACCTCGAACCGTCGTAGGTCAGGTTCGAGGTTGGGGGGCGGTCGGGTCGTCGACCGGTGAGGGGGCCATCGTCTCGTCGCCGGGCGGCTGGACCGGCGCTCGCCACCCGGCGAGGATGCCGCGCTGCTCGTCGTCCAGCGTGAGGCGCGGCAATGGGCGTCCGCTCGCTCGCACGATGCTGTGCGCCCAGCCCTCAGCATCCGCGATGGCGCGGTAGGCGCGGCGCTTACGGGTCGCCTCGTCCCGCCACTCATGCAGTGCGTCTCGGCGAGGACGGATGAGCGCCCTAGTCATAGCCCCGCTGTAGAGCTGTCCGCGACTCGCCAGCTCGCCCTTCGCCTTGCTTGCCTCAGTCGTCGCGAGGCGATCGCGGTCACGGAGCCAGCGGCGGAGGTCTTCTTGAAGGTCCGCTACCTGCGTGTCATGCCCGTCGATGTCGCTGCGCGCACGCGAGAGCCCGAGGACCACCGCAAGTGCAACAGCCGTGGCGACCCCGCCGAGCACTTCGACGCTGAGCGATGACCACCAGTCCATGCGCGAGGACGGTAGAGCGGTCGACGGACGCTCGGGCGGCGAGGCCCGCCGTGGTGGCGAGCCTCACATCGTCATCGGGTTGGGGCCGGGGTCGACGAAGAACGGCCCCGTGCGTGCATGGGGCTCCCTTCCGTCAGGTCTTCAGGCCGCGGAGGATCACGGCGTTGTTCGGTCGGCGCATCGTGAAGTCCATCGTCTGCTCGCAGCGGAACAGGGTCTGGCGGTTCTGGAAGGCGCTCACCCAGGTCGTGCCGCCGTCGGTCGTGTACGCGGCCTCGCGGCTCACGTCCAACGTCAGGTCGCGGTTGACGCCGATCCAGCTCTCAGACCAGTCGGCGAAGATCACGCTCGTGGTGTCGTTCGACGCGCCCCGCGTCTCGTTGGTCGGGAGCTGGTTGGAGACGGCGAACGGGTACCCGAGGAACTTGCCGGTCCAGCCGGTGTCGCCGATCTCGAGGAACGCGGGGTTGAGGCTGAAGGGGCGGCCCTCGTTGTCCTTCAGGCTCTCCAGCTGGTTGAGGATCTTCGAGTGGAAGACCCAGCCGGGGCGAAGCATCGCGCTGTTGACGTTTCGCAGCGCGCCGACCATCGCCCGCGCCAGGTCGTCGTCGAAGAAGTCGCCGTCCGCCGCGATCCCGAGCGCCGTGGTCACGTTCTGCGTGCCGGACATGCTCAGGATGCCCGTCGGCACGTTCCCCGAGCCGCTCCCCGCCAGGCACGCCAGGTCCCACGCCAGCGCGATGACCTCGCTGAGATCCTGCACGATGACGTCTTCGGCGTCGGGGACGTCGGCGGCGTCGCGGAGCAGCCGGTTCGAGACCGGCACGAGCGCCGACAGGTCGCGGGGGCGAAGCACCACGTCCTGCGAGAACGACGGCTCGCTGATCGGGATCGGCGCGTTCTCGTTCGGCCAATACGCCGTCGCGCCCGTGCTCACGCGGGTCAGGTCGAGCTGCCGGCCGATGCCGTCGACGACACGCGGGCCGAGCTGCACCACCGCGGACCGGGCGCGCGCCGCGGTCAGCACCTCGTCGGCGAGCTGGTTGGCGACCAGGTAGCCGCCCGCGCTGTCCGTGCCCTCCGCCAGCGCCTTCATCGTCGCGGCCAGGCCACGGCCGCCCACCTTCGCGCCCGTGACGCGCTCCGACGGGTCCTGCACGTGCATGCCCTTCATGTCGTGTGAGGCCATCGCGGCGACCTGCTCCACGAACTCCTTGCTCGCGTGCGGGCCGACCATCCGACTGGGCGAACGCGGCTCCAACGCCGTGCCCGGCGCGCCGCGCTGCGCCGCCAGCTCACGGCGGATGCCCTCCAGAACTTCCAATGCTGTCTCGGCCATCGTGGCCACCTCCACAGGGGTCACAGGACGCCCGCCCCGGCCGCGATCCCGGCCAGCACGCACGGCGGAGAGGAAGCGAGCCGCACACGGACCGGCACCGCCGCCGAAGCAGGGTCCAAGTTCGTCGAATCCATCACCCGGCGCCAGGCCGGGCTATCGCAAACCGGTTCGTCCATCGCTGACCCTGTGGAGGCGCACCGCGTGAGCAGATACCTCGGAGTCGAACGTCCGTTCGCCCCGCGGACGATACACACGCCCCACGACGAACACCACCCCGGTCAGTCGTCCCCGCGCTCCCACCCCGCACGAGACGCACGCGCCAGCACCGGCGGCACCGAACGCGCCTCCGCCACCGGCTCCGGCCCAACCTCTCGCACGTCCTCGAAGTCCTCCGGCAACGGCGCGTCCGCGGCCCGCTCCTCGGCATCGGCAACGATCGCGTCCGCCGCCGCCCGCAACCCCGCCGACCGCTCCCGATACAGACCCTCAGCCCGCTCCAACGCCATGTCGTACACCAGGCGCATCAAGCGCGGGAACCGCTCGAAGACCGACTCATCACCCGCCGCCGCCATCACCAGACCGGCCAGCGTCTCGTCCAGCTCGCGGTCCAGCTCACGCGGGTCCGATAACCGAGCCGCGTCGCGCTTCGCCGCCTGCCCGCCTTGCAGGTCATCGCGCAGGATCTCGCTCAGGGCGATGGCCGCCCGTGTGCGCTCCGTCGTCGATGACTCCGGCGCTTCGATCGTCGCTTCCAAGCCCGCGACGATCAGTCCTCGTTGGCGCTCTACATCACTCAAGAGTCCTCCTCAGTCCTCATGGCCGCGAGCTTGCGGGCCATGATCTCCTGCACGCTGTCCCCGGCCGGGCGCAGCCGCGCCGTCAGCTCCGCTCGCTGCGCCGGGGTCAACCCGTACTCACGCAACCAGGACTGCAACCGGCCACTGAGGCGCTGCCGGTGATCGAGGAGGGTGCGCTTCGACGCGGTCAGCTTGCCGACGGCCAGCTCATCGTCGATGCGATCCAACAGCCGCACGAGGCGAGCGATCTCGGCCGCGCCGATCGCGTCCAGCTCGTGCGCCCACGGCTCGGCCATGAGACGGTCGACGATCTCCCGGCCGTCATCGTCCAGCGGCGCAGCACGCTGCGCGTACACGCCGTGCCGCAAGCGGCTCGTGTTGCCGGGATGCGACGCCACGAGGTTGCCCGGCACGCCGTTCGGATTCGGCACTTCAGACCCCCTCCCGGGACCCGTGCCGGGACCCGGCCCGCTCACGCCCAGCAACCACGGGGCGAACCGTCTGCGTGCCACACAGAAGCACCCTCGCGCCCGCCGATCCACGGTCGAACCGGCGAACCCTCGGACTCGACGTCCGCAACTCACGCCGTGCCGGACGGAAGGCGCGGCCAGCCGACGGCAGGTCTACGGTTCTCGCGCAATGGTCTGGGTCAATCGTCTCCACGCGCTCGTCAATCTCACGCGCTACGCGGCGTGGTGGCTTCTTGGCGGCTTCCTGCTCTCGCGTGACCCTGCTCTGAACGCCGGCCCGACCGGGGTCCGCATGCGCACCCTGCTGTACGTCTTGCGATTCGTGCTCGCGTGGGTGGTCGTATGGGCGCTGACTTGGGAGCTTGCACCGACATGGTTGCTTGCGAGTCGGACTGGGCTTCAGACGCTCTTGCAGGTGATTCCCGCGACGGTGGTCGCGGTCCTCGTGTTGGTTCTTGGCTCGCTCTTCGTGATGGCTCAAGTGACTACGACCCTCTGGGGGTCTCGTGCGCCACTGATGCTCACGCTGGACTTCGAGGTGCACACGATGGTCGCCCGCCCCTTGGTACTCGCGGTGGCTTCGATCCTCCTCGCGGGACAGGTGCCCGATACCGGCGAACCGACCGCGCTGGTCACGGCGGGGGGCGGGAACGCTCGCTTTGGCCACGATCCGACTCGTCATCGCTCTGGCAACACTCCTGCCAGCCGTAGTCGTTCGGTACTCGATGCCGCGGGGCTTTCCCCAGTACGTCGTCGAGGACATAGATCGTGAGCTGGCAGGCGGAAAGACCGGGCTGGTCGTCTTCCGGCTCCCGCTGCTTGGCGAGATGCTCCGATTGAGCTTGCGGCGAGGAGACAGCGTGGCGACCCGATGCATAGTCGAAGCGCTGAGCGACGCCCGAGCTTCGTACATCGCACGTGTTGCTGAGCGGCCAGGGCTGGCAGAACATCGAACCGAAGACGGGCAGCGCCGCGGCTGGTTTGTTGATGACCACGTCTCGATGCTTGTCAACGCCGCGGACGACGGTTTGACCCTCGGCATCCCGTCTTTCGATCTGAACTTGTTCGCCCGCTCTCTGTCGGGCCTCGCGGCCGAGCTCATCGAGGCGGGCCAGTACGAGGACCTGCCAGACATCATCGATGGGCTGGTGTCGCAGGGCACGACGACGCAGCAGGTGGGCCAGGGCTACATCAACCACTTCTCTGAGCCGATCGGCCAGCTTGCGTTCCTGGAAGAGAAGGCTGAGAGGGCGGGACAGACCGATGTCGCCGCGTACGCGCTCGCAGGTTGGGCATTGACCCAGACCTATCCCCGATTCCACCTCGAGCTTGACAGGTACGCGATGTGGGACCGGTCCATAGAAGCCATGGGACCCCACCCACCGTGGGAAGGCGCGGAGCGGTGTATCCGAAGCCAGGATTGGCAGTGGAAGTGGGCGAACAAGCAGTATCTTGGCCCTGATCCGGTGGTCGTCGCGATCGCGGACGCGAAGCAGGCTCACCGCCGCCGGTAGTGCTGGGCGCGCCGCAGGGGGAGTTCGGGTCAACACTGCGTGACGGGTCATCGCGCCGCCCTCGCCAGTAGCTGTTCAGCGGCATGGACCACTGCGCGGGCGATGCTCTCGTGCACGGTGTCCGACAGCTCCGCGAGCTGGCGGTAGCGGTCCGCAAGCGGTTCGACGAGCACGAGGTCGTGGCCGAACAGCGAGTGGGCGTTCGAGCGCCATACCGGTACGAGTACGGCGTCATGAAGGTCATCCGAGAGGAGGTCGGCCAGTTGCTGCGCTAGCTCAAGGTCCGCGAAGAGCAGCGCGCCGCCGGACCGGCCGCGGGCGGCGTCCTGCGCGTCGAAGACGCGGGTGATCACGCCTGCAAGCGGGTCGGTCTCGCCTGCCTTGGGGTTCCCGGCGGCGAAGCGGCGTAGGCGGCGGCGGTCGCGTTCGGACAGCGCCGCGCCGAGGTTCCGCTCGTCGTCCTCCTGGTCGTCATCGATCACAGCCGCCTCCCGTCCTGCTCCGCGGCCAGGCGGCGGACAAGCTCATCGTGAGGAGTCCGCGGCTCGGCGTTGCCGCTGAGTCGGTCGACGGCCGTTCGGAGGGCGTTGACCTGCTCGCGGGCGCTGGCACGGACGCAGGCGAGCAGGACGGCGTGCGGGTCCGCGCCGGGTGGAAGGGAGCGGAGGACGCCGGTCGTGACGGGGCCGGGCGGGGCGACGGCGAGGCGATGGGAGGTCGGGCCGTCGGGGAGCGCCGACATCGCGAGGGAGACGGCCGCGAGGTCGATAGCGCGGCCGGGCGTGTCGCTCTCCGCGGCATCCTCGGTCATGTCGGCCAGGAGCGCGTGCCACGCGGAAAGGTTCATCGGTGCGCCTCCTTTCGGTCGAAGCGTTCAAGGATCTGAGCGATCACGAACCGCGCCGCTTCGTCCTCATGCCCTGGGGTCAGCGGAGCGGCCACCGGGAGGCCGCAGTAGCGCACCGTCAGCGTCAGGCCGCCCGCGTCATCGAGAGCCACGCCGACGTCGGTCAGCTCGTGAGGATGCGTCTCAGCGACCCGCAGGAGCCGCTCGAACGGGGTCGTCACGCCGGGTCCTCCTTCAGTCGGGCGAGCGACGTCGGCACCGCTAGGGTTCGGCCAGGCAAGAACAGAGGGACGCGTCCCGCCGAACCCGCATCGACGATGACGTCCGCGCCGAGCATCTCGCCGATGGCGAGACGCGCCGCTCGGAACGACACGCCGCACCACGCCGCCGCGAAGCGGATCGAGAACGCGACCGGTCGCGGCTCATGGTCTTTCCACCGGAGCCCGAACAGCAGCTCGGCACCCTCTCGCACGACGAACGCCGCGCCGGAGGCGTCTGCGGGCAGCAGCGGAAGAGCGACCGACGCGGGCGCGTAGGCCGCCACGTCGAACAACAGTCGTCGGGTCCAGGTCGCCAGCTCGATGTTCGATCGGAGCCCGTCCATGCCGTACGCCTCAGCCGCTCGAACCTCACCCAGCGAGCGCCACCGGCCGGAACAGCACAACAGGCGCAGATCGCCGCGGTCGTCATCGGGTGGAACTCCGAGCCGTGCCCTGCCCGCATGACTGGGAAGGGGGGCAGGGGAAGTCACCGGTCTTCGCCTCCGCGTTCCAGCGGCGTTCAAGGGCAGCACTCGCGCCATGTAGATCGACTCGCGCTGTCCCCACTGGATCGAGGGGACCGAGCGGACGCGCCGCTGAAGGGACGAACGCCGTCGCCTTCCTCGATGACTGAGGTCCCCTTGATCCGGTCCCCTCGGTCCCCTTGATCCGTTCGGGAGCGGACGCGGCGCTCATCATGCACCCTCCGGACGCACGATCTGCGAGCGCACCCACTCGCGGAGCGTGCTGCGCTCGAACACGATGCGGCGGCCGATCTTGAGGTGGGGGGATACGAGCCTCGCGGCACAGCCCGTACACCGTGGACGTCGGCACCTTCAGGAGGCGCGCAACGTCCTCCGGCGTGAGGAGGTCGAGTTCGTCACGGGCGGGACGGCGAGCCGCGGTCGTCGAGGCCGTCGCCGTGCCGTTGGATGAGGCTGCATGAGAACCGCTCACGCCTTGAACGTAGCTCTCTCGGACCCAGGACGCGAGCACAAGAAGGCACCGTTATGCAGGTCTTTCTTGCCAACCCCCTTGACAGACGAGAGGGCTTGAGCAGCCGCTTGCAGGTATTACGCAGGAAATGTCAAGTGGCTGGACACGAAGGATTGTTGATCTGTGACATTCGCTCACACAGCCACGCGGTGCGGCGGTCCCGCGGGACCCGTTCCGGCGCGCACGAGCGCCCGCGGTCGCACGCGTGCGACCACCCGACAGAACGGGGACCTTTCTCGGGACTCAGCAGTGCGGCCTTCTGTTCCCGGAACGAGAAAACCCCGCCGGAGCGGGGCTTTCGTGAAGCGGATGAAGGGACTCGAACCCTCGACCTTCTGCATGGCAACTGCGAGCCGGGGTTTGGCGACCTGTAGCCGCCTGTCGTCTACGCCCGTAGTTGCCGGACTTCTGCCAGCTCCCCGGTTGCGGTCTGTGGTGCTCCCGTGCCGTCGGTCGCTTCCAGTTCCGCTTCCAGTCCGGCGGAACCGTGCCGCGCCTCCAACTTGGCCCGCACGGAAGCGCAGGCGGCCCGGACCGCAGCCGGTCGCGCGCCCGTCCTGTACTTGCACCGGCGCGCGATCCGGCCGACCGCGCCGGTCGAGTACCCGCAGCGTCCCCGCGAGCCCGCGCGAGAGTCGCGGCGCAGCCACCCCGCGACGACATGCGAGCCCGCACGCTCGGCGACGGCGAGCTCGTCGCCGGCCGGCCTGGGCAACGGGCACGGATCGCACGCCGGGCGCGCGGCAACTGCCTCGTCGGTGTCCGCGAGTTGCCGCGGCGGCAGCGGGAAGGCGACGAGCGCCGCGACCGCGCCGACGACTCCGATACCGACGAGCGGTTCGCTGCGCAGGAGCTGCCAGTGGCGGCGCTCGACAACGCTCTGCGCTCCGGCCATCAGCCGCGGGCGCAGCCGCCTGGCGTGGGTGAAGCTGACCGCCGCAACGCAGCCGACAACCACGATCTTCACCAGCAGGACCCGTCCGTAGGCCGTGTTCCAGAGCGCGTCGAGATGGCCGAGCTGGACGAGCAGGCTCACGGCGCCCGTCGATACGGCCAGCACGAACGCGGGAACCGCAACACGACCAAACGCCGGAAGCACCTCGCGTGCCAGGCTCGTGCGCAGCTCGCCCGCGCCCGACCGCAGCGCGGGCCACCACACCAGCACGAGCATGGCGATGCCCCCGAGCCACACCGCGCCCGACAGCAGGTGAAGCCAGTCGTTGACGATGCTCGGCGCCCGCGGGGGAGGCGGAGGCCGCGTGCCCCGAAGCCGCAAGCCCCATCAACGCGACCGTGATCGCCACTGCCGAGATCCTCTGGCTGCGCCCGGCCAGCAGCGCGGCAAGCAGCAGCGCGAGCACGAGCGCGATCCGCGCGGGGCCTGAGCTGCCGGTGAATAGGAAGTCACGCAGCCCGGCGGCGGACACGCGACCCGCGGCGTCGGCCGCGTCGGCCAGCGTCACCCCGGCCGCCGCGCCCACGCTCAGCCAGGCCAGATCGCCGGTCACTCTCCGCTCGCGCTCAACCGCGGCATGCGCCTGCTCGGGCCACGCGCTCGCGAACCGCGAGGGCGCAAGCCAGGACGGCCGCTCCCGTCGTTGCAGGACGGGCAAGAGGATTGCCGCTGCGAACGGAAGCAGCGCGACATACAGCAGCAGGCGCAGCGCGATGCGCAGCCACCCGCCGCGCGCCAGCGGGCTCTGCTCGAGCGCGTGCTCGCTGCCACCCGCGGCCGCGCGCACCCCGAAGGAGAACTCGCCCTCCAGCGCGTGGCCATCCTCCGTGGACACCGTATGCCAGCGCACCCGATAGGCGCCGCGCGTGAGCGTGGAGTCCGTCCTCAACAGCAGGCGCTTGCCCGTGCGCTCAAGCACGACGTTCGGCAACCGGCGGCGGTCGGGCCCGAGCAGCTACGCCCGGCTCAGGGGGGCGTTCAGCGGCTCGGTGAACGACAGCGTGATCTCGGCCGGCGAGACCTCAACGCGCGCCCCCGGCTCCGGCTCCGAGCTGACGAACGCCGCGTGACCCAACGCCGACGCCGGCGCCAGGAGCGCCGCGAGCATCAAGCCAGACGCGACGCCCGCCGAGCGGCGCTGGAGGTGCGTGCGCCGACGCCGCTGTTCACCGCGAAGCACGCGTCTACTATGACGAATAGTAGTATGAGCAGGTGCGCAGACTCGGTCCCGTTCTCCTCGTGGTCGTCGCAATCCTCGCCGGCTGCGGGGCCGATGACCCCGAGCAGTCCGATGTGCCCGGGAACGCCGGCGCCACGGACGAGGGTCTCGCGCACATCCACGCCTCGGTGTCCGTAACGGAAACCTCTACATCGCCACCCACTACGGCCTCTGGATCGCTCCGAACGGGCAGGTCAAGTCCAAGCGCTTCAGCGAGTCGCGCCAGGACATCATGGGCTTCTCGCAGATCAGCGCCAAGCGCTTCATCGGCTCCGGCCACCCCGATCCCGCAGACCGCGACCAGCCACCCAACCTCGGCCTGATCGAGTCGCGCGACGGCGGGCGCACCTGGAAGAACATCTCGCTGCTCGGCGAGGCCGACTTCCACGCCATCGAGGCCGCCGGCGACCGCATCTATGGCGTCAACAGCGCCGACGGACAGCTGTTCGCCAGCACCGACGGAGGGCGCAAGTGGCAGAAACACACCCCGCCCGCCGGCGTGTTCGGCCTGGCGATCGACCCGCGCGACCCCGACCGCATCGTCGCCTCCACCGAGAACGGCGTCTTCGCATCCCCGAACAGCGGCCGTGGCTGGCGGCCACTGCGCACCGACGTCGGCGGCCTGCTCGCATGGCCCCGAGCGGATGCTCTGTACCTGCTCGGAGGCGACGGCGGTATCCAGGTCAGCCGCGACGGCGGCCGCGAGTGGAAAGGCACTGGCAACGTCGGCGGCCAGCCGGCCGCGTTCTTTGCCACCGGCGACGAGCTCTACGCCGCTCTGCACGACGGAACGGTCAAGGCTTCGACCGACGGCGGCGCGAACTGGACGCTGCGAGCAACGCCGTGAACGGAATCCGATGCCTGCGACGACGGCACACCAATGGCGATGTAGGGCGTCAGCCAAGGCCGCCTCGTGCGTGTGCGTGAGGCGTCCGGTAGCTCTCACGTCTCAACGGAGGTCCGACTGTATGTGTGATGAGCGACGACAGCGGTGATCTGCGGTGCCTCGATCTCTATAGGACCGAAGCGCTTCGAGACGCACTTCCCGCGGCGGCGGCGGGTGAACCCGCTGCGACCCGGGCGAAGGGGTTTAGGGCGCGACGTAGCCGCTCTCCGGCGAGATCGCGCCCGACGTCACCAGCACGAGGACCAACACGCCGAGGGCGACGCGGTAGACCACGAACGGCAGGTACGACCCGGTCTTCAGGTAGCGCATCAGCCACGCGATCACGGCGTAGCCGACAGCGAAGGCGATCACGGTCGCGAGGACCGTCGGTCCCCACGCAGTGCCGGTGTCGGGGCCGCCGATGTCCTTGAGCTTGTAGACGCCCGAACCCAGCACGGCGGGGATGGCGAGCAGGAATGCGAAGCGCGTCGCGGCTTCCCGCGAGTAGCCCAGCAGCCTGCCGGCGGTGATCGTCCCACCCGACCGCGAGACGCCCGGGATCAGCGCCATGGCCTGTGCGAGACCGTAGATCAGGCCGTCTCGCACCGTGAGGTCAACGAGGTCGCGGTCGTCGGGCGAGCGCCGGTCAGCCCACCCGAGAAGGAGCGCGAAGCCGATCATCGCCAGCGCGATCAGCCGCAGATCCCGGAAGGCCGAGTCGATCGGATGCTCGAGCGCCAGGCCGAGGACGACGATCGGCACGCTGCCGAGGAGGACGAGCCAGCCCAGCCGCGCATCGGGGTCATCGGGCCAGCGGCGCGGGGGCAGTGACGCGAGCCAGGCGCGCGCAATGCGGACGATGTCGTGGCGGAAGTAGAGGACGACCGCGGTCTCCGTCCCGATCTGCGTCACCGCCGTGAATGCCGCGCCGGGGTCGCCCCAGCCAGCGAGGGCCGCGACGATCCGCAGGTGGGCGCTTGAGGAGATCGGCAGGAACTCCGTGAGGCCCTGCACCACGCCCAGGACGATGGCCTGGGCGTAGTTCAGGGGATCGACGGCGGCAATCATGGAGCCGCCGCTTCGGCGGTCAGCGGGTTCACGTCGCGCTTGGTCACGCTCGGGCAGCCGACCAGCAGGACGATGAGGCCGAGGAGCACCCAGCCGGTCTGCGTCGCGCCCAGCCCGGAGCCGCCATCAGCTGTCGGCTGCGACAGCCAATCGGCGATCGAGGCGCGGAGCGGGCGCACGAGGATGTACCCAGCCTCGCGGGCGTCAAGCCAGACGCGGCGAAGCCCGCCCAGTGGCGCTGAAGAAGCATGCGTCGATGCCGCTGTTCACCGCCAAGCGCTGTCCAGTGGGCCAAAATCATCGCCGATAGTCAATCATATCTGTTACGGTCAATGCATCGTGGACGCGATCGCCCTCCGCACCGTGCTCTTCCACGGGCTCTCGGACCCGAGTCGCCAACGCATCATCAGCCTGCTCCGGCGCAGGTCGGCACGCGTGACCGATGTCGTGGCAGCAACGGGTTTGTCGCAGCCCAACGCGTCCACGCACTTGGCGTGCTTGTGGGAGTGCGGGCTCGCTGAGCGAGATCGCCGCGGACGCGAGGTGCACTACTCGCTCGCCGACGGCGTCGACGAACTGCTCGCGGTCGCTGACGCGCTGCTCGACCGCGCAGGAGAGCGGATCGAATCTTGCCCGAACTACGGGCGCGGCCGGCGCCGCGACGCGGCATGAACTGCGGTTGTGAGCCCGAGCCCGAGGTCGCCCGCGGGTTGAGCTGGTTCGAGGCGACGTACCGGTTCGCGCCGCTGCGCAACGCGCTGATCGCCGGGCTGCTGCTCGCGCTCGGCGTCGTCCTCGAGTTGCTCGACGTGCCCGAGGTGATCGCGATCGCCTCGTTCGTGGCTGCCATCCCCGTGGGCGCGTGGTTCTTTGCCAAGGAGGGCTGGGAGGAGTTCATGGAGGAGCGCGAGATCGGCATCGAGGCGCTGATGCTGATCGCCGCCGCCCGGCTGCATCGTCTTTGGCCTGTGGAAGGAAGCCGCCGCGCTGGTGTTCTTGTACTCCCTGGCGGAGGCGATCGAGGAATTGGCGTTCGCTCGCACGCGCTCGGCCATCCGCGATCTGCTCGACCTCGCGCCCAAGCAGGCCCGCCGGCTTGTTGACGGGCGCGAGCAGGAGGTCCCGGCCGAGCAGCTTGCGGTCGGTGATGTGTTCGTGGTTCGCCCCGGCGAGGCGCTGCCGACCGACGGTGTGCCCGTCTGCTGCTGCGGGCGCTGGACGGCGAGGCGATCGCGTGAGCGAGCTGCGCTCGTCATCGACGTCGTGTCACTCGTGCTCGCCCTTCGGTGTCCGGACGGTGCTGCAGCGGCGGCGGACCAGGTCGTCGGGCTTTCACGGTGTCAGCGGCCGCCCCGGCTCGTGGGAGTGGCTCGGCGGCGTTTTGTTCGTGGTCGCGCTCGTCCTCGGGCTGGCGGCGCCGATCCTGGCGCTCGCCGACATCGTCACGCCGGTGGGCGCACTGACCTCCGACGCCGGGGTGCTGGGTGCGGTGATCTCACTCGCCGCATCGCGCTGTCGGTTGCGGCGCCGCGGGCGATGGAGCGTCGTGGCGGATCGGCGTCGACGCCGACGAGCGAACGGACCTCGTGACCGGCGGGGTAGGTCGCCCACGTTCGCAAACCGTTCTTCACGGCGACGATCGCGGTCGCAGTCGGGCTCGTCCTGATGGTGCCCAGCGTCGTGGCGTTCGCCGCCCTTGCGGCGCTCATGGCGGCCGTGGAGCTGCAGGTCCGTGTCGTTGAAGAGCCGTATCTGCTTGGGACTCAAGGCGACGGATATCGCGCGTATGCCGGGCGGGCAGGCCGACTTGTCCCGCTCGTCGGACGATTGCGCTCGGGCTAGGACGAAGGATCAATCGCACTTCCTGATGCTCGCACGATCGTTAGAATGTGTATATATGATGGCCGACGAGACCTGTGAGTTGCTGTGCCTGGACACCGTCAAGGCCGAGCGACTGCGCCATGACCTCCCGGGCCTCGACGCGCTGACGTCCGCGGCGGAGGCGGGCAAGGCGCTGTCTGACCCGACGCGGCTGCGGCTGGCGCTGGCGTTGCGCGACGGCGGCGAGATGTGCGTGTGTGACTTGGCGTGGGTCAGTGAGCGCCAGGACAAGCTCGTCTCCCACCACCTGCGGCAGCTGCGCGGGGCCGGGCTGGCATGCTCGCGCAAGGATGGCCGGATGGTGCTGTACTCGCTGACCGGCCGCGGCGAGGCGCTCCTGGCGGCCCTGACAGCGGCGGCAGGCGTGGCGCGGTGAGCGGCCTTCCGACATTGCCGATGGCGGGGGCGGACGCTCAGACCGCGCCGCCCGTGGTCGGTGTCGACGCCCGGCGCTTTCGCGTCGAGGGGATGGACTGCGCCTCGTGTGCGCGCACGGTCGAGAAGGTCGTCGGCGGACTCGACGGGGTCGTCGCCGTGCAGGTGTCTTTCGGCAACGCGACGCTGTTGGTCGACGGCGAGGTGCCAACCGACGCGGTGAAGGCCGCCGTGCGTCGCGTTGGGTACACCGCCCACGAGGCCGGGGCACGGTCCGGCGCGCCGGTGCCGTTCTGGCGACGCGGCCCTCGGGCGCTGTCGACGACGGTGTCGGTGGTGCTCCTGCTCGCGGCGGCGGCCGCGTCGCTCCTGGACGCGCCGCGCGCCGTTAGTGAGTCGCTGTATCTGGCGTCGATGGCGGCCGGGGGTGGCCGATCGCCTACGCGGCGATGATGGGGCTCCGACGCCGCACGCTGGACATGAACGTGCTGATGACGATGGCGGCGCTCGGCGCCGTCGGCATCGGCGAGTACGCGGAGGCCGCATGGGTCCTGGTGCTGTTCGCACTCGGCACCACCCTGGAGAGCTTCGCGCTCGATCGCAGCCGCCAGTCGGTCGAGCAGCTGATGGAGCTGGCACCCGCTGAGGCCAACGTGCTCGCCGGTGGCCGCGAGCAGACCGTCGCGGTCGAGGAGATCGCGGCCGGGGTGCTGCTCATCGTCCGCCCGGGCGAGCGCGTGGCGCTCGATGGAGTGATCGTCGAGGGAGCGTCGAGCATCGACGAGTCGGCGCTGACCGGCGAGTCCGTCCCCGTCGACAAGGAGCCGGGCTCGGAGGTGTTCGCGGGCACGCTCAACGCGTTCGGCGCCTTCACGATGCGCACGACGTCGGTCGCGGCCGACTCCACGCTCGCGCGGGTGGCACGGCTGGTCGCGGACGCGCAGGGCAGCCGCGCACCGGCGGAGCGCTTTGTGGATCGCTTCGCGCGCGTGTACACCCCGCTGGTGTTCGTCGCGGCCCTGCTGGTGGCGGTCGTGCCGACGCTGGCCGGCGGCGACTTCGATACCTGGTCGTACCGGGGGCTGGCGCTGCTGATCGTCGCCTGCCCGTGCGCGCTTGTGATCTCGGTGCCCGTCAGCGTCGTGTCGGCGATCGGCGGCGCGGCGCGGCGCGGCGTGCTCATCAAGAGCGGCCAGGCGCTGGAGGACCTCGGGCGGGTCGCGGTCGTCGCTGTGGACAAGACGGGCACCCTGACGGAGGGTCGCCCGCGGCTTGCCAGCGTGGCCGTGCTCGGCGACGACGGCGAGGACGAGGTCCTCGCGCTCGTCTCGGCGGTCGAGCGCGGCTCGGAGCATCCGCTCGGCGTGGCGCTCGCGCGCGCCGCTCAGGACCGAGGCCTGTCGGTTCCGGCACCGGCGGACTTCGCGGCACTGCCGGGCCGCGGCGCGGTCGCGCGCGTGGGCGACCGGTCGCTGTGGGCGGGCGGTCCCCGCCTCTCTGCGGATCGCGGCGTCGCCGAGCCGGCAGCCGTCGGCGACATCGAGGAGCGCGGCGAGACCCCGGTGCTGCTCGGCGAAGGCGATCGGGTGCTCGCGGTGTTCGGGCTGGCCGATGAGCCACGCGCACAGGCCCCGGGCGCGGTGCAGGCGCTGCGGGCGAACGTCGAGCACGTCGTGATGCTGACCGGCGACAGCGAGCGCGTCGCGCACGCTGTGGCGCGGCGGACGGGCGTGCAGGAGTGGCGAGCCAGACTGCTGCCCGAGGACAAGCTCACCGCCGTTCAAGCTCTGCGCGAGGAGTACGGGCCGATCGCGATGGTCGGTGACGGCGTCAACGACGCTCCCGCGCTGGCAGGCGCGACGGTCGGCATCGCGATGGGCGCTGCCGGCAGCGACATCGCGCTCGAATCGGCAGACGTCGCCTTGATGGGCGATGAGCTCGATCGCCTGCCCGACGCGCTGCAGCACGGGCGCCGGGCGCTGCGCGTCATGCGCCAGAACGTCGCGATCTCGCTGCTCACCAAGGCGGTGTTTGTCGTGCTGGCCCCGCTCGGGTACGTCACGCTTGTCATCGCCGTCGTCGCCGACATGGGAGTCTCGCTGCTCGTGACGCTCAACGGCATGCGGCTGCTGCGCACCGCCGGCGCGACGGGCTCGGTGACGCTCGTCGGCGCCGTGCCGGAACCGGAGCTTCCGGTCGCGGCGGCGGGCTGTGCCGACGGCTGCTGCGACAGTGCCTCCGGGCGGTCGGCCGACCGAGACGGCATGCCGGCATGACCGACGAGGATGGGCCGCTGCGCCACGCGCTGGACGCCGCACTCCTCGTCGTCCGCGTCTCCTCGGCGCAGCGTCCGCCCCGGCTCGCACCGACTGGAGCGTGAGGTCACATTCCCGACGCAGACACCGCCCTTGCCACGAGCGGCCCGCCCGCGACCGACGACGCCACCGAGCGTCTTCGCCGCCGCGGGCTGCGGCTGGCCTGGTTCATCGTCGCGTGGGACATCGTGGAGGGCGTCGTCGCCGTCACGGCCGGTCTGGCGGCGGGGTCGATCGCGCTGGTCGGCTTCGGAATCGACTCCGGGATCGAGGTGTTCGCGGCCAGCGTGGTGATCTGGCAGCTGCGCGGCGGGGCCCACGCGCGCATGCGCACCGCGCTGCGTCTGATCGCGATCAGCTTCTTCCTGCTCGGCTCATACGTCGCGTTTGAGTCCGTCCGCGATCTGGTGAACGCCGACAAGGCCGGCGAGTCGGTCCTGGGCATCGTGCTCAACATGGTCGCGCTGGCGGTGATGGTCCCCGTCGCGATCGCCCAGCGCCGAACAGGGCTCGACCTCGGCAACCAGGTGCTTGTCGCGCAGTCCGCGGAGACACGGCTGTCGAACTACCTGTCGATCAGCCTGCTGGTCGGCCTCGGCCTCAACGTCGCATTCGGGCTGTGGTGGGCAGACCCCGTCGTCGCTCTGGGCGTCGCAGGGATCGCGGTCAAGGAAGGCACAGAGGCGTGGCGAGAGTCCCGCGAGGAGGAGGACGACGCGCCGTGACCGACGAGCACCACACGTTCGTATTCGCCGACCTCGCCGGCTTCACCGCGCTCACGGAGGCCCACGGCGACGAGCACGCGGCGGACATCGCGCTGGAGTTCTGCCGCGAGCTCAACCGCCCGGCTGCCCGACGACGCCGAGGATCTGAAGATGCTCGGCGACGCCTGCCTCCTGCGCGTCGCCGCCGCGCGCGACGCCGTCGCACTCGGCCTCCGGCTGACCGATGAGCTCGGGCGCCGCCACGGGTTTCCGGATGTGCGTGTCGGCATGCACACCGGCGGCGCGGCGCGTCGCGGCGACGATTGGTTCGGTTCCACGATCAATATCGCCGCTCGCGTCGCCGAGCTCGCCGGCCCGACCGAGGTGCTGCTCACCGCGGCAACGCTGCAGGCCGCGGGGACACTCGACGGCGTGGGGTTCGAGGACCGTGGGACATATGAGCTACGCCACGTGACGGCGCCTGCGCATCTTTACCGTGCCCGGGCGACAGGCCCCTTCGAGGTCAGCAGGATGTGGTCAGTCGACCCCGTCTGTCAGATGCGGGTCGAGGTCCAGCGTGCCGCGATGGCGATCCGCCACGGTGGCAGCGAGGTCTTCTTCTGCTCGCCGTCGTGCGCGCAGGAGTTCCTGCGCAAGCCGGAGCGCTACGCCCGCCAGGCGGGGAGGAGCGGAAGCTGAGCCCGATGCGCCGACTCGGACCAGGCTTCTACTATGACGAATAGTAGGATGAGCAGGTGCGCAGACTCGCCCTCGTTGCCGTCTCGGCGGCCAGCCGGCCGCATTCTTTGCCGCCGGCGACGAGCTCTATGCCGCCCTGCACGACGGAACGGTCAAGGCTTCGACCGACGGCCGCGCCAACTGGACGCTGCGAGCAACGCCGTGAACCGAATCAGTCGCACGCCCGGCGGTGGCCGCCGCCGCGGATGGTGGTGGCGACGACATCGAGCAGGCGGCGTTCGGGTTGTCCCGGCCCTCACCAGGAGCGACGCGTCGTCTCGTGGCTGCACGGATCTCCTACGGTGGGTCGTGATGCCTGGTCGCGCTGCCGACCACTGGGGAGAACCGCGGCGAACCTTCGTGTTCGCCGACCGTGCGTGGTGCACGGCACCCACCGAAGTCCACGGAGACGAGATGGCAGCCGACATGGCCGAGCAGTTCTGTCGTGAGGTCGGCGCCGCGCTGCCGTCAGAGGCGGAAGACCCGAAGTCGCTGGGCGACGCCCGGATGATCCACGTCGCGCCTGCGCTCAGGCCCCGGCGGTAAATGGACGTCGCGGCCCCCAGCATCGTCCTGGCCTTCACGGCCGGCTTCCTGTCGTTCATCTCGCCGTGTTGCCTGCCGCTCGTGCCCGGGTATCTCGCGACGGTCACCGGCGGCGCGCCGGGCGAGCTCGACCGCAGCCCGAAGGGCGCGGTGCTCGGCCGAAGCCTGACCTTCATCGGAACGTTCTCGCTCGTCTTCATCCTGCTCGGCCTGAGTGCGACGGCCGCGGGCTCGCTGCTGTTCGAGAACCGCGAAACGCTCAATACCGTCGCCGGAATCTCGGTGATCGCGATGGGCACCCTCTTCATCACGTCGACGTTCGTTACGAGCCTGAACCGCGAGTGGCGCCCGCCGGGTCTGATCGAGCGCGCCGGCAGAGGCGGGCCGGTGATCGCCGGCGCCGCGTTCGCGATCGCCTGGACACCCTGCATCGGTCCGACCCTCGCGGCGATTCTCGGGCTCGCGGCGACAAGCTCAGGCACGGCGCAGGGCGGCCTGCTGCTCGCCGTGTACGCGGCCGGGCTGGGCGTGCCCTTCCTGCTGACCGCGATCGCGTTCAACGGCGCGACGAGCGCGTTCAACGTGCTCAAGCGGCATTACCTCGCCATCCAGCTCACCGCCGGAGTCGTGCTGATCGCCATGGGCTACCTCGTCCTCAGCGGCGAGATGTTCCGGCTCAATGCGGAGGCTCAGCGGCTGCTCGGCGAACTCGGTCTGGATTTCATCTACGGCATCTGACGCGGCGGGAGTACGACCCTCCGCTCAGGCGCCATGTCGCGCGGCGCCTTCGCCCAACCGCGCGGGCTGGCGAAGCGCAGGATGCTTCGGACCTACGTCTGGACGGCGGGTCGCTCCCGGCCGACTTGGAGCAGGGCTTTCGCAGAACGACCTCGTCACACCTGTGGAACACGTTGGCGGGCGACCGGGGTGGCTATGCGAACGCCTGCGCGAGTTGATGGGCCACCCCGGCTACAAGACCACGCTCATCTACGCGGACTACTCATGCATGAGCTGAGCCGTTTCGATCGTGAAGCGCAGCGAGCCGTCGAGGCCGGCAGCAGCTGATGCTTCTTCCGACGATCACCGCGAGTTGGATGATTGAGAGTCGCTGCGTTGGGGCACGAGGAGCGTCGTGAGACGCGCCGTCATCCTTCTGCTGAGTGTCGGCGTGTGTGTGTCGGCGGGTGACTCCCGAGCCGAGCTGCCCGATGTCGGGACGTGGATCGGGAACCGCGAGGTGGCTGCGTCGTCCGCTGGGCATCTCGCGGTGCCGTCGGAGACCTCGGATTTTCCGGCTCGTGATCAGGTTCGCGGATCCTGGTGGGGCGTTCGGGCCGCCGGTTCCGCTCCCGGGGAAGGGCGGGTACGCCCCCGTGGTCGCGCTCGGACCGAGCGGGGAGGCGCTCGCGGTCTGGACGCTGGGCGGTCCGAACGACATCGCGCTCGCAGCGTTCCGGCCACCGGGCGGCGCGTTCGGCCCCGCGGAGCAGATAGCCGTCGACGCCGCGTTCGGGGAGGACGGTCCGACGACCGCCTTTGACGCCTCAGGCACGGCGACCGTGCTGTGGGCGAGCACGACAGGCAGGTCGGTCGTCATGCGCCAGCGCGCGCCTGATGGATCTTGGTCGTCGCGCGATGAGATCCGCGCGCCCAACGCGTTCCGACCGCAGCTTGCGCTCGCGTCGTCCGGCGCGGCTGTGGCGACGTGGCGGCAGACACCGCGGATCCCGACCGGGGGGTTTCCGAGGACCCAGGTCGCGGTCGCGACACGTCCGGCCGGCGGTCGGTTTGGAGTACCGCAGGTCGTCGCCGGTCTGAAACGCGACACGCCACAGGAACCAGTCCTCAACATGAACGACCGCGGAGACGCGGTCGTGGCCTGGATCGAAGACGAGCCGGAGCGCGGAGAGTTCTTCTCCGCGATCTACGCGGCGTTCCGCAGTGGCGAAGGGCGGTTCGGCAGCGCCACGTATCTCGCGCCGGCTCGTCTCGGGCAGCGGGCGGTCCGTCTCTGGCGGCCCCGACGGTCGGATGGTGCTCGCGTGGGGCGCGTACTGGGACCGGGCCGGCGAGGCGCGCATCCGCACCGCGTCGGGCCGGCTGCTGCCGATCCGGGTCGTCTCTCGTGATCTGCAGGAGGACACCGCGCCCGTTGCCCTGGCGTACGGCCAGGGTGTCGTCGCCTGGAACGACCGCGATCCTGGCGTGACGCACGTCCGCTTCGCCCGCGCGAACGGCGTCGGCGCGTTTGGACTGCCGGAGCACGCGCTCACCGCGCGGGAGATTGGCGGGTCACGCGCGCCGCAGCTGTTCGCCGTGCCGTCCGGGCTTGTGCTGGTTGGCCCGGGCGATCGGATCAGTCGTTCGCCGTGATTGGTCGAGAGCGGGTCGACACGGCTCCGACGCACCATCCTCGACTACGCCGATCGGGTCGTGCCGCCATACGGGGGCCAACTCCGCCGGCAGCGCCTCTGAGCTGACATGCAGGAGACGTCAGAGGCGTCATTAGGTCAGAGCGCACGATCCACCGTCCTCACGAGCGACCTGAAACCTCCGTCAAGTCTCCCAGTCCCCTCGGTGACGCGCGGCCTGACACGCGCGGACCTCATGACCGCCACGCAGGTCGCCGATCTCCTGGACGTTCCTGTCTCCACCGTCCTCGAGTGGGGGCGGAACGGGACCCTGCCAAGAGTCAAGCTCGGTCGGCACGTCCGTTTCCTCCGCACGCAGGTCGAGCAGGTCATCCTTGCCGCGTCGCCGCGAGTACGAGCGGACTGACGCCAGCGTGCAATTTGGTCCGCCCGGTTGGTCCGCCCGAGCGGGCGGGAGGCGTCTCGTAGGACGTCAGAAACGCAGAAGGCCCGCGGTTGCGGGCCTTCTGATCAAGCGGATGAAGGGACTCGAACCCTCGACCTTCTGCATGGCAAGCAGACGCTCTAGCCAACTGAGCTACATCCGCGAGGAGAAGCGATGATAGCGGCCCCGCACGCCCGCTTGCGATCAGGGCTCAAGTCCCGCGTCCCATCCGCCGATGGGGCCCCCGATGCGCATGCCTCCCGCTCTGCGCAAACGCGAGACCCACGGCCAGTGGCCGTGGGTGGCAGCAACGGCAGCGGCACCCTCCGCCGCCGTCGCGTACGCCGCTCGTGACTGGCTGAAGCAGGACGGGCGATGGGCGCTCTGGCTCCCGTTGCCCGTCCTGTTCTGCCATCAGACCGAGGAGTGGGTCGTCCCCGGCGGGTTCCTGCCGTGGTTCAACCGCGAGGTCACCCACAGCGGGCAGGACGAGTTCCCGATCACGCGGGAGCTCGGGCTCGTCATCAACGTCGGGCTGGGGTGGGTGCTGTGCGCCGCGGCCGGCGCAGCGGGTCGCCGGCGCCCGTTCCTGCCGGCCATGAGCCTCGCGCTGTTCATCGGCAATGCGGGCTTGCACGGCGGTCAGCTCGTCAAGGCTCGGCGCTACAACCCGGGCGCCGGAACGGGCGTGCTCGTCATGTTGCCGCTCGGCGTCCTGGGGCTCATCCGGCTGCTGCGTGACCCGGAGGTCGAGAAGCGCCGCGTCGTCGCGGGCGTCGCCGCGGGGATCGCCGCGTCGGCAGCGCTGCTGGTCGTGATGCGGTTTCGCGTCAGCCGCGGCTGAGCCGGCCATCGCCGGTGATCGGGATCGGCGGCCCCAGGAACTGCGGGTCGCGTCCCACGGCCACCTCCTGCACGGCCTTCGGCCGCGCGAGCCACTCCCGCACCGAAGAGCGTCCGTTCTGCCTGCCGTAGCCGCGCAGGTCCGATGCCACGCCGTGGACGTCGAGTCCCGCGCGTTCACCGAGCCACACGGCGCGGGGGAGGTGGAAGCCCTGCGTGACGACCAGCGCGGACTGCACGCCGAAGACCTTCTGGGCTCGAACCATGCTGCTCCACGTGTCGAAGCCGGCGTGGTCGGTGAAGATGTCGCGGTCGGGAACGCCGGCGTCGAGCAGCCCCTGGCGCATGGCGTTGACCTCGTCGTAGCCACGCGTGCCGTGGTCGCCTGAGGCCAGGACCTTGTCGACCTTGCCCTCGAGGTACAGGCGGGCGCCCGTGCTGACCCGGTCGGCCAGCATCGGGCTCATCTGCCCGTCGGGCTGGACCTTCGCGCCGAGGACGATCGCGGTCTGCGCCTGGGGCGCCTGGTCCGGGCGATCGGTGATCTGGCCGCGCGTTCCGACGAGGACGAGTGCGTTCGAGATCAACAGGACCGCGGTCCCGAGGACGACGAAACCTACGAGCAGGCCCGCCGCCAGCATCCGGCGTGAACGTCTGCGCATGTGCGCCCCCTGAGTCGCCTCGGAGAGAGGCGCCGACCAGAATCGAACTGGTGTAAACGGCTTTGCAGGCCGCTGCGTAGCCACTCCGCCACGGCGCCGGGGACGGGTAATGCTAGTGGGCCATCGGACCGTTCGGCTCAGCGGGTGGAGCCGGGCGTATCCTCCGCCGCATGGCCGACCCAGTCAACAACCTGTGAGCGCCGCGCCCGTCCGCTTCTGCGACGAGTTTCCGGGCGTCGTGGGGTGGATCCACCCGGAGCCGACGTGGATGCTGCGCGCCGGCCACGCCGTCCTGAGCGGCGGCAGGGTCTGGGTGATCGATCCGCCCGCGGGGGAAGGCGTCCTTGAGCGGATCGTGGGCCTGGGCGTCCCGGGCGGCGTCGTGCAGCTGCTGGATCGCCACAACCGCGACTGCGCGGACGTCGCACACCGGCTCGGCGTGCCGCTTTACAAGCTGCCGTTCAACGGCGTCGCCGACGCGCCGTTCGAGGTGCTGTCGATCCTGCGGATCCCCGGCTGGCACGAGGTCGCGCTGTGGTTCCCGGCTGAGAAGACCCTCGTGTGCGCGGATGTCCTCGCGGCCGCGCCCGGCTACACCGCGCGCCGCGAGCGCGTTGGCGTCCACCCGATGCTGCGGGCGCTGCCGCCGAGGAAGCTCGGCGAGCTCGATGTGCAGCTCCTCCTCATGGGCCACGGCGAAGGGGTCGCCGGTCCTGAAGCCCGCCCGGCGATCGCCGAGGCGCTGCGCACGGCGCGTCGCAACCTGCCGGCCGTGCTCCTCGACAACATCAAGCACGCGGTGGGGCGCTAGACGACGCGCCACGCTTGCTACCCTGCTGGTCTCCCAGGGCGATTAGCTCAGCTGGGAGAGCGCCTGCTCGACAAGCAGGAGGTCACTGGTTCGAGCCCAGTATCGCCCACCTTGAAGGCCCCGGACTCCGGGGCCTTCGCCGTTTCCGGGGCGCAGGCGTACAGTCCAAACATGACGAACGGACGCCGGATCGGATCGGCCATCACCATCGCGGCGCTCGTCGCGGGTGCGACGGCGTCGGCGGCGCCGGCCAAGGGCACCAAGCTGCAGGGCACGATCTCGTGGACGACCACCGCCACGACGAAGACGGACACCCCCGGCGGTGACGCCTTCACCGCCAAGGAGACCCGCACGGTCACCCTCAAGGTGAAGATGACCAAGCGCGCGGGCGCGGCCGGCTGGCAGCCCGAGGACAACGGCAGTTCGTACACCGGGCGCTACACGCTGAGCTCGACGCGGCTCGAGCGCGACAGCACCGGCGCGACCACCTGCACCACGACGAACGAGTCGACCGGCTCGGGGAGCGGGGCCCTGCCCAAGAAGCCGCGGAGCACGACCCCGCCCGCGCTGTTCGGCGACGTCCTGCCGTCCACGGCGTCGCTCGGCGCACGGACGAAGGCCATCGTGCTGCAGCCGCTCCTTCGCTACAAGGGCCAGGCCACCGTGAAGTACGAAGGGTCCGGGCTGAGCCCCTGCCAGAGCGGCCAGGACGTCGATCCGATCGAGGGGTCGCTCGCACCCACAGACAGCTCCGAGCAGATCTGTTACCCGAGCGGGACGAGCAAGCGGACCACGACCCCGCGGGCCGGGACGGTCATGGGCGCCTGGAAGAAGTCGGCGCGCGCGTTCTCGTTCACCTGCTCGGACACGTGGAAGGAGCCGGAGGGCAAGACGGTCACGACGCGGGTGACGGGCTCGTTGAAGCTGAAGTAGGCGGCGCGCTTCCGCGGGAGCGTTGACGCGGAAACGCTCCCGCGGAAGCGCGTCGTAGAGTCACGGGCATGTCCAAGCCGACCGACTCCAAGCGGCGATGGAGCGACCTGTCACCCGCCCAGCAGGGGGCGGTCATCGCCGTCGGCGCCCTGCAGTTCGGGCTGCAGGCGTTCGCGCTTCGCGACCTCAAGCGTCGCCCGGCCCGCCAGGTGCGCGGCCCGAAGCCCGCGTGGGCGGCCGCGTCGTTCATCAACTTCCTCGGCCCGCTGGCGTACCTGCGCTGGGGCCGGCGGTAGGCCTGCCCCGCTCCGTAGTCGCCCGCCGGTCGTAGCGGGCGGCTGCGGTTGTCGGGCGCCGGGCGGCTCGGCAGTCTGCGCCCGAATGGCCACCACGAGCGAGTCCGACGCTACCCCGTCGACTCGTCGCCGCCCGCCGGGGCGGCGCGAGCGCGTGGTCTTCACCACGGCCGCCGCGCTCATCGCGCTCTACGTCATCGACGATGGGCTGATGCACCGCGAGCCGGGGACGAGCGCGGCGGACCACGTGAGCAGCATGCTCGTGCCGCTCGCGCTGCTCGGCGGGAGCGTCGCGTGGCAGCGACACGCTCGCGCGGGCGTGCGCGCGACCCTGGCGCTCGTCTGGGGCGTGCTCGCGCTCACGGCCGGGGTCGCCGACGGCGTGCGACACATCGCGGTCGATCGCTTCGGCGGTGACGACGCCACGGCGCTGCTCGCCGGCGTCGCCGGGATCGTGCTCCTCCTCCTCGGGGTCATCACCCTGTGGCGGACCCGCCGGCTCGACGAGCACGTCCCGCGCCGGCTGGCCCGTCGCACCCTGGTCGGCGTCGGCGCGGCGATCGTGGCGTTCTTCGTCGTCCTGCCCATGGCGTTCGCGATCGTCGGCGCCCGGAAGGCCCGCGAGCCCGTCACGGCCGCCGATCTCGGGCGCCCGCATGAGGAGATCGAGCTGTGCACCAGCGACGGCCTGTGCCTGTCCGGCTGGTACGTCCCGTCGCGCAACGGCGCCGCGGTCATCGTGTTCCCCGGCCGGAGCGGACCGGTCGACCACGCGCGGATGCTCGCCCGCAACGGCTACGGCGCGCTGATGCTCGACCGTCGCGGAGAAGGGGAGAGCGAGGGTGACTACAGCGCCCGCGGGTGGGGTGGAGAACCCGATCTGCGCGCGGCGCTGGACTTCCTCAGCGCGCGGCCCGACGTCGACGCGCAGCGCATCGGCGGGCTCGGCCTCTCCGTCGGGGGCGAGTTGCTGCTGCAGACCGCGGCGCACGATCCGCGCCTGAAGGCCGTCGTCTCCGAAGGCGCCGGCCAGCGGTCCATCAAGGAGCAGATGCACGCCCCTGACGCGCCGAGCGCGCTGCGGTGGCTGTCGCCCAGCACCGTCGAGACGGTGGCCACGATGGTCCTCACCGGCCGCCAGCCGCCTGAGGACCTGACCGAGCTCGTCGGGCGGATCGCACCGCGGGCGGTCTTGCTCATCCGGGCGAAGGACGGCAACGCCGACGAGGAGCTGAACACCGTCTACCTCGAGCGCGCGGGGGAGCCGAAGGCGTTGTGGACACTGCCGACCGGCGGGCACACCGGCGGCCTGGACGAAGACCCAGCGGCGTACGAGCGCCGCGTGATCGGGTTCTTCGACACAGAACTACCACTGCACAACTGAACAGTGGTAGAGTGTCGGACATGTCCACGACCGCCCTATCCACACAGCGTCGTGCCTGGCCGCTGGAGCGCGTGCTCTTCACCATGGCCGGCACCATGACGCTCCTCAGCGCGCTCCTCGCCGCCACGGTCTCGCCGTGGTTCCTGCTGCTGACGGCCTTCGTCGGCGTCAACCAGCTGCTGTTCGCCGCCACCGGCGCCTGCCTGGCGTCCCTCGTCCTCACGAAGGCGTTCGGCTTCCGCTCCGCGTGCGCGGAGGTGTCGCGATGAGCCCGAGGCTCGGTCCCATCGGCCGTCTCGGCCGCTACACCGCCACCCACCGCAAAGTGGTGTTCATCGCCTGGGCGGTCATCGCCCTGGGCCTCGGCTTCTTCGCCCCGAAGGTCGAGCACGCGCTCTCCGGCGCGGGCTGGGAGGCCACGGGTTCGGAGTCAGTCGACGCACGCCAGGTCATCGACAAGGAGTTCGACGGGCTCTCGTCCTCGGCGCTCATGGTCGTCGTGCGCTCGGAAGACCAGACGTACAAGGACGCGGCGTTCCAGAAGGTCATCGCCGACACGACCGCGCAGCTGCAGGCCGACGACCGCGTCACGAACGTGGTGCCGCCGCAGCCGGGCATGTCGATCTCGCAGGACGGCAAGACCGTCGTCATCCAGGCGGGCGCCGCCGACACCGCCAACGAGATGGTGCGTGCCGCGGACGATCTGAAGGAAGAGCTCCCCGCCGCCGACGGCATCACCGTCTCGATGACGGGCGCCTCCGGCATGTGGTCGGACTTCAACGAGGCCAACCGCGCCGCGATGATGAAGTCCGAGCTCATCTCGTGGCCGGTCACGCTCGCGATCCTCGTGCTCGCGTTCGGGTCGCTCGTCGCTGCGGGCCTGCCGCTGCTGCTGACGATCCTCGGGCTCGTCGCGTCCGCGGGCACGCTGTACCTCGGGACGAAGTTCATGGACATCTCCATCTGGGCCATGAACTTCGCGCTGATGTTCGCGCTCGCGCTGGGCATCGACTACGCGCTGTTCATCGTCTACCGCTTCCGCGGAGCCTTGTTCGGCCAGCACGAAGCCGTCGAGGACGCGGTCGGCGAGACCATGGACACCGCCGGCAAGGCCGTGCTGTTCAGCGGCCTGACCGTGCTCATCAGCCTGTCCGCCGTGATGCTCGTCCCGAGCCCGGCGTTCCGCTCGATGGCGCTCGGCATCATGGTCGCCGTCACGTTCATCCTCGCCGCGACGATGACGCTCCTGCCGGCGCTGCTCGGCAAGCTGGGGCCGAAGATCGACAACATCTCGCTGCCGTGGGTGCACAGCGGTGAGCACCGCTCGCCGAAGTTCGCCGCCTGGGCCGAACGGCTGTGGAAGCACCCGATCGCCTACGGGTCCGCGGCGCTGCTCGTCCTGGCCATCCTCATCGTGCCGGTGTTCGGCCTGCAGACGGGCATGCCGTCGATCAAGGTCGTCCCGGACGGGGACGGCTCCCGGGTCGCCTACACGCAGGTGCAGGACGCGTTCGGCGACGGCGCTCCCGGCGCCCTGCAGATCGTGAGCGCCCAGGGCGAGGCCGCGCAGGTCACGGCGGTCGCGAAGGCCGACGAGGGCATCGCGCAGGTCATGCCCGCCATGCCCGGCAGCGGTGGCAGCGCGATGGTCCAGGTCGTCCCCGCGCAGGATCCGTCGAACCCGGCGGTCGGCGAGACGATCGACCGGCTACGCGACACGCTCCCGGCGACGGCGCTCGTCGGCGGCGCTCCTGCGGAGAACCACGACCTCGAACAGGCGCTCACCGCCAAGACGCCGCTCGTCATCGGGGTGGTGCTGTTCCTCGGCTTCCTGCTGCTGCTCGTGGCGCTGCAGGCACCGATCCTCGCCGCGGTCGGCGTGCTGACGAACCTCCTGGCGGTCGCGGCCGCGTTCGGTGTGGCGAAGCTGATCTTCCAGGACGGCAATCTCGCCGGGCTGCTCGGCCTGGAGCCGCAGGGCTACCTCAACGCCTGGGCGCCGGTGTTCTTCTTCGCGATGGTGTTCGCCATCTCGATGGACTACACGGTGTTCCTGCTCTCCAGCGCGAAGGAGCACTGGGA
Organism: Svornostia abyssi; assembly: GCA_024666565.1. Lineage (GTDB taxonomy): Bacteria > Actinomycetota > Thermoleophilia > Solirubrobacterales > Solirubrobacteraceae > Svornostia > Svornostia abyssi. Next base: position 3,213,059 of record CP088295.1, read on the forward strand.
CAAGAACCACGACCCGAAGGAAGCGATGGTCGGCGGTGTCGCGCACTCCGGCCGCGTGGTGTTCGCCGCGGCGGCCGTGATGGTCGCGGTGTTCTTCACCTTCGCGCTCTCCGGGCCGCTGCCGCCCAAGGAGATGGGCGTGATTCTCGGCATCGCGGTGCTGCTGGACGCGTTCCTGATCCGCCTGCTGCTCGTGCCGGTCGCGCTGCGGCTGCTCGGCAAGTGGGCGTGGTGGCTGCCCAAGCCGCTGGACAAGGTGCTTCCGGACGTGCGGTTCGGACACGCCTGATCGCTGCTCAGGGCGGGACGGGGTGGGGCGAGAGCTCCGCCGCGTCCCGCCCGCTGATCTCGCTCAGCGACCTGCCCTTCGGCTCGATGCGCAGGAACAGCGTCACGAAGAACGCCACGACGCACAGCCCGGCGATCCCGCCCAGCAGCGCGCTCGTGCCGATGTCGTCCTGCAGGATGGGGAAGAGGAACACGCCGAGCGCCGCGCCGAACTTCGCGCACGCCGCGGCGAACCCATGGCCCGCCGCGCGGACCTCCTCGGGGAAGACCTCCGCCGGCAGGGCGTAGGTCGTGGCGTTCGGCCCCGCGTTCATGAAGAAGTTGAACAGCGCGAAGCCGAGAAAGACCATCCAGAGATGGTCCTCGCCGCCGCCGGGCAGGCCGTCCGCGATCGCCAGGAGCGTCAGGGCGACGGCCATGACGGCGAAGCCGATGAGCTGCAGCGGCACGCGGCCCCACCGCTCCACGAGGAAGATCGCGGTGAGGAAGCCGAAGACGAGGAAGACGTCGAGCACCGCAGTGCCCTCGGTCGAGGCGATGTCGTCGGAGATGAAGGTCGCGTCCGGTCCTGCGAGCGCCATCGCCGCGAGCAGGGTGGGGGTGAAGATGCCGACGCCGTACGTCGCGATGTCCATGAGGAACCACGGGATCGCGGTGAACGCGGTGCGCCGGCGCAGCGCGCGGCTGAACAGCTTGGGCTGGATGAGGGCGCGCAGGCCCTCCGGGGGCGTCTCGCCCGCGCCGCGGTCCGCGTCGGTGACGACGACCGGGTGCCCGACGAGCGTCTCCGTCACGGCGACGGCCTCCTCCTCGCGGCCGTGTGACGCCAGCCACCGCGGGCTCTCCGGCGTGCCGCGCCGCAGCCAGATGATGAGCAGCGCCGGGACCACGCCGAACCCGAGCATCAATCGCCACGACCCGACCTCCGGCAGCAGCAGCAGGATCACCACGCCGACGGCGGCGCCGAGCAGGATGCCCACCGCCTGCAGGCTGAACGCGCTGACCAGCCAGCGCCCGCGGTTGCGCGTGGGCAGCACCTCCGCGAGGTAGCTCGCGGCGATCGGATAGTCCAGCCCGATCGCCACGCCGAGCATGAAGCGGAACGCGATGAGCGACCACTCGTCCCACGCGACCACGCACAGGAGCGAGAAGACGACGAACATCCACAGGTCGAACTTGAAGAGCCGGCTGCGGCCGAACTTGTCGCCCAGCGGCCCGAGCAGCCCGGCGCCGACGATGGCGCCCACGATCGCCGCGGCGGACACGAGGCCCTTCGACGCCGCACTCAGTCCGAAGTCCTCGGCGATCAGCGGATTCGCGACGCCGATGATGAAGAAGTCGAACCCGTCGAGCAGGATCCCGAGACCCGCGAGCAGCCAGATGTGCTTGTGCCCACGGCTCATCGGCGCCGCGTCGAGGGCGGCGCCGAGCGGCATCGGGGCGGATGCGGCGGTCACGCCTGCTACCTCGGCGAGGCAGGTGCCGCGCTTGAGTGCTGGTCACCGGGTCTTCACGCGGCCCATACGATGCGGCCGATGGACGTCGCCATCGCCGGAGGTCACGGGCAGATCGCCCTGCAACTCGCCGCGCTGCTCGCCGCGCGCGGCGACCATGCGCGGGCGCTCATCCGCAACCCGGGCCACGAAGCCGACGTGCGGGCCGCGGGCGGGACGCCCGTGCTCTGCGACCTCGAGCAGGCCACGCCGGCACAGGTCGCCGAGGCGATCGACGGCGCCGACGCCGTGGTGTTCGCCGCGGGCGCCGGGCCGGGCAGCGGCGAGGCGCGCAAGTGGACCGTGGACTTCGGCGCGGCCGCCACGCTGCTGGCGGCGTGCAAGGCGGCAGGCGTGGCGCGATACGTGATGGTCAGCGCCATGGGCGCCGCGAGGCCGCCCGCGGAGGGCGGCGACGTCTTCGGCGAGTACCTGCGCGCGAAGGCGGCGGCGGACCGGGCGCTGGAGGTCAGCGGCCTGGAGTGGACCATCGTGCGCCCCGGTCGCCTGACGGACGATCCACCGACCGGCACGATCAGTGCGAGCCCGCAGCTGGACTACGGGAGCATCCCGCGCGCCGACGTCGCCGTGGTCGTCGCGACGGTGCTGCACACGCCGGGCACGATCGGCGTGGCGTTCGACGTCGTCGGCGGTCTGGTTCGCCTTGACGAGGCCATCGCGAAGGTCGGCCGCTGAGCCAGTCGTCTGGCGGCGCTCAAGCGTCGCCGACCAGTGTCGATCGTGGGGGTATGGCCCCCCTCGACCCCGCGCTCGTCCGCGCCCTGCATCCCGGCGTGGTCCGCCACGACCACCTCACGGACACGGCGGCCGAGCACGAGGTCTTCCAGACGTCGACCATCGCGGCGCTGCTCGACGGCGCGTACGACGGGGACGTGACCTTCGGGGAGTTGCGCGCCCACGGCGACCTCGGGCTCGGCACGCTCCAGCACCTCGACGGCGAGATGATCGCCCTCGACGGCGAGTTCTGGCAGGCGTCCGCCACCGGGCGGGTGCGGCGCATCGCCGACGACGAGCGCACGCCGTTCGCCGTCGTCTGCCCGTTCGCCCCGGACGTCGCCGTCGCGCTGGGCACGCCGCGCACCTACGACGACCTCCTCGCCGTCATCGAGGAGCACGTCGCCGACAGCGGGACGGTCGCGATCCGCATCGACGGCCGCTTCTCGCGCGTCCGGGCGCGCTCGGTCCCCGGGCAGCGGCGCCCCTACCTGCCGCTCGCCGAGGTCGCCGCGCGCCAGGTCCTCTTCGAGTGGACCGACCTCGACGCCACGCTCGTGGGCTTCCGCTTCCCCGACGCGGCCGCCGGCATCGAGCTGCCGGGCTACCACCTGCACGTCCTCAGCGACGACCGGACCCGCGGCGGGCACGTGCTCTCCGCCGACCTGGCCCACGGCACGCTGCGCGTCGACCGTGTGAGCGCCATGCGGCTCGAGCTGCCCAGCGGCGTGCGGCTGCCCGGCGCCCCGGACCGCAGCGCCAGCGCCGTGCTCGACCGCATCGAGCACGACCCGCCGGACGCCGCCGCCGCGTAGCGCGCTACGCGACCTCGACGAGCTTCCCGTCCTCGACGTGGAAGACGAAGCCCCGCACGTTGTCGCGGTGGGGGAGGGCCTCGCACGCCCGCACGCGCTCCACCGACTCGGCGACCGTCTGGTAGGGCAGCTCGTCCCAGGGCGGGGCGGCGCCCGTGTCGTCGGCGATCTCCGCTGAGAGCGCAGGCTCGTCCAGCGACGCCGCACCGCAGTCGGTGTGATGGATGACCATCACCTCCGTGGTGCCCATCTTGCGCTGGCTGATCGCCAGGGCACGCAGTTCGGCGTCCGTGACGAGCGCGCCGGGGTTGCGCAGGATGTGCGCGTCGCCCGGGCGCAGTCCGAGGATCCGGATCGGATCGATGCGCGCGTCCATGCACATGACCACGGCGAGTCCGCGGCGCGGAGGCGCGCCCAGTGTGGGTGTGGCGACGTGCTGAGCGGCCTTCTCGGCCGCCGCGACACACTCGTCGATCGCGTTGTTCACAAGATATACCCGTTTCCCGATAGGTCTTTTGTATATTCCGGCGCTCCACAACGCCAGCCCGCGCTACAGGAGCCGCATTTCATCATGACCCGACGTCTGTTTCACGTATTGCCTGCCAGCTTTGTGCTGGCCGCGAGCCTCGCGCTCGCCGCGTGCGGCGGCACATCGGAGGAATCGGCGTCCGGCTCGGGCAGCGGCGGCACCCTCTCGCTGGTCGCGTATTCGACGCCACAGGAGGCCTACGAGGAGATCATCCCGGCCTTCGCCAAGACCGAGCCCGGCTCGGGCACGAAGATCAAGCAGTCCTACGGCAACTCCGGTGACCAGTCGAAGGCCGTCATCGCCGGCCTCCCCCGCCGACGTCGTCGCCCTGTCGCTGGAGCCCGACGTCACGAAGCTCGTCGACGAGAAGCTCGTCGCGCCCGACTGGAACCAGACGCCGACGAAGGGCTTCGTGACGAACTCCGTCGTGGTGCTCGGTGTGCGCAAGGGCAACCCGAAGAACATCAAGGGCTGGGCCGACCTCGTCAAGCCCGGCGTCGAGGTCATCACCCCGAACCCGTTCACCTCGGGCGGCGCCCGCTGGAACGTCATGGCCGCCTACGGCTCGCAGATCCAGCAGGGCAAGACCGAGGAGCAGGCCGTCGACTACCTCGAGCAGCTCTTCAAGAACGTCCCGGTGCAGGACAAGTCCGCGCGCGAGTCGCTGCAGACGTTCACCGGCGGCAAGGGCGACGTCCTCATCTCCTACGAGAACGAGGCGATCACCGCGCAGCAGAAGGGCGAGGAGATCGAGTACGTCATCCCGGACGAGACGATCCTCATCCAGAACCCGATCGCGGTGACCACCGAGTCCAAGAACGCGGAGCTCGCACAGGCGTTCGTCGACTACGCGGTGTCGGAGCCCGCGCAGCAGGTGTTCGTCGAGAAGGGGTACCGCTCGGTGATTCCCGAGCTCAACGACGAGAAGACATACCCGACGCCTTCCGGGCTGTTCGAGATCACCGAGTTCGGCGGCTGGGACACGGTCATGAAGAAGTTCTTCGACCCCGAGGACTCGATCATGCAGCAGATCCAGGAGAGCCTCGGTGTCAGCACTTCCTAGGCCCGCGGCGATCGTCGTCGCCCGCCCCGCGATCGCCGGGGCGCTGGCGACGGCGTACCTGAGCCTCATCGTCCTCATCCCGCTGGCGGCCGTCGTCGTCGAGTCGTCGGTCGACGGCTGGGCCGGGTTCTGGGACGCGATCACCGCTCCGCAGGCGGTCGCCGCACTGCGGTTCACGGTGATCGCGTCGTCGATCGTCGTCGCGATCAACGTGGTCACGGGAACCATCATCGCGTGGGTGCTCGTGCGCGATGACTTCCCCGGCAAGCGGACCGTCAACGCGATCATCGACCTGCCCTTCGCCCTGCCCACGATCGTCGCCGGTCTCACGCTGCTGGCGCTGTACGGGCCGAAGGGGCCGGCGCCGTTCGACATCGGCTTCACCCGGGTCGCGGTGCTCGCCGCACTGCTGTTCGTCACGCTGCCGTTCGTCGTGCGGTCCGTCCAGCCCGTGCTCATGGAGCTGGACCGGGAGATGGAGGAGGCCGCGCAGTCGCTCGGCGCCGGCGGCTTCACCGTGTTCCGCAAGGTGATCCTGCCGACGCTGCTTCCCGCGATCGCATCGGGCGCCGGCCTCGGGTTCGCCCGCGCGCTCGGTGAGTTCGGCTCGGTCGTGCTCATCAGCGGCAACATCCCGTTCAAGACCGAGGTCGCGTCGGTGTTCCTGTTCGGCCAGATCGAGTCGAACAACACCCGCGGCGCGGCGGCGGTGAGCGTCGTGCTGCTCCTGGTCAGCTTCGCGCTGCTGCTGGTGGTCAGCTGGATCGGCACGAGGACGGACCGTCATGCACGTTGACGCGTCCGGCCGCCACTCCCAGCCGGTGGGCGATTCGCGGGCCGCGCGGCTGACGCTGCGCGCGATCGCGCTCGGCTACCTGGCCCTGCTCCTGGCCCTCCCGGTCGGAATGGTCTTCTACAACACGTTCGCCGACGGCTTCGCAGCCGCCTGGGAGTCTGTCACGACCCCCGAGGCCCAGCACGCGTTCTGGCTGACGATCGTCATGGTGGCCATCGCGGTGCCGCTCAACACGCTGTTCGGGATCACCGCCGCGCTCGCGCTCGTGCGCGGGAACTGGCGGGGCAAGACGATCGTCGGCGCGATCATCGACATCCCGTTCGCGGTGTCGCCCGTGGTCGTCGGCCTCGCGCTCATCCTCGTCTACGGGCGCCAGGGCTGGTTCGGCGAGTGGCTCACCGACCACGGCGTCCAGGTCATCTTCTCCATCCCGGGGATGGTGATGGCGACGATCTTCGTGTCGCTGCCGTTCGTCGTGCGGGAGGTCGTGCCGGTGCTGCGCGAGATCGGCGTCGAGCAGGAGCAGGCCGCGCAGACGCTCGGGGCGTCGCCGAGCCAGATCTTCTGGCGCATCACGCTGCCGGCGATCCGGTGGGGCGTCGCGTACGGCGTGATCCTCACGACCGCGCGGGCGCTCGGCGAGTACGGCGCCGTCGCTGTGGTCAGCGGCAAGATCGTGGGGGAGACGCAGACGCTCACCCTCCACGTCGAGGAGCAGTACCAGCAGTTCGACCTCACGGGCGCCTACGCCGCCAGCGTGGTGCTGGCGCTCATCGCGCTCTTCGTGATCCTCTCAATGAACCTGCTCGATCGCAGGAAGGAGTCCTCCTGATGGCCATCGAGGTCCGCAACGTCAGCAAGGCGTTCGGCGACTTCCAGGCGCTCGGCGACGTGTCGGTCGTCGTGCCCGACGGCTCGCTCACCGCGCTGCTCGGCCCGTCCGGCGGCGGCAAGTCGACGCTGCTGCGCGTCATCGCCGGGCTCGAGACCGCCGACGCGGGCGAGGTGCTCTTCGACGGCGAGCCCGTCACCGGGGTCCCGCCGCAGCACCGCGATGTCGGGTTCGTCTTCCAGCACTACGCCGCGTTCAAGCACATGACCGTGCGCGACAACGTCGCGTTCGGGCTGAAGATCCGCAAGCGGCCGAAGGACGAGATCGCCACGCGGGTGGACGAGCTGCTCAAGCTGGTGCACCTCGACGGGTTCGCGGGCCGGTACCCGGCGCAGCTCTCCGGCGGGCAGCGCCAGCGCATGGCGCTCGCGCGTGCCCTCGCCGTCGAGCCGAAGGTGCTGCTGCTCGACGAGCCGTTCGGCGCGCTCGACGCGAAGGTCCGCAAGGAGCTGCGCGACTGGCTGCGCCGCCTGCACGACGAGGTCCACGTCACGACGGTGTTCGTGACGCACGACCAGGAGGAGGCGCTCGAGGTCGCCGAGCAGATCGTCGTGATCAACGAGGGGCGCATCGAGCAGGCCGGCTCCCCCGACGAGCTCTATGAGTCTCCGGCGACCCCGTTCGTCATGGGGTTCGTCGGCCCGGTCTCCCAGCTCGGGGACCAGTACGTGCGCCCGCACGACATCGACATCCACCTCGAGCCGGTCGACGGCGGGCTGCAGGCGCAGATCGAGCACGTGGCCCGCGTCGGCTTCGAGGCGCGGGTTGAGCTCCACCTCGCCGACGGCGCGCCGGTCTCGGTGCTCGTGACTCGTCAGCAGGCCGCCGAACAGGAGCTCGAGGCGGGCCAGATCGTGTGGCTGCGGGCGCATCGGTTCCACGCCTTCGCGGAGGGGGAGCTCGCTTCGGCCTGATCGTCCGGCATGATGCGCGGGTGCGCGTCTCCGCAAAAGTCGACTATGCCCTCCGGGCGGCCGCCGAGCTGGCCGCGGTGGAAGACCCCAGCGTCCCGACGAAAGCGGAGAAGATCGCTCGCGCGCAGGACATCCCGGTGAAGTTCCTGGAGAACATCCTGCAGTCCCTGCGTCACGCTGGCCTGGTGCAGAGCAAACGCGGGCCGGAGGGTGGCCACCTGCTGGCGCGGCCGGCGAAGGAGATCTCGCTGGCCGATGTGATCCGCGCCATCGACGGCCCGCTGGCCGGGGTGTCCGGCCAGTCGCCCGACCAGCTCGAGTTCCACGGCTCCGCCGAGCCCCTGCGTGACGTGTGGGTGGCGGTGCGCGCCAACCTCCGCGCGGTGCTCGAGCAGACGACGCTGGCGGACGTCGCTGCGGCCAAGCTGCCGAAGGCCGTCGCGAAGCTCACCGCAGATCCGGACGCCTGGGAACGTCGCTGACGCGCCAGGCGGTTGTCCCGCCGGTCCAATTCGGGCCCGTGACTTTCGACATGCGTCCAAGGCGGTGCTCGGCGCGGCACGACACCGTGAAGGGGTGGCAGCGAAGGACAGCATGCCCGCGGTGCACCTCCTCCCCGAGGCGGGCACGGCGCTGGCGCCAGGACGGCGCCGCCCGGCCAGGCGGACCAACCACGCGCTGACCGCGCTCGTGTTCGCCGCGACCGGCGGCCGCGTGGCCGAGCCGGTCGCCCCGACACCGACGGCGCACCCGCCGCGGCTGCGCCGCATGTTGCGCGAGCGGGCCGCCCATGGTCGCCGGGCGGGTGGCGACCCCACGCGGTTCGGCGCGGTCGATCTGGTCGCGATGCTGCAGGAGCGGCGGCTGTCCAGCGCGGAGCTCACCGAGGCCTACCTGGCGCGCATCGCGCGGCTGAACGGCGACGGCGGCGCGATCACGGTCGCGCGCGGGCCCGAGGGCCCGGATCGCCGGCATGCGGTCTACGCGGACAACGGGGCGCTGAACGCGTACGTGACGGTGTACGCCGAGCGGGCCCGCAGCGCCGCGCGCGCGGCGGACGCCCGTCTCGATGCCGCGGTGCGCACCGGCGTGGCGGCTCCCCTGCTGTGCGGCCTGCCGGTCGCGCTGAAGGACGTCATCGCCGTCGACGGTCTCCCGCTGTCGCTCGGGTGCCCGTCGCTGCGCGGCCAGCGCGTCGCGGGCGACTCGGTGATCTGGGCGCGGCTGGAGGCAGCCGGCGCGGTCCTGCTCGGCCACACCCACACGGGGCCGTGGACGGCCGACGACCTGTGCCCGCAGACGGCGAACCCCTGGCGGCCCGAGCTGGCGATCGGTGGGTCCAGCGGCGGCTCAGCGACCGCCGCTGCGGCGCGGCTGGCCGCCCTGACGGTCGGCACGGACACCGGCAACTCGCTGCGCAACCCCGCGCAGCAGGCCGGCATCTCCGCGCTGAAGCCCAGCCATGGGCTCATTCCCCTCACCGGGGTCGCGCCGCTCATCCCCGGGCTCGATCACGCCGGCCCGATGGCGCCGGCCATGGAGGACGTGAGCCTCCTGCTCGGCGCGCTGGCCGGACGCGACGCGACCGACCCGCGCACCCGCTTCGCGCCGTTCTCGCCGGACATCCCGCTGTTCGCCCGCGGCGGCGACCGCCCGCTGGCCGGCATGCGGATCGGCTCGACGATCGAGACCGAACCCGCCCCGGCGCGCCACACCTGGGACCCGGACATCGTGGCCGCGCTGCGGCGCTGCGAGGACGAGCTGCGCGTCCTGGGGGCGGAGATCGTGCGCATCGACCCGCCCGCGCGCGTGCACGCGGGCAGCCACGAACGCCTCACCGACCACGAGCGCCGCATGGTCCACGCCGACACGTACGCACGCACGGACGACGCCGCGATCGCCGCCGCCGTGGAGCTGCGCCACCGCCACACGCCGTCCGAGCGCGACCGGCTCCTGCGCGAGACCGCCGACCCGGCCGCGCTGGATGCCGCGCGCGGGGACCGCCGCGCGTACCGCCGTGCGTGGAACCGGCTCATGGCCGACCAGCAGCTCGACGCGATCCTGTGGCCCCAGAAGGTTCAGCTTCCGCCCCGGCGCGAGAACGACTTCACTGCGCCGTTCGCAGGGGTGGAGAAGGCCCGGGCCAACACGCTCGGGTGGCCGTGCGCGCACCTGCCGCTCGGGCGCGGCGTGGCGAGCGGGCTGCCCGTCGGCGTCGATCTGGCGGCGCCCTGGGGGCACGACGAGACGGTGCTGCGGATCGGCCTGGAGTACCAGGCGCGCCATCCGCACCATCTCGCGGTCCCTACGCCGTGAGGATGTCGAGCAGGCGCTGCAGGTCCTGCTCGTTGTTCCAGGCGCCCGTGGACACGCGGACGTAGGGGCGGCCGGGCAGGTCGCGGACGACGATGCCGGCGGCCGCGAGGCGGTCGCGCATCGCGGGCGGGTCGGGCACGACGACGCTCAGGAGTGGCGTGCGGTCGCGCGGGGCGACCTCATAGCCCCCGTCGCGCAGGGTGACCTCGAGGAGGTCGGCCAGCGCCGCGGATCGGTGGAAGACCTGCTCCCAGCCGAACTCGGCGAGCTGCTCGGCGGCGGTGGCGCCCGCGCTCGCCATCTCGGCGGAGATCGCCGACGCGCCGAAACGCCGGGCGTCGGGCCACGGTTCGGCCTCCAGCCCTCGCGACGGCGTGTCGAGGTTGCCGTAGCTGAGCGCGAACGGGCGCAGCGTGTCGGCCCAGGCGGGGGAGAGCCAGAGGAGCCCGAGCCCGACCGGGCCGCACAGCCACTTCTGGCCGGCGCCCGTGTAGGCGGCGCAGCCGAGCGACGCGGGATCGACGGCGATCGCGCCCGCACCCTGGGCGCCGTCGTAGATCACCGGGATGTCGCGGCCGACCTCGCGCAGCGCGTCCTCGGGAGCCCGCTCGCCGGTGACCCAGGAGATGTGGGAGCACGCGACGGCCTTCGTGGTGGGCCCGACGGCGTCGGCGACGTCCGCGAGCGCGACGGCGCGCACGGACACGCCGTGCAGATCGCGCAGCGCGGTGAGGGGGCCGAGGAGGCCCGGGTGCTCGTCCGTCGACGTGATGAGCTCGTCGCCGGGCTGCAGGCGCAGTGACGCCAGGACGCGGGCGAGCCCGTCGGAGGTCGACGTGGTGATCGCCACGTCGGCGGGATCTGCGCCCAGCGCGTCGGCGTAGACCGCACGCAGGCGCGCGTGCGAGGCCTGCAGCACCTCGAAGTACGCGGCCGCCCGGCCGACGAGCGCCGCGCGGCTGGTGGCGTCCGCGAGCGCGTCGGTGGTGTCCCACGACAACGGTCCGCACGTGCCGGCGTTGAGATAGACCGTCTGCGCGAGGAGCGGGAAGCGGCTGCGCAGATCGCTGGGGGCGGACATCGCCGGTGACGCTAGCGCGCCCGGTGCGGCAATCGTCACCACAATGTCACGCCGCGGTAACACCTGGGCGGCGCGCCTGGACGTAGCGTCGAAACCGTCCGGACCCTCATCCGGTGTCTCGCAACCCGATCCCAGGAAGCTCATGTCCCTTTCCCTCGCCGTCGGCCGAGGCGGTCGGCTTCTGGCGGGCGCCGTCGCGCTCGCGACGGCTGCCACGCTCGCGGGCGCCCCTGCTGCCCTCGCCGACCCCGTCGGTCCCAAGAAGCCGCTGCGGCTGACCCTGCTGCACAACAACGACGCGGAGTCGAAGCTGCTCACCGGTGACTCCATCGCCAACTACGGCGGCATCGGCCGGTTCAAGACCGTGCTCGACGGCCTGCGCACCCAGGCCGACGCGTACTCGGACGCGCAGACCACCTCCGGCGAGAAGCGCAAGGGCACCGTCCTGATCTCCTCGGGTGACAACTTCCTCGCCGGGCTGAACCTCAGCGCCTCGTTCGCCAACGGCGTTCCGTGGTACGACTCCCTTGCGTTCAACGCGCTCGACTACGACGCCGCGACGCTCGGCAACCACGAGTTCGACTTCGGGCCGAACCGCCTCGCGGACTTCATCGAGGGCACGACGGACGTGCCGTTCCTGTCCGCGAACCTGGACTTCAGCCGGGAGACCCGGCTCGACGCGCTCGCCGACGCCGGCCGCATCGCGCCGTCGACGATCGTCGAAGTCGGCGCGGACCGCGTCGGTGTCATCGGTCTCACGACGCCGGACATCGCCTTCGTCTCGTCCCCGGGGCGGAAGATCCGGATCATCAAGAACCTTGCGGCGGTCGCGAACCAGCAGGCCGCGAGCCTGAGGGCCGCCGGGGTGAACAAGATCATCCTCTCGAGCCACCTCCAGGGGATCCTCAACGAGGAGGCGCTGATCCCGCAGCTGCGCGATGTCGACGTCGTCATCGCCGGCGGCGGTGACGAGCTCCTGGCAAACCCGGGCACGCCGCTCATTCCCGGCGCCGGGTCGCCGGTCGGTCCGTACCCGAAGCAGGTCTCCGACGTCGACGGCCGCACCGTGCCCGTCGTCACGACGCAGGGCGAGCTGCGGTACGTCGGCCGGCTGACGCTGGAGTTCGACAAGTGGGGCACGATCCGCAGGATCGACACCGCGCGCACCGGCCCCGTGCGCGTCTCGGGCAACGCCGTCGATCCGGACGTCGCCGCCCGCGACCCGCAGCTGGTGACGGACGTCGAGCAGCCGCTCATCGACTACCGGGCGGCCCTGGACGCGAACATCATCGCCACGAGCGAGGTCCTGCTCAATGGCGGCAACCCAGATCCGATCCGGCTGAAGGAGAGCAACCTCGGCAACCTCGTCACGGACGCGTACCTGCACGCCGCGGCGAAGGCCGGCCGCCCGTCCGACGTCGCCATCGCGAACGGCGGCGGCATCCGGACGAGCATCGCGGCGGGCAACGTCTCGGAGGGCCAGACGTTCCGCGTCCTGCCCTTCGACAACCTCGTCGTCCGGGTCCCGGCGGTCCCGCGCAGCCAGTTCAAGGAACTGCTCGAGAACGGGTACTCGTTCCTGCCGGGCGCCAACGGCCGTTTCACGCACATCTCGGGGGCGACCGTCGAGGTCAGCACGGCGTGCACGGCGCAGGTCGTGGGCGCCGGCGGCACGATCAGCACGCCCGGATCGCGGGTGCGCGAGGTCACGCTCGACGACGGCACGAAGATCGTGGATGACGGCGTCGTGGTCGCGGGCGATCCGATCGACGTGGCGACGGTCGATTTCCTCGCGAAGGGCGGCGACCAGTACCCGTTCCGCGGGCTTCCGTACAACCTGACGACCACGCCCTACCAGCAGGCGCTCGAGGACTACCTCGTCGACGCGCCGGCCGCGGGTGGGCTCGGTGGCTCGGTGACGGCTGCGCAGTACCCGGTCGGTGGCGAGGGCCGCCTGAGCATCTCCAGCAGCGTCCCCGCGGGCGGCTGCTGAGCCAGTCAGCGGTTCCGGCAGGCCGCGCTCGCATGGCAGCGGGCGCGGCCACCGGTCCACGTCGTAACCTGCCCGACGTGCGGGTCACTCTCCCTGACGGAACACCCCTCGAGCTCGAGGACGGCGCGACCGGCGCCGACGCGGCCGCGGCGATCGGCCCCGGCCTGGCGAAGGCGGCCCTGGCGGTCAAGCAGCAGGGGGCCGTGCGCGACCTCAGTGCGCCGCTCATCGACGGCGAGCCCGTCGAGATCATCACCGAGCGCTCCGGCCAGGACGCGCTCGACCTCATCCGCCACGACACCGCGCACGTCCTGGCGGCCGCCGTCATGGAGCTCTACCCGGGCGTGAAGATCTCCATCGGCCCGCCCATCGACCAGGGCTTCTACTACGACTTCGAGTTCCCGGAGGGCGTCACGCTCAACGAGGGCGACTTCGCGGCCATCGAGGCGAAGATGAAGGAGCACATCGCCGCAGACGAGGGCTTCCTGCGCGAAGACATCTCCGTGGCCGAGGCGCTCGAGCGGTTCCGCGCCGAGGGCCAGGACTACAAGGTCGAGCTCATCGAGGACCTCGTCCGAAACCAAGGCGTTGAGACCGTCAGTCTCTACACCAACGGCCCGTTCACCGACCTCTGCCGCGGCCCGCACGCGCCGTCGACGAAGCGGATCGGCGCGTTCAAGCTGCAGAGCGTCGCCGGGGCGTACTGGCGCGGCGATGCGAGCCGGCAGATGCTCACGCGCGTCTACGGGACCGCCTTCTTCAAGAAGAAGGACCTCAACGCGCACCTCGAGCTGCTCGAGCAGGCCCGCGCGCGCGACCACCGCAAGCTCGGCGCCGAGCTCAACCTCTTCATGTTCAGCGAGCTGTCGCCCGGGTCGCCGTTCTGGCAGCCGGACGGCATGCAGATCTGGAACTCGCTCACCGAGCTGTGGCGCGCCGAGAACGCGCGGCGCGGCTACCGCGAGGTGCGCACCCCGATCCTGTTCGACGTCGACCTGTTCAAGACGTCGGGCCACTGGGACACGTACCGCGAGAACATGTACTTCACGGAGGTGGAAAAGCGGGCGATGGGCCTGAAGCCCATGAACTGCCCCGGCCACATCCAGCTCTACAAGAACGCCCGGCACAGCTACCGCGACCTGCCGATCCGCTACTCCGAGGCCGGCCTCGTGCACCGCCACGAGCCGAGCGGCACGCTGCACGGGCTCATGCGCGTCCGGCACATCACCCAGGACGACGCCCACATCTTCTGCACCGAGGAGCAGGTCGAGGCCGAGGTCGTCGCCTGCCTGAACTTCGGCTTCGCCATCTACGAGCTGTTCGGGTTCGAGCCCCGCCTGGAGCTCTCGACGCGGCCCGAGAAGCGGGTCGGGACCGAGGAGATGTGGGACCGCGCGGAGGCGGCGCTCGAGGCCGCGCTGCAGTCGCAGAACCTGGAGTACGACGTCAACCCGGGCGACGGTGCGTTCTACGGGCCGAAGATCGATCTGCACATGACCGACTCGATCGGCCGCTCGTGGCAGCTCGGCACCGTGCAGCTCGATTACTCGATGCCGGAGCGCTTCGACATCACCTACACCGGGGCCGACAACGCCGACCACCGGCCGGTGATGATCCACCGCGCACTGCTCGGGTCGTTCGAGCGGTTCATCGGCATCCTCATCGAGCACTACGCCGGCGAGTTCCCGCTCTGGCTGTCGCCGACGCAGGCCATCGTGCTGCCGGTCTCCGACCGCCACAACGACTACGCGTTCGGCGTGCGCGACCAGCTGCTCGACCAGGGCCTGCGCGTGGTGGTCGACGACCGCAGCGAGTCGATCGGGCGCAAGATCCGCGAGGCGGAACTGCGCAAGGTGCCGTACATGCTCATCGTCGGCGACCGCGAGGCGGAGTCCGGCGAGGTCAGCGTGCGCGAGCACAAGGGCGGCGACACGGGCGGGGAGACGGTCGCGGCGCTCGGCGAGCGGCTGCTCGCCCAGGTGCGTGATCGCCGGTCGTGACGGCCTGGCGACGACGCCTTGACCCGCTGCCCGCTCGCGCCCTGCCCGGGGGACTGGTGCTGCACGTCGCCGACGGCCCGCTGTCGCGGCTGCGCGGCCTCGCGCGGCTGGACGAACTCCCCGAGGAGCGCGGCCTCCTGCTCACCCGCACGAAGTCCGTCCACACGCTGGGGATGCGCTTCGCGCTCGACGTGGTCTGGCTCGATCGCCGGGGCGCCGTCGTGCGTGTCGACCACGATGTGCAGCCCCGCAAGCACGCCGCGTGTGCCGGCGCCCGGTCGGTCGTGGAGGTCCGTTCGGGCTCCGGAGACCGCTTCGCGGCGGCCCTGTCGTCGCAGGTTCCCGTGCAACGCGCGCGTCCGTCCTCCTGAAGCGGCTATAGTCGCTCTTGTTGATCGTGTCCCGCTCCAACACCCGCGCGCCGCACTCCGCTTGACCCGCGCGCTGCAAAGCTAAATGCCGGTACCGAGAAGGTTCGACCGGCGCCCGCCTGAGCGGGATCAGACCCGGATCAACGAACGCATCCGCGTTCCTGAGGTCCGTCTCATCGACGAGTCCGGCAAGCAGGTCGGCGTCATGAAGACCGAGAAGGCGCTGTCGTACGCACAGAGCCGCGATCTCGATCTCGTGGAGGTCGCGCCCGAGGCGCGCCCGCCCGTCTGCCGCGTGCTCGACTACTCGAAGTACAAGTACGAGCAGGCGCAGAAGGCCAAGGCGGCCCGCAAGCACCAGACGAGCATCAACGTCCGCGAGATCAAGTTCCGGCCGAAGATCGCCGAGCACGACTACGCGACCAAGAAGGGCCATGTCGAGCGCTTCCTGCGCCACAAGGACAAGGTCAAGGTCACGATCATGTTCCGGGGGCGCGAGGTCACGCACCCCGAGCGCGGCACGATGATCCTCGAGCGGCTTGCCGAAGACCTGTCGGAGCTCTGCCAGATCGATCAGCGGCCCCAGCAGGACGGCCGCAACATGACGATGCTGCTCTCGCCCTCGAAGGCCGTGCTCGCGGGCACACTGGGTGAGGACGGGGAATCCGCTGACGCGGATTCCCTTGGAGCATCGGCTGACGCCGATGCTCCGGAGGCGATCGCCGAGGTCGAGGCGCCCGAGGCCGACGAGCCCGAGGCCGAGGTGGAAGCGCCCGAGGTCGACGAGGTCGAGGCCGAAGACGACGCTCCGGAGAGCGAAGCAACCGAGGAATAGGCTCGGTCGGCGCCCCTCGGGCGTGCGATCGCAGATGTCGCCCTCGGACCTGCTTTACTGTTCCGTCCTCATGCCGAAGATGAAGTCTCACTCGGGCGCCAAGAAGCGCTTCAAGCTCACCGCCAAGGGCAAGGTCAAGGGCCGTCACGCCTTCACCAGCCACATCCTGGAGAAGAAGTCGCCCAAGCGGAAGCGCCGGCTCGGCAACGACGCCGTGCTCAGCGACCATGACGCCCCGCGTGTGAAGAAGCTGCTGGGAGCCAAGAGCAAGTGACCCGCGTCAAGCGTTCCGTCCACGCGCGCAAGAAGCGCCGCGCGACCCTCGAGCGGGCCAAGGGCTACCGCGGCGAGGCGAACTCGAACTACAAGCGCGCCAAGGAAGCGGTCATGAAGGCCGACTCCTACGCGTACCGGGATCGGCGCAACAAGAAGCGTGACTTCCGTCGCCTGTGGATCACCCGCATCAACGCCGCCGCGCGTCAGAACGGGATGACCTACGGCACGTTCATCCACGGCCTGCAGCAGGCGGGCATCGAGCTGGACCGCAAGGTGCTGGCCGACATCGCCGTGCGCGATCCGGAGACGTTCTCCCGATTCGTCGATGCCGCTCGCGAGGCGTCGGCTGCCTGATCCCAGGCCGCAGCACAGTCTCTCGGGCGTCGCTCCTTCGGGACCGGCGCCCTTTTTTTTGCCCAACCACCTGCCATGACGATCACCAGCCCCCACAACGCCAAGCTCAAGGAGGTCCGCGCACTGCACCGCCGCCGCGAGCGCGACGACCGCGGCCGCTTCGTCGCCGAGGGCGAGGATCTCCTGGCCGCCGCTGACGCGGCGGGCTGGGTGCCGGTGCACCGGCTCGTCGCCGAGGGCAGCGGGCTCGCGGGCGAGGAGGTCGATCCCGACCTGCTCGGCGGGGTCTCGACGCTGGGCTCCGGCAGCCGGGTGGTCGGGGTGTATGAGACCCGGTGGGCGCAGCCCGTCGGCCCGCTCTGCGTCGCGCTCTGGGGTGTCGGCGACCCCGGCAACGTCGGTGCGGTGATCCGCAGCGCGCTGGCGTTCGGGGCGAGCAGCGTGGCGCTGGGCCCGAACTGCGCCGACCCGTACTCGCCCAAAGCCGTGCGCGCCTCGATGGGCGCGATATTCACCCTGCCCGTCGCCCGGGTGGCGTCGATCGACGAGCTGCCCGGCGAGACGATCGGGCTCGCCGCACGGGCGGGCGACGAACTGCGCGGCGACGGCGCGACCGCCGAGCGCACGCTCGTGATCGGCGCCGAGCGGACCGGTCTCGGCGAGGACGTCGAGCAGGCCTGCGACCGGCTGGCGCACATCCCGATCAGCTCTGAATCGCTCAACGCCGCGATGGCCGCGACCATCGCGCTCTACGAGGTCACCCGCCGACCATAGGATGCCGCCCGTGGCCGTCACCGATCGCATCACCGAGATCCAGGCCGAGGCCGAGCAGGCCATCGCCGCGGCCGGCTCGACCGCCGAGCTGGAGGAGCTGCGCGTGCGGTTCCTCGGACGCAAGGCCGAGCTGCCCAACCTGCTGCGGGGTGTCGCCGACCTGCCGCCGGCCGAGCGCGGCGCGGTGGGCAAGGCCGCGAACATGGCCCGGCAGGCGCTGGAGGGTCTCATCGCGCAGCGCGAGGAGGCGCTGGCCGGGGCGGAACTCGACGCCCAGCTCGAGCGCGACCGCGTCGACATCACGCTGCCGGGCACACCTGCGCAGCCGGTCGGGTCCCTGCACGTCCTGCACCAGACCTGGCGCGAGCTCGAGGACGTCTTCCTCGGACTGGGCTTCACGGTCATGGACGGCCCCGAGGTCGAGACGGTCCACTACAACTTCGACGCGCTGAACCACGACCCGCAGCATCCCGCGCGGGCGTGGACCGACACGTTCTACGTGGCCGACGACGTCGTGCTGCGCACGCACACCTCGCCCATGCAGGTCCGCGCGATGGAGGCCCACCCGCCGCCGCTCTACGTCGTGATCCCCGGGCGCGTGTACCGGCGCGACCACGACGCCACGCACCTCCCGCAGTTCCATCAGGTCGAGGGCCTCGCCGTCGACGAGGACATCACGCTCGCCGACCTCAAGGGCACGCTGCTGAGCTTCGCCCGCACGGTCTTCGGGGACGAGCGCCAGATCCGGCTGCGCCCGCACTTCTTCCCGTTCACCGAGCCGAGCGTCGAGATCGACGTCTCGTGCTCGAACTGCAAGGGCGGGTCCATGAAGGACGGGTCGCGTTGCCCGGTGTGCAAGGGCACGACATGGCTGGAGATCCTCGGCGCCGGCATGGTCGACCCGAACGTGCTGCGCGCGGTCGGCGCCGACGCGTATGACCCCGACAAGGTGCAGGGCTTCGCCTTCGGCATGGGCATCGAGCGGATCGCGATGCTCAAGCACGGCATCCCCGACCTGCGGCTCTACATCGAGAACGACGTGCGCTTCCTGGAGCAGTTCGGATGAGACTTCCCCTGGCCTGGCTCTCGGAGTACGTGCACCCGGGCGGCGACCCGTGGGAGCTCGCCGACGCGCTGAGCGCGACCGGCACGGAGGTCGCGGGCGTCGACCGGTTCGGCATCAAGGCCGAGGGCTTCGAGCACCTCGTGGTCGGCAAGGTGCTGACGGCCGAGCAGCATCCCGACGCCGACCGGCTGAAGGTCTGCACCGTCGACGTGGGCGAGGCCGAGCCCGCGCAGATCGTCTGCGGCGCGCCGAACGTCGCGGCCGGGCAGACGGTCGCCGTCGCGCGGCCGGGCACGGTCATGCCCGACGGCATGAAGCTGAAGAAGGCGAAGCTCCGCGGCGTCGAGTCGCAGGGGATGATCGTCTCCGAGCGCGAGCTCGGGCTGGGCGACGACCACAGCGGGATCATGGTGCTGCCCGATGACGCGGCGTCGCCGGGGACGTTCGTCGCCGAGCTGTTCGAGATCTCCACGGACGTGCTCGAGCTCGAGCTCACGCCCAACCGGCCTGACTGCCTGGGCATCTACGGCATGGCGCGCGAGGTCCACGCGTCGAACGGCTCGCCGTTGACGCCGCCACCCTGGACCGGGGTCGAGCTGCCGCCGGTCGGCGAACTCGACGGCATCACGATCGACGTCCAGGTCCCGGAGCTGTGCCCGCGCTTCACCGCGCTGGTCTACGACGACGTGACGATCGGCCCGTCGCCACACTGGCTGAAGGCCCGCCTCGCCGCGTGCGGGCAGCGCTCCATCAACAACGTCGTCGACATCACGAACTACGTGATGCTGCTCACGGGCCAGCCGCTGCACGCGTTCGATCTCGACCGCGTCGCGGGCGGCACGCTCGTGGTGCGCACGGCGAACGCGGGCGAGCAGATCACGACGCTCGACGACGAGGTCCGCACGCTCGACGAGCAGATGGTCGTCATCGACGACGCCGACGGGCCGACGTCCATCGCGGGCGTGATGGGCGGCGCGCGCAGCGAGGTGGCCGACACCACCACGCGCGTCCTCATGGAGGTCGCCACGTGGATCGGACCGAACATCAACCGCACGTCGTGGAAGCTCGCGCTGCGGACCGAGGCCTCCGGCCGGTTCGAGAAGGGACTCGCGCCCGAGCAGACGCTCGAGGCGCAGGCCGTGGCGCACCAGCTCATGCTCGAGCTGACGGGCGCGACGGTGCGGCCGGCGCTCATCGATATCGGTGGGCCGGGACCGGACCCTGCGGTCATCCGGCTGCGCAGCGCGCGCGTCGAGGGCCTGCTCGGCACGTCGATCCCCGCGGAGCGGCAGGAGGCGATCCTGCGGTCGCTCGAGTTCGGTGTGACCCCGGCCGAGGACGGCCTGGACGTCACCGTGCCCGCGTTCCGGCGGCTGGACGTCACGCGTGAGGCGGACCTCGTGGAGGAGGTCGCCCGCATCGACGGCGTCGACAACCTCCCCGCGACCCTGCCCGCCCGCCGCGGCGCCGCCGGACGGCTGTCGCCCATGCAGCGGCTTCGTCGGCGCGCCGAGGACGCCCTGGTCGGCCGCGGCCTGCGCGGGATCATGGGCTGGAGCTTCACGAACGCGGGCGTGTTCGACCGGCTGCGGCTGCCCGCGGACGACCCGCGCCGCCAGGCGGTCGCGCTTGCGAACCCGATGAGCGAGGACCACGCGCTGCTGCGCACGAACCTCGTCGCGTCGCTGCTCGACGTCGCCGCCCACAACGTCGCGCGGGGAGCGCGCGACCTGCGGCTGTTCGAACGGGGTGCGGTCTACTTCGCCGACCCGGACGACAAGCTCGCCGACGAGCACGACCAGCTCGGGGTGCTGCTCACCGGCCGCGCGGCGCCGCCCACCTGGAACGACGGGGCACCCGCCACTGCCGACGTGTTCGCCGCCAAGGGCGTGCTCGAGGCACTCGCCACGCGGCTGCGCGTCGACCTGTCCGTCAGGCACGCCGAGCAGCCGTTCCTGCACCCCGGACGCTGCGGCGAGATCGTGCTCAACGGCACCGATGTCGTGGGCTGGCTCGGCGAGATCCACCCGCTGGTCGCCCAGGCGTGGGAGATCGACCAGACCGTCGCCGCGTTCGAGCTCGACCTCGGGGCGGTGCTCGCCGTCGCCGTCGAGCACGCGCTCGTCGAGGAGTACGAGGACGTCACGAGCTTCCCGGCCGTCAGGCAGGACCTCGCCGTGGTGATCGACAGCGCCGTCCCGGCCGCGGACGTGGTCGCGGCCGCGCGCAAGGCCGGCGGCGCGCTCCTTGCCGACGCCGGCGTCTTCGACATCTACGAGGGCGAGCAGGTGGGGGAGGGCAAGCGCTCGCTGGCGCTGCACCTCGAGTTCCGGGCGCCCGACCGCACCCTGACCGACGAGGACGCCGACGGCGCGCGGGCGAAGATCGTCGCCGCGCTGACCGAGCAGCTCGGGGCGGTGCAGCGTGGCTGACTCCGTCCTCGTCGCGGGGGCGTCCGGGTACGCCGGCGCGCTCGCCGCACGGCTCATCGACCGCCATCCGCACTTCGAGCTTGCGGCCGTCACCTCGCGCAGCGACGTCGGCACGCGGCTGGACGAGCTCTACCCACACCATCGGGTGAGCAAGGTGCTGGAGGAGCTCGACCTCGACACGCACGCCGACGTCGACGCCGCGATCGTCGCCTACCCGCACGGCGCTGCGGCGCCGCTCGTCGCAGCGCTGCGCGAGCGCGGCGTGAAGGTCGTCGACCTGTCGGCGGACTTCCGGCTGCACGATGTCGCGACCTACGAGCAGTGGTACGTCCCGCACGCCCACCCCGAGCTCATCAACACCGCGCGCTACGGCCTGCCCGAGCTGCATCGAGAGTCGCTGCACGGCGCCGACCTTGTCGCCGGCCCGGGCTGCTTCCCGACCGCCGCGCTGCTGGCGCTGGCCCCGCTCGCGCGGGCGGGTGTGATCACCGACGCCGTCATCGACGCGAAGACCGGTGTGTCCGGCGCAGGCCGCGCCGCGACCGCCAAGACGCACTTCGTCTCGGTGGATGAGAACGTCGCCGCATACGGCGTCGGCCACCACCGGCACATGCCCGAGATCGACCAGGAGCTGGCGCGGCTCGGCGCGGAGATCACCCCGGTCTTCACGCCGCATCTGCTGCCGCTCGACCAGGGCGAGCTCGTGTCGTGCTACGTCACGACGGACCGCGCGATCGACCAGGATTCCCTTGCGGAGCTCTACGCCGACGCCTACGCCGACGAGCCGTTCATCGAGCTCGTCGATCGGCCGCCCGGCGTCCGTGATGTGCGCGAGACGAACCTCTGCCGTATCCAGGTCCACGCCGACGAGCGGACGGGCAAGGCGTTCGTGTTCGCGGCGATCGACAACCTGTGGAAGGGCACCGCGTCCCAGGCGGTGCAGAGCCTGAACCTCATGGTCGGTCGGCCCGAGGTCGAAGGAGTAGAACCGTGAAGGCACGTCCTGCGTCCTACCGCTGGGTGCCCGAGCACGCGCACGTCGCGCCGGCCGCCGACGCCGCGCTGCCCGCGGGCTTTCGTTGCGCCGGCGTGTCCGGCGGCATCAAGCCCAACGGCGACAAGGACGTCGCGATCCTTGTCTGCGACGCCGCCGAGGCGGTGAGCGCCGCGCGGTTCACGCGGTCGTCGGTCATCGCCGCGCCCGTGCAGGTCACCCAGCAGCGCACGCGGCTCGACGGCCTGCGGGCGGTCGTCGCGAACTCCGGCAACGCGAACGCCGCCACCGGCAACCGCGGCCTCGACGAGGCCGCGCGGATGCAGGGCGCCGCGTCGATGGTCGGCGGCGTGCCGACCGACGCCGTCGCGGTCGCGTCCACCGGCGTCATCGGCGTGCAGCTCGATGGCAACAAGGTGGTGCAGGCGCTCGTCGGCGCGCGCGAGGAGCTGCGCGCCGACGGGGTCGACGACTTCACCGACGCGATCAGCACGACCGACGCCTTCCGCAAGACGGTCGCCTTCGACGTCGCGCTGTCCGGCGGCACCGTGCGCCTGACCGCGCAGGCCAAGGGCGCGGGCATGATCCAGCCGGGCTTCGCGACGATGCTCTGCTTCGCGCAGACCGACGCCGTCCTGAGCGCCGAGACCGCCGACCTGCTGCTCGGGGTCTGCGTCAAGCGGTCGTTTGAGCGGATCAGCGTCGACGGTCAGCTCTCCACGAACGACACGGCGATCCTCATGGCGTCCGGCGCTTCGGGGATCGAGGTCGCGCCGCAGAGCGAGGACGAGCTCCGCTTCGGCGAGGCGCTCGACGCGGCGCTGCGGACCCTCGCGCTCGACATGGCCGCCGACGGCGAGGGCGCCGAACGCCTGGGCCGCGTCGTCGTGCGCTGCGACGACGCCGAGGAGGCCGAGATCGTGGCCCGCGCGGTGGCGAACTCGCCGCTGGTCAAGACGGCGTTGTTCGGGCAGGACCCGAACTGGGGCCGCATCGCGCAGGCCGTGGGGGCCGCGTTGCCAGGCCGCGCGCCGCTGGACTTCGACATCGCCATCGAGGGCGTTCCCGTCGCGAAGGGCGGTCAGGCCGCGCGCTTCGACGAGGAGGCGCTGATCGAGGCCGTCGGCGGCGACCAGGTCGAGTACGTCATCGAGCTCGGCGAGGAGCGCACCGCCGAGACCGAGGTCTTCTTCAGCGACTTCGGCTACGAGTACGTGCGGATCAACGCGGAGTACACGACATGAGAGACGTCGCAACCCTCCTCGAGGCGCTGCCCTACATCCGCGAGTTCCACGGCCAGACCGTCGTCATCAAGTACGGCGGCGCGGCGATGGAGGACCCGGAGCTGCGCGAGGAGTTCGCGCGCGACGTCGTGCTCCTGAAGTACGTCGGCATGAACCCGATCGTCGTCCACGGCGGCGGGCCGGACATCACGCGGTACATGAACAAGCTCAACCTGCCGGTGGAGTTCGTCGGCGGCCTGCGCGTGTCTGACAAGGACACGGTCGAGATCGCGAAGATGGTCCTCGTCGGGAAGGTCAACAAGGACATCGTCCTGCGCCTGAACCGCCACGGCCAGGCCGCGGTCGGCCTGTCCGGCGACGACGGTCGGCTGTTCCGCGCGTCGCGCCAGTCGGCGCCCGACGGCCAGGACATCGGCTTCGTCGGCCAGATCGACCGCGTCGACGTCGACGTGCTCGAGCACATCGCCCAGGACTACATCCCGGTGATCGCCAGCGTCGGCGCCGACCGCGAGGGCAACTCGTACAACATCAACGCCGACGACGCCGCAGCGGCGGTGGCCCGCGCGATGGGCGCGTTCAAGGTCGTCTTCCTCACCGACGTGGCCGGCTGGCTGCGGGACAAGGACGACCCCGCGTCGCTCATCAGCGAGGCCGGTGCCGACGAGGTCGAAGAGGCGATCACCACGATGGAGGGCGGCATGCGACCGAAGCTCCAGGCGTGCCTCGACGCCATCCACGGCGGTGTGAGCGCGGCCTACATCATCGACGGGCGCGTGGCCCATTCGCTCCTGCTCGAGCTGTTCACCGACAGCGGCATCGGCACGAAGATCAGGCCCGCGCAATGACGACGTTCGACGAGCTCCGCGCGCTGGACCGCCAGTCGATCGTCGGCACGTACGCGCGCCTGCCCGCGTGGTTCGTGCGCGGCGAGGGCGCGCGTCTGTGGGACGCCGACGGCGCGGAGTACCTCGATTTCCTCACGGGCATCAGCGTGTCGAGCGTCGGGCACTGCCACCCGAAGGTCGTGGAGGCCATCCGCGAGCAGGCCGGGCAGCTCATCCACACCAGCAACCTCTTCTACACCGAGCCGATGATCCGGCTGGCCGACCGGCTGCGGCGCAGCTCGCTCGGCGGCCGCGTGTTCTTCACGAACTCGGGCGCCGAAGCCGTCGAGGCCGCGCTGAAGCTCGCGCGGCGGGCGAAGACCGGCGGCGAGATCGTCGTCGTCCACGGCGGCTTTCACGGCCGGACGTACGGCGCGCTGAGCGCCACGCCGCAGGAGAGCAAGCAGGCGCCGTTCGCGCCGCTCGTGCCCGGGTTCATCGCGATCCCGCCGACGGTCGAGGCGCTGAACCGCGCGGTGAGCGACCGGACCGCGGCAGTGCTGCTCGAGCCGGTGCAGGGCGAGTCGGGCGTGCACCCGATCCCGCTGGAGGTCCTGCGTGCCGCCCGCGAGGCGTGCGACGTCCACGGCGCGGCGCTGATCTTCGACGAGATCCAGACCGGTCTGGCACGGACCGGGTCGATGTGGGCGTGGCATCAGCTCGGCGTGGAACCCGACGCGATGACGACCGCGAAGGCCCTCGGCGGTGGACTGCCGATCGGGGCGCTCATCACGGGCCCCGGGTTCGAGGAGGTCCTGCAGCCCGGCGACCACGGCTCGACGTTCGCCGGCGGCCCCGTGCCGTGCGCGGCGGCCCACGCAGTGCTCGACATCGTCGAGGACCCGGCGCTGCACACCCGGGTGAAGGAGCTGGGTGAGCGGCTGCGCGAGGGGTTGAAGGACCTGCCGCACGTCACGACGGTTCGCCAGCGCGGCCTGATGGTCGGGTTCGACGTCGAGGACGTGGCCGCGCCGGAGCTCGTCACCCGGCTGTTGACCGAGCAGAAGCTCGTCGCCAACGCGACCGGGCCCGCGACGGTCCGGCTGCTGCCGCCGCTGATCATCGGCGAGGCCGAGATCGACAGCGCGCTCGAGCGGATCGCGGCTGCGCTGTCCTGACGACGCGGCAGGCGGCGCAACTTCGGGTCAGGCGGTGCGTCCTACCTGATCATGCGCGTCCGTCTGCAGTTCTCAATCGTTCTTGGCCTCGCGGTGGCGCTGTCCGCGCCACCGGTCAGCCAGGCCGCGGTCTTCGGCGCGCCCGTTCGGTTCGACGAGGGTGGACGGGCGTGGGATCTTCGGCTGGCCGCGGGAGCATCCGGCGATGTCGCGGCGGTCTGGCAGTCACCCGCCGGTCCGCAGCTTGCGCGCCATTCGGCAGGTCGGTGGGGGGGCAGACAGCCTGGGGCCCGCGCGGCGCGGCGGCCGTCCTCTCGTGGAGGTGACGCCCGACGGCGGGACACTCGTCGCCCAGGAGATCGTCAACAGCCGGGGCACCCACGACATCCTGGTCTGGCGGGGTCCCAGAAGCGGGGCGCTCTCCGGGCCGGAGGTGATCTCGAGCGGGAGCACGCTGCGGGGCGGCTGGATCCGTCCGGCGCTGGCGGTCACCGATGGCGGGCGGATCCTGATGACCTGGACCAGGCGGACCGAGCGCCACGCAGGGGACGTGATGCTCGTCTCGTTCGACTCGGTCGAGGGCAGGTCCACATTCCCCCGGCGGCTTGGCCGGAGCTCCGCGGACGGATCGGCGATTGCGCCGGCAGGCAGTGGCGCGATCGTCACCTGGCTCAGCGGCCGACACATCGTCGGCGGGCGCCCGGTGCAGGCGCTGTTGGCGCGCCGGCTTGACGGTCGCGCACGGCCGACGGGGGCCCGGTCGACCGTGAGCGGGAACACTCGGCCGGAGCCCGTCGTGGCCGGCCTGCCCGGTGGAGCCGCGGCGACCGCGTGGACCGCGTACCACCCGCGTGCGAGACGCCGTCGGCTGTGGGCCTGTCGTCTTGTCGGCACGCCCGTGCGGTGCACGAATCTCACGCGTCTCGCCGACGACGCTCAGAGCCAGGAGACGAGGGTCAAGGTCGGACCCGGCGCGCGCGTCGCGGTGGCGTGGATCGGGGCGGTCACAGCCGACACAGCAGCCACGCCCAAGCTCACGATGCTGACCCGGGCGGGCCGCTGGACACCTGTCCGTGATGTCCCCGTCGCGCCCAGTTCCCGCGTCTGGCCGCCCGCGTTGCTGCCCGCTGCAGATGGCACGTTCCTCGTTGCAGAGGGGCGGCGCCTCTTCCGGCTGGCCCCGACGGGGGTGACTGGTCCGGTGGAGGAGCTCGCAGGTCTCCCGGCCAGGACGGAGGACGCCATGGCTGAGGCGACCGGCGGCGGCGCGATGGCGCTGGCCACGACGACCGCCGCTCCCAGCCCGGGCGTCAGTGGCTTCTCGACGGTGTGGCTGGGCCGCGGGTAGCGCGCGGCCGGCATGTCGGGCGTCGGCGCGTGGCACTGCTCGTGTCAGCCACGTTCTCCGCAACTCCGCGACCTCTCGGTCGTTGAGGACGGCATGGTCAGAGTTGCCAGTTTACTCGTCGTGCTCCTCGCGCTGGTCGCGTCCCCGGCGGATGCTGCCGGGCTCTCGGTTCGCGTCGTGACCTACGGGGTTGACAAGGTCTGGGTCGGGGACGGGACGACGATTGTCTTTTCGGCGACATGGACTGCGGGCGATCCGGTCACCCGCGCCGACGACGGTCGTCAGCGTCGGGTGGCCACGGTGCCCGGCTGCAAGTTTGCGGCCGCGGGCGGCGGGCGCCTTGCCTACGAGTGCGGGCGCGACCAATTCGTGAACGGCGAGTACGTGCGCCACCTTGCGAGCGCATCGTTAGCCGGGGGCGACATCGTGCGCGTCGATGCCGCTGCAAGGTCGGTTGGTGGCGACGGCGCGGTGCTCGGGCTTCCCGAGAGGGTTGGCGCGCGTTGGATCTTCGCGTCCGGCAGTTCCTACCACGGACGTGGGTTCGGGCAGTACGTCAACTGGCGGACGGGGGGAGGTGCAGGAGGCGGCGCCGTGGGATGTCCATCAGCGGGAGGACCTGAACGCACGTTCGCCGATGGTGCCACTGTGCCGGCCGCTCGAGCTGCAGCGCGTTCCCTCCTCGCTCTCTGAGGTCTGGCCCGTGTCGCAGGTCTATCCCGTGACGGTGGACGGACAGTGGGTCCTGATCTGGCGCGACGACGATCACGCGGCGCTGCATCGGTGCGGCCGGCGGGCGCCGGAGGTCCTTCCGAAGGGCTTCACGACGTCCACGCTCGGTCAGGGTTGGGTCGCCCAGGCGCGGGAGGTGAAGAACTCGGGGTGGTCCATCGACCTCCTACGTCTCTCCGACCGCCGGCGGTTCGTTGCGCGGAGTGTCAGCCGGGATTTGAGAAACCGGCCGCACCTGGTCATCACGAAGGGGCGTCTGTACGTGCGCGACCACGGCGGAATGCTCGTCAGCGTTCGGCTGCCCAAGGGCTGACACAGCGACTCGACGGCTGTTCGCGTAAGGCACGCGCGTCCCGCGCGTTACCTCGGCATGTGCACGACCATGTGAAGCTCACGATCTCGGCGACATCCAACGCCGGGGTTTGCGGGAGCACGATCACGGCGACGGTCATCATCAAGTAGCGCAGAGCGCGAAGTGGCCGCAGACCGTGCCGATACAGTTACGAGATCGGCCCTGCCCTACCGCACTCGCCGTCGAACCGTGCTGTCAGGCGCGCCCGCCGCCAGTCCTCGCGTGCTCGTCTGGCACGGCGGTGGGCGATGGTCGGCGCGCTGATCATGGGGATCGGCGCCATTCTGCCCTGGGCGCGTGCGACGGGTGTTGACGGCCAGGTCAACGTGTTCTGGGACAACAACCTGCTGCTCGTGCTCGCGGCAATCGTGACCGGCGCGCTCGCGAAGTGGCTCGGAGCGGTGTCGGCGTTGCCGGTCGCGGCCGTGGCGCTCGTCGCGATCGTGCTGGTGATGTACGAGCTTCCCGGAACCCTCATGGAGAGATCCGGGTTTTGGCAGGCGGAGATGACGTGGGGCGCGTACATCGCGCTGCTCGGCGCGGTGGTCGCTCTGGGGGCGAGCCTGAGCGATTTCTCCGCACGGCTCGTCGCCCCGTAGCGGGCACGGGACCGTGTCGGGCAGCCGACGCGGGAGCGGTGCTCGCCCTACGCTTGAGGGCGAGATGACCGAAGAGCACCCCACCACGCCCGTCCGCACCGAAGTCCGCCACGTCGCCGATCCCAACCGCGTGCGCGTGGCCAGCTACCTGGCCGAGCCGGAGGAGGTGGGCCGCGTCCTGCTGCTGTACAGCGGCGGCCTCGACACGAGCGTCATGCTCAAGTGGATTCAGGACGAGTACGAGGCCGAGGTCGTCGCGCTCACCGTCGAGCTGGGGCAGCCCGGTGAGGACTACGACGTGGTGAAGGGCAAGGCGCTGAACCTGGGCGCCATCGAGGCGATCGTCCACGACGCGCGTCAGGAGTTCGCCGACGAGTACCTCATCCCGGCGATCAAGGCGAACGTCAACTACGGCGACGGCTACCCGGCGTTCACGTCGCTCGGCCGTCCGCTCATCGCCAAGCTCGCCGTCGAGTACGCCCGCAAGCACGGCTGCGACACGATCGCGCACGGCTGCACGGGCAAGGGCAACGACCAGGTCCGCATCGAGGCGACGGTCGCGACGCTCGCGCCCGAGTTGAAGGTCATCGCGCCGGTCCGCCAATGGAAGATGGGCCGCGACGAGGAGATCGCGTACGCCAACGAGCACGGGATCCCGGTCAAGGGCGGGTCCGAGGGCGTCGCGCCGTACTCGATCGACGACAACCTGTGGGGCCGCTCGTCCGAGGGCCGCTGGATCGAGGACCTCACCCACGCGCCCGACGACGACGTCTTCCAGCTCGTCACCCGGCCGGAGCTCGCGCCGGACGAGTCGGAGATCGTCACGATCACCTTCGAGCAGGGTGTCCCCGTCGCGCTGAACGGCGAGACGCTCGGCATCGTCGAGCTCATCGAGAAGGCCGCCGAGCTCGGGATGAAGCACGGGGTCGGCATCCTCGACCACATCGAGGACCGCATCGTGGGCCTGAAGGTCCGCGACATCTACGAGGTCCCGGCGGCGGCGATCATCCTGCCCGCCCACAAGGAGCTCGAGCGGCTCACCGGCACGATCCACCAGAACCAGTTCAAGCCGGGGCTCGACCAGAAGTGGGCGTACCTCGTCTACGCGGGCCTGTGGTGGGAGCCGCTGCGCCTGGACCTGCAGGCGTACATCGACCACGTGAACCTGCGTGTCACGGGCACGATCGGCATGAAGCTCTACAAGGGCAGCGCGCGGGTCGTCACCCGCGAGAGCCCGAACGCCGTGTACGACGCGTCGCTCGCGTCGTTCGCCGAGTCGGGCGGCCTGTTCGCGCAGGACGCGTCGCCGGGCTTCATCGAGCTGTGGTCGCTGCAGTCGCGCCTGGCGTGGCAGATGCGCGAGCGCGACGGCGCGAACGACTAGCCGAGCAGTCGCTGCGTGACCGGCCGCGGGAGCCGGTCACGGACGAGGGCGATGCCGATCCAGAGGGCCACGAGGAGGGCGGCGTTCAGCGGCCCCGGGGACTTCGACCAGCGCAGCTGCGGATAGCGCAGCACTCCGTGCCAGGCGAAAAAGCCCAGCAAGCGGACGGGAAGCCGTTCGAGCAGGAGCAGCAGCGCCAACCGGGTGGGTGACCACACGCGGTACCGGCGACGGACGGTCCATCGCCCGCTGGTGCGGGTGACGACACCGACGACGAGGTAGCGCGACGTGCTCATGGCGCGGAGGGTACAGGCCCGAACCGTCCGCTCTGCCACGTACGTTGCGAGCCATGGTTCCCGCCGTCCCGCCTGAGTTCGCCCCCGTCGAAGTCGACCGCGTCGTGTGGTCGCCGACCGGTCCCGACAGCGGGACCGTCGAGGTCGTGGTGGAGGGCCGCTGGCGCGGCGCTCCCATGCCCACCACACCGCTCCTCCTCGTCGAAGAAGCGGGGCTGCGCCGCCGGTTCGGCGCCCGCGGCGAGCAGCGTCCCGGCCCGACCGGCGCGTTCAGCGCCGCTTTCACGCTGCCGTCGCGCCTGCGCGGCGAACTGCAGACCGGCGCGGCGCTGCGCCTGGGAGCTGCCGAGGTGTCGCTGCCCGCCGCGCGGGTGGGCGCGACCGTCGGCGCCGAGGTCATCGAACCGTCCGTGCTCATGGACCGCCGCGCCCAGCGTGAGGAGCCCGTGGTGCTCGCGGAGCGCATCGAGCGCGAGCGCGAGGCGCGCGCCCGGGCGGAGGCCGAGCGCGACGCACTGGCGCAGGAGATCGCCGCGGCGCGATCGTCGGCGCCGGACGAGGGTCTGGAGCTGGACGAGTTGCGCCGGCTGCGCGCGCGGGTGGACGATCTGAACGACGCGCTCATCACCCTCGCGGGCGAGCTGCGGGTGCGGCTGCGCGACGAAGCGGCGGCTCGCTGGGTCGCTGAGGCGGAGCTGCGGACCGAGCGCGCGCACGTCGGCGCGCTGAGCGCGGAGGTCGCCTCGCTGCGCGGCGAGGCACCCGCGACGGTCGAGCCGGCGGCGATGCCCCCGGCGTTCGCTCCACCCCCGGAGGCGGAGGCGACGATCGCGAATCTCGGCCGCGCCGCCGAGCGGCTGCGCGAGCGCGCCGAGCATCTCGCGGCCGACGCCCAGGTGCTCCCCGACGCGGCGCCCGTGGCGGAGCCTGCAGGCGATGCCGGCCACGGGGCGATCCCGTCGCCGGCCGATGACCCGGATGTGCTCGCGCAGGTCGTCGACGGCTTCGGGGTCACCATCGAGCAGGACGCGATCACCCCCGCCGCCCTGGCCGCCGTCGATCCGCTCCCGGACCTGGCGCCCCCGCGCGTCGAGCGCGTCGTCGAACTCGCGCCGCGGGTGGTCAACGATCAGCTCTTCACCTTCTGGCTGACGAACGCGATCGAGCAGCTCGACACCGTCGATCGCCCAGCCGCTGCGGACGCCGTCGTCGCGCTGTTGCCGCTCCAAGGCCCGGTCATGCGCCGCAAGCTCACCTACGACCTCACGATCGAGCCGCTTGCGCCGCGTCGGGTCGTGCTCGGCAAGCGCACGTTTGCCGTGGAGGAGCACGAGGAGGGCCTCGAGCTGCCGAAGCCCGACGTGGCCGTGACCGGCACGCCCGCGAACATCGCTCCGCTCGTCGCCCGGCGGCGCGTGGCGCGGCGTGACGCTCGAGACGACGGGGCGCAAGCGCAAGCTCAAGCGTCTGTTCCGCGCGCGTCGGCGCCCGGTGACGCTCGGCGACGTCGTCCGGTCCGGGATCCCGTTCGACTGCGGGCTGGCGCTGCGACTCCTCGCGGTGTCGGTCAAGCCCGAGTGGACGTCGGGCTATCGCTTCCATGTCGCGTACCGCGTGGGCGAGGACGATGGGCAGGTCTGGCTCGTCCGCGTCGCCGACGGCCGGCTGGTGACGGTGACGGACGGCGGAGACCCGACCGCGACCGCGACGGTCGAGGCGCCGTCGTGCGCCGGGCTGCTCGCGCACCTGACCCGCACCGAGCCCCCGGCGGAGGGGCCCACCACCGTTGCCGGAGATCCGGCGGCAGCCGCGTCGCTCGCGCGCTGGTTCGATCGGGCGCAGGGTTTCAAAGTCCTGTGACAGTGGCATCCTGCGGCCGGAGGCCTTGGATGCCATTGCGAGAACTCGCCTGCGGCTCCTTCTCGCGGGCTCGTGGCGTTTCGACAAACTCCCGCAACGTGCGGGGAAGAGGGGTCGCGCCATCCGGGCCGGTCCCTAATCTCGGATGCCCGTGAGCACGCCGTCCTGCGCCCATCTGCACGTCCACTCCGAGTACTCGCTGCTCGACGGCGCGTGCAAGATCGAGGCCCTTGCCGAGCGTGCCGCCGCGTTCGGCCAGCCCGCGCTGGGCCTCACCGACCACGGCGTGATGAACGGCTCGGTCGAGCTGTACAAGGCCGCGAAGAAGCACGGCATCAACCCGATCGTCGGGTGCGAGATCTACTTCGTCGACGACCGCAAGGCCGACTCGTCGGTCCGGCGCGAGCGCAACCACCTCACCCTGCTGGCCTCGAGTGACGAGGGGTACCGCAACCTCGTGAAGCTCTCGTCCGCGGGCTTCCTCGAGGGGCTCAACCGCGGCAAGCCCTCGGTCGACATGGAGCTTCTCGAGCGCCACAGCGAGGGGATCGTGGCCCTCACGGGCTGCCTGGCCTCGCGGTTCTGCCAGCGCCTGGTCAACGACCGGTTCGACGAGGCGCGCGCGCACGCGGACGAGCTCCTGCAGGTGTTCGGCCGCGACAACGTCTACTTCGAGGTTCAGAAGAACGGCATCGCCGATCAGGACAAGGCCAACGAGGGCATCGTGAAGATCGCCCGGGAGCTCGGTCGCCCGCTCGTCGGCACCGCTGACGTGCACTACCTCCGCAAGGAGGACTACCACCACCACACGGCGCTGCTGTGCGTGCAGACCAAGAGCACGCTCGCCGCGCCGAAGATGACCTTCGACACGAACGAGTTCTTCCTCAAGAGCAACGAGGAGATGGCCGCGGCGTTCGCCGAATGGCCGGACGCGCTGCCCACGACGCTCGAGATCGCCGAACGCTGCAGCGTCGACATCGAACTCGGGCGTCAGCTCATCCCGCGCTACCTGCCCGAGGGGCAGGACGAGCACCAGTACCTGCGCGAGAAGGTCATGGAGGGACTGCGCGCCCGGTACGGCGATCCGCCGCCGGCGGAGGCGATCGAGCGCATGGAGTACGAGCTCGGCGTCATCACGAAGATGGGGTTCGACGCCTACTTCCTCATCGTGTGGGACTTCGTCAAGTGGGCGAAGGACAACGGCATCGCCGTCGGCCCGGGCCGTGGGTCGGCCGCCGGCTCGCTCGTCGCGTACTGCCTGCAGATCACCGACGTCGACCCGCTGCGCTACGACCTGCTCTTCGAGCGGTTCCTCAATCCCGAGCGCGTGTCGATGCCGGATATCGACATCGATTTCTCGGTCCGCGGCCGCGAGCGCGTCATGCAGTACGTCGTCGAGCGCTACGGCCGCGAGTCGGTGGCGCAGATCGTCACCTTCGGCAAGATGTTCCCGCGGGCGGCCACCCGCGACGCCGCGCGCGTGCTCGGCCACCCGTACCAGAAGGGCGACGAGCTGGCCAAGCTCATCCCCGACCCGCAGCAGGGTCGCCCGCCCTCCTTCGCGGACTGCCTCACCGAGGGGCAGGATCTGAAGAAGGCCTACGACGCCGACCCGGTCGCCAAGCAGATCGTCGACGTCGCGCAGGGCCTCGAGGGCATCGTCCGCAACTCGTCGATCCACGCCGCCGCGGTCGTCATCGCGGGCATGCCGCTCACGGACATCGTGCCGCTGCAGCTCGCCGACGCGGGCATGGGCGCAGACGGCCAGCGTCAGTACCGCATGGTCACGCAGTACTCGATGAAGCCCGTCGAGGAGCTCGGCCTGCTGAAGATGGACTTCCTGGGCCTGCGCAACCTCGACGTCATCGAGGACGCGCTGGACATCATCGGCCGCTCCACCGGAGAACGTCCGGACATGGCGACGCTGCCGCTCGACGACGCGAAGTCGTACGACATGCTCGCGCGCGGCGACTCCGTCGGCGTGTTCCAGTTCGAGTCCGAGGGCATGCAGGAGGCGCTGAAGAAGGTGCGCCCCACGGAGTTCGACGACCTCGTGGCGCTCGTGGCGCTGTACCGCCCGGGCGCGATGGACCAGATCCCGACGTACGCGCGCGGCAAGCGCGATCCGGACACGGTCAACATCCCCGACCCGCGGCTCGAGCCGATCATCGGCGGCACGAAGGGCGTGATCCTGTACCAGGAGCAGGCCATGCTCATCTCCAAGGAGCTGGCCGGCTTCTCGGGCGCGCAGGCCGACGACCTCCGCAAGGCGATCGGCAAGAAGAACCGCGAGGCGATGGCCAAGCTCAAGCCCGCGTTCTACGAAGGCTGCCGGGCGTCGGGGACTCCCGATTCGCTCATCGAGTGGCTGTGGAACACGAACGAGAAGTCGGCCGACTACTCCTTCAACCGCTCGCACGCGGCCTGCTACGCACTGATCGCGTACCGGACCGCCTGGCTGAAGGCCAACTACCCGGCCGAGTACATGGCGGCGCTGATCTCGTCGGTCATGGACACGAAGGACAAGGTCCCGTTCTTCGTCGACCAGACCGAGCGGATGGGCATCAGCGTGCTTCCGCCCGACGTCAACGAGTCCGACCACGCGTTCGTCGTCGTCGACGGCAACATCCGCTTCGGCCTGGACGCGGTCAAGGGCGTCGGCTACGCCGCGGTGGAGGCGATCAAGGCCTCGCGCGCAGAGGGCGGCCCGTTCACCGACCTGTGGGACTTCTGCGCGCGCGTCGACTCGCGGGCGGTGAACAAGAAGTCGATCGAGGCGCTCATCAAGTGCGGGGCCTTCGAGCAGACGGGCGCGACCCGGAAGGGCATGCTCGAGGTCCTCGAGCAGGCGCAGGCCGCCGGCCAGAAGGCCCAGCAGGACGCGATCATCGGCCAGGGCTCGATCTTCGACGACGTCTTCGGTAACGCCGACAGCGGCAACGGGGCCGCGGCCGCGTTCGCGGCGCCCGCGCACCCGCCGATCCCGACCGAGGAGTTCGAGCAGAACGAGCTCTTGGCGATCGAGAAGGAGTCGCTCGGCCTGTTCATCAGCGCGCACCCGTTGAAGGACGTGCGCGACGCCCTGCGCGTGAAGGTCGATGCTTCGCTGGCCGAGATGGCCGAGCGCAAGGACGGCGACTGGGTCACGGCCGGCGGGATCATCACGCAGGCGAAGAAGATCCGCACCCGCAACGGTGACAACATGATGTTCGCCACGCTCGACGACCTCGAGGGTTCGGTCGAGCTCATCGTCTTCGCGAAGACCCTCGCTGAGTGCGAGGCGACGCTGCAGGTCGACAACGTCGTGCTCGTGCGCGGCCGGGTGGACCACAAGGACGCGTCCAAGACGAACATCGTCGTGCAGGCCGTCGACCTCTTCCAGCCGACCGCCGACGAGGTCGAGGCCGCAAAGGCGGAGATGGCCACGCGCCAGGTCGGCCCGGAGCCCCTGCACCTCGTGCTCGACGCCGCGCGCCTGCCGGCGACCGTGATCGACGACCTTCGCGACGTGCTGCACAACTTCCCCGGCGAGTCCGAGGTAATCCTCGAGGTCCAGATGCGCGACGCCGACTCCCGCAAGCTGAAGCTGGGCAAGGAGTTCCGGGTCGCGCCGACGGCCACGCTGCGTGCCGAGCTCGAGGCGATCCTCGGGCCGGTCGTCACCGCCGAGGCCGCCGCGGCGGTCTAGCGCCGCAACCAGTCCACGTAGTCGCGAATCCCGTCCTCGACGGGGCGGCAGGTCATCGGCAGCAGCACGTCCTCCGGCCCGGCCTCGTAGGAGCGCTCGTCACCGGGTGGCGGTTCGCCGCCGGGCGTCTCGATCGGCGTGTCGTTCCCGCTGGCCTCGACGACGGCGCGAGCGGCGTCAAGGAGCGGGGTCGGCGCGCCACTGGCGGCGAGCACGATCGGTGCCGGGGCGCCCGCGCGGAGCATGTCGTCGAGCGCGGCCACGAGGTCGTCGACGTAGACGAAGTCGCGGGTGCGCATCGGATCGCCGGGGATGACGATCGGCTCGCCTCGCAGCGCCCGGTCCGCGAAGGCCGCGATCGCACCGGTCGCACCTTCGGCCCGGACCTGGCCGGGGCCGAACACCGATGTGAGGCGGACGATCACGCTGCGCGCCTCGTGTGCCCGGCACGCCTGCTCGCCGAGGAACTTCGAGGCGCCGTACGGGTCCGGGCTCGGGATGATCGGCGCGCGGACGGAGGAGGGGTAGACGAGCAGCGCGTCATGGGCGCGGCAGGCCTCCAGCAGGTTCAGCGTGGTGCCGGCGTTGCCGAGCACTGCGGCCGCAGGGTGCTCGCGGGCATACGCGGGGGAGGGGACGCCCGCGAAGTGCAGCACGGCCTCGTGGTCGGCCACGAGGTCCCGGGCCTCCGGTGCGGCGGCATCGACGGTCACGACGCCATCGAGGTCGCGTGACGCCGCCCGGGCTCGTGCGCCCGGGCGGGTCAGCGCAGTGACGTCGTGGCCCATCTCGCGCAGTAGGACCGTCGCGCGCCATCCGAGGTAGCCGGTCGCTCCGGTGATCAGCAGCCGCATCGCGGCGCCGATCCTCGCACGTCAGCGCCGGACGGTGATGGATGTCGCGCGCAGGGTCCGCACGTTGCCCGCCGCGTCACGCGCGGCCGTCCTGACAAGGAGCTTGACCTTGCGCCGGCCGCGCAGAGCGCGCTTGCCGGATGTCGTGAGCCGAGTCGCCACCTTCACGGTGCCGGCGCCCGCTGCGTTGGCGCTGCCGCGGCCAACGATCCTGCGGCCGAGCAGCAGCTGTTGGGTGACGACCGCGGCCTCGTCGACGGTCACGCTGGACACCAGCCCGCGAGTGCGCAGGGCGGCGAGGCGCGGGACCGCCTTGACCCTGAGCACTGCCTGCGGCGCCGCCGTGTCGGCCGGTGGCGGGGGCGGCGTCGGGTCCACCGGTGGTGACTGCGGCAGCACGGTCGGCACTGCACCGAGCGCCGCGCACGTCCCGACGGGCGCGGTGTGGGTGATCGCCATGGTGCCCTCTTCGGAGGGCGTGGCGTAGTCGTAGGACTGGCGGACGTAAGCCTGCGCGCCCGGGTTGATGGCGGGAGCGTAGGTCCCGGAGGTCACGCCGCCCGAGCTCTCCAGCCCGACGGCCTGGGCGCCGCCGATCACGCCGAGCTGCACCTGCTTCCAGTGCGGGGAGACGTCCAGCTGTGCGGCGAGCTGCGTGCCGCCCATGGCAAGGCAGGTCGACGGGCGGAGCTTCGGCACGCCCTCATAGACGACGATCGCCCGCTGGACGGAGCTGTCGCTGGCCGGCTTGAAGTACTGGTCGATGGTGGCCCGGTCGTTGGGCAGCAGCGTGCCGACGGGCAGCGTGGCGCACATCATGCCCGCGCCGCAGTCCGTCATCGGCACGCTCTTGAGCAGGGTGCCCCCTTCGCCGCGACGCAGCGAGAGCTCGAGCTGTGATGTGGCGGTGGTTCTCGCGGTGATCGTGGTCTGAGGACCGGTGATCACCTCGATCTCGCTGTGGAGTGGGGCCCCTGCAGCAGCGGCGGGCACGGCGAGGGTGGTGAGTGCGGCCGTGAGGAGCGCGGCGCGGGCGTTGATCGGTGACATGGCCCCAGAAGGGGGCCGGGCGCTCGAGCTTTACGCTGCCGCGCGTGCGGCCAGGCCACGGGCGCGCAGCTCGTGGCAGAACGCGAG
Source organism: Svornostia abyssi (assembly GCA_024666565.1). Lineage (GTDB taxonomy): Bacteria > Actinomycetota > Thermoleophilia > Solirubrobacterales > Solirubrobacteraceae > Svornostia > Svornostia abyssi. The sequence continues at coordinate 3,250,572 of CP088295.1, forward strand.
CTCCTCGGCCGTGGGGCCCGACCGGTTCTCGCCCGGCGTCTCCAGCACGACCGGCAGCGACTCGAAGCGCGGCTCGGACAGGAACGCCGCGCAGCCGTCCTCGCCCAGTTCGCCGGAGCCGACGTTCGCGTGCCGGTCACGGTTCGAGCCCAACGGCGTCTGGGAATCGTTGAGGTGCAGCGACCCGAGCCGCCCCGCGCCGACCTTGGCTTCACACTCGTCGATCGTCTCGGTGAGCCCGTCGATCGTCCTGATGTCGTAGCCCGACGCGAAGAGATGGCAGCTGTCCAGGCACACGCCAAGGCGGGTGTTGCCACCGGCCGCCTCGATCAGCTGCGCGAGCTCGTCGAACGACCGCCCGAGGGTGCCGCCCGCGCCCGCGGTGTTCTCCAGGTGCAGTGCGCAGGTCTCCGACAGCGCGAGCGCCTCGGCGATGACCTCGCCGGCCCGGGCGATCGCCGGGCCGACCTCGCCGGTCTTGGCCGAACCGGGATGCAGCACGACGGCGTGGGCACCGAGCCGGTCACCGGCCTGCAGCGAGGCCGCGAGCGAGGTCAGCGTCTTCTCGCGGATCTCGGGGTCGTCGGAGGCCGCGTTGAGCAGGTACACCGCGTGGATGAGCAGCGCCTTCACCGGCGAGCCGATCATCGCCTCGTGGTACGCCTCGATCTGCTCGTCGGAGTAGAACGTCGGCTTCCACGCCCGCGGGTTCTGGTTGAAGATCTGGATGGCGGTGGCGCCCCGCTCTTCACCGCGTGTGACGGCGTTGGCGGGGCCGCCGGCGGGGGAGACATGTGCGCCGATGAGCATGGGCGCCGCAGCTTAGAGCGCGTGGCCTGGACGCGGCACGCTAGGTTGACGCCATGTCCATGCGGGTCCGTTTCGCCCCTTCGCCGACCGGGGCACTGCACGTCGGCGGCGCGCGCGCCGCGCTCTACAACTGGCTCATGGCGCGCCAGTCTGGCGGCACGTTCGTCCTGCGCATCGAGGACACCGACCGCGAGCGCTCGACACCTGAGAACGTCGAGCAGATCCTCGACGCGCTGCGCTGGCTCGATCTCGACTGGGACGAGGGCCCGATCAGCCAGTACGCGCGCGCCGACCGGCATGCCGAGGCACTGCGCGGGCTCATCGACAGCGGTCACGCCTACCACTCGTCGGCCACCGCCGACGACGTCAACGCCTACAAGGCCGAGCACGGCGCGTCCGCAGGCTTTCGCGGCACCCCGGAGGCCCACGGCGCGATCCGGCTGAAGGTGCCCGACGAGGGCAGCACCACGGTGCACGACCTGATCCGCGGCGACACGACGTTCGAGCACCGCCACCTCGACGACCCCGTCATCGCCCGGGCGGACGGGAGCGTGCTCTACAACTTCGCCGTCGCGGTGGACGACCTCGACATGGCGATCACGCACGTCGTCCGCGGGGGAGGACCACCTCTCGAACACGCCGAAGCAGCTCCTCGTCTACGAGGCCCTCGGCGCGGAGCCGCCCACGTTCGCGCACCTGCCGCTGCTGCACGGGCCGGACGGCAAGAAGCTCTCCAAGCGTCACGGGGCGGCCTCCGTGCAGGAGCTCCGCGACGCCGGCTATCTCCCCGAGGCGGTCCGCAACTACCTCGCGCTGCTGGGCTGGGGCGACCCCGACGACGAGACGATCATCTCGACGTCGCAGCTCGTCGATCGGTTCGACATCACCCGGGTCTCGAAGAACCCGGCGCGATTCGACGAGCAGAAGCTCCGCTGGCTGAACGGCCGCTACGTCCGCGAGCTGACGACCGCACAGCTCACGACGCGGCTGGAGCGCCATACGGGCCGCACCGGCCTGGAGCCCGCCGTGGAGATCAGCCGGGAGAAGATGCAGACGCTCGACGACTTCTGGCCGCTCGCCGGGTTCATCTTCGACGGGCCCGGAGACGACCCGAAGGCGCGCGAGAAGTGGCTCGACGACGAGGGCCGCGCCGCGCTGGCGGACGCCCGGGTCGCGCTGGCCGATCTGCCCGAATTCGACGTTTCGTCCATTGACGCGGCGCTACGGCAGGTGGTCGATCGGCGGGGCGCGAAACCCAAACAGGTCTTCCAGCCGATCCGCGTCGCACTCGCCGGAACCGCCGTATCCCCGGGCATTTTCGAGACCTTGGAGGTCCTGGGGCGCGACGAGGCCATCCGGCGGATCGACAGGGCCTTGACGCCGGGATGATCCGACGGGCAATGTCTGCGTTCAATCATCTGTCCACGCCTGCCGATAACCCGGTGTGATTACGACGGACGACCAGCAGGGGAACACACCTCCGATGAACGCACCCGCGACAACGGCGCGCGACACGATGGCCCAGAATGAGCAGCAGAAGGGCAGCAGCAACAACAACGCTCGCCGCCACAACGAGGGCCATGGCCGGCGCCTCACCGCTGCCTTCGAGGCCCTCGAGGCGTTCCCGGCGCTCGCGGAGTCCCGCAATCGCCTGATCCGCCTCGTGACGCAGGAGCGCGTCTCCAGCGGTGACGTGGTCGCCGCTGTCGAGTCCGACGTCGCGCTGGTCATCAGCGTGCTGCGCCTCGGCAACCAGGTTGAGGGCAAGAGCCGCGGCCGCGTCGAGTCCGTCGTCCAGTCCGTCGAGCTGCTGTCGCCCGAGGCGGTCCATGCCCTCGCGACCCGCGCTCGCACCTTCGACTTCTTCGAGCGCTCCTCCGTGTGGGAGGCCGCGCCGGAGCGCTTCCGCCTGCACGGCGTGGCGACCCAGCGCGCCGCCGAGCGGATCGCGCAGGAGACCGGCTACGAGCACCGCGATCGACTCATGGTCACGGCGCTGTTGCACGACATCGGCAAGCTCGTCCTCATGCACGCCTACCCGGGCTACCCCGGTCAGGTGCATCAGGGCGCGCGCACGCCGGAGGAGCGCATCCACCGCGAGCGCCGTGAGCTCGGCGTCGACCACGCGCTGGTCGGCGGCGTCCTGGCCCGCCGGTGGGGGCTGCCCAAGTCGGTCGCCTCGATCATCGAGCGTCATCACTCCGAGGACGCGACCGGCGAAGCCGCGTTCGTCCGCCTGGCCGACATGCTCGCGCACTACGCGCAGGGTGGTTCGGTCAGCCCGCAGGAGCTGCTGAAGTGCGCCCGCGTCATCGGGCTCGGCCCGGCCGAGCTGCGCACGGTCATGTACGACCTGCCGTACCCGGTCACCGGCCGGACGCGTCAGGTCGATCCGTGCCCGCTGTCCAGCCGCGAGGTCGAGGTGCTCAAGCGCCTGGCCGAGGGCAAGGTCTACAAGCAGATCGCCCTCGAGCTGAACCTGTCGACGAGCACGGTGCGCACGCACCTGCACAACATCTACGGCAAGCTCGGCGCGGTCGATCGCGCCCAGGCCGTCCTCATCGCCACGGAGCGCGGCTGGCTGTAGGACCCGATCGGGGAGCGTCGATCCTCTCCCCGATCCCTGTGTCGCGAAGGCGACACAGCGGCGGATAACGCGCGCAGGGTGCCTTGGTTGGGCGGGTGTCTGTCTCACCCGTCCTGAGGAGGACCCTGATGTTCCGCCAGACCGTCGTCGCGACGCTCGCCGTCGCCACCCTCGCGATCGTCCCCACGTGCGCGGTCGCGGCCGCGCCGGCCGCGCCCGGGATCGGCTCGCTGACCACCCCGCCGCCCCCGCCGCCGGACCCGCATCCCGACCCTGATCCGGCCGACCCGCCGATCACCGCTCAGCCGCAGGGTCCCGCGCCCGGCCCGCAGGACCTCGTCTCCGAGCCCGTCGTCGAGCCGGAGGCCTTCGCCTCCGAGATCGAGGACCGCCTCGGCGGAGCCGATGGACCCGTCGGCTACGCCTACGCGATCACGAGGAACGGCCAGCTCGCGGCCGCCGACGGCATTGGTGACGCGCGCGCCGCGGTCGACGGACAGCAGGGCTTCACCGAGGACACGCGCCTGGAGGTGATGAGCGTGACGAAGCCCATGAGCGCGATGGCGCTGCAGAAGCTGCTGGCCCAGCGCGGCATCCCCGTCGACACTCCGATCGGCGCCTATCTGCCGGCGACCTGGGAGAAGGGTCCCGCGTTCGAGCCCGACAGCGCCAACCCGGTGACGTTCCGCCATCTCCTGACCCACACCTCGGGCTTCAAGCAGTACATCGACGGGCTGCCCGACCCCGATGTGTACGGGAACACGTGGGACGGCATGCAGCTCCTGGCCGCGTCGGACCTCACCCCGGGCGGCACGCCGAAGTACAAGAACGCCAACTACGTGATGGTGCGCGTCCTGATCGCGCGGCTGACCGGGGTCGCCGGCCTCGGCATCGGGCCGCTGGCGTTCGTCACGGAGAACAACAACTCGAAGAAGTACCTCAAGTACCTCAACAAGGAGGTGTTCTCGAAGGCCGGCGTGCCGAACGTCCGCTGCTGGGTCGACGACGATGAAGAGGACACCGCGGCGCTGGTGTACGACCGCGACGATGTCGCCGCGGGCGGCAGGCTGATCGAGCGCGACGGCGACAGCCGCAAGCACTGCGGTGGTCACACGGGGCTGCACCTGTCGGCGATCGATCTGGTGAAGGTCGCGACGTACCTGCGCCGGACCGAGAACATCCTCCCGGCGCTCGCGCGCGACCGGATGTTCAGCGACCTGCTGGGCTGGAACCGCAGCTCGAACAATCCCGACGAGGGATCGCTCGGGTTCTGGTGGCACGACGGCTGGGGCCACTGGTTCAGCGGCGCGACCGAACGCCAGGTGTTCACGTGCGTGATGGCGCTCCGGCAGAACTACGAGGCGGCGCTGGTCATGAACTCGCTGCCCGGCAACACCTGCGGCACGCTCAAGGCTGCGTTCGAGGACGCTGCCTGACGCTGATCAGCAGGTAGGCCACGAGCACGCCGGTCGCGTCGATGAGGACGTCGACCGGCGTGCCGTGCCGGCCCTCCGTGAAGGACTGGTGCCACTCGTCGCTGACCGCGTACAGCACGGTGATCACGGCGGCGGCGAGCGGATGGCGGGGCATCGCCCACCACAGCAGCGCGAACAGCGTGCCGAACACCGTCATGTGGCCGAGCTTGCGCAGGAGGAAGTCCCAGCCCTCGATGCCGGAGCTCAGGTCGGGCTGGGCCGACAGGTAGTAGATGAGGCCCATGAGCGCCAGAGCGGGCGCGAACCGTACGGCGTGTGCCATACCCTGACGCTACCGCCGTGATCTCGATTACCTCGAAAAGCCCGTACGCGCTGCAGGCGCTCGCCGAACTCGGCAGGACCGGGGGCGACGCGCCCGTCCCGCTGGGCGAGCTCGCGCGGCGCCGGGACATCCCCGTGCAGTTCCTCGAGCAGCTGTTCGCGACGCTGCGCCGCGCGGGCCTCCTGCGCAGCCAGCGCGGCGTGAAGGGCGGCTATGCGTTCGCCAAGGCGCCCGGGGAGATCACGGTGCTCGAGGTCGTCGAACTGCTCGACGGCCCGCTCGGGCGGGACGCCGTCGGCGTTCTCGGCGACGCTGCCCGCGCCGCCCGCACGGTGCTCGAGACCACCACGATCGCCGACGTCATCGAGCGCGAGCAGCGCGACGCCGGCGCCGCGATGTACTACATCTAGGAGCATCCCGCCGTCGTTCCGTCCGGCGCGTCGGATGTGCTTTCCCCAAGTTCGCGACGAACGACACGAGGAGAGCGCGATGGAGCGCAGCCGTATCGATGACACGGTGGGGCGTCTGGTCGCCGCCGTCGAGGACCAGCATGGTGACGGCGCGGAGGTGCGCAGCGTGCTCGTCGCCTTCACGGTCGCAGCTCCCGGCGGGCAGGAGGACACGGTGTACTTCCAGGCGTCGCAGGGCTCCTCGGTGGTCGAGATCCTCGGCATGGCCGAACTCGTCAAGAATCTCGTCGTCGCCGACGCGACGGCGTCCGTGCCGCGCAGCTGAGTCCCTCAGGGGGCCGTCGGCCGCTCGCGGCCGATGTTCCCCACGAGCAGGCCCACGACCGTCACGAGGTAGATCTGGCCGACGAGCATCTCGAGCACGGCGAGCGAGCGCCCGAGCGACGTGGCGGGCGTGAGGTCGCCGTAGCCCGTGGTGGACATCGTCGTGAAGCTGAAGTAGACGAACTCGCTGATCGACTGGGGATCGTCGCCCCCGAAGAACGGGGTGCCCTGCGCCGAGCCGATACCCGCGGCGGCGAAGGCGAAGATCAGCCCGATCTGCAGGTAGAGCGCCAGCGCCCCGAAGACGGCCTGCAGCACGACGCCGCGTTCGCGCAGCAGCCGGACGACGCCCCGGACCATCACAGCGGGGGTCGCGACGGCGATGAGCAGCGACGCCAGCACGCGCACGTCATCGGTCAGCACGCCCAGGCCGGCGAGCGCACAGGCGCTGAGCAGCGCCACCATCAGGATGATCGCCGTCTGCTGGCGCAGCCGCTCGTGATCGCGCGCCGCGACGATGGCGACGATCAGCGCCAGGCCCTGGAAGAACAGCGCCAGCGCCCGTGTGGCGTCGGCCTGCGGGGTCGCGATCGTCAGCAGCACGGTGCCGAGCGACAGCACCATGACGAGCGCAAAGCGCTGGCGGCGGATTCCTGCGTCGGGCGAACTGGTCATGGGCACGTCCGGCGCGCACTGCGCCGGCGCGCCGACCCTACTCCGGCCGGCGGCGGGGGAGGTCCGTCAGCTCCGGCTCGTGCTCGCCGCGGGGGCGCGTGAGGCGCAGGTCGGCGGGGTCGACGGGGCCGAGGATGCGGCCGGTTGAGAAATCGACCCGCAGCGTGACGCCGGTCGCGGCGCGCACGTCGGGCAGCGCGCGGGGCTCGGGCTGGGGTTGGGGCATGGCAGCCATCTGGGAAGTCTCCGGGGCGTTCGGGAGCCGGTCGGTCCTTCTCTTTCCGGCGCGAACCGGGGATCCCCGGAGCGCGGCCGCCCCGTCCCGGACGATCATTCGACCTTTCCGCAGGTTTCCCCTGCCCCCGGGGCGGCGCCCGCGGCGGCGATTAGAGTGTCCGGGAATGGCGCGAATCCCGATCAACATCGCCGAGCTTGTCGGCCGCACGCCGATGGTCGAGCTGGCCCGGGTCGCGCCCGACGGGGTGCGGATCTTCGGCAAGCTCGAAGTTGCCAACCCGGGCGGATCCGTCAAGGACCGGATCGGCGTCGCGATGATCGAGGCGGCCGAGCGCGAGGGTCGCATCGAGCCCGGGCGCACCACGATCGTCGAGGCGACCTCCGGGAACACCGGCATCGCGCTGGCGTTCGTCTGCGCGGCGAAGGGCTACGACCTCGTCCTGACCCTCCCGCAGGGGATGAGCCGCGAGCGCGAGGCGCTGCTGAAGCTCTACGGCGCCCGCGTGGAGATCACCGAGTCGATGGGCGGCATGAACGAGGCCGTCGCGGCGGCGCGCGCCCTCGCGACCCGCGACGACGTGTTCCTCCCCGATCAGTTCTCCAATCCGGCGAACCCGGCGGCGCACCGCGAAGGCACCGGTCCCGAGATCTGGGAGGCGATGGACGGCGACGTCGACATCCTCGTGGCCGGGGTCGGGACGGGCGGCACGATCACCGGGGCCGGGGAGGCACTGAAGGCGCGCAACCCGAAGCTGCAGGTCGTGGCCGTCGAGCCGAAGTCCTCCGCCGTGCTGTCCGGCGGCGCGCCGGGGCCACACAAGATCCAGGGCATCGGCGCAGGGTTCGTCCCCGCGGTGCTCAACCGGGACATCCTCGACGAGATCATCCCCATCGACGACGAGGATGCGATCGAGACCGCGCGGCTCGTGGCGCGGACCGAGGGGGTCCTCGCCGGGCTGTCGTGCGGCGCGGCGCTGGCCGGCGCGCTCCAGGTCGCCGCGCGGCCCGAGTCGCAGGGCAAGAAGATCGCCGTGGTGCTGCCGGACTCCGGCGAGCGCTACGCCTCGACGCCCTTCTTCGCGCCCGAGTGACGCGTGCTCAGGCGCCGGGCCGCGGCGCGAGATCCGCTCGCCGGCCCAGGCACCAGTCGAGCATCGCGGGCCACGGCCCGTAGCCGGCGTCCACGTTCAGGTGTCCCTGGCCGGGCAGCACGTCGCAGGGGGAGGCCGAGCGGTTCCGCGTAGGACGACTGCGCCCCCTCCGGGCAGTAGGGGTCGTCGTCGGAGCAGACGAGCCGGGTCGAGCCCGCGGCCGCGGCGACGGCGGTGGCGTCGACGTCCACGGGGAAGAACGTGGGCAACTCCCCGAGCGGGCCGGGCGGGGCGTTGAGGAGCACACGGTCGACATGCGGCGCGCCAGGGGAGGGCGCGGCGGCATGGTGCAGCCAGAGGATGCACCCGAGCGAGTGGCAGACGACGAGGCGCTCGCCTGGGCCCGCGGCGAGGTCCGCGAGCTCCTGGTCGAGCGTCGCGCGCCACGCGTCCAGGCGCGGTGTCATGGCGTCCGGGAGCTCCGGAAGCGAGACGACGCACCCGGCGGCGCGCAGGTGCGGGGCGAGCCAGCGCTGCCAGTGCGGGCCCTGGGAGCCCTGCCAGCCGTGGAGGATGAGGACACGGGGCGAGATGCGCCGCAGCGTACCTTCGGTGGTGCCGGCGCCGTGCCCGGCGGCGTTGGGGAAACTGACACACTGATACTGCCGATCGGTGGTGAAAGCTCCACTTGTAAAGCGGTCAATCGCTCTCTAACCTGGCGCTTCTGGATGCATAGCGCTTTGTTCGAAACGACAAGTACGGTGCGCCGCGCCGCCCTCGGGGCGGCGCTTTTCGTCGGTCTCGCCGCCGGGCCCGCGGACGCCGCCACCACGACGCTGTCCATGACCGTCGATCCCGCATCGTCATCGAGCGCGGCGACCGTCAGCCTGCAGAGCACCGTGACCGGGAGCCCGCAGCCGGCACTGCAGGTGCTCGCCGTCGCGATGCCGCAGGGCTTCGAGTACCGCGGTGACAAGATCGCCACCGTCTGCAAGGCCGAGGACCTCCAGGGCTTCGAGCCGCGCTGCGCCGAGTCCTCGCTCCTGGGCACGGGCAAGGCGACCGTCGAGTTCAAGAACGGCAACGTGACCGGCACATCCCAGGTCGACCCGATCAGGATGTACAACGCCGGCCCCGATGCGGTGCTCTTCCACATGAAGGCGCTGAGCCCGCTGCAGCGGGGCGTCGTCGTGCCGTCGACCGTCAAGCTCACAGACCCGGCCTTCGGCCCGGTGTTCCAGATCGGGCCGGCCACCGGATCGGGCTTCGGCACGCTGGCGCTGACGTCGTTCACCTTCACGTCCGTCCCGGGCCTGTTCACCACGGGGTCGTGTGAGACGGGCAACTGGCTGGCCGCGGGGCGGTATCTGTTCCTCGGGGGCGCCAGCCAGGAGGTCAATCCGCGGATCACGTGCGCGAAGCCCGGCGAGCCGTCTGGCCCGTCGACGGGCAGCACGTCCGAGCCGACCCCGGGCGCCGCGCTCACCGTCGCCGGCACCACCGTGGCGGAGTCGCGGGGGACCCTCGGGGCCGCACGGGTGAAGGTCGTCTCGACCAGCCTGCGGGCACGGAGCGGACGGGTCGCCGTCCGGCTGCAGTGCCGCAGCCGCGCGCGTTGCATGGGCACCGTGCGGTTGCATCACAAGCGTCCGGCCGGCGGCATCGCTCGCTACGGCACGGCACGCTTCTCGATCAAGGGCTCGTCGTCGAAGACGGTCACCGTGAAGCTGCGGGCGCGCGGCTCGCAGGCGCTGCGGCGGGGGCGCGTCGTCACCTGGGTGCGCGCGCACCTCGACGGGGCGGCGCGCGAGCGCGACTCCGTGCGCAAGCTGTCGCTGCGCCGCGGCTGATCAGTAGAACACGCACCGGCAGCGGTGCCGCGGCCGCGCCTTGTAGGCCGGATCCTGCCCGCGGTTCCACAGCCAGTGGTCGAGGTCGTTGGCGGTGACCTGCAGGCGCGCGGCGAGCTGCTCCGCCGCGTGGACGGCGCACCCGCGGATCTCACGCTCCTGGGCACCTCCGTAGCGCAGGGGCCGTTCGGCGTCGATGTGCGCGGCGAGCCGGTCGTCGTAGACCAAGACGCCGTCGCAGCGCAAGACGTGCGGGACGAGGTTGTCGGCGAAGATCGTCAGCCGGTCGAGGTCGGTGAACGTGGCGACGCCCGCAAGACCGAGGTCGCTCGCCGCGATCTGGGCGCGCTTGTAGAAGCCGCGATCGGCGTACATCGCCATGCCCCGGGCGAGGCCCTCGGCGAACCGCTCGGCCGAGTCTCCGGCGTCAGCGATGACGTCCAGGGTGCGACGTGTCCCGAGCCAGTCGCCCAGGGCGCGCAGGGCCTGGGCGTAGAGGGCGATGAGCTCGTGGTCGCGCGGCTGGCCGAGGACGTCCGCGAGCGCGTCGGCGTGCATGGTGCGCAGGTCAGCGGCGGTCCAGACGCCCTCGCGGCGTGCGTGCTCGGTGAGCGCGGTCGCCATGGTGAAGTACCCCGACATCCCCGGCCGCTTGCGGATCGTCGGCCACCAGCCCGACCCGAAGTTGATGCTGTCGAGGGTCAGCAGGAACGTCGCGACGCGCTCGGGCTCGTCGTCGAGGTGATGCGTGTCCGGATCCAATCCGGGAGGGTCGGCGGGCGGCGTGCCCAGACGGTCCCCGTAGGCCGCCAGCGCGTGGTCGTCGATACGCACGAACTGCGCCGTCGCGGCGATCTGCGCAGCGGTGGCCCGGACCTCATCGGTGAGTCGCACCGGGGCATCTTCGCAAGGCTCGGCACCGCCGCCCGCGCACCTATGCTGGTGCCGTGCGCGACACCGCCACAGACCCCCGCGTCCAGCAGCTGCTGGAGGGCCTGAACCCTGAGCAGCAGGCTGCGGTCGCGCACCCCGGCGGGCCGCTGCTCATCCTCGCCGGCGCGGGCTCGGGCAAGACGCGCGTGCTCACCCATCGCATCGCATGGCTCGTGCACACCGGCCTCGCCCGCCACGGCGAGATCCTCGCGATCACCTTCACGAACAAGGCCGCGCAGGAGATGCGCGAGCGCGTCGAGCTGCTCCTGGGCGGTCGCACGCGCGCGATGTGGGTCATGACCTTCCACTCGGCCTGCGCGCGGATGCTGCGCGCCGACGGCCCGCGGCTGGGCTACACCCGCGGCTTCACGATCTACGACCAGGCCGATTCGCGGCGCATGGTCAAGCGGTGTCTCGACGAGCTGGGGGTCGACACCAAGCGCTTCACCCCCGGCGCCGTCCAGAACCAGATCAGCGCGGCGAAGAACCAGCTGCGCGACGCCGAGGGCTATCGCCAGCTGGTCGGGTCGTTCTTCGAGCAGACCGTGGCCGACGCGTACGAGCTCTACGAGCGCGAGCTGCACCGCGCGAACGCGATGGACTTCGACGACCTGCTGTTCCGCACGGTCAACCTGCTCGAGCTCTTCCAGGAGGTGCGCGACCGGTATCAGGGCGCGTTCCGGCACATCCTCGTCGACGAGTACCAGGACACCAACCACGCGCAGTACCGCCTGCTGCAGCTGCTCACCGGCGAGGAGCGAAACCTCGCGGTCGTCGGCGACGACGACCAGTCGATCTACAGCTTCCGCAGCGCTGACATCTCGAACATCCTCGACTTCGAAGACGACTACCCCGACGCGACGGTCGTGCGCCTCGAGCAGAACTACCGCTCGACGCAGACCATCCTGAGCGCGGCCAACGCCGTCATCGCGCACAACCGCGGTCGCAAGGGCAAGACGCTGTGGACGGATCTCGGCGAGGGCGACACCGTGAAGATCCGCGAGCTCGAGGACGAGCACGCCGAGGCGCGGTTCGTCGTGGGGGAGATCGAGCGGCTCGTCGACGAAGGCGTGTCGCGGTCGGAGATCGCGTGCTTCTACCGGACCAACGCGCAGTCGCGGGTCCTGGAGGACACGCTCGTCCGTCGCGAGATCGGGTACCAGGTCATCGGCGGCACGAAGTTCTACGAGCGTGCCGAGATCAAGGACGCGCTGGCGTACCTGCAGGTGCTCGCCAACGACCGCGACAGCGCGAGCTTCACGCGCATCGCCAACTCGCCCAAGCGCGGGATCGGGCAGACGTCGCTGTCGCGGGTGCTCAGCCACGCCGCGACGATGGACATCCCGGTGTGGGACGCCGCCGCCGACCCGGCCGCCGTGCCGGGCCTGGGCACGGCCGCGATCCGCGCGCTCGACCGGTTCATGGACACGATGGCGGGCCTGCGGGCGCGCGCGCAGGAGCAGGTGCCGGTGGGCGACCTGCTGGAGGCGATCCTGCACGAGTCCGGGTATCTCGAAGCGCTGGAGGCCGAGCGCACGATCGAAGCGCAGGGTCGGATGGAGAACCTGCAGGAGCTCGTGGAGGTCGCGAGAGAATTTGACGCGGCCGACCTTCCGGACGACGCCGCGGACACGGCGCTCGAAACCTTCCTGCAGCAGGTCGCGCTGGTCGCCGACGCCGACGGACGCGTTGACGACGAGGGCCTCGTGACGCTCATGACGCTGCACAACGCGAAGGGGCTGGAGTACCCGATCGTGTTCCTCATCGGCTGCGAGGAAGGCGTCTTCCCGCACGCTCGCGCGCTGGACGAGGGCGGCCTGGAGGAGGAGCGCCGGCTCATGTACGTCGGCATCACGCGGGCCATGCGCGACCTGTACATCACGTACGCGCGCCGCCGGTCGGTGTTCGGCAATCCGCAGTACGGGCTGCGCTCGCGGTTCCTCGACGAGATTCCGCTCGAGCTGACCGACCGCGAGGACGAGCCGGTGTTCAAGCCCGGGCCGTCCCGCTCGGGCGCGCGCAACGACACGCGGTGGGGGGCGCCGTCGCCCGCGCCGATTCGCAGCGGGCGCGCGGCGGCGTCCACGGCACCGGAGTTCAGGATGGGCGACGACGTCCAGCACGCCGCGTTCGGCGCCGGCGTCGTCACCGGCGTGGAGGCCGGCGGCATCGTGGTCGTCCGCTTCGCCACCGACGGGTCCGAGCGCAAGCTCATGGCCGAGTACGCCCCGATCACCAAGGTATGAGCGCGACGATCATCGACGGCAAGGCCTCGGCCGCCCGCCTGCGCGCGGCGCTCGCCGAGGAGGTGGCCGAGTTCACGGCCGAGCACGGCACCCCGCCGGGCCTGGCGACCATCCTCATCGGCGACGACCCCGCCAGCGCGGTGTACGTCGGGGGCAAGCAGAAGGCGTGCGCCGAGGTCGGCATCAAGGGCTTCGACCACCGCCCCGCGGGCGACGCCTCGCGCGAGGAGGTGCTCGCGCTCATCGACGAGCTGAACGCCGACCCGGCCGTCAGCGGCATCCTCTGCCAGCTCCCGGTGCCCGACCACCTCGACGGGGTCGAGCTGACGAACCGGATCGATGCGGGCAAGGACGTCGACGGGCTCACGATCGCCAGCGCCGGCCGGCTCGCGCTCGGCATGGACGGCCTCCGGTCGTGCACCCCCGCGGGTGTCATGGTGCTGCTCGAGGAGCAGGGCGTCGAGCTGCAGGGCGCGGAGTGCGTGGTCCTCGGCCGCTCCAACCTGTTCGGCAAGCCGATGGCCCAGCTGCTGCTCGGCGCGAACGCCACGGTCACGATGTGCCATTCCCGCACCCGGGATCTCGGGGAGGTGTGCCGCCGCGCGGACGTGCTCATCGCCGCCGTGGGCGTGCCGCATCTCGTCAAGGGGGACTGGATCAAGCCGGGCGCGGTCGTCATCGATGTGGGGATGAACAGACTCGAGTCCGGCCTCACCGGAGACGTCGACTTCGAGGCGGCGAAGGACGTCGCCTCGGCCATCACTCCGGTCCCCGGCGGCGTCGGCCCGATGACCATCGCGCTGCTGCTGCGCAACACGTTGCAGGCCGCTCGCGCGCAACGACGCGCTACGTTCCCGTCATGAGCCTCGCCCGTCTGCGCCTTGGGGAGATCCTCGCCGCGGTTGCCGCCGTCGGCCTGCTCGTCGTGCTCGGCGCCGACTGGTTCGAGCTGCGCAGCCAGGTCGCGGTGGTCGGTGCGACGAGCACGGGCTACGCGTCGCTGGGCTGGTTCGCCGACGCGCTGCTGATCTTCGCCGCGTTGTGCTGCCTGGCGCTCGCGGTTTCGACCGCGACCGAACGGGCGCCGCAGCTCCCCGTGGCCCTGCAGACGCTCGCCGTCGTCTCGAGCCTCGTCGGCCTCATCTGCGTCGCGCTTCGCCTCATCTTCCAGCCGAGCCTCGGCGTCGGCGCCGACGACACGAGCGTCGACCTCCTGCCCGCGGCGTACCTCGGGTTCGCGTTCACGCTGATGATGTTCGTCGGGGCGTGGATCTCGATCGGCGACGAGCGGACCGGCAGCCGCTTCTCGCGCGAGCAGACCGAGCGCGTGCTGAATCTTCCGGGCGTCGACCGCCCCGTACCGCTGAATGGAGAGGGACGTTGATCGATCGTGAGCAGGTGCTCCACGTCGCGCGCCTCGCGCGGCTGGAGCTCACCGAGGACGAGGTCGAGCACATGACCGGCGAGCTGTCGAAGGTGCTCGGGCACATCGACAAGATCGCCGAGCTCGACCTCGACGACGTCGCGCCGACCTCCCACGTCGTGACCGTCGAGAACGCGCTGCGCCCCGACGAGCCCGAGCCGTCCCTGCCGCGCGACGTCGCCCTCGCATCGGCCCCGGCCGTCTCGGACGACGGCTTCCTCGTCCCGAGCCCGCAGGCGGGGTGACCATGCCCACTGACCTGACGGCGGTCCAGGCCGCGGAGGCCGTGCGCGCAGGCGAGCTGAGCGCCACCGAGCTGTTCGACGCCTACCGCGAGCGGGCGGCCGCCGACGACCTGAACGCCTACACGTGGGTCGCCGACGCCGCGCCGACGGAGGCGCCGCCCGCCGACGCGCCCCTGGCCGGCGTGCCGGTCGCGATCAAGGACCTCTTCTGCACCGAGGGCGTGCCGAGCCAGGCGGGCTCGAGGATCCTCGAGGGGTACCTGCCGCCGTACACCGCGACGTCGGTCGCGCGCCTGGCCGCCGCGGGCGCGCCGCTGCTGGGCAAGACCAACCAGGACGAGTTCGCCATGGGCTCGTCGAACGAGAACTCCGGGTACGGGCCGGTGCTCAACCCGTGGGACCGGACGCGCGTTCCGGGCGGTTCGTCCGGCGGCAGCGCCGCAGCGGTCGCCGGCGGCAGCGCGCCGTGGGCGCTGGGCACGGACACCGGCGGATCAATCCGCCAGCCCGCCGCGCTCACCGGCATCGTCGGGCTGAAGCCCACCTACGGCGCCATCAGCCGCTACGGCATGATCGCATTCGCGTCCTCGCTGGATCAGGCCGGCCCGCTCACGCGCACGGTCGCCGACAGCGCGCTCATGCTGCGCCACCTGCAGGGCGCCGACACCCGCGACATGACGAGCGTCGGGCTGCGCGAGGAGATCGTGCTGCCCACCGCCGAGCGCCTCGACGGCATCAAGCTGGGCGTGCCCGAAGAGCTCTCCGGCGAGGGCATCGAGCCGGGCGTCCGCGACGCGTTCGAGCGCTCGCTGCAGCTCGCCGAGGAGCTGGGGGCCACCGTCGAGAGCTGCAAGCTCCCGCACGCGCCGCACGCGCTGAGCGCCTACTACATCCTCGCGCCCGCGGAGTGCTCGTCGAACCTCGCCCGCTTCGACGGCGTGCGCTACGGCCAGCGGGTCGAAGCCGACACGCTGATGGACATGTACACCCGCACGCGGCACGACGGGTTCGGCCCCGAGGTCAAGCGGCGGATCATGCTCGGCACGTACGCGCTGTCGTCCGGCTACTACGACGCGTACTACGGCCGCGCGCAGCGTGTCCGCACGAAGATCGCCGAGGACTTCGCCGCCGCCTTCGAGCGCTTCGACTTCGTCGTCACCCCGACGAGCCCGAGCGTCGCCTTCGAACTCGGCGCCAAGACCGACGACCCGCTGAGCATGTACCTCAACGACTTCTGCACCGTCCCGATGTCGCTTGCCGGCATCCCCGCGATCTCGATTCCGAACGGCCTGTCCGACGGCCTGCCGACCGGCCTGCAGCTCGCCGCGCCGGCGTTTGCCGAGAACAAGCTGCTCGACGCGGCGCACGCCCTGGAGGCCGCCCTGGGCTTCCAGCGCCTCGACCAGCGGGAGACGGTCGCATGAGCCCCGTCGAGTACGAGCCCGTCATCGGCCTGGAGATCCACGTCCAGCTGAAGACCAAGACCAAGATGTTCTGCGGCTGCGAGCTGAGCTTCGGCGATCCGCCGAACACGCACACGTGCCCGCGCTGCCTGGGCCTGCCCGGGTCGCTGCCCCTGCCCAACGCGCGGGCGATCCACTACGGCCTGCTCATCGGGATGGCACTGGAGTGCGAGCTGGCCCCGCGGTCGATCTTCCACCGCAAGAACTACTTCTATCCCGACCTGCCCAAGGGCTACCAGATCAGTCAGTACGACGAACCGCTCTGCGGGCCGGGCCGGCTCGGCGACGTCCGCATCCACCGGGTGCACCTCGAGGAGGACGCGGCGAAGCTCGTGCACGTCGGCGCGTCCGGGCGCATCCACGCTTCCGACGCGTCGGTCGTCGACTTCAATCGCGGCGGCACGCCGCTGGCGGAGATCGTCACCGAGCCCGACGTCACGTCGGCCGAGCACGCCCGCGAGTGGCTCACGCTGCTGCGCACCACGCTGCGCCAGCTCGGGGTCAGCGACGTGAACATGGACGAGGGCTCGCTGCGCTGCGACGCGAACATCTCGATCCGTCCCAAGGGCGAGACCCAGCTGGGCACCAAGACCGAGCTGAAGAACATGAACTCGTTCCGGTTCATCGAGCGGGGCATCCGGGCGGAGGTCGCCCGGCAGGAGGAGATCCTCCGCAACGGCGAGCAGGTCGTGCAGGAGACGCTCCACTTCGATCCGCGGACCGAGGCGATCACGTCGCTGCGCTCCAAGGAGGAGGCGCACGACTACCGGTACTTCCCCGAGCCCGACCTCGTGCCGGTGACGATCACGAGCGACATGCTCGACACCGCGCGGGCGGCGCTGCCCGAGCTGCCGGCGGCCCGGCAGGAGCGCTTCGAGGCGCTGGGGCTGCAGCCCGACACGGCCCGTCAGCTGGCGTGGCGCAGTGAGCTGGGCGACTACTTCGAGACGGCGCTGCAGGCCAACGGCGACGCCGGGTCGCCGCAGGCCGTCGCGAACTGGGTCTGCAACGAGCTCGTCGCGCGCATCGGCGACGAGGATCCGGCCGGGTCGAAGGCGGCGCCGGGCGCGGTCGCCGCGCTGGCCGGGCTCGTCGAGCGCAAGGCGGTCACGCCGAACAACGCGAAGCTCGTCCTCGACAAGCTCGTCAACGACGGTGGAGACCCCGCCCAGATCATCGAAGCCGAAGGTCTCGGCGCGCTCGCCGACGACGGTGAGCTCGAAGGGATCGTCGAGGCGGCGCTCGCGGCGAACGCCGACGCCGCCGAGAAGATCCGCGGCGGCAACATGAAGGCGATCGGCCCGATCATCGGGCACGTCATGCGCGAGACGAAGGGCCGCGCCGACGGCGGCGAGGTCACCCGCATCGTGCGTGAGAAGCTCGGGCTCTGACGGCCGCACACGTCGGCCGGGGCCCGTAGAGTGCGCGCGCTTCGCTGAAACTGTCGCCCGGTCGTACGACACGGGCAGAAGGGACGACATGCGCGTACACCAGGCCCGCCGCCTGACCGGGGTGGCCTTCGCCGCCGCGGCGCTGGCGATCACCGCTTGCGGTGGCGAGGACAACACGGAGTTCATCGACGCGTCGAAGAAGGTCACGGCCGACATCTCCGCGATCGGCCAGGACATCGGCGAAACGGTGAGCACCGCCAACCAGCAGACCGACGCCGCGCTGCAGACCGAGTTCACGGAGCTGGCCGACCGGGCCGGCAAGGCCGTCACGGCGCTCGGGGACCTCGACGCGCCCGAAGACGACATCACGAAGACCGTCGACGCGCTCTCCACCGCGTTGACGAAGGGGCAGAAGGACCTCGAGAACATCGCGACGGCCGCCGGCGCGAGCGACGCCGACGGCGCGAAGGCCGCGACGGAGGCGCTGGTGGCCGACAGCCCGGCGATCTCTGAGAACAACACGAAGCTCAAGGAGCAGACGGCCGAGCTCGAGAAGGACGAGTAGGCGCATCGCGGGCGCGCGCCAGGCTCGTCGCCGGCGCGCGCCCCGGGCGTACCATCAGCGGACGGCTCCGATCTCTTCCTGGAGGCAGCGATGTCCCGACTGATCCGCATGGACCGCACCGGCCACACGACGGTGGCCGAGTGGCGCGCCGACGACCCGGCATCGGTGGAAGCCGCGGCGGCGGCGTTCCGCGCCGAGCTCGACCAGGGCTATCTCGCGATGGTCACGACCGGGCCGGGGCACGCAGAGCAGGTCCGCGAGCTTCCCGTCGGCGCGGCGACGGTAATCCTGCGCCGTCCGATCAGCGGCGGCTGAGGCGCCCGTGGGCGTTCCCGCCGCGGTCGAGGCCCTGCCGGAGACGGCGGCGGTGCCGTGGCGTCCGCGCGCCGACCCGACCCGCCTGCGCAACGTCGGCCGGCTGTGGACGCTCACGACGGCTGCGCACGTCATCCCGTTCCTCGGGGCGGCTGCTCTGCTCATGGCCCTGGAGCCGCTGGCCCTGCCGGTCGCGCTTGCGTGCCTGGCGCACGCGTGGGTGATCCCCGAGCTGTACGCGCAGCGTGGCGCCAACGTCGTCCGGCCGCCGCGCCGACGCTGCGCCGACGCGGCGGCGGAGCGCACCGCGCTCGGCCTGCTCGGTGACCTGCTCGACCATGACGAACGGGCGCTGCAGCAGCAGACCGGGCTCGCGCTCGAGCCCGGCTCGTTCGGGGTGTGGCTCGTGGGCCAGGGCGGCGCGCTGCTGATCCGGCCCGGCGGCCGGCGGGCACTCTGCTGGTGCGTGCGCGTCGACGACCCCGACCTGCCGGCGGGTGATCGCATCGCGCACCTGCTGCTCGCGCTGCGCGCCGACGAGGCGGGGTTCGCCACCGTCGCCAACCTGTCGTTCTCCGGCGCCACCTGGCGGGTCCGGCGCCGCGTCCCGCCCGAGATGCGGGCGGGGATCGACGAGGCGCGTCGTCGAGCAAGGCTCGACAGCGTGTCCCACTCTCGGTCCTGAATCTGCTCCAGGCGGGCCATCGCGCCGGGCGCGCGCAGTGGCGATCATGCTGGTCATGTCCACCTCCACCGCTCACCCGCGCTACGTGCTGCTGCCGACGGCCGCGGGCGCGCGCGAGTCCGAGGCGAAGGTCCGCCGGTACCGGCTGGCCCGGCTGCGCATCGCGTCGCTGCGCAGCGACGCAAACGGGCCGTTCGCGCACCTCAAGCGCTCGTACGACTGATACCCCGCGGGCCCGCCGCCGCCGGTCGGTACCCTGAAGCCATGGCTTCTGACACCCGCTCCGGCCCGTCGTTCACCGTCCGCGCGATCGCCGTCGTCGTCCTCCTGGTCGCGGCGTGGATCCTGCTGAAGGCCGTCATCGGCCTGGTGTCTGCCCTGCTGTGGCCCGTGCTCGCGATCATCGCCGTGGTTGCGGTCATCTGGGCCATCGGCGTCCTGAGGTAGCGCAGGATGCTCGCGGGCGGCGCGTACATCTTCATCGCGCTCTGCTTCGGCCTTGCCGGGGGCCTCATCGGCCGGATGAAGGGCAGCTCGTTCTTCATGTGGTTCCTCGTGAGCGCGGCGATCCCGTTCATCGGGCTGCTGTGCGCGGTGCTCTACCGCAACGAGCGCGACGAGCCGATCCGGCTCTGCCCCCAGTGCGGCAAGGACTGCAAGGTCTACGAGGCGAAGTGCCTGCGTTGCGGCTACGAGCTCGCGTACCCCGAGCCCGACGAGATCTTCGCGCCGGAATCCGTATCTCACGCGTAGGGAATCCCGGGAACCGCTGGTACCCTGGACCGTCCGGCCGCGGGTTCGCGGCCAGGTTTCTGTCCCCGCAGTGAACGAGTTGGTGAAAGGAGGTCGAGCATGCGTGCAGTGGATGCCGTGATCGAGTGCCTGAAGGCGGAGGGTGTCGAGGTCGTATTCGGCCTCCCGGGCGGTGCGAACCTGCCGCAGTACGACGCCTTCTATGACGCGGGGATCCGCCACGTGCTCGTCCGTCACGAGGCCGGCGGCGGCCACGCCGCGGCGGGCTACGCGAAGGCCACCGGTCGCGTGGGCGTGTGCTTCGCCACGTCCGGCCCGGGGGCGACGAACGTCGTCACCCCGATCGCCGACGCGATGATGGATTCGGTGCCGACGGTGTTCATCACCGGCCAGGTCCGCACCGACCTGCTCGGCACCGACGGCTTCCAGGAGACCGACGTGGTCGGCATCACCATGCCGATCGTCAAGCACAGCTTCATGATCCAGCACCCGCTGGAGATCCCGCGCGCGATCCACGAGGCGTTCCACCTCGCTCGCACGGGCCGTCCGGGACCGGTCATCGTCGACATCCCGACGGATCTGGCGCGGGCGGACATCCCGTACGAGCCGGTGACCGACATCCATCTGCCCGGCTACCAGCCGACGCACGATGGCAACACGAAGCAGATCCGCCAGGCGGCGAAGGCGCTCGCGAGCGCCCGGCGCCCGGTGCTGTACGTCGGCGGCGGCGCCATCAACGCGAACGCCAGCGAGGAGGTCCGGGAGCTCGCGCGCCTGGACAACTTCCCCGTCACGTGCACGCTCATGGGGCTCGGCGCCTTCCCGGCGCCCGACCCGCAGTGGCTGGGCATGCTCGGCATGCACGGCACGCGCACCGCGAACTACGCGATGGACGAGGCCGACCTCATCGTCGCGATCGGCGCGCGGTTCGATGACCGGATCACCGGCAAGCTGTCGGAGTTCGCGCCGCGGGCGAAGTTTGTCCACATCGACATCGACCCCGCGGAGATCAGCAAGAACATCCCGGCGCACATCCCGATCGTCGGCGACGCCAAGAACATCGTGGCGAAGCTCGTGAAGGAGTACCGGGCGCTCGAGGGTGTCGACCACACGCGCCTGGAGGCGTGGTGGGAGCGCATCCGCGGCTGGCAGGAGAAGCACCCGCTGCGCTACGAGGACAGCGAGGGCACCGAGATCAAGCCGCAGTACCTCGTTGAAGCGCTGTACGAGGCCACCGGCGGCGACGCGATCGTCACCACCGACATCGGCCAGCACCAGATGTGGTGCGCCCAGTACTTCCACTTCGACCGGCCGCGGCGCTGGCTGCAGTCGGGCGGCCTGGGGACGATGGGCTTCGGCCTGCCGGCGGCGATGGGGGCGAAGGTCGGCATGCCCGACGAGACCGTCATCTGCCTCGCCGGGGACGGCTCCGTGCAGATGAACATGCAGGAGCTCGCGACCTGCGCGCAGGATGGGATCGACATCAAGATCTTCATCTCGAACAACGGCTACCTGGGCATGGTCCGCCAGTGGCAGGAGCTGTTCTGGGACAAGCGGTACAGCCAGGTCGACATGGGCCAGTTCCCGGACTTCGTCAAGCTCGCCGACGCCTACGGCGCCACGGGTTTCCGGTTCGAGAACAAGACGACGCTCGTCGACGACATCAAGAAGGCGATCGCCACGCCGGGCCCGGTGATGGTCGACGTGCGGGTCACCCGCGAGGAGAACGTGTATCCGATGATCGCTCCCGGCGCCGCTGCGCGGGACATGGTGGGCTAGGTGTCAGTCATGGGTGATCCCGGAACCAAGCAGGACCTCCTGAGCCTGGAGGACCTCGAAGCCGCCGGCGCACTGCGTACCGGCCGCAAGCACGTGCTCTCGATCCTCGTCGAGAACAAGCCCGGCGTCCTGACCCGCATCGCGGGCCTGTTCGCGCGCCGGGGCTTCAACATCGAGACGCTGACCGTCGGTCCGACCGACGACGATCAGATCTCGCGCGTCACGCTCACCGTGGACGGCGCGCTGCACCCGATCGATCAGGTCACGAAGCAGCTGCACAAGCTGATCAACGTCCTGAAGATCCGTGACCTGGAGCCCGAGGGCACGGTCGCGCGGGAGCTCGCGCTGTTCAAGGTCGCCGCCGAGGGGCGGCTCGCGCCGAGGTCATGCAGGTGTGCGACATCTTCCGCGGCAAGGTCGTGGACGTCACGCGCCGCTCGCTCATCGTCGAGGTGACGGGCACGACCGACAAGGTCGAGGCCTTCGAGCGGATGGTCCGCCCGTTCGGCCTCATCGAGATGATGCGCACCGGCGAGATCGCGATCTCGCGCGGACGCAGCGAAACCTGATGCGGGCGCGGCCCGGCGGCGGTGCCGCCGGGCCGGTTCGCTCCTAGACTCCCATGGCGCGCTTCTGCGCGGCGTATTCCGTGTCCGTCAGCGCGCCCGTGGCCTTCAGCGCGTCGAGGCGCGCGAGCTGCTGCGCGGTCGACGGCTGCGCGGCGGCCGGCGGCGTGATGTTGATCTGCGGCGCGGTCGCCGCGGTCGTCCAGGGGCTGACGCTCGCCGTGTTGCGGAAGTAGTTCTCGGCACGCGCCCGGGTGGTGGCGTCGGGTGTCGTGTCGTCGCCGCCCAGCGCCTCCTTGATGGCGTACGCCGCGACGGGCAGGCCCATGAGCAGGAACAGCGGGCCGATCGTCCACGCGGCCGTGTCCGCGCCGACGCCGGGATCGCCGACCAGGGCGAACGCGAGGGCGGTCGCGCCGGCGGGCACGAACATCATCGCCCAGCCCCACGCGAAGCCGGTGAAGAACGACACGATGATCGACCCGGTGAGCCCGGCGCCGAACACGAGCCCCCAGGTCATGGCTTCGTCCGTGCATGCGTTGGCGATCTCGAATGGACCGCCGCTCGCGCACGTCCCGATGCCGAGGAGATGCCAGAGGCCCAGGCACATGGCGATGGCGAAGTCGACGCTGAGAAAGCGGGCGATGATCAGGCCGGTGGTGCTGCGGGGAGTGAACATGGGAACCTCGTCGGTCGGAGCGGGGTGGTGTCAGCTCCAACGGCGGACGACCCTCAGACTTACGCCGCTCGTACGATGAGGGCATGGCCGTGCGCGCGCAGCCCGCCGATCACCCCCTGTTGACCCCCGCAGACTGGGAGGAGCTGGGGGGACCGCCTGCGCCTCGCGCGGCGCCGCGCGGCGTCCGGGAGGGCGCAGGGCGTCCTGGCCGCTCTGACGGTGGCGGCGCCCGCTGAGCTCGACCCGGCCGCGGTCGTGGCGGCCTCACGGCGTCCTGGCGAGCCGTGGTTCGTCCTCGAGCAGCCCGCGCGTGATGCGGCGGCGATCGCCGCCCTGGGGTGTGTGCTCGAGCTCGAGGATCGCGGCGTCGGCCGTTTCGACCGGCTCGCGACGCGCTGGCGCGCGCTGGCCGGCGCGGCGGTCTGCGGCCCTGCGGACGGTCCTCGCGGCAGCGGCCTCATCGCCACGGGCGGCTTCGCGTTCGCCGACGAGGGGGGGACAGACGCCGGAGTGGGCGGGCTTCGCGCCGCGCGTCGCTGCTCGTCCCGGAGCTCGCGTTCGCGCGGCGCGGCGACGACGTGCGCGTGACGCTCGCGGCCCGGGTCTGCCCGGACGATGATCCCGAGGCGCTGCTGGCCGCCCTGCGCGCCCGGGTCGGCGCGTTGCGCTTCGACGCGCTCCCCCTGTGGGATCCCGCGCCGACGAGTCGCGCGAAGGTCGTCTCCGTGATGCCGCCGGCGCACTACGAGCAGGCCGTGGCCCGCGCGACGGAGCGGATCGCCGCGGGGGACCTGCAGAAGGTGGTCCTGGCGCGTGAGGTCGACGTCCACGCCGGCGCCGATCACGATCCCGCGGCGACCCTCGGCGTGCTGCGGGAGGCGTTCCCGTCCTGCTTCGTCTTTGCCGTGGGCCGGGGCGACGCGACCCTCGTGGCTGCCAGCCCGGAGCTGCTCGTGCGCCGGGACGGGCTGCGTGCCGGGACGCTGGCGCTCGCCGGGTCGACGCGTCGCAGCGCAGAGCCGAGTGTCGATCGCCACCTCTCCGAGCAGCTGCTGCGCTCCGCCAAGGATCGCGAGGAGCACGCGATCGTGATCCGGCGGATCGCCGAGGCGCTCAGCCCGCTCAGCGTCTGGGTCACGGCCCCCGACGAGCCCGTGACCGTGCAGGTGGCGAACATCCAGCACCTGGCGACGCCGATCCGCGCCCAGCTCGCGCGCCCCGTTTCGGTGCTCAGCCTCGCGGGCACACTGCATCCCACCCCGGCGGTCGGCGGCGAGCCGCTCGCGACGGCCGCGCCCATGATTCCCGCCCTCGAGGGGCTGGATCGCGGGTGGTACGCCGGCCCGGTGGGGTGGGTCGACACCAACGAGGACGGCGAGTTCTGCGTGGCGCTGCGGTGTGCGCTCCTGCGCGGCCCGCTCGCGCGGCTGTACGCGGGTGTCGGGGTCGTTCGGGAGTCCGATCCCGCTGCGGAACTGGCCGAGACCGACGTGAAGCTGCAGGCGCTGCTTCCGGTGCTCAGCGGATAGCCCCGGCGCATCACCCCTTTTCGGGTCGTCCGTTCGTCCATTACCGGGGTTATTGAAGTTTTTTCGAGTCACACTCGTGACGTGCCGCCTCGGCGGCGCGGGGACAGGGGAACGTGACAGCACATCCGACAACGACGTCCTGGCTGTGCCGTGATTCGCTGGATCGCGACCGGCTGCTGGACATGGAGCGGCGTATCCGCCCCGCTCGGCGCGTGCATCTCGCCCTCGTCGCCATCGGCATCGTCCTGTTCGGGCCGCCGTGGTCCCTGGTGTTCATCGCGACGGCCGCGATCGGCTTCTGGTGGATGGAGCGCAAGCTGCCCGAGCGGCGGCACCCGGAGTACTCGATCGCCGCGGCGTGGTGCGCCGCGCAGATCGGGATCGGCGTGGCGATCGCCCTGACGGGCGCTCCGACGAGCTACGCCATCGCCTGGCTTGCCATCCCGGTGGCGACGCTGCCTGCGCGCTTCAGCCTCCCGGGCGTGATCGCGGGCGTGGGCTTCACGCTGACGGTGCTGTTGGTCGCCACGGTCGCCCCGGACCCGGCGGAGGCGGTCGACAACTACCTCTACATCCTCTGCGCGGCCGTGGTGATCGTGAGCATCGCGATCTACGGCGTCCCGCTGATGACATCCGACACGGAGCACCGCAGCGGCTCGCTGATCGACCCGCTGACCGGGCTCCTGAACCGCGCGCAGCTCGAGACGCGCTTCGAGGAGCTCGCCTATCAGGCGAAGGTCAGCGGCCAGCCGCTGGCGATGCTCATGTGCGACATCGACCACTTCAAGGGCGTCAACGACGGCCACGGCCACGCCGCAGGTGACGCGGTCCTGCGTGACGCGGCGTACGCGATCCGGCGCAACCTGCGCCCCTTCGACGTCGTGTATCGACTGGGCGGCGAGGAGTTTCTCGCGATCCTGCCGGGCACCGGGCCGATCCGCGCGCTCGCGATCGCCGAGCGCCTTCGCAGCACGGTGGAGCTCGGCCCGACGGGCGGCGTGCCGATCACGGTCTCGGTCGGCGTGAGCATCCTCTCGGCGGACGCCGAGGACCGCTCGTACGAGACGATGTTCGGACGCGCGGACGGCGCGCTCTACGCGGCGAAGGCGGCAGGACGCAACCAGGTGGTGACGGCCGACCCGCCAGGCACGACGTCGAACCGGCTGTTCGTGCGCGAGGAGCGCCGGCGTCGCATCGCCGAGGAACCGGACGCGCAGCAGGCGCCCCAACCCGAGGACGTCTAGCCCGAGACGGCCGCCGACACGGCGGCCCACACCTCGCGGTGCAGCGCGACGTTCGCGGCGCGCTCGGTGCGGACCTCGATGATGGTCGTGCGGTCCGAGGCCAGCGCCGCGTCGAGTGCGGCGTGGAAGGCGGGCAGGTCGGCGGGGAGGACGTGGTCGCAGCCGTACAGTCGGGCGGCGTCGGCGATGTCGATGCCGGGCGGGGTGGCGACATGCTCCTCGAAGGTCGCGCGGTCGATGCCGGAGAGCGGGAGGAACTCGAAGATCCCGCCGCCGTCGTTGTTCAGGACGACGATCGCGAGCGCCTGGCCGTGGCGCTTGGCGCAGATGAGCGCGGACAGGTCGTAGGCGAACGCCACATCGCCCAGGAGCACGGCAACGGGACCGTCGTGCGCGGCGGCGACGCCGAACGCCGTGGCGAGGGTGCCGTCGATGCCGTTGGCCCCGCGGTTGGAGAGGATGCGCGGTGGCGCATCACGTGCCGCTGCGAACGTCTCCAGGTCGCGGACGGGCATCGAGGAGGCGACGACGAGCGTCCCCTCGCTGGGAACCCGATCGGCGAGCTGCGCGGCAATCTGGGGCTCGCTCAGGTCGGATCCCAGCGTGGCGGTGATCGCCCGTGCGGCGGCCTGGTCGGCGGACGTCCAGGATGCGAGCCACGCGGCGTCACAGGCTACGGGCGCGCTGTCGAGCAGGGCGGTGACGGCGCCCCCGGGGAGCACGCGGCCGATCCGACCGTCCGGGTCGGCCCAGCCGCCCGGTCCGCCCACGGCGATCTGGGGAACGTCGAGTGAGGCGAGCCACTGGCGCAGGGGCTTGGAGGTCGGAAGGTCCCCGACCCGCAGCACGACCTCGGGACCGAGCGCGTCGGTGAGCCCGGCGTCGCGGAGCAACGCGTCGTAGTGCGCGATCGCGGTGCGGCCGGTCCGAGCGTCGCTGAGCGGATCTGCGAGCAACGGCCAGTGCAGAACCTGGGACAGACGCGCGATCTCGGCTCCGGCGGCGTCGGCGGCGCGCCCGGCGACGATGACGCCACGGCGCCCCGCGATCGCATCGTGCAGGTCGGGAAGCGCGAAGGAACCGGGGCCGTCGAAGCGGACCCACGGCTGCCCGTCGGGCCGCCCCGGCTGCGGGTCGTCCCCCAGCGCGGTCGGTGGAATGAGCGGCTCGCGCAGCGCCCAGTTCAGGTGCACCGGCCCAGGCCGGCCGCCGGTCTGCCCGGACGCGACGGCGGCGGCACGGCACGCGAGGGTGCGGATCCACCGCCCGCGCTCGGGCGTCGCGTCGTGGGTGCCGACATCGAAGAACCACCGCACGGCGTCGCCGTAGAGCTTGAGCTGGTCGATCGCCTGGCCGGCCCCGACCTGCCGGAGTTCGGGCGGCCGGTCTGCGGTCAGGACGATGAGCGGGACGCCCGCCTCGTGGGCCTCGATCACCGCGGGCAGGTAGTGCGCCGCGGCGGTGCCCGACGTGCACGCAAGAACCGCGGGGCGGCCGGTCGTCTTCGCGAGGCCGAGCCCGAAGAACCCCGCCACGCGCTCGTCGAGGTGCGACCAGGTCTCGATCCCGTCGTGTGCGACGAGCGCGAGCATGAGCGGGCTGGATCGCGACCCGGGCGACGTGCATGCGCCGGCCACCTCACAGCGGGCGAGCTCGTCCGCGAACGCACGCAGCAGCAGGTGAGTGTCGGCGTCAGTGGCCATGATGGGAAGGTGTCCGAGCGCCTCGTCCTTCTGCACGGGTTCACCCAGACCGGGCGGTCGTGGGACGGCGTGGTCGCGGCGCTGGGGTCGCAACGGTATACGGCCCTCGCCCCGGACCTGCGCGGCCACGGCGCCGCCGCAGGCGCCAGGCCGATCACGTTCGAGGCCATCACCCGGGATGTGCTCGCCCTCGGCGGCGATCGGTGTGCCCTTGCGGGCTACTCGATGGGCGGCCGGATCGCGCTCCACGTCGCGCTGGCCGCGCCAGCGCGAATCAGTCGGCTCGTCCTCGTGGCGACGACCGCGGGGATCGCAGACGACGAAGAGCGCGCCGCGCGCCGCGCGGCCGATGATGCGCTCGCCGCGCGCATCGAGGCGCAGCCGGTCGAAGCATTCGCCCGGGACTGGGGAGCGCAGCCGCTGTTCGCCGGCCAATCACCCGAGGTGCGCGCGCTCGCGCATGCCGACCGGCTGCGCAGCGAGCCGGCCGGCCTGGCGGCGTCGCTGCGCGGGGTCGGCACCGGGGCGATGGCCCCGCTCTGGGACCGGCTCGACACGCTGACGATGCCGGTGGAGGTCATCGTCGGGGAGCGCGACGCGAAGTTCCGCGCGATCGGCGAGCGCTTGCACGCCGCGTTCCCACGCGCCCGGCTGACCGTCGTCCGGGGTGCTGGACACGCCGTCCCGCTGGAGGCGCCGGCCGCGGTCGCGGAGGTCCTCGACGGCGACGTTCCGCCTGCTGAGCGGGACTGACGTCGGCGCGAACCGGCTAGATGGTTGATTCCACGCGGTGGTGCGTGGAGGGGACATAACGCAGCAGGTCGAAGTCGGCGGTGCTTGCAGTTCTCACCGTCTGCCCTAGGGGGCCACGATGCGCGCCGACCTCGACCTGCTGCTCACTGCGGTGTTCGCCGCGGCGGACGATCTCCTGCCTGAACGGCGGGAGAACGCCAGGCGCAGCGTGACCGATGCGGAGGTCGTCACGCTCGCGGTCGCGCAGGCGATCATGGACATTCCCGGCGACCGCGAGTTCCTCGCGGCAGCCCGGTGGCGGCTGGGGCATCTGTTCCCCCGGCTGCCGAAGCAGCCGGGCTATTGGAAGCGCCGCGCCCGCTGCAGCGAGCAGATCGACTGGCTGATCGGCATGTTCGCCGGCGATTGTCCGGGGCATTTCGACTCGATGGTGTTGATCGATTCGACGCCGGTGGAGTGCGGCCGGTCGGTCGACACCGCCCGGCGGTCAGAGCTGCAGCCGGCCTGCGCGCATCACTACAGCCGCAGCCACTCGCGGTGGTTCTGGGGGGATGCGCCTGCACCTCCTGGCCGCCCCGGATGGCACCCCCAGGGCGGCGATCCTCGCCTCGGCCGACGAGAAAGAGCGCGATGTCGCCCTGCGGTTGTTCGAGCGCGGCCTGCACGGCGGCGAGCTCGTCATCGCCGACAAGGGCTACGCCGGCAAAGAGCTGCAGCAGACCGCGCGGGAGCGGTTCGGCGCGACCCTGCTGCGCCCCCGGCGCAAGGACGAGCCCGGACAGGGCCCGCACCTCGCGCCGATCCGCCAATGCATCGAGAGCATCTTCTGGACGCTGAAAAGCCGCCTCGGCCTCGAACGCCACCAGGCCCGCACCCTGCACGGCCTCAGAGCAAGGATCGCCCCCAAACTTCTCGCGCTCGCCGCCAGCGTCTGGCTCAACCACTACCTCGGCCGCCCCACACGCGCCCTCGCCGACCTCGCGATCTAACCAGGACGCGTGGAATCAACCATCTAGCGGGCGCAGGCCGGCAATCGGCCGCGCAGGAACGCCGCCACCGACCGGGTGGCACAGCCGGACAGTGAGGCCCCGAACGCCGAGTGGCCGACATCCGGGGCGCGCACGACCACCGCGTTCCCCAGGCGGGTGGCGAGGCGGCGCGCGCCCTCCAACGGCGTGCGCAGGTCGAGGTCTCCCGCGAGGATCAGGATCGGGACCGGTGTCGCCGCCGGCGGGTCGGCCGGTGCGGGTCGCGCGGGGGCGGGCCAGTCCTCGCAGAGCGGCAGCAGGCCCGCGGCGACGCCCGCGTCCCGGCTGAACGGCGCGAATGCCGCCTCCGGGCGGGAGGCGAGCGCCGCCAGCGCCTGCTGGCGGCGGAGCTCCGGCGCGGCCGCCCGATCCCACGCCAGCGGGGCCTCCTCACACAGCGTCGCGGCGTACAGCGCCGGGCTGAACTCGCGAATCGCGCCGATGGCGTTGAGCTCCTCGGCCGTCACCGCGAGCTGCGCAAGCGCGCCCGGCCGGCCGGCCAGGGCATCCCGGACCGCTGCCGGGAACGGGCGCATGAGCTCGGGGATGAGGTCGCTCGCGATGAGCGTGCTGAGCAGCAGGTCCTCGTCGACGCGCACGGTGCTCCCACGCACGGTCACGTCGACGCTGCGCGCGCGCAGGCGACGGGCCAGACGTGCGAGGTCGGCCACCGGCTGGCGGCCACCGCCCGGGCAGCTGCGGCGGCACAGCGCGCGGATCACGCGCGGGATCGCCGCGAACGTCTCACCGACGAAGGCGTCTGCCGCGTCGTCCACGGCGGAGTCGAGGATCACGCGGTCCGTGCGGGCGGGGTACCGGCGTGCGTACTCGACGGCGATCCTCGTGCCGTAGGAGACCGCGAGCAGCGCGAGCTTCGGGACGCCGAGCCGGACCCGGAGCGCCTCGAGGTCCTCCGCGGCATCCGAGGAGCGGTAGAACGATCGGCGCGGGCCGAGATCGCGGCCGCAGCTCCCCGCGCCCGCCTGCGGTGTCCGGGCGATCGCGCGCTCGAACGCCGGGCAGCGCAGCAGCCCGGAGTCCCCGGATCCGCGGACGTCCACGGTGACGAACGTCCGGCGCACACCGGTCAGGCCCAGCAGCAGTCCCCAGTCGCGCGTGAAGGACACCCCGGCCTGGCCGGGGCCGCCGGTGAGCAGCACGAGCGGTGCGGCGTCCGCATCGCGGCCCTGGACCACGGCGTGGCGCAGCGCGACCGTTCCGGGCACCGCGCCGGAGCGGTCGAGCGGGACGCGCACCGTGAGACACCGGCTGTCGCGCGGGCACGGCGCGGTGGCGGCGGCTGCAGCGGGCGCTCCGACGAGCAGGCCGGCGAGCACGGCGGCAACGGCGAAGGGGGCACGGGACACGCGCGTAGTGTGCGGCCTGCGGCGGCGTCGCGCGCCGTCAGGCGAGCGGATCGGCCAGGGCGACGCGGTTGCGGCTGCCCTTGGCATCGAACAGCGCGGCGTCGGCCCGCGACAGGAGCTCCTCGCCGCTCTCGTCGCTGCGTAGCTCCGCGCAGCCGACCGTGATGGCCATCGGCTCACCGTCCGGCCGGCGGCAGTGCTCGCGCAGCGCGTCGACGACCCGGACGGCGGCGCGCTCGGCGTGCACGATGCCCGTATCCGGGAGCAGGGCGACGAACTCGTCGCCGCCCCAGCGGAAGCAGGCGTCCGGGCGGCGGAGTTCCGCGCGCAGGATCGACGCGACCTCCTGGAGGAGGCGGTCGCCCTCATGGTGGCCGGCGGTGTCGTTGATGAGCTTGAAGTCGTCGAGGTCGAGGACGAGCGCCGACAGCGGGCGGCGCGTCCGGCGCGTGACCTCGCGCTCGACCTGCACCGCCTCGTCCAGCGCGCGGCGGTTGCCGAGCCCGGTGAGCACGTCCACGCGCGCCAGCCGGTCGGCTTGGGCGCGCTGGTCGGCGAGCTCTGCACGGAGCTGGACGACCCGTGAGGTCCAGGCCATGGCGGCGGCGCTGAGCCCGGTGAGCAGCGAGGCGCGGCCGGCGAACACCGCGATCGCGGCGCCCGACACGTCGTGGGTCAACGGGACCCCCAGGGCGACGAGCGCGATGCCGATGGGCCACGCCGCCCGCCGCGGCGGCAGGACGATCGCGGCCATGATGCCGATGATCGTGGCGAGCTCGAGGGCGCCGGCGTAGGGGCCGCAGAGCAGTCCCACGAGCCCGATCGACGCCGCGCCCATGCACATGACGGCGAGGATCTCGGAGTCCCTCGGATCCTCGCGCCTCCACGTGACGATGCCTCCGGCCGCCCAGAGCAGCGCGATCCCGGCGAGGACGGCCCAGCCGGCGTCGCCGATGAGGCGTGTGGGCGGCGTCAGCGGTGCGAAGGCAACCAGGACGACCGCCCCGGCGAAGGCCAGGCAGGCGGCCACGCGGGTGGCCAGGCGCATGTCCAGGCCGCCGGAGAGAGGTGAGGAGCGGGCGGGGTCCACGTGCGAATCCACCAATCTCCCAGGAATTGGTAGCGCTGATGCGCCAACTTGCTTCAGCACAGGCCAGGGGCGTCCGGGAGCAGCACTGCGCCATCCACCACCCCGAAGGCCCCCGCATCCTCGTCGAACAGCGCCAGCGTCCCAAGCCCGCACGCCGGGAGATCACCCAGCGCGGCCGCGGCGTGCAGCGCGCCCGCGATGCCGATCGGGCCGTCGAAGGTCGACGCGATGTACGCCACGGCGCCATGGGCGCGCACGAGCGAGGCAGCGGCGAGCAGCCCCGAGATGCCGCCGCACCGCGTGAGCTTCAGGCACACCGCGTCGGTCGCCTGCGACGCGATGGCGCCCGGCTCGCTGGTCGTCTCGTCCATCGCGATCCGCACCGCGACGCGCTCGCGCACCGCGCGCAGCTGCTCGATGCCGTGGACCGGCTCCTCGACGAGCTCGAGCCCGTACGAGGCCAGTTCGCCGATGACGGGGATGGCCTCGCTGACCGTCCACGCGCCGTTCGCGTCGAGCCGCAGCTCCGGTTCGGGCCCGAGCGCCTCGCGTGCCGCGGCGACGCGTGCGACGTCATCGCCGACCCCGACCTTCAGCTTCACGCAGCGGTACCCGGCCTCGGCCGCGGCCGCGCACGCCGCGGCGGCGGCATCCGTGTCGAGCGCGGTGACCGTCGCGTTGACGGGAACCTCCTCAGCGGGGGCGTCCGTGAGCAGCGCCGCGACCCGCTCGCCGGTGCGGCGCCCCGCGCGATCCCACAGCGCGAGGTCGATGGCGGCGAGCGCCTGCGGGAGCGGATCTGCGGTGGCGCAGGCGTCGAGCAGCTCGCCGCCCGTGAGGTCGTCACCGCCGGCGAGGATCGGGCGATACAGCTCGAGTGCGGCAGCCACGCGCTCCAGGCTCACTCCGTCGTACGGCTCGAGCGGCGCGGCCTCCCCGCGGCCGGTGACCTGGTCGTCGGCGACGAGTTCAACCTCGAACAGGCGACGTTCCTCCAGCGTCCCGTAGGCCATCACGACCGGGCGCCGGAAGCGCAGCGCCCGCTCAGTGACGTGAAGTTCCATCGGCTGCGGCTACGACGCCATGACGCCGGCAGAGAGCAGCACGCAGAACACAAGCTGCACCATCGCGGTGCGGGCGAGCGCCTGGTTGAGCGACGGCCCGTCGGTGTGCTGACGCACGAAGGTCACGAGCGGCACGGCCAGCGGAAGCGCGAGCCAGCAGAGCAGCAGCCAGGGGCCGAGCTCACCGAGGATCCACGGCACGGGGGCGATGACGAACGCGCCGTAGACCATCGCCGCGAACACGGTGCGGGCCTTCTCACGTCCCAGCTTCACGGCGAGCGTGTTCTTGCCGGCGCGCCGGTCGGTGTCCATGTCGCGGACGTTGTTGACCACGAGGATCGCCGAGGCGAGCAGGCCGACGGGCACCGCGAGGATGATCGCGTCCAGTGGCCAGGATTCGAGCTGGGCGAACGCGGAGCCCGCGACCGCCGCGAGGCCGAAGAAGACGAACACGAAGACTTCGCCCAGGCCCGCGTACCCGTACGGGCGGGGCCCGCCGGTGTACAGGACGCCGGCGGCGATCGACGCGACGCCGACCACCAGCAGTTCCCATCCCGCGACGGCGACGAGGTAGACGCCGCACAGCGTGGCGAGCCCGAACGAGATCCAGGTGGCGACGAGGACCGCCTTCGGCGGCACCAGCCCGCCCGCGGTCACGCGGACCGGACCGAGCCGGTCCTCGGTGTCTGCGCCGCGCCGCGCGTCGGAGTAGTCGTTGGACAGGTTCGTGCCGACCTGGATGAACAGCGCGCCGAGCAGGCACGCGAGGAACCGCAGCACGCTGAAGACGTCATCCGTCGCGGCGACCGCCGTGCCGACGAGCACGGGCGCCACCGCGGCCGGGAGCGTCCGCGGCCGCGTGGCCTGCAGCCAGATCCGAGCAGCGCTCATGGCCTACGCGGGAAGCGGGAGAAGTCCGGGGCGCGCTTGGCCTTGTAGGCCTCGCGGCCCTCCTGGGCCTCCTCGCTGGCGTAGAAGAGGAGGTTCGTGTCGTGGGCGAGCTGCTGGATGCCCGAGTAGCCGTCTTCGTGGGCGTTGAACGACGACTTGACGAGCCGGAGCGCGAAGGGGGAGAGCGCGAGCATCTCGTCGCACCACTGCACCGTCTCCTCCTCGAGGCGGTCGAGCGGGACGACGGTGTTGACGAGCCCCATGTCGAGCGCCTGCTGGGCGTCGTACTGGCGGCAGAGCAGCCAGAACTCCTTGGCCTTCTTCGGGCCCACGAGGTCGCGCAGCAGCGACGCGCCGAACCCGCCGTCCCACGAGCCGACCTTCGGCCCGGTCTGGCCGAACCGCGCGTTGTCGGCGGCGATCGTCAGGTCGCAGACGAGGTGCAGGACGTGGCCGCCGCCGATCGCGTAGCCGGCGACCATCGCGACGACGGGCTTGGGCAGGCGCTTGATCTGGATCTGCAGGTCGGTGACGTGGAACCGGCCGATCGCCGCGGGCTTGCCGGGCTCGGTGAGGTAGCCGGTGTCGCCGCGCACGCGCTGGTCGCCGCCCGAGCAGAACGCGAGCGGGCCCTCGCCGGTGAGGATGACCACGCCGACGCTCGTGTCCTCCCGCGCGTGCTCGAGCGCGTTCGAGATCTCCATGAGTGTCTGGGGCCGGAACGCGTTGCGCACCTCGGGCCGGTTGATCGTGATCTTCGCGATCCCCGCGTGCGGCTCGCCGGACGTCTCGTAGCGGATGTCCTGGTAGTCGCCGTCGCCGGCGGGGGTCCACGTGACTGCTGACATGCGCGGGACACTAACTTGAGCGGTGTGCTTCTCGATGCCTGGCTGAAGCGCGCGGGCGCCGAGCATCGCTCTGTTCCCGGCGTGGTGACGGATCGGGGGACCCTGACGTGGGGGATGCTCGACCAGGACGCCGACCGCGTGGCCCGGCGTCTCGTGGCTGACGAGCTTCTCCCGGGGAGCCGGATCGGCATCGTGATGCCGCCCGGCCTTGAGTTTGCCTGCGCGCTGTTCGGGGTTCTGCGCGCCGGGAGCATTGCGGTGCCCGTCGACCCGCGGCTGGGGCCGGACGATCGTGCCGTGCGGTTGGCCGGTTGTCACACCGTCCTGGAGGAGAGGGCGTCGATGGCCCATCCTGGCGCCGCCGTCCGGCTGGCCGACGAGGAACCCACGACGGCCATCGTCGTCCACACCTCGGGCACGACCTCCACACCGACGCCCGTCGAGCTCACCCACGCGAACTGGTGGTGGAGCGCGGCCGGCTCGGCGGTGGCCCTCGGTCACGACCCCCGCGAGCGCTGGCTCTGCGCGATGCCGCTCTCCCACGTCGGCGGCCTGTCGATCCTGATCCGGGCGATGATCGGCGGGACCACCGCGATCCTGCACCCGCAGTTCGACGCCGAGCGGATCGCGCGCGACCTCGCGTCGCCGGACGGCCCGACGCTCATCTCGGTCGTCCCCACGATGCTGGCGCGTCTCCTCGACGCCGGGTTGCAACGTCCGCCGTCACTGCGGGCCGCGGTCGTCGGCGGCGGGCCGATCCCGCCGGCGCTGCTCGAACGCGCGGCCGCAGCAGGCGTGCGCTGCGTGACGACCTACGGCATGACCGAGGCGTGCTCGCAGATCACGACCGGCGGCCCGCCGCTGTTCTGCACGCGCGTGCGGATCGCGCCCGACGGCGAGATCCTCGTGCGCAGCCCGACCGTCGCCCCCGGCGCCGTCGCCGAGGACGGCTGGCTGCACACCGGGGACCTCGGGCACCTCGACGAGGAGGGCACGCTACACGTGACCGGCCGGGCGGCCGACACGATCATCACGGGCGGCGAGAACGTCGCGCCCGCCGAGGTGGAGGCGGCGCTCGAGACGCACCCCGCCGTGGCGGAGGCGGCCGTCCACGCACGACCCGACGACGAGTGGGGCGAGGCGGTCATCGCGACCGTCGTGCTCCGGGACGGCATGCGGGTCGACCCCGACGAGCTGCGCGCCCACGTCCGTGCGCGGCTCGCGCCGTTCAAGGTGCCGAAGGCGATCACGTTCGCGGCCGCGCTGCCACGGACCCCGTCTGGCAAGCTGCTGCGCCGGGACCTCTGATGGACCACGACGCCTATCGCAAGCAGAGCATCGAGCGCTGGGAACGCGCCGCTCCCGGATGGGCGTCGCAGCGCGCGCGCTGGCAGCGCGACACCGCGCCGGTGAGCTTCCGGATGGTCGAGCTCGCCGACCCCCAGCCGGGCCAGACGGTGCTCGAGCTCGCGTGCGGCGCGGGCGACACCGGCCTGCTCGCCGCCGAGCTGGTGCGCCCGGGCGGCAAGGCGATCCTCACCGACGCCGCGGAGCCGATGCTCGACATCGCCCGCTCACGCGCCGAGGAGCTCGACCTGCCCGGGGTCGAGATCAAGGCGATGGACGCCGAGTGGATCGACCTGCCCACCGCGAGCGTCGACACCATCCTGTGCCGGTGGGGGCTCATGCTGCTCGCAGACCCTTCGGCGTCGCTGCGCGAATGTCGCAGGGTGCTGCGCCCCGGCGGGCGGCTCGTGCTCTCCGCGTGGGCGCCGGAGACCGAGAACCCATGGACGGCCATCGCCCAGGAGGAAGCCTCGCGGATGCTCGGGCTGGCGACACCCGCGACGTCGAAGGAGGGGGGAGCCCGGCATGTTCGCGTGGCGTGACCCGGCCACGATCGTCGAGGCCCTGCAGGACGGCGGGTTCGTCGACCCGCACGTCGAGCAGGTCGACATGACGCTGCGCTTCGACGACCTCGACGACTGGTGGGACACGATGCTGGACATGTCCCCGTCCCTCTACGACGCCGTCGCGAAGCTCGACCCGGCCCAGCGCGACGAGCTGCGCGACGCGGTCGACGAACGGGCCGGCGCGACGTCCACCGGCGCGGACCGGATCGAGCTGGCGGCGCGAACGCACGTCGCACTCGCCGACGCCTGAACCTGCGGGCTCATAGACTCAACCGCCTCATGATCTACGACGACGACGCAGACCTCACCCTCCTCGACGGCAAGACCGTGGCGATCCTCGGCTACGGCTCGCAGGGCCACGCCCACGCGCAGAACCTGAAGGACTCCGGGGTGAACGTCGTCGTAGGCCTCCGCTCCGACTCGTCGTCCGTCGCCCAGGCGCAGGGTCATGGCTTCGAGGTGCTGTCGATCGCCGACGCCGCCAGCCAGGGCGACATCGTGATGATCCTGCTGCCCGACGAGAAGCACGGCGAGGTGTGGAACGCCGAGATCAAGGACGGCATCGCCGAGGGCAACCTCCTGCTGTTCGGCCACGGCTTCTCGGTCCACTACGGCGAGATCGAGCCCCCGGCGGGCGTCGATGTCGCGCTGGCCGCGCCCAAGGGCCCGGGCCACCTCGTGCGCCGCCAGTACACCGAGGGCTCGGGCGTCCCCGGCCTCGTCGCGATCCACAAGAACGAGACCGGCAAGGCGCGCGACCTCGCGCTGGCCTACGCCAAGGGCATCGGCTGCACCCGCGGTGGCGTCATCGAGACGACGTTCAAGGACGAGACCGAGACCGACCTGTTCGGCGAGCAGGCCGTGCTCTGCGGCGGCGCGTCCGAGCTGGTCCAGGCCGGGTTCGACACCCTGGTCGAGGCCGGCTACGACCCCCGCATGGCGTACTTCGAGTGCCTGCACGAGCTCAAGCTCATCGTCGACCTGATGTACGAGAAGGGCCTGGCGGGCATGCGGTACTCGATCTCCAACACGGCCGAGTACGGCGACTACACGCGCGGCAAGCGGGTCATCACCGACGAGACCCGTGAGAACATGCGACAGATCCTCAAGGAGATCCAGGACGGGGACTTCGCCCGCGAGTGGATCGCCGAGAACCGTGCCGGCCAGGAGAACTTCCTCAGGATGCGCGACGAGCAGTCGAAGACTCAGGTCGAGACGGTGGGCAAGGAACTCCGCGCCCAGATGGACTGGATCAAGACGGACTTCGAGGACTAGACCGGACCCGACATGGCCGACGGAGACGACAGCTCGCAGGACAAGCCGAGCGGTTGGCTGCCTCCATCGGCGCCGGGCGGCGGCGACGCGCCGAGTTGGGAGCCCGCGCCGCCGGCCCGCCCCGAGGTCGAGGGCCTGCCGGCCAGCGATTCCCCGCTGGCAGGCGTCCCGACCGGCCCTCCTCCGCCGCCCGCGTACCCGCAGGCGCCCCAGCCGTACCCACAGGCGCCGCCGCCGTATGCGCCGCCCGGCCAGTACGCGCCCCCGCCTGCGCCGCCGGGTGGTGGCTACGGCTACCCGCAGCAACAGCCCGGCTGGTATCAGCCGCCGCCGTCGCGGCCGACGAACGGCGCCGCGGTCGCCGCCCTGGCGCTCGGCATCGCGGGCATCGTCGTCACGCTCTTCTTCGCTGGCTTCCTCTTCATCGTGAGCATCCCGTGCTCGATCGCCGCGTGGATCTTCGGCGTGAAGGGCAAGAAGGTGGCCGCGCCGGACCCCATGGCCGAGCCGCATCGGCCCGGGGGGCGGGGGGATGGCCCAGGCGGGACTCATCTGCGGCATCGTTGGCCTGGTCCTCGCCGTCCTGGCCGTCATCTTCTGGGTGATCGTCTTCTCGGCCGCGGACTGGAACTTCGAGGAGTTCGAGACCGAGCCCAACGACGAGCTCTTCCAGTCGAGCCTGGCCGTCGCCCGCATCGCGAGCACGGCGGTCCGCCTGCTCGCCGGCTTGGGCTGAACCGCACCCGGCGGGGCAACCTCGCTATGCTCCGCCGCGCCGTCGCAACTGGCGCCTTCTGAGGGTGGAACCGACCACCGGGGAGCGACGGCGCAGTGTCGTTTCCCGCCGCGCGCCTGGGCATGCCGTCGTCCACTTCGAGACTCCGATTCCGCGGAGGAACGCGATGACCAACGCCCCCACAGACCTGAGCACGATCGTGCTCCCCGATGACCTCAAGCCCGGTGACGGTCGCTTCGGCTGCGGCCCGTCGAAGGTGCGCCCCGAGCAGCTCCAGCACCTCCTGTCCGACGGCGCGGCCCTCATGGGCACGTCGCATCGCCAGAAGCCGGTGAAGGACCTCGTCGGCCGGGTGCGCGACGGGCTGTCGCAGCTCTTCAACCTGCCCGACGGCTACGAGATCCTGCTGTCGAACGGCGGCACCACCGCCTTCTGGGACGCCGCCACGGCGGGGCTCGTCCGCGAGCGCGCCCTGCACCACACCTACGGCGAGTTCAGCTCGAAGTTCGCGAAGGCCACGCAGCGCGCGCCGTTCCTCGCCGACCCGGTCGTCGTCTCGGCGGACCCGGGCGACGCCCCGGCGCTCGTCGCCGACCCGTCGGCGGACGTCATCACCTGGGCGCACAACGAGACCTCGACCGGGGTGATGGTCCCCGTGTCCCGCCCGGCCGATGCCGGCGACGCGCTCGTGCTCGTCGACGCCACCTCGGGCGCCGGCGGTCTGCCCGTCGACATCGCCGACACCGACGTCTACTACTTCGCCCCGCAGAAGTGCTTCGCCGCGGACGGCGGCATCTGGCTCGCGGCGGTCAGTCCGGCGGCGCTGGCCCGCATCGAGGAGCTGGGCGCGTCGACCGACCGCTGGATCCCCGAGTTCCTCGCGCTGACCACGGTCGTGGAGAACTCCCGCAAGAACCAGACGTACAACACGCCGGCCGTCGCGTCGCTGTTCCTGCTCGCCGACCAGATCGAGTGGATGCTCGACAGCGGCGGACTGGACTGGTGCGTGTCGCGGACGACCGCGTCGTCGGGCGCGCTCTACGGCTGGGCCGAGGCCTCGTCGTTCGCCACGCCGTTCGTCACCGACCCGGCGAAGCGTTCGCTCGTCGTCGGCACGATCGACTTCAGTGAAGACGTCGACGCCGCTGCGGTCGCGAAGGTCCTGCGGGGCAACGGCGTCGTGGACGTCGAGCCGTACCGCAAGCTGGGCCGCAACCAGCTGCGGGTCGCGATGTTCCCGGCCATCGAGCCGGCCGACGTGCAGGCGCTGACCGCCTGCATCGATTTCGTCGTCGAGCGCCTCGGAGGCACGAACTGATGAAGGTCCTCGTCAAGGAGAAGATCGGCGACTCGGGCGTGCAGCTCCTGCGCGACGCCGGGTTCGAGGTGGATCTCGGCGTGGACTGGGATCAGGCCGAGCTCGAGCAGCGCATCGGCGACTACGAGGGCCTCCTCATTCGCTCGGCGACCAAGGTCACGCCCGAGCTCATGGAGAAGGCCACGAAGCTCAAGGCGATCGGCCGGGCGGGCGTGGGTGTCGACAACGTCGACGTGCCCGCGGCGACGAAGCGCGGCATCGTGGTCGCCAACGCCCCGCAGTCCAACGTCGTCACCGCCGCCGAGCACACGATGGCGCTGCTGCTGGCGATGGCGCGCAACATCCCGCAGGCGCACGCCTCGCTCCTCGAGGGCCGCTGGGATCGCAGCAAGTACTCGGGCGTCGAGCTCATGGACAAGACGCTGGGCATCCTGGGCTTCGGCCGCATCGGCCAGCTGGTCGCCCAGCGCGCGAAGGGCTTCGACATGAAGGTCATCGCGTACGACCCGTACGTGGGGGGCCGAGCGCTACCGCGACTTGGGTGTGGAGAAGGCGGAGAGCAGCGACGACGTCTACGCCGTCGCGGACTTCATCACCGTCCACCTTCCGAAGACGCCGGAAACCGCGGGCTGGCTCGACGCCGAGGCGTTCAGCAAGATGAAGGACGGCGTGCGGATCCTCAACGTCGCGCGCGGCCCGCTCATCAACGACGACGATCTGAAGGCGGCACTGGACAGCGGCAAGGTCGCCGGCGCGGCGCTCGACGTGTTCCCGAGCGAGCCGATCACCGACTACCCGCTCTTCGGCTATTCCAACGTCGTGGTCACGCCGCACCTCGGCGCGTCGACGGCGGAGGCGACCGACCGCGCGGGCTACCAGGCCGCCGAGCAGGTCATCGCCGCGCTGAAGGGCGAG
Source organism: Svornostia abyssi (assembly GCA_024666565.1). Classification (GTDB taxonomy): domain Bacteria; phylum Actinomycetota; class Thermoleophilia; order Solirubrobacterales; family Solirubrobacteraceae; genus Svornostia; species Svornostia abyssi. Next base: position 3,291,031 of record CP088295.1, read on the forward strand.
AGCGTCAGCACCGCGGTGAACATCCCGTCGATCCCCAGCGAGGACATGGCGGTCCTCGGCCCGTTCCTGCCGCTCTGCCAGTCGCTTGGCAAGCTGGCGATGGGGCTCGTCGAGGGGTCGTCGGTCGACCGCTTCGAGGTCGAGTTCCTCGGCCGCATCGCCGAGCGTGACGTCCGCCCGCTGGGCATCAACGTCCTGCTCGGCGCCCTGAGCGGCCGCACCGAGGAGGACCTCAACGCGGTCAACGTCCCGGGGATCGCCAAGGAGCGCGGCATCGAGGTCGTCGAGACGACGAACCCGCACGCCCGTGACTTCACCGACCTCGTGCGGGTGACCGCCGTGGCGGGCGACAAGCGCGCCCGGGTCGTCGGCACGACGCTCGGACACCAGAACCGCCCGCACCTCCTCGAGGCGTGGGACCAGCGGTTCAACCTGCAGCTCGAGGGGCACATCACGCTGCTGTACTACCGCGATCTGCCGGGCATGATCGGCAAGGTCGGCACGGCGCTCGGCGAGGCCGGGATCAACGTCATCAGCGCGGCCGTCGGCCACCAGCGCGACGAGAAGCCCGACGACGAGCACGCGGTCATGATCGTCACGACCGACGTGCCGGTGCCCGACGACGTGCTCGCGGGCATTCTCGCCTCCGAAGGGTTCGTGGCCGGGCGCAGCGTGGCGCTGGACTGAGGCGCCGACGCGCCTAGGCCGGCTCGGCGGACTTCACACGGGTGAAGTCCGCGGCGAGCTTCTCGACCAGCCCGGGGAGCCCGCCGGCCTCGGCGGCCAGCCGGCGCTGACGCGGCGCGCTCGCGTCGCTCAGCAGGATCGGGACGAGGTCGAGGTCGTCCTCGCACCCGAGGTCCTGGGCGTGCGGGCGGCACGCCTGCATCATCTTGTCGACCCGTTCGCGCAGGCTCACCCGCCCGCCGACCGACAGGTCGAGCAGCGCGACTCCGGTGCCGTCGCGCGCGGCGAGAAAGCGGTTCTCGTCCAGCGCCTCGGGCGCGTGGACGAGGCGCTGGTCGGCCCAGCCCTCCTCGGCCTCGAGCCGCGTGAGCGCCTGGACGAACGCGACCAGCGCCCGGGTGGCCGTCGTCGTGGACTGCGCGTCCATGATCCGGATCTCCACCGTGCCGATCCGCGGCTGCAGGCGGACGTCCCACCACAGGAACGTCGGATCGGGGAACGCCTCGCACCGGATGAGCTGGTCGATCGCTCCGACGTACTCGTCGTAGTGATGGAACGGGCGCGGGATGCCGACGCGCGGGAAGGCCTGGAAGAGCGGCGTGCGCGCGGACGCCAGACCGGTGTCGCGGCCCTGCCAGAACGGGGAGTTCGCCGACAGCGCCAGCAGCACCGGGAGGTGCGCGCGCATGTTGTTGAACGCCCGGATCGCGCGGTCCGGATCGTGGATGCCGACGTGGACGTGGAGGGCGAACGTCGGCTCACGGCGCGCGAGTTCGCGCATCGAGCCGAACACGAGCTGATGGCGGGCGCGGTCGGTGACGACCATCTCCTGCCAGACCGCGAACGGATGGGTGCCGGCGACGGCTGCTGCGATGCCGATGTCGCTCAGGACATCCGCCATGCCGCGCCGCAGGCCGACGAGCTCATTGAGCGCGCCGGACACGGACGCGTGCACCCCGGTGCCGAGTTCGACGGCGGCCGAATGCGTCTCGGACGACACGTGCTCGGCGAGTTCGGGCGGCAGGGCACGCAGCACGTCGGCGATGGCCTGCGCGAGCGACCACCCGTTGGGATCGACGAGCATGACCTCCTCTTCGACGCCGAGGGTGTAGGCCGGATTCGCGGGATCACTGCGCCACTCGGCCCATTCGGTCATGACGAGGAATCTACTCGTCGAGCCGCGGCGTCCCGACCGGAAACCGGCGGATTCACGCGGCGACGGCCCGGCGGCCGCGCCCCTCGGCGGCAGCGTCGATGAACGCGGACACGAGCGTCCGCTGCTCGACGCTCTCCACGAGGCTCTCGGCGTGCCACTGCACCCCGACGATGAACTGGCCGTCGGTGGCCTCGATCGCTTCGATGACGCCGTCCGGCGCCTCCCCGACGACCCGCAGGTCACGCCCGAGCGCGGCGACGGCCTGGTGATGGAAGCTGTTGACCTCGAGCTCGTCGCGGCCGAGGAGCTCCGCGACGGCGCTGTCGCGGCGTAGGGAGACATGGTGCGTCGGGACCCGGCCCGGGACGGTCTGGCGATGCTCGATGTCGCTCGGCCGGTCCGTGGGGGAGGTCCTGCACGAGCGTGCCACCGCGCGCGACGTTCAGCGCCTGCATGCCACGGCAGATGCACAGGACGGGCAGCCCTTCGTTCTGGGCCGCCTCGATGAGCGCCAGCTCGAAGACGTCGATCTCCTGCTCGGTCGGCCCGAGCTTCTCGTGCGGCTCGGCGCCGTAGACGGACGGGTGCAGGTCGGGGCCGCCGGTCAGGACGAGCCCGTCGAGCCCGGACAGGAGTGAGCGGATCGCCCCGGGCTGCAGCGGCGGCACGATGACCGGGACCCCGCCCGCCCGCTCGATCGCGGCCGGGTACGTGAGGTTCAGGGCCAGCTCGACCTCGGCCGGCTCGCTCTGCGCGAGGTGCTTGACGCGTTCGGGGCGGCGGAGTTCTGAGGTGGTGAGGCCGATGAGCGGCCGGGGGGCCTGGCCGTGGCTCTGCATGCGGATGGGACCGTACTCGGGGACTCGGAGGGGTACCTGGTTAATCGACCGGACCGGCATTCGGTGAAGCCTCGCGTCCTCGGCCGGCCGTCGATATCGCCCTGCGGCGCAAGCTGGGCGACGGGTCCTGTCCATGCGGTCCAATCGGGGAGCAACCGCCTGCGCGGGAAGTACTGTCCGGGCATGGACGCCTCGCAGCCGGTCGCTCCCGCCCCCGTGACGGACGAGATCAAGGTGTCGGGCAAGGGACTCGAGGCCGACGCGATCGGGTTCGGTTCCGCGCTCGCGATCGGCCTCGACTCCACCGCGCCCGCCTACTCGCTCGCCGCCGTGATCGGCATCATCGTCGCCACGGTCGGGCTGCAGGCGCCGGCGGTGCTGCTCGTCGCGTTCATCCCGATGTTCCTCACCGCCCTGGCGTTCGCCGTGCTCAACCGGTCAGACCCGGACTGCGGCACCTGCTTCTCGTGGAGCACCCGCGCGCTGGGGCCCTGGGTCGGGTGGATCACCGGGTGGGCGATCACGGTGACAGGCATCCTCGTCATCGGCTCCCTCGCCGACGTCGCGGCCTCCTACACGTTCCGGCTGTTCGAGATCGAGGCCAGCGCCACGGCCATCACCGTGCTCGCGGTGGCGTACATCGTCGCGATGACCGGCTTGACGATCTACGGCACCGAGGCGAGCGGGCACGTCCAGAACGGCATGGTCGTGCTGCAGATCGGCGGCCTCCTGATCTTCGCCGTCGTCACGCTCGTGAAGGTCCTTGGCGGCGACGGCGTGGAGACGTCGATCGATCCGTCGCTCTCCTGGATCAACCCGTTCCAGATCGAGTCGACCGGCGCCCTGGCCACCGGCATGCTCACCGCGGTCTTCATCTACTGGGGCTGGGAGAGCGCCGTCAACCTCAACGAGGAGACCACGGACTCGGCCACGACGCCGGGCCGCGCGGCGGTCGTGTCGACGGCGATCCTCCTCGGCACCTACCTCCTCGTGGCCTTCGCCGTCCTGGCGTGGCTGGGCACGTCGGTGGGGGGAGACGTACAACGACGACGACGGCGTCCTCGCGGACATCGCGGGCGCCTCGCTCGGCCAGCCGCTGGACAAGCTCGTCGTGCTCGCCGTCCTGATCTCGGCGCTGGCCTCCACGCAGACCACGATCCTGCCGGCCTCGCGGACGTCGCTGTCGATGGCGGCGCGGCGCGCGTTCCCGCAGTTCTTCGCCACGGTGCACCCGCGCTTTCACACCCCCTGGATCGGCACGGCGCTCATCGCGATCCTCGCGATCCTGTGGTACGTCCCGCTGAAGGCGTCGAGTGAGAACTTCCTGTTCGACTCGATCACCGCGCTGGGCCTGATGATCGCCTTCTACTACGCGATCACCGGCATCGCGTCCGCGGTCTTCTATCGCGAGCAGCTCACCGACTCGATCGGCAATCTCTTCAAGATGGCGATCCTGCCGGTCACCGGCTCGGTGATCCTCACGTTCGTGTTCGTGAAGGCCGTCATCACGTACGCGAACCCGGACGAGGCCTACTCGGGCTCACTGTTCGGCCTCGGCGTCCCGCTCGTGATCGGCGGCGGGTTCCTCATCCTCGGGTTCGTCCTCTCGGTGTTCTGGTACTTCTTCGCGGACGGCGGTCGCGGGGCGGACGGCACCCCGCAGCGGTACTTCTCCGAGCCGCGCCAGGTGGCGCCGGCCGAGTCGCCGAAACCCGTGCTCCCGTCGGACATCGGAGCCTCGTAGCCGCCCCGGTGCGGTGCTACGCTCCGTCAGCGCATGTCGTTCTCTGCCGAACTCCGACTTCTCCTGCTCCTCCCCCGCTAGGGGGAGATACTGCGTGGCGGCCGCCTATGCCGCAAACCATCACCCAGGAGACCGAGTTCCGCACCACCTTCAGGAGAACCCATGCCGACCACTGAGCCCGACCGAGTACGCATCTTCGACACCACGCTGCGCGACGGCGAGCAGTCGCCCGGCATCTCGCTGAACGCGGCGGAGAAGCTCGAGATCGCCCAGCAGCTCGCGCGACTCGGGGTGGACATCATCGAGGCCGGCTTCCCGATCTCCTCGCCCGGCGACTTCGAGGCCGTCCGGGGGATCGCCCGCGAGGTCCACGGCCCGGTCATCTGCGCGCTCGCTCGTGCGCAGGCGCCCGACATCGAACGCGCGTGGGAAGCGATCCGCGACTCTGAGCGCCCGCGGATCCACACCTTCATCTCGACGTCGGACATCCACATCAAGCATCAGCTGCAGTCCACGCGCGAGGACGTCAAGGGCCAGGCCCGCGCGGCCGTCGCGCACGCCAGGTCGCTCTGCGAGGACGTCGAGTTCTCCCCGATGGACGCCACCCGCGCGGACGTCGAGTACACGGCCGAGGTGCTGCAGATCGCGCTCGACGAGGGCGCCACGACCATCAACATCCCGGACACCGTGGGCTACACGATGCCGACGGAGTACGCGGCGTTCCTGACGCGCCTGTACGAGCTGACCCCGGGGCTGCGTGACGTCACGCTGTCCGTCCACTGCCATGACGACCTCGGTCTCGCCGTCGCGAACTCGTTCGCGGGCGTGCAGGCGGGCGCGCGGCAGGTCGAGTGCGCGATCAACGGCATCGGCGAGCGCGCGGGCAACGCGGCGCTCGAGGAGATCGTGATGCTGCTGCAGGTCCGCGGCGAGGCGATCGGCCTGCACACCAACGCGGTCACGACGGAGATCGCGCGGACGTCGCGCCTCGTGTCGCGGCTGACCGGCTACCCGGTCCAGCCGAACAAGGCCATCATCGGGCGCAACGCGTTCGCGCACGAGTCGGGCATCCACCAGGACGGCGTCCTGAAGGAGCGCACGACCTACGAGATCATGGACGCCCGGACCGTGGGTCTGGCGACCAATCAGCTGGTGCTCGGCAAGCACTCCGGCCGCCATGCGCTCAAGCAGGCGCTGGAGGAGCTCGGCTACAGCATCGACGGGCAGGCGCTGAAGACGGCCTTCGAGCGGTTCAAGGACATCGCCGACAAGAAGAAGCAGGTCACCGCGATGGACCTGGAGGCGCTCGTCACCGACGAGCTGCGCGAGGAGCTCACCGACTACGAGCTGGTCAGCTTCCAGATCGAGGATTCGTCGGGCCGGCCGCCGCACGCGCGCGTCGAGGTCCGCCTGCCCGATGGCGATCTGGCGACCGGCTCGTTCACCGGCGACGGCCCGGTCGACGCGATGTTCCACGCGGTCGGCGCGGCGATCGCCGTCGACGCCCGGCTGCGGGAGTTCCGCGTCGACGCGGTGACCGGCGGCCAGGACGCGCTCGGCGAGGTCAGCGTCGTCGTCGAACTCGGTGCGGCCGACAGCGCGGTCAGCTCCAACCTGCCCGGTGTCGCCACCGGCGAGCGGGTGACCGGCGCGGGACAGGCGCTCGCGACGGACATCATCGAGGCGTCGGGCATTGCGTTCCTACGCGCGATCTCGATGGCCCAGCGCAAGGCGAAGCTCGGCAGCGACGCCACGGCGTCCGTCGCCGCGCCCTAGCTTCCGGCGATCCCCAGACCCTGCTCGTAGGCCCCCGCCAGCACCGCGGGGCGCCTGCGCTCGTCCATGAGGTCACCGCCCATCACGCGGGCGACGTCGGGCGCCGGGCCGATCACGTGGACCTGTGCGCCGCGGGCGCGCAGGCGCAGGGCCTCGAGGCCTGTCATCGCGGTGGCGGCGGCGCGCAGGGCGGCGTACGGGTTGGTGCGGGCGATCTGCAGGCTCGCGGTCGGGTTCAGGCAGAGGACACGCGTGCCCTCCCCGGCGGGCGCGATGTCGAGGTTCGTCACGCTCCAGACGCCGCCGTCGACGTACTCGCGGTCGCCGATGCGGACGGGCTGGTGGATCCACGGCACGGTGCACGACGCCGCAACGGCCTCGTCGACCGTGGCCTTCGGGGCACCGGGGGAGCCGAAGACCACGCGCCGGCCTGTGCGCCGGTCGACCGCGCAGACGCGCAGGCGGCCGTCCCACCGAGCACCGCGACGGCGCACGAGTTCCTGGAGGTCGGCGTGGTCGCCGTGGCCCGCCGGGAGTGCGCGCAGCGCGGCGGCGCGCAGGATCGTGCCGCCGGGCCGGGTCACGCCGAGCGCCGGGGTCGCCCACGGCGCGGCGAGGGCGGCCGCGTAGCGCGCGGGACCGCTGAGCAGTCGCCACGGCGCCGACCGACGGGGGACGGGCAGCGGCGCGGCCTTCTCGCGGTCGCCGGGCCGTGTGGGCCGACGGCCGCCCACGAGCGAAGCGGCGACGAAGGCGCCGGCCGACGTGCCGATGAACGATTCGGTCCGGCGGAAGTCGATGCCCGTGGCGTCCTCGAGCCCAGCGAGGAGCCCCTGAGTCCAGGCGATGCCGAGCGTCCCGCCGGCGCCGAGCACGAGAACGTCCGGTGGGTCAAAGGCGGGAGTCTGGGACATGCCGTCGCGAATCTAGCGGGTGTTGCGTCACCCGACCGGGGCACGCGCCGCGCGATGCAGTCATCTCGCCGATGCCACGGGTTCGGGGCGGGCGTAGGTTCGCAGTCGTCCACTCAGCTCACCCCCGAAAGGACCCCGCCATGCCCTCGCAGACCACCCCCGACACCATCGTCCTGGTGCACGGCTTCTGGATGACCCCGCGCAGCTGGGAGCACTGGGTCAGCCGCTACGAGGCCGCCGGCTACAAGGTCGTCGCCCCCGCGTATCCGGGCCTGGAGGTCGAGGTCGAGGCGCTGAACGAGGACCCGACCCCGATCGTCCAGCTCACGGTCCCGAAGATCATCGCCCACCTCGAGAGCGTCCTCGATGAGCTCGACACGCCGCCGATCATCATCGGCCACTCCGCCCGGCGGCGCGTTCACCCAGATCCTGCTCGACCACGGCTACGGCGCCGCCGGCGTCGCCATCAACTCCGCGCCCACCGAAGGGGTGCTGAAGGCCCCGTTCTCGCAGCTGCGGTCGACCTTCCCGGTGCTGAAGAACCCGCTGAACGCGCACCGCGCCGTCGGCTTCACCCACGAGCAGTTCCAGTACTCGTTCACGAACGGCGTCGACGAGGAGATCTCGCGCAAGGCGTACGAGCGCTACGCCATCGCAGCGAACGGCGGGATCCTGTTCGGCAGCGTCACGGCGAACCTCAAGCCGGGGCACCAGGACACCTGGGTCGACTACCACAACGACGACCGCGCGCCGCTGCTGTTCATCTCCGGCAGCGACGACCACATCATGCCGCCGTCGGTCCAGCAGTCGAACCTCAAGCACTACAAGTCCAAGGAGACCGTCACCGAGATCACGGAGTTCGAGGGTCCGCACTTCATGGTCGGCCTCGACGGGTGGGAGCAGATCGCGGACAAGGCGCTCGAATGGGCGCTGGCGAACGCCAAGGCGCCGGCCGGGGCGGTGACGGCCTGATCACGGTCACTCCCTCGGTGCTGCTCGTCCACGGGGCGTTCACCGAGACCACGACGTGGTCGGGCGTCGTCGGTGACCTGCGCCCGCGCGGCATCGACGCGGTCGCGGTCCCGACGCCCCTGACCGGCCTGCGCGCGGACGCCGCCTACGTGGCGTCCCGCGCATCCGGCGTCGATGGGCCCGTGCTGCTGGCGGGGGAGGGGTACGGCGGTGCGGTGATCTCCGCCGCCGCGCTGGCCGCGCCGAACGTCGTGGGGCTCGTGTTCGTCGCGGCGTTCGTGCCCGACGAGGGCGAGAGCTGTGTGGAACTCGCCCGCGCGGTGGGGGGACACCCGGGGCATCGAGGCCCTGCTCCCCGCCGTGGTGCACGGCGCTGACGGCACGACCGCCGTCGAGACGTCGATCCGCCGTGACGCCTACCGCGACGTCGTGGCGGGCGACCTGTCGGCCGAGGACGCGCTGACCGCGGCGGCGACGCAGCGGACCGTCATCGCCGGGGCGCTGGACGAGCCGTCGCCCGCGGTGGGCTGGCACGCGCTGCCGAGCTGGTTCGTGATCGCGACACGCGACCGGCTCATCAGCCCGGCTGCTCAGCGGAGCATGGCGCTCCGGGCCGGCGCGGAGACGGTCGAGATCGACGCGTCGCACGCGGTCTGCCGCAGCCGCCCCGCCGAGGTTGCGGAGGTCATCGCGACCGCAGCGCGCGCCGCCGCCTGATCGGCCAGCATTGCGTCCGACATGGACGCCTTGTCCGATTCCGCTGGTCCGGTGCTGGTCGGCCGCGACGCCGAGCTCGCCCGCATCGACGCCGTGCTCGCCGCGCCCGAGTCCGGTCCCGGTCTCGTGATCTGCGGCCCGCGGGGCAGCGGCGTCACCGCCCTGGTCGCCGCGTCGGCCGCAGGCGCGGAGGCGCGTGGGATGCGGGTGCTGCGGACCGTCGGCGTCGAGGCCGAGGCGGGCTTCCCGTACGCCGGCCTGCATCAGCTCCTCCGTCCGCTGCGCGCCGAGATCGAGACGCTCGCGACGCCGCAGCGTGACGCAGTGCGCGGCGCGCTCGACGCGGGTGCGGCCGACCGCGGACGGGTCACCCTGGCGACGGTCGGCGTGCTCGCGATCGCGCACCGCACCGCGCCGGTGCTGGTCTGTGTCGATGAGGCGCAGTGGCTCGACGGTGAGACGCGCGCGGTGCTCACCGCGCTTGCCCGACGGATGGTCCACGAGCCGGCCGCCGTCGTCATCGGAACGCATGACCGGCACGCGCTCGAGGAGACCGGCTGCGCGGAGCTGTCGGTCGACCCGCTCACCGAGGAGCATGCCGCAGCGCTGCTCGACGCGCTCGAGCCGGATCTCGAGCGGTTCGTCCGCGCACGGGTGGTGCGCCACGCGGCCGGAAACCCGCTGGCGCTGACCGAGCTGCCGTCGGCCTATCGCGGCGCCGGCGACGGTGTGCTGCTGTCGCCGTCGCCACCGTTGACACCCCGGCTGGAGGAGGCGTTCGGCGCGCCCCTCGAGGCGCTGCCGCCGGCCACCCGGAACGCGCTGCTCCACGCCGCGCTCGGGGACGGCGAGATGCCGGCGGAGTTCACCCATCCGCTCGGGCGGGCGGCGGTCATCTGGCTGGCGAGCCCGGCTGACCGCCAGGCGGCCCAGACCGCGCTCGCGGATGCGGCCACCGAGCCGGCGCGCGCGGCGTGGCACCGTGCGGCCGCGGCGGCGGGTTCTCACGAGGCGGTCGCCGCGGACCTTGCGGCCGCCGCGCGCGACGCCGCGGCGGCGGGCTCGTACGAGCTCGCAGCCTTCGGGATGCGTCGTGCCGCGCGCCTGACCCCGGACGACCCGCAGCGCAGTCGCCGCCTCGTGGAGGCCGCCGACCTGGCGTACGAGGTCGGGGCGCGGGCGACCAGCGATCGCCTGCTGGAGGCCGTTGACTCCGCCACGCTCGACACGGTCGGACAGGCGCACCTGATCGCCGTTCGCCAGCGCACGACACCGCCGCATGCCGATGATCGCCGGACCGCGGAGGTGGTGGCGCTGGCCCAGGCGACCGCCGAGCACGGAGAGCGGGCGCTGGCGCTGCGCCTGCTCTGGCGCGCGGCCGCTGAACCGCTGGCGCTCGACGGCCGAGCGGAGGGCGCGGCTGCGGTCATCGGGGCCGCCGAGGACATCGCAGGTGACCCGCGGGCGCCCGTCGTCCTGTCGATGTTGGCGTCCCTCGCGACCCGCGAGCGGGAGCACGACATCCTCGATGGTGTCCGGACGCACGCGGCTGACACCACCGCGCCTGGGGAGCTGGCGCTGCTCGGACACGCGGCGCTCATCACGGGCGAACCCGCGCTGGCCCTCGACGTCCTGGCCCGGTCGGAGGCCGGCTTGCGCGGCGAAGGTCGCCTGACGATGCTCGGTCAGACCCTCACACTCGCTGCGTGGGCCGCCGCGCTGTGCGACCGCTGGGATCGCGCCGAGACCGCCGGTGCGGAGGCGGCGCGCTTGACGGTCGAGACGGGCTTGCCGGTCTGGGGTGCCGTCGCGCAGACCGCGCTCGCGATGGTCGCCGGGCTGCGGGGCGACGGGGACACCGCCGAGGACCACGCGGGTGCCGCTGAGCGGGTCGCCCTCCCCGCCGGGGCCTCGGCCGTCCTCGTCCTCGTGCAGCAGGCGCGCGGGCGCGCAGCGCTCTCGGCTGGACGGCCCGGGGAGGCCTTCGAGCACCTCCGCCGGGCGTTCGACCCGGCCGACCCCGCGCACGACCGGGTGTCCGCCCCCGCGCTCGTCGGCGACCTCGCCGAGGCCGCCGCCACACCGGACCAGCGCGCGGACGCCGGCCGCATCCTCGCGGCCGTGCCCGATGCAGAGGCCACCCGGCTGCGGGTCGCCGCCGCGCACGCCCGGCTGGTGCTGGCCGAGGACACCGGTGCCGACGCGGCGTTCGCCGCGGCCGCCACGGCCGCAGACGGGTGCAGTGCGTTCGACGAGGGACGGATGCTCCTCGTCCACGGCATGCGGCTGCGCCGCCAGCGCCGGGTCGCGGATTCCCGGGCGCCACTTCGTCGCGCCGCGACGCTGTTCACGACCGTCGGCGCGACCCCGTGGGCTGAGCGCGCCCGCCGCGAGCTCGCCGCCACGGCCGAGACGAGCCATCGCGCGGCGGACGAGCAGGACCAGCTCACCCCGCAGGAGCTGCAGATCGCGCACCTCGTGGCGCGGGGACGGAGCAACCGCGACATCGCAGCGGACCTCGCGCTGTCCCCCCGCACCGTGGGTCATCACCTGACGCGGATCTTCCGCAAGCTCGGGGTGACGTCGCGCGCGGGCGTCGCCGGCGCGCTCGAGCGGTTGGGGTAGCGCCGCTCAGGGGGCCAGCAGCGTCCGGAGTTCGGCGCGCGAGGCGATGCCGAGCTTCGGGAAGATCCGGTAGAGGTGCGAGCCGATCGTGCGGTGGGAGAGGTACAGCGCGCTGCCGATCTCCCGGTTGCTCATCCCGCCGGCCGCCATCTCCGCGATCTGCAGCTCCTGCGGGGAGAGGACGTCGGCGATGTCGGCCACGGGTGCACGCGATGCCTCGCCGGCGGCGCGCAGCTCCTCGCGTGCGCGCTGCGCCAGGGGTCCCATGCCGAGCGCCTCGAAGGCGTCCCGGGCGGCGCGGAGCTCGCCACGGGCGGACGCCGCGTGCCGACGGCGGCGCAACGCGGCCCCATGGGCCAGCTGGACGCGCGCACGGAGCACGGGGTGCCCGGCACAGGCCGCCAGCGCGTCGGCGGCGAGCACGTCGATGTCGTCGTCGCCGGCCGCCAGCACGCGCGCATAGGCGAGGGAGGCGTCCAGGTGCGCCGAGCGGCCCGCCGCGTCGGCGAACTGCGCGATGACGGCCGCGACGCCGGCCGCGTCTCCGGCGAGCGCGGCGGCGTCGGCGGCGTCGGCGACGCACCAGCGGGCGATGAACGCCGCGTGCCACGGCGTGTCGGCGTCGAGGATCAGGTCGAAGTGCACCTGCGCGGCCAGCGGGGCGCCTGCGGCGAGCTGCGCGAGTCCGCGAGCCAGTTCGATGAGCGCTCGCATGCCGTCCGCGGCGCCGGCGGGCAGCGTCGCCTCGGCCTCGTCGGCCAGGGCGAGCGCGCTGGGGAGATCTCCACGCAGGCCCGTCAGGGCCCCGGTGACCGCGATGCCCGAGACCGCCCACAGGACCTGATCGGTTTCGCGTGAGACGCGCGCGGCGTCCTCGGCCGCGGCGAGCGAAGCACTCCAGTTGCCCGCGAACACGCCCGCCCACGCGCGGCCCACGAGGGCGGGGGCGAGCAGGCCGTACCGCCCGCGTGCGCGGAGCCGCTCGATCGCTCGGTCGCCGAGGACGACCGCGCGCTCGAACGACCCGACGAGCGCGCCGCTGACCGCCAGCAGCCGCAGCAGCTCGGCGGGGACCGCGTCGGGCTCGAGCCGGTCGATCGCCCGCGCGACCTCCGGGCCGCGTGTCGTCGGCGCCGCGAGGGACAGGACGACGATCCGTACGACGTCCGCGGGCTCGGGCAGCGCGTGGGCCGCGGCGATGATCCGGTCGTCGACCTCACGCGGCACGCTCGCCCACCAGCGGCGAAACGCGACGGTCAGCAGCGCCTGCGACGCGCGCGGGACGTCTCCCGTCGCCAGGAGCTGGCCGACACGGTCGAGGTACGCCGAGAACCAAGCCGGGTCCGGCGCCTCACGTCGCGCCGTCTCGTGGAGCCAGGCGCTGCGGTGGACATCGTCCGCGGCGAGGGACAGTCCGGTCACGTCGGCCAGAAGGGAGCCGACCAGGTCGTCTCGTCCGATCTCGAGCGCGAGTTCTGCCGCATCGAGCAGCCGGGCCCCGCGCGCCTCGTCGCCGCCGGTGAGCTGCGCTGCCCGGCCCAGCGTGCGGGCGGCCGTCACGGCCGACCCGCGCCGGCCCGCGCGGTGCGCGACGGCGGCAAGCTCGTCGGCGAGCGCGTCGTCGGTTCCCGCCGCGGCGGCCACCCGGTGCCAGACGGCACGGTCCGGATCTGCGGCGAGCACCTGCGCGAGGGCGGTGTGCGCGGCCCGGCGCGCGCCGTCGGAGGCTCCCTGGTCGATGGCGGAGCGCATGAGCGGGTGGGCGAAGCGCACGCGGGCCTCGTCGATCTCGACCAGCCCCGCGGCTGCCGCGGGCGTGAGGACGTCGAGGGTGAGCGGGTGGCCGACGAGGGCCGCGGCGGCCTCCAGCAGCTCCGTGACGTCGGCGCGGTCCGTCAGCGCGGCGACGAGCAGCGTCGTCCTCGTCTCCGCCGGCAGGTCGCCGACGCGCGCCGCGAACGCCCGCTCGAGCCGGGTGGTCAACGGGAGCCACGCCGGCAGGGCCGGGTCGCTCCCGACGCGCATCGCCTCGGTCAGCAGCTCGACGAGTCCGAGCGGGTTGCCTTCGGCCTGCTCGAGCACGCGCTTGCGCGCGGTGGGCGAGAGCTGCGGGTCGAGCGCCCGCAGGAGTGCGTCCGCCGCATCGGCGCTCAGGGGGTCGAGCCGGCGCGTCGGCAGGCCGGCGCCGCGGATGCTGCGGGGGATGCCGTCGCGCGACGTGATCAGCATCGTGATCGCGTCCGCCTCGATGCGCCGCGCGACAAAGGCGAGGACCTCGCTCGTCGGCGGGTCGACCCAATGCGCGTCCTCCGCGACGACGACCACGGGCGCGCGCTCGGCCGCGTCGCCGAGGAGGCCGAGGACGGCCAGGCCCGTGCGGTACGGATCCGCCCGACGTTCAGCTCCGCCGTCGAGCGCGGCGTCGAGTGCGGCGCGCTGCGGGTCGGGGAGGGCGTCGGCGTCGTCGAGGACCGGTCCGATGAGCTGATGCAGGCAGGCGTAGGGGAGGTCGGCCTCGGACGGGGCCCCGGTCGTGGTCAGCACGGTGGCCCCGCCGTCACGGGCACGGCGGATCGCCGCGCCGGCGATCGCGCTCTTTCCGATGCCGGCGTCGCCGTGCAGCAGCAGCGCCTCCCCGCGGTCACGGCCCCGGGCCAGCAGACCGTCGATGAGGGCGAGCTCCTCGTCACGGCCCACCAGCATCGGCTCAGGGCGTGGGGACGTCATGGCGGCGCGCGAAATGTACACGTCGACCAGAGGGGACCGGCAGTCTGTTTGAGATAACAGACGTCTGTGATACCGTACGCGTCGTGGCTGCCACGGAGGAGACCGCCGTCCGCATCGGACCCCGCGTCCGCGCACTGCGCGAGGCCATGGACCTGTCCCTGCGTGATCTGGCAGAGCGCAGCGGCGTCAGCGCGCCCATGCTCAGCCAGGTCGAACGTGGCGAGACCAGCCCGACGCTGCAGGTCGCCTCCCGGATCGCGAGCGGCCTGGACCTGCGCCTGAGCCAGCTGCTGCGCCTGGACGAGGGCGGCAGCGTCAGCATCATCCGCGCGGCCGACCGCAAGCCCGGCGCCTCGCGCCACGGCCACGCCTTCGAGATCCTCACCCCGTCGCTGCCCGGCCAGCGCGCCGAGCTGTCGCGCCACACGCTGGACCCCGGCATCGCCACCGGCGGTGCCGACGACCCACCCATCCACGAGCCGGGCGCGCGCGAGATCGCGCTCGTCGAACGTGGCACGATCGTCCTGGAGATCGACGGCGAGCGGCACGAGCTGCACGCCGGTGACTGCGTGACGTTCGACGCCGACCTGCCCCACCACTTCGAGAACCCCGGCGACGAGGAGGCCGCGCTGCTGGCCGTCGTCGCCGCGGGCCTGCGCCGAAGCTAGCCCCCGAGAAGGACCAACGCCGATGACGCCAACCACGCTGTTCGACAAGCTCTGGGCCCGCCACGAGGTGGCCGAGAACCTGCTCTGGATCGACCTGCACCTCGTCCACGAGGTCACGAGCCCGCAGGCGTTCGACGGGCTGCGCCTCGCCGGGCGCAAGGTCCGCCGTCCTGATCGCACGCTCGCCACGGCCGACCACAACACGCCGACCGACGGCACGCCGATCGCCGCGAAGATCAAGGACGAGCTCAGCCGCGTCCAGGTCCAGACCCTCGAGCGCAACTGCGAGGAGTTCGGCATCCCGGTCTACAGCCTGGGCAACTTCCGCCAGGGCATCGTGCACGTCATCGGCCCGGAGCTGGGCGTCACCCAGCCGGGCATGACGATCGTCTGCGGCGACAGCCACACCGCCACGCACGGCGCGTTCGGTGCGCTCGCGTTCGGCATCGGCACGAGCGAGGTCGAGCACGTGCTGGCGACACAGTGCCTGGTGCAGCCGCGCCCGAAGTCGATGCGCATCAACTACGTCGGCGAGATGGGCTACGGCGTCACGGCGAAGGATCTGATCCTCGCGACGATCGGCCAGATCACCGTCGCGGGCGCCACCGGCCACGTCGTCGAGTTCGCCGGGCCGGTCATCGAGGGGCTCTCGATGGAGGGCCGCATGACGATCTGCAACATGACCATCGAGGGCGGCGGCCGCGCGGGGATGATCGCGCCGGACGAGACGACGTTCGCGTGGTTCGAGACCGAGCGCCCGGGCTTCGACTCCTCCACGCTGGCCGAGCGCATCGAGGACTGGAAGACGCTGCGCACTGACGAGGGCGCGACGTTCGACACCGAGGTCACCGTCGACGTCGCGGCGATCAGCCCGCAGGTCACGTGGGGCACGACGCCGGACATGGTCACGGGCGTCGCCGACGTGGTCCCGGACCCGCAGGACGCCGGCGACGAGCGCGCCCTGGAGTACATGGGCCTGCAGGCCGGCACGCCGATCCAGGAGATCACGCTCGACCGCGTGTTCATCGGCTCGTGCACGAACTCGCGCATCGGCGACCTGCGCGCCGCCGCCGAGGTCGTGAAGGGGCGCAAGGTCGCCTCGCACGTCAACGCGATGGTGGTCCCGGGCTCGCAGCAGGTCAAGAAGCAGGCCGAGGACGAGGGCCTCGACCGGATCTTCACCGAGGCCGGCTTCGACTGGCGCGTGGCGGGCTGCTCGATGTGCCTGGGGATGAATCCCGACATCGCGGCGCCCGGAGAGCGCGTGGCCTCGACCTCGAACCGCAACTTCGAGGGCCGTCAGGGGCGCGGTGCCCGCTCGCACCTCGTCAGCCCGAAGATGGCCGCTGCGGCCGCCATCGAGGGCCGCTTCGTCGACATCCGCGATTGGAACTAGGAGACCTGGAACATGGATCCCATCACCACGATCAGCGGCAAGGTCTCGGTCCTCGACCGCGACGACATCGACACCGATCAGATCATGCCCAAGCAGTTCCTCAAGCGGGTCGAGCGGACCGGCTTCGGGGAGTTCCTCTTCTACGACTGGGCGAAGGAGGAGGGCTGGGACCTGCCGCCGAACCCGATCCTCGTCACGGGCGAGAACTTCGGCTGCGGCTCCAGCCGCGAGCACGCGCCGTGGGGCCTGGAGGACTACGGCTTCAAGGCCATCGTCGCCCCGTCGTTTGCGGACATCTTCTTCAGCAACAGCACGAAGATCGGGCTGCTGCCGGTCGTCGCCGACCAGTCGGTCTGTGACGCGCTGGCCGCGGCCGGTGAGGCGGAGATCGACCTGCCGAACCGCAAGATCCGCTGGGCGGGCGGCGAGGCCGACTTCCAGCTCGAGGACGCGATCCACCACCGGCTCGTCAACGGCCTGGACGACATCGCGATGACACTCCTCAAGGAAGAGGAGATCGAGACGTACGAACGGGAGTCAGAGCGCGTCGGTCCGACCACCACCGCCCTCTGATGCCGTCCGTCCTCGTCACCGGGGCGTCGCGCGGCATCGGCCGCGCGACCGCGGAGCGCGTCGTCGCGCTCGGGTGGACCGTCTACGCCGGGGTCCGCAGCGAGGGGGACGCCCCGCAGGGGACGACGGCGGTCATCGTCGACGTCACCGACGATGCGCAGGTCACGGCGCTCGCAGACGCGTTGCCCGAGCGGCTCGACGCCGTCGTCAACAACGCGGGCGTCGTCGTCGCGGGCCCGGTCGAGGCGCTCACCACCGAGGACCTGCGTCGGCAGCTCGACATCAACGTCGTCGGCCAGGTCGCGGTGACCAAGGCGGTGCTGCCCAAGCTCCGCGCGGCCGGCGGGCGGATCGTGTTCGTCTCGTCGGTCAGCGGCCGCATCTCCACGCCCATGACGGGCGCGTACACGGCCTCGAAGTTCGCCCTCGAGGCCATCGGCGACGCGCTGCGCGTCGAGCTGCGCCCGTGGGGGGATCCCCGTCTCACTGGTCGAGCCCGGCGCGATCAACACCGACATGTGGCAGACCGCGCCGGAGATGATCGAGGAGTCGAACGCGGCGATGGCGCCCGAGTACCAGGAGCTCTACGCCGGGCACGTCCAGGGCATGCGCAAGACCGTGCGCTTCATCCAGAAGCAGGCATCGCCGCCGGAGACGGTGGTCGCCGCCATCGAGAAGGCGCTCACCGCCGAGAAGCCCAGGGCGCGCTACGTCGTCGGCACGGACTCCAAGGCCCAGCTCGTGGCGAAGGCGCTGTTGCCGACGCGCGTCTTCGATGCGGTGATCGCGCGTGGGACCGGCACGCCCAAGCACCGGGAGGCCGGGTGATGGCGGGCAGACGATCCTGCTGCGTCAACCGGAGGCCCGCAACGACACCGATCTCCGGATCGAAGTCTTGCGCGACGTCGTGAGCGTGAGCGTTACGCGCGTCGCGCGAGCTGGGTGCGCGCTGACGTTACAGCGGAGAGTCAGCTCGCCGGCCCTGTTGAGGACGCGGGAATCGCACACCTTCGAGCCGACCGCAACGGCGATGCGGCCGGCGAGGCGCGTGCGAAGGCGGATCGCGACGTTCCGGCGGCCGACCTCGCTCGACACCACTGAGAACGGACTGACCGGTCGCGCGGACCAGAAGATCGAGTACGGCGCCCGCGGTCCCTTGGCCGTCCGTGAGTAGACGCCCTCCAGCTCAAGGCGCTGGCGCCCGGGAAGGGCTGGTACGGGCACACGCCACGTTCCATCACCGAGAGGCTCGGCCGCAACCGGCGGGGTCCCTCGGAGAGACAGGCGATCGGGTGTCTGGGAGGGCCGGAGCAGCAACTCGGACCCGCTGATCACCAGCTGGGGCAGCCGCCATCCCGGTGGCGGGGACATACACGCAAGGACATCGCTGTCCGGCTCAGCAGACCACGGCACCCAGCACTCGTTGACAGACCGCCACACCATGGTCGGAGTGCCATCGACATCGGCGAAGAGCCGCGGCTCCGGTGGGCCGACCTCTGCGGGGGGCGAGGCAGACGGCCTGCCCGCCCCCGCGTGCGGCGGAGCCGCCGCCGCGAAGACGCACAGGCCGCCGACAGCGGCCGCCCTACCGATAGAACGCCGTGTAGAGATTGCTGACCTCGCTCCACTCGGTCCAGGACGCGTTCATCGCCTCAGGAGGTGCCGCCATGCAGCTGCCACCGGCGTGGGCCAAGCCGATGGCGTGCCCGATCTCGTGACATGCCACTCCGCGGCGCTGATCCCAGCTTCGGCTCGCCATGTAGGACATGTTGAACTGGAGGAACGTGGATCCGCTCGGGCAGCTGTTCGGGGTCGCCAGTCCGGCCCAGCCGGTCGCACCGAAGTATCCGTCGAACATGGAGAGTCGCGACGTCCAGAAGTCCGACACATACGGAAATACCGGCGATGTCATGACGTCCCACACGTCTCGAGCGCTTCGCGCCTGCGTTCGCATTCCGGAGTCCACGATCCCGTTGACGTACGTCGGGACCTGCCGACCGGGTAGCGGCACGACATGGCTCACTTGACGCGTGCCGCCCGCGCCGGTGCACCAAGAGTACGTCGCATGGGCATCCGACGGGGTAGCGGCCACGGCGAGCGTCGCGGTGGCAACAGCAAAGACGACACCGCGTCGACGCAGTTGCCTGATCATCGGGTCAGCTCCTTCACGGTGACGCCGAGATCGTCGGTGCCTCTGCCGTCAACCCGCTGGGCGACAGCGGGCGGCAGATCGACGGGATCGCCGCCGTGCGCTGGATCCGGCGGCGGACGGAGTGTCCTGCGCGTGTCGATCTCGAAGCGACCCGCTGGACCGAAGTGCAGGTAGGTGCCGTCGCCCCGGGGCGCGAGGAAGAGCATCTGCTTGGCCCCGACCGCGAACGGGGGATCACCTTCCGCGAGCACGCGAACTCCGTCTGACCGCTGTCCTCCGGTCTGGAACACCACGATGTCCGAGCCACTGACGGCACCCGACACCACGCGGTCCACCCGCACGCCGATCCGCTGCGTGGGAATCTCGGGCACCGCGCCAAGCGGCACACCGGGGCGAGGTGGTTGAACGATGGGAGCTCCGGCCTCGACTGACGTCACGGTTCCCTCGACGACGGCGGTGCTCTCCCTGACCATCTGCGGTAGGTCCGTGGGAGTCACCCAGACGGGATGCACCGTGACCGTTCGCGTCTGGGCCCCGTCTCCGGAACGCGGGTGACTCGGGGCGGTACCGAATGCCAGCGCCGCGGTGGCGGCGCTCGTCGTAAGGCAGGCGACTGCGATCCCCGCTCCCAATGCTCGATGGTTCATCTATCTCCTCAGTCGGTCGCGTTACGGTCACCGACAGTCTGAGCAAACGCCACCACTAAATACAATCAGCATTACCAAACAGCAACACGGCTCGGAGAGGGCATCATCCTGAGCCGACGTCCCCACCCCGCCAGCCGGCCGGCACGTGAGCCTCGCCAGGTGCTGGAGAGGCGTTCGAGGCGACCATGACCCGACGAGTCTCATGTCGGACCCGCACCCGGCCCGAGCAAGAATCAGCGTCAGCGCTGTGGCGAGTCTCATCGGTGCGCGCACGGGCGTGAGGCTGACGCCTCACGTACGCGCCGCTAGGGTTGACCGCCGCCATGGCACCAAAGATCGTCACCCTTCCCGGCGACGGCATCGGCCCCGAGATCCTCGCGCCGACCGTCGACATCATCGAGCGCCTCATCGGCGACGTCACCTTCGAGGAGCACCTCTTCGGGGGCGCGTCGATCGACGCGCACGGCACCGCGCTGACCGATGAGGTCGAGGCGGCCTGCAAGGGCGCCGACGCCGTGCTGCTCGCTGCGGTCGGCGGGCCCAAGTGGGACACCACCGATCCGAACGCGCCCCGCCCCGAGCAGGGGCTGCTCGGCATCCGCAAGGCGCTGGGCCTGTACGCGAACCTGCGCCCGGTCCGCCCCCTGCCCGCGCTGTACGACGCCAGCGCGCTCAAGCGCGAGATCATCGACGGCACCGACCTGCTCGTGGTCCGCGAGCTCACCGGCGGCATCTACTTCGGTGAGAAGACGCGGACGGCCACCGACGCATCGGACCTCTGCCACTACACGACGGCCGAGGTCGAGCGCATCGCGCGCACGGCATTCGAAGCCGCCCGGGGCCGCTCGAACCGCGTGACGTCGGTCGACAAGGCCAACGTGCTGGAGACGTCGCGCCAGTGGCGCCAGGTCGTGCATGAGGTCCACGCCGCCGACTACAGCGACGTCGAGCTCGAGGACGTCCTCGTCGACAACTGCGCGATGCAGCTCATCGTGCGCCCGTCGAGCTTCGACGTCATCGTCACCGAGAACCTCTTCGGCGACATCCTCAGCGACGAGGCCGCGATGCTCACGGGCTCGATCGGCATGCTGCCCAGCGCCTCGCTGGGCGCCGCGGGCGATCCGGGGCTGTTCGAGCCCGTCCATGGCTCGGCGCCCGACATCGCCGGTCAGGGGATCGCCAACCCGCTGGCGATGTTCCTGTCGGCCGCGATGCTGCTGCGTCACGGCCTGGGTCGCGAGGCCGAGGCCGCGTCCCTAGAATCGGCAGTCGACGCCGCGCTGGCCGAGGGCCTGCGCACGCGCGACCTGGGGGGGACGGCGGGCACCGCCGAGGCCACCCAGGCGGTCCTTTCCCACCTGTAGAACGCCGAGGAGCGAACGTGCAGCAAGCGGATCTCATCTGGATGAACGGCCAGCTCATCCCGTGGGACGACGCGAAGGTCCACGTCCTCACGCACGGCCTGCACTACGGCACGTCGGTGTTCGAGGGCGTGCGCTGCTACGACACGGAGATCGGCCCGGCCGTGTTCCGGCACGCCGAGCACGTCGATCGCCTGTTCCGCTCGGCCGAGCTCTACTACATGCCGATCCCGTTCACGCGCGAGCAGCTGCGCGACGCGACGAACGCGACGATCGCGGGCAACAACCTGCGGTCGTGCTACATCCGCCCGCTCGTGTTCCGCGGCTACGGCCAGATGGGCCTGTTCCCGCTCGACGCGCCGGTCGATGTGATGATCGCGTGCTGGGAGTGGGGCGCGTACCTCGGCGAGGCCGGCAAGCGCGAGGGCATCCGCGCGAAGATCAGCTCGTGGCGGCGCATCAGCCCGCAGTCGCTCATCCCGCAGGCGAAGGCGGGCGGCCAGTACCTCAACAGCGTGCTGGCGAAGATCGAGATCCAGAAGGCGGGCTACGAGGAGGCCATCCTCCTCGACGAGCACGGCAACGTCTGCGAGGGATCGGGCGAGAACATCTTCGTGGTGCGTGACGGCAGGATCGCCACGCCGCCGCTGACCGCGTCGATCCTCAACGGGATCAGCCGCGACTCGGCGATGACGATCGCGAAGGACCTGGGCTTCGAGATCGAGGTCCGCGACATCACCCGTGCCGAGCTCTACCTCGCCGACGAGGTCTTCATGACCGGCACGGCGGCGGAGCTCGTTCCGGTGCGTGAGATCGACGACCACGCGGTCGGCACCGGCCGCCCGGGCGAGGTCACGCTCGCGATCCAGAAGGTCTTCGAGGACGCCCTGCACGGGCGCGATCCCCGGTACCGCGACTGGCTCGATCCGGTCCCGGTCTCGGCCGAGGTAGCCTAGATCTCATGGGCCAGGCACGTGATCGGCGAATTCGGCAGGCGGTCTGAGCGCGCACGCGTTCATGCCGCCGTGTCCGCGTTCCGTCCGATCACTTAGCCTGAAGGAGTCCCGCCCATGACCCAGATCCAGCTCTACGACGCCACCCTGCGCGACGGTATGCAGGGCGAGGGGATGTCGCTGACCGCGGCCGAGAAGCTGCGCGTCGTGCACAAGCTCGACGAGCTCGGTGTGCACCTCATCGAAGCCGGTTTCCCGGCGTCGAACCCGAAGGAGGAGGAGCTGTTCGCCCTCCTCGCCCGCGAGTCGTTCGTCAACGCCGAGATCGCGGCGTTCGGCATGACCCGTCGCCGGGACGTGGCCGCCGCCGACGATCCCGCTCTGCGGGTGCTCGTCGACTCGTTCGCGCCGGTCTGCACCATCGTCGGCAAGACGTGGGGCCTGCACCTGGAGAAGGTCGTGCGTGTCGATCGCGAGGAGAACCTCGCGATGATCGCCGAGTCCGTCGCGTTCCTGCGCGAACAGGGCAAGCGCGTGGTCTACGACGCCGAGCACTTCTTCGACGCATGGCGAGACGACGAGGCCTACGCGCTGCGCTGCCTGCGCGCCGCCGCCGACGCGGGCGCCGAGACGCTTGCGCTGTGCGACACGAACGGCTCGTCGCTGCCGCACCAGATCGCGGCGGCGACCGCGCGCGTCGTCGACGAACTGGGCGACGCCGTGCGCGTCGCCATCCACTGCCACAACGACTGCGAGTGCGGGGTGGCGAACTCGCTGGCCGCCGTCGACGCGGGCGCCCGCCAGGTCCAGGGCACGGTCAACGGCATCGGCGAGCGCACGGGCAACGCGAACCTGGTCTCGATCATCGCCAATCTCGAGCTGAAGATGGGCTACGAGGCGCTGCCCGCCGGGCATCTCGACCGCCTGACCGAGACCGCGCACTACGTCGACGAGCTGCTGAACGTCGCGCCCGACCCGAACCAGCCGTTCGTCGGCCGCAACGCGTTCGCGCACAAGGGCGGGCTCCACGTCGCCGGGGTCCGCGCCGACGCGACGACCTTCGAGCACGTCGATCCCGCGCTGGTCGGCAACCACCGCGATCTGCTCGTCTCCGAGCTCGCCGGCAAGGCGACCGTGGTGGAGAAGGCCGAGGAGGCCGGTCTCGCCGTGGACGACGCAGCCGCCGCACGCGTCATCGAGCGGGTCAAGGAGCTCGAGCACGAGGGCCACCAGTTCGAGGCCGCCGACGCGTCCTTCGAGCTGCTGATGCGGCGCGAGTCCGGAGAGTACGAGCCGCTGTTCACCCTGGAGAGCTGGCGCGTGATCGTCGAGAAGCGCGAGGACGGCAAGGTGCAGACCGAGGCCACGATCAAGCTGTGGGCCGACGGCGAGCGCTACGTCCACACCGCGGAGGGCAACGGCCCGGTCCACGCCCTCGACGCTGCCCTGCGCGGCGCGATCACCGAACGCCACCCGCACCTCGCGGACATCGAGCTCGTGAACTTCAAGGTCCGCATCCTGGACGAGACGAAGGGCTCGGATGCCCGCATCAGAGTGCTCGTCGACGCCTCGGACGGCACCGAGACGTGGGGCTCGATCGGCGTGTCGACGAACCTCATCGAGGCGTCGTGGCAGGCGCTGGTGGACTCGCTCGAGCACCCGATGCAGCCGGGCCGCGCGGATGTCGCGCAGGCGGCGGCCGCGCGCCCCGCCCGCACATGAACGTCGTCCCCGACGTCATCCCCGTCGCCCAGCCGGTCCTCGGCCCCGAGGAGGAGGCTGCGGTCGTCGAGGTGCTGCGCTCCGGGTACCTGTCGCTCGGCCCGCGCGTGCCGGCCTTCGAGGAGGCGTTCGCGGGCCGGCTCGGCGCGACGTGCGCGAGCGCGGTCTCGAGCGGGACCGCGGGCCTGCACCTCGCGCTGCGCGCGGTGGGCGTGACCGATGGGGATGAGGTCGTGACGTCGCCGTTCTCGTTTGTCGCGAGCGCGAACGTCGCGCTGTTCGAGCGCGCCCGGCCGGTGTTCGCCGACATCGACCCGGTGACGCTCACGCTCGACCCCGACGCGGCGGCGGCGGCGATCACCGAACGGACGACCGCGATCCTGCCGGTGCACATCTTCGGCTGGCCGGCCGACCTCGCCGGCCTGCGCCGTCACGGCCTGCCGCTCGTCGAGGACGCCTGCGAGGCCCTCGGCGCCGTCCACCCCGACGGCACGCCCGTCGGCGCCACCGGGGATCCCGCGGTCTTCGCCTTCTACGCGAACAAGCAGATGACCACCGGTGAAGGCGGCCTGGTCACGATGGGCGATCCCGACATGAAGGTGCGCATCGACTCCGAGCGCAACCAGGGCCGCGCGCCCGACATGGACTGGCTCGACCACGACCGCCTGGGGTTCAACTACCGGCTGTCGGACATCGCGTGCGCGATCGGCCTGGCGCAGCTCGACCGCCTCGACGACATGCTCGCCGGCCGCGCGCGCGTGGCAGCCGCCTATCGCCAGGCGCTCGCCGGCATCGAGGGGCTCACGCTGCCCTGCGAGGACCACGGCGGGGCGAAGCGCGGCTGGTTCGTCTTCGTCGTGCAGTTGCCGCACGGCGTCGACCGCGATGCCACCATTCGTGCGCTGCGCGAGCGCGGCATCCAGAGCAAGCCCTACCTGCCCGCGATCCACCTCATGAGCTTCTACCGCGAGCGCTTCGGCCACCGCGAAGGCGAGTTCCCCGTCTGTGAGGACGTGGCCGCCCGGTCGGTCGCCCTGCCGTTCTTCCCGCGCATGACCGAGGGCCAGGTCGCGCGCGTGGGGGGAGGCGTTGCGCGCAGTCCTGGAAGGATGAGGGCATGTCGCGCTTCTCGCTCCCGCAGGACCCTCTCTTCCAGCAGCTGAACACCTCCCTGGGCTACGACCGCCGGCTCTGGCCGCACGACATCGCGCAGTCCAAGGCGCATGCGGAGATGCTCGCGGCGCAGGGGATCATCGGCGACGACGAGCGCGACGAGATCCTCCGGGGCCTGGACGCCGTTGCCGCCGAGCTCGAGGGCGGCACGTTCGACTTCGACGGGGGCGACGAGGACATCCACATGGCGATCGAGCGTCGCCTGACGGAGATCGTCGGTCGCGTCGGCGGCAAGCTGCACACCGCACGCTCGCGCAACGACCAGGTGGTCACCGACCTGTCGTTGTTCGTGCGCGAGGAGGCGCACGCCACCGCCGAGCTCGTTCAGGAGCTGGCCGAGACGCTCGTCGACGTCGCCGAGGCGCATCTCGACTGGCCGCTCCCGGGCTACACGCACCTGCAGCGCGCCCAGCCCGTCTACCTCTCGCACCACCTGCTCGCCTATGTGTGGATGCTGCTGCGTGACCGCCAGCGCCTGCGCTTCGCCTCCGACGAGGCCGCGGTGCTCCCGCTCGGCGCCGGCGCGCTGGCGGGCGTGAACTTCGACACCGACCGCACGCTCGTCGCCCGCGAGCTCGGCTTCGAGGCGGTGTCGCCGAACAGCGTCGACGCGGTCTCCAACCGCGACTTCGCCTTCGACCTCCTGCACGCGCTCAGCGTCTGCGCCACCCACCTCTCGCGGCTCGGTTCCGAGCTGGTGATCTGGAGCAGCGAGGAGTTCGGCTTCGTGACGATGAGCGACGCGTGGAGCAGCGGCTCGTCGATCATGCCGCAGAAGAAGAACCCCGACGCCGCAGAGCTGCTGCGCGCGAAGGCCCCGCGGGTCGTCAGCCACATGACCGCGCTGCACGGCGTCATGCACGCGCTGCCGCTGACCTACAACAAGGACCTGCAGGAGGACAAGGAGCACCTGTTCGACGCCGTCGACACCGTGCAGCTGTCCCTGCGCGCGGCCACCGGCATGATGAGCACCGCGACGTTCCACGCCGACCGCATGCGTGAAGCGGCCGCCGACGAGCTCATCGCCGCGACGGACCTCGCCGACCTGCTCGTCAAGCGCGGCGTGCCGTTCCGCGAATGCCACGGCATCGTGGCCGGCCTCGTGCGCGACGCCGTCGACAACGATCGCGCGCTGTCGTCGTTCTCCGCTGAGGAGCTGCTGGCCCACAGCGAGCACCTCGACGACGGGGTCGCCGCGGTCCTGCAGCAGTCGTCGTGGCTGGAGAGCAAGGTCTCCGAGGGCGGCACGTCGCTGGCCCGCGTGCGCGAGCAGCTCGCCGCCGCGCGTGACGCGCTGCAGTGACGCTCCCGGCAGCGCTGACGCTTCCCGTCGTCGAGGCGGCGCCCGCGCTGCTCGGTCACACCGTCACGGTGGGCGACTGCACGGGCGTCATCGTCGAGACGGAGGCCTACCACGAGGCCGAGCCCGCCTGCCATGCGTACATCGGCCGCACGGCACGCACGGAGACGCTCTTCGCCGCGCCCGGCGTCTGGTACGTCTATCGGTCGTACGGCGTGCACGCGCTGCTGAACGCCGTGGTGGAGGATGAGGGCGTCGGCGCCGCCGTGCTCATCCGCGCACTCGAGCCCGTCTCGGGGCTCGACGCCATGCGCGCGCGCCGAGGCGTGACCGCCCGGACGGACTTCGACCTCTGCTCGGGCCCGGGCAAGCTCAGCCAGGCGCTCGGGTTCGACACCGACCGCAACGCGACCGATGTCCAGCGCGGCCCGATTCGCCTCGGTCCGCCGCCGCCCGGGTGGGAGGCGCCGAGCATCGTCGCCGGACCGCGCATCGGGATCACGAAGGCGACCGAGTTGCCCTGGCGGTTCTCGGTGGCAGGCAACCGCCACGTGTCGCGGCCCCGGCCGCGGGCGTAGCGCTCAGCCTGTGGAGGGCGTCGCTCCGCCCGCAGGCGCCGCGCCGCCGGGTGCGGGCGTGCTCGGCGCGGGGGTCGGCGCGGGCGCCGGCGTCGGCGCGGGGGCGGGATCCGGTGCCGGCGTCTGGCCGCCGCCACCACCGCCGCCGCCGCCGTCGGTCCCGCCACCGTCGGTGTCGCCGCCGCCGGTACCACCCGAGCTCGGCGACGGGGCGTCGTCGTCGCCGCCGCCCTCATCGCCGCCGGTCGTCGAGCTGGGCGATGCCGTCGTCCCGGTCGGCGCGCCGGCGGGCACCTCGCCCAGCGGCGTGGCGTCGTCGTCGGGCGTGCCGAGGCCGAGCTCCTGGCAGCGCTTCGTCTTCTTCTGCTTCTCGGTCTTGCAGCGGGCCTTGGCGCGCTCCTCGTCGAGGGCGAGGGCGGACTTCATGAAGTCGTGCCAGATGGCGGCGGGGTACGTTCCGCCGGCGACCGAGTCGCCCTGCCACTCCGTCTTCATGGGCTGGACCTTGTCGGCGTACCCGACCCAGACCGCCACGGTGTACTGCTCGGTGGAGCCCACGAACCAGGCGTCGCCGTAGTCCTCGGTGGTGCCGGTCTTGCCCCAGGCCCGGACGCCGTCGCCGAGGGCGGCCCGCTTGGCGGTGCCGTTCGTGACGACGGTCTGCAGGATCCCGACGGCGGTGTTCGCGACGTTCTCGGGGAGCACGCGGGTCCGTTTGGGCTTGTTCCGCGCGATCACGTCGTCGAGGTCGGACCGGCGGCGGACGGAGCGGATCCCGACAGGGCCCCGGGACCGGGTCCCGAGTGAGCCGCTGACCACCTTGCCGCCGGTGGCGAAGGTCTCGTACGCGTGGGCCATGTCGAGCGCGGTGACGCCCTCCTTCAGACCGCCCAGCGTGATCGCGTAGTTCTTCGAGACGGGGGTGCGGATGCCCATGCGCTTGGCGAGGTTCGCGACCTTCCCGACGCCGACGTCGATGCCCACCGCCGCGTACACGGCGTTGTCGGAGAACGTGGTTGCGCTGGCGAGGGACTGCGCTCCCGCGTAGTTGCCCTCGTAGTTGTTGACGACGAACTTCTCCTTGCCGCCGGAGTTCGGCACCGTGAACTCCCGCTTGCGCGAAGGCCAGACCGAGCCGGGGCCGATGCCCTCGCGCAGCGCGGTGGCAAGGACGAACGGCTTGAAGGACGAGCCGGGCTGGCGCTGGCCCTGCGTCGCGAGGTTGAACGGCTTGGCGTCGTAGTCGCGTCCGCCGACCATGGCGCGGACTTCGCCCGTGCCGTTGTCGATGACCACGAGCGACGCCGACGGGCCCGCCGGGTTGCCGAGCCACTTGTTCACGGACGCCTCGGCGCGGGCCTGCATCTTCAGGTCCAGGGTGGTCTGGATCCGGAGGCCGCCCTCGAAGGCGCGCCGGGGTCCGTACCGCTCGGCGACCTGCTGGCGGACCCAGCTGGCGAAGTAGCCCGACCCGGGGGTCACGGCCTTGAGTTTCGGCGGTCGGATCTGCTCGGGGGGCCGGCAGCGGCTCGGCCTTCCCGCGTTCGAAGTCGAGCTGCGTGATGTACCCCTGCTCGAACATGCGCTGCAGCACGAGGTTGCGCCGCTCGCGCGCGGACTCCGGTCGCGTGACCGGGTCGTACGCCGTCGGGTTCGACACGACGCCGGCGATGAGCGCGGCCTCGTGCGGCTTGAGCTCATCCGCACACCGCCGCTCCTTGCCGCCGCAGCCCTCGTGGTTGATGTCCTGGCCGAAGTACGTCCGCGCGGCGGACTCGATCCCGTAGGCGCCGTTGCCGAAGTAGATCGAGTTCAGGTATTCCGTGAGGATCTTCTCCTTCGACCACTTGCGCGTCAGATGGAACGCGAGGGCCGCCTCGCGGATCTTGTTGAAGACGGTGCGCTCTTCCTGAGCCTTCGTGGCGTTCTTGACGAACTGCTGGGTGATGGTCGAGCCGCCCTGGACCGATCCGCCGGCGCGGATGTCCTGGACGAGGGCGCGCGCCGTACCTCGCAGGTCCACGCCGGGATGCTCGTAGTAGCGGCGATCCTCGATCGCGATGATCGCGTGCTGCATGGCCGGCGCGATCTCGTCGTCCTCGATGATGATGCGCCCCGTGTTGGAGGTCAGCAGCGCGAGCGGCTCGCCCCGGACGTCGGTGAGCAGCGAGTTCTGCGCCTGCCGGTACTCCGCGCGGTTCTCGAGCGCCGGAAGGTCGGATGCGACGGCCATCATCATCCCGAAGAGCGTGGAGACGCCGGCGAGCAGGCCGAGGCCGAGCAGGATGAAGAGGAGCCGCAGCTTCTTCACCCGCGGCTTGACCGGGGGGATGTCCGTTGGTCCGTACACGCTCATGGGAGCTCGTGTGCGGCCCTCGACCAGGACGGTTCGAGGCCGCGAAAAGCCGGGCGTTCAGGCCCGGCCGAGGCCCCTCAGTCTACCATTGGCCCGGATGTCCCAAGCTCGCGACGATGCCGCCTTCCTGTCCCGCAACGCCGTGGATTGTCTTCCCGGCGGAGCCCTCGAGGACAAGCTGGGAGGGGGGCGGCCGCTCCGGGTCAAGCTCGGCCTCGACCCGACGGCGCCGGACATCCACCTCGGTCACGTCGTCGTCCTGCAGAAGCTGCGGGAGTTCCAGGACCGCGGCCATCTCGTCGTCCTGATCGTGGGCGACTACACCGCCCGGGTGGGTGACCCGAGCGGCCGCTCGTCGACCCGCCCGCAGCTCTCCGGCGAGGAGATCGACGCCAACGCGCGGACCTACCAGGAGCAGGCGTTCACGGTGCTCGACCCCGCGCGCGTAGAGGTGCGGCGGAATTCTGAGTGGCTGGACATGCCGATGGAGGACCTGTTCCGGCTCACACGGACCGCGACGGTCGCCCAGTTGCTCGAGCGCGACGACTTCGCCAAGCGCTACGCCGCCGGCACGCCGATCTCCATCCTTGAGCTGCTCTACCCGATGATGCAGGCCTACGACTCGGTGGCGGTCGAGTCGGACGTTGAGCTCGGGGGAACCGACCAGAAGTTCAATCTGCTCCTGGGGCGCGACGTGCAGCGCGCGTACGGACGCCCGGAGCAGGTGGTCCTGACCATGCCGATCCTTCCGGGCGTCGACGGCGAGCGGAAGATGAGCAAGTCGCTCGGGAACCACATCGGCGTCTCGGAGCCGCCCGAGGAGATGTACGGCAAGACCCTGCGGATCCCCGACACCGCGATGGCACTCTGGTACGACCTGCTGCTGGGCGAGTCGCTGCCCGCCGATCTCGGGCCTCGCGACGCCAAGCATGCGCTCGCGCGCCGGCTCGTCGAGCGCTTTCACGGCGAGCCCGCCGCGCACGACGCGGCGGCGCACTTCGAGCGCGTCGTCATCCAGCGCGACGCTCCCGACGACATGCCGGAGCACGCGCTCGCGCTCAACGGGGAGCCCGTCCACCTGCCGGCGGTCATCGCCGATGCGTTCGGCCTGTCGCGCTCCGAGGCCCGGCGCATGCTGGGGCAGGGCGCGGTCAAGCTCGACGGCACCGCGCTGGGCGCTGACGATCTCGACGTCCCCGGCGACCGCCTGGACGGGGCCGTCCTGCAGGTCGGCAAGCGCCGATTCTGCCGCCTCGTGAGCACGTGAGAACGCATCCGTCCGAGAGGGCGCTATAGTTCTCCGTCCGGTCGGGCCCTGGCCCGAGGCCGGCACCGCCTCAGAGCGACTGCCCGCCACGTGCTATCCTGATCGGTCCTGACACAGAGACGTTCGAAGCGATTCGAACCTCTGCGCGCCAGGGGAGCGAGCCCCGCTCCGAGCAGGCGCGTCGGTCTTTGAAAACTCAACAGCATGCGTACGCCACTCCGGAATCATCCGGAGCGGAATGTACGTCCAGAATTCGAATCCTCTGCTTCGGCAGAGGACCTGAAACCAACTCCGTCATGTCCGCGGTATCGACACGTGTACGTCGAGCCGCACATGTTCATGACAACTCTGTGACGGTTGTGGCCTTCGGGCCGCGACCAAGTAGTTCTTCACGGAGAGTTTGATCCTGGCTCAGGACGAACGCTGGCGGCGTGCTTAACACATGCAAGTGGAGCGACGAACCAGGGCTTGCCCTGGGGCAGAGCCGCGAACGGGTGAGTAACACGTGGGTTACCTGCCCTGATGACCGGGACAACCCGTCGAAAGACGGGCTAATACCGGATGTGCCCTTCGGGGGAAAGGAAGCTTCGGCCTCCGCATCAGGATGGGCCCGCGGCCCATTAGCTTGTTGGTGGGGTAACGGCCTACCAAGGCGACGATGGGTAGCTGGTCTGAGAGGACGATCAGCCACACTGGGACTGAGACACGGCCCAGACTCCTACGGGAGGCAGCAGTGGGGAATCTTGCACAATGCGCGAAAGCGTGATGCAGCAACGCCGCGTGGGGGAAGACGGCCTTCGGGTTGTAAACCTCTTTCAGTTGGGACGAAGGTTCAACGGTGAATAGCCGGCTGAACTGACGGTACCTTCAGAAGAAGCCCCGGCTAACTACGTGCCAGCAGCCGCGGTAATACGTAGGGGGCAAGCGTTGTCCGGAATCATTGGGCGTAAAGCGCGTGTAGGCGGCCACGTTAGTCCGTTCTGAAAGCCCGGGGCTCAACCCCGGGAGGCGGATGGATACTGCGTGGCTCGAGTCCGGAAGAGGCGAGTGGAATTCCTGGTGTAGCGGTGAAATGCGCAGATATCAGGAGGAACACCAATGGCGAAGGCAGCTCGCTGGGACGTGACTGACGCTGAGACGCGAAAGCGTGGGGAGCAAACAGGATTAGATACCCTGGTAGTCCACGCCGTAAACGATGAACACTAGGTGTAGGGGGTGTCGACTCCCCCTGTGCCGAAGCTAACGCATTAAGTGTTCCGCCTGGGGAGTACGGCCGCAAGGCTAAAACTCAAAGGAATTGACGGGGGCCCGCACAAGCAGCGGAGCATGTGGTTTAATTCGACGCAACGCGAAGAACCTTACCTGGGCTTGACATGTACCTGACCTCCCTGGAAACAGGGCTTCCCTTCGGGGCAGGTTCACAGGTGGTGCATGGCTGTCGTCAGCTCGTGTCGTGAGATGTTGGGTTAAGTCCCGCAACGAGCGCAACCCTCGTCGTATGTTGCCAGCATTAAGTTGGGGACTCATACGAGACTGCCGGTGACAAACCGGAGGAAGGTGGGGACGACGTCAAGTCATCATGCCCCTTATGTCCAGGGCTACACACGTGCTACATTGGCGCGTACAGAGGGCTGCGATACCGTGAGGTGGAGCGAATCCCTTAAAGCGCGTCTCGGTTCGGATTGTAGGCTGAAACCCGCCTACATGAAGGTGGAGTTGCTAGTAATCGCGGATCAGCATTGCCGCGGTGAATACGTTCCCGGGCCTTGTACACACCGCCCGTCACACCACGGGAGTGAGCAACACCCGAAGCCGGTGGCCTAACCCGCAAGGGAGGGAGCCGTCGAAGGTGGGGCTCGTGACTGGGGTGAAGTCGTAACAAGGTAGCCGTACCGGAAGGTGCGGCTGGATCACCTCCTTTCTAGGGAGTCCCTTGATTGGGACCCGCGTTGGAAACGCGCCGTTCTGCCGGCCGTCGCCCTCGGGCTTGACGGTTGAGCACCTCGGCTACGACCACGCGGCCTGGAATGTCGACCGAATCTGGATGTCTGGCCCTACGGGGTCGGGCTCATGCTGTTGAGTTTTGAGAGACCGGCCGGCGAATCCCGCCGGGCGCCTCCCAGCGGCCCTTGAAAACTGCACATAGCCACGAGCCACCGCGAGCGATAAGCGCGGTGGCGACGGGTATCACCGAGCTCGGTCTATGACCACGATTCCTTCGGGATCGTGGTTTTCTGACAGGGTTCGATCACCGTCAAGATAGTAAGGGCACATGGTGGATGCCTTGGCACCTAGAGCCGATGAAGGACGTGAACGGCTGCGATAAGCCGCGGGTAGGCGCTGAATAGCCTTTGATCCGCGGATCTCCGAATGGGAAAACCCAGCGCGGGTAATGCCGCGTTAGCACCTGCTGAACACATAGGCAGGCTGCAGGCAAGCGGGGGAAGTGAAACATCTCAGTACCCCGAGGAAAGTAAATCAACCGAGACTCCCCGAGTAGTGGCGAGCGAAAGGGGATCAGCCCAAACCGAGCACGTGTAAGCGGCTACGCGTTGCGTGTTCGGGGTTGTAGGGCGTTTGGTCCAGGCCGTAGCCGGCCTGGCAGGAGTTACCAAGCTGATCGATAGCGGAAGCACGTGGAACCGTGCACCACAGAGGGCAACCGTCCCGTACGCGAAATCCTTCAGCCTCCTGCAGACGTTCCTGAGTAGGTCCGCACTCGTGAAACGCGGACTGAACCTGGGGGGACCACCCTCCAAGGCTAAGTACTCCTAGGTGACCGATAGCGGACTAGTACCGTGAGGGAAAGGTGAAAAGTACCCCGGAAGGGGAGTGAAATAGTACCTGAAACCGTGTGCCTACAAGCGGTCGGAGCCCTTCGGGGTGACGGCGTGCTTTTTGCATAACGAGCCAGCGAGTTACTCGTATGCGGCAAGGTTAAAGCGATGAGCGGAGCCGTAGCGAAAGCGAGTCCGAATAGGGCGATTTAGTCGTATGCGGTAGACCCGAAACTGAGTGAGCTACCCATGGGCAGGATGAAGCGGGGGTAAGACCTCGTGGAGGTCCGAACCGACCTAGGTTGAAAACTGGGCGGATGACCTGTGGGTCGGAGTGAAAGGCTAATCAAACTCAGTGATATCTGGTTCTCTCCGAAATATATTTAGGTATAGCCTCAGGTAAAGTGCATTGTGGCCGTAGAGCACTGTTTGGACGCGGGGCCTCACCAGGTTACCAACTTCAGGCAAACTCCGAAGACCACTAATGTTTACCCTGGGAGTCAGTTGCTGGGGGATAAACTTCAGCGTCAAGAGGGAAACAGCCCAGACCGCCAGCTAAGGTCCCTAAGTGTTAGCTAAGTGGCAAACGATGTCCGAGTGCAGAGACAACCAGGAGGTTGGCTTAGAGGCAGCCACCCTTGAAAGAGTGCGTAACAGCTCACTGGTCAAGTGTTCGGGCGCGGATAATGTAACGGGGCTCAAGCTAATCACCGAAGCTGCGGGTGTGCACTTTTGTGCACGCGGTAGGAGAGCGTTCCCTGGCCAGTGAAGCGGCGGCGGAAGCCAGCCGTGGAGGCCTGGGAAGTGAGAATGCTGGCATGAGTAACGAAAGAGGGGTGAGAATCCCCTCCGCCGATTGTCCAAGGTTTCCTGAGCAACGTTCGTCGGCTCAGGGTTAGTCGGGTCCTAAGGCGAGGCCGAAAGGCGTAGTCGATGGCCAACAGGTTGATATTCCTGTACCTCGTAGTGGTCGCTTGACCGATGGGGAGACGGGGAAGGCTAGGAGAACCCAGGCGATGGTCGTCCTGGGGTAAGCGTGTAGGGGTGGGCCCAGTGAAATGCGGGCCTGCATAACCTGAGACGCGATGCCAGCTGGCTATAAGCCGGCGAGTCTCTGACGCCATGCCTCCAAGAAAATCCTCTAGGGATGACCACGCGTGCCCGTACCAAAACCGACACAGGTGGACAAGTAGAGAATACTAAGGTGATCGAGATAACCCTCGTTAAGGAACTCGGCAAAATTGCCCCGTAACTTCGGGATAAGGGGCGCCCCAGCGGGTGACGACGCTTGCCGTCCGAGCCTGAGGGGGCCGCAGTGAATAGGCCCAAGCGACTGTTTACCAAAAACACAGGTCTCTGCTAAGTCGAAAGACGACGTATAGGGGCTGACGCCTGCCCGGTGCCGGAAGGTTACGTGGAGGTGTTAGGACTTGATCCGAAGCACCGAAGCTAAGCCCCGGTAAACGGCGGCCGTAACTATAACGGTCCTAAGGTAGCGAAATTCCTTGTCGGGTAAGTTCCGACCTGCACGAATGGCGTAACGACTTGGGCGCTGTCTCAACGAGGGGCTCGGTGAAATTGCAGTCTCGGTGAAGATGCCGAGTACCCGCGGCTAGACGGAAAGACCCCGTGAACCTTTACTACAGCTTGGTATTGGTGTTCGGTGCATCTCGTTCAGAATAGGTGGGAGGCTTTGAAGCACCGGCTGCGGCTGGTGTGGAGCCAACTTTGAGATACCACCCTTGGTGTATTGGACATCTAACAGCGCGCCATGAATCTGGGCGCTGAACAGTGCCAGGTGGGTAGTTTGACTGGGGCGGTCGCCTCCCAAAATGTAACGGAGGCGCACAAAGGTTCCCTCAGCACGGTTGGAAATCGTGCGTAGAGTGCAAAGGCAGTAAGGGAGCTTGACTGCGAGACCGACAGGTCGAGCAGGTGCGAAAGCAGGTCTTAGTGATCCGGCGGTAGCAAGTGGAAGTGCCGTCGCTCAACGGATAAAAGGTACTCCGGGGATAACAGGCTTATCGGGCCCAAGAGTCCACATCGACGGCCCGGTTTGGCACCTCGATGTCGGCTCGTCGCATCCTGGGGCTGGAGTAGGTCCCAAGGGTTGGGCTGTTCGCCCATTAAAGCGGTACGCGAGCTGGGTTCAGAACGTCGTGAGACAGTTCGGTCCCTATCTGCCGTGGGCGTTGGAGAATTGAGAGGATTTGCCCCTAGTACGAGAGGACCGGGGTGAACGCACCTCTGGTGTAGCTGTTGTCCTGCCAAGGGCATCGCAGCTTAGCTACGTGCGGATCGGATAACCGCTGAAGGCATCTAAGCGGGAAGCCGGCCTCAAGATGAGTTCTCCCATCTCCTTGAGAGAGTAAGACTCCTGGTAGACCACCAGGTTGATAGGCCAGATCTGGAAGCGCCGTGAGGTGTGAAGGAGACTGGTACTAATGAGTCGAGGGCTTGACGGATATTTTAGTGGTACCCGTAATCGTGGCTTTGTGCAGTTTTGAGGGGCCGCCGGGAGCTCTCAGGAGTTTCCGGTGGTTATTGCGAGAGGGAAACACCTCTTCCCATTCCGAACAGAGCAGTTAAAGCCTCTCAGCGCCGATGGTACTTGGCCCGCAAGGGCCCGGGAGAGTAGGACGCCGCCGGTTTAGTTTGACGAGCCGCCTTCGGGCGGCTCGTCTGCGTTAACGATCCGAGCCAGCGAGAGCCGGCGGCACCGAGCCATACACCGCTCGGGACTCGGCGGTGACGGGATCGCCGCAAGGTGCGAGTGGTCGTGCGGGTGCTACGCGCCGGAGCGTGGCGTCAGGCAGGGTGCTGCGTCCTCCGGCGGGACCGGAGTACCGGGGCGGCGGGGGGCGGCGGGGCCCAAGCGCCGGGCGTGGCGCCGTGGCGCGGCCGGCGCAGGGTGTGACCGCCGGGACGCCTGCGCGCGACCCGGAGCTGTCTCCAGCGCGGGCGAGCTGTTCCGCCCGCGCCTCGAGCTCCGGGTCCGCGAGCAGCAAGAGGTCGCGTGCGATGGCAGCGACTCCGTGCGCGGCGCCGCGTGCGGCGCTCGCGGCCTGTCGCGCCGCCGGCGCGAGGGTTGCGCGGCGGCCGCCGGAGCGTGCGCCTCCCAAGCGCACGTCGTCCGGCGCGGTGCCCGAGCCGCGGTCAGCGCGTGAGGGGAACTCCCACGAGATTCCCTCTGGGGCGAAGATCGGCGGCTGGGGGACACGGGCGAACATCTGTTCGAGAACCTAGGCGGGCGACCGGACGGACATGGGGGTGTGCACGCGATCTTGCAGTCGCCGCGCGCAGATATGGTGGCGGCATGGTGCACCTGCGTATCGTCGTGCCGCCGGGCCG
Organism: Svornostia abyssi; assembly: GCA_024666565.1. GTDB lineage: Bacteria > Actinomycetota > Thermoleophilia > Solirubrobacterales > Solirubrobacteraceae > Svornostia > Svornostia abyssi. The sequence continues at coordinate 3,327,462 of CP088295.1, forward strand.
GACCGACGAGGTCCTCGAGGAGTTGGGCGGCAATCGCTCGGTGTGCAACGTGATCCTGCTGCCGGGCGCGGGGATCGACCCGCCAGGCGACGTCATCCTCTGCGACGTCGCGCCCGAGGACGCCTCGGTGGTGGTGGCCGACCTGAAGGTGCTGAAGATCCACCACGCCGGCTCGATCGCGCTGGAGCAGGTGGATTCACAGGTGTCGCGCGGCGCCGACGCCGCCGTCGCGCACGCGCACGGGTCGCCCGCCGACGCGGTCGTCTGGGAGGAGGTTGAGGCGCGGACATCCGAGGGTGCGGAGCTCTCGTGGTCGCACGTGATCTTCATGGCGATGGCGGGGATCATCGCGGCCTGCGGCATTCTGCTGGACTCGTCGATTCTCATCGTCGGCGCGATGGTGGTGAGCCCCGACTTCGGGCCGGTGGCCGGCGTCTGCGTGGGCGTCGTGAACCGGCGCCCGCAGCTGGCGCTGCGTTCGCTCCTGGCGCTCGCAGTCGGTGTCCCGACCGCGATCACCGTGGCGTGGCTGTTCACCGTGATCGGGAGGGCGACCGGGTTGATGCCTGAGACGTTCAGCGACGCGGCGTCGAGCCTTGCGAGCATCATCTCGGCGCCCGACGCGTACAGCCTGATCGTGGCGGCCTCGGCCGGGGTGGTGGGCATCATGTCGTTGACGAGCGCGAAGTCGGGCGCGCTCATCGGGGTCCTGATCTCGGTGACCACGATCCCGGCGGCCGCAAACATCGGCGTGTCGTTTGCCTACCAGGATTGGTCGTCATGGCGGGGCTCGCAGATCCAGCTCGCGGCGAATATCACGATGCTGCTCGTGTCAGGGATCCTGACGCTCGCCGCCCAGCGAGCGCTCTACGAGAGACGACTGGCGCGGCATCTCCGTGACCGCGCGGCGGCCGCGGCGGGCGTCACACCGTAGTTCCCAGCGACGACCAGACCTCGAGCTTCGTCTTGATCCGCTGGATGACGTCGGTCGTGAAATCGCTGGTCGACGCCGTGCCACCGAGGTCGAACGTGCGCACTCCGGCGGCGGTCGCCTCGAGCACGGACTCGTAGACCGCGCGGGAACCCAGGTCGGCGCCCGCGTGGCCGGCTGCCGCGGCGTAGTGGAGGATCGCGCCGCACGACAGGATCATCGCCATGGGATTGGCGATGTCCTTGCCCTCGAGCGCGGGGGGCGGTCCCGTGGGGCGCCTCGGCCATGGCGACGTCGGTCTCGAGGTCCTCATCGAAGGCGAGGAGCACCGATTCGGCGCCGGCGATGGAGCCGAACATCGGCATGACCAGGTCGGAGAGGCAGTCGCCGTCGCGATTGAGCGCGGGGATCACCAGGGGCGCCTGCGCGGCGCCGCCGATGAGCCCCGCGTACGTGGCGTCGATGAGGACCGGCTCGTAGACGACGGACGGGTGGCGGGTCGCGGCCGCGTCCATCTCCTCCTTGAGCATGCCCTCATAGACGGGGGAGACGGTCCACTTCGGGCCGCCGTAGACCTTGCCGCTCATGCGCGCAGCCGTACGGAACGCGTACTCGGCGACCGCACGGCAGGTGGAGCGGGTGATCTTCTCGGTCCGATACGCGATCTCGTCGGGCGAACCTTCCTCGCCCTCGCGCCACTGCTTGGCGCCGTACGCGTCGTCGACGGCCATGCGAACCACCGCGATGGGGAAGTGCGTGCCACCCACCGGCGTGACGCCGGGGATGCGGCGGCCCGTGCGGATGATGACCTTGCCGTTGACCTCCTCCCGGAGGATCCGGTTCGGCGAGCCGACATCGTCCTTGCCCTCGGGCGTGACGGTGGCGGCCTTGATGCCGAACCCCGAGTCGCGCATCGCGCGGGCGGCGTCGTGAACGATCGCGTTGTCGGTCTCGCGGCGCTTCGCGAGCGAGAGGTCGTAGCGGTCGAGTGTGACGTCGAACCCGAGGACATCTGGAGCCATGACGCGCAGCGCCTGGTCCAGGAGTTCCTGGCCCGTCTCGTCGCCTTCAAGGACCGTGATCGTGAGTGCCATCGGTGCTTTCGACCCTACCAACGGCCGCCGGACCCGGCAGTAGCCTCACGGTCGTGAGCGGTTCGACATGCAGTTGGTGCGGCGTGCACATCGACCCCGACGACGGGTACCGCGCGGCTGAGCCCACCGGCGAGCGCGTGGCCGCGTTCTGCCGCCTCGAGCACGTGGTGCCGTGGGCGATGCAGGGGGCACACTGGGAACCCGGCCGGCTGCTGGCCGAGCCGACGCGTGGCCTCGGCCGGTGCGCCTGGTGCGCCGAGCCGCTCGACGACGCCCCCGTGTTCCTCGTTCGGCACCGCGGCGAGCACCGGATCGGCGACGCCTTCTGCACTGTGACCCATCTCTCGGAGTGGGCCAAAGCGGGCGGGCGCTGGCGAACGGAGGCGTGACCGCCGTCAGCGCCGGCGCGGCGCTGTCAGCAGCACGCGCACCTTTGTCCGCTTGGTCGCCGTCACGCCGGGCACGATCGTCGCCCGGGTGACCGCGGTGAGCTGCAGCGATCGGCGGCCGCGGCGCTTGGCGGTCAACAGGATCCTTCGAGCCTGACTGCCGAACGTGAGCTTCACTCGGCCGGGGCGGCCCTGGGGCAGGCTCGCCCGGCCGGAGCCGAGAACGACCAGGCGCTTGCGCGCGACCGACGACGCGGCGTCGGCACCCGCGCTCCGCGGTCGCGTGGCCCGCGGCCGGTCGAGGCCGAGTACTGCCTTGCGGGCACGGAGCTGGCGCAGGTGCTGCTCCACGGACGCGGCGAGGCTGCGGGCGATGGCCATGCAGTCCGCCTGCGCGTCGCCGCTACACAGCGCCTGGGCGCGCCCGAGGTCGATCGACACGATCTGGACGGGGCGGTCGGCGGCCTTCGCGGCCCCGAAGGCGTTCTGCACCGCGGTCGACAGGAAGACCCCGACCGTCGAGGGGGCGCGCGGGCAGACCGGATCCTGCGCCACCCACTGCGCCGCCTTCGCCGAGCGGGTTCGCAGCTTCGTCGGAGCGCCCATGTCCACCATCCAGCACGCGAAGGACAGGCCCTGCAGGTGCTCGGCCGCAACCTGGTCGACCTCCGCATGGAACTGCTTGACGAGGGTGGCGCGGGCGGCGGCCTCAGCATCGTTCGGATCGCTTCCCTCCAGGTGGATCTGCACGAGGCACGTCGTCGCCTCGCGCACCTGCCACGGGCTGGCGGTTGGATCCTGAGGGACCCACTGCGCCGCCGTGGCCGTCGTGCGCGATGAGGTGAACGGATTGCGCCCAGGTCGCTCGTCGCAGCCGGTGCGTGTGACGAGGGAAGACGGGAACCCGGAGAGGTCGATGGTCCCCGGCCCGGCCGGCGGCTTGCCGCCGAAGCCGGTGCAGTTCTGCCACAGCGACACGCACGTCTGCACAGGGGCGGGCGGTGGGAATCCGGCGCACGTGCTCGTCCACAGGCCGACGCAGATGAGCGGGGTCTTCGGGGCGATGGGCGTCGGCGGGGAGCCGGCGGGGCCCGGTGCGCCCGGCGGCGCTCCTGTCGCGGGCGGCCCCTCGCTGCCGCCGCCCGGCGGCAGGATCTCACGCGCGAAGATCGTGACCGAGGCGTCGCCGCGCGAGGAGACGTAGATGTGCGACCCGTCGGTGGGGATGGCGATCGCGTTCGCGTCGTTCAGTCCCTCGGTGCCGCCGCAGCCCGATCCGGCCGCCCCGTCCTTGAAGCACTGCTGGAACGTCAGCCGGCCGGCGGCGTCGCGTGTGAACCCAGTCAGCGCTTCGCTGTCGACCGACCCCGTGTAGACCGACGCACCGTCCGAGGAGACGGCGATCCCCTCGGGCCCGTTGAGCCCGGACACGCCCTCGAGCCCGTTCTGGTCGAGGTCCAGCGGGGTGAGATCACCGGCGATCGCGTCGCGACTGAAGGAGACGACGGTGTCCTCGATCTGTCCGGTGACGTAGACGTTGCGGCCGTCCGCGCTCACCGCGAGGGCGCGGGCGCCGTCCAGGCCCTGGGTCGCGCTGTTGCACAGGCCGCCGGTGTCAGCGATGCAGTTGCGCGGCGTGAGCGTGCCATCCGGCGCGCGCAGGAGGTTGACGACGGCGTCGTCGCCGCGGCCCGTGGCGTAGACGTTGCGTCCATCGGGGGGCGACGGCAACCTGCTGGGCGGAGGCCAGGCCCTGGATCTCCCCGAGCGTGCACGTGCCCGGCGCGCCGATGTCCTTGAAGCAGCCGGCGTAGGTGAGGTCGCCGGTGGCGGCGTTGCGCGTGAGGACGTTCAGCGCGTGGTCCGCCGGCGCGGCGACGTACACCGAGTTGCCTTCGGGAGACACCGCGACGCCCTCGGCGCCGCCGAGTCCGGCGCCCGCGTCGCAGCCCCCCGTGCCCCCGTCGTTGACGCAGCCCTGCAGCGTGAGGGCGCCTGTCGCGGCGTCGCGGGTGAACGTCGTCACCGCGGCATCGCCACCGGCGGCGACGACGACGTCGCGCCCGTCCGGCGAGACGGCGATCGAGAGCGCCCCGCCGAGGCTCGTCACGCCGCCGGCGCCGTCCGTCTCCGTGTCGACCGGCGTGAGCAGGCCGCTCGCCTCACGACGGTATGCGGTGACCCGAGACTCGGCCTGTGCCGCCGCGTAGACGTGCCGCCCGTCGGGGGAGACCGCGACCGCCCGCAGGCCACCGGCGCCGGTCGCCTGCCCGATGGGCGACAGCGCACCGGGCGCCGCCGCGGCGATACCGGGTAGGACCATGCACAGGAGGACGGCGCAACCCGCGGCGAGCATGGGGCGGAGATCGAAGAGCACAGCCGTTCTTCCAGAAAGCAGGATGAGAAGTATCGCTTCTGGGCGCAGGCGCGGTCAAGCCCGGCGGGCCGCTGCCTACGTGCCGGTGAGGCCGAGCTCGTCGGCCCGCGCCTCGAGCGCCGCGATCACGAACGCGACGTGCTCGTCGAAGTCGACGCTGAGCTCGTCGGCGCCGCCGCGCACGTCATCGCGGTTGACGGCCGCCGCGAACGACGGCTGCTTGAGCTTCTTCTTCACCGACTTCGGGGTGAGCCCGACGATCCCGCCCGGGCGGACCATCGCGCACGCGACGAGGAACCCGGACAGCTCGTCGACCGCGCGCAGCGTGTGGTCGATCGGGGTCGTCGCCGGAACGCCGAGCGCGTCCGCGTGGGCCGCGATCGCCGTGACCATCTCCGGTGGCGCGTCGCGGCGTTCGAGCTCGGCGATGATGTGCCGGGGGTGCCCGGTCTCGAGATCTGGGTACCGCTCGTAGTCGGCGTCATGCAGGAGCCCGGTGACCTCCCAGAGCTCCTCGTCGTGCCCGCCTTCCCGCGCGTACGCGGCCATCGCGGTCGCGACGGCCTCGCAGTGGCGGCGCAGCGAGGCACTCTCGACCCACTCGTGGAGCAGGGACCGCGCCTCCTCGCGCGAAATCCGTTGCGACATGGTTGGTACCCTAACCCAGCTGCCGAGCCTCGCCGACGCTCACGTCCGCGCCGCTCGCATCGCCCCCGCCCGCTCATGGAGAAGTTCGTCATCCACGGCGGCGCACCGCTCTCCGGCACGGTCATCCCGGCCGGAAACAAGAACGGTGCCCTGCCCATCCTCGCCGCTGCCGTCCTCACGGAGGACGAGGTGATCGTGCGCAATGTCCCGCGCATCAAGGACACGGGTTCGATGCTCGCGATCCTTGAGGGAATGGGCGTGCGGGTGCAGTGGCTCAACGACCACGACGTCTCGCTGCGCGCCGACGGGCTCGACGACGGGTGTGTGCAGGTCGATCGCGAGCACGCCGAGCGGATCCGCGCGTCGTTCCTGCTGGCCGGCCCGCTGCTGGCGCGCTTCGGCCGCGCCGTCATGCCGCCGCCCGGCGGTGACGTCATCGGCCGCCGCCGGCTCGATCCGCACCTCGACGCCTTCAAGGCGCTCGGAGCCACGTACGTTCCCGGCCGCGACATCGACCTTCGGGCCGACGGCGGCCTGCGCGCGGGCGACGTCTTCATGGACGAGCCGTCCGTCATGGCCACGGAGAACGCGCTCCTCGCCGCCGCCCGCACCCCGGGCACCACCGTCATCGGGAACGCCGCCTGCGAGCCGCACGTGCAGGACCTCGCGCGGATGCTCGTGAAGATGGGCGCCGACATCTCGGGCATCGGCTCGAACGTCATGACCGTCACGGGGCGCGCCGATCTGCACGGCTGCGACCACACGATCGGCCCGGACCACATCGAGATCGGCTCGTTCATGGCGCTTGCGGGCGTCACCGGCGGGGAGATGCGGATCAAGGACACGTACCCCGACGACCTGCGCATGATCCGCCTGGCGTTCGAGCGGCTCGGGCTGCACTCCGATCTGGACGGTGACGACGTCGTGGTGCCCGGCGGCCAGGATCTGGTCGTGGCCCGGGACCTCGGCGAGCACAAGATCAAGGTGCAGGACGGACCGTGGCCGGCGTTCCCGGCGGACCTCACGTCGATCGTCCTTGCGCTCGCGACGCAGTGCGAGGGCTCGGTCCTCATCCACGAGTGGATGTTCGAGAACCGCATGATCTTCACCGACAAGCTCGTGCTCATGGGCGCGGACATCGTGCTGTGCGACCCGCACCGCGCGATCGTCACGGGCCGCTCGCAGCTGCGGGGCGAGCGCGTCGAGTCGCCCGACATCCGGGCCGGCATGGCGATGCTCATCGCCGCGCTGTGCGCCGACGGAACGTCGGAGATCGGCAACATCCGCCAGATCGATCGCGGCTACGAGCGGATCGACGAGCGTCTGCGGGAGCTCGGTGCGCGGATCGAGCGCGTGGCGACAGAGCCGCAGCCCGCGATTCACGCCTAGTCTGGGGCTCATGACCCTGCCGATCCCCTCCGGGACGCGTGACGTCCTGCCGGACGAGATGCGCGAGCTGCGCGCCATCGGCGACGCGCTGCGCGGCGTCTTCGAGGAGGCGGGCTACGGCGAGGTCAGCACGCCCGCGCTGGAGTACGAATCCGTCCTGGCGAAGGGCGACCTCGCCGGCGCGCGCCCGGCGTACCGGGTGGTCGATGACCACGGCGACGTCCTGGTGCTGCGCTCGGACATGACCGTGCCGATCGCGCGCGTCGCGTCGAGCCGGTACTCCAGTGCCGAGCTCCCACTGCGCTTCTGGTACCTCGCGCACGCCTACCGTCAGGTGCGCCCGCGGCGCGGGATGTCGCGGGAACTGCTCCAGGTCGGCATCGAGCTGATCGGCTCCGGTGCGCCGGAGGGGACCGCAGAGGCGCTGACGGTGCTGTGCCGGGGGCTCGCCGCCACGGGCCTGCGCGACTTCCGCGTGGGGCTTGGTGACGCGTCGCTGTTCCCGGCGGTGCTCGACGGGCTCGGCCTGCCCGACGACGCCCGTGGGCGGATCCTGCACGAGCTGAGTACCCATGACTTCGTCGGCGTGGAGCGTGAACTCGCCGCGGCCGGCCTCACACGCGATGCAGCCGACAGCCTGGTGGCGCTCGCCCAGCAGCGCGGCGGCGCGGAGGTGCTCGACGCCGTGCCGGAGGCCGCGGCGCAGGCGGTGGCCGGGATGCGTGACGTCCACGCGCTCCTCGACGACGACGTCGCCGACCGGGTGATCTTCGATCTCGGGCTCGTGCGCGACCTGGGCTACTACACCGGCGCCGTCTTCGAGGTCTACGACCCCGCGCTGGGCGTGCCGCTCGGCGGCGGCGGGCGCTACGACGATCTGCTCGGCCAGTTCGGCCGTCCGGTGCCGGCCGTCGGTTTCGCGCTGGTCGTCGACCGCCTCCACCTGGCGTTGCACGGGGAGGAGCGCGGATGACCCCGCCGCTGACCATCGCGGTGCCGCGCGGCGCGCTGATGGGCGACACGCTGGACCTGCTCGACCGGCTCGGCGTCGACACCGCCGAGGTGCGCGCGAACGACCGCAAGCTGCTGTTCGCCGACATCGGGATCGTCACGATGCGGCCGAGCGATGTCCCGACCTACGTCGAGGCCGGCGCCGCCGACATCGGGATCACGGGCAAGGACGTGCTGACCGAGCAGTCCGAGCGTGAGGTCTACGAACTCCTGGATCTGCACTACGGGTTCTGCCGGATGGTCGTCGCGAGCGTGGACGGGCCGGACCCGGCGGTCGAGGCGCTGCGGCGGCTCGGCATCGTCCGGATCGCGACGAAGTACCTGAAGACGGCGTCGCGCTACTTCGAGGCCACCGGCCGCCAGGCGGAGATCGTGGAGGTCAAGGGGTCGGTCGAGCTTGCCCCGCTGACGGGTCTCGCCGAGGCGATCGTCGATCTCACTGCCACCGGCACGACGATGCGCGAGAACGGGCTGGTCGAGCGCGAGCACCTGTTCGACTCGACGGCGCGGCTCATCGCCAACCCGGTGGCCCACAAGCTCAAGGCGGCCGCGATCGACGACCTCGTCGCGCGGATCCGTGACCTGGAGCTCACCCGTGCGGGTTGAACGCATCCCGGTCCAGGGCGACCCCGCCGCGGTCGCGGCCGCGGCGCGCGACATGGCGCCGAAGGCCGACTCGGTCACCGGCGGCGTGGCGGAGATCATCGCGAGCGTGCGCGACGGCGGCGACGCTGCGCTGCGCGAGCTCGTCGAGCGCTTTGACTACGGCGGCGCCGCGCCCGCCGACGCGACGCTGCGGATGCCGCCGGAGGCCTTCGAGGTCGACCTCGATCCCGAGCTGCGCAACGGCTTGCAGGTCGCCATCGCCAACGTGGCGATCGTCGCCGACGCGGGCGTGGGGGGAGGACCGCGAGGTCGTCCTGCCGCAGGGCCAGACCGTGACGCTGCGCGAGATTCCCGTCACCAGGGCCGCCATCTACGTCCCGGGCGGGCGCAACCCGTACCCGTCGACGCTGATCATGGGCGTGGTCACCGCGCGCGCGGCCGGTGTCGAGGAGGTGTGCGTCGTCACGCCACCGCCGGTGCACCCCGTGATCCTCGGTGCGGCCGCGCTGGCGGGCGTCCATGAGGTGTACGCGATGGGCGGCGCGCACGCCGTCGCCGCCCTGGCCTACGGCACGGAGTCCGTCCCGCGCGTCGATGTCATCGCCGGCCCAGGGAACCTCTGGGTGCAGGAGGCCAAGCGCCAGGTCTCGGACGCCGTCGGCATCGATGGGTTCTACGGCCCCAGCGACCTTGCGGTCGTCTTCGACGCGGACGCCGACCTCGACCCCATCGCCCTCGACCTGCTCGCGCAGGGCGAGCACGGGCCCGCGAGCGTCGTGCTGGCCGCCAGCGATGACGCTGACGCGCTCGACGCGCTCGCCGACCGCGTGGCGGAGCTGGCCGCCGAGCGCGAGACGGTCGACGCCGGCGCCGTCGTGCTCGCGCACGCCGCCAGTCCCACGGAGGCGCTGGCCGTCAGCGAGGCGTTCGCACCCGAGCACCTGCAACTCGTCGGCCCCTCGTGTGAGCGGCTCGCCCGCCGGGTCCAGCGCGCGGGATGCGTCCTCGTCGGCGGAGCCAGCGGGACGGCGTTCGGCGACTACGTCGCCGGTTCGAACCACTGCCTGCCCACCGGCGGCGCGGCGCGCTTCGCATCGGGCCTGTCGGCACGGGTCTTCCGCCGCCGCATGAGCGAAGTGCGGCTCGGCGCCGCCGCGTCCGCGCTCGCTCCTGCGGGGGCCGCGATCGCGCGGGCGGAGGGCTTCGAGGTGCACGCCCAGTCGATGGAGGCCCGGATCGGGCAACATGCCGGGGAGGGCATCTGATGACACGCACCGCATCCATCGACCGCGCCACGAAGGAAACGGACGTGCGCCTGGAGCTGTCCCTCGACGGGACCGGCGACGGCGTGCGCGAGACCGGCGTCGGCTTCTTCGACCACATGCTCGACCTCCTGGCCCGCCATGGGCGCATGGACCTCGACGTGAAGGTCACCGGCGACCTGCAGACCGGCGGGCACCACACCGTCGAGGACACCGGCATCGTGTTCGGGCAGGCGCTGGACCGCGCGCTCGGCGACCGCGCGGGCATCTACCGCTACGGCACCGCGACGGTCCCGATGGACGAGGCGCGCGCGACCTGCTCGCTGGACATCTCCGGCCGCCCGTACGTCGCGTTCGACGCGCCGCAGCTCGTCCCGGGCGTCACGGGCGGCTTCGACCACGAGCTGACCGAGGAGTTCTTCCGCGCCGTCGCGAACGCGGCGAAGCTCACGCTGCACCTCTCCGTCGAGCGCGGCAGCAACGCGCACCACATCATCGAGGCGCTCTTCAAGGCGTTCGCGCGCGCCCTGCGCGCCGCCACGAGCATCGACCCGACCGAGACGGGCGTCCCGTCCACGAAGGGCACGCTGACGACGTGATCGGGGTCGTCGACTACGGGATGGGCAACCGCCGCTCCGTCGTCAAGGCCTTCGAGCGGGTGGGGGCGCAGGTCGAGCTGACGAGCGACGACGCGGCGCTGTCGCGGGCCGAGGGCCTCGTGCTGCCCGGGGTCGGCGCGTTCCCGGAGGCGATGCGCCGGCTGACGTCGTCAGGCCTGGACGACCTGATCCGCGAGCGGTCCGCGGCCGGTGTCCCGATCATCGGGCTGTGCCTGGGGATGCAGCTGCTGTTCGAGCGCAGCGAGGAACACGAGGGAGCAGAGGGCCTCGGCCTGCTGGGCGGCGACGTGCGCCGGCTCGACCCGAAGGGCCAGAAGCTGCCGCACATCGGGTGGAACCTCGTGCGGGAGACGCGCACGGATTCCCCGTTGCTGGCGGGCCTGCCCAACCCGGTGGCGCTGTACCACGTGCACACCTTCGTCGTGCATCCCGCGGACCCGGACGACGTCCTCGGCGTGGGGCAGTACGGGAGCGAGTTCGTGTCGCTCGTGGCGCACGGGCTGACGATCTTCGGCGCGCAATGCCATCCTGAGAAGTCCTCGACGCACGGCCTTCAGCTGCTGCGCAACTACGTCAAGCACTGCCGCGAGGTCGCCTTCGCATGATCCTGTACCCCGCCATCGACATCTACGAGGGCAAGGCCGTCCGCCTTGTCCAGGGTGACTTCAACGCCAAGACCGTCTATCAGGACGATCCGCTCGAGGCCGCCCGGCGGTGGGTCGAGGAGGGCGCCCGGTTCCTGCACGTCGTCGACCTCGACGGCGCGAAGACGGGCGAGCCGAAGAACCTCGACCACCTGCAGCGGATCACGAGCGAGCTCGGCGTCCCGGTCCAGACCGGTGGCGGCCTGCGGTCGCTGCCCGCGGTCCGGGACGCGCTGCGCGCCGGGGCCGAGCGCGTGATCCTCGGCACCGCGGCGTTCACCGACGTGGACTTCCTCGACGACGTGCTCTCGGCGTACGGCGATCGCGTGATCGTCTCCGTCGACACCCGCGGCGGCAACATCTCCACTGCGGGCTGGACGGAGACGACGCAGATGCCCGCCGACGCGGTCATCGAGCGGCTGCAGGACCGCGGGGTGCGCTCGTTCGTCTACACCAACGTCGACCGCGACGGCATGCAGGGCGGCGCCGACCTCGACGAGGTCAAGCGCATCGCGGCGGTCGTGCGCGGCCGTTTTCTGTATTCCGGCGGGATCGGGTCTCTGGCCGATCTGCAGGCGCTGCACGAGCTGCGCCAGGTCAACCTCGGCGGGGTGATCGCCGGCAAGGCGCTCTACGAGCGCAAGTTCACGATCGCCGAGGGGCAGGCTGCGCTGGAAGGCCGCCTGCCGCTGGTCCAGGAGGGATAGCCCATGTCTGAAGATCGCGTGCTCGTCACCATCGACGGGCCGATCGCCGACGTCACGCTGAACCGCGGGGCGAAGCACAACGGCCTCGACCGCCCGATGTTCGACGGGATCGTCGCCGCGATCGCGCAGCTCAAGGACGAGCGCGACGTGCGCGCCGTCGTGCTGCACGGCGACGGACCGAGCTTCTGCGCGGGCCTGGACTTCGCCGGCTTCGACGGGGACCCCACCTCGATCCTCGACCGTCCCGACGGGCAGCTCGCGAACGTCGCGCAGCAGGTCTCCTACGGGTGGATCGAGCTGCCGGTCCCGGTCATCGCGGCGGTCCACGGCAACTGCTTCGGCGGCGGGCTGCAGATCGCGCTCGGCGCCGACGTCCGCTTCGTGACGCCCGACGCGCGACTGTCGGTGATGGAGGCCAAGTGGGGGCTCATCCCCGACATGGGGATCACGGCCGCCCTGCCGCGGCTCGTCGGTATCGACCACGCGCTGGAGCTCACGTACACCGCGCGGATCATCAGCGGCGAGGAGGCCGAGCGCGTCGGCCTGTGCACGCACGTGGCCGCGGACCCGCTCGCTGCCGCCCGCACGCTGGCGACGGAGATCGCCGAGCGTTCGCCCGACGCGGTGCGGATGACGAAGCGGCTGTTCCGCGAGTCGTGGCACATGGCGCCCGCCGAGGGGCTGAAGCTCGAAACCGAGCTGCAGGTCCAGATCATGGGCAAGCCCAACCAGATGGCCGCCGTGGTGGCCGGCATGACGAAGCAGCCCGCCGAGTTCGGCGAGCCGATCGTCTAGGCGATCAGGACGATTGCCATGCACCTCAAGCGTGTCATCCCGTGCCTGGACGTGGCGGAGGGGCGCGTGGTGAAGGGCACGAACTTCGTCAACCTCCGTGACGCGGGCGATCCGGTCGAGCTGGCCGAGCGCTACGACGCCGAGGGCGCCGACGAGCTCGTCTTCCTCGACATCACCGCGACGTCGGATGCGCGCGACACGATCGTCGATCTCGCGCGGCGAACGGCGGACAACGTCTTCATCCCGTTCACGATCGGCGGTGGGATCCGCAGTGTCGCCGACGCGCAGGCGGTCCTCGACGCGGGTGCCGACAAGGTGGCGGTGAACTCCGCCGCGGTGAAGCGACCCGAGCTCATCAACGAGCTCGCCGACGTGTTCGGGGCGCAGTGCGTCGTGCTGGCCATCGATTCGAAGTGGCGAGACGACGGCTCGGCGGAGGTCTTCGTCGCCGGCGGCCGGACACCCACGGGGGTCGAGACGATCGGCTGGGCCCGCGAAGGCGTCGAGCGCGGCGCCGGGGAGATCCTGCTCACGAGCATGGACCGCGACGGCACGAACATCGGCTACGACCTGAAGCTCACGCGGGCCGTCAGCGAGGCGGTCGGCGTGCCGGTCATCGCGTCGGGCGGCGCCGGCACCCTCGAGCACCTCGCCGAGGCGCTCGAGGCGGGGGCCGACGCCGCGCTGGCCGCGTCGATCTTCCACTACGGCACGTACTCGCTGGCCGAGACGAAGGCGTACCTGGCCGAGGCCGGCGTGCCGGTCCGGCCGATCGACTGAGTCCTCAGGGCGCGTCGCTGACGCGCACGATGCCGAGGAGCGCGCCGAGGTATGCGCTGCCGTCGGGCCCGAGGGTCACGGGGGCGTAGTTGTTGTTGAACGCCACGCCGCCGCCGAGCAGGCGCCGCCAGACCGGGGCGCCTGTCCGGACGTCGACCGCCTGCAGTGACCACGCCTCGGTGCGGGCCGCGATCTCCCGGGTGACGCCGTAGACCAGGCCGTTGGCGAGCGAGAGCTTGTTCACCGAAGACGGGAACGTGACCGGAACGCTCCAGACCAGACGGCAGCCGTTGAGGTCCGGGTCGACGTCGACCCGGGCGAGGCCGGGCGCGGTGCGCCGGAGCGTGAGGGCACCGAGCGGCCCGGCGTAGCCGTGGTTGTTTGCGACCACGAGCGTGCGGCCGGCGCCGATGAGGGAGTTGTCGGTGGCGCCGGCGCCCGGGGCGAACACCGGCACGCGGCAGACCTCGGCGCCGCCGCCGATGCGGTAGACGACGACGTCCATCGGGTCGGCGTTGTCGGTGATCGCGACGAGGCCGCCGGGGAGGATCGTCGGCGTCGTGCCGGAGCCGGCGTCGAACTGCCCGGGCTTGCGGCGGCCGACCGACGGGTACTGGGCACGCCAGACCACGCCGGGCACGCCGTCGGCGCCCGCGCGCATCCGGTACAGCGCGCGGTCGGTCACGACGTAGACCGAGCCGTCTGCGTCGACGGCGATCGAGTTGGTGATCCCCTCACCGAGCGACGTGCGCCGCACCGTGCCGGTGGCCTCGTCGACGGTGCCCACGATCCCGCCGGTCGTCACGAACCAGATGCGGCCGTCCCAGTCCGGCATGACGGCGACGACCTTCTCGGCGCGGTCGAGACCGAGCACCACGTCACCGACGCGGCGCAGGCGCGGCCGGCCGCGCGCGTCGTCCTCGATGCGCACGATGCGCAGGCGCCGATCCGCCGTCGGGATGACCGCGCGGTCCGTGGCGTCGAGGTAGAAGTAGCCGCCGCCGGAGACGTCGGTGAGCCCCGCGAGGCTCGCGCGGGCCTTGGCGGGCAGGTCGTGGGTCGCGAGCGGGGCGAGCGTCACGGGGTCCATGACGGTCAGCGACGGGCGGTCGAGTCGCACGCAGACGGACACCAGCCGGCCGCGGCGATCGAAGGTCACGGTGCCGCATTCCCCGGCGTAGAACGCCGAGCGCACGCGCAGATCGCGGCCGAGGGGGCCGGGCCCCGGGTTCGCGTCGGTCATCCACGCGTCGTTGTGGATGTTGCTGAACGCGCCGGCGGCGAGGTGCGGGTGCTGCGGGGCCTGCGGCGCAGGAAAGGGCTGTGGTGTCGCCGCGGTCCCCTCGAACGCCGTGACGGCGCCGCCGAGCGGCGCGCCGGGCAGGGTCGGCCAGGCGTGGGCCGCGGAGGGCGAGAACGCGGCGATCAGGAGGACGAGGACGAACAGACCCGGGCGATGCACCGGCGGCGAGGGTATTGCCGCGTGGGCGGCGGCGCAACCGGCTACCGGCGGCGGAACCGCACGCCGGCCGGGTCGAGCCCGAAGATCGACGAGTACCCGTTGAAGTAGATCCGCCGTCCGTCGCTGATCACGGGGTTGAACGCGCCACGGCGGGTCTTCCACAGTGTCTTGCCGGTGTTCGCACCGAGCGCCCACGTCGACTTCTTGCCGAGGTCGCTGAAGAACACGAGGTCCCCGATCACGCTGGCCGAGCCGCTGATCTTCGACCCGAGCTTGCGCGTCCAGCGCTTCTCCCCGGTCTTGGCGTTCAGCGCGTAGAACGTCCCGTCGTACGAGCCGAGCCACACGGTCGGCGGGCCGCCCGCGACCTCGCCGACGGCAGGGGAGGCGTACACGTAGTCCCCGGTGCCCGTCCGCCACGCGAGCTTGCCGTTCGAGCTGGCGAAGGAGTAGACGTTGCCGTCGGTGTTGCCGATGTAGACGCGGCCGTACGCAATCGCCGGGGTGGAGTAGAACTGCCCGCTGGAGAGGCCGAACCCGGCGCCCTTCGTGCCGGCGACCCAGACCTTGCGCCCGTCGCGCCGCCGGATCGCGTGGAGCTTGCCCTTGTAGTCGCCGAAGAACAGCTTGCCGTCGGCCAGGGCGACCGCGCCCTTCACGGCGCCGGACGCGCGGTAGCGCCAGCGGACGTTGCCGTTGTGGGCGTTGAGGTTGTAGACCGTGCCGTCCTCCGAGCCGAAGATGAGCCGCCCGCGGTCAAGCAGCGGCGAGGACTCCGCCCGGCTGCGCAGCTTCAGCGACCAGCGCGTGCGCCCGCTCTTCTGCGTCAGTGCGACCACGCGGCCGCGCTTGATGCCCTTGCCGCGCTGCAGCAGCAGGGCGTACACGGACGCGCCACCGCAGGCGGGAGAGGCCGCCGCCAGGTACCCGAGCTTGCGCTTCCACAGGACCTTCCCGGTCAGGCGGGAGATGCGGTAGAGCGCGCCGTTGTTCTTCAGCAGGAACAGGGAGCGCCCGCAGAGGACGGGCGTGAACTCCAGCAGCACCCGCCCGCGCTCGGCCCACGCCTGGCGGAACGGCGGGCGCAGTTCGCGGTTGAGCGGCAGGACGTGGGTGCGCGCCTTGTCGTAGCCGTACACGGGCCAGGTGAAGCCGTCGTCAGCCGGGTGGCGGGGCGGCGGCTCCTCGGGGATGGTCTGCGTGGGCGTCGGCGGGGTGGTCTCGACGAACTCGACGTCGGCGTTCGAGATGTCGCGCTCGCTGCGCAGCACGGCGAACGCGGCGGCGGCGATCACGGCGATCACCACGGCCACGATGCCGGCGAGGACCCACCGCCAGCGTCCGTGGGGCAGGCGGGGCATCTGACCGATGGTAGGGCCCGTCCGGACGCGGCCGACCGCGCGGCCGGTGAGACTGTCGGGCATGGCCGACGTGCTCGCCGAGCTCGAGGAGGTCCCCGGCGGGGCGCATCTGCGCCGCGCGGCTGCGGCCTGCGCCGCCCCTGCGTACCTCGTGGGGGGCGCGGTGCGTGACCTGCTGCTCGGGCGGCCTCCCCGCGAGCTGGACGTGGCGGTCGAGGGTGACCCGGAGCCGCTCATCGCCGCGATCGGTGGTGACGTCGAGCGCCACGAGCGGTTCGGCACGGCCGTGGTGCGCGGGGACGGGTGGTGCGTGGATGTCGCCCGGTGCCGTCGCGAGACCTACGCGCACCCGGGCGCGCTGCCGGACGTGTCACCCGCGGACGTGCGGAGCGATCTGCAGCGCCGGGACGCCACGATCAATGCGATCGCCGTGGGTCTCGCTGACGGGGCGGTCGTCGCGGCACCGCATGCCGAGGCTGATCTGCGCGCGGGCCTGCTGCGCGTGCTGCACGACGCGTCGTTCCTCGACGACCCCACCCGGCTCTGGCGCCTGGCGCGGTACCGGGCGCGGCTGGGGTTCGAGCTCGAGCCGCACACCGCCGCGCTGGCCGCACAGGCCGTATCCGGCGGGGCGCTGACGACGATCTCCGGCGTTCGCACGGGCAACGAGCTGCGGCTCGCGTTGCGCGAGGACGATCCGGTGGCGGCGCTGCGTTCGGTGGCGAAGCTGGGGCTGGCGCCCTGGCTCGAGGTCGACGTCGAGCGCATCGCGGCGGCGCGCGCGCTGGCCCCCGCTGACGCGCGGGGCGATCTCGTGACACTCGCGGCCGCGCTCGGGCCGGAGACGGACGGCGCGCGGCTGCAGGATCTCGGGTTCCCGGGCGCGGAGCGTGACGCGGTCCTGCGTGCCCTGGAGGTGCGCGCGGGTCGCCACCGGCCCGCCGGCGCGCGTCCGTCGGAGATCGCCCGCGCCTTTCGCGGGCTGCCGGGGGAGGCCGTCGCGCTGGCGCCGGAGGAGGATCGGGCGGCGGCGCGCCGCTGGCTGGACGAGCTGCGCCACGTTCGGCTGGAGGTCGACGGCGACGATCTGCTGACCGCCGGGGTCGCGCGCGGGCCCGAGGTGGGCGCGCGGCTGCGCGCCGTGCTCGACGCCGTCCTGGACGGCGAGGTTGCCCCGGAGCGCTCGGCGCAGCTCGCCGCCGCGTTGGCCGACGATCCTGTCGCTCACCGCAAGGATCGTCGGGCTGAGCCCTAGGATCGAGCCTGATGCTCGCCACCGCGCTTCCCGAGCCCTTCACGTGGGCCCAGGACCACATCCGGATCGACCTCGGCGCGGGCGCGCACGCGCTGTTCACGACCCGCCGCGGCGGCGTCGCGACCGGGCCATACGAGAGCCTGGATCTCGCCATCGGCGACGGCGGCCACGACCGTGACGCGGTGCGGGAGAACTACCGGCGGGTCGCCGACCTGGTCGGCGTGCCGCGCGACCACATCGTGCAGGGACGGCAGGTCCATGAGACGGTCGTCGCGTGCGTCGACGGCCCCGGACCCGTCGCCGAGGGCGTGGACGGCCACGCGACCGCGCAGTCGGGTCTCGCGCTGCTCGTCTTGACCGCCGATTGTCTCCCCGTCGCCCTCGCCGCCGACGGCGCCGTGGCGATGATCCACGCCGGCTGGCGCGGCCTCGCGGGCGGGATCCTCGACGAGGGCGTGCGCGCGCTGCGGGACGTGGGCGGCACCGGGCCCGTCATCGCGGCGATCGGGCCGGGCGCGGGGGGCTGCTGCTACGAAGTCGGCGACGAGGTCCGCGCTGCGTTCGCCGACGTCCCCGCGGCCCGGGCCGGGCGCCACATCGACCTCAAGCTGATCGCAGCCGCCCGGTTGCGCGCCGCCGGCGTCGACCGCGTCCACGATGTCGGCCTGTGCACGATGTGCAGCGACCCGTCGCTCTTCTTCAGTCACCGGCGGGACGCCGGGGTCACGGGCCGCCAGGCGGGAATCGCATGGCGGAGCTGATCACCGGGCTCCAGACGGACGCCGTCCGCGCAGGCCTGTCCCGGGTGCGCGGGCGGATCGACGAAGCCGCGGCCCGTGCCGGGCGCGACCCCGCCGACGTGGAGCTCGTCGCGGCGACGAAGTACGTGGCACTTGACGAGATGGGCACGCTCGCGGACGCGGGGATCACGGTCGTCGGTGAGAACCGCGCGCAGGACCTGCAAGCGAAGGTGCAGGCGTACGGCGACCGGTTCACCTGGGACTTCATCGGCCACCTGCAGAGCCGCAAGGTGAAGGTGGTCGCACCGCTCGTGCGCCGCATCCACTCGGTCAGCAGCGACTCGGTCCTCGCGCAGCTCGAGCGGCTGGGGCCGGAGCTCGGCCGGGACCTCGAGATCCTCATCGAGGTGAACGTCAGCGGGGAGGAGGCCAAGAGCGGCCTTCCCGCCGGCCAGCTGGACGCCTGCCTCGACCGCGTCGCGGCGATCGACGGCGTTCGCACAGTGGGGCTCATGACCATGCCGCCACGGGCGCAGACCGCCGAGGACAGCCGCCGCTGGTTCGCGCTGCTGGCCGAGCTGGCGCACGCTCGCGGCCTGCCGCACCTCTCGATGGGGACCACCCAGGACTTCGAGGTGGCCGTCGAGGAAGGGGGCCACGCTCGTGCGGATCGGCACGAGCATCTTCCGCTGAAGATGGAGGACTTCGTGTCCCGAGGGCTAACCTTCTGGCGAGATGGCCTTCAGTGACTCCTGGCATCGCGCGCTCGTGTACTTCGGCTTGGCCGAGGAGCGCGAGTACGAACCCGAACCCGCGCCGGCCCCCGAGGCCGAGCTCGAGGACCGGTACCGCGAGCGCCCCAACGTCCGCCGGCTGCGTCGCCGCCGCGACGAGATCGACGACATCTTCGCCGACGACGAACCCGCCGGCCGGCCCACCACCGCGCTGCGCCCCGTCGGCGGCGGGCGCACGAACGGAGACGTCCGCGTGCACCTCGTCATCCCCAAGAGCTTCAACGACGCGCAGCAGGTCGCCGACAAGTTCAAGGACAGCGTCCCGGTGATCCTGAACCTGCAGGGCACCGAGACGGACCTGAGCAAGCGGCTCATCGACTTCGCGTCCGGACTGACGTACGCGCTCGACGGCGGCATGCAGCGGATCGCCGACAAGGTGTTCATGCTCACGCCGCGCAACGTCGAGATCTCCGCCGAGGAGCGCGCGCGGTTGATCGAGAAGGGCTTCTTCAACCAGTCCTAGCTGGTTCGGCGCGCCCATGCAGATCGGGATCATCGGCGCCGGGAACCTCGGGCTGGCATTCGCACGAGGCCTGGGCGAGCCGGTCCTCGTCAGCGATGCCGATTCCGAGCGCGCGCGTGCGCTCGCCGCAGAGGTCGGTGGCCAGGCGGTCGCGACGAACGCGGAACTCGCCGCGCAGGCCGACGTCGTCGTCCTCTGCCACAAGCCGCCGCAGCTCGAGGCCGTGGCCGCCGGGATCGACACGGTCCGCGGCGGCGTCCTGTCGTTCGTCGGCGCGCGCACCGTGGCCGACCTGCGGGCCGCGTACGCGGGCATCCCGGTCGTTCGCGCGATGCCCAACACCGCGCTGGAGGTCGGCGAGTCCGTCATCGCCGTCGTGCCGCCCGGCGACGGCGAGGAGGCGTTTCACGCGCAGGCCGTCGAGGTCATGGAGCGTGTCGGCGAGGTCGTGCTGCTCCCCGAGGCGCAGATGATGCTCTCGCAGATCAGCTCGGGGGCGATGCCGGCGTACGTCGCGCTCATCGCCGAGGCACTCATCGATGCCCTCGTGCGCAATGGCCTGGATGCGGAGACCGCGACGCGGCTGGTCGCCGGGAGCCTGCCGGGAGCGGCGAAGGTCGTCTCCGGCGCCGACGGTGACACGCTGGGCGTGCGGCGCGCCGTGACGTCTCCGGGCGGGACCACCGCGAAGGCCCTGGCGGCGCTCGAGGCGGGCGGTGTGCGCGCCGCGTTCAGCGAGGCGGTCGACGTGATCGCGGGCCCCGCGCGATGATGGGCGCCGTGTTCATCTTCGCTGACGCCCGCGGGCAGGTGGCCGACTTCCTCGGCGCGCTCCTCCTCGTCTACACGCTCATCATCTTCGTGTACATCATCACGTCGCTCATCTTCTCCTTCGGTGGGCGGGTGCCGTACAGCCGCTGGAGCGATGCGGTGCTGGGCTTCCTGCGCGACGTCTGTGAGCCGTACCTCGGGCTGTTCCGGCGCTTCATCCCGCCGATCGGCCCGCTCGACATCAGCCCGATCGTCGCGATCCTCGTCCTCCAGATCGTCGGCGGGATTCTCGTCGGACTCATTCGCGGGTGACCACCGCCGGCGCTTGGACCCGCGCCCTGATCACGGCGGCCGTCGTGTTCGTGGCAGATCAGGTGGCCAAGCAGGTCGCGATCGACGCGGTGGCCCGCGGCGCGCGCGAGGACTTCTTCCTCTTCCTGGACCTCGTCAACGTCCGCAACAGCGGCGTGGCGTTCGGGGCGCTGCAGAACGGCGGGATCATCGTGGGCGTCGTCGTCGGGCTCGCGCTCATCGCGCTGCTGGTGTTCTTCTCGCGGCACGCCACGCGGCCGTTGACGTGGCTGCCCGTCGGGCTCCTGCTCGGCGGCGCGCTCGGCAACGCGGTTGACCGGATCCGCATCGGTGCGGTCGTGGACTACCTCAAGCTGCCGAACTGGCCGGCCTTCAACCTCGCGGACGTCGCCATCACGGTCGGCGTGATCCTGTTGGTCGTCGTCATCGAGCGCAACGCACGCGACGAGCATGCGGCTCCAAGTCCCGCCTGAGGCCGAGGGCGAGCGCCTGGACGTGCTGCTCGCCGGGCCGCTGGGCTCGCGTGCACGCGCGCAGCGCCTCATCGCTGCCGGCCAGGTGCTCGTCGACGGAGCGCCCGCCCAGAAGCGCCTGCTCGTCACGGCCGGGCAGGAGGTGGAGGTCGACGAGACCGACAACCGGCCTGCGCCGCCCGCCGCGCAGGGGATCGACGTCCCGATCGCCTACGAGGACGATGAGGTGCTCGTCGTCGACAAGCCGGCGGGTCTCGTGGTCCACCCGGCGCCCGGACACTGGGGCACGACGCTCGTCGAGCTGCTCGCCGGGCGCACGGCGGGCGGGGAGGACGAGCGACCCGGGATCGTGCACCGGCTCGACCGAGAGACGTCCGGCCTGCTCGTCGTCGCGCGGACCGAGGACGCACACCGCACCCTGAAGCGCGAGCTCGAGGCGCGGGAGATCGAGCGCGAGTACGTCACGCTGGTGGAGGGTCGGCCGCCGGCGCGCACCGGCACGATCGACGCGCCGCTCGGGCGCGATCGGCGCCGCCGCACGCGCCGCTCGAGCGACAGCGACGACACGCGCCCCGCCGTCACGCACTTCGCCATCGAGGAGGAGCTCCCCGGCTTCACGCTGCTGCGGGTCCACCTCGAGACCGGGCGCACGCATCAGATCCGTGCGCACATGCTCGCGATCGGTCACCCGGTCGCCGGGGACCCGGAGTACGGCACGCCCGGCCAGCTCGGGCTGGAGCGCCAGTTCCTGCACGCACGGCGCCTGTCGTTCACCCATCCGCGGACCGGGGACCCGGTCGAGGTGTCGTCGCCGCTGCCGGACGATCTCGCCGCGGTGCTGGCGCGGCTGCGGTCCGGCTAGACTCACCGCGACCTTTTCCTGAACCCGACCCCGCCGGGTTCACATAGGCCGCGGACCCTGTCCGGTCATCCGACCGGATCCGCGCGCCAGCCGGCGGGCTGTTTCTTCTCATCTATCTCAAGGGAGCTGCACCACGATGGCCAACGTTGGCATCAAGGAGCTGCTGGAGTCCGGAGTCCACTTCGGCCACCAGACACGTCGTTGGAACCCGAAGATGCGCCGCTTCATCCACGGCGAGCGCGGCGGGATCTACATCATCGATCTGCTGCAGACCGAGCGGCTGCTGCGCGACGCCCAGGAGTTCGCGAGCGCGCTGAGCCACCGCGGCGGCACCGTGCTCTTCGTCGGCACGAAGAAGCAGGCCCGCGAGTCCATCAAGGAGACCGCTGAGGCCGCCGGCATGCCGTACGTCAACAACCGCTGGCTCGGCGGTCTGCTGACGAACTACCAGACGATCCAGAACCGCATCAAGCGGCTGCACGACCTGGAGCGGTGGGAGACCGAGGGCCAGCTGCAGCTGCTGCCGACGCGCGAGCGCATGGCGGCGCAGGCCGACCTCGAGAAGCTCCGCCACAACCTCGGCGGCGTGAAGAACATGCAGCGGGTCCCCGACGCGATCTTCATCGTCGACCTCAAGACCGAGGTCATCGCGGTGGCGGAGGCCCAGCGCCTGCGCATCCCGATCATCGGCCTCGTCGACACGAACTGCGACCCGGACGGCATCGACTTCGTCATCCCGGGCAACGACGACGCGATCCGCTCGTGCGCGATGATCACGTCGGCCATCGGCGCCGTCGTCGCCGAGGGCAACCAGACCTTCCGCGAGGAAGAGGAGCGCGCGCGCAAGGAAGCCGAGGAGAAGGCCAAGCGCGAGGCCGAGGAGAAGGCCAAGCGCGAGGAGGAGGAGAAGGCGCGCAAGGAGGCCGAGGAGCAGGCGCGCAAGGAGGCCGAGGCCGCCGCTGCCGCCGAGGCTCAGGCCGCCGCTGCGGCGCCCGCGCCGGCTGCCGAGGCGCCTGCTGCCGAGGCCGCCGCGCCTGCCGAGGCTGAGGCTCCGGCCGCGGAGGCCGCCGCTCCCGCGGAGGCTGAGGCTCCGGCCGCGGAGGCCGCCGCTCCCGCGGAGGCTGAGGCTCCCGCCGAGGAGACGCCCGCCGCCGAGGAGAAGCCGAAGCCCAAGCGCAAGCCGCGCGCCACGAAGAAGAAGGCCGTGGAGCCGAAGGCCGAGGAGCCGAAGGCCGAAGAGGCCAAGGCCGAGGAGCCGAAGGCCGAGGAGACTCCGGCCGAAGAGACCAAGCCCGAGACCGAGGAAGCGACCAAGTGAGCACCGTCCAGATCAGCGCGAAGGACGTCAAGGCCCTCCGTGACCGCACCGGCGCGGGGATGATGGAGTGCAAGGGCGCCCTGCAGGAGACCGGCGGCGACATCGACAAGGCCGTCGAGCTGCTGCGCGTCAAGCTCGGCAACAAGGTCGCCAAGCTCGCGGGTCGTGAGACCAGCGAGGGCACCGTGCAGTCGTACATCCACGCGACCGGCAAGGTCGGCGTGCTCGTCGAGGTCGACTGCAACACCGACTTCGTCGCGACGAACGAGGACTTCATCGCGTTCGCCAAGGACATCGCCCTGCACATCGCGGCGATGCCGACGGCCAAATACGTCAATGAGGATGAGGTCGACGAGGAGGCCAAGGCCGCCGAGCTGCGCGTCTACGAGCAGCAGGCCGCGGCCGAGGGCAAGCCCGAGAACATCCAGGCGAAGATCGCCGAGGGCAAGCTCAAGAAGTGGCTCGAGGAGGTCGTGCTCCTGAATCAGGTGCACGTCAACGCGGACAAGTACGAAGGCCGCACCATCGAGCAGATGCGCGCCGACCTCTCGGCCAAGACCGGCGAGAACGTCGTCGTGCGCCGCTTCGTCCGCTTCGCCGTCGGCGACGAGTGAGCGAACCCGCCTTTCAGCGGATCCTGCTGAAGCTGTCCGGCGAAGCCCTGATGGGCGAGCTGGACTACGGCACCGATCCCGTGCGCCTTCGCACCATCGCCAAGCAGGTGGCGGCGATCCACGCGCGCGGGGTCGAAGTCGCGATCGTGGTCGGCGCGGGCAACATCTACCGCGGCATGCAGGGCGCCGCCGCGGGAATGGACCGCGCCACTGCGGACTACATGGGCATGCTCGCGACCGTCCTGAACGCGCTGGCGTTCCAGGACGCGCTGGAGAAGGAGGGCGTGCACACCCGCGTGCAGTCCGCCATCACCATCAGCGAAGTCGCCGAGCCGTACATCCGCCGTCGCGCGATGCGCCACCTCGAGAAGCAGCGCGTCGTGATCTTCGCGGCCGGCACCGGCAACCCGTTCTTCACCACGGACACCGCAGCCGCGCTGCGCGCGGTGGAGATCCACGCCGAGGCCATCCTCATGGCGAAGAACGGCGTCGAGGGCGTGTACACCGCGGACCCCCGCAAGGACCCGGACGCGACGCTGATCGACGAGATCACGCACATGGATGCGATCCAGCGTCAGCTGCGTGTGATGGACTCCACCGCTCTGACCCTGTGCATGGAGAATCGACTCCCCCTGTACGTGTTCAACATGGACGACGAGCGCAACATCGAGCGGATAGTGTCCGGCGAGCGCGTGGGAACCTTGGTGGCGACATGAGTGAGCTGATCGACGAACTTCTGGCGGACGCGCGTGAGCGCATGAGCAAGTCCGTGGACGCGACGACGCACGAGTTCGCGACGGTGCGCGCAGGCCGCGCGAACCCGTCGCTGCTCGACCGGATCTTCGTGGACTACTACGGCACGCCGACGCCCCTGAAGCAGCTGGCGACCATCCACGCCGCCGAGGCGCGTCTGCTGACGATCCAGCCCTTTGACGCGTCGTCGATGAAGTCGATCGAGAAGGCGATCACCGATTCGGACCTCGGCCTCACGCCGAGCAACGACGGCAAGATCATCCGCCTCTCGATCCCGGAGATGACCGAGGAGCGCCGCAAGGAGCTCGTCAAGGTCGTCCACCGCCTGGCCGAGGACGGCCGCGTGAAGATCCGCAACGTCCGCCGCGAGGTCATGCACGACCTGCGCGAGCTCAAGGAGGCCGGCGATGTCGGCGCCGACGACGAGCATCGCGCGGAGGGGGGAGCTGCAGAAGCTCACCGACGCGAAGGTCGGCGAGGTCGACGCGGTCCTGAAGGCCAAGGAAGACGAGATCCTCGAGGTCTAGATGTCTTCCGCGGCGCGCTACGTCGCGATCATCACCGACGGCAACGGGCGGTGGGCCCAGCAGCGCGGGCTCCCGCACAACGACGGCCACGAAGCCGGTGCGGACACCGTCAAGGCACGGCTGCGGGACGCCGTGGAGTTCGGCATCGAGGAGCTGACCGTCTACTCGTTCTCCACGGAGAACTGGTCCCGGCCCGTCGAGGAGGTCCAGGGCCTCATGGAGATGTTCAGCCGCCGGATCGAGCACGAGACGCCCGAGCTGGACGCCGAGGGCGTGCGCATGCGGTTCATCGGGCGACGCGACGGCGTGGCCGACGAGCTGCGCGAGAAGATGGCCTGGGCGGAGGAGACCACGGCGGGCAACGACCGCATCACGCTGTTCGTGGCGTTCAACTACGGCGGCCGGGCCGAGATCCTCGACGCCGCGGCGCGCTACGAGGGCGGGGGCGAGGACGCGTTCAAGGCGCTGCTCTACGCGCCGGAGATGCACGACCCGGACCTCATCATCCGCACGAGCGGCGAGCAGCGGCTGAGCAACTACCTCATCTGGCAGGGCGCGTACGCCGAGCTGGTGTTCGCCGAGGAGCTCTGGCCGGACTACACCCGCGAGGCGTTCCGCGCGTCGCTCGACGAGTACGCCGTCCGCCAGCGCCGGTTCGGCGGCCGCTGATGGCCGACCGCGCCGACCGCATGGAGGGCCACGGCTCGGAGCTGTGGCAGCGCATCATCGTCGCGGTGCCGGCGCTCGTCGTCGCGGTCTTCCTCATCGACTACGGCGGGGTGCCGTTCACGGTCCTGTTGATCCTGCTCGGCATCGCGTGCCTGCACGAGCTGTTCCAGATGTTCGATGACGTCGGCCCGGTGCGGCTCGCCGGGTTCCTGGGCATCATCGGCATGCTCCTGGCCACGTACTTCGGCAGCGATCGGGGCACGTACTACCTCGTGATCGCGCTCTGCGCGTGCTTCCCGCTGATCTTTCTCTTCGGCGCGCTGCAGGTGCGCACGACCGCGCTGGGCTGGTCCGTCACGGTCTTCGGCCTGGTGTGGATCGGGATCGCGCTCGGGCACGCCGTCCTGTTGCGTGAACTCGAGCACGGGGTGGCGGCGATCGTGACGATCCTCGCCGGCGTCTTCATCGGCGACAGCGTCGCCTACAGCGGCGGCAAGGCGTTCGGGCGCACGCCGCTCGCGCCGCGCATCTCGCCGAACAAGACGGTCGAGGGCCTGATCCTCGGCATGGCCGGCGCGGTGCTGGCCACGTGGCTGGCCGGGCTGTACCAGGACTGGATCACCGGGGTCGACGCGCTGCTGCTCGGCGTGTGCGTGGCGGTCGCCGCGCCGCTGGGCGACCTCTTCGAGTCGTACATCAAGCGGCAGGTCGGCACGAAGGACACCGGCCGGCTGTTCGGCGCCCACGGCGGGGCGCTGGATCGCCTGGACGCCGTGCTGTTCGCCGCCGTCGTCGGCTACTACGTCTGGATCGCGATCCTCTAGCCGCGGTTGGCGTGCTCGCGGCGGATCTTGGGCTTCTTGCCCTTGATGCTCGTGCGGCGCAGCGCGGTGACGACGAGGTCGGCGGACGCCTCCGGGACCTCGACGAGCGAGAACCGCTCGTGGATCTGGATCGTCCCGATCTCGTGGCCGCGCAGGGGCGACTCGCCGGTGATCGCGCCGACGAGGTCCTGCGGCCGGACATGCGCGGCGCGGCCGGCGCCCACGAACAGGCGGGTCGTCGGCCCGTCCGGTCCGCGTCGGGGCTTCCCGCCGCCGGCCTTCCCCGGGCGGTCACGCCCAGGAGCGCCGCGGCCCTCCTTGCCGCCGCGTGCCGACGGCGGCGGGGGCTGGGGGATGTCCTCTTCGTCGGCGGTCGACCCGCTGGCGTCGTGGGCGAGCTTGACCGCGGCGAGCGCGACGTCCATGAGGTCGAACTCCTCGGCGAGCCCCTCGACGACGGTGCGCATCGGTGCGAGATCGTCCTCCATGATCGACTCGCGCAGCGCGGCGCGGGTGAGCTCGAGCCGGCGGGCACGGAGGTCCGCGACCGTGGGCACCTGCTCCAGCGAGATCTTCTGCTTGGTGAGGCGCTCGATCGCCTTGAGCATGCGGTGCTCACGCGGCTGCGCGAACGTGATCGCGACGCCCTCGCGCCCGGCGCGCCCGACGCGCCCGATCCGGTGGACGTACGCCTCCGCGGCCGCCGGGACGTCGTAGTTCACGACGTGGGTGAGGCTGTCGACGTCGAGCCCGCGCGCCGCGACGTCCGTCGCGACGACCAGTTCCGTGGCCCCGCTCTTCAGACGTTCGACGACCTTGCTGCGCTGCGCCTGGTCGATCCCGCCGTGCAGCGCCTCGGCGCGGTATCCCCGGCCGTTCAGGGTGACGGTGACCTCGTCGACCTCAGCGCGGGTGCGGCAGAAGACGATCGCCGCCGTGGGCTCCTCGACGTCCAAGACGCGCGTCAGCGTGGCGGGCTTGTGGGCGCGGTTGACGATGTACGCCGTCTGGCGGACCTTCGGCGCCTCGCCGGCACGCGCCTCCTCGCGGGCGAGCTCGATGCGGACCGGGTCGGTCAGATGGCGCTTGGCGAGGGTGACGATGCGCCCTGGCATGGTGGCGGAGAACAACACCGTCTGCCGGTCGTCCCGCGTACCGCTGAGGATGGACTCGATGTCCTCGGCGAACCCCATGTCGAGCATCTCGTCGGCTTCGTCCAGGACGACGACGTCGATCCCCTGCAGCGACAGCGAGCCCCGGGCGATGTGGTCCAGCGCGCGGCCGGGGGTGGCGACGACCACGTCGATGCCCCGCTGCAGCGCCTTCAGCTGGCGAAAGATCGGCTGGCCGCCGTAGACGGGCAGCACGCGCGCTCCCAGCTCGCGGCCGTACTTGTGCATGGCCTCGGAGACCTGCATCGCGAGCTCCCGCGTGGGGACGAGCACGAGGCCACGTGGGCCCTTCTGGGGGCTCGACGTGCTGTCGGGCGCGATGCGCTGGAGCATCGGCAGCGCGAACGCGGCGGTCTTGCCGGTGCCCGTGGCCGCCTGGCCGAGCAGGTCACGGCCGGCGATCAGCGGGGTGATCGCCTCGCGCTGGATGGGCGTGGGCTCTTCGTAGCCGAGGCTGGTGAGCGCACGGAGCAACTCGGGGCGCAGCTCGAGGTCGGCGAACGTCGTCGGGACTGGGGCAGAATCGGACAAGCTCATCAGGCTAGGGGGCCGGTCCTTAGGGGCCGCTGAGGCCGCCCTGCTTCAATGATTCCTCGTGTCCCGCCGCCTGCTCATCCTGGGGTCCACCGGTTCCATCGGCACCCAGGCCCTCGACATCGTGCAGCGATCCGATGAGCTCGAGCTCGTCGGGCTCAGCGCGGAGCGCTCCTGGGAGCAGCTCGTCGAGCAGGCCCGGGCGTTCGGCGTCGGCCGCATCGCGCTGGCCGACACGGACGCCGGGGCGCAGGCCGCCGAAGCCTGGACCGAAGGCGAGGTGCTCGTCGGCGCCGAGGGCCTCGTGCGCCTGGTGCTCGAGTCCGGTGCGGACCTCGTCCTCAACGCGCTGGTCGGCTCGGCCGGGCTCGGTCCCACCGTGGCGACGCTCGGCGAGGGCATCGACCTCGCACTCGCCAACAAGGAATCGCTGGTCGTCGGCGGTGAGCTCGTCACCCAGCTCGCGGAGGCCACGGGCGCGCAGCTCATTCCGGTCGACAGCGAGCACAGCGCGCTGCATCAGCTCATCTCCGGCGAGCGGCCGGGCGCAGTTGACAAGCTCATCCTCACGGCGTCGGGTGGGCCGTTCCGCGGTCGCACGCGCGCCGAGCTGGAGGGTGTGACCGTCGAGCAGGCGCTGCAGCATCCGACATGGGCGATGGGCGGGAAGGTCACCATCGACTCCGCCACCCTCATGAACAAGGGCCTGGAGATCATCGAGGCCCACCACCTGTTCGGCACGTCCTATGACGACATCGACGTCGTGGTGCACCCGCAGTCGATCATCCACTCGCTCATCCATCTCTGTGACGGCGCGTCGCTCGCGCACCTCGGGTATCCCGACATGCGCGCGCCGATCAGCTACGCGCTGCATCACCCCGAGCGCGTCGACGTGCCGATCCGCCCCCTCGACCTCGCCGAGCTGGGGAGCCTGACCTTCGAGCCGCCGGACGCCGAGGCGTTCCCGTGCCTGCGCCTGGCCTATGAGGCCGGCCGCGCCCGGCGGCACCGCGCCGTGCGTCCTCAACGCGGCGAACGAGATCGCCGTCCACGCGTTCCTGCAGGGCCGCCTGTCCTTCCTGGGGATCCCGGCGGTCGTCGAGGACACGCTGGCGCGGCTGGACGTGCGCCCGGTGCGCGCGTTCGAGTCGCTCTACGAGGCCGACCGCGAAGCCCGCGAGGTCGCGGCCGAGCTCGTCGCCGACGGGGTGGCCACCACATGAGCTGGATCCTGGCGTTCCTGGGGTTCGCCCTGCTGATCATCCTGCACGAACTCGGGCACTTCACCGCCGCGAAGATGGTCGGCATGCGCGTCGAGCGCTTCGCGCTGTTCTTCCCGCCGCTCATCGCGCGCAAGCAGCGTGGCGAGACCGAGTACGCGATCGGTGCGATCCCGCTCGGCGGCTACGTGAAGATCACCGGGATGAACCCGGAGGAGGAGATCGACGAGGACGTCGTCGATCGCGCCTACTACCGGCAGCCCGTGTGGAAGCGGATCTTCGTCATCGGGGCCGGTCCCGCGGTCAACCTGGTGCTCGCGTTCGTCATCCTCTGGGGCATCTTCATGTTCGAGGGCCGGCAGCTCGTGACGCCCACGATCGAGCAGGTCAACCGCGACACCCCGGCCGCGTCCGTGCTGGAGCCCGGGGACCGGATCATCTCCGTCGACGGCGTGCCCGGGTACTCCGCGGACGCCACACCCGAGCAGCTCGAGGAACGCGCGACCGAGGTGCGCGCGGCGATCTCCGGGGACCGCACGTGCTCGACGGCGCCGCGGCAGGACTGCGCCGCCACGAAGCCCGTCACCATCGTCTACGAGCGCGACGGCGAGCAGCAGACCGCACAGATCACGCCGAAGTTCGACGAGCAGGCCGATCGGTTCCTCCTCGGGTTCGCCTTCGGCCAGCAGCAGGACGACGTGGGCCCCGTGCAGGCCGCGAGCCTCAGTGTCACCGGGATGTGGACCGTCACGCGGCTGACGGTCGAGAACATCGTGAAGCTCTTCTACGACGGCGAGGCGCGCAAGCAGGTGTCCGGCGTCGTGGGCTCCTACGAGGCGACCCGGCAGTCGTTCGAGTTCGACGCGGTGCAGGCGCTGACGATCCTGGCGCTCATCTCGCTGTCGCTCGGCGTCATCAACCTGTTCCCGTTCCTGCCGCTCGACGGCGGCCACATCTTCTGGGCACTGGCCGAGAAGGTGCGTGGCCGTCCCATCCCGATCGGCGTCATGGAACGGGCGAGCTTCGTCGGGATCATGCTCGTCGGGTTCCTGTTCATCGTCGGGCTGACCAACGACGTGGGGCGCATCACGAGCGGCGAGGGCTTCGGGATCCGCTGACGCTGCGGGGCGTCAGGCGTACTTGATCTCGAGCTCGAGTTCGTCGTGGCGTGTCGTCGTCGACGCCGCCGCCCAGTAGTACAGGCGGACCGAGAGCCCGTTGACCTCGGTGGCGGTGTCCACGCCGGTGAGCTGCACGGTCTGCGTGCTGTTCGACCCCGTGGTGCTCGAGCACGCCTGCGGTGAGCCAGAGCTGCCATGGGTGCTGATCGCGGCGCCGCCCTGCCGCGCCTCGATGAAGTAGCAGGTGTTGTTGGCCGCGAGCGGTCGCCAGGCGTGGGTGAGGGTGACCTTGTAGATCGACGCGCCCGACGGGACCGAGTTCGCGGGGATGACGAAGTCGATGTAGCGCCCGGCGTTGTAGCTCGTGGTCGTCCAGTTCGCATTGCCGTACAGGCAGGCGCTGTCGGCCGCCGTGATGAGCCCCCACGGGCCCTCCGCGCCGGTGCCGGTCTGCGAGGCCTGGCACTGGTCCGTGGTCGTCGCGTTGCCGTCGGTGGCATCGGCGAACGCGTCGGGGTAGAGGTCGAGCGTCTGCGTCGCGGTGGTCGCCGTCAGGACCACACGGTCGACGTACCAGTCGTTCGCCGTGTTGTTCGTGCTGTCCTCGTACCAGCCCTCGAGCCGGATCGTCACGTCGTTGACCTTGTCGGTCGTGTCAAGGACGGGGAGCGACACGGAGACGTCGATGCCGGTCAAGCTGTTCGTGCACCAGCCGGCGCCGCCGTTGTTGTACGTCGCCAACGACGTCTGGTCCGAGCGCCGGCGGACGTTGACCCAGAAACAGCCGTTGTCGGACGTGTCGCCGACGAGTAGCCGGACCTTCAGCGTGGCGCTGGAGACCGCGACCCCGGCCTTCATGCGGGAACCGAAGTCGAAGCGCCCGTATTTCGTGGCGTCGTGCGAGGTGTACGTACCTCCGAAGCCGTAGGTCCGGCTGTCGGTGAACGCCCAGATCGGCGAGCGGTCGGTGTTCGAGCCGTTGGAGTAGTCGTTGATGTCCCAGGCGGACGTGTAGATCGTGCTCGGGAACACCGTCGCCGTGGCGATCGAGTTGCCGGGGTTCTCCGTCGTCGACGTCAGCGCCGCGTGGGCGCCGCCGATCCCGGCGGTGGCCAGCCCGAGCGCCAGGACGAGGAGGAGGGTGCGCCGCAGGCTCATGTGCGGCCTCCTGCCCGCAGCCGGCGCAGCTCCATCGCGGCCAGGAGCGCGCCGGGCACGGCGACGAGGAGCAGCCATCCGGCGGGGGAGGCGGCGAACCGGGTGACGTGCCCGACACGCGGGATGACCCAGCGCACGCGCCCGACGGTGCCGTCGGCCGGAACGGCCCAGCGTTCGGAGCGGTCGTTGGCATCACCGCGGGTCACGAACGCGACGCGAGCGCCGTCCGCGGTCACCCGCTGGGCGCGGTGCACGATCGTCCGCCCGTCGGCGGGGGAAGGGAACGCGATCACCTCGCCGGCGGCGGCCGTCCTCGGGTCGATCCGCTCGATGAGGACGAGATCACCAGCCCGGAACGTGGGCGCCATGCTGCTCGAGAGGACCGTGAACGCCCCGCCGCCGTGCAGGGCGAGCCAGCCGACGACCGCGGCCAAGGCCAGCGCGGCGCCCACGAGGACCCCGGCGGCGGCGCGGCGCACCGGCTTGGCGGACCTTGCCGCGCTGCGCGGAACAGCGGTGGCGGCCATCAGCGGACCACCTCGGTGCGGAGGTCGAGGCGCGCCTGCGTCTCGCGCCCCGCGAGGTCCCCGTCGAGGGGTCGCGCGGTGACCCGCAGCACGCGACGCTCCAGCGGGCGCAGGACCGCCGCCTGCGCCGGCCACGGGGTGCGGCTCCCGAGGACGTGCGAGCCGAGCGCGTCGTCGCCGGCGCCGATCGTGATGCGGACCCGGCCGTCGAGCTCGTCGGCCAGCGGGGTGACGCGGGCGGTGAGGCGAAGCGTGCGCGCGGTCTGGTTGACGATGGTCGTGGTCCCGCTCGCAGCAGGCCCGCCAGCGCGCAGCTCGGTGGCGCGCAGCATGCTTCCAGGATCGATCACCGCGATCTCCCCGGTCGATGCCGCGGTGACCTCGAGCGCGCCCGCTGGCGGTGTGGGCGCCGCCGAGACGCGGAGGGCGGGCAGCCCGACGAGCACGAGCAGCGCGCCGCCGAGCGCGCCGAGCAGCCAGGAGGTGCGCGGACGCGTCGTCACGCCTCCGTCGTCTCCCAGGTGAACGCGTGCGTGCCGGTGCTGAGATTCTGGGCGGCCGTGTTGTTGACGACCTCCACGCGGAAGCGGTAGGTCACGGCGTTGTTCGTCGACCAGGTCGCCGATGACGCCGCGTTGGTGAGCGCCAGCCCGCTCCCGGCTGAGGCCGGAAACGCGCTCAGTGTGCCCGAGTACAGGTCGGCGCCGGCGCTGAAGTCCGCGCACGTCGGGTTGTCCCCAGTCCCCTTCGTCACCGTCAGCGTGACGTACGGGCCGAGCGAGCCGCTCAGGCTCCCGCGATAGACCTTCACGGACGCCCCGAGGTTCCCGGTGTAGGTCACCTTGATGCAGCGGTCGTTGGGTTCTTCGGGGATGACGTTCGTGAGGCTGTAGAGCGCCGTTCCGGTGTCGTTGTCGGCGATGGTGACGGTCCCGATCGAGAACGCGCTCGCCGTGTTCTGCGTGGAGCTGCTGAACGCGCCGAACACCCCGTAGCCGGAGCACGCGGCGAACACCCCGATGAGCAGGATGCTCGTCAGGGCAGCGCGGGAGGATCGCACGGGCGCACGCATGGAAGGAAGATCGGCGGCGACCTTGTGCATCCGGTGCGGGGATCCCTGGACTGGACGAGTATTCAGAAAGGTGGCGCGTTCCCGTCGCGCTACGGGATGCGGCGCACGGCGATCCAGCTCTTGACGAGCCCCCCGAGGCGCTCTGCCACGACCTCGCCGTCGAACAGCCCGGCCAGCTCCGCGCGGCGCAGCAGCGCGATCTCCTCCCAGTCCCCGGCGGCGCCCAACTGCCAGTAGCGGCGGCGCACCGGGACCGGCAGCCAGTGGGCGAACGGCAGGAGCGCGTGCGGCTCGACCGGGAACGAGTACGCGGGGGTCTGGACGTAGAAGCCGCGCGCGACCCGCTGGACCTCGGCGGCGAACGCGGCGCGGCGCGCGGGCGCGATGTGTTCGATGACCGAGGAGGAATAGGCGAGATCGAATGCTCCGTCGGCGAACGGCAGGCGCGCGGTCGCGTCGGCGCGCACGAACGGGCCCGGGTACGTCGGCCGGTCGGTGACGTCCACGCCGGTGATGTCCAGACCGGGTTCCTGCGCCCGCAGGCCCAGGGTCCCGCAGCCGATGTCGACGATCCTGGTGTCCGCGGTGACCCCGGTCGCGGCGAAGAACAGCTCGTGTCGCCGGGCTCGCGCGCGCGTCGCGACGGGGTCGGCGATCCGTGCCAGCGGGCCCCGGGCGGTGCCGTAGACGTTCACGCGCCGTGAACCCGTCGGCGCAGGGGCTTCGTAGACTCTGTGGACATGGCCAGCACGCGACAGATCACTGTAGGCGGCGTCCCGATCGGCGGCGGCGCCCCGGTTGCGGTGCAGACGATGACGAAGACGGAGACCGCGAACCTCCAGGCGACGATGGCGCAGATCCATCGCGTGGCCGAGGCTGGCGCGGATCTCGTGCGCGTGGCCGTCCCGCGGGAACAGGACGCGGAGGCGCTGAAGACGATCGTCGCCGAGTCCCCGATCCCGATCATCGCCGACATCCACTTCAATCACACGCTCGCGATCAAGGCCATCGAGGCCGGCGCGCATTGCGTGCGGCTGAACCCCGGCAACATCGGCGGCCCGGACAAGGTGGCGGAGGTCATCGCCGCGGCGAACAAGACCGGTACGCCGATGCGGATCGGCGTCAACTCCGGCTCGCTCCCCAAGCACCTGCGCGACCTCGAGTTCGAGAACCCCGTCGAGGCGCTGGTCACGGCGGCCGTCGAGTTCGTCGAGCTGATGGAGCGCCTGGACTTCACGAACTTCAAGGTCTCGATGAAGTCGACGAGCGTGCCGAACACGATCGCGTCGAACCGGCTGCTCGCCGAGCGCATCCCGTATCCGCTGCACCTCGGCATCACCGAGGCCGGCACGAAATGGGCCGGCTCGCTGAAGTCGGCCGTGGGCCTGGGCACCCTGCTGGCCGACGGCGTGGGCGACACCGTGCGCATCAGCCTCTCGACCTTCCACGCCGAGGAGGAGGTCAAGGTCGCCTGGGAGATCCTCAAGGCACTGAAGCTGCGCGAGCGGGGCCCGGTCCTCATCGCGTGCCCGACGTGCGGGCGCCTGCAGTTCGACATGGACTCCGTCGTGGCGGAGGTCGAGCGGCGCCTGGAGGCGTACGAGGACCCGATCGAGGTGTCGGTCCTCGGCTGTGCCGTCAACGGCATCGGCGAAGCGCGCCACGCGGACTTCGGGATCACCGGCGCCAAGGACGCCGGCATGATCTTCTCGAAGGGCGAGCCGCTGAAGAAGGTGCCCACCGACCAGCTCGTGGACGAGCTGTTCGTGGAGATCGACCGCTACTACGCGTCCGGCAAGAAGGTGGTGCGCGACGAGGCGCAGGCCGCCGAGGCGGTCCAGTGGCTTTCGGAGAACGAGGACCTGAGCGCCGTCACGCCTGAGCGTCTCGCGGCGATGGAAGCCGCCGCGAACGAGGCGGCGGGCGGCGGGGACGCCGTCCTGCTCGACGAGTCGGCGTCGCCGACGGACGGGCGCCGCTTCACGCGGGAACCTGCGGCCTGAGGCCTCGGTTCCCGTCGGAAGAACTCGCTGACGCTCCTTCTTCCCGCTAGGCGTCGACGACCAACTCAGCTTCGACCCGGACCAGCCGGGCCGCGACCCCCGCGCCGCGCAGCGCGGCCCGCGCGACCGGCACGATCGCTGCGACCGCCGCGTGCGGGTCCAGCGCGTCGAGTGCGAGGACGACGTCGAGGTGGCCGCGGTCGCCCCACCAGCCGACGACCGGGCCGAACGCCGGGGCCTGCTCCTGCAGCACGTCCAGCACGGCGCCTGCGGGCAGCGGCCGGGGCGGGACGCCGTCGAATCCGAGGATGATCCGGTGTTCTTCGAGCTTCACGTGGTGGGCTGTCCGTAGCGGCACACCAACGCCTTGACGTTGCCGGCCGTCCTGCGGTGCGCCGACGCGACGCCGGTGAGCACCAGGTTGCTTCCGTGCGGCGAACGCAGCAGCAGGTGCCCGTTGCCGGACATCTCCATGTCCCATCCGGATTCGCGGGCTTCTTCGGCCGCGCGCCAGAGTTCGCGCTTGCTGTCGTCCGTCATTGGATGAAGGTCATACCGGTCCGGGGGACTGACCGCATGCTCAGTGGGAAGTTCGGGAGATTCCGCGCTGGGTTCGGCGCAAAACCGATGCAGAACCTCCATCGGCACCTGAAAAGAAGCGTGTCGTGGTGTCCCGTGAAGCGCCGCGCCTCCGCCGCAGCGGCGGAGGCGCGGGACGACCGTGCTAGCTCGCGGCGGCGTAACGCTCGGCGACCTTGGCCCAGTCCACGACGTTCCAGAACGCCTTGAGGTACTCGGGGCGCCGGTTCTGGTACTTCAGGTAGTAGGCGTGCTCCCACACATCGTTGCCGAGCAGCGGGGTCTTCCCCTCGCTGATCGGGGAGTCCTGGTTCGGCGTGCTGGTGATGGCCAGCGAGCCGCCGTCGACGACGAGCCAGGCCCAGCCCGATCCGAAGCGGGCGACGCCGGCGGCCTCGAACTGCTCCTTGAACGCGTCGAAGCTGCCGAAGGCCGCGTCGATCGCGGCCGCGAGATCGCCGCTGGGCGCGCCGCCGCCGTTCGGGCTCATGGACTCCCAGAAGAGGGTGTGGTTGTAGTGGCCACCGGCGTTGTTGCGGACCGGGCCCTGCTTGTCGGCGGGCAGGTCGCCGAGCGCCTTGAGGATGTCCTCGACCGGGGCGTCAGCCTGCGGCGTGCCCTCGAGCGCGGCGTTGGCCTTGTCGACGTACGCCTGATGATGCTTGTCGTGGTGCAGCTTCATCGTCGCCTCGTCGATGTGCGGCTCGAGCGCGTCGTAGGCGTAGGGGAGCGGTGGGACCTCGAAAGCCATGCGTGTTCCTCCGGAGGGACGGCGGTTTCTGGATGCGCGCCTGACTCTAGTGTCCGGGCGCGCTCGGGTTCCGGGCGCGTTGCAGGGGCCGTCTTCACCGCTCCGGCTTGGCTTGGTCGGCGAGGGGGAACGGGGAGCCGCCGACGCCCGCAGGGCCGCGTCAGGCCGCGCGCGTCACCGCGGTGCGCCGGCGCTTGTCGGCGTACAGCTCGGCGTCGACCTGCCGCAGGGTTGCGTCGAGGTCGAGCGGGCCGCTGATGACGCGCGCGCCGCACGAGGCGCCGATCTCGTAGCCGGGGCCCTGCTCACTCAGCGCGGCCCGGGCGGCCATGACGAGGTCGTCGAAGGACGCCGCTCCGCAAGTCACGACGACGCAGAATTCGTCGCCGCCAAGCCGATAGGCGGCGCCCGCGCCGTCGATCGCGTCGCTGAGCCTCTCGCCCAGGCGGATGAGCAGCTCGTCGCCGGCCGGGTGACCGAAGGTGTCGTTGTACGCCTTGAACCCGTCGAGATCGAAGACGGCGAGGCCGCGGACGAGGCCGTGCCGGTGCTCGGCCGTGCCCAGGTCGTCGATGAGCCGCCGGCGGTTGCCGAGGCCGGTGAGCGGGTCGGTCATCGCGTCTGCGTGCGTCCGCGCCAGGGTGGCTTCGAGCTGCGACTTCAACGCCGCCACCACGACCGCGATCCCGACGAACGAGCTCATGAGCATGACCCACAGCGTCACGGGCTTGACGGTCGATGGGCCGACCGCGATCGCGACGCCGAGCACGATGGCCGCCTCGACGCCCAGGAGGACCGCTTGGCGCGGCGGCAGGAAGAACGCGGCGAACACGAGCGTCCACATCAGGAAGATCTCGGCGCCGCTCGGGATGGTGCCCGCGTTGTAGAGGGCGTTGCCCACGAGGAGATTCGTGATGGCGAGGATGGCGAACCACAGCCAGTCCGGCCAGTGTTCGGCGGTCAGGAGTGCCGCGATCGTCGTGATCAGGGTGGCCGCCGGGATGAAGAAGACCGTGGAGACCCCGAACACCTCCGGCGCGCGGATGCTCGCCGCGGGGAACAAGGCCGCGAAGAAGCCCACCACGCTCGCGAAGAGGAACATTGCGGCGAGCGCGCGAGCGCGCAGCCGCCGATCGCTCAGCGGTGAGGCACCAGCCAGGGTGGCGGGAGACGGAGCCATCTGACCTGACGTCGACCCACATGGCTCTGCGCTTGAGCGATGGTCCGCACTGGTCAGCATGTGTCGACGCTGGGCTCGAACACGACGGGCCGGGGGGCCGCTGCCATACCATCCGCCGGGCCCATGACCCGCCTCTCGCACCTGCTCCTGCCCACCGAGCGTCAGGCGCCCGCCGACGCCGAAGCCGTCTCCCACAAGCTCATGGTCCGCGCGGGCCTCATCCGGCAGCTCGGCGCCGGGCTCTGGTCCTGGCTCCCGGCGGGGTGGAAGACGCACGAGAAGGCTGTGCAGATCATCCGCGAGGAGATGAACGCCGTCGGCGGGCAGGAGATGCTCATGCCCGTGATGCTGCCGCGGGAGCTGTGGAAGCGGACCGGCCGCGACCAGATCGACGAGCTGTTCAAGCTCGAGGATCGCAAGGGGTCCGAGCTGGTCCTCGCGATGACGCATGAGGAGGCCGTGACGACGCATGTCGCCCAGGTCGTCCGGTCCTACCGCGACCTGCCGCTGATCCTCTACCACTTCCAGACGAAGGAGCGCGACGAGCCGCGGCCCCGTGCCGGCGCGTTGCGCACGCGCGAGTTCATCATGAAGGACGCCTACTCGTTCGATCGGGACGAGGAGGGGCTCGCGGTCGCGTACGACAGGATCGCCGCGGCCTATGACCGGATCTTCGATCGCACCGGCCTGCGCTGGTACAGCGTCGAGTCGGACGTCGGCATGATGGGCGGCTCCGGCGCGCACGAGTACATGGCGCCGTGTGCCGCGGGCGAGAACGAGGTCGCGCTCGCGCCCGGGTACGCCGCCAACGTCGAGGTCGCCAGTGCGGACGCCCAACCGGTCGATCTGCCCGCGCCGCTCCCGACGCCCGAGCGGGTGCACACCCCGGGCGCCACGACGGTCGAAGACGTGACGCGCATGCTGCACGTCCCCGCCGGCGCGCTGCTGAAGGCCTATCCGGTCCACGCCGACGGGCGCGGCCTGGTGCTCGTGCTCGTCCGCGGCGACCATCGCGTCAACGAGATCAAGCTCCAGAACGCCCTCGGGACGACGTTCCGCGCGGCGCACGAAGACGAGATCCGTGAGCGAATCGGCCCGCCCGGGTACATCGGTCCTGTGGGTGCGAACGTGCCGATCCTGCTCGACGAGGCCGTCGCCGACGGCGGCTACGTCACGGGCGCCAACGACCCCGACCACCATCTGCGTGGCGTCGAACCCGGACGGGACTTCCCGTTCGAGCGCGTCGACGTGCGGACCGTCGAGGCGGGGGACACCGTCAACGGGCACGCGATCACCATCGAGCCCGCCATCGAGATCGGCAACATCTTCAAGCTCGGCACGCGGTACTCCGAGCCGCTCGGCGCCACCTACCTCGACGAGCACGGCAAGGAGCAGCTCGTCGTCATGGGGTCGTACGGCATCGGGCCCGCGCGCATCGTCGCCGCGGCGATCGAGCAGTACGCCGACGAGCAGGGGATCTCGTGGCCGCGCGCCCTGGCGCCGTGGGACATCGAGGTCATCGGCATCGGCAAGGGCGACACCCCCGAGAAGCAGGCCGCGGCCGCGCTGTACGACGAACTGCGGGCCGCCGGGTTCGACGTGCTGCTCGACGACCGCGACGCCGGCCCCGGCGAGAAGTTCGCCGACGCGGAGCTGCTCGGCCTCCCGCTGCGGCTGACGGTCGGCAAGCGCGGGCTCGAGGCCGGAACCGCAGAGGCCAAGATCCGCCGCGGACTCGTCGATGTCGACGGCGGCGTGCCGCTGCAGGGCGCCGCCGACACGGTCAAGGCGCTGTGGGACACGCTCCCGTAGACGACCCCGTCGCCTCGCCGGACGGCCGCCGTCTCACGTTCCGGCGGCTCGTCGGGCTGGACCGCTCGGGCCCGCCGCCGCCCCAGACGCTGCCCGGCGAGCCGCTGCGCGTCTGGACGATCCCGAACGCGATCGGGTTCATCCGCCTGGCGCTCATCCCGGTGTTCCTCGTCCTCGCGTACTCCTCGGAGTCCGGAACCGACGCGCTGCCGGCGATCATCTACGCGGTCATCGCGTGGAGCGACTACGCGGACGGCATCGCCGCGCGGGTGACGGGCCAGTACAGCCGGTTCGGCGCGCTGCTCGACCCGATCGTCGACCGCCTGCTGGTCATCAGCGGCGTCGTGGTCTGCTGGAGCTTCGAGCTTCTTCCGCGGTGGCTGCTGGCGATCATGATCGCCCGCGAGATCTTCATGCTCGTCGCCGGTCAGCTCGCGCTGCGACGCGGAATCACCCTGCAGATCAACTGGGCGGGCCGGTGGGGCGTGTGGCCGACGATGTCCGCGATCTTCTTCGGCCTGTGCGGTCTGAAGACCCTGGGCACGATCCTGCTGGTTGCAGGCGTCACGCTGTCGATCATCGCGACAGTGCAGTATGGGCAGAGGATCATGAGCCAGCTCGGCGAATCAGAACCCTCGACCTGACGTTGAAGGCGAGGCGCTGGGCACGTATGCTCGCCGTCCCCACTGAGGAGAATCACGAACCTGATGGATACCTTCCCCGACCTCGGCTCCCTCTCCGATCAGGAGCTCAAGGATCTGATCCAGCAGCTCACCGAGGAGGAGGTCGACATCTCCTACCGCCGGCGCATCCTGCACGGCAAGATCGACATCCTCCGCGCGGAGCTCGTCAACCGCCTGCGCAAGAAGCACGACTCGGGTGAGGACGTCATCACCGGGGCGGACGTCCAGCGGCTGACGGACATCCTCGCCGGCCGCGCCGAACAGTCCTCCGAGGACGCCGAGTAGCGCCGCGGGAGGCTGCGCGGCATGGCCCGGCATTGCCCGGAGTGCTCGTTTGTCAACGCTGACGGGGCGAACTACTGCCAGAAGTGCGGTGCGTTCATCGGTGAGCGCGCAGGCGGTGACACCGACGAGGCGACGACAGCGACGTACCGGATCGACGAGACCGGAGAACTCGTCCCGGTCGAACTCGACGACGTCGTGGCGTCCACCGGCGCCGCGCTGGTCATCCGCGCCGGCGGCGGGCGGGTCGGCGAGAGCTTCCCACTCGCGGGCGAGCGCCTCGGGATCGGGCGGCGTCCTGACTCCGCGATCTTCCTGGATGACGTCACCGTCTCGCGCGACCACGCGCTCATCGTGCGGCGCCACGGCGGCTGGTGGCTCGATGACCTCGGCTCGCTGAACGGCACGTACGTCAACCGCGAGCGCATCGACTCCCACCATCTCGCCGACGGCGACGAACTGCAGATCGGCAAGTACAAGCTCACCTTCCTGTCCGGCTGATGGCCACCGCGCACGACCGCACCACAGAACCCGCACCCGGAACCGCAGCGGCGCCCACGGCGCCGGCGGACGCCGCCCCGCAGAAGGGCATGACCATCGGCGCCGTGTGCAAGGGCCTCGCGCAGGAGTTCCCGGACATCTCGATCTCGAAGATCCGGTACCTCGAGGACCAGAAGCTCCTGACGCCACGCCGGACGCCCGGCGGGTATCGCCTGTACACCCCGAGCGATGTCGCGCGCCTGCGGACGATCCTGCGGCTGCAGCGCGACGAGTTCCTCCCGCTGCGGGTCATCCGCCAGGAACTCGCTGCCGGTCGGGCCAACGACGAAGCGCAGGCCGCGCCCCAGCCGGCGCCCGCGATCACCAACCGCCGGCCGCCACGGCGCGCCGGGACGTCCGTGCGCGACCGCGGCGCCCTCTTCAGCCTGGAGGACGTGCTGGAGGAGACCCGGGCCGAGCCGTCCCTCGTCCGCGAGCTCGAGGACTTCGGCCTGATCTCCGGGGAGATGCGCGCCGGCGTCAAGATGTACGACGAGTCCGAGCGCGAGATCGTGCGCGCCGCGACCGAACTGTCGCGCTACGGCGTCGGCGGTCGCAACCTGCGGGTGTTCCGCTCGTCCGCCGACCGCGAGGCCGCGCTGCTCCAGCAGATCCTCACGCCGTCGCTGCGGTCGCGGAACCCCGAGCGCCGCAAGGAAGCCGTCGACGCCCTCGAGAACCTCGCGTCCGTGTCCGCCCATCTCAGCCACCTGCTGCTGATCCGCGGCCTCCGCAGTATCGCGTGACGTCCTGCGGCCTGTGGCCTTGGACGTCATGACGCTCCCTTCTCGCTTCTATCTATGAATCTCGCTGACCACATTCGCGACATTCCCGACTTCCCGAAGCCGGGGATCGTCTTCAAGGACATCACGCCCGTGCTGGCGGACCCCGCGGCGCTCGACGCCGCCGTGCAGGGGCTCGCTGACTGGGCGCGCCCTCTCGAGATCGACGTGGTCATCGGCGCGGAGGCACGTGGGTTCCTGCTCGGGCCCGCGATCGCACGGGAGCTCGGGGCCGGGTTCGTCCTGGCCCGCAAGCCCGGCAAACTGCCGCACGAGACGATCCGCGCCGAGTACGAGCTGGAGTACGGGACGGACTCGCTGGAACTCCACACCGACGCGGTCTCACGCGGGCATCGCGTCCTCGTCCACGATGACCTGCTCGCCACGGGCGGGACCGCAGCCGCACTCGCGTCGCTCGTCGAGCAGGCCGGCGGC
This sequence comes from Svornostia abyssi, assembly GCA_024666565.1. Taxonomy (GTDB): domain Bacteria; phylum Actinomycetota; class Thermoleophilia; order Solirubrobacterales; family Solirubrobacteraceae; genus Svornostia; species Svornostia abyssi. The sequence goes on from CP088295.1 coordinate 3,369,764, forward strand.
GTGGTCGCGGGCTGCGCGTTCCTGATCGAGCTCGCGTTCCTGGCCGGGCGCGAGCGTCTGGCCGGCGCGGACATCCACGCGCTCGTCCGCTACGACAGCGAGTGACGGCGTGCCCGTCGCGCGTCGCACGCGATCCCTTGGCGCCGACCCTGAGGCCGTCTGGGCCACGATCGCCGACCCGTACCACCTGCCGCGGTGGTGGCCGAACGTGCGCCGGGTCGAGTCAGTCACCGACGCGGCGTTCACCGAGGTGCTGATCGCCGGCGAGCAGGGCCGTCCGGTCCGCGCGGACTTCCGAGTGGTCGCGCACGAGCCGCCGCGGCGGCGCGCCTGGGAGCAGGAGGTCGAGGACTCGCCGTTCGCGCGCGTGTTCACAGCCGTCACCGTCAGCGCCGAGGTGGAGCCAGAGGGTGACGGGACGCGCGTGTCGCTGACGATCGATCAGCGCCTGCGCGGCGCGTCCCGGTTCGGCGCGCCGCTTGTCAAACGCGGGTCGGGGCGGCTGCTCGACCAGGCCCTCGACGCGCTCGAGGGCCTGCACGCAGCGTCCTGACCGCCGGCCGAGATCAGTCGGGGAGGTCGCCAGCGAGCGCGACCTTGCCGGGCTCGGTGGGCGTGGTGGTGTCCTCGGTGACGACCTCGCGGGTCAGCCAGACCTGCTCGAACTGCGACGGGTCAGCGGTCTCCGGGAGCGCGTCGAACAGCCGCAGCCGGCCGTTCTCGCCGACCTGTGGGGCGTACCCGAGGAAGACCGCGTCGTCGCGCGAGGTCGCGAACCACAGGCCGTAGAACGCGCGGTTCGTCGTCGGCTGCAGGTTCTGTCCCGCGATGGCGATCGACTCCTGGCCGGACTGCGTGATCAGCGTGGCCGTCGCGCGGGCATCGCCGCCGGTTTCGGGCAGCGGGCGCATCTGCACCTCGGCGTTGACGCTCGGCGTGGTGCTCGTCGTCGAGGTCGAGGTGGACGGGGTCGTCTCCACCGCCGGCGTCGTCGTGGCCGGTGCCGGGGTGGACGCGACGGGCGCGTCGGGCTCATCGTCGCCGCCGAACCCGCGGAGCCCGAGGATGACCACGACGGCGATCGCCGCAGCCAGGCCGAAGACGAGGAGCATGCCGCCGATGCGCGACCCGCGTTTCTGGGCGGGCGCCGAGACCTCGGGCGCGGGACCGGTCGTCGCGCCGCCGTGCTGGTCATCGGCGCGGGGCGGTTCGGGCGTCGCGGCCTCGGCCTCCGGCGGAAGCGCGGCGGGCTCGGGCTCGGGCTCAGGTTCGGGCGCGACGGCAACGGGCTCCGGCGCGGTGGGCACGACCGGCGTGGGGGCGGGCGCGGGCGCCGGGGCGCCGGCCGGCTCGGCGGGAATCTCGGGGAGACGGTCGCCTCCGAGCGGGCGCAGCGCCTCGGCGGCGCCGCGCGACCAGGTGCGCGCCGCGGGCGACCCTTCGAGGAACGCGCGCGTGGCGGCACGGGCCGACGCGGTCTGCTCACCCAGCAGGAAGTCGGTGAGCTCGCCGCGCTGATCCTCGGACAGATCGGTGGTGTCCGGGCCGAGCGTGGCGACCGCGGCGTGGGCACGACCGCGGATGGTCTGCCCGTCGAGGCGGAGCAGCTGGGCGATCTCGTCGTACGAGCGATCCTTCTGCAGCAGCAGCTGGAGGACCGCACGCTGGTCGGGGGGCAGCGTCTGCAAGCGGCTCATAAGTTGGACGCAACCCTACTGTGCGGACCTGGCGGATCGTTGGCACGCCCGCAGCGCCCTGGCTGGCCAGCCAGTCGGCGCGCGAGACGGACTACAGTGGCGCCGCATGGAGCCCTTCGAGCCACCGATCGCCCTGGACCGCACCTTCGATGCCCTCTACGGCCTCGAGGTGCTCGACGCGAACGACGAGCGGGTGGTCGCCCGCGTCGCGATCCGCGACCAGATCAAGCAGCCCATGGGCCTCGTGCACGGCGGCCTCTACGCCTCGATCGCCGAGGCGACCACCTCCATGGCGACCGCCGCGGCGGTCATGTCCGACGGCAAGGCCGCGATGGGCCTGGCCAACAGCACCTCGTTCCTTCGGCCGATCACCTCCGGCGACTACGTGCACGCAACGGCGACCCGCCGGCACCGCGGCCGCACGACCTGGGTCTGGGACGTCGACATCACCGACGACGAGGGCCGGCTGTGCGCGACGACCCGCATGACCATCGCGGTCCGTCCTCGGGCATAGCCCTCGGACGGACTTGGAAGAACTCGCTGCGCTCCTTCTTCCGGGCCGGTGGAGCTATTCGCGGTAGCGGTTGGTGATCGGCATGCGCCGATCCCGGCCGAACGCCTTCGGGGTGATCTTGATCCCCGGCGGGTTCTGGCGCCGCTTGTACTCGGCGAGGTCGATCAGCCGGATGATGCGGTCGATCTCGTCGGCGGGCAGCCCGCGGGCGATGAGCTGGTCACGTCCCAGGTCGTGCTCGACGTAGCCCTCGATGATGCGGTCGAGGATGTCGTACGGCGGGAGTGAGTCCTCGTCCTTCTGATCGGGTCGCAGCTCGGCCGACGGCGGGCGGGTCACGACGGTCTCCGGGACGAGCGGGCCCTCGGCGCGCGCGTCGCGCTCGGCGACGAGCCGGTAGACCAGCGTCTTCGGCACGTCCTTGATGACGGCGAAGCCGCCGGCGCTGTCGCCGTAGAGCGTGGAGTAGCCGACGCTCAGCTCGGACTTGTTGCCCGTCGTCAGCACGAGCCAGCCGAACTTGTTCGACAGCGCCATGAGCAGGTTGCCCCGGATGCGGGCCTGGAGGTTCTCTTCGGTGAGGTCCGGCTCGCGGCCGGCGAACGGTGCGGCCAGGAGCTCGTCGTACGTCGACATCACGGTCTGGATCGGCAGCTCCAGCAGCTCCACGCCGAGGTTGTCCGCCAGCACGTGCGCGTCGCCCCGGGTCCCGCTGGAGGAGTACGGCGACGGCATCGTGACGCACGTGACGCGGTCGGGCCCGAGGGCGTCGACGGCGACGAGGGCGACGAGCGTCGAATCGATGCCGCCGGACAGACCGATCACGACATGGCGGAAGCCGTTCTTCTCGACGTAGTCGCGCGTGCCGAGCACAAGCGCCTCGTAGACCTCGGCGTCGGGCGGGAGCAGATCCGGGAGCGGGCCCGGGACGGCGGGCGTCTCTGCGTCGCCCCCGGTGGTGAACGCGCCGAGATGGTCGACGTCCGCGCGCGCGGTCCGGGCCGCCTGCCGGGGGCGGGTGTCCCGCAGCCGGTGCGCACGGGCCGCCTCGACGTCGACGGTCACGACGTGCACGCCTTCGGTGAACTGGGGCGCGCGCAGCATCGTGCGGCCCTCGTGGTCGACGACGAAGGAATGGCCGTCGAAGACGAGCTCGTCCTGGCCGCCGACCTGCGCGCAGAAGGCGACCGCCGCGAGGCTGTCACGGGCGCGCTGGGCGATCATGCGCTCGCGCTGCGCTCCCTTGCCCGCGTGATAGGGAGACGCCGAGAGGTTGACGATGACCGGCGCCCCCGCGAGGGCCTCGGCGGACAGCGGCGGGCCGGGCTGCCAGATGTCCTCGCAGATCGTCAGGCCGACCGTGACGCCGTCGACCTCCACCACGGCGGGCGTGTCGCCCGACTGGAAGTACCGCAGCTCGTCGAACACGCCGTAGTTCGGCAGGTGCTGCTTGCGGTAGATGCCGCGCACCTCACCGTCGGCGCAGACACCGGCGGCGTTGAAGACGTCGTCGGCGCGCTCCGGGAAGCCGATCACCGCCACGATGTCGCGGACCTGCGCGGCGATCCGGTCGAGCGCCGCACGGCAATCGCGCAGGAAGTGCTCCTTCAGCAGCAGATCCTCAGGCGGGTACCCGCTGAGGACGAGTTCGGGGAACACCACGAGCTGCGCGCCCTGCGCACGCGCGTCGTCGAGTGCGCCCAGCACCTTCGCTTCGTTGCCGGCGATGTCGCCGACGACGGGATTGAGCTGCGCGAGCGCGATCCGCAGAGTGGCCGCCATGAGGCAGGGAGCGTACGCGGTCAGTCCGTGCCGGTGGTGCCCAGCGAGGACTCGACGAACGCGCGGATCTGCGGATCTGCCGCGCTGTCGGCCCGCAGGACGCGGGTGTCGCTGAGGGCGATGACGCCTTCGGCGTCGGGCGTCTGGCGCACGATCACCGCCTGTCCGGCCTCTTCGAGCTCCGGCGACGCCGGGCCCGCGACCTCGTCGCCGAGCGCCCGCAGCGCGGGGCCGTCCGCCTCGGCGGCGTGGAGCAGCACGACGTTTCCGGCAACCCCGACATCGCCCGCGGCGCCGAGCGCGTCCTCCGCCGCACCTCGAGGCGATCCGGGGCCCGACCCCGTCGAGACGGATGCGGAGTCCCGCCCGTTGACGAACGTCGACAGACCGAAGCCGCCGATCGCGACGAGCGCGACGACGACCACCGCGATGGCCGCGATCCTCACGCGGGGCCTGCGGATCGAGCGAAGCGCCGTGGCCGCTCCGGCAGTGGGCCGGTGGCGGCGACGAGCAGCGCGGCGATCGCGTGACGAAGGTCGGCGGCGAGGTCATCGAGGTCGGGGACCGCGTCGTAGTCGGCCAGCAGGCCGAACCCGAGCCGGCCGTCGTAGGAGAGGACGGCGATGTTCAGCGCGAGCCGGTCGTAGACCGGCACGACCGGGTAGAGGGCCCGCAGCCGGCGGCCCAGCACGTAGAGCGGGAACTGCGGGCCGGGCACGTTCGTCACGACGACGTTGCAGTACCGCTGGTGCGGCGCGAGCCGCATGGCCTGGGCGAGGATCGTCGGCGGCGCGAACCCGAGCAGCTCGGTGAGGGTCTGCGCCCCGACGGCCTGGCCCGAGTCCTTGAGGTGGCCCATCGCCCGGCGGACCTCGGCGAGCAGCTCGACCGGATCCTCGATGCCGACCGGCAGTGGCGCCCACATCGCCGCGACCTTGTTGCCGAGAGCGCCGCGTTCGTCGGCCGTGCGCACCGACACCGGGACCATCGCGCGGAGCACCACCCCGTCGGTGTCGAAGCCGCGGCGGCGCAGGAATCGCCCGAGGGCGTCGGCGACCGCCGCGAGGACCACGTCGTTGACCGTGCCGCCGAGGTGGTTCTTGATCTGCTTGAACTCGGCGAGGTCGGCGTCGACCCACGCGTAGCGGCGGTGCGGGCCGATCTGCACGTTCAACGGGGTCAGGGGGACGGGGCGCACGCCGACGAGCGCGAAGCCGCCCAGGTCGCGCACCTGGCGCAGCAGTTCGCCCGGCGGCGCGGCGGGGCGTGGCCGTGAGCGCCACCAGCTCCTCCACCACGGCCCGTGGCTGGATCAGCCGCTCGGTGATCGCACTCGTGAGGAGCTGGGCTTTCGTCGGCACGGGCCGTGGTTCCCAACGAGACGGTGCGGCAGCCCGCTGGGGCGGGTGCTCGTCGAGGTCGTACATGATCGTGGTGATGTCGACGCCGCTGACGCCGTCGACGAGCGCGTGGTGCGTCTTGCTCAGCATCGCCCACTGGCCATCGCGAAGGCCCTCGACCATCCAGATCTCCCACAGCGGCCGGTCGCGGTCGAGGCGCTGCGCGAACACGCGCCCTGCGAGCCGGCGGAGCTCCTCGTCGCCGCCGGGATGCGGCAGGGCGGTGTGGCGCAGGTGGTACCGGAGGTTGAAGTGCGGGTCGTCGACCCAGACGGGCCGTCCCTGCTGTGCCGGGACCTCCGCGACGCGCTGGCGATAGCGGGGCACGAGGTCGAGCCGCTCTCGACGTGATCACACAGGTCGGCGAACGCCGGGGCGGGGCCGTCGAACACGGTCAGGGAGGCGACGTGCATGTGCGCCCGCCCGTCTTCGAGCCGCAGGAAGGAGGTGTCGAGGCCCGAGAGGCGGTCGCCGGAATCCATCGATCGATTGTGGCGTTCGGGCGCGACGGTTGCCAACCTTCAACAGAGTGTGTAAGGTTATGGCACACCCTGAGTAAGGACTTCCGCATGGACCTCTCCGACGCCTCCACCTTCGCCTCCGTCTACGAGCAGCACCGCCGCGGCGTCTACGGCGCCGCCTTCCGGATCGTCCAGAACGCCGCCCAGGCCCAGGACGTCACCCAGGACGTGTTCCTGCGCGTCTGGCGCAACCCGCAGAAGTTCGATCACCGCCGCGGTGAACTCGGCAGCTACCTGCGCCTCATGGCGCGGTCGCGTGCTCTCGACCTGTGGCGCGAGGGGCAGGCCGCAGGCAGAGCGACCGACCGCATGAAGGTCGTCGTCGCCCAGGACGCGCCGCGCCGCGACGAACGCCCCGACGAAGAGGCCGAACGTGACGCGACGCGCGGCGCCGTCCGGGACGCGCTGCGTGAGCTGCCACTGGCCCAGCGCGAGGCGCTGGTGCTCTCCTACTGGGGCGGCATGACCGCCGACGAGGTCGCACGCCACGTCGGCGTGCCGCTCGGCACGGCCAAGAGCCGGATCCGGCTGGGCCTGACGAAGCTTCGCGACCAGGTCGACATGGGTGGCATGCCGGTCGCGGCCTGACGCCAAGTGCTCGCACCCCCGACCGGGAAATCGCTCATGTGCAGCGGTTTTCCGGTCGTGCACTGTGTGACGGCACCCACACGCGGCGGCTGCAACCGGGCCTAGCGTGGTGAAGACGCAATACAACCTGCCGAGTCGCCTGCGGTCACGCGCGGGCGAACGGGGGGACCCACTGCCGGCCCGATCCCCTCGGGCCGGACGGGGCGAATCGGCCGCTGCTGCGGCCGTAGCGCCGACCGAGCGATCCGCAGGAGCGAACCACGCCGGGGCAACGCGCGAGCCCGTCAGCTAACCCCGTAGGCAGCACTGCCAGGAGGGCCTCCTATGAGGTTGACGTGCACTACGTGCGTCCCCGCTGCCGCGGGTGCGCTCGTGCTTGCCACCGCCGGTTCCGCCGCGGGGGCCACACCCGAGGTGACCGCCAAGGTCGCCGATCACCATCTGAGCTACGGCGAGCACCTCGTCGTCCGCGGGGCGGCGCAGCCCGGCGCGTCGGTGGTGCTCCAGTACCGCGCCGTCGACGCCGGGATCTGGACGCCGGTCGCCACGGCGAAGGCCGCGAGCACCGGGCGGTACCGCCTGAAGGTCGCACTGTCGCGCTCGGGTGTCGTCCGGGTGACGACCGCGGCGCCGACCGCGACCGCCGGTGCCACCGCCTTCGCCGCGGCCGTCACCGAGGCGACGACGTCGCCGCGGCGCGTCCGGGTCGCAGCGCACCTGCGTGCGACCTCGACGCGGCTGAACGTGGCCGCGGGGCGCACGGCGCGCGTGAGCGGCAGCCTGCGCCGCGTGCGCGCGGGTCGGACCGTGACGCTGCAGGCGCGCGTCGGCCGCCGCTGGCGCACCCTCGACCGTGACCGGACCGACGCGCAGGGCCGGTACCGCCTCGCGGCGGTCGCCCGCCGGTCCGCTGACCTGCGCGTCCGCTTCGGCGGTGACGCCCTGAACAGCGGGACCCGGCTGAAGGTCGGCCGCATGCGGGCGTTCCGCCGCTCGTTTGCGTCCTGGTACGGGCCCGGGTTCTACGGCAACCGCACCGCGTGCGGCCAGACGTTCCACGCCGGCATCATGGGTGTGGCCCACAAGACGCTGCCGTGCGGCACGCGCCTGACGTTTCGCCGGGGCACGAAGCTCGTTCACGCACGGGTGGTCGACCGCGGGCCGTTTCACGCCGGCCGCGAGTTCGATCTGAGCCCTGCGGTCAAGCAGGCGCTGGGCTTCGGATCGACCGGCCCCGTGTGGGTCGCGATCTAGTGACCTGACACGCATCTTCGGTGCCACCTGGCGGCGCCGGCATCACGTCTGCCGGCACCCGAGATCCGCGGCCGGACCACCAGTACGACAGCGGATCTCGGTCACCGGCAGACGCGCGCCGGCATCCGCCATCTGGCACCGAATCTCCGTGTCACGTCACTGGGACCGCCACCGACCGCCACAGGGGGCATCCTGCAAGGGTGCCCCCGCTGGTCGCCCACATCGACCTCGACGCGTTCTACGCCAGCGTCGAGCTTCAGCGCCGCCCGGAGCTGCGCGGCCTCCCGGTCATCGTCTCCGGGGACGGGCCCCGAGCCGTCGTGACCACCGCGTCGTACGAGGCGCGCCGGTTCGGCGTGGGCTCGGCGATGCCGACGTCGCGCGCCCGGCGGCTCTGCCCGCAGGCGATCCTCGTGCCGCCGGACTTCGAGGCCTACCGCGAGATGTCCGCCCGGGTGATGGAGATCGTCCGGGCCCATGTCGAGACCGTCGAGCAGCTCGGGCTCGACGAGGCGTACCTCGATCTCACCGGACATCTCGCGCCCCGCGCGGCGATGCGCCGGCTCGTCGCCGACGTCCACACGCATTGCCGGCTTGACGTCTCGGTCGGCATCGGGCCGAACCGGCTGGTGGCGAAGGTCGCCTCGGACGCCGAGAAGCCGAAGGGGTTCGTCATGCTCACGCGGGAGGAAGCCTGCGCCCGGTTTGCGGGGGCCGGCCCAGGCCTCGTCCCCGGCATCGGGCCGAAGACCGTGGAGCGCCTCGACCGGCTGGGCATCCGGACGCTCGGCGCGCTCGCGGATGCGCCCGAAGCGGATCTCGTGTCCGTGTTCGGGCCCAACCACGGCCGGGAGCTGCGCGCCCGGGCCCGGTTCGAAGGCTCGGCGACGGTGACCCCGGTCCGCGAGGCGGTGTCCGAGTCGCGTGAGCGGACGTTCGACACCGACGTCGCCGACCGCGGCCGTCAGGAGGAGCTGCTCCGGACGCTGGCGATGGAGCTGTGCGCCCGCGTGCAGCGCGCTGGCGCGCGCGGCCGGACGATCGGGATCAAGGTGCGGCTCGACGACTTCACCACTGTGACCCGCGCACGGACGCTGCCCGTCGCGACCGACGACGGCGAGGTCGTCGCGGACGTCGCCGCCGAGCTCCTGCGGGAGTACGCGCCGACCCGGCCGGTGCGGCTGCTCGGCGTGCGTCTCGCGGCACTCGACCACGAGTCCGCGGACGACGGGCAGCTCGCACTCCCGCTATAGGCTCTGGGCATGCCCACGGTCACGGTCAACGACGTCGAGCTGTACTACGAGCGCCGCGGCCAGGGGGAGCCGCTCCTCCTGATCATGGGAATGAGCGGCAACACCGGCCACTGGGGCGAGCCGTTCCTCACGGAGCTCGAGACGCAGTTCGAGGTCATCGTCTACGACCACCGCGGCATCGGCCAGAGCGCCGAGCACTGGGACCCGTTCACGATCAAGCAGCTCGCCGAGGACGCGATCGGCGTGCTCGATGCACTGGAGATCGACCGCGCGCACGTGTGCGGAATCTCCATGGGCGGCATGGTCGCCCAGGAGCTCGCGCTGTCAGCGCCCGAGCGCGTCGCCACGCTGACGCTCGGCTGCACCTACTGCGGCGGACCGGAGGCGACCTTCGGCACCCCCGAGGACATGCAGATGCTCGCCGAGGCCATGGCGTCCGGCGACCGAGAGCGCGCGCTGCAGGCGATGTACGACGTCAACGTCTCGCCGACGTACGCCGAGGATCCCGCGCACTTCCAGGCGTTCATCGAGCGCGCGACGAACCGCCCGGCGTCCGTGGCGTTCATCGGGCTGCAGATGCAGGCCATCGCCGGCCACGACACGCACACGCGGCTGGGGGAGATCACGGCGCCGACGCTCGTCGTGCACGGGACCCTCGACCGGATGCTGCCCGTGGCCAACGGCGAGCTCATCGGCCGGCTCATCCCGGGTGCGCGCACCGAGATCTTCGAGGGTGTCGGCCACCTCTTCTTCTGGGAGCGCGCCGAGGAGTCCGCGGCGCTCATCTCAGAGCACGCCGCCGCCGCGGCGCCCGCTCAGTAGAGCGCGGCTGCGAGCCGCCGCCGCGCGTCACGCGCGAACGGGTGCTCGACGCCCAAGCCGTCCAGCGCGGCGATGATGATCCGCCGGACGTCGTCCTTGTGGTCCCCAGCGTCGGGGAGCTGCTCGATGAGGAGGTCAACCGCGCGCTCGGGATCGCCGGCGTCCAGCGCGGCGAACGCCGGCGCGTACGCGTCGTCGTCTGCCAAGCGGATGCGGCTCACCAGGCCTTCGGCCTGGAAGCCGGGCAGGTCCTCCGCGAGCGCGAGTGCACCATCACGGTCCCCGCGGGCGTGCAGCAGGGTGGCCAGCGCGGCGGCAGCGTCGGTGCGGGCCGGTTCGAGCTCCAGCGCGCGGCGCAGGGAGGCTTCGTCTCCGGCGCTGACGAGCTGGTCGACCTCGTTGGGCACGAGGCCGTCGAAGAACCGCTCGACCTCCGCCGGGGGCTTCGCGCCGACGAACTCGTCGACGACCGCGCCGTCGCGGAACGCCTTCACGGCCGGAATGCCCTGGATGCGGAACGCCGCGGCGAGTTGCTGATTGGCGTCCGTGTCGAGCTTCGCGAGCACGACGCTGCCCGTCCGCCGATTGGCCGCCGCCTCGAGCGCGGGCCCGAGCTGGCGGCACGGCCCGCACCACTCCGCCCAGAAGTCCACGACGACCGGCATCTCGCGGGAGCGGTCGATGACCTCCTGCTGGAACGTCGCCTCGGTCACATCGATGACGGTCATGGAGATGATGGTATTGCGGCGCCGCCGTAGGCTGGGGCGCCATGGCCGAGCACGAAATCGAGCGCGCCGGGACCGCGCTGAGCGTCAGCGATGAGGGGGAGGGCGCCCCGGTCGTCCTCCTGCACGGGCTGACGGCCACGCGCCGCTACGTCGTGATGGGCTCCAAGGCGCTGGAGCGGTCCGGTCACCGCGTCGTCGCCTACGACGCGCGCGGTCACGGACGGTCCTCACCGGCGCCCGAGCCGGCCGCCTACGGCTACGACGCGCTGGCCGACGACCTCCTGGCCGTCCTGGACGGACTCGGGATCGAGCGCGCGACGCTCGCGGGCGCCTCGATGGGCGCGCACACGATCGCCACCTTCGCCCTGGCCCATCCCGGCAGAGTCGCGTCGGTCTGCCTCGTCACACCGGCGTTTCTCCCGGGACGCGACGCGGGCCTGGCCCACTGGGACGCGCTGGCCGACGGGCTGCGCACCGGCGGCGTGGACGGGTTCGTCAACGCCTACCCGTTCGAGCAGGTGCCCGAGGCATGGCGGGAGACGGTCGAGAAGGTCGTCCGCCAACGGCTGGGGCAGCACCGGCATCCGGAGGCGGTCGCAGACGCCCTGCACGCGGTGCCCCGGTCGGCGCCGTTCGCGGCGGCGGAGGACCTCGGGCGCATCGCGGTCCCGGCGGCCATCGTCGCAAGCCGCGACGAGGCCGATCCGGGCCACCCACTCGAGGTGGGACGAACCTGGGCGGACGCGATCCCCGGCGCCGTGCTCCACGTCGAAGACCACGGGAGATCCCCGCTGGCATGGCAGGGGGGACAGCTCTCCCGCGTCATCGCGGACGTGGCGGCCGCCGCCGGGTGATCGGCGCTCGCCGCTGGACCGGCCCCCCCGGAATGGCAGGGGGCCGGCCGCTGACGGCCCGCGGTGCTGCGGGCCTGTGATTCCAGCCCTAGTTCAGGGCCTTCTTGAGGCCAGCGGCCGCCGAGAACTTCGCGGCGTTGCTCGCGGCGATCTTGATGGTCTCGCCCGTCGCCGGGTTGCGACCCTCGCGGGCGGCACGCTTGCTGACGCTGAACTTCCCGAATCCGGACACCGCGACCTCGCCGCCACCGGCGAGTTCCTTGGTGATCGACTCAAAGGTGGCCTCGATGGCCTCCTTCGCCTGCGCCTGGGACAGACCGGTATCTCCGGCCACCTTCTGGGCAAGCTCCTGCTTCGTCAAGGACATTGAACAGCTCCCTCTGGGTTGCTCCTGAGCGCGGCAAACTACCTCCCCCGGCGGCGGATCATGCCCGTAGGCGCTGGGAAATCCGGTACGAGCGGGACGAATCGCACCGGATCGGCGTCTGTCGAGGACCATCCCGACGCCCCTCGGCGCAGCACCACGAGGCGCTGATCAGGGCCCCCGACGGGGGCGACGAGCCGCCCTCCTGGCGCCAACTGGTCACGCAGGTCGTCGAGCTCCGCGACGTGCTCCGCCGCGGCCGCGACGTTGATCGCGTCAAACGGCGCGACGTCCGGGAGACCGGCGCATCCGTCGCCGACGAGGAGCGTGACCCCGCGAACGTCCGCCCGCTCGAGGGCGCGCGCCGCCTCACGCGACAGCTCGGCGTGGCGTTCGATCGACCACACCCGGGCCCCCATGGCGGCAAGGACGGCGGCGTGGTATCCGGAGCCCGTCCCGACGTCGAGCACCCGCTCGCCGCCCCGGAGCGCGAGCAATTCGCACATCCGCGCCACCACGAACGGCTGGGAGATCGTCTGGCCGGACCCGATCGGCAGCGCGCAGTCCTCCCAGGCCCGGGCCTGCAGCGCCTCGGGGACGAACGCGTCGCGCGGCACCGCGGCGATCGCCGCGAGCACGCGGTCGTCGGCGATCACCCGCGCCAGTCGGGACAGGAGACGCTCGCGGTCATCCATCGGCCCTGGATTCTCCCGATTCCCGTGGGGATCGGCGAAGGTCCGCCCGTGGGATCACTAGCCTCCGTACGGACCGCCGCGAACATGGAGACCCTGCGATGAGCGACAACCGACTGCGGGCCATAGGCGCCCTCGGGCAGGCCGTGTGGATCGACAACCTCAATCGTGCCCTGCTGCGTGACGGCGGGCTGCGCCCGCTGCTCGACGAGGACGGGGTCACCGGCGTGACGTCCAACCCGGCGATCTTCCAGAAGGCGATGGGGGGCAGCGACCGGTACGACGACGACTACCGGGAGGCGCTGGCCGAGACGTCAGACCCTCGGGAGATCTTCTTCCACCTCGGGTTCTCCGACATCCGCGCGGCGTGCGACCAGCTCCGCGGCGTGTACGACGCGACGAACGCCCAGGACGGCTACGTGTCGTTCGAGCTGCCGCCCGAGCTCGCAGACGACGCCGACGGGTCGATCGCGGCGGCTGTGGACATCCACGCGCGGATCGATCGCCCCAACGTCCTGATCAAGGTCCCGGGGACGGCGGCGGGCGTCGTCGCGTTCGAAGAGCTCACGGCCCGCGGCATCTCGGTGAACGTGACGCTGCTGTTCGCGGTCTCGCGCTATGAGGAGATCGCCCGGGCCTACATCTCCGGCCTGCAGCGCCGGGTCGATGCCGGTCAGGCGATCGACAAGATCGCGTCGGTTGCGAGCTTCTTCGTCTCGCGGGTCGACACGAAGGTCGACGCGGCGCTCGACGCGGCCGGCCGGGCCGACCTGAAGGGCAAGGCCGCCGTGGCCAACGCGCAGCTGGCCTACCAGTCGTTCCTCGAGATCTTCTCGGGCCCGGACTGGGAGGCGCTCGCCGCACGCGGCGCGATGGTGCAGCGCCCCCTCTGGGCCTCGACGGGCGTGAAGAACCCGGACTACCCGGACACGCTGTACGTGGACACGCTCATCGGCCCGGACACCGTCAACACGATGCCCGACGCGACCCTCGCGGCCGCGCGCGACCACGCGACACCCGCGCGGACCGTCGACGCGGACTTCGCGGGCGCGGCGCAGGTCATCGCCGACGTGCGGGCCGCGGGCGTCGATCTCGAGCACATCGTGTTGACCGAGCTCGTCGACGAGGGCGTGCAGCTGTTCGTCGACGCCTTCGAGGCGCTCATCGCCTCCATCGGCGAGCGGGCGCGCGAGCTCGCACCCGCAGGCTGACGCGTTCTCAGCCGCCCAGGAGTTCGATGCCGCCGGAGGGGTCGCCTTCGGCGTGCAGCGTCGGCGCGGCGTGGCCGAGGTCGACATCGACCGGCACGTCGCCGCCGCCCGCCGCGGGGGCCGCCGACGCCAGCGAGCTGTCGAGCGTGGCGAGGTACGGGGCGAGGTACCGGCCGGCGATCTTGCTCGGCGGCCACCACAGGGCGTGCTCGGACACGATCGACGCCGCCTCTCCCGCGCCGCCCGCGACCGCCGCTCGCAGCCACTTCGTCCCCGACCCGGTGAGCAGCATGCCGCGCAGCATCGGCTTGAACGGGGCGGCCGCGAGCCCGGTCACCCCGGCATGGGCGGCGACAGCCTGCGCGACGGCGTCGGCCTGCTGCGCGGCGATCCCACCCTGCTTGATCGGGAACGACGTGCCGTCCCCGGCGGCCCAGACGTTGCGGACGCCGACGACGGCGCACGTCTCGTCGACCGGGAGGAACCCCTCCTCGGCGGCCGGGAGCCCATCGATCGGGCGCCCGACGAGGCGGGGAAGCGCGACGACACGGTCCACGTCATACGACCCGTCGGCCGGGGTGAACGCCACGGTCCGGCTGTCAGGCACGTCGGCATAGCGGCCGAGATGCATCGTGATGCCGGCGTCGGCCAGCAGGTCGGTGACGGCATCGCTGGCGGCCACGCCGAACACCGCGAGCGGCCGGTCCTCGGGGGTGACGATCGACACCTCCACATCGGGCAGCGACAGCGACCGGGCCCGCTCGGCCGTCATGAGCGCCAGCTCGTAGAGCGGCAGCGGCCAGGCGGCGCCCGGCGGGACGACGAACGCGATGCGCCGCAGGTAGCCGCCCTCGAGGTCCTGAAGCAGGCCGTGCACGGCCTCGGCGTCCGGTCCGCCGCGAAATGTCGTGGCGTGGGCGTACGCGGGCTCCGGGTGGGCGCCCAGGGCGACGACGAGCGCCTCGTAGGCGATCTCCTCTCCGGCGCCCGTGCGCACGATCTGGGCGGCGGGGTCGACGCTCGCCAGCGTCCCGGCGAACAGCTCGGCGCGGACGTCCTGCGCGACGCGCTCGAGCGGATACCGCTGCGCGGACGGGCGCGCGAACGGCTCCTGCACGGTCCACGGACGCACGACGAACTCGGTGTCCGGCGTCAGCAGCGTCGCGGCGACCCGGTCGCCCGCGAGGTCGCGCAGCGCGAGGAGGGTCTCCAGGCCGGCCACGCCGCCACCGGCGACGAGCACCTTCAAGGGGGTCTGGGCAGGGTCGCTCATAGCCTCAGGCTACGCCGCGGGGCCGACCTCCACCACCCGAAACAAACACCGTGCAGCCGCGAATGGTCACTGCCCCCCGGCGGGCCGGATATGTTCCCCGCCGTGACTGAGGAAGAACAGCCCGCGCAGTTGCGGCTCGTCCTGGCCGATGACCACGCGGTCGTCCGGGCCGGGCTGAAGCTCCTGCTCGACAGTGAGCCCGACTTCGAGGTCGTCGCAGAGGCCGGCGACGTGGACGAGGCGCTGCGCCAGGTGCGCGCGTACCGGCCGGACGTGCTCGTGCTCGATCTGAACATGCCGGGCGACCCCAGTCTGCCCGCCATCCCGAAGGTGGCCGAGATCAACGAGGCCACGGCCGTCGTGGTCCTCACCATGCAGGACGACACGGCGTTCGCCCGCGAGGCGCTGCGCGGCGGCGCGAAGGGCTACGTCCTGAAGGACGCCGCGGACGGCGAGCTCGCGCAGGCGGTCCGCGCGGCCGCCCAGGGAGGCACGTACCTCAATCCGTCGCTCGGCGCCCGCCTCGCGGCCGAGCCGCCCGCGCCCACGGGCCCGCCGGACGACCTGACCGAGCGCGAGGTCGAGGTGCTGCGCCTCATCGCGCTCGGCCACACGAACGCGGAGATCGCGGGGCAGCTCTACCTCAGCGTGCGCACGGTGGAGTCCCATCGCGCGCACATCCAGCAGAAGCTCCGGCGCTCAACCCGTGCCGAGCTCGTCCGGTACGCGCTCGACCACGGGCTCGTCGAGCAGTAGGCGCAGTGGCAGCCGCGCGCTGATCACCGTGCCGTCGCCCGGCTGTGAGCGGACGTCCAGGGTGCCGCCCGCGAGCTCGACCCGTTCCCGCATCCCGACGAGTCCGAACCCGCTGCTCGGGTCATCCTGGGCGAAGCCGCGGCCGTCATCGGCGACCTCGAGCAGCACGTGCCCGGTCGCGCGCCAGACCCGGACCTTGGCGCGCGTGGCACCGGCGTGCTTGCCGACGTTGTGCAGTGCCTCCTGGACGACGCGGTAGACCGTCGTCTCCAGCTCGGGGTCCAGGCGCTCGGTCGGGCTGCCCTCCAGGGCGATCTCGGCCTCGAGCGCCGGCCCGTCCCCGGCGGCGAAGCGCTCGGTGAGGCTTTCGAGCGCGGCCTGCAGGCCGAGGTCGTCGAGCGCGGCGGGACGCAGCTCCGTGATGAGGCCGCGCAGGTCATCGACCTGCGTGCCGAGCATGGTGATGGCGCGCTCGACGGTCGCCCGGAGTCCCGCTTCGTCGCCGCGCAGGGCGCCTGACAGCAGCATCCGCAGGGCCCCGAGTCCCTGCAGGGTGTCGTCGTGCAGCTCGCGCGCCCAGCGCCGCCGCTCGAGCTCCGCGGCGTCGATGCTGCGGCGCAGCCGGTCGCGCTCGACCGTGCGCGCGGTGGCGACCGCCGTGGCGGCGCTCGCCGCGAACGACTGGAGCAGGGCCTCCTGCGCCGGGCCGAACTGCGGGTCGTGGCCGCGACGGTCGAACGCGGCGAGGACCCCGAGCGGACGGTCGCGGAAGACGAGCGGCACGAGCAGGGCAGAGCGGGCCCCATCCACCCCGATCCGGTGTCCGGCCAGGCCGATGTCGGTGGCGACGTCGCGGATTCGCGCGGCGCACCGGTCACGCAGGACGACACCCAGGGTGTCCTGCGCGCCGGCCAGCGTGCGGCCCAGTGCGCGGTCGTCGAACTCGCCGGCGCCTGCGGCGACGACGAGCTTGTCGTCGGTCTGCAGCGCGATGATCACCGCGCGGGCTTCGACGAGCGACCGTGCCCGCTCGACGATGAGCTCGAGCACGCGGTCGACGTCGCGTTCGCCCCCGACCGCGCGGGCGATCGCGGATGTCGCCTCGAGCGTCTGCATGACGCGCTCGAGCGCGTCGCGGCGCGCGTCGACGTCCTGGTAGAGCCGGGCGTTCTGCATCGCGACCGCCGCCCAGGCCGCGAGGATCACCGCCGCCTCCTCGTCGGCCTCGGTGAACGGCCCGCCGTCGGCCTTCTCCGTCAGGTACAGGTTGCCCCACGCCTCGCCGCGCACGAGGATCGGCACGCCGAGGAACGTGTGCATCGGGGGGTGCGCGCCGGGGATGCCGAACGAGCGCGGATCCTCGGCGACGTTGTCCAGTCGCAGCGGCCGCGGGTCGGAGATGAGGACCCCGAGGATGCCGCGGCCCCGGGGAAGGTCCCCGATCATCTCGTGGGTTCGGTCGTCGACGCCCTTGGTGATGAAGCGCTCGAGCTCGCGGCGAGTCGCTGCCAGGACGCCGATGGCGGCGAACCGCGCCCCGGTCACCTCACGGGCGACGTCGAGGAGTTCCTCGAGCACGCCGTCGACGTCGAGCTGCGCGACGATCGACTGGCCCGCCTCGATGAGGCGGCGGAGCTGGGCTTCGCGCAGTGCGGCCGATGGCATCAACCCGGCACCCTAATTGAGTTCGGCGGCGGCGCCGCCGGTGCGCCCCCGGCCGGATCGGCGCCTATGCTGGCGCCATGCCCGACCGCCTTCCCGTCTTCGTCGTCGGCTACGACGCATCGCCCCCGGCCAACGCCGCGCTCGCGCACGCCGCCTCGCTCGCGCCGGGTGGGCGCATCATCGTCGTGCATGCGCACGAGCCCGCGCCCAAGCAGCTCGACGAGCGCTGGCGCGCGATCCTCGCCGCCGATCAGGAGGCGCGGAGCAAGGCCATCCTCGATGCGCTGCCCGAGCAGGTCGCCGGTGCGCTCGACGGGATCGCGTGGGAGAGCATGTCGGTCGATGGCCCGCCGTGTCCGGCGCTCTGCCGCGTCGCCGACGAACTGGACGCCGACGCGATCGTGATCGGGACGCATGGCTACGGGCGACTTGGCGCGATGCTCGGCTCGGTCGCGCACTCGCTGCTGCGCGAAGCAGACCGGCCGGTGATCGTCATCCCGCCGCGCGCCGTCGAGCGCATCGGCTGACCGCGGATGCACGCTCCGTAGTCCGCCGCGCACGCTCTCGCGCCAACCACGGGAGGGTGCGCGGGTGGCTCCCGATGACCGGTGTCGCGGTCGTGCGTACGGTCGGTTCACACCTGAAGAACCGACTGCCGCGGAGGCCGATGATGCACAACGACGACCGGACCGAAATGCGTTTCCTCGGGGCCTTCTACGGCCTCATCGCCCTGGTGCTGGCCGTGTTCGTGTTCGTGATGCTCGCGGGCGCGCACCTGCTGTCCCTCGCGGCGATTGTCGTGCCGCTCTTCATCGCGATGGCGCTGCTCTGGCTCGCGGTTCCCAACCACGGCGGCCCGCACCGTCACTGAGGTCAGCTGAGGGGGGAACGCCTGCCGGGCGCGGCGTTCCCCGCTCACCGCCCTGATCGCCTGCGCGAGGCGCCGGACCCCGGGTTCGATCGCCTCCGGCTCCACGTAGCCGTAGGCGAGTCGCAGCATTGTGGCGCTGGGCGGCCCGGCGGTCAGCGCGCTGCCGGGGACGATCGACACGCCGGCGCGGTCGGCTTCGGCCAGGAGCGCGCGGTCGTCGAGATCGGCGTCCAGCGTGACGAGCACGCATGAGCCGCCGGTCGGCTCGGTCCATCGCGCGACCGGACGCAGGTGCCGGTCGAGCGCTTCGAGCATGAGGTCGCGGCCGCGCTCGTACTCGTCGCGGATGCGCGTGAGGTGGACGTCGTAGTCGCCCGCCGACAGGAGTCGCGCGGCGGCGTGCTGGGCGAGCGTGGGGGGAGTGCAGGTCGTCGTTGTGCTTTGCGAGCGCCAGGCGGTCGATCATGCCGCCGCTGGCCCGCATCCACCCGAGCCGCAGGCCGCCCCCGAGCGTCTTGGAGAACGACCCGATTGCGATCACGTGCGCCGGCGCGAGCCGTCGCAGCGGGCCCGGGTCCTCGCCGGAGAAGCGCAGCTCGGCCCAGACCTCGTCGTCCACGACGAAGAACGCGTGGCGGCGGGCGAGCTCGAGCAGCCGCTCGGCGCGTTCGGGCGCGAGATCGGCGCCGGTCGGGTTCTGCAGCCGGGCCTGGATGAAGACGGCCCGCAGGTCCTCGCGGACGGCGACGCGCGCGAGCTCGTCGACGTCGAGGCCGTGCTCGTCGACGGGGATGGGGACGATCCGGGCGCCGGCCTGCCGGAGCACCTCGATCGTGCCCATGAACGTCGGGGACTCGACGGCGACCGCCTCGCCGGGACGGATGAGCACCCGCGCCGCGAGGGACAGGCCCTGCATGGCGCCGTTGACGACGAGGACGTCGTCGAGCACCTCGTCGTGCTGCGCGGCGAGCTGCTCGCGCAGCGCCGGCACGCCCTCGATCGGCCCGTACTGCAGCGCGACCGGTCCGAGGTCGGCGAGGGCGTCGGCGGTGTGGCGTGCCCACAGCGCGTCCGGGAGCATCCGGGTCGGCGGGTAGCCGACCGACAGCGGCACGGTGCCTTCGTCGACGGCCTGGTCGTGCCCGGTGCTCGAGGCGCGGCTGTGGTGGCTCGGCGTCGCCGGTGGCAGGACGTAGCGCTGCCACTCGAGCTCGTCGTCAGCGGCGTTGACGGCGCGGGGGTCGCGGACGAAGGTGCCGGCGCCGACGCGCGCGGTGACCTGGCCATGTTCACGCATCCGGCGGTAGGCGCGGACGGCGGTGAGGTGGTTGACGCCGACGAGCTCGGCGATCTCTCGTGTGGCGGGGAGGCGATCGCCCGGCTTGAGCTCTCCTGACGCGATCGCGGCGGTGATCACGTCGATGATCTGCTGGGTCACCGACCGCGAGCCGCCCCGCTGGATGTCAGTCAATTCCGTAGTGTACGACATTGTGTGACCTCGTATCCGGGACGATACTGCGAGCGAACTGTACCACGCACGGCCTGAGCGGAGGCTAGTATGTCATACAATCGCCCAATGAAGGACACCGACACCGACCTCACCATCCGCGTCGTGCACGCCCACGACGAGCAGGGCGTCGCGGACGCCGCGCGTCTCGCGGCGCTGGACTCGTCCCCGGTGCCGGCCCCGCCGTACGTGATGGCGACGGTCGACGGCCGCCCCGTGGCGGCCCGGTCGCTCGCCGACGGCGGCATCGTGGCCGACCCGTTCGCGCGGACGATGGAGGTCGTCTCGATGCTCGAGCTCCGCGCCGCGCAGCTGGGCCGCGCCTCCCGCGTCGCCGCGGCGATTGGTCGGCGGCGCCGGATCGGGTTGCGCGCGACCTGAGCCCCGCATCGGTCGTCCACGGCCGGGCGGGATAGGCTGCCCGGCCGATGGCCACGACCACCGCACACGACCCGGAGCTGCCCGAGGCCAGCCGCATCGGCCGCAACATGCAGGCCGCGGTCTACGGGACGATCCTCACGTTGTCCCTCGTCGCGGTCTCGTCGGAGTACCAGGACCTGCCGCTGCGGATCATGGCCAGCGTCCTGGCGACGCAGTTCATCTTCTACGTCGCGCACGTGTACGCCGGCCAGCTCGGCATCCGGCTGGAGACGCAGCACGCGCCGACGCGCGGCCAGCTGCGGCAGGTCGCGCGCGAGGAATGGCCGCTGCTCGCGGCAGCCGGTCCGCCGTGTCTCGCGCTGCTGGTGGGCGGTCTGACCGGCTTCAAGGACGCCACGTCGGTCAACGTCGCGCTGATCATCGGGGTCGTGACGCTCTTCCTGTACGGCGTGCGCCTCGGCCGGGCCGAGAAGCGCACGCTGCCCGGCGTGATCATGACCGCCACGATCAACGGCGCCTTCGGTCTGGTCATCGTGGTGCTGAAGGTCCTCGTCCACTGACGCGCCTGCGACCATGTCCGGCGTGGACAGCACACGTGTGGACCGGTGGCTCTGGGCGGTGCGGCTCTACAAGCCGCGGTCGGCGGCGACGGACGCCTGCAAGGGCGGCCACGTGAAGGTGAACGGGAAGGCGGCGAAACCCGCGACGCTCGTGCGCATCGGCGACCGGGTGGAGGCCTACGCCGGCGGGCGGGAACGGATCTTCGAGGTCGTGAAGGTCATCGAGAAGCGGGTCGGCGCCCCTGCGGCGGCCGAATGCGTCGTCGACCACAGCCCGCCGCCGCCCGCGCGGACCGAGGCGCCGGCCGACCTGTTCGTCCGCGAGCCCGGCACCGGTCGCCCGACGAAGCGCGACCGCCGTGAGCTGGAGCGGCTGCGCCGAAGGTGAGCGCTCGCAACCTCGTCAACCTGAAGTCGGTCGCGAAGGGCTACGGCAGTCGCTCGGTGCTGCGCGACGTGACGGTGGGCATCTCCGCCGGGGACCGGATCGGCATCGTGGGCCGCAACGGCGACGGCAAGTCGACGCTCCTGCAGCTCATCTCGGGCGCCGAGGACGCCGATCACGGCCAGGTCACGCGCACGAACGGGCTGCACCTCGCGGTCATCGCGCAGGCGGACGAGCTCGATTCCTCACGGACGATCCGCCAGGAGCTCGTCGGCGGGCGTGCCGACCACGAGTGGGCGGCCGACAGCCGCTTCCGCGACGTGCTCGACGGGCTGCTCGGCGGGGTGGAGGTCCGCCGCTTCCCCGACGGGATGGACACGCGCATCGGCCCGCTGTCGGGCGGCGAACGGCGGCGTATCGCCCTGGCCCAGTTGCTGCTCGACGACCCGGAGCTCCTGCTGCTCGACGAGCCGACGAACCATCTCGACGTCGAGGGGGTCGACTGGCTCGCCCGCCACCTGGCGGAGCGCAAGGGATCGCTCGTGGTCGTCACCCATGACCGCTGGTTCCTCGACGCCGTGTGCACCGCGACCTGGGAGGTCGTCGACGGCACGGTGCATCAGTACGACGGTGGCTACGCGGCCTACGTCCTGGCCCGCGCCGAGCGCGACCGTCAGGAGGCGGCGCGAGAGGACCGGCGCCAGCAGCTCATCCGCAAGGAGCTCGCGTGGCTGCGCCGCGGCCCTCCGGCCCGGACGGCGAAGCCCAAGTTCCGCATCGAGGCGGCGAACGCGCTCATCGCCGACGAGCCGGACCCGCGCGACACCGTGGAGCTCCTGCGCTTCGCGACGTCGCGGCTGGGGGACAAGGTGCTCGACGCGGTGGAGGTCGGGGTCAGCTTCGGCGACCGCGAGCTGCTGCGTGGCGTCACCTTGCGGCTCGGGCCTGGCGAGCGGGTCGGGCTGGTGGGGGTCAACGGGTCGGGCAAGACAACGCTCATGCGCGTCCTCGGCGGTGCGCTGGAGCCGGACTCCGGGACGGTCGAGCGCGGTGCGACGGTGCGGCTGGCGTTTCTCTCCCAGGAGGCGGCAGAGATCCCGCCGGACGTGCGCGTGCTCGAGTCGCTCGAGCAGGTGCGCGGGCGCACCACGACGAGCGACGGCCAAGAGCTCACCGCGTCGATGCTGTGCGACCGGTTCGGCTTCCGCGGAGAGCGGGCGTGGACGCGCGTGCGCGAGCTGTCCGGCGGCGAGCGCCGGCGCCTCCAGCTCATGCGGTTGCTCATGGAGGAACCCAACGTCCTCCTGCTCGACGAGCCGACGAACGACCTCGACATCGACACCCTCACCGCGCTCGAGGACCTGCTCGACGCGTGGCCCGGCACGCTCATCGTCGTCAGCCACGACCGCTACTTCGTCGAGCGGGTGTGCGACGACGTCTACGCGCTGGGGACCGACGGCGGGCTGCGGCACCTGCCGGGCGGGATCGACCAGTACCTCGAGCTGCGCCGCCACGCTTCCGCGGAAGCGCCAGCGGCGCCCGTCGCCGCGGCGCCGAAGCGCTCGGGACGTGACCTGCACGCCGCGCGCAAGGAGGTCCAGCGGCTGGAGCGGGCGCTGGAGAAGCTCGACGGGCGCGAGGCGGCGCTGCACGAGCAGATGGCTGCCGCGGCGACCGACCACGAGCAGCTGCGCGCGCTGCAGAACGAACTCGGTGAGCTGGCGGCTGAGCGCGAGCGCCTCGAGGCGTCGTGGCTCGAGACGTCGGAGCTGCTGGAGGCCTGAAGGCCCAACCGGCGAATCCCTCGGGCGGCGCGGGTACGCTCGGCGCGCCGGAGCCACGGACGAGAGGACGACCGATGCCGTCGGATGACGCTGCGCTGTGCCACGAGGCGGTAAGCCGCTGGCACCACCTGCTGCGCGAAGGCGCCCTGCCGGACGATGATGCGGGCCTCCAGCAGCTGCGCCGCCTGACCGTCTACGGCGATCGCAAGGTCATGCAGGTCGTGCGGCCGCATTTCCTCACGCCGGCGCGCTACGAATCCGAGGCGCTGGCCTGCGCGCTTGTCGCGCGTGCGCTCGCGAAGGCGTGCGCGGCCGTCCGGAACGACCACGACGTCCTCGACGAGCTGGACGTCCGCGGCCACGAACGCGACCTCATCCTCATCGACCCGGGCTTCGAGAACCCCGACGTCTTCGACCGGTTCGACGCGTTCGCGTCCAAGCGGCTCGGACTTGTGGAGGTTCAGGGCGCGGCACCCGGCGGGGTCGGGTACGTCGACGCGGCCGCGCGCGCGTTCCAGGCCATGGCGATCCACGACCGCTTCGGCGAGGAGTTCGACATCGAGCCGCTGCTCGTGGCCGACCCGCTGCGCGAGTCGATGCTCCAGGCGTGGCGGGACTTCGGCGGCGCCCGGCGACCCGGCGATCGCGATCGTCGACTGGGACGACGCTCCGCTGATGATGGAGTTCGAGCTGATCCGCGACGACCTCGTGGCCGCCGGACTCGACGTGACGATCTGCGACCCACGGCAGCTGCGCTTCGAGGGCGGAAGGCTCCACGGCCCGAACGGCCCGATCGACCTGGTGTACCGCCGTCTGGTGATCATGGACTGCCTGTCGCGCCCGGACGACGTCACCGCGCTCGTCGACGCCGCCCGCGCGGGCGCCGTGTGCCTCGTCAATCCGTTCGCCAGCGACCTCATGGGCCACAAGTCGATCTTCGACCTGCTCACCGATGAGGACCGCGACTTCGGTCTGACGGCCACCGAGCGCAACGCGGTGCGCAACCACGTCCCGTGGACGCGCGTGCTCGTCGCGGAGGCCGATCCGCACGACCACCGCACCGTGGGACGCGACGAGGTGGTCGAGCACCGGACGTCGCTCGTCCTCAAGCCCGTGCACGACTACGGCGGGCACGGCGTCACCCTCGGCTGGGAGACCGACCCGCGCGAGTGGGAGGAGCTCGTGAGCCGGGCCGTCGCCGACGGGCATCTCGTGCAGCGCCGGATCCAGGCGCACCGCGAGCCGTGGCCGTGGGACGCGCCGGAGTTCCCGCTGCGCGAGCTGTACGTCGACAACGACCCGTACATGTTCCGCGGGCGGATGGGCGGCATCCTCGCCCGGCTCTCGGGCAGCGGCATCACGAACGTGACGGCCGGCGGGAGCCTCGCGCCGACCTTCCTGGTGCGGCCGCGATGACGAACGAGGAGGTCGTGCGCGCGCACCTGGAGGCGTTCGACCGCCACGACCTGGTCGCTGCGCGGGCACTGGTCGCCGACGACTTCACCCACGCTCCCGTCACGCCCGGGGGCGCGCCAATCGACGCCGATGCGTACATCGACCTCCACCGCCCGATCGCCGAGTCGTTCCCCGACCTGCGCCACCATCTGGTGTCCGTCGCAAGCGACGGCGATCAGGTCGAGGTCACCGTGTACATCACCGCGACGCACGACCACCACGTCCACCTCCCGATGCTGGGCATCGATGACCTGCCGCCCACCGGGCGCGCCTACCGGACCGAACCGCACCACGACACGTTCACCGTGCGTGACGGGCGCATCACCGCCGTGCACTCCACCTTCCCGCCGCGCGCCGGACTGCGCGGCCTGCTCGAACAGCTCACGACCACGGAGACGGGATGACCGACCTGACGCGTTTCGCCGAGTACGACGACTTCATGGCGTACGCCGAGGCGACGCTGCCCCAGCCGACGTTCAACCACCTCAACGCGGGCGCGCTGACGAACTGGACGCGTGACGAGAACCGTCGCGCGTACGACCGGTGGGTGATCCGCAAGCGCCTGCTCGTCGACGTGTCCGACACCGATCTCTCGACCACGGTGCTCGGCACGCGCGTGGAGATGCCGGTGCTCCTCGCGCCGTCGGCGTTCCACAAGTTCGTGCATCCCGACGGGGAACTGGCGACGGCCCGCGCGGCGAAGGCGATGGGGACGACGATGTGCCTCTCGACGCTGTCCAGCACGCCGCTCGAGGACGTCGCGGCGACGGGCGTGGACTGCTGGCTGCAGCTGCAGATCCACAAGGACCGCGGCCTGACGACGGAGCTCGTCGACCGCGCGGCTGCCGCGGGCTACAAGGGGATCGCGTTCACCGTCGACGCGCCGAACTACGGCCTCAAGCCATCGGACCGCCGCAGCGAGATCCATCTGCCCACGGGCGTGCAGATCGCCAACCTCATCGACCGCAAGACACTGCCGCACTACAGCACCGGCGAGGACCTCATGAAGTACATGTGGGACGAGATGGCGCAGGACGTCACGTGGGACGACGCCGCGTGGCTGTGCGACTACAGCCCGCTCCCGGTGATTGCGAAGGGTGTGCTGAGCGGAGTCGACGCGGAGAACGCCATCACCGCGGGGATGGCGGCGATCATCGTGTCGAACCAGGGGGGACGGCAGATCGACGGTGACCCCGCAACGCTCGACGTCCTCCCCGAGGTGCTCGACGCCGTGGACGGCCGCGTCGAGGTGCTCGTCGACGGCGGCGTGCGCACCGGCGCGCACGTGTTCAAGGCGCTGGCAATCGGCGCGCGGGCCGTGCTGCTCGGACGGCCGCAGTACTGGGGGCTGGCGGTCGGCGGGGAGGAGGGCCTGAAGCACATGCTCGGTGTGTTCCGCGAGGGGCTGGAGAACACGATGCAGCTCGCGGGCGTCAAGCGCGTGGCAGATGTGCAGCGTGATCTGGTGATGCCGGCGCCGCGGTAGGGCGCTCGCGGGTCAGGAACACCCAGGCGGCGATCGCCCCGAGCGCGGTCACCGCCGCGGTGATCTGGATCGTGCTGGCAAACGCGGCGTCGAAGGCGTCGTTGGCCAGGCGCTGCGCCGCCGCTGCCTGCGCGGCGGGGACGTCCTTCAGCGCGGTGTCCGCGCCGGCGAGCAGGGCATGGACGCGCTCGTCGTCGACGCGGTCGAGCCGGTCGTCGGCGAGCCGGGCGGCCTCGAGCGTGGACAGGAGCGACCCCATGACCGCGACGCCGAGGCTCGCCCCGATGTCGCGCGCCGTGGTGTAGACGCCGGAAACCATGCCGCGGTCCGCGCCGCGCGCGGCGGCCATGATCGTGGTGGTCATCGAGGTCAGCACCACGGCGAACCCGCCGCCGACGGCGATGAGCCCGGGCAGCATCGGCAGGTAGGCGTCCGCACGGACGGCGGTGCCGATGGCGAACGTGCCGAGCGCGAGCACGGTCATGCCGACACCGACGAGCGTGCGGGGCGCGATCCGGTCGGCGAGACGACCGGCGATCGGGGCCATGACGAGGACGGGCAGGGTGAGGGGGAGGAGCAGGGCACCTGTGGCCAGCGGCGAGTAGTCCAGGACGTTCTGCAGGTAGATCGCGAGCAGCACGACCAGGCCGGTCACGACGAACTGCGCACTGAAGCCGATGAAGTTCCCGGCCGCCATGGCGCGGCCGCGCAGCAGACGCACGTCGATGAGCGGGACGGGAGCGCGTGTCTCGACGGCCACGAAGACGGCGAAGCCCGCCACCCCGGCGGCGATGAGGCCGAGCGTCGCGGGGGAGGTCCAGCCCCAGGTCTGCGCCTGCATGACGCCGAGGGTCAGGGCCGTGAGCGCGGCCCCGAGCGTCGCGAGGCCGGGGTAGTCGATCGGCGGCGCGTCCGGACGCCGGCTGTCCGGCACCGCGCGCAGCGTCAGGACGGTCGCGACGACGGCGATCGGGACGTTGACGAAGAAGATCCAGCGCCAGTCGACGACCTCGAGGATCACGCCGCCGAGCAGCGGGCCGATCGAGAGGCCCGCAGCCGCGGTGCCGGCCATGATGCCCATGGCGCGGCCGAGGTGCGGGCCTGCGTAGGCGTCGGTCACGATCGCGGTGCAGCCGGGCATCATGACCGCCGCCCCGATGCCCTGACCGGCGCGCGCGGCGATGAGCAGTTCGCCGGACGGCGCCAGCCCGCTCAGCACCGAGCAGAGCGTGAACAGCCCGAGGCCCATGAGGAAGATCCTGCGGCGGCCGAGGAGATCGCCGAGCCGGCCGCCCGCGACGACGAACACGCCGAGCGTGAGCAGGTAGGCGTTGATGACCCATTGCTCGGCGACATCGCTGAGGTCGAGTTCCCGCTGGATGGCGGGCAGCGCGACGCGGACGATCGTCGCGTCGATGGTGAGCATGCCCAACGCGAGGACCATGGCGACGAGGACGCTGCGCTGCCTGGAGTCGGTGCTCGCGGCCATGCGGGGGGACGCTAGACGCGATCGTGGACGGTGCGCCGGACCGATCGTCATCCACGGTCGATCGGTCGGCCGACAGATACGGCCATTTGGCCGATGGCGCGCCTGGGCCGCCGCCATACGGTGCGTCTCGCGGTCCGTGAGGCCGACCACAACACTGGGAGATCCGGAGATGTTCCACCACACCCGCGCCTGGGCCGGGGTCGTTGTCACCGCCGTCGCTCTGGCTGGGAGCGCAGCACCCGCGAGTGGCTTCGATGCTGAGTTGCCCGACGAGTCTGTGAGCGTCAGCGACGCGCCGATCGGACCCGTCGGGCTCGGAGCCGCGACCACGACAGCGGAGATCGAGTCCGAGCAGCGTTCGTCGGGCGCGGTGCCGCCTCGACCGTGCCGATACGCCGGGCGGCGCTACAGCCACGGCGCGGTCATGTCACAGCATGGTCACCGCCGCCGATGTGACAACGGCACGTGGGTTGCCGCGCTGGAGGCATGAGCACGATGCGACGCACCCTCACGATGGTCATCCTGACCGGCGTCCTTGCCGTGCTCGGCAGCACACCGGCTTATGCCTTCGACGTCGTCGAAACCCCGACCCTCAGCATCAGCGACACGCCGCTGGGATCGGTGAACGCCGGTCCGGAGTTCGGGCACGAGATTCCGGCGGAACAGCGCAAGCCCCGGAAGGTGCCCATCCTCCCGCGTGCCGACTGCTGGTACGGCGGGAAGGCGTACAGCGACGGCAGCATCATCACGCAGCTCGGCGTCGAACACGTATGCAGCAACGGGACCTGGAAGAAGTACGTCAGCCAGCACGACAAGGAGTGACCGACGCCAGGCAGCAGCGCAAGGATCCGTGCGTTGGGCCGTCTCCCTGGCATGACCACACTCCGCACGCTGCTTCTGACCACCGGCGCCACCCTCGCCGCTGCAACGATCATGCCGGCCGCTGCACACGCCGCAACCTGCGGGGTGACCCAGTCCCGCGGGCTCTACGAGACGCCGGAGGTCCAGGTCTACGCGGCCAAGCGCCGTGCTGTCGCGTGCCTGCGCGCGACTTGCTGCGCGACGTCGCTGAGGTCGAGGTCACGCTGGATGGCGGGCAGCGCGACGCGCACGATCGTCGCGTCGATGGTGAGCATCCCCAGGGCCAGGACCATGGCGACGAGGACGCTGCGCTGTTCGGACTCGCGGAGTGCGGCCATGCGCTGCTGACGCTAGAGCCGATCCAGGACGGCGTGAGCAGGCGCTACGCGGCGTGCTCGGCCCGGTTGCGGCCGTTGCGCTTGGCGCGGAACAGTGCCTCATCCGCGGCTCGGAGGACGTCGACCGCCCGATCCAGCTCCGTCGCGGCGGTCGCGCTGCCGGCGGACACCGTGACGGTCAAGGGGCCGGCGGAGGTCTCGAACGGCGTCTCGGAGACGGCGGTGACGATGCGGGCGCCGAGCACGGATGCGTCGTCACGGTCACCGATCATGAGGACGCAGAACTCCTCACCGCCCCAGCGCGCCACGAGGTCGCCGCCGCGCACGCTGGCGGTCAGTCGCCGCGCCAGGAGGCGGAGCACCTCGTCGCCGACGAGGTGGCCGTGTTCGTCGTTGATGCACTTGAAGTGATCGACGTCGACGACGACGGCGGAGTGCACCCGCGTGCTCAGCCAGGACCCGGCGTCCAGGATCTCGTCGACGTGGGCGCGGTTGGGCAGCCCGGTGAGGGAGTCGGTGCGGGCGTGGCGCTCTGCCTGCATCAGGCGGAAGGCGGGGACGGTTGCGTCACGCTGCACCGCGACGAAGTACGCCGGCCGGCCGCCGTCGTCGTCGAGCGTGGAGACGGACCACTCCATGAGGAACGCCGTGCCGTCCTTGCGGTAGTTGATCGCCTGCCCGGCGAAGGACCGGCCTGCCTCGAGATCGGAACGCAGTCGCGAGAGCACGACCTGATCGGTGGCCGGACCCTGCAGGACGCTCGGGCTGCGTCCGAGGAGCTCCTCGCGCGCGTAGCCCGTCATCTGGCACGCAGCGTCGTTGACGTAGACGATGGCTGGACCGCGGGCCGGCGTCCCCGTGTCCGTCGCCATCACGCCGTCGGCCAGGGCGTCGAGCGCGTCGCTCTTGGGAAACGCCATCACCGCTGGGGAGGTGCGGACGGGCATTGCAGACGTTGTATCGGCGCGTCGCTGCCAGATGATGAACGTGATGTCCCGGTTTCCGGCGTGCGCGTAAGGATGCGTGTGCTGGGCGGTCGTCGTGTCATGAACATGCCCCGTGCACTGCTCTTCACCGCCGCCGCAGCAGGTGCCGTCGCGATGATGCCGACGCCTGCGACCGCCGCCACGTGCGGCGTGGCGCAGTCACGCGCCCTGTTCGAGACGCCCGAAGTCCAGGTCTTTGCCAGCAAGGGCAAGGCGGTCGCGTGCCTACGCGCCACGGGCCGCTCCCGCGTGGTCGGTCCGCGATCCAGCGGTCGTGCGACGACGCTGGTGCGCGGCGTGGCAGGTGGACGCTGGCTGTCGATCGTGCGGGCCGGCGCAGGGGGGACCGATCAGGCCGACCTGCACCAGCTCATCGACCTGCGGTCCGGCCGGCGAGCCCAGGTCGCCGAACGCCGGAACCGGGTCGAGACCGTGACGCTCCCCGGCGTGCTCATCCACGCGCTCGGAGAAGGGCGCGGCGTGGTCGCCCGCTCCACGAGTGGCCGGACCGTGGTGCTCAGCCGCGTCAAGGGCGCCGAGGGCATCGCCGCGGCGGGCAACCGCGTGTACTGGCTCGAGCCCAGCGGCGGCAGCGATCCGAAGGTCCGGAGCGCCCGCCTGTCGGGCGTGCCGACGGCGGCGGGTGCGGCGACTGGGCCGGCCGCGCAGACGATCGGGTCCTGTCCGGCGGATGCCGACGGGCGGTTGCTCCTGCACGACCGCTCGCGGGTCGTCACCCAGCGCCCGGACGGGGTGCGGGTCTGCAACCGCTGGACGGGCAAGACGTGGAACGTGGGGGACGCGCAGACGACCTTCACGGCGCTGACCACCGCGGGGGTGGCCTACCGGTCACCGACGTCGGCCGGGCTCCTGCGGTTCTCGACCTCGGCTCGAGTGGAACTCCCACTCGCGGCGGACGCGCCGTCGGTGGCGTCCGAAGCGTTTCTCGTCGGTGCAACGCCTGACGGTCTGCGTGCCGCGAACGCGGCGAAGTCCACGGCACCGGCAGAGGTTCTCGACGCCGGTTCGGTGACCGATGTGGCCGCAGCGCTCGTGCCCGCGTCAGACCGGCCGGAGGACGACACGGTCGTGTACTGGACTGATGCAGACGGCAAGGCGCGGACGGCCACCCTGCCGGTCACGACGGAGGGATGAGCGGTTCCGATACCCGTCCGGGAGGTCTCGTGTCGCGGATGTGAGCGGCCGACGATTGTCCTGGTATGGCCCCGTTGGCGCTCCTCGACGATCCCGGCCCCGGCGAGACCGAGACCTCCACCGAACTTGACGAGGCGATCCTCGCGCTGCGCAGCGGTGCATGGATGACGGTGGCGGGAGTGCTGATGCTCATCCTGTCCACGACCCTGAATCAAGCGGGAGATCCAGCCGAGCGCTTTGCGATGCCGGCGATCGGATGGGTGCTACTCGGCGCGGTGCTGGCGCTCCAGGTCGGAGCGGTCGCCGCCGTCGAGCTCGGCCGGAGCTGGATCCGCGCGTCGTGTACGCCGGACGGGATCTACCGGTACCTCTGGAGCACGTCCATGCTGGAGGGCCTGGCACTTGCCGTCGGCATCGTGCTCGTGCCGGCGGGCGTGGTTCCGCTCTCGCTGATGATGCTCATGATGGTCGTGTACGCCGGTTACTTCTACCGGCGGGTGGGGGCGATCTCGTTCATCGCGTTCGCGGTCGCCGCCAATACAGCGGCGGTGGTCGTCGCGACGCCTCCAGAGGTGCCCGTCTCGCAGTTCAGCGCCGCCGCGATCGTGCCGTTCGCCGTCACGATCCTCATGGCCGGCGCCTTCGTGGCGGTCGTACGGCGAGGCCGGGATCGGGTCGAACGGCGGGCAAGGCTGGTGGCGACGGTCGGCCTGGCCCACGCGCTCGATGTGCGTGACTCGAAGACCGCGAACCATTCGGAGACGGTCGCGGACTACGCGGTGGCCATGGCCCGACGGCTCGGGCTGTCACCACGCCACGTCGAACGGGTGCGGCTGGCGGGTCTGCTGCACGATGTCGGCAAGATCGGCATCCCGGACTCCGTGCTGCTGAAGCCCGGCAAACTCACGGAAGCCGAGTGGCTGATGATGCGCCGCCACCCGGAGCTCGGTGCGCAGATGCTCGACTCGGCGACGCTTCGCGACGTGCGCCTGTGGGTCCTCGCACACCACGAGCGGCCCGACGGAACCGGCTACCCGTACGGCCTCAGTGGTGACGAGATCCCGCTCGAGGCCCGCATCCTTGCGGTCGCCGACGCCTTCGAGGCGATGGTCTCCGACCGCCCGTACAGGGTGGGCCGTTCGCAGGCCGAGGCGCTGGCCGAGCTGCGGCGCTGCGCGGGCACCCAGTTCGATGGTGATGTGGTTGCGGCGTTCGAGGAGACGCTGGGCCGAGACGCAGACGGCGTGCCCGTGGTCGAGGCCGCCTGACGTCACCTCAGCTGAACACTCTGCCCTCAAGTCTCCATAACGCTGCGCCTCGACGCAGCGTCGTTGCGAATCGGCCGGGCTGACGGATCGACGTCTGTCGCAATCAGCGCGCGGCTCCATCACGAACCCGCACGAGGTCGCCGACGCTGTGGACATGCCAACGCACGACGACCGGGACGCCAACTACCTGAACGGTCCACCCGTTGACCCGCGGACCGGCCTGCCAACCGGGGTGGCCGAGCCACTGACCGAGCGGGACCGGGAACTCGCGAGGCTGAGACGCCGCGAACGGTGGGTCGACGCGATCAGTACGCCGCCGCCCGGGCACGGCGACAGTTCTGGTCCCAACGCTCGATAATGGAGGTTATGTAAACAACACGCGGAAGCGTTGTGCGGCGCCGTACCGGGCGCTGCCGCCCGAGCCGAAGCGTCTCCTACCGCGCCGCCGCGTATACCGCTGGTGGGCCAAGCCTACGCCTGCGGCTCCAGCCTGCGCCGCAGCAGCGAACGCTCCGCGGGCGAAGGCGCGAGCTCGAGCGCCCGGGCGTCGGCCAGCCGGGCGCCGTCGGGGTCGCCCGCGCGGCGCAGCAGCTCGGCGCGGGTGGCGTGCAGCAGGTGGTAGCCGTCCAGCGCGCGCTCAAGGCCGGCGAGCTCGTCGAGCGCCACGGCCGGGCCGTGGACCTCGGCGAGCGCGACCGCGCGGTTGAGGCGCACGACCGGCGTGTCCTGCACGCCGACAAGGCGGTCGTAGAAGGCGAGGACGGTGGCCCAGTCGGTGGGGCCGTCGGCCAGGTGGGTGGCGACGATCGCGGCCTGCAGGACGTAAGGACCGGGCGGGCCCAGGCGCGCCGCGCGGTCGACCAGCCGGCGGCCCTGCGCGATGGCCGCCGCGTCCCACCGCGCGCGGTCCTGGTCGGCGAGCAGCACGAGCTCGCCGTCGGCGTCGGTGCGCGCCCCGCGCCGCGCGTCGTGGAGGGTCATGAGCGCCAGCAGGCCGAGCGCCTCGCGCTCGTCGGGCATGAGCGCGCAGAGGATCGACGCCAGGCGGATGGCCTCGGCGCACAGCTCCCGGCGCACCAGCGCGTCCCCGCTCGACGCGGCGTAGCCCTCGTTGAAGATCAGGTACAGCGTGGCGAGGACCGCGGGCAGCCGGTCGGGCAGCGCGGCGTCGCGCGGGACGGCGAAGGCGATGCCCGCGTCGCGCAGCTTGCGCTTGGCGCGCACGACGCGCTGCTGCATCGTCGTCTCGGAGACCAGGAAGGCGCGTGCGACCTCCGGGGTCTGCAGTCCGCCGACGAGCCGCAGGGTCAGCCCCACCCGCGCCTCGAGGGCGAGCGCCGGGTGACAGCAGGCGAAGATCAGCGCCAGGCGGTCGTCGGGGATGGGCATGGGGTCGTCGTCCTCCTCGCCGGGCACGGCCCGCTCGAGCTCGGCGGCCAGCACCGCCGCCTTGTCGGCGAAGCGCTTGGCGCGCCGCAGCCGGTCGATCGCCTTGTTGCGCGCCGTCCGGGCGACCCAGGCGGCCGGCTCGTCCGGCACGCCGTCGCGCGGCCAGCGCTCGAGTGCGACGACGAAGGCCTCCTGGACCGCCTCCTCGGCCAGGTCGACGTCGCGCAGCACGCGGGCCAGCACCGCGACCGCCCGTCCCGCGCCGTCGCGGAACAGGCGGTCGACCTCGAGCGCGGCGCTGCCGTTCAGGAGGCGGCCGTCCCGGCGGCGTCGCGGTTCTCGGTGATGTCGGTGCCGCCGGCCGCCGGGCGCACCTCGATCGCGGCGCCCCACTGGACGGCCGGCACCTTCTTGGCCCAGGCGATCGCCTCGTCGAGGTCGGCCACCTCGACGACGTAGTAGCCCGCGAGCTGCTCCTTGGTCTCTACGAACGGGCCGTCGGTCAGCACGACCTCGCCGCCACCGCGGACGGTGGTCGCCGTCGTCGACGGTTGCAGGCCCGAGCCGCCGCGCAGCACGCCGGCGGCGGCGGCCTCGTTGTTGAACGCCGCCCACGGCGCCATCGTCTCGGGCGTCAGCTCGAAGTCCGTCTCCTCCATCCAGATCGTCAGCAGGTACTGCATCGTCATGTCCCTCCTCGGGCTGTGGTGCGCCGGCCCCCACGACCGCCGCGGTTCGGCGCATTGACGAACAACAGCCGACGGGATCGACCGGCGCCAGAACGCCAACGCGCCAACGTTGCTGGGTGCGCCCTGTCACATGTCGCGGCAGCACGATCCCGCCGAGCACGGCGGGGCCCTGAGACCACTTCGAACCGCCGGAAGAAGCCGCCGGAAGAAGCCCGTCATTGGATCGATCTGAGGACCGCGGGCGCCCACGCGGGCCACTGCGGCGCTTCGCCGGTGCGGCCGTGCTCGAGCTCTGCGATCGGGAGGAGTCTCGGCCGCGTCGTGTCGTAGAACACGGCCCAGTCGGCGATGCCTGCCGCGACCACAACAAGCGGCCACAGGCGGCGGTATCGCTCGCGGATCTTCTGTTCAGGGACGCTGTGGCCGCCTTCGCCGACGCGGTAGCCGACGCGTTCGACGGCCAGATCCTCGGGGACGACCATGACGTACAGCCAGACGACGAAGCCTGCGGCGCGCGCGGCGCTGACGAGCTCGAGTTTGGACTCGTGGCTGAACACGGTCTCCGCGACGAACGACCGGCGTGAGGCGATCATGCTGTCGCGTTCGGCCGCCGCAGCGCGGGCTGCGTCGTAGGCGTGTGCCTCCTCCTCGCCGGGCCATCGCTGCTTGGCGATCTCGTCCGCGTTGACGAAGGGCAGGCTCTGGCCGGCGCCCGTGAGGATCACGCGCCGGGCGAACGTCGTCTTGCCCGATCCGTTCGGACCGACGAGTAGATGCAGGACCGGCGCCTGCGGCGAAGTCACGCGGCCGCGTCGGCGCGGCGGATGACGACGTTGCCGTCGGCGTCTGCCTCAGGCCAGGGCCGGCCGGCCGCCGCGAGCTCTTCGGTGAGGTCCAGCGCGGCGGCGCGCTCGCGGATCTGCTGCTGCCAGGCGACGCGGGCCACGGCCTGCTCCCCGGAGGTGAGATCGTCGTAGGCGGCCTGACCCGAGAGGATCCGCTCGATCTCGCCGACGGTGATGCCCGGCGACGCTTCGAGTTCGCGGCCGATCCGGGCCCAGTAGTCGAGCTGCTGCGCGGCGCTGCGACTGCGCGCCTCCCCCACCGTTCGCGCGGACTCGAACAGGTCCTGGCTGATTCGCGTCGGCATCGTCGCCATGGCGGAAGCGTAGCAGTCTGCTACACAGCCGTCGAGCGCCGGCGAGCACGGCGCTGATCGTCAGGTCAACCAGTCGGAACGACGGACGACCCGCCGGCCGTACTTCGCCGCGACGCCCATCGCGCAGCCCAGGCCAGCCGGCACGGTGAAGAACAGAACGCCAAGAACCATGCCCGCCTCGTCGCTCATGTCGTCATGACCCACGTCTGCCGCGTTGGGATCGTGGCCCAGCCACGCGACACCAGCCAGGCCCACCCCGATCAGCACCAGCGCGAGGACCGCAACCCACGGTCGCACGAGGAGCCCGGCTGCAAGGCCGAGGGCAGCGAACGCGGCAGCGATGAGCAACAGCGTGAGCATCTCGTGGGGTACCCCGACACGCGCTCTCGGTTGCAACGTTCAGCGACCCGCCAACCGATACGGTCGCGGCGTGAACCTCACCTCTCGCATCAGCGCCGGGCAAGGAGGCTTTGTCCTATTCGCCATCACACCGCCCCGGCAGTCCACGCCTGCCGAGCAGCTCCCCGAGATCGCCGACGCCACGATCGAGCGCCTACGCCACCTCGATCTCGACGGCCTCGTGCTGTACGACATCGACGACGAGAGTTCTCGCAATCCGAACGAGCGGCCGTTCCCGTTCAGTCCGACCATCGACCCGTCGGACTACCGGTCGGAGTACCTCCAGCAGTGGGATGCCCCTGTGGTCGTCTACCGCGCCGTCGGCAAGTACCAGCGCGAGGAGTTGGCCGCGTGGCTCACCGCGCAGGACGCCGACCGCACGCTGACCGTGATGGTCGGCGCCGCCTCCAGCGGGACGGTCGCCCCCGTGTCACTTGCCGATGCCCAGGCGTTGCGCTCCGAGTTGCATCCGAACCTGCTCCTGGGCGGTGTGGCGATCCCGGAACGACACAGCCGTCGCGAGAACGAGCACCTGCGCCTCATCGCCAAACAGGAGGCGGGCTGCCGGTTCTTCGTGACGCAGGTCGTCTATGACCTCAACGCCGCCAAGAATCTCGTCTCCGACTACCGCTACGAGTGCGAGGCGCGCGGCCAGAATCCGGTGCCGATCGTGTTCACGTTCTCCGCGTGCGGCTCGATGAAGACGCTCGAGTTCCTGCGCTGGCTCGGCGTCGATGTCCCGAGGTGGATCGAGAATGACCTCCGCCATGCGACAAACCCGCTGCAGGCGTCCTTGGATCAGGCCATCGCGACTGCTGTCGATCTCATCGACTTCTGTCGCCGACTCGGCGTGCCCTTCGGCCTCAACATCGAGAGTGTCTCGATCCGCCGCGAGGAGATTGAAGCGTCGGTCGAGCTTGCCGCGCAGCTGACTGCGCACGTCCGATCGGCGGCTCCATGACGTTGCTGCGGATTGGACAACCCGACGTCAGTCCTCCTCTGGGTCAGGCGTCGGCTCCCGGCCGGCCCGCCGCGCCTCGAAGCGCGCGTCGTCGCGCTCCTTGCGCCGCTTCTCCTGGGTCACGATCCAGCCGTAGCCGTCGATCCGCGGATCGCTCAGGTCGAACATCGCCTTCGTGCGCTTCGCGTTGACGAGCACCGGAACGACGTCGCCGCGCTCCGGCGCGCCCCGCACCTTGAACGTCTTCTCCTTGAACGTCAGCCGCACCGGCGCCCCGCCGCTCGGGCCGGGCACGTCGACCATGTACTCCCAGATCTGGAAGGACCCGGACCTCTCGCTGCTGTAGAGCTTGCGCTCGACGAACCGTGAGTCGACGAGCGTCGCGTCGACCCGGTCCCACCGGCGTCGCACCCCGAGCCGTATGCGATCGATCCAGAGCACTGCGGCGGTTCAGGTCGCCCGGCGGTAGCGGATGTGCGTGGCCAGCGGCGAGTGCAACACCTCGACCGGCTCCATCCCAAAAGCGTCCACGCCGTCGAAGATCCGCTCGCCGGCTGCGAGCAGCACCGGCGCGATGTCCAGCGTGAGTTCGTCGACGACCCCAGCCGCCAGAGCCTGACGGACCGTCGACGCACCGCCCGCGATGTCCACCCCATGCTCGCCGGCCGTCTCACGCGCCTGCGCGTACGCGGCGTCGAAGCCGTCGGTGACGAAATGGAACACCGTCCCCCCTTCCATCTCGATCGGCTCGCGCGCGTGATGCGTCAGGACGAACACCGGCGCGTGGTACGGAGGCTCGGGACCCCACCACCCCCCGCCAGTCGCCCTCCCACGCGCCCCGGATCGGGCCGAACATGTTGCGGCCCATGACGTAGGCGCCCCGTGGACGCATCAGCCAGCCGGCCGCGGTCTCGTCGGCCTCGGTGGCGCGCTCGTCGCCCATGTGCCAGCGGTGGAGATCGTGCCCGCGCCTGCCCAGCGGGTGCTCACGGCTCTGGTCCGGTCCGGCGACGAAGCCGTCGAGCGAGATCGACATGTGGCAGGTGGTCTCGGGCATCAGGCGGCCGCGCCGGTGCGGATGAAGGTCGGCTCGGTGGAGGTGGAACGATCGGCGTCGTACCGGTATCCGAGGCCGGTGAACTCAGGCAGCTTGCGCGGGCTGCGGATGCGCTCGCGCACCAGCCAGCTCGCCATGGCCCCTCGAGCCCGCTTCGCGGAGAACGAGATGACCTTCAGCCGGCTGGGATCCGATTGCGGGGCGTCGAGGAACCGCGGTGAGATCACCTTGGCGCCGAGCTGCTTGGTGTCCACGACCCCGAAGTACTCGGCGCTCGCGAGATTCAGGAGCACCGGGGGCCCGGGCGACTGCTCCAGGTCGTCGGCCAGGAGCGCCGTAACGCGTTCGCGCCAGTAGGCGTAGAGCGAGTCGCCGGCCGGTGTGGCAAGGCGCGTGCCCATCTCCAAGCGGTACGGGGCGATGAGGTCCATGGGCCGCAGCAGGCCGTAGAGCCCCGAGAGGATGCGCACCGTCTTCTGCGCCTCGGTGAAGTCGCGCTCGCCGAACGCCGTCGCCTCCATGCCCTGGTACACGTCGCCTGCGAAGGCGAGGACCGCGGGGCGCTCGCGACCGGGCTCGAACGGCGGTGTGAAATCGCGGAAGCGCTCGGCGTTGAGCTCCGCGAGCTCGTCGGAGATCGACATCAGCTGCCCGATCTCGTCAGGCGGCATGGCGGCGAGCTGATCGGCGAGGACCTCGGCGCCGTCCAGGAGGCGGGGCAGCGAGTGTTTCCTGGTCGGCAGCTTCGAGTCGAAATCGAGCGACTTGGCGGGAGACAGGACGGTCAACATAGGCCCGACCGAGCCTAATGGCCCGGCACTGGACCCACGTAGAACCAGCGACCGCCTTCGCGCCGGAACTCGCTGTGCTCGCGCTGCAGTCCGCGCTGGCCGCGGGCGGCGTCCCAGTAGTGCGCGTCGAACGCGACGGTGTCGTGGCCTCGAGAATCTCCAGCCGCTGCCATTCCAGATAGGGGTCGAGTTCCAGCGACGCCGGACGTGTGGACGGATGCCAGGTCGCCAGCAGGTACGCGGCGTCGCCGACGGCGAAGGCGCTGAAGCGTGAGCGCATGAGCCGTTCCGCGGTGGACGCGGCCTCCCCGGCGTGGAGTGCGCCGCAACAGGCGGCGTACGGCTCGCCTGAGCCACATGGACAGCGTCTTGGCGGGCGGGTGGACACGGCTGCGCAGGATCGCAGGCGCGTGGCAAGATCGCCGACGTGGATGCGCGCGCTCCCGACGTGGTGATCATCGGCGCCGGTGCCGCCGGCCTGATGTGCGCCCTGACCGCCGCCAAACGCGGCCGCCAGGTGCTGCTCCTCGAGCACGCCAACAAGGCAGGCAAGAAGATCCTCATGTCCGGCGGTGGCCGGTGCAACTTCACGAACATGTACACGGAGCCGGAGAACTTCTCCTCGCAGAACCCGCACTTCTGCAAGTCGGCCCTGGCCCGTTACACGCCGTGGGACTTCATCGCCATGGTGAGTGAGCACGGCATCGCCTACCACGAGAAGAAGCTCGGTCAGCTGTTCTGCGACGAGAAATCCAAGGCGATCCGCGACATGCTGCTGGCCGAATGCGAACGCGCAGGCGTCGAGCTGCACCTGAGCACGGCGGTGCAGCAGATCGACAGGACCGAGGCGGGATATCTGCTCAGCACCGACATCGGGCCCGTGGCCTCGCCGTCGGTGGTGATCGCCACCGGCGGGCTGTCGATTCCGACGCTCGGCGCCACGGGCTTCGGGTACGAGATCGCACGCCAGTTCGGCCACACCGTCCTCCCCACCCGCGCCGGCCTCGTGCCCTTCATCATCACCGACCAGCTCAAGGACCTGTGCACCGAGCTGTCCGGCACGTCGGCCGACGCCGTGGCCAGCTGCAACGGCGAGAGCTTCCGCGAGAACATCCTGTTCACCCACCGCGGCCTCAGCGGCCCGGCGATCCTGCAGATCTCGTCGTTCTGGCAGCTCGGCGACGCCGTGACCATCAACCTGCTGCCCGACCACGACGCGCTGGAGTGGCTGCAGGCCCAGCAGGCTGCACGTCCCAACAGCGAACTGAAGACCGTCCTGGCCGAGGTCTTCACCAAGAAGAT
Source organism: Svornostia abyssi (assembly GCA_024666565.1). Classification (GTDB taxonomy): domain Bacteria; phylum Actinomycetota; class Thermoleophilia; order Solirubrobacterales; family Solirubrobacteraceae; genus Svornostia; species Svornostia abyssi. The sequence goes on from CP088295.1 coordinate 3,409,411, forward strand.
GGCGGGCCTCCTGGCCGATCGGTGGTTCGTCTCCAAGCCGATGAAGCGGTACACCGCCGCCGAGCTGCGCGACATCGCGGACACGCTCGGCGCCTGGCAGGTCGTGCCTGCCGGCACGGAGGGCTACCGGACCGCCGAGGTCACGCTGGGCGGCGTCGACACCCGCGACGTCTCATCGAAGACGATGGAATCGCTGAAGAGCCCGGGGCTGTACTTCATCGGCGAGGTGCTGGACGTCACCGGCCACCTCGGCGGGTTCAACTTCCAGTGGGCCTGGGCGTCCGGCCATGCGGCGGCGCAGTACGTCTAGCGATCCGCTCGTCGTGAGCGGCGCCGGAGGATCCAGACGACACCCGCGGCCACGGCCGCGACGCCCACGATGAGCACGACGGACGGGCCCGCGGCGTAACCCGCAGCGACGGCCGTGCTCGTCCACGCCAGGCAGGCGGCCGCGTTGACCGCCGCGAACGCGCCCCACCGCATCCCGGACGTACCGGCGGCGAGGGCGCCGACACCGCGGACCCCGGGGACGAACTTCCCGAAGAAGACCGCGATGAGTCCGTAGCGCTGGTAGAAGCGATCCGCCTTCGCCAGCGCGCTGCGGCGGCGGTCGGCGGCCGGTCCATCGCGCAGCAGCAGACGTCGTCCGCCGGAGCGCCCGACCCAGTAGACGATCGTGTCGCCGACCATGGCGGCGGCACTCGCCACGGCGATGGTCGCCACGAGCGAGACATGGCCGTCTGCCACGAGCGCCCCGGCGACGAGCAAGGCCGAATCGCCGGGAGCCGGAACGCCGAGTGAGTCGGCGAGCACCAGCGCAAAGAGGGTGACGAGACCGGCGTCAGGCGTCACAGCGAGCGAGCCGAAGTCGGAATGAGGAGATCATCAGCACTGACAAGCTCATCGTATGAACACCTCGGCGGGACTGCAACGCTGGTCGACCGGACCGGCGCTCTCCTCGAGGGCCGGCGCGACGCGGTCGATGGCGATGGCGATGGGACGCTCAGCCTTGCTCGTCGCGCTGCTCACCGCTCTCGCCACCGGCGCGACAGCGGCCGAGGCCGCCGCCGCGACCATCCATGTCGACCCGCGCGCCGGCCGTGACGCGAACACCGGCACGCGGTCAGCGCCGCTGAAGTCCCTCGACGCGGCCTGGCGTCGCGCACGCACCGGCACCACGATTCGCATCGCGCCCGGGCGGGTCCGGCTCGGTGCGACCTACTACGAACGCAAGCGCGGCGTTCGCATCTCCGGCGCGGGCATGACGCGAACGACCGTCCCCGCGCTGAACATCTTCGCGGTCCGGGACATGACGATCCACGGCCTCACCGTCGACGGCGACGTCCACTGCGAGGCGTGCGACGGCTTCACCCTCGACGGCGTCCGTGTCCAGGGCAAGCGGCGAATGGGCGACGTGGTGAAGATCAACCAGTCGCGCCGGATCACGATCCGCCAGAGCGACATCTCCGGCGGCACCGACAACGCGCTGGACCTCGTCGCAGTCCAGCGCGCCGACATCACACAGACCACGATCCACGACGCCGAGGACTGGTGCGCGTACGCCAAGGGCGGCAGTGTGCACGTCCGCGTCTGGCGCAACGACATCCGTGACTGCGGCACCGGAGGGTTCACGGCCGGCCAGGGCACGGGCTTCCAGTTCATGGTCGCCCCGTGGCTGCGGTACGAGGCCTACGACGTGCGCGTGTGGAACAACCAGATCCGCGACACCCACGGCGCCGGGCTCGGTGCGAACGGGGCCTACAACGCGCTGTTCGCGCGCAACACCCTGCTGCGTGTCGGCGCGCGCAGCCACGCGCTCGAGGCGGTGTTCGGACTGCGGTCGTGTGACGGGCGGCCCGGAGACGACGGCCGGGAACGGTGCGCGAAGCACCTCGCCGCCGGCGGCTGGGGCACGACGCGGGTGGACGACGGGACGAACGCCGTGCGGATCCCGAACCGCCACGTGTGGTTCTACGACAACGTGATCGTCAAGGCGGAGGGCTCCGAGACCATCAGCGTCGCGGGGCCGTTCGCCGGGGAGGCGCAGGATGGCTCGAACGTCCCCCGCCCCGCCCTCGCCGACGATGACCTGCGTCTGGTCGGCAACGTGGTCACCACCGACGCGCCCGGGACCGGTCCCGCCCACCCGCTGCCCGCGTTCGTGTGGGACGACACCCATGTGCCGGCCCCGCGCGCGCTCGACCACGGCGGTCTTCCCGACATGCCGGCGGCGGCGGGCGCCGGCGGCTGACGGCGGCCGCCTCGGCCTGGGGTCAGCCGATCGCGCGGATGGCCTGAGAGGCCGGCACCGCGAACGTCTGCGGCATCGCGACGACATCCGCGGCCGGCAGAGGTCGGCTGAAGTGGTAGCCCTGCACCAGGTGGCACCCGAAGCGCTGGAGCGCATCGGCCTGAGCCTCGCCCTCCACGCCTTCCGCGACGACCCGGAGTTGCAGGCTTGCGGCCATGTTCACGATGGCGCGGACCAGCAGGACGCCGTCCGGGTCGTCAAGGGCATCGATGAAGGCCTTGTCGATCTTCAGCACGTCGACGGGGAACCGCTGGAGGTAGCTCAGCGACGAGTAGCCGGTCCCGAAGTCGTCGAGCGCGAAGCGGACCCCGAGGGCGCGCACGCTGTGCATCTGGGCGATGCTGGCCTCGATGTCGTCGATCAGGGACGACTCCGTCACCTCGAGCACGAGCCGCTCGGGGTCCAAGCGTGAGTCTGCGAGCGCGACGCGCACCTGCTGCATGAGCGCGCGCGTCGTCAGCTGGGACGCGGCGACGTTGACCGACACGTAGCGCTCGTCGTCCCACAGCGTCTGCCAGCAGGCCATCTGACGGGCCGCGGTCCGCAGCACCCAGCCGCCGAGGTCCACGATCAGCGCGCTCTGCTCGGCGATCGGAATGAACTCGGCGGGTGACAACGGGCCCCGCGTCGGATGGGTCCAGCGCACGAGCGCCTCGTATCCCTCGATGCGCCCCGTCCGGAGCGAGACGATCGGCTGGTAGGCCAGGTGCAACTGGTCGGACTCCAGGGCCGCACGAAGGTCCGCGGCGAGCTGCAGGCGATCCCGCGCCCGCTGGTGCATGTCGCTGACGAAGGTCTCGATGCTGTTGCCCGCGACGCGCTTGGCGTGGTACATGGCGAGCTCGGCGTTGCGCATCGTCGAGGCGTGGCGGTCGGCATCGGCCTCGTCGACCCGGGCGATGCCGATCGAGCACTCGATGACGTGGGATGTCTCCTCGACCGCGATCGGCTCGGCGAGCGCTGCGAGCGCGCGGTGGGCGACGACCACCGGGTCCTCACCGTGCGGGACGAGGATGCCGAACGCGTTGCCACCGACGCGCGCGACGAGCTGGTCTCCGCGGATCGAAGCCGCCACGCGCGTGGCGACCGCACGGAGGACGGCGTCGCCCGTGCTGCGCCCGAACGAGTCGTTGATCGCCTTGAAGTCGTCGAGGTCGAGGAGGACGAGCGTGCGCGATGTGCCCTCGAGCGCCGGGGAGTCGTTGTGCACGGCCCGGTCGAGAGCGGCGCGGTTGGGCAGTCCGGTGAGCTCGTCGTGGGTCTTGAGGTGCTGGACCTCCAGCCGACGGTGCGCGAGGTTGAACCGCAGGAGCAGCACCCCGACCAGCAGGAGCGTGAACATCAGGATCGCGACCGTCGACAGCCGCAGCGTCCGCTCGCGTCGGTCCGCGGCGCTCCGGGCGCTGGTGAGCTCGGCGGAGGCCTCGCTGACGAGCGCGGCGTGCGTCGCCCGCACGGGGCCGTCGACGAGCATGCGCTCGCGGCGGCCCTGTCCGGCGGCCGCGGCGGTGAGCGCGGCGACGCCGGCCTGCTCGTACCGGTCGAGCGTGGGCCGCGCGACGATGCCAGAGGCTCCCACCCGCCGCACCATCTCCCCCAGGCACGAGCCTCGGAGGCCGGCCCGGGGCCGTCCGGCCGCAGCGATCGCAGCAGCAGGCCGTCGAGCTGCTTGACGCCTGGAAGGATCGCGGTGATCGCGTTGGTGCGCTCTTCGGCGTGTCGCGCGGACTGGCTGAAGATCGTCAGCGTCACCGCGACCGCGCCCACGAGCAGGGCCGTCGCGGAGATCGTCAGCGGGACCGACCAGTCACGGACGCCGGCCCGCACCATCAGGATCGCGCGAAGGACGACGACCGCGGTGATGAGCCCAAGCGCGCCGGCGACGGCGGTCGTGGGCGCCGGTTCGCCCCGCACGTAGCACCAGGCGAGCACGGCGAGCGGGAGGGTGACGGCACCGACGAGCATCCAGACGCGGATCGCCAGGGGAATGCCGGACGGCCGTCCCCCGCGCTTGAACACCGTCAGCAGCTTGGGGTGCACGGTGATGAAGAAGCCCAGGACGTAGCCCGGGACGAACAGCGGGAAGGCGGCGTCGGGTGTGCCGGCGATCCGGGGTGCCAGACCGCAGGCCACGTTACCGGCCACCGAGAGTGCGAGGAGGACCGCGGGAACAGACCAGATGCCGCCGCTCATGACGTACAAGGCACCGGCCTGCATGACGGCGAGGACGAGGACCGCCGCGATCACCGCCGCCGCGGTGGCCTCAGGATCGCCGGCGGCGGGACGGATCAGCAGCATCCACAACGGGACGGCCAGCGCCGCCATGAGGATGACGCCGTCGAGCCACGTCTCGATCCGGGGACGTCCGCGCATGTACGTGCACCAGACGATCACGACGATGACCAGCAGCATCCCGGCGCCCGCCAGCGTCTCGGGGCCGAGCGCAGGCGCCGCAGGCAGGGGCTGCGCGCCGAACACCCGCCAGACATCGCTGGCGAACCACAGCAGGTTGCAGACCAGGAACAGGACCCACAGCGCCTTCGTCGGCCGTGCGGCGTCGCTGTGGGTGAGCACCCACACGCTGACGATGAACGCCGCCGGCCCCCAGGCCAGCCCCGTGAGCGCGAGACCGATCGTCCACGCGCCGACAAGGGTCAGGATGACCCCGGCCACGGCAAGACGACCCGACAGAGTGGACATGCTGCCTCCCATCGGCTCGGAGGCCTCCACCCTGCACTCACCGCGCGGGCACTCAGCGTTCGTTGCCCGTGTCAGACCATCTCGAACAGCGCGCGGTCGTCCGCCAGCGCCTCGGCGAGGCGGTTGCGGATCCGCGTGTGCAGCTGGCTGACGCGGCTCTCGGTCACGCCGAGCACCGCGCCGGTCTCCGCCAGCGTCATGTGGTGCGTGTGGAGCATCACCATGATCGACCGCTCGCGTTCGGTCAGGTCCGCGATCGCCTGCCGCAGCCGCTCGCTCGCGGCGGCGCTCATCATCGCGTGCTCGGGATCGACGGCGTCGTCCTCCGACCGCAGTGTCTCCATGCGTTCGATGTCTGCGCCGTCAGTGTCGACGAGCGTCGCGTTCAGCGACCCGAGCGTCGCGGTGGCGACGTCGTGCTGGCGCTCGCGGAACTGGTCGAGGGGGACCCCGAGCGCAGCGGCGAGATCCTGCTCGTCGGGGTCTCGGCCGTGTTCGCGGAGGAACCGCTCCCCCGCGGTCGCCACCTCGCGCTCGTGGCGGCGCACCGAGCGCGGCACCCAGTCGTCGCGCCGCAGCTCGTCCAGGATCGCGCCCTGCACGCGCGTCCAGATGTAGGCCTCGAGCGACGAGCCGACTTCCGGGTCGTAGCGATCGATGCAGCGCAGGATCGCCTCGAGGCCCGCGGAGATGAGGTCGTCGCCGTGGACCTCGGACGGCAGCGTCCGCAGCTTCTTGCCGACGAGGTACTTCACCAGGGGCGCGTACGTGAACACGAGCTGGTCGCGCACTCGCCGATCGCCGGTCTCGCGGTACCGGGCGATGAGTCGACGGTCCTCTGCAGCGCGGTTGGCCCGGTGGGCCGGGTTCGCCGCGCTGTACACGGGTGCGGTCATGTCGCCTCCCAGACGGTGCTGGACTCAGTGTCCCGAACCACGCACCGCAATGCGTCACCTCAATTTCCTCCGACCTTGCTGCCCTTCACGGTCACGTCGCCGCTGGCCTTCACCTGGATCTGTCCGGTGCCGTCCAGGGTGATGTCCTTGCCCTTGATGGCGATGGTGCCGTCCTTCTTCATCTGGATGGACGCGCTGCCCGTCGCGAGGTTGATCTCGTCCGTGCCGTTGACCGTGACCTTCTGATCGCCGATCCGGACATTCCCGGACGGCGAGTTCATCGTCACGACGCCGTTGTCGGCCACCGCCACGGTCGATCCGCCGTCCGCGCTCGTCAGCTGCTTCGGCGTCGCGTTGATGGTGAAGCCCCGCCAGTTGCGCTCACACGTGAACCGGTCCTTCTGCGTGTCGACCACTTCCAGCGCGCCGGTCCGCTTCGAGTAACAGAGGTGGACGTCGCCGTCCCGAGCGGGGACCGCCGCGACCGCCACACCTCCCAGGGCGACCAGGAGGGCGAGGAAGGCGACGGTGAGTGCGGGTGACGGCCGGTGGAAGCGCATGACCCGTTCTACCGCATCCCCGGCGGACCCACTCCGGGTTGTGTCTCAGGCCTCCGACGTGCCGTGCTGAGCGTGGCGCTCGACGGCGACGGCCAGCAGGTCGTGCAGCTGTGCAGCCTCCTCGGCCGTCAGGTGCTCGAAGTGCGGCGGAGGCGGCAGCATCCGAGCGCGCAGGCGCGCCTGCAGGTCGAGGCCGGCCGGCGTCAGCGCGACGCACTTGGCCCGCCGGTCGTGGGCTGCAGCACGCCGTTCGACGAGACCCAGCGCCTCGAGACGGTCCACGACGCCGGTGAGCGTGGAGCTGTCGCACATGATCGTGCTGCCCAGCTGCGACATCGTGGGCGGGTCGTCCTGGTCCAGCGACGACAGTGCCATCCCCTGCACCGGCGTGAGGCCGAGTTCGCCGATGAGGGCCCAGCGCCGCTTCTTGTCGGCCTGAAAGATCTGCCAGAACAGCGCCCACGCAGACGCTGCGGTCTTGGGCTCGGTCGCCATGCCCCGAAGTGTACGTGACACGGATGTTCCGTACGACAGATAGTTTGCAACACGTACCTTCCGTGCTACGGTGCGACGCATGGCTCCGGCATCCGGCATCGAGGTCGAGAACCTCCAGCGCACGTTCAAGGACCTCACGGCGGTGGATGGCATCTCGTTCGCCATCGAGCCTGGGGAGATCTTCGGCTTCCTCGGACCGAACGGCGCGGGGAAGTCCACGACGGTCCTGATGCTCACGACCCTCCTGCCCCCGTCCGGCGGTCGCGCCAGCGTGGCCGGCTTCGACGTCGCGACCGAGGGGCCGGACGTCCGCCGGCACATCGGCGCCGCGCTGCAGGAGGCGGCCCTCGATCCGCTGCTGACCGGGCGCGAACACCTGCGCCTCCAAGCGTCGCTGCAGGGCCTGGCCAAGCAGACGCGGGACGCCCGCACGGTCGAACTGCTCGAGCGGGTCGGGCTCACCGACGCCGCGGATCGGCGCGTCGGCGGCTACAGCGGCGGCATGAAGCGGCGCCTGGACCTCGCCCTGGCGCTCGTCCACGGCCCGTCGATCCTGTTTCTCGACGAGCCGACCACGGGGCTGGACCCGCAGTCGCGGTCGGACCTCTGGGAGGAGGTCAGCCGCCTGGCGCGCGACGAGGGCGTCACGGTCTTCCTGACGACGCAGTACCTCGAGGAGGCGGACCAGCTCGCCGACCGCATCGCGATCATCTCGCGCGGGTCGATCGTCGCGGAGGGCACGCCCGACGCGCTGAAGGGCGAGATCGGCCGCCCGTCGCTGGAGGTCGTTCCCTCCGACGCGGCCGACCGCGAACGGCTCGCACAGGTGCTGTCGGAGTTCGGTCCGGCCACCGCCGCGCCGACGGGCGCCGCCGCGGTCCGCCTCGAAGCCGGGGCCGACGGTCTCGCGCAGGTCGTGCGGCGGCTCGACGCCGAGGGCATCGGCCTGAACACGTTCGACCTTCATGCCCCGACGCTCGACGACGTGTTCCTCGCCAAGACGGGCGAGCGTCTCGCCGACGAGGCCGTGGCGTGACGAGCGACCTCGCCCGCCGGGCGCTGCTGCGGACGCTGCGCCAGCCGGCGAACGTCGTGCCGGTGATCTTCTTTCCCATGCTGCTCGTGGCGATCAACTCCGCCGGGCTGGACGCCGCCTCCGAGCTGCCGGGCTTCCCCGCCGACTCGTACCTCGACTTCATCATCGCCGTGCCGTTCATCCAGGGCGGGCTGTTCGCGATGCTGAACGCGGGGACGGATCTCGCGACCGATATCGAGAGCGGGTTCCTGCGGCGATTGGCCCTGACGCCCGTCCGCGGCACGTCGCTTTTGCTCGGGCAGGTCGCCGGCGTCGTCGCGCTATCGCTCGTCGCCGCCGTGGTCTACCTGACCGTCGGCTTCATCGCGGGCGTCACGGTGGCGGCCGGGCCGGCGGGCGTCGTCGCCCTGCTCGTGTTCGCGGTGGCCATCGGGCTGATGTTCTCGTCGATCGGCGCGTTCGTCGGGCTGCGCAGCGGATCGCCGCAGACCGTCCAGGGGTTCTTCCCGCTGTTCTTCGTGCTGCTGTTCCTGTCGAGCGCGAACCTCCCGCGCGACCTCATGGAGCAGGACTGGTTCGCCACGGTGGCCGGGCTGAACCCCGTCAGCTACCTCATCGAGGGCATCCGATCGCTGGTCGTCACGGGCTGGGACCCCGCCGCGCTGTGGCCGGCGATCGCCATCCTCGTCGTCGGCACGCTGGTGGGCGGCGCCGCGGCCGCCCACGCCATGCGGACCAACCTGGTGCGGACATGAGGGAGTTCTCGTCCACCGCGCGCGCCGTCGCGTGGCGCAGCCTGCACATCACCTTCACGAACCCCGCGCTGCTCGCCCCCGCGCTGATCTTCCCGCTCATGTTCTACGTGGCGTTCGCGGGCGGGCTGTCCAGCGTCGGCGACCTGCCCGGGTTCGAGTACTCCGCGGGCTACGACACCTTCCAGTTCGGCTTCGTTCTCTTGCAGGCCAGCGCGTTCGGCGGCGTCTTCAGCGGGTTCGGCATCGCCGCGGACTTCGAGCGCGGTTTCGCGCGGCGGTACATGCTGTCGGCGCCCCGGCGTGAGGCGATCATCGTCGGCTACCTGCTCGGCGCGCTCGGCCGGGCGGCGATCACGACGAGCCTGCTGACCGTCGTGGCGCTCGTCACGGGGATGCGGCCGCAGAGCTCCGCTGCGGACGTGGCCGGGCTCGTGCTCCTCGTCGCGCTGACCTGCACCGCCGCGATGCTGTTCGCCTGCGGTGTCGCGATGCGGCTGAAGACCGTGCAGGCCGGCCCCGCGATGCAGATGCCCGTCTTCCTCGTGCTCTTCCTCGCTCCGGTGTTCGTCCCGCTCGATCTCGTGGCGGGGTGGGTGCACGGCGTGGCGACGGTGAACCCGGTGACCGCGCTCATGACGGGCGGGCGCGATCTTCTGGCGGGCGAAGCCGTCAGTGAGCTGCTCGTGTTCGGGACGGCGATCGCGCTCGCGGGCGGGTTCGCGGTCTGGGCGCTGCGCGGGCTGCGGTCGGCGGAACGCACCGGCTCGTAGCGGTCGGCTAGCGTCGGCCGGGCGCATGTTGCTGCTCGACGCACTTCCCGAGGACCCGACCGAGGACGCGCTGTACGACGGGTTCTCCACCTGGGCGGAGACGGAGGGCCTGACCCTCTACCCCCACCAGGACGAGGCCGCGATCGAGCTGTTCACCGGCAACAACGTCATCCTGGCGACGCCGACGGGCTCGGGGAAGTCGATGGTCGCGATCGCCGCGCACTTCGCGGCGATGGCTGACGGGCGCACGACCTACTACACCGCCCCGATCAAGGCGCTCGTCTCCGAGAAGTTCTTCGCCCTCTGCCAGGTCTTCGGCGCGGAGAACGTCGGGATGTCGACCGGCGACGCGTCCGTCAATGCCGACGCGCCGATCGTGTGCTGCACCGCCGAGGTGCTGGCGAACATCGCGCTGCGCGAGGGCCGGGACGCGGACATCGGGCAGGTCGTCATGGATGAGTTCCACTTCTACGCCGAACCGCAGCGCGGCTGGGCGTGGCAGGTGCCGCTGCTGTGCCTCCCCCAGGCCCAGTTCCTGCTGATGTCGGCCACGCTCGGCGACGTCACCGCACTCAGCGAGGACGTCACGCGTCGGACGGGCCGCGAGACCGCGGTCATCGACGATGCCGAGCGGCCCGTGCCGCTGACGTACCGGTGGTCGGAGGAGCCCCTGCACGAGCTGCTGGAGGAGCTCGCGCGGACCGATCAGGCGCCGGTCTACGTCGTGCACTTCACGCAGGCGTCGGCGATGGAGCGCGCGCAGTCGCTGCTCTCAGCCAAGCTCTGCACGCGCGAGGAGCGCGAGGCGATCGCCGACGTGATCGGCGCCTTCCGTTTCACGGCCGGCTTTGGCAAGACGCTGAGCAAGCTCGTCCGCGGCGGCATCGGCGTCCACCACGCCGGGATGCTCCCGCGCTACCGCCGCCTGGTCGAGCAGCTCGCGCAGACCGGTCTGCTGAAGGTCATCTGCGGCACCGACACGCTGGGCGTGGGAATCAACGTCCCGATCCGCACGGTCGTCTTCACCGGGCTGGCGAAGTACGACGGCACGAAGCACCGGCTGCTGAAGGCCCGCGAGTTCCACCAGATCGCCGGGCGCGCCGGCCGGGCCGGGTTCGACACGTCGGGCTACGTCATCGTGCAGGCGCCCGAGCACGTCATCGACAACAAGCGCGCGCTCGCGAAGGCCGGGGATGACCCCAAGAAGCAGCGCAAGGTCCAGCGCAAGAAGCCCCAGGAGGGCGCGGTCGGCTGGAACGAGGAGACGTTCGAGCGCCTGAAGCACGCCAAGCCCGAGGCGCTCGTGTCCCGGATGCGCGTGGACCACGCGATGATCCTCAACGTCGTCAACCAGCCCGCGGACCCGATCTCCACGATGCGCGCGCTGATGGAGGACAACCACGAGGACGAACGGGGCCGCCGTCGCCTGTCCGAGCAGGCCGAGACGCTCGGCAACGAACTGGTCGAAGCAGGGGTCCTCGAGTGGCTCCCCGAGCCCGACGAGCACGGGCGCACCCTGCAGCTCGCCCCGCACCTCCAGGACAACTTCGCGCTGAACCAGCCGCTCGCGTCGTTCGCCCTCGTCGCGTTCGATCTCCTCGACCCGGAGTCCGAGACCTACACGCTGGACATCCTGTCCGTGGTCGAGGCGATTCTCGATGACCCGTTCCCCGTCCTCTCGGCCCAGGCGCACAAGGAGCGCGGTGAAGCGGTCGCGGAGATGAAGGCCGAGGGCATCGAGTACGACGAGCGCATGGAGCTGCTCGAGCAGGTCACCCACCCCAGGCCACTGGCCGAGCCGCTCGAGGACGCACTGCGCATCTACCGCGAGACCCACCCGTGGGTGCGGGAGACCGACCTGTCGCCGAAGTCCGTGGTCCGGGACATGTACGAGCACGGCCGCACGTTCACCGAGTTCGTGTCGTTCTACGGGCTCGCGCGCTCCGAGGGCCTGGTCCTGCGGTACCTCAGCGACGCCTACCGGGCGCTGCGCCAGACGGTGCCCGAGCAGGTCAGGACCGACGAGCTCGATGACATCATCGACTGGCTCGGCGAGACCGTCCGCCAGACCGACTCGAGCCTGCTCGACGAGTGGGAGGCGCTGACCGATCCGGAGTCCGTGGCGCGCGCCGCGGCCGCCGCCGCCGCCGGGGAGCCGCCCGTCCCGCAGCGGCCGATCACCGCGAACGCCCGCGCATTCCGCGTGATGGTGCGCAACGCGATGTTCCAGAAGGTCCAGCTCGCCGCGCGCGACCGGTTCGATCAGCTCGCCGACGTCGAGGCCGCCTCGGCCGCACTCGCCGATCCGCCGCTGCGGGTCGCCATGACCGCGGCGGCGTGGGAGGAGGCGCTCGGCGCCTACTGGGACGAGCACGACTCGATCGACGACGGGCCCGCAGCACGTGCCCCCGAGTTGCTCATCGTCGACCCGTCCCCCGCCGGCAGCGGCCCGCGGACCTGGCGGGTACGGCAGATCATCCACGACCCCGAGGGACACCACGACTGGGCGATCGAGGCGACCGTGGACCTGGACGCGTCCGACAGCGCCGGCGAACCGGTCATCCGCACGGAGTCGTTCGGCTCAGCCGGCTGAAGGCGCGGGCGCGGCGACCTTCAGGAAGACCGCCACCCAGTCCTCGAGATGGCGTGATTCCAGGAAGTGCTCGCGCACACGCTCGCGGGCGGCCGCGCCCAGCCGGGCGCGGTAGCCGCCGTCGTACAACAGGATGGCGAGCTTGCGGCCGTAGTCTTCGAGGTCGTCGGGGTCGTCGAGCAGCACGCCGCTCACACCGTCGACGATCTGGTCCTGGATCCCGCCGACACGCGTGGCCAGGACCGCCCGTGCCTTCCACATTCCCTCGGCGACCGTGAGGCCGAAGCCCTCGGCGCGCGACTTCTGCACGACGATGTCGGCACGCCGCTGGAGGGCGTTGACGATCGCCGCGTTCTCCTGCGGGTCGTCCATCGGCAGGCTCGCAAGGTGGATGCGGCTGCGCTCCAGCGGGGGCAGTGCGCGCCATCGCTCGGTGACGTCATGCAGGACGCGGGCGCCCTCCGGGTCGTCGGCCACAGCGGTCACGTCGGGCCCGGCGACGATCAGGTGCGCCCCGCCGAGATGCGGCAGTGCCTGCGCGAACCCGGTGACGACGCCGAGCGGGTCTTTGAGGTTGTCCCAGCGCGAGACCTGCGCGACGAGCGGCGCGTCGGGAGGCGTCGGCGCCTCTTCGATCATCATCGCGCGACGCTCGACGCGCCCGGGGCTGCGGTCACGTCGGAGGAAGCCCGCGTCGTCGTCGGCGCCGTCGGCGAGGAGCCCGGTCGACTGCAGGATGGCCATGACCGTCTCGGGCTCCATCGGCTGGTTCTTCGGCGAGAGGGCGTCGATCGACGGCGCGATGACGTGGCAGCGCGCCGGGTCCAGCCCGGGCCAGATGAACTCCTTGCGCGAGAAGACCCAGGCGCGCGCGTGCTCACCGTAGGGCCGGAGGAACGCCTGCGCCTGCTCGACATGCGCATTCGGGGTGTCCGCGCCGATGTGCAGCCGCCAGATGACGAGCGCGCCGCTGGCAGCCAGCGCCGGCGCCATGCCCGCGGTCTGCGGGTCGTGCAGGAGGACGACGTCCCGCGGCCGGACGCGCTCGATGAGGCCGGCGGCGTTCTCCGCACTGACCTCTTCGTAGATGTCTCGCTCGCGCTGGCCGAGCGGTCCGTCGTCACCGGGGAAGCCGTGGAGGCGGTTGTGGAGCCGCTTGGTGACGGCGAGGAATTCGGGCGGGCAGTCGATCGTCACCCACCGGGCGTCCACCCCGCTGCCGCGGGCGTACCCGAGGAGCGTGCCGAGCATCTCGGCGACACCTCCCCCGCGTGCGGTGGAGTTCACGCACCACAGGACGCGGTCGTGCAGCAGCAGGCGGGCCTTGGCCGCGGCGTCGAGGAGCTCGGCGTACTGTGCCGCGGAGAGGAACGGCTCGAAGCGCTCCACCGCCAGCGGCGGCACGGCGAGGTCGTCCAGCACGGTGACAGACACGCCACGGACCGTACGGATCCTGGGCCGTGCAGGCGACCGCAGCCGCCACGGCAACGCCGTCGTAATTCCCCGCACCGGTCCGTCCGGAGGTGGCACGTGATGACTCGACTTCGCTCAAGCGCGGCGCGGGCTGGGCGATCTCCTGACTGTCCCCGTCCAGGAGTGCTCTGCCCCATGTCCGTCCTCCGTCGCGCCCGAGTCGGCGTTCGACTCACCCTCTCCTTCGCCCTGCTGCTCGCCGCGATCGCGACGACCGTCGTCGTGGGCGTGACGACCCTCGGCGACCTCAACGCTGCGTCCGATGACACCGAGGCGGGCCGGAACGTCGCCGCCCTCGCGATCCTCGAGGACCTCGGGGTCAACAACGCGTCGAGCGCGCACGAGTTCGTTCGGCACCTGTACGTCTTCGACGGTGACCTGAAGGTCCAGGACGAGGTCGCCGCGAAGATCGAGCGCCAGCACGCGATTGCCGACAAGGCGCTGAAGGACGTCGGCCCGCTCGTGACGACGCCCGCCGCGAAGCAGGCGCTGGCCACGGTGATCAAGGATCGTGCCGCGGTCGAGAAGCTCATGGACGAGGGCGTCGAGCTCTCGCGCCAGGAGACGATCCAGGAGGTCGAGGAGCGCGACGGCTCGCGGACCCTCTACCTCGAGCAGCTCGTCCCCGCCATGGACCAGCTGTCGGCCGACGAGACGAAGCTCGTCGCGCAGGTCCGGCAGGACACCGACGCGGCGCTGCAGGCCACCGCCGACCAGGCGCGTGACGGCCAGCGGATCCTGCTCGGCGTCGGCCTCATCGCCGTGCTGCTGACGATCGCCCTCGCGCTCTTCATCACCCGCTCCATCACCAAGCCGATGCGGCGCTTCGTCACGCAGTTGCGCTCCGTCCAGGAGCACGACCTCACCGAGCTCGGGCGCGGCCTCCAGGCGATGGCCGACGGCGACCTCACGGTGCACGTCAGCGCGCAGGCCGAGCAGGTCGGCGACACGGCGCCGGACGAGGTCGGCGCCGCGGCGCGGGTCGTCGACTCCGTCGTCGAGCAGTCGCACAGCTCCATCGCGGCGTACGAGGAGACCCGCGGCAACCTCGGCGAGATCCTCTCCGGCGTGACGCGCTCCGCGCAGCAGGTCAGCCGCGCGTCGGGCCAGATGGCCAGCACCTCGCAGGAGTCCGGGGCGGCGATCCACGAGGTCGCCAACGCGATGACCGAGGTCGCTCAGGGCGCCGAGCGTCAGGTCGCCGCCGTCGCGACGACCCGCGACAGCGTCGAGCAGATCGCCGACAATGCCGAGCGCAGTGCGCGCCAGGCCCGCGAGACGGCCGAGGCCGCCGCGGGCGCCCGATCCGTGGCCCGGGATGGTGTCGGCGCCGCCGGTGCCGCCACCGAGGCGATGGAGTCGGTCCGCACCGCCACGGAGGCCGCGACGGTCGCCATGCGCGAGCTCGCCGCGAAGTCCGAGCGCATCGGCACGATCGTCGACACCATCACCGCCATCGCCGAGCAGACCAATCTCCTGGCGCTCAACGCCGCCATCGAGGCCGCCCGCGCGGGCGAGCAGGGCCGCGGATTCGCGGTCGTCGCCGACGAGGTCCGCAAGCTCGCCGAGGAATCGCAGGGCTCCGCGACCGAGATCGCCGCGCTGCTCGACGACATCTCCAAGGGCACGCAGGGCGCGGTCTCACTCGTCGAGGACGGCGCCAAGCGCACCGGCGACGGCGCGACGACGGTCGAGCAGGCGCGTGCCGCGTTCGAGCGCATCGACGAGGCGGTCGAGGGCATGACCGCGCGCGTCGAGGCGATCGCCGCCGACGTCGGCGAGTCCGCCGAGCTCATGCGCGGCCGCATCGCGCACGACATGGCCGAGATGAGCGCCGTGGCCGAGCAGTCGTCCGCGTCGGCCGAGGAGGTCTCCGCGTCCACGCAGGAGACCTCTGCCGCGACGCAGCAGGTCGCCAACTCCGCCCAGGAGCTTGCGACCACCGCCGCCGAGCTCGAGCGCCTCGTCGAGAAGTTCCGCGTCGAGGACGACCGCGCGGACCTCGGCATCGCCTCCTAGTCCTGACCGGCTTCCCGCTGCGCGGCCTCCTGCTCCAGGCGGTCGCGCAGCGTCTCCGGCAGCCGGGCGGACGTCTGGGCCTCGTAGTCGAAGCCCACGAGCCAGCCGTAGCCCTCGGCCGCCACGCGGTCGTCAACGCGCATGGTGAAGTCCACGCGGAACGCCGACCGGCGGACCTCCCCCACCTCGCACGCCACCGCGACCTCCTCGTCGAAGTAGACGGGTGACCGGTAGGTGATGTGGCATTCGGCGAAGATGAGGCCGAACGTGTCCGCCTCAGGATGTGACGGGTCGTGCTCGGGCGCGAGCACTCGCAGGTACGCAATCCGCGCGGTCTCGAAGTACCGCAGGAACACGACGTTGTTGAGGTGCCGCATGGCGTCGAGGTCGCCGAAGCGGACGCGTTCGCGGTGGATGAACGGCATCGCGCCATCCTGCCAAGCGCGGCGGCGGCGGTAACGGTTGTCCTGCTGCGGAGTAGGATCGCTCGGACGCGCCATATGAGCACGGAGCACGACGCCATCCTGCAGGACCAGCGCTTCGGCCCCTATTTGGTCGAAGGCGTGCTCGGCCGTGGGGGCATGGGCGTGGTCTACCAAGGCCGCCACGTGCATCTCGACCGCCCCGCCGCGATCAAGGTTCTGGGTGACTGGTGGCGGGGTGACGAGGAGGCCCGCGAGCGATTCCTGCGCGAATCGCGACTGGCCGCGCGCCTGCAGCACCCCAACATCGTCGCGATCTACGACGCCGGTGAGCTCGACGGCCGCCTGTACGTGGCGATGCAGCTCGTCCGCGGCGGCGACCTGCACCAGCTGCTGGACAACGGGCCGCTGGCCCCGGCTCGGGCGCTCTCGATCATCGAGCAGCTCGCCTCGGCGCTCGACACCGCCCACGACGCCGGCCTCGTCCACCGCGACGTCAAGCCAGGCAACGTCCTGCTCGAGGGGGGACCGGGCGGTCCTCTCCGATTTCGGCCTGATCAAGCCGCTGCACGCCCAGGGACCCGAGATCACCCGGGTGGGCGAGTTCATGGGCACTGTCGAATGGGCGGCGCCTGAGCAGATCGAGCCCGAGCGCTTCGGCCCGCTCAGCGCGCAGACCGACGTCTACGCGCTCGGCGCGCTCCTGTACGCCTGTCTGACCGGCGAGCTGCCCTACGACGCGGACAGCGTCTCGAGGATGCTGTTCGCGCACCTCCACGAACCGCCGCCCCGGCTGGACCGCTGCCGCGACGACGTCTCGCCGGAGCTGCAGGCGGTCATCGACCGCGCGATGGCCAAGACGCCGGCCGAGCGCTTCACGAGCTGCGGGGAACTCGCGGCCGCCGCGCGCGCCGCGCTGGAGGCCGACGGCCAGGTCCTCCCCGTGCCGGTGGGCCTGCCGCCGCGACCGAGCGACCACGGCGACCAGCGCGTCCCCGCCCCCGCGCCGCCGTCGGACCACGGCAGCCGCGACGTCCAGCCCGCGCGCTCGCGCCGGCCGCTCCTGCTTGGCGCCGCTCTGGCGCTCGTCGCAGCCCTCGCGATCGTCGCGGTGGTGGCGCTGGACGGCGACGACGGCAAGGCGGCGTACGCCGCGAGCTGGCAGACCAGCCGCGACGCCTACGGCGCCGAACTCGACACGGCGACCGAGCAGGCGCAGACGAGCGGGTCGCTGGCGCTGCAGCGGGACTTCGCGATCAAGGTTCGCGACGCCGCGCGACGCCACGCCGACCGCATGCGCGCCACCTCGCCCCCCGACGACCTCGTCCAGGAGCGCGACGCGCTCGTCGCGGCGCTCGTGCTGCTCGCCGACGAGGCGTCAAGCGCGCTTGCCGCCTCACGCTATGGCTCGATCGAACCCGTGCGGCGGTTCTCCGAGCGCCTCCAGCAGGGTCAGGATCCGGCCGAGGCCGAGATCCAGCGGGTCACCGCGCTGATCGACGCCGAGCTCGACTGAGCCCGCGGCTCACGCGCCCGCCCACCCCACCCCGCGGAGGGTGTCGCGCACCACGGCCTCGCCGGTGCCGAACACCAGGGCCGCGGCCACGGCGGCGCCGACGGCGATCACGCGGAGGGCCGGGCGGTTGACCAGGAGGAGGGGCAGGGTCATGCCGGCACCGAACTGGGCGCCGACGATGAGCAGCGCCGGACGCGTGTCCCAGATCGTGGCGAGGAGCACCGCCTCGCCCATGAGCGCGCCTGCGGGCAGTGCGGCGGCCACGGCGCCCGTGATGTCGTCGCGCCGGCGCCACAGGCAGCCCGCCGCGCCGAACGCGGCCCCGATGCCCAACGCGACCATCCCCCACGACGCGCCCACCACCACGGCGTAGCCGAGGGCTCCGGGGCCGGCCATGCCGACCATGGCCAGGTAGTACGCGGCGGTGCCGACCGCCAGCGCGGTCGCCCCGGCGATCGCGGCCACCCGGGCCTGCGGCGCGAGTGCGCCCGCGACGAACGCCGTCACCAGCCACGGCGCGCCGAGCGCGCCGACCCACCCGAGCCCGGGCCGGAGATCTCCGACGTGCTGCGCGCCGAGCCCGAGGGCCACGCCGAGTCCGGCCGCGGCGAGCAGGACGACGGCGAGCGGGTGCTTGTCGGCGTGGCGGACGAGGACCACGCAGGGCAGTATCGCAAGCCGGTCGCGCGGTCAGTCGGCCACGCGGTCGGCCCGCGCGCGCAGTTCCTGCGCGGCGTCGAGCTGCGCTTCGCCGGGATTGGCCTCCAGCTCGGACTCCGAGACGCGTTTGGGGCCCTTGCCTTCAGCGACGAGTTCGGCGTTGGTCTTCCCACCGATCGCGTCCTGCAGCGACTTCTTCCAGCTGTCGGACCGGCGGTTGGCGAAGCGCTCCACGGCCCGGGCCTGCTTCTCGGGGCGGCGGTCGCCGTAGAACCTCTTCGCCCACCAGGAGGTGGGCTTGGCCAGGCGACACGCGCCGATGAGCGAGACGAGCGGGATGAACAGCCCCACGAGCCCGTGCGTCACCCGTTCCTTGGCGAAGCAGACGAGGCTGAAGGCCAGCGTCGTCGCGACGGTGAGGATGACGGCCCACGCGCCCTGCTCCAGGTCGAGCGGATTGATGCCCAACAGCAGCAGGCCCATGAGCGTGGCGGCGTACAGCGCGGCGTCGATCGACGCGCGGCCCTGCTTGGCCCAGTACACGTCGCTCAGGTACACCCAGAGCGCGAACTCGTCGATGGTGAGGCCCATGCCGACGCCGAAGAGCACCGCGCAGAGCTCGAACCACGGCGTCTCGTCGCGCAGCGTGAACGCGAGGGTCCCGGCCGCCATCATCATGCAGATGCCCCAGACCAGGTGGTGCAGGTGGACACCGCCGTCCGTCACCACGCTGCCCGGCCACCAGGTGGTGCTGCGGCCCAGGCGGGCGCTCGTGCGGATGAACAGGAACGAGCAGAGGAACGCCACGAGCAACAGGAAGATGCCCTGTCGGCCGTGCTCGGCGATCTGGTCGTTCCAGAAGTCGCTCAGCAGCGTGGCGGTGGTGGTCATGGTTGCGATCATCGGCGTGGCTGCGTCTGAGCTGTAGCGTGGCACGGCTGCCGGTTCTCACCTGCCGGTATGGGTACTACGATGCCCTGATCATGGCCCGCAGCTCCGACCCCCGCAGTGAGGTCCTCAAGGCCTCGCCCCGCATGTTCGAGAACGACGTGCTCGACAAGCTCTCGCGGGTTCACCCGTCGATTCCGGTGATCCTGTTCGTCCCGGCGATCGTGACCCTGTTCGTCCTGGGTCTGCAGGGTCTCGGGGCCGTGGCCCTCGCCTGGGTCGCCGCGGGCTACGTGTTCTGGACGCTGCTCGAGTACTGGCTGCACCGCGTGGTGTTCCACTTCGAGCCCGAGGACGGAGTCGGCGCGCGGTTGCACTGGATCATCCATGGCGTGCACCACGACCACCCGAACGATCCGATGCGCCTCGTGATGCCGCCGTCGGTGAGCGTGCCGCTGGCGCTCATGTTCTATGGGGCCTTTCTCATCGTGCTGGGCAGCGACCGGGCGATGGCGTTCGGGTCGGGCTTCCTCGCCGGGTACCTCGTCTACGACATGACGCACTACTACCTCCACCACCGCGTGCCCACGTCGCGCCTCGGCAAGCGCCTGCGCGAACACCACATGCGCCACCACTTCCAGGACCACACGCGCGGCTTCGGCGTCAGCAGCCCGGTGTGGGATCGCGTGTTCGGCACGTCGCCCCAGGGCAACCGCCGGGAACGTCCGGCCAGGCGCGAGGTCGCGCACTAAACCTCGGGCGCCGGGCCGCCGACACCCAGAGGGTGAACATCGGCGCCTCCCTCAGCGGCCTCTTCGCAGCACAGACGCAGTTCGACGTCGCGGCCAACGACGTCGCGAACGCGAACACCGCCGGGTACCGCGAGTCCCGCACCGAGCTGGCCGAAGGCAATCCGGGCGTGCAGGTCACGGGGATCACGAAACCCGGTGACGCGGCGGGCGCGCCCGCCGATCCCAACGCGCCGTCGGACGTCTCGCTCGCCCAGGAGATGACCGAGATGATCGTCGCCCGGCACACGTACGGCGCGAACGCCCAGATGCTCCGCAACACGCTGGAGCTGCAGGGCACGCTGTTCGACAAGCGCGTGTAGCGCCGGAGGACGGCCCCGGGGTCCGCCCGGGTAAGGTGCGGCGCCCGTGACGCCCGACGCCGCCTCCATGAGCCTGCTCGAAGCCCTCCTGCTGGGGTTCGTCGAGGGCCTCACCGAGTTTCTCCCCGTCTCCAGCACGGGCCACCTGACGATCCTCGAGTCCGCGCTCGGCTACTCCGTCGACGATCCGGACATCACCGCGTTCACCGCGATCATCCAGGTGGGCGCGGTCTTCGCGACGCTCCTGTACTTCCGCCAGGACTTCCTGCGGATCGGCACGGCGTGGGTCAAGGGGATCAGCGGGCGGGCGGAGAAGGCCGACGACTACATGTTCGGGTGGGCGGTCATCATCGGGTCGATCCCGATCGGGATCGTCGGGCTCCTGTTCAAGGACACGATCGAGACGACCCTGCGCAGCCTGTGGTTCGTCGGCGGGGCGCTGATCCTGTGGAGCTTCGTCATGTGGTTCGCCGACTCCCGCGCCACCCAGGAGCGCGGCGAGGCAGACGTGACCTGGCGTGACACGCTCATCATCGGCCTCACGCAGTGTCTCGCCCTGATTCCGGGCGTCTCGCGCTCTGGCGCGACGATGAGCGCCGGGCTCCTGCGGGGGCTCGACCGCGTGACCGTCACCCGCCTGTCGTTCTTCCTCTCGATCCCCGCGCTCACGGCCGCCGGCATCCTGCAGACGGTCACGAAGTACGACGACATCTCCGGCGGCGTCGGCTGGCCCGCCACGATCACCGCGACCATCACGAGCTTCGTCGTCGCGTACGTCGTCGTCGCGTGGCTGCTGCGCTACATCGCCAAGCACGACTACTCGATCTTCATCGTCTACCGGATCGCGCTCGGCAGCCTCGTGCTCACGCTGGTGAGCACCGGGGTGCTCGCGGCGACCTGATGGCGCGCATCGCGGTGCGGCTGCAGCCGCGGGCGCGGCGCGACGAGGTCGTCGGCATGCGCGGCGACGCGATCGTCATCTGCGTCACCGCGCCGCCCGTCGACGGGCGCGCCAACGCGGCGTTGTGCGCGTTCGTCGCCAAGCGCACGGGCGTGCCGAAGTCGGCGGTGTCCGTGGTGGTCGGCGCCGCGCGCGCGCGACAAGGTCGTCGAGGTGGCGGGCGTCGACGAGGCGACGCTCCGCAGCGCGCTCACCGCTTCGGCTTGACGCGGAACGCGCCGCGCATGAAGGGGTGCACGCGGCAGAAGTAGGTGTACGTCCCGGACTTCAGCGTCTTGGGTGTGCTCCAGCGGTCGGTGTTCTCCGCGGCCGTGCGGCCCACGGGGCCGAAGCCGAGGTTGCCGGAGTCGAACGGGGTGCTCGCGTCTGCGAGCGGGTAGGCGATGCCGGTCTCGCGGTTACACGGCGCCTTGCACGCCGTGATGGTGTGCATGACGTTCTGCTTGGCGTCCCGGTTGACGAACGTCAGGCCCGTGCCGGCGGGGACGGTCGGCGGCCGGACACCGCGTCCGACGTTGTGCAGGTCGCCCTGCCCGTAGAGGTACTGGTTGATCTTCACGCTGCCGCGGGCCAGCGACGCGCCGTCAGGCATGCGCCGCGCGTCGGGCAGGCCGAACGGCCCGCCGCCGTGGTTGCGGTTCTCCTTGAGCGGGCCGTGCGTGACCTTGCCACGGGTGGGGAACGTGCCCGTGAACGGGTCGGTGCCCCCGGCGCCGCCGGGCTCCCAGGCCAACGGCATGATGCCCATCGACTCGTACCACGACGCGCGTGACGTGTCGTACGTCGCGTGCACGGTGACGACGTCGCCCTTCTTGACCGCGATGCGCCAGTCCTTCGGCGTGGCGGTGAGCGCGACATCCCACGACACGGCCCCGGCAGGCTCGAAGTACTTGGCCTCCGAGCGGAACAGGGTGACGGTGCGCCCGTCGCGCGTCACCTTCAGCTCGGTGTTCAACCCGCCAGGGTGCAGGTGGCCGACGCTGCCGACCAGCACGCCGTCGCGGGCCACGGTCCAGCGGTTGAAGGGGTAGCTCTCGGGCTTGTAGCCCGGGACCTCGTCCGGGAATGTGAACTGCTTGTCCTTGCCGCCCTGGCCGCGCACGGCGTCGAAGACCGGCCATGCGCGGATCCCGACGACATCCAGCCACTGGGTCTCGACGGTGCGGATGCCCGCGGCGGCCGGGTCGCCCTCGGGGATGAAGTCGACCTCCCACGTGAGGTAGACCTCAGCCGCGTTCGGGGTCAGGTTGTGGACCATGTGGTTGAGGATCAGCGAGTCGCTGGGGTCACTGCGCCACCCGAACCCGTCGGGCATGTCGACGATCGATTTCTCCTCCCCGGCGGCGAACTGCGGCTTGCCGTTCTTCAGCCAGACCCCGTGGTGCAGGTGGATGACGTCGGTGCGCGTCGGCGTGCCGTCCTCGTAGACGAGGTTCGGCTTGAACGACGTGATCCAGCCCGGCACCTTCGGCTTGTGCTTGTTGGGCTCGAAGATGATGTCGTTCTGCCCGGGCGTGACGATGATCGGCCCGAAACGGAACTTCAGCTTCTGCTCACCGGCGTGCGCCACGCTCGCCGGCAGCGCAATGAGCGCCATCAGCAGCGCGAATGGGGTGAGCAGTCTCCTCCGCAGCATCCCTACCGCGACGTAGCGTAGCCGCCCAGGCCGCCCGTCACGCCGATTCCTGGCGCGACGGCGGCCTGTGTGCGACTGCGCGCCTCGCTCACCCGAGGATGAGCGCGTGCGGGTTCATCGGGTCGATGCGGACCTGCACGGTCGACCCGGGCTGCAACTGGGCGACCTGCAGGCGGTTGATCATCTGTCGGTGGGTGACCGGGTACGGCCCGGCCGCGTTCGGGCTGCTGACCTGGAGGTCGAGTTCCACGACGGGGTTGTCGTTCACCGTCATCCCCGTGTCACGGACGGCGCCGACGGTCGCCTGACCGACGACGCCGGTGGCCATGAGCGCCTGGGCCTGCATCTGGCCGGTGTTCAGATCACTGAGCGTCTGGCTGGCCATCGCGACGCCGTCGCGCATCTGGCGCATCGAGCCGCCGAGGCCCTTGTACTCCGGCGGCGTCATCGCGTCGGCCTGCTTCTGAAGATTGCGCATGTCCTTGAAGAACCCCATGGTGTGCCCTCCTGACGGGCGAGATCGTGGTCGGTCAGGGGCTCAACGGGCGAGGGTTCGCCGGCTTACGCGGCGTCCGGAATTTCTCCACACCGCACCTTGACCCGACCTCACACCGTTCTCACACGCGTGAGGAGCACCTTGCCATGCATGCCGCAGGTCGACACCACCAGCCACCACATTCATCGCGCCCTCGGCGAGCACAGCCACGAGGTCGCCAAGCAGGACAGCGAGACGTCGCCGCACGTCTGCCCCGAGTGCCAGATGCCCTTCGTCTTCCCGACCGAGGCGCTCGAGGTTGACGAATGGCACTTCGCCGTCGGGCTGCGCTGCCCCAACTGCGATTGGGAAGGCGCCGGCATCTACGACGACGAGGCGCTCGAGCGCTTCGACATCGGGCTTGACGAGGGGACGCGCGCGCTCGTCGCCGCCCTCGACGCACTGTCTGCCGCGAACGCTCGCGACGAAGCCGATCGCTTCGTCGCCGCGCTGCAGGCGGACGCCATCCTTCCCGAAGACTTCTAGGCGAGCCTGACACGAGCCTGGGGGAAACGTTGTCGCCCCGCCTCGTCCCGGATGTGGAGCCCCGGGACGAGGTGGTGTGCGACACGACGTGACGCACGCGCGGCGCTGGCCTCATGGGGGCGGTCAGCGCCGCCGCGTCATGACCGCGACGGGGGAGCCCGAGCCCGGCCTCGCGCCTGATGGTCGCGATGCGCCGACCGGGCTGGACTGCGTCGCGCACGTCGCCGATGAGGTCGCCGAGCGCCTGGGCCGTCGCCTCGAGATCGTCGCTGACGAACGTGATGCCCCACAGCCGCGCCGGTTCGCCCGTCGGCTCGGCGGGCGCTGCGACCTCGACGAGCGCCGGCCCGACGACGTAGAACGCCTGGCGCACGGCGCCGGCGTCGCGGATCCGGCGGCGGTCCAGGCCCGCGGCGTCGAAGGACGCGACGGTCCGGTCGAGGTCGCCGGTGAAGACGACGACGTGATCGATGGCGGCGAAGGCCGCGGCGGCCGCCTCCGGCTGCGGCTCGGGCGGCGGCCGGTCGGCGCGCGCGAGCCCGTCGAGGTCGGCGGTGGCGGCGAGGCCGGTCCAGCCCCACGCGCGAAGGCCTTCCTCCTCCCTCTCGCCGGCCGGCGCGACGTCGAGGAGCACGTCCCCCACCACGGCACGACCGCTGCGGTCCAGCGGGACGCCGACGGCGCGCCACCGGTCAGGATCGGCGGCGATGCACAGCGCGGTGAGCGTGGGACGCGTGGAGGGCATGGCGGGAAACGCTACCGCTCGGTAGGGTGCGCGGTATGTCTCGCACGATGCCCCACGTCGACGGCGTCGACCACCAGTACATCACCGCCGGCGCGCTGCGCATGCATGTCGCGCTGGCTGGCCCGCAGGACGCACCCGCGCTCGTGCTGCTGCACGGGTGGCCGCAGCACTGGTACCTGTGGCGCAACGTGATCCCCGCCGTGGCCGGCCGGTACCGGGTGATCGCGCCCGACCTGCGCGGCTTCGGCTGGACCGATGCGCCGCCCGGCGGGTACCGCAAGGAGCGCATGGCGTCCGACGTCCTCGCGCTGCTCGACGCGCTCGGCGTGCAGCGGGCGCAGCTCGTCGGGCACGACTGGGGCGGCTGGATCGGCTTCCTGCTGGCGCTGCGCGCGCCTGAGCGGTTCGAGCGGTATCTGGCGCTGAACATCCCGCCGCCGTTCATGCCGCCTCGGACGGACCCGGTCGGCGCCGCCCAGGCGGCGTTGCGGATCTGGTACCAGGTCATGCTGGCCGGGCCGGTCGGCGCCGTTGGGATGCGTCACGGCCTGATCGACGTCGTCTGGCGGTCCGCACTCCGCGATCCGGACGCGATGGACGCCGCGACGCGGGCATCGTTCACCGACGCGTTCCGCGAGCCCGCCCGCGCCCGCGCGTCGCAGCTCCTCTACCGCGAGTTCCTGCTGCGCGAGCTCCTGCCCGCGATGGCCGGGCGCTACCGAAGCACCCGCCTGACGGTCCCGACCTACCTCCTCTTCGGGGAGGAAGACGACGCGGTTGACCCCGGCGTGCTCGACGGGGCAGAGGCGTTCTGCGACGACCTGACGATCGAACTCGTCCCGGGTGTCGGGCACTTCATCGTCGACGAGCGTCCCGACCTCGTGGTCGAGCGCATCGGGACCTTCCTGGGCTGAGCGCGTCAGCGGTTGCGCTTGCGCTGCTTGCGCGCCTGCTTGGCCTTCGCGCGCCGCTTGTCGCGGTCCCGGGCGCGCTGCTTGGCCCTGGCCGGCCCGCCGCCCTCCTCGTCGGAGAGCTGCGGCCGCTTGTCGGCCGGGGCGCTGCGCCGCGCGTCGCGCATGATGACGAAGCCGATGCCCCCGATCAGCGCGATCGCGCCGAGGAGGATGAGCAGTTGCCCAGCGGCGCCGAGCCCGTCGTCGTCGCCGTCCTCATCGGGCGGCGGTGACGTGTCGACCTCCTCGGCGGGCGGAGACAGCAGCGGCCCGCTGCCGCTCTGGGCATGGCCGGACGGGACGAGCGCCAGGGC
The DNA here is from genome assembly GCA_024666565.1 of Svornostia abyssi. Taxonomy (GTDB): domain Bacteria; phylum Actinomycetota; class Thermoleophilia; order Solirubrobacterales; family Solirubrobacteraceae; genus Svornostia; species Svornostia abyssi. The sequence continues at coordinate 3,435,246 of CP088295.1, forward strand.
CAGGACGGCGGCGGCGCTGAGGAGCAGGACGATGCGGCGAAGGGTCATCGGGCGCGAGAGCGTACCGAGCCGGTCAGCGCTTGTGGCGTGCCATCACGGCACATGCGACGGAGAGGCCGAGGTTGAAGACACTGGCGCCACGCAGCGCCCAGCGCGTGTGGGTGGCCTGCACGCCCGGCGAGCCCGCCCACAGCACGTCCGTGCCGATCTCGGTGCCCCGCAGCCACGCCACCGCGAGCCAGTCCTCGGGGCGGCCCCGCACCGCCGCGACGGCATGCGCGGCGGCGAACGTGAGCCAGATCGGGCCCGCGCGACGGAACAGCGCCTCGGCGTCCGGTGACGGCGGCTCGTGGCCGATGACCCGGAGGGTTGCGGCCGGCGCGAGCAGCGCGCCTGCGCCCAGGGCGAGATCGAAGCCGATCATGCCCGCATTGACCCGTCGCAGCATCTCGTCGGAGGTCACACCGCGACCCTACCTGCGCGCTCTACACTGTGCCGCCTCATGCCGCCCAAGCAGCGACAGGTCCGGATGGAGCAGAAGGGCGCCCTCGCCGCCATGCAGGCGCTCGAGACGCGTTCCGACGAGGAGCTCGAAGCCGAGACGAAGCACAAGGCCGCCGCGCAGGCGATTCTCGGCGCCCGCGCGTCCGAGCGCTATGACGCGAAGGCGGCGCGGATCCACTTCCAGAAGGCGATCGCCGCTGCGCGGCCGCAGGAGCGGATGCAGCTGCGCCGGATGGCCGACGCCTCGCTTGCGCTCGCCGAGCGCCGCGCCGGCGACCTGAAGGTCGCGGTCGAGAAGCTCGGCCAGGAGGCGCCGTCCAACCGGCAGCTCTTCATGCTGCGCCTCACGGGTCTGCTCGTGCCGCCGCCGGGTTCCAGCCTGCTGCTGCGGGCCCGCGGGATCCTGCTCATGCTGCTGATCGTCGTGGCGCTGCTCGCGATCGGCTTCCTGCTCGCGACCGTCATCACGCTGCCGTTCGGCGGGGCGAGCATCCCGTGGCGCGTGTTCATCGGGATCTTCCTGCTCGCCGGTGCCTTCGGGGTGCTGTACGTCATCGGGCGACGGCGCCAGGCGAAGGCGCGCGCCGCCCGGGCAGGCTGACGGTTACTGCTGCGCGAGCGTGACCCGCTCCATGATCACGGGCTCTTCAGGCATGTCCGTGCGGCGGTCGGTGTCGACGGACTCGATCGCGCCGATCACGTCGTCGCCGGCGGTCACATGACCGACGAGCGCGTAGTCCGGCGGCAGGCCGACGTCGCCGCCGGTCACGACGAAGAACTGGCTGCCCGACGTGCCGGCGGCCTCCATCCCTGCCTTGGCCATGGCGACGACACCGCGCACATAGCGCAGGTCGCTCGGCGGGGCCTCCTCGACCTTGTAGCCGGGGCCGCCCATGCCGGTGCCGTCCGGGCAGCCGCCCTGGATGACGAAGCCGGGCACGATCCGGTGGAAGGTCAGCCCGTCGTAGAAGCCCTGGGTGACCAGGGAGGCGAACGACGACGCCGTGACGGGCGCCCGTTCGGTGTCGAGCGTGATCTCGAACGTGCCGTGGCTCGTCTGCACGGTCACGACGTGCGTGCCGGGCGCGAGTGGCTCGCTGGGGGGCTCGGGTGCGGAGGTGCTCATGGCCCGCGAGGCTACCCCGTTGCCGTCACGCGCTCTCGGGGCGGCACATGCTGAGCCCGGCCGTCGCGCCCTACGACCATGTGCTGCTGGACCTCGACGGATGCGTCTGGGTCGGCGATGAGCCGACGCCGCGCGCGGCGGAGGCCCTGAGCGCCCTGCGCGCCGCCGGGCGCGGCATCGCGTTCGTCACGAACGACGGGCGCCACAGCGGCGAGGACTTCGTCCGCAAGCTGTGGCGGCTCGGCATGCAGGCGTCGGCCGAGGAGGTCGTCACCGTCGGGGGCGCGCTGCAGTTCCTGCTCGCCGAGCGCCACGGCGCCCAGCGGGCGCCCGCGGTCGTCATCGGCTCGGAGAGCATCCACCGGCACGTCGAGGCCTCGGGCATGCGGATCGTCAACGGGACCGACTTCGTCTCCCGCGCCGCGGTCGCGGTCGTCTCCGGGCATGAGCGCTTCGACTTCGCCGAACTGCGCGACGCGACGACGGCGGTCCTGCGCGGCGCGACGCTCATCGCCACCTCGCGCGATCCGACCTACCCCACCGCGGACGGCCTGTGGCCGGGGACGGGTGCGCTCGTCGCCGCGGTCGAGACCGCGACGGGTCAGCGGGCGCACACCATCGGCAAGCCGGAGGCGGGGCTCGTCCACGCCGCGCTTGACCGTCTGGGTCCCGGACGGGCCCTCTTCATCGGCGATCGGCTCGACACCGACCTCGCCGCGGCGCACAACGCGGGCATCGACGGCGCCGTGGTCCTCACGGGCTCCACGACCCGCCAGGAGGCCGAAGCTGCGGACCCAAGTCCGGTTGCGATCGCCGCGAACCTGGCGGAGCTCGTCCTCGGTACCTCCCCTTAATCGGCCGGGATCGCGGCCGATTACGGAAAGCGGCCCCACTTTCCTCACCCCACCTCGGAGGTCCCCGTGTCCCTGCCTGGCATCCGCCGGCTGCCCGTTGGTCTGAAGTTCGCCGTCGCAGCCCTCATCATCGTCGTCACGCTCTTCCTGCTCGGCCTGTTCGCCGTGCGCGGCGTCGAAGACACCAAGGTCGCCGGGACCGGCATTCAGGCGGAGATGGCTGAGGCTGAAGCCTCGTTTGAGGAGTACCGGTCCGTCGCGACACTGCGCGACACCGCCGTCCAGGCCGCACTCGCCCGCGGTACCGAGCGCACCGAGCTCCAGCAGGACGTGGCCGACCAGATCAAGGAGAAGACCGCGTACTTCGCCGAGCTGCGCGAGGAGATCGTCGGCTCCGGGACGAACACCGAGGCCAGCGCCGAGGCGGACAACGCCAAGAAGCTCGAGGCCGCGTTCGTCGGGTTCGCCGCAGCCGCGACGCAGGTGTCGAAGGCGGCCGATGCGCCGCAGTTCATCGGCGCCGCAGGGAAGATGACCACCGCCTTCGCCGCGTACAGCAAGGCGAACGAGAACTTGACGAACGTCCACTTCTCCGAGGGCCGTACGTCCGTCGCCCACGCGGAGGATGTCGGTGCCTCCGCCAAGCGCGAGGTGCTGATCGTCGCCATCGTCGGCGGCCTGGCCGCCATCATCGTGCTCGGGCTGCTCAGCAAGAGCATCGTGGGCCGCGTCAAGCGCTACGGCCGTTTCGCCGACCGGGTCGCCCAGCGCGATCTCGACGACCGGCTGGAGGCCAAGGGCCGCGACGAGCTCGACGACCTCGCGGCGTCGCTGAACAGCATGGTCGACGGCCTCGACGAGGTCGCCGGCGCCGCCGGCCGCGTCGCCGACGGTGACCTCACCGTCGCCCTCCAGCCCCGCAGCGACCGCGACGGCCTCGCGGTCTCGTTCGGCGGCATGGTCGGCAGCCTGCGCGAGCTCGTCTCCGAGGTCCGCGGGTCCAGCACCCAGCTGGCGAACGCCTCGCGCGACATGGCGGAGGTGTCGGAGGACGCCGGCCGTGCGATCGCCGAGATCGCCAGCGCGATCGACACCGTTGCGACGGGCGCCGAGCGTCAGGTCCAGGTCGTCGGCGGCGCCGCCCGCTCGACGAGCGAGGTCGTGAGCAAGTCCCGCACCGGCGCCGAGGACGCGCGTGCCACCACCGAGGCCGTGGACGAGGCCCGCGCGGTCGCCGCGCAGGGCACCGGCGCCGTCGACGAGGTCACGGCCGCCATGGCCGCCGTCCGGGACAACTCGACGCGGGCCACCGGCGCGATCCGGGAGCTCGGCGCGAAGTCCGAGCGGATCGGCGGCATCGTCGAGACCATCACGGGCATCGCCGAGCAGACGAACCTGCTCGCGCTCAACGCAGCCATCGAGGCCGCGCGCGCCGGCGAGCAGGGCCGCGGCTTCGCGGTCGTCGCCGACGAGGTCCGCAAGCTCGCGGAGGAGTCCCAGACCGCCGCGGCGTCGATCGCCGAGCTGATCTCCGAGATCCAGGCCGAAACGGGCCGTGCGGTCGAGGTCGTCGAGCAGGGCGCCCAGCGCACCGAGGACGGCGCCGTGACGGTCGACAAGGCGCGCGACGCCTTCGTGCAGATCGAGTCGGCCGTCGCCACGGTCGGCGATCGGATCGCCGCGATCTCCGAGGCCATCGCGGCCGTAGACCAGCAGGCGTCGCAGGTCGAAGCCGACATGGGCGAGGTCGCGTCGGTCGCCGAGGAGTCTTCCGCGTCCACCCAGCAGGTCGCCGCGTCCGCGCAGCAGACCAGCACGTCGACGCAGCAGATCACCTCCGCGGCGGGCGAGCTGTCCGCCACGGCGGCGCGCCTGGAGGAACTCATCGACCGCTTCACGCTCGAGAGCGACGACCTCACCGCCGAGGCTCCGGCCGCGTCCTGAGCCGTGCCGCACGCGCTCGGATGACCTCCGGGCGCGTGCACTAGCATCCGGCCGGTGCTGGACCGGCCGGTCGTGCTGCTCGTCAACCCCGCGGCGGGCGGTGGACGCGCGCGCAAGGCGCAGCCCGCGGTCGAGGCGGCGCTCCGCGGCCAGGGCGTGACACTGCGCTCCGAGGCGACGAGGTCGCTCGACCACGCCAGGGAACTCGCCGCCGCCGCCGCGGACGCGGGCGACGCCGTGGTGACGCTGTCAGGCGACGGTCTCATCGGGTGCGTGGCGGGCGTGCTGCGCGGCCGCCCGGACGCCGTCCTCGGTGTGCTTCCCGGTGGCCGGGGCAACGACTTCGTCCGGGTGCTGGGTCTCCCCCGCGACCCGGTCGAGGCGGCCGCGATCCTGCCGCGCTGCGAGGCGCGCCGGCTCGACGTCGGCGATGTCGACGGCGCGACCTTCATCGGCATCGCGTCCCTCGGCTTCGACAGTGAGGCGAACCGCATCGCGAACGCGTCACCCTCGTTCCTCGGGCCCCTGGCCTACGTCTACGGAGCGCTGCGCGGGCTGGCGGCGTACCGTCCTGCGACCTTCACGCTCACCCTCGACGACGGCGAGGTCCTCGAGCGCCGCGCCTTCACGGTGGCGGCGGCGAACAGCAAGGCCTACGGCGGCGGCATGTTCATCGCGCCGGGCGCAGAGCTCGACGACGGCCTGCTCGACGTCGTGATCGTCGGTGACATGACCCGCCGGCACTTCGTCGGCAACCTGCCGAAGGTGTTCAAGGGCACGCACGTCACCGAGCCCGAGGTCGAGGTGCGCCGGACCCGCACGCTCGAGATCCGCACGGACCGCCCGTTCGACGTCTACGCGGACGGCGACCCGATCGGCGCGACGCCCGTCACCATCTCGTGCGTGCCCCAAGCCGTCCCCGTCCTCTGCCCTCCCGCCGCATGATCGGGCCGAAGCTCGCCGCCGCGCGCGCCGCCGGTGCGCTGTCGCGCCGCGCAGGACGCGGAGGCACGTCGCTGCCCGGGAAGGTCCTCCTGCGGCTCGAGCCGGAGGCGATCGCCACGCTGTCCTCGCGCCTGCCCCAGGGCAGCGTCGCGATCTCTGCGACGAACGGCAAGACCACGACCGCTGCCATCGTCGCCGCCATCCTCGCGCGCGCCGAGGGCCGGGTCGTGCACAACGTGCAGGGCGCGAACATGGCCGGCGGGGTCGCCAGCGCGCTGCTCGACGCGTCGCACGGCACACGGATCGACGGCGAGATCGGGCTGTTCGAGGTCGACGAGTTCTGGCTCGACCGTGTCGCCCCGCAGCTGCGTCCCCGGGCCCTGCTCCTCGGCAACCTGTTCCGCGACCAGCTCGATCGGTACGGCGAGCTGGAGACGATCGCCGACCGCTGGGCGGCCGTGCTCGACCGGCTGCCGGGCACCAGGCTCGTGCTCAACGCCGACGACCCGCTGGTCGCCGACCTCGGTCTGGGCCGCGACGACCCGCTGTACTTCGGCGTCGAGGACGACGCGGTCGCGCTCGCGCACCTCCCCCACGCGTCCGACTCCAAACACTGCCGCCGCTGCGGGACACCGCTCGCGTACGACGCGGTGTACGTCGGCCACCTGGGGCGCTGGCACTGCCCGCGCGGGGACTCCTCCCGCCCGGCCCCGGCGGTGACCGCCGCGAACATCCGCCTGGACGGGACCCGCGGGGCGCAGCTGCTCCTGCGCACACCGGCCGGCGACGCCGAGGTCCGGCTCGGCCTGCCGGGGCTGTACAACGTCTACAACGCGCTCGGAGCGGCAGCGCTCGCGCTGGCCCTGGGTATCAGCCTGGACGACATCGTCGCCGGGCTCGAGGAGGTGCGCGCCGCGTTCGGGCGGGCCGAGACGGTGCAGATCGATGGGCACGAGCTCGCGATCCTCCTCGTCAAGAACCCCACCGGGGCCAACGAGGTGCTGCGCACGCTCGCGCTCGAGGCCGGGGAGATCGACCTGCTCGCCGTCCTGAACGACAACGTCGCGGATGGCCGCGACGTCTCATGGATCTGGGACGCGGACCTGGAGCTGCTCGCCGGCAGCGTGCGCCGTGTGGTCTGCAGCGGCACGCGTGCGCCGGAGCTCGCGCTGCGGCTGAAGTACGCGGGCATCGAGCCCGAGCGCATCGAGGTCATCGACGACCTGGAGGCCGGGCTGGACGCCGCGCTCGCCGGGGCCGGGGACCGCCTGTACGCGATGCCGACCTACACCGCCATGCTGGCGCTGCGCGAGTTGCTGGCCCGGCGCGGTTCGACTGCGGGGATGTTCACGTGAACGAGGAGATCGTCTTCCACGACCTCGAGTGCGGCGCCTACCGCGCGGACCTGGAGCTCTGGCGGGAGCTGGCCGATGAGTTCGGCGACCCGGTCGTCGACCTCGGCGCCGGGACCGGTCGGGTCACGCTGGACCTCGCCGCCGCCGGTCACGACGTGATCGCCGTGGACATCGATCCGGTCCTTCTCGCGGAGCTCGCGCGCCGCGCGGAGCTCCTCCCGGTCCAGACGGTGACGGCCGATGTTCGCGAGGTGCGCCTTGACGTGCGGGTCCCGCTCGTCGTCGTCCCCATGCAGACCGTGCAGCTGCTCGGCGGCAAGGACGGTCGCGACGCGCTGTTCGCGTCCATGCGCGACTGCCTGGCGCCCGGCGGGGTGTTTGCCGCAGCGATCGCCGAAGACGTCGAGCCGTACTCGGCCGACGCGATGGTGCCCTTCGAGGTCGCCGAGCACGACGGCGTGCGGTTCGAGAGCGACCCGTTCGCGATCGAGGCAGACGGCGACGCGTACATCCTCCACCACGCGCGCGTGGTCCAGGAGGCCGATGGCAGCCGCCGCGCGGCGCACCGCCAGACGCGGCTGGACCGCCTCGACGCCGACACCCTGGAGCGCGAGGGCGCCGGCCACGGCTTCACCGTGCTGCCACGCCGCTGGATCGCCCAGACGGACGAGCACGTCGGCTCGGCGGTGGTGATGCTCGGTGCCTGACCCTGTGCTGCGCGTCTGCTCGCTGTATCCGGACGTGATGAACATCTACGCCGATCGAGGGAACCTTCTGGTCCTCGAGCGGCGCTCGGCCTGGCGCGGGATCGAGGTCCGGATCACCCCGGCGGGCTTCGGCGACCGCATCGATCCGGACGCCCACGACCTCTTCTACCTCGGTGGCGGGCAGGACCGCGACCAGGCGCTCTGCGCGCGCGACCTCGTCGACACCAAGCGCGACGCCCTGCATGCCGCCGCCGATCGCGGCGCGCTCGTCCTCGGGATCTGCGGCGGCTTCCAGCTCCTCGGCCACGTCTATGAGCTCGGCGACGAGGAGATCCCCGGGCTCGGGCTCGTCGACCTGCGGACCGTGCGCTCGGACGGCCCTCGGCTGATCGGGAACGTCGCGATCGAGGTCGAGCTCGACCCTGGCGAGCCGCGGGTGCTCGCCGGATTCGAGAACCACGGGGGCCGTACCCATCTGGGTACCGGCGAACGCGCACTCGGACGGGTGCTGCGCGGGCACGGCAACGACGGCCGTTCCGGCGAGGAGGGCGTGCGCCGCGACGGCGTCATCGGCACCTACCTCCACGGCCCGCTGCTGCCGAAGAACACGTGGTTTGCCGACTGGCTCATCGCGCGGGCCACGGGCGCGGATCTCGCGCCCCTCGACGACCGCTTCGAGGACGCTGCGCACGCGTCCGCGCGGGTCGCTGCGGGCGTCCCGGCGTCCGGTCGGGCGAACTAGACTCCGCCTCTTCGCCGGGAGCCACCCCTCCGGCGACTGTCTCGTGACACCCGCCGACACCGCCCAACCCGAGGGGCCGAAGGCCTCCGTCTCCGCGGAGCCGCTGGAGTTCCGGGCCGCCACGAAGCGGTACCCCGGCAGCGGCGTGGCCGCGGTCGACGCCCTCTCGCTCGAGGTGCCGGCCGGTGAGATCTGCGTCCTGGTCGGCCCGTCGGGCTGCGGGAAGACCACCGCCATGCGGATGGTCAACCGCATGATCGACATCACCGAGGGCGACATCCTCCTGGGCGGGCGATCCGTCCGCGACCGCCAGGAGGCCGAGCTGCGCCGCCACATCGGCTACGTGATTCAGCAGATCGGACTGTTCCCGCACCGCACCATCGCGGAGAACATCGCCACCGTGCCGCGACTGCTGGGCTGGGACCGGACACGGGTGACCGCACGCGTCGACGAGCTGCTGGAGCTCACCGGCCTGGGCACGGAGATCGGCGGGCGCTATCCGGCGCAGCTGTCCGGCGGCCAGCGCCAGCGCGTCGGCGTTGCGCGGGCGCTCGCGGTCGACCCGCCCCTCATGCTCATGGACGAGCCGTTCGGCGCGATCGATCCGATCAACCGCGACCGCCTGCAGAACGAATTCCTGCGCCTCCAGGCGCAGCTGCGCAAGACGATCGTGTTCGTCACCCACGACATCGACGAGGCGATCAAGATGGGCGACCGCATCGCGGTGATGCGCGAGGGCGGGCGCCTCGCGCAGTACGCGACGCCCGCGGAGCTGCTCGCGCACCCCGCCGACGACTTCGTGCGCGAGTTCGTCGGCGCCGACCGCGCGCTGAAGCGCCTGGCCCTGCAGCGAGTCCGCGACGTCGCGCTGCACCGTGCGCCGCTCATCCTCGAGGACGGCTCGCCGGCCGACACGTCCGGCGAGCCCGACATCGCCTACGACCTCGTCGTCGACGCGGACGGCCGCCCGCTGCGCTGGGGCACGGACGGCGCGGTGCACCGGGTCGAAGAGGACGACACGCTGCGCGACGCGCTGTCGGGCCTGCTGCAGAGCGACGTCCAGTACGGCGCGGTCGTGGACGCCTCCGGTGTCGTCACAGGCGTCATCTCGATCGACCTGATCCACGACCTCGTCCAGCGTGAGGAGCCGGTGTGACGACCCCCGGCTCCCCGCAGTACGAAGGGTTCTTCCGCGACCGGGCCGCAAGCGACGCGGACTGCGTCGCGAACAACGGCGTGTGCCCGGACTGGATCGCGGCGAACCTCGACCGCTACGTCGATCCGTTCCTCGAGCACGTGTGGCTCGTCGTGGCCTCGGTCGCGTGCGGTCTGCTCATCGCGTTCCCCCTCGCGGTCCTCGCGTACCGGCGCCGGTGGCTGGTCGCACCGATCGCGAACGTCACGGGGATCCTCTACACGATCCCCAGCGTTGCGGCGTTCTTCCTGCTCCTGCCGATCACCGGCCGAGGTGCGCTCACGGCGATCGTCGCACTCACCGCGTACACGCTGTTGATCCTGTTCCGCAACGTCCTCGAGGGCCTCGACGCCGTGCCCGACGAGGCCCGTGACGCCGGGCGCGGCATGGGCCTCACACCCCGGCAGCTGCTCTGGCGCGTCGAGCTGCCGCTGGCGCTGCCCGCGATCATGGCCGGCCTGCGGATCGCCACGACCACGACCGTGGGGCTCGCGGCGCTCGCGTTCTTCGCCCGGCGCGGGCGGACTGGGCGAGCCGCTGGAGGCCGACAAGGCGTTCAAGAGCAACGTCATCGTCGCCGGCGGGCTCTGCGTGATCCTCGCCACCGCCCTCGACCTGATGATCCTGCTCGCACAGCGCGTGATGACGCCGTGGACCCGTGCGAGGGCGGCGACGTGACGGCCACACTGGCGGCGCTCGGGTCGTTCGGCGACGGCGTGGACTTCCTCGTGCGCGAGCGTCAGGGACGCGGCGGCGGCGACGTCGGCGGGCTCGGGCAGACCTGGGAGCTGCTGTGGGGCCACCTCAAGCTGTCGTTCGCCGCGATGGTCGCCGCGTGCGCCGTCGCGCTGCCGCTCGGGCTCGTCCTGGGGCACACGGGGCGCGGCGGGTTCCTCGCGGTCAGCGTCGCGAACATCGGCCGCGCGGTGCCGAGCATCGCGCTGATCTTCGTCTTCTTCGCCTGGTTCGGCGCCGGGTTCGTGAACGTGATGCTCGCGCTCGCGCTGCTCGCGATCCCGCCGATCCTGACGAACACCTACGTCGGGATGCGCGAGGTCGAGCGCGAGGTCGTCGACGCCGGACGCGGCATGGGGATGGGCGCGGGTCGCCTCATCTGGTCGGTCGAACTCCCCCTCGCCCTGCCGCTGATCATGGCCGGCCTGCGCGTGTCGGCCGTCAACGTCGTGGCGACCGCGACCATCGCGCCGCTCGCCGGGTTCGCCACCACGCTCGGCGACCCGATCATCAACGCCGGCGTGTACGGCGACGAGGGCCGCATCGGCGCCGCGATGCTCGTCGCGCTCGTCGCGATCGCCACCGAGCTGCTCTTCGGCCTTGCTCAGCGCGCGGTGACCCCCGCCGGCCTCAAGCTTTCCCGCGGCACCCAGCGCCGCCGACTCAACGTCATCAACAGGAGGGTTCCGACCACACCATGACCACCTCACGCCTCCGGGCGCTGCTGCTCGTGCTCGCAGCGCTCGTGCTGCCCCTCGGTCTCGCCGCGTGCGGCGACGACGACGAGAGCGCGTCCTCGGAGACCACCGCCACGGCGCAGAGCGCCGGGATCACGAACAACCCCGACAACGCGAAGACCGAGATCACGGTCGGCTCGAAGAACTTCACCGAGCAGAAGGTCCTGGGCGAGATCTACGCGCAGGCCCTCGAGGCCGCCGGCTACACCGTGAAGACCGAGCTGAACCTCGGCGACGAGAAGACGGCGCTGAAGGCGCTGGAGGACGGCCAGATCGACGGGTACCCGGAGTACACGGGCACGGCGCTCCTCTCGTTCTTCGAGGTCCCGGCCGACAAGCTGCCGACCGACCCGGCCGCCGCCTACGACCAGGTGAAGGCGGACTTCGCGAAGGACGGCATCACCGCGTTCCCGCCGACGCCGTTCACCTCCTCGAACGAAGTGGCGGTGACGAAGGAGACGGCCGAGAAGCTCGGCCTGGAGAACATCAGCGACCTCAAGGGCCAGGAGGGCGACCTCACGCTGTACGGCTCGCCCGAGTGCCGCCAGCGCCGCGACTGCCTGCTGGGGCTCGAGGAGGTCTACGGCCTGGACTTCGGGAAGTTCACGCCAGTCGACATCGCGCAGCGCCACGAGGTGCTCAAGAGCGGGGACGCCGACGTGTCGATCGTGTTCACGACCGACCCGCAGAACAAGCGCGACGGGTTCGTCCTGCTGAAGGACGACCAGGGCATGTTCCCGCCCTACAACTCGACGTTCCTCGTGCGTGACGAGACGGTCCAGGAGGCCGGCCCGGATCTCGAGGCGACCATCGAGAAGGTCAACGAGAACCTGAACGCCGAGGTCATGCAGGAGCTCAACGCCCGCGTGGACCTCGACAAGGAGACGCCGCAGCAGGCCGCCGCGGGGTACCTGCAGCAGTTCAACCTCGTCACCGGCTGACGCACCCGACCCGCCCGGCCTGCATCGGTCGGGCGGGTCGCGTAGCCTCGCGGCGATGACGACCTTCGCCGACTACCAGCGCGATTCGCGCGCGACCGCCGTCTACCCGGACGCCGGAGACAACCTCCTCTACCCCACCCTCGGGCTGTGCGGCGAGGCGGGCGAGGTCGCTGAGAAGGTCAAGAAGATGGTCCGCGACGATGCCGGCGTGCTCAGCGACGACCGGCGGGCGGCCATCGCGAAGGAACTCGGCGACGTGCTCTGGTACGCGGCGCAGATCGCCACCGAGGCCGGGCTCGAACTCGACGACATCGCGGCCGCGAACCTCGCGAAGCTCCGTTCGCGCCAGGAGCGCGGCGTGCTGACCGGCAGCGGGGACGACCGCTGATGCCCCGTGCCCGGCTGGTGCTGACGTACGACTACGTCGACGACATCCTCGAGAAGCGCGGCCCGCTGCGCGACGAGCACCTGGCGAACATCACGCGGGAGGTCGAAGCCGGCCGGCTGCTGTCCGCCGGGGCGGTCGGCGACCCGCCCACCGGTGCCCTCTTCGTCTGGACCGAGGGCAATGAGGACGCGATCGCGGCCTTCGTCGCCGCCGATCCCTACGTCAAGGGCGGGCTGGTGACCGGCCATGACGTCCAGCCGTGGACGGTGGTGGCGGGCGCCTGACGCTCGCTACGCAGCGCTGCCGTTGGCGCCGTTCGCGCCGACGGTGAACGGCTGCAGCCGGTCGGCGAGCGCCGCGGGAACGCGGGCGCTGACGCGGACCCCGGCCGGGGTGTCTTCGCGGCGCAGGTCGTCACCGGCGACGTCGTGCAGCTCGGCCAGACGCGCGCCCTCGGCGTAGGGCAGCAGCACGTCGACTGAGCGCAGGCGGCGGCGGAACTCCTGTTCGACGCGCTCACCGAGCTCTTCGAGTCCCTCGCCCGTCGCGGCTGAGACGAGCACGCCGTCGCGGTGGCGCAGCAGCAGCTCCTGGCGGCGGTCGTCATCGATCGCGTCGGCCTTGTTGAGGACGAGGATGCGCGGATTGTCGCCGGCTCCGATGTCCTCCAGGACCTCATCGACGGCGCGCATCATGCTCACCATCTCGTCCTCGGGCGCTGACGCGTCGACGACGTGGAGGATGAGGTCGGCGAGGCGCGTCTCATCCAGCGTGGCGCCGAACGCCTCGACGAGCTGGTGCGGCAGCTTGCGGATGAAGCCGACGGTGTCGGTCAGGAGATAGGCGCGACCGTGAAGATCCATGGTGCGCGTCGTCGGGTCGAGCGTGTGGAACAGCCGGTCGCGGACGCCGACCTCGGCCCCGGTGAGGCGGTTGAGCAGCGTGCTCTTGCCGGCGTTCGTGTACCCGGCGAGCGCGACCTGCGGGAGGTGCGCTCGCTCGCGCTCGGCGCGCATGGTGCGCCGCGAGCCCTTGACCTCCTCGAGCCGTCGCTTCAGCGCGGTGATGCGGTTGCGGGCGAGGCGGCGGTCGGTCTCGATCTGCGTCTCGCCCGGTCCGCGGGTGCCGACGCCGCCGACCCCGAGACGGTCGAGGTGCGTCCACAGGCCGCGCATGCGCGCGAGGTTGTACTCGAGCTGCGCGAGTTCGACCTGCAGCTTGCCCTCCGCGGAGTTCGCGTGCCCGGCGAAGATGTCGAGGATGAGCTCGGTCCGGTCGATGACCGGGAGCTTGAGCGCCTCCTCGAGGTTGCGCTCCTGGCTGGGGCTGAGCTCGTCGTCGCAGACGATGACGTTCGCGTCCGCGGCATTGGCCTGCTCCTTGACCTCCTCGAGCTTGCCGCTGCCCAGGTACGTGCGCGGATGTGGCATCTCGCGGTGCTGCACGGACTCACCGACGACCGCGACGCGTGCGGTGCGCAGCAGCTCCTTCAGCTCCGAGAGGTCGTCGCCCTCCGGGAACACGGCGATGCAGAACGCACGCTGCTTCGCGCGCCCCTCAGGGACGGTGGAGCTGGTACTCCGTGGAGTGTCGGTGCGACCGGTGCGAGAACGCTGCACCGGTACGAGTCTAGGTGCTCGACCTAGTAGCCCAGGCGGGAGAGACGCTCGCGCTCGGCTTGGCGCTTGGCCTCCTTGGCGGCCTTGCGGGCCTTCTCGCGCTCGCGCTTCTCATCGTCCTTGTCCGCGACGATGCGGACCTTCGACGACAGCGAGCCGTCGCGGCCCATGGCGCGAAGCTCCTCGGCGCTGGCCGGGCGATCGCTGCGCGGCCCGCGGCCGGGACCACGGCCACCTTCACGGCCACCATCACGACGTCCGCCGCCGCCGCGGCCTTCACGACGTCCGCCGCCGCCGCGCTCGCCACCGCGTCCTCCGCGGCCGCGACCGCGCTCGCGGTCGTCCTCTCCGGTGAGGGCACGCAGCTGACCCTTGACCTCGCGGACAGGGGTGGCGGCAAGGCGCAGCCAGGCCTGGAAGACGGGGTCGCCGGGCTTCAGCCCGATGGACTTCTCCGCGCACACGGCCGCCCACTTGAGGGGCTGCCCGTTCGCATCCTGCTGGGGCGCGAGCGCCTCCTTGATGATGTCCGGGCCACCGACGCGGGTAATCGCCGCCTGCACACGCGCGATGCCGACGCCCTCGAGTGGCGGCGGGGGCGTGCGGGTCGCGCGCGGCTGGGGCTCGGGCGCGTCGGCGGCGGGCTGCTCGGTGGCGGGCTCGCCCTCGGCCACCTGCTCCGCAGGGGCCTCTGCCGGCGCTTCGGCGTCCGCGACCGGCTCCGCGGGGGCCTCGGTCTCGGGTGTCTCCTCGGCGGGCGCTTCGGCCTCGGCGACCGGTTCCGTGGGCGCCTCGGCGGGCGCAGCCTCAGCTTCGGTGGTGGGCGCCTCGGGCGCGCTCTCAGCGGTGGGGGGCGTCAGCGACCGTGGGCTCCGGCGCCGACTCGACAGCGGCTTCGGGCGCAGCTGCCTCGGTTGCCTCAGGCGCCGGCGCCTCGGCGGGATCCGCGGCAGTCGGACCGCCGCGCTCGGCCCGGCGCAGCTCGTTCAGGCGCGCGAAGAAGAGACCGCGGTGCCGCTGGGCCGCGCTGGGCTTCCGCCGGCGCTTGGGCCCGTGCCCACTCTGCAGGCGCTTGATCTGGCTCAGCGACGGCTTCTTCACGTCACCCTCGGCTGCGGGAGTCTCGGCCTGGGCCTCGCCCGCGGGCGGCGCATCTTCTGCGGGTGCGGCGGAACCGGCGGCGTCAGCCGTCTGCTCGGCCTCCGCGGGCGCCGGTTCTGCAGCGGGCTCCGGTGTCTGCTTGGCCGGCGCAGCCTCAGCGACCGGCTCGGCGGCAGCGGGCTCGGGCGTCGGCTCGGCCGGCGCAGCCTCAGCAGCGGGCTCGGGCGTCGGCTCGGCCGGCGTGGCCGCGGCCTCGGGGGCGATGTCGGGAGTCTGGTCGTCGGAAGACATGACGAAAGGCGCACGCCGTCGGTCGATTGACCCTGCCGACGATCGTGCGTGGCCTCATTGTGGCACCTTCGCCTAGGCCAGTGCGGCGCGGCTCGGCGGAGGCAGCGGGTCGTACCGGTCGAGCAGCTCGGGCACGGGCAGGACGATGACGCCCTCCTCCGGATCGCCGACCCACGACCCCTCCCCGGACGCCAGGGCATACGCCGCGAATGCGGCTGCGCACGCGTCGAGCTCGTCGAGTGTCCGATGCCAGAGCCCGCCGTCCTCGTCGACGATGCCGCGCAGCCGCAGGGCCGCGATGCGCTCCTGCAGTCCCCAGGGCGTGCGCTTCGGACGCGGGCGATGCCCCAGCAGGGAGCAGAAGACCGCGTCCGGGTACGTCTCGCACAGGCGGCCGTGCGCGAGCGCGCCCGAACCGACGGGCGCCTGGACACGGCCCTCGGCGGGCGGCCGGTAGACGCCCAGCGAGTCGAGGGCCCCGAACAGCTCGAAGCCGACGCCGATCCATGCCTCCCACGTCGAGAGGGCCTGGGCGGCGCTCGGCACGGGGTACAGCGGCAGGCGCCGGCGGAAGAGCAGCGCGTCGCACACGCGGTGCCGTTCGAAGCGCCCCTCGGGGAGACCCAGCGTCTCGCGCAGCGGCTGACCTGGCGCCAGGAGGTCGAGCCGGTGGCCCGACGGCGCGTCGATCGCCACGACCGCCTCCCCGCCGAAGCCGAGCACCGTGCGTGCGACCTCCGCGACGGACCCGGTCGCGTAGAAGGTCGCGACCAGCTCCGGCCCGTCCTCGCCGCGCCGCTCGCGCAGGGTGCACAGCTGCTGGTTGCCGGGCTTGGCCGACACGTCGATGCCGCAGTACCGCATGGCGGCGAGGTTAGGCTGCCGACATGCACGACGACGTGACCGGGCGCCTCGCCGCCAGAACGCTCGAGCTCGTCGATGTCCCGTCCGAGTCGCGCGACGAGGCGGCGCTTGCCGCGCACGTCCTGGCGGTCCTCGGTGACGCGGGTGTCCCGGCCCGCGATGCGGGAGACACCTGCGTGCTGGCGGGTGCCATCGCGCAAGCTCCCGCCCCGGGCCGGCCGCTCGTGATCCTGGCGGGTCACCTCGACACCGTGCCCACCCAGGGCAACCGTCCAGGTCGCCATGACGGTGGCGCCGTGCACGGCCTCGGCGCCAGCGACATGAAGGCCGCACTCGCGGTGATGATCGAACTGGCCTGTGATCTCGACCCGCGCGAGACCGCGGTCGACGTCGGGTATCTCTTCTTCGGTCGCGAGGAGCTGCCCGTGGCGGAGAGCGCGCTCACTCCGCTGCTCGGGCGCGAGCCTGGGCTGCTCGGGGCCGACCTCGTGCTGATGATGGAGCCGACGGACAACACGATCCACGCGGGCTGCCTCGGGAATCTGAACGCCACCTGGTCGTTTCACGGCCGCAGTGGGCACTCCGGCCGGCCGTGGACCGCCGACAACGCCATCCATCGGGCGGCGCGCGGGATCGCGGCGCTCGCGGACCTGCCCTACGTCGAGCACGAGCACGACGGCCTGGTGTTCACCGAGGCCGTGTCGGTCACCCGCGTCGCGGGGGGCATTGCCGACAACGTGGTGCCGGACCTCACGACCGCGCACGTGAACTACCGATACCCGCCGGGCCTCCCGGCCGCTGACGCAGAAGCCCGGTTGCGCGCGTGGTGCGAACCGTTCGGCACGCTCGAGATCGTGTCGAACGCTCCGTCCGCGCCCGTCGTGTTGGACCACCCGCTCGTCCGCAGCCTGCGCGACCACGGCGACCTGCCCGTGCACGCCAAGCAGGCATGGACGCCCATCGCGGAGTTCGCCGCGTTCGGGCTGCCCGCGGTCAACTTCGGCCCGGGCGACCCCCAGCAGGCCCACCGCCGGGACGAGCACGTCACCGACGCGGCGCTGCGCCGGTCCTACGACGTGCTCCGGGCCTTCGCCACCACGGGGTAGCCTCGGCCGCCATGCCCTCCTCGCCGCGCAACCCGGTCCTCGACGCGTTCGGCACGTACCCCTTCGTGCGGCTCACGCAGGCGAAGGCGGCCGCGCAGCAGCGCGGAGCGCATCTCATCGACTTCGGGATCGGTGAGCCGCGGGAGGAGACCCCGGCGTTCATCGTCGCTGAACTCGTCCGGGCGGTACAGGCGGAGCGGGTGTCGACCTACCCGACCGCGGAGGGCCTCCCGGAGCTGCGCGAGGCGATCGCCCAGTGGGCGCACCGGCGGTTCGGCAGCGTGCTGGACCCTGCGACGGAGATCGTCCCGACGTACGGCTCGAAGGAGATCGTGTTCGGGCTCGCCAATGTGCTCGTCGACCGCGACGGGGGGCGCGACCTCGTCGCATGCACCACACCCGGATACCCCGTGCCTGCGCGCGGCGCGGCGTTCGCCGGCGCACGGGCCGTCGAGCTCGAGCTGACGGTCGAACGCGACTGGTTGCCCGACCTCGACGCCATCGACTGGGAGCGGCTGGCGCTGTTGTGGCTGAACTACCCCAACAACCCGACGGGGACCACCGCGCCGCTGGCGTTCCTCGAGGAAGCCGCCGAGCGTTGCCGGGCCCACGGCGCCGTGCTCGCGAGCGACGAGGCCTACAGCGAGCTGTGGTTCGAGGGCGACCCGCCCGCGTCCGCGCTGCAGCTCGCCGACCGCACCAACGTGCTGGTCTGCAACACGCTGTCGAAGCGATCATCGATGCCGGGCTACCGCTCGGGGTTCATCGCGGGCGACCCTGAGCTGATCGCCGTGCTGAAGCGCCACCGGCCCTCCGTCGGCGTCGCGCCACAGACGTTCGTGCAGCGGGCGGCCGCGCTGGCGTGGCGCGACGAGGCGCACGTCGAGCAGGTCCGCGACCGCTACCGCGCCAAGCGCGACGCGCTCCTGCCCTCCCTGCGGCGCGCCGGCCTCGAGCTCGTCGGTGGAGACGCCACGTTCTTCTGCTGGCTGGCGGTTCCCGACGGCGACGATGAGGCGTTCGCCATGGCGCTGCTGGACGAGCTCGACCTCGTCGTGGCGCCCGGTTCGTACCTCGGCGCGGCCGGCGCGGGGCACGTCCGCGTGGCGCTCGTCCCCACCCTGGAGGCGTGCCAGGAGGCCGCCCGTCGCCTCGACGCGCGATCTGCGAAGTTGGGGCCATGAGCACGACCGACCTGGCTGCGCTGCAGGCGCGCATCGACACCCTCTTCGACGCCACCGATCTCGACGACGCCGCCGCCGCGGACGTCGAGCGCGTGCTCGATCTCCTTGACACCGGTGAGCTTCGCGTCGCCGAGCCGACCGCCGACGGCGGCTGGCAGGTCAACCAGTGGGCGAAGAAGGCGATCCTGCTCTCCTTCAAGACCCGGCAGATGGAGACCACCGAGGTCGGCCCGTTCGAGTACCACGACAAGATGCCGCTCAAGCGCGACTACGCGTCGCTCGGCGTCCGCGTCGTCCCGCCCGCCACGGCGCGCCACGGCAGCTACCTCGCCCCGGGCGTCGTGATGATGCCGTCGTACGTCAACGTCGGCGCGTACGTCGACAGCGGCACGATGGTCGACACGTGGGCGACCGTCGGGTCCTGCGCGCAGATCGGCAAGGACGTCCACCTGTCCGGCGGCGTCGGCATCGGCGGCGTGCTCGAGCCGATGCAGGCCAGCCCGGTGATCATCGAGGACGGCGCGTTCCTCGGCTCGCGGTGCATCGTCGTCGAAGGCGTGAAGGTCGGCAAGGAAGCAGTGCTCGGTGCCAACGTCGTGATCACGGCCTCCACGGCGATCGTCGACGTGCGCGGCGCCGAGCCGGTCGAGCTGCGCGGCGAGGTGCCCCCGCGCGCGGTCGTGGTCCCCGGCACGCGCAAGAAGCAGTTCCCCGCCGGCGAGTTCGACCTTCCGGCCGCCCTCATCATCGGCGAGCGCAAGGAGAGCACCGACCGCAAGACGTCGCTGACCTCCGTGCTGCGCGAGCACAACGTCAGCGTCTGAGCGCCGCGCTCAGTCCAGGGCGGCGAGCTCGTTCAGCAGGTCGCTGCTGACCTCACCCGCGTACACGGGCACCGCCCACCCTGCGAGGTCGACGTGGAGGTCCTCCTGCACGTCGACCGTCAGCTCGCCGCCGTCGAGGTGGACCGTGACGGGGCTGTCGCCGCCGCGCAGGACCGAGGCGACTGCGGCCCCGGTCGCACCGGTGCCCGACGACATCGTCTCCCCCACGCCGCGTTCGAAGATGCGCGCGCGGATCTCGCCGGCGCCTGTGCGTGTCCACCACGAGACGTTCGTCCGGTTGGGGAACAGCGGGTGGTGCTCGATGTCCGACCCGATGGCAGGGAGGTCGAGCGCCGCGAGTGTGTCGAGGTCAGGGACCTCGATGGCGCACTGCGGGTTGCCGATCGAGACGTGCTGGAAGCGCCACGTCTGCGAGCCGGCTTCCAGCGCGCCCGCGCCGTCGGGGCCGCCCGCCGGATAGTCCGCCGAGGAGAGCTTCGCGCGGCCCATGTCCACGGTGCACGTCGTCTCCGAG
Source organism: Svornostia abyssi (assembly GCA_024666565.1). Taxonomy (GTDB): domain Bacteria; phylum Actinomycetota; class Thermoleophilia; order Solirubrobacterales; family Solirubrobacteraceae; genus Svornostia; species Svornostia abyssi. Next base: position 3,454,943 of record CP088295.1, read on the forward strand.
AGGATCGTGGGCCGCAGTTCGCCGGCGACGGTCTGGATCGAGAACTGGTCGGACGTTGTCCAGCCGCGGCGACGCAGGTAGAGGATCGCCTCCCGCGCGCCGTTGCCGGACAGCTCGGCCTCCGAGCCGTCCGGATTGAAGATCCGCAGGCGGGCGACGAAGCCGGGCTCGTCCGCAGGCGCGAGTTCGAGGATGCCGTCGCCGCCCAGGCCGAGGTGACGATCGCAGAGGCGCCGCACGCGGGCGGACGTCAGCGCGAACGGCAGCCGGTCGCGTTCGACGATGAGGTAGTCGTTGCCGAGCGCCTGCCACTTCTCGAAGATCAGCGTCATCCGGGCGGCGAGTCTAGATGCAGCGCCGCGACGACCTCATCGGCCGTCCGGTCCGTGACGTCGACCAGCTCGACCCCCGCGAGCTTGCGCATCCACGTCAACTGGCGGCGAGCCAGGCGGCGCGTCCGGACCTTCGCCCCTTCGATGTCCCCCGTCAGGAACTCGGAGAACCCGACGGCCGCACGGGCGGTCGGCGACGCGCCCGGCGGCATCGGCGCGGCGAACCTCGTCCACGACGCCCGCAGCGACCATCTCGTCGACGCGCGCGTCGATGCGGGCGACGAGCGCCTCGCGGTCCATGACGAGCCCGACGAGGCGGGTGGGATGGCGCGTGTGTGCGGTCCACAGCTCGTTCTCGGCCGGAGGCGGCTCGAGCGCGCCGGCGGCGAGCAGCTCGAGCGATCGCACGATCCGGGAGCGGTCGCGCGGCTCGATCCGCTCAGCCGCCCAGGGTGCCGCCTGCGCGAGCCGCGCGTGGAGCGCCTCGGGCCCGACGGTCTCGAGTTCCTCGAGGAGCGCCTCGCGCACGCCGGGGCGCGGCGGCGGGCGCAGCTGGAGATCGGCGAGCGCGGCACGCAGATAGAGGCCGGTGCCACCGACGACGATCGGCGACGCGCCAACTGCGAGCGCCTGGTCGATCTCCGCGTGCGCGAGCCGCGCGTAGCGGGCGACGCTGAACTCGTCCGTCACGGGGGCGCATGCGACGAGGTGATGCTCCAACTCCGCGCGCTCCGCGGGAGACGGCGCCGCGGTGAGGATCTCCAGGCCCTGGTAGAGCTGCAGCGCGTCCGCACCGATGGCGACCGGCTGCCCGCCGGCGCTCCGGATCGCCTGCGCTGCCGCCAGCGCGATCGCCGTCTTGCCGACAGCGGTCGGGCCGAAGATGGCGAGAACACCGGTCACGAGCGCCAGTATCGACGGGCCGGGCACCGCGTGGCGTTATGGTCGGCACATGCCCGTGCGCGTCGGCTGCGGCCTCGCAACGCATGCAGACCCCCACCTCGGCGCGCTGCAGGCGGCCGAGGACGCACGCGAGGGGCTCCGCGGCACCCCGGCCGACATCGTCGCGGTCTTCCTCGCGGGCGGGCATCTCGGGGCGCCCGAGATCGCGCTGGACACCGTCGGCGCGATCCTCGATCCCGGCGGGCTCATCGGGTGCGGCGGCGCCGGCGTGGTGGGTGACGGCCGGGAGATCGAGCACGGGACCGCGATCTCGGTCTGGGCGGCGAACCTCGGCGGCGGCAGCGCGTCGACCTTCCACGCCGACGTGAGGCCCGGGGACGCGGGTGGTGTCACCGTGTCCGGCATGCCCGTGATCGCGGGCGCGGCAGGTGCCATCCTGCTGCCCGACCCGTTCACCTTCCCGACGGACGCGGTGCTCGACGAACTCGCCGCGCGCGCCCCAGGCGTCCCGGTCCTCGGCGGCGTCGCCAGCGCGCGGACGACCGACGGGTCGGCGGCACTGCTGTGCGATGACGAGATCCACGACGGAGGCGCGGTCGGCGTCCGCTTCGATGACATCGAGATGCTCCCCTGCGTCTCGCAGGGCGCGCGGGCCGTCGGTCCCGAACTGGAGATCACCGCGGGTGCGGGTCACGTCATCCACGAGCTCGCCGGTGAGCCGGCGCTGCCGAAGCTGCGCGACGTCGTCGAAGGGTTGCCCGAGCACGAACGCGCCGCGGTCGCCGAGGGCGTGCTCCTCGGCATCGTGCTGGACGACGTCCCGATGCCCGGGCCCGGGGACGTCCTCATCCGGGGCCTGCTCGGCGGCGACCCCGCCCAGGGGACGGTGGCCGTCGGGGCCCCCGTGACCGAGGGACAAGTCGTGCGCCTGCACGCCCGCGACGCTGCCACAGCCGACCGTGACCTGCGCGACGCGCTGGAGCTCCGCCGGATCGCCCTCGGAGGGGACGTCCCGGCCGGCGCGCTCGTGTTCACGTGCACCGGGCGCGGGCAGGAGATGTTCGGCGTTCCCAACCACGATGCGCGTTCGGTGCACGCGGGCCTTGCGGGGGCGCCCGCCGCTGGGTTCTTCGCGGCCGGTGAGATCGGGCCGGTGGGCGGCGGGAACTTCCTCCACGCGTTCACGGCGACTGTGGCAGTGTTCGCCTGACCATGGAGCTTCGTGATCGCACCGTCCTGCTGACCGGCGCCACCGGAGGGATCGGGCACGCTATCGCCCGCGCGTGTGCCGCCCGCGGGGCGTCCCTCGTGCTCACCGGACGCCGCACCGATGTCCTCGAGGGCCTGGCCGCCGAGTTGGGCGCCCAGAGCGTCGCCGTCGACCTGGCCGACCGCGCGCAGCTCGACCGTCTGCTGGCCGACCATGGCGATGCCGACGTCCTCATCGCCAACGCGGCGCTGCCCGCGACCGGGCTGATCAGCGAGCTCACGGTCGAGCAGATCGACCGCATGCTCGACGTGAACCTCCGCGCGCCGGTGATGATGGCCCAGCGGATGGTCCCGGGCATGCTGTCGCGTGGCGCCGGGCACCTCGTCTTCATCTCGTCGCTGTCGGGCAAGGTGCCGTCGGCGCACAGCTCGATCTACAACGCCACGAAGTTCGGCATGCGCGGGTTTGCCGGTGCGCTGCGCGAGGAGTTGCACGACACCAACGTCGGGGTCTCCACGGTGTTCCCGGGCTTCATTCGCGACGCCGGGATGTTCGCCGAGGCCGACATCGAGCTGCCGCCCGGCGTTGGCACCCGGTCACCGGAGGAGGTCGCCGAGGCGACGGTCCGGGCGATCGAGCGCAACCGCCGCGAGGTCGACGTCGCGCCGCTCAGCATGCGCGCGGGCGTGATGGTCGCGGGCATGGCGCCCGAGCTGGCCAGCCGGTTTCAGCGCCGCATGGGCGCGGGCGACGTGGCCGAACGGCTCGCGGCCGGTCAGGCCGGCCGGCGCGACGGCTGAACCCTGGCGTCAGACGCCGGCGGTCGCGCGCTGCACGCGCTGCGTTTCCGGCGCGACGGCCCGCAGGACTTCGGAGGCGAGCTGGGCACCGTGTGACGCGTCCTGCGGCGTGGCCTGGATGCGGACGATGAGCTCGTCGTCGTCGATCTCCTCGAGCAGCACGCGCGGTTCGCCGCGCATGGGCGTCTGCACGGTCTCGACGAGCAGGTCGTGCAGGTCCACCGGCGTGACGCCCCGTCGCAGCCGAGCCCGCAGGTTCACGCCGGCGGGTTCGCGCAACGGGATGATCGCCACGTCCATGACCGCCCGGTTGGGCACGAGGATCGAGTCCTCCCCGCTGGCCAGGACCGTGTGCAGCAGCCCGAGGGAGGACACGACGCCTTCGACCTCGCCCGCCAGCGGGCCGCCCTGCAGGCGGATCCGGTCGCCGACGCGGAACGGCTGGGCGGTCAGGATCACGACCCCGGCGATGAGGTTGCCGAGGGTCTGCTGCGCGGCGAGGCCGAGCAGGATCGCCGCGGCGGCGGCAGCCGGAATGAAGGCCCGAGGGTCCACACCGCCGATACGCAGCGCGGCGGAGACCGCGGCGAGCGCGAGCACGAGCTTGACGATGAAGGCAAACGTGCCGGCGGCGCCCGGATCCAACCGCCGGAACATCAACGGGCCGAATGCTCGACCGAGGGAGCGGGCCAGCAGCGCACCGAGGACGAGCACGAGTGCGGCCGTCACGAGCCGGATCGGCGCGTCGGGAGCGTCGATGCGGTCGCGCAGCGCATAGCCGATGAGGACCGCGCACAGGGCGGGAACGAGCACGGCCGCCTCGATCCGGGCGCGACGTGCCTGGCGGTCACTCAGCTTGCGGGCCAGCCCGGCCTCCTGCCAGGCGTGGCTCTTCGTGTCGAGCATGCGGCGCATCTGTTCAGGAGAACACGGCATAGTGCCCATGACAGTGTGATGTCGGGCACACAGGCGGGCCGGTCCGGATCGGGAACGGCCGCCCCACCGGGAGGGAGATCAATGCGTCACTGGGATCTGCAGACCATCGAGGTCATGCCGCGTCATCCGATCGTCCTGGACTCGCGCCGGGGGAATCGCGCTCGATCGCGCTCCATCTTCCGGCCGGCGAGGCCCTGGACGAGCATCAGGTCCACGAGCGCGCGCACCTCGTTGTGGTGGACGGCGAGGTCGAAGTCCGCAATGGCGCCTCTCCCCAGCGCGGGGGGCCGGGCCTGCTCGCGATCTTCGACCCGGCCGAACGCCACGAGATCCGCGCCGTGACCGACGCGCGGCTCCTGCTCATCCTGGCGCCGTGGCCGGGCGACGGACATCCCGGCGCCCGGGACCTCTGAGTCAGAACAGCGTCGTCTGCTCTGCCGCGGCAACACCTCCTCCGGTGTCGTGCGGCCGCGCCGCGCGTGCGGCTCGCATCGCCCTGAACCGCTCGGTCCCTTCGACGGCGTCGAGGCCGGGCGCCGGGTCGCGTGACTCGCTGCGGATGAGCTGGGCCAGACGACGACGCTCGTACGCCGGCAGGTAGTCCCCCGCCCCGTACAGCTCCTCGTAGTGCTCGACCAGATCGGGCCGGCAGGAGCGCAGCCAGTCCATGAAGACGTCGCGCGTCTCGCCGCGCAGATGCAGGCCGATGCCGCCGATCTGGACCGCGCCTGCCTCTGCCGCCGCAGCAAGGAGCGGCGCGAGGTGCGCGGGCGCGTCGTTGACGCCGGGCATGAGCGGCGCCACGAGGACGCCCGTGGGAATCCCGCGCCGGTTCAGCTCGGCGACGGCCTCCATGCGCGCTCGGGGGTTCGGGGTGTGCGGCTCGGTCTGGCGCCACGCCCGCTCGTCCCAGGTCGGGATCGACAGGTCGGCGTACACCGGCGCTCGCTCGGCCGCGCGGACCATTAGGTCGGCGTCGCGCAGCAGCAGCGGCGACTTGGTCAGCACCGACGAGGGCGTGGCGCTGTCGCCGAGGGCCTCCCAGACCCCCGGCATCAACCGATACTTCGACTCGACCCACTGGTACGGGTCGGTGTTCGTCCCCATGGCGACGTGCTCGCGGCGCCACCTGGGTCGCGACAGCTCTGCCCGCGCGACCTCCGGGGCGTTGACCTTGACCACGATCTCGCGCTCGAAGTCCCGTCCGGGGTTGAACCCGAGAAACGTGTGGGTCGGGCGCGCGAAGCAATACACACACGCGTGACTGCAGCCCCGATACGGGTTGATCGTCCACCGGAACGGCATCCGCGACCGCTCCGGCACCCGGTTGAGCACGGACTTGGCCCGCACCTCGTAGAACCGGGTGTCCATCGCCTCCGGCACGTCGAAACGGCGCACGTGCGCCGGCTCGCGGTAGCCGGGCAGCGTGGCCGCCTCGTCGTGATCGATGCTCAGATGGTCCCAGCGCACGAACGTATGTTCGCATGCTGGGAGGACATCACGCGGCGCGCAGGCGCGGGTACGCCACGCGGTGAGCGGCGTCCGGGCGTTCCTCGCGGCCGAGCAGGTCCCGCTGGGTGCGCAACAGCGCCACCGCCGCGGCGGTCCGGCGGAACGGGTCGGCCACGACGGCGCCGTCGCGGACGGCAATCGCCGCGATGGGCCGGCCGCGCGCCTCGGCGAGCAGCACGGGACCACGCAGCGCGGGACGGCTGTCGAGCTCGGCGAGGTACGAGATCGCCGACGCATCGTCGGGCATGGCGGGGCGCAGGGTGATCGGGCTGATGGGCATGACGGGCCTCCTGTCGGGTGGTGTGCCTACCACCCTGGACGCCGGACCTTCCCGATTTCTTCCCGAACCCGTCAGGTGCTGCCGGCGAGACGCGCGACGAGCGACATCTCACCCGCGAGGGTCTGGCTCGTCGCCGAGACGATCTCGACGGGGACGATCTCCCCCGGCTGTGCCAGCCCGCTGAAGTTCACGACCTTGTTGTGCGACGACCGCCCGCGCAGTCGCGACGGATCGTTGCGCGACGGCCCTTCCACGAGAACGTCGAGCGTCCGCCCGACGAAGCGCTGCGACCGCTCATGCGCGCCCCGCTGGATGACCTCGACGAGGCGTTCCAGCCGCTCGACCTTCACCGGGTGCGGGATGAGGCCCTCGGTGATCTCTGCGGCCTCGGTGCCGCGGCGCGGCGAGAAGATGAACGTGAACGCCGCGTCGTAACCGACCTCCTCGCAGAGCGAGAGGGTCTCCTCGAAGTCCTCCTCGGTCTCCCCCGGGAACCCGACGATGACATCGGTCGTCAGCGCGACGTCCGGGACATGCTTGCGGATCATCGCCACCCGGTCGAGGTAGCGCTCGCGCGTGTAGGTCCGGCGCATCGCCTTGAGGATCCGGCTGGATCCGCTCTGCAGCGGCAGATGGATGTGCTGGCAGACCGACGGCAGCTCGGCGTGGCAGATGGCCACCTCCTCGCGCAGATCCTTCGGATGCGGGCTCGTGTAGCGGATGCGGTCGAGGCCGTCGAGGGCATCGAGGGCACGGAGCAGCTCGCTGAAGCTCCGCGGCCGGCCGTCGTCACCGCGCAGGTCGCGGCCGTAGCTGTTGACCGTCTGCCCGAGGAGCGTCACCTCGCGCACGCCGTCCGCGACGAGGCCCTGGACCTCGGCGATCAGCTCGTTGAACGGGCGGCTGGCCTCACGGCCCCGCGTGGAGGGGACGATGCAGTACGAGCAGCGGCAGTTGCACCCCACCTGGATCTGCACCCAGGCCTGGAACTCGCGCTCGCGCTTGGTCGGAAGGTGCCCGGGAAAGCCCTCGAACTCGAAGTAGCCCTGCGCGGTGATCGCGTCGGACGTCAGGAACTCGGCGAGCTTGTGCACCTGGCCGGGCCCGAAGGCGACATCCACGAACGGGAACCGCGCAAAGACCTCGTCCTTCACCGACTGCGCCCAGCAGCCCCCGACCCCGACGACCCGGCTGGGGTCTTCGGACTTCAGCCGCTTGGCCTCCCCCAGGTGCGCGACGAACTTCGAGTCCGCCGATTCCCGGATCGAGCAGGTGTTGAAGAGGATGAGATCGGCCTCGTCGCGCGCGGGCGCCTCGTCGTAGCCGAGCGTCTCGAGCATGCCCTTCATCCGCTCGGAGTCGTGCTCGTTCATCTGGCACCCGAAGGTGGTGACGTGGTAGCGCTTGCGCATCGACGGACAGGCTACCCCGCCGATGCGTGCTCAGCGGGCGACGACCCAGCGCTCGCGCGGGTGACGCCGCACCCGCAGCGTGTGGGCCGGCTGGTTCGTCAGCACCTCGACATCGCCGTCCTCGTGCACGATGACACCGCCGCGTCGGCGCAGCAGCCGTCGCGCGCCCTCCGCTCCGCGCAGGAAGGCCATCTTCGCGAGGACCTCGGCCTCCAGTGCCGTGGCACCGACGGCCGTGGCGCTCAGCAGCCCGGACCAGCACGGTTCGCCGGTCGACGGATCGAGCAGATGGTGCGCCCAGCCGTCGCCGTCGCGCAGCCAGGCGCGGCGCGTCATGCCCGACGTCGCGACGCCGCCCTGGGTGACGCGAAGGGTCGCCACGGTCTCTCCCGTGCGCGGATGGTCGACGAGGACGGCGTGCGGGCGGGCGGCGGAGCCGCCGAGCGCAAGGTCACCGCCGCAGTCGACGATCGCGTGGCGCGCGCCGGTCAGCAGACGCAGCGCCCGGTCGGCGGCGTGCCCCTTCGCCGTTCCGCCGAGATCGATGCGCACCCCGGGCGGTCGCGTGATCGTTCCGGAGGCGTCGTCGACGCAGACGCGCTGCCACGCGCCGGCGCTCGACGGCGCGGCCTTGCCACGGGCCGGAGCGGCGGTCAGCGCCGCGTCGACGTCGGGGGCCGGGACACCGACGAGCGATTTCCGGTAACCGGCCGCCTCGATCGCGTCGAGGAGCGTCGGATCGACGAGCCCGGCGGACCGCTGGGCGGCCCACAGGGCGGCCGTGACGTGGTCACGGAGCAGCGGACCCGCCGCCACGACGGACGCCTCGGCGGCGTTCAGCCGTGACAACGCGCTGTCGGGCTCGAAGCGGGTGAGTTGCTGGTCGGTGTGCTCGAGTTCCGCCCGCGCACTGCGCACGCGGTGCTCGAGTGCGGGATGGGCGCCCTCGGCTGCGACGCGCATGCGGGTACCCATCGCGGGGAATCGGACGTCGTACGCGCTCATGACACGCTGGTCCTGGGCGACGCGAGACCCTGGCCCTGGTCCGGCACCGCCTGCTGGCTCTGGTCGGGCACGGACTGCTGGCCCTGGCCCGGAGCGGTCTGTCCGTCCATGCCGGGAGGCGCCGGCGGAGCGCCGGCCGCGCCGTCCTGGTTCCACGGCGGAACCTGCTGCTGCGCGGTGCCGCCGTCGGTGGCGCCGGGGGCCTGCTGCTGGCCCTGGGACTGCCCCATACCGGGCGGACCGCCCTGGCCGGGACCGGCGCCGGTGGCGGCGCTGCCATCGGAGGACGCCGCCTGGATGCCGATGATCGCGGCGACGGCGACCGTCGCAGCCGCCCCGGCGGGGAGATAGCGCTGCCAGACAGGCTTCTCCTCGGGGGTGGGAGTGGGTGTCGTCTGAGGGGTCATGACGCACACCTTCGGCCCCGCGGGTTAAGCGCCCCTTCCGGCGGGCTGGGCGTTCCCTGAGAACTCGTCTCAGCGCGCGTACTCGACCGCGCGTGACTCCCGGATGACGGTGACCTTGATCTGCCCGGGGTACTCCATGTCCTGCTCGATCTCCCGGGCGATCTCGCGGGCCAGGGCGAGGGCTCGGTCGTCGTCGACGGCGTCTGGCGCGACGATCACACGGATCTCGCGGCCCGCTTGCATCGCGTAGACCTTGTCGACGCCCTCGTGCTTCTGCGCGAGTTGCTCGAGCTCGCGCAGGCGCTTGACGTAGTGCTCGAGCGACTCGCCGCGCGCGCCGGGCCGCGCGCCGCTCAGCGCGTCGGCGGTCTGCACGATGACGGCCTCGACCGTCTGCGGCTCGACCTCGTTGTGGTGGGCCTCCATCGCGTGCGCGACCGACTCGGACTCGCCGTGGCGGCGCGCCATGTCGCCGCCGACGAGGGCGTGCGGGCCCTCGACCTCGTGCGATACGGCCTTGCCGATGTCGTGCAGGAGCGCGGCGCGGCGCGCGGTGCGCGCGCTGGCGCCCAGCTCGTCGGCCATGAGCGCCGCGAGGTTCGCGCACTCGACGGAGTGCGCGAGCACGTTCTGGCCGTAGCTCGTACGGAATTTCAGCCGACCGAGGGTCTTGACCAGCTCCGGGTCCAGGCCCTGGACGTTCGCCGCCAGCGCGGCCTCCTCCCCGGCCTCGGCGATGTGCTTGTCGAGATCGGACTTCGCCTGGAAGTACGTCTCCTCGATCTTGGCCGGATGGATGCGGCCGTCCTGGAGGAGCCGCTCGAGCGTCATCCGGGCGATCTCGCGACGGACGCCGTCGAAGGCGGACAGCACCACCGCGTTCGGTGTGTCGTCGATGATGAAGTCGACGCCCGTGAGGTTCTCGAGTGCGCGGATGTTGCGCCCCTCACGACCGATGATCCGGCCCTTCATGTCGTCACTCGGCAGCTCGACGACGGACACGGTGGTCTCGACGGCATGGCTTGCGGCCAGGCGCTGCATCGCGACCGACAGGATGGAGCGCACGCGCTGGTCGGCGGCGCGCTTGGTCTCCTCCTCGATGGACCGCAGCCGCTTCGCTGCGTCGTGGCGAGCCTGATCTTCTGCCTCGCGCACCAGCCGGTCGCGCGCCTGGGAGACGCTCAGCCCGGAGATCTGCTCCAGCGCCTCCTCGTGCTCGCGGCGGCGCCGAGCGAGCTGTTCGCGCTCGGCCTCCAGCGCGCGTGTCTGCTCATCGAGCTCGCGGGCCCGCCGGTCGAGCTCCGCGGCCCGTTCGCGGCTGCGCTCCTCGACCTCGCCGATGCGCTGCTCGCGCTCGCGCACCGCCTGTTCGACGTCCCGCAGGGCATCCGAGTTCGCGGCGACCGGCGCATGCGAACGCCGCCCCCGTGCGACGAGCACGGCGACGACGATGAGCGCCACCGCGAGGATGGCCGCCGCGCCTACGATCTCCATTGCCGTTCCTCTCCGTTGGGACTTCGGACAGGACCGGTCCTAGCGACGGTTGCACGCCGGGAACGCGAGGCTCCGGGCGGTGCAGACGATCAGGTACGCGTTCCAGTGGCCGCGGGCGTGCGGCCGGGCGCCTCCTCGCGCCGTGCGGTGGTCTGGTTGGTGTCGGCGATGCCAAGCATCTCGTGCGTTGCGAAAGCGTTCATTTGCTGCGATTTCAAGGCCCGTCGCGGGGCTCGGTCCAACGGATCCGATGATAGGCGTGAACCTCAGCGTTCACAACTGCTGCCGGTCAGCGGCGGGCGCGGAAGGCCCTCGTCAGGCCCCTGTTCGCTCGAACGCCCGCACCGCGTCGTACGCGACCTCGAGTTCGTACCCCTTGCGGACCAGGAGCCCAAGCGCCTTCTCGCGCCCGCGGTCATCGGTCGGCGGCTCGCGGAGCTTGCGCTGCAACAAGGCGATGGCCGCCTGGAGCTCGTCCTCAGCCGGTTGCGCCGCGAGCGCGGCCGCGATGTCCGCCCGGTCGACCCCGACCGCGATCAGGCGCTGCTCGATCCGGTCGGTGCCCCACGAGTCCAGGGTCCGACGGTCCTCGGCGAAGCGCCGTGCGTACCGGGCGTCGTCGAGGTAGCCCCGTTCGAGCAGCTCGGCGACGGCCTCGTCGATGAGGTCCGGTTCGACGCGCTTGCCCTCGAGGTGGCGACGCATCTCGACCACCGTGCGATCACGGCGGCCGAGATAGCGGTACGCGAGGTCCAGCGCGCGCTGCGCGCTCACCTCACGCGACAGTACGCGGTCGGCGGGTTCCAGCACCGGTCCGGGCTACGCGGCGGCGCCGACCTCGGGGACCTCGGCCTCCGGATCGCGTTCGATCTCCGCGACGAGGTCGCGGTCCAGGCCGAGCGCGGCGTAGACCTTCTCCTCGATCTCCTTCGACATCTCCTGGTGCTCGTCCAGGTAGGCCTTGGCGTTCGCGCGCCCCTGGCCGATGCGCTCATCCCCGTAGGAGAAGAACGACCCGGACTTCGTGATCACGTTGTGCTCGATTCCGAGGTCCAGCAGGCAGCCGGACGTCGAGATGCCCTGGCCGAACTCGATGTCGAACTCGGCCTGACGGAACGGCGCGGCGACCTTGTTCTTCACGACCTTCACGCGGACGCGGTTGCCGACCGCTTCGGTGCCGTCCTTGAGGGTCTCGATCCGGCGGATATCGAGGCGCTGCGAGCTGTAGAACTTCAGCGCGCGGCCGCCCGGCTGGGTCTCGGGCGAGCCGAACATCACGCCGACCTTCTCGCGAATCTGGTTCGTGAACAGGCACATCGTCTGCGTGCGGTTCAGGTTGCCGGCGAGCTTGCGCATCGCCTGGCTCATCATGCGCGCCTGCAGGCCGACGCTCTGGTCGCCCATCTGGCCCTCGAGCTCTGCGCGCGGCGTCAGCGCCGCGACGGAGTCCACCGCGATGACGTCGACGGCGCCGGAGCGCACCAGCATGTCTGCGATCTCGAGCGCCTGCTCGCCGTAGTCGGGCTGAGAGACGAGGAGCTCGTCGATGTCGACGCCGATCTTCTGCGCGTACAGCGGGTCCATCGCATGCTCCGCGTCGATGAACGCGCACACGCCGCCGAGCTTCTGCGCTTCGGCGAGCACGTGGTACACGAGCGTGGTCTTACCGGAGGACTCCGGCCCGAAGACCTCGACGATGCGGCCGCGCGGCATGCCGCCGATGCCGAGCGCCAAGTCGAGCGACAGCGCGCCGGTGGGAATCGCGTTGACCTTGACCTGGGCGCCCTCGTCTCCCATGCGCATGACGCTGCCCTTGCCGAACTGGCGCTCGATCTGGGTCAGTGCACCCTGCAGGGCGTCATTGCGGGCCTTGGCGGCCTTTGCGGGATCGATCACGGACATGAGGTGGGAGCCTTTCTCTGGAGCGGTGGGGCGGCACGCTACGCGCGCGCCCGTCGCGCGTCGGCGGCGGCCTGCGTCGAAGCTGTGGAGAAAGTGTGCGGTGACCGTCGGACAGATCGCGTGCGAACGGGCGTTCGCACGGCGCGGGAGCTACTGCACGACCGCGCCGGTCAGCACGGCGGCGATGCTCCCCGCCCACGCGTCGATGGCGACCCAGTCCCGGAAATCCCCGTCGGGAACCCGCAGGGCGCGCACGATCGCCCGCTCGGCGAAGCCGAGCTCCTCGCGCTTGATCCGCCCGGGAAAGACCACGTGCTCGCGCGCGCCGACGGTCTCGATGAGGTCGTCGACGTCCGCAGGATCGCCGTCGGGCTTGGGCTCGGGCTCCCCGACCGGGCCCGAGCTGAACAGCCAGACCGCGCGGTCGCGCAGGTCAGGGCCGATCCGGTCGATGAGGTCACGCGCGGGCTTCAGCCAGTGACCGGCGTAGACGGCTGACCCGACCACCACCGCGTCGAATCCGTCCACGGACCGAACGGCCTCCGGGACGAGGAAGTCGGCCACGATGCCACGACGATCGAGTTCTTCGACGATCGCCTGCCCGATCTCCTCGGTGGATCCATGCTTGCTGGCGGCGGTGACGAGTACGCGCATCGGGAAGGGCTCCTGGGACAATCGAGATCGGCTCTGGGAATCCTGGCGCGTCAGCGCGACTCGTCCATCCGCCCGCTGCCGCATTCACGATCCGTAGTCATCCGGGTCGTGGGAGGGCGACCCTGGCCAGCACCTCGTACTGCGCCCCACCTGCCCCGAGCCGGCTGCGGTACAAGCCGACCGCGACCGCGCGGAACCGTGCGGCGTCGGGAGCCGGCAGCTCCCAGGGCCGCACCCGTGCGCCGCGGCGCACCCGGGCGACCGTGACGTGCGGCCGAAAGGCACGGGCGTCGGGGACGTACCCGACCGTGTCGGTCAACGCCGCCTCCACGGCCCGATGCAACGCCGCCAGGGCGCCCGCCGGGTCCTGCACTGCGACCGTCAGCACATGCGGCCGCCGGGGCGCCAGCCACAGCGGAGCCCCGACACCCAGCGGCACCGGGCCCTCTGCGCACTCCGAGAGCGCCGTGCCGAGCTCGTCGATGCATGCCACCGGCCGGTCACCCAGGAACGCCAGCGTCAGGTGCAGCGCCTCCGCGGGCACGATCCGGAGATCGTCGCGGTCCCCGACATACCTGCGGGCCCAGGCCGCGAGCATCGCGCGGACCCCGTCGGGCAGGTCCACGGCGACGAACAGCCGCGCCGTGTCGGTCACCGTCCGGGGATGCCGCCGGTGCCGAGCAGCAGGCGCCGCACCAGATGCAGCGCCACGGTGGTCGCGCGGTCGCGGATGTCCGCGCGCCCGCCGGGGATCGTCACGTCCCGGGTGACTGTGCGCCCATCACGGTGCGCGACGGCGAACCACACCAGGCCGACGGGCTTCTCCTCAGTCCCGCCGTCGGGTCCTGCGATCCCGGTGATGCCGACGCCCACGTCGGCGCCCAGGCGGGAGATCGCGCCGGCCGCCAGTGCCGCCGCCACCTCCTCGGACACCGCGCCATGCGCGGCGATGAGCGCGGGATCGACCCCGGCGACGTCCGTCTTCACCGCGTTGTCGTACGCGACGATGCCGCCGCGCACGTACGCCGACGAGCCGGGCAGGTCGGTCAACCGCGCCGCGACGAGGCCGCCGGTGCATGACTCGGCCGTGGCGATCGTCTCTCCCGCGGCCCGCAGCGCGTCGGCGACCTGCTCGTCGACCACCGAGCCGTCGTCACTGAACAGCGTCCCGGCATGGCGGGCCCGCACGGTCTCCTCGAACGCGGCGTAGACGTCGGCCTGGGACGGCTCGTAGCGCGTCACGACCTCGACCTCACCGCGCCGCAGGCACGTCGTGATCTCCAGCGCGTCGATGTCGATGCCGTCCGCCCGCGCGGCGCGCAGCGTCTCAGCGATCTCGGATTCCGGGATGCCGAACAGCCGCAGCATCCGCAGCTCGTACTCGGTCGCCCGGCCCAGGATCGCCTGCAGCTCGGGCGTCTCCAGCGCGTTCGTCCACATCGGCTGCAGTTCGCGCGGGGGGCCGGGCAGGACCACCACGCTCGGGCCGTTCTCACCGTCGGGCGGGGGAACGATGAGGCCCGGCGCCGTCCCGATGGGCTCGAGCACGGTGGCGCCCTGCGGCACCATCGCCTGCTTGCGGTTCGACGCCCGCAGCGCGTCCTCATCGATGTTGGGCCACCGGACGCGGACGTTCTCGAGGACCCGCCAGATCCGCTCCTCAAGCGCGTCGTCGAGTGCCATCGGGCGCCGGTGGAAGTCGGCGACGACCTGGGCCGTGAGGTCGTCCTCGGTCGGCCCCAGCCCCCGGAGGTGAGCACGAGGTCGCAGCCCCGGTCGGCGAAGAACTGCAGCGCGCCACCGACGTCCTCAGGCCGGTCGCCGACGATCAGCGTGTAGGCGTGCTCGACGCCGAGCTCGGTCAGCCGGTCCGACAGCCACGGGCCGTTGCGGTCGACGACGCGCCCGGTCAGGACCTCGGTCCCCGTGATGACGATGCCGGCGCGCAGGCTCATGTGCAGTCCGGGCGTTGGCCCTCGGGCAGCGGCTGCCGGCCGTTGCGCGTGATCGTGTAGCCGATCGCCGACGAGGACGACGGGACGTCGCGGTCGACGCCGTTGATGCGCAGCCGGACGTTCCCGTTGCCGAGGTTGAGGCTGAACTTGCGCGACCTGAACGTCTCGGTGGGCTGCCCGGGCTGGAGCACGACTCCTGGTACGAGCGTGCGCTGGCCGGCGACCAGGCAGACGTACACCTCGCCCGTCGGGATGATCTGGAGCCGCACGAGCCGGGATCGCGCTGCGGGGCGCTGCTGGGCCGTCGTGGTCGTGCGGGGCGTCGTGGTGGTGCGGGGCTGGGTCTCGGTCGTCTCGGCCGTCGTGACCGCGGGCTCGTCGTCGTCACCCCCGAGGCTGCCGACCAGCCCCAGCGCGACGAGCACCAGCGCGATGAGCACGCCGATGATGAGAATGCGCGGCGGCCCGCCGGACGGCCCGCGTCCGCGCTGGTTGCGCGCTGCGGACCCGGGCGGACCGATCGGGCGCAGCTGGTCGTCGGACAGCCGTTCGTGGCGGAGCTTGTACTCCTCGACCAGCATCCGGGCATCGAGGCCCAAGGCCTCCGCGTAGGTGCGCAGGAAGCTCTTGACGTAGGTGGGCCCGGGCAGCAGGTCCCATTCCTCGTTCTCGATCGCGCGCAGGTACTTCGCCCGGATCTTCGTCTGCGCCTCGATCTCCGAGATGTCGATCCTGGCGCGCATGCGCGCGTCGCGCAGGGTCTCACCGATCTCCGCCATGCGGCGGGAAGGCTACTCGGCCACCGGCTCGGGCTCCGGGTGCCCGGCTGCAACGTCGGCTGATTCGCCGCCGCCACCGCCCTCCCGGGCCCGCAGGGACTGGAGGAACCGCTCCACGTCACCTTCGCCCACGAGCACCTGGCGGGGCTTGGAGCCCTCGTACCCGCTGATGACCCCGCGACGCTCGAGCATGTCGATGAGCCGGCCCGCGCGCGTGTAGCCGAGGCGCAGACGGCGCTGGAGCATGGACGTCGAGGCGGTGCCCATCTCGACGACGAGCCGGATGGCGTCCTCGAGCAGTGGATCCTCGTCCGGGCTCATCTCGTCATCGCCGCCGCCCGGCCCCGCGTCGACGACCTCTTCCTCGACGTCGTCGAGCAGCTCCTCCCGCAGCTCGGGTTCGCCCTGCTGGCGCCAGAACGACGTGATCTCCTCGATCTGCGGCTCGTCGATGTACGCGCCCTGGATGCGCTGGAGCCGCGACGAGCCGACGGGGGCGAACAGCATGTCGCCCTGCCCGAGCAGCGACTCGGCGCCGTTCTGGTCGAGGATCACGCGGGAATCCGTCTGGGACGACACGGCAAACGCGATGCGGCTGGGGACGTTCGCCTTGATCATGCCCGTGATGACGTCCACCCGCGGCGACTGCGTGGCGAGCACGAGGTGAATGCCGACGGCGCGGGCCTTCTGCGCCAGGCGAATGATCGAGTCCTCGACGTCGGCGGGCGCGACCATCATGAGGTCGGCAAGCTCGTCGATGACGCAGAGGATGTACGGGAGCGCGGGCTCGCCGCGGCCCTCGCGCACGCGGTTGAGCTCGGGCAGGTTGCGGGTGCGCGCCAGCGACATGATCGTGTAGCGCGCCTCCATCTCCTTGACGAGGTTCTGCAGCGCGTTGGCGGCCTTGCGGGGGTTCGTGATGACCGGCGTGAGGAGGTGCGGGATCGACTCGTACAGGTTGAGCTCGACCTGCTTGGGGTCCACGAGGACCATCCGCAGCTCGTGGGGCGTGGCCCGCAGCAGGATGCTCGCGAGCATGGCGTTGATCGCGCCGGACTTGCCCGCGCCCGTGGTGCCGGCCACGAGCAGGTGCGGCATCTTCGCGAGGTCGGCGCCGATCGCCTTGCCGCCGACGTCCTTGCCGAGCCAGACAGTGAGCGGCGACCAGCCCTCCGGCGCGTCCTGGAAGACGTCGCCCAGGTGGACCATGTGCCGGTTGGCGTTCGGGACCTCGACGCCGACCGCGGTCTTGCCGGGAATCGGCGCGAGGATGCGGATGTCCACGGCGGCGAGCGCGTAGGCCAGGTCGTCCTTGAGCTGGCTGACCTTGCTCATCTTGATGCCGGGGGCCAGGCGCAGCTCGTAGCGGGTGATGTGCGGGCCCGCGACTGTGCCGACGAGCTTCGCGTCGACCTTGAAGTGCGCCAGGGCCTCGATCAGCGCGCGGGCGGTCTCCTGCTGCGCCGCGGTGTCGGGACGCGTCTGGTCCTTCGTCGACCGCGTCAGCAGCCGGGCGCGCGGCACCTTCCACTGGAAGTCCGGCGAGTCGGTCACCGACGCGCGCAGACGGCCCTGCGGGGTCAGGTCCTCCTCGCGGACCTTCATGACGCCGGTCTCGTCCTCGTCCTCGTCCTCCTCGTCGTCCTCGTCGTCGGGGATGACCTCGTCGATCGGGTCAGGGACCGGGAGTTCGAGCTGGGGAGCCTCGTCCTCGTCGTGCTGCGGGTCGGGCTCGTCCTCGGTGGTCTCACCGAACAGGTCGGGGAAGCGGCGCGCCCCGTCCAGCGTGGGCGCGGGCGCCTCGACGTGCGTGGCACGCACGATGGGCTCCTCGTCCTCGGGCTCCGGCGGCACCATGGTCGGCTCGTCATCGCCCGGCGGCGTCGCCGTGCGGGGCGAGCGCGTAGGCACCGGGACGGCTGTGCGGATGACGCGGGTGGTGTCCGCCACCGACGTCGACGTCGCGCGCACCACGCCCGCGACGGATGCGCCGGTGAGCAGGAGGATGCCGGCCAGCAGCAGGAAGACGGCGATGACGTGCGCGCCCGCGAAGCCGAGACCCTGAACCGTCACCCACAGCAGCGCTTCGCCAAGGAGCCCGCCGGCCTGGCGGTACTCGTCGGCGTTCCACCAGCCGGGCCGGTCTCCCGGACCGAGCCCGAACGTGCCGGCCGCGAAACACAGGGCGAGCGCGAGCGCCAGGCAGATTCCGCCGGCGCGGATCGGACGGACGCTCGGCAGCACCGGGCGCAGGACGAGCACGGCGCCGGTCGCGACCACGAACACCGGGACGACGTACGCCAGTTCGCCCACGAGGGCACGGAGCCCGTCGATGACGCCCTCCCCCACGACCCCGCCGTCCCAGGCGAGGTACAGCGGGAAGGCGAGCAGCACACCGACGGCGACGAGGCCGAGCCCGAGCAGGTCGAGCTGGCGCTGTTCGAGCGCAGGCAGCCGAAACGCGGTCGGCGATGAGCGTCGTGCGCGAGCACGGCGACGGGCGGGCTGACGTCGGGCTGCCATGTCCTTCGAACCCCGATTCGCCGGGGGTGGCGCGATCCCTGCCCGATCGGATAGACCCCGGGCATGGCCAACCTGCACCACCCCGACTACGACGAGCTGCGCGACCATGACGGATTCCGAGCCCTGCGCGCCCGCGTCGGCCGGCAGCTGGGCACCCGGCGGCTGGGGATCAGCCAGTGGGAGCTGCCGCCGGGCGAGGCCGCGTACCCGTACCACCTGCACCTCGGCGAGGAAGAGCTGCTCATCGTCCTGAGCGGCACCCCCGCACTGCGTGACGCCGGCGGATGGCGCCGGCTGGCCCAGGGAGAGATCGTGAGCTTCCTCGCCGGCCCCGACGGCGGGCACCAACTGCTGAACGACACGGACGGCCCCGTGCGCTTCCTGGCGATCAGCACGAACGGCCAGCCGGACATCGTCCTGTACCCCGACGAAGGCAAGGTCTGCGCGGCCGACAGGGCGCCCGAGGGCGACATCCACCGGTGGTTCTTCCGCCTCGCTGACGAGGTCGGCTACAACGCCGGAGTCGAGCCGCCGACCCCGCCATCTAGCATCTAGTCATGAGCGAACGCCCTGCCCGCGTGCTGGTGGTCGAGGACGACGAGGAGATCGTCCAGGTTCTGCAGCGCTCGCTGCGCCTCGAGGGCTATGAGGTCCGGGCGAGTCTCGACGGCGAATCCGCCCTCGCCGACGCTGATTCCTTCTCTCCTGATCTCGTCGTGCTCGACCTCGGCCTGCCGCTCGTCGACGGCATCGACGTGGCGCGGCGCCTGCGCGAGCGCGGGGATGTCCCGATCCTGATGCTCACGGCGCGCGATGGCGTCGAGCAGCGCGTCGAGGGCCTTGACGCCGGTGCCGACGACTACCTCGTCAAGCCGTTCGAGCGCCAGGAGCTGCTCGCCCGCATGCGCGCGCTGCTGCGCCGCCGCCCGCCGCGCGGGAGCGCCTCGCTCGTCGTCTCCGACCTGTCCCTGAACCCCGACACCCACGAGGTCAAGCGCGGTGAGCGCGACATCGAGCTGACGCAGCGCGAGTTCGAGCTGCTCGAGTACCTCATGCGCAACGAGCGGATCGTCGTGCCGCGCCAGCGCCTCCTCGAGGAGGTCTGGGGCTACGACCCGTTCGCCACCACGAACACCATCGAGGTGTTCGTCTCCAATCTGCGACGCAAGCTGGAAGCCGAAGATGAGCCGCGTCTCCTCCACACGATCCGCGGCGCGGGCTACGTTCTCCGCGCCTAGACGCTGGCCGATCCGCTGGCGGCTCGCCGGCGGATCCGCGCTGCTGACGTTCGTCATCCTCTGCGGATTTGCGATCGCGGTCGGCACGCTCACCACCCAGCGCATCCGAGAGGACTTCGACCGCCAAGTGCGCGACGCGGCGGAGCGGCTGGCCGAGAACGCCGTCCCCGAGTTCAACCAGGACCCGTTCACGGGCGAGCTCTCCTACCGCGGTATCGGGATCAACCTCGACACGTACGCGCAGTCCCCCCACCGGATTCGTCCGCGTCCTCACCGAGGACGGAAGGGAGCTCAGGAGCAGCGTCGGGGCACCCGACGTCGGCGTCCCGCAGACGCGCACCGTCGAGGACCGCGGCTACCTCATCGAGACCCGGCGCGTGGCCCTCCCCGCGCCGCTCACGGGCGGCTCTGTCCTCGTCCAGTACGGCCGCCCACTGGCCGAAGTGGACGACACCATCAACCGCGTGAAGCTGTTCCTGCTCGGCGGTGTCCTCATGGGTGCCGGGCTCGCACTCGTCGCGGGGCTGATGACCGCACGCCGCGCCATGGCGCCCGTCGCCGGGCTCACGAGCACCGCGCGCGAGATCGAGCAGACCCGCGACCCCGCGCTGCGCATGCCGATCCCCGAGGCTGATGACGAGGTCGCCGAGCTGGCCCGCACCCTCGAGGACATGCTGCACGCGCTCGACGCCTCGCGCAACGAGACCGTGGCCGCGCTGAAGCGCCAGCGCGAGTTCGTCGCCGACGCCTCGCACGAGCTGCGGACGCCGCTCACGAGCGTGCTGGCGAACCTCGAGCTGCTCTCCGAGACGCTCGAGGGCGAGCGCCGCGAGGCCGCGGACTCGGCGCTGCGCTCATCCCAGCGCATGCGCCGCCTCGTTGCCGACCTCCTGCTGCTCGCGCGCGCCGACGCCGCTCGCGAGGCCCCGCACGAGCCCACCGACATCGCCCGCGTCGTCGTGGAAGCCGCCTCGGAGCTTGGTCCCGTGTCCGAGGACCACGAGCTCGAAGTCGACGCCCAGCCGGCGATCGTCGACGGTTCCCGTGACGAGCTGCACCGGCTCGTGCTGAACCTCATGCAGAACGCCGTCGCGCACACCCCGGCGGGCACCCACATCCACGCTGCCGTGCGCGGCGAGGACGGCATCGTGACCGTCGTGGTGGAGGACGACGGGCCCGGCATCCCCCCGGAGCTGCGCGACCGCGTCTTCGAGCGCTTCGTCCGCGGCGGCGGCGACCGTGGAGGGAAGTCCTCCGGCCTCGGCCTGGCGATCGTCCGCGCCGTGGCGGAATCGCACGGCGGCCGCGTCAGCGTGCAGTCACCGACGATGAATGGCGACGGACCGGCTCACGGCACGCGCTTCACCGTGACGCTGCCCGCCTCGTCGATGGCCTGACGCCGCGCCTCAGACCTCGACGACGACCGGCAGCACCATGGGACGGCGCTTGATCCGCTCGTAGACGAACTGCGCGAGGTCGTCGTGCAGGACCTGCTGGAGGAGGTCGATCTCGCGGATCTCCTCCTTCGCGGCCTTCTCGATCGAGTCGTCGACCGCGTCGCGGATGTCGTCGATGAGCTGCTCGGCCTCCTCCTTGAAGGAGACGCCGCGGAAGATGACCTCGGGATCGGCGACCGACGAGCCGTCCTGCTCGCTGATCGTCGCGACGACGACGAAGATGCCGTCGGCCGACAGCATGCGCCGGTCGCGCAGCGCGACGTCGGCGACGTCGCCGATGTCCATGCCGTCGACGAAGATCATGCCCGACTGCACCGGCTCGCCCCAGCGCGCGCCCTTGGCGTCGATCTCCAGCGGCAGGCCGTTCTCGCCGCGGAAGATGTTCTCCTCCGGAACGCCGACCGCCTCGGCGAGCTCGCCGTGCAGCCGGATGCGCTTGTGGTCGCCGTGGAACGGCATGACGTACTCGGGCTGCGTGAGGTTCAGCATGAGCTTGATCTCCTCCGCGTAGCCGTGGCCGGAGGCGTGGATCGGCGCGTCACGCGTGGTGACGACGTCGCAGCCGATCTGGTGCAGGCGGTCGATCGTCTCGTTGATCGCACGCTCGTTGCCCGGGATCGGCGTGGCGCTGAAGACGACGGTGTCGCCCTGGCGCAGCTCGACCTGCGGGTGATCGCGGTGCGCCATGCGCCGCAGGGCCGAGAGCGGCTCGCCCTGGGACCCGGTGGAGATCACGACGAGCTTGTGGTCCGGCCAGTCGTCGATCTCGCGCGGCTGGACGAGGATGCCCTCGGGCAGATCGATGTGGCCGAGCGACTTGCCGATGTTCGTGTTCTTCTTCATCGACCGCCCGATGAGCGCGACCTTGCGCCCGAGGCCGGCGGCGGCGTCGACGACCTGCTGCACACGGTGGATGTTCGACGCGAAGCACGTGACGACGATGCGGCCCTCACAGCGGGCGAAGACCTCCTCGAGCTTCGGCCCGACGACCGCCTCGGACAGCGCCCAGCCGGGACGGTCCGCGTTGGTGGAGTCGCCGCAGAGCAGGAGCAGCCCGTCGCGGCCCAGCTCGGCGAGCCGGGCCATGTCGGCGGGGCCGCCGTCGACCGGCGTCTGATCGAACTTGTAGTCGCCGGTGATGAGCACGGTGCCGAGCTCGGTCGTCACGGCGACAGCGGACGCGTCCGGGATCGAGTGCGTCATGTGGATGAGCTCGATCGAGAACGGGCCGGCGTCGAACGGCTCGCCGGGCTTGGTGTCGACGAGGTCGACGTCCTTCAGGCGGTGCTCGTCGAGCTTGCTGCGCGCCATCGCCATCGTGAGGGGCCGGCCGTAGATCGGCGGGGACTCGCCGCCCAGCTCACGCAGCACGAACGGCAGCGCCCCCAGGTGATCCTCGTGGCCGTGGGTGATGACGATCGCCTCGATGTCGTCGACCCGGTCGCGCAGGTACGCGAAGTCGGGGAGCACGAGGTCGATGCCCATCATCTCGGCCGTCGGGAAGCGCAGCCCCGCGTCGACCAGCACGATCCGGTCCTCGTACTCGAGGACCGTCATGTTCTTTCCGATCTCGCCCAGCCCACCGAGGGGCAGGACGCGCAGCGTGCCGCTCAAGACGTGACGCCCTCAAGCAGGCCGACGGACTGCAGGCCCCGGCGGATGACACCGAGCTCCGTCTCCGAGGCTTCCACGAGCGGCAGGCGCAGCCCGCCGACGCGATGTCCGAGCATGTCCAGTGCCGCCTTGATCGGGATGGGGTTGGTCGTGACCGAGAGCGCCTCGAACAACGGCTGCAGCTCGGCGTTGATCTCGCTGCGGCGCGCCGGGTCGCTCACCATCTGCTGCATGCGGTCGCCCACGATGTGGCTCGCGACGCAGATCCCGCCGGTGCCGCCCAGTTCGAGCGTGCGCAGGAGGCTCTCGTCGTCACCTGCGTACAGCTCGAGGCCGTCGACGAGCGCGAGGTTCGCGGCGTTCGCCTGCTTGACCGCGGCGACGTTGTCGAGCTGCGCCAGCTCTGCGAGCAGGTCGTTCGGCATGTCCGTGCCGGTCCGGCCCGGGATGTTGTAGAGCACGATCGGCTTGTCCGTGGCGCGTGAGACCTCGGCGTAGTGGCGCAGGATCCCGCGGCGATTGGGCCGGTTGTAGTACGGCGTGACCACCAGCACGGCGTCGGCGCCCAGCTCGGTCGCGCGCTCGGTGAGGTGGCAGGCGTGGCGGGTGTCGTTCGACCCGGTGCCCGCGATGACCGTGGTGCCCTCGGGGCGGTTCGCGCACGCGATCTCGATGACCCGCAGGTGCTCCTCGTCGGTGAGCGTGGGGGCCTCGCCCGTGGTGCCCATGGCGACGATCCCGTCCGAGCCGTGCTCGCACAGGTGCTGGTGCAGGGTCGTGAACGCCTCCTCGTCGACGCGCAGCTGCTCGTCGAACGGGGTGACGATGGCGGTGAGGATCGCTCCGAGGCCAGTCATCCGGGTTCGGAGTATCGCAGCCTCGGAGCGATGAGCGATTACCCGGCGAGCGGGTCGCCGCTCGTCATGGTCGGCGGGGCGTCGTCGGGCCGGTCCGTGCTGGGCGCGGCGGCCGGTCCGGGCGCCGGGGCGGGCGGCGGCGCAGGTGCGGGAGCCGGTGCCGGAGCGGGCGGCGGAGGCGGTGCGGCCGCTGCGGGCGCGTGCGGCGGCTCGGGGGCGCCGACCGTGGGCCCCGCGGGCGCGGGCGGCTCGCCGGTCCCGGGGGCGACGGGCGGGTCGCCGATCGGGCGGCCGTGCTGGTCGTACTGCACGACCGGGCCCTCCGAAGCCGGCGGCGTGCTGCCGCCCGACTGCATGTCGTTGAACTGCTTCTGCGCCTCGTCCATCTTGGCCTGCGCCTGCTCGGCCATCTTCTTCGCCTTGTCCATGAAGCCCATGGCGGTGGTCGTCTCCTCGTCGGGGGTCCCTCTCAGTCAACCGAGCGCGGCGGACGCGCGCAAGGGTCAGGCGGACGCGTGACCGACCTCGTGCGGGACATCCGCGGTCACATGGGTCACCGGCGCCCCGGTGAGCCGCTCGACGCGATGTGGCAGATCGATGCGCAACCACCGGGACACCGTGGCCGGCAGGGTGCACACGATGACCTCGTCGAACCGTTCGGGGTCCCAGACGGCCTCCACTGCCGCGACCGGGTCGCCGTCGCCGAGCACGCCCTGCACCGCGACACCGGACTCGCGCAACCGCGTCGTCGCAGCGCGGAGGCGGCGGCGGCTCGCCCGCTGCGACCCGAGCGGGTCCCCCCACCTCCCAGGCCGCGGGCACGAGCAGCGTCACGCGGATCGGGCTGCGCGCCGCGCGGCGGAGCACGGCCTCGTAGAGCTCGTCGGTGTCGGCCGTCCGGTTGGCGACGACCAGCACGCTTTCGGACCAGGACATGACGTCCTCCTCTCCCGCAGACCGTACCGCGCGGTCGGGGAGCGGCTCAAGCGCCTACTGCCGGGGGCACCGCCGCTCGCGCAGCGCATCCGTGTACTGCCGTCCGACCCGTGGCTCGGCCAGGCGTGCACGTTCCCACAGCGTGATCACCACCAGCTCCCCACGGGGCCGATCGTGCCGGCAGACGAAGAGGACATCCCGATCGACGAGGTCGGCCACGTACAGCGAACCCCGGGGTCCGTCTCCCCCGTCCGGTGGCGTGTCGGTGACGCGGCCGGCCTGCCACGCACGGCTCACGCGACCGGTGATCTCGGCTTTGGCGTCGAGCTCGCCGGTCCGTGCGGGCACGCGCTGGCGAAACCGCTCGGCGGCGTGATCGGTGATGGCGATGGTGACTGGCTCTGGCACGGAATGATCTACTTTGGCGGACCATGGTCGATCTGCGCTCCGACACCGCGACGCGGCCCACGCCGCAGATGCGCGCCGCGATGGCGGCCGCGGAGGTCGGTGACGAGCAGCGGTTCGAGGATCCACAGGTCAACGCCCTGTGCGAGGGAGTGGCGGAGCTGCTCGGCCACGAGGCCGCCGTGTTCCTGCCCTCGGGTACGATGTGCAACGCGATCGCGTTTCGCGTCCACCTCGATCGCCCGGGCAGCGAGGTCATCCTGCACCGCACGTCGCACCCCGTGCTGTACGAGGGCGGACAGCCGGCGGCGTACTCGGCCGGCATGGTCTGCCCGCTCGACAGCGACGACGGGACGTTCACCGGCGACGACGTACGCGCCGCGGTTCATGATCCCGGGAACCGGTACGCGCCGCGGTCGCGGCTGGTGAGCGTCGAGCAGACGACCAACGAGCCCGGCGGGCGGATCTGGCCGCTCGAACGGATCGACGACGTGCTCGCCGCCGCCCGCGACCGCGGGTTGCGCACGCACCTCGACGGCGCGCGGCTCCTCAACGCCGTGGTCGCCACCGGCGTGTCCGCCGACCGATGGGCCTCCGGGTTCGACACGGCGTGGCTCGACTTCTCGAAGGGTCTCGGCGCGCCGATGGGTGCGTGCCTCGCGTCCTCGCGGGAGATCATCGAGGAGGCGTGGCGTCTGAAGCAGATGACCGGCGGTGCGCTGCGCCAGGCCGGCATCGTGGCCGCGGGGGCGCTGCATGCCCTCGAGCGGCATGTCGATCGCCTCGCCGACGATCACGCCCGCGCGAGGACGCTGGCTGACGGACTCGCCCAGCTGCCCGGCATCACGATCGATCCCACGCTCGTGGAGACGAACATCGTGCGCTTCGACGTGGCGGACCCTCCCGCCTTCTGCGCCGAGCTCCGGGAGCACGGGGTGCTCATGGCGCCGCTGAACGCCACCATGGTGCGCGCGGTGACGCATCTCGACGTGGATGACGACGGGATCGACACGGCGCTGGTGGCAGCGTCGC
The DNA here is from genome assembly GCA_024666565.1 of Svornostia abyssi. Lineage (GTDB taxonomy): Bacteria > Actinomycetota > Thermoleophilia > Solirubrobacterales > Solirubrobacteraceae > Svornostia > Svornostia abyssi. Next base: position 3,480,586 of record CP088295.1, read on the forward strand.
GCATCGCCTCTGCCTGAACCGCGCCGAACGGCAGATCGACGTCGCCAGGGCAACGTGGATCTGCCGCTCACCGAGCCGGTCGCGTTCAGCGACCCGCAGCGTTGGCCAGGATCGCGTGGTGGACGTACTGCGCGATGCCGCCCCACGTCTTCGTGAAGCGCGGGTCGCTGACGTACAACGCGGCGAGGTTGCGGTGCATGTCGTACCCGCACTCGTAGAACCAGCGGCTGATGTGCTGGCGGTGATCCTCGGCCAGCGCCCGCGCGACCGGACCGTCCGCGGGCTCACCGGCCTCGATCGCCGCCGCGAACGCCTCGATGTTCGTGTCGGCCTCGGCCTTGATCTGCACCCAGTCATCCTTGGTGTAGGCGGCGGTCCGGCGCTGTGACTCCTTCCACGCGTCCGTGTCGCCCCACCGCTGCTCGGCCTCCTGCTGGTGTTCCTCGAGCTTGTCCGTGCCGAAGATCTCGAACTGCTCCTCCGGCGTGAGCTTGATGCCCATCTGGCGTGCCTCCATCTCCTGTTCCAGTGCGTGGAGCAAGCCGGCGGTGCGAGCCTGACGTTCGCGCAGCATGCGGTGCTGACGACGCAGGTGGTCGTCGTCCCCGGCCTCCGGGTCCTCGAGGATCCGTGCGATCTCCTCGAGGCCGAACTCCAGCTCGCGGTAGAACAGGATCCGCCGCAGCCGCTCCAGGTCCGCGTCCGTGTACAGGCGGTAGCCGCTCTCGCTCCGGCCACTCGCCGGCAGCAGACCGATCTCGTCGTAGTGGTGCAGCGTCCGCGCCGACACGCCCGACATCCGGGCGACCGTTCCCACCGTGTACTCGTCCACAGGAGGCATGGTGCGGCCTCACGCTACGTGAGGGTCAAGGCCCCGCGCCCGCGGGGCGACTCAGTCGTCGAACAGGACGTGCTCGAGCCCGACCACCGGTGACTCCGTCAGGGAGCCGACCGCTCGCACCGCCGCGAGCACCCCGGGCATGAACGACGTGCGGTCGATCGAGTCGTGGCGGATCGTCAGCGTCTGCCCGACGTCGCCCAGGATGACCTCCTGGTTGGCGACGATGCCCGGAAGCCGCACCGAGTGGATCGGCGGGTCGCCCTCCATGAGCTCCGCCGTGCGAGCAGCGGTGCCGGACGGCTTGTCGAGCTTCTTGTCGTGATGCAGCTCGATGATCTCGGCCTTCGCCATGTGCTTCGACGCCTCGGCCGCGAAGCGCATCATGAGCACCGCCCCGATCGCGAAGTTCGGGCAGAACAGGACGTTGGCCGACGACTCGACGCCGCGGACGGCGTCGACGTCCCAGCCGCTGGTGCCGACCACGACGTGCACGCCGGCAGCCAGACACGCCTGCACGTTGGCAAGCGCCGTGTGCGGCTGGGTGAACTCGACCACGACGTCGGCGTCGCCGAGCACGTCGGCAAGCTCCACGCCGAGCGACGGGTCCGCCCGTCCGACGAGCTCCATGTCGGGCGCGCCCTCGACGGCCTCGCACACGGTCTGTCCCATCCGGCCCGCTGCGCCGGCCACGGCCACGCGGATCATCACGCGGCCTCCGCCGCCAGCCGCGGCGAGACGTGCTCGATGCCCCGCCGGAAGACGTCCTCGTCGGGACCGATGCCGGCGGCGCTCAGCTGCGCAGGGTCGAAGAGCTCCGCGGCGAGCGCCTGCACGTCCTCCATCGTGACGGCCTCGACCTTCGCGACCGCTTCATCGATGGTCAGCAGCGGGAGCCCCGCCAGCACCGACGCGCCCAGCCGGTTCATCCGGGCGGCGGTCGACTCGAGCGCGAGGACCATCCGGCCCTTCACGTTCTCCTTCGATCGCTCCAGCTCCGACGTGGACGCCGGGTCCTCGACGAACCGCCGCAGCTCATCGCCGACGACCCGCAGCGCGGCGTCGACGTTGTCCGGGCGCGTGCCCACATACAGGCCGATCTGGCCGGTGTTCGAGAACAGGCTCGAGAACGAGTACACGCTGTACGCCAGGCCCCGGCGCTCGCGGACCTCCTGGAACAGCCGCGACGACGAGGTGCCGCCGAGGATGTTGTCGAGCACGCGCAGCGCGTGGCGGCGCTCGTCGTGGCGCGCGATCGCGCGGCCTCCGAGACAGAGGTGATACTGCTCGGTGTCCTTCGCCATGAACGTGCTGCGCGGCGCCCCCGGCTCAGGCGGGCCGAACGCCTCGTTCGCACGCGGGCGCTCCGGGATCTCCAGGCCCTCGGCCAGGAACACAAGCGTGTCATGGTCGATGGACCCTGCCGCCGAGATCACGATCTCCCCCGGGGTGTAGTGCGCGTCGTGGAACGTGCGCAGCCCGTCGGCGGACACCGACGCGATGACCTCCTCGCGGCCGATCGTCGCGCGGCCCAGCGGATGGTCGCCGAACACCGCCTCGCCGAGCAGGTCGAAGATCTTGTCCTGCGGATCGTCCTCGTACATCGCGATCTCCTCGCAGACGATCTCGCGCTCGTTGGCGAGGTCCTCCTCGAGCAGCCGCGGGGTGAAGACCATCTCCTGCATCACGTCGAACGCCCGCGTGAGGTGGACGTCGATGACGCGGGAGTAGACCGACGTCGACTCCTTGCCCGTGCCGGCGTTCAGCTCGGCGCCCATGGCGTCGAACATCTGGTCGATCTCGAGCGACTCGTAGCGGCGGGTGCCGCGGAACAGCATGTGCTCGAGCAGATGCGACAGACCGGCCTCCGAGACCTGCTCGGAGGCCGACCCGACACCCACCCAGAACCCGAGCGCCACGGATCGCACCGAGTCCATGGACTCGGTGACGACCCGGACGCCCGAGGGCAGGGTGGTGACGCTAGGAGCGCTCAGGGTCCCGCCCACCGCGGTGGCGCGGACGGCCCGAGCCGCGGCTCTCGCGGTCGCCGCCGCCGCCGCGGCCACCCCGGTCGCCGCCGCGATCGCGGTCACGCCCGCCGCCGCCGCCGTTGCCGCCGCTCGCGGCAGCCGCGGTGATCTCCTCGGGGGTCTTGCCCGCGACCGACGGGTCCGTCGCCAGGCGCAGCCCGATGCGGCCGCGCTCGCGGTCGACCTCGAACACGCGGACGTGGATCTCGTCGCCCTTGTTGAGCACCTCTTCGACGGTGCCGACGCGGTTGCCCGGCGACACGTTGGAGATGTGCAGCAGGCCGTCGGTGCCCTTGGTGAGCTCGACGAAGGCGCCGAACGTGGTCGTCTTGACGACCTTCGCGTTCGGGAAGTCGTCGCCGACCTCGACCTCCTTCATCATCGTCGTGATGCGCTCGGCCAGGGCGTCGCCCAGCTCGCCGTTGCTCGAGTAGACGAGCACGTTGCCCTCGTCGTTGACGTCGATCTGCGACTCGAACTCCTCCTGCAGGCCGCGGATCGTCTCGCCGCCCTTGCCGATCAGCATGCCGATCTGCGACGGGTCGATCTTCAGCTGGATGATGCGCGGCGCGTGCGGCTTGAGCTCGGTGCGCGGCGCGTCGATGACCTTGGCCATCTCACCCAGGATGTGCGTGCGGGCCTCGAGGGCCTGCGTCAGCGCATCGCGGAGGATGTCGAACGTGACACCCGTGATCTTGATGTCCATCTGCAGGGCGGTGATGCCCTCCGACGTGCCGGCGACCTTGAAGTCCATGTCGCCGAGGTGATCCTCGACGCCGGCGATGTCGGTGAGCACGACGTAGTCGTCGCCCTCCTTGATGAGGCCCATCGCGATGCCCGCGACCGGCCGCTTCAGCGGCACGCCCGCGTCCATCAGCGACAGCGACGAGCCACAGACCGACGCCATCGACGACGACCCGTTGGACTCGAAGATGTCCGACACGACGCGAATCGTGTACGGGAACTCCTCGATGGACGGCACCACCGGGACCAGCGCGCGCTCGGCGAGCGCGCCGTGGCCGATGTCACGGCGCTTGGGACCGCCGAGACGGCCCGCCTCCCCGACCGAGAAGGGCGGGAAGTTGTAGTGGTGCCAGTAGTACTTGTTGGTCTGCAGGCCGAGCGTGTCGAGCCGCATCTCTTCCTTCAGCGTGCCGAGCGCGGCGGCCGAGAGGGCCTGCGTCTGGCCGCGGGTGAAGAGCGCGGAGCCGTGCGTCCGCGGAGCGACGCCGACCTCGATCTCGATCTCGCGGATCTCCTGCGTGCCGCGACCGTCGGGCCGCAGCTTCTTGATGGCGATCCGCTCGCGGATGATCTGCTTCTCGAGCTTGTTGAAGATCGCCTGGACCTCGTCGCGCTTGGCGCTGTCGTCAGCGTCCGGCGCGAACTTCGCGAGGATCTCCTCCTCGACGGCGGCCGTGGCATCCTGGCGCTCGAGCTTGTCCTGCACGGACGTGGCGGCGTCGATCTTGTCGAAGTACTCGCTGCTGATCGACTGCAGGAGCGCCTCGTCGATCGAGGGGGCCTCGACCTCAAGCTTCGGCTTGCCGAGCTTCTCGCGCAGCTCCATCTGGGCGGCGCAGAGCTTCTTGATGACGTCGTGCGCGATGTCGAGCGCGTCGAGGATCTCGGCCTCGCTCACCTCGTTGGCGCCGGCCTCGACCATGAGGATGGCCTCGGAGGTGCCCGCCACGATGAGGTCGAGGTCGCTGGCGCCCTCGAGGTCCTCTTCCTTGGGGTTGACGACGAAGTTGCCCTCAACCTTGCCGATGCGCACCGCGCCGACGGCCTGCTGGACGGGGATGTCGCTGAGCTGGATCGCCGCGGACGCGCCGTTCATCGCGAGGATGTCGTACGGGTGCACGTGGTCGATCGACAGCGGGATGGCGACCAGCTGCGTCTCGTAGCGCCAGCTCTTGGGGAAGAGCGGGCGGATCGGACGGTCGATCATGCGGGCGGTCAGGGTGCCCTTCTCGCCGGCACGGCCCTCACGCTTGAAGAAGCTGCCGGGGATCTTGCCCGCGGCGTACATGCGCTCCTCGACGTCGACCGTCAGCGGAAGAAACGGGACGTCGCGGATGCCGCCACGGGTGGCGGTGCACAGGACCATGGTGTCGCCCTGTGAAACGACGACGGCGCCGCCCGCCTGCTTGGCGATGCGACCGGTCTCGAACGAGATCGTCTCTCCGGCGATCTCGACGGAAACCGTCGTCGGGTTGTTGAGACTCATATGCGGTTGTTCCTCTCTACGGGCGGGCCCTTCGGTCGGCCGGCCCTCTTCTTTGCTTCATCTCTCTGATTCCGAACGGCGACGAGTCTAGTGGAGGCGGGCGAGCCACTCGGCAGTCGGCACGCCGCCGTGCAGGACGCCCTCGACGATGAGCGTCGGCGTCTGCGCGACGCCCGCCCGCAGGCCGTCCTGGACGTCCCGCGCGACCCGCTGCGCCGCGGTGTCCGACCGGCGCGCAGCGTCGAATCGGTCGACGTCGAGGCCCAGCTCCCCCGCCTTCGCCCAGAGGTGCGGATCGTCGATGCGACCCTGATCGGCGTAGACGGCGTCAACGAACGGCCAGAACGCATCCTGCGCCGCGGCCGCCTCGGAGGCCAGCGCGAGCGGAAGCGCGCGCGGGTGGCGGGTCCGCAGCGCGAAGTGGCGCAGGCAGGCGCGCACGCCCGCCGCGCGCAGGCGTTCATGCGCGACCGCGCAGTGCGGGCACGCCAGATCGGCGTAGACGACGACGAGCGGCCCGTCCTTCGGGCCGCGCACGTGATCGTCATCTCGCAGCGAGGGGGCCGCTGCGCTCGTGAGATCGCTCATCCCGCGCACCAGGCTAGGCCGTACCCCGGCTGATGCGCATCCACGTCCTGCACCGCGAGCAACTCCTCCCCGGCGCGCCGGAGGAGGTCTTCCCGTTCTTCGCCGACGCCCACAATCTCGAGGCGATCACCCCGCCGCTCCTGCGGTTCTCGATCGTGACGCCCGGTGACATCGAGATGCGGGTCGGCGCCCTGATCCAGTACCGCCTGAAGCTCCACGGCCTGCCGATCTCGTGGCTGACGTCGATCCAGCGGTGGGATCCGCCGTACGCGTTCGTCGACCAGCAGATCAAGGGGCCGTACGCGCTCTGGCACCACACCCACACGTTCGTCGACGACGGCGCCGGCGGGACGCTGATGACCGACACCGTGCGCTACGCGCTGCCGCTGAGCCCGCTCAGTGAGATCGCGATGCCGCTCGTCCGCCGGGACCTCGCGACGATCTTCGACTACCGCCGTGACGAGGTCGCCCGGCGGATCGCCGCTCCCGCCGTCCGCACCTGACTCCGCGCCGTCCCGCTGGCGGCGCTGTCACCCTGGGTCGATGGCGACCCCGCCCGCCCCCATGCGCGACCGCGTGATCGCCGGCCTGCGTGCCGGCATCCCATTCGGCGTCGCGTCCTTCGTCCTCGCGATGTCGTTCCCCGTCGTCGCCGAACAAGCCGGATTCGGACCCATCGCCGCCGTCGCCGCGAGCGCGCTCATCTTCGCCGGGTCCGCGCAGTTCACCGCGGTCGCGGTCCTGATCCAGGGCGGCGGTGCGGGTGCCGCGATCGCCGCGGCGACGCTCATGAACGCCCGGTACCTCCCCATGGGCATCGCCCTCGCGCCCTCGCTGCGCGGCGGACGCCTGCGGCGCGCGATCGAGGGGCAGGCCGTGGTGGACGCCTCCTGGGCCATGGCGTCGCGCGGAGACGGGACGTTCGACCGGGGCATCCTGTTCGGCTCGACCCTGGCGCTGTACACCGGCTGGGTCAGCGGGACCGTCGCAGGCGTCGTCGCCGGTGACCTGCTGACCGACCCCGCGGCGCTGGGCCTCGACGCCATCTACCCGGCGTTCTTCCTCGCGCTCCTGATGAACGAGACGCGCACCGCACGGGGACGCGTCGCGGCTGGGCTCGGCGCGGCCATCGCGCTGGCCCTCACGCCCGTCGCCCCTGCGGGCCTCCCCGTGCTGCTGGCGAGCGCCGCCGCCCTGATCGCGCTCTGGCGCCGGTCCGTGCCATGAGCACGCCGGTGCTCGTCATCGTGGCGCTCACTGCCACGACCCTCGCGATCAAGGCGCTCGGCCCGGTCACCGTCGGTGGCCGCGAGCTCCTCCCGCATGGGCACGCGACATCGTGCTCCTGCTCGGCCCGGCGCTGCTCGCCGCGCTCGTCGTCACGCAGACGTTCACCGACGGGCAGGAGTTGACCGTCGGGCCCGAGGCGGGCGGCGTGGCGGCGTCCGGCGTCGTGATGTGGCGGACGGGATCGGTCGTGGCGACCATCGCGACCGCGGCCGTCGTCACGGCCGCGCTGCGCGCGCTGGGCTGACGGTCAGGCCGCGGCGGCCGCGAGGCCGTCGAACAGCAGGTTCGCGCCGGGCAGCTCGCCCGGGTTGGCGGCGAGATGCGACCACTTCACGACCTGGTCGGGCCCGATGACCACGATGGCGCGGTTCGTCATGCCGCCCGGCTCGAAGAACGCGCCGAACGCCTTGGACGCCGAGCCCTTCGGCTCAAAGTCCGAGAGCTGCGGAATGGTGACGCCGAGCTTCTCGCGGAACGCCGTCTGGCTGTACGACGCGTCCGTGGAGACGCCGTAGATAACGGCGCCCTGCTCGGTGATCTGCCCGAGGACCTCTTCGTAGATCTGCAGCTGGTCGGTGCAGACCGGGCTGAAGGCGAACGGATAGAAGACGAGGATCGTCGTCGTGCCCGCGAGGTCCTCGCGGGTGAACTCCTCGCCGTCCTCGCGCTTCAAGGAGAACTCGGGGGCGGGCGTGCCGGGCGCGATGATGCTCATGCGAACGCTACGGACGACCGGACCCAACCGCTTACTTGCGGAGGCCGAGTTCCTTGACGAGCGCACGGTACCCCTCGAGGTCGTCGCGCTGGAGGTAGTTGAGCAGCCGACGGCGCTGGCCGACGAGCATGAGCAGACCGCGACGCGAGTGATGGTCCTTCTTGTGTGAACGAAGGTGCTCGGTCAGGTCGTTGATGCGCTCGGTCAGCAGAGCCACCTGGACCCGGGTGTTCCCGGTGTCCTGCTCGTTCTCGCCGAACTGCTTGATGATGTCGAGCTTGCGCTCCTGAGTCAGGGTCATGCGGCGGATGAGAGTAGCAGAGCGTCAGACCTGTTCTGCGAGCAGGCGGCGCGTTTCCTCCACGTCGCGGCCCATCTGCTCGATGAGCGCGTCGACACCATCGAACCGGCGCTCGCCACGAAGGCGGTGATGGAACGTGAGGGTGAGCGTCGTGTCGTACAGGTCACCGTCGAAATCCAGGAGGTACGCCTCGATCAGCTCCCCGCGGCCCGTCTCGAACATCGGGCGCACGCCGACGTTCACCGCGGCGAGGTGCCGTCCCGTCGGTGTCTCGGCGACGCATGCGTACACCGCGTGGCCGGGGAGCACGTACTGGTCGTCCGGCACGACGTTGGCCGTCGGGTAGCCCAGCTCCCGCCCGCGCTTGTCGCCGTGGACGACCACGCCCTGCATGACGAACGGATCGACGAGCAGCGAGTTGGCGTACTCCAGGGCCCCGCCGAGCAGCAGCCCGCGGATGTGACTCGAGGAGACGATCTCGCCATCGGCCTCGAGCAGCTGCACCACGCGGGTCTCGAAGCGGTCATCGGCCCCGAGCATGGCCGGGTCGCCCTGCGCGCGGTGGCCGAACCGGAAGTTCTCGCCCACGGACACGTGGGTGGCCCCCAGGGATCGCACCAGGACGTCGTCGATGAACGACTGCGCCGAGCGTCCGGCGAAGTCCGCGTCGAACGGGATCACCACCATCTCCTGCGCGCCCAGCGACCCGACCAGCTCGGCCTTGCGGTCGATGGTCGTGATGAGCTTCGGCACGGCCGCGGGATGCACCACCGTCGTGGGATGCGGGTCAAAGGTCAGGACGGTGTCCGCATCGCGGATGACCTCGCGATGGCCGAGGTGGACGCCGTCGAAGGTGCCGACCGCGACACGGCGCGGACGGGGCTCGACATCAGGGAGGCGGGTGACCTTCATGCGCGGAAGCCTACGACGGGTTTGAGCAGGTCGCCTTGTCGCTCGGCGATCGCGATCGCGCCGTCAGCGTCGGTGAGCAGGAACGGCCCATCCCCGTCCGCGTCGCACTCCACCCCCACGCCGTGCCCCGCGGCCTTGGCCCGCTCGCCCTCCAGCGCCACGTGCGGGAGGAACGCGAGCGCCTCCTGCAGGCCGATCAGCCGCTCCGGGTCGGCGTCGGCGACGTCGAACGGCCCGATCCGCGTGCGGCGCAGCTCCAAGCAGTAGCCGTCGTGCAGGTCGGCGATGAGCGACCGGACGTAGGTCCCCGACGAGCACGCGATGACGAACGCGGCCCGATCACCCTCGCGCCACCGCTGCTCGAAGCGGCTGACGTGCACGACCCGCTCGGGCACGTCGACCTCCTCCCCGCGCCGGGCCTTCTTGTACGCCCGCTCGCCGCCGATCTTGATCGCCGAGTAGGCCGGCGGCCGCTGGCGCACCTCGCCGGTCGGGAGCTCCGGCGGATCGGGCGGGACGCGGCCCGTGTGCGTGATCTCCCCCTCGGGATCGCCGGTCGTGGACGTCGCGCCGAGCTGGGCGACCGTCTCGTACTCCTTCGGAAGCGCCATGAGGTAGCGCTGGATGCGCGTCGCGCGCCCCAGCAGGACGAGGAGCAGCCCGGTGGCGAACGGGTCGAGCGTGCCCGCGTGCCCGACCTTCACGCCACGATGGGCGCGGCGCACCATCGCCACGACATCGTGCGACGTCTTCCCAGCCGGCTTGTCGATGAGCAGGACGCCGTCCACGGGCGCGTCAGCGCGGCGCGGCGAGCTGTTCGGCCAGCGCCTCGCGCAGGAACGCGACGAGCTCGTCACCGGTCATGCCGGTGGTGAAGCCCGCGGCCTGCCGGTGTCCGCCGCCCCCGCCCGCGCGTGCGATCGCCGAGACGTCGACCTCCCCCGTCCGTCGCGCGCAGCGAGACCTTCGATCGCGGCCCGTCCCCGTTGGCGGGCAGCTCCCGGGCCATCGCGGCGACCTTCGTGCCGCGGACCGAGCGCAGGTGGTCGATGATGCCCTCGGTGAACGAGTCCTCTGCCCCCGTGGCGAGGAAGTCCTCGCGGGTCAGGAGCGTGACCGTCAGGCGCCCTTCGTCGAAGCGCTGCACGTGGTTGAGCGCGCGGGCGAGGAGCAGGAGCTTGGGCTCCGGCATGCCCTCGTAGAGGCGCCGGTAGATCTCGTGGACGTCCACCCCGGCCTCGATGAGCGCCGCCGCCATCTTGTGCGCGCGCGTGCCGGTGTTCTCGTACATGAACTTGCCGGTGTCCGTGACGAGCCCGACGTAGAGCGCATCGGCGATCTCGGGCGTCGGATCGACACGGAGGTCCTGCATGAGGTCCCACACGATCTCGGCGGTGCACGACGCAGCGTCGACCACGAGGTTCACGGTCCCGAACCGCGTGTTGTCGTGGTGATGGTCGATGTTGACGATGTGCGCGTCGGCGTTGCGCAGCAGGTCGGACGGCGTCCGGTCGATGTTGCCGCAGTCCAGGAACACGACCGTTCGCTCGTCGAGGTCATCCGGGACGATCGACACGAGGTTGTCCAGCCGGAAGAACGCATACTCGTACGGCAGCGGGAACTCGTCGGCGTCCATGAACATCAGCGAGTCCTTGCCCAGCGCCGTGAGGACGCCGTGCATCGCCACCAGCGACCCGAGCGCGTCGCCGTCCGGGTTCTCGTGGGTGACGAGCAGGAACCGCTCGCCCTGGCGGAGCTCGGCGAGCACCCGTGCCCGCGCTTCGTCCACCGCGCCGTTGGCTGTGCCGGTCACGCGTCGCCCTCCTTGTCCAGCAGCGTGTTCAGCCGCGCTGCCCGCGCGGCGGAGTCGTCATGCGCGAAGTCCAGCGTCGGGGTGCGCTTGAGCCGCAGTTCGGACCCGACCCGCTTCTGCAGGTACCCGTGCGCCGACCGCAGGCCCTCGATCGAGGCCGCCTGCTCGTCCGGGGTCCCGAGCACGCTGACGAACACCGTCGCGTGGCGCAGGTCCGGGCTGGTATCGACTTCGGTCACAGTCACGAAACCCACGCGGGGATCCTTCAGTCCATGGGACGTCGCGTCGCTGAGGACCTCCCTGATCGCCTCGTTGACGCGGCGCATCCGATCGCTCGCCATCCTAACCCGACACCTCGTCAAACGACACGACGGTTCTCTCGATGGACACCGTTTCCGGATATCGGTCGAACAGGTAGCGCTCGACCGCGTCGGCCTCGTGCCCGGCGAGAGACGGCGTGCCGGCGACGAGCGCAGCGGCCAGGGTCGACCGCTGCCACGTGTCCTGGTGATCGACCTCCGCGACGGACGCGCCGAGCTTCTGCCGCAGCCGGGCCTTGACCGACTGCAGCTCCTTGCGCTTGCCCTTCAACGACCCGACATCCGGGAAATGCAGGTCGATCGTCAGCAGCGCGACATACGCGCCCATCGCGGACCGTCCGGCGCCTACGCGAGCTCGCGCTCGACCTGGCGGGTCTCGTACACCTCGAGCATGTCGCCTTCCTTCACGTCCTGGAAGTTCTCCAGCACGATGCCGCACTCGAAGCCCTGTGCGACCTCGCGCACGTCGTCGGAGTGCCGGCGCAGCGAGTCGATCTTGCCGTCCCAGACGACGGTGCCGTCCCGGACGAGGCGCGCCTTGGCGCCACGCGTGATCTTGCCCTCGGTGACGTAGGAGCCGGCAATGGTGCCGATCTTCGACGCCTTGAAGGTCTGGCGGATCTCGACGAGGCCCACGGCATCCTCGACCTCTTCGGGCTCGAGCATGCCCTGCATGGCCGCGCGCAGATCGTCGAGCGCCTTGTAGATCACCGAGTACGAGCGGATCTCGACGCCCTCGCGCTCGGCGACGTTGCGGGCGTCGCCGACCGGGCGCACGTTGAAGCCGATGATGATGGCCTCGGACGCCGCGGCGAGCATGACGTCGGACTCGTTGATGCCGCCGACACCGGAATGCAGCACGTTGACCGCGATCTCGTCCTGCGGCAGCTTGGCGATCTCGTCCTCGACGGCCTCCGCGGAACCCGCGACGTCGGCCTTGAGCAGCAGGTTGAGCTCCTTGAGCTCGCCGGCCTTGATCTCCTTGAAGACGTCCTCGAGCGAGCGCTTGCGGCCGGACCGGCGGGCCTGCTGCTCCTGGCGCAGGCGCAGCGCGCGCTCCTCGGCCTGCTGGCGCGCGGTGCGGTCGTTCTCCACGACGGAGACGAACTCGCCGGCCTCCGGAACGCTGTCGAAGCCCAGCACCTCGACCGGATCGCCGGGCACGGCCTCCGTGACGCGCTCGCCCGTGTAGTCGTGCATCGCGCGGACGCGGCCCCAGTGCGAGCCGCCGACGACGGCGTCGCCGACCTTCAGCGTGCCGCGCTGAACGAGCAGGGTGACGACCGGGCCGCGGCCCGGATCGAGCTTGGACTCCACGACGACACCGGACGCCTCGGCGTTCGGGTTGGCCTTCAGGTCCTCGAGCTCGGCGACCGTGAGGATCGTGTCGAGCAGGTCCTCCAGGTTGAGCTTGGCCTTCGCCGACACGTCGACGAACTCGTAGCCGCTGTCCGGCTGCCACTCGGAGGGCGTGATGTTGCGCTGGGCCATCTCGCTGCGCACGCGCTGCGGGTCGGCCCCCTCCTTGTCGATCTTGTTGACCGCGACGATGATCGGCACCTCGGCCGCCTTCGCGTGGTCGATCGCCTCTTCGGTCTGCGGCTTCACGCCGTCGTCGGCCGCCACCACGATCACCGCGATGTCGGTGACGCGGGCGCCGCGGGCACGCATGGCAGTGAACGCCTCGTGGCCCGGCGTGTCCAGGAACGTGACGAGCTGGTCGCCGTGGTGCACCTGGTAGGCGCCGATGTGCTGCGTGATGCCGCCAGCCTCGCCCGCCGCGACCTCGGTCGTGCGGATCGAGTCCAGCAGCGACGTCTTGCCGTGGTCGACGTGGCCCATGATCGTGACGACCGGCGGGCGCGTGACGAGATCCTCGTCGGCGTCCTCGAAGGTCGGCTCGCCCGCGAGCTCCTCGTCGGCATGGATGATGTCGACGTCGCGCTCGAACTCTTCGGCGAGCACGAGAATCGTCTCGTCGGACAGCGTCTGCGTGAGCGTCGCCATCTCGCCGAGCATCATGAGCTTCTTGATGATCTCGGGCACCGGAACGCCGAAGTACTCCGCGACGTCCTTCACCGTCGAGCCCGACTGCACCTTGAGGCTGTCGAGCGCGCTCTGCGCAGCGGTGTCGAGCGGCTGGACCGTCTCGTCGTACGTGCCGCGACGGCGACGGCCACGGCGCTGACGGCGGGGCGGGCCCTGGTTCGGACCGCCGCCGCCCGGGCCACCGCCCGGAGCGCGGCGCGAGGCCTGGGAATCGATGACGACGCGGCGGCGGCCACCGGGCGCGCCGGGGGCGCGCTCGCCGGTGATGGAAGAGCGGGTGGGACGCTTGGCGCCAGGGCCGGACGCCGCCTTGGACGGGCCGCGGTTCTCACGCTGGCCACCGTTCTGCTTCTGCTCGCGCGCCTTGGCCTTCTCGGCCTCCTGACGGGCCAGCGTGGTGCGGCGCACCGGCTTGGCGTCGGCCTTCTTGCCGTTCTCCTTGGCCTTGTCGGGCGCCTTCTTGACCGGCTGCCCCGTGAGCGCACGCTTCGCGTCGTCCTCGTCGATCGCCGACGAGGCCGCCTTCACCTCGATGCCTGCAGCACGCAGCTTCGACATGACCTCCTTGGCGGGCATGTCGTAGGTCCGAGCAAGTTCGTTGACGCGCTTCTTTGCCATCTGTTCCAGTCGATTCTAGGGGGCCGTCCCGGGCCCCGGGGTGACGTCGGTGCGGACCTGCCGGCGAAAGGCCCGCGAAAAGGCGCGGCGATCGGTCGCCACCGTCATACAGGCGTCGTCGTGAACATACGCCCCGCGCCCCGGCAGGCGCTGGTCCTCATCGACGACAACCTGGTCATCGACGATAGCCAGGCGGCGCAGCGCCCGTTTGGGCGCGCGCTCGCCACAGCCGATACAGCGGCGTTCAGGAACCCCTATGACGCGGGCTCCTCGGACACCTCGGCAGCCTCCTCCGGCGCCGCGGCCTCCGGGGCATCCGCGCCCTCGCCCTCGAGCTCGGCCTCCGTCGCCGGCTCCTCCAGCGGCTCATCGTCGTCCTCGATGAGCTCCTCCTCGGCCTCCTCAGCGGCCTCAGCGTTCGCTGCCTCGGCGCGCATGACGATCTCCTGCACGTCCTTGTCGCTCTTCGCCTGATCGGCCAGTTCGGCGATCTCCTCGTCGGACAGGCCGGTGATGATCGTCACCGACGCCGTCGCGAAGCGCGAGAGCGCCTGATGGCTGTCCAGGCCGCAGAAGTGGGAGCCGGGCAGCGCCGCGTTCGGGCAGCGCCGACCGTTCGTGAGGATGGCGCCGCAGCGGCCGCCGGTCTCCTCCTCCTCGTACTCCTGGTTCTCGGACTGGTCGGCGAACTCCGTTTCCGACCGGATGTCGATGCGCCAGCCGGTCAGGCGCGCGGCCAGCCGCGCGTTCTGGCCCTCGCGGCCGATCGCCAGCGACAGCTGGTCGTCCGGCACGATGACGGTGGCCTGGCGGCCGTCGTCATCGACGAGCACCTCGCGCACACGCGCCGGGCTCAGGGCCTTCGCGACGAACCGGGCGGGCTCGTCGTTGTAGGGGATGATGTCGATCTTCTCGCCGCGCAGCTCGGAGACGACCATGCGGACGCGCGAGCCGCGTGGGCCGACGCAGGCGCCGACCGGGTCCACGCCGTCGGCGTGCGAGACGACGGCGATCTTCGACCGGTAGCCGGGCTCGCGGGCCACGTTGGCGATCTCGACGAGCCCATCGGCGATCTCGGGAACCTCGAGCTCGAAGAGCGCCTTGATCAGGTCAGGGTCGCGCCGGCTGACGATGATCGACGGGCCCTTCGTGGAGGGTGAGACCTCCTTGATGACCGCCTTGATGCGCTGGTTGTGCTCGTAGCGCTCGCCGTCGACCTGCTCACCCTTCGGCAGCAGCGCCTCGACGCGCTCACGCAGCTGGATCAGCGTGTAGCGCGAGTCCTTCTGCTGGACGATGCCCGTGATCAGCTCGCCGACGCGGTCGCGGTACTCCTCGTACATCTGCTCGCGCTCGGCCTCGCGGATGCGCTGCAGGATGACCTGCTTGGCCGTCTGCGCGGCGATGCGGCCGAACCCTTCGGGGGTCACGTCCCGCTCGTCGATCTGGTCCTTGTACTCCTCGAACTTCGCCGGATCGATCTCGGGATCCTGCGGCTCGACGTACTCGCCCGTCTCGGGGTCGAGGACGGTGCCCTCGTCGATCGTCTCGACGATGAGGTGCGCCTCCAGGCGCTCGGGCACGATGAGCTCCGTCACGCGGAAGTCGCCCGTCTCGCGGTCGACGTCCACGCGCGCGTACTTCGCAGCGCCGGGCTGCTTCTTGTACGCGGAGAGCAGCGCGTCCTCCAGCGCCTCCATGAGCCGCTCGGGCGCGATGCCCTTCTCCGCGCCCAGCGCGGTCATCGCCTCAAGGATCTCGCGAGACATGTGGCTACTCCTCGATCAGGTTGGAACGCTGGATGTCGGCGTACGGAATGGAGACGACCCCGTTCTCCGCGGCGATCGTCACCTCCCGGTCGTCGGCACCGACAAGCTCGCCGGTGAAGCTGCGATGGCCGTCCGCGGCGTCGCGCGTGCGCACGCGCGCGTGACGCCCGAGGAACCGGCGGAAGTGCTGGGGCTTCGTGAGCGGGCGGCGCGTGCCTGGAGAGGAGACCTCCAGCGCGTACCGCTCGCGGACGTCCGGCAGGAGGTGGGTGACGCGCTCGCAGTGCTCGAGCGTCACGCCGTCGGGATGGTCGATGAACAGGCGGACCGTGTGGCCGCCGAGAACCTCCGCAAGCAGGACCTCGACGTCCGGTGCCTGCTCGGCCAGGCGCGCCTCGATCTCCTCTTGGATGTTCATGTTCGACCCTCCTCCGACAAAAAAAAAGTGGGCGGGCGCCCACTTTCAATCCTGCGAACTTCACGAAAGCTGTGCTGCGAGGATAGCACCGTGGTCACATCTGAACGACCGCCTGCAACCGCCGTCGTTGCGGGATATCTGGCAGGGATCTCGTGGCCTGACGGGGCCTTCCGCACGCTCGCGCCGGGCCACTGGGGGCTCACCGTGGACGCCGGCGGCTGGCCGCTCGACATCGGCCTGGCCGTCCGTCAGGGGGTCGTGCGCGCGCAGGCTGAGGTCGTGCGCGCGGGTGCCGTCTCCGACCACGAGCTGCTGTACCGCAACCGACGCCTTCGCCTCGTCCGATACACGCACGCGGCCGACGGGACGGTGTGGGTCGAGGCCGACATGCCCGAGGAATGCGTCACGGAGCGGGTCGTCGATCGCATGCTGGGCGCGCTGGTCGCCGCCGCGGTGATGGTCCGCGAGCGCGCGTCTGACGATCGACCGGCGTCGAGCTAGCCCCGGCTACGCCGCGCGGCGGCGAGCGCGGTCGCGGTACTTCGCGTAGTCGCGCCGGTCTGGGCGCAACTGGCACGCGAGCGCCAGCGGGTGGCGCGCCTCCTGATGGCGGCCGAGCTGCTGCAGGGAGCGCCCGAGGCAGAACAGCGCGAAGTCATCGGTCGGGCGGTGCTCGACGATCGCCTCGAACTCGGCGGCCGCCGCCTCGTAGCGCTGGGCCTGGAAGTACGCCCGGCCGAGCGCCTCGCGGATCGAATCCTTGTCGGGCTCGAGATCCCTGGCGCGGGCAAGCGGCACGGTGGCGGCGTGGAAGTCGCCATCGGCGAGCAGGCGCGATCCGGCCTGGAAGAGCTCGTAGACGTTGTCCGGCTCCATGACCTCAGTGTACGGAGGGTGCCGAACGGCCCGGACCGCGTCAACCCGGCGGGAGCGCCCACCACGCCCGCAGCCGGCCGAGCGGGCCGCCGCGGGCGCCGAGCGCCCGGCGCAGCCCAGCGCGCTCGCGCGCGTCGGGCCCCGTCGCGGACGCCCCCGGCGGTCCGTACCGCGCGCGCTCCAGGGCGCGGACGTACGGCTCGCCCGCTGTCCCGGCGAAGCGCTGCGCAAGCGCCCCGAGCGTGGTCTTCGGCGGCAGCGGTCGGCCGACGCGCCGCATGGCGCGTTCGAGATCGTCGAGCGCGGTCGCCACGGGTGCCCGGGCTCGCCGGCGCCGCCGGTGCGCCACGCCCGCGCCCGCGGCGATCGCGCCGAGCAGCAGGACCGCCCCGCCGACGAACACCGAGCGTGGGATCGCACGCGCGTCCTCCGCGGCCGGCTCCGGCGTGGGCCCGACCGGCTCGGGCTCGCGGTCGCGCTCCTGCGCCGGCCCGGGGTCCGCCGGTGTGTCCCGCGGGAGCGCGGGCGGCGCGGCGAGGTCGCGTGACCGCGCAGGTGATTCCCCGGGCGTCGGATCGAACGCGACCCAGCCAGATCCCGGGCTGTACACCTCGACCCAGGAGTGGGCGTCGGTGTCGCGGACCACGTACTCCCGCCGGTCGCGGTCGTACGCCCCGGGCGAGAAGCCGGTGGCCACGCGGGCGGGCACCCCGCCCATGCGCAGCAGCAGCGCCATCGCCCCGCTGAACTGCTGGCAGTACCCCGTGCGATCGACGAACAGGAACGCGTCGAGCGGCACCGCCCGGGCCGGCGGCGACTCGTCATAGGTGAACCCGCGCGCCAGGTGCCGCTCGACGGCCCGCACGTACTCGTACGGCGTGTCGGCCCCCGCGCGCAGACGCTGCGCGAGCGCGTACGTGCGGGCGTACGCCGACCGACGGATCGCGGCGTCCACCCGCGCTCCCGCGACAACCTGTCCGTCGACGGTGGCCAGCGCCGGTTGGGCGGACCCGAACGGAGCGAAGCGGACTTCCGGGCGCGGGCGGCCGCGCTCCTCGGGCGGGAGCTGAACCGCGAGCTCGTCGGCGACGAAGGCCGGGTACAACGTGCCGGCGGCGGCGAGCGCCCGGGTGCTCGGCCGCGGCACGTAGGCCTCGGCCTCGTACGTGTGCCCGCTGCGCAGCGGCCGGTCCTCGACCCGGAACTCGCCTGGTCCGGAGACGACCGGCTGGCGCGGGCTCTTCGAGATCCCGAGCACGGTCCCCGCGCCGAGGAACTCCTCGGTCGTCATCCCGCGGACGGTGAAGCGCAGCTTCGTGATCCAGTCGGGACGGTCGCGGTTGATCTCGGTCTGCAGCCCGCGCCGCTCGGCCCCGGCCTCTCGCTCCCACCGGATCCCGTCGAAGATGGTGAGCGCGGTGGCCTTCCAGTACGTCCCGCGCGGCGCCTTGACCCGCAGCACCTCGCTGCCGTCACGCGGCCAGTCCATGGGGCCGTACTCGTGGTCCCACGCGAAGCGCTGGCCGACCTCGGGGGTCAGCGACTGGGCGATCTCCTCGTAGTCGATGAGCGGCTCGTCCGCGTCGAACACGGGCGCGGCGATGACCCCGGCGACGGTGGCCGCCGCGACGAGCCCGGCGGCGAGCGGGGCGGCTCGCCGCGGCACACGCTCGAGGCCGAGGAACGCGACGAGCAGGACCGCCAGCACCGCGCCCTGCACGAGCGGGGTGTCACCCGGGACCTGTACTGCGGGAACGGCTGAGACCGCGGCGAGTGCGACCGCCGCGGCGACGGGCAGCCCGAGCCGGTCGCGCGTGCGCGGCCAGAACGCGAGGAACGCGGCGAGTCCGAGCAGCACGGGCGCGCCGAGCATGAGGACGATGCGCACCCATTCGTCTGCGCCCCCGTACGGAACCGTGATGCCCGGGGACGCCTCGGCGCCCTGTGCGATCCCGGCGGCCAGTTCACCCCAGCCGCCGGGCACAAGCAGCCGTGCCGGAATCCCGGCGGCGAGCGCGCCGAGGATGAGCAGACCGAGCGCGATGCTCGCGGCGACCAGCGCGCGCACGGAGGTCCGCAGTCGACCGGTGTGCGCCAGCGCCGCGCCGGCGGCCGCAGCCACCAGGGCGAAGGCCAGCAGCGCCCATCCGCGCGCCGGGAGCACCATGCCGCCCCAGGCGATGGCACCGACCGCGCCGAGCAGCGTGAACGCCAGCAGCCGCGCAAGGGCGCGCGGCAGCAGCGGACCGCCTGACGGCGCGCGGCGGCGGACGGGTGGCGGGGCAGTGGCGCTCACC
The DNA here is from genome assembly GCA_024666565.1 of Svornostia abyssi. Taxonomy (GTDB): domain Bacteria; phylum Actinomycetota; class Thermoleophilia; order Solirubrobacterales; family Solirubrobacteraceae; genus Svornostia; species Svornostia abyssi. The sequence goes on from CP088295.1 coordinate 3,499,650, forward strand.
GCGCGACCGCCCCCGCGGACGCGCGTCGGGCCGGGCGCCCAGAGGCGTAGCCCGTGCACCCCGCGACGGTGAACGACGCGCGGCGGCCGGGCAGCGCACCCGGGACCACCAGCACCGGCGACGCGCCGCCATGCCGCAGGGCGGCGGGTGGCCGGTCGCGACGCCGTGCGCTGACCAGCACGATCGCGCCGCGGCGGCCGGCGAGCTCCGCGAGCGCCGGAGCAGCACGGTCCGTCACCATGGCCAGCCGCGCGTGGAGTGCCGGCCAGCTTCCCAGCGACGGCTCGATCGCGACCGGCCGGCGGCTGTCAGGCAGCAGCAGCCAGCAGCCACCCTCACCGGCGAGATGGACCGCCAGCGAGGCGGCAGCGCGGACCGCGGCGTCGAGGTCCTCGATGCTCGCCGGCGACCGTGGGTCGAGCGCGATGAGGGGACGGCCGTCGCCGTCGGGCCGGAATCGCCGCTCCAGCGGGTCGCCGCCGCGGGCAACGGCGTGCCAGTACACGCGCGACGCCGGGGTGCCATCCCGCAACGCGCCGACACCGTCGAGTTCGGTGGCGGCCAGTCCGGTGACGCGACCGCGCGACCGGCGACCTGTCTCGTCGCCGGCGGTGCTCGACAGCACCGGCTCGATCCGTGGCAGCACGAGGAGCTCGGCGCCGTCACGCACGCCCGGCACCACACGCCCGCACAGTCCGAGCGGGTCCGTGACGGTCACCCGCGAGGGCGTCAGGCGATGGACCCCGCGGCGGTCGAAGCGCGCCCGCGCATCGATGCGGACGCCACGGCCGCCGGCGCGAAGCTCCACGGGCCGCCGGACCAGCGCGTCGCGGACCTCCCCGCCGGGGAACGGCAGGCCGGCAGCGCGCACCTCGATGCGGACCGGCACCTCCTCCCCCTCCTGCACGCGGCGCGCGCCGAGCGTGCGAGTGACCGTCGCCCGACGCGCGGCGAGCACGACCCAGACGACGGCGAGCAGCGGCAGCGCGATGAGCGCGCCCGCTGCGACCCACAGCGGCTCGGCGTCGAAGCCCCAGGCCGCGAGGGCGAGCGCGCCCCCAGGCCGGCGGCCGACAGTGCGCCGCGCAGACCGGTCGGGCGGCTCGCGGGCATCAGCGTGCCGGGGTGGCGGCGATCGCGTCGACGATGACCGCCGCCGCGTCCTGCTCGATCGCCTCGGGAGCCAGCACCAGGCGGTGAGCGAGGACGGCGGGCGCGAGCGCCTGCACGTCGTCGGGCACCGCGTGATCACGCCCGGCGAGCAGGCCGCGAGCCTTCGCAGCGCGCAGGAGCATGAGCCCCGCTCGCGGGGACGCCCCGAGTTCGACGCGCCGGTCCTCACGCGTCCGGCGCAGGAGCGCCACGATGTAGTCGCGCAGGGCCGCGCTGGCGCGGACGCGGCTCGCGGCCTCCTGCGCGGCAAGCAGCGCGGCCGCGTCAGCGACCGGCTGCAGGTCGTCGACGCGGTCGCCCATCTCGTGCCGGTGCAGCATCGCGGCCTCGCCCTCGGCGCTCGGGTAGCCCAGGGACAGCCGGACCATGAAGCGGTCGACCTGCGCTTCGGGCAGCGGGTAGGTCCCCTCGTACTCGACCGGGTTCTGCGTCGCGATCACCGTGAACGGCCGGGCGAGTTCGTGCGTGTGGACGTCGACCGTGACCCGTCGCTCCTGCATGCACTCCAGGAGGCCCGACTGGGTCTTCGGTGACGCGCGATTGATCTCGTCGACGAGCACGACGTTGGCGAACACCGGGCCGGGGCGGAACTCGAACCGGGCCTCACGCTGGTTGTAGACGTTCGTGCCGACGACGTCGGCGGGCAGCAGGTCGGCCGTGCACTGCACCCGGGCGAACTCGAGGTCGAGCGACTGCGCCAGCGCACGGGCGAGCGTCGTCTTGCCGACCCCTGGGAGATCCTCGATGAGCACGTGGCCGTCGGCGAACAGCGCGACGACGAGATCGTCGATGACGTCATCGCGGACCTCGACGGCCCGGCGCAGGTTCTCGGCAACGGCCCGCCCGAGCGCGACAGCGGAGGCGAGCTCCGCGCCGGCGACGCGCTGGGCGGCGTCCGTGGGCTCCACCTACGCGCCCTCCGGCACGCTCGGTGCCGCAGATCGCAGGGCGATGGCCTCGGCGAGGATCGCGCGGGCCACCTCGGCCTTCGGCGCTCGCGGCACATGCCGTTCGCCGGCGGCGCTGACGATGGTCACCTCGTTGGCGTCGACGTCGAAGCCGATGTCCGAGCGCCCGATGTCGTTGACGACGATGGCGTCCACACCCTTGCGTACGAGCTTGTCGCGCCCGTAGGCCAACGCGCCGTCGCCGTGCTCGGCGGCGAAGCCGACGAGCGTCTGGCCGTCGCGGCGCTGGGCGGCCAGTCCGGCGAGCACGTCAGGCGTGCGCTCGAGCGCCAGCTCCAGCGTCTCGTCGGCGCCCTTCTTCATCTTGCCCTCGTGTGCGCGCGCGGGACGGAAGTCGACGACCGCGGCCGCCATGAGCAGGAGGTCCGTGTCGGCGAACGCCGACGTGCATGCGGCCTGGAGCTCGGCTGCGGTCTCGACGTCGACGTACGTCACGCGCGCGTCGCGCGGGAGCGAGACGTTCGCGGCGATCACCGTGACGTCGGCGCCCAGCGCAGCGGCCTGCTCGGCCAGGGCGAACCCCATCCGGCCCGACGAGCGGTTGCCGAGGTACCGGACGGAGTCGAGCGGCTCTCGCGTGCCGCCGGCGGTGACGAGCACGCGGAGCCCGACGAGGTGCGGCTCGGCGGGCAGGTCGCCGGCGATCGTCTCCTCAACGGCGGCGAGCAACTCGGCCGGCTCGGGCAGGCGCCCGGCGCCCCACTCCCCCTTCGAGCCGAGTCGCCCGACGCCCGGCTCGAGCACCGTGGCGCCGCGCTCACGCAGCAGCGCGACGTTGGCCTGGGTCGCCGGGTGTTCCCACATGTGGTTGTTCATCGCGGGCGCGACGACGAGCGGGCACGTCGCGGCGAGGACCGCGCTGGTGAGCAGGTTGTCGGCATGGCCCCCGGCGAGCTTCGCCAGGGTGTTCGCGGACGCAGGCGCCACGAGGTAGACGTCGGCGTTGGCCACGAGTTCGAGATGGCTGAGCGGCTCGTGCTCGGGCGGCGCCTGGTCGGGGAACGCGCCCCGGGCGGGGTCGCGCTCGAACTGGCCGACGAGGACCGGCGCGCCGGTCAGGCCGGCGAACGACGCGGCGCCGACGAACCGCTGGCTGGCTTCGGTCTGGACCACGCGGACGGCGTGGCCCGCGGCCGTCGCGAGGCGGACGAACTCCAGCGCCTTATAGGCGGCGATCCCGCCGCAGACCCCGAGGAGGATCCGCGCCATCGACCCGAGCCTCCTTGCGTCGACTCCTGTGACCTACCGGTACTCGTACTTGATCTTGCCCGCCGCGACCTCTTCGAGGGCGATCGTCAGGTAGTTCTTCGAGATGGTGTCCACCATCGGCGGCGGGAACTCGTCGAACGTGCCCTCACCGAGGTTGTGGTAGTAGCTGTTGATCTGCCGCGCGCGCTTGGCGGCGACGACGACGGACGCGTAGTTCGAGTCGACGTTCGTCAGCAGCTTGTCGATGCGGGGAGAGATCATGTCCATCATGGTACCGCTCGCGATGGCTCGCCTTACGCGGTGGTGGCGGAGCGCACGATCTCGACCAGCTGCTCGATCGCGTCTTCGAGCCGGTCGTTGGTCACCACCCGCTCGAACTCGCCCTGGGCGGCGAGCTCCTCGCGGGCCGTCTGCAGGCGCCGGTCGATCTGCTCGGGCGAGTCCGTGCCGCGCCCGACGAGGCGCGTGTGCAGCGCCTCCTCCGACGGCGGCGCGATGAAGACCGTGAGCGCCTCGGGCATCGCCTGGCGGACCTGGCGGGCGCCCTGGACCTCGATCTCGAGCAGCACCGGCCGACCGCCCGCGGTGCGCGTCTCGAGGTCGCTGCGCAGCGTGCCGTAACGGTTGCCGGCGTACTCGGCGTGCTCGACGAACCCGCCGTCGGCGATCCGCTTCTCGAACTCCTCCGGGGACAGGAACCAATAGTCGACACCCTGCGTCTCGCCGGGCCGCGGCTTGCGCGTGGTGGCCGACACCGACAGCTCGATCTCCGGGATGCGATCCCGGAGCTGGCGGATGAGCGTGCCCTTGCCGACCCCAGAGGGACCGGTGATCACGACGACGCGGCCCACGGGCCCGCGGCTATCGGCGAAGGAGGGAGACGAGCTCGCTGCGCTGGCGCTCGGAGAGCCCGCCGATCGTCTTGCTCGGCGAGATCCGGCACTGGGCGAGGATCTTGTTCACCTTGACCCGGCCGTACTTCGGCACGGCCAGGAGCATGTCGAAGACCTTGGCGGTCTCGACGTACTCCGGGGGGTCGAGGAGTAGTGCGTGAATGGACACCCGGCCGCCCTTCAGGTCACGCTTGAGCTGCGCGCGACGCGTGCGGATCTCGTTCGCCTTCTGCAAGGCATCCATCCGCTGAGTGAGGGAGCGCTCCGGGGTCACCGCATGCTTGAGGGGGGTGTTGGTGGCCGGCGCCATGGAGGGCGCGAATCTACCACCTGACACGTCGTCGACAAGGTCTCGGCAGCGAATTTGCCTCAAGCTCGACCAGAGGTTGAGACTGATGGAGGCAGGTCGACCCCTGATTCAGGATTTCCAGGCGTTTTGACCAGGTGCCTTCGCGGAGCCATGAGACACCGTGAGACGGTGCCTGGGCCGGGGCGGACGGATGATCGACCCCGCGGGCGGCCCGCGCCGCGGTACGGTCATGTCTATGCGCAAGGGCATGGTCATCCCCCTCCTCTTGGTCGCCGGGCTCGGTACGAGCGCGCCGGCGCACGCCAAGGCGCCCCCGAAGGGCCTGTACGAGTGCACGATCGGCGGAACCCTCTTCGGCGACGTGACGATCACGGGCGCCACGACGTACAAGCGCTTCGGCAAGACCGGCACCTTCAGCGCGAAGGGCACCCGGGTGCGCGAGGGCGGCGTCCGCGCCTACAAGATCTCCTTCACCAAGGGCCCGTTCAAGGGGTTCCGCGGCGATTGGCACAAGACCACGGACGGCAAGTACGAGATCGCGCTGCGCAACCCGCGGGACGACTTCGAGTCCATCTACTGCGACAAGTAGGCGGGCGCCCTCGCGGTGAGGTCGCCGATCCGGGCCACGCCCTCCCGATCCAGCCGGGCGGCAAGGTCGCGGTGCAGCCGGCGCGGCCACCCAGGCCCGCCGTAGACGAAGCCCGTGTACGCCTGCACGAGCGAGGCGCCGGCCTGCAGCCGGTCCCACACGTCGTCGGCGTCCTGCACTCCACCCACGGACACGAGCACCAGCCGATCGCCGACCCGCTCGCGCAGGAGCCGCAGCACCGCGAGCGACCGCGCGCGAACCGGCGGGCCGGACGCGCCGCCGGTGATCGCGGGGTCGCCGCCCGCGAGCCGCGCGAGTGCCCCGGGCTCGATCGTGGTGTTCGTCGCGACGATCCCATCCAGGTCGAGTTCGAGCGCGAGGTCCGCCACCGCCAGGACGTCCTCGTCGGCGAGATCCGGGGCGATCTTCACGAGCAGGGGGAGCGTGACCCCGTCCGCGTCGAGCGCCTCCCGGATGGCGGTCAGCAGCCCACGCAGCGGAGCGACGGCCTGCATGTCGCGCAGCCCCGGCGTGTTCGGTGAGCTGACGTTCACGACGAGGTAGTCGCTCAGCGGCGCCAGCGCGCGGGCCGACGCGACGTAGTCGGCCTCGGCGTCCTCGGCGACCTTCGTCTTGCCGATGTTCGCGCCGACGACGACGCTGTGGTCACGCGTGCGGAGCTTGTCGACGACCGCGGCCGACCCGGGGTTCGGGAACCCCATCCGGTTGACGATCGCGTGCTCGGCCGGGATGCGGAACACGCGCGGGGGCTCATTGCCGGCCTGGGGCTCGGCCGTGACGGTCCCGATCTCGACGAACCCGAACCCGAGCGCACCGAGGCCGGTGAACGCCGTCGCCTCCTTGTCGAGGCCGGCGGCGACGCCGAGTGGGCTGGGCAGGTCCAGACCCAGGACGGTGACCCGCAGCCGGGGGTCCGGCCGGCCGGCGATCCTCCGCACGAGCGTGAGCAGCGGCGGCACGCGCGCCAGCAGTTCGAGCGACCGGTTGCCGAGCCGGTGCGCGCGCTCGGCGTCGATGCGCGTCAGGACGAGGGCGAAGACCGCGCGCCAGATCACGCCACACCCAGGCGCTGCGGGTGCAGCTCCTGCAGGGACAGCACCTCGGCCTCGCCCGTGCGTGCCGCCGCGATCGCGCGCGCTGCGGCGACCCCGCCGGACAGGGTCGTGATGCACGGCACACCGTGCGCGACGGCCGCGCGGCGGATCTCCCATCCGTCGCTGCGCGCGCCCGAGCCGGTGGGCGTGTTGATCACGAGCGTGACCTCGCCGTTCTCGATCCAGTCGACGACGTTGGGGGAGCCCTCCCCCCACCTTCTTGAGCACCTCGTGGACCGGGACGCCCATGTTGCGGATCGCCTGGGCCGTCCCGGCCGTGGCGACGATCCGGAAGCCGAGGTCGTGCAGCTGCTGCGCGATGGCGAAGGCGCCCGACTTATCGGTGTCGGTGACGGTGAGGAAGACGGTGCCCTCCTGCGGCAGCTTCGCGCCGGCCGCGGCCTGCGCCTTGGCGAACGCCGTGGGGAAGTCCCGCGCGACGCCCATGACCTCACCGGTCGAGCGCATCTCCGGGCCGAGGATCGCGTCGCTGCCGTGGAAGCGGTCGAACGGCAGGACGGCCTCCTTGACCGACACGTGGTCGCCGCCCATCGGATCGGCGGGCAGCTGCAGGTCGGCCAGCCTCTCGCCGAGCATCAGACGTGACGCCATCTTGGCGAGCGGGACGCCGATCGCCTTGCTCACGAACGGCACGGTCCGCGACGCGCGCGGGTTCGCCTCGATGACGTAGAGCGTGTTGTCGTGGACGGCGAACTGGATGTTGATGAGGCCGATGACCCCGAGCGCCTGCGCGATCGCCGTCGTCTGCGAGCGGATCTCCTCGAGCATCTCCGGGCCGAGCGAGTGCGGCGGCAGCACGCACGCGCTGTCGCCGGAGTGGATGCCGGCCTCCTCGACGTGCTGCATGATCCCGCCGACCCAGACGTCGGTGCCGTCGCACAGCGCGTCGACGTCGACCTCGATCGCGTTCTCCAGGAAGCGGTCCAGGAAAATCTCGCGCTCGTCGGTGTCTGGCTTGGCCGTGCGCCGCAGGTAGTCCTCGAGCCGCTCGCGGTCGTAGACGATCTCCATCGCCCGGCCGCCGAGCACGTAGCTCGGGCGGACCAGCAGCGGGAAGCCGACCTTGTCGGATGCCGCGAGCGCCTCGGGCGTGTTGCCGGCCGTCGCGTACGGCGGGGCCTTCAGCCCGAGCCGGTCAAGCAGATCACCGAAGCGGCCGCGGTCCTCGGCCAGGTCGATCGCGTCCACGCTCGTGCCGAGGATCGTGACCCCGGCGTCCTCCAGGCCCTTGGCCAGGCGCAGCGGCGTCTGCCCGCCGAATTGCACGATCACACCCTCGGGGTTCTCGACCTCGATGACGCCGAGCACGTCCTCGAGCGTCAGCGGTTCGAAGTACAGCCGGTCCGACGTGTCGTAGTCGGTGGAGACCGTCTCCGGGTTGCAGTTGATCATCACCGCGTCGCGGTCCGCCGCGCGCACGGTCATGGCCGCGTGCACGCAGCAGTAGTCGAACTCGATGCCCTGGCCGATGCGGTTCGGCCCGCCGCCGAGGATGACGACCGACGGGCGGTCCCCGCGCTCGACCTCGTGGCGCGCCTCGCCGCGCTCCCAGCCCGAGTAGAAGTACGGCGTCCGCGCCGCGAACTCGGCGGCGCAGGTGTCGACCGACTTGTACTGCCGGCTGCCGGCGAACGGCGCCTCGGGGTCCAGGGCCAGCTCCCGCAGCTCGTGCAGGTACCACCGGTCGATGCTCGAGCGCGCGTGGACGTCCTCCACCGACGCGCCCTGGCGGAACGCCTCGAAGAGCACGTCGAAGCGGTCGGACGTGCCGCGCTCCAGGCGAGTCATGAGCTCGTCGAGCGTGCCGCCGAGCTTCGCATCGGTATCGAGCTCGCGGCTGCGCATCGCCTTCGCGAACGCCTGCTTGAACGTGCGGCCGATCGCCATCGCCTCGCCGACCGACTTCATGTGGGTGGACAGGCTGACGTCCGCGCCTTCGAACTTCTCGAACGCGAACCGCGGCCACTTCACGACGACGTAGTCGATGGTCGGCTCGAAGCTTGCGGGCGTCGCCTGCGTGATGTCGTTGTCGATCTCCTCCAACGCGTAGCCGACCGCCAGGCGCGCGGCGATCTTCGCGATCGGGAAGCCCGTGGCCTTCGACGCCAGCGCCGAGGACCGCGACACGCGCGGGTTCATCTCGATGACGCGGATCTCCTCGCTCACCGGGTCGACGGCGAACTGCACGTTCGAGCCGCCGGTCTCCACGCCGACCGCCCGGATGACGGCAATGGCCTGGTCGCGAAGCTTCTGGTAGAGCTGATCGGTCAGCGTCTGCTGCGGAGCCACGGTGACGCTGTCGCCGGTGTGCACGCCCATCGGGTCGATGTTCTCGATGGAGCAGACGATCACGACGTTGTCGTTGTGGTCGCGCATGACCTCCAGCTCGAACTCGCCCCAGCCCAGCACCGACTCGTCGAGCAGGATCTGCGTGATGGGCGAGGCGTCGAGCCCCGTCTGGACCATCCGCTGGAACTCCTCCTCGGTGCGGGCGATGCCGCCGCCGCGGCCGCCGAGCGTGAACGCCGGGCGGATGATGATCGGCAGGCCGAGGTCCGGCAGTGCGCTCTGCGCCTCCTCGACCGTGTGCGCGATCGTCGACTTGGGCATCTTCAGCCCGGCCTCCTCCATGCACGTGCGGAAGAGGTCGCGGTCCTCGGCGCAGTTGATGGCCGGCAACTTCGCGCCGATCAACTCCACACCGAGTCGGTCCAGCGTGCCGTCCTCGGCCAGTGCCTTGGCGAGGTTCAGCGCGGTCTGGCCGCCGAGCGTCGGCAGCAGCGCGTCGGGCCGTTCCTTCTCGATGACCTTGGCCACGACCTCGGGGATCAGCGGCTCGACGTAGGTCGCGTCGGCGAACTCCGGGTCGGTCATGATCGTCGCCGGGTTGGAGTTCACGAGGACGACCTCGTAGCCCTCCTCGCGCAGGACCTTGCAGGCCTGCACGCCGGAGTAGTCGAACTCGGCCGCCTGGCCGATGACGATCGGCCCGGAGCCGAGGATCATGATGCGGTGCAGGTCGTCGCGGCGGGGCATGACTAGGCGGCGGCCTCGATCTGGGTCAGGAAACGGTCGAACAGGTACAGCGAGTCGTGCGGGCCGGGGCCCGCCTCCGGGTGGTACTGGACCGTGCCGCCCGGGACGTCGAGCAGCGTGAGCCCCTCGACGGTGCGGTCGTAGAGGTTGAGGTGGCTGAGCTGCGCCTCCCCCACGTTGGTGCTCCACCGCAGCGGCTCGTCGGTGTCGAGCGTGTGCTGCCCGCCCGGGCCGACGACGGCGAAGCCGTGGTTCTGCGACGTGATCTCGATCTTCCCGGTCTGGAGGTCCTTGACCGGGTGGTTTGCGCCGCGGTGGCCGAAGGGGAGCTTGAACGTCTCCAGCCCGACCGCCCGGCACATGAGCTGGTGGCCGAGGCAGATGCCGAACGTGGGCTTCTGCCCGATGAGGTCGCGCAGGGTGTCGACGACGTAGTCCAGCGTGGACGGGTCGCCCGGGCCGTTGGCGAGGAAGAACGCGTCCGCGCCGCGGTCGAGCAGCTCGCTGGCCGGCGTGCGCGCCGGGTGCAGTTCGACCCGCGCGCCGCGCGAGACGAAGTTCTTGACGATCGAGAGCTTGATGCCGGTGTCGATCGCGACGATCAGCGGGCCGCCGACGTTCGCCGCGCCGTGCACGCTCATGGTCTCTGGCGTGACCTCCTGGACGAAGTCGCTGCCCGCCATCGTGGGCTCGGCCGCGATCATCTGGCGGGCTTCGTCCTCGGAGACGCGCGCCGGGAAGATCCCGCCGCGCATCGCTCCGGCGTCACGGATGTGCATGACGAGCGCGCGCGTGTCCACGCCGGTGATCGCCGGGACGCCGCAGTCGGTCAGCCAGTCGAGCCAGCCGGCCTCGGCGTCGGGCGCGTCCTCGCGGTTGGTGGCCTCGCGCATGATCGCCGCGCGCGCCCACACCCGGTCGGACTCCATCGCGCTCTGCGACACGCCGTAGTTGCCGATGTGCGGGTACGTGAAGGTGATGAGCTGGCCCGCGAACGACGGGTCGGTCATCGACTCCTGGTACCCGCTCATGCCGGTCGTGAAGACGACCTCGCCGGTCGCATGGACGTCCGCGCCGACATAGTCGCCGTCGAACCGCGTGCCGTCTTCGAGGAGGACGTATCCGCTCACTTGACCAGGCCTTGGACGAATTTGAACTCGGGTGAGCCGGCGCGTTCGAGCAGCTCGAACAGCGCGGCCTCGGTGGTGGTGACGGTGGCGCCGGCCTTCTCCAGCCGCGCCAGCGCGCGCTCGCGATCCTCCGGCGCGCGGGACGCCACGGCGTCCGCGGCGACGTGCACATCGATGCCGTCGGCGATGAGGTCGTGCGCCGTCTGGCTCACGCACACGTGCGCCTCGATGCCGACCACCAGGGCCTGGCCGCGGCCCAGCAGGTCGAACCCCTCGGCCCGCGCGGCGCTGAAGACGGTCTTCTCGACCGCGTCGCCGACGCCGAGCAGGTGGTCGGCGACCTCGGGGACCGTCTTGCCGAGTCCCTTCGGGTACTGCTCGGTGACGATCACGGGGACGCCGAGCTCCCGCGCGCCGCGCACGAGCGTCACCGTCTTCGCGACGACCTGGTCGAAGCCGGCCACGGCCGGGCGGAAGCCCTCCTGGACATCCACGACGACGAGGGCGGCCCGATCACGCTTGAGCAGACTCATGCGGAGACCTCCTGGCGGGATGTGTGAGCGCAGCGAACACTCCCGGCCGCATGCGAGCGCGCAGCGCGAGTCATGCGGCCGCCAGTCGCAGCGAACGCTCGCGGAACGCGACCGAGCCGGCCGCGACGGTGAGCAGGACGGTGCCGTACAGCTCGCGCCCGGCGAAGCAGCAGTTCGCCGAGCGGCTCTCGTAGCCGTGCTCGCCGACGGTCCACGTCGCCTCGAGATCGAGCAGCGTGAGGTCCGCCCGCCGGCCGACCTCGATGGCCGTGAGTGGCAGGTCCATCGTGTCGGCGCCCGCGCTGAGCTTGTCGATGACGAGCTCCAGCGGGAGCACCCCCGGCTTCACGAGTTCGGTGTACACCGACGCGAACGCGGTCTCCAATCCGGTGGTCCCCATCGGCGCCTGCTCGAACGGGACCTCCTTCTCGTCACGCGCGTGGGGGGCGTGATCGGTCGCGATGCAGTCGACGGTCCCGTCCTTCAGCCCTTCGATGAGGGCCTGGCGGTCATCCTCCTCGCGCAGGGGCGGGTTCATCTTCATGCTCGTCGACATCGAGCGGACGTCCTCGTGGGTGAGGCAGAGGTGGTGCGGGCTGGCCTCGCATGTGACCTGCACGCCCGCGGCCTTCGCGGCGGCGATCGTCTCGATCGACCCCCTGGCGCTGAGGTGCTGAATGTGAATGCGGCCGTTCTCGTAGCCGGCAAGCGCGCAGTCGCGGGAGATCATGGTCGTCTCCGACACGCTGGGAATCCCGGCGATGCCGAGCAGCGCGCTGACCGACCCCTCGTGCATCGAGCCGGGCCCGGAGAGCGCGGGGTCCTCCTCGTGGAGCGCGATGACGCCGCCACACAGACGCTGGTACTGCAGCGCCTTGCGCATCATCCCGGCGTTGGTGATCGGCTTGCCGTCGTCGCTGAAGGCGATGGCCCCGAGCTCGCGCAGCTCGGCCATGTCGGTGAGCTCCTCGCCCTTCATACCGCGGGTGACGGTGGCGACGAACCCGACGGGGACCCGCGCCTCGCGGGCTGCGGCGTCGATGAGCGCGCCGAGCACCGGCGCGCTGTCGATCGTCGGCGACGTGTTCGCCATCCCGACCACCGCGACGAACCCGCCGGCGGCCGCCGACCGCGTGCCGGTCTCGAGGTCCTCCTTGTACTCCTGGCCCGGAGTGCGCAGGTGCACGTGCGGGTCGACGAACCCGGGGACGAGCACCTTGCCCTCGGCCTCGACGACCTCGGCGCCCTGCGGCGCGTCGAGCGTGCCGTGCTCGGCGAGCTGGGCGATCTCGCCGTCGCGGACGAGGACGTCGAGCGCGGTGTCGATCCCGGCGCGCGGATCGAGGACCCGCGCGTTGCGGATGAGCAGCGTCGCGGCGGGCGCTGGGGCGCAGACGAGCGCGGTCATGCGAGCTGGGGCTCCTCGGGGCTGGGGACGCGGTCCTCGGACGGTGCGCCGGCGAGGAGCTCGTAGAGCACCGCCATCCGGACGACGACCCCGGCCTTGACCTGCATGGTGATGACGGCCTGCGGCGAGTCGACGACCTCACCGGACAGCTCGACGCCGCGGTTGACCGGGCCCGGGTGCATGAGCACCTGGCGTGGGCCCAGGCGGCGGCCGTTGATCTGGTACCGCGCGGCGTACTCCCGCAGACTCGGGACGTACGCGTCGTGCATGCGCTCGTTCTGCATCCGCAGGGCGTAGACGACGTCGGCGTCGCGCAGGCGTGTGAGGTCGTACTGGACCTCGCAGCCGAGCGCTTCGATGCCGCGCGGGATGAGCGTCGGCGGCCCGCAGACCGTGACCTTCGCCCCCCATCTTCTGGAAGGCGAGGATGTTCGAGCGCGCGACGCGCGAGTGCGTGACGTCGCCGACGATCCAGATCGATCGCCCGTCGAGCCCGCCGAGCTTCTGCTTCAGCGTGAAGACGTCGAGCAGCGCCTGCGTGGGGTGCTCGTGCTTGCCGTCGCCGGCGTTGACCACCGCGGCGTCGGTCCAGTTCGTCACCATCGTCGCGGCGCCCGCCCACGGCGTGCGGACGACGACCGCGTCGGGCGAGTGCGCGGCGAGCGTCAGGACCGTGTCCTTCAGCGACTCGCCCTTCTCCACGCTGGAGCCGGACGCCGCGAAGTTCACGACGTCGGCGCTCAGGCGCTTGGCGGCCAGTTCGAAGCTCGAGCGCGTGCGCGTGGACGCTTCGTAGAACAGGTTCAGGACGGTCCGGCCGCGCAGCGCGGGGACCTTCTTGATCTGCCGGTCGGTCACCTCGCTGAACGCCTCGGCGCGTTCGAGGATCCGCTCGATGTCGTCGCGGTCGAGGTCCTCGATCGAGATCAGGTGCCGCGTCATGCGATCGCCTCCTCCTGCTCGCGGATGGCCACCTCGTCGACGCCGTCCAGCTCGGTCACGCGCACGTCCACGCGCTCGCTGCGGCTGGTCGGGAGGTTTTTGCCGACGTAGTCCGGGCGGATCGGCAGCTCGCGGTGGCCGCGGTCGGCGAGGACCGCGAGCTGCACGCGCGCGGGGCGCCCGTAGTCGAAGATCGCCTCGATCGCGGCGCGCACGGTACGCCCCGTGAACAGGACGTCGTCGACGATCACGATGGTGCGCCCGTCGATGTCGAAGTCGAGCTTCGTGCTGTGCAGAACCGGCGCCTCGGCGCGTCCGGCCCGGCCGAGGTCGTCGCGGTAGAAGGCGATGTCGACCTCCCCCAGCGGGATCTCGGTCTCCAAGAGGTCGCCCAGCAGGCGGTGCAGCCGGGCCGCGAGGACGGCGCCGCGCCGCTGGATGCCGACGAGCGCCAGGTCATCGGCGGTGGCCTGCGGATTCTTCTCCACGATCTCGTGCGCGATGCGCACGAGGGTGCGGCGCACGTCGTCGTGGTCGAGGACGACCTTGGTGTCGGACAAGCGGTCTGGAGCTCCTTCCGGCCTCGCGGGACCGGGTTTAAGGAACGGGCGGGGTTATGGAGCCGACCCTAGCACGCGCGGCCGGCGAAATCCGACGTCAGTTGGCCGCCGGCGCCGGGTCCGGCGCGGGGCGCCGCGGCGGCTCCCAGCGGTGCAGCTCGGGCTCACCGCGGTCGGGGAGCGGGACTTCGATGCTGTCGAAGTCGCGCGGGACCTCGGTGTGCTCGAAGACCGCCCGGGCCTCGTCGCGGATCTCGCGCCCGTGGTACCGCGTGGAGAGATGCGTGAGCGCGAGGAGGCCGACCTCCGCCTCGGCGGCGACCTCGGCCGCCTGACGCGCGGTGGAGTGCCCGGTCTGCTGGGCGCGGTCGACGTCCTCGTCGGTGAACGTCGCCTCGTGGACGAGCACGTCGGCCTCGTACGCGGCCGCCACGATGTGGTCGGTCGGACGCGTGTCGCCGCTGAAGACCAGCCGGCGCCCGCGGCGCTCCGGGCCGATGACCTGCTCGGGCCGCACCCCGTTGACGGTCTCCCCCCGCTGCAGCCGTCCGAAGTCCGGACCGAACTCCACGCCGAGTGCCTTCGCCAGCTCAGCGTCGAACCGGCCGGGGCGCGTGTCCTCGACGATGGCGTAGCCGAACGCGGTGCCGCGGTGGCGGACCGGGATCGAGGTGACCGCATAGCCGCCGCGACGGACCTCCTCGTCGGGCTCCAGGTCCACGAAGCTCAGCCCGTACGACGGCCGCCCGAACACGACGCGAAAGCGCTCCAGCAGCGCCTTCGTGCCGGGCGGACCGTGGACCGTCAGCGGCCGCTCGCGCTCGCGCAGCTCGAACGTCTTGAGCATCCCCAGCAGGCCGAGCCAGTGGTCGGAGTGGTGGTGCGTGATGAAGATGTCGGTCAGGTCGGCGAGGCCGTCGGAACGCAGGAGCTGGCGCTGCGTGCCCTCGCCGCAGTCGATGAGGATCCGGTCAGCGCCCAGGCGCACCAGCGTGGCGGGCAGTCCGCGCCGCGCCGACGGCACCGAGCCCCCGGTGCCGACGAAGAAGATCGAGAGGTCCATCTCCCGTCCGAGGGTACCGCCGCACGGCGCCGTGACGGCGGCGCCGTGCGGCGGGTGACCTCACTGTGGGGCTTCGGGGCTGGAGCAGAGCGGCACGTCGGCGCCGTGCTTGCAGAACCAGGCGAACCGGATCGCGAGGTCCTCGCCCGCCCAGCTGAGGCGGTGGTCGTAGTTCTTGACAGGGTTCGCGCCCTTCTTGAAGGGCGGCAGGATCATCCAGTGGTCCGCGCCGATCCCGGGCCACGTCTGCAGATCCTTCGGCCACTGCCCGAGCGGCAGGTTGCCCGCCCACACCTTGCGCACGGCGTAGCCCGTGATGCTCTTGATGTCGAGGCCGCCGTAGTAGGTGTTCGGCGAGTCCATCGCGTAGTAGGCGTCGCACAGCCCGCGCGGGTCCTTCGGCGGGAGGTACAGCTGACACGTCTTCGTGACGTTGGAGATCGGGAGGATCTCGTCGTGGACGCCGCTCGCGAGCCCGAACGGCGCATCGCCCGCGGTGCTGGCATCCGACGGCCCGCAGGTGCCGAAGCCCTTGTCGGTCTCGAAGTCCAGCGACTCGTCCTGCGGCCCGCCGGTCCACCGATACGCCGGCGCGCCGTTCTGCAGGAGGCTCGGCGAGAGGGTCGTCACCTTCGTGCTGTGCACGGGCGCGATGTTCGGCGCGAGGAAGTACTTCGACCAGTTCCCCTGCCAGTTGAACACCTTCCGCCCCGCGCGGAGCTTCTCGGGCAGCACCCCGGGGAACCCGCAGTCCGACGCGCCGACGGCGAACGCGCCGCGGATGTGCGAGCTCGTCGCCCCGTCGTCGATGCCGACGAGCCGGCGGTTCGCGACGCTGCCGGTGTCCTCGCTGCGCAGCGCGAGGCGCAGCGCCTCGGCGCCCCCGGCAGACTCACCGGTGACGTAGATGCGGTCGGGGTCGATGCCGAACCGCTCGTGCTCGGCGCGCAGGAGCCGCACGAGGGTCTGGCGGTTGCGCTGCCCCTCCCGCGCGATCGCCTCGAGCCCCATCTTGCGGATCTGGCTCTGATTGCCCGCGACCGCGTCTGACGTGATCGCGACGAACCCGCGGTAGGCCATGAACTTCGCCGTGGGATCGCCCCATCCACGGCTGCCGCCGTACGACCCGAGCAGCGGGTCCTCGTACTTCAGCCAGCTGCCGCCGTGCTCGACGATGACGACCGGCGCCTTCTGGTTCAGGTCATCGCGGTAGTAGGTGAACAGCAGCGACGACGCCGGCGGCGCCTGGCCGCCGAGGAGCTTGTCCGCCGGAAACGTGGGTGCGGTCGCGGGACGCTTGCGGACCGTGGTCGTCTTGCCGTCGGTCAGCGAGATGTCCGGGTAGCCATACGGCCGCCCGTCGATGATGCACAGCTTCCCGTCGGCGGGTTCGAGCACGCCGGTGCCCTGGGGACACACGGCGGCGTCGAACGCGGCCGACGCGGAGGCGGGAGCCGCGACGGCCGTGACGGCGCCCGCGGCGAGAAGGGCGAGACTACGAGCACGAGAGGTCATCGCGAACGACCCTGGTCCCCCGCTCAGTGAGGGTCAAGTGAACGCCGTTCGTACGGCCTGAATGGTGTTCACGGACGGTCAGCCGACCTGATTCGGGGCCGACCGATACCGTCCCGCGCCCGTGCGGCCACTGCGAAGCCTCCTCCTGGCGACGGCCGCCCTTGCCCCTGTGGCGAGCAGGCCCCGGCGCGAGGCCACCCGCCCGGTCCTCGAAGCGGCGCCCCCGAGCCCTCCGGCGCCGCACCTCAGTGACGACGACCTCGCCGAGCTCGCCCGCGAACTCGACGCGATCCGTGACGCCGCCATGGCCGACCTCGGCGCCGACGACGCGGCGTACATCCGGCGCGTCATCGCCGCGCAGCGTCAGCTCGAGGTCGCCGGGCGGCTGCTCCTGCTGTTCGCTCGCCGACGGCCCGCCCTGATCGGCGGCACGGCGCTCCTCGCCGCCGCGAAGGTGCTCGAGAACATGGAGATCGGGCACAACGTCATGCACGGCCAGTGGGACTGGATGCGCGACCCGGAGATCCACTCCACGACCTGGGAGTGGGACGCCGTCTCGACGGCCCGCTCCTGGAAGCACGCGCACAACTACCAGCACCACACGTACACGAACGTGGTCGGCAAGGACCGCGACCTCGGGTACTCGGCGATGCGCGTCGACGACGACCAGCCGTGGCACCCGGTGTACCTGCTGCAACCGGTCTACTTCTTCCTCATGGCCCTGACGTTCGAGTGGGGCATCGCGATCTAACGACATGGAACTCGACGCCGTCAAGGACGGGCGGAAGACCAAGGAACAGGCGCGCGGCGAGATCGTGGCGTTCGCCCGCAAGGCGCGCGGCCAGCTCGTGAAGGACTTTGTCCTCTTCCCCCTGCTGTCCGGTCGGCGCTCGGCGCCGAAGGCCGTCGCGGGCGCGTTGATGGCGAACGTCATCCGCAACGTCTGGGTGCACACCGTCGTCTTCTGCGGCCACCTGCCCGAGGGCGCGGAGACGTTCACCGAGGAGCAGTTCGAGGAGGAGTCCCGCGGCGGCTGTTACGTCCGGCAGCTCCTGGGCTCGTGCAACCTGGAAGGCACCCGGCTGTTCCACATCCTCACCGGTCACCTCTCCTACCAGGTCGAGCACCACCTCTTCCCGGACCTGCCGAGCAGCCGCTACCCGGAGGTCGCCCCGCAGGTGCAGGCCG
This sequence comes from Svornostia abyssi, assembly GCA_024666565.1. Lineage (GTDB taxonomy): Bacteria > Actinomycetota > Thermoleophilia > Solirubrobacterales > Solirubrobacteraceae > Svornostia > Svornostia abyssi. The sequence goes on from CP088295.1 coordinate 3,517,303, forward strand.
TCTGCGAGCGCTACGGGCTGCCGTACACGACGGGCCGGCTGGGCCGCCAGTACCGGTCGGTGTACAAGAAGATCCTGCGGATGGCCGTCCCGTGATCCGGGGCTGACGCCCTCACGTGAGGCGGGCGAGGTGCGATGCGACCACGAGGTCATATCCCGCACACACCGCCGGATACCAGTCAGGCAGCCGGCTGCCCTCACTGTGGCGATGCGCGAGGTCGAACAGCGCATGTGACGCCCACCCGGCCGCCGCAATGCGGGTACCGGCCGGCGGGAGCTGCCGACACGCGGCGATCGCAACCGCCGAGTAGGCGACGAGGCCCACGACCTCGCGTGCCGCGGCCGCCTCGGGCTTCCACTGCTTCCGGGCGAGCGGGTAGACGGCGGCGGCCACCGCGAGCGCCCCGCCCCAGAGCACGGTCTGCCGCGTGGATGGCTGGGACGCGACGACCCTGAGGTTGCCGGCCGCAAGGGCTGCACCGGCTGCCAACCCCGCAGCGTGGACCTTTGGTTCCGGCATCGCGCAAGCGTACCCCGCAGCTCGAGCCCGGGCCGGGTTCAAGGGCCCGACGCGGTAGTCTGAGTCCCGCTGGCGCCCGTAGCTCAGTGGATAGAGTGCTTGCCTCCGGAGCAAGAAGTCGCAGGTTCGAATCCTGCCGGGCGCGCTTGAGGATCCGGCCTGTCACCCGCCGCCTCGGCAACAGCCACTACGCGTCCTCGATGTCCAACGCCTCGCGAAGCCTGTCGAGCTCCTCGCTCTCAGATGCCACCCGTGTCGCCCGGGAATGGGCACGCCTGGCGTCGTCGAGGCGTCCCCTGTCGGCGAGGAACTGCACGAGCACCACCCAGTAGTGCTCATGCTCCGGGAGGGTCTCCACCGCTGCCCGGAAGGCTTCTTCCGCGAGCTCGGCCTCACCGGCGTGCGCTGCTAGTTGCCCTCCGAGAACCGCTATCTCCGCCTCCAGCGCGAGGTCGTGCGGCGGGGAAACGACGATCGCCTGCTTCAAATACCGAGCCGCCTCGTCGGTCGCTCCGAGGAGGTAATGCATGTGCGCAACTCGAGCAATTCGCCGCGCGTTGTCGACATCCAACGCGGCGGCCTGCGCCGCCTCCTCAAGAGCGTGGGCCGGTCGGATGTCCAGAAGCGCCGATGCGTACCAGACTCGTGCGTCTGGATCGTCGGGAAAGCGACGAACCGCGCCCTCCATCACGGCCACTCGCTCCGCGTCCTCCCCGGCGTCAGCCAACGTGAGCGACCACCGGATCGCCTCGTCGACCTCGGGTTCCTCGGCGAATGGCGCAACTGTGGTGCTCTACCGCTTCTTCCGCCGGAATGGGCGCATACCCGACCATCGACGGGTATCGCCAGCCACTGAAGTTTTGCTCCCTCCCACCACAGGTGCCGCCCGATGCGACCCACGCGGCCTGGGCAGTACTGCCCGGAACGCCCCGGAACCGACCTGATCCAGCAGTAATCCGCCGGACACCTTGCCGGGCCCACGTGCCGACCGCCAGCAACCGCGGGCCACCAGGCGTGTCTGACGGCCTCGCCCTGCGTGCTCCTCCGGAGCAAGAAGTCGCAGGTTCGAATCCTGCCGGGCGCGCTTGAGCTTTGGCTGTTCCAACCGCCGGCCAGCGAACGCCACCCACGGCCGGCCGCTTCAGCCGCGGCGCCTGATGTCCCGCCTGATGACCCGCACGCAGTCGGTGTACTGAGCGATATCGCTCGGCATGTGGCGCAGCGTCCGTCGCAGCGTGGTGACCCGATACCGGCGGTCGAGGTCGCCGTCACGGGTGCAGTCGCGCAGCACGGACGCGACACGGTCTGGGCCAGCCGGTCGCATCCCGGACGTCTTCTTGGCGACGGCGTCCGTGGCGGGCGGAACGGCCAGCGCGGCGATGGTGAGGAGCAGGGTGTGTGTACGCATCGGCGAGTAGAACGGGCCGCCCCCCGGAAGGTTGCGCACGCTCGGACTACTCAGCCCTTGTCGGACCCAGCGCCCCGCGCACGGCGGTCGGCTCACGACCGATGTCGCACACCAGTACCCCATCCGCCGCGACATCGATGCTGCCGCGAACGGCAGATCCTCGTCGGTCTCGGCCGTGAAGACCCGCGGGTTCGTGATCTCCAGGCGCCGCCACTTGCGGGCGACCTCGCCCCCGCCCGCCGCCACGATGTTGCGCACCCATTGGGCTTGCTGAAGCGAGGCAGCCAAGCCGGCTTGAGCGACTGCGTCGGGGGATCCTGCGGCATCCGGGTCGTCGAAGGCTCCGGCACCGGCTTGACCTCCAGCTCGTTCGTGAGACAGACTGCCCGAGTATCGATTGCGCCACTTCTTCGCTGATCGGCGAGTGTGGGGCACCTCACCACGAGATCCAGCGAAGAGGGACTGCCATGCCTCGCCACGTTGCACGTGTTCACGCGCTACTGATGCTGGGTCTCGCCGGTGGCCTGGCGTGCGCGGCGATCCTCACCAGCGGGGCGACGGCCGACCAGGCGCAGGGTCCAAGCGTGCGGGCAACCGAGGCTGTGCCGGAGCAGATCACCCTCAAGGGGGGTCAGACGGTCACGACGAAGACCGTGTTCAAGCGGGAACTGAAGTACACGGTCCAGATCACCGGCGCGCTCACCACCCCGCTCGGGAGTGGCGGTGACTACGTCGTCGACGCCTTCTACGGCCAGCAGCCCGGCCGGGCCCCGACGCGCGACGGCGCCCTGACTGGCAAAGCCGGCGGCTACAACGACACGCTCGACCGGTTCACCACCACGCGGACCCCGCCCGCGTTCAACGCCGCGCATACCTACACCATCGTGCTGGATGCGGTGGAGAACGGCACGATGGAGCTGACGGCCCGGGCCTACACCGGCGAGCTGAAGATCACCATCACGCCGCCCGGCGCAGCCACCGGCGGGGACAAGGTCACGCTGTCGAAGGTGTCGCGGAAGGTCGAGGTCAGCCGCAACGAGGGCAACTGGGAGAACGCGGCGAACAGCATGAAGCTCGCCAGCGGCGATCGCATCCACACGGGATTCAAGGCCGGCGTGACGTTGACGTTCCCCGATGGTTCACGTCTGCACGTCGACGGCATGACGATGCTCGAGCTGACTGAGCTCTCGCGAGGGCCCGCAGGTGGCGTCAAGGTCCGGCTGTGGCTCAGACTCGGTGAGGTCACCGGGGAGGTCAACCGGTCGTCGGGCGCCGCGGGCGACTACAACATCAAGACCCCCACGAGCACGGCGAGCATCCGCGGCACCAAGTTCTCGGTCGCCCACGATGGGACGGCCACCACAGTGGCCGTGACGGAGAGCACCGTGGAGGTCACGGCGAACAACGGCGCGTCCGTCGTCGTCTCCGCCGGCCTGGAGACCCGGGCCACGGCCGCCGGGCTCACACCTCCGGTCGCGATCGGAGCGGGATTCAAGAGCGGCGGCCTGTCCTCAGCCCAAGCCCTCGCGCGCATGGAATCGAAGATCGCGAGCGGCCTGCGGCGGTGCAAGCTCACCGTGGTCTCGAGTCGTCTCACGCCCGCCGCGGGCGGCTGGCGCGGCCGCTTCGTCGTGGTGCGGGCCGGTCAGGGCATCGATGACAAGCCGACGGGCACGGCCCAGTTCGGGCTCAAAGGGACGAAGGTGAGCGGTCGCAACGCGCTGGCCAAGCGCATCACGCGCGGCTGCCGGTGACGTTGCCGGCGGGGTCGTCGGTCCGCGGGCCGAGCAGAGCTGAGTTCCTGAGTCAGTGACTGATGATTCCGGGCGGGAGCCGGAGCGCTCCCACACCCACGCCCGCGGTTGCGGCGAGGCGGCCGAGCAGCGCCTCAGGCGACGCGGCGCCCGTCAGGAGGTCCAGCGCGCCGAGCGATGGAGCAGCGAGCGCCGCGTTCGGTGCGTCGCTGTGGGCCGGCGCCCGCAGCCGCGATAGCGGCGACGCGTGCGGATAGCGGACGATGTCGGCGTCGTCGAGATCCAGCCGGGCGCGGCGTGCGGCCTCGGCCAGCGCGGCCTCCATGCCTCCGAGGCGGTCCACCAGCCCGCGCTCCTTGGCGTCGGTGCCGGTCCACACCCGGCCCCGTGCCAGCGGCTCGAGCTCCTCGATCGCCATCCCCCGCCCCGCGGCCGCCTTCTGGGTGAAGTCGGCGTACACCTCGTCCAGCCAGCGGTCCAAGCGGACCAGCTCGTCGTCGGTGAACGGCTGGTTCGCCGACCACATCGCCGCCTGCTCGCCCGTCGAGACGACCTCGCGGGCGACGCCGACCTTCTCGAGCGCCGAGCGCACGACAAGCTTGCCGGCGAACACGCCGATCGAGCCCGTCACCGTGCTCGGCAGCGCCACGATCTCGTCGGCGCCCATCGCCACGAAGTAGCCGCCCGACGCCGCGACGCTGCCCATCGACGCGACGACCGGGCGGCCGGTCTCGCGCAGGCGCTGCACCTCGCGATGGACCGCGTCCGATGCCGTGTAGGACCCGCCCGGGCTCACGACGCGCAGGACCACGGCGCCGACGTCGTCGGCCTCGCGCGCCGCGCGCAGTGCGGCGCAGATGGTCTCCGACCCTGCGGTCCGCCCCATGACCGGCGAGCCGCCGCTGCGGCCCAGCATGATGCCGCCGACCACCGGGACCACGGCAATGGTGTTCGGTCGGGACCGGCCCAGGCGGCGCGGCAGCTCATGGCGCAGGCGGCGCTCCATGACCGCGCGGCGCGGCGGCGACCACCGGTGCACGTAGCGCTGCTCCAGCTCGACACCCGCCCGGCGATTGAGCTCCTCATAGACCTCGTCGCGGTATCCGACGCGGTCGACCAGCCCGCGCGCCTTCGCCTCCTCCGCGGTCAGCGGCGCGTCCGCGACCACCGCCCGAACGACGTCGGCATCAAGGGAGCGCCGCCGCGCGACCGTGGTCACGACGGCGTCGGTCATCCCGTCGGTCAGCCGCTGCGTCGCCTCGCGCTGCGCGTCGCTCATCGACTGGCGCAGGACCGTGTCGGGCGCGTTCTTGTACTCCTTGCGCATCCGGAACTGCGGCTCGACGCCGAGCCGGTCCAGCGCATCGCGGGCGAACACGCCCTGCGCCGCGAACCCCACGAGCGCCAGGCCGCCCGACGGCTGCAGCCAGATCTCGTCGAAATGGGCCGCCAGGTGGTAGTCGACCGTGCCGTTGCCGGTCTCCCCGAACGCCTCGGCCCAGCACACCGTCGGCTTGCCGGCCGCAGCGAACGCCTCCACCGCCGCGCCCAGTTCCTCGGCCTGTGAGGGGTCCACCTCCGACCCACCGATGTGCGCCACCAGGCCGACGACCTCATCGCGCTCGCGCGCGTCGCGCAGCCTACGCACGATGTCCGCCAGCGCGGGCGTCGAGCGGGCGCGCCAGGCGGCCAGCGGGTCGGCGGGCGGCGCCTCCAGGAGACCGGCGGCGAGGTCGAGTTCGAGCAGGATCTTCGGCGGCGCCATACCTCCACGGTAGATCAGCGGCGCGCTCGTGCCGTAATGACCCCGGACGACCTGGGTGGATCGCCACGGATGGCGGCGCCCCACCGCCGTCATACGGTCCGACCATGCCCTTGCCCGACGCCCGTCCGGTCACGCCCGCCCCTGCGACGGACAAGGTCCTGATCCGCCTGGAGCAGGTCGGGCGGCGCTACCACGTCGGTGACAGCGAGGTCGTCGCGCTCGCCGACGTGTCGCTGGAGGTCCGTCCCGAAGAGCTCGTGGTGGTCCTCGGCCCGTCCGGCTCGGGCAAGACCACGCTGCTGAACATGATCGGCGCACTGGACTCGCCGACCGAGGGACGGGTCGTCGTGGCCGGTCAGGACATCACGCACGCGTCACGCAAGGAGCTGTTCGCGTTCCGCCGCCACGGCGTGAGCTTCGTGTTCCAGACGTTCAACCTCTTCCCCGCGCTCACCGCGCTGGAGAACGCCGAGTTCGGCGCCGACGTGGCGGAGCGCCCCGACCCGCGGACGGTCGCCGTCGAGATGCTCGAACGCGTCGGGCTCGGCGATCGCCTCGGGCACTTCCCGCACGAGCTCTCCGGTGGCGAGCAGCAGCGCGTCGGCATCGCCCGCGCGCTGGCGTCCGGCAACCCGATCCTGCTGGCCGATGAGCCGACAGGAGAACTCGACTTCCAGACCGGTGTCCAGATCCTCGAGCTCCTGCACGCACACGCCCACACGGGTCGCGCCGTCGTGATCGTCACCCACAACCGCGAGATCGCCCGGATCGCCGACCGCGTGGTCGAGATCTCCAGCGGCCGGGTCGTCCGCGTGGGCCCGCCCGAGGAAGGCCAGGTCGAGATCTCCGACCTGCGCTGGTGACCCGTGCGCCGCTGGCACCGCCAGGCGCTGTGGGTCCGCTGGGCGATCCGCGACGCGCGCCGACATCGCTTCCAGGTCCTGTCGATCGCGCTGCTGCTCGGCCTCGGCGTCGGGATGTTCACGGCCATGAGCAGCATGTCGATCTGGCGCGTCGACTCCGCGGACAGCAGCTTCGCAGCGCTGCGGATGCACGACCTGCGCTTCTCTCTCGTCGAGGGCGGCACGGCGCGCGAGGGCGAGCTGCGAACGGCGCTCACGCGAAGCGGGGCTACCGCTGACGTCGCGGCTGCCGCCGAACGGCTCGTCGTCCCGACCCAGGTCGACGCGTCCACCGGCGGCCGGACGATCATGGTGCCCGGGCGCATCGTCGGCGCGCCGGCCGATGGTGACGTCGACACCCTGGCGGCGCGCGGCGGGTCCCTGCCGGCCGCCGGCACCGACGTCGCGCTCGAGCACAACTTCGCCCGCCACTACGAGCTGCCGGAGACGGGCGCGCTGACCCTCGCCGGCGGGCAGCGCGTCGCCTACACAGGGCAGGTGCTCGCCCCGGAGTACTTCATCGTCACGGCCCCGGGCGCCGGCTTCGGCGCCGAGTCGACCTTCGCGGTCATCTTCGCCCCGCTCGCCACCGCGCAGCGGCTCGCCGGCAAGCCCGGACAGGTCAACGACATGGTCGTGCGCCTGCGCCCCGGTGCCGACGCGGTCGCGGTCCAGCGGCAGATCGAGCGCGCCCTCCGCGTGACCCTCCCGGAGACCGGCTTCACGGTGACCACGCGGGACGAGGAACCCGCGCACCGCATGATCTACAAGGACGCCGAAGGCGATCAGCAACTCCTCGACATCTTCGCGTTCCTCATGCTCGGCGCCGCGACGTTCGCCGCGTTCAACCTCATCAGCCGCACGGTCGAGGCGCAGCGCCGCGAGATCGGCATCGGGATGGCGCTCGGAGTCCCGCCGGCGCAGCTGGCACGCCGCCCGTTCCTCCTCAGCGCGCAGATCGCCCTCGGGGGGCTCATCCTCGGCATCCCCGTCGGCCTCGCCGCCGACGCCTGGCTGGAGGGCGTCCTGGAGGACTTCTTCCCCCTCCCGGTCGTCAACGCCGCGTTCCAGCCGGCGGTCTTCCTCCAGGGCGCGGCACTCGGGCTCGTCCTTCCGCTCCTGGCCGCCGCCGTGCCCGTCCGCCGCGCCGTGCGGGTGGCACCGGTCGAGGCCATCCAGGTGGGTGCCCGCGCTGCGCGCAGCAGTGGTCTGGCCTGGATGCTCAAGGGCCTGCGCCTGCCGGGCGGAACCCTCGCCAACCTGCCGCTGCGCAACGTCCTGCGGACCCCGCGGCGCACGATCATGACCCTGCTGGGGATCACCGCCGTCGTGACGATCGTCGTGGCGATGGCGGGTCTCATCGACTCGTTCGACGCCACGCTCGACGCGAGTCGCAGCGAGGCCCTCACCGGCTCACGCGACCGGCTGACCGTCGATCTCGCGACCGCCACCGCGGCCGACGGCCGCGCGCTGCGGGCCGTGACCGGCGCCCAGAGTGTCGGCGACGGCCAGCCCTCCCTGCGCCTGGAATCCACGCTCGTCGCGGGGCGTGAACGCCTGGACGTGGCGTTGGAGACCGTGCCCGACCGCCGCCCGGTCTGGGAGCCGACGTACGAGCGCGGCGCCCTGCCCGCGGCCCGCCCCGGGCTGCTCATCGCGCGGTCCGCGGCCGACGCCCTCGATGTCGGCCTGGGCGACCGCGTCCGGGTGGTCCACCCCGTGCCGACGGGTCCGCAGACGTTCCGCCTGGAGACGACGACGCTCCCTGTCACGGGGATCCACCCCAGCCCGCTGCGCTTCCTGGCATACACCAATACGGCCGGCGCAGCGGCCCTCGGAGTACCCGGCCTGGTCAACCGAATCTCGGTCGTTCCCGCGGCGGGCAGCTCGGCGGAGGACGTCAAGGCGGAGCTCCTGCCGCTGCCGGGCATCGCCGGCGTGCAGGGTGCGGCGGCGACCACCGATGCCGTGGACGAAGTCCTGAAGGAGTTCGACCAGATCCTCGTGGTCACCGTGGCGATCGCGGCGGCGATGGCACTGCTCATCGCGTTCAATTCCACGGCCATCAACGCCGACGAGCGCACCCGCGAGCACGCGACGATGTTCGCGCACGGCGTGCCGGTGGGCCGGGTGATGCTCGGCGCGATCGCGGAGGCGCTGCTGATCGGCGCGCTCGGCACCGCGGTCGGCGTGGTGGCCGGCCATGCGGTGCTGTCGTGGGTGCTCACCACCACGGTGCCCGAGACGATGCCGGACCTCGGGATCGTGAGCGCGGTCACCCCCGCGACGTACGGCGTGGCGGTCATCAGCGGGATCGTCGTAGTGGCCGCCGCCCCGCTGCTCACGCTCGGGCGGCTGCGGCGCACGGATCTGTCGGGGTCGCTTCGCGTGGTCGAGTAGGCCGCCTCCACGCCTGTGACGCCCGTGCAACCCCACCCTCGATAGCGTCCGCGCGGGCGAGTCCGGAGGAGACCGATGACAACGTACGAGCAGGCGCGCGCCGACCACGAATGGGTGGTTCCCGAGCGCTACAACATCGCGCAGGACGTCTGCGACAAGCACCCGCCGGACAAGCTGGCGATGATCTGGGAGCGCTACGACGGAGCGCGCCGCGACGTGCAGTGGGGCGAGCTGCAGCGGCTGGCCAACCAGGCGGCGCACGTGCTGCGCGAGGCCGGCGTGGAGCGCGGGGACCGCGTCGCCGTGGTCCTGCCGCCCACCCCCGAGACGGCGGCACTCTTCTTCGGCGTCTGGAAGCTCGGCGCGCTGCTCGTCTCCATGTCGGTGCTCTACGGCGACGAAGGCCTGCGGCACCGCCTCACGGATTCCCAGGCCCGGCTCGTCGTGACTGACCGTGCGAACGCGGAGCGGTTCCGTGGTGGTCCGGTCGACCAGGTCCTGGTACTCGACGAAGGCGATGGCCTGCTCACCGGGGCGCCCGACGATCACATCAGCACCGACACCGCCGCCGACGATCCCGCCCAGCTCTACTACACCTCCGGCACCACCGGCCTGGCCAAGGGCATCATCCACGCCCACCGGTACCTGCTCGCCCACAACGAGTTCATCTACTGCCACGACGTGCAGGAGAACGAACGCTTCCACGGCATGGGCGAATGGGCGTGGGCGGCAGGGATCGCACCCCTGCTTGGCCCGTGGCGCATGGGCGCGGTCCAGTGCGTCTACCAGCGCGCGGGCGGATTCGATCCCAACGCGCAGCTCGCCTTCCTCTCGCGGCACGAGGTCACGAACGTCTTCACCACCCCCCACCGCCATGCGGGCGATGATGGCCGTCGAGGACGCCGGCACCCGGCACCCGCAGAAGTTCCGCATCGTCTGCAGCGCCGGCGAGCCGCTGAACCCCGAGGCCATCCGCTGGTTCCGCGAGCACTACGGCATCACGGTGCTCGACTACTACGGGCTGACGGAGTCCTATCCCCTCTGCGGGAACTTCCCGTTCATGGAGGTGCGCGAAGGCTCGATGGGCAAGCCCGTGCCCGGCTGGGACGTGCAGATCCTCGACCTCGACGAGCAGCCCGTCGCGCCGGGCGAGCGCGGCGAGATCTGCCTGCGCGCGCGATCGAACCCGCACTACCCGCTCGGCTACTGGAACAACGAGGCGGCGGCGCAGGAGACGTTCGGGGGCGAGTGGTTCCACACGAAGGACGCCGCGTCGCAGGATGAGGACGGGTACTTCTGGTACGAGGGCCGCGCCGACGACGTGATCATCACCGCCGGGTACCGGGTCGGCCCGTTCGAGGTCGAATCGGCGTGCCTCGAGCACCCCGCGGTGAGCGAGAGCGCGGCGATCGGCGTGCCCGACGAGGTGAAGGGCATGATCGTGAAGGCGTTCATCGTGCTCGCCGAGGGGTACGAGCCGTCCGACGAGCTGGCCACGGAGATCCGCGGGCATGTGCGCAGCCGGCTGTCGGCCTACGCGTACCCGCGCCAGATCGCGTTCGTCGACGACCTCCCCAAGACGCTCACCGGCAAGATCCGGCGGATGGAGCTGCGCGAAGCGAGCCGGGCCTGACCGATGGGGCTGCGAAGCGGACCGATCGCGCTCACCGGTGCCACCGGCCATGTCGGCCGAGCCGTGCGCGCCCACCTCGACGGCCTCCCCAACGAGGTCCGTGCGCTGGGCCGCGACGACGACCTGCCCGCGGCGGTCCGGGATGCCGAGACCGTCGTCCACCTGGCGGGGACGCTCGCGCCCGCCAAGGGCGACACGTACGCGTCGGCGAACCTGGGCACCGCGCGTGCGCTGGCCGCCGCGGTCGAGGGCTCCAGCGTGCGGCGCATCGTGGCGCTGAGCTACGTCGACGCCGACCCAGACGCCGACAACGCCTACCTCCGGGCGAAGGGCATGGGCGAACTCGCCCTCGCGGACACCGGGGTGCCCCTGCTCGTCGTCCGCTGCCCGTGGATCTTCGGCCCGGTCAGCGACCCCGGGCCGTCGTTCGCGCCCTTCCTCGCGCACGGCGGCCGGCCCGTGACGGTCATCGGCAAGGGCACGCAGCGGCTGGCGCCCGTGTACGTGGAGGACGTCGCCGAGGCGCTCGTCCGCGCCGCGGTGGAACCGGAGGCTCCCACCGGCACGTATGCGCTCGCCGGGCCCGACGAGATCGACCTGGACACCATGCTCGAACTCCTCAACGGCGCAGGTGTGCGCGAGCGCCACGTCCCGCCGTCCATCGCACGGCTGCTGGCCCACCTGGCCCCGCAGCTGAACCCGACGCTGGTCGAGGTGCTGCTGGCCGATTCGCTCCCGCACGATCCACCGCTCGCGCCGGAGCTCGGGATGACGACGCGCGGGCCGCGCGACGTGTACGCCGCGCCGGTCAGGTGACCGGAGGCCCTAGTTCGAGCTGGGCGCGCCGACCTCGACCTCGGCCGGAGCCACGGTCTCGACCGGCTGGGTGGCGACCGCGTCGACGGGCTGCGCCTCGCGCGCCTCGCCGGCGATGCCCTCGTCGTGCTCGCCGTCGCACAGCACACGGAAGTTGCCGACCGTCACGTTGATCTCCTGGATGGGCACGCCCGGCAGGATCTCCTCGCCGATCTCCAGGCCCAGGCGCTCGATGTCGTACGCCGACAGCCCGAGGCCCAGCACGTTGTGATCGGGGTTCTGCTCGTTGTGCGCGTTGATCGCCATCTGGAATGCACGGAGGTTCTTGGCGATCTTGGACGAGTCGGTCACACGCCCATTGTACGCTGCGCCGCATGAGCGAAGCCGACCCCGGCCTCCGGGTCTCCGACGCCGAGCGCGAGGCCACCGCCGGCCGCCTGCGCCAGGCCGGTGAGGAGGGCCGCATCGACCTCGGCGAACTCGAGGAGCGCCTGACCGCCGCCTACGCGGCGAAGACCGAGGGCGAACTCGCGGCGCTCGTCGCCGACCTCCCGGCCACGCCCGCGGCCGCCGGCGGGGCAGCGGTCGCTCCGCGCGGCGATCGGTCCCGTGACATCCGTCAGAAGACCGCCGCGTTTCTGACCCCGAACGTCATCTGCATCCTGGTCTGGCTCGCCACCGGCACGGACGGCGGCTTCTGGCCCATCTGGGTGCTGCTCGGCACCGGGATCGCCTACGCGTCGTTCCTCATCAAGACGTTCGTCGCCGGCGACTGACCGTCGCTCACCACACCGCGCCGGGCGCGTCGGAGACCGGCGCCCCGAACGACCGGAAGCCGGCCGGCAGGCCGAGGGCCCCGGTTGTGTCGGATCCCGCATAGGCGACGTACTCCTCCTGGACACCGACCGCGCCGAACGCCCGAACCATGCGCTCAGCTGCGAGCGCGTAGCCCTCGCGGCGGTCGCGCACCGGCCCGACGCCCGCCGGCAGCCCGGCGTCGTGGCAGCGCCACCCGATCCCTCGCAGTTCGGCGCGCAGCTCGCTGCCCGCATCGGTCTCCGGCCCGACGAGTTCCACCGCGAGCTCGAGCGCTTCGCGGTACCCCAGCTCGCGCGCGAAGTCCTTGCCGGCTCGGTCCAGCGCAAGCGTCGCTGCGACGACCTCGCGCATGGCGGCACGTTCTGTCCTGTCCGACATCGTGTCCCCCCGTTGGTGGTGCGATGAGCATACCGCCGTGAGAACGTGTTGTGTTTCTCTCTGACGCGAGTTCCTCCACCCGGTCCATCTGCCGGTTCGCGGTCTTGGACCACCGGTGTGAACAAATAGGTTCATCGTCCTGCCAGGCTGCCCGCCATGACGCATTCCTGGCGGATCTCCGCCCTCGCCGACCGTCACCGCGCGCTCGGGTCCGACCTCGAGGACTGGAACGGGATGGGGACCCCGTGGGGCTACAGCACCCCCCCTCGCCGACGCACACGAAGCGATCCGGACGAAGGCCGGGATCATGGACGTCTCGGGCCTGAAGAAGGTCCACTACGTCGGCCCGCACGCCGAGGCGCTCCTCCAGGAGGCCGTCACGCGCGACGTCCGCAGGCTCTACCCCGGCAAGGCGGTGTACGCCTGCATGCTCAACGACGCCGGGAAGTTCATCGACGACTGCATCGTCTACCGCACCGGCCCGAACGCCTGGTTCGTCGTGCACGGCTCGGGCGACGGCATGGCGCAGCTCACCCGCTCCACGCAGGGCCGCGACGTCGCGGTGCACTTCGACGACGACCTCCACGACCTGTCACTGCAGGGCCCGGCGGCCGTCGACTTCCTGGCCGAGCATGTCCCCGGCATCCGCGACCTCGACTACTTCCACTTCGTCAACACGACGCTCTTCGACTGCCCCGTGATGCTGTCGCGCACCGGCTACACCGGCGAACGCGGATACGAGATCTTCTGCAAGCGCGACGACGCGCCGAAGATCTGGGACACGGTGCTGGAGCTGGGCGTGCCGTTCGGGATCGTGCCGTGCGCGTTCGTGACGCTGGACTGGCTGCGGGTGGAGAGCTACCTGCTCTTCTACCCCTACGACAACTCCGAGATGTACCCGTTCGCCGACGAGGGCCCCGGCGACACACTGTGGGAGCTCGGCCTGGACTTCACCGTCACACCGGGGAAGACCGGGTTCCGCGGCGCTGAGGAGCACGCGCGGCTGGCGGGCAAGGAGCGCTTCAAGATCTTCGGCGTCCTGCTGGAGGGCGACGCCGCCGCGGCGGAGGGCGACACGCTGCACGCCGGCGGCGAACAGGTCGGCGTCATCACGTGCGCGATGTACTCACGGCTGACCGGGAAGTCCATGGCGATCGCCCGGATGGACGTGCCCGTCGCCGTCCAGGGCACGCCACTGGAGGTTCGGGGCAGCATCACCGTGCCGGCGATCGCGCACGACCTGCCGTTCGACGATCCGCAGAAGCTCAAGCGGATGGCGAAGGGCTAACCGGGAAGTCCCGCCGTCGGCGTGCCGGCCAGGAACTGCGCGGTCAGCGCGTAGATGAGGCCGGCGCGCTGATCGGCGCGGTCGGCGGACCGCGCCTCCTGGGCGCGCTCGATGAGGGTGTCGACGAGCGCGAGCAGCGGGTCGCCGCCGTCGGCGATCGCCAGCCGGGCCAGGGCCAGACTCTGCTCGGGGTCGGCGTCCCCCCCACGTGCCCGACACTGCGGCGGTGAGGTGCGCGACGACGCGTTCGTGCGCGACCGCGCGGTCGCCGAGGGGCCGGGTGCCCGGTGCCGGGCCGAGGTCGATCGGGTCCTCCCCGGCGACGATGCGCCCGAGCTGCCCGCCGGCGATCTCGGCCAGCACGTCGTCGCTCAGGCCGACCGCCCGGCCGGCGCGTTCCATGGCGAAGGCGGCGAACAGGCCGGGGCCGTACGGCATGTCGCTGGCGTAGAGCAGCTGCCCGGGCGGCACGTGCACGAACGCGGCGAGCACGTCGGAGACCTGCCACCAGGCGGTGTCGAAGAAGAGGTTCGGCAGCTCGCGGACGACCGGGGCGAGCTCGGCGACGTCGCTGATCCCGGCGTGCGCGAGCACGATGCGCGCCTGTGGATTGGCCTGCGCCAGCGTGGCAGCCGCGGCACCGAGCCGTGGGATGCCCCGCCCCGCGTGGAACAGCACGATGCCCCTGCGCTCGGCCGCGAGCGCCACGATCCGGTCGACCGTCGGGTGCGGCAGCGCGAACGCATCGCTGCGCGGGTGCAGCTTGATCCCTCGGGCCCCCGCGTCGAGGCAGCGCCGGGCCTCGTCGACCGCGTCGGCGTGGTTGGGGTCGACGCGCGCGAGCGCCTCGAGCCGCCCACCCGACGCGCTCACCGCTGCCAGCACCGCGTTATTCGCCGGCCCGTACCCATCGGGCTCGTGCATGGCGAAGACGAGCGCGCGGCCGTGTGCGGCCCGATCAAGACCCTCGAGGATCTCGGCCGGCGTGGCCTTGCGCCCGTCCGGATCGTTCGCGCCGATGTGCGTGTGCGCGTCGAACCAGGGCGCATCGGCGAGTGCGTCGCTGAGCAGGAGCGAGTGCAGCGCCTCGGCTTCGGCGGCCCCGTCGATCGGCATGCCCCGAAGGCTAGTGGCGCGTCAGTTCGAGTCGAACGTCGTGCACAAGCGTGTGAGGTGGCCGCGCGCGAGGTCCCCGCTCTCGCGAAGATCCGGACGCCGCCCCCGTCGGCGACCTCGAATCCCAGGTCCTCGTCCCACTCGAACTGGAGCAGCAACCGCCACGTGTCGGAGGCTCCCTTGCAGTACGTCCGGGGGTCTTCCTGGATGGTGTCGGCGTAGCCGCCGAGGCGGTGCGCGCCGAACCCGGCTCGCGGCTGAGGCATCAGCGCGAGGCGCAGCTTCCGGTACGCCTGGCTCTCACGTCGTTTCAGGTTGAGCCGGCCGAGCGGCGCAGTGGGCTGGTCATTCGCGTCGACGTCGGGGATTGTCATCTCCCTGCGCAGCGCCACGCGTGCCGGCCGCAGCACCATCCGGGGGTTCGCCTTCGGAGCCTTGCGCCGCACCACGGCCGAACCGGCGCGCGTCACGATCGCGCTTGAGCACCGGCCGGCCTCGAGCCAGAAGCCGGTGCCGGGTTCCTCCTCTTCGACGTAGACGAAGAACGCCAGGAGCCCACGGCCGGGCAGACCGCCTCGAACGTCTGCCGGGATGTCGGCGAGCCGGACCTGGCCGAGGAACGCCATCGGGTCGCCCTTGCACGTCGGCCAACGTTGTCCGTGTGAGAGCGCTGGTGAGCCGCCGAGCCGACTGCTCCCCAGCGTTGGACGCGCGCCTTCGAGCGTCCGGTCGAGGCGCATCGACGGGCGGGAAGCACGCGCGATCTGTACCGCGACGCGACCGAGGCCCGCCGCCCGGGCACGGGACTCAACGGCGGCGGAGTCGGTGACACCGCCGGTGGCGGCGAGGGTGACGAGGACGGCGCTGAGGATCGGCGCATCGTGCCACAACCCTTTACCGGATGTCGGTCAGTCGCCGAGCACCTCACGCACGAACGACGCCCGCACCTCGGCGGGCTGGCGCAGCATCCACGCCTCCGCCGGGTCGGTCTCGGGCCGGGCTCCCAGCACGTCATCGGCGAACGACCGGCAGATCTCATCGGACTGGCTCAGCAGCCACCGCTCCTGGTCACGCCGCCCGCCTCCGGCGTCGATGACCTCGGCCACGAACGACCGCCGCACCTCGCGGGGCAGGCGCAGCATCCACCGGCGCTCGGGGTCGTCGTCGGCTGCGGCCAGCGCGCGAGCGAGGGTGCCCGGCGCGAGCAGGACCTGGCGGGCGCCGGGAGGCAGGCGGAGCGGCCCCTCGTCGAGCGCTGCCATGGCTACACCGCCGCGCGGTCGGGCAGGCGGCGGCGCAGGATGACGTCGCCGACGATCGTCCCGAGCGGGCCGCCGGTCACCAGCACCGCCGCGGGGAACCACCAGCTCCAGAGCTGCTCGGCCGCGCCCTTGCCGGTGATATACAGCAGGATCAGGAAGCCGAAGCCGTGGATCGGGCCCAGGATCGACACGGCGCCGTCGTCATCGGCCACGCGGGCGAAGTACAGGAGGACGACGAGGAGCACGGCGTCGATGATGCCGACGGCCAGCGCGATGTTCAGTGGGCGGCGAGCCGCTTCGGACAGCGTGTCGGGCATGGCCACAGCCTACGAAGAACCGGGCCGTTAACGCGGCCGGGCGGACTCGAAGGCCCGCCCGGTACCGCCCGAACTCGATCACCACTGACTACATACATCCCAGGACTCGAGTGTCTTGCCTGGGCATTTGACACTCCTGACCACCAGGGCAGGCCGCCGACCCGAGGGCCGGCGCGGGACCTGGCTGACTCCGCCGAAGCGGGGTCATGGCCAAGTGGGCAATCCGCCGGACGGAGAAGGCTAGCGGGCGCGGCCGTCGGTGTCAGCGGGCGCCGACATCTTTGGCCGCACGTTGGAAGGCCCGCAGCGCCGGGGTGGAGCGCACGCCGCCGCTCGCGGTGAGGAACCGCAGGCCCGAGTAGGCGAACGGGTCGGTGGTGCCGCGGCCGCGGGTCAGCCACGCGTACCAGAGGACCTTGCGCAGCCCGAGCTGCGTGCGCTGCCGGGCCAGTTCACGCACGGCGGCGCGCAGGAGCCGCGACTGCTGGTCGGTCGTCACGCTGAACCCGAGATCGCGGGCCCGGCCCTTCGCCGCGGACCACGACAGCTCGGTGACCCACAGCTCCGCCGCGCTGTCCTTGTTGGCGCGCATGACGCGACGGTTGGCGCCCACGAGCTCCACGACGTTGCGCAGGTACCGCGTATACGGGTGCACCGCCACCACATCGAAGTACGACGCGGCGCCCTTGCGGTACAGCGACTGCAGCGCCAGCCATGAGTAGTTCGGCAGGCCCGCGAGCACGACCTTCGCGCCGGGGTCGGCGCCCTTCACCGCGGCGTGCGCGGCCTTCAGCAACGCGAGGTAGCCGGTCTCCCAGTCGCCGCGCCAGTAGCGCTTGAGGTTCGGCTCGTTCCAGATCTGCCACGCGCGGATCGGCCGCGCGCGGACGTCGGGATGCTCGGCCCACAGCGATCCCTGCGGTCCGTACCGCGCGATGAGCACGCGCAGGTGCGCGGCGTACTGCTCGGGGTCGCGCGGGGTCAGGACGAAGGTGCCGTCGGCGGTCTCGTCGCTCGCCCACCCGGGCGCGCCGACGACCGTCGGGATGACGTCGATCCCCCGCCGCGCCGCCGCCAGCACGATGGCGTCGGTCTGTCCCAGCCACGGCTGCCAGTCGGGAAACGGCTGCGCGACGTTCCAGTCGAACGTCACCCGCACGGTCGAGACACCGCTGCGGGCCATGAGCGCGAACTCGCCGTCGAGCAGCGCCGGCCGCGTGTTGAGGTCCTCGCCCAGGGCGGCGCCGAGCCACCCGGCCGGGACCTTCGCGTCGGCCGCCGCGGGCGCCGCGCCGACGCAGGCAAGGCACGCCGCGACGACGGCAAGCGCGTTCCGTCGCGTCCATCCCCCGGTCCTGCCTCCCCCACCCGGCACGCCATACAGCGTGACAGACCCCGTTCGCGGCTACGAGAGGCTGGGCAGCGACTGGACGAGCGACCGGGCGTCGGCGAACAGGTCGCCCTGCTCGGCGACCCGTGCGACGACGTCCCGCGCGGTGAACACCAGCAGTTCGGGGTCGCCGCCCTCGGCACACGCCCGGACTTCCTCCCACGTCACCGGTGTGGAGACGGTGGGCCGCTCGCGCGCCCGCAGGGAGTAGACGCTCACCGTCGTCTTGTGGGGGGTCGTTCTGGCTCCAGTCGATGAGCACCTTGCCGGGACGCAGGGTCTTCGTCATCCGGGAGACGACGAGGTCGGGCTCGGCCTGTTCGAGCACCTCGGCGATCGTGCGCGCCAGGGGCTTGGTCTGTGCGTACGTCGCTTCGCCCGCGTTGAGCGGGAGGTAGACCTGCAGCCCCTTGCTGCCCGACGTCTTGGCCACGGTCTGCAGGCCCAAGCCCTCGAGCATGCCCTGCAGCAGCAGCGCGACCCGGCAGCACTCCACGATGGTCGCGGGTGGCCCGGGGTCGAGGTCGAAGACGACGGTGTCCGGCGTGTCCTGGTGCTCGGCGCGGTGCAGCGCGGTGTGGAGCTCCAGCGCGGCGAGGTTGCCGAGCCAGACGAGCGTCGGCAGGTCGTCGGCCAGGACGTAGTCCACCGTGCCGCGCCGGCTGCTGGGCACCGCCAGGGTGTCGACCCACTCGGGCGTGTGCGACGGCGCCTGCTTCTCAAAGAACGCCTTGCCCTCCACGCCGTCCGGGTAGCGCTTGCGCGTCAGGGGCCGCCGCTCGAGGTGCGGGAGCAGCACCGGGGCGACATCCACGAGGTAGGCGATGACGTCGCGCTTGGCGAAACCGGTTGCCGGATACAGCACCTTCTCCAGGTTCGTGACCTTCAGCTCGCGTTCGCCGACCCGCACCAACTGCCCGCCTTTGACCGCGTCGCCGGTGTCGAGGAACCCCGGCGTCGGGTCGGCGTCCTCGCGCAACCCCTTGTACGACGGCGCCCGCAGCACACCGTCCTTCGTCCAGTGCCGGAACGCGACCTCCGCCGTGAGGTCCGGCTGCACCCAGGTCACCTCCCGGGGAATGCGTTCGTCTTCGACCGCACCGTGGTCGATCGTCAGCGGCTCGAGCAGCCCCTGCAGGCGATCCAGCTCCTGCTCGGTGAACCCGGTCCCCACGCGGCCGGCGTAGCGCAGGCGCCCGTCCTCCTCGACGGCCACGACGAGGGACCCGATCCCGCGGCTGCGGCGCCCCTCACCGGGGAGCCAGCCGACGATGACCGCGTCGACCCGCGCGATGTTCGTCACCTTGACCCACCCCGCCGACCGCCGGCCGGGCTCGTAGCGCCCGTCCCGGCGCTTCGCGACGATGCCCTCGAGCCCCTGCTCCTTCGTGACCGCCAGCAGCGCCGTCCCGTCCTCGACCGCCTCGGGCGTCTGCCAGTGGCGGTCCTGGAGGTCCAGCAGCGCGAGCGCGCGGCGGCGCTCGTCGTAGGTCTGGCCCATGAGCGAGTGGCCGTCCAGCCACAGGAGATCGAACACGACGTAGACCACCGGCACCTCGCGCATGAGCCGACGGACCTGCGCCTCGCCGCGCACGTGCATGCGCTTCTGCAGCCGTTCGAAGCTCGGGTTGCCGCCGTCATCGAACGCGACGATCTCGCCGTCGAGGATCACCTCGCGATGGCCGAGCGCGACGCGCATCCGGCGCAGCTCCGGGTACCCGGCCGTGATGTCGAGGCGGTTGCGGCTGCGCAGCGTCAGCCGCCCGGGCTGCCCGTACGCGAGCGCCCGCACCCCGTCCCACTTGATCTCGAACGCCCAGCCGTCGGGGTCGCGCGGCAGGTCGCCGGGCCGGGCGAGCATCGGCGCGACATCGTCGGGCATCCGCTCTCGCGCCTCGTCGGCGGGCGGGTCCATCCGGTGGATCATCCACTCGTGGCGCGACCCGCCGTCACGGCTCAGCGGGAACAGCCCGTAGCGCCCCTCGACCCGCTCGCCGTGCAGGGTGATCTCCACCTTGTCGTCGGCGATCTTGTGCGGCTCGAAGGTGCCGCGGTCGTAGATCTCCATCGTGCCCGCGCCGTACTGCCCGGCGGGGATCTCGCCGTGGAACTCGAGGTACTCCAGCGGGTGGTCCTCCGTGCGGACGGCCAGCCGGTTGTCCTTCGGCGTCGCGGGCACGCCGTTCGGCAGCGCCCAGGACAGCAGGACGCCGTCGTGCTCGAGCCGCAGGTCCCAGTGCAGGCGGGTCGCGTCGTGCTCCTGGACGACGAACCGCGGCGCGCCGTCGTGGGCGTCGGGTGCGGGCGCATCTCCCGCGGGCTCGGGCGTGACGCCCGCGTCGCGCTTGGCGCGGTAGCGGGACAGGCGATCGGACTCGGCCATCGCCCGCAACGGTAGACGGCGCGCCGGGCCGAGCCATAGGGTTCGCCGTTCCCACGATGGCCGCCCTCCCTGCCCGCGACGTCCATGCCGTGCTCGAGCTCGTCGGCGAGATCCACCACGCCGAGAACCTCGACGAGTTCCGCGCGGGCATCTTGCCCGCCGTGCAGCGCCTCGTGCCCTGCGAGTGGGTGTCCTACAACGAGGTCGGCGCCGACGGGACGATCCACGCGGTGCTCGTCGACCCGCTCCCGCCGTCGCACCTGTTCCCGCTGTGGGACAGGTACGCGCTGCAAAACCCGATCGTCGCGTACTACCAGCGCACGCACGACGGGCGCGCCTACCGCTTCTCGGACTTCCTGACGCGCACCGAGTACCACGCGCTCGAGCTCTACCAGCAGGTCTACAAGCCCCTCGGCGTCGAACACCAGGTGGCGATCGCGATGCCGTCACCGCCGGACATCACGATCGGGATCGCCCTGAGCCGCAAGCGCCGCGACTTCTCCCAGCGCGACCGCGACGTGCTCGACCTCGCGCGCCCGCACCTCATCCAGGCGTGGCGCAACGCGCAGCGGCGTGGCCCGGCCGCCGAGCGCCCGAGGGTCGTGCCGGACACCGAGCGGCTGCGGCTGCTCGGCATGTCCAAGCGCGAAGCCGAGGTGCTCCAGCTGCTCATGCAGGGATCGAGCACCGACGGCGTCGCCACGCGTCTCGGGATCAGCCCGCGGACCGTGCACAAGCACTCCGAGCGGATTCGGGAGAAGCTCGGCGTGCACAGCCGCGCAGCGGTGGTGGCCGCCGCGTGGTCGTCGCTCTCGGGCTGACCCGCCGTCAGCGCCGGATCCGGACGGGCATCGTCACCCGGCGCGTGTTGCCGGCGATGTCGCGCAGCACGAGCGCCACTCGGAACGCGGCCACCCCGCGCCGCACCAGGAGCAGGCGCGCGCGACGGTCGAGCGTGAGGCGCACGACCGGGGCCTGGCCTGCGATGGCGCGAAGGGTGCGCTGCGCGACGCGCCGGCCCGCCGAATCGAGCAGCCGCACGGCGATCTGGGCGGTCTCGTCGAGGCGACCGAGCCGGATGGCGACCCGCCCACGACGATCAGCGCGCACCGTCGCCGGCCTGCGCAGCGGAGTGAGCGTCGGGGCGCGGAGATCGCGGGCGAGTGGAGGGCCCGGCGCCGGGGCCGGTCCAGGGACGGGCGGCGGCAGCGGCTTCTCACTCTGGCCGAAGAAGGGAATGTCGACCGCCTCGCACCCGGTCGTGCGATCCCCGAGGTCAACGACTGCAGTGTCGGTCCCCGTCCCGCAGTTGACGTCTTCGGCCACCCCGTCCCGGGTGGTGATCGTGTCGTCGCCGTCCCCGCCGTCGAACGCGTCCTTGCCGGGACCTCCCGTGAGTCGGTCGGCGCCCGGACCGCCGTCCGTGAAGACGCCGCGATCGGTGAGGACCATTCCGGCGTCGTCGCCATCACCGAGCTCGAGGCGCAGAGGCACCCCGGCGGGACAACTGGCCTTGCGGACGTCAACGCGGACGCAGTCACCCGACGCGACGACCTCGTGGAGATCGTCGAGCAGGTCGTGCCGTCCCTCGTGCAGCCCGACCGTCACCGCGTTGTCCTGCCCGGCCTCCGCGAGGAACCGCGCGAGCGTGGCGGTCGCCGTGCCCTGCGTGGCGGTCCGGTAGTGCGCGACGAACGCCGCGCCCGTCTCCGGGACCGTGATCGAGTGGGTCGCAGCCCCGCCGTCCGACCACGCGGCGAACCGCAGGAAGATGCCGTCACGGAAGAACCCGGGCTGCGCGGAGATCGTGGTCCGGAAGCCCGGTGCCGCGGTAGCGGGGATCGGCGGGAACCCGGTCGTCGTCGCATCCGCGTACGCCAATGCAGCCCCGGGCGGGTCGCTGCGGACGGTGAGCGGCGTCGTCCGGGGGTGGATGTCGAGCGTCGTCGTGTCCGACAGTCCGCCGGGGTCGGTGACCGTGGCGGTGATGACGTAGCGCGAGTCGGCGTCGTGGTCGTCGGCTGCGGTGAACTCGACGTCGCCTCCGGTGAACTCCCCGCGTGGGTGGATATGGTCGCGGTGGTGGAGGTTGACGGTCCACCGGATGCGAGACCCCGGTAACGTCGTCTCCTCGTCGTCGTCCCACGTCGCCCGCAGGCGCACCTTCTGCCCGACCCGGAACGTCGCATCGGGCAGCGGCTCAGCGACGTCCAGCTGGGGCGGGGTGTTGTCGACGCCGATCAGCACGGTGTCCGTCGGGTTGCGTCCTCGGCCGTCGTCGACGGTGAGCTTGGCGGTGTAGGTCCCCGGCACGGTGTAGGTGTGGCTCGGGCTGATGGCGGTGGACGTCGCGCCGTCGCCGAACTCCCAGCGATGGGTGAGCGGCTCACCCTCCGGGTCCGTCGACTCCGAGCCGTCGAACTGGACCGTCAGCGGCGCGCGGCCCGACGTTGGCGTCGCCTTCGCCCTGGGGACGGGAACGCCGTTGCCCGGTGCGTAGACGATGCGCCGCACCGAGCTACTCGCGCCCGCGAACGACAGGGACACGTAATGGAGGTTGCCGTCGGGGCCCTGCTGGAGGTCGACGTGACCGGCGAGGTCCAGCGCGAAACGGGTGGGCGCCGGATCGAGCGTGTCGGGCGCAACGACCCGCAGCGCCGCCAGCCATCTGCGCGCATAGTCACCGACGAAGACCCGTCCCCGCCACTGCGACGGGTAGTTCGGCGACGTCAGCAGCGGCCCGCCCACGATCGACGCCCCGTTCGAAGTCCACCGCGGATCGACCGGGTCGGGGCGTAGCCCGTGCGACAGGCTCCACGCCGGGGGGATCGCGGCGAGGTTCGTGCCCTCGCGCTGATAGAGCGGCTGACAGGCCGGATCCCACTCCCACGGGCTCTTCCCCGGCCCCTCATAGCACGGCCACCCGTAGTTGCCGCCGGCGCGGACGAGGTTCAGCTCCTCGTGTGCGCCCCACCCCACGTCGCCGACGATCGGGCCCGCACCGTCACGCAGGGTGAACCGGAACGGGTTGCGCAGGCCCTTGGCGTACACCTTGGTGCACGGCTTCGTGAGGTCCGCCTCGCCGGGGCAGAACGGGTGATTGGGCAGGCCGCGGCCGGTGCGGTCGACGCGCAGGATCTTCCCGGTGAGGACGTCGTCGCGCTGCGTCCACAGGTGGCTGGGCACCCGGTCCTGATGGGTCGAGTTGTCTCCCGAGCCGACCCACAGCGTCCCGTCGGGCGCCGACTTCACCGTGCCGATCGTGTGGGTGATCGCGTGCGCCGGGATGCAGTCGGCGGTACTTCCCGGTGCGAAGGTCGGAGGCAGGCACGGCGCGACGTCCTTGCCGAGCACGACGGTCTCCGGGTCGTCCGGGTTCTCGACGGTGTTGTCGTCCCGCACCGTGACGCGCGACAACCGTGAGGTCTTCGGCCCCTCGAACGCCGCCGCGTTCCCCGGTTCGTGCTCGAAGTTGTAGAGCAGCCACAGGTACCCGTTCGTGGCGAAGTCGCTGTCAACCGCAATGCCGAGCAGCCCCCGCTCCACCGCGAAGTTCACGTGGGCGGAGATGTCCACGACCGGGTCCGGCAGGAGACGCCCGCCGGCCGTCACCACGCGAACACGGCCGGCCTTCTCGGCGATGAACATTCGCCCGTCCGGCGCGAACGCGATGTTCGTCGCCTGGTTCAGGCCGGATGCGACGACCTCCTCTGAGAACCCCGGCGGAAGCTCGATCGCGTCGACGCGCTGCGCCCCGGCGGCTGCGCCGAACCAGCAGAGCAGACACGCCAGCACACCGCGCAGAAGGATTCGAGCACTCGACACGCGGCCCGCACAGTAGGTGCGAGCGCGCGACCGGTCAAGCCTGCGGGACCCAGCCCTCCGGGAACGCCCCGGCCGGCACGTCGCCCGGCCGCTCGCCGAACCACCGCGTGGCCAGCTCGGCGCACGGCCGCGCGTCGATGAGCGGCCGCACGTCACCGACGATGCGCAGCACCGCCAGCGTGGCGCCGATCTGCAGGTCGGCCGCGTTCGGCTCGTCACCGCCGAGGATCCCCTCCGCGATGAGGGCGTCGACCTCGTCGAGCAGCCCCGGCAGCGCCTGCAGGTCCTCGGCCAACTGCACGGCCGTGAGGTTGTGGTACTTCCACGACGCGCGGACGAACTTCATCGCGTAGTCGGTGCCCGCCGGGTCCAGCGGTCCGCCGCCGGGCGCCATGGTGCCCATCGCCTCGGGCCGGAAGTACAACGCGCCCCACGGGATCCGGCGACCCAGATCCTGCAGCTGCCCGTCGCCCCACCGGGCCGCCTCGGTGACGCGGTCGGCCTTGTCGGCCGGGAACAGGCTCGGCTCGGGCGCCAGCGCGTCGAGCCGTTCCATGATCGGGTTCGATCCGTGGACGGGCTCGCCGTCGATCAGCAGTCCGGGGACCGTGGTGTTGCCCTCGCCGTAGATCTCCGCCATCGGCTCCTGATGGAAGCCGATCGGCAGCTCGACCCGCTCGAACTCCAGCCCCTTCACCCGCAGCGCGGCCTCGACGGTGGCGCAGGGGTGAGACGGCGGGAGGACGTGCAGGACGAGCTCGGGCTGGGCCATGCTCAGCCGCCCGCGACCGCCGGGAGAATCGTGAGCTCGCCGCCCGCCGGGACGGCGGTTTCGAGCCCGTCGAGATACCGCACGTCCTCACCCGCGACGAAGACGTTCACGAAGCGGCGCAGCTCACCGTCCTGGAACAGCCGCTCGCGCAGCTCTCCATGCTCGGCGAACAGCGCTTCGAGCGCCTCCCCCACCGTGGTGCCCTCGACGGACACCGCCGCGTTGCCGGCTGCCGCGTCGCGCAGCTGCGTGGGGAGCTTGACCGTGACCGACATCTACGCCGTGACCTCCGTGGGGGTGGGAACCGTCGTGTTGAACGACGCGACGTCCGCGTCGATCTCGTAGGACTCGAAGGACCCGCGCACCGCGTCGAGGGTCTTCAGGCCGTCACCGGTGATGACGAGGACGACACGCTCGTCCTTGGCGATCTCACCGCGGTCGGCGAGCTTCTTCAGCGTGGCCGTCGTGACGCCGCCGGCCGTCTCGGTGAAAACGCCGGTCGTCTCGGCGAGCAACTTGATGCCCTCGCGGATCTCGTCGTCGGTGACTGCGTCGATCGTGCCGCCGGTCTGGTTGGCCAGGTCGATGGCGTACGGGCCGTCGGCCGGGTTGCCGATCGCCAGCGACTTGGCGATCGTGTCCGGCTTGACCGGCTTGCAGACGTTGCGGCCCTCGCCGAACGCCGTGGCGACCGGGGAGCAGCCCGTGGCCTGCGCGCCGCTCATGATCGGGACGTCGCCCTCGATGAGGCCGAGGTCCAGCCACTCGCGGAAGCCCTTGCCGATCTTGGTGAACAGCGAGCCCGACGCGATCGGCGAGACGATGCGGTCCGGCGTGCGGAAGCCGAGCTGCTCGGAGATCTCGTACGCGAGGGTCTTCGAGCCCTCGGCGTAGTACGGGCGCATGTTGACGTTCACGAACGCCCAGCTCTCGTGCTCGCCGGAGAGCTCGAGGCACAGGCGGTTGACGTCGTCGTAGTTGCCGCGGATCTTCACGAGGTTCGTGCCGTAGATCCCGGTGGCCAGGATCTTCTGCTCCTCGAGGTTGCTCGGGATGAAGACGTACGAGTCCATCCCCAGCGCAGCGCCTGCGGCGGCCACGGCGTTCGCGAGGTTGCCGGTCGACGCGCACGCGAGCGTGTCGAAGCCGAGCTCCCGCGCACGGGCGGCGGCGACCGCGACGACGCGATCCTTGAACGAGTGCGTGGGGTTGTGGGCGTCGTTCTTGACCCACACCTCACCGAGACCCAGGCGCTCGGCCAGGCGGTCGGCCTTCAGCAGCGGCGTGCAGCCCGCGGGCAGGCCGAGGATCGACCCGACGCGCTGCGACGGCGCCGGCGGCGCGGCGAGCGGCAGGAAGTCGGCGTAGCGCCAGATGTTCTGCGGGCCGGCCTGGATCCGGCGGCGCGTGGCGGCCGGGTCGTCACCGAGACCGGTGTGGTCGTAGGCGACTTCAAGCGGGCCGAAGCAGCGGTTGCAGACGAAGCTGGCCTCGAGGGCGTACTCCGTTGCACATTCCCGGCACTTCAGGTGAGTGGCTCCCATGTTCTACTCCGCGTTGGTTGTGGCGGAGGCTCTCTGGAAGCTCCGGCCGCATCTAACAGGAATTGGCACCGTTCTCATCGCTGATGCGACGAGATGGTTGCCGGGGTTTCATCGGGCCAGTCCCTCCACCCCTCTGGATGTGTCCAGCTATGTGAGTCGGCAGCTTAGCAACGGACTTGACGGAGGTACACTTTCGTCCAACGCGAACATGGACGAAGCACTGATGCCCACACCGGACGAGCCTCCAAGTCGCCATGCCGAACCTACCCAAGCCCCGCTTCGGTCGGCCGGTCCGCGCGCGCTCCCGGGGCATCCCGCCCGCGCGTCACGAACCTGAGTCCGAGACCCCGAACGTCGAGATCGTCGAGGCTCCCGGCCTGCGATGGATCAACATCGAGCGTCCCGGCCAGCTGGAGCGCGCCTGGCTGGAGGAGAACTTCGACTTCCACCACCTCGACTACGAGGACGTCTACTCGCGCAACCAGCGCCCGAAGGTCGACGAGTACGACGACTACCAGTTCGTCGTGCTGCACTTCCCGCGGTTCGACAAGACGGTCGGCCGGCTGAACGCCGCCGAGCTCGACGCGTTCATCGGCCCCGACTACGTCATCACCCTGCCCAACGAGCCGATCCAGCCGCTCGAATACCTCTTCGAGCGCTGCCGGGCGCGCGAGGACGTCCGCGAGAAGCTCTTCGGGAGCGGCCCGGGCTACCTGCTCTACAAGATCGTCGATGACTGCGTGGACGCCTCGTTCCCGATGCTGCGCAAGATGGGCAACAAGCTCGAGCGCCTCGAGGACGACATCTTCGAGGGGCATTCCGAGGCGATCGTCCGCGACATCTCAAACGTCAAGCAGGAGATCATCAACTTCCGCAAGATCGTCCGGCCGCAGCGCACGGCGCTGCGCGACCTGGAGCGGACGAAGCGCTACGTCGCCGAGGACCTCGAGATGTACTTCGACGACATCAACGACGCGAACGAGCGCATCTGGGACATGCTCGAGAACTACAAGGAGGTCGTCGAGGCGCTGGAGTCCACCAACGAATCGGTGATCTCCCATCGCGTCAACGACATCCTGCGCGTGCTGACGTCGATCAGCGTCGTGGTGCTGCCGCTGACCCTCGTCGCGAGCGTGTTCGGCATGAACGTCCACGTGCCCGGTGAGGGCGACGTCGAGGCGTTCTGGGTCGTCGTCCTCGTGATGGTCGCGATGCTCGGCGGCATGCTCGGCTACTTCCGCCACCGAAATTGGCTGTGAAAACGGCTGGCGCCGTTTCCACTGGGAGTGTTCGGCCGGGGGCCGAAACTCCCGTGCTTCGTAACGCTTCGCGCGTGCGGGTGTAGGACCCCCGATGGCCTCCCCCCACGCCGACCCGCTCGAGCGTCTCGGCGAGCAGTTCGCGCTCACCACGCCCACCGAGCGCAAGCGCCTGCTCGTCATCACGAACCCGTACGCCACGACGGTGTCCGACCGGCTGAAGAAGCTCGTCGTCTACGCGCTGGGCGGCCGCTACGACGTGGAGTCCGTCGACACGCAGCGCCGCAACCACGCCACCGAGCTGTGCCGCGAAGCGGCCGCCGAGGGCTACGACGCCGTTGTCGCGTTCGGCGGCGACGGGACGGTCAACGAGTGCGCGAACGGGCTCGTGGGCTCCCCCACCCCACTGACGTGCCTGCCGGGCGGCGCGACGAACGTCCTCTGCAAGATGCTCGGCATCCCGGGCGACATCGTCGACGCCACCGAGCACCTGCTCATGCTCGGGGACCGCTGGCACGTCGACCGCGTGGACCTCGCCCAGGTCAACGACCGCTACTTCACGTTCTCGGCCGGCCTCGGCGTCGACGCGGCCGTCGTCAAGGAGGTCGACGCGCGGCCGCACCTCAAACACCGCCACGGCCCCTGGTACTTCATGTACCGCGCCGTCCACGTCGCCGTGCGCGACTACCTGTGGCGCCCGCCGCGATTCGAGGTGACCTCCGGGGACACCACCGTCGAGGGCATGACGGCGATCGTCCAGAACGGCGACCCGTTCACGTACTTCGGCAACCACCCGCTGCACGTGGCCGAGAATGTCTCACTCGAGAGCGGGACCATTGCGGGCGTCGTGCTGCGGCGCGCGCGGGCGACCGACGTCCCGACCATCGCCTACCGCCTGCTCGTCCCCCGGACACGGATGGTCGATCACAAGCACATCGAGGGGCTGCCGCCGGGCGACGAGATCGTGATGCGGTCACCGGTGCCGATCCCGCTGGAGGTCGACGGCGACTACATCGGCGATGTGGATCACGCGGTCTTCCGGGTGATCCCGGGCGGCCTGCGCGTCGTGCGCTGAACGAGGCCGCGAGCAGCGCTTGCACGATCGCGTGCCGCGTGATTCGCTGGGGCCATGGGACTCGGGAAGCTGTTCGGCCGCGGGAAGGATGACGACGAGGGCATCGGGATCCCAGGTGCCGGTGAGGCTCCGCTCACACCGACGCCGGTGCCCGCCCCTTCCCCGCAGCCGTCCGCGGAGGTCCATGTGACCAGCCAGACCTTCGACGTCTCGGACAACCCGCAGGCCGTCGACGCGGTCGTCGACATGCTGAAGGCGCAGGGCATCGACATCTCCGCGATGACCGCAGGCGCCTCGATCCAGATGGGCCAGCCGATGGATCCCGCCGACGCCGAGCGGTACCGGCAGAACATGCTCGGGATGCTCGACTCGATGGGGATCCAGCCACCGCCGGCAGCGTTCCAGCCCGTGCCTGGCGCCGGCGGGACCCCGGCGCCAGGAGATGACCCGGGTGTCGACGACGTCGTCGAGTCACTCGAGCGGCTCGCCAAGCTCCGCGACAGCGGCGTGCTGACCGACGCGGAGTTCGACGCCCAGAAGGCCAGGATTCTCGGCGGGGGCGCGTAGCCCTCACCGCGTTCGCCGGCTCACCCCAGGGGATTGGTCGCGCACCGGACGAACCACGGCAGCCGCTCGAGCGGCGCCGCCACAGTCACACGCCGGCCACCCTCATACGACGCGCCATCGGGCTGTAGCTGCCAGCAGCCTTCCGGGAGGTACACCGTGCGTGTGCGCGCGCCCTTGGTCACCACCGGGGCCACGAGGAGGTCGTCGCCGAGCATCCACGCCTGCTGCTCGCCGGCGGCCTGCGGATCGTCAGGGGCGGCCATCCACAGCGGGCGCAGCGGCGGCGGACCGCCCGCCTCGGCCTCCGCCCACAGCCGGCGGATCAGCGGCACCGCACGAGCGTGCAGGGCGGCGGCGTCGCGCCACAGCCCGTAGACCCGGTCACCGTAGAACCACGGCATCCGCAGCCCGCCGCGGGACGAGTTGTGCACCCGGAAGTACGGCGTGAACGCGGCCCATTGCGACCAGCGCACGAACAGCTCGCTCGACGTCGACGTCGTGACGTAGTCGGCGTACCCACCGATGTCGGTCGAGAAGCCCCACGCCCCGCCGACGGCGCGGTTGAGCATGTCGGTCGTCTGCGCGGGCAGCCCGGACGCGATGTGCCAGTCGGTCGAGCCGTCGCCGGCGAAGTTGGCCATCTCGTGCGCCGCCGCACCCGGACGGCCCGACGACCCCGCCCGCGTGAAGAAGAACGGCACGTCACGGTCGGGATGCTCGGCCGACCAGCGATCGGCGATCTCGCGCGTGACCCGATGCATCAGCGCCGGATACCGGTTGTGCATCTTCGCCCCGGGTGTCCCGTCGTGGAACCGCATGCGGTCGATCACCTGCTCGCCGAAGTCGAGCATGAACCCGTCCGCGCCCAGGTCCAGCAGGTCGCGCACGCGTCCCTCCCACCACGCGACCGTCCTGGGATTGGTGAAGTCCAGCAGCGCCCCGCGGGCGCCGAACGGGGTGGTCCACGTCACCGGGCGGCCGGACGCGTCGTTGACGACGTAGCCCTCACGCAGCGCCTCCGCGTACGCGTCGAGCGACTCGGTCAGCGCGTTGTCCTTCGACGTGAACGCGCGGAGGTAGAGCACCGAGCGCACGCCCCGGGCCCTGAGGCGGCGGATCACGTCGAGGACGACCGATCTCGGCATCACCGCGAAGCCTTCGAACTTGTAGGACGTGATGGGCACGTTGCGCCGCTCGATCTCCGCGACGTCGGCCAGCACGCGCCGCTCGTAGCTCGCGGGGGTGTCCTGCCCGAAGATCCTCACGGTCCGCGAGAGCATCGCGCCCTGGGCCCACGCCGGCGGCAGCCGGTGGCGTCCATTGATCGCGCTCAGGTGCGCCGCAGCAGCCGCGCCGCGGCCGGGCGCGACGGTGTAGTCCAGACGCGACCCCTCCGCCGAGACCTGCCACGCGTCGGGCCGATCGGACGCCATCCGCCACCGGACCACATCGTCGTTGTCGGCGAAGAACCCGTACGGCCGTGACGAAACGAACAGCGACTGCGGGTAGTACGCCGCGTTCGCCCCGTTCGGGAACAGGTACGCCGGTCCGTTCTGCCTGTCGATCGCGTCGACGAGCGGCTGCAGCGCACCTGCCCCGTAGTTCTGCGCCTCCACCCACGTGTTGAACGTCCGTCCGCGCTGGCTCAGCGCGTTGTGCCGGCCGCCGAACCCGAAGAACCGCTCATCGTCACCGCTGACGAAGCTGTCGCCCAGCGCGATGACGCGGTCACGCGGCGTCACGGCGGCCTGCACGCGCAGCGCAGCAGGCGACGCCGGATCCGGGCCGATCAGCACCTCCAGCCTGCGACCGGGCTCGGTCGTCGCCAGCACCACGCGAACCCCGTCGCCCGCCGCCCCGGCCTCGATGACGCTCCGGGCGCCGTGCACCACGCCCGTGCGCACGCCCAGCAGCAGGTTCCCGCTCCAGATCCCCGTCGTGAACTGCGACCGCCGCGAGCTTCCCACCTCGTAGGCAAACGGCGCGTACACCCCACGGTCCTTGAGCGCCTCGAAGCCCAGCAGCTTCGGGTCGACCCCGGTCAACCGGCGCGGCACCCCCCGCAACGGCACCTGCGCCAGCAGCGGTGCACCCGAGGCATCGGCGAAGCTCAGGTGCCCAGTGGCGCGTACGACCGTCGCCGACATCGACGGCGTGCGGACCACCACGCGGTCCGGGCCGATCGAGACATCGGCCCGCGCAGCGGGTGCGCCCGACACGAGCGCCGCCAGCACCCATGCGCACATCGCGGTCGCGATGCACGCGCGCCGGCCCCTCGCCTCACCCATGCCCGGGATCCTACACTCCGGAAGTCGGGCTGTCGGTGGCCCTCGGAGGCCAGGGCCCTCGGTCAGCGGTAGTCGGCGGGGTCCTTCGATGGGCCGGGAAGGCGGTCCCACCAGTCCGAGAAGCTCGGCCACCGGTCGCCCCAGTCGGTGCTTGCGATGAGCCCGATGAGCCCGTAGAGCACTACCTGGGGAGCGCTGAGGTCGGCGAACGCCACGATGGCGCCGACCCCGGCGGCCAGGACGACACACATCGCCGCGATGGGCCACGTCAGCGACCGTTGGAAGGCGCGGGCGACGAGCAGGATGGCCAGCAGGAACACCGCCGTCAGCACTCCCCAGGCCAAGGGCTCCAGCTCCAGTGCAGCAAGGGCGGCAACCCCGAGGACCATCCCGACGCCCACTGCCAGGCGTGCGAGCACTACCCGGCGCCGGGCGTGATCCGGTACGCGTCGAACACCGAGTCGATATTGCGCAGGCGCGTGACGATGCTCTTCAGCGTCTGCGTGTCCGCGACCTCGACGACGAACCGGTTGTGCACCATCGGGTGCTGCACCAGGCACCGCGCCTCGATGATGTTCACCCCCGCCTCGGCGAACGTCCGCGACAGGTCCTCGAGCAGACGGTGGCGGTCGTAGCCGTCGATCGCGAGCTCGACCTTGAACGCCGTGGTGGCGTCGCCCTCCCAGCTCACGTTCACGAACCGGTCGGGGTCCTTGCGCAGCGCCTCGACGTTCGAGCAGTCCTCGCGGTGGATCGTGATGCCGCGTCCCAGGCTGATGTAGCCCAGGATCGGGTCGCCCGGCACCGGGCGGCAGCACTTCGCCACGCGGAGCATCACGTCGTCGACGCCCTCCACACGGATGCCCATCTGCGACGACGCCGCCGTCGGCTTGCGCCGATCGTCCCGGCCGGTCGCCAGCCGCTCGACGGCCGTGTCGGTCTCGTCCGCCGCCTCGCCGGCCTTCAGGCGCTGCAGGACCTTGTTGACGACGACCTTCGGCGACACCTTCGCGCCGCCCAGGGCGATGTAGAAGTCCTCGCCCTTCTTGAAGCCCATCTCGCGGATGACGTCCGCGAGCAGCGGCGAGCTGACGATCTTCTGCGCCGGCAGGCCCGCCTTGCGCAGGTGCTCCTGCAGCAGCTCGCGACCGGCGTGCTCGGTGTCCTCGCGAGACTCGGCCTTGAACCACGCCTTGATCTTGTTGCGCGCCCGGGTGGTCTTCACCAGCGACAGCCAGTCGCGTGACGGGCCGCGCTCGCGCTTGCTCGTGAGCACCTCGACGATGTCGCCGCTCTTCAGCTCGTAGTGCAGCGGCACGATCTTGCCGTTGACCTTCGCGCCGACGCAGCGGTGGCCGATCTCCGTGTGGACCTCGTAGGCGAAGTCCAGCGGCGTGGCGCCCGCGGCCAGGGACTTGACCTCGCCCTTCGGCGTGAAGACGAAGACCTCCTCGTCGAAGAGGTCGACCTTCAGCGTCTCCATGAACTCGCGCGGGTCCTGCAGGTCCTTCTGCCAGTCCATGACGTTGCGCAGCCACTTGGTCTTCGCGTCGTCGCTGCCGCCGTTGTTCTTCGGATCGGCCTTATACATCCAGTGCGCCGCCACGCCGAACTCGGCCATGTCGTGCATCTCGCGCGTGCGGATCTGGATCTCCAGCGGCAGGCCCTCGGGCCCGATGACCGTCGTGTGCAACGACTGGTACATGTTGAACTTGGGCATCGCGATGAAGTCCTTGAACCGGCCGGGCAGCGGCTTCCACAACGAGTGGATGACGCCGACCGCGCCGTAGCAGTCCTTCACCGAGCTGACGATGACCCGCATGGCCGTGAGGTCATAGATCTCATTGAACTCACGGTCCTTCTTGCTCATCTTCGCGTAGATGGAATAGAAGTGCTTGGCGCGGCCTGAGATCTCAGCCTCGATGCCCAGCGCCTGCAGCTCGCGCTGGAGGTAGTCGCCGGCCTTCTGGACGTAGCTCTCGCGCTCCTCGCGCTGCTGGTTGACCAGGCCCTTGATCTCCTGGTACTTGCGCGGGTGCAGGGCGGCGAACGCCAGGTCCTCGAGTTCCCACTTGATCGCGTGGATGCCCAGGCGGTGCGC
Organism: Svornostia abyssi; assembly: GCA_024666565.1. Classification (GTDB taxonomy): domain Bacteria; phylum Actinomycetota; class Thermoleophilia; order Solirubrobacterales; family Solirubrobacteraceae; genus Svornostia; species Svornostia abyssi. Next base: position 3,550,884 of record CP088295.1, read on the forward strand.
GATGGGCGCGTAGATCTCCAAGGTCTCCTTCGCCTTGTCGATCTGCTTCTGCTTGGGCATCGCGCCGATCGTCCGCATGTTGTGCAGGCGGTCGGCGAGCTTGATGAGGATGACCCGCACGTCGCTGGCCATCGCGACCATCATCTTGCGGTAGTTCTCGGCCTGCGCCTCGTCGCGCGACTGGAAGGTGATGCCGGTGAGCTTGGTGACGCCGTCCACGAGCGAGGCGATCTCCTCGCCGAACTGCTCGCGGACCTCCTCGAGCGACGCGGTGGTGTCCTCGACGGTGTCGTGCAGCAGCGCCGCGCACAACGTCTCGGTATCCAGGCGCATGCCCGCGCAGATCTTCGCGACGCCCACCGGGTGGGTGATGAAGTCCTCGCCGGACTTGCGGCGCTGGTCGGCGTGGTGCTCGCAGGCGAAGACGAAGGCCTGCTCGACCCGCGCACGGTCGATGGCGACGAGTGACTCCGCGGCGTGCTCCTCGACGATGGCGAACAGGTCGCTGAGCAGCACCTGCTCGCGCTCGGTCAGGTCCGAGCCGGTGACCGGGGCCGACGGCGTCTGATGCAGCTCGGGATGCACGATCTGATCGACCTGCGCCCGCGGCGAGATCGCCGGTGTCGGCTGGTCCGTCAGGCTGCCACTGCTGTCGCGCTGCTCAGAAATGCCCGGCCGTCCTCGAGTTGCTGGGTGTAGGCCCGGAAGGCTGCCGACCGCTCCAGCTCGGTGCGCTGGGCGGGCGGAACCATCAGGGTCCGCGTCTCCAGGTCGAGGCTGACGAGGCCGAGCTCCGTGAGGACCCGGAGGGCGCGCCCGGTCACCTGTGGGGACCGGGGAGCCTGCGGATCTCCGCGCAGCGCCGCCTCGAGCTCCTCTCCCCCCGCGCCGTCCAGGGCCCGTAGGTCCCGGTACAACGCGGTGAGCGGGGCACGCAGGTCGTACTCACGCTCGTGGATTCGTACAGCAAAGGTTAGCTCCGCCGGGCCCCACGCAAGATGGACCATCTGTCGAACGGTCAGCGCCTCGAGTGTGGCGCGGTGGCGCGGTGTCGCCGGCGGGTCGATGACGACCACGTGGGTCATCCCGTCGGCCAGCCCGGGAGCGGCCGCCAGGGCATCGTGTGAGCAAAGCGAAAACCCGCCCAGCAGCGGGCGGAGATGCCTCTCGCGCAGCTGCGCGTCGGCGACCACGGCCAGGACCGGGTCGCCGCTGTGAACGAGCGCGCCGAGCACGCCCGCGATGCCGCCGCCGCGGCGATCGCGCGCACCGCGCAGCGGCGCGTCGACCTCGCCGCCCGCGACCGGGACAGCCACCGGCAGCTCACCCGACAGCTCTGCGACCACGGCCTCCCAGACCTCGCGCGGCTCGCCCAGCGGGGTGACGGCGCCAGGCTGGCACGGCGTGGCCCGGCGCAGCAGCAGCCGCGGCTCGACCGTCCCGCGCCAGGTGTGGAGTTCCAGTTCAGCGACGACGTCGACCGGCTCGTCGCACGGGACGGACCCCATGCCGAACCCGACAGCCGCGGCGCGATATCCGCCGCTGACCACCGTGCACCGCGTGTGCTTGCCGCCTTCGCCCAGGGGGCGCGCGTCGGCCAACCGCGCCCCAGGGAGGAGCAGCCGCACGACGGGGTTGCCCATCCCGAGCGGCTCGAGGAGTTGGAGCTCCTCTGCCAGCGCGAGGCCCAGCTCGTCGCCGGCGACCACCGCGTCGACGCGCTCACGCGGGACCAGGTCTTCGTCGGTGAGCACCGACGCGGCGTGCGCTTCGAACGCCGCCCGGAACGCCGGCAGCGCGGTGGCCGCCACCTCGCACCCGGCCGCCGCACGATGCCCGCCGTGACGCAGCAGATGCTCCCGGGACGCCTCGAGGCCCCCGAGCAGATCGAACGCGGGAATAGAGCGACCGGAACCGGTGCCGGTCTCGCCGTCCACGGCGACGAGGACGACCGGGCGATGGTGACGTTCGGCGATGCGCGACGCCACGATGCCGATCACGCCCTTGTGCCAGCCCTCGCCCCACAGGACGTACGCGCGCCGGTCGCCGAGCTCGCGGACCTGCGCTTCGGCCTCGAACAGGATCCGCTGCTCGGCGTGGCGGCGCTCGCCGTTGATCCGGTCAAGCTCCTCGGCGACCGTGGTCGCGCGCTCGCCGTCCTCGGTGAGCAGCAGCTCGAGCGCGGCATCGGCGCGGTACATCCGCCCGGCGGCGTTCAGTCGCGGCGCCAGACGGAACCCGATGGCCCGGGCGTCGACGGACGCAGGATCGACCTTCGTCACCCGCATGAGCGCACGCAGCCCCGGCCGATCGGTCGCGGCGAGCGCCCGCAGCCCGGCACGCACGAGCCGGCGGTTCTCGTCGACCAGCGGCACGCAGTCGGCCACCGTCGCGAGTGCGACGAGATCGAGGTCGCGGTCGGCGCCGGCCGGGTCCTCGCCCGCCAGCGTCAGCAGCGCGGCGACGACCTTGTGCGCAACCGCGCCCGCGCAGAGCTCCGGACACGGGTAGCCGCCGAGCCCGGGATGCACGATGGGCGCGTCCGGCAGCACGCCGTCAGCCCGCGGCTGGTGGTGATCGGTGACGACGACGTCGATCCCGGCGGCCCGTGCCGCGGCGACCTCATCGACCGCGGTGATCGCGCAGTCGGCGGTGATCAGGAGGTCGGTCCCCCGCTCGGCGAGCCGGTCGACCGTCGCCCGTGCCAGGCCGTAGCCGTCCTCGGTCCGGCTGGGCAGCACCGGCTTGACGTCCGCCCCGAGCCGCCTGAGCGCGGACACGAGGATGGCGGTGGAGCACACGCCGTCGACGTCGTAGTCGCCGTGCACGACGATCCGCGACCCGCGCGCCACGTGCGCCAGCACGAGCTCGCACGCGTCGCGCATGCCGGCGATGAGGAACGGGTCGTGCGCCGCGTCGGCCGCGAGCCACGCGCGGGCGTCGGCGGGGACCCCCAGTCCGCGGCGGACCAGCACCTGCGCGACCGGATGGGAGACACCGAGCTCGGCTTCGAGGCGATGCACCGCATCCATGTCGCACGCGGGAATATCGAGGTGGACGGCGTCTGCCACGGGGGATCACCGTACGACCGCGCGCGGATGGACGCCTGGAGCCGATCATCCGCCGATCTTCGCCCGACAGTGTGTCAAGTACTGACGCGCAGGCTCCGAGGTACGAACCATGACGTCCGCAGCCGGCCACGGTGCGCCTGCACGCGCCTCGGGGGAGCGCCGCACCGCAGGACCAGCCGCGCCCGCAGGCGCGCTCCTGGTGGGCAGCACGTGCGCGCTGATGCTCGTCACCTGGCTGGCCGCGCTGCTGTCGGACGGGGTCGTGGAGTACCCCACCTCGATCGTCGTGATGCTCGTCGCGCTGCTCGCGTTCTCCCCAGTGCTCTACCTCCGGGGCGCCGACGCGCCCGCGTGGACCATCCACGTCATCTGCGTGACCTGCACCGCGGCCATCACCTACGGCCTGCTCTCGGTCACCACCCTGGCCCCGCAGATCGCCGGCCTCTACGTGCTCGTCGTCCTGCTGGCGTCGTACTACCTCTCCCGCCGTGCGGGCCTCGTGCACGTCGCGCTGTGCACGCTGTGCTTCGGCGGCGCGCTGGTCGTGATGACCGAGCCTGCGGCCTTCCCGTCACCGATGAGCATCGAAAGCTGGCTGCCGATCGCCGGCACGATCGCCATCACCGGCGGGTTCCTCACCAGCGTCCGCCGTCAGCGTGAGGGCCTCGTCGAGCAGCAGCGGGCCCTCCAGGACGAGCTGGAACGCACGGCCCGAACCGACGCGCTGACCGGCCTGCTCAACCGCGTGGGCTTCGAACGCCAGGCGGCCGCGCACGTGGAGCACGCCGCCGGTGCGAGCTGCGCGCTCATCGTCGGTGACCTCGACGAGCTGAAGCGCATCAACGAGGCGCACGGCCGCACCGCCGGGGACCGGGTCCTGCGCGGCGCCGCCGACGTCGTCACCCGCGGTTCACGGCGGCTCGACATCACCGGACGCACCGGCGGCGAGGAGTTCGCCATCCTCGCGCCGGCCGCCGAGGTCTCCGACGCCGTCGCCCTCGCAGAGCGCCTGCGCCGCGACATCATGCTCGCGTTCGGCGACGACGCGTACACGGTGACGATGTCGTTCGGCATCGCGATGTACCCCCGCGACGGGGAGACGCTCGACGAACTCCTCGTGGCCGCCGACCGCGCCCTCTCCAGCGCCAAGCGCGGCGGACGCAACCGCACGATGCTCGCCGCGCAGGCCACCGGCCCCGCCGCGGCCGACCTCGCCTCGGAGAGCAATGACGACCGCGCGCGCCTCGTCACGGCCATCGGCCTGGCCGAAGCGCTCGACCTGCGCGACACCGGCACGGCGTCGCACTCGCAGACCGTCGCCCGGTACGCCGCGATGATGGCCGAGCAGCTCGGCATGGACGCGCGCGACGTCGAGCGTGTCCGCATGGCCGGGCTGTTGCACGACATCGGCAAGATCGGGGTGCCCGACGCGATTCTCAACAAGCCGGGGGCGCTCACCGACGACGAGTACGCCGAGATGCAGCGTCACCCGGAGATCGGCGCGCGGATCCTCGGCAGCGACGTGCTCGACGACGTCCGGCACTGGGTGCTCGCCCACCACGAGCGCCCGGACGGCCGCGGGTACCCGTTCGGCCTCGCCGGCGAGCAGGTGCCGCTGCAGGCACGGATCCTGGCGGTCGCCGACGCGTACGAAGCCATGACCGCCGACCGCGTCTACCGCAAGGCGCTCGGGCACGACGCGGCCCGCGCAGAACTCGAGCGCTGCCGGGGCACGCAGTTCGACCCCGTCGTCGTCGACGCCTTCCTGGCCGTCCTCGACGGCGCCGGCGCGGAGCCCACAGCCCCGCGGCTGGCCGCCTGACGGGCTACGACGCCGTGGCGTACCCCGGGTCCTTGCGGTCCCGGGACAGCCCGTAGGCGTAGACGAGGCCGAGCGCGACGAGCGTGCCGGGCACCGCCTGCAGGACGGTCAGCACGTTCGTGTCGTCCTGCGAGGGCAGGCCGAACCCGCTCAGGGCGTACCCCGAGATGACCGCACCGATGAGCGCGGCGAGGAAGGCTCCGACGATGCCGCCCCAGAAGTGGTCGGGGACGAAGACGGTGAAGTGCCAGAGGGCCAACCCCAGCATCACCCAGGCGAACAGTGCCATCAGCGGCCTCCGCGTCCGTGTCGCTTGTTGCGCGGCCGCTTCTTCGGCGTCCGCGACGGCTTGTCGTCCTGCGGCATGACGACATCCTCCGGATCGGCGTCGGCCGTGTCGTCCTTCACCGCGGTCGCGGTCGGTGGGGCGTCGACGTGCAGGTCCTGGACCATCGCGTCGAACTCCTCCTTCGAGACCGCCTGCGGATCGTCCGGCGACGTCAGTCGGCGCGACGGGCGCTTGCGCTCCGTCGGCGCGACGTCCACGGGACCGCCGCCGACGGCGGTCGCGTAGGCGGGGACGGAGCCAAGCTCGGACTCGATGATGCCGCGGCGCCGGCGCCACACGCGCTCGCGCTCCTTCCAGTGCGTGAGCACCGGGGAGGCGATGAAGACCGACGAGTAGGTGCCGGAGATCGTGCCGACGATCAGCGCGACGGCGAACGACCGCAGCGTCTCGCCACCGAACGCGAACAGCGCGAGGACCGGCAGCAGGGTGCAGAACGAGGTCGCCAGCGATCGGACGATGACCTCGCTCATCGAGCGGTTGACGATCTGGCTGAACGCGGCGCGCGGCATGCGCGGCACGTTCTCGCGTACTCGGTCGAACACGATGATCGTGTCGTAGAGCGAGAAGCCCAAGATGGTGAGCAAGGCGGCCACGGTGGCGCTCGTCACCTCGAATCCGAACAGCGCGTAGATGCCCGCCGTGATGAGGAGGTCGTGCATGACCGCGATGAGCAGCGGCACCGCGTACTTCCATTCGAATCTGATGGCGATGTACGCCGCGATCACGAGGAACGACGCGATGATCGCGATCACCGCCGTCCGCGCCACGGTCTCGCCGAACGTCGGGCCGATCGAGCTGTTGGAGAACTCGTCACCGACGCCGAACTCCTCGTCGAGCGCGGCCCGGACCTCCTGCACGTCGGCCGGCTCGAGTGACGGCGTGGAGATCTGGAAGACGTTCTCGCCGAGCTCCGGCTCCTGGACGCGCTGAATCTTGGCGTCGCCGTAGCCCACGGAGGACATGACCGCGCGGATCCCGTCCTCGTTGGTGGTCTTCTCGACGGCGGTCTTGATCCGCGTGCCCGACTCGAAGTCGATGCCGAAGTTGATGCCGTTCGCGCCGATCGCCAGCGCGCCGATGGCGAGGATCACGCCGGATCCGGAGAAGAACCAGCGCGACGCGCCCATGAAGTCGAACGTGATGTCACGCGCCGGCTTGCCTGCGCCGAGCGCGGACGGCCGGGCCAGGAGGCGCGACCGGCCCATCGTGCCGAGGATCGCCTGGGTGAACACGACCGCGGTGAGGAACGAGACGATCGTGCCGACGCCGAGCGTGAACGCGAAGCCCTTGACCCCGGCCGTCGCGAGCACGAAGAGGATGAACGCGACCATGACGGTGACGACGTTCGCGTCGATGATCGCCGTGAGGCCCTTGCGGTAGCCCGCCGCGATGCCGGCCTGGACGGATCTCCCGGCGCGGATCTCCTCTTTGACGCGCTCGAAGATGACGATGTTCGCGTCCGCGGCGACGCCGATCGTGAGCACGAGGCCCGCGATGCCCGGCAGGGTCATCACGATCGGGATCATCTTGATGAGCGCGAAGAGCAGGAGCGCGTAGATCCCGAGGGCGCCGACGGCGATGACGCCGAGCACGCGGTAGAAGATCAGGAGGAACAGCGCGACGACGAACATGCCGGCCGCGGCGGCGATGAGGCTCTGGTCGAGCGCCTGCTGACCGAGCGAGGCCGAGATCTGCGACTGGCTGATCAGGTCGAGCTTGACCGGGAGCGCGCCGGTCTTCAGGAGGTTCGCGAGCTCCTGCGCGGACTCGATCGTGAAGCCGCCCTCGATCTGTGAGCCGTTGCGCCCGTCGATGCCGTCCGGGTTCTGCTGGAAGTCGATGAACGGCACGCTGACGAGCTCGTTGTCGAGCACGATCGCGAAGTGCTGTGCCGCCGACTGCGGGTCGGAGCCCGGCGCGAAGCTCTCGAGGCCGCGCTGGGCGATGCCGCGCGTGACCTCTTCCCAGGTCTTGCGGCCCGAGTCGGTGAAGTCGAACGTGACGATCGGCTGCCCGCTGCCCCCGGCGCCCTGGTCGAACTGCTGCTCGGGGTTCTTGATGTCCGTGCCCTTGAGGGCGACGCGGTCGCGCAGCACGTAGTACTGGGCGTTGTTCGGATCCTTGATCTCCGCCTGGTCGTCGGCCTGCTCGGCGCGGACGATCGTGGTGCCCGGCTGCACGGTCTCGACGCACAGCGTCGACTCCCCGCCCTCCTTGCAGTCCGGGGCTTCGGCGTCGTCCGGGCGCTCGCTGAAGAGGTCCTGCTTCTCCTCCTCCGGGCCGCCGACGACGCGTTCCTTCTTCTGATCGAGCAGGAAGTACAGCCCGTCGTGGCTGACGTTCTTCGCGGCCTCGCCCTCCGCGGCCGGCTGCTCGGACGCGCGCACGACCGCGTCGTAGTACGAGATGCCGCCGACGCGCCCGGCGCTGGGGCCGCCCGTGACCTCGGGATCGTCCGGCGCGACCTCGCCGTCGGGCCCGATGACGTTGGTCTCCCAGTCGTAGAAGAAGAGCTGGGCGACCTGGCCGACCTGCCGCTGGGCCTTGTCGGCGTCCTGCACGTCCGGCAGCGCGACGGAGATCTGGTTCTCGCCGGACCGCTGGATCTCGGGCTCGGCGACACCGAGGCGGTCGACGCGCTCGCGCATGACGTCGATCGCGCGATCGAGCGCGGCCTGGTCGACCACCGGCTGCTGCGGCGTGGGACTCGCCTCGTAGACGAGCTCGACGCCACCCTGCAGGTCGAGCCCGAGGCGGGTCTGCTTCGTCGCGATCACCGCAATGGATGCGATCACGAGTCCTGCGACGAAGAGCAGGATGAAGATGTTGCGGCGACGATCAGTCATACGGGACGGTGGTAGATGAGGGGCGGGTCAGCCGCGCGGCGTCAGGACGAGCAGCAGGCCGCCATCGTCATCGTACGCGGGGAACAGATCTGCGGTCGCGTCGGCGGGCAGGTCTCCCTCCGCGTGGACCCGGACGGGCTTGTTGAGGGCCCGTACTCCCCATTCCAGCACGGTCGCGACAGGATCGTCGCCACCATCGAACTCCAGCCCGAGGACCTCGCGCACCGGACGCCCGATGACACGCTCGGTGGTCAGACCGGTCAGCTCCGTCGCGCCGCGGCCGCAGCCGATGATCCGACCCTCGTTGTCGCACACGAAGAACGCCGCGGTCGGGGCCGGGTAGTAGTCGTCGAGCAGCTCGAACAGGAAGCCGAACCCGCACTTGGCGCAGCCCTTGGCCTGCCGGCGAAAGCCGGCGCTCCGTTCGGTTTCGGCGCTGCGATTGCCGCAGTTCGGACAGATGAAGAGATGAGCCATGACCCGGTGCAGCAGGGTAGTGCAGGAATCCTGAAGCGGGGTTAAAGCCAGGTCGGCCCCCGCCGCGTCCGTGGCATCATCGCCGCCGTGCCCGACGTCTCGCCGCCGCCCCACGCCGCGACGCCCGCCGAGCTGACCCGCGCTGCGGGTGTCGACCCGGCCCGCGGGCTGTCCGCAGGTGACGCGACGGCGCGTCTCTCGGCCCACGGCCCGAACCGTCTCCAGGAGGCCGACCCGGTCTCCGCCGGCGGCATCCTGCTCGCGCAGCTCACCTCGCCGATGATCCTGCTGCTCGCCGCGGCAGCCGTGCTTTCGGCCGCGCTGGGGGACGTGACCGAGGCGATCGTCATCGCCGTCGTCATCGCCCTGAACGCCTGGATCGGCTTCCGCCAGGAGTACCGGGCCGAGCGGGCGATGGCGTCGTTGCAGGCGATGGCGGCACCCGTGGTGACCGTCCGGCGCGACGGGGCGGCCACCACGATCCCCGCGACGGACGTCGTGCCCGGCGACGTCGTGCTCCTCGAAGCGGGTGCCCGGGTGCCGGCCGACGGCCGGCTCCTGGAGGCACATGCGCTGCGCATCGAGGAGTCGCCACTCACCGGCGAGTCGGTGCCGGTCGACAAGCACACCGACTGCGTGGCGCCCGACGCGCCACTGGCCGAGCGCGCGTCGATGGCGTTCGCCGGGACCAGCGTCGCTGCGGGGCGCGCGGCCATGCTCATCACCGCAACGGGCATGGACACCGAACTGGGCCGCGTCGCCGAGCTCCTGCACGGCGCCGACGCCGGCCGCACGCCGCTGCAGCAGCGCCTCGACGTCCTCGTCCGCAACCTCGCGATCGCCGCCGGCGCGATCGTGGTGCTCGTCGTCGTGCTCGGGTGGCTCGGCGGTGAGTCAGTTGAGACGCTCCTGCTCACCGCCGTGAGCCTCGCGGTCGCGGCGATCCCCGAGAGCCTCCCCGCCGTCGTGACGATCACGCTCGCGCTCGGCGCCCAGCGGATGCTGCGCAAGCACGCGCTCATCCGCCGCCTGTACGCCGTCGAGACGCTCGGGTCGGTCACGACGATCTGCTCCGACAAGACGGGAACCCTCACGCAGAACCGCATGACGGTCGTCGTGCTCGACATGGCCGGGGACCGCCGTGACCTCAGCGACGCCGACGACGCCGAGCAGCCCGGTCCTGCCGCGCTGGCCGATCCGGTGTTGCGCCTGCTCCTGACCGGGGGCGCGCTGTGCAACGACACGCAGCGTGCCGACGACGGGGCGCTCCTGGGCGACCCGACGGAGACCGCCCTCGTCGCCGTCGCAGCGCGGTATGGACTCGAGAAGGGCGACCTCGACGCCGCGCTCCCCCGCCTCGACGAGCATCCGTTCGACTCCGAGCGCAAGCGGATGACCACGGTGCATGCGCTCCCCGCGGACGCGTCCCTGGTGCCTGAGGCGCTGCGCGAGATCCCGGCCGTGCGCGAGGCCGCGGGCCGCCCGGACCGGCTCGCGTTCACCAAGGGCGCGATCGACGGGCTGCTGCCGCTGTGCACCAGGGTGAATCTCAGAGGTGAGCTCGTGCCCTTCGACGACGAGCTGCGCCGCCGCGCGCTCGGCGCCGCCGAGGAGCTGGCCGGCGAAGGCGTCCGCGTGCTCGGCGTGGCCTACCGCACGTGGCCGGACCCGGCCGCGGTGCCGACCGGCGACGCGCTGGAGACCGGGCTGACGTTCGTCGGCTTCGAGGGCATGGTCGACCCCGCCCGCCCGGAGGTTCGCGACGCCGTCGCCACCTGTCGGGCCGCAGGCGTCCGCCCGGTGATGATCACCGGTGACCACCCGCTGACCGCCGCCGCGATCGGCCGGGACCTCGGCCTCATCGGGCCGGGTGACCGGGCACTGACCGGCGCGGAGCTCGAAGGTCTGGACCGCGACGGCCTGCACCGCGCGGTGCGGGAGGTCTCGGTCTTCGCGCGCGTGTCGCCCCAGGACAAGATCGCGATCGTCGAGGCGCTGCGCGAGCAGGGCCACGTCGCCGCGATGACCGGCGACGGCGTCAACGACGCGCCCGCGCTCAAGCAGGCCGACATCGGCGTCGCGATGGGCATCACCGGGACCGACGTCACGAAGGACGCCGCCGACATGGTCCTCGTCGACGACAACTTCGCCACCATCGTCGCCGCGGTCGGCGAGGGGCGCGTGGTGTTCGACAACATCCGCAAGTTCATCCGCAACATCCTCAGCGGGAACTTCGCGGAGGTCGGGGTGATGGTCGTCGCGCCGCTCGCGGGCATGCCCCTCCCCCTGTTGCCGCTGCAGATCCTCTGGCTGAACCTCGTGACGGACGGCCTGCCCGCCATGGCGTTCGCCGTCGAGCCGGCCGAGCCTGGTGTCATGCGCCGGCCGCCCACCCCGCTCGGGGAGAGCCTCCTCGGAAGCGACCGCGGCCGGCGGATCGTGACCCGCGGCCTGCTGCTCCTGGTCCTCACGTTCGTGCCGGTCTATCTGCTGTGGGACTCCGGCGACGCCGCGTGGCAGACCGTGCTGTTCACGACGATCGCGTTCGCCGAGCTGGCCGGCGGATTCGCGATGCGCTCCGAACGCGTGTCGGTCTTCACGCTGGGCTTCTTCACGAACCGCGCGCTCGTGGGCGCCGTCGCGCTCACCGTGCTGCTCCAGGTCCTGCTCGTCCTCGTTCCCGTGACCCGCGACCTGCTCGACCTGCAGCCTCTGGGCGCCGAGCACTGGGCCCTGGCGATCGGCATCGCGCTGACGTACTTCGCCGCGATCGAGCTGGAGAAGCTCGTCGTCAACCGGCGGCGCGCTGCCTAGATGAGGGTGCCCTGCTCGGGCGCCGGCGCAGGCAGCCCGAGGTGGGTGAACGCGCGTGCCGTGGCACACCGGCCACGCGGCGTGCGCTGCAGGAACCCGCGCTGGAGCAGGTACGGCTCGTAGACGTCCTCGATCGTGTCCTGCTCCTCGCCGACCGCCGCAGCCAGCGTCGAGAGCCCAACCGGACCGCCGGCGAACGTGACGCAGACGCTGCGCAGGATCTCCCGGTCCAGGCGATCAAGCCCCTCGTCGTCGACCTCGAGCATGCGCAGCGCGGCGTCGGCGGCCTCGCGGGTTACGACGCCGCCCATCCGGACCTCGGCGAAGTCACGCACCCGGCGCAGCAGGCGGTTGGCCACCCGCGGCGTGCCACGCGAGCGGGCCGCGATCGCCTCGGCGCCCTGGTGCTCGATCTCGACCTGCAGGATCGCGGCCGACCGGCGCACGATGGCCGCCAGGTCGTCGTGGTCGTACGGATCGAGCCGGTGCTGCAGGCCGAACCGGTCACGCAGCGGCGTCGTGAGCAACCCCGTGCGCGTCGTGGCTCCGACCAGCGTGAACGGCGGCAGGTCGAGCGTGACCACACGAGCGCCCGCGCCCGTGCCGACCGTGATCGGCAGCTGGCGGTCCTCCATGGCGGGATAGAACGTCTCCTCGAGCGCGCGCGGGAGGCGATGCAGCTCGTCGACGAAGAACACGCTGCCGGGCTCCAGGGCCGTGAGGAACGCGGCGATGTCGCCCTTGCGCTCGAGCGCCGGGCCCGCGGTCTGCACGAACGGCGCGTCGAGTTCGGTGGCGATGATCTGCGCCAGCGACGTCTTCCCCAGGCCCGGTGGGCCGGCCAGCAGGACGTGGTCGAGCGCCTCACCACGGGCGATCGCCGCCTCGACGGCCACGCTGAGCTGCTCCTTGACGGCGCGCTGCCCGACGAAGTCCCCGAACGCACGCGGGCGCAGGGAGCGTTCGAGCTCGTCGTCCTCGACCGAGACGTCGGGGGACTGGATGCGGTCGGCGGCAGTCACGGGCGGGCCGCGCGCAGGGCGTGGGCGATCAGGTCCTCGGGCGCGTCCCCGTTGGCGCCGGCCAGGAGCTTCTCCGCCTCGATGGCGGTGAACCCGAGCTCGAGGAGACCGTCGCGGGCCAGTGAGCGGGGATCGTCGCCTCCGCGGCTCACGACGATGTCCCCGAGGCCGTCCCCGTCGAGCGGCGTGTGATCGGGGACGACCTTCTCCCGCAGCTCGACGACGATGCGCTCGGCGGTGCGCTTGCCGATGCCGGGCACGGCCGTGAGGCGCTTGACGTCACCCGCGGCGAGCGTGGCGACGAGTTCGCGCGGCGACCCGCCGGACAGCACGGCGAGCGCCATCTTCGGGCCGACGGACTGCACGCCGAGCAGCAGCAGGAACAGCTCGCGTTCCTCCTCGGTGGCGAAGCCGTAGAGCGCCATGGCGTCCTCGCGCACGACCATGTGGGTCAGCAGCGTGACCTCGCGGCCGACCGCAGGCACCTGCTTCAGCGTGTGGGCGGACACGGCGAGGAGGTAGCCGACGCCTTGGACGTCGATGACGACGTGGTCAGGCCGGCGGACCGCGACCTCGCCGCGGACGAGCGCGATCATGCCGCCGCCCCCCGCACCGCCGCGAGGAGCGGCGCGCGATTGGCGTGACAGATGGCGACGGCGAGCGCGTCGGCCGCGTGATCGGGGCGCGGTGGCTCGGGCAGCCGCAGCAGGGACTGCACCATGCGCGTGACCTGGTCCTTGGCCGCCCGGCCGCTGCCGCACACCGCGCCCTTGACCTGCTGGGGCGTGTACGACGAGCACGGCAGGCCGTGCTGCCCTGCGGCGAGCATCACGACGCCGCGGGCCTGGCCGACGGCGAACGCGCTGCGGACGTTCTGCCCGAAGTAGAGGTCCTCGAGCGCGACCGCGTCGGGCCGGTGCTCGGTGATGAGCTCACTCACCCGGGCGTGGATCTCGGTGAGGCGCGCCTCGGGCGCGGCGCTGGACGACGTGGTGATGACGCCCCCGTCGAGGGCGGCCAGCGTGCGCCCGCGACGCACGACCCCGTACCCGGTGTTGGCCGTGCCGGGATCGATGCCGAGGACAATCATCAGTTCGGGATTCTGCGCCCCGGACCGGATGCCTTCGCCGTCAGGTGAGCTTCACGACGTGCGCACGGCGCTCGACGGCGCGCCCGCTGCCCGGCCGCCGGTACCGCACGCCGGAGCGCAGCTCGGCCAGGCCGACCCACGCAGACTCCATGGCGGCCTCGACCACCTGGCGCCGCGGCACCTCGGGATGCGCGATCCACCACGTCGCGAGCGCCTGGGCCCCGCCGGTGAGCATCCGCGCGAGCATCTCGGCCCGCTCGGGCGGGAGCGTGCCGCCGTTCGCGTTGTCGTACATGGCCGCGACCATGCGGGTGGCGCCGTCCTGCATCGTGCGCAGCGCGTCGTCGACGCCGAGCTCGACCGCGTCGCGGTGCAGCATCGCCCACGCGACCTTCCGCTCTTGGACGAACCCGAAGAACGCGTCGAGGCCCGCATACAGCTGCTGATCGGCCGCGTCGCCGGGATCGACCGCAAGCGCGACACGCCGGAGCAGTTCGCCACCCTGCTCCTCGAGCAGTGCCGTCTTCAGCGCGGCCTTCGACTCGAAGTGCTCGTAGATCAGCGCCTTGGAGACGCCGGCGGCCTGCGCGATCTCGTCGATCGACGCCGCGTGGTAGCCCTGCTCGGCGAGCACCTCCATCGCCGACCGGAGGATCTCCTGCCGGCGCTGTACGCCACTCATGCGACGCCGGCGAGGGCGCTCGGGTGCTACGTCAGCCGGTCGGTCGGCGGGGCCAGCGGCCATGCTGGGTTCCTCCAGGGAAGCGGTGCGAATCCCACAGGTTAGGGATCGTTGCCCAGCCGCGTCCGCGAGCGTCGTAGTCTGCCCGCCGTGGGAGGAACCGACGACGACCGGCTGGAGCACCTGCTGGACGGCCTGGACGACGATGCGCGCGCGTCGCGCCGGAGGCTGCTCGACCGGCTCCTCGACAGTGGTCTGCCGCCGGAGACCATCCGCGAGGCGGCGGCGGCGAACACCCTGACCGCCCTGCTCGCCGCCCAGGTCCTCGGCGGCCAGGCGAAGTACACCGCCGAGGACATCTCGCGGATGACGAACATGAACCTCGACTTCGTCCTCGCCATCCGCCGCGCGTCGGGCTCCCTGTCCGCGACCTCGACGAGGTCGCCTACTACGAGCAGGATCTCCAGGCGATGCAGGACGTCAAGCGCCTGCGCGACGTCGGGCTCACCGACGAGCGCCTGCTCGACGTGGTGCGCGTGCTCGGGCGCGGACTGAGCCAGACGGCGGAGTCGATGCGCCAGCTGAGCCTGGAGCTCGTCCTTGAGCCCGGCGACGACGAGGAGCAGCTCGCGCTGCGGTGGGCAGCCGTCGCGGAGACCCTCGTCCCGATCGCCGGCCCGAGCACCGAGCGCCTGCTGATGCTCCACCTTCGCGACATCTTCTCGACCGAGGCGCTGCTCCCCGACGACCGCGAAGCGGGGCTCCTGCCCGAGGCGCGCCCCGTCGCCGTCTGCTTCGCCGACCTCGTCGGGTTCACCCGGCTCGGCGAGGAGCTCCCGGCGTCGGAGCTCGGCGCCGTGGCCGACCGGCTCGTGCAGATCGCCGAACACGTCGTCAGCGACGAGGTCCGGTTCGTCAAGACCATCGGCGACGCCGTCATGCTCGTCTCCCCGTCCGTGGACCCGATGCTCGACGCGGCGTTCGCGCTCGTCGACGCGGCCGACGCCGAGGGCGAGGAGTTTCCGCAGCTCCGCGCCGGCATCGGCTACGGCGGTGCGCTGAACCGCCACGGCGACTGGTTCGGGCGCCCGGTCAACCGTGCCAGCCGGATCACCGCGCTGGCGCGCCCCGGCACGGTGGTGGCCACGGCGTCGGCCCGCGAACACGCGGGCGACGGCTGGCGGTGGTCGTCGCTGCCTCCCCGCCGGGTCAAGGGCGTGAGCGGCGAGATGCGGCTGTACCGCGCCCGACGCGCCGACGACGCGAAGTAGCGGACGCCCCGACATCAGGAACTCGTCCGTTCATCTTGAAACGGACCGTTCCTCATGGCAGGATGTCGGCCATGCCCACGAGGGACCGGGTCTACGGCGGGCTGACCGCCGAGCAGCGCGAGGATCGACGGCGCGAGCAGCTCCTGGACGCCGGGCTCGAGATCTTCGCCGCCAAGGGCTGGGACGGCGCCACCGTCAAGGACGTCTGCCGCGCCGCCGGGCTCTCGCAGCGGTACTTCTACGACCACTTCGCCTCCAAGCAGGACCTCTTCCTCGCGGTGTGCCGCCAGATCGCCGACGACATCGCGCGTGTCGTCCGCGCCGCGGCCTCAGGCACGGGACGCGAGCCGCTCGAGCGCGTCGGTGACGTCCTCGGAGCACTCGCCGACTACTTCGAGGAGGACCCGCGTCGCGTCCGCGTCTCGCTCGTGGAGTCCATGGCGACACCGGAGCTCCGCGCGTCGCGCAGCACGCTGCTCGGTGCGTCGGCGCAGATCGCAGCACGGCTGATGCGCTCGATCCACCCCGACCCCGAGCACGCCGACGTGCGCGGGATCGCCGTCAGCGCCCAGGTGCTCTCCGGCGGCATCGCCGAGCTGCTCGTCGCCGCCTCGACCACCGATGTGACCGTGCCCCGCGACGAGCTCGTCGCACACCTGACCCGGCTGTACACCGCCGCCGCCACCCTCGACCTCCAGGAACCAGGATGACCACCCCCGACGACCCGAACCTCCCCGTCATCGTGGGCATCGGCGAACACGTCCGGCGCCCCGGCGACAGCGGGCCGAGCGAGCCCGCGCAGCTCATGGAGATCGCGATCCGCGCAGCTCTGGACGATGCGGGCGCGGGCGACGCGCTGCTGCAGCGCATCGGGCTCATCGCGGCCGTCCCGACCGCGTCCTGGGGCGATGGCGATCCCGGGCGCCGCGTGGCGGAGCTGCTGGGAATCTCCGCGCCGACGGTGCGTACGAGCAACCAGGGCGGCAACGGCCCCGGTGTGCTCATGGCGACGATCGGCACGCGCATCCAGGCAGGAGAGCTCGACGCCGCGGTGTTGTGCGGCGCCGAGGCCCTGAAGACGCTGTCCGACGCGATGAAGCGCGGTGAGCAGCCGGACTGGCCCGCCGCGGACCCGGACCGCGCGGCCGGCGAGGTGCTCGAGCCCGACCGCCCGGCCAACACCGACGACGAGACAGCCGTCGGCCTGATCGCGCCGATCATGGCCTACCCCCTCCTCGAGCAGGCGATCCGGGTTGACGCAGGCCGCACGCCGGACGAGCAGCTCGACCTCATCGCGCGCATGTGGTCGCGCTTCAGCGACGTCGCGGCCACCAACCCGTACGCCTGGTCGCACACGACGTACACGCCCGAGGAGATCCGCACCCCGTCGCCGGCCAACCGGCAGGTCACGCTGCCGTACACGAAGCTCCTGAACTCGAACCTGCAGGTCGACCAGTCGGCCGCGGTGCTCGTGTGCTCGGCCGCGACGGCTCGCGAGCTCGGGGTCCCGCGCGACCGCTGGGTGTTCGTGCACGCCGCGGCGCATGCGACCGACGAGTGGTTCCTCTCACAGCGGCGCGAGCTGCACCGCTCCCCCGCCATCCGCGCGTGCGGCGAGGCGGCGCTCGGCCACGCCGGCGTGCGGGCACAGGACCTCGGGCCCGTGGACCTCTACTCGTGCTTCCCGTCGGCGGTGCAGCTCGCCGCCCGCGAACTCGGCCTGCCCGTCGACGACCCCGGGCGCCCGCTGACGTGCACCGGTGGCCTGACGTTCTTCGGCGGGCCGGGCAACAACTACGCCACCCACGGCATCGCGGCCGTCGCGCGGCAGCTGCGCGAGGCCCCCGCGGGCACGACCGGCCTGTCCACCGCCCTCGGGTGGTACGCCACGAAGCACGCCGTCGGCGTCTACGGCAACGAGCCGCCCGCCCGCGGGTTCGCGGCCTTCGCCGCCGAGCCCGAGCACCCCGAGCCCCGTGAGGTCGCCACGCCGGGCGATGTCCGCGGGATCGCCGAGTCCTGCACGCTCATCTACGACCGCGGAGGCGACCCGAGCTACGGGATCCTCTTCGCGTTGCTCGACGACGGGCGCCGCGCGCTCGGCCACACCAACGACCCGGAGGTCATGGCCGCCATGGCACACGACGACATCCTCGGCGAGCCCGTCGACCTGCGGGCCGACCGCAGCTTCACCCCCTCCTGCCTGACCGGAGCGTCCCGATGACCGACCAGCCCAGCGTGATCGTCGAGCGCCGCGGACGCGTCCAGCTCATCACGTTCAACCGCCCCGAGGTCCGCAACGCGATCAACCTCGAGATGACGCAGACCGTCGCGGCCGCGCTCGATGAGCTCGACGCCGACGACGATCTCGCGGTCGGCGTCGTGACGGGCGCCGGTGGGTACTTCAGCGCCGGCATGGACCTCAAGGCGTTCGCGCGCGGCGAGTTCCCGGCCGTCCCGGTCCGCGGCTTCGCCGGCATCACGCAGTACGCGTCGAAGAAGCCGCTCATCGCGGCGATCGAGGGCCCGGCGCTCGCCGGCGGGTTTGAGATCGCCGTGGCGTGCGATCTGCTCGTGTGCGCCGAGGACTCCGTCTTCGGGCTGCCCGAGGTCAAGCGCGGCCTGGTCGCGGTGGCCGGCGCGCTGCACCAGCTGCCCCAGCGCCTACCGCGCGGCGTCGTCAAGGAGATCGCGCTCACCGGCGTGCCGATCGACGCGCAGCGCGCCTTGCAGCTGGGCCTGGTCGCCCGCGTGACGCCGAAGGGCGGCGCGCTCGCCGCTGCGCTGGAGCTCGCCGAGGAGATCGCGGGCAACGCACCCCTGGCGGTGCAGGCGACGAAGGAGGTCATCGACCTCCAGGACGCCTGGCACGGCGAGGAGTTCTGGGCCAGGCAGGGTGAGCTGGCCGGCCCCGTGATCATCAGCCGGGACGCCCAGGAGGGCGCCCGCGCCTTCGCCGAGAAGCGCGAGCCCGTGTGGGAGGCGCGATGAACGCCGCACAGACCGCCTTCAGGTCGGCACGCGCACTGGTGGACTCGGGCATCCTGCAGCCGCGCGTCGACCGCCTCGTCCGCCAGGGCATCGCGCTGCGCCGCTTCGGCCCCTCCCCCGCCGCCGGCCTCAGCGGGGCCGCGCGGAACTATCCGAACGTGCCCTACGTCATCGACGAGCAGGGCACGCTGACGTTCGCTGAGGTCGACCGGCGGACCGATGCGATCGCGCGGGCGTTCGTCGCCGCCGGACTGCAGGAGGGCGACGCGATCGGCGTGCTGTGCCGCAACGGGCGCGCGTTCGTCGAGGCGGTGCACGCCGCGTCGAAGCTTGCGCTGACGATCCTGTTCTGCAACACGGACTTCGCCGGCCCGCAGCTCGCGGACGTGCTGGCACGCGAGGGCGCGCGGGGCATCGTCCTGGACGAGGAGTTCGACCACCTGCTCGACGAGAGCGTGCTGCACGGCCGGCGCTGGGTCGGCTACGCCGAGGGCGTGCCCGCCCACCCCACGCTCGAGCAGCTCGCCGCGTTCCCGGCCCGCGCGCCGCAGGCCCCCAACGGAACCGGACGGCTCGTCATCCTGACCTCGGGGACGACCGGTACCCCGAAGGGCGCATCGCGTCAGGGTGCGCCGCTCCCGGCGATCGTCGGCATCCTCGACCGGCTGCCGTTCCGCCGCGGCCAGGTCCACCACATCGTCGCGCCGATGTTCCACGGCTGGGGGCTGCTGAACTTCAGCCTCGGCCTGGCGCTGCCCACCACGATCGTGCTGCGCCGCCGGTTCGACCCCGTCGAGACCCTGCGCGTCATGGCGCAGTACCGCGTGCAGTCCGCCGCGATGGTGCCCACGATGCTCCAGCGGGTCCTGCAGCTCGGCCCGGAGGAGCTCGCCAAGCACGACACGAGCGCGCTCGAGGCGATCCCGCTGTCGGGCTCCGCGATCCCCGGCGACCTCGCGACCCGCGCGATGGACGCGTTCGGCGACGTCGTCTACAACTTCTACGGCTCGACCGAGACCGGCTGGGCCTCGATCGCCACGCCGGCCGACCTGCGCGCCGCGCCCGGCACCGCCGGCACGCCGCCGATGGGGACGGACCTCGCGCTCATCGACGAGGACGGCAACCCCGTGCCACAGGGCGAGACCGGCCGCATCTTCGTGTCCTCGATGCTGCGCATGGAGGGCTACACGGCCAAGGATCTGCGCAAGGAGGAGATCTCCGGGCGCATGTCGACCGGGGACGTCGGCCACCTCGACGAGCACGGCCGCCTGTTCGTCGACGGCCGCGACGACGACATGATCGTCTCGGGCGGCGAGAACGTGTTCCCGCGCGAGGTCGAGGACCTCCTGTCGTCGCGCGACGACGTCGTCGAGGCGGCGGTCATCGGCGTGCCCGACGACGAGTTCGGCCAGCGCCTGCTGGCGTTCGTCGTGCCCGTCGAGGGCAGCGGGCTCACCGACGAGATCTGCCGCGAGTACGTCCGCGAGCACCTCGCCCGCTACAAGGTGCCGCGCGAGGTGCGGTTCCTCGACACGCTGCCGCGCAACCCGACCGGCAAGGTGCTGAAGCGGCAGCTGCGCGAGCTGCCGCTGGAGGCCTGAATCAGGCCTGGTTCATGACCCGTTCGAGGACCTCGGCGTCGACGTCGAAGTTCGCGTGGACCGCGTCGACGTCGTCGTTGTCCTCGAGCGCGTCGACCAGCTTGAGCACCTTCGTGGCGCCGTCCTCGTCGAGCGGCACGCGTGACTTCGGCAGCCAGGCGACCTCGGCCGACTGGATCTCGATCCCCGCCTCCGTCAGCGCGCTGCGGACGGCGGTGAGGTCGGACGGCTCGGTGATGACCTCGAACACGTTGTCGTCGATGGAGACGTCCTCGGCGCCGGCCTCGATGGCGGGCATCAGGTCGTCCTCGGAGTAGCGCTCGCCGTCGACGACGATGAGGCCGCGCTTGTCGAACAGGTAGGCGACGGAGCCGGGTTCGCCCAGGCTGCCGCCGTGCTTGCTGAAGGTGTGTCGCACCTCGGACCCGGTGCGATTGCGGTTGTCGGTGACGGCCTCGACGAGCACCGCGACGCCGCCGACGCCGTAGCCCTCGTACAGCACCGCCTCGAGCGCGTCGGCGTCGCCGCCTTCGCCGGTGCCCTTCGCGATGGCGCGCTCGATGTTGTCCTTCGGCATCGAGGCGTCCTTCGCCTTCTGGATGGCCAGACCGAGCGCGGGGTTCCCGTCAGGGTCGCCGCCGCCCTCCTTCGCCGCGACCGTGATCGCTCGCGCGAGCTTCGTGAACAGCTTGCCGCGGCGCGCGTCGACGATCGCCTTCTTGTGCTTGATCCCGGCCCACTTGGAGTGACCTGCCATGCGTCCGAGTGTAGGAGAGATCCAGCGCGAGCGGGTGGGTCCGGTACCACCGCAGCGTGCGGCGCAGGCCTTCCTCCAGCCCGATCTCCGGGCGCCATCCGGTGAGGTCGCGCAGCCGCGACGAGTCCAGCGACAGGCGATCGCTCGTCCCTTCCGGCAGCGGCGTGCCGAGGATCTCGGGCTGCAGGTCGACGCCGGCGAGGCGCAGGATGGTGTCGACGATCTCGTTGACCGAGTGGGGCTCGCCGCCGGCGTTGAACGCCGCGCCGCAGGCGGTGTCGTCGTCACGGTCCAGCGCATCGGCGATCGCGAGGTACGCGGCCGCGGCGTCCTCGACGTAGAGGAAGTCGCGCTGCGGCGACCCGTCGGACCGGATGACCGGCGGGCGGTCCGCGAGCACCGCGGCGAGCACGTCGGGCACGAGGCGGGAGCGGTTGAGGTCGCCACCTCCGTAGACGTTCGCCAGCCGGGCGGCCGCGACCCGCACGCCGTAGCCGTCCCAGTAGGACCTGGCGATGGAGTCCGCCGCGGCCTTGGAGACCTCGTAGACCTGGCGGCCGTGCAGCGCGTCGTCCTCGCGAAACGCCCGTGAGCCGTTCGTGCCGTACGCCTTGATCGACGAGGCGATGACGACCCGCGGGATCTCCAGCAGGCGGCATGCCTCCATGACGAGCCAGGTCCCGCGGACGTTCGTCTCGAACGCGGAGAGCGGCGAGCGCTGCGCCGTCCCCACGACCGAGTGCGCGGCCAGGTGAAAGACCGTGTCGACCTCGTGTTCGGCGAGCACGCGCTCCAGGAGACCGGCGGTGAGCAGGTCGCCGTGGACGACGGTGCAGCGGTCCTGGATCCCGTCGAGCACGAGCGCGCTGGCCGGGACCTCATCGCGGCGCAGGACGACGACGTGGTCGCCGCGCTCCAGACACGCCCGCGCCACCCACGCGCCGAGCGCCCCGTAGGCGCCGGTGATGAAGACCGTGCGTGCCATGTGTCGCGGATCATCGCAGCGGGCGCTCACATACCATCCGCTCCGATGACTTCTGTCCCTGCTGAGATCTTCAAGGCCTACGACGTCCGGGGCGTCTACCCGGACCAGATCGACGGCGATATCGCCGAGCGCATCGGCCGTGCGTTCACCCGGGTGCTCGCCGACCTCGCGGGCAAGCCGACGACCGAGATCCGGGTCGGGCTGGGGCGCGACATGCGCCTCTCCGCCCCCGAGCTCGCGGCCCGCTACCGCGCCGGCATGATCGCCGAGGGGGCGACCGTGTTCGATGCGGGCCAGGTCGGCACGGAGATGCTGTACTACCTCGTCGGCTCTCGCGAGCTCGACGGCGGGCTGATGTGCACCGCCTCCCACAACCCGGCGAAGTACACGGGCGCCAAGCTCGTCAAGCAGGGCGCCATCGCGCTGAGCGGCGACTCCGGCATCCAGGAGGTCCGCCGGATCGCGCAGGGCGAGCTCGAGGAGCCGGTAGGCGGCGGGTCGTTCGAGGACGTCGACATCGCCGATGAGTTCCGCGCGGCCGCGCTGAAGTTCATCGATCCGGCGAACGTGAAGGCCGGCATGAAGATCGTCGTCGACGGCGGCAACGGCCAGGCCGGCCCGATGGTCGGCCCGCTGCTCGACCTGCTCGGCCTCGACGTCAGCGCGCACTACTGGACGCCCGACGGGACGTTCCCCGACCACGAACCCAACCCGCTGCTGCCCGAGAACCGCCAGTTCATCATGGACAAGGTGGTCGAGGAGGGCGCGGAGCTCGGTATCGCCTGGGACGGCGACGCGGACCGCTGCTTCTTCATCGACGACACCGGCGCGTTCGTCGACGGCGACTTCCTCACGGCCCTGCTCGCCCAGTCGCTGCTCACGCGCAACCCGGGCGCCACGATCCTCTACGACGCGCGCGCCAGCCGCGCCGTCGCCGACATCGTGGAGGCCGCCGGCGGCACCGCGGAGATCAACCGCGTGGGCCACGCGTTCTTCAAGACGCGCATGCAGAAGGAGGGCTCGCTGTTCGGCGGCGAGGTCTCCGGCCACTACTACTTCCGCGACTTCTACTGCGCGGACAGCGGCACGATCCCGGCGCTGCTGATCCTCGAGCTCCTGTCGGTGGAGGGCCGCAAGCTGTCCGAGCTGCTCGCGCCGCTGCGCTCGAAGTACTTCATCAGTGGCGAGATCAACAGCGAGGTCACGGACGCCGACGCGAAGATCGCCGAGATCCAGGCCAAGTACGCCGACGCGACGATCACCCACGTCGACGGCGTGTCGATCGACTACGAGGACTGGCACTTCAACGTGCGCAAGTCCAACACCGAACCGCTGCTGCGGCTCACGCTCGAGTCCCTGGTGTCCCAGGAGGACATGGAGCGCCGGCGCGACGAGGTGCTGGGCCTCATCCGCTCGTGAGCGACCCCGCCGACGCGGACGCGCTGCTCGCGCGGGCGGCCGAGGCGGGCATCCACCGCCTCGCGCTGCCGACGCCGTTCGCCGTCGGGCGGATCAACACGTACCTCATCGAGGACGACCCGCTGACGCTCGTCGACGCGGGGCCGAACTCCGGCAAGGCGCTCGACGACCTCGAGCGCCAGCTCGCCGTCCACGGGCGCAGGGTCGAGGACCTCGAACTGCTGGTGATCACCCACCAGCACATGGATCACCTCGGCCTCACGGACATCCTGCAGCGCCGTTCCGGCGCCGAGGTCGCCGCGCTCGAGGGCCTCGTGCCGTGGGCCGCGGACTACGCCGCGGCGATGGAGGCCGAGGACCAGTACGCCGACCACCTGATGGCCCGGCACGGCATTCCCGAGGACCTGCGCTACGCGCTGCGCGCAGTCTCCTACGTGTTTCGCGGGTGGGGCGGCAACGCGACCATCACCCGGCCGCTCACGCCCGGCACGACCCTCGACCTGCGCGACCGTTCGCTGGAGATCAGCCTCCGGCCCGGGCACTCGCCGTCGGACACGATCTTCCACGACCGCGAGCGCAAGATCCTGCTCTCGGCCGACCACCTCATCGAGCGGATCTCGTCCATCGCGCTGCTCACGCCGCCGCTCGGGGATCCACATCCCGCCTCGCGCCCGAAGCCGCTCATCCAGTACATGGAGTCGCTGGCGCAGACGCGCGACATGACGGACGTCGACCTCGTCCTCACCGGGCACGGCGACCCGATCAGCGACCCGGTGGCGATCATCGACGAGCGCTTCCGCATGTACGACAAGCGCGCCGGCAAGATCCACCGGCTGCTGGAGAAGGCCGGCGTACCGCAGACCGCCTACGACCTGGCGCAGTCGATGTGGGGCAACGTCGCGGTGACGCAGGCGTTCCTGACCTTGTCCGAGGTGCTCGGGCACATCGACCTGCTGCTGCGCGACGCGCGCGTCGTCGAAGAGGACGACGGCGAGGTCGTGCGCTACCGCGCGGTGTAGTTCAGCCTCGGCCGATCTCGTCGACGTGGGCGATGTTCGCCCGGTCGGTGTCGTCGGTGCTGGGGGCCGTGTCGAACCAGGCCTCGAGGATCTCTTCGAGTGCCGCTTGGCTGGTCAGGCGCAGGCTGAGGGCAAGCACGTTCGCGTCGTTCCACTCCCGCGCGCCGGCGGCGGTCTTCGCGTCGGTGCAGAGCGCAGCCCGGATGCCCGGGACCTTGTTCGCCGCGATCGACGCGCCGGTCCCGGTCCAGCAGCAGACCACGGCCTGGTCGGCGCGTCCGTCGGCGACGTCTCGTGCGGCGGCCTCGGCGGCCCAGGCCCAGTCGTCGCGTTCGTCGGGGTTCAGCGCGCCGTGGATGTGGTCGACGCTGTGGCCGCGCTCGCGCAGCGCAGCGGCGAGCGCTGAGGCGATCCCGGTGGCCTCGTCGGCGGCGATGGCGATCCGCATGGGCCGAGGGTACCCCCACCCCGCCGAACGTCGAGCGTGTGTCGCCATGACGACCCATGACCGACGTTCGCCCGCCTGCGGCCGGGGTATCGTCGGTCCATGCCGGGCGACGTGCCGCCGCCGGAATCCGAGGTCGTCGCCATCGGCCGCGAGATCGCCGCGGCGCTGCCCTCCCCCGCGCGGCACCCCGGCAAGGCGATCGACGCGCGCGCCATGGACTTCACGTCCCGGGACGCTGAGCTGCGCGCAGCGCTGTTTCGCTTCGTCGACGTCGTGCCCGCCTGCCGATCCGTCGACGACCTGGCCGCGCACCTCACCGGGTTCCTCGGCGAGGTCGACGCGCAGACCCCGCCGATCAAGGCCGCCATGCGCATGGGCGACAGCAGGGCCGGGCGGGCCGCGCTGGGCACCGCCGCCGCGGCGGGCGTCAAGCACATGGCCCGCCGGTTCATCGTCGCCGACTCCCCCGCCGGAGCGCGGGGAACGTTGCAGCGCCTCTGGCGTGACGGGACCGCCGCGTCGGTCGATCTCCTGGGCGAGGCCACCATCACCTCCGCGGAGGCCGACGGGTACGCCGCCCGGTGCGCCGAGGCGCTCGACGCGCTCACGGAGATCTATCGCGGGTCCCCACCCCGCCCGCTGCTCGAGCGCGACGGCGCCGGGCCGCTCCCCCGCGCGAACCTCTCGGTGAAGGTCAGCGCGCTCACCCCGCTGCTACGCCCCGACGCACCGGCGCTCGGCCAGGAGGACGCCGCCCCGCGGCTGCGCGCGCTGCTGCGCACCGCGCGCGAGCTCGACGCGCACCTGCACGTCGACATGGAGTCCTTCGACTCGCGCGAGGCGATCACCGACCTCGTCCTCGACCTGCTCGCCGAGGACGAGTTCCGCGACGGCCCGTCGGCCGGCATGGTGCTGCAGGCGTATCTCCGCGACGGCGGGGAGCTGCTCGATCGCGTTCTCGCGTTCTCCGCCGAGCACGAGCGCGCGAGCCCGCTGACCATCCGGCTCGTGAAGGGCGCGTACTGGGACCACGAACTGGTCGAGGCGCGCCAGCACGGCTGGGAGCCGCCGGTGTGGGAGCACAAGGCCGAGTCGGACCGGAACTTCGAAGCGCTCACCCTGCGGCTGCTCGCCGCGCGCCCCGCCGTGCGGGTGGCGATCGCGTCGCACAACCTGCGCAGCGTCGCCCACGCCATCGCGGCGGCTGACGCCGATGTCGAGTTCCAGGTCCTGCGCGGGCTCGGCGACGACCTCGGGCACGCATTGGCCCATCTCGGCCACCGCGTGCGGGTGTACTGCCCGGTCGGCGACCTCGTCGCCGGCATGGCGTATCTCGTCCGCCGCCTGCTGGAGAACACGAGCAACGAGAGCTTCCTCGCCGAACAGGCCCGCGGCGCGGCACTCGACGACCTGCTGGCCGCGCCATGACCGCCCTCCCGGCCTTCCGCAACGAGCCGCTGCTCGAACTGCGCCGGGCGCCGGAGCGCGCGCGGCTCGACGACGCCCTGCGCGCGCTCGACACCCGGCTGCCTCTCCGCGTGCCGATCTGGATCGGTGACGAACGGCGCGACGGGGACGCCCTGCGCTCCACCGATCCGGGAACGCCGGACCGCGTCGTCGCAACCGCCCCGATCGCAACCGCCGACGACGCGCACGCCGCCGTCGCCGCGGCGCAAGCCGCGTTCCCCGCCTGGGCGGCCACGCCCGCGGCCGACCGCGCCGCCACGCTCGTCCGGGGCGCCGCCTGGATGCGCGAGCGCCGCGCCGAGCTCGCCGCTCTCTGCGTCCGCGAGTGCGCCAAGCCCTGGGCCGAAGCCGACGCCGATGTCGCCGAGGCCATCGACTTCCTCGAGTACTACGCCCGCGGCGCGCTCGTGCTCGCCGACGCGCCCCCTGGGCTCGTCCAGGTGCCCGGGGAGCGCAACACGCTGCGCTACGCCCCGCGCGGCGTCTGTGCCGTCATCGCGCCGTGGAACTTCCCGCTCGCCATCCCCGCCGGGATGACCGCGGCGGCGCTGGCGACCGGCAACAGCGTCGTCCTCAAGCCGGCCGAGCAGGCGCCCGGCTGCGGGCGCATGGTGGTCGAGGCGTTGCGCGCCGGCGGCGTGCCACCCGCTGCCCTCGCGCTCCTCCCCGGCGAGGGAGAGACCGGCGCCGCGCTGGCGGCGCACCCCGGCGTGGCGACGATCGCCTTCACCGGCTCGGGCGCGGTCGGCCTGGAGCTCCTGCGCACCGCCGCCGCCAAGCCCCCGCAGGCCGGCGTACTCACGCGCGTGGTCGCCGAGATGGGAGGCAAGAACTGCGTGCTCGTCGACGCCGATGCGGACCTCGACGACGCGGTCCCCGCCATCGTGCACTCCGCGTTCGCCTACGCCGGACAGAAGTGCTCGGCCGCCGCGCGGGTCCTGGTGCACGAGGCCGTCGCGGACGCGCTGCTCGAGCGGCTGGCCGGCGCGGTCGCCGTCCTGCCCGTCGGGCAGGCGGAAGCCCACGGCACCGTCACGGGCCCCGTCGTCGAAGAGGCCGCCCAGGCGCGCGTGGCGCGCTACGCCCAGCTGGCCTCGGACACCGGCACCATCGCCGCGCGCCGCGACCCGCCCACGAGCCCCGGCTGGTTCGCCGGCCCCACCGTCGCGACGGACCTTCCCTCGGAGAGCCCGGTGCTCAGCGAGGAGATCTTCGGCCCGCTGCTCGCCGTCGAGCGCGTCTGTGACCTCGACGAGGCGTGCGACCGCGTCGACGCGCTGCCCTTCGCCCTCACCGGCGGCCTGTTCGCCCGCAACCCACGCACGATCGCGCAGGTGGCGAGCCGGTCACCGGTCGGCAACCTCTACGTCAACCGCGGCATCACCGGCGCGATGGTCGGCCGCCAGCCGTTCGGCGGCAACCGCCTGTCGGGCACCGGCACGAAAGCCGGAGGACCCGACTACCTGCTGCAGTTCGTCGAGCCGCGCGTGATGACCGAGAACACGATGCGTCACGGCCTGGTCGTCGGCTGAGGCTCCACGGTGGGCACCGTCACCTCGGCTCCGGTGATCGCCAGGGTGAACGGCTCGCGTGACGGCTTGTACATCGGCGAGTCCGCGGCGAGCACCTCGACCTGGGGACGGTGCCCCGCCTCGAACCGGTACGCGTACGGGCCGAAGGGAACCACGACGCGGCCGCCCTCGTTCGGCGTGAGCCGCCGGACCCCACGGGCGAGCAGCCGTCGGCGCCCGTCCGGGTGCAGGTCCCACAGCCGCGTGCTGACCATGCCGTACCGGCCGATCGTGCGGAGATCCAGGGCAATGCGCGCCGTCCCGGCGACCGTGAACGGCTGCGCGGCCGCCGGGCCGGTCCACGTCGCCGCCGAGCTGCGCGCCGCGGACGTGAGCTTGCACGGCTTCGTGAGGTCGGCGGCGTCGCCCGCGAGGTCGGCGGCGTTCCCCTGGAGCGCCTTCGCCAGCTCCTGCGGTGAGTGCAGCAGCTTCGACGTGATCTGCCGGATCACGCCGCCGCCGAGCGGCACGAGCGGATCGTCCACCGATTCCGCGTAGAGGTCGAGCGGCGACGACCGCAGCACCACCGGTCGCTCGGCCGAACCGCCGCCGAACGTGACCGACCCCGGGCCGACGGCGTCCCAGCTCGGTGCGGTGATCGGCTCGGGAACCGGCGCGTCCTTCGGGCACGTAAACCGCGACAGGTACACGCTGCCCGACGGCGGCGGCGTTCCACGCCCCTGGAGCAACGCGTCGAGGAAGTCCGCCCCGCGCCGCGACAGCGCGCGGGCCTGCGGGATCGCGTTGTTCGCCCGCGGGTGTCCGCTCTCGCCGATCTGCAGCGCCACCTCGGGCGCGCCCTGCGCGCGGGCCTGGTGGTAGGCCTCCAGCGACTGGCGCGGATCGAGCATGTCGTCGTTGAACGCGGACTCCAGCAACAGCGGTGCCGGGACGCCCGGGATGCCGTAGATGCTCTTGTGGATCATCGTGCCGCGCAGGCGCTCCCACTTCACCCCGCGGTACGGCTCGCCGGTCGCCAGCCGCGTGAACCACCCGAGGACGTCCGCCGACGCGTCACCGCCCAGGCCCGGCACGTGGCCGCCGTACGCCGTCAGGGCGGTGGCCGCGATCGAGTAGGAGAGCTTCATGACGCCGGGCGGGGTGAAGCCCTCGTCGAACGTCGTGGTCCCGGCACCGTCGTACCGGCCGTTGGGCAGCAGCGCGGTCGCGAGATTCGACCAGCCCATCTTCGCGTAGACCGCGCCGATCGCCAGCGGCGTGCCCGCGGGGCTGCGCCATGGCGCGTACGTGCCGTCGGGCAGCGCGATCCGGTCCTTCAGGAACGCGAGCTGCATGGCCTGCCCACCCCCGTAGGAGATGCCCGCCACGCCGAGGCGGGCGGGATCGGCGATGCCCTCGTCGACCAGCCGCCCGAGGAGCGTCTGCGCGTCCCGTGCCTCCCAGCGCCGGTCGCCCATGTGCAGCCACCCGCGGCGGCACGCCGGGTACGGGCGGCGCGACCGCGGGGTCCCGCACGACGCGCCGAACCCGCGCGACGTGATGGTGATCACTGCATAGCCCCGGCGCGCGTAGGAGATGTTGTTGTAGTCCGCGGTGACGGATGTGACCTCGGCGGGATCGTCGGGGTCGTCGACCTCGACGAAGCTCTTGTCGCCCGTCAGGCCGTGGAGCATCGCGACCGTGGGGAACGGCCCGTCGCCGGTGGCCGGCAGGGTGACGTTCAGGTCGATGGGCACACCGTCGAACG
Organism: Svornostia abyssi; assembly: GCA_024666565.1. GTDB lineage: Bacteria > Actinomycetota > Thermoleophilia > Solirubrobacterales > Solirubrobacteraceae > Svornostia > Svornostia abyssi. The sequence goes on from CP088295.1 coordinate 3,580,294, forward strand.
ACGGCACGCGCTGCTGCAGCGACGTCATCTCGCAGAACCGCACCCCGGCCTTCGGCTGGCACGGCAGCCCGAACGGCGCCGGTGTCGGTTCCGCGGCTGAAGCCGGTGCGGTCGCCGCGCACATCGCGATGACGATGCACGCCCGCGCCACCGCTCCCCTCAGCGGTGTCATGCGTTCCCCTTCGTGTCGGACAGTCCGGCCGCCCCGCGGCCGTGGCCGGATCCTACAGATCGGTACCGGTTGGTACCACCGTGAGCGCCCGGTTCCCGGGAGCCATCGGGGCCGCAACCGCGCGACGTGCGACCCGTCGTCGCAGCTCACGGAACTGCTTCGTCTGCATGACCCAGTGGGCGGGATGCCAGAACACCACGTTGCTCAGCCCAACCAGGCCGGCCGGCTCGCCACGCCCCCGCGAGCGGACGAGCATGCGCGTGCGATCACCCGGGAGCCGCTCCAGGTGGAAGCCCCACGTGCTGTCGATGAAATGACGCGGAGGGCGGGCTGTCGGGTCGAACGGCTTCCCCCGCAGGGACATCGACGCGCGGAGGACGAGCACGGACGGCTGGTCGCAGCGCGCCACGGTGAACCACGCGGTCCCGTCGGTCCGGGACACCACGCGCGAGCCGGCTCTGATGTCCTGCCACTCGGGGTGCAGCGTCTCCGCGCTCGGTCGGCCGCCGTTGTCGAGGCGATCCCAGCTGTAGAACCCGGCGCGGTCGCACCCCATCTGCGCGAGCCACGGCCACACGTCCTCCGGGGGCGCGTCGAGCGTCACGGCCATCGTGCCGGCATCGCGCGCGTCGGGCAGCACCTCATCGCCGGGCAGCACGCGGCGACGCTCGGCGCGCGTCGATCCCCAGTTCAGCGACGTGTGGCGGCCCACGCTCGCCGCCACCGTGGCCGCGGTCAGCGCGAACATGACGGTGACGGGCGTCGGGCGCATACGCGGATGAAATCGCCGGAAGGGCCGGCCGCCATCCGGGTTGGGCCGTTGCGCCGGTACGGGTCCCTACGGAGCGCCGACGTGTGCGCGCACGTCGGCCAGAAACCGCTCGTGCAGGCGGATGTCATCGCCGAGCTCCGGATGGAACGCGATGACGAACAACGAGCCCTGCCTGGCGGCGACGGGATGCCCATCGACCTCGGCCAGAATCTCGACGCTCGGGCCCGCGTCCTCGATCCACGGCGCCCGGATGAAGACCGCGCGCACCGGCGGACCATCGAGGTCGGGGAACGTCAGATCGGCCTCGAAGGACCGGACCTGCCGCCCGAACGCGTTGCGCCGCGCGGTGATGTCCATGATCTGCAGGTGCTCGCGGTCGAGCATGATGAGGCCGGCACAGGTGCCGAAGATCGGCGCGCCCGTCGCCGCGAACGCCCGCAGCGGGTCGCCGAGCCCCTCGCGCTCGATCCCGAGGGTCATGGTCGTCGACTCGCCTCCGGGCATCACGAGGCCGTCGAGGCCGTCGAGGTCCGCGGGCACCCGCACCTCACGGACCTCTGCGCCCAGGTCCGAGAGGACCCGGGCGTGTGCTGCGAAGTCGCCCTGGAGGGCGAGGACGCCGACCGTCACCAGCCGCGGCCGGCGAGCAGCTCGGTGTCGTCGAGCTTGCGCGCCTCGAGGCTCTGCATCGCGTTGCCGAGCCCCTCCGACGCGGCGGCGACGCGCGCCGGATCCGCGTAGTGGGTGGTCGCCTCGACGATGGCCCGCGCCCGGGCGGCGGGATCCTCGCTCTTGAAGATGCCCGAGCCGACGAACACCGCCTGCGCGCCGAGCTGCATGACGAGCGACGCGTCCGCCGGGGTGGCGATGCCGCCCGCGCAGAACATCGGGACCGGCAGCGTGCCGTCCTGCGCGGTCTTGCGCACGAGGTCGTACGGCGCCTGAAGCTCCTTGGCGGCGACGAACAGCTCGGCCTCGTCGAGCATCGTCAGGCGGCGGATCGCGCCGGTGATCTCGCGCAGATGGCGGACGGCCTCGACGATGTCGCCGGTGCCGGCCTCGCCCTTGCTGCGGATCATGCACGCGCCCTCGCCGATGCGCCGCAGCGCCTCGCCGAGGTTCGTCGCGCCGCAGACGAACGGGATCTTGAACGCCCACTTGTCGATGTGGTGCGCGTGGTCGGCGGGCGTCAGGACCTCGGACTCGTCGATGAAGTCGACCTGCAGCGACTCGAGGACCTGCGCCTCGGCGAAGTGGCCGATCCGGGCTTTCGCCATGACCGGAATCGTCACGGCCTCCTGGATGCCCTTAATCATCGCGGGGTCGCTCATCCGCGCCACGCCGCCGTCACGGCGGATGTCTGCGGGTACGCGCTCCAGCGCCATGACGGCCGAGGCGCCGGCGTCCTCGGCGATCTTCGCCTCGTCGGCGTTGACGACGTCCATGATGACGCCGCCCTTCAGCATCTCGGCCAGGCCGACCTTGACCCGGAACGTCGCTTCGTCTCGCATCACGCTCAGTGTACGAGGACGACGCGTGAGACGACTACTTCAGGCGGTATGCCTTGATCCGATCCTCATAGCCTTCCGCGTCGCGGGAATACACCCCGTACGCGAGCGCCTGGATGAGGGACAGCAGCGCGGTGTGCGAGCGCACGTACGCCGGGCTGTCGGACGAGTAGTAGAGCGTGGTGTTCGCCAGCTTGGCGACGTCGGACAGCGTCGCGTCCACGATCGCCATCGTCCGCGCCTTGCGGTGCCGGGCGAGCTTCATCGCGCGGACGACGAGCGGATGCGGGCGCCCCGCGGACAGGGCGATCACGAGGGTCTGGTCGTCGATCCGGCTCAGGCGCGAGAGCGCCTCCTGCGACGGGCTGGCCACGACCTCGGCACGGAGGTCGAGCAGCATGAGCAGGTGCCGCATGTACGACGCGAAGAACGCCATCTGGTCCGTGCCCGCGACGATGAGCTTCTGGGCGCCGGCGATCTGGTCGATCGCCTGCTCAACCTCGGAGCGCGAGACGCGCCGGGCGGTCTCCTCGATGTTGGCGTGATCGGCGGCCAGCGAGGTTTCGAACTCGTTGCGGTCCAGCGCGAACAGCGGCTCGCCGGATCCAAGACCGGCCGTGGCGGGCGCCGCGTGGCTGCGGCGGTACTCCTCACGCGCGGACTGCTGGAGTTCTGGATAGCCCTCGAAGCCGAGCGCCTGCGAGAAGCGGACGACGGTCGAGCTCGACGTGTTCGCGCGGCGGGCGAGTTCCTCCGCGGTCTGGAAGGCCACCTCGTCGAGGTGGTCGACGATGTACTGCGCGACGTCCTTCTGGGATCGCGAGAAGTCGTCGAAGCGCGCCTGGATGTACTCGGAAAGGGACTCGGGCGCGGTGGCGCCGGCAGGCGCGGGGGTCGGAACGGCGGCGGCTCTCTTCATGGGCGGCACCCTGATTCGACAGGGTGGGCGCCGTGTCCTTCCGAGGTTCTGTGAACTGGACCGCAGGTCGAGCGTTCAGGGACCGAAACGGCCGGGTCCTTCGCCGCGCGCCCGGAGCATCGCGCGGTGCGCCTCGGTGAGCACACGGTCGGGCTCCAGCTCGCCGCCCGGCGACCACGACGAGGCCGACGCTCACCGTCATCGTGTGCTCCGCCTCGCCCGCGAGCAGCGGACGGTCGAAGCCCTCGATGACACGCTCGGCGACGACGAGCGCCTCGTCCTCCCCCGTGAGCTCCTCGCAGACCATGACGAACTCGTCGCCGCCGGCGCGGGCGACGGTGTCTCCCGCGCGGACCAGCTCGGAGAGCCGGACGGCGGCCGCCTGGAGCACCGCGTCGCCGACCTCCCGGCCGTAGCGCCGGTTGAAGGCCCGCATGCCGTCAAGGTCGACGGACAGCACGGCCAGGCTGTCATCGCGTGGACGGCGGCGGCGGACGAGCGCGACGCGGAGGCGGTCACGCAGGAGCACCCGGTTGGGCAGGCCCGTCAGCTCATCGCGCAACAGCTCGTCAGCCGGCTGGGACTCCATGTCTCCATCCATCGGCAGATTGGGCCTTGGAGCGTAGTGCCGGGTACGGCGGCGCGGCGCAGGCGCGACTCAGGCGCGCACGTCGATGTGCTCGGGCGGACTCACCAGCAGCGGCTCGGGGGCCACGGCGGGAATCGCCTCGATCGACTGCAGCGCGTCGCGGGACTGCTCGAGCTGCGCGAGTGGGATCTGCCCGTGCTCGGCCGGGAGCTGCTGCATGACCTGGGCCAGCTGGAGCATCCGGGTGGTGGTGACGGCGTCCACGGGGTCAGTATCGGACACCCGAGCCGCGCCTGCCAGGTTTCTGGACGAACGGTGGACGACTCCGGGAACGTTGAGTGCGACACGAACTTCCATCTTTCGGTTTTTCGGGGTACTCTGCTCCGCCAGATGCGCCTGCACCGACTGCTCCTTCCCTCCCTCACCCTGCTGGCCCTGGCTGCAACGAGCGCGCCGGCCGCGGCGTCCTGCTCGGCGTGGGGCCCGGCCTCGAAGATGCGGACCGGGGAGACACGCGACCTCACGATCATGTGCTCAGAGCGCGGCACGGGCCCGGTGCAGATCCAGGTCGTCACGCCGTTCACCGAGGTCACCGCCGCGGAGCACAGCGTCGCCCGCAACAGCCTGACCCTGAGGATCACCGCGTCGACGGGCTTCATCGGCTACGACCGCATTGCGGTGCGCGCGGTCGACGCATTCGGCGCCGACCCGATCTCGCAGATCGGGATCCAGATCACGCCGCCGGAGGCCAACGACCCGCCCGAGTGCCAGATCCGCGGCGCGAGCGCCGCGACGGAGACGAACGCTCCGATCAACCTCATGCTCGCGTGCGACGACCTCAACCAGGACTCGTACACCCTGGAGGCCGCCGTCCCGCCGGCCCATGGCACGGTCACCAGCGAGCCGTTCGCCGTCAACCGCATCCCCGAGGAGACGCGGGCGGTGCGCTACCACCCGGCGCCCGGGTTCTCCGGCATGGACTTCGTCGCCGTCCGCGCGCGTGACGACCACGGCGGTGTCTCGCCCACGTACACGTTCGGGGTGCTCGTGCGCGGCGCAGGTGTGCCCGACCCGCTGGTCGCGCCCGCGTCGCTTCCCGCACCCACCCTGACGCTCGGCACCCTGCCGACGCTCGGCCGCGCCCTGCGGAACGGCGTGACGGTGCAACTCGGCGCCGCGCAGGCCGGGACGGCGACCGTCGACCTGCGGCTCGACGGCCGGACGGCGAAGCGACTGCGGCTCTCCCGCGGGTCGGCCATCACGGTGGCACGCGGCCGCGCGACGCTTCAGCCCGGGGCGACCCGCACGATCCGGGCGCGCTTCACGACGGCAGCCAAGCGACGGCTGGCACGGGTGAAGAGCGTGCGACTCACGGTGCGCGCCACCATTCCCGGCCAGACCCTCACCGCGCCGCCGATCACGCTGCGCCGCTGAGGCCCGGGTCAGCCGGCTGGGCAGCGCTCCGGCGCCGCGGTCGGCGTCAGGACGCAGCGGTCGCGCCGCACCGGGCTGCGACGCGCGCGGATGCGCAGGTCGACGTACTTGCCGATCCGCGCGGGCGCGGTGACCCGAATGCGGATCCGGACCCCTGCGCGCAGCGGTCGCTGCAACGCCCGGAGCTTCACGGTCCGCGCGGCCGCCAGCGTGCGGGGCGAGATCCGGCGCGGGCAACTGCGGCCGGCGCACGCCACGTCGATCCGCGCCCCGGCGGGCGCCGTGACGCTGACGAGGGACAGCCGGGCGCCCCTGCGCGTCGCGCGGCCGACGAACCGCACCTGCGGGAACGGCGTCAGCGGGAGGACGGCGGCAGCGCCGACCGCCGTGGTGCCGATCGCGACGGCGCCGAAGACGTCTGTGACCTGCAGGCGGACCGTGCGCCCCGCTGCGTCGCTGCCCGGGAGCGTGACCGACGCCGCCGTGCCGTCGTCGAACCCGTCGCCGTCGATGTCCCAGGCCCGGGCGAAGAGGTCCCCGTCAGGGTCGGTGGACGCGTCGACGAACGTGACGTCCTCCCCCGCGACCGGCCGCGCGGGGACCATCGTGATCGCGGCGATGGGCGCGGTGTTGACGACCGTGACGGTCTGGGTGCTGATCTCCGCGCTGCGGAACGGCTCGCGCGCGGACAGGCTCACGGTGTGGGCGCCGGCCGTCGTGAAGCGGTGGCGGAACTCACGTGGCGTGCCGGTGTCGGTCCGGGACGCCCCGTCGTCGGCCCGCCACGTCCAGGTGCAGAAGAGGCACTTCGACGTCGCGGTGAACGTGATCTCCTGGCCGGGCCTGGGCTCGGCGGGCGACCACGTGAACGCGGGCGGCGCCGCGCCGGCGGCAGGGGTCAGCAGCAGTGCCGCAAGCACCAACGCTGCCGCGCCCGCAAGGACGCCACGCCATCTCCCCCTCGTCATGTCCGCCTCGGATCGTTCCCGTCTCGCGGTCGGGCCAATCCCTGGCGGTTCGCGGCGCGGACTCTAGGGTGCCGCACGCCAGGAGTCTGGTTCGGTCAGGGTCTGTGCGACCATCCAGCGCATGGAGGCGCTCTTTGTCGTCGTGTTCCTCGGGGTCGCGATCGTCACGATCATGTCGCTCATCTCACTCGCCGAGCGGGGCGAGTGGGGATGGTTCGTCGTCGGACTGTTCATCCCATTCGCCGCGATCATCGGCGCCATGATCAGCAGCCCGACCGAGGAGTCGGCGACGCACAAACGCTGCCCGGTCTGTGCCGCCGAGGATGTCCCCCGCGGAGCGATGAAGTGCCCGCACTGCAGTTTTGATTTCGCCGCCGGCGCCGAGTTGACCTGACACGAGGCCCGCACCCGGTGATGCTGGCCACGACCGCCGGGAGCGGCGGCTCGCTCACACCCGCGGGCATCGTCTGGCTGATCGTCCTCGCGCTCTTCCTACTTCGGGGAAGGGACTTCGGTGTCGTCTTCGGCCTCGGCTTCGCAACGTCGCTGCTCTCCCCAGCGTTCCCCGACGGTTGGATCCAGTGGGCGGTCGCTCCTCTTGTCGCGGTCTTGGTGACATGGCTTCTCGCCGACTGGCCGGCGACGAGACGGCCAGGGTCTCGTTGATGGACTTGTGCAGACGGGTGGACCGGGACTTCGCCGAGCACGTCGAGCGTCCGGGCGCGCTCGCCAAGATGTACGCCGCGGCACGCCAGGCGCAAGCCGACCTCAACACGATGGAGGCACCGGCGGAGGACGAGCAAGCGTTTGCGCGGTACCTGAAGGTCAACCAACAGCGCATCGACTTGCTCGCTGCGGCGCTCAACGCTCCGGCGAACGGTGTCGCCTCCGACCCCAAGATGAAGCGCGCCGAGGCACTACAGGCCCGGTCGAGTGAGATTGTGCGCGAACTTGGGTTCGAGCACTGCTCGTGACCGGGAATCGCCTCACTGACGAGGAACGTGAGGGCGAGTTCGGATGGCGCCTGCTCAAGGTGCTCGCCAGCGCGCTCTTGGTACTGACTGGCGGCCTCATCCTCGACGGCCTCGGCGTTCGTGCCGGAACGGTGGCCGCGGTGGCTGCCCTCCTGGTCGTCTTCGTGCTGATCTGGACGACGCCCGTCGTCGACTGGTTCCAGAGGCGATCGCCGTGATCGCCGCCACCTGCTTTTCGCAGCTCGTCTGCTGTCCGTATCGAGGAGTCGGGACTTGTGCTCGCACCGCACGCGGGCGTGCAGAAGCCGACCGCGAGCTGCTCGGCTAGGGAGGGCACGACGCCGTTCGGTCGTGCGGTCGAGGCGCGCGCATCGTGGTACCGCCGACTTGACGTTTCCGCGGAAGGGGTGACACGGAAACGCTTCCGCGGAAACGCCCGTGGCTGATGGGCGTGATTGGGCGAGAGCCTGAGACCGCTTGAACGGTGTCCGCGCGGGGACGTGCGCACACCTCCTGCCGTCTCATGCACAGTCCAGACCCTTTGAGCATCTCGCGTAACGACGGCCGAGTCCGGACGTACCTTCGATAGGTCCCGCACCCCACTCGGCATGACGCCGACAGGTGATCGCGACTCGCCCGGCACGGACGCACGAATGACCGAACTCACGCCCCGCCCCGTCTGCCACAACGGCTCGACCCCACCGCCGGGCCGGTCCTGCGGTCCTCGTGCTCCAGAGGCCCGAGGGTGACCTGGTCAGCCGTGTCGAAGTGAACCCTCCGCGATATCCCGTCCAGTTGGTGTTGCTCGTCGACGTCCCAGTGCTCGGGGTAGCGCTCACCACGCTGGGGAACGCGCTGTGGGGTCTGCCGTGGTGCCCGGATCTGGGCTGCGACGATGCGTCGTTCTGGGCGAGCCTGTCTCTTGCCGGCGGACGGGTCATCTGGGTTGTGGCGCTGTTGGTGTGGGCAAGCTGGGTCGTAGAACGGCGCGTGCGCCGTGGCACGCGCCCAGGCGATGCTGTCGGCGGTGCGTGGGTCTCGGGGCCGCGGCCGCCCACGGTGCGCGCTGCCGGCGCGATCGTCGGGCTTGTCGGCGTTGCCATCGTGTACGTCGCGCTGCGCTGGGACTGTGCTGAAGCAGATTGCGCTGACCTCGTCACGTCGGCGCTTTGGGCTTGCGGGGTCGGGGCGGTTGTGTGGGCGATGTCGTGGTGGTCCCGGTGGCCTCTCCACATGCTCGTTGGCGCGACGCTGGCGTTCACGGCGGCACTCGCTGGCCTCGTCGCCGCGTAGGGGGCCCTGATGAACGGGACACCCCAGCCGAACGAGGACGAAGCAAGCCTGCCTGGTGGTCAGCGGTACTTGACCTGGAAGCGCGGGGCGACGCTTGTGGGCGTTGCCGGGGCCGGTGCCGCGTGGTGGTTCGTGTGAGTGCCCGGTGTTGAGGACCCCAAAAGCGCTGACGCGGTGCGCTACGCAGCCACCCTGCGGCAGGATGCACAGACTGCTTGCCTTGATCAAATCGCGCGGGGCCGACCCATTCCCTACTCTTGCTGTTCGTGCTGAGGCCATGCTGTTCTGAGGTCGGCTCAGCCGTCGCGCAGGTCACGGAGGAGCGTTATGTCCGCAGCACGAAGCCGCCTTCAAGGCATCCCCGCGTACGTGCTGGTCGCGGTCGGCATGGCGGTGGGGCTCGCCACGATCGCTGGCAGCGGCGGCTCGCTCACGGCCGCAGGGATCATCTGGCTGATCCTCCTCGGGCTCTTCCTGATTCGAGGACGGGATTTCGATGTCGTCTTCGGTCTCGGTCTCGCAACGTCGCTGCTGACACAAGCGTTCCCCGACGGTTGGATCCAGTGGGCGGTCGCCCCTGTCGTCGCTGTCGGGTTGACGTGGCTTCTTGCCGACGAGCCCAATGACGATGCGGCCGGGGCGTAGTCGATGTTCTCGAGGCACAGCATCCCCATCGTCATCACCGCGCTCGCCCTTTCCGCGTGCGGCGAGTCTGCACGGGAGAAGTTCGTCGGCGACGCGGACGCCGTCTGCGAGCGAGTGAACCGGGAGTTCGGCGAGCGCATCGAGGATCCGGATGCCCTCGTGAGGATGTACCCGGTTGTCCGAAAGGCGCAGGCCGATCTCAACGCGATTGAGGCCCCGACCGAGGACAAGGGGCAGTTCGCGCGCTACGTGAAGGTCAATCAGGCGCGCATCGACTTACTCGCCGCGGCGCTGAAGGATCCGGTCGCCGACGTCTACTCCGACCCTAGGATGAAACGGGCCGAGGCGTTGCAGGCCCGATCGACCAAGATCGCGCGCGAACTTGGATTCGAGCACTGCTCGTGACCCTCGAGCGCCCTTCCGCGAAAGACGGCCAAGGCGAGCTAGGACCGACAGACGTGTACTGCTTGCGCATCGTCCTGTTCGTCCTGTTCGTGGGTGCTGCAGTCCCCGCCGTCGACTTCTTCCTTAGCGGCAACTACATCGCAGCAGGCGTCCTGGCGTTCGTCACCGCCGTGATCCTGGGCTTCGAGGGCCTGGCGGGACGGCTGGCCGAGTTCAGGGAGCGATGAGCGCCATCCCTGCGAATCAGCATGGGCCGGGTGGGAGTCGAACCCACGTCTGACGGATTATGAGTCCGCTGCTCTGACCGCTGAGCTACCGGCCCGCGGCCAACCTACCGAGCAGACCTACTGGACCTTCTTGACGGCTTCCGTGAGTTCCTCGGCCGAGAACGCGCCCTCGAACCGCTCGACGACCTTGCCGTTGCGATCGATGACGAAGATCCACGGTTCGGTCGGCAGGCCCCACGCGCCGACCTGCGGGCGGAAGCCCTTGTTGACGTCGTTGTCGTTGTAGATCTCCTGCTGGATGAACGTCACGCCGTCGCCGTTCTCGGCGCGCACCTGCTCGGCGATGTCGACCACGGGGCCGCAGACGCGCGTCTGACAGAGCGCGGGCGTGGCGAACTGCAGGACGACCGGCTCCTTGCCCAGCACGTCGGAGAAGTTCGTCTGCAGCATCTCCTTCGGCGGCGGCACGCGGGTGGAGAGCTGCTCGAGGTCGCCGCCGACGTCGGCCTCCGTCTGCGTGTTGATGTCGATCGCCTTCTCGCCGACGTCCGGCGGGCCGCCCTTCGTCCCGACCTTGAACTCGAACGGCGACGTCTGCTGCAGCTCCCCGTCGACCTCGGCGAGCGCGAACATGGTCCGCGAGCCGCGCTTGTCGAACGGCACCGTCGCGACCCAGATCTTGTCGCCTTCCGCGAGGTCGGCCGCCGCCTGGGCGCTGCGGTACTGCGGCTTGACGTTGATCGACTCCTGCCGCGCGATGAACGGGCCCTGCACGTCGGTGCCGTTCGGGCGCGCGGTGTAGACCGCAGCGCTGGTGGCGTCGACCTGCTTGCGGGCGACGTCGAAGAGGGCGAAGCCGACACGGTTGTCGCCCACGCGCATGACCGACGTGCTCGGTGCGAACACCGGCCCCTCGGGGAGGTCGGCGGCGAACGTTTCCAGCGTCTGGCCGTTGCCCTCCGGGAAGTCCGCGGGCTCGGCCGTGGCGGTCTGCGCGGACGTCGCGGCGCTGTCGCCGTCGTCGGATCCCCCGCATCCCGTGACCACGAGCGCGCCGAAGATGAGCAGGCTGGCGAGCAGGGCGAGTCGCGACACGTCGGCGAGTGTAGGCGGTGGTGTGATGGGATACCGCCGCTTGACACACGACATGGGAGATGGGTCATGGCGCAGCGTGCAGCGTTGGTCACGGGAGCATCGAGCGGGATCGGACTGGCGATCGCGCGCATGCTCGGAGCCGAGGGCTACGGCCTGACGATCGCCGCGCGCCGGCCCGAGAAGCTCGAGGAGGCCGCGGCGTCCCTGCGTGACGAGGGCTTCGAGCTCCAGGCGATCCCCGGCAACCTGTCCGACGAGGAGCACATCCAGTCCGTCGTCGCCGCGCATCGTGAGAAGTACGGCCGCCTCGACGTGCTCGTGAACAACGCGGGCGTCGGCGCCGGGCAGCCGGTCGGCGAGATCACCGCCAAGCGGCTCGACCTCCAGCTCGACCTGAACCTGCGCTCGCTCGTCCTCTTCTACCGCGAGTCGGTCGGCATGCTGCGCGAGGCAGGCGCCGAGCACCGCAACGCGATCGTCGTCAACACCGCCTCGATCTCCGGCAAGTCCGGCGAGGCGTGGCTGTCGGTCTACAGCGCCACGAAGCACGGCGTCGTGGGCTTCACCGAGGCGATGAACAAGGAGCTCGCCGGCGACGGCATCAAGTCGTGCGCGCTGTGCCCGGGATTCGTCGACACGCCGATGACCGACTTCGTCAAGGGGGCCGTGCCCGCGGACCAGATGATCCGTCCCGAAGACATCGCCGAAGGCGTGCGGATGCTCCTGCGGGTCTCCCCCGGCTGCGTGATCCCCGAGATCATCTTCCAGCAGCCCGGCGGCGGGCTGACGGGCCAGCCCGCCGGCTGAAACAGTCGCACCGGAAACAGGACTGGCGGTTCGCGCCGTCTCGCTTTACCATGACTCCGTGATCGTGGACACTTTGGCCACGCGCGGGCGGGGGCTCTGCGCGGTGGTCGCGACGGTTGCTGCACTCCTGCTCGCGATCCCCGCGACGGCTGACGCGGCGCTGTCCGTCATCGCCAATCCCGCCAACCCGCGCCCGGGCGAACCCGTGACGTTCAGCGCCACCGGCAGCTGTGACGACTCCTGCCTGAGCTGGAGCTGGAAGGTCGGCACCGCCACGCCGTTCGATTCGGGCGCCGGCTACCCCGACCCCGGGCTGTACGCGGACGGGTTCTCGTCGCCGGGCACGTACACCGTGACGCTCACGTATCTCAAGATCGGCCCCCCGCCGCTGTTCCTGTGGCGCACCGTCAACGCGTCCGCGCAGATCGTCGTCGCGAGCAATCGCGGGCCGACCGCCTCCTTCACGTCGGCGCCGTCCGCGCCCGTCATCAACCAGGCGGTCACCTTCACCGACACCTCCACCGACCCGGAGGGCGATGCCCCTGACCCGCGCCTGGGACACCGACAACGACGGCGCGTTCGACGACGGGGACGGGTCGACCGCCAGCCGCACCTTCTCCACCTTCGGCGCGAAGACCGTCCGCCTGCGGGTGCGTGACACGTACGGCGCGGAGTCGATCACGTCGCGCAGCGTCGCGATCGCCAACGCGCCGCCGACCGTCACGCTCACCGTCAACCCCACGACGGTCGCCACCGGTGACGCCGTGACGTTCTCGGCCGCCGGGGCGGATCCGGACGGCGGAGCGGTCACGTACGCGTGGGACCTCGACGGCGACGGCACCTACAGCGACTCCACGGCCGCCTCCCCGCCCTCGCGCTCATTCGCACGCGCCGGAGCGAAGACCGTCGGGGTCCGAGTCACCGATGACGACGGCGACGTGACCTCCACGGTCCAGCGCACGCAGGTCGTCACGGTCACGAACCGCCTGCCGTCCACGCCGACGATCTCCGCGTCGCCGGCCAGCGTGCAACGGGGCGAGACGACGACCCTCACCGCCGCCGCGACCGACCCCGAGGGCACCTCGCTCACGTACGCGTGGGACCTCGACAACGACAGCGCCTTCGACGACGCGACCGGTGCGTCGACCCCGCAGACGATGCCGTCGTCGGGCACCCTCACCGCACGGGTCCGGGTGACCGACGCCGACGGCGGCAGCACGAACTCCGCGACGTTCACCCTGACCGCCGGCAACTCGCCCCCGCGGATCGACACCTTCACGGTGAGCCCCACCACGGTCGGGACTGGCACGGCGGTCTCCTTCGCCGCCACCGCGTCCGACCCCGACGGCGGGACGGTCACCTACGCGTGGGACCTCGACGGCGACGGCGCGTACGACGACTCCACGGCCGCCACCCCGCCCAGCCGCTCGTACCCGCGCTCCGGCAACCGGACCGTCGGGGTGCGCGTCACCGACGACGACACCCCCGCGGGCACCGCCCAGCGCACGCAGGTCGTCACGGTCGCCAACCGCGCGCCCTCCGCTCCGACCATCACCCCCGCTCCGGCCAGCGTCGCCCGCGGTGAATCCGTGGAGCTGACGGCGGCGGCGACCGACCCGGAGGGCACGGCGCTGACCTATGCCTGGGACCTCGACGGCGACGACGCCTTCGACGACGCGACCGGCGCGAAGGTCACGCGCACGATGCCGTCGTCGGGCACGCTCGCCGCGGCCGTGCAGGCCACCGATGCCGACGGCGGGACCGCCACCTCGGCCCCCTTCTCGCTGGTCGCTGCCAACTCAGCCCCGACCGCGACGCTCGACATCACACCCACCACGGTCCCCACCGGGACCGCCGTGGCCTTCTCCGTCACCGCCTCGGACCCGGACGGGGGCGCGCTGACCTACGCGTGGGACCTCGACGGCGACGGCGCGTACGACGACTCCACCGCGGCCGCTCCGCCGTCGCGGACCTACCCGCGGGCCGGCGCGCGCACCATCGGGGTCCAGGTCACCGACGACGACGCAGCAGCCAACTCGACCGTGCAGCGCACGCAGGTCGTGACCGTCACGAACCGCGTGCCGTCGACGCCGGCGATCTCGGTGCCGCCGGTCGCCGTCCTGCGCGGCGAGGACGTGCAGCTCACCGCGGCGGCCACCGACCCGGAGGGCACCGCGACCACCTTCACCTGGGACCTCAACGGCGACACCGTGTTCGGTGACGCGGCCGGCGCGACCATCACCCGCACCATGCCGGCCTCCGGCGTCCTCGCCGCGCGCGTGCGCGTCACCGACGCCGACGGCGGCACGGCGACCTCCGCTCCGTTCACGCTCACTGCGGGCAACCGCGCGCCGGTCGCCGGCTTCTCCGCCAGCACGCTGACCCCGGCCCTGAACGAGTCCGTGACCTTCACCGACACGTCGACCGACGCGGACGGGCAGGCCCTAACGCGCGCCTGGGACACCGACGGGGACGGCGCGTTCGACGACGGCACCGGCGCCATGGCCACGGCGTCCTACGGCACGAGCGGTCCGGTCACCGTGCAGCTGCGCGTCAGCGACGGCGTCGACACCATCACCGCGGCGCGCACGCTCACCGTGGCGCCTCCTACTGACCCCGGCACGCCCCCGGATCCCGGACCGGGGATCGGCCCCGCGTCGGCGGACCCCGTGCCAGATCCGGCCGCCAGCGGCGCCGGCGCACCGTTCACGTCCGACCCCGCGCCCGTGGCGGCGACGCCGACGCAGCCCGAGAAGAGCGCGGCGCCGAAGCTGCTGCGCCCGTTCCCGCGCGTGCGCATCCAAGGCCGCCTGACCCGCCGCGGCGCAATGTTCACCCGGATCACGGTCACGGCGCCGCGCGGCACGCGCGTCCAGGCAGACTGCGACGGGCGCGGCTGCCCGCGCCGGCTGTCGAAGACGACGGGGAAGTCCGGCGTCGTGCGCCTGTCCAGCCTCCTCGGCAGCTACCGGGCCGGGACGACGATCGTCATTCGCGCAACGCGCGCCGGTGCGATCGGGAAGTACACCGAGATCGTCGTGCGGCGAGGCAAGGCGCCACGGCGCACCGACCGCTGCCTGAAGCCGGGAGCCACCGTTCCGACCCGCTGTCCGGCAAACTGACCAGCGTGCCGGTCACCCCCCTCGCCGCCGCCGCGCTCATCGCGCTCTGCTTCGCCCTGCCCTTCGGCGTCGCGGCCCTGTTCGACGACGGTGAGGAGCCGCGCCCCGTCGCGGTGTCCCGCCCGGCCGTCGAGGTGCTCAGCGACGAAGGCCAGACCGCCGTCCGCATCTCCACGCTGGACCGGGCGCCGCGGCTGCCCGCCCTGCGCCGCCCCGCCGACGAGCCGGCGGAGTCCTCCGCACCGGCCCCGACCGCCACCAGCCCGGCGAC
This sequence comes from Svornostia abyssi, assembly GCA_024666565.1. GTDB lineage: Bacteria > Actinomycetota > Thermoleophilia > Solirubrobacterales > Solirubrobacteraceae > Svornostia > Svornostia abyssi. The sequence goes on from CP088295.1 coordinate 3,595,495, forward strand.
CAGCGCACCCGCGAACTCGTTCACCCCGGCGCCCGCGCCGGCACCGGCGCCGTCGTCCAGCGGTGGCAGTTCCGGCGGCGGAGGCGGCAGCGGCGGCTCCAGCGGCGGCTCCAGCGGCGGGAGCTTCGACTCCGGTGGCTCCGGCGGCGATGGTAGTTCTGACAGCTTCGATTCGACCGGATGACCCGATGACGCCCTCCGAGCACACCCCCCATGCCGCAGCTGCCTCCCGGGTACGCCGTCCTGTCGCGCGACGGCACCCGCGCGGGCCTCGCCGACGTGCTGCGCGTCCGGCGTGAGGCCGACGGCGCGGAACTGACGCTCACCCTGCTCGACCCCGCCGTCAGCGCGGACCAGCGATTCCAGGGCTACTTCCTCGCGGTCATGGACCGCCTGCGGCACATCGATCACCCCGGGATCGTCAAGGTCCTCGAATGCGGCGAGGCCGACGGCCGCGCGTGGGTGCTCGCCGATCCGCCGTCGGGCCGGACCGTTCGCGGCATCCTCGAGGACGGGACGATCGACCCGCAGCGCGCGGTCGACCTGTTCGAGCCCCTGGCCCGCGCGATGCGCACCGCGTCCGAGTACGGCCTGCACCACCGCGACCTCGACGCCGGCAATGTCCTCATCGCCGTCGACGACCGCGCGGTCCTCCTCGAGCCGGCCTTCATCGACGCGCTCGCGATCCCCGGCGCGCGCGACACCCGGCCCGACCTCCTGACCTACGTGCCGCCCGAGCGCCTGCGGCTCGAGCCGCCGGACGCGCGGTCGGACGTTCACCTGCTCGGCGGCCTGCTGCTGACCGCGCTGACGGGCCACCCGCCCGGTTCACACGCCGACCGCGTCCTGCGCGACCGCGAGCGCGACGGCGCGGTGCCCGAGGCGCTCGACCTCGTCCTGTGGCGCGCGCTCGCCGCGGACCCGCTGCAGCGACCGGCCTCGCCCCGCGACTTCTTCCACCAGGCGCGGCGCGCCCTCGGCGGCGAGGCGCCCGAGCGGTTCATCCGCCGGCCCCAGCCATCGGTCTCCGGAGAGGCCGCGCCGTCCACCGACCTCGTGCGCTGGGGCGGACCGGGCAACGTCGCGAGCACGCTCCACGGGCCGCAGCGGCTCGTCACGCGCGTCTCGACGACCGTGACGGGCTGGTCCACGTCCGCCGGCCGCGTGGTCCGCAACGCCGGCGGCGGGATCAGCGGCTTCATCAGCCGCCTGCGCCCCGGCGGCTCACGCACCGGGTTCGCCGAGACCGAGCGCCCCGCGCCGCCCCGCACGCCGGCTGGCGCCGCACCGCGCCCAGCGGGCGAGCTCGAGGCCCCGCAGGACGACGGGGACCCCCACCCGGCCGGTCCCGCCCCAGCGGCGCCTGCCAACGGCGGGGCGCCCACCGCTGCGTCCGATCCCGCGGCACGGCTCGGCGCGGCCGCCGAGCGCCTGCGCCGCACGACCCCCGCGCCTGCGGCAGTCGCGTCAGGTGCCGTGGCCACGCAGGCACCGGAGATCGCGCGCCCCGAGCCTGTCCCCGAGCCGGCGCCCGAACCCGAACCCGAGTGGCCGTCGACGGACCCCGCCGTGCGCCTGCGCGCCGAGCAGGTCCGCCGTCGCCGCTCCGTGCTCGTGGGGGTCGTGGCCGCCGCAGCGCTCGCAGCCGGCACGGTGATCGTACTCCTCACGAGCGGGGACGACACGCCGACCCAGCAGGCGCCCGCCGCCGAACGCACCCAGCAGGGCGCGATCGAGCTCACGCACCCGCCGCAGTGGCAGACCGTCGACCCGGCCCCGCCGGTGCTCGGCGTGCCGCTCGAGGATCCGGTCGCCCTCGAGCCCCGCGGCGTCACGGGGTTCGTCCCGGGCTCCGCGACGCTCGTCGCCGGGCGCTTTGCGGAGACCGACGCGTCGCTGCTGCCGCCCGGCCTGGCGGACGACCTCGAATCCCCGCCGCGCGGCGAGCCGATCCGCGTCGGCGAGCTCGAGGGTTACCGCTACCGCGGCCTCGCGCGGCCCGACGAAGCGGGGACGTTCGACCTCTACGTCTTCGGCACCGATCAGGGCACGCTGGCGATCAGCTGCTTCACCGGCGTGGAGGTCACACCGGCCTTCCGGCGGCAGTGCGCGGCCATCGCGGGGTCGCTGCAGACCTCCGGGGTCACCCCCGCCACGCTCGGGCCGTCCGCCGCCTACGGTCGCGTGCTGCGCACCACGATGGACCGGCTGAACCGTGACCGTGGCACGCTGCGGACCCAGTTGCGCGCGGCGCGCACCCCGCGCGGCCAGGCGCGGCTCTCCGACCGCCTCGCCGGGGTCTACCGGCAGGCTGCGGGGCGGCTCGCCTCCGCCGACGCGCCCGCCTCGGTCGCCGGGGAGAACCAGGGGATCGTGCGCCAGATGCGGCTGGTCGCCAACAGCTACGACCGCATGGCCGCAGCCGCGCGCGCGGACAGCCGCGGCGCGTTCAACCGCGGACGAGAGCAGGTCCGCCAGCGCGAGGCGCAGCTCGACGCGCGGCTGCGAGGCCTGCGCGACGACGGGTACCGCCTGGACTGACCGGCGCGTCGTGCAGCCAGTCGCTGCCGACGTCCGCGGCCTCACGCGCCCGGCGCTCGCGCGCAAGCGCCTGATGCTCGGCCCGGGTCGCGGCGAGGTCCACCGCCTCACGCGCGTGGCGTTCGCGCCGCATCGCCCGGTGCTCGGCCATCGCCGCGCGCAGATCGACGTGCTCGTCGGCGAGCAGACTCGCCTGGAGCATTGCGACGAGCGTGGTGAGCTCACGCTCCGTCGCTGCGCGCGATTCCCCCTGGGCGACGCCGCAGAACTGGTCCCAGGCGCGGGCGAAGCGGTTGGCGTCCGTGCGCACCCCGCGGCGGTGCACCGCGACCATCGGACACACCCCCGCGCCGGTCCCCACATACGCCCCGGCGACGATCGTCTCGCCCCGCACGCCCTCGAGCATCGCGACCCGCGCGTGGCGCGGCAGCGCGTCGACGGCAGAGCGCAGGCGCTCGGTCCGGGTCCTTCCCATACTCTTGCGTCCGGTCATGAGGTCGGGCTGACGCTACGTTGCGGCGTCGTCATCAACAAGGCCCGCCCTGCCAGTGAAAGGGATCTTGCATGAAGCTCGGGGTCAACATCGGCTACTGGGGGCTCGGGCTCTCCAGCGCCGATCAGCTGGAGATCGTCCAGGAAGCCGAGCGCCTCGGCTACGACAGCGTGTGGGCCGCGGAGGCCTACGGGTCGGACACCGCCACCGTCCTGGCGTGGCTCGCCGCCCAGACCTCGACGATCAAGATCGGGTCCGCGATCTTCCAGATGCCGGCCCGGTCGGCGGCCATGACCGCGATGACCGCGGCGACGCTCGACCAGCTCTCCGACGGGCGCATGCTGCTGGGCATCGGCTCGTCCGGCCCGCAGGTGGCCGAGGGCTGGCACGGCCAGCGGTTCGCCAAGCAGCTCGCCCGCACCCGGGACTACGTCGCGGTCATCCGCATGGCGCTCGCGCGTGAGCGCGTCCAGTACGAGGGCGAGACGCTCGTCCTCCCGCTCCCCGACGGCCCAGGGAAGGCGCTGAAGCTCACCATCTCGCCGGTCCAGGAGCGCATTCCGATCCTGCTCGCCGCGATCGGTCCGAAGAACACCGCGCTCGCCGGCGAGATCGCCGACGGCTGGCTGCCCATGCTCCTCTCCCCCGAGCACCTCCCCGAGCTGAGCAAGAGCCTCGCGGAAGGCGCGGCGAAGGCCGGCCGCTCGCTCGACGGCTTCCGCATCACCCCGAGCGTGTCCGTCCTCATCAGCGACGACCAGGAGACCGCGCGCAACGCGATGCGGCCGTTCATCGGGCTGTACGTCGGCGGGATGGGCTCGCGTGACAAGAACTTCTACAACCAGCTCATGCAGCGCTACGGCTACGAGGACGCGGCGCGCAAGGTGCAGGACCTCTACCTCGAGGGCAAGAAGGAGGAGGCCTGCAACGCGATCCCCGGCGAGTTCATCGACCAGGTCTCGCTGTGCGGCACCGAGGACGTGGTGCGCGAGCGCATCCGGATCTACCGCGAGGCCGGCGTGCACACCCTGAACCTCAGCCCGATGGCGTTCGACAAGGAGTCCCGCCTGGCGCAGCTGCGCACCGTGGCGCGCCTCGCCGAAGAGGCCGCGTAGCCGTATGGCGCAGGTCCTGCTCGGGGCGTTCGGCGACCCCGGTCACGTCTTTCCCCTGATGTCCCTCGGCTCCGCGCTGCGGCGCCGGGGGCACGACGTGGCGATCCACACCGCGGAGAAGTGGCGGGGACACGCCGAGCGCGAGGGCTTCCGGTTCTTCGCCGCGCCCGAGTACGGGCCGGAGATGACCAACGGCGTTCCGCTCAAGCCCTACCAGGCCGTGGCGGCGGCGACCGGGCAGGCGCAGGAGGTCGTCGAGGAGGTCGGGCCGGACATCGTCGTCGCCGACATCCTCACGCTTGCCCCCGCGCTCGCCGGCGAGCTGGCGGGGTTGCCGGTCGCGACGCTCGTGCCGCACGTCTACCCGGACCCGCAGGACGGCTGGCCGCCCTACTCGCTGGGCGCCAGGCTCCCGCGGACCGCCGCGGGCCGGGCGCTGTGGCGCCGCACCCGGCCGACCCTCGACGCGGGGCTCGACCTCGGCATGCGCGAATGCAACGAGACGCGCGAGGCGGTCGGCCTGCCGCCACGGATGTGGGTCCACAACGGGCAGAGCTCCGAGCTCGTCCTCGTCGCGACCATGCCGCAGCTCGAGTACCCGCGGGTCTGGCCCGAGCACGTGCACGTCGTCGGCCCGCTGCTGTGGGAGCCGCCGGCCGAGGATGTCGAGCTGCCGCCCGGCGACGCGCCGCTCATCCTCGTGGCGCCGTCGACGTCGCAGGACCAGCGCCATCGGCTCCTGCGCGCGGCGGTGGAGGGTCTCGGCGATCTCCCCGTCCGGGTCCTGGCGACGTGGAACCGCCGGCCGCTGAAGGACCGGCTCGACGTCCCGGACAACGTGCGGCTCGTCGAGTGGGTGTCCTACGCACGCACGATGCCGCACTGCGACGTCGTCGTCTGCCACGCCGGGCACGGAACCGTGGTGCGCGCGATCGCGTCGGGGTGCCGGCTCGTGGCCGTGCCGGCCGGCGGCGACATGAACGAGAACTCCGCCCGGATCGACTGGGCGGGCCTCGGCGTGAGGCTGCCGCGCCGCGCGACGACGCCACGGGCGATCGGCCTCGCCGTCGGACGGGCGCTCGCGAAACCGGACATCGGGCGACGCGTCGCCGAGGCTCAGGCCTGGGCCCGTGAACACGACGGCGCCGAGCGCGCGGTCGACGTGCTCGAGACCCACCTCGAGCGCCGGACCGCCGGCACGGTCGCACCCGCGGTGTAACGCGTCGAAGCGGGTTCGGCCCGCCGGGGCGCGGTCTACGATTCGCGAGTGGTGTCTCGCGCACGGATCGCCGCGTTCCTGGCGTCACTCGCGCTCGCGCCGGTGGCCCCCGGTGTCGTGCAGCCGGCCGCCGCGGCCACGACGTTCACCGTGCCCGGCGGCCCGATCCGCCCGGGACAGGCGGTGGAGTTCCGCGCCACCGTGTCGTGCGCCGCACCCGTGGTCTGCTCCTGGACCGCCGGGGACGGCGCCTCGCTGGCGGACGGCGGGGTCTTCGCGCATCAGTACGCCGCGCTCGGGACCTACCCCGTCACGCTCACGGTCGACCCGGACCCAGGGACCTCCGGCGACGAGACGAGCGAGACCGAGAACGTCAGCGTCGTCGCGAACCGCGCGCCGACGGGCACCATCCGCGTGGTCCCGTCGCTGCCTGTGGCGGGCCAGCAGGTGCAACTCGCCGTTGACGCGGCGGACCCTGACGGGGACGCGATCACCTACGCCTGGGACGTCGACGAGAACGGGACGACGGACAGCGGTGGACCCACCGCGGCGTTCACCCAGCCCTTCGCGGGCGTGCGGACCGTGCGCGTCACGCTCAACGACGCGTTCGGGGGATCGACGCTCGCCGCGCAGGTCGTCCGCGTGACGGCCTTCCCCTTCGCCGCGTTCGGCGCGGCACCCGCGGCACCAGTCGCCGGCGACCTCGTCACCTTCACCTCGACGTCGCAGGACCCCGACGGGCCGCTGACCGAGCAGCTCTGGGACCTCGACGGCGACGCGGTGTTCGGCGACGCCGCCGGCCCGATCGCGCAGCGCGCGTTCCCCGCCGCGGGTGTCTACCCCGTGGCACTGCGCGTCCGCGACGCCGACGGGGTCGCGAGCTTCGCCTTCCGGGACGTGCCCGTCACCGCCCCGGCGGCCGGGCCCGTGGCCGCGGCGCAGACCACAGCTGCTCCCGCGGCCACCCGCGCGACGCGGATCCGGCCGTTTCCCGTGCTGACCATCGCCGGAGGCTTCAACCGGCGCGGCGCGCGATTCACGCGCTTCGTCGTCGACGCGCCCGCAGCAGCCCGTGTCGGCGTGACGTGCGCGGGCCGCGGGTGCCCGTTCACCCGTCGCACCTTCCGTCCCGGCCGGATCCCTGCGCTCGAGCGCCGCCGGCTCCGTCCTGGCACCCGCATCACCGTGCGGGTGACGCAGCCGGGCTTCATCGGCAAGTACACGAGCATCGTCGTCCGGCGGGGCCAGGTCCCGCGGCGCACCGACCGCTGCCTGCGCCCGGGCAGCACGAAGGCCAGCGCATGCCCAGCCTCCTGACCGACCTGCTCGCCCGCCCCTGGGGCGTCGCCCTGGTGATCGTCGGCGCGTTCGTCCTGCCCATGCTGCTCGCCGACCTCGTGTCCGGCGACGAGCAGCTGCGACGCGTCGCGCTCGTGTCCGACCGCGCCGCCCCCTCCCGAGAGGGCGAGGACGCGGTGCTGCCGCCGATCCCCGACCTGCGCCCGGCCGCGCGCCTGCCGCGACTGCGCGGGGAGACCGGCGGCGCGGCGCCCGCCCCCGCGCCCGCGACACCGGCACCGACTGACGCCGGGGAGGCACCCGCAGCCGATGGGGCCGACGCCGCACCTGCCGCAGCGCCGGCCTCCTCTGCACCGCCGGCCTCGTCCGCCCCGCCCGCGCCGTCGTCGGGATCAGGGTCCGGATCGGGGTCCGGATCGGGCGCGAGCGGGTCCTTCGAGAACAGCGGCAGCGGCAGCGGATCGTTCGAGGACAGCGACTGACGATGGCCCGCACCGTCGACCAACCGACCGCTGCGCCCGGCCGCGACCTGCTTGACCTCGTCGACGCCGCCCTGACCGCCCGTGGCGTCCTGACGCCCGCGGACGCGTGCGCGCTGCTGGCTCCGCTGCCGTCGCTGCTGGACGGCGCCCGGCTGGAGGGCGGCGAGATCAAGGTCCCAGCGCGCACCCGCCGCGACGTGCGAGCCGTGCTCGCCGCGTTCGACCTCGCGCCGGCGCCGCGTCCGTCCAGCGGAGGCCTCGTGCCGTTCCGCGCCCCGGAGCTCGCAGCAGGCGCGCCGGCGACGAGCCGCTCCGACGTCTACGCCATCGCGGGGCTGCTGCGGACCGCGGTGACCGGCCAGGATCCACCGCCGTGGACCCTGAAGACGATGCCCGCGTCCGCACCGCAGCTCACCGGCACGTTCGGCGACGTCCTCTGGGATGCCTTGGCCGACGACCCCGCGAAGCGCCCGCCGTCCCCCTCGGCCCTGCTCGCCGCCGCCACTGCCGCAGTCGCCGGTCCGACGACCGCGGACCTTGAGACCGAGCCCACATCCGCACCCGAGGCCCGCCGGCTGCGGGTGATCGCCGCATCGGCCGGAGCCGCCTTCGTCCTCGGATTGATCGTGGCCGTCTCGGGCAACAGCGCCGATGTTGAGCCGGCTCCCCGGCCCGTGATCATTCCGCCGCCGATCGCTGCGCCCGACGCGCCCGTCACGCAGGCGCGCGCCGCGTACGCCGCCGAGCTGGGCCGCGCGCTGCGCCGCCTGAACGTCAGACGCGTCGCACGCCGGGAGCGTCTCGCCGACGCGCGCACCTCCCGCGGGCAGTCGCGCGCCGCCACAGCACTCGCCGAGGCGTCCGGCATCGCAGCCCGCTCCGTCGGCCGCGCCGACGCGCCCGCGGATGTGCGCGCTGCGGACCGCGAGCTCGTCGCGACGCTGCGTCTGGTCGAGTCGGCCTATCGCACCATGGCGCGTGGCGCGCGCGACGGTGACCGCGCGCAGTTCGTCCGCGGACGCGACGCGGTGCGCCGGCGCGAGGCGCTCCTGCAACGGCGCATCCAGCGTCTCGAACGGCTGGGTTTCGACGTGCGCTGACGCGCGCACCGGGTGGACGTTCGTTCGAATTTGCGGCGGTGCCGCCGCTCCGAGATACTGAGCGAGACACCCTGTCCGACAAGGCCGTCGGTCAGTCCGCTCAGCGCTGCGAGGAGGTGCGTGGAGCTATCGCCCGGCACGGAGTCTGCACCCCGGTTCAGGACCGGACCTGATGCGCCTTGGGTCACTCGCGCAGCTGGGTTCTCGTCTGTCCCCCCCGCTCGAACCTCGTCAGTCGCATCGTCGGCTCGCTGCTGCTCGTCTCCCTCGTGGTGCTCGCGCTCGTGGGCGCCTACGCGGTCTCTCGGGCCCGTGACAGCCTGAAGTCGCAGGTCTATCAGCGCCTCGACGCGGCCGCGAGCCTGCGGCAGACGTTCTTCGACGAACGTGTGGACGACACGCTCGCCGCCGTGCGCAACGTGGCGGAGAGCCCGCAGCTCTCCGAGCAGATCGAGCAGATGCAGGGCCCGCCATCCAGGAAGACCGCCGCCGCCCGCGTCCGGGCGGCTGAGATCCTGCGCCGTGCGATCCGGCATCAGAGTGACCTGAGCGAGCTGTTCGTCATGTCGCCGACCGGCGGCCGGGTCATGGTCGCCACCGACCGCGATCACGAGGGCCGCTACGAGGTCGCCGAGCCGTTCTTCCAAGTCGGCCTCAAGCGCGCCGACGTCCTGGGGATCTACCCGTCGGCGTCGGACGGGGCGCCCGCGATGACGGCGGTCTCACCGCTGCGAGACGCCGACGGCCGCCGGATCGCCGTCATCGGCGGCCACGTCGACCTCAATCGCCTGCGCACCGTGCTCCTGGACCGCCGCGGCCTCGGGCGCACCGGAGAGACGTACTTCGTCGACCGCTTCAACAACTTCGTCTCACCCGCCCGCTTCGGGGAGCGCTCGTTCCCGCGCGGGGTCCGCACCCCCGGCGTCAACCGCGCGCTCGGTGGCGCCAACGGGCGCGGGCTCTACGAGAACTACAGCGGCGTGCCCGTCGTGGGCGCGTACCGCTGGCTCGAGAACCGCAATGTCGCGCTGCTGGCAGAAGTCCGCCAGGACGAGGCGTTCGCCCCTGAGCGGCGGCTGACGCAGGCGATCCTCATCGGCGGCGTCCTCGCCGCCATGGTGCTCGCCGCGATCACGTACCTGCTGACACGGAGGATCGTGCGCCCGGTGCGGTCGCTCACCACGGCGGCGTCCGCACTCGCCGACGGCGACCTTGGGCGCACCGCGCCGGTCTCCGGCCGCGACGAGGTCGGCACCCTCGGCCACGCGTTCAACCGGATGAGCAGCGAGCTGCTCGAGACCCACGAGGACCTCGAGCGGCGGGTCGACGACCTCGCCGCGAGCGAGGAGCGCTACGCCCTGGCGCAGCGCGGCGCCAACGACGGGCTGTGGGACTGGGACCTCGAGCGCGACGAGCTGTACGTGTCCTCGCGCTGGGCCTCGATGATCGGCTACGACGAGGAGGAGCTCGGATCGAGTCCCAGCGAATGGCTCGACCGCATCCACCCCGACGACCGCAAGCGGGTGCGCAGCGACTTCGACCGCCACCTCGCCGGCGAGATTCCGCACTTCGAGGCGGAGTTCCGCATCCGGCACCGCGACGGGCGCTGGCTGTGGGTTCTCGCCCGTGGCGTCGCGGTCCGGGACGGTGACGCGCCGCCCCATCGCTGCGCCGGGTCGCTCACGGACATCAGCGATCGCAAGGCGTTCGAGGACCAGCTGCTGCGCCAGGCGCTCCACGACCCGCTGACGGGACTCGCCAACCGCGCGCTGTTCATGGAGCGGCTCGACCACCTGCTGCGCCGGTCCTCCCGCCATCCCGACGATGGGTTCGCGGTGCTGTTCGTCGACGTGGATCAGTTCAAGGTCGTCAACGACAGCCTCGGTCACCTCGCCGGCGATGAGCTGCTCATCAGCGTCGCGCGCCGTCTGGCGAGCGGGTTGCGGCCCGGCGACACGATCGCGCGCCTCGGCGGCGACGAGTTCGCGATCCTGCTCGAGCCGGTGGAAGGGGCCCGCGACGTGCTGCACACCGCCGAGCGGGTGCAACAGCGGCTGAACAGCCCGCTGACGCTCGCCGAGCGTGAGCTGTTCATCACCGCGAGCATCGGGATCGCGTTCGGGCCGCGCCGGTACCGCGCGTCCGAGGAGATCCTGCGCGACGCCGACACCGCCATGTACCGGGCGAAGTCGCTCGGGCGGGGCCGGCACGCGCTGTTCGACGAGGACATGCACCTGCGAGCCCTGAACCGGCTCGCGGTGGAGTCCGACCTGCGGCGGGCGGTCGAACGCGACGAGTTCGAGGTCCTCTTCCAGCCCATCGTCTCACTCGATGACCAGCGCGTCGTGGCGGTCGAGGCCCTCGCCCGCTGGCTGCACCCCGAACGCGGCCTCCTGTCGCCCGCGGAGTTCATCCCCGTGGCCGAGGAGACCGGCCTCATCGTCCCCCTCGGGCGCCTGGTGCTGCAGCGCATCGTCGCGACCCTCGGCGACTGGCGCCGCGAGCTCGGGCCGGAGCGCGTTCCGCGGGTCAGCGTCAACGTCTCCCGCGTCCAGCTCCGACACCCTGACTTCGTCGCGAGTGTTCGCGAGCTCGTGGCCGACCCGCAGGTGGCGTCGCACCTCAACCTCGAGATCACCGAGAGCGTCGTCGTGCAGGACGCCGCGACCGAGGGCCGCGCGCTCGATGACCTCGTCGACCTCGGCCTGCACCTGCACGTGGACGATTTCGGCACCGGCTACTCGTCGCTGGCGACCCTGCACGAGATGCCGATCTCGACGCTGAAGATCGACCGCTCCTTCATCACGGGGCTCGGCGGCCGGCGGGACACGACGGAGGTCATCCGCGCGATCGTCGCGCTCGGGCACAACCTCGACATGGAGATCGTCGCCGAGGGCATCGAGACCGAGGAGCAGCTGGCCGCCATTCAGGCGCTTGGCTGCGACCTCGGCCAGGGGTACCTGTTCGCGCGGCCGCTCCCCGCCGGTCACCTCATGGACCGGCTGCACCAGGAGGTGTGAGCGTGCGGGGCGCGCGATGCCTCCCGTTCGTGGCCGTCGTCGCGCTCCTCGCAGGATGCGGCGAGGACGACGCCCCGAGCGGCCCGATTCCCATCGGGGGGATCTTCACGCTCGCGGGCCCAGCCGAGGACGAGTCGACGGTGCACGGGCTCCGCCTCGCGATCGACGAGATCAACGCCCGCGGCGGTGTCGAGGTCGGCGACCAGCGCCGGCGCCTCGCCCTGCGCATGCTCGACGACGAGGCGCTCCCTCCGACCGCCGTCGCCAACGCGAACGAGCTCGTCAACCAGCGCAACGTCGTCGCGCTGCTCGGCCCCGTCAAGAGCACGCTCGCGATCCCGGTCGGCGCCGTTGCGGAACGCGGCGGCGTGCCCATGATCACGCCCGGGTCGACGAACCCGGCCACGACACGCGGCCGCACGTTCGTCTTCCGAACGATCGTGACCGACGACTTCCAGGGCGCCGTCGCCGCCGCGTTCGCACGTCAGGCCATCGGCGCGCGCAGCGCCGCGATGTTCTACGACGCGAGCTCGCCGTACAGCACGGGGATCGCGGCGTCGTTCCGGTCCGGGTTCGAGCGCCGCGACGGCAAGATCGTGGCCTCCGGCACCTACACCCCCGACCAGGTCAGCCGCACCGCGGGCATGCGCCGGCTGGCGCGCAGCCAGCCCGACGTCCTCTACCTCCCCAACCCCGCGTCCGACACCGCAAGCCAGGGACGGCGCGCACGCACGCTCGGCATGCGAGCCGTCCTGCTGGGCGGCGACACCTGGGCGGAGCAGACCTTCCTGCGCGCCAGGGCGTTCCGGGGCAGCTACCACACGGCGCAGTGGTCGCCCGACCTCGAGGACCCCCGCTCGCTCGCGTTCGTCGCCGCGTACCGCCGTCGGACCGGCGACGACCCCAGCCAATACGCCGCGACGGCGTACGACGCGGCCGGCCTCCTCGCGGAGGCGATCACGCGCGCCGGCCGCGCCGAGCCGGCCGCCATCCGGGCCGCACTCGACGCCGTCGACACCTACGAGGGCGTCTCCGGCCGGCTGCGCTACTTCAGAGGCGGAGATCCGGTTGCGAGCGCGGTCGTCGTGCGCAGCACGCGCAGCGGCACGAAGGTCGTGGCGCGCCTGACGCCCGAATCGATCGCTCCCGAGCCCACGGGGCAGCCATGACGGCGCGCCGGGCGATCATGGCGCTCCTCACGGCCGCCGCACTCGCCGGGGCCGGGTGCGGCGACGACGCCGGGGACGCCGCCGAGGTCGACATCGCCGGGCTGTTCACCCTCTCCGGCGAGACCGCGGATGTCCAGAGCACCCGCGGCGCCCGCTTGGCCGTCGCGGAGATCAACCGGGCCGGCGGCGTCCTCATCGACGGCGAACGCCGCCGACTTCGGTTGCGCATCGCCGACGACCAAGCCGAACCGCAGGTGGCCGTCGCCCGAGCGAACGAGCTGCTCAGCCGGCCGGGCGTGGCGGCGCTCGTCGGCCCGTCGAAGAGCGTGGTCGCCGTCCCGGTCGGAGCTGTGGCCGAGCGCGCGGGAATCGCGATGATCACCCCGGCCTCGACGAGCCCCGCGACGACCCGCGACCGCCGATTCGTCTTCCGCACGACGTTCACGGACGACGTGCAGGGCGCGGTGGCCGCGCAGTTTGCCCGACGGCGCCTCCGGGCCCGCACGGCCGCGGTGATGTACGAGGCGACGTCGCCGTACAACAGCGGGCTGGCGCGGTCCTTCCGCCAGGAGTTCCGCAAGCGGGGCGGCAAGATCGTGGGGGTCGCGACCTACACCGTCGACGAGGACGACCACTCGCGCGGAATGGATCGCCTGGCCGCCGCGCGCCCCGACGTGCTCTACCTCCCGAACGCCGCGCCTGACGTCGAGCTCCAGGCACGGCGTGCGCGCCGCGTCGGCCTCGACAGCACCCTGCTCGGAGGTGACGCGTGGGACGTCAGCCGGCTCCGTGACCTGCCGCTGTTCGACGACAGCTACGCGACGACGCTCTGGTCGGCCGACACCCGCGACGACGCCGGACGGGCGTTCGTCCGGACCTTCCGGCGGGCCTACGGCACGCTGCCCTCGGCCTACGCAGCGTCGTCCTACGACGCGGTGCGACTCATCGCCGGCGCGCTGCGTCGCGCGGGGACCACGACGCCCAGCGCGGTCCGCGACCAGCTCGATGCGGTCACCGTGCACGACGGCGCCGTCGGCCGGCTCATCTTCGGCGACGGCGGGGATCCCGAGACCGGCGCCGTCGTGCTGCGACTCGGCGACGGCCGGGCGAAGGCGTCCTGGCAACTGCCGGCCGCCTCGCCCGGCGCGTGACCGGCCCGCCGTCAGTCGAGCGTGAAGCTCGACACCGCGACCTGCAGCTCCCGGGCCCGCCCGGCAAGCTCCTGTGCGGACGCGGCGATCTCCTGCGCGGAGGCCGACGTCTGCTGCGTGGAGGCGCTCACCTGCTCGGTGGATGCACTCGACTGCTCGGCGATGGCGGACACGTCCTCCATCCGCGCGCCCATCTGCTCGGCCGCGCCGACGATCTGATCGACGGCCGCGGAGATCTGCCCCACGCGGCCGGTCATGTCGTCCACCGAGCCCGCGATCCGGTCGAACGCGGCCCGGGCCTGCGTCACGGATTCCGCGCCGCGCGCGGTCCGCTCGGCGCCGCTCTCCACCACGCCGACGGCGCGCTGCGTCTCGGTCTGGATCTCCGCCACCAGTGCGGCGATCGAGCGGGACGCGTCCTGCGACTCCTCGGCCAGCGTGCGGACCTCGTCGGCGACGACCGCGAACCCGCGGCCCTGCTCACCGGCGCGCGCGGCCTCGATGGCGGCGTTCAGCGCGAGGAGGTTCGTCTGCTCGGCGATCCCGGTGATCGTGGCGACGATGCCGCCGATCGCCTTCGACCGCTCGCCCAGTCCGCGGATGGCTTCCGTCGCGTCGGCCGACGCGGAGGTCACGGCGTCCATCGCTTCGCTCGCGGACGAGACGGTGGCGGCACCTTCGACGGCGACGGCGCGTGCCTCCTCGGCGGCCTTCGTGGTCAGCGCGGCGTCCTCGGCAGAGCGCCCCGAGGCGGTGACAACCTCGCGACCGAGCTTCGCGGCGTCGTCCAGCCCGGTGACCTGGCGCTGTGCGCCCTGTGCGACGTCGCCGACGGCATTGGCGATCTCGCCGACCGCGCGTCCGGTCTCATCGGACGCGTTCGCCATCTGCTCCGATGCGGCCGACAGCGACGTGGCGGTGCCGGCGACCTTGCCGATGAGCTCGCGGAGGTTGGCGACCATCGACGCGCAGGCGTTGCCGAGCTTGTCGCGCTCGCTGTGCGGCGTGACCTTCACGCTCAGGTCGCCCGCGGCGATCCGCTCGGCGGTTCCGGCCATGCCGTTGAGGTACTCGGTCATGCGCTGCGCGGCGCGGGCCATCTCGCCGACCTCGTCGCGGCTCCTGACGTCGATGTGCTGGTCGACGTCGCCGACGGCGATCCCGTCGACGGCCACGAGGACCTGCCGCACGCCACGGGTGATGCCGCGGGTGATGAAGAACGCGGTGACCGCACCGAGCAGGATCGCCGCGGCGAGCAGGATCAGCGTTCGGGTCCGCGAGTCACGGAATGTGGAGGTGATCCCGGCGTTCAGCTGCTGCGCCTCCTCGTCGTTGACGCGGATGAGCTTCGCCAGCGTGGCGTCGGTCTGGTTGTAGAGCGGCCCGGCCGCCGCGAAGTAGCGCTCGATCGCCGCCGCGTCGGTCCCGGCTGCGGTGCCTGCGAGCACCGACCGGTAGGCGCGCTCGTACTCGGCGAGCTGGCGATCGAGCACGCGCAGGCCGGAGCGTTCGGCGGGCAGCAGCTCGGTCGCGCGGTACGCCCGGATGAGCGGCGCGATCTTGGCCCAGTCGTCGTTGGAGATCTTGGCGAAGGGCGCAACGTCGTCGTCGGTGGTGATGGCACGCTGGATCTGGCTGTCGATGTCCCCCAGCAGGCCGCGGACCTCGGCGAGGTCCCGCATGGGCACCACCCGGTCCCCGTACATCGAGGCGCCCTTGTCGGCGACGGACGACAAGGACGTCACGGCGATGGCGCCGACGGCCATCGCGAGGGCGATGACAATGGCGAAGCCGCCGTAGAGCTTGACTGCGAGGGGGGATGGTGCGGGGCATGACAGTGAGGACCCTTTCGATACGACAAGGTGAAACGCGATGTCCTGGTTATCGCCCTGCTGGTGGACCTGTTGAAGTGGGGATCCCCAAAACTTGGTCACACGTGAGTCACACAGTCCCAAATCCCCTGGAAATCCGGATCTTGGACTGACTCGTTCCTCTTTCTGTTGCGCGCGCGCAGGTGGCTCCACCGACCGGTGATCCAGGTACGTACAAGGCCGAAAGGGCGACGCAGAAGCCCGCAGCGGACCGTTTGCACGAGGTCGGCGGCAGGAGTACGGTCACGCAGGAGAGGAGCGACCGCGACGCGACCCCAAGCGAGCATGCACCGGGCGGCGTTCGGAACGTGGCTGTTCACCGTCGCCGCGCTCTGTGCGCCTGCCGCCTCGAGCGCCGCACGGGTACCTGACCTCACGGTCGCCCGCGTGAGCGTCAGCGCGCTGACCGTCGACACCGCACGGTGCACCACAGCCGGGTGCCCCGTGCGACTGGACGCGGCGGCGCGCATCGTCAACCGCGGCGGCCGCCGGTCGGCACGCACGCGGGCCGGGTTCTTCCTGTCGGCAGATGCACGGCGAGACCGGGCCGACCGCGCGGCGGGCCGCGTCTGGCTCCAAGCCGTGCGCAGTCGGCGCAACCGCAGCGCCGAGGCGACGCTGTCGCTCACCGATATCCAGCCGGGCACGCACCGGCTCATCGCCTGCGCCGACGTCACCAACCGCGTGCACGAACGCCGGGAGGGCAACAACTGCCGCGCCAGCGCCCCCTTCACCGTCCAGGGCGCGGCGACGGCGCCCGCCTCAGGGGGCCCACAGCCACCGACGGCTCCATGCCAGGAGCCAGGCTGGCGCACCGACCTGTGCGCGGAGATCGCGGCAGCGATGGCCAGCCGCTCGTTCCTCGACATGGCCGACGTCGTGACGTTCGCGCTCCTCTACCAGCACCACCGCACGGGTCAGGCGATCCCCCGTTCCATCGCCGCGGGTCTCATCCAGCCGCTGCGCACCGCCTGGGACCCCGTGCGCGGGCAGGCCGGACTCGCGACGTACCGTGTCGCCGGGTACCTCGACTTCTGGGCGTACAGCGCGTACGCCGGCGTCGACTGGCCGCGGTTCCCGGACCGCATGGACACTCGGCAGGAGTTCACGAGTTGGTGGGAGACGTACGGCATCGTCCAGTTCACCGCACGGCAGAACGCCATCAACCACAGCCTCAACGCGATCCTGCAGTCCGAGGCCGCGTGGCGCGAGGCCATGGACGACTGGAAGGCCTACGACCTGAAGCTCATCACCGCGCAGCAGCACTCCGACGCCACGGTGTTCGCCGATCTCACCCTCGGGACGGCCCAGGCCGCGGTGCTCAACGCGGCGAACGCCGTGAAGGGCCCGCCCTGAGCGTCTGGCGCGGCCCGGTCAGCCGCCCGCCTGCGAGAGCAGCACCCCCACCACCACGGCATGCGCGCTCCACGCGGCCGTCCGGACCCAGGAGGCGGACTCCAGCCGGCGGTGGACGCGCACGTCGAACCCCGCACCGAGTTCAGTGTGCCGCGGCACGGCCAGCAGTCCGGTCGCCAGCCACGTGAGCACCGCCAGCACGAACCCCGCGACGATCAGCGACGAACTCGTCCCCGCGGGCGACGAGAACAGCAGCCAGCCTGATGTGACCAGCTCCACGGCCATCGCCGGGAACACCACCGGGGTGGTGCGTTCCGAATGCAGCCGGTGGTACGTGAGGAAGCGGTCGGGCCCGACCTCGGCGAAGAGCGGGTAGTGCACGACCTGGACGAACCAGTGCAGCCCGGTCATGAACCAGGCGGCGGCAGCGCAGAGGATGAGGACCGTCATCGCCCTCTGGGTACGCAGAGCGTCGCCAGAACGACGAAGGGCCCGCAGCAGCGGGCCCTCACGCGTGAGGCTCCGGGGGTGGGACTCGAACCCACAACCCTTCGGTTAACAGCCGAATGCTCTGCCGATTGAGCTACCCCGGAATGATCGCCGACCGGTTGATCGGCAGCGACGCCCACGATGTTAGGACACACGCCCGCCGTACGCGCACCGGGACTCAAGATTCCCTGCATGTCGCCGATCAGGTGACCACATCTTCGAGCTCGAATGAGGAGCACTCTCGTGACGTCGTCCTGGCAGCGTGGGAAGGTCCTGACCAACAAGTGTTGGGCGGTGCTGAAGGCCAATCCCGCACTCATGAAGTGGCCGGTCCTCGGCGTCCTTACCGCGCTTCCGGGCGCCGCGATCGTGCTCGGCGGCATCGTGATGGTCGCCGACAAGGCCAACGCGGTCGGGATCGCCGCGATCGTCCTCGGCAGCTACCTCGCGGTGTTCGGTGGCATGGTGTGCAGCGCCGCGCTCGTCGCGGGTGCTGACCAGGCGCTGCGCGGCGAGCCCATCGACGGCGCGTTCGGCCGCGCGACCCAGCATCTCGGCGCCATCGCCGGCTGGGCTGTCATCCAGACCGTCGTCGGCTGGTTGCTCCAGGCGCTGACCAACGGCGGCAACGGCGGGAGCAGCGGCACTGCCGGTGCGATCCTCTCCATCCTGCGCCTCGTGCTCGGCGCGCTGCTCAGCACGGCGTGGGCGCTCATCACGTTCTTCGTGCTGCCGCTCGTCGTCCTCGAGGGCCTCGGCCCCGTGGCCGCGATCAAGCGCTCCGGCCACATCTTCAAGGAGCGCTGGGGCACGCAGCTCCTCGGTGGCATCCGCATCGGCGGCGCGGTCTTCCTCTTCGCGATGCTGCCGTCGCTGATCATCGGCGGCATCGGCGTCTACTTGGTCATCAGCGTCGAGAACGGCGCAGGTGCGGCAGGTGGCGCCGCGCTCATCGCTCTCGGCGTCATCGGCCTGACGATCTCCGTCCTTGTCTCCAACGCGCTGCGCGCGATCTTCGGCGTCGCCCTGCTGCGGTGGGCCGAATCCGGCGAGGCGCTGGGCGACTTCACCGACGACGAGCTCCGCGGCGCGGTCCGCATCAAGGGCGGTGGCGAGCCGCCGGTCACGCAGCCCGTCGGCACCATCGAGCACCAGCGCGCCGCGTAGTCAGCGCGGGGCGCCCGCTTCCAGCACACGGTCCAGGGCGGCGTTGTACTGCTCCTGGGCCGTGCGCCGGCGCCGCTGCGCGTCGTCCACCCCGGTGTGCGCCCGGCGCGCAGCGACGAGCTCGCGCTCGGCCCGCGCCAGCGCGAGCTGCAGGCGCTCGGCCTCGACCGCCTCGGGCATGAGGTCGTCGCCCTTCGGCGCGCGGAAGCAGATGTCGCGCACGAGGACCTGCAGTCGCTCCTCCTGCGCCTCGAGCTCGCGCTCGGGATCGTCGAGGTGATCGGCCAGCCACCGTGCGGCCGCGCGTGACGCGTCGCTCGTGAGGTCGTGGTCGAGATCGAGGGCGGCGAGCGCTTTCGCGCCCGCGCTCGGCACGGCGACACACAGCGCGAGGAACCCTCGCTCCTGCTGCTCGGCGGCGCTCAGCTGCACCGCGGCGCGCTGCGCCACGTCGGGCTCGGCGGCCTGTGGCTCGGGACGCGATGTGGGGGCCGGAGCCGTGCCGCCGCGCCCGAGCAGCTGCGCGGCCAGCGTCTCGGCGATGTCGAGGCGGTCCGCCACGTCGGAGACGAGCTCCTCGCGCAGCACGCTGGCCGGGATCTCGGCGAAGACGGGCCGCAGCTCGCCGAGCACCGCGTCCTTGCCCTCGGCGGTGGCCAGGTCGCCCGTGGCCAGCGCACGCTGCACGCGGAACTTCACGAACGGGACCGACGCCTCCACGAGCCGCCGGATCTCCGCCGCGCCCGCCTCTGCGGCGAGATCGGCGGGGTCGCGGCCCGGCGGCAGCTCGACGACGCGCAACTCCAGCTTCTTGCCGCGCGCGACCTTCGCAGCGCGGATCATCGCCTCCTGGCCGGCGGCGTCGGCGTCGAGTGCGAGCAGCGCACGCGGCGCCAGGCGCGTGAGCTCACCGACCTGCTCGGGCGTCATCGCCGTGCCCATGGTCGCGACGGTGTTCCGCAGCCCGGCCTGGTGCAGTGCGATGACGTCCGTGTAGCCCTCGGCCACGATGACCTCCCCCGCGCGCGCGGCGTGCGCTCGCGCCAGGTCCGCCGCAAAGAGCTGGCGGCCCTTGTGGAAGATGTCGTTCTCCGACGTGTTCAGGTACTTCGGCTGCTGGTTGTCACGCAGCGCACGGGCGCCGAAGCCGAGCACCCGGCCGCGGATGTCGGCCAGCGGGAACATGATCCGCCCGCGGAACCGGTCATAGATCCGGCCTTCGCCCTTGGCCTTCTGCGCGAGGCCGGCGTCGTACAGGTCGCGGTTGGAGAACCCGCCCTTGCGCGACGCCATGAGCACCTTGTCCCACGCGCTGGGGCTGTAGCCGACCCGGAACTCCCGCAGGATGGCCTCGTCGAGCCCGCGGTCGACGAGGTACTGCCGGGCGGGCGCCGCCTCCGTGGACTCCCAGAGGAACCGCACGTAGAACGCGGCGGTGCGCTCGAGGAGTTCGAGCAGCCGCTCGCGGTGCTTGCGACGCTCGGCCTCCTTCGGGTCCTCGGACTCGCGCTCCAGCGTCACGCCGTAGCGGTCGGCCAGCCACTCCATCGCCTCGACGAACCCCAGACCCTCCATCTCCTGCGCCCAGGTGAAGCAGTCGCCCGAGGCCTGGCAGCCGAAGCAGTGGTAGACCTTCTTGACCGGGTCGATGCCGAAGCTCGGCGTGCGCTCGTCGTGGAACGGGCAGAGGCCCTCGTAGCGGTTGGCTCCGGCGCGGCGCAGATCGACCTTGGTGCCGACGAGGTCGATCATGTCGACCGCGTCGCGCACCTGTTCCTTTGCGTCGTCGGCGTAGCGCGCCATCAGGCCTCGAACCCGCGGGGGACGAACAACGTCTCGAACGCGTTGACGGCGAACCGGTCGGTCATCCCGGCGAGATAGTCGACGACACGCTGGGCGGGGTCCGCCCCCGGGATGCCACCACCGTCCGGCACGCGCTCGGGATCTTCGAGGTAGTAGCGCCAGAGCTTGCACAACACGGTCTCGATCTTGACGTGCTCGCGCCGCGCGGCCTCGGCGAGGTAGACCTCGGAGAACATGAAATCGCGCAGCGCGTCCATCTCCACCGCAGCCTGCGCGCCCTGGACGATGTCGCCCGCTTCTTCGCTGTGCTCGACGAGGTCGTGGACGAGGGTGTCGATCCGCTGCGAGCCCGTCGTGCCGAGCAGCGCGATCGGTCCGGCGGGCAGTGCGCGCTCGTCGAGCACCCCCGCCCGGATCGCGTCGTCGATGTCGTGGTTGAGGTACGCGATCCGGTCCACGAGCCGCACGATCCGCCCCTCGAGCGTCTGCGGCTGGGGCGACCGGCCGCTGTGACTGAGGATCCCGTCGCGGACCGAGGCGTTGAGGTTCAGCGGCTCGAGCACCGTGACGACGCGCAGGGAGTGCTCGAAGTGGCGGAAGCGGCGGCCGTCGTGCTCGCGCAGGCAGTCGTCGAGCACGGCCTCGCCGATGTGCCCGAACGGCGGGTGGCCGAGGTCGTGGCCGAGGCCGATCGCCTCGACGAGGTCCTCGTTGAGGTCCAGCGCCCGTGCGACCGTCCGCGCGATCCCCGTGACCTCGAGCGTGTGGGTCAGCCGGGTGCGGAAGTGATCGCCGGCCGGTGCGACGAACACCTGGGTCTTGTGCTTGAGGCGCCGGAAGGCCTTGCTGTGGACGATCCGGTCGCGGTCGCGCTGGATCGGGGTGCGCAGGCCGCAGTCCGGTTCGTCGCGCACGCGGTCCGCCGGATACGAGGGCTGCGCGAGCGCGGACAGGCGCGCCGCCTCCCGCGCGCGCTGGCGCTCGTGGAAGGCGGCGGCGACCGCGCCGGTGGACAGCTCCGTGGCCATGCCCTCGATTCTCGCAGGGCGGGCCTCCGGAACAGATGTTCGCGGGGGGTGTGACCCGAAACGGACGCCCCGCGGACGTTTGGGGCCACACCCCAGGGCGCTCAGCGCGCGCGGCGGGCCACCTGCACCTTCAGCGGCACGGCCTTCAGCTGCGCATCGCTCGCGCCGACGCCGAGGGCGACCGACACGCGCTTGCCGCGCTTGGCCGCACCCTTGCGGGCACCCGAGAGCTTCAGGGTCACGACCTTGCTCGCGCCGGCCTTCACCGACACCGTGCGCTTGGCGACACCGCGGCCCGACAGCGTCACCTTGCAGGTCCCGACCGCCGTCTTCGGGCAGCTCACCCGGACGACCAGGCGACCGCTGCGGGTGAGCTTCAGCGCCTTGACGCCGACCTTCAGCTGGCGCGCCGCCCTGCTGACCGCCGTGCCGGCGGGAGCCGGAACGGGCGCGGGCGCGGCGGCTGCGCCACCGTCGGCCGGCGGCGCCGGCGGCACCGGCTGGGCATCGGCGGGCGGGTCCTGCGGGGCGGGCGGCGGGGCGAGCTGGAGACCCGTCACGACCTCGCACGACGACCGGACATCGTCCTGGTCGAGCTCGGCACTGTCGATCGCGGTGCCGCAGCTCACGTCGTCGACCTCGCCGTCCTTCGCGAAGACCTTGTCCGCGCCCGCGCCACCGTTCAGGTCGTCCACGCCGGCGCCGCCGGTGATCGTGTCGCTCCCGCCGTCACCGTAGATCTGGTCCTCCCCGCCGCCGCCGATGAGCGTGTCGTCGTCATCCCCGCCGAAGAAGAGGTGCCCGGTGGCGCCGCTCTCCAGCGTGTCCTCGCCCTCCTCGCCGGAGACCGAGACGCCGATGCCGCTCTCCACGTCGACGAGCACCTGATCGTCGCCCTCGTCCATGTAGGCCTGGACCGAGCCGATCATGCCGGAGATGAACCCGGGCTGGGAGTAGCACGTCACCTTGTGGTCGTTGAACTGCGCACACCACGCATCGGTGGGCGTGATGACCTCGGTGGGGTCCTCGAAGATGATCGAGCTGCCGGAGCGCGTGATCTTCAGGTCGTTCGCGCCGCTGCCGGCGTCGTACTGGACCTTGTCGTTGCCCGGCTCGTTCAGATCCGGGCCGAGCATGCGGCCCACGGTCGCGGCGTTCGCCTCCGCCATGCCGAAGCTCAGTGCGGTGATGGCGGTCGCGGCGCTGATGGCAACGCGGCGGGTGGTGGTGTTGCGGAACATGACAGGCGACTCCTTTGGTCGGTCGGTTGGCCTGGTCAGAGGCGCAACCGGCGACTGGTGTCACCAGTTACCGCTATGTCGCGGACTTGACAGAGGCCTGCGCCGCCGCGACGCGGGCGACAGGCACGCGGTACGGGGAGCAGGACACGTAGTCGATGCCGCTGTGATGGAAGAAGTCGATGGAGTCCGGGTCGCCGCCGTGCTCGCCGCAGACCCCGATCTTCAGGTCGCCGCGGGTCTTACGGCCGAGCCACGCGCCCATGCGGACGAGCTGGCCAACCCCGGGCGCGTCGAGCGTCTCGAACGGCGAGCGATCGAGCACCTTGCGGTCGATGTACTTCGCGAGGATCTTGCCCTCGATGTCGTCGCGGGAGAAGCCGATCGCCGTCTGCGTGAGGTCGTTCGTGCCGAAGGAGAAGAAGTCGGCGTGCATGGCGATCCGGTCGGCCTGCAGGCACGCGCGCGGCAGCTCGATCATGGTGCCGACGCTGAAGTCGCGGCCGCGCTGGAGCCCTTCCTCGTGGCCGACGCGCTCGACGAGCTGCTCCATGACCTCCAGCTCCCCCTCGTAGGCGACGAGCGGGATCATGATCTCCAGGTGCGGCGGCGCGCCCGAGCGCTCGCGCACCGCGACGGCGGCGCGGCAGATCGCCCGGACCTGCATCTCGTAGATCTCGGGGTACAGCAGGCCGAGGCGGCAGCCGCGGGTGCCGAGCATGGGGTTCGTCTCGGCCAGCGCGTGGACCCGGTCGAGCGTGCGCTCCAGTTCGCTCACGGCCGCCGCGTCGCCGCGCGTCCGGGCGTCGTCGAGCGCGCCGCGGACCTGCTCGCGGTCGGGGGAGGAACTCGTGCAGCGGCGGGTCGAGCAGCCGGATGGTGATCGTCAGGCCCGCCATCGCCTCGAAGATCCCCTCGAAGTCGGCCTGCTGCAGCGGCTGGAGCTCGGCGAGCGCGGCGACCCGCTCCTCCAGCGTGTCGGCCAGGATCATCGCCCGCATCCGCGGCACGCGATCGGAGGCCATGAACATGTGCTCGGTCCGGCAGAGCCCGATCCCCTCGGCCCCGAACGCACGCGCCTTCGCCGCGTCCTCCGGCGTGTCGGCGTTCGTGCGGATGCCGAGGGTGCGCAGCTCGTCGGCCCAGCGCAGCACCTGCTCGAAGTCCTCGCTCATCTGCGGCTCGACGAGCTGGACATCCTCGGTGGTGACCGCGCCGGACGTGCCGTCGATCACCACGAGGTCGCCCTCACGCAGCACGACCTCGCCGTCGATGCGCACCTCGCGCGTGCGCAGATCGATCTCGAGGTCCGACGCGCCGCAGACGCACGGCCGGCCCATGCCCCGGGCGACGAGCGCCGCGTGCGAGGCCTTGCCGCCCTCGCTCGTCAGGATGCCGCGGGCCGCGTGAAAGCCGGCGACGTCGTCGGCCTCGGTGAACGGACGGACCAGCACGACGTCCCGCCCTTCCTCGTCCGCCGCGACCGCATCGGCGGCGGTGAAGACCACGGCGCCCTTCGCCGCGCCCGGTGAGGCGTTCACGCCTTTCGTGAGCACCGTGTAGTCGGCGGTCGGGTCGAAGGTCGGGTGCAGCAGCGCGTCGAGCTTCTCGGCGTCGATCGTGGCGATCGCCTCGCCGGGTGTGAGGAGCCCCTCGCCCACCGCAGCGACCGCGAACCGCACGGCGGCCTGCGCCGGACGCTTGGCCGCACGCGTCTGCAGCATGTACAGGCGCCCGTCCTCGATGGTGAACTCGACGTCCTGCATGTCGCGGTAGTGGCCCTCGAGCGTGCGCAGGATCTCCATCAGCTGCGCGTGGACGTCCGGCATCACCTGCGCGAGATCGTCGATGTCCTGGGTGTTGCGCACCCCGGAGACGACGTCCTCGCCCTGGGCGTTGACGAGGAAGTCGCCGGACGGGTCCGGCCCGCCGGTGATCTCGTCGCGGGTGAACGCGACCCCGGAGCCGGACGTGTCGCCCTTGTTGCCGAACACCATCTGCTGGACGTTGACCGCCGTGCCCCAGTCGTCGGGGATGCGGTTGATCCGCCGGTAGTGCACGGCGCGGTCGCCCATCCAGGAGTCGAAGACGGCGTTGATGGCCTGGTCGAGCTGCTCGCGCGGGTCCTGCGGGAACGCGTCGCCCGTGTGGCGTGTGTAGAGCGAGCGGAAGCGCGCGGTCAGCTCGGTGAGCGCGCCCGTGTCGAGCTCGGTGTCCAGCCGGACCCCCGCTCGGCCTTCACGGCCGCGATCTCCTCTTCGAGCCGCTCGCCGGGCACGCCGCGCACGACGTTGGAGAACATCTGCACGAAACGCCGGTAGCTGTCCCACGCGAAGCGGTCGTTGCCGGTGGCGCGCGCGAGTCCCTGCACGGACTCGTCGTTCAGGCCCAGGTTCAGGACCGTGTCCATCATGCCCGGCATGGAATCCCGCGCGCCCGACCTGACGGAGACGAGCAGCGGGTCGGCGGGGT
Organism: Svornostia abyssi; assembly: GCA_024666565.1. Taxonomy (GTDB): domain Bacteria; phylum Actinomycetota; class Thermoleophilia; order Solirubrobacterales; family Solirubrobacteraceae; genus Svornostia; species Svornostia abyssi. The sequence goes on from CP088295.1 coordinate 3,620,508, forward strand.
CCCCCAGCCGCTTGCCGGCCCGTTCCTCCAGCGCGGCGAGCGCAGCGTCGACCTGCTCGGCAAGACCGGCAGGCGGCGTACGGTCGGCGCGCATGTAGGCGACGCATGCCTCCGTGGTGATGGTGAAGCCGGCTGGGACGAGATCAGCGCCGAGCAGGCGCGTCATCTCCGCGACGTTGGCGCCCTTGCCGCCGAGCAGCGCCCGCATGTCGCGTGAGCCCTCGGCGAAGTCATAGACGAGTTTGGTGGAGCTGGTCGTCGTGCTGGCCACTGCGGCCGGATGTTACCCGCGGGGTGACGCGGGAACGCGCTGCCGCGGCGCGGCGTCGCGCAGACGCAGGCCGCCGTGGTGTTCGAGTGTCTCGGCGATGGCCCGCTCCGCCTGGCGCAGCGCCCGCTCGGTGGCGCCGGGGGTCTCGGCGAGCGGCACGGCGAGCGCCCCCGTCATGAACCGATGGGTCTCCTCGGCAAGCGGGAACGCGCCCGCCTCGCAGGCGCTGCACACCACCCCGCCCGCCGCACCGGAGAAGGCGCTGAGGTGGTCGGGCTCCCCCGCAGCTCGCGCACGCCCCAAGCTGCGGCGCGAGTCCCGCGGCCACGAGCAGCTTCAGCCGGAACGCGAGCTGGTTGGCGTGCGTCGCGTGGGCCGGATCGGCGTCCAGGAGGGCCAGCTCGTTGCACAGCAGATGAAAGACCGCCGGATGCGGGTCGCCCTCCGCGAAGATCCGCGCGACGGCGTCGCACGCGCGCGCCGCCATGTCGAGTGACGCATGCTGCTCGCGCAGCCGGCGGTACGCGTCCACCGTGTCCGCCCCGGTGATCGTGTAGAGGTCGCCGCGGCCACGGTGCAGCAGCAGCGCGCTGCGGGTGATCGGCTCCAGCCGCCCGCCGAACCGCGACTTCGCGCGCCGGACCCCCTTCGCGATCGCGCCGATCCGGCCGAGTTCCGGGGAGTACAGGTGCAGGATCCGGTCCGCCTCGCCGTAGCGCAACGAGCGCAGGATCACCGCCTCGGTCTTGACCGAAGCGCCCATCAGCGGCCCGCTATACTTTGTGAAGTGCCTGACGTCACCACTGACATCGTCGTCTACACGACGGACCGCTGCTCGTTCTGCACCCGCGTGAAGGCCCTGTTGGACGCCCGAAAGGTGCCGTACAGCGAGATCAACCTCGAGCGTGACGCCGATGGTCGCGCCGAGCTGGTCCAGCGCACGGGCATGATGAGCTTTCCCCAGGTCATCGTCCGCGGCGAGCTGCTCGGCGGCTTTCAGGAGACGCTCGCCGCCGACCGCAGCGGCCGGCTGCGTCAGCTCCTCGCCGACGCGGCCTGACCGCGCGTCCTGCGCGCAGCGCGCGGCCGCGGCTGGCAGCGCTCGCACGCGTAGGTTCCCCGCCCCGCGGCGACGAACTTCACGATCTCGCCGCCGCAGACGGTGCACGGCTCGCCGCGACGACGGTGCACGAGGAAGTCGTGCTGAAACCCGCCGTACACCCCGTCGACGTGGCGGAAATCGTCGATCGTCGCCCCGCCCGCGTCGATGCCCGCAGCGAGCGACGCCACGACCGCGTCGCGCAACGCGTCGTACTGCGCACGGGTCAGGGACCCCACCGGTCGCAGCGGATGGATCCTCGCGCGAAACAGCGCCTCGTCGGCGTAGATGTTCCCGACGCCCGCGATGCGGCGCTGATCGAGCAGGAACGCCTTCACGGGCGCACGTCGGCCCCGGGCCTGGGCGCGCAGGTACGCGCCGGTGAACGCATCGCTGAAGGGCTCCGCCCCGAGCCGCGCGTCGAGGAACGCCGCCAGCGCCGGCCCGCCGATGGCCAGCTCCCCGGTCCCGAACCGGCGGGGATCGCAGAACGACAGCCGCCCGCCGTCCAGGTCGAACCGCACGCGCTCGTGGGCCGCGTCCGCGTCGGCGGGCTCCCACAGCAGCGTGCCTGTCATCCGGAGGTGGATGAGCAGATGGATGTCGCCCTCCGCGCGCCAGATCAAGTACTTGCCGCGGCGCTCGAGGGCCGCGACCCGGCGGCCCTGCAGCGCGTCGACGACCGCCGCTGGGGCCAGCGGCTGCGTCCATCGCGGGTCGAGGATCCGCAGCTCGCGCAGGGTGCGCCCCTCGACCTTCGGGGCGAGCTGACGGCGGATCGTCTCGACCTCGGGGAGCTCGGGCACCCCTCCGAGGCTACGAGCCCGTGACGAAGGACGAGCCCGGCAGCGCCGGTTCGTCGCCCTCGGTCACCCACGCCAGGGCGCTGGCCCCGACGTCGGCCATCGCGCCGTCGTGGCGCCGTCCCTCGTCCCCGTCGAACACGGCGAGCAGCGGCACGTACTCGCGGGTGTGATCGGAGTGCGGCGCGCGCGGATCGACCCCATGATCGGCCGTGATGACGAGCAGATCGTCGGCGCGCAGGCGACGCAGCCAGATCGAGACCGCGCGGTCGATCTCCTGGAGGGCCGCATGGAACCCGGCGGTGTCCTTTCGATGGCCGTGCACCTGATCGGTCTCGATGAGGTTGACGAGCACGAGCCCCTGGTCGAGCTCGTCGACCAGGCGACCCGTCACCGCCAGGCCGTCCGCGTTCGTCGCAGCCGCGTGCTGCTCGTCGATCCCCACGCCAGCGAACAGGTCCCACGCCTTGCCCACCGCGTGGACGGGGACGCCCGCGGCCTGCGCCGCCTCAAGGTAGGACGGGCCGGGCGGCCGGACGGCGAAGTCGCGCCGCCCGCCGGTGCGCTCGTACGCCCCGGGGGCGCCGGCGAACGGGCGTGCGATGACGCGGCCGACGGCATGGTCGCCCGTCAGCACCTCGCGCAGCGCGCGGCAGACGGCGTGCAGCTCTGCCTCCGGAAGCACCTCGTCGTGCGCTGCGATCTGGAGCACCGAGTCCTGTGAGGTGTAGACGATCGGCGCACGCGTGCGGACGTGCTCGTCGCCGAAGTCCGCGATCGCGCGCAGGCCGTCGTACGGGCGGTTGCAGAGCGGCTCGTGGCCGGTGAGGCGCACGATCTCCGCGACCACCTCGGCCGGGAACCCGTCCGGGTACGTGGGCAGCGGCAACGGCGTGACGACGCCCATGAGCTCCCAGTGCCCTGTCGCAGAGTCCTTGCCCGGCCCCTCCGGCGCGAGCCGACCGTGGAGCGCCGGCGTCCCCGCCGGTGTGACGCCGCGGAGCGGGAGGATCGAACCGAGACCGAGCCGCTGGAGCGTCGGCAGACGCAGCCCACCCTCGGCCTCGGCGACGTGCGCGAGCGTGTTGGCGCCCTCGTCCCCGTAGGCCGCGGCGTCGGGGAGCGCGCCGACACCGACCGCGTCGGCGACGACGACGAAGGCGCGCCGCCTCACGCGGACGGCTGACGGACGCGCAGGGATCGGGCGACGTCGCGAAAGACGTCGCCGTCGACGGTGGCGAACTGCTCCGGTGTCGCGTACTGATCGAGCACGACCTCGGCCCCGCCCGCGAACAGATGGACCGACCGCGCGCGCCGCGGGAAGCCGGAGTTCGAGCCCGTGCCGATGAGCTCCACGCCGCGGCGTGACCCGTTGCGCAGGATCCGAGTGGACGTCACCGAGTACTCCGGATCGCGGGTCTTCACGGCGGCGACGAGCGAGTCGCGCGTGGCCTCGAGATCGGAGCGGGTGGTCGGCAGCGGCTCGGTGCGCGGGTAGCGCCACAGCGCGATCGTCGCCCGGCCGGACGTGATCTTCGCGAGGAGCGGTCCTTCGGCCGGTCCCTGCTCGAGCTTCCATTCGCCCGGGATCTCGAGGCTGACACCCAGCGAGCCGAAGGTCAGCGGCAGGAGGGGCCCGGGCGGGCCCGGCGTGCCGACGTCCGGCGGGCGCTGAGGCTCGCTGCCGCAGCCTGCCGCCACGAGGGCGGCGGCGACGATGCCGAGGATCGAGGTGCGACGCACCCGGAGAGCGTACTCAGCGCGCGGACGCGCGCGGGTGCGCGCTGAAGTACACGTCGCGGAGCCGGTCCGCAGACAGGTGCGTGTACATCTGGGTCGTCGCGATGTCGGCATGGCCGAGCATCTCCTGCACGGCGCGCAGGTCGCAGCCGCCGGCGAGCAGGTGGGTGGCGAACGTGTGGCGCAGCGTGTGCGGGCTCATCTTCTGGTCGAGGCCGACGGCACGCGCGTGACGCTGGACGATCTTGTAGAGCCCCTGCCGCGTGAGTCCCGTGCCCCGGCGGTTGACGAACAGGTGCGACTCCTCCTCGACCCCGACGAGGACCGGCCGGCCCCGGTCGAGCCACGTCCGCACGGCGGTGATCGCCTCCCGGCCGACCGGGACGAGCCGCTCCTTGCTGCCCTTGCCGCGTGTGCGCAGCACCCCGTGTCGCAGATCGATGTCGCGAACCTCGAGCCCGGTCGCCTCGCTGGCCCGCAGTCCGCACGCGTACATCAGCTCGAGCATGGCGCGGTCGCGCAGCGCAGCGGGATCGGTCCCCTTGGGAGCGGAGAGCAGCCGGGCCACCTCGTCGCGGCTCAGCACCTGCGGCAGCTTCTGCGAGGCGCGCGGCGAGCGCAGGTCCGCGGTGGGGTCGTGCTCCATGACCTGCTCGCGGCGCAGGTGCCGGTAGAACGACCGCAGGCACGCGGTCTTGCGCTGCAGCGTCGCGTGCGCGGCCGGCGGGCGCTCGCCGTCCCCCGAGGCCAGCGCCGCGAGGAACCGTGCGAGGTCCTGGTGAGTGGCCTCCGTCGCCTGCACGCCGGTCCGGTCGAGGAACGCGCCGAACTGCAGCAGGTCGGTGCGGTAGGCCTCCAGCGTGTTCCGTGACAGGCCGCGCTCGAACTCGAGGTAGGCGAGGAAGTCGAGGACGTGATGCTCGAACGGGCGCGTGTCGACGGAAGCAGCGATGGCCATGCACAGGGAGTTCCATGGGCGGGGCGATCCGCCTGCGTGCTGCAACCCCACGTGCGCCCCGGGACAGCGCTACGCCTCCGCGGCGACCACGGCATCGCCCGACCCGGCCACGCGGGCGGCGGATGGCGCATCCCGGTCATGGGCCCGGCGCAGCGCGACCAGCCCCGCCGTGGCGGCCACGATCGGCACCGCGCCCGCGATCGCCAGGGCGCCACGCGCCCCGACCGCCGCGACCAGCACGCCGGCCAGCGTGGTCGCGGTCAGCTCGGCCGCGTTGCGCGCCGCGTTGTACGCGGCGAACGCGCGACCGTGCACAGTGTCCGGAACGCGACGCTGGATCACCGCGCGGACCAGCGTGTTCTTCACGCCGTGGCCCACCCCACCGATCAGGTACCCGGCCACTGCCGCGGGCACCACAGCCCAGACGGTCTGGCCGGCCATGCCCACGCCCTGGATCGCCAGCGCCACGAGTGCCGCCCACGGCTGATGGCGCGCGGGGATCCGGCCTGCGAGCCCCAGCGCGCCCGCAGCCATGCCGAGCGTCCAGCACGCCAGGACGACGCCGTACACCGCCGGCTGCGCCCCAACCGTGTCGACGAGATACACGACCTCCGCGGTGATCGCGACCGACACCACGAGCAACGCCGCGACCGCGGCGCCGACGACCGGGCGCAGCACCGGGTCGGTCGCCAGATGCCGGACACCCTCGCGCGCGCGGTCCTGCGTGCCACCGGTGGCCGGCTGCGGGGGCCGCCGGACGCGCAGCAGGATCGGGCCGCCGCCCGCGATGGCGGCCAGCCCGGCCGCCGCGATGAGCATCGGGGGCGCCAGCGAGCCGCCGAGCGCGACGACGCCCGCGATCAGCGGCCCGACCGCGAACCCGACGTAGCGACTCGTCTCGACGAGGCCGTTGGCACGGGTCAGCCCGCGGCCGCGGGCCGCGGGGCCCACGAGGGCGAACTCCGCCGGCTGGGCGAGCGCGTTCCCGGCCGCGAGCAGCGCGGACAGCGCGAGGATCGCGCCGAGGCCTGGCGTGGTGGCCAGGGCCAGCGCCACGGCCGCCTGCGCCGCGGTCGCGAACGCCAGGACTCGCGTGGCCTCGCACCGGTCGGCGAGGACCCCGCCGACCGGCGCGAACAGCACCTGCGGCACCATCGTCGTCGCCACGAGCGCCGCAAGCGCCCAGGGGCCGCTTCCCTCCCCGTGCACGTGGAGCGTGAGCGCCACGAAGACGAGCAGGTCCGCGGCGGCCGAGACCCCGACGATCCCCGCCAGGACCCGGAGGTCGCGCGTCATGCCACGCCGGCGTGTGTCGCGGGGCGGATGTTCTGGTTGCCCGAGAACACGTTCTCGGGATCCCAGGCGGCCTTGATCTCCGTCAGGCGGCGGTGGTTCGCCGCGCCGAACTGCGCCACGCGGCGGTCCTCCCCCCTCGTCACCGAGGAAGTTCAGGTACGCGTCGCCGGTCGCCAGGGACCGCAGGTCGTCGCGGTACGCGCGCCCGTGCGCGATGTTTCGCTCGTCGTCGGCGGGGTCGGACCACAGCAGCAGCGGATGCACGACGAACCCCGGCCGGCGGGCGCGCAGCGGGGAGTGCTCGTCCCCGACGCGGCTCATGGCGCCACCCCACGCGACGATGAACAGCTGCGCAGGCTCGCCCGGCAGGTCGGCGGCGCGGGCGTGGATCGTCCTGACGGCTTCCGGCGTCAGGTCGGCGAGGTGCTCGGCGGTCCACCAGTTGCGGTAGCCGGGCGGATCGTCGAGCGACGAGTTGAACGCCGCGTAGGTCGTCGTCTCGAACGCGTCGAGCACGGGCGACGCCGCACGGATCCCGGCGAGCAGCTCGTCGGCCTCGGCGGCGGGGCCGTCGAACATCCCCGCGATCGCGGCGACCGGGCGCCCACGCAGCTCAGCGGGAATCTCATCGTCCACCGGTGCGGTGAAGTACGCGAACGCGAGGCTCAGGCCCTCCGGCGCGTTGCGCATCGTGTCGCGGAACAGGCCGAGCAGCTCCTCCCCCACGGTCGTACGGCCAGAGCGCGAGGCCGCCGACGATCTCGGCCTCGACGGGGTGCAGCGCGAGCTCGAGCGCCGTGACGACGCCGAAGTTCCCGCCGCCGCCCCGCAGCGCCCAGAGCAGGTCAGGATGGTGGTCGGCGTCCGTGCGAACGAGCCGCCCGCCTGCCGTGACGAGCTCCGCGGCGACGAGGTTGTCGCACGCCAGGCCGTGCTTGCGCTCCAGCCAGCCGGAGCCGCCGCCGAGGGTGAGGCCGGCCACGCCGGTCGTCGACACCCGGCCGCCCGTCGTCGCCAGTCCGTGCTCCTGCGTGGCCGCGTCGACCTGCGCCCACGTCGCGCCGCCGCCGACCCGCGCGATCCGCCGCTGCGGATCGACCTCCACGTCGTCCATCGCGCGGAGATCGAGCACGATGCCGTCGTCGCACAGCGACAGGCCCGCCACCGAGTGCCCGCCGGCGCGGACGGCCACCGGCACGTCGTGGCGGCGGGCGACGTCCAGCGCGGCGATCACGTCGTCGGGTGCCGCGCACCTGGCCACGAGCGCAGGTTGACGCTCGATCATCGTGTTGAACAGGCGGCAGGCGTCGGCGTACTCCGCCTCAGCGGGCAGATGGACGCCGCCGCGCAGGCGCAGGCGCAGTTCGTCGATGACGGTGGTCGAAAGCACGGACATGTGGAGCTCCTTCGGTCGCGGAGCCCGACCGTACGCCCGCGCGCCTGCGCAGCCTTCGCCCGATTCGGCCATCTGCAGGGCATGGCCGGATGAGGCCAGTCGCTACAGCAAGCCCGGCGCGCGCCGCATACGCGACCGCGGCGGCGCGCGACGACAACCGGAGCTTCGCCCGGATGTTCGCGACGTGGCGGTGCACGGTGTGCGGGCTCAGCACGAGCGCGTCGGCGATCTCCTGGTCGCTGTGGCCCTGCGCGACGAGCCGCAGCACGTCCAGCTCGCGCGGCGTCAGCTCGGACAAGGCCGCGGCCGCCGGTTCCGCCGTCAGCTCATCGGCCCGCTCCAGGTCGCGCTTCGCGCCGAGCGCCGCGAAGACCTCGCGCGCGGCCGCCGCCTCGAGCCGCGCGTGCTCCGTGCGGCCGAGGGCATGCAGGGCGCGAGCGAGCGCGAGCCGGCTCAGCGCGAGGTCGTACGGCGCGGCGTGCGCGTCGAACCCGTCGATGGCGTCCTCGAACGCCTCGCGCGCGCTGTCCGCGTCGCCCGCGGCCAGCGCCGCCTCGCCGGTCAGCAGCCGGACGCGGGCCCGGAGGTAGGGCGTGCCGAGCCGCGTGGCGATCTCCTGCGCCGCAGCGAGCGAGCCGCTGGTGTCCTCGCCGAGCGCGGCGAGCGCCCGGACCTGCAGTTCCAGCGCCGGGAGCCGCGGCAGGACGGTGTCGTCGCGCAGCGAGCGCAGCACCCGCGCGGCGGTGTCGGCCGCGGCCCGCGCGTCGCCCGCCTCCAGCGCCAGGCCACCGAGACCGAGGAGACCGACCGGCCCTGCCTCCTCGAACAGGGCGCGCGCCTCATCGGTCCGTCCCTGGCGGGCGCGCAGCTCTCCCGAGACGAGCGTGGCTGCCACCCGCCATCCCGGCTCGCCGCGACAGGGTGAAGTCCTCGAGCGCCGCCGTCATCTCGCGCTCCGCGGCCTCCCAGTCACCGCGGGTGGCGAGCACGCGCCCGTACGAGCTGCGGCACACGCCCGCCAGCTGCCGTCCACCCCAATGGTCGGTGAACCGCTTCGCCGCCGCGCACCATTCCTCGGCGCGCGCGAAGTCGCCGACACCGTCACACGCCGTGATGAGCGAGCACATCACCCAGCCCGCCGAGATCGGCAGGTAGAGGTCCTCGGCGGCGACGATCGCCGACGCCTCGTCCAGTGCCCGCATGCCGGTGCCGACCTCGCCGGCCATGACCGCCGCCACGCCGCCCTGGGCGAGCGCGATCGCCTCCAGGTCTGCGACCCCGTGAGCAAGCCCGATCCGCCGCGCCTCCTCGCACAGGCGCCGGACCTCGGGCAGGTCGTCGCCCGTGTTCAGCACCTGGTCGGCCTGGAGCACCGCGACCCAGCCGTGATCGGCCGACAGCGGCTGGTCGACCAGCGCGCGCTGCGCCAGTTCCAGCCACCCCCGGGCGACGGCGACCTCGGACCGGAACTCACGGAAGTCGGCGGACAGGAACGCCGCGATCCGGGCCGCCCCGCCGGCGTCGCCCGCGTCGCGGTAGGCGCGATACGCCTGTTCGCGCGCCTCGATCGTCAGCTCCTCGTCCGAGAGCCACCAGGCCGCCCAGCCGAGCCCGTCCCACGCCTCCGCGCTCGCGCCGGCGAGCAGCGCCGACTCGAACGCGCGCTTGGCGCGGTCCCAGTCCCCGTCGTCCAGCGCCGCCTGCCCCTCGGTGAGGGCGGCGGCACGCGTGTCGCTCGTGGAGGCCATGGTGCCGACGCCAATGCTCCCATGGCGACAGGCGTTCGTCAGCCCCGTGCGTCAGCCTGATTCGCGCGCGCGGCGGAACAGCAGCAGTCCGATGAGCGTCTTCGCGTCGGTGGTGGCGTCGATCGCCGCGTCGAGCTCGTCGAGCGGCCAGCGCACGACCTCGATGCGCTCGTCCTCCTCGTCGTTCTCCGGTCGTTCGACCTCCACGAGCCCCGTGGCGAAGAACACGTGGAGTTCCTCGTTGCTGAAGCCGACGCTCGTGAAGTACGTCGTCGCGTGCTCCCACGCGTCCGCGGCGAGACCCAGCTCCTCGGCCAGCTCGCGGCGCGCGCACTCCTGCGGCGACTCACCCGGCTGGTCCAGCCGCCCCGCGCAGATCTCGAGGATGTCGGATCGGCCGACGATCTCCCGCGGCTGCCGCACGAGGTAGAGGGACGCGTCGTCGTAGGCGACCACCGCGACGGCGCCGCCGTGCACGACGTTCTCGCGCTCGACGATCTCACCGTCCTCGAACTGGAAGCGTTCCCGGACGACGTCGAAGATCCGGCCGCGGAACACGGTCTCGCCCGTGAGGCGTTCGAAGCGCTGGCTCATGCGCGGCAGCCTAACGGGGCGCGCTCAGGCGACGGCGCACGCGTCGAGCAGCGCCAGCGTAACGTCGAGCATGCCCTCCAGCGCGGCGAGCGACACGCGCTCATCGGGCTGGTGGTTGCGCTCCGTGCCGTTCGCGAGGTTCGTGCACGGCAGGCCGTTGACCTCGAAGGCCGCGGCGTCCGACCCGCCGCCCGTGACGATGCGTTCCGGCACGTAGCCGCAGGCCTGCAGCGCAGCCTCGGCCGCGATGACCGACGGCGCCTGTGGACGGTGCCGGTAGCCGGTGAACAGCCGCTCGACGTCGACATCCACGTCACAGGGCGCGGTCGGGTCGTTCGCCGCGTCCTGGAGGTGGGCGACGAGCTCGGCGACGAGCGTGTCGGCGCGTTCCTCGTCGAGTGACCGGCACTCGCCCAGGACCGAGCACCACTCGGGCACGATGTTCGTCGCGCCGGCGACCCCGCCCTCGATGTGGCCGATGTTCGCAGTGGTCTGTTCGTCGAGCCGGCCGAGCGGCATGGCGGCGATGGCCCGCGACGCGGCGAGGACCGCCGAGCTGCCGTCCTCAGGGCGGATGCCCGCGTGGGCGGCGCGACCGTGGAAGGTCGCGAGGAACCGGTAGTAGGTCGGGGCCGCGACGATCACCTCGCCGATCGGCGTCGCGTGGTCGAAGACGTATCCCCACTCGCTCTGCAGCTGGGCGACGTCGAAGAGCTTGGCGCCCGCGAGCGCGTCCTCCTCGCCGACCGTGAACACGAGTTCCAGGCCGACAGGCGAAGACTCGACCGCCACCCGCCGGGCGACCTCGAGGATCACGGCGACCGCCGCCTTGTTGTCCGCGCCGAGAATCGCGTCGTGGCGGTTCGTCCAGCCGTCGTCCTCGATGACGGGCTCGATGGGCCCGCTCACCGCGACGGTGTCGAGGTGGCCGCAGAGCATGATGGTCCGCGCATCCGGTGACGAGGAGGGCAGCCGCGCCAGCAGGTTGCCCGCGGTGCCGCCGAGCCGCGCCCCCGCGTCGTCCTCTTCGACGCTCACCCCCATGCCGGCCAGTTCGGCGATGACCCTGTCGGCGACGGCGCGCTCGGCCCCGATCGGGCTCGGGATCGCGCAGAGCGCCGCGAACGTGTCGTGCAGGCGGCGCTTCTCCGCCGGGGAGGCGGGCCTCACGCCGTGGAGGCGCGTGCCACGGAGGGCTCGGCCTCAGGCGCGCCGGGGCGCGAGCGCTGGTGGGCAGCGCGGACGAACTCGCGGAACAGGGGCGCGGGGCGCTCCGGGCGCGACTTGAACTCGGGGTGGTACTGCGACGCGACGAAGAACGGATGGTCGTCGAGCTCGACCGCCTCGACGAGCCGCTCGTCCGGCGACGTCCCGCCCACGACGAGCCCGGCGGCCTCAAGGCGCTTGCGCAGGTAGAGGTTGACCTCGTAGCGGTGGCGGTGCCGCTCGTAGATCACGGCCTCGCCGTAGAGCTCGCGAATCCGCGTGCCGTCGTGCAGCTTGATCGGGTCAGCCCCGAGGCGCATCGTCCCGCCGAGGTCCGAGACCTCTTTCTGCTCAGGCAGGAGGTCGATGACCGGGTGCGGCGTCTCCGGATCGAACTCCGTGGAGTTCGCCCCGTCCATGCCCGCGACGTTGCGCGCGTACTCGGCGACGGCGATCTGCATGCCGAGGCAGATGCCGAGGTACGGGATCTGCTGCTCGCGGGCGACCCGCGCCGCGCGGATCTTGCCCTCGATGCCGCGGCCACCGAAGCCGCCGGGGATCAGGATGCCGTCGTGATCGCGCAGGCGTTCGAGCGCGACCTCGTCGTCGGTCAGCGACTCGCTGTCGACCCAGTCGATCTCGATCCCCGCGCCGAACATGTACCCGGCGTGGCGCAGCGATTCGGACACCGAGAGGTACGCGTCCTCGAGCTGGACGTACTTGCCGACCAGGGCGATGCGGACCGGCTCGACCGCAGCATCGGCCCGCTGGCAGATGGCCTCCCACTCGCTGAGATCGGCGGGCGGGGCCTCGATGCCGAAGTAGTCGCAGATGACCTCGTCGACGTGCTGCTCGTCGTACCAGAGCGGCACCTTGTAGATGTTGTCGACGTCCTTCGCCGAGATGACCGCCTCGGTGGGCACCGAGGTGAAGAGCGCGATCTTCTTGCGGATCTCGGCGCTGAGCTCCGCCTCGGACCGGCAGAAGAGCATGTCGGGCTGGATGCCGATGCGGCGCAGCTCGTTGACCGAGTGCTGCGTGGGCTTCGTCTTCAGCTCACCCGCGTGCCCGATGTACGGCACGAGCGTGAGGTGCAGGTACATGCAGTTGCGCCGGCCGACGTCGGCCGGGAACTGGCGGATGGCTTCCAGGAACGGCAGTGACTCGATGTCGCCGACCGTGCCGCCGATCTCGCAGATGACGACGTCCACCCCACTCGACTCACCGAGCAGCTTGACGCGCTGCTTGATCTCGTCCGTGATGTGCGGCACGACCTGCACGGTGCCGCCCAGGTAGTCCCCGCGGCGCTCGCGCTTGATGACCGAGTTGTAGATCCCACCCGCCGTGACGTTCGAAGCCCGCGAGGCGTTGCTGTCCGTAAAGCGCTCGTAGTGGCCGAGGTCGAGGTCCGTTTCGGCACCGTCCTCCGTGACGAAGACCTCGCCGTGCTGGTACGGCGACATCGTGCCCGGATCGACGTTGATGTACGGATCCAGCTTCTGCAGGCCGACCGTCAGGCCACGGGAGACGAGGAGCCGCCCGATCGACGCGGCGGCGATCCCCTTCCCAAGGGACGAGACGACGCCACCGGTGATGAAGATGTAGCGGGTCTTCGGGCGAGAGGTCGTCATCCGTGCTCCTGTTCACTGTATCCGGCATCGCCGACGGTAGGACGGGTCGACCCCGCTCCCTGCGAGAAACACCTGCTCACGCCACGGCCCGAAGCCGCTCGGCGTGCTCGACCGCGGCGCGGTCGTCCTCGTCGGCGCCGAGCATGCGCACGAGTTCGCCGACCACGGCGCCATCGTCCAGCTCGGACACCGTGGTGACCGCCGGATTGCCCGACGGGTCCTTCGCAATCGAGAAGTGCCGGGCCGCGAGGGATGCGACCTGCGGCAGGTGGGTGATGCAGAGCACCTGACGGCCCTGCGCGAGCTCACGCAGCCGCTCGCCCACCGCGCGGGCGGTCTGCCCGCCGATGCCGGCGTCGATCTCGTCGAACACCAGCGTTCCGGCGCCTTGGTCATGCGCGACGCTCATGAGCGCGAGCATCACCCGGGACATCTCGCCGCCGGACGCCGACTCGCGCAGCGGCGCCGCGGGCACCCCGGAGTTGGGCGCGATGAGGAACTCCACGCTGTCCGCGCCCGTGGGCCCGGGCTCGCGCTCGATCAGCTCGATCCGGAACTCCGCGCCCTCCATCGCCAGCTCACCCAGCCGTGCGATGACGGCCTTCGCAAGTTTCGGCGCTGCCTTCGCGCGGGCGGCGTGCAGCGCGGCGGCGTGCTCGGCGAGCTCCTCGCGCGCGGCGCGCAGCTCGGCGTCGGCCCGGCCCAGCGCTTCCTCAGCACCCGTGAGCTCGTCGCGACGCGCGCGGCAACGCTCGGCGTGGGCGAGGACCGCCTCCAGGCTGCCGCCATGCTTGCGGGCCAGGCGGTCCAGGACGCCGAGCCGCTCCTCGACGGCCTCCAGGCGTCCGGCCTCGCCCGCGTCCAGCTCGTCGGCGTACCGACGCAGCTCGGCGCCCAGGTCGTCGGCCTCCAGGCTCAGCGTGCGCCAGCGGCCGAGCAGCTCGTCCAGCCGCGCGTCGACGCCCTCCACGGCCTCGAGTCCCCGCGCGGCGTCAGCGAGCAGCACGGCGACGCCGCCGCCGGCCTCGGTCGCTTCAGGCGCCACCGCCTCGGCCCCGCCGAGGGCGCCGGCACGGAGCGCTTCGACGTGGCGCAGGCGATCGCGCTCGGCGGTGAGCGCAGCCTGCTCGGCCGGCTCGGGCGCCGCCTCCTCGATCTCGCGCAGCTCGTACTCGAGCAGGTCGATCTCCCGCTCTCGCGCCCCAGCCCGCTCGCGCAGATCCTCGCGCCGGCGTTCGAGATCGCGCACACGCCCGTGAGCCACCGCGGCCCGCGCCCGGCGCGACCGCTGCGCGTCGCCGCAGAAGCCGTCCAGGATCTCGAGCTGGGCGGACCCGAGCATGAGGCGGCGGTGCTCGTGCTGGCCGTAGAACGCCACGAGGGGCGCAGCGGCCTCACGCAGGTCGGACACCGTCGCCGTGCGCCCGCAGATGAGCGCGCGCGTCCGGCCCTCGGAGCTGACGCGGCGGGCGAGCACGAGCTCATCCGCCCCCTCGGGCAGCAGGTCACCGAGCTCCGCACGCATGCGGTCGTCGAGCTCGAAGACCCCTTCGACGTATGCCTCACGGGCGCCCGGGCGGACGATCCCCTGGCGTGCCTTGCCCCCGAGCAGGAGGTCGAGCGCGTGTGCGAGCACCGTCTTGCCGGCGCCGGTCTCGCCCGTCAGGACATTCAGCCCCTCGGCCAGGCGCAGCTCCGCGCGCTCGATGAGCAGGAGGTTCTCGACGCGGAGCTCGGTCAGCACGCCTACCGGTCTACCAGCGCGCGCCGACGGATCACCGGGGTTTGTCGCAGTTACGACGAGAGTCGTCCGAACTTCTCCCGCAATCTGCGGTAGAAGCTTGACCCATGCAGCTGCGCGAGGACAGTCGCCTCGCGCAGGAAGCGGGCGTGCACCTCCTCGTGCGGATCGATGTGACCGGCGGGGCGGCCGTCGATCGAGATGTCGACAGGCTCCTCGGACCGGTTGTGCACGTGCAGGACATCGTGCGGCGCCACGACGAGCGCACGGGCGTTGAACGAGTGCGGCGCGATGAACGAGACGCCGTACCCCTCCACGCCCCACGCCAGCACCGGGCCGCCGTTGGCGAGGTTGTAGCCCGTCGACCCCGCAGGGGTGCACACGACCAGCCCGTCACAGCGCACGGACCCGACCTCCTCGCCCCCGAGCCCGTACGCGAGCGTCGCGACCCGCTCGCCGATACGGCGCTGGATCGACACGTCGTTGATGGCGACCTGCACGCCGTCACCGACCTCGACGGCGATCGCGGGCAGCGCGAGGTGCTCGAACTCCCCGGAGAACGCGCGCTCGAACGCACCCTGATCGAGATCCTCAGGCTCGACGGTCGCAAGGAAGCCGACCTCACCGAAGTTCACGGCGAACACGGGCACGCCCGTGCCGGCGTAGCGTCGCAGGCCGCGCAGGATCGTCCCGTCGCCGCCGAGGGCCACGCAGAGCGACACGTCCTGGGTCGGGTGCGCGCCGACGGCGACGACGCCCGGGATGGGTTCGACGCCGAGCTTCGACGCCTCCTCGTGGTCGAAGCGCAGCTCGACGCCCGAGGTCCGCGCCGCCGCGATGAGGCGGTCGACCGCGTGGGCCACCTGCTCCGGCCGCTGGTGCGAGACAACGGTGACGCCGCGGCTCACGGCTCGACCTCCCGCGCGGCGGCGTCGAGGTCCGCACGATCGCCCTCGCGCCCGGTCTCAGCGAGCCAGACGAAGCTCTCGCGGTTGCCCTTCGGCCCGGGCAGGCCCGAGGACGCGAAGCCGAGCACCGCCGCACCCTCGGCACGGGCGGCCGCGGCGACGGTCACGAGTGCCTCGCGTCGATCGTCGGGGTCACGCACGACGCCGCCCTTGCCGACCCGGCCCCGTCCGAGCTCGAACTGGGGCTTGACCATCGCAAGCGCGTCGAAGCGCGCGTCCGCGCACGCGAGGACCGCGGGGAGCACCTTGGTGAGCGAGATGAAGGACACGTCGGCCACGATGAGCTCGGGACGGTACGGCAGATCGCCCGGAGAGATGCTCCGCGCGTTGGTCCGCTCGATGACCGTAACCCGCTCGTCGCTGCGCAGCGACCAGTCCAGCTCCCCGTAGGCGACGTCCAACGCGACGACGTGCGCTGCTCCGCGCTGGAGCAGCACGTCGGTGAACCCGCCCGTCGAGGCGCCGACGTCCAGGCACCGGCGGCCGGACGGATCGAGCCCGAACCCGTCGAGCGCGTTCGCCAGCTTCTCGCCCCCGCGAGAGACGTAGCGCGGACGCTCATCGACGTGCACTTCGACCGCCCGATCGACCATCTGCCCCGGCTTGCTGGCCCGCTCGCCGTGCGCGCCGAGACGGACCTCGCCGGCCATCACCGAGGCCGCGGCGCGGGACCGCGAGGGGAACAGGCCGCGCTCGGCCAGCAGCGCATCGAGGCGGACCCGGGTCACGAGCGGCAACGCTAGCGGAAGCCCTGCAAATGATGCGAAATCGCGAACCTCCGCACGATCCGTTGCAGGCGCTGTGACCTAGCTCACACCGCTCGGACCCAGCAGCGTGCAGACTCCTGTTCATCGGATGAACGCAGATCGCGCAAGGCGCGGAGCGGGACTCCAACAGACTTCCCTCATCGCTCCACACAGAGACAGACCCATCACATAGCAGTATCTCTCCTCCCCAGGAACGGCCCGCAATAGCGGGCCGTTTCTCTTTAAGGGATCCAGCCTCCGCAGTGTTGTGACACGCCGTGTGTCCCCTGCCGCACCTTCGTGCCTACGGTCCCGGGGCATGGACGACCTCATCGACTTCCCGGGCTTCGGCCCCGCCGCGTTCGACTGGCTCGACCAGCTCGCCGCCGACAACTCCCGTGCGTTCTTCGCCGCCTCGCGCGCCACGTTCGACGCGGAGCTGCGCGACCCGTTCGCGGCAATGCTCGGCCTGTGCTCCGGCGAGACCGGCGGCCGGCCCCGCGTCTTCCGGCAACTGCGCGACCTGCGCTTCGCGGCAAACCAGGAGCGCCCGTACTGGCCCACCATCGCCGGGGAGATCACGCGACCGGAGACGGCCGCTGCGCTCATCGCGGACCTCTCCCCGGACGGCCTCACCGCACTCGCCGGGTACCGGCGGCCCTTCACGCGCGATCAGCTCACGCGCTACCGCGCCGCGGTGGACGACGCGACGTCGGGTGCCGAGCTCGAGGAGATCGCCGGCACCCTGCGCGACGAGCAGCTGGCCGTCCACGGCGCCACACTGCGCCGGGCGCCGCGCGGCTTCCCCGCCGGTCACGCCCGCGCCGAGTTGCTGCGCCACACCGCCCTGTTCGCCGGCGCGACGCTGGGGCCGAAGGTCAGGAGGCGACGGGGTCGCGCCGACCGCAGGGCCATCAGCGCGGACGCGGCGCTCTCGCACCTCGCCGCGACGTGGGATCGGCTCGTCCCGCTCACCGATTGGCTCGACGCGCACGTCGGGCCCGTCGAGATGCCCGCAGCCGAGCCCGGGGCCGTTCGCGCCGCGTGAGCCCGGGCGCGCGACCGGCCGGCCGTTCATCTCGTACGCGACGTACGGCTGCACGAGGCGTGGGTGGTGCGGGTCAAGCACGCGCCCTGACGGGCGCGGGCCTACTCGGCGGTGACCGGCTCGAAGCTCGACGTGTCGCCCACGGCGGCGGCGATGCGCTCGGCGATCCGTTCGCCCGTGAAGCCGACCTCGGCGTGCAGGAGCGCCGGCTTGCCGTGCGTGACGTAGCGGTCGGGCAGCCCGACGCGCAGGATCCGCGCGGTCGCGCCGGAGACGCCCGCATCGTTGAGCGCCTCCCACACCGCCGAGCCGAAGCCACCGGCCAGGACGTTCTCCTCGACCGTGACGAGCAGCTCGTGCTCGGCCGCGAGCTGCGCGACGAGCCCGACGTCGATGGGCTTGGCAAAGCGCGCGTCAGCGACCGTGACCTCCATCCCGCGCTCCGCCAGGATGTCCGCCGCCTCCAGGCTCTTCGCGACGCCCGAGCCGTAGCCGAGGAGCGCGACGCGGTTGCCCTCGCGCAGCACCTCGCCGGTGCCGATCGGGATCTCGCGGGGCGTGGCGGGCAGCGGGACGCCGACGGCCTCGCCGCGCGGGTAGCGCAGCCCGAACGGTCCGTCGTCGTAGACGAGCGACGTGTGGAGCAGGTCGACGAGCAGCGCCTCATCCCGAGGCGCTGCGAGCACCATGTTGGGCAGGCACCGCAGGTAGGAGATGTCGAAGGCGCCGTGATGCGTCGGGCCGTCGTCGCCGACGAGGCCGGCGCGGTCCATGGCGAAGACGACGTTCAGCTTCTGGAGACACACGTCGTGGACGATCTGGTCGAACGCGCGCTGCAGGAAGGTCGAGTAGATCGCGGCGACGGGCTTGATGCCCTCGAGCGCCAGGCCGGCGGCGAACAGGATGGCGTTCTGCTCGGCGATGCCGACATCGAAATACCGGTCAGGCAGTTCCTTCTGCAGGATGTTCAGGCCGGTGCCGGAGTTCATCGCGGCGGTGATCCCGATGACGCGCGGGTCGCGCTTCGCCTCGCGGACGAGCTGCTCGCCGAACACCTTCGTGTACTGCGGCGGCGCGGCCGGGCCCGGCGCCTTCGGCTTGGCCTTGCTGACGATCGTGGGGGCGCGGTTCGTGATCGACTTCGGCTTGGCGGCGTGCCACTGCTCCATGCCCTCCAAGCCACCGTCCTCGGCGGGCGCGAAGCCCTTGCCCTTCACGGTCGCGATGTGCACCACGACCGGGCGCTGCGCGTCCAGCGCCTTGCGCAGCGCGATCCGCAGCGCGCGCACGTCGTGCCCGTCGATGACACCGACGTAGGCCCAGCCGAGGTCCTCCCACAGCAGACCCGGCGCCCAGAACGCCTTGAGCGACTCCTTCAGCTGCGGGCCGAGCCGCCCGATCCGCGAGCCGATGCCGGCCGGCAGTTCGGTGAGCGCGTGCTCGACGTCCTCGCGGGCGTGCCAGAGCTTCGGGTTCAGGCGGATGCGGTTGAAGTAGCCCGAGAGCGCACCGACGTTCGGCGAGATGGACATCCCGTTGTCGTTGAGCACGACGACCATCGGGGTCTGCAGGCCACCGGCCTGGTGGATCGACTCGAACGCGACGCCGCCGGTCATGGACCCGTCGCCGATCACGGCGACGACCTTGCCGGCCGGATGGTCGCCGTTCAGCTTCATCGCCTCGGCGAGACCCACGCCGTACCCGATCGACGTCGACGCGTGGCCGGCGCCCATGATGTCGTGCTCGCTCTCGGGGATCGAGCAGAACGGGGCGAGGCCCTCGTACTGGCGGATGGTCGGCAGCTGGTCGCGGCGGCCCGTGAGGATCTTGTGGGGGTAGGCCTGATGGCCGACGTCCCAGAGGATCTTGTCCCGCGGCGAGTCCATGAGGGAGTGCAGCGCGACGGCCAGCTCACAGGTGCCGAGGTTGGCGCCGAAGTGGCCGCCGATCTCCCCGACCGTGTCGATGATGTGCTCGCGGACCTCCTGGGCGACCTGCTCGAGCTCCGCCTCGGTCAGGCCATGGAGGTCCTGTGGCCGGTCGATGCGGTCGAGGAGGCGCTCGGGGGGTGTGGTCATGAGGTCCGGGTGAAGATGAAGTCGGTGATCTGCTCGAGCTCCGGGGCCCCGTCCGGCGCCGCGGCCGCGAGATGCGCGCGGGCCTGGGTATGAGACGCCACCGCCAGCTCCCGGGCCCGTTCCAGCCCGAACTCGCTGACGTATGTCCGTTTGCCGTGTCGCTCGTCGCTGCCCTGCGGCTTCCCCAGCGCGTCGTCCGTTCCGGTCACGTCGAGAATGTCGTCGACGATCTGGAACAGGACGCCCAGCTCGGCCGCAAAATCGCGAAAGGGGATTGTCGCAGGTTCCGTCATACCACTGATGAGGAGTACGCACTCGACGGACGCGACGATGAGTCGCCCGGTCTTCAGCGCGTGCAGGCGACGCAGGCCGTCCGGCCCCTCGGGCGCCTGCGTCGCGACGTCGAGGTACTGGCCCCCGACCATCCCGCTGACGCCGGTCGCGGCCGCGAGTTCGGCCACGGCGCGCAGGACCGCAGCCGGGTCGCCGGCCTGCTGGGTCAGCACCAGGCGGAACGCCTCGGCGTACAGCGCGTCGCCCGCCAGAATCGCCACGTCCTCCCCGAACGCGACGTGGCATGTCGGCCGCCCGCGGCGCAGGTCGTCGTCATCCATGGCCGGCAGGTCGTCGTGGATGAGCGAGTACGTGTGGATGAGCTCGACGGCGAGCGCGAACGGGAGCACGTCGCGCGTGTCCCGGCCGAGTGCCCGCGCGGTGGCGAGCGCCAGGACCGGCCGCACCCGCTTGCCGCCCGCGAGCAACGAGTACCGCATCGCCTCCAGCAGGCCGGCGGCGTCCTGCCCGCCGTTCTCCCCCAGCTGGAGGGTGCGCAGCTCGGCTTCGACGAGCTCGCGCAGATCGTCGGGGTAGCCCGCGGGCACTACAGCAGTGAGTCCTGCCCGGGAAGCGGCTCGCTGGCTGCCGCCCGCGCGCGGCGCTCAAGCTCCGCTGAGGCCTGGGAGGCCACGGCCGCGCAGTCCTCGACGACCGTCGCGGCGGCGTCCGCGCTCAGGTCGCCGGAGCGCAGTTGCTCGGCGGCGCGCTCCAGGTGCTCGACGAGCGGGTCGAGCGCGGCTCCGGGGTCGGCGTTCGGGTCAGGCATCGTGCGGGGCAGTCTCGCGGATCTCGCGCAGCGCCGCCGACAGGATGCCGTTGACGAAGCCCGGCGCGTCGGCGCCGGAGAACGTCTTCGCGGTCTCGACGGCCTCGTCGATCGCGCCCTCCGGCGGGATCGCCGTCTCCGCAGGCGCCGCGTCCGGGTGCAGCATCTCCAGCAGCGCGACGCGCAGGATCGCGCGCTCGAGCGGCGCGATGCGGTCGATCGTCCAGCCCTGGGCGTGCCGGGAGATCACCGCGTCGAGGTCGTCGGCGTAGTCCTGCGTGGCGTGCGCTAGCGCACGGGTGAACAGCGATGCGTCGCGCTCGAAGACATCGTCGAGCTGACGGTTCGTGAGCTGGGCCTGGTAGAGGGCGAAGACGGCTGCGCGACGCTGGTCGGTACGCCGGGACACTACGCGCGCGACATGTAATCGCCGGAGGAGGTCTGGACCTTCACACGGTCGCCGATGTTGACGAACAGCGGCACCTGGATCGTGGCGCCCGTCTCCAGCGTCGCCGGCTTGTTGCCACCGCCCGACGCCGTGTCGCCGCGCAGACCGGGCTCGGTCTGCGTGACCTCGAGCTCCACCGACGCGGGGAGCTGGAGATCGGACGGCTGGCCGTCGATGAACAGCACGTCGACCTCGTCGCTGGCCTTCGTCCACCGCAGCGCGTCCTTCAGGACGGACTCCGGAATCGCCATCTGCTCGAACGAGTCCGTGTCCATGAAGTGCGCGTCCTCGCCGTCGGCGTAGAGGAACTGCATCTTGCGGGCCTCGGTCCGCACGGAGCGGAACTTCTCGCCGGCGCGGAAGGTCTTGTCGATCACGTTCCCGTCGGTGGAGCGGCGCAGCTTCGTGCGCACGAACGCCGGGCCCTTGCCGGGCTTGACGTGCTGGAACTCCACCACCTTGTAGATGATCCCGTCGACCTCGATGTGGTTGCCGTTCTTGAGCTGGTTCGTGCTGATCATTCCGCCAGGCAGGCTACTTGCTGGGACCTCAGGTGCGCACGGACCAGGTCACGACCTTCGTGTTGCAGCCCTCCTGGACGGCCCCGGCCGCGTCGACGCCGGCCACGTCGACCTGGAAGCGGCCGCTGCCGCCGGTGCGGCTCACCCGGCCCTTGATGTCGTACCCGTACCGCCAGGTCAGCGTCTGGCCGGGGTACTCCTGCGTGAAGACATCGCCGAATGCGCCGCCTGAGAGCGGGAAGTCGACCAGGTAGTCCGACAGGACGGTCCATCCGCCCGTCGCGCACTCCGCGGCCCAGCCGAAGTGCATGTGGCGCACCTCGCTGCCGTCGTCCTCGAGTTCGAAGACGACCGGGTACTCCTGGCTCGTCACGCCCCCGTAGACCCGGCGGCTGTCGTGCTCGATGCGAAACGACTCCGACCGGCTCTTGCATGTCGAGCCGTCCTGGAACGTCACGGTCGCCTGGATCGACCCGCTGATGAAGCGCCGCCCGACCGTCGCGGTGAGCCGCTCGTCGACCCGCACCGCGGCCGACGAGGCGTTCGTGAAGATCGACGACGCGTTCGTCACCGTCGTGCGGACCGTGGCGCGGACCCGGCCAGCGCGGCTCACGGTCGCGCCGCGGATCTCGCCGCCCCGCGCGTCGTGGGCGTAGGAGAAGCACTCGCCGCCGTACTGCGCGACCATCCGGCTGACCCGGCCGCCGCGCACCTCGAGGACCAACGGGCGCAGCCCGTAGGACGTGGTCCCGGCGTAGAGCCTCGCGGACGTCGCCGCCGGGGCGGCGACCGCGGGCGTGGCGGCCCCGGACGTGCGGTACCGGGAGAGGTCTTTCGCCGCGTCGGCGGGCGCGGCGCCGACGGCCGCGATGAGCAGCGCGCAGGCGGCGGGGATGGAGATCCGGATCCGAAGCATCGGCCCATTGGATCCGACATCCGTCACCGCGTCATCCGCTCGCACTACGACAGCGCGCGGGGAGTTCTGAGGGTGTCTCCCGGGGAAACCACGGACCCGGGGTACGGGCCCCGTCAGAGCCCGAGCCGCTGGACGACCGGTGTGGACGTCACGCCGTGCAGGATGATCGACGCGCCGGTGCACGCGACGACGGTCCAGTACACGAGCTCCGCCTCCCCCGCTGCCAGCGCCCCGCTGCCGATCCCGACGGCGACGTAGTAGAACGAGCCGATCCCGCGGATCCCGAACCAGCCGATGAACGCGCGCTCGGCGAGGGGAAGCCGCAACGGCGTGAGCGCGACGATCGTGAGGAGGGGCCGAATCGCGAGCAGCAGGATCGCGGCGAGCAGCCACCCGCCGACCCCCGGGGCCTGCAGACCCGCGAGGGTCACGGTGCTGCCGAGGAGCAGCACGATGGCCAGCTCGGCGAACTGCTCGACCGTGCGCGCCCCGTCGTGGACCCGCGCGTGGAAATCGTGGTGGCGCTCGTAGCGGCGAAACGCGAGACCGCCCGCGAACGCAGCCAGGAACCCGTACGCCCCGGCGATCTCCGTCAGCCCGTAGAGCACGAGGACGCTCGCCATCGCCAGCCAGCCGTCGAGCTGCGGGACGAGGATGCCACGCGCGTGCAGGCGGGACACGCCGATCGCCAGGCCGCGCCCGACGACCCCACCGAGCGCGAGGCCCACGACCGTGGCGTAGAGCACGTCCGCCAGGATCCACTCCGCAAGCCAGCCGCTCCCACCCTCGCCCGCGATGAAGATCCCGAGCAGGACGAACGGGAACGCCAGGCCGTCGTTGAACCCCGCCTCCGCCGTCAGGGCGAACTTCGGCTCGGGCTCCTCGCCCTCCCCCGGCGGCCCGACCTGCACGTCGTCGGCGAGCACGGGGTCGGTCGGCGCGAGCGCCCCGCCGAGCACCATCGCGGCCCCGAGCGACAGGCCGAGCAGGCCCATGCCGAGCAGCACCACCAGGCCGATGGTGATCGGCATGACCACACCGAGCAGGATCGCCGGCGACCGCCAGCCGCGCCAGCGCAGCGGACGGTCGAGCTTCAGGCCGGCGCTGAACAACGCGATGATCACCGCGATCTCGGTGAGGTGCTCGATGATGTCCGCGTCCTTCAGCGGGTCGAGCAGGTCCACCCCGAGCACATGCAGGCCGGCGGCGAGCACCGCGCCGAACGCCAGGTAGACGATCGCGGCGGTGAACGCCCGCTCGCGCTGGCGCGGGATCGCCACGATGGCCGCGAGCAGCGCAATGCCGCCGAAGAAGAGCCCGATGGCGTAGGGCTCGCCCGCTGAGAAACCCTCCGCGGCGGCGAGGCAGAACAGGTCGTCGCCGGCCACGCTCCCGAGCCTACCCCGCCCGCTGGCGCTCAAGCGGCGCGCTGCGTGACCGACCTTCCTGGTGATGCGCGATCACCGGCTCCCCGCGTTCGTCGGCGCCGCCGCCCTGCTGACGGCGCTGCTCGCCGTCCTCGGCCTGCAGGACTTCGCCTTCAACGACTACGACAGCGAGGCGCGGCCGGCGTTCACCGCACTCACCGGCGGGGATCTCGCCACCTTCTTCGAGGGGCTGCCCGCGTACGCCGGCTCGCTGCTCCTGCGCGCGCCCTTCGCACTCGGCGCCGACGCGCTCGGCGGCGGTGAGCTCGCGGTCTACCGAGCCGTGGCCATTCCCGGCCTCATCGCACTGGCGGGCCTCGCCGTCGTGCTCGCGCTCCGGATCCCCGGCCGCGGCGCGTGGGTGGCGCTCGCGGTCGTCGCCGCCAACCCGCTCGCGCTCGAGGCGCTCGAGTACGGGCACGCCGAGGAGCTCCTCGTCGGCACCCTCTGCGTCGGCGCGGTGCTGCTCGCGCTCGGCGAGCGCGCCATTCCGGCCGGGATCGTGCTCGGCGTCGCGGTGGCGGCGAAGCCGTGGGCCCTCCTAGCGGTCGGGCCCGTGCTCCTCGCCCTGCCCCGCGGCCAGGTCCGCGCGCTGCTGGCCGCCGGCGTCGCCGGCGGGCTCTTCGTGGTCCCGGTCCTCCTCTTCGGCGGTGTCGGCGCACGGGTCGGCGCAGAGACCGGCGCGGTCTTCCATCCGTGGCAGGTCTGGTGGTTCCTCGGCGACGGGACGGCGCCCGCCAACGGCGTCGCCGGGTATCGCGACGCGCCAGGGTGGCTCTCCCCCATCACACACCCGCTGATCCTCCTCACCGGGATGCTCCTGGCGGCGGCGTGGGCCCGTCGCGGGCGCGACCGGACCGACGCGCTCGCGCTCCTCGCGCTGATCCTCCTGATGCGCTGCCTGCTCGACCCGTGGAACAACCCGTACTACGAGCTGCCGTTCGTTCTCGCGCTGGTGGCGTGGGAATGCGCCCGCGGTGCCGCGGTCCCCGTCCTCGCCGCCGCCGTGACCGGGCTCTGCTGGCTGACGCTCGTCTTTGCGCCGCAGCACGTCGCGCCGGACGTCTACTCGGCGCTGTACCTCGCCTGGGCGCTGCCCTGCGCGCTGCTGCTCGGCTTGCGCATCTACTCGCCCCGACGGGCGCATCGCCTCGCAGACGCCGTCCGTCGCCGCCTCCCGGACGGCGACCTGGAGCTCACGGGACGACCGTCAGCGCCTTCGGCAGGCCGTTGAGCACGTCCGCGCCGTCCTCGGTGACGGCGACGAGATCCTCGATGCGCACACCCACCCGCCCGGGCAGGTAGACGCCCGGTTCGACGGTCACGACATGGCCGGGCACGAGCGCGGTCTCCCCGAGCTTCGACAGCCGCGGGCCCTCGTGGACCTCCATGCCGACGCCATGTCCGAGGCCGTGGCCGAAGTGCTCGGCGTGGCCGGCCTCGTCGATGATCGTGCGGGCGACCGCGTCGACCTCGCGGCCCGTCGGGCCGGGCCGGACGGCCGCGAGCGCGGCCTCCTGCGCGCGCAGGACCAGGTCGTAGATGTCACGGTCACGCGGATCCAGGTCCCCGGTCGCGACGGTCCGCGTGCAGTCCGAGGCGTAGCCGTCCATCTGCGCCCCCCAGTCGACGACGACGAGGGTGTTCGCCGGGATCGGCACGTCGCGCGGTTCGGCGTGCGGCAGCGCGCCGTGCGCAGCCGCCGCGACGATCGGTGAGAAGGAGACGCCCGACGCGCCCCGGCGGCGCATGGCGATCTCGAGCTCCAGCGCGATGTCGCGCTCGGTGCGGCCGACGATGCCGCCTTCGAGGATGACCTCGGTGAACGCGGCGTCGGCGACCTTCGCAGCGGCCCGGATGCGCTCGATCTCGTCGGGCTCCTTGACGGCACGGAGCCCCTCGACGACGCCGCCCGCCGCGACGAGCTCGACCCCGTCGGCGAGCTGCTCGTGCAGCCGCGCGTGCTGCTTGACCGTCAGGTGCGTGTCGTCGAAGCCGAGGCGCAGCGGGGCGGCGTCGCGCAGCTCCTCGGCGGCCCGCGCGAGCAGGTCGGGGGCGATGCGGTGCTCCCACGCGTCGCCGACCTGGTCGGCGGCCTGCGTGAGGTAGCGGAAGTCCGTGATGAACGCGCGGCGCCCGGGTCCGACGATCGCGGCGGCGTTGCTGCCGGTGAACCCGCACAGCCAGCGCACGTTGACGAGGTTGGTGACGAGCAGCGCGTCGACCTCGTGCTCGGCCAGCGCGGCCTCCAGGCGATCGGCTCGGGTGCCACTCATCCGGCGAGGTGCTCCTTCATGAGCGCCAGCGCGTCGCGGTACCCGTCAGGCCCCTGGCCCTTGACCGTCGCGAAGCACAGCTCGCGCACGACGGAGACGTGCCGCCACTCCTCGCGCGTCTCGGGGTCGGACAGGTGCACCTCGACGGCGGGCAGCGCCGCGATCTCGAGCGCGTCGCGGATCGACCACGCGTAGTGCGTCCACGCGCCCGGGTTGATGAGGATCCCGTCCGCGAGACCGTCGAGGTTGTGGAGGTTGTTGATGAACTCCGATTCGGAGTTCGTCTGCATGAACCGGATCTGCAGCCCCAGCTCCTTCGCCCATTTCTCGATGTGCTGCTCGAGCTGGTCGTACGTGATGCCGCCGTAGATCGCGGCGGGCCGCCGGCCGAGCTGGTCGAGGTTCACGCCGTGCAGGACGGCGATGCGGTTGTGCGCGCTCACGCGGACAACTCTTGCACGGCGCCCAGCAGATCAGGCGCTGCCACGTGCTGGCCGAACACGACGTCACCGGGCGCCCTGACGAGGACGAACGGGGTGTCCTCCCCCACGCGCTTCTTGTCGCTGCGCGTCGCAGCCGCCACGCGGGCCGCGTCGATCTCCGCGTCCATGCGGGTCGGCAGTCCCGCCTCGGCCAGGAGTCCGCCGACCTCCTCGCGCAGGTCGTCGAGCCCGGACAGGCGCAGCGCGGCCAGCAGGCCGAGGGCGACGGCCTCGCCATGGCGATAGCGCGCGTAGCCCGTGACCGTTTCGATCGCGTGCCCCACGGTATGCCCGAGGTTCAGGATCTGCCGCAGCCCGCCGTCGCGCTCGTCGGCGGCGACCACCCGCAGCTTCGTCCGCGCGCACGCCAGCACCGTCTGCTCGTCGACGGGCACGCCGGAGCGCACGCGCTCCCAGAGCGGGCCGCCGGCGATGAGCGCCGTCTTGACCACCTCGGCGTATCCGGCCGCACGCTCGGCCTCCGGCAGCGTCGCGAGCACGTCGTGCAGCACGTGCACGGCCTGGGGCTGGTGAAACGCGCCGACGTAGTTCTTGCCCTCAGGCAGGTCGACGCCCGTCTTGCCGCCGTACGCCGAGTCGACCTGGGCGACGATCGTCGTCGGGACGTGGACGACGCCGATCCCCCGCTGGTAGGACGCCGCGACGAAGCCGGCGATGTCGCCGACCACACCGCCGCCGACCGCGACGACGCGGGTGCGCCGCGTCGCGCCGCGGGAGGCCAGCGCCCGCCACAGCGCCTCGGCGGTCGCCAGGGTCTTCTGCTCCTCACCCGCGGCGAACGTCAGGCGCGGCACCTCGACCAGCCGCTCGCCGAGCACGGCGGCCGCGACCTGGTCGTCGGTGATGAGGACGTCGTCGCCCTGCGCGTCGGGCCAGGCGCCGAACCACACGGGGTAGTCGCCGCCCGTGCTCGTCGCCCACGCCATCCGCACGCCGTCGCCGGCCGTCGCGAGCTGCTGCAGCGCGGGCAGCGCCCGCACCACGGCACCACGGCCCCCCTCGACGAGGAACGCGTCGGCCGCGTCCTCGTAGGCGTCCTGGCGCTCGGCCCACAGCGCGGCGAAGCGATCGCGGTCCTGCGCCAGCGGGCGGTTGCCACCCTGCGCCCGGCGCCACGCGGTCTCCTCGGAGACCTCGAGGAGCGCCACGGTGTGGGACCGCAACGCGTCGCGGACCCGCGCGGATCCCAGCGCGCCCCCGCCGAGCGCCACCGGCTGTCCTTCGGCGGCGGCGTCGAGCAGCTCGAGCACGACGCGTTCCTCGCGCTCGCGGAACGCGGCCTCGCCGTCGCGCTCGAACAGCGCGGCGATCGACATGCCCGCGTCGCGCTCGATCGCCTCGTCGGCGTCGAGCGGCTCGGTGCCCAGACGGGCGGCGGCATCACGGGCGGCGGACGACTTGCCCGCGCCCATGAACCCTACGAAGACGAGTGCGCGTGCCACCCGATGCGCTCGCGGTACCGATCGACGGCGTCACGGACGTCGTCGATGTGATCCCCGCCGAACTTGGTGCGGTACGCGCTGGCGAGCACGAGCGCGACCATCGCCTCGCCGACGACGCCCGCCGCCGGCACGGTGCAGGAGTCGGTGCGCTCACGCAGCGCCTCCGCGGGCTCGTGCGTGTCGATGTCGACCGAGCGCAACGGCTTCGTCAGCGTCGGCAGCGGCTTCATCGCGGCCCGCGCGATGAGCGGATCGCCGGTCGTCATGCCGCCCTCGATGCCGCCCGCGTGATTCGTCTCTCGGACGAACGACCCGTCCCAGAAGATCTCGTCGTGCGCGCCCGAGCCGGGCGTCGCGCCCAGTGCGAACCCGTCGCCGAACTCCACGCCCTTGATCGCGTGGATCGAGACGAGCGCGCCGGCCAGCTGGCCGTCGATGCGCTCCTCCCACGCGACGTGCGAGCCCAAGCCCGGCACGAGGCCGAACGCGAGCACCTCGAACGTGCCGCCGATCGACTCGTTGGCCTTGCGCTGCTGGTTGATGAACTGCACCATCGCGCGGCTCGTGTCCCTGTCCAGGCAGCGGACCGGGTCGTCGTCGACCCCGTCGAAGTCGTCGACCGTCAGCTGCGCCGTCCGCGCCGGAACGAAGACGTCGCCGATCGAGACCACGTGCGACCGGATCTCGACGCCGAGCTCGCGCAGGAACTGCCGGGCGACGGCGCCGCCGGCCACGCGCGCGGCGGTCTCGCGGGCGCTGGCCCGCTCGAGGATGTCCCGGACGTCCGACGCGTTGTACTTCTGCGTGCCGACGAGGTCGGCGTGGCCGGGACGCGGGAGGTGGACCTCGGGGACGTCGGCGTCGACCGGCCACGGGTTCATCCGCTCTTCCCAGTTCGCGTAGTCGCGATTGGGCACCTGCATGGCGATCGGCCCGCCGAGCGTGCGCCCGTGCCGCACGCCCGCCGTGACGTCCGCGCGATCGGTCTCGATCTTCATGCGCCCGCCGCGACCGTGGCCGAGCTGGCGGCGCGCGAGATCGCGATCCAGCGCCTCGCGATCGAGCTGCAGGCCGGCCGGGAGGCCTTCGAGGATGCAGGTGAGGCCGGGTCCGTGGGACTCGCCGGCAGTGGTCATGCGCAGGCTCATTGCCCAGCGCAGTCTAGGACGGATTCACCCCAGGAGCGCTGCGCTGGCCACCACGCGGCCGGTGCGGCTGAGCTTCAGCGCGCCGCGGGAGCTGGCCTTCGCCTTCGCGCGGCCGCGCTGCTTGGCCGACAGGCGGCGGATGACGCCGTCAGCCGCGTCGAAGCGGTAGCGGTCGAGCGTGTCGGCCGCGCCGTCCCGGCGTGCCTCGCGCACCGCCTTGCGCCCAGCCTTCGCGGCCTTCTTCGCCTTCTTCTTCGACGCCGAACTCGCCTTCTTGCTGCCGCCGCGCTTGACGATCGACGTCACGTCGAGCTGGTACTGGACGGGCGCCCCGCCCTCGGCCGGCGCGGCGCCGTCCAGGAACATGGTGTCGCCCTTGTCGAGCTCGAGCGTCTCGCACACGTCCGGTGAGGGACGGCACGTGCCGTCGCCCACGGCGGCGCCGATGCCGTCACCCATGAGGAAGACCGCGGTCTTGCCGTCGTCCAGGACACCCATGTAGACGAACATGGGGTTCTCGGCGTCGGGCAGGGGCGACAGGCGCGGGACGTTCTTGTAGGTCTTGACCGCGCCGCCGGCGGTGCCGAACTTCACGGTGAGGTCGTAGCCGACCTCGCCGCTGCCCTTCGTCGCGCTGCCGCTGTCGTCGTCGTCCGAGGAGCCCGAGTCACCGCTGGTGTCCTCGCCGCTGCCCGAGTCCGACGAGCCGTCGCTGCTCCCGGAGTCCCCGGAGCCGGACGTGGACGTCCCGCTGGTGGTCTCGGACTTCATGTCCGCGGAGCTCCCAGACTGCCCGGAGTCCGTCGCCGTGCCGGCGGCCTGCGTCTGGGCGCCGGGGGCCTCCTCGCTGGGTGCGTCGAAGAACGGGTTGCGCATGCCGCCGGTTGCCGGCCCGTCGCCGGGCTCGGCGGTCTGGACCACGGCCGCGCGCAGACCCTGGGACTGGGTCGCGGGCGGCGTGACGGCCACCTCGTCGCCGCCGCTGCCACCGCGCGCGAGCACGGTCGGCGCCGCGATGATCGCGATGCCGAGCACGAGGGCGATCGGCCACAGCCGCTTGTCGATGAGGTCCTGCCCGAGTCCGCGCAGCCAGGTCACTGGGCAGCACCTCCAGCGGGGGTCGAAGAGGGCGTCGCCGGTGACGACGAGGAAGACGAAGACGTCGCGGGCGTGGCGCCCGACGCGGCGGGGTCCGCCGCGGCGCCGGTGGCGGTCGCGGGCTGCGCGCCGTTCGACGCGGCCGCGGGATCGTCCTTGACCGACGGCAGCGGCGCGCGGTACGCCGTCACGCCGACCTCGGCCTGGACGTCGGGGAAGCCCTTGCTGCCCGGCGTGAGCTTGACGGTGTTCACGGCGAGCAGGCGGCCGCGGACGTCGATCTCGTCGCCGTCCTTGCGGATCAGCGTGTACCGGTCGATCTGCCGCAGGAACCGCGTCATCGCGAAGTACCCGCCGTCGAAGGTCAGCGTCACGGGGATCTGCGTGACCTCGCCCGGGAGCGTGCCCGCCGATTCCGTGGATCCCTCGGACGATTCGGACGACGGCGCGGCGGCCGCACCCTCGGTGACCGTGACGGCCCGGAAGTCGACACCGGTGTCCTCAGCGGTGCTCTCCAGCTGGTAGACCAGCGAGGCGACGTCGTCCTGCACCGGGACGGCCTTGCCGAGCCGCACGACGCTGGCGTAGTCCTTGGAGTACTCGGCGCGCGCGCCCTGCGCGGCCGCGGCCTTCGCGGCGGCGTCGTCGGCGGCGACCTGCGCCTGCTCGACCTGTGTTTTGACGTCGGCGACGTCTGCGCGCTTGGGCTTGATGAGCAGGAACCAGCCCGCTGCGGCGAGGACGACGCAGATGACGACCATGATCACGGTGCGGTCCTGGCGCGTCACGACGAGCCCTCCTGCGGCGCGGTGGCGGCGGCCCCGGACTGCGCGGCCGGCTCGGCCGTGCCGCCGGCCTGGGCGCTCGCGGCAGGCTCGGCGGCCCGGAAGATGACGGCCATGGTGAACTGCGGCTTCTCCTCGTCACCCGCGCGGCAGTCTCCGGCGGAGCTCGCGCCCGCGCCCGCTTCCCCGCCCTTCGAGGAGGATTCGAGGCGCACGCGGTCGACGCCCTGGATGGCACGCAGGCGCGCCATGAGCAGTGCGACCGACGCCTGCGAGGTCGCGCAGCCGGTCATGGTGATCTGGGGCGCCCCGACTGCCGCTGTGTCCGACCCTGCGGCTGCGGTCGCGCCCTGGCGCGTCCCGTCGAGGGAGACGAGATCGACGTTCCCCGGGAGGACGCGGGCGATCTCGCGCATGGCGAGGCCCCAGTCAAAGCGCTGGTCGGCGATCGTGGCCACCGTCTGCTCGCGCTCGTCGGCGATCTGGCCGAAGCGGACGTACGGCTCGAGGGCGGCGGCCGCCGCGACCCCGGTGGTGCTGTCCGCCGTGAGCTGCGCGAGCTGCTCCTCCTGGGTGTTCAGGCTGCGAGCGGTGAGGCCGTACAGGACGGCGATCACCGCGAGCACGCCGAGCACGCCGAGCACGCCGTAGACGGCGCCGCCCGACCGATCGGGCGCACCGGCGCCGCGGCGGGCATCCATCGGGATGAGATTGACGGCCTTCATGCTGCCGGCGCCTCCTCGACCGCAAGGCCTGCGGCCACGGTGAACGCGCCGCCGGGCAGGTCGACGCTGTCGCCCTCGACACCGACCGACCGCGATTCGACGGGCATGCCGAGCGCCGCGGAGATGGCATCGGCGAACCCCGGCACCGTCGTCGCGGGGCCGGTCAGCAGCGCGCGCTCGACCGGCGCGGTCGTCGCCTGCTCGCTCTGCGCCTGGTGGAAGTCCAGTGAGGTGCGCACCTCGCCGCTGATGCGCTGCACGCCGCTCTCGAGCGCGACGCGTGCCTCGGCGATGATGGCCGGGTCGCCTTCGATCTCCTCGATCGGCTGGGTGAGCCCGACGTGCGTCAGCCAGGCGCGCGAGTGCTCGAGCGTGAGCCCGCGGCGCTCGGCGAGATCGACGGCGATGCCCTGCAGGCCGCTGCCGGACACGCGGGTGAAGAGACAGGTGCCGTTCTCGGCGACGGCGAGGTTCGTCATGCCGCCGACGCTGAGGTAGAGCGTCGGGGCGACGTCGGGCGCGGGGATCGCGCGCATCATCCCGAAGGCCGAGAGGTCGATGCCCTCGACGCGCAGGCCGGCGGCGCGGACGGCGTCGAGCACCCGCTCGACCATGTCGCGACGGGCGGCGACGATCATGACGCGCAGGCGCGGCCCGCCCGGGCGCTCGACGATGCCGGCGCTCTGCCAGTCGAGCACCGCGGTGTCGAGCGGCATCGGCACGGCGTCCTGCGCGGCGAAGCGCACGGCCGTGTCGAGTTGCTTCTGGTCGTCGATCGGCGGCAGCTCGACCCAGCGCATGACGATGCGCTGATTGGCCACGCCGACACGCACGCGCTTGCCGAGTCCCTTGTTCTCCTTCCAGAGCTCGCGCAGGACCGCGGTGAGCGACTCCGCGTCGGCGACCTCGCCGTCGCGGACGACGCCGGGCTGCAGCGCCGCGACGGCGGCGCGGCGGACGGTGAGGCTGCCGTTGACCTCGACCTCGGCCGCGGACACGGAGCCGGGGTCGACGTCAAGGCCGACGATGGAACGGGTGGAGCCGCGAGATCTCATGTGCATCGGAGGGAGCGGCAGGGGTGCCGCTGTCCGAGTTGATCGTCCGCAGTGGTCCGG
This sequence comes from Svornostia abyssi, assembly GCA_024666565.1. GTDB lineage: Bacteria > Actinomycetota > Thermoleophilia > Solirubrobacterales > Solirubrobacteraceae > Svornostia > Svornostia abyssi. The sequence goes on from CP088295.1 coordinate 3,653,337, forward strand.
TTCTTCAGCGGAAGGCCGCTCGGCCATCCGTCCGTCCACACCCACAGCCGGAATCTGGTGTGTTAGGAGGCCGCGCGACGGCCTCCTCCGGCCGGGTCAGAACGTGTCGAGATACCAGTCGATGATGTCCTGGCCCACGAGCATGGCGACCACCCCGCCGAAGGCCAGGAACGGGCCGAACGGGATGCGCGTGCGGCGCCCCGCGCTCATCCCGACGTTCATCACGACCCCGACGCCGACCAGCACGCCCGTCGCCAGCCCGATGAGCAGCGCAGGCGCCACGGGCGCCCCGAGATACAGCCCCATGACGCCGGCGAGCTTCGCGTCGCCCATCCCCATGCCCTTCGGGTTGATGAGCGCGGGCAGCCCGAGGAACAGCGCGGCCCCCGCACCCGCGATCAGGCGCTCGACCTCGCCGTCGAGATCCAGAGCGAGACCGAGGACCACCGCCACGATCGCGGCCGGCAGCGTCAGCCGGTTCGGGATGAGCTGCAGCTCGAGGTCGATGGCGGCGATCGGGATGAGGAACGTGACGAGCGCCAGGCCGAGCACGAGCAGCGTCGTGTCGTCGTAGTGGACGGCGACCGTGACCGCGTACAGCACCGCCGTCCCCGCCTCCACGAGCGGGTAGCGCTTCGAGATCGGCGCGCCGCAGTCCCGGCACTTCCCCCGCAGCAGCAGCCAGGACAGCAGCGGGATGTTGTCCCGCGCCCGAATCGTGGCCCCGCACTCCGGGCAGTGCGACCGCCCGCCGAACGGCGACTCGCGCTTGGGCACGCGCGAGACGAGCACGTTGAGGAACGAGCCGATGAGCAGCCCGCCCACGGCGGCGGCGACGATGGCGAGAGCCATGCCCGCGAACCTAGACCCGCGGGCGGACGCCGCCTACTGGGCGGGGACCTGCTCCTGCTGGGTGGAGAGCTTCCAGTTGCTGTTCTCCGGCGCGAGGAACTTCGGCGGGGAGCGGTACTTCATGCGGTTGTCGTACACGTAGTTCTTGATGTACCCCGTGCCGCCGCCTCCGCTCGTCCCGACCGGCCCGCGGACCTGCTGCGCGATCGCGCCGAAGACGTTGAGGTTGCCCTGCTGCGCGCCGCAGTCGTAGCGGTCGACCATGAAGCGGTCGGTGAGCGCCAGGATCGCCGCCTGCACCGTGACCTCGCCGAGGTCGCCGGCGCCGCACGGGTGGTAGATCCGGATCCAGTCGTTGGCGATGAGGCCGAGCATGCCGTCAGCGGACTTGGTGATGTCCTCGCGGACGACGACGTCGCTGGCCGCAGCGATCGTGAGATTCCCGCTGTAGCTGCCCTGCACGTACGCCTCGCCGCAGTTGTTGCGGCCGGCGGCGTACGGGCTCGACGGGTAGCCGCTGCCGTTGAGCGCGTGCGCCGTGCAGCCGGTGTCGTTCGACACGTAGACCAGGCCGTTGGACGGGAACGGCATCGAGGCGTTCGTCAGCACCGTGCCGTCCTGCCGCATGCCGGTGACCGTCATGTTCGTGCCGCTCAGGGTGATGTTGGCCCGGCGCTTGAACCGGTAGTTCGACAGCGTCTGGTTGTACAGCTCGCTGTTCGTGGTCGGCATCTGCAGCACGTCCGCGTTCTTGCGGAACGTGCCGACGTTCGGGTTGATGGTGGCCGCGCCGGGCTCGTTCCAGTTCGGATTCGGGCCGCAGCTGCCGCCGGCGGCCTTCGTCCAGCCGTTGCCCGCGTTGCCCTCGCCGGGCTTGGCGGTCTCGATCCGATCCGACGGATAGCGGCCGAACGTCGCCGCGCCGCAGATCAGCAGCGTGTCGTTGCTGTGCAGCGGCCCGTTGATCACGTCGGCCGGCGCGAACTGGATGTTGCCCGACTCGCTGTCGGTGAAGTAGACGAAGTCGGCGAACCCGGGCTTGCGGAAGGTCGCGACGACCGAGCGCTTGACCTTCGAGTTCGCGCTGGCCCGGCCCGTGACGCGGATCCGGAAGCTGCCCGAGGTCTGATCGATGAACGTCGCGTCCGGGCTGTTCGAATCGCAGCTCCCGGCGCCGTTGGCCGGCAGCAGCTCGATGGCGTACTGCGCCGTGGAGTTCGGCAGCGTCGTCCACGTCCGCGACGCACCCTGCGCGACGGCCTGGTTGAGCTGCAGCTGCGGCACGTTCGTGCAGAGCTGCCACAGGTCGGAGTTGAGCGTCAGGTAGTACGCGTAGGCCTGCACGCCGGACTCGGCGGCGGCGTAGGCCTGTTTGCGCTGCACGTCGTCACCACCGCCGCGCACGTCGCCCTGCGTGGCGGCCACCGCAGCGGCGGACGCCGAGATGATCACCATGAGGGAGATCATCACGAGCGCCATCGTGAACCCGCCCTCGTCGGCGGCGCGGGCGCGGAGGGACCGGATCAGACGCATGGCAGCGTGCCCTCCTGGGCGTCGGGGTCGGCGGTGCGGGCCGTGGCGGCGTTCTCAAAGCGCAGCGACGGCAGGTCCTGGCTCACGCGGTCGGTGCTCGTCTGGAACGCGACCTGCACCCGCACGACGCGGTACAGGTCACCTGCCGAGAGCGGCGTGGTGAGCAGCAGGGTCGCGCTGGCCGGCGAGCCCGTGAACGTGTAGTAGCGGAAGAACGGCGTGCCGCTGATGAGCTTCACGCCGTTGGCGATCACGCGGGTCTCCGCGGCGTTCCAGCTGGTGATGTCCGGCGGCCGCCCGACGCCGAGCTGGGTCGTCTCCGTGATCCTGCCCTTGTCGCCCGTGGCGTCGGGGACGAACGTGATGGTCCGGCGCTGGACGCGCTGGTAGTCGGTCTGCGCGCTCGCGACGCTGGTGTAGAGCTGCACGCTCGTGTCGCTGCCCGCGAGGAAGGACGGCGACCCGTCGCCGAGGCAGGTCTGGGCGCGCAGCGACCGCGTGATGTCGTTGACGGCCGCGCGGCCGAGCTGGAGCGCCTCGACCCGCGACGAGGCGTCGACCTGCGTCTTGACGGCGACCTGCACGAGCAGGAACGCGGCGGCGATCAGGACCGTGCCCGACGCCATGCCGACGATCAGCTCGATGAGGGTGAAGCCCCGCTCGTCTGCCAGACGCCGGCGCATCAGCAGCTCGCCTTGCTCCAGCCGGCGTCGAGGAAGACCGTGATGATGAACCACGTCCACCCGAAGTTGAACGTCGTGCCGGTCGCGCTCGTGAAGTTGCTGTTCGTGACCGAGTTGGTCTTGCGGTAGTTGCCGTTGGACGGGACGACGGCCCAGTTCAGCCAGTTCTCGCCGTTGTAGTTGACCTGGCCGCACACGCTGATCCCGCTGCTGCTGTACGGGAAGCCCGGGTCCGCGAGCTTGCCGCCGCTCGCGGCGGTCGTCGACCGGGTGTACACCGTGCCGCACACGTCGGTGACCTTCACGGTGCCGTTGACGTTGTTGCTCTGGATCTGGGTCACGGCGTCGATGGCCGGCATCCGGACATTGACGTTCGCGTTCGCTCCCGGGCCGACCGTCGCGTTCGTCTCATACGCCACCGGCGGCCGCGCTGCAGCGCAGTTGCCCGCGTACACGGTGTACGGCTGGGCATCGGGCGGCACCGTCGCGTTGAAGGACCCGCCGGTCACGTTGAAGTACTGGGTCGCGCGACTCGGGTGCGCGATCGCGACCCGGGTCGGCGACGAGGCGATCTGCTGCCCACTGCGCACGGAGTAGAACGTGCCGCTGATGGTTCCGCCCTGGCTGTACGTGTACGAGCGTTGCGTGACCTCCTGGCCCGCGACGCTGATCGACTCGGCGACCGACGACGAACCGTCCGTCGTGACGTAGCCGGCCTTGCTGAAGCTCATGTTGTAGGTCGCGGCCGTGATCGGGCTCCACGACACGCAGCCGTTGCTGTCCGTCGACCCTGAGGGCACGCCGCCGCCGACGGTGACGGGCACCCCGGCCACGCCGTTGCCGTTGATGTCCGTGATGCGGATCACGAGCGCGCCCTGCGTCGACAGCGTGCCGCGCGCGCCAGGGGCCAGCAGGCTGCTGACCGTGACCGGCTTCGTGCTCCGACCCGGCCAGCTGACGGAGACCGAGAGCTTGAGATACGTCGGCGGGCCGGCGACCTCGCAGATCGACCCCGTGGCCGGCTGTGAGACCCACTCGGCCTTCGCGGTGCGCGTGTACGAGACCCCGTTCTGCGACACCGTCTGGGGCGTCCCGGTCATGGCGGTGAGCTCGCTGATGCGCAGGCTGCGCATGCGCTCCAGCTCGTTCTCGGCGATGTTCGCGGCTGCGGCCTTGTGCTTGGCGTCCCCGCTGTTGCGCGCGGACACGTCGAAGCCGGACATGACCCCGACGGCGATGATGCCGAGGACCATGGCGCTCATCACGATCTCGATGAGCGACGACCCTTCCTCGCTCCTGAACCGGTGGCCCATCGTCCTACTCCATCCGTGGGGTAGCTGGCAGAACATCACTGCGGGAATCGGCGTCCCGTGAGGGAGGTTGAGTGTGGGTTCGGTATGACAGCCGAATGACCGATAGAACGACACGGAGCGGGCCCGAGGGCCCGCTCCGATCCAGCGGAAATGCTGTGGTGCTCGTCGGCTACCAGGTGGAGCCCGAGCAGCCCGCGCCCGTGGCGGTGCGCGTGATCGCACCGGAGGCCGGCTTGGTCATGACGAAGTCACAGCCGGAGGCCGACTGCGCCTGGACCGTGAAGGTGTTCTGGCCAGCGGCGCTGACCTGGACCTGACCGTCGGCCGTGCCGACCGAGAGGCCGGACTCGGTCGTGTCGCACCCGACGTACGTCTGCGCGTCGGCGTAGCACGTCTCGAGCTGCGTGACCATGTTGCGGGCGTTGCTCTTCGCGCCCGAATCCTGCGCCTTCTCGCGCTGGTTGAGGAACGTCGGCAGCGCGATGGCCGCGAGGATGCCGATGATGAGAACGACGACGAGGAGCTCGATAAGCGTGAAGCCCTGCTCGTCCTTGAGCCGGTGTGACATGACGGTGGTGCCCTCCTGTTGGAGCCAATGGGTTTGGTGCAGAAGCCGTTCCCTCAATCGGTTGGCGCCGTCCGTGGTTTGAGCGAAGATCACACGTCTGGACGCATGATCCCCCGTCGCCTGCTCACCGTGATGCTGCTCCTGCTCGTCGGTCTCGTGATCGCGAGCGCCGTCGCCCCGCCGCCTGAACGGCGGGGGCAGGACTCCGCGCGCACCAGCACGAGCACGACGCCGGCGACCACCTCGACAGCCGAGCCGGAGCGGCCCGCCGCCCCGTCAGGCGTGGACGCGGTCCTCCCCGCGGACGGCACCGTCCGCGCGCGGCCCGGGCAGGCGATCGAGCTTGACGTCACGTCGAAGCAGCCCGCCACCATCGAGATCCCCGAGCTGGGCGCGATGCAGCCCGCGGCGCCCGGAGCGCCGGCGCAGTTCGTGGTGGCGTTCGACGAAGCCGGCCGCTACGACGTGCGGGACGTGGACGCCGACACGTCCGTCGGCACCGTCGAGATCGGCGAGTAGCCCGTCAGGCGTCCGGATCCGGCTCGCGCCGGGCGGCCTGCGCGTCGTGCTCGGGAGCGAAGACCCCGGTCCCCTCGCACCACGGGCAGTCGACGGTGCTCGGCGAGCCCCCGAAGTTCGAGATCACCTTGCCGGTCCCGCGGCAGGGCGGGCAGGGGATCGGCCCGTCAGGGGCCTCGGTGGTCTCGTCGGCGGCGGCGGTCACAGCGGCGGGCAGGCTACCGGGTCACGTAGCCTGCTGGGCCGTGCTCCCGCCCCACGGACGGTTCGCCCCCTCCCCGACCGGGACGCTGCACCTCGGCAACCTGCGGACCGCACTGCTCGCCTGGCTCTTTGCCCGCAGTCAGGACGCCCGGTTCCTCATGCGCGTCGAAGACCTCGACACCGGGCGGGTCCGGCGCGAACACGAGACGCAGCAGCTCGCCGATCTCGCCGCGATCGGCCTGGACTGGGACGGCGACGTCGTCCGCCAGTCCGAGCGCCTGGACCTCTACGCCGACGCCGTCGCGCGCCTGGACGCCGACGGCCTGCTGTACCCGTGCTGGTGCACCCGGCGGGAGATCCGTGAGGCGGCGTCGGCGCCGCACGGCGCGTTGCCGGAGGGCGCGTACCCGGGCACATGCCGCGACCTCACGGCCGCCGAGCGCGCGGCCCGCGAGCGCAGCGGGCGGCCTCCCGCGCTGCGCCTGCACGCCGGCAGCGCGCGGGTGACGTTCGACGACCGGCTGCTGGGCCCGCTCGAGGGGGTCGTCGACGACCTCGTCATCCGCCGCAACGACGGCGCGCCCGCCTATAACCTCGCGGTCGTGGTCGACGACGCCGCGCAGCACATCGGCGAGGTGGTCCGCGGCGCTGACCTCGCGGACTCCACGCCCCGCCAGCTCCTGCTGGCCCGCCTGCTCGGGCTGGAGCCCGCCCCGCGGTACGCACACGTGCCGCTCGTCCTCGGTCCCGACGGCGCACGTCTGGCCAAGCGCCACGGGTCCGTGACGCTCGCCGATCGCCGCGCCCTGGGCGAGTCCGCCGAGCAGGTCCGTGGCCTGCTCGCCGCCGGCGTCGGCCTCGCGGCGCCGGGCGAGGCGCCCTCCATGCGGGATCTCCTGGACCGTTTCGACCCGGCGCGGCTGCCGACTGAGCCCACGACGTTCGACGCCGCGGTCGGCTGATGCGCCGCGCCCGGCTGTACCTGCCGATCGTGATCTGCCTCGCGGTCATCGTGGCGATCGCGCTGACGCAGAGCGCCCACGGGCTCGAGGGTGTTCTCCTCATCGCCGGGGCGGTGTTCGCCATCGCCGTGCTCGACCTGTTCTCCCGCCGCGCCGGACGGGTTCCCGGACCGCCCGAAGATGCTTCGGACCGTGACGCCGGTGCGCCTCCCGGGTCCCCGCGCCGGTAGGTTTGCGCCGAATGGACGAGCTCGCCACCAGCCGCGACGTCGAGGAGGTCGCGGACGCCGCCCGCGCGACCGGGCGTTTCGGCATCGACACCGAGTTCATGGGCGAGGGGCGGTACCGATCGCTGCTGTGCGTCGTGCAGGTCGCCGTCGAGCAGCCCGGCGGTGAGGTGCGCGTCATCGTCGTCGACGCGCTCGACGACGACGTGGACGTGACCCCGCTGGCCGAGATCCTCGGCGACCCGGCGATCGAGGTCGTCATGCACGCGGCGCGGCAGGACGTGCCGCTGCTCAAGCGCACGTGGGACGTGCCGGTCACGAACCTCTTCGACACGCAGGTGGCCGCCGGGTTCGCCGGGTTGCGCGCGCAGCTCGGCTACGATCCGCTCCTGCAGGAGATGCTCGGCGTGCGCCTGCGCAAGAGCGCGAGCTTCACGAAGTGGGACCGCCGGCCCCTCACCGAGGAGCAGGTCCGGTACGCCCGCGAGGACGTGCTGCATCTCCTGCAGGTCGCCACGAAGCTGCAGGAGCGGCTCGCCGAGCGCGGGCGGCTGGAGTGGGCCCGTGAGGAGTGCCGCCCGCTGGAGGAGATCTCCGACATCCGCGCGGTCGACATGGTCTTCGCGAAGCTGCCGAAGATCAACGGACTCGACCCGAAGGTCCGCGCCGTGGCCTGGGAGCTGGCCGCCTGGCGCGAGGAGACGGCCCGCGAGGGCGACCGTCCGGTCACGACCGTGCTCAATGACGCGGCGCTCGTGGAGATCGCCAAGCGCCGCCCCGCCGACCAGCGTGACCTCGAGCAGATCCGCGGGTTGAACGAGGGCGCGCTGCGCCGCCGGGGCAAGGCCATCGTCGCGGCCGTCCAGCGCGGCCGCGAACGCGATCCGATCCCCAACACCGCCTCGCGCCATGTCCAGCCCGATGGCCGGGACGCGCCGCTCATCGCGCTCGCCGAGGCGCTCTTGCGCACCCGGGCGATGGACGCGGAGCTCGCGTACGAGCTCATCGCCGCGCGGGCCGACCTTCAGCGCATCGTCACCGCCGTGCGCACCGACCAGGACACGAGCGCGGCCGCCCAGCCCGACGTCCGCACGCTGCAGGGCTGGCGCCGGGAGCTCGTCGGCGAGGAGCTGCTCGAGCTGCTGCACGGGCGACGCGAACTGCGCGTCGGCCCCGGGCTGGGTGTCGAGGTCCGCAGCGCGGACGCAGAGCCTGCCGCCTGATCAGGCGGCGGCGGTGACGCGTTCGACCTCGGCGACCGAGGTCAGCCCGGCCCGCACCTTGTTCATCCCGTCGTCGCGCATCGTGCGCATGCCCTCCTCGACGGCCGCCTTCGCGATCGTGTCGGCGTCGGCGTTCTCCACGGTCAAGCGCCGCAGGCGCTCGGTCATGACGAGGACCTCGTATAGACCGACCCGGCCGCGATACCCGGCCTTGCCGCACGCGTTGCAGCCGTACGGCTCGTAGATCGTGACGGGCTCGGCGCCGGGCAGGCCGACCGACCCGGCGGGCACCGTGACGGGCCGCCGGCAGTCCGGGCACAGGCGCCGGCAGAGGCGCTGACCGACGACGCACGTGATCGCGGAGGCCACGAGGTACGGCGGGACGCCCATCTCGCTCAGGCGCGTGACGGTGGTGGCCGCGTTGTTGGTGTGCAGCGTCGAGAGGACGAGGTGGCCGGTGATCGCGGCCTGGACCGCGATGTTCGCGCTCTCCGGGTCGCGGATCTCGCCGACCATGATCACGTCCGGGTCGGCGCGCATCGCGGCCTTCAGGCCCGTGGCGAACGTCAGGCCCGTCTTCGGGTTGATCTGCAGCTGCTTGATGCCGCCGAGGCGGTATTCGACGGGGTCCTCGATCGTCATGATCGTGTGGTCGTCGGAGAGGATCTCGGCGAGGCAGCCGTAGAGCGTCGTCGTCTTGCCCGATCCGGTGGGGCCCGTGGTGAGAATGCCGCCGTTCGCGCTCGTGATGGCCTTGATGAGCTTGCCCCGATCCTCCTCGTCCATGCCGACCTCGTCGAGGCGCAGGAGCTCACCGCCGCTGTCGAGGATGCGCATGACCACCGACTCGCCGTTGACGAGCGGCACGCTGACGACGCGCAGGTCGACCTTGCGGCCCTCGACCTGGAGGCCGACGCGGCCGTCCTGCGGCAGGCGACGCTCGGCGATGTCGAGGTCGGCGATGACCTTGATGCGCGAGATGACCGCCGGCGCCATGTTCGCCGGGATGGTCGACGCGACGTTCACGACGCCGTCGATGCGAAAGCGCACCCGCATGCCGCCCTCGGACGGCTCGAGATGGATGTCCGACGCGCGCCGCTGGATCGCCTCGGCGATGATCGACCGCACGAGGCGGACGGCGGGCGCGTCGTCGCCGAGCGCCGGGTCCAGCTCGTCGTTGGGGTCCGGCAGCGCTTCGAGCTCCTCCTGCTCGGTGACCTCGCTCACCGCGTGCTCGAGCTGCGAGACCTGGCCGATGAGGACTTCGAACTCGTCGGACGAGACGATGGCCGGGCGGACCCCGCGGCCGGTGATCATCGAGATGTCGTCGACGGCGAGGACGTTCGACGGCTCGACCATGGCGACGATGAGCGTGTCGCTTTCGCCGAACGCGACGGGCAGCGCCTGCAGGCGGCGCGCGACCTCGATGTCGAGCAGGTTCGCGGCGCTGATGTCGACGCGCTGGCCGTCGAGGCTCAGGCGAGGCAGGCCGAACCGCGCCGCGACGGCGTTCGCGAGGTCGTCACTGGTGAGAATCCCGCGCTCGATGAGGACGTCGCCCATGCGCTTGCCCGAGCCACGGGCGGCGACCACGGCGCCCTCGACATCCACGCGGCGCGCCAGATTGAGCTCCACGATCACGTCGCCGAGCAGCTTGCCCGGACGCAGGCGGTAGCGCTCCCCGGAGATCTGATCCTGCCCGGGAACGGGCGCCGGCGCGGCAGGCGGCGGGATTCTGGCTGCCTCCATCAGTCCTTGGATCGGCAGAACGACGGTCCGGGTTGAGCCCGGACATACCCCCCATGGGTATTTGCTACGCTGTGTGCATGTCCCCCCACCGCCGTCCGCACCTACTCCGTCACCGGCATGACCTGCGCCCACTGCGTGCGCTCGGTCGTCGAGGAGGTCTCAGAGGTCCCGGGCGTCAGCGCGGTCGAGGTCGACCTCGCCTCCGGGCGCGCGGAGGTCTCCGGCGAGGGCTTCAGCGACGACGAGATCCGGCTGGCGGTGCAGGAGGCCGGGTACAAGGTCGCGCCGTGAGCGCGCCCGTGAGGCTCGCGGCGTTCGCGGCGCTGCTGGGCGCGATCTTCCTCGCCGCGTCGTTCACGGGCGCCGCGATCGACCCCGAGCCCCGCGCCGACGAGAACCCGCCCGCCCACGGCGGCGCACAGCCCGCGCACGGCACCGCGCCCCAGCCGGTGCGGGGCCTTGCGGTCTCCGCCGGCGACCTGCGGCTGGACCTGGCGACGCCGGCCCTGGCCCCGGACGCTCGCTCGACGCTGCGGTTTCGCGTCCTCAACCAGGACGGCGCGCCCGTGCGCGACTTCGACGTCGAGCACGAGCGCCGCATGCACCTCATCCTCGTCCGGCGCGACATGACGGGGTTCCAGCACCTGCACCCGACGATGGGCGCCGACGGGACGTGGAGCGCCCCCGTCCGCCTCGGCGACGCGGGCTCGTACCGCGTGTTCGCCGACTTCTCGCACGCCGGGACGGCCCGCACCCTCGGCGCCGACCTGCGCGTCAGCGGCGCCGCGGTGCTGCGCGCCCTGCCCGCCCCCGCGCGCACCGTCTCCGCCGGCGACGGCCTGCGCGTCACCCTCGCCGCGCCGTCGCTGCGCGCCGGCCGCGAGGCGGATCTGCGATTCGCCATCTCGCGCGATGGCGACACGGTGGTGCCCGAGCCGTATCTCGGCGCCCGCGGACACCTGGTGGCGCTGCGCGAGGGCGATCTCGCATTCCTGCACGTCCACCCCACGGCCGGAGACGGCGCGGCGTTCGCGACGACGTTCCCGAGCGCCGGCCGATACCGGCTGTTCCTGCAGGTGAAAGTCGACGGCGCGGTCCGCACCGCGGCGTTCACCGTGGAGGTCGCGGGATGACCGCCGAGCACCTGGAGTTGCCGATCGAGGGCATGACGTGCGCGTCGTGTGCGAACCGGATCGAGCGCAAGCTCAACAAGCTCGACGGGGTCGCAGCGTCGGTGAACTACGCCACGGAGCGGGCCACGGTCGACTACGACCCCGACGCTGTTGACCCGGACGCGCTGGTCGCGACGGTCCGGGAGGCCGGGTACGACGCGCGGCTTCCCGCCCCGGACACCGCCGGGGAACCCGACGACTCCGACACGGCCTCGCCGTTGCGGCAGCGCCTGCTGGTCTCCGCGGCGCTGACGCTGCCGGTGCTGGTGCTGTCGATGATCCCCCCGCTGCAGTTCGACTCCTGGCAGTGGGCGGCGCTCGCCCTGGCCTCGCCCGTCGTCGTGTGGGGAGCCTGGCCGTTTCACCACGCCGCGTGGCTGAACGCCCGGCACGCCACGGCGACGATGGACACGCTGGTCTCCCTCGGCGTGCTCGCGGCGTACCTGTGGTCGCTCTACGCCCTCTTCCTCGGCGACGCCGGGATGACGGGCATGACGATGACGTTCTCCTGGCTGCCCGACGAGGCGGGCGCGACGGACGAGATCTACCTCGAGGTCGCATCGGCCGTCACGGTCTTCATCCTCGCCGGGCGGTACTTCGAGGAGCGCGCGAAGCGGCGGGCCGGCGCGGCCTTGCGCGCGCTGCTGGACCTCGGCGCAAAGGACGTCGCGATCCTCGACGACACCGGGGCCGAGCGCCGCGTCCCCATCGAGGAGCTGCGCGCAGGCGACCGGTTCGTCGTGCGCCCCGGCGAGAAGGTCGCGACCGACGGCGTGGTCGTCGAGGGGCGCTCCGCAGTCGACCAGTCGCTGCTGACCGGCGAATCCGCGCCCGTCGAGAAGGCCCCGGGTGATGACGTCGCGGGCGCGACGGTGAACGCCGGCGGCCGGCTCGTGGTCCGCGCGACGAAGGTCGGCGCGGACACCGCGCTGGCCCAGATCGCCAGGCTCGTCACCGACGCGCAATCGGGCAAGGCGCCGGTGCAGCGCCTCGCCGACCGCGTCTCGGGCGTGTTCGTGCCGATCGTGCTCGCGCTCGCCGTCGCCACGCTCGGCTTCTGGCTGGGCGCCGGCGAGACGACGGCGTTCGCGCTGACCGCCGCGGTGTCCGTCCTGATCATCGCCTGCCCCTGCGCGCTCGGGCTCGCGACGCCCACGGCGCTGCTCGTCGGCACCGGGCGCGGCGCGCAGCTCGGCCTGCTCATCAAGGGCCCGGAGATCCTGGAGTCCACCCGGAAGGTCGACACGATCGTGCTCGACAAGACCGGGACAGTGACGACCGGCAGGATGGCCGTGGTCGACGTGGCCGCCGAGGACGACGTGCTGCGCCTCGCGGGGGCCGTGGAGGCGGCGTCCGAGCACCCGGTTGCCCGCGCGATCGCCGCCGCCGCAGAGGAGCGCACCGGCACCCTCCCGGCGGTCGACGCGTTCGTCAACCGCGCGGGGCTCGGCGTCGAGGGCGACGTCGAAGGCCACTGTGTGCAGGTGGGCCGCGCGGCGCTGACCGGTTCGACCCCGCAGCTCGATGCCGCCCGGGCAGATGCCGAGGCCGCCGGTCGCACGGCGGTGCTCGTCGCCGTGGACGGGGCCCCCGTGGGCCTCATCGCCGTGGCGGACACGGTGAAGCCCACCTCGGCCGCCGCCATCGCGCAGTTGCGGGCGCTGGGCCTCCGCCCGATCCTCCTGACCGGCGACAACCAGGAGACCGCCCGGGCCGTTGCGGCGGAGGTCGGCATCGACGAGGTCATCGCCGAAGTGCTGCCGGCGGACAAGGCGGCGGTCGTCGCACGCCTGCAGTCCGAGGGCCGCGTCGTCGCCATGGTCGGCGACGGCGTCAACGACGCCCCGGCACTCGCGCGCGCTGACCTCGGGCTGGCGATCGGGACGGGCACCGACGTCGCGATCGAGGCGTCCGACCTGACGCTCGTCTCCGGCGACCTGCACGCGGCCGGCGACGCGATCCGCCTGTCGCGGGCGACGCTGCGCACGATCCGGCAGAACCTCGCGTGGGCGTTCGGGTACAACGTCGCGGCACTGCCGCTGGCGGCGTTGGGCCTGCTGAACCCCCTCGTCGCGGGTGCAGCAATGGGCCTCTCAAGTGTGTCCGTGGTCGCAAACGCCCTGCGCCTGCGGCGATTCCGTCCGCAAGTCCGGTAAACTTCCTTTTCACTCGGAAGTTTCATGGACTGATCGGAGCATTGCATGAGCGTCGTCGCCGACGCACCCGCCCGGCTGGAGGATCTGTGCGCCATGGCGCGCGAGCTCGGCACGCTGCTCGACACAGCGCGCATCCCGACCGATGGTCGCGCGGCCTGGGTGGCCGACCTCGAGGATCGCGTGTACGCCCTCTCCTCCGGCCTGCCCGAGGGCACCGAGGACTTCGACGCGCGCAGGCTGTGGGAGATGCTCCATGCGCTCCGGCGCGCCGCCGACAGCGGCTCGGACGACGAGATCGAGCTCGCCGCGATGATGCTCGGCGACGTCGCGCGGCGCCTCGGTCGCCGGCTGTTGCACGACGAGCTCGACGAGCCGCGCGCGGCCGCCGACTACGTGCTGCGAACCCTGGCGAGCGTCCCGGCGACTGACCTCGCCCGGCTGCTCGGGGTGTCGGTGAAGACCGTCGGCGCGTGGCGCGCCGGCCGGCCGGTGACGCGCAACACCGAGCGGGTCGTGCTCGTCGCCCACGTCATCACATACCTGCGCTCCTCGCTGACCGCCGCCGGGCTGCTGCAGTGGTTCGCCGCCCCCCGCCACCAGCTCGACGACCGCACGCCGCTCGACCTCCTGGACGGCGACCTCGCGCCCGCCCGCGAGGCGCTGATCTCGCTCGCCCGCGGTGCCCGTGGCCAGCTGGCGGACTGAGCCCGCCCGGGTGACCGGCAGCTGGTGGGCGTTCCGGCAGGTCGCACCCGACTGGCCGCCGCTCTACCACGCCGCCGGCGAGCCGCTTCCCAGCCAGCGCTCGGGACGCTGGCACCGACAGGGGCAGGGATACGCGCAGTACCTCGCGCTCGAGCCGCTGGGCGCCTGGGCCGAACTCGTCCGGTACGAGGGCATCCGCACCGCCGCCCGCGCCGCGGAGTACCGGCGGCTGCTGTGGCTTGCGCTCGTCTGCGAGACGGACATCGCCGACCTCTCGACGTTCGCGGACTGGGCCGCGTGCGGGCTCGACCCCGCAGCGGCGGTCGGCGACCACGCGCGGTGTCAGGAGCTCGCCGACGACCTGCGCGCCGCGGGGTACCGCGGCGTGCTCGCCCCCAGCGCCGCGCTGTCGGGCGCGACGAACCTCACGGTGTTCGGCGCGCGCTACGAGAAGGTGCTGCTGCACGGGCTCTCGGCGTGGGAGAACCCGCAGCCGGCGCTGCGCGTCGCGTGCACGCTCGCCGCGCACGGCGGGCCGCCCGAGGTGCTGCTGGCCGAGACGGTGTTCGCAGACGTCGAGCACGAGGGGCTCGCGCGATGGAGGGCGGAGGAATGATCGTCGAGATCTGGGCCGACGTGGTGTGCCCCTGGTGCTGGATCGGCGAAGCGCGCCTGGCGCGCGCGATCGCTGCCGCGGGCGCCCAGGACGACACGCGTATCGAGATGCGCGCGTTCCGCCTCGACCCCGATCCGGATCCCCCGCGGGTGCCCACGGTCGAGCGCCTGCAGCGCAAGTACGGCTGGACCGAAGCGGACACCCTTGCGCGGATGGCGCAGATCGCCGAACTCGGGAGCGAGCTCGGCCTTCCGCTGCATCCCGAACGCGCGATCTCGGCGCCGTCCACCGACGCGCTGCGGCTCGTGCTCGCCGCGCGACCCGCGGGCATGGACGTCGCCGTGATGACCGCGCTGCATCGCGCGCACTTCACCGACGCACTGGACATCGGCGACCACAACGTCCTGCGCGCCGCCGCAACGGGCGCCGGACTCGACCGACCGCTCACCGACGAGGTCCTCGGCTCGGACCGGCACGCCGACGAGGTGGAGGCCGACGAACACGAGGCCCGCGCGTTCGGGGTTCAGGGCGTGCCGTTCACGGTCTTCGACCGGCGGCTGGCGGTCAGCGGGGCCCAGGCGCAGGAGGTGTTCGACGAGGCCGTACGGCGGGCCCTCGCCGGGTGACCGCGCGATGTGCGCCGTGCAGCACCAGCGCCGAGTTCGCACCAAACACGACGACCAGCGCGAGCGCCAGCCCCGTCTCCAGCCGGGCGGCGACAAGCAACAGCACCGCCACCACGGCGACGAACCCTCCCAGCACCAGCATCTCCCGGCGTGACATCTCACTCGGAGGTCTACCCGCTCGGTGGGCGTCCATGCGCCGGGCGACGCGCCATCCTCGCGGGGTTGCGAGACTCCGCGCATGTGCAGATGGCTCGGTTACTTCGGGGAGCCCATTCGGCCCGAGGAGCTGCTCTACGTCCCGGAGCACTCGCTCATCGTGCAGAGCCAGCGCTCCGAGCAGATGGCGCACCCCCTCAACGGCGACGGCTTCGGCCTGGGCTGGTACGGCCTGCGCGACGAGCCGGGCGTGTACCGCAGCCCGTCCCCCGCCTGGAGCGACCGCAACCTGCGGGAGATCTCCGCCCAGGTCGAGTCCCCGCTGTTCCTCGCGCATGTCCGAGCGTCGACCGGCACGCCGTCCCAGCAGACGAACTGCCATCCCTTCCGCCTGGGCCGCTGGCTGTTCGTGCACAACGGGTTCATCAACGAGTACCAGCGCGTGCACCGCGAGCTGCTCCTCGCGGTCGATCCGGAGCTGTTCGACAACATCGAGGGCACGACCGACTCGGAGCTGCTCTTCCATCTCGCGCTGACGTTCGGCCTGCGTGACGACCCGGTGGGCGCGCTCGAGCGCATGGCCGGCTTCGTCGAGCAGACCTGCGAGCGCCAGGGGATCGACACCCCGCTGCAGATGTCGGTCGGGGTGAGCGACGGCGAGCGGCTGTGGGCGGTCCGCTATGCGTCCGGGCCGGAGGTCAACACGCTCTACGTGTCCGCCGAGGCGCACAGCGTCCGCGAGCTGTACCCCGACCGCGAGCGCCTTCAGCATTTCTCTGACGAGACGCGCATCGTCGTCTCCGAGCCGCTCGTGAACCTGCCCGGGGTGTGGCACGAACTCGCGCCGGGCACGGCGCTCGTGGTCCAGGGCGGGCAGGACGAGATGCGGCCGTTCGCGCCGCGGGTGCCGGCGGGCGTCTGACCCGTGGACAGGAAGGAGCGGGCGGACCTCCTCATCGCCGGGCTGCTCCCCGTGATGCTCGCGGGCGTGGCGCTGCTGGCGCGCCGCAAGCAGCAGGCCGCGCGGGAGATGACCGCCGCGCTGGCGATCGCCGAGGACCGTGCCGCCACAGCGGTGGCCGATCACGTCACGCGCACCCGCCTGGAGCTGGCCGAGGGCGTGGAGGAAGAGGTGCGCGCGCGTATGGCGCAGCTGACGGGGCTCCGGCTGGAGGCCGAGCAGGCCATCGCCCGCCGGGACGAGGAGGCGGGTGCGCAGGCGCTCGACACCGCCGGGGCGGCGTGTGACGACGCGCTGGCGGCCCTGCGACGGTTCCTGCTCGCCCTACCGGGGGAGAACGCCGCGGTGGATGCGCCGCCACCGGACGGGGCGCTTGCCGCCGCGCTGGCGCTCGGTCGCACCAGCCGCGTGCACGGCGACCCCGCGCTCACGCCACCGGGCCAGATCCTGGCGGCCGCCCGCGTCGTGGACGAGCTGCTGGCCGGCTATGAGCGCCACGCGAACCTGCGCGTCGACCACCGGCCGGCCGGGCTCCGCGTCACCGCGGTCGGCCGCGGCGCCGGCCCGCCGGCGCTGCGCGACCCGATGCGGCTCGCGGGTCTGCGCGAGCGCGTCGCCGCCCACGACGGCACCCTGTCGGTCGACGATGCGCCGTGGCGCTGGCGGGTCCGCGTCGAGCTGCCCTCCGGGTCTGCCGATGCCCTCCCGGGAACGAGCTGGGACCCGCGGCGCACCGACGCCGCCTTCGGCCTGTTCACCGCCGGGCTGGTCATCCTCGACTGCGCGGTCGCCGACCTGCCGCACCGCGGCACGTCGATGGCCGCCGGCCTGCTGACGGCGGCGCTGCCGCTGGCGTTCCGACGCCGCTACCCCTTCGCGGTCTGTGCGACCGCAGGCACGGGCCTGGTGGTCGGCACGACGCTCGACCTCGTGCCGCGCCGCATCGCGACGACGTTCGAGATCGCGATCGTCCCGTTCGTGTCCGCCGCGTACGCCGTCACCCCGCGGCGGTCGGTCGCCGGCGTCGCGGTCCTGACAGGGTGCGGCCTGACGGCGGAGGCGATGCAGGGCGCCGAGCCGCCGGAGCTCGCGCTCATCGCCGCCCTCGGCGCGACCGCCGGAGCGCTGGCCTGGTTCAGCCGCCACCACCAGGGCCGGGCGCTCGCCGGAGCGATCGGCGTGGATGAGCTGCGCCGCACGTACCCCCAGGCGCTCGACGCCGCGCTCGCGTCCGAGCGTGACCGCATCGCCCGGGACCTCCACGACCTCGTCGGCCACGGCGTCACGCTCGCCCGCGTCACCGCGGGCGCGGCGTCGGTCCACGTCCGGCGCGGCGCGTGGGACGACGCGCGCGCCGCCACCCGCACGCTTCGCGACGCCGTCGACGACACCGGCCGCGAGCTGCAGCGCCTGCTGCGCGCGCTGCGCCGCGGCGAGACGCCGCCGGCCGACCGCGCGACCCTCGACGGCCTGCTGCGCGCGGTCGACCAGGCTCGCACGGCCGGTCAGTCGGTTACGTGCACGATCTCGGACCAGGTGACGGCCGCGTCCCTCCCCGGACCGGTCGCGGCGCACGCGCACCGCACCGTCCAGGAGGCGCTGACGAACGCCCGCCGCCACGCCGGTGGCGGCCCGTCTGAGGTCACGGTGGACCTCGACGAGGACAACCTCGTCGTGGCGGTGCGCACCACGCAGGGCCCGGGCGCCCCCGCCACCCGCGGCAGCGGACGCGGACTCGTGGCGCTGGCGCGCAGCGCCGACACCCTCGGAGGCGAGTTCGCCGCCGGCCCGCAGCGCGACGTCGCTGCGTTCGTCGTGCGGACGCGCGTGCCGATTGCCTGAGCGGGGCGCGCGGCTCCCAAGGAGAAGCGACTGCCGGCTGACGCCCGCCTTGCATGGAAAGGAGCAGCGGTGTTGATGTGCCGCCCGCGATGCGCTGTCGGTGACCTCGCTGACCGCGGCCTCGATGGCCAACCTCGACGCCGCGCTAAGGCGCGAACTAGGCAACGGGCTAGGAGCACTGCGGACTAGACCTGAGAGGAGATGTCAGACCTGGCCTTCAAACTTCGAGCTACGTGAACATCCCAACCGAACCCGAGGCCCGGCGGGGCCCTGGTGCCTGCGGCTCCCGCTGGTACATCAGCGACGCTAAGACCCACCGGAGCATTGGCGTCTACATCTCGGGGACACGCCCGGCGGCGACCTACGATCGCGCCGTGGCCAGCGATCCCGACCCGAGGCGATGACCAGCTCGTCCGGAGACGGTGAGCGACGCGCGCTGAGCGGCTTCGTCCCTCAGTACAAGATCGCTGCCGAGAAAACGCTGGCCGCTTTGACCGCCGGCACCCTCTTCGAGGTTGGCTTGGCAGACCCGAAGGCCAAGACGCTGGATGACCTCCAGGTCATCACTTGGCAGGGCGCGGGCCTCGTCCTCGACGCCTATCAGATCAAGTGGGCCAAGCCGGGCGAGGTCCTCCAGCCGAGCGAACTGACGGAACTGCTGGCCGAGCTCATCGAAGCGCGGCGGGCCGTCATCGCCGCGCAGGCGCAGCGCGTCGCCGACGGCGCCAGTCCGGTGGCGCGCGTCGTCGCCCACCTCTACTCCGCAAAGACACCCTCGACCTCGGCGCGTAAGGGCGACGCCTTCGACGGTGAAGGGCGAACAGTCCACGCCTTTCTCGAACAGGTCTGGCGGCCAGCCGAGCGCGAGATCGTCAGGTCGGTTGCTGACGTCGACCCGAAATGGCACGCCTATCTGGCGGCGCTGGCGAAGCGTTGCGAGATAACCGTCGACGAGCTGCTCAAGGAGGCGGTCGATCTGCGAGTCGAGGTATCCCAGCACCTCAAGGAGGAGCAGCTCGACGGCAGCGACTGGCACGGCCGCGACTACCTCAGTGACTTGAAGGACCTGCGCACGGTCTTCGCCGACTTGGTCACCGATCCCCACAGGGAGCATGTCTGGGTCCAGGTCTCGGCTCTCGTCGAGCGCTTGGGCGACGAGTGGAAGGACCGCTGGCATCCGCGCTCCAGCCACGAGTTCCCGCTTGCCGAGCCCTATGAGCCTCTGGAGTCGAGCGCGGCAGCGCTGCAAGCTGCGATCGATCGCTACGACCACGGCTACATCACCCTGACCGGAAGCCCCGGCTCAGGAAAGTCGACGCTATTGACGCGGCTGCTGCGGGCCGACGCGCGCGTCGCCGCCCGCTACTACGCCTACGTCCCCGACAACGACAGCCACTGGCGCGGCGAAGCCGACCACTTCCTGCACGACCTTTACCTCGCGCTGGCAACCAGGCGCGGCCACCACGCTCTCGCGCCTCGCCGCGGTGATCTGACGACTCTTCGCGAGGCCTTTCGCGAGGAGCTCAGCGCGCTGGGAACGCAGGCCCGCCTGGAGGGCCAGATTGCGATTGTCGTGATCGACGGTCTCGACCACGTCGCGCGCGACCCGCAACCCCACCAACCTCTGCTGGCAGAGCTGCCGGCACCGGAGGAGATCCCTGCCGGCGTCGTGTTCGTGCTTGGGACCCGCGGGCTCAACGACTTGCCCAACCACGTGAAGCAGGTGGTCGTCGGGGGCCGTCACGTGGACATTGAGCCGCTCTCGCGGGGCGCCGTCATCCGGCTCTCCGAGAGCGAGGGCTTGGGCGACGTGGCCGAGCTCGTGGCCGACGTCTCAGCCGGCCATCCGCTGATGGCCCGGACCTACCTGGCCCTGGCCAAGGACCTCGATCCCGCCGACCGGGCGGCTGCGGTCACTGCCGCCGCGCCGAGCTCGGGAGAGGTCTGGGACTTCTACGAGGGCGTCTGGGAGACGATCGCCGGGTCACCAGACACTGTCGAGCTTCTCGGAACCGTGTCGCGGATCCGCGGGACGATCCGTCTGCCTTGGCTCTTACAGACCGGGAGCCGACAGGCTGACATCGAGCGCCTCCGGCGCCTTCGGTATCTGTTTCATCGCAGCGGAAGAGAACGCTGGAGCTTTTTTCACTCTTCGTTTCGTGAGTTCCTTCGGCGAAAGACCGCTGACGTCGACGGGAGCTTCAGCGAGGCGAGTCACCGTCACTACCACGCCGATCTGGCGCGGCGGTGCGCAGAGTCAGACGCGCAGAGCCCGGAGCGATTCGACCGGCTCTTTCACCTATACGAGTCGGGCGAGCCTCAGACCGTCTTGCGTGAGGCGACGCCCGCATTCTTCCGTGAGCAGGCCGACGGGATGCGGCCCCGCGCCGATATTCAGCACGATATCCAGACCGCCGCCCGCGCCTTGACCTCATGCCACGATCCGCTCGGAGCGCTGAACGTCAGCCTTGCCGCCTTCGAGCTGCAGATCCGCGGCTATCAGTATCCGGAGACCTCCGAGTTCTTGATGCTGTTGGCGGGCATCGGCCAGCCAGAGCTCGCTGTTGCACACCTGCGCGAGATCGACAACGGCACCATCGGCCACGATCGACGCAGCACCGCAATGAAGCTCGCGCGGGTACTGCACCGTCAGGGCCTAAAGACCGAGGCGCTCCGCCTCTTTGAGACTCACGAACCAGTGGAATGGCTCGGAGGACGCGCGTCATCCTTGCGGCGCGCGCCTTCCGGTGACCGTCCATCTCTCTGGGCGTGGGCCAAGACGGCTGCCCTCCTGCATGGACCCGAATACGTCATCGAAACGCTAAAGCGGCTGCGTCCGCCGGAGGTGCTCCATCAGCAGGAGCGCCTCGACGCGGACGAGGTGGCCGAACTGCGGGTCGACCTCCTGTGGGTCGCGGGCCACTCGCTGCTGGTGCGGCGTCGGTGGGAGGAGGCCGACGTCATCCGCGCGGAGCTCGTCAAGCATGGTCTGTCGGCGGCCGAGGAGATAGCGCTGTTTGACCTGTGGCGCGCCTCCTACCTCCACCAGGGCGGCGAAGGCGATCTGTCGGAGATTGACGCCGTCGCCGTCGAAAGCCTGCCCGGCCACGCGAAGGTCGAGTTGGCCTGGCTCTGCCTACAGGGCGGTCGCCGTGTCCTCTCGCAGGAGATCTTCGAGACTGTGGAGGATCCCGGCCTGCCGGCCGACCGGCACTTCGACCGGCGCGATCGGCACGGCTGGATGGTCTTCTACACCTATTGGCGACTGGCAGCCGCGCTCGGCCATGTCGTCGATTCGGTCGACGCCATCCCAGCCTCAGACAAGGACTACCTGGGCCAGACGATCCTGGCGGCGCGACACCTCGTGGGCTTCGCGCAGTTGGAAGGTCGGGGCGGAGCGTCAGCGGCCGAGATCGAGGCGGCACTCTCGCGGCTGCATTCCTTCTGGGCCACTCCAGCAGGACGGCACGACCACCGGCGCCCCAGCGAGGTCCGCGCCATCATCAGTCGCCAGGCCATCGTGGTGGCTGGCAGTCTCGGTGACGAGGCTACGCAGCGCATCTTTGACTACTTCGAACGGCGCTGGACCGAGAAGCCGGCAACGCGGCGCATCGACTCGGTTGAGGTCATTGACGTCTTCGCCCAGGCTGGCATCGGAGAGGTTGCCGCCCGCGAGGCACTGGCAGCTTTGGAATCGCAGACCGAAGAGGACGACTCGTCGCCTGATGACTGGGTCGAGCTGGGCCTCGCGTGGTTGCGAGCAGGAGACCAGGTGGGCGGCGCCCGGTGTGCCAAGCGGGCGGTCAACCGGACGCTATCGCTGAGCTCTGAGAAGGATCTGCAGCTGGCGACCTGGGTCAAGCTGATCGACCCCCTGCTCGACGGCCCAGACGGGGAGACGGTCTGCGACGCGTTCGTCTCGGCTTTGATCGAGCTTGATCGCGTCAGCTGGGGTGGGTCTCCCGATTATGCCGCGCGCATCCTGATCGAGCGGATGGCCAAGAAGGAGCCCAGCCGTGCCTGGAGCGCGGGACGGCGCCTGCTGGAAGCTGGGCTCATCCAGGCTGACGATGTGCTGGTCGCGTTGCTGAGCGCGTCGAACGCTGAGCCTTCTGCACAGTGGTGGATCGCTCTCGGTGACTTGCTCGTGGCCTTCGGCGTCGACGTGCCAAGCGCGACGCTGCGGGATGGGGTCGCCGCAGATGTCGACCTCGCTCGCCAGTGGCTGCCCGACATCGTCGAGCGAGTCGCCGTCGAAGGCCGGCCCACGCACCGGCGCAGCTGGCTATTGACGATCCGCGAGCTCGCCGGCGAGTTCTCAATCGAGGGCCTATCCATCAGCGAGAGGGACGTCGAGATCAGCGAGGAGTCGCCGACCCGCGAGCGCGGCAGCGAGACACCATCGAGCGTGACCTCGAACGCTCCGCCCAGCATCGAGGAGGCGCTAGCTCGGCTGGAGAGCCCCGACGAGGACCGGACCTACGACGCGGCACGCAGTCTCATGCGTCGCATCGACGAACTCGACGACGATCAGGTGCGCCGGTTGTCGCAGGCGACGCGCGGCACACCGGAGGAACCCCCCGCGCTCGCCGCCGTTGCCCAGCGTGCCATGCGTGACGGAGACACCGCCGAGGCTTGGCGACACGGAACCGAAGCTCTCCGCTGCAGCGCATCGACCGATTGGTCACGGACGTGGGCAGGCGGCCCGATCCTGCAGGTAATCGGCGACCTGCTGGCCATCGACCGCGACGCCGCGCGTCCGCTCATTTATGAGCGCTTCGCCGAGCTGGCCGACGAAGTCGGCCACTTCCTTGGCTCGGTTGGCGGGAACCTCGACGACTACGTCGAAGCCCTTGAGCTGTCCGCCGAGCAGACGGCCCGTGCGGCGTGGGAGATGGCGCGTGCAATTCTGCGCGAAGTCGTCGAGCTGCCGGGCTCTGAGGACTTCAAGGTCGCCAGCGACTCTGGTGGCAGTGCGCAGCCGTCGGCCCTGGCCGAGCGCGCCAGCCCCATCGAGGCGATGCTGGTCTGGCTGATTGAGTCGCAGTACACGGTGGCCTGGGAGGCGGCGCAGCGCATGGTTTTGGCTTTGCTTCGTATCGGCGAAGGTCAGGGCGTCGTACTTCGGGCTCTGCAGAGCGCCAACGACGAAGCCGTGCTGCGGGCATGCGCCGTCGTCGAAGCCGCCGCTGAGGAAGGGCTCAACTGTTCGCGTCTACGGGATGCGCTGGAAACGCTGGCCGACAGCCCGCGATTGAGTGTCCGCGCTGGGGGCGCCAGCTGCCTCGTTGCGCTGGGTGAGAAGCCGCCCGCGCTGCCCGAGGAGAAAGAGCTTCCACCGGCGTTGCGTCTCGAACTCCCGGTCCATCTCGGTAAACGTCAGATCGCCAGCGGTCTGCGCGCACAGCTGTTGGCGTTTCGTGAGGAGGTCGACGAGCTGGCAGCGGCCGCGGATCTCGATGAGGACGCGCTCTACGCGTTCGTCGTCGAGCGGGCCGTCCAGCTCGGCGGCGCCAACCTCGACGACGAAGCGCCAAGTAGGGCCCGGACGCTCTTCGGCTGGGGCTTCGTGCGTCCGAGTGCTGTAGTCGCGTTGGCCTCCCTTGATGAGGCGGCCGCCATCGTGGCCGACGCGCGTCTCGTCGCACCGGTGGAGGCGTTGCGTGCTGCCGGCTTGTGGCCGATCTACGACACGGCGCTGCTGCGGTGCAGGCCTACGCGACGCCCGGCAGAGGTCGTCCCATTTCTCATGCTGGACGAGCGGGGTGCCAGTGATCTCTACAAGCGCTCGGCATCCGACCTCGCGAAAGAGGGCGAGGCCCGCATCGTGTCTGAGATCGACGGATGGCAGGTGGTGGGTGAATGGACCGAACTAGTTACCCTCGACCGCCTCGGCCCCTACGAGAGGCGAGTGTCCGGCGTAACGTTCGGGGTCGACGGCCCCTTCGGCACCTACGGACAGGGACTGATCAGACCCTTCCCGGCTAGCCACTATCGCCGCCTGACGGTTCGCGCCAAAGGCGAAGGGGTGACCTCGCTTCGGCCGCAGCCGACGTCGATGGCCTCGCCCAGCTCCTGGCTGGCACTGGACCCCGGGATAGGCGAGCTCTTGGGGCTGGCTGCGGACACCACGACTCCGTTCGATTGGTGCTTGGACGGCGAGCTTGCGGTTCGCACTATGTGGTGGCGCTCGGGCTTTGACCGGTGGCATCCCTACTCGGACTACGACGAGGTAGGCCATGGCTGGCTGGTGTTGGCCAGCGCGAGGTTCATGGATCGGCTCGCCGAGCAGGGACGGCTGTTGCGACACATCAACGTCCGGACCGGGCTGCGCGGCGACGGTTACACGTCTCCCGACGAGGCCCATATCGAGAAGACCGTCGAGCTCTGAGAAGCCCGGCGTGACTTGGTGCACCTCTAGGCTCCTATCAAGAGACGAGAGGCACGGCAAGGTCCCGTCACCTCCCTCGCCCGCTTCCGCTTTGGACGAGCAGCGGGACGGGGGACCGGGCGAGCCCAGCCCCACGTCCGCGCGGATTTCCGACCCCACCGAGTCAAGGGCCCGGCCCGTGCAGGGCGCTACCGCTTGACGCCCTCGCGCAGTACGCCCCATCGGAACCGCCCCGAAGCGCGCAAGACGCATCCGTGGTCCGCCAGCACTGGAGCGACCGATAGCCAGTGCCAGTCCTGTCCGGCGCATTGCATGGCGTGAACCCGCCGTGCGCTTCCGCGGAAGCACTGCTCTGGACAGTGCGCCCAATACGCCGCTTCCGCGGAAGCGCATTGGGTCCCGACTGCCGCTTCGGACGCGAAGCGACAGCCAACTCCCGCAAGCATGGCCCACCGAACCGCGACCGCCACGTTCACCGCGCCGCCGCCAAGCGTGCAGCGCAGCCGCCATCAAGCCGCGGTCCGGTACAGGCGCTACGTTGGCGGTGCCCGGTGAACGTGGCGGTAGCGCCAGCTGCATTGACCCCTGACCGGACCCCGCGCCGTGCTGTGATGCGTCGTGTGAAATCACCCGTGCGGTGCCTTCACCCCACTCGCCGATTCGCCACGCCCGTCTGGCATGGGATGCAGGGGCCGGAGCTTGATCGCCCGGGGGTTCCGGGCTTAGGCTCATCCGAGTCGCAGAGGAGGGATGAGGCATGACCGGCAAGACCGAGGTCGCGATCCTCGCGGGAGGCTGCGCCTGGCCCATGCAGCAACTGCTGCGCCACCCGGATGGGGTCATCTCAACCCGTGTGGGATGGACCGGCGGCGAGGGGAACAAGCCGACCGAAGAGAACCCGCAGGGGCACGTCGAGGCGGTCGAGGTCATCTTCGATCCAGAGCGGCTCTCCTATCGCGAGCTCCTGGAGTACGTCTTTCAGATCCACCGGGCCGACCTCGGCGAAGACCAGGTCGGCTCCATCTACCGCTCGGAGATCTTCTACACGAGCGATGAGCAGCGCAGAATGGCCGAGGCGACGATCGCGGACGTCGATGCCTCGGGCCACTGGCCCGGCAAGACCGTCACGCAGATCAGCAAGGCTGGCCGCTTGCTGGAGGACCCGACCATGCACCAGGACTACTTCCTGCGCTTTCCGGCCTACCCGAAGGGCAGCAAGCCCCCTTTCCCGCCCACCGGGGCCTGACGGCGGGCCGGACTGGAAGCTGCCACACCACCAGACGGCGGGCTGACGCAGAAAGCAGCCGCCATCAAGCGGCGGTCCCTATAGGCGCTACTTGATCTGGTCGTACAGCTTGAACATCGGCAGGTACATCGCGATCACCACGAACCCGACGATGCCGCCGACCACCACGAGCATGACGGGCTCGAGGATCGACGTCAGCGACTTGACCGCCGCAGCAACCTGGTCCTCGTAGAAGTCCGCGATCTTCGACAGCATCGTGTCGAGCGCGCCGGTCTCCTCACCGACGCCGACCATGTGCGTGACCATGGGCGGGAAGATCGTCGCCGTCTTCATCGGCGCGCTGATCGAGCCGCCCGAGCGGACGCTCGCACGGATGTCGTCCATCGCGTCCTCGACGACGACGTTGCCCGCCGTCTTGCCGGTGATCTCCAGCGCCTGCAGCAGCGGCACACCTGCGGCGAGCAGCGCCGACAGGGTGCGCGACCAGCGCGCGAGCGCGACCTTCTGGACGATGTCCCCGATCTTCATCGGGATGCGCAGGCAGAAGCGCTGCCACTGGCGGCGGCCGTTCTCGCTGCTCTTCCAGCGGCGGAATCCCCAGACCGCGGCGATCGTGCCCGCGAGGATGAGGTACCAGCGGCCGGTGATGAGGTCCGACATGCCGACGGTGAAGCGGGTGATCATGGGCAGCTCGCCGTCGAACTGCTTGAAGATCCCGGCGAACACCGGCACGAGGAACGTGACGAGCCCGAGCAGGACGATAATCGCGAAGGTCACGATGACCGTCGGGTAGACCATCGCCGACTTGATCTGGCGGCGCAGCGCGTCGTCCTTCTCCAGCTGGTCCGCGACCCGGTGCAGCGAGGACTCGAGCACGCCGCCGGTCTCACCGGCGCGGACCATCGAGACGTACAGCGGGTTGAAGACCTCCGGGTGACGCTCCAGCGCGTCGGACAGCGGCACACCCGATTCGACGTTCCGGCGGACCGTCGCGAGGATCTTCTTCAGCTTCTCGTTCTCGGTCTGGCGCTCCAGGACGTTCAGCGCGCGCAGGATGCTCATGCCGCTCGACACCATCGTCGACAGCTGACGGGTCATGATCGTGAGATCGGCGGACTTGATCCGGCCGGTCCACGGCAGCTCGATTTCCTTCGACTGCTTCTTCTCGCCGACGTTCAGGACGATGAGGCCGCGCTGGCGCAGCTGGTCGGTGACCGACTGCAGCGTCTCGGCCTCGACCTCGCCCTTGCTCTGCGACCCGGTCGAGTCGACAACGGTGTAGGTGAACGTGCTCACGCGGCGCGGTACATGTTCGACTGCGCAGCCTGGGCGGCGCCGCTGATCAGGCGCTTGAGCTCGTCGGGCTGCGACGAGCGCTCCTCGGCGAACGCCTGGGTGATGACCCCGCGGCGGACGAGGTTCGCGAGCGCGCTGTCCATGGTCTGCATCCCGTGCTGGGAGCCGGTCTGGATGGCGCTGTAGATCTGGTGCGTCTTGCCCTCACGGATGAGGTTGCGGATCGCCGGCGTCGGCATGAGGATCTCGCACGCCGCGATGCGGCCCGAGCCATCTGCTGTCGGCAGCAGCTGCTGCGTGACGATGCCCTGCAGCGAGACCGACAGCATCACGCGGACCTGGTGCTGCTGCTCGGGCGGGAACACGTCGATGACGCGGTCGATGGTCTGCGGCGCGTCCTGCGTGTGCAGCGTGGCAAAGACGAGGTGGCCGGTCTCCGCGGCGGTCAGCGCGGTGGAGATCGTCTCCAGGTCGCGCATCTCGCCGACGAGGATCACGTCGGGGTCCTGACGCAGGGCGGCCTTCAGAGCCAGCCCGAACGACTGGGCGTCGGCGCCGAGCTCGCGCTGGTTGACGATGCAGCGCTTGTGGCTGTGGAGGAACTCGATCGGGTCCTCCACCGTCATGATGTGTTCTTCGCGCTCCTGGTTGATCTTGTCCAGGATCGCGGCGAGCGTCGTCGACTTGCCCGAGCCGGTCGGGCCGGTGACGAGCACGATGCCGCGCGGCTTCTTCGAGAACTCGCCGATGACGGCCGGCAGGTTCAGCTCCTCGAGCGACTCGATCTTCGCCGGGATCAGGCGGAACGCCGCCCCCAGGGCGCCGCGCTGGAAGTACGCGTTGACACGGAATCGGGCCTGGCCCGGGACCGCGTAGGCGAAGTCCAGCTGCCAGTCGGTCTCCAGGCGCTGGCGCTGGTCGTTCGTGAGGATGCCGTACACCATCTCCCGCGTGTCGGTGGCGGTGAGGACGGGGAAGCCCTCGAGCGGCACGAGGCGCCCGCGCGTGCGGACGACCGGCCGCGCACCGGCGGTCAGGTGGAGGTCCGAGGCCCTGCGCTGGAGTACCTCGAGGACGAGGTCGGCGAAGTCGATGCTCATCGTCCCGGGTGATCGGCCGGGCACGGCCTGCACGGACCACCTGACCCCCGGACTGGACACATCTACGAGGCCTCGCGACGTGTCCGTCGAACCTCATGCCGGATCGCCACCGCGCCGATACCGGCCATCGAACCACCCCTGAGGAGACACCCCATGGCCACACCCCCGCCGTCATCCCCCGCCCCGTCCTCGTCCGGCAAGCCCGCCACCGCCTGGTGGGTCGGCGCCGTCGCGATCGCGCTGCTGATCGGCGTCGGCGGCTACCTCCTCGGTCATTCGACCGGTGTGAGCTCGACGGAGGACGAGTACGCCGAGGGCACCGCCAAGTACGAGGAGATCTACAACGCGGGCGCCGCCGCGGGCACCCAGGTCGGTCAGTCCGCGGGTGAGAAGCAGGGCAAGGCGCAGGGTGTCGCGGCCGGCGAGAAGGCCGGCTTCGAGCGCGGTGAGGAGCAGGGCAAGAAGGAGGGCGAGGCCGCCGGGCTCGAGCAGGGCCAGGCCGAGGGCCGCGAGGCCGGAGCCGAGGCTGCGCTCTCCTTCACCTCCTGGAACACCGGCTCGCCCTACATCATCCGCGTGCAGGAGAGCACGACGGCGAACGTGCCGTACAGCATCTCGACCCGCACCCAGATGGTCGCGGGCAAGGCCTACGCGCTGTGCACCGGCTCGGCGACGGAGGTCTGCGTGAAGACCGACACGACCTCCGCGTCGTCGGAGTAGCGCTCAATTCAGACGCGCGCGCAGCCGCTGCACCTCGGTGCGGCGGCTGTCCGCGTCGGACTCCTGCATGGGCAGGCGCGCGCGCAGTCCTGCCGCGTGCAGCGCCCACGCCAGGTCACCGCACCGCTCGGCACGGTCGACCACCACGTCGAGCATGATCAGCGCGACCTCGTGTGCGCAGCGCCAGTGCAGGTCCACGCCGAGCGCCCGGGCATCGAACGCGGCACGCGGGTCCGCCGCGTCGACGACGTACGGCGACCGGGCCTCCTCGTGCGCGATCCAGACGCGGGCGCCGTGGCCCACGAGGTCGATCGCGAGACCGCGCCGGCGCGCGGCGCAGACGGCGGCCGCAGCCGTGGCGAGCGGGTGGCCCCCACCATCGGTGAGCACCTCGCTGAGCGCCAGCGAGCCCGTGCCGTCGGACCGCAGGCCGTCGCGCAGCAAACCGGCCACGCACGCGAGTTCGTGGATCGGGTCACCGCCGGGGTCGGGCAGCCGCGCCGCGAGCCGCGCGAGTGCGCGGGCGGCGCCGTCGACGCCGTCGGCCTGCAGCTCGCGGTCCAGCGCGAGGAGGACGTCGTCGAGCGGCGGGCACGCCTGGCCGCAGAGCCGCTGCAGCTCGTCGCTCATACGCGGGAGTAGAACTCGACGATGAGCTGCTCGTTGACGGGCGTCGCGATCTCCGACCGGTCGGGGAGCCGCAACACCTTGCCCTGCAGGGCGTCGACGTCGGCCTGCAGCCATCCGGGGACGCTGGCGACCAGCTCGACCGCGTCGCGCACCGCCGGTTCCACCGGGCTGTCCGTCCGCAGCGCCACCGTCTGCCCCGCCTTGACCTGGAACGACGGGATGTCGACCCTGCCCCCGTCGACCATGACGTGCCCGTGGTTGACGTACTGGCGTGCCTGCGCGCGCGTCGTCGCCAGGCCCAGCCGGTAGACGACGTTGTCCAGGCGCCGCTCGAGCAGCCGCAGGAGGTGGTCGCCCATGAGGCCCTCGCGCTGGCGCGACGCCTCGCGGACGTAGCGGCGGAACTGGCGCTCGCGCACCCCGTAGTAGCGCTTGGCGCGCTGCTTCTCGCGCAACTGCACGCCGTAGGTCGACGGCTGGCGGCGGCGTGCGGCGCCGTGCTGGCCGGGCGGTGTCGGCCGGCGCTCCAGGCCCGACTTGCCGTTGAGCAGGCGCTCGCCCTTCAGGAACAGCTCGACGCCTTCGCGCCGCGACAGCTTCTCTGTCGGCCCGGTGTACCGGCCCACGTCCATACCCCCTGATCGCTGGTGTTAGGTGACCCTAACACATACCGCGACGGTCGGATATGCCGCGCCAGCCTACCCCTGCCCAGTGCCGCACACGCGCGCGACCTCGGCGATCGACGTCAGGCCGAGCGTGACCTTGCGCAGTCCGTCCTCGCGCAGCCGGTACATGCCGCTGCGCATCGCGACCTCGGCGATCCGGTCGGCCGAGGCGCGCTCGACCGCGAGCGAGCGGATCTCCTCGTTCAGGCGCATGACCTCATACAGGCCGATCCGCCCCTTGTAGCCCGTGTGATTGCAGCGCTGGCAGCCCTGCGGCTCGTAGGCCTCGAGGTCGAGCGTGACGTGGAAGCCGTTGCGGCGCAGCACGTCGGCCGGGATGATCGTGCGCTGCTTGCAGTGCCGGCACAGCTGGCGCGCCAGTCGCTGGGCGACCACCGCGTCGATCGCCGACGCCACGAGGAAGGGCTCGATCCCCATCTCGGTGAGACGGGTGATCGCCGTCGGCGCGTCGTTGGTGTGCAGGGTCGACAGCACCAGGTGGCCGGTGAGCGCCGCTTCGATCGCGATCTGCGCCGTCTCGCGGTCCCGGATCTCGCCGACCATGATCACATCCGGATCGGCGCGCATCATCGCCCGCAGGCCGCTGGCGAACGTCAATCCGGCACGCGGGTTGACCTGCACCTGCGTGATCCCGTCGACCTGGTACTCGACCGGGTCCTCGATCGTGATGATGTTCTTCTCGGGCGTGTTGAGCTGCCCGAGCGCCGCGTAGAGCGTCGTCGACTTGCCGGAGCCGGTCGGGCCCGTGACGAGCACCGCGCCGAACGCCTGGCTGAACGACTCGGTGAACCGCTCGCGCTCGTTCTCCCCCATGCCGAGCGTGTCGAGATCCAGGACGACGTTCGACGTGTCGAGGATGCGCAGCACGACGTTCTCGCCGTGGGCGCAGGGCAGCGTGACCACGCGCAGGTCGACGTGCTTGCCGTCGATGGTCAACCCGACGCGGCCGTCCTGCGGGACCCGCTTCTCGGCGATGTCGAGGTCGCTGATGATCTTCAGGCGCGAGACGACGCCGGGCACCATGCGGTGCGGCACCTCCGTGGCCTCCGACAGGACACCGTCGATGCGGAAGCGCACGCGCATCGCGTCGGCGTCGGGCTCGAAGTGCACGTCGGACGCGCCCTGCTCGACGGCCTGCGCGAGGACCTGGTTGACGAGCTTGATGACCGGCTGATCGTCGGCCGAGTCGCGGAGGTCGAGGACCTCGGCGGTCTGCGCCGGGGCGACGTTCGCCTCGCCCGCCTCGTCGGCCGTGGTGTCGGCGGTGACGTGATCGAGCCGGCTGAGGCGCGAGACGAGGGTCGCGATGTCGTCCGGGTTCGCGACGGCGGGGCGAACCTCGTACCCCGTGATCATCGAGATGTCGTCCGCGGCGAGCACGTTCGCCGGGTCGGCCATCGCCACGAGGAGCGTGCGGTCGTCGATGAACGCGACCGGCACAGCCTGGTAGCGCTTGGCCGCCGCGGCGTCGACGCAGTGCGCCGCCGCCATGTCGACCTGGAACACGCTGAGGTCGAGGTGGTCGAGGCCGTGCCGCTCGGCCACGGCGCGGGCGAGCCCGTCGGCGTTCAGGGCGCCGCTGTCGACGAGCAGGCGCTCGGGCGTCGTTCCGGTCTCGCGCGCAGTGTCCACCGCCTGCGCGACGCGCTCGGCATCGCACAGCCCGAGTTCGACGATCACGTCGGTCAGGAAGCGGGCGCCACCGCCGTTGCGCGGGCGGGGCCGGCTGACGCCGTCCCATGGACCGTCGGCGTCGGCGGGCGCCCGGCCCGGAGCCGGCGGCGGCGGCGTGAAGCCGCCGGGCTGGGCTGAGGCTACGGACGCGCTCTCAGGAGCAGCCGGATCGGCGACGACGTCGAGGTCGAGGAGGTCATCTGTCTGTGTCGCGATCGGGTCCATGAAGGGTGGTGCTGTCGCGGACCGCGCGGCGCATCGCCGCGACGGGAGCGTCGCGCCCCGTCCAGGTCGCGAAGCTCAGCGCGCCCTGCTGCACGAGGATCTCCAGCCCGTCGACGGTGGCCACCCCCTCCGCCCCTGCGGCGTTGATGAGAGGGGTCCCGCCCGGCCGGTAGACCAGGTCCACCACGGTCGCGTATCCGAGGAGATCATCGGGACGAAGAGGCAGCGACGAAAATGTCGTGGACGGATCATTGAGCCCGACGGCCGTACAATTAACCAGTAAATCTGCAGATTCGGGCAACTCGTCCACAGACGTCGCCTCAAGTTCAACCGCCAGCTGCCGAGCGCGCTCGGCGGAGCGGTTCCAGATCGACACCTCGGCGCCCACCGACCGCAGCGCCCACACGACCGCCCGCGCGCTGCCTCCGGCGCCGAGCACCACGGCGGTGGCGCGCGGCCGCCCGTCCGTCGCGGCGAGCAGCCCGGGCGCGTCGGTGTTCGACGCCCGGATCGTGCCGTCGGGACGCAGCTCGAGCGTGTTCGCCGCCCCGATCGCCCGTGCGGCCTCCGTCGCCTCGTCGGCGAGCGCCAGCGCCGCCTCCTTGTGCGGGATCGTGACGTTCGCCCCGCGGAACCCGGCGCCCGCGAGCGCACGCACCGTCTCGGCGAAGCGCTCGGGCGGGACCGGCAGCAACTGGTAGCGCGACAGGCCGGCCGCCTGCATCATCACCGGCGAGCGGCTATGCGCGACCGGCCAGCCCAGCACGCCGTACCGCGCGGTGACGGGGTCCTCGCTCAACAGGTCGTCGGGGACTTGCCGCCGGCCTGCTCGCGCGCCTCGTTGTACCGCTGCACGTCGCGCTGGAACTGCGCCTCCGTGGAGCTGAAGGCATGCTCGCCGCACGTGCCCGGCTTCACGACGTAGTACAGGGCCTTCGAGGCCGACGGGTTCGCCGCCGCCTTGATCGACGCCAGCCCCGGGTTGCCGATCGGCGTCGGCGGCAGGCCGGTGTTGCGTCGGGTGTTGTACGCCGAGTCGGCGTTCAGCTCGCTTTGGCGCAGCGGGCGCGTCCAGTTGTTCGTGGCGTAGCGCGTCGTCGCGTCGATGCCGAGCGGCATGCCCTCGCGCAGGCGGTTGTGGATGACCGCGGAGATCGTGCGGCGCTCCTTGGCCAGCTGAGCCTCGCGTTCGACCATCGAGGCGATGATGAGGACGTCGTACGTCGTGAGGTTCCGGGCACGCGCGCGGCGCATGCTCACGGTGGCGATGTTCTGCTCGAAGGTGTCGAGCTGCTGGCGCACGAGGCTGCGGACGGTCTGGCTCGGGCGCAGCTCATACGTGGCCGGGAAGAGGAACCCCTCCAGCGAGCGCGGACGGCGCGGAGCGCCGTACTTCCGGGGCGAGAACCCGGCGGGTGCGCGCTCGGTCGCGGCGAGGTAGCTGCCCTCGATCTCGGTCTTCTGCACGCGCGCGGCGATCTCCCGACGCGACAGGCCCTCCGGGATCGCGATCTTCACGGTCGTCGGCGCAGGCTGCGCCTTCGGCACGGTGGTCAGGGCGGTGATCGCGGCGCTGTAGGACATGCCCTCGGCGAGGACGTGCCGGCCGGAGCGCAGGTCGTCGCGCTTGCCCGCCACCATGGCGCGGAGCGCGAAGATCGCGCCGGAGTCGATGACGCCGGCCTCGTCGAGCTGGTCGCCGATGTCGCGGGCGCTCGACCCTTCCGGGATGCGGACCGTGACGCGCCCTTCTCCTTCGCCGCCGAACGGCTGGATGAGGGCGTTGAGCAGCCAGAGGACCCCGACGAGCACGAGGAGCAGGAACCCGATCGCCACGGGGCGGCGCCACCGACGCGCGCGACGGACGCCGACCGGCGCATCGCCCGGCGGCGACGCGATCGGACGCTGGCGCTTGGCGCCGCGGCCTCGGGTGCTGACGCGAGGCGCACGCGTCGCGCCGAGTGCGGCCTCGGGCTGCGGAGGCAGCGTGCCCGCGGGCGCGGGCGGCGGTGCGGGCGGGTCGGGCTGGATGCGCACGACCTCCGGTTCGCCCGCCTGCAGCCAGTCGTCCTCGGGGGCGACGGCCGGTGCCTGTGCCGTGGCAAACGGGTCGCCGTGGGCGGGCGCGGGATCGTCGGGCGCGGGCATCGCCTCGCGGTGCGGGGCGGCAGGGACGGGCTCGGGCTCGGGCTCGGGTTCTGGCGCCGGAGCGGGTTCCAGCGCGGGTTCCGGCAGTGGCTCGGGTTCGGGCTCCGGTTCCGGCGCCGGAGCGGGCTCGGGCTCGGGCAGTGGCTCAGCGGGTGACGGGATCGGCGTGAACGGATCGCCGTGCGGCGGCCCGGGATCCTCCGGGGCGGGCACGGCGGGCTCCAGCTCGACGACGGGGTCGACGGGCCGGCCCTCACGCGCCGCGCGCCGCGCCTCGCGCTCCTGGCGCGCGCGCTCACGGTCAGCGGCGGAACGCTCGCTCTGGTTCTGCTGTCGTCCGAACAGGCTCATGACGGCTGCGGTCCCGGCCCAGCATGGGCGTCGGACTCCCCCATCACCCTACTCAGCCACCCCTCCAGAAGATGGGCGGCGGCCCGGGAGTCCTCGGCCGCGCGGGGGTCGACGTCGCGCTGCGCGAGGGCCGTGGTGAACCGCTCGTCCTCCAGTTCCACCGGAATCTTCTTCCCCAGACGGCGCTGCAGGGTCGCCGCGAAGTCACGGGCCTCCCGGGTCTGGTCCGTGTCGTGGCCGGACAACCCGAGCGGCAGCCCGACGACGACGCGCTCGGCCTCGCGCTCGCGCACGAGGTCGACGATCCGCGTCATCCCCTTCTTCGTCCCCGGCCGCTCGACGACGTCGAGCGGAGTGGCCAGCGTGCCCGTCACGTCGCTGATCGCCACGCCGCAGCGCGCGCTGCCGTAGTCCAGCGCGAGGACGCGCACTACTGAAGAGCGCGCTCGATGGCCGCCTTCGCCGCCGTCAGCGCGTCCGGCAGCTTCGCCGCGTCCTTGCCGCCGGCCTGCGCGATCGTGTCGCGTCCGCCGCCGCCACCTCCGACCACCTGCGCGGCCTCCTTGACGATCGCCCCGGCCTTCACGCCGCGCTCGACCAGAGCCGGCGACACGGCCACCACCAAGCTGACCTTGCCGTCGGCCGCCGCGCCGAGCACCACGGCGCCCTGGTCGCCGAGCTTGCCCTTCACGCGGTCGGCGACGTCCATGAGCTGCTTGGGCTCGATGCCCGCCACGATCTCGGCCACGACCGACGCGCCCGCGATATCCGTCGCCTTCCCGGCCAGCGCCGCCTCGTCGGCCCCGCCGCCCGGCGGCCTGCGCCTTCGCGGCCTGCTTGGCCTTGGCCTGCAGCGCGACGATCGCCTCGGGCACCCGCTCGGGCTGTGTCTTCAGCGCGGACGCGCCCTCGCGCAGCAGCCGGTCCTCCTCGCGCAGCAGCTTCACGGCCTCCGGGCCGGTGATCGCCTCGATGCGCCGGACGTTCGCGGCGCTGGAACCCTCGCTCGTGATCTTGAAGACGCCGATCTCCGCCGTGGCGCGGACGTGGGTGCCGCCGCACAGCTCGCGGGAGTAGTCGCCGCCGCCGATCTCGACCATCCGCACGATGTCGCCGTACTTCTCGCCGAACAGCGCCATCGCGCCGAGCTCCTGCGCCTCGGCGAGGGTCGTCGTCTGGGGACGCACGGGGTCGTTGCGCAGGATCCACTCGTTCACGCGGTCCTCGACGGCCTTGACCTCCTCGGGCGACAGCCGGTCGCCGTGGGTGAAGTCGAAGCGCAGCTTGTCCGGGCCGACGTACGACCCCGCCTGGCGGACGTGCGTGCCGAGCGCCTCGCGCAGCGCGGCGTGCAGGAGGTGCGTGGCGGTGTGGTTGGCCTGCGTGGCGTGCCGCGCGGCGCGGTCGACGACTGCGGTGACGCGCTCGCCGTTCTTCAGCTCGCCCTGCTGGACGTCGACGACGAGCGCCTGATCGTTGCCCAGGCGCAGCACGTCGGTGACGACCGCGCGGCAGTCACCCCCATCGCAGGCGATCTCGCCGCTGTCGGAGACCTGACCGCCGCCCGTGGCGTAGAACGGCGACTCGACGAGGCGGACGAGCAGCTGCCCGGCGACCTCGGCGATCTCGCCGACCGCGGTGTGCTGCTCGGTGGTCTCGTAGCCGACGAACTCGGTCTCGAAGTCACTCTGGCGCACGAGCTCGAGCGCCTGCTCGCGCAGCCCCTCGGCGTCCGTGGCCTGCGCGCGGCCGCCGCGGGCCCGAGCGCGCTGCTGCTCCATGAGCTCGTCGAACCCGGTCGTGTCGACCTCCAGGCCCTCCTCCAGCGCCAGCTCGCGGGTGACCTCGAACGGGAACCCGAAGGTGTCGTGCAGCTTGAAGGCATCGGTCGCTGGGATGGCGCCGGTCTCGCGGGAGCGCTCGATGACCTCCTCGAGCAGCTTCGTCCCCTGCTCGAGGGTGCGGCCGAAGCCCTCCTCCTCGGCCTTGACCCACCGCTGGATGTTCTCGCGCTCCTTCGCGATCTCCGGATAGCCCGCGCCCATGATCTCGATGACGCGATCGACGTAGAGCGGCAGGAACAGGCCGTCCTCGCCCTCGATGCCGATCCGGTGGCCCTGCTGGATCGCACGGCGCATGACGCGGCGCAGGATGTAGCCGCGATCCTCATTGGACGGCACGACGCCGTCGGTGATGAGGAACGTCATCGCCCGCGCGTGGTCGGCGAGGATGCGCAGCGCGCGGTCGTCGGGCTCCTTCTGCGCGAGCTCCCGGCCGAGCTCGATGAGCGGCACGAAGTGATCGGTCTCGAAGATCGTCTCGACGCCCTGCTGGATGAGCGCCATCCGGTTCAGGCCCAGGCCGGTGTCGATGTTCTGCGCCGGCAGCGGATTGAGCGTGTTGACCGGGTCCTGGTTGTACTGCATGAAGACGAGGTTCCAGTACTCCAGGAAGCGCTCGTTCTCGCCGCCCGGCAGGTCGTCCTCCTTGCCGTAGACCAGTCCGCGGTCGAGGTACAGCTCGGAGCACGGGCCGCACGGCCCGGTCGGCCCCGCCTGCCAGAAGTTCTCCGAGCGCGGGCACTCCACGATCCGCTCCCGCGGGACGCCGATCGCCAGCCACGCGTCGATGGCCTCCTGATCCGGGCCGAGACCCAGCTCGTCGTCGCCCTCGAAGACGGTGATCCAGATGTCCTCGGGCTTGAACCCGAAACCCTGGATCGACAGCTCCCAGGCGAACTCGGCGGCACCCTGCTTGAAGTAGTCGCCCATCGAGAAGTTGCCGAGCATCTCGAAGAACGTGAGATGGCGGGCGGTGTTGCCGACGTTCTCGATGTCGGTGGTCCGGAAGCACTTCTGGCAGCTCGTCAGCCGGTGGTGCGGCGGCGTCTCCTGGCCGAGGAAGTACGGCTTCAGCGGGTGCATGCCCGCCGTGGTGAGCAGCACCGACGGATCGAAGGTCGCCGGGACCAGGGATGCGGAGGGCAGGCGCTTGTGGTCGCGGGAGGCGTAGAACGCCAGATACGTCTCGCGGATCTCGTCGGTCGTCATCGTCACGACCGTTGATTCAAGCGCATGAGCCCGCTCCCTTCGTTCTATGCTCGCGCGCATGTCTCGTCTTCTGGCCGTCCTGACCGTCCTGCTCGCCCTGACCTTCGCCGCCTGCGGCTCCGATGACGAGGACTCCGGAGACGCCACCGCGACCCAGGCTGCCACCACGCAGGAGGCCGCCGCGCCCGGCGAATGCACGCCCGCCGAGCCCGGCCACGGCGAAGGACGGCAAGGTCGGTGAGCCGACCGGCAAGCTCGACGCCTCCAAGACCTACGTCGCGACGGTCACCACCAACTGCGGCGTCTTCGAGATCACCCTCGACGTCAAGCGCGCGCCGAAGACGTCGAACTCGTTCAAGCACCTCGCCGACGAGGGCTTCTACGACGGCACGCCGTTCCACCGCATCGTCCCCGGGTTCGTCATCCAGGGCGGCGACCCGTCCGGCGACGGCACCGGCGGCCCGGACTACTCCGTCGAGGAGGCGCCGCCGAGCGACCTGAAGTACACGAAGGGCGTCGTCGCGATGGCGAAGACCGGCGCAGAGCCCCCGGGGACGTCCGGCAGCCAGTTCTACGTCGTGACCGGCGAGGACGCGGGCCTGCCGCCCGAGTACGCGCTGCTCGGCGAGGTCACCGGCGGCATGGACGTCGTCGACACGATCGCGGGTGTCGAGACCGACCCGGCGACCGAGCAGCCCGTCGACCCGGTGATCATCGAGAGCATCAAGGTCACGGAGTCCTAGCGCCGGCCATGTGCCGCTGGAACGCCTACTTCGGGCAGCCGATCCTCGTTTCCGAGCTGCTCTACCGGACGCAGCACGGCCTCGTCGCCCAGGCGCGGCAGGCTAACGAGGGCATCGAACTGCTGAACGGCGACGGCTTCGGCATCGGCTGGTACGACGACTTCGGTGAGGCGGCGGTCCACCCGCCGGGGCGCTACCGCAGCGTCCAGCCGGCGTGGAACGACGTCAACCTGCGTGAGCTCGCCGCGCACCTGCGGTCGCCGCTGTTCCTCGCCCATGTGCGCATGACGACCGGGACCCCGGTGCAGCAGACGAACTGCCATCCGTTCCGCCACGAGCAGTGGCTGTTCGTGCAGAACGGCGAGATCGTCGGGTACCCCGAGATCCGGCGGGACCTCCTGCTCGGTGTCGACCGGACCCTCTTCGGCGAGATCGAGGGAACGACGGACTCGGAACTCATGTTCTTCCTCGCGCTGAGCTTCGGGCTGCAGGACGACCCGCTCGGCGGGCTGGCTCGGGCCGTCGGCTTCATCGAGGCGACCGGCCGCGCTGCCGGCATCGACGACCCCGTGGAGATGACCGTCGGGATGAGCGACGGCGACCGTCTGTGGGCCGTGCGCTACGGCAGCGGCGCCCGGTCGCGGACCCTGTACGAGAGCAACGACGCGGACACCATCCGCTCGCTCTACCCGGACATCGAACGTTTCCAGGGGCTGCAGGACGAGGACCGCATCGTCGTCTCCGAGCCGCTCGGCGACCTGCCGGGGCTCTGGCGCGAGGTTCCTGAGGGAACGGCCGTGGTCATCCAGCCGGGCGAGGACGCGCACGTGCCGTTCGCCGCGCTCAGCCCCTGATCCAGGCCGACCCGACGATGTGCTCGCCCGCCAGCAGCACGGCCGCCTGGCCGGGAGCCGCGCCGTCCATCGGGTCGGCCAGCACGACGTCCTCGCCGTCCAGCCGCGCGGCGAGCGGGCGCTGGCGGTAGCGCAGCTTGACCGCGTCGACATCCTCGGGCGGGCGGTGCAGGGTGAGATCGCGCAGCCGGACGCGGGTGGTGGACAGCGCCTCGCGGGGACCGACCGTCACCGTGTTCGCGTCGGCGTCGGTGCCGAGCACGTAGAGCGCCTCGGGCAGCCCGTCGGCGTCGGGTGCGCTGAGGCCGATGCCGCGGCGCTGGCCCACGGTGTAGTGGTGGTGCCCGCGGTGACGGCCGAGCTCGCGGCCGTCCCGATCGATGATCGCGCCCTCGCGGTCGCGCAGCCGCCCGTGGCGTTCCAAGAACCGCGCCTTGCCGGTGCCGGCCAGGAAGCAGAGGTCCTGGGACTCGGGCGCCCGGGCGACCGGCAGGTCGGCCGCCGCGGCGATCTCGCGGACCTCGGGCTTCGTGAGCTCCCCGAGCGGGAAGTGCAGCCGAGCGATCGTGGCCGGCGCCAGCGCGGCGAGCATGTAGGTCTGGTCCTTCGCCGGGTCGGCCGCGTGAGCCAGGAGTCCGTCCGACACGCGGGCGTAGTGCCCCGTGGCGAGCCGCGCGGCGCCGAGCCGGTCGGCGAGGTCCACCATCGCGTCGAGACGAACGTTGCCGTTGCAGCGCACGCACGGATTCGGGGTCAGCCCGGCGGCGTGATCGGCCAGATACGGGTCGACGACGCCGGCGCGGAACTCGTCGCGCAGGTCGATCGTGAGGTGCGGCAGGCCCATCCGGTGCGCGAGCCCCCGCGCCACGCGAACCGCCGACGCCGAGCAGCACGACGCCTCCGCGTCGTTCTCCGGGTCGCGCCACAGCTCGAGCGTCACCGCGCACACCTCCGCCCCGGGCTCACGCGTGCACAGCAGCGCCGCCACGGCGCTGTCGACGCCGCCGCTCATCGCGACGAGCGTGCGGTCCGGGGAAGGATCGAGGGCTGCGCCGGACCGTGCCGCGGCGCCGAGGGCCTGGTGCAGCGCGTCGCTGACGAGATCGGCGGCGTGCAGCTTGCCGGTGCTGAGCCCGCCGAGCGCTGCGGCGATCGTGGGCGCGCCGATCCGGGCGGCGTCCAGGAGCGGTGCGCCGTCGATCAGCTCCACCGCCGCGCTCGCCGCGGCGGTCAGGGCGCCACAGCCGTCGGCTTCGAACCCGGCCGCGGTCACCCGGGTGCCGTCGAGGGTGAGCCCGAACCGCACGAGATCTCCGCAGGCCGAGCCGCCCGCGCTGGCGTGCACCGCGTCAGCCGGAATCGCGCCGTGGCCCTGCGGGTGGCGCAGATGCTCCTCGAACCGCTCGTCGGCCATGAAGGCCGAGTGTAGATGCGGCGCGTCAGCCCTTCGCGGGCGTCATGCGGCCGATGGCCTGCTTGATCTCGAGCGGGTCGATGAGCCCGGAGATCGTCACGGCCTTGCGCTCGGGGCCGATCACGAGGGTCGTCGGCGTCTGCGCGATGGTCACGCCGCCGGTGATCGCCTCGTACGAGCCGACCTTGTCGGGACCGACCAGCCGGACCGCGACGTTCTTGCGGCCCTTCGTGGCCGAGGCGACGGCCCGGCGCGCCGCGCGGTCGTCGGCGCCGGACTTGTCCCAGAAGAGCATGACGACGACCTTGCCGTCGGCGAGCTGCCGCAGCACCGCCCGCTCACCGGCGGGGACGCCGGGCTCGGTGGTGACGTTCGTCGCCGGCGTCTCGGTGGCGGTCGCAGCCGACGACGTGGCGTCCGTCGCCGGGGTCGCGGTCGCGCCGGTCGCTGGCGTCTCCGTCGACGCGGCGGCCGACGGCGTGCCGGTCGCGGCAGCCTCGGCGGCCGCCTGGTTGCTCGCGGCCTGCCCGGTCGCGGCGTCCACCGCGGCCTGGGCCTTCGCAGGCTGATCAGTCACGCCGTTGCCGCTG
This sequence comes from Svornostia abyssi, assembly GCA_024666565.1. Classification (GTDB taxonomy): domain Bacteria; phylum Actinomycetota; class Thermoleophilia; order Solirubrobacterales; family Solirubrobacteraceae; genus Svornostia; species Svornostia abyssi. The sequence goes on from CP088295.1 coordinate 3,694,522, forward strand.
GAGGCGGGCGTCGCCGCCTGCGTCGCTGCGGGCGTCTGGGAGACCGGGGTGACGATCGCGCCTTCCTCCGCCGCCGGCTTGGGGCGCAGCACGGTGAACCACACCGCGGCGAACGCGAGCACGCCGACCAGCGCGATGAGCATGGGCCGAGAAACCTGGGTCATCAGTCTCGTAGTCGGCCAACGTGCGGAAATCTGTGAATCCCGAGTCCGGGCCTGGCCGCTTGCGCGATCATCAGGCCACCCGGAACCGGCTCGCGAGGTTCTCCAGCTCGGCCGCGGTGCTCGCCAGGGACGCCGCGCTTCCGGCGATCTGCTGGGCCGACGCGCTGGTCTCCTCCGTCGACGCCGAGACCTGCTGGGTGGACGCGGACGCCTCCTCCGACACGGCGGCCACCTCCTCCATGCTCTCGCGCATCGCCTGTGCGGCGCCCGCGATCCGCTCGGCCGCTGCGACGATGTCCGCCACCTGGCCGCTGACGTCCTCGACCGACGCGCCGATGCGTTCGAACGCCTGACGGGCGTCCTCGACGATGACCCCGGATTCCTCGCTGCGCCGCGCCCCGCGCTCCACGACGGTGACGGCGTCGTTCGTCTCGTGCTGGATCTCGGTGACGAGCTCGCCGATCGACCGTGCCGCGTCCTGGGACTCCTCGGCCAGCTTGCGGACCTCCTCGGCGACCACGGCGAAGCCGCGGCCCCGCTCACCGGCCCGCGCGGCCTCGATCGCGGCGTTCAGCGCGAGCAGGTTCGTCTGCTCGGCGATCGCGCGGATCGTGGCGATGATGCCGCCGATGGCATCGGACTTCGCGCCGAGACCCTGGATGGATCGCGTGGCCTCCTCGGAGGCCTCGCGCACGCCCCGCATGGCCTCGGTGACGCGGGCGACGGCCTCGCCGCCCTCGGTCGCGGCGGTCCGCGCCTCGTCGGCCGAACCGGCGGTCCGCTGCGCGCCCTGCGCGGCCATCTCGGTCGCGCTGACGACCTCCTCTGCGGTCTGCCGCGCCGACTCCACCATCCGCACCTGCCGTTCGGCGCCGTGGGCCATGTCGGTGATCGCGTGCGCGATCTCACCCGTCGCGGTTCCCGCCTCCTGCGACGTCGCGGCCATCTCCTGCGACGAACTCGACACCGTCTGCGCGGTCGCCGAGACCTGCTCGAGCATCGAGGCGAGGGTCGCGCGCGTCTCGTTGTAGGCGTGCGCCATCTGACCGGTGCCGTCGGCGATGTCGTTGACCGCCGAGCCGATCTGGCCGATCTCGTCGCGGCCGGGCCGCGCGATCGGCGCCGTCGACGCCTGCGCTGTGACGGTGAGGTCGCCGTCGGCCATCGCGGTGATCCCGCGCGCGACGCTCGGCACGTCCTCGCCGGACAGGGTCCGGAGCCGGTCCAGCACCGTCGCGACGGCGCGGCGCAGCTGGCGGGCGACGACGAAGGCGATCCCGAGACCCGCGGCGATGGCGGCGAGCACGAGCAGCGCATAGAGGCGCACGTCGCGCGTCGCGGCGGCACGGATGTCCGCGGCCTCGGTCACGAGGTCCTTCGCGAGCCGGTCCTCGACCTGCTTCATGCGATCGATGCGCGCGGTCTGCGCCGCGAACCACGCGGCGGGCTTCGCGCCCGTCACGGTGTCGGCGGTGAGCCCGGCGAGCGCCCCCTCGCGGATCTTCGTGGCCTGCGCGACCTCGTCGCCGGCGACCGTGCGCTCAGCGAACGCGCGGGCCTGCGGCGTGGCCGTCAGGTCAAAGGTGTGCAGCCGCGCGGTCTGGACGGCGACCGCGGAGACGAAGCCCTGCAGCGTCGCGGCGTCCGGCCACGCGCCGTTGCGCAGGCCCGCGGCGAGCGTGGCGCGCTCGATGCCCGCGGCCTCCTTCGCCCCGAGGTACGCGACGTACGCGTCGAGGTCTCCGGCGAGCGCGGGGTCGTCCGAGGCGCCGGCGATCTCACCGACCGCGTCGAGCGCGAGCCCGTGCGTCGCCGTGTACCACCCGACGGCCTCCCGCGCGGGAATCGCGCCGGCGTCGACCTGCTCCCGCAGGTCGCGCAGCTCGGACGTCTCCTTCACGAGGCGGGTCGCGCGGTCCCGGAGCGCGGCGGGCTGGGCGTCCGCGGTGCCCTCGGTCTGCTCGCGCAGCGTGGTCAGCGCCTTGTCCGTCTTGGCACGCTGGCTCTGCAGGTCCTCCCCCACGTCCGCACCGTTGAGCTGCAGGCTCGTGAGGCCGCGCTCTCGCTGGGATTCGTGCAGGAAGGCGCCGGTGGCACCCGCGAGACCCGTGAGGTCCTCGATGGCCGCCGCCTGGTTGGCGACGGTCCGCTTCTGGTCGATCGCGACCAGCCCGAAGGCGATAAGCCCGAGCAGCGGCACCGCGAGCATCGCGGCGAGCTTCGCGCGGACGCTCAGGTCAGCGATCTTCCATGACATCGCACTACCTCCAAGTGGGGACCCGTCAGCCCCCTAGTCGGTAGGCGGTGTCTCAGGTTGAGCGTCGAAGTGCCAGCTCGCGCAACTGACGGTCGTCGACCGCCGCCGGCGCGCCCGTGAGCGGGTCGGCTCCGCTCGCGGTCTTCGGGAACGCGATGACGTCACGGATCGACTCGCGGCCCGCGCAGATCGCGACGATGCGATCGATGCCGAACGCGATGCCGCCATGCGGCGGCGCGCCGTGCTTCAGCGCCTCGATGAGGAACCCGAAGCGCGCGTTGGCCTCCTCCGCGTCCATCCCGAGGATCTCGAGCACGCGCTCCTGGACCGCGGGATCGTGGATGCGGATCGAGCCGCCGCCGATCTCGGTGCCGTCGAGCACGAGGTCGTAGGCCCGCGACGTCAGCCCCCCCGGGTCGGACAGGTCGCCGAGCGGCGCGGTGAACGGGTGGTGCAGCGCGTTCCAGCGCTCCTCGCCGTCGTCGAATTCGAACATCGGGAAGTCGACGATCCAGAGCAGGTCGTGGTGACCCTCCGGCACGAGGCCGAGCCGGTGGCCGAGCTCGAGGCGCAGCCCGCCGATCGCCGGGGCGGCGATGCGCTCCTTGTCGGCGACGAACAGCAGGATGTCCCCGGTCGACGCGGTGAGCTTGGCCGTCGCCGCCGCGATCCGCTCCTCGCCGAGGAACTTCGCGATCGGTGAGCGCCACCCACCGCCGTCTTCGACGACCGCCCACGCGACCGCTTTGCCGCCGTGACGCTGCACGACGTCGTTCAGCCCGTCGAGCTCGGACCGCGACATCCCCGCGTTGCCGAGGTTCAGCGCGCGCACGACGCCGCCGCCGCTGAGCACGCCCTCGAAGACCTTGAAGTCCGAGCCGCGCAGCTCCTCGCCCACGTCGACGATCTCCAGGCCGAAGCGCGTATCCGGGCGATCCGACCCGTAGCGGGCCATCGCCTCGGCGTACGGCATGCGCCGGTACGGCGGCGCGGGCACGTCGAGCTCGGCGAGGGTGAAGACCTTCGCCATCGTGCGCTCCATCGCGTCAATGACGTCGTCCTCGGTGACGAACGACATCTCGACGTCGAGCTGCGTGAACTCGGGCTGGCGGTCGGCGCGCAGGTCCTCGTCGCGGAAGCACCGCGCGATCTGGAAGTACCGCTCGAACCCGGCGAACATCAGGAGCTGCTTGAAGAGCTGCGGGCTCTGCGGCAGCGCGTAGAACGCGCCGGGAGCGTTGCGCGACGGCACGAGGAAGTCACGGGCGCCTTCAGGCGTCGAGCGGGTGAGAATCGGCGTCTCGATCTCCATGAAGCCCTCGGCGGAGAGGTGCTCACGGATCTCACGGACGACGTCGTGGCGCAGGCGCATGGTGCGCTGCATGCGGTCGCGGCGGAGGTCCAGCGCGCGGTGGCGCAGCCGCAGCACCTCGTCGACCTCGCCGTCCTCGTCGATCGGGAACGGCGGCGTCTCGGCGGCCGCCAGGACCTCGAGGTCGTGCACGCGCAGCTCGACGCGGCCCGTCGGGATGTTCGGGTTGATGTGCTCCTCGCCGCGCCCGATGACGGGCCCTTCGGCGGAGAGGACGTGCTCGGAGCGCAGGCGCTCGGCGGCCGCGAACGCCTCGGCGCCGGACTCGTCCGGGTCGAAGACGATCTGCACGATGCCGGTGCGGTCGCGCAGGTCGATGAAGATCAGGCCGCCGTGGTCCCGGCGCCGATGCACCCACCCGGCAACGCGCGCGCGGTCGCGCGGCTCGACGAGGTCGCCGGCCCACGCGTTGCGGTAGCCGTTGGCGCGCAGCGGCGTGGTCATCGAAGACCCCGGCCGCGCAGCACCTGCGCCACCACGTCGATGTCGGCGATGTCCTGCTGCTCTGCGGCGTCCATGTCCTTCAGACGCACCTGACCCGTGTCATCCACGATGGCAACGTAGCGGGCCGAGAGGCGTGAGGCCTGCTTGAGCTGACCCTTCAAGGACCGGCCGGCCAGCTCGACCTGCGCGGCAAGCCCCGCGCGGCGCGCCTCCGCGCCGATCCGGAAGGCGCGCAGCCGTGCCGCCTCTCCCCCGTCGACGGCCAGATAGAGATCGACGAGCGGCGCAGCCACCGGGCGGTCCCCGGCCGCCAGCAGCATCCGCTCGACCCCGGCCGCCCAGCCGCATGCCGGCGTGTCCGGCCCGCCCAGCTGAGCGATGAGCCCGTCGTACCGGCCGCCGCCGCCGACGCCGCTCTGGGCCCCGAGCGCGTCGCTGGTGAACTCGAAGACGGTTCGCGCGTAGTAGTCCAGACCCCGCACGAGCGTCGGGTCGACCTCGTACGGCAGCTCGACCGCGTCGAGCAGTGCCCGGACCTCGGCGAAGTGCTCGGCGTCGTCGGCGCTCAGCGCGTCCAGCAGCCGCGGGGCGGTCGCCATGACCTCCTGCGTGCCGGGATGGTCGCTGTCGAAGGCCCGCAGCGGGTTGAGGTCGATCCGCGCGCGCACGTCCTCGCTGAGCTGCGCCTCGTGCGCCCGCAGGTGCGCCTGGAGCTCCCTCGCGGTACGCGGCTCGGGTCTCCGGGCTGCCCAGGCTCCCGAGCCGCAGCCGCAGGCCCCCCACCTCCAGCTCGTCGAGGATCGTGGCGAGCAGGACGATCGTCTCGGCGTCCAGCGCCGGCGCGTCGCTGCCGATGGCCTCCGCGCCGATCTGCCAGAACTGGCGATAGCGACCGGCCTGCGCGCGCTCGTGACGGAAGAACGGGCCGTGGTACCAGACCTTCACGGGCTGCGGCAGCTTCTGCATCCCGTGCTCGATGTACGCGCGGCAGATCGAGGCGGTGCCCTCCGGGCGCAGCGTCAGCGACCGCCCGCCCGCGTCGTCGAAGGTGTACATCTCCTTCTGCACGATGTCCGTCGAGGCGCCGACCCCGCGAGCGAACAGCTCGGTGTGTTCGAACACGGGCGTCTCGATCCGGCGATACCCGGCCCGCTCGAGGATCGTCTCGGCCACGCGCAGCACGGGGCCGCGCGCAGCCTGGTCGTCGGGCAGCACGTCATACGTGCCGCGGGGTGCCTGAAGTCGCTCGCTCACCGCGGCGGGAGACTAGTGCTCGCGCCGCGGTGAACGCTCGTCAACCGTCCGTCACCTCGATCTGCTCCCTCGCAGCGGGGCCGAGCTGTCCGCCGCGCGCGTCGAACGGGACGGCGCTGACGTTGACGATGCCGTACGGCAGCAACGTGCGGGCCCGGTAGACCCCGGGCGCGACCTTCCGGGCCCGGACGACCTGCGTGGTGGCAGTGAAGCCGCGCTGCTCGGAGCGGCGCACCCGGACGACCACGGACTTCACCTTGCTGCGCCCGCTGCCGCTGAGCCGCACGACGACCGAGCAGTTGTCGCCGTCGCAGGAGATCGTCCCGAGCCGCGTCCGCACGCTGCGGCCGACCGGCGGCTTCGCGGGCTGGGGCGGGATCAGCGCGGCCGGACCCTCGAGCCCCGCTGCCGCGGCGATCCAGTCGCGTTCGGCGCTCACGCGCGCGTAGACGCCGGCGAATCCGGGAGACCCGCACTGGTCGGCGCTGTAGGAGACGATGCCCACGAGGCGCACGTCGGGCGCGGCGCCACCGATGAGCGGACCGCCGCTGTCGCCCTGACACGAGTCCGGCCGGTTGTTCGCCGCCCGGCCACAGAGCTGCAGCGCCCCGTCGTAGGTGTCGAAGAGCTGGCGGCAGACGCTGTCGGCGACCACCGGGATGTCGGCGAAGCGCAAGCCGTCCGGCACAGTCTCGGGCGCGTTGAAGCGCTGCAGGCCCCAGCCGGTCAGGCGCAGCACGGCGCCCGGAGCGCCGAGGGACGCCTCGGGCGGCGTCGCGAGGGCCACCGGGGGAACGCTGACGGGCGACGCCAGCAGCAGCACGGCGACGTCATGCAGGACGCGTGCCTGGTCGTACGCCGGGTGCACGATGACCCAGGCGACCGCGACCCGCTGGAGCGCTGGGTCGGTCAGGCGCACGGCGCCGGTGACCACGTCGATCTGGGAGGCCTTCAGTCCACCTTCCAGGCAGTGGGCCGCCGTCACGACGGCAGTCGGAGAGATGACGGACCCGCCGCAGAACACCGAGTCGACCGCCGGCTGACCACGGCGCACGAGCCCGGCCATCGCCGGGTTGTCAGCCGCGGTGGCCTCCCGGCCACCGACCACGGCGCCGGCGGGTGTCGGCACGGCGGTCGCGAGGGTTGCGAACAGCGTGGCTGCGAGGAGGATCGCGGACGGAAATCGCGAGAAACTGGCCATACGACGGACTGTATACAACGCGCCTGATCACGGTCCGGGAACTGGTCGATCGCCGCGGCGCACGCCGGTGTGCGGGCACCTACGCGTCGAACACCTCGATCTGCTCGCGGGCCGCCACGCCGAGCTGCGTGCCCGCCGCGTCGAATGCGACGGCGGTGAGGTTCACGATGCCGTACGGCAGGAGCGTGCGGGCGCGGTAGACACCGGGCGCGACCTTCCGGGCCTGGACGTACCGCGACGTCGCTGAGAAGCCGCGCTGTTCAGGCCGGCGAACCCGCACCACGACCGAGCTGACGTCCCGCCGCCCGCTCCCGCTCACGCGCACGACGACCGAGCAGCTGTCCTCGTCGCAGGAGATCGTGCCGATCCGTGTCCTGACCGTCTTGCGGACCGCGGGCGCTGCCGGCTGCGCGGGGAGCAGTGCCGCGGGGCCGTCGAGCCCGGCGGCGGCCGCGATCCAGTCGCGCTCGGCGCTGACGCGCACGTACACGCCGGCGAACCCCGGAGACCCGCACTGGTCGGCGCTGTAGGAGACAATCCCCACGAGGCGCACGGCGGGCGCCGTGCCACCGATGAGCGGACCGCCGCTGTCACCCTGACACGAGTCGGGCCGGTTGTTCGCCGCCCGCCCGCAGAGCTGCAGCGCAGCGTCGTACACGTCGAACAGGCGCTTGCAGGCGCTGTTGGCCACCACCGGGATGTCGGCGTAGCGCAGCGTGTCCGGGAGGCTCTCGGGCGAGTTGTAGCGCTGCTCGCCCCAGCCGGTGAGGCGCAGGATGGCACCCGGGGCCCCGAGCGATGCCTCGGCGGGAGTTGCCAGGGCGACGGGCCGAACCGTCAGCGGCGTGGCGAGCAGCAGCACCGCGACGTCGTGCACCGTCCGGACGTCGTCGTAGCCGGGGTGCACGATGACGCGGGACACCCGCGCGCGCTGGAGCGCCGGGTCGGTCAGGCGCACGCCGCCAGCCACCACGTCGATCTGGGAGGCCTTCAGACCACCTTCCAGGCAGTGAGCCGCCGTCACGACGGCAGTCGGAGAGATGACGGACCCACCGCAGAACAGCGAATCGACCGCGGCCTGGCCGCTGCGGACGAGCCCCGCCATGGCCGGGTTGTCGGCTGGGGTGGCCGCACGGCCGCCGACGACTGCGCCGGCAGGAGCGGGAACGAGCTGCAGCGTCCAGGCCAGCGCCAGCAGCAGAACGGTGGTGACCAGCTTCGTGCGCCTCATCATCCTTCGTTGTCGGTCGGCACCCCGAGGTGCTGATGCGGCTTGTCTCCCACCCCCACGATCACGACCGTTCCGGCGACCCGATCGTGAAAGCCGCGGCGGCGGTCATCGAACAGCACCCGGATGAACCCGGCGCCCAGCGGAATCGCCGACACCACCAACGCGCCGAAGCGCAGGAGCCCCTTGCGCAGGCCGACCCGGCTGCCGTCGAGATGCTGGACGCGGAAGCCCATGACGCGGTCGCCGAGCGTCTGCGCGGTGATCATCCAGAAGCCGACGAAGTACCCGATGACCCAGCCGACATAGACGCCGCCGCCGATCACCACCACGAGGTCGCGGACCTCGCTCGGGAAGTTGAGGGTGTCCATCACCAGCGCGGCACTCGCGCCGACGATGACGGCGACGAGGTTGATCAGCGCCGCGTCGAGGACGAGCGCCACCGCCCGGGACACGATGCCGACGTACTCGGGCCCGGGCGGCGCGGCGGCCGCGGGCGGCACGGGCATTCCGACGGCGACCTGGGCCGCTCGGACCGCCTCGTCCGTCACGCAGCCCCTCCGGGCGCGTCGGGCCCGGACGCGGCGGACCGACGCACGAGCCGGCGAGCGGTGCGCTCGACCCAGTCGTCGGCGCCACGCGACCGCTCCCGCACTTCGTCGGTGATCTGATCGGCGACCCCGGCTGTCTGGCGCGACAGCGCCGCGGTCACCTGCGGGCTCTCGGCGATCTCCGCGACCAGGAACCACAGCTCCTCGCTGGCCAGGAGGGCGCGCACGACCTCGTCGACCACCCGGCTGTCGATCGCGTTCGCGGCGATGCGCTGCATCGCGGGGCTGTCGAGCGCCGACGCGATGGTCGCCTGCATCTGCTCGCTGCCCAGCGCCACATCGAGGATGCGGCCGAGTTCCGGCCCCTCGACGACGCGCGCCGCGATCTGCTCGGCCATTCCGTCGGCCAGCACCCAGTCGGCGACCCGCTCGGGCGCGCGCCCGTCCTCCAGGCGGTTGAGGATCTCCTCGAGCACGTGCTCCTCGAGCAGCGCCTCCATGACCGGGCCGCGCACGGCGTCCGCGATGGTCACCCGGATCAGGGTGCTGCCGAGGATCCGCTCCAGCGCCTCAGACGTGACGGGCGAGCGCAGCGCGAGGTCAACGGTGCGCAGCACGAGCTCGCCCGCGATCTCGCCGGCCATCTCGAGGCCGAACTGCGCCGTCGCGCGCGTGAGGTCGACGGTGGTCCGCGCGGTGGAGCGCACGACACGGTCCGGTCGCAGCAGTCCCAGGGTGCTCATGGTGCAGCCGAAGGTACCGGAGCCGCCCGGACCGAACGCCGCTACGAGGGTGCGCCGAGGTCGGCGAGGAACGGATTGGTGGCCCGTTCGCGGCCGAGCGTGGTGACGCCCATGTGACCGGGATACACGGCGGTGTCGTCGTCGAAGCGCTCGAGCAGCGCCCGGATCGAGCGCGCGAGGGTGGGCCAGTCGCCGCCCGGGAGGTCGGTGCGACCCACGGAGCCCTCGAACAGCACGTCGCCGCTGAACAGCGCGCCCTCGTCACGGACGCTGTAGGTCACGTGGCCCGGGCTGTGCCCCGGCGTGAAGAGCACGTCGAACGTCAGCCCCGCGAGCTCGAGCTCCTCCCCGCCGGCGACCGTGTGGTCGGCGTCGTAGGACTCGAACGGTCCGAGGCCCGGGAAGCGCATGTACGCGTTGATGTCCGCGAGGATCGGGACCTCGATCTCCGGGCACCACACCTTCGCGCCGGTCTCGCGCGCGAGTTCCGCGACCGCGCCGACGTGGTCGAAGTGCGTGTGGGTGAGCAGGATCGCGTCGAGCTCCACGTCGAGCTCGCGCAGCGCGGCCAGCAGGCGCGGCGCCTCGTCGCCCGGGTCGATGAACACGGCGCGATCGGACCCGTCGGGGCGCACGATGAACGTGTTCTCCTGCACCGGCCCGACGGTGAACATGCGGACATCCATGGTCAGCCGCCCTGGAGCTTCTTCTGGCGCCGGTTGTAGATCCAGAGGTCCGTGTAGTAGCCGAGCGGCACGTACACGACGAGCATGAACGCGATGAGCGGGACCGCCTGCACGATCGAGAAGTCGAAGAACAGGACGACGAGGATCCCGAAGATGCCCGCCGCGAGCAGCGCACGCTGGAACGAGCCCTGCCAGGTCGGCGGCTTGGCGAAGCGATCCTGCCGCCCGCCCTTCCCGCCGGGCTTGCGCTCGTCGTCCGTGGGCTTGCGGCCCGTGCGCCCGCGCGCCTCCACCATTCCCGCGGCGTTCCCGCGGTGCTTGCTCTGCCGGCGCTTCCGTGTCTGGGCCATGGTCAGGACAGGGTAATGCTCGTGGCGTCCAGTGCGTCCTCGAGGGTGCGCCGGTTGCGCACCGGCAGGTCGGCGGGAAAGCCGTCGAAGGCCGCGCGCGGCGGCAGGCCGACGACCTCGCACTCCGCCACCCGTGCGTGGGCAGCGACCGCGGCGACCAGCCTCGCAAGGGGCACCGCGCGGTGGTCCTCGACGTTGCACGTCACCTGCGCGACACCCCCGCGGGCCGGCAGGGTCAGCCCGAGCGCACGGACGCCGGGCAGCCCGTCGGCGCCTCCCTCGCGCACCGCGGCGGCGATCGCCCGCGCGTCGTCGAGCGTCGCGGGCGGCGCCAGCTCGAGGTTGAAGGCCAGCAGCGGAGGGCGCGCGGCGACGAGCGTGGCGCCGACGGCCGGGTCGATCTGCTGCGGGCCGAAGTCCGGGCGCAGCTCGCCTGCGGCGACGCGCCGCGCGAGCTCCGCGGGCCCGCCGCGGCGAAGCTCCGCGCGGGTGCGGCCGCCTGCCAGCTCGCCGTAGAGGAAGACGGGGATGCCGGCGCTCCCGAGGTCGGCCGCCGCAGCGAGCGCCTCCGCACACGCCGCGCCCCTGCGGTCTTCGTCGAGGTAGACGACGGGGCACACATCGAGCACCCCGACGTGCGGGTGGCTCCCGCGCTCGCGCCGCAGGTCGATGCGCGACGCGGCGGCGGCAGCACCGGCGGCGAGGGCGGGAGCAAGCGTTCCAGCGGCCCCCGCGAGGGTCACGACCGCCCGGTGGTGGTCGGGATCGTCATGGACGTCCAGCACCCGTGCCCGCCCGGCCGCAAAGGCGTCGGCGACGGCTCCGACGACGACGAGGTCGCGGCCCTCGGAGATGTTCGGCACGGCGACGAGCATGGTCCAGCGCAGCTTGCCAGACCTGGACCGCAGACCGCCGTAGCCACACTGCGGCTTTCCCCTGAGCGACTCTGCAGGTGCGCGCGGATGGCCTGGCATGCGGAGTGGGACAGGATGTCCACGTGAGCTTGTGGCGCCCCACCCCCCTGTTGCCGCCGGGTCTCCCGGCGGGAACGTGGAGCGTCACCACCCCGCCGTTCATGAGCAGCGGATGCAGGTGGTGCTGCAGACGCTGCGGGCTCGCCGCGGAACGCGGCGAGCCGGCGGGCGCAAGGTTCATCACCCGGTCTCCGGGCGGTGACAACATCGATGGCCGGGTGCCCGGGGTGAGCGGGCGCCCGGCCGTCATTGTTGGCTACGGCAGGATCGCCAGCGCGTCGAGCTTGACGCCGCGGAGGAACCCGACACGCCCTTCCGCGGTCGCCGCGCCCGTGGCGAGGTCGATGCGGTACAGCGTGCTCGCGCGCGCACCACGCGGCGTGAGCGCCGCGTACGCCGCGCCGTCGGCGCCGATGTCGAAACCACCGCGGTAGCCGACGTTCACACCGAGCCCGCCGACGGTCTTCAGACCACCGGTGTTCGGCGGGTCCTGGATGACGAGCGCGTCCCGCGCGGCATCGATGTCGTACAGCGTCGTGCCCGTCGCCGGATCGGTGTCCGGGTTCGTGTAGGCGCTCGCGACGACGCTCGGGTCACGGCCGAACGCAGCGTCACCGGCGAGGTACGCCAGCGGCCCGTCGGTGAACGCGACCTGCCCGGTGTCCGGGACGAGCCGCAGATTCTGGTTCGCGTCGCTGGTCAGGCGGATGCGGTCGACCGTCGGGTTGAAGTCGAAGCCGAAGAACTCGCCATCGAGCTCCGGAGCGAACGGCGCGCCCACGGGCGCACTCGCGCCGTTGCGGGGGTCGATGGTCACGATGCGACCGCCGTCGGTGACCCCGTACAGCGCGCCGGTGGCCGGCCGCGTGTCGAGACCGACGACCGACTCACCCTCGGCGAGCCCCTTGATCGGGACCTGGCGGGCGATCGCGGGCTTCGCGGCGTCGAAGCGGACGAGCCGCGTGCCCTTCGCGACACCGACGAACTCCGTGGGCGCGGGCTTCGCGGCGGGCTTGCCGTTTCCGGGCGTGGCGTGAGCTGCGGGCGCCGCGGCTGCGGCGATGGCAGCCGTGGTCAGCGCGGTCAGGGTCCAGCGCGGGATGCGCGACATGTCAGGCGGACTCCTCAGGGAGTGGGACGGGGATCGGACACCCCGGTCTTCCTCCACTTCCCCGCCGCGGTTCACCGCATGGCGCGCGGCCGCTCAGGCTTCGGTGATGACCTTCAGGGTCGCCTTGCCGAAGGTCGCGCCCTCGAGGACCGACGGCGTCGGCAGCAGGCGGTTGAGTTCGCTCGCCAGGCGGGCGTTCATGGCCAGGTTCACGTTGTCGGCGTTGATGCCCGACCCGGTCTGCTCGAGCGCGCCGATGTCGATCTGCAGCGCGGCGAGCTTGACCCGCTTGCCCGCGACGGTCGCCGTGAGCTCTCCCTGCCCGGTGGTCTGGCTCACCGAGGTCGTCGGGTTCTTGATCCGCAGCGACCGCGACGCCGTGGAAATCCGCATCTCGCCCTTGTGCTTGAGCAGGTACGACTGCCCGTCCTTGCCGAGCGAGATCGACGTGACCTTGAACTTCACGCCGGTCTTGGTCGCCGTGGCCGGTTTGCCCGCCCGCACCTTCGCGCCGGCGGCCGTGAGCGTCTCGAAGAGGATCGGGTCGATCCGGATGACAGTCGAGCCCTTGATCGTCACGCCCGTCGTGCCCGGGCTCCCGGGCGTGGACGGGGTCGTGGGCGTCGTCTGGCCCGACGCGCTGTGCGCGCCGATGGCGACGAGGGCCGCGGTCAGCAGCGCGGCGGCGAGCAGGGACAGGGACCGTGACACGGCAGCGGAGCATACGGCGCGCGAGGGGCTCATTGCGGATGGAACACGGATGAGCGGGAAAAGGTGCTGATCCGCTCGCTAGTCTTGAGGCCGTCGCGCCTGGGTAGCTCAGCTGGTTAGAGCGCAGCACTCATAATGCTGAGGTCGGGAGTTCGAGTCTCCCCCCAGGTATGCAGTCGGAGCCGGCCCCAGGGCCGGCTCTCGTCGTTTCAGGGGCGTTACCCCGCCCCGGCCTGCGTGCGCCAGCGTCCCTGGCGCCCGGCCGCGTCGAGGATCCGCCGTGGCACGTCCTTCGCCGAGCCGACAACGGTGCTGCCCTCGTCGCGGACGCCCACCGGGTGCGGCGGGTACGGGCACGCGCTCCAGAACGGGTCGGGGTGCTGCCAGTAGTTGCCGCGGTAGGTGATGTCGCCGTACGGCCGGCAGCCGCCCCGGTCGCTGCCGTACGGGACCTTCAGCGCGCACAGCTCGAGCGAGTCAGTCAGGCCGCACGGCCCGAAGTTCGTGCGGCCGATCGGGTTGTTCAGCGAGACGTTGCCCCGCAGCGTGACGTACCGGCTGCCGCCGTCGGTGTAGAAGACGTTGCCGCCACCGGCCGGCCGCTTGTCCGACGCGACGTTGCCCGCGATGAGCTCGCCGTCGGCGGCGTTCGTTCCCTGCCGGCCCTGTGTGTAGACGGCGCCGCCATCCCACACCACCGACAGGAACCGGCGGATGCGGTTGCGCAGGACGCGGTTGCCGCGACTGGTCGTGGGCGTGGTGTACGTCCCCCACATCCCGGGGGTCGCGCCGGGCAGCCCGGGGAAGCTGCCGGGGTCGACGAGGCCCCATCCCCACCCGAGCGCGATCCCCGACCACGGCACGTCGCTGATGTCGTTGTGCTCGACGGTCGTGCGCGTCGTGTAGCCGACGAAGACGCCCGCGGCGTCCTGGTACTCCCGCCCCACGGACGTGATGAGGTTGTGCGCGACGCGGTTGTCGCGCGTGACGTCCGCCGCCCGCGACGGGTGGTGATCGACCCGCAGCACGCCGCCGACCTGCACGGCCGCGGAGGAGATGTCGGTGAAGCGGTTGCCGAGGATGACGTTGCGCTGGCTGCCGGTGTCGAAGTCCAGGGCGACCCCGCCGAGGTGGCGGAAGTCGTTGCGGGTGAACGTGATGTCGCGGACGTGACGCAGCCGGACGTTGCCCGGGGTCCGGGTCGGCCGCTCGACGTGCCCGACCGCGTTCGGCGCGTTGCCCGTCCCGGTGAGGTGGAAGCCGCTCTGGTCGGCGGCGTAGCCCTCGTCGCCGCTTGGGCGCAGCCACGTCGCGTGCGCGAACGTCAGGCCCTCGAAGCGCACGTGCTCCACGGGCCGCGTGGCCGCGCCGCGCACGTCGACGAGCACCTCCTCGACGGGGAGCTCGACCCGTGCCGTCGCCAGCCGCTCACCGGCACGAGGCTTGTAGTAGATCCGGCCGGCGGCGCCGTCGAGGTACCACTCCCCCGCATCGTCGAGCAGCTCGTACGCGTTCTCCAGCCGTGCGAGCTGCGGGAACGCCCAGAGCGCCGGGAAGCTGTTCGCGTTCGCCCAGCAAGGCTGGCGCATCGTCAACTCCCGCCCGGTGACCGAGGCCACGCCGCAGCGCGTGACCTTCCATTGCAGGACCGCGACCGCCTCGAGGTCGGCGGGGCGCCGCCAGCGCGAGATCGCGTCGTCCGCAGCCCGGAAGCCCGCCGCGGTGCGGGTGAAGCCGTTCGGGAATGGGGCGCTCCGGGCGCGGGTGGCCCGGCGTCCGTCGACGTAGAGCTGCCGCGAGCGAGTGCCGCGCGGCACCGGCGCCCGGTAGATGCCCCGCCCCCGGTCGTGCAGCGTCCAGCCGGTGACCCGCAGGCCGCCGCTCAGCACCGGCCGAGCCCCCGGGGCGGCGCGGTAGGTGACCTCGCGGCCGGCGCTGCCGCTGTCGCGATGGTCGAGGATCAGCGGGCGGCGCAGGCGGTGCGTGCCGTCGAGCAGGAGGACGCGGACGGGTGCCGTCGTGGCGGCCTCGCGCGCGGCCCGCTGCGCGCGCTGCACCGTCAGGAACGGCCGGTCACGGCTGCCGTCGCCCGGCGTCGCTGCCGCGGGGTGAGACCCAGATGTCGGCTGCGATAGCGGCCGGAGCGCACGCGGCGGAGCCGGCCACGAGCAGCGCGCCGACGGCGATGCGATGAAGAACGGGACGGAGCACGGCGCCGCCCTGTCATCGTCCGCCGGCCTTCGCGGTTGAGGCCCGTCAGCCGTCCTGCGCCATGACGTCGTCAAGCCACGCGGCGACCCGGGCGACCATCTCGGCCTCCTCTGCGTCGGTCTCGACGACGAGGCGCCGGCCTGACGGCACCGGGAACGACGTCATGTCCTGCGCGAGCCGGGCCGCGACCTCGGGCCCCGCGTCCGAGCCCGCCGCGTCCTGCGGCTGCCGGGCGCGCACACGGGCATCGGCGACGTCCGCAGCCAGGCTGCAGCGCACCACTCGCAGCGACCCGTGCGCGGACGGCGGCAGCGCGTCGAGGAACGCCTGCTGCAGATCCGCCGTGGCGAACGTGGCGTCGACGATGGCGCCGCCGCCGGGCAGCAGCTCGGCGGCTCCTTGCGCGAGGTGGCGGTACACGTCGGCGCGCTGCGCGGCCCCGTAGCTCGCGGCCGGCGCGGGGTTCGTCTCGTCAAGCCCGAGCGCGCGCTTGCGCTCGCGGTCCGACGACAGCACGGGCAGCCCGCTCGCGGCGGCGAGCGCGTGGGCGAGCGTCGACTTGCCGCTGCCCGGCGGACCGGTCACGAGCAGCAGCATCGGCCCGCGGCCGCGCCAGGCCAGCCGCGCCGCGAGCGCAAGGAGTGATCGGGCCTGCTCCACGCTGGCCGTCTTCGCGTCGTCCGTGAGCTCCGCGGCGCGCAGCAGCGCGACCTTCGCCCGGACGAGCGCCCGGTACGCGGCGTAGAACGCGATGAGCGCGTCGCTGCCCGGGTCGCCGCCGGCCTCGCGGTACGCGGCCACGAGATCGCCGGCCTCCGCCGCGCCGCCCAGCGACAGCAGATCCATGACGAGGAACGCGAGGTCGTCGGCGGCGTCGACCGTCCGCAGCTCGCGATCGAACTCGAGGCGATCGACCACCAGCACGGCGTCGTGCTCGAGCACGACGTGCTCGGCGCGCAGATCGCCGTGCGCGTCGATGACGTGCCCGGACGCCGCGCGCGCGACCAGCTCGTCCCGGTGCCCGACCACGAACGCCGCGGCGAAGCGCTCGGCGGCCAGCAGGTCGCCGGCCGGCACGACGCCGTTGACGAGCGGCAGCAGCTCCTCGGTGTTGCGGTCGCACGTCGCCTGCACGCGCGTCAGAGGCGACGGGACGTGCACCGGCTCGGCGCCCCGGTGAAATGCGGCGAGCCGACGCGCGACGGCCTGGACGTCGCGTCCCGTCAACTCGCCGGCGCGCAGGAGCGCGGCCATGGTCCGGTCCTCGTCGAACCGGCGCATCTCCACGACCCAGTCGACCGCGCCGGGCGTGTGCGCCGGGGCGAGCACGAACGAGGTGTTCATCGGCACGACCGCGCGCACGCCGAGCACGAGCCCGGGCGCGAGCTCGGCGTTGATCCGGGCCTCGGCCTCGGAGAGGCGTCGCCGCAGCGCGGGCGTGGACTGGTCCACGAAGGCGTGCCGCACGGGTTTGCGCAGCTTGACCGCCCGGTCGGGGGTCAGCAGCACCCATGAGAGGTGGGTTTCGCGCAGCTCGACCGGCGGGTCGGTGACGTGCTGCAGCGCGCGACGCAGCCGCTCCTGGAGGGGGACGGCGCGTGCGTCGGCAGTGGTCGCCGGTCCACTCACGACCGTGCGCGATCGGCGGCGACGGGAACCACGATCAGCGGGCACGACGTCTGTGCCGCGACCGCCTCCGAGACGCTGCCGAACAGCAGGCGCCCGAGGGTGCCGCGCCCGTGCGCCCCGCAGAGCAGAACGTCCCGTTCGGTGCTGATGTCGGCCAGCGCCTGTTCGGGGAGCCCGTACGCGCGCGTGTCGCGCACGCGGACATCGCCGGGCAGCTGGGCCGCGGCTCGCGCGACGACGGCGTCGAACTGCGCCCGCCGCTCCTCGCCGGCCTCGACCGGGGTCCCGTCGGGGAAATGCTCGAGCGCGGGTCGCGGATCGACCGCGACGAGATCCACCTCGCCCGGAGGCTCCTCCACCACCTTGGTCAGCGCCGCGGCGAACCGGACGGCAGCATCCGACGCGTCGCTGTCGTCCACCGCCACCGCGACGCTGCTCCACGGCCGCGCAGGCTGCTTGGCGAAGCCGCGCGGCGCGACCGCGACGGGCACGCTGCCGCGCAGGAGCTCCGTCAGGACGCTGCCACCGAGAACCCGGCCCACCGGCGCGCGGTGCGACGCGCCGACCACGATGAGATCGGCGCCGCGCTCGGCGGCGAGCGCCTCGAGCGCTGCGGCGGCCGTCGGCCCGGCGCTCTCCGCGAAGCTGATGTTCGCGGCATCGCCCGCGTGGGACTGCGCCCGTGCCAGCCCGTGGCGCGCAGCGGCCTCGTCGTCGTCGCTGGTGCGCAGGCCCTGCCCTGACGCGGTGATGGTCGCGTCCGTGACGACCAGCGCCGCGTCGTCGAGCTGGGACAGGCGGCGCGCGAGCGCCAGCGCGTCGTCGCCGCCCGGACGGCCGTCGACCCCGACGATGATGGTGTTCAGCATCTCGACCTCCGATCGGTGGTTCACGGACCGTACCCCTGCGGCGGCGGTCACACATCCGCTTGATGTACGGACGGGCTGACGGCATCTCCGCGATTCCGCACCGGTCGACGCGCGCAGAGCGGCGTGCGAGACTCCCGGCAGCTCGTGTGACCCCTGTCCCCCCGAGGAGGATTCCCATGACGCGCACCCGGCAGTCCGCCGTGCTCACCCTGGCCGTGACCACCGCCCTCGCCGCCAGCGCAGGCGCGGCGTCGCAGCCCAAGCCGATCTCCGGCTCCACCACGATGTCCGGGGCGTACGGCGTCTCGCTGCTCAAGCCGCCGTCGTCGATCCCGTGCAGCGCGCTGCAGAAGTCCCAGGGCGGCAACGGGCGGTACAACGTCGTGCTCGGTGCGAAGTACGGCTCCAAGTCCAGCCAGGCCGGCAGCGTCGAAGCCGTCCTCATCTCCGGCCCCGGCACGACCACGCCGACCTACCTCAAGCGGCCGAGCAACACCTCCGGCTGGCGCTACGGGAACATGCCGGTCAGCAAGTGCGGCGGCCAGAAGTACACGGTGCGCTACCTCGTGACGAAGAAGAACGACGAGGGCGCCGACAAGCGATTCTCCGTCTCCTTCACGATCACGGGGAGCTGACGTCCGGCTCGGTGTCCGGGCGCGGCACGACGAGCACCGAGCACGGCGACAACGCGACGAGGTCCTCGGACGTGCTCCCGAGGACCACGCGCGACAGTCGGCCCCACCGGCGCGAGCCGACGACCAGCAGGTCCGCGCCGATCGCCGCGGTCACCAGGCCGTCGGTGGGGTCGCCTTCGCGCAGCTCGCGCTCGACGCCCTCGGCTTCCGGCACGAGCCGCTCGAGCATCGCCTGGGTGTGCGCACGGTCCGCCTCGACGATCCGCTCCCAGTCCGCGAGATCGATGACCACCCCGCCGGGAACATGCGACACCGGGAAGCGGTCGTCGACGACCGCGACGACGCGCAGCTCCGCGTCCGTCGCGCCCGCCAGCTCGCGCGCAGCGGCAAGCGCCAGCTGGGACTCGGCACTCCCGTCGAGCCCCGCGACGACGCGCCGGAGCACGGGGGCCGCGTCGCGTGCGACGACCAGCACCGGGCACGGCGCCGATCGGATCGCCTGCTTGGCGACCCGCCCGGCGCGCACGCAGCCGGTCTCGCCACCCTCGGACGACCCGAGGACGAGCAGCGACGCGCCGTCGTCCTCGGCAGCCCGCTGGAGCCCACGCGCCGGCGCGTGATCGGCGAGCACGCGGACCGTGGCGGCGGGCGCCAGGTCGTCGCGGATCGCTCCCACGACCGCCTCGAGCGCACCCGCCGCCTGCGGGTCCGGGTGATGGCGGCCGGGCCGATGCACGCGCGGGTCGTGGTAGACGCCGACGAGCTCCACCGTCGCGCCCATGGCCGAACCCAGCGCAGCCGCGAGCGCGGCGGCGTCGCGCGAACCGGGCGAGCCGTCGACTCCGGCGAGGATCTTCGTGAGCATCGGGCCTCCGCAGGTCGGACGTGGGCAGGCCAGACCGTACGCGGGCGACCGGCTGACCGACAGGGCGATCCCCCCGGCTCGTCGTGCGGACGAGTACGGACGCCCGTCGTCCCCCCGATGCGCGAGGATGCGCAGGTCGGGTCACTCGAGTCGGAGGAACACATGGACGCAGGACGCCTGCAGCGGATCCCGGTCTTCGCCGATCTCGGCGACGAGGCCCTCGGTCACATCGCGGCCCTGGCCGCGGAGGTGTCCGTGCCCGCCGGCAAGGAACTCGTGCGCGAGGGCGACTACTCCTACGACCTGCTCGCGATCGAGGAGGGCACGGCGAAGGTCGAGCGCGGCGGGGAGCAGATCGCCGAGCTCGGGCCCGGCGACGTCATCGGCGAGATGGGCGTCCTCGAGCGCAGTCAGCGCAACGCGACGGTCATCGCCACCTCTCCCATGCTGCTCATCACGCTGACCGGCTGGGACATCCGCAAGCTGCGCAAGTCCACGCCCGAGGCGGTCGACAGGCTGCGCGAGCTCGTGGCCCGGCGCAGCGCCGAGGCGTAGCGCTCAGTCCTCGGCGAGGACGATGACGCGGTCGCCGGGGCGCACGGTGAGCTCGAGCGACTTGCGCGGGTTGACGCGCACCCCGTCGGCCGGCGCGTCCGGCGCGGCCGCCGGATCGGCGTGCCGGTAGCCGATCGCGGTCTCGCCGCGCTGTGAGGCGGCGGCCACGAACGTCGCGAACGGTGTGGTCGCCCCCGGCGTGACGTACGCCGAGGCGTCCCGGAGGTAGACCTCCGAGCCGTCGGCCTCGAAGAGCTCGGTGAAGACGCCCGCGAGGTGGCGGTTCTCGGAGATCTGCGTCAGCAGCAGGCTGATGACCTGGTCGCTGACGATGACGTCGTCGACCTTCGTGACCTGCGCGAGCTCGCGGTTGCGGTCGTCGAGCATCTCGCTCACGACCGGGCAGCGCACGCCGGACCTGTCGGCGATGTCGCGCAGGTGCAGCAGCGTGACGAGGGTGCGCGCGTCGGCGCGCTGCGGGTCGAGGTCGTCGGCGTAACGCATGACGATCGCGTGATCGAACCGCGCGAGGTCGAGTGCCTCGAGCGTCCGCCGCTCGGTGGTCGCTCCGCGCTGCACGTCGACCGTCAGGTGGCGCAGCGGCCCGATCTTCGCCAGGAGCGCGTCGCGGTCGATCTCCCGGTCGGCCACGACGAGCACGCTCGACCCGGGTTCGACGTACGCGTCGAGCTCTCGGATGACGGTCGGCGTGCGGCTGTTGATGCCGAGGATGAGCGAGTGCGCGGGCGCAGCGGTGAAGCCGTTGACCGCGACGATGACACCGCCGTCGGCGCGCACTGCGCCGCGCTCGGCGGCCGCGAGGCGGGAGTCGTCCTCCGCGATCGCGATGACGGTCGCGCCCGGAGGGAGCACCAGGTCGGCGGGCGGGTTCAATCCGCTGTTCCCGTTCGCGCCGTGGACCCCGATGATCGTGCAGTCCTCGTAGGCGAGCTGCGCGTCGGCGTAGGTCTTGCCCTCCAGCGAGGGGTCGGCGTGGAAGTACACCTCGTCGCCGTCGAAGTCGAGCAGCTCGGTGTAGACGGCGGCGGCGCCGGACTGCCGGGCGGTCTGCACGATGATGCGCGCGATCGTCTCGCTCTTGTCCACGAGCACCGCCTCGTCGCCGGCGACGAGGCGCGCGGCTTCGAGGTTCCGGGCGTCCTGGATCTCGGCGACGATGTGGTACGGCTCGGGGCGGCGGCCGGGCCCGCGGGTGAGCGCCAGGATCGTCTTGATGACGCTGGCGTCGGGCTCGTCCTCGTCGGGCGAGAGCACGATGATCGCGCGAGCGTCCTGCGGGTTGGCGATCGCGAGGTCCCGGAGGTCGATGGAGCTGCCGGTGCGGCAGACGACGCGGGTGCCGCGGAGGTCCGGAACCTTGTCCCGGATGGCGTCCTCCATCTCGACCTTGTCGCGCTCGGCGAGGATGACGATCGACGGGTCGCGTTCGTTCTCGTTGGCGATCGCCAGCTCGGAGATCACGGTGAAGACGGTGTCTGACCAGCCCAGGACCAGCGTGTGGTCGCGCTCGAGCACGAGCGACCGTCCCTTGCGCAGCTCGTGCAGGCGCTCGTCGACGCTCGTCGCGAGCACACCGATGAACGCGCTGAAGATGACGATGCCGCCGAACGTCAGGATGAGCTGCAGGACGACGAACGACGGGCTGCCGGTGTCGTCCCCCGCCACGGTGCCCGGGTCGATGACGTGCAGCAGCGCGTTGTAGAGCGCGTGCACGGGGTGGCCCGTCGGCCCGAGGCTGACCAGCAGGACGATGATCCCGAACAGCACGACGAGCGCGACGGTCGCAAGCCCGAGGTACCCGAGCAGCGCGGACGGGCCCCGGGCCATCGAGGTGTCGAAGCGGTAGCGCAGGCGGTCGCGGAGGGTCACACGCCGCGGCGGCGCGGCAGAAATCGGGGCCACGCCGTGGATAGTCGGCAGCGGGCGTCCGTTCCGCAGCGGGACGTCAGCCGGACGCGAGCATCGCGTCGACGATCCGCCCCAGCTCGCCGTCGAGCGCCGCGGTGGCCGCGTCGTCCTCCGGCAGGAAGAGGAACGACTGCGCGCACAGGAGCAGTGCGCGGGCCATGAGCTCGGGATCGCCGGCGCGGATCGACCCGTCGGCTTGGCCGGCGGCGACCGCCGCGGTGAGCAGGACGAGCGCGTGGCGCTGCGACGCGCCGAGGCGACCGAGCATGTAGGGCAGCAGCAGCTCCGGTTCGGCCTCCACGACCTTGCGCATCAGCGGATGGGCGCGAAGCGCGGCGAGCCCCGCGACGATCTGCAGACGCAGCCGCCCGCGCCCGTCGGCGGCCTCGGCCACCGCGGCGGCGGCGGTGGCCTCGAGGCTCGCGCCGAACTCGCGGGTCATGAGGTCCAGGAGCACCGCATCGACGTCCGGATAGCGGCGGTAGACCGTCATCCGGCTCACGCCGGCGCGGCGCGCGATGTCCGTCAGCGTCGTGCGCCGCACGCCGAAGTCCAGGACCGAGCCACGCGTTGCGTCGAGGATCGCCTGCGTCGTCGCGTCGGTCATGCGGCCGCGGGTTCCGGGCGCACCGCCGTCAGGGACTGCACCAGCGGGCGCGCCTGCGCGCGCGTCGCGGGGACCAGCCCGATCCGGGTACGGCGGTCGAGGACATCGTCGGCGTCGAGCGCGCCCTCCGCCCGCATCGCGTGCAGGACCTCGACGCGCAGGACGTCGAGCCCGGGCGCGATCGGGGCGAGCAGCTCCTGGTCCCCGCCCGCCAGCGCGAGCACGTCGGGCGCTTCGGTGCCGTGGCGGTCGACGAGCCGCGCGGGGGCCGGCACGGCCGCGAGCGCCGGCCGCGGCGCGGCGCCGACGAGCGGGAGGTCCGCGGTCCGGCAGGGGCGGGCTTGCAGACCGGCGTCCTCGACGGCGGCGTCGACGACGTCTTCGGCCATCCGGCGGTACGTCGTGAGCTTGCCGCCGCCGACGCTGACGACCCCGCCGGCGCCGCGCAGCACGACGTGTTCGCGGGAGAGGTCGGCCGTCCGGGTGTCGGGTGCCCCGTCGACGAGCGGGCGCAGCCCGGCGAAGGTCCCGAGGACGTCGGCGTCGGTGAGCGGGGTCTGCAGCGCCCCGGAGATCGTCTGCAGCAGGAACGCGACGTCCTCCTCCGGCGCCACCGGCACGTCGGGGAGCGGGCCGGAGAACGGCTCGTCGGTGATGCCGATGTACGCGAGCCCTGAGCGCTGAGGAATGGCGAAGACGAAACGGCTCGCATCGCCGGGGACGGACACGCTGATGATGCCCGCGAGACCGCCGATCCGGGCGAGCGACACGACGAGGTGGCTGCCGCGGCTGGGTCGCACGCGCAGCTCGGGGGCGAGTTCCGCCGCCCACACGCCGGTGGCGTGGATCACCGCGCGGGCTCGGACGTCGAACGTCTCCCCCGTCAGTTCGTCGCGGACCCGTGCGCCGCCGGGTGCGGTCTCCAGTGCCCCGCAGCGCGTCGCGACGTGTGCGCCGTGCGCGGCCGCGGTACGTGCGAGGGCCACGACGAGCCGGGCGTCGTCCTCCAGCTGGGCGTCCCAGGCCACGAGCCCGCCCCGCAGACGATCACGCCGCACGCCGGGCGCGATGTCCAGGAGCTCGGCCGGATCGGCGCGGTGGGTCCGCGGGAGTTCTCCGGACGAGGTGCCCGCGGCGCGGCGCAGCCCGTCGCCGAGGCGCAGGCCCACGGCCATCCGGCGTTCGACGTCCCGCGGCACGCCAGGCGTCAGCGGGACGACCTGGCGGATCGGCCGGACGAGATGCGGCGCCGTGCGCTCGAGCAGGATCCCGCGCTCGCGCGCGCTCTCCATCGCGATGCCGACGGCACCCGAGGCGAGATAGCGCAGGCCGCCGTGGACGAGCTTCGAGTTCCAGCGGCTCGTCCCGTGCGCGAGGTCGTGACGCTCGATGAGCGCCGTGCGCAGTCCGCGGGAGGCGGCGTCGAGCGCCGCGCCCGCGCCCGTGACGCCCCCTCCGACCACGAGGACGTCGAGCGGCTCGCCGTCGCGCAGCTCGGCGAGGGCCTCCGCGCGGCGGGTGGCGTTCAGGTACGACCGATGTGACATTCAGTCGCGCACTGTAACATCGTCGCGCATGACGGTCGACTTCTCGCTGCCCGCCGACCCAGCCTCCGCCTGGGCGGCCCCGCCGGACCACCCGCTGGTCACCCCGCGCGTCCGCGACCTCCTGGCGCAGGTCTTCGACGTCGACCCGGATGCCGCGACGGCGGCACCGGCGACCGTCCCTGGTCAGAGCCGGCTGGCCGGCCCTGCGCGCGACGCGCTCGTCGCGGCGGTCGGCGCTGCGCACGTTCGCCTCGACGCCGAGCCGCGTGCCGCGCACGCCAACGGCATGTCGTACCTCGACCTCCTGCGCCGCCGCACCGGTCAGGCGCCCGCGGCGCCGGACGCCGTCGTCCTCCCCGCCGACGCGGACGAGATCGCGGCCGTCCTGACCGCCTGCGTCCAGCACGACATCGCCGTCGTGCCCTTCGGGGGCGGCACGAGCGTGGTCGGCGGCGTCACGGCCGAGCGGGGCCCGTTCGCGGCCGTGATCGCGCTCGACCTGGCGCGACTCGACCGGCTCGTCGAACTCGACGAGATCTCGCGCACCGCGACGCTGCAGGCCGGGCTCACCGGGCCACGCGCCGAGGAGCTGCTCGCAGCCCGCGGCTACACGCTCGGCCACGTGCCGCAGAGCTTCGAGCGCGCCACCATCGGCGGGTACGCCGCGACGCGCTCAGCCGGACAGCTGTCGACGGGCTGGGGCCGGTTCGACGCGCTCGTCGAGCACCTGCGCGCAGTCACCCCGGCGGGCGCCCTCGACCTCGGCCGTGCGCCCGGCACCGCCGCGGGCCCCGACCTGCGCCAGGTGCTGCTCGGCTCGGAGGGTGCGTTCGGGGTCATCACCGAGGTGACCGTCCGCGTCCGCCCGGTGCCGGAGGTCCGCCGCCACGAGGGCTGGCGCGTGGCGAGCTTCGCCGAAGGTGTCGCCCTCGTGCGCGCGCTCGGGCAGGACGGCCCGCGCCCCGACCTCCTGCGCCTCTCCGACGAGACGGAGACCGCCCTCGGCGTCGCCACCGCCGGCGAGGAGGCCGGCGACGGCTGCCTGCTGCTCGTCGGGTGGGAGGGCGCCGCCGAGGACGTGACCCGGCGCGCCGACGCCGCCACCGCCTTCCTCCGGCGCCACGGCGCCACGGCGCTCGGCGAGGAGGCCGCCGCCTCCTGGCGCACCGGCCGCTTTCGCGCGCCGCGCCTGCGCGACGAGCTGCTCGGCGCGGGCCTGCTGGTCGAGACGTTGGAGACCGCCGTGCGCTGGCGTGACCTGGAAACGCTTCACGCGACCGTCGGCGAGCGGCTCCGCGCGGCGCTCGACGGGGCCCGCCCCGTCGTCGCCTGTCACCTCTCCCACGTCTACCCCGCGGGCGCGTCGCTGTACTTCTCGGTCCTCGCCCGTCAGGACGAGCACGATCCCGTCGCGCAGTGGCAGCACGCCAAGCGGGCGGCGTCGGATGCCCTCGCCGAGGCGGGTGCGACGATCACGCACCATCACGCCGTCGGCGCCGACCACGTGCCGTGGATGACCACGGAGGTCGGCGATGCGGGCGTCGGGCTGCTGCGCGCCGTCAAGGCGCACCTCGACCCGCATGGCGTCATGAACCCCGGCAAGCTCATCCCGGACGCCGCGGGTGCGGGCTTGCGCGCGACGTAGCGCGTTCGCGATCCTTCCCCGCATGACCGGCGACGACGCGCAGGTGGGTGACTGGATCGAGGAGCGCACCATCGACGGCCCACCCCGCCGCGGACTCATCCTCGACGTGCTCGGCGAGCCCGGGCATCGTCACTACCGCGTCGAGTGGGACGAGGAGCACATCGTCGTGCACTTCCCCAGCCCGACCGCCCGGATCATCCCGGGCGATCACGCGACGCGTTAGGCGACAGCCACCTGGGACTTCGCCGCGGCCCGCGGGACGACGAGCACGGGGCAGCGCGCGTGGGCGACGACCCGCCGCGAGACGCTGCCGAGCAGGACGCTGCCCGGCGGGCCGTAGCCGCGCGAGCCGAGGACGAGCAGGTCGACGTCGTCGCCCTCGCGGACCAGCGCCGGGCCAGGGTGCGCCACCACAGCACGGGACGCGGGCCGAACCCGCCCCGCGTGCTGATGCGCGAGCCCCGCGAGATGCTGCTCGCGCTCCATCCGCCGACCCTCACGCAGCTCGTCGGGTGCCGACAGCCCGGCGGGCCCGGGCTCGACGACGCTGACGAGGCGAAGGTCCGCGCCGAGATCGTGGGCCAGTGCCGCGCCGGCGGCAAGTGCCTCGTCGCCTTCAACGTCCCCCGCGTGCGCGACGCCGACGGTGCGCACCCCGTCCTCGGGAAGGTCGGAGCCGACGACGAGCACCGGACGGCCTGAGCCGTGCAGGAGCAGCTCCGCCACGCCTCCGGGCTTCAGCCGGCCGACGCCGTACCGGTCCGGCACGCCGACCGCGACCATCGCCGCCTGTTCACGTTCGGCCAGCTCGTGCAGGCCGCGGCCCGGAGACGAGGCGGCGTGCACGGCACGGCGGGCGGCGGGCAGGTCCACGCCGTCGACGCCGAGCCGCGCGGCGTCGGACGGCACGTCCTCGGGGTGCACGGCGGCGAGCATGACGCTGCCGCCGCGCGCCTCGGCGAGCGCAGCCGTGAACCGCGCGGCCGCGAGCGCCTGCTCGCTGCCATCGATGCCGACGAGGAACGTCGGCGCCGCACCCGGAGCTCCCGCATTCATTGCACCGGACCCTAGGCGGCGCGGCCGCGCGCCACATCGGCGATGTGCGCGGACCGCTGTCCGTGGTTCTCCGTAGTCGCCGGTCAGGCGGACCGCGCCGCGGCGACGTACGTCACGCATCCGGCGATGGTCTCGACGTCCCGGTACGCCCGTTCGGGGATCTCGACGCCGGTCCGGGCCGCGACGCCCTCCAGGAACGCGAGGAAGTCCATCGAGTCCAGGTCGAACTGCTCCTGGACCGGCTCGTCGTCGCGGACGTCCGCCGGGTCGATCTCGGGTGCGACCTCGACGAGGGCGTCGACGATCAGGGTGCGCAGGTCGTCACTCACAGTTCCTCCGGTGTCTGGACCAAGCGGTCGATCTCACGCAGGAACAGCGCGCCGCGGTGCCCATCGCTCACACGGTGGTCCGCAGCCAGCGTCGCGGTCACGACGGGCCGCACCGCGAGCGCGTCGCCGTCCGCCCATGGCCGCGACCGTACCGCGCCGAACCCGACGAGCGCGACCTGCGGCGGGTAGATCACGCCGTGGACGAGATCCACACCGCGGTCGCCGAGGTCCGTCACGGTGAGCGTCGGGGCGGCCAACTCGGAGGCCCGCAGCCCGCCCGTGCGCGCGCGATGGACGACGTCGCGCAGGCGTTCCATCAGCTCGTCGACGCTCAGGCTGTCGGCGTCCTTGATCGCGGGCGTGAGCAGTCCGCCGGCGCGCAGCGAGATCGCGACTCCGAGGTGCACGCCGTCCGCCGGGTGGAATGCGCCGTCGACGTGGTGGCCGTTCATGTCCGAGTGGTGCGCGGCGGCGCGCGCGGTCGCCGCCAGCAGCACGCCGGCTGGCGTGAGGCGCTGCGGAAGCGGCAGGTCCTCGTTGCGGCGGGTCACCCAGCGCTGCGTGAGGTGCAGATCGATGTCGAGCGCGAGGTGGTAGTGCGGGATCTCGCGCTTGGAACGCGACATGAGCGCGCCGATGGCGTCCCGCATGGCGGTGGCGCGGTCGGGCTCGGCCGGCGGTGACGGCGCGGGCTTCGGCGCGGGCGCGGGCGTCGTGCCTGCGGCGCGTTCGACGTCCGCCCGCACGACCGATCCGTGCGGGCCCGTCCCGGCGATCTCCTCGGGGTCGACCCCAAGGTCAGCCGCGACGCGGCGCGCCAGCGGCGAGATCCGCGGGCGGTGCCCGTCGGTCGGTGGTGGGGGCGGCGCCGGGCGCGCCGGCGGTGCTGGCGGCGCCGCGGCCGGCGTCTCCGGGACGGTGACCGGGGCGGGCGGCGCGGCCTCGACCACGACCGCGGGCTCGGCCCCCACCGCGGCGATTCTCGCCAGCGGCGTGCCGACCGGCACCTTCTCACCGACGCCGACGAGCAGCTCTTCCACCACGCCGTCCTCGAAGATCTCCACGTCGATCTCGGCCTTCGACGTGTCGACCGTGGCGACGATGTCGCCGTGGTGCACCTCGTCGCCGGGCGCGACGAGCCACGTCACGATCTTGCCCTCGGTCATGTCGGCGCCGAGCGTCGGCATCAGGAACTCACCCATCGCCGCCCACCGCCTCCCTGGCCGCGGCGAGCACCCGCGTGGTGTTCGGCAGCGCGGCCTGCTCGAGGTGGCCGGCGTACGGGATCGGCAGTTCCTGCGTGCAGACCCGGCCGACGGGGGCGTCGAGCTCGTAGAAGGCCTGCTCGGTGATGAGGGCGCTGACCTCGGCCGCGAGACTGCCGGTCCGCCACATCTCGTCGATGATCACCGCGCGGTGCGTGCGGGTGACCGAGCTGATCACGGCGTCCGTGTCGAGCGGTCGCAGGACGCGCAGGTCGAGGACCTCGGCCTCGACGCCCTCCGAGGCAAGTGTCTCGGCGGCCTCGAGCGCCGTCCACACCGACTGCCCGTAGGCGACGAACGTGAGGTCGCGGCCGGGCCGCCGGATCGACGCGCGGGTGATGTCACCCGCGGGCCCGGCCGTGTCCCCGATCTCGCCCTCGCGGTTGTAGAGCGAGCCGTGCTCGAACACGATCACCGGGTTGGGATCGGCCAGCGCGGGGCCGAGCATCCACCGCGCGTCGGCGACCGTCGCGGGCGCGAGCACCTTCAGCCCGGGCACGTGGGCGTACCAGCCCTCCAGGCTGTGCGAGTGCTGCGCGGCGAGCTGCCGGCCCGCCCCCGTGGTCATCCGCACCACCACCGGGATCTGGACCTGGCCGCCGGACATGTGCGGGATGGTCGCGGCGTTGTTGACGATCTGGTCGAGCGCGAGCAGGCTGAAGTTCACCGTCATCACTTCGACGATGGGGCGCATGCCTCCCATCGCCGCACCGATCCCCGCGCCGACGAACGCCGCTTCGGAGAGGGGCGTGTCGCGGATCCGCTCGGGGCCGAACTCGTCGAGCAGCCCACGGCTCACACCGAACGAACCGCCGTACGCGCCGACGTCCTCTCCCGTGAGGAACACCCGCTCGTCGGCCTGCATCCCCTCCCGAATGGCCTCGCGCAGCGCCTCGCGGTAGGACATCGTGCGCGCGGTCGCCTCGGTCGCGCTCATGGCGCGGCCTCCTCGGCGTAGACGAACCGCGTCATCTCGTCGACGGGCTCGGGGGTCCCGGCCTCGGCGTACGCGACCGCATCGTCGACGACGGCGCGCGTCTCGTCGCGGAGCGCCTCGAGCGCCGCGTCGTCCAGCGTGCCCGCGTCGCGCAGCACCTGGACGTAGGCGTCGATCGGATCGCGCTCGCGCCAGCGCGCGATCTCCTCGCGCGTGCGATAGAGGTCCGGGTCGTACATGGAGTGCGCGCGGAAGCGGTAGGTCCGCAGCTCGAGGAAGCACGGCCCGTCACCGGCCCGAACGGACAGCACCGCGCGGCGCGCGGCGTCGGCCACGGCGTCGACGTCCATGCCGTCGACCGACCACGCCGGGACCTCGTAGCTCGCGGCCTTCATCGTCAGGTTGACCTCGGACTCCGAGCGCGCGAGGGCGGTCCCCATGGCGTAGAGGTTGTTCTCGCAGCAGAAGATGACCGGGAGCCGCCACAGCGCCGCGAGATTGAGCGACTCGTGGAACTCCCCTTCGGCGATGGCGCCCTCGCCGAAGAAGCACGCCGTGACGTGGTCGCGGCCGGCCATGCGGTCGGCGAGCGCGAGTCCCACGGCGATCGGCAGGCCTCCCCCGACGATCGCGTTCCCGCCGTAGAAGCGATGCGCGACATCGAAGAGATGCATCGAGCCGCCCCGGCCGCGGCAGACCCCTTCGACCTTCCCGAACATCTCCGCCAGCACCGACCGGGCGGGAACTCCGCGCGCGAGGGCGTGGCCGTGCTCGCGGTACGTCGACACCACGCGATCGCCGGGTTCCAGTGCGGGCATGATCCCCGCCGCGACCGCCTCCTCACCGATGTACAGGTGCAGGAAGCCCCGGATCTTCGCGGCGCTGTACAGCTCGACGCAGCGTTCCTCGAACGTGCGGATCAGCAGCATCGTCCGCAGGGCGTCCGTCCCCGCCGCGCCGGTCATGCCCCGGTCTCCAGCGTCGACAGATCGCCCTCGGGCAGCCCGAGCTCCCGGGCGCGCAGCAACCGGCGCATGACCTTGCCGCTGCGCGTGTGGGGCAGTTCGTCGCGCACCTCGATCTCCTTGGGCGCAACGACCGCGCCCAGCCGTGTGCGAGCAAACCCGAGCAACTCGCGCGGGAGGCCCGCCGCCGTGTCGGGATCCACCCCGGGTGCGAGGACCACGAACGCCTTGATGCGCTGGCCCGCCATCTCGTCCGGCACGCCGATGACCCCGGCCTCCACGACGGCAGGATGCTCCATCAGCACCCGCTCGACCTCGAACGGCCCGATGAGGTGCCCTGCGGACTTGATGACGTCGTCGCCGCGACCGAGGAACCAGTACCAGCCGTCCGCGTCGCGGCGTGCCAGGTCTCCGGTCCGGTACCACCCGCCGACGAAGCACCGCGCGTAGCGGTCGTCCTCGTTGAGGTAGCCGCGGAACATCGACGGCCAGCCCGGGCGCGCAAGAGCAGCTCGCCGCCCTCGTCGTCGTCGGCCATGACGGGGACACCCGCGTCGACGCGCAGCTCGCCATCGTCGTCGCGGCGGCCGACCGCCGCCTCGATGCCGGGCAGCGGCCGTCCCATCGCGCCGGGCCGGACCTCCAGTCCCGCGAGGTTGCCGATCATGATCCCGCCGGTCTCGGTCTGCCACCACGTGTCGCGGATCGGCAGCCCGAGATGCGCGGCGCCCCACCGCACGGCTTCGGCGTTCAGGGGCTCGCCGACGCTGGCGATGAGCCGCAGCGCGGAGAGGTCGTGGTCACGCGCCAGCTCCACGCCGGCGCGCATGAGCATGCGGATCGCCGTCGGCGCCGTGTACCAGACGGTGACGCGCTGCTCGGCGAGCGTCTCGTACCACCGGGCGGCGTCGAACTCGCCCTCGTCGATGAGGCAGGTCACGCCGTGGGTCAGCGGCGTGATGACGCCGTACGACATGCCGGTGACCCATCCGGGGTCGGCCGTGCACCAGAAGACGTCGCCGTCGTGCAGGTCCAGCGCGATGCGGCCCGTCGCGTGATGGGCCACGACAGCCTCGTGGACGTGCAGCGCGCCCTTCGGCCGGCCCGTCGTCCCGCTGGTGAAGTGCAGCAACGCCACGTCGTCATCGGCGGTCGGCGGGATCTCCCAGTCCGGGGCGCGGGCCGCCAGCTCCGCGGTGAGGTCGACGCCGCCAGGCACGGTCGGCGCCACCTCCGCGGCGTCGCCGCCCACGAGCAGGACGTGGCGCAGCGCAGGAAGCCGGTCGCGGACGGGAGCGACGCGGCGCGCGTACAGCCGCGGGGTCGTGACGAGCACGGCGCCGGCGCCGAGCGTCAGCCGCTGCGCCACCGGTTCGGGCCCGAAGGCGGAGTACAGCGGGCAGAAGACGGCGCGGCGCTTGAACGTGCCGAGCGCGGCGACGTGCAGCTCGGGGACGCGGCCCAGCAGGGCGAACACCGTCTCGCCCGGCTCGACCCCCAGCTCGGCGAGCAGGCGGGCGAAGCGGTTCGTCTGCGCCGCGAGCTCCCCGTACGTCGTGTCACGGACCGACCCGTCGCGCGCCAGCCAGCGCAGCGCCGCGCGGTCGCGCAGCGGCCCGGCGGCGTGCCGGTCGACGGCCTCGTGGGCGATGTTCAGCCCGCCGCCCGGAAGGCCGTCGAGCAGGGCGCGTTCGGCGGCCCAGGAGAAGTCGCTGTCGGTGATCGTCGGGGTCACAGCGCCGTGGGGTAGGTCTCGGGGGGCTCGCCGCGGTCCCAGGCGACATTGCGCTCCAACGGCTCGACCGCGCGGGTGTGGTCGAGATGCACGAGCGCGTCGAACTGGCGACTCGGGCTGGCCTGGAGGTAGTGGCTCTGGCGCTCGGTCTCCGGGCGGTAGATCACGCCGATCGCGCGGTGCAGGCGCGGCGGGCGCAGTGCCGCTCCGGCCGCCGTGTCGTGCAGCCGCGGCAGCAGGAACGCGGGGAGGCCGGTCTCGTGCAGCAGCTGTTCGCAGCTGCCGGGCAGCGCCGGACGCACCCGTTTGCGCTCGGCCGGCGCGTCCCAGTCCGACGCGGCCGTCACGGTGCCCGCGTACGTGGTGAACCCCACGAGGACGGCATCGGTGCCGTGGCGCTCACGAACCAGCTGCCCCAGCGTGAGCTCACCGCGAGATGCCGCCTCGGTGGCCCGGGCGTCGCCGACGTGGGAGTTGTGCGCCCACACGACGACCTTCGCCGGGTCATGGCGGCGCCCGAGATGCGCGACGAGGTGGTCCAGCGTGTCCGCCATGTGCCGGTCGCGCAGGTTCCACGAGCCCGCGCGGTCGCCGAACATCGTGCGGTAGTACTCCTCGGCGTTCGCCACGACCGTCGCGTTCTGCTCGGCGCAGAACTCGTCGTCCTCGGCTGCCACGCCGTCGCGCATGAGCCGTCGCCCCGCCTCACGCCGCAGCTCGACGAGCTCCTCGATCACCGCTCGCCGGCACGGCTCGCTCACACCCTGAAGGACCGCGCGGCCGTACTCCGGGCCACGTTCCCCGGCGAACGGCTGCAGACAGGCGTACCGGTGCCGGGCTCGGGCGGCAGCGTCGGGATCCACCTGGTCGAGGTGGGCGACCACCGCCGCCATCGACGCGTGGAGGCTGTAGAGGTCGAGCCCGAAGAACCCGGCGGCCGGCGTCCGCGGTGGCCGCCGGTCGTTGTGGTCACGCAGCCAGCCGACGAGGTCGACGACCGCGGCGTTCCGCCACATCCACGCCGGGAACCGGCGGAAGCCGCGGAGCGCCTCCTCCGCGTCGCCGTCGCGGTCGTCGCCGCTGACGTAGCGGTGCACGCGGTACGCGTCAGGCCAGTCGCCTTCGATCGCAACGGCCGAGAACCCGCAGTCGGTGATGAGCCGCTGCGTGATGCGCGCACGCTCGCGGTAGAACTCGTTGGTCCCGTGGCTGCTCTCGCCGAGCAGCACGAGGCGGGCGTCGCCGATCTGGTCGAGCAGGGCGTCGTAGTCGCCCGGGTCGCCCGTCATGCGCACCGCGTCGCGACGGATCGCAGCCACGGCGGTGCGATCGGCGGTCCCGAACGCGGGCGCGAGACTCACGACCCCGCCCTGGTGTCCGCGACGGCCCCCGCACCGAGGTGCGCGACGAACCAGTCGCCCGCGAGGGCCGCGACCTGCTCGAGCGCGCCGGGCTCCTCGAAGACGTGGCCGGCCCTGTCGATGACGGCGAGCTCGTACGGACCCGCGAGCCGGGTCGCAGCCATGCGGTTGAGCATCAGCACGGACTCGTCGCGAGCGCCGATGACGAGGAGCGTCGGGGCGGTGACGTGCTCCAGCTGGTCGGCGGCGAGGTCTGGGCGGCCCCCTCGCGAGACGACCGCGCGGACGTCGGGTCCGAGGGCAGCCGCCGCCACGAGGGCAGCGGCGGCGCCGGTCGACGCCCCGAACAGCCCGAGCGGCAGCCCGGCCGTGGCGGGGTACTCGCGCGACCAGCGGCCCACCTCCGTCAGGCGCTCGGCCAGCAGTGGGATGTCGAACACGAAGCTGCGATCCATGCTCTCCTCGTCGGTGAGCAGGTCGAACAGCAGCGTGGCGAGGCCGCGCTCCTGCAGCGCCTCGGCCACCGTCCGGTTGCGCGGGCTGTGGCGGCCGCTGCCGCTCCCGTGTGCGAAGACGACGAGACCGCGGGCGCCCTCGGGGACCGCGAGTTCGCCCTCCAGCGTCCCGCCGGGCACCTCGAACGTGACGGTCCGATGGACCGCCAGCGGCGGGGCGTCGGGGACCGGCGTGAGGTCTCGTGCCGGGACGGGCCCCTGCTCCAGCAGGGTGAGGACCTCCTCGTCGGAGACCTCGGAGAAGTCGGCGTACCACTGGCCGACGCTGCGCAGGTCGCGCGGGACGAACGCGCAGACGACGTCGTCAGCCTCAGTGCCCAGCAGCTCGACGGCCGCACGAGAGCCGACCGGCGCCGCGACGACGACGCGCCGCGCGCCGCGCCCGCGGACCGCGCGCACGGCGGCGAGGTCGGTCAGGCCGGTCGCGAGACCGTCGTCGACGATGATCACCGTGCGGTCCGCGAGCTCGATCCGGGGCCGGTCACCGCGGTACGTGTGGACCCGGCGTTCGAGCTCGGTCGCTTCGCGGTCGAGCGTCTCGTCGAGCTCGTGCTCGCTGAGCGACGTCACCCGGATCATGCGCGTGTCGATCACGCCGACGCTGTCCTCCGCCACGGCGCCGACCGCGAGCTCCGGATGCCCAGGCGCCCCGAGTTTGCGGACCGCGAGGATGTCGAGCGGGGCCCCGAGCGCGGCCGCGACCTCCACCGCGACCGGCACGCCGCCGCGCGGGAGCGCGACCACGACGGGATCCTCCCCCGCGACATGGCGTAGGCGCTCAGCGAGCCGCAGGCCGGCGTCGCGGCGATCAGAGAAGACCATGCCGCGACCGTATCTTCGCCCCGATCCGCTGCCATCCGCACTTCCCGGCGGATCGCATCCGTAGTCGAAGGCAGCCCGCGCCCCGCAGTCCGCCCCGATGACGCCGCGCACGCGCGCGGGGATCATCCGCTCATGTCCTCCACGTTTCGCCTGGGCCGCGTCGCGGGCGTCGAGATCGGGTGCCACTGGAGCTGGCTGCTCGTCGTCGCGCTCATCACCTGGTCGCTGGCCGAAGGGGTCTTCCCCACGACCAACCCGGGGCTCTCGGACGCCACGTATCTCGCGATGGCCGCCGTCGCGGTCCCGATGTTCTTCGGCGCCCTGCTCCTGCACGAGCTCGGCCATGCGGTGACGGCGCAGCGCGAGGGCATGGAGATCGACGGCATCATGCTGTGGGTCTTCGGCGGCGTCGCGCGGTTCAAGGGCCGGTTCCCGTCGGCGGGCGCGGAGTTCCGCATCGCAATCGCCGGCCCGCTCGTGACGCTCGTCATCGGGACGGTGTGCCTCGCGATCGCCGTGCTCGCGCCGCTGCCGCCTGCGGTCGACGGCACGCTGCACTGGCTCGGCTACATCAACCTCGTGCTGCTCGTCTTCAACCTCATGCCCGCGTTCCCGCTGGACGGCGGGCGGGTGCTGCGCGCCGCGCTGTGGCAGCGCAGCGGCGACTACGGCGAGGCCACGCGTTCCGCCGCCGCGCTCGGCCGCGGATTCGGGCAGATGCTCATCATCGGCGGCCTGCTCCTGGCGATCACGGGGGCGGTGATCGGCGGCTTCTGGTTCGTCTTCATCGGGTGGTTCGTCATCGCTGCCGCCGAGGCGGAGGCGGCCGAGGCGTCAGCGCGCGCGGC
Organism: Svornostia abyssi; assembly: GCA_024666565.1. GTDB lineage: Bacteria > Actinomycetota > Thermoleophilia > Solirubrobacterales > Solirubrobacteraceae > Svornostia > Svornostia abyssi. Next base: position 3,729,893 of record CP088295.1, read on the forward strand.
GCTCGCCGGGATGCGCGTCGCGGACGCGATGGTCGCCGCGCCGGTCGCGGTGGACAGCGCGATGCCGCTCGACGTATTCGTCGACGACGTCTTCCTCCACCACCGGTACACCGCCTACCCCGTCCTGGAGGACGACCGCCCGACCGGCCTGGTGACGTTCCGCGACGCCGGCGCGACCGCCCGCGCCGCGTGGCCGACCGAGACGGTCGGCGCCCATCGCCATCACCTCCGCGACGTGCTCGTGCTGCACCCCGGGCAGCCGCTGGAGGACGTCTGGCCGGAGCTCCTGCAGCATCCGCTGCGCCGGGCCCTGGTGACGGATGACGACGGCGCGCTCGCCGGGCTGCTGTCGAGCACCGACGTCATGCGCATCCTCGAGCTCGGCGACCGGTCGCCCGCTAGTACGCTGCCGGCATCGCCAGCCCCGACGACAGCTCCTCGATCCTCGCCCACTGGATGGGCGTAGGCGACGCCAACGCAGCGGGATTCATCCACGGCGGCACGATCATGAAGCTCGTCGATGAGGCGGCCGGGCTGGCGGCGATCCGTCATGGGCACAGCCGGGTCGTCACGGCCGGCGTGGACCGGATGACGTTCCTCGTCCCGGTCAACATCGGCGACCTCGTGACCTTCCGCTCGCGCGTCAACGCGGTGTGGCGGTCCTCGATGGAGGTCGGCGTGCGCGTCGAGGCCGAGAACCCCCGCACGGGCGAGATCCGGCACACGAACAGCGCGTACCTCACGATGGTCGCGCTCGACGCCGACGGGCGCCCGACCGCCGTTCCGCCGCTCGAGACGACGTCACCCGACGACGAACGGCGCGAGCGCGAGGCGCAGCTGCGGCGCCGCAACCGCCTCGCCGAGCGCGAGGCGGTGCGGGCCGACCGGGCAGCGAAGGGCGAGGATTACGGTTGACGAAACCCGGCGCCCGGCCGGTGTAACGGCACGGGCGCAGGGCGTACCGTCACGGGATGCGTCTCGACGGACACACCCGCGGGATGGTGCTCATCGTGGACGACGAGCCCACCATCGCCGAGGTGGTCTCCCGCTACCTCCAGCGCGCGGGCTACGACACGCGGGTCGCGGGGGGACGGCGCGCAGGCCCTGGCCGCAGCGAGCGAACGGCGCGCCGATCTCATCATCCTCGACCTCATGCTCCCGGGCATCGACGGCCTCGAGGTCATGCGCCCGGCTGCGTGACGGGCCGCCGCCCGCGCCGGCGATCATCCTGCTGACCGCCCGGGGGAGGAGTCCGACCGCGTCGTCGGCCTGCGCCTCGGCGCCGACGACTATGTCGTCAAGCCGTTCAGCCCCGCCGAGCTCGTCGCGCGGGTCGACGCGGTGCTGCGGCGCCTGTCCGTCGTCCACACACCGGAGGAGCCGCTGCACTTCGGGGCGCTCGAGCTGGACGTCGCGGGCCACCGCGCGTCCCTCGGCGGCGAAGAGCTTGCGCTCACCCAGCGTGAGTTCGACCTGCTCGCGTTCCTCGCCCAGCACCCCGGCCGTGCGTTCACGCGGGAGGAGCTCATGGATCGTGTGTGGCAGTACGCGTTCTACACGGACACCTCCACCGTCACGGTCCACATCCGCCGCCTGCGGGCCAAACTCGAAGCCGACCCGGAAGCGGCGAAGCTCGTCGAGACCGTGTGGGGCGTCGGCTACCGGTTTGCGGCGTCATGATGCGCGCGCTCTCGATCGCGCTTGGCACCGCCCTGCTGCTCGCGGGCCTGGCGTGGACTGTCTACGACTCCCACGCCGCGTGGGTCACGTTCGTGGCGTTCGGCGCCCTCGGCGTCGTCACGGTGATCGCCGGGCAGGCGCTCGCGGCGCGACGCGAGCGGCTCGGCGGGCTGCGCCGCCAGGCGCTCACGGTCGGCGTGCTCGTCGCGGTGCAGACCGCGATCGTCACGGCGCTGTTCATCGAGCTGATGTTCGTCTCACCGCACGACGCGTTCTTCACGGCGCTCGTCGTCGTCGACGCCGCCGTCCTCGGGCTCGTCACGACGTGGGCGTTCGGCCGCCGCGCACTGCACGACATTGACGCGACGCGGGCGACACTGGGCGCCGCGACCGACGGGAGGCGCGACGTGCGCACCGGCGTCGAGGGTGGCGGCGAACTTGCCGACCTGGCCGCGGACGTCGACGCGATGATCAGCCGTCTGGACGGAGAGGAGCGCGCCCGCCGCAGCCTCGTCGCCGCCGTCTCGCACGATCTGCGGACGCCGATCACCTCGCTGCAGCTGCTGGCTGACGCCATCCAGGACGGGGTTGTCGACGACACCACAGCGCGGGACTACGCCGCGCGCATGAGCACCCACGTCCGGGCCCTGAGCGCGCTCATCGACGACCTGTTCGAGCTCAGCCGCCTGGAGTCCGGCGAGCTTCGCTGGTCCATGCAGCAGGTCGCGCTCGGCGAGCTGGTGCGCGATACGGTCGAGGCGATGCGCCCGGAGGCCGACGCTGCTGATGTCCGTGTCCGGGCCGTCATCGAGGCCGACGACCCGTTCGCCGCGGGCGACCCCGCACGCCTGCAGCGCGTGCTCTTCAATCTCATCCAGAACGCCATCCGCCACACGCCGGCCGACGGGACGGTGACCGTCCGCACGACGCGCGTGGGCGACGCGGTCGAGATCGAGGTCGCCGACGACGGTTCCGGCATCCCGGAGGCGCAGCGAGACCTCGTCTTCGAGCCGTTCCACCGCGCCGACCCGTCGCGCACGGACGGCGGCGCCGGGCTCGGGCTCGCGATCTCCCGCGCGATCGTCGAGGCGCACGGCGGGCGGATCTGGATCGCCGACGCCGACGTCGGCACCGCGGTGCGCGTCCGACTCACGGCGGCGTAGGCGCGCGCCTATCCTCGGGGTCGTGCTGTCCGGCGACACCGACCTTCGCGCTCGGCTCGCCGAGCTGACCCTCCGCGACGAGCACCGCCTCAAGCGCCGCATGGACCGTGTGCGCCGCGGCGGCGACGACCAGGCCGTGCAGCAGCTCATCGACGAGATCGCCGCGGCCGAGCGCAAGGTCGAGCAGCGCCGCGCCTCCGTCCCCGCGATCACCTACCCCGAGCAGCTCCCGGTCAGCGCCCGGCGCGACGAGCTCCTGGAGACGATCGCCGCCAACCAGGTGACGATCGTCGCCGGCGAGACCGGGTCGGGCAAGACGACCCAGCTGCCCAAGATGTGCCTGGAGCTCGGCCGCGGCGTGCGCGGCCTCATCGGCCACACGCAGCCGCGCCGCCTGGCCGCGCGTACGGTCGCCGACCGCATCGCCGACGAGCTGGGCGTCCCCCTCGGAGCGGGCGTCGGCTACGCGATCCGCTTCCAGGACCGCACGCGCGAGGACACGCTCATCCAGCTCATGACCGACGGGCTGCTGCTCGCCCAGATCGACCGCGATCCGCTGCTGCGCCGCTACGACACGATCATCGTCGACGAGGCGCACGAGCGGAGCCTGAACATCGACTTCCTGCTCGGCTACCTCAAGCGGACCCTCCCCAAGCGCCCCGACCTGAAGGTCATCGTCACGAGCGCGACCATCGACCCCGAGCAGTTCAGCCGCCACTTCGACGACGCGCCGATCGTGGAGGTCTCGGGGCGCACGTTCCCCGTCGAGATCCGGTACCGACCCGTCGAGCTCGACCCGGCCGACGGCGAGGAGACCGTCGAGCGCGACCAAGTGACCGCGATCGGCGACGCGGTGCAGGAACTCGTCCGCGAGAGCCGGGACGGCGACATCCTCGTCTTCCTCTCCGGCGAGCGGGAGATCCGCGACACCGCCGACGCGCTGCGCGGCCGCTTCGCCGAGAAGCTCGAGATCCTCCCCCTCTTCGCGCGACTGAGCAGCCCCGAGCAGCAGAAGGTCTTCCAGGCCCACACGCAGCGGCGCGTCGTGCTCGCGACCAACGTCGCCGAGACGTCGCTGACCGTGCCCGGCATCAAGTACGTCGTCGATCCCGGCACTGCACGGATCAGCCGCTACAGCGCGCGACTGAAGGTGCAGCGCCTGCCGATCGAAGCGATCAGCCAGGCGTCGGCCAACCAGCGGTCAGGCCGCTGCGGACGCACGTCCGACGGCATCGCGATCCGCCTCTACAGCGAAGAGGACTTCGCCGAGCGCCCGGCGTTCACCGACCCCGAGATCCTGCGCACGAGCCTCGCCGCCGTGATCCTCCAGACCGCCGCCGCCGGGCTCGGCCGGGTGGAGGACTTCCCGTTCATGGAGCCGCCCGACGCGCGGCAGGTGCGCGACGGGGTGCTGCTGCTGACCGAGCTCGGCGCCTTGGACGCCGCGGGCGAGCTGACGGGCCTGGGACGCAAGCTCGCTCGCCTGCCCGTCGACCCGCGGATGGGTCGCATGGTCCTGGAGGCCGGCAAGCGCGGGTGTGCCGAGGAGGTCATCGTCATCGCGGCGGGCCTGTCGATCCAGGACCCGCGCGAGCGACCGTCCGAGCACCGCCAGGCCGCCGACGAGCAGCACGCGCGGTTCGCCGACGAGCGGTCGGACTTCCTGGCGTATCTCAACCTCTGGGCGTACATCCGCGAGCAGCAGCGCGCGCTCTCCGGCAGCGCGTTTCGGCGCCGGTGCCGCAAGGAGTACCTCCACTACCTGCGCATCCGCGAGTGGCAGGACCTCGTCGCCCAGCTGCGCCAGGCCGCGAAGCAGGTGGGTGTCAAGCGCAATCAGACGCCCGCCGAACCGGACGACGTCCACCAGGCGCTGCTCGCCGGTCTGCTCAGTCACATCGGCCTGCTCGACGTCAGGAAGCGTGAGTACCAGGGCGCGCGCAACGCCAGGTTCAGCATCTTCCCCGGCTCGGTCCTCTCGCGGAAGCAGCCGACGTGGGTGATGGCCGCCGAGCTCGTGGAGACCTCGCGGCTGTTCGCGCGGACGGCGGCGAAGATCGAACCGCGCTGGATCGAACCGCTCGCCGATCACCTCGTCGCGCGCACGTACGAGGAGCCCCGCTGGGACGCGCGCCGCGCGCAGGTCGTCGCCACCGAGCGCGTGTCCCTGTACGGCCTGCCGATCGTGACGGGGCGCAGCGTCGCGCACGCGAAGATCGACCCGGGCGCGGCCCGCGCGATCTTCCTGCGCAAGGCGCTGGTGGAGCGCGAGTGGGACACCCGCCACGCGTTCGTCGAGGAGAACGACCGCATCCTGCGCGAGATCGAGGCGCTGGAGGACCGCCTGCGCCGCCGCGACCTGCTGGTCGACGACGACACGCTCCTGGCGTTCTTCGACGCGCGCGTGCCGCCGGAGATCGCGTCGGGACGTGACTTCGACCGCTGGTGGAAGACCGCCCGGACCGAGACGCCCGACCTGCTGACCTTCGACGGCCCCACGCTCATCCGGCCCGAGGCCGCCGCGTCACTGGAGGCCGGCGGCCGGCCGTCGCGCTGGCGCCAGGGTGACCTCGAGCTGCAGCTCAGCTACCGCTTCGCGCCCGGGGAGGCCGACGATGGCATCACCGCGCACGTCCCGCTCGACGATCTCGCGCGACTGCGCTCGGGCGGCTTCGAATGGCTCGTGCCGGCGATGCGGCTGGAACTCGTCACCGCGCTGCTGCGCGCGCTGCCGAAGGAGCAGCGCCGGGCGCTGGCGCCGGTGCCCGATGCGGCGGCGGACGTCCTGGCGCGTCTGCCCGCGCGCGGTGAGCCGCTGCGCGACGCGCTCAGCCGCGAGCTCGCCGCCGTCCGCGCCGTCCGCGTCGCGCCCGCGGCGTGGGACTTCGCCGCGCTGCCGCCGCATCTGCGCGTGACGTTCCGCGTCGAGGATCGCGACGGCAAGGTGCTCGACCAGGACAAGGACCTGCGCGCGCTACGCGACCGCCTGACCCCGAAGCTGCGCCAGGAGCTCGCGGCCGTCACGGTCGACGTCGAGCGCACGGCGCTCACCGCGTGGCCCGACGAGGACCCGGCCCAGACCGTCGAGCTCCCCGGGACCGGCGGGGCGGTCCAGGGGTACCCGGCGCTCGTCGACGAAGGCGCGACGATCGGCGTCCGGGTCTTCGAGACGAAGCCCGCCCAGCAGGCCGCCCACGCCCGCGGCACGCGTCGGCTCCTCACGCTCGAGCTGCCCTCCCCCGCCAAGCACGTCCGCTCGAACCTCAAGGGCCCCGCTCAGCTCGCGCTGGCCGCGGCACCGCACGGCAGCCTCGACGCGGTCCTCGAGGACGCCACCGCCTGCGCAATCGACGCGCTCATCGACCACGGCGGCGGCCCGGCCTGGAACCGCGCCGCCTACGAGGCGCTGCGGACGCACGTCGGCGCGCGCCTGAACGCCGCCACCGCGCAGGTCGTCACCTGGCTCGTCGCGATCCTCGACGCCGACCGCGAGGTCCAGCGCATGCTCGACGACCGCGCCGCACCCGGGCTCGCCGACATCCGGCAGGACGTGCACCGCCAGCTCGGCGGCCTCGTGTTCCCAGGATTCCTGACCGTCACCGGGGCGAACCGCCTCCCCGACGTCGTGCGCTACCTGCAGGGCGCGACGAAGCGGCTGGAGCGCCTGCCCGACACCGCGGCGTCGGACCGCGACCGCATGCAGGCCATCGCCGAACTCGAAGCGCTGTACCGCGACCGGATCGCGCTCATCCCGAAAGGGCAGCCGCGCCCCGCCGAGCTGCGCGAGGCGCGCTGGGCGATCGAGGAGCTGCGCGTCGCCCAGTTCGCCCCGGGTGTGAAGACGAACGGCGTGGCGTCGGCCAAGCGCGTGCGCAAGCTGCTCAGCGCGTCGCGGTGAGCCTGGCCCGCCCGTCGGCGGCGAGCGCCCACCACACCTCGGCCAGTTGGTCCACCCGTCGGAGGTTCACGCCCGTCGTCTCCTCGAACCGCGCCAGGCGATGACGCAGGGTGTTCGGGTGGACGTGCAGTTCGCGGGCAGCGGCTTCGATGTTCTGCTCGTGCTCGAGATAGGTGCGCAGCGACAGCAGCAGGTCCTCCCCGAACGCGCCGAGCGCGCGCACCGGGGTGATGTAGCGCTCGACGAGCACATCGCCGAGCGCATCCTCGGCGACCACCACGGCGGGCAGCACGAGGTCGTCGAGCCGGTGCGCGCCGACCAGGCCGAACGCCGCCGCGGTCTCCAACGCGCGCCCCGCGTCGCGAAACGACCGCGGCAGCGCGGCGAGCGGTCCCGCCGGCCCGATCCCTGCCGCGACGGGCAGGTCCGGCAGCGCCGCCGACGCGGGCAGCACGGCCACGAGGTCGTCGTCGACGAGTGCCGTCAGCCCCACCGCCCACGTCGACGGCAGGAACATGCGGTCGAGCGCGTCGGCGGGATGGCCTGGCGCGGGCCGTGCGCGGACCACGACATGCTCCGCCGCGTGATCGAGGCCGAAGCCGGCGGCCGTCTCCTCGATGCGGTGCGCGCCGAGTGCGCCGCTGACCAGGGCGTGCACGAAGCTCACGCGCTGCTGCTGGTCGCGCCGCGCGTGGGCGAGCTCCACGCGGCGATGCGCCTGCGTCATCTCGACCGCGATCTCGTCCATCCAGTCCCACAGCCGCGCGGTGAGCGAGATCGTCGTCGCCGCGTCCATGCCCGCCGGTCCCGCGAGGTCGCGCATCAGCTCCAGCGCCTCACGGCCGGAGATGCGGATCAGGCGCAGCACCTCGTCGAGCGGCACACCCTGCCGCGCCCGCCGCTCGCCGATGAACGCGGCCTGCTCGCGCTCGACGTCATTGAGACCGCGCCGCTCGGTCAGCGCCCGGACCGCGGCCTGCAGCAGGCCGCCTGCCGCCGACGCGACGTCCTCGGCCGGGATGTCGCCGTACGCCCCGCCGAGCTCGTGCGCGCACACGACGATCCGGGCGAGCAGCTCGTCCATGTGGTCGTCGCGCACCTGCGCCGCGAGCGCGATGAGGGCGCTGTCCTGCGTCTCCATCCCGCTCGCGACCCTACCGCCGCACGCTAGGTCGCCGGGCAGGTGTTCCGCGCGGTGCCGCCGGACAGCATGCGCTCGAGGAAGTCCATCCCTCCGGCCGCGCCCACGACGGCGTAGATGAGGTGCTCACCCGCGGTACTGCGCACCTTCTGGACCGTGCCGCCGCCGGCGCAGTACCGGGCGACGAGATCGTCGGCGCCGCGGACCGGGGTCAGCTGATCGATGCGCGAGTGATAGCTGTAGACCGGCGCGGCGGGCACGGCCTGCCCGAGGCTGTTGAGCTGCATGACGCGCTTGACGTGCGGAAGGTCCAGCGGATGGCCCTGCGTCGAGAGCTTTGCGAGGCTCTCGAACGGCCAGCGCGCGAGCTGCTCGCGGCACATCTCGTTGACGTGGTTGAAGATGCCCCGCCCCCGGGCGCTGAGCCAGCCGTCGAGATCGATCTCGGGGTACTCCCGCGCGGCACCCGCCGCCGCGATGATCGGGATGCTCGAGAAGAACCCGCGGTCGGCCGTGCGCAGCACGAGTTCGAGGTTCGCCGGCACGCCGCCCATCGCAACCCCGCGGACGTTCAGCTCGGGGGCGTAGGCCGCCTGCTGCTCGGCCGCCCACCCGCTGGCCAGCCCGCCGCCGGAGTAGCCGAACATGCCGACCGGCGTCGCGGCGCCCGTGCCCGTCAGCCCGGCCGGGTCGAAGCGCAGCGCGGCCCGGATGCCGTCCAGCGTGACGTGCGCGGAGATCGGCCCGGCGCCCCATGCGTCGCGCGGCCCCTCGAAGTCCGGGACCGACAGCGTGAAGCCCCGCGCGAGGGCGAGGACCATGAGCCCGGCCTCGTACTCGGTGCCGGTGCGCAGGGCGTAGGACGGGCGGCACTTCGGCGCCACGGCGTCCATCGCCGTCTGGTAGCTGATGAGCGCGCGCCGGCGCTTGAGGGCGAACCGGGGCCGCAGCACCGTCGTGACCGCGGTGATCGGCTCGCCGCGCGTGCCCGTCGACCGGAACTGCACCTGCCACGCGTCGACGCCCGCCAGTGACGTCGGGACCCCGTACGCGAGCGCCTGGGTGCGGCGCGAGCGCAGCACCTGACCGGGTTCGGCCGCCTCGAATCCGGCAGGTGGCGCGTAGAACGCGTCGTTGGCCGGGGTGACCGGCCAGTCTGGCGCGGCGCCCGCGGCGGGCGCGGCGACGAGACTGAGCAGGACGAGCACGGCAGCGGCGGCACGCCGCCGCGCCGCACGAGGTGCGCGGTGGGACATGGCAGGACTCTCTCCCTCGGAACCGGACCGGCCCATCACCGGTCAACAGACCGGTGCATCGTTGCGCGAGCTGCTCTGCCGGGCATCGGAGGATCTCCAACACGGCCACGATCCTGATGGAGTTCCCACAACGCCTCGAGCTCTGTCAGCCTGTCCCTGGGGCCGTCCCAGCCCCAGGTCACGCAGGAGACACGAAGGAGCTCATGATGAGCTGGTCACCGAACCTCCCCCCGCGTCCGCGGACGTCGGGGGTCTGGCACCCCACGAAGGTGTTCAACCCGCTCGGGAACGAGTCGGGTCCCGCCCGCGGCGGCATCGCGGGCTCCACCACTCGCACCACGCGTTCGCGCGCCACGCGCGGGCGTGCGGTGCCGCAGCGTCACACCCGCTGAGACGGGCGGCGGTCGTGCCTCAGCCCGCGGTGGGCTGGGGCGCGACCTGCTGGACCACCTCGAAGCTCAGCACGCTGGAGTGCTGCGCCACCGGCGGCCCTTCACCGGACCGCGCCTGGGCGTGGCCGCGAGTGAACGCCGCGCTCTGCACCCACGCCTGGAAGTCCTCTTCGGTCTCCCAGCGCGTGTAGACGAAGTAGCGGGTCTCGCCCTCGACGGGACGCAGCAGCTCGTAGCCGAGGAAGCCGGGCATGTTCTCCACCTCGCCGGCGCGCTTGGCGAAGCGCTCCTCCAGGGCGGGGCCGCGGCCCTCGGGGACCTCGATGGCGTTGATCTTGACGACGGGCATGGCGTCAGCCTACGCCGACGCCCTCCCGCGCGGCGACCTCCACAGCCCGCGCGTGCGTCGGGGGCCGATCCGGCGGCGAGCGCGGTCGACGCCAGCGCCCGGCACTGGTCGATGGTGTGCGCCGCAAGGGTCGCCCGGACGTCGGCGAGGCTCGCGGCGCCCATCGACAGCGACGTCACGCCCATGCCGGCGAGCACGAGCGCGAGCATCGGCTCGCTGGCCGCCTCGCCACACACGCCGATGGGCTTGCCGGCCGCGACACCCGCCTCGATGGTCCGCGCGATGAGCCGCAGCAGCGCGGGCTGCCACGGGTCGAGCAGATCGGCGAGCTCCCCGGCCAGGCGGTCGGTGGCGAGGGTGTACTGCGCGAGGTCGTTCGTCCCGAGGCTCGCGAAGTCGACGTGCCGCAGAATCTCGGCCGCGCACAGCGCCGCCGAGGGCACCTCGATCATCACGCCGACCTTCTCCAGGCCGTGGTCGCGGGCGAGCCGTGCAAAGCCCTCGGCCTCCCGCGCGGTGGCGACCATCGGCGCCATGACCCCGACGTCCGCGTCGCTCGCGCGCGCGGCGGCTGCGATCGCGTCGAGCTGCTCGGCGAGCAGCTCGGGATCGCGGCGGGCCAGGCGCAGGCCGCGCACGCCGAGCGCGGGGTTCTCCTCCGGGGCCTGCGGCAGGTAGGCCAGCGGCTTGTCGGCGCCGACGTCGAGCGTGCGCACGATGACCGTGCGGCCCGAGAAGGCGGAGAACACCTCGGCATAGAGCGCCTCCTGCTCCTCGCGCGTGGGCGCGGTGGCCCGCTCGAGGAAGAGGAACTCGGTGCGCAGCAGCCCGACGCCCTGCGCGCCGGGGACGCCGGGAGCCTCGAGATCGCCGGGACCTCCGACGTTCACCAGCAGCCGGACGGGGTGGCCGTCGGCGGTGCGGCCCGGGCCGTGGCTCGACGCGCGGCGCGCCGCGAGCTCGCGGGCCCGCCGTTCGGCGTCGGCGACGAGCGCGTCGTCCGGGTCGGCCACGAGCAGCCCGGTGCCGCCGTCGAGCAGCAGGCGCTGCCCGTCGACGAGGACCGACGCGTCCGGGCACGCCGTGATCGCGGGGATGCCGAGCTGCTTGGCGAGGATCGCGGTGTGGCCGGTGGGCCCGCCGCGCTCGGTGACGATCCCGAGGACCTGCGCGGGGTCGAGCGTCGCGGTGTCCGCCGGGGCGAGGTCGTCGGCGACGAGCACGAACGGGTGCCCGGGCTGCGGGATCCCCGGCATCGGCAGGCCGAGCAGGTGGGCGACCGCGCGGGTGCGCAGGTCGTCGAGGTCGGCGGCGCGTTCGGCCATGTAGCCGCCGAGCCCCTCGAGCGCGCGGCGGTGCTCGTGCAGCGCGGCGTCGATCGCGTGCGGCGCGTCACGCCCGTCGCGGACCAGGCCGGCGACGGCGTCGCCGAGCACCGGGTCGCGGGCCATGAGGCCCTGGGCGACGAGGACGTCCGCCGCCGCGCCGTCGGCCTGTGCGGCGCGTGCGTCGAGTCCGGCCGCGACGGCCTCCAGCGCCTCGGCCGCGCGCGCGGCCTCCGCCTCGGCGTCGGCCACCGGCGCGTCACGGTCGGGCAGCTCCGGGGGCGCCGCGAGCCGCGCCACCGGCCCGACGGCGATGCCGGCGCTCACGCCGAGCCCGCGCAGCTCACGGCTCATGACGGCACCTCCGCGTCGTGGTCGGTGGCGAGCAGCTCGACGAGCTCGTCGAGCGCGGCGTCGGCGCCTTCGCCGTCGGCGTGCAGGACGACCTCGTCGCCGCCGCGGACGTCAAGCCCGATGACCATCAGGATGCTGCGGGCGTCCACGGGGTCACCGCCGGGCTTGGCGATCGTCACCGGGACGGGCTGGCGGGCGGCGGCCTGCACGAACAGACTCGCCGGACGAGCGTGCAGGCCGACCCTCGACCCCACGCTCACGGTGCGCTCGGACATGGTGCTCTCCTCTTGGTCGATCGGGACGGGTCAGTGGGCGGCGGCGGGACGGTGGGCGACCGGCGCGCCGGCCGGCTCCACGACCATGGCGGCGGGTTCGTCCTCCACCGGGCCGCGCTGGGCCTTCAGGGCCAGCAGGCCGACGGTGCTCACCCCGACGCCGAGGAGGATCGCGAGCACGTACAGCAGCGGGCTGCCGATGACGCCGACGACCCAGATGCCGCCGTGCGGAGCGCGCGACGTCGCGCCGAAGGCCATCGACAGCGCACCGGCGGTCGCGCTGCCCGCCATGAGCGGCGGGATGACGCGGGCCGGGTCCGCCGCGGCGAACGGGATCGCCCCCTCGGTGATGAAGGACGCGCCGAGCAGCCACGCGGTCTCCCCCGCCTTGCGCTCGGCGTTCGTGAAGAGCCGCGGGCGCAGGACGGTGGCCAGCGCGCACGCCAGGGGCGGCGTCATGCCCGCTGCCATGACGGCGGCCATGACGTTGAGATCCCCGCTGGCGAGGCTCGCCAGGCCGAACGTGTAGGCGACCTTGTTCACCGGGCCGCCCATGTCGAACGCCATCATCGCGCCGAGGAGTGCCCCGAGCAGGATGCTGTTGGTGCCGCTCAGGCCGTCGAGCCACTCGGTCAGCTCACGCTGCACCGTGGCGATCGGCTCGCCGATGATCACGATCATCACGAAGCCCACGACGAACGTCGAGACGAGCGGGATCAGCACGATCGGTGTGATCCCCTCCAGCGCGCGGGGCACGCTGATCCGCTGCAGGCCCATGACGATGCCGCCCGCGAGCAGGCCGCCGGCCAGGCCGCCGAGGAAGCCGGCGCCGATCGCGACGGCGAGGAGACCCGCGACGAAGCCCGGGACGAGGCCGACCCGGTCGGCCATCGCGAACGCGATGAACGCCGCGAGGACCGGGACGAGCATGTCGAACGCCGTGGCGCCGATCTTGAACATCAGGCCCGCGATGCCGAGCTCGCCGAAGATCTTCGTGATGTCGTCGATCCCCGGGTACTCGGTGCCCTCGAACGTGCCGCCGTTGACCTGGCTGGCGATCTCCGGGCCGCCGATGACGAACGCGAGCGCGATGAGGATGCCGCCCGCGGCGACGAACGGGATCATGTAGCTCACGCCGGTCATGAGCCAGCCGCGCAGCTGGGTGCCGAAACCGGCGCCGGCATCGACCTTCGTGACCAGGACCGGCTCGGCTGCGTCCGACGCGCCCGCGGGCGCCGCTTCGGCCTGGGCGACGGCCTGCGCGACGAGCTCGGCGGCGCGGTTGATGCCGTCCTTCACCCCGGCGGTGACGAGCGGCTTGCCGGCGAACCGGTCGCGATCGCGGACCTCGACGTCCGCGGCGAAGACGACGGCGTCAGCGGCGGCGATGACGGCCGGGTCGAGCGGGTTCGCACCCGCGGCGCCCTGCGTTTCGACCTCCATCTCGTGGCCGGCGGCCTTCGCGGCCTCGGCCAGCGCCTCGGCGGCCATGTAGGTGTGCGCGATGCCCGTGGGGCATGACGTGACGGCGACGAACTTCATGACCCTGCGACCTCCTGCGTGATGAACGCGGCCGCGACCTCGGGGTCGCCGGCCTCCAGCAACGTCTCGCGGAACGAGGCGTGGATCAGTCGCCGCGCGAGCGTGGCGAGGATCGTCATGTGATCGGCGTCTCCCGAGGCGGGCGCCGCGATGAGAAAGACGAGATGGGCCGGGCCGTCCGACGCGCCGAAGTCGACGCCGGCCGTGCTGCGGCCGAACGCGAGCGTCGGGACCGTGACGTGCGCCGAGCGCGCGTGCGGGATGCCGATGCCGCCCTCCAGGCCGGTGGGCATCTGCTGCTCACGGGCCGCCACGTCGGCGAGGAAGCCCTCGACGTCCGTGACGCGCCCGGCGTCGGCCAGGCGCTGCGCCAGCGCGCGGGTGGCGGCGGCGCGATCGTCCGAGGGCAGGTCGAGATCGACCAGCTCCGGGGTGATGATGGTGCTCACTTCGGGACCTCCTCCGAGTCCAGGGCGACCAGCCGCACCGCGGCCGGATCGAGATCAGCGGGGCTGGGCATGCGACTGCCGGGCAGGGACACCGCCGCGGCGCCCCAGGCCACGGCGGTCATGAGGGCGTCGGGGCCGACGGCGCCGACGGAGAGAAATCCGGCGAGCGTCGCGTCGCCCGCGCCCACGGTGCTGCGCGGGCGGCGGACGAGGGCGCTGGCGTGGTGCGCTCCGGTCTCCTCGACCAGGACGGCTCCTCGTGCGCCGAGGCTCGCGAGCACGGTGCGCGCGCCGTGCTCCTGCAGCACGCGCGCGGCGGCCACCGCGTCCTGCGGCGTCTCGACCGGCAGGCCCGTCGCGTCGGCGAGCTCCTCGTCGTTGGGCTTGATGACATCGGGGCCGGCCGCCAGCGTCGCGCGCAGCAGCGGGCCCTCGGCGTCGACGGCCACGCGGGCGCCGATGTGATGCAGGCGCTCGGTGAGCTCGGCGTAGAGGTCGTCGGGGGCGCCGGGCGGCAGGCTCCCCGCGAGGACGACCCAGGCTGACCCGGAGGCGGTCTGCACGAGCGCCTCGCCCAGCGCGGCCACCTCCGCCTCGGCGAGCAGGGGGCCGGGCTCGTTGAGCTTCGTCGTCGTGCCGTCGGCTTCGGCGATCGTGATGTTCGCGCGGATCCGCCCGGCGATCGGCACGGTCTTCGTGTGCAGGCCCTCGGCCGCGAGCAGGCCGGCGAGCTGCTGGCCTTCGAACCCGCCCGACGGCAGCACGGCCACGCTCGCGATCCCGTTGGCGTGCAGCGCCCGCGTGACGTTCACGCCCTTGCCCCCCGCGTCCACCCGCGCCGGGCTCGTGCGGAGCACCTCGCCGCGGACGAGCGCGTCGAGTTCCGCCGTCCGGTCGAGGCTGGGGTTGGCCGTGAACGTCACGATCATGCGCGGATCACCTTCAGTCCTGCCGTTTCGAGATGGACGGCGTCGGCCAGGTCCAGGCCGTCGTCGGTGAAGAGGACGTCGATGTCGGCGAGGTCGCCGAAGCGGGCGAAGTGGTCGCGGCCGACCTTCGTGTGGTCGGCGAGCACGGCGACGTGCCGCCCGCAGGCGATCATCGCGCGCTTGACCGCGGCCTCGGCGGTGTCGGGCGTCGTCAGACCGCGCTCGGCGCTGATGCCGTTCGCGCCGATGAAGGCGACGTCGACGACGATCTCCTCGAGGACACGCAGCGCCCACGCGTCGACCATCGCGGCGGTGCGGCCGCGGACGCGCCCACCGATGGAGAGCACCTCGAGGTTGGGCCGGGACGCGAGGGTCATCGCGATCGGCAGCGCGTTCGTCACCACCGTGAGGCGGACGTCCGACGGGATGGTCTCGGCGAGCCGCGCGGTCGTCGTGCCGGCGTCCAGCAGGATCGCGCCCTCGTCGGGGAGCTCCTGCAGCGCGGCGCGGGCGATGCGCTCCTTCTCCTCGCTCATCGCCGCGTCGCGGTCGGCCAGGCCCGGCTCGAAGCCGAGGCGCTCGACGGGGATCGCGCCCCCGTGCACGCGCCGCAGGACGCCGTGGCGGACCAGCACCGTCAGGTCGCGGCGGACCGTCTCGGTGGTGACGCCGAGCTCGCTGGCGAGCTGGGCGACATCGACGCGGCCCGCGGCGCGGGCCTGGTCGGCGATGGCTTGTTGGCGTTCCTCGGCGTACATGTGGTTTCGTGCCCGTCTTTCTGTACTTGTGTTGTTCTACGCCCGATCGCGTGCGAATGCAAGGGTTGTGTGTGCTGCGCGTCACACATCGTGGCCCAGAACCGGGGAGGTGACGCCACCAGGACGACCGCAGGCGTACGCTGCGGCACCCCAACTTCGACTCAGGAGCCCCGCCTATGCCACTCGTGCTCGCCGCCGATTACCCCTCGTTCTTCCAGATCCTCTGGACGACGCTGATGTTCTTCCTCTTCGTCGCCTGGATCTGGGTGCTGATCTCCGTCTTCAGCGACCTGTTCCGCCGTCACGACATGGGTGGATTCATGAAGGCCATCTGGGCGATCGGCCTCATCTTCCTGCCGTTCCTCGGCGTGCTGATCTACCTCATCGCCTACGGCAACGACATGGCCAAGCGCAACGCCGAGCAGGTCATCGAGGCGCAGAAGCAGTTCGACGCGCACGTCAAGTCCGTGGCCGGCGGCTCCGCCGCCGAGATCGCGCACGCGAAGGAGCTCCTCGACGCCGGCACCATCACGCAGGCGGAGTTCGACACCATCAAGGCGAAGGCGCTGGCCTCCTAGGTCAACGTCGCGCGGGCGTACGCGCCCGCATCGGCACCGGCTCGCGCCAGTGCCGTCCCGTCTGCCGACCACACCGCCGACCTGCCGGCGGTGTGGTCGTAGCCGCCGCCGGTCGTTCCGGCGAAGCTCGCGCGGCGCTCAGTGCGCCGCGGGCTCCTGCTCCGCGGCGATGCGGACCATCTCGTCGACGAGCGTGAGCTTGACCCGCGGCCGGCCCTGCGGCTCGCCGAGGCCCTTCTCGTGCGCGTCGATGAGTTCCCAGCCCGCGTAGTCGACGAGGCCGGGCACGCGGTTGCGCAGCACGGCGGCGACGTCTTCGGTGTCGACCTTCGGGGTGCTCTCGTGCCCCTCGAAGTCGGCGAGCACCGCGTTGACGGTGTCCTGCGCGCACTTCTTGTTCGTCCCGATGACGCCGGACGGTCCCCGCTTGATCCAGCCGGCGGTGTAGAGCCCCGGCACGACCTCACCGTCGGGGCCGAGCACACGGCCGTCACCGTCGTTGGGGATGAGGCCCTTGCGCTCGTCGAACGGCACGCCCGGAATGGCGAAGCCCGTGTAGCCGATGGCGCGCAGGACGAGCCCGGCGTCGATGATCTCCTCGGTCTCCGTCGGTCGCGCCCGCAGGCCGCCGGCCTCGTCGCGCACGAGCTCGTTGCGGACCACGCGGACCTGCTCCACGCGGTCGTCGCCGATCAGCTCCACCGGTGAGGCAAGGAACCGCAGCACGACGCGCTTGCGCTTGCCCGACGGCAGGCGCTCGGCGTACTCGCGCAGGATCTCGACGTTCTTGCGCGCCGTCGCGTCGAGCTCGTCCTCCTGGAGGTCCTCGGGGATCAGGAGATCCGCGGGATCGACGATCACGTCGGCGTCGGCGAGCTCACCGAGCTCCAGGAGCTCGGGATTGGTGAACGCGGCCTGCTCCGGCCCACGTCGGCCCAGCACCAGGATCTCCTCGATGGACGAGTCGACGAGCAGATCCAGCGCGTGGTCGGCGATGTCGGTCACCGCGAGCTCCTCGCGGCTGAGCGTCAGCATCCGCGCGCAATCGATCGCGACGTTGCCGTTGCCGATGACCACCGCGCGCGAGACCGACAGGTCCGGGTCGAGATCCTTGAAGTCCGGGTGCGCGTTGTACCAGCCGACGAACTCCGTGGCCGACAGGCTGCCCGCCAGGTCCTCCCCGGCGATGCCGCTCTTCTTGTCGCCCGACGTGCCGGACGCGTAGATGACGGCGTCGTACCACGACGCGAGCTCATCGTGGGAGACGTCCGTGCCGATCTCGACGTTGCCGAAGAACCGGAAGCCCTCCTTGCGCGCGGTCTTCTCGTACATGCGCGTGACGGACTTGATCTTCGGATGGTCCGGCGCGACGCCACCGCGGACGAGGCCCCACGGGGTGGGAAGGCGCTCGAACACGTCGACCTCGATCGGCCGGCCGGCCTGAGAGAGGAGGTGGCCCGCGGCGTAGAAACCCGAGGGCCCCGAGCCCACGATCGCCACGCGCAGCGGGTGCTGGTCGGTGTCAGTCATGCGTCTGCTCCAAGTCGTCTCCAACGCACGACCTTAGTGGGCGCGTCCCCGCGCAGGCGGTGCGCCTCAGGTGAGCGTCCGCAGTCCCGAGACGACGAAGTAGACGCCGGCCACGGCGAACGCGACGGCGAGCGCCTCGCGCTGGTGGTCGCGCAGCCAGGAGCGCACGCGTTCGATCGTCGTCCGCGTCGCCTCAGGACGGACGAGGAACGCGACGAGCGCCGCGACGCCGGTGGAGTACCAGAGCACGTTGTACGCCAGGACCTGCGCGACGCTGCCGATCAACCCCGGCCGCGCCCCCGCGATGCTGTTCAAGCCGGCCAGGTAGAAGATCCCCGGCAGGTGCGTCGCGACGCCTGCGACCACCAGCATCCCCGCGGACGGGTCGTGGAGCCGCCCGATCCAGGCCGGGGTCGACGGCGCCGCACTCCCTGAGCCCCACGCGATGTGCTGCCACCACACGCCGGCGGCGAAGCCGAGGGCGGCCGCCCCCAGCACGATGTCCACGATCGCGCCGCTGATCGCGCCGCGCCGGAACCCGGTCACGTTGTGCAGCGCCAGCACCACGAGGACTCCGACCGTGACGCTGAACGCAAAGCCCGCGACAAGGAAGATCAGCAGCGACCGGCGCGGCGAGCGGGAACCCAGCAGCGCATAGATCGCCGCGATCCCGGTCGGTCGGAAGGCGCTCGCCAGACCGAGCAGGATCGCCTCGATGGGCACGGCGGGAAGTCTACGAGCGCTGCACGGAGAAACCCGGATGCCCCAGGCCCACAACATGGCAGAATCGCGCGGGAACCCCCGAACGGAGACTGGCATGACCGAACTGGAAGAGATGGGCCCGGTCGATTACATCATCGTGGAGTGGCCGGGTCGGCAGCCGACCGGCGAAGCGCTGCCGCACCTCATCGATCTCGTCGACAGCGGCCTTGTCCGCGTCCTCGACCTGATGTTCATCACGAAGGACGAGGACGGCACCGTCGCGATGCTCGACATCAGCGAGCTCGGTGAGACCTTCGCCGTCTTCGAGGGTGCCTCGTCCGGCATCCTCGGTGACGACGACGTCGCCGAGGCCGGTGGTGTCCTCGAGCCCGGCACGAGCGCCGCGGTGCTCGTGTGGGAGAACCGCTGGGCGGCGCCGTTCGCCGTCGCGCTGCGGAAGTCCGGCGCCCAGCTCGTCGCGAGCGGCCGCATCCCCGTCCAGCAGCTCGTCGCGGCCGTCGACGCCGTCGAAGCCGCAAGCTGACCCCGAGAAACCAGGAGCAACAGAACTCATGCCAGGACTTCTTCGCGGCGTCGCCCGCACCGCCGTGATCGCGGGCACCGCCACCCACGTCAGCAACAACGTCTCGCGCCGCCAGGCCAACAAGTGGGCCCAGCAGGAAGCGCAGCAGCAGCCGCAGCAGTACGCCCCGCCGCCGCAGCAGTACGCGCCCGCGCCCGCGCCCGCGCCCGCTCCGGCCGCGGCGCCGCAGGCGTCGATGGTCGATCAGCTCAAGGAGCTGGCCGACCTCAAGGCGCAGGGCATCCTCACCGAGGAGGAGTTCGCCGCCCAGAAGGCCAAGATCCTGGGCGGCTAGCTCACGATCGCGTCAGTGATGGAACCCGCCCGCGGTGCTCTCGTCGTGCACCGGGGCGGGTTGCTTCTCCAGGATCGCGAGCTGGCGCTTGAGGTCCTTGATGAGCAGGTCAGCCAGGTCGTGGCTGAAGCCCTGGCGCACGACGACGCGCAGCGCCGCGAGGTCCGTGCGGTTGTCCGGGAACGTGTAGGCCGGGACGAGCCAGCCCCGTTCGCGCATCGAGTTCGACACGTCGAAGACGGTGAAGTTGTCGACGTGGTCGGCGGTCGTGAACGCGAACACCGGCAGCTCGTCGCCGCGTGTGAGGAGCTTGAACGGGCCGAGCTTCTCGATCTCCGCCGACAGCCGCGTGGCGACGTCGCGCGAGTACTGCTGGACCTTCTGGTACCCGTCGAATCCGAGCCGCAGGAAGTTGTAGTACTGCGCGACGACCTGGGCGCCGGGGCGTGAGAAGTTCAGCGCGAACGTCGGCATCTCGTCACCGAGGTAGTTGACCCACATGATGAGGTCCTCGGGCAGCGCGTCGGCGTCACGCCAGACCGCCCAGCCCACGCCCGGGTAGACGAGCCCGTACTTGTGGCCGGATGCGTTGATCGACTGGACGCGCGGCAGGCGGAAGTCCCACACGAGGTCGGGATCGATGAACGGCGCGACGAACGCGCCGGACGCGCCGTCGACGTGGACGGGGACGTCGACGCCCGTGCGCCGCTCGAGATCGTCGAGCGCGGCGCAGATATCCGCGACGGGCTCGTACGACCCGTCGAACGTCGAGCCGAGGATGGCCACGACGCCGATCGTGTTCTCGTCGCACTGCGCGACGGCGCGCTCGGGCGTGAGGTTGTAGGTGTCGCCCTCCATCGGGACGAGCCGCATCTCGACGTCCCAGTAGTTGGCGAACTTCTCCCAGCAGACCTGGACGTTGATGCCCATGACGATGTTCGGCTTGTCGGTCGGCTTGCCGGCCGCCTTCTGCCGGGCCGCCCACCGGCGCTTCAGCGCCAGGCCGCCGAGCATCGCCGCCTCACTCGACCCCGTGGTCGAGCACCCCGTGGCCCGGCCGCCGTCCGGCGAGTTCCACAGGTTGCTGAGGATGTTCACGCACCGCGACTCGAGCTCCGCCGTCTGCGGGTACTCGTCCTTGTCGATCATGTTCTTGTCGAGGCACTCGGCCATGAGGAGCTTGGCCTGCGGCTCCATGATCGTCGTGACGAAGGTCGCGAGATTCAGGCGCGCGTTGCCGTCGAGCATGAGCTCGTCGTGGACGAGCTGGAACGCCACATCGGGGTCCAGCTCCTCCGCCGGGAGCGTGTGCCGAGGGATCGTCAGGACGTCCCGGCTGAACACCGGTGCCGGTGCGAGGTCATGTGTGGGCGCGGCAGGCGCGCCGGGATGCTCAAGGGCCATGGGTGCAGTCTTCTACACCCGACCTGACAATCCCACCGGTTCCCCGGTCAGCCGCGCACCTTCACCGTCAGTTGGCCGCTGCCGCGCTTCTTGCCCGACGTGACCGTCCCGCGGAACGTCATCGTCCGCCCCTTGGCGATGCCAGGCCACTTCTGCGTGATGCTCCACCTGCCGCCGCGCAGCGGTTCCCCGTTGGCGACCGTCTGCACGACCTTGCCGCCCATGAGGACATCGACACGGACCTTGCCCTTCTTGGCGCCGTGCGCGGTGACCGTGAGCGTCCAGCGGTCGCCGACCTTCGGGCGGGTGCTGGTGCCCGTGACTTCGACGTGCAGGCCCGCCGCGGTGGCGGGCGCGCTGGCGAGCAGCAGGGCGGTACCGGCCACGCAGAGGGCGACCATGGTGCGAAGACGTGACGAGACCGAACGCATGCCCCGCTTGTCGGCAACACCGGCGAAGATCTGAAACGCCGGCGTGCCCAATCGGCTCGTTGTCCGCGCGACGACGCTACATTCCGCCGGGTCGCAGGGTTCCCGGGAGGAGATTCGACATGCAGGCACGGACGCTCGCGCTCATCGCGCTGTCCGCCATCGCCGGCGCCGCCACCGCGCCCGGCGCAGCCACCGCCGCGGTGGCGACGCAGGACGTGACGATCACCGGGTACACCGCGCCGGGGACCCCCGCGAAGCACAACCGCGTCTCGTACCGGCGCTACGGCAGCGCGAACGCGAAGAAGGTCCTCGTGCTCGTCCCGGGCACGCTCGCGGGCGCCGGCACGTTCGACGTCGTCGCGCCGCAGCTCGTCAAGCGCGTCCCCGGCCTGCAGGTCTGGGCGCAGGACCGCCGGGAGAACACGCTGGAGGACACCGCGCTGCTCGCCCGCGTGCGCGCGGGGACCGCGACGCCGAAGCAGGCGCTCGACTACTACCTCGGGTGGGTCGCCGATCCGTCGATCCAGCCGCGCTACCAGCCGCTGACGAACGCCCAGACCGCGTTCGGCAAGACGTGGGGTCTGCGCGTCGCGATGGAGGACCTGCGCCGGGTGATCCTCCGCGCACGCGACGGCGGGAAGCGCACCGTCATCCTCGGCGGGCATTCGCTGGGCGGCGGTGAGGCCGCGCTGTACGCGACGTGGGACTTCAACGGCCGGCCGGGCCACCGCGACATCGCGGGCATCGTCGCGATCGACGGTGGCTGGACCGCCGCCGACACGAAGATCACCACCGCGCAGGCGCGAGCGCAGCTCGCAGAGCTGGAGACCAAAGGCCCATGGACCGACCTGCTCGGCCTCGGTCTGCCGTGGACCGCGGGCGCGTTCGGTGAGATCGCCGCCGCCGCGGCGTACCGCGCGCCGACCGAGCCGTCGGTCCTTCAGGACTTCGCGCTGCTGCCCGCGACGTTCAAGTCCCCGGTGCCGCTCACGAACCGCGCCGCGCTCGGCTACGCGTTCGACCGCAAGACGTCCCCGTCGTCGCTCGCGCTCATCCACATCCGCTCGGGCGCCATCGCCCCGGAAGGCCCGCTGCGCGACTGGGTCGACGACGGCATCACCCCCATCCGCAACCTCGCCACGGCGTTCTCCAGCCCGCGGCTCACCGCGCAGGCGTGGTACTTCCCCACCCGGTTGAGCATCGACGCGCGCGCGGCCCGATCACAACCGAGCGCCGCCGTCGCCAAGCTGCTCGACCTGCGCGTCAAGCACGTGCGCACCGTCGACGTGCCGTACTACGCCTTCCAGGCCGAGCTCGCCGGCCGCGGGGACGGCCTGGCGCGCGGCGCGCGGGACTTCCAGCGCCGCTCGAAGATCCCCAGCGTGAAGGTCGTCAACCGGCGGACGACGTACTCGCACCTCGACCCGCTGCTCGCCGCCGACGGACGCAACGACTTCGTCGCGACCGTCGCGCCGTGGCTGCGGGCCATCGACGACTGACGGGTACCGCCTACTGCAGCGGCGCCTCGGGCGGTGGGATCGACACGTCCCTCGACGGTTCCACCGCCTGCACGCCATCCACCGCACGGAGCGCGGCCAGCGCGTCCGGCGCCGCGGACCCCGTCACGACACCGGCGCTCGTGAGGGTCTCGCGCACCTGCATCCCGGCCTCGCGCAGGCCGGTGACCACCGACACCGCGTCCGGGTCGATGGTCACCACCACGTCGATCGCGGGCGGCTGGTCGCTCGTCATCCCTACGGAGCTTGCACCAAGCCGATGCCCACGTCGAGCGACGGCAGGTCCATGCGCCGCGCCTGCTGGATGAGCGCCGCCCACAGGTCGAGGCCGCGGACGCCCTTCGCCTCGGCGTAGAGCGCCGCGATCCCCGCCACGTGCGGCGTCGCCATGCTGGTCCCGCTGATCGCCTTGTAGCGATCGGGGATCGGCCAGCTCGAGCGCACGTTCACGCCCGGCCCCGCGATGTCGACCTGGCCGCTCTTCGGGTCGCTCCCGCAGGAGAACCACGCGATCTTCTCGGCGTTGTCGAGCGCCGCCACCGCCATGATCGACGGGCAGTTCGCCGGGTGCCCGACGGGGTTGACCCTGTCGTTGCGGCGATCCGACTCGTTGCCCGCGGCCGCGACGATGAGCGTCCCGCGGTCCAGCGCGCGGCGCGCCACCGTCTCGTAGACCTGCGAGTGCGGGGTGTTCCAGGCCACGGGTGACCCGAGTGACATCGAGATGACGTCACAGCCGCTGGCCAGCGCCCAGTCGATCCCCGCGATGATGCCCTGGTCGCCGCCGCGGCCGCTGTCGCCGAGCACCTTCCCGCAGTGGATGTTCGCGTCCGTCGCGACCCCGTACCGCGGGCCCTCGAACACCATCCTGCTCCCACACGACGTGCCGGCGCAGTGCGTGCCGTGGCCGTGGCCGTCGCGCGCCTCCTCCCCGGGAACGAACGACCGCAGCTCCGGGTTCCGGGTGGCGAAATCGGGATGCCGCTCGTCGAGCCCGGTGTCGAGGATCGCGACGTCGATCCCCGCGCCGCTCGCGGACGACGCCAGGGCGCCCGTGGCGTACAGCCCCCATGTGCCGATCTCGGTGTCCGGCCACGGCGCGGCCGTCGGCGGAGCGTCGGGCGGGGCCTCCTCGCTCGTTTCGATCGCGTAGACGACGCGCTCGGCCTCGACGGCGAGGACCGGCTGCTCCCCGGCCACCGCGGTCTCCAGCGCCTGCACCTGGTCCGGGTCGGCGTCCACGACGGCCACACCGAGCTCCTGGTAGACCACGCCGTCCTCGGCCATGTCCTTGATGGCGACCGGCTCGGCCCCGAGCTCCGGGGACATGAGCGCGGAGATGCCCGCGGTCTGCTGGAGCATGTCCGGCGCCTGCGCGGTTGCGTTCCGCGTGAACAGGACCAGTGTCCTGCCAGTGGTCTCCGGGCCACGCGGCGTGCCCTGCGATTCGTCCTGCATCACGGCTCCTCTCGTCGGCGGGTATGGGTGTCCGGCCCGAGACGGTTGGCGCGCTGACACTCGACGGTAGACCCGGCGCCATGGGCTGTCAACGCCGCGGAATGGTCCGTCGATTCCCCGTTCTCCGGTGGTCCTTGTGGCCTGGGAATCGCGGCTTGGACCGTCGGGCCAATGTCCGCGATCGGGTGCGTGCGTAGGGTCCGCCCGAACCCCCGATCCGCCGGAGCCGACCCGTGAGCGCGACCGCCTCGCCCCCCAGCCACGTCGTCCTTCGCCAAGGGCCTGTTCCTCGGTGAGATCCACGAGGACCTCGTCCATCCCTATCCCTATCCGTCGGCGGCCGAGGCCCAGAAGATCAAGCGCATCAACCGCGACCTGCGCGCGTGGGCGGAGACGTACGACGAGTACGCCACCGAGGACGCGCGCTGGGTCTCGGAGGACGACATCGCGCAGCTGGGCGAGATCGGCGCGCTCGGCCTGTACGTCCCCGAGGAGCTCGGCGGCCAGGGTCTGTCGCAGACGGGCTACGCGCGCGTCTTCGAAACGGTGGCGCGCATCGACCCGACGCTGTCCGTCGTCCTGGGCGTGCACCAGTCGATCGGCTACAAGGGCATCGCGCTCTTCGGCACCGACGAGCAGAAGGAGCGCTGGCTCCCGGATCTCGCGACGGGCCGCAAGCTCGCCGCGTTCGCGCTGACGGAGCCGTCGGCAGGCTCGGATGCGTGGGGCATCCAGTCCCGGGCGGTCCAGCAGCCCGACGGCTCGTGGGTGCTCAACGGCGGCAAGCGCTACATCGGCAACGGGTCGCGTGCAGACGTCTTGACGACGTTCGCCCGCTGCGAGATCGACGGGCGGGAGCGGCACATCGCGCTGCTGCTGGAGAAGGGCATGCCGGGCTTCGAGGTCGGCGACCGCTTCGACACGATGGGGCTGCGGGCCAACGACCTGCGGCGGCTGACGTTCAACGACGTGAAGATCCCGGCCGAGAACGTACTCGGAGAGCCCGGCGACGGCTTCCGGATCGCGATGTCGATCCTCAACAACGGGCGCATCGGACTGGGCACCGGGTCGGTCGGCGGCGCCAAGGAGCTGCTGGACCTCGCGATCGCCCACACCCTCGAACGCGAGCAGTTCGGCGGCCCGCTGGCCGACCTCGATCTCGTCCAGGAGAAGATCGGGTGGATGGTCACCCAGCTCTTCGGGCTGGAGGCCATGTGCTACCTGACCTGCGGCCTCGTCGATGCGGGGGTCCCCGACTACTCGCTCGAGTCCGCGGTCTGCAAGATCAGCGGGACGGAGTTCCTCTGGTACCAGGCCAACCGCGCGCTCCAGCTCGCCGGCGGCGAGGGCTACATGCGCGGCAACCGCTACGAGAAGATCCTGCGCGACATCCGGATCTTCCCGATCTTCGAGGGCGCCAACGACGTGCTGCGCAGCTACGTGGCGCTCACCGGCATGAAGCCGCTCGGCGAGAAGCTCCAGGGGCTGGGGGCCGTCGGCCTCAACGACCCGATCGGCTCACTCGGCGTCCTCGCGGACTACGTCGGCGGCCGCATCCGCGGCGGCGGGCGCATCGAGCACGCGCACCCCGACCTCAAGCGCCACGCCGACAGCGTCGGCGAGCAGGTCGGCCGGCTGCGCGGCACCTGCGAGAAGCTCCTGCGCGAGCACCGCCGCGCGATCATCCACCAGGGCCTGCACCACCGGCGGATCAGCGACGCGGTGAGCGACATCTTCGCCCAGGTCGCCGTGATCAGCCGGGTCACCGCGCTGTTCGGCGCGCAGGGCGTCGACGCGTCGGGGCAGGAACGCCTCATCGCGGCGAGCTTCTGCGACCGCGCGTCCCGCCGGGTTCACGGCATGCTCGACCAGGTCGAGCGCAACGACGACGCGACCATCCGCTCCATCGCCCGCCTGGCCTACAAGCGCGGCGAGTACGGGTACGAGCTCGCGAAAGATTGACAACTGACCACCGTTCGGTCCTGACAATCGGGGACCTGCGCCCGTCATCGGTCCACTGCGGCCGGATCGGCTGCACCTGCACCAGCCGCTTCCGATGACGAGGCCAGACATGCATCGCCGTGCCCCGCTTGCCCTGCTCGCCGTCCTGGCGACCCTCATCCCCGCCACCATCGCGCTCGCCCGCACCGGCGGCGGCGGCGCCGACCGCCTCGCCGGCTCCGGCAGCGCCGACCGGCTGCTCGGCCTCGGCGGGAACGATCGCCTCCTCGGCTTCGGCGGCGACGACACGCTCAGC
This sequence comes from Svornostia abyssi, assembly GCA_024666565.1. GTDB lineage: Bacteria > Actinomycetota > Thermoleophilia > Solirubrobacterales > Solirubrobacteraceae > Svornostia > Svornostia abyssi. Next base: position 3,756,159 of record CP088295.1, read on the forward strand.
GGCGGTGATGGCAACGACCGCATCAGCGGCGGCACCGGACGCGACACGATCGACGGCGGCGACGGCGACGACCGTGTGAACGGCGGGCCGGGCGCCGACCGCATCATCGAGTCCCGCTACGGCGACGACGTCCTGCGCGGCGGCGACGGCGACGACGAGATCAACGGCAGGCGCGGGGTCGACACGATCTTCGGCGGGGCGGGCGACGACGAGATCTGGGGCGGCACCGGCCCCGACACCATCGACTGCGGCCCGGGCTACGACGTCGCGTACTACAACCTGGAGTCCGACCGCGAGCGGATGACCGACTGCGAGGAGCAGCTCGAGGAGGACGAGGACATGCCGGGCGTCCCCTGCAGCGAGGAGGCCTCCGACGAGGCCGAGCGGGTCTACGGCACCGACGGCCCCGACGACTGCGACGCCTACGGCGGCAACGACGAGGTCGAGGGTGCCGGCGGCAGCGACCGCCTCAGCGGCGGCGCCGGCCACGACGTCCTCTCCGGCCGCAAGGGCAACGACCGCATCAGCGGCGGCAGCGGGAACGACGAGATGACCGGCGACCGCGGCAACGACCGGCTGTCCGGCGGCCCCGGCGACGACGAGCTGAAGGGCGGCTACGGCAACGACGTGCTGCGCGGGGGTTCGGGCAACGACGTGATCCGCTCCTCCTGGACCGGTCGCGACCGCATCGACTGCGGGCCGGGCCGCGACACCGTCTACTACCGCCCCGGCCGCTCGACACCTCGCAACTGCGAGATCAAGAAGCGCCTGTACTGACGTCGAGGACCGACGTCTGCGGCTCCAGTGCCGGAGCGACGGTGCCGACGTCCTCCCCATGCCCGCCTTCCGCGCCGTGTTGCTGGCCGCCGCATTCGCGCTCGTCGCCGCCACTCCCGCCGGCGCCGCGTACCCGACCGCGGTGAACAGCCAGATCACGGACGCGGTGAGCCAGGCGAACGTCAAGGTCCTCGGCGAGGCACCCGCCATGGCCATGGGCAACCTCTTCGTCGCGACCTCGCAGGCGCTGAGCAACGCGGCGCACAACGCGACGAACAACCAGCAGCAGTCCTACGTGACGATGCAGGCCTCCACGACGCAGAGCGTGGCCACGCTGTACGCGCTCGACACGGCCTCCACCGGGGCGGCCACGTGCAGCACGTACCTCACCGCGACGCTCATGGCGACCTGCCTCGCCGTGGGCTGATCCGCCTGTTTCGAACTAACTGTCCGGATAGGTGGTACGGTTCCCCGCGGGAGTCCGACGAGGAGGACACATGGGCCTGGCCATCGAGAGTGATCTGCAGTCCGTCGACGTCAGCGACCTGTCGCTGTGGGAGCACGGCCCGCCGCACGAGCTGTTCACACGGCTGCGCGCCGAGGCGCCGGTGCACTGGAGCCCCCTGAACCAGTACCCGGACGAAGCGGGCTTCTGGTCGATCACCCGCTGGGCCGACGTCGACGCGCTGACGAAGGACTGGCAGACCTTCTCCTCCGAACGCGGCGGCGTGCTGCTGCTCGACGACATCGGCCTGCCGCTCGAGGCCCAGCAGCAGCAGATGATCTCCATGGACCCGCCGCGGCACGATCGCCTGAAGGCGCTGTTCCAGCGCGGGTTCACCCCGGCGCGCATCGCCGAGCACGAGGAGCGCATCCGCGAGATCGTCACGAGGACGCTCGACCGCATCGCCCCGCTGGGCGAGTGCGACCTCGTCGAGGACATCGCCCAGCCCGTCGTCTCGCGCGTGATCGGCTCCTTCATCGGCAGCGACGAGGAGGACGACAAGCAGAACGCCGAGCGCGCGAACATGATCCTCGCCTTCAGCGACGAGGAGGTCACCTCGAGCTTCGAGGAGAACGCCGCGATGATCCAGCAGTCCATCGAGGAGTTCATGGAGGTCCTCGAGGAGCGCAAGGCCGACCCGCAGGACGACCTCATCTCGGTCCTCGCCCACGCGGTCATCGACGGCGAGCGCCTGAACGACTTCGAGATCTTCATGGGCATCGGCCTGCTCGGCGCGGCCGGCAACGACTCGACGCGGTCGACGTTCGCCTCGGGCATGCTCGCCGTGCTGCAGGACGACCGCCAGCGGCAGATGCTCGTCGACGACCCGTCGCTCATCCCGGGCGCCGTCGAGGAGTGCCTGCGCTGCTTCCCGGCGTTCGCGCACTTCCGCCGCACCGCCACCCGCGACGTCGAGCTGCACGGCCAGACGATCCGCGAGGGCGACAAGGTCATCATGTGGTACGTCGCGAGCAACCGCGACGAGACGGTGTTCGAGGACGCGCACACGTTCGACGTCCTGCGCGAGCCCAAGCACCAGGCGTTCGGCGGCGGCGGCCGGCACTTCTGCCTCGGCGCCGCGCTCGCGCGCATGGAGCTGAAGATCCTGTTCGAGGAGACGCTGCGGCGGTTCCCCGACATGCAACTGGCGGGCGAGCCGCGGTATACGAAGTCGTGCTTCGTCAACCAGCTCAAGACGTTCCCGGTGCGGTACACGCCGCAGACGGTCTGACCCGGAGGACCGCGTGACCTCACCCCGCGCGTTCACCGTCCAGGCCAGCGCCGGCCGCCGCCGGCGCGAGGCCACCCAGGAGAAGATCCTCGCGGCGTTCCGCGGGCTGCTCGAGACCGGGTCGCCCGTCGCCGCGATGAGCATCGACCGCATCGTGGAGGCCGCGGGCGTCTCGCGGTCGACGTTCTACGCCCACTTCCCCGACAAGCGCGAGCTCATCGCGCGGCTGGCCGAGGAGGACTCCGAGCCGTGGATGTCGCTCGCCGAGCCCGTCCTCGCCGACCCGGACTCCACGCGCGAGGACATCGAGCGCGTCGTCCGCCAACTGGTCGTCAACTGGCATGACCGCGCCGTGGTGGGTGCGGCGATCATCGAGCTGGCCGAGTACGACGAGGCCGCCCGAGACGCCTGGCAGGCGACGATCGCGGGCATGGCCCACACCGTCGCCGACCACCTGCGCATGCGCTGGGCCGGCCGGGAGTCCGAGCACGCGGACCCGGAGACGGTGGCGGAGGCACTCGCCTGGATGGTCGAGCGCTGCTGCCACAAGATGCTCACAGACGAGGACCCCGACCAGGACGAGCGGGCGATCGCCGCGCTGACCGAGGTCGTATGGCGCGTCGCCGAGCCTGGCGCGTGACCGCCCTCCGCCTCCGCCGCTGATAGGAAGGCGTCGTGCGCCGCTGCCTTCCTGTCCTGCTGATCGCGTTCCTGCTCGCCCTCGTCGGCGCCTCCCCGGCGTCGGCTGCCGAGCCCCCGAACCAGAACGACCCGTGCTCGTCGGCGGGCCGGAACACGTGCGAGACCAACGGCGTGGGCGCCTACCGCGACTACCGCTACGGCGTGCGGTGGTTCGGCGACTACCGCCGGGTCGTCGAGGGCGTCAGCGACCCGCTGTTCTGCATCGATCTGCGGTTCTGGTACCCGTCGAAGGCGTTCGGCTACGAGCAGCGCTCGGCGGCCGGCCTGCGCAACAAGGACGGCGACGCGGTGTCCGTGGCCAAGCTGCGACGAATGGCCTACGCGCTGTGGCGGTACGGCGACTCGGACAACCGCAATCAGCAGGGCGCGATGATGCTCTACGTCCATGGGCTCATGGGCGACGCCGCGCCCGGCGAGGCGGCGCCCGACGCCATCGGGCCCGCGGTCGAGCGCCGCGTTCGCGCGATCACCCGCGCCGCCGAGCGGTACGCCGGGCCGTACACGATCGAGACGAAGGTCACGGCGGCGCTGACGGTCGGCAAGGAGGCGACCGTCACCGCGCGCGTGCTGTCCGCCTCCGGCGCGGTCGTCCCGGGTGTCACGGTGCGGCTGGACGGGTCGGGCGCGGAGGGCCTCGCGCGCAGCGCGAAGAGCGACGCCAAGGGCATGGCGACGGCGACGTTCACCCCGTCGAGCGCCGAGGGCCTGAAGGTGACGGCGAAGGCGGAGGTGGCAGCCACGCTGCCCGCGCTCTACGTGCCGACCCGCGGCGCCGCCGCCCGGAGCGGCCAGCGCCTCGTCGCCCCGGCGACGGCGACGGTCAGCGACACCGTCGAGGCCCCGGTCAAGGTCACGCCGAAGGTCACGACGCAGATCAGCCAGCAGGCCGTCGTCCCGGGCGCGCAGGTCACCGACAGCGTGCTGGTGGAAGGCCTCTCCGGGCAGACGGTCACGGTCAACGCCGCGCTGTACGGCCCGTACCCGGCCGCCGACAAGATGACGTGCGACGGCACGCCGGTGTGGCAGGGCGCGTTCACCGCGGCCGGCGACGGGACGTACGTGACCGACCCCGTCACGCTCACCACCCCGGGGTACTACACGTACGTCGAGTGGATCGACGACACCGACCGAGTCGCCGCGGTGAAGACGGCGTGCGGCGAGGTCTCCGAGACCACGGTCGTCCGCGGATCACCGGCGATCACCACCCAGATCAGCGCCCAGCAGACCGCACCCGGCGCGCAGGTCACCGACACCGTCGTGATCACCGGCCTGGGCGCGCTCAGCGCCAACGTGGTCGCCGAGCTGTGGGGCCCGTACCCCACGAAGGAGGCCATGACGTGCGAGGGCGAGCCCGCGTGGCGCGGCTCGTTCACGGCGAACGGCGACGGCTCGTACGTCACCGAGGCGGTCACGATCCCGCAGGCCGGCTACTACACGTACCGCGAGTACATCGCCGAGGGTCCCGCGTTCCTCGGCGCCCAGACGGCGTGCGGCGAAGCGGCCGAGACGACGCTCGCGCAGGCGGCGCCGAAGGTCGAGACGATCGTGTCCGACGCCGTCGTGCGGCCCGGCGCGGAGATCTTCGACCGCATCAAGGTGACCGGCTTGGGCAAGACGGCCGCGACGATCGAGGTCGAGCTGTTCGGCCCGTACGCCTCACGCGCGGAGATGGACTGCAAGGGCACGCCGTACTGGAAAGGCAAGGTGGAGGCGGCCGGCGACGGTGAGGTGCGCTCCCCGAAGGCCGAGATCCGGCGCGCGGGCTTCTACACGTACGTCGAGCGCATCGCGGGCAGCGAGCTGGTCGCGGCGACCGAGACGGCGTGCGGCATCGAGGCCGAGACCTCCCTGGCCGCACCGCTCATCCTCACCGGCCGCGGGGACGTCGAGGTCCGGGCGCCGCGGGCGAGCGCCGCGCAGGACGACCGGGTCACCCCCACGAGCGTCGCGCTCCCCCGCCTCGGCATCCGGGCGCCGATCGCCAGCGCGGGCATCGACCTGCAGACCGGCGCGCTGGGCGTGCCGAAGAACATCGACCGTGTCGGCTGGTGGCGCGACGGCGCCGCACCGGGCGCGACCGCCGGCACCATCCTGCTCGCCGGCCACGTCGACAGCGCCAAGCGCGGGGCGGGCGCCTTCTACGCCCTGAAGAGCGCGCGGCGCGGCGACACGATCGAGTTGCGCTCGGACGACGGCAAGACCCGTCGCTGGCGGGTCAGCTCGATGCAGCGGGTGCGCAAGAGCGCGCTGCCCGAGCGGATCTTCACGCGCACCGGCGAGCGACGTCTCGTCCTCGTGACGTGCGGCGGGCCGTTCAACGAAGCGACCGGGCACTACCGCGACAACATCGTGGTGACGGCAACCCCCGCGTAGGGACCGGCCCCGGCCAGGGACAGGGTCGGGCATCCTTCACCCGATGCCCACCGCCGTCGCGCTCGAGACCCTCGTGGCTCGGTACGACCCGGGCGTGTTCACGCCCGTGCGTTCACCCGCGCGGGTCAGGCTCCGCGTCACGGGTGGAGACGCGCGTGACGCCGTGCTCGCCGACAGGACAGCGACGCTTGCACCCCCGTCAGGCACGGCTGGCGCCATCCTCACGGCCGACGAGGAGACGTGGGTCGCCATCGCCGAGGATCTGCGCGGCGGGATGGCGGCGTTCCGCGCCGGGCGACTGTCGGTCCGCCACGACCTGCATCTCGGCGTCGGGTTCCTCGCCGCGACGAGCGGCGCCACCGAGCCGGGACGCCTGCGGTTCCGCCAGGTCGAGACCCGCCGCAACACCATCTCGATCATGGAGGCCGGACAGGGGCCGCCGGTGCTCGCGATCCACGGGCTGGGCGGTACGAAGGGCTCGTTCCTGCCGACGATCGCCGCGCTCGCGCCAGACTTCCGCATCATCGCGATGGACCAGCCCGGGTTCGGCGACTCGGACAAGCCGATCGGCGCCCCGTACGACCCGCGCTTCTTCGCACGGGTCGTCGTCGACCTGCTCCACGCCCTCGACCTCCGGCACGCCCACCTCATCGGCAACAGCCTCGGCGGGCGGGTCGCCCTCGAGGTCGGCCTGCGGCATCCCGAGCGGGTGCGCCGGCTCGTGCTGCTCGCGCCATCGCTGGCGTGGCGACGCAACCGCCCGTGGGCGCCGCTCGTCCGCCTGCTGCGCCCCGAGCTCGGCCTCGTGCAGGTCGCGCCGCGACCCATCGTCCAGGGGATCGCCCATCGCATGATCCCGGGCGCGACCGAGGGTTGGACCGCTGCGGGCGTCGACGAGTTCCTCCGCGCGTACCTCAATCCCGCCGGCCGCGCGGCGTTCTACGCGGCGGCGCGGAACATCTATCTCGAGGAACCCCACGGCGACCGCGGGTTCTGGACGCACCTGAAGGACCTGCGCCCGCAGGCGCTCTTCGTGTGGGGGCGTCACGACCAGCTCGTGCCCCTCGCCTTCGAGCGCCATGTCCGCGACGCGCTGCCGAGCGCCGAGCATCTCGAGCTGGACTGCGGGCATGTCCCACAGGTCGAGGCGCCGCAGGAGACCCACGACGCGGTGCGCCGGTTCCTCTCGGCGAGCTAGGGCATCGCCGCGCGATCGCGCGCCGCCAGCCGCCGCTGCACGACCACGTTGAGCGCGAGCAGCAGGAGGATGACGAGCACCAGCCCGGTGGCGAGCACGTTGACCGCGGGCGGCACGCCCTGGCGCGTGGCGCCGAAGATGAACAGCGGGAACGTCGTCGTCTGCCCCGCGTTGAAGCTCGTGATGACGTAGTCGTCCACCGAGATCGCCGCCGCCAGCAGCGCCGCGGCGAGCACGCCGGGCGCGATCATCGGCAGCGTGATCTTGCGGATCGCCGTCCATTCACTCGCACCCAGGTCCATGGCCGCCTCCTCGATGTGGCGGTCCATGCCCTCCAATCGCGCCTTCACCGTCACGACGACGTAGGAGATCGTGAACATCACGTGCGCGACGACGATCGTGGCGAACCCGGTCGTCACCGCCATGGTCAGGAACAGCGCGAGCAGCGAGGCGCCGAGCACGACCTCGGGCGTCGCGAGGGGCAGGAAGACGAACAGGTCGGTGGTGCTGCGGCCGCGGAACGAGTACCGCACGAGCGCGAGCGCCATGAACGTCCCGAGCACCACCGCGATGAGCGTGGAGATCCCGGCGATGAGCAGCGAGTTCTTCATCGCGAGCGCCAGGTCCGGGTCCGCGAACGGGTCCTGCCAGTGCTTGAGCGTGAAGCCCTGCCACGTGAAGTTGAAGCGGCCCTGGTTGTCGTTGAACGAGAACGCCGCGATCACGAAGACCGGGATGAACAGGTACAGGAGCGCCAGGCCGGTCCACGCCCCGAGCAGCCACCCGCGGATCTGATCGGCACGCGTCCTCATACGGCTGATTCCATGAGCGTCTTCGTCCCCAGCAGCCGCCCGTAGAGCGCGACGCCGATGAGGATGAACGTCATGAGGATGAACGACAGCGCCGCGGCCGTCGGGTAGTCCTGCACGAACAGGAACTTGCTCTGGATGACGTTGCCGATCATCGACTGCTTCGGCGTGCCGAGGAGCGCGGCGTTGATGAAGTCACCGCACGCCGGGATGAACGTCAGCAGCGACCCCGCGAAGATGCCCGGCAGCGCCAGCGGCAGCGTCACGTGGCGGAACGCTTGCGCCCGGCTCGCGTACAGGTCCGTCGCGGCTTCCACGAGCCGCCGGTCGATCCGCTCGAGCGACACGAACAGCGGCAGGATCATGAACGGCAGGAAGTTGTAGGTGATGCCCGCGATGACCGCCGTGCGCGTGGCGAGCAGGCGGCCGTCGTCACCCAGCAGCCCGACGTCGCGGAACCGCGCCACGATCCACCCGTCGTCGAACAGGATGAGCTGCCAGCTCACCGTCCGCAGCACGGAGCTCACGAAGAACGGCAGGATCACGAGCAGCAGGATGAGGTTGCGCATGAACGGCTTGGCCTTGAACGCCGCGTAGTACGCGAGCGGGAAGCCGATGATGAGACACAGGACGGTGGCCGTCGCCGCGTACCCGATCGAGCGCAGGAACTGCTCGTGGTAATCCTTGATCGCGTCGACGTACGTGCCGAACGCCCAGGTGAACTGGTACCCCGTCTCGGGGTCGCCGGTCTGCAGCGAGACGTACAGCTGGTTCGCGAGCGGGACCGCGAAGAACACGACCAGCCACAGCAGTCCCGGGCCGATGAGCAGCCACGGGACCAGCTGTCGGCGGCGGCGGAGGCTCAACTCACGCCCCGGTGACCTGCGCCATCGCCTCACGCATCTGGCGCTCCTCGGCCGGCGTCAGCTGCGGGTAGTTCTTCAGCTTGGCCGCGACCTCGTCGGGCGGGAAGATGAGCTCGTTCGAGGCGATCTCCGGATCGGACTTCTCGAGGATCTCCTTGATGCCGTCGACCGGGGAGATGTAGTTGACGTACGCCGCGAGCTTCGCGGCCACCTCGGGCTCGTAGAGGTAGTTCATCATCGTCTCGGCCGCGTACGGGTGCTCGACCTTCGCCGGCATCATCATGTTGTCGGTGAAGCGCACGGCGCCCTGCTCCGGGTAGGCGAAGCGCAGGTTCGGGTTATCGCTCTGCAGCTGCACGAGGTCGCCCGAGTAGGCCATGCAGACCCACGCGTTGCCCTTCGTGAGGTCCGTCGAGTAGTCGTTGCCGGTGAAGCGCCGGAACTGGCCCTCGTCGTTGGCCTTCGAGATGACCTCGATGGCCTCGAGCAGCTCGTCGATCGTGGCCTTTTCGGGGTCCTTGCCCTGCTGGATGAGGACGGTGCTCGCTGCGTCGTACGGCTCGGAGAACATCGTGACGCGGCCCTTGAACTTCGGGTCGAAGAAGTCGTCGATCGACGTCAGCTCACGGCCGGTCTTCTCGATGTTGTAGCCGATGCCCACCGCGCCGGACTGGTACGGCAGCGTGTAGGACCGCTCGGGGTCATAGGCGATCGTCTGGAGGTTGGCGACGAGGTTCTTCGCGTTCGGGACGTTCTTCTTGTCGATGGGCTCGGTGTACCCGTCCTTGACCCAGCGCTGGGCCATGTAGTCGGTGAGCACGACGATGTCGCGCCCGATCGGCTGGCCGTTCTGCAGCTGCTGGCGGACCTTGCTGAAGAACTCGTAGTTGTCGTTGATCTCCTCGACGTACTTGACCTTGCCGCCGTACTCCTTGTCGAAGTCCTTCAGCAGCGCCTTGTCCATGTACAGCGGCCAGTTCGCGAAGGTCCACGCCGCGATGGTCTCCTTCGGGTGGCTCGCGGTAGCCGCGGTGGTGGTCTTCTCGTTGTCGGCGGTGCCCTCCACCCCGCCGCACGCGGCCAGGAAGGCGCCCAGCCCGCCGACGGCGAGACCGGCGCCGGCCGTGCGGCCGAGGAACCGGCGGCGCGACACGCGATCGGCCGCCAGGAACTCCTCGAGACGGCGTTCGAAGTTCGGATCGGTCATGTCGATGCCTCCTTGTCGACGACAAACGTGAAGTCGGGATTCCACGTCAGGAACACGTCCCGGCCCACGGTGAACACATCCGGGGCGGTGCCGTCGCGGTTCGGCGCGACGACGGTGAGCTCCTCGCCGCCGGCGGCGCGAATCAGGTACTGGATGGACACCCCCCAGGAACGCCGCCACGATGACCGTGCCCCGCAGGACGTTCCAGCCGTCCGGCACCTCGGCCTCGGTCTCCGCGAGCTGCACCTTCTCCGGCCGCACCCCGATGCGGACGTCGCCGTGCGCGTCGAGCCGCGCGGCGGGCAGCCGCAACCGCGCGCCGTCGTGCGTCTCGACCGAGGCGACGTCGCCGTCGGCGCCGATGACCCGGCCGTTGACGAAGTTGGAGATGCCGAGGAAGCTCGCGACGAACTCGGTGCGCGGCGTCTCGTACAGGTCGGTGGCGCTGCCCGCCTGCTCGATGCGCCCGTCGCGCATCACCGCGATGGTGTCGGCCATGCTCATGGCCTCCTCCTGATCGTGCGTGACGTGCACGAAGGTGATGCCGAGCTCCTGCTGCAGGCGCTTGAGCTCGAGCTGCAGCTCCTTGCGCAGGCGCAGGTCCAGCGCGCCGAGCGGCTCGTCGAGTAGGAGCGCGCGGGGCCTGTTGACGAGCGCGCGCGCGAGGGCGACGCGCTGCTGCTGGCCGCCGGACAGCTGCGCGGGACGGCGCGCGCCGAACTGCCCGAGCTGGACCATGTCGAGCGCCTCGGCCACGCGCTGCGTCACTTCGGCCTTGCCGAGCTTCTGGCGCTCGAGGCCGAAGGCGACGTTCTTCTCCACCGTGAGATGCGGGAACAGCGCGTAGGACTGAAAGACCGTGTTGACGTCCCGGCGGAACGGCGGGCGGTCGGTGACGTCCTCGCCGCCGAGATGCACCCGCCCGGCCGTGGGCTCTTCGAAGCCGCCGATCATGCGCAGGGTCGTCGTCTTGCCACAGCCGGACGGCCCGAGCATCGCGAAGAACGCGCCGCGTTCGATCTCGAGATCGAGCGCGTCGACCGCCACATGGTCCCCGAAGCGCTTGGTGACGCCCTCCAGGCGGACGTCGGCTTCGACGTCAGGCATCCGTTCCCCGGTCCCGCATATGGCCCATTCTCCTCATCCCGGTGCGTCCTGTCGATGGACAACCGTCGAAACGGGTTCCGCCAGGTGGGCGGTCCCCGGTTCCGGCATCCATCGCGGCCATCGTCGCCGCGCGCCCGGACGACCTGCGTGACGGCGACGGACCTTGGGCACGACCGCAGGAGCGCGCGGCCCGAAGGCCGCGCGCTCCGTGGGCGTCGCCGCTGCGTCTAGGGCCGCAGCGTCACGCTCTTGGTCGTGGTGGTCGTGTCCTCCGTCGGCCGCCCGAAGAACCGGGCGGTGACCTTGGTCGACGACTTGCCCTTCAGCGCCTTCAGGCCGGTCGGGCCGAGCTTGATCGAGACCGTCCTCGACTTGCCCGCCCCGATCGTCACCTGCGCGGTGCCGAACGTGTACGTCCCCGTCTTCCCGTTCTTCGTCGCGCGGCCGCGCAGCACGATCGTGCCGGTCAGCGTGCGCTTCGTCGGGTTCTTCAGGGCCACCCGCACCCGGCCGCCGCGCACCCGCGCCGACGACGGGATGGTCACGGTCAGCTTCGCCGCGGTCTGCGACGCCGGCACCGGGGCCGACGCGTTGCTGACGGGGTCGGGCTGGCTCGGCAGCGTCACGGGTTCCGTGGGCTGCTGCGGCGTGATCGGCGGGACCGGCGTGCCGGGCACGTACTGCAGCTTCGGCGTCGTGGCCGGGATGATCTTGCCCTCGGCCCCCACCTCCTGCTCCAGCGCGTAGCCCAAGCCCAGCACCGGGCCGTCGTCGTAGGCGCGGCCGATGATCTGCAGCGTCATCGGATCGCCCACCGGGTTCGAGCCGACCGGCACGACGATCGTCGGCAGGCCGTAGTTCGACGTCAGGAACCCGTGGTTGCGGTCGGAGGACAGCGTCTGGGCCCCGTCGTTGTCGTACACGTCCGAGCGGAAGCCCGGGTACACGACGGCGTCGACGCCGAGTGTGTCCATCCAGGTGTCGATGCGCTCCTTCGAGACGTCGCGCGCCTCGAGGATCCGCGTGACCTCCGCGTCCGTCAGGTCCGTGCCGTCCGCGACGGTCTGCCGGTTGTACGGCAGATTCTTCGGTGAGGACAGGATCTGCGAGCCGCGGGTGAACGGCGCATTGTCGTGCCGGCCGAAGTACCGCGCCCAGCCCTCGTTGCGGCGCTTTACGTTCGCGTCCGGGATCGCCGGGTCCGGCGTACCGGTGCCCGGCACCGGCGTCGCCACCGTGTCGATCGGGACGAGCGTCGCGCCGGCGTCCACGAACTTCTGGAGCTCGGCGACCATCGCGTCCATCGTGCCGGTGTCCTGGCCGTAGCTCGAGTTCGCGGTGAACGAACCCGGGATGTAGCCGATCTTCTTACCGACGAGCGCGTCCTCGTCGAGGAAGTCGGTGTAGTCGTCCGGCCGCTTCTCGCCCGCGTCGTCATGCACGGTCTGGACGTCCTCCGGGTCCGTGCCCGCCGTGACGTTCAGGAACCGCGCAACGTCCTCCACCGTCCTGCCCATCGGCCCGGCGAAGTCCTGCAGCCACGTCAGCGGCATGACGCCGGCGCCCGAGGCGATGCCGTCCGTGCCGCGCATCGTCACGAGGCCGCCGCCGGTCGACGGGGCATACAGCGACACGCCCGTCTGGGAGCCCATACCGATCGCGGCGAAGCTCGACGGAATCGCCGAACCGGTGCCGCCCGACGAGCCGAGCGTCGTCTTGCTGGGCTTGTGCGCGTTCCACGCCATGCCGAAGCCGGACTCCGAGTAGCTGCCGGAGTTCGCGAACTCCGACATCGTCGTCTTGCCGATGATGACCGCGCCGGCATCGCGCAGCTGCTTGACCTGGAACGCGTCCTTCTTCGGGACGAAGCCCTCGAGCGCCTTCGTGCCGTTCGTCGTCTGGATCCCGGCCGTGTCGTAGTTGTCCTTCACCGCGACCGGGATGCCGAGTAGGTCGCCGGTCTCGCCGGCGGCGCGCTTGGCGTCGGCGGCCTTGGCCTGCTCCATCGCGCTGTCCGCGACGGTGATGAACGTGTGCAGGCCGAACGGGCCGGTGTCGTAGGCGGCGATGCGGTCGAGGTACGCGCGCGTGACCTCCTGCGAGGTCGTGACGCCCGCCTCCATGTCCTCCTGGATCTCCGACATCGACTTGCCGACCACGTCGTACGGCGAGCCGGTCACGGGCAGCTTCGTCGGCTTGGCGGTCGGTGCGACCGGCTCGACGAACTCCTCGCAGAGACCCTCGTTGAAGCTCGGCAGCGAGGCGAGGTTCCAGTTCGCCACGGTGCAGATGTCGGCGAACGGGAGGCCGCTGAGGTCCGGGTTCGCGGCGAGATCCGTCGCGCCGGTCTTCACCGCGGCGATCTGCGTGCCGGGGTCGGGCAGCGTGCTGCTCGGACTGGTCTTCTCGCCGCGGCCGACGACCACGAAGCGCAGGACCGACTTCGTCTGGCCCGGCTGCAGCGTCAGGGTGTGCTTGTACCCGTAGAAGCTGTCCTTCAGCGGATCGGCCGGGGCCGACGTGGGAAGCGCCGTCGTGAACGGGTTGTACTGCTGGACGCCGATCCCGGTGAAGTTGCCCGAGAAGCTCGGCGTCCCGAGGACCACGGCGCTCGGGCCGCTGATGGTCGGGCCCGAAGTCAGGGTGGTCGCCGAGCTGTGCGGCGTCGCGACCTGCACCCACGCGTCGGCGCTGTCGGCAGCGGTATCGCCGCTGCTCGTCTCGACGATCTTGCTGTGCGTCGTCGCGTTCGTCGTGCCCGCAGTGCCGCCGAACGACGTCTGCAGCGTGATCACGCGATCGGTGGTGTTCGTGAACGTGTCGAGCCAGCGCGCGGTGTTCTTCGCCGACAGGATCTTCAGCGTACGCTCGACCTCGACGCCGCCGAGGGTCACCGGCGTCGTCGTCTCGAAGGTCGGGTCGCTCCCGTCGCCGCCGTTGAACTTCAGGCCGAAGCCGCGCAGCATCTCGCCGTTGAACCGCTTCGTCGTGTCTGAGTCCGGGACGCCGGAGACGACGATGCGCAGGTTGCCGAAGCCGACCAGCCCGTTGTTCGTCGTGTTGCGGATGCTGCCGGTGTCGAGGCCGGGACGCGCGGCGTCGTGCACGCCCCACTCCACGCCGTTGGCGGTGGTGACGAAATTCACGGCCGCGGCAGGGCTCGCACAGGCGAGGGCCAGGCCGGCGGACGACAGCAGGGCGCCGCCGGCGCGGCGTGCGCGTGCACGCGACCGCGCCCGCGGGATGGGGCTCGAACTCACGGGGAGGGTCCTTCGTTCTGGGATGGAGTGGGTTGCCGCGGCGGGTTCAGAGGACCGCAGCATGGGGACGCCGACAGGGTCGGCGGCGCCCGTCAACGATCCTGGCAACCGACGGGTCGCATCGGTCTGGACCGCGTGTACAAAGCGGCGGGCCCATGGTCCAGACGCAGTGTCGAAAGGACCCCGGAAGCGGGGATCCCCAGGACGTCAGCCGCTGAGCGTCGACGCGCCCAGAACCACCACGGCGGCGGCCACCCCGCCGTCGTGACTGATCGAGACGTGCGTGACGATCTCGCCCCGGAGCTCGAGCTGGATCGCGAGCGACGCGACCTCCTCGGCCACCTCGCCGTGCAGCGCGATGGACGGGCGCCCGTGCCCGTCGAGCCGCACCTCGATCGCCCGCAGGTCCACGCTGGGCAGCGCCGGGGGCCGGCCGTACCGGGCCGCGGACCAGGCCTTGAGGAACGCCTGCTTGGCTGCGAAGCGCCCCGCGAGCCGGAGGGTGCGATCGCCTGAGCCGAACTCCGCATCGGCCCGCTCTCCCGCGGTGAACGTCGCGTCGACGAAGTCCGAGGCGTCGTCGACCCTCGGCGCGAAGCCGGCGATGTCGACGACGTCGAGCCCCACGCCGAGCACGCTCACGCGCGACTCCCCACAACTGGTGACTGCATGAGACACATCATCTGCGACCGGGCGGACACCCTTCCAGGATCGACACGGTGTCAGTAGGGTGAAGACAGCGTTATCGCGCCGGAGCTTGGGGAAGCACGCGCGATTCCTGTCCAGAGGGGGGAACCATGATGTACAGCCGTTGCGCGGAACGCGTCGCACCCAGCGACGTCGACCGGATGATCGACCCGTCGCCGTGGATGCGGGGTGGCCGATGACCGCCGGCCTCACGCCCGCGCCAGCCCGTGTGCCCGATCCGCTCGCGGACCTGGACGGCGCGCTCGTCACCGACTACCTCGAGCACTGGGCGCGCGTCCAGCCCGACGCGCCCGCCCAGACCTTCACCGACTACCTCGCGAGCCGCCAGGGCGTGACGCGGACCATCACGTTCGCGGAGCTCGACCGCTGGTCGCGCGCGGTCGCGGCCGTGATCATGGAGCGCGCGCAGCGGGGGGATCGTGTCGCGATCGTCTGCGCGCAGAGCCTCGAGTACGTCGTCGCCTTCGCGGCGACGCTGCGCGCCGGTGTCATCGGCGTGCCGCTGTTCTCGCCGGACATGCCGGGCCACGGCGACCGGCTCCACGGCGTGCTCGCCGACTGCGAGCCGGTCTGCCTGCTCGCGACGACCGACAAGCTCGAGCTCGTGCGCGAGCTCGCAGGCGGGACGGACGAGCGCATCGTGTGCGTCGACGCGCTCGAGGGTCCCGCCGGAGACGCGGCAGCGGCCCGCTTCACCGCGCCGACCGGCATCTCCCCCGACGACATCGCGTACCTCCAGTACACGTCGGGCTCCACGCGCGCGCCCGCGGGCGTGGAACTCACCCACGGCAACCTGCTGGCCAACGCGCGGCAGATCATCGAGGGCTACGACCTGCGCTACGCGGACACGAACGCGGTGAGCTGGCTCCCGCTGTTCCATGACATGGGCCTGCTCATCGGCGCGCCCGGCGCGATCGTGTGCGGCGCGCACGCACACCTCATGGACCCGCTTGCGTTCCTCATGCGCCCGCAGCGCTGGGTGCGTGAGATGAGCGGCAAGCGCAACGTCATCAGCGCGGCGCCGAACTTCGCGTACGGCTACGTCGCCAAGCGGATGAAGGACGAGGAGCGCGCGGAGCTCGAGCTGTCGGGCGTCATCGCGCTGCTCAACGGCGCCGAGCCCGTCCTGCCCGCCACGGTCGATCGCTTTCTCGAGGCGTTCGGTCCGGTGGGCGTCCGGCCCGAGGCATGCTTCCCGTCCTACGGCCTGGCGGAGGCCACGGTGTTCGTCACCCGCAGCCGCCCCGGGCAGGGACCGCTCGTCCGGGAGTTCGACGCCGCGACGCTGCAGACCGGCCGCCTCGAGCCGGCCGGCGCGGGACGGTCCGTCCAGCTGGTCTCCTGCGGCACGGCCGTCGACAGCCAGCACGTCGTGATCGTCGACGCCGAGCGTGCCGCGCGCATGCCCGACGGCGACGTCGGCGAGATCTGGGTGTGCGGCCCGAACGTCGGGCGCGCGTACTGGCAGCGCCCTGACGACAGTGTCGCGACGTTCGGCGGCACCCTGGCGGACCCCGGCGACCTGCCGGCCGGCCCGTGGCTGAAGACAGGCGACCTCGGCGCGATCGTCGACGGCGACCTCTACGTGACGGGACGCCACAAGGACCTGATCATCGTCGACGGGCGCAACGTCTACCCGCACGATGTCGAGCTGAGCGTCGAGCAGGCCGATGGCGCGATCGCCGCGCATCGCCTCGCCGCGTTCGCGGTGCCCGGCGCGACCGGCGAGGTCGTGGTCGTCGTCGCCGAGCGCCATCGCACGGCCGAGGACGCCGTGGCCCGCCTCGACGACATCGCGTCGGCGGCCCGTGCGGCGGTGTCCGCCGAGCACGCGGTCGCGCTGCACGACTTCGTGCTCGTCGAGCCCGACACGATCGCCCGGACGTCGAGCGGCAAGATCGCGCGGCACGGCGCGCGCGCCGCGTACCTCGCGGGCGAGCTCGTCCGCGTCGGCGTCGCCGGCTGATCGCGGGACGCGCCGCGGGCACGAGCCCGCGGCGCACCGCTCACCTGCTCAGCGGGTCGGCAGCTCCAGCCAGGACGGGTCGCCGTCCGGCGAGCTGAACGTGATGGTGCTGCCCGGCTCGTTCTGCTCGAGGTAGTAGTTCAGCTCGTACGTGCTCGCGCCGAGCAGGAGCCGGTGGCCGGGCGGGATGTTGAACGCGTTGGGTCGCAGCTCGAGGTCGAGCGTGAACGGCTTGCCGGGCGTCCGCCCGCGCCAGGTGATCGGCGCGTGGGTGATGTGCCGCCCGCTGTTGTTCGCCCCCACCGACCACAGCACGAGGTTCAGGAACCCCTTCGCGTGGCTGGGTGTCACGGTCACGTGGACCTTCGGCGCGCCGCGCATCTTCACCCAGCCCGGCATCGGATCGCTGAGCCAGGTCGCCGTGGTCTTGCGGTCGATGTACTTCGGCTCGGTCCAGATCGGTCGTCCCCACCAGACCTCGGTCCAGTGCGAGACGATCGGGCCTCCGACGTGGTTGACGACGTTGAAGCCCGGCTTGATCTTCGTCGACCAGCCGGTCGACGGCGCCGCGGTCGCGCTGCCGTCGCCCTTCTTGTTCATGACGCCGCCGAGGTGCCACCGCATGCTGTTCGGGCTCGCGTCCTCCCAGTTGACGTAGGTCTCCTCCGACCGGTCGCCGTACGAGGCGCGGGGCTGGATCTCGATCTGCGCGCCGGCGCTGTCGCGCTGCGACGGGTCGCGCAGCGTCTTGTCGAACCACTGGTACATGCGGCTCAGCACCGCGTTCTGCGCCCCGAGCAGTCCGAACGTCTCCTGGCCGACGTGGTCACCTGCGCGCAGGTACAGCCGCCGTGGCACCGTGAGGTCCTTGTAGAAGTCGAGGAACTGGTCCGGCGGGAACGCGAGCTCGTTCCAGTTCTGCGACATCATGATCGCGGGCCGGTTGGCGTTGATCCGGTCCAGGAACGAGATGGCGGACCGCCCGCGCGCGAACGCCAGCGTCTCCTCGCTCTTGCGGTACTGGAAGAACTGGTTGAAGACCTCGTTGAACTCGGCGCCCTCGTTCGACGCCTGCTTGGCCGACGCCCACAGGATGAATCCCGCCCAGGAGTTGCGGGTCTGGTTCGGGAACAACGCGCGCCCGAGGTCGGTCCACCCGCTCATCGACACGACGGACTTGATGCGCGCGTCGACGCCGGATGCCATGAGCGCGATGCCGGCGCCGTAGGAGATGCCGGCCGTGCCGATCCTCTCCGGATCGGCGCCGCGCTGGGTGATCATCCAGTCGATGATCGCGCGCATGTCCATGATGTCCTTCGGGCCGCCCATCTCGACGAAGCCGCGCTTGTCGGTGTCGATCCCGGTGCCCCGCGTCGTGTAGCTCACGACGATGTACCCCTTGCGGGCGAGCTGGAGCGACGGCACGGAGTTCTGCTCGGCTCCGCCGTTCCAGGCCGCAGCGAAGGCGATGCCCGGCGGCTTGTCGCCGGGCTTGAGGTTGCCGGGCATGAAGACGATGGCCTTCAGCCGCACCCCGTCGCCGCTCGGGATCGTGACCCACTTGGCCGTCGGCAGGGCAGCGGACGCACTCCCTGCGCCGAGCCCCAGGCCCACGACACTCATCAAGGCGACCGCAAGCAGTCGTCGCAGCATGTTCTTCCCCCACCGCCGGACAGTTCCCCAGAGCGCGCCGGCATCCCCGCCTAGCGCTCGTTATCCGAGAGTACCAACCTGGTTTGGAATTACCAGAGAACGGTGTTCACACCGCGACCACCCGTAGCGTGTATGGCGCCTCGTCATGACGTCCTCTCCCGTCTCTCCCGCGCTCGCGCCCGGGTCGATCGAGCTGTGGTGGAGCTCCATCGACCTGCCGCCGGGCGCGCTCGACGCGCTGCGCGCCGATCTCGATGCGCCGACCCGCGCGCGCATCGAGCTGCTCGCGCGCCCCGACGACCGGCGCCGGGCGGTCGTCGCCCACGGCCTGCTGCGCCGGCGCGTCGCCGAGCTGCTCGGCGTCCCCCCGACGCAGGTGGAGGTCCGGCGGCGATGCGCGACGTGCGGCGCGACCGATCACGGCAAGCCCGCGATCGCGCCCGTCCCGGGCGCCCCGGCGCCGCCCGCTGTCAATCTCGCGCACTCCGGGACCGTCGCAGTGGTGGCTATCAGCACCGCCGGGCCCGTCGGGGTGGATGTCGAGGCCGACCGCCCGAACATGGACTGGGCGTCGCATCACTCGCATGTGTTCAGCGACCCGGAGTGGGCCGCGACGGAGCGTGCGACCGACCCCCCAGACCGCGAGGCTCGCGGCGTGGACGCGCAAGGAGGCCGCGGCGAAGGCGACCGGCCACGGCGTCGCGGTCGGACTCGAGCGCGTGGGCATCGCAGAGTCCCCAGAAGACGGCGGTTGGCACGCGGTGACCCTTCCCGACGGCCTCGGCCCGGCGCGCGTCTGCGACGTCGAGCTGCAGGCAGGCCATGCCGCGGCCGTGGCCGTGACGGGGTCCGGGCCGACGCCGTGTCTGACAGTTCGTCGACACTCCTGACACGACGTCCAACAAAAACCCAGGCTTGCTCTTGACCGTGCGTTCGGTAATGCTACGTTCCAGGGGAGCAAGTACCGCGCGGCATCCATGGGGGGAGCAGTGCGCGGCACGTATCCAGGGGGTGGATCACTTGCTACGTCTCGTCTACCGGGGCATCTGTCCATGCCGTACGCAGTTCCGGACCGTCGCGTTCGTGGACACAGAGCTCGACGCTGCCTGCGCGCAGCCGACCGCCCCTGACGTCCTGCGTCCGGACGGCTCCGGAGGGCGTGCGTGACCGAGCTGCAGACACGCGCGCCGATCACCGCAGGTCCGCTCGGAGGTCACTCCGGGATGACCGGCGGCGCTCTGCTCGCCGACCACGTCATGCACTGGGCGCAGGTCCATCCGGACCGCATCGCCCTGCGGTACACCGACTTCGCGCAGGATCGCTCCGGGATCGAACACACCGTCACGTTCGGTGAGCTCGACGGATGGTCCCGCGCGATCGCCGCGCGGATCGCGGAGCTCGTCGCGCCCGGCGACCGCGTCGCCATCCTCGCGCCCTCGAGCCCCGAGTACATGGCCGGGTTCGCCGCGGTCACCCGCTCCGTCGCGATCGGCGTGCCCCTCTTCGAGCCCGAGCACCTCGGCCAGGGCGACCGCCTGCGCGCGGTCCTCCAGGACTGCCGTCCCGCGTGCCTGCTGACGACCGCCGCGCACCGCGACGCCGTCGCCGCGCTCGCCGCGGACATGCCCGAGCCGCTGAACGCGCACATCCTCGTGCTGGAGGACCTGCGCGGCGACGCGGGCGCGCAGGCCGCCGCCGCGTACGTTCGTCCGGAGCGCCTGCAGCCCGACGAGATCGCCTACCTGCAGTACACATCGGGCTCCACGCGGACGCCCGCGGGCGTCGAGCTGACCCATGGCAACGTCGTGGCCAACGCGTACCAGCTCGTGGAGGCGTTCGACGTGGACGTCAACGACCACAACGCCGCGGTGAGCTGGCTCCCGCTGTTCCACGACATGGGCCTGCTGCTGTCGGTCGTGCTGCCCATCGTGGTGGCCGCGACGGGAAGCGTGTTCGATCCGCTCGCCTTCGTGCAGCGCCCGGTGCGGTGGATGCGCGAGCTCGCACGCCAGTCGTGCACGTACACCGCGGCGCCGAACTTCGCCTACGGCTACGCCGCCAAGCGCGTCCGCGAGAGCGACCGCCAGGAGATCGACCTCTCCGGCGTGAAGGCCATGCTCAACGGCGCCGAGCCCGTCCAGCCGCGGACCGTTCGCCAGTTCATCGAGACGTTCGCGCCGCACGGACTGCGGCCCGAGGCCGTCCGCCCCTCCTACGGGCTCGCCGAGGCGACCGTCTTCGTCTCGACGACCCCCGGCGACCGGCCAGCGCGGATCATGGAGATCGACGCCGCCGCACTGCAAGAGCACCGCGTGACGGCGCCGGCCGGTGCTGACGCGCGCGTGACGGAGATCGTCTCCTGCGGCGTGGCGATCGGGCAGCACGTCGCCATCGCCGACGCTGCGTCGTGCCGGCGCCTGGCCGACCGCACCGTGGGCGAGGTCTGGGTGCACGGCGCGAACGTGGGCGCGGGCTACTGGGGTGACGGCCGCGAGAGCGCCCAGACGTTCGGCGGCACGCTCGCCGACCCGGGTGACCTGCCGGCGTCCGGCTGGCTGCGCACCGGGGATCTCGGCGCGATCGTCGATGGCGAGCTCTACATCACTGGCCGCCTGAAGGACACGATCATCATCGACGGGCGCAACATCTACCCGAACGACATCGAGGCCACCGTCGAGGAGGCCCATGTCGCGATCGCCGCGCACCGCCTTGCCGCGTTCGCGGTCGACACCGGCGAGGGCGAGGGCCTGGTGGTCGTCGCCGAACAGCACCGCGAGGCCGAGGGCGCGAATCGCCGGATGGACGACATCGTCGCCGCCGCCCGTCACGCCGTCTCGCTGCAGCACGCCGTGACGCTCCATGACTTCGTGCTCGTCCACCCGCACACGGTGCCGCGCACGTCCAGCGGCAAGATCGCGCGGCAGGCAACGCGCACCCAGTACCTCGAAGGCACCCTGCTGCCCGTCGGAGGACGGACATGAGCCCCACGCCCGATCCCCGGGAACTCGAGCTGATCGCCTGGCTGCGCGACGCGATCGCCGACGTCCTCGACCTCGACGCCGACGCGATCGACCCCGATCGCCCGCTCACCGAGCTCGGCCTGTCCTCGCGCGATGCCGTCGGGCTGGTCGGCGACCTCGAGGACCACCTCGACCGTGACCTGGACGCGACCCTGGTCTGGAAGACCCCGACGATCACGCTCATCGCGCGCCGGCTCGTGCACGGCGACGAGGCCGTCGCGGAGGCCGCCGCGGCCCCGGCCGCTCCGGCGGTCGCCGGTGCGGCGGAGACCGACGACGACGGCGACCGCGTGGCGATCGTCGGGCTCGGCTGCCGCCTGCCCGGCGGCGTCGACGGCCCCGACGACCTCTGGAAGCTCCTGCTCGACGCGCGCGACGCCGTCGGCGAGGTCCCGGAGGGCCGCTGGGAGCAGTTCACCCCGGCCGACGCGGCCGCGCAGGCCATCGTCGACGCCACGCAGCGGCGCGGCGGATTCCTCGACGACGTCGCCGGGTTCGACGCGGAGTTCTTCGGCATCACCCCGCGTGAGGCGGAGCTCATGGATCCGCAGCAGCGGCTGCTGCTCGAGGTCGCCCACGAGGCGCTGCTGCACGCCGGCATCGCCCCCTCGTCGCTGAAGGGCACCGCGACCGGCGTGTTCGTCGGCATGTGCGCGAACGAGTACAGCCACCTGACGACCGCGGACCTCGCGCGGATCGACGCGTGGACGTCCACCGGGTCGGCGCTGAGCATCGCGGCGAACCGCCTGTCGTACCTCCTCGATCTGCGCGGCCCGAGCATGACGACGGACACCGCGTGCTCGTCGTCCCTCGTGGCGGTCCACCAGGCCGCGCGGGCCATCGGCGACGGCGACATCGACCAGGCCGTCGTGGGCGGCGTGAACATGCTGCTCGCCCCCGCGATCACCGTGAACTTCGAGCTCGGCGGCGCCCTCGCGCCGGACGGGCGCTGCAAGCCGTTCAGCGCGGACGCCGACGGCATCGTGCGTGCCGAGGGCTGCGGCGTCGTCGTCCTCAAGCGGCTGCGCGACGCGCGCCGTGACGGCGACCGCGTGCTCGCGGTGATCCGCGGGACGGGCGTGAACTCCGACGGCCGGTCCAACGGGATGATGGCGCCCGACCCCCTCGCCCAGGAGGCGCTGCTGCGCGACGTCTACACGCGGGCGGGCATCGATCCGGCCTCCGTGGACTACGTCGAGGCGCACGGGACCGGCACGCTGCTCGGGGACCCGATCGAGGCGGGGGCGCTGGCCACCGTGCTGGGCGCGGGCCGCGACGCCGACCGGCCGCTGCTCATCGGCTCGGTCAAGAGCAACCTCGGGCACCTCGAGGGCGCCGCGGGCGTCGCCGGGCTCATCAAGCTCGTCCTCTCCCTCCAGCACGACCGCCTGCCCGCGAGCATCAACTACAGCGGGCCGAACCCGCACATCCGCTTCGAGGAGTCCCGGCTGCGCGTCGTCGACGAGCCGCGGCCGTGGCCGCGCTACGCCGGCGTCGCTCGCGCGGGCGTCTCGGCGTTCGGCTTCGGCGGCACGAACGCGCACGTCGTCATCGAGCAGCCCTCCGAGGACCCTGTCCCCCTCCCCGCGGCTGCGGACGGGAACGCGCCGGTCACGCTCGCGCTGTCGGCGCGCAGCGACGCGCGCGTCCGCGCCTACGCGGCGCAGCTCGCCGCATGGCTGCGCGACGAGGGCCGCGACGTCCCGCTGCGCGACATCGCCCACACCCTCGCCCGCCGGCGCGAGGTCGCACCGGTCCGCACCGCGGTCACCGCACGCGGACGCGACGACCTGGCGGCGACGCTCACGGCGCTCGCCGAGGGGCTCGAGGCGCCCGGGATCGCCGGGCCGGTCGCGGCGCCCCGCGGCGCGGGCACGTCGCGGGGCGAGGTCTGGGTCTTCTCCGGCTTCGGCTCGCAGTGGCCCGGGATGGGCGCGCAGCTCCTCGAGGACGAACCCGCGTTCGCCGCGGCGATCGACGAGCTCGAGCCGCTCGTGCAGGCCGAGGCGGGCTTCTCGCTGCGCGGCTCGCTGCTCACACCCGACGCCGACGAGACGGTCGACCAGACCCAGGTGAAGGTCTTCGCGATGCAGGTCGCGCTCGCCGCGCTGTGGCGCTCGTACGGCCGCGAGCCGGTCGCGGTGATCGGCCACTCGATGGGCGAGGTCGCTGCCGCCGTCGCGACCGGGTCGCTCACACCCGCGGAGGGGGTGCGCGTCATCTCGCTGCGCTCCCGGCTCCTGCAGAGCATCAACGTGCTGGGCGGCGGCGCGATGGCGGTCATGGAGATCTCCGCCGAGGAGCTGGACGAGCTGCACGACCGGTTCCCCGACGTGCAGGTCGCGGTGTTCGCCGCGCCCCAGCAGTCGACGGTCGCAGGCGACGCCGACCAGGTGCAGGCGCTGGCCGAGCACGTCGAGAGCCTGGGACGCAACGCGTGGATCCTCAAGGTCACCGGCGCCGGGCACTCCGCCGCGGTCGATCCGATCCTCCCGGACCTGGTCGCCGGGCTCGCCGAATTGCGGCCGGCTCCGCCGTCGGTCCCCGTGTACACGACGGTGCACGACGACCCGCGACAGACGCCCGCGTTCGACGCCGCGTACTGGCGCGACAACGCCCGCCAGCCCGTGCGGTTCCGCCACGCCGTGGCCGCGGCCGCGGACGACGGCTACACCGAGTTCCTCGAGGTCGCTCCGCACCCGGTCGCCGCGGCGTCCGTGCGGCAGACGGCGAAGATGCGCGGCGCCGACGTGATCGTCACGCCGACGCTCCGCCGCAAGACGGACGAGACCGTCACCTTCCGGACGCACGCGGCGCTCCTCGCGGCACGCGAGCAGGCGGGCGATCTCACCCGCCTCGTGCCGCCCGGCGCGCAGGCCGACCTGCCGCTGCCGGCCTGGCAGCACGAGCGCTTCTGGATCGACCACCGCCGCACCGCCGCACCGGAGGGCCACCCGCTCCTCGGCGCGCACGTCGAGCTCCCCGAGGGCGGCCGTCACCTGTGGCGGGCCGACGTGGGCGTCGAGCGCCTGCCGTGGATGGCCGACCACGCCGTCCACGGTGTTCCGGTGCTCCCGGGCGCCGCGTACGCGGAGATGGCGCTCAGCGCCGCGGCCGAGGTCCTTGGCGGCGATCCCGCCGACCTCGTCCTGCGCGGACTCGAGCTCCACCAGGTCCTGCCGCTCGGCGAGCAGGCCGACGTGACGACGTCGATCACCGTCACCGCCGCAGGCGACGCCCGCGTCGAGGTGCACGCCCGCCACGAGGGCGCCGCCGCCGGAACCCCGATGGTCCGCCACGCGACCGCCGCGGTGAGCCGCGACCCGATGCCCGCCGATGGCTGGCCGGAGCTCCCGCGGGACGAGGGCGAGCCCGTCGACCTCTACGGCGCGTTCCGCGACGCCGGCCACCGGTACGGCCCGGCGTTCGTCGGCGTCGGCGACGCCCGGCTGCACGCCGGCGGCATCGCGACCGCGCAGGTGCGCCTGCCCGAGACGGCCGCGCCGGACCCGCGCTACCGCGTCCATCCCGCGCTGCTCGACGTGTGCCTGCAGACGCTCGGCGTCGCCGCCCAGGCGCACCTCGCCGACCGGCCGATGGAGCTGTACCTGCCACTCGGCATCGGGGCGATGCGCGTCGCCGCCGACCCGCATCGCGGCGGGCGGTGCGTCGCGACGCTGCGCGCGCTCGACGAGGAGGCCAACGGACTGTCGGGCACGCTGCAGCTCATCGCGGACGACGGCACGGTCCTGCTCCAGGCCGACGACGTCTACCTGCGCCGCCTGTCGCGCGACGCGATCCCGGCGCCGCTCGCCGACAAGCTGTTCGAGGCCGCCTGGATCCAGGAGCCGGTCGGCGCGCCCGCGGACACCACACCCGGTCGCTGGCTGGTCCTCGCCGAGAACGCGACGGAGCACGCCGTCCCCGTCGAGCAACTGGCCCGTGAGCTGCGCGCCGCCGGGCACCGGATCGACCTCGGCGGCCACGGCTCCGATCACGAGATCGCCGACGCGGTCGCCGACCTCGCCGCGGACCCCGACCGTCCGCCGCTGGGCGTCGCGCTCGTGGCGCCGACCCTGGCCGGCGACGACGTCGGCTCCGACGCCGCACGTGAGCTCGCGGAGCGGCTCGTCGTGTCCGTCGCGCGGATCGCGCGCGTCGTCACCGACGCCGAGATCGCGCACCCAGTGCGCCTCTGGGTCCTGACCCGCGGGGGCGCCGCGATCACCGACGGCGAGGCCGGGCATCCCGCGCTCGCCGCGCTGCGCGCCGCCGTCCGCGTGCTCGCGTTCGAGCATCCGACGCTCCAGGCCAGCGTCGTCGACCTCGACGCGCAGGACGAGGACACCCTCACCCATGCCGTCGCCGAGCTGCGCGCCGGCGCCGCCGACGACGAGGTCGCCTGGCGCGGCGCGCTGCGGCACGTCCGTCGCCTCGCTCGGGTCGCCCTCGACCCGCCGGCCGCCGACACGCCGCCGCCCGTCCGCGACGGTGCGTACGTCATCACCGGCGGCCTCGGCGGGCTCGGCCTCGTCGTCGCCCGCTGGCTCGCCGAGGGCGGCGCCTCCCGCCTCGTGCTGACCGGCCGGTCCGCCCCGTCACCGGAGGCGACGACCGCCATCGACGACCTGCGGGCACTCGGCGCTGACGTCGCGGTCGTCCGGGGCGACGTCGCCCGCCGGGCGGATGTCGACGCCCTCGTCGCGGCGGCGACCGCCGGCGGCATGCCGCTGCGCGGGATCGTGCACGCCGCGGGCGTCCTCGAGGACGAGGTCGTCGCGCGCGTCACGCCCGGCGCCGTCGAGCGCGTGTGGGCGCCGAAGGTCGTGGGCGGCTGGAACCTCCACGAGGCGACGCTGGACCACGACCTCGACCTGTGGCTCGTGTTCTCCTCCGCCGCCGCGCTGCTCGGCTCGCCCGGGCAGCTCGCGTACGCGACCGCCAACGCCTGGCTCGACGCGCTCGTGAGCTGGCGCCGCGCCGCCGGGCTCCCGGCGACCACGATCAACTGGGGCGCCTGGTCACAGGTCGGCGGGGTCGCCGAGACATCGAACGCGCTGCTCGAGTCGCTGTCGCCCGAGGAGGGTGTCGAAGCGATGGACGCCGTGCTCCGCAGCGGGCGCGCCGCGACCGGCGTCGTCCGGCTCGATGCCCGCCGTGCCGTCGAGCTGCTCCCTGGCCTTGCGAAGCTCGCGTTCTACGCCGACCTGCTCGAGCGCGAGGTCCCCGCAGAGGCCGACGACGCGGGCGACTGGGTCGGCGTGCAGGGCCTGCGCGCCGCCGAGCCCGCCGTCGCGCGGCAGCTGCTCGCCGACCGGCTGCTCGAACGCGTCGCGACGATCATGGCCTACCGGCCCGAGCAGATCGACGTGCACGCGCCACTGACGTCGCTCGGCGCGGACTCGCTCATCGCCGTGCGCGCGAAGAACGCCGTGGAGCATGACTTCGAAGTCGGGCTGCCCGTGCGGCTGCTGCTCCAGGACGCGAGCCTCGCCGACATCGAGGCCTACATCGCCGCCGAGCTCGGCCTCGGCGACCACGAGCGTGACCTGTCTCCGCGCGTGCCGGTTGCCGCAGGGCAGCCGCGGTTCGTCGAGCCACGCGACACCACGGAGCGCTGGCTCGCCGGAGTGTGGGAGGAGGTGCTCGACCGCCGCCCCATCGGCGTCACCGAGCCCCTCTGCCCGCCCGCCGATGGGACGGTCGCGGACCGCGTGCTCGCACGCCTCCGCGACCGTCTCGGCGAGGAGCCTGACGCCGCGGCCCTGCTCGCCGATGGAGTCACGATCGAGGCCCAGGCCGACCTGCTGCGCGCCAAGCTCGAGGACAACGGGGGCTCCCCCGTCCGCGTGCTGCGCGAGGGCGGCGACGACGACGCGACCGCCCCGCTGTTCCTCTTCCATCCGGCCGGCGGGACCACCGCGGTGTACCAGCCGCTCGCCGACCTGCTGCCCGGCGACGTGACCGTCATCGGCTTCGAGCGCATCGACCACCTGAGCACCATCGAGGAGAAGGCCGCCTTCTACCTCGAGTCGATCCGCGAGATGCAGCCGACGGGCCCGTACCGCCTCGGCGGCTGGTCGCTCGGCGGGTGTCTGGCCTACGACGCGGCGCGTCAGCTGCGCGCTGCCGGCGAAGAGGTCGACGTCGTCGTCATGATCGACACGATCCTTCCCGACCACTCGCTCGTCGACGACGAGCAGGAGGCGATCCGGGGCCGGTTCGAGCGGTTCGTCGAGTACCTCGAGACGACGTACGAGGTCCAGCTCGACCTCGACGTCGACGCGCTCATGGAGCTGCCCGAGGACGACCAGATCACCCGCTTCATGGAGGCCGTCGCGACGTCCGGTCTGGGCATGAGCGCCGGCGTCCTCGAGCACCAGCGCACCTCCTACGTGGACGCGCGCATCGCCGAGCGCTACCACCCGCAGTCCTACGACGGCCGGGTCGTCCTCTACCGCGCGTCCGACCGGGGGCTGACGACGACGCTCGATCCGCGCTACGCCCGGCAGGAGGAGAGCCTCGGCTGGGACCTCCTGTGCAGCGCGCTCGAGGTCGTCCGGGTCACCGGGGACCACACGCAGATCATCGACCGGCCGAACGTCGACATCATCGCCGAGCACCTCGGCGTGGTCTTCGACGAGGCCGGCGAGCTCGCGCAGGTCGCCGAGCTGAAGCGGCACCGGCCGCACGATCCCGCGCACCGGTTCCGCCGGGGCGCCGACCATCCGGCCGTCTCATCCGAACCGCGAAGGGATGTCGCACTGTGATCACCCAGTCGTCCACGGCACGTGGACTCGCCGCGCTCGCGGTCGTCCTCGTCGCCCTCGTCATGCCGGCGACCGCGCCGGCCGCGATCGGCGACCTGTCGAAGGCCGTCGCGGACAACGGCGCCCGTGTCGTCGCCGAGACGGTGGTGGACGAGCGGACCGTCGACCTCAGCGTGTGGTCCCCGTCGACGAAGCGCAACACGAACGTCCGGCTCATGCTGCCCGCCGACTGGGCCACCAACCCGGCGCGCGACTACCCGGCCCTGTACCTCATGCACGGCGCGAACGAGTGGGTCGACTACCGCAGCTGGACCGAGTTCACCGACGTCGAGTCCTTCCTCGCCGACAAGCCCGTCCTCACCGTCATGCCGTCCGACGGCAGCAGCGGCTTCTTCACGAAGGAGTGGAACTACGGGCGCAAGGGCGGCGCCGACTACGAGACCTTCCACACGACGGAGCTGCCGCAGATCCTCGAGCGGGCGTACCGCTCGACCGACAAGCGCGCGGTCGCCGGCATCTCCATCGGCGGCTACGGCGCCATGGCCTACGCTGCCCGCCACCCGGGCCTGTTCGGCGCGGCGGCCTCGTA
Organism: Svornostia abyssi; assembly: GCA_024666565.1. Classification (GTDB taxonomy): domain Bacteria; phylum Actinomycetota; class Thermoleophilia; order Solirubrobacterales; family Solirubrobacteraceae; genus Svornostia; species Svornostia abyssi. The sequence goes on from CP088295.1 coordinate 3,784,900, forward strand.
CTCCGGGCTCCTGCATCTGCGCCAGGACAAGACGTGGATGGTCGTCTCGACGATCCGCGTCCGCGCGAACCGCGACTTCTTCTCGCTGTGGGGCCACCCGCAGTACCAGGGACGGATCTGGCGCAGCGTGAACCCGTACGACCTCGCGGAGAAGCTCCGCGGCACGGAGCTCTACGTGTCGTCGGGCAACGGCCGCCCCGGCCCGTTCGAGAAGCCGGACGACCTCAACATCCTCGGCAACCCGATCGAGGAGTGGTCGTGGAACAACAGCCGCGCGTTCGTGAAGCGGCTGGAGCAGCTGGACATCCCGGCGACCGTGGACCTCTACCGCGGCGGCACGCACACCTGGCCGTACTGGGAGCGCCAGATGATCCGCTCCTGGCCGGTGCTGGCCAAGGGGCTCGGGCTCGACGCCTGAGGACGTGGTGACGGACGTGTCCCAGCCGGCTGCGCGCTCACCGATGTGGGTGATGGCCCCCGTGGCGCTCGCGGCGTTCATCACGTCCCTGGACAACACGGTCATCAACATCGCGCTGCCCGCGCTGCGCGAGGATCTTGGGCTCTCCCTGTCCGGGCTGCAGTGGGTCGTGACGAGCTACATCCTCGTGTTCGCGAGCCTGCTGCTCGTGGGCGGCCGGCTCACGGACATGATGGGCCGGCGCCGGGCGATGATCGTCGGCTTCCTGATCTTCGCGGGCGCGTCGCTCGCCGCCGGGCTCGCGCCGTCCGGCGAGGCGCTCGTCGCCGCGCGGGTCGTCCAGGGCGCCGGCGCCGCGCTGATCCTGCCTGCGTCTCTCTCCGTCATCGCCTCCGACCTCGAGGGCGAGGCGCGCGACCTCGGCGCCGGAATCTGGACGGCGGCGATCGCGATCGCGCTCTTCCTCGGGCCCGTCGTCGGCGGCGCGATCAGCGAGTACCTGCACTGGAGCTGGATCTTCTTCCTCAACGTGCCGGTCGGCGCGCTGGCGATCGCGATGGTCGTCGTCAACGTCCCCGACCGCGGCGGGCGGGCTGCCGGGTCGGTCCTCGCCCGCCTGGACCCGCCCGGGCTGGCGCTCTCGACGCTGGCGCTGCTGGCGGTGACCTACGCGCTCGTCCAAGGCAACGAGGAGGGCTTCGGCTCCCAGTCGATCATCGCCGCGTTCGTCGTCGCGATCGCCGCCAGTGCAGCGTTCATGGCCGTGGAGAGCCGCGCGCGATTCCCGCTCGTCGACGTCTCCCTGTTCCGCAACCGGGTGTTCGCGGGCGGCACCGCCGCGCAGGTCCTCTGGGGCCTGAGCATCAACGGTGTCTTCTTCTTCACGTCGCTCTACATCCAGGACGTGCTGAACCTCTCGCCCACCCAGGCGGGTCTCGTGTTCGTCCCGCTCGCGCTGTTTCTCGTCGTCGGCGTCGGCATCGCGCCGCGCCTCGTGACGGCGTTCGGCGCGAACATCACCGTCGCCGCCGGCATGGTCGTGATCGCCGTCGGCCTCCTGCCGATCGTCGTCCTCGGATCGGGCGTCCCGCAGCAGCTGCTGGGCTGCGCGATCGTCGGTCTCGGGTCGGGGCTCACCACCCCCCTGACCTCGGCGATCCTCGGCGTCATGCCCGAGGACCGGGCAGGGATCGGCTCCGCCGTGGTGGCGGTGGCACGCGAGATCTCCGGGGTGCTCGGCATCGCCATCATCGGCGCGATCCTCGCCGCGCGCCAGGCCAGCGCGCTGGCGGAGGGGTCGTCCGCGTCGGACGCCTTCCTGGACGGCCACGTGATGGGTCTCCTCGGCGCCACGGTGCTCGTCCTCCTCGGCGCGCTCGTCTCGGCGCTCACCCTGCCCCGTTCGCGCGCGGAGGCCGCGCGCGAGCGTGAGTCGATCGCCGTCGGCGCGGCCGTCCCGATCCCCGCAGCGACGGAGCCCGCTCCGCGCGCGCTGCACTGACGCGTCCGGCCGGTGCGGCGGGTACGGTCGGCTCATGGAGATGCGAGCGATGCGGGCGGAGTCGGGTCCGGCGGTGATCGTCCTGTCCGGCAGCGCGCAGGCGATCGACACGGCGGCCCTGCTCGACCAGCTCGCCTCCGCGTGCGCCCACGGCGATGGGATCGTCGACCTCCTCGAGGTTCCCACCATCACCTCGCCCCTCTTCGGGGTGCTCCAGGCGACGGCCCGCCGCCTGCACCGTGAGGGCGCTCGCCTGATCGTCGTCTGTCCCGAGGCCGACCTCACCCGGCTGCGCACCATGCGCGCCGGGCGTGACTTCGGCTTGTCCAGCTCGGTCGACGGAGCGCAGTGGGAACTGCAGCGCGCCCCGTCGCGATTTCAGCGGACGTAGCTGCGGGGTCAGACGCTGGAACGTCCGCGCAGGCCTGCCGGAACGCCGGCGAGCAGCACGAGCACGGCAGCGACGATGCCGACGATGGACGGCAGGCCCAGCGCAACGCACAGGGCGTACGCGAGTGCGGCCACCAGTACGGCGATGATGATCGAGATCATGGCTCCTCCTCAGATGAGCGATTGGTCCTCTCGCTCTTTCCAGATCCAGGATTCGCGAAACACGGCCGTCCCGGCATACCCGCAGGTATCCGACTTGCATACTCGCCGGTATTCGCATACTCTGCGGGATGTGGATACGGCGACAGCATCCCACGCGTTCCTCTTTGCCGACCTCGTCGGCTACACCGCGCTCACCGCAGCGCACGGCGATGAGCGCGCGGCCGACGTCGCCACCCGCTTCCACACCGAAGTCCGCCGCCTCCTGCCGGCAGGCGCGGGCCCCGCTGAGGTCAAGACCCTGGGCGACGGCCTCATGATCCGCCTGACCGACCCCGTCGATGCGGTCCGCCTGGGCGTCGCGATCACCGAGGCCGTCGACGACCTCACCGACGTGCCCGCCGTGCGGGTGGGCATCCACACCGGCCCCGCCGTGCATCGCGACGGCGACTGGTACGGCACGACCGTGAACGTCGCCTCGCGCCTCTGTGACGCCGCTGCCGACGGGGAGGTCCTCGTCAGCGAGGACACCGCCGCGGCCGCCGGGCGCCCGGTCGGCATCGCCTTCGGCGCGCCCGAGCTGCACACCCTCAAGAACCTCGACGCGCCCATCCCGGCCCGGCCCGCCCAGCTCGCCGCCCCCGCTCCGTCGCCCCCGCGTGCACGCGCGGCGCTCGCGCGGCTGCGCGAGCGCCTGCGGCCCATCTCCTGCCCGGCCGGCCACCGGATGCAGGGCGCCCACTAGATGGGCGCGCGACTGACCCGCAAGGAGCAGCAGGCCCGCACCCGCTCGACGCTGCTGTCGTCGGCGGCGCGCATCCTGGCGTGCAAAGGTCTGCACCGCGCCTCGATCGACGAGATCGCCGCGGACGCCGGCTACACGAAGGGCGCGTTCTACGCGAACTTCAAGAGCAAGGAGGAGCTGTTCCTCGTCATGCTCGACGAGCACTTCGCCGAGCGGCTCGCCGCGCTGGAGCAGGTCACCGCGGGCGGCGGGGACATGGCGACGCAGGCGCGCCAGGCCGGCGACGACTTCGTCGCGGCGCTGCGAGGCGACGAGGAGTGGTGCCGCCTGTTCCTCGAGTTCGCCTCCCACGCCGCGCGCCACGAGGAGTTTCGGGCGGAGTTCGTGGCCCGCAACCACACGCTGCGCGACGGCATCGCCGCGATCTTCGAGCGCCGGGCGGCTGAGCTCGGGGTCGAACCGGCCGTCCCCGCCCGGGACATCGCCCAGATGACGTTCGCCATGGCGCACGGGGTCGCGATCGACCGGCTGCTCGATCCCGACCACACGCCGGACGAGATGTTCGGCGAGATGCTCCAGCTGTTCTTCACGGGCATCGCCGCGCGGACCCAGACGCTCGCCGACGCCCGAACCTGACGGCTAGGCCGGCCGCTTCGGCTCGTGCCCGGGGCACGCGGCGACCGGGATGCGCGGGTACTTGGGGTACCGCTTGTCGTCACGGTGGCGCCCGCACATCGAGAACTCCGAACCGCGACCGGTGCGCACCACTCGCTGGTGAACGCAGGAATCACAGAGGCCGGCGAGAACCATGAGCGTCGGACTGTAGGCGACCGCGCGGCATGGCAACCGCCGCAGGCGGTACGATGCCGGACTCACTGCTTGCCGTCCGGGAGACCTCCGAAGGGAACACCTGTTTCATGAGCCTTCATCGCATCATCGTCCTCGCTGTCGTGGCCCTGCTGGCCGTGCCCGGCGCCGCCGTCGCTCAGGACGCGACGCAGGACGGCTACGGCGACGACTCCGGCCAGGTCCAGGACACGGTCGCGGAGACCACCGAGACCGAAGAAGAGCCCGCCGTCGCCGGTGAGTCGGCGACCCCGACCGCCACGGCCGCGCCGCAGACCACGAACGAGACCCTGCCGTTCACGGGCGACGACGAGCTGATCATCGCCCTTGCGGGCGCGCTGCTCGTCGGCACCGGCGTCGCCATGCGCCGCGTCGCGCGCACCAACTAGCGCAGCGCACCCATCGCATGCTCGAACGGGCGCCTCCGGGCGCCCGTTTGCGTTCCTGGCGCCGATCCGGCGCCTGGTGGTTGCATAAGCAACTAGACTGTGCGGCGTGGCGATCTTCTGGCGTCTCCTCGGCTTCCTGCGCCCTCACAAGGTGGGCGTCTGGGCGTCCCTGTTCTTCGCGATGGCCGCGATGGGATTCACCGTGGCCATTCCCGCCCTGACCGGCGCCGTCGTGACCGCAATCCAGGAGGGCGACGCCGACAACGTCACCCGCTACGGCATGTTCATCCTCGCCGCGGCGTTCGGGCGATGGGTGCTCACCGTGATTCGCCGGCTCATCGCCGGCCGGGTCTCACTCGGAGTCGAGTTCGACCTGCGCCAGCGCGTGTACACCCACCTGCAGGGCCTCGAGCTCGGCTTCTTCGACCGCCAGCAGACCGGGCAGCTCATGTCGCGCGCCACGGTCGACCTGCAGTCCGTGCGGTTCTTCCTGGGCTACGGCCTGATCTTCATCACGCAGTCCGCCCTGACGATCGTGTTCACGGCGGTCGCGATGTTCATCATCGACCCCGTCCTCGCGGCGATCGCGCTGATCCCCGTCCCCTTCGTGGTGTGGATCGCGTTCCGCTACGGGCGGATCGCGCGGCCGGCCCAGCAGGAGGTGCAGCAGCGGATCGCCGAGACGACGGCGGAGGCCGAAGAGACGATCGGCGGCGTGCGCATCGTCAAGGCGTTCGCGCGGGAGGACCGCCAGGAGGCCCGGTTCGAACACGCGGTCGGCCGCGTCTTCGACCAGTCGATGTACGCCACACGGCTGCGCGCCTTCTACCAGCCGCTCATCGGCTTCCTGCCCCAGCTCGGCCTCGCCCTGCTGCTCCTCGTCGGTGGCACGCAGGTCATCAACGGCTCGATGAGCCTCGGGCACTTCACCGCCTTCTACACGTACCTCGTGACGCTGCTCGGGCCGATGCGGATGCTCGGCATGGCGCTCGGGATGGCGCAGCGCGCCGTCGCCTCGGGGGCCCGGCTCTTCGAGATCCTCGACCGTGAGCCGCGCATCACGACCGCCCCCGGCGCCCCGCCGCTGCCCGAAGGCGACGGCCGCGTCGAACTGCGCGGCGTGACCCTGGACTACGACCCCGAGCGCGGGACCGCCCCGGCGCTCCGAGGGATCGACCTCACGGTCGAGGCGGGGACGACCCTCGCGCTCGTGGGCGGGACGGGGTCGGGCAAGACGTCGCTCGTCGCCCTGCTCCCCCGCCTCTACGACCCGACCGCGGGCGAGGTGCTCATCGACGGCGCGAACGTCCGGGATCTCGACATCGACGCCCTGCGCTCGGACATCGCCGTCGTCGACGACGACCCGTTCCTCTTCAGCGCGTCGGTGCGCGAGAACATCGCGTACGCCCGGCCGGACGCCACCGACGAGCAGGTCGAGGAGGCCGCCCGGCGCGCGCAGGCCGCCGAGTTCATCGACCGCCTGCCCGACGGCTACGAGACGCGCGTCGGCGAGCGCGGGCTCACGCTGTCGGGCGGCCAGCGTCAGCGCATCGCCATCGCCCGCGCCCTGCTGGCCGAGCCGCGCATCCTCGTGCTCGACGACGCCACGTCGGCGGTCGACGCGTCGACCGAGCAGCAGATCAAGCTCGCCCTGCGCGAGGCGATGCAGGGCCGGACGACGTTCATCATCGCCCACCGCCTCTCGACGATCGCGCTCGCCGACGAGATCGCGGTGCTCGAGGACGGCGAGCTGGCCTGCCACGGCACGCACGACGAGTTGCTCGAGCACAACGCGCTGTACCGCGAGATCGTGGAGAAGGGCCTGCCCGACCAGGTCTTCCTCAACCGCAAGCCGGTCGAGCCCGAAGTGGCCGGTTTATGACGCGGCGTGCCGAGATCAAGCGGCGGTGGCGCCAGACCAGCGGTCGTGGGACGAAGCTGCGCGGGCTGCTGCAGCTCCTGCGCCCGTACCGCAGCCGGGTCATCCTCATGTTCGGGGCGCTCATCTTCGCGACGGCCGCGTCGCTCGCGCCCGCGCCGCTCGTCGCGGTGGCGATCGACAAGGGCATCCAGGCGAAGGACGAACAGGTCCTCTACCTCGTCACGGCCGCGTTCGTCGCCGCCGCCGTCATCTACTGGCTGGCGACGTACCTGCAGACGTACCTGACCGGCTGGGTCGGTCAGCGCGCGCTGCAGGACCTGCGCCTGCGCATGTTCCGCCACCTGCAGACGATGCCCGTCGGGTTCTTCGAGCGGCGCCGGGCCGGCGTGCTCATCAGTCGGCTGACGAACGACGTGCAGGCGCTCGACTCGCTCGTCACGGACTCGGTCACCACGCTGTTCCAGGCGACGCTCACGCTCGTCGGCACGATGGTCATCCTGCTGCTGCTCGACGTGCAGCTCGCGCTCATGGTCTTCCTGATCTTCCCGATCATGTTCCTGGCGTCGCTGGCCTTCCGGATCATCAGCGCGGACGCGTACCGGCGCACGCGCGAGACGATCGGCTCGATCACCGCGTACCTCCAGGAGACGCTCTCGGGCATCCGCGTCGTCCGCACCTTCGGCCAGGAGCCGCGCCACGTCCGCGAGTTCGGCGAGCTGAACGACAAGAACCGCGACGCGAACATGACGACGGTCAACCTCAACGCCGCGTACTTCCCCGCGGTCGAGATGGTCGGCTCGGCGGCCACCGTCGCCGTGATCCTCGTGGGCGGCGCGCAGGCCGTCCAGGGAGACATCAGCATCGGCGTGCTCGTGGCGTTCATCGGGGCGCTCAACGGGTTCTTCGACCCCATCCAGCAGCTCTCCCAGCTCTACACGACCTACCAGGCGGGCATGGCGGCGCTCGACAAGATCTTCGAGCTGCTCGACGAGGAGTCCGACCTCGTCGACAAACCCGACGCGCTCGAGCTGCCCACCCTGCGCGGCGAGATCGAGTTCCGCGACGTGCACTTCCAGTACCGCACCGATGAGCCCGACCACGCGCCCGCGATGGACGGCATCTCGCTGCACATCCCGCCCGGGCAGACCGTCGCCCTCGTCGGCGAGACGGGCGCGGGGAAGTCGACGTTCGCCAAGCTCGTCGCGCGGTTCTACGACCCGACGTCCGGCGCGGTGCTCGTCGACGGCCACGACTTGCGTGACGTCGCCTCTTCCTCCCTGCGCGGGCAGCTCGGCATCGTGCCGCAGGAAGGGTTCCTGTTCAGCGGCACGGTCTACGACAACATCGCCTTCGGCCGCGCCGATGCCACGGAGGACGAGGTCCACGACGCCGCTCGCGCCGTCGGCGCCCACGACTTCATCACGAAGCTCGAGCACGGCTACGACACCGAGGTCGGCGAGCGCGGCGTGCAGCTCTCAGCAGGCCAGCGGCAGCTCCTCGCGTTCGCACGTGCCCTGGTGGCCGACCCGCGCATCCTCATCCTCGACGAGGCGACGTCGAACGTGGACCTGCACTCCGAGACGAAGATCGAGCAGGGCCTGCGGCGCCTGCTCGCGGGCCGCACCGCGATCGTCATCGCGCACCGCCTCTCCACGATCCGCCAGGCCGGGCGCATCGTGGTGCTCGAGCACGGGCGGATCGTCGAGCAGGGCACGCATGACGAGCTGCTCGCCGCCGAAGGCCACTACTGGCGGCTGTACCGCGACTGGATGGAGCAGGCCGCCGCTTAGCGGGGCGGCGGACCTGCGTAGACGACGACCGTCTCGCCGCGGGGCCCCTTGCCCTCACCGGACTCCTGAAGGCCGAGCTTCTCCGCCACGCGCCGCGACCGGTCGTTCGCCGGCCGGATGAGCGCGACGACGCGCGTCAGCCCCAGGTCGTCCGCCGCATACGCCCCGACGGCCCGCGCGCCCTCGGTCGCGTAGCCGCGGCCCCACGCCGCGCGGCGCAGGCGCCAGCCGATCTCCGTCGCCCCGGCCTCGATGCTGCTCGGCGGGACGGGCGCGGTCCCGACGAAGCCGTAGTACTCGCCCGACGCGGCATCCTCGACGGTGAACAGCCCGGCGCCGTCCCGGCGCCAGCGCTCGAGCAGGGTGGCGAAGCCGAGCTCCGCGCTCGCGCGGTCGATGGGCCGGCCCAGCCCGATGTGGCGCATGACCTCCGGGTCGGCGCACATGAGCGCGAACGGTTCGAGATCGGCGTCCTGCGGGGCGCGCAGGAGCAGCCGCTCGGTGTGCAGCTCGGTCAGCGGCCCGACCGGCACGAGGCGGCCCAGGCGGCGGTGAGCGCGTCGCCCTGGCCCGCGGTGAGCGGCGGGCCGGCGAGCGGGGTCGCACGCGGGGCGCGCAGGCCGTCGAGCAGGATGCCGAGGTGGCGCCGCCAGTAGTCGGGCGCGATGTCGCCGGTGATCTCGACGGCGCGCCCGGCGCCCCAAAGGAGCACCGTGAGGTCCTCGATCGTGAGGTCGTCGCGCAGCGCGCCCGCCCGCTGGGCGCGGCCCACGATCATCTCGAGCTGCGGGCGCAGGCGCTCGCGCAGCGTCGTGCGGCCGCCTTCCGCCACGCGGTCGGCGATGAGCGCCTTGAAGCCGCGGTCGCGCGCGTGGCGTGCGAGCAGACCGCTGAGGAAGTGCACGAGCCCCTCCCACGGGTCCTCCTGCGCCACCGCCTCGTCGGCCAGCGCGACGATCTCGTCGGCCCGCCGGTCGACGATCGCGTCGATCAGCGCCTCCTTCGTCGGGAAGCGGCGATACAGCGTGCCGACGCCCACCCCCGCGCGCCGCGCGATCTCGTCGACACCCACCTCGATGCCGTCCTCGGCGAACGCCTCACGCGCCGCGTCGAGGATGCGCTCGAGATTGCGCTGGGCATCGCGCCGCAGGGGCGGGGTGACAGGAACGGCAGACGACATCGTGCACCGATTCTAGCCGGAAAGCGGAACACCTCCTCCGCTTGCTGCTACCGTGGTCCCCACAAGCGGAGTCGCCACTCCGGATACGACCTCACCACCCGCATGCCCAAGCCCCGCACCCACTACGGCCTCACGTTCTTCGCCCTCGCCACGGGCGCCATCGCGTTCACCCTGCTCCAGTCGATGGTCTCCCCCGCGCTGCCGGCCATCCAGCAGGAGCTCGGGACATCGACGAGCACGGTCACGTGGGTGCTCACCGGGTTCCTGCTGTCCGCGTCGGTCGCGACTCCCATCCTCGGCCGGCTCGGCGACATGTTCGGCAAGGAGCGGATGCTGCTCGTCGCGCTCGGCGGGCTCTGGGTCGGCACCCTGATCGCCGCCCTGGCGTCCTCGATCGAGGTCCTCATCGCCGCGCGCTTCGTCCAGGGCCTCGGCGGCGCGGTCTTCCCCCTGTCCTTCGGCATCATCCGCGACGAGTTCCCGGCCACCCGCGTCCCCACCGGCATCGCGATGGTCTCCGCGATCATGGGCATCGGCGCGGGCGCCGGCATCGTCCTCGCGGGCCCGATCGTCGACGGGCTCTCCTACCACTGGCTCTTCTGGTTCCCGCTCGTCGCGATCACCATCGCGCTCGTCACGACGCTGCGCTTCGTGCCCGAGTCGCCCATCAAGACGCCTGGCCGCATCAACTGGCCCGGCGCGTTCCTGCTCTCCGGCTGGCTCGTGAGCCTGCTCTACGGCATCAGCCGCGCGTCGGACTGGGGCTGGACGTCGCCGGAGTTCCTCGGGCTCATGGCGCTCGCCGCCGGGCTCGCCGCCCTGTGGGCGCGGGTCGAGCTGCGGGCCGACGAACCCCTCATCGACATGCGGATGCTCCAGCAGCGCGGGGTCTGGACGACGAACCTCACCGGCCTGCTGCTCGGCTTCGGGATGTTCGGCTCGTTCATCCTCATCCCGCAGCTCGCGCAACTGCCCGAATCGACCGGCTACGGGTTCGGCGCCAGCGTCACGCAGTCCGGGCTCTTCATGCTGCCCACGACCGTGATGATGCTGCTCGTCAGCCCAGTCGCCGGTCGGCTCACCGAGCGCATCGGGCCGAAGGTCCCCCTCGTCATCGGCACCGCGCTCGCCTCGCTGTCGTTCCTCCTGCTGGCCGTCGCGCACGGCGAGCGGCTCGATCTGTACCTCGCGGCCGCGCTGCTGGGCGCCGGCATCGGCATGTCGTTCGCGTCGATGGCCAACCTCATCGTGAGCTTCGTCCCCGCCAGCCAGACCGGCGCGGCGACCGGGATGAACACGATCACGCGCACCGTCGGCGGCTCGCTCGGCGCGCAGGTGCTGGCCAGCGTGCTGACCGCCCACGTGGCGTCCACGGGCCTGCCGCTCGACACCGGTTTCACCACCGGATTCACCATCAGCGCAGGCGCCGTGGGCCTCGCGTTCCTCGCCGCCCTGGCGGTGCCGTCGCCGCGCGCGGCCACCGCCGCGGTGCCCGCACCCGCCTAACCCTGGGGTGCACACTGGGGTGTCTCCTGATGGCAGGGGGCACCGGCGCGCCTAGGTTGCGGGTCATGAGCCACCGCACCCGCCTGACCGCCCTCGCGCTCGTTGCGACCGCCGCCTGCGCCGCGGCCCCATCCGCCGTCGCCGCGACGCCCACCGTCGCCTACATCGACGGCAATGATCTGTGGTTCGCGTCGGCCGACGGCACGCAGAAACGGCAGCTCACCACGACGGGGACCGCGGAACGCCCGTTCCAGGTCCCCTCGCAGGGCCCGGACGGCGCGACCGTCGTGGTCAAGCGCGAGGACTTCGAAGGAGGCTCCCGGCCGGTGCTGTACCGCTACCGCGCCGACGGCACGATGCAGACCGGCAACGTCATGCCGGTGTACTCCGGCGCGACCGCACCGGTCTACCCGATCGGCCTGGACATGGACTGGCAGAGCAACGCCGTCGCCTACGGCTACTCGTACTGCGGCTTTGCCTGCCGCAGCGTGTACCGCGGCTACTGGCTGACGTTCTCCGACAACCAGGGCGCGTTCCCCACCAACCCGCAGGGCCAGTCCGACGCCTTCTTCCCCACCTTCTACGGCAAGCGCGTGATCTCGTCGGACTCGGGCGGCAGCCTCTTCGTGCAGCCGGACGTCGCCGAAGCGCCGTTCACCAACAGCTACCAGGGCTGGATCAGCGGGCCGGACAACAACGTCAACTGGCGGCGTGCCGAGGTGGCCGCCACCGGGCAGCAAGTCGCGCTCGAGTGGTATTCGCGCACCAGCGGTGACACGGCCAACGGGATCTACGTCGGGCAGCACACCGGCGCGATCCCGGGCAACGTGCAGAACATCTGCAGCCTCCCGACGGTCGGCGCCGCGAGCAACGTGACCTTCTCCTACGACGGCACGCTGGTCGCCTGGCAGGACGGCGAGGGCGTGAAGGTCGCGGGCGCCCCGAACCTTGCGGCCGGCACGCCGACCTGCACCCTGAGCGCGCCTGCGCGCATCATCAGCGCGACCGGCAAGGCGCCGCACCTCGGCGGCGCCGATCCTGCGGCCTGGGCCGCGGCCACCGGCGGCACGCCGGGCGGCTCGAACGGCGGCACGGGCAGCAGCGCGACGGGCGGCATCCAGGGCGGGTCCACCCAGGGGGCTGCGGGGACGGGCGCGCTGCAGCTGAAGCTTCCCACGCGCACGACGCGGGCGGCCCTGCGCAAGGGTCTGACCTTCACCGTGACCGTGCCGGCCGCCGGGCGGGTCGACGCATCCGCGACGGTGCCGTCGTCCATCGCCCGCCGCCTGCACCTGCGCGGAGCGGACCTGCGCGTCCTGGCCGCGTCGGGGTCGAAGGCCAAGGCCGGGACGGTGGTGGCCCGCGGGCGCTCGACCGCCAAGGCCGCCGGTCCGCTCAAGGTGACGCTCCGCCTGACCGCCAAGGCCAGGCACCAGCTCAGCCGGATGCGCGGCGTCACGCTGCGTGTCCAGGTCAGCCAGGGCGCGGCGACGACCGAGCGCCTCGTGAAGGTCGGCTGATTCCGCCCCGCGGCGGCGTAGGGTCCCGCTGATGCGGACCCTCGCCGCCGGGGCGCTCCCGGACCCCGTCACGCTGGGCGACGACCTCCTCGTCCACGGCGACAACGCCGACGTCCTGCCGCGGCTCCCGGCCGGCGCGTTCGACCTCATCTACCTCGACCCGCCGTTCAACACCGGCCGGCCCCAGACGCGCGCGACGATGCGGGTGAAGGCCGACCCGGAGGGCAGCCGCACCGGGTTCGGCGGGCGCCGCTACACGACCGAAGAGGTCATGCGCCGGGGGTTCGCCGACACGTTCGACGACTACCTCGCGTTCCTCGGGCCCCGGCTCGAGCGCTGCCGCGACCTGCTCGCCGGCCACGGCACGCTCTACCTCCACCTCGACCCGCGCGAGAGCCACTACGCGAAGGTGCTGCTCGACCAGATCTTCGGGCGCGAGTGCTTCCTCAACGAGATCGTGTGGGCGTACGACTTCGGGGCTCGAACCCGGCGGCGCTGGCCGGCCAAGCACGACACGATCCTCGTCTACGTCCGGGACCCCGATCGCTACTGGTTCGACAGCGAGGAGGTCGACCGCGAGCCCTACATGGCGCCCGGGCTCCAGACCCCCGAGCGTGCCGCGCGCGGGAAGCTGCCCACCGACGTGTGGTGGCACACGATCGTCGGCACGACGAGCCGCGAGCGCACCGGCTACCCGACGCAGAAGCCGGAAGGCGTGCTGCGCCGCATCGTCACCGCGTCGTCGCGGCCGGGCGGATGGTGCCTGGACCCGTTCTGCGGGTCCGGGACGCTCGGGGCCGTCGCCGCCGGCCTGGACCGCCGATTCGTGCTCGTCGACGAGGCCGCGGAGGCCGTGGAGATCGCAGGCCGCCGGCTCGGGGCCCCGGAAACGACGAAGGCCGCCTCGTAGGGCGGCCTTGCGTACTGCGGGACAGGGACTCGAACCCCAAATTCCAGATCCAGAGACTGGCGTGTTGCCAATTACACCATCCCGCAATCGGCTCGGAGAGGATAGCGCGCTAGCGTCCTGACTCATGCGCTGGATAGATCTGCATCTCGATCGCAACGAGGCGTCGGACCTGCTCCCCGTCGCATCCCAGGCCGTGCTCGACGCACACGACTGGGACCTCGCCTACTACATCTTTCTCGACGAGGATCATCTCGACGACGCGGTCGGCGTGCTCGGCCACCAGGCCGGCGCCCCGCTGGACGAGGCGTGGGAGCACGTCGCGATCGTCACCGACTGCGGGAAGGAAGCCGGGCGCACGGACGACTCCGAGGCCGCCGCCCGCCACGACGGCTGCGTCTACATCGTCGGCAGCCACTACGGCAAGAAGGCCGGACCGCTGCAGCCCGCGCGCCACTGGATCGCCCGGTTTCGCGAAGACGCGCTGACCGGCCACCTCGACACGCTCGAGCTGCCGATCCACGTCCTGCGCACGAAGATGCGGCTGCACCGGGCCGTCAACGACGCGCTCGCCGCCGCCCCGCACCTGGACCTCATCCCGAACGACGACCGGATGTTCGACGCGTTCATCCAGGCCGCCCGCGCCCGCGGGGACCGGGCCGGCAAGACCTGGGCGCGGCGCCTGCTCGACGGCGACTACGCGATGAACATCGAGGGCGCCGCGTTCCGGCCGAACGGCAACCTGCTGCTCGGCCTGCGGTTCCCGGTGTCCGCCACCGGCGCGCCGATCATCGTCGAGGTCGCCGACGTGCCGGCGAGCTTCGACGATCCCGACGTCGAGCCGCGCGTCGTCGCGACCTACCGTCTCGACGGCGCCGGCGCCCCGGACCACCTGGTCGGCTTCCGCGCGATGTCCGCCCGCGGGGACGACAGCTACGACTGCATCCTCGGGTCGCTCGATGCCTCCGACAAGGGCAGCCTGCTGCTCACGTGCTACCCGGCCGGGACGGACCCGGTCTCCGCGCACTGGCGGTTCACCCTGGCGGACACGGACGGCCCGGGAGTCGTCGCGGCCGAGGAGATCAGGCATTTCCCCGACCAGCAGCGCATCGAGGGCATCTCGCCCGCCCCCGGCGGGCACTACGCGTATGTCGTCGACGAGGACCATCGCGTGCACCTGCGGTTCCTCGCCATCGACTGACCCGGAGTAACGTGCGCGCACATATCTGCGAGCATGCCCGCCGTGGCCGGGCTCTTCCTCGCGGGTGCGATCGTCGCCGAGATCTGTGCGACCGTGTGCCTGAAGCTCTCCGACGGACTGTCCCGCCCGGGGTACACCGCGGCGATGATCCTCGGGTACGTCCTCTCGCTGGCCCTCCTCGCGCAGACGCTGAAGACCATGGACGTCAGTGTCGCCTACGCGATCTGGGCCGGGATCGGGACCGCGGCGATCACGGCGATCGGCATCGTCGCGTTCTCGGAGCCGCTGACCGCGATGAAGCTCGCGGGCGCGGTGCTCGTCATCGTCGGGGTCGTCGCGCTCAACCTCGAGGGCGCGCACTGACCGCCGCCGGGCGGTAGACCCGGATCGTCCAGCCGGCGCCCTGCCCGCTGAAGACCCGTGTCTCGGCAACCGGCGCGCCGAGGGCGGCGTTCAGCCGTCGCATCAGGCGCCGCGGCCACCACGCCCGGTTGAAGAGGGACACGATGATCACGCCGTCCGGGGTGAGATGCCGGGCGAACCGCTGCGCTTCCTGCACCGGATGGCGCGGGTAGTACAGGGTTTCGTTGAACACGATCGCGTCGTGCGCG
The DNA here is from genome assembly GCA_024666565.1 of Svornostia abyssi. Taxonomy (GTDB): domain Bacteria; phylum Actinomycetota; class Thermoleophilia; order Solirubrobacterales; family Solirubrobacteraceae; genus Svornostia; species Svornostia abyssi. The sequence goes on from CP088295.1 coordinate 3,799,945, forward strand.
CGGTCCGGGACGTACGTCTCGGCGCTGCCGACGACGTAGCGGGTGCCCGGTTGCCCCTGCCCCCGGGCGGTCGCCAGGGTCTCGGGGAACAGGTCGACGCCCGTGTACTCGCCGTACCGCAGCCCCTCCTGGAGGATCCCCTGCGCGCAGCCCACGTCGAGGACCGAGCCGCCGGGCGCGAACGTCTCGACGAACCCCTGAATCGTCCGGTAGCGGCCCATCTCGTTGACGTCGCGCAGCCGGTCCCACGCGTCGCGCTCGTTCTCGATCCGGTTGTCCCACTCCAGGAACCGCCGCACGGCCCAGTGCGGCGTCGGGATGAACCGCAGCACCGGCATGACCCCGGCCTGCATCGCGCGGACGATGAGCGAGTCGTTGGCCCGGTCGGGCACGACATGGGTCGGCATCGGCTCGACCCGGCGGAACCGCCGTTCACGGACGACCTCAGTCTGCTGCTGCACGTATCCCCCAGTTGTTCGCCGCCGCCAGCCGGGACGACACCTGGGCACTAACGTTACAGCTGTGTGAGATCCTGTGTCACGTCGGCGAGCGCCTCGCGATGCGCGGCGAGGTCGCTGTGCGCGGTGAGGAACCGCCGGGCGTGCTCGAGGTCGCCGCTGCGCCCCACCGTGAGCGCCGCCGCGAGCTTGCCTTCGCGCAGCAGCCACAACGTGAACTCGCCGTCATCGAGCGAGCCGCGGACGATCTCCTCGTCGAACCCGTCGAGCGCCGGCCCGACGGACTCCAGCGTCGCCCAGTCCGCGAGGTCGGACCAGAAGTACGGCACCTCGGTGTGCGCGACGTCGTCGCCGAGCATGTTCGCCGCGACGGTCTTGCCGTGGGCGACGGCGACCTCGAAGTGCTCGATGCGGACGTGGCGGCCGTGGATGGCGCTGTGGTACTCGCACATGTCGCCCGCGGCGTAGATCCCGGCTGCGCTCGTGCGCAGACGGTCGTCACACAGCACCCCGCCCGCCGGGCCGAGGTCGAGCTTCGCCGCGCGCGCGAGCATGACGTCCGGCACCGCGCCGACACCGAGCACGACGGCGTCGGCGTCCAGCACCGTCCCGCCCTTGAGCACCACCCGCTCGACGCTCTGGCCCTCGCCCTCGAAGCGGTCGACCTCCGCACCCCCGACGAAGCGGATGCCCTTCGACTCCAGCAGACCCTCGAAGAACCGGCCCGCGGTGTCGCCGAACCCGCGCGAGAGCGGCAGCTCCTCCTGCATGACGACCGTGCAGCGATGGCCGAGGGAGGTCAGCGTCGCCGCGACCTCGCAACCGATGTACGAGCCGCCGACGAGCACGACGTTCCCCGCCTCCGCGGTGTCGTCGCGAATCGCGTCCGCGTTGCGCAGGGCGCGCAGGTAGTGGATGCCCTCCAGGTCCGACCCGTCGACAGGCAGGCGCCGCACGTTCGCGCCGGACGCGATGAGCGCCTGGTCGAACGACACGGTCTGCTTCGTGGAGAGCGTGGCCTCCTTCGCGTCCGTGTCGAGCTTCATGACGCTCGTGCGGGTCAGCAGCTCGATGTCCTGATCGGCGTACCACTCCGGCGGATGCAGGTACGCATCCTCCTTCGCGCTCTTGCCGGCCAGGTACTCCTTGCTCCCCGGCGGCCGCTCGTACGGCGGGTCGGGCTCGCGGCCGACGAGCAGGATGCTGCCCGAGAACCCGCGCTCGCGCAGGGTCTGCGCGCAGCTCGCGCTCGCCGCGCCGCCCCCGACCAGCAGGACGTCGACGTGCCGGTCAGCCATGCGTGCCGTTGCTTGCGAACTGGGACGTGATCGAGTCCTCAAGGCCCGGATCGAGGACCACGAGCACCTCGTCGCCCGCGTTCACGACGGTGTCCGGCTTCGGCACGAATCCCCCGCCGCCCGCGGGCAGCACCGAGATGATGAGGCTGCCGTCCGGGAGCTCGATCTCATCGATGCGACGGCCCTCGGCCGGCGCGCCCGGCGTGACCTCGACCTCGATGATCTCGAGCTGCTCGTCGGGCAGGTCGAGGAGGTGCACCAGGCCGTGACCGGGGACCTCGTGCTCGATGAGGTTGAGGATGAGGTCGGTGGCGCTCACGGCGGGCATGATGTTGAGCAGCCGGAAGTGCTGCAGGTTCCGCGGGTTGTTGCAGCGGGCGATGATCCGCTCGCACAGGTACTTCTCTTTGGCCACCTGGCAGATGAGGATGTTGTCCTCGTCGTCACCGGTGACGGCCACGACGAGGTCGGCGCGGCCGATCCCCGCGCGCTCCAGGACCCACAGCTCCGTGCCGTCGCCGTACTGCACGACGTGCTCGAGCTCCTGCTCCAGGCGCAGATACGTCGCGCGGTTCTGATCGACGAGGGTGACCTCGTGGTTGCTGCGCAGCAGCTCGCGCGCCAGGTTCAGGCCCACCTTGCCGCCGCCGACGATGACGACGTACATCAGGCAGTCAGCCCCAGAGACGCGTTGAACATCTCGATCGCGTGCTTCGTCGGGCAGATGGTGTTCAGCCCCTGTTCGCGGTACCAGTCCGAGCGGGCGGGATCCATGACGCGCACGATGACACGGTCGACGCCGAAGCGCCGCTGCGCGACCTGCGAGATCGTGAGGTTCGTGTTGTCGCCGTTCGTCGAGGCGATGAAGACATCGGCCTCTTCGATCCCGGCCGCGATCAGCGCCTCGACTTCGAGCGCCGTGCCGACGGTGAAACGACCGCCGGCCTCCTCCCAGGTGGTGTCCATGCCGGCGTCGAGCCGCTCGTGGCTGAGCGGGTCGTCATCCAGGACCGAAACCTCATGACCGGCAGCCAGCGCGGACCGGGCCACAGCGGACCCGACGCGCCCGGCGCCGACGATCAAGACGAGCATGCGCCGGACTCTAGTACGTCCATCCGCCCGGTCGCCTGCCCGTCAGGGCGCAGGCGGCTCCTCGACCGCGTCCGGCATCGCCTCGGCCGGCGGCGCGGTCAGGATCACGCGGCACGGCGCCTTCTGCAGCACGTACTTCGTGGCCTCACCGACATAGTTGTCGAGCGGCCCCCCGCGCCCGCCCAGCCGGGCCCCGCCGCGGATCCGTGACGGCTCTTCGGCCGCCAGCACGATCGCTTCGACGCCGCGGCGGCGCGCCTCGTCGCAGATCGCCTGCCCCGCGCGCCGGGCGCGGACCGTGGCGGTGGCGACCTGAACGCCCTCGTACTCCTCGCCGACCGCCTTGGCCCGGGCCAGCGCCGTGCGCGCCCGCTTGAGCTGCTCGTCGGGCAGGCGCGCGTCGATCGGCAGGGACATCGGGACCTCGAAGATCCAGATGGCCTCGATCGTCGCCCCCTCGTCGTCCTCGCCCTCCTCCGCGGCGAGCCGCCCGGCGGTCTGCACGATGTCATCGTCCAGGGCGTTGCCGAGGATCGGCACGAGGATGGAGCCGAACTCCGCCCGCTGCGCCTCGCGCCGCAGCGCCGCCTCCGGCACCTGCACGCGCTCGAACAGCGGCATGTCGCGCACGCGGCGGTAGCCGACGTACATCACGAGGCCCGCGAGCATCCAGCCGGCGCCCACGAACCGCGCCGCGTCGTGGAACAGCACCAGGCTCGCGAGCAGCACGACGGAGACCACCAGGCCGACGACCGCGGGCAGTGGCAGCGATCCGCCGCGGACCCGGACCGAGAGCGGGATCCGGTACGGCCGGGTGAGCTGCGGCTCGCGGTACCGCAGGACGATGATCGACAGGTGCGCGAGGGTGAACGCCAGGAGCGCGCCGAAGGCGTAGATGCCGACGAGGAACTCGAGGTCCTGCGGGAGCACGAGGACGATCGCGAGCGCCGCGGCGATGAGGATGACGACGAACGGCGTGGCCCGAGACGGGTGCAGCCGGCCGAGCCGCTGCGGGATCTGCCGGTTCGTCGCCAGCGAGTACGCGAGCCGCGACAGGCCGAGCATCGCGGAGTTCGCGGCTGCGACGAGCGTGACGGCCGCCAGCGCCGCGACGACGTACGTCAGCGCGTCGGCGAGCCAGGCGGGGTCGAAGACCTCGACGACGCCGACGACCGGCGCCTCGACTTCGTCCTCGAGCGGGCTGCGCCCGTCCGTGACGGGGAGTGCCGTGACCGCCACGAGCGCGATGCCGGTGTAGATGACGAGGACCGATCCTGCGGCGCTCGTGATCAGGCGCCGCAGGGCCGCACGGCCGACCCGCAGCTCCCCGGCGAGGCCGGACGCCGACTCCAGCCCGGTGAACGCGACGGTCGCGAGCGTCAGGGCGAAGACCACGTCGCCCCACGACGGCGACGTGCCGAGCTCGATGGGGTCCAGCAGGACGTCGGGCTGGAAGAACAGGATGAGGCCCAGGACGACGATGAGCGCCTGGAGCGCCAGGTCGGCGATGACGAGCGCGCCCACGCGCTTGGCGCGAGTCGCGCTGAACCCGCGGATGTTGCGGACCGCGACGTAGCCGATGATCGCCACGCACGCCACGGTCTCCACGGCGCCGCTTCCCAGGGGTTCCCAGAAGACTGCGAGATAGTTCGTGGCCGACAGCGACGTGACCGCGATGAGGATGAGGAAGTCCAGGAGGATGGCCCAGCCCGCCACGAAGCTCCACAGCTCGTTGAACGCGTAGCGGGCGAAGACGGTGGAACCAGAGCGTTCCTGATGCAGCGAGGCTCCCTCCACGTACGTCATCGCGGTGAGCGCGAAGAACAGCCCCGCCAGGAGGAAGACGAGCGGCGTCAACCCCAGCGCGCGCTCGGCGATGACGCCGAGTGAGAAGTAGATCGCGCTCGCGAGCGACGTCCAGATGACCGCGAACAGCGTGGGTGCGCCGAGCGCGCGGCGCCCGAGGCCGGCCTGGTTCATCCGCGCTCCCTCGCTTGCTCGAGCCACAGCCGCGCCACGCCCGCGCCGCCGAGCAGCAGCCCGAACAGGACCCCGACCGACAGCACGCCGCCGCCGCGCGCGACGGTGCTCACGAGCAGGGCCACGCCGAGCAGCACGAGCAGGACCGACAGCACGCGGGTTCCGGCGCGGTGGATGGAGGCGGGGTCAGGCACGGCGCAGAGGGTACGGGCGGGGTCAGCCCGCAAGCACGCGGGACTGCGGCTGGGGCTCGGATTCGATGATGACGCGGCACGGTCGCTCGGCCAGCACGGTCTCCAGCGTCTTGCCGAAGACGCTGGACCCGGTGGTGCGCGGGGGCAGCGGCATGACGATCGCTCGCGCGCGCATCGCCCGCGCCTCATCGACGATCGTGCGTCCCGCCTGTCCGGCGCGGACCTTCGCCCACCGGCCGGTGACGCGTCGCCCGCCCTGCAGCCGCGCCTGCTCGATGAGCGCGCGCGCCTGCGCCTCCTTCGCCGGCATCGCGGCGTTGATCGGCGACGAGGCCGGGACGGTGATGAGGACCATGACGTAGATCCCGCGGCGCCGACGGGCCGCGAGCCGGACCGCGGTGGCGAGGGCGTCGGGGTCGTACTCGGGCGTGACCTCGAGCGCGACGAGGATCGAGTCGTACTCCGCCTCGGTCTCCGTGACCGGGCGCGGGAGCGCGACCTTCACCGTGGTGGACAGGTCCAGCCCCTGGTTGCGGCGATACGCGACGTAGACGCCGATGCCGACCGCCAGCCAGATCACGCCGGCGATCGCCACCTCCGGGTTCAGGACGGTGACGACGACGAACGCCGTGCCCGTGCCGAGCCCGCCGATGATGGCGGTGGGCGGCAGGTCGTGGCCGCGGATGCGGATGTTCCCCGGCCCCCGGTACGGGCGCTCGACATCGGGCTGACGTACGCGCAGCACGATCAGCGCCACGTGCGCGATCGTGAAGGACAGCATCGCGCCGAACGCGTACATGTTGCCCAGGAACTCCGCCTGGCCCGGGATGAGCGTCAGGCATGCGACGACGCCGAAGACGAGGATCCCGACCCACGGGGTGCCGTACTTCGGGTGCAGCTGGCGCAGCTGGTCGGGCATCTGCCGGTGGATGCCCATGGAGTAGACGAGCCGCGACACGCCGATGATCCCGGCGTTCGTGGCCAGGAACAGGATCGTGGCCGCGAGCAGGCCGACGTACAGCTCACCGGCAGCCTGCAGCGGGCCGAGGTCGATCTCCTTGACGACGCCGAGGATCGGGTCGCCCGCGAAGCCGCCCTCCTCCTCCGGCAGGCCCAGCAGCGTCTGATATTCGCCGGTCTCCTCGTTGAACGTCACCGGCAGCGCGCTCAGGGCGATCGCCGGGAGCGTGAAGTAGATGGCGAACACCGCGATCTGCACGCGGTTGATCGCGGCCGGGATCGTCTTCGCCTCGTCCCTGGCCTCCTCGGCCATGTTCGAGATCGTCTCGATCCCGGTGTAGGCGATCATGCCCAGCGGGATGGCGACGAGGAACTGCGTCCAGGTCGGCGCCACGCCGAAGTCGACATTCGCCTGCAACACGTCGGGAGAGAACACGAGCACGAACCCGACGATCACGAGCGCCAGCTGCGTGAGGAAGTCGACGACCGCGAGCGTGATGTTCAGACCCGCGGACTCCTTCACGCCGACGACGTTCACGACCGACAGCAGCACGATGACGCCGATGCCGAAGATGATGTCCCCCGGCGCGGTCTTCAGCGGCTCCCAGAACAGCCCGCCGAGGTAGTGCGGCACGAAGAACGCCGAGATGGCGATCGTGATGAGGTAGTTGAGCATCTGCCCCCACGCGGCGAAGAACGAGACGAACTCGTTGAACGCGCGGCGAGCGAAGCTGGAAGACCCCCCTGCCTCGGGGTACATCGCGGTGGCCTCGGCGTATGTCGCGGCCGTGCAGAAGAAGAACGCGCCGGTGATGAGGAACACCAGCGGCGTGAGGCCGAGCGCGAGGCCCGCGACGAGGCCCAGCGCGTAGTAGATCGACGAGCCGACGTTGCCGTAGGCCGTGGAGAACAGCGCGTTGACGCCGAGTACGCGCTGGAGTCCGTGAAGGCGACGCTCGGCCAAAGCCGGGGAAGCCTAGCGCTCCCCCGGGGTGACCGCCTGTGCCCTACTGACCCGGGATCCAGAGCCGGCTCGGCGGCTCCTGCCCGGCGGGCGGCTCAGGGGCCGCGGCGGGCTGCTCCGGGGCGGGTGCCTCTCCCGGCGCGGCCGGTTCGCCTGCGCCGCCGCCCGCACCGCGGGCGTAGGCCATCTGCAGCTGTGAGAGGGCGTCACGCAGCTGCCCGGCCTCGGGGCCGAGCGCGGACTCGACGAACGGCAGCAGCGCCCGTGAGGCGTCGATCGCCTGCTGGAGCTGCTCGGGGTCCTGCTCGTCCTCGGTGCCGGGCGCGATGCCGGCCTTGCGGGCGCCGAGGTTGATCAGCGACACGACGGTCTGGACGATGACGTCCTCGACGCGCAGGCGCTTGATCTCGGCCTCGTACGCGGCCCGGAGCTCCTCCTCGGTGGGCTGCCGGCCCTCGCCGGGGCCTCCGGGGGGAAACCCTCCACCGGGCGGCTGATCGGAAAAGCTCACGCGGGCACCTCCATCCCATAGCTGCGAGCGGTCTGCTGCACGGTCCCAGCGTAGACGGCCCGCAGGTCGGCCCCCGCCGCTTGCTCACGCCACTGGCGCTGCGCGCCGTTGCCGCCACGCTCGGCGGGGTTGACCAGCTCGACGCCCAACTCCGCGCGGACGGGCTCGGTCCACGCCGCGAGGCGCGGCACGATCTGCGCCGCCGGGTACGTCGTGCCGGTGTCGAGGTCGAGCATCTCCCCGTCCAGGCCGTAGCGGATCGCCCGCCACATGTTCTCCTCGATGAGGCTCCCGGGCGGAGTGGGAAGCGGCCGGCCTTCGTCCTCGTCACGGATGGCCTGCGCCACACAGGCGACGAGGAGCCGCGCCAGGTCGTCGGACTCCCCCGCGGTCATCTGCGCGTCGCAGATGCGGACTTCGACGGTGCCGTAGGCGAAATGCGGGCGCACCGACCACCAGACCTGCGTGTACTCGACGATCGAGCCGGTGCGGATCAGCAGGTCGACGTACGCGCGGAACGCCTCCCACGAGCCGTACGCGTCCGGGACGCCGCAGCGCGGGAAGGACTTCGTGAAGGTCTGCGTGCGCGTCGTGTGCAGATTGGAGAAGTGGCCGTCGACGTACGGCGAGTTGGCCGAGACCGCCAGCAGCAGCGGGAGGATCGGGCGCAGCCGGTCACACACGCGGACCGCCCGGTCGGCGCCCTGCACGCCGACGTGGACGTGCATCGAGAACGTGTTGTTGCGCCGCGCGACGTACCCGAGCCCGTCCACGACGCGCCGGTAGTGCTCCGTGTCGATGTTCGGCTGCTCGCGGTAATCCGCCCACGGATGCGTGCCGGTGGCGCCGAGCGCGACGTCGTGACGCGTCGCGTGCGCGAACAGCCCGGCGACGCAGATCGTGCTGGCGGGCCAGGGCGTCATGGACGTCGCTGCCGGCGCCGGACACGATCTCGATCTCCGAGCTGATGAGTTCGCCCGTGATCTGCGCGTGCAAAGCCGGATCCTCCGTCGCAGCGGCGTCGCGCAGGTGCTCGAACCGCGGGATCAGCTCGTGGGTGCGCGGATCGAGGAGCGCGAACTCCTCCTCGAGGCCGACCGTGAGGTCGCGGGACGCCGCGAAGATCTCGCGCGCGTGGTCCAGATCGATCGGCAAGAGCGCGGTCAGGTCAGATAGAAGTACAGCGCGTACAGCAGATCCACCGCCGGCGACGACGTATGGACGGTGACCTCCGGCGGCACCTGCAGCAGCGCCTCGGAGTAGTTGAAGATGATCTTCACGCCGGCGTCGACGAGTTGGTCCGCGAGCGGCTGGGCCGCGGCGCCGGGCACCGCCAGCACGCCCACCACGATGTCCTCGTCGGCGACCACGTGCTTGAGGTCGTCGGCCGGCCGCACCTTGACGGTGCCGACCTGCTCGCCCACCTTCGCCGGGTCGCTGTCGAAGATCGCGACCACCCGGAAGCCGTGGTCGGCGAAGATGTCCGACGACGCGATGGCCTTGCCGAGATGGCCCGCCCCGAAGAGCGCGATGTTGTGCTGCCCGGCGGTCCGCAGGATCTTGCGGATCTGCGAGACGAGCGAATCGACGTTGTAGCCGACCCCCCGCTTGCCGAACTTGCCGAACCCGGAGAGATCGCGGCGGATCTGCGTCGAGTTGACGTGCGTGTAGTCGGAGAGCTCCTGGCTGGAGATCGTCTCCTTGCCCATCTTCTTCGCCTGTGTGAGCACCTGCAGGTAGCGGGAGAGGCGAGCGGCCACCCCGAGCGACAGTCGGTCCTGGCCGTTGCTGTCGGCCCGTCCGGACTGTGCAATGACGTCCCCTTGTGGCATACCGCTACGACTTTACGCCAGCGCGGCTCTGAGGGCGCTCTCGTCCACGAAGAAGTCGAACAGCTCTTCACCATCCAGAGCGATGACCGGGATGCGCTCGAGGTAGCGCGCGTGCAGGTCATCGTCGGTCTCGATGTCGATCTCCTCGATCGAAAACCCCAGCTCAGCGGCCAGTCCGGCCAGCTGCGTGCGTGCGTCATCGCACAGGTGGCAGCCGTCGCGCCCGTACATCGTCACGGTGCGGATGCTCACGCCAGCGCCCGCTCGCCGCTCGCGTACGCATCCAGCTGCAGGTACCCCGGATGGGCGACTGGGGCCACGAACCGCGCGGCGCTCGCGATCATCGCCGCGTTGTCGGTGCACAGCGCGCGGTCGGGGACGTGCAGGTTCGCGCCCAGCCGTTCGGCCGCTGCGCGCAGCGGCCCGTTGGCCGCGACGCCGCCGCCGAGCGTCAGCCGATCGAGGCCCGTCTGGTCCAGCGCGCGCTCGCAGCGGTCGACGAGCGCCCGCACGATCGCCGACTGGTAGCTCGCCGCGAGATCGGCGGCCCGGCGCGCGGTCTCCTCCTCCCCCAGGTCCCGGATGGCGTAGAGCAGCGAGGTCTTCAGGCCGCTGAACGAGGAGTCGAGCCCGGCCACGTTCTTGGCCGTCGGGAACGTGAACGCCTCGGGGTCCCCATCGGCGGCCAACCGCTCGAGCGCGGGGCCGCCCGGGTACGGCAGCCCGAGCATGCGCGCGCCCTTGTCGAAGGCCTCCCCCGCGGCGTCGTCGAGCGTGCGGCCGAGGACCTCGAAGCCGTCGTACTCCTCCACGCGGGCGAGCAGGGTGTGCCCGCCGGACGCCAGCAGGCACACGAACGGGGGCTCGAACGGGTCGGGCCCGACAAAGTTGGCCGCCACGTGGCCCTGCAGGTGATCGACCGGCGCAAGCGGCAGGCCGCGGGTGGCCGCGATGGCCTTCGCGGTCACGATGCCGACGAGCAGCGCCCCCACGAGGCCGGGACCCTGGGTGACCGCGACGAGGTCGATCCCGTCGAGGTCCGTGTCCGCCTGACGCAGCGCGTCGCCGACCACCGCGTTGACGAGCTCGAGGTGATGACGCGACGCGACCTCGGGCACCACGCCGCCGTAGCGGTCGTGGATGCCCTGTGAGCTGATGACGTTGCTCGCGATCGTTCCGTCGTCGCGCAGGACCGCCGCGCACGTGTCATCACAGCTGGTCTCCAGCGCGAGGATCACGCGGTCGGCTGCACCGGCCCCGCAGCCGGCACGTCGTCGAGCCGCCCTTCCAGGGTCGCCGGGGTGCGCCACATGATGAGCGCGTCCTCGCCGTTGTCCTGGTAGTAGCGGCGCCGTCGCCCGGCCGACCTGAAGCCGTAGCGCTCGTAGAGCTCGATCGCCCCGGTGTTGGACGGGCGGACCTCCAGCGTGTACCGGGCCTGCGGGTCGCCGATGCGACGCAGCAGCTCGTCGAGCAGGCTCGTGGCGACGCGCTGCCGGCGCAGGTCGGGATCGACGGCCACGTTCATGATGTGCCAGACCGTGTCGTACTTCGAGCAGATCAGGTACCCCACGATCCGGCCGCCGCGCAGAGCGGCGAGACAGACGCCCGACGGCTTGGACAGCTCGAGGACGAACATCGCCAGCGACCAGGCGGTCGGGAACGCGCGGCGCTCGATCGCGATGACCTGCGGCAGGTCGGAGTACGTCAGGCGGCGCAGCTCCAGGGGCTCGGTCACGGGGTTCGGGCTCGTCGGGTGATCTCGGCGTCGGGGACTCGCAGGTAGTCCGGGACGACCGCGTCGCGTCCGACGTCCGGCGCGCCCGCGGCAAGGCCGCAGACCGCGGCGGCGCCGATGCGGTGCGCCGGGTCATCGCGCGCCGGGACGACCGCGCCGCCCCGTTCCAGCTCCTGGGCAAAGCGTAGCGCCCCGTCCCCCACGGCCACCCACGCGCGCCCGTCCTGGCGTGCGGCCAGTGCAGGGAGTTCCTCGGGCCGGACCACCCTGGGGGCGACGATCTCGGCGCCGTTCTCGTAGGCCGCGACGAAGGCCTCGCCGCGACGGGCGTCGAGCACCGCGAGCACCGGCTCACCGGCGGGGCCGCCCGCCGCGAGAGCGCGCAGCGACGAGATCCCCACGAGCGGGACGTCGAGCGACTGCGCCAGGGCCCTGGCGGTGGACACGCCGATGCGCAGGCCGGTGAAGCCGCCGGGGCCGACGCCCACCGCCACACGCTCGAGCTCGTCGTAGGTGATCCCCGCCGCGGTGAGGGCCGCGTCGGCGAGCGTGAGCAGGGCGCTCGTATGGTGCGGCCGCGTCCCGGGCTCCGGGTCGTCGCGGCGCTCGACAACGCCGCCGTCCGCGCGGCGGACCCCCACGACGGTGGCGGGCGTGGCCGTGTCGAAGGCGAGCAGGCGCATCACGGGCGCTCGATCGTCACGACCCGGCGATCCCGGCCGGCGTGGTCGAGGCGCACCCGCGCGGCGACCCGCCCGTGCTCGGCCGCCCATCCCTCGCCGACCTCGGGCCACTCGACGAACGCGATGCGCTCGCCGCCCACCTCATCGTCGAGCAGCGCGGGATCCTCGGCGGCAAGGTCCCCGAGGCGGTAGAGGTCGAGGTGCGACAGCTCGCGGCCCGCAGCTCGGTAGCGGCGTGAGATCGTGAACGTGGGGCTCGTCACCGGCCCGGTGACCCCCAGCGCGCGCAGGGCGCCGCGCACGAACGTCGACTTCCCCGCCCCGAGATCACCGGAGACGAGCACGACGTCTCCAGGGCGCAGCTCGCGCGCGAGCTCGGCTGCGACGACGGCGGTCTCCTCCGCGGAGACGGTCTCAGTGACGGCGGTGCGCACCGCCGCGCAGGCGCAGCCCGGCGCCGAGCAGCAGCAGCGATCCGCCGGCGAGCGCGATGAGCCACGGGTCGTCGCCCGTCTGCGCCAGCTCGCTGGACCCCGAGGCCGCGTCGTCGCTGCTCTCAGCGGTGGTGCTGCCGGTGTCCGACGTGTCCGTGCTCGCCCCTGATGAGGACGAATCCGTGGTGGTCCCCGACGTGGGCGGCGTGTCCGAGAGGCCGTCGCCGGTCGTCTCGGTCGGCGTGTCCGCCTGCGCGTCCTGCGCCGTGGTCTCCGGGAACGGGTCCTTGTACTGGTCGTCGCCTGCCCCCTGCGCGAACGCCGGAGCCGGAACCGCGACAGCGCACACGAGCACGGCCGCCAGGAGGCGGCGGCTCATCGTGGGGGCAAGATCAGTCAAGGGCATATCAGTCGTAGTGTTCGGGGTCGTGCGACTCCATCCTTCCCGGTGGCGCGGACGTGACAGCCCACAGGTCGCCGGGCTGGCCGTCGCATCACTCACCGCAAACGCCCTCGCGATCGTCTTCACCGTCGTGTTCGCGCGGGTGCTCGGGGAGGAAGACTACGGATCTCTCGCGGCATTGACGTCCTGGCTGCTCATCCTCGGGGTTCCCGGCTCCGCGCTGCAGGTCGCGGCGGCGCGCGACGTGGCGGCGGGGAGATACGGGGAGGGCCCGAGGCTGGCGGCCGTGACGCGCCGCTGGCTCCGTCCAGTCATCCTAGCCTCCGTCGCGCTGACCCTCCTGAGCGTCGCCGGACGGGAGCAGCTCGCGGACATCACCGGCGTCGACGAAGCCTGGGCCGCCGCGCTCGTGCTCCCCGGGGCGTGCGCGTGGTTCGCGCTCTGCCTGCTGCGAGGGGTCCTGCAGGGCGACGGCGCCGTCCCGGCAGTCGGCTGGAGCATCGCCGGCGAGGCCGCGGGCCGCGTGGTCTGCGGGCTCCTGCTGCTCCTCATCGGGGGCGGCGTGGTCGGCGCCTTCGCCGGCACGCCGCTGTCGTTCACCATCGCGGCCGTCGTCCTCGCCGTCATCCTGCGCCGCCGCGTCGGGGTGGCGCCCGAGCACGCCCCGGCGCCCGAGACCGCGGGCCTGCACCGGCTGGCCGCCGGCGCCTGGGCGGCGATCATCGCCCTCACGCTCCTCATGGCGCTGCAGAGTCTGGACGTGATCATCGCCAAGCATCAGCTGCCCGACGACGAGGCGGGGTCGTACACCGCCGCTGCGGTGGCCGCGAAGGTGCTGATCTGGGTGGCGATCGGACTCGCGGTGTACGTCGTCCCCGAAGCCTCCCGGCGCGCCTCTCGGGGCGACGCGCCGTTCGGCGCGCTCGCCCAGGCCCTCGGCGCCATCGCGCTGCTGGCCGTCCCGGTCCTCTGCATCTTCCTCGTGGCACCCGACCTCCTGCTGCGCCTGGGCTTCGGCCCGGACTTCGAGGATGCGGCCCCCGCCCTGCTGCCACTGGGCACGGCGATGACGCTCCTCGCGTGCTGCTACCTGGCCGGGCAGTACCTCCTCGCGCTGCGCCACTGGATGTTCCTCGGCGTCCTGATCGCCGCGATGCTCGCGGAGCTCGGCGGCCTGCTGGCCTACGGGGACGACTTCCGGTCGATCGCGCTCGTCGTCCTCGCCGTCCAGTCGGCGGGCGCCCTGGCGATGCTCCTGCTCGCCGCGAGGGCCGCCCCTCGCGGCGTGATCGCGGAGGTGCCGGTGTGATCGCCCGCGCCACGCTCCTCCTGCTCGCCGCCGTCGCGCTGGCGTTCCTCGTCCCACAGGCGCTCGAGGAGCGCGACCTGCGCCGGGGCCGTGCGCTCGCGCCGTCCGCGGAGACCGGCGCCGAGGCCCGCGCCGCGCTGCGGGCAGCGCGGCGGCACAGCCTGTCGGGCGAGCCGCGGATCCTCGAAGCGCAGCTGCTGCTCTTCGGCTCGAAGCCCGACGAGGCGCTCGCCGTCGTGCTGCCCGTCGCCCGGCGCGAGCCGGAGAACCTGCTGGCGTGGCGGGCGGTCGCGGCCGCCGCGCGCCAGCGCGGCGACCTGACGCTCCAGCAGGAAGCGCGGGAGCGCCTTGCCGCGCTCGATCCGCGCTCGGCCGGTTAGAGCTCGCGGCGACCGATCGCCTGCGCGACCGCAAAGGCGCCGACGATGAGCCCCTGCAGGACGATCCACACCGTGCCCGTCGTCGTCGGGTCCCCCCAGCCCGCGACGGCGGCCACCATCGAGTCGATCGCCCACACCGCGTTGCCGATGACGATCGCGAGCACGGTTCCCCGGCGCGGGGTGCGGGCCACGAGCATCACTGCGGCGGCGTACACGAGGAAGAACGCGCCGGCCCCGCGCAGCAGCCCGGGTGACAGGCCGAGGAGCTCCCCCACGGGACCGGCGGCGACGAGGTAGACGACGCCGTTCGCGGCGCTGACCACCGCGTCGGTGAGGAGCGCCGGGCGCAGGATGCTCGGACGGGCGAACGCGGCGGGGCCGGCGGGCTGGGCGGCGGTGGACATGACGGGCACCTCTCGGTCGTTGGTGCCTGCAGCGTCCCGCCTGGAGGGAAGCGCGTCGATTACCCCGGGGGTAAGGACGCGGCGTACGCGGTCAGGCGAGCGGCGGTCTCGGCGTCGGCCGGGAAGAAGGTCTCGATGGCCAGCTCGCTGGCCGTGACCTCGGCGGCGATCCCGGACGTCGCCAGGGTGCTGATGAAGCGCAGGCGCGCCCCGTCGGGGTCGCGAAGCGTCAGCGACACCGCGATCTCCGGCCCGGCCGGGGGTTCGTGCGCCCTGTCCGGCCCCGGGTAGCCCTCGAGCTCGTCGTGCAACGCGGCAAGCGCCGGGTCGCCCGTGAACACCGCCTGGGCGCGGAGGCGGTCCAGGAGGTGCGGGCGCAGCTCGGCGAGGTTCTCGATGCGCGACGCCAGGCCATCGGGGTGCAACGTGATCCGCAGGACGTTCAGCGGGGGCGCGAGCAGGTCGGGGTCGACGCCCTCGATCAAGAGCCCGACCGTGCGGTTGCCCGCCACGAGCTCCCAGTGGCGGTCCACGACGAGGGCCGGCGCGGGCTCGTGGGCGCGCAGCAGCCGCTCCATCGTGTCGCGCACGCCGGCGAGTTCGGGGGCGTCGAGGTCGTGCTCGGCGTACGCGGGGGCGTGCCCCGCGGCCAGGAGGAGCGCGTTGCGGTCGCGCAGCGGCACCTCGAGCTGCTCGGCGAGGTGGAGGACCATGTCGGCGCTGGGACGCGACCGCCCGGTCTCCACGAAGCTCAGATGCCGCGCGGACACCCCGGCGTCCAGCGCCAGGTCCTGCTGGCTGCGCCGGCGCCGCACGCGCCAGTCGCGCAGGAGCGGGCCGACGCCGGATGCAGCGCTCGCGGTGCTCACCCCGCGGACGCTACCCGCCGCAGGTCACGGCGGCACCTACCTCGGAGGTCATGGTTGCGCCTCCTGCGGCCCATCGGCCAGCGCGAGCAGGAACCCCATGGCCGTGAGCGCCGGGATGGTGACGGCGGGCATCTCCCAGTCCCAGTCGACGCAGGCGTGGATGGCCCAGACCAGCGTGACCGACGCGGGGCCCGCGGCGAGTGCGGTCGTGCGCCGGGCCCGCACCGCGCCCATCCCGATCGCGGCCGCGAACGCGAGGAGGAACAGGAGCCCGACGAGCCCGAGCTCGGCGAGCGTCTCGATCGGCAGGGAGTGCGCGTCGCGGACCGGTTCGTCGATGTCCCGGTCGCGCAGCCACACGACGGCGAACCCGCCGGGCCCCGTCCCGGTCAGCGGGTCGTCCTCCGCCGCTCCCAGCGCGACCCGCCAGTACGCGTACCGGTTGGAGTCCGTCGACGCGAGCCGGTCGGCGGTCGCCCCGGTCTGCGGGGTGCCGACGCCGGGGCCGCGCTCCAGCCCGACCACCACGGCCAGCGCAGCCAGGACCACGACGACCGCGCCCGCCACGACCACGCCGGCGTGCTGGACTCGCAGCCGGGGCGCCCCGCGTCCGTCCCCGTCGGCCACCCAGCCCCGCGCACGCGCAGCGAGCACGCAGCACAGCACGAGGATGCCGATCTCCAGGGCGCCCTCCAGCGCGCGGCTGCTGAGCCCACCCTCGGCGGCCCGCACGCCGTCGAGCGCGCTGGCCATGAGGCTGGGCGGCACGCCGAGCACGACGACTGCGAGCGCGGCACGCACCGCCGCGCCCCCGGGCGCGAGCAGCGCGGCGGCTGCCAACCCGGCCAGGGCGGCGACGATCCCACCCCGCGAGAAGCTCAACCACAGGCCGAGCACCAGCGCCGGGCCGGCCGCCAGTGCGGCGCCCCGCATCGCCGCCCGCCGCGTCGGGTCTCCGGCGAGCGACACGCACGCGGTGAGCCCCATCGCCGCCAGGAGCCCCATGGCGTTCCAGTACGTCAGCGGCTGCTCCAGCCGCCCGGCCGAGCTCGCGGTCTGCGTCACGTCGATCAGCCAGGGCGCGAGCCGTCCCACCAGCCCGTACCCGACGACGACGATCGCGCCCAGCGCGTGCACGGGCAGGACGTACCGCCGCGCTGCGCCGCCGAGCGTCGCCACCGAGAGGACGAGCACGCCGAGGTACAACAGGCCGCGCTGGACGTCGTCGACCGCCGACTCGGCGACCGGCGCCCAGTCGAGCGCGATGCCCGTCCACGCCACGAGGAGGGCCAGCGCCGCGATCGCGGCACGGGCGGGCAGATCCGTCGGCCACGGGCGCGAGCCCGCGACGGCGACGACCCCGACGGCACTCCAGACGATGACGGCCGCGACGAGCCGCGCCGTGTCGAAGAACCCGCCGCTGGCGAACGCGATCACCGGCCCGCAGCCGAGCACGACGATCGCGCCGCCGACATCGACGGCCACGGCGCGGGGCGGCGCGGGACGCCGCGCCCACGCCTTGCCGAGCGTCCGCCCGATCCCGATCGACGGGCGCTCGATCAGCACCCACGACGCCCAGCCCAGGCCCACGGAGACGGCGACCGCGACGACGACGAAGCCCACCGTCCCGATGCGATCCTGCGCGTCCCAGCGGTCGAGTTGGATCATCACCGCGAGGTGCCAGAGATAGACGCCGTAGGAGCGGATGCCCAGCCACCGCATCGGCGTCGACGACCACAGCGCCGGGGCCGCGCGCAGCGCGACGGGGGCGACGAGCGCCACCGCGATGGCGGTCTTCGCCACGTGGTCGGTGAGGTTGCGCACCATGATCCCGCCCTGCGGATCCAACGCACCGAGGAGGAGGAACCCGGCCGCCGCGGCGCCCGTCAGCACCGCACCTGTCACCGGGCGCAGCGCGACCCCGCGCGCCGCCGCGACCGCCAGCAGCATCCCGAGGGCGAACTGGTCGGCCCACGCGGGCGGCCAGGCGAGCAGCGTCAGGTCGGCGTCGCCGTCGGCGACGAGGCGCCCCACGACGACCTTCCACGCCAGGCTCAGGGCGATCACCGCGACGAGGCCTGCGATCTCGCCTCGTCTCGTCGCGACCGCGCCGATCGTGGCCACCCACAGCGCGAGGAACGCGTAGAGGACGACCTCGACGTCGAGCGTCCACGCCTGCCCGATGCCGCCCGTGAACGTCGCCGGCGAGTAGATCTGCAGGAACAGGCCGTACCGCACGAGCCCCTCGAGGGTGAAGACCCCGGACAGGCCGAGCACGAGCGCGATGATCGGCAGCGCGACCCAGTAGGCGGGCCCGATCCGCGCGACGCGCCGGGCGGCGTAGTCGCGCAGTGACGGGTGTCCCCGCCCCTCGGCGCGGGCCAGCGCGAACGGCAGGTACAGGAGCGCCCCGGAGATCACGAAGAAGATCGGGACGCCGATGTTCAGCCGCGTGATCCAGTCACGGCCGACCACGTCGAACCCGGCGAGGACGAACGCGAGGTGGTAGACGACGATGGCGCCGGCCGCCAGCGCGCGCAGGCCGTCGAAGCCGTGCAGGTGCGGGCGGTCCGGGGCGGGCGGGGCGGCGGCCATCAGTCGCGCACCCGGTAGACGGTCGCGCAGCCGAAGCGCCGCGGCGGATCGGTGAACCCGCGCACGGCCGCGGAGATGTCCGGGCGGCCGTGGCAGTCGACGAAGATGAACCGCGCGCCGCTGGCACGGACGATCCGCTCGGCCTCCGCGGGCGAGAGACGCCCGGAGAAGAGCGCCTGCGTCTCGCGCCTGCGCCGGTCGTAGTCCGGGGTCCAGGAGCCTGCGCCGATGTACGTCTCCCGGCCCGTGTACGCGGGCACGACGGGCCCGAGATAGACCCCGGTGATCACACCCCCGGCCTCCGGCGTGTCGTCGAGGAAGCGCAGCGCGTCGCGCTCGCCGTCCTCGAGGAAGAACGGCTGGTAGCCGCGGTTGATCGCGTCGCGCAGCTCGGTCACGCGGTAGATCGTGCCTGGGACGACCAGCAGCACCACCGCCGCGACGACCCATCCGCGGACCCCGGCTGACCACAGCGGGCGGTCCCCCAGCCTGGCTCGCACGCCGGCGACCGCCAGGACCGCGAGGGGCAGGCCGAGGCCCTGGAAGGCGTGAAACGGGAACGTGCCGAACGGGAGCAGGTACACGAGCAGCCCCGCCGGCACCCACGCACGGAGGGCGACGTCGCCGAACTCCGGCGCGGGGAGCCGGACGGCGAGCAGCGCGGGCAGGCCGAGCGGCAGCAGCCCGAGGACGATGACGTGCAGATCCCAGCGGGGCAGCTCGTTGACCTGCCCTGCCAGCTCCCACGACGGGTCGAACCTCGACAGCAGGAGGTAGTAGACCAGCGGCGCCGCGATCGCCAGCAGCGGTCCGGTGACCTCGACGGCCGCCGCGACGAGGCGGCGCGGCGTCCGGTGGAGGGCCCACAGCTCCGCCGCGACGAGCACGAACGCGACCGTCACGCCCTGCCACGGCTGCAGCCACGCGCACAGCAGGCCGAGCCCCCCGGCGGCGGCGAGCATGCGCCGCGGCCCGCCCTCGCGGCCGCGCTCGTAGGCCAGGATCGCCAGGGGCATGCATCCGATCGCCAGGGCGGTGAACTGGTAGCCCCACAGCCACGTGCCCGCCCACAGCTCGCCGGTGATGAAGTCGATGCTCAGGCTGAAAGCCGGCCCGCCGACGCCGCTCCATCCGATGAACGCCGCAATCGGCGACGCGCAGAACAGCCCGAGCACCAGCGCGAGCCGCCGGTCGTCGCGGCGCGGCAGGAACCGCAGGGCGAGCGCCCACATCCCCGTGAACAGGACGAGCGCCGCGATGGGCTTCCACACGCTGTAGGCCACGATGAGGCCGGCGCCGAGCTGGTGCAGCAGCCCGCTGAGGAAGAGCCCGGGGTGCACGAACGGGCGCGGCCCGTCGTCGAGGTCGTAGAGGTTGGCGATGCCGACCGACTCGCCGGGCTTGGCGCAGCCAGTTCAGGTACTGCATCGGGTCCGCGACGAGGTACCCGTCGCCTCCTGTCACCGTGCCGCCTTGGAAGACGGTGCGGACGACGAGCGCCCCGAGCGCGAGAAACGCGAGCGCGACGAGCGCGAGCAGCGCCGCCCAGTCGAACCGGTCGAGCCGGGCTCGTCTCACCGTCCGGCCGGGCGGGGGACGTCCGTGAGCGGGTCCGCGGCCCGCCGCTCGGCGGCGATCGCCCGCACCGTCGCCCGGGCACGGCGCAGCTCCTGCAGGACGGGCACCAGGACCTTGCGCATGTGCAGCCGCGACCCGCTGCGGTCGCTCCATGCGATGCCGCGCTCGGTGATCCGGAACCCGAGTGCCCGCGCGATCGCCAGTGCTTCGGCGTCGAACACCCAGCCGGGCAGCTCGACGCGCGCGAAGGTGGCGTCGGCCGCCTCGCCGCGCCAGAGCTTGAAGCCGCAGAAGAGATCGTGGGTGGGCTCACGAAGGGTCAGGCGGCACAGCGCGATGAACCCGTGCCCGGCGATGCGACGGCGCAGCGGCTGGCGGCGTCCGACCTGCGCGCCCTCGACGGCGCGCGAGCCGACGACCACGTCGGCGTCCTCGATGTCGCGGAGCATCGCCGGCAGGGACGCGAGCGATACAGCGCAGTCGGCGTCGCAGTGCAGCCGCAGCGCACCGCGGGCCTCGAGCATCCCGCGCCGGACCGAGTGGCCCTTGCCGAGGTTGCGCTCATTGCGCAGGAGCTTCACGCGGGGGTCCTCCAGCGCGGGGGCGAGCTCGCCGACGGTCCCGTCGGTGCTGGCGTTGTCGACCACGAGGACCTCGAACGCGGGGTCCAGCGCGCCCACCGCGTCGACCACCCGCGCGACGGTCGCGGCGATGTGTCTCTCCTCGTTGAACGCGGGGACGACGACGGAGATGCGCGGAGCCGCCATGAGCGCCGGTAAGCTAGCGCACCGAATGGGCGCTTCTCGTGTGTGCGGCATCTGCGGCGGTGCCGCGGCCTTCTATCTCCCTGGAGCGACCGAGGTCACCGACCCCGACGCGATGTCGCCGACCTGCCACGTCCCCGGGCAGCACGGCGACCTCTACCGCTGCCGCGAATGTGGCACGGTCCAGCAGCCCGACCTGCCGACCGGCATCGACCTCACGGACCTGTACCGGGCGATGCACGACGTGCGGTACCTCGACCAGGAGGCGGGCCGCCGCCGCACCGCCAACCGGCTGCTCGACCTCATCGCCGAGCATCAGCCGGCGCGCTCGGACGTCCGGTTCCTGGACGTGGGCTGCGGCCACGGACTGCTCCTCGACGAGGCGGCGCGCCGCGGGTACGCCACGACGGGCCTCGAGCTGTCGGCGGGCGCCGCGCGGCACGGCCGCGAGGTGCTCGGCCTGGACGTGCGCGAGCAGACCGTCGACCAGCTCGCCGCCGAGGGGTGCGAGCCGTTCGACGTGATCGTCCTCGCCGACGTGATCGAGCATCTCGACGACCCGAAGGCGATCCTCGCCGAGCTCTCGGCGCTGCTGGCTCCCGGCGGCGTCCTGTGCGTCGTCACCCCGGACCCCGCGTCGAAGACCGCGCGCCTGGCCCGCAGCCGGTGGTGGGGCTTCATCCCCGCGCACACGTACCTCCTGCCCCGCCGCACGCTGCGCGAGCTGCTGTCCGCCCGCGGGCTCGTGGTCTCCACGGACATCCCCCTCGTGCGCGACTTCACGCTGCGCTACTGGATGGCGGGGTTCGCCGAGCGCAGCGGGGCCGTCGCGGCCGCCGTCGAGCGCGCCGCGCGCAGCCGCCGGGCCGACGCGATGATCTCGCTGTCGCTGGGCGACGAGCGCGTGATGCTCGCGCACCGGGTCGAGGTGCTCCGCACCGAGCGCCCGCTCGCGCGTCCCCGCGGCGGCGACCAGCAGGTCCTCGTGGTCCTCCCGGCGTACAACGCGGCGAAGACGATCCCGCAGGTCGCCGAGGAACTGCCGGCCGACGCGACCGACGGCGTGCTGCTCGTCGACGACTGCTCGAAGGACGCCACGACCGAGGTCGCGCTCGAGCACGGGTTCGACGTGCTGCGCCACCCGGTCAACCGCGGGTACGGCGCCAACCAGAAGTCCTGTTACGTGCAGGCGGCCCGCGACGGCTACGACGCCGTCGTCATGGTCCACGCCGACAACCAGTACGACCCGGCACTGGTGCCGCAGATCGTCGCCCCGATCCTCGAGGGCCGCGCCGACGTCGTGATCGGCTCGCGCCTGCTGGAAGACCGGGCGATCCAGGGCGGCATGCCGCGCTGGAAGTGGGTCGGCAACCGCGTCCTCACCGGGTTGGAGAACGCGGCGTTCCGCCGGTCGTACTCCGAGTACCACACGGGCTACCGGGCGTTCAGCGTGGACTTCCTGCGCTCGATCGCGTTCCTGCGCAACAGCGACGAGTTCGTCTTCGATCAGGAGATCTTCGCCCAGGCGGTCGCCCGCGGGGCGCGGGTCGAGGAAGTGGCCATCCCGACGCGGTACTTCCTCGAGGCCTCCAGCGTGTCGTTCCCCGACAGCGTCGAGTACGGCCTGCGCACGCTGTACGTGCTCGCACGGTTCCGCCTGTCCGAGTACGGCCGCCGCTGGGCGCCGCTCGGTGCCCCGGCGACGCATCTGGACGCCGACCCGGAGCCCGTGCTCGACCGGTGACCGACAGGACCGCCCGGCGGGTCGCAGCGAGCGCCGGGTGGCAGAGCGCGGCGAAGATCGCCGTCGCGCTCATGGGGGTCGCGTCGGTCGCGATCCTCACGCGGTATCTCGGGACCGAGGACTACGGCGCCTACGCGCTGGGCTTCAGCTTCCTCGCGCTGTTCGGCGCCGTCGCGGACCTCGGCCTGTTCTCCATCCTCGTCCGGGACATCAGCCGGGAACCCGACCGGGCCGAGGAGCTGGTCGGCAACGGCATCACGCTGCGCGGCGTGCTGTGGCTGGCCGTGTCGCTCCTCGCGGTGGGCATCGCGTTCGTGCTCCCGTACGAGCCGCAGGTGCGGACCGCGATCGCGCTGGCGGCGCTGCCGTTCGGCATGGGGCTCATCAACGGCGCCCTGCTCGCAGGCCTGCAGGCGCGGCTGCAGATGGCCGGGGCGAGCGGCGCGGAGGTCGCCGGGCGCGCCGCGACGCTGGCGGCGGCGGGCGCGGCCGCCTGGCTCGACCTCGGCTTCACCGCGATCCTCCTCACGGCGTCCGTCGGCGCCGCGGTGACGCTCCTGCTGACCCTGGCGGTCGCCCGACGCGCCTTCGCGGTGCGCCCACGGGTGAACCTCGCGGTGTGGCGCACGCTGCTGCTCGCGAGTCTGCCGCTCGGGCTGGCGCTCGGCATCAACGAGCTGTACTTCCGCGTCGATCAGCTCATCATCTCGCTGTCCCGCCCGCTCGAGGAGGTCGGCTGGTACGGCCTGGCGTTCCGTGTCATCGAGCTCACCGCCACGCTGCCGGGCGCGCTGCTCGTGTCGCTGTTCCCGGTCATCGCCGCCCAGGTCGCGGCCAACGACGCGCGGGTGCGCGACACGCTCCAACGCGGCTTCGACGTGCTCGTGACGGTGGCGCTCCCGCTGGCGCTCGGCGGTCTCGTCCTGGCCGGCCCGGTGGTCACGACCGTGGCGGGCGACGCGTTCGCGGGTGCCGCCGACCCGCTGAGCATCCTCCTGTTCGCCGGCGGCCTGGCGTTCGTCAACGGCCTGTTCGGCTACGCGCTCATCGCCCGCGATCGCCAGCGCGACACGCTGTGGCTCAACGTCACCGCGCTGGCCTGCAACCTGGCGCTCAACATCGCGCTCGTGCCCGCGTACGGCATCGACGCGGCGGCGGCGACCGCGGTCGTCAGCGAGCTCGTCATCCTCGCGGGCGGGCTCTGGCTGGTGAAGCGCCACCTCGGGGTGCTGCCCGCGCCGTGGATGGTCCTGCGCGCGGGGGCCGCCGCGGCCGTGATGACCGGTGTGCTGTGGGTGTGCGACGACGCACCGCTCGCGGTCCTGCTCACGATCGCCGCCGCGACCTACCCCGCCGCGCTGTGGGCGACCGGCGGCACGAAGGTGCTGCTCACCGGACGGTGACGTCCGGGATGACGACGCGCCGCACCCGCACGTCGGTGTGGGCGCGGATCCGACGCCGCAGCAGCCGCTCGAGCCTGCGGCGGCCCGAGCTCGTGCGCAATGACCGCGCCGAACGAGCCATCACGGTCTCGGTGACGATCTCCCGGATCACCGGTTCCTGGGCCAGCCGCTCACGACCGTCCTCGCCCTCGACGAACACCGGCAGCTTCTTCGGGAGTTGCAGCGCGACGGTCATCCGGACGCTGCCGTCGCCGCGCACGGTCAACGCGAACGGCTCGCCGACGCTGTACCAGCGCGGAGGCGGCGGCTCCTCCGCCTTCGCGGATGCGGGGCCGGTGTAGGCCTCGGGGAGACGCCCCTGCTGGTCGAGGTACCAGATCCCTCCGAAGGAAGCGCCGAAGATCGCGGCGAGCGTCAGGAGCGACTTCACACACCGGAAGGTAGTTCGTATCGATGGACACGTCACGCACGGTCAATCGAATGTCCAGGCGCCACGTCCGGCCCGACACGGCCCATCTCTTCCTGGAGCACGACTCTAGAGTCGTGCTCCAGTCGCGGAGAGGTCGACGCCGTGAGCGCCGGGCTCTCACATATGCTGGCCCGCGCTTTGGCTCCGACCGGCAGTTCTCCGCGCCCCCGGGTGCTCGTCGTGGCCAGTGAGCCGCTCGCAGCCCGCATGGCCGGGCCGGCGATTCGTGCCCTGGAACTCGCCCGCGCGCTGTCCGCGGTCGCGCACGTCACCATCGCGGGGCCGGCTGGCAGCGAGCCCGTCGAGGGCGTCCGGCTGGAGATCATCGAGCCGACCGAGCACCGTCGCGCCCTTGCGCTGGCCCGCGCGCACGATGTCGTGGTCGTCCAGCACGCCCCGCCGCAGCTGCTGCTCGCCCTGGCGCGAGAGGACGTCCGCATCGTCTGCGACCTCTACACCCCGATCCTGCTGGAAGCGCTCGAGGCAGGCCGGGAGCGCGGCCCGCGCGCCCGCCGGATGATCCAGCGGCTCGCGACGCGCCAGACCGTCGCCGCCCTCGCCGTCGCCGATCTCGTCCTCTGCGCGAGCGACCGCCAGCGCGACCTGTGGCTCGGAGCGATGGCCGGACGGGAGCTGCTCGATCTCCGCGACTACGACGCCGACCCGTCGCTGCGCGGGCTCGTCGCCGTCGTGCCGTTCGGCATGGCCTCCGAGCCGCCGGCGCCTGCGCCCGCGCCGGTGATGAAGGGCGTCATGCCGGGGATCGGGGCAGACGACCGGATCCTGCTGTGGGGCGGCGGCATCTGGGACTGGCTCGACGCGCTCACGCCCATCCGCGCCGTCGAGCGCCTGCGTGAGACACGCGACGACATCCACCTCGTGATCCTGGGTGGCAAACGCCCCGCCGTGCGCGACGAGGAGCGCATGCTCGCCCACGACGAGGCCGTGGCGTTCGCCGCCGAGCGCGGGCTGCTCGGGCGCTGCGTGCACGTGCACGACGGCTGGGTGCCCTACGACGAGCGCGGCGGCTGGCTGCTCGAGGCCGACGTCGGCGTGACCGCGCACCGCGACCACGCCGAAACCCGCTTCGCGTTCCGCACCCGGGTCCTCGACTACCTGTGGGCCGGGCTGCCCGTCGTCGGGACCGCCGGCGACACGCTCATCGACCTGGCCGGCGAGGGCGGCGTCCCGGTGAGCGATGACGGGGCGTTCGCCGACGCGATTGCGCGGGTCGTCGACCCCGGCCCCGGACGTGACGCGGCGCGCGCCCGCGCCGCGCAGCTCCAGGCCGAGATGACCTGGGAGCGGTGCGCCGCCCCGCTGCTTGCCTTCGTGACCGAGACGCCGCCGCGGCCGGCGCGCCACCGTGACCTCGGCGCGGTCGCGCGTGCGACGCTGGCGCAGTACCCGGGGACGCTCGCCCGGACCGTGCGCGACGAGGGGGCCGCCACGGCCGTGCGACGGGTCGGGCGCAACGCCGCCCGCCTCATGGGGAGGGGCCAGTGAGGCGCCGGGCGGGCCTCGACCGCGTCGAGTGGCTGCTGTTCGCCGCGCTCGCGCTGCTCTCCGTGGCGGTCCTGCTGCCGCTGCTGACGAAGACCGACCGCACGATCACCGGCGCGGACGGGCTGCTCGCGGCCGACCAGCTGCAGTACCTGACGTGGATCCGCGAGGCGTCCAACCACGTCCTGATCGGCAACCTGTTCGACCTCGCACCCGGCGACCGCACGTTCTTCCACCCGCTCTTCGCGGTCTCCGGCGCACTCGTCGCGCTCGGAGTGTCGCTGCCCATCGCGTACCTGGTCGTCTGGAAGCCCGTCGCGGTCGGGACGCTGTTCTTCGGCGTCCAGCGCTACGCGCGGCGGTTCTTCGGCGAATCCGCCGGCGCGCGCCACACCGTCATCGTCCTCGCGCTGTTCGGGGTCATGCCCGCGAGCTGGATCGTCGCGTGGTCGAACTGGGGCGGCCAGCCGCGCCAGTACTCGTTCGACTTCATCAGCGGCGAGATGTTCTCCGGCGGGTGGCTGTGGGGGTACCTGCCGACGGCGATCGCGGTCGGGCTCCTTCCCCTCGTCCTCCTGGGCGTGGAGCGCTGGCGCGAGGACACGACCCGCGCGGTGCCGTGGCTCACCGTGGTCGGTGCGCTGTTCGTCTGCTGGCTGCAGCCCTGGCAGGGCGCCGAGCTGGGGCTCATCCTCGTCGCGGTCGAGGCGTGGCGCTGGCGGCGCCACGGCGAACGGCCACGAGCCGGGCTGCTCGTGATCTTCGCCGCGATCGCGCTGCCGGCCTTCTACTACTTCGCCCTGTCCAAGCTCGACCCGGCGTGGGAGCTGGCCGGTGAGGCGAACGCGCGCGGCGCGATGGAGGCGTGGCGCTGGCCGTGGTGGGCGATGGTCCTCACCGTCCTGCCGCTCGCCGCGCCCGCCGTGCTCGCGCTGCGACTCCCCGCGCCGACCTGGCAGGACCAAGCCGTGCGCGTGTGGCCGTTCGCGATCCTCGCGGTCTTCCTGCTGCCGCTCGGCACGTTCCCCTACCACGCGTTCCAGGGCCTGGCGATCCCGCTCGCGGTCCTGGCGGTGCAGGGGACGCTGACGGTCTGGCGGGCGCCGAAGCCGGCGATCGTCGTCGCGATCCTCATCGTGATGACGCTGCCCGGGATCGCGCACAAGCTCGACGTCGCGCGCAACAGCGTGCAGTCCGCGGGCGACCCGTACTGGATGTTCCCCGGCGAGCAGGCCGCCATGGATGCGCTGGCCTCCGACCCGCGCCCGGGTGGCGTGCTCGGCGCCTCGTACGCGGGCTACATGCTGCCCGCGTACACGGGGCGCGAGACGTACGTCGGCGCGCTGTCCTGGTCCCCGGACTGGGAGGAGCGCCAGCGGCCGGCCAACGCGCTGATCGAAGGCCGGCTCACCGGGCAGGAGGCCCGCGACTTCGTGACGTCGACCAACGCGCGGTACGTGTTCGTCGACTGCCGCCCGGGGCTCGCCGACCTCAGCGCGACGCTCGGGCCGCTGCTGCAGGACATCCGGCGCTACGGCTGCGCGACGGTGTACGAGCTGCGGTTCCGCCCCGAGATGGCGGCCGCCGCAGGCGCACCCGACCAGTAGCCGTCAGCGCTTCTTCTTCGCGGCCCGGACCGTGGCCGTCGCGGGCTTCGCGTCGCGGCCGGCGTGGTCAGCCGCAGCGCAGCGGCTGGGCCGGAATGCGCGTGAGACCGATGTCCGAAACGAACGGCAGCGCACCCGCGGCGCACGCACGCGCGACCGCGCGCCTGGCGACCGCGGTGCCGTCCGCGCCGGTGTAGTCCGTCGCGGTGACGAGCAGGCCGCGGCGGCGCATGATCCGCAGCTCGGCCTGGGCCTCGCGGGACGCGCCCGCCGGCACGCTGCGGTAGCCCATCCCGTCCCAGGTCGCGGTGACGTCCTCACGGTTCCACGCGTCCAGCTGGCCGACGATCGGCGTGATGGCACCGGCCCCGTTCTGCGCCATGACCGCCCGGCCCGGCTGCGCGTGGGTGAGCGCGGACAGCCGCCGCACGAGCGAGAACATCCCGGCGCGCTGGCGCCGATGCGTCTCGATCATGTCGACGTTGTCGAGGAACAGCCCGTCGAAGCCCTTGCCCAGGATGGCCGGTGCGACCTCCTTGACGATGAGGTCACGGAACCCCGCCTTCGACGTGTCGGCGTACCGCTCGCCGGTCCATCCCGCGACCGGTTCCATCCGGTACGGGATCGCCTTCGGCGCCCAGGGGCGCCAGCGCTCGATGCTGCCGATCGAGAGGTAGGCGAGGACCTTCGACCCGCCGGCGCGCAGCTGCGCGACCTGCTCAGCCGTCGCTTCCTCCCCGTCGACGACGATGAGGTCGTAGGCGGCGTAGCGCGTCGCCATGTCCCCGCGCAACGTGCCGTTTCCGAGCGCGAGGGCGAAGCTCTGGACGTCCGCGAGCGGCTGTGGCGCCGCGGGCGCGACTGCCGCGGGAGCCAGCGCGAGCACGGCGCCGAACACCACCATCACCGCGCCTGCCGCCCATCGACCCATATGTCGAGGCTAACCCAGCCACGCCCCGATCGACTCGGCGATCCAGTCGAGCATCGGGTCGGTGAGCCCCGGCGCGACGCCCACCCACACCGACGCCTCCGTGATGCGGTCGGCGTTCGGGAGCGGACCAGCGATCCGGTGGTCGGCGCCGAGCAGCGCGGGCTGGCGCGTCATGTTGCCCGCCAGGACGAGGCGCGAGTCGATCTTGCGCTCGAGCAGGAACCGCTGGAGGTCGCGGCGCTCGGCCGCCCCGCCGTCGCGCAACGTCAGCGGATAGCCGAACCAGGACGGGTCGGCGCCCGAGAGCACGCGCGGGAGGACCAGCCGGTCCTCCAGCGGCCGCAGCGCCGCGTCGAGCCTCGCGAAGTTCGCCCGGCGGGCGGCGCCGAAGGCCGGGAGCTTCTCGAGCTGGGTCGTGCCGAGCGCCGCCTGCAGGTCGGTCATCTTGAAGTTGAAGCCGAGCTGACTGAAGACGTACTTGTGGTCGTAGCCCTCGGGCAGCTCGCCGTAGCGCCCCTCGAACCGCCGGCCGCACAGGTCGTTGACGCCGGGTGGGCACCAGCAGTCGCGGCCCCAGTTGCGCAGCGACTCCAGCGCACGAACCCACGTCGGGTCGTCCGCGCCGACGGCGCCGCCCTCCCCCGTCGTCATGTGGTGGGCGGGGTAGAACGAGTACGTCGAGGCGACTCCGAAGGTGCCGACCGGAGCGCCGGCGATCTCGGAGCCCAGCGCGTCGCAGCAATCCTCGATGAGCACGAGATCGTGCGCGGCGGCGAGCGCCGCCCACGCGGGCGCGTCGAACGGGTTGCCGAGGCAGTGCGCGGCGACGATCGCCCGCGTGCGCGGCCCGATCGCGGCTTCGACCGCGTCGGTGGTCGGGTTCAGCGTGTCCAGCTCCACGTCGACGTACACCGGGCGCAGGCCCGTCTGGTAGAGCGGCGTCACAGTGGTGGCGAAGCCGACCGCGGGCGTGATGACCTCGTCGCCTGCCTGCAGCGGCGCGTCGAGCAGCGGCGAGCGCAGCCCGCTGATCGCCAGGAGGTTGGCCTGCGAGCCCGAGCCGACGAGCAGCGCGGCGGCCCGCCCGGTCGCGGCCCGCAGCCCGGTGACGAACGCCTCGGCGAACCGCCCTTCGGTGAGCCAGCCGTCGAGCGACGCGTCGACCAGGGCGCGCAGGTCGGCGGCGTCGAGCACGCGCCCCGCGACGGGCACCGGGTCGATCCCGGGGCGGAACGCGGGCGCGGTGCGCGCGCCGTCCGCGTACCGTCCGACCGCCGCCTGGACCTCGGCCCGCAGCCCGTCGAGGTCGGCGCCGTCGAGGTGGAGCGCATCAATCGGACCCATGCGGTGGGTACGGTACCCGGCCGTGTCCCGGACGACCGGCCTGCGGCTTGCTCTCCTCTTCGCCGCCGGCGTCGTGATCTCCGGCGTCGGTGTCCGACACGGCATCCAGCCCAACGACGAGGGGCTGATGCTGCAGGCCGCACGGAGGATCGCCGACGGGCAGGTGCCGTACCGCGACTTCTGGTGGTTCTACCCGCCCGGCCAGGCGTATCTGCTCGCCGGGCTGCAGGAGGTCTTCGGCCCGTCGCTCGTCCCCTGGCGCGTGCTGCGCGTCCTGTGCGACGCCGGGGTCGGCGTCCTGGCGTACCTCCTTGCGCTCCGGGCCGCGTCGCCGCGGCTCGCGCTCGGCGCCTGGGCGGTCGCGATCCTGGCGATGGCGACGCCGAGCGGGCCGCACCCCTTCCCACCCACGCTCGTGCTGTGCCTGGGCGCGCTGCTGCTCGTGACGCGGCATCCCGTCTGGGCAGGGGCACTGTGCGGTGCCGCCGCGGCGTGGCGGCTGGAGTTCGGCGCCGGGCTCGGTCTCGCCGTCGTGCTTGGGCTCGCGCTCGCGCCCGGCGGAGACGGCGCGCGCCCGCGCGGCCGGGAGCTCATCCGGTTCGTCGTCGCGGCGGTGGGCGCCGGCGTGGTCCTGTACGCCCCGGTCGTCATCGCCGCAGGACTGCGGCCGTCGTGGGATCTGCTCATCCACTACCCGCTCTTCGAGTTCGCCGACTACCAGCGGCTGCCCTTCCCGCTCACCTACGACGGCCCGCTGAACGTCGACTCGCCGGGCGGATTCGTCAGCGACACGCTCGAGAACCTCCTGCTCTTCTACGTGCCGCTCGTGCTCGTCATCGGGCTCGCGGCGTCGCTCGTCGCACTCGCGCTGCGCTGGCGGCGCCTGGACGCCGTCGAGATCGCGACGGCGGTCTTCGCGATCGTGATGCTGCAGTACCTCCTGGCCCGCACGGACGAGTTCCACACCGCGCCGCTCGCCGTGATGGTCGCGATCCTCGGGGCGTGGGCGATCTCCCGCCGCGCCGACCTTCTCCGGGCGCGGGCGGCGGTGCCGATCGCGGCGACCTGCGCGCTCGCGCTCGCGTACGTCGCGATCGTGGGCGCCGACCGCCGTGTGCGCGCGCTGACCGCACCCACGACGGCGATCGCCTCGCCCGTCGCCGACGGCGTGCGCGCCGGCCGCGCCCACGACGACGGGCTCAACGACACGCTCCGGTTCCTGCGGTCCCGCACCCGTCCCGGCGAACCGATCTACGTGGCGACGAGGCGATCCGACCTCGTCACCGCAGGCCACCCGCTGCTCTACGTCCTGGCCGACCGCCCGAACCCGACGGCCTACGACATCCAGGCACCCGGCGTCGTGACGAGCGCACCGGTCCAGCGCGAGATCGTCGAGGACCTGCGGCGCGCGAACGTCCGGTACGTCGTCCGGTACACCGACCCGGTCACCGCCGCGCCCGAGCCCAACCGCGCGGGCGAGTCCACCGGCGTGCGGATCCTCGACGACGAATTGGCGCGCGCCTACGCGCCCGTCCGGCGCTACGGGCCGTTCGTCATCTACGAGCGGCTACGCCCGTGAGCGCCCTCGGGGGATGACCCGCCGGGGGGCGCGCAGGCGCTCGGACCGGGCCGCGCGCGCCGCGGGCTCCTCCTGCGCGAGTGCGACCTCACGCCGCAGCCCCGCCTCGAAGCGCGTGCGATCGAACCGCATGGCGCTCTCCCGGCACGCCGCCGGGTCGATCGCCGTCGTGTCGAACTCGCGGATCACCCGGGCGAGCTCGGCCGGGTCGGACGTCTCGTAGAACGCGCCCGTCTCCCCCTCGATCACGGTCTCGCGCAGCCCGCCGTCGCGCAGGGCGATGACCGGCCGCCCGGCGGCCTGCGCCTCGACGGCGGCGATGCCGAACTCCTCCGTCGCGGTGACGACGAGCGCCCGGGACCGCTGCAGGATCCGCGCGACCTCGGCGTCACTGACCCGGCCGACGAACGTGATGGTGGGGCCGGCCAGCTTGCGCAGGCGCTTGAGGTCCGGGCCCTTGCCGATGACCGTGAGGGGCAGCCCGAGCTGGGTGAAGGCCCGCACGGCGACGTCGATCCGCTTGTGGCGCATGAGCTCGGACAGGACGACGTACTGGTCGCCGGCGGGCGTCGTGGGGTCGAAGCGCGAGCACTCCACCGGGGGATGCAGCACCGACGAGTCGCGGGAGAAGTACCGCGAGATGCGCCGGCTGGTCGTCTCGGAGTTCGCGATGTACCGGTCGACGCGCTGCGCGGCGATCCAGTCCCACTGGCGCCAGCGCTGGAAGACGATCCGCAGCGCGAGCGCCTGCACGGGGTTGCGCGCCCGCAGCGTCTCGTCGCGCGCGTTCCACGCGTAGCGGAACGGGTTGTGGCAGTAACAGACGTGGATCGCGTCCTCGTCGACCAGCACGCCGTGCGCCCACGCGCTGGAGGAGCTGAGCACGATGTCGTACCCGCGCAGGTCCATGGACTCCATCGCGTACGGGTAGAGGGGCAGCAGCGCGCGGAACGTCCGCGCCGTGGGCCGCAGCCGCTGCAGGAACGAGGTGCGGATGTCGCGATGGCTGAACCGTCCCTCGGTGCCGACCGGGTCGTACACCGCCGTGAAGACGTCGGCCTCGGGGAAGAGGTCGCACATGACCGCGAACACGCGCTCGGCGCCGCGGACGTCGAGCAGGAAGTCGTGGATGAGCGCCACACGGGGTGCCGTGGGCTCGGATGCGGTGGGACGGTCCCCCTCCATGGAGGCGCGAGTCTATGTCGCGGGGCGGGCGGCTTGACGAGGTTTCGCAACTCGCGGGCCCCCGCCGGGTCCTCTTCTACTGTGACCGTCCCCGTGCCACGCCTCGTCCTCCCGCTCCTGCTCGCCCTCGGCGTGCTGATCGCGCCGGCCGCAGCGCCGGCCGCGCCCCGCCTGGCGCCGGAGGGTTTCATGGGCACGATGGCCGACGGCCCCCTCATCGAGGAGGGCGTGGACCTCAACCGCGAGGTCGGCCTGATGCGCTCCTGCGGGGTCGAGTCGCTGCGCATCGTCATCTACTGGGAGGACCTGCAGCCGTTCGCGACCACGGCCGACGTGCCGGAGGACCGGCGCGCGAGCTTCCGCGAGGTCGAGGGCATCCCGACGGCGTTCGCCGTAACCGACCGCGTGGTCGCGGCTGCGGCCGGCGCCGGGCTGCGCGTCATGCCCGTGGTCCTGCGCGCTCCGGCCTGGGACCGCGAGGATCCGAAGAACCAGGCATCGCCCCCACGCGGCGACGCGGCGTACGCGCGGTTCCTGCGGACGCTCATCGGCCGCTACGGGCCGCAGGGGTCCCTGTGGGCCGAACGCCCGGACCTCCAGGCGCGCCCGGTCCGGTCCTGGCAGGTCTGGAACGAGCCGAACATCGACCGCTACTGGTCGTCCCCCACGCCGTTCGGCAAGCGCTACGCCCGGCTGCTGCGCGCGGCCAACCGCGCGATCAACACCGCCGACCCGGGCGCGGAGGTCGTGATGTCCGGGTTCGCCAACGACTCGTGGCGGGCCATGGCTGCCGCGTACCGCGCCGGCGTGCGCGGGCACTTCGACCGCGCGGCCGTGCACCCGTTCAGCGGGCGGCTGGCGAATGTGCTGAAGATCCTGCGCCTGAACCGCGAGGTCATGCGCCGCAACGGCGACGGGAAGATCCCGATCATCGTCAGCGAGCTGACGTGGCCGTCGGCGAAGGGCAAGACGAAGAACACCGTCGGCTTCGAGACCACCGCGGCCGGCCAGGCGACCCGTCTGCGCGCCGCGTACCAGGCCCTGCTGAAGGTGCGCAGGACGCTCGGGCTGCAGACGGTCATGTGGTACACGTGGCTCTCCCCCGACCGGGACTCGCCGAACTCGTTCAGCTGGTCGGGCCTGCGCCGCCTCGGTCCGCTCGGCACGGACGCGCCGGTCAACAAGCCGGCGTACGGCGCGTACTGCGCGATCGCGCGGCGGGTTCAGGGCCGCTGATCGAGGAGCCGGGTGACGAGCCCGTCGAGCTCGTCCATCGTGCGGTCCCAGGTGAAGCCGGCCGCGCGCCGGAGGCCTGCGGCGCGCAGTCGCTCATCGCCGCGCGCGCGCAGGACGGCGTCGGCGACCGCGTCCGGATCGGTCGGGTCGACGAGCAGCCCCGCGTCGCCGATCGTCTGCGGCAGCGCCGCGCGGTCGGCCGCGACGACGGGCGTGCCGGCCGCCATCGCCTCCACGCACGTCAGCCCGAACCCTTCGTGCAGCGACGGCAGGACGAACGCCTCCGCCCCGGCGTAGAGCCCCGGCAGCAGCGCGTCGTCGACGTGCCCGAGCGCGCGAACCCCGCCGCCCGGACCGCCACCGGAGAACTGGGGCCGATCGCCCCCGGCCGCGACGAGGGCGACCCCGTGCTCGGCCAGCACGCGGGCGGTCGTCTCCAGGACCCCGAGGTTCTTGCGCGCGGTGCGGCTGGCCACGGTGAGGACGTACGGCGTGTCGAGCCCCAGTGCAGCGCGGGCGGCCGCTGCGCCTGCCTGCGGCGTGAAGCGGTCGTCCACCCCGCCCGGGATGACGGTGATCCGCGCACGCGGCACACCGAGGAGTTCGACGAGCTCCCCCGCCGAGTACTCGGATACGGTCACGACGTGCCGAGCTCGCCGCGCGATGAGGGGCAGGATCGCCCGCTGCCACGCGACGTAGGCGCGGGAGTACCAGCCGGGCTCGCGCAGCGCCGCCGCGTCGTGGATGACGACGATCGTGCGACGCGAGGCGACGGGCGCGAGGTTGGCCGGGCACAGGATGAGCTTGGCGTGCGCCCGGCGCGCCTGGGCGGGCAGAAGGACCTGCTCCCACGCGTGGCCGGTGCGGTGCGACAGCGCTTCCGGGGGGCCGCGCCACGGCGTAGCGGCCGGGGTGCAGCGCGGGCAGCCGGGTGCTCACCTCACGGGCCCAGCGCTCCACGCCGCCCAGTTCAGGGCGAGCGGCAGCACGGGCGTCGATGAGCACGGGTGGCGGCACGGGCCGCCATCTTCGCGGGCGGTGGCGACGTGACGTTCGCGATCGTCGTCGTGCTGCACGAGTCGGCCGAGGATGTGGCGCGGCTGCTGGCCTCCGTCGACCGGTGCCTGCCTGCCCGCCCGCAGGTGATCTGCGTGGACACGGGCTCACGCGACGACGGCGCCGCGCGGGCCGAGCGCTGGGGCGCCGAGGTGGTCCGGCTCCATGACAACCCAGGGTTCGGCGCCGCGAACAACGCGGGCCTGGCCCGGGTGTCCGCGCCTGTGACCGTCCTGCTGAACCCTGATTGTGAGCTGCGCGACGACGCGCTCGCGCGGCTCGCCGCGCTCGCTTCCGGCCGCGACGCGCTCCTCGCCCCGCGGCTGCTGAACGCGGACGGGTCGGTGCAGCGCAGCGCGCACCCGGTGCCAGGAGGCCGAGACGCGTTCGTGCCCGCGGTCGTCCATCCCCGCCTGCTGCCGCGGCCGCTGCGCGAGCGGTTCGACCCGTGGCGCGCCGAGACCCCGCGCGTCGTCGGCTGGGCGATCGCGGCCTGCCTCGTGGCGCGCACGTCGCTGCTGCGGCGCCTCGGCCCGTTCGACCCCGCGCACTTCCTCTTCTCCGAGGACCTCGACCTCTGCCTGCGCGCGGCGGCGGCCGGGATCCCCACCGAGCTGCATCCTGAGGTCGCCGTCATCCACCGCGGCGGCACGAGCACGGGCGCCGCGTACGGCGGGGGAGCCCTACGAGGAGATCGCGCGCCAGCGGCGGCGGGTGATCGGCGCGGCCCTCGGGCCGCGCGCGCTCGCACGCGACGACGCCGCGCAGGCGCTGACGTTCACCACCCGCGCCGCGGCCCGCCGGCTGCTCGGCCGCGATGCCGCGCGCGAGCGCGCGCAGCTCGCGGCGCTGCGTACCAGCCGGGGGGTGTGAGCATCGCCCGTCGTGTGAGGACGCGCAATGCTCACACCCCCGCGCCGGCGTCGAGGACCACGATGAACCCGTTCCCTGCCGGCCGGTCCGGGTCTCGCGATGCCGCCACCGTGAGCCCGAGCTCGGTGCACAGCTCCAGGAACGACTCGCACGTCCACACCGACCAGTGCCGGTCCTCCTCCGACGTGAACCCGGTCCGGTGGCGGTGCAACAGCTCGCCGACGGGCGTGAGGTCACGATCCCGATCGAACGTCCGGTCGCGGTGCGGCAGGATCACGACGACCCACCGCCGCGCGACGCGCAGCCAGTCCTCCAGGGCCGCGATCGGGTCCGGGATGTGCTCGAGCACGTGCGAGGCGAAGACGAAGTCGTGGCTGTCGTCGGCGAACGGCAGCCGGTCCCCCGTCGCGACGACGTCGACCTGGCGCACCCAGCCCTCGAGGTCGCGCTCGTGCTGCTTGTAGACCGTGTCGTCCGTCGGGTAGCGGTCGACGTTGACGACTCGCAGACCGAAGTCGTTGTTCGACGACCCGCCGACTTCCACCCCCTCCAGACCACCGAGCCATTCGCGGACGAACGCGACGGCCTCGCGGCGACGCCAGAGGTCGAGGAGATGGGCGGGATGGCGCAGCCGTGCCACCCGCTTCCGCGCGACGAGTGGGAGTTCCGCCAGCCGCGGGCGCGGCCTAGAAGAGGCCGAGCTGCGGAGCATCCGGCGGGGATTCGGGCTTGAGCTCGGCCACCGGCTCAGGCGCGGGCGCGGGCTCGGGCTCGGGCTCGGGCACCGGAGGCTCGACAGGCTCGGGCTGATCCGGCGGCGGCAGCTCCAGCAGCGCCGGGAGCTTGGCGAAGTCCTCCTGCAGCGTGCCGAGCATCGACCGCGTGTACAGGGCCGCGGCCGGGTGATAGATCGGGAACAGCCGGACCGCACGGCGCCCGAGCACCCGGATCTCCGGCTGGCCGTGGATGCGCGAGATGCCCGTCGGATCGCCGCGCAGGAGCTTCGTGGAGAAGTTCCCGAGGGTGCAGATCACCCGCGGCTCGATGAGCTCGATCTGCCGCCACAGGTACTCCTGGCAGTTCTCGATCTCGACCGGCGCGGGGTCGCGGTTCCCCGGGGGCCGGCACTTCAAGACGTTCGCGACGAACACGTCCTCGCGAGACAGCCCCACCTCGCCGAGCAGCTGGCTCAGCAGCTTGCCGGCCGCGCCGACGAACGGCACACCCTGCTCGTCCTCCTTGGCGCCCGGGGCCTCCCCGACGAACATGAGGTCCGCGTCGGCGTTGCCGGCGCCGAACACGACCTGCGTCCGCGTCGACGCCAGCTGCGGGCAGCGCACGCAGCCGCGCGCATCCGTGAAACAGGCCTTCAGCTCCTCGCGGCGCTCGGCGGATGTCGGGGGGCTCGGGGTCAAGATCTGGGGATGGTAGACCGGGGCCCGAACGGGTACAGTCCATGACACGGCCGTCACCTTCGGGGACGGACCACCCACCCGGAGCACGCACACCAACCTCGGATCGCGACCGGTATCCCTGCGGGGAACTGGACCGACAATGACCACCTCAGCCGCCACCTGTCGCTGGGCGCTCATCGGCGCCGGCCGCCTTGGCACCACCCTCGCCGCCGCGATGCGAGCCGCGGGCCTGCACGCCGACGGCCCGCTCGGCCGCGGGGCCGACGCCGCCACAGCCGACGCCGTGCTCCTCTGCGTCCCGGACGGCGAGATCGCCGCCGCCGCGTCCTGTGTGCCGCGCGGCCCGCTCGTGGGTCACGTCAGCGGCGCGACGACCCTGGCGCCGCTGGCCGAGCACCGCGCGTTCTCCCTGCACCCGCTCATGACGGTCCCGGCGGGCGCCCCGGCCACGATCTTCACCGGCGCCCCGTGCGCCGTCGCCGGCGACCCGATCGCCCGCGAGCTGGCCGAACTGCTCGCGATGCGCCCGGTCGAGATCCGCGACGAGGACCGCGCCGCCTACCACGCCGCCGCGTCGATCGCGTCGAACTTCCTGGTCACGATCGAGGACGCCGCCGAGCGCCTCGTGGCCACCACCGGCGCGCCGCGCGACCTGCTTGTCCCCCTCGTGCGCGCCACGGTGGAGAGCTGGGCCGAACGCGGCGGTGATGCGCTCACCGGCCCGATCGCCCGCGGCGACGAGCTCACGGTCGCCCGCCAGCGCGCCGCGGTCGCCGAGCGCACGCCGGAGCTCCTCCCCCTGTTCGACGCGCTGGCCACCGCCACGCGCGAGCTCGCGCAGGGCGACCGGCAACAGGAAGCCGCATGAGACTCCTGCGCACCGTTGCCGAGGTCCGCACCGCCCTGAAGGGCGCGCGGCGCGACGGGCGCAGTATCGGCTTCGTGCCGACCATGGGCGCACTGCACGAAGGGCACCTGCACCTCATCCGCACGGCGCGGGACCACCACGACGAGGTCGTCGTCTCCATCTTCGTCAACCCCACGCAGTTCAACGACGCCGCCGACCTCGCCGCCTACCCGCGCGTGGAGGCCAGCGACGCCGAGGCCGCCGCGAACGCGGGCGCCGGCCTCCTCTTCGCCCCGTCCGCCGAGGAGATGTACCCCGCCGGGTTCGCCACGACCGTGCACGTCGGCGGGCCGAGCGAGCGGCTCGAGGGCGCGTCGCGCCCCGGCCACTTCGACGGCGTCGCGACCGTCGTGACGAAGCTGCTGAACATCGTCGGCGCAGACGTCGCCTACTTCGGCCAGAAGGACGCCCAGCAGCTCGCCGTCGTGCGGCAGATGGTCGCCGACCTCAACATCCCCACGAAGATCGAGGCCGTCGAGACGGTCCGCGACGCCGACGGTCTCGCGCTCTCCAGCCGCAACGCCCGGCTCACGGCGGCCGACCGCGAGCAGGCCCTCGCGCTCTCCCGCGCGCTGCGCGCCGCGCAGGACGTCGTGACGAGCGCCAACGGCACGAGCGCCAGCGCCGAGGACGTGCTCGCCGCAGCCCGCGCGGAGTTCGCGGCGCGCGGCATCGAGCCGGACTACGTCGAGCTCGTCGACCCCACCACCTTCATCCCACTGCCCGCCGTGGACGGGGACGCCCTCGTGGCCGTCGCCGCCCGGGTGGGTGACGTTCGCCTCATCGACAACCTGCCACTGACCCGAAACGGGAGTCACTGAGAACCCGATGCTTCGTCAGATGATGAAGTCGAAGATCCACCGCGCGACGGTGAGCGACTGCGATCTGCATTACGTCGGATCGATCACCGTCGACCCGGACCTGCTGGAGGCGGCGGACATCCTGCCGCACGAGCTGGTCCACGTCGTGGACGTCGACAACGGCGCCCGCTTCGAGACGTACACCATCGAAGGAACCCGAGGCTCGGGAGAGATGAAGGTCAACGGCGCGGCGGCCCGCCTGGTCCACCGCGGCGACACGATCATCGTCATCTCCTACGCCCAGTACGACCGCGAGGAGCTCGAGACCTACGAGCCCCGCGTGGTCCATGTCGAGTCGCACACGAATCGCATCATCAACGTCGACGCCGAGGTCGCGACCCTTCTCTCGTAGAGGGCGCGAACCAGACGCAGAACACGGAACTGATTGACATGTCCGCTGCACCCACCACCACCGGCCACCCGTCCCTCGACGCCCTCCCCATGAGCCTGCCCCGGCTCATGGACAAGAAGGAGAGCGGCGAGCCCATCGTGATGGTCACCGCCTACGACTACCCGTCGGCGGTCGCCGCCGAGCAGGCCGGCGTCGACATGGTCCTCGTCGGCGACAGCGCCGCGATGGTCGTGC
The DNA here is from genome assembly GCA_024666565.1 of Svornostia abyssi. Classification (GTDB taxonomy): domain Bacteria; phylum Actinomycetota; class Thermoleophilia; order Solirubrobacterales; family Solirubrobacteraceae; genus Svornostia; species Svornostia abyssi. Next base: position 3,839,089 of record CP088295.1, read on the forward strand.
TCGGCTACCCGAGCACTGTGCCCGTCAGCACCGACGAGCTGATCATCCTCACGGCCGCGGTCCGCCGCGGGCTGAAGACGCCGCTCCTCGTCGGCGACCTGCCGTTCGGCTCCTACGAGGCGTCCGACGAGCAGGCCGTCGCCACCGCGCAGCGGTTCGTCAAGGAGGCCGGCTGCGACGCCGTCAAGCTCGAGGGCGGCGGCACGTCCGTCCAGCGCGCGCAGGCGATCATCAACGCGGGCATCCCGGTCATGGGCCACGTCGGCCTGACGCCGCAGACCGCCACGTCGCTGGGCGGCTACCGCGCCCAGGGCCGCACCGCGGGCCGCGCGCTGCAGGTGGCGCGCGACGCGCTGGCGCTGCAGGACGCCGGCTGCTTCTCCGTCGTGTTCGAGGCGATCCCGTCGGCCGTCGCCGACGAGCTCATGCCGCGGATGGAGATCCCGGTCATCGGCATCGGCGCGGGCGCCGCGACCGACGGCCAGGTCCTCGTGTTCCACGACCTGCTCGGCATCCGCGAGGGGACCGGCGCGCGCTTCGTCAAGCGCTACGCCAGCCTCCTTGACGAGATGATCGTCGGCGTCGCCCAGTACGCGGACGACGTCCGCACGAAGGCCTACCCGCAGGCCGAGCACACCTACTCGATCGACCCCGGCGAGCTCGCCGACTTCCGTGGCGAGCTCGCCGCGGAGCTCACGGTCTCGGCGTAAGCCGCACCAGGTGCACGTCGCCGGCCAGATCGACCTCGATCGGGCCGGCGGCGCGCCGTGCGGCACGCCACTTCGGCGCGGTCGCAGTCGGCCCGCCGTCCTGGAGCCGCGCGTACGTGGCGTCAAACGCCTCGGGCGCATCGAGCTCGATCCCCACGCGCGCCGGCCGGACAGCGAGCGGTGACTGCGTCAGCGGGTCCCACACGGGGACGGCACGCCATACCGCCATGACGTAGCTGCCGTCACGCCGGCCGTAGAGCCGTGACTGCACGTCGTCCGTGCCGCCCACCAACCGGTAGCGCAGCGGCGCCGGCGTGTACGCCGGGCCCGGGTCGCTCAGCGCGGTCAGCAGGCGCGTGACCGCGCCGTACGCGGGCCGCTTCGTTCCGTCCCAGCGCAGGAGGCCGAAGTGGGACTCCTGGTCGGCCGGGCCGAAGTTGCGACGGTCCCGCAGTTGGAACAGGTAGACGCGGTCCGCTCCGCCGTTGTGCAGCCCGAGGAACATCCGCGGGAGGTAGACGCTGGCCGTCATCTCCGACACGCCCGTGAGCTCGCCGGTGTATCCGCGGGCCTCCGGCGCCGTGTGGTAGCCGGCCTCGGTCACGTACAGCGGCTGCCCCGGCGAGGCGGCCTTCGCCGCGGCGACCGCGTCGTCGAGGCGGCCCGACCGGTAGTCGTCGGACTTCTCCGGCATGAACCCGTTGGCGTAGTAGTGCAGGTTGCCGTAGTCCTGGTAGTCGGTCGTCGGGAACCCGAGCGCGTACCCCGCGTAGGACGTCTCCCGGCCGAACGACGGGCCGACGAGCGGCAGGTCCGCCAGCGCCGGGCGCTGCTGCTGGGCCTTGCGGATCCCGACGACGTTGGCCCGCAGCGCGGCGACCCACGGGTGGATGAGCACCCCGCCGATCCGGAACGACCGCAGGAGGCCGAGATCGAACTCGTTGGCGTGCTCGAGCCCTTCGAGCGCGCCGGCGCTGTCCATGAGCTCGGCGAGATCGAGGATGTCGTTGTCCGGGCCCGGACGGCTGACACGCTGGAGCACCTGGTCGTCGCTGCGCAACTGCGCCTGTGAGATCTTGCTCAGCGCGTTGATGATGAGCAGCGTGCGCATCTTCGGGGCGAGCCCCGTGAGGATGTCGACCGTGCGGGACGTGTGCAGCCGGCCGCGCTCGACCCACGTGCACGTGGTGTTCCCCCGATCCCACGACGACGCGTTGTCACGGATGTGGCGCACGCCGAGGTCCTGCAGCGCGCTGCGCAGCACCGGGACGAGCGCGCAGTGCTCGGGTTCGGTGTCGGTGAACTGCGTGTTGACGCCGACGCGCTCCACCGCCGCGTCGGCCGACTCCGCAGCCTGCAACGGCGGCGGATCGGGCACGGCGGCGCGCGCCGGCGGCGCACCGGCGAACAGCACCCCCAGCAGGACAGACAGGGACACGACAACTGCGGTCGCGAGCACGCCGCGACCGCGATGCCCGCCGAAGCGGGCCTGGACAGGGCACATCAATGATCCTCCCCCGAGGATGACCTACACAGAGACGATCACGACGCTACTAGCTGACTCGGAAGGAAGGAACTCCGAGCGCGCCTCATAAGACGCGGTGACGCACGGGCCTCCGGTCGTTACAGCACGCCGTGGCGCGCCAGCGCGAGCGGCGGTCGCTCGACCAGCGGCCTGGCGACCGCCTCGAGCGCTCCGTCGCCCTGCGCGAGCATCACGTCGGGCGGCGGTTCGGCCACGCGCCCGTCCTCCTGCGCGCGCCGGAGGATGGCCCCCGTGACCTCGAAGGCCATCGGCGCGAGCTGCTCGAGCGGGTGGTGGCGGTTCTGCCGCACGTCGAGATCGACCTGCACGAGGGCGTCGAGGCCGACGGCCCGCCACGCGTCGATGAGCAGCGCGACGTCCACGGCGTAGCCGCACAGCAGCGGCAGGCGCTCGATGAGCTCCCGCCGCACGGCGATCTCCCCCGCGAGCGGCTGGCGCACACCCGCCAGCGCCGGGAACAGCGCGTTGAGCAGCGGGCGCGCGGTCAGCTCGGTGACCCGCCCGCCCCCGGTGGGCTCGGTGCCGGCGGCCGAGCGGAACGGCCGCCGGTAGCACGCCTTGGCGAGCTGCACCGTGCCCGCGGCGGCGACCGGGCCGACCAGCCCGGCGGCGAAGTGCGGCCCCGGGTTCTCGGTGTCCGCGTCGAGGAAGCAGACGACGTCACCCGTCGCGACGGTGAGCGCGCGCCACATCGCGTCGCCCTTGCCGAGCACCGGGCCGTACTGCGACAGGAGCGCGGCCTGAGCGTGGACTTCGGCCCCGTGGGCGCGGGCGATGTCCGCGGTGCCGTCGTCAGAGTCGTCCACCACGACCACCTGGTCGATGGCGCCGGCGTCGCGCAGCGGCAGGAGCGCGTCGAGGTTCGCGCCGATCGTCGCCGCCTCGTTGCGCGCGGGCAGCACGACGGAGACGGTGCGCTCGCGTTCGGCGGCGACGCGCGCGGCCGGCCACACCTCGTGGCCGATCGTGGCACGCTGCGCCCACGCCCGGGCGGCGTCCAGCGGCGGACGGGTCACGGGGTCGGGATCGGTCATCTGCAGAGGAGTACCCGCGGGGCTTCGCAGGCGATCACTCCGGGGCGAACGATCGCAGGACGCGCGCGGGGGCGCCCGCGGCGATGGAATACGGCGCCAGGTCGGACGTCACCACGCTGTTCGCGCCGATGACGCAGCGGTCGCCGATCGTGACGCCGCTCGTGATGACGACGTTCGCGCCCGCCCAGACGTTGCTCCCGATGCGGGTCGGCCCCTTTGACTCGAACCCCTGCCACGTCACCGGCATCGTGAGGTCGGAGAACCGGTGGTTCGCGTCCGTGATGAACGAGCCGTTGGCGAACATGCAGTGGTCGCCGATCTCGACGAGGTCCTGCGCGGCGACCATGACCCCCAGGTTGAGGAAGCAGCCCTCCCCGATCCGGATGCGCCCCTCGTCGCCGACCGTGATCCACACGCCGGGCTCGAACAGCGTCTGCGCGCCGATCTCCAGCCGCCCGTCGCGCAGCGCCTCGAGGACGTTGCCGTGGACCGGCCAGCGGAAGAACGCCTCGCGGCGCGCGAACTCCAGGTGCAGCCCGAGCCGGTTGTGGGGCAGCGCGCTGCGCTGATACCACCGCCATTTCTGGGCGTACTGCGTGATCTGCGCGCGCGACGGCACGCCCGGAGCCTACCCGCCGGTCTGGTCAGGCCGCCGCGGCGACCTTGCCGGTCCCCTTGCGGCCCCGGCTCGCCTTGGGCGCGGCGGGCGTCACGAGCTCGGAGAGGAACGTCCCGGTGTGCGAGCCCGGTGTCCCCGCCACCTCCTCCGGCGTGCCCGCGGCGACCACGATGCCGCCCTCGTCGCCGCCCTCGGGCCCCATGTCGACGAGCCGGTCAGCCGTCTTGATGACGTCGAGGTTGTGCTCGATCACGACCACCGAGTTGCCCTGCTCCACGAGCCGGTGCAGCACCTCGAGCAGACGCTGCACGTCGGCGAAGTGCAGACCTGTCGTGGGCTCGTCAAGGATGTACAGCGTGCGGCCGGTGGCGACCTTCGAGAGCTCGGTGGCGAGCTTGATCCGCTGCGCTTCGCCACCCGACAGCGTGGTCGCAGGCTGGCCGAGGCGCACGTAGCCGAGCCCGACGGCGCTCAGGGTCTCGAGCCGGCGCCTGACCTTCGGGATGTGCGCGAAGAACTCGAGGGCCTCCTCCACCGGCATGTCCAGCACCTCGGCGATCGAACGGCCCTTGAACCGGACCTCGAGCGTCTCGCGGTTGTAGCGCTTGCCGTGGCACTGCTCGCACGGCACGTAGACGTCGGGCAGGAAGTGCATCTCGATCTTGATCTGCCCGTCGCCCTTGCAGACCTCGCAGCGGCCGCCCTTCACGTTGAACGAGAACCGTCCCGGCTTGTAGCCGCGCGCCCGCGACTCGGGGGTCTTGCTGAACAGGTCGCGGATCACGTCGAACAGGCCGGTGTACGTCGCGGGGTTCGAGCGCGGGGTCCGGCCGATCGGCGACTGGTCGACGGCGATGATCTTGTCGAGCTGGTCGAGCCCGCGGATCTCCTTGTGCGCGCCGGGCCGCGAACGGGCGCGGTGCAGCCGGTTCGCCACGGCCTTGTAGAGCACCTCGTTGACGAGCGTGGACTTGCCCGACCCCGACACGCCCGTGACGCACGTCAGCGTGCCCAGCGGGATCTTGACGGTCACGTCACGCAGGTTGTGCTGGGTCGCTCCGCGGATCTCGACGTAGCCCGTGGGCTTGCGCCGCTTGCCCGGGACCTCGACCGTGCGGGTGCCCGCGAGGAACTGGCCCGTCAGCGATTCGGGGACGCGCTCGACCTCCGCAGCCGTGCCCTCGGCGACGATCCGCCCGCCGTGCTCCCCTGCGCCGGGGCCGAGGTCGACGAGATGGTCCGCCGCGCGCATGGTCTGCTCGTCGTGTTCGACGACGAGCACGGTGTTGCCGAGGTCGCGCAGCCGCTCGAGGGTGGTGATGAGCTTGGAGTTGTCGCGCTGGTGCAGGCCGATCGACGGCTCGTCGAGGACGTACAGCACGCCCACCAGCGCCGAGCCGATCTGCGTCGCGAGCCGGATCCGCTGCGCCTCGCCCCCGGACAGGGTCGCCGCCGCGCGGTCCATCGACAGGTAGCCGATCCCGACGTTCTCCAGGAACCGCAGCCGCTCCTCGATCTCGCGCAGGATGAGTCGCGCGATGTGGCGCTCGGTGTCGGACAGCTCGACCTCGTCGAGCCAGGTGAGCGCCCGGCGCACGCTCAGCGCGCAGAAGTCGTGGATCGCCATCCCCGCCACCCGGACGGACCGTGACTCGGGCCGCAGCCGCGCGCCGTGGCACTCCGGGCATGGGCGCACCGACATGTACTCCTCGATCTTCTCCCGCGAGCCGTCGGACTCCGTCTCGCGGTAGCGCCGCTCGAGGTTGTTGACGATGCCCTCGAACGCTGTCGCGTACGACCGCTTGCGCCCGTGACGGTTGCGGTAGGTCACGGTGATCCGCTCGCCACCGGTGCCGTAGAGGAAGAGGTCGCGCTGCTCCTCGGTGAGCGCCGCCCAGGGCTCGTCCGTCGGCACGCGGTACTCGTCGGCCAGCGCGTCGGTGAGCTGCTGGTAGTAGTTCGACTGGAAGCCCGACCACGGCGCGATGGCCCCGTCGGCGATCGAGAGCGCCGGATCGGGCACGACGAGATCGGGATCGACCTCCATCTGCGCGCCCAGACCCGTGCACCGCCCGCACGCGCCATGGGGCGAGTTGAAGGAGAAGATCCGCGGCTCGAGCTCGGGCATCGACGTGCCGCACGTCAGGCAGGCGAACCGCTCGCTGAAGGTCAGGACCCGGGGCTCGCCGTCCTTCGGCACGGTCTCGACCTCGACGATCCCCTCCGCGAGCGCCGCCGCCGTCTCCACCGAGTCGACCAGCCGCTTGCGGACCTCGGAGCGCATGACGAGGCGATCCACCACGACCGAGATGTCGTGCTTGAACTTCTTGTCGAGGACGATCTCCTCCTCGAGCATGCGCAGCTCGCCGTCCACCCGCACGCGGGTGTAGCCGTCGGCGCGGAGCTCCTCGAAGAGCTTGCCGTACTCCCCCTTGCGACCCCGGACGATGGGCGCCATGACCATGAACCGCTCGCCCTCGGGCAGGTCCTCGAGGACGCGGTCGGTGATCTGCTCGATGCTCTGCCCCTCGATCGGGTTGCCGCAGACGTGGCAGAACGGCTTGCCGACGCGCGCCCAGAGCAGGCGCAGGTAGTCGTAGATCTCGGTCACGGTGCCGACGGTCGACCGCGGATTGCGCGACGTCGTCTTCTGGTCGATCGAGATCGCCGGCGACAGGCCTTCGATCGAGTCGACGTCCGGCTTGTCCATCTGCCCGAGGAACTGCCGGGCGTAGGCGCTGAGCGACTCGACGTAGCGCCGCTGACCCTCGGCGTAGATCGTGTCGAAGGCCAGCGAAGACTTGCCTGACCCGGACAGGCCGGTGATGACGACGAGCGCGTCACGCGGCAGCGCGAGCGACACGTCCTTGAGGTTGTGCTCGCGGGCGCCGGAGACGACGATCTGGTCAGAGGGAGACACGGACCGGGAGCGTAGCGGGGCGAACAGACGTTCCCATGTGCGGTGCGGATCGCGTAGACGACCGCTGACCACTAGATTTCTGGGTCAATGACTGACCCGATGAGGTCCCGCGCACCCGCAGCGTCAGACGAAGAGCTCGCCGAGACGGTCCTCGACCTGGCGCAGCAGAGCTTCATCGACCACGGATTCCGCGGCACGAAGATGGAGCACCTCGCGAAGGCCGCCCACGTCTCGGTCGGTCAGCTGTACCACCTGTTCGCCAACAAGGAGGCGCTGCTCCTCGCCGTCCACGAGCGCGCCCAGCGGCTGCTGTTCACCCAGTACCTCGGCCCCGCGTACGAGTACGCCCCCGGCGACGGCGGCGCGATCGAGCACTTCGAGGTCATCGGGCGCGCGTACCTGCGGTTCTATCTCGAGAACAAGGAGATGGGGCCGCTGCTCTTCAGCACCACCTACGACGACCGGCACGACCCCGCGATCGAACGGGTCCTCACCAGCATCAACGGGCAGATCGCGGGAGGCCTGGCGCGCCTGCATCAGCTCGTCACCGAGGCCATCGACCGCGGCGAGATCCGCCCCGTCGACCCGACCGCGGTCATCCGCTGGTTCTGGGGGGCCATGTTCGGGGTCCTCGCCCACAACCTCCGCCACCCGACCTCCGCGCTGAGCGACGAGGAGCTCGAGGAGGTCGTCGAGCTCGGCCTCCAGTCGATCTCCGCCCTCCTGCGTACCACCTGATGCCGCCCACCAGCCGCAGCGACGCGACCCGCCGTCACGTCCTCGACGCCGCCGAGCAGCAGTTCCTCGCGCACGGGTACGCCGGCACCCGCGTCGAGAACGTCGCGGCCGAGGCCCACGTCAGCGTCGGCACGATCTACCTGCACTTCCAGAACAAGGAAGGGCTGTACTCGGCGGTGCTCCTCCGCGCGCAGGAGGTCCTGCTCGACGAGTACCTCGCCCCGGTCTTCGAGGGCGACGGCTCACCCTGGGAGCGCATCCGGGCCTGGTGCCACGCCTACGTCCGGTTCACGGTCGAGCACCCGGGCCGCGCCCGGCTCATGGCGATCGTCGAATGGTGGGAGGCTGCGCGGCCGCCCGAGCTCGACGAGCAGCTCCGGGGCCGGGTCCGGGCACGCGATGCGCAGCTGCTCGAGGTGTTCCAGCACGCCGCCGACATGGGCGAGCTCGAGGGCGTCGACCCCGCCAGCGCGAACCGCTTCGTGTGGTCGGCGATGTACGGGATCTGCGCGCTGAACATCCGCCACGCGGATCTCAGCCTCCCCCCGGACGCCCTCCACGCGCTCGTCGACGACGGGCTGCGGATGCTCTCGGGCGCGCGGACGCCCGGCGAGCCCGATCAGATCGACGCGTAGACCGCGTCCAGGACCGCCACGCGATCCACCCCGGCGAAGTGCTCGGCCAGGTAGGCGTCGACCTGGTCGCGCGGCTGCCCGGCCAGCGCCATGTCGAGCGCCACGAGCCGTGCGCCCTCCGTGTCGGTCGGCGCGCTGGCACGCGTCCGGTGCACGACGCCCGCGGGCTCCTCCGGCGCCCGGCGCCGGCGCGGCGGGAGCGGGCTCGGGCGCGACCGGGGCCGGGGGGCGCTCATCCGGCGGCAGGACCGCGGCACGGGTCGGCGGCTGGGGCACGACGGCAGGCAGCTCGCCCTCCACCGCAGCGAGCCGCTCGGCCACCCGTGCGGCACCGGTGCGCAGCGATGTCAGCAGGGTCTCCATCTCGCGGTGCACCCCGTCGAGCTGGGCCTGCAGCCGCCGCGTCCCGGCGTCGAGCCCGCCCGCCGCGCTGCGCGTGCGCAGATCGTCGAACGCGTCGGCGATCGCGCTGAGGTGCCGGTCGACGGACGCCGGGTCGTACCCGCGGCGTGCGATCGGGAAGTCTCGCCGCTCGATGGATTGCCGGTCAAAGGCCACGATCGCGCAACGATACCCCGCCTGAGCAGGTTCTTTTGGTGCTGCACGCGTCCGTGCGTCCCGCACGGTCCTACGGCAGACGAACCTCGCGCCCGTCACGGACCACGAGTCCGTCCTGCGCGAGGCCTGCCAACGCGCGTTCCAGGCGCTCCTCGCCCACGTCGCCGGGCAGCGCGTCGCCCGCCGCCAGGGCCGCGATGACGCGGCCGCGCACGTAGCGATCGGTGTCCTCGAAGCGCACCGCCGGCCGCCCGGCAGCGGGTCGCGGGGCGAACCGCACGGCGCCCGCCGAGGCGCATGCCGCACGCACCGGACAGGCCGGGCAGTCGGCCGACCGCGCGCGGCAGATCGTGGCGCCGAGGTCCATGAGCGCGTGATTCCATGCGTCCGGACGGTCCGGGGGCACGAGCTCCTGTGCGCGCGCGGCCAGGACCCGGGGCGGCGCGTCGCCGAGTGCGCACACCCGCGACACGACACGCGCATGGTTGACGTCGACGGCCGCGACGACCTCCCCGAACGCGAACGCCGCGACCGCCGCCGCCGTGTACGGGCCGACGCCCGGCAGGCCGCGCAGCCCGGCGGCGTCGCGCGGCCACCCGTCCCGGGCGACGACCTGCGCGCACTCACGCAGGCGCAGCGCGCGGCGGTTGTAGCCGAGCCCCACCCACTCCCGGAGGACGTCCGCGGGCGTTGCCGCCGCGAGCGCGTGGATGTCTGGCCAGCGCTCGAGCCACGCCTCGAACCGCGGCGCGACCCGCGCCACCTGCGTCTGCTGGAGCATGATCTCGCTGACGAGCACGGCGTACGGGTCGCGCGTGCGGCGCCACGGCAGGTCGCGCGCGTGCGCGTCGTACCAGCGCAGGAGCGTGTCCTGCAGCGCCGCGTCAGGCGACGGATTGGTCAAGGCGAAGCCTGAGCTCCCGGATGTCGTCCCGCAGCTGCGCGGCGTACTCGAACCGCAGGTCCTCGGCGGCCGCGAGCATCTCCTCCTCGGCCTCGACGATCGCCTGCTGGATCTCGTGCGCCGTCATCTTCTCGGTGTCGATGCCCTTGCGCCGCTTGCGCTTGCCGGGCACCTTGCTCTCGCCCTGCAGGAACTCGGCGATGTCGCTGATCCCCTTGACGATCGTCGCCGGCGTGATCCCGTGCTCCTCGTTGTAGGCCAGCTGGATCGCGCGGCGCCGGTTCGTCTCGGAGATCGCGGTCTTCATGGCCGCCGTCTCCTTGTCCGCGTACATGACGACGGTGCCGTCCTGGTTGCGCGCCGCGCGGCCGATGGTCTGGATGAGCGACGTCTCGCCGCGCAGGAACCCTTCCTTGTCGGCGTCGAGGATCGCGACGAGCGACACCTCCGGGAGATCGAGCCCCTCGCGCAGCAGGTTCACGCCGACCAGCACGTCGTACTCTCCGAGGCGCAGGTCGCGGATGATCTGGATGCGCTCGAGCGTGTCGACCTCGCTGTGGAGGTAGCGGACCTTGAAGCCCATCTCGAGGAGGTAGTCCGTCAGGTCCTCGCTCATCTTCTTCGTGAGCGTCGTGACGAGCACGCGCTCGTCGCGGTCGGCGCGCTTGCGGACCTCGTTCATGAGGTCGTCGATCTGGTTCTTCGTCTCGCGCACCTCGACGACGGGGTCGATGATGCCCGTCGGCCGGACGATCTGCTCCACGATCCGGCTGGAGTGGTTGCGCTCGAACTCGCCCGGCGTGGCGGAGACGAAGCAGATCTGCGGCGTGATCGAGAGGAACTCGTCCCACGTCTGCGGCCGGTTGTCCATCGCGCTCGGCAGGCGGAACCCGTAGTCGACGAGCGTCTGCTTGCGCGAGCGGTCCCCGTGGTACATGCCGCCGATCTGCGGGACGGTCTGGTGCGACTCGTCGAGGAAGCAGATGAAGTCGTCGGGGAAGTAGTCGACGAGGCAGTACGGCCGGTCGCCCGGCTGCCGGCCGTCGAGGATCCGCGAGTAGTTCTCGATGCCGTTGCAGAAGCCCATCTCGCGCAGCATCTCCATGTCGTACTGGGTGCGCTGGCGCAGCCGGTGGCTCTCCAGCAGCTTGCCCTCGGCCTCGAGCTCGGCGCAGCGCGCGTTCAGCTCCCGGCCGATCTCCTCGACGCCGTGCTCGATCGTGCCCTCGCGCACGTTGTAGTGCGACGCGGGCCAGATCGCGATGTGCTCGAGCTCGTCCTTGACGATCTCGCCGGTGAGCGGGTCGAACTCCTGGATGCGCTCGATCTCGTCGCCGAAGAAGCTCGCGCGGTAGGCCGTCTCGGCGTACGCGGGGAACACCTCGAGGGTCTCGCCGCGCACCCGGAACGTGCCGCGGCCGAGCGCCGTGTCGTTACGGGTGTACTGGATCGAGACGAGCTTGCGCAGCAGCGCGTCGCGGTCGGTCTCCTCCTCGCCGCGCTTGAGGAGCAGCATGTTCATGTCGTACGTCTCGGGCGAGCCGAGGCCGAAGATGCACGACACCGAGGCGACCACGATGACGTCGCGCCGGGCGAAGAGCGCCGCGGTGGCGGCGTGGCGCAGCCGTTCGACCTCCGCGTTGATCGCCGAGTCCTTCTCGATGTAGAGGTCGCGCGACGGGACGTACGCCTCGGGCTGGTAGTAGTCGTAGTAGCTGACGAAGTACTCGACCGCGTTGTCCGGGAAGAACGTCCGGAACTCGTTGCAGAGCTGCGCGGCGAGCGTCTTGTTGTGCGCCATGACCAGGGTCGGGCGCTGGACCTCCTGGATGACGCCGGCCATGGTCATCGTCTTGCCCGTGCCCGTGGCGCCCAGGAGGGTGCTGAAACGGTCGCCGTCGCCGAGGCTCTTGGTCAGCTCCCGGATCGCCTTGGGCTGGTCCGCGGTCGGCGTGAACGTCGTGTCGAGGCGGAACTCGGGCATGCGTGCACGCTAGCGGCGATTGCGGTCAGGAGCTGACCGGAACCTCCACCCGCGCGGGAGGCCGCGCGCCAAGTTCCTGGGCGGCGAGCAGCGCCGACGCGCAGTCCACCATCGCGTCGTGGCTCGTGCGGCTCAGGGCGGTCACGTTCGCGAACCCGTGCACGAGGCCGGGGTACCGGCGCAGGACCGTCGGCACGCCCGCAGCGCGCAGATGCGCGGCGTACGTCTCGCCCTCGTCGCGCAGCGGGTCGAACCCGGCGGTGACCACCACCGTCGGAGGGTGCCGCTCGTCGATCTCCCCGAAGATCGGCGAGATCCACGGATCCTCGATGTCAGCCCCGGCGGGCAGGTAGCGCGCCTGGCACCAGTCCATGTCGCGCTTCTCGAGCAGGAACCCCTCGGCGAACAGCGTGCGCGAGGCCGTGCCGCCCCGGAAGTCGCACGCCGGGTAGATGAGCAGCGCCGCCGCCGGCCGCGGGCCGCCCGCGGTCTGCTGGGACACGACGGCCGCGAGGTTGCCGCCGGCGCTGTCGCCCGCGACGGAGATCCGGTCGGGCCGGGCGCCGAACTTCGGCGCGTGGTCGACGACGTGCGCGAACGCGGCGATGGCGTCGTCGGCCGGTGCCGGGAAGGGGTGCTCGGGCGCGAGGCGGTACTCGACCGAGACGACCCGTGTGGCCGCCTGCATCGCGAGCAGGCGGCAGACCGAGTCGTGGGTGTCGAGGTCGCCGGTCACCCATCCGCCCCCGTGGTAGAAGACGAGCAGCCGGCCGTCGGTGTCGACCGGCGGGATGTACAGGCGGGCCCGGAGGTCCCCGGCGGCGCCCGCGACGGTCACCTGCTGGGCACGCACCGGCCCCGGCTTCCGCGGTGCCGCCGTCGCTGCGCCGCGCCGCGTGGACGCGCGACGCGCCTCGGGATCCTCGCCCGTCCCGAGCGCCCGCTCGCCGGTCATCGCCATGATCGTCAGCAGCGCGCCGACCTCCGGCGCCGGCTTGACGCCCTCGGGCGCCGCGACGTCGCGGCCGATGATCCGCAGCAGGGCCGGCGGCAGCGCGCACACCAGCCGCGCGACGTAGTGCTCGATGACGTGGACGACGGGGTGGTCAGGCGTCTTCATGCCCAAACCCTACCCCGCCGTACGGTTCAGTACTGCGGGCCCTTGGCGTCCTTCGGCTTGGTGACCAGACGTCCGTTGCCGTCGCGCACCGTGAGCGACAGCGTCTGGCTGTGGGTGACCGGCCCGGGCCGCAGCGCGCGGTAGGCGAACTGGATCTTCCGGGTGCCGATGTTCATCGGCAGGATCAGCGTGATGCGCCCGCCCTTGCGCGACTTCAGCCCGGTCTTGACCAGCTGCCGCTTGCCGTTGATGACGTGGTAGACGTCGAGCCGCGCGCCGACCACCGGGCGCTTCTTCGCGTCACGCAGATTCCCGCGCACGACGACGCGGCGGCCGTACCGCGACGTGAGCGAGCGCTTCTTGTTGGCCTGGAAGTACACGTGGACGCGCGCCCCGAGCGCGGCCTGCACGGCAGCGGCCTGTGACCCGGCGCCGCTCACCGACTCGGCGTTCAGGCGCGGGAGCGTCGCCGGGCCGAACACCGTCGTGGCGTTGCCCGCGGCGTCCTCGACCTGCACCTCGACGACGTGCTCGCCTGCGGGCAGCGCCCCGACGTCCACCGTCGTCCCGAGCCCGTTGGCGACCGTGGGACACGGGACGGGCGCGAGGAACTGATACGGATCGGCGTCCGCCCGGCGCCGCGTCGGTGCACGTCTCCCCCGGCACCGGCTCAGCGCTGTGGAGCTTGCCGTCGATCTTGACGAGGCGCCGGTACACGCCGCCGCCCTGATCGGCCGCGTCAAAGCCGACGCTGATCTTCGTCGACGCACCATCGCTGTCCGAGACCCGCACGTTGCTCACCGTCGGGGGCGCCGTGTCACGCAGCGTGACCGCGGCGTCGGCGACGTCCACGCGCAGCGGCGCGCCGCCGCAGATGTCGGGGAAGAAGGCGCCACAGCCGGCGTTGAAGCGCACGAGCGCGGCGTCGAGGCCCGCGGCGTCCACGTCGCCCGTGAGATCACCGACACAGTCAGAGCCCGGCCCGGGCGCGCACCCCTCCAGCACGCGGGCGTCGGCCCGCAGGTAGTAGCCGAGCGCCTGCCCGCCGCTGGGCGCCAGGCCGCGCGTCGTGCGGCGCATCCGGACGCGCACGATGCGCGTGCCGGGCGGCGCGGCGAACTGCTGGTTCGCTCCCGTGCCCCCGTCCCACGGGCCGGTGCCGACGAGCGCGACCCCGAGACCGGTCGGCGCGCAGCCGTTCGTCGCCTCGGCGCTGCCGGCCTTCGTGCCCTGCCACCCAGCGGCGGGGGCCACGACGCCCGCCGGCGTCTTGCAGGCGTGGACGGAGTACGTGTCAGCATGCGCGGTCGCGACAGGCGCGAGCGCGAGCATGAGCGAAGCGGCGGATGCCGCGCGCGTCAGGCGCATCGATGGATCCTTCAAGGCTCGGAGGGTTGGACAGCGCGCCGCGTCAAACCGTTCCCCAACTCCGCGGCTGCGCCGTGGCCCAGGGTGCCAGAGCGTCGCTGCACCGGCCAGCGGCGCAACGGTGGTTGCAGCAGTGCTACAGACCGAGCTCGGTGCCGTAGGTGGCGCGGTACTCGCCGCGCATCTCCTGCACCTTCTGCACGTAGTGGCGCGTCTCCGGGAACGGGATCGTCTCGGCGGAGAACACCTTGCCCTCGGCGCCGTGCTCGCCCAGCCAGCGGTCGACGTTGCCCTCGCCGCCGTTGTACGCCGCAAGCGCGAGCAGCTCGTTCTCGCCGTACCGGTCCAGGAGATAGCGCAGGTACCAGCTGCCGTACGCGATGTTGATCTGCGGTGTGCCGAGATCGCGCAACTCGAACGCGGTGCCGCCCGACTTCTGCGCGATGTACTGCGCGGTCTCCGGCGTGATCTGCATGAGCCCCTTCGCCCCCGCGGGCGACGTCTGGTCGCGGAACCGCGACTCGGCGTAGATGACGGCGGCGATGAGATCGGGCGGCAGGTTCTTGTCCTGCGCCTGCTGGCGGATGATGTCCTCGTGCCGCAGCGGGAGCGTGATCTCCTCCGCCGCCTGGTGCAGCTGCGGCGCGAGCATCACCGCGCCGGCGACCGCGGCTGCGAGCGCCACGAGCACGATCGCGAACCGGCGCCGGCGCAGGCTGCGACGCCGCGCCGTGCTCTGGCGGGCGGTGGGGCGGCGGCGGGAGGTGCCACCGCGCAGCTGATGTGCGGTCGGGCGGGCGCTCATGGTGTGGCTCACAGCTTGGCGAGCACGTCCGACAGCTTCGCTTCGAGCTCGTCGATGCTGCCGTCGTTCACCACAGCGTACGTCGCCCGCTCCGCCTTCTCCTCCTGGCTGAGCTGGCGCGACGTGCGCTCGTCGACCGCGGCGTGCCCGCGCGCCTCGGCCCGGGCCCGCCGGACACCCTCCGGGGCGATGACGGCGATCGTCGCGTCGTACGCGGCGTCCATGCCGGCTTCGAACAGCAGCGGCGTCTCGACGACGGCTGCGGGCGGCGGTGGGTCGGACGCGTCGGCCTCCGCGCGGAAGTCGATGACCCGCTGACCGACGCGGGGCCAGAGCAACTGCTCGAGCCACGCGCGTTCCTCGGGTGCCGCGAACGCATGCCGCGCGATCGCAGCCCGGTCGACCTCGCCGCCGGGCGCGACGTCCTCGCCCCAGCGGTCCACGACGAGGTCGCGCACCTCGTCGGTGCGGTACAGCTCGTGGACCACCTCGTCGGTGGAGAGCGTGACCGCCCCGAGCCGCCGCAGGGCGGCCAGGGCGGTGGACTTGCCGGCGCCCATGCCGCCGGTCAGGCCGACGAAGGGCACCGGCATGCCGGACTACTCGGTCTCGGGACCCTCGGTGGCGGCGTCCTCGGCGAGCGCCTCGGGCGCGACGTCCTCGTCGGCGGATGCCGCCGGCTCGGGCTCGACCTCGGCCTCCGTCGCATCCTCGGCGGCCTCGGTCTCGACCTCAGCCTCGGCCGTGGCCGCGGGCGCGACCTCGTCCGGGGACTGGAGCTCCTCGGGGACCACGGGCGGCTCGGCGAACACGTCCTCGCTCAGGCCGAGCTCGGGCACGTCATCGAACTCACCGGCCTCCTCGGGCGAGAGCACCTTCGGCTCGAGGACCTGGCCCTCGACGCGCTTGACGCTCAGCGAGAGGCGGCGGCGCTCGGAGTCGATCTCGAGGATCTTCACCTTCACCTCGTCGCCCGGCGCGACGATCTCGCGCGGGTTCTCGACGTGGTGCGGGGCCAGCTCGGAGATGTGCACGAGGCCCTCGACGCCGTCGAGGATCTCGACGAACGCGCCGAACGTCACGACCTTGGTGACGGCGCCCTCGAGCTCGTCGCCCACGTTGTACGTGTCGACGACGCGCTGCCACGGATCCTCCTGGGTCTGCTTGAGACCCAGCGAGATGCGCTGGCGGTCACGGTCGATGTCGAGCACCTTGACCTGCACGGTGTCGCCGATGGCGAGCACCTCAGACGGGTGGTTGACGTGCGACCACGACAGCTCGGAGATGTGGATGAGGCCGTCGATGCCGTTGAGGTCGACGAACGCGCCGAAGTCCACGATGTTCGAGATCTGGCCCTCGACGATGTCGCCCGGCTGCAGGCGGTCGAGGATCTCCTGGCGCTGCTCCTTGCGCTCCTCTTCGAGGACGGCGCGACGCGACAGGACGACGTTGTTGCGGGAGCGATTGAGCTCTATGACCTTGCACTCGATCTTCGTGCTCATGTACTCGTCGAGGTTCGGCACGCGCCGGATGTCGACGAGCGAGGCGGGCAGGAAGCCGCGGACCCCGAGGTCGATGATGAGGCCGCCCTTGACGACCTCGATGACGGTGCCCTCGACCGGCTCGCCCGATTCGGCGGCAGCCTCAATGCGGCGCCAGGCCTTCTCGAAGCGCGCGCGCTTCTTGGACATGATGAGCCGGCCGTCCTGGTCTTCCTTCGTGAGGACCAGGGCGTCGACTTCCTCGCCCAGCTCGACCTCATCCTTCGGGTCGACGTTCTTGCGGATCGAGAGCTCGTTGGCGGGGATGACGCCTTCGCTCTTGTACCCGATGTCGACGAGGACCTCGTCGTTGTCGATGCGCACGACCAGGCCGCTGACGACGTCGCCCTCCTCGAAGAGGGTGAACGTCGCGTCGTAGTTGGGGACGATCTGCCCGTCGATCTCGAGCAGCAGGCCGTCAGAACCTTCGACGACCTTGGGGGCAAGCACTTCTTCGGTAGCTGTTGTCATTGAGCCAGAGAGCGTAGCGGCTCGCTGCGGCCAAGACGCCCAGCCCCGCTGGGCGATCAGGCCGCCGGGCGCCCGAGTTCCAGCGCCCACCCGCCGGGCAGCGTCAGCGCGCGGCCGTCGGGGAGGGTGAGCGTGCCGTCGGCGACCGAGCAGTTGCGCACGTCGCGCCCCGGTCCGTGCGGCGCGGCGTAGTCCCATGCGACGGTGCAGCCGGGGTCTCCGGCGACCTCGACCCGCACCCCGCCCGGGAGGCGGACGTCGACGCGGTCGTCCGCGATGTCCGCGGCAAACCCGCGGAACCGCGCGGTCGGGCCGCCCAGTCGCTGGCGGACCAGGTCGACGCACATCGCGCCCGAGACGATCCACGGCGTGAGCACCGGCCCGACCTTCACGCGCGCGAGGATGAGATCGATCCACCCCGCGCCGCCGCGGTCCGGCAGCCCGGCCGCGTGGATCCAGACCCAGTGCGCGGCGTGGTCGGCGCCCCAGTTGTGGCCGGCCATGCCCGGCCACCCCACGAGGTCCCACGTCTCGCCGGCGACCTCCAGCGTGCCGTCGAACCGGCCGGCGGGCACCAGTGCGATCCCGTTCGACTTCGGAAACGGCCGGTCGTACAGGGCAGCGGACGGCAGGTACGGCCCCGGCTCGGCGTCCACGCGCCACGTCAGGTTCCAGGTGACGGGGTCGAGGGCCCCGCGCGCGGCACCCGGCCCGATCTCCGCCCCGCCGAACCGCGCCCACGCCTGGGGACCGGGGTCCTGCACCGGATCGTCGAAGGTCTCCCGCCGGGCGACGGGCGCCCCCGCGGTCGTGTCGAAGACGGTGGCCCAGACGGTGCCGCGCGCGGGCGCGCCAGGACGCTTCAGCGCGGTCTGGCGGATCCACACCGCCCGGCCGCCCGCGGGGTCGGTCGCTTTGAGGTAGTGAGACTCGTACAACGCAGCGTCCGCGGCGCTCCGGGGCGCGCGGGGACGGTCGAGGGGGACCGCGGTCATGGCCGCGACGCTACCGCCGTCGCGGCGGCCGTGCACCCGTTGCGTGACTATCATCGGCCCTATGCCGGTACGAGCCACGAAGCGCGGCGACGCGCGCACCCCGCTCTCGGGGGAGTACGACGTCCTCATCTGCGGTGCGAGTTTCGCGGGCCTCACGGTCGCACGCGAGCTCGCGGGATCCGGCGCGAACGTGCTGGTGATCGACCGCTACGAGATCGGCGAGCGGCAGACGTCCGCCTGCGCGGCGCCCACCGAGTGGCTCGACGCCCTCGGCCTCGGTCCGTCGATCCGCCAGACCTTCCAGGACCTCGTCATCCACCGGCCCAAGCGCGAGTTCGGCTCGCGCGATCGCACCCACCGCTGGACCCTGCCGTGGACGTTCTCGACGTTCGACTACCGCCAGCTCTGCGAACTGCTCGCCGAGCAGGGCGAAGCTGAGTTCGACACCGCGAAGGTCGAGGGGCTCGTCGTCGAGGACGGCGCGCCCGGGCAGATGCTGACGGTCCGCACCGATCGCGGCGACCTGCGCGCCCCGATCGTCGTCGACGCGCTCGGCTGGCGCCGGGTGCTGAGCAACGCCGACACCATCCAGCCGCCGAACGCCACGCTGTCGCGGGGCCTGGAGGTCCACCCGCCGGCCACCGGCGCGGATCTCGAGCTCTGGCTCGATCCCAAGTACATCGGCCCCGGCTACAGCTGGGCGTTCCCGGCAAAGGACGAGGTCCGCATCGGCGTCGGCTCGTTCGACCCGGCGCTCGACGTCAAGCAGCCGACGCTCGAGCTCATCGCCGACGAAGGCCTGCCGCCCGAGGGCTGGCAGGGCAACTACATCCCGCACAAGCTGCGGACCGCCACCGAGGGCGGCGTGTTCTTCGTCGGCGACAGCGCCGGTCACTGCCTGCCGACGACGGCCGAGGGCATCCGTCCCGCGCTGTACTTCGGCCTCGCGCTCGGGCGCGAGCTGCGCGCGGTCATCGAGGGCCGCCAGAGCCGCGAGCAGGCGCTCCAGCGGTACGCCGAGTTCCACGACGAGCACCGGTTCGCCTACGACTGGCTGCTGCGGGTGCAGCGGATGGTCGGCATCGCCAACCCCCGGCCGCTCATGGATTCGGCGCTCACGCTGTTCCGCAGCCAGCGGTTCGTGAACTGGTCGTTCAACCACTACCTCGACATCTGCCCGCCCGGGTTCATCGGCGATCCGCCCGCAGCGGAGGCGGCCGCCCCCGCCCCGGCCGCGGAGCCCGTTCCCGCCTAGCGGACGTACGCGGCGAGGTGCTCACCGGTGACGGTGGCGCCCGCCGCGACGAGGTCCGCGGGCGTCCCTTCGAAGACGACCCGGCCGCCGTCGTGGCCGGCGCCCGGCCCGAGGTCGATGATCCAGTCGGCGTGCGCCATCACGGCCTGGTGGTGCTCGATGACGATCACCGACTTCCCCGAGTCGACGAGCCGGTCCAGCAGTCCGAGCAGGTTCTCGACGTCAGCGAGATGCAGGCCGCTGGTGGGCTCGTCGAGCACGTACACGCCGCCGTCCTCGGCCAGGTGCATCGCCAGCTTCAGCCGCTGGCGCTCACCGCCTGAGAGCGTCGTCAGCGGCTGGCCGATCGTGAGGTAGCCGAGCCCCACGTCGGCGAGCCCGGCGAGGATCTTGTGGGCGGCGGGCGTGCGCGCATCCCCTTCGCCGAAGAACGCCTCGGCCTCCCCGACGGACATCGCGAGCACCTCGGTGATGTCGCGGCCGCCGAGCGTGTACTCGAGCACCGCGGCCTGGAAGCCCTTGCCCTCGCACTCCTCGCACGTCGTGGTCACCGTCTCCATGAACCCGAGCTCGGTGAAGATCAGCCCCGCGCCGTTGCAGATCGGGCAGGCGCCCTCGGAGTTCGCGCTGAACAGCGCGGGCTTGACGCCGTTGGCCTTCGCGAAGGCCTTGCGAATCGGGTCGAGCAGGCCCGTGTACGTGGCGGGGCTGCTGCGGCGGGAGCCCTTGATCGCCGTCTGGTCGATCGCCACCACGCCGTCGCGCGCGGCCACCGATCCGTGGATGAGCGAGCTCTTGCCCGACCCGGCGACGCCCGTGACGACGACGAGGACGCCGCGCGGGATGTCGACGTCGACGTCCTGCAGGTTGTGCGTGGACGCGCCGCGGATCTGCAGCGCGTCGGTGGACGTCCGCACGGTCTCCTTCAGGGTCGCCCGGTCGTCGAGGTGGCGGCCGGTGAGCGTGTCGCTGGCGCGCAGGCCGTCGAGGGTCCCCTCGAAGCAGACCGTGCCGCCCCCGGCCCCCGCGCCCGGCCCGAGGTCGACGACGTGGTCGGCGATCGCGATCATCTCCGGCTTGTGCTCGACGACGAGCACCGTGTTGCCCTTGTCGCGCAGCTGGAGCAGCAGCTCGTTCATCCGCTGGATGTCGTGCGGGTGCAGGCCCACGGTCGGCTCGTCGAACACGTACGTGATGTCGGTCAGCGACGACCCGAGATGGCGGATCATCTTCGTGCGCTGCGCCTCGCCGCCCGACAGGGTGCCCGGCGGCCGGTCGAGCGAGAGGTAGCCCAGGCCGATGTCCACGAACGCGTCCAGGGTCGCCAGCAGCGCGCCGAGCAGCGGCGCGACCGACGGCTCGTCCAGCCCGCGCACCCAGTCGGCGAGGTCGCGGATCTCCATCGCGCAGGCGTCGGCGATGCTGATGCCCGCGATCTTCGACGACCGGGCGCCCTCCGCCAGCCGCGTGCCGTCGCAGTCGGGACAGACGCCGAACGTGGCGGCGCGCTCCACGAACGCCCGGATGTGCGGCTGCAGCGCGTCACGGTCCTTGGAGAAGAACGACTTCTGCAGCTTGCCGATCAGGCCCTCGTAGGTGACGTTGATGCCCTTGGCCTTGATCTTCACCGGGTCCTTGTAGAGGAAGTCCTCGCGCTCCTTCTTCGTGTACTTCCCGATCGGCTTGTCGGGGTCCAGGAAGCCGGACTCGGCGTAGGTCTGCACCATCCAGCCGTCCTTGGTGTAGCCCGGGACGGTGATCGCTCCCTCGTTCAGCGACTTGCTCTCGTCGAAGATCTCGGCGAGGTCGATGTCCGACACGCTGCCCATGCCTTCGCACCGTGGGCACATGCCCCCGGTGCGGGAGAAGGTCACCGCTTTCGTCTTCTTGCCCTCGACGCTCAGGCCGCCCTTTCCCGACACGGACGGGACGTTGAACGCGAAGGCGCTCGGGCCGCCGATGTGCGGCGTGCCGATGCGGCTGAACAGCATCCGCAGCATCGCGTTCGCGTCGGTGGCGGTCCCGACCGTGGAGCGCGGGTTGCTGCCCATGCGCTCCTGGTCGACGATGATCGCCGTCGTCAGGCCGTCGAGCACGTCGACGTCCGGCCGGTCGAGCGTCGGCATGAAGCCCTGCACGAACGCGCTGTACGTCTCGTTGATCATCCGCTGCGACTCCGCCGCGATCGTGGCGAAGACCAGTGAGCTCTTGCCTGAGCCCGACACCCCGGTGAAGACGGTCAGCCGGCGCTTCGGGATCTCGAGGCTGACGTCCTTGAGGTTGTTCTCGCGCGCACCCCGCACGCGGATGAGGTCGTGACTGTCTGCGGCGTGCACGGATCAGGCCAGCTGCTGGATGCGGAGCAGGTTGCCCGCGGGGTCACGAAACGCGCAGTCGCGCAACCCGTACGGCTGGTCGGTCGGCTCCTGGACGACCTCGGCGCCGCTGGCCTGCAGGCGCTCGAAGGTCGCGTCGAGTTCCTGGCTGGCGAGGTTGATGCTGGCGAACGTGCCCTTGGCCATCATCTCGGCGATGAGGCGCTGCTCGTCCTCGGTGATGCCGGGGGTCGCGGTCGGCGGGTACAGCACGATCGACGTGCCGGGATCGTCGGTGGGACCGACGGTGATCCAGCGCATCCCGTCGTAGCCGACGTCGTTGCGGACCTCCCAGCCGAGGCTGTCGCGGTAGAACGCCAGCGCGGCCTCGGGGTCGTCCTGCGGGAGCATGGCTGAGTGAATGGTGAGGTGCATGGCGGTCACGCTACGCGCGTCTCGGGGTGTGCGCTTCTCGATTCCTGATCGGTCTCGTCACCTGCTTTGCGACGCACGCCGGCATACCCTGCGTCGCCTGCGCCGACGCGTCCCGGTAGGCGCTGGGCGGCACCCCGACGAGCTCGGCAAAGCGCGTGCTGAACGTCCCAAGCGACGAGCAGCCGACCTCGAAGCACACCTCGGTGACGCTGAGGTCGCCGACGCGCAGCAGCGCCATCGCGCGCTCGATGCGCCGCGTCATCAGGTAGCTGTAGGGCGTTTCACCGTAGGCCCGTTTGAACTGGCGGCTGAAGTGCCCGGCCGACATGTGCGCGTCGCGGGCGAGCGCCTCGACGTCGAGCGGCTGCGCGTACTCCCGGTCCATCCGGTCACGCACGCGGCGCAGCCGGGCGAGGTCACGCAGGTGCGAGGTCACGTCGGCGGGAGCGGTCACCAACGGGATCGTGCCAAATCGCGCCAGAATCTGCCCTATCTCAGCCGCAACCGGGGCGGTACGACTCAAGAACGGCATCCCCAGAACCGATGAGGGTGGGCAGCCTGTTGTGTACCACCCTGTAGACCGACGGTGCAGCTCACCCCTGTCCCCCGGGAAAGGACTCCCGTATGCGCGCCCTGTCACGCGTCGTGCTGACCCCTGCCACTGCGGTGCTGAACCGCATGACCGTCGCGTGGAAACTCAGCCTCATCGGCGTGGTGCTGATCGCACCCGCCGTCTACGTCGCAGTGCAGTACCGCGGACAACAGCAGGATCAGATCGCGTTCAGCGCCAAGGAGCAGGTCGGCGCCGAGTACATCGCGTCCGCTGACGCGCTCCTGCGGGACCTCGTACTCCTGCGTTCGGCTGCGGTGAAGACGTCCGCCGGGCTCCCGGCCGACCTCGACGCCGCGCGCGCCCGGGTCTTGAAGACCGTCGGGACGATGAACGACGTCGACGAGCGCCTCGGAGGCGAACTGGAGACCACCGAGGCCTGGACGAAGCTGGAGCGCTCGATCTCGGGACTCGCCGACGCCGGCGGCGGCTCGCCTCAGGCCGTGTACGACGCGCACACGGAGGTCAACGCCGCGGCACTCGGGCTCATCACCCTCGCCGGTGACACGTCGAACCTCATCCTCGACCCCGACCTCGACACCTACTACCTCATGGACGCCGTCGTCGTGAAGCTGCCGACGATCGTCGAGACGGCCGGACAGGCCGCCGACCAGCAGGTTGTCATGACCGCGGGCGGCGCCACGCCCACCATGCGCCAGCGGATCGACCTCGCGGCCGCCGGCGGCGTGCTCGAGTCGACGATGACCGCCGTCCTGGGCGGTCTCGGCACCGCGTACGAGAACACCGCGGACGACGCGCTGCAGCCCGGCGCTCACGCCGCTGGCCAAGGGGCTCACCACGGCGGCCAAGGCCCAGACCACGGAGATCGATCGCGCGATCGGCGCCGACGTCGATCCCCGGACCGCAGAGGCGCTCGGCGCCGCCAGCGTGACCCGCGCCGGAGCGCTCGCCGCGGAGGTCGCCCCGCAGATGGATCGCCTCATCGGCGTGCGCATCGACGGCTTCCGGTCGGCGGAGCGCAAGACGCTGCTCATCGCCGGCCTCGGGGTCGCGATCGGCGTCTACCTCTTCCTCGCCCTGTTCGTCGCGATCACGACCGCCGTCCGGCGGATGGTGGAGGTCGCCGAGCACATGGCCGAGGGCGACGCCGACCACCACGTCGACGTCCGCAGCCGCGACGAGTTCGGCCGTCTCGGCGGCGCCTTCGACCGCATGGGTGCGTACCTGCGCGACTCCGCCGGCGTGGCCGACCGGATCGCCGAGGGTGACCTCACCGTCGAGCCGGAGCCCCACTCCGACCGCGACGTCCTCGGCAGCGCGCTGCTCGCCATGGTCCAACGCCTGCGCGATCTCGTCAGCCGGGTCTCCGGCTCGGCGACGACGCTGACGAGCGCGTCACAGGAGATGGCGACGACGTCCGAGCAGGCGAGCCGCGCGGTGGACGAGATCGCCACCGCGATGGAGCAGGTCGCCGTCGGCGCACGCGACCAGCAGCTCTCGGTGCGCAGCACGCGCGAGGCGACCGAGTCGATCGCGCAGGCCTCCCGGGACTCCGCCGAGCAGGCGCACGCCACGCGCGACGCCGCTGAGCAGGCCCGGGCCGCCGCCGACGAGGGCCTGCAGGCCGCCAACGACGCCACCGAGGCCATGCGCACCGTCCGCGAGGCGTCGGCGGACGCCAGCGAGGCGATCGCCGCGCTGGGCGAGCGCTCGCGCGAGATCGGCGGCATCGTCGACACGATCAACGGCATCGCCGAGCAGACGAACCTCCTCGCCCTCAACGCCGCCATCGAGGCCGCGCGGGCCGGCGAGCACGGTCGCGGGTTCGCCGTGGTCGCCGAGGAGGTCCGCACCCTCGCCGAGGAGTCGCAGCGCGCGACGGCCTCGATCGCGTCCCTGATCGGAGAGATGCAGGCGCAGACCGACGCGGCTGTGACTGCGGTCGACGCCGGCGCCGAGCGCAGCGAGCAGGGTGACGCCACCGTCGAGCGCACCCGCGAGGCGTTCACCGCCATCGAGCAGGCGATCCGCCGGGTCGCTGAGCGCGTCGAGGAGATCAGCGGCGCGATCGGCTCCGTCGTCAGCGGCTCCGAGCACGTCCTCAGCGACGTCGCGAGCGTGGCCGAGGTGGCGGACCGGTCGAGCGAGACCACCGAGCACGTGTCGGCCTCCACGCAGCAGACGTCGGCCTCGACGCAGGAGATCGCGTCGGCGGCAAAGGCCCTGCAGCAGACCGCCGGCGAGCTCGAGCGCGCCGTCGCGGCCTTCCGCGTCTAGCCGTACGCCTCCTCGTACGCGCGGTGGATGTCCGCGCCGCGCGTACGGAGGAACTCCCCGACGACCTCGATCGTGCGGTCGATGTCCGCGTCGGTGTGGGCGTACGACGTGAAGCAGCGGTTCGCGTAGAAGGGCTGCATGTAGATCCCGTTGCCGAGCATGTGGCCCTGGAACTCGGCGTCGATGCCGGTGTCCTTGCTGACCGCGAACGCGGCGATGTCGCGGTAGTCGACGATCTCGCGGTCGGTGAAGTACACGCACCACATCGAGCCGAAGTTGATGCACTGCGCGGGCAGGCCGAGCCGCCCGGCTTCCGCGTTGATCTCGGCCGCCAGCCGGTCCCCCACCGCGAAGAGCCGCTCGTGCACCGGCTCACGCTCGAGAATCTCCAGGGTCTTCAGCGCAGCGGCGACGCACACGAGCTCGCCGTTGAACGTGCCCGAGTAGGACACCGGCCCTTCGGGCTCCATGAGGCCCATGATGTCCGCGCGCCCCGCGAGGCCGGACACCGGGAAGCCGTTCGCGACGGCCTTGCCGAACGTCGTCAGGTCGGGGGTCACGCCGTAGAGCTCCTGGCAGCCGCCGAGCGCGTGGCGGAAGCCGGTGATCATCTCGTCGAAGATCAGGACCACGCCGTGGCGGTCGCAGAGCTCGCGCACGCGCGCCAAGAAGCCGGGCTGTGGGAGCAGGACGCCGCACGCGTGGCTGATCGGCTCGAGCACGACGCACGCGACCTCGTCCCCCGCCTGCGCGAGGTACGCCTCCAGCGCCGCGGCGTCGTTCCAGCGCAGCACCGTCGTGAGCGCCGTGACCGCGGCCGGCGTGCCCGCCGAGACCGGCACGGTGTGGGGCGCCTCGGGCGGGCCGGCGACGTCCATCGTGGGCTTCAGCGACTGCTGCACCGCGTCGTGCCAGCCGTGGTAGTGGCCCTCGAACTTCACGATGCGCTCGCGGCCGGTGAACGCCCGGGCGACCCGCACCGCGTGGTACGTCGCCTCGGTCCCCGCGCAGGTGAGGATGACCTTCTCGGCGCTGGGGACGCACTCGATCACCCGCTCGCAGAGCGCGATCTCCGCTTCGTGCGGCAGCGCGAACAGCACGCCCCTCGACATGGCCTCGATGACCGCCTCGCGCACTTCGGGGTGGTTCTGGCCGAGGACCGACGGGCCGAAGGACGCGTGGTAGTCGATGTACTCGTTGCCGTCGATGTCCCACAGCCGCGCGCCCTCGGCCCGGGCGATCGCCAGCGGGTACGGCCGCCAGTAGCGGCCGCCGCCGATGACACCCAGCGGTGCGCTGCGCCGCGCGCGCTCGTGGAACGCGGCGGACGCGGCGGTGCGGATCGCCAGGTCATCGCGCTCGGGAACACGGGCGTGGTCCATCTCCAGCATCACGCCGCCTCGCGAAGCGCAGCGGTCGCCGCCTCGTCGACCGACCCGTCCGCGGCGAGCACCACCCCGTAGCGCTCCCGTGCGGCGTCCGCCGACACGTAGCCGCCGCGCACGTCCCGCGCCACGAGCGCGGGGTCGCGCTCCAGCGGCTCCCCCATCCCCCCGCCGCCACCCGAGCGGACGACGAACGCGTCGCCCGCCCGCAGGTGGACGTTCGTGAACTTGCCGTCGGACTGCAGCCCGAGGTCGCGCATGGTCAGGCGCATGCCGTCCCGCTCGACGGCGAACGCGTTGCTGTCGCCGTCCTGGCCGCCGTGCACGCCCCACGGCGCGGACTTCCAGCGGTCGAGGAACCCGCTGACGAGCGTGTCCGCCGTGCACGTGAAGACCCGCTCGTCGCCGACGCCGCCGCGGGTGCGGCCCGGCCCGGCGGAGTCGGTGCGCAGCTCGCGCTTCTCGAAGCGCACGGGGTAGCGCGCCTCCCACACCTCGATCGACTCGTTGCCGCACATCGCCATGCTGTGCCACTGCGCGGTGAGGCCGTCGGCATGCGCGCGGGCGCCTCCCCCGCCGCCGCCGAGCGCGTACCACATGAACTCGCGGCCGTCGTCGGTGGTCCCCCAGCCCGGGGCGTTCAGCCCGCTGGAGTAGCTGCCCGCGGTGACCCGGTCGGGCAACACGTCGGCGAAGCAGCGCAGCGTCGTCTCGTAGATACGGGTCGTGGAGTCCGCGGGCGCGCAGCACACGGGCGCGGGCCAGCGCGGATTCACGACCGTGCCCTCGGGCGCGATGATCTCGATGAGGTCGGCGACCGCGGAGTTGTGCGGCGCCTCCGGGTCCACGATCGCCTTCAGCGCCGTGTAGACCGCGGCCTTCGTCCCCGCGAGCGTGCAGTTCGCCGCGCCCGCCGCCTGCGCCGCCGAGCCGGTGAGGTCCACGCTGATGCGCTCGCCGTCCTTCGTCACCTGCACGACGACCGGGAACGGCCCGTTGCCGAACCCGTCGTCGTCGAGGGCGTCCTGCGCGGTGTAGACCCCGTCGGGGATGACCTTCAGCCGCTCGGCGAAGCGCCGTGCCGCATACGTGTAGCAGTGCTCGATCGCGCCCTGCACCCGCGCGGCGCCGTACCGGGCGACGAGGTCGCCGACCCGCTCGGCGGCGACGCGCGCCGACGCGATCTGCGCCTGGATGTCCGCCCACACCTGGTCGGGCATCCGGACGTTGCGCAGGATGAACTGCTGCACCTCACGGTTGATCTCGCCCGCGCGCATGAGCTTGCACGGCGGGATGATCAGCCCCTCCTGCACCACGTGGTGCGCCAGCCCGTAGCCGCCGGCGAACATCGCGCCGATGTCCGACCAGTGCCCGCGGTTGACGCTGAAGCCGAGCAGCACGCCGTCGCAGAACATCGGCACGCAGACGATGACGTCGGACTGGTGGTCGGCGCCCTCGAACGGGTCGTTGTGCATGAGCACGTCGCCGGGTTCGACCGGGCCGACCGCCGCCAGCACGGCCTGCAGCTCCTCGTCGAGCGCGCCGATGTGGACCGGGTTGCCGCCCGCCTGCGCGAACAGGCGGCCGTCGGCGTCGAACAGGCCGCAGGTGAAGTCCAGCGCCTCGCTCAGGCACGTCGAGTAGGCGGCCCGGACGGTCACGCCGATCATCTCGCGCACCGCCGAGAGGAAGGCGTTGCGCAGGATCTCGGCGACGAACGGGTCGTCGTCCAGGGTCTCAGGGGAGCGTGATGCGGATGTTGGCGTGCTCATCGATCACCGCCTCGGCGTCGGTGGGGACAAAGGTCGTGCTGTCGGCCTCCTCGATCAGCGCGGGGCCGACGAGGACGACGCCGGCCGCGAGGTCGTCGCGGTCGAAGACCGGCGTGGGACCGTCCGCGGTCTCGGCCATCGCGACCGGGGCGGGGTCGGCGCGGCCACCGGTCCACACGGGCGGCGGCGGCTCGGCCACGACGCCGATCGCCGTGACCCGCAGGTCGACGAGCTCCACGGGGTCCCCGAGCCGGGTGCTGTACCGGTGCTCGTGGGCGTCCTCGAACGCGGTGCGTATCGCCTCGGCGTCCAGGGTGGTGAGCGGGACGGGAAGCTCGTGGGACTGACCGACGTAGCGCAGGTATGCGACCTTCGTGATGACGATCTCCTCGACGACCGGGTCGTCCTGCAGCGATGCGCTGGCCCGCGCCTCCAGCTCCTCGAGCACCGCGGCGGCGCTCGCCAAGCCGTCCTCGTCGAGCGGGACGAGCAGCGTGCGGCTCTCGCTCTTGGCCAGCGACGCGCCGAGCAGCCCCAGCGCGCTGAACACGGACGGCATCCACGGGACGATCACGTCGCGCATCCCGACGTCGCGCGCGACCTCGACGGCGTGCTGCGGCCCGCAGCCGCCGAACGCGACGAGCGCGTGCTCGCGCGGGTCGATCCCCTGGAAGACCGTGATCTCGCGGATCGCCTGCGCCATGTTCGCGTTCACGGTCCGGTACACGCCGTGCGCGGTCTCGATGACGGAGAGGCCGAAATGCGCGGCCAGCGGCTCCAGCGCCGCGATGGCCTTGGACCGGTCCAGCCGGATGCCGCTGCGTCCCAGCAGGCTGTCCTCGCGCAGCAGGCCGAGCACGAGGTTCGCGTCGGTGACCGTCGGCCGGGTGCCGCCGAGCCCGTAGGACGCGGGTCCCGGCGTGCTGCGCGCGCTCTCCGGGCCGACGGCCAGCGCCCCGCCCGCGTCGACGTGCGCGATGCTGCCGCCGCCCGCGCCGATCGCGGAGATGTCGAGCGTCTGGGTGCGGATCGGGACGCCGAACTCCAACTCGAGCTCGTCGCGGTCGCCCGCCTCTTCGTCGCGGATGACGCAGACGTCGGAGCTGGTCCCGCCGACGTCGAGCGTGATCAGGTGCGGGACGCCCGCCGCCCGCCCGAGCCGCCGCGCGCCGAGCACGCCGCCGGCCGGGCCGGAGTACACGAGGTTGACGGGGGCCTTCGCGGCCTCGTCCACGCCGACGACGCCGCCGCTGGACTGCATGAAGCGCACCTCGGTGTCGAGGCCGAGGCCGTCGCGCAGCCGTTCGGCGTACGACGAGAACGCCGGCAGCGCGTACGCGTTGACGACCGTCGTGCTCGCCCGGGCGTACTCGCGCATCCGCGGGTCGATCTCCGACGAGCGCGAGACGCGCAGCCGCGGGTGGCGCTCGCGGGCGACCGCCTCGACCAGCAGCTCGTTCTCGGGGTTTGCGTACGCGTTGAGCAGGCAGATGGCGACCGCGTCGCAGCCCTGCGCGACGAGGTCGTCGAGCACGGCTGCGATCTCGTCGCGATCGGGCGCCGCGAGGATCTCGCCCGTGGCGAGCGTGCGCTCACCGACCTCGAGCCGCAGCCAGCGCGGCACGAGCGGCTCGACCGGCGACCACTGCACGTCGTACGGGTTCGGCTTGAGGCCCGACCCGATCTCCAGCAGGTCGCGGAACCCGCGCGTGGAGATCAGCCCGACGACCGCGCCCTTGCGCTCCAGCACGAGGTTGGTGACGATCGTCGTCGCGTGCAGGAACAGGCCGATGTCGGCCGGGTCGAGCTCGGCGGCCGCGATCGCCGCTGCGAGCCCGTCGAGCGGATCTTTCGTCGACAGCGTCTTGGCCTTGCCCACCTGCTGCGACGCGTCGTCGAACCAGACGAGATCGGTGAACGTCCCACCGATGTCGATGCCGACCCGTTTCATGCAGCTCCCTTCCGCGCGGCGCCGAAGGCCGCCATCGACACGCTCAGCTCCGCCACGGCTACTCCGCCCAGCGGGTGGCCCAGTCGAGCGCCCGGCTCGCCGCCCACAGCGATACGGCTGCGAGCAGGAGGGTGATGAGCGCGACCAGGGCCAGCAGGTTGGTCCGGCCGAAGAACTCGGCGTTCTGCACGATGTGCCCGAGCCCGTACTCCTGGCCCAGATACTCGGAGGCGATGACCGCGCTCCAGCCGAAGCCGACGGCGAGCAGCACGCCAGAGCGCAGCTGCGGCAGCGCGGCGGGCAGCACGACCTCGAGATAGGTCCGCCCACGGCTGGCGCCGAGACTCTGCGCGAACTGCGCGTAGTACGACGCCACGTTGCCGATCGCGTTCAGCGCGATCGCGAACACCAGCGCGAAGGCCGTGAACGCGACGAAGAGGACCGATCCGTGCTCCGTGTTGCCGAACCACAGGCTGAACAGCGGCACCATGGCCAGCAGCGGCAGCATCCGGGCGAAGTGGCCGGGCAGCGTGAAGATGTCGCGCAGCACCCGCGACCAGCTCACGCAGACCGCCAGGCCGACGCCGGCCCCGATCCCGAGCACGAGGCCGGCGAGCAGCCGGAGCGTCGACAGCCCCGTGTTGTAGAGGAAGCCGAGCACCACGCCCTGGACGGTCACGTCGCCGCCGGTCCGCGTCGCCTCCACGCCGAGCCCGCCGCGCCAGTAGTCGGCGAACCGGTCGACCGACCCCGCGATGTCGATCAGCGTGGGCACCATCGCCTCGCCGGACTTGTTCGTCCCGGCGAGCACCGAGACGACGTGCCACAGCACGACCATCACGGCGACCGACAACAGCACGACCCACGTCCGCATCGCGCGGGTCTCGCGCTCGCCGGCCGCCCGCGTGGGCACCCGTGGGCGTGACGGAGCAGTGATCGCGTTCGCGCTCACGCCGAGCGAGCCCCCAGCTCGAGCTGCTCGAGGATCCGGGTGCGCAGGTCCGCGACGTCCCCCCTGCGCGAGGTCACCGACCGACCGTGGGCGGGCCAGCTCGATGCGCTGCTCCATCGCGACCCGGCCGTGGACCACGACGAGGATGCGGTCGGCCAGCGCGAGCGCCTCGTCGACGTCGTGCGTCACGAAGAACACCGTCGGCCGCGAGCGCTCCCACAGGTCGAGCAGCACCTCGTGCAGCGTGGCACGCCGCGCGTAGTCCAGGCCGACGAACGGCTCGTCCATGAGCAGGACCTCGGGCTCGTTGGCGAACACCGCGGCGATCGCGACCCGGCGGCGCATGCCGCCCGACAGCTGCCGCGGCCACGCCCGGCCGTACGACTCCAGCCCGATGATCCGCAGGTAGCGCTCGACGATCTCGTCGCGCTCGGCCTTCGGGATGCCCTTCGCGCGCAGGCCGAAGCCGATGTTGTCCGCGACCCGCTTCCACAGGAAGAGCGTGTCGCGCTGGAAGACGACCCCGCGCCGCGGGTCAGGGCCCTCGACGGGCTCACCGCCGCTGTGGACCTCGCCCGCCGTCGGCTCGGCGAAGCCCGCGATCATGTTGAGCATCGTCGACTTGCCGTGCCCCGAGGGGCCGAGCACGCAGACGAACTCGCCCTTCGGCACGGTGAGGCTGACGTCGTCGACTGCGACGACCTCCTCCCCGGACTCCAGCCGGAACGTCTTGCGCACGTCGCGCAGTTCGATCGCCGGCGCCGCTGTCGCGACCTCCGTGTCCATGACTACTCCTGCCATCGCACCACCCACTGTCCGACGAGACGGATCACGGCGTCCACGAGCACGGCGACGATGCCGAGCGCGATGACCGCCGCCATGATGTCGGCCGTTGCCGACAGGCCCTGCATGGTCTGAATGAGCTTCCCGACGCCCTTGTTGCCCCCGAGCAGCTCTGCGACCGTCGCGAAGCTCCAGCCCGCGGCGGCCGCCACCCGGATGCCGCCGATCGCGGCCGGCACGATCGCCGGGAGGATCACCGCGCGCAGCAACATGCTGCGACGGGCGCCGAGTGACGCCGCGTAGTTCGTGTACCGCTCACCCACGTCGAGCGTGGCCTGCTGGGTGACCGCCGCGACGGTCACGAGCGCGAACACGATGACGAGACCGGCCTGCACGAACCGCGCAGTGCCGAACCAGATCGTGAGGAACGGGGCGAGCACGAGCACCGGCACGGTGCTGAGCACGAACAGCCCGGGCGACAGGAGCTCGCGGGCCAGGCGCACCCGGCCCAGCAGCGCGCCGACCACGAAGCCGATCGACGCGCCGATGCCGACGCCGACGATCACGTTCACCGTCGTGTATGTCACGGCCTGCTTGATGCCGCCGCTCTGGAACGCGACGAACGACAGCGCCGGGATGTTCTCCCACCCGCTGACGAGCGCGTCGAAGACGACCTGCGGCGACGGCACCCGCACCGGGTCTGCCCCGAGGGAGATCAACCACCAGATGCCGACGACCACCGCGACCCCCGCGAGCGCGAGGAGCCCGGAGACCGCGGCGGCGCGGAGCCGGTGGAGCGCGCCGAGCGCCGGCCGGCGGGAAGCCGGCCGGCGCGCGGAGCGTGCCAGCGTCGGTGCCGAGGAGGAGGCGGGTTCAGCCACGAGCTTCGATCAGCTGCTGCTCGTGGCGGCCTTGAGCTGGCGGTACGCGTCGAGGTAGTTGCGGGCCTCGTACTGCTCGGCCGCCGAATCGGCGAGGGCCTTCGCGTCCCCGCTGAGGTCCCCGGCGTCGGCGAGCATGTCGTCGTAGCCCTTGCGCAGCGCGACGAGCTGGTCGTAGAACTCCTTGCCGACGATCGCGTCGTCCGCGGTGTAGTCCTTGCCCTTCGGGAGGACGCCGCCCTCCTGCGCGCTCTTGATCTGCGCGTTGTAGATCGTCTGGTACGACGTCGGCGCCTTCAGATCCGTCCAGTACTGCGTCTGGTCGTCGAAGGCGATGAGCGGGTCGTTGACCTTGTAGATCTGCTGCAGGTCGGCGACCGAGCTCTTCGTGCCGCTGACGCTCTCCAGGTACGGGATCTGGTCGGGCAGGTACTTCTCGGGGTCCGCCTTGATCGCGTCGATCGTGCGGAACATGACCGAGAGGAACCGCAGGCACGTCTCGCGCTCCTTCTCGAGGAACTCGTCCGACGCGGCGGGGCCCTCGTGGCCGACGGCCGCGACGCTGCGCGGGTCGCCGGGCGGCAGGCCCTTCAGGAGGTCGTCGACGGAGACGAGCGGCTTCCAGCCGTCCTTCAGCAGCTCGATGTTCTGCGCCGCGCCCTCCGGGCTCGTGAAGTTCGTCTTGCCGCCCTTGGCGAGCTGCAGGATCTTCGAATCCGTCGTGGCGGCGACCTCGACGTCGTCGTAGGTCAGCCCGCCGAGCTTGAACGCCTGGTCGAGGAAGTCACGGTGCTGGCCGGTGTTGCTGAACGCGACCGGCTGCCCCTTCATCGGCGCCATGGCGGTCTTGATCGCCTCGTCGAACGAGACGCCCTCGGCGACCTGCTCGGAGACGGTCTTCACGTCGACCTCAGGTGAGACGAGGATGTACGTGCCGACGTACGTGTCGCTGAAGCCGAACATCTTCAGCTCCGGCGCCTTCGCCATGGTGGCGATCTTGCCCGGCCCGTAGAACGTGGCGATGTCGGCCTCGCCCGTGACCATCTTGGTGACGACGTTGTCGGGCGTGACCTTCACGCCGGTCGGCGCCGGCGAGATCGTGATGCCGACGTCCTCGAACCAGCCCTGCTCCATGGCGATGACGTAGAACGTGGCGTCGGCGAACGGCGCCATGCCGAACTTCACGGTCTTCTTGGGGATGTCGCTCCCCGCCGAGACCTTCAGGGCGTCGTTGCCGCTGCTGGCGGCGGTGCTGCTGCTGGCCGTCTCCTCGTCGTCACCGCAGGCGATCAGGAAGGTCGGCAGGGTGAGCGCGGCGGTGCCGGCCCCTGCGACCTTGATCAGCGTCCGACGAGAGTGCGGTCGACCGAAGTTGGTGGTGTCCACGGCCAGGAGATCCTTCCTCTTGCGATGCGTTGGCTCCGGACCCCGAACAACCGGTTCGGGGTGTACTTGATGATCCGGTGCTTGCCTCGGCGTCGATAGCGCCCACCGGGCCAAGGCGGGGCGGCAGGGTGTTCGCCCTGATGTCCAGTTCGTGCGCGCCCTTTCCGCCTGGGGAAATCGCGGCGCGGATCCCCCGATTTCCTTCCGGAAGCCGGAAGAGCGTTTCCGTCATTGGACGAATCGGCAGGAGATGCCGGGGTGTGCGTGGACCCGGCGTCGATACGCCGGCGCGCGTCGCGCCCGCATGATGGGCGCATGAGCGTCGACCTCCTGCTCCGTGACGTGCGCCGCCGCACGGACGCCGTCCCGGTCGACCTCGCGATCGCCGGCGGCCGGATCGTCGCCGCGGGGCCCGGACTCGAGGTCGAGGCCGCGACCGTGCTCGACGGGGAGGGCAGCCTCGTGCTCCCCGGGTTCGTCAACGCCCACCAGCATCTCGACAAGACGTGCATCGGTGACGCCCTGCGCCCGGGACGCTGGCCGGGCTGGGACGGGATGTGGGAGATCAACCGCCGCCACCGCGCGACGTACGCCGTGGACGAGATCGTCGAGCGCGCGTCGGGCGTCGTCGAGCGCGCCCTGACGCACGGCACGACGCACATGCGGGCGTTCGCCGACGTGGAAGCCGTCGCGGGCACGACCGGCGCGCGGGCGCTGGTCACGCTGCGCGACCGGTGGGCCGGCGAGGTGAACCTCCAGGTCGCGGTGTTCCCGCAGGACCTGCTCTACGCCGGCGAAGGCAGCGAGCGCCGGATGGAGGAGGCGATGGAAGCGGGCGCGGACGTCGTCGGCGGCCTGCCCGCCCGGCGAGGCGACGGACGACCGGATGCGCCGGCACGTCGACTTCTGCCTGGATCTCGCCCGCCGTCGTGACGCGGACGTCCACGTGCTCGCCGACGACAGCGACGACCCGGCGCAGCGCAGCCTGGAGTACCTCGCGCAGCGGACCGTCGAGGTCGGCTGGGAGGGGCGCGTGACCGTCTCGCACGCCGGCGCGCTCGCGGCGTACGACGAGCCGCACGCGCGACACGTCGTCGGCCTCGTCGCCGCCGCCGGGATCTCGGTGTGCACGAACCCGCAGATCTCACTGCTGCTGCAGGGCCGCGACGACCGCGGGTGCGTGCGCCGCGGCACGACGCGAGTGCGCGAACTGCTCGACGCCGGCGTTAACGTGCTTGCCGGGCAGGACGACGTCGACGATCCCTACTACCCCCTCGGCCGCGCCGACCAGCTCGAGGTCGCGTCGTTCGTCGCGCACGTCTGTCAGCTCGCGTGGCCGGACGAGCTGGAGACCGTCATGGACATGGTGACCGTCAACGCGGCGCGCGCGATGGGCGTCGCCGACGAGTACGGGCTGGAGCCCGGCGACCGGGCGGACATCGTCGTCGTCGGCGCGCCGGACGTGCGCACCGCGGTGGCCGAGCAGCCGCCCCGGCGGTACGTCATCAGCCACGGCCGCCTGGCGTGCGAGGCGCGGGTGCAGCGGACCCGCCATCCGCGCTGATGCTGGAGATCGCAGACGCCCTGCTCGTGACGCCCGCCGGGCGGCGTCACGGCACGATCGTGGTCGGCGACGACGGGCGGATCGCCGAGCTGCGCGACCGCCCGTCGGGCCGCGCGAGCCGCGTCATCGACGCCGACGGGCTCGTCGCGCTGCCGGGCATGGTCGACCAGCACGTCCACTTCATGGAGCCCGGTCCGACCGCGCGGGAGGACTTCGCCCACGGGTCGGCGGCCGCCGCGGTGGCCGGGGTCACGTGCGTGGCCGAGCACACCCACGGCTGGCCGGTCACCACGCCGGCGCTGCTCCGGGAGAAGACCGCGCACCTCGAGGGCAGGTCGCTCGTCGACTACGCGCTGGGCGCCCACGCGACGCCGGACACGCTGGAGGACGCAGGCGCGCTGCGCGACGCCGGGGCCGCGTTCGTCAAGGCCTTCACCTGCACGACGCACGGGATCGAGGGACTCGACCCCGACCAGCAGCTGCGGCTTCTGCGCGCGTGCGCGGAGGCCGGGATGCGCGTGCTCGCCCACTGCGAAGACGAGTCGATCACCGCCGGGGCCGAGCGTCGGCTACGCCACGCGCTGCGCGACGACTACGGCGTGCTGCCGGCATGGCGCTCCTCCGAGGCCGAGCTCACCGCGGTCGTCGTCACCGCCCTGCTGGCGCGGCTCACGAGGGCGCGGCTGACGATCGCGCACGCGAGTCAGCCCGAGGTCGTGGAACTCGTCCTGCGCGAGCGGGCGCGCGGCGCGGCGCTCGACGTGGAGACGTGCCCGCAGTACCTCCTGCTCGACGAGGACGACGTCGTCGCCCACGGGCCGACACGGAAGTTCACGCCGCCCGCCCGACCCGCACCTGCCCAGGAGGAGCTGTGGGACCTGCTGCGCGACGGCGCGGTGGCGCTGCTGTCCAGCGACCACGCGCCCTCGACCCTGGCGCAGAAGGCCGAGGGCGACATCTTCGACTGCCCGTTCGGCCTGCCCGGCATCGACACGACGCTGCCGCTCATGCTCGACGCCGTGCACCGTGGCCGGCTCGACTACGAGCGCCTGGTCGCGGTCTACAGCGCAGGCCCCGCAGCAGCCCTCGGGCTGGGCGCCCACAAGGGCGCGCTCGCCGTCGGACACGACGCCGACATCGCGCTCATCGATCCCACCGCGCGCCGCACGCTGCGCGACGAGGACGTCCGCTCGAAAGCCGGCTGGACCCCGTACGCCGGGCGCGACGTCCACGGCGGCGTGGCCATGACGTTCGTGCGCGGGACGCTCGTCGCCGAGCACGGCGAGGTGGTCGCGGACCCCGGCGCAGGACGATGGGCGCGGCCGATCTTGCGCTGAACGGAAAGCCCGTGGGCGCCCTCGACCGGCGGGCCAACCGAGACCGACACGACGTGGCCCGCCCGGCGCTACCCGGCGATGGGGCGGCCGATCAGCCTGTTCTCTCGTGCGGAACACACGTTCACCCAGCGGAACCCTTTTCGGCTACGCGGACCGGCTGAGCGCGCGCCCGGGCGAGCGGCTGGACATCATGGCCAGCGCCAGCGAACCCGAGGTCACGCTCGACGTCATCCGGCTGTACTGCGGCGACGAGCACCCCGAGGGTCCCGGTGCGCGCAGCGTCCCGGTCGACGTCGACGGCGCCGGGACCTACGGCTGCACGCTGCAGCCGGTCCCGCGCGGGTCCTTCGCGATCGGCGAACTGCCCGACGACACCACGCTCGACGGGTTCACCGCCGAGGTCTGGGTGTGGCCCACGACCCCGCGCCTGGACCGCCGCCAGGGCCTGCTCGCCTGCCCCGGCCACTTCACGCTGCTGCTCGACGCCGACGGCGCCCTCGTGCTCGAGCTCGGCGACGGCGAGGTCCGCCTCGACCGCGGGCCCGCCGAGCGGCGCTGGAGCCGGGTCGTCGCGGCGTTCGATCCTGCGGCCGCAACGGCGCGGCTCACGCTGGAGACCCACGGCTGGCCACCCCGGACGGAGACCGCCACCGCGACGGTGAACACCTCGGGCCCGACACCCGCGCACTGCGTGGTGATCGCCGCAGCCGGGTTCGCCGAGGACGCCGACCAGCCCGTCGGCACCGGCTTGTTCAACGGCAAGCTCGAAGCGCCCCGGGTCTGGGCGACCGCGCTGGCGCCCGACGAGCTCATGACCTCACCGCTCGCCGCGTGGGAGCTGGGCGCGGCGTCCGACA
The DNA here is from genome assembly GCA_024666565.1 of Svornostia abyssi. Classification (GTDB taxonomy): domain Bacteria; phylum Actinomycetota; class Thermoleophilia; order Solirubrobacterales; family Solirubrobacteraceae; genus Svornostia; species Svornostia abyssi. The sequence continues at coordinate 3,876,758 of CP088295.1, forward strand.
CCTCGCCTGTCGCGTTCTTCCACCTCCCCAGCCGCCCGGCGACCGGGCATGCGTACACCGGTGCGGCAAACCACCCCGACCTCGAGCCCGCGCACTACGGCGCCTGCCACTTCCACGAGGACGACCTCGAGGACTGCGCCTGGACGCCGACCGCCCGGCTCACCCTGCCGTCCGAGCTGCCGAGCGGCGTCTACGGCGCCAGGCTGCGCGCCGGGGATCTCGAGGACGTCGTGCCGTTCTTCGTCCTGCCGCCGGAGGGCACGGCGACCGCGGACGTCGCGATCCTCTTCCCCACGGTCTCCTACGGCGCCTACGCCAACGAGCGCATGCAGGAGCGCGCGTTCGTCCACGAGCCGGGCGTCATGGGCATGGAGATCCAGCCCGACCGCGGCGACCTGATCCTGCGCGAGCATCCCGAGCTCGGCTCGTCGCTCTACGACACGCACACGGACGGCACCGGCGTCGCGTTCTCGAGCTTCCGGCGGCCCGTCCTGAACATGCGGCCCTGGCACCGCAACTGGCAGACGCACGCCCCGCGCGCGTTCAGCGCCGACCTCTACGTCACCGATTGGCTGGACCGTGAGGGCGTCGATGCCGACGTGCTCACCGACCACGACCTGCACTCCGAGGGCGCCGCGCTGCTCGCGCCGTACCGCGTGCTCATCACCGGCTGCCACCCGGAGTACTGGACCGCCCCGATGATGGACGCGCTCGAGACCTGGCTCGACGGCGGCGGTCGCCTCATGTACCTCGGCGGCAACGGCTTCTACTGGGTGACGAGCATCGATCCCGAGCGTGAGCACGTCGTCGAGATCCGGCGCGGCGTCTGCGGCATCCGCTGCTGGGAGTCCGCCGCGGGAGAGATGCACCACACGTCGACGGGCGAGTTGGGCGGGCTGTGGCGCAACCGTGGGCGGTCCCCCAACGCGCTCGTCGGCGTGGGCTTCGCCGCGCAGGGCTTCGATCCGGACGCGCCCGGCTACCACCAGTCTCCAGCGGCCCGGGACCCGCGCGCCGCGTTCGTCTTCGACGGCATCGGCGAGGACGAGGTCATCGGCGATTTCGGCTTCTCGATGGGCGGCGCGGCGTCGGACGAGATCGACCGCCACGACGTGCGCTACGGCAGCCCGCCGGAGGCGCTCGTGCTCGCGACGTCGCAGGGCGGGCACAGCGACTTCGTGCTCCTCGTCTGCGAGGACGTCCCCGTCACGCACCTGCGCCTGGGCGGCACGACCTGCGACGACGTGCGCGCCGACATCACCCTCATGCCGACCGCCAACGGCGGGGCGGTGTTCAGCGTCGGCTCGATCGGCTGGACCGCCGCGATGGCGTACGAGCGATACGACAACAACGTCGCGCGGATGTCGCTGAACGTGCTGCGCCGGTTCCTGGATCCGGCGCCCCTCGAACTCGAAACCCACCCTCTCCCGGAGGTTGCATGACGCTCGTGGACACCAGCCGTTCGGAGGAAATGCTCGCCACGCGGCGCGCGCTCCTGCCCTCCGGTGTGACCGGCGCCGGCCGCTGGGAGGACCCGTACCCGCTCGTGTTCGCCCGCGCGCGCGGGCAGTACATCGAGGACGTCGACGGCACGGAGTACCTCGACTTCCACGGCGGGTACGGCACGGCGATCCTCGGCTACTCCCACCCGGGCGTCGACGGTGCGGTCGCGCGGGCGATGGCCGACGGCCAGACGTTCGTCGGCTGCGCCCAGGTGCACGAGGCCGCGCTCGCCGAGCGGCTCGTCGACCTGCTCCCGGAGGCCGAGCGCATCGGCTTCTGCGGCGGCGGAGGCAGCGACCCGCTCTACCACGCCGTCCGCTTGGCCCGCGCGGCCACGGGCCGGCGCAAGATCGTCAAGGTCGAGGGCGGCTACCAGGGCTGGCACTCCGATCTGGGCGCGAGCACCGTGCCGCCGAGCGGCGACATCGCGCCGACCCACACGCCGCCGACCGTGCCGAACTCGTCGGGCGTCCTGCCCCAGGTCACCGCAGCGATCCTCGCGGTCAGCGCGAACGACGTCGACTCGCTGCGCGCCCGCTTCGCCGAGGAGGGTGACGAGATCGCGGCGGTCTTCGTCGAGCCGGCGCTGTACTCCAGCGGCTGCATCACTGTGGACCCCGAGTACCTGCGCGCGGCGCGCGAGCTGTGCGACACCCACGGCGCGGTGCTGGTCTTCGACGAGGTGATCTGCGGCTTCCGCTCGCGCGTCGGCGGCGCGGCCGTGCCATCGGGCGTCGTGCCGGACCTCGCGGCGTACGGGAAGGCCATCGCGAACGGTCACACGTTCGCGCTGCTCGCCGGCAGGGCGGCGCTCATGGACCAGCTCGCCCCGGCCGGCGACGTGTTCTTCAGCGGCACGTTCAACGGCGCCCCGCTCGGGGTCGCGGCGGCGACCGCGGTGCTCGACGAACTGGAGTCGACCGACGCGATGGCCCGCGCGGTGCGGGGCTGCGAGCGCCTCGCCGTCGGCGTCAACGCGGCGATCGCCGCGCACGGACTGAACGCCGTCGTCCAGCACCACGGATCGGCGTGGAACCTCTACTTCCACACGCGCAAGGTGCGGGACGTGCGCGATCTCGCGGCGTCGCTGGAGCACGGGACCGAGGAGCTGAACCTCGCCTTCCGCCACCACCTGCGCGACCACGCGATCTTCATGCAGCGCCGCGCGGGCACGCTGCGCGGGTTCGTCTCGGCCGCTCACACGGACGCGGACATCGACCGCACCATTGACGTCATCGACGCGTTCCTCGAGACGCACACGCCGACCCTCGCGGTGACGTCGTGAAAGTGGGATGCGACGTCGGCGGGACGTTCACCGACCTCGTCGCGCTCGGCGATGACGGCGTGATGCGCCTGGGCAAGGCGTTGAACAGCGGCACCGGCCCGGCGGAGGGCACGATCACCGCGCTGCGGGCCGCGGGCGCGACGCCCGAGGACGTCACCGAGTTCAGCCACGGCACGACGACCGTGACGAACCTGCTCATCGAGCGCACGGGCGCGGCGGTGGGCCTCATCACCACCCGCGGCTTTCGCGACATCCTCGAGATCCAGTACTCGTTCCGCGAGCGCACGTTCGCCGCGCACTACCGCAAGGAGCCGCCGCTCGTGCCGCGCCATCTGCGGCTGGAGGTCGGCGGGCGGATCGAGCGCGACGGTCGTGAGTCCGAACCGGTCGACCGCGACGAGATCGCCGCGGCGTGCCGCGCGCTGCTCGACGCGGGCGTCGAGTGCCTCGCGGTGTCCCTCTACAACGCCTACGCGAACCCCGCCCACGAGCGCGTCGTCGCGGAGGTCTGGCGCGAGCTGGCCCCGGACCGCCCGGTGACGTGCGCGACCGACGTCGACGCGCGGATGGGCGAGTACGAGCGCGTCTCGACCGCGACGCTGAACGCCAGCGCCGTGCCGGCCATGCGCGCGTACGCCGAGGAGCTGCGCGGCGCGATCGACGCCCCCACGCTCTACATGCACTCCGCGGGCGGCGTGGTCACCCCGCCCGACGCGGCGGAGCGACCGATCCAGCTGGCGCTGAGCGGCCCGGCGGCCGGTGTGCTCGCCGCACGGCAGGTCGCCCGGGAGCTGGGCATCGCCGACGTCATCACCCTCGACATGGGCGGGACGAGCTGCGACGTCTGCCTCATCCGCGACGGCGAGCTGCGCGAGCGCGACACCTTCGACGTCGGCTTCGGTGTGCCCGCGCGGACCCGGTCGATCGACATCAGCACCGTTGGTGCGGGTGGCGGCTCGATCGGCTGGATGGACGCCGGCGGCGCGCTGCAGGTCGGCCCGCGGTCGGCGGGCGCCCTGCCCGGACCGGCCTGTTACGGCCGCGGGGGCACCGAACCGACGGTCACCGACGCGAACCTCGTCCTCGGCATCCTGGGCGGCGGCGGGCTGCTGGGCGGCAGCCTGGCGCTGGACCGCGACGCGGCCGAGACCGCGCTGGCCGGGCTCGGCGAGCAGTTCGGCGTCGACGCCGTCGAGATGGCGAAGGCCATGCACCAGATCGTCAACGCGAACATGGCCCAGGCCGTCCGCCAGGTCACGGTCCGCCACGGCATCGACCCGCGCAGCTGCGCCCTCGTGGCGTTCGGCGGCGCGGGCGGCCAGCACGCGACCGGCGTCGCGGCCGAACTCGACATGGGCACCGTCATCGTCCCCGCGCACAGCAGCGTGCTGTCAGCCGTCGGGCTCCTGACCGCCGACGTGCGCGTGTCGGAGACCCGCACGCTGCTCGCGCCCGTCGAGGCCGTCGGCACGCCGGACGTCGATGCGATCTTCGAGGAGCTGCGCGGCGAGGCCGCCGCGCGCCTGGCGGGCACCGACGTCCCGGACCTGCTGACCGAGCGCTGGGTCGGATTGCGCTACGCCGACCAGTGGCACGAGCTGGCGATGCCCGTCGCGGGCGACCCGGCGTCGCTGGCGGAGCGCTTCGAGGCCGAGCACGAGCGGCGCTTCGGGACCCGGCTGGCGGACCCGGTGCAGGCCGTCGACTGCTGGGTGACGCTCGTCGGGCTGCGGCCGGACGTGGCCATCGGCGAGGCGGCGAGCGCGGAGGTCGCGCCGCCGTCGGCGGGCGCGTCGCGCGAGCTGCGGCTGTTCGGCGCCGAGGTGCCGGTCGTCACCCGCGAAGACCTCGGGACGGATGGCCAGATCGGCCCGCTGCTGGTCGAGGAGGGCTCGACCGTGACCGTGATTCCCCCCGGCCGCCGCGCGGTGCTGCGCGCGGGCCATCTCGTGATCGAGGACGACGCATGACGACCGTGCAGACCGACGCCTTCACCGCCGAGATCCTGCGGTCTTACCTCGTGAACACCGTCAAGGAGATGGTGATCACGACGACGCGCACGGCGTACTCGACGTGCTTCTGCCACGGCGAGGACTTCACGTGCGGCATCTTCGACGCCGACGGCCAGATGATCGCCCAGGACCAGGGCGTCGGCGTCCACGCGGGCGGCCTGGAGGGCGCGATCGCCGCGGTCATCCGCCAGGCCAACGGGCCGTGGCAGCCGGGTGACGTGTACCTGCACAACGACCCGTACGACGGCGGCACGCACCAGGCCGACGTCTGCGTCGTCCGGCCGATGTTCGCCGACGGCCGCCACGTCGGCTTCGCGACGAACCGCGGCCACTGGAGCGACGTCGGCGGCATGGCGCCCGGCGGCTGGTCGGGCGTCGCCCAGGACGTCGTTCAGGAGGGACTGCTGCTCCCCGCCGTGCAGCTCTACGACGCGGGCGTGCTGCGCGAGGACGTGCGCCGCATGGTGCTGCGCAACGTCCGCCTCAAGCACCAGTGCTGGGGCGACCTGCAGGCGCAGATCGCGTCGGCCATCGCGGCCGAGCGGCGCATCCAGGCGCTCGTCGAGCGCAACGGCATGAGCGGCTACGAGGCCGCCATCGACGCGGCGATCTCCTACAGCCGCCGCCGCTTCCTCGCCGCCGTCGAGCGCCTCCCCGCGCGCGCGGCGACCGGCGAGGACGTCATGGAGGACACCGCCACCGGGGAGGGTCCGTTCCCCATCCGCGTGCGCGTCGAGAAGCAGGCCGACGGCACGGTCGTCGCGGACTTCGCGGGCACGTCCCCCCAGGCGCTCGCGCCGATCAACTGCACGTACGCGAGCACGCGCGCCGCGGTCATCGGGTCGCTCATCACGATGCTCGACCCCGACCTGCCGCTGAACGCCGGCGTGACGCGGCTCATCGACGTGCGCGCGCCGCTCGGGTGCATGGTCAACCCGACGTATCCCGCGCCGACGTTCGGCACCACCGCCGACCCCGCGGCCCGCGCCGCGGAGGTCGTGCTCCGCGCGCTGTCCGACCTGCTCCCCGACCGCGCGGTGGCAGGCTCGTACTCGACCGGCCAGAACGCCACCGGCGGCGGCCAGCGCCCGCCCGAGGAGGGCGGCGAGTTCCTCTGGTACAGCTACCAGGCCGGCGGCTGCGGGGCCTTCGAGGGCGGCGACGGCAACAGCGCCATGTGGCACATCATGGCCAACTCGAAGAACGAGTCGTGCGAGGCCTGGGAGGCGCGATACCCGATCCGCTACCAGGCGTTCGCACTGCGCGAGGGCTCAGGCGGCGCCGGGAAGTGGCGCGGCGGCCTGGGCACCGAGCGGCGGCTGGAGGTCGAGGTCCCCACCCGGCTGTCGGCCATCAGCGGTCACCACGACCTCGAGGCCCACGGCCTCGACGGCGGGCAGGGCGGCGCGCCCAACGGCTTCGAGCTCGTGCGCGACGGCGAGCAGCGCCGCGTGCAGCACGTCTACGACCTCGCGTCGCCGTCGAAGTTCGCCAACCTCCCGCTGCAGGCCGGGGACGTCTTCGTCTCCCTGCAGGGCGGAGGCGGCGGGATCGGCGACCCGCGTGAGCGCGACCGGGCCGCCGTCGCGGCGGACCTGCAGGCGGGCTACATCACCCCCGAGGAAGCTCGGGACGTCTACGGCTACCAGGAGGAACAGCACCCGTGACCATGGTCATCATCACGTACGACCTCGCAGAGGGCGTGACGCGCGAGCAGTACCGCGAATGGTCGAAGACCACGGACCAGGTGATCGGAGGCAGCCAGCCGGGCATCACCCGGTACGAGGTCTTCGAGATGGACCGCTCGACGAGCGGCGAGATCGCCTACGACATCCTCGAGGTCATCGAGGCCGACAGCGTCGAGGCCTGGGAGAAGGTCAACGACTACCCCGCGATGAAGCCGGTCTACGAGCAGTGGCTGAAGATCGCGAACCCGGACTCCGTGAAGCTGCACTACGGCAGCGTCATCTAGCGCGATGCGCACGCTCATCCGCGGCGGACGAGTCGTCACCGCCGGTGACGACTACACCGCCGACGTCCTCATCGAGGGCGAGCGCATCACGCAGCTCGGCGCGAACCTCCTCGTCCCCGCCGACCGCGTCATCGACGCGACCGACCGCTACGTGCTGCCCGGCGGCGTCGACACGCACACACATCTCGCGTCACCGTCGGCCGGCACGGTCACGTGCGACGACTTCTTCACCGGCACCGTCGCCGCCGCGTTCGGGGGCACGACGACGATCGTCGACTTCGCCACGCAGTTCGCGGGCGTGCCGTTCGCCGACGCCGTCGCGACGTGGGAGGCCAACCGCACGGGCAAGGCCGTCATCGACGTCGGCTTCCACCTCGCGGTCACCGACCTCGAGGGTGGCGGCGGCGTCGACGCGCTCGCGGCGATGGTCGACGCCGGCGTGCCGAGCTGGAAGCTCTTCATGGCCTACAAGGGCGCGATCATGGTCGACGACGACACACTGCTGCGCGTCATGCAGACGGCGGCCGACGCGGGCGCGCTCGTCCTCGTCCACGCCGAGCACGGGGACGCGATCGACGTCCTGACCCGGCAGGCGCTCGCCGCGGGCCGCACCGGCCCCGACCAGCACGCGGCGACCCGCCCGCCGGAGGCTGAGGCCGAGGCGACCAACCGCGCGATCAACCTCGCCCGCATCGCCGGCTGCGACCTGTTCGTCGTGCACGTGTCCTGCGGCGAGGCGCTGGCGTCCATCCGCCGCGCGCGTGAGGCCGGCTGGCGGGTGTGGGCCGAGACGTGCCCGCAGTACCTCTTCTGCGACGAGAGCCAGCTGTCGCTGCCGGACTTCGAGGGCGCGAAGTACACGTTCTCCCCTCCCCCGCGCCACGTCTCCAACCAGCCGCTGCTGTGGCGGGCGCTCGCCGACGGCGCGCTGGACCAGCTGACGACCGACCACTGCCCGTTCCGCTGGGCCGACCAGAAGGCCATGGGCCGCGACGACTTCTCGAAGATCCCCAACGGCGCGCCGGGCATCGAGCAGCGTCTGATGCTCGCCCATCACTTCGGTGTGCGCGAGGGGCGCATCTCGCTGCAGCGCATGGTCGACGTGCTGAGCACGACGCCCGCGCGGCTGTTCGGCCTCGCGCCGCGCAAGGGGTCGATCGCCGTCGGCGCGGACGCGGACGTCGTGGTGTTCGACCCGGCGCGCGAGCACACCATCTCGGCCGCGACGCACCATTCGGCCGTGGACTACAACCTGTACGAGGGCATGACGGTGGTCGGCGCGCCCGAGACGGTGCTCGTCCGCGGAACACCGGTCATCGAGCAGGGCCGGCTCACCGTCGGCCCTGGCCACGGCCGGTTCGTCCCGCGTGCCCCGTTCCGCGCGGGCACGACACACGTCGCGGAAGGGGCCGTCGCATGATCGAGCGGCTCCACATCACCGCCGGGCCCTTCACGTTGGGCGGCCGCCTGGAGCTCGAGCACGCGCCGCGGACCTGCGCGGCGTTCGTCGCGCGCCTGCCGTTCGAGCAGCAGTTGGTGCACGTGCGCTGGAGCGGCGAGGCGTCGTGGATCCCGCTCGGCGACCTCGACTTCGATCTCGGCCCCGAGCACGCGACGAGCCACCCGGCGCCCGGCGAGGTCCTGCTCTATCCCGGCCCGCTGTCGGAGACCGAGATCCTGCTCCCGTACGGCCCGACGCTGTTCTCCAGCGTGGTCGGTCAGCTCGCGGGCAACCACTTCCTCACGATCGACGAGGGCGTCGAGCACCTGCGACCGCTCGGCGTGCGCACCCTGTGGGAGGGCGCGCAGCCGATCCGCTTCACCGCGGCGTGACGGCGACGGGCTGTGGGGCCGGCTCGTACAGCGGGTCGGTGAACGGGCCGGTCGGCAGGAACGTGCCCGCCGGGCGATCGTCTTCCAGGACGCCCTCGCGCACGACGACGCGGCCGCCCGCCATGGTGAGCCGCAGCGCGCCGCGGACCTCGCGCCCCTCGTACAGCGAGTAGCCCGAGTTCGTGTGCTCGTGCGCGACGCCGAGCGTGCTCGTCGCGGCCGGATCGACCAGGACGAGGTCCGCGTCCGCGCCCGGCGCGACGACCCCCTTGCGGCCGAACAGCCCGAACGCACGCGCCGGGTTCTCGCACAGCACCTCGACGAGTCGCGGCAGCGTGATGCGCTCCGCGAGGGCGCCGTCGAGGAGGATCGGCAGCATCGTCTCGATCGACGGCGCGCCGAAGCCCGCGTCGAGCAGCGGCGTGTCGCGCTCGGCGGCGAGCTTCTTCGGGACGTGATCGGAGCCCACGGTCTGCAGGCTGCCGTCGGCCAGCCCCTCCCACAGCGCCGCGTTGTCGGCGGCCGTGCGCAGCGGCGGGCCGATCTTCGCCAGCGCGCCGAACTCCCGCACCGCGTCACCGGTGAGCGCGAGGTACTGCGGGCACGTCTCGCCGATCAGCCATTGCCCCCGCGCCCGCGCGGCCCGCACGGCCTCCAGCGCGCGGGCGGACGTGACGTGCACGATGAACACGGGGATGTCGAGCGCCTCGGCCACCGCCGCGACCCGCTGCACGGCCTCGGCCTCCAGGACGTCCGGGCGGCTGGCGAGCAGCGCGTCGACCGGGTCGTCACCGAGCCGGCCGGCGCGGGCGTCGGCCTCCAGCACGTCGATGACGGGGCCGTTCTCGCAGTGGACCATCACGAGCCCGCCCACGTCACGAGAGGCGCGCAGGACCGCGACCAGTGACGCGTCGTCGGTCATCCAACCCTGCGCGGCGTACGCCAGGAACACCTTGAAGGTCCGGACGCCGGTCGCGGCGACGGCGGGCATCTCGGCGACCTGCTCGGCGGCGTCGAACATCCCGGCGTGGATCGTGTAGTCGAGGACCGAGCCGGCCTCGTGGCGGTCGCGCAGCGCCTGCACCTCGCCGAGCAGCGACGCGCCCGGGTGCGCGTAGGCGAAGCCCATGATCGTCGTGACGCCACCGAACGCGCCGACGATCGACGTCTGGCGCGGGTCGTCGTGGTAGATCGGGTGGACGTGCTCGTCGACGACACCGGGTAGAACGAGCAGGCCGTCGGCAGCGATCTCGTCCCGTGCGGAGCCGATGTCCTCCCCGACGGCCGCGATCCGGCCGCCTTCGACCGCCACATCGGCACGCCGCGTTCCGGCGCCGGACACCACGGTCCCACCACGGACGACGAAGTCGAACATCAGAGCTGCGGGGGCATCAGCGGGGGCATTCCGGTCCTTCGTCGGCGTCCGTACCGCGCGGTCAGCGCTGCGGACAGCGTCGCAACGCCGTGGCGGCCGGGCCAGTGACGACCAGGCCAATTCCGCCCCGGACCGACCATCCACGTTGTCGCCTGGCGGGCGGTCCGTTGCGCCTGGCGGAAAACCGTCACCGTTCCGCCCGCGCCGCGGCCCGTGCTGCCGGGATGCTGAGCGCCGCGAAGAGGCCGCAGGCCACCGTGGCCACAGCCAGCGACGCGAGGTCGACGACCGCCCCCGCGAGCGCCGCGCCCATCGCGCCACCCGTCACGAACACGAGGTTGAACACGCCGATGGCGATGCCCCGGTCGGCCGCGGGCACCAGCTCGGCCAGCCGGTCGAGCAACGCGACCTGCGCCCCGGCGAATCCGGCGGTCGCGGCGGCCGCGCCGAGCACCACGAGGGCGGGAACGCCCGCGCCGAACCCGGCCGCGAGCATCCCGGTCACCGCGATGACGCCGAGCCCCACGAGGATCCGCTCTGCGCTCGCGTTCGCCCGCAGCACCCCGACGACGTGCGCGGTCGCGGCCGCCGCCAGCGCGGCCGGCAGCAGGATCACGCCGACGGTGAACGACGAGCGGCCGGCGTCCTCCGTGAGCAGCAGCGGCGCCAGGAATCCCATCGCGAGGAAGCCGCCCATGAGCGCGCCCGCGGCCAGTGACAGGCGGACGAACACCGGGTTGCGCACGACCACGACCGGCAGGAACCCCTCGGGGGTCCGACGGACGTGACGCACGAGCGCGACCGCAGACGCGGCGGTGATCAGGGCGACCACCGCCACCGCAAGCGGCGCCAGATGCGTGGCGCGCGCCTGCAGCAGCACGGACCCGCCCGGCGCCGGCGGTCAGGACGAGCCCTGCCCCGGTGAGGTCCAGCGTGCTGCGCGCACCGGCGAGCGGAGGCGCCGCCAGACGCGCGAGGGCGGGCGCCGCGACCATCATCAGGACGGAGAGCATGAGCGCCGCGCGCCAGCCCGCGAGCGCTTCGGCGGCCGCGCCGAACAGCGGGCCGGCACCGAGCATCAGAGCCGAGAGCGCCGTCAGGACGCCCAGGGCCTTCGCGCGGTCGGCGCCCTCCAGCAGGTGGGCGGGGATCGCGAACGCGACGATCGACAGGGCGGCCGCGGCCGCGCCCTGCAGGAACCGCCCGGCCAGCAGGACGGGGAGCGTGGGCGCGACGAGCACCAGTCCGGTCCCCGCCAGGGAGCAGCACACCCCGATCCCGACCACGCGGCGGCCCCCGTGCAGGTCGGCGTAGCGGCCGAACACCGGGGTCGTGACCGCGAGCGCGAGCGAGAACAGCGCGAGCACCCACGCGGTCTGCGCCGTCGCGAGTCCGAGTTCGTCCGCGAGCTGCCGGGAGACGATCGGCGCCGCCGCCAGCCCCAGACCGCTCGTGCCGGCGACGTAGCCCAGCAGCAGGCCGATGCGCGTGGGGCTCGGCCCCGTCCGCGCCGCGACGGCCGTCACCACGCCATCGCGCGCGGCAGGCTCGTCCCGGTGGCTCCGGACAGGTCCTCGGCCGCCGTGAGCAGGGCGTCGAGGAGCCCGGCGCGCATGCGCGCTGCGAGCCGCTCGCGATGGCCGATCACCCCAAGGCTCCGCGGTGCCTCGCCGGGCGGCCCGGGAATCGCAGCGGCGTACGCGGCGACGCCGAGCTCCATCTCCTGGTCGCACACCGCGAATCCGCGGTCGCGCGTGGCGGACAGGTCGCGCACGACGTCGTCGGGCGTCGGCAGTGTGTAGGACGTGAACTGCTCCAGCGGCACGCTGTCGAGCAGGCGGCGCGCCTCGTCCTCGGTCAGGTGGGCGAGGATCGCCTTCGCCGCCGCAGACGCGTGCAGGGACATCCGCCGGCCGAGCGGCACGCTCACGCTGATCCGGTGCGGCTCGGTCGTCTCGACCGACCGCACGCAGACGACCTGCCCGTCAGTCAGGTTGCTGAAGTAGAAGCACTCCTGCCAGCGGTCGCGCAGCTCGACGAGCACCGGGTCCACCAGGCTCCCCCAGCCCGCGGCGGGGCTCACGGATCCCGCGATGCGCACCAGGCCCAGGCCCGGTCGCCAGCGCTTCGTGTTGTCGTTGCGCTCCACCATGGCTGAGCTCGCCAGTGAGCTGAGCAGCCGATGGCACGTCGCGGGGGCGAGCCCGGTCTCACGCGACAGCTCGGAGAGTGTGAGCCCCGCGGGCGCCTGCGCGACGGCCTGCAGGATGCTCACGGCACGGTCGATGGTCTGCACGGGTCAGTCCTCCTGCTCGGGCTCGGGGATCGCGCCGGCCCCGGCCGCATCACGGTCGAGGCGGCGCAGCGCGCCGGCGAGGACGACGCACGCGGCGGCGACGTCCTCGGTCCGGCACGCCTCGTCGGGGGCGTGGCTGCGGCCGTTCGGGGTCGGGACGAAGAGCAGCGCGGCTGGCGCCACGTGGGCGACGACGGCGGCGTCGTGCCCGGCGCCGGAGGGCAGCACGCGGTACGGCAGCTGCTCGTCCGCACACGCCGCCGCGAGCGCGCGCCGCGGCCACGCGGACAGCATCACCGGCGCGCGGGACGCGAGCTCGGTGACCGTCGCGGGCGTGGCGCGCCGGTCGGTGATCTCGTCGATGGCCGCCCGGACGGCGTCCACGGAGGCGCGCTGGCGGCCGGCGTCCACGTCGCGGACGTCGATGACCGCGCGCACGGCGCCGGGGACGGTCGTCGGGCTGTTCGGCTCGACGTCGAGCCGTCCGACCGTCGCGACCCCATGGCGCGCGTCATGCCCGACCCGCTCAGCGGCGAGCACGATCTCCGCCGCGGCGGCGAGCGCGTCCCGGCGGCCGGGCATCGGCGTCGTGCCGCTGTGCTGTGCGTAGCCCTCGATCTCGACCGCGAACCGGTCCGCCCCCGCGATGACGTCGACGACGCCGAGCCGGACGCGCTCCTGCTCGAGCACGAGTCCCTGCTCGATGTGGACCTCCAGGTACGCGCAGACGGAGGGGGCCCGCAGCCACGGCTCACAGTCCTGCGGCGTCAGCCCCGTCTCGCGGGCGACCTCCGCGGCGCTCGCGCCCGTCGCGTCGCGCAGCCGGTGCAGGAGGCCGTCGGGCGCCGCGCCGGTCGCCAGTTCGCTGCCGAGACACGGACGCCCGAACCGGGCCCCCTCCTCGGCGCTGAACGCCACGACGCGCACGCCGAGCTCCAGCTCACCCGACGTGGCGGCCGCGGCCTCCATCCCGGCGAGAACACCGACCGTGCCGTCGAACCGCCCACCCGCAGGGACGCTGTCGAGGTGGGAGCCGAGCAGCAGGTACGGATCGCCCTCGCCGTAGACGAGCACCGTGTTGCCCGCGGGGTCGGTCTCGACCCGTGCGCCGTCGTCGCGCGCCCAGGCGGCGACGAGCTCGTGCGCTTCACGCTCCCGCGGGCTGAACGACGGGCGGGTCACCCCCGGGCCCGGGTCGGTGACCTGCGCCAGCGCGTCGAGCCGCGCGTCGAGGCGGGTGGCGGCGGTGACGGCTGTCATCCGAGCAGCTCTCGCTCGGTGAACAGCGCGGTCACGGGCACCCCGGCCTCCTCGACGGCGAACGCGCCTCCGGCTTCCCGGTCGACGACGGCCACCGTCCGCACGACGTCCATCCCGCCGTTGCGCAGCGCGGTGATCGACGCGAGCGCGTGGCGGCCCGTCATGATCACGTCCTCCACGAGGACCACGCGTGCGCCGGGGAACACGTCGCCGGCGAAGCCCGTCTGACCCTCCGGCTCGAGCAGCAGCGTGAGGTCCGTCCGCAGCGCGAGCGCCGTCGCGACCGCCACCGCCGCCGGGCCGCGCGCGGCCAGCCGATCGGCCCGCGGGTCGACCGCGGGCCGCAGCAGCGCGGCACACCGATCCAGCACCCCGGGGCGGGCGAGGACGAGCTCGGTCTGGAACCAGTGCCGGGCGTTGCCGTCCGCGTAGGCGAAGCTGCCGCGCAGGTAGCCGCCGCGGCCGAGGTCCCCGGCCAGCGCATCGCGGTCCACGGGTGAGCTCGTCCCGGCCGTCATGCGTAGTTGCGCACCTCGAGGCAGTCGTAGCCCTCGGTGGTGAGGAACGGCCCGTGGTCGACACCCGGCCCCTTGCACGTGAACGTCCCGGCCGGGTGGAACTCGTCGCCCATCTTGTACGAGCCGGCGAGGATCATGACCTCCTCGGCGTGGTCGTGGTTGAAGACGCCGGTGGCGACGTGCGGCTCGACGCGCAGCAGGCGCGTCGCCGAGCCCGACGGGCCGATCGTCAGCAGCTTCTCCCACACGCCCTCGGGCGATCCGTCGGGCCGGGTCCACGGCATCTGCTCGATGTCGATCGGGTAGAGCCGCACCGCCGGCTTGTCCATGCTCGCCGGGTGATAGTCGCGGAACTCCAGGCACGTGTAGCCCTCCACGGTGGTGAAGGGGCCGTGCGCGATCCCCGGCCCCTTGCACGTGAAGGTCCCCGCCGGGTGGAACTCGTCGCCCATCTTGTAGGAGCCCTCGAGCAGCAGGACCTCCTCCCAGTGGTCGTGCGTGAACACGCCGGTGGCGACGCCGGGGTCGACCTGCAGCAGGCGGGTGACCGAGCCGGTGTCAGGGTCCTGCGCGAGGACCTTCTCCCGCACGCCCTCGGGCGCGCCCTCGGGGCGTGTCCACGGCAGGAGCTCGACGTCGATCGGGTAGAGACGGGTCAGCGGCTTCGGCACGGGTTCCTCACGGGACGGGGACGGCATCGGTGAGCAGGGCGGCGAGCCGGTCGGCCAGTGGCTGCTGTGCCGCCGCCGCCGCGCGCAGCTCCGGGAGCAGCTCGGCCGCGCGGGCGGCGATCGCAGACAGGTCGACGTGCAGCGGCAGGCCGTCGCGCAGGACCGGGCGGCCGGCGACCCACGCTTCCCGCAGGCCCGCGCCGAGGCCGCCCATGACGAGCTGTGTCGGCGGATCGACGCCCGCGAGCATCCCCGCGGCAAGCGGGTCGACGACGAGCAGGTCGGCGTGCGCGCCGGGGGTGAGCGCGCCGACGTGGCCGCCGAGCCCGACGGCGGCAGCGCCGCCCGATGCGGCCAGCGCCCACACGTCGGCGGCCTCCAGCCAGCGGTCGGCGGGCTCCTCCGGCCGGGTGTTGTGCAGGGCCAGCCGGGCCTGGGCGAGGATGTCCTGGGGCCCGCCCGTCGTCCAGCTGTCGCAGCCCAGGCCGACGGTGACGCCTGCGTCGAGCACCGCGCGCAGGTCGAGCCGCCCGCTGCCCAGGCTGAGGTTGCTCAGCGGGTTGTGCACGAGGGCGCCGTCGGCTGCGTGCAGCCGCGCGAGGTCGTGGGCGTCGAGGTGCACGCCGTGGGCGACGGAGAGCCCCTCGCGCAGCAGGCCGTGGTCGGCCAGCGTGCCGAGCGGGTCGTCGCCGGCGCGCTGCTGCAGCGTTTCCAGCAGGTGGACGTGGATGCAGAGGCCGTGCTCGTCGGCGAGCGCGGCGATGCCGTCGAGCAACGCGCCGCTGCACCGCTCCGGCGCCGACGGGCCGAGCAGGACGGTGATGCGGTCGTGACCGTCGGCGGCGGCGATCAGCTCGCGGCAGCGCGCGAGCTGCGCGGCCGTGTCGGGTGCGCCGCGGTCATCCGCTGCGCGCACGGCGTCCCGCACGTCCTCGGCCACGCCGTGGAGGGCGTCGGCGAACGGCACGTCCTGCACCTGGGCGGCGATCGCGACACGCGAGCCCACCGCCGCGTACGCGCCCACGATCGCCTCGGCGTGGCCCTCACCCAGCATCGCGTGGTCGAGCGTCGTCGTCGCGCCGTGACGCAGCGCGTCGATCGCGCTGAGCTGCGCGGCGATCGCGGCGCCCTCGACGGTCAGGCCCGCGCCGGAGGCCACGGCGCCGGGCAGCCACGGCTCGAGTCGGTCGGTTGCCAGCCCGTCGCGGCAGAGCTGCGCGTAGGAGTGCGTGTGCGCGTCGACGAGCCCGGGCAGCAGCAACCTGTCGCTGACGTCGACCGTCTCTGTCGCGGGCGTGTCGTCGTCACGCGGGACGAGCCCGGCGATGCGCCCGGCGCCGACCAGCAGGTCCAGCGGCGCGACACCGTCGGCGGTCAGCACATCGCCGCCCGCGAGGCGGACGTCCACATTCCGTTCTTCGAAAGCCTGTTTCATCTCCCGGCCGAAGGCTCGCGGCAGGCAGGCCCCGCGGGTATCGACGCCCGGGAGGAACCGGAGGCCCGGCGTCCGACAGGTGGGCCACCCCTTCCGGTGGCCGGAAACCGCTCGCTACTTGGCGTCCAGCCAGGTCTTGCCCACGCCCGCGTCGACCTCCAGCGGTGGGGTGTGCTCCCACACGTCGACCATCGCCTTGACGATGTCCGGCTGCGCGGAGGCCACCTCGTCCGGCGGCCCCTCGAACAGCAGCTCGTCGTGCACCGTGAGGATCGGCCGGACCGCCGAGCCCTCGAGCAGCGTGGCGGTGCGGATCATCGCGAGCTTCAGGATGTCCGCCGCGGTGCCCTGGATCGGCGTGTTGACCGCCAGGCGCTCGCCGAGCGACCGGACCTGCCAGTTGCGCGCCTTCAGCTCGGGGATCTGCCGGCGGCGGCCCCACATCGTCATGACGAAGCCGTACTCGCGCGCCTGCTCGATCGTCGTGTCGATGTAGGCCTTCACCGCCGGGAAGCGGGCGAAGTACGCGTCGATGAACTCCTTGGCCTCGTCACGCTCGATGCCGAGGCGGTCGGCCATGCCGTAGTCGGTCAGCCCGTACACGATGCCGTAGTTGACCATCTTCGCCTTCGACCGCTGGCCCACGTCGATCTGCTCCGGCGGGATGCCGAAGACCTGCGACGCCGTGGCGGAGTGCACGTCCTCGCCGCGCACGAAGATCTCCTTCAGCACCGGCTCGTCGGCGATGTGCGCGAGCACGCGCAGCTCGATCTGCGAGTAGTCGATGCTCAGCAGCACGTCGCCGTCGGCCGCCTCGAAGCAGCCGCGGATCTCGCGGCCCAGCGCGGTGCGCACCGGGACGTTCTGCATGTTCGGGTCCTTCGACGCCAGCCGCCCGGTCTGCGCGACGGCCTGCTCGAACGTCGTGTGGATCCGCGACTGGTCGTCGGTGAGGTGCGGGAGCGTGTCGAGATAGGTCTTCGTCAGCTGGTTGAGCTCGCGCCAGCGCTCGATCTTCGGCACGATCGGGTGCTCGTCGCGGATGGCCTGCAGCACCCGGGCGTCGGTCGAGAAGCCCGTCTTGCCGCGGCGCTTGCGCGAGAGGCCGAGCTTCTCGAAGAGCACTGAGCCCAGCTGCTGCGGCGAGGCGATGAGGAACTCCTCGTCGGCGAGGTCCCAGATCTCACGCTCGAGGATGTGGATCTCGTCGCGCACCCGCGTGCCCACCTCGTTGAGCCGCTCGACGTTCAGGCGCACGCCCTCGAGCTCCATGTCCCGCAGGACGGGCACGAGCGGCAGCTCCATGTCGTGCAACAGCCGGCTGAGGTCGCGCTCCTCGAGCTGCTCGCGCTGCCAGGCCGTGAGCGCGGCGGTGAGGATGGCGGTGTCGGCCAGCTCGTCCCCGGTGTCGGCGGCGATCCCGCGCTCGGAGCACAACTCGGCGAACGGGTAGCCGCGGCGGGCGGGTTCGAGCAGGTACGCGCCGAGCAGCGTGTCGTGCGCGATGCGCGGCGGGACGCGCCGCAGCGCCTTGACGTCGTGCGCGGTGACCGGCCGGTCGCCGAGCGTGTCGACCAGCTCCTCCGGCGTGTCGACGTGACCGACGACGACCTGGTCGCCGGACGCGACGGCGAACCGCCAGCGCTCCTCGAGCGCCAGCAGCTGCCCCTCTTCGATCGTCGGCTCCGCGATCGCGACGGCGAGCTCGTCGCCGGGCAGCGCGGCGGCGTCCGCGGCCGTGCCCTCGCGGACGGCAGCCTGCAGCTTCACGGCCGAGTCCGGCGTCGGCGCCGCGCCGTCCTCGCCGAAGACCTCCTCCAGGCGGCGCAGCGGGTCGCGCAGCTCGAACTCGCGGAAGACCTCCCGCAGGCGCGACCGGTCCGGCTCGCGGCCCAGCTCGTGCTCGACGTCGATGTCCACGGGCACGTCGCGCTGGATCGTGGCCAGCTGCTTGCTCATCCGCGCGTCGTCGGCGTGGTTGGTGAGGTTCTCCTTGCGCTTGGCGCCGGAGATCTCGTCGATATGGCTGAGCACGCCGTCGAGGTCGCCCCACGCCTGCAGGAGCTGCGCGGCGGTCTTGTCGCCGATGCCGGGAACGCCGGGGATGTTGTCCGACGTGTCCCCCTTCAGACCGTAGAAGTCGGGGATCAGCTCCGGTGCGATGCCGTACCGGTCGATGACGGCCTGGTGGTCGTAGAGCTTCGTCTCGGTGATGCCGCGCGATGTCGCCATGACCGTGACGACGCCGTCGGGGTCGATGAGCTGGAACGCGTCGCGGTCGCCCGTGACGATCGTGGAGGGGATGCCCTTCTCGCGTGCCCGCTCGGCGATGGAGGCGATGACGTCATCGGCCTCGTAGCCCTCGACCGAGACGTTCTTGTAGCCGAACGCGTCGACGAGCGGGGCGAAGTGCGGCCACTGCTCCCGCAGCAGATCGGGGCGGCGGGCGCGCTGCGCCTTGTAGTCGACCGAGATCTCCTTGCGCCCCGACAGGCCGGCGTCCCACACCACGATCGTGGGCTGCACGCCATGCTCGGTGAGGATCTTCACGAGCATCGAGGCGAACCCGAAGATCGCGTTCGTCGGCTGGCCGGTGGAGGTGGCGATCGACTCGGGCAGCGCGAAGAACGCGCGGTACACGAGCGAATTGCCGTCGATCAGGAAGAGGCGCTCGGGACGGTCGGACACGGCGAGTCACCCTACCCGCCGATCGGACGGGCCGGACGCCCCGCCTCAGCAGCGCCGGTAGGTGCGCTTGATCGTCGACTTCCGGCCGTCGGCGAATCGGACGGTCACCGTGACGGTGGCCCGCGCGCGCGTGAACTTCGGCAGCGTGATCGTCCCGGGCTTCGTCAGCGTTCTGGCCTTCTCGCCGCCCGTGATCTTCACGGTCACGGCCGCGATCGCGCCGGTCTTCGGCCTGGTGATCCTGACCTTCAGCCGGGTGCCGCGCTTCACGCACGTGCCGGCGCGGGGAAGCGTCGCCACGTCCGCGGCGACCGGCGGCGCCGGCAGGGCCAACGGCGGCGGCGCGGAGGCGCCGGGCGCGGCGTCGACCGCCGGCGCCGCGACGCTGTACGTCAGCGTCGCCGTGCTCGTGTTGCCGGCGTTGTCGGTGGCCGTCGCGGTCAGGGTGTGGCTGCCCGGGGCCGCGCTGCGGCCTGTCACGACGCAGCTCGCCAGCCCGGACGTGGCGTCGCCGGAGGCGCATGAGATCGCGCCCGCCGCGGGGACCGTCGCGGGCGTGAACGTCGTCGCGGTGATGCCGGCGAACGTCGGGACGGTCGGCGCGGTGGCGTCCCGCTTCAGGACCGTCGACTCGGTCGTGGTCCCGCCCACGCTCCGCGCGGTGCACGAGACGGCGCCCTCCCCGTCGGTCGTGCGGGTCGCCGGCGCGCACCCGTTGACGCGCTCGGCCGGTGACTGCGCGTCCGCCAGGCTCCACGTCACGCTCACGTCTCCGCGGTACCACCCGTTCGTGCCCGTCGGCGTCTCCGGCGACCGGACGGGCGTCGCGGTGGGTGGCGTGGTGTCCTGCGCCATCGCGACCGCCCTGCCGGCGAGGACGAAGCCCCACCCGCAGTCGAGGTCGGGCAGGCCGGCCAGCGTGCAGTCGTTGCTGTTGCGCGGGTCGGTCATCACGGCGCGCAGGAGGCTCAGGGGCATCGTGGGCTTTGCCGACAGCGCCAGCGCGGCGATCCCCGCGGAACTGGGAACGGCCGCGCTCGTGCCGAAGAAGGTCGTGAACGTCGGCACCGTGGTGCTCACGCCGTCCGCGGCGGCGATGTCGGGCTTCTGCCGGACCTCGGGGGTCGGCAGGCGCACACCGTCCTTGTCGAAGAGCCGCTGCTTGGGGCCCCTCGAGCTGAACGGCTCGGGGTCGTTGAGACCGGGCTCGTCGTGCTTGACCGCAGCGACGGCCAGCGAGCCCTTCGCCGCGGCGGCGTCGGGGTTGATGGCGTCCGACGACGTGTCGTGCTCGGCGATGGTGAAGCTCCCGAAGTTCCCCAGCGCGATGTACTTCATGAGGGTGGGGTCCGCGGCGCCCGGCGCCTTGGCGGCCCGGGTGATCCGGACACCGACCGGAAGCGCCGCGCCGGTCGCGTTCGTGAACGCCGCGATCTCCCTCGGCAGCCCGGTGGCGATGTTGTCGGTCGTCCCGCTCGCGAGCACCGCTCCGTCGGACAGGCGGATGATCGAGAGGTCGAGGTCGTTCTCGGCCTGCCCCCACGGCTCGTCCCACTGCAGGGTGACCTGGAAGTTCCGCAGCGGGGCCGCGTTGTGCGGCACGGTGGTGACGCTCTGGGTGGTGTCGGTCCCGGCCCCGGCGTCGAAGTCGTGGAGGACGCCGTCGCCGGCCGGGAAGCGCGGCGCGCTCTCGTAGCTCTGCCGCGCGCGGTTACCCGCCGACGCGAGGTAGAGCACCCCGGCGTCCCTCGCGCGGTCGACCGCCAGGGTCACCTGCCCGTCCTGGAAGAACGGTTCGCTGAGGTAGGCGATGTCGTCGGCGATGACCTTCGCCCCGGCGGCGACGAGGCCGTCGATCGCCGCCACCTTGCCGGCCGCGCCGGCGACCGTGCCGGAGGCAAACGCCATCTCGGTGATGCCGGGCGCCATGTCGTAGACGATCTCGGCCATCGCGCGGCCCTCGTCGCGCGCACCGGGCTGGTCGCTGAGCACGCTCACGCTCGCGGGAAGGTCGCCCGTCGCCTGCGACCCGGCGACGCCGGTGCCGACCTGGTCGATCGAGTCGCTGATGACGCCGACCTTCACCCCCGCGCCATCGGCCCCCGCCGGCGGCGGCTGCGGGACCTGATGCGCGGCGACGCCCTGGCTGGTCTTGGCGCCCACGTCGGTGCCGAAGGCCTGAACCGGCAGGACCGCCTGCACATCTGAGACCGCCGCGAGCGCTTCGAGCTCGCTCACGGGAACCCACGCCGTGACCACGGCCAGGTCGCCGGGGCCGGCGGCGGTGGCGCGCACGTCCGCGCCGGCCGTGCCGAGGCGGCGCTGCGCCGTGCGCTCGGTCGTCCGCGCGTAGATCTCGGTGAGCACCCGCTCGCCCGGCGTGACGGTGAGCTCCTGCGCCTCTGCCGCGGCGGCCACGGACGCTCCGCGCTCGTCGGCGCGCACGAGCCCCGTCAGCGCACTGTCGAGCTTGGCCTCCGGCCCGGCCGCGGGCCGCGCCGCGGCAGATGTCGGAAACGCGAGGAGCCCGGCGGCCAGAGCGAGGACCGCGCGGCGGCCGGGGATCCATCCCATGTCCAGGGATGGTGCCCGGTCGGGCGACGCACCACAAGCGGGCGCACCGCGTCCGCCCCCTGCACCCTCGTATCCTCAACCGCGCTCATGTCCGTGACCCCCAGTGCCCAGTACTCCCTCACGATCCGCGTTGAGATCGACAACACGCCCGGCATGCTCGGCCGTGTTGCCTCCGCGATCGGCGAAGCGGGCGGCGTGATCGGCGCCGTCGACCTCATTGAGGTAGAGGACGAGCAGCTGGTACGCGACATCACGGTCGACGCCGCCGATCAGTCGCACTGGGACGACATCGTGGCCATGATCAACGGCCTCGACGGCGCGCGGGTCATCGATACGACCGACCGCACGTTCCTCATCCACATGGGCGGCAAGATCGAGCAGCACAACCGCGTGCCGGTCAAGACGCGCGACGACCTCTCGATGGCCTACACCCCGGGTGTCGCGCGCGTGTGTCAGGCGATCGCCGACGATCCCGCGAAGGCCTTCCAGTACACGATCAAGCGCAACACGGTGGCGGTCGTGAGCGACGGCACCGCGGTGCTCGGCATGGGCGACATCGGCCCGCGCGCGGCGATGCCGGTCATGGAGGGCAAGGCGATGCTCTTCAAGGAGTTCGCCGGCGTCGACGGGTTCCCGATCTGCCTGGACACGAAGGACCCCGACGAGATCGTCGAGACCGTCGTGCGCCTGGCCCCCACCTTCGGCGGCATCAACCTCGAGGACATCAGCGCGCCGCGCTGCTTCGAGATCGAGGACCGCCTCAAGGACCTGCTCGACATCCCCGTGTTCCACGACGACCAGCACGGCACTGCCGTCGTCGTCCTCGCCGCCGTGCTCAACGCGGTGAAGATCACGGGCAAGGAGCTCAAGGACCTGCGCGTGCTCTGCATCGGCCTCGGCGCCGCGGGCGTCGCGGTCACGAAGATCCTGCTCGAGGCGGGCGTCTCGCACGTCATCGGCTGCGACTCCAAGGGCGCGCTGTCGACCGAGCGCGAGGACTACCTCGACGGCTCCATGAACAGCGTCAAGCGCTGGTACGCCGAGGTCTCGAATCCCGAGAAGCTCACCGGCAAGCCCGCCGACGTCATCGACGGCATGGACCTCTTCATCGGCCTGTCGGGCGCGCGCGTCATGCCGCCCGAGGCGCTGAGCCGCATGAACAAGGACGCCATGGTCTTCGCGATGGCGAACCCGAACCCCGAGGTCGCGCCCGAGGAGGCCGCGCAGTACGCGCGCATCGTGGCGACGGGCCGGTCGGACTACCCGAACCAGATCAACAACGTCCTGGCCTTCCCCGGCATCTTCCGCGGCGCGCTCGACACCCGCGCCCCGCAGATCACCGAGGAGATGAAGCTCGTGGCCGCCCGCGCGATCGCGGACGTCGTCGCCGAGCACGAACTGCGTGAGGACTACATCATCCCGTCGGTCTTCAACCGTGATGTCGCGCCCCGCGTGGCCGACGCGGTCGCCGACGAGGCGCGGCGGTCGGGCGCGGCGCAGGGCGGGAACACGATCGGCTTCGCCGCGGTCGATGCCGAGCGGTTGCACGCGGGGACCTGATCCGTTCCCGCGCCTGAGTCCGTAGCGTCTACGTGACGCAATCGACTTCAGGAGCAAGCCCCACATGAAGGTGACCCTGACCGGCGCGACCGGCCGCATCGGCGGAACCCTGGTGGCCGCGCTGCTCGAGCGCGGCGACGAGGTCACCGTCCTGACCCGCTCTCCCGAGAAGGCGCGGGAGAAGCTCGGCGACGTGCAGGCGTTCGCCTGGGATCTGAAGACCCAGCCGGCACCGGCCGAAGCGCTGACGGGCCGTGACGTCGTGGTGCACCTGGCGGGCGAGGACGTCGGCCAGCGCTGGACCGATGCCGTCAAGCGGGAGATCCTCGAGTCCCGCGAGCTCGGCACCCGCAACCTCGTCGCGGGCATCGCGGCGGCGGAGGTCAAGCCGCCGCTCCTGGTCTCCGCGTCGGCCTCCGGGTACTACGGGCCGCGCGGCGACGAGCAGGTCGACGAGAAGGAGCCGGCCGGCACCGACTTCCTGGCCGAGGTCTGCGTCGCCTGGGAGCGTGAGGCGGAGAAGGCCGCCGAGCTGGGCACACGCGTCATCCGCGTCCGGACGGGGATCGTCCTCGATGAGGAGGGCGGCGCGCTGTCGAAGATGCTCACGCCGTTCAAGCTGGGCGCCGGCGGCCCGATCGCGGGCGGCAAGCAGTACATGCCGTGGATCTCACTCGACGACGAGGTCGGGCTCCTGCTCGCGGCCATCGACTCGGAGACGTTCAGCGGCCCGATCAACGCGAGCGCGCCCACGCCGGTCACGAACAAGGAGTTCGGCAAGGCGCTCGGCCGCGCGCTGCACCGGCCCGCGGTGGCGCCCACGCCCGGGTTCGCCATCAAGGCCATGTTCGGCGAGATGTCCACGATCGTCATCAACGGCGTGCGCATGGTGCCGGGCCGCGCGCCGGAGCTCGGGTACGAGTTCCGGCACGCGAACCTGGACGACGCGCTGTCCGCCGCGCTGGCCTAGGCGGATCGGGGCGCGAAGCGGGAACGTCAGTTCCCGTTTGGCGCCCCGATGCGCGGCGCGCCTACGCCGTGACGGCCGCCCGCGCCTGCGCGGCGGCGAGCTTCGCCACCCGCGCGCGGTGCGCCCCGGCGCCGCCGAGCAGCACGGCGTCGATCTGCGCGCGCTTGTAGCGCCAGTGCACATCGGCCTCCCACGTGAAGCCGATGCCGCCGTGCGCCTGGATCGCGCTGGCGGTCACCTCGCGCCCGGCGTCACTCGCCGCGGCCTTCGCCATCGCGGCGGCCTCGTGCAGCCGCTCGGGCGCGGCGTCGGCGCACCATGCCGCCTGGGAGACGAGCGCCCGTGCGCGCTCGGTGTCCAGCAGCATCTGCGCGCACTTGTGCGCCACCGCCTGGAACGCGCCGACGGGAGTGCCGAACTGCTTGCGTTCCTTGACGTACGCGACGGTCATCTCCACCGAGCCCGAGCACACGCCGATGAGCTCGGCGGCGATCGCGACGAGCGCGCGGTCCACGCCCGCGGCGACGTCGCCCGGCAGCGCCTCGGGGGTTCCGCCGGTCACGCGCGCGGCCGGCCGGGTCGGGTCGATGGCGTCGATCGGCTCCACCGTCGCACCGGCCGTCGCCAGCACCGCGGCCTCCTCGCCGCCGCGCTCGACGATCACGATGACGTCCGCGTCCGCGCCGCCCACGACGAACCCCGTGTCGTCGGCCACCGCGCCGATCGCACGGCCCGCCGCGAGGTCCGGCAGCCAGCGGGCGCGCTGCTCGTCGCTGCCGCCCTGCTCGATGATCGCCGCCGCGGCGACCGTCGGGAGGAACGGCACCGGCGCGATCGCGCGGCCCAGCTCCTCGCACAGGATCGCGAGCTCGACCATGCCGAGCCCCTGCCCGCCGTGCTCCTCGGCGATCGCGATGCCGGGCCAGCCGATCTCGCCGAGTTCCTTCCACAGCGCGGTGTCCGTCGTGCCCGACTCGGCGTGCTCGCGCACCCGCTCGGCACTCGCGCGCTCGGCGACGAGCCCCCGGGCGGTGCCCTGGATGTCGCGCTGGTCGTCGTTCAGTCCGAAGTCCATGTCGATCTCCCGGATTACGCCGCGGCCTTCAGCCGGGGCAGGCCGAGCACGCGCTCGGCGACGATGTTCTTCAGGATCTCCGTCGTGCCGCCCTCGATGGTGTTGCCGCGGGCGCGCAGGAGCTCGTAGCTCCAGTCGTTGCCGTACGTCAGCGCCTGCGGCCCGACGATGTCGGCGGCGAGCTGCGTGGCCTGCTGGTTCGTGTCCGACCACAGCCACTTCACCAGCGAGCCTTCGGGCCCCGGCTGGCCGTACTTCTCCACGTCGGTCAGGCCCTTCCAGGCCAGCAGCCGGATGGATTCGCAGCGTGTGTGCAGCTCCGCGAGCTTGTCGGCGTACGCGGCGTTCTCGAGCAGGCCGCGCTCGTCGGCGGCGGCGAGCAGATCGTCGAGGTACTGGCGTAGCCGGACCTGCAGCGCGAAGCCCAGGCCGGCGCGCTCGTTCATGAGCGTGGTCAGCGCGACCTTCCAGCCGTTGCCCACACCGCCGACGACGTTCGCGTCCGGAATCCGCACCTCTTCCAGGAACAGCTCGTTGAACTCCGCCTCGCCGGTGATCTGCTTGAGCGGCCGCACGGTCACGCCCGGCTGCTCCATGTCCATGAGGAAGTACGTCAGGCCCTTGTGCTTGGCCACGTCGCCGTCGGTGCGCGTGACGAGCATGCACCACTTGCTCCACTGCGCCGCGCTCGTCCAGACCTTCTGCCCGGTGACGACCCACTCGTCGCCGTCCTTGACGGCCTTCGTCTGCAGGGACGCGAGATCGCTGCCCGCGCCCGGCTCGGAGAAGCCCTGGCACCAGATCTCCTCGGCGGTGAGGATCGGCGGGAGATACCGCTCCTTCTGCTCGGGCGTGCCCCACACCATGAGCGTCGGGCCGCCCAGCAGCAGACCCAGCACGTTCGCGGGGAGCGGCACGCGCGCGCGGCCGAGCTCCTCGAAGTAGATCGCCGACTGCGTGAGCGTCGCGCCACGGCCACCGAACTCGGCGGGCCAGTGCGGCGCGGCCCAGCCGGCATCGGACAGCGTGCGCTGCCAGTCGCGGCGCCACGCGAAGTCCGCGTCGTCGCCGCCCTCCGTGGGCCGGGGCGGCGGCGGGTGCTCCGCCAGCCAGGTGCGAAGCTCGTCGCGGAACGCGAGCTCGGCGTCGCTGAACGTCAGGTCCATGGTTCCTCCTCGGCGGCGAACCGCACAGCGCAGCCCACCAGGGTCTCCTCGAGTTCGGTGACGTCCCGCCCGGCGCGAATCGCGGCGTGGGCGAGCTCGTCGACGCCGGCGGCCAGGACGAACAGCGCGTCGGCGGGCGGCGCGGGCCGGCCGGACTTGGCCAGGCTCACGCCGTAGCGGGCGGCGAAGCGCTGGAGCACCTCGTCGCGTTCGGGCGCGATCGCCCGGGTCTCGGTGAGGAACACGAGCGCGAAGCGCGGCTCCTCCAGGAAGGCGGTGAGGTAGGCGCGGATGCCGAGCCGCAGCTCGTCGCGCCAGTCGGCGGCCCCGCGCACGGCGGCCGTGACGCGCTCCTCCAGGACCTCGGTCCCCAGGAGGTACGCCGCGGCGAAGCACGCGCGCTTGCTGTCGAACAGCTCGTAGAACGTGCCGCGGGACACGCGTGCCACCCGGACGATGTCGGCGACGGTGGCGGCCTCGTAGCCCTTGGCCGCGACGACGTCGACGATCGCGTCGAGCAGCCGCGCGCGCTGGGCGGAGGCGCCGAGCAGCGGCCCCACCTCGGGATGCACCCCGACGAGCGTCCTCTCCATGCTGCGTACCCTACGGGTCTCAGGCTGTACCTGTCGAGTACGCCGTCCAGCGCCCGCGCCGCACCACCCCGATGGTCGCCGGCGCGGCCAGCACGGCGTCGGAGGGGATCTGCGTGTCGAGGACGACGAGGTCCGCCGTCTTCCCCGGCGCGATCCCGCCCGGTGGGCGGCCCAGCGCGCGGCGCGCCATGCCGGTCACCGCGTCGGCCAGATCGGGCCACCGGCCCGCGGGCGCGTGCGTCATGAGCATCGTCAGCCACGCCATCCGCAGTGGGTCAGGGGTCGTGGTCGGCGTGAATCCGTTGCCGTGGTTGTTCGTCGCCAGCGCGACGGGGACGCCCGCATCGATGAGCTCGAGCACCCGGGTCAGGCCGCGGGGCCACGCGCGGTCGACGCCCCGGCCCGACAGGTACAGGTCGGTGGCCGGGAGGGCCAGGACGCCGACCTCCGCGGCCGCGAGCGCCTCGATGCGCCGCTGCGCGTCGGCGGGGGCCATCGCCCCGAGCGACGTCATGTGCCCGAGCGCCACACGCCCCTGGAACCCGAGGGCCGCGGTGAGGTGCGCGACGTCATCGGTGAGGTGCACGCGCGGGTCGTCGCTGAAGTCGAGGTGGACGTCGAGCGGCACCGACCATCGCGCGGCGCGAGCGAAGCCGTCCTCGATCGCCGCGTGCCCGTCGACGTCGGCGTACGGGCAGATGCCGACGACGTCGCAGCCCAGCCGCATCGCCTCGTCCATCAGCTCGCCGGTCCGCCGGTCACGCAGGATGCCCTCCTGGGCGAAGGCCACGATCTCCAGGTCGACGACGTCGGCCCACCGCTCGCGCAGCGCGAGGTGGGTCTCGACGCTGACGAGGCCCGCCCCGGGCTCGACCTCGGCGTGGGCGCGGACGGTCGTCACGCCGCGCCGGACGAGCGCGCCGAGCACCCGCTCGGAGCGCGCGGTCACGTCGTCGGCGGTGAACGTGTCCTTGATGGCGCTCGTCGCCTGGATCGCCGCGGGTAGGCCGTCGATGTCCCCCGGCAGGCGGTCCAGGATGTGGGCCTTGTCGAGGTGCACGTGCGCGTCGACGAGGCCCGGCAGCACGACCAGGCCGCCGGCATCGAGCTGCCCGTCCTCCGGCGCCTCCCCGCCGGCGTCGCGGATCGCGGTGATCACACCATCCCGGAGTGCGATGTCGACCAGGCGGCCGTCGGGTCCGACCAGCGCGTTCGTGATCGCGGCCAGCGGCCGGCCGGGATCAGATGGCGCGGGCAAGGCCCAGTGCCTGCTCGAGGAGCCGCCGATCGGCGCCGGGGGCGCCGGCCAGCTGCACCCCGGCGACCGGCGCGCCGCCGGGACCGAGCAACGGCCAGGCGAGCACCGGGCAGCCGACCTGGGAGAACAGCACGCTGCGCGACAGCAGCGCCTCGCGGACGGTCCGCGGGCCGCCGTCGACATCGACGGCCGGGGTGCTCGGGGGCACCGGTCCCATCGGCGCACAGGGCACGAGCAGGAGGTCGGTCTCCCCCAAGGCGGCGACGACCTCGCCACGCAACGCCGTGACGCCCTCGAGCGCCGCGGCGTACTCGGCGTCGGTGTGCTGCTCGCCGGCGAGCACCCGGTCGCGGATGTCTGGGGCGAGCACGTCGAGGCGGTCGCCGAGGATGCCCCGCAGAGAGCGGCTCGCCTCCGGGAGCTGCACGCCGCCGTGCTGGGCCTGCGCGCGGGCGAGATACGTCGAGGCGGTGTCGCGTTCGACCTGCGCCCCGGCGCCGGCGAGCGCCGCGATGAACGCCTCGACCGCCGCGGTCACCTCGGGCGTGCACCCGGTGACGCCTTCCTCGAGGACACGGACGCGCAGGCCGTCCGGCGCGCGCGGCGCCAAGGGCGCGGCGTCGGCGGCGATCACCTGCCAGACAGCGGCGAGCGTGTCGAGGTCGCGCGCGAGCGGGCCGACGACGTCGAAGCTCGGTGCGAGCGGGAGGACGCCGGCGCTCGGGATCGACCCGGTCGTCGGCCGGATCGCCCACACCCCGCACCACGCCGCCGGCACGCGCAGCGAGCCGCTCGTGTCGGTGCCGAGCGCGGCATCGACGAGCCCCGCCCCCACCGCCGCGGCCGAACCGGAGCTCGAGCCGCCCGTCAGCAGCGTCGGGTCGTGCGGGTTGCGCGCCGGGCCGAGCGCCGGGTTCTCGCCGTCGATGCCGTAGGCGAACTGGTTCGTGTGGGTCTTGCCGGCGATGACCGCGCCCGCCGCGCGCAGCCGGGCCACCACCTCGGCATCGGCCTCGGGCCGGCGCGACCAGCCCAGGACACCGCCGGTGGTGGCGTACGGCAGCGCGTCGATGATGTCCTTGACCGCGACGACCAGCCCGTGCAACGGCCCGGGCGGCAGGTTCTCCTGCTGGCGCGCGACGTCAGCCGGGTCCGCTGCGATGAACGCGTTCAGGTCGGCGGTCATGGTCCGGCAGAGCATCGAGCATCCGCCGTCCGGCGTCACCCGACGCCCGGGCCAGCGCACCCCCGCCGAGCGGTCGAGCCCGGCGGAAGACCGCCCACGCACCGGAAAAGGCCGAACGGACGTCGGTGGTCGTCCCAGCGACCGCCGATGAACGTTCACGCCCACGGGGGCGAACTCTGGGGTTTGCGGCCTACGGGGAGCATGACCGACGACCGACTCGAACGGCGCCTCGAGGCGCAGGAGGGCGTCGTCTCCGTGTGGCAACTGCGCGGCGACGGCCTGACCCGTTCCACGATCCGACACGCCACCGCCGGCTTCCGCGAGGTCCACGACGGTGTCCTGGTCAGCGGCCACGGGCCGCTGACCGATCGCCAGCGGTGGTGGGCCGCCGCCCTGACCGCGCCGAACACGGTGCTCGCCCACGACAGCGCCGGCCGGGCGCTGGCGTTCTTCGACTCGTGGCGACGGGATGAGACGGTCGTCCGTCCCGGGAGCGGCGGGCCGAAGCGGTTCGGCTCGCTCGTCGTCTACCGCTCCACGCTGCTGGCCGGAGACATCGGCCACGTCGACGGCCTGCCGATCACGTCACCCGCGCGCACGGTGCTCGACCTCGTGGCCGGCAGCGGACGCGCGCGGGCCGACCGCGTGGTGCGCGACGCGCTGCGCCTGGGCGCGACGGACGCGGCGGCGCTGCTCATGATCACCGGGAGGCACCGCGGCCGCCGCGGGGTGGCGCGACTCCGCGTGCTCGCCGAGGAATATGCGCCCCTGCCGGTGCGCAGGGCCAAGAGCGATGCCGAGCTCCTCGCGATGGCGATCCTGCAGGCCGCGGGCGTGGAACTCCCCGCGCTCAACGTCATGCGAGCCGGCCATGAGGCGGACCTCTCGTGGCCCAAGCTCAAGCGCATCATCGAGCTCGACGGCGGCAGCACCCACATGTTCCCCACCCGGGACGCGCGGATCCAAGCGAAGTGGGAGCGAGCGGGGTGGCACGTGGACCGCCTGCCCACCGACGATGTCTACGACCGGCCCGACCGCCTCCTGGCACTCGCCCCGCCCCCGGCCCCCGCGGGTCAACGGTCGTTTGTGGTCGTCAGGGCGACCACAAACGTCCGCTCGGCGAGGTGGCCACGGTGAACGGTCGTCGGTGGCCGCCAGAGCGACCGCAAACGACCGTTCGGCCCGGAGGCGCCGGGAGGCCGGGCCCGGGCCGCTACTCCGGCGCGCTCACCGCTTCGTCGAACTTCAGCTTGCCGTCCGCGATCCGCCAGATCCCGTACCGCCGCCGTGACGTATCGCCTTCGCGGTTGATCGTGTAGGCCCCCCAGGACCGAGTCCTCGACCTTCAGCGCCAGCATCTGCTCGGTGACCGCGTCGCGATCGTTCCCGGCCTCTCCCGCCTCGGTGATCGCCGTCAGCACGGCGTCCATGGACGCGTACGCGAAGATCGCCATCGGCGTCGGCGCCCGGCCGAACCGCTCCTCGAACCGCGTCGCGAACGACCGGCCCTCCGGCGGGTACTCGCTCGCGCCAACCGCCGGGGATGTCAGGACCGTGTTGCGGGCCGCTCGCGCCCCGACCGCGCCGACGAACGAGTCGACGGCCAGCGCGTCCCCGCCGAACAGCGGCAGGTTCGGGTTGCCCGCTGCGACGTCACGGAACACCTGGACCGCGCCGTTGCGGACCGAGCCGCCGAACATGAACGCGTCGGCCTGCGACCGCCGGACGTTGCCCGCCAGCGACACGTACTCGTCGGCCGACGGCTCGAGCGAGTCGTCGCCGACGACCTCGATCCGCGCGGCCTCGGCGGCCTTGCGCACCTGCGCTGCGAGGCCCTTGCCGTACAGCGACCGGTCGTTGGCGAGGTAGAGCGTGCGGACCTCGCGGGCGCGCAGCTGCTCGACGATCACCCGCCCCTGCAGGTCGTCGGCCGGGACGACGCGCGCGAACGTGCGGCGGCCCGACGGGTAGTACTTCTCGGGCTCACCCTTCGCGACGCCGCCGCGGCGCGTCAGGCCGACATACGTGCTCGCCGGGCTGACCTGGAGCATCTCCGCCTCGTTGAGGATCGGGATCGACAGCGCCGACGCGTCGGAGTCCCATTCGCCGAGCACGGCGATCGCGTTGCGGTCGCGCGCGGCGGTGGTCGCGTTGTCCAGCGTGCGCTCGCGGTCCCAGCCGCCGGCCTCCGCGCTGGCGTCGTCGAGCACGGCGAGGTTGATCGTGAACGCCCCGACCCGGCCGCCCGCATCGGACAGCGCCAGCTTGATGGCGTTCACCGCGTCCTTGGACTCCTGGCGCATCTCGCCCTGCAGCGGCACGCTCGCGTACACGGTCAGCGTGCGGCTGCCCGTGACGCCGTCGTTCGGCTGCGGATCATCGTCATCGGAGGACCCGCACCCGGCCGCCAGCAGCGCGAGGAGGGCGAGAAGAAGCGCAACAACCCGGGACATCGAACCCGCGACCCTAGTACACCGGCCCGCCGGGTCCGGTCCCGGCCCGGGCGCGCGGACCTACGACGAGCGTGCGGATGCGCGCCGCGAGCCTTCCTTCGGGAAGGCGAGATAGATGACGAGCCACACGACGATGCCGAAGACGAACAGGAGCATCCCCGTCGCCAGACCCGATTTCTCCTGATAGCCCGACCGCACGGCGAGCATGCCGCACACGATCGACGACGCGAGCCACGCGAACAGCAGGTACAGGGCCGTGACCCCGATCTCGGCGAAGATGACGGTCATGCGCCCAGGTACGCCTTCTGCACGTCGGGGTTCTCCCTCAGCTTGGCCGACTCGTCGCTGAGCGCCACCTTGCCCGTTTCGAGCACGTACGCGCGATGGGAGACCCCCAGCGCGAAGTTGGCGTTCTGCTCGACGAGCAGGATCGTGGTGCCCTGCTTGTTGATCTCGGCGATCGTCTCGTAGATGCGCTCGACGAGGATCGGCGCGATGCCCATGCTCGGCTCGTCGAGGAGCAGCAGCTTGGGCTTCGCCATCAGCGCGCGGCCGATCGCGAGCATCTGCTGCTCGCCGCCGCTCATCGTGCCGGCCTTCTGCTTCGAGCGTTCCTCCAGGCGGGGGAACAGCTCGTAGACCCGGTCGCGGTCCTGCTCGACGTCCGTGTCGCGCCGCAGGTACGCGCCCATGTCGAGGTTCTCGGCGACCGTCATGCGCGGGAAGCACCGCCGGCCTTCCGGCGACTGCGAGATGCCCAGCGACACGATGTCCTGCGGCGCCATCCGGGCGATCTCCTGGCCTTCGAACAGGATCGACCCGGTCCGTGGCGGCGTGAGCCCGCTGATCGACCGCAGCGTCGTGGACTTCCCGGCGCCGTTCGATCCGATGAGGGTCACGCACTCGCCCGGCTCCACGGTCAGCGAGATGCCCTTCAGCGCCTGGATGTTGCCGTAGTACGTCTTGATGTCGTCGAGGACGAGCATGCTCATTCGTGCATCGCCCCCTTTCCGAGATACGCCTCGATCACGCGGTTGTCGGCGCGGACCTCGTCGGGGAGGCCCTCCGCGATCTTCTCGCCGTGGTCGAGCACGGTGATGTACTCGCTGACGCCCATCACGACCTTCATGTCGTGCTCGATGAGCAGGATCGTGAGGCCCCGCTCGTCGCGCAGGCGGTGCATGAGCGCCGTGAGCTCGTCGGACTCCTGCGGGTTCATGCCCGCCGTCGGCTCGTCGAGGAGCAGGAGTTTGGGGTCGGATGCGAGCGCGCGGGCGATCTCCACCCGCCGCTGGTCGCCGTAGGCCAGGTTGATGGCGAGCTGGTCGAACGTGTTCGCGGCCAGCCCGACGTACGCCAGCTCCTCGGCCGCCTTGTCGCTGACGTGCCGTTCCTCGCGCCGCACGCGCGGGGTGCGCAGCACCGAGCCGAACAGCCCCGCCCTCATGCGGGCGTGCTCGCCGACCATGACGTTCTCGCGCGCGCTCATCGTGCCGAACAGCCGGATGTTCTGGAACGTCCGCGCGATGCCGCGCGCCATGATCTTGTCCGGCCGTCCCCCCGTGATCGGGGCGCCGTCGAACAGAATCGCGCCGGTCGTCGGCTTGTACAGGCCGGTGAGCATGTTGAAGAACGTCGTCTTGCCTGCGCCGTTCGGGCCGATGAGCGACACGATGCCGCCGCGCGGGATCGCGAAGTCCACACCGCCCACCGCGGTGAGGCCGCCGAAGACCTTGCTCACGTCGCGCGCGTCCAGGATCAGGTCCGGGCTGGAGTCGGTCATGGCTCCACCAGGTCGAGCTCGGTGTCGCCCGCGCCGATGCCCTGTTCGAGCTCCATCTGGCGGCGCCGCTCCGGTATCAGGCCTTCGGGTCTGAGGACCATCATGATCACGAGCAGGAAGCCGAAGATGCCGAACGACAGCTCGGAGAGGTCGAATTCGAGCCCGACCTTGTTCGGCACGTCGTTGAGCACGTCGGGGATGAGGCGGTAGTTGATGAACGTCAGCGCGACCGCGCCCACGACCACCCCCCCAGATCGACCCGAGGCCACCGAGGATGACCATCGCCAGCACGAAGATCGAGAAGCTGAACGCGAACTGGTCGGCGTTGACGGTGTTCAGGTAGCTCGCGAGGAACGCGCCGCTCATCCCGCCGAACGCGGCCCCGGTCCCGTAGGCGAGCAGCTTGGTCTTCACAGCCGGAATGCCCATCGAGATCGCCGCGACCTCGTCCTCGCGCAGCGCGATCCACGCGCGGCCCAGGCGGCTGTCGCGCAGCCGGAAGTTGACGAAGAGGACGAACAGCGCGAGCGCCAGCGCGACCCAGTACCACGGCCGCAGGTTCAGGGACGTGAACGGCTCGAGGAACGGCAGGTCGATCTTGTCGACCGGCGTGATGCCCTGCCGGCCGTTCGTCAGCGGGAACCCCTCGGCGATCTTGACCTCGTCGCCGTTGATCGCGATGCGGTGGATGATCTCGCCGAACGCCAGCGTGACGATCGCGATGTAGTCGCCGCGCAGCCGCAGGGTCGGCAGGCCGATGATGATGCCCGCGAGGGTGGTGAGCGCCGCGGCGATCACCAGCACGATGAGGAAGTTGACGTGGATGCCGGGGATGCTCGACGCGAACTCTCCGACGAACAGGTGGATGTCCGCATCGGCGTAGAACCCGGAGGCGAACCAGCCCATCGTGTACGCGCCGATCGCGAAGAACGCGACGTAGCCGAGGTCGAGCAGGCCGGCGAACCCGACGATGATGTTCAGGCCCAGCGCCATGCAGATGTAGGCGAGCGCCAGCGTGCAGTCGTCGATGAACCCGCTCGACTCGTTGAAGAAGAGCGGCAGGATCGCGACGACGAACAGCCCGGCCAGGAAGATCGCGATCTTCACGTTGCGGTTGCCCATCGCGGAGGTCATCCGGCCTCCCTCGTCTGCTCGCCGAGCAGGCCGGACGGCTTGAAGACCATGATGAGGACGAGGTAGGCGAAGACGATCGCCGGGGTCCACTCGGTGCCGATCCGATTGTCGGCGATCTGCTGGATGATCCCGATGATCAGGCCGCCGAGCACCGCGCCCTTGATGTTGCCGATGCCGCCCATGACCGCGGCGGTGAAGGCGATGAGGCCCGCGGTGAAGCCCTGGGCGTACCAGATCGTGGTCTGGTAGAGCGCGTAGATCAGCCCCGCAGCGCCGGCGAGCATGCCGCCCAGCAGGAAGGTCAGGGAGATCGTGGTGTCGACGTTGATCCCCATGAGCCGCGCGGCCTCGGGGTCCTGCGCGGTGGCGCGCATCGCCTTGCCGAGGCGGCTGCGCGTGATGAACGTCACCATGAGGATGACGAGCGGGATCGTCGTCCCGATCGCGAGCAGGTCGCCGTTGGTGATCTCCACGCCGAAGACGGTGAAGAGGGCGTTCTGCGAGTTGATGAGGTCACCGATGCCCTCCTGCGAGCCGCCGCGCCACAGCAGGCCGACGTTCTGGAGGATGAAGCTGAAGCCGACCGCGGTGATGAGCGGCGCGAGCACCGGCGCGTTGCGCAGCGGCCGGTAGGCGACGCGCTCGATCATGACGTTCAGCGTGCCGCTGACGAGCATGCAGACGATGAGCGTGAGCAGCAGACCGAGCACCAGGCCGGGGACCCCCATGCCGGCGGTCAGGCCGATGGTGCCGAAGAAGCCCGCGGCGGTGAACGACCCGATCATGAACACCTCGCCGTGGGCGAAGTTGATCAGCTCGATGATGCCGTAGACCAGCGTGTAGCCGATCGCGACGAGCGCCCAGATGGACCCGTTCGAGAGTCCGTCGACGATGTTCCCGCCGAGCCGCGACAGGTCACCCTCGTCGGAGAGATCCTGAATGCCGTAGTACACCGGCATGATCAGCAGCACGAGGATCAGTCCGTACTTGCTCAGCCAGTCCTGAACCACCTGGAGGGGCTTCGGCCTGGCGGCGGGGATGCTTGCGGCTTCCATGTCCGTTGTCGGGGGGCGTGAACGACGGCCGCGCCGCCCGGGGCATCCTCTGCCCCGGGCGACGCGTCCGGCGGGATCAGCCGCCGGTCTCCGCCTTGATCGTCTTGTCGAACTTCAGCTCGCCGCCGTCCACGGAGTACAGGCCGTAATCCGTGAGCGTGGTGTCGCCGTTCTCGTCGATCGAGTACGTGCCGAGGACGCTCTCGCGGTCCTTGGTGTCGAACAGCGCTTCGAGGACCTTCTCCTTCGAACCGTCACCCGAGCGGGCGATCGCGTCGAGTGCGAGGTTCATGGCCTCGTACCCGTAGATCGCGTACGGATCGGGGTTCGGCTCGTCGTACGTCTCCTCGAAGTCCCCGAAGAACTCCTGGCCTTGCGGCGGGTAGTCGTCGGGGGACAGCGTCGCGACCGTGAGCTTCACGTTCGCGCCCACGGACTCGGGAATGCCACCCTCCGCCGGATCGGCGAAGCCGGACTCGGCCACGCCGTCGCCGCCGTACATCTTCAGGCCGTCGATCGCCGCCGCGAAGTCCTTGTACAGCTGGACCGCGTTGTTGGCGGTGATCCCGGCGTAGACGAAGCAGTCCGCCCCGTCACCGGCCGCGCGCGACGCGAGCGAGCGGTAGTTCGGCGCCTTCGGATCGATGCCCTCGTTGAAGAGGACGTTCAGGTCCTGGGCCTCGGCCGCGAGCTGGATGTTGCGGCTCAGGCCGGCGCCGTAGACCTCCTTGTCGTTGGTCATGGCGACCTTCGTGCAGCCGTCCTCCTTCATCGTCGTCGCCAGTGCTGCGCCCTGGATCGTGTCGATGGGGACGATGCGCGTGTACGTGCGCTTGCCCGTCGGGTAGTACTTGTCGGGCTCGCCCTTGTCGGCGCCCGGCTCGTCGGTGGTCAGACCGACCGCGGTGTTCGCGGGCGAGATCTGCGGCATGCCGCACTCGTTGAGGATCGGCAGGGAGACCGCCGTCGCTCCGGAGTTGAACTCGCCGAGGTAGACCGCCGCCTTGTCGTTCTGGCAGGCCTTGCGCGCGTTCTGGCTCGTGGCCTCCGGCGTCCAGTTGCCGGCCTGCGCGGTCGAGTCGTCGAGCGACTCGTACTTGATGGTGAAGTTCCCTGCCTTGTTGTCGGCCTGCTGCAGCGCGAGCCGCATGCCGTTGACCATCGCGGTCGTCTGCGGGCGTGATGCGCCCTGCAGCGGCAGGCTCGAATAGATGGTCAGCTCTCCGCCGGAGGCCTCGCCGGAGGTTGACGTCGATGCGCCGCTGTCCTCGTCGTCATCGCCACATGCGGCGATGCCCAACGACAACGCGGCTACGAGACAGCCCGTGGCTGCCCATGTACGTGAACGCAACTCGCCCCTCCTCAGGGATCGCTTGATGCATCTCGACAATAGACCTGCCTTCGGAAGGTCCGCAACAGCGAACCGTCGCAGCGCGGCGCCGCGCGTTCCT
The DNA here is from genome assembly GCA_024666565.1 of Svornostia abyssi. Classification (GTDB taxonomy): domain Bacteria; phylum Actinomycetota; class Thermoleophilia; order Solirubrobacterales; family Solirubrobacteraceae; genus Svornostia; species Svornostia abyssi. Next base: position 3,913,864 of record CP088295.1, read on the forward strand.
ACCGTCGGTCCAGCCTGTCGGCGCCAGGCAGGTGGTAGAACCGCTGCATGCGCGTCGGAATCCTCACTGCCGGGGGCGATTGCCCCGGCCTCAATGCCGTCATCCGGGCCGCCGCACGGCGCCTCATGAGCGAGGGTCACGAGCCCGTGGGGCTGCTGCGCGGCTACCGCGGGCTGGCCGAGCCGGAGCTCCGGATGGAGCTCGACGATCGCGCGGTTTCCGGGATTCTCCATCTCGGCGGCACCATCGTCTCGACGTCGTCGTTCGACCCGTTCATGGAGCCGCAGGGCGTCGAGCGCGTGCTCGCGGCGCAGCAGAGTCATCCCCTCGACGCGATCATCGGCATCGGGGGCGAGCACACCCAGTGGATCACGGCGCGGCTGCACGAGCAGCTCGGTCTGCCCGTCGTGGGCGTGCCGAAAACCATCGACAACGACGTCGTGGGCACCGACTACACGTTCGGGTTCGACACGGCCGTGCAGGTCGCGACCGACGCGATCGACCGCCTGCACACCACCGCGCAGTCGCACGACCGCGTGATGATCGTCGAGGTCATGGGGCGCAACAGCGGCTGGATCGCGCTGTACTCGGGGATCGCGGGCGGTGCCGACGGCATCCTGGTGCCCGAGATCGACACCACCGTCGAGGAGCTCGTCGCCACGATCGAGCGGCGGCACAACAAGGGCAAGAACTTCTCGATCATCGTCGTCGCCGAGGGGGCGAAGCTGGCGTTCGAGGGCCAGGAGGCGGAGCAGATCCTCGCGTCGGAGGAGACCGACGAGTACGGCTACGTCCGCCTCGGCGGCATCGGTGCGATCCTCGGCCAGGAGCTGGAGAAGCGCACAGGCTTCGAGACCCGGATCACCGTGCTCGGCCACGTGCAGCGCGGCGGAACCCCCACGGCCACGGACCGCGTCCTGGCCACCCGGTACGGCATCAAGGCCGCGGACATGGTCATGGCCGGGGAGTTCGGCCGGATGGCGGCGCTCGTGGACAACAAGATCACGAGCATCCCGCTCACCGACGTCGACGGGGTCAAGCCGATCGACTTCGAGATCCTCGAGGAGGCGAAGGTCTTCTTCGGCTAGCGGGCGGGGCGGGCGACCGCCACCGTGCTGCGCTGCACCGCCCCCGCGGGCCGGGTCGGCGTGACGGTCAGCGCCAGGCGCCGGCGCAGGGCCGTGCGCGCGCGGGTCCGCAGCTTCTTCGACACGGTGATGCGCAGCGTCGCGGTCCTCGCCGACGCGCTGGTGCGGTAGGACCTCGTGGTGAGCGTCGTGACCGCCCACCCGCCGCGGGCGCGCCGCTGGGTGCGCAGGACGATCCGCAGGCGGCCCGTGCACCGTCGGTCGCTCGCCCGGCAGGTCGCGCGCAGCAGGAGCTGGTTGGGCGTGGCCTTCGACCAGGCCGCCCGCCAGCGCAGCGCGGGAACCATCGGCGTGGTGGTGGCCGGCGCGGCGCCACCCAGCTCCTGCAGCAGCGTCGTGTAGCTCGGGCGGGCGGTGTCGTCCGGCCGCACGAGGCCGGCGTCGAAGCGGTCGAACGCGCGGGCCTTCCAGTGGTAGACGTACATGCGGGTGATCCGCGGGCGGGCGCGGGCGATGGCGAACGCCCGGGAGATGGCCGTCGACGCGCGCGCTTCGTCGGAGCGCAGCGTCGTCCGGCCCGAGCTGTCGCGCAGCACGACGATCCCGCCGGTCTCCTCGATCCACAGCTGCCCGGGGACGGCGGCGAGCACGTCGTCGGTCCCGTCCGTGCCGCCGTACGTGACGTCGCCGTAGTTGTGCAGGCCCCAGAGCTGCGGCTGCAGCGCCGTGGCGGCCTGGAACCGCCGCAGCCACGAGACGTGGGCGCCCGAGTCGAGGACGTCACCTGCGACGATCGTGCAGGCCGGGCACGCGGCGACGAGCTCGTCGTAGTAGCCGGCGACCGCCTCGGGGTTCGAGGCGACGGGCTGGGTGCGGTGGTTGCCCTCGTTCCAGGTGGTGAACGTGCGGACCTGCGGGAACCGGGCGAGGAACGCCTGCACCGCCGCGCGGTACTGCGCGCGGGTTGGCGTGACGCACGGCCGCGACGGGCAGCGGTCGGTGCGCAGGTGCTCGAAGGCGATGTGGGGCTCCTTGCCCGCGGCGGCGACGGCGTCGAGCCACGCCTGTACCGCCGCGGGTTCGGAGGTCGCCGCGTTCCAGGGCACGACGAGCCGCGCGTGGCGCAGCCCCAGGGCCCGGAGGCGCGGTTGGGTCCAGGACTCGGCGCGCTGGTCGGAGATCCCGACCACGGGCGCGGCCGATGACCGCTCGGCGTGGACGAGCAGCGTCGCGACGAAGCCGGCGGCGAGCAGGATGGCCGCGAGCGCGCGCCGGATCATGCGCCCCCGGCCGGGGTCTCGGTGGCCTCGGGCGCGATCGGCTCGGTGGTGGTGGGCTCCGCGACGGGCTCGTCCGCCGCCGGCGCCTCGCGGTCCGGCTCGGCCGGTGCGGCCGGATCGACCGGCGCGGCGGGCGCGGGCTCCTGCGGGGCGGGCGCGGCGGGCTGCGCGTCGGGGACCGGCGCGGGCTGGCGCTCGCGGCCGGGGCGGCGCGCCGGATGCGCGGCCACCGGCGTGGCGGTCTCGTGGGTGGGGCCGTCGTCGTGGTCGTCTCCGCCACCGCCGCGGCGGCGTCCGTCGCCGCGCTGGCGCGGGCGAGACCACCAGTCCGAGTCCGCCTGCCGGTCGTCCTCGGCGGTGTACCGGGAACCCGCGGGCCGGTCACCCTCCGGCCCGCGGGTGCCGGTCTGCTCCACCGCTCCGGGGCGCCGCCGCTCGGCGTCACCGCCATCCCCAGCGTCGCCCGACGTCGCCGACACGGCCCGGAGGACCGCGCCGGACGGGTCACGCGGCGGCGTCCCGGTGGTGGTGGTCAGGCGGGCGGGACCCGCCGACGATGCAAGGACGTTGTCGCCCGAACCGCCCGCCGGCGTCTGCGGGGCCGCGGCGGCCGGGGTGTCGTCCCCGGAGGTGGCGCGGTCGCGGTCGACGACGACGGTCGGCGCGCCCACCACCACGACGGCGAGCGCCGCAAGCGTCTGGGCGTTGACCGCCAGGCCGCTGGAGAGCGTCGCCCCGCTGCCGGCGCTGGCCAGGCCGCCGATTGCCCCGGCTATCCAGCCGGCGAACGGGAACGGCAGGCTGCCGAGCGCCAGGCGCTGGCGGCGCTGACGCTGCGCGCGTGACCAGTCCCGGCAGGACCCGCACCCGCGCAGGTGCCCGCGGATCTGGCGGGACTGGCGGCGCCGCCCGTCGTGGACGGACAACTCGTGGCGGATGACCTCGCAGGCCGTGCCACGCCCGACCCGGTCGTCCTGCAGCGCGACGCGGGCCTCGAAGACCGCCTGCCGCGCGCCGCCGGGCGTGGTCCCGAGCACCTGTGCGACCTCGGGGTACTCCAGGCCGCCCAGCTCGCGCAGGAGCAGCGCGCTGCGGGCGCCGGGGGCCAGCGCGCGCACCGCGTCGAGGACGGCCGTCAGCTCCTCGCGGAGCTCCAGGGCGTCGGCCGGGCCGCTGACCGCGGCGGGCAGCGTCTCAGGCAGTTCGTCGGCGACCCGCCGGCGGCGGATGATGGAGATCGCCTCGTTGTGGGCGATCCGGAACAGCCAGGGCCGGAACGCGACAGGGTGCGTTCCTCGGCGCAGCGCCTGATACGCGGCGGCGAGGGCGTTCTGCGCGGCGTCGCGCGCGTCCTCGTCGTGGCGCAGGATGCCGCGGCAGTAGGCCTCGAGCCGGAGGCGGTAGCGGTCGTACAGCGTCGCGAACGCGTCGTCGTCACCGCCGGTGGCGCGGCGGACGAGCGTGTCGTCGGTGCAGAGGCGAAGGAGCGGGGTGGCGCGCATGGGATGGGTGTGCGCTGCCGGACGACGGCGGGGTGGGCGTCCCGCCGCCGTCCGGAGCATGGGGTGTTACGCCTGGCCGTAGTCGCCCGTGGCGTCCTGGTTCTCGTAGCCCGAGCCCGGCCCGCGCTGCCCGCGCGGCGGGCAGTCCTCGCGGGACCCGGCGCCCTCGCCTGAGCCGTAGTCGGCCTCCGTGGTGCCGTAGCCGGTGTCGTCGTCGGCGGCGTCCGCGGTGATCTGGGCCTGCGCCGCGGCCTTCGTCGCGGCGAGCTGGGTCAGGGCGGCCTGGAGGGCGGCCTTGGCCTCGTCGGTCAGCGTGTCGTCGGACAGGGCCTCGTTGATCTCCTCGATCTCGTCGTCCGTGGCCTGGGCGATCCGGTCGAGCACGCGCTCGTAGGCCTCCTTCGAGTCCGCGTCGAGCGCCGCGATGGCGGCGATGATCGCGTCCCGGTTGTCGAGCGCGGCGTCCAGCGTCTGCGCCGTGGCGTCGGTGACGGTGGCGTCGGCGCCGTCGAACATGGCGGCGGTGCCCGCCACCACGTGATGGTCGGTCCTGCTCACGGCGCCCGCGGACGCGACGCCCGCCCGGCCGCCCGTCGCGGTGATGCGCTTCTGCGCGGACTTCAGCGCCGAGGCGAGGTTCTTGCGGACGGACGCCAGGGCCGTCGCGGCGCCGGCGGACTCACCGTCGTCGGCTCGCTCCTGCGCCCGGTCGAGCGCGCGGTCGGCGGCCCGCAGCTTCGTGGCGACCCGGGAGGGCACGTCACGCTCGCCGCCGCGCGGGCCTCCGCGGTCGGCCATGGCGGCGCCGGGCAGGCCCAACGCCAGGGTCGCGGCCAGCGCAGTGGCGCCCGCCTTCGTGCTGATGCTCATCTCGCTCCTCGTGGTGGGGGGACAGAACGACTGCCCGATGAGACGCGCGTCGGCGCGGCCTGTCAGGGGCGACCGGCGCTTCTTACGAAGTTCTTCAGTTCGCAGGACGTAGCCGGCGCCGCGCACGGTGTGCAGCAGGCGCGGTTCGCCTTCCTGCTCGAGCTTGCGGCGCAGGTAGCCGACGTAGACGCCCAGGCAGTTCGACGCGGGCCCGGGGTCGTAGCCCCAGACGCCCAGCAGCAGGTCGCGCCGGCCGATGACCACCTCGGGGCGTTCGAGCAGTCGCGTGAGCAGGCGCCGCTCGGTCTCTGTGAGCGTGAGCGGGCGTTCGCCGCGCCACGCCGCGTGGGCGGCGCGGTCCAGCCGCACGTCCGCGTACGCCAGGGTGTCCTCCCCGGCCGAGACGGTGCGGCGCGTGATCGCCTGCACCCGCGCGACGAGCTCGCGCAGGGCGAAGGGATGCGTCAAGCAGTCGTCGGCGCCCGACGCGAGCGCGGCGATACGGTCGTCGACGCTGTCGCGGGGCCCGAGCACGACGATCCCGACCTCCGCGTCCGCGTCGCGCAGCTGCCGGCAGAAGTCGGTGCCGTGGCGCAGGATGACGGCGTGCACGGGGACATCGGCGAGGGTCCGCAGCGCGCCGGCGCCGTCGGGTGCGGTGCGCACGATGAAGCCGGAGGCCGCGAGCCCGTCGGCGACGGCGTCGCGCTCGGGGCGCGCGTCATCGACGAGCAGGACAGAGGCCGGACCAGGCATGGCCGCACCATCGACGGTGCGGCTCTAGGGAGCCCGAGAGCTCCCTGAGAATCCCCTGAGAGTGGAATGCTGCGGCCGGAGGCCTGGCATTCCATTCGGAGAACTCGCTGCGCTCCTTCTCCGGCTAAAGGTCCTTCGCGTCGCGGTCCGGCAGGTACGTCAGGCCGATCCGCACGCCGGCGGCGATGAGGACGATGGTGACCGTGAGCATGAAGGCGTCGAACGACTTCGCCCCGATGGACCAGAGAACGATCCAGAGGACGAGCCCGACGGTGGAAGCGACGATGAGTCCCATGAGGCGGTGGATCCTAGCGATCGCGTCCGCGGATCGCCGTCACGTCCGCAGCGCCGCGGCGAGGTCCGTGACGACGGCCCGGACGGCCGCCGGAGGGTCCGCCGCCTCGGCCGCCTCGCGCACGAGACGGGAGCCCACGATGACGCCGTCCGCCCCCGCGTCGGCGGCCGCGGCGGCCGCGTCCGGGGTCGCGATGCCGAACCCCAGCGCCACCGGCACGGACGTCGCGGCGCGGGCCCGCTCCAGGATCGGCGCGAAGCTCTCCCGGCTGCCGGCCCGCTCCCCCGTCGTGCCCGCGACGGACACGGTGTAGAGGAACCCGCGCGCGCGAGTTCCGATCGCGCGCAGGCGCTCGTCGGGCGTGGTCGGCGCGACGAGCGGCACGAGCGCGAGCCCGGCGGCGTCGCACGCGGCGAGGATCTCCGGCGCCTCCTCCAGCGGGAGATCCGGGACGATGAGCCCGCTGGCGCCGGCGTCGACCGCGGTCCCGACGAACGTGTCCACCCCACGCGCGAGCACGAGGTTGGCGTAACACATGAGGACGACCGGCAGGCGCTCGGCGAGCGTGCCGCAGATGTCGAGGACGTCGTCGACCGTCGCCCCGGCCGCCAGCGCCTTCGTCCCCGCCTCGTGGATGACGGGCCCGTCGGCGAGCGGGTCGCTGTACGGCACACCGAGCTCGACGAGGTCCGCCCCGCCGTCGGCGTACGCCAGGCCGATCGCGCGCGACGTCTCGACATCCGGGAAGCCGCCCATGAGGTAGGGCATGAGCGCGGCGCGGCCGGCCTTGTTCGCGAACGCGGCGGCGATGCGCTCGGCGCCTGCGTTCGTCCCCGTGGCGGTGTCGGTGCTAGCCACGGGCGAGCACCTCCGCGAGGTCCTTGTCGCCGCGGCCGGACAGGCACAGCAGGTCGATCTCCGAGCCGCCGCCGTCGCCGTGCAGGATGTGGTGGAACGCGTGCGCGGTCTCCAGCGCGGGGATGATCCCCTCCAGCCGGGAGACCTCGCGGAACGCGGCAAGCGCGTCGGTGTCGCCCACGGCGACGTACGTCGCGCGGCCCTCGTCGCGCAGCCACGCGTGCTCCGGACCGGAGCCGGGGTAGTCCAGGCCGGCGCTCACGGAGTGGGCTTCCAGGATCTGCCCCTCGGGGGACTGCAGGAGCGCCGAGAGCGCGCCGTGGAGCACGCCCGCCTGGCCACCGACGGTGAGCGGCGCGCCGTGGCGGCCGGTCTCGATGCCCTCCCCCGCGGCCTCGATGCCGACGAGCTTGACGGCCGGATCCCCGTAGAAGCCGGCGAACGTGCCGATGGCATTGCTGCCGCCGCCCACACACGCGAGCACGCGATCGGGCAACCGCCCGCGCCGCTCGAGGATCTGCACGCGTGCCTCGTCGCCGATGACGCGCTGCAGTTCGCGGACGATGGCCGGGTACGGGGCCGGGCCGACCGCCGAGCCGATGATGTAGTGCGTCGTCGCGACGTTCGTGACCCAGTCGCGGATCGCTTCGCTGACGGCCTCCTTCAGCGTGCGGGCGCCGGATTCGACGCTGACGACCGTGGCGCCGAGCAGCTCCATGCGCTGCACGTTGGGCCGCTGGCGGCGGATGTCCTCGGCGCCCATGTAGACGATGCACTCGAGGTCGAGGAGCGCGCACGCCGTGGCGCTGGCGACCCCGTGCTGGCCCGCGCCGGTCTCGGCGATGATCCGGCCCTTGCCCATCCGCTTGGCCAGCAGCGCCTGGCCCAGCGCGTTGTTGATCTTGTGCGACCCGGTGTGGTTGAGGTCCTCGCGCTTGAGCCACACCTCGCGGCCGGCGGCTTCGCTCAGGCGCTCGGCCAGGTACAGCGGCGACGGGCGGCCTACGTAGTCGCGCAGCAGGACGTTCAGCTCTTCGCGGTACCCGGCGTCGGCGCGCGCGGCGACCCACGCGGTCTCCAGCTCGGCGAGCGCCGGCATGAGCGTCTCGGGGACGTACTGGCCGCCGTACGGGCCGTAGCGGTGCTCGACCGCGGCCTCAGGGGTGGTCGTCACGGCGTGGCCTCCTCGGGGACGTGTGTGCTCGCGACCGCCTCGGCGAACGCCAGGACCTTCGCGGTGTCCTTCACGCCCGGCGACGCCTCGGTGCCGCTCGCGACGTCGACGGCGAACGGCCGGACGGTCTCGATCGCCTCGACGACGTTGTCGGGCGTCAGGCCGCCGCTGAGGATGAGCGGCACGCCGCCGCGGTGGCCGAGCGCCAGGCGCCAGTCGAAGGTCTGCCCCGTGCCGCCGGCCTGGCCGTCGACGCGGGTGTCGAGCAGGTGGTAGTCGACGCGCTGGAACGAGCCGAGCGCGCGCACATCGCCCTCGCCGGCCACCCGGGCGGCCTTGATGACGCGCGCGCCGGTGCGCCGGGCGACCTCGTCTGCGTAGGCCGGGCCCTCGTCGCCGTGGAGCTGGACGAGCGTGAGACCGACCTGGTCGACCGTCTGCGCGATCTCGTCGAGCGTCGCGTTGACGAAGACGCCGGCCAGCTCGACGCGGCGCTTCATCGCGGCGCCGATCTGCACGGCCTCGCCGATGCGCACGCGGCGCTTGGACTCGCGCGCGAAGACCATGCCGAGCGCCCACGCCCCGGCGCCTACGCACAGCTCTGCGTCGGCGAGTGACGTGATCCCGCAGTGTTTGACCCGAACGACCTCAGTCATCGCTGTTCATCGTAGGGGTGCTGCGAGGATGCGGGACGTGCGCCCGGCGCCCCGAACCCATCTCGCGTGTGGCACAGATCGTGCTACGGTCGTCGACGTGGCCTCCCGCACCGTCCGCGCCCGCCTTGACGAGGCCTCCGAGCAGGCCCTGGCCGTGCTGATGGCCGAGGGGCGCAACGAGTCCGAAGCGGTGCGCGGGGCGCTCATCGAGGCGGCTGCGCGCCGGCGCCGGCGCACCGCGATCACCGCTGAGGTCGCGCGGCTCGCCGCCGATCCCGCGGACACCGCCGAACGGCGGGCCGTGCTCGCCGACATGGAACCCGCGGCCGACGACTGGCCCGCGTGACGCGCGGCGACATCTACCGCGTCGCGCTCTCGGGCACACGCGGGCGCGAGCAGCATGGACCGCGCTTCGCCGTCGTCGTGCAGGCGGACGAGTTGCTCGGCCTGTCGACCGCAATCGTCGCCCCGACCTCGCGCAGCGCCGCGGCGGCGACGTTCCGGCCCGAGATCGACATCGCCGGAGAGCGGACTCGCGTGCTCGTCGAGCAGCTTCGCGCCGTCGACGTGGAGCGGCTCGAGCGCCACGCGGGCCGTCTGTCGGCGGCCGAGCAGCGCGCCATCGACCACGCCCTCGAGCTGGTGCTCGCGCTGTGACCACCGAGGCGCTCGCCAGGCTTCGAACCCTCACCGGCAATCCCGACGCCGCGTTCCGCGACGACCAGCTCGAGGCGATCACCGACCTCGTCGAGGACCGCGCCCGCGTGCTGTGCGTGCAGCGCACCGGCTGGGGCAAGTCGGCGGTCTACTTCGTCGCCACCGCGCTGCTGCGCGAGCGCGGCGCCGGCCCCACCCTCATCGTCAGCCCGCTGCTCGCGCTCATGCGCAACCAGATCGCCGCGGCGCAGGCGCTCGGCCTGCGCGCGCACACGATCAACAGCACGAATCGCGACGAGTGGGACGCGATCCGCGCCGGCCTGGCCGCCGACGAGATCGACCTCCTGCTCATCAGCCCCGAGCGGCTGAACAACCCGCGCTTCCGCGACGACATGCTGCCGCTGTTCGCCGCGTCGGTCGGCCTGCTCGTCATCGACGAGGCGCACTGCATCTCGGACTGGGGCCACGACTTCCGTCCTGACTACCGGCGCGTGAAGGACATGCTCGACGCGATCGGCGACGACGTCGCGGTGCTCGCCACCACCGCCACGGCGAACGACCGCGTCGTGCGTGACGTGCGCGAGCAGATGGCGCGCGGCGGCGACGACCGGCTGCGCACGTACCGCGGGCCGCTCGCGCGCACGAGCCTGCGGTTGGAGGCGCTGGAGCTCCCCCGTCCCGCGGAGCGCCTGGCGTGGCTGGTCGAGCATCTGCCGCAGCTCCCGGGCGCGGGGATCGTCTACACGCTGACCAAGCGCGACGCCGACCAGGTCGCGTCGTTCCTCGTCGCCAACGGGATCGCGGCGGCCGCCTACAGCGGCGAGCAGGACACCGAGCTGCGCGTCGCGACCGAGGAGCGGCTGCTGCGCAACGAGCTCAAGGCCGTGGTCGCCACGAGCGCGCTGGGCATGGGCTACGACAAGGCGGACCTCACGTTCGTCGTCCACTACCAGGCGCCGGGCTCGGTGGTCTCCTACTACCAGCAGGTCGGGCGCGCGGGCCGCGGCGTCGCGCACGCCGACGTCGTGCTGCTGCGCGGCGGCGAGGATCGGCGCATCCAGGACTTCTTCATCAGCCAGGCGTTCCCGTCACGCGAGCGGGTCGACGCCGTCCTCGCGGAGTTGGCCGTCGGCGACCGCACGACGCGCGAGCTCATGAGCGCGGTGAACCTCGGCGCGGGGCGCATCGACGCGATGCTGAAGATCCTCGATGTCGAGGGGGCGGTGCGGCGCGACGGCACGCGCTGGGCGCTGGTGCCGGGCAGCGACTGGAAGTACGACGGCGAGCGCTACGCGGCCGTCACGGCGCTGCGTCGCGCCGAGCAGGAGGCGATGGCCGCGTACGGGACCGACGGGCGCTGTCTCATGCGCGTGCTGCAAGAGGAACTGGACGACGTCGATCCGCGCGACTGCGGTCGCTGCTCGGTCTGCACCGCGCCGAAGTTCGCCGACCCGCCCGACCCGGCGCTCGTCGAGCTCGCGCAGCGCCACCTGCGGTCCAAGCCGATCGAGCTCGAGGTCCGCAAGATGGCGCCGGACGCCACGGGCGCGATGAAGAAGATCCCCGACGACGTGCGGACCGAACCAGGTTGGGCGCTGGCCCGCGTGGGTGACGGCGGCTGGTGGCCGGCGATCGAGCGCGGGCTGCGGGCGGGGCGGCTGGATGACGAGATCGCGGTGGCGCTGGCCGACGTCCTGCGGGGGGCCGGCGTCCGGCCGCAGTGGATCACGACCGTGCCGTCGGCGTCGCTCGGCGACCTGCTCCTGCCGGTGGCTGACGTCATCGCGCGTGAGCTGGGGGTCCCCCACGTCCAGCTGCTCGAGCGCACCGAGCCGCGCCCGCCACAGCGCGACATGGCCAACGCGGTGCAGCAGGCCGCGAACGTGCGCGGCGCGTTCCGCGTCGTCACCCCGCCTCCCGCGGGCACGGGCGTGCTCTTGGACGACCGCCGCCTGTCGGGCTGGACGCTGGCGATGGTGGGAGGCCAGCTGCGCCGCGCGGGCGCCGGCGCGGTGGTGCCGCTGGCGCTCGGCACGCTGCTGTAGCCACGCCACCACACCCCACAGGGCGCCGAACGGCAGATCCACGTTGCAATAGCGACGTCGATCTGCCGGTCACTGATGCAGGTGGGGCGGGATGGCGGCCAGGAGCCGGTGTGGCCGGTCGTAGACGTCGTCGGACAGAACACGCCGCACCGTCCAGCCGGCGTGTTCCCATACCGCCGTCTTGCGTGCGTCCTCGGCGGGGTGATGCCAGCGTCGGCTGTCGATCTCGACGATCCACCGCGCGTCGTGCCAGACGTAGTCCGCCTCCTCGCCGGCGACTTTGATGTTCACCGACGGGATCCGGATCCCGACGCCGTCGAGCACCGCCAGGCCCAACGCCTCGGCATCGCTCTTCGTGCGACCCATGGGCAGGTGGGCGTACCGGCGCGTGTACTGCCGCAGCCGCGCGATCCCCGCGCCGGCCGGCATGCAACGCCAGGATGATCGCGAGGTCCTTGTCGGTCACCGCACCTTCACGCAGCGCGCTGCGCACCAGCCGAGCCGCGTTGCGCTCCGGCCGTTGCGGCATGAGATCGAGCAGGGCACGGGCGGGGCTGACGCACGGCAGACCGTCGACCTCGCCCACTTCCACGGGCGCCAGCCGCGACGACCGGTAGACGACAAGGCCGGGATGCCGCTGGATGCTGCCGTCCCCGCGCCGGGTGACGGTCTCGTGGTTCATGCGCCAGTCGTCGAAGTCCAGGAGCCGCGCGAGGCTCGCGTGGCTGAGGAGCGTCCCCGGCTCGGTGAGCACCGCCGCCCAGCACCGCTGACGCTCGGTCAGCGGCGCGTCTCCGGTGACCCGCACGCCGTGGTAAATCTCGCGCAGGCCGCGGACCGCGTGCCGCGCCTTCGCCTCGCTCCACCCTGCGTGGCGCAGCTGCCACACCGAGAACACACCGTCCTGCCGAGCCCGTAACGCATCGAAGTCCACGCCCTTCCTAGCGCGCAGACGGCAGAAACTCGCCCCCCCCACCCGCTGAACGGCAGATCCACGTTGCTATGGAGGCTGTCGCGTAAACCCCGTCGGTTCAGTCCGGCGGGGTTAAGACGATGGGGTGATGGGACAGCGCTTCATCTGGTCTGATCGTGAGCAGCCGTTGTTGTTGCCGCCGGATTTGCGGGAGTGGCTGCCGGTTGATCATCTGGCGTGGTTTGTGATCGATGCGGTCGAGCAGTTTGATCTGGCCGCGTTCTATTCGGCCTATCGGGCGGATGGGCATGGTCGTCCGGCGCATGATCCGGCGGTGATGGTCGCGTTGTTCGTGTACGCCTACTCGGTCGGGGTCCGGTCGTCGCGGAGGGTTGAGCGGGCGTGCGCGGAGGATGTGGCGTTTCGGGTGATCTGCGCGAACCGGGCGCCTGATCATTCGACGATCGCGCGGTTTCGTGCCCGGCATGAGGCGGCGTTGGAAGGGCTGTTTGGGCAGGTGCTCGGCTTGTGTGCTGAGAGCGGGTTGGTGTCGGTCGGCGTGGTCGCTGTCGATGGGACGAAACTGAAGGCCGACGCGGCGAAGGGCCAGACCCGGTCTTATGAGCAGATCGCCCGCGAGATCTTTGCGGAGGCCGCGAGGATCGACGCTGAGGAGGACGAGCGATTTGGTGATGCGCGCGGCGACGAGCTCCCGCCCGAGCTCGCTGATCGTTCGTCGCGGCTGGCCCGGTTGCGCGAGGCCAAGGCCCGGTTGGAGGCCGAGCAGGCCGAGAAGGCCGAGCGCCACGAGCAGCGGATGCAGGCCCGGCAGGCCAAAGAGCTGGTCGACGGCCGCCGCATGCCGGGTCCGGCGCCGGTCGCGCCCAGCCTGGCGGTCGATCCGCAGGAGAGGGTCAACGTCACCGATCCGGACTCCCGGATGATGCGCTCTGCGCAGGGTTGGGTGCAGGGCTACAACGCGCAGGTTGCCGCGACGGCAGAGCAGATCATCGTCGCCGCGGAGCTGACCACGTCATCGCCCGATCAGGGCTGCTTGCAGCCGATGGTCAACACGATCACCCGCGAGCTCGACGCGGCAGGGGTCACCGAGCCGATCGGGACGGTCCTGGCTGACTCGGGGTACTGGGACACGGCGCAGATCGAAGCGATCATCAGCCGGGAACACTGCACCGTCCTGGTTCCCCCAGACGGCGAAACGCGCCGCGCGGCGGGCAAGACCGGCCACAAACACGACCGCGGCCTGACGGCGTTCCTGCGCAGGGTCATCGACAGCGAGGCCGGCCGAGCGCTCTACCGCCGCCGCCAAGGCATCATCGAGCCGGTCTTCGGCGACCTGAAACACAACCGGGGCGCCGACCGGTTCTCCAGACGCGGACACGCGGCCTGCCGCAGCGAACTACGACTCCTGGCCGCCACCCACAACCTGCTCAAGCTGCACCGGGCCGCCCTGGCCACCTGATCGCAGGGTCCTCAGTGGCCGGGCTACGCCCGGCCACCGACCACAACCCCGCGACTGCCACAGCTACCGAGGCTGCCGCGACTTACGCGACAGCCTCTATAGCGACGTCGATCTGCCGTTCAGCGCCGCGAGGGCGCGGGGCGCCGCGGGCGCTATCCCTGCGTGACGACGCTCGGCCGCTGGCTGAGCGTCACCGTCACCGGCACCCGCGAGCCGTCGCGCACGACGGTGACCGTCACCTTCTCCCCGGGCTTGCGCGAGCTGACCGCCCGGGCGACATCTTCGGTCGAGGTGATCTTGTTGCCCGCGATGTCGACGATGACGTCGCCTCCGAGCAGCACCGGGGTCTGCCCGACCTGGGCCTGCACGTCGCCCCCGCGCATCTTCGCCCGCTCGGCGGGGCTGCCCGGCTCGACGGTCTGGACGAGCGCGCCCCGCTCGGCGTCGAGGCCGAGCTTCGCGATGGATGGAGAGACGGTCACCGTCGTCAGGCCGATCCACGCGCGGTCGACGCGGCCCTTGGCCTTCAGCTGCGGGATGACCTCCTTGGCGGTGTCGATCGGCACCGCGAACCCGATGCCGACGCTGCCCGTCCCGCCCTGACCGGTCTGGATCTGCGAGTTCACGCCGATCACGCTGCCGGCCGCGTCGATGAGGGGCCCGCCCGAGTTGCCCGGGTTGATCGGCGCGTCGGTCTGGATGACGTTCTCGATCGTGAAGTCGTCGAGCCCCTTGATCTCGCGCTGCAGCGCGCTGACCACCCCGGTCGTCAGCGTGCGCTCCAAGCCGAACGGGTTGCCGATCGCGACGGTCGGGTCGCCGACCTTCACGTCCTTGCTCACACCCAGGCGCAGCGGGACGAGCTTGGCCTCCTTGGCGTCGACGCGCACCAGCGCGAGGTCCGTGGAGAGGTCCTTGCCGATCACCCGGCCGTCGACGAGCCGGTCATCCTCGAACTGCACGGACACCTGGACCGCGCCCTCGACGACGTGCGCGTTCGTGAGGATCGTGCCGTCGTCGTCGATGACGAACCCGGTGCCGGTCGACTCGTCCTGCTGCTCGGGCCCGAAGAGGTCGAACGGCGACTGGCTGCGCTGCACCACCTGCGCGCGGATGAGGACCACGCCCGGCGCGTCACGCTCGTAGATCTCGCGCGGGGTCAAGCCGAGCCGCTGACCGCCCGCGGTCGAGGCAGCCGAGGTGCTGGCCGGCGCGCCGGAGCGCAGCGGGGCCTGCTCGACCACCGTGCTCGTCTCCGGGCCGCGGATCTGGTCGTACCCGATCAGCGCCGCGGCGACGACGAGCCCGCCGAGCAGCGCGGCGACGAACGGGGACCGCAGCAGCTCGCGCACCCGTCCGACCCCCGGGCCTAGCGCTCCGGCTCGTCCAGGTCGGTGCCGGTGAGGACCCGCGTGGCCGCTTCGAGGTCCTCGCTGCGCATCAGCGCCTCGCCGATGAGCACGGCGTCGATGCCGACCCGTTCGAGCTCCTCGATCTGCTCGCGCGTGTGGAAGCCCGACTCCGCGACGACGGTCTTGCCCGCCGGCACGTCGCTGAGCAGCTCGAACGTCCGCTGGATGTCGACGGTGAAGTCGCCGAGGTCACGGTTGTTGATGCCGATGACGTCGGCGTCGACGACCTCGAGCGCGCACTCGAGCTCCTCCTCGTCGTGCACCTCGACGAGGACGTCGAGATCGACGCCGCGCGCCTCGTCGTACAGCCGCTTCAGCCACTTCGGCTCGAGCGCCGCGACGATCAGCAGGATCGCGTCGGCACCCGCCGCCGCGGACTCGACCACCTGGTACGGGTCCACGACGAAGTCCTTGCGCAGGATCGGCAGGCCGCACGCGGCGCGGGCGGCGCGCAGGTCGTCGAGCGAGCCGCCGAAGTGGCGCTCCTCGGTGAGGATCGACAGCGCGGAGGCGCCGCCGGCCTCGTACGCGCGCACGATGTCCGTGATCTCGCCGCCCTCGCGGATGGCGCCGGCGCTCGGCGAGCGACGCTTGTGCTCGGCGATGAGCGACACGCCCGGCCGCGACAGCGCCTCACTGAAGGGACGGTCATCGCGATCGCCGAGCAGCGCCTCGAGCTGCGAGGCCGGCGTCTGTTTGCTGCGCCGCTTGACGTCCTCACGGGTCGTCTCGACGATGCGTTCGAGCACGCTGCTCACGCGGGGGCCAACTCCTGGGTCGTGGCGACGAGCTGTTCGAGCGTGGCGGCGGCGCGACCGTCGGCCACGGTCTCGACCGCGAGCTCGACGCCCTCGCGCAGCGTGCGTGCCGCACCAGCCGCATAGATCGCCGCGCCGGCGTTCAGCACCGCGAGATCGTGGGTCGGCGTCCCCGGGCCGTGCGCGCTGTCGCCGGCGAAGATCGCCCGCGCGATCGCGGCGTTCTCCTCCGGCCCGCCGCCCGCGGTGGCCGCGTGGTCGGGGTGGCGCAGCAGGCCGAAGTCCTCGGGGACCACGGTGCTGCGATGCAGGTCGGTGCCGTCGACTTCGACGACGGTGGTGGGTGCGGCGACGCTCATCTCGTCCAGCTCGTCGGCCGAGGATACGACGAGTGCCCGATCGACACCCAGGCGTGCCAACGCTCGTGCGATGCGCTCGACGAACGCCGGGTCGCTCACGCCGATGAGCTGACGCCGTGCGCCGGCGGGGTTCGTGAGCGGCCCCAGGAAGTTGAAGATCGTGCGCACGGCGAGCTCCTTGCGCACCGGGACGACGTGTCGCATCGCCGCGTGATGGGCCGGGGCGAACATGAAACCGAACCCGATCTCGTCGATGCAGCGGCCCACGTGCTCGGCGTCCAGGTCGATCCGCACGCCGAGCGCCTCGAGCACGTCGGCGCTGCCCGAGCGGCCGGTCGCGCTGCGGTTGCCGTGCTTGGCCACCGCGCAGCCCGGCGCCCGCCGCGATGATCGCCGCGGTCGTCGACACGTTGAAGGTCTGGCGCCCGCCGCCGGTCCCAGCGGTATCGACGAGGTCGTGGCGCTCGGTCAGCACGGGCGTCGCGAGCGCGCGCATGGTGCGCGCGAGGCCTTCGAGTTCCTCCTCGGTCTCCCCCTTCGTGCGCAGGCCGATGAGGAACGCCGAAATCTGGATCTCGGACGCGTCGCCGCGCATGATGATGTCCAGCACCTCGGCCGCCTGATCGGCGGTGAGGTCCTGTCCGGACGCGACGGCGTCGATGGCCGTGGTGAGGATGGGGTCGGGCATCAGTCAGCGAGGAAGGTGCGCAGCATCTCACGCCCGTCGTCCGTCAGCACCGATTCGGGGTGAAATTGCACACCTTCTGCGGGAAGGCTGCGGTGTCTGATGCCCATGACGACGCCCCCGCCGCGGGACGTGACCTCGAACTCCGACGGCAGCGCGTCCTCGTCGACGACGAGCGAGTGGTACCGCCCGACGGTGATCTTCTCGGGCAGCCCCGTGTAGATCGTGCGGCCGTCGTGCGTGATCTCGGTGGTCTTCCCGTGGACGGGCTCGTGCCGCACCACGGTGCCCCCGAACGCCTGCGCGAGCGACTGGTGGCCCAGGCACACGCCGAGCAGCGGGATCCCCGCCTCCGGGAAGCGCTTGACGACCTCCAGGCTGATCCCCGCCTCGTTCGGCGTGCACGGCCCGGGTGAGACGACGACCCGGTCCGGGCGCTTTGCGAGCAGCTCGTCGGTCGTGGCCTGGTCGTTGCGCACGACCTCGATGTCGGCCCCCAGCTCGCCCAGGTACTGGACGAGGTTGTAGGTGAACGAGTCGTAGTTGTCGATGACGAGGACGGAGGTCATGGCCAGTCCGGCTGGGCCAGCGCCAGCTCGATCGCCCGGCGCACGGCGCGGGACTTGTTCTCGGATTCGGCGAACTCGTACGCCGGCTTCGCGTCGGCCACGGTCCCGCCGCCCGCCTGGATGTGAGCGACACCATCCTTCACCACGACGGTGCGGATGTGGATGCACGTATCGAGATCGCCGGTGTACGACAGGTACCCGATCGCGCCGCCGTAGCCACCGCGCTTGACGGGCTCGAGCTCGTCGATGATCTGCATCGCGCGGACCTTCGGCGCGCCGCTCAGCGTCCCGGCCGGCAGGACGCTGCGCAGCGCGTCCATGGCGGTGACGTCCTCGCGCAGCTCCGCGGAGACGCTCGAGACGATGTGCATCACGTGCGAGTAGTGCTCGACGCTCATGAACGTGTCGACCTGCACCGACCCGTACTCGGCGACCCGCCCCAGGTCGTTGCGGGCGAGGTCCACGAGCATGACGTGCTCGGCGCATTCCTTCTCGTCCTCGAGCATCTCCTTCGCCAGCGCCTCGTCCTCCTCGGGCGTGGCGCCGCGCGGCTTCGTTCCCGCGATCGGCCGGGTGGAGATGTGGCGGCCCGTGACCGTCAGCAACGGCTCGGGCGAGGCGCCTGCGACGTGGAAGTCCCCGAAGTCCAGGAAGTACATGTACGGCGACGGGTTGACCACGCGCAGGCCGCGATAGATGGAGAACGGGTCCAGGTCGAGCTCCGCGCTCCAGCGCTGGGACGGCACGACCTGGAACGTGTCGCCGGCGTGGCAGTACTCGACGATGCGTTCGACCATGTGCTCGAACTGCTCGCGCGGCATGTTCGACGTGAACTCCGGGGCAGGGCGCGGCGCGTGGGGCGCCACCCGCGGCACGGCACCCGCCAGCGTCTCCCGCACCTCGGCGATCGTGTGCAGCGCCGCCGCGTACTCCGCGTCCACGTCCGTCCCGTCCTCGACATGCACGTGCGCGAGGATCGAGATCATGTGCTTGAGGTGGTCGAACACCACGAGCACGTCACTGAGCATGAGCGCCATGTCGGGCAGGCCGACCGGGTCGGGGTTCGGCTCGCCGAGCGGCTCGACGGTGCGCACGAGGTCGTAGCCGAAGAACCCCACGGCGCCGCCGGCGAACGGCGGCAGGTCGTCGAGCGGCGCCTGGGTGTACCGACCCACCTCGGCGGCGGCGAGGCCGTACGGATCTGCCGGCTCGTCGCCGAGCGACCAGCGGATCACGCTCCGCGGCTGCACCCCGATGAACGAGTAGCGGCCGAACTGCTGCCCGCGCTCGGCGCTCTCCAGCAGAAACGCGGGCTGCTCCGGCGCCGCGGCCCGCAGCTTGAGGAACGCGCTGACCGGCGTCTCGGTGTCGTCGATGAACGAATGCCGCAGCGGGATGAGGTTGTAGTCCGCGGCGAGGGCTCGAACCCGGTCGACCGACGGCTCGACCGGGAGCGCGTCAGCGGCGACGGCCATTGAGGACCTCCTGCGCGCCGCCGATCGTGTGGCCGCGGCCCTGGAGCAGCGCGAGCAGGTGGTAGAGGACGTCGGCGGCCTCCTCGTCGACGCGCTCGTCGCTCTCCTCCCGGACGGCGCGGACGACCTCCTCGGCCTCCTCCTCGACCTTCTCCCCCGCCAGCTGCGGGTTGCTCAGCAGCTCGTTCGTGTACGAGCCCTCGGTCGGGTTCGCGGCCCGGTCGGCCATCGTGCGCGTCAGGTACGGGATGGCCTCGTGCGGCGCGAAAACGTCGGCTTCCCCGTTGTGGAAGCACGTGCGCGCGCCGGTGTGGCAGGCCGGGCCGGCGGGCTCGACGAGCGCGAGCAGCGCGTCGCCGTCGCAGTCCAGGCGCAGCGCGCGGACCTTCTGCACGTTCCCCGAGGTCGCGCCCTTGTGCCACAGCTCCTGCCGCGAGCGGCTCCACAGATGGAGTTCGCCGGTCTCGCGCGTGCGCGCGAGGGCCTCCTCGTTGGCGTAGGCGAGGGTGAGGACCTCCCCCGTGTTCCAGTCCTGGATGACGACGGGGACGAGGCCGTGCTCGTCGAAGCGGATCTCCATGGCCCGGCGGAGTCTACGAGCGCACGGGGGCGCCGCCGGGTCTGGGTCGAGTTGTGGGCGCTGGACGCCCATGCCTCGGCCCACCCCATGTCCACCGGCTGGCGCTATGCCGCGAGCGCCGGGGCACCCGGCACGGCAGCCCGCGGCGGCGCCGCGAACGTCCCCGGGTGCGCCTGGTCCAGGTACCACCCGAACGCGCGATCGGCGACCGGCTGGAGCTGCACCACCCGCAGCGCCGCCGCCAGCAGTCGCGGCGGCACGTCGGGCACGAGCCGCTGCAGCCGCAGCGCCCGCCGGTACGCGCCCGCGTGCGACGCGCTGAAGGCGCCGTACCGCGCGAACGCCTCGGCCCGCGACGACCGCCCCTCGACGACCGCACGCAGCTCGCGCCCCGCGGCGATGCCGAAGTAGAACGCGGTGCGGATCCCCTCGCCCGACAGCGGGAAGCAGTGCCCGGCGCTGTCCCCGGCGAACAGGACGAGGCCGTCGCCGCTGACCGCCGGCCGCAGCGCGTGCGGGAACCAGTTGCCCTGGAAGCGCTCGACGTCGAGCCCCTCACGCGAGGCGAGTGCGACCGTCGGCTCCTTGACGTGGTCACGCGGCTCATAGGAACCCACACCGACCCGCACCTCGTCGCCCGCCGGCACGCTCCACCCGTACCCGCGGCGGATCAGGGACCGCTCGACCCAGCAGTGCAGTTCGTCCCCGGACCCGTCCCAGCGCGGATGGACCTCCAGGCCGCGGGAGATCAGCGCGTCGGGTGGCTGGACGTGGGGCGTGTCGAGCATGCGCCGCCAGCCCAGCGCGTCGAGGACCAGCGGCGCGGAGATCGTGCCGCGGTCGGTCTCCACGGAGACCGTGGTTTCGCCGTCCGCAACGCCTTCGGCGCCGCTCCCGGCGACGTCACCCCGCCCGTGGACCTTCGCCGTCTCGAACTCCACCCCCTCGCACTGCGCGAACAGCAGCCGGCACAGCACGCGGTAGTCGAACGACGACCAGCTCCACGGCAGCCGCACCCGCGCCGAGCCGTGGGGCGTGGTGAACCGCATGTACGGCAGTTCCTGCTTCAAGGACTCCTCGACGCCCATCACCGCAGCCCACGGCGTGACCAGCGCGCACGCGCTCGTGG
Source organism: Svornostia abyssi (assembly GCA_024666565.1). Taxonomy (GTDB): domain Bacteria; phylum Actinomycetota; class Thermoleophilia; order Solirubrobacterales; family Solirubrobacteraceae; genus Svornostia; species Svornostia abyssi. Next base: position 3,934,405 of record CP088295.1, read on the forward strand.
CGCGCTCGCCCACCTCGTAGCGGTCGAGGACGAGCACGCGCGCGCCCGAGCCCGCCAGCTCCCGTGCCGCCGCGAGGCCGGCGAACGACGCGCCGCAGATCAGCACGTCGGCGTCGCGGCCGTCCATCGAGGTGCGCGCCGCGCCGCGCTTCGTCGCCCGGACGGTCATCCGCGCAGCGCTCCGGCGACCGCGCCGGTGAGCTCCCACGGCCGCGGCGTGGTGCGCGCGCCGAGCACGTCGAACCCGATGCGCTCCACGCGATCGAGGACACGCGAGTAGACCGCGGCGGCGAAGCGCATGCCCGGCCGCAGCGACGGCGCGACGGCGTCGGTCACCCCGATCGACTCGGCGAACAGCGCTCGCGCCCGGACGACCTCCTCGGCGACCCGGCTGCGCACCCCGGCGCCCGCCTGCGCCGCGGCGAGTTCGTTCTCGCACATCCCCGGCAGGTAGACCCGGTCCATGGCGAAGTCCTCGCGTACGTCGCGGATGAAGTTCGTCAGCTGAAACGCGACACCGAGCGCCGCGACCTGCTCGCGGGCGTCGTCGGGCACACCGAGCAGCGGCGCCATGATCCGGCCGACCGACGCCGCCGACCCGTTCATGTACGCGTCGAGCTCCCGGCGCGACCCGATCCGCACCTGCGCGCCGCAGTCCACCCGCATGGAGTCCATGTAGACGCGCAGCTCGTCGAGCGGCAGGTCGTAGCGCAGGCCGGCGTCGACGAGCGCGCCGATGACCGGGTGCGCGCTGTATCCCGCGGCGAGCCCGCGCAGCAGTTCGCCCTCCCACGCGTCGAGCTGGGCGCGCCGGCGCTCGGGTGACGAGTCGCGGCCACGGCCGTCGACAATTTCGTCCGCACCGCGCACATAGCCGTACAAGGCATGAATGGCAGGCCGCACCGAAGCCGGCAGCCGTAGTGTCGCCAGGTAGAACGTCGGGTCATGGCGCCGCTGCATGCGGCGGCACAGGTCGTAGGCCTCAGTCATCCCCGGATCCGTACGGGCCACGTCCACAGTTCCGATCATGCTGCCAGACATGCGAGACCTCCTCGACCGCCAACTGCTCTACGTCACGGGCAAGGGCGGCGTGGGCAAGACCACCGTCGCGCTCGCCGCCGCCCTCGCCGCGGCGCAGCGTGGGCGGCGAACGATCCTCGCGGAGGTCGGCGGGCAGCAGCGGATCCCCAGGATCTTCGGGCGAACGGGCGCCGCGCCGGGCGAGGAGGTGAAGCTGCGCGACGGCCTGTGGACGGTGAGCATCGACCCCGTCCTCGGCCTCGAGCACTTCGTCGCGCAGCAGCTGCGCTCACGCCCGCTCACGCAGATCCTGACGCGCAGCAACGTCTTCAAGACCTTCGTCGACGCCGCGCCCGGCGCCCGCGAGCTCGTCACGATCGGGGCGATCTGGGACCTGGTGCAGGAGCGCCGCTGGCACAAGGGGCTGCCCAGCTACGACCTCGTGGTCGTCGACGCGCCCGCGTCCGGCCACGGCGTCGCCATGCTCCGGACCCCGAAGACCTTCGGGGACATCGCGCGGGTCGGGCCGCTCGCGCAGCAGGCGTACCGCATCGCCGAGTGGCTGCAGGACGGGCGGCGCGCCGGGTATCTCGCGGTCGCACTCGCGCAGGAGATGCCCGTCGCCGAGACCATCGAGCTGGAGCGCACGCTGCGCACGACGCTGGGCCGCCCGCTCGAGGCGGTGCTCGTCAACCAGATCCTGCCGCGCCGGTTCAACGCCGCGGAGCAGGAGGAGGTCGCCGCCCTGCCAGGGGACGAGCCGCGGGTGCACGGCGTCCGCCGGATCGTCGCGTCACACGCCGAGCGCGTCCGCGTGCAGCAGGCGCAGCTGTCGAAGCTGCGCCGCGGCACCGACGCGTCGGTCGGCACCCTGCCGTTCATCATCCGCCCGGCGCTGGAACTGGACGACATCGAGGGCCTCAGCCCCCGTGTCCAGGCCACGATCGGTTGACCGGTCATCCGTCCAGACCGATTGCAGTTCCGGTCTCCTGCCGCCGACCATGGGAGAGACAGGCGAGCGTGGCTCATGGACGAGCCGCCCGCACCGGCCTCACGCCGGCGGGTCGCCAAGGACCAGAGAAGGACCACCATCGACGGCGAATCCGGTGATGGCCCGACTCGCGTCAAGCCTGCCATTGAGAGGGATGATCTGAGGGGACATCCTGGTTGCGGTGGGCGGCGACGGTCGCCCACCGCGACCCTCTCTTCTGGCTGGGCCTCACACCACGACGAGTTCCACGTGCCGCCCGGCCTGCCACACGAGCGCTTCGAGGTCACCACGATCTGAGGTGACGATCGTGTCGCCGTCGCGGGCGAGCAGCGCCACGGCCGCGTCGATGGCGTCTGACGTGCCCGCCGCGGCGAGCAGCACGCCGGCCTCCCGCCCGAGCGTGGCGTCGAGCGGCACGATCTCGGTGCCGGCCAGCAGCCGCGCGAGCAGTGCTTGGCGCGCCCCTCCCCGCCAGACCTGCCCGACCACTCCGCCGTGCGTCCTCGGGCTCCGCCCCGCTGCACGATCGAGGTCGAGCAGCGCACGCACCGTCTTGTCTCCTCGCTCGAAGGCGAGGAACGCGCCCGCGTCGAAGACCAGCGTCACGCGACGTCGCGCGGCCGCACGACGATCGCGTTCGCGCGGGCGCGGCGCTCGACTGCTCGGATCTCGTCCTCAGACAACGCGCCGAACTCGGCGTCGGCAGCCTCAAGCGCTTCGCCAAGGGCGGCGAGCGTCCGTTCCCGCTCGACCTTGGCGCTCAGCGCATCCTCGACCCAGGCGCTCAGCGTCGGCGCGCGGCCCGCCTCAACCGCGGCCTCGGCGGCGGCGAGAACTTCGGCGTCGATCGACGCGGACAGGCGGCGCTTTCCCACACGACCATCCTACGTTCCTGCCACGATCGTGGCAAACCTCGACGCTACTCGATGCCGAGCCGGTCCAGCGCCCGATCGTCGCCGCGCCAGTCCTTGCGGACCCGGACCGACAGGTCCAGATGCACCTTGCGTCCGAGTTCACGCTGGAGCTCGCGGCGCGCGGCGGTGCCGATCGTCTTGATCATCTTGCCCTGCGCCCCGATGAGGATCCCCTTCTGGGAGTCCGTCTCGACCCAGATGAACGCGGTCACGCGCAGCAGGTCGTCGCGGACCTCCTCGATGTCGTCGATGACGACCTCGACGGCGTGCGGGACCTCCTGGAACGTGCGGCGCAGCACCTGCTCGCGGATCAGCTCGGCGAGCAGCGTCGCCTCGGTCTGGTCGGACTCCTCGGAGGGGTCGTAGTAGAACGGGCCCTCGGGCAGCAGCTCGCGCAGGCGGTCCAGGAGCGGTTCGAGCCCGGTGCCCTTCCGCGCGCTGATCGGGTAGATGTCGTCGCCGACCTCGAGGTCCGCGGCGGCCTGCAGGACCTCCATGAGCTTCGCGTCGTTGAGCTTGTCGACCTTGTTGACGGCGACGATCACCGGCGTGCTCGTCTTGCGCAGCGCGTCGGCGATGAAGCGGTCGCCCGGGCCGATGCCCTCCAGCCCGTTGATGAGCATGAGCGCCGCGTCGCTGTCGGCCAGCTCGCGTTCGACGCGCGACTGCATGCGCGTGGTCAGCGCGTCGCGCGGGCGCTGCACGCCGGGCAGGTCGACGAGCACGAGCTGCCAGTCCGGGCCGGTGGCCACCCCGCGGATCGCACGGCGCGTGGTCTGCGGCTTGTCGGAGACGATCGCGACCTTGTGGCCGACCATCGCGTTGACGAGCGTCGACTTGCCGACGTTGGGTCGTCCCGCGAGCGCGACGAAGCCGGAGTGGGTCGGGCTCACTGTTCCCACGACAGCAGCTCGGCCTGAAGCGCGAGCATCTCGCCGTCGTCGGTCTCGTGGTCCATCCCGGTCAGGTGCAGCGCGCCGTGGATGATCGCCTCGCGCAGGTCCTCCGTGTGCGCCGGGCAGATGACGATGTCGCCGAGTTCGATCTCGACCTCGCCCAGCGCGTCGGTGTCGGGCAGCGCGCCGGCTTCGCCTTCGCCGTCGATCGGGAAGCTGAGGACGTCGGTGGGCCCGGCTTTGCCGCGGTGCTCGGCGTTGAGCTCGGCGATGCGCTCCTCGTCGACGAACTCGACGGCGCAGTGCCCGGCCTCGATGCCCGCGCTGGCCAGCGCGATCGCGACGAGCCGTTCGATCTCCGGAGGCGGCGGCGCGCCCGGCGCGTGGCGAGCGCCGATGACCTCGACTTCGAGCATCAGGCGCGGCGACGCTCGGCGGGGCGAAGCTCGGGTGCCATCGACGCGGCGTGCTGGTCGTAGGCCTCGACGATGCGCTGCACGATGCGGTGGCGGACGACGTCCTCGCCGCCGAAGCGGACGAAGTCGATGCCCTCGATCCCTTCGAGGATCTCGGCGACCGCGACGAGCCCGGACTTCTGCTCGCGCGGGAGGTCGACCTGCGTGATGTCGCCGGTGACGACCATGCGCGAGTTGAAGCCCAGCCGCGTGAGGATCATCTTCATCTGCTCGGGCGTGGTGTTCTGGGCCTCGTCAAGAATGATGAAACTGTCATTCAGCGTCCTTCCACGCATGAAAGCCAGCGGCGCGACCTCGATCTGCCCGCGCTCCAGCGCCTGCTGGACCTTCTCGGCGTCGAGCATGTCGTGCAGCGCGTCGAAGAGCGGGCGCAGGTACGGGTCGATCTTCGCCATGAGGTCGCCGGGCAGGAAGCCCAGGCGCTCGCCGGCCTCGACCGCGGGGCGCGTGAGGATGATGCGGTTGACCTCGCGCCGGGACAGCGCGGCGGCGGCCAGGGCGACGGCGAGGAACGTCTTGCCGGTGCCGGCCGGGCCGATGCCGAACGTGATGGTGTTGCGGCGGATGGAGTCGACGTAGCGCTTCTGGTTGACCGTCTTCGGCGCGACGCGGCGCGAGCGGTGCTGCCAGACGATGTCCTCGAGGATCTTCGCGGGGTCCTCGTGGCGGTCCAGCGCGCCGGTCACCGCGGTGATCGTGCCGGGCGCGATCTCGTGCCCCTGCTCGATGAGGTCGCTCAGCTCGCGGACGACCTTCGACGCCTCGCCGACCGCGTCGGGGTCCCCGTCGAGCGTGACGACGTTCCCGCGCAGGAACACGTCGCAGGAGATGTGGTCCTCAAGCGCGCGCAGCACGGCATCGCCGCTGCCCGCGAGGCTGGACGCGACCTCATTCGACACCTCAATCTGACTACGCACCCAGCACCTCCTTCACGATCGCACTCACACGCTTGCCGTCGGCGCGCCCGCCCACCTTGGGCATGGCCGCCTTCATCACCTGGCCCATGTCCTTCGGGCTGGTGGCCCCGCTCTCGGCGACCGCCGCCTCGACGATCTGGCGCAACTCGTCGTCGCCCAGCTCGGCCGGCAGGTACGCCGCGATGATCTGCGCTTCGGCCTCCTCGGCCTCTGCGAGCTCCGGCCGGTCGCCCTTGCGGAACGCCTCGGCAGCCTCGAGCCGGCGCTTGCGCTCGCGGCGCAGGACCGCCTGCTCGTCGTCGTTGCCCTCCTTCGCTGCCTTCTGCAGCTCGGACAGGACCAGTCGCAGCGTGCCGACGCGCTCTGACTCGCGCGCCTTCATCGCGGAGGTCAGATCTTGCTTCACCGTGTCGGCCAGCGTCACCACGGCAAGCATAGGGGTCGCGGCGGCCTGCCTGGGACCGATGACTAGCCGGGAACTGGTCTATTGCTTATGCTCCGCCGTCATGGCGTCACTTGAGACACGGACTGGTCTCGCGCCCGTCGCCTCCGACGAGCCGATCCGCACGCAGCGGGACGACCTGCTCGGCCGGGCCCGGCTCGCCGATCTCATCGCCGTGCAGGCGGTGAGCCCCGCCCCCGACGCGGGACTCGTCATCGCCCTCACCGGTCCCTGGGGCGTCGGCAAGACGTCGGTGCTCAACCTGGTCGAGGAGTCGCTGCGCGCCCACGAGCACGCGCTGGCGATCCGCTTCAACCCGTGGCTCAGCTCCGGCGCGGACCTGCTGCCCGCGCGCTTCCTCATGACGCTGGCGTCGGAGTTCACCCGCCTGGGCGCGCCGACGAGCGTCGTCGACGCCGTGACCGACTACGCGGCGAGCCTGTCCGACCCGGCCGCGTTCGGTGACGGCCAGCCGCGCGGGGTCGCCGCGGCCGCCGCGCAGGTCGCGCTCAGCTCGGAGGCGGGCACGCGGATCACCGAGTCGCCCCGTGACCGCCTGGCGCGCCATCTTCGCCCCTACCCGGGCCGGTTCGTCGTCTTCATCGACGACGTCGACCGCCTGGAGCCCGAGCAGCTGCGCGCCGTCATCCGGCTGGTGAAGCTCATCGGCGACCTGCCGCGCATCACGTACGTCCTGGCCTTCAGCCGGGAACGGGTGGAGGCGGCGCTGCGCGCGGGCGACGACGCGGACGTCGGGCGCGGCTATATGGAGAAGATCGTCCAGATCGAGCATCACCTGGGCGCCACGGCGAGCGACCGGCTGCTCGCCCTCACGCTCACCGAGCTGCGGGCTGCGCTGCGGGCGATCACCGATCTCGACGACGACGTCCTGGACTCCGACGAACTCGTCACCGACGGGGTCGGCGCGCTGCTGACGTCGCTGCGTCAGGGCCGCCGGTGGGTGAACGCGGCGACGGGCGCGGTGTGGCTGCGCGGCGACGACATCGCCGTCGAGGACCTGCTCGCGCTGGAGGCGCTGCGTGTCTGCGAGCCCGACGTCCACGGCCGCCTGCCCGCCATCGCCGACGCGCTGACCGGCAACCGTGCCGGCCGGTTCGACCGCGCGTCGGCCACCGCGCAGCAGGACTGGCAACGGGTGCAGGACGTGCTCGCGATCGCGCAGAACCCGGCGGCGACGCGCACCGTGCTGGCCGAGCTGTTCCCCGCGGCCAGGCGCCTGCTCGAGCCCGCGTTCACCGAGGCCGTGGAGCGCACGTGGCGCTTCACCGCGCCGGAGCAGGGCGAGGCGCGCGTGGCCGACCCGGCGCTCCTCGAGCTCTACCTCAGCGGCAACTGACGCCGCGACGGGCCCGCACGGCCGGTGAACGGCAGATCGACGTTGCTATAGAGGCTGTCGCGTAAACCCCGTCGGTTCAGTCCGGCGGGGTTAAGACGATGGGGTGATGGGACAGCGCTTCATCTGGTCTGATCGTGAGCAGCCGTTGTTGTTGCCGCCGGATTTGCGGGAGTGGCTGCCGGTTGATCATCTGGCGTGGTTTGTGATCGATGCGGTCGAGCAGTTTGATCTGGCCGCGTTCTATTCGGCCTATCGGGCGGATGGGCATGGTCGTCCGGCGCATGATCCGGCGGTGATGGTCGCGTTGTTCGTGTACGCCTACTCGGTCGGGGTCCGGTCGTCGCGGAGGGTTGAGCGGGCGTGCGCGGAGGATGTGGCGTTTCGGGTGATCTGCGCGAACCGGGCGCCTGATCATTCGACGATCGCGCGGTTTCGTGCCCGGCATGAGGCGGCGTTGGAAGGGCTGTTTGGGCAGGTGCTCGGCTTGTGTGCTGAGAGCGGGTTGGTGTCGGTCGGCGTGGTCGCTGTCGATGGGACGAAACTGAAGGCCGACGCGGCGAAGGGCCAGACCCGGTCTTATGAGCAGATCGCCCGCGAGATCTTTGCGGAGGCCGCGAGGATCGACGCTGAGGAGGACGAGCGATTTGGTGATGCGCGCGGCGACGAGCTCCCGCCCGAGCTCGCTGATCGTTCGTCGCGGCTGGCCCGGTTGCGCGAGGCCAAGGCCCGGTTGGAGGCCGAGCAGGCCGAGAAGGCCGAGCGCCACGAGCAGCGGATGCAGGCCCGGCAGGCCAAAGAGCTGGTCGACGGCCGCCGCATGCCGGGTCCGGCGCCGGTCGCGCCCAGCCTGGCGGTCGATCCGCAGGAGAGGGTCAACGTCACCGATCCGGACTCCCGGATGATGCGCTCTGCGCAGGGTTGGGTGCAGGGCTACAACGCGCAGGTCGCCGCGACGGCAGAGCAGATCATCGTCGCCGCGGAGCTGACCACGTCATCGCCCGATCAGGGCTGCTTGCAGCCGATGGTTCGCACGATCACCCGCGAGCTCGACGCGGCAGGGGTCACCGAGCCGATCGGGACGGTCCTGGCTGACTCGGGGTACTGGGACACCGCGCAGATCGAAGCGATCATCAGCCGGGAACACTGCACCGTCCTGGTTCCCCCAGACGGCGAAACGCGCCGCGCGGCGGGCAAGACCGGCCACAAACACGACCGCGGCCTGACCGCGTTCCTGCGCAGGGTCATCGACAGCGAGGCCGGCCGAGCGCTCTACCGCCGCCGCCAAGGCATCATCGAGCCGGTCTTCGGCGACCTCAAACACAACCGGGGCGCCGACCGGTTCTCCAGACGCGGACACGCGGCCTGCCGCAGCGAACTACGACTCCTGGCCGCCACCCACAACCTGCTCAAGCTGCACCGCGCCGCCCTGGCCACCTGATCGCAGGGTCCGCAGTGGCCGGGCTACGCCCGGCCACCGACCACAACCCCGCGACTGCCACAGCTACCGAGGCTGCCGCGACTTACGCGACAGCCTCTATGGCGACGTGGATCTGCCGCTCGGCGCGCGGGTGGGCGCGGCGGGCGGCGCCGGTGCTGGTGGCAGGCCTTCGGGGTGGCCGAGCTGGCCCAGCTCCGCGGTGTCGCGCCCGAACAGCAGGCCGACGTTCCAGTCGAACAGCAGCCGCGCGCGCCGGCCCCAGCCGGGCATGAGCGCCAGGTGGTAGGTCCGCGCCAGCCACCACGCGGGCGTGCCGCGCCAGCGCAGGCCGAGCGTGGAGGCGACCGCCTTGCCCCGCCCCATGTCGACGAACACCCCGAGCGTCCGGTAGCGGAACGGCCGCGGCTTGCCGACGCCGAGCGCCGCGGCGACGTTCTGCGCGACGACCTTGCCCTCACGCGTCGCGTGCTGCGCGGTCGGGGGTGCGGCTTCCTTGCGCCCCTTCGCCGGGTCGGGCACCGCGGCGGCGTCGCCGATCGCCCACACGTTGTGGTGCCCTTCGACCTGCAGGAACTTGTCGGTGGGGATGCGCCCGCGGTCGTCGAGCGGCAGCCCGAGCTGCGCGACGACGGGATGCGCCCGCACGCCCGCGGTCCACACGACGCAGCGCGTCGGGATGCGCTCGCCGTCGGAGAGCAGGGCGTGGGTGTCCGTGACCTCCTGCAGCGTCGTGGACGTGCGGATCTCGATCCCGCGGCCGCGCAGCTCGCGGGTGGCGAACGCGGCGAGCTGCGGCTTGATCTCCGGCATGACGCGGTCGGCGGCGTCCACGAGGACCCACCGCATGCCGCTGACCCGGCAGCGCGGGTAGTGCTCGATGACGTCGGCGGCGAAGTCCTGCAGCTCGGCGAGCCCCTCCAGGCCCGCGTAGCCCGCCCCCACGAAGACGTACGTCAGGTAGGACGCGCGCTCGGTGGAGTCATCGATCGTCTCGGCGATCTCGAAGCTCTGCAGCAGCCGGTTGCGCAGCTGGATGGCCTCGGGCAGCGACTTCAGCCCGATCGCGTGCTCGGCCAGGCCGGGCACCGGCAGCGTGCGGCTGACCGATCCGAGCGCGACGACGAGGTGGTCGTAGCGCAGCTCGTTGACGTCGCCGTGCAGGGTCCGGACCGACACGCGGCGCTCGGCCGGGTCGGCGCCGAGCACCCGGCCAACCCGCAGATCGACGCGATCGGAGAGCTGCTCGCGCAGCGGCACCACGACGTGGCGCGGCTCGAGCGTGCCCGCCGCCGCCCCGGGGAGCAGCGGCGTGTACAGCATGAAGTTCGTCTCGTTGACGAGGGTGATCCGCGCGCTCTGCGGGGGCAGCAGGCGGCAGAGGCGGTGGGCGGTCTGCAGCCCGCCGAAGCCGCCGCCGGCGATGACGACGTTCCAGGCCATGGACCGACCTTAGTCCCCCGGTTCGCATGAGGCGAACCGCACCGACTCACTTCTTCGGCGGCTTGTGCTCCTCGTCGCGGATCACGAGCACGGGGCGGTGCGCGTGGTGGACGACACCCTGCGAGACCGAGCCGAGCAGCGCGCTGCGCAGCCCGCCGTGCCCGCGGGACCCGACGACGACCACGTCGGCGTTCACCTCGTCGCCGAGGGAGACGATCCCGTGCCACGTCGGCGCGTCCTCGGTGACGCGCCCCTCGGCTACGAGCCCGGCCGCGTTGGCGGCCTCCACGCCCTCGTCGACGACCCGCTGCGCCGTGGTGCTCACGGCCTTGTCGACGCGCTCCTGGCTCTCGATGTCCAGGGGGTCGATCGTGCCCAGCGCGCCCGGCGCGGACAGCACCGGCGTGGGCTCCCAGACCGTGGCGATGACCGCCTTGGCGCCCGGGAACAGGGCGGCGGCGCGTTCGAGGGCGTGACGGGACGTGTCAGACCCGTCGAAGGCGATGAGCAGAACCGTGTCGGAGGGCATCACGGCGGATCGTACGCCGTGGGGCCGTCAGGACTCGCTGTCGTCGCTGTCGGCCTTCGGCTGCTGGCCGGCCTTGCCGTTCGGCGTGCCGCCCTTCGCGCGGCGGCGCCGGCGGGTGCGGGTGGCCGTCGAGCCGGTGGGCTGCGCCGGGACGTCCTCCGCATCAGCCTCGGGTTCGGCGTCCGCCTCGGCGTCCTCGCCCTTGGCCCGCTCGCGCACGAAGTCCGCGGCGTCGGCGGCGTGATGTCCGCGCTTGCCGTTGGCCTCCTTGGGGGGGCGCAGGCTCCTCCTCCGGCGTGTCGTCGGACTCCGCGACATCGACCACAGCGCCGCCCGGGCGCGCGACGAGCTGCGGCATCCGCGCTTCCGACCCGCTGGACCCGGCGTACGAGTACGACGCGTAGCCGGCGTAGTCGCCCACGCGTGCGCCGCCGTTGATGACGACACCGAGCACCGGCGCCTTGAACTTCGACAGCTGGCGGCGCAGGTGGGCGAGCTCGTCGCGCTGTGTCTTGCCCAGGCGCGTGACGACGAGCACCCCGTCGACCTGCGACAGCAGCGGGATCGGGTCGGAGACGACCGGCACCGGTGCGGTGTCCACGACGATGTAGTCGTACCGGCGACGGACCTCGCCGAGCAGCGCGGTCATGTTCTCGGACTCGAGGAGGTCGCCCGGGTTCGGCGGCTTCGGCCCGGCGTACAGGACGTCGAACGTGTGGTCCACGTCCTCGCCGTGCTCGTAGTGCTGCAGCGCCTCAGAGAGCGTGACCTGCTCGGACAGGACCGTGCTGAGCCCCTTCTCACCCGGCGTGGCGCCCATCTTCAGGGCGAGCACGGGACGGCGCAGGTCGGCCTCGATGAGCAGCGTGCGCGCCCCGCTCTCGGCGGCGCAGAGCGCGAGGTTCCACGCGACGGTGCTCTTGCCCTCGCCGGGCGCCGAGGACGTGACCATGATGCACGAGGCGTCCTTGCTGGCCTCGAAGTAGCGCAGCTCGGCGCGGAGCAGGCGGAACGCCTCGACGTCGCCGGGCCGCAGGGCCTCCAGCCCGCCCTTCTGGCGCGCGATCGCCTTGCTCTGCGGGACGACGCCGAGCACCGGCGCCTCCACGGAGTCCTCGATCTCGCTCTCGTCGCGGATGCGGCGGTCCAGGCGATCGACGAGCAGCGCCAGCGCGATGCCGAGGAGGCCGCCGAGGAAGATGCCGAGGGCGACGTTGCGGCGGGTCTTCGGGGACGACGGCGAGTCCGGGACCTCGGCGCGCTCGACGAGCTGCACGTTGCCGGTCTGGACGGCGGACAGGTTCTCGAGGTCCTGCTTGCGGGTCTCGAGCTCCTCGATCTCGGACCGCGGCCCGTCCGTGCGCTCCAGCCGCGCGATCCGGCGCTCCAGGAGCGCGATCGCGCGGGTCACGGTCTCGCGCTCGGCGCCCCGGCGGAAGGTGATGAACTCCTCGGCGAAGCGGGTCGCGATGACGGCGGCGGCGGTCGGACTCGGCGCCGTCGCAGTGACGGTCCCAAGGTTGTCGGTGCCCGACTGCTCGACGCTGACGTTGACGTCGACGTCCGGGAACCGGTTGGCGACCGCGGCTTCGGTCCGCCGCTGGATGGTGCCGAGCTGCGCGATCGCCGTGTTCGTCGCCGCGGTCCGTTCCTGGTCGCTGTCGACGTACGTCGTGTCGCCGAGCAGCTGGTTGTCGAGCCGCGCGTCCTGGAAGAGCAGCGTCGCCGTGGCCGAGTACTGCTTCTCCTGCGAGAGCGAGAACGCGAGGGCGGCGGCGGGGGTCACGATCACGCAGATCGCGACGATCCACCAGCGGCGACGCAGGGCCTTCAGGATGTCCGAAAGGCCGAAGCCGTCGTCGCTCTCGAGGTCAGGAGCCAAGGGTGCTGTCTCTTTCCTTCTGGGGGTCGCGGGTGCTCGCGGAAGCAACAAGAGTACGGACAAGACGTCGTGTCTTCACCTTTCGCAGGTGATCGTCCATGGGTTCAGTCATCGGCAGAGCAGCACCGCAGCCCAATCTCCGCCCGCCAACCGGGCGTGTTCCTGCAGGCCGTGGGCGCCGAAGGCGGCGGCCGCCTCGTCGGCCTGTTCACGCAGCAGTCCGCTGATGATCAGGCGGGACGGCACATCGCCCCGGAACCCGGCGCGAGCGACGGCCAGGAGGAGTGGACGCAGCAGGTTGGCGACCACGGTGGGCGCCGTCGGGGCCGGTCCGTCGCGCAGCAGGTCGAACCGCGAAACCTCCACCTCCACCCCGTTGGCCGCCGCGTTCTCGCGAGTCGCCTCCACGCTCTCCAGCTCGTGGTCGACCCCGCGCACCGGGTCCCACCCGAGCTTCGCCGCGGCGATCGCCAGGACGCCCGACCCGCAGCCGAGGTCCATCAGCTCGCCGCCGGGCTCCAGGCCCAGCAGCAGCTCCAGGCACAGCCGGGTGGTGTCGTGGGCGCCGGTGCCGAACGCCTGGCCGGGGTCGATGGCGATGTCGAGCACGCCGGCGGGCGCAGGCTCGGCCCACGGCGGGCGGACGTGCAGGCGGTCGCCGATCCTGATCGGCTGGTGAAACGCCTTCCAGCGCTCCCCCAGTCGTCGGCGACCTCTTCGGTCACGACCTCCACGACGACCCCGCCCGCAGCGGCCTGCAGATCGGGGAGCGACGGCAGCTCTCCGGGCGCGCCGTAGACGGCGTACTCCACGCGGTCGCCGAGGTCGCGCTCCTCGACCCCCGCGGGGACGAGCTCGAGCAGTTCGGCGAGCGCAATGTCGGCGTGCTCACGAGGGACGCGGAGGGCGAGGCGAAGCATTGGTGACCGACAGGATGCCCTGCGGGAAGGGCATCCTGTCGGCCGGCCTGTCCCCAGGGTGTCAGCGGGGGTAGGTCACCGTCAGCTCGACGCGGCGGTTCTTCGCCCGGCCGGCGGCCGTGCGGTTGCTCGAGCGCGGCTGGGTCTCGCCGGCGGTCACGGTGCTGGTCGTGACCTTCACGCCGGCGCGCTTCAGCGCACCGCAGATCGCCTTCGCGCGGCGCAGGCCCAGGCGGCGGTTGGCCTCCGGGATGCCCTTGCCCGAACGGGCGGTGTGGCCGGTGCAGCGCACGGACTGCGCACCGCTCAGCTGCTTGGCCGTGGCCTTGACCCACGCCCGCGCCGCGGTGGTCAGCGTGGCGCTCTGGTGGGTGAAGATGCCCGTCGCCGGGGTGACCCTCACGCGGGACGGCAGCAGCACGCTGTTGCCGGTCGCCTTGAGCTGCGGGCCGCCGCCCTGCGGCCACGCGGTCATGTCCAGGCTGACCTTCACGCCGCCGAGGCGGTTGACCAGGCGCTTGCCGGTCGCGTTGAGCGTCAGCTCGATCTCCACGGCGTTCGTCGTCTTGCTCGTCTTGAACTCGCCGGTGCCGATCTTGGTCTTCTTCGCCGCGCGCGCCCTGGCGTCGCCGGACGGCACGTCGGCGAACACGTCGACGACGCAGCGCTCGATGTTCACGCCGGCGACCTTGCAGCCCACGGTCAGGTCGTCGCTCTTGACGGCGAGCTTCGCACCGACGTCGAGCTTGGCTTCGGTGACGACCCAGCTGACCTCGAGGATCTGGCCGTCACCCGACGCGTTGGTCTGGAACACCTTGACGGTGTGGCGTCCGGGCGCGAGGCCGCTGAGCTTCAGCGGCGACGAGCACGCCGCGGCGGGCTTGGTGTTGACGATGCACGTGTAGCTGCCGCCGGCCTCGCCGGTCCAGGTGATCTCCGCGTCACGCGACGTCGTGGTCGCCGGCGGGGCGCTCACGACCTTCGGCGCCGCGGGCTTGGAGACGGGCGTCGGGGTCGGCGTCGGCTCGGGGGTCGGCGTGGGCGTGTTGGCCACGACGCGCACGGTGACCGTCCGGGCCGAGGTCATCGGCGCGGTGGTGTCCGAGTCCGTCGCGTCGACGGAGATCTGCGTCGAGGTGCCGACGGCCGACTCGGGCGCGTTCAGCGAGACTGACGCGGTTCCGGTGCCCGTGCTCGACGAGCCCCACGCCGGCACGCCGCCGACGGCCATCGTCAGCGTCTGCCCCGCGTCAGGGTCCGACGCGGAGAAGTTGAGCGTCGCCGGCACGCCGGGCTTGATGTCGATGGTGCCAGTCGCCGAGTCCCCGCTGAACACCGGCGGCGCGTTGTTGGAGACCGTGAGCAGCAGGTCGCGCTCGGTGTACTGGCCCTGGTCGTCGGTGATGCGGACCTTGTAGACGTAGTAGTGGCCGACGGTGAGGCCCGCGGTCGTGGAGAAGGGGATCTCGACGAGCCCGCCGCTCGTCACGCTGACGAGATTGGTCGCCGGCGCGGTGCTGTCGTACGTCGCCGTGTTGCCGTTGTCGGCGCTCTGCATCAGCGCGACCGACGGGGCGGTGCCGCTCTCCGTGTTCATCGCGAGCTGCTGCGAGTAGGCGGAGAGCTTGGACACGCCGAGCGCGGGCTGGCTCGTGATCCTCGGCGTCCGGTGCGTGAAGCCCGCCTGCTTCCTGACCTTCGCGCGCACGTCGATGCTGCTCGGTGCGCTGTTCTGAATGCCGGAGACGCGCGCGCTGGCGAGCTGGCGGATCGTGAAGTCCCCGTCGGCCTCGCCGGCGACGCTCACGCTGAACGTGCCGGTCGTCGTGATGGAGCCCGGTGTGCAGGCGGTGACGGACTGGTTGCCGCTCGGGATCGAGATCGCCGTCGGGCTGCCGCCCGCCGGGGTGTAGTAGACGGTGCCGAGCTCGCCGCTCGGACTCACGCAGCTGCCGCCGTTGGCCTTGATGAGCTGCACCGAGCCGGTGAGCTGTCCTGAAGCATCGATCTGGGCGTCGAGCGACGCGCCCTTCAGGTGCGACGCCTGCGCGGGCGCGGCGGCCGCGAGCACGTAGGCGAGCAGGGACAGGCAGAGGATGGTCAGCGCGCGGGGAAGCGCCGACCGGACGGCATGGGACACGGGAGGCTCCGAAGGTCGGTGGACCACCGGATACATCGGACGGTCTTCGGGCCGGTCCAGCCGCCCTGGACGGGGTGTCTACCGACAACCGGTCAGAGGTGCAGCGCGCGGCGGAGCTTCTGCCCGAGCGACTCGTCGCCGCGCAGATTGTCGTCGGTGAGGCTGTCGGCGAGCTGCTGGAGGAGCTCCTGCTGCTCGGGCCGCAGCCGCAGCGGGATGACGACGTCGATGACGACCTTCAGGTCGCCCCGGCGCCCGGGGCGCTGGAGCACCGGCATGCCGCGCGAGCGCAGGGTGATGACCTCGCCGGGCTGCGTTCCCGCGGGAACGTCGAGGTCCTCGTCGCCCTCGAGCGTCGGCACCGGCAACGTGGTGCCGAGCGCGGCCAGTGGCGCGGGAACGTCCAGCGCGCAGATGAGGTCGTCGCCGTCACGGACGAACCGCGCGTCCTCGCGCACCCGGACGCGGACGTAGAGGTCGCCGGGCATACCGCCGGGCTCGCCGGCGTGGCCGCGACCGGCCAGGCGGATGCGCTGCCCGTCGCTGATGCCCGCGGGCACGTCGACCTTCAGCGTGCGGTCGCGGACCTCCCTCCCCCGCCCGGCGCACCGCGCGCACGGCTGCTCGGGGATCTTGCCGCTGCCGTCGCAGCGGTCGCACGCGACGGTGCGGACCATCTGCCCGAACGGCGTGCGCTGCACGGCCTGCAGCCGGCCCGCGCCGCCGCAGCGCTCGCAGGTGACGATGGGCGTGCCGGGTTCGGCGCCGTTGCCGTGGCAGGTCTCACAGGTGTCGACGACCTCGAAGGTGACCTCCACCGACGAGTCGGTCGCGGCGTCGGCGAGGTCGAGCGTGACCTCGACGAGCGCGTCGTCACCCGGCGCCGGGCCGCGAAACCCGCCGCCACCGCCGCCCGCGCCGAAGAACGCTTCGAACAGGTCACTGAACGAGCCGAACGCGCCCATGTCGGGGGCGGCGCCACCGCGCTTGAGTCCCTCGTAGCCGTGGCGGTCGTAGATCGACCGGCGCTCGGCGTCGGACAGGATCTCGTAGGCCTCGGCGGCCTCCTTGAACTTCTCCTCCGCGTCCGGGTCGTGGTTGTTGACGTCCGGGTGCAGCTCGCGGGCGAGCTTGCGGAAGGCCTTCTTGATCTGGGTCTCGTCGGCGTCGCGATCGACGCCGAGCACCTCGTAGGCGTCGCGTGGCATCGGCGGGCAGTGTAGGCGCGGCGCTATGCAGCGGTGTGCTCGGGCGTCCGAGCACGACTGGCCGACAGCGACGTGGCTTCCACATCGGGAACGCCAGCCCGCTCGCACGTCTCGCGCGTGGCGCGGATCGCGGAAGTGGCAGCCGTCGCGAGATCAGGCGCTGACACCGTCATGTCGATCTCGAGCGTCCTCCCGACGAGGTCGTGTGTGACGACGGCTATGCCCAGCGCTTTGAGGGCTGATGCCAGCTCCACTCCGAGGTCGTCGTCGGTCCCGACCTGGCCAAGCGCAATGGTGATGTCGTACGTAGCCATCAGCGTCCCTTCCACACGAACCCGTAGTGTCGCATCCGGGAGACCGCCTTGTCGATGCTGCTCCGCGCGCCCGGCGTACTCGCCACGACGACGATCGACTTCCCGTCAGGGGCCTAGAGCTTCCAGTGTCCGCCGCGGCCGAGCTCAACACGCCAGCCCTGGCGCTCGGCTTCACGGATAACCGCGCTCATCTCCTTCTTGAGGGTCACACTCCCATCGTTCGCGACCGGGAACGACGTATGTGTTGCGACACGTGACGAAAGCGCGCAAGGAGAGCGCTATGCGTCCTCGTAGACGTCCGTCACAAACCGCGACAGCTGGTGCGCGACCTCACGGACCGTCCCGATCGTGCTCGGGTAGTCCATCGTCAGCGGCCCGATGACGCTCACCGTGCCGAGCGCGCGCTGCGGCAGCCCGTAGCCCGAGGCGACGATCGCCAGCGAGTGCAGCGCGGGCACCGGGTTCTCCGCGCCGATGCCGACGACCACGTCGCGGGTGCCCACGGCCGCGCGCAGGAACTCCAGCAGCGTCACGCGGCGCTCGAGCATGTTCATGAGCTCGTTGATCTGCGTGACGTCCTGCACCCGGTGCTCGGACAGCAGCCGCGCGGCGCCGTCGACGTACAGCGTGTCCTCCGCGGTCTCGGCCAGCTGCGTGAACGCGGGCGCGAGCGTGGCGAGGAACGCCTGCTCGCGCTGTGCCAGCGACGGATCGGCGAGGCGGGAGCGCAGCGTGCGCGCGCCCAGGCCGAGCCCGACGAGCCGCTCGTTGAGGTACTCCCCCGCCCAGCTGACGAGCCCCGGGTCGACGGCGTCCTCGTAGGTGAAGACCCGCTTGGTCACCCCGCCGGTGGAGGTGATGACGACGACCATGAGGACCTGCGGCTGCAGGCTCAGGACCTCGACGTGACGGACGGTGGACGTGTCGATCGGGGGCGCGCTGACGACGGCGAGCAGGTCGGTGACCTGCGAGAGCGTTTCGGTGGCGACGCGCATCGCCTCGTCGATCTGCAGCCGCACGAGCGACAGCTCGACGCTGTGGTCGCGGACCGGCTCGGGCAGCAGGCGGTCGACGAAGTAGCGGTACCCCGCGTCGGTGGGGACCCGGCCCGCGGAGGTGTGCGGGTGCGCGAGCAGCCCGTGCTCCTCGAGCTGGGCGAGGTCGTTGCGGATGGTCGACGCGCGGACGCCGAGTTCCTCGTCCTGCGCCAGTGCCTTGGAGCCGACCGGCTGCGCGGTCTCTTGGTAGGTCAGGATGACCTTGCGGAGGACCTGCTCCTGGCGGGGCGTCAGCACACTTGAAGTGTAGGTCCCGGCTCCGGTGCGATCAGCCCTGGCGGCTCTTGGTCATCGGTGTCTCGCTGTGCGCGCCGGCCCCATCGGTGCGCGCGAACCGGCCCGTGGCCGGCGGCTTGGGCGCGGCGGGAACGGGCTGTGCCCCCGACTGGACCAGCACCGGGCCGTGCTGCCCGCTGCCGAGACGCAGGACGTACGCGTCACGCGCGACGGAATATCGGAACAACGGTTTGAGCAGACGGAGCGTCAGCGGGCCGACGGAGCGTCGTGGACGGGGTGTGTCGCGCATGTGATGTCACCGGCTATGGCAGAGCATGGTGAGCAGGGTCGGTTCCGGCGATGGGCGGTGCTGCCCGGTCGCTTCCCATCATGGCGCATCGGCGGCCCCCCGTGTGTCCAAGTTGCTGAACCGTGCTGCGGCTGTCGTTTGAAGCGCTCCAGCGCGTGTCGTACGGCTGCTGTGCGGGGACCGCACAGCAAGAAGATCAGGGCGCGCTCGTACCTTCGCGCCCGTAGCTGTCCTGGAGCCTCACGACGTCTTCCAGGTGAGGGGTGGACACCTCGAGCACGTCCGAATCGTCGATCGCCTCGATGGTGTGGATCTCTCCGGGACGATTCCGCCACTGCGCGCCCTCCCCCAGCTCAGTGGCGACGATGTCGTCGAGCGTGGCCCCCTTGTGCAGATACATCCGGCCCTTGAGCAGGTAGCTCGTCTCGTCCTTCAGCTCGTGGTACTGGACCGACAGCTTGTGCCCGGCGTCGACGTGGAGGATCTTCCCGACGTACTCGTCGGTCCACGCCCACCAGATCTCGTAGCCCCACGGCTTGTCGACGCGAACGGGCAGGTTGTCAGGGGTGACATCCATCGGACTCAGGAGGTCGCGATCTCCGCTTCCGCGTTGCGGACGATCTGGTTGCCGTTCTGCTCAGCCGCCGTCTCGACCTTCGCGACCCCGCCCGTGACCTCGACGACCTTCGACGTCACCACGATCTCCTGCTCGGGCAGCCCCATCCCGCGGAACTGGACCTTCAGACGCTTGAGCGACTCAGGCCCGCCGCCGGCATCGGTCTGCGCCCGCGCGACCTGCGCCATGGTGTAGAGGCCGTGGAGGATCTTCCCGGGGAGGCCGACGCCCTTGGCGAACTCCTCGTCGATGTGAATCGGATTGAAGTCGCCCGACGCCCCGGCGTAGCGGACGGTGAGGAACCGGTCCGGCGTGACGCGCAGCTCGGGCAGCTCCTGCCCCTCGGTGAACTCGGCCATGGTCAGACCCCCCGGACGATGTTGGTCCACTCGCCGACGCAGACGGTCTCACCGCGCTGGTTCACGGACGTGGTCTCAAAGACGTAGAAGCCCATCCCGCCCCGCTCGGAGATGTCCTTCACCGTCGTGGTCGTGGTGATCTCGTCACCGGCGACGACCGGCGCGCTCCACACGAACTCCTGCCCGCCGTGGACCATCATCGCGAAGTTGATGCCCACCTCCGGATCGAAGAGCGCGGGGATCACGGCCGGCGACTTGTAGACGACGGCGAACATGGGCGGCGCGACGACGTCGGCGTAGCCGGCGGCCTTCGCGGCCTCGGGATCGAGGTGGACCGGATTGGCCTCCCCGACGGCGGAGGCGTACTCCTTGATCTTCTCGCGGCCGACCGCGTAGGTCGTCGGCGGGTAGCTCTTGCCGATGGCAGATGTGGTGACGGGCATGGGGCGCGGAGCGTATCGGTGCCCGGCGGCTTTGGCATGCTTGCGCCGTGTCCGTGTCCCCACCACGCGAGGACCGTCGAGCCATCCTCGCCGGACAGGCCGCGGCATTCCTGCTGACCTTCGGAGGCATTGTCCTACTCGCGCTCGAGCAGGGCGCCTACGACGTGGTCGTCCGCCAGCAGGTGGCCGTCGTGCTGTGGTGGCTGCTGGCGCTGGCGTTCCTCGCCGGGCTGCTTCCACGCACGCGCCCGGCTACGCCGGGCTGGGTGGTGATCGGGGCCCTGCTGCTCCTCGGCGGGTGGACGGCGTTGAGCCTCCTCTGGACGTCCGACGACGCTCGCACGCTCATCGAAGTCGCGCGCGTGGCGATGCATCTCGGCGTCGTGGTGCTCGTCGCGACTGCGCTGGACCGTCACACCTGGCGACCCGCCATCGCCGGTGCCGCCGCGGCTGCGGCGTTCATCACGCTTGCGGCGCTCTCGCGGCGGCTGTTTCCCGGGACCTTCGGCGAGGACGTGATCGCGCAGGCGTTCGGCTCCAACCGCCTGAGCTACCCGCTCGGGTACTGGAACGCGGTCGGCGCGTGGGCCGGGATGACGAGCGCGCTCTGTCTGGCGTGGAGCGCCCACGCGCGGTTCTGGCTCTGGCGGGGCGCCGCCCTGGCCGTCGTGCCCGCCGCGATCACGGTCTCGTACCTCACGTACTCGCGCGCATCGCTCGGTGGCACGGCGCTCGGGCTGCTCGTGCTCTTCTGCGCGAGCCGGAACCGGGTGACGCTGACGGTTCACGCCGCGGTTGCGGCCGTCTTCGGCGTGCTCTCCATCCGAGCCGTGCGCAACGCGCCCGAGATCGCGCAGGCCACCGGCGACGCGGACGCGGGTCGCATCGCCGTGGTGCTGGTCGCCGGAGCGGTGGTGGCCCTGGCAGTGGGGGCCGGCACCCGGAAGTTCGGCGCCGACGGCTGGCGGCTCGATCCGCGTAGGGGCCGGATCGCTTTCGTGGCCGCCGGGACGGCGGCCGTCATCGCGCTCGCGGGGGCGGCGGTCGTGGTTGGCCCGGATGCATGGGACCAGTTCAAGGACACCAGCAGCACGCGTTCTGACCTCGACCCGTCGCAGCGGTTGAGATCGCTCAACGGCAGCCGGTACGCGATCTGGTCCGCCACCCTGAAATCCGCGCAGGACGACCTCGTCACAGGGAGCGGCGCCGGGACGTTCGAGTTCAGCTGGAACATGCGCGCCACCAGCGACGAGTTCGTACGGGACGCCCACTCGCTGTACCTCGAGCCGCTCGCCGAACAGGGGATCCCGGGCCTGCTGCTCGTCGTCGTTCTCGTGGGCGGAGCGGCCTACGCATTCGTGCTGGCGCTCGTTCGCGCCAACGACCCGGTCGACCGCGGTGCGCTGGCAGGCGCGACTGCCGCAGGCGCAGCCTTCTTCTTCGGCGCGGGAGTGGACTGGCTGTGGGAATCGACCGCCGTCGCCGTTCTCGCCCTGGTGCTCCTCGGTGCCGCCATCGCCGCAACCGGCAAGACCGCAGCCACCATGCGGTGGCCGCTGCGGATCGGACTGGCGATCGCCGCGATCGTGCTCGCCCTCCTGCAACTCCCTGGCCTGGTCTCGACCTCGGAGATCCGCAAGAGCCAGGAGTCGTTCGCCGCCCAGGACATCCCGGCCGCGCTCGCGCACGCCAACGACGCGATCGAGACCGAACCGTGGGCCGCCGCGCCGTACGTGCAGCGCGCGCTGGTGCGCGAGCAGAGCGGCGCCTACGGCGCGGCGGCAGCCGACCTGCGGCGGGCCGCGGCCCGATCGCCCGACGATTGGCGCATCCCGCTCGTCACCGCACGGGTGCTCGCCCGCGAGGGTGACCCTGCGGGCGCGATCCGGGCCTATCGGCGGGCGCAGGCGCTGCGACCGCGGGGCAAGTTCTTCGAGCAGCCGGTGTCAGGCGCGTCCCCAACCGCGCGTAGTGAGGGTTGATGCGTTCCCGCCTCTTCCCCATCGTGCTGGCGCTCGCCGCCCTCGCCGCGTGGTCTGCCCCCGCGCAGGCGCAGAATTGCGAGGCCCCACCCGGCAGCGCCGCTGTCGACCAGTACTGCGAGGCCATCCCTGAGGGCGGCGGTTCGCAGTCCGGCAACGACTTCCAGCGCGAACGCGCCACGTCGGGCAACGGGACGACCGGAGCCGACGCAACCGCCCTGCCAGCGGGAACGGCGACAGAACTGAAGGCCGCGGGACAGGACGGCGAAGCCGTCGCCGAGCTCGCCGCCCGGCGGCGGCACGACCGGGACGACGTCTGGAGGCAGCACGGACGCCAATGGCGATGTCGCGGGCGCAACTGCGTCCAGCGAGGACGTGTCCGGCAGCCCGCTGAAGGCCGTCTCGGCCTCCGTGCAGAACGGGCCCGTCGCCGGATCGCTCCTGATCTGGGCGCTGCTCGGCGGTACGTTCGCGGTGCTCGCGCTCGGCTGGATCCGGTACCGCAGCCGCGGTACCGACGCGCCGGAGTAGGCGCACCCCGCCCTATCGTGCGGCCTCGGCCTTCCCTTCCGGGGGTGGGTTGGCCACACTGTGGAGAACATCTGGTGAACGACTGCGGCGCCGTGAGGACGGGGTCCGCGCACGGACTCCAACACTCTGAAAGCAGGAAAACCGTAGCCGCCGTGCGCGTCCAACTCTGGTCTTACAACTACGATCCCGAGCCCCAGGGCATTGCGCCGCTGAGTGCCATGCTTGCGCAGGGCCTGCAGGCGCTGGGACATGACGTGCTCGTCGTGGCAGCGCACCCGCACTACCCCGAGCCGACGTGGGGTGTCCGCGTCCGCCCGTACCGCGAGCGCCGCGAGGGCATCCCCGTGCTGCGCCTGCCACTGTGGGCCGGCCGTGACTCGAGCCTCGCTCGGATCCGGCAGGAGCTGACGTTCGCCGCCGCGCAGTCGGCCGTCGCGCCACTGCTTCCTCCGACCGACGTGGTGGTCGCCGTCACGCCTTCCTTTCCAGCGCTCGGCGCCACGATGGCCTTCGCCCAGGCCCGCCGCGTCCCCTGGGTCATGTGGCTGCAGGACATCGTCACCGACGGCGCGGCGACGACGGGTGAATTGCGATCGCAGGGGCCGCTGTTGCAGGCCGCGCGCTCCTTCGAGCGGATGACGTACCGGTCGGCGTCATCCATCGTGGTGATCTCCGAAGCGTTCCGCGAGAACCTGCTCGGCAAGGGCGTGCCGAACGACAAGATCGTGCGGATCTTCAATCCGTCGAGTCGTCACGCGGATTCCCCGGCGGACGTCCCGGCACTGCTCGCAGACACGCCACGAGTGCTGGCGATGGGGAACATCGGGCACTCGCAGGGCCTCGGAGCGATGGTCGACGCCTTCCAGGAGAACGATCGCCTTCGTGCGATGGGCGCGGAGCTCGTCATCGCCGGGAGCGGGGTCGCTGCTGACGACGTCCGAGCCCGGATCGCCGACCCACGCGTCCAGATGCCGGGCGTCTTCTACGGAGACGAGCTCACGCCGGTACTGCGCAGCGCGTCCGTCGGACTCGTGAGCCAACGCCCCGACATCACCGAGTTCAACCTGCCGTCCAAGCTTATGAACTACATGGCGTTCGGCATCCCGGTCGTCGCGTCCGTGAATCCCGAGTCCGAGACCGCGCGGATCGTCCGAGAATCCGGCGCCGGATGGGTCACCGACGCAGCTCGGCCGCAGGACTTTGCCAACCAGGTCGCGGACGTCATCCGCGACAGGGACGCCCTCGAACAAGCCAGCCACGCAGGGTTCCAGTTCGCCCGTGACCAGTTCGCTCCGCACAGTGTCGCGGCCCGATTTTCAGACGTTCTGGCCAAAGCCACGGGCCTTGCGGCGCGCGAAGATTCACCTACCATGACCGGCAAGGCAGGCGGGTCGCCCCCGGCGATCCCCGTCTCCTGACTGACCTACGTGAAAGGAAGCACATGCCGAAGGCGATCGTCACCGGCTCCGGTGGCCTGATCGGCTCCGAGTCCGTCAAGCATTTCGTCGAGCTGGGCTACGACGTGATCGGCCTCGAGAACGACATGCGCTCCCGCTTCTTCGGACCGGAGGCCTCGACATCGCCGACCACCAACCGGTTGGTCAGTGAGCTTCCGAGTTTCACCTCGCTGGAGATCGACATCCGAGACGCGGACGCGGTGACCAAGGTCGTGCGCGACAACGCCGCGGACCTGGAGATCCTCATCCACACCGCGGCGCAGCCGTCCCACGACTGGGCCGCCAGCGACGCGCAGATGGACTTCACCGTCAACGCCAACGGCACCTTGAACCTGCTCGAGGCGATCCGGCACGAGAAGCCCGACGCCACGTTCATCCACATGTCGACGAACAAGGTCTACGGCGACCGGCCGAACTTCCTGCCGCTCTACGACACCGGCACCCGACTGGAGCTCCCTGAGGATCACGAGTACTACAAGGGGATCGACACAGGCATGTCGATCGACCGGTGCATGCACTCGATCTTCGGTGCCAGCAAGGTCGCCGCCGACATCATGGTCCAGGAATACGGCCGGTACTTCGACATCCCGACGGTCTGCTTCCGCGGTGGGTGCCTCACCGGCCCTGCACACGCCGGCGCGAAGCTCCACGGCTTCCTCAGCTACCTCATGAAGTGCACCGTCACCGGCGACGCGTACACGATCTTCGGGTACGACGGCAAGCAGGTCCGCGACAACATCCATTCCGCGGATGTCGTGAAGGCGATGGAGCTCTTCCACGCGAACCCCAAGACTGCGGCGGTGTACAACCTCGGCGGCGGCCGCGACAGCAATGTCAGCATGCTTGAAGCCATCGAGCTGTGCCAGAAGATCACCGGCCGGGAGCTGGATTACACGCTCTCGGACCAAGCCCGCGCGGGTGACCATCGCTGGTACATCAGCGACCTGAGCGACTTCAAGGCCGATTACCCCGGGTTCGCGATCACGTACGGCATCGAGGATGTGCTGCGCGAAATCTACGAGGCGAATCTCGAGCAGTGGTCGAGTGCGGCGTCTGCCGCCGGCTGATCGCTCGGCGTCCATCTCATGCGCATCCTGCGCATCATCCCTACGATCGACCCGGAGGTCGGCGGTCCGTCGAACTCCGCGGTCAACCAGGCAATCGCCGAAGCCAACGCGGGTGTAAGCACGACGTTCGTCTTTACGGGCGATGAGGCGTCGGCGCGCTCCACATCTCGGTCACGTCGACGCCTGGAAGACTCCGGCGTCCGAACGCTGATGTTTCCGCGGCCGCGGTGGCTGTCCACACAGGCCGGCCTGTGGGGCGTCAGCCTTCCGTTGGTGGCCTGGCTCGTCCGCAACGTGCGACGCTACGACGTCGTCCACGTGCACTACGTGTGGACCCTGACAACCCTCGTCGGCGCGGCCCTTGGATCGGTGACCGGTCGGCCGGTGGTGCTCACCGCCCACGAGTCGCTGACGAGGTACGACATCGACACTGCGTCCGGCTCGGTCATCAAACGACGGCTCAAGCTCGCCCTGCGCCGTGTCCTGATGCGTCGCGTTGATGTGGTCGTGTGCGCGTCGCCACTCGAGCAGCGCGACAGTCTCCAGGCTGGGGAGCGCGGCGTCGTGATCTACCACCCCGTCGTCGAGCATCCTCGGGAGGACCCACAGCCGGAGCCAGGCCAGCCGCCTTTCGTTGTCGGGTACCTGGGACGGCTGCACCCCAAGAAGAACGTCGATAAAGCGCTCGAAGCGGTCGCAGCGCTCCCCGACGCCCGCTTCGTCGTGTGTGGCGACGGAGACGCTCGATATCGCCAGCAACTCGTGTCCCTCGCCGATGATCTCCACGTCAGTGACCGCACGGAGTGGCGCGGTCACGTAGACGCGGAGGGACGTCAGGCACTCTTCGCCGAGTGTCATGTGACGGTGATGCCGTCCTCGTACGAGTGTTTCGGGATGGCGGGAGCTGAAGCCCTTGCGGCGGGTGTGCCCGTCGTCCTGACGTCGTCGACCGGCATCGCCTCCATCGTGGCCGATGACGACAGTGGCTGTGTTGTCCCAAGGCCCGAAGCCTCTGTGCTGGCGACCGCTCTACGGTCTCTCCAAGACAGCTCTCCGGCTGACCGCGCCTCCATGAGGCGACGCGCAATCACCGGCGCGACGAAGTCGCTGTCCTTTGACGCGTACGGAGCCGCGGTCCACACGCTCTACCTTGAACTCTGCACAGGGGCCTCGGTGTCCCACGATCCCGCCCAGGAGACACCCATTGAGCGACTCACCGCCGCAAGCTGACCCGCACAGCACGACCGATGTCCGGGCACGCGTGCAGGCCGCCCGGTGGTCTGTCCGGCAGCGTCTTGTTCGCCGTCGGCAGCGGCTCGCGCGACGCCTGGATCCATTTGCGCTAGAGCAGCTCTACCAAGTGAACTACCTTGAGCTAGCCAAGCGGACAGACTGGCTGACCGCTCCTCCGCTGAGTTCGCCTGGTGGAGGAACCGCAAGCTTCTCGCAGCTCTATCTACTCCTGAGCATCCTGAGGGAGGGCGAGTTCAGTCGCGTGCTTGAGCTGGGCGTCGGTAAGTCGACCAGTTTGATTCAGCAGTGGGCGGCCGCGCACGAGGCGGAGACCGTCCATGTCGACGACGACGCCGAGTGGCTCGCGCTCACGGTGAAGGACCAGCCGGGTGCCACTGCCATCCATGCGCCCCTGCGACCGACGTCGGTGGCGGGCCACAAGATCGACTGGTACGGCGCAGATCGCCCTCCGGGCGGGTTCGACTTGGTGCTGGTCGACGGCCCGCAGGCGTGGACTGGGGACCTGAAGTTCAACCGCCTGGGCGCGCTCGAGTGGGTTCCGGATGTCCTCGCGCCGGAGTTCATCGTCCTGATCGACGACGCGTCGCGTCCGGGCGAGAGAGAGCTCGCGACGCTGGCAGAGGCGAAGCTGCGCAACGCCGGACTCGAGGTTCAGCCGCGTGATGTGGTGGGCTCGAACAGCCAAGCGCTCTTGGTGACTCCGAAGTACCGGTTCGCGGCGTACCTTTGATCGCATGACGGCGACCTCTCCACCGCTCTCGCCCCTGGGAGGGCGGTCGTCTCGATCAGCGTTGCTCGCGGTCATCGCAGCCGTCGTGCTGGCGGTAGCTGCAGGTGCGGTCATCGGACTCCTTTCGCCGAGCAACGAACTGCTGCTTCTCGTGGCCACAGCCGCGACGCTTCTCGCGCCGGTGGCCTGGAGAGCTGCGACGGGGCAACTCGACATCTTCGAGCCGCTCGTGCCCTTCGTGCTTGCGTACGGCGTGATGTTCGTCGTGCGCCCCGCCTACATGCTGGCGACAAACGTGCAGTACTACGAGATCACGGAAGTGCCGGTAGCGATCTCTTCGAAGATCGTCACGATGCAAGTCGTGGCCCTGATCGGTGCAATCGCATTCGTCGTCGGCTACGAGTTGCGACTCGGCGAGCGTGTTGCGCGTCGACTACCGCGAGCACCTCGGCCGCCGGCCTCATCACTGGGCAACTTCGGCTGGATTCTCTTCATCTTCGGTGCAGTGCTCACCGCGCTCTACATCCGATCGCAGGGTGGGCTCGGAGCAATCTTCGCGGGCCGCTCCGAGGCCTACTTCCAGTCGGTCGCGGGCACGTCCAAGTACCTCTATTACGCCCCTACGCTCATGGTTCCGGCCGCGCTGCTGATGTTCGGAGCGTGGCGAGAGAGTCACCGACACACGTTTCTCATCGGTGCCGCGCTCTCGGTAGTGGTCTTGTTCGCGGCCCGCGGCCCGGTCGGCGGGCGTATCGCGTTTCTGCCGCTCGTAGGCGGAGTGATCATCTACCTGTATCTCGAGCGCCGAAAGCGGCCTGGCGTCCTTGCCGCCGGAGCAGTTCTGCTAGCCGCCATCTCAATTTCCGCCGTGATCGGCGAAGTGCGAAACGCTGGTGCACGCGAGCAGCAAGGACTGAGTGGCACGGTTGCAGCACTGGTCGCGGCGCCCGAGCGCGTCTTCACACCGCTGACCGAAGGGCCAGACGCCGCCATGGCGCCGGGACTGGCTGCAGCCCTGACAGTCATGCCCAGCGAAGTCGGTCACACGTATGGCGGTGCGACGTTCGGGGACCTTGCGTTCCGAGCGATCCCACGCTCCGTCTGGCCTGAGAAGCCACGCCCGCCCCGTGAGGAGGTAGTCGCCCTCCTGTGGAGCGACGGCTACCGAGTTGGTGCCGCCAATCCAGAGTTCTCGGTGCTCTTCGCGTGGTACTCGGACGCAGCCAGCTTTGGGGTCATGATCGGGCTACTCCTGTACGGCTTGTTGGCACGGGGAGCATGGGGCTACTTCAAGGCCAACGAGATGTCGATGGCAACGCGTCTCGCCTATGCAGCGTTCGCGCCTAGCATCGTGATGGCGCTACGCGATACGCCGACCGACAGCTTCGTACGCCTCCTGTTCTCTGTCGCGCCGATACTTGCTGCAGCGTTCATCGTGGGACGCCCAGGACGCGGCTCTCGCAGAGTCAACGCGGTCTGATTCCCAGACCTCGACGCTCTGCAATCCAGATCAGCAAGCCGGCGCTGAGGACATATGAGATCGCGAGCGCGAGTGCTACGCCGTCGACCCCGTACGGCGGGACCAACACGACCAACGCCGGGATCAACCACACCCACGAGAAAGCCTCCGCGTAGGACCCCGCGCTTGGCGCTCCTACGCCCCGCAGACAATCCGACATCACTCGTCGGGCGCACAGCACAACCGTGCCAGCGAGCAGTATCTGCGCCACGCTTGCGGCGCCAACGAACTCACGTCCGAAGGTCAGCCTGATTAGCGGCTCGGCGAACACCGACAGGGGTATGGCTACAACTGCAGCGGCAGCCGTCCCCAACGCGGTGTAGCGCCATAGCAGGCGTCGTTGTACGAGCGGATCGTCGGTTTCAGCCAACCGCGGGTACGCGACAAGCCCCAAGCCTTGGGCAAGAAACCTGGGTAGGTTGCAGAAGGCTAGAGCGGAGACGTAGAGGCCGAGTTCAGCCGGGGAGAGGACCACGCCGACGATCAGCTGGTCCACTCGGAATGTCTCGGTTGGAGACACGGTGCCAAGGAGCCCGGCGGCACCAAATGACACCAGAGTCCGAGCCCGAACGTCAGATGCCAGCCCACCTCGTCCGGTGGGACCTGCCCGCGTCGCGAGGAACGCGCAACTCACGGTAACGGCGGCACTCGCAGCGTAGGAGATCACCCAAGCCGCCGTCACGAACTCCAGCGAACGCGCCCCCGCTACTACGCCCACCACTAGCACGCTCGTGTACGCGGCGCTGGGCAGAAGACGGCATACATGGAGCATGCGAAAACGTTTCAGCCCTTGGACGACGCCAAGCGCATACAGGTGGGCGACCATCGCCGGAAGAACTGCGAGTGAGATCAGCGCCGGGGTCGCCGGCATGTCTTCCGACGTCGTGAGCGTCAACAGCGCGAGACCCTGGATCGCCGTGAGGCCCACTGCCTGGCCGAGGACAATCCACCACGCGCGTCGCGCCAGGACTGCGACCGTGGCCCCGCCCCGCGCAAGCTCGTATGTCACGGCTTGCGGTACCCCGAAGGTCCCAAACTGCGTGATGCTCAACGCGACAACCCACAGCAGTGCAAGCAAGCCTCTGTCTGTCGGGCCCAAGATTCTCGCGGCGATGACGCCGCTGACGAGCACAAGCCCCTGCAGGACAACGCTCGACGCGAGGCTGTCCAGCGCTTCCCTGCGTCCGCCCCCGCTCGCGGCGGCCGACGTCATCTCGTGGCGATAACGAGGTAGTGCGTGGCGAGGTTCGCCATGTTCCGGCGACATGCGAGATTCTCGTACGCGAGGTACGTACGCATCAGAACGGGTGAGAAGGCGAAGTACGTAGCCCCCCGATAGAGCGGCCGGATCTCCGCAGTCGCCCAAGGCGCAAACACGCCCTCCAAGGCGGTGCTGTAGCACTTGTCGTAGTACGCCGGGAAGACGGGGGTGTTCGTCTCTTTCCGCCGCATGACCTTGGCCACCACCCGGTGTCCCAACTCGTTGGGGAGCACTTTGTTCGCGAGCCCGAATGCGGACCAAAGCCCCGAGAACACCGTTACCAATGTCCCGCCTGGATTCAGGTATTGGCGGATGTTCTCAACCGTGTCCGAAAGGTCCCGCACGTGCTCGAGGACCTGCCAGCTGACGACGAGATCGAACTGCCCGACGAGCTGTGGCTGCATCACCGTTGCGTCAGCCGCGACGACATCGGTGTACGCGCCTTCCCCCGCGGCGTCGAGTTCACTCTGCGACAGATCTAGCCCGACGTACCGTAGGCCAACCGGTCGACGATCGGGAGTGATGGCTGGGTGTCGGCCCGAACCCATGTCCAGAACGGCTCGCGCATTCGGGAGTCGTTCGAGGATCGGCTGCTCGAACGGCTCGCGCCACGGATACTGGTAGCGCGCTGGAAGCGCGACTGGCGCGCGCTCCTCGGGGGTCGGCCCTACGAACCTGCCGGATTGCGATTCGGATTCCGTCGTCACGTGCCCGACCCCCTCCTGAAGAAAAGGTCAGCTTGGAGAACCGCGCCGTCTGTCGCCCGCATGGCGCCGTTGACGCCGACGAGCCTCAGCCCATTGCTCAACAGAAACGAGATCACCTCATCCGCGAGCGCCTGCCCCTCATAGAGCTCAGTAAACGAGCACTCGACGAACACGTCGTCGATGAGCCGGATCTGTTCCCCAAGCCCTTTCAGCACCTCCAGTTCAAGGCCTTGCACATCGATCTTGAGCAAGCGCGGACCCGGCATGTCTTGATGGACGACATCCGCAAGGCGAACGACATCGACGATAACCGTCCCGGTCTCCTGAGTGCCGGGGAACTCGGCGACCTGCCGCTCGCCGATCGGCAACAGCGACGATGAATCGTCTGAAGCGGAAACGTGAAGCTCCGCCGTCCCCCCCTCAGCGCCGACGGCCGTTCCGCGGACCTCAGCCCGACCGGCAAGCAGCTGCGTGAGTATCGCGCGAGGCTCCGGCAACGGCTCGAAACAGATCAGCTCGGCCTCTGGGAAGCGGTTCGAGGCGAACAGGGCGAACTGCCCGCGTGACGCCCCGACGTCTAGCACGGTCCCGTACCTGGGACGAAACGGAACGTCAGCGTGCTCAACCGACGGCACGACGCCGCTGCGCACCGCCGGCCAGAGAGCGGGAGTCCTTGCCAGTCGTGAGAGCTTGAGCGCGCGCACCCGCGCCAAACGAGCCTGCCGAAACACCGTGTCGTTCATGAAGGCGGGAAGTATGGGGCACACGCCACGACGGTGCTACCTCCCGACGGTAGGAACCACACGTGCCGAGCGCAACGGCTGCAACGCTGTGAGCGTGCGACGTCCCTCAAGCCACGACGACGAACTTCGCCGCGTGTACCGGACGCACGTCCGCGCCGTCTACGCGTTCCTCGCCTACTCCGTGTCGCGGGAAGTCGCAGAAGACCTCACGTCCCTGACGTTCGAGCGCGTGATCAAGTCCTGGGACCGGTTCGACCCGTCCCGTGCCAGCGAGCGCACCTGGGTCATCGCCATAGCTCGAAATGCGCTCACCGACCACTTTCGCCGCCAGCAGCACCGCGCGACCGTATCGACGGACGAGCACCCTGCACTCCTGGAGACCGTCGCATCCGCTGACGACCCGCTGGCGAGACAGCTTGCGCACGATGAACTCGTCTTCTGGCTCGAGCAGCTCAACCCGCGAGAGCGCCAGGTGCTGGCGATGCGGTTCGGTGCCGATATGCCAGCCGGAGATGTCGCCAGCGCGCTCGAGCTCAGCGAGGCCAACGTGCATCAGATCACGTCACGTGCCCTGCGTCGGCTCCGCGCCACAGCCGAATCCGAGGGACTCAACGACAGCGCTGTTCGAGGCGCGTCACAGGACGACTCGTCGTAACGACGGTGGTCGTGCCGTCACTGCGTTCCACCAGCTTGCCTTCCCGCTCGACCGTGGTCACCTGCACATCGCGGCAGTCCTGCCGCGCCCGCACATCCTGCTGACCATCGATCGCCAGGGGCCCGGCCCCCAGCAGCGACGCAACGAGTGCGACACCGGCCACGGCACCAGTCAAGCCGAGACCGGCCAAGATGGGCCGCCGCCGACGCGACGGCCGAGCGCGACCGAGCAGTGCTCGCTCAGTCGCTTCGACGAAACGCTCGTCCGGCTCCGGACGCGCCGCTCGAAGCAGCCGGGCGGCCCGTTCGTCCTGCGTGTTGTCGTCCTCGAATGGCATCTCGACATCTCCTACGCACGACGCCCGAGGTTCCCGACACGAGTGCGCAAGGTCGTGAGCGTGTCAGGTTCTCCGAGCTGGCGGCGTAACAGTTCCCATGTTCTTGCGCGCATGGACGCTCAGCGCCGCGGTCGCCCTCGCCGTGTTCACCGGCTCGGCTGTCCCAGCGACATCCGCTGCAATGCAGCTTGGCTTCACAGACGAGCGCACCCTGCAGCTCGGATCGACGACCGACGCCGGCGCTGGCCTGGCCAACGCCCGTACGGCCGGGGCGTCGGTCTGGCGGTTTCAGCTCAGCTGGCGCGAGGTCGCGCCGACGCAACCCCCGAACCTGGCCACCGCGCGAGATCCGGGTTGGGAGGGCTACCGATGGACGCGCACCGACGAACACGTCCGTCGTCTTGCCTCGGCTGGCCTCCAGCCCCTCCCGTTCGTCTTCGGCGCCCCCGCCTGGGCTGAAGGCAGCGGCCGCCCCGAGGCGAGCCGCACTGTTCCGGTCGGCGTTTGGAAGCCGAACGCCGCCGCGTACGGAGCCTTCGCGACCGCCGTCGCGCGCCGGTACTCCGGCACCTACCCCGACCCGACCCGTCCCGGAACCACGTTGCCCGCCATCAAGACCTGGCAGGCCTGGAACGAGCCCAACCTCTCGGTCGACATCTCCCCTCAGTGGGTGCGCAAGAACGGTCGGTGGACCCCGGAGAGCCCGCGGATCTACCGCGCGCTGCTCAACGCGTTCTACGCAGGCGTGAAGTCTGTGAACCCCAAGGCCACCGTCGTCACGGCCGGCACGGGCCCGTACGGCGACCTCAACGAGGGCGACCCCCGGATGATGCCCGTCCGCTTCTGGCGCGAGCTGCTCTGCGTGTCGACGACCGGCAAGGTCCCGAAGGCCAAGAAGTGCCCGAAGGTCTCCTTCGACGCCATCGCCCACCACCCGTATCCCATCGGCCCACCACGGCGCACGGCCCGCAATGCCGACGACGCCGTCGTTCCCGACGTCAAGAAGATCACGCGCCTCCTCCCCGCCGCCACCCGGCGAGGGACGATCCGCCCAGCTGGCGCGAAGCCGCTCTGGATCACCGAGATTTCATGGGACAGTCGACCTGATCCCGACGGAGTGTCCCTTGAACAGCAGGCCACCTACCTCCAAGGTGCCTTGTATGTCCTCTACCAACAGGGTGCGGACGTCGTTACCTGGTTCAACCTGCGCGATCAGGCTCCGACACCCAGCTACGCCGCGACGTATCAGTCAGGGGTCTTCCTACGCGGGTCGACACCTGCCGAAGACGTGGCCAAGCCGTCCTACACCGCCTTCCGCTTCCCGTTCACCGCGTACCGCACGCGCGGCGTCGCGCGCCTCTGGGGCATGGCACCTGCGGGGGGCGGCGTGACCATCCAGGCCCGCCAGGGCGACCGATGGGTGACGGCCGCGCGGCTGCGCGCCGCGGGCAACCGCATCTTCACGGGTCGCCTGCGAGTCGGCCAGGGCGTCTCCCTCCGCGCGGTGTGGAACAACGACACGAGCCTCGTCTGGAGGACGTTCTGAGCCTCCGCAACCGCCTGCACCGCGTCTTTCGCGACACCGAGGAGGCCAACCGCCAGGCGTTCCTCGCCGCGCTCCCCCACCCCATCCCGGGCCCGATGCTCGACATCGGCCCCCACACGGGCGAGCTGACGATGGAGATCGCGCGCCGCGTCGGGATCCACGATGTCCACGGCGTGGAGCTCATCGCCGACCACATCCCGGCGGCGCGCAAGCGAGGCGTGCAGGTCGTCCACGGCGACGTCGACCGCGGTCTGCCGTTCCCCGACGACATGTTCGGGCTCGTCGTCGCCAACCAGGTGATCGAGCACGTCCGGCGCACCGACACGTTCCTGCGTGAGATCCGCCGGGTCGTCAAGCCCGACGGCCTCGTCTGCATCTCCACGAACAACCTGTCGTCATGGCACAACGTCGTGTCGCTGGCGCTCGGTATGCAGCCCACGCCGATGCACGTCAGCGACGAGGTGATCGTCGGCAATCCCATGAACCCGGAAGCGGGGCTCGCGCACGAGGACCTCGGTCGCACGCACCTGCGCCTGTTCACCCGCCGCGCGCTCGAGGACCTGGCTCGCTACCACGGCCTCGAGACCGTCAGCTCCGAGACGGTCGGCTTCTACCCCTTCCCCCGAAGATCGCGCAGCGCCTCGTCCGCATCGATCAGAGCCACGGCGCGTTTGTGGTCTGTGTCCTGCGTCCCGTCGACCCCGCAAAGCCCGTCGCCGATCTGCCGGACGACATCGCCGCGACCTCACTCCCAGCCTCAGTGATGCCCGACCCGCCGCCCGTGCCGCGCCCGCCGGTCAGTCCGCCCGAGCACCGCTGATGCGCCCGCTGGTCCTCGCGGGCGCCGCGGCACTGTCCGCGGTGCTCCTCGCCGTGCCCCCAGCGGTCGCAGCACCCACCGTCAACGGGACGAAGACGACCCCGCAGAAGGTCGATGCGCAGACCAAGCAGATCCTCTACTACCTCGACCTGGCATCCGGCCCGCAGGAGGAGGCGTTCTCCGTGCGATTCATCCCGCCGCGGTT
This sequence comes from Svornostia abyssi, assembly GCA_024666565.1. GTDB lineage: Bacteria > Actinomycetota > Thermoleophilia > Solirubrobacterales > Solirubrobacteraceae > Svornostia > Svornostia abyssi. Next base: position 3,969,105 of record CP088295.1, read on the forward strand.
CGCGACCAGCGGCCGCCGCGCCGAAGGCGAGTCCATCGACGGGCCGCGCAAGATCGCGCTCCAAGGGCCGGGCCAGCTCGGCCAGTTGATCCAGGACCCGCGCTTCAGCACGCCGTGCTCGGACCGCGACGCGGCGTTCCACGGCTACGCGACCGGGCCGGCCTCGGTCGATGTCCTGCTGCCACCGAACTCGGCGACCACGCTGGCCGTGCGCTACCTCACCGGCCGCCGAGCCCCGTGGGCCGACGGGGACTACCGGCTGACGTTCGTCGTCGAACCCAAGCTCGTCGGTAGCTACGCGCTGGGCAGCCCGTTCTTCGGCAAGCAGGCGTCGTCATTTCCCAAACGCACCCGGCGCACTACGGGCCCGCTGCCGGACGGCCGACTGGGCGCGCACCTGCTGGTGTCCTCCGCGCCGGCGGGGACGTGGGGTGACACCGGCACACCGCGCAGGATCCAGCGCGGGCAGACCGTCCGTGTGCGCGGGACGCTCCTGCCACGGACAGCCGGGCGTCGCATCGACCTTCAGGCGCGTGCGGCCGGCGGCCGACTTCGCACGGTCGACTCGGTCCGGACGGACCGCCGCGGACGGTTCACCGCGACGTGGAAGCCGAACGCGATCGGGGTACAGGAGCTCTGGGCCCGCTATCCCAGCCAGCCGGGAGGCCTGACCGCCGACACCACCTCCTGCCCGCTCCGCTTTCAGGTTCAACGTTGATGTGCCAGGTTCGAAGGTTTACCCTTGCGGTTGAACCTTCAGTTGGTGTGACGGCGAACCGATAGCTAGGTTCGTACACCCCTTCCGCACTGGAAACACCGCGCATTCAGGCCGCGCGGCGGTTCCCGCGACGGACCGCGGCCATGCGCATCCTGCTCGTCAACAACTTCTCCTACGTCACCGGCGGTGTCGACCGGCACTGCCTCGACCTGTCCTCGCTGCTGCGCCAAGCCGGACATGAGGTGGCGTTCCTCTCCACCGATGCCTCGCATCGCATGGCGACCCGGGGCGCGTTCATCCCCCCTCCTCGTCACCAACGAGACCCGCGACGGGCTGCCGCTGCTGCAGAGCGCCCGGGTCGCGACACGCGCGACGTGGAACCGCACGGCCTACGCAGCCGCGCGACGGCTGATCGCGGACTTCGCGCCGGACGTCGTTCACCTCCACAAGCTCTACCCGCATCTCTCGTGCGCGCCGGTGACGGCGGCCCGGGATGCCGGCGTGCCGATCGTGCAGACCGCGCACGACTACGAGTTCATCTCAGCCAACCCGTTTGACCACACGGGCGCCACCGTCGACCACACGCACACCCGCCTGCGCTATCGCACACTCAACACCGCGCTCTACGAGGTCCGCAAGCTCCGACACGCGCCGCAGGTCGACGCCTGGGTGACGGTGTCCAACGCGATGGCAAACACCTACGCGGCCCACGGGATCCCGGCGCGCGCGATCCCGAACTTCACCCTCGTCCCGACGGGCCCCGCCCCCAGGTTCGAGGCACGGTCGGGCGCGCTGTACGCCGGACGCCTGACGGTCGACAAGGGTGTCGACGACATCATTGCCCTGGCGCGCTCGGTGCCGGAGCTAGAGGTGCGCGTCGCGGGCTTCGGGCCGCTGGCCCACCGCGTGTCACGCGCGGCGTCGCGCATTCCCAACCTCGTCTACCTCGGGTTCCTGTCACTTGAGGGCGTGCAGGATGAGCTCCGCCGCAGCCGCGTCTGTCTCATGCCGTCGCGCTGGGAGGAGCCCGGGCCGCTCGTCGCGCTGGAGGCGATGGCAGCGGGCACGCCGGTCGTCGCCTACGACCACGGCGGGCTCGCCGAGTACGTGCGTCAGGCGCACGCAGGCCGCGTCATCGGCACCGAACCGATGGCGCTCGCGGCAAACACCGCGTTCCTGTCCACCGACGCCGAGGAATGGACGAAGATGTCGGCCAACGCCATGGCCGCCATCCATGACACCCACTCGCCGGACGCCTACCTGCCCGAGATCCTCTCGGTCTACGCTGGCGTGACCGGCAGGCCCGCACCCGCGCAGCGGCCGCGTGTGCTGCGCGCCGTGCGCGCTGCGTGACGCGCGTCGCGGTCGTTCTGCCGACGAAGGACCGGCCACCCGAACTTGCCCGGGCGGTGCGCTCGGTGCTCTCCCAGACGCACACGGACTGGGAGCTGCATATCGTCGATGACGGCTCGGCGGCGCCCGCATCGTTGGCGACCGACGACCCGCGGGTGCACCTGCACCGGCACGACACCGCGCGCGGCGTCTCGGCGGCGCGCAACACGGCGCTGTCGGCAGCGGGCGGCGACTGGGTGGCCTTGCTCGACGACGACGACCTCTGGGCGCCCGAGAAGCTCGCGCATCAGCTCGGTGCGGCCGCGACCCACGACGCAGAGATGGTCTGGACCGCCACCCTGCTCATCGATCCCGTCGGGCGAGTCCTGCGCGCCAACCCCGTCATGCGGCCGGACGGACCGGAGACCCTGCGGCGATTCAACGTCGTCGGTGAACCGTCCAGCGTGCTGGTGTCGCGCGCGGCGGTCGACGCGGCAGGCGGCTTCGCGGAAGACCTCTCGATCCTGGCCGACTGGGACCTGTGGCTGCGGATCGCCCCGCACGTCGGGACGTGGGCGCTCGACGAGCCGCTCACCGCGATCGTGGAGCACCCGGGCAGCATGCAGATCGTCGGCCTCACGGAGATCGAGCGGGAGCTCGCGGTGCTCGCCGAACGCCACGGCGTGCACCCCGACAGCCCGGAGATGGAGCTCTACCTCACCGGCAAGCGGTGGGCCGCGCATCGCGGGGTGCGCACCACGGCCGCGTACCTGCGGGCCTCGGCCCGGACGCACGGCACACGTGGAGCGCTACGGCGACTGGCAGGCCGCGGACGCGCACGGACACGGTTGGCGCCGGCGTGGGTCAGCGAACTGATGCGGTGCTGAGCCCAGCGTCGGCCTCCCCACGTCAGCGTGCAGCGTCGATGACCTCGACCTCGTACTCTGCGATCCGCGCGTCCGCCGTCACCATCGTGAGCCCCGCCCGGCGAGCCTGCGCGATCAGGAGCCGATCGAACGGATCCCGGTGATGCAGCGGCAACTCGGCGACGTCCAGCCCGTCGGCTGGCGACAGCCCCAGGATCTGCACACCGGTCGCCAGCACATAGCCGTGCAACTCCGCGGGCACCGCGAGCTTGCCGATCGCCGCCTTCACCCCGATCTCCGCGAAAGACACGACGCTGAACACGAGCTCGCTGGCGTCTTCGATCGCTGCGCGTGCGCGCGGACCAACCGGCCGAGACCCGCTGAGCTCCCACAGCACGACGTGCGTGTCGAGCAGCAGCCTCACACCGGCTCGTCGAGGATCTCGTCGACCTCGGCGTCGGTGAATTCGAAGTCCTCAGACATCACGATCTCGCCGGTGAGCGAGCCGCGTGCCGCGAGGAAGCGCTCCCCCGGACGTGCGGGCTGCTCGATGCGTGTCAGCCGGGCGATCGGCACACCGTCACGCGCGATCTCGACCTCCTCGCCAGCCTCGACACGAGCGAGCAGCTTGGACAGGTCCGTCTTCGCTTGTCCGACGTTCACACGCATGCTGATGTGAAACGGTACCAGCATGACCAAGCTTGGCCAAGCTACGGCGCCTGAATCGCCTTCGCCGCCGCCGCATACGCCGTGAGCGCCGGCTTCACGCTGTTGTTGCGCTTCACCAGCCCGGTGTGGAGCCCCCAGAAGTCCTTGCCCCCGGGGAACGGCGGGACGTCCCGCCACGCGTAGTAAATGATCCCGCGCAGCTTCATGGACTCGGCCTGCGCGGCGCCCTGGCGGTAGAGGTCGCCGACGAGCTTGGCCTGCTGGACCTCGGTCACCGTGAACGCGCTGCCCGGCGCGCGCGGGCCGGCCGCCCAGCCCACCTCGGTGATCCACACGGCGACGTCACCGTCGCCGGCCTGCACGGAGACCTGGTGCGCCTTCTTCGCACCGTCCAGCACCCCCGCAACGGTCTTCGCGTACGGGTGCACCGCCAGCGTGTCGAAACTCCCCTTCGCCCCCGCGGCGTACATCTGGCGGACGAAGCGCAGCAGCGGCACGCCCTGCTTGCTCTCAGGCAGCCCACCCGCAAGCACCTCGGCCTGCGGGTCGGCCTTGCGGATCGCGCGCGCGCCGGTCTTGAGCAGCCGGACGTACGCCCGCGCGTCGGGTTTGCCGCCCCAGTACTGCGGGAGGTTCGGCTCGTTCCACACCTGGTAGCTCTCGATCGGCACCGCCGTCAGCCCCGGGTTCGCCTTCCAGAACGTCCCATTGCGCCCGTAGCGCTTGACGACGGCCGTGACGTAGCGCGCGAACGACGCGTTCGTCTTCGGCGGGAACGTCGTGACCGCCGTGACCTTCGCGCCCTTCCTCGCCTTCGCGGCATGGAACGCGGGCATGCCGAAGAGGATCGGCACCACTCGCAGCTTCGCGCGTGCGGCGTCGGCCATGAACGCGTCGTACAGGCGGAAGTCGAACTTCCCGCGCGTCCTCTCGATCTCGGTCCAGTTGATCCACTGCCGCAGCGAGCGGGCGCCCGCGGCGTACTGCGCGTCGAGGGCCTGGCGTCGCGCCCCCGCGTTCGCCGCGAAGACCTCGGCCGCGGTGATGCCCACGAACCCCTCGGGAAGGGTCTGGGCGGGTGCGGGGTCGGGCGTGTCGGCGCCGCACGCGGCGAACCCCGCGAGCGTGAACGCAGCGAACGCCGTGACGAGGCGGCGGCGCATCAGCGCACCGCCCGGGTCGCGCGGTGCAGCGCCAGCGCCGCGGGCTTCGGGCGCCCGTCGAGGTGGTACAGGCCGGTGTGGAGGCCCCAGAAGTCCTTGCCGCCCGGGTAGACGGGCGCGTCACGCCACGCGAAGTAGACGATCCCGCGCAGGCGCCACGCCTTGCGCTTCCTCGCCAGCCCGCGGAAGACCTTGGACACCAGAGACGCCTGCCCCTGGATCCCCACGCGCCGGCCCTTCGTCGGCGGGCCGCCCGACGCCCAGCCGATCTCGGTGATCCACAGCGGCGTGCGCCGCGCGCGCTTGGGCAGCGCGGTGCGCGCCTCGCGCAGCTGCTTCTCGATGCCCTTCAGCGACGGCGCGTACGGGTTGACGCCCAGCACGTCGATCGCCTTGCGCGCGCCCGCCGCGTACATGCCGCGGATGAACGTGCGCAGCGGCATGCCGTGCTTGCTCTTCGGCAGGCCGGCCGTCACGAGATCCGCCGTCGGCTGGACCTGGTGCAGCGCGCGATGGGTCGCCCGCAGGAGGGCCGTGTAGCGCTTCGGGCTGGGGTGGTTGCCCCAGTACACGCCGAGATTCGGTTCATTCCAGACCTGATACGCGCGAACCGGCCGCGGCGTGACGCCCGGATGCTCCAGCCACAGGCTGCCGTTCGGGCCGTACCGCATGGCGACGGCCGCGGCGTATCGCGCGAAGTCGCCGACGCGACGGGGTGGGAACGTCGCGCGGTCCTGGTTTCCGGGCGGACGCGAGGACGCCCAGGCCGGCTCGCCGAACAGCAGCGGCATCACCTCGATGCGCTCCTTCGCGGCGGCGAGCACGAACCGGTCGGTCATCGAGAAGTCGAACACCCCGGGGGTGCGTTCGATCTGTTTCCAGTCGAAGTTCTGGCGCAGCAGGGAGACGCCCGTCGCGCGCTGCTGGCCGAGCGTCGGGCGCTGGTAGGTGAAGTCCCCGGCGAACACGTCCTCGCTGACGACGCCGAAGAATCCGCGCGGCAGGGCGCCGTGGGCGCTGGGCGCCGCGGCGAGCGCGACGAGGACCGACGTCAGCACGGTGGCGAGCATGCGAGCGGTCACGCCGCACCTCCCCGCCTGCGGAACAGCACCACAGCGCCGGTCGCGAGCGCCGCCAGGGCCAGCCCCGCGAGCAGCGCACCCGGGCTCGTGCCCGCGACGTCCACCCCGGCCCGCGCGCTGGCGCCGCCGGGCGCCGACGCACCGAGCGGGCGGAGCTCGCCGGCGAACGCGCCATCGTCAAGCTGCGCCGGAGAGATCTCGGCGTTCATCAGCGCGTACCACGCGTCACCGGGCGCGTTGTCAGACACGGAGGGGAACGGCGCGTATGGTCCGTTACCTTCCTGGGCCCCTGCAGCCCCCGGCAGCGCGAGCACGCTGACCATCAGCGCGCAGACAACCACCATTCGCGACATGCGTCGACCCACCGTAGCCCGCATGTCGGGCGGCAGAACCTCGCCTCCCGCCGAATGGTGGGTGGCGTTTGCGGTGCTGTGCGGGGAAGCCGCGCTGTTTGCAGGGGGTGTCACGTCGGCACTAGTTGGCGCGTTGGCACTCGTGATGCCGGGATTCGCGCTGTGCGGGCTGCTGCCTGCACCCATTCGCGCCATCCCGCTCGCCCGGTGGGCCGCCGCGCCGATCCTCGGATTCACCGCCGTGACGACGCTGCTCATCACGGTCTCGTGGATCGGCATCCCGCTCGGCGGCCTGAGCGTGCGGCTCGTGCTGCTCGCCGTGGTGCTCGCCGGCATCGCCACGTGGCCGCGCGACGTGCCGCCGGCACCGTTCACCCGCGCGGACGCCGCAGAGGCGGGCGGGCTGCTCGCGATCCTGGCCGGCGGCGTCGCGCTGGCGCTCATCGTCGTCGGCGAGCGCCCGGTCCCAGGCAACGACTGGGCGAAGTACCTCCTCTACGCGGACGAGATCCGCCGCCACGGCGAGCTGCTCATCGACAACCCGTTCTGGATGCTCGGCGTGCCGTTTCGCGAGGACCCCGCGGTCCCGGCCGCGTACGGCTCGGTGCTGCTGCTCGCCCGCGTGCCCGCGGGCGCGATCGCGCAGGGCATCCTGGTCTTCGGCGTGCTGCAGGCGCTCGCGGTGTTCGCCTACGTGCGCGCGTCGTGGCCCGAGCGCCGTGGAACCGCCCTGCTGGCTGCCGCGCTGCTCGCCGCCGTCCCCGCCAGCCAGGACATCCTCGGCTGGCACGGCCTGGCGAACCTCGCCGCGCTCGGCCTGCTCGGCCTGCTGCTGGCCTACCTCGCCGCGCTGACGACCGCCCCGCCCGACGGGCGCGCGACCGTGGGTCTCGCCCTCGTCCTCGTCGGCCTGCTGGCCACCCACCGGCTGACCGCGGTGATCGCCGGCATGGTGCTTGTCACCGTGGTGGCCGTCGCGTGGCTGACGGGCCGCCGGTTCGCCGTGGGCGCCGCGGCGCGCGCGATCGGCCTGTCGGTGCTGCTGGGGATCGGCGTGCTCGCCGACGTCTACGCGCGGCAGAAGACCTTCGGCGGCACCCTGCCCGCGACCGCCTACGACAACACGCGGGTGAACCTCGAGCTGGCCGTCCGCGACCTCTCGTGGGTGCTCACGGGCGCGACCGTGGTGGGCCTGATCGGCCTGGCGGTCACGCGCCGGCTGGACCGCGCGCTGTGGCCCGCGGTCGCGCTGTTCGCGGTCTGCTGCGCGCTGGGCTACTCGTACGTCATCGACGTGCCGCTCTACTACGCGCGCGTCATCTTCTACCTGCCGCTGGCGATGGCGCCGATCGCGGCGGTGGCCGCGTGGAAGCTGCTGCGCCCCTCCCCGGTGGCGGCGATCGCCGGCGTGGCCGCCATCGCGGTGATCGTGGCGGGATCCATTCCGCAGGCGCGCACCGTGCAGGAGTACTACGGCTTCGCGTCACCCGTGGCGCTGCGCGGGCTCGACGCGCTGGACGCGAAGCTGCGCCCCGGCGAGATCGTCGTGACCGACCGCTGCTGGAGCTTTCTGTCGACCTGGCTGCTGCGCACGCGCACCTTGCCCGCGCTGGAGCCGCAGGACATCCAGCCGAAGGCCGAACTCGTGCGGGCGCGGCAGGCGCGGGCGATCCTCAACGGGACGCCGGAGGGGCGGCGGCTGGCCCGGCGGTTCGGCGTGCGGTACGCCATCGTCGACCCCACGTGCCCGGACGCCGGCGGCGCGCCCTACCCCCGCCCGCGGGCGGGGAGCCGGAGTTCGCGAGCCGGCGGCTGGCGATCGTGCGGCTGCCGTAGTTGTGCATCATCTGGTGATGACGTAGTGTGATGCGCATGGGTCGCACCACCGTGAACCTCGACGAGCAGGCCCTCGCCCGGGCCCAGGCGGCATTGGGCACCACCGGACTCAGCGACACGATCAACGCAGCGCTCGCCGAGGTCTCCCGCCGCCGCGTGCTCGAGGGATTCGACGTCCTTCGCGACATCGACGGCACGCCGGCCGAGGTGGAAGCCAACCGCCGCCCCGAGCAGGGCGTCTCGGCCCCGTGAGCGTTCAGCTCACGGACCTCTCCACCCCCGCCCTCGCAGACACGGCAACGTGGACGTGGGTGCGCGATCGCCGCCAGCCACAGCTCGCCCCGTGGTTCAACCGCCAGGCCACAGCGGGCCTGATCCTCGTCTGCGACGTCGTCGTCCTCGAACTCGTCCGGCTGGCTCCGAACGCCCAACGGGCGACGGCCATGGCGGAGACCCTGTCCGCGTTCGCGTCCGTCACCATGCCGGAGAACGTCTGGGACGACGCACGTGCGCTGCAGCTCAAGCTCGCCGAGCACGGCGACCATCGCCGGGTTCCCCCGACGGACCTCCTCATCGCATCCGCCGCGCTCCGCGCCGATGTGCCGGTGCTGCACTACGACCGTGACTACGAGCGAATCGCCTCGGTCTCGGCGCTCAGACACCAGTGGCTCGTGCCCGAGGGCACGCTGGCCTGAGCGCCGCGCTCAGCCGCCCGCCGGCGCCGGCGTCGGCCCGTCGCCCCGCTCCGCCGCCTTGGCCTGCGACATGAACAGCCGCTGCAGGCCGACGCCCGCGGCGATGAAGACGAAGCCCAGCCACCCCGGCGCGTCGCCCGTGATGAAGACGATGGCGCCGATCACGGTGAGCCACGGCGCGAGCTGCGCGTACATCTCCTGGATCGGCGGGACGCGGACGTCCTCGCCCTGCGCCCGGCGGCCAAGCGCCTCGAGGCGCTGCGGGTACCAGATGGTGAACTGCGCGGCCGCGATGAGCGGGAGCGTCTGGATGACCCAGCCGGTCCAGATGTTGTTCGAGTCGTCGAGCACCGCGTCGCCGTACAGGCCGGACAGCGCCTCGATGCCGAACGCGAGCACCCACACCCAGCTGATGACGTAGTTCGCGCGCAGGAACTCCGGAGCGCTCCACTCCTCCTCCGGCGTCGACTCCTTCGCATAGGCCAGCGTGAACGGGTGCCGGACGAGGATGGAGCCGAGCGCGAACACGACGAGCGCGGTGTTCGCGACCTCTCCGCCCCACAGCTCGAGCCAGTCGTGCGTCGCGTCGCTGCCGACCGCGATGACGACGGCGAGGATGCCGAAGTAGGTGACGTCGGTGAACTCCAGCGCCTTCGGGCGCGAGCCGCGCACGACGCCGAGGATCACGACGAGCAGCGCGGTGCCGAGCGCCAGCAGCGCGGCGATCTCCAGGCGGTTCTCACCCTCGACGATCGAGTAGATGATCCACGGGGACAGCCCCACGAGGGGATTCGAGAGGATCTTGTCGAGCATGTCGCCGTTTCGGTCGGGGTGTATACAGCGCCGGTGTCCGATTCTATGATCGGCCGGAGATGCCTCCAACTTCAGGGATGAGACTGGCCTTTCGAGAGGTCGGGGACGGACCTCCACTGCTGCTGCTCAACGGCTACGCGGCGACGAAGGCCGACTGGGACCCGTCGTTTCTCGAGGCGCTGGGCACCGCCTCCCGGGTGATCTGCCCCGACCACCGGGGCATCGGGGACTCCCCGTCGCTTCCCGGCGAGACGACGATCGCCGCCATGGCCGCCGACGCGCTGGCCTTCATGCAGGAGCTCGGCCTCGAGCAGGTCGACCTCGCCGGCTGGTCGATGGGCGGCATGGTCGCGCAGCAGCTCGCGGCCACGGCGCCCGAACGGGTCCGGCGGCTCGTCCTGCTCTCCACCGACCACGGCGGCCCGGACGCCGTCCAGGCCGACCCCGCGACCTGGGCACGCCTCATCGACCACAGCGGCACCCCGCGCGAACAGGCCTCCCGGCTGCTGTCCCTGATCTTCCCGCCCGACCTCGGCGCGGTCATCGACGCCCAGTTCGGCGAGATCGTCGCCGCCGCACGCGCCGCGCTGCCCGAAGCGACGCTGTTCGGCCAGGAGCGCGCGCTGGCCGCGTGGCACGCCGAACCGGTCGGCGACCGGCTCGGCGCGATCACCGCCCCGACCCTCGTCGCCGCCGGCACCCAGGACGTCGTGATCCCGTTCGCGAACACGGACCTGCTCGCGGCCGCGCTGCCCGACGCACGCGCGCAGGCCTTTGACGGCGGCGGACACGCGTTCATGGCCCAGGCTCCTGCCGACCTCGCCGCCGCCATCAACGGCTTCCTCGGCCGGTGAGCGCGCGCCACATCGTCGCGGCCGCGCTCGGGGCGACGCTCGTCGGGCCCGCCTCCGCACCGGCGGCAGCGCCGGAGACCGTCGAGATCGCGCGCCCGTCCGGGACGCTCGTCACCGAGCGCGCGATGCGCGTGGTCATCCGCACGCCGGCGTCGCCAGCCCGGTCGTTCGTCGTCCGGCTCGACGGCGCGAACGTCACGCGCTCGCTGCGCCGCGTGCGCGCAGGACGGTACGAAGGCACCGTCCGCGTGCGCGGCGGCTACGGGCGCAAGCACCTGACGGCCGCGTTCACCGACCGCGCCGGGCGCCGCGATTTCGACCTCGCGCGCGTCGTCCTGGCCCGGCGTGACCGCGGGCTGCTGCGCGCCGACGCGCGCCGCACGCGCGACGGCGCCGCGCTGGCGCTGCGGCTCAGCCGCCGGCCCGACCAGCTCGTCGCGCACCTCAACGGCCGCGACATCACCCGCGAGATCGACTGGCGCCAGCTACGCCGCCACGACGTCGCCCTCTCTCCCCGACGAGGGCCTGCGCCACGGCCGCAACGTCCTGCGCATCCGCGCGGTGCACCGCGGCGGCGGGTACGACATCGAGGAGCGCACGATCACCGTCGCGCGCAGCCGCCCACTTGCCGCCGCAGGACGCGACCGCCGGCACCCAGCGCGCGCGCCCATCACGCTGGACGGCCGCAGGTCGCGCGCCGCGACCTCCGGCGCGCGCCTGCGCCACCGCTGGGTGCTCGCCGCCACGCCGCGCGGCTCGAAGGCGCGGCTGCGGGCCGCCGGCACCGCCCGCCCTACGCTGACGCCCGACCTCCCCGGCCGCTACCGCATCCGCCTGACCGTGCGCGAGACCTCACGCGGCGCCCGGACCGCGCAGATCCCCGCGGCCGGCGACACGGTGGAGGTCGCGGCCACGCAGCCGCCGAACCCGCTCGGCATCCCGATCGCCACGCTCACGGCGACGAACGGGACCTACGCGACCGTCGTCGGCGGGCAGACCATCGCGCCCCCGAGCGGCGGCCCCGTGTCGCTGGTGGTGATCGACAGCGCCACGGGGGCGGTCTCTGACAGCTACGGGTTCACGGCCGGCCAGGACGCGGCGGCGTCGCAGCTCGTGCAGGGACTCGCGACCGGCAGCGCCACGCAGAACGCCATCGTCGCGCTCTCAGCCCTCCCCGGCGCCGCCGTCGGCCCCGGCTGGGACCAGATCATCAAGCAGATCAGCGGCGCCGAACTCGGGGCCACCGCCCTCGGCAGCGGCGGGTGGAGCGTCATCGGCAACCCCACGACGTCCGACGGCGTCGCCAACGCGACCGACGCCGCGAGGAACCGCCCGCTCGGCGCAGTGACGGGATACGTGCAGAACCAGGTCGCGCTCTCGCGATACACGTTCGTGACCGGCGGCTACGTCTCGTACGCCACCCGCGCGAACGGGTCGACCGCGACGACGAACACCATGACCGTCGGCGCCGCCACCTACCCATCGACCGACGTGCGCGACAAGTGCGACCCCGGCGAGGACGCCGCGGGCTTCCAGGTCGTGCTGCTCGACGCGGGCACCCTCGAGCTCATCTCGTCGTCGACGAACACCACGCGCTGCGGCAGCCGGATGTACCTGCCGGGCTACAACAACTTCGCCGACGAGGTCGTCCTCGCCGCCACACCGGCGTTCCGGACCCTCATCCTCATCCAGTCGATCGGCACCACGCCGATCCTGCCGTCCGGGCCCGCCGAGGCGCCGAGCTCGGAGAAGTTCGTCGGGCCGCCCTCCGTCGGCGTGACCGCAATGAACCTCGCGGCGGCACTCACCCGGCTCGGCGGCGACCCGTCGACGTTCCTGAACCCGATCGCCGCCACCGCGCAGGGGGCCAACCGGATCGCGCCGTCCGCGGACCTCGCGTTCGTCGGCGGGACGTACCGCGACGCGACGCAGACCGCGCAGCCGGTCGGCGACGCCGCCGAGGCGTTCTCCGGCATCCCGGGCGCCACGCCGCCGGCCGGCAGCGCGGACGGCCGCGCCCTGCGCGGCACGCTGCGCCGAGGTGCGCGCTGGCAGTACGAGCCGGCCACGTCGACCACCATCGCCGACGCCCCGCCCGACCTCAACACCGTCGCCTACCAGGCGCCCACGCCCTGGCCGTTCACCGCCGCGGGAGGCGGCACGCCGGCGCAGCAGGCCGCGTACCGGTACCTGTCCCTCAGGGTCCTCGGGGAGCTCTTCACCGCCGGGCGCTACCCGAGCGGTGCGTGCACCCGGGCCCGCCAGCGCTTCGGCCCGGCCACGGCCGACATCCGCCAGCTGTACTGCGCCACGACGATCGACCCGACAGGCGACATCGCCGACGTCACCTGGCCGGGCGGCATCACGACCTTCACGCGCGCCGACCTGCGCACCGTCAAGACCGGGCTGGCGAAGGAACTGACGTGGGTGGCGAGCAGCCGCGCGCTGTTCGCCGACCTCGCCTCGGCCTATGACGGCGAGGGCGGTCAGACGCCGCAGATCGACAGCATCGTCACGAACGTCCACAGCGCCATCGACCCCGACGCGGGCGCGACCGTCGCAGGCACCTGGCTCGGCATCGCCTCCGACGTCGCGAACCTCGCCGCGAGCATCTTCGGCATCCCGGACTTCACCGCGGACGTCGCAAGCGCCATCAACCTCATATCCGCCGCCGGGTTCACAGCATCCGACGCGCTCAGCGCGTACGACTTCAGCACCGACGCCACCGACCTGGCGACCGAAGCCGCCGCCCGCAGCGAGAGCATCGCCGAGACCATCCGGGCGATGCCCGCGATCTTCGCCACCGACTACGGCAAGCTCGAAGCGATCGCCGCGACGAGCCTGAGCGACACCCAGGACGTCGACACCGCCGTGCACCTGGCGTTCGGGCGCTGGGCCGCCCGGCGCGCTCGTGCCCGTCGACGCGACCGTGCGCACGGTCAACCAGGTCGGGACGACCTATCTCCCCCTCCCGCTGGAGTGCTTCGGCGGCGCCGAGCTGACACGCCGCAAGTTCTTCGACGACCAGGACGCGCGCGGGTGGTTCAACGTCGGGCTGCAGATCTACGTGATGCGCCGCGGCGACCAGTCGAGCTTCCCCACGCAATCCACGCTCGCGTTCGCACCCGAGCCCAGGCCCGTCCCACCCGCCCTGCTGGACTTCCTCTTCAGCCCGTACGCCGTCGACTCCGCCACCGGCGACGTCACGAGCTTTGGCTTCGCCAAGCAGAACTTCCTGTGGAACATGGCCGCCACCCCGTTCACGTGCGCGCAGGACCTGACGCCCCCCTGACGGCGCAGCAGCGCTGGGTCCTCGTCGCGGGCGGCCTGGCCGTCGGCCTCGCCTTCCTCGACGAGACCGCGGTCGTCACCGCGCTGCGCGCGATGCAGGCGGACTTCGGCGCCACGAGCACGGAGACGCAGTGGGTGATGGGCGCCTACCTGCTGGCGCTGGCGTCGTTCATCGCCGTCGCCGGGCGGCTCGCCGACCTGCACGGGCGACGGCGGCTGTTCCTCGTCGGGGTCGGGCTGTTCGGGGCGGGATCCCTGGCCGCGGCGGCAGCGCCGAGCGAAGAGGCGCTCATCGCCGCCCGGGCCGTGCAGGGCGCCGGCGCGGCGCTGCTCGTCCCGCTCGGCATGGCGAACGCCACCGCCGCGCTGCCGGAGGAGCGGCGCGGCTGGGCGGTCGGCATCGTCTCGACGGGCGCGACCGTGTTCCTCGCCCTCGGGCCGCTCATCGGCGGCGGGCTGACCGAGCTCGTCGGGTGGCGCTGGATCTTCCTCGTCAACCTGCCCGCCGTCGCCGCGATCGCCTGGATCACGCTGCGGTGGATGCCCGAGACGCGCGGCGCCGAGCGCGAGCCGATCGATGTCCCCGGGCTCGTGCTGCTCGTCGCCGGCCTGGTCACCCTGGTCCTCGCGCTGCTGAACATGGCCGGCTGGGGACCGACGGCTCCCGTCACGCTCGCGCTGCTCACCGCGGGGGTCGGCCTGCTCGCCGCGTTCGTGGTGGTGGAGCGCCGCGTGCCGTCCCCGCTCGTGGACCTCGACCTGCTGCGCATCCCCGCCGTCACCGGCTCCCTGTGCGCGCTGTTCGCCATCCAGTTCTCGATCCTCGGGCTCACCGTCTACGTCACGCTCTACCTGCAGCACGTGCTCGGCTACTCCCCCGGCGGCGGCCGGAGCGATCATGCTCCCGACCGTGCTGATCGCCCCGTTCCTCGCCGGGCCGTCGGGGCGCTACACCGACCGCGCGGGCGGGCGGCTGATCACCTCCGGGTCGATGCTGCTCGCCGCCATCGCGCTCGGGGCCATCGCGCTCGTCGCCGACGAGCGCGCGATCGCCCTCCTCCTCCCCGCGTTCCTCGCGTTCGGGATCGCACGGCCGCTGGCAACCGTCGGCGGCTCCGCAACCGTCATGGGCGCGATCCCCCGCGAGGCGCGCGGCGTGTCCTCGGCGCTCGTGAGCGAGGCCCGCCAGCTCGGTGCGGTGTTCGGCGTGGCCGTCCTCGGGCTGGCGCTCACCGGGCTGGAACTGCACCGCCGCGACACGCTGCTCGACGGGATCGACGCGCGCCTGGACGACCGCAGCCGCGAAGCGCTCGACGGCGTCCTCGCCGGCTCGGACGAGGGCCAGCGCCTGGCCGCAGGGCTCGAGCCCGCCGCGCGCGACGCCGTCCAGGAGGCCGCCGCCACAGCGTTCGTCTCCGGGTTCCGCGGCGCGATGCTCGTCGCCGCGATCGTGGCCGGCCTCGCGGCGGCGATCAGCTGGCGGCTGCTGCGCGACGACCGCAGCTGATCACCGCACGCGCAGGACGCGCTTCGACGTCGTGGCGTGCGCCGTGAGCGTCGGGACGCCCACCACCGCGTCGGCCGTGCGCGACAGGATCACCCGGTCGCCGACCTTCAGGCGGCGCTTCAGCGTGATGTTCCCCACGCGCCCGCCGCGCAGCGTGACCGACCGGATCGTCTTCGCCTTCTTGGCCTTCTTGGCCTGGACGGCGACGGTGAAGCGCAGCGACCGCGCAGGGACCGGCGGGCAGGTCAGCCGCGCCCGCACCTTCGTGCGCTTGGCCTTCGACCGAGCGCCGCCGAGCACCCGCGCCTCGAGCTTCCAGTCACAGCCCTCGGTCCCGGCGGCATCCGCGCCGCCGATCGCCGCGGTGCGCGCCACCAGGCGCGGCATCCTGCGCTTGAGATCGGCCTGGTTGGCCAGCACGATCCGCTCGCCGCGGCGCAGCTTGCGCGGCAGCGTCAGCATCGAGGTCTCCCCCGGGCGCAGCGTCACGGTCCGCACCCGCTTGGAGGACTTCCCCTTCTGGACGGACAACGTGAACTTCGCCTGCTTGGGCGTGACGCGACAGCCGACGCCCGCCTTCACGGTGGCGCGCTTGGGGCGCGCCGCCAGGACCTTCGCGCTGGCCTGCCAGCGGCAGGTCGCGGCGCGCTTCGTGGCTGCGGCCGCCGCAACCGGCGCGGGCGCGAACGGCAGCGGCTCGGCCACGACCCGGCAGAGCCCCGGCGGAGGCGTTCCCTGCTCGCGCGGCACCGTGCAGCGGTAGCGCTGCGACGCCGCGACGTTCTTGATCTCGGAGATGACCTCGAACTCCCAGACCGGCGGCCCGTTCGGAATGCACACCACGCTCTCGCCGAACGCGTTGACGTAGCCGGGCGCCACCCGTCCGTCGGCCGTCGACAGGTTCGTCAGCGCCGCCTCGATCGGATTGCCGTCGTACGTCGTGCGGCCCTTCACGCACGTCGGGCTGATGTGGTCGATCTGGAGGTCCAGCGGCAGCAGGCTCGACTTCGGCGTCTCGCCCGTGCCGCAGATCACGATCCCCCCGTCCTGGCGCGCGCGCCACCGCAGCGACGCGCGCATGAGCGCCGCGCCCGTCACGTTCGGCTGCGCGTCGGCCAGCCGCATGACGCCCATGAACCCCTCGGCGATCGGCTCGCGGTTCGTCTCGGACGCCACGATCGTGTACACCTGGAAATCGCGGACGTCGCAGTCGCTGCGCGCGAGCGCGTCACCCGTCAGCGACTGCGTCGCCGCGCGCGCACCGTCACTGACCAGGCCCGAATCCGCGAGCCCGCCGCCGCGCCCGAACGTCACCGGCTGGCCGGTCTCCGTGAGCCAGATCGGCAGGCCGCCGTCCCCGAGGGAGCGCAGCGTCTCGCGCATCCGGCGGACGAGCTCGATGATCGCCGGGGCGTGCGGGGCGTACGGGTGGAACCCGACCCCGTCGATCAGCCCGAGCGCGCCGGCCGCGTAGATGCGGCGGGTGAACCCGGCGAAATCCTGCCAGCCGAGGCTCGCCAGCAGCTTCGCTGACGGGTCCACGCGATGGAGCGCGTCGTGCACGGGTCGCAGCGCGGCCACGTACTCCGCGGGGTTCGGCCCCCCGGTCCAGAAGATGGAGGAGTTCGCCTCGGTCCACAGCTCGTACTCGTGGACGGGCAGCGCGGGGACGTCGGGGTTCTCGCGCCAGAAGTCACCACCTGGGCCATACCGGCGGGCGAACGCGGCGGTGAAGGCGGCGAAATCGCCGTAGTGGCTGGGGTGCAGCCGCGTGCCGGGCCGCGCCGTCCAGTCCGGGGCATGCGACAGCACCGGCACCATCCGGATTCCGCGGCTCGCCAGCAGCCGCGCCTGGTGGTCCATCGACGATCGCGGATCCCACGGGCGGCTCCACGTGTACGTGTGCTGCCCGCCCTTCGGCGCGCCCGGCTCGGCGTACTGCCAGTGTGCGTCGATCCGGGCGCGCGTCATCCCGCCCGCCCGCATCTGATCCAGGAACGACCCCCAGCGCTCGGGCGCCACGGCGTCGAGCCGGAACAAGGTCTGCACGTTCAGCCCGTAGTAGTCCGGGGACGTGGACGCGGGTGCGACCGCGGGGAGGCTCAGGCCCGGCACCAGTGCCAGCAGGGTGAGGACGAGCACGCGCCGAATCCATGGCCTCGATCGGGCGGTGGCCGCCGGGGGGAGCGGGGTCACGGCCGGGAGATTGCCGCATGGACCGGCGGCTGTCACGGGTACCGGCTTCGAAAACGGACCGCAGTCACCCAGTTCGGCGCGTCGCCGCCAGAGACACCGTGGCTCGTGTGAAGATGCGCGGCGTTCCGCGGCGGGTGTCGGCCTCGTGCAGCAGCTCGACGCGATCACCGCGCCGCAACCTCGCACGCAGGGAGAAGGTCTGCTCGCGCCCCGTGTCGAGCGTGACCGCACGGACCCGGGACGCGCGCGACGCGCCCTTGCGGCGCACGGACGCGGTGAAGGTCAGCGTCCGGGCCCCCGGTGGGATGCACGCCACGCGAATGCGGACCTGCGACCGCTTTCCGGCGCGGCGCACCACGCGCGTTTCGACCTTCCACTCGCAGCCCTCGGCCCCGTCCCCGGTCGCTCCGCCGGTCGTGCGAGCCGTCGCGGTGAGGGCAGGCACCCCGGTCTCGGGGTTCGCCGGATGGGACACGGACACGCGGTCGGTCCTACCCAGGCGGCGGGGCAGCGCAAACGTCCGCATCGTGCCCTGGGGCACCGTGACCCGGCGCAGCGTCTTGCCCCGCACGGAGATGGAGAACGGCACACGCGACGCCTTCGGCGAGCAGCTCAGCGCCGCGCGCACCTTCGCCCGCGCGCCGCGCGCGCCCAGAACCTTCGGGGTGAGCTGCCAGCGGCAGCCGGCGCCCGGCGGGTCGGGGGTGACGTCGGTCGCCTGGGCGACGACCACACACGGTCCCTCCAGCACCGGGCAGCGGTAGGTCGGGGACGCCGCGACGTCATCCACCTCGGCGCGCACGTCGAAGGACCAGATCGGCGGGCCGTCCGGGATGCACACCTCCCCCTTGCCGAAGGCGTCGACCTCGAACTTCACCTCGCGGCCGTCGGCGGTGCGCAGCACGAGCTTCGCGGCCTCGATCGGGTTGCCCTCGTACGTCACGACGCCGGTTGCGCACGTCGGCTTCGGGTGCTCGAGCGTCAGGCCCAGGCCGAGCAGGCTCCCCGGCGGCGTGGCGCCGTCGGCGCACAGCACGAGTCCGGAGCGCGGCCGTGCACGCCACCGCTGGGCCGCGGCGAAGAGCGCGGCGCCCGTGGCGTTCGGGGTGGCGTCGGCGAGCCGCAGCACGCCCATGTACCCCTCGGCGCCCGGTTCGAGCCGCGATTCGCTCGCCACCAGCGTGTAGACCTGGAACGTGCCGACGTTGCAGTCGCTGCGCGCCAGCGCGTCCCCGGTGAGCGACTGCGTGGCCGCGCGCGCGGCATCGCTGACCAGTCCCGAGCCGGCGCGCGTGCCGCCCGGACCGGTCGGCGCGACGGGCTGGCCGGTCTCCGTCAGTTCGATCGGCAATCCGGGATCACCGAGCGCCACGAGCAGGCGGCGCAGCCGCACCGTGAGCTCGAGGATCGCCGGCGCGTGAGGCGCGTACGGGTGGAAGCCGATGCCGTCGATCACACCCTTCGCGCCGCGCGCGTAGATGTCGCGGACGAAGCCCTCGAAGCCCTGCCAGCCGACACTGGCCAGCACGCGCCCGGACGGGTCGGCCGCCTTGACCGCCGTGGCGATCCCCGGCAGCGCCGCCATGTACGCCGCCGGATCGGAGCGGCCCGTCCACATGTTCGCCGAGTTCGCCTCCGTCCAGATCTCGTAGTCGCTCGGCGGCACGACCGGCAGGCCCGGGTTCTCCGCCCAGAACGCGCCGCGCGAGCCGTAGCGCGCCGCGAACGCCCCGGCGAACGCCGCGAAGTCGTCGTAGAAGTCCGGCGCCAGGCGTGTCCCCGAGCCGGCGGCCCAGCCCGGCGGCGTGGCGAGCACGGGCAGCATGCGGATCCCGCGCGCGGCCAGCTCGCGCGCCAGAAGATCCAAGGACGCCCGCGGCACGTCGGGGCGATCCCAGCGATAGGTGCGGGTGCCGTCTGCCGCCGGAGCGGACGGCTCGGCAAACGCCCACGCGGCGTCCACCCGCGCCACCCGGATGCCGCCCTGCGCCATCGCGTCGAGATACGGCCCCCAGCGCTCAGGCGGGATGAAGCCGAGCTTGACCATCGGCTGCGCGTTGAGCCCGAAGAAGTCCGGCCCCGGCATCGCGTGGGCAGGGGCCGCCGCGCCGCAGGATGCCGCGGCCAGCGTGAGGAGCGCCACGAAGGCGCGACGGACGAACGACATCGATGTCATGTACGCCCGGGAACGCCCGGGGATGACAGTCCTCTCGGACACTGGTCCAGGGGACCCGCAGCTATTGACGCTCCGGTCAACGCACGGTCGATGGGCTCTCTATGCCGGTCATGGATGACCAGCGGCATGTCAGGACGACCCCAGCCGCCCGCCTTCTCACCCTGCTCGCGCTCGTGATCGCGATGCTGGCGCTTCCGAGCACCGCGTCGGCGGCGACGCCGCCCGCCGCCTTCGCCGGGCTCGGCAACTGGTCCACACCGTCCACCGCCCAGGCGCAGACCATGGGCCAGGTGGGCCTGCGCACCTGGCGCGCCGGCCTGGTCTGGAACTGGATCGAGTACACGCAGGGCAACCGCAACTGGCACTACGTCGACCAGCTCGTGCGCGACGGCGCCACCAACGGCTACGACATCCTCCTCGCGCTGAACGGCTGCGCCCAGTGGGCGTGCGGCGCCACCCGCGTGGCGCCCGCGCAGGAGCCGCAGCTCTCCGCCTACCGCACGTTCGTCGCGGCCGCCGTGCAGCGCTACGGCCGCGGCGGCGCGTTCTGGGCGGCGAACCCCAACCTCCCGTACCGCCAGGTCAGCTGGCAGGTCTGGAACGAGGTCAACGCCGGACAGGACTGGCCGAACCCGACGGCCGCCGGGTACGCCGCGTTCCTCACCGCCATCGCGCAGACCATCAAGAGCGTCGACCCGACCGCGACCGTCGTCACCTCGGGTCTGACCGAGTACCCCGCGATCTCCTCCGGCGCGACGCTCCCGACGTTCCTCAGCCAGCTCTACGCCCAGCCCGGCTTCAAGGAGAGCTTCGACGTCCTCGCCGTGCACGGATACGCCGAGAGCCCCGCGGGCGTCGTGCGGATCCTCGACACGGCCCGGCGCATCGCGGCGCAGAACGGCGACGGCAACCGCCGCATCTGGATCACCGAGATGGGCTGGAGCAGCGGCGGCCCCGCCCACCCGTTCACCGTCGACGAAGGCACGCAGGCCGCGTACTTCCAGCAGAGCTACGACACCCTGCTGGGCTGCCGCTCGCGCTGGAACCTGGACCGCGCGTACTGGTTCAGCCTGAACGACATCTCCTCCGCCACGATGGGCGAGGCCGACTACTGGGGCCACCACACGGGGCTGCTGCGCATCGACGGCTCCGCCAAGCCGGTCTGGAACGCGTTCTCCGAGTACACGGGCGAGAAGCCGCTGCCCGGCGGCCGCGGCGACGGGTGCGCCCTGCCCGGCGGCGCGCAGCTCGACGTCAGCGCCATCGACACCGTGATCATCAGCGCGCCGCGGTTCATCGGCCGCAAGGACTCGCCGACCGTGACCTTCAACGCCTCACGCGACGCCACGTTCGAGTGCTCCCTCGACGGCGCGGCCTGGTCGCCGTGCAAGTCCCCGGTGAACGTGAAGACCACGCGCGAGGGCGGCCACGAGCTCGTCGTCCGCGCGATCGACAGCGGCGGCGTGGCCGACACCACGCCCGCGAAGGCCAGCTGGATCCTCGACCTCACCGCGCCGGACACCAAGCTCACGAAGAAGCCGCCGAGCAAGGCGCCGAAGAGCGCGAAGGTGCGGATGCGGTTCAAGGGCACCGACGCGACGGGTGTCGCCTCCTACCAGTGCCGCCAGCTCGGTCAGAAGTGGAAGACGTGCAAGAGCGGCCAGCTGCAGAAGCTCTCGGGCCGTGGGTTCAAGCGCCTGCAGGTGCGCGCGGTGGACCGGGCGGGCAACGTCGACCCCGCGCCGGCGCAGGCGACGGTCACGGTGAACCTCGGCTGCCTGCGCAAGGCCGCGCAGAAGGTCAAGGGCAAGACGTCGGCGTGCAAGACGTCCCGCCGACGCTAGACGATCGTCTGCACCGTCCCCCCGTCGACCGACCACGCCGCGCCGGTCACATTGCTGGCCCGCGCCGACGCGAGGAACACGATGACGGACGCGATCTCCTCCGGCGTGGCGAAGCGGCCGAGCGGCACGCCCTTCGACTTCTCGGCCAGGACGTCCTCGCGGGTCTTCGCGCCGCCTGACTGCGCGGCGAGCTGATCGGCCATGCCGCCGTCGGCGACCCACAGCTCGCTGCTGACCGGCCCGGGCGTGACCGCGTTGACGAGCACGTTGTCCTTGGCGTAGGCGTCGGCGAACGTGCGGGACAGCGAGAGCTGCGCGGCCTTCGTGACCGAGTAGGCGGCATTCGTCAGCGAGGGACGTTTGCCCGCCGAGCTCGCGACGTTGACGATCCGCCCGCCGCCGCCGGCAGCCATGCGCGGCGCGGCCTCGCGCATGAGGCGCATGGACGCCATGACGTGCAGCTCGTACTGGCCGCGCCAGTCCGCGTCGGTGAGCTCGTCCAGCGCCTTGGGGAAGCTGGTCCCTGCGTTGTTGACGAGGACGTCGACGCCGCCGAGCTGCTCCTCGCACGTGGCGACGATGAGCGCGGCGGCGTCCGGGTCCGTGACGTCGGCCGCCAGGAAGTCGGTGTCCGGGCACGCCTCACACGCGGCCTGCAGGCCCTCGAGGTCCCGCGCGACCATCAGCACGCGGGCGCCGGGCGTCGCGCAGCAGCTCGGTCGTCGCCAGGCCGATGCCGCGGCTCGCGCCGGTCACGATGCACGCCTTGTCGGTCAGCCCGAGGTCCATGCGGGGATTGTGGCGGGTGGCCGGATCAGTGTCACCGGCCGGGCGTCGCGAACCCGGTGAGGACCACCGAGCCGCCGCGCTGCCCGTCGGTGCGCCGGACGACGAGCGTGCGCGAGTGCAGGCCCGCCGTGCGCGGGCGGAACTGCACGGCCACAGTCTTCGTCTCGCCCGGGAGGAGGGTGAACGGGAGGCCCGAGGTGTCGGCGCCGACCACCGAGAACGGAGCCGCCCGGCTGAGCGACGACACCGGTGATCGGCGCGCTCGTCGCCGGGCCGCCGTGCCGGAGCACGACCGACTGCGTGCTCACCCGCCCGACCGCGGTCGGACCGAACACCTTCCAGGCCGGCACCACGAGGCGGCCGGCCACCGCGGCCCGGGCTGCGACCACGACCTCACCCGCGTCGACAGAGGCGGTCTGACCGATGTCGTCGCTCGCGGTGATCTCGATCGCGTAGCGCTGCGCGGTCGTCCCGGTGTTCGCCGGCGGTGTGTACGTGCCCTCGAACCGCGACGCGCTGATCGCCTCCAGCGGCACCTCGCTGGTGCCGCCACCCGGCAGGCGCACCGTCGCGGACACTGACGCGATGCTGCGATTGTCGGTCGCGGTCGCTGCGATCGTGACCGGGCCGCTGGCGCTCGGCAGGGCGCGCGGCGACACCGTCGGGTCCGAGACCGCCGGGGCCTCGTCGAATTGCGGCTGCGCGTCGACCTGGATCTCGCCGATGACCTGCGTGTCGAACCCGCCGTTGCCGTCGGTCACGGTGACCTCGACGCCGTAGGTCAGGGGCTGATCGGTCGGGTTCGGCGCGATCATGATGAGGCCGGTGTACGACGTCGGCCCGCTGGGGATGAGTTGCACGCTCTCGCGGAAGCCGTTGCTGTTGGTCACGTCGGCGTAGGCCATCGTGATCCCGAAGTCGTCGATCGCGTCCACGGTGATCGTCACCTGATCGCCCTGCCATTCCAGAACGCTGGGACTCAGCGACCCGCCCAGAAGGATCGGCGGTGTGTCCTCCCCGACCGGATCCTGGGCCTGTGCGCTCGACGCGGAGAGTGCGACGGCAAGGACCATGCTGAGCAGCACGGCAAGACGGCGGTACCTCGGTGCAAGCGACATCGCAGCTCCTGACCCGGCGTGGACAGTCTGCGCGTCACGGTCCGTCGCCTCGCG
Organism: Svornostia abyssi; assembly: GCA_024666565.1. Lineage (GTDB taxonomy): Bacteria > Actinomycetota > Thermoleophilia > Solirubrobacterales > Solirubrobacteraceae > Svornostia > Svornostia abyssi. The sequence continues at coordinate 3,992,461 of CP088295.1, forward strand.
CGTGCTCACCATAACCCGAGAGCTGTCCTCGCGGCTGCGCCGGGGGTGTGCGCATTGCGGTTCGTGACGCGAAGGAGGATGCTCACACCCCCGCGTAGCGCCGCGCGATCCGGATCGCGCTCGCCCCGTAGCCGCCGCCGAACAGGACCGCGTGGACGAGCAGCGGGAAGAGCTGCCACAGCTCGACCCGCTCACGCCAGCCGTCGGCGAGGGGCCGGACGTCCTCGTACGCGGCGATGACGCGCGGACGCGCCCCGCCGAAGAGCGCGAGCATCGCCAGATCGATCTCACGGTGGCCGCCGTATGCCGCCGGGTCGATGAGCCACGGCCGTCCCTCGGTGTCGGCGTGCACGTTGCCCGACCACAGGTCGCCGTGCAGCCGCGCGGGCGGCTCCGGCGGGCCGGCCAGCGACGCCATCCGCGCGCACACCGCCTCCACCGCCGCCGCGCCCGCTGCGTCGAGCGCGCCGCGATCGCGCGCCGGGCCGAGCAGCGGCAGCACCCGCCGCTCCGCGTAGAACGCCGGCCATGACGGCAGCGGATCGTTGGGCAGCACCACGGGGCCCAAACGCATCGGCTCCACACCACCGAACCCCGGCGCGCCCGCCGCGTGCACCCCGGCGAGACCTCGCCCGAACGCCTCCTCGTCGAGCGCCCCGCCGCCGTCCACCCACTCCAGCGCCAGGAACGACTCCCCCCACCGCCACGACCTCCGGCACGCACAGCGCGCCCGGCTCGGCGAGCCACCGCAGCCCCGCCGCCTCGGTCGCGTACTCCTGCGGCGGTGCACCCGCCCGGGTCTTGACGAACAACCGCCGACCGTCCTCGAGGTCGACGGCGTACGCGTCGTTCAGGTCGCCGCCCGCGACGGGTCGCATCGCCGCGACCGCGCTCCCCGTCGCAGCCGCGAGCGCTACGGCACGCGGCCCGTCCGCCGGATGTCGTTGTGCCATGTCGGCACCTTGACATCCTGTACGCGGCCCGGCGTGTTCCACACGAACAGCTCGCCCTCGCGGGTCGTGGCCGCCACCTCGACCTTGCCGTCACCGTCGAGGTCGCCCACCGCCGGCGTGAGCAGCGTCCAGCCCGCGGTGAACTTCGGCCAGCCCGGCGCCTCCTGGCCGTTGGGCTGCCACGCGCCGATGTTCGACGTGTCGGTCGCGCCGAGCACGTCGGGCTCGCCGTCGCCGGTCACGTCGGCGACCGCGGGCGCGGTGATGAACGGCAGGCCCATCATCCGCCGCGGGAACTCGGGGTACGTCTTCATCGTCGCCGCGCTCATGACCCGCATCTGGTTGTCCATCGAGATCCGCTGCCCGGGCAGCAACAGCGAGCCGAGCGACAGCAGTTCGGTGCCGCCGCTGACGTAGCGGTCGCGGCCCTTGTGGCGATACGCGGAGCCGGAGACGGTGAATCCCACCGAGGTCAGGCCCTTCACCGGGTTCGCCGACCGCACGCCCGGGAGCGACAGGATCCGCGCCGCGCTCGTGTTCAGCAGTCCCGCGAACTCTCGCGCCGCGGTGCCCGTGCCGGTCCCGGGAACGGGACGGCCCGACGCGTCGGTCCGGATCTTCGTCGCCTGGTTGAACACGGTCGGCTGGATGATCTCGTCGCGGCCGTCCCGATCGGTGTCGATCGCGGTGGCGTTGTCGCCGCCCTCGGTGATCCAGTCCTGGGCCGACCCGTAGTACGCCAGCGTGCCGGTGATCGTCGCCGGCCAGCCGGGGACGAGCGCCCCGCCGGGGTGGGCGGTGCCGTCGGCCCAGAACGCCATCACGTAGAAGCGCGAGCCGAAGCCCAGCGTCTCCCGGTCGCCCAGCCCGAACTCCTGCGACTTGATGACGATCTCCGGCGGCCCCTTGCCGTCGAGCTGCGCGATCGTCGGCGACGCGACGAGCTTGCGATCGGTGACGTGCTGCAGCGGCGGCTGCGCCTCGGCGGCGGCCGGGATCTTCGCGTCGACAGGCCACCCGGGGACGTTCGCGCCGGCGGCGTCGAAGCCGTAGAGCTTGCCGTCCCAGGCCGCCTGCAGGATGTCGAGCTGCGAACCGCCCGGCAGGTCGACGAGCACCGGCGAGCCGAACGCGCCGTGGCTCGGATCGCGCCCGAACGGACGGTCCGGCGGCGGCACCGACTGCCCGGCTGCCTGCAGGCCCACGGGCCGTGGCCAGCCGTCGCGCAGGCTGCCGTCGTGCTCGAACACGTAGACGTAGCCGGCCATCGAGCTGAAGACCAGCTCCAGGTCGCCGTCCCCTTCGAGATCCCCGATCGCCGGCGGAGCGAGCACGGGGTGACGGACGGCCGGCACGGCGCCGGCCTTCCCGGCGGGCGTGTCGCCGAGGCCCAGATCCATCGGCAGCGTCTGTGCCGGGAAGCCGGGCAGCTCGCTGCCGTCCGCGCGGCGGGCGTGGATCAGCCCGTTCGCGTCGCCGCTGACGAGCTCCTGCCTGCCGTCCTCGTCGAGATCGGCGAACGTCGGCTGCCCGTCGCTGCCCAGGCCGACCCGCTTGGGGTAACCGTCGCGCAGGTCGGGGTCGTGGTGCACGGCGATCGCGCGGCGGTCCTCGCCGAGGTTGCCGTCCTCGTCGGTCGCGCGGACCCGCAGCGTGACGGTGTACTGCTCGGTGGTCCGCAGGTCGCCGCTCGACGTCGTCAGCGCCCGGCGCCACACGGCCTCCGGGATGCGGTCGAGGTCGAGCTCGGCGAGCGTGCCGCGCACCCGCTCGGTCGCCGAGCCGCTCCCGATCGTGGCGAACTCCGCCTCCGTCGGCTCGGGCCCGACCGCATACTGGACCTCCCAATCGATCCGGTCGGCGCGCCGCATCGCGATGTCGGCCTGCACGGGCACGACGTCGTCGCGCGTGGGGTCGAACCGCTGGTACCAGTCGGGGCCGAGGATGTCGGGGACCGGCGGGACCTTGCCGTCGTGCACGGCCTGCATCGCCTTGAACACGTTCGGGCGGCCGTAGCCGTACTGCAGGTTGAACGTCGCGCCCTTCTTGCCGGCGTAGTTGATCGCCTGGGTCTGGTCGATGTTCGACGCGGTCGCGCGCACGATCTCCTTGATCTCGCCCGCGTCGAGCGGCGCGCCCAGGGTGCCGTCGTCGACGGCGTCGAGCCCCGCGGACGCGACGAGCGCCGCGACGCCTGCGTGGACCGGTGTGACCTCTGACGTCGTGCCGCCGCCGCCAGGCGCGCTGAACAGGGCATGGGTGCCGAAGCTCGTGTAGTTCGACCGGTTGCGGAAGCTGCGCGTCAGCAGGTTCAGCGAGCGGTTGGTGAACTGCCCCGCCCAGTCGGGGACCAGGCCGTTGCCCGGCCACACGCGCGGCCAGAACGAGCCCGCCTGATGGTCGGCGGAGTTGAAGTCGTTCGACGCCATGACCACCACGACGCCGTGGTCCCACGCGTACTGCAGCGCGGTGCGGACCAGGTCGGAGTACCCGAGTTCGGCGACCTCCGTGGTGATGACCGAGGCGCCCGCATCGACGGCGAAGAAGATCGCGCGCGCCAGGCGGTCATCGCGGACCAGCGCCTCGTCGGAGGTCTTCACCGGGACGACCGTGCACTTCGGGCACACGCCCACGCCGTCATAGCCGTTGTCGGCCTCACCGACGAGCTGGGTCATCTGGCCGTTGGCGTGGCTGTACGTGCTCGACTCGGTCTGCGGGTCGTTCGTGTTGCGGTTGAAGTTCCAGCCGGAGATGTCGTCGACGTAGCCGTTGGCGTCGTCGTCGGTCCCGTCCGAGAACGCGACGATGAGATCTTCGGGCGTGATCTCACCGTGCAGATACGGCGTCGCGATCCGCGAGTCGCCCGCGTAGTCGGCGACGTTGACCTGCCCGTCGCCGTTGGCGTCATAGGCGCTCTCGCCCTCGGGCTTCGGCAGCTCGCCGACGTTGAGGTACGCCCTGGGCGCGAGTTCCTTGCGCGCCTCCTCGGTCCGCCAGTTCACGCCGCCCTCGAGGTAGGCGACCTTCACGTCGGGCCGGCCGGCGCCAAAGGTCTTCCACGCCTTGTCGGCCGAGATGCCCGACGCGCCCTCCGGGTCACGCGCGAACGGCGCGGTCTTCGGGATGAACGAGTAGAGCCACCACTGCTCGTCGGTGAACGTGAGGGCGTTCGGCTGCTCTTCTGCGATGTCGTACCGCGGGTCGTCCGGCGCACGCTCGCCGTTCCAGGCCGCCGACGTGACGGCGGGCAGCAGGCAGAGCAGCAGCGCCGCGATCAGCGAGCGAGACATGACCCTCATGGCCGCGACCCTACTCCTGATGTACGCGCGCGTACAACTACGAGTCGGCGGGCGTCTCGTCTATCGCGCGCAGGACGCCGCGGCACGCGACGTCCACGAGGTCGAGCACGTCGTCGAAGCCGTCTTCGCCCCCGTAGTACGGGTCCGGGACGTCGAGGTCGCCCCCGCCGACGCTGTTCTCGTCGTACTCGCGCAGCAGCCGGATCTCGGCGGTCGCGTCGGCCGGCGCCGCCGCCCGCAGGTCGCGCAGGTTCGCGCGGTCCATCGCGAGGATGAGGTCGAAGTCGTGGAAGTCGGTGACCGCCACCTGACGCGCGGCGCCGGCCACCACGATCCCGCGCCGGCGCGCGGCCTCGCGGGAGCGCGGGTCCGGCGGGTCACCCACATGCCAGCCGCCCGTGCCGGCGCTGTCGAGGACGAACCGGTCGGCGATCCCCGCCTCTTCGACGAGGTGGCGCATGACGCCCTCGGCGGTCGGGGAGCGGCAGATGTTGCCGAGGCAGACGAAGAGGATGCGCACAATCGGTAAACGCCAGTTGACGCTATCGAGGCACGCTGACTAGTCTTGCGTCCGACCGGACCCCGGACCCCGAAGAGACGTCGATGCTATCCATCCCCCTGCCCGGGCTCCGTCCCGCCCTCGTGCTGCTCGCGATCCTCGCGGGGCCGGCACCCGCCGCCGTCGCCTCCCACACCACGGGCTACGGCGGGTACGGCGGCTACGGCGGCGGCTGCAACTCCAAGTACACGGGGTATTCGGGCTACGGCTACCTCTCACCGTGCTTCGCGGAGCGGCCGCGTCCGTGGATCTCGATCGACCCGCCCCACCCCGGCGCGGGCCAGGTCATCACCCTCTCGGCGGAGAACGTCCGCGAGGGGAGCGTCGCCGAGTGGGACACGGACAACGACGGCGCGTTCGACGATCCCGAGACCGTCTCGTACCCCGCCGGCAAGAAGACCGTCCGGGTGAAGGTCACCGACCCGGACGGCCGCATCGGCTTCGCCACCCGGTCGATCAACGTGCACGCCGGCAACCTCGTGCCGAAGGTCTCCATCACCGCGTCCCAGTCGGCCCCGCGTGTCGGCCAGCAGATCGACCTGCGGGTGACCGCGACCGACCTCGACGGGCAGATCACCGCCGTGGCGCTCGATCTCGACGACAACGGCTCGTTCGAGACTCCGTACCCCGAGGGCGGCCCGGTCACCACATCGTTCACGTCCGCAGGAGCCAAGCGCATCCGAGCGCGGGCCACTGACTCGAGCGGGGCCACGGCGATCGCGGCGATCCAGGTCGACGTCCACACCGCGAACCGCCGCCCGATCGTCACGATCTACGCGGCGAACTCGGGCGGCCCGATCCGCGTCGACCAGCCCGTCACGCTCGGGACGTCCGCCTACGACAACGACGGCTCCATCGCCTCCGTCGCGTTCGACCGGGACGGCGACGGCACGTACGAGACCGTGCCCGCCAGCGGGGCGAGGTCCACCACGGTGACCTTCACCACGACCGGCCGCAAGCGCGTCGGCGTGCGCGCGACCGACGACGGCGGCGCCACGGCCGAGGCCGACATCGAGCTGCGCGTGAGCGCCGACAACGACCCGCCGACCGCCTGGCTCAGCCAGATGTGGGGGAGTTCGCGGATGTTTAGCGTGTCCTCCTACGACTCGGACGGCATCGCCGAGTACGCCTGGGACCTCGACGACGACGGGGTGTTCGACGATCTCGTCGGGCCCGGCGCCTCGACCGCGCTGATCCCGGGCACGATCAGCGGCACCGTGCACGTGGGCGTCCGCGTGACGGACAAGCTGGGCGCCGCCGTGACGCGCCGCCAGTCCTTCCACGTCGGGGTCGACAAGTTCGACGGGCCCACGATCTACTCCACCGGGAACATCCGCGAGGGAACCACCACGTATCTCAACGCCATGGCGGGCGCTCCGAACGCGACCCTCGAGTGGGACCTCGACGACGACGGCGCGTTCGACGACGGGGTGGGCACGTATGTCGGGCCGAAGCAGTTCGCCGCCGGGACCCGCAAGGTCGCCGTGCGGCAGACGGCTGGGACGGACGTGCGGATCGCCCGGACCCAGCTCATCATCTCCCCGGCACTCGGGGACTGGGCGCCATCGCTGGCGATTTCGGCGATGCCGTCCCGGATCGTCCGCACCGGTTCGCCCGTCAGCCTCAGCGCGTGGGTCAACTGGGCCACCTACACCAGCTGGACGTTCGCGTGGGACCTCGACGGGGACGGCGCCTACGACGACGCGACAGGCTCGTCGGCCGAGGTCACCCCGGCGACCGCCGGCGATCACGACGTCGCGGTCAGGGCCACGTCCACGACACCGCCCGTGACGCTTGAACAGACCACGACGCTCAGCGTGCACAGCGTGAACCGGCCGCCCCTGCCGACGATCGGCACGTTCTGGCCGGTCCAGACCAGCGGCGGCGACGTCCGCGTCGACCAGGGCACCAACGTCCAGTTCGCCGCCAGCAACTTCACGACGGACGACGTGATCGCCTCCACCGAGTGGGACCTCGACGGCGACGGCGCCTTCGACGACTCCACCGCGGCGTACCCCACGAAGACATTCAGCACGCTCGGGACCTTCCGGGTCCGGGTCAAGGTCACCGACAGCGGGGGCGCCACGGGCACCGACACCATGAACGTCCGGGTCACCACGCCGCCGCCGAACCGCGCCCCCACGGTGTCGCTGAGCGGCAGCCAGCGCGTCCCGGTCGGGTCGGCCTCGTCGGTCTGGGCCTCCGCCGGCGACCCGGAGGGCGGCGCGATCACCTACGCGTGGGACCTGGACGAGGACGGCGCGTTCGACGACGCGACCGGGTCCAACGTCTCCCCCCACGTTCACGACGGTTGGCACGCATCGCGTGCGGGTCCGCGCCACCGACCCCGCGGGCGCAACCGACACCGCCCTGCTGACCATCGCGAGCTACCCCGCGTCTGACATCGACCCGCCATCGCTGAGCTTCTCCACGCCGAACCTCATCCGGGCCGGACAGCCCGCGAGGATCTACGCGTCCGCGTACACGCAGGACGGCTCGTCGGCCACCATCACGTTCGACCTCGACGGCGACGGGCAGTTCGACGACGTGCCGACGGCCGGTCCACCGTTCTCGTACACCTCCCTGTGGACGTTCCCGACCGCCGGACCGAAGACGGTGAGCGCCAGAGCCGTCGACGGCGCCGGCCGCACGCGGACGGTGACCCGCACGCTCAACGTCACGGGCGCGAACCTCGGGCCCGAGGTGTTCATCTCCAGCTACCAGACCGTGGTGGCGGGACGGCCGACGTGGTTCTCCGCCTCGGGCATCGACCTCGATGACGACACCGTCGACGTCGACTGGAACTACGGCGGGACATGCGTCCTGGACTGGGATCTCGACGGCGACGGCGCCTACGACGACCGGCACACCGAGACCACCTGGAGTTGTCGTGATTCGGCGTCTGTCACCTTCCCGACCATCAACGAGGAGCACACCGTCGGCGTCCGGATGACCGACGACGACGGCGAGACCGCGTTCCACCGGACGACGTTCCGCGTGGGCTCCCAAGCACCGTCGGCCGCGTTCAGCGTGTCCCCCACGACCGTCAACCCCGGTCAGCCGGTGACGCTGACGTCCGCCGCGTCCGATGACGACGGGGCGATCGTCGAACGGCTGTGGGACCTCGACGACGACGGCGCCTTCGACGACGCGGGCGGCACGAACACGACCGTCACGTTCTCCGAACTCGGCGTCCACCTCGTCGGCCACAAGGTCCGCGACGACGACGGCGATATCGGCATCGTCTACCACCCGGTGTCGGTCGTCCCCGTCGGCCCGCCGCCCCCCGCCGCCCACCACCGGCGGGGAACCCTCCGGTGGCGGTGGCGGGAGCGCCGGCGGTTCCGGAGGTGCAGGCGGCAGCGGCGGCACGGGCGGCAGCGGCGGCGCATCCGGCGACACCGTCAAGCCCAAGCTCACCCTGGTGGCCCCGGCGAAGAGCGCCCTGAAGCTCTCCCGCCTCGGGCGCGGCCTGCCGTTCCGGCTGACGTGCTCTGAGCCGTGCAGGTTGACGGCGACCGCGACCGTCACGAGCGCCGTGCGAAAGCAGGCAAAGCTGAAGAGCACCACGGTGGGACGGCTGTCGCGGACCCTGCGACCCGGCGACCCGGTGACCGTCGCGATCAAGCTCGATCCCAAGGCCGTCCGGGCGCTGAAGCGGCTCCGCAGCGTCACGCTGACCCTGACGTTCGTCGTCACGGACAACGCCCAGAACCGCACGACGAGGACGCAGCGCGTCACACTGCGCCGATGATGGCGGGCCCTTCGAGGTGGCGACCGTCGCGGCGCGCAGCCGCGACCGCCGCCGCCTGCATGGTCGTCCTCACGGGCGCCGGGTGTGGCGGCGACGATGACGCCCCGCCCAGCCAGCCCGCGCCGACCGCCGACGACGCCCTGATCGTCCGCCTGCACCAGCACCAGACGGTCGCGCAGGAGCTGGCGTCCTCCGCGGCACGCGACGCCGACGCGGCGGACATCCGCCGCCTCGCCGCCCGCGTGCGCCGCACGCGCGAGCAGATGCTGCGTGACCTCGAACCGCGCCGCCGGGAGATCGCCCAGCGCGATCCCGAGGGCCGCGGAGAACTGCCGGACCTCGGCGTCAGCCGTGAGCAGGCCGCCGAGGACATCACGCCAGGCGCACTGCGCGGCGTGAGCCCGTACGACACCTCGTTCCTCGCCCTGCTGGCCAAGCACGACGAGGGTGCGCTCACCCTCGTGAACGCCGGCGCAGCCCAGGCCACGAACGCGGAGACCAAGGCACTCGCCCGCCGGCTGCAGGTCCGCTACGAGCAGGAACTCGCGCAACTGCGAGCCGCGATCGCCGACGCCTCGGCGCCCTGACGGTCAGCAGGCCGAGAACGCGCGCCAGGACGCGTTCTCCCCGATCAGCACCGCGCCCGCCGGCGCCGCCTGGCGGCGCACCTCGCCCGGCGCGCCGAGGTTGAAGATCAGCGCCGCGCGGTCGTCCGCGTAGGTCAGCAGCGTGCCTGGCACCCCGTCCGCGAGGTTGCCGACGACCACGTCCTCCGGGGCCAGGGGCACATCCAGCAAGACGACCGGCCGCGTCCGGAAATCCGGGACTCGAAGGGGCGCGTCACACGACGCGACCGCTCGCCGCATGGCCGCACGCCCCGCGACGTCGCGCAGCTCGCGGTGGACCTGTTCCCGCGCAGCCGTGAAGCGGCGTGCGTCGCGGATCGGCTGCACCGCGGAGATGACCGCCACGACCGCGAGCACACCAGCAGCGATCGCCAGCCCCTGCGCGGGCCGCCCAGTCTCCATCCGCCGCAGCGAGATCTGGCCGGCCCCCGCCCCGGCCAGACACGCGAGCAGCACCGCGGGCAGCAGGAGGTAGCGGTCGAGCACCGGCAGCCCCGCGGCCCCGAGGGCGAGAAACGTAACGAGCGCGACGACCGCCGCGCCGAGCACCGGAAGGACCATGCGCACGCCCCGCAGCCACAACGCCGCGGCGCCACACGCCCCGGCCGCGACCACCGCAATGCCCGCCGTGGCCGCCAGCCGCGGCACGAGCGCGCTGAGCGCGGACCCGAAGCCCTGCGGCCGATCGAGCGTGTCGGCGAGCGCGCGGGTGCCCTGCAGGGAATGCAGCGGCGTGCCGGTGATGACCAGGTCGCTCAGCGCCCACAGCACCGGGGCGGCGAGCGCGAGTCCCGCGGCACGCAGCAGGCCGGTGCGGCCGGCCCGGCCGTCCGCCGCCATCCAGGCGACGAAGGCACCCGCGAGCACCCACGCCTCGGGCCGCAGCAGCCCCGCGGCCGACAGCAGCCAGAGCGGGCCGAGTGTCGGCCCACCGGCCCGGACGAGCAGCACGAGCGCCCACACCACAAGCGCCAGGAACGGGATGTCGACAGAGGCGAACGCGACCTCGCGGGCCAGCAGGGGCACCGAGCCGACGAGGACCGCGGCGCCCGGCCCGCCGCGCCAGGAGCCGGCGAGCTCGGCACCGAGCTGCCACGCACCACCGACGAGCACCGCGAACGCGGCGAACGAGAGTGCCACCAGCACCGGCTCGCCATCTCCCGACATGACCGCGATCACGGCCGCGGCGACGTTCACCAGCGGGTGCGGCGTCGGAGCGAGCGCCGCCTCGTACGACGGCAGGCCGCCGTCGGCAAGCTCGGCCCCCCAGACCAGTCCCCAGGCGGCGTCATAGCCCAGATACCCGGGGCCGTACAGCACCGCTGCCAGCACGCCGACGCCGACGAGTCCGGCCACCCACGCGGCCTGAGAGGTCCGGATCGGCACAGTGCCGGATCCTAGAACGCGACCGCCGGTGAACCGAGAATGGGGGCTCGTACGAATGACTCTCTGAACGCGCCAACTCCGCGAGGACGCCCCAGTGAAGATCGCCATCGTCGGGGCCGGAATCTCCGGCCTCACCGCCGCACATGAGCTGCACCGCCGCCACGACGTCACCGTCTTCGAGGCCGGCTCCTACGCGGGCGGGCACACGAACACGATCGACGTGGACGATCCGATCGCCGGCCACCTCCGCATCGACACGGGCTTCATCGTGCTGAACGACCGCACGTACCCGAACTTCAACGCCCTGCTCGACGAGCTCGGCGTCGCGCGCCAGGACACGCACATGGGGTTCTCGGTGACCGCCGACTTCGAGGACTTCGAGTACGCCGGCACCCCCCCGCGGCGTGTTCTGCCAGGGGCGCAACCTCGTGCGCCCGCGCTTTCACCGCATGATCGGCGACCTCGTGCGGTTCAACCGCAACCTGTCGGCCCTGCTGGCCAGCGGCGAGCCCGGTCCGTCGCTGCGCGAGTTCCTCGACGAGGGCGGCTACAGCGACTGGTTCGTCGACCGCCTCATCGTCCCGCAGGCGTCCGCCGTCTGGTCGGCCGACCCTGAGCAGATGTGGACGTTCCCCGTCCGCTTCCTCGCGGAGTTCTTCGCCAACCACGGCATGCTGACGTTCCGCGACCGGCCGCAGTGGATGACGGTGCAGGGCGGGTCGAAGTCCTACGTCGAGGCGCTCGTCGCACGACTCGGCGAGGACCGCATCCGCCTGAACACGCCGGTCCGCGCGGTCTCCCGCCACGACGACCATGTGCTCGTCGACGGCGAGCGGTTCGACGAGGTCGTGCTCGCCTGCCACTCCGACCAGGCGCTCGCGATGCTGACCGACCCCAGCGACGCCGAGCGCGAGATCCTCGGCGCCATCCCCTACCAGCGCAACGAAGCGGTGCTGCACACCGACGCATCGCTGCTGCCCAAGCGCCATGCTGCCCGACAGGCGTGGAACTACCACCTGCTGGCCGAGCCGAAGGACCGCACCACCGTCACGTACTCGATGAATCACCTGCAGCGCCTCGACACGCCCACGGACTACTGCGTGACGCTGAACCTCACCGAGCGCATCGACCCGGCGAAGATCATCCGCACCATCGACTACGCCCACCCCGTCTTCACCGGCGACGGCCGCCGCGCGCAGGCGCGCCACGGCGAGATCAGCGGCGTGCGCCGCACGCACTACTGCGGCGCGTACTGGCGCTGGGGCTTTCACGAGGACGGCGTGTGGAGCGCGCTGACCGCGCTGCGGCACACCGGTCGCGCGCCGATCGGAGCGGCGGCCTGATGGACTCGGCCATCTACGAAGGGCGGGTCGCCCACCACCGGCGCGACCCGATCGATCACTCGTTCTCCTACCCGGTCTGCATGCTGCTGCTGGACCTCGCAGAGCTCGACGTGCTGGATCGCCACCCGCTGTGGTCGACCTCCCGGCCGGCGCTCGGGCGCTTCCGCCGCGAGGACCACCTCGGCGACCCGTCGACGCCGCTGGACGTCGCAGTCCGTGACGAGGTCGAGCGCCAGACCGGCACGCGCCCGGAGGGCCCCGTGCGCATGCTCGCCACGCCCCGCACGTTCGGGCACGCGTTCAATCCCGTGCGCTTCTACTACTGCGGCGACCCGGCCGACGTCGTGCTCGCCGAAGTGACGAACACGCCGTGGGGCGAGACGCACTGCTACGTCCTGGACCCCGACGGCGGGCAGGCCGAGAAGGCCTTCCACGTCTCCCCGTTCATGGGGATGGAGCACGCGTACACGTGGCGGCTCAGCGAGCCCGGTGAGCGCCTGCACGTCGAGATCAACTCCGACGGATCGGACGGCCGCCGGGCCTTCGACGCGACGCTGGCGCTGCAGCGCCGCCCGCTCGACAACCCGGGCCTCACTCGGGTGCTGGCCCGTCACCCCGCCGCGACCGTCACCACCCTTGCCCGCATCTACACGCAGGCGCTGCGCCTGAAGCTCAAGGGCGCCCCCTACTTCCCCCATCCCGCGACAGGAGCACGATGACGCACGCCAGGCTGCGCCGATCCCTCGCCCACGCCCTGCTGCGCCGTACGCGGCACGGGCAGATCACGCTCGTCGAGGACGGGCGCGAGACGACCTACGGGGAGCCCGCCCACGACGGGCTGCACGCCCGCATGGAGCTCGTCGACCCGCCGGCCGTCTACCGCGCGCTGCTGCGCGGCAGCCTCGGCCTGGCGCTCGCGTGGACCGACGGGGCGTGGACGTCTCCCGACCCCGTCGCGCTCGTGCGCCTGGGCGCGCGCAACATGCCGCGCTTCGACCGCCTGCGGCTGCGGCTGCGGTGGGCGCTCGGGCCGATCCAGTGGGCGACGGGCGCGCTGCGCCGCAACACGATCAAGCGCTCGCGCGAGCAGATCGCCGCGCACTACGACCTCGGCAACGACCTGTACGAGCTGTTCCTCGACGAGACGCTGATGTACAGCGCCGGCGTGTTCGAGACCCCCCAGGCGTCGCTGCACGAGGCGTCGCTGGCCAAGCTCGACCGGATCTGCCGCAAGCTGCAGCTGCGCCCCGACGACCACCTGCTGGAGATCGGGACGGGCTGGGGCGCGATGGCGGTGTACGCCGCCGAGCGCTACGGCTGCCGGGTCACCACGACCACGATCAGCCAGGAGCAGCACGCCGTCGCCACCGCCCGCGTGCGCGAAGCCGGCCTCGAGGACCGCGTCACCGTGCTGCTGCGCGACTACCGCGAGCTGGAGGGTCAGTTCGACAAGCTCGTCTCGATCGAGATGATCGAAGCCGTCGGCTGGCGCGACTTCGGCACGTTTTTCGACGTCTGCTCGCAGCGGCTGAAGCCCGACGGCGTCATGCTGCTGCAGGCGATCACGATCGACGATCGCGCCTACGAGGCCGAGAAGGCCACGAAGAGCTTCATCAACCAGCTCATCTTCCCCGGTGGCTGTCTGCCGTCGCAGGAGATCATCGCCCGGTGCGTCTCCGAGCGCACCGACATGCGCGCCGTGCAGCTCGAGGACATCACCGAGCACTACGTGCGGACGTTGCAGCACTGGCGCGACCGCTTCGACGCCCAGCCCGAGGCGCTGCGCGCGCTCGGGTACGACGACCGCTTCCAGCGCCTGTGGACGCTGTACCTCGCCTACTGCGAGGGCGGCTTCGCCGAGCGGCGGATCGGCGACGTGCAGCTGCTGCTGGCCAAGCCGCGATTCGTCGACGAGCCGCTCGCCCCGGCGCACGCGATCGCGCCCGCCGGCCGGGGCCGCTTCGCACGCGAGCTCGAGGTGGCGGCCTGATCGCGCACCACCGCGAGGGCGACGGCCCGCCGCTGCTGCTCGTCCACGGGCTGGGCGGCGACCGCGGGATCTGGGCGCCCGTGCTGGGCGCGCTCGCCTCCTCGCATGACGTCATCGCGGTCGACCTGCCCGGGTTCGGCCGCTCCGCCGCGCTGCCGGAGGACCCGCCGCCGTCACCGGTGCGGCTGGCGGGCGCGCTGGCGGAGCTGCTCGACGCGCTGGCCCTCGATCGGGTCCACGTCGCCGGGAACTCGCTCGGCGGGTGGGTCGGGCTGGAGCTGGCCCGCCTGGGCCGGGCGCTGTCGGTCTGCGGGATCGCACCGGCCGGGTTCTGGGGCAGGCCGCTCCCGCCGAAGCCGTTCGTCGCGCATCACGTCAGCCGGGCGCTGCGGCCGGTGCTGCGTCCAGCGATCCACGGGTCCGCCCGCCTGCGCCACCGCGCGCTCACGGGCGTGGTCGGTGACCCGTCCCGGGTGCCCGCGGCCGACGCGGAGCGCATCATCCGCGCGTACGCCGACGGCCCCGGGTTCGTAGCGGTGAACAAGGCGATGCGGGCCGCCGAGCCGCTGCGCTCGCGCGAGGGGATCGACGTGCCGATCACGCTGGCGTGGTGTGAGCTGGACCGGCTCGTGCGGCCGCCGCGACAGCTCCCGTTCGCGGTGGAGCGGGAGACCGAACTCGCCGGGTGCGGGCATGTCCCGATGTGGGACGACCCCGACGCGATCGTCGACGTGGTCAAGGCCACCGCCGACGGCTGACATGATGTGCCCCGGTGACGAGACTCCTGCTCACGGAGTTCGTCGGTGGGAACGGATTCGAGCTCGACGACCTCGACCCATCCACGCTGTCGCCCGTCGGCGGAGGTCCCCTCCACGGCGCGGTCGGTCCGTCGCTGCGCTCCACCGGCGACGCCCTCGCGGCCGAGATCAACCATCACCGCGTGGCGCTCGCCGAACCCGGCGGGGCCTGGGTGCGGCTCGGCGCCCAGGGCGCGGGTGACGGCGAGTTCACCCGCCCGGCCGCGACGGCCTTCGACGCCTCCGGGCGGCTGCTCGTCGTGGACGCCGGCAACCGCCGCATCGTCCGCGTCGACGACATCGACGGCGCGAACTGGGTCGCCTACGGGCAGGCCGGCGCAACCGGGGCAGGGACGTTCGCCGACCCGCGCGGCATCGCCGTCGACGCCGACGGCCGCATCTGGATCAGCGACCCCGGCGCTCGCCGGGTGACGACGATCGACGACCTCGACGGCACCGGCTGGGCGCAGGTGCCGCTGCCCGCCGGGACGATCCCGTACGGCATCTGCGCGTACGACGAGGGCGTCGCGATCGTCGACGTGGGCGGGCGCCGGCTCGTGCTGACCGACGGCGCCGGCAGCACGGAGGTCGTCGACCTCGACCCGGCGACATGGATCGCACCGACGTTCGTGACGTCCGCGGGCGGCGCGCTCGTGGTGGCCGACATCCAGGCCAACGAGCTGCGCCTGCTCGAGCGCGTCGGACCGGGCTGGACGATCACCGCGACGCTGCGCGGCAGCCCGCCGGACCAGCCGCAGCCGCTGTTCGACTCGATCGGAGGGATCGGATCGTGAGCGACTCCATGCGCATCCTCACCTACAACACGCAGATGCGATCGGCCCTCATGGAGATGGGCTTCCCGCCGTCCATCCCGCCCGTCTACACGGCGCCCACCCGCGCGAAGCTCATCGCCCGCGCGATCCGCCGCAACCCGGAGCAGATCGACGTCGTCTGCCTGAACGAGATCTTCGACGAGCCGTCACGGGCGGTGCTCAGCAACGAGCTCGCGCCCGAGTTCCGCTTCCAGGTCACGAAGGCCGACACGTTCCACACCCGGATCCGCTCACCCGGCCTGACCGACGACGTCATGGAGAGGATCTGGGAGCTGACGTTCGGCCCGGTCGAGGACCTCGCGGGCATCGCGCTGCTGAAGTTCGAGGACAGCGGGCTGTTCCTCGCCAGCCGGTTCCCGTTCGCCACCGTCCCCACCCCGCCGGAGGTCTTCGACCTGCTCGGCGGCCCCGGGACGTTCCCGCTGCAGATCCCCGTGGTGCGGTTCCTCATGTACGCCGACTCGTCGGACAACGACAAGTTCGCCGCCAAGGGCGTGCTGTACGCCCGGCTCAAACCACCGGGCGCCGGGTTCCGCCACGTGTTCCTCAGCCACACGCAGGCGGACACCGAAGCGGTCGGCGAGAACACCGGCGACCGCCGCAAGCAGATGCAGAACGTCGCCGACTTCATCGAGCACTGCATTGGCGAGACGCCGCCGTTCACGCAGGAGGTGTTCTTCTGCGGCGACCTGAACATCGTCGGCCACGGCGACGAGACCGACGACGCGCACCCTGCCGACCCCGATGCGACACCCGAGTGGACCCGCCTGTTCGGCGAGCCCGGCGGTCCCCTCTTCGAGCAGATGGTCGACCGCTGGGGGCGCGACCAGTGCCCCGGCGGCAGCACCGGGCGCACCGACCCCGGCTTCACCGCCGACGTCGTCTACCCGCCGGTCCGCCAGCGGCTGGACTACCTCTTCACGTCGGCGTCATCGCGGCTGGCCGTCCAGCACCTGCGCGTCGCGCGCGACCTGGCCGACCCGAAGGGCGCGATGCCGTTCCTCAGCGACCACCAGCCGCTGCTGGCCGACATCCACGCGGTGAGCTCGCACTGCACGCCGCGCACCGCGTTCTCCGTCCCCGACGTCGTGGACTTCTCCGACAGCAGAGGCCTCTTCGACGGCAACGTCGTCTGGTACCGGTTCGACACCCCCGGCACGTACGACATCCGGCTGACGTTCAACGGCGGCCGGACGGACTTCGACATCTACCTCGGCGACGACTTCAGCACCCCACAGCCGCCGTACCGCGAGATCGTCGACCCGGAGCTGGGCGCCCGGTTCGTGCTCGTGGCGCCGTTCTTCCTGAAGGTCTTCCTGAAGGACCGCCGCAGCGAGAGCGGATACGACCTGCACACGCACCGCCACACCGGGCGCAGCTTCCACGACGCGATCGTGCTCGCCCCCGGACAGCGGATCGACGAGCACTTCCCCGCGCAGCCGTTCAACAACGACACGGGGGACGCGGACTGGGACGACTCCGAGAGCAAGTGGTTCCTCGTCCAGACGCCCCGGGTCGCCGTCTCCCAACCGATCCCGCTGACCGTCACCGTCCGCGATCAGACCCACGACGTGCTGCTGACCGTCGGCCGCTGGGACGGCCAGAACCCGCCGGCGACCTTCCTCGACCAGGCCGGGGCGAGTGCCGACCCGCTGCCGCTGAGCTGGGAGGCCGACGACAACGAGCACTTCGTCGTCCTCGTGCAGCGACAGACCGGCACGAGCACGCCCGTCGCGTTCGCGATCGAGCTCGAGACCCCGCTCAGCCTGCTGCTCGCCCGCCCATCGATCGACACCACGCTGACCTGCCAGAAGGAGACGTCCGGCTGGGGCGCCGACGACATCGCCGTGCAGGTCTGGGCCGACGGGGTGAAGATCGGCGACATCCCGAACTCCGTCATCGGCGACTTCGAAGACGACCACGTCCGCACCGTCGGCGACAAGCTTCCCGCGATCACGCCCTACCTCGACGGCGTGGAGGTCCTCGTCATCGAGGAGGACGCCATCGACCCCGACGACGTCGGCCGCGGCACGATCCCGCGCGTGGACCGCGTCGCCGGCGCACCCGGCTTCACGGTCCTGCACACGGGGCTCGACGGACGGGTGCAGGCCAGCCTGACGATCGGCGTCGACGACGGCCGCTACGCCTTCGCCTGCGTCATCTCGCGCTGGCACCCGTCCGCCTGACGGGCAGCTACCCCTGCGACGTGAACGGCACGCGCGACCACTCCAGCGGCGCGGGACCGCTGCTGTTGAGATCGAGCTTGAGCCAGTCGCGCGGCAGGTTCGTCGACCCCTGCACCGTGATGCGCGTGAGGTTCGGCGCGACCGCGGCGGTCGGGTAGACCGTGCTCGGCGTCGCGAGCGGCTGGTCCTCGACGTAGAGGTGCGAGTCGCCGTTGACGAGCAGCACCGGCTTCTTGAACGAGCGCGCCTGACGGGCGATCGCCTCGACGACCGGCACGAACGCCGTGGTCTGGCCGGCGGCCACCGCGAACGGGTCCCACATGTCGGCCTGCATGGTCAGGACGACCGCGCGGGCGTTCGCCAGCTTCGCCGCCGCGAACGTGCCGGCGATCCACTCGAGGTTGCCGCGCAGGCGCGCGTCGTGCTCGGCCTGCTGCGCGGCGGTCGGGGCCGTGAGGCCCGTCCAGGGCGCCAGGCTGTCGTTCGAGCCGACGACGTGCACCGACGACAGCACGACCCGGCTGGCGGACCACAGCTTGTTCTCCGGCAGGCCCCGCCACGTCTGGCTGAGCACCGGCTTCGCACGGCCGAGCGTGCGGTTCTGCCGATCGAAGAAGACCTCGCGGAGCTTGGTCAGGCGCTCGAGCGGGTCGTACGCGCCGTTGTTCGTCCGGTGGCAGTCGGTCCACTCGTTGTCGCCGGGCGTGTAGACGAGCGGATCGGCCAGCCGATCGAACTGCGCGCGGATCTGCGCGAAGTACGCGTCGGTGCACTGTGTCGAGCCGCTCTTGATGTCGCCGACGTGAACGAGCCAGTCGACGTCCGGATCAGCGTTGAGATCGTCGATGTCCTTGGGGAAGTTCGCGAGCTGGGTCGCGCCATACGGCGTGTCGCCGAAGATGCCGACGGTCGAGGTGGCGGCCTGCGCCACGGCGGGAACGAGCAGCGCGGCGAGTGCCGCGAGCAGGAGGATGGGGGTACGCATGGCGGCGACCGTAGACCCGGCGCCGCCCGCGGATGTCAACGGGTCGTAGCCGCCCGGTGAACGTTCAGTCGCCGACCTCGAGGACCGCCAGGAACGCCTCCTGCGGGACCTCGACGCGACCGACCTGCTTCATGCGCTTCTTGCCTTCCTTCTGCTTCTCGAGCAGCTTGCGCTTGCGGCTGATGTCGCCGCCGTAGCACTTCGCCGTCACGTCCTTGCGGAAGGCCTTCACCGTCTCGCGCGCCACGATGTGCGACCCGATCGCCGCCTGGATCGGCACGTCGTACTGCTGGCGGGGAATCTTCTCGCGCAGCTTCTCGGTGAGCTGACGGCCGATCTCGTACGCCTTGTCCTTGTGGACGATCATCGACAGCGCGTCGACGCTGTCCCCGGCGAGCAGGACGTCGAGCTTGACGAGGTTGCTCGGCTGCACGCCGCTGATCTCGTAGTCCAGCGAGGCGTAGCCGCGGGTGCGCGACTTCAGCTGGTCGAAGAAGTCCAGGACGATCTCGGCGAGCGGCAGGTCGTACTGGAGCTGCACGCGGTTCTCCGACAGGTAGCTCATGCCGGTGCTCGTGCCGCGCTTGCTCTGGCAGAGCTCCATGATCGTGCCGACGTACTCCTTCGGCGTGAGGATGCTCGCCTTGATCATCGGCTCGCGGATCTCGCTGATCACGCCGGGCTCGGGCATATGCGACGGCGCGTGGACGACGAGCTCCTCCCCGTTCGTCAGCGTGACCTCGAACGACACGCTCGGCAGCGTCGCGAGCAGGTTGAGGTCGTACTCGCGCTCCAGCCGCTCGCGGACGATGTCCATGTGCAGCAGGCCGAGGAAGCCGCAGCGGAACCCGAAGCCCAGCGCGTCGGAGGTCTCGGGCTCCCACGCGAGCGCCGCGTCGTTGAGCGTGAGCTTCTCGAGCGCGTCGCGCAGGTCCGGGTAGTCGGCGCCCTCCACCGGGAAGATGCCGCAGAAGACCATCGGCTTGACGTCCTTGTAGCCGGGCAGCGGTTCGGTCGCGCCGTGGTGCTTGAGGGTCAGCGTGTCGCCGACGCGCAGCAGCGTGACGTCCTTGATGCCCGTGATGAGGTAGCCGACCTCGCCGACGCGCAGCTCCTTGACCGGGGTCATCGCGGGCGTGAAGAACCCGATGTCGTCGATGTCGGCCTCGGTGCCGGCCTGCATCGCGCGGATCGCGTCGCCCTTCTTGAAGGTGCCGTCCACCACGCGGATGTACGCGACGACGCCCCGGTACTGGTCGAACTCGCTGTCGAAGATCATCGCCCGCGGCGGCGCGTCCGGGTCGCCCGCGGGCGGCGGGACCTGGGCGATGAGCTGCTCGAGCACCTCGTCGACGCCGGCGCCCGTCTTGCCGCTGATCTTCAGGATGGAATCCGGGTCCTCGCCGAGCAGCTCGGAGACCTCACCCGCGACACGCTCGGGCTCGGCGCCCGGCAGGTCGAGCTTGTTCAGCACCGGGATGAGCTCCAGGCCCGCGTCGACGGCCAGGTACGTGTTCGCCACCGTCTGCGCCTCGACGCCCTGGGACGCGTCGACGACCAGCAGCGCGCCCTCGCACGCAGCCAGGCTGCGCGACACCTCGTATGTGAAGTCCACGTGGCCGGGCGTGTCGATGAGGTGCAGCTGGTAGGTCTCCCCGTCCTTCGCCGTGTAGTAGACGCGGACGGCCTGCGACTTGATCGTGATGCCGCGCTCGCGCTCGAGATCCATCGAGTCCAGGAGCTGCTCGCGCATCTCTCGCTGATCGACCGTCTTCGTCATCTCGAGGATGCGATCGGCGAGCGTGGACTTGCCGTGATCGATGTGGGCGATGATGGAGAAGTTGCGGATGTGCGACTGGTCGGGCATGAGCGGGGATCAGAATAGGGCCGCTAGGGTTCGCGCCGTGGATCTTCCGCGGTATGCACTCCCCGAGTGGCCGGGCTGGCGGGAGATCGTGACCACCGCGGGCGCCTTGCTTCTTCTGACGGCCGCCGTCTACTCGTCACACGTCGTCGATGGACCACTCGTGAGCGACGACTGGTCCAATGCCGCCGAGTACGTCTTCGCCGATCCTCCGCGATACGGATCGGCGTTCGAGCTGCAGTGGTCGAAGCTTGGCGGTCGGCCACTCCTCGCCGCGCTGCTGCCATTGCCCTCGGCACTGTTCGGCATCGACGCGCCGGCGCAGATCGCGTTCGGTCTCACCCTGGCCTGGTTCACCGTCACGATCCTGTTCGTCGTCCTGCGCGCCATGGGGGTATCCAGGTGGGTGGCCCTGGGCATCAGCGCCATGTCTCTCGTCTTCCCCGCATCTGACGCGACCAAGCTCTGGGCCGGCGCCGCTCTCAACCACGTGGCACTCATCTGTTTCCTCCTCGGAGTGCTGGCCACGATCGCCGCGTGGCGCCGTACCGGTCGTTCGGCGGTGGCGTGGCACGGCGCGGGAGTGCTGCTGTTCCTGGCGAGCATCGCGACGTACGAAGTGGCTGGGGTCCTGATCATCGCGCTGGGCCCGCTGTACCTGCTGGTCGCCGACCGCCGAGCTGCGCTCTCGCGTTGGGCGGTCGACGTCGCCGTCGTCGGCACCGCGATCGTGCTCAGCGGACTGGCCACGCGCGAGGTGCGGTACGTCGGCACCCTTGAGGACCGTCTGCTCGACGCGATGCGGTACGTCGTCGGGGTCCCCCGCATCCTGGCATGGACCTTGACCCCGTTCGGCCTGCCGAGCGTCGCGGCCGTCATCCCCCTCCTCCTGATCGCGGCCGCCGCGGTGTGGCGACGACCGGCACCCGGCAGCGAGGACCGCACACGGATCCGCACGTGGCTCGTCGTCGCCGCAGGGGCGACGGGGGTCCTGGTCGCCGCGCTGGCCGTGACGGCGGGCGGTGGACCCTCGATCACCGGGCCCGGCTTCGAGAACCGCATCAATCTCCTCTCGGGGCTCGCCCTCAGTGCCCTCGCAGTCTCGATCGTCGCGTTGGCGACGCTCGCTGCACTGCGGTTCGCCCCGTCGTCGGCGCAGCGCCGGGGTGGCCTGATCACGGCGGCCGCTGTCGCGGTCCTCGTCACGGGGTCCGCGCTCACCGTTCGTGAGGACGGGGCGACGTACGCCGCTGCAGGTCAGGAGCAGCAGCTCGTGTTGGCGGCCCTCAAGGCCACGGTCCCCAACCCCGCTCGCGGCACGGTGTTCCTCACGACTGGGCATCGCGTCGAGGTGGCTCCCGAGGTGACCGCCTTCGGGCGGCCGTGGGACCTCTGGGGCGCCACCCAGCTCCTGTACGGCACGTCAGAGGTGACCGGCCACCCCATTCCGGCGCAGGCCCGCCTTGTCTGCGGTGCCCGTGGCATGCATCTCGAGACGAACTCGCACCTCGGATTCGGCCCAGCGCATGGTGCGACATACGACGACGTCATGCTGGTCGACGTCGCCGCACAACGCACGGAGCGCGTGCCAGATCGGGAGGCTTGCCGTGACCTGGCCGGGCGTTTGCTTCCCGGCCCGGGCGGGGGTACGCGCCTCTCTCCGCAGTGACAGCCAACCCCTGGTCTAGATTCCCCACCATGCCGCTCGCGCCGACCGACGGACCGGGACCGGCGCCCGAGTCCGCCCGCCGCTGGGTCGAGAACCGTCCGCGCACCGGGTGGTACCTGCGCTTGGACGTGCGGGACCTGTGGTTGCACCGCGACGTCGGCATCATCCTTGCCGAGCGCGACATCCGCATCCGCTACCGCCAGACGCTGCTCGGCGTGCTGTGGGTCGTCATCCAGCCGCTCATCGCCATGGTGGTCTTCACCCTCGTGCTCGGCGAAGGCGTCGGCGTCCCCAGCGAGGGCGTCCCGTACGCCGCGTTCGTGCTGTGCGGACTGGCGGTGTGGATGCCGTTCTCGTCTGCCGTCGGGCGCGCCACGAGCAGCCTCGTCGATTCACCCGAACTCGTCACGAAGGTCTACTTCCCGCGCCTGCTGGCGCCGCTCGGCGCGGTCCTCGGTGTCCTGATCGACCTCGTCGTCGCGCTCGTCATCGCCCAGATCGTCGCGCTCATCGCAGGCGTTCCACTCCAGCCGACCGCCCCGCTCGCACTCCTGGTCGTCCCCGCGTTCGTGCTCGTCGCGTTGGCGTTCGCGCTCTGGTTGTCCGCGCTCAACGTGCTGTACCGGGACGTCGCGTACGCGCTCGCGTTCGGGTTGCAGTTGCTGTTCTTCGCGAGTCCCGTCGTGTACCCGCTCGGGGTGCTCGACGGCGCGTTCCAAACCCTGGTGGCGCTCAACCCCATTGTTGGACTACTCGACGTCACCCGGTGGGCGCTCCTCGGCGTCGCACCCGACATCACCCGCCTCCTCATGTCGGCAGGCACGACCCTGCTGCTGGTCGCCGGTGGCATCGCGTTCTTCGGACGGGTCGAACGACGATTCGCAGATCGCGTCTGATGGCCGCCGCGATCGAAGCCCACGGCGTCGGGAAGCGCTACAGGCTCGGAACCGACCGCGCCGCGTACGACACGCTGCGTGACGCGGTCACCGGGCTGGCACGGCGCGGTCCTCGATCCACCAGCGAGATGTGGGCGCTGCGCGACATCGACCTCACCGTCCAGGAGGGCGAGGCACTCGGAATCGTGGGCGGCAACGGCGCCGGCAAGTCGACGCTCCTGCGCGTCCTCGGCCGCATCACCGAACCGACCGAAGGCTGGTCGCGCACCCGGGGACGGGTCGGCGCGCTTCTGGAGGTCGGCACCGGGTTCCACCACGAACTCTCGGGACGCGAGAACGTGTACCTCAGCGGTGCGATCATGGGCATGTCACGCAGCGAGGTCCGCCGGCGCTTCGACGAGATCGTGGCGTTCGCCGAGGTCGAGCAGTTCATCGAGACCCCGCTGAAGCGGTACTCGTCGGGGATGGCACTGCGCCTCGCCTTCGCGGTCGCTGCACACCTCGAACCCGAGATCATGCTCGTCGACGAGGTGCTGGCCGTCGGAGACATCGACTTCCAGCGCCGCTGCATCGAGCGCATGAGCACGCTGAGCGCCGAAGGCCGCACTGTGGTCTTCATCAGTCACGACCTGGGAGCGGTCACCCGGCTGTGTAGCCGGGCGGTGCAGTTCGACGGCGGCCGACTCGTCGCGGAGGGCTCCGCCGAGGAAGTCGTTCGCGCCTACTACGGATCCGTGTTCCAGGGCGGTGTCGAGGCCCACCACGCAGTGCACGGCGATGCGGGCGTGGCGCGGGTCGCGATCGTCGATGCGGACGGCCGGGCCGTTGTCCAGCCGCAACGCGGGGATCCGCTGCACGTGGAACTCGAGATCGAACTGGCCCGCCCCATGTCCGGACTCGACGCGGCGATCGCGATCGACGCGATCGACGGCACGCGGATCATCGAGGAGACGTGGTCAGACCAGCCCGATCTTCCGGTGCTCGCCGAGACGCCCGGACGCCACGTCGTACGGCTCGGGATTCCACCCTTGCTGCGCGCCGGAGATCACCTCGTCCATGTCTGGCTCGGCACCGAGCTCACGACCTTCGTGTACGACGACCTGCTCGCGTTCGCTGTCCTCCCGCGCACCGAGGACCGTCATGAGGCGATAACCCGGCGGCGTACCGTGCAGCCCGACGTGCGCTGGCAGCGGGTCAGTCGTCCCTGACGGGCGCCATGGCGCGCCAGTTCCGTGCGAGCCCCAGCGGAATGTGCGTGAGGCTCGCCGTCGTCTCGTCGATGCGCCGGCCGTGCGCCCACCGGTGCGCGGTGCCGCGGACGGACCAGACCAGCGTGTCCAGGGCCAGACGGCGGCCCGCGGCATGCCCAAGCCGCAGGTGCTTGGCCAGCAGCGCCCCCTGCGCCAGCTGATACCGGCGATACAGCGCCCTGAGGTCCTGGGGCGAGCGCCAGTCGCGATGCCACACGGTCAACCGCGGCTCGTAGCGGATGGTCCTGCCTGCCATGAGCCACCTCAGGCACAGATCATTGTCCTCCGCCGCCGTGGTGAAGCGCTCGTCGAAGCCACCAAGGTCCAGGACGGCGGCGCGACCGACGGCCATGTTCGCCGGGTACAGCACATCGACGCGGGCGACACCCGCGTAGACCGCTGGTTCAGGGTCATCGATGGTCGACGGGACGAGCGACGGGTCGCGGCCCGGTTCCACGTCGGGTAGAACGCGGCCCGTCCACAGCGCATCCGGGTCCTCGTGCAGCAGTTCCGCTGCGACCCCCGCCCAGTCCTGGGCGACCCGGCAGTCGTCGTGGGTCACGAGCACGCGGTCATGCGTGGCCTCGCGCAGCGCCGCGTTCAGCGCGACTGAGATCCCGTGCTGTGCCATCGCGAGCACACGGACGGTGATGTCGAGCCCGTCGGCTGCGAGCTCGCCCGCGCCACGCCCGCTCTGATCGACGACCAGCAGCTCCGCGGGCCGCGGATCGCAGGCGGCGATCGAGGCCAGGGCGTCTGCGAGCATACCCTCGCGCCCCACGGTCGGCACGATGGCCGTGAGCGGGACCTGCGCCCTCATCAGCCCCTGAGGATCGCGGTGGCCACGGCCACCGCGAACGCCCCGGTGGTCGGCGTGCACCCGTCGATCCGGCCCAGCAGCAGCGGATCGTCGGAGGGCCGGACGGCCTCGGGCACCGTCGTGAACCCCGTCGTGAAGCCACGCTCCCGTGCCGCATCGGCCGTCGTCTGATCGGCCCGGCCGTACGGGTACGCGATCGACCGCATCGTCCGGCCGAGCACCTCCTCCAGCGCCCGGCGACCGTCGTCCAGCTCCGCGGCCAGGGCCTCCGGGGTCAAGAGGGACAGGGGCTCGTGGCGGTAGCCGTGCCAACCCACCGATCGGGTGCCATCGTCGAGCATCCGGATCTCTGGCGCGCCCAGCCCAGCCGGAGCGGATGTTCCGAATCGCTCCTGGAGGTCGGCCGCCATCGCGCGCCGGTCCTCGGGATCCATCTCCTGGACCGCGACCGATACCTCGTACGGGCCGACCGCGTCACCGGTACTCGCCTGCGCGGCGCGCAGGCTCGCCGCCGGGATCAGCGACGACCACGCCCAGCCCTCGGCCCGGCCGGCCTGCAAGAGCTCCCACCAGTAGCGCCGAGGCGCCCCCAGGGCGATCCCGTTGAGGAAGAACGTCGCAGGGAGGCCGCGGCGTCGCAGCACGGGCAGCGCGTACGCGACATGTGAGGTCGTGTCGTCGTCGAACGTGATGGCGATCGGGAAGGGCGCGCCCCGGCGGCGCGATGCCGCCTCGGCCTGGACCCGGTCAGCGGGAACCACCCGGGCATGGCGCACGAGCCAGGAGAGCTGTGCCTCAAAATCCTCGACGGCAAGCGGCGGGGTGAACTCGTGCGCCGGATCTCCGGGACGCGGCTCCACGCGGTGCTGCATCACGACCACCCCGCAGCGTCGCGCGCTCGCTCGCAGACCCCACAGGAGGATGGTGGCGCAGGGTGTGGCCAACCGACTCGCCTGCAGGCGCCAGAAAATCCGACGGGCCACGCGTCGGATCACTGCGGAGGGCGCTCCGCGCGCCGCGCACGGAGCGCGACGATGACTTCGAAGTCCGGGTCGTGCAGATCGAGCTCGCGCGGCGCGACTTCGTGCGCAGCGAACCCCTGGAGGAACAGCGTGGCGGTGAGCAGATTGCCGTACGACACGACTTCGATATCGCCTCCAGGGAAGGCATCGGCCGCGAGCCTGCGCAGAGATGAGGACGTGAACCGCCACCAGTCACCCCAATGGTCACGGTCGGGCGTGAGCGCCCGCGTGATTCCGGGCACGGTCACCAGCAGCACGCCTCCTGGACGCAGCGCCGCGTGGAGGCTCGCGAGCGCGGACCGCACGTCCCAGATGACCGGGAGGGTCTGGGTGCAGATGATGCAGTCGAAGGTCTCGGCCGGCAGCGTCGACGGGTCCGTGAGGTCCCCGACGATCGTGGCGTCCGGGTTCGCGGCGTTCTCGTGCAGCACGTCGATGCGCGTACCCCGCTGCTCGGACGGCGCGAACCGGTCGGCGTACTCCCGACCCCCCGATCTCCAGCACCCGCCCCCCGATCAACCCCGGCGCGTAGTGGTCGGCGGCCTGATAGCGCCCGAGGAACGCCTCGATGTAGTGCCTGTCGACCGGCAGCCCGCGATCGAACCCGTACTCGCGGCTGACGGGCACCGCGCGATACCCGATCCGCAGGCGCTGCACCGCGGAGACGCCGGGTACCCGCGTTAGGATTCGCTTGACCCTGCGGCCAGTCCGCGGCATCGGTAGGACAATAGATGCCGGTGCGGCCGGTCAGCCGCACACGTGTTCTCGTCCTCCACATCACGGCTCGTCCACCATGTCGATGCCGACGCAGCGCTCGAGCGAGTCTACGTTCCACCGGGTGCGCGGGGTCTTTTCCTCGTGGTGCACCACAACGGGGCGGTCGTCGCCCACGTGCCCATCGACGCACACGGCGTCGTCAGCCCCGACGTCCAGCACGCGGCGATCGACGCGGTGGCAGGTGACGTGATCGCGTTCCGTCGCCGCCGCAGCCGCGTCGAGGCGTGCCTCGGACGTCCCGCCGCCCCTGCCACCACGTCGCGCACCATCACCGCGGCCATTCTCCACACGGCGGATTCAGACCGGCTCGAACGGTGTCTGGAATCCGTGCGCGCGCAGCACCGCGCGCCGGTCGAGGTCATCGTCGTCGATCACCGCCATGACCCCCGCGCGGCGCGCGTGGCTGCGGACCACGGAGCCCAGCACGTCCTCGCGCAGTTCGCCGATGTCGGCGCCGCATGGAACCATGCGTTCAGGATCGCCACGGGTGAACTCGTCGCCTGTCTACACGGCGACGTCATCGTCACCCATGCCTGGCTCGACGGCATCGACGCGGTCTTCGACGACTGCCGCACAGCGGTCGTGACCGGTTACGTGGGGCCCACGGCTGGACTCCACCCCACACCGCGTGCGCCCGGCGTCCCCGTACCGCGCGGCGACCGGGTCAGAGTGGACGGCGACCGCGGACTCCCCTTCGCGCGCGCGGGCTGCATCGGCAGCGGCGCGAACATGATCGTGCGACGCATCCTGCCCGGGTGGTCGTTGCGGCTGCCGACGCGGATCGAGGCGCTCCCGGTCGGGATCGTCGAGCGCCTCGCGTTCACCGAACTGCTGCGCGCCGGCTACCGGATCGAGCATGACCCAGGCCGCATCGTCCTGCGCGACCCGCCCGGACCCGCCGGACCGCGCACGCGCGCCCATCGCGGTCGCCAACGCGTGCGGTCACTGCCGCATGTTCTCGCCGCCGTGCGACGGCGCCCCGTGTCGACGGCACCTCCCGACGCCCCGGCAGTTCCACCGGTCGACCGGATCGATCTCCGCCGCGAGCGCCAGGGTGTGAGTGTGGCCATCGCGTCCCACAACCGGCGAGACGCCCTGCGCGATGTCCTCCTCGGCCTCGCCGACCAGACGCATCCATCCGACGCCATGGAGGCCGTCGTCGTCCTCGACGGCAGCACGGACGGGAGCGCCGAGATGGTCCGCGGAATGACGTTGCCATACCCCGTCGAACTGCTGGAGCAGCCGAACCGCGGGCTCGCGAGCGCGCGCAATGCCGCCGCGCGCGTGGCTCGACACCCACTCGTCCTGTTCACGGACGACGACATCGTTCCAACCGCCGGGTTGGTCGCTGCGCATGCCGAGGCGCACGCCCGATTGGGTACCGACGGCTGGGTGATCGGCCTCACGCCGCCTGTCGTCGGCGACGGGTGGTTGGACCGATGGATGCGGGGATGGTGGCTTGACCACTACGGTTGGCTCAGCCAGCCTGGTCACCGCTGGGGCGCGCTGGACGTCAACGATGGGAACGCGTCGGCGCCAGTCAGGCTGTGGGAGGCCGTCGGTGGACTCGACGAGTCACTGGCCGGCAGGCGCCAGGATCATGACCTCGGTGCGCGACTGCTGGCAGCGGGGGTACCGATCGCCATGGCTGAGGACGCCGTCGGTCTGCACCGGCTCACGGTCGACCCGGCGGTTGTGGTCGGCAACGCACACCAGGAGGGCTACTGGGACGCCGCGATCGCGGCGCGTCACCCGGACGTCGCGGCCGGTCTCTCGCTCGCACGCACCGGCCTCTCGGTCCGGCTGCACTTCACCCGCCTGGGCGCGCCACGCATGCACCGCGTCTGGCTCGCGCTTGTGCATGCAGCCGACAAGCTCCCGGTCTCGGCGCCGGCCGAGCGACTGCTGGCGCTCTGCGCATGGCTCGCGTACCTCGACGGGGCTCGCGCCGGCGTCCACGCCTTCGGAGGCCCGGGGCTTACCGCAGCCGACCGTGCCGAGGTCGTTGACGTGCCGCTCGACGGGGACGCGACTCCACCGCCGTTCGGCCCGACCGCGGTCTTGCGCCTGACCGTCGCCGGCCGCGAGGTCGGGCACGTGCGGGCGGCGTCCCCCGGCAATCAGTTCGATTGGGACGCACTCGTTGCGCGTGTCATGGCGCTCGCTCCCTGACGAAGCGACATCACCAGGGCAACGGACCGGGCCGGACACCGGCAGCCCGCGGAGCGCGATGGCCAATCGTCAACGCCCGGAGGACGGAGAACAGGTCGAAGACCCGGCGCTCGTTCACGGCCAGGGAGACGAACGCAGCACCAGCTCGGCGTCGGCGGCGATGCATCGACGCGTCCAAGGCCATCCACCGCTCCACGCCCGCGCGGGCGCCGGGCGCCAGGAGGCCTTCCCGCTCCAGGACGGTCAGTTCACGCCGGACGCCTGCGGGGTCCCGGACATGCATGTTGCCCTGGTGCAGCGTGTAGGCGACGAGCGGCCGGTCGACGGTCGCGCATGCGACCCGTCGTGACATGCGTAGCCAAAGCTCCCAGTCGGCGAGCGCGGACAGCCGCGTGTTGAACCCTCCGGCGGCCCGCACCGCGGCGGTGGTGAGCACCACCATCGAGGGCCCGCCTATCGCGTTGCCGTGGGACAGCGCCGCCGCGATATCGGCGGGGTCGGATGCCGGCTGCCCGCCCCTCACTGTGCCGTCCGCATCGATGATCCAGTAGGCACCGGCCACCAAACCGGCGCCACCCGCGACACCCGCATCGACGGCGGCCCTCAGCCAGTCCGGCGCCCAGAGGTCGTCGTCGTCGAGGAACGCGATCCAGTCGCCTCGCGCACGGGCAAGACCGAGGTTGCGCGCGGCTGCGACACCGTGCGGGCCGCCGTGCGGGATGAGCTCGCCGTACCGCGCGATCGTCGCGCGGACGTCCTCGGGCGGGCGGCTGGCCGAACCATCGTCCACCACGATGAGTTCCAGGTCGACCTCACGCTGCGACGCCACGCCCGCGAGCGCTCGGCGTAGCAGTGGCCACCGGTCCTTCGTGGCGATGACGACGCTCACCAGCGGAGTGGACATCTGCAGCAGCCTAGTGTTGGCTTCCCCCGCAGATGGAGAACGGTCGCGCCCCCGCTCACCGGTCGGTCACCGTCGTCATCCCGACACGCAACCGCCCAGCGCTCCTCCGCGCCGCCGCTCACGCTGCGCGAGAGCAGCACGGCGTCGATGTCGAGGTCATCGCCGTGGACGACGCATCGGACGATGCCGACGCGATCCGTGATACCGCCGAGAGCGCCGGCATCGAACTGATTCGCTTCGACCGGCGCCGAGGCGTCGCCGAGGCGCGCAACGCGGGCATCGCAGCCGCGCGGACACCGTGGATCGCCCTGCTCGACGACGATGACCGCTGGGCGCCGCGCAAGCTCGCCGAACAGCTCGCGGCCGCCGAACGGACAGGCGCGCTGTGGGTCTACTCCGACGCGCTCCTCGTCACACCCGTCGGCGACGTACTGGAGACCCACTGGGCCCCCGATCCGCGGGGCGTCGTCGACCAGCTCTTCGCGTACAACCCCATCCCCGCCGGAGCGTCGAACGTGCTGCTCAACCAACAGCTGCTCAGAGCGGTCGGCCCCTTCGACACCTCGCTCGAGCACTTCGCGGACTGGGACCTCTGGTTGCGGCTGGCCCACCACGCGCCGCCGGCGCGCGCAGACGCGGTCGGGGTCGCATATGTCCGCCACGCAGCGAGCATGCAGAGCGTCGGCGTAGGGACGGCCGCGGACGAGCTCGAGCGGTTCGCGTGTGCCGTCCAAGCGCGTTTTGGGCGACGTCTCGACACCACCCTGGCGCGCGAGTGGATCCTCCAAGGCGAAGCGCGCGCTTGCCACCACCTGCGCGCCGCGACTGGGTACGCACGCCTCGGCGCCCGCAACCCCAGCCGCAGATTTCTCCGTGAGGGCGTGCGGCAGCTCGCGCTCGCATCGGGCGCCGCGAGCCCGCGTACCGGCCCGGCCTTTCCCCAGGGCCCCACCTGGGCTCGCCCCACGTTCCGACCACCTGTCGATTGAGCCCAGCCGCCCGGAGGCGCACCATGCACCCATGGCGCTCTCCGGCATCACCACCGTCCTCCTCGATCTCGACGGCGTGCTCTACGTCGAAGAGGAGCCCATTCCCGGCGCCCTCGAGGCCGTCGAGGAGCTTCGCGCGCGCGGCCTGCGCCTGCGCTTCGTGACGAACACGACGTCGCGCTCCCGCGCGCAGGTGGCGTCCCGGCTTGCGCGCCTCGGGTTCCCCCTCCCCGCGGACAACGTCCTGACCCCGGCCGCGCTGGCGGTCCGGCGGTGCGGCGTCGTCGGGCACAAGCGCGTGCGCCTGCTCGTCGCCCCCGCGCTGCGCGAGGACCTGGCCGGCCTCGCGGAGGCTCCGGCAGGCGAGCAGCCCGACGCGATCATCCTCGGTGACCTCGGCGAGGGCTTCACCTACGAGCGGCTCAACCAGGCCTTCCGCGCCATGGAGGCCGGCGCGGAGCTCATCGCGCTGCAGCGCAATCGCTTCTGGCGCCGCACCGACGGGCTCGCCATGGACGTCGGCGCCTACGTCGCGGCGCTCGAGTACGCCACCGGCAGACCGGCGACCGTCGTCGGGAAGCCCGAGCCCGCGTTCTTCGCGGCCGCCCTCGCCGACGCGCACGGCGACGCCGGACACGCGGTCATGGTCGGCGACGACATCGAGGCCGACGTCGGCGGCGCGCTCGCCGCCGGACTCGCCGGCGTGCTCGTGCGCACCGGCAAGTACCGGCCCGGCGCCGAGGACCGCTCGGGCGTCATCCCGACCGCCGTCATCGACTCCATCGCCGACCTCCCGGCGCTGCTTGCCGGCTGACCGTGCGCAGCCTCAGGCGACGTGCGCAGCCCAGCGCATCAGGTGCGCGCGCCAGCCGTCGCGGTGTGCGGCGCGCAGAGCGTCCCCGTCGGGCAGCGCATCCCAACCGCGGTGGCTGAGCCGAATCCACGTCTGGCCGCGCTCCGCGGTCAGGCTGATCGTCACCTCGGTCGCGACCGGCCACTCGTCGTCGCGCCACGTAGCTCGCAGCCGACGCGGCGGATCGGCCTCGACGACCTCCCCGCGCGTGGCCTGCGCGCGCCCCTCCCCGTCGGTCCACCGCTCCAGTAACACGCCCCCGGGACGCGCGTCGAGCTCCAGGTACGACCACCAGCCCGCCCGCTGACGGGCGTCGACGAGCGCCGCCCACACCGCCTCGGGTGAGGCGTCGGCGCGTTCCTCCAGCTCCAGGGTCGTGCTCAGGCGAGCGCCGCCGCGTTGCGGCCGGACTGCTTGACGTCGTAGAGCGCGCGGTCAGCGCGGCCGAGCACGCTCTCCACGGGCTCGTCCTCCTCGCACATCGCCACACCGATCGACACCGTCACCTCACCGAGTGTGGCAGCCGCCTCGACCAGCCGCTCCGCGGCCTCCATCGCCTCGCTCTCGTGCTGGACCCGCAGCAGCGCGCCGAACTCGTCGCCACCGATGCGAAACAGCTCGTCCCCGCGGCGCAGCGCGTCCGAGAGGGTCGCGGCGACCTCGCGCAGCAGCCGGTCGCCCGCCTGGTGGCCGTGGGTGTCGTTGACCTGCTTGAAGCCGTCGAGGTCCAGCAGGAGCACCGCGATCCGGCGACCGCGCAGGCGGCGCAGCTTCGTGTGGAACGTGCGGTGGTGGCCCAGGCCCGTGAGCGGGTCCGTCGCCGCCTGCGTGCGCAGCTCGCGGACGAGCCCCGCCACACGCAGCGCGCTGCCCGCCTGCGCGCACAGCATCTCCAGCAGCTCGATCTCGTCGGTCGTGACCGCCTTCGCGCGGCGATCGGCCAGCAGCAGCACCTCGCGCGCGGCGCCCTCGGCGATGACCGGGAGCGCCAGCAGCGTGCGGATCTTCGTGCCCGGCAGCTGCACCACGGGCCGGTCACGGTCGCCCGGGGCGATCGTGTACCGCGACGCGCCCTCCTGCACGCTGTGCGCCAGCCGGCGCAGCGTGCGCCCCGGCAGCGACTCGAGCTCCACCGCGAGCGGCCCGACCGCCCGCCGCGCGCCCACCGCGCCGTTCTCGTCCAGGCGCAGCAGCATCGCCGAGCCCATGCGGCTGATGTCCAGCGCCGCGTCGAGCACCTCGCGCTCCATCTCGTCGACCTTCGTCAGGCCGGTCAGGCGCGCGGCGTGACGCACCAGACGCTGGCTCGGCGACTCCGCCGGCGGGCCGCCCAGCGCCTCCAGCCCGGCTGCCGAGCAGCGCCGCGGTGTCGTGCACGCGGGCGACCCCGGCGTCGTGCAGCGGCTCGGTCGACTCGAGGTTGACCACGCCCACGATCTCGCCCTTGCAGCGGACCGGGAAGCACGCCTCCGCGACGACGTCGCCGATGATCTCCACGAAGTCGGGCGAACGGCTGACGTCATGTTCGACGGTCGGCTCACCCGTCCGGAAGGTGCGGCCGATGATGCCCGCCGTCTCCGGCAGGCCGTCGAGGATCTCCAGATAGCCGCGGACGGCCTGGCAGCGCAGCCGGCCCCCGCGCTCGAGGTAGACACTCGGCAGGGCGCCCGGCACCTCGGCGAGATGGTCGACGACCGCCCAGCAGGCGGCGGCGACGTCCGGGGCGGCGGCGAGTCGGTCGCTGATCGGGGTCGGCATTGACCCGACTATCGGGCCGAGGTGCCGAAACCCGGATCAATCATTCGTCCAGAAATCTCAAGTCGAGCGGAATATCCTCGCTCGGAGCGCCTTTTCGATGGTCACCCACTCGGGAATCTGCAAGATGCGGACCAGGATCAGGTAGGTGACGGCGCCGGCGGTCAGCCCGAGGCCGACGCTCACGATCTGCGCGGGCAGCGACACGCCCAGGAGATCGTTCAGGCCCCACCAGACGGCGTAGGTCACCGCGCCGAGGGCCGCCGACGCCAGCAGGACCTTCAGCGTGGCCAGGAACGTCTGCCCGCCCTCCAGGCGCCCGCCGAGCTGCCCGCGCAGCGCCCAGCTCTGGGCGAAGGACATCGCGGCGCTCGCGGCGGCCGTCGCAACCACGATTCCGGGGACGCCGTAGGGCTCGTACAGCAGCAGCGCCAGCCCGACGTTGATGGTGAGCGAACCGACCGCCAGCGCGGTCGGCGTCCACGGCTTCTGCAGGCTGAAGAAGGTGCGCGTGAGCAGCAGGTTCACCCCGGCGAACGGCAGGCTGAACTGGAACCAGAACAGCGCCTGCGAGACGAGCTCCGTGGAGTCCGCGTCGAACTCCCCGCGCTGGTAGACCAGTCGCGTGATCGGCTCGGCCAGGACCAGGCAGGCCACCGCGGACGGGACGAGCAGCAGGATGATCTGCCGCATCCCCGTCCCCATCAGGCCCCGCAGGTCGTCGTAGTCGCGGCGGGCCGCCAGGCGGCTCAGGGTCGGGAACAGCACCGTGGCGATCGCGACGCTGAACATGCCCTGGGGCAGCATGTAGATGCGGAACGCCGCGTCGATCGCGCGCGGCGCCTCCTCGCTGACCTCGGACGCCAGCAGCGAGCTGATCAGCTGGTTGAAGTTGATGAGCCCCAGCCCCAGGGTGACCGGGAGCATGAGGATGAGGACCCGCCCGACGCGCGGATCGCGGACGTTGATGTGCCGGGCCCACTGGAAGTCCAGGCGCCGCAGCACCGGGATCGCCATCGCCAGCTGCACCGCCGTGCCGAGCAGGATCCCGATCGCGTAGGCGTACAGCTGGTCGTCGCCCTCGAACAGCGGCTGAGTGGCCACCAGCGTGACGATGATCACCACGTTCCACACCAGCGGGCTGATCGCCGGGATCGTGAAGTGGTCGTACGCCATGAGGATGCCGACCAGCAGCCCGTTGACCCCCAGCAGGAGCACGATCGGGAAGAGGACTTGGCTCAGGCCGATGGTCAGCTGGTCGAGCTCCTCGGTGAACTCCTTGCCCGTGAACAGCGGCATGACGTACGGCGCCGCGAAGAAGAACCCCACGGACAGCAGCCCGAGGGCGCCGACGATGATCGCCAGGAACGTCGTGGCGAGCATGAACGCGTCCTTGCGCTTGTCCTTCTCCAGCAGCTCGGTGAAGACCGGGACGAACGCGGCGGAGAGCGCGCTGTCGGCGAAGAGATTGCGGACGAGCGTCGGGACCTGGAAGGCGATCGTGAACGCACTGAACGCCCCGGAAGTCCCGAAATAGCTGGACGCGACGACCTCGCGGCCCATGCCCGCGATGCGTGACAGACCGGTGGCGATACTGAAGATCGCGGTGTTGCGCGCGATCCGGCCCTGGCCAGCGCGTGGTGGTCGGGAGCGGTCGGCCATCGGCGGCGCGCTACTCTACGCCTTCTCCCATGGCGAATATCCATTCTCAGAAGAAGCGCATCCTGCGCTCCGAGCGTGAGCGGCTGGAGAACCGCCGCTACACGTCCGCGATCAAGACCTACTTCCGCCGCCTCGAGGCTGCTGTGGCCGCGAAGGACGCCGACACCGCCGCCACCGAGCATCGTGCGCTGGTGTCGACGATCGACAAGGCCGTCAAGCGCGGCGCGCTGCACCGCAACAACGGCGCGCGCAAGAAGTCCCGCGCCGCGCGGCTGCACAAGTCGATCTCGTAGGTCCTATCGACGCATCGCGCCGATGACGGCGGCCGCCACTGCGCGGCCGTCTTTCCCTGCCCACGCGGCCGAACGGCAGATCGACGTTGCCATGGCAGCGTGGATCTGCCGCTCAGCGGGCGCGAGCTATGCGGCGATCTGGTCGATGGCACGCAGCGCCACCGTGTCCTCGGCCAGCTCGCTGCCCCCGCGCGTGGCCAGCTCGAGATCGGCGAGCGCCTCGATCGCGCGGCGCAGCGCCTGCGGGTCGGCCTTGCGCGCCTCGGCCAGCCGCTTGTCCGCCGCCCACGGGCTGCCCTTGAACGTCTTCTTGATGTCCTGCGGCGCCTCGCCGGCCTCCAGCCGCAGCGAGATGCCGAGCAGCTCGCGGACGCGGCGCGCCATGAGCGGCACGAGCCGCGGCATGGACTCGCCCTGCGCGCGCAGCTGGAGAAACGCCGCCGTCGCCGCGCGCTGATCGCGGGCGACGAGCGCGTCGATGAAGCCCCACACCTGCTTCTCGGACGCCTGCGCGACGGCGTCCTGCACCTCGTCGGCCGACAGCCGCGTGCCCGCACCGTGCTCGAGCGCGAGCTTCTCCAGCTCGCGCAGGATGCGCTGCTGGCGCTCGCCGACGAGCCGGATCAGGACCTGCGCCGCCTCGCCGTCCAGCTCGATCCCGAGGCGCTGCGCCTCCCCCGCGGCCCAGCGGGGAGCTCGCGCGCCTTCATGGAGTTGTGGGCGCGGACGTCACCGCCCGCGGCCTCGACCGCCTTCGCGAGCCCGGCGGGCACCTTGAAGCGGCCCTCCTCGCGGGCGAAGAACGCGATCGTCGTCTCCGGCGGCAGCGTGGCCAGGGCCGGGACGATGCTGTCGGCGACCTCTGCGTCCTTCCAGCGCTCGACCCCGTCGACGATGATCACCCGGCGGCCCATTGCGAACGTCATGGCGTTCAGCGCGGCGGCCGCGGCGTCGGGCGTGGCGGCCTCGCCCTCGAGGATCTCGAGCGCGCTGGCGTCCCCGCCGCTCTCGGCGAGCGTCCGCAGGCCGGCGCGCCGTTCGGACACGCGCCCGTGGTCGTCGCCGTGGAAGAGGTACGCGGGCTTGAGCGAGGCCATCGGCCGCCACGCTACCGCGCGGACCCGACCATCAGCCCGCCGCCGGGCGCCGGACGCAGGCGGACGGTGCCGTCGCGATCTGTGCGGCGGACCACCGGGACCGCGGCGCCCAGGGCCCGCACGGTCTCCGGGTGCGGGTGGCCGTAGGTGTTCGGGCCGACGGGGACGACCGCTACCCGGGGACGCACCTCGTCGAGCAGCTCCGGCAGCTCGGGATCCCCGCTGCCGTGGTGCGCGACCTTCAGCACGTCGACCCGCCCGATCCGCAGGTCGGTCGTGACCTCCGACTCAGCGTCGGCGGGCAGGAGCACGCGCAGGCCGCCGACGCGAGCGTCGAGCACCGTGGCCTGGAGGTTCGGGTCGGCGCCGGGCGCCGGCGGCCGTGCGCGGTCGGGCCACAGGACGCGCAGCGAGATCGGCCCCGCGCGGATGGTCTGTCCGCGGTCGGTCTCCACGACCGGGATGCGCCGTCGCCGCGCCTCGGCCACCGCCGCGCGGAGCCCCGTCGTGCGGTGCTCCGCCCCGCCGCCGTCGAAGAGCATGGCCACGGGCATCGCGCGGAGCACCGCCGCGGCGTTGCCCTCGTGATCGGCCGAGCCGTGGGTCATGACCAGCGCGTCGAGGCGCCGCACACCCGCATCGCGCAGGAGGCGCAGCACCGGGCTGTCAGGCCGACCCGTGTCGATGAGCACCGCGTGGCGGCCGTCCTGGAGCAGGGTGGCATCTCCCTGGCCGATGGCGAGGAACGAGATCACGGGCCCGTCCGGCGGGCCGGGCGGCAGCGTCGCGAGCACGGCCGCGGCGACGCACGCGACCGCCAGCCCACCGGCGCCGACGCGCCGCGCCGGGGACCGCACGGCACGGGCCGCCGCATCGCGCCCGCGCGGGTGGGCCGCGACCAGCACCGCGACCGCGCACGCCGCAGCGAGGACGAACCGCGCGCCGCGGCCGATCTCCGCGTCCGCCATCGGCAACCCCGCACCCCACACCGCGAGCCAGTCGAGGTAGCCCAGCAGCGGCCCGGACAGCAGCGCGAACGGCCGGGCCGCCCACGGCGCCGCCTGCCCCGCGATCGACGCGAGCGTGCCGAGCCACATGATCGGCGCGACCACCGGCGCGGCGAGCACGTTGACGACCGGGGAGATGAGCGACACCCGCTCGAAGTGCAGCGCGAGCAGGGGCGCGGTGCCCAGTGTGGCGGCGACCGTGACGGCCAGCGGCTCGGCGAGCCCGCCCGGCAGCTTGCGCGCCAGCGCCCCACGCACCGGCGGCGCGACGACGAGCAGCGCGACCACCGCGGCGAAGCTCAGCTGCCACCCGGGATCGCCGGCCGCCAACGGGTTCCACGCGAGCGTCGCGACGGCCGCGAGCAGGAGCGCGTACCAGCGTGTCGCCGGCCGGCCCGCCACCGCCGCGACGAGCGCCGCCGCCCCCATCACGCCCGCGCGCTGGATCGACGGGCCTGCGCCCGCCAGCGGCACGTAGGCGGCGACGAGCACGATCGCGAGCACCAGTCGCGGCGTGCGCGGCAGCCCCACCGCAGCGCCGAGCGCGAGCACCAGCGCCGCGAGCAGCGCGACGTTCGCCCCGCTGGCCGCCACGAGGTGCGCGAGGCCCGTGGCCCGCATCCGCTCCTGCGTCTCCTCGCTGAGCGCGTGGTCCTGGCCCAGCACCATCCCGCGCGACAACGCCGCTTGGGGCGCCGGGAGGCCGAGTCCGAGCGCCGTTTCAGCCCGCGCGCGGACACCGTCGAGCGCGCCGGAGAACCCGCCGCGCCGCGCGCCCGTGGCTCGCAGCTCGCGCACCCGCACGACGGCGTGCGCGTGTCGGCGGGCCTCGGCCCCGTCGTAGGCCCCGAGCGGCCGCAGCTCGCCGCGCACGTCGACGATCGCGCCCGTCGGCGCACGCGGCCAGCGCGCGGCGCCCCGCCACCGCGCGGGGGCGACCCGCAGGACGACCCGCTCGCCGTCACCAGCGCCACCGATGACCCGGGCCGGAGCGACCGTGTACCCGTGCGCGCGCTGGTCGGGCGGCTCGAGCACCACGACACGCAGCACGTCATCCCGCGGGAGCGGGGTCAACGCGGTCGCCTGCAGGGATGACAGCCGCGCGTCACCGAGCGCCGCGCCCGCGGCGACCGCCGCCGCCAGCCCGGCGGCGAGGCGCCACGACCCGCGCGGCCCGACCGACAGCGCCGCCGCCCCCGCCACAGGGACCACGAACCCCGGCGCGACCCCCGCGACGAGCAGCCCGACCGCCACCGCCCCGAGCAGCGCATGCCGCGGCCACCGGCTCACACCGTCACCGACGCCTCGAGCGCCGCGAGCCGCTTCTCCCCGATCCCCGGCACGTCGCCGAGCTCCTTCACCGACCCGAAGCCGCCGTGCTCCTGGCGGTAGGCGAGGATCTTCGCCGCGATCCCCGGGCCGACACCGTCGAGCTCCTGGAGCTGCTCGGAGGTGGCGGTGTTGAGGTTGAGCGGCTGCGCCGGCGCCTCGCCCGGCGCCGCCGCGGCTCCGGGAGCTGCCACGACCGCCGCCTTCGCCGGCACGACCACCTGCCGCCCGTCCTCGACCTCGGCGGCGAGGTTCACCGCCGTGAGATCCGCGTCGCCCAGCGCGCCACCCGCACGCTGGACGGCGTCATCCACCCGCGCGCCCTCGCGCAGCCGGTACACGCCCGGCCGCCGCACCCGGCCGGCGACGTGCACGATCACGCGAGCACTCGACGCCGCCTCGGCGACCTTCGGCACCGTCTGCGCCCGTGCGGCGGGCACGGGCTCCCCGCCACCCCCCGGGTCGCGCGCCGCCAGCATCTGCCGCGCGCCCAGCCCGAGCACCACGGCGGCGAGGGCGAGATAGATCAACAGCGCGCGGCGATCAGGCACCCGCGCGACGCTACGCGCGGACCTGCGTCAGCAGACCCCCGCTTCGCAACAAGTTCGCGCGCTACCGCACGACGATGTTCACGAGCTTCTCGGGCACGACGATGACCTTGACGACGTCCTTGCCGTCCAGGAACGCCTGCACCTTCTCCGAGCCGCGCGCGAGCGCCTCCAGGTCGTCCTTCGACGCGCCCGACGGCGCCGTCACCCGGTCGCGCACCTTGCCGTTGACCTGCGCGACGAGCTCGAAGGTGTCGGCCTCCAGGAACCGCGAGTCCGCGGCGGGCCACGGCTCCTCCCACACCCGGCGGCCGGTGAGCTTCTCGTACGCGTCCGCCGACGTGTGCGGCGCAAACGGGAACAGCAGCGACGCGGCGGTCGCCAGCGCGAACCGCACGGCACCCGGCTCGGCCGAACCCCGCTTGGCCGGGGTCAGCTCGTTCATCAGCTCCATGACCGCGGCGATCGCCGTGTTGAACGCGAACCGGCCCGCGACGTCGTGGGTGACCTTGTCGATCGCCCAGTGCGCCTTGCGCATGACACGCAGCGTGTCGTCGTCGCTCGCCTCAGCGGGCGCGGGCTCGTCGGGCAGCTCGTCTGCGGCCTCCGCGCACGTGCGCCACAGGCGGCCGAGGAAGCGCTGCATGCCGTCGACGCCGTCGTCGGACCAGTCCGCGTCCTGGTCGGGCGGGCCGATGAAGAGGATGTAGCAGCGGGCGGTGTCCGCGCCGTACTTCGCGACGATCTCCCGCGGGGACACCACGTTGCCCTTGGACTTGGACATCTTCGCCCCGTCCTTGGTGATCATCCCCTGCGTGAAGAGCCGCGCGAACGGCTCGTTGACGTCGAGCAGCTCGAGGTCCGTCAGCGCCTTGCAGAAGAAGCGCGCGTACAGCAGGTGCAGGATCGCGTGCTCGACGCCGCCGATGTACTGGTCGACCGGCATCCACGCGTTGACGACCTTCGGATCCCACGGCGCGTCGCCGTTGTCCGGGTCGCAGTAGCGCAGGAAGTACCAGGACGAGTCGACGAACGTGTCCATCGTGTCCGTCTCGCGCTTGGCCGGGCCATAGCACTTGGGACACTCGGTGTTCACCCAGTCCTCGGCGGCCGCGAGCGGCGACTTGCCCTTCGGCGCGTAGTCGGCGATGTCGGGCAGCTCCACGGGCAGCGCGTCGTCGGGCACCTGGACCATGCCGCACGTCGGGCAGTGGATGATCGGGATCGGACAGCCCCAGTAGCGCTGGCGGCTCAGCAGCCAGTCGCGCAGCCGGTAGTTGATCGACTGGTGGCCCTTGCCGTCGCGGTCCAGCCACGCGGTGATCTTCTCCAGCGCGTCACGGTTGTGCAGCCCGTCGAAGTTCGGGTGGGAATGCACGAGCGGGCCGTCGCCGACATACGGCAGCTCCTCGCCGCCGCCGATCACGCGCTTGACCGGCAGGTTGTACGCCTGCGCGAACGCGAAGTCGCGCTCGTCGTGGCCCGGCACGGCCATGATCGCGCCGGTGCCGTACTCCATCAGCACGTAGTCGGCGACGTACATCGGCAGCTTCTCGCCGTTGACCGGATTGACGACGTGGCGGCCCAGGAAGACGCCCGTCTTCGGCTTGTCGGCGTCGCCGCGGTCCTCCTTCTCGGCGGTCAGCGCGTGGTTGATGTAGTCGCGCACCGCCTCCTCGTGCTCAGTGCCGGCGGCCAGCCTGAGCACGTCAGGGTGCTCGGGCGCCATGACGAAGAACGTCGCGCCGAAGAGCGTGTCGGGCCGGGTCGTGAAGACCGGGTAGTCGACGTCGAGCTCCTCGCAGTGGAACGTGACCTCGGCGCCCTCGGAGCGGCCGATCCAGTTGCGCTGCATCGTCTTGACGTGCTCGGGCCAGTCGATGATGTCGAGGTCGTCGAGCAGGCGGTCCGCGTAGTCGGTGATGCGAAAGAACCACTGCTCGAGCTGGCGGACCTCGACCTCGGTGCCACACCGCTCGCAGCGCCCGTCGACGACCTGCTCGTTGGCGAGCACCGTCGCGTCCTTCGGACACCAGTTGACGGCGGCGTCCTTGCGGTAGGCCAGGCCGCGCTCGTACAGCCGCAGGAAGATCCACTGCGTCCAGCGGTAGTACTCCGGCTCGCAGGTCGCGAACTCGCGGGTCCAGTCGATCGACACGCCCCAGGACCGGAACTGCTCCTGGAACGACGCGATCGCGGCATTCGTGGACTCACGCGGGTGCTGGCCCGTCTTGATCGCGTGGTTCTCGGCGGGCAGGCCGAACGCGTCGTAGCCCATCGGGTGCAGCACCCGGCGGCCCGTGCGGCGGTTGAAGTGCGCGACCGCGTCACCGACGGAGTAGACCTTCAGATGGCCGATGTGCGGCTCGCCGGACGGGTACGGGAGCATCTCCAGGACGTACACGTCGTCGTCGGCGATCTCGTCGTTGGAGACCTCCCACGTGTGTTCCTCCGCCCAGACGCGCTGCCAGCGGGGTTCGATCTCTGCGGGGTCGTAGACGTGGTCGGCCATGGGCGCTGGTGAGGATATGCCGTCGCCCGGTTGCGCCGCCGCCCGCGGGCGTACGCTGCACTGTTCGGTGCAGACCTGTCGCAATTTCTCCTGCTCCGACTAGGATTCCGCCATGGCAACCACGAATGGTGGAGATTGGCTGGCGGCCTCAGACCAGGTTGAGCGCGTCGTCAGCGCGGCCGAGCAGGCCGCCGCTGAGCTGCGCACCCAGGCCGAGCGGCGCGCCGCCGACCGCATCGCCGAGGCCGACCGCGCCGCCGAGCTTCGCATCGAAGCGGCCGAGCGCGAGGCCGCCGAGCTGGTGAACGCCGCGCGCGCCGAAGCGGCGTCGTCGCAGGCGTCCGCACGAGACGAGGCGGCACGGATCCGCGAGGCCGTCGTCACCGAGCAGCGCGCGGCCGACGACCAGGCGCGCACGATCGTGGCCGAGGCGCGCGAGCGCGCGCAGCAGATGCTCGCCGACGCCGAGCGGCGGGCCGAGGAGCTGACCGCCGAGGCCGAGCAGCGTTCCCGTGAGGCGTCTGCCGCGCTGACGATGGCGCAGAGCGAAGCCGGCGACCGTTCCCGGGAGATCCTCGGCGCCGCCGAGGAACGCGCCCGCGAGATCCTCAACGAGGCCCAGCAGCGCGCCGACGAGCGCATGCGCGAGTCCTACGCGGCGGCGCAGCAGCGCGGCGAGCAGCTCCTGGCCGAGGCGCGGACCCGCGCAGCCGAACTCCGCGCCGAGGCCGACATGCTGCGCGCCCAAGCGCAGAAGCGCGTCGACGACGCCCGGACGGACGCCGAGCGTGAGGCCGACCAGATCCTGAGCGCCGCGACCTCCAAGGCCGAGGAGCTCCAGCTCGAGGCCCAGCTGCAGCGCTCCGAGGCGCAGCGGATGATCGACGGCGCGACCGACGAGGCGCGCAAGCAGGCCGACGAGCTGCTCACCGAGGCCC
This sequence comes from Svornostia abyssi, assembly GCA_024666565.1. Lineage (GTDB taxonomy): Bacteria > Actinomycetota > Thermoleophilia > Solirubrobacterales > Solirubrobacteraceae > Svornostia > Svornostia abyssi. Next base: position 4,035,529 of record CP088295.1, read on the forward strand.
GCGCCCGCGCGACCGCCCTCCAGGCGCAGGCCGAGGCGGTCCAGCGCGAGGCCGACGAGCGCGCGCGTGCGCTGCGCGGCACCGTCGACGACGAAGCCGAGCGCGTCCGTGCCGAGGCCGACGAGTTCGCCCAGCGCCTGCGCACCGACGCCGAGGCGGCAGCCGAGCAGGCACGCGCGGACGCTGACGAGCACGCCCAGCGTGTGCGCGAGGCGGCCAAGCACCAGGCCGACGAGCTCCTCGACGCCGCCCGCACCCGCGCGCAGGAGATCCGCGCGCAGGCCGAGGCCGAGGCAGAGGCCGCGCGCGGCGAGGCGACCACCGAGGTCGGCCAGACGCGTGAGCAGACCGAGAAGGAGCTGCGCGAACTGCGTGACGAGGCCCGCAAGGAGGCCCGGACGATCCTCGAGGAGGCGAAGGCCGAGGCGCGGCAGATCACCGGCGACGCGCAGATGGCCGCGCGCGACGTGGTCCGCGACGGCTCGCTGCTCGCCGACCACATCCAGCAGCTCTCACGGTCGCTGGACGTCAACGCGCAGAAGCTGCTCCGTGACATCCAGGTCGCCCACCAGGCGCTCCAGGGCCAGCTCGAGCCGGGCGGCGTCGGCGAGGCCGGTGACCGACCGCGCCCTCTGCGCGCCGCGCGACCGCAGGACGTCCGGGTGCCGCGACGGCCCACGCGCGGCGGGCGGGGTGATGCCGCGTCGGGTGAGGTACTGCCGCCCGCGGGCGGCACGTCCGGGGGCGGCGACGACCTCGACGTGCCGGAGTTCATGCCGAAGCGGTGATGTCCGGAGCGGATGCGAACATGTGTTCGTGCCCGGTTCCCGTCTGACACCGTCCGACAAGGGCGGCATCGCTGAGCTGAAGATTGCCGCGGAGGCGGCGGATCTCGGCATCGTCGTGGCCCGCCCGATGGTGGAAGGACGGCGGTACGACCTGATCTTTGACACGGGACCAGCCCTGTTGCGTGTGCAGTGCAAGTGGGCGTCTCGATACGGCGATGTCGTTCGGATTATCACGCGGACATCCCGCCTGACGTCCGCGGGGCACGTCCGAACGACGTACACAGCGGACGAGATCGACGGTGTCGCTGCGTACTGTCCCGAGACGAAGGACTGCTACTTCATTCCCATCCAGGACATCGACGGGCAGTCCATGGTGCATCTGCGTTTGCAGCCCGCACGGAACAACCAGTCCGCGGGTGTTAAGATGGCCGTCGACTACCGGCTTGGGGCTATAGCTCAGCTGGGAGAGCGCGTGACTGGCAGTCACGAGGTCGCCGGTTCGAGCCCGGCTAGCTCCACTACCGAACGGGCCGCCCATCAGGGCGGCCTGTTCGCGTTCTGACAACCATGTCCACCCCGCACCTCGCCTCCGTCAACGTCGGTACCCCCAAGCAGATCGGCGTGCGCAAGGGCCGCCCGGTGATGAGCGCGATCGACAAGCGCGCGGTCCCCGGCCGGCACACCGTCGAGGGCGTCAACGTCGCCGGCGACGAGCAGGCCGATCTCCGCGTCCACGGCGGCGCCGACAAGGCCGTGTACGCGTACGCCGACGAGGACACCGCCTGGTGGAGCGCCGAACTGGAGCGCGAGTTGTGGCCGGGCGTCTTCGGCGAGAACCTCACAACACGCGGCGTCGACTGCACGAACGCGGTCATCGGCGAGCGCTGGCGCATCGGCTCCGCCGTGTTCGAGGTCTGCCAGCCGCGGCAACCGTGCTTCAAGCTCGGGCTGCACCTCGAGGACCCGAAGATGCTCAAGCGCTTCGCCCAGGCCTCCCGCCCGGGCGCGTACCTGCGGATCCTCGAGCCGGGAACCATCGAAGCGGGTGACGCGATCGAGATCACCGACGTCCCCGACCACGGCGTGACGATCCGGCTCGTGGCCGACGCGGTCCTGCTCGACCACGATCTCGCCGCCGACGCGGCCCGCGCGCCGCAGCTCCCCGAGGGGCTGCGCGGCTGGCTGCTCGAGCGCGCCGGCTGAGCCGCCCCCAAAGTCTCGGGTCTCACCTTGGGGGTCCCCCGATGGCAGGGGACGTGCGAGGCGGCACCGTACGGTTCATGACCACGCCCGCTCGCGTCCTGACCGCCGCCCTCCTCCTCGCCGCGCTCGCTGCATCCGCGCCCACCGCCCAGGCTGCGACGCGATGTCCCGTACCGAAGGTCGCGTGGAAGCTCGAGGGCCGCAAGGTCTGCGCGAAGGCGCCCCCGGGCCACCGCCGCGCCCTCCCCCTGAACGCCGCGCTCGCGGGCAGCTGGATCCCGAGCGCCAGCAAGACCGCGCCCGGCGGACGCACGCTCGTCCCCCAGCCTCTGCGCCGCGCCGCGCCGCGCCTGGCGCAGACCGCCACCACGCTGGCCAAGCGCATCCTCGCCCTGCCCGCCACGCCGCGGCTGCGGCTGCGGGCCGCCGGGGGTCGCGGCCGGGTCGTCCTCGTCGACGAGGTCGAACTCGACCGCAAGGTCCAGCCCGACGGCACGGTGGTCATCTCCAAGGGCAAGGCGACGGTGTTCGAAGACGAGTCCAAGGACATGACCGCCGAGATCGAGGCGCGCAGCAAGGACGGCCGCACCCGCCTGATCTACCGGCCGACCATGGACGACCTGCAGTCCGCCAGGCCGGAGGTCGGCTGCCCGACCGCCGACGGCGTCGTGACCACGAGCAGCCGGTTCTCGACGGGCGGCACGGCGATCGCGCTGAACGGCGGGCGCGTGCTCAGCTCCCGCACGCACCGTGAGACGTTCTCCGTCCGCGGCCGCGGGCAGGTCGGCCGCGATGCCCGTCTGGCGTCCGTCGACGCCGTCGCCACCTACCACCTCGAACGCTTCGAGCGCGGCCTGCAGTACGAGATCAAGGCGTCACTGCCGGCGCGCGTGTCGCGCGACGGAGCACCCGTCATCAGCGGCACGCCCTCCGTCGACGTCCGCGTCCGCGCCCTCGGGTATACCGCCGCCGAGGAGCGGGCGTACGAGCGCGAGACCGCCGCGGCCGTCGTGCAGGACACCAACATCGTCAAGACGCTGACCTGGCAGGCCGACGAGATCCGCGATGCGCTCGTCATCGCCGAGCGCACCTGGTACGAGGTCCCCAACAACTGCGCCGACGTCGTCTTCACGCCCCACACGGACATCGAGCAGGGGCAGAAGGTCGCCGTCGAGGGCTTCACCTCCACCCGCGAGGGCGACGTCGAATCCCCCGGCACCATCACGGTCACGAGTGTCGGGCGCGGTGGCTTCGACACGATCAAGGCGCAGACCGACCCGGGTGACCGCGCCCGCTTCACCGCCACCGGCGCAGCGCCCGACGAGAACCGCAACACCGTGTACGCCGACGTCATCGCCACCTCGATGGCCGGTCGCGCCCGCGGGTTCTACTCCGGCTTCGCGAAGGACGTGAAGCTGCCGAAGACCTTCACGGGCACCGTGTCGTCGAACCAGACGACCGGCGGCGCGGGCGCGACCTGGGCCGGCACCGCGACCTACACCCGCACCAGCCTCACCCGCCTGCCCGACGGCACCGTGCGCGGCTGGTACGACCTGACGGCCGCGTCCCTGTCGAACGCGCGCAGCTGGTTGGGCCCGAGCGCGGGCTGCCGGACCGAGGCCACCGGCACGGGCGGCCGCATCGACGCCGGCGACCTCGAGGTCTTCCTCCGCCCGGACGGCCGTCGCGAGTACGCGCTGCACTACGACGTGAAGCTCACGACGACGTTCGGGCCGGTCAACTGCCCGCCCGGCGTCCCCCTCCCCTCGTACGGCGGGGACATCGCGGCCGTCGTCCACTCACGCACCCAGGCGGACCTCCAGACCGGCGGGGGCCTGCGGCCCGTCGGCGCCGATCTGCGGATCGCCGAGCAGGGCCTCTCCGGCATCCTCGGGGCCGCCGGGATGGACGTGACGGCCGACTGGTCGCTGACGCCGGCCGACTGAGCTGTCGATCCGGCGACGCCCGCTCGTCTCATCGGCTGAACCTCACGCAGCACGGTCCGGAGCGCCGGCTTCTCGAGCGGCGGCTCAGCCCAGGCCGACGTCGCCGCGCGTGATCCGGAACCCCTGGAATCGCCGCTCGGTCATCTTGCCGTAGAAGTCGTCGGCCACCGAGATCAGGTCCACCCGGGTCACGCCCGTACGGTCCAGCGCAGCGGTGATGAGCTGGCGCCCCAGCCCTTGCCCGCGGTGCGTCCCAGCCACCGTGATCGCCGAGACGTGCGCCTGGATCTCCCCGTCGCTCTGCATCCAGACGACGCCGACCACCTCGTCACCGGGCCCGTCGACGGCCACGAGCGTCGTGCAGCCCGGCGCGACGAGCGCGCGCCCGGTCCGCGCGGGGTCCTCGATCAGCGTGAGCCAGCGTTCGGCGGCGAAGAGCGCCAGCACCCCGTCGAGGTGCTCCGGCGCGTAGGGCTCGATCCGGGGGGCCATCAGGCCTCCAAGTCAAGCAGTCGCAGGGGCTGGACGGGTCACCCAGGAAACGGCACGCACGCTCGCTTCTGGCGCGTGGGTGGCCGATACCCGAGCAGGGATGTCTCGTCTCGTCTACCACGACGCCGCCGAACGCGAGCGGATGTACGACGTCATGGCGCGCATGCGCCCGCCGTTCAGCGTCGCGCTGGGCATCCTCATCGTGCCCGCGATGCTCGCGATCCCGGTGTACGGCTGGGTCTGCGAGCTGCCGCTGATCGCCGCCGCGCTCGTCTACGGCGTCACGGACGTGAACCTCCGCCGCGGCTGCGCCACCCCGAGCGCTGGGTGATCGGCGCGTGGGCGTTCGCGGAGCTCATGATCCTGCTCATGATCGCGCTGGCCGACGGGCCGCGCGAGTATCTCCTGGCTGTCCCGATGGTCCCGATGCTCGGCGTCACGATGATCATCGGGCGGCGGATCGCGCTGGCCTGCGCGTGCGCGCTCGCGGCACTGCTGTGCCTCACCGCGGGGCTGACGATGTGGGACGAGGTCACGGCCCTCCCCCCGGTGCTGATCTTCCCCGTCGCGTTCATCATCGCGAGCGCGCTGGCGGGCATGGCGGCGCTCGACGGCGGGTTCGTCTCCCGGCAGACCTCAGTCGTGGATCCGCTCACCGGGCTCCTGAACCGCGTGGCGCTCCAGACGAGGACGACCGAGCTGGCGGCGCAGGCCCGGGTCAACGGCGAGCGCGTCGCGCTGACCGTGGTCGAGCTGGACCGCTTCCGGAGGGTCGCCGCCGAGCACGGCTCCGCCACCGCCGACGCGGTGCTCGCCGAGATCGCACGGCGCCTGCGCATGGAGCTCGGCGCGGACAGCACGGTCTTCCGGTTCGACGGCGGCACCTTCGTGGTGCTGGGGAGCGGGATCACGCGGGCCTCGGCGATCGCGACGGCTGAGCGTCTGCGCGACGCCGTCTGCGCCTCGGCGATCGACGACGTCGCCGTCACCGTGTCCCTCGGCATCGCCGTCTACCACGGTGAGGACTTCGACTTCGCCGAGCTGTACACGCGGGGCGCCGCTGCGCTCGACCTGGCGCAGACCGCGGGTGGCAACCGCGTGTGTCTCGCCCCCGACGGGCCCACGGCGGCCCCGCCGCTCGCGGCGGCGCCCGAGCGAGGCGAGCGGTCAGCCCTGACGGCGCAGCTCGGCGACGACTGGACCGCACGTCTGCGCACGGCGACGGACGGGACCGCGCTCATCCCCAACCGGATCGACCGCGCCCACGCCGTCGATGCGCTCGCGCGCACCCGGCCCCTCACGACCGCGACGGCCGCCGTCCTCGGCGCGGCGATCGTCCTGAGCTCCTTCTGGGCGAATTGGCTGATGCTCGTTCCCGCGATCGGCGGCGTGCTGGCATGGGAGATCACGAACCGCCTCGTGCCCCGGGTCCGCCGGCCCGAGTACCCCGTCTTCGCCGGTCTCGTCGCCGTCCTCGCGGCCGGCGGGCTGTGGATCGCCGCCGCGGGCCCCGTCGGGGTGTTCGCCCTCCCCGCCCTGGCCATCGTCGTCCTGGGCGGGTGCTCGGGCTTCCCGAAGCTCGGCGCCGTGCTGCTCGCGCTGATCGGCGTGGCCACGACGGTCGCCGCCGGAATGGCGGTCGGCGCGGCCGACACCGCCGCCGGCCCCGTGGTCCTCGCACTCGCGATCGTCTTCGTCATCGGCTTCGCGGTCATGGGCGAGGTGATGGGCCGGACCGCCAGAGACCACCGTGTCACCGCCATCACCGACCCGCTCACGCAGACGCTCAACCACGCGGCGCTCGACGCCAGGATCCCCGCGTTCGAGCAGCTGGCCGTCGATCGCGCGCTGAGCCTCGTCCTCGTCGGCCTCGCCGACCGTCGTCCTGACGCGGTCCGCGACGCAGCGGCCCGCCTGCGCGGCGCCGTCCACCCGTTCGACCCGATCTACAGGGTCGGGCCCCACGAGTTCGCCGTGCTGCTCTCCGACGTCGAGGACGACCGGGCGCAGAAGGTGGCAGATCGCATCGCCGCCGCGATCGGCGACGAGGACGCCGCCGTCGGCGTCGCGTCCGTTCCGGCGGGCGACGTGTGCTGCCTGGACATGCTCTTCGCGGAGGCCGCGGCAGCGCAGCGCGCGGCCGGCAGGTCCACCGGAGAGCGCCCGATGGTCGCCGCCTGACGCCGAGCCGTCAGTCGCCGACGGCGCGCTTCGGCACTTCGCCCCACAGCTGCTCGAGGCGGTAGTACTCGCGCGCCTCCGGCGTGAAGATGTGCACGACGACGTCGAGGTAGTCCATGAGGACCCACCGGGACTCCGTGAGCCCCTCCACCCTGCGCGGCAGGATGCCGTGGTCGTCCTTCAGGCCCCGGTGGATGCGGTCGTGGATCGCCTTGACCTGCCGCTCGGTGTTGCCGGTCGCGACGATGAAGTAGTCGGTGTAGCCCAGGACCTCGCGGACGTTGAGCTCCACGAGATCGATCGCCTTGCCGTCGGAGGCGAGCTGCGCGATGGCCTCCGCGAGCTCCTCCGGGGTCAGCTGCTGGTCGGACTGGGTGAGTGTGTTCTCCGTCATCTGCCCCCTCCACGGTAGAGCCCCCGCGCGCTGATGCGGTCTGCGACCGCGTCCGGGACGAGGTAGCGGACCGTCCGGCCGTCCGTGATGCGACGCCTGATCTCCGACGACGACAGGTCCAGGCGCGGCATCTCGAAGAAGTCGATCCGCCCCGCCACGTCCCCGAGCGTGGCGCCCAGGCGGTCCAGGATGTCCTGCCGCGCGACGCCGGACCGCTCGGCGACGGCGAGGCGCGCGAGGCCCAGGATCGACACCGGCTCGCGCCAGGTCGGGAGGCTCAGCGCCATGTCGCCGCCCACGATGAACGTCAGCTCGGTGTTCGCATGCGTCGCGTGCAGTGCGCGGAGCGTATCGACGGTGTAGGACCGCCCCGCGCGCTCCAGCTCGATGCGGGACACCTCCAGCCGCGGGTCATCCGCCACCGCCAGCTCGCACAGTGCCGCGCGCGCCTCGGGTCCCGGGTCGTGCGCGACCTCCTTGTGCGGGGGTTCGAACGCCGGGACGAGCAGCACCCGTTCCAGGCCGAGCTGGTCGGCCGCCTCGCTCGCGCACAGCAGGTGCGCGAGGTGCGGCGGGTTGAACGTCCCGCCGAGGACGCCCAGACGCACGGGGTCAGCTGCGGACGTGGCCGTCGCCCGACACGACGTACTTGAACGTGCAGAGCTCCCGGACGCCGATCGGGCCGCGCGCGTGGAGCTTCTGCGTGGAGTTGCCGATCTCCGCGCCCATGCCGAACTCGCCGCCGTCGGTGAAGCGCGTGGACGCGTTGATGTAGACGCACGCCGCGTCGACACCGCGCTCGAACGCGCGCGCCGACTCCGTGTCGCGGGTGACGATCGCCTCGCTGTGCCCCGAGCCGTGCTCGTTGATGTGCAGGATCGCCTCGCCCGCGGAATCGACGATCCCGACCGCCAGGATGGATGCGAGGAACTCGGTGTCCCAGTCCTCGTCGGTGGCGTCGAGCGTGTCGACGCCGGCCGCCGCGGCGAGCGTCTTCGTCCGCGCGTCGACGCGCAGCTCGACCCCCGCATCGCGCAGGGCGCGCAGCGCGTCGGGCAGGAACGCGGGCGCGGCCTCAGCGTGGACGAGCAGCGTCTCGGCCGCGTTGCACACGCCGGTGCGCTGCGTCTTGGCGTTGAGGATGATCGCGCGGGCCTGCTCGAGGTCGGCGTCCGCGTCGACGAACACGTGGCAGTTGCCGCTGGCCGCGTAGATGACCGGCACGGTGGCGACCGCCTGCAGCGCGGCCTTCAGGCCCTCGCCGCCGCGCGGGAAGATGAGGTCGACGAGCTGGTCCTGGGTGGCGAGGTCCGCCAGCTCCTCGCGGCCGCCGCCGGCGACCAGGCCGATCGCGCCGTCCGGGATCCCGGCCGCGCGCGCGGCGTCGGCGGCGATGCCCGAGAGCACCGCGTTGGAGTGCGCGGCGCTGGAGCTGCCACGGAGCACGACGGCGTTGCCAGACTTCAGGCACAGCGCGGCGGCGTCGATCGTGACGTTCGGGCGGGCCTCGTAGACCACCGCGACGACGCCGAACGGCACCGCGGTCTTGCGCACGTCCAGCCCGTTGGGCAGCCGGCGGCCCTCGAGGACCTCGCCCACCGGATCGGGCAGCGCGATGATCGCGCGGGTGCCGTCGGCGATCGACGCGATGCGGTCCGCGTCGAGCGCCAGGCGATCCATGAGCGCGTCGCTCAGGCCGCTCTCGCGGCCCGCCTCGAGGTCCCGGGCGTTGGCCTCCAGGATCTCGTCGGTCCGGGCGATCAGCGCATCAGCGATGGCGGTGAGCGCGGCGTTCTTCGTGGCGGTGTCGAGCGCGGCCAGCGTGCGCGACGCCTCACGGGCGCGCAGGCAGACCTCGGTGACGGACTGGGTGACCGTGGCCATAACGCCCCACAGGCTACCGCCGAGGTCGTCTCAGGCGAGGACGAAGTAGTCCCGGTGCACGGCTTCCTCGGTCGCCCGCGGGAAGACCTCGCGCACCTGCGGCGACTTCAGCCCGATGATCCGCCGCAGCTCGTCGGCCGCGTAGTTCGTGATCCCCTTGCCGATGAGCCCGCCGCCGTGGGCGATCTCGACGGCGTCACCGACGTCGAACGTGCCGTCCACCGCGGTGATGCCGACCGGCAGCAGCGACGTGCCGCCGTCCTTCAGCGCCCGGGCGGCGCCCGCGTCGACGAGCACCGTGCCGTGCGACGGCTTGGCGTACTTCAGCCAGAGCTTGAACGACGTGTAGCCGGTCTCGCGCGCGGGGAAGCGGGTGCCCTCGCGCTCGCCGTCGAGCACGCGCCGCAGCGCGCCCTCACGCCGCCCGCTGCAGATGACGGTGTCGATGCCGGCGGCCGTCGCCATCTCGGCAGCCACGACCTTCGAACGCATGCCGCCCGTCCCGAGCGAACTCGTCTCGTGGCCGATCTGCAGCTCGTCGAGGACCGCGTAGTCGGTGACCTCCTCGACCATCCGCGCGGCCGGGTCGTTGCGCGGATCGGCGGTGAAGACGCCGTCGGGCGTCGTGAGCAGGGCGAGCTGGTCGGCCTCGACGAGGATCGCGACCTGCGCGGCGAGGAAGTCGTTGTCACCGAAGCTGATCTCGTCCGTGGCGGTCGTGTCGTTCTCGTTGATGACGGGAACGACGCGCCAGTCCAGGAGCCGCCGCAGCGTGTTGCGCGCGTTGAGGTAGTGGCCACGGGCGCTCATGTCGAAGAACGTGAGGAGCACCTGGGCGCTGGTCACGCCGCGGTCGCGCAGGAGCTCGTCGTAGACGCGGTAGAGCTTGCCCTGCCCGACCGCGCTGGCTGCCTGGAGGTCCTCGATCGCCGTCGGCCGGTCCGCGGCCCCTTCCCCCGGGCGCATGATCCGCAGCCCGTGCGCGATCGCGCCGCTGGAGACGATGACGACGTCGTCACCGGCCGCGTGCCGGCGGGCGACCTCGTCGGCGAGACGCTGCAGGACGTCGTCGCGCAGCGACCCGTCGTCGTGGGCGACGATCGAGGAACCGAGCTTGATCACGTGGCGGGCCATGGTGCGGTGCCAGCGTAGAGGCCGCGCCACGGTGGTGCCCGGCCACACCCACTGGTCGGCTGGCCAACTAGGATCGGCCGCTCGATCACGAACGTGGAGATGACATGGACGTACAGGGAGCAGGCGCGGTGGTCTTCGGCGGCGCCTCAGGACTCGGCGCCGCAACGGCCCAGCGGCTGGCAGCCGCCGGCGCGACCGTCGTCGTCGCGGACCTCAACGCCGACCTCGGCGAAGCGCTCGCCCAGGAGATCGGCGGCGGGTTCGTCCGGACCGATGTGCGCGACGGATCGCAGGTCCAGGCCGCGATCGACGCGGCGTCCGACATCGCCGGCGGCCTTCGTGTGGCCGTGAGCTGCGCGGGCATCGGCACGCCCGCCAAGCTCGTGGGCAAGGACGGACCGTCGCCGCTGCAGGGCTTCCGCGACATCATCGAGGTCAACCTCCTCGGCACGATCAACGTCCTGCGCCTCGGCGCCGCCAGCATGGTCGCCAACACGCCGAACGAGCACGGCGAGAAGGGCGTGCTCATCAACACCGCGTCGGTCGCGGCGTACGACGGGCAGATCGGCCAGGTCGCGTACTCCGCGTCGAAGGGCGGCATCGTCGGGCTCACGCTGCCCGCCGCCCGTGAGCTGGCGCGCGACGGCATCCGCGTCGTGACCATCGCGCCAGGGCTGTTCAACACGCCGCTGCTCGCGTCCCTGCCCGAGCCCGCCAAGGACGCGCTGGGGAGGTCCGTCCCGTTCCCGCCGCGCCTCGGCGAGCCCTCGGAGTACGCCGCGCTCGCCGCACACATCGTCGAGAACCCGATCCTCAACGGCGAGGTCATCCGCCTCGACGGGGCGCTCCGCATGGCGCCGAAGTAGCCTCGCGGGCCGATGTCCGGCCCGCCCGCCACGGCGCTCCCCCGGCGCGTCGTGGTGATCATGGCCATCGCCTGCGGCGCCGCCATCGCCAACACGTACTACGGCCAGCCGCTGCTCGGCGTCATCGCCGACACGTTCGGCGTCTCCGCGACGACCGCGGGCCTGATCGTGACGGCCAGCCAGCTCGGCTACGCGGCGGGGCTCGTGCTGGTGGTGCCGCTCGGCGACCTCGTCGAGCGGCGGCGGCTCGTCCTCGTGCTGCTCGCGGCCACGACGGCCGGCCTCGCGTGCACCGCGGCCGCGCCGTCGCTCGGCGTGCTCGCCGCCGCGCTGGCCCTCGTCGGCGTCACCACGGTGGTGACCCAGGTCCTCACGCCGCTCGCCGCGTCCCTCGCCCGGCGAGCACGAGCGCGGCCGCGTGGTCGGGACGGTCATGAGCGGCCTGCTCATCGGGATCCTCGTGGCCCGCACCGTGAGCGGCCTGATCGCCGAGGTCGCAGGGTGGCGGGCCGTGTATCTCCTCGCGATGGTGACGATGCTCGTCCTCGCGGTCCTGCTGGCCAGGACGCTGCCGGTGAGCCGTCCCGCGCCGTCCTCGCACACGTACGCCACGCTCCTGCGCTCGGTCGCCGGGCTCGTGGCCTCCAGTCCGCTCCTGCGGCGACGGATGGTCTACGGCGCCACGATCATGGGCGGCTTCAGCGTCCTGTGGACCGCGCTGACCCTCCTCCTGTCCGCGCCTCCGTACTCCTACTCGGCCGGGACGATCGGCCTGTTCGGCCTCTTCGGGATCGCCGGGGCGGTCAGCGCGCAGCGCGCCGGCCGGCTCGGCGACGCGGGCCACAGCCGCGTGGCCACCGGCGCGTTCCTCGCCGCGATCATCGCGGGGTGGGCGCTCCTCGCTCTGGGCGGCACGTCCGTCGCGGCGCTCATCGCGGGCATCGTCGTGCTCGACCTCGGCGTCCAGGGCACGCACATCCTCAACCAGCACGAGATCTACGGCGCGCACCCCGACTCCCGCGGCCGCGTGACGACCGCGTACATGACGTGCAACTACGTCTGCGGCGCGCTGGGATCGGCCGCCGCGGTCATCGCCTTCCGCGAGGGCGGCTGGGACGCCGTGGTCGTCCTCGGCGGGGCGATCGCCGCGCTGGGACTGCTCGTGTGGCTGCAGGCCCAGGTAGTTGCGCAGCGAATGACCTCGTAGGGTGATGGCGTGCCCAGCGCGCCCGCACCCACGTCGCTGAGCCGGCGCATCGTCCTCGTGATGGCCGTCGGGTGCGGCGCGGCGGTGGCGAACAACTACTACGGCCAGCCGCTCCTCGACGTGATCGCCGCGTCGTTCGGCGTCTCGCCGAGCACCGCCGGGCTCATCGTCACCGCCAGCCAGCTCGGCTACGCCCTCGGGCTGGTGTTCATCGTCCCGCTCGGCGACCTGCTCGAACGACGCAGCCTGATCGTCCGCCTGTTGCTCGCCACCGCCGCAGCGCTCGCGGTCACCGCGGCGGCGCCCGCCCTCGGCGTCCTGGCGGCCGCGCTCGCGGTCGTGGGCGTCACCACCGTCGTGGCGCAGGTCCTGATCCCGCTGTCGGCGGCCCTCGCCCCGGAGCACGAGCGCGGGAAGGTCGTCGGCATCGTCATGAGCGGCCTGCTCATCGGGATCCTGGTAGCGCGCACCGTCAGCGGTCTCATCGCGGCCCTCGGCGGTTGGCGGCTCGTCTACGCGCTCGCCGCGGCGGTGATGCTCACGCTCGCGGTCGTCCTGCGGCGGACACTGCCGGAGAGCCTGCCCGACCGCGGCGGCCTGACCTACCGCTCCCTCCTGCGCTCCGTCGCCGGCCTCGTCCGCACGAGCCCGGTGCTCCGGCGCCGCATGGTCTACGGCGCGACCGGCATGGCCGGCTTCAGCCTCGTCTGGACCGCGCTGACGCTCCTGCTCTCCGACGCTCCGTACGGGTACGGCGAGGCGACGATCGGCCTGTTCGGCCTGTTCGGGCTGGCCGGGGCGCTGAGCGCCCAGGCGGCGGGACGCCTCGGCGACCGCGGGTGGACCCAGCCGGCCACCGGCGCGTTCCTCGCGGCGGTCCTCGGCGGGTGGGGGGCTGCTCGCGCTGGCGGGCCAGTCGCTGGCCGCGCTGATCGCCGGCCTCGTCCTGTTCGACCTCGGCGTCCAGGGGCAGCACATCCTCAATCAGAACCGTCTCTTCACCGAGCACCCCGAGGCCCGCGGGCGCGTCACCACCGCGTACATGGCGGGCAACTTCCTCGCCGGCGCGCTGGGCTCGGCGAGCGCCGGGCTGGCGTACGCAGCAGGCGGCTGGGAGGCCGTCACCGCGGTGGGCGTCGCGATCGCGCTGATCGCCCTGGCCGCGTGGGCGCAGGAGCAGGTCGCCCGCCGCGCGCCGGCCTCGCGGCGCTAGACCACCTGGTCGAGGCCGACACCGACGAGGTACGCGACCGCCGCCGCCGCGCCGCCGACGAGCAGCGTCTCCAGCCCTGACCGCCACCACTGCTGGCCGACGACGCGTGCCTTCGCACTGCCGACCGCGAAGAACGCCGCCGCGGTCAGGACCGTGCTCCACGCGAACGGTTCGGGCACGAGGTCGTCGTCGACCGCGTCGAGCAGGAACGGCAGCAGCGGCAGGAGGCCGACCGTGATGAACGCGGCGAACGTCGCCGCCGCCGCCCGCCACGGCACCGTCGGATCGGGTCCGTATCCGAGCTCCTCGACCATCATCGTCTCGACCCAGCGGTCCTCATCGGCCGTGATCACGTCCACGATCCGCTCCAGGTCGTCACCCGCAAAGCCCTTGGCCGCGAACAGCTGGCGGATCTCCTCGCGCTCGCCCTCGGGCACCAGCCGGACGTGACGGCGCTCGCGCTGGCGCGCCCGCTCGCGCTGATCCTGCTCGGCGCGCGTGCCCAGATAGTTGCTCACCGCCATGCTCAAGCCGTCGGCGAGCAGGTTCGCGAGCCCCATGATCACCACGACGGTCGCGCCGAGCTTGGCCCCGGTCGCCCCCGCGACGACCGCGAACGTCGTCACGGTCCCGTCGATCGCGCCGTAGATGAAGTCGCGCAGGTAGCTGACGGATCGTGGCTCGGCGAGCCGCTGCGCGATGGCCTCGGGGCTGTGCTCCTCGCGCAGGCTTGACGGGGACCGGCGGACGCTCATGGCTCGCCGGTCACCCCGGGTGCAGCTCGAAGACCATGCCGGCGATCTCCACGTCGTCCCCGGGCTCGAACCCCGCGGCTTCGAGCGCGCGGATGACGCCCATCCGACCGAGCCGGTACTCGATGTGCGCGAGCGCCTCGTCGTTCTCCAGGTCGTGTCGGGCGAGCAGCCGCTCGACGGGCGGTCCGCTGACGCGGAAGACCCCCCTCCTCCACCTGCTCGACGTGAAAGCCCTTGTCGGCGGCGGGGCGGAAGACCATGTGCTCGGCGAGCGCCTCACCCTCGCCCTCGAGCGTCGTGACGTCCACGCGCTCACGGACCGGGACGCGGCGCAGCAGCTCGACGGCCAGCTCGTCGAGGCCCAGGCGCGTGGCGCTCGAGGTGACGATCACCGGCACATCCTCCCCCAGCCGCTCGCGCCAGGCCGCCGCCTCCTCAGCCGCGCGCTCCTCGGAGACGAGGTCGGCCTTGCTCAGCGCGAGGATGCGGGGCAGGCCGGCGAGCCGCTCGTCGTGCGCGCGCAGCTCCGCCTCGATCGTCGCGTAGTTCTCCTCCGGGTCGCTCCCATCCAGCGGCGCGAGGTCGAGGACGTGCACCAGCAGCGCGGTGCGCTCGACGTGCGCGAGGAAGTCGTGGCCCAGGCCGGCACCCTCGTGCGCCCCTTCGATGAGCCCCGGGATGTCGGCGATCACCAGCTGGCGGTTCTCGCCGTCGAGGGTGCCGAGCACCGGCTCGAGCGTCGTGAACGGATAGTCGGCGACCTTCGGCGCCGCACGTGTCAGGCGGCTGATCAGCGACGACTTCCCTGCGTTGGGCAGGCCCACCAGTCCGACGTCGGCCAGCAGCTTCAGCTGCAGGTCGATCCAGCGTTCCTCGCCCGCCAGCCCGTTCTCGGCAAACCGTGGCGACTGGCGCGTGGAGCCTGCGAAGCGCTTGTTGCCCCGCCCGCCGCTCCCGCCCCGGGCCACGGTGACGCGCTGGCCGGGGATCGTGAGGTCGTGCAGCGTGCCGTCGTCCATCGTCACCTGCGTGCCCGGGGGTACCTTAACCTCGAGCATCCGGCCGTCGGCGCCGTGGCGCAGGTTGCCCTCGCCGTGGCGCGCGCGGTCGGCCTTATAGTGCGCACGGCGCTTGAAGGACTGCAGGTCGCGCAGCGAGTCGTCGCACACCAGCACCACGTCGCCGCCGTGACCGCCGTCGCCGCCGTCGGGCCCGCCCCGCGGGACGTGGGCCTCGCGGCGGAAGCTCATGCAGCCGTTGCCGCCGAAGCCGCCCTGCACGAAGATGCGCGCCTTGTCGTAGAGCATGGCCGAACAAGCCTAGGGGCGCTTCTACGATGGGCGCATGTCCCGAGATCGCGTCTTCCTCATCACCGGTGCCTCGACGGGCATCGGCGCCGCCACCGCCCGGCAGGCCGCCGAGGCGGGTTTCCGGCTCGTCCTGGCGTCACGCAGCACCGACAAGCTCCAGGCGCTCGCCGACGAGCTCGGCGGCTCCGAACGCGCGCTGGCGGTCGCCTGCGACGTCACGGAGTGGGAGCAGGTCGAGTCCCTCGCGCAGGAGACGCTCGACACGTTCGGGCAGATCGACGTCGTGTTCGCCAACGCGGGCTTCGGCGCCACGCGGGGCTTCACGAAGGAGACCCCGGAGCAGTGGAAGTCGATGGTGCTCACGAACGTGCTGGGCCCGGCGTACACGATCCGCGCCACGATCGACGCGCTGCGGGCCTCGCAGGGCCACCTCCTGCTGACGAGCTCGGTGGCGGGCCGCCGCGCGCTCCCCGGCTCGCTGTACAGCTCCACGAAGCACGCCGTCACCGCGATGGCCGAGTCCGCGCGTCAGGAGCTCAACGACAGCGGGGTGCGCGTCACGTCGATCGAGCCGGGCATGGTCGATACGCCGTTCTTCGACAACCGCCCGACCGGCGCGCTGGAGGCCGACGACATCGCGCGGGCAGTGATGTACGCCGTCAGCCAGCCGCCCCACGTCGACGTCAACGAGATCCTGATTCGGCCGACGTCGCAGGGGACGTAGCGGATTCCGCATCAGCCTCGGTCCAGAGCGCCTCGAGTACCGCGTTGACGGGCGCTCCGAGCGCCGGGACGCCGTGCCCGGCGCCGGGCAGGTGCGCGCGCCGGGCTCCCATGCCGTCGGCCATGCGGTCGGCGATCGTCTCGAACGCGACGCTGTGCTCGCCGGAGATCACGAGCTTGGGAAACGGCGCGGCGCGCAGGGCGTCGAGCGGGATCACGGCCTCGCCCGACGGACGGCCGTTCGCCACGGCGCGGACGCCGACCTGCAGCGCACGCGGCAGCCGCTCCCGGCGGACCTTCTGCTGCGCGCCCGCCCGATCGAGGAAGGCCTGGGCCATCGCGCCCGGGTCGTCGCGGTGCTCGATGACGGCGCCGATGAGGCTGTCGTACACGCGCCGGACCTCGGGGACGTCGAACGCCACGGACCAGGTCGACGGCTCGATGAGCGCGAGGCTGCGCACCGCGTCCGGCTGTTCGGCGGCGGCGAGCACGCAGCCCACCGCGCCGTAGGAGAACCCGACGACATGGACCCCGCCCGGGTGGTTGGCCAGCTCGGCGGTGATGTGCTCGGCGTCGAGCGCCCAGTTCTCCCCCACGACGTCGTCGTCGCGCCGGTACCCGGCCCGCTCGACGACGAGCAGCTCCCAGCGGGCCCGCAGCTCGGCCTGTTCCATCCACTGGTAGCGCCCGCCGAGCATGCTGCCGTGGACGAGCAACACGGGCGGGCCGGAGCCGGTACGGCGGATCTCCATGCCCGGACACGGTACCGGCGGCACGGTGAACGGTCTTCTCTGGCCGCCCCAGCGACCGCCGACGACCGTTCGGCCCCTGGAGGCGGTGCGCCGGTCAGTCCGGCGGCGGGAGCGGCGGCTCGGCCGGGGACGACGCGGTGCCGGCCTCCAGCTGATTCGCCAGCACGATGCCGGCGATCGCGGCGCCCTTCGCCAGCGCGCCGACGCCGATGACCCCGGACCGGGGCAGCCCGCGGTGGGCGGCGCCGGTCGCGAGCGCGTCGACCATGTCCGCGGCCGCGCACATGCGCAGCCAGCGCGGACCCACCTCGGGGTGGTCGACGGTGTGCAGCGTGATCGCGCCGAGGATCGCGTCGCGGACCCCGAGCCCGCGGGCCAGGACCTGCGTGGCGGGCGCGGCGGCCGCCTCCGGCCCGACCCACGCGCGGGTGAACCGGGTCGGCGCGACGATCAGGCCGATGCCGAGCGCCAGCCGCCCGGCAGCCAGTGCGCGAGCGGCGGTGCGGGCATCCATGACGAAACCGCCGGCTACTCGGCGGCGGCGACGGAGACGACGCGGCCGCGGCGACCGGTGGCGAAGACGACCTTGCCCTCGGCCTTGGCGTAGAGCGTGTCGTCCTTGCCGATGCCGACGCCCTCGCCGGGCTTGAAGACCGTGCCGCGCTGACGCACGATGATCTCGCCGCCGGTGACGTACTCACCGGCGAACACCTTCACGCCGAGGCGCTGGGCGTTCGAGTCGCGACCGTTCTTGGAGGAGCCGAGGCCCTTCTTATGCGCCATGCTTGATCTCCGTGATCTCGAGCTTGGTGAGGCTCTGGCGATGGCCCGTCGTGCGCTTGTAGCCGCGCTTGGGCTTGAACTTGAACACGCGGATCTTCTCCCCGCGCTCATGCCCGAGCACCTTGGCGGTGACGGTGGCCTTCTCCAGGGCCTTGGCGTCGAACACCGGCGCCTTGTCCCCTGCGATGAGCAGGGTCTCCAGGGCGACGGTGGCGCCCTCTTCAGCGGTCAGCTTCTCGACGAGCAGGGTCTGGCCCTGTTCGACGCGGTACTGCTTGCCGCCGGTCTTGACGATCGCGTAAGCCATGAAGTTCAGGTGGTCTCAGAGGTTGCGGTCTCGGCGGTCTCACCGGATTCGGCAGACTCGGCCGAGGCACGAGAACGGCGCCTGCCGCCTCTGCGGCCGCGGCGCCGGGGCTTCGATTGTAGGGCATCCGGATCGCCATCCGACGGGACCTCCCCCTCGGCACGCTCCGGGGCCGCCCCGTCGGCGTCCAGCAGCACCGCAGTCGCGCTCGTGCGCCCGGCGCTCTCGATGCACACCATCCGCTTCTGCCCGACGAGCGGGCCGGCCCGGCGGACGCTGATGATGTAGCCGTCCACCTTGGCGACCGCGTCGTCGACGTCGTACATGTGCGGCTCGACGATGTGCACGAGCACCTCGTCGCCCGCGCGGAACGGGACGGCGCGCTCCTCGACCTCCTCGCGGGTGCCCTCGAGCGTGATCGCCATGTGGTCGAGCGGCAGTCCCTCGGAGCCCTCGAAGAGGAACATCTTCCCCGTCTCGGCCTCGAGCGCATGCAGGACACGCGAGCCGTTGCCGGTGAACTGCGCACTCACCCGCGGGTTGCACTGCACGAGGAACGCCTCGGTCTTCTTCGGCTTCTTCTTCGCGATCCGGCGCAGCTGGCGCTCGATGTCGATCGCGATCGTCTCCTCCGAGCGGATGACGCCCTCGCCCTCGCACGTCGGGCAGTCGCGGCTCATGATCTCGCGCACGCCCTCCGTCACGTTCTGGCGCGTCATCTCGACCAGGCCGAGCTTGGAGATGTCGGCGGTGAACGTCTTCGTGCGGTCCTCGTCCAGCGACTTGCGCAGCGTCTTCAGCACGGCGTCGCGGTTGCGGGCCCGCGCCATGTCGATGAAGTCGATGACGATGATGCCGCCGATGTCGCGCAGCCGCAGCTGGTTGACGACCTCCTCGGCCGCCTCGAGGTTCGTCTTCGTGATCGTGTCCTCCAGGCGGGCCTGCTTGCCGCGCCCGACGAACGACCCCGAGTTCACGTCGATGACCGTCAGCGCCTCCGCGTAGTCGATCATCAGGTAGCCGCCGGAGGGCAGGTCGACGCGGTGCTTGAGCAGGCCGTTGATGACGTCCTCGACGCCGTAGGCCTCCAGCAGCGGGACCTTGTCCTCGTACAGCTCGACCCGCTCGACGAGCTCCGGCGCCGTCCGGCTGAAGAAGGAGACGAGCCGGTGGTGCTGCTGCTCGTCGTCGACGAGCGCGCGCTCGAAGTCGGCGCTGAAGATGTCACGCACGACGCGGACCGAGAGGTCGGCCTCCTGGAAGACGAGCGCCGGGGCGACGGCCTCCTCCACGCGCTTGTCGAGCACCTGGTGGAGCTTGAAGAGGTACTGCAGCTCGCGCTCGAAGTCGACGCGCTTGGCGCCGTGCGCGGCGGTGCGGACGATCGCGCCGCCGCCGTCGAGGTCGAGGCCCTTGACCTCCTTGCGCAGGCGGTCGCGCTCCTTGTCCTCCAGGCGCTTGGAGACACCCACGCCCTCGCCCGTCGGGGCGTAGACCATGTAGCGGCCCGCGATGGTGAGCTCCATCGACAGGCGCGCGCCCTTGGTCTTCAACGGGTCCTTGACGACCTGCACCACGATCTCCTGGCCGGGCTTGAGGAGGTCGGTGATCTTCTTGCCGCCCTCCTTGCCCCGCCCGCGCCGCGGCGTCTCGACGCCCGGCAACACGATCTCGTCGACGTGCAGGAAGCCGTTCTTCTCCAGCCCGATGTCGACGAACGCGGCCTCGAGGCCGGGCAGGACGTTGTCGACCTTGCCCTTGTAGACGTTGCCGACAATCGAACGGTTGCCGCGGCGCTCCAGGTAGATCTCCGCGGTGCGGTACCCGGCGGCGGGGTCGTTCTTCTTGCGCGACTTCGACTTCGCGTCGGTCTCTTCCATCAGCGCCACCCGGGTCTCGCCCCGGTCGACGCTTACAAGCACTTGCTTCTTCAAAGGTTCATTCCTTGCGAATTCACATGGTGAGCACGCGACCCTTGGTCGCGGCCGCCGCCCGGCCCTGCGCGTAGATCGACTGCAGGAGGCCGAGGGCGATGAGGGTGGTCAGGACGGACGATCCCCCGTAGGACAAGAGAGGCAGAGGGAGTCCGGTGATGGGCATGATTCCGATGTTCATGCCCACGTTGACGAAGAGCTGAAAGAGGATCATCGCGACGATCGCGCCGGCGATGAGCGCCCCGTACAGGTTCTTCGAGATCGTGAGGATGCGCAGCCCTCTCCAGAGGAGCAGCGCGTAGAGGGTCAGGATGAAGGCGGCGCCCACGAAGCCCCACCGCTCGCCGACGACGGCGAAGATGAAATCGGTGTGGGTCTCGGGGAGAAAGCTCAAGTTGGTCTGTGACGACAGCTCGCCGCGGCCGGTGCGCTGACCGGCGCCGACCGCGATCAGGGATTGGTTCTGCTGATACCCCGCGTCTCCCTGCACATCGGACGGATGGAGGAAGGACGTGAGCCGTTCGAGCTGGTAATCCTGCAGCACGCTGACGCCGACGGCCGGGCCGACGGCGAGCACGAACGCGATCGCGGCGGCGCCGAGCCCGGCGAGCACGGCCAGCCGGTACCACGGGACGCCGGCGACGAACAGGACCGCGACACCGGTCATGACGTACACGAGCGCGCCGCCGAGATCGGGCTGGAGCATGACCAGCGCGGCCGGGATGAGGGCGAGCAGCATGATGCGAGCGGTCGTCTGGCGGCTGCCGAGATCACGTGCCCG
Source organism: Svornostia abyssi (assembly GCA_024666565.1). Lineage (GTDB taxonomy): Bacteria > Actinomycetota > Thermoleophilia > Solirubrobacterales > Solirubrobacteraceae > Svornostia > Svornostia abyssi. The sequence goes on from CP088295.1 coordinate 4,056,182, forward strand.
GTCGACGACCACGGCGCTCAGCACGAGGATGAGCAGGACCTTGACGAGCTCGGAGGTCTGCACCTCGAAGAACGGCAGCTGGATGGCACGGCGCGATCCGCGCGTGACGCCGCCGAAGGCCCACGTCGCGAAGATCAGCACGATCGACAGGCCGTAGAGGCCGTACTTCAGCTCGCGGGTGCGGGTGTAGTCGAAGCGGCTGATCGCGATCATCGCGACGAAGCCCACGGCGAAGAACATCGCCTGCCGGTTGACGAACGCGTTGGATTCCGTCGAGGCGCCGATCGCCGCGAGCGAGCAGATCATGATCCCGACCGTCGCAAGCAGCAGCAGCGGGTCGAACGGCAGCGCCAGCGAGCGCGGAGGGCGAAACGCGGGTTCGTTCATCAGCGCGACCGCGACTCTCCGCGGACAACCTCGCCGGCCTCGCCGAAGAACCACTGCGACAGCATCTGCCGGGCGATCGGCGCCGCCGTGTCCGCGCCGAAGCCGCCTTCCTCGACGGTCGCGACGACGACGATGGGCTTGCGCTCATCGGGCACGTACGCGGCGTACCAGGACTGGTCGGCCTTCGGCTGGCGCTCGGCGGTGCCGGTCTTGCCGTACACCGGGTAGCGGTCGTGCGGCCAGCCCTTGAAGACGTCCGTGGACGTGCCCGACGGGCCGGACGCCGCGAGCTTCAGGCCGTCCATGATCGCCTGCCGGTTGGCGGGGTCGAAGTCGACCTTCGTGGTGCCCTCGGACTCGATGCGCTGGATCGCGCGGCCCTGGCTGTCGTTGATCTCCAGGCCGAGGTGCGGCTTCAGGCGCCGGCCCCCGTTGGCCAGCGTCGTGTACGCGGTCGCGAGCTGCAGCGGCGTGGCCTGCAGGTCACCCTGGCCGACGGAGAGGTTGACGTTGTCGCCGGCCGACCATGGGCGCATGTCGGAGATGCCACAGCCCGCCGCGGCCGCCACGTAGACGTTCGCGGTCTGCGAGATCTTCTTCTTGCGCCGGCAGGACCGTTCCTCCTGCGCAAGGTCGCGGCGCCACTCCTTGTCCGGGACGAGGCCCCGGAACTCGCCGGGCAGGTCGATCCCGGTCCGGCGGCCGATGCCGAGCTTGCGCGCCCATGTCTGCAGCACCTGGCCGCGGAGATTGTTGAGCTTCGCACCCAGTTGGTAGAAGTAGACGTCGCTGGAGACCTCCATCGCCTTGCGGAGGTCGATCGCGCCGTTCACCGCGTCGCCGGCGTTCTTGAACTCCTGCTCGCCGAGCTTGAAGACGCCGCCGTCGTTGATGACCTCGTCGGCGCTGCGGGTTCCCGTCTCCAGCGCCGCCATCGCGGTGACGATCTTGAAGGTCGAGGCGGTCGGGTACGCCGAGCCGATCGCGCGGTTGAAGATGGGCGCGCCGTTCTCGTCGCTGACGAGCTTGTCGTACTGGGCCTGCGTCAGCGGCTTGGTGAACACCGCCGGGTCGAAGCTCGGGTACGACGCCATCGCGAGCACCTCGCCGTTGCGCGGGTCCAACGCGACCGCCGCCCCCGGCTTGCCGCCGCCGACCTCGCCCAGCGCGTCCTGCGCCGTCTTCTGCAGGCGCACGTCGAGCGAGAGCTTGACCTCACGACCCGCGGTGGGGTCGACCTCGCGCAGGTTGCCCTTGGGCCGCCCGAGCGCGTCGACCTGCACGCGGCGCAGCCCGTCCTTGCCGCGCAGGTAGTTGTCGTACTCGTACTCGAGGCCGTCCTGCCCGATGATCGTGCCCTGCGTGACGTCGCGGTAGCGCTTCTTGCGCAGCTGCGCCGGGCTGATCTCGCCGACCGTGCCGAGCAGCTGCGCCGCGATCTGGTCGCGCGGGTACTGGCGCAGGTACACTTGCTCGACGCGCACCCCCGGGAACTGCGCCTTGCGCTCGGAGATGTAGTTCAGCATCGAGCGCGGGACGTCGGTCTTGACCCGCACGTCGGCGTAGGGCACCTGGGCGAGCTGGCGGATCACCGTGCGGTGGATGGCGTTCGCCGACGTGCCGAGCACTTCGGCCAGGCGCTCGTAGCGCGCCTCGAGCACCGGGTCGGGGATCGGCGGGATCGGGACCTCCTCGCCGCGCCGGCCCTTCGGCCGCGCCGCACGCTGCCCGGCCCGCTGCCCCCACGTCGCCGCCAGGTCGCGCTCGGCCTCGGGCAGCTTCGCCGGATCGAGCTGCACCACGATCGCCCGGCGGTTCGTGACGAGCACGCGCCCGTTGCGGTCGACGATCTCGCCGCGCGGGGCCTGAATGCGCAGCTCGCGCACCCGGTTGTCGTTGGCCTCGGCGAGGTACTGGTCGCCGGAGAGCACCTGCAGGTACCACAGGCGGAAGAAGATGACCGCGAACAGCACGAGCGCGATGCCGCCGAACACCGCCACCCGCAGCGCGAGCTGCGGCGTGATGGGCGGTCGGCGGTCTGCGACGGGATCAACCATGGATCAACGCGCGCGCTGCAGCGGGGAGAGGGACGTGGTCGTCGCGCGACGACGGCGCCTGCGGGGGTCCGCGGGCAATGCGGGCACCAACCAGGATCGCACCAGCGCGTAGACAGGCAGCGCCAACAGCATGTTCAGCAGCATCGTCACGAGCGTCTGACGAAGGATGACGCCACTGACGGGCGCCTCGACGTCGAGCAGGAACTGGATGATCGCGTAGCCCAGCACCCACGCCAGCGTGGCGGCGGCCGCGCCGAAGAGCGGGACGAACGCGCCCTCGGGGTCGCGGGCGTCGCGGACGCGGCCGGCGACGTAGCCGATCGTCAGCAGCAGCAGGGACGAGATGCCCAGCGTGTGGAACAGCGCGACGTCGAGGAAGAACCCGACCGCGAAGCCGAACACCGCGCCGCTCAGGGCCCCGCAGAGCAGGCCGACCGCGAGCACGACCAGCGGCACGAGGTCGGCGATGCCGCCGGCGATCCGCAGCTGGCTCACCAGCGTGATCTGCAGGATCACGGTGACGACGCCGAGGAGCGCGACGCGCAGCTGGAGCTGGCGGTTCTCGCTCACTCGCCCTCGCCCCCGTTGACCGCGGTGAGGACCTGCACGAACTCCAGGGCGCGCAGATCGACGTACGGGCGCAGGTGGATCTCCTGGCTGTCGGCGCCCGGATCCTCGATGCGGGTGACCTGGCCGATCGGCAGGTTCGGCGGGTACAGCGACTCGAAGCGGCGCGAGTTGGTCCCCGACGTGACGATCCGGTCCTTCACCCGGACGGTGCTGCGCGGCGGCGTGTAGTTCATGACGAGGTCGTTCGGGTTGCCCGCGCCGGAGCTCTCCACCACGCCCTGGACGGGCTTGGGGCGCCCCTTGTTCGTGCGCGCCGGCACCCCGGACGTGTGGTCGGTGATGAGCGTGACCTGCGCCGAGCCGCGCGTGACCTCGAGAACGTTGCCGACGAGCCCGCCCGACGCGATGACCGGCATGCCCTCGCGGATGCCGTCCGAGCTGCCCTTGTCGATGCCGATGCGCGAATACCAGACGCTCGGGTCGTAGTTGATGACCCGCGCGCCCTTCGGGCCGTAGTCGCCCAGGCCGAGCGCCTGCGTCATCTCCAGCTGGGCGCGCAACTCGGTGTTCTCGCGTGCTGCGGCCTCGTTGGCGACGACCTCCTGGCGCAGCGCGTCGCGCTCGGCGCGCAGCGTCTCGACGTCGCCCTTCGCGTCGAGGGTGTCACCGAACCAGCCCACGAGGTCACGCGCCGGCTTCAGCGCACGGCTCGCGCCCTCCTGGATGGGGCTGATGATCTCGTTGAAACCGCGCTGGATCGAGCGCAGCCCACCGCCGGCGGATTCGCCGAAGTAGGCCGTCAGCAGGATCAGGCAGCTGACGACGAGCAGCCCGAGGACCGCCCGGCGTCGCCGGACCGACTTGTCGTACACGTGGGGGGAAAGCTCCAAGGTCTTCATCACTGAGTGCCGTGCGCTAGTAGCGGCGACGGCGCTGCCGGGAATTGCGGTTGGCGCGGTGGATCACTTCGAACTCCTCGAGGGAGCGACCCGAACCCACGGCCACACACGTCAGGGGGATTCGGCCAGGTGCGCCGGCATCTGCGTCTCTTCCCGCAGTCGCTCGTCGAGGCCCTGCAGGAGGGCGCCGCCACCAGCCAACATGATGCCACGGTCCATGATGTCGCTCGAAAGCTCCGGCGGCGTGCGGTCGAGCGTCTCCTTCACGGCGTCGATGATCTGCGACAGCGGCTCCTCGAGCGCCTGCCGGATCTCCTCGCTCGTGAGGACGACGGTCTTCGGCAGGCCGGACACCATGTCGCGGCCGCGGATCTCCGCCTGGACCTCCTCGGGCATCGGGTACGCCGACCCGATCTCGAGCTTCACTTCCTCGGCCGTCTGCTGGCCGATCAACAGCTTGTACTCGCGCTTGGCGTAATTGATGATCGCCTCGTCGAACTCGTCGCCGCCGATGCGGATCGACTGGCTGACGACGATGCCGCCCAGCGAGATCACCGCAACCTCGCTCGTGCCGCCGCCGATGTCGACGACCATCGAGCCCGTGGGCTCGCCCACGGGCAGCCCGGCGCCGATCGCCGCCGCCATGGGCTCCTCGATCAGGTAGGCCTGCCGGGCGCCGGCGCTGAGGGTGGCCTCCTCGACGGCGCGTTTCTCGACTCCGGTCACGCCAGAGGGAACACAGACCACGACGCGGGGATGCGCCCAGCGGTTCTGGTGCACCTTCTGGATGAAGTGGCGGAGCATCTCCTCCGTCACGTCGAAGTCGGCGATGACGCCGTCCTTCAGCGGGCGGATCGCCTGGATCGTCCCCGGCGTGCGGCCCAGCATGCGCTTGGCCTCGATGCCGACGGCGTGGACCTCGCCGCTGCGCGAGTCGATCGCGACGACGGACGGCTCGGACAGCACGATGCCGCGCCCACGGACGTAGACGAGCGTGTTGGCGGTGCCGAGGTCGACGGCCATGTCGCGGCCGCCGAAGCCGGTGAGGTAGGTGAAGACGCCCATGGGTTCGGAGACGAAAATGCCCTGCAAAGCCAGAGCGCCCAGGAGACCTGGGCGCGCCGGGCACGACGTCGCGAGGAGTCTAGCGAGCGGCCTGCATCAGCTCGGGCGCCGCATCGAGACATGCAGCCACGGGGAAGCCCACGACGTTGAGGTAATCGCCCTCGATCCGGCGGATCAGCGCGGCCCCGCGCAGCTGGATGGCGAAACCGCCCGCGCGGCCCTGCCATTCCCCGGTCTCCACGTAGTCGTCGAGCTGCGCGTCGGTCAGCGTGCGAAAGGTCACACGGGTGATGTCGTGGAGCACTTCTTCGGAGCCCTCGCGGATGAGCGCCAGGCCGCTGTGCACCTCGTGCGTGCGCCCGTTCAGCCGGCCGAGCATCGCGCGTGCATCTGCAGCGTCAGCGGGCTTGCCGAAGATCTCTCCGTCGAGATGAACCTCGGTGTCGACGCCGATCACAACGTCGTCGGGCGCGTGGCCCCGGCGCTGCGCCACCGCGCGCGCCTTGCGGCGCGCGTTCTCGGTGACGACCTCGGCAGGGTCGCCCTGTTCCAGCTCGGGCACGTCGGCCACGACGACCTCAAACGTCAGCCCGAGCTGGGTGAGGATCGCGCGCCGCTGGGGCGACGCGCTGGCTAACACGATGGAGATGGAAACTGCGCCCTTACGGCTTCGCCTAAGGGCGTTAGCTGAGCTCCGGAAAAAAGATCCCGGCTTCCCGCACGCCCGCCTCCGGGGAGTCCGAGCCGTGCACGAGGTTCGTGCCGACCTCGATCGCGAAGTCACCGCGGATCGAGCCGGTGGCGGCCTCGAGCGGGTTCGTCGCGCCGATGACCTGGCGGGCGGCCTTGATCGCACTCTCGCCCTCGAGGATCGCGGCGACCAGCGGGCCGGACGTGATGAACTCGACGAGCTCGCCGAAGAACGGCTTGCCCTGGTGCTCGCCGTAGTGCGTCTCGGCGATCTCGACGGTGAGCGTCGTCTGCTTCAGCGCGGCGATCTTCAGCCCCTTGCGCTCGAAGCGCGCGAGGATCTCGCCGGTGAGTCCTCGCGCGAACGCGTCGGGCTTGACGAGGATGAGGGTCTTCTCGACGGCCATGTGTGTCTCCTGCTTCGAAAGTCCGGGGAAGTCGGCGGTGAAGGGTAGAGACCCCGCGCCCGAGCCGTCAGCCCCCACCCCCGGCCGAACGGTCATCTGTGGTCGCTGGGGCAGCCACCGACGACCGTTCGCCGGGGGCGCCAGGCCGGGCTCAGCGCAGGCGCCGGCGCTGCGCGCTGGCCGAGCCGGACTCGGGGTCGATCCGCACCGTGTCCACCGCCACGACCCGGAACGGGTCTGCGGCGTAGCGCAGGACGGCCAACCCCAGCGCATCGGCCTCCGGCTCGGCGAGGTTGCCCGTTCCGCCCGCGCCGAGCGTGCCGCCGTTGACCTCCAGGACGCCGCGGACCAGTTCGACCCGCTGGCGGTGCGTGTGGCCCGTGACGATGACCGGCGGGCGGACCCGCGGCTCGGCGCGCAACTCCGCCACGGCGTCTGCGATCAGCTGCGGCTCGTGCACCATCACGACGTCGACGCTCCCGCGGTCGAGCAGCCGCCGCAGCCAGCCGGAGAACGCCGCCCGCTGCCCCTCGGTCACAGACGCCCCCCGGTCGGCGTAGTCGTCGGCCGAGCGCCGCTCGTTTGGGCTGTCGTACCCGGCGATCCGCACGCCACGGACGGTGACCACCCGCGGCCCGTACCCCACGCCCGGCAGGTACCGCCCGTGCCGGGTGAGCACGATCGCGCCCTCCTCGGCGAGCCGGCGCATCGAGGTGTCCGAGTCATGGTTGCCGGACACCGCGATGAAGCGGTCCCCGGCCGCCACCACACGCCGCGTGGCAGCGCTCTCCAGCGGCGTCCCGCGGTCCGTCAGATCCCCGGCGAACAGGACCACCGCGCCGCCGGGCGGCGCGCTCCAGCGTCGGCACCGCGAGCACGTTGTTGTGCAGGTCCGACGCGACGACCATGCGCGGCCTCGCCTCGATCGGCCGTCGCTGGCCCGGCGACTGCACGAGGCGCGCCAGCCCGAGTAGCTGGGCGTCGAGTTCGTCGCCCAGCACGCCACCGGACCGCTGCAACGTCTCCAGCGTGCGCAGCGCGACGGGGATATCCGGCCCGTTGGCGTAGTACTCAGGGTCCTCGAAGTTCCCCCGCGGGGGAAGCAGGACGATCGCGACCCCCGTGCAGGCGACCGCCCCCCGCAGCCGCCACGACCAGCAGCCGCCGCAGCGGTGCGACGTGCCCGCTGCGCAGCGCGAGGGCCACGAGCGCCCCGGCCAGCAGCGAAGCCAGCGCGACGACCACCAGGAGTGCCCGCAGGTAGGCCGTGAGCGCGTCAGTCGCCTCGTCGCGCAGCTCCCGGACGGCGGGAAGCTCGCCCCCGGCGGCGCCTGCCAGTGCCTCGCGGTCAACGGACCTCACATCGAGCTTGACGCGCACCGGCAGGCGCACCGCGTCGAACCGCACGCCCCAGTCGACGAGCGGCACGTACAGGTCCAGGGCGCCGCGGTGCCCGACATCGACGTTGAGGTCCACCGTCCCGACCGACAGCGAGCGCTCCTGCGTGTAGGTCTCCAGCGCCAGCACCGCCCCTGCCACGGTGGCGAGAAGGACGGCGACGATCGCCAGCGAGCTGCGGACGCGGTGAGCCACACCCAACGGAGTAGCAGCCCGTCCTGAAGTTCGGATCAGTCCAACGCGCGACTGAAGTGGTACGAGGCGATGCGCATGCCGTGCCGGAAGTAGAACCGGTGCGCCGCGGCCCGCTCCGCCTGCACGCCGGAGTCGAGGTGCAGCACGGCGCAGCCCTCGCCTCGCGCCTCGGCCTCGATCCACGCCATCACGGCGTCGGCGTGCCCGCGTCCGCGCAGCGCCGCGCGCGTCACGAGATCGTCCACGTAGAGGTGGCGGCCCAGCACAAGGTTGTCGGCGATGCGAAACCCGCCGACCGCCGCCGCCACCGGATCACCCGGCTCGAACGAGCCGACGAGGCGGTATCCGCCGGGGCGCAGCGCGTCGACGCGCGCGGTCAGCGCCTCGACCGTCTCGAGATGCGGGCGCAGCTCGAGCAGCGCCGGCGCGGCGAGATGCGACTCGCCGGACGCCAGCTCGCGAACCTCCGGCACGCCGGTCAGGAGTCGACGGCGGTGCGTTCGGACGTCGACTGGTCGCCCGAGCCGCCGCGCCGGCGCCGGCGCCGCGACGTCGACGCGCCCGCCACCTCGGCCTCGCAGTACGGGCAGAGCCGCCACTCGGGGTCGAGCGGCTTGGCGCAGTTGCTGCAAGGGTCACGCAGCTTGCGGGTGCAGGACGGGCAGCGCAGCCAGTCCTCCTTGACCTCGTAGCTGCAGTGCGGGCACGCGAGGTAGCTCAGCTGATGCAGCCGCGCCTCGGCGGCCTGCATCTCGAGCTCGCGCTCGCGCACGTCCTCGAGGTACTCCGGCGGCCGCACGATCATGTACACGATCACGCCCACGAAGGGGAAGATGATCGCCGCGACCACGGCGCAGCCGACAAGCATCGCGTCGTCGATCCGCCGCCGCGCGTCGGCGTACGTCCAGTACACGAGCGACAGATAGACGACGACCAGGAACAGCAGCAGGAGGTTGACGGCGAGGTTCAGCCCGTCGGAATCGATCCCGAAGACAGCAAGCATGAGGTCAGGAAGCCTAGAGGACGGGGCTACAGGAACAGTCGCCCGAAGAGGTAGCCCAGGGCGAAGAAGACGAGAATCACGAGCGCGACGATGAGCGCCACCGCTGCGATCAGGGCCAGGGCGTTGGGCTGATTGTCCTGGCTCACAGCATGCTCACCCTGCGCGTGCCGTCGCTGCGGAGCAGGTCGGCGATGAGGTAGATCGAGCCTGTCGCGAGCACCACGCCGCCCGGGCCGGCGAGTTCGCGGCCACGCGCCAGCGCACGTTTGGGCTCGGGCTCGCGATGGATCGGCACCGTGGCGACCTGCGCCGCGAGGGACTCCAACGTCGCCGGGCTCAGCGCCCGCGGGTTCGCATTACTCGTCACCACCACGTCCGCGCAGTGTGGCAGCAACGCGCCGAGCATCGCGGCCGCGTCCTTGTCGTCAAGCACGCTGATGACGGCCGTGAGCGGGCGCCCCTTGAGGAACTCGGGCAATGAGGCGGCCAGCGCCTCCATCCCGCCGGGGTTGTGCGCGCCGTCGAGGATGACCTGTGGCCCACCCACCCCGGTGTCCACGAGCTGGAACCGGCCGGGGACCGCGACCTGCGCCGCGGCGGCCCGCACGGCTTCGTCATCGACGTGGCCGAGCCAGGCGCGTGCGGCCTCGATGGCGGCCGCGAAGTTCCGGCGCTGGAAGCCGCCGAGCGCGCGCACGGGCACGCCCGGGTCGGCGGGCGCGCGGACGATCGTGGCCCCCTGCCGGTCCGCGACAGCCTCGGCCTCGCGCAGCGCGTCGCGGTGCAGATCGGCGCCGAGCACCAGCGTGCCGCCGGGCGGCACGACCGCCAGCTTCTCCCGGGCGATGTCGGCGACGGTGGGACCGAGCCAACGCGTGTGCTCGAGCCCGACGTTGGTGAGGACGACGACGGGCGCCTGCAGCACGTTCGTCGCGTCGTACCGGCCCCCCGAGCCCCGCCTCGACGACGGCGACCTCGACACCCTGCCGCGCGAGCTCGTCCAGCGCCGCGGCGGTCAGCGCCTCGAACTGCGTGACCCGGTCGTCGCCGTCAAGGGTCCGATCGACCCGCTCGGTGGCCTGCCGCGCCCGGGCAACCGCCGCGGCGAACGCGTCCTCGCCGATGTCGGTGTCCCCCACGCGGATGCGCTCGGCGAACGAGATCAGATGCGGCGACAGGTAGCTGCCGGCGCGGACGCCGTGACGCTCGAGCAGTGCCGCGATCATGCGTGTGGTCGAGGACTTCCCGTTCGTGCCGACGACGTGAATCGCGCCGTACCGCTCCTGCGGGGACCCCAGCGCGGTCAGCAGACGGCGCATCCGGTCGAGCCCGAACCGCATGCCGAACAGCTCCAGGCTCAGCAGCCACTGCTCCGCGTCGGCGGCGCTCCACCCCTCCCGCCGCACCGGCTGGGTCACAGCTCTTCCAGCTGGTCGAGCTCCGTCTGCAGGCGGCTGAGCTTGTCCCGTTCCTCCTGCACGACGGCGGGCGGGGCCTTGGCCACGAACCTCTCGTTGCCGAGCTTGCCCTCCGCGCGCTTGATCTCGGACTGGAGCTGCTGGCGCTCGGCCGCCACGCGGTCTCGCGCAGCGCCCAGATCGACCTCGTCGCTGGGCAGCAGGTCGACCGCGCCCCCGGGGACCGCGACCCCGGCGATCGTCCCCGCGCCGTCGCCGCCCTGCAGGTCGAGCCGGGCGAGCGCTGCCACCAGCGACGCCACGTCGCCGTACCCGTCCGGGAGCCGGGCGGGCAGCACCGCGCCGGGCCGCACGCCCACGCGGTCGCGCCAGCCGCGCACCGCGGTCACGGCGCCGATGGCACGGTCGACCGCAGCCTCGGCGTCCGCGTCGAGCAGCGCGTCGTCCACGTCCGGGTAGGGCGCGCCGGCGAGCAGGTCGGCGCCGCCGCGGGCGCCCTCAGGCAGCAGCGACCAGATCTCCTCGGTCACGAAGGGGATGATCGGGTGGGCCAGCGCGAGCGTCTCGGAGACGACGTGCAGCAGCGTCGCGGACAGGTCGGCCTTCGCCTCGGGGTCGTCGTCGGCGTAGAGCCGTGGCTTGACCATCTCCAGGTACCAGTCGCACAGCTCGTCGAAGACGAACTCGTAGAGCCCGAGCGCCGCCTTCGCGAAGTCGAAGCCGTCGACGCGCCCGGCGAAGTCCGCCTTCGCCCGCTGCAGGCGCGAGAGCATCCAGCGATCCTCGATGGTGCGCGGCCGGGGCGCGGCATCGGCATCGACATCGACCTGCAGCAGCACGAACCGCGACGCGTTGAAGAGCTTGTTCGTCAGCGAGCGCCCCTGCTCGATCTTCTCCTCGCTGAAGCGCACATCCTGCGTGGACGACATCGCGAGCAGGCCGAACCGGACGGCGTCGGCGCCGTAGGCGGGGAAGTCGCCGCCCTGGGAGAAGACCTCGGGGCGCGGGCCGCCGTCGATGAGGTCGAGCGGGTCGATGCCCGTCCCCAGCGACTTGCTCATCCGCTGCCCGTTCGGCGCCTGGATGACCGAGTGGATGTACACGTCCTCGAACGGGACCTGGCCCGGGAAGCGCAGCCCCATCATCACCATGCGCGCCACCCACAGGAAGAGGATGTCGCGCGCGGTGCTCAGCACGTTCGTCGGGTAAAACGCCTGCAAAGCTGCGGTTTCCTCGGGCCAGCCGAGGGTGGCGAACGGCCACAGCGCGCTGCTGAACCACGTGTCGAGCACGTCCGGGTCGCGCTCCCAGCCCTCGCCCTCGGGCGGGGTCGTCCCGACGTACATCTCCTCGTCGCGGTACCAGACCGGGATCTGGTGGCCCCACCACAGCTGGCGGCTCACGCACCACGGGCGGATGTTCTCCAGCCAGTCGATGTAGCGCCGCGACTGCGACTCGGGGTGGATCTTCACCTTGCCCTCGCGGACCACGTCGATGGCCGGCTGCGCGAGCCCGCCCATGTCCATGAACCACTGCAGGCTGATGAGCGGCTCAATCCGCGCACCCGAGCGGTGGCTGAACGGCACGGTGTGCTCGTAGGCCTCCTGCTCGCGGATGCGGCCCTCGGCCTCCAGACGCGCCACGACGGCGGCCTGCGCCTCCTGCACTGTCAGTCCGGCGAAGTCCTGCCCCGCCGCCTCCGTCATGAGCCCGTCCTCGCCGATGACCGAGATCTCGGGCAGGCCGTGCTTGCGCCCGATCTCGAAGTCGTTGGGGTCATGGCCGGGCGTGATCTTCAGGCAGCCGGTGCCGAAGTCGGTCTTGACGTACTCGTCGGCGATGACCGGCAGGCGGCGGCCGACGATCGGCAGGATGACGTCCTTGCCGATGAAGCGCTGGTAGCGCTCGTCGTCAGGATGGACGGCGACGGCGGTGTCGGCGAGCATCGTCTCCGGGCGCACGGTGGCGACCACGAGCTCGCCGTCCCCATCGGCCAGCGGGTAGGCGATCGAGTACAGCGTGTCGACGATCCCCTCGCGCTCCTCGACCTCGAGGTCGGAAACCGCGGTCTGCAGGCCCGGATCCCAGTTGACCATGTAGTGGTCGCGGTAGATCAGGCCCTGCTCGTACAGGTCGACGAAGACCTTCAGCACCGCCTGGACGTACTGGTCGTCCATCGTGAAACGCTCGTCGTCGTAGTCGCACGACGCGCCCAGGCGCTTGAACTGCTCGATGATCGTGCCGCCGAACTCCTCGCGCCACTCCCACACGCGGCGCGTGAACTCCTCGCGGCCGACGGCCTCGCGGCTCGTGCCCTCCCCCTCCAGGCGCTTCTCGACCTGGCGCTGCGTCGCGATGCCCGCATGGTCGGTGCCGAGGATCCACTTTGCGTGCTTGCCGCGCATGCGGTTCAAGCGGATGAGCGTGTCCTGGATCGACCCGTTCAACGCGTGGCCCATGTGCAGCGCGCCGGTGACGTTCGGCGGCGGGATCGCGATCGAGTAGTTCTCGTCGGCGGTGCCCTCGGGCTCGGGGCTGTTCAGGCCCGAGTCCAGCCAGCGCGTGGTGATACGCGGCTCGACCTCGGACGGCTCGTATCGGGTGCGCTCACGCAGGTCGGTCATGGACCGCGTGAGTCTAGAGCGGGCTCAGAAGCCGCGGCGCTTCGTGCCGCGTCGCAGCGCAAAGCGGCGCGCGTGCGGCAGCAGATCGCGCCCGACGGCCGCGGGCTCGAGCTTGCGCACCAGGACACTGAGACGCTCGCGCTCATGACGCGAGAGGTTCGCCGGCCGGCCCTTGCTCTTCTTCACGATCGCCGACAGCTCGGCGCGGTCGTGCGGGTTCAGCTGCAACCAGCGGTCGCGGAAGATCATGGCGATCTCGAGCACCAGCGCCCACGGGATGGCCTTGACGGACCCGGGGACGCCGCGCTTGGCGGGCGAAGACGACATGGATCCCATGGTACGGGGTCGACCGGCCCGGCTCAGATCGAGAGGATGCGGACGAAGTACGTCCGCGTGAAGTCCCGGAGGGCCTCGGGGTCATCAAGATCGACGGGCGCGCCCGGCGCGATGGCGTACGAGATAGCAAGCCGCGCGGCGACGTCGGCGGCGACGAGCATCTCCTCGTGGGTGCGTTCGCCGGGCAGCTGCGACGCCATCCGGGCCGCCACAAACGCGCGGCCGGCCTCCAAGAACGGGGCGCCCTCCGTGGTGAGGTGGGGCAGCAGCGCCTCTGGCTCGCTCTCGAGCAGCCGCGTGAACAGCGGGTGCGACCGGGCCGTCCACAGCGTGAAGGCGAAGCCCTCGACGACCTGGTCGGCGGGATCCTCGAACGGGTCCATCGCCGCCGTCAGCTGCTCCTGGAATCGGCGCAGCTCGCGCATCACGACTGCGCCGACCAGCGCCTCCTTGCCGGGGAAACGTCGGTAGACGGTGACGCGCGCGACCTTCGCGCGCCGCGCGACGTCCTCGACCGTGGACTTTGCGATGCCGAAGCGTTCGAACCGCCAGAGCGCGGCATCGAGGATCGCCTCGCCGATCGCATCATCTGGAGAAACACTCATACGTGAAGTGTATCTTTGCTTCCCATGTACGACGAAGCGACGTTTCAGGAGGCGCTGCTGCAGCCGCGCCTGCGCCAGCCGGTCCCGGAGTACCTGAACTCCAACCGCGCCGAGCCGGTCCGCGTCATCCAGGAGCACGAGCTCCAGGCGCAGACGCGCGCCTGGTTCGACATGTTCGAGCGCAAGATCGAGCACTACGGCGCGGCGTTCGGCCAGGACCTCGGCTGGCTCATGGAGTGGGCCAAGAAGTACTGGTGGAGCTTCCTCGTGCGGGACATGAGCCACAACGACGAGCTCTACGCACAGGACGTGCGCTACACCGACGTGTCGACCTTCGGGCACACGATCGTCGGGATCGACGAGTTCGTCACCTACAACTTCGCGTTCTTCGACGCCATCCCGGACTGGCGGTACGACCCGCTCCCCGACCAGGTGTATCTGGACGTCGCGCCGGCAGGGAAGGTCCGCATCGTCATCCGCTACATCGGCAGCGGCCACTGGGACGGGCCACTGCGGATGCACCCGTTCGACGACTCCGCCCCCGTCGTCCACGGCACCGGCCGGTTCATCCAGTGCCCGGCGGTTGACCGCTACCACTTCAACGAGGACGGGCTCATGGAGGAGGGCGAGACGCTCTACGACCTCATCGACGGCACGCAGCGCGCTGGCGTGCTGCCCCGCGGCGACAGCTGGCAGTTCAAGGTGCTGTTCGGCGCGTCGAAGGTGCCGGCGGTGGCGGAGGGTGTGAAGCGCCGGTTGGGGCTCGGCGCTTCAGCATGAGATATCGCGTAAGCGCTATATGGCGACTGCGACGTGGCTAGGCCGACTCGGCCTGCTGCTCGCCATCAGCGTCGTCCGCCACGGCGGCGGTGACGAGCGTCGGCGGGTGGCCCTTGTCCACCGTCTCCTTCGTCACGACGCACTTCTTGACGTCGCGGCGCGAGGGCAGCTCGAACTGCACCTCCAGGAGGATCTCCTCGATGATCGACCGCAGGCCGCGGGCCCCGGTCTCGCGCTCGAGCGCCTTGTCGGCGATCGCGTTGAGCGCCTCGTCGCTGAAGACGAGCTCGATGTTGTCGAAGTGGAAGAAGCGCTGGAACTGCTTGACGAGCGCGTTGCGCGGCTCGGTCAGGATCGTGATGAGGTCGTCGCGCGTGAGCTGATTGACGGCGCTCATGACCGGCAGGCGCCCGATGAACTCGGGGATGAGCCCGTAGTTGACGAGGTCCTCGGGCAGGCAGTGCGCGAACACCTCGCCGGCCGTGATCTCCACGCGATCCTCAATCGCCGCGCTGAAGCCGACGCCGCCGGAGCCGACGCGGCGCTCGATGACCTGGTCGAGGTTCGCGAACGCACCGCCGCAGATGAACAGGACGTTCGTCGTGTCGATCGACAGGAACTCCTGGTGCGGGTGCTTGCGGCCGCCCTGCGGCGGGACGGATGCGGTCGTGCCCTCGAGGATCTTCAGCAGCGCCTGCTGCACGCCCTCGCCGGACACATCGCGCGTGATCGACGGGTTGTCGGCCTTGCGGGCGATCTTGTCGACCTCGTCGATGTAGATGATCCCGGTCTCGGCCTTCTTGACGTCGTAGTCCGCGGCCTGGATCAGCTTCAGCAGGATGTTCTCGACGTCCTCGCCGACGTAGCCGGCCTCGGTGAGCGCCGTGGCGTCGGCGATCGCGAACGGAACGTTGAGGATCCGGGCGAGCGTCTGCGCGAGCAGCGTCTTGCCGCAGCCCGTCGGGCCGAGCAGCAGGATGTTCGACTTCTGCAGCTCGATGTCCGAGTCCTCGGCCTGCATCATCTGCACGCGCTTGTAGTGGTTGTAGACCGCCACCGACAGCGTGCGCTTGGCCTCCTCCTGCCCGACGACGTACTCGTCGAGCACGGAGTAGATCTCCCGCGGCTTGGGGAGATTGTCCAGGTCGAACGACGGCGGAGCGGTCAGCTCTTCATCGATGATCTCGTTGCAGAGATCGATGCACTCGTCGCAGATGTAGACGCCGGGGCCGGCGATGAGCTTCTTGACCTGCCGCTGCGACTTGCCGCAGAAGCTGCAGAGAAGCTGCTCGTTCGAATCAGTGGGTCGAGCCATAAATCCGTGGTGGGTGCGCCCGGCGTCCGTCTCAGAGCACGCTAGTGCTCTGAGATCACCCGGTCAATGATGCCGTACTCGGCCGCTTCGTCCGCCGACATGAAGTAATCGCGCTCCGTGTCCTTGCGAACCTTCTCGTAGTCCTGCCCCGAGTGGTCGGCGATGATGTGATCCAGCCGCTGGCGGATGTCGATGATCTCCTTGGCGTGGATCTCGATATCCGTCGCCTGGCCCTGGAAGCCGGAGCTGACCTGGTGGATGAGGATCTTGGAGTTCGGCAGCGCCATGCGCTTGCCCTTCGCCCCGCCGCACAGCAGCAGCGCGCCCATGCTCATCGCGATGCCGACGCAGATGGTCTGGACGTCGGGCTTGATGAAGTTCATCGTGTCGTAGATCGCGAGGCCCGCGTACACCGACCCGCCCGGCGAGTTGATGTAGATCGAGATGTCCTTGTCCGGGTCCTCGGACTCCAGGTGCAGGAGCTGCGCCACGATCAGGTTCGCGATCTGGTCATCCACGGGCGTGCCGAGGAAGATGATGCGCTCGCTGAGAAGGCGCGAGTAGATATCGAAGGCGCGCTCGCCTCGCGACGTCTGCTCCACAACCATGGGGACAAGGGGGCTCATAGTCCTCGCTTCAGTTTCGCTTCGGCAGCTGGATTCCTGCCGCCGGAGCATACTGGCCGCCCGGAGGCGGCCTGACCAGGTAGGTCGGCCCGCCCCCGCGCGTTCTTGAGCCTGTTCCCGCTGGGGTCGGAAACCCGGCTAGACCCTATGGCCGGTGACCCGAGGGGTTGACCGGTGAGGGTTGGTGGCCGGACGCTCCTCGCGGGGGTTTGTCTGACCGGAGGAGCGGCCTCCGGCTGACCCCAGAGTGAGGAGGTCCGGCCATGGCTGGAACGATGACGTGGGTGGGGCTCGATGTCCATGCGCGATCGACGCACGCGGCGGCGATCGACGCGGCGACCGGTGAGCTATCGCGGATCCGGTTCGGCGCCGGTCTCGAGGCGCCGGTCGCGTGGCTCTCCGAGCTGCCCGGGCCGGTGTCGGCGTGCTACGAGGCCGGGCCGACGGGGTTCGGGCTCTACCGGGCGGCGACGGCGGCCGGGCTTGACATGCGGGTGATCGCGCCGGGCAAGACGCCGAGGGGCCCGTCGGACCGGGTCAAGACCGATCGCAAGGACGCTGAGCTGCTCGCGCGGTTGCTGTTGGCCGGGTCGTTGACGACGGTCGTCGTCCCGCCCGTCGAGGTGGAGGCCGCCCGGGATCTGATGCGCGCCCATGACGCCTGCCGCCGCGATTTGATGAACGCTCGGCACCGTGTCAGCAAGATGCTGCTCAGGCATGGCCGGGTCTACCCGAAGCCGACGACGTGGACGGTCGAGCACCGCCGCTGGCTGGCCGCCCAGCAGTTCGACCAGCCGGCGAGCGAGCTGACGTTCGCCGACCTCGTCGCCGCAGTCGACGGGCTCGCAGCCCGCAAGGCCGCTCTGGCCGAGCGGCTGTCGCGGCTGGCCCTCGACGAGCAGTGGTGGCCGACCGTCGCCCGGCTGCGGTGCTTCAGGGGGATCGACACCCTCACCGCGTTCGCGCTGCACCTCGAGCTCGGCGGCGACTGGCACCGCTTCTCCCGCGCCCCGCAGCTCAGCGCGTGGCTCGGGCTGACGCCGTCGCTGAACCAGTCCGGCGAATCATCCAGACAGGGCGCAATCACGAAGACCGGATCGACGCTGGCCCGACGGTTGTTGGTCGAATCGGCGTGGCACTACGGCCGCGATCCGCGGATCGGGACGGTCCTCGCCCGGCGCCAGGACGGCCAGCCCGATCACGTCCTGCAGATCGCCAACCGCGCGCAGCAAAGGCTGCATCGCGTTTACACGCAGATGCGATCGCGCGGCAAGCACCACAACGTCGTCGTCGTCGCGGTCGCGCGCGAGCTGGCGTGCTTCTGTTGGGCAGCCGCCACCGCCGACTGACCCCACGGCTGACAGCCCTGCCGGTCGGCAGACCGGGGCGCCGGGCCATCAGCGGCCGGCACGCGCGAATCAGCTATGGGCAGCATCCGCTGCGCGGATGCCACGCCCGCTCCTAGACCGCGCACGCCGGCAGCACGAAACCGGGCCCTGGGGTCACCAAACCCCCGCATCATCAGACTGGCAACGCCGACACCGAGCCCGGCGCCCCGCTCTGCCGACCAACAAGAAGAGCCCCGCGCAAGCGGGGCTCTCAGTGCTGCAGACTTGACAAACGTCAGGCCATATCAGGTGTAAGTCCCAAGCAGGTTGTTCACGCGGGTGATGGGTGTCTGTCGCCCGATGGCTTGGTGTCGGCGGCGATGGTTGTAGTCCCAGAGCCAGCCGTCAAGGGCTGCGGTGCGTTCTTGGCTTGAGCCGTAGATCGCGCCGTAGGCCCAGCCGTTTTGCAGGGTGCGGATGAAGCGTTCGGCTTTGCCGTTGGTCTGTGGTCGGTAAGGGCGGGTGCGGAGGTGTCGGACTCCGAGCGCGCGGCAGGCGATCGCGTGCAGGCTGGCTCTGTAGGGAGCGCCGTTGTCCGGGGATGAAACTGCGGTGTGGGGCCTGTCCGGGGTGTCGGGGACGCTGTTGTTCCCGGGACCTGGGGCTGCTCCTGGGAAAGCGTGGTTGGGCAGGCCGCAAGTGACTGATGGGCTGCGAGCCCGGCGTTGTTCGTGGCCGCCCCTGCGACCTGCCCGGGTGTGCTGCGAGCACGTATCCGTCTGTGTCGTTTGCCTGCCGGCTTCCCGCTGAACGTTCGATGCGAGGGAGGTGATGTGCGGTTCATCGGGATGGACATCCATCGTGATTTCTGCGAGATCGCGATCAGTGAGGACGGGAGCGTCCGGTCGGCCGGGCGGATCGAGACGAGCGTCGAGACGCTCGCGGTGTTCGCTCAGAGCCTGGTCGCCGATGACGTGGTGGTGGTCGAGGCGACCAGCGGCGCGGTGCGGATCGTCGACGAGCTCCAGCGCGGTCCGGCACGAGTCATGGTGGCCAACACCCGGCGGCTGCCGGCGCCCGGTCGCGCGAAGACCGACAAGATCGACGCGCGGATGCTGGCCCGGCTCGCCGCGTCGGGGCTGCTGGAGGTCGTGTGGACTCCGGATGAGCAGACCCGGGCGCTGCGGCGGATCTGCGCGCGCCGCGACAGCCTGGTCAAGGCACGGACCCGGGCGAAGAACGAGACGCAGGCCGTGCTCGCGCGCAACCTCTCCGGCCGCCCGCCGGTGACCGACCTGTTCGGCAAGGGCGGAAGGCAGTGGCTCGCGGCGCGCGTGCTGCCCGCCGACGAGCAGCTCACCGTCGACGGCTGCCTGCGCCAGATCGATTTCCTCAGCGGCGAGATCGCCGCCCTCGATCGGGCGCTGGCCGGCCAGGCGCTGCAGTCGCCGGACATCCAGCGGCTCCTGACCGTGCCCGGGGTGGCGCTGAACACCGCCGCGTGCTTCATGGCCGCGGTCGGAGACATCGACCGGTTCCCGACCTCGCGCAAGCTCGTCGGGTATCTCGGGCTCGATCCGCGTGTCCGGCAGTCCGGCAGCGCCGACGCGCGGCACGGCCGGATCAGCAAGGAAGGAAGCGCGCTGGCCCGCGCGATGCTCGGCGAGGCGGCCTGGTCGGTCGCGAAGACGCCCGGGCCGCTGAAGGCGTTCTTCGAGCGCGTCCGCGCGCGTAAGGGACCGCAGGTCGCCGCAACTGCGACGGCACGCAAGCTCGCCTGCCTGTTCTGGTGCATGCTCACCCGCGGCGAGGACTACGCCTACGCGCGGCCGTCGATGACCCGACACAAGATCCGCCAGCTCGAGCTGCTCTGCGGCGCCACGCCGCGCAAGGGCCAGAAAGGCGTCGCGGGCAACCGCTCGCCGGGCCTGCGCGACGCCGAGCGCGAGATCGCCCGCCAAGGCGAAGCGGCCTACCGGCGAACCGTCGCCGACTGGACAGCGTCCGGACCGGCGAAGGTGGGTGCGGGCGCGACACCGGGGCGCGCATCAAACAGGCCCTCAAAGGGCAAAGCCGCGCGGCAGACTCCGTAGCCCCAAGATCTGCGCTTCGCTACGTCAGTCACCCGCACCCGACCCAGAGGCTCCCACTCACGACCCGACACGTCCAGACAACTTGACTTTCATCCGTCGGTCAACACCCGCTCGACGGTGATGCCGTGCCGGGCGTAGAACGCGATCGCGCGCCGCAGAAACCCGACTGCCGTTGCGGCTTTCTCGTCGGGCAGGACCTCGGCGTAGGCCAGGCGGGTCGCGTCGTCGATCGCGACGTGAACGGCGTCCCAGCCTTTGACGCGCCGGCGAACGCCCGCGGCGTCGGTCCTCGTCGGATCGCGATTGAACGGGATGCCGCCGGTGATCCGCTTGCCCGCGCCGCCTTCGATCCGGCCGAGCTTCTTGACGTCGATGTGGATCAGCTCGCCGGGCCGGGCGCGTTCGTAGCGCTGTGCGGGCTCGAGGCCGAGCCGGCCGAGCTTGCCCATCCCGAGCCGTTTGCAGATCGCCGAGACCGTCGACACTGGTCGGCCGGTGAGCTCTGCGATCTCCGGCGCGGTGAACCGGACCCGTCGCAGCGACGCGATGAGCTGCTCGGTCTCCGGGCTGCTGCGGTTCGCGACCACGTGTGGCGCCGACGAACGATCAAGCAGCCCGGTCTCGCCTTCTGATCGATAGCGCGCCAGCCACTTGCTCGCCGTCCTCGAACTGATCCCGAGCGACTCTGAGGCCGCCTGGACCGTCCACCCATCTCGCTCAACCCGATCGACCAGCAGACGACGGCCGATCGGACTGAGCCGCGCGTTAGCGTGCAGCTTCATCCGGAACTCCTTGGAACTGGGGCTTAGACAACCGCCAGCCTCCAAGGAGGTCCGGATGAACAACGTGCCTAGGACTTACAGCTGATATGGCCTGACGTTTGTCAAGTCTGCAGCACTGAGAGCCCCGCTTGCGCGGGGCTCTTCTTGTTGGTCGGCAGAGCGGGGCGCCGGGCTCGGTGTCGGCGTTGCCAGTCTGATGATGCGGGGGTTTGGTGACCCCAGGGCCCGGTTTCGTGCTGCCGGCGTGCGCGGTCTAGGAGCGGGCGTGGCATCCGCGCAGCGGATGCTGCCCATAGCTGATTCGCGCGTGCCGGCCGCTGATGGCCCGGCGCCCCGGTCTGCCGACCGGCAGGGCTGTCAGCCGTGGGGTCAGTCGGCGGTGGCGGCTGCCCAACAGAAGCACGCCAGCTCGCGCGCGACCGCGACGACGACGACGTTGTGGTGCTTGCCGCGCGATCGCATCTGCGTGTAAACGCGATGCAGCCTTTGCTGCGCGCGGTTGGCGATCTGCAGGACGTGATCGGGCTGGCCGTCCTGGCGCCGGGCGAGGACCGTCCCGATCCGCGGATCGCGGCCGTAGTGCCACGCCGATTCGACCAACAACCGTCGGGCCAGCGTCGATCCGGTCTTCGTGATTGCGCCCTGTCTGGATGATTCGCCGGACTGGTTCAGCGACGGCGTCAGCCCGAGCCACGCGCTGAGCTGCGGGGCGCGGGAGAAGCGGTGCCAGTCGCCGCCGAGCTCGAGGTGCAGCGCGAACGCGGTGAGGGTGTCGATCCCCCTGAAGCACCGCAGCCGGGCGACGGTCGGCCACCACTGCTCGTCGAGGGCCAGCCGCGACAGCCGCTCGGCCAGAGCGGCCTTGCGGGCTGCGAGCCCGTCGACTGCGGCGACGAGGTCGGCGAACGTCAGCTCGCTCGCCGGCTGGTCGAACTGCTGGGCGGCCAGCCAGCGGCGGTGCTCGACCGTCCACGTCGTCGGCTTCGGGTAGACCCGGCCATGCCTGAGCAGCATCTTGCTGACACGGTGCCGAGCGTTCATCAAATCGCGGCGGCAGGCGTCATGGGCGCGCATCAGATCCCGGGCGGCCTCCACCTCGACGGGCGGGACGACGACCGTCGTCAACGACCCGGCCAACAGCAACCGCGCGAGCAGCTCAGCGTCCTTGCGATCGGTCTTGACCCGGTCCGACGGGCCCCTCGGCGTCTTGCCCGGCGCGATCACCCGCATGTCAAGCCCGGCCGCCGTCGCCGCCCGGTAGAGCCCGAACCCCGTCGGCCCGGCCTCGTAGCACGCCGACACCGGCCCGGGCAGCTCGGAGAGCCACGCGACCGGCGCCTCGAGACCGGCGCCGAACCGGATCCGCGATAGCTCACCGGTCGCCGCGTCGATCGCCGCCGCGTGCGTCGATCGCGCATGGACATCGAGCCCCACCCACGTCATCGTTCCAGCCATGGCCGGACCTCCTCACTCTGGGGTCAGCCGGAGGCCGCTCCTCCGGTCAGACAAACCCCCGCGAGGAGCGTCCGGCCACCAACCCTCACCGGTCAACCCCTCGGGTCACCGGCCATAGGGTCTAGGCGTCCACTACGCGCCGGGCTCGGCCTCGCGCTCGGGCGTGAACGGCTTGCCCTGCTTCTCGGCCTCGGCGACGCTGATCGCCACCGCTTCGTCGGTCACGAGATCGAGCGCGCGCCGCTGCGCCAGGTCCTCGCGGGCCTCGTCGATCCGGCCGGACGACTTCAGCCGCTCCAGGAGTTTCTTCGGCTTGGTCTGCTGCGCCTCGGCGGTCGGCGCGAGCGCCTCCAGCAGGTCGTCGTCGGAGATCTCGAACTTCTCGGCTTCGACGATCGCCTTCAAGACGGCTTCGCGGCGCAGCTGCACCTCGGCGTCCGGGCGGGCCTCGGCGAGCAGCTCCTCCTCCGTCTTCTGGGAGATCTGGAGGTAGATCTCCTTCGAGATCCCCTGGTGGCTGAGCTGGTGGAGCATGCGATCCCACAGCTCCTTGCCGCGCGCTTCGATGAGCGCGTCCGGAATCTCGATCGTCGCCTCGGCGACCACGGCGTCCAGCGCGGCGTCGCGGAAGGCCCGCTCGATGCGCTCCTCCTCGCGCTCGCGCAGACGCGACGCGATGTCTTCCTTCAGCTCGTCGAGGGAGTCGAAGCCCGCAGCGGTCTCGGCGAACTCATCGTCGAGCTCAGGCAGCTTCTTCTCCTTGACCTCCTTGACCGTGACCTCGAACGTCACGGCCTCGCCGGCGAGGTGCTCGGCCTGGTAGTCCTCGGGGAACGTCACCTCGACGACGCGCTCCTCCCCTGCCGAGGCGCCCTGCAGCTGCTCCTCGAAGCCCGGGATGAACCGGCCCGAGCCGAGCTCCAGCGGGAAGTCGCGGCCCTCGCCACCGTCGAACGGGACGCCGTCCTTCTTGCCGAGGAAGTCGATGACCGTGAAGTCGCCCATCTGCGCGGGGCGGTCGGCGGTCTCCAGCGTGCCGGAGCGCTCGCGCAGCTGGTCGAGCTCGGCCTGGACGTCCTCGTCGGCCGCCGCCCGGCTCGGCGCGCCCGACCTCGACGCCCTTGTACGTCCCGAGCTTCGCGGACGGCAGGACGCCGATCTCGATGGTGAAGCTCAACGGCTCGCCGGCGCCGGGCAGGTCACCGATGTCGAGGTCCGGATCGCCGACCGGCGAGATCCCGGCTTCGTCGATCGCGTCGACGTACCAGCGGCTGATGCCATCACGGACGGCCTCGTCGAGCACCGCCTCGCGGCCGACCCGCTGGATGATCACCGGCGCAGGGACCTTGCCCTTGCGGAAGCCGGGGATGCGCATGTCACGGCCGATCGCGCGGGCCGCGCGCTCCAGGCTCTTTTCGACCTCGTCAGCGCTGACCTGCGCCTCGACGCGGACGCGGGACTCGGGAAGCTCAGTGGTGGTGGTCGTCAGGGCACTCATTCGGCGGAACACCTTACCGTTACGCCCATGGCCCGCCGTTCCCCGTCCGCCGCCGTCGCCGCCTGGCTCATCACCGGGCCCGTCGGCCACCTGTGGTGCGGGGTCGCAGACTGGGCCGGACTGGGCCGCCACTACGCGTGGGCGCGCCTGCGCGGGCGCGACCCGTGGGCCGACCCGTACCCGCCGCCGTGATCGGCCGGGAGATCGGCGAACGCCGATCTCCCGGACCGCAGTGGTTCTCAGCAGAGCGACGTGATGTGGAACGCGCGGTCGGCGACCACGCCGCCGATGGTCCGCGTCGTGACCGTGTACACCGTCGCGCTGTTGGGCGCGATCGCGACGTCGCCGTTGTTCGCCGCGTCGACGACCGTCGCGTTCAGGGCGCACGCCGACACGTCGGACGAGAACGTCACCGTGTAGGTGCCCGCCGCGGTCCGTGTCGCGCTCGTGATGCCACGAGCGTTGGCGAGGACACCGGCCTCGGACACCTGACCCTTGCTGTTGAGCGCCTGTGCCGTGGTGACGATCTGGCTCGCGCTCTGCCCGTCGACCTGGTCGGCGTTCAGGCCCGTCGCCACACCCGTCGCGTTCGTCGTGAACGGCGCCGCGTTGGGGTTGCCGGACGTGATCGTGCCCACCGTCGTGCCGCCGTTGTTGGCGAACTCGAAGGCCAGGCCGTTGACCAGGTTCGACGCGCGGATGCACGGCTCGTTGCCCGCGGGCGTCCCGCCCGGCTGCGAGCGGCAGCCGTAGATCGCGCCGCCGCCGTTGTTGGACTTGTTCGACTGCCGGGTGCCGTACCCGGACAGGTTCGCGATGATCTGCGTCTCCTGCGTGTAGTTCGCCGTCGACCCACCTGCGGGGTTGCGGGCGCCGCCGTTGACCGGCTGGTTCTCACCGGCGCCGATCGCGATCGGCGCGCCCACCAGCAGCGCGGTGATCGCGGCGGCCAGCAGGTACTTCGTATGGGCTCGCATCCGGGGACAGCCTCCCTCGTGTTGTGTCGTCTCGTGGTCCTGCAACCGCCGACCCCTACCCGGGTTGCGCTTTCGCGATCCCGATGCATGATTCCTCCCAGGCGTGGTCAGCCGGGTGGCGGGAGCTCCGCGGACTGCGGGTCGAGAGGATCGACCTCGTCTGCGTCTTTCCCGCCCGCCATGAGGACGGCGAGTTCGCCGCTCATGTGCAGCGCGACGAGGGCTTCGACCGGTGCGGCGATGAACTGCCGCCCCACAAGTCCCTCGCACTCGGCAACGGCCGCGTCCGGCGGCTTGGCCGCGCTGTACGGACGGCTCATCGTCATGACGTCGAAGGAGTCTGCGACGGTGAGAATCGCCGCCCCCATCGAGATGTCCGCACCCATGAGGCCCCGCGGGTACCCCTGGCCATCCGGGCGTTCGTGGTGCGAGCGGATCCATTCGACCTGCTCCTCCGTGAGCACGTCCTCGACGATCCGCGCGCCGAGATCTGCGTGTTTGCCGACGAGCCTCCGCTCGCCTGTCGTGAGCCGGCCGGGCTTCAGCAACACCGCGTCCGGGACGCCGATCTTGCCGACGTCGTGCACGAGCGCCGCCTCCTCGAGGAGCGCGACGCGCGCGGGCTCCCACTCCAGCGCCTCGGCCAGCCGGCGCGACAGCGCGGCGACCCGCTCGGAGTGCCGGCTGGTGCTGGGGTCCTTCGCGTCAATGGCCCGCGCCAGCGCCCGGATCCCGAGCAGCGCCTGTGAGCGGCGCAGTTGCTCCGCGCGCTCGGCGGCAGACAGCTCGCGCACGACCTCGGGGTCGTAGATCCACGTCGCGTCACGACCATGCGCCTTGCTCCAGTACAGCGCGCCGTCGGCGAGCCGGAACATCGCGTCGGCGTCCTGGGCGTTGCGCAGGTCGCAGATGCCGGCGGAGATCGTCACGCTGATGCCGGGCAGGACCGGTGTCGCGCCGATCAGTGCACGGGTGCGCTCCATCGCGGCGTACGCGCGCACGCCGTCGGTCTCCGGAAGCAGCATCGCGAACTCGTCGCCCCCGATGCGGGCGATCGTGTCCTCGGTGCGCGCAGCTTCGCGCAGCCGCGCGGCGACGTTGGAGAGCACGCGATCACCGATGTCGTGGCCCGCGGCGTCGTTGATGGACTTGAAGTGGTCGACGTCGAGGACAACGAGGGCCAGCTCGCGGCCGTAGCGCTGGGCGCGCGCGAGCTCGGTGCGCAGTCGCTCGTGAAACGCGCGGTGGTTGTACAGCCCGGTCAGCGGGTCGCGCGTGGCCTGGTCGACGAGCTGCTGTCGCGTCTCGCGGTTGACGACCGCGGTGCTGATGAGGTCGGCGAACGCCGCGACCTTCTCCACCGCCTCCGGCCCGAGGGTGCGCCCGTGTCCGACCGCGACGCTGATCAGCCCCCACAGCCGCCCGCCGGCCCGGATCGGCGCCATCGCGAATTCGTCGAACTGCAGCTCGGCGGCCGCCCCGTCGATCTCCGGCTGGTGGGACATGACGTGGTGCAGCGGGCGCCCCGTGCGCCGCACCTCACCCGCGGGCGACCCCTGTCCGGCCGGGACCATGGTGCCGACCGGAAGCCCGGGGAGGCCGTCGGTCCATTCGGCGACGAGCACCGCCTCGTCACGGCCCTCGAAGCGCATGAGCGCCCCGCCGTCGGCGCCCAGGAGCCGGGCGGCGTCCTGCGCCGCGCGCGCGAAGACCTCGTCGTCGGTCTCCCGATCCGACGCGACGTCCTTGGCCAGGTCGAGCAGCGCGGCCTGCTCTCGCGCGAGCCGGCGCTGGGAGGACGCGAGCTCACGGACGCGCGCGGCGCCGACGAGGACGAAGATCCCCAGCCCGATCTGGACGGGCACCGCCATCAGCAGTTCCGTGACGTTGCCGGGCGACGACGCGTCGTCGTAGGCCAGCGGGAGCAGCGTCGCGACGGTCACCAGCGCGACGATCCCGAGGGCGGCGCGGGCAGAGAAGAAGCTGCATGCGAACGTCACCATCACGGCACCGATGAGCAGCGACGGGGAGTCGACGCCGTTCGTCAACGCCGTCGCGACCGATGTCAGCACCACGGCGAACACCGTCAGCGCGACGAACACCCACGGCGGCACACGGCGCCACGGCACGGCGAGCAGCATCGCCAGACCGAGCGCGATCGCCGTGGCGGCGAGTGCGGCCATCCCCAGCGGCTGGTCCGAGCCGAACAGCGCGAGCGCGATCGCGAGCACGCCCCCGAGCGTGTACAGCCCACCGCCGATCCGTCCGGCGATCTCGCGTTCCCGCGCGCTCTCCAGCATGGGGCCGCCGTGGAACGCCACGCGGATCCACCCGCCCGGCCCCAGCGCGCCGCGCAGGCTCGACCTCACAGGCGCACCGTCCCCGTCGGCGCCGTCGCCGACCGCGGCACCGCGCCCGGCAGCGCCACCGTGAGCTCCGCCAGCGCCTCGGCGCGCCGCTCATCGTCGGCGTCGAACGGCGCGCCGTCACGCCGGTCGAGTGCCGACAGGACACCGACCACCTCGCCGCGCGCCCGGAGCGGGACGACCAGCATCGTGTGCGGGATGTACCCGGTGCGGTCGGCGGCATCCGCGGCGAACCGCGGGTCGGAGCGGCAGTCCCCGACGCAGACCGGGCGCCCGTCGACGTGCACGGCGCCTGCCAGCCCCACGCCGTGCGCGAGGCGAAGGCCGAGCACCTCGTCGGCGCCTGCGCCCCACGCGGCGCGGTACACCAATGCGCCATCGACCGGATCGGCGACGGCGATGGACACGGCCGCCGCGTCAAGCACCGCGGCGCTCGCCCGGGTCAGCGCGGCCAGCGGCTCGGCAGCCCCGCGCTCGGTCTCGATCACCAGCGTCAGCGGCCGCCCGGCGCTGCCGTCGAGCGGGCGGCCGAGCCGCTCGAGAAACTCGGCGACGTCAACGGTCCGCCGAGCCGGGTCCGGATCCAGCGCGTCGTCGAGCGCCTCGGCGATCTCGGGCGGCAGCGTGCCGCCAGGGACGCGTGCCTTCTCCCCGATCCGGGGCGGCCGGCCGTGGAGCATCGCCCACACCGTGGCGGCCAACCCGAAGACGTCGGTCCGTGTCGTCGCCTCGCCGGTGAGCGACTCCGGCGCCATGAACCCGGGCGAGCCGACGGCCATCGTGCCCGTGCCGTCGAGGTCTTCGCGCGCGATGCCGAAGTCGACGAGGACGAGTCCGTCGGCCGACAGCAGCAGGTTCTCGGGCTTCACGTCACGGTGGATCGTGTGCTCGCCGTGGATGTAGTGCAGCGCCTCGCCGGCCTGCACACCGAAATCCAGCGATGCCCCGAGACCGAGGCCCGGCGAGCCGTCGCGGCGGATCACCGCCGCGAGGTCGTCCCCCTCGACGAGTGCCATCACAAGATGAACGCCGCGATCGTCGACGACGTGGTCGAGGTACTCCACCACGCGCGGGTGGCACAGGCGGGCCAGCACCCGCGCTTCGATCTCCAATCGCCGGGCGTGGCGCGGGTCGGAGACGCGCTTGACCGCGACGTCCCGACCGGTCTCCTGATCGCGGGCGCGGTGAACCGTCCCCATCGCGCCTGCGCCGATCGGCTGACCCAGCTCGTACCGACCGCCGAGCAGCATGTCGCCAAGTATCCGTCGTTACGAACCCCAGCGCAACGGCCTACTTGTTGAGCCGCCGACGTGCCAGATTGCAGCGGTTTATTGGCCCGGATCAGCGACGAGCACGGATGACCGCCCGCGCCCCGCGGCTCGGGATCATCGTCACGTTGCGGTGCTGCGCGTGCTCGGGCTCGGGCCGATCGGCCTCCAAGTCCAGCCGCTCGACCATCGTGCGCAGGACCACCCGCTGCTCGGCCATCGCGAGCGCCGCGCCGAGGCAGCGCCGGGTGCCCCCGCCGAACGGGATCCACTCGTAGGTACCGGGCTTGTGCCCCAGCCACCGCTCGGGACGGAAGGCAAACGGCTCGGGGTACAGGTCCTCGCGGTGGTGGACGAGCAGGATGCTCATACTGACGGGCGAACCCGCGGGCACGACGTAGTCGCCGAGCCGCCACGGGACGGTCACCCGCCGGCCGATCATCGGGATGACCGGCCGAGCGCGCATGCCCTCGGTGATCGTGGCCTCGACGACCTCGTCCGCCCGCTCGCCGGAGCGAACGGCGTCGCGCAGGAGGTCGTATGCGTCGGGCGCGCGCAGCAGGCGTTCCCAGGTCCACGACAGGGAGTTCGCGGTCGTCTCGAACCCGGCGAGCACGAGGGTCAGCAGCTCGTCGCGCAGCTCCTTGTCGGTGAGCAGCTCGCCGTCCTCGTCGGTGGCACGCATGAGCAGCGACATGATGTCGGTGCGCTCGTCGAGGTCGGCGGCGCGGCGGCGGGCTTCGATGATCGGGTACGTCGCGTCGTCGAGCGCCTTGACGCCGCGGCGCAGCAGGCCCCGCGCCTCTTCCTGCCCGGCGTTCAGCACCTCGCCGAACTGGGCCACGAACGACGTCGAGGCCTTCGCGAGGAACTTCACCGTCTCGCGCAGCCGGTGCTCGGGTGTGCCCGGGGCGGGCTTGCCGTCGACCCCGAAGATCCCGGACATGATCACGTCGAGGGTGATCGCCTGCATGCGCGGCGCGAGCTGCAGGGTCTCCCCCACCTCCCACCGGTCGATCTCGCGGTGCGTGGCCGCCTCGATCATCTCGGTGTAGCGCGCGATCGACTCCCCGTGAAACGACGGGAGCAGGAGCTTGCGCTGACGGAGGTGGCGCGGCCCGTTCGCCGTCAGCACGGAGTTCGCGCCGACGATGGGGCGCAGCGGCGACTCGGCGGTGAGCGACGGCACCAGCTCGGGCTTCGCGGTGAAGAGCGAGCGGACGTGGTCGGGGTGGCTCGTGACCGTGATCGGCTCATCCAGGATGCTGCGCATCGTGAAGACCTCGCCCAGCTCACGCCGGGCGCGGAAGACGAACTCGATCTGGCGCTGGTTGAAGCGCAACAGCTGCGCGTAGCGCGGCAGGGTGACAGCGGGCGCCGGGCGCAGGGGCTCGGTGGCGTCCACGGGGCCGGCCGGGGAGGGCGAAGCCTCCCCGACGAGCTCGATGACGGGCGGGGCGACGGTGGCCATGCCCGGAAGGTTACCGCTCGGTAGGAACTTGTCCAGTTCTCTTTCGCCGCTACCGCACGGCGATGAGATCCACGACGAAGACGAGGGTCTCGTTCGGACCGATCGCCCCGCCGGCGCCACGCTCGCCGTACGCGAGCTCCGGCGGCAGGGTCAGCTTGCGCCGGCCGCCGACCTTCATCCCCTCGACTCCGAGATCCCAGCCCTGGATGACCCGGCGCCCGCCGAGCGGAAACGTAAACGTGCTGCCGCGATCCCACGAGGCATCGAACTGCTGCCCGGTGTTCCAGGACACGCCGACGTAGTGGACCTCGACCTGGCTGCCGGACGTGGCCTGGTCGCCCTCGCCGACAACGATGTCTTCGATCTGCAGCTCGGTGGGCGGCGCCTCGCCGGCGGGGATCTCGACCTGGGGCTTCTCGGAAGTGGACATGGCCACGAACCTAGCGAGTCAGGTCTCGTCGGCGCGGGGGTCGGGGCGCCGCAGCCAGGCCCGGACCTCCATCGCCGCGACAACCGGTGCGCCGTCGCTCGTAAAGCCCATGACCGGCAGCTCGTCCTCGGCCACCGCGCGGGCCAACCACGTCTCGTCGACGTCGAGCCACGCCGCGACCTCGGCGGGGCTGAGCAGCGCGTCGTCGGGCGGGTCCGCGAGCATGCACGGGATTCTGCCGATGCTCACGTTCGCGGCGCGCTGCGCGTTGTCCTGACATGACCGACCAACCCGTGTTCCGCACCGTCCACGAGACCCCGCTCGGCCCGCTGACGCTCACCGCGACCGACGGCGGCATGCGAGCGCTGCACTTCCCGGGCCGGGCGCCGGTGATCGATGCCGCGGAGGGCACACCGGCCGTGCTCGCCGAGGCCGTCGCCCAGCTCGACGCGTACTTCGCGGGGGGACCTCCACGCGTTCACCCTGCCGCTCGACCTGCAGGGCACGTCGTTTCAGCAGTCCGTCTGGGCGGCCCTGCGCACCATCCCGTACGGCGAGACGACGACCTACGGCGAGCTCGCTGCCCGCCTGGGCGGCCCACACCGCGTCCGCGCCGTCGCGGGCGCGATCGCCCGCACGCCGGTGCCGATCGTCATTCCCTGCCACCGCGTCGTGGGCGCCGACGGATCGCTGACGGGCTACCTCGGCGGGCTGCAGCGCAAGGAGGCACTGCTGTCCCTCGAACACACGGGCACCCCGGCACCGGGCTGGGCGTTCCGGCAGACCGCCCTGTTGTGACCCGCGGCACGCTCGGCGGGCACCGGCGCACGCGGATCTACGGGCGACTGGACTGCCCCGCTGCACTGCGTGCGATCGCCCGTGGCGGCTACGTCCGCCACCGCGTGTTCTTCTCCTCCGAGGACGATGCGATCGCGGCCGGGTACCGCCCGTGCGCGGTCTGCATGCCGACGGCGTACGCTCGCTGGCGGGCTGACCACGAGTATTCTTCGAAAGCGGATCGACATTCCCGCGATTTCCCGCACCCCCAGTCGCAAGGAGACCCCCACATGGCACTGACCATCGGCGACACCGCCCCCAACTTCCAGGCTCAGACGACCCAGGGACCGATCGACTTCCACGAGTGGATCGGCAACAGCTGGGCCGTCCTGTTCAGCCACCCGCGCGACTTCACCCCGGTCTGCACGACGGAGCTCGGGTACATGGCACTCATCAACGGCGACTTCGAGAAGCGTGGCGTGAAGCCGATCGCGATTTCGGTCGACCCGGTCGAGAACCACGAGAAGTGGTTCGACGACATCAAGGAGACCCAGGGCGCCGCCCCGACGTTCCCGCTGATCGCCGACACCGACTTCGCGGTCGCGAAGGCGTACGGCATGCTGCCCGCCGAGGTCGAAGGCGACCCGACCGAGCGCACGCCCGCTCAGAACGCCACGCTGCGCAACGTCTTCGTCATCGGGCCGGACAAGAAGATCAAGCTCGTCCTCATCTACCCGATGACGACCGGCCGCAACTTCGACGAGGTGCTGCGCGTCATCGACTCGCTGCAGCTCACCGCCCAGCACCAGGTCGCCACGCCGGCCCAGTGGAACAAGGGCGAGAAGGTCATCATCGCCGGGTCAGTCACCAACGACCAGGCGAAGGAGAAGTACCCGGAGGGCTGGGAGGAGCCGCGCCCGTACATCCGGATCGTGCCGGACCCCACCGCCGGCTGAGCCGTCGTGGGTTGCATGGGCGGACCTACCGTGGAGTAGGATCCGCCCATGTCGCTGCCTGAACCCTCGCCCGACACCGCCGCGCTCGTCACCGGAGCCTCCTCCGGGATCGGCGCGGACCTCGCCCGTGAGCTGGCCAAGCGCGGCCACGGCGTCGTCCTCGTGGCCCGCCGCCTGGACCGGCTGACCGCCCTCGCCGACGAACTCTCCCGCGCCCACGGGGTCCGCGCGGAAGCCATCGCGTGCGATCTGACCGACCCCGAGGACCGCGACGCGCTCCCCGCGAAGATCACGGAACTCGGCCTCACGGTCGACATCCTCGTCAACAACGCCGGCTACGGCTCGTCCGGCCGCTTCCAGCGCTTGGACGCCGCGCGCGAGGCCGCCATGGTGCGGCTCAACTGCGAGGCGGTCGTCGCGCTGTCGTCGGCCTACGTCCCGGAGTTCGTCGAGCGTCGCGGCGGAGCGATCCTGATCGTCGCCTCGTCGGCGGGCATGCAGCCGCTGCCCCGCCAGGCGACGTACTCGGCGTCGAAGGCGTTCGCGCTCGCCTTCGCCGAGAGCCTGCACGCCGAACTGGGCAAGTACGACATCGCCGTCACTGCGCTCTGCCCGGGACCCGTCGCGACGGAGTTCGCAGAGCAGGCCGGGATGTCCGACCTCTTCGACGCGGTGCCCTCGTTCGCGCAGGTCACGTCGCCGGAATGCGCGGCGCAGGCGATCTCGGGCCTGGATGCCAACCGCCGCGTCGTCGCGCCGGGGCTCGTCACGAAGGCGATGACGCTCGGCGGGCGGTACACGCCGCGGGCGCTCCTGCTTCCCGCGCTGAACAGGTTCTATCCCGTGTAGCCCGTGATCAGCTCGGCGGTCTCGAGCGGGACGTCGAGCTGCGGGCAGTGCCCCACCCCGTCGAGCACGACCCAGTCGGCGTGGGGCAGCCACGCAGTGCGGTACCGCACCGCGGCGGACGGCCAGGGCAGGAGGCGGTCCGCCGTGCCCCACACGATGCGCACCGGACAGGTGATGGCCTCGGCGTCGACGTGCCAGCCGGCGCGCAGCGCGCTTCCGATCAGGCGGTCGGCCGCCGTGCATCCCGCCACGCCGCGGATGGTGTCGGCGACCAGGTCGGGCGGCAGGTCCTCGCCGTGCTCGGTGAGCAGCGCCGTCGCGCGGCGGCGGCCCTCGGGTGTCGCCGCGATCGCGTCGGCATGCAGCGCCGCGGCCTGCAGCTGCGCGTGGAGTTCGGCCTGGCCGGCGAGCAGCGCGCGCGGCGCGTCGTCGCCTTCGGCCCACCCGCCGGCGGGCGCGAGCGCCACGACCGAGCGCGCCCGCCCGCGCGCGGCGAGCTGGAGCGCCAGGTAGCCGCCAAGCGAGTTGCCGACGATGTGGGCAGTCTCGAACCCGGCGTCGTCCATGGTGATCTCCAGCCAGTCGAGGACCGCGTCCTCCGTGGTCTCGGCCAGCGGCGGACCCCCGAAGTGCCCCGGCAGCGTCGGCGCGAGCACGTCGTGCCGACGCTCGAGCGCGGGCAGCACGAGCGACCACGTGCGCCACGTGTCCATGAAGCCGTGCAGGCACAGCAGCGGGGTGCCGGCACCGCCGCGATGCACTAGCGGCCCGGGCAGATCGCGTTCGGGTCGAGCGGGTCGATCCACACGTCGACCTGTGCGCCCGGCGTGTAGCGCGTCGCGTGGCGCGGGCCGTACATGTGCTCGAACACGACGTGCCGCCGCCGGCCGTCCTCCACGATCTCGAACGTGAGGACGACCACGGGCACGCCCGCGAACATGCGGTCCGTCTCGGCGCGGGCGACGACCATCGCGGGGACGCGGCGCCCCTCCTTCTGGATGCGCTCGAGCTCCTCCATGCGCCGCTTCAGCTCCGCGCTCTCGGACTCGTGCTCGGCGTCGAGCACCGACGCCCACGTTCCCTCGACCGCAGCCCGTGCGGCGCGGTCCTCCTCGAGCGCCTCGTCGAGCCGCTGTTCGTCCTCGGCCCGCAGACTCCCGGCGAACGGGTTGATGACGCGATCGACAACGTGGTCGAAGGTGCCTGAGCGCTTGGCCTTCTCGCGCTGCACCCGGGCTTCGCGCGCCCAGGCGACCTCGTGCTCCTCGTACGCGCGGTCCCAGTCGACCCACAGCTCGTGCGGGTCCTGCGGGTTGACGACCCCGGGAACGCCGACGTCCTTCATCAGCCCGTACTGCGGCCGGATGCGCAGGGAGTACCAGCGCTTGCCGCCGCCGGTGATGCCCTGCAGCAGCCAGGTCGGCGCGGTGCGCTGCTCGGAGAACTCGTACGGCTCGTGCCCGTCGCACTCCACCCGCCAGGTGACCGTCAGCCCGGCGCTCGTCTCAATGACGGTCTCGCCGCCCTCCGGGTCGTTGTTGTTGTGCTCGTACGCCGAGTGTTTGACCGGGAACGCGCGCGCCGGCAGCCACCCCTTCGGGGCGCGGCGGAGGAACTTCGGGCCGAGCTGGAATCCCACGGCCCCCACCCTGCTGGGCAGGCGGCGGTGTGTCAACGGGGGGGGCGACCGCTCCGTCCACATAGTTTTGGCGATCTGAATGGTACGCTCGCGCCGACCTCAACCACGGAGCACCATGTTCGTCACCGCCCGCAGGACCGCCGCGCTCGGCTTCGCGATGCTCGTCGCGCTGGCCGCACCCGCCCATGCACAGACATCAGAGCGGATCAGCGGCTTCAAGGTCTCGGGATCGACGTTCGAACAGTGGTTCGAGCCCGCGCTGAGCGATGAGCTGCAGGGCTTCCGCTACGCGTGCGCGGCGCGCGACCCAAAGCTCTCGTACCGGGTTGAGCGGACCACCGCAACCATCTACACGAACTACCTGTTCGCGGCGCAGGACTGGAAGAGCAAGAAGTTCGGCATCGGCCAGTACCTGCCGGTGCTCGACGCCTCGCGTCCGAGCATCACGCTGAGCGAGATCATCAAGGAGAGCCTCGCCGCAAACGGGCCCATGCCGCGTAACGAGGGCTTTGGTCTCCTCGGGACGGCATCGGGCTATTGGGTGCTCGTCAACTACAACCGCCCCCTGCCGATCGGGCCGTATCGCTCCGCTGTCGAACGCCTCGGGCTCTTCACCTACCGCGGCCTCACCAAGGAGCAGGGGAGCTGCCAGGCCGCGGGTCTGCCGACCTACCTGGTCAACGCGGACCTGGCCACGATGTAGCTGGTCTTCGCGAGGGAGACGACGAGAGCCGTGCCGCCGCCGGAACGCCGACGGCGGCGCGGGCCTTCACGAGGGGTGAGCGACGGGACTTGAACCCGCGACCGCCTGGACCACAAATCGGCTACCGCTTCCTCCGGTTTCCAAAGCATTGCCGGGTCGCATCGCTCCACCAGCCTCCGGTGCAACAGCTCCACCGCCCTGGTGTTCGGTGAGTGTTAGTCACGTTTGCATCCGAGCGAAGGACTGCCCCACGACGCTGAGCCGCTGCCTCCCCTACCGCTACGCCGGATGCCCGGAGAACGGGAGGGCAGTGAGCGAGCATCGCGTTCTGTGCTCACGGGCGGGGATGGATCGCTCCTTCGATCTCGAACGCACGATGCAGCTCAGCCTCGAGCTGCTCGACGGCGCTCGAAAGGTCAGTCCGGGCAACTCGGAGCGGTGGGTCAGGGGCGACGAGCACCGGGGGCATCCCCATCGGCATGCTCATCGAGTTGCCGACGGTCTCCAGTGCGTAGATCTTGCGCTGCGCGTCCGGGACAGCGGACGTGACGAAGACGTCCCGTGTGACATCTCGCTGGTCGATTCGCGCCCAGACAGCCTCCGCGAACCTGCAGGTCCCTGTGATCACGTCGCGAGCCCGGTTTGCCAGCACCGCGGCACTGCCAAGCATGCTTGCGTCGTCGCCGACAGCGCCTTCGCCGACGACGCTGCCGTCGAACCCGACGCTGAGCTCGAGGTCCTCGAACCCCCGGCCACCCCGCAGAGCCAGCGT
Organism: Svornostia abyssi; assembly: GCA_024666565.1. GTDB lineage: Bacteria > Actinomycetota > Thermoleophilia > Solirubrobacterales > Solirubrobacteraceae > Svornostia > Svornostia abyssi. The sequence continues at coordinate 4,091,921 of CP088295.1, forward strand.
GATGCGGTCCCGACCCACAGTGGCGTCGACGCCAGCGCTCTGCGGCACCAGGCCGGCAGTTCTGGCGGCCATGGTGAGGTCGTCGGGCAGGCTCGCGTCGCGGAGCGTCAGCGCGTCGAGCAGCGGCCTCTCGCCCGCCGGGACGATCACGACACGCAGCTTGGAGCCGCCGCTGAAGGTGCCGTGACGGTGCGCTGCTCGCGCGAGCTCGGCAGCTCGGGCCGCAGCGGCGACGTCCGTGCTGCCGCCAGCGCCACGACGGCGCCAGTCGTTCAGCGCCTGCGTCACGGCGAAGGCGACATCGCCGGCATCGGCGAAGGTCCCGGTCAGGCGGCCTGCCTCCCAGGCACCACGAACGCGGGCGAGGAAGGCTTCCTGTGCCGACTCGCGCGCGATGTCCTGCACGATTGCGAGCACGGGGATGCCGTGCTCAACCGCGTGCTGGAACTCCTCTTCTGTCGGGCTGAGGCCCCGGTCTCCGGGTTCGCCGTACTCGGCGCCGATGAGCAACAGGAGCGCGTCGCAATTCGCCACGCGATCTAGCAGCGCGCGGCGGGAGTCGTCTTCGCTTGGGGCGCCCGTCTCGAACATGACCGGGCGCATGTCGAGCGCATCGACGGCACGTCGGGCCGCTTCTCGGACCGCAGCCATGTCGCCCCGCGCCAGCGAGCTGATGAAGATCTGCTCCACCACCTGAGCCTACGGCTACCGACGGTCGTGGCCCGCGCCGGTCGGCTACGGAATCTGCCACCCGAGCTGCGCCGCCAGCACTCGGCCGAACCGCTCCGCCGCATCCGCCTCAGGATGAAAGCCGCCCGCCCGGCCGATGATCGACTCGAACGCGATGACGCGGCCATCCACCCACGTCACGGTCCAGTGCCGCGCCCGCTCGCCCGAAGCCCTGAATGGTCCCTTCGAAGAATCCGGACGCCAGCCATCGTGAATCTGCATTGTCGGCGTTGGCGACAGGGGAATCCGTTCGGTCACGACCCTCAGCCGGTCGCCGTCCCCCACCTTCGCGAAGGCAGCGACGAAGAGGCCATCGCCAACGAGCGCGAGAACAGACGGCCGACCATCGACCACGACGGCGGCGATTGCGTCGATCGCGTCCGGCAAGGATGTCCGGAGCGATACCCCGAGATCGCCGTACACCGATCGGAGTTCCTCGTCCTCAACAAGTTCGTGCCAAGCATTGGCGACCTGCGTTGCGATGCTGTCGTCCATCACAACAGATGGTTCCAGCAGTAGGGGACATCGCGGATTTCTGTTGCATAGGCTCGCACGATGAGCGCCCCTTCGTTGCTTGACCGGCTTCGGGCCGCCATCGCCACCGGAGACGACTGGTACGCCATCGAGCGGGCGTTCAGCGACACCGTCGAGGACGATGAGATCGGTGCCGCGCGCCCGGCGGTGTTTGCGTTCGGGTACATGCTGGTCACCGAGCACCGAGAGGAGATCCACGCGCGGACCGGGCCCTTCGCGCCTCGGATCGAGTGGGAGCACTCGGCGTTCCCTCAGCCGCTTGCCGACGTACCGATCGAAATCCTCGACGAGTGGGTCGACTTGTTCGAGTCGCTCCCCGAACCCGCGGCTCAGGCACGCCTCGGTGACCTGCTGTGGGTTCGACGCCACGGAGACCGCCCCGACATCGCCGCCCGCGCGGCTGCCGAGGCCTACCTGACCCTCGCGACCACGCCGCAGTGGCAGACGATGGATCAGGTGGACTCGATCACGCGAGCCATCGAACTCGCCAAGCAACTCAGCGACGACGAGCTCCTGGGCGACGCGATCGACGTGTGCGCGGGCTTTGCCCGCACCGAGCTAGCCGACCCTCCCGAGCGACGACCCGGCGTCCCTCTGCGACTTCTCGAACAGCTCACATCCGTACCGGCCGGCCGGCGGCCCGACGATCTCACGGTGTTGCTGGCTTCGGCGCTTCACCAGTTCGGCGACGACCCCTTCCTCGCCGAGAGCGTTCTCGAGATGCAGGCGCAGATCGCGCCCCCCGACGACAAGGCCGCAATCCGCCGACGGCAGATCGAGCGCTGGCGAGAAGCCGCCCAACACGGCGACGGACTTCTTCGCCGCGCGCACCTGCAGCGTGGCCAGGAACTCGCCGCGTCGGTCGGCGAACCCGAGCTCGCCTCCCAGCTCGCAGAGGAAGCACAGTCCATCCCACCCGAAGAGATGGAAATGAAGGTCGCAAGCCGGGAGATCGAAATCTCCTACGAGGCGGCTGACGCATTCATCGACGCGGTCGCCGATCGCCACGATCTGCCGACCGGCCTGATCGCGTTCGGCCTGCAGGGCCCACCGGCCGCGAACCTCGACGAGCTCAACGCCACGGTCGCGGATCTCGCCCAGCGCTTCCCCATGTCGCGACTCGTCACGCGACAACTCCTCGGGGAGTTCAACGCGCTCGTATTCGAGGCCACGACGTCTGAGCAGCACGATCGCGTCGATCTCGCCCAGCAACGAGCTTGGGCGATCATGCTGTTCGAGCCCATTGCCGTACGAGTCCTGGACGGGCTCGAAGCGAAGCTGCACCGGCCGTTACGTGACGAACTGGCCACTCTCTTCGGCCGGAACCTCATCGATGACGAGACGGCCAACGCCCTGGCTGACGGCGCCGCCCGATATTGGGCAGGCGACATGCCCGGCGCGGCCCATCTGCTGGCCCCAAACTTCGAAGCCGCGGTCCGCAAGTCCGCCGCGAGGCTCGGAATCCCCGTGATCAAGCTTCCGCGTGGCGAGACGCCAGGGGGCGTGCTCACGCTCGGAGCGCTGCTGTCCTCCCTCGAGGGTCGCCTGGACGAAGCCTGGCGCCGGCACCTCGTCAACCTCTTAGTCGACCCCCTCGGGGTCAACCTGCGAAACCGAATCGCACACGGACTCGCCGGCGGCGCATCAAGGGGCGAGGTTGCCCTGCTCATACACGCGGCGCTCTTCGTCTCCAGCTGGGACATCACCGAGCCAGTACCCAGCCAGACCGCCGAACCGCCTGCCTAGCCGTCGGCGCCGGCTCTGGCGCCGGCAGGACGAATGTCGCCATACGGCGCGTGCACGACGCTGCCGTCGTCGAACCGGACAACACCGACATCAGCGACGCGGGCGCCGGCGGTCGCCGCCGCGGCCGGAATCATTACGCGCACGGTCGGCTCACCCGTACGGTCGAATACACCCGCAACCCACTCGTCGCCTTCGCGAACCTCGACGCGGTCGCCACTCAGATACGAACCCTGCCGTGGGATCACGTCGTAGCCCAGCGTGCTAACCACAAGAAGCAGCGGCGGCTCAACGCGAGACAGCTGGCGATCGTCCAGAAACGCGCCCCCTCGAGTCCGGACCAGGTCCCCAATGGGCGACGGCAGCGTTCTGGGATCGCAAGCTGCAGCCGTGTAGGAGATCTGCACGAAAAGCTCGCGGACAGCTCCGTCCTTCTCCAGCGAGATCTCGTAGCGATCGTGAGCGCCGAGCGGCAACACCTGCTCCGGGGCGCCGACGATGTTCCAGCGATCGACCATCGGCCTCCGAACCGCTAAGCCCGGCGCTGCTCTCGCCACCAGCGAGCAGCCTCGTTGGCGTGGCGCAGCGGAAGCCCGAGCCCGGAGAACGCGGCCCGCGGATCCTCATCAATGCGCCGAATCACGCCGTCGGCGCCATACGCGTCTACGAGAAGCTGGCGCGTTTGCCCCCCACGTGCGGAACGCGTTCTAGCTCGTGGACAACCGACGCCTCAGCCGAGGCAAACCTCAGAACCGGCTGGACCCGCCGAGCTTCCACCTGCCACCCCCACCGCGGGCTATTGCGCAAGCGCCCAATCACTCGCAGGCGGCGTTCGGGCTCCGCGAACCGCTTGAGATTCGTGCCGACCACGCGGCGCAACTCGCCCTGCTCATCCGCGACGTCCAGGGCCGCCCATTCCGACTCACGGCTCACGGAGACAACGCGCGCGACCGTAACCACCTGGTCGAATCCGTCCGCGATCGTGGTCGTTGCCATCGTCTGGATGATTTCACGCGCCGCCGCTGGAATCAGGGGAATGCAACCCCGGAGTCGATGAACAGCCACACCATCAGCGGGAGCAGCGCACAGACCGCAGCGATCGACAACGCGACCATCGCGACGCAGACCCAGAGGACCTGGCGGACGATCCAGGGAGGTTCGCCACCCGCCAACCCGATCAGGATCCGTAGCGTCCGCGTAAGGCACCCAACCACCCGCTCGATGAGGCCACCGCCGTTCACGGGAGGGCTCGTCGGATCCGGCAGCGTCCCGCCGGAGCCCTCGCCGCACGAGAGCCGACGTGGACCCTCGAAGAGGTGCGATTCTGACGCTGACATGTCCGTCGATGATGGCCTCAACCACGCTCCCGGACCGATGACTGACGATTCCGGTCCGGACCTCTTGCTCGAGACCGGCTTGGTCGGAGGCAGCGACGGGCGCGCACTCCTGCGCTCGACCAGCCGCTACTACGGGCTGGCGCTGATCGCCTGGCGCGAACAGGATCGCTGGCGCATCCCAGACCGGATCGCCTTCTTCCGCGACCTCGAGCGGCTGTGGCCCGAGCAGTCGACCCACGTCGGTCGCTCTGCCAAGCCCCAGTCGCCTGAAGGCCGCCAGGTCGTGGAACTTCGCGCGCGGGCCGCCGCCAAGGGCCTCGCCAACGGCAAGACCCGATCAGAGATCGCCGGCTTCTGGGACCTCAAGAGCGACAGCCTTCGACGCAGCGGCGTCTGGGACCGGGCGGAGGAGATCCTCCGCGAAGGTGGTCCGAAGCCGCTCAGGCCCGCTCCGCCGAACGACGGCGGGCTGGCCGCAACGGTCCACGACGGTGTCCTCCCTGGCCCCGGCGAGCACGCAGCCGGGTTCGTTCTCACCGCTGTCGACGGAACGCCCGGCGACCGTCGGCCCACCTTCTACGACGTTCGAACGCTCCTCCCGCGGGTCTATGCCCTGGGCGATGATCCGCCATCACCCAACGGCTTCCGCATACTGCCGTCTCCACGTCGTCGAGTGGCACGGCCGCCGACCCCTCGTTAGGCAAGAACCGACGGTTGGACCCGCGCCAGCTCGCCGAGGCTCCATCGGCGGGTACTCACCCCACTCCGCGGCTAAGTCGCAGCTGGCGTGGCCACTCAGCTGGCGAGGATGCGCAACGCGTCCTCGGAGGCGGAGCCGGGCTCCGCGGTGAAGATCGAGAGGGCGAGGTCGCTGTCGGCCTGCATGCCCATCGACTCGTAGGTCAGCTCCATTTCACCCACGATGGGGTGACGCAGGTGCTCGACGCCCGACGCATGCCACCGCACGTTGTGCGCCGCCCACAGCTGGCGAAACTCAGGACTCCGGGTCGACAACTCGCCAACCACGTCGGTCAGCCCGCGGTCATACGGGTTGCTCCCCGCGAGCGAGCGAAGGTGCGCGACGAGCTCCCCCGCGACCTGATCCCACCGGGGGTAGAACTCGGCGGCCGCAGGATCGAAGAAGGGCAGCGCGCGCCGCTAGCCGGCTGCTCGCGGCTCTCGAACATCGGAGCGTACAGCGCCCTGCCGAGCCCTGTTCGCCGCGAGCTGGTCAAGCCGCGCGTTGCGGATCGGCGCCGGCGCGTCGATCGCGTCGAGGACCTGCTGGACCACCGGCCGGATCTTCTGGGGGACCGGCTAGCCTCCCCGCCCACTTCGCCGCAGCCTAGAAGCGCTCCGGCGGCGGGGCGGCACCGTCGCCTCCCGCAGGGACACGCCGACTCCGTCCGTGACGTACCGGCACTGCCCCAAGCTCAATGCCACCGCCCGGGTCTGCCGATCGCAGCTACACGAGCAGTTCCGCGCACGCCTGGACGACATGCTCCGGGACCGCATCGAACTCGCGCGGGTTGAGCTGCATGACGTACTCATTTTCGATGTGGTACGACTCGTTGACGAACTTCTTGAAAGCGGCATCGCCTGCCTGAGCATCGGGGTCAAGCGCCGAGGCGATGCGGAAGATCTGGACCTTCTCGTAGCCCACATCCGTGGCCTCGAACTTGGCCCTCAAGGCGTCCGAGTCTTTCAGCTGTGCGAGGAGCGCGTCGTAGTCGAAACCGGGAATGACCTTCTGGATCGCGGTGAACGCTTGCGCGCGCGCTTCTTCGTCGAGGGGGATGAGTGCTCCCAGTTCGCCCTTCGAGCTGGGCTCATCCCGCACGTGGAGGAGGCTCGAGAGGACGTCGCACTCCGCGCCGCGTTCGCCGTGGACTTCGTAGCGGCGGCGGAGGTAGATGCACTTGATTACCGGGTCGGCGGATGAGCCGATGTTCTCGTCGCAGACTTGAGAGAACGTCATGATGTCCGTGGGCTCTATGGGCTTCTCCTCCAGTTTTCCTTGCCGGTTCTGGAGGAAGTGGACTGCGGGGCTTACTGCTTGAAACTGCCCTGATGTCGCCGTTCGGACCATGTCGATGGCAGGCTCGATGTCGTGGGTCAACAGCAGCGTGGTGAATCCTCGGAGGCTCTGCTTGCCGTGAAAGAGCTTGTGGAGGATGGCGAACTTCTTCGTCTTGTCGAAGCTCGACACGGGATCGTCGAGGACGACGAGGTCAGGCTTGTCGCGACGGACCTGATGCATAAACAGAACGAGCGCGAAGGCGTTGCGCTCGCCGAAGCTCAGATGACTACCAGCAGCTTCCAGGTGACCCGGAGCATCCTCGTGTTCGAGGATCATTCGGTACGAGTCGCCGCTGGACTCGATCCGCACCGCGTACTTGTAGCCAGCGGACCGGAGGTACTCGTTGATCTCGTCCTGGTTGCGCTCGATCGACTTCGCCACCTGCGCCTTCTGGATGCCCACGCGCTTCTTGATCTCGTTGATCTGCTCAGCGACATCATCAAGTTGCGCGTTCATCTTCCCCACGACGCCCTGCGTTTCCGCAGAGTCAAGCGCGTCAAGAAGGTCGAGCTCAATCTTCAGACTCTGAAGTGCCTTGTCGACGTCGGTCTCGTCGCGGAGAGACGCGAACGAGAGGTTCTTGAGCGCGGTGAACTTGTTCAGGAGCGTCTCGACCTGACCTCGCAAGCTCGCCAGGAACTGGTTTTGTTCCGGGGAGAGATCGTCGAGGCTCGTCGTGATCTTCCGCAGTTGCTCAAGGCGCTCGGGTACGAAGAAGCCCGCCAGCTTCTCGATGACGAGACGCAGTGCCCTCATATTCTTGACTGCAGCGGATTCGTACTGCTCAGAGACGTGAACCGCAGTCTTCTTGTCCACCTCGGGGACTGAACAGAAGGGACAGTTGTCCGATAGCTCGAGGTAGCTCTTGCCCTTCGATTGCCACGACAGCCATCCTGCTGGATCGTCGCTGTTGATGAACTTCTCGAACCCCAAGAGCGGCTCCGGGATCTTCGCGAGCTTCCCGCCCATCCCAAGCGCCTTGAACCCCTTGCTGGTCTTCGCAATCTCGCCGGACTTGGTGATCGTGAAGGCGTTGCGCAGCTCGGTGAAGCTGGCGATCACGTCGTCCAGCGCCGCGTTCTCCAAGAAAACCTTCTTCAGATCCTCGAAGATGGTCTCGAGCTCCTCGATGCCCGCCTGGTACTCGGGCGTGTTGATGAAGATCTCGAAGCTGTTCTTGACGACCTCATCGGGCTGGAAGACGAACTGTGAGACGTAGTGCTCGTCGAAGACCAGGACGCTCTTGATGTCGTCGGCACCCACAACCGCCGGGGCTTTACCGCCGTCGCCCTGTCGGTACTTGAAGGGGAGTAGGTCATGGAGGGCATCCTCCCCCTCTGCGTTGAGCACGAGCGCGCGGGCGATGGTGCTCTTCCCGATGCCATTGGGGCCGTACTTGATGTTGAGCGAGTCGCGCCGGAGCGTGATCTGCGCTTCAGTGATGCTGTTGCAGTCCGTGATCGTGATCGCGTAGTCGCTGGACGGTGCGGGCAACTCCGGCTGCTGCGGAGAGGTGTGGGCTGTCTTGGCCATGGTCTCGCGACTATCTCACACCGGTCTTGCGCGCTCAGTGGTCCTACACCGCGACTGAGCTTTCCCAGGGGTTGGCCCCACCTCGACCCGGCACCACGGACCGAAAGCAGGGCGCAGGCCCAGGTGACGGCCCGACCCCGCTCGACCTTGGCACACCCGCTTCGCGTGCGTGCGGCATCGGCAGGGATCGGACCGCCGCCCGGGCGGACCACCAGACCGAGAGGTGAGACATGCCCAACGCCACCACGCACGCCAAGGCCCGCGACATCGCCGACGTCACCCCGATGATCGCGCTCGACACGATCGACCTCGCCGAGAACGTCCGCGATCGCGACGAGGCCAAGGAGGAGGCCCTGAGCAAGTCGATCGCGCTCGTCGGGCTGCTTGAGCCGCTGACGGTTCGCGCGGCGGACGAGCCCGGCCGATGGGTGCTCGTCGCGGGCTACACCCGGTACCACGCCTGCGTGCTGGCCGGGATCGAGCAGGTCCCGTACACGGTCCGCGATCAGGCGACCGAGCACGTCGACCGCGCCGTGGAGAACATCGCCCGGACCCAGCTGAACGCCTACGAGGAAGCCCGCGCGCTCGCCGCCGCCCTGGACTCCGGCCTGACCGAGGACGGCGCTGCGACCGCGCTGTGCTGGCCCAAGCAGCGCGTCACCGCCCGCCTGCGGCTGCTGGAGCTGCCCGAGGCCGCGCAGCGGATGGTCGGCGCCGGCACGATCGCGCTCAGCGCGATCGACGACCTCCTCGCCGTCAGCGCCGTGTCCCCCACCCTGCTCGACGCCGTCGTGTTCCACATCGGCGAGAACCCCAGCAACGGCCGGCAGATCACCGGCAACCTCGGCTGGCTCATCGGACAGGTCGTGCGCCGCGGCGACGTCGGCGACCTCTTCGTCGCCTACCTCAACAGCATCAACGCGCACGAGATCGAGCAGCTGCGACTCGGAAAGAAGACAACCGAGCTCTACGCCCGCGCAGAGACGCTGCACAAGCAGCTTGAGCACTACGCCTACGGCCCACCGACGATCCGCTTCACCACTGAGGACATCGACCAGGCCCGCGCCGCCGGCGTGTTGATCGAGCCCTCCGAGGGCGCGGCGATCATCTGCGACCGCGGCCTGTACCGCGAGCTCGTCAAGCAGGCCATCAAGCGCACGACCGCCGGCCTCGAGGATCGCGCCCAGCAGCGCGCCGCCGACAAGATCGAGGCGCGCGCGGCCGCCAAGGACGACCCGCTCGCCGGTGCGCGGCGCGAGCGCGGCGGCGCGCTGCGCGACGCCACCGTGCAAGGGCACGGCGCGAACCTCGACCTCGGGGCCGCGCTGATCAACGGCCTGGCCACCGTCGACCCCACCGACATGAACGTCGCGCGGTTCTTCGTCTACGCCCTGCTGGGTCCCGAGCCCATCAGCGGGTACGGCAACCACGGCGAGCGCGTCCAGCAGCTCGCCGCGATCGGCGTCCGGCTCGTCGTCGACGAGCTCCGCACGGACGCGACGAAGATCCGCAAGGACGGCACCCGCGGCGCCCTGAAGGTCGACTACGGCGACCACCGCAACCCCGAACGGGCGATCACGTGGCTGTGGAAGTGGATCGAAGGCGCGACGACCGCCGACGAGCTCTACGGCCGCGCACTCGTCGTGATCGCCGCCGAGCAGCACGCCACCCGACTCGTCATCCCCAGCAGCCAGCGGCACCCCGCGATGCGGTGGAGCTCGCGCAAGGACCGTGCGCAGAAGGCGCTCAAGGGCCTGGCAGGCCCCCACCTGCCCAAGAGCCTCGCCGCGGTTGAGCACGCCGTCGCCAAGGCGCATCGCGAGTACGACCAGGCCGAGGCCGAGATCCGCACCGCCGCCACGGCGGCCATGGCCACCCAGGGCGACGACCACGTCGCCCAGGTCGACGCCGCCGACCTCGACGGAGAGGAGTAGGCACGGAAGCCGTACGGCCTGCCCGGGCTGGCGACCGTCCCCGCCCAACGTTGGCACACCCTTCGGGCGCGCCGGGTCGGCGGGGAACGGCTCGCCAACCGGGCGAGCCCCAGCACGAGGGGGAAGTGTGCGATGAGCCGCCGAGCCAACCGCCGCAAGCCGCTGACCGACGCGCAGCGCGAGCAGCGCCGAGACGAGGACCGCCAGCGCATGCAGGCCGCGGCCGCTGCGCTGCTGACCAGCCACGGCTGGCAACGCTGGATCCGCGTGCGGTCACGGAACGGGCTGGCGCGCTACAGCGTCGTTATCTCGGGGCGTCGTCGTCAACGTCGGTGTCCCTGGCGGGCGCGGACGTCGATGACATGTCGTCGACGGACCGCCGTCGTGGCGTTTCGTCCGGGGGGGACAGCATGGTTGAGGCCGAGGCGCTCCTGCTCGTTCCTCGATGCAGTGGCAAGCGCCGGGCTTGGCCCTGACTCCCGCGGGTCGTTCAGAGAGGCGGGCTGCTGACGGACGCTCGCTTCGGCAGAGGGTGGTGACGTCAGCGGCGCTCGGCGCGGGCGACTACGTGTTGAGGTTCCCCTGGATCTCCTGCCAGCGCTCGGTGGCCAGCGTGCTGGCCTGCCTGCGGCGGGCGAACGAATACTCCTGCCAGGCGCGAGGCGGCGTGTCGATGACGAGCTCGCCATCGTCGTTCGTATGCGCGCGAAGCTGTTCGAGGGCGTCGATGAAACGCGCGTCGCCCCGAGCCTGGCGGTAGTGGGACAGCACGTACGCGTAGTAGAAGAGGTTGTAGCGCCAGAAGGGGTACTCGACCTTCAAGAAGCGACTGCCGATCCCGAACGTGCAGGGCCCCAGGGGGATCCGCGTCTCCCAGTGGCGAAGCAGGGACTCGACCGCTCCTGCAAGTCTCCTCTCGTCGCTTCGCGTGTTATCGCGAAAGCGCAAGGCGTCGAGCACGAACAGGGTCGCGCCAGGGTTGCTCGCGTCGGTCTCCGGGGATCTGCCCAGCTTGACCGTGGCACACCGCCAGCCGCCGTCGTTCCACTGGCCGTCGAGCAGCCATCGGTAGCCCGCCTCCGCGCGCTCATCGCCGGCCACGCCGAGCCGTCCAAGTCCCGCGAGGGCCTGTCCGGTGATGCAGGGCAGCTTGCTGCTCGTCGGCGAGTAGCGGAAGGCGCCATCGTCGGTCTGGTTCTCGAAGAGGAGGTCGACGGCTTCGCTGATCACCCGATGGCTGTTGCCAGTGGCGCCGAGCTCCCCGAGGACGTTCAGGACGAGCAGCGTTGAGAAGCCGGCGGGAGCATGGATGTTCCCGTCCTCGCGAGACCAGAACCGCCCGCCGTTCGCGCGCTCGCGGTCCAGGATCGACTGGATCTCGCTCGTCCATCGCCGTGCGTCCATCAACGCCTCATGACAGTCCGCGCCGACACCGGTCAAGTGTGCCAGCCCAACGGTGCAGAACCCGGTCAGCCCGCGACGCGGGGCTGCCGATTCCTGCGCCGAGCGGGCGTCCAGCGCAGCGCACGTCAGATGCTCGTTCGCGACGAGCAGCAGCAGCGCGGCTCACGGCGAAGTGCTGCACGCCTGACGGCGGCAGTCGATGCCTCGCGCGCGGGCCCGCTTCTTCTCAGCGACGGTCCGCGCAACGCTGCTGGCCGTAGGCGATCGCGAGCTCGGCCTTGAGGCTCTGGTTCTCCTCGCGTAGCCGCTGGTTCTCCGCGCGCATGGTGTCGAGGCGCTGGCGCAGCGACGCCTCGCTCGTGCGCTGCCGGGCGGGAACCGCGCTGGTCCGAGCGGGTGCCTTGTCGCGCAACTGCTCGATCTCGGCGCGAATCGCGGGTTGGGTGTAGAGCCATTGGCGTGAGACGCCGGCGCGCTTCGCGACGGACTGGAAGCTGATCGCGGAGCCCTCAGCGTCGAGGTCGCGCAGCGCGCGTTCGGCGCGCTCGACCGTCCGCTGGTGACGGACAGCGGCCGCCTGGTTGAGCGGCTCAGCGGCCATCGTCGTCCTCCAGGGCATCGAGGCCGTCGATGATGCGGATCAGATTCAGCCGGACGGGCTCGTTCATCTCGATCAGCCGCCGGCGCCCGTCGGCCTCGGCCTGGGCGATCAGCTGCTCGGTTCGCGTGAGCTGGTCGCGATGCTGAGGCAGGAACTCGCTGGTGGTGAGGAAGCTGTCGCAGGTCAGGCAGGCGTTGGGATGCGGGCAGGTCTGCTGCAGCGGCAAGCCGCAGTAGCCGTTGGGCAGCGTCTGCTTGGCGCGGGCGAGGTTCTCCAGTGCCCACGCCGCGTCGGACATCGCCGGCCCGTCGGGGAGCGGGATCAGCTCGCCGCGGATGTCGATGCGCTGCTGGAAGCGCTCCCACTCGCGCCTGAGCGTCTGGTCCTTGATCGTGGCGTAGCGGGCGGTCATCTCCGGCGAGCCGTGGTCGAGCATCCGCTGGACGACGTCCATCGGCACCTCGTTGTTGATCATCCGCGTGCCGACGGTGTGGCGGAACTGGTGGGCGGTGACCTTGACTGGGCGGTCGGCGGCGTCGCGGATGTCGCAGTCGGTGAGCCATCGCTGCAGCCGACGGTTCAGCGTCGACCACGTGAGCGCGATCTTGCCGTCGGGGTTCTTGCGGATCCCGGGATGCAGGAACGGAGGTGGCGCGGCGAAGCGATCGCAGAGGTCGCGCTGCTGGCGGCGGATCTGCTCGGCTACGCGCTGAGAGATGGGGATGACGGCGTCCTTGGCGGCCTTGTGGTTGTAGAAGCGCAGGTAGGGCGCGCCGGTCTCGTCGGTCGTGATCGGGTCAAACGGCAGGCGCAGGCAGTCGATCGAGCGCAGCCCGGTCTCGATGATGATCACGATCGCGGTCCGGGTCGTCAGATCCGGCAGCCGGTCGAGGATGTCGTCGCGTTCGAGCTGGCCCATCACGAACTCGTCGACGAACCGCGGCAGGCGGCGTCGAACTCTGGGGATCTCGCCGCGGTAGTAGGTCGCGTTGGCCGGCAGGCCGGGCGCCCAGTCATGCAGGCGCACGTCATCGAGGAAGACCTTCAGGTCCATCAGCAGCCCGGTGCGCCGCGACTGCGAGACCTCGAGCGTGGCCACGTGGGCGCGGTAGTCCTCAAGCAGCGCTCGCGTGAGCTGCTCGGGTCCGGCAGGGAGCGCGTCGCGGGCTGCCAGCCAGCTGGTGAAGCGTCGTAGCGAGCTGGTCGACACCGACACCGACGCCGGTGACTTGGTGGCCGTGGTGATCCGCCAGCGCGCCCAGCGCTTGGCCAGTTCGCGTAGCCAGTCGGGCTGGATGTCGGAGAAGTAGATGCGCTTGGTCGGCTGGTGGGAGTAGCGGCCGCCGGTGTCGATGCGTTTCGTCGGCCACGTGTCCCAGTCCCAGACCTCGCCACCGTGGCGCTCGTCGCGCAACCTCGCCAGCATGCCGCGGCAGTAGCGAAGCCAGCCCAGCGGGTTGCCGCGCGTGCTCGGCGTGAAGCGCTCGCCGGCGGCGCTTGCCCAGGCGGCGTCGCTGCCGATCAGCAGCGAGTCGACCGGCCGCTCGCGCAGCCAGCGCGCGACCTGCCCGAAGATCAACGGCGTGATCGCCGCGCCGCGCTGATCGTGGCGGCACTGCAGCGCGTAGCCGAGCTCAAGCGCGACGACCGTCCCGACGCCGCGCAGGTCAAAGCGCGGGCGGATCTGCTGGCGCGCCGTGGCGAGATGCTCGACGTAATCAGCAGGCTCAAGGCCCGGCCGCCTGGTGGCCAGCCAGCCGAAGCTGCGGTGGTGGGTGTCACACAAGCCCTGGCCAGCGATCGCCGGAAACCGGCACCCAGCCACCGCGCATGCGCTGCTGCTGGTGCGAACGGCCGGCGCCGCGCGGGCGAACGTCTCGATCGGCGGGCAGCGCGCGCGCTGCCAGTGGCGGCGGTGGGCGTAGCACAGGCCGTGCGTGTCGACCGATCGCCGGCAGCCAACTGCGGCGCACGCGACCGCGACGCGTTCGCCGCGCAGGCTGCGCGCGCCATGTCGCAGCCACGCCCGCAGCGGCGGCTGGCCGTCCGTGCGCCATGCCCTGGCGTGCCCCTGGCACAGATGTCCGCGCATCGCCTCGGTGCGCTGCAGCCCGCGTGCCAGGCAGCCGTCGACCACGCACCGCGGCCCGAACAGCACCGGGTCGTCGGCATCCGGGAAGAACACCTCCACCTGAAACTCCGCCCGGACGGCTTCGCGCAGCAACTGCTCCCAGTTGGCCGGTCGTTCGGGCAGCCCGCCGGGCAGCGCGACCAACGGACGCGCGGTCACGTCAGCGACTCGAGACGCTCAAGGACGCCAGCGCGCTCAAGCTCGGCGCGCAGGTCCTCCGGCGAGACGTGCAGGTAGATGTCGCTGGTGGTCTGGACTGACCGGTGGCACAGCAGCTTGCTGACGATCTCGACCGGCACCCCACCGCGGCGCGCGACCGTCGCGTAGGTGTGGCGCAGCTGATGCGGCGTGAAGTGAAACCCAACCCGCCGGCGTGTGCGGCGGACGATCTCGTCGACCGCGTGGTAGCTCATCGCGTGCCCGACGCGGCCGCCCCACAAGTTCACGAACACGTAGTCGCTGTCCAGGTCGCCGTACTCAGTGTGCATGTAGTCCGAGTGCAACCGCACCAACTCGCCCGTGATCGGCACCCACCCCCCGCCGCGCTTGCCGCGTGCGCCGTTGGCGTTGTCCTCCCGAGCGACGATCTCGATCCGACGCTCCTGGCTGACGACGTCGCAGTGGCGCAGCCCGAGCGCCTGGCCGATCCGCATCCCCGTCCCCGCCAACAACGCGAACAGGAACCGATCACGCAGCCGCGTCTGCGCCGCGAGGATCGCCGCGACCTGCTCGACCGCAAGAGTCGCCGGCAGCCGGCGCTCCTGTCGCAGGCGCCCGACCCGCCCGCGCGGCCGCGACGGCGCGATCCCGTGCAGAAACGGCTTGAAGCCACCGCGGCCCATCCGCCGCTCATCGACCAACGCGCGCGCGACCTCGACGCCGTTGCGGGCATGGAACTCATAGAAGCCGAACACCGCCGTCAGGATCCGGTTGACCGTCGACGACGCCCGCGCCGGCCGGCCCGACGCCAGCACGACGACGTTCTCCGCCGGCGAACGCAGCCACGCCGTGAACTCCCCGAGCTGCTCGAGCGAGATGCGATCCCACTCGATGCCGCGCGCGTCAACGAACTCCCAGAACGTCTTCAAGTCATGCGCATACGCGCGCACCGTCGTCGGCGTCCGCTCGATCCGCGACAACCACGCCAGATACCGCTCGACCGGCTCGACCGGGCGCAGACCGGCACCGATCACCGTCCACGACTCGGCGCCGCCGTCGGGCGCCAAGACGCGCTGCACCCTCACAACACGCCGCCGGTCGATCTCGAGAGAGGGGCCCCGGATCGAGCGCGCCGCGGTCGCTCAGACTCCGCTCGCCTACGGCTCGCTCCGTCTGAACGACCGCGGACCACGACATCAACGACACCGAACACAGCCCCAACGTAAGCGGCAGGTCGGACGTCACCAGCAAGGCCACTACGACGTCAACGACACAGATCTATCGCCCGGAGAGAAGCGCGAACAACCTCATGCTGATCGCGTGGCAGTGCGAAGAACGCGGCCTCGACCCCACCTACGTCGCCGCGTTCCGCAAGTGGAACGAGCTCGGCCGCGTGGTGCGCCGCGGCGAACGCGCCCTGTCGATCCTCGCGCCGATGCCCTTGCGCGACCGCGACGAGGAGGACAAGCGGGACCGCGGCCGACGCGGTGACGGCGACGAGGGCGACAAGCCGCGCGTCCTGTTCCGCCGCGCCTCGGTGTTCGACGTCAGCCAGACCGACCCGATCCCGGGCACCGACCCCGCGCCGCTGCAGCCGCCCGCGCAGCCGATCTGCGGGAGCAGCCACGAGCACCTCATCACCCCGCTCCGCGAGCACGCGAGCACGCTCGGGTACCGCGTCGAGTTCAACGAGATCCCCGCCGGCGGTCCCAGCGGCTGGTGCGACACACCGACCGGGTGGTCGTCGTCGCCGCGCAGCTGCCCGCCAACGCGCAGGTCCGCGTACTCGTCCACGAGCTCGCCCACGCCCACGGCATCAGCAAGACGAAGTACAGCCGCGCGCAGGCCGAGGTCCTCGTCGAGTGCGTGACGCACATCGTGCTCAGCACCGCCGGCCTCGACACCGGCGGCGAAAGCGTCCCCTACGTCGCCGGATGGGGCGAAAAGGGCGCCCTGGAAGCGATCAGCACCTACGCGCGCGTCATCGACGAAACCGCCCGCGAGATCGAGCACGCGATCGCCGGCACCGAGCACGCCGACAAGCCGCACGTCGAACTCGTCACAGCCGCATGACCAGCGGCGCGCACCAGGGCGCGAGCCACATGCCTGACGCCGCCGCAGCGGCATAGCGATGTCGGACGGGCCGCCGGGTCCGGGTCGCGCTGGATGGTGCCACGCCCTGCGGGCGCGGCGGTTCGCGCTTGGCCGGCCCCGGACGGGCCGCCTTCTCAGTTCATGTCTTTGACCTTGGAGGTCTGACCGATGACCACGGCTGCGCTCCCGGTTCGTCCCGGCGCGCGCCCCGCAGCCGGCACCGATCCGGTCGGCTCGTCCTCCGAGGACGTCGGTCAGGCCCAGCAGCAGCTCAGCGAACTGCTCGACGCCGAACTCCGAGCCGAGTTCGGATGCGTCGTGGCGACCTTCGAACAGCAGGTGCCTCTCCTAACCCTGGTCCGCCCAGGCGCCGGGCGCCGGGCGCCGTGCGCCGTGCGCAGCGCGTGATCGACGCGTACAGCGCCCACTACTCGGGACCTACTTCCCGCCTGACCCAACGCGTCCGACTGAACGCCCAGCAGAAGCTGAAACAGACCCGGATCGACCTCACCGTGTCCCGGCCGAGCAAGCAGATCATCGTTCAGCCGAAGACCCGCGACGACCAGCGAAGCTGCCCCTACCTGGAGTTGACCCGGTTCGGTGGACCAAGGTGTCCACGAAACCGGGTCAACTCCACACCACCAACCGTTGCGGCCTGTGGTGCTCGGCGACGTGTGATGGAGATCACGATCGCGGGATGTAGACCGGCCGGCCCCGTCGCGGTGAAGTCCAGGACGGCCGAGCGTGATCGGGCCGGTGAGTGGCGCGATGCAGGTCACGGTCAGACCTCGGCGTAAAGGCCGTGGTGCGCAGCGACCGCGAGCGCGGTGTCGACCCAGGCGGCGATGAAGCGCTCGTCGTCGATGTCGTCGAGCGTGCGCCCGAACGCCGACCGCATAAAGCGGTAGGACGACATCGACTCTATGAGGATCAGCGCGATCGGGTGCAGGTCGGGCGGCGTGACGCCGGCCGCCTCAAAGCGCGACCGCAACCACGCGACGACCTGCTCGTACGGCCGGGCGACGAGCCGCTCGTAGAGCTTGTCGAGCAGGTCCGGTGGAAGGCGCGCTGACTCGCGCCGGACGAGCGCGGCCAGCCCTCCGCGCCACTCCAGCGAGTCGAGGTTCCAGCGCGCCATGAGCGCGAACTCGGAGCGCAGGTCGCCCAGCGGGAGCATGTCGAGGATCGAGCCGAGTTCGTCGACGGCGGCGAGCTCGCGCTCCACGGCGGCGTGCAGGACGTCGTCCTTGGAGGCGAAGTGCTGGTAGAGCGCGCCGGACCGCGGCGCCATGCCGGCCTCCCGTTCGATCTGACCGACGCTCGTCGCCTGGAAGCCCTGGTCGGCCACGAGGCGGAGGGTGGCGTCCATCAGGCGATCGGGCGTGGTGCGGGCGGTCATCCGACCATCATAACGAGCGACTTGACAGATCAATACAACCGTAGTGATACTTCGAGTCATGATGACTCGTCTCTCTCCCGCGTCGCTCACCACCCGGCTGCCCTGGCGGCGCGACTGCCCGCTGCCGCAACCGGACGCCGCCCCGACCGTGCGCCACCCGCTCTGCTCGCGCCTGTACGCGCGCCAGGTCGACCAGGCCGACGAGCTCGGCATGCGCGACCGCCGCCGCGACCTCCTCGCAGGGCTCACGGGGGACGTCCTCGAGGTCGGCGCCGGAACCGGGGCCAACCTCGCCCACTACCCGGCCGGGGTCGGCACGCTCGTGGCCACGGAGCCTGAGCCGTACCTGCGGGGTCTGCTCGAAACCGCCGCCGAGGCGTCGCCGAAGGACGTCCGGGTGCTCGACGCGGCCGCCGAGTCCCTGCCGTTCGCCGACGACACGTTCGACGCCGTCGTCCTCTGTCTCGTCCTCTGCTCGGTCCAGGATCAGGGACGTGCGCTCGCCGAGGTCGCGCGCGTCCTGCGCCCGGGCGGCGAACTGCGGTTCCTCGAGCACGTGGTCTCCAACCGTCCGTTTCCCGCGAGGGTGCAGCGCACCGCCGACCGGGCGGGCTGGCCCCTGATCTCAGGCGGCTGCCACCTCGGCCGCGATTCCGTCGCGGCGATCACGACGGCCGGCTTCACGATCGAGCGCGCGGAGCGCTACGACTTCCGCATCCCGCCGCTCGACCCGCCGAAGACGCATGTCACCGGGGTCGCCCGCCTGGAGGGTTAGCGTGCGGCGGCCGCCGGCATCGGCTTTGGCGCCACCGGCCGCCGCGCGGGCAGGTCGAAGGCCACCCACAGGCCGGATGCGGCCGTGAGTCCCGCGACCACGGCGATCGCGCCGCTGAAGCTGAGAGCGTCGGCGACGACGCCGGCGATGAGCCCGCCCGCGACGTACCCGGAGTCGCGCCAGAAGCGGTAGACGCCGACGACGGGTGCACGCGCGACCGGCGTGACGGCGTCGGAGATCGCGGCGATCAGCGTCGGATAGACGAGCGCCGTTCCGGCGCCGAGGAGCGCGGCGGCCAGGGCTGCGACGGCGACTGCGCCGTCGGAGAGCGCGAGCACGCCGAGTGCGGTGGCCTGCACCCACATGCCCAAGACGATGAGCGGCTTGCGCCCGACGAGGTCGGACCAGTGGCCGGTGAGGATCTGTCCCAGACCCCAGACGGCGGGGTAGATGCCGGCGACCAGGCCGATCTGCCCGACGCTTGCACCGTTGGCCGCGAGGAAGAGCGGGACGAGCCCCCACGCCAGCGCGTCGTTGAGGTTGTTCACGAGACCCGCCTGCGAGCACGCCCGGAGGGACGGGACCCGCCAGGTGGCGTCGCCGAAGGCGTCCCGCAGCCAGGGCGCCTCCTCGGACGCGCCCGGGTGGGCGGACTGCTCGAGCGCCACATGGGCGGCGGTGTCGCGGACGAAGACGACCGAGACAACCAGCGCGGCGACGGCGATGATCCCGCCGGCGACGGCGAGCACGTCCCGCGCCGCGAATTCGCTCGCCAGCCAGCCCGTCAACGCCGCGGCGACCGCCAGTCCGACGTAGCCGGCGGCTTCGTTCAGTCCCAGCGCCAGCCCACGCCGCTTCGGGCCCACGAGGTCGATCTTCATGACGACGGTCATGGACCACGCGAGGCCCTGGTTGACGCCCAGCAGGATGTTCGCCGCGACGATCCAGCTCCACGTCGGCGCGAAGCCCACCAGCAGCGGAACCGGGAGCGCGATGGCCCACCCCGCGATCAGCAGCCGGCGGCGGCCGAGCCGGTGCGCAAGCGCGCCCGCGCCGAGATTGGCCAGCGACTTGGCGGCGCCGAACGCGACGATGAAGGACAGCACCGCGGCCTTGGACGCGAGGTCGAAGTCTTCGGTGCCGATGAGCGGCAGCGTCGAGCGCTCGAGCCCGATCATCGCGCCGACGAACGCGTTGATCGCGACGAGCAGCGCGAACTGCGCGCGGTTCTCGCGCAGTCCCAGGACGACGGTGCCGCCCGACATCACGCCGCCGTTCGCGGTCGTCCGGCGCGGTTGGCCGCCAGGATGGCGTCCTGGCCGTCGGGCGTCGGGGGGATGTCCTGGACGAGCGCCTCGACGAACGCCTCTTCGGACGGGTGCTTGAGCGCCTTGTTGTTGCGGCGCTCGAAGCCCACCGTCGAGGCGGGAACGGCGGACAGCCCGCGGCCGCAGACCGATCCCGAGTAGTGGGCGGGGTAGAGCGCGACGTGGTCGGGCAGGGACAGGATCGCCTCGTGGAGCGAGCGGTACAGCAGGTGTGCCATGTCCCGCGGAGTCGTCTCACCGTGAGCGTGGAGGTCGGGCCGCCCCGCGTCGCCCACGAGCAGCGCGTCCCCCGTCAGGACGAGCCACGGCTCGTCGGCTCGGGTCAGGTCGGTGACGACGTACGCATGATGGGCGGCGGCGTGCCCCGGTGTCGCTCGAGCCTGGAGCACCGCGTTGCCGAGCTCGACGACCTCGCCGTCTGCGAGCTCGACGTGAGCAAAGTCGACGCCCGCGCCCTCCGGCAGGTAGGCGGTGGCGCCGGTGCGGGCGACGAGGTCAGGGAGCCCGGAGACGTGATCGGCCTGCACGTGCGTCTCGAGCACGGCGACGATCGGGACGCCCTGGCCTTGGGCGAGGGCGATGTAGTCATCGACGAGGTCGACGTGCGGGTCGACGACCGCGAACTTTGCGCAGGACTTGCATCCCAGGAGGTAGGACGCGCACGCCGTGTCGTCGTTGAAGAGTTGGCGGAAGTACATGGACCGACCGTACGGCCGTGGCCATCATTCATCCAGGGCAGATGTGACATGGCGGACATGCCGCCACGGCATACGTCAGGGCCGTGGGCCCTACGCAGCGGCCGGGACTGCGCACCCGGCCACGCTCGTCGCGCAGCACGAGCAGAGCGTCTCGACGAAGGCGCGCTCGGCCGCCGTGAGCTCGCGGCCATCGGGGCGTAGGAGGTAGACCGACCGCTGCATCGACGCGGCGCCGCGCACGGTGAAGCTCTCGAGTTCCCCGCGCCGCAGCTCGTCTTCGACGACGAGGCGGGACACGAACCCGATCCCGAGATCCGCCGCGACGGAGCGCTTGATCGTCTCGTTGGAGTCCAGCTCCCAGCGCTTCGCCGGCGCATAGTCCACACGGGCGAGCGCCTGCTCGGCGACGGCGCGGGTCGACGATCCGCCCTCACGTAGAAGCAGCGTCAGCTCGGCGAGGTCCGCCGCCGCGACGCGGCCGTCCCGGATCGCGAGACGGCCCGGCGCGGCAATGCCGACGACCTCGTCGTCGAGGAACGGCTCGGCGACCACGCCATCGGGCCATGGGACCTCGCCCGCAAGCCCGAGCTGGATGTCCCGATGCGCGACGCGCTCGGCGACCCACCGGCTCGACCCGACGACGACATCGACCTCCACGCGCGGGTGGCGATCGGCGAAACACTGCAGGATGGACGGCAGGACGTAGCTGCCCGGGGTCGTCGACGCCGCGAGCGCGAGCGTTCCCTGCTCGGCGCCGTGCAGCGCGCGCAGGTCCTCGCCCATCGCCTCGAACGTGTCGAGCACGCGTGCCGCGTGCGTGGCGACGATGCGGCCCGCATCGGTGAGCCGACGCGTGCGTCCGTCACGCTCGAAGAGCTTGCAGCCCAGCGCGGCCTCGAGCGTCTTGAGGTGCTTGCTCGCCGACGGCTGGGCCATGTTGCATGCCTCGGCCGCGGCGGAGACCGACCCGCGGCGGCCGAGCTCCACGATCAACCGCAGGCGGGCGGGCTCAAGGGCATCGACTATGCCCGGACGGAATGCGTCTTCCACAAAACGCAACACTAGGGCATGCATCGGTGGTAGGCACGGCGTTCGCTCTGGGCTCTGCTGCAAGCGACGATTCGTCGGCGCCGGACTGGCACCGGCGCAGGCGCCCCGCAATTCGCCACCGGCGCCCGCGAGGTCAGCAGCCGTCGCTCCTCTGTCGTCGTCGGGCGATGAACGCGACGACGGCGCCCAGCACGGCAACCCCGGCGACGATGCCGACTGGTCCGGCGCCGGCGATCAGACCACCGCCGATCGCCGCGCCGGGCGACAGGCAGCAGGGCGCAGCACAGCGCCATCACGAAGGCTCCCGCGCCGAGGAACTTGCTGGTGGCACTCATGCGAGCAGCTCCGCGATGATCGGCGCGGCGTGCGCGGGGCCGGTCACGTCAGCGTGCAGAACGGGAATCGTGGTCATGCGTGTACCGTGGACCCTCAAGTCGACTTGAGGTCAAGGGGTATGGACGACAAACCCATGCGGATCGGTCAGATCGCCGACGCGGCAGGTGTGCGGGTGTCGCTGATTCGCTACTACGAGGCGATCGGACTCCTGCCCGAGGCCGATCGTGTCTCTGGGCAGCGCCGCTATGACCAGTCCGTGCTGCGGCGGCTCGCTGTCATCGACGTCGCGCAGCGCGCGGGTCTGTCGCTCGACGAGATCAAGGACTTGGTCGACCATGACAACGACCCGATGTCCGCCCACCTGCGCGAGCTTGCCGCGAGGATGCTCCCGGAGATCGACGCGCTGATCGACCGGGCCCAGCGGGTGCGCGGGTGGCTGCAGGACGCATCGGGATGCGGATGTGCCCGCATCGACGACTGCGCGCTGTTCGACGACGTCGACCTTCCGTCCGCCAAGGACGCCGCAGCGCTGACGGTGACGCGCGTGGAGGGCATGCCGGCGCGCGCCGCGCGCGCATGACGGAGTTCGCGCAGCGCCTCGAGCACCGTCAGGTCGCGGCCTACCTCGGGGCCCTGGCCGTCGGCGCGCTCATCGGACTGGCTGCGCCCGGCACCGACAGCGTGTTCGAGGCCCTGATCTACCCCGTTCTCGGCGCGCTGCTGTACGCGACGTTCCTGCAGGTGCCGTTCACCGCGCTGCGCGCCGCGTTCGGCGACTGCCGCTTCCTGCTGGCGGCGCTGGGCGTGAACTTCATCGTCGTCCCCCCGATCGCCTACGCGCTCAGCCGGCTCGCGCCCGGCGGCACAGCCGTCGAGCTCGGCGTGCTCATGGTCCTGCTGACGCCGTGCATCGACTACGTCATCGTGTTCACGCGGCTGGCGGGAGGAGGCGACCGGCGGCTCCTCGCGGCCGCCCCGCTGCTGATGCTCGCGCAGCTCGCGCTCCTGCCCGCCTACCTGTGGCTCTTCATGGGCCCCGAACTCGCGGACATCGTCGAACCTGAGCCGTTCCTTGAGGCGTTCCTCCTGCTCATCGCGCTGCCGCTCGCCCTGGCCTGGGCGACGGAGGCATGGGCCGAGCGGTCGCCGCGAGGTGCGCGCGTGAAGGGCGCGGTCGACCTCCTCCCCGTCGCGCTGATGGCGTTGACGCTCCTGGTGGTCGTCGCCTCCCAGATCCCGCGCGTCCGCGACGACATCGGCGATGTCGTCGGCGTGATCCCGATCTACGTCGCGTTCCTCGTGATCATGGCGATCGTCGGGAGGAGCATCGCTCGCGCGGTCGGGTTCGACGCCTCCGCTGCGCGAGCACTGCTGTTCACCGGCGCGACGCGGAACTCGCTCGTGGTGCTGCCGCTCGCCCTTGCGCTCGGTGACGAGTACGCGGTGACCGGCGCGGTGATCGTCGCCCAGACGCTGGTCGAGGTGCTCGGGATGGTTGCCTACGTGCGCCTGGTCCCGCGGCTGCTGCCCGACGAGCCCACCCTCGCGCCGGGCTGACAGGCGCCGGCCGGCTACGAGCCCTGCGAAGGGTCCACACGCTCCTCGGCGCGACGGTCGCGCCACGACGTGATGCCGATTGCCGCGATGATCACGACGACCGGAGCGAAGTAGATGAGGCTGACCGCCCAATGGCCTGCGTGTGCGTAGGGAATCACGCCGTCTCCTTCAGTCGAAGTTGGACAAGAGCCAGAGCGCCAGACTCGTGAAGGCGATCATCACGGCGAGCATCCAGTACTGCGACCGCGTCGCGCGTCGTCCAGAGCCGAACAGCACCAACGCCTTGTCGTGTGCGAGCGCGAGGCCCGCGGCATGCCCGAGTACGAGCACGGTGACCTGGATGTACCAGATGGCCTCACCGCTGATCCAGCCGTAGTCGATGGTCTGAGACGCCGTCCCGAACAGGTTCGCCCCGTTCCCGAGCGGGTCGCTGAGCAGGTACCCCATGGCCTGCGTCTGGTAGACGAGCAGGCCGACATAGTGCGCGAGCACGTACGCCAGCGCGATCGGGACGAGGCTCGGGGCGAAGGTTCGCGCGAGGTCCACGGTCCGGCGCTCGGCGTCGACGGTGCGCACGCCGCGCGCGCCGAGCAGGAACAGCCCCGCAATGACGAGCGTCGAGCCGACGAGGCCGACCAGGAACGTCGCCTCGACGGCGCTGCGCAGGGTGAAGCCGAGGTCCAGGAACGCGACGCGCAGCCACTCCGCGATCGTGCCCCAGACCGGAGTCGAGGAGAACCCGTCGAAGCTCGTGGATCCGATCATGACGCTGAGGAGGGCGACGGTTCCCGCAAGCGGCATGACCCGCGCGGTGCCAGACAGTGGCAGGCGACCGTACGCGGCGCGGCGGGTCAGCCGGAGCGGCGCCAGCGTCGCGAACAGGCCGAAGTAGACCCCGAAGGCGTCGCCCCGCTCGGACCATGCCCGGGTGCCGTACATCCCCATCCCCATCCACTGCGTCGCTGCGTAGGCGAGCATGAGCACAGAGAGGTGGCTGGGAACCGTCGCGTCGGAGTACACGAGCTCCAGAACCGCAAACAGGAAGATGCCCACTGCGGCTGGCCAGTGGCCCAGGCGCTCCGGGTACGGCAGCGGCTCCGGCATCTCACCGAGGACGCGCTTGACGGCCCACCCGGCCCCCCGTCCGACCGCACGCCAGGGATTGACGGCTCGAAAGACGTCACCGAACAGGACGGAGAGCACGGGCACGCCGACCCAGAAGACCACGAACACCGTCGTGGGAACAATGTTGGCCGTCTCGACCTCGGAGCCGGCGAATCCCGCGTAGGCGAGTCCTGCGAAGCACAGGACGCCCACCAGCCCGGCAAGTGGGTCCAGCAGAGCAGGGACGCCGAACAGGCGGCGTTCGCCCGCTTCCTCCAGCACGGGGCGCGTCCACAACACCGCGAGTCCCACGAAGGAGATCACGAGCACGAGCGCGGCGGTCCAGCCAAAGAGCCAGCGCGGCAGGGGCAGATCCTGCTTGCCGACGAGCCCATGCGCAGCGGCCGGCGCGGCCACCAGCATCGTGCCGGCACTCGCAGCGAGCGCCGCCGCTGTGACCCGCAGTGCCGTCATGGCGTGACCGTCAGCGTGGCGATCTCCACTCCGGCGTTCTCGAACTCGATCTCGAAAATCCCTTCCAGCGTGGCGGTGAACGACATCTCGATCGTCTTCCCCGCTCGGGCCGCCTTCGACTGGTCATAGCCGTGAACGTGGACCTCGTCGTCGGTGGCCGAGCGGGCGCGGAAGCGCACGGTGTCGCCCTGTTCGACCTCGAGCTCCGTCACCTTGGCCGAGGTCAGCAGCGGGGGCTTGGGTTTCGGCTTCGGCTTCGGATTGCTGACGGGTGGCGTGGCGGCCGTGGTGGTGGAGCGTGTGGGAGTGGTGGCGACGGCGGTCTTCTCGGGCTCGTCATCGGACGGGCGCAGCGCGACGAACGCGGCGGCGAGCACCACAACGGCGCCGATCAGGAGCGCGGCGCGCTGCATGGCGGTCATGAGTCATCCTCTCGTCGGCGGGGCATCAGACGGTGGGCACCAAGGAGGACGGCCGCCGCGCACTGAGGACCACGGCCACGACTCCGGCCGTGCCCGCCAGCGTCGCGACGACAGGCGCAGCCTGCTGCTCGCTGGTCGCACCGACGGCGAGCGCGTTGTTGGCGATATGCAGCGCTATCGGTGTCCAGAGCGAACCGGTCCATTCGTACAACAGACAGAAGATCGCCCCCAGCACCGCGAGGGGTACCAGGACGCCGACACTGTCCGGGCCGCTGTAGTGGATCGCGCCGAATCCCGACCCGACGAGCACGGCGGCAAGCCAGGCTGGCATGGCGTTGCGCAGTGAGCGGTAGGCGAGGCCGCGGAACAGGACCTCCTCGGCGACCGGCGCAATCAGGATCACCAGGACCGCGGTGAGCACCAGGCGGACGCTCCCGTCCTCGGCGCCGAGCGTGCGGAGCGTGTCCTGCTCGCGCGGGAGGGCGGTGAGCTGCGCCCAGAGCAGCGCGAAGAGCAGGAACGTGGTGAGCGCGAGGGCTGCCGAGCCGATGAGCACCGGTGTCCGCACCGGGACAATGCCAAGCGCGCGGAAGCTCAGCGTGCCTGCGCTCGCCGCCAACGCACACGCGACCCCGATGAACGCGGCATCCTGGAGGAGCGTCAGCGCGGAAGCGACCGTGGGGTCCTTGAGTCCGTCGCCGCCGGCCGCGCTGACGACTCCGAGGACGACCGCGCTGACCAGTCCCGTGACGGCGAACGCCGCTGCAACGCCGACGGGCGCGAACCACCACGGCCATCGTGCGCACTCGGGGGCGCCAAGCGCCTGGCTGCGCATGTCAGTGGTCGGGATCCCACGCCCGCACGAGCGGGAGCGGGTCGATCGGCTTGCCTCCGGTGTACCAGCCGGGAGCCGACCAGATCTCGAAGTGCACGTGGCATCCGTTCGCGTTCCCGGTGTCGCCGACCTCTCCGAGTGGTTGGCCGGTGGCGACGCGGTCGCCGGTTTCGACGGTGGGCGGCGCCTGCATATGCATGTAGACGTAGTCCAGCCCGCTGCTCTCGCCGGTGATCACCAGGTAGTTCCCGGCGCGGGCGTGGTTGGCCTTGGCCATGCGCACGCGCCCGCCCTGAGCGGCCACCAATGGCGTGCCGCAGGCGGCGAACATGTCCTGACCCTGGTGATTGCGCCCGCCGCCGAAGTTGTTCGTCTCGGTCTGCCCGACGTCGTGCTTGCCCCTTATCGGGAACACGTGCCCGTCGACCTGTCCGGCAGGCACAAGCGGGCGCACCGTCACGCGCGGCATGGCCCGGACCGGGGTCGCCTCCGCGCACCACCAGGTCGACCGGGCCGGTCTGCGCCGTCCCCGGAACCTGGACGTCGGCGTGGCCGGGCGCCCACGTGGCTGACGCGGGCCGCGGCGTCGTCGCGGCGACCGTCAGCGCCACGGAAGACCACGCGCCGGACATCGCGCAGATCGCGGCCCACCAAGCGGACGCGCGCGCCGGCGGGCAGGACGCCCTGCGCGCAGGACTCGCTCTTTGGCGTCACGCAGTCGATCCGCTCGATCTCGGGCTCGGAGAACGCCTCGGCCCCGCCGCTTGGGGCGGCCGTCACCGCGCTGGGGAGGAGGAGCGTCATGAGGACGCCAAGAAGGGGGAAGGACGCTGCGCGAAATGGTGGTGATCATCGGGTGCGAGCCTCCGGAGTTAGCTGTCGGGCTCGCGCTGCCGCGCTACGACCAGGTGGTCGATTCGCCCCGGGATCTGGGTCCCCCGTACGCGCCGGCCGGAGCCGGCGCGATTCGGCTCGGCCCGGACCCTAGCAAGCCTCCTGAGCGGACTACGACGCCGCGTAGTGGACTTCCCTGCCGCCACTCGGCCGGTGTTCGACTACGCTGTGTCGTAGTGATCGGTGTTGGCCGGGGACGACGATGGAGTTGCTGTGCCCCGCTCGCGGTGGTCGGAGTGACTCTCGCGCTGAGTGGATGCGGCGGCACGAATGACAGCGAGACTGCGGCGCCTCGTGCTGCCAGTTCGGCCGAGCTGCGCCAGCAACTGCAAGGGGCGACATCGTCACGGGCGGCGGACTTCCCCGCCGTCAACGGGCGGTCCCTGCAGGATGTGGCAGACGGGATCGGCGCCGCCGGGCCGCAGTACGCGCCCGCTGGCAGCATCTACACGCCGGGCCGCAACCGGCTGGCGTTCGGCATCATCGACCCTACGACTGGGTTCGTCTACGGCCCGACCGCGGTCTATCTCGCCGAGTCCCCGCAAGCGGTGGCGCGGGGGCCCTTCCCGGCGCCGGCCGATCTGCTCGTGACCGATCCGCCGTTTCGCAGCGAGCAGGCCGCTGCGGAATCCGATCCGTTCGCGGCGATCTACTCTGCCGAGGTCGATCTGCCTCGACCCGGCCGAGTCGCCGTGCTGGCCGTCACGAAGGTGAAGGACCAGTTGGTCGCATCGAACGGCGAGCTGAAGGTGATCCGGCCGGAGCGCGACCAGATGCCGGCCGTCGGGGAGCCGGGCGCCGAGGGTCTCGACGGATACGACCGGAGATGTCGCGTCCATCGAGGAGATCGACACGCGCCAGCCCCCCGGACGATCTGCACGACGTCAACCTCAAGGAGGCGCTCGGCCGCAAGCCCGTCGCCGTCCTGTTTGCCACGCCACAGCTCTGCCACTCCCGCGTGTGCGGTCCCGTGGTGGACATCGCGCTACAGCTCCGCGAGCGGTACGGCGACCGCATGGAACTCATCCACCAAGAGGTGTACGTCGACAACGCGGTGGACCGCGGACTGCGCCCGCCGCTGGCCCGGTTCGGACTGACCTCCGAGCCGTGGCTCTTTGTGATGAATCGCCAGGGAATCGTCACCTCCCGTCTGGAGGGATCCTTCGGGTTCACCGCCATGGAGCGAGCGATTCGCACCGGCCTGTGACCGCCCGCGCAGTCACGGTCACCGCCTGCGTGCTGGCGAGTGCGCTCATTGCCCTGTTGCTCTACGGCCTGCTCGGGCGAGGCGGAGCACCGACGTTGGCCGATGACCTGTCGCAGGGCAGGGCGGTGACGCCGGCACCGGTCACGCTCCCGCTGCTCGTGCGGGGTACCGCAGGGCCACCGCTCGGTGATGTCGTCGATGCCGCCGCGCGCGACGGAGAGGTGTCCCTCACCGAACTGCGCGGCACCCCCGTGATTCTCAACGTCTGGGCGTCGTGGTGCGGCCCGTGCAAGGCCGAATCTCCGGTGTTGCGCCGGCTGTGGGCGGCAGCCGAGCCACGAGGCGTGCTCGTCCTGGGTCTCAACCAGCAGGACGTTCGCAGGACGGCGCGCGCATTCGTCGCCGAGGAGCGGCTGACGTACCCGAGCGTGCGGGACGGCAGCGATGAAGCATCGAAGTCTCTGGGCGCCACCGGAGTTCCCGAGACGTACGCGCTGGACGCACGCGGTCGGATCGTCGCCCACCGTGCCGGGGCGATCAATGACGCTGACGCCCGGGCGCTGCTCCGGGCCGCCGAGACCGGCCGCATCGCGGCAGAGTGACGCCGACCTACCCCGCCTCGCGCAGCAGAACGCGGACGTCGTGCGCGATGTCTTCGGGTTGCGCGCGCGAGGCCGGGAACCCCACGCGCTGATCGCCGCGCGTGTCCACCACGGTGATCCGCGCCTGGTGCTCCGATTCCTCCGTCTGCGGGGAGACGGCGAACCCGCGCCAAACCGGCGCGAGTTCGGCTGCGCTGCCCAGGACGAAGCGCATCAGGCCGGTGACCCGCTGCTCGAGCAGAAAGCGCCGCGCGCGCTCGGGCGTGTCACGCGGCGGATCGACGGCCACGCCGATCGCCGCGACCCGGTCGGCATCGTCACCGAGTGCTTCAAGCGCGAGCCTGACCTGTTGCGCCTCCAGCGGGCAGCTCTCCTCGCACGTCGTGTAGAGGAAGGCGACGAGGACCACGCGACCGCGCAGCGCTCGCATCGAGATGGGCTGACCCTGCTCGTCGCGCAGCGTGAAGTTCGGCGCAGGAAACCCGCGTGGCATGAGCGACCCGCGAAACGGGGAGGCCGAGTCGGGCGGCGGCTGCGACGGACTCGACCGCGCCGCGACGGCGATCGCTGTGATCGCGACCAGCGCGAGCGCACCGGCGAGCGCCCCCACGAGCCGTATCCGGGGATTCACGCCGGCTGGCCGGCGACCTGCCGGCGGCCGAGAGAGGATCGCCGGCGTCGTCGCGCGGTATGCGTCGTACGTCTCGCCGAAGTCGTGCGCGAGTTGCTGGTCTTCGATGCGCATGAGGCGGTCGACGAACACGACGAAGACGGCCACGAGTACGAGCGCCACAAGGCTGCGACCGGCGAAAGCCGCGCCGAGCAGCAGCAGTCCCCAGCCGGTGTTCTG
Organism: Svornostia abyssi; assembly: GCA_024666565.1. Taxonomy (GTDB): domain Bacteria; phylum Actinomycetota; class Thermoleophilia; order Solirubrobacterales; family Solirubrobacteraceae; genus Svornostia; species Svornostia abyssi. Next base: position 4,121,731 of record CP088295.1, read on the forward strand.
CGGGTGCCGCGCGAGGCGGTACACACCCGTGGTGACCAGGCGGCGCGGACGCATGCCTGAGAAGTCCCCGTGGACGCCGAGTTGCACGCTCGCCGCGATGAACAGCGCGAGACCGACGGTGATGACCGTGGCGCCGAGGATCAGTGCCGGCCGCTCGGGGACGTCGATGACGAGCAGGCTTCCCCATGCCGCGGACGCAACCGAGTCGGCGTGCAGGACGTACAGCAGCCAGGAGGCGATGGCCGATCGCATCGTCAGGCCGCCGTGCGCGCGAAGGTCGGCGCGTGCCCAGAAGAGCACGAGCGTTGCCAGAACGACGAACACGACGATCGTCACCGCGAAGGCCACCATGACCAGCAAGGTACTACGGTGCCTAGTAGATCGTCGGGAACAGGCGCCTTGGAAGGCCCCTGAGGGCGATGTTGGTGTCGCGCCGCCGCGCCGATAGGCTCGTGGGATGGCCGCACCAGAGGACTCGGTCCCACCCGAGCTGCACGAACTCGAAGCGCTGGTCATGGACATCGTCTGGCGCGAGGGCCGGTCCACCGTGCGGGAGGTGCTCGGGATACTGAACGCCACCGAAGACCGCGTGCGCGCGTATACGACCGTGTTGACGATCATGCAGCGACTCGACGACAAGGGACTGCTCGAGCGCGAGCGCGACGGTCGCACCGACGTCTACCGTCCCGCGCTCACGGCCGAGGTGTATCGCGACCGGCGCGCCGCTGCCGACATCGATGATCTCCTCGACCGCTACGAAGATGAGGCGCTCGTTCACTTCGCACGACGCCTCGCCCGCTTGGACCCCGACCGCCGCCGGCGTCTCCAGCGCCTGGCCCGCCGTGACTGACGCGCGGCGCGTGTTCCTCCTTCAGGCGGGAGTGGCCGCCGTCGGTTCCGCGGTGACCCTGGTCGCGCTGATGGTCTCCGCATCGCGCCTGCGCGTTGATGGCACGTTTGTCCGGGACACCTGCGCGACGCTGCTGTCCGGCCACGACCTCGTGGCTACGGCGGTCCTCGCGCTCGGCGGCCTCGGGCTGCTCGTCATCGCGCGGACAGGATGGATGCTCGCTCGACTCTGCCGCGCCCACCGCAGCACGTGTCGCCGACTGAGCGTCGCCGGACGCCACCGCGGCGCGCGAGTCGTCAACGGCGTGCAGCCACGTGCGTTCTGCGCGGGGTTCCTCGCACCCGAGGTCTACGTGACCTCAGGCGCTGTCGCCCTCCTCAGCGATGCCGAGTTCGACCGGGTCGTCGCGCACGAGCGCCACCACGCCGCACGGCGCGATCCACTGCGCGCCATCGCGGCCCGGAGCGCGGCGTTCGGGCTGTTCTTCCTGCCAGTGCTTCGCGACCTGCAGCACCAGTACACCCGGATGGCCGAGATCGCCGCCGACGAAGCGGCCGCATCCCGTCCGGCAGATCGCAGGGCGCTCGCCGCAGCCCTGCTGGTCTTCGACCGGTGCGGTGCAGGTATCGAACCCGAACGTGTCGATCACCTGTGCGGAACTCGGGCACGTGCAGATGTGCCGTTGCGACCGATGGCGACGGCGGCCCTCACCTTGAGCGTGGTGCTCGCCACGAGTGTCGTCGTGACCCTCTCGGCCGCTGCGGACAGCGTCGCATTGCTGACCGTCACACCCCACGTCGCGTTGATTCTCGCGGTCGGCGGCGTCCTCTCAGCCGGGATCGGCCGGGTGGTGCGCCGGCGCACCGGCTCTGCCCGCCCCACGTGACAACGACACTGCGTAGTAGTTTGGACCGGTGGCCGACGTCAACGAAGATGAGCCGCACCTGACGCCGGGCGGAGTACACCGGCTCCATCGCGTGGTGCTTCTCGCCATGGTCGGCGGCGCCGTACTCGTCCTTGTCGCGGTCGCGGGGCTCACCGCGACCGGGGGTCGCGGCAAGGACCCGAATCCGGGCACGAGGGACCCGAAAGCGACGGCGTTGCGAGCAGGCTGCTGGCCGGACCGCCAACCGGCGCCTGAGACGAGGCGACAGATCTCCACTACGCTGAGTCGTAGTTGAAGTCGTTCACCGCGAGGAGCGCCGCAGGCATCGCCGCGGTCCACGGGTGCCGCCGGCTGGCCTCGGCTTCGGTCCTTCGACCTCGAAAGCACTGTCCATGAGTCGCAACGTCAAGATCTCCGCCGCGCTGATCGGCGTGTTCCTCGCGGTTGTCGCCGTGATCGCCGTCGCTGCGGGCGGCGACGGGGACGAGCAATCGGTCTCCCCCCACCGCCGCGACACCCCCGACGGCCACCGCGCCGGCCGACGACGCGCCGACGAACGCACCTCAGGTCGTCGCTGACGATCCGCGGCGCCTGGGTCAGCCCGGAACGAGCGGTGTCACGTTCACGGAGTTCCTGGACTTCGAGTGCGAGGCGTGCGCGGCGGCCTACCCGTCGATCGAGGAGCTTCGCCGGCAGTACGCAGGCCGGGTGACGTTCAACATCAGGTACTTCCCGATCGAGAGCCACCAGAACGCGCGCAACGCCGCGCTCGCCGTCGAGGCCGCAGCTCAGCAGGGCAAGCTGGAGGAGATGTACCGGCGCATGTACGAGACACAAGCCTCCTGGGGCGAGCAGCAATCGTCCAAGGCCGCGCTGTTCCGCGGCTTTGCCAAGGACCTGAAGCTCAATATGCGTGAGTACGACGCGGCCGTCGCCGACCCCGAGACCGCGGCGCGCGTCGAGCGCGACGCGCAGGCAGGTCAGCAGCTGGGCGTGCAGGGAACTCCGTCGTTCTTCATCAACGAGGAGAAGATCGAGCCGCAGTCCTTCGATGATCTGCGCGAGCAGCTCGACGCTGCGATCGCCGCCCAGTGACCGTTGCCGTCAGCGGCCGGTTCGACGCGTCACGGCGACTGGGCATCCTGCTCCTGGTCGCCGGGCTGGTCGGCCTGGCAGCGGCGTTCGCGCTCGCCGTCGAGAAGTTCCGGTTGCTGGAGAATCCTCTGTACGTCCCTCCGTGCACGCTGGGCGAGGCGGTCGACTGCGGGTCAGTCATTCGCAGCGCGCAGGCCGAGGCGTTCGGCTTTCCCAACCCATTCCTGGGCATCGCCGGGTTCGCCGCACTGGCCGCCACCGGCCTGATCCTGACCACCGGCGGGCGACTCACTCGGCCGTACTGGCTGGTCCTCCAGGCGGGACTCACGCTGGCCGTGGTGTTCGTCCACTGGCTGATGTTCCAGACGCTGTACCGCATCGGAGCGTTGTGCCCGTACTGCATGGTGGTGTGGGCGGTCACGATCCCGGCGTTCTGGTACGTGACGCTGCACAACGCGCGGCCTCTCGCTCGTCTTCCAGGACGAGCCGGCCGCCTGACCGCGATGGTGATCCGCAACCATGCGATCATCCTGACCCTGTGGCTCTTACTTGTCGCCGCACTTGTCGCCGAGCGGTTCTGGGCGCCGTGGGACTCGGTCGTCGTCTAGTCCGATGATCGCCAGTGCGCAGCACACGTTCGTGTTCGCCGACCTCGCGGGGTACACGGCGCTGACCGATATCCACGGCGACGAGATGGCCGCCGATCTCGCAGGACAGTTCTGCTGTGAAGTCGGTGCGGCGCTGCCCCCAGGTGCGGAGGACCTCAAGTCGCTGGGCGACGCGTGCATGGTCCACGTCGAGACCGCGGCGGGTGCAGTGCAATTCGCGCTCGCGCTGTTTGAGCGTGTCGTGACCCGATCGAGGTTTCCAGCCGTCCGCGTGGGAATGCACACCGGCACCGCGGTCGAGCGCGGCGGCGACTGGTTCGGCCAGACGGTGAACGCGGCCGCTCGTATCGCCGAGCTTGCCGGGCCCGACGAGATCTTGCTCTCTTCTGTGACCCGGGAGAGTGCCGGAGGAGGCTCACAGGTGCACTACGAGGATCTCGGCGTCCGTGACCTTCGGAACATCCGCGCGCCCCAGCAGCTCTTTCGCGCGGTCCCGGCGACTTGCGCAACAGACAAGGCCGCCCGGGCGATAGACCCGGTCTGTCGCATGCGTGTGGCGCTGGACGACGCGGTGGTCCTCAACCGTCGGGACACGCCGCGCGCGTTCTGCTCGCAGCGGTGCGCCGACGAGTTTGCCCGCGACCCGCATCGCTATCCGATCCCCGGCGGCGCCGTGCCCGCGCTTCGGCCCCTGGCGTAGAGATGGGCGTCCAGCTGCCGAGCATCTTCCTGGCATTCACGGCGGGGTTCCTGTCCTTCATCTCACCGTGCGTCCTGCCTCTCGTCCCCGGATACCTCGCCACGGTCACCGGCGGCGCGCCGGCCGAACTCGGTAGCCGGCCGAGGCGCGTGGTGGTCGGCCGCAGCCTGACGTTCATCGGCACGTTCTCGCTGGTGTTCATCCTGCTCGGCCTCAGCGCGACCGCCGCCGGGTCGCTGCTGTTCGAGAATCGCCAGACGCTCGACACCGTCGCCGGGCTCGCGGTCATGGCCATGGGCGTCCTGTTCGTCGCCTCGACGTTCGTCACGGCCCTGAACCGTGAGTGGCGGCCGCCGGGCCTCATCGAGCGGGCGTCTGGTGGCGGACCGGTGGTCGCCGGCGCCGCGTTCGCGGTCGCGTGGACGCCGTGCATCGGCCCGACGCTGGCAGCGATTCTCGGGCTCGCGGCAACGAGCTCCGGAACCGCGCAGGGTGGGCTGCTGCTGGCCGTCTACTCCGCCGGTCTCGGCGTTCCGTTCCTGCTCACCGCGGTCGCGTTCAACGGCGCGACGAGCGCGTTCGACGTGCTCAAGCGCCACTACCTCGCCATCCAGCTCTTCGCCGGCGTCGTCCTCATCATCATGGGCTACCTCGTCTTCAGTGGCGAGATGTTCCGGCTCAACGTGGAAGCCCAGCGTCTGCTCAACGACATGGGACTGGACTTCATCTACGGCATCTGAGAGGCCGGCGTCAGGCTGCGATGCGCATGGCGCGGGCCAGCCCCCCGCCGAGGGTGTGCAGCGCGTCACCGACGCGCACGGTGAGCGGGCCTTCGAAGGGCTGGCGCTCGAGCACCTCGATGTCGTCCCCGATCGCGATGCCGCGGCCGGTCAGGTAGCGCAGCATCTCCGGGTCGGCATCGGAGACCCGCGCGAACGTCCCGCGGTCGCCCGCGACGAGGTCGGACAGCGCGCGGGTTCCCGGCTCGGCGATGACGAGGTCGGCGCTGGGGATCGGGTCGCCGTGCGGGTCGTGTGTGGGGTCACCGAGTTTCGCGGCGATCCGCGCCTCCAGGTCCTCGGAGATCACGTGCTCCAGTGCCTCGGCCTCCTCGTGGACGCGGTCCCATGGCACACCGAGGTGCTCGGCGAGGTACAGCTCGAGCAGGCGGTGGTGGCGCAGGACCTCCAGCGCGAGCCGTGAGCCGTCAGCGGTGAGCGACACGCCGTGGTACGGCTCGTGCGTCGCGAGACCCAGCTCCGTCATCTTGCGGACCATGGACGATGCGGACGCGGGGGTCACGTCCATCCGCTCGGCGAGGTCGTTGGTCGAGACAGGCTCTCCCCCGGCGCGCTGCTGGAGCGAGTAGATCGCCTTGGCGTAGTTCTCCACGGCCTCGGAGGAGCCCGTGTGCCCGACCCGGTGCGGTCCGGCGGCCATCAGGCGGCCACCAGCAACCCGGTGAGGAACATCACCGCCAGGCCGGCGAGGATCCCGCCGACCGCGACCGGGTTCAGGGCCCGGCCGTCGTCGTCGCGCAGGCTAGGTGTCAGCTGCACGATGACCTGGGCGATGGCGCCGGCGCCGAAGCCGAAGAGGAACGCGGCGGCGCTGGCGTTGAACGCCGCAGCCCCGATCCAGGCTCCGACCACCGCGGGCGCCCCGGCGATGAGGCCGAGGACGATCAGGCGCCCGATGCGGACGGGCTGATGCGCGAGGGGGGCGACGATCGCCAGGCCCTCGGTGGTGTTGTGGATGGCGAAGCCGATGACGAGGAACGCGCCGAGTGCCAGCGCGCCCGTGGCGTAGGCGGCGCCGATGGCGACGCCCTCACCGAGGTTGTGCAGGCCGATACCGACCGCGACCATGAGCGCGAGCGTCCCGGCGCTGGCCCCCGCCGCCTTGGCCGCGGCCCTGCGCCGCGTCATCCAGGCGGTGACCCCGGTGAGCAGGAGGTAGGCGACGACGGCCCCGAAGAGCACGAGCGCGCTGCCGCCGAATGCCTGCGAGCCCTCGGCGGAGAGTTCGAAGCCCTCGAGCGTGGCGTCGACGGCGAGGAACGCGAGCAGGCCGACCGTGACCGCCATGACGCCCCGTAGCCAGGTCGCCGGGATCCGCCGCACCCACGGCAGCCAGAGCATGCCGAGCGCGACCGGGATCACCCCGACGTAGACGCCGAGGAGCGCCATGAGGCCGAAGAACGACAGGTCGGGCTCCGGGGTCTCGACGGCCACCGGGATCTCGTGCACGATCGTGCCGCCGGTCGAGGTGACGAGCGCGATCTCGTACGCCTCGCCCTCGATCCACGGCTGCGACAGGCGCACCGTGGCGGTGCGCAGGCGCTCGATCGGCTCCTCCGCGCCGGAGAACTGCACGAACGCATCGTTGACGACGGCCTGCGCGATGAAGACCGCGTCCGGACCGTCGTTGCGCACGGTCAGCGCGATGACGCCCGGCTCCAGCACGGTGCGCTCGACCGCCACCTCTTCGACCGGCGGGCCGGCACGCTCGCCGAGACCCGGGCCGCCGAGCGCCGCGAACGCGCCGATCGAGGCGATGATGAGCACGAGCGGGACGAGGCCGAGCAGCCAGGTCGGCGCGTCGCTCAGAGGACCCGCGCTCGGGGCCTTGTTGGGAGTCGCGACGTGACCCTCCATCAGGCGGGAACCTCGAAGAAGCCCTGCCAGCCGAGCTCGGTGAACTCGGACTGGTGGGCGTGGAACATGTACTTCCCTTCGTACGGGAAGCGCCACTCGAGGATGCCGCGCTGGCCCTGGCACAGCATCACGGTGTCGGTGAGCTCGCTCGGCTTCTCACCCGTGCCCGTCGGGTAGTAATTGAAGAGGTTGCCGTGCAGGTGAAACGAGTTGATGAGGTCGTACTCGAGGATGTTCACGAGGTAGACCCGCACGAGCTCGTCGCGCTTGACCTGGATCGGCGTGTTCATGTACGCGAACGGAATGGTGTTCGCGGCGTAGAACTCGTTCGCGCGATCGAAGTTCGTGTCGAACCCGTTCATGACCATGACCATCTCGTCCGCGTCGGGCCGGCCGTCCTTCGGGTCGATGATGAACGCGCCGTACAGGCCCTTGCCGATGTGCTCGGCCAGCGGCCGGACATGGCAGTGGTAGAGGTGCAGACCCGCAGGCAGGGCGTCGAACTCGTACACCGTGCGGCCACCCGGCGCGATCTCACCCGCACCGATGCCGGGCACGCCATCCATCGCCGCGGTGTGCAGGCCGTGGAAGTGGATCGTGTGCGGATGCGCGGACCCGTTGACGAACGTGATCCGCAGCCGCTGGCCCTCACGACAGCGCAGCGTCGGGCCGGGGATCCGCCCGTTGTACGCCCACGCGGCGAACGTCACGCCGGGAGCGACCTCGATCTCCTTGTCGACGGCGACGAGCTCCCACTCGCGGATGACGCGCCCGTTCGTGCCCCGGCGCGTCGTGCCCCAGTCAAAGTCGCGGACGATCTCGTGCGGATCAAACCCGTTGCGCGCGTGGTCGACGGTGCGGGCGTCGCGAAAGTCGGCGTGACCCGAAGACCCGGCATGCGCGGCGCCGTGATTCCCGCCCTCACCCGATGCGGCGCTTGCTTCGCTCCCCCACGGGTGGCCGTGGGGCACCGTCGTGCGTGCGAGGGCGGCCGCTCCCCCGAGGGCAGCGGATCCAGCCAGAAGTTCCCGTCGGCTTAGTGGTGCCACGACGACAACTATGCCATGCCTAAACCAGAAATGCGATGTGGCTCACAGGTGGGTGGCCGAACCAGGTGTCTCTCCGCAACACTCGTCGTCGCACACATCCCGCGGCCCGGACTCGTTCAGAAGCGCGAGCGGGCTCTCGCAGTCCGCACACGTCTCGCCGTTCCACGCTTCGACGCCCTCCTTGACCGCGACCCCGGCGATGAGCAGGCCGACGACCGGGTCGAGCCACCAGGCGCCGACGGCGGCGTTGGCAACGAGCGAGACGAGCAGCGCGGCGGCCAGGTAGGTGCAGAGCATGTTCTGCCGGCCCTCGCCCTTGGTCGCCGCCGAGCCGATCTGGACGGCGAGACGCTGCTTGGCGATCCCCAGGACCGGCATCGTGATGACGGAGAAGATCGTCAGCCCGATGCCCAGCAGGCTGATGTCCGCGGCCCGACCCTCGGCGAGCGCCCGGACCGATTCGACCGCCACGAACGGCGCGAGGATGAAGAACTGGATCGCGACGAGCTTCTGCGCCCGGGTCTCGGCGGCCTGACTGAACATCCGAGAGCGCGAGAAGCGCCAGACCAAGACCAGGCTGGCCGATCCCTCGACGACGGAATCCAGCCCGAACGCGATCAGGCCGATCGAGCCTGCGAGCACGCCCGCGATGATCGCGACCGCGCCCTCGAAGCCGATGATCCCGAGCGAGGCCCATGACAGGAGCCGGACGCGCCGCGCGAGTTGCTCGTAACGCTCGCGGGTGATCGGGGCCGGCCGGTTCGCGGCCGGGGTGACCTCAAGTACCGGCAGCGTGCTCATCGCGCCACGGCCGGGTCGGCGGTCAGCGCGGTGAGCAGCGCGCTGCCGGACGGCGTCAGTTCGTAGATGACCATCTTGCCGTCGCGCCGCGAGGTCGCGACACCTGCGGCCCGAAGAGCTCGGAGGTGATGAGAGACGAGCTTGCCGTTGATGCCGACGATCCATGCGACGTCACATCCACACGCCGACCCGCTCCCGGCCACGGCAAGAGCGACACGCAGCCGGGTGGGGTCGCCCAGGGCCTTGGCAGCGGTCGCCCATGCCTCTGTCTGCCCCGCCGGAGCCAGCGACTGCCGAACGGCTTCGGCCTGGGGAAGATCGAGACAGAGAAGGTCGCAAGCGCTCATTGCCTGGACACTACTACGTCCGTACGAACGTGAGAACGTCGGCGGGTGGACGCTGGATCGCCCACCCGCCGAGCGCGCACTTACTGGCCGTCGCCGCCCATGTCGTGACCCATACCCGGGTCGTCGGAGGCCGGCTTGATCTCGTCTTCCTCGGGCACACCGCCCGCCGGCGATACCGCCCCGTACCACTGCTTCCGCCAGGCGTTCATCTGCTCGATCTCCTTCGACTGCGCGGCAACGACCGCTTCGGCCAGGCTGCGCAGCTCGGGGTCCTTTCCGCGGGCGAGTTCGATGCGCGCCATCCGAATGGCACCCTGGTGGTGGGGAACCATCATGTCGATGAAGGTGCGGTCGAAGGCCGCGCTCGACGTGAGCATCTCCATGTCCATGTCCATCCCCATCTCCGCATCGGACATGCCGAGGTCCTCGGGCTTGAGCCCCTCGTCGGTCAGGCGGCTCTGGGCCTTCTCAAGCTGCGCCTTCTCGGCGGTCTGGGTGGTGATGATCGCGTCAGCGAGCTCGACGATCTCGTCGCGCGACGCGTTCTCCTTTGCGGTTTCCGCCGTCTGCACCGCCATGTCGTGGTGGCCGATCATGTCGGCCGCGAAGGCGAGGTCGGTGCCGTTCGCCGCGGCGGGCGCCGTTGACGCGGTACCCGAGCCGGCCTCATCGTCGCCGCCACAGGCTGCGAGTCCCGCGGCACCGAGTGTCAGCACCGCGGCCGTGGCCACGGCGAGTAGACGTGCGTGTGTCATGAACGTTCAGTCCCTTCAGGTTGTTTGGTCAAGACGTGAGCGCGGCCGGTGGTGGCCGCACGCCGTCCTCACCGCAAGAAGACCTGGAGGTCTGCTGGCCCGGCGCGTGCCGCGGGCCAGGTAGGAGCAACGGGCGAGATCGCGTGCTCCACGTGACATCCGGGTGCTGCGCCGAACGTGACCCGTGCCGCACGCCACGCGCCGATCGCGGCCAAAAGGCCGAATCCCAGGGCGGCGGTTTCGGCGACCGCGAGACAGACCTCGAGAACGTCGCCGACGGGCGCCGCGTCGATCGTCGCGGGCATCGGGTGACCCATGCTGTCGCCCATGTGGCCGCCGCCGACGGCGCCGTGCGCAAGGACCAGCGCGCCCGCGAGCGCCAGCACTCCAAGGGCCATGCTCATCCGGCGGCGGTGTCGCCGGATCAGGGTGTTGAGCAGGATCAGCACGTCACCGAATCCTACAGGCTGTCGGAGTCCGCCCCCTGAGTTGGCGCGGAGGTGGACTGGGGAAGCCGCAGCCGCTTCAGCGACACCGCGTTGAGCGCGACGATGATGCTCGATCCGGCCATGGAGATCGCGCCGACCTCGGGGCGCAGGACGAAACCCAGCGGCGCGAAGACCCCCGCGGCGACCGGAAGGGCGAGGCTGTTGTAGCCGACGGCCCACGCGAGATTTTGATGCATCTTTCGCGTGGTTCCCCGACTGATGGCGATGGCCGTCGCGACGTCCACGGGATCTGAGCGCATCAGGACGACATCCGCTGTCTCGACGGCGACATCCGTTCCGGCTCCGATGGCGATGCCGACGTCAGCCTGCGCGAGGGCGGGGGCGTCGTTGACGCCGTCGCCGACCATCGCCACCGATTGGCCGTCGGCCTGCAACCTGGCCACGACATCTGCCTTCTCGGCCGGCAGGACGTCAGCGATCACCTCGTCGATCCCGAGCTCGCTCGCGATCCGGTCGGCGGTGGCCTGGCTGTCGCCCGAGAGCATCACCGGGCGGACGCCGAGCTCGCGCAGCCGCGTGATCGCCTCCGCCGCCGTCTCGCGCGCGGCGTCGGCGACGGCGATCACTGCCGCGGCCTGCCCGTCGATGGCGACATGGATGCTGGTGCGGCCTTCGCCCGCGAGTCCGGCGGCTGCCTGCGACAGTGCGGCGGGGTCGATCCGCTCCCGCGTGAGCAGTCGCTCGTTGCCGACGGCGAGGCGCCTGCCGTCGACGAGGGCGAGCAGTCCGTGGCCCGGGACCGCCTCGAAGCTCTCCACGGGCACCTTCTGGACGTCCCGTTGGGCCGCCGCCTTGACGATCGCCTCTGCCAGGGGGTGCTCGCTCTCCGCCTCGGCCGCGGCGACGAGACGGAGAACATCGTCCTCCATCGCGCCGTTGACCGTCACGATCGACACGACCTCGGGTTCGCCGCGGGTGAGCGTTCCTGTCTTGTCCAACACGACGATGTCCAGCCCGGCCGCCCGCTCGAGCGCCATGGCGTGCTTGAACAGGATTCCGCGGCGCGCGCCGAGCCCGGTCCCGACCATGATCGCCGTCGGCGTCGCGAGGCCAAGTGCGTCCGGGCAGGTGATGACGACCACCGTGATGGCGAACAGCAGCGCCTCCTGTGCATCGCGGCCGATGACGAAGTACCAGACGGCGAACGTCACGGTGCCGCCGATGAGCGCGACGAACACCAGCCAGAACGCGGCGCGGTCCGCAAGCCGCTGCCCCGGCGCCTTGGAGTTCTGCGCCTCCTGAACGAGCTTGACGATCTGCGCGAGCGCGGTGTCCGCGCCGACGGCGGTTGCCCGCGCGCGCAGCCTGCCGTTCTTGTTGATCGTCGCGCCGATCAGGGCGTCACCCGGTCGCTTCTTGACCGGCAGGCTCTCCCCGGTGACCGTGGACTCATCGACCTGGCTCTCGCCCTCGGCGACCACCGCGTCGACCGGGATCTTCGAGCCTGGGCGGATCAGCAGAAGGTCGTCCACGACCAGGTCGGCGGTCGGGACCTCGACGGGCTCGCCGTCGCGGAGCACGACCGCCATCGGTGGCGCCAGGTCCAGGAGCGTGCGAATCGCGTCATTGGCGCCTCCTCTGGCGCGCATCTCGAACCAGTGGCCGAGCAGGACGAACGTCGAGAGCATGCCGGCGGCCTCGTAGAAGACCTCGCCCTCGATGAAGAAGGTGGCGGCAACCGAGTAGAGCCAGCCCGCACCGATCGCCACGGCGACGAGCACCATCATGTCGAGCGTTCGTGCCCGCAGCGCAGCGACCGCGCCGGTGAAGAAGATCGACGAGGCCCACAGGACAACCGGCAGGCTTAGCAGGAACTGCCAGACGTCATGGTCAAGGCCGAACGGCGTCGGCAGCTCACGGCCAAGCAGCTCCGTCCCAACCATCGACCACAGGACGATCGGCACGGTGAAGACGAGCGCCACCAGAAAGCGCGTACGCATGTCGCGGGCCATCGCGTCCATGGACATCCCGGCGTGACCACCGTGATCGTGGCCGGGTGAGTCGGCGCGGGCCGAGGCACCGGCAGCGTGACCATGCGCGCCGGGCTCGGCCATCGGGTCGCAGACATGACTCGGAACCGACTGCCCGGCGCAGTGCAGGCCGCAGTCCTCGACCCAGCCCCGCAGCACACCGACCGAAGTCAGCGCCGGGTCGTACCTCACCGTCGCGGTCTGTGCGACTGGGTTGGCGTCCACGGACGTGACGCCCACTCGCGCACTGAGCGCGCGCTCGATGACGGACTTCTCCGACGCGTAGAGCAACCCGCCGACGTGGAGCACCACGGACTCGGTGGATGGTTCGGTGGGGAGAGGCATACGAATGACCATACCCCCTATGGGTATTTTATTGCAAGGAGTCATGGTTGCGACATCCGGCCCTGCTAGCGTCCTACCAGCCGTAGGACATAGCCGAATCGTGCGCCGCCCGGCAGTGCACGAACGGGGGAACCACTTCATGGGGCGAACCGGTCGCAGAGTCGACCGGCGTGCACCTCTTCGCACGAGCCCGTCAGCTCACCTCGTAGGCGTGAACAAGAGGAATGCTCCGTGCGACTGACGCCACTTGCTGCTGCCCTGATGTCGATACTGCCGCTGGTCTCTGCCCCCGAGGGCGTCGCAGCCTCTGCGGCAGGCGGCGCTGCCGCGCCCTCCGCGCCGGTCGTCGCCGCAGTCACGTGCGCAGACGGTCGTTCGGGCGAGTGCTCGCGCGGGGTGGAGCTTCACATTGCCGGATCGGCGCTTCAGACCATCACCCGCGTGCGGTTTCTCGGGGCCGCCGGGCGCCGGGACGACCGCGTCGCGACCCCGCGACAGACCCGGGACGGACTCGTGGCCGTGGTTATTCCGCGTCGCTCGAAGAGCGGCCCGATCGAGGTCCGCGGCGAAGGTGGCATCGCCCGTACCCAACCGATTCGGATCACCGCAACGGCGGCCGGCGCCGGAGCCGGCGAGCCGCTAGGCCCGGGCGAGCGCGCGTTTCCGATCGTGGGGCGTCACGACTACGGGACCGAGATCAACCGCTTCGGCGGCGGCCGTGGCCACCAGGGACAAGACGTCTTTGCGGCATGCGGCACGAAGCTCGTTGCCGCGGAGCCGGGGCGCGTCCTCATGTCGACATTCCAGGCCCGTGCCGGGAATTACCTCGTCCTCCAGCACGCGGACGGACGCGCCACGGCCTACATGCACATGCGGTCAGCGCCGCTGGTTGAAAAGGGGGATCGAGTAGAGGCCGGAGACCCGATCGGCGAGGTCGGCGACACCGGCCGCGCGAGCGGCTGCCACCTGCATTTCGAGCTGTGGACCGCTCCGGGCTGGTATCGGGGCGGGCGCCCTATCGACCCGCTGCCGTTCCTGCGCGAACTCGACAGCAAGGCCCCCTGACCCGATGGGGCTGCGCACCGTGGTTGCGACCGCCGGTGCCGCGGCCTTCGCGTTCGGTGCCGCGACCGGCGTGTCGGGTCGCGACGCCGAGCAGCCCCCACAACAACGCGAGAGAGCGCGATGGGGCGCGCAGATCGACGCGCTCATGACCGCAAAACTCGCCGAGGTAGCGCTGGCGCGCCAGATCGCGCGCACCGCTCACCGCGCAGCCCTGCGTCGAGAGGCGGCCCGGATGCAACTCGAGAGTCAGCAGGCCCTCATGCAACTCGACACCGCGTACCGGCGGCAGTCAGACACGCCGTGGGTGGCGTCCAACAAGCATCCATCGGTACTCGTCCCAGCGCCCGATCGAGGTCGTCGCGGGCTGCGCTGGCCCGCGACGAACGACGAAGGCCGGCTCACGGCACTCATCGCTGCGCGCAGACGGGCCGTCGTGCTAGCGAGTGACGCGACAGGACATCCAACACTGCCCGGTCGAGTGCTCGACCGCGTGGCGCGCGCCGATCGCGCAGCGGTGGTCAGGCTCGCGGGCTGGCGGGTGCGCTGGTTCGGGTGACCAGCGACTCAGCGCATGCGGACGTATCCGATCGCCCCATCGCCGCCCTTGCCGTGCTGGCGACGTGCCACCGAATCGGACGAGTTGCCCTCGATGGTGGTGATCGTTCCGTCGGCGGCCACGGACTCGACGATGCCCATGTGCTCGTCCCAGATGATGAGATCTCCCGCCCGCGGCTGGACTGCTGGGCCGTTGGGAAGCGCACGACCAGTGCGCTGCGCCCACGCGTAGACGTCATCCACGCGGGCGAAGCCCTGCCCCCGGTCGCCCAGCGGCTTGCCGTTCTCCTTGGCAACCCACGACGCGAAGTATGCGCACCAGGGACCCACGGGGCCGCCGGGCACCGCCGATCGATACTGCGCGATCCGTGCAGAATCGTTCGATCCAGGAGGAGCTTCGACCTGGCCCACCTCGGCCTTCGCGGTCGCGACCATCCCGGCGTTGCCGGCAGGCGGCGTCGTCGCCCCCGTCAACGCTTGGGCGAACGTCCCGCGTCCCGGCCGTGGTGTCGGCGGGGCGGTCGTCGTCGCCGCAGCTGAAGTGGCTCTGGGCGCTACTGGCGTCGACACGGCGTTGAGGCTCGCGATCCGGTCGAGCACGGATTCCAGACTCATACCTCCTACATCGGATAGGAGCGGGCAGGACTTGACGCCTCGTCCTTCCGTCCGCTGCGCACGGTCGCCCTGCGGCCCGGAGGCCGACCTGCCGACCATACTTCCTACGACTCGTAGGAGATTCCGTGAAGCCCAAGATCCTCATCCCCACGCTCATCGCCGTGCTCGCGGCCGGCGGGGCATACAAGCTCCTGCTCGCCGAACCCGAGGCCAAGCCGAAGCATAAAGTCGAAGGGGAGGTCTACGTCATGCCGCGCGAGTTCCTCGTCAACCTCGCCGATGGCCGGTTCGCGAGACTCAGCGTGGCGCTCGTCTTCGCCCACGGCTACACCGCATCCCATGCCGCAGAGGTGGCCGCTAAGGAGTCCGGAGCAGGCAAGAAGGGGGCGGCAAAACCGATTGAGGGATTTGGCGCCCTCCCCCAGGAGCCGGTAGTGCGCGACATCATCACAGGCTCCCTCGCCAGCGTCCGGGCACGCTCACTCCAGCGCGCGAAAGCGCGCGAACGGCTCAAGAGAAGGATCAAGAAACGCATCACCGCCAAGACCGACGTCAAAGTCGATGATGTCTTGTTCACGGATGTGGCCGTCCAGTGACGCCATCGACCTCCTACATAATGTAGGTTGTCGCCGTGCTCGACGCTGAATCCAGGCGAACGGCGAGGCTCATCGTCGGAGCGGACGCGCCACTCGACGTCATGCCGCCGACGCTGACCTCGGCCGCCCGACGCGGGCGCACCGGACCACGACCCCTGCGGATCGCCCAGCGTTTGGCTATGCGTCGCGGGCGATTGAGCTACGAGCGGTCGGTGGTCCAGCGTGAGCACGCACGCCGGGAGGCGCTCGGCGCCGCCCGGTCGCGCCCTCCGCGGTTCCTCGTCCGCGTCGACGAGTATCCGCACTGGCTCGCCGATGATGAGCCGCTGCGCTACGGCACCGATACCTTCGAGCACTTCCACGACATCATGCATTCGGCCGGCGTTCCCTACCTGCTCGCAGTGGTGCCGCAACCGTCCCAGCGACCTGTCGACCCACGCGGGGTTGGGTGCCGAACGCTCGCCGATGAGGAGATCACTGTTCTGCAGCGCGTCCGGTCCGAGGGTGTCGAACTCGCTGTCCACGGCCTTGACCACCGCACCCGGGATGCGCACCCGCGCCGCCAATCTGAACTTCTGGGACGCTCTGCGGACGAACTACGGGAGCGCTTGGCCCGAGCCGACGAGCTGCTCGAGCCGATCGGGGTTCGGCCGCGTGTGTTCGTCCCACCATGGAATCGCTTCGACGCGTGCCAGTGGCGCGCTCTCGCCGAGCGCTACGACATCGTCTGCGGCGGGCCGGAGAGCGTGATGCAGGTCGGCTTCCATGGGTCCCCGACGTGGTGGGACGACGCCGTGTACCTGCCGAGCTACGCCCCGTTCTACGAGCACGCCCGAGTGGTCGAGCCCGCCGCCCGGCGAGCGATCGACCGCCGCGGCGGTGGCTGGATCCCGATCGTTCTGCACTGGGGCTGGGAAGCCGAAGACGGATGGCACGACCTCCAGGCCCTGGCGCGGACGCTCTCCGGCCACGCCGCGCCGTGGTCGGCATTCCTCGCCGAGGTGGACGCCGCTCGCGAGGCTGAGGCTGCGACTGCCGCGTAACCGCACGCGGTCAACCGCGCAGGGCCACGATGACCATCGCGACCATCATCCCGGCACACAGCGCGACGATGACTGCCGGGAGCAGCGCGTCGACGCCTTGCAGCACCAGGATGCTCGCGGCGATGAGGAGCGGGACCGCGCAAAGGAGCGCCATCCGAGAGGGTTTCATCTGGTGGGGCCTCCTGGTCGGGCAGCCAATGCGCTGATCACCTACGTATCGTAGGACGCATCCGGCCCTGTGGCATCGGTAGTCACCAACGGCGGCGTCGCGGAGAACTCCGGACCTCCCCCGCGCCATAGCCAGGTGAGCTTCCAGTTCCAGGGTTCGATCGATGCACCGGCGAGGTCGTAGCCTGCGGCCTCGACACGGCGCATCGTGTGCTCAGCGTTGCTGACGGGGGGCGGGTTGCGCGAACTCGACGCACAGCACGCGAGGATGAATGCCATCCGCGAGCGCACCTTCAATGATCGCGTGCTCGGACCCCTCCGCGCTGATCTTCAGCAGGTCGAGTTGTGTATGCCCGCGCTCGCGCATCAGTGACGCCACAGACCGCCCCTGCGCACGGAAGGCGACGGGGGTGCCGTGCATGTCAACGGCGGAGTGCGACACAAACCCCTCAGTCCGGGGTGCGTGAAAGGCCAGCTCCTCGTCGGTGCGCCAGAGCGCGACCGGACTGAAATGCAGGCGAGGCTCGTGAGCCGCCGCACCGCGTACGTAGTCCGCCGCCGCTGGGACAGGGTCAAACGCGTGAACCTCGCAGCCAAACCGGGCAATCACCAGCAGGTCGAATGAGATGTCCGTACCGGTTCCCGCGAGGTAACAGGTGCTGGACGCCGACAGGGAGTCAGCGGGAAGCAGGTACCCGCCGTAGGCGAGGTCGCCGATCTGCTGGAGATCGGCCACGTGGCGCGGCGAGAGCCCGGCTTCAAATGCCCGAGCGCGGCGATGCGCACGAACGCGCGCACTCGCGCGGTGGCCGAGCGAGAGCAGCCGGGCAGGTGCAGAGTGTGAGCGCACTCGCATCATCCTACGATATGTAGGACACCCCTGGACGCATGTCCGGCCGGTTCATCGAGGCACCCGCGCGGCCGATACTGTGTGGGTATGGACGTCACACCCCTGCAAGGCGAACTCCAAGCGCAGGTGATGGCCACCATCTGGCGCCTCGACGGCGGCACGGTCGAGGATGTCCGGCGAGCGCTTCCAAAGCGGTACCAAGGCGCGTATACGACCGTACAGACTGTCCTAAACCGCCTTGCCGAGCGCGGGATGCTCACGCGGACCAAGGAAGGCAAGACCATCCGCTACACACCGTCGCTAACGGAGGCCGAATACGTCACGCGCTCCATCGAGCAGACGTTGGCCTCTGCGTCGCGTGATGCCCGGACGGTGGCACTCGCCCATCTGGTTGGCGACCTCGATGACCAGCGCGGGGAGTTGGAGCGGCTCGCCGGGGAGGCCGCGCAGCGGCGGAGCAGCTGATGACGCTGTCGCTGACCATCGCGGCGACGCTCCTCCTCACGTTCTTGCCTCGCGTGCTGCCGCTTGAGCGGGCAGCGCCCCTGGCGGCGGCCGTCGCCTGGCTCTCGGCCCTGGGTGCGCGCAGCCTGGCCCTGATCTCGCTCGCGTTGGCGGCGGCGTTGTACCTGCCTGGACCGATAGTCGAACTCGTGCGCCACTGGTGCCTTTCCGTCCCGTTGCCCGGAGCGGGCATCTCAGTCGAGCTGACGGGGCACCTGCTGGCGCAGGCAATCGTCCTCGCTCCGGCGATGGCCCTGACGCTCTCGGCGGCGCACGCGCTGTCGCTGACGGTGCGAGACGCTCGCCGTGTCCGCCGCCTGCTTCGCGACGACGTGCTATGGATCGGGCCGGGCGACGCCGCAGTGGTCGCAGGCGACCACATCGTGCTGGCCACCGCCGGCATCGCCCATCCTCGACTTATCGTCTCCGCGGGCGCACTGGTCGCGCTCGATGACGACGAACTGGCCGCCGGACTCGATCACGAGCGTGGACACATCTCTCGCGGCCACCGGTACCTCGTCGTCCTGGCGGAGGTTCTCCATGGCGTCGCACGCCTGCTCCCGGGCGCAGGCCACGCCAAGACAGAGGCGCTCTATCACCTCGAAAGGGACGCAGACCAATGGTCCCTGCGGCAGAACCACGATCCCGCAGTGCTTGCACGCGCGATTTGCAAGGCGGCACTGGCACCAGCATTCACGCCGGCCATGACCGGCTTGGCAAGTGGGCGCACCGTACGACGCGTCGAACTGCTGCTGCGCACCGAGACCGGACTCGGTCCCCGCCGAGCGCTGGTCACCGCGGTCGCTGTCGGGATCTCGTTTCTCTCCTTGCTCTCCCTATCGGCCGTTCCCGCCACCGCAGCGGGCGGCGTGCACGTGCTCCAGTCCCATCAGCCCGAACAGCACTGCGCGCCTTAGACCATCCTACGACCTGTAGGATATCGGCCGCCCCCTGCGTGCCGACAGGCTGTCCTGTGAAGCTGGCATGCTCGACGTTCGCGCAGGGGGGTATTCCGCCGCAGTAGACGGACAACCACAGCGAACAGGTGCGCATGAACCGATACGAGTCCCTGCGCGCCCGCGCCCGCCACGCCGCTCGCCGCCTCTCGCGACTGCGGTGGCTGACGAAGCGCAAGATCCTTGCGAAGTACGGCTGTTCCCTGCGCGAACAGCCCGCGATCTACCTGCGCTACCTGCTGTGGGACCCCGAGGTCGAGAGCTACAGCTACGACATCGCCAACGACGACGAGCTGTGTGCCTTCGGCGCCGCGCACTTCGGCATCACGGAAGACCAGGCGCGCGCGTTCCTCGTCGAGGCCCGCACCGATCCGGAGCTGACGAACCGGCTGAGTGAGCGGACGCGCTGGCGGTTCGACGCCAAGACGAAGCTGCCGATCGGCAACCGGTTGCTCTGGTACATCGCCGCGCGCGCCACGAAGCCCAAGCTGGTGGTCGAGACCGGCATCTACGAGGGACTCGGGTCGCTGGTGCTGCTGCGGGCGCTGGAGCGCAACGCCGCGGAGGGCGTCGACGGCCGGCTGGTGTCGCTGGACTTCGATCCGCTGTGCGGCTTCCTCGTGCGTGACGACCCCGCGCTGACGGCGCGGTGGACCAAGATCATCGGGCTGACCAGCGAGCTGCTGCCACAGGTCGTCGAGGGCGAGCCGATCGGCCTGCTGCTGCAGGACACGCCGCACACCGAGGAGAACCAGCGCCACGAGTTCGGCGTCGCGCTGCGCCAGGCCGCCGACCCGCTGATCCTCATCGAGGGCAGCGGCGGCTACTGCCCAACCATGGGGCAGCTCGCGGAGCAGCTCGGCATCGAGCTGCTGCACTTCCGCGAGGAGCCCAAGGACCACTTCTGGCCGGCCCATGGCCAGCAGGTCGTCGTCATCCCACGAGATGTCGGCGCGGCATGGCGGGGCTGGCCCAGCCACAGCAGCGTCATTTCGGGCTGAGCGCGCGGCGGCCGAGGCGCTGCCATCGCTCCTCAAACTCCGCCTTCGTCCACATTTCACGAGTACCCCTCAGCGGATTGGAGATCAGCAGGCGGCCGTCCGCCCGCACGCCGTGCACGACGACAGTGTGCTCTCCGAAGTTCACACGGATGCGTCGTCCTTCGGGTGAGATCCAGCTGCCATACGGCCCGTCGCTCAAGCCGATCCATGCCATCACTGCCCGGCCACCCAACAGACGTCTGTACACGGCGCTTGACGAAGCGCCGGTGAGGTCGTCGAGCACGAGTCCGAGTTGCCGCGCAGTTCGGAGCACTGGGCCGGGGTAGATGCCGAATCCACCCCGGGCGCCGCCGCCGTCGGGGCGACCGACGTAGCCGTCGTCGGGGTCCCCCCAGACCTCTCCGGCCGGGCCCGGCGCAGGGTCAAGCCGACCAGAAGTTGGGAACGCCCGCTGGATGCGTCGCTGGTCGAGTTGCAGGCCGACGGTCCCCGCGAGAACCTGCAAGGCGGCCGACTCGCACGTGTTGCGTTGGGCTTGCGTGACGACGGACGCCGAGATGGCGACGCTGACCGTGCGGGAGTCGATGCTCACGACACCGCCGCCGGTTCCGAGCGAGGCAGCCTGACGCGCGGCACCGAGAAGATCGCGACGCCGGAGTACCCGCGCACGGCCGCTGCGCACGACGACCTGGGCCGCAACCCGTCGCGCGATGGCGCGTGTCAGGGCGCGGAGGTCAACGCGGTCCGCACGCACGTAGTCGGCGGGATTAAGTTCCACGCGTTCAGCGCCGACGGCAAGGACGAGCGGCGATGCGTCACGCCGCAACGCATCTCCGAGCGCGAACGCGGTTCCCGTGACGAGTGCCACGAAGAGGACGAAAAGGATGGAGCGGCGCACGCAGTAGATCCTACGAAGCGTAGGAGATGGGCTATGGTGCTCCGACGCAACGTAGGAGAACCATGCTGATACCCGCGAACACCAAGAACTGGGACGCTCACGTCTCACAGGCGGAGATCGTGGCGCGCAGCCCAGGCTTCCAGCATCTGCGCGACAGAATCATCGACCTCACTGAAATCCAGCCAGACGACTGTGTGGTTGACGTCGGTGCGGGGACCGGGCTTTTGTCGCTCGAAAGCGCGCGCCGTGGAGCGCGGGTCTGGGCGGTAGACATCTCCCCGTCGATGTGCGAATACCTCCGCGCCAAGGCGCGGAGCGGTGGACACCAGATCGAGGTGGCCGTCGGGTCAGCCGTGAGCCTTCCGATCGTCGACGGTTTCGCCGACGCAGTGGTCTCCAACTACTGCTTTCACCACCTCGATGACGCAGGCAAGCTGCAGGCGCTCGCCGAGGCCAGGCGCGTGCTCCGACCCGGAGGACGGCTCGTCTTCGGCGACATGATGTTCACGCTGGACCCGCGCGATCCACGTGACCGCGCGGTGGTGGAGGCGAAGGTCCGGGCGATGCTGCGCAAGGGTCCTGCCGGTGTCGTGCGCTTGGCGCGAAACGGGTTGCGCGTCGCCACGGGCCGCTGGGAAAGCCCGGTGCGAGCCTCCTGGTGGCAGCAGGCGATGCTGGACGCGCACTTCGACGACGTCTCGGTTCGTGTGCTTGAGCACGAGGGTGGCCTGGCGCATGCTCGTCGTCCCCCGGTCTGAATCGGGCCGATGACCACCCGTCGGCGGCTCGTGATTGCGACCGCCGCCGTCGCGATCCTCGTCGGATCCCTAGCGGTCACCGGCAGCGTCCTCGGCGGCGCAGCCGAGCGCGAGCAACGGCCCCGGCTGGTCGTCCCCGTCCCGCTGCAAGTCCCGCCAGGGGTCGTGCGCGCCCTCCGCGCGCCGTTGCCGATTCAGCGCCGGCATGTGGGGCGCGGTGCGGATGCCGCGGTGGTCGCCTATCGCGGCGACGTGTCCGCTCCCCGACCGCTCGTCGTCTTCCTGCACGGTTGGGGTCTTGCGGTCCGCGACTATCGCGCGTGGATCGACCATCTCGTGCGGCGCGGGGCCACGGTCGTCGCGCCGCGGTACCAGACCACACGACGCGCCGACCCCGCCGGCGTGCAGGATGCAGCGCGCCGAGGCCTCGAGCGGGCCCTGCGCGAGTTGACGCCGGCGGGAGACGTCATGGTCCTCGCGGGCCATTCGGCCGGTGGCGCCCTCGCAGCGGATCTCGCGGTCTCCTGCGCAGCCGACCCTGAGATGCCGAGGGTTCGTGGGGTCTTCGCCGTCTACCCCGGTCGGGCCATCCTCGGCTATCCCGGAGGCATCCCGGCGGCACCGCTCGACGAGCTTGGGGCGAATCTGGCCCTGCGCGTCCTCGCCGGCGCGAACGACGGGGTAGTCGGCGAAGCGCCCGCCCAGGAGATGGTCAGCGCTGCGGCCAACGTTGAAGATCGACGGCTCGTTCGGGTCACTGAGCCGTCGGTCTCCGACCACTTCGCTCCGCTGGAGGCATCCGCAGCGGCACGAAGAGCCTTCTGGTCCCCCTTAGACCAGATGGTCTTCGGCCGCTGAGGTGCATGGCCCGCGACCCAGGTGCCGCGACCCGAACTCAGATGTGCGCCATCCCCTCCGAGAGGGACCACAGACCGAGCACGGTCAGCGCGACCATGAGCACCAGCATCGGTCCCTGCGAGGCGACCGCGAGCCGGTGCGTCGGACTGAGCTCCACCGCGCGATCGTGCGCGAGGGCGAGTCCGATCACGTGCCCGATCACGATGGCGCCGATCTGCACCGCCCAGATCGCGTTCGGCGACACCGCCTGGAAGTCGATGCGGAAGTCGGCTATGCCGAAGAGGTCCGCCCCGCTCCCGAACGGGTCTGAGATCAACCGCACGATGTCCTGCCCGGAGAACACGAACAGCGCGAAGTAGTGCGCGACGAAGTAGGCCAGCGCGATCGGCACCAGGGGTGTGGATGAACGACGAGCCTGCGGACCCGAGGTCGGGGAACCGGCCGATGTGCGCAGACAGCCACGCGGCCGCCTGGTAGGCGCCGATGACCACTGCCAGCGTGACGAGCAGGCCGATCGTCGCGACGATGATGCCCGCGGTGAATCCCTCGATCCCGAGGTCGATCAGCCGCTCGGCGGCGGTGACGTCCCGGCGGGCCAAGAAGTCGCTGCCGCTCAGGCCGTCGAAGCTCACCGTGGCGACGAGCGCCCCGATGAACGCCACCTGCGCGGGCCGCTCGTCGAGCGACGTCACGACCACGATCGGCGGGCGCAGGCCGAGCCGCCGCCGGCCCTGGACCTCACGATGCTCCCACGGTGACATCGTCGCGAAGACCGACGTGTAGACGCTGAACATCTCGCCGTTATCGAGCCAGCGCCGGACGCCGTAGCGCCACATCCCCGCAAGGGTCAGCAGCGTGTACGCCGCCATCCAGCCCGCGATCAACCGCGGGCGGGCCGTCGTGGGATAGACCAGCTCGATCCATGCCCACCCGATGAGCAGCAGCGCCGCCGGCCAACAGCCGACCCAGCCGGGCAGCTACCGCCCACCACGGCGCGCCTTGAACGGCCGACGCGCGACGACAGTCTTCGACATCTGCGCGAGACCAGGGAGCGCGGCCACCAACCCGCATGGAGACGCTCTCCGGGACTGACGCCGCTCGTCAATCACACACGCACCGCGACCGCGCGCAGACACACGGGGCGGTCGTCGCGATCTGCGGGCTACACGGCGGAGCCGGGACGACCACCGTCGCCGTTGAACTCGCCTCGGCCTGTGCTGTGCTGGCCCATGGGCGGGTGTTCCTCGCAGACGCGGGGCATGTCGGCGGGCTTGCCGCGCACTTAGGCCAAGAGACCAGGGTGTCACTGGCCGATCTCGCCGACGCGCGTGCGAGGAGGGGATCGTCCCGGCCGGGTCGCTGTACGCGCGCGACGGGGTAGCCGTCTGCGCTCCAGCCGCATGCCCCGCGCCCGAACCGATCGACATGGCGCTGCGCGACCTGCTCGATGCGGCCCGTGCCGAGCAGACGCTCACGGTCATCGACGCCGGGAGTGTCGGAAGCCCCGCCTTCGATGCCGCCGAGCTCGCGGACCGCGTCATCTGGGTGGCCGACGCGCGGCGTGACCTGAGAGCAGCCGCCGCCGTGCTCAGCTCTCCAGCGGCCTCCGCGGCACGCTCGGTACGGGCGCAAGGCCTCGTGCTCTGCGACCCCACTGGCGACGCCGCCGCGCGGCCCGACGCGACGCCGCTGCTGTCGATCGTCTCCCCCGCCGTCTCCGTCAGCCGGCTGCACGGGCTCGCCGCTAACGCCCCGATCCGCGAGCTCGCGCACGGTCTCCTGCTGGAGCTCCTGCGATGACGCTCCCCCGCGCCACGGCGCTCATCGCGCTCGCGCTCTGCACGACGCTCCTCGGCCCGGCGGTCCTCGTCGCGGCGGCGCCCGGGTTGGCCGAGGCCGTACGTGACGAGTTGCGGTTCGAGCTCGCCGGCCACGCGGGCTCCGGCCCGGTGGCATGGTCGATCTTCCAGAACAACCTGCGCGTCTGCATGGTCCCCGTGCTCGCGGCATTGATGGCGCCGCTGGGCTGGATTGCCCGAGTGATCGCCAACGGCGTGACCACGGTCGTCGTGGCCGCGAATGTCGCGCTGATCGGCGCCGCAGGCGGCGCCTACGGGACACGGCTGCTGCCGTTCCTGCCACACCTGCCGCTCGAGATGCTCGCGCTCGGATGCGGATGCGTGCTGCTCGCGTGCTCGCAGAGACGCGGGTCGTCGATCGGCGCGCTCGGGCGCGTCTGCCTCGCGATCGCGGTGCTGCTCGCAGCCGGCGCGGGAATCGAGACCTACCTCACCCCGCAGAGATAAGTGCGCGGCCTCTCCAATTGCGGCCACCAGGACGTGAGAGGGGCACACCTCGCGTGTCGGGGCGTGTCCGCCTTCCCCCTGATTGTCGGCCCGGCCCTCCGGGCGCGCAAGCCGCTCCTGCGTCGGGCGTTGTCGCGCTCGTCGGATCTCGGGCCGGTCGTTCGGGGTGTCGGTCAAACCACCGCCCCAAAGCGGGCAAGGAGCACCACCATGAACAGCATGAGCATCACCGGCCGGCTCACCAAGGACCCCGAGCTCCGCTCCCTGCCGGGCGGCGAGACGAAGGTCTGCGAGCTGCGCCTCGCCGTCGACGGCATGGGCCGCGGGCAGGAGGTCGGCTACATCGACGTCCTGAGCTACGGCGCCAGCGGTGAGGCCGCCGCGACGGTCCTCAAGCAGGGCTGGCTGGTCGGGGTCGCAGGCCGCCTGGAGTTCAACGAGTGGACCGACAAGGACAGCGACGCGAAGCGCAGCAAGTACACGGTCGTCGGGCACATCGAGTTCCTCAACGCCCCGCGTGAGGCTGGCGACCGCGAGCCCGCAGTCGACGGGGTCGCCTTCTAGACCGGACACCATCACGCCCTCAGGGAACGAGCCCTGAGGGCGTGGCCTCCGCCATACCCCATCCACCGGTGTCATCGACCTCCTGGCGCTTGTCCGGTCCCGCGTTTACGTTCGCCCCGTGCTGATCCTCCATCTCGTGTTCAACGTCCTCGCCCGCACGAAGCTGGCGGCGCGGAATGTCACGACCGGAGAAGTCGAAGAGGTCATTGCGAACGGGCCGCTTATCCGTGACAACCCCCACGCCCGCGTGGCCGGCTCGATCTACGCGATCGGCCCGACCGGCGCCGCCAGATTCCTGACGATTGTGCTTCAGCCCGACGAGTCCGATCCCACGCGCTGGCACGTGATGACCGGATGGGAGTCCAGCGACCGCCAGATCGCCGACTACCAATCCAGGCGCTGAGCGTTCATCATGAGGAGGGAAGCGATGCCCGACGATCCGACAAGCGACGATCTCGACCGCCTGATCGAGGAGAACCCCTCCGGCGGACAGTGGCTAGCGCCACGCGCCGACATCGAGACGATCATCGAGGTCTCCGTCGACCCGGCCACGCTGTCGAACCTCAGCGACCGGGCCACACGCGAGGGACGCGACATCGGCGAAGTCGTCGCCGACATGCTGCGCCGCGCCGCTGCGTAGCGGCGCTCAGACCGCGGCCCTCCCTCATAGACCAGCGGCCAGCCTGCTGGCCGCCTACGGGGCCGCTGAGCGCGGGTGCCGTGGCGCGGCGCCGGGCGCCGTGCAGGCCGGATCGATGGCGTGACACGTACGTGCGCGGGCCGCCTGAACCTCCGCGATCTTGGCACGCCTTCGGCGTGCGGAATCGGCTGCGGTCCGGCGACACCGCGCACCTGAAACGCCCTCGTGCCGCTGGTGGCGCCTGCGCAGATGTCACACGTGCGGCCACCACCTCGCAGAGCGGACCGCCCGCATTTGTCGACACCCACAACGCGATGCCCACGACACTCGACAAGCCCACCACTCGCCCAAGCTCCCGGAACATCGTCACGCTGGCGGCGCAAGTCGCCGCCGCGCTGCACTCCGAAGCCAGCGAGACGCGCTGAGGCATCCCCGCGATGGCAACCAGCGACAGTACGTTCGGAGCCGCGTTGCTGAGCGAGTTCGCCCACGCGCTGCAGCGCGACCCCAAGCTCGGCGCCGAGTTCGCTCGCGCGCTCGCGCCGTACCTTCCGGGCGCCGCGCCCGAGTACCTCACGACGAAGGATGTGGCCGAGCGCGTCCGCATGCACCCCAAGAGCGTCGCGCGCGCCATGAACGCCGGACTGCTCACAGGTGAGCGGATCGGCAACCGCTGGCAAACCACCCCGGCAGCCGTCGACGCGTGGCGCGACCGAGGCTGCCCGCTGGCAACGCTCACGCCCGCGCAGGCGACCCGTCGAGCCCGGCGAGCCAAGGCCAGAACGAGCCGCGCGACACAGGCCATCCTCACGGGCGGCCGGCCGTCCTAGGCTCTCGCGGCTCCTCGCCGACGCGTCACCCGCTCTGCGCCCAACACGCATCCGCTCAGCACACCCGACCCACCGGAGGACGTCCCCATGTCGATCCACCGCATCCAACGAATCAGCAAGCGCACCGGCAAGCCGAGCGTCAAGTGGGAAGTCCACTGGCGCGAACACGGCCGCCAGCGCACACGCAGCTTCGACCGCAAGGGCGACGCCGAGCAGTGGGAAGCCGAGGTCAAGCGCCGGAAGCAGCTCGGAACGCTGCACACCTTGAATAGCTCGCGGACGCTCGGCACATTCGTCGCCGAGACCTGGTCGCCCGAACGGACGGCTGACCTGGCGAGCGCCACGCGCCGGACGTACGCGAACCTCTGGACCGCCCACCTGGAAGCCACGTTCAATGACGTCCCGCTGCGGGAGATCACGGCCCCGCTGGTCGCCCAGTGGCGTGCCGAGCGCGAGCGCGCCGGCGCGGGTGCCAAGGCGCTACGCGAGGCTCACTCGCTGCTCGGCGGGATCCTCGCTTACGCGTGCGAACTCGGCGAGCTGGAGTACAACGCCGCTCGCGCCGTGCGTCCCAAGCGCCGCGTACACTCCGAGCCCGTTCGGGCATGGTCGCCCTACGAGGTGGAGCGGCTTCGCGTCGCGATCGCCTCCGCCGCGCCGACCATCGTCGCCGGGTCCAAGCCCGGGCAGCGTGCGCGGAAGTCGTACACGATCGAGCGACTCCCGCAGGCCGTCCGCCAGCGCGACCTGGCCCTGGTCTCCGTGCTCGCCTACTCCGGCCTTCGCCCTGCCGAAGCACTGGCCCTGCGCTGGGACGACGTGCATGACAAGACGCTGCTCGTCTCCCGCGCATGCGACCTGACCGGCGGGGCGATCAAGAGCACCAAGACCGGCCCAAGCCGCGTGGTGCGATTCCTCACGCCGCTCGCGGCTGACCTCAAGTCGTGGCAGAAGACCTGCCCGAAGTCGACCGAGCGCTGGATCTTCCCTCCGGCAGACGGCAACCCCTGGAGGAAGTCCGACTGGGACAACTGGCGCAATCGCCATTGGCTCCCGGGGCTCAAGATCGCCAAGCTCCCACACTCGCGGCCGTACGACCTGCGGCACACGTTCGCGTCGCTGCTGCTCGCCGAAGGCCACACGATCCACTACGTCGCATCGCAGCTCGGGCACGGGGCCGAGCAGACGCTTCGCACCTACGGACACCTGATCGACATGTACGAGGGCAAGCCGAAAATCGACGCCGCAAAGGAGATCCGCGCCGCGAGGAAGGCTCATCCGCTGCGCCCCGCAGACGCCGATGCCGCCTGATTCCCCTCCCCTGGTGTTAGGTGAGCGTTAGTTCATTCGGACCGTCGGCCTGTCACACCGGACCCCAGAACGAAAGAAACCCCCGGGGTTCCGGGGGTTTCTTGAGGGGTGAGCGACGGGACTTGAACCCGCGACCGCCTGGACCACAACCAGGAGCTCTACCAACTGAGCTACGCCCACCGCGTCGGAGAACAAGGTAGCGGCTGCGCGCTACGCGATGGCGGCCGAGCCCACCGGCGCGTCGTACGTGACGCCGTGCTCGGCGAGCGCGTCGAGGAACGACCGCGCGTCGTACGCCTCCGCCGGCGCGAGCCCGCCAGCACGGTCGTAGCCGTCCTCGGCCATCCGCAGGGCGCCCTCGACCGTCGTGACCGCGGTGATGCCGTAGACGTCGGTGCCGTCCAGCCGCGCCCGTGCAACCGGGCCCCCGCCGGTCGGGCGCGCGACCGCCACGAGCGTGTACTTCGCGGCGCGCCGTTCCTCGAGCGGCGGGCCCTCCGGGAGCTTGCCGATCGCGTCGTGCAGCACACCCCGCAGCGGGGTGCGCAGCGTCAATGCCGTGAGCGGGGTGAGCAACGGGACCAGGCCCGCGGCCTTCGGGTGCGGGGCGAACGTCACCGCCGTGATCCGCGAACGGATCGTGCGGACGTTGACGTGCCGCGGCACCGTGACGACCTCGCCCGACGGGTAGCGCGTGACCGGCTGGACGCCGAAGCCCGGGCCGAAGTCGAACGTCCCGCGGGGCAGCTTCAGCCCCGTCTCCCGGAACGCGCCGTCGACGTACTCCACGTCGCCGCCGCCGAGCATCACGAGCGCGCTGCGCAGCGTGCCGCGCGTGGCGCCGAAGCCCTTCATCGCGTAGGCGAGGGTGAGCTCCTCGACCTCGTCGATCCCTTCGCAGGCCACCGCGCACAGCAGGTCGCCGGGAAGGTAGTCGAAGCCCATGCCGGACACGAGCGCCGCGCCATTGCGCTCGGCGATCGGGCCGTGGACGTCGAGCACGCGCCGCATGAACGGCTGCTCGCCCGTCGTGTCGACGTAGTGCGTGCCGGTGGCCGCCGCGGCCTCCACGATGCCCTCGCCGACTTGCAGAAACGGCCCGGCCGCGGCGATGACCACGGCGCAGCCGTCGAGCGCGGCCCGCAGCGCGGCCGGGTCGTCGTGCGCGGCGGCGCGGACGACGTCGCTGCCGTAGCCGTGCGCCTCGGCGACCTCGCGCAGCGCGTCCGCACGCCGGCCGCTGAGCACGATGTCCTCGACGCCGCGCCGGCGCAGCTCGGCGACGATGAGCTTGCCCGTGTACCCCGTGGCACCGTAGACGGCGATCGGTCCGTGCGCCATGGCGTTCACCGGTTCCCGAAGAGGTTGAGCAGCGACAGGAAGATGTTGACGATCGAGACGAAGATCCCGGTCGCCAGCCACACGACGTCGTCCTCGGTCGCGTGCTTCCGGACGTAGTTGAAGTCGACCATGATCAGCAGCGCCGAGACGCCGAGGATGATGATGCTGATGACCGGGTTCCCGCCCGAGCTGAACAGCGCCAGGCCCAGGCTCACGATGACCGCGCCGAACACGATGAACGACAACGGCCGCATCCACGGCGACAGGTCCTTCGACAGGATGAAGCCGAGCGAACCCATCCCCGCGACGATCAGCGCGGTGCCGCCGGCGGCCTGCGTGACGGCGGTCGGATCGGTGGCGAAGTAGTTGTTCAGCGTCGGGCCGAGACCCACGCCGATCACCAGCGACGTCGCGAACAGCCAGCCCATCGCGAACGGGCCGACGCGGAACTGGCGGCCCGCGAAGCTCGAGACCAGCAGCATCCCGAAGCCGCCGAGGGAGATGATGAACGCGGTGCCCGGCGCGAGGTCGCGGCCAACGTATGTGCCGAGGGCCAGGAACCCGATCGCGATCGCGACGAGGAACATGACCTGTCCGAAGATCGTCGCAGTGCTGGCGCGTGCGCCGGCCGGGGCGAAGATGGCGGTCTGATCGGTCACCGGGATGCTCCTCCTGAGGAACGTGGGGTCGTGAGCGGTGCTGCGAAGAGGATACGGACAGGGTGTCAAGCGCCGTGCGCGTCCAGGAGCCGGACGAGCATCCCGTCGAGGGCGGCGCGTTCCTCGGCGCTGAGCACCGCGAAGAAATCGTCCGCGGCGGCCAGGTCGGCAGCGCGGTCGAGCAGCCGGCGGCCCTTCACGGTGACGGAGACCGCGTGGGCCCGCCGGTCCGACGGGTCGGGGGCGCGCTGGGCGAGCCCCAGTCCTTCGAGCTCGTTGAGCAGGCCCACCAGCGTCGCCTTGTCGATCCCGGTCCGTTCGGACACGCGAGCTTGGCGCAGCGGCCCTTCCGCAGCGAGCGCCACGAGCACAACCAGCGCGGGCTTCGAGATGCCGAGCTCTCCGTACACCTCGGGGTACCGCACAGCCGCCGCCCGGACGAGCCGGTCGATCAGCAGGCCCGTCAATCCCGCCCCAACCGTTTGCATTTCGAACGTTTGTGTTGCTAACGTTTGCTTCATGAACAAACCCAGCCTAGAGCAGCGCACGGTCGTCGTCACCGGGGCGACGTCCGGGCTCGGGCTCGCGTGCGCGCGTGTCCTGGCACGAACCCCGGGATGGACCGTCGTGGTGGCTGCGCGCCGACCAGACGGCGCGGCCGCATCGCTGGGCGCCGTGCCGCTGGCGCTGGATCTCGCCGACCTCACCTCGGTGCGTGCGTTCGCCGCCACGCTCGCCGACGCCGGCCTCCCGCCGCTCGCGGGCGTCGTCGCCAACGCCGGGATCCAGTACCGCGACCGCCGCCACACCACCGCCGACGGCTTTGAAGCCACCTTCGGCACGAACCACCTCGGCCACTTCCTCCTCCTGCAGCTCCTCCTCCCCCACCTCACCGGCGACGGGCGAATCGTCGTCGTCGCCAGCGGTACCCACAAAGCACAGCGGATCCGCAATGGCGGGTTCCCTCCCCCACGGTGGGACGACCCGCGGGCGCTGGCCCAACCCAGCGACGGCTCCGGGCAGGTCGCGTACGCCACGTCGAAGCTCGCAAACGTCATGACAGTCCTCGAACTCGCCCGGCGCATGGCGTCGCTGCGGCCGGGCAGCCGCATCGCGGTCCACGGGTTCGATCCCGGGCTCATGCCCGACACCGCGCTCGATCGCGACTACTCCGCGCGCGCACAGCGCGTGTACGAGCGCGTCACGCCGCTGCTGCTACGGCTGCCGGGCGTCACCACGGCGGCAGCGTCGGGTGCGCAGCTCGCCACGATGATCACCGACCCCGCGTACGCCGGGCCGGGCAGCCGCTACGTCGAAGTCGACCGTGACGGCGAGCCGTCGGCCACCGCCCGCGACCCGCAGCTGGCCGCCGAGCTGTGGGCCGTCAGCGAGGAGCTCACGGCGCGCTGAGGAACGCCTCGACGTCCGGGACGAACTGCGCCCGGTCGCCGAACAGGAACGCGTGGCTGCCGGGGTACAGCTCGAGCTTCGCGCGCGGGATGAGCGCCGCGATGCGCCGCGCGTTGACCGGCGGCGTGACGGGGTCGACGTTGCCGCCCGTCACGAGCGTCGGGACCTGCAGCTTCTTCAGCGCGTTCGCGTTGGCGTTCGACCGCAGCCAAGGATCTTCGGCGGCGACCTGCTGCTTCACCGTCGCGGCGGGCACGTCGAAGTCGTCGGGGATCTCGCCGCGCTCGCTCGCGGTCTCCAGCCCGGCGCAGGAACGCACGGCCCTCGGCCCGGCCCGCCTTCGTGCGCGGGTACAGCACGCGGATCACGGCGGCGTCGGACGGGTCGGGATCGCTGTCGGTGTCCTGATCGTCGTCGTCGCCCAGGACGGCCTGGTCGCCCCCGGGGTTCGTCCCGGCCAGGATCAGCCGCCGCACGCGCTCGGGATGGCGAATCGCGAGCTGCTGCGCCACGAAGCCGCCCATCGACCACCCGAGCACGTCGGCTTCCTCCAACCCGATCGCCGTGATGAACGCCGCGGTGGTATCGGCCAGGCCACGAAACTCCACCGTGCCCCTCAGCTTCGACGACTTCCCGATACCCGGGTAGTCGAACATGATCAGCCGCCGCTCGCGGGACAGCAGGGCGAGCATCGCCGGGTCCCACTCGGCCATCGTCGAGCCGGTGCCGATCGCCATGACCAGCGGCGGGCCGCTGCCGCGCTCGTACCACGCGATCTTCTGGCCGTCGACGCTGGCGACCCGGACCTTCGCCTGAAACGACGCGGCGGATGCCTCGGTGGGCGCCCCGAGCACCAGGGCGGCGAGGGCGAGCAGGAGCCTCATGGCCGAGCGATCGCCCGCCCGGTGCCCGGCTTGAGTCACCGGTTGCGCGGCGGTCGCGACCGGCGTACCGTCAGACGGGCACTTCGTGGGAGAGGAGCCTTCAGTGGTCGAATTCGATCCTGGGCCGCCCGTCGCGCTGGCCGAGCACTTCGCCGCCGTCCCGGCCCCGCCCGTCACCGCCGACTTCTGGTTCGACTGGGGTCCGGTGTTCTACCGCGGGCGGCTGGACCGGTCCGCACGGGTGCTGTGTCTCGCGTCGGACCCGGGCGCCACCGAGCGCATCGCCGGCCGCACGCTCGTCGGCAACGCCGGCCAGCGCGTCCAGGGATTCCTCGCGAAGCTCGGCCTGACTCGATCGTACGTGTGCGTGAACGCCTGGGCGTACGCCCTGCACCCCGACCGGGCGAGCGCCGAACGCGGGCGCCTCGACGACCCCGGACAGCGCGCCTGGCGCAACGCGCTGTACGACCAGGTGGTCGGTCCTGATCTCCAGGCGATCGTGGCGTTCGGCGGCATGGCGCAGGAGGCGCTGGAGCAGTGGGACGGCCGCCCCGACGTGCCCGCGCACGCCGTCCCCCATCCATCGTCACGCGACGAGACCAAGCTCCTGAACGCCTGGCGTGCCGCCGTGGAGGCGCTGCGCGAGGTGGTCACCCCAGACGCCGACGGGGATCCCTCGCTCCCCAACTACGGCACGGTGTTCACCGAGGCCGACCACGAGGAGATCCCGCGCGCCGACCTGCCGTTCGGCGCCCCCGCGTTCCTTGGCGATGACGCCTGGGCCCGCGAGAACGGCGCCCGCACCGCGGTCGCCCGCCCGTCACCCGATGACGGCCACACCCTGATCTGGCACGCCCCGGAGGGATAGCCATGGCACTCATCCTCACCGGCACGGTGGTGACCGCCGACCGCGAGGCGCCGGTCATCGATCCCGGCGCCGCGTACCTCGGCGACGACGGCCGGGTGGCCGCCGTCCTCCCGCTCGGCACGCCGGCTCCCCCGGGCTTCGCCGGCGCGCGCCGGATCGACACGGAGGCGTGCATCTACCCCGGCCTCGTCGACCTGCATTCGCACCTCGGATACAACACGCTGCCGTTGTGGGAGGCACCGGGCGTGCCGTACATGCACCACGACCGCTGGCCCGACGAGGACGAGCCCCCCGACTACGGCCGCACGATCACGTGGCCGTCACGGATCCTCGGGCAGGCCGCCGCCGAGGCACTCATCAAGTACGTCGAAGTCAAGGCGCTGTCCGGTGGCACGACCGCGATCCAGGGCGCACCCCACACCACGCGCCCGGTGGACGGCTGGCTGCTGCGCATCGTCGATACCGAGCGGCTCCCGGCGGGCGAGGACGTGGTGCTGACCTCTGCCCTGCAGAAGGACGTCGAAGAGCTGGTCGAGGTCGCGCCCAAGCTCGCCGACGGCCGCGTGCTGATCTACCACGTCGCCGAGGGCGCGCCCGGCACGATCGTGCATGACGAGTTCACCGACCTGGAGACCGCGGGCTGCGTGCAGCCGGGGCTCATCGGCGTGCACGCGACCGCGCTGACGCCCGACGACTTTCGGCAGTGGCAGGACGAGGTCCACGAGATCGACCGGGCCGCTGACGCCACGATCGTCTGGTCGCCGTTCTCGAACCTGTGGCTGTACCACCAGACCACCGACGTCGTGCACGCGAGCGAGCTCGGCGTACGGATCGCGCTGGGCTCGGACTGGTCGCCGTCGGGGACGAAGAACGTGCTCGGGGAGCTGAAGGTCGCCGACACGCTCAACGACCAGCTGTACGATCGCCACTTCTCCGACGCCGACCTGTGCGACATGGTCACGGCCAACCCCGGAGACGCGATGGCCGTGGCGTGGGGCCCGCAGATCGGGGTACTGCGCGCGGGCGCGTGCGCGGACGTGTTGGTCTGCGAGCGCCACCATGAGGACCCGCACCGCACCCTCATCGAAGCAACGGAGCAGCACGTGCGACTCGTCCTGGTGCGCGGCATGCCGTTCTACGGGGAGCCGGGGCTCATGCGCGCGGCGGGCGCAACGGAGACGGACACGATCACCGTCCGCGGCCGGCGGCGCGCAGTCGCAGTCCGCCAGCCAGGCCACGCCGACGCTCACCTCGACTGGCCCGGGGTGCGCGCCGCGATCGATGCCGTGCGCCGCGACCCCGTCGGCTCGTTCGAGCGCGCGCAGCACCAGCTCGCCGCCTCGGACACCTCGGCCCCCGAGGAGGAGCTGCCGCTCGAGCTGTTCGGCGACATGCCCGCCGGCCACGCGGGCGTGATGGCGGTCGCGGCCGCGGAACCGCCGGCGGACATCCGGATCCCGCCGCCCGACAGCTTCACCCACGACGACGCGTTCTTCGCGGCCGTCGCGCGGTCGGGGCCGCCGGAGCTTCAGGCGCTGGCGGGCTACTACATGTAGCCGAGTGGCGCTGCCCATCGCTCGCCCCTGCGACGATGCGGGCGTGAACGTCCTGCTGCGCCTGCTGTACGTGAGCGATGCCCGGCCCGGCCTGGACGACGCCGACATCGCGACGATTCTCGACAGCGCGCGCAGACACAACGAGCCACTGGGCATCACCGGCGCCCTGAGCGCCCGCGGAGGTCATTTCGCCCAGGTCTTGGAGGGTCCCGAACTCGCGGTGCTGCAGACGTACGTGCGGATCGCGGAGGACGACCGCCACAGCAACCCCCAGCTCATCACGATCGGCCCCGCCACCGACCGGATCTACGGGGACTGGTTCATGGGCGGCGTGAGCGACGACCGCAATCCGCTCGTGCAGGTCGACGAGCTCCGCGCGCTGCGCGACCACACCGTCCGACGCGACCAGGCGACGCTCCTCATGGGCCGCTGGCTGACGCTGCTGCAGTCCCAGACGAAGCCCTGAGGAACTTCCTCGCGGCGTGTCGATTTCACGCTGCCTCGTTCGACGTGCGGGTAGAAACCACCCCAACACACGAGGAGGCAGCAATGCGTTTCATGGTCTTCGTCCCCGGCAGCCCCGAGACCGAGGCGGGCGAGATGCCCACCACCGAACTCATGGAGGAGATGACGCAGTACAACGAGGAGCTCGTCAAGGCGGGCGTCATGCTCGGCGGCGACGGCCTGCACCCGACGTCGAAGGGCGCGAAGGTCCGCTTCAGCGGCAAGGACCGCACCGTCATCGACGGGCCGTTCACCGAGGCCAAGGAGATCGTCGCCGGCTACTGGCTGTGGGAGTGCGCGTCGCGCGACGAGGCGATCGAGTGGCTCAAGCGGGCACCGTTCGACGGCGGCACGGAGATTGAGCTGCGGCAGATCTTCGACCCGGAGGACTTCGGCGACGCCCTCACACCCGAGCTGCGCGAGCGCGAGGACCGCATGCGCGAGCAGGTCGAAGGGCGCTGATGACGGCCTCGGCCACCCACGCCGCGATCGACGCCGTCTGGCGGATCGAGTCGACCCGGCTGATCGCGGGCCTGACCCGGATCGTCCGCGACGTGGCGGTGGCCGAGGACCTCGCGCAGGACGCGCTCGTCGCGGCGCTGGAGCAGTGGCCGGAGTCGGGCATCCCGGAGAACCCGGGGGCCTGGCTCATGGCCACCGCCAAGCGTCGCGGCATCGATGCGCTGCGCCGTCGCGTGACCCTTGAGCGCAAGACCGAGCTGATCGGACGTGAGCTGCAGACGCTTGAGCAGCTCGACGTCGCCGACCAGCTCGACAACGTCGAGGACGACGTCCTGCGGCTCATCTTCATGACGTGCCATCCGGTGCTGTCGCGGGAGGCGCGCGTGGCGCTGACCCTGCGCCTGGTCGGTGGCCTGTCAACCCCGGAGATCGCCCGCGCGTTCCTCGTCTCCGAGGGGACGGTCGCGCAGCGCATCGTCCGCGCGAAGCGGACGCTCACCGAAGCGCATGTGCCGTTCGAGGTCCCCGGCAGCGACGAACGCGCCGAACGCCTGTCGGCCGTCCTCGAGGTCATCTACCTCGTGTTCAACGAGGGGTACGCCGCGACGTCGGGCGAGCACTGGACCCGTCCGGCGCTGTGCACCGACGCGCTGCGCCTGGGGCGGATCCTCGCGGGCCTGATGCCGCGCGAGCCCGAGGTGCACGGCCTGCTGGCGCTCATGGAGATCCAGGCCTCGCGGCTGCGCGCGCGCATCGGACCGGACGGCGAACCGGTGCTGCTCGCAGACCAGGACCGCGCGCGGTGGGACCACCTGCTCGTCCAGCGCGGGCTGGCGGGGCTGCAGCGCGCCGAGGACCTGAGCCGTGACGGCCTCGGCCCCTACACGCTGCAGGCTGCGATCGCGGGCTGCCACGCGCGCGCCCCGAGCTTCGACGCGACCGACTGGCCGCGGATCGTCGCGCTCTACGACGGCTTGGCGGCGCTGACCGGATCACCGGTCGTGGAGCTGAACCGCGCGGTGGCGGTGACGATGGCGTTCGGGCCGGAGGCGGGGCTGGAGCTGGTGGACGAGCTGGCCGACGAGCCGGCGCTGCGCGGCTACCACCTGCTGCCGAGCGTGCGCGGCGACCTCCTCGTCCGGCTCGACCGACTGGACGAAGCGCGTGCGGAGTTCGTGCGGGCAGCGGACCTGTGCGACAACGACCGCGAACGCGGGCTGCTGCTGGCGCGGGCGAAGATCTGACGTCGGCTACGCAGCGTCGCGGGCGCGCTGCGCGGCCTTGCACGCGTACATCCGCGTGTCGGCGGTCCTCAGCGCCGCATCAGCGTCGGCAGCTTCGATCGGCAGCTCGACCTCCCCGTGCGCGGCGGTCACCACGAGCCGCGTGGCGTGGTCGCTGAGCGCGTGTTCGACGTCGCGCACGGCGATGCCGGCGTCAAGCGGCCACAGGACGCAGAACTCGTCACCGCCCAGGCGATAGGCCCGGCCGCGCCCGTCGACGGTCTGCCGGATCCGCTGCCCGAGACGCGCCAGCAGCAGGTCGCCCTCCTGGTGGCCACGGGTGTCGTTGTAGGCCTTGAAGCCGTTCAGATCGCAGAGCACGAGCCGGTGCGGCCGCCCCGACGCGATGGCCGCCGGCAGGTCCTGCATGAGCGCGCGGCGATTGGGCAGGCCCGTCAGCTGATCGGTCGTCGCCCGTTCCTCCGCGCGACGCAGCTCGCCCTCCAGGCGCGCGCGCAGCGCGCCGACCACCAGGCCGATCGTCGCCAGCGTCATCGCCCCGAGCAGCCACGGGCCGAACCACGTGCCCTCCGGCTCGGTCAGACGCAGGATGAGGGCGTACCCGGTGCACACCGCGGCGAGGTAGTACGCCGCGCCGCGCCGCGGGAAGAAGACGTACGCGTAGATCACGCCCCACACGTACAGCGCAACGCCGTTGCCCGAGCGCTCGGTCGTGTAGACGCCGACCGAGATGATCAGCGTGCCGAACACCATGCCGGCGTAGAGCAGCCACATCGGGGCACGATCGAACACCACGATCCACGCAGCCGCGCCGACCAGGGACAGCACGCACAGCACGGCCGACACCGTCCGCTCGGACCCCAGCACGTCGGGGAACGCCGCCATGAGCGCCGCGGCCCAGGCGGCCCCGAGGTACATGCACGCCGCGACCTGCGCCGCGAAGGCGAGGTTCGTCTCGCCTGGGGAGAAACCGGTGTCTACGGCTAGGCGCCGTCGGATCCAGGGGCCGATCACGAGGACAACGTCGGACGGTCTGACTCGGTTCTTGATCGGACCTGGACGGTGCGGCCGGATGCCCGAGAGGAGCATCTCTGTGATCTGCGAGATCTCGCAGATACTACGCTGTGGGCCGCCTACCCAAGCGATCTGCGAGATCACGCAGATTCCTACCCAGATGTTGAGTTCATCGCCTCAATCTGCGATATCTCGCATATCAAGCCCCACGCTGCCAGGAGTCCCGACGTGCCGCAGGCATCAGCAACGCAGACCATCGCAGCAGCCGTGAAGGAGGCGCGCCGCAGCCAAGGGCTGGACCAGACGTCCCTCGCGCTGGTCGCCGACGTCGGCGTGCGCACCCTGCACCGCATCGAGCACGGTGAGCCGACGGTCCGGCTCGACCGGGTGCTGGCGGTCCTGGACGCGCTCGGCCTTGAAGTCGACATCCGGCCGCGCGCCCGATGAGCCTCGCGGTCGTCTGGGACGGCAAGACCGTCGGGACACTGGAGCGTGTCGCAGAGCGCTCGCGCGAGTACGCGTTCTCGTACAGCGACGCGAGCCGCGCGCTGTCGCTGTCCCTGCCCAACTCCCAGACGTCGTTCACGCCTGCCGAGAGCCGCCCGTTCTTCGAGGCGCTGCTGCCGGAGGGCGTCGTGCGCGAGCAGATCGCCGCGCAGCTCAAGCTGGCGACGAGCGACAGCTACGGGCTGCTCGCCGCGCTGGGCCGTGACTGCGCCGGCGCCATCCAGATCCTCGAACAGCGGCGCATGTCCGATCCGTGGTCGGTGAACTGGCTCGACGACGCGGACCTCGACGACCTGGTCCGCGACCTCCCCCATCGGCCGCTGGGCGTCCGGGCCGCAGACGAGCGGCTGCGGCTCAGTCTGGCCGGCGTCCAACGCAAGGCCGTGCTCGTGCGCGACCGCGACGGCCGCTTCGGCCAGCCGCGCGACGGGATGCCGAGCACCCACATCCTCAAGCCTCAGGCGACCGAGCCGGAGTACCCCGACATCGCGGTGAACGAGTACTTCTGCATGCGACTCGCCACCGCGTGCGGGCTGCCGGCGGCGGACGTCGACCTGCTGACCGTGGCTGAGCGTCCGTGCCTGCTGGTGACGCGGTTTGACCGAGACCTTGGCGCGGTTCCCGTCCGCCGGCTGCACCAGGAGGATCTGTGCCAGGCGCTGGGGCTCACCCCCGACTTCAAGTACCAGCAGGAGGACTGGCGGGTCCCATCGTTCGCGGCGTTCGCGAAACTGCTCGACGACCACAGCGTCCAGCCTGGCGCCGACCGCCTGCGGCTGGCCGGCGCAGCGGTGTTCAACTACGTCATCGGCAACGCCGACGCCCACGCAAAGAACTTCTCCGTGCTGCATGAGCCCGGCGGGGTGCGGCTGTCACCGCTGTACGACCTGGTGTCGACCGCCGTCTATCCCGAGCTCAATCGGCGTCTCGCGCTGTCGATCGGCGATGCGTTCGCCCCGGAGGAGATCGGCCCCACGGAATGGACCGACTTCGCGGTGGACATGGGGTTCCGCGAGCGGTTCTTCGCACAGTGGCGCAACCGGTTGGCAGCCCAGGTCGCCGAGACGGCGCATGCTCTGCGGGATCAGGCACACGACGAGGGGTGGCATACCCCGCTGCTTGACGACGTCGTGTCCGTCGTCGATACGCGCGCGGGGCTCATCGCGGGGGCATGACCCGAGAACGAAGTCAACGCCCCCGCCAGGATTCGAACCTGGGACCTGCGGATTAGAAGGCCGCTGCTCTATCCAGCTGAGCTACGGGGGGCAGGGGTCTGATGCTACCCGCGCCTCCGCCCGGCTCCGTAGGCTCCAGGCCCGATGGATCAGCCGCTCCGGGAGTCCACCGACACCGATCCCGCCGTCTCGATCTCCAGCTGGAAGATCAAGCCCGGTCACGAGCAGGATCTCGAGCGGGTCGCCGCCGAGGTGATCGACGCCGCCGCGCAGACCGAGGGGCACATCTCCGGGACCGTGCTGCATGAGCCCGGGTCGCCGCGCTTTCACATCGTGCACCGGTTCGCGTCCGAGCAGGCGCTGTCGGCGTGGCTGACCTCGCCCGAGCGCAAGGCGGTCCACCCCCACCTCGACGAGATCGCCGAGCGCGAGGGCAAGATCCAGCGGGTCACGGGCCTCGAGGGCTGGTTCCTCGACACCCGCTCGCAACGACGCACGATGAAGCCGCCGCCGCGCTGGAAGATGTGGCTCGCCTCACTGGCCGGCGCCTACCCCTTGGTCGTCCTGTTCCAGTGGCTGCTCGCCCCGCACCTCGCGGACCTCCCGCTGCTCGTGCGGTCGGCGTTCTTCCCGCTCATCCTGCTGACGCTGATGACCTTCGTGATGATGCCGTTCGTCACCCGGGTGCTGCACGGCTGGCTGTTCGCCGAGAACCGCCAGAGCACGCCCCGCGGCGGCGATACAGTCGAGCCATGATCCGTCTGCTTCCCGACATGCCCTCCGGTGTCCTCGGCTTCGAGGCCGTCGACGAGGTCGAGGAGGAGGACTACCGCGACGTCCTCGTCCCGGCGATCGAGCGGGCGATCGACAAGTTCGGCAAGGTCAGGATGGTCTACCTGCTCGGGCCGGAGTTCGAGGAGTACGAGGACGACGCGATGAAGGCCGACCTCAAGCTCGGGCTGAGCCATCCGGCGTCGTTCGAGCGCATCGCCATCGTCACGAACGTCGGCTGGGCCAAGCCCGCCATCCGCGCGCTCAGCCTGATCATGCCCGGCCACGCGCGGACGTTCCGCGTCGCGCAGCTCGACGAGGCCAAGGCCTGGGCGGCCGAGGGCTTCACGCCGGCGGAGTAGCGTCGCGCGACTCTGCCTCAATCGCGGCGATGGCCGTGTCGAGTGTCGGGTAGAAGTGGTCGCGGTCCAGGGTCTCGAACAGCCCGTAGCGGAAGACGAGGTCCTGGAGGCGGTCGCGCATCTCGGCGAACGCCATATGGATGCCGGCGTCGTTCAGTTCGTTGTCGAGCTGCTCGAGCATCTCCGCGGCGGTCACGTCCACGTCGGTGATCGCTTCGCACTGCAGCACGACCCACGCCGGCCGGCGCTCGCGGACGAGGTGCCGGATCTGCTGGCGGAAGATGCCCGCGTTGGCGAAGATCAGCGGCGCCTCCCAGCGGTAGACCACGACGCCGGGCACCTCGCGCGCGCCCGGGTTCGCGCGGACGCTGTGCCACCCGGGCAGTCCGTCGGCGATCCCCAGGACCTCGCCGTGCGGCCACCAGTTGCGGCGGAAGAACAACAGGATCGCCAGGACCACGGCGACCACGATCCCCTCCAGGACGCCGAACAGGATGACGCCCGCAGTCGCGACGAGCGAGATCGCCAGCGCGCTCGGGCGCACCTGCAGGTAACGGCGCAACACGTCGAGGTCGGACAGAGAGAACGCGGCGACGATGACGACCGCGGCGAGCGCCGCCTGCGGCAGGTCGGTCAGCAGCCCGTTGAGGAACAGCAGGAGGACCGCGACCAGCCCGGCGCCGACGAGGCCCGTCAGCTGACTCTTGGCTCCCGACTGCTCGGCGACCGCGGTGCGCGAGCCGCTGGTGGAGATCGCGAAGCCCTGGAACAGCCCGGCGGTGATGTTCGCCGCGCCCATGCCGACCATCTCCTGGTCGGGCTCCACCTCGTCGCCACGCCGGGCGGCGAAGCTCGTCGCCGTCGCGATCGTGTCCGTCAGCGAGACGAGCGTGATGCCGATCGCGGCGAGCAGCAGCGGGCCCACGTCGCTGAGGTCGGTCCACGGGATCTCCGGCG
The DNA here is from genome assembly GCA_024666565.1 of Svornostia abyssi. GTDB lineage: Bacteria > Actinomycetota > Thermoleophilia > Solirubrobacterales > Solirubrobacteraceae > Svornostia > Svornostia abyssi. The sequence continues at coordinate 4,163,535 of CP088295.1, forward strand.
TCGGCACACCCTGCGGGAGCGCGCCGACCGTCGCCACGCCCTCATCGGACAGGCCCAAGGCGGCCGAGACGACCGTGACACCGACGACCGCGATGAGGATCGCCGGCACCGTGCGGGTGAACCGCGGGACGATGAGGAGGACCGCCAGCACAGCGAGGCCGACCACCAGCGTGGCGGTGTGCGTCTGGTTCAGGTTCGTCACGAACTCCTGGAGCTCCTCGACGAACCCGTCGGCGTCGGTGGAGAACCCGAACAGCTTCGGGAGCTGACTGACGATGATCGTGACCGCCAGGCCGTTCATGTACCCGACCTGCACCTCTTTGGAGAGCAGGTCGGCGACGAACCCGAGCTTGCCCAGCCCGAGCCCGATTTCCACCAGCCCCACGAGGATCGCCAGCATCCCGGCGAGCACGATCGCCTTGCCCGGATCGTCGCCGGCGACCACCAGCGGCGTGAGCGCCGCCAGGATCAGCGGCGAGATCGACGAGTCCGGACCGAGGACGAGCACCCGCGACGGGCCGAACAGCGCGTAGCCGACCAGGCAGGCGATCGTCGTGTAGAGACCGGTGACGGCCGGAAGGCCCGCGAGCTCCGCGTAGGCCATGCCCTGCGGGACGAGGATCGCCGCGAGCACGACGCCCGCGATGAGGTCGGCGCGCAGCCACGACCGGTCATACGTGCGCGCCGCGCGCACGCCCGGCACCCACCGCCCGAGGCGCTGGGTCAGCGCCCGCGGGTCTTCATCCACGCGAGGACGAGCAGCGGGATGATCACGACGACGGTGAGGATGACGGGCCACCACATGCGCGCAAGGGTAGCCGTCACGGAGGCGCTTGGTCGCCCTGCCATCCTGGGGGCAGATGAACGAGCCCACGCATCCTGGCCATCGCGACGCAGGCCTGGATCTCACCGTCGGGTGCACGTTCGGCCTGGAGGCCCAGCATCCTGCCTCGGCGATCGTGCAAGTCATGCCCTATCTGCAGCCCGGGCTGACGATCCGCAGCGAGCACTGGGACGCGCCGGCCCGCCACCACGGCTACCTCGACCACTACGGCAACCGCTGCGAGCGATTCGACGTCCCCGCGGGGAGGTTCGTCCTGACCTACGAGGCGCAGGTGACGCTGACGCAGCCCGCGGACGTCATCGCGTCCGACGCGCGCGAGGTCCCCGTCGAGAAGCTGCCCGACGAGACCCTGAGCTTCGTCATGCCCAGCCGGTTCTGCCTCCCCGACGAACTGGGCCACGAGGCCTGGCAGCGGTTCGGCCACCTCGCACCGGGCTGGTCACGCGTGCAGGCCGTCGTCGACTACGTGCACGACCACCTCGATTTCCTGCCGGGCTCGTCGAACCCGTGGACCACCGCGGCGGACGTCAACCGCGCCGGCCAGGGCGTCTGCCGCGACTTCGCCCACCTGGCGATCACCTTCTGCCGCGCGCTGAACATCCCGGCGCGCTACGTCTTCGGCTACATCCCGAACATCGGCGTCGCGCCGCCGCCCGAGCCGATGGACTTCGCCGCGTGGTTCGAGGTCTGGCTTGACGGGCGCTGGCACACGTTCGACGCGCGCAACAACCAGCCGCGGACCGGACGAGTCGTCGTCGGCCGCGGACGGGACGCAGTCGACGTCGCGCTGATCACATCGTTCGGGCCGCTCGCGCTGACCGACTTCGAGGTTCGCGCCGCTTAGAGTTGCATCACGCAACCTAGTCGGCTAGCGTGCGTATCATGACGCAACGTACCCGACTCACCGTCGCCGTCGTCTGCCTCGGCGCGTTCATGGCAGGCCTCGACCTCTTCATCGTGAACATCGCCTTCCCGGCGCTGGAAGCGGAGTTCTCGAGCACGGGCCTCGGCGGGCTCAGCTGGGTGCTCAACGCGTACACCATCGTCTTCGCCGCGCTGCTCGTCCCCGCAGGCCGGTGGGCCGACGCGTACGGCCGCAAGCGCGTGTTCCTCCTGGGTCTCGCGCTCTTCACCGCCGCGAGCGCGGCGTGCGCCGCCGCAGGATCGGTCGAAGCGCTCGTCGCCACGCGCGTCGTCCAGGCCGTCGGCGCCGCGCTCCTGCTCCCCACCTCGCTGGCGCTCCTGCTCCCCGAGTTCCCGCCGCAGCAGCGGTCCGTCGCCGTCGCCGGCTGGGCCGCCGTGAGCGCCGTCGCCGCTGCGGCCGGGCCGCCGGTTGGCGGGCTGCTCGTCCAGGCCGACTGGCGCTGGGTCTTCCTCGTCAACGTGCCGGTCGGTCTCCTTGCCCTGGCCGTCGGCGCCCGGGTGCTGCGCGAAGCGCGCGAGCCCGACGCCGCGCGGCCCGACGCGCTGGGCGCCGTGCTGCTCGCCGCGGGAGTCGCCGCGCTGGTCGGCGGCGTCGTCCAGGGGCCCGAGTGGGGCTGGGGCGACCCGCGCGTCCTCGCGGCGTGGCTGCTCGCCGCCGCACTGCTGGCGATCGTCGCGCGGCGGTGCCTGTACCACCCCGCGCCCGTCGTCGACCCCGACCTCCTGCGCATCCGCCCGTTCCGCGTCGCGGTGATCTCCCGCGGCGCTGTTCTTCTCCGCCTTCGGCGCCATGCTGCTCACGAGCGTGCTGTTCCTCACCGGCCCGTGGGACCGCGACGTCCTGCAGGCAGGGTTGGAGATCGCCCCCGGCCCGGCGGCCGCCGCGATGTTCAGCATCCCCGGTGCCCGGCTGGCGCAGCGCATCGGCATGGCGCGCGTCGGAGCGCTCGGCACCGCGCTGTTCGCCCTCGGAGGGCTGCTGTGGCTCACGCGGCTGAGCGACGTGCCCGACTACGCCGGCACGTTCCTGCCCGCGATGGTCATCGGCGGGGCGGGCGTCGGTCTCGTGATCCCGACCGTCACCGCCGCCGCGGCCGTCGTGCTCCCGCCGGAGCGCTTCGCCACCGGCACGGCCGTGGTCTCGATGGGGCGTCAGCTCGGCGTCGCCGTGGGCGTCGCGATCGTCGTGGCCCTGCTGGGAACCCCCCAGAGCGCCGACGACTTCCAGGCCGCGTACGGATTCATCCTCGGCGCGTCGGTGGTCAGCGGCATCGCGCTCTCCGGGCTCGGCCGGGTGGAGGCCGCCGTGCCCGAGCCCGCCGCAGCGTGACGGCGGCCCCGGGGACGACGGCGTCTCATCGGGCGGCCGGTTCGCTGCTCCCCGAAGCGGTAGTTGAGCGTCGAGACGGCGCGTCCGATACCCGTGGACATGGACTCCGACGACGCTGCCGTTGTCCTAAAGCGCGAGATCTTCGAACTGCTCTCGGAGGACGATCACTTTCTCTACGAGCTCGTCGGGTCGGCGGGTATCGCTGCCGGGCGGCTTCCCGACTCGATCACAGCGGTCGCTGATCTGGTCGAGTCAGGGCTCGTGGAAGTCTGGTGCGACCCGAGCTTCGTGAAGGAGGGCCGCCGGGCTCGTCGAGCGCGGGCCCTCGCGCTCCTGCGTGACCCACTTCGATGGCATTCTGAGGTCGGGAACGCGGACGGTGTCGTGAGGCTCGCCTTGAGCCAGGACGGGGAAGCGGTGTGGTCGCAGTACTGCGCAACGCGGAAAGGCCCTGTCTGGCTCACGCGCCAAAGCTGACACCAGACCGCTGGTGGCTGTCGTCCGAAGCGAGCGTCGGGACCTAATGCGCTTCCGCGGAAGCGGCGTATTGGGCGCAGTGTCCAGAGCAGCGCTTCCGCGGAAGCGCACGGCGGGTTCACGTCATGCAATGCGCCGAGCAGGACTGGCACTGGCCATCGGTCGCTGCAGTGCTGGCGGACCACGGATGGGTCTCGCGCGCTTCGGGGCGGTTCCGATGGGTCGTAGTGCGCGAGGGCTGTCAAGCGGTAGCGCGCTGCACGGGCCGGGCCCTTGAGTCGGTGCCGTCGGAAATCCGCGCGGACGTGAGGCTGGGCTCGCCCGGTCCCCTCGTCCCGCTGCTCGTCCGCAGCGGAAGCGAGCATCGGTATTGTGCCGCTTGAAGCGGCATCCTGATGGAATGCCACAGCCGAGCTTTACGGAGCACAGCGGCCTTATCTGGATTGACCTTGGTCCCGACTGGCCCGGCTTCACCGACGCTCTCAACGACGGGATCTCGGCGCTGGCGCCACGTGGCCAGCCACCCGCAGCCTCGACGTACTGGATCGACCACGCGCTGGAAGGGCTCACGCGTAACCCCGGTGAGGAGATCACCAGCGGAAACGCGACCCGAATCGAACGAACGGCGACAGGCGTGCGAGCACTGTCGGACTACGAGGCGTTCGAGGAAGAAAGCATGACGGCCGAGGATTTCCGCGGACTCCTGACCGCCTGGCGGGACCGTGTCGCTACTCAGATGGAAGCCGGCGACCCCGCACGTCCGGCACAGGCTCCCTACCAGCGAAACCCACACCGCTGAGCCGGCCCTCTGCCGCATACCGGCGGGCTGCTCTCGGTGCCGCTTTCCATACAACGCGACAGCAGTAGCCCACCGATATGTCTCGGCGGTTCCCTCGCACCGCTGCGCGGGTCCTGACGTCCTTCGCACGTTCCAGGCCAAATCGGGGCGGCCGGACTTGAACCGGCGACCTCCGCGTCCCAAACGCGGCGCTCTGCCAGGCTGAGCTACGCCCCGCCGAAACGTGCCCCCCGAAGGATACGGACCCGCCGAAACCGGGCCGCGGCTAGCAAGTTTCCGGACCGGTTACGCCGAAAATGGACCGATGTCCCACGGAATCTGAAGGGAAAGTAGACAAACGTCGGGTTTGAACCTCAAGTTCCGTGCTGCATGGTCGAGCAGCGCCGATCTGGTGGGGGATGCTGCGCCTCACGAGCACCGCCACCGCCTTCGCCGTCGCACTCGCTGTCGGCCTCACCGCCCCCGCGGCCGGCCTCGCGGCCGACTGCCCCGGCCAGGACGACAGCCCCGGCACGATGGCTGTCGAAGACGCCCGCGTGACGACGCTGTGCCTCGTCAACCACGAGCGCACGACCCGCGGCCTGAAGGCGCTGCGCGAACACCCCGGTCTTCGCGACACGGCGCAGGACTACGCCGAGCAGATGGACAGCGCGAACTTCTTCGACCACGTCAGCCCCGGCGGCTCGACGATGCTCGACCGCATCAAGCGCGGGAGCGACTACCTGCGCAGCGGGCGCAGCTGGATCGTCGGCGAAAACCTCGCCTGGGGCTCCGGCGGCGCCGAGACCCCCGCGAAGATCGTGAGGGCCTGGATGAAGAGCCCGGGCCACCGGCGCAACATCCTCAACGGCCGCTTCCGCGACATCGGGATCGGCATCACGGACGGCGCGCCCGTCCGCGGCGTCACGGCCGCCAGCGGCGCCGCGACGTACGTCAACAACTTCGGCGCCCGCAGCTGACCCCGGCGGCCCCTGACGCAGCGTCAGGGAGATAGAATTCCCGCTATGCGCGCCACGTCCTCGTGTCAGTCTGGCTTTCGCCACACCGTGAGAGTGCGCCAGCACCAGCTGACGGTGGATGAGCCGGAGGATGTCGGCGGCAGCGACACGGGCCCGAGCCCGCAGGAGCTGCTCGCCGCCAGCCTCGCGTCATGCACCGCGATCACGATGCAGATGTACGCCCAGCGCAAGGGCTGGGACCTTGCGGGCGTCGAGGTCGACTGCGAGTACTCCCCCGCCGAGCGGGGCTGCCCGACGAAGTTCGAGCTGGTGCTGCGGATGCCCGAGACGATGGACGACGAGCGCGTCGAGCGCCTGCGCGTCATTGCGGCGAAGTGCCCCATCCATCGCACGCTCGACGGCGAGGTGATGTTCCACGAGCGCGTCGAGCGGGCCCAGCTCGCGCGCTGAGCTCGCCGGCGCTCTGCGGGGCGTCCTGCTGGATCCCGCCGCCGCGGCGGAGATGGACGTGCACGGTCGCACCGACGCCGCCGTGCTCGTCCCGTTGTACGTCGCCGACGGCGAACTGCACGCGGTCTTCACGAAGCGGCGAGAGGACATGCGCCGCCACGCCGGCGAGATCTCGTTTCCCGGCGGCCGACAGGACCCCGACGAGGACCTGCGCCAGACCGCGCTGCGCGAGGCCGAAGAGGAGATCGGCCTCCCTCCGGCCGCGGTCGACGTCCTCGGCGCCCTGAACCCCGTCGGCACGTTCGTCACGAGCTACGCCGTCTACCCGTTCGTCGGGCTCATCGAGTCCGGGCACGGCTGGGTGCCGTCCCCCGACGAGGTCCACAGCGTGCTCGAACTGCCGTTGCGGGGGCTCCGCGACGCCCATGGCCGCAAGCGGCTCATCCGGCGCGGGGTGCCGTTCACCACCGACATCTACGGGATCGCCGGCAGCGACGATGTCATCTGGGGCGCCACCGCACGCATGCTCGCCGACCTGCTCGAGCGGGTCGGCCACCTCCTGGACTAACGCGGGGCGAGGAGGCCTTCGATCGCGGTGTGCGCGGCGACGAGCCACGCGTCGCGGTCGGCGGGATCAGCGGTCAGCACCGCGTACGGGATCTCGTTCGTGAGGTTCGCATGCCGCATCTCGGCCAGACCGCCGTCGAAGACCGCGGGTGGCAGCGTCCCGGCGGCCTCGTAGACGACGCCGCGCACCGTGGAGTCGGTCGTGCGCTCGAGCATCATGTTCAGGCGGCTGCCGTGCAGCGCGGCGACCTTGTCGTCCGGCCCCGACGCGGTGCCCAGCAGCCACAGCAGCAGCGTCACGTTGTCCAGCGCGTAGCGCAGCGTCCCGATCCGGTCCGGGTCGCCGATCCACGGCTGCCCGCCCGCCGCCTCGATCTCCGCACGGCGGCCCTCGGCGCGCGTGACGACGCGCACGGCGTGCCCCTCGGCCGCCAGGTCGCGCGTCAGGTCCAGCCCGCGGCATCCGCCGCCGACCATCAGGATTCTCATCGGTGCGTCAGCCTCCGCGCAGCTCGTTCTCGAGGTCTTCGACCGTGCGCTCCGGCTCTCCGCGCGCACGGCGCTTGGCGTTCGTCGCCTCCAGCAGCTGAGCGAGATCCTCGAGCTCGTCGATCTCCTCCTGCTCCGGCCCGCGCGTCGCCTGCCAGCGCAGCACCTCCGCCCCCGACTTCGGGTGGAAGAAGCCGAGCAGCACGATGCCGACGAAGAACAGGACGATCAGCACGAGCATGACGGTGGCGACTTCCACGGCCTGGGCGAGTCTACGCCGCGTCGGCGGTGCCCAGGATCACCGTGGACTGCGCGCTGAGGACTGCGCCGTTGCCGTGCGCGAGCGCGACCTGCGCGCCGGGCACCTGCCGGTCCCCCCGCCTCGCCGCGCAGCTGGCGGGTCGCCTCGATGAGGGTGAAGATCCCGTACATGCCCGGGTGGCAGTAGGAGAGCCCGCCGCCGTTCGTATTCACCGGCAGGTCGCCGCCGGGCGCGATCCGGCCGCCGGCGACGAACGGCCCGCCCTCGCCCTTCGCGCAGAACCCGAGGTCCTCCAGGAAGACGATCGGGTTGATCGTGAACGCGTCGTAGAGCTCGAGCACGTCGACGTCGCCAGGCCGCAGGCCGGCCATCGCGAACGCCCGCGCGCCGGAGTCCGTCGCGGCCGTCGTCGTCAGATCCGGCATCTGGCTGATGTTGCGGTGCCAGTGCGCCTCGCCGAAGCCCAGGACGAACGCCGGCGGCCGGCGCAGCGCCCGGGCCCGCTCGGCCGAGACGACGACGAGCGCACCCGAGCCGTCGGTGACCAGACAGCAGTCGCGCACCGTCAACGGGTCGCACAGCATGCGGGAGCCGAGCACGTCCTCGACCGTCAACTCGTCGCGCGCGAACGCCGCCGGGTTCAGGCGCGCCCACGCGCGCGCGGCGACCGCGACCTCCGCCAGCTGCTCGCGCGTCGTGCCGTACTCGTGCATGTGGCGCGCCGCGGCGAGCGCGTACTGCGTGATCGGGTAGCGCGGCGCATACAGCTGCTCGTCGGGGAAGTCCTCGGCGACGCTCTTCAGCCGCCCGCCGTCACTGCGCTGGGTCGAGCCGTAGACGACGAGCGCGACATCGCAGAGACCCGCCGTGATCGCGGCGGCCGCGTGGCCGACGTGACTGAGGAACGAGGCGCCGCCGAGATTGGAGCTGTCGGAGAACCGCGGGCGCACGCCGAGGTACTCGCCGACGTTGAGGTTCGGCATGCCGTAGTAGGCCGACGCGGTGAAGAGGCCGTCGACGTCGGACATCCGCAGGCCCGCGTCGGTGAGTGCGCCGGCCACCGCCTCGCCGATCAGGTCCAGCGGCGTGGACCCGGGCGGGGCCTCGCCGATCCCGGCCTCCCCCCACACCGGCGATCGCCACCGCGGCTCGCAGCGCGTCAGCCATCGCCATCCAGCGTGAAGATCACGCGCGGCTCGTCGCCGCTGTCGGGGTCCAGCACGCCCTGCACCGCGGCGCCGATCGTCACGTTCTCGGGCGCGACGCCCACCACGGTGCCCATGACGCGGACGCCCTCGTCGAGGTCGATGAGCGACACGTCGCGCGCGCCCTCACGCGTGCGCAGCGTCGTCGTGCTGTAGACCGTCCCGCGGCCGGCGCTGTGGTGCATCGTGAGATCCGTGGATCCGCAGACCGGGCACAGCACGCGCAGGTAGACCGCACGGGCGCCGCAGCGCTCGCAGTGCTGGTAGGCGACGTGTCCCGCCGCGCGTGCAGCGGCAGCCTGCTCCTGCGGGGTGCGACGGCTCACCGCAGCACCGCCTCGAACTCGTCGCAGCGCTCGGCGGCCACGAAGGCGATGAGGATGCGCTCGCCCGCCGCGTCGAGGGCCAACACCGTGCCCTCGCGGCTGACCGCACGCAGCCCCTCGCGCGGCCATGTCAGCCACCGGTCCTTGGCGCCACGCAGCGGCGGCGTGCACGAGCAGCAGGCGCTCGGGCGTCAGCGCGGCGAGCAGCGGGCCGCGCTCGTCCCCGGCGAACGCCAGGCGCTGCACGTCCTCCTCGGGCGCCAGGCCGTCGGCGAGCAGCGCGATGTCGGCCCGCATGTCGCTGGCCACCTTCGGGCCGAGCTTGCGCTGTGCCAGCGTGAGCAGATCCGCCCGGACGGGCCCGGCGTCCGGCAGACCGAGGTCAGTGCGCAGCGCGTCGGTCAGCGCCAGCGCGGGCCCCTCGGGCGCGAGCCCGAGCGACAGCAGTCCGCGGTCGCCGAACTGCGCGCGCAGCGACAGCATGTGGCGCGTCACCCCGGTCAGGTTGTCGAGCGGCCAGGCCTCCACCCGGTCACGGCCGGGGATCGGGGACCACCCGCGCCCCAGCAGCAACCGCCGGTCGGTCAGCAGCACGAGCAGCCCGCGGCGCCCGCGCATGCCCATCGCGAACCGCCGCGGCTCCTCTCCCGGTTCGAGCGCGCGCGCGAGGTGCTTGAGCTCCGAGCCGACCAGCGCGACCTGCCGGCCGAGCTGCTCGCGCCCCAGCGCCTTGAGTTCCGCCTCGTCCACGGTGGGCACTGTGCCACACGGCTCCGACCGCGCGGTAGCGTCTGGACATGGACTTCGACCTGACGGCGGAACAGGAACTGGTCCGGGAGACGGCACGAGCCTTCACCGATCGCGAGATCGTGCCGCGGGCCCGGGAGAACGCGCGGCGCCACTACTTCGACGTCGACCTGGTCCGCAGCATCGCGGGACAGGGGTACCTCGGCGCGATCGTCCCCCGCGAGTACGGCGGCGCCGGCCTCGACTACCTGACGTACGGACTGATCGTCGAAGAGATCGGCCGCGGCTGTTCGGCGATGCGCACCGTCATCAGCGTGCAGACGTCGCTCGTGTGCAGCTCGATCCTGCGCTGGGGTACCGAGGAGCAGAAGCAGCAGTACCTGCCGAAGCTCTGCAGCGGTGCGTGGCTCGGCTGCTTCGGCCTGACCGAGCCCGACACCGGGTCAGACGCGGCGAACCAGAAGACCCGCGCGGTGAAGACGGACACGGGCTGGGTGATCAACGGCGCGAAGATGTGGATCAGCCTGGGCAACCACAGCAAGGTGGCCCTCGTGTTCGCGCAGACAGACCCCGATCTCGGCCACCGCGGCATCGGCGCGTTCCTCGTCGACTGCGAGCAGGCCGGATTCATCCCTTCGGAGATCGAGGGCAAGATGGGCCTGCACGCCTCCGACACCGCCTCGATCGCGCTGCAGGACGTCGAGGTCTCCGACGACGACGTGCTCGGCGAGATCGGACAGGGCTTCAAGATCGCGATGAGCGCGCTGGACTCCGGGCGCTACAGCGTCGCGGCGGGCTGCGTCGGGATCGGGCAGGCATGCCTGGAGGAGTCGGTGAAGTACGCCCAGGAGCGCGAGCAGTTCGACCGGCCGATCGCGGCGTTCCAGCTCGTGCAGGCCATGCTCGCGGAGATCAAGGTCCGCACCGACGCGTCGCGGCTGCTCGTGTGGCGGGCGGGCGCGCTGAAGGACGCCGGGCGCCCGAGCACCCTCGAAACCTCGATCGCGAAGCTCTACGCCACCGAGTCTGCGGTCGAGTCGGCGCACCAGGCGATTCAGGTCCACGGCGGCGCCGGGTACGCCGACGACCATGTCGTCGAACGCCACTTCCGCGACGTGCGCGTGACGACGCTGTACGAAGGCACGAGCCAGATCCAGAAGCTCATCATCGGGAGGGCGCTCACGGGCATCAACGCGTTGATCCCGGACGTGCCCGCACCAGCGTGACCGCAGCGACCGCAGCCAAGGTCATCGGCGTGGTCGGCGCCGGGACGATGGGGGCCGGGATCGCGCAGCTCGCCGCCCAGGCCGCCGGAGCTGACACGCTGCTGTTCGACCCCGTCGACGGCGCCACCGACGCGGCGATGCAGCGCATCGCAGACGCGCTGGAACGCGGCGTCGGGCGGGGCCGCTGGAGCGCCGACGAGGCGGGTGCCGCCCGCGCGCGGCTGCGTGCCGCGCCCGTCATCAAGGACCTCGCCGCCTGCGATCTCGTCATCGAGGCCGCGCCCGAGCGGCTCGACGTCAAGCACGAGCTCATGGCCCGGCTGGCCGAGGTCACCCCCGCCGTGCTGGCGAGCAACACGTCCTCGATCCCGATCACGGCGATCGCCGCAGGCTGCCCGGCCCCCGAACGGGTCGTCGGCATGCACTTCTTCAACCCCGCCCCCATGATGCGGCTCGTCGAGGTCATCGCCGGGCAGCGCACCTCCCCGGCGCGTTGGCGCTCGCGCGGGCCACCGGCGCGGCGATGGGCAAGCGCGTGATCGACGCGACGGACACGCCCGGGTTCGTCGTCAACCGCTGCAACCGCCCGTTCGGCGGCGAGGCGCTGCGCGTCGTCAGCGAACGCCTCGCAGACCCCGCCCTCGTCGACCGGATCTGCCGGCTCGGCGGAGGATTTCGCATGGGCCCGTTCGAGCTCATGGACCTCGTCGGGGTCGACGTCAACCTGGCCGTCGCGGAGTCGTTTCACACGCTGAGCTACGGCGAGCCGCGGTGGCGGCCGTCCCCGCTCGCCGCACGGATGGTCGCCGCCGGACTGCTCGGCCGCAAGACCGGCGAAGGGTGGTACCGGTACGACGGCGGCCGCCCCCACCGCCCGGACGACACGCCCCCGCCGCTTCCCACTCCGGTGCACCACCGCGGGGTCGCGCAGATCGCGGGCGACACCATGCTCGCCGCCGAACTCCGCGGCCTCGCAGCGGCCGCCGGCTGGGAGGTCGTCTCGCCTGCCGACGTCGCCCCCGCGGCTCCGGCGATCGCCATCGACGCGGGCGCCGGGCCCGACGAGGCGCCGATCCAGGGCGGGCATCGCGTGCTCCTGTGCGCCGAAGGCCCGCTGCACGCGCTCGACCCCGCCGGTGGCGCGGCGGGCTTCCATGCGCTGCCGCCACTGGGTCCCGGCGGGCTCGTGGAACTGACCCGCACCGAGACCACCGCTGACAGCACCGCCGCAGCGGCGGAGGCGTTCTTCGCGTCGCTGCACCTGCACACCGCCTGGGTGGGCGACGCGCCCGGGCTCGTGCTCGGCAGGATCGTCGCGCAGCTCGTCAACGAGGCGGCGTTCGCGCTCGGCGAGGGCGTCGCCGCGGCGGCGGACATCGACGACGGCATGGTGCTCGGCCTCAACCACCCTCGCGGCCCGCTCGGCTGGGGCGACCTCATCGGCCTCGACCACGTCCTGCTCATCCTCGACGGCCTCCACGACCACTACCGCGAGGACCGGTATCGCGCCGCGCCGCGGCTGCGCGCTCTCGTCGACGAGGGCCGCCTCGGCACGATGACGGGCGCCGGGTTCCTCGAGCACGAGGGATGACCTCACATTCGGCCGCCGCATCGCGTTGTATCCGTGACCGATGACCCGCGAGCCGTTTCAACGGGTACTGGACCGGCACGCCGAGGACGTGCTGCGATTCCTCGTGGCCGGCCTCGGCCGCCACGACGCCGACGATGCCTTCCAGGAGACGTTCATCTCCGCGCTCCGCGCCTACCCGAAGCTCCGCCCTGATTCCGATGTCCGCGCGTGGCTGTTCACCATCGCCCACCGCAAGGCCATTGACGTCCATCGCGGTCGGGCGCGCCGTGCCGTCCCGGTGGAGAGCGTCGAGGACCGCGCGGCGCCGGCCGACACCGCGGCCCTGGACGCGTCCGAAGGCCACTGGGCGCGCGTGCGCGCCCTGCCCGACCGCCAGCGCGCCGTGCTCACCCTGCGCTACGCCGCGGACCTCACCCACGCCGAGATCGCCGCGGTGCTCGCGTGCAGTGAGGCCGCGTCGCGCCGCGCCGCCGCAGACGGGCTGGCCCGCCTGCGCGAGGAGGTGACGGCATGACCGAGCTGCAGCCCCCCGCCGTCGACGCCACCGCCCTCGCCGCGCGGTTCGCCGCGCGTGCGGCCGACTCCGGCGACGCCGACGTCGCCTACGCCGTCGTCGACACCCCCGCCGGTCGGGTCGTCGCCGCCCGCACCCCGACCGGCCTCGTGCGGCTCGCCTACGAGGACTTCAACGGCGGGCTCGACCGAGTGCTCGAGAGTCTCGCCGTGCGCCTGTCCCCGCGCATCGTCGAGGCGCCCGCCCGGCTGGACGACACGCGCCGCGAGCTCGACGAGTACTTCGCCGGAACGCGCCACGCGTTCGATGTCCCGATCGACTGGACGCTCACGACCCCGTTCGCGCGCCGCGTGCTGCAGGCCACGGCGGCGATCCCGTTCGGCCAGACGAGCACGTACGCGCAGATCGCGGCGGCCGCGGGGTCACCGAGGGGCGCCCGACCGACCGGCAACGCGCTGGGCTCCAACCCGATCCCGATCATCGTGCCGTGCCACCGGGTCCTGGCGACCGGGGGCGGGCTGGGCGGCTACACGGGCGGGCTCTCGCGCAAAGAGCTGCTCCTGGGGATCGAGGGCGTGCTGCTCGGCTGACGCCGTACCGGCGCGGCACCCGAGCCGGGGTGTGAGCATTGCGCGTCGCGTGACGAACCACGATGCTCACACCCCCCCGCCGCGGCCTCTTCCTCGCCCCGTTCGACGACGTCTCGGACCCGCGCCTCGTCGCAGAGCTCGCCACCGACGCCGAAGCGGCAGGCTGGGACGGCTTCTTCGTCTGGGACCACGTGCGCTACTCGTCCGACCGCGGCGAGGTCTCAGACCCGTGGATCGTGCTCAGCGCCATGGCCGTCGCGACCGAGCGCATCCGGATCGGGCCGCTCGTCACGCCGCTCTCGCGGCGGCGCATCCACAAGCTGGCGCGGGAGACCGTCACACTCGATCGACTGAGCGGCGGCCGCCTGACCCTCGGCGTCGGCTTGGGCAGCGACAACCACGGTGAGCTCGACTTCCCCGGCGAGGTCGCCGACGCCAAGGAGCGCGCGAAGCTGCTCGACGCCGGGCTGGAGCAGCTCACCGCCTACTGGGGCGGGGAGTTCGCCCCGCCGCCCGTGCAGCAGCCGCGCATCCCGATCTGGGTGGCGGGCCGCTACCCGGCCAAAGCGCCGATGCGGCGCGCGGCGCAGTGGGACGGCTTCTTCCCCATCGACATGACCGATCCGAGCGACCTGCGCGAGATCGCCGCGCAGATGCCGGCATCGCCGCCGTTCGATCTCGTCATCGAACTCGCGACCGACGAAGACGTCACACCCTGGGCCGACGCCGGGGCGACGTGGATTCTCCGCGCCTTCGGCAAGTCGCCGGACCTCGGCGAGGTCCGCGCGGCGATCGCGACGGGGCCCTAGGACTTCCCGGGCTGCGGGAACTGCCCGCGCATGATCGCGTCCCACCCGCGGTCCGGCGTGACGGCCCGCAGCGCGATCATCGCGTGCGCCGACGGCGTGACGCGGTAGCGCGCCTTCGGCTTGTCGGCGTCGATCGCCTTCTCGATGACCTTCGCCACGCTGTCGGGCCCCGAGCCGAGCTTCGCCATCGCGCCCTCCTCGTAGACGTCGCGCGTGGCCTGGGCGACCTTCTCCGTGAAGCCGGCGTACGGCCCGTCGCCCTGCGCCTCGGGCAGTTCGGCGACCGCACGCTCGCCGAAGTTCGTCTTGATGAGCCCGGGCTGGATGACGACGACCTTCACCCCGAAGCCCGCGACCTCGAAGCGCAGCGCGTCGCTGATCGCCTCGAGCGCGTACTTCGTCGCGTGGTAGTAGCCGCCGCCGGGGAACGTGAAGTTCGCCCCCATCGAGGAGATGTTCACGATGCGCCCGTCGCGCTGGGCGCGCATGCCGGGCAGCACGAGCTGCGTGAGCCGCACGAGGCCGAAGACGTTCGTCTCGAACTGCTTGCGGACCAGGTCGATCGGCACGTCCTCGATCGGCCCGGACTGCGAGTACCCCGCGTTGTTGACGAGGGCGCCGACCGCGCCCTCCGCCGACTCGATCGCGCGCACGGCAGCCGTCATGGACGCCTCGTCGCAGACGTCGAGGGCCAGCAGCTTGCAGCCGTCGCGCTCGAGATCGGCGATCGCGTCAACGCTCCGCGCGGTCGCGTAGACGGTCCTGCCGGCGCGGGCCAATCGCTGCGCGGTGGCCCTCCCGATGCCGGTCGAACAGCCCGTGATGAGGATGGCTTTGGACGCGGAGGGGCTCACGCGCCTATGCTACCCGCGCTGATGGCCCAAGAGCACCTGGATCCACTGACCGCTCAGGACGCGCGCCTGCTCGCCCGCGAGGACGCGTGCGTGCACATGCTCATCGGCAGCGTCGCGACGTTCGAGGGCCCCGCGCCCGAGATCGGCGCGCTGCGCGAGCACATCCGCCAGCGCCTGCGCGTCGTGCCCCGGTACCGCCAGCGGCCGGCGTTCCCGCCCGCGGGTCTCGGTATGCCGCGGTGGGTCGACGACCCGAACTTCAACCTCGACTACCACGTCCGCCACGCGGCGCTGCCGGCGCCGGGTGACGGCGCCAAGCTCCAGCGGATGGTCGCACGGCTCTTCAGCCAGTCGCTGGACCGGACCAAGCCGCTGTGGGAGCTGTACGTCGTCGAGGGCCTGCGCGCCGACGACGGCGGCCGCGACCGGTGGGCGCTCATCTCCAAGACGCACCTCGCGCTCGTGGACGGCGCCGACGGGATCGACCTGCTCACGGTGATGTTCGATCTCGACGCCGAGTCGGGCGCGCCCGCCCGGGGGCGGGTTCCAGCCCACGACGCCTGGCAGCCCCGGCCGCTGCCGACCACCGCGCAGCTCGCCGCCGCGGCACTCGAGGACCGTGCCCGCGAGGCGGCCGAGCTGCCCAGGCAGACCCTCACCGCGCTCTCGGACCCGGCCCGCCTCGCGACCGGTGTCCTGCAGACCGCCGGGTCACTGCTGTCCAGCGTGCGCCCGGCCGCCGCGGCGCCGCTCGACGAGCCGATCGGGCCGCACCGCCGTTTCGTCACCATCCCGGCGCGTCTCTCCGAGTTCCGCGTCATCAAGGACGCGCTCGACGCCACGGTCAACGACGTCGTGCTCGCGACGGTCGCAGGCGGCCTGCGCCACTGGCTGCACCAGCGGGGCGCACGCACCGCGGGGGTCGAGCTCTACGCCGCCGTCCCGGTCTCCATCCGCGTCGGCACCGAGCATGAGGGGTTCGCGAGCCAGCTCACCCAGGTGGTCGCCCCGCTGCCCGTCGACCTCGGCGACGCGGCCGCCCGCGTGCGGCTCATCCGCGACGCGATGCGCGGCGTCAAGCGTTCCGCCGGCGCGCTCGACGCCGATCTCATCGCCGGCATGGACAACTTCGCGCCGCCGACCATCCTCGCGCAGGCGTCGCGCCTGGGCGCGCCGCCGGACTCGTACAGCCTGGCGATCACCAACATCCCGGGCCCCCAGTCGGCCCGCTTCGTGCTTGGACGGCGGTTGGAGACCATCGCGCCCGTCGGGTTCCTCGACGAGGGCCGGCCGCTGACCGTGTCCGTCATGTCGTACGCGGGCAGCGTGCACTTCGGTCTGCTCGCGGACTACGACGCGCTCCCCGACATCACCGAGATCGCCGTCGGGATCGAAGCGTCGCTCGAGGAGCTCCTCCAGCAGGTCGGCGCCGTCGAACCCGACAACGTCGCCTCCCGCTCGCGCTCGCCCAAGCGCCCCGTTCGCGCCTGAATCCGGCGATCTGCGCCGGTGACCGCCGAGCGTCGTACTCTGAACCGAGATGAACGAAGCGCGATCCAACGCCTACGGCCGCGTCCTCAAGACGCTCGAGGACCTCGGGCCGGCCAAGCTGCAGGCCGACGAGCAGGAGCTCATCCGCGCCGCCGCCGACGCGCTGCTCTTCGATGAGGACGGCTACGACCGCCTGGCCGAGGTCGAGGACCTCCTCGAGCGCCTGGTCGAAGCGGGCCGCTGGACATCGGAGCTCGCGCGCCAGCTCGTGGACGATCTCGCCGCGTGCGGTCCTCGCAGCGGCGTGAGCTGACCTTCGCTTTACGCCGCGCCGTGCGTCAGCGGTCCGAGCGGGCAGAGCGCCCAACTCGACCCCGGCTCGCGCGCTGACGCGTCCGTCGCCGCGCGCCCGCCGGCACGGTGGTCGCTGAGCAGCCTGGTGGTCGCCCCCGGGACGTCCCGCACGAACACGCCGGTCAGCCCGCGCGCCTTGCCGCGTACGAGGTTGCCGCTCGTCGACGCGAACGCCACAAGCGAACCATCCTCCGAGACGTCGGGCTCGGACGCGTACCCGTTGCCCGCCGCCCCGCGATCACCCGACGCGCGGCTGACCAGCGTCGTGCGGCCCGTCACCCGGTCGTGAAGCCAGACGTTCGAGCGCAGCGAGAGGATGGTTCCGCCCCGGAAGCCGGCGCGCGCCACGAACGCGACGTAGCGCCCGTCCGCGGAGATCGCAGGCTCGACGGCGTCCCCGGCCACGCCGCGGCTGATCCACCGCGTGGTGTTCGCGCGCAGGTCCCGCACGTAGACGCTCGACCGGCGTGACGCCCCGCCGAGGTTTGTCGCTCGGCTGGTGAACGCGACAGCCGTCCCGTCGCGCGAGACGCTCGGCTCATAGGCGTCGCTCGCGGCCGCTGTGCCGTCGTCCCCCGACGCCCGGGAGACCAGCGTGCGGTTCCCGTCGGCCAGCCCGCGCAGGTAGACGAGCGTGCGCCCGCCGTGCGCCGAGCCCGCCGCGGTGTACGCGACCGCCGTGCCGTCGCCCGTGAGCTCGGGCAGGTACGCGGCGCCCTGGTCGCCGTGCTCATCGATGAGCCGCTGCGTCCCTGCATCGCGGTCGAACACCCAGAGCCCGTTGCGCGACGGCCCGCCGTTCGTGCCGCTGTCAGTCGCCTCGTAGGCGACCAGGCGCCCGTCGTCGGAGATCGAGGGGTTGAACGCCGTGCGCGTCGGGGCGTTCTTCGGCCGCGCGGTGTGGCTGATCTTCTGCACGGCGCCGCTGCGCAGGTCGCGCACGAGGATTGACATCTGCCCCACGCGCTTGGCGAGCGGGAACGTCGACGCCGCCGTCTCGAAGGCGACGAACCGCCCGTCGGCCGACAGCTCGGCGTTGTACGCCGAGTGCGGGCGCCGCGACCCGGGCCGCACCGCGGGGCTCACGGGGAACCGCCGGGACGCACCGACGTCCGCGCCGCTGACGTGGATCTCGCCCTTGCGTTCGGCGTCGGAGATGCGCGACCGGTAGGCGTCCCATACGACGCGCGAGCCGTCGGCGGAGACCGTGGGGTGTTTCGCGGTGTCGCCCGGGGGGAGTTTCAACCGGTTGCGGCCGCCGGTCGGGCCGTTGTACCGGCGCTGGCCGAGCCAGCGGGGGACCTGGCGCAGCTGTCGGTCGAGCATGATGTCGCGCTGCCCGTCGGTGAGGTATCCCCGGCGCACCCCCTTCGCGGCAGCGTCGCGCAGTGCCTGCTCGACGCGGCGGCGCATCGTCGTGCGGGTCCGGCCGTGCAGTTCGCCGATCTGCAGTGGGCTGAGCTCGGCGCGGCGCAGGTTGAACCAGTCCTCGTTGGTGCGGACCCCGAAGATCCACCGCGAGCGCTCCGGGACGGCCGTCTGATGCAGCGCGTGGAAGAGGAAGTGCTGCGCAAGATGCCCCTGGGTGACCGTCCGGCGCGCGGCCCGCCGCAGCGTCCGCAGCGTGCGCGACGAGACCTTGCCGGCGCGCGGCGCCACGAGCGCCGCCGCGAGCCGGTCGGCGGTATAGCCGCGCCGCCGCCCGAGCTGCGCGAGCGTGTGCGTCGCGTCGATGCGGACCCAGCGGAAGATCTCGCCCCGCGACATCTTCAGGACGCGGTAGAGCCGCTGCTCCTCGTAGGGCAGCCAGAGCAGGTTCACCCACTCCTCGTCGGGGAGCCAATGCGGCTCGGCCCCCCACGGGAGCCTCCGAGTCCTGGGCGTGGGCGGCGCCCGCGCCGAGCATCAGCAGCAGGGCCAGCACGAGCGTTCCCGCCGTGAGCGCGCGTCTCATGGCGCGGAGGGTACGCCGCTCACCGGCGTCGGGTCGCGATCGCCGGACGCGGCGCCCAGCACCGCATCACGCCAGAGAGTGAGCGCCATGAGGGCCCAGATCGGCCGGCTGAGGTCCTCGCGCCGCGCGGCGTGGCGGTCGAGCAGCGCCGTCACCGCCTCGGGGCGCAGGATGCCGTGGCGGCGCAGGGTCTCCGGGCCGAGAATGTCGCGGGCGACCGGCTCGAGTTCTCCGCGCAGCCAGGCGGCGGCGGGTGGCACGAACCCGCGCTTCGGGCCGTCGACGATCGCGCGGGGCAGCAGCGGCGCAGCGGCGAGGCGCAGCAGGCGCTTGGTCTGCCCGCCCCTCAGCTTGTGGCGGTCCGGGAGCGCCCACGCGAGCTCGGCCACCACCGGGTCGAGGAACGGCACCCGCACCTCCACCCCATGCGCCATCCCGGCCCGATCGGCCTGCACCAACAGATCGTCGGCGAGGAAGGTGCCGGCGTCGACGTGCTGGAGCCGCGCCAGCGCTTCGGCGTCGCCGGCTTCGGCGAACAGCCGGCGGTGGACCTCCAGCGGGTCGGCGCCGCCCAGGCGGCCGGGCATCGCCACGGCGGCCCGCTGCTCGGCCGAGAGGATCTCCTTGAAGGCGTGGTGACGTTCCAGCGCGTCGAGCCCGGCACCGAGCGCCAGCCGCCGGATGCGGAAATCGAGGCTCAGGCGGCGCGACGAGCTGGGCAGCCGAGCCACCACCGGCGCCGCGAGCGCCGCGGCACGCGCGGCGGCTGGCCCAAGCCGGCTGGCGGTGTAGGTCTGGTACCCGGCGAACAGCTCGTCGCCGCCCTCCCCCGACAGCACCGCCTTCACCCGGGTTCCCGCGTACCGGGCCGCCAGCCAGTAGGGCAGGGCCGTCGCGTCCCCGCGCGGCTCGTCGATGCTGCGCGCCACGTCGGCGAGCAGCGCGGCGTCCCCCGGCTCGACGACGAGCTCGTGGTGGTCGCTGCCCAGCCGCTCGGCGACCTCACGCGCGGGAACGGTCTCGTCGAACGACCGCTCGGCGAACCCGACGGTGAACGTCGGCAGCCGGCCTGGCGTTTCCTCCGCGGCGATTGCGGCGAGCAGGCCGGAGTCGACCCCGCCGCTGAGCAGCACGCCGACCGGCACGTCGGCCCGCAGGTGGGCGCGCACGGAGTCCCGGACGCGGTCGCGCAGCTCGGCCGCGAGTGCCGCCTCATCCCCGTCGCGCAGCGCCTCCGCCGGCAGCGGCCGCCCGTGGGCGTAGCGCTCGATCCGCAGCGTGCCGTTCCCGGCCACGAGCAGATGCCCGGCCGGCAGCTTGCGCACCGCGCGCAGCATCGTGCGCGGCGCGGGGACCGCGTTGACCGACAGGTACGTCGCCAGCGCGTCCTCGTCGAGGTCACGCGGGACGTCGACGAGCCGCAGCAGCGCCTTGAGCTCGGACGCGAACGCCAGGCGCCGTCCGTCCGCGGCGTACAGCAGCGGCTTGATGCCGAACGGGTCGCGAGCCAGCAGCAAGCGGCCCTCCCGACCATCCCACAGCGCGAAGGCGAACATCCCGCGCAGGCGCTCCACCATCGCCGGTCCGTGCTCCTCGTAGAGGTGAACGAGCACCTCCGTGTCGCAGCGCGTCGCGAAGCGGTGCCCGGCGCGCTGCAACCCCCGGCGCAGCACGCCGTGGTTGTAGATCTCACCGTTGAGCACGACCTGGATCGCGCCGTCCTCGTTGGCGATCGGCTGATCGCCATGCTCGACGTCGACGAGCGCCAGCCGGCGTGCGCCGAGCGCCACCGGACCAGCGAGATGCTCGCCCTCGCCGTCGGGGCCGCGATGCGCGAGCGCGTCCCGCATCGCGCGCAGCTGCGCGGGATCAGGAGGCGTCGCGCCGTCGAGCGAGAGCAGGCCGCAGATGCCGCACACCGGGCGTGACCCTACCCCGGACGGCCGGTCCGCACCACTGGGGGATCATCGGGGCAACGCGCCCACGCCGCAAAGTCCCGATTCCCTGCGACGGGCCGGAATCCGGGCGGCGGCAGCTGCAGGAGCAGCCCGCGGTCGCGCGGGACCTCGAACACGTTCAGCGCCGGCCGCTGCTCGACCCGGCGGTCGATGATGATCGCGACCCCGGAGCGCTGCGGCTCCAGGTCGGTATCCGAGCGCGCGCGCACGCCGCCGTCGGCGAGGTCCAGGATCCACCGGGTCTCCGGGATGAGCTTGTGGTTCGGCACCGTCAGGGGCCCGCACCGGCGGGCGGCGGTCACCGCCGGGTCGGTGAGGACCGCGCGCAGGTTCGTCCGGATCCGGTCGCGCTCGCGCAGCTCGACGCGGATCTTCGTCGGGTTCGTGTGCGTGACGGTGTACGCCGCGCCGACGGCCAGCGCACCCACCGCGAGGACCGTCCACACGGTGCGCGCCCGGCCGCGGGCAATGGTGGTCCACCCCGTCAGCGCAAAGGAGGCGAACACCGCGAGCGCGAGCGCCGCGACGAGCAGATAGCGATAGACCACGGCCAGTCCGCCCGACGCGATGACGAGGTACTCCGCGCACGTCACGACGACCAGCACCCCCGGCACCACGAACCGCGGCCGGCGCAGCACGACGGCGAGCACCACGCCAGCGACGGCCGCGGCGAGGACCGGCCACTTCAGGATCTCGGCGAGCAGCCGCACCATGAGCCACGGCAGGCTCGAGAGCGGCCGTTCACGCTGGAGGTCGGCCGCCGAGCCGTCCGTGTAGGTGAGGCTGAACAGCGGGTTGCCGGTCACGATGAGGTCGGTGAGCGCCCATAGCACCGGGGCGACGGCCGCCAGGGCGACGGTGCGCGCCCGGCCGCGCCAGTCCAGCGGCCAGCCGACCCAGACGGCGTAGAGCCCCGCGAGTGCCCAGGCCTCCGGGCGCAGGAGCCCCGCGAGCGCCAGCAGCACCCAGACCGGCCCGCCGCGCCGGGGCCGTTCGACCTCCAGCGCCGCTGCCCAGATCACGAGTGCGCAGTACGGGATGTCGAGGAACGCGATCGAAGCGAGCAACGCGAGGTTCAGCCGCGACGCCACGAGCGCGCCGGCGAGCAGTCCGCCCCAGACGCCGATGGTCGCCCGGCCGAGGCGATACACCCCTGCGACGAGGCCGACGTACCCGGCGACGCCGAAGAGCACCATGAGCCGCTCGCCGGTGTCCCCCAACGCCGAGAGCGGGATCCCGAGCGCCACGAGCAGCGGATGCTGCGTCGGCGCGCGGTACGCGTCGAACGCGGGCAGCGTGCCGTCGAGGACGTCGCGCCCCCAGACGAGCGCCATGAGCGAGTCGTAGTTCGGGTACGTCCGGAACGCGAGCGTGCCCGCGAGCGCCCCCAGCGCGAGCGCTGCCAGCGCCAGCGGCGGGATGACCCGCGCGAGGACGTCAGCCGGGCGTGAAGGGCGAGATGGGGTGGGCGTCGCCGTCAGCGGACGGGCAGGGTACCCGTCCGCATGGCCGTCAGGCCGGCGTCAGTGCGGCAGGTTCACGGGAGCGGCCGACTCGGTCGGCCCCCACTGCTGCTCGGCGAGATCGCCCTCGGCGAGGCTCGGCGGCGTCTCGATGCTCGGCGTGTCGCGCAGGTACCACTCGGCGTCCAGCGCGGCCTGACAGCCGGAGCCCGCGGCGGTGATCGCCTGACGGTACGTGTTGTCGACGAGGTCGCCCGCGCCGAAGACACCCGGGCGGTTCGTGCGCGTCGACCGGCCGTCGACCTTGACGTACCCCTCCTCGTCGAGGTCGATCTGCCCCTCCACGATCGTGGACTGCGGCTCGTGGCCGATGGCGATGAACGCGCCGTCGATCTCCAGCTGCGTGTCCTCGCCGCCCTCGGTGTTGCGCAGCTTCGCGACGGCGAGTGCTCCGTCCTCTCCCGGGATGAACTCGTCGACGGCGTACGGCGTGAGGAACGTGATGTTCTCGGTCGCGCGGGCGCGGTCGAGCATGATCTTCGACGCGCGGAACTCGGCCCGGCGGTGGACGATCACGACCTCGGAGGAGAACTTCGCGAGGAAGATCGCCTCCTCCATCGCGCTGTCGCCGCCGCCAACGATGACCGTTCGGCGGTCACGGAAGAACGCCGCGTCGCACGTCGCGCAGTAGGAGACGCCGCGGCCGCCCAGTTCCTCCTCGCCCGGGATGCCGAGCTTCTTGTGCTCCGCGCCCATGGCGAGCACGACCGTTCGCGCCAGGTGGACCTCGTCGCCGACCCAGACCTTGTGCACCCCGCCGGCCTCGGTGGCGAGCTCGAGCTTCGTGGCCTCGTCGGTGATGAAGCGCGTGCCGAAGCGCTCGGCCTGGTCGCGCATCTGCTGCATGAGCTCGGGACCCATGATCCCGGCCGGGAAGCCCGGATAGTTCTCGACGTCCGTGGTCTGCTGCAGGAGCCCGCCCCACATGAACCCCTCGATCACGAGCGGCTCCAGGTTGGCGCGCGACGTGTACAGCGCGGCCGTGTATCCGGCGGGGCCGCTGCCGACGATGACGACGTTCTCGATGCGGTCGGTGGAGGAGGTCACTTCACAAAGTATAGTGGGTCGGGGTCAGGCCGTGGCAGCCGCCAGCTCAGCGGCGCGCTGCTGCCGGCGCTCGTCGCGCCAGCGCTGCACCGTGTGGCGCAACTGGAAGTATGCGATGGCGCCGGGAATCGTGGGGAGCCAGAACGCGAACGCCCGGTAGACGAGCACCGCGACGGTCGCGGTGCCGATGTCCACGCCGTAGGCGGCGAACGCCCCGATCATGCCGCCGTCGACGCCGCCGATGCCGCCGGGCAGCGGCAGCAGGTTGCCCAGCATCCCGACGAAGTAGCCGAGCACGAGCACCGCGCCGGGGGGCGCTCCGCCGAACGCGTGGAACGCAGCCCACAACACCATGATGTTGAACGCCCAGTACGCGATCGACCCGAGCAGCGCCGGATCGCCCTGACGGACGTGCACCCACGCGCCGCGGATGCCGGCGGACACCGCAGCGGGACCGTTGGCCAGCCGCTGCGCGATCCGGCCGACGCGGCCGCTGCGCTGCGCATACCCGTCCAGGCGCCGCTGCAGATCGGTCGGGATCGCCGAGCACAGGAGCCCGACCACGATGACGGTCAGCCCGAACAGCGCGGGGACCACGGTGAGCGCAAAGCTGTCCGGCCCGCGGAACACGCCGAACCACAGCCCGAAGCCGCAGATCACGAGCGCGCTCATGTAGACGATGTACGTGAGCATGAGGAAGACCAGCGTCTGGTCTGCGACCCGGCGCCGCGCCATCCCGGCCGCGCGTAGCGCCCACGCCTGGAGGACCAGCCCACCCGCGCCGCCGGGCGGCGAACAGCCGCGTCGCTGCGAGCCCGGCCATGGTGATCTGGTAGCTCGCCCGCATGTCGATGCGGGGCGCGTCACGGAAGACGCCGCGAAACAGGACGACGTACCCGAGAAAGGACAACCCCGTGAACGCGGCCGCGGCCGCGAGCCACCACGGGTCCCCCCTCCTCGATCTTGCCCCATGTGTCATCGAGCCCCGCGATCTGCGGCAGCACGAAGTAGAGGAACGCCACCGCGGACGCGACGAAGACCAGGAACAGCAGGACGTTGCGTCGCGTGACCCGCAGCTGCGGCGCCTCCTCGTCCAGGCCCTCGTCCTCCCGGTGGAGGTCGACGACCGACGGCTTCACAGACGCGTCCATCGCAGGTGCTCGCGAGTATAGGTCGCGTGCTGGACCCTGCCGGGGACCGGCCGCACGCTCGTCGGCCACGGTTACCCCGAGGACGCCGAGCCGGTCGCCCCGTCCGGACTCTCCACCGGATTCAGCACGCCGAGCAGCTCTCCGACGACGTGCTCCTGCTCCAAGGGATGGCGCAGCGGCCGGTCGTCGCGCAGCTCGTAGACGTTGCGCCGACCCTCGCGGCGGCGCTCGAGGTAGCCGGCCTCTTCGAGCTCGCCGACGATGCGCTGGGCGGCGCGCTCGGTGATCCCCACCGCGACTGCGACGTCACGCAGGCGGGTCTCCGGGTCGCGTGCGATGCACAGCAGCACATGGGCGTGGTTGGTCAAGAACGTCCAGCTCACCGTTCGAGCCTAACGTCACCCTCCGACGACGGCCAACCAGCCAGGCAACGCAGGCGATCGGTGCGCGACGACCGGACCGCCTGGTCGCGCACTCCCGCGAGCACGAACGTGTCGAGGTCGACATCGGGCTCGAGCAGATCGCGGACCGCCGCGTGCACCTCGCGCTGGCCGAGCGCCCGCAGCGCGCGACCCGCGGCAGGCACGGACCGGACGGCGATGGGCGCGCCGCCGAGGCGGAGCGGGCCGTGGCGGGACCGGTAGGCGTGCGCCGTGATGGGGCCGAGCCCGTCGATGCGGACCTCGCCGTCGAACGGCTCGCGCGTGTAGTTCGGCTCGGTGGCGTCCAGTCGAGCGAGCAGTCCGACGTCGACGAGCAGCAGGCGCGCGGTGAGCACCGTGCCCGGCGACGGGTGCAGGGTTGCGGGAATCGCGCCGTACGGCGAGACGTGCGCCGAGTACACGGTGTCGACGCCCTGCACGTGGGCGGCGAGCGACACGGTCGCGGCGCCGTGCTCCCCGAGCTTGGCGCGCAGCACGGCGCGGCTCGCGTTCGCGCCGAACGCGAGGACCGGCTGGCAGCCGGGCGGCAGGACGGCGGGAGGCCGGTCGGGCGGCGCGTCGTCGTCGTCGGCCGGATACGGGTAGCCGTAGACCCGCGACAGCTGGGCGTCGTCACGCACCGCGCGAATCCCGCGCCGCGGCGACGAGCGCGGCGATCACGGGGCTGTCCGGGTCCTCCTCCGGATGCCACTGGACGCCGAGCGTGAACCGGTTTGCCGGCCGCTCGACGGCTTCGGGCAGATCGTCGCCGACGGCCCACCCCGTGACGACGAGGCCATCGCCGACCGTGTCGATCGCCTGGTGGTGCTGGGACTTGATCGCGTGGGTCTCCTCGCCCGCGACCCGGGCCGCCAGGGATCCCGGCGCGAGCCGCACATCGTGGTCGGCGTCCGCAAACGATCCGCGGGTCCGGCGATGGTCCTCGTGGCCGACCTGCTCGGGCAGGTGCTGCACCAGCGTTCCGCCGCACGCCACGTTGAGGACCTGCATGCCCCTGCAGACGGCGAGCAGCGGAAGATCCCGCGCGAGCGCCGCGCGGGCGAGGTCGAACTCGAATCCGTCACGGTCACGGTCGGGGGCATCGGTCTCCGGGTGCGGCGCAGCGTCGTACGCGTCCGGATCGACGTCGGTGCCGCCGACCAGCAGCAGCCCATCCACGAGGTCGAGCAATTCGGCCGCTCCGGCCGGCTGACCGGGCGCCAGCGCCAGCGAGATTCCGCCGGCGGCGTGCACCGCGCGGACGTAACCGGCGGGCAGGACCAGGGCCTCGTCGTCCCACGGCCCCCAGCGCGCGCGAACCTGCGGCGTAGGGATCCCGATGACGGGCGGACGAGGCATCCCTGCGTAGGATGGCGCAATGTCCCCCCTTGAGACCGTCGCTACGACGCGGCGCGGCGCCGTGGCCACCATCGAGCTGCGCCGGCCTGACGCCCTGAACGCCTGGAACGACGACGTCAGCCGTGACCTGATCGCCGCCCTTGACGCGGCCGCCGAAGATCCCGACGTCCGCGCGGTGGGCCTGACGGGCGCCGGACGTGCGTTCTGCTCGGGGGCCGACCTGAAGTCCACCGCCGCGCCCGTCGACGGGCAGCCGCCAGACCTCTCGGTGGCGCTGAAGGAGCGCTACAACCCCGTGATCCTCGCCGTGCGCGAGATGGACAAGCCGGTCGTCGCGCTCGTCAACGGCCCCGCGGTGGGCGTCGGATGCTCGCTCGCGCTCTCCGCGGACCTCGTCCTCGCCGCGGAGTCGGCGTACTTCCTGCTCGCGTTCGTGAACATCGGGCTCGTCCCGGACGGGGGCGCCTCCGCGTTCGTTCCCGCGCGCGCGGGACTAGGGCGCGCCGCGGAGATGGCCATGCTCGGCGAGCGCATCAGCGCCGGGCAGGCCGCGGACTGGGGCCTCGTCAACCGCGTGGTCCCCGACGCCGAACTGGCCAGCGAGGGCGACGCGCTCCTCGACCGCCTCGCGGCTGGACCGACGCGCGCGTACGCCGGCATCAAGCAGCAGCTCAACGCCTGGGCGTACGCCGGGCTCCGCGCACAACTCGACCTTGAAGCCGACCTCCAGCGCGACATGGGACAGACCGCCGACTTCCTCGAGGGCGTCACCGCGTTCACCGAACGCCGCCCCTCGCAGTTCTCCGGCAGCTGACCGATCCCGCGAACACGCCCGTTTGCCCCCGGGATGACGGGGCGGGCGCCACGTGACAGCGAAGACAGCCGCCCTAGGAATACAATCCCCGCCGCTTTGGCACCGACAGCGACGTATCCCAACCTCCGCCGCACCATCCTCGCGGCACTCGCGCTCGCCGCACTCGGCCTTCTGGCCTTCGCCGGCGTCGCCTCCGCCGACCTCGCGACCCCCGAGTCGGGCGGCTCATCCAATGCCGACGACATCGACACGCTCTACAAGTTCGTGCTCGTCCTCGCGATCATCATCTTCATCGCGGTCGAGGGCGTGCTCGTCTACAGCCTCATCAAGTACCGCAACCGCAAGGGCGCGGTCGCAGCCCAGATTCACGGCAACACCAAGCTCGAGATCGGCTGGACCGTCGGCGCCGCAGTCCTGCTCGTCGTGCTCGGCGGTGTCACCTTCGCCTTCCTCGGCGACATCCGCAACCCGCCGAACTCCAGCGCGAACGGCTACAACGGCCCCGGCACCGAGCCCGTCAAGTTCGCCTCGGCCGAAGATCGCCAGCCGCCGAACGGCCGCGCGCTGCGTATCCAGGTCAACGGCCAGCAGTACCTCTGGCGCTACACGTACGCCGACGGCGACGACAACCGCCTGAACAATGTCTTCGCGTACACCGAGATGGTCGTCCCCACGGACACCACCGTCACGCTCGCGATCAAGGCCCAGGACGTCATCCACTCGTGGTGGATCCCGCAGCTCGGCGGCAAGTTCGACGCCGTTCCGGGCCACACGAACTACACGTGGTTCAAGATCCCGGGTGACAAGGCTGGCCAGGTCTTCCGCGGCCAGTGCGCCGAGCTCTGCGGCCGTAACCACGCGAACATGGTCGCCACAGTGCGCGCCGTCACGCCGGACCAGTACAAGCTCTGGCTCGCCGGGAAGAAGCGCGCAATCGAGACGGGGAACAAGGCCGTCATCGCGCAGCGCAAGGCGCTCTTCCCCACGGAAGAGGACCAGGTCACCGAAGACTCCGCCGTCAACCCGACCCCCTAGGAAGAGCACCAGATGGCCGAAGTTGACACCACCGTGCAGTCCACGACCGGGGTCCCGCAGGTTCTCGCGTCGAAGGTCGAGCGCCCTTCTGAGGGTTGGACCTCCTGGGTCACCACCACCGATCACAAGAAGATCGGGATCATGTACATCGTCACCACCCTGGTGTTCTTCATCCTGGGTGGCGTCGAGGCGCTGATGATGCGCCTCCAGCTGGGAGCGGCAAACAACACGCTGCTCTCGCCGGAGGTCTACAACGCCCTCTTCACGATCCACGGCACCACGATGGTGTTCCTGTTCGTCGTCCCGATCATGGCGGGCTTCGGCAACTACTTCGTGCCGCTGATGATCGGGGCCCGGGACATGGCGTTCCCGAAGCTCAACGCGCTGTCGTACTGGCTGCTGCTCTCCGGCGGCATCGTCTTCTACGCGTCGATCTTCTTCTCGCCGCCCGAAGTCGCGTGGACGGCGTACACCCCGCTCTCGGGCGCGGCGTACTCCCCCAGCGGCGGCGTCGATGCCTGGATCTTCCTCGTCCACCTCACGGGCCTCTCGTCCCTCGTGGGCGCGGTGAACTTCTACGCGACGATCGCGCACATGCGCGCCCCCGGCATGGGCTGGGGCCGCATGCCGCTCTTCGTGTGGACGATCCTGATCTACGCCATCCTGCTGATCCTGGCGCTGCCGGTCATCGCGGGCGCGGCGACGCTGCTGCTCACCGACCGCCACTTCGGCACGAACTTCTACACGCCGGGCGAGGGTGACCCGCTGCTGTGGCAGCACCTCTTCTGGTTCTTCGGGCACCCAGAGGTCTACATCATGATCCTGCCCGCATTCGGGATCATCTCGGAGGTCCTGCCGGTCTTCGCCCGCAAGCCGATCTTCGGCTACAAGGCGATCGCCGCGGCCACGGTCGTCATCGCGTTCCTCGGCCTCCTCGTGTGGGCGCACCACATGTTCACGACGCCGAGCCCATCGGTCGTGCTCATCTTCTTCATGCTGAGTTCGTTCCTCATCGCGATCCCGACGGGCGTGAAGATGTTCAACTGGATCGCCACGCTCTGGCGCGGCACGATCATCTTCAAGCCGCCGCTCCTGTTCGCGGCCGGGTTCCTGTCGCTGTTCCTCATCGGCGGCATCAGCGGCATCTTCCTGGCGATCTTCCCGATCGACTGGCAGGTGCACGACACCTACTTCGTCGTCGCGCACTTCCACTACGTCATCGTCGGCGGCGGCGTGTTCGCCATCTTCTCGGGCCTCTACTACTGGTATCCGAAGATGACGGGCCGCATGCCGAACGAGCGGCTCGGCCAGGTCTCGGTCGTGACGATGTACATCGGGTTCACGCTGACCTTCCTGATCCAGCACTCACTGGGCCTGGACGGCATGCCGCGGCGCGTCTACGAGTACCAGGACCTCGGCAACCTGGAGCTGTACAACCAGATCTCGACGTTCGGGTCCTTCGTGCTGGGCATCGGCATCCTGATCAGCTTCTACAACTTCATCCGTTCGCTGAAGAAGGGCGCGATCGCGGGCCCGGATCCGTGGCTCGGGAACACGCTCGAGTGGTTCACGACCTCGCCTCCGCCGCAGAACAACTTCGACGAGGTACCGCGTGTCCGCTCCGTCGAGCCGATGAAGGACATCCGCCGCCAGGTCGAGCGCCAGTCCGGCATCGAGGCCGGCGAGCGCGAGTTCACCCGCTCGTAGTCAGATCTCGGCGCAGGCTACCGCGCGACCTGGTCGCGCGGTAGCCTGCGCCAGCCCGTTTTCATGGAAGCCCGTTCCGTCCCCACTCCGGCCGTCGCCGCATCCGAGCGCTCGCGCCTCCGGCAGACCGTCGCCGACTATGTCGAGCTGACGAAGCCGAAGGTCCAGTCGCTCCTGCTGCTGACCACCGTCGCAACGATGTACGTCGCCCGGCGACCCGTCGGTCGGCCTCGTGCTGCTGACCGTCATCGGCGGCTACCTGTCCGCGGGCGGAGCCGGCGCGGTCAACCACTGGTACGACCGCGACATCGACCTGCAGATGGCCCGTACCGCGAACCGGCCGATCCCGTCGGGCCGTGTCGCGCCGAACGCCGCGCTCGCGTACGGCATCGGCCTCGCAACGCTGTCGTTCGTCCTCATGTCGCTGACGATCAACGTGCTGGCCGCCACCATGGCGCTGTGCGGGTTCGTCGGGTACGTGGGCGTCTACACGGTCTGGCTGAAGCGCCGGTCGGCGCAGAACATCGTCATCGGCGGCGCGGCGGGCGCGTTTCCCCGCTCGTCGGCTGGGCTGCCGTCACCGGCGAGCTGTCCGGCATGGCGATCTACCTCTTCGCCATCATCTTCTTCTGGACGCCGCCGCACTTCTGGGCGCTGTCGATCCTCATGAAGGACGAGTACGCCAAGGTCGGCGTGCCGATGCTCCCGGTCGTGCGCGGCGAGCAGGAGACGCGCAAGCAGATCCTGCTGTACACGATCCTGCTGTACGCCGTGACGCAGCTGCCGTTCTGCGCGGGCACACTCGGGACCACGTACCTCGTGCTCTCCCTGGGCCTCGGCTTCGCCTTCATCGCGGGCGCCGTCCTGCTGTACCGCCGCAAGGACCGCCAGACGGCCCTGAAGCTCTACCTCTTCTCGCTGCTGTACCTCGCGCTGCTGTTCGGCGCCATGGTGCTCGACGCCCAGCTCTAGCCCGGCGCGGGCCGCACGTCACCCTTCCCCGTCCACCGATAGAATCGCGTCTCTCATGGATCGTCGTCTTGCAAAGCAGAACATCCGGACCTCGCTCATCGCGACGGCCGTCGTGCTCCTCATGTTCGGCATGACCTTCGTCGCCGCCGCCATCTACGTGTCATGAGCGCCGAAGAGTCCAACGTCCCGCCGGCTGGCGAGGACATCCACCTCCCCGGCGGCAGCATCCAGCCGCTACTGCTCACCCTCGGCATCACGCTCGCCCTGATCGGCGTCACGTGGCAGTGGTGGGCGCTCGTCGGCGGCTGCGTGCTGACCGTCGGCGTGCTCATCTGGTGGATCCGCGACGCGGTCGTCGAATACCGGCACCTGCCGCTCGAGCACGGCGACGGGCACTAGCCCTCCGCGTCACGACGGGGACGGCCGCCCTACGCCGTCCCCGCGTCGCGCTCCCCGGGACTAGGCCGTCACGAAGCGGCGCGCCGACTCCGGCACGTCGCAGATCGATCCGTCGTCGCTCCAGCAGCGGACGATGTCGCGCACCGAGACGACGCCGACGGCCTCGCCGCGGTCCATCACGATGAGATGCCGGAAGCCGCCGCGCACCATGGCGACGGCCGCTTCCTCAAGCGACCAGTCGGGCTCGGCGAAGACGAGCTTGTCTGTGAGGTGCGCCGCGACGAGTTCTGTGTCGGGGTCCTCCCCGGCGCCAAGCGACCGCAGGACGTCGCGCTCGGTGAGGATGCCGTGGCCGGGCATCTCGGAGTCGACGACGACAGCCGCCCCGACGTTGCGCTCGGCCATCAGCCGTGAGGCAGCCCGCAGCGTGTGGCCCGGTCCGATCGTGAGCACCACATCGCTCATCGCCTCGCGTACTCGCATGGTCTCTTCCCTCGCCGGTGAGTTTGCAACGATCGTCTCAATGTATGCTCGATACCATGTAGCGTCAAGCACGATGCAGAGTGCCCACGCGCCAGGTTGGCGCGTTCAAGGGTGGAGATACATCCATCTCCACGCGCCAGGGCGTAGAGAGGTTGATGCCTGTGCAACGACCAGCAACCATCCGTCACCGCACGGCGCTCTTTGAGGACGCCACCGCGATCGTCGCCGATGAGTACGGCACCGAGCTGTCACTCGACGACATTGCCCGCCGCGTCGCGTCGTCGCGCCGCCAGCTGCAACGTGCGTACGCCGAGATCGGCCATACGACGTTCCGTGAGCACCTCACAGCGGTCCGCATGGAGCGGGCGGCCGAGTTGCTCGCCACGCGTGGCACGACGGTGCGCGAGGTCGCGCACCGCGTCGGGTACCGCCAGCCCGCGCAGTTCGCGAAGGCCTTCCGGCGCCACCACGGCGTCGCGCCGTCCGCGTACCGGGCCGAAGGCCGCTTCGTCCGGGAGCCTCTGACCCCTCCCAGGCACCCCGCGCGCGCCAACGGCGCCGTCGCCGCGTAGCAAGGAGACGTCCGATCGGGGCGGCGCACGCCGTCCCGCCCGCGCAACGAGACGCAGAAAGCGCCGTGTTTGCTGGGCGCGTCGATCAATCGTTGCTCTCCGTCGCTCCGCCTGCTTAGGATGAGCCGCACATGGCTGAGGAGACCATGTCTGAGGAGGTGGCGGACGGACAGTCCGGCAACCGGCCCCGGCGGGGACGCGTTCACGTGTTCCCGCTGATGGTGATCGGTCTTGTCGCGACGGCGATCGGCATCGCGCTCGGACTTCTAATTGATTGGTTCCCCGTCCAGGCTGCTACGCAGGCTGAGGACGTCGACACCGTCTACCACGTGCTGATCATCACGTCGGTCCCGTTCTTCGTCCTCGTGACGACGATCGTCCTGTACTGCGTCTGGCAGTTCAG
Source organism: Svornostia abyssi (assembly GCA_024666565.1). Lineage (GTDB taxonomy): Bacteria > Actinomycetota > Thermoleophilia > Solirubrobacterales > Solirubrobacteraceae > Svornostia > Svornostia abyssi. The sequence goes on from CP088295.1 coordinate 4,196,142, forward strand.
GGAGCGACCCGGCGAGGAGGGCCTCGATGGCCCCAACGTCCACGGCAGCACCGGCCTCGAGATCGTGTGGACGGCGATCCCAGCCATCCTGCTCATCGCACTGTGCTCGTACGCGTACGTCACGCTGCGCGACATCGAGGAGGCGCCTGCCGCGGGCGAGCCCGAACTGATCGTCGAGGTCACGGGCCAGCAGTTCGCCTGGACGTTCGCGTACCCGGAGGCAGAGGGCGGTGCAGTGAAGTCCGCCGAGCTGATCCTTCCCAAGGACGTCTCGGTGAAGTTCAACATCAAGGCCCTGGACGTCATCCACGACTTCTGGGTGCCGGAGTTCCGTATGAAGATCGACGCGGTCCCCGGCATCACCACGAGCTTCCGCGTCACGCCCTCCAAGCTGGGCAGCTGGTCGGTCGTCTGCGCCGAGCTGTGCGGCGTCGGTCACGCGCTCATGCGCCAGAAGGTCACCGTCGTCTCGCAGGAGCGCTTCGACGCGTGGCTCGCCCGCAAGCAGGCCGGCGGCAAGGCCGCGGCCGGCGGCGGAGCGGCCGGCGAGGCCGACGGCGGCGACAAGGCCGCGATCGGCAAGACGCTGTTCGCCGAGGGCAACGGCGAGGCGACCGCATGCGGCGCCTGCCACGCGCTGAGCGACGCCGGGACCTCCGGCGCGGCCGGCCCGAACCTCGACGACGTCCTGCAGGGCTGGACGCCCGCGCAGCTCACCGAGGCGATCGTGGATCCCAACAAGGCGATCGCCGAGGGCTTCACCGAAGGCATCATGCCCGCGAACTACGGCGAAACGCTGACGAAGCCCGAACTCGCGGCACTCGTGACGTACCTTGAAGAAACGGCGGCGAAGTGATGGGAGCGAACCGACCGTGATCGCGCACCTGCGAGCGCCCGGCTGGTACCGGGCGGCCTTCTACATCGCGTTGGCGCTCGGCCTGTCCTGGCTGCTGCTGTGGTCGGCGAACGGATTCTCCGCGTCCGACGTCTCGGGGATCGGCTGGGTGCAGGTCTCGCTCATCTCCGCCCCGCTGTTCTTCCTCGGCGGCCTCGGCGCCTTCGACTACTGGATCTACTGGGCGTCCGGGCGGCCCACGCGGCCCGAGGATCACTCGGCGCACGGCGCAACGTCGTGGAAGGACTACCTCCGGATCAACACCGACCACAAGGTCATCGGGATCCAGTACGTCGTCACGTCGTTCTTCTTCATGTTCATCGGCGGCCTCATGGCGATGCTCATGCGGGCCGAGCTCGCCGCACCGGGCCGGCAGTTCGTGGACCCGTCGGCCTACAACGGCCTGTTCAGCGTCCACGCGTCGATCCTGATCTTCCTGTTCATCATCCCCGTCTTCGCGGGGCTGGCGAACTACGTCATCCCGCTCATGATCGGGGCGCCGGACATGGCGTTCCCGCGGCTGAACGCCGTGTCGTTCTGGCTGCTGCCGGCGGCCGGCACGATCATGATGCTGTCCTTCTTCGCGCCCGGCGGCTCGTTCGCCAGCGGCTGGACGGCGTACGCGCCGTTATCGACGACCGCGCCAGACGGGCAGGTGTTCTTCACCATAGGCGTGCAGTTCGCGGGCGCGTCCTCGATCGCAACCGCGCTGAACTTCCTGGTGACCATCATCACCATGCGCGCGCCGGGCATGTCGTTCTTCCGGATGCCGCTGCTGGTGTGGGCGAACTTCTCGACGTCACTGCTCGTGGTCATCGCCACGCCGTTCGTCGCCGCGTCGCAGTTCTTCGTCCTGCTCGACCGGGCGCTGGGCTTCAACTTCTTCGACGCCGCGCAGGGTGGTGACGTGCTCATGTACCAGCACGTCTTCTGGTTCTACAGCCACCCGGCCGTCTACATCATGATGCTCCCGGGCTTCGGGATCATCAGCGAGGTCCTGGCCGTGAAGAGCCGCAAGCCGGTCTTCGGCTACCGGATGATGGCGTTCTCGCTGCTCGCGATCGTGATCCTCGGCTTCACCGTCTGGGCGCACCACATGTTCGTCAGCGGCATGCAGTCGTGGATCCGCGTGCCGATGATGGTCACCACGGCGATCATCGCGGTGCCCACCGGCATCAAGATCTTCTCCTGGCTCGCCACCATGTGGCGGGGCGTGCTGAAGCTCGACACCCCGATGCTCTTCGCGCTCGGCTTCCTCACGATGTTCGTGCTCGGCGGGATCAGCGGCGTGATGCTCTCGATGCTGCCGTTCGTCATCCACGTGAGCGACACGTACTTCATCGTCGCCCACATCCACTACGTCCTCTTCGGCGGCTCGCTGTTCACGATCTACGCGGGCGTCTACTACTGGTTCCCGAAGATGACGGGCAGGATGTACAACGAGAAGCTCGGCAAGCTGCACTTCTGGACCACGTTCTTCTTCTTCAACGTCACCTTCGCCCCCATGCACCTCATCGGGGTGCAGGGCATGCCGCGGCGCGTCGCGGACTACAGCGAGCAGTTCGCGAACTGGAACATGGCGATCTCCATCGCCAGCTTCTTCCTCGGGCTGTCGACGCTGATCTTCCTCTACAACATGGTCGCCTCCTGGCGAGGCGGCAAGCGCGCCACGGGCAACCCGTGGAACGCGCTCACGTTGGAGTGGCAGGTCTCGTCGCCGCCCCCCGTCTTCAACTTCGACCGGATCCCGACCGTCGTCGGCGGGCCGTACGAGTACGGCGTGCCCGGCGCGGTCCACGGGGTCTTCGAAGGCGTCGAAACAACCGCAGAAGAGCGGCAACCCGCAGGCGCGGTGGCGAGCACCGCAAAGGAATGAGGTGAGCCATGCCCAACGTGTTGGTCATCGCCAATGAGACGGTCGGCGGCAGCGCGCTGCTCGAAGCGGCGCTCTCGCGCCACAAGGCCGACCCGTCGACGCACTTCCACCTCGTCGTGCCGCAGACGCGCCCGCGGTCCGGGCTCGTCATCTACGACGACGCCGTCCGCCACGGCGCACAGGTCCGCGTGGACCTCGCGACCACGGTCATGCAGGGCCACGGGATCGACATCACCGGCGACGTCGGTGACGGCGACCCGTACAACGCCGCGATGGACGCGCTGCGCGACGCCAAGTACGACGAGGTCATCGTCTCCACCCTGCCGATCGGCGAGTCGCGCTGGCTCGGCCGGGACCTCATCCAGCGCTTCGAGGAGGAAGCCGGCGTCCCGGTCACGCACGTCGTCACCGACCTCAAGGCCGAGGGTCTGCCCTTCCACATCACCCTCGTGGTGGCGAACCGCACGGCGAGCGACGACAAGCTCATCGCCCGCATGAAGGAGAAGGCGGCCGACAACGAGCAGCAGCTCTTCATCGTCGTCATCCCGCAGGAGGGCGGCCAGGGTCACCACGCCGGCGCTGCGCGCGCCCGGCTCGGCAACGCGCTCGACCGCATGCGCGGCGAGGGGCTCACCGTCGCGGGCATGATCGGCGACCCCGACCCGTACGACGCGACCATGAACGCGCTCCAGTTCTTCAACGTCAACGACGTGCTCATCTCGACGCTCCCCGAGGAGCGCTCGGGCTGGCTGCGCCAGCAGCTGCTGCCGCGGGTCCGCAAGGCGTCGAACATCGACGTCGAGCACATCATTGCCGAGCGTACGGCCAGCACCGAGGCGGCGTAGGGCACCCGCATGGAAGCCGCAACCGTCCACCATCACCACGGGCCTCCGGAGGCCAACCGCAGCTCGCGGATCCATCCCGCGCTGCTGGGGATGCTGCTGTTCATCATCAGCGAGGTGATGGTCTTCGGGGCCTTCTTCACCGCCTACTTCTTCATCCGGGTGGTGGTCCCGGGCGCGGAGTGGTTCCCGTTCGACGGGTTCGAGCTCCCGGTGGCGGTCGCCGGCGTCAACACCGCGATCCTGCTCAGTTCGTCGCTGACGCTGCACTGGGCGCAGGTGTCCATCAAGAACGGCAATCACACCGGGCTGAAGGTGGGCATGCTGCTCACCTTCCTGCTCGGCGCGACGTTCCTGTTCGTGCAGATCAACGAGTACGCCACGCTGACCCGCGAGGGGATCACGCCGCAGGCCTTCGCGCAGGGCACGATCTTCTACGGGTTGACGGGCCTACACGGGGCGCACGTGTTCATCGGGCTCCTGATCCTGCTCGTCGTCACGATCAGGGCGTTCCGCGGGCACTACTCGCCCGACCACCACGACGGCGTCGAGGTGCCCGGGATCTACTGGCACTTCGTCGACGTCATGTGGATCGTCGTCTACACGACCGTCTACATCCTGTGAAGGCGCCCTGGCGTTCGGAGCAGGCGGCGTTCAGCCTCCTGCTCTGGACGGCTGCGGTCTGCGGGGCGATCATCGCGGTCGTCCTGCTGGCACGCGCGGTGTTCTAGCGTTCGCGCGATGTCCGCGCCCGTCATCGCCCGCGCACAGGCGGACCTCGACGCCGGCCGGCTGTGGAAGGCGCGCGACCGGCTCAGCGGCGCGCTGCGGACCTCGCCGCACGACGCGGAGATCCTCGAACTCCTGGGTGAGACGTACTGGCGGATGGGCGATCACCCCGCGGCGGCGCGGTACTGGATCCTGACGGGGCATTCGGGACCCGAAGCGAAGACCGCACGTCTCGCGTTCGAGGAGCGCACGGGCCGCTCCCTGCGTGCGCAGCTCGCAGAACTCCCGGCGCGGCTCCCCCTCGACGCCTACCCGGACGCCGCTCAGGGACAGCTGGCGCTGTTCGCGGCGGCTGCGGAGAGCGAGGGCTGGACCTGGCCCCGCCAGGCGCCCGATCCGATGACGATCGACGCGGTCGCCCCATTCGCAGCAGGGGCCCGCGTGCTGGGGCGCCTCATCGGCGGACTCCGCCCCGGTCACCGCAGCCCGGACGGCTGAACGTCGGCATGTGGCCGTCCACCGCGCCGAACGTCGAGATGTGGTCGCCAGAGCAACCACATCTCGACGTTCGGTCTGACGCGGTGCGATCGGCGGCCCCCCGGGCGGGGCCGCCGCCGGCTACTCCTTGACGGTGAGCTCACCCTCCATGCCGCCCTCACGATGGCCGGGCACGGAGCAGTAGAAGGTGTAGGTGCCGGGATCGACGTCGACGCTGATCTTCGACACGCCACCGTCCTTGACGATGTTGCCGATCTCGTCGCCGCTGTCGAGCTCCAGCGCGATGTTGTGGTCCACCGAGGACTCGTTCGGGCTCTCGATATCCAGCGGGCCGGGCGGCGCGGTCGCCTTGTCGGTGACGTACGCGAGCTGGCCACCAGGGTCCGCGGCGATCGACAGGAGCCCGTCCTTCGCCACCGCAGGCTTCCCCGTGCCCGCCGGCTTGATGGCGTTCGCGAGCGCGCCGGTGTCCTTCCCTGGCTTGCCGGTGACCGCGGCGATGTACGCGGCGACGTTCACCGCATCACGACCCTCGACGAGCTTGGGCGGCATGTACGCGGGGCTGTCCTTCGCGACCGCGGCGGGATACAGGATCTGGTCGTAGACCGTGCCGCGCACCGTCTGCCGGTTCATCCCGTCGGCGAGTCCCTGACGGAACGCGTCGTCGAGGTTGGGGCCGGTCACGCCCTTCGTCTCGGCTCGGTTCAGGACGTGGCACGACCCGCACTTCGCCACGAACTGCTGCTTGCCGGCGACAAGGTCAGCCGGTTGTTCACCTCCGGAGCCGCAGGCCGACATGCCGAGTGCGAGCACCATCGCGCACACGGCCGTCAGGCCGGGGGCCCCTCTCCTCCCGAGACGGATCCTCATAGCGCGAGAATCTATCCGAGCGAGCGGACCCTTGTGCAAGCTGCACCTGCATCCGCACGACCTGGACGCCCGATCATCCGTTAAAGGTGCCCCACGTGAGCGAGAAGCAGCGTTACCGGATGCGCACCCCCTCCACGGGTCGCGAGATCATCATCGAGGCCGAGCCCGGAATCGTGTACCGCGACCGGAGCACCGGCGAAGAACTGCAGGTTCTTGGGAAGGTCCTCCCGCTGGCCCCGTCGAAGTCCAAGCTTCCATGGACCGTGGAGAACCTCAGGATCTCGCCCTACACCGGGCAGATGATCCCCAAGGATCTGAACGACGACCCCATCACGGGGCGTCGCCTGCCCCCGCTGCCCTCGCAGGACTGACGCGCGCCGTGCGCCGGCGCCCGCTCGTGCTGTTCGCCTGCGCGGCCCTCGCGGCCGGTGGCGTCGCGGGCTGCGGCGGTGGAGGCGACGACGTCGCCCCCCAGCCCGCCAGCACGCCGGAGATCACCCCGCCCGAGGGCGAGGTGCCCACGGCGACCACAGCGGACGAGACCGACACCACGACGTCCACGACGTCGACCACCGACACGAGCACGACGCCCGCCGCCGCTGCCGGCACCTCGGGCGGGAGCTCCACGGGCTCGTCCGGCGGCACCGCCGCGCCGGCACAGCAGACCCCGACGCCCGCGCCCCAGAGCGACGGTCAGGGCGGGGCCACGCCGCAGACCGGGGGCAGCACACAGCAGCAGCCGAGCTCCGACAGCCAGGGTGGCGCGGAGTTCAGCGACTTCTGTGAGCAGAACCCCGGCGCCTGCTGAATCGCTCGCTTGCGCTCCCGATTCAGTCGGGAGAACTCGCTGCGCTCCTTCTCCCGGTCCCGGGACGAGGAGCGTCAGCGAGTCGTCCCAATGACATCGAGCTCGCTCTGCGAGATCGATGTCACGGGGTGGAGACCAGGGTTGCGCTGTACGTCACGCGCTGGTTGCGGAACAGGCAGGTGAACTGGGCGGCGGTCTTGCTGCCCAGGAGCGCCGTCTGCGTCTGGGTGTCCGCACAGCCGTCCTTCGCCTGGCTGCTGCGCCACGAGGTGTCCCCCGGGAGGCTCAGCTGCAGCAGCGGCGCCCACGTCGGCACCGTGATGCCGATGACGTCGTTCTTGCGCACCCGCAGCGTGCGGACGAGCGGGAACTGGGCGGTCTGGCCGAAATAGTCGGTCAGGGTCGTCATCGGGCCCTTCGCGACGACGGTGTAGTTCAGGCTCTTGCCCGGGCGCAGGACGACGACCGCGGCCTGCGCGGCGCCGCCGAACGTCTCCGTGAAGAACTCGGCCTGCTTCGGGCCCGGCTTGCCCAGCGCGAGCGTGAACGCCACGATGCGCCCGTCGCGCGGCACGGTCATGAGACCGCGCTTCTCGCCCACCTTCGCCTGGTAGGCGGTGGTGCGCGTGATGGCGCGGCACTCCTTGTCGGGGCAGCTGCCCTTCACGGTCTCCTCCATCGCGCCGAGCTCCTCCAGCCGCGCGGACGCGGGGGTCGCAGCGATGGCGAACAGGGTCAGAACGGCGCCGATGGCGATGAAAAGACGATGCATAACGGGTGATTCAACACCACCAGGCAGCGCAGGTTGCGGTCCGAAACAGCCGTTGCAGACGCAACGGTGACTAGAGTGCCGTCGGATGCCCGCCATCGAGACCCTCGACCTCCAGCGTGAGTACCCCGCCCGGCGGGGTCCCGGCCTGCGCGCCGTCGACGGCATTGACATCGCCGTCGAACCCGGCGAGGTGTACGGATTCCTCGGCCCGAACGGCGCCGGGAAGACCACCACCGTGCGCATGCTCGTCACGCTGCTGCAGCCCACCGGCGGCCGCGCCACCGTCGCCGGCTTCGACGTGGCCACCGAGCCCGCCGAGGTCCGCAAACGCATCGGTGTCGCCCTCCAGGCCGCGGCGCTCGACCTGCTGATGACCGGGCGCGAGATGCTCGTCCTCGCGGCGACGCTGCACGGCATCCCGCGCGAGCGGGTCGACGACCGTGGGGCCCAGCTGCTCGAGCGTGTCGGCCTGTCCGCCGCGGCCGACCGGCGCGTCGGGACGTACTCAGGCGGCATGCAGCGCCGCCTCGACCTCGCGATGGCGCTCATCCACGAGCCCGAAGTCCTCTTCCTCGACGAGCCGACCACCGGGCTGGACCCAACGTCGCGTCTCACGCTCTGGGAGGAGGTCCGCCGCCTGCGCGACGAGGGCACCACCGTGTTCCTCACGACGCAGTACCTCGAAGAGGCCGACCAGCTCGCCGACCGCGTCGGCATCATCGCGCGCGGCAAGATCGTCGCCGAGGGCACGCCGTCCGCGCTGAAGGCCGAGGTCGGCCTCCCCCACCTCGACGTGACCCTCGCCGGCGAGGACCACCGCGACGCCGCTCGCGCCGTCCTCGCCCGCTTCGGCGACGGCCGGCCGCCGACCAACGAGTGCGACCTCTCCGTCGCCCTCCCCGACGGGTCCGCCGGGCTCGCCCCCCATCGTGCGCGCGCTCGACGAGGCCGGCGTGAAGATCGCGTCGCTGGACGTCAAGGAGCCAACGCTGGACGACGTGTTCCTCGCGAAGACCGGCGAGCACCTCGAAGGCGCCGACGCTCCCGAGCCCGAGCCGGAGCCCGCGGCGTGATCCGCGCGTCCGTGGCGCTCATGCGCCGGGCGCTGCGCAACGCGTTCCGCCGCCCGCAGTTCCTCGCCCCACTCGTCGTCTTCCCCACGCTGTTCCTCGCCGTGAACACCGGCGGCCTGCAGGCGACCACCGGCCTGCCCGGATTCCCGGAGGTCAACAGCTTCCTCGACTTCCAGCTCGCGTCGGCCATCTGCCAGTCGACGATGCTCGGCGGCGTCAGCGCCGGTATCGCGATGGCGCTCGACATCGAAGCCGGGTTCTTCGACCGGCTCGTCGTCTCGCCCATCCCCCGCACGGCAGTCGTGCTCGGCCGTGTCGGTGCCGCAGGGGTCCTCGGAGCGCTCCAGGCCCTGTGGTTCCTCGCGATCGGCTTCATCTTCGGCGCGGAGATGGCCGCCGGCCCGGGCGGCGTGCTCGTCGTCATCGCGCTCGGCGTCATCTCGGCGCTCGCGTTCGGGTCGTTCGGCGTGCTCATCGCACTGCGCGCCAAGAGCGCCTCCACGGTGCAGGGCATCTTCCCGCTCGTCATCGTGGCGCTGTTCCTCAGCTCCGCGTTCTTCCCCGCCGAACTGCTCGCGTCGCCGGCGGACGTCATCGCCGAGTACAACCCGATCAGCTACGTCGCCGAGGCGCTGCGCGAGCCGATCGCGTTCGGCTGGGACGCGACGATCATCATCGAGGGCTTCGTCGCGGGGATCGCGATGGCGATCATCGGCACCGGCCTGGCCATCTACGCGCTGCGCGGACGGCTGAGGGCGGCACGATGACCGCGGACCTGCGCGTCACCTGGGCGCTCATGCGCCGCGGCCTCCACGAAGTGCTGCGCGTGCCGGGCGCGTCGATCCCCGGCGTGCTCGCACCGACGATCTTCCTGCTCGGCCTCAGCGCCGTGTTCAGCGAGGCCGCGCAGCTGCCCGGCTACGGGACGACCGACTTCACGCAGTTCATCGTCGCGGTCAGCCTGCTGCAGGGCGCGGGCTTCACCGGCGCGGCAACCGGCGTGAACCTCGCCCGCGACATCGAACGAGGCTGGTTCGACCGCCTCCTGCTGGCGCCCGCGCCGCGGATGGTCGTGCTGCTCGGGATCGTCGGCTCCGCGGCGCTGCGGTGCCTGCTGCCCGTATCGTTCCTCCTGCTCGTCGCGTTCATCCTCGGCGTCCCGTGGCCCGGGCTGCCCGACCTCATCGTCAGCGTGCTGCTCGTCATGGGGTTCGCGACCTCGATGGCGTGCTGGGGGGACCGTCATCGCGCTGCGCTTCCAGACGCAGCAGGCCGCGCCGCTCATGCAGGCCGTCGCCTTCTCGGCCGTCCTCTTCACCGCCGCGTACGCGCCGCTGGACCTGCTCGCCGACTGGCTGCAGGTCATCGCGACGGTCAACCCGACGACCTACGTCATCGAGGCGATCCGCGCCGGCTTCATCACGGAGATGACGTGGGAGCAGTTCGGCTGGGCGGTGCTCGCGGACGTCGGGATGCTCGTGCTGTTCGCCGCGCTCGCGGTGCGCGGCATGCGCCGCATCGGGCGCTAGCCGGCGCTTACCCGGCAGCCCGCAGGTGTGCGCGCACCGCGGCGCCCCACTCCGGCCCCGCGTCGGAGCCGAGCAGGTGCCCGGCGCCGTCGAGCAGCACCAGCTTGGCGCCGGGAATCCGCGCGGCGAGCGCCTCGCCCGCACGTGGCGGGATCAGGGTGTCCTCCGTCCCGTGCATGACCGTGACGGGCAGCCCGCCGAGCGCATGCAGCCGCTCCCGGGCGTCGTGGCGGGCGACGGCGAGCATCTGCGCGAAGATCGTCGCCGGCGACGTCGCGTCCTCCAGGCGCAGCGCCTCGTCCTCAGCGATCCGCTCCGGGAACTCCTCCCGCGTGCGCCGGCTGTAGAGCGCCGTGGTGACCAGGGGCCACGTTCGCTCGGCGCCGAGGAACGGGCGCAGCCCGGCGGCGGCGATGAGCCGCCACGGCGGTTCGTTGCTCACGATCCCGCCGGGCGTCGTGCACCCGAGGATGAGCGACCGCACCCGGTCGGGATGGCGCAGCGCGAGTTCCTGCGCGACCATGCCGCCAAGCGAGACCCCGTGGACGTGCGCGCGCTGGACCCGCGCCGCGTCGAGCACCGCGAGGGCGTCGCCGACGAGATCGTCCATGCGCAGCGGGAACGTCACGCCGTCGCTCAGGCCCGTCCCGCGGTGATCGAACGTCAGCACCCGGTAGTCCGGCTCGACGTACGGCAGGAGCCGTCCCCACGCCCGCGCGGTGCCGCCGAGGCCCATGATGTGCAGGACCGGGTCACCCGCGGTCTTGCCGCTGTCGAGGTAGCGAAGCGCGACCCGTCCGTTGCGGGCGACGGCCATCTAGCTCCGCTGGGCCCGCGCCAGGTGCGCGAGGAGCACCTCGGCGTAGCGCTCCTCGGCGTCCGTGCTCATGACGTGCCCGCACTGGTCGAGCTCGACGAACTGCGCCCCGGGGATCCGGGAGGCGAGGTCGCGCCCGACGCCGACGGGGATGAGCCGGTCCTCGTCGCCGTGGATGACCGTGACCGGCACGCCCTCCAGGCGCTGCAGCCGCCCGTGGGCGCGGTGGCCGGCCGCCGCGATGAGCTGTGCCGGAACGGTGCGCACGCCGATCCGCTCGCCGGCCCGGACGCGCAGGTCCTCCTTGATGCGGTCGCGCCGGGCGGTGATCGTCCGCTGCGCGTACAGTGCGGGCTCGACCACCCGCCAGGAGCGCCGCCGGTCGATGGGGCCGAGCGCGCCACCGGCGAGCAGTCGCCATGGCGGCTGCTGGCGCCCGATGCGGTGACCCGCGGTGGTGCAGCCGAGCGCGAGGGACCGGACGCGGTCGGGGTGCCGCAGCGCGAGCTGCTGGGAGATCATGCCGCCCATCGACACGCCGTGGACGTGCGCGGCGTCCACCCCCGCGTCGTCGAGCACCGCGACGACGTCACGCACCATGTCGCCGAGCTGCAGCGGGCGCGCAAGCGGCGGGTCGCTCGTCCCGCCGGTGCCGCGGTTGTCGACCACCAGCGTGCGGTACTCCGACTCGAGGTGCGGCAGCATCCGAAACCAGGATGCCCCGCTCCCGCCGAGGCCCATGATGAGCACGAGCGGCTCGCCGTCGGGGTTGCCCCGGTCCTCGTAGTGGACCGTGACCCCGCCGTGGCGCGCCGCCGGCATCAGCGGCCCTCGTACGTCGCCTTGCCCGGACCCTGCGTGAGAAAGCTCTGCACCGCGCCCTTGAGGTCCTCGGTGGCGAACAGCTCGCCGGAGACCTGCGGGGTGATGTCGTCCGCCGCGCGGGCGCCGCCGGCGATCTGCATGCGGATGATCTGCTTCGTCGCGTGGTGGGCCTTCGTCGGGCCGTTGGCGAGCCGCAGCGCGAACGCCTCGGCCTCCGACGCGAACTCCGCGTCCGGGTAGACGCGGTTGACGACGTTCCAGGCCTCGAACGTGGCGGCCGTGAACAGCTCGCCGGTGAAGATCACCTCGCGGGCGCGCGCGGGGCCAGCACGCTCGGCCAGCCGCTGCGGGCCGCCCATCGACGGCGTGAGGCCGACGACGATCTCCACCAGGCCGAACTTCGCCGACTCCGCGGCGAGCAGCAGGTCACAACCGAGCGCCAGCTCCAGGCCCCACGTCAGGCAGAGGCCGTGCGCCGCGAAGATCGTCGGGTACGGCAGGTCCTCGACGCGGTGGATGAGCTCGAAGAGGTCGGTCCACAGCTGCGCGCCGGTCTGCGGTGTCAGGCCGTCGAACTCATGGACGTCGACGCCGCCGGTCCAGACCTTGCCCACCGCCCGCAGCAGGAGCGCGCGCGGCGGATCGGCGTCGAGCTCGTCCAGCGCGGCGAGCAGCGCGTCGAACATCGCGCGGTCGAAGAGGTTCACCGGCGGGGCGGCGACGGTGAGGATCGCCAGGGGGCCCTCGCGATCGATCCGGACCTTGGAGTCGCTCATGAACGAAGCTCGTTTCCGGCGGCGGCGATCTCGTCGCCGTCGCCCGGGGTGGGGATCCACGGCAGGCGCAGCGGGTCGCCGTCGTACCGCGGGATCACATGGACGTGGAAGTGAAAGACGGTCTGCCAGGCGGCCGGCTTGCACGAGTTCAGGATGTTCACGCCGTCGGCGCCGAGCTTCGCGGGCATCGACTGCGCGAGACGCTGGGCGGCCGCGAAGCACGCCGCCAGGTCTTCGGCGCCGATGTCGAACAGATCGCGGGCATGGTCGCGCGGGACGACGAGCGCGTGGCCGCGGGTCGCCGGGTTGATGTCCATGAACGCGATGGTGCGTTCATCCTCGGCGACGACGATCGCCGGGATCTCCCCCGCGACGATCTTGCAGAACAGGCAATCGGGCTGCTGTGCCATCAGACGCGCGGACCCTACCTGACCGTCGCGCGACCCGAGGCGTGAGGCGTAGGCTGCGCCCATGGCCACGAGGACCGTGGATGGGCACCGACCCGCCCCCGGGACGCACGATCCCGAGCTGCTCGCCGAACTCGAGCACGCCGTCACGCTGCTCGCGGACATCGACCGCCCTTCCGCGTCGGAGGGCGAGACGCGCGCCGCGCTGTGGATCGCCGACGCGCTGAAGGCGCACGGCCTGGAGCCCCGCGTGGAGGCCGAGCGCGCCCACGGCACCTACTGGTGGCCCGTCGGTCTGCTGAACGCCGCGGCGCTGTGGTCCCTGCGCCTGGCGCGGCGCGGCCGTCGCAAGCGCGCCTTCGCACTGGCCGCGGTGGCGACCGCCGCGCTCGTCGACGACCTCGATCACCGCCACCGCTGGTTCCGCCGCGCCGCGCTGCCGCACAAGCCGACGCACAACGTGACCGCGGTCGCGGGCGACGCGGACGCCGCGCGGACGCTCGTCGTCGTCGCGCATCACGACGCGGCGCATTCCGGGGCGATCTTCGATCCCGGTCTCCCCCGCGCGCTCCAGGCGCGCTTCCCCGAGACGTACGACAAGGCGATCTTCCACCCGCCGCTGCTGTGGCTCACCGTCCTCGGCCCGCTCCTGGCGATCTGGACGGCCGTCAGCGGCGGGCGCCGCGCGTACCGCTGGGCGCGGTTCTTCACCGTGGGCACGATCCTCGGCATGGCCGACATCGGCCGGCGTCCCGCCGTGCCCGGGGCGAACGACAACCTCACCGGCGTCGCGGTCCTGCTGGGGCTCGCGCGGCGCCTGCGCGAACAGCCGGTGCGCGGGCTGCGGGTGCTGCTCGTCTCCGTGGGCGCGGAGGAGTCGTTCTCCGAAGGCATGGCGGCGTGGGGCCGCCGCCACTTCCCTGATCTTCCGCGTGATGCCAGCTGGGTGATCGCCGTTGACAGCGTCGGATCGCCCACGCTGTGCGCCCCGATCTCCGAGGGCTTCCTGCGTCCGTACGACTACGACCCCGCACTGCGGCGCCACGCGATCGAAGCCGCCGGTGCGCATGGCGTCGACATCGAGGCGGACTTCCGCTTCTCGTTCGCCACCGACGCGCAGATCGCCCACCACGCCGGGTACCGCTCGATGATGCTCGGGTCGGTCGACGAGCTGCGTTCACCGTCGAACTACCACTGGCCGAGCGACACGGCCGACAACGTCGACTACGACACGGTCGGGGAAGCGGTGACCGTGGTCGACGGGATCATCCGTCGGCTGGCGGCGGCCTGAGCTCGTCGCGGGCCCAGGCCAGCGCCTGCTCACGCGTCGTCACGTCCCCGCGGTACTGCGCCTCGCCGAGCCCGTCCAGCGCGTCGGCGATCCACGGCCCGGGTGGGCGGCCCAGCTCGCGCGCGAGTTCGTCGCCGCGGACCAGTGGCGCCGGCGGGCCGTCGGCGTGCCAGGCCAGCGCGTCGGTGATGAGTTCGCGCGCGAGCTCCAGGTGCTTGCCGATCGCCTCGTCGGCCTTGCGTCCGCGCGTGGCGAGGCGGTCAGCGACCGAGAGCACCGTGACGTCCACCGCGACCGGCCCGCACGACCGCAGGTAGCGGTAGACGTCGCCGCGATCCAGCGGCCGCTGATGCACGAGGAACCCGAGCCGCAGGTGATGGCGCGCCAGCCCGGCGACGTGTGAGCGCATCCGCTCACTCGTCTTCAGCCGCCCGAGGATGTCGCGCGATGTCTCCGCCCCCTGCCGGTCGTGATCCGGGAAGCCGATCCGGCCGCCGCCGAAGTCGGTCTGCGTCTGCGGCTTGGCGACGTCGTGCAGCAGCGCGCCGAGCATGAGCCCGACCCCGCGGTCCGCTTCGTCGGCCAGCGGCTCGGCCAGGACCGCGGCGACGGCCGGCGCCCGCGCGGCGCCGAAGGCCGGCGCGGCGTCCGCGCGCAGCAGGACCGCCTGCTCGAGAACCGCCATCGTGTGGTCGTAGACGTCGAGGTGGTGGTAGTGGCTCTGCTCGACCCCGTGCAGCGCATGAAGCTCGGGCAGCAGCGAGGCGACGAGGCCGAGACGGTCCATCCACCCCATCCCCGCGACCGGGTCATCGGACGCGAGCACCCGCCTGAGCTCAGCGAAGACACGCTCCTGCGCGACGTCCGCCGCCGCGGGCGCGGCATCGCGGCCGTGCGCGACCGTCGCGGCGTCCGGGGCGAACCCCAGCTCGGCCGCCATCCGCGCGACGCGCAGGACGCGCAACGGATCGTCCGTGAACGACGCCGGGCCGACCGCGCGCAGCGTGCCAGCCGCCAGGTCGGCGGCGCCACCGAACGGGTCGAGCCGCTCACCCCCGCCGAGGGGCAGCGCCATCGCGTTGATCGTCAGGTCGCGCGCCGCGAGGTCCTCCTCGATCGTCGCGCCGCGCAACGGGTTGAGATCGGCGTGCCACGAGCGGTCTGGTGCGATCACGCGCCACGCGCCGAACTCCTCGGACAGGCGGAACATCGGCCCGTCGACGGCGTCGGCAAGCCCGGCGAGCCGCCGCCCGGACGTCCCCAGCGAGCGCCAGGTCAAGGTCGGCGACCGGCCGCCCCATCTCGAGGTCGCGCACGGCGCCGCCGACCAGCCACACGCCGTCGTGCGGGAGCGCCTCGCGGGCGATCGCGAGTGGGTCTGGCGCAGTCAGACCGGCGCTCCGTCCGCGTGCAGGATCCGGGGCACGCGCGGGAGCAGCCCGCACGTGATCTCGTAGTTGATCGTCCCGAGCGCCCGCGCGACGTCCTCGGCCAGGATCCGCTCGCCGCCGCGCGCGCCGAGCAGGACGACCTCGTCGCCGGTGCTCACGCCCGTCCCCGGCCCGAGATCGACGGTCACGTTGTCCATGCTGACGGTCCCGACCTGCGGGAATCGCCGGCCGCCGATGAGCACCTGCGCGTTGTTCGTCAGGCCGCGCCGCCAGCCGTCGCCGTACCCCACCGGAACGGTCGCGACCCAGCCGTCCGTGCTCGCGACGAACCGTCGCCCGTACCCGGCGCTCTCCCCGGCTGCGATGGGCTTGACCGCCGCCGCCCAGCTGACGAGTTCGAGCGCGGGCTCCAGTCCCTGCGCCGCCGGGTCCACGCCGAACGGGTCGAGCCCGTAGATGCCGACACCGACGCGGACGAGGTCGAAGTGCGACGCCGGGTCACGGAGCACCGCCGCGCTGTTCGCCGCATGGGCGATGACGTTGACACCGGCGGCGCGCAGCTCGCCGACCCACGCCGTGAACCGGCCGAGTTGCTCGCCGAAGAACGCGTCACCGCGCTCGTCGGCCGTGGCGAAGTGCGTCATCGCGCCGACGAGCTCCAGCACAGGATCCGCCTCCGCGCGGCGGACCAGTCCCGTGGCCCGCACGGGATCACGGGTGCCGAGCCGTCCCATCCCGGTGTCGAGTTTGACGTGCACCCGGCCGCCGCCCCGCGCGCTCACGGCGTCGAGCATCCCCTCGGTCCACACGACGATGTCGGCGCGCGCCGCGAGGGCGATGTCGAGCTCCTCCGTGCTGAGCGCGCCCATGACGAGGATCGGCGGCTCGGTCAGGCCGGCCGCGCGCAGCTGCTCCGCCTCCCGTGCGGTGACGACGGCGATCCACGTCGCGCCCCCGCTGAGCGCGGCGCGGGCGGCAGCGACCGCGCCGTGCCCGTAGCCATCGGCCTTCACGACGGCGCACGCTGCGCTGCCCGGCGCCGCGGCGGAGAGCGTCGCGACGTTGCGCGAGATCGCCGCGACGTTGACGCGGGCCTGCGCCCGGACGGTCATGTCTACTCGCGCGTCATGGCCTCGAGCACGTCGAGGCGCGTGACGAGACCGACGAAACGGCCGTGCTCGACCACGGGCAGGCGGTTGTGGCCCTGCTCGGCGATGATGCGGCCGGCCTCCTTCACGGACGTCTCGGGCGAGACCGTCACCGGGTCGGCGGTCATCATCTCGTCGACGTCCGCCGCCATCGCCTTCTCGAGCCGCTCCTCGAAGTGCTTCCAGGACTCGAGCCAGATCGTGCCGCCCATGATGTCGAGGTGGTGGGGCATGTGGAGATCGCCCTCCTCCTCGGACAGGACGAGGTCCGACTCGGTGACGATGCCGACGCAGCGGCCCGCCTCGTTGACGACAGGCAGGCCGGGAAGCTCGTTGTCCTTCATGAGCGCCAGCACGTCCTGAATGGGGGTTCCTGGAGCGACGGTGACAGCGTCGCGGTCCATGATCTCGGCGACTTGCATTGCGCCGGAAGGCTACCCGGCCGCCAGGTCGCGCGCGCGACCGAGCGCCGCGATGACATCCGACGCGACGACCGCGTCGGCACCGCGCTCGGCGCCCGCCAGCCGCCCGGCGAGGGCGTGGAGCCGCACACCGGCGGCCGCGGCGGCGAGCGGATCGATGCCGGACGCGAGGAGCGCCCCGATCGTGCCCGCCAGCACGTCGCCCGTCCCGGCCGTGGCGAGCATGGGCGCGGCGATCGGATTCACGACGGCCGTGCCGTCGGGCGCGGCGACGATCGTGTCGTCACCCTTCAGCACGACGATCGCGTTCGCGAGCCGGGCCGCCTCACGCACGTGGTGCAGCCGCCGGCCGCCCACGTCGTCCGAGGACGTGCCGAGCAGACGGGCCAGTTCGCCGGCGTGCGGCGTGAGGATCGTCGGCGCGCTGCGGGTGGCCAGCGACGTGAGGATGCCCGCGTGGGCGTTCAGCCCGTCTGCGTCGATGAGCAGCGGGGCGTCCGCCGTGGCGGCGACGTCCCGGGCGAACGCGAGTGCCCCATCGCTGCGTCCCAGGCCCGGCCCGAGGACCAGCGCGCCGCCGTGCTGCCCGACGGCCTCGCGGACCGCGTCAACCCCGGCCGGTGTGTGCGCGCCATCGGCGTCGGCGAGGCCGCGCGTCATGACCTCCGTGAGCTTGATCTCGAAGATGTCCTCCAGCGCGGCCGGCACGAGCGCGGTGACGTACCCGGCTCCCGCGCGCGCAGCGGCCTCGGCGGCCAGGCACGCCGCGCCGGTCATCCCGCGCGAGCCGCCCGCGACGAGCACGTGGCCGCTGGTGAACTTCGTGCTCGCTACGCCACGACGCGGCAGGCGCACGATGAGCGTGTCGTCCACCAGGCCCGCCGCGGGATCAACGGGCGCGCCCGGCGGGATGCCGATGTCGATGACCTCCACGCGCCCGGTGAAGCCCTTCCCCGGGTGCACCCACAGCCCCGGCTTGCCGGCGGCGAACGTCGCCGTCGCCACCGCGCTGACCGCGTCACCGGCGACCTCGCCGGTGGACGCGTCGACGCCGCTGGGCACGTCGGCGGCGACGACCGGGACGTCTGCCGCGTTCAGCGCCGCGATGACGGCGTCGGCAGGCGGCCGCGGGGCGCCGCGGACCCCGGTGCCGAGCAGCGCGTCGATCGCGATTGCCGCACCGTCGAGGCCCGCGGGGTCGAACGGGCGCACCGGGACCGGCAGCCGGTGCAGGTTCGCCAGCGCGTCACCGGTGTACGCGTCGGCCTCCACGACGGCCATGACCGTGACCTCGCGCCCGTCGTCGTGCAGCAGCCGCGCGGCGACGAACCCGTCGCCGCCGTTGTTCCCCGGCCCGCACAGGACCACGACCGGCCCGTCGGGCACCGTCTCGGCCACCACGCGCGCCAGTCCCTCCCCTGCCCGCTCCATGAGGTCGAGCGACGGGATCCCCAGGTCGTCGATGGCCCACCGGTCCGTCGCGCGCATCTGCGGCGCGTCGGGCAGCGGGACCGCCCACTCGGGCAGGGTCATCGCGGCACCACCAGCGCGACGGCGCCCGCCGTGTCCCGCGAGTGCGTGAGCGAGATCTCCACGTCGACGTCACGGTCGGCGAGCGCCCCGCGCAGCGCCACGCCGATCTGCGCACCCTCGCCGACGATCTCGATGTCGTGGTGGTTCCACGCCTCGAGCCGCAACGCCTTCGCCACGGCCTCCTTCACGCAGAACCGGGCCGCGAGGTGCTGGGCCGGGCGGGCATGCCGCGCCGCGTAGGCGCGCTCGCCCTCGGTGAAGATGCGCTCCTCGAGGCCGGGGCGGCGCGCGAGCGCCTCCTCCAACCGGGTGATCTCCAACAGGTCGATGCCGACGCGCACCGCGCCAGCGTATCCGGCGCGTGGGGCGTTACTCGACGGTGACGGTCTTCGCGAGGTTGCGCGGCTGGTCCACGTTCAGGCCGCGCGTGCGCGCGATCGCGTAGGCCAGCAGCTGCAGCGGGATGACCGCGAGGATCGGCTGGAGCATCCAGTCGAGCTTGGGCACGCGCAGGACGACCTCGGCGTGCTCGCCGATCTCCGTGTTGCCCTCGGTGGCCACCGCGATGACGTGCGCACCGCGTGCCCGGACCTCCTGCATGTTGCTCACGACCTTGTCGAGCACCGGCGAGTCGGTTGCCACCGCCACGACGGGCGTGGCCTCGTCGAGCAGCGCGATCGGCCCGTGCTTCATCTCGCCCGCCGCGTACGCGTCGGTGGCGATGTAGCTGATCTCCTTGAGCTTCAACGCGCCCTCGAGCGCCACCGGCAGGCCGATGTGCCGGCCGATGTAGAGGAAGAAGCTCGACGGGCCGAAGCGCTCTGCGACGGGCTGGATGCGCTCCTCCTCGCCTTCCAACAGCTCTGCGATGGCGTGCGGGATCCGCTTGAGGTCGGCGATGAGCTCGCGGCGGCGCGGCGCGTCCATCGTGCCCTGCAGCTCGGCAAGCCGCAACGCGAGCAGGTACATGACGGCGACCTGGCAGAGGAACGTCTTCGTGGCGGCGACGCCGATCTCCAACCCCGCGCGCGTGAAGAGAACGCCGTCGGCGTCGCGCGTGGCCTGCGAGCCCATGACGTTCGTGACGGCGAGCACCGTGGCGCCGCGCTCACGTGCCAGGCGCATGGCGGCGAGCGTGTCGGCCGTCTCGCCCGACTGGGTGATCCCGATGACGAGGTCCCCCTGGCCGAGGACCGGGTTGCGGTAGCGGTACTCGGAGGCCACCTCGACCTCGACGGGCACCCGCGCCCACTCCTCGATCGTGTAGCGGCCGATGAGGCCCGCGTGGTAGCTCGTCCCGCACGCGACGACGACGATGCGCTTGACGCCCTTCAGCAGCTCCTCGTCGAGCGCGCCGGGCTCGTCGAGGTCCACCCCGTCCTCGCGAACGGTGCGGTCGGCGATCGTCTCGGCGACGGCGTCGGCCTGCTCGTGGATCTCCTTGAGCATGAACGTCTCGAAGCCGCCCTTCTCCGCGGCCTCCTCATCCCAGTCCACGCGGTCGACGGACCGGTCGATCGGCGTGCCATCCGGCGTCTGCAGCTCGACGCCGTCGGGACGCACAACGACGATCTCGTCGTTCTCGATGAGCTGGACGTCGCGCGTCTCCTTCAGGAACGCGGGGATCGCCGAGGCGATGAACTGCTCGCCGTCACCGCGGCCGATGACCAGCGGGCACTCCTTGCGGGCGCCCACCAGGAGGCCGGGCTCATCGGCGTTCATCGCGACGAAGGCGTAGTGGCCCTGAAGCTCGGCGTAGGCGGCGCGCACGGCGGTGACGAGGTCGCCGTCGGCAAGGTGGCGGCGGATGAGGTGCGCGATGACCTCGGCGTCCGTCTCGCTCGTGAAGACGCAGCCGTCCGCGAGCAGGCCCTGCTTGAGCGCCATGTAGTTCTCGACGATGCCGTTGACGACAACGTGCACCCGGTCGGTCGTGTCGAAGTGCGGGTGGGCGTTCTCCTCGTTGACGCGCCCGTGCGTCGCCCAGCGGGTGTGCCCGATGCCGGTGGCGACCTCCTGGGTGGCCGTGGCCGTGCCGCCCGCGTTGGGCGCGCCCTCGGTGCCCTGACGGGCCGCGATCGCGTCCTCGAGATGGCTGAGGTTGCCGACCGCGCGCACCGAATCGATCGCGCCATCGCGCAGCACGGAGACTCCGGCCGAGTCGTAGCCGCGGTATTCCAGCTTCTGCAGACCGGCGAGGAGCAGCTCCTGCGCCGAGCGTGTGCCGACGTATCCGACGATCCCGCACATGCGGCGAGCCCTTTCTGCAGGGGGCGACGAGCGCCCGTCCGAGGCGCTACGAAGGCGTTCGACAGTAGCAGTCGGGGTCCTGCGTTCAGGGCCGTTCAGGACCCCGGTGTGACGCCCGTCACGCGACGCCCGCGGTCTCGCGCACCAACGCGACGAGCCGGCCGCACACGTCGTCGGCCTCCTCGTCGCCGGGCGCCTCGACCATGACGCGCACGAGCTGCTCGGTACCGCTGGCACGCACGAGCACCCGCCCGCGTCCCTCCAGCGCGCCGTTCTCCCGGTCGATCGCCGCGGCGAGCTCCGTGCTGGCCATCGCGGCATCACGGTCGCCGACCGGGACGTTGACGAGGCGCTGCGGCAGCTTGTCCATCGCGTCGCGCTCCGCGAGATCGCCGTCGCCGAGCGCTTCGAGCGTGAGCAGGGCCGTGGCGACGCCGTCACCGGACGGGCAGAAGCCGAGGTCGATGACGTGGCCGGACTGCTCGCCGCCGAGCGCCCACCCGCGGGCGCGCAGCTCCTCGAGGACGTAGCGGTCCCCCCACCTTCGTGATCGCGACCTCGATCCCCGCGTCGCGCATGGCCGTGTGGAAGCCGTAGTTCGTCATCACCGTGACCGCGACGCCGCCGCCGAGCCGCCCGGAGGTGCGCAGGTGCAGCGCGGCGAGGGCGATGAGTTCGTCGCCGTCGACGATCTCGCCGGTGCCGTCGACGGCGAGCACGCGGTCGCCGTCGCCGTCGAACGCGAAGCCGACGTCGTAGCGGCCTTCGCGCATGCCCGCGACGAGCGCGTCGAGGTGCGTCGACCCGCAGCCGTCGTTGATGTTGCGGCCGTCGGGCTGGTCGCCGATGACGTCCACATGTGCCCCGAGGCGGCGGAAGATCTCCGGGGCCACGCGGTAGGTGGCGCCGTGCGCGCAGTCGAGCAGCACGCGGCGGCCGTGGAGGTCGAGTCCGGTGAACCGCGTGTGCAGCGCCCGCAGGTAGTCCTCCTGGGTGCCGTGCAGCGCGCGAATGCGGCCGATCCCGTCCGTCGGCGGGGCGACGTCGTCGTCGAGCCGCGCCTCGATCGCCGCCTCCGTGTCGTCGGAGAGCTTGAAGCCGTCCGCAGCGAAGAACTTGATGCCGTTGTCGGCGAACGGGTTGTGCGACGCGCTGATGACCGCGGCAAGATCGAACCCGTACCGGCGCACGAGCAGCGGGGCCGCGGGCGTGGGCAGCACGCCGCCGAGGAGCACCTCGGCGCCCGCGCCGGCCGCGCCTGCGGCCAGCGCCGCCTCGAGCATCTCGCCCGATTCGCGCGTGTCACGGATGACGAGCACCCGGGGGTGCTCGGCGGCAGCCTGCAGCGTCGCCGCGCGACCGAGCCTCACCGCCAGGTCGGCGGTGAGCAGGTCGCCGGCGACGCCACGGACGCCGTCGGTGCCGAACAGCTTGCGGGCCATTCGAAGAGTGTGACGCGAGCGCCGGTTAGCGCTTGCTGAACTGCGGCCGCTTGCGGGCCTTCTTCAGGCCGGCCTTCTTGCGCTCCTTGGCCCGTGCGTCACGGGTCAGGAAGCCGCGGCGCTTGAGCTCGCCACGCAGGTTCGGATCGGCCTCGAGCAGTGCCCGCGAGATGCCGTGGCGCAGCGCGCCGGCCTGGGCGGAGACGCCGCCGCCGTGCATGCGCGCGATGACGTCCATCTTCTCCTCGTACCCGACGGCCTCGAGCGGCTGGCGGATGTTCCGCTGCAGCGTGGGGCGCGGGAAGAACTGATCGAGCGTCTTGCCGTTGATGATGTACGCGCCCGTGCCGGGCTTGAGGATCACGCGGGCGACGGCCGTCTTGCGCTTGCCGGTCGCGCGGTAGCGCGCATCGGCGGCGAGCTCGATGGCGGCGGCGATCGGCTGCTGGTCGAGGAGATCGTCCTCGTCCTCGTTGCCGTCCTCGTCGTCGCCGTCCTCACGGGACAGCGGGTCAGCGCCCTCCTCGACGATGTCGACCTCGAGGTCCATGCCCGGGATAGCCGGCTTCTCGCGCGGCGTGGGCTCGTCCTCGGCCTCGTCCTCGTCCGCCTCGGCGACGGGCTCGGCGGGCGTCTCGTCAGCCGGCGCCTCGGCAGGGGTCTCTTCGGCGGGCGCCTCGGCCTCAGCGGCGGGCTGCTCAGCCTCGGGTGCGGCAGCCTCAGGAGTCTCAACGGCATCGGCGTCAGCCGATGTCGCGGACTCCTCCTCGGGCGTGCCCTCGGTCGACTCGTCGTCGATCACGACTTGATCTCCATCGGTTGCGGCTGCTGGGCGGTGTGGGGATGCTCCGGGCCGGCGTAGATCTTGAGCTTCGTGATCTGCTTGCGCGCCAGGCGGTTACGGGGCAGCATCCCCTTGACGGCCAGCCGAAGGACTTCCTCCGGCCGGCGCTCCAGCATCTCCTCGAGCGTGCGGGTCTTCAGCCCGCCCGGGTAGCCGGAGTGACGGTGGTAGAGCTTCTCAGCGCGCTTGTTGCCGGTGACCGAGATCTTCTCCGCGTTGATGACCACGACGAAGTCGCCGGTGTCAACGTGCGGGGTGTACTCCGGCTTGCGCTTGCCGCGCAGCGCATCGGCGATCTGCGTCGCCAGCCGCCCGAGCGTGAGCCCGGTGGCGTCGACGAGCAGCCAGTTGCGCTCGCGGGATTCGGAATTCGCGACGTAAGTCTTCATGAGCGAGAAAGCGCGCCCGCTGGGCCAGGGTGGCCCCGCGGCGCGACGACCAAGCATAGGACATCCGCGACGGCCATGGAATCAGGCACCAGCGAGGCCGGATTCCGCCCTTGCGTTCGATAGTGTGCCCGCGACCCAGATGCCGAACCTGCGGCGCCGACTCCCGGTGGCGCAGGACGGGGGATCCGATGGGCGCCTCGGCGCCCGGGGGCGAATCCAGGCAGTGCCGCCTGGTAGCGCGGAGACCACCGCGCGAGCCCGTCAGCTAACCCCGTAGGCCACCACCGGAGACCCCAGTTCTGAAGCGAGCACTCGTCGCACTGCCCTGCGTCGCCGTCCTCGGCCTCCCGGCCGCGGCGCCTGCTGCGCCTGCGCCCGCGACGACCGCCGCGGGCGGCGCCTACGCCTCGGCCCCCGCCACCGTCGCCGCGATCACCTGCCGCGGAGCGTGCGACGGGATCGACCGCGTCACGCCCGGCACGCTGCTGCGCATCAAGGGCACGAACATGGCCGACGTGCGCACCGTCGTCTTCCTCGGCGCCGCCGGGCCGCAGGACGACGTCGAGGCCCCGGCGATCCGCCCCAAGCGCCGCCAGGTCGACGCCCGCGTGCCCGAGGGCGCACGGACGGGCCCCGTGATGCTGAAGAACGGCGACGGCGCGCCGTCGGCTCCGAGCAAGGACGTCATCGCGTTCGACACGAGCGCGACCGACCTGGCCACGGCGCCGGGCGGGCCGGTGGCCGCGCGGGTGAGCGCGGACAAGATCTTCTTCGACGGAACCCGGACCGCCTCGCTCGACCTGCTCGTGCGCGGCTCGGCCCCCGTGGATGTCGTCGTCCAGCTGCTGCGCAGCAGCGACGGCGTCGAGATCGGCCGCTGGCCGATGGGGCAGATCCCGCCCGGGGAGCTCAAGCGCGTCTCGTGGACCGGCGTCACGGCGGGCAAGGTTCAGCCCGAGGGCCGCTACGAGTTCCGCGTCTTCAACGGCCAGCCGGGCGCCGCGCCCGGCGCGGCCCGGGCCGCGCAGGCCGCCGACCAGCCTGCCGTCACCGACTCGTTCCTCTTCCTGGACCACCAGTTCCCGATCCGCGGCAAGCACACGTACGGCGAGGGCGCCGGGCGCTTCGGCGCCGGGCGCGACTACGGCGGCCACCAGGGCCAGGACGTGTTCGCCGCGTGCGGCACGCCGCTCGTCGCCGCGCGGGGCGGCACGGTCCGCTGGAAGGCCACGCACGGCAACGCCGGCAACTACCTCGTGATCGACGGCGCCGGCACGGGCACGGACTACGCGTACATGCACCTGCGTGACCCCGCGCTCGTCGACAAGGGCGAGCGGGTCCGCACAGGCCAGGTCATCGGCTACGTCGGCGACACAGGCCGGGCCAGCGGCTGCCACCTGCATTTCGAGCTGTGGTCCGGCCCGGGCTGGTACCGGGGTGGCAAGCCGTTCGACCCCATGCCCCAGCTCAAGGCCTGGGACGAGCAGAGCTGAACGGGTCACGACGTCCCGACGCGCGCATAGACTGCCGCGCCTGATGTCGGTCACCGCCAAGCTCCGCCCCGCCAAGATCCGCAGCGCCCTGAAGCGCCGGTGGTTCGAGCGAATGGTTCCGCGGCTCGACCTCACGCCGATGCCGGGACTCGTGGACGTCGGGACGTCCTACGGCGGCTGGACGATCCCGGTCGACCTCGTGACCGCCGACTGGACGTGCTGGTGCATCGGCGCGGGCGGCGACATCACCTTTGATCTCCAGCTCCTGGACCGCGGCGCGCTGGTGCGGGCGTTCGAGCCCGCGCCGCTGTACGTCGAGCACGCGCGCGAGCAGGCCGCGGGTCGCGACCGCTTCACCGCCCAGCAGGTCGCGATCGCCACCGAGGACGGCCCGCTGCGCCTGCAGGTGAGCCACCACGAAGGCAGCAGCTCGGTCTCGAGCGCCAACCTCTACGACACCGAGGATGCGTTCATCGAGGTGCCCGGGCGGACGCTCGCCTCACTGAAGGCCGAGCTCGGTGACGAACGCGTCGATCTCCTCAAGCTCGACATCGAGGGCGCGGAGTACGACGTGATGAAGGGCGTCGACCTGCAGGCGCTGGGCGTCTCGGTCTTCTCCACCCAGCTGCACCACACCGGCTCGGTCGCCGACGCCCGCGCGCTCATCGCCGGCGTGCAGCGGCAGGGCTACGCCCTGGTGGCGTGCCGGCCGGTCATCAAGCTGACGTTTGTCCGCAAGGACCTGCTGCCGGGCTAACCCCGGCGCATGAGCCGCGCGACCGCGGCCATGAGCTCCTCGGTCTTCTCCTCGCGCTCCTCGCCCTCGGCGCCCATCACGCAGTGGCGGGTGTGCTCGTCGACGAGCCCGAGGGCGACCTTGTCCAGCGCCGCCTGCACGGCGCTGATCTGGGTGAGGATGTCGATGCAGTAGCGGTCGTCGTCGACCATGCCCTGGATGCCGCGGACCTGCCCCTCGACCCGCTTGAGGCGCTTGAGCAGCTGGTCCTTCGTGGCGGTGTAGCCATGCGTCGTGGCGGTTTCAGCGGGCATGACGACACGGTACCATACCCCTAAGGGGTATCAAGGCGCGGGAACGCGTGTCACCTTCTCCGGGTTGCGCACGACGTGGATCTCCGCGATCCGGCCGGCGTCGATCGTGAACGCCATCACGGTGATGACGCCGTCGGCGTCGCGGAACACGAGTCCCGGCTCCCCGTTGACGTCCGCGGCGTACCCGCCGAGCGGCGGGCGCCGCGCGAAGCCGAGGATCGCCTTCGCGACCTGCGCCGAGCCGTGCAGCGGCCTCCGTGTCGCGGTGACCCGCCCACCACCGTCCGACCGCCACACCACGTCCGGGTCGAGCAGCGCGACGAGCTCCTGCAGGTCTCCCCCCGCGCATGCCGCCGCGAACGCGGTGACCACCCGTTCCTGTTCCTCCCGTGCGGGCGTCGCGCGCGGGCGCGCGGACTCCACGGCGCGCCGTGCGCGCGAGGCGAGCTGCCGGGACGCCTCGGGGCTCCGGCCGACGGCCTCCCCCACCTCCGCGAACGACAGGCCGAAGACGTCGTGCAGGACGAATGCGGTGCGCTCGGCGGGGGTGAGCCGCTCGAGCACGGCGAAGAGCGCGAGGCTGACGGTCTCGTCCAGCGTCACGCGATCGGCAGGGTCCGCGTCCGCCGCGGTCACGATCGGCTCGGGCAGCCACGGCCCCACGTACGTCTCGCGGCGCGCCCGGGCGGACCCGAGCGCGTCGAGCGCGAGCCGCCCCACCACGGTCGTCAGCCATGCCGCCGGATCACGCACGTCCTCCCCGGCCCGCTCCCAGCGCAGCCACGCCTCCTGCACGACGTCCTCGGCCTCGGCGTGCGAGCCGAGCATCCCGTAGGCCACGCGGGTCAGCCTCGGTCGCTCACGCTCGAAGACGTCCTCGCGGCTCACGTGGGGTGCTCCAGCCACGCGGCGAACGTGGTGGTGCCTCGTGCGGGCGCCGCCCGATCCGTCAAACCGCCGCGCCGCAGCGCACGCCCCAGACCACCCGGCAGCCGACCGGGGACCACCATCGCGCGCCGCCCCGTGTGCGCGCGCCAGCTCCGGGCCAGGTCCCGCAGCTCCACCACCTCGGGCCCCACGATCTCCTCCCGCCCCAGACGTGGCGAACCCACAGCCAAGTCCGCGACAGCGACCGCCACCTCGTCCACGGCCACGGGCTGCAGCAGCGCGCGGAAACCGGGCAGCACGCGGTAGCGGCTCGTCGCGCCGAACAGCATCGCGACGAGGTCGTGGAACTGGGTGGCGCGCAGAATCGTCCAGGGCACCTCGCCGCGCACGATCTCCTCCTCCTGCGCGACCTTCGTGCGGTAGTAGCCCATCGGGACGTCCCCGATGCCGACGATCGACACGCCGACATGGTGGCGCACGCCGGCGGCACGCTCGGCGGCGAGCAGGCGGCGGGTCCCTCCCACCAGCACATCGTCCGCCCCGTTCGGCGGCCCGTTGCTCGCGTCGACGACGACCTCCACCCCGCGCAGCGCGTCATCGAGCCCCGCGCCGGTGACGAGGTCGACGGCGTGGTGGCGGGCGCCGGTCGGCAGCGCCGCGGGCGCGGTGCGACTGAGCGCGCCGACGTCATGGCCGCGCCGCGCGAGCTCGGCGACAACGCGGGCGCCCAGCGTGCCGGTCCCTCCGGTGACGGCGATCTTCATGGCGTGACTCCTTCGTGAGGGGACATCTGCCCCCTTGACGACGCACCGCCACAGAACGTGACACCTCGCGCCGCCGAACGTCGAAATGTGGTGGCGGTGGCGACCACATTTCGACGCTCGGGCCGACGCTCCCCGCGATCTAGACTCATTGCATGGCGCGCGCGACCAAGTGCCCGAACTGCGGTGAGCCCGTCAGCGCCTTCGCGGCCGGATGCGCCATCTGCGGGGCCGACCTCGAAGCACACCGGCGCCGCCTCGCCGAGCGGCCGAGCGTCACGGACGCGACCCGTCACGTCCCGAACGTGCGACTGCCCCGGGTGTCGTCGAGGACCGACCCGCCCGACGCCGCGCTCATCGCGGTGGTCGTGTTGTTCCTGCTCGTCGTCCCGTTCTTCGGCACCGTGCTCGCAGCGCTGGGGGCGTACGACCGCAACCGGCGTGGCCTCACCACCATGCGCAACGTCTTCCTCGTCCTGCTGGCCCTGGGCCTCGCCACGTTCCTCATCGGGCCGTGGCAATACGGCGTGCTCAGCCTGCTGTTCTGAGCAGGCCGAGCGCTACTCCCACTCGATCGTGCCCGGCGGCTTGCTCGTGATGTCGAGCACCACGCGGTTGACGTCGCGCAGCTCGTTGATCATCCGCGACGCGATCTGCTCGAGCAGGTCGTAGGGCAACCGCGCCCAGTCGGCGGTCATGGCGTCGTCCGACGTGACCGCGCGCAGCACGACGACCGCGCCGTAGGTGCGCTCGTCACCCTGCACACCGACCGTGCGGACGTCCGGCAGCACGCAGAACGACTGCCACAGGTCGCGGTACAGGCCGGCCTTGCGGATCTCGTCCTGGAAGATGTAGTCCGCGTCGCGCAGCAGGTCGAGGCGGTCCTTCGTCGCCTCGCCGCCGACGATGCGGATCGCCAGGCCCGGACCGGGGAACGGCTGGCGCCACACCAGGCGCTCGTCCAGGCCGAGCTCGGCGCCGACTGCGCGGACCTCGTCCTTGAACAGCGCGCGCAGCGGCTCGACGAGCTCGAACTGCAGATCGTCGGGCAGGCCGCCCACGTTGTGGTGGGACTTGATCGTCGCCGCGCCCGTACCACCGCCCGACTCGATGACGTCCGAGTACAGCGTGCCCTGCACGAGGTAGTTCGCGTCGCCGATCTTCGCGGCCTCTTCCTCGAAGACGCGGATGAACTCGGCGCCGATCGCCTTGCGCTTGGCCTCGGGCTCGGTGACGCCCTTGAGCTTCGTGAGGAACCGCTCCTCGGCATCAACCGCCACAAGCGGGATCTGGAAGCGGTCGCGGAAGGCGCTGATGACCTGCTCGCCCTCGTTCTTGCGCATGAGGCCGTGGTCGACGAACACGCACGTCAACTGTTCGCCGATCGCCCGGTGCACGAGCAGCGCGGCGACCGACGAGTCGACGCCGCCCGACAGGCCGCAGACGACCTTGCCGGTGCCGACCTGTGCCCGGATGCGCGCGATCTGGTCCTCGACGATCGAGGCCGCGCTCCACGTGCCGTCGCAGCCGCAGATGTCCAGCAGGAAGCGCTGGAGCACCTCGTGCCCGAACGGGGTGTGAACGACCTCCGGGTGGTACTGGATGCCGTAGATGTCGCGCTCGACGTTCTCGAGCGCCGCGACGGGCGACGCGGTGGACGACGCCAGTGCCGTGAAGCCCGGCGGCGCCTCGTAGACCGTGTCACGGTGCGACATCCAGCACTTCTGCTCACGCGGGAGGTCGGCCAGCAGCCGGCCCGGCTCGCGAACGGTCAGCTCCGAGCGGCCGAACTCGCCGATCTCGGCGCCCTCCACCCGGCCGCCGAGGGCGAGCGTGATGAGCTGCATGCCGTAACAGATGCCGAGCACGGGGATCCCGAGTTCGAGCAGCTCGGGATCGAGGGCGGGCGCGCCCGGCGCGTACACCGACGCCGGGCCACCGGAGAGGATCAGGCCCTTCGGCTTGCGCCGCCGGACCTCCTCCGCGCCGACGTGGTGCGGCAGGAGCTCGGAGTAGACCCCGAGCTCGCGTACGCGTCGGGCGATGAGCTGCGAGTACTGGCCGCCGTAGTCCAGCACGACGACTTCGTCGACCGAGCGCGGGGCCTCGACGTCGAGGACATCCTCGTTGACCAGCTCCGTCGCGGCGGTGGCGGCGGTGACGATGCCCTCGGTCGACAAGGCCTAGTTCTCCGAGAGCGCCGGCGTCTTGTCAGCGGGGCCGGCGACGCTGCCGTTCGCCGCCTTCGGCGCCGGCGCGGCCGCGCCACGCGCGCCCATGCCGATCCCCTGCGACGTCTGAAGCAGCTTGCCCTCGGTCTGCAGCGACGGGGCGATCATCAGCTCGGCGCGGTTGAACTCCGCGATGTCCCGGTAGCCGGTGGTGGCCATCGAGGTCCGCAGCGCGCCCATGAGGTTGAACGTGCCGTCGTTCTCGTGGGCCGGGCCGGTGATGATCTCCTCGAGCGAGCCGTTCTGCACCGTCTGCACGCGCGCGCCGCGCGGGAGATCGGGGTGGAAGGTCGCCATGCCCCAGTGAAAGCCGTGGCCGGGCGCCTCATAGCCGCGCGCGAGCGGCGAGCCGATCATGACGGCGTCCGCGCCGCAGGCGATGGCCTTCGACACGTCGCCGCCGGTGCGCATGCCGCCGTCGGCGATGACCTTCACGTACTCGCCCGTCTCGAGCATGTGCTGCGAGCGGGCGGCCGCGACGTCCGCGATGGCGGTCGCCTGCGGGACGCCGATGCCGAGCACACCGCGCGTGGTGCACGCCGCGCCGGGGCCGACGCCCACGAGCACGCCGGCCGCGCCGGTGCGCATGAGGTGCAGGCCCGTGTGGTAGCTGGCACAGCCGCCGGCCACGACCGGGACGCCGACCTCGCGGATGAACTCCTTGAGGTTCAGCGGCGGGCGCGACGTGTCCTCGGACACGTGCTCGGCCGAGACGACCGTGCCCTGGATGACGAGGATGTCGAGCCCGGCGTCCAGCGCCAGCTCGTAGTACTTGCGCACCTTCTGCGGGGTCAGCGACGCGGAGACGACGACGCCCTGCTCCTTGATCTCCCGGATGCGCTGCGAGATGAGCTCCGGGATGACGGGCGACTGGTAGATCGCCTGCATCTCCCGCGTCGCCTCCTCCTTCGGGAGCTTGGCGATGCGCTGCAGCAGCTCGTCGGCGTTCTCGTAGCGCGTCCAGACGCCCTCGAGGTTCAGGACCGCCAGGCCGCCGAGCTTGCCGATGATGCCCGCCGTCTGGGGCGAGACGACGCCGTCCATCGCGGAAGCGAGAAGCGGGAGCTCGAAGCGGTAGTCACCGAGCTTCCATGAGATGTCGACATCGTCGGGATCACGGGTGCGCCGCGAGGGCACGATGGCGATGTCGTCGAATCCGTATGCGCGGCGTGCCTTCTTGCCGCGGCCGATCTCTACTTCCATTGGGCGATCCTAGGCGTCGGGACGGACGAAAAGACCCCGCGCAGGCGGGGTCCAGGAGAGGGAAACAGCGCACTTTGCGAGGTCACGTGCACGTCCCATCCGAGGTTATCAGCGCCGTCTTATGACGCCTTCCCCGTCTCGGCGATCTGCCGGGCCACGTCCAGCAGCTCGGCGACCGGCTTGCCGGTGGCCCCGGCGACGTAGCAGCACAGCGGCGCGGCGATCCGCTCCGAGCTGTGCGCCGCGACGGCGGCGAGGTCCAGCAGCTGCGCGATCTCCTCCTCGGTGGGCGCCGGCGCTCCGGCGGCGGCGGCGAAGGCGGTGACGAACTCCTCGGCGGTCATCGGCGACACGCTACGCCGTGCCCTTGACGTGCGCAGGCCCCTCGCCTAGATTGAGGCAGAAGTCACAAACTATGTCGGTTGTGTTTCGAGAGGAGAGGCGTGACATGCGCGTACGCGAGGCCATGAGTGAATCGGTGCTGACCATCGGACCGGGGCTCACGCTCCGAGCCGCCGCCCAGAAGATGGCCGAGCGCACGGTGGGGTCCGCCGTCGTCATGGACCCCGAGATGCCCGGGCCGGGCATCGTCAGCGAGCGCGACGTGCTGCTCGCGGTGGCCGCAGGGGCCGACCCGGAGACGGCCATCGTCGCGGACCACATGACCGGGAAGCTCGTGTTCGCCGAGCCGGACTGGTCACTCGAGGAGGCGAGCATGGCCATGGCCGAGCACGGCGTCCGGCACCTCATCGCGATGGAGCACGGCGACGTCGCCGGCATCGTCTCGATGCGCGACATCGTCAAGTCGCTGCTGGGCACCCCCGAGCGCAGCCTCAAGGAGCCGGTCGGCGGCTAGGAACGCGAACGAGGCCGCGACAGCGGCCTCGTCCAACGCCAGGCCCAGCAGGCGGGGCTACGCCGACTCGTGCGCGAGCGTCCGCGACGTCGCGGTCGCCGGGCTGCGCAGGTACACGGCCCAGGTGATGAGCGCGAACACCACGTACGCGCCGACGAAGACCCACAGCGCCGGCACGGCCCAGTCGGTGTTCGCCGAGGCGATGGCGACCTTCTCCGCGGGCGTCTCGGCGGCCTTCAGCAGCGCGGAGACGTCGAGGCTGGCCTGCCGCAGCACCACCTGGATCAGGAAGCCGCCGAACGCGCCGATCGCACCCGCGATGCCGATGACGGCCGCCGCGCGACGCTTGAACTCCTTCTGCATCTCCTCGTCGTCGGCGCCCGTCCGGTCGGACTCCTCGTGGCCGAGGCGCTTGAAGATCGTCGGGATCATTCGGTACGTCGAGCCGTTGCCGATGCCCGACAGCGCGAACACGACCATGAACGAGACGAAGAACAGGGTGAAGCTGCGGTTGTTGATGCCGACGATGCCCATGATCGTCGCCCCCGTCATGCCGAGGAAGACGCCCATCGTCACGATCTCGCCGCCGATCTTGTCCGACAGCCACCCGCCGAACGGCCGGGCCACCGAGCCGATGAGCGCACCGAGGAACGCGAGCCCCGCGAGGTAGGTCGCGATGAAGCTGTGCTGCGCCAGGAACTCCGGGAAGGTGTTCTTGACGACGAGCGGGAACGCGAACGAGAAGCCGATGAACGTCCCGAAGGTCCCGATGTAGAGGATCGACATGATCCACGTGTGCTTCTCGGTGAGCGCGAGCTTGTACGACTCCTTGTCGGACTTCGCGTCCGTGATCGAGTCCATGTACAGGTACGCGCAGGTCGCGGCGATGATGATGAACGGGATCCACATCAGGCCCGCGTAGGCGAGGTTCACCTCGTGGATCGGGTTCTTCACCGCTGCGGCGGGGACGCCCACGATGATCGCCAGCGGCACGAGCAGCTGGGTCATGGCCACGCCGATGTTGCCGCCCGCGGCGTTCAGGCCGAGTGCGAAGCCCTTCTTGTCGTCGGGGTAGAAGTGCGAGATGTTCGCCATCGACGAGCTGAAGTTGCCGCCGCCGACGCCGGCCGTCGCGGCACAACCGAGCAGGACCCAGAACTGCGTGCTGTGGCTCTGGTCCGCCAGCCAGCCGCTCGGCACGACGACCGCGACGAGGGTGGCGGGGATCAGCAGCAACGCGGCACTGATCATCGTCCACGCGCGTCCACCGAACTTCGGAACCGCGAACGTGTACGGGATACGCAGCGTCGCGCCGACGAGGTTCGGCACCGCCGTCAGCCAGAAGGCCTCGGAGATCGTGAGCTCGATCCCGACGTTGCCCAGGTTGATGACGACGATGGTCCACAGCACCCAGATGCTGAAGCCGAGGTTCTCGGCGAAGATGCTGAACGCCAGGTTCTTCCGGGCGATCGGCTTGCCCTCGCGCTCCCAGAACTGCTCGTCGTCGGGCCTCCAGTCGTCGATCCACCGGCCTCGCGTCAACGCGCTCATTGCATTCCTCCGCAGTCAGTCATGGCTTGTGACCGGGAGCCTCTGATACGCCCGTGTCCGCGCCATGCACGCGCGGTGTCGAGTTCGTGACCGTTGTGTTGCGAGTTCGTTGCGAGGCGGACTGTCCCGCCTGTCGCTACGCGGGCACGGCTTCCCGCTCGCGCGTTCGCGCCCGCAGCGTGACCCGCGCTCCCTGCTCGGGCGTGTGGGTGATGTGCCGGCGCGCGGTGCGCTCGGGCGGCGCGCCCGAGGAGAGCGTCGTCTGGCGCAGGAGCGCACGCAGCACGATCTGCATCTCCAGCTGCGCGAAGCTCGCGCCCAGGCACCGGCGCCGCCCGCCGCCGAACGGCAGCCAGGTGAACGTCCCCGGCCTGACGCCCAGCCAGCGCTCGGGCCGGAACGCGTACGGGTCGGGGTAGATGGTCTCGTCGTGGTGGATGAGGTAGATCGCGGCGGTGAGTGCGATGCCGGGCTCGTACCGGTGCCCGCCGATCTCGATCGGCTTGACGACCATCCGCGGCTGGGCGATCGGCAGCACGGGGCGGCGGCGCAGCGCTTCGGTGATCGTCGCGTCGAGGTACTCGTCCTCCCCCGCGTCGATCGCCGCGACCAGCCGGGCCAGGACGGCGGGGTTGTGCACGAGGTCCGCGCACGCGAACGACAGCGACGACGCGGTCGTCTCGTGCCCGGCCACGAGAAGCGTCATGAGCTCGTCGATGACCTCCTCCTCGCCCATCGGTGACCCATCCTCGTGCCGGGCGGCCAGCAGCATCGAGAGGACGTCGTCCCCGTCCTCGCCGTGGCCCGCGCTCGCGCGCCGCGCGCGGATCTCGTCGGCGAGCATGCTGCGCGCCTGCGTCCGCGTGCGGCTGAAGCGACCCCAGGGGGGATCGCGGGCCGAGATCGATGTGCAGCGGCGGCAGGAGCACCGACGGGTGCACGCCCTCCGCGAGGTAGCGCGTGAACACGGCGCGCATCTCGTCCAGGCGTGCGCCCGGCTCCAGGCCGAACACGGCGCGAAGGATGACCTCGAGCGTCACTGCCTGCAGGTGAGGGTGCAGCGGCAGTTCCCGGTCGCGCGGCCACGCGGCCACCGACCGTTCGGCGACCTCCTCCAGCAGCCCGGTGAGCGCCGCCATCCGCTCGCCGTGGAACGCCGGGAGCATGAGCTTGCGCTGCTCGAGGTGGGCGTCCTCGTCGAGCAGGAGGACCGAGTGCCGGCCCACGATCGGGCCCAGGACGCTGCCGCCCTCCCCGGGGTGCAGGACGTCCGGCGGCGCGCCGAACAGCTCCTTGACCTCCGCCGGGTCGCTGATGCTCACGAACGGCACCTGGCCGAGCACGCGGGTCGTGTACCGCGAGCCGAAGCGCCGCCGGTTCTCCTCCATGAACGGGACGGGGCGCGTGAGGAAGCGCAGCGTCTGGATCGCGGCGGGTGCGCGGGGTCCGGGCGGCAGGTCGGTGCGGGGCATGCGCAGGCTCCTGGGGATGAGCGACGACGGCGACGCCGGGTATGACGTCTGTCATACCGTACCGCAGCGCGCTCACGTGTCCAGCAGCCGGCCCAGCGTCTCGCTCGCCCGCCCGTCGTCGATCGCCGTCTGCGCGAGCGCGATCCCGTCGCGGGCCGACGGTGCCACGCCGCCTGCGTACAGGCGCACGGCCGCGCTGAGCACGACCGCGCGCGCGGCCACCCCCTGCTCCTCCCCAGCCAGCACGGCGCGGGTGACGTCCGCCGAGAGCTCCGCGTCGGCCTCGCCGCGGAGCACCATCCCCATGGTCTCCGGAAGGTCGAGCCGCTCGCTGCCGACGAAGGCCGCCGGGCGGCCGGGGCGCAGGATGTCGGACCCCTCGATGCCACGCACGATCACGGCGCGCTCGGCGCCGAGCTGGTCCATCGCCGCCGCCAGCTTGTCCGTGTACGTCGAGTGCGTGTGGCCGATGACGAACCGCTTGGCCCCGAAGTAGTCGACGAGCTTCTCCGCGCTGTGCATCGGCCCGCGCAGCCCGACCTCGTCGCGGATCTCGGCCAGGCGGTCGAAGCCCGGAATCGCCTCGCCGGCGTGGATGACCGCGGCGCCGGACCGTTCGAGCATCGCCAGCGACGCGTCCACCGTCGGGCGGGCGGGCCCGCCGAGCGCGGCGAGCACGTCGAGCGGGGTCACGCCGTACTTCGGGCCGAGCAGGCCGGCGCAGTGCGTCACGACCCGCGCGCCGCCCGCCGCCGCGAGCACCGCCGCCGCCAGGGTCAGGGACGGCGACTCGCCCACGCCGTCGTACGACCCGGCCGAGGAGACCAGCGGCGCCCCGTCCGCGGACGCCATGAGCGCGGGCCGCACGTCACGCAGCGCCTGCGTGAAGCCCGCGAGCTCGGCGGCCTCCTCGCCCTTCATCCGCATGGCGATCAGGAACGCGCCCGCCTGGGACGGCGTGACCTCGCCGGCGAGCAGGGCGCGCATGGCGTCGCGGGCCTCGTCGTACGTGAGCGCCCGGGAGCCGCGCGGCCCGGTGCCGACCGCCTTGATCGTCATCCGGAAGCCGGGATACCGGCTCCGGCCGGCGGTCGCCTTCGGCGTGGTCTCGGTCGGTGTCATGCACCCTCCCAGCGGTATCCGACGCTGCGCACGGTCTTGATGCGCCCGGCGTGTTCTTGACCCAACTTGGCCCGCAGGCGGCGCACGTGCACATCGACCGTGCGCGCGCCCCCGTAGTAGTCGTAGCCCCACACCCGGCTGAGCAGCGCCTCGCGGGAGAAGACGCGGCCCGGGTGGGTGGCGAAGAACTTCAGGAGCTCGTACTCCATGAAGGTGAAGTCGACGGGCTTGCCCCCGATCGTCACCTGATATGTCGCGAGGTTGACCTCGAGCGACCCGCAGCGGACCACGTCGCCGTGGTCGACGCCGTGCAGCGCCCGCCGCGCACGGGCGATCCGGGCGTGGAGCTCCGCCGCGCTGAACGGGTGCACGAGCAGCTCGTGCCCATCGGCGATCCCCTCACCCAGGTCGAGGTGCTCGGCCTCCACGGCGACGAGCACCGGAACGTCGGCGAGCTCCTCGTCCTGGCTCAGGCGCTCGCAGATGTCCCCGGTGGGCGCGACGACGACCACGACCGCGGGGGAGCGCCCGGGCGCGTCGTCGGGGCGCAGCGAGCCGTTGGCGGTCAGGCGGTGCGGGCTGAAGCCCAGCTCGGCCAGGAGCCGTGCCGTGCTGCCAGCCGGCCCGTTTGCCTCTCCGTAGATCCAGGCATCGCTCATAGAAGGGGGAGGTACGCCTTGCGTTCGAACTCGGTGACGGTGCGCCGGTACGCCTCCCACTCCCGGCGCTTGTTCGCGACGAACCAGTCGCACAGCCGGTCGCCCAGCGTGTCGCGCGCGAGCTCCGAGGCGGCGAAGAGGTCGGTGGCCTCACGCAGGTCCTGCGGCAGCAGATCGTCCGGCGAAGTTGCGTCGTCATCGCCGGCTTCGGCTTGCAGCTGGTACCCGCGCTCGATGCCGCGCAGACCCGCCGCCAGCAGCAGCGCGAAGGTGAGGTACGGGTTGCAGCCCGGGTCCGGCGAGCGCAACTCAAACCGTGCCGCGGCGGCCTTGCCGGGCCGGCGGGTCGGCACCCGGACAAGCCCGCCGGCGCCCTTGCGGGTCCAGCTCACGTGCTGCGGCGCCTCGAACCCGGCGGCGAGCCGCTTGTAGGAGTTCACCCACTGGTTCGTCACGGCCGTTAGCTCCCGCGCGTGGGCCAGAACACCCGCGAGGAACTGCTGCCCGGTCTCCGACAGCGGCGTCGCCGGGTCGGGGTCGTGGAACGCGTTGCGGTCGCCCTGGAACAGCGACAGGTGGATGTGCATCCCCGAGCCCGAGTGATCCTCCAGCGGCTTGGGCATGAACGTCGCGTAGGCGCCCAGCTCGCTGGCGACCTCCTTGACGGTCAGGCGGAACGTGCTGATGGCGTCGGCCATCGACAGCGCGTCGGTGTGCTCAAGCGCGATCTCGTGCTGCGAGGGCGCGACCTCGTGGTGCGAGGCCTTCACCGGGATCCCCATCGTCTCGAGGTAGTCGATCGTGCGCCTGCGGAAGTCGCTGCCCACGTCGAGGGGCGTGAGATCGAAGTACGCGCCCGCGTCCAGGGGCACCGGCGGGCCGCTCTCGGGCAGACCGGCGAACAGGAAGAACTCGATCTCGGCGCCCACCTGCATGGTGAAGCCGAGGTCGGCCGCCTGCTCGAGGACGCCCCGCAGGGCCGCGCGGGAGTCGCCCGCGAACGGCTCGCCGTCGGGCAGGCTGATGTCGCAGAGCATCCGCGCGACCCCAGCGTCCGGCCGCCACGGCAGCAGCTGGAACGTCGCCGGATCGGGGTGCGCGATGACGTCGTGTTCGCGCAGACGCGCGCCGCCCTCCAGCGCGCTGCCGTCCAGCCCGACGCCCTCCTCGAGGGCGGCGTCGAGCTCGCTCACGGGGATCGCGAAGCTCTTCAGCATCCCCTGGACATCGGTGAACCACAGCCGGATGAAGCGCACCCCGCGCTCCTCGACGGTGCGCAGGACGTAGTCAGTTGTCGGCGTCATCGGCCGCTGGACCGTAGGGGCGCCAGCTTGCAGCGTCTTTCGCCCTGGTGTCGGAAGCCATCGTCCACTCGGTCGAAACGCCCCGTTTCCCGGGCGACTGCGGCACCGCTGTTCACAGAGCGTTCATCAAACCGACGCGCTGGGGTAACCGCCGGCGCGCACCATGGCCGCCACATGAGCGCCGCGATCGAGCCGCAGAGCGTGCGGACCCAATGCCCCTACTGCGGGGTGGGGTGCGGGTTGCTCGCCGAGGTGCAGGACGGGCGCCTGACGGGGGTGCGCGGGGACCCGATCCACCCGGTCAATCGCGGCAGGACGTGCCGGAAGCCGCTGGAGCTCATGCACGCCGTCGATTCGCCGGATCGGGCCCTCGCCCCGATGTGGCGGGACGTGCGTGACGGTCGCCTGGAGCCGGGCACGTGGGATGACGTGCTCGGCCGGGTGACCGGCAGGCTGCGGGCGATCATCGACGAGCACGGGCCCGACGCGGTCGCCTTCTACATCTCCGGGCAGCTGCTCACCGAGGACTACTACGCGGTGAACAAGCTCGCGAAGGGGTTCCTCGGCACGAACAACGTCGATTCCAACTCCCGGCTGTGCATGTCGTCGGCCGTCGCGGGCTACACCGGCGCGTTCGGCAGCGACGGGCCGCCGCCCTCGTACGCCGACCTCGCGCTCGCCGACTGCTTCCTGCTCCTCGGGACGAACACCGCGGCGTGCCATCCGATCGTGTGGTCGCGCATCCGCGACCGGCAGGCCGAGGGCGCGTTCGTCATCTGCGCCGATCCGCGCGCGACGCCGACCGCCACGGGCGCCGACCTGCACCTGCCGGTGCGACCCGGCACCGACCTTCCGCTGCTGAGCGCGATGCTGCACGTCATCGACCGCGACGGCCTGGTCGACGACGACTTCGTCGCCCGCCGCACCTCGGGGTGGGAGCAGGCGCGCGCGGTGGCGCACGACTGGCCGCCGTGGCGAGCGGCGGAGGTCTGCGGCGTGCCGGCCGAGGACATCGAGCTCGCGGCCCGGAAGTTCGCGGCCGCCGGCGGGTCGATGGCGCTGTGGTCGATGGGCGCGAACCAGTCCACGGTCGGGACGCTGAAGAACCGGGCGCTGATCAACCTGTGCCTGGCGACCGGGCAGATCGGGCGGCCGGGCGCGGGCCCGCTGTCGCTCACCGGCCAGCCCAACGCGATGGGCGGCCGGGAGACCGGTGGCCTGGCGCAGCTGCTGCCCGGCTACCGCAAGGTCGAGGTGGCCGAGGATCGGGCCGCGATCGAGGCGCACTGGGGGCTCCCCGCCGGCGCGATCTCGCCGACCCCGGGGCTTCCGGCCGTCGACCTGTTCGACGCGATCGCCGACGGGACGGTGAAGGCGGTCTGGATCATCGCGACGAATCCGCTGGTCTCGATGCCCGACAACGCACGGGTTCGCGCCGCGCTCGAAGCGGCCGATCTCGTCGTCGTGCAGGACGCCTACCACCCGACCGAGACCTCGTCCCTCGCCCACGCCGTCCTGCCCGCCGCCGCGTGGCCGGAGAAGGACGGGGCGATGACGAACTCCGAGCGGCGCATCGCGCTGGTGCGGCGCGCCGTCGCACCGCCGGGGGACGCGCTGCCCGACTGGGAGATCTTCGCCCGCGCCGCGCGCCAACTCGGCTACGGCGACGACTTCGCGTGGACCTCGGCCGCAGAGGTGTTCGACGAGTTCGCCGCGTGCACGGCCGGGCGGGTCTGCGACTACTCCGGCGTCACGCACGACCGGCTGCGGATGGAGGGCTCGGTCCAGTGGCCGGCGCCCGACCTGCCGGACGGGCCGAGCCCCGAGCGCCTCTACCCCACGCACGTGTTCCCCACGCCCGACGGCCGCGCGCGGTTCGCCCCCCACCCCCCCACACCGACCCGGCCGACCCGCTCGACGGCGACCACCCCTTGCTGCTGACCACCGGTCGGATCGCGGACCAGTGGCACACGATGACGCGCACCGGCAAGTCCCCGTCGCTGCGCGCGGCGGCAGGAGTGCCGTTCCTCGAGCTGCATCCGAACGACGCCGCGGACGCGGGAGTCAAGGACGGCGACGATGTGCGGGTTGTCTCGCGCCGGGGCGCCGTGGTCCTGCGCGCGAAGGTGACGGACGGCATCGCCCAGGGCGTGTGCTTCGCCCCGTTTCACTGGGGCGCCCTGCACGCCGCCGCGGGCGCGGGGACGC
Source organism: Svornostia abyssi (assembly GCA_024666565.1). Taxonomy (GTDB): domain Bacteria; phylum Actinomycetota; class Thermoleophilia; order Solirubrobacterales; family Solirubrobacteraceae; genus Svornostia; species Svornostia abyssi. Next base: position 4,236,367 of record CP088295.1, read on the forward strand.
TGAACGCGACGACGCTCGGCGCGGTGGACCCGACGTCGAAGCAGCCCGAGCTGAAGGCGGCGGCCGTGCGCGTCGAGCGCGTGGTGCCTTCACGCGGACATGCAACGTCAAAGCACCACAGGGCGCGGCTCGTGGTCGTTGGGACGGGCATGGCCGGCCTCGCGGTCGTCGAGGAGGCCCTGCGGCGGCGCCCCGCGGACACGTGGCGCGTGACGATGCTCGGCGAGGAGGCGCTCCCGCCGTACAACCGCGTCCTGCTCTCCAAGCTCCTCGCGCGCGACGCGGGATCCGGGGAGCTCGAGCTGCGCCCGCCGACCTGGTTCTCCGACCAAGGCGTCGACCTGCGCGGCGGCCTGCCTGCCACCTCCATCGACACCGCCGCGCGCACCGTCACCGACGCCAGCGGCACCGACCATCCCTACGACGCGCTCGTGCTCGCCACCGGCTCGCGCCCGTTCGTCCCGCCGATTCCGGGCGCGAACCTCGCGCACGTCTGCGCGTTTCGCACCTGGCGCGACGCCGACGCGCTCGCCGCGGCGGCGCCCGGCACCGAGGCGGTCGTGCTCGGCGGCGGTCTGCTCGGGCTCGAAGCGGCGGCCGGCCTGCGCTCGCGCGGGGTCCGCGTCACGGTGGTGGAACTCGCCCCCCGCCTGATGGGCCGTCAGCTCGACGACGACGGCGCGCAGATGCTGCGCCGCGAGCTCGAGTCGCAGGGGCTGCACATCGAGCTCGGCGTCTCGGTCACGCGGATCTCACGCAACCAGGTCGAGCTGAGCGACGGCCGGACGGTCCCGGCGAACCTCGTCGTCGTCGCGGTCGGCGTCCGGCCCGAGACGAGCCTCGCCCAGGCGGGAGGGATCGAGGTCGACCGCGGCATCGTCGTCGACGACGAGCTGCACACGAGCGCCGACGGCGTCTGGGCCGCCGGCGAATGCGTCCAGCATCGCGGCACCGTCTACGGGCTGTGGGCCCCGCTCGCGCAGCAGGCGCGGGTCGCGGGCGCGCGGGTCGCGGGGGACCCGGCCGCGTTCCACGGCGCGATCACCGCCACGACGCTGAAGGTCAGCGGCGTCGGCGTGTACGCCGGCGGCGTGGCCGACACCGATCTCGACGCCGGCCATGACGAGATCGTCCACCGCGACACCCGCACGGGCGTCTACCGCAAGCTCGTCCTCGACGGTGACCGGCTGGCCGGCGCCGTGCTGCTCGGCGACACGGGCGACGCGACGAAGCTCACCGACCTCCTGCGCAGCGGAGACCCGGTCCCCGAGCATCTGCTCAACCCGGCCGGCGGCCATGTCGAGGCCCCGCCGCCGTGCGCGACGGACACCGTGTGCTCCTGCAACGCCGTCACGCGCGGGGAGATCGACACCGCGATCACCGCGCGCGGGCTGCGGACCGTCGCCCAGGTCGGCGCCGCCACGCGCGCGGCCACGGGATGCGGCGGCTGCGCGCCCGAGGTCGAGCGCATCCTGGCCGAGCGTTCATCGGACCGAAACACAACAGCAGCGGAGACGAAACCGGCCGCAGCCACGATGGCCTCATGAGCGAGCGAGATCGGATCGTCATCGTCGGAGGCGGGATCGCCGGGCAGGCCGTGGCCGAGGCCCTGCGCGAGCGCGACCCCGATGTCGCCATCACGCTGGTGTGCGGCGAGGACGCGCTGCCGTACGACCGCATCCGCCTGTCGGAGATCCTCGTCGACGGCAGCGACGCCGCCACGCTCGCGCTGCGCCCCGAGGAGTGGTTCGCCGACCACGACGTCGAGGTCCTGCTCGGCCGCTGGGTCGAAGGCGGCGACCTCGACGCGGGCACGCTCGTGCTCGACGGCGCCGAGGAGCTCACGTTCGACAAGCTCGTCCTGGCCACCGGTTCGCAGCCGCTGCTCCCGCCGATTCCGGGCATCGGGCTGCCCGGCGTCCACCCGTTCCGTGACCCGGCCGACTGCGAGGCGATCCGCCAGTCCGCCACGACCGCGACGCACGCGGCTGTCATCGGCGGCGGCCTGCTCGGGCTCGAAGCCGCTCGCGGCATCGCCGCCCAGGGCTGCGACGTCACGGTCATCCACCTCGTCGACCGACTCATGGAGCGCCAGCTCGACCCCGTGAGCGCCGCCATGCTCGAGCCCTCGCTGGCCGACCTGAACATCAAGGTCCGGCTGGAGAGCGCCACCCAGGCGATCACGGGCGGCGACCGCGCGCGCGGCCTGCAGTTCAAGGACGGCTCGTCGATGGACGCCGACCTCGTGGTCGTCTCGATCGGCATCCGCCCCGAGAAGACCCTCGCCAACACGCTGGGCCTCGCCACGAACCGCGGCATCGTCGTCGCCGACTCCATGCGCACGAGCCACCCGCGCGTGTGGTCCGTCGGCGAGTGCGCCGAGCACGCGGGCATGGTCTACGGCCTCGTCGCACCGATCCTCGAGCAGGCGCGCGTGGCCGCGGACACCCTGCTCGACCGCAGCGCCGCCTACACCGGGTCGATCCTCAGCGCGAAGCTGAAGGTCGCCGGCATCGACCTCGTCACCGTCGGCGAGGCCGACGGCGAGACCTCCGCGGTCGTGAGCGACGCCGCGGCGAGGACCTACCGGAAGCTGAGCGTCCGTGATGGGCGAGCCGTCGGCGCCATCCTCCTCGGGGACGTGCGCGGCGCCGAGGCGCTGATGGCGGCGGTGCGCGCGGCCGAGGAGGTCACCGACCCCCTCGACGCGCTCGCCGCCGCCTCCGCCGCCGGCCCGGCCGACCTCCCCGACGAGGCGCAGATCTGCAACTGCAACGGCGTCTGCAAGGGTGACCTCGTCGCCGCCGTCGAGGTCGACGGCTGCACCACGCCGCGCGAGGTGATGTCGCGCACCCGCGCGGGCACCGGCTGCGGGTCGTGCAAGCCCGCGGTGATCGACATCGTCGCGATGGCCGCCGGCGGCCTGAACGAGGAGCCGGCCTACCTGTGTGCCTGCCGCAAGCAGACACGCGATGAGCTGGCCGACCAGATCCGGTCGCAGGGCCTGCAGTCCGTCTCCGAGGTGTCGCAGTGCTGCGGCACTGGACGCGACTGCGGCGCCTGCAAGCCCGCGCTCGCCTACCTCGTCTCCGAGGTCAACGACAACCGTCACCGCGAGGAGCGCCACGCGCGGTACATCAACGACCGTGTCCACGCGAACATCCAGAAGGACGGCACGTTCAGCGTCGTCCCGAAGATGCGCGGCGGCGTGACGACCCCGAGCGAGCTGCGCCGCATCGCCGACGTCGCCGAGAAGTACGAGATCCCGCTCGTGAAGGTGACGGGCGGCCAGCGGATCGACCTGCTGGGCGTCACGAAGGAGGACCTGCCGAAGGTCTGGCGCGACCTCGACATGCCGTCGGGCTTCGCGTATGCCAAGGCCGTGCGCACCGTCAAGACGTGCGTCGGCGAGCAGCACTGCCGCTTCGGCCTGGGCGACTCGATGGGGTTCGGCGTCGAGATCGAGAAGGCCTGGGAAGGCCTGCACACCCCGGCGAAGGTCAAGGCCGGCGTGTCGGGCTGCCCGCGCAACTGCGCCGAGGCCACGATCAAGGACATCGGCATCGTCGCCGTCGAGGGCGGCTGGCAGGTGCGGATCGGCGGCGCCGCGGGCGCGAGCGTCCGCGAGGCCGACATCCTCGACACCGTCGAGACGAAGGCCGAGGCGATGCGCCTCTCCACGACCTTCCTGCAGTACTACCGCGAGAACGCGGACTACAAGGAGCGCACGTACGACTTCGTGCCGCGCATCGGGCTCGATGAGATCAAGCGCATCGTGACCGACGAGACCATCGGCGCCGCCCTGCGCGAACGGTTCCGCCTCGCGAAGGCCGCGACCGTCGACCCGTGGCTCGAGCGCGACGACCCGTACCACCCGCGCCAGTTCACCGACCTGGATCAGCAACCAGAAGACGACGGCCCGCCCACCCCGGTCGTCGTCGGCCCGCCCGAGGAGGCCCGCCGATGACCTTCGCCTGCCGCGAAGACGACGTCCCGCCCGGCGAGGGCCGGAACATCACCCTCGAGGGGAAGCGCGTCGCGCTCTTCCGCACCGACACGGGGTGGTACGCCGTCGACGCCGTGTGCCCGCACAAGGGCGGCCCGCTCGCCGACGGCATCGTCTGCGACCACGCGGTCACGTGCCCGCTGCACGACCGCAGCTTCGACCTTCGCACCGGGCAGGGGCCCGGGGAGGATCGCGTCTCGGCGTACCCCGTCGAGCTGCGCGATGGCGCGGTGTACGTGGCGGTCGGCTCCCCCGCCGCGGCACCCGTCGCCGCTTAGCCGATCCCACAATGAACGTTGTCGTTCAGTCGACTTGACTGAACGGCCACGTTCACATACGGTCGCAGCATGTCCACCCGCAGGCTCCTGGCCGCGTGCGCATGCGCCGCCGGTCTCATCGCCACCTCATCCACCGCTGCTCACGCGGCTGACCCCATGCGCGACGTCATGCTCGTCGGCAACGCCGGCGCGGGCACCGTGAGCTTCATCGACGCGACCACGTTCGAGAACCTCGGGTCGTTCCACGTCACCCGCGACAAGGGCGAGCGCTTTCGCAAGATGAACCCGATCGAGCTCGCCGGGTTCTTCGTGACGCGCGGCGTCCTCGGCAACGACCGCTTCGTCGACGACCTGGCGACCTCGCCCGACGGCACGCGGCTCTACGTCTCGCGCTCGGCCCTCGCCGACACCGTCGCCTTCGACCTGACGACCGGCAAGATGCTGTGGCGCACGAAGATGCCGGGCTTCCGCTCGGACCACATGGCGATCACCCCCGACGGATCGAAGATCGCCGTCTCCGCGACCACCGCGGGCCGCGTCGTGCTCCTCGACACCGCCACCGGCCAGAAGCTCACGAGCTTCGGCGGCGGCACCTACGTCCACGGCAACGACATCACCCCCCGACGGCCGCTACCTCTACAACGCGAGCATCGGCATCACGTCCCTGCCGAAGTCGCTGGAGAAGTACAAGGGCGCGCGGCGCGTCACGAAGTACGACCTCCAGGAGAACAAGATCGTCCGCGTCTACTCCTTCAAGGACGGCGTCCGGCCCGCCGTGTTCGCCGACGGCTTCACGCGGATGTACGCGCAGCTCTCCTACCAGCGCGGCTTCATCGAGTACGACCTCGACGAGGGCAAGGTCCTGCGCAAGCTCGACCTCCCCGCCAGCGAGAGCGGCGCCACGTACCGCTTCGACAAGTACCCGCAGAACTCCGCGCACCACGGCATGGGCATCAGCGCGGACGAGTCGAAGATCTGCGCCGCCGGCACGATCGACGACTACGTCGCGGTCGTGGAACGCTCGTCGCTCGCCGTCCAGGCGATCACCCCGGTCGGCGACCAGCCGTACTGGGCGCAGACCGGCCCCACCGGCAACCACTGCTTCGTGACGAACAGCAAAGACGGCACCGTGTCGGTCATCGACTACGGGACGGGCGCGGAGGTCGCCCGCGTGCCGGTCGGGCGCTACCCGCAGCGCGAGCGCGGCGCACAGATCCCGCAGAGCGTCATCGACTCCCTCTCGGCCAGCACGGGCTGACCGGAACCCCTGGGGGGCAGAGACAGACGGGGCGGCGGCCGGACGGACAGCCGGTCGCCGCTTCGTCGCCCTGACGAGCTACGAGACCTCGGCCTCGAGCTCGAGACGGTCGACGTCGACCTCGGGGACGAGCCGCTCGACCTTGTGCGGGTCGATGAGTCCCGCACCGAGACGCTGGGTGGACTCCGCGCCGCACGCGACACCGAAGGCGAGGCAGTCGGAGGCCGACCGGCCGCCGTACCGCGCCGCCACGTAGCCCGGCGAGGAACGCGTCGCCCGCGCCGACCGCGGCGACCGGCTCGCGCGGCTCGATCCGCACGCGCATGAGCGCAGGCTCCCCTGCCTCCTCGACGTACGCGAAGCAGCCGTCGGCCACGGTCATGATCGCCTCGCGGGCGCCGAGCTGGCGCATCTCACGGACGGCGATCGTGCGGTCCTCGTCGTCGTTGAACTCGTGGCCGACGAGCTCCTCGGCCTCGAGCACGTTCGGCGAGACGACCGTGGGCTCGGCGCGGACGGCGTGACGCAGCGGCTCGCCGTCGGTGTCGACGATCGTGACGACGTCGAGGCGGCGCAGTTCGCGGATGAGCTCGGCGTACAGGTCGGGGTCCACCCCGGGCGGCAACGAGCCCGCGAAGACCACCATCGCGGCGCCACGCGCCAGGTAGAGCAGCTTGTCGCGGAAGAGGTCCACCTCGCTGGCGGTGACCCGCGGGCCGCGCTCGTTGATCTCGGTCTGCTGCCCGTTCGTCGGGTCGTGCACCGCGGTGTTGGTGCGCGACTCCTCCCGGATGCGGACGAAGTCGTTGAGAATCGACTCGCTGGTGAGCTGCTCGACGATGCGCGTGCCTGTGGCGCCGCCGGCGAAGCCCGTGGCGATGACGGGCTGTCCCAGCGTCTTCAGCGTTCGGGCGACGTTGACGCCCTTACCGCCCGCCAGCGTGGTCTGCTCGACCGTGCGATGGCGACGCCCGAGCCGGAAGTTCGGCACCGAGAGTGACTTGTCGATGGCGGCGTTGAGCGTGACGGTGATGATCATGCGACCGGGCTCTGCTCCTCGAGCGCCGCTCGCGCCTGCTCGCGTGACACGCGCCGGCGCTCGGCCTCCAGACGACGTCGCTGCGCCGCACGTCGGCGCAGCGCCAGCACGACAAGCGTACCGACCGCCAGCAGCGCGAGGAGACCGACGATCCACCACCGCCCGTCCATCCAGTCCTGGATCTTCAGCCACAGACCGGCCTCCGGCACCGCCTCGGCGGTCACGAGCTGCACGCGGGCGATCTCGCGATCCCCCAGGCTGACAATCGCCACGCCCGCGGGCGCCCCGGCGGGTAACGGCCCGTCGACCTCGCCCGGAACCCCGGTCACGCGGACGTCCAGCTCCTCGCCTTCGGGAACGACGCGGCTGACCGGGCGAGTCGGGAGCACCCCGACCTCGGTGTCGCGGTAGCGGATCGGGATGGTCGCGACGACCTCGCCGCGCTCGAGCACGCGGTCGCGCCGGTACTGGTCCAGCGCCCAGTTCAGCAGCGCCCGGGAGTCCGCATCCCGGGCGGCTTCCGTCGGCTCGCCGAGCACGGCGCTGACGACGGTGATCCCGTCACGGGTCTTGGACCCGACCAGGACGTAGCCCGCGCGCGTCGTCCGGCCGGTCTTCACGCCGTTGGCCACGCCCTCGCGGACCAGCGTGTTGCGATTGATGACCGTGCGCGGGCGATCGCCGGTCTCCAGCCGGGCGCGCGGGAGCGCGATGACTCGCCGCAGGAAGGTGTCGCGGCGGACGGCGAGCGCCAGCGTCGCGAGGTCCGCGGCGGTCGAGTAGTTGTTCTCGTCGTCGAGGCCGACGGGGTTGGCGAACCGCGTGTCGTCGAGGCCCAGCTCGCGGGCGCGCGCGTTCATCTCCCGGACAAACGCCGCGCGTGACCCCGCGGACCCGACGGCGAGTGTCACGGCCGCATCGTTCGCACTCGCGAGCATGAGCGCGCGCAGCAGGTCCGCGACGCGCATCGGCTCGCCGGTGCGCAGATCGATCTTCGACTCGACCGGCAAGGCGGCGTACGGCGCGGCGCGCAGCGTCTGCCCGAGCGACAGGTCCGAGCGCGACACCAGCGCGGTCATCATCTTCGTCGTGGACGCGATCTGCCGCCGCTCGTCCGCGCGGCGCGCGTAGGCGACGTCGCCGGTCGACGCTTCGATCACGATGGCGGACCGCGCGGTCAGCGCGGGAGGGTCACTCTGCGCAGCAGCGGCTGTGGGCGGGGCGATGGCACCGAGCAGCGTGGCCGCCAGCGCCACCGGCATCCGCCCGCGGCGGAACCGGGTCATGACTCGGCGAGCTTGAGCTTCTGTCCGGTGCGGAGGCTCTGCGGATCGACGCCCGGGTTCAGGCGGACGATCACCTCGACGTCCACACCGGTCTTCTCCGCGATGAGCGACAGGCTGTCGCCCGACTTGACGACGTAGGTCTTGCGCTGCTTCCCCGTGGAGGTGCGCTTGGCGGTCGAGGTCCCCGTGCCCTTGGACTTCGTCGACGACGCCGTCTGGTTGGCCGATTCGTCGCCACCGAGGGTCGTCATCGCGACCGCGCCCACGGCGAGCACGCACGCCAGGAGGGCGAGCGGGGCGAGCAGGCGGCTGAGGCGTGTCGTGTCCATCGCCGCGGGAGGATACGGGGCGTGGCGCCCCCGCTGCCTGAAGGGTCGGCCGCAGCCGGGGGCTCACACGAGCGCCCATGCCGCGGCGCGCAGCGATTCCGCCGCGGCGCGCGCGGCGTCTGCCGGTTCTCCCCCCACCTGCTCGTGCGCGGCGGCGATGGAACGGGAGGCGGCGATGAGCCCACCCGCCGGCCCCGGGGCGAACGCGGGCAGGAGGTCCTCGACCCGGCCGCCTTGCGCCCCGACGCCGGGCAGCAGGAACGGCGCGCGCGGCATGAGGTCGCGCAGCCGCTCGAGGTGCTCCGGGTGCGTGGCGCCACAGACGGCGCCGACATCGGCGAGGCCATGCTCGCCGATGAGCCCCTCGTCGGCGACCATCGCCGCGAGCCGCTCCCAGAGCGGAGCGCCGTCACTCATGCGCACGTCCTCGATGTCCGCGGCACCCGGATTCGACGTGCGGACGAGCACGAACACCCCACCCGCAGCGGCGCGTGCGGCCGCGAGCAGCGGCTCGAGCGTGTCACGCCCCATGAGGGGGTTCGCGGTGATCGCGTCGGCCTGGAGACCCGGCAGCTCGCCGAACGGCGTGTCGACCGGCCCGAACTGCGCCTGCCCGTAGGCGCGAGCGGTGACGTCGATATCGCCGCGCTTCCCGTCGGCGATGACCAGCAGGCCCGCCTCGTGGGCGTGGCGGGTCACGCTCTCCAGCGCCGCCCACCCGAGCGCGCCGAGCCGCTCGAAGCATGCGAGCTGCGGCTTCACCGCGACGCACGCTTCACCGGCAGCGTCGATCAGCGCCGTGCAGTGCGCGGCGACGGCGGTCGCAGCTCGCTCGGCGGGATCGCCCTCCGCGGGAGCCGCCGCCAGCGCGCTGGGCCACAGCTTCGTCGGGTCGGGATCCAGCCCGAGCACGATCTGGCTCGATCGCGCTGCGACGCGCTCGGCCAACCGGTCGGCGAAGCTCGTCATCGGCGCCCGACGCTACCACCGCTGGCGGATGCGGCAGGATGTGCGCGTGGACCTCGGACGCCTTGCCTGGATCTCGACCGTGGGCGCCGCGCTCATCACGGCGCTGCTGCTGCTCATCTCCGCGTACTACGGGTACGCGGCGCTCGCACTCGCCGTGGGCGCGAGCGCGGCGATCAACCTGCGCGACTGAGCCAGTCCAGCAGAGCGCGCGCCGCGCGCCCGCGGTGGCTGATCGCAGCCTTCTCCTCGGCGGTGATCTCCGCCATCGTCCGGCCGTCGTCTCGATCGTCGGGGACGAACGCGGGGTCGTAGCCGAACCCCCCCGTCTCCGCGCGGCTGCGCGGCCAGCGTCCCGGTGCAGCGCCCTTCGACGACGTGCTCCGTGCCGTCGGCCGGGTCGACGTACGCCAGCGCGCACACGTAGGCCACCGCGCTGCCCGCGGGTGCCTCGTCAAGGAGCTTGGCGAGGTTGCCCTCGTCGGTGGCGTCCTCGCCGGCGAACCGGGCCGAACGGACGCCGGGCCTGCCGCCGAGCGCCGCGCTCTCGATCCCGCTGTCGTCGGCGATCGCCACGCGGCCGGTCGCGGCCGCAGCGGCCCGGGCCTTCCCGAGCGCGTTCTCGGCGAACGTCTCGCCGTCCTCGGGCGGGAGCGTGACGTCGGCGGGCAGGGCGTCCACCTCGTGCGGCGCCAGCATGTCCGCGAACTCCGCGGCCTTGTGCGCGTTGCGGGTGGCCAGCACGAACCTCACGCAACACGCCGTATGCGAGCGCGCAGCGCGAGTCATTCGGCGCTCTCCACCGCGGCGGTCTGCGCGGCGCGGAGGTGCACGATGCCGCCGGGCGGCGAGCTCGAGCAGCTCGTCGAGGTGCGCCCGAGAGAGCGGCGTGCGCTCGGCGGTCGCTTGGACCTCGATGAGCGCCCCGTCGCCGGTCATGACGACGTTGGCGTCGACCTCGGCGCGTGCGTCCTCGCGGTAGTCGAGGTCGCACAGCGGCGTGCCGTCGACGACACCGCACGAGATCGCGGCGACGCTGCCGTTCAGCGGCAGGCGCTCGAGGCGACCGTCGGCGACGAGCGCCCGGCACGCCAGCTCCAGCGCGACGAACGCTCCGGTGATCGAGGCGCAGCGCGTGCCGCCGTCGGCCGTCAGCACGTCGCAGTCCAGGTAGATGGTGCGCTCGCCGAGCGCCGCGAAGTCGACGACGCCGCGCAGCGAGCGCCCGATCAGGCGCTGGATCTCGACCCCGCGGCCGTCCTGCCTGCCCTTCGTGATGTCGCGTGCCTTGCGCGAGCCCGTGGACGCGGGCAGCATCGCGTACTCGGCGGTGACCCAGCCGGTGCCGCGGCCCGCCATCCACTTCGGGACGGACTCCTGGACGGACGCCGTGCAGATCACGCGCGTCTCGCCCTGCGACATGAGGACCGACCCGGCCGCGGTCGCGACGAAGCCCGGCTCGATGACGATGGGCCGTGGATCGGCGGGGGTGCGGCCGTGGCTGCGTTCGGGCGCGCTCACGCCGTGACCTCCAGGGGCAGGCCGACGTGCTCGACGCTGCCGATCGGCAGTTGCAGGAACCGTGCGCCCTGCGCGCGGAAGGTCTCGGCGTCGCCCGTGGCGAGGAAGCGATACGTGCCCTCGGGCCCGCCCGCCGGGCGGCCGATCCCGCGTGCGGCCAGCGCGTCGGCGACGCTGGCCGCCATGGCCTCGCCGGAGCTCACCAGCCGGACGCCGGGTCCGAGGGTGCGCTGCAGCATCGGCGCGACGAGCGGGTAGTGCGTGCAGCCGAGGATCACCGTGTCGACACCCGCCTCGCGCAGCGGCGCGCAGTAGCCGCGGACGGTGGCGAGCATCTCGTCGGTGACGATCGCGTCGTCCTGGATCTGCGAGGCGAGGTCGGGGCACGCGACGCTCGTCAGGTGCGCGGCCGGGTCGACGTCGGCGACCGCTCGGGCGTACGCGCCGCTCGCGACCGTCGCGACCGTCGCGAGCAGCCCGATCCGGCCCGTGGCCGACGCCGCGACCGCGAGCCGCGATTCGTTGCCCACGACGCCCAGCACGTCGACGTGCGGCGCGACCGCGGCGACGTGCTCGCGCAGCGCCGGGAGGGCGGCGGCCGTGGCCGAGTTGCACGCGACCACGAGCAGCTTCGCGTCGCGCGCCAGCAGCGCGTCGGCGATCTGCAGCGCGAACGCGCGCAGCTGCGCCGGCGTCTTGTCGCCGTACGGGAACCGCGCGGTGTCCCCCAGGTAGAGGTAGTCCTCCTGCGGCAGGCGCACGAGCAGTTCATGCAGGACGGTGAGCCCGCCGACGCCGGAGTCGAAGACGGCGACGGGGCGGTCGGGATCGCGAGGTGACACGGCGGGGCCATGGTGGCAGACGCGATCCCGGCCGCACCGCGCCGCTACTCCCCGCCCACCGCCTGAATCTGCTGCTTGATCTCGGCGACGATCGTCTTGGGCAGATCGTTTCCGGCCGGCTTCGCGACGGTGACCAGCCCGGTCAGCACCGTCGCCATGAGCACCATCAGCCCGACGTACTCGATCGTGCCCTGCCCCGTCTCGTCGCGCATCCTCAGCATCGCGGCGTGTCCACGGCCCATCAGTCGGTACAGCATCGGAGAACCTCCATGTGGGTTTCAGCAACATGGCCGAGCCTGCTGACGAAGCTGCGACGGGGAAACCGCGCGACCGTGCCGTTTTCGCGCCGGAGCTGCGGAGGTTCTCCGCGGCGTCTGGGATTGGCCGCCGCACGCCAGGGATATACTCGGGCGCTGTGGCGCAGGGGAGCGATCACCCGCGCCTGACGTCATGACCGGTCTCAAGCAGCGCATCCTCGGCCGGCGCAGCGCCAGCCCTCCCGCCGCGGAGGGTCCGTCTCCGGCGGACCCCCAGGCCCCACCGGCTGACGCGAGCGCAGCGGCCCCGCCTCCGTCCCTCTTCGGGTCGTCGGAGTCCCCTGCCGGCGTCACCCCGGATGACGTGCCGACGATCTCGCACACCACCGCGTCCGGCGCGATGACGCCGCCCGAGACGCAGGCGCCCGCCGCCGAGTCCGGCGCGGAGGAGGCCGGCACCCCCGCAGGGGCCGAGCCCGAGCCCGCCGGGGCACCCGGGTTCCGCGAGCGCGGCCGCATGCGGCGCCGCCTGCGCTACCTGCGCCGCGCCCACGAGCTGGGCCTGCGCGACCTCGGCGGGCTCGTCTTCGACCTGCGCCGCTTCCGCCGCCAGCGCTTCGACCTCGTCGAGGCCAAGCTGCAGACGCTCACCCTCGTCGACCGCGAGATGCGCGCCATCGAGGCCGCCCTCGACGACCGTCGCCCCGTCGTCGAGCTGCGTGAGGCCGGCATCGCGAGCTGCCCGCGCTGCGGCGGCCTGACCGCGAGCGACGCGAACTTCTGCGCGAACTGCGGCCTGCAGATCGGCGACGCACCGCCGGTCGTCACGGCACCGACCGCGCCCACGGCTCCTGCGGTCGCCTCGGCTCCAGCCGCCCCCGCGGCGCCCGCACCGGCGGCACCGGCCAACCCGCCGGCCGCACCGGCCGTCAGCGCGTCCACAGTCGGAAGCACCCCGCTCAGCTCCGCCCCGGCGGCGGCCAACGGCGCATCGGGCGAGCCCGGCCCCGCGCCGTCCGTGACCTCCGGCGACCCGCTCGCACCCCCGCCGCCCGGCCGGTGAGCACGCCTCAGGATCCGCCGCCGCCCGCCGCGGGGACGATCGCCTGCCCGCGTTGCGGCGCCGCCGTCGGCGCTGACCAGGACTGGTGCCTGGAGTGCGGCGCGCCCGCCCGAACCCGCCTGGCCCCCGCGCCGAACTGGCGGATGCCGGTCATCGTCATCGCCGTCGTCGTCGCGCTGTCAGGGGCAGGGCTCGCTGCCGCGTTCGTGGCGCTCACGAACGACGAGGACCCGGCCGCGGCCACGACGACGGCCACGACACCCGCCCCGGCGCCGGCACCCGCCCCGGCGCCGGCCACGCCGCCCGCGACCACCCCGCCGGCGACGACCGCCGAGAACGCGCCCGCCACCACGACCACCCCGGCGCCGACCACCACCACGCCCACCCAGACGACCGGCTGAGCCGGCCCGCCCGGCGTCAGACGCCGTGCAGCTGCGGCCAGCTCTCGGCCACCCGCCGCAGCGCCTGGCCGGCGGCCGGGTGACAGTCGAGCTCGGGCGCCGCGGGAGCCTCGTCCGCTCCCAGCGCCGCCAGGGTGTCGCAGAACGCCCGCCCGAGCGCCGCCACGTCGTAGCCGCCTTCGAGCACCACGCCGACGGGCGCCCCGACCTCCGCGCCGAGCGCGCGGACGGAGGCCGCCATCGCGGCGTAGCCGGTGTCGCTGACCCGGCAGTCGGCCAGCGGGTCGTCGCGATGCGCGTCGTAGCCCGCGCTGATGAGGATGAGCTGCGGCGCGTACGCGCGGCCCAGCGGGCGGACGACGTGCTCGACCATCGAGACCCACGCGTCATCACCCGACCCGGGCATCATCGGCAGGTTCACGGTGTGGCCCAGCCCGCGACCCTCGCCGATGTCCTCCGCGGCACCGGTCCCCGGGTACAGCGGCCACTGGTGCATCGAGACGAAGAGCACCTCGGGCGTGGCGTGGAAGATGTCGTTCGTGCCGTTGCCGTGATGGACGTCCCAGTCCAGGATCATCACCCGCTCGAGCCCGTGGGCGTCCAGCGCGTGCTGCGCCCCGATCGCGACGTTGTTGAACAGGCAGAAGCCCATCGGTCGGGACGCTTCGCAGTGATGGCCTGGCGGCCGCTGCGCCGTCGCCGCTGCTGCGACCGACCCTCCGAGCAGCAGATCGACGACAGCCGTCGCGCCGCCCGCCGCCCGCACCGCGGCCTCCCAGGACCCGGCACTCACGACGGTGTCCATGTCGAGATGCCCGCCGCCCGCGGCCGCGAGCTCCTCGATCGCGAGGATGTGGCGCTCGGGGTGGACCGCGAGCAGCGCGGCCCGGTCGACGGGATCGGCCTCGCGGCGCTCCCAGCCCAGGCCGCCGCGCAGGTCGAGCTCCCGGTGGATCGCCGTGATGCGCGCGGCGGACTCGGGGTGCATGCCGGTGTCGTGCTCGAGCGACGCGGGATGGTGAAGCAGGACCGGGGCGGCCATGAGCCGACTACCGTACCCGTCCATGCCGGACGGCTCCGATCTCCGACATAGCGACGTCGCGGTCATCGGCGCAGGCGGCGCCGGGCTGTTCACGGCGCTGACCGCCGCCGAGGCCGGCGCGCGCGTGACGCTCGTCTCCGCCACCCCGCTCGCCGAGACCGCGAGCTACTGGGCGCAGGGCGGGATCGCCGCCGCCATGGCCGCGGACGACTCCCCGGAACTGCATCTCACCGACACCGAGACCGCCGGTCGCGGCGCGGTCCGCCGCTCCGCGGCGCAGGTCCTCGTCGCCGAGGCCCCGGACCGTGTGCGTGACCTCGAACGTCTCGGCGTGGTCTTCGACGCCGACCAGGACGGCCGGCTCTCCCTGGGCCTCGAGGGCGGCCACACCCGCCGGCGGGTGGCCCACTGCGGCGGCAGCGCGACCGGGCGGCGCATCGTGCGCCAGCTCTCCGCCCGAGTGGTCGAGGAGCCGCGGATCACGGTCTTCGAGGGCGCACGAGCCACCAACCTCTGGATGGAGGGCGGCCGGTGCGTCGGCGTGGTGCTGGAGGACGGCCGCGCCATCCGGGCCCGGGGCACGATCCTGTCGACCGGCGGGGCGGCCGCGCTCTGGTCACGGACGACGAACCCGCCGGGCTCGCTCGGCATCGGCCTCTCCCTCGCCCACGAGGCCGGGGCCGACCTCGCCGACCTGGAGTTCCTCCAGTTCCATCCGACCGCCGTCGCGGGCATCAAGGGCCGCGAGGGGTTCCTCATCACCGAGGCCATCCGCGGCGAGGGCGCGACGCTGCACGGCGCCGACGGCGAGCGCTTCGTGGACGAACTGGCCCCGCGCGACGAGGTCGCCCGCGCCATCTTCTCCGAGCTCGAACGCACCGGACGCACCGCCGTCGGGCTCGACATGCGTCACGTGGACCCACTGCTGTTCCCCAACGTCGTCGCGGCGCTGCGCGAGGCGGGCCTCGACCCGGCCCGCGAGCGCATTCCCGTCGCCCCCGCGTCGCACTACATGATGGGTGGCGTGGTGACCGACCTCGACGGCCGCGCGAGCGTCGACGGGCTGCTTGCGGTCGGTGAGGCGGCGTGCACCGGCCTGCACGGCGCGAACCGGCTCGCGTCGAACAGCCTGAGCGAGTGTTTCGTGTTCGGCGCGCGGGCGGCCCAGGCGGCGCTGAGCCAGCCGGCATCGGGCAACGGCGCGGTCGCGCCCGCGTCCCAGCCCCTGTCCCGGCCCACGCGGGCCACGCAGGAGGCGCTGTGGCGCGATGCGGGGCTCGTCCGCTCCCGGGAGGGCCTCGAGCGCCTGCTCGACGACCCGCACCCCCTCGCGCGGCTCATCGCGGCGTGCGCGCTGGGCCGCGAGGAGAGCCGCGGCGCCCACACCCGGGCCGACCATCCGGACACCCTCGCCGAGCTCGACGGCGTACACGCCGTCGTGGGCGCAGATGGCGCGTCCAGACTCGAAACGTGGAACTGAGCCACAGAACCTGACCGAACAGTCAGCTTGCGGCTTAACACGATCTCAACATCGAGATCGTTTCAAATTCCACATAGTCACCCCATCATGTGTGACGAGTCCCCCCACATCCCCATTGGGGACCTGACCGGAGGAGGCCAGGGTCGTCGTGTACCAGTTCAGCCGCGCGATCTACCGCGAGCTCAGCCGCGACATCCGTCCCGTAGCGGGCGAGGATGTCGGGCACGCCCACGCCGAAGTCCTGCACGCCTGCGAACAGACCATCGAGCGTCTGGCCACGGATCGGCACTATTTCCGTCGCCCCGCCCGCACGCTTTTCGCGGATGTCCGCCCCTACTTCCCCATGGGATGTCAGGAGCGGGTGTGGCACATCATCGAGTCGTACGTCACCCTCGCGTCGGAATGGCTTGCACGCCAGCCGGCCCAGGGCTACGACGTGAACGGCAATCCGCTGCAGTGTCGTGCGACCACACGTCGCGGGACCGCCTGCCGCCGGCTGCCGCTCGCGTCCAACGGGTACTGCCCGTCGCATCAGCATCTCGCTGACACCGAGGATCTCGAACGGCTCGCCGCCGTCGCGTAGGTCCGGCCTAGGCTTCGGGGCGTGACATCGCGCACGCCCCGGATCGCCTCCTGATGCTGCTCGGCGTCGACGTCGGCGGCACCTTCACCGATGCGGTCCTCGCCGACGCGGGCCGCATCGTCACCGCAAAGGCGTCGAGCACCCCGGACGACCAGTCCCGCGGCGTCCTCGACGCAGTCCGCGCGGTCCTTGCCCGCGCCGGCGTGGACGCCCGCGACATCACGCGCTTCGCCCACGGCATGACGGTGTCGACGAACGCGCTGCTGGAAGGACACGCGGCGCGCACGGTCCTCGTCGCGACCGAGGGCTTCACCGACGTCGTCGAGCTCGGCCGCCAGGCGCGGCCCGACCTCTACCGCCTGTGCGTCGCGCGCCCGGCGCCGATCGTTCCGGCCGAGCGGCGCGTCGCCGCATCCGAGCGGATGGGGCCCGACGGGGTGCTGCGGGCGCTCCAGGACCCGGACGGCGTCGCCGCCGAGGTCGCCGCCCATGCGCCCGAGTCCGTGGCCGTCGTCTTTCTGCACGCTGATCGCCACCCCGCGCATGAGCGCGCGATCGGCCAGGCGCTGCGCGCACGGCTGCCCGGCGTGCACGTCTCGCTGTCCCACGAGGTGGTCGGCACCTTCCGCGAGTACGAGCGCGCTGCGACGACCGAGATCGACGCAGGGCTCTCCCCCCTGCTCGCCGCCTACCTCACCCGCCTGGCGCGGCGGACCGAGGACGCCGGACTGCCCCCGGTGCGGATCATGCAATCCAGCGGCGGACTGACCGACGCCGGGCGCGCCGCCGAGCACGCTGCGCTCACGGTCCTCAGCGGCCCGGCCGGGGGCGCGGCGGCGGCCGCGCTCCTCGCAGCCCGCGGCGAGCATCCCGACCTCCTGTGCTTCGACATGGGCGGCACGTCGTGCGACGTGTGCGTCGTCGAGGGCGGCGAGGCCCGGCAGACCGCGGGACGTGAGATCGCCGGTCGCACCATCGCCCTGCCGATGGTCGACATCCACACGGTCGGCGCCGGCGGCGGCTCCATCGGGTGGCGCGACCCGGGTGGCGCGCTGCGCGTCGGGCCGCGGTCGGCGGGCGCCGTCCCGGGCCCGGCCTGTTACGGCCGTGGCGGGACCGAGCCGGCGGTGACGGACGCGAACGTCGTCCTCGGCCGGATCGGCGGCACCGAGCTCGCCGGCGGGCTGACCCTCGACCGGGCCGCCGCCGAGGCCGCCGTCGACGCGCTGGCCGCGCAGGTCGGCCTCGACCGGATCGCATGCGCCGAGGGCATCGTGCGTGTCGCCAACGCCGAGATGGTGCGCGCCCTGCGGGTGATGACGGTGGAGCGTGGCGTGGACCCCCGCCGGTTTGCGTTGCTGGCCTTCGGGGGCGCCGGGCCGCTGCACGCCTGCGCGCTGGCCGAGGAACTCGACATGACGACGGTGCTCGTCCCGCGGGCGGGCGGTGTGCTCAGCGCCCTCGGTCTGGCCGCGGCGGACCGGCGCGCGACCGAGCAGCGCACCGTGATGCTCCGGGGGGACGCACTGACCGACGCCGCGCTGCGCGAGGTCGCCGACGACCTGGCCGGCCGTGCCCGCGCGGCGCTCGGGGAGGACGACGCCGACGTGCGCGAGGTCTTCGCCGCCCGATACGCCGGGCAGGCGCACGAGCTGACCGTCGGCCCGCTGGAGACGCCTGGCGCCGCGGCGCTGCGCGCGGCCTTCGACGCCGTGCACGAGGAGCGCTACGGCTTCGCCGACCCCGACGCGGTGCTCGAGCTCGTCACGGTCCGCGCGACCGCCGTGGTCCCCGGGCCGCCCGTCGACCTCGCGGCGGGCGCCGGCGCCGAGCCTCCGCAGCGCACATCGCGGCGCGTCGTCTTCGACGGCGCCGCACATGACGCGGAGGTCCTCGCCGGGGACCTGCCGCCGGGGCTCGAGCTCGCCGGGCCGGCGGTGTGCGAGCTGCGCGAGGCGACCGTCGTCGTGCCGCCCGGCTGGCGCGGGCACGTCGACGCGGCGGGCACCCTCGCCCTGCGCCGAGAGACGGCGGCGCCGTGACCGCGCTCGACGCCATCGACCTGCAGGTCATCACCGGCGCGCTGCGCGCCGCGTGCGACGAGATGGGCGCGGTCCTCGTCCGCAGCGCCCACTCCGCGAACATCAAGGAGCGCCGCGACTGCTCGACCGCGCTCTTCGACGCCGACGGGCAGATGGTCATGCAGGCCGAGCACATCCCCGTGCACCTCGGTGCGATGCCCGACGCCGTGGCCGCGGTCCTCGCCGAACCAGAGGCGCACGACTCCGACGCGGACTGGATCCTCAACGACCCGTACCGCGGTGGGACGCACCTGCCCGACATCACCGTCGTGACGCCGGTGCGTGTCGACGGCACGCTGGTCGGCTTCGCCGCGACCCGCGCCCACCACGCCGATGTCGGCGGGCGCACGCCGGGCTCCATGCCCGCCGACTCGACCACGCTCGCCGAGGAGGGCGTCGTCATCCCGCCGCGACCGCTCGACGACGCGACCATCGACGAGCTCGTCGCGCAGATGCGCCAGCCGGCACAGCGCCGCGCCGACCTGCGCGCCCAGCGGGCCGCGAACCGGGCCGGGGCGCTGCGGCTGCGCGAGCTCGCCGCGCGCCTGGGACCCGACCGCCTGCGCGCCGGCACGGACGCGGTGCTGGACTACGCCGAACGACGGACCCGCGCGTGCCTGGCCGCACTGCCCGACGGGACGCGGCATGCGACCGACGTGCTCGAAGCGCGCGAGGGAGACCTCGAGCTGCGCCTCGCCGCGACCGTGGACGGGGACCGGCTGGTGCTCGACTTCACCGGCAGCGCGCCGCAGCACGAGGGCAACCTCAACTGCCCGCCCTCGGTCACCAAGTCGGCCGCCTACTTCGCCGTCCGGGTCCTGACCGACCCCGACGTGCCGCCGAACGCCGGCGCGCACCGCCCGATCGAGGTCATCGCGCCGCGGGGATGCCTCCTGCACGCGACGCCGCCGCACGCCGTCGTCGGTGGGAATGTCGAGACGTCGTCGCGGGTGGCAGATCTCGTGCTCGGCGCGTTCGGCCGCGCGCTCGGCCAGGGGACGATGAACAACCTCACGCTCGGCAACGACGCCTTCACGTACTACGAGACGCTCGGCGGAGGACAGGGCGCGTGCCCGGATGCCCCCGGGCCCAGCGGCGTGCACGTCGCGATGTCCAACACCCTGAACACGCCCGTCGAGGCGCTCGAGCTGGAGTTCCCGCTGCGCGTGGTCCGCTACGCGCTGCGGCGCGGCTCCGGCGGCACCGGGGCGTCCCCAGGCGGGGACGGCGTGATCCGCGAGCTCGAGGCGCTCGAACCGATGACGTTCTCGCTGCTGACCGAACGCCGCCGGCACGCGCCCCCGGGGGCCGCAGGCGGCGCGCCGGGTGCGTGCGGGCGCAACCTCCTCGACGGCGAGGATCTCCCACCGAAGTCCACCGGCATGCTGGACCCGGGCCAGCGGCTGCGCATCGAGACCCCGGGCGGAGGTGGATATGGCCAGCCCGGATGACCGACCGCGCATGGGCTTCTACGGCCTGGGGATCATGGGCTCCCGCATGGCGGCGAACCTCGCCCGGGCCGGGTTCCCGCTGACCGTCGCGTCCCACACGCCGGGCAAAGCCGCGGCGTGGGCCGCCGAGCATGGCGTGCAGGACGCAGCGTCCCCCGCCGACCTCGCGGCGGCATGCGACGTGCTCATCACGATGGTCGTCGACGGCGCCCAGGTCCGCGAGGTGCTGCTGGGGACCGACGGCGCGGTCCACGGCGCGCGCGATGGGCTCCTGTGCGTCGACATGTCCACGATCGCGCCCCACGACACCACCGCGATCGGCGCGGAGCTGGATGGGCGCGGGATCGGCTTCGTCGACGCGCCCGTCACCGGCTCGTCCCCGAAGGCCGAGGACGGCACGCTCACGATCATGTGCGGCGGCGACGCCGCGGACGTCGCCCGCGCGCGGCCCGCCTTCGAGGCGATGGGCGCGCTCATCGTCCACGTGGGGCCGCTCGGTGCCGGTGAGACGCTGAAGGTCATCAACAACGCGATGGCCGCGGCGAACGCCGCCGTCGTGGCGGAGGCCCTCGTGGTCGCCAGCGCCGCGGGGCTGAACCTCGACGCGTTCGAGCAGGTCATCGGCGCCGGCTCGGGTGGGTCGGCGATGCTCGGGCTGAAGGCCGGGCCGATGCGCGCCCACGACTACGCGACGCTGTTCAAGCTCGACCACATGCTCAAGGACGTGCGCTTCTGCCTCGATGAGGCGCACGCGGCCGGCGTGCCGTTCCCCACCGCCGAGCACGCCCGCGACCTGCTCGCCGCCTCGGCGGACGCCGGGCTGGGCGACGCCGATTTCGCAGCGCTCCTCGAAGCAGTGGAATCCCGCGCCAAGCGGCGCGTATAGCACGTCTCCGGCGGGTAGGGCCTCGTCGTTCCGTCGGCACGGTTTGGAGTTTGTCCAGATCTGCGCTAGGTTCCGACTCCCTCCCGTCGACCGGGCCGCCGTTGCGGCCTCGTGGCGGGACTTCTTACGTCAACAAGTAGGTCTTCCTTCCCCTATGCCGATTGCCTTTAAGGAATGGGCGGTTACCGTCCGCGCGCTTGCAGAAGGTGAGCAGCTGCTCACGCTCCGCAAGGGCGGGATCCGTGAACCGGAGCGCACGTTCGCGCTGGAGCACGACCGCTTCTTCCTCTACCCCACGTTCGACCATCAGCGCAACAACCTCGTGCGCGAGTCCCACCAGCCCGAACTGGGCCGGGCGCTCGAGGAGGGTGTGTGGCCGGAGGGCGACCCGCCCGTCGCGGCCCTCACGCAGGACGGCGGCATCCCGCAGCCGGACCGCGTGCGTGTCCGTGCCTGGGCCGAGGTGGCCGGGCACTTCACGATCACCGACCCGCGTGCGCTGGACGGTCTGTCCCCGTTCTACGTGTGGACGCCCGACTACGCCCGCGAGCGGCTGGCGTGGAAGCCGCGCCACCCGCTGCACGTGGTGCTGCTGCGCACGTACCGCATCCCGCGCCCCGTCACGGTGCGCGTGAAGGACGAGTACGGCGGATGCCGGTCCTGGGTGCAGATCCAGCGTGATCTGCCCTTCGAGGGCACGCCGGTGCTCTGCGACGACGAGTTCGAGCGGGCCGCCGAGGAGATCGAAGCGATCTGCCGCGGCGCGGTTCCCGCGTTCGCGTAGTTCTCACGCGGACATGCTGACCGCGCTCGCCGATGCCCAGGGCGTCATGTGCCTGGGCATCGGCGGGGGCGGAGACTGCGTGGGCGCGTACGCGGTGGCCGAGATGGCCCGTGCGCTCGGCACCCCCGCCCACGCCGGCGGGATCACCTGGGAGCGCCGGCCGATCGACCCGCTCCCCGGCGCGCGGCACCTGCACGAGGTGCAGGGCGCCGAGACGCTGAACGACATCGTCGCGCTCGCGCACGCCGGCACGATCGGCCCGCAGGGCGCGCGGTTCTGCGAGAGCCATCTCGCAGAAGCGACCGGCGACCGCGTGGTGCTCGCCGACCCCAATCCAGGCCCGGCCGCGCTCGGCGCCGGCCTGGCCGACGCCGCACGGCAGCTCGGCTGCGACCTCGTCGTGCTCGTCGACGTCGGCGGTGACGCCCTGGCCCACGGCGACGAGCAGGGCCTCGCCAGCCCGCTGGCAGACGCGCTCTGTCTCGCCGCAGCGGAGCACGTCGACGGTGTCGCCACCCTCGGCGTGGTCATCGGCGCCCGGCTGCGATGGGGAGCTGCACCACACCGAGGTCATGGCCCGCATCGCGGAGGTCGCCGCGGCCGGCGGCGGCCGGGGCGCGATCGGGCTCGAACCCGCGCTGCTCGACCGGGTCGAGCGCGCCGCACAGGACGTGCCCACCGAGGCCAGCGCGCTCGCGCTGCAGGCCGCCCGCGGGCGCACCGGCGACGTGCCGATCCGCAACGGGCGGCGCACCGTCGACCTCTCCCCCGTCGCCGCGCTCGCGTTCGGCTTCGACGTCGCCGCCGCCATCGGATCGGCCGCCCGCTGCGCCGACGCCGTGCGCGGCGCCGACTCGCTCCAGCACGCCAACGAGCTGCTCGGCGCCCTGGGGATCCGCACCGAGCTGGACTACGAGACCGAGTTAGATGATTGATTCCACGGCGCGGTGATTCGGCCGTGCGCGCACCCGTGGATGCCAGGCGGTGCGGCGTGATCCGGAACAGTGCCTCTGGCACGGGCCGGATCGCGACGTGCCGACTGGCGCCGCGGGGCGCGTGCGGACGCACCGGCGCGCCGTGGAATCAATCATCTAGCCGGGTAGGAAGTCGCCGGCGTGCGCGTCGCGCTCGAGCGCCTCGCGATGGTCGGGATGCGCGACGCCGATGAGCGCCCGCGCGCGCTCGGCGAGCGACCGGCCACGCAGGTCGGCGCAGCCGTACTCGGTGACGACGTGGTCGACGGTGTTCTTCATCGTCGACACCACCGACCCAGGGGTGAGGGAGACCCCGATCCGGCTGCGGCCGTCGTGGGTGGTGGAGTGCAGGACGACGAACGCGCGCCCGCCCTCCGAGTACATCGCGCCGCGGGCGAAGTCCGCCTGCCCGCCGGTCCCGGAGTAGTACTGCCCTGCGACGGTCTCCGACGCGCACTGGCCGTACAGGTCGACCTCGCTCGTCGCGTTGATCGACACGAAGTTCGGCTCGGCGCCGATGCGGCGCGGGTCGTTGACGAGGTCGACCGGCAGCATCTGGACGCCCGGGTTGTCGTCCATCCAGTCGTAGAGCCGGCGGGTCCCCAGCGCGAAGGTCGCGACGACCGTGTGCGGCCAGTGCTGCTTGTGCACGCCCGTGACCGCACCGCCTTCGACCAGGTCGATCACGCCGTCCGAGAGCAGCTCGGAGTGGATGCCGAGATCGCGGTGGTCGCGCAGCGCGGCGAGGACGGCGTTGGGGATCGCGCCGATGCCGCTCTGCACCGTCGCGCCGTCCGGGATGCGTTCGGCGATCACCGCGGCGATCGCGTGGTCGCGATCATCGGGCTCGGCGGGCGGGACCTCGACGAGCGGCGCGTCGTGCTCGCACCAGCCGACGACCTGCGAGAGATGGACCTGGTTGAGGCCGAACGTACGCGGCATCTGCGGGTTGACCTCAAGGAACACCGGCACGCGGCCGATCAGCCGCGCGACGTACTCGGCGTTCGTGCCCAGCGAGCACAGGCCATGCTCGTCCGGCGGGCTCGCGGTGGCGATGAGCAGCGAGCAGCTCGTGCGTTCGCGCAGCAGCGCGGGGACCTCGGAGAAGTTGCTCGGGACGTAGTCGATCGTCCCCTCGTGAAACGCCCGGCGGCCGATCGAGGACAGAAAGTACGAGACATGGCGCAGCCGGTCACCGAACGCGCCGTGCAGATACGGCCGGTCGCGCAGGACGTGCATCTGGTGGATGCGCACGCCCTCCAGGCGGTCCGCGCCGGCCTCCAGTGCGTCGAGGGTCGCGATCGGTTCCCCGGCCGCCATCGGGATGATGACGTCCGCCCCCGGCGCCACATGGTCGAGGACGGCGGCGGCCGGCACGGGTGAGGGCAGGCGCGAGGACATACCGGCAGACCTACCACAGCGGGCAGGTCCCCGGGTGCGTATCCCGAAAACGAGACGGTGCCCGACGCCTGGGTCGAGACCGCCTCCGAGCATGTCGTGGCCCGCCACGACGACCGTGACACCCGCGACGCCGAGCGCCTCGTCGGCGAGCTCGAAGCCCTGTGCGCGCACACCGCGGAGCTGCTCGGGGTCGACCCGCCCGGGGAGATCGCGCTCGTCCTGCACGGCACGCCGCTGCAACTCGACCTCGCGCAGCCCATGCTGCCCCTCGTCCGTGCCGCCACCCATCCGGCCGCGCGCCGGATCGTCGCCGGGTGGCCGCAGCCGGGAGCGATCCACGTGCTCGCGCCGCGCGTCCTGCGCGACCGCGCCTCGCACGACGGCCCGGACGAACGCGAGTTCCTCCGCCTCGTCCCCGGCGCCCTGCTGGTCCAGTCGATGGTCGGCGCCGTCAACCCGAAGCTCCGCCCGCGCCGTGCGCTGCTGCGGTCGCGGTGGGCATGGCTGTCCTGGGGCGCGGGCCAGCTGATCGCGGGCCAGACGGCCTACGCGCGCGGGCTCATCCGGCGCAGGCTCCAGGGCGGCGACCAGGCGCCGTTCCCGCCCGGGCTGGGCGACGCGCCGTTGCTCGGCGGCTCGGTGCTCGACCTCCTGCGCCGCGAGGAGGGCATGGCGGCCGTCGGGCGGTTGCTGCGCGAGCCGCTGCCGCGGACGGCCGACGAGGCGCTGCGCGGCGCCTTCGGCGGGCGGGCCACCGTGCACTCCGCCGGCACCTGGCGCGCGCACCTCGCACGGCTCGCCGAGGGCGCCGAGCGGTGACCGCCGTCAGCGGTTGCGCGCCTCCCAGTGCAGCGCGGCGCTGGCCGACGTCCCCGCGGCGCCCGCGGGCGCGTCGCTGTCCACGGTCACCTGGAAGCGGTAGCTGTGCGATTCCCCGTTGGACCAGGCCTCCTTCACGGCCTGGGCGTCGTAGTACGTCATGAGCTGCGCCTGGGTCAGCGTCTGGGTCGAGATCAGGATCTCGTCGATGCTGCCCTTCGCGTATGACGCGGCGCCGCCCTTCTTCATGAACGTCCAGGACGTCGCCGCGGCCGTTGACCCGATGCTGCCGGTGCTGTCGACCTCGACGCCGTCGATGTAGAGCTTCGCCGTCCCGCCGCTCTTCGTGACGGCGACGTAATGCCACTGCGTGTCGCGCAGCTGGTTGGACGGGATCGACGTGTTGACCGTCGTACCGCCCGCCCGGTAGGAGAGCGTCGAGCCGTTGACGTACGGGAGCTGCCAGGCGTTCCCGGTGTCGCCGCCGAGCCCGTAGTCGCTCGCGCCGCCGCTGCTGTCCCACTTCACCCAAGCGGCGACGCTGCCGTTCGTCGTCAGGGCGAAGTCGCTGTCGGTCACGGCGACGTGGTCGTCGGTGCCGTCGAATCCCGGTGCGGTGTTGAAGACCGGCAGCCCGCTGCCGCCTGGCGTGGCGCCGTTGTTGTACGTGCCGGCGGTCCCGAGGACCGTGGCGTTGATCGTGTGCGTGAACGGGGTGAGCGTCGTGCCCGAGCCTTCCTGCATCCGGTAGAAGCCCACGACGCCGGGCGCGTCCTGGAGCACCTGCCCGAAACCGGACGCCGCGGTCGTCGAGATGTCCGCCTTGCCTTCGAGGTAGCTCGAGGGGAAGCGCGCGAGCTTGCCCTTCCACACGACGCCGTTGCCGTTGCCGTAGTAGTCCCGGGCGTCGGCGGTGAAGCCCGTGCACGAGTCAAACGACGGTGACGCGTCCGTGCCGCGGGTCACGGTGAGCGTGAGGTAGTCCCGCGCAGCGCCGCTCGTCGTGCCGTACAGCCGGACGTCGCTGTCGAGCGATCCGCTGCTCGTCACGTTGATGCATCCCGTGTCGCTCACGCCGGTCCCCGCGTTGCTGAGCGACAGCAGCGCGGTGCCGCTGTCGTTGTCCGACAGGGCGACGGTGCCGGCCGCGTAGCTGTTGCCGGCGTTGCCGGTCGTCACGGCGAACACGGAGTACGCGACCGTCGCGCTCAGCGCGAAGACGACCAGGGCACCCAGCGCGATGAGGGCACGCCGAGGGGCTCGGCGTACGACGCTCACGAGCTCCTGGCCTCCCAGGTGAACGTCTGCGTCGCGGTGAGCCCCTGGGCGCTGTTGTTGTCCTGCAGCGTGACCGTGATCTCGTAGACGTTCGACGTGCCGTTCGTCCACGACCCCTCGCTCAGGCCCGCCGCGTAGCTGTCGGGGAACGCCGTCAGCGTGCCGTTGTGGATCGTCGCCGAGGAGCTGAAGCCGGTGCAAGCGTTGCTGGCCGGCGGCGCGCCCGGGAACGAGCCGCGGCGCACGACGACATCGAGGTACTGATCGAGCCCGGTGCCGCCCGTCGTGCCGTAGAGCTTCACGGCGGACGTCAGCGAGCCGGTGTAGTCGACCTTGATGCACTTCGTGAGCGTGTCCCCCGGCTTGAGGTTGCTCATCGAGAAGAGCGCGGAACCGGAGTCGTTGTCGCTCAGCGCCACGGTGCCCGCGCCATAGCTGTTGCCGGCGTTGCTCGTCGTCGTGCTGAACGCCGAGTGCACGGTGCCGGACGCGACCACGCCGAGCAGCGCGAGGATGACCGCGCTGGTGATGAGTTTCGCTCGTGTCGTCTTCATCGGTCGTCCGTGACCTCCATCACCAATATCGGCGAGGAACGCCCGCTCCTACAGGGGAATCGGGTATGTGTCGACGCACCGCATCGACGACCCGAACCGCATTCACGCCAGCGTGCAGACGCTCTCATCCGGGTCTACCCCCCACGCCCTCATGCGGAAGCGGAACTCAGCCTGGACGGGCTGCCCGGTCCTCGGCGTGAGGGTCACGCGGACCCGGTTCTCGCCCGGGTAGAGGTGCTCCGGATCGACCTGCCAGACGAACGGCCGGGACGACGCGGCCCCAGCCGCCTCGCCGTTGATCTGGTAGGAGACGGTCTTCCAGGTGCGTGGCGGCGCGACGCCGAGCGACCACCGTTCCCCGAGCGCGAACACGAGCCGCCGGCCCTCCTCGTTCGTCCAGATCCGCATGCCGAGTTTCCTGGCCGTGCCGCTGGCCCCATGCGCCGTGAGCACGCGACGCGACGTCACCCAGCGCTCGGTGTTCGGAATGCGGCGCATGCCGCGCTTCGACGGTGGCGGCACGTCCACGCGCGCGCACCAGCGGTCGGATGCGCCGGCGGTCGGTTCGTTCGGGTTCTGTCGTGGCGGGCGCTTGCGGCTGGTCCCCGGGTCGATCGGGGTGCGGGTGGTCCCGTCGCCGGTCGTGGTCACGCCGAAGACGAACGACTGGACGGCGTCGAGGTTCGCGATCGCGTTGCCCGCATCGGCCACCGTGATGCGCAGGCGATAGGTCCGTGCCTCGCCGGCCTGGATCGGGTCCTCCGGGCGCAGCGCGGCGCTCTCGCTCTCCGGGAACGTGTCCAGCGTGCCGTCGAACTGCACGCCCGGGGCGCCGAGCCCGAAGTCCGCCGACGCCGGCGTGAACCCCGCGCACGAGCCCGCGGCGGCCGCGGGGCGCGTGCCGCGGGTGATCTGCAGCCGCAGGTGCGGGACGAGCCCGTCGGCCTCCCGGGCCCCGAAGAGCGCGACGTCGGCCGGATGCGCGTCGTCATTCGTCAGCGTGACGCACCGCTCGACGACGTGGCCCGGGGCCAGGCCCGTCTCGGTGAAGACCGGCCCGGTGACGTCGAGGTGCAGCCCGCCGTGGGATGCGGCGCGGATCTCGTCGCCGCCACCGGTCAGCACGCCACCGGACCCGCCGATCCCGAACGCCATCGCGGCGGTCGCCGCGGCAGCGACGACCACGCCGACGACCGCGGCGATGGCGCGGCTGATCATCCGGCGCTCCAGATCCGCCTGAGGGCGAGGCCGCCGAGCGCGACGGTGGCCAGCAGCGGGAGCAGACCCCACGGGATCCCGCGAAACGGCGTCAGCAGCGTGCCTGCGACGGGCACGGAGAAGCTCACGACCCCCATCCTGCCCTCGGTGCGGACCTGCCAGCTCTCCGAGGCCGAGTTCGCGTCGCCGCGCGTCGTGAAGGCGAGCCGGTCGCCGGGCATCGGCGCGATCTTCGTCGCCCGGTGCACGATGATCCGATCCCGGCCGCTCGGGTCCTGGAACGCGACGACGTCGCCGACGCGTGCTTCGTACGCCGGGATCTCGCGGACGAAGACGAGATCACCGGGCGACAGCGCGGGCTCCATGCTGCCGGTGGCTTCCACTCGCGGTTTGATCCCCGCGAGGATGAGGCCGACGACCAGCACGGCCGACCCGACGAGAAAGACCAGCAGCACCGCGCTCACACGGCCGATGGCACGCCGCCAGAACGCCGGGCGGCGCCCGCGGGACGGAAGCGCGGGCGCCGGGCCGGGATCCCAGCTCTGGACCACCGTGGCGGTGGACTCACGCATGACGCAGACCGTGGCGGGGTCGGTGGGTCGGGATCGCCGACCCACCTGCCCGGCCTAGATCGAACGTGCCTCCCAGGTGAACGTCTGCGAGGCGTTCAGGCCCTGGGCCGCGTTGTTGTCCTGCACGGTGACGGCGATCCGGTAGGTCGCGGCCTCACCGTTGCTCCACGAGGTGTCGGTGTCATCCACGCCCGCGGCGTAGTTGTCCGGGAACGCCTGGAGCGTGCCGCTGTAGATCGAGGTGGCGCCGGAGAAGTCGCTGCAGTCGGCGGCGGTGCCCGTACCACGGGTGATGGCGACATCGAGGTACTGGTCGAGGCCGGTGCCGGCGGTCGTGCCGTACAGCTTCACCGTGGCGTTCACGGAGCCGGTGCTGGCGTACGTGACGCGGATGCATCGCGTGTACGTGTCGTTGGCGTCCGCACCGGTCACGTTGAAGAGCGCCGAGCCCGAATCGTTGTCGGTCAGGGTGATCGAGCCGGTGGCAAAGGAGTTGCCGGCATTCTGCGTCGTGGCGCTGAACGCCGAGAAGACCACCGCGGACATGGCGGCGGCGAGCACGCCGAGCACCGCGGTGCTTGCGAGCAGCTTGCTCTTGGTGGATCGCATGTGTAAACCCGTCCTTGGTGTCGCGAGAGCCCTCTCCGCCGTCGGTGGCGTGGGAGGTGGCTACACCTGTATCGGCGCGCTCCCGGACCGGCTTCACCATTTCTGGTGAGAATCAGGTATAGCCTATCCCCAGCAGTTCCGGGGATTCCGCCAAGAAATGAGACAACCAGTCAGGTCAGAAGCTCGGTTCCGCCCCAAACGACGGCCCCGACGACGGACACGGCCACGAGCAACCATCCCGCCAGCCGCAGCGGAGACTCGGCGCGCTCGGAGGTGGACAGAAGTTCGACCTCGAGCAGCATCTCGCGCGCGGCCTGCAGCCCGGAGAGCGGCACCATGACGTCTCGCGGGCCCGCCGCGAGCATCTCCGGGACGTCGAATCCGGCAGTCCGTCGCAGGGTCGACGGGATGCCCTCCTCGAGCAGGAGCGACTGGATGAACTCGGCCTCGACCAGGTTTCGAGCGGTCACGACCCGCACCAGGTCGCCGACGGCGTAGGACGGCTTGACCTTGCGGGCCCACGCCTGCGCGGGCGTGACCTCGGCCTCGCCCCCACCCGCGGGCACGAGCGGCAGCCCGCAGTCCGGGCACAGGCGCTCGTCGGCGGCGTGCGACGTTCCACACCGCAGGCAGACGAGCGCCTCGCCGGTCACGTCACGTCGACGGGCACCTCGGTGACCTCGCCGCCCTCGATCACGTACGAGCGCGTCTCGGGCTCATCGGGCTTCAGGCCCACGATGAGCCACTCCACGCCCGGCCAGTTCCCCGCGAAGTTGATGTCGGTCTGCGACGGGTAGGCCTCGGACCGCGTGTGCGAGTGATAGATGCCGCCGAGCTCGGCACCGCGGCCCTCGATCTCGTCGAGCAGGCGGATCAGCACGGGCCCATCGACCTCGAAGCGCATCGGGCTGGCGGCGATGTTCTCGGTGGCGTGGACCGCGAGCACCTCGCCGTCGCGCATCTCGAGCACGCCGCAGCACTCGTTCGGCGCGTCGGCGCGCGCGTGCGCCACCACGTCATCCAGCAGCGCGCGCGGGATCTTCATGCTGGTCCTCGGGTGACGAGGGTCAGACGTCGGCGCGACGCGGCAGCTCTTCGCGGTCGTCCGACGAGCTGGTGGACAGACCGTCCTTGAACTCGCGCATACCGCGGCCGATGGAGCGCCCGACTTCGGGCAGCTTCTTCGGGCCGAGCACGATCAGCGCGATCGCGAGGACGATGATGAGTTCCATGGGGCCGATATTGGGCACGGGGTGCTCCTCTTTACCACCACACCGTGGAGTCGAGATTCTCGACTTCCTCGATGGGTCGGGTGTAGATGCCGGATGACAGGTACTTCCAACCGTCGTCACAGACGATGAAGACGACGTTGCCTTCGTCCATCCCCTCCGCGATCCGTACGGCGATCTTCGCGATCGCCCCCGAGGAGACCCCCGCGAACAGCCCCTCATCATCGAGGAGCTTCCGCGTCCACATGATCGCATCGTGGTTGGTGACGAAGATCTTCCGGTCCAGCAGGGAGATGTCGATGATCGGCGGGATGAACCCGTCATCGAGGCTGCGCAGGCCCTGAACGGGCTCGCCCTGCATCGGCTCGGCGGCGACGATCGTGACGCGATCGCCGAGCTCCTCCTTGAACCGGCGGGCATGCCCCATGAGCGTGCCCCCGGTGCCCAGGCCCGCGACGAACGCGTCGACCTGCCCGTCGAGCTCCTCGAGGATCTCGACGGCGGTGCCGTGGTAGTGGGCGCCGGGATTCGCGGCGTTCCCGTACTGGTACGGCATGTAGTAGTCGGCATCGGCCTCGGCCATCTCCAGCGCCATCGCGACCGCGCCGTTGCTGCCCTGGTCACCCGGGGAGTAGACGATCTCCGCGCCGTACATCTCGAGCAGCTGCGTGCGCTCGGGCGTGACGTTGTCCGGCATGACGACCTTCAGCGGGTAGCCCTTGCGCGAGCAGATCATCGCCAGGGCGATGCCGGTGTTGCCCGACGTCGGCTCGAGGATGGTCTGGCCGGGCCGGATGAGGCCCTTCTCCTCGGCGTCCTCGATGAGGGCGCGGGCGACGCGGTCCTTCACCGATCCGGTGGGATTCGCCGACTCGAGCTTCGCCCAGATGCGGACCCCGGGCTTGGGCGACAGCGTCTTCAGCTCGACGAGCGGCGTGTTGCCGATCGCCTGCACGATGTCGCCGTAACGACCGCCGCATGGGCGGTTCTGGAGGGGCCCCAGCGCCATTACTTCACGAAGTGTAGCTTGAAGTCGTGAGTTCGCTTGTGAATATCGGGATGTTCGAACTGGCGTTCGGCGCAGTGCTGGGCTGGCTCATCACGCTGCGCCTCGAATCGCCGGAGACACTGCGGCGATTCGGCGTGACCCAGCCCCGCCGGCTCCTGCAGATGCACATCGACTTCGTGATGATGGGGATCATCCTCATCGCGGTCGGCCTGGCGGTTCCCGACCTGCCGACATGGATCGCGGCGCCGCTCGTGTTCGGCACGATCATGAACCCGCTCGGGTTCCTGCCGCTGGCCTTCTCCGAGGAGCAGCGGCGCAAGGCGTACTACCGCGTGATCATCACGCTGTCGTTCATCGGGACGAGCGGCGGGCTCACCGCAGCGGCGGTCTTCGCGTTGTAGCCGCGAACGTCAGCGCGCCCCGCCGGCCATGGCCGGCAGGATCACGAGTACGTCGCCCGCGCCCACCGCCGTGTCCAGCCCGCCGAGGACACGAACATCCTCGTCGTTGAGGTACACGTTGACGTAGCGGTTGAGGTCGCCGTTCTCGCCGAACAGCTGAGTCTCGGTCGCGGGATGCGCCGCCGCGAGCGAGCGCAGGACCGTGCCGACGTCGTCGCCGGCGGCGTCGATCTCCCTTCTCGCCGCCGACGGACGGGCGCAGGACCGGGGGAATGCGAACAGTGGCCATAGGACGCGTCACCCTAGCCCGCCGCGGCGCAGAACGCCTCGTAGTCGGGGAAGACGCCCATGTCCTCGTCCGCGATGGTCGACGGGTCGACCGAGCACACCGGGCACTCGGGGTCACGGCGCACCTTCAGTTCGGTGAACGTCGCCCCGAGGGCTTCGTAGAGCAGGAGGCGGCCGATGAGGGGTTCGCCCGCGCCGATGACGAGCTTGATGACCTCGGTCGCCTGGAGGAGGCCCATGGTGCCCGGCAGGACGCCGAGCACGCCGTTGGCGCCGCAGGACGGGGCGAGCTCGGCCGGCGGCGGCACGGGGTACAGGCAGCGGTAGCAGGGGCCGTCGTGCGGCTTGAAGACCGAGAGCTGGCCGTCGAAGCCGAGGATCGACGCGCTGACGACCGGGATGTCCAGCCGGACCGTGGCGTCGTTGAGCAGGTAGCGCGTGGGGAAGTTGTCGACCCCGTCCACGATCACGTCGTAGCCGGAGATGATCTCCATGATGTTCGAGGCGTCCAGGCGCGTCTGGTACGGCTTGACCTCGACGCCCGGGTTGATGTCGTGGATCGCCTGCATCGCCGACTCGACCTTCGCGACGCCGACGCGGTCTGTGGCGTGCGCGACCTGGCGCTGGAGGTTCGAGACGTCGACCACGTCGTCGTCGACGATGCCGAGCGTGCCGACGCCGGCCGCCGCGAGGTACAGCGCGATCGGCGAGCCGAGGCCGCCCGCGCCCAGCAGGAGCACCTTGCTCTGCAGCAGCTTGCGCTGGCCCTCCTCGCCGACCTCCGGCAGGAGGAAGTGGCGGGAGTAGCGCTCGCGCTGGTCCGGGGTGAACTGGAACGGCTTCTCCCACTCGTACCCGCGGTCCTTCCACAGCGTGAAGCCGCCGGTCATCGACGAGACGTCCTCGTAGCCGAGGTCCTCGAGCGTCTTCGCGGCGAGCGCCGAGCGGTTGCCGGCGGCGCAGTAGAGGATCACGCGCTGGGAGCGGTCGGGCGCGGCACCCTCGATGCGCTGCTCGAGGTAGGCGCGGCTGACGTGCTTCGCGCCGGGGATCTTGCCCTGCGCGACCTCGTCGGTCTCGCGGACGTCGATGATGGCGACGCCGTTGCCAATGACCTCGGCGACCTCGCTGGGGTCGACCTCGGTGATCTGGCTCTTGATCTGGCGGATGAACTCCGCGCCGGACGGGGTCACGCTGGAAAACTCCTGAAGTGCGATCGGCTTTCGGACTTCAGAAAGTATAGCGGCCGAGACAGAGACGCCCGCCCTGCACGGCGGGCGTCTCATGTGGAGGTCTCGGTGGCTTCTGCTCGACCCGTTCGCTTTGGCTGAGGAACGTTCGTGGAGGGTGCTGCACCACTGTTATCGGACGGGCTCCCTGCCGACGACATGGGGTGAAGACCCCAATCATGCGCAACCGGCCCCCCCGCACTCCTCTCCCAGGTCCTGGCGATCAACACGCTGCTGATCGCGGGCACCGTCTTCACCGCCAGCGTCGCGGCGCGGCTGGACCTCACCTCCGGCGAGGGGCTGAACCAGTTCCTCATCGTGTGCGCGGCGATCTTCGCGACCGTGCTGGCCAACGGGCTCGTGCTGCGGCGCCGGTTCAAGCCCCTCGAGTACCTCGTCGAGACCATGGACCGCGTCGACCTGACGAGCCCCGGCGTCCGCGCCGAGGCGCTGCGCGACGAGCCCGGCGACGTCCAGCGGCTGCGCACGGCCTTCAACACCATGCTCGACCGCCTCGAGGCCGAGCGCGCCAACGCGGCGAGCGCCGTCCTGCGTGCGCAGGAGGAGGAGCGCGCACGCATCGCCCGCGACCTGCACGACGAGGTCAACCAGGCGCTCACCGCCATTCTGCTGCGCCTCCAGGCCTCCGCCGGTGACGCGCCCCCGGCGCTGGCCGCCGAGCTCGGCGAGACCCGCGCGCTGGCCCAGCAGGCGATGAGCGAGCTGCTGCGCCTGGCACGCGAGCTGCGCCCGACGGCCCTCGACGACCACGGGCTCGTCCCCGCGCTGCGGTCCCAGGTCACCGAGTTCGGCCGCCGCCCCGGCATCACCGCGCACCTCGAGATCGACGACGATCTGCCCGAGCTCACCTCCGACGAGCAACTCGTCGTCTACCGCATCGCCCAGGAGTCGCTCTCGAACATCGCGCGCCATGCCGATGCAAGCACGGTGACCGTGTCCCTCGCCCGCGCAGACGACGACCCGGAGCAGGTCCGGCTGCGCGTCGCCGACGACGGCGTCGGCCTGCAGTCGCCCTCCCCCCACCCC
Source organism: Svornostia abyssi (assembly GCA_024666565.1). Lineage (GTDB taxonomy): Bacteria > Actinomycetota > Thermoleophilia > Solirubrobacterales > Solirubrobacteraceae > Svornostia > Svornostia abyssi. Next base: position 4,270,548 of record CP088295.1, read on the forward strand.
CGGCAGCGGCCTCGGCCTCGCCGGGATGCGCGAACGCGCGCTGCTCGCGGGCGGGCGCCTCGACGTGCGCTGCGGCGGGCGCGACGGGTCGGGCACGGTCGTGGAGCTGGCGCTGTGAGGCTCCTGGTCGCCGACGATCACGGCATCGTGCGCGGGGGCCTGCGCCTGCTGCTGGAACGCCAGGCGGACATGGAGGTCGTCGCCGAGGCCGAGGACGGCGTCGCCGCGCTGGAGGAGGCGCTGCGCGCCCGCCCCGACGTCTGCGTGCTCGACGTCGCCATGCCGCGGATGACCGGGCTGCAGGCCGCGCGGGAGATCAAGGCCCAGCTGCCCGACACCGCCGTGCTCATCCTGTCGATGCACGACGACGAGCGCTACCTCTTCGAGGCGCTGAAGGCCGGCGCGTCCGGCTACGTGCTCAAGCGCGAGGCCGACGAGGCGCTCGTCGACGCCGTCCGTGCCGTGCACCGCGGCGAATCGTTCCTCACGAACGCCGCCGAGCGCTCCCTCATCCGCGCGTGGATGGCCGACGAGGCGCAGGGCCCGCGCGAACCGCTGTCACCGCGCGAGCAGGAGGTCCTCAAGCTCATCGCCGAGGCGCACACGAACCGCGAGATCAGCGAGATCCTCCACCTCTCGGAGAAGACCGTCGAGTCGCATCGCGGGAACCTCCTGCGCAAGCTCGGCATGCGCGACCGCGTGGAGCTCGTGCGCTACGCGATCCGCCGGGGCCTGGTCGAGGCGTAGCGTTTCCTACCCTCTTGGGGTGCCCGCCCGCCTCCGGATGACGCTTGTGGTCGCCGCCGCGCTCGCGCTCGCGGCCGTGGTCGCGATCCTCCTCCTCGCCCGCGACGACGCCGAGCCGGCCACCGGCGGGACGGGGTTCGCCGGCGCCGTCCGCCCGACGAACATCCCGCCATCCGAGCCGCAGGGCCTGCGCGACCAGGACGGCGACCCCGTGCGCCTGTCGGAGTTCCGCGGGCGGCCCGTCGTCGTGACGTTCCTCTACACGACGTGCGAGGACACCTGCCCGCTCACCGCCCAGCAGATCCGCGGCGCACTGGACGACCTGGGCGAGGACGTCCCCGTCCTCGCGTTCAGCGTCGACCCGGCGAACGACACGCCCGAACGCGCCAAGCGCTTCCTGCTCGAGCAGCAGATGACCGGGCGGATGCGCTTCATGCTCGGGTCACGCGCCGCGCTGCAGCGCCAGTGGGACGCGTACGGCATCCGGCCGCAGAAGGAGGACCTCGAGCACACGTCGTCGCTCGTCATCCTCGACACGCGTGGCCGCCAGCGCATCGGGTTCCCCGTCGACCAGCTCACCCCGGACGGGCTCGCGCACGACCTCAGGGCGCTGCGGTCGGACCAGGCGGCGTCGTAGGCGCGTCGTCATCCTCGCCGCGGCGCTTGTCGCGCCAGCTCGTGATGCCGATGCCGGCGACCACGATGAGCACGGGCAGCAGGTAGAGCAGCGACGCCCACCAGTGATCCGACGCCAGGTGCGCAAGGACCGTCATGCGTTCGCGGCCGAGAGGAGCCACAGGCCGAGGCTGGTGAAGGCGACCATCACAGCGAGCATCCAGTATTGCGACCGGGTCGCCTCCCGCGCGCTGCCGTACAGGGCGATCGCGCGGTCGTGCGCGAGGATGAGACCGGCGACGTGGCCGATGACGAGCGCGCCGACCTGCACGTACCAGATGGCGTTCGCCCCGACCCAGCCGTAGTCGATGGTCCACTGCGCGGTGCCGAGCAGGCCGCCGTCACCGGGCCCGAGCGCATCACCGAGCGGGTTCGAGAGCAGGTAGCCCATCGCCTGCCCCTGGTAGGCCAGCAGTGAGAAGTAGTGCGCCACGATGTACGCGGCGGCGATCGGCACGAGCGTGTGGGCGAACTCGCGCGCGAGGCGGTGCGCGTCGTACTGCGTGCTTACCGTCTTCATGCCGTTGATGCCGAGCCAGAACAGCCCGGCGACCAGGCCGGTGACGAGCAGCAGCCCGAAGGTGAACGTGATCTGCAGCGCGACGGCCTGCGAGAAGCCCAGCCCGGCGAACAGGTCCGTGAGCTCGGGGGCGACATCGGTCCAGATCGGCCCCTCTGAGAAGCCGTCGAAGGTCGTGATCCCGATGGCGGCGAGCAGGACCGCGAGCGTCCCGGTGCCCGCGTCGAGGCTCGGCAGCCCCGCAAGCGGCGGACGGACGAACAGCGCACCACGTTCCCAGCGCAACGGCGAGATGCGCGCGAACAGGCCGAAGTAGACCCCGAACGCGTCGGCGTTGCGGGTCCACGCGTCGACGCCGTAGAGGCTCATGCCGACGAGCATCACGACCGCGTAGGCCACGGCGAGGACCGCCAGGACCATCGGCTCGTCCCCGCGCGTCCACACGAGTTCCACCCACGCGAAGGCGACCAGGCCGATCGCTGCGGGCCAGCGGCCGACCCGCTCGGGATAGGCCATCGGCTCCGGCAGCCCGTCACCGGCGAGGCGCTGCGCCACCCAGCCGCCGAACCGGCCCAGCGCGCGCCACGGACTGAACGCCGCCCAGACGTCGCCGAACAGCAGGGCGACGAAGACGACGCCGACCCAGGCGGTCACGTAGATGGCGGTCGGGGCGAGGTTCGCGGCCGGGACCTCGGTGCCGGCCAGGCCGGCGTAGACGACGAACCCGAAGGCGAAGACGCCGAGCGCGCCGCACACCGGGTCGAGGAACCGCGGGACGGGCAGCAACCGCCGCTCGCGCGAAGCCTGGAGCTTCGGCTTCGGCCACAGGACGGCGAGCGCGACGAACGAGACGACCAGGACGATGGTGGCCGCCCACCCGAAGAGCCACCGGGGGATCGGCAGGTCCTGGACGCCGACGATCCCGTGCGCGGAGGCCTCAGGAGCGAGACAGAGCCCGATCAGCCACGCGGCACCGGTCAGTGCGGCGAGTCGACTCCGGGCAGACATACGTACAGAAGTGTACATGGGACGGACGGACGGCGAGGCCCGCCCGTCCCGCGCAGACTAGCTGGCTACTTCGTGCACTTCTGGCTGACGTTCACCGTCGTGGACGGCGCGCCGCCGGCGTAGCGGAAGTCGCCCTTGGACTTCCACTGGCCGCCCTTGCAGCTGGTGATCTCGACGAGGCCACGGGTCTTGCCCTTGACCTTGATGGACTTCTGGATCTTCACCTGGAAGAGCGTGATCGCGACCGGCACGCCCGGAGCAGGCTCCTGCAGATTCTGCGGGACGTTGACCTTCAGCTTCAGGCCGTAGTCGCCCGAGCCCTTCGAAAGCTGGCCGACGATGTTGCTCTGGATGCGCAGCGGGCTCGTGCCCTCGACGAACAGGTTGACCGTGTTCTTGCCGCCGTTGGCGGCGACGATCGTCAGGTCGTTCTGCGTGATCGGGCCCGGAGCGAGGCCGGCCGCCTTACCCTTGCCGACGATCGAGCCCGACGGGCAATCGGCGGTCGACTTCGCCGCCGAGATCGACGACGACGAGCACTTCGGGAAGAGGTCGCCGTTGTACTTCGAACCAGCGGGGAAGAAGAGATCGACCGAGCTGAGCGTGGGCGGCTGCGCGCCCGGCGTCGTCTCACGCGACCCGAGCGAGACGTTCAGGGCGACGCTCTTCGGGCTCTTGGTGGTGCTCGCCTTCGTGGGGCTCGCCTTGACGGTCAGGTCCTGCACGGGCTCGGCCATCGCCGCAGCCGGGAACGCGAACAGGGCGGCGGCCGCGGCGGCCGGCGCCAGGATGCGTGTCGTCATGAGACTCCTGTCTGAGGGGGGAGGGGCACCGCCGGCTGTTCCTTGCCTGCGGTGAACGAGATTCTAGATCTCGCTGCTGAAGCACACTTAACGACCCGGGGCGCGACCGGAAGTTCCGGTCGCGCCCCGTGAGAACTTCATAAGGCCCGCTCAGCGGGCGAGGGCGATCAGCCCTTCGTGCACTTCAGCGAGTCGTTGACCGTGGCCGACGTGCCGTCCTTGTACGTGAAGACGCCCTTCGCCTTCCACGTGCCGTTGCACTTGTTGACCTCGGTGATGCCGCGGGTCTTGCCCTTGACCTTGATGGTCTTGCCGACCTTCACCTGGAACAGGGTGATCGCGACCGGAACGCCCGGCGCGGGCTCCTGGAGGTTCTGCGGGATGTCGACGTTCAGCGAGAGACCGAAGTCGCCGCTGGCCTTCTTGATCTTGACGTCGAGGTTCGACTGGATCCGCAGCGGGCTCGTGCCCTCGACGAACAGGTTCAACCGGTCCTTGCCGCCGTTGACGGCGATGATCGTCAGATCGTTCTGCGTGATCGGGCCCGGAGCCAGGCCGGCGGCCTTGCCCTTGCCGACGATCGAGCCCGACGGGCAGTCATCCGTGGACTTCGCGGACGAGATGCTGCTCGCCGCGCACTTCGGGAACAGGTCGCCGTTCCACACGGCACCAGCCGGGAAGAAGACCGCGGCCTTCGACGTCGTGGGCGGCTGCACGCCGGGATCGTCCTTCGTACCGGTGCTGAAGTCGACGGTCACCGGGAACTTCTTCGACGACGTGCTCGACTTCGCCGGCTTCGCCGTGATGTTGAAGTCCTGTGAGGGCGCAGCATTGGCCGTCGCCGTCATGGCCAGGGCCGCAGCGGCTGCGAGGGCAAGGGACGTGGTGGTCCTACGCATGTATTTCTCTCCGTCTCCCAATGGGTGGATGGTTGGGGGGACAACCCTCCCGAATGTCCCCCCCAACACCCGGGACTCGAGAGAGTTGCGTGATCGGCGACACACTTTGATGTGTCGACCAGCGGTGTATTCGTACACACCCGCGAGGCAGATCGCGCCGGTTCCTGTCACCGGCGGCAGCGCACGGTGTCCGTCACGGTCGCGCGCTGCCCGTCTGCGTACTGGAAGACGCCCTTGAAGCGCCACGTCCGGGAGCTCGGGCAGCTCGTGGACTCGATGTAGCCGATGCGGTCACCGCGACGGGTGACCGTCCGCTTGTTGATGGCGACCTCGAAGTTCGTGATGGCCACCCGAACACCCGGCGCGGGCTCCTGCAGGTTCTGCGGAATCGGAACATCGAGCCGGTACGAGTACGTCGAGCTCTTCAGTGCCCGGAGCGTCGCCTTGATGTTGCTCTGGATACGCAGCGGGCTGGCGCCCTCGACGAAGAGGTTGACGTACGTGCCGTCGACGCCGTTGACGGCGGTGATCTCCAGGTCGTTCTGCGTGATGCCGCCAGGAGCGTCCCCCGCGGCCTTCCCGCCGCCCACGACGGACGCGCCGGCGCAGTCGTCCGTCGACTTGGCGGCGCTGATCCGAGATGACGAGCAGTCCCGGAAGTACCGGCCGTTGAACTTCGCCCCGCGCGGGAAGTAGATCTGCGCCCGGCTCGTCGTCGGCGGCAGCACGCCCGCCGTCGTCTCACGCGTGCCCGTAGTGATCCGCAGCGAGTGCGTGCGCGGGTTGCGCTCCGACCCGGCAGTCACGTTGGTCGATCTGCTGTCGATCCGGGCCTCGAAGTCCTGCACGGGTGCTGCCGGCGCGGCCTGCGGCACCCCGAGGGCGGCCACGGTCAACACCGCAGCAGTGGTGGTCATGCGTCCCATCGAACTCTCCTCATGCGTGGTTCGACGAGGCACGTCCCGGGCCCCGTTGTTCTCTCTGCCTTCTGGAACACTGCGGGCCCGGCAACGATGCGGGTCACCGCGGTGCTACCGTCGCCCGCCGTGCTGGCTCCCCCGCACACCATCCCTGCGCCCCCGCTCCCCCGCGAGCTGAAGTGGGCCAACGTCGCGATGCTGCGCATGGACCAGCAGAAGGGCCGCCCGGTTCTGGTCGAGTTCTGGGACTTCTGCCGGGTCAACTCGCTGCGCACGATCCCGTACCTGCAGGCCTGGCACGAGCGCTACGAGGCCGACGGGCTGCGCGTCATCGGCGTGCACGCGGGCGCGTTCCCGCCGTCGCAGAACGAGGACGAGATCCGGGCTGCGGTCGAGCGCCTCGGCATCACGTACCCAGTCGCGATCGACGGCGAGTGGCGCCTGTGGCACGACTACGGCAACAAGGGGTGGCCGGCCCGGTACCTCTGGACGCCCGACCTGTGGCTGCACAGCCACCACTACGGGGAGGGCGCGTACGCGGAGACCGAGCGTGAGATCCAGGAGCTGCTCGGCGTCGAGCGCGACCTCGTCGCACCGGTGCGCCCGGAGGACGCCGAGGATGCACGAGTCGGCCCGGTCACGGCCGAACAGTCCGGCGCCTACAACGGCCCGTACGAGGCCGGATCAGCGTGGGCCGTCGTCTCCGGTGCAGGGACGCTGCACGTCAACGGCCGGGAGCTCGCCGTGGCGCACCCGGGGTGCGTGCCGCTCGTCGAGCATGAGCGCCACACCGCCGCCGTCCTGGAGCTCCAGGCCGGCGACGGGGTGACGGTCCACGGGGTGCAGTTCGCACCCGGCGTGGTCTAGCGGTTCAGGCGATCAGCCCTTCGAGCACTTGATGGTGCGCGAGGCCGAGTAGTTCGGCGAGTTGACGTACTCGAACGTCCCCTCACCGCTCCACTGGCCGCCGTCGCAGCGCGTGATCTCGATGATGCCGCGCTTCTGCTTCTTGATCGTGGCGGACTTGCCGACGCTCACCTCGAAGTTGGTGATCGCGACAGGCACGCCCGGGGCCGGCTCCTGCAGGTTCTGCGGGATCGGGACCTCGAGGCGGATGCCGTACTTGCCGGTGATCTTCGCGATCTTCGCCTCGATGTTCGACTGAATGCGCAGCGGGCTCGTGCCCTCGACGAACATGTTGACCGTCGACTTGCCGCCGTTGGCGACGACGATCGTGAGGTCGTTCTGCGAGATCCCGCCGGGCGCCGCGCCCGCGGCCTTGCCCTTGCCGATGATCGAGCCCTCGGGGCAGTCGTCCGTGGACTTCGCCGCCGAGATGCTCGAACCCGAGCACTTCGGGAACAGGTCGCCGTTCCACTGCGAGCCCTTCGGGAAGAAGAGCGTCGCCTTCTTCGTGGTCGGCGGCAGCGCGCCGGTGGTGTCGCGGGTACCCGTCTTGACCTTCAGCGTGACGCTGCGCTTGACCTTGGCCGTGCTCGCCTTGGACGGCGACGCGCTGATCGTGAAGTCCTGAATGACCTCGGCCTGAGCAGCCGCAGGGACAGCGAGCGCAGCCGCGAGGGCGACCGCAGGGGCAATGCGCTTCTTCATGGGTGGTTCTCCTCCCTCTGGGGCGCCGTCTCCCTTACGGCGCCTTCTGACCGGAGTGTGCCATCAATCGGTGTCAAGGAAACCTGCGGGCCGCAGCGCGTCCCTCGGGACGTCCGCGAGCAGGCGCTCGAGCCGTGGTGGCACACGGGGATCCGTGTCGACACTGATGGCACTACCCGCCCAGTACGGGCTTGCACCATCGGGGCCGTGCACGAAGTGCCCTTCGTACACCCAGGAACCACTGTTGTGAAGCGAAGTTGCGCCCATGCGCCATTCCGTCTCATCGTCATCCGGGAGTGGCCCGGCGCGATGGCTGTGGCCGAAGATCACGTGCGCTGCGCGGATGTCGAGGCGGCGCACCGACTCCCCCACGCCCTCGAGCACCGCGACGCGCATACCCGGGCCGCTGATGTCCGAGCGGACGGGACCGAGCCCGGCGCGGTTGATGGCGAGCACCGCCAGCGGGAACAGGCGCGCGAGCACCCGGTGGGAGATCGGCCGGTGGCCGTCGCCCGCGAGCATGCGGTAGACGCGAACCCCGCTGCCGGCGCCCGCTGCGGCCTTCGCCGGCGCGGCCCGTTGCGCGATCGCGTTCGACCACGCGTAGTTGGGTGCGAGCACGCGCTCGTAGTCATCCGGCGTGGCGCGCTCCGGCACCGCGCCGGCCACCCGCGCCGTCACGCCCGCGGCAAGACGCTCGAACGTGGGAATCGTGCTGTGGACGTCGAGGTAGTGGCCGTGCATTGCGTACACGTCGTCACGCAGCCACAGCCCGGGGTACGCGAGCTGCACGGTCGCCGGCTCGAGCGCCCTCGCGACCGTGCGCGCGATCCACGACCCCTCGGCGGGATCGATGCGATGCTCGAGCTCCAGCGGCGGCGCACCCTGGCGCTGGCGCTCGGCGTGCCAGTCGGCCGCCAGCTCGTGGTCGTGGTTGCCCGGCGCGACGACGATCTCGCGGCCCGGACCCGCCATCGCGGCACCCAGTTCGCGGAGCACGGGCTCGGCCCGGGCCAACGCGTCGCGCGCCGGCCCGTGCCGCAGTTCGACGGTGTCACCGAGCAGCACCAGGCGGTCGACGCCGCGCAGCCGCGCGATGAGCGTGCCCCGGGCGACCGGGCGCTGCAGCACGTCGTCCCCGCCAGACCGGCCCAGATGCAGGTCGGAGACGACGAGCGTGCGCACAGCCCCGGCAGTCTACGCCCCGGCTCAGCCCTTCTTACAGGGGATCGTCTGGTCCGCCGAGAAGCTCGGGGAGTCGCGGTACTCGAGGGTGCCCTGGCCGAACCACTTGCCGCCCGTGCAGCGCGTGACTTCGATGATGCCGCGCTTGACGCCCTTGACCTTCGCCGACTTGCCGATCGAGATCTTCAGGCTCGTGATCGACACGGGAACGCCCGGCGCGGGCTCCTGCAGCGACTCGGGCACCGGAATGTCGGCGCGCAGCCCGAACTTGCCCGAAAGCTTGGTGAGCTTCACCTCAACGTTCGACTGCAGGCGCAGCGGGCTCGTGCCCTCGACGAACAGGTTCAGCCGGTCCTTGCCGCCGTTGGCCGCGACGATCGTCACGTCGTCCTGGACGATCCCGCCGGGCGCGCCGCCTGCGACCGACCCGGAGCCGACGATCGAGCCCTCCGGGCAGTCTGCCGTTGACTTCGCCGCGCTGATGTCGCTGCCCGCGCACTTCGGAAACAGGTCGCCGTTCCACGTCGCACCGGGCGGCAGGAAGAGCGTCGCCCGCTTGAGCGTCGGCGGCAGCGCCCCCGTGGTGTCGCGCTGGGAGACGTCGGCCTTCAGCGTGATGGGGTGCTTCTTCTTCGCGGTGCTCGACTTGGCGGGCGTCGCGGTGATGGTGAACTCCCGCACCAGCTCCGCCTGCGCGGCCGCCGGAACGGCGAGCGCGGCAACCACGGTGGTCGCCGCAAGGATGGTGGTCTTCATGCGCCTCTCCTCGTCTGCGGGCGCCGACCCAAGGCGCCCTGATCCGGCGCAGTCTGACAGCAGCTGTTGTCAAGTGCACCAGAACCGATGCACGATGCCTCTCAACAGGGGTCAGGCGGAGGCAGCGGCGGCCGCGTCCTGGCGGATCCGCTTCGGCAGCATGAACCGCACGTCCTCACGCAGCACCTCGAACTCCTCGACCTGCTGCACGCCGCGGTCGCGGAAGAAGCCCACGAGCCGCTCGACGAGCTCCTCGGGGGCAGACGCCCCGGAGCTGATCCCGACGACGTGCTTGCCCTCGAGCCACTCCTCGCGGACCTGATCCTCGCGGTCGATGAGGTAGGCCTCGGTGCCGAGCTCCTGGGCCACCTGCACCAGGCGGTTGGAGTTCGACGAGTTCTTCGAGCCGATGACGAGCACGAGGTCGCACAGCGGCGCCATCTGCTTGACGGCCGCCTGCCGGTTCGTCGTGGCGTAACAGATGTCGTCGGTGCGCGGCCCGGTGATGTTCGGGAACTTCTCGCGCAGGCGGTTGATGATCGCGCGGGTCTCGTCGACCGACAGCGTGGTCTGCGAGATGTAGGCCACGCGATCGGGATCGTCGACCTCCAGCGCGTCGACGTCGGCCTCCGTCTCCACGAGCACGATGTGGTCGGGCGCCTCGCCCATCGTGCCCTCGACCTCCTCGTGGCCGGCGTGGCCGACGAGGACGATCGTGTACCCCTCGGAAGCGAACTTCACGGCCTCGCGGTGGACCTTGGTGACGAGCGGGCAGGTCGCGTCGATCGTCTGCAGCTGCCGGCGCTCCGCGTCGGCGTGGACGGCGGGTGACACCCCGTGCGCGGAGAAGATCGTGATCGCGCTCTCCGGGATGGAGTCGTCGAGCTCCTCGACGAAGACCGCGCCCTTGGCGCGCAGCTCCTCGACGACGTGCTTGTTGTGCACGATCTCCTTGCGGACGTACACGGGCGCGCCGTACAGCTCCAGGGCGCGCTCAACGGTCTGGACGGCCCGGTCGACGCCGGCGCAGTACCCGCGCGGCGCCGCGAGCAGCAGCTTCTCGACGGTGGTGGCGCTCACGGGTCCCATTGTACGACCCGTGGCGCGCCGGGACTCAGCGCGCCGCCCTGCTGCGGATGAGTTCGTAGACCGCCTCGCCCGTGGCGTCGAGGCTGGCCTCGCTCACCGCGTCGAGGTTGTCGTCGACCGAGTCGCGCTGCGGGTAGTCGAAGTCGATGAGGTCGATCGCGGGGATGCCGGCCTCGGTGAACGGCGTGTGGTCGTCGAGGATCTGGCCGGACGTCGCGCGCGGGAAGATCGCCCCGACCCCCACCGCCTTCGCGGCCGCGCGCAGCTGCGCCCACAGACGGGCATCCGAGCCGGCCTCACGCGGGAAACGCAGGCCCTCGCGCTCGGCGATGTAGTCGAGCAGCACGAGCTCGCGCACCTCGTCGGCATGGCGGTCGACGTACGCCCGCGAGCCGCGCAGGCCGTCGCGGTAGAAGTCGGTCGACCCCTTCGGCTCCTCCTCCCCGTCGAAGAGGACGAAGCGGATCTCGCGCGGCCGGGCTGAGCGCGGGAGCGCGCGCAGCACACGCGCCAGCTCGACGACCGCGGCGGTGCCGGCTGCCCCGTCGTTCGCCCCGACGTGCCCGGGGACGGTGGCCTCGGTGTCGTAGTGCGCGCCGAGGACGATCGCGGGCCTGCGGCCGGGGAGGACGCCGACGACGTTGCGCAGCCCCGGGTGCCCGGGGATCGACTCGAACCGTCCGGAGGGCAGCTGCGCGCGGAGCCGGGTCGCCAGGCGGCGTGACGCCGCCGACCCCGCCGGGCGCGGCCCGTAGTCCTCGACCTGCGCGCGCAGGAGCGCGAACGCGCGCGTGCCGTCGAAGCGGTCGACCCGCGCGCGAGGTGCGCCGCCGGGCGCGGTCGTCGCCGCGGTCGCGACCGTGGGCGCGGACCGGCCTCCGCGCAGGAAGTCGGGCAGCGGAAAGCCCTGTGCGGCCCACACGAGCAGGGCGCCGCCCAGCAGCAGCTGCAGGACGAGCACGCCGCCGAGAACCTTCAGCGGGCCGCTGCCCGCGCCTGCGGAACCATCGTCGTCCACACCAGCCAACGTAGCGAAGCGCCGTGGCGTTCGGCCCGGCTGATACCACTACGCCGGGATGAGGATCATCGTCACCGGAGCCACGGGCAACATCGGCACGAGCGTGCTGCGCAAGCTCCGGGCAGACCCCGCGATCCGTCAACTCGTCGGCGTGGCGCGCCGCCGACCGCCGACCGCGCCGCAGAAGACGACGTGGCTCGCGGCCGACGTCGCCCGCGCCGACCTCGCCCCGGTCTTCGAGGGCGCCGCGGCGGTCGTGCATCTCGCGTGGGCCTGGCACCCGCCGCGCGAGGAGGAGACGCGCTGGGCGACCAACGTGACCGGCACGACCCGCGTGCTCGATGCGGTGCGGCGCGCCGGAGTGCCGACGGTCGTGGTCGTGTCCGCCGCCGCGGCGTACGCGCCCGAAGGCGACGACCGGCCGGTGGCCGAGAGCGCACCCGTCACCGGCGTGCCGTCCTCGTCGTTCTCTCGCCACAAGGCCGCGGTCGAGGTGGTGCTCGACGCGTTCGAGGCGCACCATCCCGCGGTCCGCGTGGTCCGACTGCGCCCGGCGGTGGTCCTCAAGCGCGAAGCCGCAGGCGCGGTGCGCCAGACGTTCCTCGGCCCGCTGCTCCCTGCACGCGCGCTGCGCAGCGGCCGGCTGCCCGTCGTCCCCGACGTCCGTGGCGCCCGCCTGCAGGCCGTCCACTCGTTCGACGTCGCCGACGCAGTGCGGCTCGCCCTCCTGCGCCCTGATGCGCGCGGGGCCTACAACCTGGCAGCGCCGCCGGTGCTCGACGCGCGCAGCGTGCAGCTCGCGTTCGGCGGCCGGGCACTCCGGATCCCCCGGGCGGCCGCGCGCGCGGCGCTCGACGCCGGATTCCGCCTCGGCGTGCACCCGACCGAGCCGGGCTGGCTCGACCTCGCGACGGCCGCCCCGCTCGTGGACGTCACCCGCGCACGCACCCAGCTCGGCTGGGAACCCGCCTTCGGCGCGACCGCCGCGCTGCAGGAACTGCTCGACGGCCTCGCTGCCGGTGATCCGCCCGCGCTGCTGCCGCCGGACGCGCCGGCGCTGCCGGCCGGACCGAGCGCCGACGCGCCGCGCTCGCCGGTCCCGGCACGCCATTGACAGTGCGTCAAGTGCAACGAACGTCGTACTGACTCCCAGACCTGGGTATGTTCCGGGTTCACATGGCTCAGGAGCACCTCGACCGACTGACCGCTGTGGACGCGTCCTTCCTCGTGCAGGAGAAGGAAAGCTCCCACATGCACATCGGCGGGTTGATCATCGCCGAAGGTCCCCCGCCGGCCTACGACGACCTCCTCGATTCGATCCGCTCGCGCCTGCACCTCGTGCCGCGATACCGGCAGAAGCTGGCCGTTCCGCCCCTGGAGTCCGGACGCCCCGTGTGGGTCGACGACCCGAACTTCTTCCTCGAGTACCACGTGCGGCAGACCGCGCTGCCAAGCCCCGGCGACGAGGGCCAGCTCACCGAACTCGCGGCGCGCATCTTCAGCCAGCGCCTGGACCGCGACAAGCCGCTGTGGGAGATGTGGCTCATCGAGGGTCTCTCCGGCGGCCGGTTCGCCCTCATCAGCAAGAACCACCACGCGCTCATCGACGGCATCTCGGGCGTCGATCTCGGCCAGGTCCTGTTCGATCTCACGCCGGTCCCGACGCAGTTCCCCACGGCCGAGCTGGAGCCGTGGAGGGCGAGCCGCACCCCCTCGCCGGTCCGGCTCATCTCCAGCGGTGTGCTCGGCGCCGCGCGCACGTCCAGCCGCCTCGCCGCCGCCGTGCTGCGCGCCGCGTCGAACCCGGCACGCGCTGCGGGTGTCGCGAAGGAGGCGATGACCGGCGTGGCCGACATCGCGTGGGCCACGATGAACCCGGCGCCCGAAACCCCGCTGAACGTCGAGATCGGGCCGCACCGCCGCTACGTCACGATCCGCAGCGACCTCCGCGACTTCAAGGAGATCAAGGACACGCTCGGCGGCACGGTCAACGACGTCGTCCTCACCGTGATGACCGCCGCGCTGCGCAACTGGCTGCACTCGCGCGGCGTCCGGACGGAAGGGCTCGAGCTCCGCGCCCTCGTGCCGGTCTCGATCCGGGCGAAGGACGAGCAGGGGAACCTGGGTAACCGCCTCACCGTGATGCGCGGCGCGCTGCCGGTGTACATCGACGACCCGTACGAGCGCCACCGCGCGGTGTGCGCCGCGATGGGCGACCTCAAGGAGTCCAAGCAGGCCGTCGGCGCGGAGGTCCTCGCGGGCGCGCAGAACTTCGCGCCGCCCACGATCCTCGCCCAGGCCTCGCGGCTGAACTTCTCGACGCGCCTGTTCAACCTGCTGATCACGAACGTGCCGGGTCCGCAGTTCCCGCTCTACGTGCTGGGGCGCGAACTGCTCGATGTCTTCCCGATCGCGTTCCTGCCCGAGAACCATGCGTTCGCCACCGCGATCATGAGCTACAACGGCAAGATCAACTTCGGGTTGCTCGCCGACTACGACGCGCTGCCGGATCTCGGCCGCATCGGCGAAGAGATCGAAGCGGCGCTCGCCGAGCTCCTGGCGCTCGCGCGCGCCGAGCGGGCCGGCGCCTCCGGCAACGGCGCCGCGGCGCCGCCGCGCATCGGCGCGTCCTAGCCGACGCGCGCGTCGGCCTTGGCGGGCTTGACCTCGCGATTGCCCGCGCGGTCGACGGCCACGCTGAAGAACGATGCCCCGCCGGCGGGCGCGCTGACCTGCACGGCGGCCCCGGTCGTCGTCGTCGCGACCTTGCGCGCCGCGCGCCCCGGCAGCGACCGGAAGATGTCGTAGCGCGCCACGCCGCTGGAGACGACGCCCTTCGGCCCGCGGTCGCTGCCGGTGACGGTGACGGTAAGCCGGCGGCCCCCTGAGCTACGGCGCGTGATGCGCAGGCGCGAGACCGGCTTGGTGCGATCCATCGCCTTCGCGGCCTGCAGGGCAGCGCCGGCGTCGAGGATCCCCCACCCCAGGTCAGGCGCCCACCCCGCTCCCGGGCGCCGCGCCGTCTGCTTCATGACGCGCAGCGACTCCTGCAGCGAGAGGTCCGGGTTCAGGTCGCGCACGAGGGCGGCGACGGCCGTGACGAGCGGCGCTGCCATCGACGTACCTTCGAGATAGGCGTACCGCGCGTCACCGTTGATCTTCGTCCGGCACTTGCACGGATGGTCGCCGGACTCCAGCTCCGTCTTCTCCAGCGGGAACGCTCCGAGCAGGCCTGCGGGGCCGCCGTCGGCGCCAAAGGCGCCGTATGCCGCAAGGGAGATCTGGCTGCCGTACCCGGCGTACGACGCCCGCGTGCCCGCGGCGGTCGCCGCAGTCACGGAAAGGCCGCGACCCACGTTCAGCGACGCACCGGTACCCGTTGGCTGGAGCACGTTCGAGGGGTATCCCTGCTCGGCGACCGGTCGCAGGTCGCCGTTGACCAGCACCCCGTCGGACGCTGCCGCCACCAGGACCACCTTCTTGCCCACGGCGTAGTCGATCGCGCGGCGCAGGGCCGCCGAGCCGCGCCCCGCCTCACTGCCGAAGCTCATGTTGATGGCGTCGGCACCGCGGTCCACGGCCTCGACGATCCCGGTCGCAACCGAGCTGTCGCTGAGGTCGCTCTTGATGATGAGCAGGCCGCAGTTCAGGCCGGCGCCCGCGATCGCGATGCGGTTGTCGGCCCGCGCGCACGCCAACGAGGCGACATGCGTGCCGTGGCCGTGCTCATCGGTGGTCGCCGGCCCGGCGCCGAACGTCTCATCGAGATCAACGGCGTCGCGGATCTTGCCGGCGAGTTCCGGGTGACTGCCATCGGCCCCGGTGTCGATCACCGCGACGAGCGCCCCGCCGCCGCGCGTGACGTCCCACGCGGCGGGCAGGCCCATCGGCGAGGCCCACCACTCCTGGGTCGTCCCGCCGGGTGTGCGCGGGGACAGTTCGGGCGCGGAGAGCGCCGGGTCGTTCGGCACGTACCGCAGCCGCATGCGCCCCTCGGGCTCGACGGACGCCACCGCCGGGTCGGCGCGCAGGCGACGCGCGGCCTGGGCCATCGTCTCTCCCGGCCGCGGTGTGACGGTGACGAGGCCGATCTGCGGCGCGCGAGGGCCGTCGGGGCGCACCCCGGCGCGCGCGGCAACCGCCGTCGCCGCGTCGGACCGCTCGCGCTCCAGCAGCACCACGAGGCGTTCAGGCGGTGCTGCCGCGCCCGCGGCGGGGGCAACGGCGAGAGCTGCGGCGAAGGCGATGAAGATGAGGCGCGGGCGGATCACCGGCGCACCTCGACACGGCTCAGTAGCCGAGTGCGAACTTCGCGTCTTCGCTCATCTTGTCCGGGGTCCACGGTGGGGAGAACACCATCGAGGACTCGACGGACTTCACTCCCTCGAGCTCGGAGCAGAACTCCTCGATCTGCTCGGAGACCTGCGGCCCGATCGGGCACGCCGGGGTGGTGAGCGTGAACGTGACGTGCACGTGACCGTCGTTCACCTCGATCGCGTAGATCAGACCCAGCTCGACGAAGTCCAGCCCGAGTTCCGGGTCGATGACGTTCGTCAGCGCCGCTTCGACGTCCTCGTAGGTGACCATGCACCCGAGGATAGCCGTGAAGGTGGCTGCGGCCCTTGTATTCGGTGGGGCGATCGGAGTACGGTGCGGCATCGTCTCGTTCCGCGCACAACCGCCCGTGTTGAAGGTCAGCGGAGATGAGGATCGCACGACCCAGGCGCTGCGCCGCAGAGCGCTGGCCCAGGCATCCACCTCTGACGAGGACGTCGTCGTAGACCTCTCCGAGCTGGTGTTCGCCGACGCTTCGCTGATGCTCGACCTGATGATGCTCGCGCAGCGCATCCGCAAGCGCGGGCGCCAGGTGCTGCTGCGGGGGCGCAGCCGCAGATCCATGCGCTGATCGAAATGGTCGGTGTGCATCGGCTGCCGGATGTCGTGGTCGTCCCAGCGGCCACCACCGCCTGACCAGGACACGTCCTGTTGATCGGCGTCGGCGCCGCGGGCCTTGACCGCGGCCATGCCCCGAGCCCGCGGATGCGGGTCGGTAACGTGGATGACGCGATGCGCTTCCTGCTCGTCCTCCTCTTCCTCGTGGTCCCGATCCTCGAGCTGTACGTCCTCATCCAGGTCGGCGGCGCGATCGGCGTGCTTCCCACGATCGCGCTGCTCATCGCGGACTCGCTGCTGGGCGCGTTCCTGCTGCGCCAGCAGGGCCGAGGCGCGTGGCGGCGCTTCAACCTCGCCGCGGTCGAAGGGCGGGTTCCCGCGCGCGAGACCATCGACGGCGCGCTCATCATCTTCGGCGGCGCGCTGCTGCTGACCCCCGGGTTCCTCAGTGACATCGCGGGGCTCGTCCTGCTCATCCCGCCGACACGCGCGGTCGTGCGCCCGGTGCTCGTGCGCTGGGCCGGCAAGCGGATGACCATCGCGGCGATGACCGTGCGCGGTCCGCGGGCGGCGCCCGGCGGCGGATTCGACGTCGACGGGACGGCCACCGAGGTCGACCACTCCTCCCCGCGCCTGCAGCCTTGACCATCACCGCAGAGCATGAGGCGCCCCGGCCGATGCAATCCCGCCCGGCCGGCTTCGCCGACGCCGTCACGGTCGCCTTCGGCGATCCCGCGCAGCGCGTCTACGGGCTCGCGCGCCTCGGCGTGTCCGACGAGGGCGTGAGCGTGCTCGCCGTCCTGTTCGACGGCGCCGAGACGGTCGCCGCGCACGCCGAGGGCGGGCTGCCCACCGCGGCGCGCTGGGAGGACGTCACCGAGGGCGCGGTGCGCCACGCGGTGATCGAGCCACTGCGCGCCTGGACGATCGCCTTCGACGATGGCGAGGGCAACGGGTTCGACCTGCGCCTGCAGGCCACGAGCCTTCCCGCCGAGACGCAGGCCGGCACGGAACCGGAGCGCATCGGCGGCATGGTCGGCTACGAGCAGCTCTGCGCCGTCGAGGGCGTCGTCCGCGTCGGCGGCCAGGAGCGGGCCGTGCACTGTGCCGGCCAGCGCGGGCACGGCTGGGGCGCCCCGGACTGGAACCGGATCGAGCTCGCGCGCACCGTGTCGGCGTGGCTCGGAGACGGCAGCGGCGTGCTGCTCACCGGCATACGCCCGGCGGGCGCCACCCCGGACATCGAGGCGACGAGCGCCTTCCTGGTCCGCGAGGGCGAGGCCGCGGAGATCGAGACGACGTACCTGTCGACGACCTTCGACGCCGAGGGCCGGCAACGCCGTGCCGGCATCGAGCTGTGGACCGACCCCGAGCGCTGGCCCGACCGCGCCGCCGGTGACCTGATCTGCGGCTCGTCCCTGGACCTCGGCCGTCTGCGCTACGACTGCGCGTTCTTCGGCTGGCGGATGGAGGGCCGGACGGGCGTCGGCCGCTACGACATCCTGCGGCGGGTCGGATGACCGAGATCCGCGCCATCGTCAGCGACTTCGGCGGCGTGCTGACCTCGCCGCTCATCGGGTCTTTCGCGCGGATCTCCGAGGACTGGGACCTCCCGCTCGAGGCGCTCGGCCGCGCGATGCAGACCGTCACGGAGCGCAGCGGCGCGCACCCGCTCTTCGAGCTGGAGTGCGGCCGGATCACGGAGGCCGCGTTCCTTGAAGGCCTCGCCGACGCGCTGCGCGACGAACTGGGCCGCGACGTGCCGATGCACGAGTTCCCCGATCGCTTCTGGGCGCAGTTGGAGACCAACCACGAGCTGCTCGAGGTGCTCGTCGCGCTCCGGGACGCGGACTACCGGATGGCGCTGCTGACGAACAACGTCCGCGAGTGGGAGCCGCGCTGGCGCTCCATGATCCCGGTGGACGAGATCTTCGAGGTGGTCGTCGACAGCGCCTTCGTCGGCATGCGCAAGCCCGATCCGCGCATCTACGAGCTGACGATCGAGCAGATCGGCGTTCCGGCCGAGCAGTGCCTGTTCATCGACGACATGGACGTCAACATCACCGCCGCCCGAGAGCTGGGCATGGCGGCGGTGCACTTCCGCGAGACGCCGCAGGCGATCGCGGAGATCCACGCGCTCCTCGGGCGTCCCGCAGCCGCGTAGCCGACGAGGGGCCGCCTGAGCGGCTGGGCCGTCGCTAGTTGTCAGATCCGATGCGGTCCCACAGGTAGAGCTCGACGCACTCGGCGGCGAGCTCGAGGGACCGCTGACGCGACAGGAAGGGCAGGACCGTCTCCATCGCCTGCTCTTCCGAGATCCCGGCCTCGAACGCCTCTTCGCCGCGGAAGCCCGCGGCGATCTTCAGCGCTTCGCGCCGGTTCTCCCCGAGCGATGGGAACACCTGCACAAGGAACTCACGGTTGGCGATCGGCTGACCGACCTCCAGCGAGGCGTGCCACGCGGCGAGCATCGACAGGTCGTGCTCGTCGAGGTCGTCGACCGCCTGGGCGTAGTGGGAGGCGAGCTCCTCCTCGGGAATCTCGTCGACCCACGCACGCACGATCTCCCCGAGGAGCTGGCGGCGGGCCTCGCGGCCGACCGACTCAGCAATGACGCGGATCGCATCCTGCGGCTCGATGAAGCAGAGGGGCATGGGATGGGACTCCCTTGGTGGCCGAGGGTGGGACACGTCTCGCAAGGTAGGGAGCCGATCGGACGGCATGAACGCAGGAGAACCGCTGATCTTCGGGGCGTTCTTCGTCCTCCCTGCACGTTGCGGGAATTCGTGTGTAGCGTCCGCGTCATGACCCTCACCCTCCACGGCGCCGAGCCCCGCTACGCGGCCGGCCTGCAGCAGGTCGGCGACGGCGTCTGGGCGTGGCTGCAGCCCAACGGCGACTGGGGCGAGGCGAACGCCGGCGTCATCCGGGGCAGCGGCGCGTCGGCGGTCGTCGACACGCTCTGGGACCGCCGCCTCGCGCGCGAGATGCTGACCGCCGCCGCGCCCCACCTCGAGGGCGCGCCGATCAAGCTCGCGATCAACACCCACAGCGACGGCGACCACTTCTGGGGCAACGCCGAACTCCCAGACGGCATCGAGATCGTCACGAGCGACGCGAGCCTGCGCGCCATGCAGGCGGAGGCCGGACCGGTCGAGCTGGGGCGGATGGGCGGGATGTCCCGCCGCGTGAGCGCCCTGCCGGGTCCGCTGCGCGGCATGACGAGCTACGTCGGCGCGATGCTCGCTCCGTTCGACTTCAGCGACGTCATCCTGCGGTTCCCCACGCGGACGTTCAGCGGCACCCGTGAGGAGGAGATCGGCGGCCGCGCGCTGCGGCTCATCGAGGTCGGCCCCGCGCACACGCCGGGAGATCTCGTGGTCCACGTCCCGGACGCCGGCGTCGTCTTCGCCGCGGACGTCCTGTTCGTCGACTCCACGCCGGTGATCTGGGCCGGGCCGGTGGAGAACTGGATCGCGGCGCTCGACACGCTGCTCGGGCTCGGCGCCGACACCTTCGTCGGCGGCCACGGGCCGGTGACCGACCACGCGGGTGTTCAGGCGCTGCGCGACTACTGGACGTGGCTGCGCGACATCGTCGCGCGCGAACACGCGGTCGGGCGTTCGCCGATGGACGCCGCCCGGATCGCCACGCGCGACGCGGAGTTCGCCCGATATCGCAACTGGGTGCGCCCCGAGCGCATGCTCATCAGCATTACGACGATCCACCGGGCGTTGTCGGGCAAGGGGCCGATCGGCCACTCTCCCGTGGTGCGCGGGCGGCTGTTCGCCGATGTCGCGCAGCTCGGGCGGGAGCTCGACGCCGAGCGCTGACGCGGTCGGGGAGGACGTATTCCATGCGCATCCACGCTCTGCAGACCGGGACTGTCGCGATCAAGGCGACGCACCTGCGCGCGCACGCGCAGGCGCGACCGCCGCGCGTCGCCGCCGTCCTGCGCGACCGGACGTGGACCGACCCGCTGCCGATCCTCTGCTGGGCCGTCGAACACCCCGAAGGCCTGCTCGTGGTCGACACAGGCGAGACCGCCGGCGCACACGGCCCGGCGTGGCATCCGTTCTCCCGGTGCACGCGCTTCGCGGTCGTGCCTGAGGACGAGCTCGGTCCGCGGCTCCGGGCCGCCGGGCTCGACCCCGCCGCCGTGCGCTGGGTCGTCTTCACCCACCTGCACGGCGATCACATCGGCGGACTGTCGCACGTGCAGCACGCAGAGATCGTGGTGAGCGACGTCGAGTGGCGCACGGCCACCGCGGTCCGCGGCCCGCTCGAGGGCTATCCCGGGCGGGCGCTGCGCCACCGGATCACACCCCGGACGGTGACCTTCGACGACGGCCCGTGGGAGGGCTTCGACGCGTCGACGGTGCTGACCGACGCCGGCGACGTCCGCCTCGTCCCCACCCCGGGCCACACCCTCGGACACCTGTCGGTGGCGATCGAGGAGGAGGACCACGTCGTCCTGCTTGCAGGTGACGCAACCTACAGCGAGCAGCTGCTCTTCGACGACGCCGTCGACGGCGTGACCGTCAGCGCGTCACGCCACCGCGACTCGCGGCGGCGGCTCCGCGACCTGACGGCGCGCCGGCCGACAGTGGTGCTGCCGTGCCACGACCCGGAGTCAGCGGCGCGACTCGCCAAGCGGACGACGCGCTGATCCGGAGGCCGTGCGCTGACGCCGCGTTCCGGCTACGAGGCGTCCGTCGGATCCAGGACGGTGAGCCCAGCGAACTGCGACCGGTAGAAGCCGCGGTCGCGGGTCAAGAGCCGGTCGGCCTGCGTGATGGCGTGGGCTCCGATGAGGAAGTCCGCCACCACGCGATCGCGGCGTCGTCCGCCCGTGCGGCGGCGGCTGCGCCAGATGTCGGCCGCCACCTCCGCCGCCCCGACCGATATCGCGTCGTAGGCGATGCCCATGGCCGCGAGCCGCTCTGTGCAGGCCGCGCCCGACGGAAACCACAGCGCGGTTTCCGCCCAGACGGCGTCGCACGCCACGAGCTTGCCGTCCGCCGTCGCCTGGCGGAGCGCGACCGCGGACGGCCGGCCGAAGTCCTCGTCGCCGCCCAGCACGTCGAGCAGGACGTTGGTATCGACGGCCGTGATCACCCGCCGCGCATCTCCTCGATGAGGTCGTCAGTGCGTCCTGGAAGGTCAAGGACGCCGAAGGAGTCGGTGATGGGATCGCGGTCCTGCCGTTTTGTCGCGACCAGGCGGCCCTGCTCGGCTTCGAACTCGAGGACCTGGCCAGGTGCGATCCCCAATCGCTCCCTGAGCGGCTTCGGGATCGTGACCTGCCCCTTCTCGGAGACGGTGGCTTTCATACCTACAGCGTATGAATGCCTACCTGGATTGTCGAACTGGAGTGCGCTCACGGCCCAAACTCCGCTCCCGCGGGCGCGGACGACCCTGCGCCGCCCGACGTCCCACCGCCACTCGTCGATCCCGACGAGGACGGTGGCGAAGCGGGAGCCGCCAGCGAGAACTCAGAGCCCGCTGGTGCCGGAGACGACGCCGCTGCGGCCGCCCGCGCGCGAGCGCGCCGCTGTGCCGCTCGACGCTCGGCTGCCCGCGCGCGCTCAGCCGCGCGCGCCCGCGCCGCCGCCCGCTCGCGGGCGAGATCACGCTCGGCCGCCTTGCGCGACGCCGTCGGCACCCGGGTGACCGACGTCGCCGCGGTGGTGCGGACGACCGGCGCGGACACAGGCGTCGCCGCCGGAGCCTGCGTCGCCGGGGCCGAAGACGCAGCCTGCTCCCGGACCGGCTCGGGGTCGTTCTCACGCACCTGCTCCACCGCCACCGTCCCGCCGCCCGCGACCGCCGCCGCGGACGCCGCGACCGCCGCGACCTTCGTCGCCGACGCGCCCTCGACGAACGCCTGCATCCGCATGACCGACGCCGACGCGCGCTCGTGCACCCCGCCGACGATCGCCTCGTACACGCGCAGGACGAGGTTCGCCGTGGCGTCGTGATGCTCGGCCGCCGCCTGTCCGATGACGAGCGGCACCGGGAACAGCACCCGCAGATCGCCGCCGCCCTCGTGCAACGCGCGCAGCGTCGACCGGCATCCCGGGCACGACCGGAGATGACCGCGCAGCGACTGCGCGTCCTTCGCCTTCGCCTCACCGTCGAGCAGCGCACTCAGCAGCGGCGCCCATCGCGCGCATTCCTCGCCGGACTCGATGTCGGCGTACCGGCCCAGGAACGCCTTGCGCCCCTCGGTGAGACAACGGTTGACCTTCGTCCTTGTCCAGCCCTGCCGTTCGCCGATCTCCTCGTAGCTGTGGCCGCTGGCCTTCAGCCACAGCGCCTGGACCTCCTGGGGCTTGAGCTGACGCAACGCGGCCGCCGACTGCTGCACGCGGTCGAGACGCAACACCGCCTCGGCAGGGTCGGAGACGTGCTCGGACTCGCGCAGATCGAAGTCGACGTCGTCCGGTGCCATGTCCCGCTGGCGGATCTTGCGCACGAGCATCGCCTCGTGCTTGACGACCTGATGCAGCCAGCTGTGCGCGCGCGACGGATCCAGACGCCGCGCATGCCTGAGGAAGATCTCCAACCCGCGCTGGTAGGCATCCTGCGCGTCGTCGGCGTTCAGCGAGTGCTTGCGCGCGGTACGCAACAGCGCGTCAGCGTGCTGACCCAGCACCGTGAGGACGAGCTGCTCGGCCTCGGCCTCCGACAACAACGCCGGGCGGCGACCCGGCCTCGAGCAGCGCAACAGGGGACGGCTCAGCCGCCTCATCCCCCGGTCGCTCCTGCACTGTCGCCACGCTGACGCCCCCAGCCCTGGTTGCTCGGTCGAACTTCAGAGGTCAGCCAACCGGAGAACTCGCCCCCCGTGCAGGCCGAAAACCCGCAAACTGCGGGAAAAAGCGCTTCCGCGGAAGCGCCGTACGACGTGGCGGGTATGAGCAACCGTCGATCGACCGCGGTCGGCGCGGAACGTCTGGTGGACGGCGACACGCCCCTGGCCCCCGGGAACAGCCCCGCTGGCCGGTTGTGGGGATGCGCCGCTCGCGCGGTCGTCCGCTTCCGGGCCGTACGGGTACGCCAGCCCCCACAGCCTGGCGACACTCCGGGACATGAGCACCGACCCTGCCCTGGCTGTCCCCCCGCCGCACGTCGGTCCCTCCCCCGCCGCCGGCCCCGCATCCGAGGACGTCCGCACGATGCGCGTCCTCGTCGCCGACGACGCGCCGTTCAACATCGCCCTCCTGCTGCGCCTCCTCAAGGACTGGGGCTTCCAGGAGATCCGCACCACCACGGACTCGTCGACCGTCGAACACCTCGTCGAGAGCTGGCAGCCCGACCTGCTCATGCTCGATCTGCAGATGCCCGCCCCGGACGGCTTCGAGGTCATGCGACGGCTGAAGGCGTCGCGCAGCGCCGCGTCGGTCCCCATGCCGATCCTCATGCTCACCGCCGACACGACGATCGAGACGCGCCGCCGCGCTCTCGCCCTCGGCGCCACCGACTTCCTCTGCAAGCCGTTCGACTTCGAAGAGGTCTGCCTGCGGGCCAGCAACCTGCTGCGCACGCGGCGGCTCGAGCTGCGGCTCGCCGAGCAGAACACGCAGCTCGAAGCGTTCGTCGGCAAGCGCACCGAGGCGCTTGAGCGCGCGCACCTCGACATGCTCGGCCACCTCGCGCGCGTGGCGGAGTACCGCGACGACGACACGCACCACCACACCGAGCGCGTCGGCCACACCGCCGCGCTGCTCGGTGAGGCCGTCGGCCTGGGCGCCGACCACGTGACCGTCCTGCGCCGCGCCGCCGAGCTGCATGACATCGGCAAGGTCGCCATCCCGGACCGGATCCTGCTCAAGCCCGACAAGCTCACCCCGGAGGAGTTCGAGGTCATCAAGACCCACACGACGGCGGGCGCCGACATCCTCGCCGGCAGCAGCTCCGCGTACCTCGAGATGGCGGCGAGCATCGCGCTCTCACACCACGAACGATGGGACGGCGGCGGCTACCCGGTCGGGCTCTCCGGGCAGGACATCCCGATCGAGAGCCGGATCGTCATGGTCGCCGACGTCTTCGACGCGCTCACCCACGAGCGGCCCTACAAGGCGGCGATGACCGTCGACGAAGCGCTCGTCCAGATGCGGAAGCAGACGGGCACGTTCTTCGACCCGTGGCTGATGTCCGCCTTCGAGCTGCTCGACCACGAGCGGCTCATCGGCGCGCCCGACGCGCCGTAGGGCTACGCCGGGACGGCCTGCCGGTCGCGCGCCTCCCGGGACTGCGTGCGCCAGCGCCCCGGAGCAACGCCGTGCCGGCGCTTGAACGCCGCCGCGAACGCGAACTCCGACGCGTACCCGACATCGTGGGCGATGGCCGCCAGCCCGTCATCGGTGTCGCGCAGGCGCTCGCGCGCGAGGGCCATCCGCCAGCTCGTCACGTACTCCAGTGGCGGCTCGCCGACGAGTTGAGCGAACCGCCGGGCGAACGCCGCGCGGCTCAGGCCGACCTGCGCCGCCAGCGTGCCGACGGTCCAGCCGGCCGCCGGGTCGCCGTGGACGGCCCGCAGCGCCGCGCCGACCTCCGGGTCGTCGAGCGCGCGAAACCACGCGGGAGCGGTCCCGAGATCACGCGCGAAGATCTCGCGCAGCGCGTGGACGAGCACGACGTCGAGCAGGCGGTCGAGGATCGTCTGCTGGCCCGGCGCGTCGCGTGCCATCTCGCGCGCGAGAAGATCGAGCGCCAGGCGCAGCGACCCGCCGGCATGTGGGCGGACGTGGGCGACCGGCGGCAGCTCCGCGAGCAGGCTCGCGCAGAGGTCTCCGGAGAAGAGATACGCGCCGCAGAAGAACTCCGCGTCGGGCGCGCCGTCGCCGTTGGCGTACCGGCGGGGCGACCCCGGCACCGCACCGGTCTCGAGGAACGCCGGCAGCGACATGCAGTCCGCGCCCGGCGCGTGCGCGAGCTGGTGGGCGACGTCGCCGCGCACGAGCGCGAGATCCCCGGCGACGAGCTGCAGCGGCTCGCCGTGCTCGGGCTCGAGCGTGACGGCTCCCGCGACGATCGCGTGGATGCCCATCTCGTACGTCGCCGGGAAGTTCAGGCCCCACGGCGCTGTCATCGCCGAGAAGGCGAAGGCCGCACCGCGCGCGCGGGAGCGTTCCAGGAGATCAACGAGTACATCCACAGGACGAGACGATCGCATATTGATCTGCGGTCTTCAAATATGGATCGTCTTGCGATGTGCTGATGTGATGCGCTCCATGACCGACATCCTGATCCTCGGCGGCACCGGCAAGACCGGCCGCCGCCTCGCCACCGACCTGCGCGAGCAGGGCCACACCGTGCGCACCGCCGCCCGTTCGGGCGCCGACGTCACCTTCGCCTGGGACGACCCCGCCAGCCGCGTCGCGGCGCTCCAGGGCGCTGACCGCGTCTACCTCGTCCCGCCCGCGCTGCGCCTCGACTTCGCGCCGCTCGTCGCGGCGTTCCTCGACGAGGCCGTCGCCGCGGGCGTCGGGCACGTCACGTTCCTCAGCGCGGGCGGCGTGCAGTACGCGCCGCCCGAGGTGCCGCTGCGCGCCGTCGAGCTCCAGCTCGCCGGTCGCGACGACCTCACGCACACCATCCTGCGCCCGTCGTGGTTCCTGCAGAACCTCACCGAGGGCTTCATGCAGCCGATGGTCGCCGACGGCGAGCTCGCGCTGCCGGCCGGCGACGGGGCCGAGGCGTTCATCGACGCCGAGGACATCGCGGCCGTCGCCGCCGCGACGCTCGCAGACCCGGCGGCGCACGCGGGTCGCGCGTACGACCTCACCGGGCCCGAAGCGATCACGCACGCCGATCTCGTCGCGCGGATCTCCGCCGCCACCGGTCGCGACGTCCGGTACGTCGACGCCGACCGTGCCGCATGGATCGACGGCGTCCAGGCGGCCGGCGTTCCCGCCGACTACGCCCAGTTGCTCGCGGGGCTCCTCGACCTCATCCGCGACGGCCAGGGCTCGCGGCCCACGGGCGATGTCGCGGCCGTGCTCGGCCGCCCGGCCCGCAGCGTCGACGCGTTCATCGCCGACGCCGCGGCGTCCGGCGTCTGGCGCGCCGCAGCACCGGCCTGACCGGGCTCAGCCGCCGCTCCAGCGCTTGCGGCGCAGCGCGCTGAATCACATCGCTAGCGTCCCCGGCATCGCCGCCGCCTCGCTCACCCCGGGCCGCAAGCGCCTCGTCCTCGTCGCCGCGATCATGGGCTCGTTCGTCGCGGGCCTCGACGCGACGGTCATCAACGTCGCGCTGCCCGCGATCCAGGAGGACCTGGGCGGCGGGCTGGCCGGGCAGCAGTGGGTGTCGAACGCGTACCTGCTCACGCTCGGCTCCCTGATCCTCATCGGCGGCTCGCTGGGGGACGTCTACGGCGAGCGGCGCGTGTTCGCGATCGGCGTCGCGGGGTTCGGCATCGCGTCACTCGGGTGCGCGCTCGCGCCGACGATCGAGGCCCTCGTCGGCGCGCGTGCCATCCAGGGCGTCTTCGGCGCGCTGCTGACCCCGAGCGCGCTCGCGGTGATCGTCAGCGCCTTCCCGCCGGACGAGCGCGGAGCGGCGATCGGGTCGTGGACCGCGTGGGCGGGCATCGCCATGGTCGTCGGGCCGTTCGTCGGCGGGTGGCTCATCGACGCCACGTCGTGGCGCTGGATCTTCGCGATCAACGTGCCGTTCGTCATCGCCACGCTCGCGCTGGTCGTCGTCGCGATCCCGGCGCCCACACCCGGGCGAATCCGGCGACGGGTCGACTGGGCGGGCGCGGTCCTCTGCGCGCTCGGCCTCGCCGGGCCCGTGTACGCGCTGATCCGCCAACCAGACATGGGCTGGGGATCCGCCGAGGTCGCCGGCCCGCTCCTCGGCGGGGTGGCGGTCTTTGCGGCGTTCCTCGTCCGCGAGGCGCGCACCTCCGACCCGATGCTCCCGCTCGGGCTGTTCCGCCGGCGCAACTTCGCGATCGGGAATCTGGAGACGTTCTCGATGTACGGCGGCCTCTCGGTCACGTTCTTCTTCCTCGTCCTGTTCCTCCAGCAGGTCGCCCGGCTTCAACGCGTTGCAGGCGGGGTTGGCCACGCTGCCCTCGACCGTCGTGATGTTCCTGTTGTCCAAGCGCTTCGGCGCGCTCGCCGACCGGTTCGGCCCGCGGTTCTTCATGGGCGTCGGCCCGCTCGTGTCGGCCGCGGGCCTCGCCTGGTTCGTGCGGATCGATGCCGACGTGACCTACGTCGTCGACGTCCTCCCCGGGCTGCTCGTGTTCAGCCTGGGCCTGGCGATGACCGTCGCCCCGCTCACCGCGACGGTGCTCGCCGATGCCGACGAATCGAACGCCGGCATCGCGTCGGGGGTCAACAACGCGATCGCGCGCGTCGCGGGACTGCTGGGGATCGCCGCGCTCGGCGCCGTGGTGGCCGCCGTCTTCGCCTCCGCGATCGACGACCAGCTCGCCGGCGTCGAGCTGACCCCCGCCGGGGAGCGCGTCGTCGCCGTCGCCCGGGAGCAGACGCTCGCGCAGGCCGACACGAGCGGCCTGCCGCCGGCCGAGGCGCAGGCCGTCTCGGCCGCCGTGCAGGACGCATCGGTCGACGCGTTCCGCCGTGCCATGGCGATCTCCGCCGGGCTCGTGGCGCTCGGCGGACTGCTCGGGCTGGCGGGCATCGTCAACCCGCGCCGACACGTCGACGCCGAGGACTGCGCGGGTGGGCAGATCGCCGGGGTGCCCGAGGACGTCGCCGACTGCTTCGAGGCCGGCGAGCTGCCGGTCGTCTCGCTGCCCACTGCGGGCCGTACGTAGGGCATGCGCATCCCCGGCCCCGTCGCCAACTGGGGTGCGGCCGACGACGAGACCGCCCGGCCCGAACCCTGCGACCGCCTGCTCCCCGACGCCGACGTGGTCCTGCACCGCGCGGTCGACGTCGCGGCGCCCGTGCCGCTCGTCTTCCGCTGGCTCTGCCAGCTGCGGGCCGCGCCCTACAGCTACGACACGATCGACAACTTCGGGCGCCGCAGCCCGCAGGAGCTCACACCCGGGCTCGACGACCTCCAGCCGGGGATCCCGTTCATGACGTTCTTCACGCTGTCGAGCTTCGCGCCCGACGACCACGTGACGCTGTGGGTCGACGGGATGCCCGGCCCCGTCGCTGTGACGTACGCGGCGCGGCCGGGTCCGCGCGGCGCGCGCATCTACGTGCGCATGCTCTGGCGCGCGCCCGGGATGCCGTTCGGCAGGCGCGCCGCGGGCCTGTTCCTGTCCGCAGGCGACCTCGTGATGATGCGCCGCCAGCTCCTGAACCTCCGCGACCTCGCCGAACGCGACGCGGCGCGCGCGTGATCAGACGGCGACGAGCGCAGACCGCAGCGACGCCTCGAGCTCCGCGCCCACGTCGTCCAGCGGCCCGGTGCTGCGCTCGGCGCGGCACAGCACCACGGCGCCCTCGATCGCCGCGACGGTGGTCGTCGCCAGGCGACGCGCACGCTCCTCCTCCACGCCGGCGCCGTGCAGGCCGTCGGCCAGCTCCCGGGTCCAGCGCCGGAACGCGGCGGCGGCCGCCTCGGTGACCTCGGGCTCGTCGTCGTTGGCCTCGACCGACACGGCGACGACCGGGCACCCGGCCCGGAACTCGCTCGCGCGCAGGATCTCGGCCCACACGCCGAGGAACGCACGCAGCGTCTCGACGGGGTCACCGCTCTCTTCAAGCGACGCGATCGCGTCGCCGACCCAACCACCCGACATCTCCACGGCCTCGCGGACGAGCTGGCGCTTGCCCTCGGGGAAGTGGTGGTAGATGGACCCGCGCGGCGCGCCGCTGTGCTCGATGACGTCGCGGAAACTCGTGCCGCTCAGGCCACGCTCGCGCAGGAGCAGGGCGGCGCTCTGGACCATCCGGGTGCGGCTGTCAGCAGACATCTATGACGAAGATCATAGGCACCCGGCGGCAGACCGACGCCCGGTCGGGCACACTGGCGCGCATGCCCACGCACGCCGTCGATCACGTTCGCACCCGCACACCCGCCGGCACGCTGGCCCGCAACACCGACGCCGTCGAAGCCGTCCTCCAGCGCCGGGAGGACGAGGGGTTCCGGCTCGTCTCAGCGGTCCCCGAGACGGACAACGGCGACCTCGTGGGCGTGCTCCTGTTGTTCGTCCGTGACTGACGGACGCGCGACCGCCTGTCGCACCTTCCAAAATCATGCCCATCACGCTCAAGTTCCCGGTCTGAGCTGCCGAGAGGACCCTTGCCGGCCAGTCGAGGGGGGACTGGCCAAGAGTCCGGAGGCAAGGATGCCACTTCGTAAGCAGGGGCCCGCGGCCATCGCCGCAGCCGTTGCGGTTCTGTCCATGACCGCGCTGCCCGCCACAGCACAGGCGGGCGTTCTCAGCAGTCTGTTCAAGCCGAAGACGACGTCGTCGACGACCACCACCACGACGACCAACGCCGAGGGCAAGACCACCTCGATCGTCACGACGGCGAACTCCACGCAGCCGCTGCCGTCATCGGAGCAGGTGACCAGCGCGGCCGTCCCGGCCCCGTCCGCGTGCCAGGAGCTGCCGACCAGCAAGGCCTTCCAGCGCGTCGACGGCGACGCCGCCGACTACTCGATCGCGCCCGGCGGCAACTTCGAGAGCGGTACCGCCGGCTGGACGCTCAGCCGCGGCGCGAAGATCGCCAGTGGCAACGAGACGCTCGGGGTGTCGGGCGGCTCGAAGTCGCTGCAGATGCCGCTCGGCTCGTCCGCGCTCTCCCCGGCGTTCTGCGTCGATGAGAGCCACCCGCACTTCCGCTTCGTCTTCAAGGTCGACAACGCGGTCCTCACCGGCTTCCTCGCGCACGTCGTCTACAAGGACGCAGCGGGCAAGATCACGGGCGTCGAGCTGGTGTCGTCGAAGGCGATCTCGCTGACGCCGTCGACGTGGCAGGCGTCGCCGAAGAGCCCGCTGGCCACGATCATCCCGCTGAACCCCACGACGAAGAGCACCACCGTCCAGCTGAAGCTCACGGCGCTCAGCCCGACGGATCTCGTCAACGACACGGCCTCGGCCATCATCGGCCAGAACCCGCTCGTCGACTTCGTCACCCAGGTCGGCGGCTCGGGGGCGAACGTCGTCTCGACCATCACCGGGCTGTTCGGCAACACCACGAACATCGGTGTGACCGTCGACAGCGTGATGGTGGACCCCTACCGCCGGCGCTGACCCTTCCTCCTCCTCGGGACAGGCACGAAGGGCCCGGCATGCGCCGGGCCCTTCGTCGTGCTGGCAGTGGATGCTCAGGCGCCCCGCAGGGCCTCGCTGGCTCCCTGGCAGTCGTACATCCCCGACGGCGCGGTCGAGCCGTCCGCGGTGCTGACCGCGGTGCACGCTTCCTGCACGGCGGCCATGACCTCGGTCGAGCCGACCCGCCCGTCGCCGGCCATCCCCGGTGACGTCCCACCGTCGGTCAACACCCAGCGGACCTTGCCGCTCTGCACCGCGTCGGCCAGCCACGTCGCGCTGACCTGGCTCTCGCGGCCGGAGAAGCCGCCGATGGCGACGAGTTCGTCGGCGTCGCCCTGCACCATCTGCTGACCCGCGCTGTTCTGGGAGCTCACCGCGACGGTGCCGCCGCCGTTGGCCCGGGCGTAGGCGAGGGCCTGGCTGACGGACGACGCGTCGCCGCCCATCGGCCCGCCTCCGCCCATGCCGCCGCCGCCCGGCGGCATGCCCATCGCCCGGCCACCACCGCCCGGACCGCCCATGCCGCCCGACTGCTCGGCCGGGCCGCCCGCGGGGAACGTGCTGCTCGTGCTGTGGCCCAGCGTCTGCACCGCCCACGAGGCCGGGGCGAGCAAGAGGATCCCCACGAAGGCCGCCACGATCCCGGCCCGCCAGCGCGGCCCGATCTCCGTGGCCAGCGCGACCGCGGCGACGAGCGCCCCGCCGATGATCAGCGGCGTGGCCCAGTCCAGGCCGTCGTAGCGGCCGATGACGATGAGCTGGACGGCCAGCGCCACCGCGATGACGAGCGGTGCCGCGACGCGCATCGTCAGGCCCCGGCCCGCGATCGTCGCCGCGCCGGCGCCGACGAGCGCCGCCGCGGGCGCTGCGAGCTGCGCGACGTAGTACGGGTGGAAGATCCCCTCCGCCCGGCTGAACGCGACCGCCATGGTCAGCGATGCGCCACCGACGGCGATGATCCAGCCGGTGCGTGCGTCGGTCCGCCGCAGCCGCGACGCGACGACCACCGCGATCCCACCGGCGAGAGCAAAGCCCAGCAGCCAGCCCGCCTGCCCGGCGAGCGCGTCGTTGAGCAGGCGCAGCGCGCCGGTGTCGCCCCCGAAGACGCCGCCCATACCGCCACCGCCGCCGCCCCCTGGACCGCCGGCGCCGCCACCAGGCCCGCCGTCCTGGCCGAACAGGCGACCGAGGCCGTTGTAGCCGAAGATCAGGGACCAGATGCTGTTGTCGCTCGTGCCCGAGACCCACGGCCGGCTGTCGGCCGGCGTCAGCCACACCGCGACCGGCCACGCCAGGCCGACCGCCACCATCGCGGCACCGCCCGCGGCGAGCTGCTTGACGGCGGTCAGCCGGCCGGCGGGCGCCACCCACAGGTAGGCCGCGCCCATCGCGGGGACGAGCAGCAGCGCCGCCGCCATCTTGGCCTCGAAGCCGAGGCCGATGCACACCCCGGAGAGCACGAGCCAGCGCGTGCGCCCGTCCTCCAGCCCCTTGACGAGGAACCACAGCGCCGCAGCGCCGCACAGGGCGAGCATCGCGTCGGGGTTGTTGTGGCGCGAGATCGCCACGGCGATCGGAGTGAGCGCGAGCGTCGCGCCTGCGATCGTGCCGCCGAGGCGGCCGAACCGCCGCGCGACGAGGTCGTAGGTGATGCCCACGGTCGCGACGCCCATGAGCGCCTGTGGGACGAGGATGCTCCAGCTCGAGAAGCCGAAGGCCTTCGCCGATGCGGCCTGCACCCAGAGCGCGAGCGGCGGCTTGTCGACGTTCATCACGCCGGCGCTGTCGAACGAGCCGAAGAAGAAGTTGCTCCAGCTCTCGGTCATGGAACGAACGGCGGCGCTGTAGTACTCGTTGGCGTAGCCGTTCTGGTCGAGCCCCCAGAGGTTCAGCACCGCTGCGACGAGCAGCAGCACGACCAGCTCGGGGCGCGGCGGCGCGAGCGCGCGGACACGGGCGCCGCTGCCGGTCTGCGGCAGCGACGGCAGGGTGACGGACGGGGTCGACACGGCGGTCCTTTCGGTGAGGGTGGAGAACGGCTCGGGATTACGCATCGGCTCGTCCGATCGCGGCGACGGCACGGCGGGCGGCGGCGCGGGCGCGGCCGCGCTTGGCGAACACCCAGGTCCGCAGGGCGATGAAGCGCGAGACCGTCGCGGCGACGCTGGCCGCGATCAGGACGCCCAGCTCGATCGCGCGCGGCGGGTTCGCGTCGATCCCGTGCATCACCGCCAGCGCGATGCTCGTCAGCCCGAGGGTGAGGACGAACACGACGGCACCGCCTGCGTGGTGGCGGGCCAGATCCTCGCTGCCGCGGATGCCGAACGTGAAGTGCCGGTTGGCCTGCGTGTTGCCGACCGCGGTGATCGCGAGCGCCAGCCCGTTGGCCCAGGCCGGGCCGACCGGTCCCCGCAGCAGCAGGAACAGCAGCGCGTAGGCGATGGTCGAGACCACGCCGATCGCGGCGAACCGCAGCAGCTTCGTCTGGGCCAGCAGCCGGGCGATGCCGCGCAGGTCGTCGAGCGCCGTGTGGACGATGTCGACGCGCGAATCGGGGTCGTCGACCCAGTCGACCGGCACCTCGTGGATGCGCAGCCCCTCGCGCTGGGCGAGGACCAGCAGCTCGGTGTCGAAGAACCAGCCGTCGTCGCGCACGTCGGGCAGCAGCCGGCGCGCGACGTCGGCGCGCACCGCCTTGAAGCCGCACTGCGCGTCGGTGAAGCGCGCCGCGAGCGTGACGTGCAGCAGCTGGTTGTAGGCGCGGGAGATGAGCTCGCGCTTCGGCCCGCGCTCGACGTTCGATCCGCGCGCCAGCCCGGCTGCCGATCGCGACGTCCGAATGCCCGCTGACCAGCGGCGCGACAAGCGGCAGGACGGCGTTGAGGTCCGTCGAGAGGTCGACGTCCATGTAGCCGACGACGTCCGCATCAGACGCCAGCCAGGCGGCGCGCAGCGCGCGACCCCGGCCCTTCTCCTCCAGGCGCAGGACGCGCACGCCGGGGAGGTCGTCGGCGAGCGCGGTCGCCACCCGGGGTGTGGCGTCGGTGCTCGCGTTGTCAGCGATGGTGATCTGCCAGTCGAACGGCAGGTGCGCGTCGAGATGGTCGTGCAGCCGCCGCACCGAGGCCGCCAGCGCGGCCTGCTCGTTGTAGACGGGAACGACGATCTCGACCCGGGCTCGTGAAGGCGGCGTGGCCGCCTCCCGAGGGGTCTGGAGGAGAGAGGTCGAGGTCATGGCGGCAGCATCGAGACCGCCGCCGAGCGCGCGCTGGGCCGGACCTGGGAGCTACCTGAGGGTGTTCAGGCGCCGAGTTCGCCGGCGATGAGCTCGACGGCGTCCGGATCGGCCGTCACCTGCGAGCCCATCGTCGCCCGCCCCTGCGGCGGACGGGACCAGTTGTGCAGCGCCAGGTCGAGTGCCTCCAGCGGCACGCCGACCGCATCGGTCAGCTCGGCCGACCGCTTCTCCAGCAGGAACAGGTCGGCGATGCCGAACACGCGCTTCCCGCCGATGGCCGTCTGGTCCTCGCCGAAGTGCAGCGACTCGGCGGTGAGGTCGAGGACCCCGAGCCGGCCGAGGCTGACGAGCAGATCGAAGCGCGGGCCGCGGGCAAAGCCCGGCAGCGTGCCCAGCCGCTCGAACGCGCGGGAGAACCGGCGCTCGGGCGACCACGCCTCCTCCCCCGCGAGCCCGGCGACCTGGCCGCCGCTGCGCTCGGCCCACGCGCGGTACGCGGTGAGCGTGCGATCGCCGCGAGCGGGGTCGTGCGACGTGCGCGGGCCCAGCTTCGTCTCGCTGAGGTCGGGAAGCTCGCCGGTCGCCCAGTCGGTGGCGGCGCCGTCGATCGCGGCGAACGCGACGTCGCCCTCCAGCGGACCGAGGTACGCGATGAGGAAGGCCAGCCACAGCGCCTGCTCCGGGTCGTCGGCCGCGGCGACGGCGGCGTACCCGGCGGGCGGGTCGGTCGCCAGCTCGGCCAGCCGGGCGGCGCTGAACGCCAGCTCCTCGGCCAGGCGGCGCGCGTCGGCCGAGGACTTCAGGCCCGGGACGAGCTCGTTGCGGTACCCGTCGTCGGCGGCACGCACCTCACGGCGGACCTGCATGCCGCCCGGCGCGGCGAGTCCCCGACGACGACCGCTTCGTGCCCGAGCCGGACCGCGCGCGCGGCCGCGCCGACGGTTCGGGCTCCAGCTCCTTCTTGCAGATCGGGCAGTTCTGGACGAAGCGGTTGTGGCGGCAGAAGCTGGGCACCGGCGAGCAGTCTAGGCTCACGCCGCGTGGAGGCTCGCTGGTCCGAACTCATCGCCGCCGACCAGGCGCACGTCTGGCACCCGTACGGCCCGATGCCCGCTGCGGTCGCGCCGCTGCCCGTGGTCGGCGCGCAGGGCGTGCGGCTGCAGCTGGCCGACGGGCGCGAGGTCATCGACGGCATGGCGTCCTGGTGGTGCGCCGTCCACGGCTACCGCCACCCCGTGATGGACGCCGCGGTCTCCGAGCAGCTCGGCCGCATGGCCCATGTCATGTTCGGCGGCCTCACCCACGAGGGGGCGATCACGCTGGCGCAGCGGCTCGTCGCGATGACGCCCGACGGCCTGGAGCACGCCTTCTTCGCGGACTCCGGATCGGTCTCCGTCGAGGTGGCGATCAAGATGGCGCTGCAGGCCGCGATGGCCCGGGACCCCGGCCGCACGCGCCTGCTGACGGTGCGCGGCGGCTACCACGGCGACACGTTCGGGGCGATGGCCGTCTGCGACCCCGTCGGAGGCATGCACCACCTCTTCGCCGGGACGCTGCGCGAGCACGTCTTCGCCCCCCGGCCGCCCGACGGGTTCGACGCGCCGCTGGACGAGGCGTGGGCCGCCGAGGTCGAGCGGCTCGCGGAGCGGCACGCCGGCGAGCTCGCGGCGGTCATCGTCGAGCCGGTCGTGCAGGGCGCCGGCGGGATGCGCATCCACAGCCCGGCGTGCGTGCGGTTCCTGCGCGAGTGCTGCGACCGCCACGGGCTGCTGCTCATCCTCGACGAGATCGCCACCGGGTTCGGCCGCTCCGGGACGCTGTTCGCCGCCGACCACGCGGGCGTCACGCCGGACATCCTCTGCCTGGGCAAAGCGCTCACGGGCGGGTACATGACGATGGCCGCCACGCTGTGCACGCGCGCGGTCGCCGACGCCATCACCGAGCACGGCGGCGGCGCGCTCATGCACGGCCCGACGTTCATGGCCAACCCGCTCGCGTGCGCGGCCGCGCTGGCGTCGACATCGCTGCTGCTCGACGGCGGCTGGGCCGCCGACGTCGCGCGGATCGAGCGCGGCCTGCGGGCGGGGCTCGCGGATGCCTGCGACATCGACGGCGTGCGGGAGGTCCGGGTGCAGGGCGCGATCGGGGTGGTCCAGCTCGACCACGACGTCGACGTCGCCGCGGCGACCGCCGCGGCGCTGGAGCGCGGCGTCTGGATCCGCCCGTTCCGGGACCTCGTCTACGTCATGCCGCCGTACATCACCGGCGACGACGACCTGGCGACGGTGACGGGCGCGGTGGTCGCCGCAGCGCGCGCGGGCTGAGCCCTACGCCGCCCGCATCCGCGCGAACCCGCCGAGGAAGATGTCCGTGCACAGGCGCGTCGCCGTCTCGACATCCACCGGGTCGCGGTCCGCGGCGCGCATCCCGACCTCGAACGCGCTGCCGAGCATCGCGGTCGCCATGAGCTCCGTGTCGTGCGAGGGGATCAGGCCGGCGTCGATCCCGCGCTGGAGGTCGGCGCCCAGCTGCGCGAGCACCGCCTCGATCGCCTCGCCTTCGAACAGCGACCGCACCGCTCCCGCGTTGCGGCGCAGCAGCTCGCAGCGCACGGGGTCCTCGGCGAGGTAGACGAAGAACGCGCGGAAGCCCTCCTCGACGAACTCGTCGAGCGTGGCGGCGCTCGCCCGGGCCTGCGCCGTGAGCCCGCCGACCTCGAGCGCCAGCTCGTCGAGCAGCGCTCGGAACACCGCTTCCTTGTCGGGGAAGTAGTTGTAGAACGTGCCCGCCGCGAGGTCGGTCCGGCGGATGATGTCGCGCACCGACGCCGCCCCGTAGCCCAGCTCCGCGAAGACCTCGCGCCCGGCGTCCAGGATCATCGCCCGGTTCGCGCGCTTGGTCTGCTCGCGTCGGCCCAGCGGCGGGTCGGTGGCGGTGGTCACGCCGCGGCACGCTCCGGATCGTGTGCCCGCGCCGGGACCGGCAGCGCGAACCCGGCGGCCCGCGCCCGCTCGGCACCGGCGCGTTCCTCCTTGGCCAGGTGCCAGAGGTAGTCGTCGAAGTCGACCTGGATCGTGTGCCGCTTGCTCGACACGTACCGCTTGGCCATCGACGCCATGTCCCGCCGGATGTCGTCGAGCATCTCCAGCCGCGTCGGCAGGCGGTACTCGCCGCGCAGGTACGACGCGATCCAGCGCCCCTGCGCCTCGGCGAGCGGCATCACGGCGCCGAGCGGCTGCAGCAGGCCGACGAACGCGAGGGTCGCGTGGTCGGGGTGCCACACGCGGCGGAACAGCTCGATGTGGTTGTCCGGGGCGGAGATGAGGTCCTCGGAGAAGAACGGGAACGTGACTTTGTAGCCCGTGCAGTAGATCACGACGTCGGCGTGCACGCGCGAGCCGTCGGTGAACACCACCTCGTCACCCTCGAGGCGCGCGATGTTCGGCTTCGGCGTCACCGTGCCGTGCGTGAGACGGTCGAGGATCCGCCCGGAGATCGTGGGGTGCGACTCCCCCATCGCGTGGTCGGGCTTGGGCAGCCCGTAGTCCTGCGGCTTGCCGACGTTCAGCTCGAGCAGCTTCTGAAACATGCGCTGGCGCAGCTTCCACGGCAGTTGCGGACGGTTGAACTTCGCCGCCATCGCGTCGGTCGGCCGGCCAGCCATGTGCTTCGGCACGATCCACGCGCCGCGACGGGCGGCGAGGTAGGTGTTCGCCGCGACGTAGCTGGACTCCACGGCGATGTCCATCGCGCTGTTGCCCATGCCGAGGATGACGACGTCCTTGTCGCGCAGCATCTCGTTGTCGATGTAGCTGTGGGCGTGCATCTGCACGCCGGCGAAGTCGTCACTGCCCGGGAACGCGGGCTCGGGCCAGCGGGGGTCCCAGTGGTGGCCGTTGGCGACGACGAGCATGTCGTAGACCTGTGTCGCGCCGCGGTCGTCGGTGAGCTCCCAGGTCCCGTCGTCGCGCTTGACCGCTGACGTGACCTTCGTCTCGAAGCGAATGCAGTCACGGAACCCGAAGTGGTCGACGTAGTCCTCGAAGTACGCGGCGATCTGGTCGTGCCGCGGGTAGTCGGGATACGACGCGGGCATCGGGAAGTCGGCGAACTCCATCCGCGTGCGCGACGTGTTGATGTGCAGGTGCCGGTAGGCGGCCGACATCCCGTTCTTGTTTCCGAACACCCAGTTGCCGCCGATGCGGTCCGACGCCTCGTAGCCGACCACATCGATGCCCCGCGCGTGCAGCTCCTTGATGGCGGCGATGCCGGACGAGCCGGCTCCGATGACGGCGGCGGTGGGCAGATTCGGCATGGCTGGTCGGACTCCCCCGGTCGAGACAAAGATGACGCCTGCGTCACTTTACTGGAAGTTGACGCAGGCGTCACCTTCAATCGGCGCATGAACCTGACGTCGGCGTCACCCTCACTCCATGAATTGGGTCATCTCGCGGGCGGCCGTCCCAGCCGCTCTGCTGGCACTCGCTGCTGTCCCCTCGCAGGCGAGCGCCGCCACCGATTACGCCCCCGTGGCGCGCAACATCATTCCGTCGGGCCAGTACGGCGCCGTCCCACCGCCCGTGGCAGCGCCCCAGCAGGCGCAGATGTACGACGCGCTGACGCCGAAGTTCGACCAGGTCACCAACGACGACCTGCTCAACCTCTTCAAGAGCGAGGCGCTCGACCCCGCCGCCGACGGGCCGCTGACCCCCGACCCCGCCCCGCGCCCGGGCGTCACGATCCAGCGCGACCGCTTCAACGTCCCGCACATCACCGGCCAGACCGCCGACGACGTCGTGTGGGCCGCCGGCTGGGTGATCGCGAAGGACCGCACCCTGCTGCTCGAGCAGGCGCGCTACAACTCCCGCGTCGCCGCGATCGACGCACCCGGCCTGTCGGCGATCGGGCTGGTCTCCTCGCTCGCGCAGTTCGCGCCCAGCGCGCAGACCGAGCAGGAGGTCGCCAAGCAGGTCAAGGTCCTGACCGACCAGGGCGCCGCCGGCCGTGAGGTCCTGCGCGACATCGACACCTACATCGCGGGCATCAACGACTACCTGAAGTCGATCAACTCGCCGAACAAGCCGTGGACGCGCAACGACGTCATCGCGCTCAACGCGCTGAAGGGGCAGTTCTTCGGCCAGGGCGGCGGCGATGAAGCCAACCGCTCCACGCTGCTGACCGGGCTGAAGTCCGAGCTGGGCGACACGAAGGGCCGCCAGGCGTTCGAGGACCTCAGTCAGAAGGACGACCCCGAGGCGAGCCACTCGATCGACAAGTCCTTCCCCTACGGCGCCGCGACGGCGAAGTCCGGCCCGGGCAGCGTGGCGCTGACGAGCTTCTCGGCGACCCCCGCGGCGAAGACGGCGAGCGCGGCGTCCGTGCCGTCCGCGGTGCCCGAGCAGCAGAGCAACGCGCTGCTCGTGAGCGGCTCGCGCTCGGAGACCGGCAACCCGCTCATGGTCGCCGGCCCGCAGATCGGCTACTTCTACCCCGGCCTGACGCTGGAGATGAACCTCCGCGGCCCGGGCATCAACGTGCGCGGCGCGACGAGCGCCCCGCTGCCGGGCTACATGCTCATCGGCCGCGGCGAGGACTACGCGTGGTCGCTGACCAGCGCGGGCGCGGACATCATCGACCAGTACGCCGAGGAGCTGTGCGGCGGCAGCCGGACGAAGTACCGCTACAAGGGCGAGTGCCGGTCGATGCAGACGTTCGACGCCGGCACGCTGACGATCGGCGGCAAGGCGCAGAAGCTGCGGTTCCGCCGCACGGTGCACGGCCCGGTCGTCGGGTACGGCAAGGTCGGCTCGCGGGAGGTGGCGATCTCGAGCAAGCGGTCGAGCTACGGCCGTGACGTCGTCGACCAGCTCTTCTACGCCGAGATGTTCCGCGGCCGCGTGACGTCACCGCAGACCTTCACGAAGGCCGCGCTGAAGTCGCCGCAGACGTTCAACTCGTTCTACGTCGACCACCGCAACATCGCGCTCGTGACCACGGGCCGCCTGCCGGTCCGCGACCCCGAGGTCGACCCGGCGCTGCCCACCCGCGGCACCGGCGAGTACGAGTGGAGCGGCTTCCTGGCCAACAGCAAGCACCCGCAGCAGATCAACCCGAAGGACGGGACGATCATCAACTGGAACAACCGCTCGGCCGCGAAGTTCACGTCGGCCGACGACGAGTGGATGCAGGGCTCCATCGCCCGCAACGACCTGCTGAAGCGCGGCGTGTTCGCCCGGCCCAAGCACTCGCTGGCGTCGCTGACCGGCGCGATGAACGCGGGCGCCACGCAGGACGTCCGCGTCATGGAGCTGCAGCCGACCCTGTCGAAGCTGTTGCGTCAGGGCAAGGCGCCCTCGGCGCGGGCGCAGAAGATGCTCGACACGCTCGACGCGTGGCGCCGCAACGGCGGCAACCGGCTGGACCGCAACGCCGACGGCCGCATCGACGACCCCGGCGCCGCCGTGATGGACGGCATCTGGGCGCCGCTCGCCGACGCCGCCCTGGCGCCGGTGCTCGACGACCAGCTCCCGAAGCTGCGGCGCCTGCAGTCGCGCTTCAACGCCCCACCGCAGGGCCAGTTCGGCGGCTGGCACGAGTACATGGACAAGGACCTGCGGACGATTCTCGGCCAGAACGTGCGCGGGAAGTTCAACCTGCGCTACTGCGGATCGGGCGACCGCTCGGTATGCAGGCGTGAGTTGTGGAAGGCGATCGACACCGCCGGCGCATCGCTCTCGCGGACGTACGGCTCATCGGATCCGACGGCGTGGCGGGCGAACGCGAACGCCGAGCGGATCGAGTTCGTCCCCGGGCTGCTGACGACCACGATGGCCTACACGAACCGCCCGAGCGGGATCCAGCAGGTCATCACGTTCAACGGGCACCGCTGAACACGCGTGGGAGGACGGCGGCGGCCACGGCCGTCGCCGTCAGCATCAGCACGATGGACGCGATGATCGCGACATGCAGCCCGTCGAGGAACGCCAGGCGGGCGGCGTCGACGAGCGCGTCGCCGATCGCGGCGGGCAGCCCGGCCGCGATCTCCGTCGCCTCGCTCAGTGATTCACGGGAGTCCGCCATCTCGGCGGCGGGCACGCCCCGCACGGTCGTCAGCGCGTCTGTGTAGATCGCCGCGAGCACGCTCCCGAGGACGGCGATGCCCAGGCCGCCGCCGAGCTCGTACGCCGTCTCCTCGATGGCGGCGGCGTCACCGGCGCGGTCGGTCGTGACCGCGGAGACGATGACGTCGTTCGCCGCGACGGCGACCACCTGGATCGCGAGGCCGAGCACGATGAACGACCCCGACAGGATCAGCCACTCGTCGGCGAGCCCGAGCGACAGCAGCGGCACGAGCGACAACGCGCTGATGAGCAGCCCGCCGGCGATCGACGCACGCGTGCCGACGCGCGCGAGGATCGGCGCGGCGATGAGCCCGCCCACGATCGTCGCGAGCGCCAGCGGGATGAGCCGCACACTTGCGGCGAGCGGCTCGAGCCCCAGGACGAGCTGGAGGTACTGGGCGAAGAAGAAGTCCAGGCCGATGAGCGCGACCATCGCGAGCACGATGCAGCCGACCGCCACGGCGAACGCGCGCTGCCCGAACAGCCGCACGTCGAGCAGCGGCGTCGTGGTGCCGAGCTGGCGCCGGACGAAGGTCGTCAGCAGCGCGATGCCGCCGAGCAGCGTGACGACGGCCAGCGGATCGTCGAACCCGTGGCGGGCGCCATGCTTGCCGCCGAACGCGAAGCCGAGGATGCCGACGGTCACGAGCCCCACGCTGACCGGGTCCAGCGGCGCCGGCGTCGCGGCGCGGCTGGGGGCAGCCAAGCGATGGTCGCCACGGCGATCGCGAGCAGGATCGGGATGTTGATGAGGAAGACCGACCCCCACCAGTAGTGCTCGA
Source organism: Svornostia abyssi (assembly GCA_024666565.1). Classification (GTDB taxonomy): domain Bacteria; phylum Actinomycetota; class Thermoleophilia; order Solirubrobacterales; family Solirubrobacteraceae; genus Svornostia; species Svornostia abyssi. The sequence continues at coordinate 4,312,034 of CP088295.1, forward strand.
CGAGGAACCCGCCGACGATCGGGCCGATCGCCGCGCCCGCGCTGCTCACCGACACCCAGATGCCGACCGCGGTCGTGCGCTCCCGGCGGTCGGGGAACACGTCGCGGAGGATCGACATCGTCTGGGGCATGATCATCGCCCCGCCCACCCCCATGAGCGCGCGACCGATGATGAGCACGAGCGGGCTCGGCGCGAACGCCGCGACGAGCGACGCGGCGGCGAACACGGCCAGCCCCGCGAGCATCACCTGCGGCCGCCCGACCTTGTCGCCGAGCTTTGCGAAGCCGACGAGCAGCGGGGCGACGACGAGCGAGTACCCGTCGATGATCCACAGCAGCTCGACGGCGCTCGGCCGCAGGTCCTCGCTGATCGACGGCGCGGCGACGTGCAGCACCGTCGCGTCGATCACGACGACGAGGAGCGCCGCGCAGACCACCGCCAGCACGAGCCAGCGGTTGGCCTCCGCGCTGGAGGCGGGACCCGGGGACATGACGGTCTATCTCAGCAGCGCCAGCGGATCGGGGCGCGAAACGGGGACGCATCCCCCCGGTTGGCGCCCCGATCCGCGGGTCCCTACGCGTCGGCGCCCACCAGCGCGAGGTCGCCCTCGGGCTCCGTGGCCAATTCCGGGTGCGGCGGCATCTCGACCGGCCGCACCACGAACGCCGCCACCGCGATCGCCACGAGGACGAGCCCGGCCGCGATCCAGAACGCCAGGTGGTAGCCCTCCACGAGCGCCTGCGCCGTCGCGATCCCGTCCGCTTCGAGGTTCTCGGTGCGCGACGCCGACAGCGTCGCGAGCACCGCCAGGCCGACCGCCCCGCCGACCTGTGCGCTCGTGTTCACCAGACCGGACGCGAGCCCCGCATCCTGCGGCGTGGCGCCGGACATCGCGATCGTCATGAGCCCGGGGAAGCAGATCCCGACGCCCAGGCCCAGCAGGATCATCACCGGGAACACGTGCTCCCAGTAGTTGCCGTCGACGGGTGTGCGTGTGAACAGCACGAGCGCGAGCGCGATGATCGCCAGCCCCGGGAACTGCAACGTGCGCGCCCCGAAGCGCATGATGAGCGGCTCGGCGAACTTCACCGACAGCGTCCCCATCACGATCGTCATGGGCAGGAACGCCAACCCGGTCTCCAGCGCGTCGAACCCGAGGACCCGCTGGAGGTACAGCGCGCCGAGGAAGAACAACCCGAACATGCCGGCCACGGCGAAGATCTGGATGAGGTTCGCTCCCGTCACGTTCCGGGACCGGAAGATCCGCAACGGGATCAGCGGCGTCGCCGCCGTGGACTCGCGGACGATGAACGCGACGAGGAGCACCAGCGATCCGAGGGCGAACAGCAGCGTCTCGCTGTCCGTCCAGCCCTGCTCGGCGGCAGGCGCCACGATCGTGTAGACGCCGACCATCAGCGCGCTGGTGATCAGCAGCGCGCCCGGCACATCGGCGCCCGCCTTCAGCCCGAGCCCTCGGTCGTCGGCGAGCAGCCGCTGCGCGAGCACGGCGGTGACCAGCCCGATCGGGATGTTGATGAAGAAGATCCAGTGCCAGCTGATCGCCGACGTCAGGACGCCACCCGCGATCAGCCCGATCGAGCCGCCCGCCGACGCCACGAAGGCGAACACGCCGATCGCCTTCGCCTGCTCCCGCGGCTCGGGGAACATCGTCACGATCATGCCGAGGATCACCGCGGCCGTCATCGCGCCGCCGATGCCCTGCAGGAAGCGCGCGGCCACGAGCCACTCCTGGCTCGCCGCCAGGCCGCAGAGCAGCGACGCGGCGCTGAAGACGCCCAGGCCGGAGAGGAACATCCTGCGCCGGCCCACGAGATCACCCATGCGGCCGGCGAACAGCAGCAGCCCGCCGAAGGCGATCATGTACGCGTTGACCACCCACGCCAGGTTCGAACTCGTGAAGCCCAGATCGTCCTGAATCGTCGGCAGCGCGACGTTCACGACCGTGGCATCGAGCACGATCATGAGCATGCCCGCGCACAGGACGTAGAGGGCGATCCAGCGCTGCCGGTCCTCGGATGCGCTGAGTTTCTGGGGATTCTGGGGATGCATGGCGTTCGGTCCTGGGTGGTGAGGAGAGTGCGTCAGGGGTATGACCTCCGACGCATGGGGAACTCATCGGTGCCCTCATCGTGCACAACCGAAGGGAGACGCGGTGTTTGCGACGACCGAAGCCTTCAGCAGCTTCGCAGTGGACGACATGGAGGCGGCGCGCCGGTTCTACGGCGACACGCTCGGAATCGACACTGAGTCGATTATGGATGGCTACCTGCTGACGCTCAAGCTCCACGGCGGGGCGCGGCCGACGATGATCTACACGAAACCCGACGTGCAGCCGGGCAACGCGACCGTCCTGAACTTCCCGGTCGACGACCTCGAAGCCACCGTCGACGAGCTGGCGTCACGCGGCGTGACGTTCGAGCGCTACGACGGGTTCGACCACGACGAGCGCGGCATCTCGGGCGGCGGCGAGGACGGACCCCGCATCGCCTGGTTCACGGACCCCGCAGGCAACATCCTCGCGCTCATCGAGGAGCGCGGGATGGCTTAGGCGTTGAGCTTGCCGCCCGCCAGGCCCGGCGACACGTGGATCGGCGGGCCCTCGGGCCCCTCGTCCGCGTCGCCGACCGGGAGGTCGCCGCGATCGAGTCCGACGAGGTAGCGGTCGACCATGCGGGCGCACTGGCGGCCCTCGTTGATCGCCCACACGATGAGCGACTGGCCGCGGCGCGCGTCGCCCGCGGCGAAGACGCCGGCCTCGGAGGTCGTGTACGGCTTCGTCGCCTTGATGTTCCCGCGCGGGTCCTTCGCGACGCCGAACTGGTCGAGCAGCGGCTGCTCGGGGTGCAGGAAGCCCATCGCCAGCAGGACGAGGTCGGCCTTGATCTCGAAGTCTGAGCCCTCGATGGGCGCGAACGGCGGGGCCGGCTGGGCCTTCGCCGCGTTCAGCGTGGTCACGCGACCGTCGACGCCGGTGAACGAGGTCGTGACGACCTGGTAGTCCTGCTCGCCCTTCTCCAGCGCGAACAGCTCTTCCGCCGCATAGCTGATGCGGTACTTCGCCGGCCAGAGCGGCCACGGCGTCAGGTCGTCCGGCCGGCTCCTGGGCGGCTCCGGCAGCAGCTCGAGCTGCACGACCTGCGTCGCGCCCTCACGCAGCGAGTTCGCCACGCAGTCCGCGCCGGTGTCACCGCCGCCGATGACGACGACGTTCTTGCCGGCCGCCGTGATCTGCGGCAGGTCGCTCGGCGCCGGGATGGCCGTCTCCGGACCCTGCGTCGCCGCGACGAAGCGGTTGCGGACGTAGAGGTACTCCATCGCGGAGTGGATGCCGTCGAGCTCACGACCGGGGACCGGCAGGTCGCGCGGCTCGCGCGAACCCGTCGTCAGCACGACCGCGTCGTACTCGGCCTTCAGCTGGTCGGCCGTCACGTCGACGCCGACGTCCACGCCCAGGCGCAGGTCGATGCCCTCGGCGACGAGCTGCTGCACCCGGCGCTCCACGACGGTCTTCTCGATCTTGAAGTCCGGCACGCCGAACCGGATCAGACCACCGGCCGCCTCGTCGCGCTCGAACAGCGTGACCGCGTGGCCAGCCCGGCGCAGCTGCTGCGCGGCGGCCATGCCCGCGGGGCCCGCACCGACGACGGCGACCTTCTTGCCGGTTTCGACGAGCGGCGGCTGCGGGACGACCCAGCCGTTCTCCCACGCGTGATCAATGATCGAGTGCTCGATCTGCTTGATCGTGACGGCGTCGCCCTCGTTGATCTCCAGGACGCACGCGGCTTCGCACGGCGCCGGGCAGAGGCGGCCCGTGAACTCGGGGAAGTTGTTCGTCGCGTGCAGCTGGCGGATCGCGTCCTGCCAGCGGTCGCGGTAGACGAGGTCGTTCCAATCCGGGATCAGGTTGCCCAGCGGGCAGCCGTTGTGGCAGAACGGGACGCCGCAGTCCATGCAGCGCGCGCCCTGCTCTGCGAGCTCCTTGTCCGGGAGCGGATCGACGAACTCGTGGTAGTCGGTGATGCGCTCGCTCGGGTCCCGGTACTGAACGCCGTGGCGTTCGATCTTCAGGAAGCCGCCAAGCTCGCCCATCTATCGACTCTCCTTCGCCACGACGACCTGGCCGGTCTCCGTGCTGCCGTTTGCATCTGCCCCCGACGCCTTCTTGGCACGCTCCTCGAGCACGCGCTTGTAGTCGGTCGGGAAGACCTTCGTGAACTTCTGCGACTGGGTCTCCCAGTCCGCGAGGATCCTCTCGGCGACCGTGGACCCCGTGCGGTCGAAGTGCTCCTGCACCAGCGACCGGACCAGCTCCAGATCCGCCGGCAGCAGGCCCTCGAGCTGGTCGAGCATGGACGGGTTGACGTGGTCGGCGAAACGGCCGTCCTCGTCGAAGACGAAGGCGTAGCCGCCGCTCATGCCCGCCGCGAAGTTCCGGCCGGTCTCGCCGAGCACCACGACGACGCCACCGGTCATGTACTCACAGCCGTGATCACCGACGCCCTCGACGACGGCGGTGGCACCCGAGTTGCGGACCGCGAACCGCTCGCCCGCGAGGCCCCGGAAGAACGCCTTGCCGCTCGTCGCGCCGTAGAGCGTCGTGTTGCCGATGATGACGTTCTCCTCGGCCTTGTACGACACGCCCTCCGGGGGCCGGATGGCGATCGTGCCGCCCGACAGGCCCTTGCCGGTGTAGTCGTTGGCGTCGCCGATCAGCGTGAACTCGACGCCGTGTGCAAGCCAGCCGCCGAACGACTGACCCGACGAGCCCTTGAACGTCACCTTGATCGTGCCGTCCGGCAGGCCGTCCAGGCCGTACCGCTGCGCGATGTGACTCGAGAGGATGCCGCCGACGCACCGCTGCTTGTTGAAGATCTTCTTCTCGATCTCGACCGCCTGGGCCGCGTCGATCGCGTCCTTGGCCTCGGCCACCAGCTCCCAGTCCAGCGCGTCGTCGAGGACGGCGGGCGGCAGGCCGGTGCGGTGCAGGACGGTGCCCTCGGGCAGCGCCGGCATGTGCAGGATGTGCGTGAGGTCGATGCCCCGCGCCTTCCAGTGGTCGATCGCGTCGTCGGCCTGGAGCAGGTCGACGCGGCCGATCATCTCGTTGATCGTGCGGATGCCGAGCGACGCCATGATCGCGCGCAGCTCCTCCGCCACGAAGAAGAAGTAGTTGACGACGTGCTCTGGCTGGCCCTTGAACCGCGCGCGCAGCTCGGGGTCCTGCGTCGCGATGCCCACCGGGCACGTGTTCAGGTGGCAGGCGCGCATCATGATGCAGCCCGTCGCGATGAGCGGCGCGGTGGAGAAGCCGTACTCGTCGGCGCCCAGGCAGGCGGCGATGGCGACGTCGCGGCCGGTCTTCAGCTGGCCGTCGGTCTGCACCGTGATGCGGTTGCGCAGGTTGTTCAGCAGCAGCGTCTGCTGGGTCTCGGCCAGGCCGATCTCCCACGGGGCGCCTGCGGACACGATCGAGCTGAGCGGCGACGCGCCCGTGCCGCCGTCATGGCCGGCGATGAGGACGTGGTCGGCGTTCGCCTTCGAGACGCCCGCGGCGACCGTGCCGACGCCGATCTCCGACACGAGCTTCACGGACACCGACGCCTTCGGGTTCGCGCAGCGCAGGTCGTAGATGAGCTGCTTGAGGTCCTCGATCGAGTAGATGTCGTGGTGCGGCGGCGGCGAGATCAGGCCGACGCCGGGCGTCGTGTGGCGGACGCCGCCGATGTAGTCGTCGACCTTGTGGCCGGGCAGCTGGCCGCCCTCGCCGGGCTTCGCGCCCTGCGCCATCTTGATCTGCAGCTGGTCGGCGTTGACGAGGTAGTTGATGTGCACGCCGAACCGGCCGGACGCGACCTGCTTGATCGACGAGCGGCGGTTGTCGGTGAAGCGCACCGGGTCCTCGCCGCCCTCGCCCGTGTTCGAGCGGCCGCCGAGGCGGTTCATGGCGACGGCGAGCGTCTCGTGCGACTCGCGGGAGATCGAGCCCAGCGACATCGCGCCCGTGGCGAAGCGCTTGACGATCTCCTCGGCGGGCTCGACCTCATCGATGCCGATCGGCTCGACGTCGTCGCGGAACTTCATGAGGCCGCGCAGCGTGCCGCGGCGCGCGGCGTCGTCGTTCACGCGCGTCTTGAACTGGTCGTACGTCTCCTGCGCCTTCTCCCCCTCCTGGCGGACGGCGTGCTGCATGAGCGCGATCGTCTCGGGGTTCCAGGCGTGGCGCTCGCCGTCGCGGCGCCAGTAGTACGTGCCGCCGACCGGCAGCACCTCGGACTCGGCCGGGTAGGCGGACTCGTGACGGTCGAGCGTCTCGCGCGCCAGGACGTCCATGCCGATGCCGCCGATGCGCGACGACGTGCCCGTGAAGTGCCGGTCGATGAGGTCCTTCTCCAGGCCGACGGCCTCGAAGATCTGCGCGCCCGAGTAGGACTGGATCGTGGAGATGCCCATCTTGGAGATGGTCTTCAGCAGGCCCTTGCCGATGGCCTTGACGATGTTCTTCTCGGCCTCGTCGGGGTTCGTGATGCCGGGGACGCGGCCCTCGACGACGAGCTCGTCGGCCGTGTCGAGGAGCAGGTACGGGTTGATGGCGTTCGCGCCGTAGCCGATGAGCGTGGCCATGTGATGGACCTCGCGCGGCTCGCCCGACTCGAGGATCAGGCCGGCCTGCAGGCGCGTGCCCGCGCGGACGAGATGCTGGTGCACCGCGCCGACGGCCAGGAGCCCGGGGATCGGCGCGCGCGACTTCTTCATCTGCCGGTCGGACAGGATGAGGATGCTCACCCCCGCCTCGATGGCGTCGTGGGCCTGGTCGCAGATCTCGGCGAGCCGGAGCTGCATGCCGTCCGGCCCCTCCTCGGCCGCCCACGTGATGTCGATCGTGTGCGTGCGGAAGACGTCGTGCGCGACGTGGCGCAGCGTCTCGAGCTCGACGTTGCGCAGGATCGGCTGGCTCAGCACGAGCTGGTGCGCGTGCGCGGGCGTCTCGTCGAGGAGGTTGCTCGTGCGCCCCAGGTGTGAGGACAGGCTCATCACGATGGACTCGCGGATCGGGTCGATCGGCGGGTTCGTGACCTGCGCGAAGAGCTGCTTGAAGTACGAGTACAACGGCGGGCGGAAGTCCGAGAGCACGGGCAGCGCCGTGTCGTTGCCCATCGAGCCGAGCGGCTCCTCGCCCTTGGCGGCCATGGGCGCGATGAGGACGCGCAGGTCCTCCTGCGTGTAGCCGAACGCGCGCTGGCGGATGGGGGTCGGCTCGACGCCGGTCATCGTCGGCTGCACGAGCTCCATGTCCTTGAACTGGACCGTCTGCTCGTCGTGCCACTCGCCGTAGGGCTGCTGCTTGGCGACCTCCTCCTTGACCTCCTCGTCCTCCACGATGCGGTGGCGGAGCAGGTCGACGAGGAAGAGCTTGCCCGGCTGCAGGCGGCCAAGGCGCTTGACCTGGTCGGGCTTGATGCCGAGCAGACCGGCCTCCGAGCCGAGGACCACGAGGCCGTCGTGCGTCTCAACCCAGCGGCCGGGACGCAGGCCGTTGCGGTCGAGCGTGGCGCCGACGACGTCGCCGTCGGTGAAGCACACCGCGGCGGGGCCATCCCACGGCTCCATGAGACACGAGTGGTACGCGTAGAAGCCGACGAGATGCTCGGGCAGGTCGTCCCGGCCGGAGAACGCCTCCGGGATCATCATCATCACCGCGTGCGGCAGCGAGCGGCCGCCGAGCATGAGCAGCTCAAGCACGTTGTCGAAGGTCGCGGAGTCCGACCCGTCGGGGCGGACGACCGGCATGACCTTCTGCAGATCGGCGCCGAGCAGCTCGCTCTCGAGCTGACTCTCGCGGGCGCGCATCCAGTTGATGTTGCCGCGCAGCGTGTTGATCTCGCCGTTGTGCGCGATGACGCGGAACGGGTGCGCGAGCTCCCAGCTCGGGAACGTGTTCGTGGAGAACCGCGAGTGCACGAGGCACATGGCGCTCGTGAACTTCTCGTCCAGCAGGTCCGGGAAGAAGTTCCGGACCTGGTGGCTGATGAGCATGCCCTTGTAGTTCAGCGTCTTCGACGAGAACGACACGACATAGAAGTCCGGGCCCGACGCCAGCTCGCAGATCCGGCGGATGACGTAGAGCTTGCGCTCGAACGCCTCACGGTCCTGGTCGAAGCCCGGGCCGGCCTCGACGAAGAGCTGCTTCATGTACGGGCGCGTCTGATTGGCGGTGTCGCCGACGTGCTCCAGATCGACCGGGATGTCGCGCCAGCCGAGGACGTGCTGGCCCTCGACGCGCGTGTTCAGCTCGAGCAACTGCTCCTGCTTGCTGCGGATGGCCGGATCCTGGGACAGGAAGCACATCGCCACGCCGTAGCGGCCGACCGGCGGAAGCTCGAAGTCGACGACGCTCCGCAGGAACGCGTCAGGCATCTGGGTGAGGATGCCCGCGCCGTCGCCCGTGCGGACATCGGCGCCCTCGGCGCCGCGATGCTCGAGGTTCTCCAGCGCCAGCAGCGCCTTCTCGACGACGTCACGCGTCGGCTCGTTGTCGAGCTTGGCGACGAGGGCGACGCCACATGCGTCGTGCTCGTACCTAGGGTCGTAGAGGCCGTCGGCCTGTGGCGGCAAGATCTGCGGATTCATAGGAGTGCCCCCGGGCGGACAAACGGCACTTGAGGCGGAACGAGAAGGGTATCAGTGGATCGCCGATCAGACCCGTCCGGCGGGATGGAATTCCGCGCGCTTCATGCTCCACCGCGTCGAGGTGCAGCCCGCTCCAAACCTCTGACTGCTGACCAGGCGGCCAGGTATCTTCTCCTCTGAGGAATGAGACAGGCCCCTGCCGGGCACCATCCCCGGCAGGACCGAACCCGTTCCGCCCCGGACCGAGCGCCACCGCCCCGCCCCGCCTGTGAGCCACCCGCCCGACCTCCAACTCCTCGTCCCCGCCCGGGCCGAGAACGTCGCGGTCGTCCGCCACGCGTTCGGCGGCCTGGCCGACGCGCTCGAGCTGCCCGATCAGCTGGCCGCCGACATCAAGCTCGCCGTCACCGAAGCGTGCACGAACGTCGTGCTGCACGCGTACGCCGACGACGAGGGGCCCCTCGAGGTCGACGCCAGCATCCTCGACGACGAGATCGTCGTCGTCGTCCGTGACCACGGGGCGGGGATCCACCCGCGCCCGGATTCCCCCGGTCTCGGGCTGGGCCTCCCGCTCATCGCGACGCTCTCGCAGTCCCTCGAGCTCGAGGGCGGCAGCGCCGACGCGCCCACCGAGGTGCGCATGACGTTCGGGCTCACGAACGGATCCGCGGCGGCGTGAGCGGCGAGGCCCCCACGACGGAGGCGACGGTCATCGTCCGCCGCGGCCCGCTCGTCGGCCCGGTGCTCAGCGCGGTCGTCGCGATGCTCGCCGCGCGCGCGGACTGCCCGGTCGACCGGCTGGACGACGCGCTGCTCCTCGCCGACGCGATCGCCGCCCACGGCCCTGACCAGGGCGCCGACGGGCGGCTTCGCGTGCACATCACGGCCTCGTCGGAGGGTCTCGAGCTGCAGGTCGGTGACCTCCGCGACGGCGGCGGCGCAGCCCTGCTCGAGGCCGCGAGTCTGCCGGGCGTCGGCAACGTCCTCGAACGTGTCGCAGACACCGTCGAGGTCGCCGAGGAGCCCGACGAGCTGCGCCTCCGGCTGGCGTTCGCACCCCCGATAGGCTGAGTGGAGATGCCCGCTGAGTTCATCCTGCGCCACGAGCCCCAGGCCAACGGCCGTCACGTCATCGCCGTCGCCGGCGAGATCGACCTCTACACCGCGCCGGATCTCAAGCAGACCCTCACCCAGGTCATCGAGGACGGCGCCACCGGCGTCGTGATGGACCTCACGGACACGACCTTCCTGGACTCGACCGGTCTCGGCGTGCTCATCGGCGGGCTGAAGCGGCTGCGCTCGCGCGACGGCGCGCTGGCGGTCGTCAACGTCGACGAGAGCATCGCCCGGACGTTCGAGATCACGGGCCTCGACCAGATCTTCACGATCCGGTCCTCGCGCGACGAGGCCCTCGCGGCGCTCGACGCCGACATCCCGGCCTAGTCAGCGCTCGATCCGGCGCACCGCCGGGGTTCGCCCCTCGACCCAGGACTCGACGATCAGCTTGTCGCCGGTCTCCGCCAGGCGGACGAGCGCCACCTCGCTGATGTCGGCGCGGAAGAGGTGGAACTCGGAGAGCGCCTCGCTACCCGGGTCGTTGCCCTGTGCCCGGACGAGGGCCTCGGCGGCGGCGCGATCGTGCACTTCGACGGCACGCCCGGAGACCTTCGCGTCGCCCTTCCAGGCCGGCGGGTCGTCCGAGCCCGAATGCAGCGCGAACCGCGGGTCGCGCCGGAGGTCCAGGGCCTTGACGGCCTGCGGCATCGAGCCCCACCACAGGTCGCCGTCGACGAACGTCGCCTCGGTGCCGCTGATGCGCGGCGAGCCGTCGCGTCGCAGGGTCGCGATGGTCTTGTGCTGATGCGCGTCCAAGAACGCGCGTGCCGCGGCGGCGAGCTCCGGCGCCGCCACTTCGATCTCTCGCCAGGTGGCCATGGACCGATACTCCCGGAGGTTGCGGCCAGGAGGTGGCCGCAACCGCCTAACTCGCCTTGGCCTTGGGTTTCGCCGCGGTCTTCTTCGCGGCTGGCTTCTTGGCCGCGGGCTTCTTCGCCTCGCCGCCGTCACGCGACTTCACCGCATCCAGCGACGCCTTCAGCGCGCTCATGAGGTCGGGCACCGGGGCCTCCTCCTCGTCGAGCGCGGGCTGCTCGGCGATCTCCTCACCCGAGGCCTTGCGCTCGATCAGCGCGATGACCTCCTCGCGGTACGTGTCGCGGTACTTGTCCGGCTCCCACGCGCCCGCCAGCGAATCGACGAGCTGCTTGGCGATGTCCAGCTCGCGCTTGGTCGTCTTGACCTCGTCGGGGTCGGGCAGTTCGTCGAGGCGCTCGGCGCTGAGGACCTCATCGGCGAAGACCATGGTGCTCATCTCCAGCGCCTCGCCCATCGGGCGGATCGCGACGAGCTGCTCCTTCGAGCGGATGACGACCTTGGCGATCGCGACGCGCCCCGTCTCCTGCATCGCCTCGAGCAGGAGCCGGTACGGCTTCGCGCCGCCCGCGCCGGGCGCCAGGTAGTACGGATGGTCGTAGAAGATCGGGTCGATCTCCGCTTCCTCGACGAAGTCCTCGATGTCGATGGTCTTCGTCTTCTTCGGGTCGAGCGCCTCGAGTTCGCTGGGCTCGATCACGACGTAGCGGTCGGGCGAGAGCTCGTAGCCCTTGACGATGTCGTCGTACGGGACCTCGTCGCCGGTGCTCGGGTCCACGCGCTTCTGCTGGATGCGCACGCCCGTCTTCCCGTTGAGCTGGTGGAAGCGGACGTTCTTCCGCTGCACGGCGGAGTACATCTTCACCGGGATCGTGACCAGCCCGAAGCTGATCGCGCCCGTCCAGATCGCGCGAGGCATACCGGAAGTATCGCCCGCTACGCCCGTCTGGCAAACGGGCGCAGCGTGAATTGCGGCGTCAGCCGCGGCGTGGGAGTGTCTTCGCGACCATGTCCGCGATGATCCGGTAGCCCTCGGTCGTGGCGTGGATGTCGCGGAAGTTGCAGTAGAAGGACAGGCGGCAGGCCTCAGCGACCGCCACGGGGATCGTCCCGTACTCCGCAGTGGTCGTCGTCTGCTCGAGCGGCGTGTACGCGCCCGTCGCCTTCGTCACATCGACGAAGCGGCCCCCGACCTTCTCGTAGCCCTTCTTCAGCGCCGGGTTCATCAGCGACTGGAACGCGGCGACCGACAGCTTGGCGAGGTCCTGGTTCGGGTTCTCCCCCACCCAGGCGCCGAGGATGACGTCCGGGTACGTGATGCCGACGATCCGAACCTTGGGACCCGCCGCCGCCCGTAGGCGCTTGAGCAGCACGGCGAGGTTCTTCTCGAGCTTCGGGATGGCGGTCGCGACGCAGTCGACCGCGTTGGCGGCGCGAGCGCACGCGGTCACGTCGTTGCCGCCGATGGAGACCGTCATGAGCCCGACCTTGCCGCGGTTGGCCTTCAGGAACTTCTCGGCCGCCCCGACCTGCGTGCCCGTGTAGGCCGGCGCCCCGGGCCCCTTGCACTTCGCGTCGGCGGCGACCTTGCCGGTGAGGATCGACGTGGAGGTCGCGCCACCGCAGCCGAAGTTGACGAGCTTCAGCTTGTACCCGCGCTTGGCTGCGAGACCGGGCACCTGGTAGGCAAACCCGTTGCGGGTGTTCTTGCCGGTGCCGACGCCCGTGGCCTGATAGCCGGCGGCGTACGAGTCCCCGAGCGAGACGTAGAACTGGCTCTTGGTCGCCGCGGCGGCGGCGGACGGGAGCAGGAGCGCCGCGGAGATCGCGAGCGCGCAAAGGACCGGGATTCGGGACATCCCACCAGCCTAGGCGTGTGACCCCCGTCACAGGGGCCGAAAGGCTCGGACATTTGTCCAGGAACGGCCGAGGGCCCCGCAACGCGGGGCCCTCGGGGCACAACTTGGCTTGCTGCAACCGGCAGTGACTAGGCGGCGACCTCGCGCAGCGCGGCCACCTCGGGCTCGCGGCTGAGGCGCTCGAGCGCACGGCGCTCGAGCTCGCGGGCGACCTTCACCGGGACGCCGAGCTTGCGCGCGGTCTGCTCGACCGAGTGCTCGCCCTCGCGGCCGGTGCCGAAGCGCAGGTCGAGGACCTGACGCTCGTCCTGGGGCAGGCGGTTGAGCTGGATGCGCAGCTCCTGCCCGTGGACCGTGTCGATCACCTGCTGCTCGGTGTCCGCGCCTTCGACGGGGATGAGGGCGCCCAGGGGCGTGTCCTCCTCCTCACCGACGCCGGCGTCGAGGCTGGCCAGGACGCGGTCGTAGTCACGCAGGCGGCCGATCTCGTCCAGGTCGGTCTCGAGGACCTCGGCGAGCTTCTCCGAGGACGGAGCCTCGCCGAGCTCGACGGCGAGCTCGCGCTCGACACGCCGGAGCTTGCGGACGCGCTGCGCCACGTGCGCGGGCAGGCGGACGGTGCGGCCGGTGTTATCCAGGCCGCGCTGAAGCGCCTGCCGGATCCAGATCGTTGCGTAGGTCGAGAAGCGGAAACCCTTGCGGTAGTCGTACTTCTCGGCGGCACGGATCAGACCCAGCATGCCCTCCTGCACCAGGTCGCCGAGCGCGAGGCCCTGTCCCTGGTAGTTGCGCGCGATGGAAACCACCAGGCGCAGGTTGGAGTTGATCAGCTTCTCCTTGGCCGCGAGATCGCCCTTCTCAATGCGCTGGGCGAGGTCGACAACCGTCTCGTGGTCGAGCAGCGGGAAGTGCTCGGCACTGCGGAGAATCTGCTCAAGCTGGTCGTAGTCGTTCTTCACGATGCCTTTCAGGGGGAAAATCCGAGGGGGGAAGTAGGTATTCTAGCTTGAAGTCGTTGCTTGTGCAACCACCAGAAGTGGGGATGGTGCACATGGTGCTACGGTCGAGGTCCCGGTCTGGGTTCTCCGGGCACCACTCGGCTGTTGCCAGTAGGACCCGTCAGCCCCGGAAGAGTTCCGGTCCTGTGACCCCACGCACGGAGCGTGGGATACCGTGTGCGGCGTCGCTCCGTGCTGCGTGAGCGAGCCGTCGACGTGCTGACGTGGCGTACTGGATGGAGATCGAGGTGGTGATGCGGTGCGTCGCCAACTCCATCGACCCAGGGGGCGTCCGTTTCCGGAGCGCCCGCCGAATCTCGGAAGTATAGGGCGTCGTACCCATTTCGTCGAGTTTCGACACGAAACCGAGACTCCTCCCCGGAGGTGGCCGTTTCTCCGGGCTAGCGCGAACGCTGCAGGGCCTGACGCAGCACACGAGCCGTCACGCCCGTCGTCGCCCCGAACATGTGCGCGATCTCCGCGACGTCCCGGCCGCGGGCGTACGCGAGCAGGACGGCGAGCGGATCAAGCCGGCGGTCCTCCACCCCATGGGGCCCGCTGATGACGAGCACGAGCACCTCCACGTCGACATCGGCGGCCCGCGCGAGCTCCGTCACCGTCGGGGTTCGTCCGGCGACGTGGGTGAGTCGCTCGCGCTCGGCGTCGACACGCCGGGCGATCGCCTGCAGCTCCCCGCCGGTGAACGCCGGCGCGCGGCGACGCCGCAGCTCACGGGCGCGCGCAGCCGCAGACGCGCCGAGGCGTGCGGGCAGCGGAGAGGTGTCGGTTGTCGGCGGGCGATCGTCGAGCATGGGCTCACGGGATCGACGCCGGGGGTCGGGACGTCAGGGTGCGAGGTGGGCCGACGGGGGTCGGGTCGGGCCGGACGCACATGGGATGATAGCCGCGATGCCGTCGTCTCCTTCCACGAAGTCACCGCTGACGCTGCGCATCGCGCTCGCCGACGAGGATCGAGCCACCCTGCGGCCGCTCGCCGTGCTGCTGGAGGGGCTCGGCCACGAGGTCACCGCGCTCGCCGTCACGGTGGATGAGGCGTCGACCCGGATCGCCGCCACGGACCCGCAGCTGGCGATCGTGGTGCTGCACCGAGACGACGAGCACGCGCTCGATCTCATCGAGGAGCTCGCCGAGGCCCTCGACGGCCCGATCATCGTGCTGCTCGAGCAACCGGACGCCGCCTTCCTCGCGGCCGCGGCGGCACGGGGCATCGCCGCGTTCGCGTCCTCCGCGACCGCCGACGAGATCCAGGGCGCGATCGAGGTCGCGACCCGCCGCCACGGCGAGACCCAAGCGCTGTCCGCCGAGGTCGACACGCTCCGCGGGGCACTGGAGCGCCTCGGGGTCGTCGAGCGGGCCAAGGGCATCCTCATGGAACGCCACGGCATCGACGAACGCGCCGCGTTCGAACTGCTCCGCGGGCACGCGCGCCAGCAGGGCCGTCGCGTGGTGGACCTCGCCGCCGCCGTCGCCGACGGCCACGCGCTCCTGCCGTCAGCCTGACGCCGCGAGGACGGCGGCCACGTCCTCCAGCCGGTCGTCACCCCAGAACAGCTGCCCGCTCACCGCCACGGTCGGCACGCCGGTCACCCCGAGGGCCACGGCCTCGTCGGTGGCGGCGCGAACCTCGTCACGGCGCGCCGGATCGCTGATCGCGGTCGCGGCGTCCTCCCAGGGCAGGCCGGCGTCCGCAGCGGCCCCGAGGACCGTCGCCCGGCTCCGTGAGGTCCGCGCTCCGTTGGAAGACGGCCCGGAAGAGCGCGCGGCTGTAGGCGGCGGTCCGGTCGTGCTCGACCGCCACCCGGGCGACGCACTGTGCCATGAGGGTGGACCGCGCGGGGGTGGTCGACGGGACGAGGCGATCGGCCCAGCCGTCGCACAGGTCCAACGGCGGCAGCCCGCGGTCGCTCAGCCGCCGCTCGACCTCGGCCCAGTCCTCGCCCGCGCGCTCGGTGTAGACCCACGAGCGCCGACCCCCCGCCTTGAAGACGCCGACGAGGAAGACCGGGCACCACGTGACCGGACCGAGGAGCGCCTCGATGCGCTCGGCCGCGAGGTACGCGTACGGGGATCCGTAGTCGAAGAAGAACCGCGGGAGCGTCACGTTCGGCACGCTACCCACTCCGTCACGTCGCCGGGTTCCGGCGTCAGGACCCGCGGCAGCGGGCATGATGCGCGCATGGCGATCGACGCACCAGAGAAGCCCGAGGCCGCGCCCGGCCCTGCCCCGCACGGGCCCTTCGCGGTGGGCAAGGCCACGGTGCAGCGGTTCCTCGACGACCAGATGACCGACCGGGCGGCGGCGCTCACGTACTACTCGATGATGTCGCTGTTCCCGGCGCTCTTCGTCGTCGTGGCGCTCCTCGGCCTCCTCGGCACCGAGGAACTCGTCGAGCAGGCGGTCAGCTACGCCGCAGAGCAGGGCGCGGATGCCGCCGTCGCCGACGCGCTGGAGCAGTCATTGCGCGGCGCGCTGGACCGCGCCGGCGAAGGACTCGGCGCCGCGCTCGTCGTCGCCGTCGTGATCTCCCTCTACGGCGCAAGCGGCGCGTTCGGCGCTGCCGGACGCGCGCTGAACAAGGTCCACCGCGTCGAGGACGACCGCGGCTTCGTCCGCCAGAAGGCCGAGAACCTGCTGTGGACGCTCGCCATCGTGCTGCTGGCGATCATCACGCTCCTGTCCATCTTCCTGGGCGGGGACATGGCCCGCGACGCGTTCGGCCAGATCGGGCTCGGCGATGCCTTCGCCGACATCTGGAACACCGCGCGCTGGGCGATCGCCCCGCTGTGCGCGCTGCTCATCTACGCCATCGTCTACGCGTTCGCCCCGGACGTGCACCCGCGGCGGCTGCGCTGGATCACGCCCGGTGCCGTCCTCGGCGTCGCCGCGTGGATCCTCGCGACGATCGGCTTCTCGATCTACGTCCGCAACTTCGCCTCGTACGGCGCGACCTACGGCGCGTTCGCGGCGGCCGTGATCCTCCTGCTGTGGCTGTGGATCACGAACGTCTGCCTGCTGCTCGGCGCCGAGCTCAACGCGGTGATCGAGCGGACCGACCGCTCAGCCGACGACTGAGCCGGGCGTGTCGCGCAACAACAGCTCACGCGGGTACGAGCACAGTCCGCGCGCGCCGGGGCAGGTCTGGCACAGCGCGCGGTGCGGTGCTGCCGTGACCTCGTAGCGGCCGGCGAGCAGATCGGCCGCCGCGACCCGCAGACGCGTCTCGAGGTCGGCGGCGCCCTCGGAGGTCACATCGAAGGTGATCGGCTCCGCCGGCCGGTCGAGCAGCACGTACGCGACGGTCACCCGGCGCGCACCGCCGCGCAGTGCGGCCAGCGCGTAGGCGTCGCGCTGCACGCCGTACGCCGTGTCGATGTAAGCGGCCCGGTCGACGCCGGGCTCCAGGCGGTTCGTCTTGTAGTCCACGACCAGCGCGCCGCCGCGCTCGACCGCGAGCACGTCGACCACCCCGCTGAGCAGCAGGTCGCCGCCGAGGCCGACGGCGAACGGGTGCTCGCGATGGACGTCGCGGGCCTTCGCCAGCCGGGCGGCCAGCGGCGCCGCTGCGAACCCGGCGACGAGCCCGGCGATCTCACGCGCCTGCTCGTCGTCGAGTGCGGCGTCCCACCCCGCGGCCATATCCCGGACGAGCGCCGCGCGCGCTGCGGGATCGCCACCCGGCGCCCACACCCCGGGCCGCGCGGGGTCGAGCTCCTCGAGCAGCACGTGGGCGATGGAGCCGCGCAGCCGCGCTTCGAGTCCTGCCGGCTCCTGCGCCGCGGCGTCACGCGCGACCGCGTCGGCGCGCTCTTCAGGGAGCCGCAAGATGCGCCGCAGGTAGTAGCGATACCCACAGGCCCGGTGATCGGCCAGCTGGGTGAACGACACGCGGGCGGGGACCGGCGCGGTCACGGGCGCGGCCGCTGCGGGTGGGCGCATGCCGAGCGGGCGCGCGGCCGGCAGTTCGCGCCCGGCGGGGGCGGCGTGCTCGGGCCGCAACACCCGCCCCACGGTCGCCGGGCGATTCAGCGCGCAACGCACGAGCGGGCGACGCGGGCCGTCGCCCGCGACCCGCACGTCGCGCACGGGCTCGGCGTCGTCAAGCAGCCCGGACTGGATGCCGGGGACCAGCGCGGGGCCGAGCCAGCTCAGCAGCGAGGCGTTCGGCTTGTGCGCGTTGGGCCAATCGTCGACCTTCACTCCCCCGCTGAGGATGAGGCGCCGCTCGGCGCGGGTCAGCGCGACGTAGCCGATGCGCTCCTCCTCGGCGCGCTCGGCGGCGACGATGTCCTGCTTGATCGCATCGTGCGCGAGCGCGGGCTCCGACGTCCCGTCGAAGGTCCGCAGCCGCAGGCCGACCCGATCCCCGTCCACGAGCACGGCGCCGACGGTGCGCCGCAGCTCGCGCCCCAGGTCGGCGACGCACACGATCCCGAACTCCAGGCCTTTCGCCGCGTGGATGGTCATGAGGCGGATCGCGCGGCTGCCCGACAACTCGACGGGCGCGTCCCCCTCTCGCGCGTCGGCGTCCAGTTCGGCGGTGGCATGGTCGACGAACGCGCGCAGGTCGGCACCTGCGCCCTGCTGGGCGGCGGCGAGCCGCAGCAGCTTGTGCACGTTGGCCAGTCGCCGCTGGCCGCCGGGGAGCCGCAGGACGTGCAGGTCGTAGTCGGCGGCCTCGATGATCCGGCGCAGCAGCTCGTCGATCGCCAACCGTCCGGCGAGCGTCCGCTCGTGGGCGAACCGCGCCGCGAACCGGCGCAGGCGGTCGCGGTCGTCGTCAGCGAGGCGCGCGTCGGCGTCGCCGCCGCGGATCGTCTCCCACACCCGGCCGCGCCCCGCCTGCGCGACGTGCAGCAGCCCGTCGGACGACAGCCCGACGAGCGGCGACGCGAGGACGCCGAACAGCGCGGCCTCATCACGCGGGTTGGCCAGCGCGGCGAGCCAGCCGCAGAGATCGCGGACCACCTGCCGACCCCAATACCCGCGGCCACCACTGGCCAGGACGGAGAGTCCCTGCTCCTCCAGCGCGCGCTCGTACGCGGGCAGGTCGCCGAGCGCGCGGACGAGCACGACGATGTCCTCGGGCGGCTCGCCGGCCGCCACCAGGTCCGCGATGCGCTGGGCGAGCAGCCGCGCCTCGGCGTGACGCCAGCGCTTGTCGCCCGGCAGCGCGCCGAGATCGGGGCGCGCGGGATCGGTCTCGTCGTCCCATGCGGCGGCGTCGGTGAGCAGCAGCTCGATGACGGGATCCTCGGAGCGCGGGAGCTCACGCCCCGGCCGCAGCGGCGTGAACGTCTCGCCGAACCGCGGGGCGAACACGGCGTTGACCGCGTCGAGGATCTCGGGCGCGCTGCGGAAGTTCGCTGACAGGACCGCGACCGCGTCACGCGCCGCGAGTTCGGCCCGGCGCCCGGCGGAACACCTCGACATCGGCGTGGCGGAACCGATAGATCGACTGGAACTCGTCGCCGACGGTGACCAGCTCGTCGCTCGCACCGCCGAGCAGCGAGAAGAGTTCGACCTGGAGCGGGCTGGAGTCCTGGAACTCGTCGACCATGATCCGCTCGAACCGCCCGGCGTATCGCGCGCGGATCGCGGCGTGCTCGCGCAGGAGGTCGCGGCACAGCAGCTCGAGGTCGTCGAAGTCCACCGCCGCCCGGGCGCGCTTGGCCGCACGGTACGCGTCCGCGTAGGCCTGCAGGAGCGCGTCGAAGACCGGTAGAAGCGCCGCGGCGCGCCGGTCCCGCCAGCCGGCCGCGTACGCCGCCAGCGCATCCCGGTACGCGTTGCAGGCCTCCGTGGTGACGGCCTTGCCGCGCCGGGCGAACCCGAGGTCGTCGAACCAGCCGGGCGGGGGGCCGTCCTCGCCGACCGGATCGTCCAGGCGTTCCTCGCAGCGGGCGAGCGCGGCACGCGCTTCGAGCACCGTCTTCGTGTCGGCGGCGGTCGCGAGCTCCGCGGCTGCCGCCGCGCACGCGCGCTTGAGGGGGAAGGCGTCAGGCGCGTCCGCCGACGGCAGCGGCGGCAGCGACGGCCGGGTCTGCCCGCCGCTGCGCAGCTCGTCGTGCAGGCGGGAGACCTCCTCCCCGGTGATGTCCACGCCGTACGCGGCGATGACGTCGACCGCCGCGTCCCCGAGCTGGTCGCAGACCTGCGTCAGCGCCGTGCGCCACGCGTCCGCCCGCAGGGAGCGCGAGGTCGCCTCGTCGAGGATGGCGAAATCCGGATCCAGCCCGGCGGTCGCCGCGTGCGTCCGCAGGATGCGCAGGCACGCGGCGTGGATGGTCGAGATCCACGCACCCTCCACCCGGGCCGCGAGCTCGCGCTCGTTGTCGCGCAGCAGGCGCCGGCGCACACGGTCCCGCAGCTCACCCGCGGCCTTCTCCGTGAACGTGATCGCCAGGATGCGGTCCGGCGCCACGCCGTCCTCGACCACCGTGCGCGCGAAGCGCTCGACGAGCACCGACGTCTTCCCGCTGCCCGCGTTGGCGGCGAGCAGCAGCGCGCCGGTGCGTCGCCGCACGGCGTCGGCCTGCTCGTCGGTCAGGGGGTGGCCGCTGGGCCCCAGCATCTGCGACACCGGGACGCTCACTCCTCACACCGGCAGATCGTGGGGTACTGACAGCCCGTGCTCGCCCCGACGCCGCAGGTCGCCGGCTGGGGGCGCAGCGCGCCCGCGCGCAGCTCGCCGGCGACGCGCACCGCCTCGGCCACGACGTCCTCCAGCACGGTGTCGAACGCGTCGGCGTCGATCACGTCGTCGCGGCCCACCGGCACGCCGAGGTCGGGATCGTCGCGCAGCGCGCCGCGCCCGCGGAGGTCCGCGCCGACAAGCGGCTGGTACAGGCCGCCGACGACGTCGAGGTGCAGCAGCTCCCGGGCGGCGAGCGCGTAGATCGCGACCTGGAAGCGGCCCTCCTCGACCCACTTGGTGTACGGCTTGGCGGCCCGCCCCTTGTAGTCCCAGACGACCGCCCGGCCGTCCGGGGCGACGTCGACACGGTCGATCCGCCCGCGCACCGCGACCCCGGGCGCCAGGACGAGCGCCTCGGCCGACTCCTCGGTCCCCGCGCCGAAGTCCACCTCGGTGTGCGTGGGAACGAGCGGGCTGCCGGCGGCCGCGGCGTGCTCGACGTAGCGCAGGAGGTCGCGCTCGAGCCGGCGCGCAAGGATGCCGATCCGCGCGTGGTCGGTCGACAGCGGTGTCTCGCGTGCGCCTTCGGCGAGCGCCTCGCGGACGAGCCGGCGCAGCTGCGGGAGCTTGTCGGTCGTCAGCCGGGCGTCCTCCGTGCCCGCGCCGAGCGCCTGGATCACCGCCTCGAGCGCCGCGTGGGCGAGCTGCCCGCGCGCGAGCGCCTCGGGGGTCGCCTCCAGGTCGTCGGCCTGCAGCGCGCGCTGGACGAACCAGCGCACCGGGCACGCGGCCCACGCCTCCAGCGCGGACGCCGACAGCGCCTCGCGGGCGGCAAGACCGGCGAGCAGGCCGGGGTCCCGCAGCGGCGCGATCGGCGCCTCGCGCTCGCGCGGCGCCAGCGACGCGGCGCGGCGCAGCGCCTCGCGGCCGTCCTCGTCGCCGTCCCACCCCACCGCGCCGAGTTCCCGGCGGTGCGTCCGCGCCTGCGGATCGTCCCCGAACAGCCCGATGACCTCGTCGACGAGGAACGACCGGACCGCGGGTTGGCCCTCGTCGTCGGCGAGGTGCCAGGACAGGACGAGCCGCTCCTCGGGCCGCGACGCAAGCGCGTAGAACAGGTGACGCTCCGACGCGAGCTCGTCGTCGCGGCGCGGCAGGATGAGGCCCGACGCGCGCGCCAGCTCGCGGCGGTCCTCGTCGTCGAGCAGCGCGGGCGGGCGGACGGTGCGGGGGAAGATCCCCTCCTGCAGCCGGCACGCGAACAGCGCGCGGACGCGCCGTGCCCGGATCGTCAGCGGATCGGTGACCGCGACCGCGCCCGGCGACGCGACGGTGGCGGCGCGGACCTGGACCTCCTCCAGCTCACGCACCAGCTCGGCCGGCGACGGCGCAAGGCCCGGATGGCGCTCGGACAGCACCGCGACCTCCTCCAGCGTGCGCCGCACGGCGCGGCAGGCGGCAGCGTCGATCGCCTCGTCGGCGGTGAGGATCGGAGCGCTGCCGCGCGTCGGGTCGTCGGCCGCGCGGTGCGGGAGCGCCAGCAGCCGCATGAGTTCGGCCGCCACCGCGTCGCACAGCGCGCGACCACCGCGACGGGCGCCGTCGCGGACGCGGTCGAGCTCATGGAGCGTGAAGCGCTTGGCCTCCCACAGCGCGCGCGCGTCAGCCGCCGACCGCGCTCCTGTCATGCGGATCTCGCGTTCGAGCTCGTCCAGTGCGCCGGTCGCCCGGACGACGCCGGGCGCGCGCAGCCAGACGAGGAGCTCGGTGGCGTCGCCGTCGAGCAGTGCAGCGCGCAGGAACCCGAGCAGCGCCCGCCCGATCGGGACCTGGCCGAGCCGCACCCGACGATCGATCGAGACCGGGACGTCGTGCGCGGCGAACACCTGCTCGACCAGCGGCGCGACGTCGTCGACCGTGCGCAGCACGACGGCGATCTCGTCCGCCTCGAATGCCTCCTCGCGCAGCAGCCGTGCCACCGACGCCGCGACGAGCTCGAGCTCCGCCCGCTCACCTCCCCCTTCCAGCAGCTCGATCGCGCCGCCGGCCGCGACGGTGGCGAACAGGGCGTGCTCGCGCTCCTCGAACAGCCCACGCTCGAGGTGGTGCAGCGCGTCGCGGGACTGCGGCGCGTAGTGCTCGGCGTTCGGCGGCAGCTCGCGGACGCTGTCTGCGACCGCGCGCAGGTCGTGGAAGACGCCGGTCCGCGCCGCGAACGCCTGGCGCCCTGCCTCGAACGAGAGCGAGACCGTCACCGCGGTTGCTCGGCCGAGCGCGTCCAGCGCGTCGAGCTGCTGTCCGGTGAGGTCGTCGAAGCCGTAGACGAACACGGCATCGTCGCCCCACGTGGCAGGCTCGCGGCGCAGCGTGTCGAGCGCGGCGGCGTGGTATCCCGCGGGGTCCTCGCGGCGCAGCCCGTCGAGCCGTCGCCGGTACGCGGTGTAGAGCGCGCCGAGTTCCGCGGCGTAGCGGGCTCGCCGGGCATCCCCGTCCGCCGCCCATGCCGTCAGCGCCTGCGTGCACCGCGCGGGCGTCACCCGCTGGGCGCGCAGCTCGTCGACCAGCCGCTCCAGGGCCCCGACGAACCCGGCGGTCTCGGCGGCCTCCGCCAGCTCCTCGAGCGCGCAGTCACCGATGGCCGCCGCGAGGACGCGCCGCCGCGCGTGGTCACCGAGCGGCCGCGGACGGACCTGCGTGCGCCGGGCGATCTCGTCGAGCAGTCCGCCGAACTGCTCGATCCGCACGCCGAAGACCTGCTCCTCCGCGACGAACGACCGTCGGAGCCGCTCGACGTCGCCGAACGTGGGGACGACGAGGATGGCGCCGCGCCTGATCGCCGCGCGGAACGGATCGAGGACGGCGCCGGCCTTCTCACTGTTGGCTGGACCGGTGACGAGGGTGAGCGGCATGGGGTCCGACAGGGTCGCGTACGGAGGCGACGGCCTGACGTGACGATACGTTCCAACGGTGCTGACGCGCATCGCGTTCTTCGCCCTCACGGGCATCTCGCTCTACCTGCTGGCCCCCACGCTGGTCCAGGTCTTCGGCTCCTACGACGAGCTGGGCCGGCTCTCGCCGTGGTGGCTCCTGGTCATGGTCCTCCTCCAGGTCGGGTCGTTCGCGTGCCTGTGGGCGCTCCAGCGGATCGCCGTCAACACGCGGGACTGGTTCGTGGTCGTGTGGTCGCAGCTGGCCGGCAACGCCTTCGCGCGCGTCGTGCCGGGCGGCGGGGCTGCCGGCGCCGCGCTGCAGTACCGCTATCTCAACCGGGCGGGGGTGCCGACCGGCATCGCCGTCACGGGGCTCACCGCCTCCAACCTGCTCGTGTTCGGGGTGCTCCTCGCCCTGCCGGTGTTCGCAGTGCCGTCGCTCCTCAACGGCGTGCACGCGGACGCGAGCCTTCTGCGCGGCGCCGGCGCGGCCTTCTCGCTGCTGCTCGTGATGTTCGCCGGCGGTGTGGTGCTGCTCGTCTTCGACCGCCCGGTCGAGGCCGTCGGCGAACTCGTCCAGAAGGCCCGCAACCGCGCGCGCCGCCGCCGCGCCCCGCGCACCGACATCCCCGAGCGGCTGCTGGAGGAGCGAGCGCTCATCCTGCGGGTCATGGGCCGGCGCTGGTGGGAGGCGCTGCTCGCCGCGATCGGCCGCTGGCTGCTCGACTTCGCGACGTTGCTGGCCGCGCTCTACGCGGTCGGCGCCACCCCGTCACCGGCGGCGGTCCTGCTTGCGTTCGTCATCGCGCAGGCGCTTGGGCAGATCCCGCTGACGCCCGGCGGCCTGGGCTTCGTCGAGGCGGGATTGACCGGCACCCTGGCGCTCGTCGGCGTCACCGGCGGCGGCGCCGTCCTCACGACGCTCGCGTACCGGCTCGTCTCCTACTGGCTGCCCATCCCGTTCGGGGTCGTCGGCGCGGTCCTCCTCGGCCGCCGGTACGGCAAGGACGTGGAAGACGAGGCCGAGGAGATCGCCGAGGCGGCGGGCTGACGCCGCTACGTCCAGCCCTGGCGCCGGAACCAGACCAGCAGCCCGAGACCGGAGACGACGAGGCTCCCCACCCCGAAGACCCAGAAGACCGCCGGCGACCGGATGAGGTCGGCGACCATGTAGCCGAAGTTCTGGCCGAAGAACCCGGTGATGAACGTCAGCGGCAGGAAGATCGTGGCGATGAGCGTGAGCTGCTTGTTGATCTCGCCCTGGCGGTAGGACACCGCCGAGAGGTACAGGTCCATCGCTCCGGCGAGGAGGTCACGCTGCGCGTCGATCATCTCGCTCACGCGGATGAGGTGGTCGCGGACGTCGCGGAAGTACTCGTCGCGGTAGGGGTTCGTCCCTGGGATGTCGGCGAGCAGCTCGCCGCCGGACGTGAGCATGTCGCGCTGCGGGGAGATCACGCGCCGCATCTCCACGAGCACCCGTCGCAGGCTGACGATCTGCTCGACCTGCGCCTGGTCGGCGCTTTCGACGATCGCGCTCTCGAGGTCGTCGATCTCGTCGTCGATGCGCTCGATCGCGGGGAAGAACGACTCGGTCAGGGTGTCGAAGAGCTTGTAGAGCAGCATCGACGGTTCGGGCATGCCGACCTCGATGACCCGGTCGCGCAGCTCGTGCAGCTGCGGGATCGGTTCCCGGTGCACGGTGACGAGCCACTTGGCCGACGCGAAGAAGTGGACCTCGCGCATCTGCGGCGTCCCTCCGTCGGGATGGGCGCCGTAGAAGACCCCGCCGAGATGGTCGCCGAAGCGCTCGAGCCGGCCGCGCTGGCCGAACTCGCGCAGGTCGGTGACGCTCAGCGGGTGCAGCGAGAAGCTCTGCGCCAGCCGGTCGATCTGCGTGTCGTCCGGGTCGTGGATCTCCACCCAGACGAACTCCCCGGCGGCGACGAGCGCGTCGACCTCCGGGGTCAGCTCGGTGAAGACGTGGGCGGCCACGCTCCGGGGTTCGGAGCGCGACGCACGTTCTCCTGCGTCGACGCCGTTCAGGCGGCCGGCGATGCCGCGGCGTCCTGCTGCGCGGCGGCCTCGATGGCCTGCTTCGCGGCGTCCGCAGCCGTCTCCGGCACCGTTTCGGCGTCCGGCGGCTTCGCGCCTTCCTTCGCCCAGGCCTCATCGAACTCGACCCGCCACTTGCCTTCCTCGCTCTGCTGCAGCGCGAGGCGCGCGCGGAAGTTCCGGCCGCTGCGACCCTTGAAGCCGGTGATCTGCTTCGCCGTCCGGCCGACGGCGATGAGCTCCTTCGCCACCGCGACGGGCAGCTGCTTGCCGGCCTTGGCCTTCCAGATGACGAAGCCGCAGCCCGGATCCTCGCGCGACCAGCACGAGTAGCCCTTGCGGTTCTCGATGATGTCCTGGCCGCACACCGGGCACGGGCCGAGGTTGGCCCGCGGGATCCGCACGTCCTTGAGCTTCTCGTCGAGCACCTGCACGGTCTGCGTCGCGAAGCCCGCGATGTCGTCCATGAACTTCTGGCGCTCCTCGGCGCCCTGCTCGATCTTGTCCAGCCGCTGCTCCCAGTCCCCGGTGAGGCTCGGGGATGTGAGCGGGTGGTTGTCGAGCAGGCGGATGACGTTCAGGCCCTTCTCGGTGGCGACGAGCGCGCGGCCGTCACGCTCGACGTACCCGACGTCGATGAGGCGCTCGATGATCGCCGCGCGCGTGGCGGGCGTGCCGATGCCCGAGTCCTTCATCTGCTCGCGCAGCTCCTCGTCGTCGACGAGCTTGCCGGCACCCTCCATCGCGCCGAGCAGTGACGCGTCGGTGTAGCGCCGCGGTGGCTTCGTGACCTTCTCCAGGCTCTCGACCTTGCGCGTCTCCGCCGCCTCGCCCTTCTCGAGCTTGGGCAGCTGCTGATCGCGACCCTCGTCCTCGTCGTCGCGCTCGGACTCCTGCAGCTCGCCGTAGACGCCGCGCCAGCCGGCCTCGATGAGGACCTTGCCGCGGGTGCGGAAGACGTACTCGGCGACGGTGGTCTCGACCCGCGTGTTGTGGAACACGGCCTCGGGGTGGAAGACCGCCAGGAAGCGGCGCACGACCATGTCGTACACGCGGCGGTCGTCGTCGCTGAGCTTGTCGAGCTTGTGCGGCGAGTTGGTCGGGATGATCGCGTGGTGGTCGCCGACCTTCTCGTTGTTGACCACGCGCTCGAGCGGGAGCAGGTCCATCGACGTGACGTAGTCGGCCGCGACCTTGTAGTCGCGCTGCGCGCCGACGTGCTCGGCGGTCGGCTTGATCTCCGGGACCATGTCGCTCGTCAGGTACCGCGAGTTCGTACGCGGATAGGTGAGGACCTTGTGCTCTTCGTACAGGCGCTGGGCCGCGGCGAGCGTGCGGCGGGCGGAGAAGCCGAAGCGGGTGTTCGCGTCGCGCTGCAGCGAGGTGAGGTCGTAGAGAAGCGGCGCCTTCTCCTTGCGCGTCGTCTTCTCGAGCTTGGTGATCTCACCGGTCTGGCCCTTGACCGCCTCGACGATCGCGGCGGCCTCCTCGGCCGTCGTGATGCGCGGGTTCGCACCAGCGTGGAACCGGCCCTCGTACTGGCGCGTGTCCTGCCCCTCCGCCGCGAACTTCGCGTCCACCAGCCAGTACGGCTCGGGCACGAATGCGCGGATCTCCTCCTCGCGGCGCGTGATGATCGCCAGCGTCGGCGTCTGCACGCGACCCAGCGACACCGCGCCGTCAAAGCTGCTGCGCAGGCGGATCGTCGCCGCGCGCGTGGCGTTCATGCCCACGATCCAGTCGGCCTCGCTGCGCGACCGCGCGGCGGCCTCGAGCTTCGCCATCTCCTCGCCCGGGCGGAGCGTGGCGAACGCCTCCTTCATCGCGTCCATCGTCATCGACGACAGCCACAGGCGCTGCACGGGCTTCTTCGCGCCGGCCTTCTCGAACAGGTAGGCGAAGATCAGCTCGCCCTCGCGGCCGGCGTCGCACGCGTTGATGACGTTGTCGACGTCGTCGCGCTTGAGCTGGCGCGTCACGACGGACATCTGCTTCTTCGAGCGCTCGTCCCGGACGATGAGCTTGAACTTCGGCGGCACGATCGGCAGATCGGCCATGCGCCACTTCTTGAACTTCGCGTCGTACTCGTCGGGTTCGGCGAGCTGCACGAGGTGACCGACCGCCCACGTGATGATGTGGTTGTCGGCCTCCAGGTAGCCCTCCTCCTTCTTGAACGGGCCGGGCAGCACGCGAGCGAGGTCGCGGCCGACGGAGGGCTTCTCGGCGATGACGAGGGTCTTGGACACGTTGGCGCGCAGCGTAGCGCCACTCGCCCCGCGGGCTACCGCACGCAGGATCCTGTGTCGACTTCTCCGCTGATGTTCCGCAGGGTCTGCGCAACGATCGCGTTCGGCACCGCATAGCCACCCCGCGGGGCCGACGCGCTGTCGTTGACCGCCTGGGCGAACACCGTCCCGACCACCCGGCCGTTGCGATCGACGAGCGGGCCGCCGGAGTTGCCCTGGCGCACAACGCCGCGGAAGGACGTGATCGAGCGCTGGATCGGCCCCTTGCCGTAGGCATCCTGCGAGAGCACCGTCCGCGTGCTGCCCAGCCGGGCTGCGCGCACGTCGTACGGCCCGCCCTCGGGAAAGCCGAGGATCGCCGCGGACGCACCGGGCGACGGATCGGGGTCGAGCGAGAGCGCCGGGGCATCCAGGCCGGGCGCCGCGAGCACGGCGACGTCGTTCTCCACGTCGAACGCCACCACGCTCGCGTCGTGCTCCTCCCCCTCCCCGCGCACTTGCACGGACGTCTCGTCCTCCCCCGCAACGACGTGCGCGTTCGTGACGACGATGCCGTCGGCGGCCACCCAGCCGCTGCCCGCCACACCGAACCCGCACGCGACACCGGTGACCCGCACCACGGAGTCGCGCGCGGCGTCGATCTCGGGGTCGCCGGCGACCCGTGGGTCCGGCGGCTCGCCCTCGGGAACCGGGCCGTCCACGCGGGGGAACGGATCCACTTCCGCGAGCGCGTTGAGGATCGGCCCGGTCGGCGGCAGCACGTCGTTGAGGCGCTGCAGGATGGCCGACCGCTGCAGGTCTGCCCGCAGCGAGCGGGTCGCGGGCGCCTGCACGGCCACCGCCGCCGCGATCCAGACGATGCCGAGTGCCGCCGCCACCGACAGCATCGCGCCCCCGAACCCGTCGACGGCGCGAGCCCCGGGGGACCGCATGGTCCGGCGTAACCGGACGCCGAACGTCTCGGCCACGGCGGCGACCAGCATGCCGAACACGACCGCGCCGAGCAGACCGAACAGCGGAGCCCACGGCGAACTCGACCCCTCACTGAGCACGAGGGGGCCGATCCGGGTCCCGAGGAACGCCCCTGCGACGAATCCGCCGAGGCTCAGCGCCCCGACGATCAGGCCGCGCATGACCCCGAGTGCCCCGAACAGGGCCGCGAACCCGAGGATGGCCCAATCGATGCCGGTCACCGCATCCACCGTACCTTGGTGCGCTGGCGCGTCCGCATCCTCGGATACACGGCACAATGTGGGACATCAGTTCCTCTCCGTCAGCCCGGCGTCGTGCCCGGCGCGCCCGCCGGGCGGCCCCTGTGCTGCTGCTGGCATTCGGCGCGTTCGTCGTCGGCGTGGCCGTTGGAGCGGGCGGTGGCGAGGCCGAGCGTGACCTCGCGGCGCAGTACACGAAGGCGTGGGCGGCCGGGGACTACGCGTCGATGCACGCCCTGCTCACGGGCGAGGCGCAGGAGCGCTACCCACTCGAGCGCTTCGAGAAGACCCACCGTGACGCGGCGTCCACGGCGACGCTGCTGCGCCTGCGGCCCGGCCTTCCGGGCGCCGTCGAGGACGACGAGGTCGACGTCCCCATGGCTGTCCGGACGAACGCCTTCGGGACGCTTCGCCAGCCGATCTCCCTCCCGGTCGTCGAGGACGGCGACGAGCCGCGCGTCGACTGGGCGCCGCACCTCGCCTTCCCCGGGCTCGCCCCCGGCGAAGAGCTGCGCCGGGACACCTCGCTGGCCGAGCGTGGGTCGATCGCGGCCCGCGACGGAACGCTGCTCGCCACCGGTGAGGGCCGCACGAGCGAGAGCGATGAGGACCTCGGCGGCCTCGTCGGCGAGCTCGGCGCCATTCCCGAGGGCCGTCGGGCGGAGTTGCGGGCCCTGGGCGTCCCGTCCGACGCCCGCGTCGGGGTCTCCGGGCTCGAACGCGCCTTCGACGAGCAGTTGATCGGCACCCCCGGCGGCACGCTGCGGGCCGCGGACCGCGTGTTGGCGCGCACCGAGCCGCAGGCGGCCGGCGGGGTGCGGAGCTCGATCGACCTGGACGTCCAGCAGGCCGCTCGCGAGGCCATGGCCGACCGCTACGGCGGCGTGGCGGTGCTGCAGCCGGGCAGCGGCGAGGTGCTCGCCCTCACCGGGATCGCCCTGGACGGCCTGCAGCCCCCGGGCTCGACCTTCAAGATGATCACGCTCGTCGCGGCCCTGGAGTCCGGCGCGGCGTCACGCAAGGACACGTTCCCCGTGCAGACGAGCGCCACCCTGGAGGGCGTCGAGCTCGAGAACGCCAACGGCGAGACCTGCGGCGGCACGCTGAAGAACTCGTTCGCCCACTCCTGCAACTCCGTCTTCGCCCCGCTCGGCGCCAAGGCGGGCGCCGACGCGCTCGTCAAGGCCGCCGAAGAGTTCGGCTTCAACGAGAACCCTGGGATCCCGGGCGCGGCGACGAGCACGATCCCGGCGGCGGGGGACATCGGCGACGACCTCGCGGTGGGGTCCACCGCGATCGGGCAGGGCAAGGTGCAGGCGACCGCACTCATGATGGCCTGGGTCGCCGCGACCGTCGCCGACGGTGGCGAGCGCCCCACGCTCACCCTCGAACTCGGCGCGACCCCGAAGCGCACGCGGGTCATGAGCGAGGAGGTCGCCGACACCGTCGGCGAGTACATGCGCGCCGTCATCACGGACGGCACGGGTGTTGCGGCCGCGATCGACGGCGTGACGATCGCCGGCAAGACCGGGACCGCCGAGCTGCGTCAGACCCAGGGCGACTGCGTCCCGTCTACCGACCCGAACGCGCCGCCCGAGACCTGCACCACGGGCCAGAACGACCCGAGCGACACCACGGCGTGGTTCAGCGCGTTCGCGCCGTTGAACCGCCCGCGCGTGGCGGTCGGCGTCGTCCTGCCAGGCAACGGGACGGGCGGCGAAACCGCCGCGCCCGTCGCGGCTCAGGTGGTGCGGTCCGCCCTCAAGGACGGACCGACCGCCACCACCGTTCGGTAACCGGGTCACGCGGACCGCAGCGCGACGGTGGGATGCAGGCGCGCAGCCCGCTGAGCGGGATACAGCCCGGCCAGCGCACCGATGAGCACCGCGCACGCCGCCCCGGCGACCATGGCCGCCACCGGCACGGTCGGCGGCCACCCGCGTACGGCTGCAACGGCTGCCGTCACCCCGGCCCCGAGCACCGCGCCGGCCATGCCGCCGAGTGCGGAGAGCAACAGCGCCTCACACAGGAACTGCTCGGCGATGTGCCGCCGGCGGGCGCCCAGCGCCCGCCGCAGGCCGATCTCCGAACGCCGCTCCAGCACCGCGACCACCATGACGTTCGCGATGCCCACGCCGCCGACAAGGAGCGCCACCGCCCCGAGCCCGAGCAGGAGTGACGTGAATGCCGTCCGCGCCGCCGCCTTGGCCTCGATCGCGTCGCTCGGGCGCGCGACATCGACCTCCTCGGGGTGCTCGGGGCTGGCCGTCGGCGCGAGCAGGTCGCGGACGTCTGCGACCGCCTGATCACCGGCCGTACGCACGTACACCTTCGACGGCGTGCCCTCCGCGTCCAGCAGTCGCTCGGCCACGGGCTGCCCGACGAGGGCCGCCGTGTCGAGCTGCGAGTCAAGCGCAACCGGCTCGAGGATGCCCGCGACCGTGAACCACCGACCGCCGAGAAAGACGTTGACACCGGGCGCGTCGATCCCGAGGCGGCGGGCTGCCGTCGCTCCCAGGACGACGACGGGGAATCGTGACGTGGAAGCGTCCAGGAACGCGCCGGCCGCCATCTGCGCTCCGAGCGTCCGTGCCAGGCCCGGGTCCGCCGCCAGCACGCCGATCCCACTGGTTTCCTCCTCGGGGACGTGATCGGTGCGCCGCACCGTGACGTCGGAGAGCCGCTCCACCGCCGATGAGCCAGTGACGCCGTCGATCCGCGAGATGGCCTCCTGCGCCGTCTCGGGCAGGGTCGCCTCCTCGCCGAACAGGGACTGGCCCGGCGCGGCGGTGAGCAGGTTCGTCCCGAGCCGGTCGAGCTGCGCCAGCAGATCCGCGCGGCTGGACTGACTGATGCCGATCACGGCGACCATCGACGCAATGCCGATCGCGACGCCGAGTGCGGACAATGCGGCGCGGAGGCGGCGCGACGCGAGGCCCGCTGCACCCACGCGCAGCACGTCGACCGCGCGCAGCCGGCTCGGAGTCAGCTGCATGGTGCGCTCGCCTCCCCCGCCGTGTCGCGCTCGATCCGGCCGTCGAGCAGCTCGATCCGCCGCGGCAGCCCAGCCGCGAGTCCGCGGTCGTGCGTGATGACCGCGATCGTCGTCCCGCCCGCGTGCAGCTCACGCAGGAGCGAGACCACCGCGTCGCCGGAGACGGTGTCGAGGTTGCCGGTCGGTTCGTCTGCGAACACGATGGCCGGCCGGGCCAGCAGCGCGCGTGCGATCGCCACCCGCTGGCGTTCCCCGCCCGACAGCTCCCCGGGACGGTGCGCGCGACGGTGCGCGAGCCCGACCTGACGCAGGGCCTCCCCCGCACGGCGCCGGCGCTCGGCGTGCGCCACGCCGCTGTACAGCAGTCCCTGCGCCACGTTGTCGAGGGCGCTCATGCCATCGAGCAGGAAGAACTGCTGGAAGACGAATCCGATCTCTCGCGCGCGCAGCCCGGTGAGCTGCCCCTCCCCGAGTTCGGCCACGTCGTGGCCCGCGACCCGGACGACCCCGCGTGTCGCGCGGTCCAGGGTCCCCATGATGTGCAAGAGCGTGGACTTCCCCGAGCCCGACGGCCCGACGATCCCGAGCATCTCGCCCCGCCGCACGGTGAAGGACACATCGCACAGGACGTCGACGCCCCCCGGGTAGGTCTTCCCGACGCCTTCGAGTTCGAGGACCGCGTCAGATCGCATCGGGGACCACCACCTCGTCGCCGGGGCGCAGGCCTTCCGCAGCCACGCCGACGAGGCCGTCCGCGAACTGGCCGACCTCAACCGGAACGGTTCGTGTCCCTGTCCGGGCTCGGACCTGCACGGCGTAGCCCCCGCCGCGCATCGCCAGGAGCGCCGTCACCGGGACCGCGAGCACGTTCCGGCTGACCTCCGCGGCCAGGCCGACCGACACCGGGGCGCCGTCCAGGCGGCCCACGCCTTCGGCCGAGGTCAGCGCGATCTTCACCGAGATCGTCGCGCTGGCCTCCTCGTCCGTCTCACCACCCGCACCCGCCGTCTTGGCCACGCTGCCGACCGACGTCACCTTGCCATCGACGGTTCGGTCGCCGGGAAGCGTCACCTGGACGGTCGCGCCGCGCCGCGCAAGTGACTGCTGGTCGGCATCCAGGTCGACGACGACCTCCCGGCGCCGGGAGGTGGTGCGCAGGACCTCGGCGCCGTCTGCCACCACCTCGCCGGTCTTGACCATGACCTCTCCGGCGCGACGGCGGCCGGGCTGAATGACGACCTGGCCGAGGTCGACCCGCCCGGTCACCTCCCAGCCGGTGTCGTCCTGCCACGCGCGGACCGCGGAGGCCGTCGAGGCGTCGAAGTCGCCGTCGACCGTCCCGGGGTCATAGCCGAGCTTGCGCAGGTTGAATTCGAGCGCGCCGATGTCCCCGCCGCTGTCTCCCTGCTGCATGGTCCGCCACGCGGGGGTCTCGCCGATGAGCAACCGGACGGCCTCGCCGTCCACGCGGTAGATCGCCTGCCCGCGGTTGAGACGTGCCCCTTCCCGCACGACCGACGTCACCGTGCCGGCCGGGCCCTCCGTGCCGGACCGTGCGCGAACGCTCCGCTCGTCGGCGTAGCCCAGCGTGCCCGACACGGTCTCGCGCGACACGAGCGTGCGCCGCTCCACGCGCGCGGTGGCGGACGCCGAGCTTCCGGCAGCCGCCGGGCTCGACCCGTCAGGCCCGAAGGCGAGGAAGGCCCCGGCCGCGAGCGCGCCCACCGCGAGCACCACGCCCGCGCCCGTCGTCCAGCCCCGGCGGCTCATGGCGTCTGCCCGCCACGGAGGGACGCGCACTCCTGCTCGGCCTTCTGAAACGCGGGGTCGGCCGGATCGACGCCCTCGCCGGGCCGGATCTGGATCGCGCCCTGCGCCGTCGGATCAGGCAGGTCGATGCCGTGCTCGCGCATGCAGCGGGCGAACCGCAGGCCCTGCTCGGACGCCTGCCGCTGGTCGCCCGGGGTGGCGGGGAGTGCCCCCTGCACCTTGCCTTCGCACGCGGCGTTCGCACGCTTGAGCTGCTGCGGGTCTTCGCTTCGCGGCTGCTTGAAGAGGAACCGGCCGTTGGCGTCCCGCTGCGGGTCCGGCATGTCGACGCCCTGCTCGCGCATGCAGCGGGCGTAGGCGAGGATGGGATCGTCCGACGCCTTCGCGGTCGCTGCGGCGCCGGACGTCTCGTCGTCGCCGCCGCAGGCTGAGAGCGCGAGCGCAGCGGTCAGGATCGCCGCGCTCAGCCGTGCGCCGCGGCGGGGAGAGAACTTCGTTGCAGTGGTCATGGCCGCGACGGTGGCGCACGTCGCCTAACACCGCTGTGTCCGGAGCCGCCGCTGTTACACGCCTGTTAGCTGCCGTAATGCGGGCGTTAAGTGGGCCGATCTACGGTCGCCGGCATGCGTGTGCTGATCATCGAAGACGAGCCCGACCTCGCGGGCCTGGTGGCGCGCGGCCTGCGTCACCGCGGTATGGCCGTCGACGTCGCCCATGACGGTGAGGAAGGGCGCTACAAGGCGTGCGTCCAGCGGTACGAGATCGTCATCCTCGACCGGGACCTGCCGCGGCTGCACGGTGACGCGGTGTGTCGCGACCTTCGCGCGCGCGGAGGCGACGAGAAGATCCTCATGCTCACGGCATCGGGCGACATCCGGGACCGCGTGGTGGGGCTCGCCCTCGGTGCCGACGATTACCTGACGAAGCCGTTCGCCTTCGCGGAGCTGGCTGCACGCGTCGAGGCGTTGGGTCGACGCAGCGGGCCGCTCCGTCCCCCGACCCTGCGCAGCGGTGGCCTCGAGCTCGACGAGCAGCGCATGCGCGTGCGCCGCGACGACCGCGAGATCGACCTCAACGCCAAGGAGTTCGGCGTCCTGCGCGAGCTGATGCGCGATGACGGCGCGGTGCTCTCCAGCGAAGAGCTGCTGCGACGTGTCTGGGACGAGAACGCCGATCCATTCACGAACACGGTGCGCGTGACCGTCATGCGGCTCCGGCGCAAGCTCGGCGACCCCGACCCGGTCGAGACCGTCATCGGGGCCGGGTACAGGATGCGCGGATGAGACCGCGGCTCCACCGTCGCAGCGTCCGCCTGCGATTGGCGCTCTGGTACGCGTCGGTCTTCTTCCTGTTCGGCGCAGTCCTGCTCGGCGTGAGCTACGTGGTCGTCCGTCACGAACTCGGCCCCCGCGCCGTGCGGGTGACGTCCCCCCCCTCACCGCGGATCAGGCCGCCCGGCTGCCCGCCCCCTCCGACCTCGAACCCGGGGCCTTCGCACCCGGAACGTTCGAGCGTCCGGTGCCGGAGGACGAGCGCGTTCGCATCAAGGTGCTCGTCGACTCGCTCGAGGAACGCACCGCAACCGGGGTGCGCAACGTCCTGATCGCGTTCGCCGCAGCGCTCCTCCTGAGCACGATCGCGTCGCTGGCCATGGGGTGGTGGCTCGCCGGCAGGGCGCTGGCACCGGTCAGCCGCATCACCGAGAGCGCGCGCCGTGTCTCCCAGGAGAACCTGCAGGAACGGATCGCGCTCGAGGGCCCTGACGACGAACTCAAGGAGCTGGCCGACACGTTCGACGCCATGCTCGGCAAGCTCGACCGGGCGTTCGAGGGGCAGCGCCGGTTCGTCGCGCACGCGTCGCATGAGCTGCGCACCCCGCTGGCGGTCATGCGCACCGCGCTCGACGTCACGGCCGAGGACGGCGGGTATGACGACCCCGAGGCGGTCGCCGAGATGGTGGCGATGCTGCGGCGGAGCGTCGCACGGAGTGAAGCGCTGGTCGAACGCCTGTTGGCGCTCGCGACCGGGGCCGCCGACATCGACCGTCGTGGCCGGGTCCCGCTGGGACCGCTGACGGCGGACGTGCTTGGCGACCTGGCGCTCCGAGCTGCCGACGCCGAGGTCACGATGACCGCGTGGGGGCTCGACGACGACGTCGTCGTCCACGGCGACGAGGTCCTGCTTCGCCACCTGGTCCACAACCTGGTGGAGAACGCGGTCGTCCACAACCGTCCAAACGGCCGCGTCGACATCGTCTGCGAGCAGGCCGGGGATGCCGCCGTCGGCCTGCGGATCACCAACGACGGCCCTGTGGTCGCCGCCGCGGCGGCCGACCTGCTGCAGCCGTTTCGCCGGGCCGCAGCGCGCGAGCGCCCCGGGTACGGGCTCGGCCTGTCCATCGTCGATGCCGTCGTGCAGGCACACGACGGCACGCTGTCCGTCCGCGCCCGTGCGGGTGGCGGACTGGACGTCGAAGTGCAGCTTCCGATGCTCGCGCCGGCGTCGCCGCGCGCCCTACAGGTCTCGGTCGACGTGTGAGATCGGGTGCGTCGGCGCCGTCTGACGTGGCGCGGTCCGAGGAAGCGTGCGGACGCACGTGACCCGAGGGCCGCGGCGCGTCAGACGGTGATCGACGCGCCCGAGGTCACACGTCGAGGTCGACGTGGCCCTTCTCGCCGCCGTCAGGGGGCGTGATGCTGAGGACGAGCGGGCGGAGCGCCAGCGTGTCGACCTTCAGCTTGAAGAGCAGCAGCGCGCCGCCGGTGGAGCCGAAGCCCGCCGTGCTGTTCGGCGCCGGCAGCACCTCCTTCGGCTCGAGCGGCGCGACGGCCCGGTACGCGTAGCCGTTGACGACCGGCAGCGGCACCGGGCGGAAGATCGTGCCCTGCGTGTCCTCGATCTCGAACCGCGTGGCGAGCGGGTGGGTGTCCTCGGTGTCGTTCTGAACGCGGAGGAAGACGCCGAACCAGGTCTCGTCCGGCTTGAGGCGACGCTCGAGCGGCGGGATCGCCGTGAGGTACTCCCGATCCTCGGTGTCCTGCGGGTTGAGCTGGCGCGAAATCTGCACCTGGTACTTCAGCTCACCGACGTCGAGATAGATGCCCTCGGTCTTGCCTTCGAGGACGACATCCTCCTTGTTGCCGCAGCCTGCGGCGAAGAGGGCGGCCACTGCGACCGTGGCGAGGATGAGGGAGCGGAGGGGCTGGATCATTGCGGCGCGGCAGTTTAGTGATTCAGACGCCGATTCGCCCGCTGGCCAGCCCGGTCGCCGGCTTGCGCGGCCCGCCCGAGATGGTCGCGCGCTGACCGCGCTCGCGGCCCGTCTCGTGGATGGCGCGCAGCCGGCGCAGCGCGCGGCCCCAGCCCCGTCGGGCCCACCGGCGCTTGCCGAGCTGGGCGACGCGGTCCGCCGGGTTGGCGGGCAGCCACTCGAACGACACCTCGACCTTCGTGCCGCCCCCGTCGGGGTGCAGTTCCCAGACGACGACGTGCCGCACGCGGCCGAACTTGCCGCTGCGCCCGCGCGCGACGATGCGCCACGGCGCCTCGACGGCGCTGAACGTGAGGTCGCCGTAGGCGAACCGGTCGAACCGGCGCTTCATGCGGAAGCGGGCGCCCGCGCCTTCCCCGGTGGTCTCTTCGCGCGTGAGGTGCCAGTCCTGCAGGAAGTGGTCGCAGAACTCGGGATGGTTGGCGATGTCCGCCAGGTAGGCGAACAGCTCGTCCCGCGGCTTGGAGATGTGCGTGCTGACGCTGACCGGGTCCACGCCCGGAAGCCTAGAGGTCCTGGGCGCGGATCGTCAGGCCGCGCGCTGCGTGACGCGGACGGTGAGCCCGCGTTCGCTGTGGCGCACGATCTCCGACTCGACGGGCGACGTGCGGCGCAACGGCCGGCACAGCTCGCAGACGAGTTCACCGCGGGGGAACGTGTGGACGTGCTCGCCGACGAGCGGAGTCCTGCCGCAGTCCGCACACTGCCGGGTGGTGGCCCGCAGGGCGCCCACCCCCTTGCGGAGCAGTTCGCGCTCAAGATCGCGCTCGTCGATGGTCTCGGTGGGGCGCTGCATCGCCGTCTCGTTTCGGTCGGACAACCGAAACTCCTTCATTCGTCGACGCCGCTTAGGCGGTCTTTAGCGAACGGCGGACCATGGAAGACGGATAGGCGAGAGAGCGACCGGGTAAGACGAATGTTGTACTTGCCGACACCCCAGACGGTCGTTATCTTTGTCACAAGCGGGTGAGAGCTGGCATGCAACCCCCCTGTATGCCTGCACAAGGGAGCTTGAGATGGATTCACTCACGTCAGGAACGCTTGCCGGGACTGGCTCGTTCCGTTGCGAGGAGTGCGGGTTCACGGTCACGCTGGCGGCCGCGGACGCCCTCCCCGAGTGCCCGAGCTGCGGCGGCGCGGACTTCACGCGGGCCTCGCTGTTCGGCACCCAGCGGTTCGATCGCGAGCCGGAGCCGCAGGCCCAGGCTGACGATCCTGCAGCGTGGGTCGGTGAGACCCGTGCGGAGATCACCGAGCCCGGCGAGTACCTCGTGTTCCAGGAGCTCGGCGGCCGGCGCGTCGTCTCGCTGTCGCGCGAGTGGACGCGTGTCGGGCGGAGCCTCGCGGCGGACGTCCGGTTCGACGACCCGACCGTCTCGCGGCGGCATGCGCTCATCGTCCGTCAGGCCGACGGTGTCCGCGTGCTGGATGACCGCAGCCTGAACGGCGTGTTCGTCAACGGCGAGCGGGTCGAGTGGCAGGAACTGCACGACGGCGACGAGATCGTCGTCGGCCGGTACCGCCTGCACTTCGTGCGGGTGACGACCGATGAGGTCGCCTCGCCGTCGACATCCGGGTCGCCGCTGGGCGCCACCGGCTGAGCCGAACGTCGGAGGTCCGGCTCGGGCGCTGTTGCGCGAGCCGGGCCGGTCCGTATAGTGCGGCGCTCGTGGGCGCCACCATCGCAGTTCTCTCACAGAAGGGCGGGACCGGGAAGACCACCACGGTCCGTACGCTGGCCGATGTCTTCACCAGGGCCGGCCTGAACGTCCTCGCGGTCGATCTCGACCCGCAGGGCAACCTCTCGGACTACTTCGACGTCCCGCCGGAGGCCGATCCGACGATCAGCGACGTCCTCATGGGCAAGGCCAAGCTGCCCAAGGCGATCCATGGCGGCATCGTCCCCGCGAACCTCACGCTCGCCGAGACCGAGCTGCAGCTCGCCGGCAAGATGGGCCGCGAGCTCACGTTGCGCCGGGCGCTGAAGCCGGTGCGCGACCAGTACGACCTCATCCTCCTGGACTGCCCGCCGAATCTCGGCCTGCTGACGGTCAACGCGCTGGTCGCCGCCGACTACGCGCTGCTGAGCGCCGAGGCGCAGTACTTCGCGCTGCAGGGCGTCGAGCAGGCGAAGGAGGTCATCGACCTCGCCGCCGACAGCCTGAACCCGGATCTCGAGTGGCTGGGCGTCGTCTTCAACATCGCCGACATGCGCACGGTGCACTCCCGCGAGGCGTACCAGTCGCTCTCCGAGCACGTCGGGGACAAGCTCTTCACCACGACGATCCGATCCTCGATCGCCTACGCGGAGTCCGCCGAGCGCGCGGTCTCGATCATCGATCACCGCCCTGACCTGGGCGCGGACTACGTGCGGCTCGCCGACGAGCTGCTCAAGCGCCTGAAGCTCCCCGCGGCGCGCAAGCGACTCCAGCCGCTGCTCGACGAGGCCCAGCCGGCCTAGTGCGCCGGGCGGTCGCGGCCGGCCTGCTCGCCGCGACGGTGCTCGCGGGATGCGGCGGCGGCGAGGATGTCGCACCGACCCCGCAGCAGGCCGCCGAGGCCGAACCCGAGCGCGCGGCGCCCGAGGAGGTGCGCCCTCCCCCGCTGCGGGCCGGCCAGTTCTCGGCGAAGCTGCGCCGCTCGGTGTGGCTGCGGGCCTCCCCGGGCGGCCGGGTGCTCGGCACGATCGGCACGCGAACGAAGTTCGGGTCGCGCACGTCGCTGGCCATCATCCACCGGCGCGACGGCTGGTACGGGGTGCTCAACGAGCTCACGCCGAACCGCAAGGTCGGGTGGATCCCGGCCGCCAGCGCGACGCTGGAGCGCCAGCCCTACCTGCTGCGGATCGACCTGAGCAAGCGCGAGTTGATCGTGCGACGCGGCGCGGCCGAGGTGCGGGGGTTCAGGGTCGCCGTCGGCGCCCCGGGGACCGAGACGCCGCTGGGCCGCAGCGCGGTCACCGACACCCTCCTCTTCCCGACCGGCGCCGGACCGTACGGGTGCTGCGCGGTCGCGCTGACCTCCCGGCAGACGAACCTGCCGGCGACGTGGGCCGGCGGCGCGCAGGTCGCGATCCACGGCACGCCGGACG
Source organism: Svornostia abyssi (assembly GCA_024666565.1). Taxonomy (GTDB): domain Bacteria; phylum Actinomycetota; class Thermoleophilia; order Solirubrobacterales; family Solirubrobacteraceae; genus Svornostia; species Svornostia abyssi. The sequence goes on from CP088295.1 coordinate 4,351,697, forward strand.
AGTCGGTCATCGGCCAGGCCGTGAGCCTGGGCTGTGTGCGCAGCCGCAACACCGACGTGCGCTGGCTGGCGAAGAACATCCCGGCGGGCGCGCTGGTCACCGTGGTGCGGTGAGCGGCAGATCCACGTCGCGATATAGCGACCTCGATCTGCCGTTCGGCGCGCTAGAGGCCGATGACGTCCGCACCCTGGGGCTCGAACGGGGCCCGCACGACCTCGGCCCAGCCCTCCGCGCGCTCGCGCAGAGCGTTCACGAGCCCGCCCGTCGCTTCGTAGTGGCACCACACGAGCACGGTGGGCCCGGCGCCGCTGATCGTGGCCCCGAGCGCGCCCAGGTCGGCCGCCTCCTCAAGCAGCTCCGCCGAGCGGGGGTACAGGTGGGCGCGGTAGGGCTGGTGCAGACGGTCGACCAGCCCGCGGGCGACGAGGTCGAGATCACCCTGCGCCAGACCGAGCGTGAGCAGCGCGCCGTGGGCGACGTTGAACGCCGCGTCGGCCATCGGGACCTCGGCGGGCAGCGCGGCGCGGGCCTCGCGCGTGCGGACCGCCTGGTGCGGAATGACGAGCACGGCCTCGAGCTCGTGCGGTGGGTCGAACCGAGCGGTGGAGCCGTCGGCGCAGATCACGAAACCGCCCTGCAACGCCGCGGCGACGTTGTCGGGATGGCCCTCGAGTTCGGTGGCGAGGGCGAGCAGGTCGGCGTCCAGTTCGAACATGCTGTCCGCGGCGAGCAGACCCGCAACGTACGCGGCGGCGCTCGTGCCCAGGCCGCCCGACAGCGGGATGTCCGAGCGGATGCGGAACTCGAAGTTATCGGGCGGGTGCAGCCGCGCGAATCCGCGGACGGCCAGGTTGCGGCGGTCACGCGCGATCTCCAGATCCGTCTGCACGGAGAACGTGCCGGTCTCGACGACCTCGATCTCCGTGTGCAGGGCCAGCGCGCACGCGAACGCGTCGAAGCCGGGGCCGAGGTTGGCCGAGGAGGCGGGGACCCGGACGAGGCGGCGGCGGACCATGCGAGCCGAGCTCAGCCGCCGAGCACGGCCTCTTCGACCGCTGCGAGATCCGGCTCGCACGGCACGACGGCCCCGGCCTGCTCGAGCGCGGTCTGCGGGTCCTTTAGGCCGTGGCCGGTCAGGACGCAGGCGACCCGCTCGGCGCCGTCGGCGCCGTACTTCAGCAGCCCGGCGACGGACGCCGCACTCGCGGGCTCGCAGAACACGCCCTCGCGGCCGGCCAGCAGGCGGTACGCGGCGAGGATCTCGTCGTCGGTCACCGCGCGCACCATCCCGCGTGAGGAGGTGAAGGCCGCCATGGCCTCCTCCCACCGCGCCGGGTTGCCGATGCGGATGGCGCTCGCGACGGTCTCGGGCTTCTCCACCACGGCGCCGTTGACGAGCGGCGCGGCGCCGGCGGCCTGGAAGCCGAAGAGGCGCGGCAGGTGGCCGGCCTCGGTGAAGCCCTTGGCGTACGCGGTCACGTTGCCCGCGTTGCCGACAGGGATGCAGAGCGCGTCGAGCTCGCCGCCGAGGTCCTCGAGGACCTCGAACGCCGCGGTCTTCTGCCCCTGCAGACGGAACTCGTTGACGCTGTTGACCAGCGCGATCGGGTGCTTGTCGCACAGCTCGCGCACCAGCCGCAGCGCCTCGTCGAAGTTGCCGCGCAGCGCGATGACCTTCGCCCCGTGCATGAGCGCCTGGGCGAGCTTGCCCGTCGCGATCTTGCCCTCCGGGACGATGACCGCGCCCGTGAGGCCGGCCTTCGCGCTGTACGCCGCGGCGCTCGCCGCGGTGTTCCCCGTCGACGCGCAGATGACGGCCTTCGCGCCCTCGCGCACCGCCGCGCTGACCGCGCAGGTCATGCCCCGGTCCTTGAACGAGCCGGTCGGGTTCAGGCCCTCGAGCTTGAGGTGGACCTCGGCGCCGACCATCTCGGAGAGGTGCGGCGCGTGGACGAGCGGCGTGGAGCCCTCGCCGAGGGTGACCACCGGGTCGTCGGCGGCGAAGGGAAGGCGCTCGGCGTAGCGCTCCATGAGACCGGGCATCGCAGCGGACCTAGCGCGCGTACCGCTCGACGACGGCCTTGGCCTCGGCGAGGCCGAGACCGGTCTGCTCGCGATGCAGCTTGATCGCCTGGATGAGCTGGCCGTTCTGCGCCATGCCGCGCACCTCGGCCGAGACGTCCCCGCCGACGCCCGCGGGCTGCCCGTCGATCGAGATCGGGCCAGCTGTCCCCGCCGGGAGCGGGTCGAGGACCTTGCGCTCGACGGTGGCGAGGCGCTGCTCGATGGCGTCGAGCCGCGCGAGGATGGCCTGGAGATCGCTCACAGCCGGGGCATCGTAGTAGGAAGGCGCATCAGACGAATTGCTCTTCGAGCACGCGGATCGCGCGCGGCGCGGCCCGGATGAAGTCCAGGCCCTCGATGAGCTTCGTGGCGGCGGCGAACCGAGACTCCAGCACCGGGTGCACCACCATGACGAGACGCGCCTTCTCCCCCATGCCCTCCTGGACCACGGACTTGATGGAGACGCCCTGCAGGCCCAGGATCTGCGCGACCTGCGCGAGCACGCCCGGCTCGTCGTCGACTTCGAGGTGCAGGTAGAACGCCGATTCGACGTCGCTGATGATCGGCAGCGCGCTCGTCGGCTCGGGCGTCGGGGCCGGCGGGACCATCGCGCTCACGACGTCGCCGAGCACCGCGCTGGCGGTCTGTGGACCTCCGGCGCCGGGTCCCGACAGCGTGATCTCCGTGATCGCCGGCGACTCGATGGTGACCGCGTTGTACGGGCCCGAGACGCTCGCGAGCGGGTGCCCCGCGTAGAGGAACGCGGGATGCACGCGGACGCTGATCCCGCCGTCGACACGCTCGGCCGTCCCGAGGAGCTTCAGCCCGAGCCCGAGCTCGCGCGCGAACGCGAGATCGTCGCTGGTGATCTGCTCGATGCCCTCGTAGACGACCTGGTCGAGCGAGACGGGGGTGCCGAACGCCAGGCGCGCGAGGATCGCCATCTTCGCGGCGGCGTCCTTCCCGGTGACGTCGTCGGTGGGGTCCGCCTCGGCGTAGCCCAGGCGCTGCGCGTCGGCGAGCGCGGCGGCATACGGCTCGCCGGTGCGGGCCATCTCGGACAGGATGAAGTTCGTGGTGCCGTTGACGATGCCGTGCAGGCGCTCGATGTACGCGCCCGCCAGCGACTCCTGCATCACGCGGATCACCGGCACCACGCCCGCGACCGCTGCCTCGAAGCGCAGGCGCACGCCGTGCTCGCGCGCCGCGGCCCACAGCTCCTCGCCGTGCTCGGCCAGCAGCTGCTTGTTCGCGGTGACGACGTGGCACCCGGCGTTCAGCGCGCGCAGCACGTACTCGCGCGCCGGCTCGAGGCCGCCCATGACCTCGACGATGAGGTCGGAGTTCTCGAGGATCTCGTCAAAGTCTCCCCCGGCTGCGCGTGAGCACGCCGGAGAGCTCAGGGCGGCGGCCCGTTCGCGCCTCGATCTCGTCAGCGCGCGCGTCGAGCAGCTCGGCGAACGCGCCGCCGACGGTGCCGTGGCCCAGCAGGCCGATGCGGAAGGGCTCAGTCGATGTCACGGCTCGTCAGGTCCTCGAAGGTCTCCCGGCGCACCACGACCCGCGCGTCCCCGTCCTTGACGAAGACGACAGGCGGGCGCGGAATGCCGTTGTAGTTGTTACTCATGGCGTAGCCGTACGCGCCGGTGGCGGGCGTGACGACGACGTCACCGGGCTTCGGCTCGTCGAGCTGGGCCTCAGCGACGATCACGTCGCCGGATTCGCAGTGCTTGCCCGTGATCCTGCTGGGCGTCGTCCCGCCGAAGCGGTCGGCGATCTCCGCTTCGTAGCGCGCGCCGTACAGCATGGGGCGCAGGTTGTCGCTCATGCCGCCGTCCACGCCGACCCACGTCGAGACGTTGCGTTTCACGGATTCGACGGTGTACAGGGTGACGCCCGCGTTCGCCACGAGCGACCGGCCCGGCTCGTCGATGATCCGCACGTGATCGCCCAGCAGCTCGCGCGCCGCAGCCACCTTCGCGGCGGCGTAGACCTCGATGCTCGGCGGGTCCTCCGCGTCGGTGTACGCCACGCCGAGCCCGCCGCCGAGGTTCACGACGGGGAAGTCGCCGAGCGGGGCGATCGCCTCGACCGCGTCGCGCCACGGGCCGAGCTCGAGCAACTGCGACCCGATGTGCAGGTGCAGCCCGTCGAGGCGGAGGTTCGGCGCCGCGGCGGCGCGCTCGATCGCGGCCGACGCATCACGGAGTGAGAGGCCGAACTTCGAGTCGGCCTGGCCGGTGGAGATCTTGTCGTGCGTCTCGCCGCGCACGTCGGGCGTGACGCGCAGCAGGACGGGCTGGACCCGGTCCCCGGCGAGCGCGATGACCCGCTCGAGGTCGGCGAAGTTGTCGATGACGATGTAGCCCACGCCCGCGTCGATCGCCGTGCGCAGCTCGGCCTCGGACTTCGCGTTGCCGTGCAGGATGATCTTCGCCGGTTCGAACCCCGCCTTCAGCGCGACGTGCAGCTCCCCGCCCGAGGCGACGTCGACGCCCAGGCCCTCCTCGGCGAACACGCGGAGCACCGCGGTGCACGGGTTCGCCTTGCTGGCGAAGTGGATCTCCGCGTCGGGCGCGTGGGTGCGAAACGCGGACAGGTACTGCCGCGCGCGGGACCGCAGGTCGTCCTCGGCGACGACGTACGCAGGGGTGCCGAACTCGCGCGCAAGCGCAAGGGCGTCGACCCCGCCGATCTCGAGGCGGCGGTCGTCGATCAGCCGGCTGTCGGCCGGCCAGGCGGCGGAGAGGCGTTGCGCGGTGGCCATCGTGCGGGGAGTATGGCGGGGTGTCGCCCTCGCTGACCCGTGACGACGTCGCGCCGCCCGATGAGGAGGGCGTTCGCGACGGCCTGCACTACGCCCTGTTCTCCCCGTCCGGCACCCCCCGCGGCGGCGTCGTCGTCATCCACGGCGCCGACTCGCGCAAGGAGAACCACTACGACTGGGGCCGCGAATGCCGGGCCGCCGGCCTCGCCGCAGTGGTCTACGACCAGCGCGGGCATGGCGCGTCCCCGGGAATGCTCGACGCGCGGGCCGTCGACGACGTCGCCGCGATGGCGGCGCTCCTTCCTGCCGGCCCGATCGGGCTGCGCGGCTCGAGCATGGGCGGGTTCCTGGCGCTGACGTCCGCGGCGGCGGTCGACGCGCGCGCGGTCGTGGCGATCTGCCCGGCACCCGGTGCGCTGCTGCTCCGCGGACTGCGCGAGAGACGGTTCGGCTTCCCGGTGGACGCCGCGTCCCTCGAGCCGCTGCTCGCCACCGCGGACCTCGAAGCGGCGGCCACCCGGCTCGGCGACGCCCTGCTGCTCATGCACGCCACCGGCGACGACCGGGTCGGCATCGAGCACTCCGACGCGCTGCACGCGGCCTCGCCGGCCAGCCGGTTCATCCGGGTTCCCGGGGGCGACCACGGCTCGATCCAGCACGACCCGGAGCTGCGCGGCGAGGCCGTGCGGTGGCTGGCCGCACGGCTCGTCGCGTAGCGCCTGCCTCAGGAGGAAGCCACCGCGCTTCCCAGGACGCGCCCCGTCGGGCCGAGCGCCGTGACCTTGACCCGCGCGCCCCGCGCCACGCGCGCACGGACGAACCCGGGCAGGCGCAGCGTCGTCTCGAACTCGCCGCCGTCCGCGATCCGGAATCCGCGCTGTGCGACGGGCAGCCCGAACGTGCCCGGCAGCTGAGCGACGAGCGTGCCGCGGCACCCTCCGGCCTGACCACACCGCGCCAGCACGCGCACGTCGCCCGCGGGTGTCGTCGACGCGTGCAGGTCGAACGGCCGGGGAGTGACGCACGATCCCCCGGAGGCGACCGGGGCGGGCGCGCCGTCGCTCACCGCACCGGTCAGCGCGGTCAGTCGCGCAGGGCCGTCCGGCGCGTACGACCCGGCGATCGCGAGCATGTCGCCGGTCGGCGCGAGGCTCAGGCGGTTGCTGTCCCCGGCGGGCACCGACACCACGCGCCACGCCCCGGCCGGACCGGCCGGGTAGGCCACCTCACCGCGGCCAGCGCCGGAGGTGAGCACGGCCACGCGGTCGCCGGCGCCGACGACCTGGCCGGCGTCGATGGCACCGCACCGCACGAGTGTCGTCGAGGTCACTCCCTGCGGTCCGCCCCGCACGACGCTGTGACGATCGCCGCTGGAGGCCAGCCACGTCAGCGTCGGCGCCTTCGGAGCCAAGTACGAGGCCTGCGCTTCCTGCGGGAACGCCGTCTCGGTCGATGGCGCGCCCGGGGCGGCGCGCGTCACCAGGCGGGGCTCGCTCTCCCCCCGCAGCGAGAGCAGCACGTCGCCGCGCGCGTTGGCGTTGGACACGGAGGCGCCCTCACGGAGGACGTACGGCCCGGCGTGCGGGCCGGTGGCGATCACGTCGCGCACCGCACCGCGCGCGATCCGCGTCTCGATGTCGAGGACCGTCTCGCCGCCGTCGCCGACGACGAGGCGCAGCTCGGTGCGGTCGCGCGCGTCGGTGATCAAGCTCGGCGCGGAGAACCTCGTCGCGCCGCGGGCGAGCGCGGCGGCCTCGATGAGGCGCGTGTCGTCCCGGACACCCGACCATGCGACCACCACCGTGCCGTCCGGCCCGGACTCCGTGTCGATCGCGTCGCCGACGTACAGGCTGCGGGGCTGAAAGACGTCGAGCTGCGTGATCTCGTGGGCATGCGACCACGCGCCATCGGCGAAGATCTCAGCGCGGATGACGACATCGCTGTACGGGCCGGTGAGCCCGACCGCGACGATCCGGCCGTCGGTGGTCAACTGGCTCCCGCCGGGCAGAGACTCGAACGAGCTGGGCGCCGGGATCTGGCGCCACGTCTGCTCACCCGCGCGGCGCAGGAGCAGGATCTCGGGATCGCTGCCGGGATCCAGGAAGTCGTTGACCCGGGCGAGCTCGTCGCCGGCGGGGGTGGATGAGACCACCTCGAAGCCGGTGTAGCTGGGGAAGCGGGCGCCCGAGACCGTCGTCCCGTCGAGGAGGCGGATGTCCGCCGGCCCGAGCCCCCCGGCCGGAGTGCGGTTCCACAGCGTGACGAAGCGCTCGTCGTCCCAACCCTGGAAGACGACGGTGGCACCGCCGCCGGGCCGCGGCCAGATGAAGGGCGACGCGTCCCTCTCGGCGGTGAGGTCGAGCGTGGAGAGGACAGGCGAACCGGCCGGCTTGGTGAGCAGCAGCGGCGCGAGCTCGCTGATGGGAGAGCCGCCTCTCGTCGTGAGGATCGCGCCGTCGTCGAGCGCGGTGGCGGTGACGTAGCCATCGACGTCGCTGGTCTGGACCGCGGCTCCGGCCGGGGCGCACAGGGCCAGCGGCACGACGACGGCCGCGATGGCACGAACTGCAGATCGAACTCGCATCGAAACTCGGGACCCCTGGAACGTCACATAATGGTCAGCAGGCGAGCAGCATACGCACGGAATCGGTGAACCCCGTTCAGATTCGTTCTGAGAACCGTTCGCACCATCGCTAGGCTGTTGCGGCCGTGCTCGAGGCCTTCGATCTCCCGTTCATGCAGCGCGCGCTCGTCGCCGTGCTGCTGCTCTCCGTCGCCGGTGGGCTGCTCGGCGCGTGGGTCGTCCTGCGCCGCCTGGCGTTCTTCAGCCACGCGGTCGGCACGGCGACCTTCCCCGGCCTCGTCGTCGCCGCCCCCTGGGGCATCGCCGCGCCGCTGGCCGCGCTCGGGTCGGCGCTGCTCTTCACCGCAGGCCTGACCCGGCTGATCCGGGATCCGCGCCTCGGGCCCGACGGCGCGACCGGGCTGCTCGTGGTCGCCGCGCTCGCGCTCGGTGCGCTGCTGGCCAGCGACGTGTATCCCGCCGGGACCGGCGTCGACCAGCTGCTGTTCGGCACGCTCCTCGGCCTCGACGACGCCGACCTCTGGCTCGCCGCGGCCGTCGCCGCCGGCGCGCTCGTCCTCACCCTCGCCCTGGGCCGCACCTGGCTGGCGACAGGCTTCGAGCCGCAGACCGCCCGCACGCTCGGCGTGTCTCGCGCGCGCGGGGACTGGGCGCTGCTCGCCGGGCTGGCGGTCGCCGTCGTCGCGATGCTCCCGGCCGTCGGCGCGCTGCTCGCCGCGACGCTGCTCGTCGTGCCCGCCGCCACCGTGCGGCTCGTCGCGCGCTCGGTGCCCCAGCTCCTCGCCGGCTCGGTGCTGCTCGGCGCGACCGAGGGCGTCGTCGCCTTGTGGTTCGCCTACGAGCTCGACCTGCCGCCCGGCCCCGTCCTCGCGCTCCTCAGCGGTGTGATCTTCGGCGTCGTCGCCCTCGGACAGGCCGCCGCCGCCCGCCGACCGGTGCCGGTGCCATGAGCGAGGTGCTCATCGAGGCGGTCGGCCTCAGCACCGGGTACGCCCCGGGGGAACCCGCGCTGCGCGGAGTGACGTTCGCCGCGAACGCCGGGCAGATCGTCGCGGTGCTCGGACCCAACGGCGGCGGCAAGACGACCCTCATGCGCGCGCTGCTCGGTGAGCTGCCGCCGTTCGAGGGGCGCGTGGACGTCCACGGCGAGATCGCGTACGTCCCGCAGACCGAGCAGGCGCGGCTGGACTTCCCCGTCAGCGCGCTGGACGTCGCGCTCATGGGCGCCTACCGCCGCACGCCGTGGTGGAAGCGCCTCGGCCGTGCCGAGCACGACCGCGCCCTGCAGGCCCTCGATCGGGTCGGGCTGCGTGAGCGAGCGAAGGACCGGTTCGGCACGCTCTCCGGCGGACAGCGCCAGCGGGTGCTCATCGCCCGCGCGCTCGTGCAGGACGCGCCGATCCTGCTGCTCGACGAGCCCTTCAGCGGGGTCGACCGGGCGAGCGAGGCCACCATCCTCGGCCTGCTCGGCCAGCTCCGCGCCCAGGGACACGCGCTGCTCATCTGCACCCACGACATCGAGCAGGGGCGCGGGTTCGACCGTGTCCTGGGCGTCCACGGCGAGCAGACGTTCTTCGGCCCCGGTGCCGCGCTCGACGCCGCGGCGCTGGAGCGCACGTACGGCTCCGAGATCGTGACGCTCGGCGAGGGCGCCGCGATCGCCGTGCAGTGCCACCACCACGATCACGAGCACGACCAGCACGGATGACCGAGCTCGTCACCGACCCGCTCCTGCGCCGCGCGCTGCTCGAGGTCGTCATCCTCGGCCTGGCCTGCGGACCGCTCGGCGTGTGGGTGCTGCACGAGCGCCGCGCGTTCGCCGCCGAGTCGCTGTCGCACGCGATGCTGCCCGGCCTGGTCGTCGCCTCGCTGGCGGGTGCGCCGCTGCTGCTCGGTGCCGTCGGCGGGATCGTCCTGGCCGCGGTGCTCGTCGCGGTCGCCGCGCGCGATGCCCGCGTGGGCGGTGACACCGCCGTCGCGGTCGTGGTGACGGCGCTCTTCGGGCTCGGCGTCGTCCTCGCGCTGCGCCCCGATGTTCCCGCCCGCCTGGCGGAGATCCTCTTCGGCGACCCGCTCGGCGCGACCGCCGGGGACATCGCCGTGGCCGCGCTGCTGTGCGGCGCCGTGCTCGTGGCACTCGCGCTCGGCGGCCGGTCCCTGCGGCTGGCGGCGTTCGACCCGCAGGCCGCGCCATCGCTCGGCACGAAGCCCGGCCGCGTCGGGATCGCGCTGCTCGTCGTCCTGGCGATCACGATCGCGGCCGCCGCCCAGGGCCTCGGCAGCCTGCTGCTCGTCGCGCTGCTGCTCGCCCCCGCCGCTGCGGCGATCCGAGCCAGCGACCGGCTGGGCACCCAGCTGCGCCTCGCCGCCGCGCTGGGCGCCGGGTGCGCCGTCGTCGGGCTGGAGGTCTCGCGCAGCCTCGACGTCGCCGCCGGCCCTGCGATCGCGCTGGCTGCGTGCGTCGCCTACGTCGTGGTCGCGCTGGTCCGGCCGGGCGAGCGCGGGCCCGGCCTGCGCCGGGCGCCGATCGACGGCCTCACCGGGTCACGCTGACGCGGCGCGCAGCCCGCCCGGCTTCCCAGCCAGGATCGCGAGCCAGACCGCCCCGCCGACGAGCATCGCGCCCGCCGTGAGCTGCGCCTCGGTCAGGCCGAGGAGCACCGCGTCGTTGCGCCGGACGAACTCGACGAGGAAGCGCTCGATCCCCGCGATCACGAGGTAGAGCGCGAACAGCGCGCCCGGGCGCAGCGCGTCACGCAGCCGCCACAGCAGCAGCGCCGCGAGGCCCATCGCCAGCGTCTCGTAGATCGGGGTCGGGTGGACCTCCTCGTCGGTCGGGATGACCCCGTCCGGATAGGCCATGGCCCAGGGCAGATCGGTCGGCTCGCCGTAGTCGCCGTCGCCCGACAGCTGGCAGCCGATCCGGCCGATCGCGTAGCCGACGGCCAGCGCGGGCGCTGCGGTGTCGAGCAACTGCAGGCCCAGCCAGCCGCGCCAGCGCGCCCACAGGATCACCGCGAGCGCACCGCCCGCGGCCCCGCCGAACCACGTGAGCCCGGACCCGCTGAAGATGGTGCCCAGCAGATCGTCGGACGCCTGGTCCCAGTTGGCGACGATCCAGTAGAGCCGCGCCCCGACCAGGCCGCCGACCAGCGCGGCGAAGATCATCTCGTACGCCCAGTCGACCGGCTTGCCCAGCTCGCGCAGCCGCCGCGCGACGAGCGCGCCGCAGACGACGAACGCCAGGCCGAACATCAGGCCGAACGTCTTGATGGGACCGATCTCGGGAAGCATGCGGCCCGAGACGCTACGTGATGGTGCCTACAGGTAGCCGAGCGGGTCGACCGGGGTCCCGTTGATCCGCACCTCGAAGTGCAGATGCGGGCCCGTCGAGTTGCCGGTGTTGCCGCTGTAGCCGATGACCTGGCCCTGGCGGACGCTCGCGCCGACCTTCGTGCCGTAGCGCGACTGGTGCGCGTAGCACGTCGACATCGAGCTGGTGTGCTGGATGCAGGTGTAGTTGCCGTAGCCGCCCGTCCAGCCGGCGAGCACGACCTTGCCCCCGTCGGCGGCGCGCAGGGGCGTGCCCTCTGGGACCGGCAGGTCGATGCCCATGTGGTTGCTGCTGCACACGCCGCACCCGCTGCGGGGCCCGAAGCCGGAGCTGACCGGGGCGTTCACCGGCCAGATGAGTGAGCCGGACCCGCGCTTGACCGAGCCGGCGGGCAGTGAGCCGGCGTTCGCGGTCTGGGCGCCCAGCAGCGTCGCCTTGATCTTCGACTGCTCGCGCTCCATCGCCTCGAGGTCCTCCTCGATGGCCCGTCGGTCCGAGCGGACCTTGATGAGCGCAGCCTGTTTGCCCGCCTTCGTCTTGTCGTAGCCCACACGCGTGCCGACGAGCTCGTCCTTGATCTGGCGGACCTCCTCGCGCCGCGCGAAGACCGCCTCGGTGACCTTCTGCTGGCGGCGCTCGAGCCGGTCGAGCTTCGCCTCGGTCTTCACGGCGTCGGCCTTCGCGTCCTGGACGAGGCGCACGACCTTCCGATCCTGCGCGGAGATGCGGCGGATGAACTCGGTGCGCTCGAGCAGGTCGGCGAAGCCGTCGGAGTTCAGCACCACGGTGATGACGTCGGGCTCCGTCGCCTTGTACATCTCCACCAAGCGGCTCTCCAGCGACCGCCGGGAGACCTTCAGGCGCGCCTTCAGCCGGGTCAGCCGGGCGCGCTCGTCGCGCAACTCCCCGCGCAGACGCTCGAGCTCGGCCTGCTTGGCGTCGAGGTCGGCCTGCAGCGTGGCCTGCCGATTGGCGAGCACGTCGATCTTGCCCTGCAGGCGCACGATGCGCTGGGAGTAGGACTGGATGTCGACAGACAGGGCCTTCTCGGCACCCTTCTTCTTTCCGACCTTAGAGCGCGCGCGATCGATCTTCTTGTCGAGCTCAGCGATCCGCGCCTGGTTCGGCGCGGCGCCGGAGACCAGAGGCAGGACCCCCCAGATGACGAGCGGAACGACCGCGCACGCGATGAGCAGGCGTACGCGCATTGCGGCCATGGATTGTACGAGGACCGCCTGCAAACCCGAATGAAGCAACGGTCCTTGCAGATGGCGCAACACCGGTCATCGATGTCGTGCGTCCTTCAGATTCGGTTAATCCCCGGCGCCTATGATCCCGCGCATGGCCACACGATCGAAGGTCCAGCTCAAGGCCCCGCCGACGCTGCGGGCGCGCATGCTGCTCACGATCTTCCTGCTGGGCGCGCTGTACGTGGCGTTCATGGCGGTCCTGTTCGCGAGCGGCGCCAACGGCATCACGATCGCGGTGATCGCGGGTGCGCTGTTCTTCTTCCAGCTCTTCACGAGCGACAAGATCGCGCTGGCCGCGATGGGCGTGCGCGAGGTCAGCCCCGAGCAGGCCCCCCGAGCTGCACGCGATGATCGAGCGGCTCTGCATCCAGGCCGACCTGCCCAAGCCGAAGATCGGCGTGATCCAGACCGAGATGCCGAACGCGTTCGCGATGGGCCGCTCGCAGAAGTCCGCGACCGTCGTCGCCACCACCGGGATCATGCAGCGCCTCGAGCCGGCCGAGCTCGAGGGCGTCATGGCCCACGAGCTCGCGCATGTCATGCATCGCGACGTGGCGGTCATGACCATCGCGTCGTTCTTCGCCTCGATCGCCGCGCTCATCCTGCAGTTCGGGTTCTTCTTCGGCGGGAGCGGCGATGACGACGACAGCCCCGGCATCTTCTTCCTCATCCTCGCGTCGCTCGCCGTGTACGTCATCTCGTTCTTCCTCATGCAGGCCCTGTCGCGCCAGCGCGAGTTCGCCGCCGACCGCGGCGCCGCGCAGCTCACGGGCCGCCCGAGCGCGCTGGCGTCGGCGCTCATGAAGATCAGCCGCACGATGGAGCGCATCCCGCAGAGCGACCTGCGCGCCCACACCGAGATGAACGCCTTCTACATCGTGCCCGCGTCGGTGAAGGGGTCGCTGATGAACATCTTCAGCACGCACCCGCCGATGGAGAAGCGGATCGCGGCGCTGCAGGAGCTCGAGACGCAGCTGCAGGGCGCGCGGTAGCGCAGCGCGGAGGCGGTGCCGCGCTACGCCGCGGCACCGCAGACCACGCTCCCACGGCCGTGCGCCCCCCTTCGCACGCCCCTGCCACGCTCCCCCCACGCACGTGGACGAGCCGATGGTAACGCCAAGTACCGGGCCGTGCGGCCTCGTAGACTGCGACCATGGGCTTTCTCGACGGACTGCTGGGCCGCAAGAAGATGGTCGGGCCCGCCCCCGACCGGCTGTTCGCGCTGACGACCGCGTACGTCACGCTCGAAACCGGCCACCAGATCACCACGGCCGGCAAGGCCGCCATCGTCTTCCAGCCGATCGACAACGCGGACTTCGATCAGATCGCGCAGGAGATGGAGGCGCTCGTCCGCGGAACCGGTGAAGAGACTGGCACGTCGCTCACCACGACCGAGGACAGCTTCGACTACCGCTGGATGGTCTTCAGCGACCCGGACGTCGAGGACCTCGTCGTCGGGATCAACGCCGTGAACGACGCGCTGCAGGTCGGCGGCTACGGCGACCGCGTGCTGTGTGCCGTCTTCGCCTTCGTCGACGGCCGCGGCCGACCGCTCTACCTCATCTACAACGTCAAGCGCGGGGCCTGGTATCCGTTCGTGCCCGCCGGGCAGAACCAGCGTGACTCGCAGCGAGAGATGCAGATCAAGGCGATCCTGGGCACCGAACTCCCGGTCGAGCCCGAGCTGGAGCGGTGGTTCCCGCTCTGGGGCATCCCGATCTAGTAGCGCACCCAGCCGCGCATCCGCAGCGTGCCGGTGCAGCGGCCGGAGGATCGGCAGGTGATGACCCCGGTGAAGCTCTCGATGACGCCCTTGGCGCCGCCGTACTTGCTGCGCGCAGGCCCGCCGTCTTCGATGGCGCCCTCGCCGTCGTACTCGACCTTCTGCGAGGTCTTGGTCGTCTTCAGGTAGCGCCGCTCGACGCGCAGCGATCCCTTGATCCATCCCTCGTCGTTCTCGAGGTCGAAGCGCGGGTGCTTGATGTCCGAGTCGCGCTCCGAGCGCTTCGTCCACGTCGTGACGTCGGACGCGCCGAACGGGGAGCCGCTCGCCCGGAATTCGTCGAACTGGTACTTCGCGTTCCCGCGGGTGTCCATCCCCTTCACGCGCAGGACGAGGTCGATGTCGCGCCGCTTCGTGTCCTCGTCCTGGGCGTTCCCGGCACCGGGCGCCAGCAGCGCGAGGCCGACGAGCAGCAGTGTGAGGGACCCGAGAGCGCGGCGCCACATGTGAGGCACGTTATCTCGGAACCTTGCGCGTCTCAACCTCACGCGCCGGGCGCGCCGCGCGTTGTCCTTGTGTCGACTCCGTGACACAGCCATAACCGCCCTACGAGGGCGTGGTTGACCGGGGGACCAACGACCCAAGGAGCACCGTCATGCCCTCGCACCGCCCCCCTCACCGACACCCTCGAGCTGCGCCCGGCCCGTGCTGCCGACCGCGCCGCGCTGCATCGACTCGCGGTCCTCGACAGCCAGTCCCCGCCCGGTGCGGGCGACCACCTCATCGCGCTGACCGGCGACACGCCCGTGGCGGCGATCGCGGTGCGCGGCGACTGGCACGCGGCCGACCCGTTCCAGCGGTCGGCCGGCGCGCTTGAGTTGCTCCAGGCCCGACGCGCCCAGCTGCGGCGCGCGGACCGGGTCGCGGCGAGGGGCGGCGCGCGGCGCGCCGCCCGCCTCGTCGCGTCGATCAGTCGGGGATGAGCCCCTCGCCGGTGAACTCGCCCGCCGCCTCGGCGAACGTCGTGTCGCCCGGCGGGATGAGGACGTCGCTGCCGTGCAGATCGTCGTCGGCGAGCTCGGTTCCCTCGGTGCGGATGAGGTGCAGGAGCGCCTCGAAGTGCTCGTGGAAACCGTCCTCGTCGCCGGCCTCCACGGCGGCGACGCAGGCGTTGTCGTACTCGTTGACCTTCGCGAGGGCGGCGTCGTCCAGCTTGTACTGACCCTCGGTCATGATGCGAACGATCACGCCTTGCCCTCCTCGCCGGACTCGAGCTGGGCAGCGTCGCCGCCGCCGGTGCCGAGCTCGGCGCGCATCTTGGCCAGCTCGTCGTCGACCGCGCTGGCGGACGTCAGCTCGCGCAGCTGCTTGTCGATGTCGTCCTCGCCGCTGCCCAGCTGCGTGAGGTCCTCGAACGTGCCGGCGGCCTCCAGCTCCTCGACGGCCGACGCGCGCGCCTTCATGTCCTCGGTCTTGTCGACCGCGCGCTGCATCGCCAGGCCGACGTCGGCCATCTGCTCGCCGACGCCCGTGGCGGCCTCGCTGATCCGGACCTGTGCCTCGGCGGCGGAGTACTGCGCCTTGATGACTTCCTTCTTGCTGCGGAACGCCTCGATCTTGGCGCGCAGCTTCTTCTCGGAGTCGGTCAGCTTCTCCTGCTGGTTGGCCAGCTCGGCAACCTGCTGGTCGAGCGACTGCAGCTCGGTCTGCGCGAGCTGCTTGCGCTCGAGCGCCATGCGGGCAAGCTCCTCGTTGCCCGAGCTGAGGGCCTGGCGCGCCTGCGTGTCGAGCTTGACGACGGACTGCTGCAGCTTCTCCTGCTGCATCTGCAGGCGTTTCTTCGCGGTCACGACATCGGCGATGCCCTTCTTGACCTGCTGGAGCGACTCGAGCTGCTTCTGATAGCTGTAGTCCAGCGTCTCGGCGGGATCCTCGGCCTTGTCCAGCAGCTTCGAGATCTTTGCCTTGATGACGGTGGACATGCGCCCGGACATGCCGGCCATGCACCCTCCTGGGACGTCGTGGTGGACTCTCCCCCGGAGTCTACGTGGCGGCCTCGGCGGCCCGCGCACGCTGCGCCTGCTTCAGGCCGCGCCGGGCGAGAAAGCCGTTGGTGAGCAGCAGCAGCGTCTTGTTCGCGGGTGCGGCGAACCCGGCATCGGTGTGCGGCGCGTAGCGGGCGGACCCGTCGTCGGCGACCTCGAGCCAGCCGGTGTGCTGACGCATCGCCAGGCCGACGAGCTGCGCGTTGTACCGATGCCCGACCAGGCCCGCGCGGCGAGCACCCGGGTGCAGGAGGCCGGGCGCGGCGCTCAGCTCGTATCCGCGTGGGTCGTCAGCGCGCAGGCCGACGGGCACGACCCACGGGCGCCCGTCGGCGCCCGGATAGCCCAGCAGCAGGTCGGACATGCCCCGCAGACGGCGCGCGCCCTTCGCGACGTCGACGCGCGGGACGGCGCCCTTCTTCGGGGGCGCCTGGGATGCGGGAGGACCGGCAGGCAGCGGTTCGCCGTCGACGACGGGGTCGCCGGCGCAGCGCAGATCCGGCCAGGTCACGACCCGCTCGATGTCGACGTGCACCGGGACGCGGTCGGCGTAGTAGGCCGCCAGCCACCGGTCCCAGAAGGGTCCTCGGCGTGGAGCGCCCAGGAACCGAGCGGCGGCGGGACCGACCACGGTCTCGAGGTACTCGCGGTCCGGCCGTTCGACGATGGTCGCGCGGCCCTGGACGAGCACGTACGCGCTGCTCGCGCCGAAGCCGTGCGCGCGGTCGTGGTAGGCCAGCGCGATCGCGGGGTTCGACCTGATCCGGTCGAGCTTGCGACCGAACCCCAGCGAGGTCGTGAACGTCAGCCGGCCGGCGTCGCGGTCGCGCAGGCCGATCGGTGCGATCGGCGTGAGGACCGCCCCGCCCGCGGGCGTCGCGTACGCGAGCACGGCGGTGAGATCACCGCCGATGGGCCCGTCCGCCGCGTCTGACCACTGCACGCCCACGACGCGACCCTACGCATCGTGAGCGCCGGATGGTTCAGTTCGGGCTAGAAGCCTTCGGGGTGACGGGCCTTGAAGCCCTTGGTGCTGCGAAGCGCCGGACGCCAGCGCGGGCCCTTGGCGCCACTCGGATCGCCGGCCGCGCTCGTGTCGAGGCGCAGCCCGGCGATCACGACGAAGGCGTGACCCGGGTTGGTGTACACGGTGATCCACTCGCCCTCGCCGGCCTCGCCCCACTTCATGAAGGACGACGAATCCAGCGGGCTGTCGAGCAGGTCGCCGCCGTTCAGCGCGTACGAGACGGTGCCGGAGCAGTCGTACCCGCGCGACTTGAAGGAGCGATGCCCACCGCCGTAGATGTACGGCTTGCCGACGATCTCGTTGGCGGCCCAGATGGCAGCCTTGACCTCGTCGGGCGCGTTCTCCGGAGCGACCGCGAGGCCGTTGTCCTGGAGCGTCGCGACGTCACCGGGGCCCGCCTGGCGCAGGTGAGGGTTCTCCTCACCGAAGCCGGCACCGCCGGTGGCCTGCACGGCCGTGGGGGACTTCTTCTTCTTCGCAGCAAACGACGCGGAGGGCACGAGCAGCAGCCCGGCGCACAGCGTCATGATGATCGTCAGGGGGGCGAATGCCCGCACGAACAACGTCCTCTTTCGAAAGCCTCCGGGGTTAGCTGACGGGCTAGCGCGGAAAGAGCCTGCGCTCTCAGGACAGCAGTCCTGGGTTCGCCCCAACTACTTGGGTCCCCCGGTCCTATGCCTCCTGCACAGGACTCGGCGTTGATGGCGGCACCATACACAACCGCAATGACGGTTGCGGTGCAGTTATGGCTCCTGTCTTCGCCAGATGCGGGGTCATTCCATACCCCGAAACGCGTCGTTGGCGCGTTGGCACTCGCTTTCTGCGTGCAAGTGCAGCGGTTCTGGCGAAGTGGTGACCCCCGAGGTCGGGATCCCCCCCACGAAACCGGTGACCCGCCGACCTCCAGAAAGTATGTGATGGACGCCACACAAATCGGGACCCTGCAGGTCCCGCCGGGGCGCCCGGTTATGGTCCCCGGCCGTGTCCCGCCGCGTCATCGCCCTGCTCCTCGCGTGCTGCGCCGCCCTCGCGCTCACCGCGTGCGGTCGCGGCGAGGACGACGAGTCACGCCTGATCGAGCCCACCGAGGTCGAGGCGCCGGACACGCCCGAGAAGGAAGCGGACACGCCCGCCGGCACGACGATCCCGTCAGCCGCCACGAAGAACACGACGAGGCTGCCCGGCCCCGACCCCGCGTCGCTCGCGGCCGACGCCGCGCTCGCGGTGTTCCCGTCGACCTCGCGTGAGAACCGGCCGAGCGCCGTCGCCCTCGTCGACCAGCGCGACTGGCGCACCGCGCTGGCCGCGAGCGCGCTCATGGGCCCTCCTCTGAGCGCGCCGATGCTGCTCACCGGCCCCGACGAGCTTCCCACCGTCACCGCCGACGCCCTCAAGGCGCTGGCGCCTGCGGGAGCCGAGGACGCCCGCGGCGCGCAGATCATCCGCGTCGGCACCACGCCGCGTCCCGAGGGGCTGCGCCCCACCGACATCACCGCGTCCGGCGCAGCCGCCACCGCCGCCGCGATCGACAGCTTCCTCACCTCCACGCGCGGGACCCCATCGCGCCGGGTGCTCATCGTCAGCGCCGACGACCCGGCGTTCGCGATGCCCGCCGCGGCGTGGGCCGCGAAGTCGGGTGACCCGATCCTGTTCACGGGACGCAACGCCGTCCCGGCGCCGACGACCACGGCGCTCCGCACGCGGCGCAACCCGCAGATCTTCATCCTCGGCCCCGAGTCGGCGGTGAGCGCGCAGGTGGAGTCCACCCTGAAGGACCTCGGCGACGTCGAGCGCGTCGACGGCCCCGATCCCGTGCGCAACGCGATCGCGTTCGCCCGCTTCTCCGACGGCGACTTCGGCTGGGGCGTGACCGACCCCGGCCACGGCCTGGTGTTCGCCCGCAGCGACACGCCGCTCGCGGCGGCCGCGGCGTCGCCCCTCTCCAGCGCCGGCACCTACGGCCCGCTGGTCCTGCTCGACGGCCCCGGGCGGCTCTCCGCACCGGTGCGCGAGTACCTCCTCGACATCCAGCCCGGCTACGAGGATGACCCCGTCCGCGGGGTCTACAATCACGGCTGGATCGCCGGTGACGACGGTGCGATCTCGGTGACCGCGCAGGGCGAGATCGACGCGCTGCTCGAGATCGCGCCTGTGCAGCGCAACGAGAACGGGCAGCAGTCGACGACCGCGACGACGCCCACCACGACCAGCACCACGCCGACCACCACGGCGCCCGCGCAGACACCAACGCAGACGCAGACCCAGACGCAGCTCTCCACCACCCCGCCGACCACGAGCACCACGCCATGAGCGAAGCCGAGACTCCCGAGCGCCACCAGCCCGACCACCGCGTCACCGTCGAGGACGTCCGCCAGCTGATGGGCGCATCGACCCCGCACTTCGCGCTGCAGCTGCGCAACCGCATCCAGCGGCTCATCGACGGCCTGCCGGCCGGCGACCCCGCGCGCGTCGAGGGCGAACGCGAGATCGCACGCCTCACCGAGCTCGGCCTCAGCGGCGAGGTCCGCGGCCACCTCGGTGAGGAGGGGCTGCCCCCGCTGCGGTCCGTGCAGGACCCGCGCGCCTGACCATGGCCGATCCGGGAGCGCGACCTGACGCGATCCCGGGCTCCACGCTGCCGGGTCCGTACGCCGTCGGCGAGTACGCCGCGAAGCTGCGCGACCGGCTCCGGGAGTTCGCGCGGGTGCAACTCGTCGGGGAGGTCGTGAATCTCGGGCGCAGCCGCGCGAAGACGTACTTCGAGCTGCGCGACGAGCGCGGCGCCGTGCCGTGTTCGATGTGGAACAGCGATCTCGACGCGCTGCGGCTGCCGCCCGGCGCGCTGGTGGACGGCGCGCAAGTGGTGGTGGGCGGCGGCACCGACTACTACCCGGGCACCGCGACGAGCTCGCCGTCGTTCAGCTTCGCCGTCGCCGAGCTGCGCATCGCCCGGCGAGGGCGATCTGCTCGCGCGGATCGACCGGCTGCGCCGGGTCCTCGACGCCGAAGGGCTGCTCACCCCGCAGAAGACGCTCGCGCGCCGGGCGCTGCCGGGCACCATCGGCGTCGTCACCGGCGAGGGCGGCAAGGCGCGCGACGACATCCTCGCCGGGCTGCACCGGCGTGGCTGGGCCGGGCGCCTCGTGTGGGCCTTCGCCCCCGTGCAGGACCGCCACGCCGCGCCCGCCATCACCCGCGCGCTCACCGACCTCGCGGCGTCCGGCGCGGTCGACGTGATCATCGTCGCGCGCGGCGGCGGCTCGGTCACCGACCTGCTGGCGTTCAGCGACGAGACGCTGTGCCGGACGGTCGCGCTGCTGCGGGTGCCGGTCATCGCGTCGGTCGGCCATCACACCGACCGCACCCTCATCGACGACGTCGCGGCATGCGCGTGCTCGACGCCGACCCATGCGGCCGAGCAGGCCGTCCCGGTGCACGTCGGCGAGGCCCGCGCCCGCATGGCCGGTGTGGCCGTGCGACTGCAGCGCCACGGCCACCGCGCCGTCGTGGACCGGGCGCGGGAACTCGTCCGCTTGTCCCGTGCGCCGGCCGAGCACGTGGCCCGCCACCGTGCGTCGCTGCACCAGTCGCTGCGCGAGCTGCGCGCTGCAGGGCGGCGCCGCGTCGCGCGGGAGATGGGCGCCGGCGCAGCCGCCGCCCGCGCACTCGACCGGCGCGCCCGGGCCGCCGCGGGCGCCGATCGGCAACGCCGCGCGCGCGAGCTCGAACACCTCGCCTCAGCGCTCGCCGCGCACGACCCCGAGCGCACGCTGGCGCGCGGATTCGCCCTCGTCGAGGACCGCGACGGCGGCCTCGTGACGAGCGCGGAGCAGGCACGTGGCGCGGGCGCGCTCTCGCTGCGGTTCGCCGACGGCAAGGTCGGCGCCGCACCCGACGAGTCGATCGACCCGCGCTGCGATGATGCCTGACGTGGAGCAGCCGGAACGCACGTACGAGACCGCCACCGCGCGGCTTGCCGCCATCATCGAGCGCCTCGACTCCGGCCAGGCCGGGCTGCGCGAAACGCTCGACCTGGTCCGTGAGGGCCGCACGCTCGTCGAGTACTGCGCGGGCGAGCTCGACGCCGTCGGCCGCGGACTGGAGGAGCTGCGGCTCGACGACCTCGTCGCCCGGCTCGAAGCCGGAGAGGCGGCCACCCGCCCATGAGCACCTGGAAGCAGGTCGCCGACCTCCCGGTGGAGATCGACCGGGTCGAGCTCGAGGGCCTCGAGCAGGACGTCTCGAGCGACTTCACGCGCAAGAGCACAATCGTCCATCTCCTCGGTGGCGGCGAGGAAGGCCTCGGCGAGGACGTCGTCTACCAGGCCGACGAGCACGAAGCCGCGTGGGCCGCGGGACCGCCGGACCTCGCCGGGTCCTGGACGCTGGCGAGCTTCAGCGAGCACGTGGGCGGCCTCGACCTGTTCGGCGGCCAAGAGCCCGAGTCACCGGCGAGCCGCAACTACCGCATCTGGGCGTACGAGTCGGCGGCGCTCGACCTCGCGCTGCGCCAGGCGGGCACCTCCCTGCACGCGCACCTCGGCCTCGAGCCGAGGCCGATCACCTACGTCGTCTCATTGCGCCTCGGCGACCCGGCGTCGCTGGAGCCGGTGACCCGGCGTCTGGCGCGCTACCCCGACCTGCGGTTCAAGCTCGACCCGACCGCCGACTGGGACGACGAACTCTGCGCCGCCCTCGCGGCCACCGGTGCGGTCGACAGCCTCGACCTCAAGGGGCAGTACAGCGGCACGATCGTCGACAACCCCGCCGATCCCGCGCTGTACCAGCGCGTCGTCGACTACTTCCCCGACGCGTGGATCGAGGATCCGAAGCTCACCGACGAGACCGATGAGATCCTGCGCCCCCACCGCGACCGGATCACGTGGGACGCGCCGATCCACAGCATCGCCGACGTCGAGGCCCTGCCGTTCCCGCCGAAGACGGTGAACGTCAAGCCGTCACGCTTCGGCGCGATCAGCGCGCTGTTCGACGCCTACGACTGGCTCGCCGAGCGCGGCATCGGGGCGTACGGCGGCGGCCAGTTCGAGCTGGGTGTGGGCCGCGGCCAGATCCAGCTGCTCGCGGCGCTGTTTCATCCCGACGGCCCGAACGACACGTCACCCACGGGCTTTCACGCCATGGACCCGCCACCGGGCATCGAGCCGAGCCCGATGCCGCCGCGCGCGGCGCCGCGCGGCTTCCGCCGCGAGAGCTGACGCAGCTACCAGGCGCCGCCGGTCGGCAGCGGCAGCGGGCCGAGCGCGGTGACGAACGGGCGCGGCGCGCCGCGGGTCTTCGTCGGCGCGCTGGCCGTCGGGGACAGCTCCACGATCACCGGCCCACCGCCGACCGGGACGTCGATCCGGTCGGTGTTCGTCAGGACGTGCACCGGCGTGACGCCGTCCACCGGCCGGTACGCACGAGCGACCGCGAAGCTCCGCGGCAGCTCGACCGTGACGGTCTGCGGCGCGACGAGCAGGTCGGTCCGCGCCCACGGGTCCCAGACCGGCACGGCGCGCCAGAGCGCGACCACGAACGCGCCGCCTGACTTGGCGAGCACCAGCGAGCGCAGCGTGTCGTCGCCACCACGCAGCGTGACGTCGAGCCGCGCGCCGTTCGGCGAGTCGCCACGGTCGCGCAGGAGCCGCAGGAGATTGCGGACCGCGGTCGCGGCCGGCTTGGGCGTGAACTCGTGGTCGAACAGGCCAAAGTTCGCCTCCTGGTTCAGACCGGCCGGGTCGGCGTGCTGGTCGAGCAACTCGTAGACGAAAGTGCGCCGGACGCCCAGCGCGGCATGCTGCAGGAGCGTGCGGACCATGTACGTCGCGGCGGGTCCCTGCCCGGTCGGCGGCTGGCGGCCGAACTGCGCGAACGCGTCGTGGTACCCGGTCTCCGTGACCAGCAGCGGACGGCGGCCCGTCGTCTGCCGGACGACGTCGAGGCCGCCGTCGGCGAGCACGAAGGCGCCGGGCAGCTCCTGCTCCTCGGGTTGCCGTCCACCGGTGTACGCGTGCACGTTGCCGAGATCCATCGCGCCGCTGAGGTCGCCGAGCACCGCGTAGTTGGCCTCACGGCCCAGGCTCGGCCCCACGACCTGCACGCGGCGCCCGCGCAGCACGCGGTCGCGCTTCGTCGCGGCGTACAGCGCGCGCTGCATGACCGGAAGGTTCTGGGCCCAGTCGTCCCCGCCGTTGAGGTCCCACTCGTTCGGGCCCTCGACCGCCACGACCCCGCGCAGGCCTCGGATCACACCCAACCGGTCGGTGAGCGACCCGAGGGAGTCGTCGGCCGGTCCCCCCGCGATGAGCGTCAGGCGCATGCCGGCGCGGTGCAGCGCGGCGAAGCGCTTGCGCTGCTCGGCCCGCCACCACGCGGTGTTGCTCGGGACGGGCCGGCGCACCTGATCGCGCACGTGGCGTACGCCGAGCCACCGCAGCGCGCCGATCGTCCGCGCGTGGTCCTGGTAGGCCGTGTCCAGGTACATGACGTGGACGTTCACGCCGACGGTGTCCGCGAAGCCGTCCGCCGGCATCGCCGTCGTCGCCGCCCCCCGCCGTGCCCGCCGAGAGCGCGGCCCCGATCACCGCGGCCGCCAGCGTCCCCACTCCCCTTCGCATCCCTTGCAAGGGTACGGAACCCGGAGTGTCTACCGGACGGGCTGACACGAATCGGCGCAGCTCCCTACCCTTCGCCGACCTGTCTGACCAGCCAGTTCCACCTAGGGAGACACCGTGGCAGAAACACTCGCGATCGCCGGGAGCGGCACGATCGCGGCCGGCCTGGCCGCCGTCGCGGCGGCGAACGGCCCCGTGAAGCTCTGGGCGCGCTCGGACGCGTCCGCGGAGCGCGCGCGCAAGACCATCGACAAGTTCATCAGCCGCATGGAGGGTGTCGACCCGTCCGCGGTCACCGTGGTCCAGGACCTCGGTGAGCTCGTCGACGGCGCGACGTTCGTCGTCGAGGCGATCGCCGAGGAGTACGCGGCGAAGGAGCCGCTGCTCGAGCAGCTCGCGTCGCGGACCGGCGCCGATGTCGTCGTCGCCACGACCACCTCGTCGCTGTCGGTCGAAAAGCTCGCTGCCGCGTCGGGCGCCGCCGAGCGCTTCGTCGGCCTGCACGTCTTCAACCCGGTCCCGCGGATGAAGCTCGTCGAGCTCATCTACCCGGCGGCCGCCGCGCAGGGCGTTCGTGACCGTGCGAAGGACCTGTGCGTCGCGCTCGAGAAGGAGCCGGTGGAGATCCCGGACGTCCCGGGCTTCGTCGTCAACCGCCTGCTGTTCCCGTACCTGTTCAGCGCCGTCGTGCTGCAGGACGAGACGGGCCTGCCGTCCGAGTCGATCGACACCGCCATGAAGCTCGGTGCCGGCCACCCGATGGGCCCGCTCGCGCTGCTCGACCTCGTCGGCATCGACGTGTCGGTGGCCATCGGCGACGCGATCGGCGCCGACGTGCCGCAGCGGCTGCGCGACCTGCTCGCCGAAGGCAAGCTCGGCCGCAAGTCCGGCTCGGGGCTGTACGCGTCCTACTAGGCCCAGTTTCTGGACATTCGGACGAATTTCACCTGATCGTCACCTGGGGTTTAGGGAGGATTGAGGAGCGCGCGAAAAGCTCCGCCTGCGACGTGTGGAAACGCGACGCGACCCTCCTCCCTCAGTGAAGCTGCGACGGGCCTGCGAATGCAGGCCCGTCGTGTTTCCCGGGCGTGCACGTCGCCGGTGGGCGTCAGCGCTTGAGCTTGAGCTTCGCGCTGACGACCCGCGTCGACGCACCGCTCCCGGTGGTGCTGTTGGCCCAGACCGTGACGGTCCGGCGCCGGCGCATCAGCTTGCGACCCGAGGCTCCGAGCTTGACCTCGACCGTCTTGGTCGCCCCGGCCGCGATCTTGAAGCGCGCGCTGCCGTACGTGACCGTCGCGCTGGCGGCGGCTGCCGCTGCCGCCCCCGGGGCCTTGCGGTTCTGGAGACGCAAGAGTCCCGCGCACTCTCGGGCGAGCTGACAGAGGAGCCGCACCCGGGCCTCGTTCCTGCGCACCCAGGCGAACTCCCTGGCGAGGTTGACGGACACGTCCCCGCCGGCTCCGGTCGGGGTGTACTCCCAGTCCGCGTTGAACAGCACCGCGTAGTTCCCGGGACCGCCGGGCATGCAGTAGGAGTTGCCGCGCTGCACCGCCGGCCAGCAGGCGCCCGCCGTCGAGGTGCTGCCGATCGGGCTCACCGCAGGGGCGGCCGGAATCGGAACGCCGGCTTGCAGCACGGACAGCCCGAGGTTGTCGAACAGGTCCTGGTTGCTCGCGAAGTCCCGGACGCGCTGCACGGGCTCGTTGAGCACGACCTCCGTGACCGCGCTGGGCGCCGGAGTGAACTCGGGGCCGGCCGGACGCCAGACGCAGCACAGCGTCCCCTGGCCAGGTTCCTTGTTGCGATCGACCTGTGCCCGCCCGATCGCGAACTGCATCGGACCGGTGACCCTCCCCACCCGCACCCGTGCCCGGGTGATCACGCCGATGCCCTCCGGGACGATGTGGTTCTCGGTGGCGCTGATGGTGCTGTACCAGGTGCAGCTGTCCGCGAAGGTCGGCACACCCCAGGGCGGCAGCGTCGTGCAATCGACCATGCCGTCGTCGGGGGCGCGGTTCAGGTCGGTGCCGAACGTCGTCGTGGCGCCGGCCTGTGTGGGAACCAGGAGGGAGAGGGCGAGCGCTGCGATGACGACGGGGACGCGCACGCACCGAGCCTGCCACCTCGGCGGTGCACCGCACACCGCGCCGCGCCGCAGTTCGACCGCGCGAAACCCACACCGGCCTGCGGCGGAGTACGTGCCGCCGCAGGTCGGGTCACGGCGGCTAGAAGCCGGGACCCGCAGGCATCGCCGCCGCCCCGGTGCCGGCCGAAGGGCCGCGCTCGCGGATGCGCACCGCCTCGATGCGGTTCTCGCGCACCGACTCCACACGAATCGAGTACCCGTTGGCGAGCACGGTGTCGCCGCGGCGCGGCAAGCGGCCGAGCTCAGCGAAGACGAACCCGCCGACGGAGTTGTACGCGTCGGTGTCGACGGGCAGGTGCAGGCCGTGATCGACGAGGTCGGTGACCGCGACGTGGCCCCGGACGAACCAGTCGCCGTTGGCCAAGCGGCGGATCTCCCCGCCGGCCGGATCGGTCTCGTCCTCGATCTCGCCGACGACCTCCTCGACGATGTCCTCGACCGTCACGATGCCCGCCACCCGACCGTACTCGTCGGCGACGATGGCGATCGAGGTGCGCTGGCGCTGCAGGTCGGCGAGGAGATCGTCGAGCGCCTTCGTCTCGGGCACGATCATCGCGTCGCGCACGACCTTGTCGATCGGCGCGGCCGGGCCGTCGGTCATGAGCAGGCTCGCGAGCGAGTTCGCGTGGACGATCCCGCGCACGCGGTCCTTGTCCTCGTCCTCGATGACGACCAGGCGCGTGTGCCCGGACGAGACGCAGCGGCGCAGCGCGTCCTCGACGTTCTCGGAGATGTCCACCGTCACGACCGCCGGGATGGGCGTCATGACCTGCCGCGCCTCCTGCTCGTGCAGATGAAAGACGCCGGAGAGCATGCCGGCCTCACCGGGGTCGAGTTGGCCGCCGGCGCGCGCCGACGCGATGAGCGCGCGCAGCTCCTGCGGGCTGGAGCCCTCCTCGAAGCCGGCCTCGGTCCGGATCCCGACGCCGCGGAGCATCGCGTTGCTCGCCGCGTTCAGCGCCGAGATGAACGGCCGCATCGCGACGGTGAAGCCGTGCAGCGGACGGGAGATCCGCACGCCCACGGCCTCGGCGTTGATGATCGCGTAGATCTTCGGCACCTGTTCGCCGACGGTGATGTGCAGCGCGGTCACGAGGATGTACGCGATCGAGATCGCGATGATGACCGACGCGCCGTGGCTGACGACCTCGCCGAGCCACGGCTCGAGGATCGACGCGATCGCCGGCTCGCCCAGGAAGCCGATGCCGAGCGACGCGAGCGTGATGCCGAACTGGCAGGCCGACAGGTACTCGTTCATGTGCTCCAGCTCGTGCTGGAGCCGCTTCGCCCCGCGCTTCTGCTCAGCGACCAGCGCGACGACGCGCTGCTTGCGGCAGCGCACGAGGGCGAACTCGGCCGCCACGAAGAACCCGTTGGCGAGGACGAGGAGGAAGACCGCGACGAGCAGGAACGCGGTCATGCGCTAGCGCGGCGTCTGGAGCCGCGACTTCGAGGTTGATCGTCGTTCATGGACGCGGTGATCGCGCCCACCGTAGCAGTGCGGGTGGTCCTCAGACCAGCGTGTCTATGGCGCGGGCGAGCTCGATGTCACGCATCGTGATCCCGCCCTCGGTGTGCGTGCAGATCCGGACCTGCACCTTGCGGTAGTTGTGGATGAGGATGTCGGGATGGTGATCGGCCTTGTCGGCGTCGATCGCGACGCGGTTGACGAACGCCACGGCGTCGGTGAAGTTCCCGAACTCGAAGTCGCGGACCACGGTTCGCCCGTCCTTGCGCCAGAGCGTGCCTTCCAGCAGCACCTCGATCGCCTCGTCGTGCAGCAGTGCCATCTAGTCTCCTTGGCTCGGATGCGGATCGTCAGCCTCGTGCCCCACGCCACCGAGCTCCTGTTCGCCCTGGGACTGGGTGATCAGGTCGTGGGCGTGACACACGAATGTGACTATCCCACCGCGGCCGAGGAATTGCCGAAGGTCACCCGCGACAAGCTGCCCTTCGCCGATCGCGAGGAGCCGGTCAGCGCCCGCGAGATCGACGAGGCGGTCCGCGCGGCGACCCAGGGCGGCGACCCGATCTACGAGCTCGACGAGGACGCCGTCCGTGAGCTGGAGCCTGATCTCATCGTCACCCAGGGCCTCTGCCCGGTGTGCGCGGTCGACGTCGAGGACGTCGAAGCGCTCGCCCAGACGATGGACACGTGCCCCCGCGTGGTGTCGCTCGACCCGACGACGTACGGCGAGACGCTCGCGGACGTTCGTACGATCGCGCAGGTCACGGGGGCGAAGGACGCGGCGCTCGATCTCATCGCCCGAGCGGCCGGCCGGGTGGACGCCGTGCGCCTCGCGGTCCGCGGCGCCGAGCGCCCGCGAGTGGCCGCGATCGAGTGGTTCGACCCCGTCTTCATCGCCGGGCACTGGACGCCGCAGCTCATCGAGATGGCGGGCGGCACCGACGCGCTGGGCTTCGCCGGCGAGCATTCCGAACAGTCGACGTGGGAGCTCGTGGCCGCCGCCAGCCCGGACGTCATCGTCTGCATGCCGTGCGGCTACGACCTCAACCGCGCCGAGGACGAGGCCATGCGCTACGCCGACGCGCTGCGCGAGACCGGCGTGCCGCGGATCGTCGTCGTCGACGGGTCGGCCTACTTCTCCCGCCCCGGGCCGCGGCTCGTCGACGGGCTCGAACTGCTCGGCCACATCCTGCACCCCGACCGCGTGCCCGCGCCGGAGACCGGCGCGGTGGCCCGCGAGGTCGAGGTGTACGGCAACGTGAGCTGAGGAACCTCGACGCGAAATCCCCAATAGTTGTGGGTTTCGCGTCGAGGAGGGCGTGATCAGGCGATCGCGGGCAGCCCCTCCCGGGGTGCTAGAGCAGCGCGCCGTTCTGCACGGCGTAGTCCGCCGCCCAGACGCAACCGACCGCAGCGGCGACCCCCATCGCGATCACGACGCCGAGCGCGATGTTCCCCGCCTGCTTCGCGCGCTGGCGCGGCGCCCAGACGAGCAGGAGGTAGCCCGCGGCGGCGCCGAACGCCAGGCCGCCGAGGTGCCCGCCGATCGAGATGTTCGGAATGATGAACGTGATCACCAGGTTGATGACCAGGAGCATGCCGAGCCCGGACTGCATGATCCCGATCCCCTGGGAACGCTCGGCCACGACGCCAGCACCGATGAGCCCGAACACCGCGCCTGAGGCACCGACCGTCGGGGCGAACGGCGAGAGCAACAACACACCCAGCGAGCCGCCGAGCAGCGACGTGAAGTACAGCGCGCCGAACCGGAGCTTGCCGATCGCCGGCTCCATCATCGAGCCGAGGTAGAAGAGCATGTACATGTTGAACGCGACGTGCAGGATGCCCGCGTGCAGGAAGCCGCCGGTGATGATCCGGTAGACCTCGCCGTCGGCGACCGCCGGCCCGAACAGCACGCCCTCGCGGAACACCTGCCCGCTGCCCTCGAGCCCCGTCCCGCCGAACATCTCGGCGAGGAACACGATGACGTTGATCCCGATGAGGATGAACGTCAGCGTCGGGTCGGCCGTCAGATTCCGCGCCGTGCGCACCTCGGTGCGCTGCTTGCTGCACTCCGGGCACCGCATGCCGACCGGGGTCGGCGTCATGCAGTCCGGGCAGATCGGCCGCCCACACGACGAGCACGAGACGGCGGTCTCGCGGTTCGGGTGGCGGTAACAGGTCTGGGTGCCCACGGCGGACATGAGAACGGCGACGCTAGCAGCCGCTTCTCAAGCGAATCTGAAGCGTGCGCGCCAGCTCAGCGGCGCAGCAGCTTGCGCGCTTCGGACGCCACGGCGTCCGCGGTCTTGCGCGCCTGGACCGCGGGATTGCGGCTCTGCTGCTTCTTCTTCTGCGAGGCCCGCACGCGCAGCACGACGAGCGCCGTACCGGCCGACGCGCCGACCGCGGTGGCCACAACGGGGCGCACCCAGTTACGCGGGTCGCGCATCGCGCGCAGCTCCCAGCCCTCGAGCTCGTCGACGGCGGCGTCGGTCAGCGTCTGCAGCGTCGTCTCCAGCCGCAGCGACAGCCGCTCCGGCGGGTCGACCGGGGCGAACGCCCGGCTCAGCAGCGCCTCGACGTCAAAGGCGTCCCCCGTGCTCACGCTCCATCACCTCCTGCAGCTGCTTGATGGCGCGGTGGATGAGCACCTTGGTCGCGCCGTCGGTCTTGCCCATCGCGCGAGCGATCTCGCGGTTGTCCATGCCCAGCGCGAAGCGCATGATCAGCGCCTCGCGCCGGTCGTCCGGCAGTTCCTTCACGCCTTCGAGCACCCGCGCCAGCTCGTCGCGCCCCTCCACGAGATCCTCCGTGGTGTGGGTCGCGGACAGGTGCTGCGTGTCGTCGATCGGCGTCTGCGGCTTGCGTGAGCGATCGCGGTAGAGGTTCGCGGCGAGGTTGTGCGCGATCCGGATGAGCCATGGCCGCAGCGGCCGCCCGTCGGACTCCTGCTGCGCGCGCTCGAAGTGCCGGTAGGCTTGCAGGAACGTCTGCTCCGTGAGGTCCTCGGCGTCGTGGTGATTGCCCACCCGGTAGTAGGCGTACGAGTACACGTCCCGCAGGTGCGCCTTGTAGAGCGCCGAGAACTCCTCGTCGAGCTTGCGCTTGGCGTCGGCCTCCACGCATTGCAGCGTACTCCGGCCCGCCGCCTACGCCGCGACCGTCGGACGATCGGGGGACGTCACACCCGCCGCCCACTGATCCGGGGCGATGCGCCCACCGACGAGATCGGCCAGCGCGGCGATCGTGGGCGCGTGCACACCGGACCGCTCCAGCGTTTCGGCCAGCAGCGCGACGGTGTCCAGGCTCTCCGGGGTCTGGCCCAGGCGCGGCTCGATCGCGGCCGCGGGCACGCCGCTGGCGAGCAGCTCGCCGGCGCGGCGATTGCGGCTGGACTCGGCCACGACCGTGGCGACGAGATCGCCGGCACCGGCCAGGCCGGAGAAGCTCTCGGGCTGCGCGCCGCACGCCCGCGCGTAGCGGTCGACCTCGGCGAAGACCTTGCCCGCCGCGGCGCCTGCGGCGTTCGGCCCGGCACCGACGCTGGCGGCGGCCGCGAGCACCGCGGCGTTCTTCGCCACGCCCGCCAGCTCGACACCGGTGACGTCCGTGGAGATCGTGACCTGCAACCGTGCGGCGCGCAGCGTGTCGCGCAGCACCGCGCCGCAGGCGGGGTCGCTGCACGCGAGCACCACGGCCGCGCCGTTGGCGAGCACGTCGGAAGCCAGTGCGGGACCGCCGAGGGTCGCGACCGCGCGGGCCCGGACGCGCTCGGCGACGTACGCGCTGGGCAGCGTGCCGAGCGGCGGCACGAGGCCCTTGCTCAGCACCAGGACGCCGGCGCCGGCCTGGATGCGGTCCGCGTGGGCGGCCACCGTGGCGGGGATCGCGCGGGACGGCACAGCGAGGCAGACGAGGTCGGCCTGCTCGAGATCGAGCTGCGACGCCGTAGTCACGTCGACGAACTCGGGCAGCGTGACACCCGGCAGGTAGCGCTCGTTCTCGCGCAGCGCGGACAGGGTCTCGGCCTGCTCGGCCGTGCGCGCGCCGAGCTGCACCCGGACGCCGCCGCGCGCGAGCGCCACAGCGAGCGCGGTCCCCCACGAGCCGGCGCCGATGATGGCGGCACGGCGGACGGGCGGCTCGCCGCCGAGGTACTCCCACTGCAGCTGCACGCAGGGCCAGACGCGGTCGACGACCGCCGCCGCCATCGTGGCGGTGGGGTTCTCCGTCTTCGGGAAGCTCATGGCGGCGCCGCAGTGGATCCGCACCTTATGGGGCCGGATCTTCATGCCGGTGCGGATGTTCTCGGTGCCGATCACCGCGACCGGCACGACCGGCGCGCCGGTCTCGAGCGCCAGGCGGCCGACGCCGCGCCGCGGCCGGCCCAGGCCGCCCGGGCGGACGCGCGTGCCCTCGGGGAAGATGACGACCGGCTCGCCGCGCTCGAGGATCGTCTTCGCGCTGCCCATCGCGTCACCGTCGCCGTTGCCGCGGTCGACCGGGAACGCGCCGAGCGAGTTCAGGAACCAGCGCTGCAGCGGATGTCCCTCGAACAGCTCGCGCTTGGCGACGAAGTACATCGGCCGGCGGGAGATCGCCCCGATGACGAACGGGTCGAGGAACGACCGGTGGTTCGCGGCGATGATGACCGGCCCCTGCTTCGGGATGTGCTTCGAGCCCTTCCACCGCAGGCGGAAGTACACGATGAAGAACGGCCAGAAGACGGCGCGGATCGGCCAGTAGACGAGGGGGTTCACGCCGCGGTCGCGGACGCGGGCATGCAGCTTCGAGCGGTCCATGTGCCAGGTCGTACGCCGGGAGGAGCCGGGCGTTACAGTCTCGTTATGGACGTTGCCCTTGCCCGTACCGCCCGCGGCGCGCCGCCGGGGCGGCTGCCGCCGCCGTCTGGTGGGCGCAGCAGCCGCTCGACCGCCGTGTGTTCGGGGTGCCGTACGACGACACCGAGCTGCTGGGCAAGTACGTGACGCGCGGGCGCGCGTGGCCGGCCGTCGGCCTGGCGATGCATCTGGCCAACGGCGCGGCGTTCGGCGCGCTCTACGCAAACGCCGCCCCGCGGATGCCGCTTCCGTCCTGGTCGCGCGGCCCCGCCGCCGCGATGGCCGAACACCTCGGCAGCTGGCCGTTCGTGGCGATCACCGACCGTACACATCCCGCGCGCGACGAGCTGCCGAAGCTCGCCGGCGACCCGCGCGCGTTCGCGCAGGCCACGTGGCGGCACCTGCTGTTCGGCGTCGTCCTCGGTGAGCTCGAGCGGCGCTTCAACGCGCCAGAGCAGCCCGAGGTGCCGACGTACGAGCACGTCGTCAGCACGAACGGGCACGGCAACATCGAGCACGCCGCGGGCGTGGCGGTGGCCGACTCCGAGTAGCTCCGCCGGCGGCGGTTCAGCGCATCCGGTCGCCGATCGCCAGCCACATCGCGACGAGGCCGTCGATCAGCTCCTCGCGCGTGCCGCCGACCCGGCCGTCGAGCCAGTCGAGCACCGCCTGGCTCGTGCCGCCGACGACCATGGACGCGGCCAGCTCGAACCCGGCGACGTCGGTTGCCTGAAACACGGTGCGGCCGCGTGCCGCGGTGAGGGCCACGCCCTGCCGCGTCGCCGCGGTGCGCCGCTCGGCCGCGGCGCCGCCCGGGGGCGGTGCCTCGAGCAGCACCCGTGCCCGGCGCCGGTCGTCGGTCAGGTAGGTCACGAACGCGCGCACGCTGGCGGTGGTCATATCCGCGGGCGAGCCGCTGGCGGGCATGGCGTCCAGCGACGCGTCAAGCACGCCGCGGGCGACCTCGTCGATGAGCGCGGCCATCGCGGCGTCGAGGTTGCCGAACGCCTCGTAGAAGTAGCGCTTGTTCAGGCCGGCCTGCCGGCACATCGCCTCGATGGTCAGCCCGTCCCAGCCGGACTCGCCGACGAGTTCGAGCGCCGCCTCGAGCAGGGCGGTGCGGCGTGCCGCGACGCGCTCGCTGCCCGTCTGTCCAGCGTAGTTGCGGCGCGTCATCTTGCACGGTACCGTACCAGATGCCCGACCCCGAGGAACGACGAGCCACCCATGAGCGCACCCATGTCCCTCCGCGCGCGTCACGCCGCCGCGTCCGTGTTCGAGCGGATGCCGCCACTGCCCGCGCGCGCCCTCGCCGAGCCGCCGCCGGGCAGCGGGTTGAAGCCGATCATGGGCGACCCCGGCCTCCCGCTCCTGGGCCACTCGCTCACCGTGATGGGCGACCCGCTCGCGGTGTCGCGCCGCGGCTTCGAGCGCTTCGGCACGGTCTCGTGGGCCAACATCATCGGCATCACGATCGTCAGCGTCTACGGGCCGGACGGCATCGAGACGGTCCTCGCCAACCGTGACAAGGCGTTCTCCAGCGAGATCGGCTGGAACGAGTTCATCGGCCCGTTCTTCGAGCGCGGCGTGATGCTCATGGACTTCGACGAGCACCTGCACCACCGCCGGATCCTCCAGCACGCCTTCAAGCGCGAGCGGCTCGTCAGCTACCTGCGGATGATGAACCCGGTCATCGAGCGCGGCATCTCGGAGTGGCGCACCGGCCCGGGCTTCGAGCTGTACCCCGCGACGAAGCAGCTCACGCTCGACATCGCGACCGAGGTCTTCATGGGCGAGCGCCTCGGCCCGGAGGCCGACGCGGTCAACCGCGCGTTCGTCAACCTCGTGCTCGGCGGCAACACCCCGGTGCGGGCGGACGTCCCGGGCGGACGCTGGCACCGCGGCCTGCAGAGCCGGCGCATGATGGAGGACTACTTCCGCCGCAAGCTGCCGGCCAAGCGCGCGGCCGAGACGGACGACCTGTTCAGCGTCCTGTGCCACGCCGAGAGCGAAGACGGGGCGCGGTTCAGCGACCAGGACGTCATCAACCACATGATCTTCACGATGATGGCCGCGCACGACACGAGCACCATCACGCTGGCGATGATGGGCTACTTCCTGGCCAAGCACCCCGAGTGGCAGGACCATGTGCGAGAGGAATGCCTCGCGCTCGACAAGGAGGCGCTGGACTTCGACGACCTCGACGCGCTGCCGGTGATGGACATGGTCTTCAAGGAGACGCTGCGCATGAACCCGCCGGTGGGGATGCTCGCGCGCGACGCTGAAGGACACCGAGATCGACGGCCATTTCGTCCCGGAGGGCTCGATCGTCGCGCTGGGCATGTACGCCAGCCACCGCATGGAGCCGTTCTGGCACGACCCCGACCGGTTCGACCCCGAGCGCTTCTCCCCCGAGCGCCGCGAGGACCAGCGCCACAAGTACGCGTGGGCGCCATTCGGCGGCGGCGTACACAAATGCATCGGCCTGCACTTCGGCGGCATGGAGGTCAAGGCCCTCCTGCATCAGCTGCTGCTGCGCTTCGAACTGCGGGTGCCGGCGACCTACGAGCCGTTCATCGACATGGCGACCGGGCCGTACCCCGCCGACGGGCTGCCGATCGAGCTGCGGCCGTTGACGGGTTCTGTCGCCCGGGCGGCGTAGCGCGACGGCGCCCCGCGCTTCCGCGGGAGCGTTTCCGCGTCAACGCTCCCGCGGAAGCGCCGTCCCGGCCGCCACAGAAGTCCATCCGCTCGGTGCCCCCGGGCGGGCGGCGTAGCATGACGGTCGCTCGCCGGTGTAGCTCAGTTGGCGAAACGTCACTCTTCGTCCGCCGGCGAGGGACCCGCGCAGAGCGCCGCAATCGCCGTGTGGCGCCCTGGCGCCGCACCGCAGGACGCATGGGCGTCGGCAGGCTCGTGCGCGCGGAGGGCGCCCGCTGCGCACACGAACCGCCGCGCCCCCTTTTTCGGGTCCTGAAGTTTGCGCACCTAGAGCAGCAGACGCACGCGAGCCGTCGCCCGGCGGCGCCGGCCTGGGCGGCTGCGCTCGTGCTCTGGCTGCCGCCCGGGACGTGGCCGGATGGGGAAGGAGGGAGAGACGCGATCGAGCGCGCCTGTCCCGCTCAGCTCGATCCAGACCGAGTTCGCCGGCCACCACTACCGCGCGATCCGCTCCAGCCTCACGCAGCTCCACGATCGCGGCCTCGTCGCCACCGACGAATCCGCAGCGCCTGGACCGCCACCGACGAACAGGAGCTGGCCGCCCACAACGCCGCCGGAGCCGCAGCATGAACCGGCCCGCGAAGCCCGACCCGACCCGGCCCGAGCCGAGCCGAGCCGGCAGGCTCTCGGCGCCGCCCGCTGGTACCGCGCCGCCGATGCCGCTCTCACCGTCGCCCGATCCTGGGACGACCGCGACGCCCGAAAGGCCGCCTGATGCCCGTGCGCGTTTTCGGGCAGCTCGCGACACCTCCGGCCCGCGCCGGCACCGCGTGAAATGCCGCCACTACGACGGCCGCCGGCCGTCCGGCTGCAAGTTCAACAACTACCGCCACGCCGACAGCGCCGCGCAGGCTGGCGTAGAGCCGTGCCCGCGCTGCGGCGCCCGCCGTCGAGGTCGAACGCTTATGGCGCGTGCGCAGATGGCGACGTTCACGGTGCGCGCGAGTAGCGCAGAGCGCCGGAGGCTGGACCAGCTCGCCGAGAGCCTGTCGGCAGCCACCGAGGTTTGCGGGGCCTACGGCGGGCGGATGAAGCTCGGCCGCGGCGACGTCGTGCGCCTGGCCGTGCAGGTGCTCGAGCCGCGCTTGGGGTTCGACCCGGCCGACGCGCCCGCCGGGCAGGCGCGACCCGACCGGCTGCGCTACAGCAGCTTCCGGCGGATGCCGCTCGGTGACCAGCTCGACGCGCTTGCCGAGGAGCTGGGCGGCGCGACCGTGCCGCCCGCGGTCATCCCTGGACAGACCGCGCTCGGGCTCGACATCGGCGGCGTCACCCGTCGGCGAACGAGGGTGTAGGTCTGCAGGGCGTGCGTGACACGCGGGCGACGTCGCCCGCGTGTCACGCGGTCAAAGGCCGCGCACAATGCGGTTGTGTTCCTCTCGGTCACGAAGCAACGCAGCGATCTCGTCTTCCGGGAGCCCGAGCCACTCACCGACTTCACGGTCAACGTCGTGGTGAGCCTTGTCGGGTATCTCCCCCAGCACGTACAACACCGTGCGCCAGGCGTCGACGTGAAGCGCCGCCGCACCAGGACCATGGGTCCGCCGTTCCCTCAACCGGGCCCGAAAGATCGCCCGACGACGACGCCGGACAACCCCGGGTCTCACGGCGAGCGCGAGCATCCCAAGCGCGACACAAGCCGCGGCGAACGGCCAGCAAAGCGTTGTCTCGAAGCTAGCCCCAAGCGCCTGCGCCGAGAACCCGGCGATCAGAAATCCCGCGCCAATGCGCGTATCCGCCTGGTCCGCGCCGACGCGAATAGCGGTCATCGGTTCCGAGCCCGAATCCTGTGCCTCGTGAGCAATCTTCCCGGCCGAAGGGAACGCGACGCCGCTGGCGAGGAACGCGGCGCCAGAGATGTCGAGAATAAGTCCGCCGACCGTGAGCCAATCGACCATCGTGGCCGACCAGCCTACGCACGGCGGGTGCGGCGCAGAATCTCGCGCAGGTCCGGGACGCGAAGCGCGTTGATCTGATCGAGCGCGCGAGAGCAAGCGATCCTCGATCCGCAACTGGATGGCCTGCGCCGGAGCGCATCGGGGCGATTCGCGACGAAACGCTGCCCGGGAAGTCTCCCGGGCTGGTCCTACGAGCTGCTGCCAGTGAGCGAGCTGGCGGGCTACGCTGCTCAGGAGTCCGGCCGGTGTAGCTCAGTTGGTAGAGCAACGCTCTTGTAAAGCGTAGGTCAGGGGTTCGAGTCCCCTCGCCGGCTTGTTGTTGCTGTTGTCGCGAACCGCTACCGGACTGCCGGGCAGGAGACCAGCCTTCCGTTCTCGATGCACCGGTCAGCGAGAACGCGCTCGGGAGCAACGAGGCCGTACGTCAGCGTCGCGGAGGCACCAACAAGGGCCACCACGGCGATCGCGCTGCGACGAAACCAGACGGCCAAGAGCGAGCCGACGAACATGACCAGCAGGGAGCTGGTGATGAGCGTGCTCGGCCAGTCGACCGCACCAGGCAGTCCGTCGCACCACAGACGCAATGGCGAGCGGAACTTCGCGTACTCAGCACGAGCGGAGCCGCACTCACCCGCTCCTCCTCCGATGAGGATCACGCCCAGCAGCATCAGCGCTGACCAGCTCACCGCCGCTACGAGGGTCGCCGCCGCACGCGACGACCTGCGTGTTAGAAGGGGCACTCGTACCCGCCGTGGCAGTCAAAGACGGCGAGCATGAAGAAGAACCACAGCGCCAGCGGGACGTTCAAGACGATCACCGCAACCGCCAGCCACATCATCCATCGGCTGCCCTCCGCCGAGCCCGACGAGCCGACGTCTGGATTCGGCTGGCGATGCACTCCCTCCGGTGAGGCCGACATAGCCGGAACGCTAGCTGGCCTGCGACGGGATGTGGACGCCTTCCCGCTTGCACGGCCTGCGGCGCACGCAGCGAGGATTCAGCCCGCCCCTTCGGGCGTCAGCGCCCGAAGCGCCGCCAGGATGTCGTCGGACGACGAGTTGTCGCCCGAGTGCCGCGCCCGGTGCTCCCACAGGACGGCGCCGTCGGTGTCGATGACGAACGTGCCGCCGAGCTGGCTCATGTCCGCCCCGGTCCGCTTCGCCCGGTAGCCCTTGCGCGTGGCGCGAACGATGCTCGGCCATGCGCGCGGGCCGAGGACCTTCATCCAGTCGCCCCCAGTGAGCCCCGCTGCACGGTGCACCGACGCGTCTGGAGCGACGAGCAACTGAAACTCGATGCCGCTGCTCCGGCGAAAGTCCGCGGCATGCGCCGGCGTCCCCATGCCTATTGCGACGATGTCGCCGCCCGCCTCACGGATCCGCCCGACGTCCGTCTGCAGCTCCGCGGCATGCTCGCGGCAGAACGAGCATCCGAAATGCCGAAGCAGGACCAGCGCGACAGGCCGGTCCCTCCAGGTCTCTTCCAGCCGAACCGGTGCCCCGGAATCGTCGACGAGCGACGTCTGAGCGATCTCCCGTGTCTTCATACCCAGCTCCTGACAATGGTTGTTGTCAGATCTGACCCTAGCGAAGCGCATGGACCACGTTCATATCGATATCCCTTGATCTGACGTGCCAGACCCGATACGGTCCACGGCAGATCACAACGATGCCCGTTGATATGACCTCCACCCCGACCCTCCCCGGCCCCGCCGCGTCCGCCTGCTGCGCCCCGCCGGCCGGGCCCGCGCCGGACCTCGACGCCGAGCGCATCGCCGTCGTCGCCAAGGCGCTGGCCGAGCCCTTGCGCGTGCGGATCCTCGACACACTGCGGCGCAACCCCGAGCCGGTCTGCCAGTGCGAGCTCATCGCGCTGTTCGACGTCAAGCAGTCTCTGCTCTCCCACCACCTGCGCAAGCTCGCCGACGCCGGGCTCGTCGACATCGAGCGCCGCCACAAGTGGGCCTACTACTCGATCCACCCCGCTGCCTTCCAGGAGCTGCACGCATGGCTGAGCTGACCTCCCCCACCCCGTCCTCGTGTTGCTCGCCCGCAGCGCAGGAGTCCTGCTGCGAGCCGTCCGCGAAGGACGCATGCTGCGGCACCAGCGCCGCGGGCGGCACCTGCGGCTGCTCTGCCGGTCAGGCCGCCGAGCCCGACGTCCGCGAGACCGTGCGCGAGAAGTACGCCGCCGCGGCGCGGGCGATCGCCGAGCAGCGCAACGACGGCTGCGGCTGCGGCCCGGTCGTCCTCACCGACGGTGACGCCAACCAGGTCTTCGGCGGGGCGCTCTACGCGGGCGCCGACACCGAGGGCGCGTCGGACGAGGCCGTGGGCGCGTCGCTGGGCTGCGGCGTGCCGACCGCGGTCGCCGACCTGCACGCGGGCGAGACCGTCCTGGATCTCGGCTCGGGCGCGGGCGCGGACGTGCTCATCAGCGCGCGCCGGGTCGGCCCGACCGGGCGCGCGATCGGCCTGGACATGACCGACGAGATGCTCGAGCTCGCGCGGGCCAACGCCGCAGCCGCCGGCGTCGAGAACGCCGAGTTCGTCAAGGGCTACCTCGAGGAGATGCCGCTGGCCGACGGCTCGGTCGACGTCGTGATCTCCAACTGCGTCATCAACCTCGCCGGCGACAAGCAGCGCGTGCTCGACGAAGCCGCGCGCGTGCTGCGGCCCGGCGGGCGGTTCGCCGTCTCCGACGTCGTCGCCGACGAGGACATGGACGAGGCGACCCGCGCGGACATGGCGGCGTACACCGGGTGCATCGCCGGCGCGCTGACCGAGGCCGAGTTCCGCACGGCGCTCACCACGGCCGGGTTCACCGACATCGAGATCACGCCGACGCACCGCGTCCACGAGCACGCAGGCTCGGCGATCATCCGCGCCCGCCGCGCCGCCTGAACGCGCTCAGGCTGACGCCGCCGCGATCCGCGCCCGCGCCTCGGCCACCGCCACGTCCTGCGGGACCGCGCCCGTCGCCGCGGCCTGGGCGAGCACCCCCGCGGTGTGCGCCACTGCCACGTCGATACGCCGCTCGACCTCCGCGTCGTCGAAGCCCAGCACCTCGGCGCCCACGTGGATGATGCCGCCACAGTTCGCCAGGAAGTCCGGGACGTAGAGCACGCCCGCACCAGCGAGCGCGTGCGCGGTGTCGGGGCCGGCCAGCGGGTTGTTCGCCGCGCCCGCGATCACCTTGCAGCGCAGCTCGGCGATGTGCTCCTCATGGATAGCCTCCCCAAGGGCGCAGGGTGCGAGGACGTCCATCTCGGAGGTCAGGAAGCCCGCCACCGGCAGGGCGTGCGCGCCATACCGCTCGGCGACGTCCTGCGCGCGCGGCGTGTCGAGGTCGGCGAGCAGGACCTCGGCGCCCTGCTCGCGTAGCAGCGCGACGACGTGACGGCCAACGTGGCCCACGCCGAGCACCCCCACCCGTACGCCCACCAGCGAGTCGGCGCCGAGCCGCTGGCGCGCGCCGGCGGAGATCGCGCCGGTCACGGTGCGCGCGGTCCAGGGCGATGGATCCCCGCGCCCGCCGCGCTCCACCGGCTGGCCGGCGACGTGTCGCGTCGCGCCGGCGATCCCGACCATGTCCTCAGGCGTGGTGCCGACGTCCTCCGCCGTCACGTAACGCCCGCCAAGCTGCTCGATGACCGCCCCGACAGCGTGCATCCGCGCAGCCCGCGCGTCGGCGTCGGCCCACCCGCCGTCGTCGAGCAGGACCGCCTTGCCGCCGCCGAGGTCGAGCCCGGCCGCGGAGTTCTTCAGCGTCATCGCGCGCGCGAGGCGCAGGGCGTCGGTGAGCGCCGCCGTGAGCCCGGAGTAGGCCGCGAGGCGCAGGCCGCCCATCGCGGGGCCGAGCGCCGTGGAGTGGATCGCCACCACGCCCGTCGCACCCGTGGCCGTGTCGCGGAAGACCTCGACCTGCTCGTGCTCGAACTCGGTGTCGATGCCGGACATCCGCTAGATGGTTGATTCCACGCGTCCTGGTTAGATCGCGAGGTCGGCGAGGGCGCGTGTGGGGCGGCCGAGGTAGTGGTTGAGCCAGACGCTGGCGGCGAGCGCGAGAAGTTTGGGGGGCGATCCTTGCTCTGAGGCCGTGCAGGGTGCGGGCCTGGTGGCGTTCGAGGCCGAGGCGGCTTTTCAGCGTCCAGAAGATGCTCTCGATGCATTGGCGGATCGGCGCGAGGTGCGGGCCCTGTCCGGGCTCGTCCTTGCGCCGGGGGCGCAGCAGGGTCGCGCCGAACCGCTCCCGCGCGGTCTGCTGCAGCTCTTTGCCGGCGTAGCCCTTGTCGGCGATGACGAGCTCGCCGCCGTGCAGGCCGCGCTCGAACAACCGCAGCGCGACATCGCGCTCTTTCTCGTCGGCCGAGGCGAGGATCGCCGCCCTGGGGGGTGCCATCCGGGGCGGCCAGGAGGTGCAGGCGCATCCCCCAGAACCACCGCGAGTGGCTGCGGCTGTAGTGATGCGCGCAGGCCGGCTGCAGCTCTGACCGCCGGGCGGTGTCGACCGACCGGCCGCACTCCACCGGCGTCGAATCGATCAACACCATCGAGTCGAAATGCCCCGGACAATCGCCGGCGAACATGCCGATCAGCCAGTCGATCTGCTCGCTGCAGCGGGCGCGGCGCTTCCAATAGCCCGGCTGCTTCGGCAGCCGGGGGAACAGATGCCCCAGCCGCCACCGGGCTGCCGCGAGGAACTCGCGGTCGCCGGGAATGTCCATGATCGCCTGCGCGACCGCGAGCGTGACGACCTCCGCATCGGTCACGCTGCGCCTGGCGTTCTCCCGCCGTTCAGGCAGGAGATCGTCCGCCGCGGCGAACACCGCAGTGAGCAGCAGGTCGAGGTCGGCGCGCATCGTGGCCCCCTAGGGCAGACGGTGAGAACTGCAAGCACCGCCGACTTCGACCTGCTGCGTTATGTCCCCTCCACGCACCACCGCGTGGAATCAACCATCTAGGCCGTCGTCGGCTGCTCTTCGTTGGCCCGGGCCTCCATCGCGACGGCGAGCTCCTGCACCGGAGCGGCCCGTTCCATGTGCCGGTCCAGCAGCGGGCCGATGATGCCGCGCAGGTGGAACAGCACCCGCCACACCGGCGGCACGATCACGCGGGGCGCGCGGCGTTCGATGCCCTGCGCCACGGCCTCGCCGGCCTGGTCGGGGGTCAGCCGCTTCGCGAGCACCCTGGGCAGCTGCTGCTGGACCTTCCCGCTCAGCGGGTCGTCGTCGATGCCCCGGTGGACCATCTCGGTGTCGATGAAGCCGAAGTAGCACGTGGTCGCGCTCGCACCGTGCTGCGCGAGCTCCACACGCAGCGCGCGGCCGAGCTGCTCGACGGCGGCCTTGCTCATCGCGTACGGCACCGCCCCCACGCCGTTGAGGAACGCGTACACCGACGCGACGACCACCACATGTCCGCGACGCCGGATGATCTCCGGCAGCGCCGCCTCGACGGTCCGCACGACACCATGGGCGTTGACCTCGAACACCCGGTCGAAGCTCTCGCGCGACATCGCGTTGAACGTCGCGGCCTTCGAGGCGATGCCGGCGTTCGCCATCACGATGTCGAGCCCGCCGAACCGATCCACGACCGTCGCGACCACGCGCTGCATGGCGCCGAGGTCCGTCACATCGGCCGCGATGCCGACCGACTCGCCGCCCAGCTGCGCCGCCGCCTCATCACACGCCGCCTGGTCCAGATCGACGATGACCAGCGTCGCGCCCCGCCGCGCGAGTGCCCGCGCAGTGCCGAACCCGATGCCCCGGGCGCCGCCCGTGATGAGCGCGACCTTGCCGCGCACGTCGAGGTGCTCTGTTGCCATCGATCGCTCTCCTGTCCTGGGTGGTGCGGGCGTCCCGCCGCTCCAGCTTCTCAGGCCGCCGCCGATCGATGAGGAAGACCCCCGTCAAGCGCTGCCCCCTTGACCCCCGATCACGCATCCGCCGACGCGCTCGTCGCGGCCATCGCCGAGGCCGACCGCCGCACGGCCGCGACGACCGCCGACGCGCTGCGTGCGCGTCCCGCCGCCGAGCCGGACCGGCTCCCGTCGTCGTTGCGCGACGTCGGCGCGGCGACCCGTGACGCGCTCGTGCTGCTCGAGCTCGTCGGCAAGGACCCCCTCGGCGGACCGGCCGCCCGCATGGCCCTCCAGTCCACCGCGCGGGCGCTGGACGTCGCCTCCCTCATCCTCGGTGACAGCGCCGTGCGCGCCCGGGGCGCGGGCCGAGACACGGCCGGCGATGGCGACATCGCCCTCGCGCGCCATCGCCTGGTGCACGTCCTCGAGCAGCAGGAGGCCGACATCACCCACCAGCTGCGCGACATCGAGGGGTTCGCGCTGACGATCCGCCGACTGCGCCTGAACGTCGACGCGCTCCCGCCCACACGCGGACTGCCGGAGGAGACGCGGGCGATCGTGACGGGGCTGGACGTGAACGGCAGGGTCGCGTCCCTGCGTACCGCGGTCGCGTCCAGCCACCGCACGGTCCCCAACCTCGTGACGCTCCGGCGCGACGGCGCCCTGCCGATGAGCCTCGATGTCCACGCGCGCGCGATCGAGGCATCCGCCGAGACCGCGCGCCTCATCGACGGGCTGCTCGACCTGCGCGGCGCGGTCGCCGCGCGCTGGCCTGACGTGGTCTGACCGCTTACGGAAGCAGGCCGAGCGCGCGGCGCATCGCGGCGCGGGTCCGATCGAGCGCCGCGTCGTCACCGAGCAGCCGGCCCGCGACGCTGCCGCCCGACGCGAGGCTGTGCAGCTCGAACGCGACGTCGGCCGGATCACGGTCCGGCGGGAGGTCGCCTGCATCCCGCGCGTGCTGCGCCTCGGCCGTGAGGACCCCGAGCCACCGCCGCACCGCAGCCGCGACGTCGTCGTGGAGCGGCCCGGGCCGCGCGTCGTACTCGACCGACGCCGTCGTGACGAAGCACCCGCCGCGGAACACTCCGCTGCGCAGGTGCGCGATCCACGCATCGACGATCGCCTCCAGCCGCGCGAGCCCCGGCTCAGCCGCGCTCGCCGGGCGCCACACCGCGTCGGTGAACCGCTCGATGGCGGCCTGCAGCACCGCGCGCTGGAGTGCTTCCTTGTCGCCGAACCGCCCGATGAGGCCGCTCTTGCTCATCGAGAGCTCGCCGGCGAGCCGCCCGATGGTGATGCCCTCGAGCCCTTCGACCGACGCGAGATCGACCGCGGCCGAGACGGCGCTGGCCCGGCTGTCGGCAACATCGGCGGCGGATCGGCGGGGCATGCCCCGCATTATATAAAACGAACGATCGTTCTGTATAGTCCGGGCGCATGAACCTCACATGGCTGGGCTGGGCAGGAGTGGAGCTGGAATCCGGCGGCGCGACTGTGGTGGTCGACCCGCTCGACGACCCCGCTGCGGTGTTCGCGCCCCTGGGCGACCACGCCGCGGGGACGCCGCTTCCGGAGGTGGTCGCGCCGCGTGCGGGCACCGCGGTCGCCGGGCTCGTCACGCACCTGCATCGCGACCACGCCGACGCGAGGGCGCTCGCGACCGCCCTCGCCCCCACAGCGCCGGTCCTCGAACCACCGGCGGGCGGCGGCGAGGGCCTGGAGGAGCTCGCGCTCGCCCAAGCCGAGTACGAACTGACCGCGGCGGGGTTCGATCGCACGCGGGTCACGCCGTGGGAATCGGTGGCGGCCGGACCATTCACGCTGACCGCCCTGCCCGCGGCCGACGGGGTCGGGGACCCGCAGGTCGCGTGGCTCGTCGAGGCCGGCGGCGTCCGCGTCCTGCACCTCGGCGACACGATGTTCCACGGGTACTGGTGGCGCATGGCGCTGCGCCACGGCCCGTTCGACGTCGTGCTCGTCCCGGTCAACGGCGCGGTCCTCGGCTTCCCGCACCGTACCCCGGCCAGCCCGCTGCCGGCCGCGCTCGACCCCGAGCAGGGCGCCGTCGCCGCCGAGATCCTCGGGGCCCGGCTGGCGATCCCCATCCACGCCGAGGGCTACGAGATCGACGGCGTCTACCAGCCGGTTCCGGACGCCGCCGAGCGCTTCGCCGCCGCGGCCGCCGAACGCGGCGTTCGGGCCCGTGTTCTCGACGTCGGCGAGAGCATCGAGGTCAGCGGATGACCTGGGTGCTCATCGTCCACGAGGTCGCTGACTACACCACCTGGAAGGCGGTGTTCGACGACGCCGCCGCGCGACGCCGCGCAGCTGGCGAGCGGGCGTTTCAGGTGCTGCGCGCCGAGCACGAGCCGAACAGCGTCGTGCACTTCTCCGAGTGGGTGTCCCTCGACGACGCACGACGGTTCTTCCACTCGCCGGAGCTGGAGGCGATCCGCGCGC
This sequence comes from Svornostia abyssi, assembly GCA_024666565.1. Classification (GTDB taxonomy): domain Bacteria; phylum Actinomycetota; class Thermoleophilia; order Solirubrobacterales; family Solirubrobacteraceae; genus Svornostia; species Svornostia abyssi. The sequence goes on from CP088295.1 coordinate 4,396,510, forward strand.
AGGCAGGGGTTCGCGCGCCGCAGTTCCTGTACCTCGAGGAGGTCGACCGAGGCCGTCTCGGTTAGCGTGACGGCATGACCGAAGCCCCCGTCTGCCCGGAATGCGCCAGCGAACACTCCTACGAGCTGGGCGGGTTCCAGGTCTGCTCGATGTGCGGCCACGAGTGGCTGCTCTCCGCCGCCGATGAGCCGGCCGCGGGCGAAGCGGTCATCCGTGACGCCGTCGGCAACGCGCTCGCCGACGGCGACACCGTCACCGTGATCAAGGATCTGAAGGTCAAGGGCGCCTCCGGCCCGATCAAGGTCGGGACGAAGGTGCGCAACATCCGCCTCGTGCAGGGCGTCGGCGACCACGACATCGACTGCAAGGTCGACGGGTTCGGCCCGATGCAGCTGAAGTCCAGCGTGGTCAAGAAGGCCTGAGGCGAGCGCCCCGGCGCCAACCGCGCGCCGTCCTGTCGATTCCCGCCACCTCGCGCGACCAGTGTGCGACGTTCCGCACCGGGCGGAACACGGAATCCAGGAGTCACACCATGCGCTACATGCTGCTGCTGCACCACCCCGAGGAGCTGCGCCACGCCCCGGGGTCGCCCGAGTTCCTCGCGGGAGTCGAGCGCTTCAACGCGTTCCACGCCGAACTTGCCCGCCGCGACATCGCGTGGGACGGCTTCCCGCTCCAGCCCTCCCCCACCGCCACCTCCGTCCGGGTGCGCGACGGTGAGACCGTGGTGTCCGACGGCCCGTTCGCTGAGCTGAAGGAGCAGCTCGGCGGGTACTACGTCATCGACCTGCCCGACCTCGATGCCGCGATCGAGATCGCCGCGATGGTGCCGTGGGCCGCGGAGGGCACCGTCGAGATCCGCCCGCTCGCGTCGCTCGACGCGCCCGAGCTGGTGTCGCCGCAGACGTGAGCGACGCCGCCGCCCACGCGGCGCTCGAACAGCTGATGCGCGACGACCGGGCGCGGATCATCGCGTCGATCGTCCGCACCACGCGCGACCTCGATCTCGCCGAGGACGCGCTCGCCGATGCCCTTGCCGCGGCCGCCACCGGGTGGCCGCGGACGGGCATCCCCGAGGAGCCCGCCGCCTGGGTGCTGACCGTCGCCCGGCGGCGCGCGATCGACCGACTGCGGCGCCGCACCCGCGACGACCGGTCCGACGCCGCCCTCGCTGAGCTCGAACGCACCCCGTCCGCGCCGCCCGCAGACGGCACCCTGCCCGATGAGCGCCTGGAGTTGCTGTTCGCGTGCTGCCATCCGGCGCTCGCCCTCGACGCGCGCATCGCCCTCACGCTGCGCGCAGTCGCCAGACTGACCACCCCCGAGATCGCAGCGGCGTTCCTGACCTCCGAGACCGCCATGGCGCAGCGGCTCGTCCGGGCGACCCGGCGACTGGCAGACAGCGGGATTCCGATCGAGGTGCCGTCCCCCGAGCAGCTGCCCGAGCGGCTGGACGGGGTGCTGGGCGTCATCTACCTCGTCTTCAACGAGGGCTACGCGGCGAGCGGCGACGCCCCGCGCGTGCGCGTGGACCTCTGCGACGACGCGATCCGGCTCGGCCGGCTCCTGAGCGTGCTGCTCCCCGACGAACCGGAGGTCCTTGGGCTCACGGCGCTCATGCTGTTCCATGACGCCCGCCGGGCCACGCGGGTCGACGCGGACGGGCTCGCCGTCCTGCTGGAGGACCAGGACCGCGCCCGGTGGGACCGCGCACGGATCGCCGAGGCCGACGGTCTGCTCGAGCGGGCGCTCCTGGTCGGGCGGCGAGGCCCATACCTCGTGCAGGCGTGCATCGCCGCGCTGCACGCCTCCGCCCCCAGCGCGGAGGACACCGACTGGGCGCAGATCGTCGCCCTCTACGGGGCGCTGCTCGAGCTGCGGCCGTCGCCGGTCGGCGAACTCGCGCGCGCGGGCGCTGTAGGAATGCGCGACGGGCCGGACGCCGGACTGCAGGCCGTCGACGCCGTCCGCGCGCGTCACCCCGACCACGACCCCGGCCGCGTCGCCGCGGTCCGCGCCGACCTGCTGCGCCGCGGCGGGCGGACCGACGAGGCCATGGCGGCCTACGAGACGGCCATCGCCCGTCTGCCCGCCGAAGCCGAGCGCGCGTTCCTGCGCGCCCGGCTCGGTGAGCTCGCCGATCAGTGAGCCCGCGGTTCACCCCCGCCCCGATCGGGTAGCCCCAAGGACAGCGGCCCGCCGAACGCGACGCCGCGCCCGCCGCACCCAATCCCGATCCGGGAGGCCCTATGTCTCAGGCCCGACGCATGACCCTGCGCTACCTCGAAGAAGCGCATGCCACCGAACTCACCCTGCTCCGCGATCTGCAGGCGCAGATCGCCATGACCCCCGCAGGCCCCTACCGCACCGACCTCGAGCGCCATCTGCGCGAGACGAAGGACCACGCCGAGCGCGTGCAGCAGCGCGCCCGCGAGCTGGGCCTGCGCCGCGACCCGGTCCGCATGGGCCTCGGGCTCGCAGAGGCGGCCTTCGGCCAGGCCATGAGCCTCGGCCGCGCGCCGCTCGTCCTCCTGCGCGGGAGCGGCGGCGAAGAGAAGCTGCTGAAGAACGCCAAGGACGCCGCCGCGAGCGAGGCGCTGGAGATCGCGACGTACACCGCCATCGAGCGGCTCGCCCAGCAGGTCGGCGACACGACCACCGAGCGGCTGGCGACATCGATCCGCGCCGACGAGGAGCGGATGCTCGAGCGCCTGAGCAAGCACATCCCCGAGCTCACCGACGCCATGGTCGCGGCGCAACTGCATGACGACCCGTCCTACGAGGCCGCGCGGACCGGCGCCGCGGACGCCGCCCGCAGCGCCGCACGCACGGCCCAGTCCACGGCCCGGCGCGCCGGCGGCACGGCGAAGCGCCAAGCCCGCCGCGCACCCGGCGCGGCCACCGTCGAAGGCGAGGCGCGAGGCCTGGTGGCGTCCTCCGCGGACCTGCCGATCACCGGGTACGACGACCTCACCGCCGACGAGATCACGACCAAGCTCACCGGCCTGACCCAGATCGAGCTCGGCGTCATCGACGGCTACGAGCGCCGCCATGACAGCCGCAGCACGGTGCTGAACCGCATCGCTGAGCTGCGCGGCTCCCAGCCGTGGGCGGGTTACGACGAGCAGACCGCCACGGAGATCCGCTCCGCGCTCGCCGACGCCGACGAGGACACGCGCGGCACGGTCCGCGGCTACGAGCGACGGCACAAGGCGCGCCAGAGCGTCCTCGCCGCCGCCGAGCGCACACCGTCGGGCTCGTCGTCCTGACGAGCCCCAGGGCGGGCGGTCGGGCCGCGGACTAGTTCCGCGCGTCGACCGCCCGCCGCAGCTCGTGGTGCTCGCCCATCCCATCGGTCGCTTGTCGACCGTTCCCGTCCCCGGTTGAGTGACGCCCCCACGAGACCCGTTTCCGTCCAGTGAAAAACGCCACGGTTACGTAGGGACTGCTGAGTACCTCGAACATCCGTCGAGTGCCGGGTCCCCACTACAGGGTCAGACCGACCGTCCGACTAGGGGGCCATGACCATCCCGCCTTCCTCCCCCCGCGCCAGCGCCGGCGCGCGTCGCGGCTCGCGCGCCTCGATGCCGACGTGTGGCGTGTGTGGCAAGACCTTCCCGCAGCCGCCCCGGGGCGCGTCCATGAAGACCGTCTCATGCGGCCTCGGCTGCACCGTGACCATCCGGCGCACCGGCGTCGGAAGCTGGACGACCAAGACCCTGCTCGCCGACGGCACCACCGGCGCCGGCGCGTAACGCCCACCTGACCGAACCCGGGAAACAAGGAGCCCGCCCACCATGCCCCAGCGCGTCGTCCACCTCGCCAACGAGGTCAGCGAACTGGCGACGGAGAAGCTGCGCGCGATCGAGCGCGTCGCCAACCAGACCCAGATGCTGGCGCTCAACGCCCGCATCCAGGCCGCCCACGCGGGCGAACGGGGCGCTGCGTTCTCGGTCGTCTCCGAAGAGGTCGGGCAGGTCGCCGGCCACGTCAAGGCGCTCTCCGAGGGCCTCTCCGAGGAGCTCGCCCCGCGCGTCGGTGAGATCGATCGTCTCGGCCGCGACCTCGTCGAGTCGGTCCCCGGCCAGCGTGCCACCGATCTCGCGCTCTACGCCGTCGAGCTCATCGACCGCAACCTCTTCGAGCGCAGCTGCGACGTCCGCTGGTGGGCGACCGACGCGGCCGTCGTCGACGTCTGCGCCGACCCGCAGGCCGAAGGCGCGGTCCAGTACGCGTGCCACCGCCTCGGGGTCATCCTCAGCAGCTACACGGTGTACCTCGACCTGTGGGTCGCCGACCGCAGCGGCCGCGTCATCGCGCACGGCCGCCCGGACCGCTACCGCGACGTCATCGGCACGGACGTCAGCGCCGAGCCGTGGTTCCAGAAGTCGATGGCCACGCGCAGCGGCGAGGACTTCGCGGTGGACGACATCACCCGCAACCAGCGCCTCGACAACGAGCCCGTCGCCACGTACGCGACCGCCATCCGGACCGGCGGCGAGACGAACGGCGAGGCGATCGGCGCGCTCGGCATCTTCTTCGAGTGGGGCCCGCAGGCCCAGGGCATCGTCGACGGCCTGCGCATGAGCGACGAGGAGCGCCCGCGCACCCGCGCGATGCTGCTCGACGCCAACCACCGCGTGATCGCGTCGACCGGCGGGGAGGGGCTCCTCACCGAGCACTTCCCGCTGCGGACCGACAACCGCGAGGGCGGCTACTACACCGAGGGCAACCGGATCATCGGCTTCCACCGGACCCCCGGCTACGAGACCTACGAAGGCCTCGGCTGGCTCGGCTGCATCGTCCAGGAGCGGGCCGACACCCAGCTGTGACGGCAGGCCGCGCATCTCGCCGAGGTGCGCGGTTCGTTACCCTGCCCGCCGTGTCCCGACTGCTTGCCCTGCTCCTCGCGCTCACCGCGCTGACCTTCGGTCTCGCCGCTTGTGGCGACGACGATGAGTCCACGTCCGGCGACAGTGGCGCCACGGCCACCGAGACGACGCCGGCGGCGAGCCCCACCACCGCCGCGACGACCGAGACGACGGCCGCCAAGGGCGGCGACGACGACACCGGCGTCGTCGTGACCGGCGCGGAGAATCTCGACGAGAAGCCGCAGATCGAGATCACCGCCGAGACCCAGGCTGACAAGCTCATCAAGAAGGACCTCGTCGTCGGCGACGGCAAGACCGCGAAGGAGGGCGACACCGTCTCCGTGCAGTACGTCGGTGTCGGCTTCAACAGCGAGGAGGAGTTCGACGCGAGCTGGAACCGCGGCGAGCCCTTCGCGTTCACCCTCGGCGCCGGAGAGGTCATCCCGGGCTGGGACGAGGGCGTCGCCGGGATGAAGGAGGGCGGGCGCCGCCTCCTGGTCATCCCCGGCGACAAGGCCTATGGCGCGCAGGGTTCCCCGCCCGCCATCGGCCCCGACGAGACGCTGGCGTTCGTCGTCGACCTCGAGAAGGTCTCGTAGCCGCTACTTGCGGACCCGGATGGTCATCTTCATCTCCTGCTCGTGCAGGGTGCAGATGATCTTGTACTCCCCGGGGACCTTCAGCTTCTGCTTGTAGCTGTAGAACGAGCCGGCCGACTCGGACTGGAACTTCTTCACGCCCTTCGGGCCCTTGTCGAGCAGCACGTCGTGCGTGTCACCCGTCGTGTCGGGCCACTTCCACGTGATGGTGGAGCCCTTGTTCACCGCGAGCTTCGTCGGGCTGTAGTAGTTGTCGGCGATCTTCACCGTCTTCTTCTGCGGCTTGCCCCCACCCGCTGCCGCCGGGACGGCGGCAGCGGTGGCGAGGGTCAGGCCCGCGACGAGGACGATCGTCAGGCGGGTCTGCTTCATGGCGTCTTCGGACCGTACGTCCCGGACTTCGAGAACGTCTCGAGCGGGGTGATGCCGGCGATCGGGCTGTGCGGGTGGCGCACCCACTGCGACGTCGGGTCGGCCGACGTCGCCCACGCGATCGCCTCGTTCTGCGCCGTCGAGCTGAACGCGTTGGCGCCCTTGAAGGGGCACGGCGCGAACGTCGACTGGTCGGCCGGCGCGGTGACCGCGACCCCGGTGTTCCCGGCGATGCAGTTGTCCTTGCCGTTGCCGTCGTAGAACAGGTCGCGGCCGTTGAGGTCCGCGCCGCTCAGGCCGAACGCGTTGTCCTTGATCTGGTTGCCCTCGAGGTTCTGCGCGCCGACCTCCTTCAGCAGCAGCTGCTGGAGCATGCCCGCGCCCACGAGCCAGTTCCCGTAGAACCGGTTCTTCTCGATGAGGTGATCGCGCCCGCCGAAGAGCAGGACGCCGACGCCGGTCGGGTACGGGATCTCACCGACGGCGGCCTTGCGCAGCGGGAACGGGGCGCCGGCGCGGTAGTTGAAGTTGTTCCAGAACACGTCGTTGTCGGCGATGACGTTGTCCTCCGGCGGCGCGAACTTCTCGGAGTCCAGCGCGTTCGGGACGATGCCCGTGCCGTTGTTGAACCACTTCGACTTCGTGATGGTCACGTACCGCATGTTCGTGCCGGAGAAGCCCAGGACGTTGCCCCAGCTCTGCACGTTCGTGACGATCGAGCGGACCGGCTTGGTCTGCGGCGGGGTCTGGCCGATGTAGAAGCCCGCGTCGTTGTGGTAGTAGGCGACGGAGTTCTTCATCGTGCCGCCCTTGGAGTTGAAGGCGTAGATGCCGTACACCCCGTTCTTCTCCGCGATGAGCCGGTCCATCGTGTAGCCGACGACGTTGACGGCGAAGAAGCCGTTGGCCTTGAAGTTCTTGGCCTTCAGGCCCTGGAGGCCGACCTCGTTGGCGCCGTTGATCTGGATCGCCTGCTGCGCGGACGCGCCCTTCAGGCCCGCGCCGTCGATGACGACCTTCTCCGGGCTGCCGGGGTTGCCGATGATCTTCAGGTAGCGCTTGCCGCTGCCCTGGACCTTGACGCCCTCCTTGTAGGTGCCGTTCGCGATCCGGATCGTGTCGCCGGGGCCCGCGGCGTCGACCGCGGCCTGGATCGTCTTGTACGGACCGTTCTTCTTGTTGACCTTCAGGGTCTTGAACGGGCCCTTCGGCTTGTTCGCCGTCGCCTTCGGGTTCGTCGGCGGCGGGTACGTCACCGCATCGGCGGCGGCCGGGGCCAGCAGCGCGAGGCCGGTCACGGCCGCGGCGATGGGGGTGAGCTTGCTTCGGAGCACGGAACTCCTTCTCCTCAGGGGGTGATGGGGCTACCGGTCGACCACGTACCACCCCGCCATCCCGCCGTCCTGGTGGGAGAAGACGTGGCAGTGGTAGAGCCAGCGGCCCGGGTTGTCCTCGGTGAAACGTGCGGTGATGGTCTCGTTCGGCCCGACGGTCGGCGTGTCGACATAGGTCCCGGCGGCGTCCAGCCAGCGGTGCCCGTGGAGGTGGAAGTCGTGGAAGGCGTCGTCCATGCCGATGACGTGCAGCGCGACGTCCTGGCCGACCTTCGCCTGGATCGTCGGCGTGTTGCCGGCGAACGCGCGGCCGTTGATGCACTGGCGCGCGGTCTTCAGGCCGGTGACCGGCGGCGTGAGCGCGTGCAGGAACAGGACCCGCTCGAGGTCCGGGATCTTGCCGCCCTTCGGGTACACGATGATCGCGCCGAAGAGGCCGCGCATGGTGTTCAGCGTGTGGTTCGGCCCGTGGTCGTGGTACGGCCAGACGCCGACGCTGTCGGGGCGGGCCTCCCAGCGGTACGTGAACTCCTCGCCCGGCTGCACGAACCCGCCGGTGCGGGTGTACGCGCCCATGTAGGCGCCGTCGTACTCGGGGTTGTAGTGCACGCCGTGCGGGTGCATGGTGACCGCCTGCTCGAGCTCGCGATCGGCGTTGCGGAAGTGCACGACGAGCAGGTCGCCGACCTCGCACTTCAGGGTCGGGCCGGGGATGACGGGCGGGCCCTTCGGGGCCGCGAAGCCGGCGGTCATCTCCTGGTAGACGAAGGCGCGGTAGGTCGACTTGCCGCGGATCGGCACGTCATGCCAGTCGTCGCGCTTGTTGGGGAGGATGTCCCACCAACGCGAACGGGCCTGGATCCAGTACTCGCGGACCTGGCCACCGGGCGCGGGCTCAGGCTGCGGGAACCCGGTGAGCTCCTGGCTGGCCTGGCGCGGCCTGCTCAGGCTGGCGGCCTTCGCGTCGGCGCGCTTGAGGTCGTCGGCGTTGCTGACGCGGAACGTCTCGCCGCCGATCGTGCACAGCAGCGCGGTGCCCGCGGAGGCACCGAGAAAGGAACGGCGGTCGAGTCGGTTCTTGGCCATGTGCAGTCGTCTCCCCGGCCTGCATGAACACGGCCGTTCCGACAAAGTAGCGACAAAGTAGGTCGGATGTCCAAGTTTAGTCGGACGCGACGCCAAGTTCTTGGACACGTGTCCCGGTTTGCCTGCATACTGGCCGTGTGTGGGAGAACTGGTCCGGGGAGCAGCGCTGCGTACCGGCGCGCATCGCGGAGCCTGACGGCATCGAGGCGGTGGTCGCGGAGATCACCGCTGCCCGAGCCGCCGGACACACCCTGCGACCCGTGGGCTCCGGGCACTCGTTCACGGGCCTGGTCCCCACCGACGGCGTCCTGCTGTCGCTGCGCCGCATGGACCGCCTGCTGCACGTCGACCGCGAGCGGCGCCGCGTGCGCGTCCAGGCCGGCATGCCGCTGCACCGGCTCAACGACGAACTCGCCCGCCACGGGCTCGCCCTGGAGAACCTCGGCGACATCGACCGGCAGACGATCGCCGGCGCCATCGCCACCGGCACCCACGGAACAGGCGCCGGGTACGGGAATCTCGCGTCCCTCGTGGAGGGGCTGACCCTGGTGACCGGCACCGGCGACGTCCTGCCCTGCTCGCGCGACGAGGACCCCGAGCTGTGGCGCGCCGCCCGCGTGTCCCTCGGCGCGCTCGGCGTGGTCTGCGAGGTCGAGCTGCGATGCGTCGACGCGTTCACCCTGCACGGGGTCGACGCGCCCGCCCCGCTCGAGGCGACGGTCGCCGCCCTCGACGACCTCACCGGCGGCGCCGAGCACTTCGAGTTCTTCTGCTTCCCGCACACGGACACTGCGCTGACCCGCACCAACCGCAAGGTCGACGCTGCCCCAGCCCCGCCCGGCGCGGTGAAGGCGTGGGCGTCGGACATCCTGCTCACAAACCACGTCTTCCGCGCGGCCTGCGAAGTGGGCCGCGCGCGCCCCGCCCTCATCCCGCGCGTGAACCGCGCGCTGACCCGCGCCGTGGGCCACGACGAGCGGACCGACCGCAGCGACCGAATCTTCGCCAGCCCCCGGCTCGTGCGCTTCGTCGAGATGGAGTACGCGCTGCCGCGGGCGGCGCTGCCCGACGTGCTGCGGCGCGCCCGCGCGTGGATCGAGGACACCGGGTTCGCCGTGAACTTCCCGATGGAAGTGCGGTTCGGCGCCGGCGACGACGCCCTGCTCTCCCCCGCCTTCGAACGCGACAGCGCCTACCTGGCGATCCACGTCTTCCGGGGCATGGCGTGGGAGCCGTACTTCCGGGCCGTCGAGGCGATCTGCGACGAGCACGACGGGCGCCCGCACTGGGGCAAGCGCCACTTCCAGACCGCGGACACGTTGCGCACGCGCTACCCGGCCTGGGACCGGTTCGCAGCGGTCCGTGCGCGATGCGATCCGGACCGGGTGTTCGCCAACACCCACCTCGACCGGGTGCTCGGTGCGTAGAGTGCCGCGCAATGACCCCTGACCGCCCTCGCCAGGCCCGCGGCGAGGCTCGCCACCGGGACATCCTCGTCGCGACCCTCGCGCTCGTGCGGACCGGCGGGATCGCGGCGGTGACCAGCCGCGCCGTGGCGCGGGAGGCCGGTGTCCCGCTCGGCTCGCTGAGCTACTACTTCGACGGCAAGGACGACCTGCTCGAGCAGGCGCTCCTCCTGCACGTCGACGAGGAGGTCTCGCGCATGCGCGAGATCAGCGACGCGCTCGCAGCGGAGGACGACCCCGACCCGCAGCAGGCCGCCGAGGCCTTCCGCTCGGCGCTGCGCGAGGGCGACCCGTCCACCATCGCCCAGTTCGAGCTGTACCTCGAGGCCGGGCGCAACCCGGCGCTGCAGCAGGCCGCGGCGCGGTGCTTCGCGGCCTACGAGGAGGTCGTGGCGGCCGCGCTCGCGGCCGCGGGCATGGACGACCCGGAGACCGCGGCGCCATTGTTCGTGGCGTTCGCCGACGGCCTGGGCCTCCGCCAGCTCGCCGCGCCCGAGACGGCGCTCGCGCTCGACGACGGCCTGCTGCGCCTCTTCGGCGCGCTGACCGCCGGGACGCCTACGCCTCCACGGTGATCCAGGCGTCCCCGTCGCGGCCGAGCACCAGCTCGTGCTCGGCGCCGCCGGCGACGACCTTGAAGACTGCGCGGTCGTGCTCGATGCCCGGGCGATCGTCGACGTGCACGAGCTGCAGCGCATCAGGCTCGACCCCAGGGTGACGCTCGGCGAACGCCGCCTTCGCCGCATCCTGCAGGCGAGCGGGCTCCCAGCCCTTGTCCTGCGCGTGCGCCGCGGCCAGCGCGTCGTTGACGGAGGCGACCGTCGCCAGCAGCGCCGCCTCGCCCGCGCGGGTGCGCCGCCGCGTCGCGATCCAGCCGCCGATCGCCAGCAGGTCGAGCAGCACGAAGACCACGATGACGACGATGAGCCAGGTATCCATAGAGGAAGCGTACTTCGTACGTTCTCTAGTTCAGCACCGCCCGCGAGCCCAGGTGCGCGCCGACCTTGCGCTTGACGCGCTGCAGGGCGTTGTCGACGGTCTTGGCGTCGCAGCCGATCATGCCGCCGATCTCCTCATACGAGCGACCGTCGAGGTACAGCGACAGCACGCGGGACTCGAGGTCCGAGAGCGCGGTCGAGAGGCAGCCGACGAGGGCGCGCAGCTCCTCGCTGGAGACCGCCTGGATCGCGGGGTCGTTGACGCGCGGGCCGGGGATGACCTCGTCGAGCGTCGGCTCGCCCTCCGGCGCGCTGGCCGGCGTCTGCGAGAACGACACGTACTGGTTCAGCGGGCTGTGCTTGTTGCGCGTGGCGGTCTTCACGGCCGTGATGATCTGGCGCGTGATGCAGAGCTCGGCGAAGTTGCGGAACGACGACTCGCGGTCGGTGCGGAAGTCGCGCACTGCCTTGTAGAGGCCGACGAGGCCTTCCTGGATGAGGTCGTCGCTGTCGCCGCCGGCGAGGAAGTACGACGACGCCTTCAGACGGACGAAGCCGTAGTAGCGGCGGACGATGCGGTCGTACGCCGTCGCGTCGCCCTGCTTGGCGAGTGCGATGAGGTACAGGTCATCGACCTGCGGTTGGTTCTGCGCCGTGCGTGAGGAAAGTCGTGCCACGAGCAATCAGCCCTTTCTCCGTCCGTGATGGACCGGGGTGTGTGCTCCGAGGCGGTCCCCTCCCAGGGCGCCAACGGGTATTCCGTTGTGTGAACCTGAGGTTGAGGGTTTTCCCTCAACCTGTACTTCAGCCTAAGTATCGGCAACCTAGCCGCAATTATGAATCCCTGTCAAGGACGCAACCGCGCTTGCAGGGCGGTGTAGAGCAGAATCGCCCCGGTGGCGCTGACGTTCAGGGACTCGATCCGGCCCTGCATCGGGAGCGACACGAGGTCATCGCAGGTCTCGGCCACACGGCGGCGAAGGCCCTTCCCCTCTGCGCCGAGGACGATGCACACGCCCCCGCGCCAGTCGACGTCGGTGTAGCTCGTGCGAGCTTCCCCGGCCGCGCCGTAGCACCAGACGTTGCGCTCCTTCGCGCGGATGAGGAAGTCCGCGAGGTTGCCCACGCGGGCGACGGGCAGGTGCTCGACGGCGCCCGCCGAGGCCTTGCAGACCGCCGGGGTGACCTCCGCGGCGCGGCGTTCGCAGATGACGACGCCGTCGGCCCCCGCCGTCTCCGCGGTGCGGATGATGGCGCCGAGATTCTGCACGTCCTGGAGCTCGTCGAGTGCCACGAGGAACGGCGCCTCGCCGCGCAGGAGCGCGTTCGGGTCCGCGTACGGGTAGGCGCCGACACGCGCAGCGATCCCCTGGTGGTCCGGCGCCTCGGCGCGCTGTTCGATCTGCCCGCCGTCGGCGAGATGCACCTTCACGCCCTGCAGCCAGTCCTCGCCGGCCACGCGCTTGGTCGCCCAGACCTCCTGCACCGGCCGGCGCCCGGCGCGCAGCGCCTCGCGCACCGCGTTGCGTCCGTAGATGATCACGACGCGACCGGGACGAGCTCGGCGCCGCCGGCGCCGTCGCGGACCTCCCAGCCCCGCGCGCGCAGCTCGTCGCGCAACCGGTCGGCCTCGGCCCAGTCCTTCGCCGCGCGAGCGGCCTGGCGGGACTCCAGCAGCGCGAGGTCCTCGGGCGCCGGCCCGCCGCCCGTCGGAGCGTCGAGCAGGTTCGCCAGGTGCAGGACGTCGAGCATCGCCCGGAGATCGGCGTTGCCGACCTCCTCGCCCGCGTCCAGGCGCCGGTTGGCCTCGCTGAGCCACCCGCCCAGCTCGGCGAGCGCCTGCGGGGTGTTGAAGTCGTCGGCCAGCTCGTCGAAGAACCGCTCGCGGTAGGCGCCCATCTCCGCGGGCGACGGTCCGTCGGCCAGGCGACGGGCCTGGTCGCGGATCCGCGCCACCCGCGAGCGCGCCGCCTCGAGCGTGTCGTCGTCGAAGGACAGCGGCCGCCGGTAGTGCCCGGTGCAGAAGAACCAGATGAGCGTGTCCCGGCCCCAGCGCTCGGCGACCTCGTGCAGCAGCGCCACGTTGCCGACCGACTTCGCCATCTTCTCGGTGCCCATGAGCAGCAGGCCGCTGTGCATCCAGACCTGGGTGAGCTCGTGCCCGCGGCCGCAGCGCGTCTGCGCGGCTTCGTTCTCGTGGTGGGGGAAGACGAGGTCTGACCCGCCGCCGTGGATCTCGAAGCCGACGCCGAGGTACTCCTCGGCCATGGCCGAGCATTCGATGTGCCAGCCCGGGCGGCCTTGGCCCCACGGCGACGCCCAGGACGTGTCCTCCCCGGGCTTCGTGGCCTTCCACAGCGCGAAGTCGAGCGGGTCCTCCTTCAAGCGCGTTCCCTCGACGTCTTCGCCCTGGTCCATGGCGTCGAGGTCGCGATGGGACAACTCGCCGTACGCAGGGTCGCTGCGCACCCGGAAGTAGACGTCGCCCTCGGCCGCGTACGCGTGCCCGCGCGCGATGAGCGCCTCGATGAGGTCGATCATCCCGCCGACCGTCTCCCCCGCCAGCGGCTCGTGGTCGGGCCGCCCGAGCCCGAGGAGGTTCGTGTCGGCGACGTAGTGCGACGTCATGTCGCACGCGAGGTCCGCCGACGCGATGCCCTGGGCCTTCGCCGCGTCGTAGATCTTGTCGTTGACGTCCGTGACGTTGATGACGAGCGTCGCCTCGTAGCCCTCAGAACGCAGGAAACGCCGGAGCAGACTGAAGACGACAAACGGGCGCGCGTTGCCGATGTGGATGCGCGCGTAGACCGTCGGCCCGCAGGCATAGATGCCGATCTTGCCGGGCTCTCGGGGGCGGACCTCGGTCAGGCGGCCGGTTCTCGTGTCGTGCAGGGAGATCGTGCGCATCGGGCCCCGAAACCTACGCCCTGGGGGCGTCGCACGGCATCCCGCACGTTCCGGGAAATCGACGCACCGGGCTTTGCGTTCGTCCTGGGAGCGGCGTATGGTGCAAACCGCACATGTCGGTGCAACGAGTCAGTTCTAAGCGCGAGGGGGCGCTGGAACAGGAGCTCCGGTCGCTGCCGGAGCGCATCACCGGGGGGGATCGCGCCACGTGGGTTGACGCCTGCGTGCATCTCGCCGTGGTGGACCTGGGCCAGACGTGGGAACTCCGCACACGGGACAACACCATCCATGTCCGCCGGGGGCCGTCCCGCGAGACGCCGCACGTCGTCCTCGCCGGTGACAGCGCCGCCCTCACGGGCCTCCTGCGCGGCGAGATGGCGGGCATCGAGCTGATCGTCGACGGGCGGATGACGGTCCGCGGCAGCATCGACACCGCGGTGACCCTCGAGGCGATGGTCCGCCCCGACAGCGGCCCGCTCCCGACGATCGACGTCCAGCACGTCCACGTCGGCAAGGAGCGCGTCGCCGTGCTGTCCAGTGGCACGGGGCCCGACGTGGTCTGCATCCACGGGCTCGGCGCGTCACGCACCTCCTTCCTCGAGCTCGGCCACCGCCTCGCCGGCTCTTACCGCGTGCACCTCGTCGACCTGCCTGGCTTCGGGGCATCCAGCACCCCGGTCCGCGCCGCCTACGACGCGCCGTGGTTCGCCGACCACGTGCTCGGCGTCATGGATCAGCTGCGCATCGACCGCGCGCACCTCGTCGGCAACTCCATGGGCGGCCGTGTCGCGATCGAGGCGGGGCTGCGCGCCCCCGAACGCGTCACCGCGCTGGGGCTGCTCGCCCCCGCCGTCGCGTTCGTGCGCCGCGGGTTCCATCCGCTCGTCCGCCTCGCCCGCCCCGAACTCGGGGTGCTCCCCCACGGAATCCGGCGTGGCATCGTCGAGAAGCAGTTGCTGTCGTTCTTCGCCGACCCCGGCGCGATCGACCCGGCGCTCGCCGACGCGATCGTCGAGGAGTTCCGCACCCGGCAGCGCAGCCCCGCCGCCCGGGCCGCGCTGTACTCGGCAGCACGCAGGATCTACCTCGAGGCGCCGTTCGGCCGGGACGGGTTCTACCCGCGCCTGGCGCAGCTGCAGGTTCCCGCAATGTTCATCTGGGGCTCGCACGACCGGCTCGTCCCCGCCGCGTTCGCCCGGCACGTCACCGAGTGGATGCCCGCCGCCCAGCAGATCGTGCTCGACGGCTGCGGCCACGTGCCGCAGGTCGAGCACCCGGAGCTCACGACCGAGCTCCTCGACGGCTTCTTCGCCCACGCCGACGCCGCCCGGCCCATGCGCCGCCGACGCCTGCGCCGGGTCGCCGCGGCGTGATCGGGCCGCTGCGCCATCTCCGGTCGCAGGCGGACGCCGCGCCGGACCTCGACGAGCGCGACCCCGACTTCATCCGCGAGCGGCTGCCCGGGCTGTGGCTCTTGTCGAGCGTGTACTTCCGCGGCGACGTGCGCGGGCTCGGGAACATTCCTGACACGGGGCCAGTGCTGCTCGTCGGCAACCACTCAGGCGGACGGACGACGCCTGACACCACCGTGCTCGTCTCCGCGTTCAGCACGTACTTCGGCGTCGAACGCCCGCTGTTCGCGCTCACACGCACCGCGCCGCTGTCCTGGCCGCCACCCGGATGGCTGCGACGGTTCGGCATCGTCGCCCCGACCCCCGGAGCGGCCGACGTCGCCCTGCGCGCCGGCGCGAGCGTCCTGACCTATCCGGGCGGTGACCGTGAGGGGCAGCGCCCCAGCTGGGAGGCCGGCCGGATCGACCTCGGCAAGGACACGACCTGGGTCGAGACCGCGCTGCGCCACAACGTGCCCGTCGCCCCGGTCGTCGCCACCGGCGGCCAGGAGACCGCCCTGTTCCTGGGCCGCTTGGGCCGTGGGTCGGGCGTGTCGGTGTCGCTGGCCCTGCCGTGGGTCATCAACGTCGGCGAGCTGGCCGGCCACGTCCCGCTGCCTGCGAAGCTCACGATCGAGGTGCTCCACCCGATCGATCTGCGCGAGCGCTACGGCGCCGACCCCAATCCCGCCGAGGTGCGTGACGACATCGCCGCGCAGATGCAGCGCACGCTCACGCAGATGCAGCGCGCGCGCCGCCTGCCGGTGCTCGGATGAGGCTCCGCGCCGAGGTCACGATCGACGCTCCGCCCGCCGCGGTCTGGGCGCTGGTCGGCGACCCCCGAGGGCAGCTGCGGTTCTGGTCGGGCCTCACGCGGTACGAGCCCGTCGGCCGGCGCCTGACGGGCGTCGGCGCCCGGTACCGCGTGCTCATGCGCCTCGGTTCGGCCGACGTCGGCGGCCTGATCGAGCTCGTCGAGTGGCAGCCCCGCGCCGAGCTGGCCTGGACCTCGGTCAGCGGCGTCGACATGCGCGGGCGCTTCCGGCTGCGCGGGCGCGACGACGACCGGCGCACCCACGTCGAGCTGCGTCTGGCCTACGGCATCGCCGGCGCGGGGCTGACCGGCTGGCTGGCCGAGCAGGCCGCCGCGCCCACGGTGCGCCACTACCTGCGCGGGACGCTCACCGAGCTCGCGCGGCAGGTCGAGCACGAGCAGGCACGCGCCGAGGCGGAGACACGCCGCGCGCGCCTGCGCGCGCGAAGAGTCAGCTGACGAGCGTCGGGGCGGTCGCGCCCGTCAGGCGGATCTCGAACCGCGCGCCGCCGCCGGGCACAGCGCCATCGACGACCACCTCGCCCCCGTGCGCCTCGACCGCCTGCCGGACGATCGCGAGCCCGAGCCCGGACCCGGGCACGTCGCGAGCGCCGTCGGCGCGCCAGAAGCGATCGAAGACATGCGGCACGTCGTCAGGGTCGATCCCGCGGCCGTGGTCGCGCACCGCGATCGCGCCGTCGGCCACCGCCACCTCGACGACCCCGCCGGGCGGGCTGAACTTCGCCGCGTTGTCGAGCAGGTTGCGCACGGCCCGCGAGATTCGCTCGGGATCGGCGTCGACGACCGTCGGCTCGGCCTCCAGCGCGAAAACCACGTCGCCCGCGTGCCGGCGCGCCCACGCCACCTCGTCGGCGACGAGCAGGTCGAGCCGCACGTCCTGCAGCTCGGGCAGCGGCTCGTCCCCGCGCGCGAGATCGATGAGGTCGCCCACGAGGCCGCCGAGCTCCTGCAGCTGCTCCTCGACATGCTCGAGCAGCGTGTCACGGTCGGGCCCCTGGAGGTCCGGCGCGGACTGCAGCACCTCGATGTTCGTCCGCAGTGCCGCGATGGGCGTGCGCAGCTCGTGTGAGGCGTCGGCGACGAGCTGCCGCTGCGCGCGCGCGGACGCGTCGAGCGCCTCGGTCGAGGCCTGCAGCCGCTCGAGCATGCGGTTGAAGCGCACGGCCACATCGCGCAGCTCCGCCGGGCCGTCCTCGGGAACCCGGCGCGTCAGGTCGCCGGTGCGCCCGACGTGATCGACGGCGTCGCGCAGGCGCTCCAGCGGGCGCATCGCGGTGCCCGACACCATCCGGCCGAGGAGGCCCGCGGCGAGGACGCCCGCCACACCGAGCCCGATGAGCGCCCAGCGCAGCCGTTCGAGGAGCGCCTCGATCTCCTGCGTGTCGCGTGCGACCACCACGGCGCGGCCGCCGCCGACGGACTTCACCAGCAGCCGCAGCGGGCGCCCCTCGTCGTCCTCGCCGTCGATGATGCGCGTGGTGCCCCTGGGCGCTCCCGCGATCTCCGGGGCCACCCCGGGCGTGGGGAACGGCACCTGCCCTCCGAACTGCCGCGTCGTATCCCCCTGCGCGTCGACGATCTTCGCCGACAGGAACGGACCCGGAATCCGGATCTGCTGACGGCCGGGCGGCACCGGAGGAGGATCGACCGAGAACCGCTCGATGATCCGGTCGTCGGTGATCGCCGCGGCCCCACGCAGCGAGTCGTCGACCTGGTCGCGCAGCAGCCCGCCGACGAGCAGGTACGCCGCGAACGCAAGGCCGACGACGGTGACCGCCACCGCGCCCGCCGAGACGAGCGTGAGCCGCCGGCGCAGGCTCACGGCTCGCGCAACGCGTAGCCCACGCCACGGACCGTGTGCAGCAGCCGCGGCTCGCCCTCGGCCTCCAGCTTGCGCCGGAGGTACCCGACGTACACCCCGAGCGCGTTCGACGACGGGCCGAAGTCGTAGCCCCACACCCGCTCGAAGATGGCCGTCCGGGTCAACACCTGGCGAGGATGCTGAAGGAACAGCTCCAGCAGCGCGAACTCCGTGCGCGTGAGCTCGATCTCCCGGTCGCCGCGGCGCACCTGCCAGCTGCCGCGGTCGAGCTGCAGGTCCGAGAAGCGCAGGACGCTGTCGGCCGGCTGTTCGTGGTCGACCCGGCGCTGGAGCGCCCGCAGCCGCGCGAGCAGCTCACGCAGGGCGAACGGCTTGACGAGGTAGTCGTCGGCACCGGCGTCGAGGCCCGCGACACGGTCGTCGACTCCGTCGCGCGCCGTGAGCATGAGCACCGGCGTCCGATCCCCGGCCGACCGCAGGCGGCGGCAGACCTCCAGCCCGTCCGGAGCGGGCATGCTCACGTCGAGGACCACGAGGTCGAACACGCGCCCGGAGAGTTCATCGAGCGCGGCTGACCCGTCGGGTGCGGCGGTCACGTCGTAGTCCTGCAGACGCAGCGCCCGGCCGACCGCGTCACGCAGCGCGGGCTCATCGTCGACCAGCAGCACGGAGGTCCGACCCATCTTCATCAGTCTGGCACTCCGCCCCGACCGGACGGGGGATCGGGGATCGCGCCCTCGGGGATCTCGTCGCGACAGGCGTCGAGCGCCGCCATCGCCGCCTCGTCGGGCGGCCCGGCCCGCAGCGACTGCGGCTCGATGCCCTGCTCGCGCAGACAGGCCGCCAGGCCGGCGAACCGCCCGTCGCCGGGGGCAGGCGGCGTCCCGGTCGTCGGCGCCTGCGGCGCTGTCATCTGCGGAGTGGTCTGTGCCGACGGCTCGTCCTCGTCCCCGCCGCATCCGGCGACGGCGAGCGCGGCCACCAGCAGGACCGCTGCGAGCCCTCTCATGGCGCCACCACCGCGTTGTCGGTCGCCACAAGCTCGCCGTCGCGGACCCGTACCACGCGCGGGGCGGAGGCGGCGATCTCATCGTCGTGCGTGATCAGGACGACCGTGAGGCCCTCGTCGGCCGACAGCGCGCGCAGAAGCTCCATGACGTCGTCGCCGGTCGCGCTGTCGAGGTTGCCGGTCGGCTCGTCGGCGAGCAGCACGCGCGGCTCGCTCGCGAGCGCCCGGGCGATCGCGACGCGCTGCTGTTCGCCGCCGGAGAGCTGGGAGGGCAGGTGCCCGACGCGGCTGTACAACCCGACCCGGTCGAGCAGCTCCTCCGCCTTCGCCCGGCGGGCCGAGCCGCCCGTCTTCAGCGGCGCGAGGGCGACCTCGACGTTCTGCCGGGCGGTGAGCGTCGGGATGAGGTTGAACTGCTGGAAGACGAAGCCCAGCGCGTGCAGCCGCACGTCCGCGGACGCGGACTCCGACAGGCCGGCCAGATCCCGGCCCTCGAACAGGACCTTCCCGGCCGTCGGCCGGTCCAGGGCCCCGAGCAGCTGGAGCAGGGTCGTCTTGCCCGATCCGCTCGGGCCGACGATGGCGACGAACTCGCCGGCGGCGATGTGGAGATTCACGTCGCGCACCGCGTGCACCGCGGCGTCGCCCGTGCCGAAGCTCCGGCTCACGCCGATGAGTTCGTAGGCGGTGGTGGTCTGGGAGGTCATCTGCGTGGTCTCCTTCAGTCGATGTGGCGGAGGGCGTCGGCGGGGCGCAGCCGGCTGGCCCGCAGGCCCCCGATGGCGCCGGCGAGCAGGCCGCCGGCGAGCGCGAGCCCGACGGCCAGCGCGATGAGGCGGGGATCGACGGGCGCGTCGAGCGACACGCTGGCGCTCCCTGGGGTGATCTGGCCGGAGCCGAACGCCCCGGCGAGGCCGGGTGGGCCGCCGGCGCCCGGGCCACCCTGCGGCTCGGACGCGGCGACGCTGGCCTCGAGCGTCGGGCCGAACGCCGAGATCAGCGCGGCGCCGCCGACGCCGAGGACCACGCCCACGACGCCGCCCAGCGCCCCCTGCGCGAGCGACTCGCCGGTCACCTGGCGGACGACGAGGCCCTGCTTCCAGCCGAGCGCCTTCAGCGTGCCCAGCTCGCGTACGCGCTTGGTCACGGAGGACAGCGTCAGCAACGACGCGATGGCCACCGAGGCGAGCAGGCCGATGGCGATGAGCGCGGTCCCCAGCTTCCCGGAGAGGTCCTTGGCGTCGACGAGCGATCCGCCGACCCGGTCGGCGAGGTCGCTCGCGGTCGTCACCTTCGCGCCCTCGACCGTCGAGGCGATCTCGGCGCTGAGCGCCGACACGCTGTCCGCGTCGTCGGCCCGGACGTACGCGGTGTTCACGCGGCCCTTGCGGTCCGCAAGACGCTGCAGCGTCTCGAGCTCGACGTACATGTCACTGGACTGCCCGCCGATGGGCGGGTCGGACAGGCCGACGACGGTGAACTCCTTGCCGGCCATGTCGAAGGTGTCGCCGACCTCGAGGCCCTGCCGCTGCGCGTACGACGCGGTCAGGATCGCCTCGTACGGCTTCGCATCGGGATCGAACCACGCGCCCGTGCTCACCTGGCCGCGCGTGACACCGCCAAGGTCGGGCTGGTCCGGGTCCACGCCGGTGATCGTCCGCGACTCGAAATCGATGTCCTCCGGTGGACCGCCGCCTGCGCCGGGGCCGCCGAACTGGTTCTGCCCGCCCTCGGGCACGGTGCCCTCGACGTGGATCGCCGAGAGCGTCAGGCCGCCGGCGACGGCCTTCGCGCCGTCCAGGCCCGCCATCTCGGCGACCTCGTCATCCGGGAAGCTCAGCTGCGAGGTGCTGACGAAGCTGTCCTGGCTGAACGACTCGCCCGGCTCGCCGAGGTCGGTGAGCTCCAGGCGTGCGGCGCCGTTCTCCTCCTGGAGCTGGTCACGCTCGGACTCCGACAGGCCCGCACCGGGACCGCTACCCTGCCCGAGCTGCGCCCCTCCGCCTTCACCGCCCTCGATCTCGATGGGGCGGGTGACGCTCATGTCCGTCCCGACGCCGGTCAGCGGGCGCAGCACCTCGTCCTGCGCGTCGTCCAGCCCCTGGGACAGCGCGCCGACGCAGACGACGAGCGCCACGCCCACCCCCCAGGCCGAGCGCGGTGAGCACCGTCCGCCCCGATCGGCGCCGCAGCTCGGCGTACGCATACTGGACATAGAACACGGCAGATGACTCCTCGACTGGTGAACACGGACGAGGCCATGGGACCAGCGGCCGGTAAGCAGTCCGACAGGCCCGATGAAGAGGTTGCGAAGAACTGTCGGGAAGGCGACGGTTCCAGCGCCGCGAGGTGAGCGGAATAGACCTCGTTTCAACCGCAACATGGAGAGCGCAAGGTCACTCCCCCCCCCCCCCTCCCCGGAAGGACCCCACCATGCGCTCCATCACCCGCCGTTTCCCCGGCCTCCTCCTCGCCACCGGCGCCCTCGTGCTCTCGCTCGGCGGCACCGCGTCGGCACTGCCCGGCACGAACTCGGTCGACCGCAACGACATCCGCAGCGCCGCGGTCAACTCGTCTGACCTGCGCAACGGTCAGGTCAAGACGCCCGACCTCGCGTTCGGCAGCGTCAGCGCCGACAAGATCGGCGACGGACAGGTCAACTCGCTGAAGCTGCTCGACAACTCCGTGACGGGCGCCGACGTCCAGAACGAGACGCTCGAGAGCCAGGACATCAAGAACGAGACGATCCAGAGCGAGGACGTCAAGGACAACTCGCTGACCGGCGCGGACATCCAGGAAGGGACCCTCCAGGGCATCATGCCCGCCCAGACGCGCTACGTCTTCAACGAGACGGCGCAGCTGTCCGGGGCCGCCGGCGGCACGCCGGCCACCATCTCGGCGAACTGCCCGACCGGCGAGCGCGCCATCGGCGGCGGCGGCGCGTGGCTCATCCCGACGCTGAACGGCGGCAACGACCCGACCGCGCTCGACCGCGCGTTCCTCTCGGCCTCGATGCCCGTCCCGGCGCAGCCCGGCACCGCGGCGGCCACCGGGTGGCAGGTCGCGGGCCGCAACGTCACCGGCACGAACCGCATCCTGCGCGTGTACGCGATCTGCGTCCCGAACGCGATCCCGGCGTCGTAGCCCCGCGGTCTCACCGCTCCCCCGTCCTCGAGGCCGGCGCCCACGCGCCGGCCTCGTCGGCGTTCGCGGGCGATGAAGAAGGCCCGAAGAGCATGCGAAGAATGCGCGCCGCGGCCTGGATCGGCGCGCCTCGGAGGTCGATCACCGCGACCGACCCCTCACGAAAGGAGGACGGATGATCGGAGCCATCAACGGCACGAACGCCACGGCCCAGATCACCGGCATGGGCCAGCGGCCCGATCCGGCCAAGGCGATGGCGCCCGTGGCCGACCTGCTCGGCACGGACGTCGAGTCCCTGCGGGAGCAGCTGCACGGCGGCACCTCGCTCAGCGAGCTCGCCGAGGCGCGGGGCATCGACCGCCAGCAGCTGCTGGACGCGATCTCCCAGGGCCTGCAGGACGCGGCACCGGCCGGAGCGGCCGGGCCGCCCGGTGGGATCGCCGGGCTGGCCGAGCGGATCGCCGACCGCACCGGCCCGCCCGGCCCGCCCGGCCCGCCGCCCGGAGGACGACCGCCCGGCGCGGGCGAGCCGTCCGCCGGCCTCGCGTCGCTCGCCGAGCTGCTCGGCACCGACGAGGACACGCTGCGAGAGCAGCTGTCGTCGGGCTTGGCGAACCTCGAGTCGCTGCTCGGCGGTTCGTCGGCCTACACGCAGGACCAGACCTGGTCGCTGCGCCAGGGGCTGGGCGTCGACACGCGCGCCTGAGCGCCCACCACGCCGTTCCCGCGCCATGCGGGAACGGCCTGGCGCGTCGGCCGTCGCCTCGGTGAACCACGGGCCTTCGGGAGCGGGAAGGGCCGCGTACCCGATGAAAGGACCCAACGTGGCAACCCCCAACCCCCTGGCTCCGCCGGACCGGACCCGCGCCTCCCGGCGCCGGTTCCTGCAGATCGCAGGCGTCAGCGGCGCCGCCGGCAGCGCGATGCTGCTCGCCGCGTGCGGCGACGACGACGAGAACGCCGCGTCGACCAGCACGACGAAGGCGACCGCCATGGGCGGCGACATCGCGATCCTCAACTACGCGCTGACCCTCGAGTACCTGGAGGCCGACTTCTACGACAAGGTCATCGCCGCCGACGTGCTCTCGGGCGCAGAGCTCGAGCTCGCCAAGCAGTTCGGCGACACCGAGGCCGCGCACGTCGAGACGCTGAAGGGCACGGTCGAGAAGCTCGGCGGCACGCCGGTAAAGGCCCCCGAGACGACGTTCCCGCTCGAGAGCCGCGACGCCGTGCTCGAGCTCGCCGCGACCGTCGAGAACCTCGGCGCCGCCGCGTACCTCGGCCAGGCCGGGGCGATCCAGAGCGACGAGGTGCTCGCCGCCGCGCTCGCCATCCACTCGGTCGAAGCGCGCCACGCCGCCGCGCTGAACCGCGTGCTCGGCATGAGCGCCACCCCCGACGGGGCCTTCGCCCAGCCGGCCACCGAGGCCGAAGTGCTCAAGGCCGTCAAGCCCTTCATCGTCACCTCCTGAAAGGACCAGCCTCCATGAGCCACCCCAATCCCCTCGAGACCGTGCGGGTCGAGGGCATGTCCCGCCAGACCCTCCTGCTCCGCGGCACCCTCGCCGCCGGCGCGGTGTTCGGCACGTCGATGGTCTCCCCGTTCCTGCGGCGCGCGTTCGCCCAGGGCGACATGGGCGATGTCGACATCCTGAACTTCGCCCTCACCCTCGAGTACCTCGAGACGGCGTTCTACGAGGAGGGCGCGAAGCTCGGCCTCAAGGGCGAGGTCGCCTCGCAGGCCAAGCGCTTCGGCGCCGAGGAGGCCGAGCACGTCGACGCGCTCACCGCGACGATCAAGGACCTCGGCGGCACGCCCGCGAAGATGCCGATGTTCGAGTTCGGCGTCACCGACGAGAAGAGCTTCCTCGAGCTCGCGCAGACCCTCGAGGACACCGGTGTCGGCGCCTACAACGGCGCGGGCCCGGCCATCAAGAGCAAGGAGGTCCTGGCGGCCGCGGGATCGATCGTCCAGATCGAAGCCCGGCACGCTGCGGCCATCCGGTTGCTGCGCGAGCAGGACCCGGCGCCCGACCAGTTCGAGCCGCCGCTCACGACGGAGCAGGTCAACAAGGCGGTGGCGCCGTTGATCGTGTCGTGATCGTGGGGGTGGGGCGTGTGGTCCCCCTCGTCGCTCCTCGCTTCACGGGAGTCGCGTCGGCGTTCTCCGTCGTCGCCACTGG
The DNA here is from genome assembly GCA_024666565.1 of Svornostia abyssi. GTDB lineage: Bacteria > Actinomycetota > Thermoleophilia > Solirubrobacterales > Solirubrobacteraceae > Svornostia > Svornostia abyssi. The sequence goes on from CP088295.1 coordinate 4,420,467, forward strand.
CCCGCTTGGGAAATCCGCTCCGAGGGGGGACCACACGCCCCGCCCAAAGCCCGAGCCGCCGCGGCGGCCCGGGCGTGTGAGGGTGCGGGTTCTCTGCCGAGCGGTTCAGCCGAGCGGGCCTCCCACCGCGGCGGCCGACGACCGACGCGGTTCCCGCGAGAGCGCAGCACCGGCAGAGGACCCGCACCCTCACACGCCCGCGGAGACCGCCCACGTCACGGCTCAGGCCGTCCCGTGAACCTCGATGGCGGCCAGGTAGAACAGCGCGTGCTGCCACAGCTGAGGAATCGCCGTGATCGTCTTGACCTTGTTGTCGCGGACGATCCAGTTCTCCCCCAAGAGGCCTGTGTCGGCGGTGGCCTGGGTGTGGGCGATCCAGTGCAGGCCGTCCCGCAGGCGCTGCATCTTCGCCGCGTCGCCGCGCCACTGGTCGGCGAGGGCGATGAGCGCAAGGCCGTCGTAGAAGCCGGCCGTGCGGCCGCCCGGCTCGGGGGCGCGGAACGTGGGCGCGAACGCCGCCCAGATCGCGTCGGCGTGGCGCCGCATGCGGGCGTCGTCGCGGGACTTCAGCGGCTCGGGCCAGCCGACGTAGGTGACGACCTTGCGAATGGCGGGGATGTCCCAGCCGGCGTACCAGCCCTTGTCCTCCTCCCAGAGGTACTCGTCGATCGCGACGGCCAGCTCGTCGCGGCGCGCGGCGAAGCGATCGCGGGCGGCGGTGTCGCCCACGATCGCTGCGGCCTCGGCGCCCGCCTTCAGCGCAAGCCAGCCGGGCATGGCCCCGGCGATGGTCTGCTGGTTGCCGAGATCGAGGTTGTCGTCCTCTGTGGCGCGGCACTGGAGCTTCTTCACGGCGTCGCGGCACGTGACGAAGTGCTCGGCCGCGAGCTTGATTCCGGGCCATGCCTCGTCGAGGTACGCACGGTCGCCGGTGTGCTTGTAGTGGCTCCACAGGCCCCAGCCGCCCAGCCCGGTCTCGTCGATCTCGTACGGGATCGGGCCGGAGACGACGCCCGTGTCGTACAGGTTCATCGGCCAGCTGCCCATGGGCACACCGATGCTGCCGATGGCCGCGAAGCCCGGGCGGCGCTGGGTGCGCAGGTAGAAGCGCTTGTGGGCCGTGACCTTGTCGTGGGCGCCCATGAGATCGAGGGCCTCGTCGAAGTACATGCCGTCGCGCGGCCAGTCCTCGGCGTACGGCGGCTGCACGCTGATGCCGGCCGGGATGGCGCCGGACGGAGCCTGCGACGTGTTCAGCAGGACGATCGCGCGCTTGGCGAGCGCCAGCTCCTTCGCGTCGGTCGTCGCGGGCAGTGGGGCGCGGGCGATGACCGGGGCCAACGCGGCCTTCTTGCCCATGGCGACGGCGGGCTGGCCTTGTGCGAGCGCGGTCCTCAGCGCCGTGAGCGCCCCCGCCGGCGTGCGCCCGCCGGCCACGGCGACGTCCCGGCTCGCGACGTCCCCGGCGAACGTCAGCGGCGCACGCAGCGCCCCGGTGGTCTGGCCGGTGTACGACCGGCCGCGGTTCAGGTCGCCGTTCGCGGCATCGCGATGGGCGTCGAGCGTCCAGCCGCCCAGGCGGCCGAGCGGGTCCTCCTCGGCGTCGGCTGCGACCTGCCAGTCGTCGACGCCGCCGCCGACCCCGACCGCCATCGCGACGTCTGATTGCTCCCCGTTCGACAGGTCCCGACCGCGAAGCCAGTGCACAATGGCGCCGGTGGGCCCGTCGAAGCGCGCGGTGTCGCGGCTGAACTCGTGGGCGCACCCGTCCGTGCCGGGGATCGCCGGGACGTTGGAGTTGTTGAGGCTCAGGTTCTCGAAGACCATGAGCGCGGTCGGCGTCCGTGCGCCGGGTGCCCGGCGCACGCCGACCCGCTGCACGTAGGCGTCGATGTCGGCCCCGACGACCTGTCGCACAGTGACGGTGAGGCCGAGCGCCGGGTCGGCGAACGTCGTCTCGATCTCGTCGCTCTCCTCGTCGGCGTAGCGCTGGGACTGCTGCGGGAAGTCGCGCAGCCAGCGCGTCCCGGCGCCCGGCAGGACGAGCCCGAGCACGATCCCCTCGTTCGCGGCCGCACCGGCGCGCGGCGCCCGGGCGTTCGGCCCGTAGTGCTTGAGCTGCTGGTAGGACATCGTCGACGGCCACCGCAGCGTGGTCAGTGTGCCGTCGGCCGCGACCCCCGCGGCCATCCGGCCGTTGGAGGTCTGCGCGTTGATGTTCGAGCTCCCGATGGTGGGCGCGAACTGCTCGTTGCGCTCGAGGACGACGAGCGGATCCGCCGTGACGTCGGCCGGGTTCCCGGTCAGGCAGCGTGCAACGGGCGCGTCGGCGAGCGGGCCGGCGGCGGCCGGAGCAGCGGCGACGAGCGCCGCCGCGACGGCGCCGAACGCCGCGGCGGAGCGTGGGGACAGCACGACAACCTCCCAGGGACAAAGTTGAGGTAGCCCTACATCAACACTACAGAGTTGACGTACCTCTCTGTCAAGATTGTGGTGTGCCTCCCGTCGTCCGCCCGTACCGCGGCGTCAGCGCCGACGACCGTCGCGCGCAGCGCCGCGAGCGCCTCCTCGAGGCGGGCCTCGACGTGCTCGGCGAGCAGGGGATCGCGGGCGTCACGATGACCGCCGTCCGCCGCCGCGCGGGCCTGACGGACCGGTACTTCTACGAGAGCTTCCGCGACCGCGACGACTTCCTGCTCGCGCTGCTCGCCCACTCCGTGCAGCTCGTGAACACCGCGGTCCTGCGCGCCCTCGAGGACGCGCCCGACGACACCCCGTCGCGCGTGCGCGCGGTGCTGGCCGCCGCGCTCACCGAGATGACCGACGACCCGCGCCAGGCGCGCGCCTTTCGCGAAGCGGCCGGAGACCCAGCCATCCGCCCCCACCTCAACCTGGCGCTGGCGGCCTACGCGAAGGCCGGCGCCTGGGAACTCGGCGGCCGCCGCAAGCGCACGAAGCAGGACCAGGCCCGCCTGGAGCTCGCCGCCACCGTGCTGGTCGGCGGGCTGGCCAACGCCGTCACGTCATGGCTGGAGGGCGGCCTGAAGATCACTCGTGCGGAGCTCATCGACGAGTGCACCCACCTCTACGTCGCCGCAGCCGAGTCGATCGACCGGCGCTCACGGAGCCGGCGCGAGTGACACCGGCGACGTCGGATCAGCTCCGCTCAAGCAGGACACTCTGAAGCCACCCGCGTCGGAGGCCACGCGAGCGCCAAGGGCGGGGCCGGTGGTTCGGGTCCCACTCGGAGCGAATTTCCCAAGCGGGCCAGCAAGAATCGCGGAGACGACCAACGACACTCCCGTGAAGCGAGAAGCGAAGAGTGGGGCCCGAACCACCGGCCCCGCCCCGAGGAAACCGACCGCCCTAGGCCTCAGACCCGAGAGGCTGGCCCATGGCCTTCGTCTCGGGAGCGTTCCGGTACGGGTGCTCATCGATCTCGTCCTCTTCGAGGTAGACCGATTCCACGTTGACCGCCCAGATGTCGTGGTTCGCACCGAGGACGAGGTTGTCCACCGCGCGCATCGCCGACAGCATGGAGTGATCGCTGTTGTTGTAGCGGTGCAGGCCGTTGCGGCCGACCTGCTGGAGGTTCTCGAGCGAGTCGACCCACTCGCGGATCGTGGCGACCCGCTCGGCGTAGTCGGCGTCGTACATCGGGTAAGCCTTGGGCACCCGGACGACGTAGCCCTTCTCCACCTTGTCGGCGCTGCAGAGGCCGAGCTGCTCGATCTCGCGGGTGGCGAGGGCGATGAGCTCGTCGTCGTCGGCGTCCCACAGCTCGTCGCCGGCAAAGCAGAAGTACTCCATGCCGATGGAGGCCTTCGTCTCGTCGGGGACCATCCACGGGCTCCACGAGCGGAAGTTCTGAATGCGGCCGACCGTGACGCCGGGCTCGTGGATGTAGATCCAGTTGTCCGGGAACAGGTCCTCGCCGTCGACGACGAGGGCGACGGTGAGGAAGTCGCGGTAGCGCAGGCCCTGCGCGGCCTCGACGACCTTCTGCGGCGCGGCCTCGCCGGCCATGCCGACGACGTTGCGCAGCGGCAGCGAGCTGATGATGTTGCCCGCCGGGTACTCCTGGCCGCCGGCGACGACCGCGGTGACGCGGTTGCCCTCGATGACGAGCCGCTCGACCGGGGTCTCCATGAGGACCTCGCCGCCACGCTCGTGGATGCGGTCGGTCATCTCCTCCCACATCTGGCCGGGGCCGAAGCGCGGGTAGTTGAATTCCTTGATCAGCGACTTGATCTTCTGGTCCTTGTCGCCGAAGAACGCGGCCTTCGCCGCGGACACGAAGGACAGGTCCTTGATCCGCTGCGCGGCCCACTCGGCGCGCAGTTCGGTGCAGGAGACGCCCCACACCTTCTCGGTGTAGGACTTGAAGAACAGCTCGTACAGGCGCTTGCCGAAGCGGTTGGAGACCCACTCCTCGAGGCTCTGCTCGTTGCCCTTGCGGCTGAAGACCGCGGCGCGGAGGTACGAGAGGCCGGCGCGCATGAGCTCGACGGGGCCGAGCTTCTTGACGACGTCCATGCCGTCGAGCGGGTACTCGAGGAACTTGCCGTTCCAGTAGATCCGCGACTGGCGGGGGCGCTTGAGGAACTCCTCGCCCATCACCTCGTGCCAGAGGTCGTCGACTTCCTTGTTCTTCGTGAAGAACCGGTGGCCGCCGAGATCGAAGCGGTAGCCGTCGCGCTCGACGGTCATGGCGATGCCGCCGACCTGGTCCTCAGCCTCGAAGACGGTGACGGGACGCCCGGCCTTGACGAGCTGGTAGCCGGCGGTGAGACCGGCGGGACCGCCGCCGAGGACCAGGGTGGGACGCTCGAAGCGCCGACCGTGGGCAGGGGGAGTATGCGCAGGAGTTGCCATAAGCGGAGGGCGGAAGACTACCTAAAGCGAGTCTAAAGACTAGCTGGCAGGTGTGGAGGTTGAACGGGACGTCGGACGGACGCGGTACAGAACGGCCCGAACCCCACGGGGCGGCGGCCGCAAACCAAAGCGGGGGAAAGACTCTACGCGGCGAAGTCTTGCGTCCGCGTTAAGCGCACGTTCCCATTCGATGGAGCGGCGCTTGACGAGCCGTGTCCACGGGGCATTCCAGCGGTAGCTGCGAAGGATCGGCTGCACCAGGATGACGGCCTGACCGGGCTGCAGCTTATCCACGAGCGCACGTGCCGTCGGGGTCGGGGGCGTGTTCAGCAGGCGCTCTGTGACGTCCGTCCAATCCAGGTAGCGCGGGTCGTCCTGCGCCCCCAGCGATGTGGCGTACCGGAACCTGTCGCCGAGGTAGTAGTGCAGGACGGCGACCTGCTCAGGGTGAGTGGAGATCACGAGGTCGCCGGTGTTCACGGGGCGGTACTCGATGCTCGCCGCGACGTCCCGGGCGTTGCTCTTCGACGTCAGCGCGATCGTCCGCGGATCGGCCCACAGGAAGACGAGGACGGCGAGCGCCGCGATGCCGAGCGCGCGGGTCTGCGCCAGGCCGATCCCGCCCAGCAGCACCACGGGGCCGACGAACACCGCGAGATAGCGGTTCGTCCACGCCGGGGAGATCTGGGACGCCAGCCAGGCGGCGAGGAGTCCCGCCCCGAGCAGGACGACGAGCCCGAGGGCCACCCGGGCGCGGTGTGTCTTCTCGTCCGCGGGCATGGCCGGCGCCACCCCCCGCGAGCGGCCGGCCGAGCATCGCCGCGACCCCCGCGCCGGCCACGATGAGCAGCAACGGCCCGCCTCCCCCGCCGCCACCGCCGCTGCCCAGCGCGGTGAACGCCCCTTCGAGCAGCTGCTCGGTGCCGGGCTTGCGCGCCCACGGGGCCCCGGTGTGCGCGGCCTGGTAGAGCAGCGTCGGCACCCACGGCAGGAACAGCAGCCCTATGCCGCCGTAGCCGAGCGCGGCGTCGCGCGCGAACGCGCGGCGGTCCGGCGCGCCCCACCAGAGCGCCGCCAGCGCGGCGACGCTGCCGGCGAGCAGGAAGATCGACCAGTTGTGGGTGTAGAGCAGCAGGGCGCCCGTGATCGCGACCGGGGCGATGTACCGGCGGTCCTCCAGCGCGTAGGCCCGGGCGAAGCAGCCGGCGAACAGCAGCGCGAGCAGCGCCGCGAGCGCGTACATCCGCGTCTCCTGCGCGTAGAACGTCAGGAACGGATGAAAGGCCGCGAGCACCGCCGCCATCCACGCCGCGCGGTTACCGGCCAGACCTCGCGCCGCCCACCACGCCACGGGCACCATTCCGACGGCGAAGACGACGGACAGCCCGTGTGTCTCGCCCTCGCCGTTGCCGACGACGGCCATCCACAGGTGCAGAAGCATGTAGTACAGCGGCGGCGACCCGTCCATCCGCAGCACGCCCGGGATGTCCCAGAAGTCGCGCGTCGCGATGCCGACCGACAGGCCCTCGTCGATCCAGAAGCCGGCCCGCAGCGCCTGCGTGCGCAGCAGCAGGCTGATCACGGAGAGCGCGATCAGCCCGAGGATGGTCAGCACGGTGGCGAGCGACCCGGCGCGAAGCCGCTGCACCGGCTCTGGGCGCGCGGCCACGGAGCTCATCCCCAGAAGGGTAGTCAGCCGGTCAGCTTGGCCCGCACGCGAGCGCGATCGTCCACTCGCCGCTGCGAGCGACCACCCGGCCGTTCGGCAACCGCTTGGGCAGCGGCCGCGGGCGCTGGTCGCGCACATGCGCGACGCGCAGGATCGCCGCCGGGAACTCCGGCCGGAAGCCGACGTCGTTGGTGTGCACCCCGATGGTCCACGCCACCAGCGGGACGGTGTAGGCGTTCGTATAGAGGTGGCCGCACGCCTTCAGGCGGTCGGCGCCCCCACCCGCCTCGATGGCCCCCTCGAGCTGGTCGGCGATCTTCACCTGGTAGCCGATCCCCCGCAGCGTGTTCGGCAGGCCGGACGCCGCGCCCGTGATGATCAGCGCGATGGTCGCCCCGCCGATCGCCGCGACGACGGTGCGCCCGTGCTCGCCCGCACGGATCGCGAGCGCCCCGGCCGCCCACGAGATCCCGACGCCGCCCAGGACGCACAGCAACGCGGCGGGGGCGACGAGGTAGCGCTGGTTGCCGGCGTACCCGGCCTCGGTCATCGCCGCGACGAGGATGATCCAGCCGGCAGCGAGCCCGGCGAGGCCGAGCGCGGGCGCGCCACGGCCGACGGGGACCGCCCGGGCAAGTCCGACGACGACGGCTGCGACGAGCCCGATGAGGACGTAGAGCGGGAGCATCTCGATCGCGTCACCGAGGATCGCGAGCGTGGGGCTGTCGGCGAACGCCGGGCTGTTCGCGTTGGGCTGCTGCGCGCGCTCGGCGGCCCGCCAGAAGCTCCCCGAGCCCCACTTCTCCGGCAGCAGCCACGCCGCCGGCAGGGAGAGCAGGCCCAGACCGATCCACCACCAGCGCCCGCGGTCCTGCCACAGCAGCCAGGCCGCGTACAGGAGCAGGAACGGCCACGCCTCGGGCCGCAGCATCCCCGCCGCGATCGCGAGGGCGAACGCCTGCCCGCGATGGCCGTCGAGGTGACGGTCGCAGGCCCAGAGGACGCAGAGGACGAGCAGGCCCTCGCTGTTGCCCAGGGCCGCGTTGCGCACGGTCCACGGCGCGAGCGCCAGGGCCGCCGCGCCGATGACGCCCGCCGCGGGACCACCCAGGCGCGTGCCGAGCCGGTAGGCGACGACCAGGCCGCCGAGTGTGCCCGCGCGGGCCACGACGAGCCAGAGGTACGGCGCGGCATCGCCGAACAGCGCGAACGGCGTCGTGAAGAGGATCGGCAGCGGCTTCCAGGACGGGCCACTCGTCGTCAGCAGGTCGAACTGCGTGATCTCGCGGCCCCAGATGATCCACGCCCACGGGTCGTAGGTCGGCGTGCTCGGGAGCAGCAGGGACAGGAAGGCGAGGCCCACGCACGCCGCGAACGGCCACCAGAAGCCGGTCCGCGCGAGCACGGGCGTCACCACAGAGGGTCGGGCGTCCAGCAGCATCGCGGCGGGGAAGCCTACGCGGGCGGTGCGTCTTCGCGGGCGCCGGGCACCGGAGGGGCGCCCATGACCGACGCGATGGCGAGCGCGGCGACGCCCTCGCCGCGCCCGACGAAGCCCATGCCCTCACCGGTCGTCGCCTTGATGTTCACGTGGTGCGGTTGGAGCCGGAGGACCCGCGCGAGCGTCTCGCGGATCTCCTGCTTGCGCGGGCCGAGCTTCGGGCGCTCCATCACGACCGTCGCGTCGACGTGCTTGACGCGCAGCCCGTCGGCGCCGATCAGCGCCCGCGTCGTCTCCAGCAGCTGGAGCGAGTCGGCGTCCTTGAACGCGGGGTTCGTGTCCGGGAAGTGCTCACCGATGTCCCCCAGGCCGGCCGCGCCGAGGATGGCGTCGATGATCGCGTGGGTCAGGACGTCGGCGTCGCTGTGGCCCTCGAGGCCGAGCTCGGCGTCCTCGAACGTGACGCCGCCCAGGATCAGCGGGCGGCCCTCGACGAGGCGGTGCGTGTCGTAGCCGATGCCGTGGCTCATCCCTGCGCGCTCCCCTCGAATCGCTGCAACCCGTCGTCGGGAACGGGCTCCCAGGGCGCGGCGCTGCTCACCCACTGGCGCAGCGACGGGCGCACCCCCGGGTCGGTGTCGAACGCGCCCATGCGGATGGTCGCGAGATCGTCGGCCTCCGGCCGCCTGCTGCCGATGTGCGCGCCGCAGGACGGGCAGAAGCCCTTGCCGGCGCCGTCTTCCGGCCACCAGTAACGGACCTCACCTTCGCCGGCCAGCCACCGCAGCGAGCCCGGGACGATGATGGCCTGCGCCGACGCCGCGGTGCCCGTGCGCCGCTGGCAGCGCGTGCAGTGGCAGTAGGTGGCGAGCTTCGGCGGCTCGGTGAGCTCGAAGCGGACGGAGCCGCAGAGGCAGCCGCCGGTCAGCGGCGCGCTCATCCGATCGACTCCAGCCGGCGCTCGCGGCCCGTGAAGACGGCGAGCTCGGTGACCCCGAGCCGCTCGAACTCCTCGAGCGCCTGGTCGTAGCCGAAGCCCAGGTGCTCCGGGGCGTGCGCGTCGCTGGACAGCGCGACCGGGCACCCCGCCTCCAGGCACATCTCCAGGAACGCAGTGGACGGGTACAGCTCGCCGACCGGCTTGCGCAGCCCCGCCGTCGACACCTCGATCGCGATCTTCGACTCCGCGATCCCGTCCATCGCCAGCTCGTAGAAGCGCCGCAGGTCACCCTCGGGCACGGGCCGGCGCCGCGGACCCCAGATCTTCACGAGGTCCGGGTGGGCGAGGATGTCGAACAGTCCGCTGCGCGCCGCCTCGCCGAGCGTCTCGAAGTACCGGCGCCAGATCTCGTCGGGCGCATGGCCGCGGACGTCCCAGATGTCGTACTGCTCCATGTCCAGCGCCTCGTCGCCGAGGAAGTGGATCGAGCCGACGACGTAGTCCCAGTCGCGCGCCTCCAGCAGCGTCGCCATGCGGTCCTCGCGACCCGGGATGAAGTCCGCCTCGATGCCGACCTTCAGGTCGGTGTCCTCCCGCAGGAACCCGACGTAGGCGTCGATGTCATCGCGGGCATACGTCCTCCACAGCGGGTGCTGCCAGACGTCCAGCGCCGCCGTGAAGCGGTAGATGTGCTCGGCGGCCCCCAGCTCGGCGATCCCGCGCTCGCTCGCCGCCTCGCGGTACCGCTCGATGTTCGCGGGGACGAAGAACTTCTCAGCCTCACTGCCGGGGCCGTCGGGGCGCAGATGGACGTGGTAGTCGGTCAGCACAGCGACGCATCCTCGCGGATGACGGCGCGGAACGTCACTCCGACGACGCGTCGGGGATCGTGGTGACCCCGAACGCGTACGCGACGAAGCCGTAGGTCACGAGCGCCGCGACCACGACGATGGCGACCCCGAGGGCGTTCGTCCCCTGCCGGTACGCGCTCCATGCGGCGACCGCGGGCCCGAGCACGAGGCCCAGCACGAACGCCCCTTCCGCCAGCGGCGTGAGCGACGCGACGAAGCCGCCGACGATGCCGCCCAGCGCGCCGATGAACCCGAGCAGGATCAGGGCGCCGAGCTGCGGCGGGTCGAAGTCTTCGGGGGCGATGTCAGTGCGCATGGGCGGTGCGCGCCGAATGCTCGACGCGGAATCGACGATAGTCGTGGATGTCGCGTCGCGATGGCCTGCCGCGACGTGAAACCCACAACTATGGGGTGTTTCGCGTCGAAGATCGCAGCAGGAGCTCCGCGATCTCGAGATCGTGCGGTGTCGTGACCTTCAGGTTCGATGCCGGGGTGGGCACGACCCGCACCGTACCCCCGGCCGCTTCGACGAGCGATGCGTCGTCGGTCGCCGCTGCGAGGACCTCGTCGGGCTGGCTCAGCGCGGCCTCCAGCGCCGCGCGCCGGAAGACCTGCGGGGTCTGCACCGCCCAGAGGACCGACCGGTCGAGGGTGCGCACGACGTCGCCCCCGGCCGCTTCCTTGATCGTGTCGGTGACCGGCGCGGCGGCGATCGCGGCGTCCACGCCGTCCTGGGCAACCGCTGCGAGGCACGACGCGACGATCTCCGGGGTCAGCATCGGCCGGGCGGCGTCCTGCACGAGGATCGGATCGCCCGTCGACGCCGCGAGCGCCGCACGCACCGAGTGCGAGCGCTCTGCGCCACCGCGGACGCCGATGCACCCGTCCGGCGCGTCATAGCCCTCGGGCAGCGCCACGACGATCTCCCCGATCTGCGGGCTGTCCCGGAGCGCGTCGAGCGCCCATTCGAGCATCGGACGTCCCGCCAGAACGGCGAACGCCTTGGGCCGGTCAGACCCAAGGCGTTCGCCACGTCCGGCGGCGACGATCAGCGCAGAGGCCGTCATCGCCTGATGCTCAGGTGCTACGCGAGCGCGCCCTGCTCGGCGGCGGACTCGGCGAGGAGGTTGTCGAGGTACTCCTCGGCGCCGTCCTCGTCCTTCTCAAGCGCGTACATCAGCTCGGAGGCCAGGATCTTCTTCGCGCGGGTGAACATCTGCTTCTCACCCGTCGACAGGCCCTTCTCATGCTCGCGGATGGCCAGGTTGCGGACCACCTCGGCGAGCTCGTAGATGTCGCCCGTCTTGATCTTGTCGCGGTTGTGCTTGAACCGGCGGTTCCAGTTCTTCGGCATCTCCGACACCTTGTCGGACAGGACGCCGAGCACCTTCTGCACGGTCTCCTCGTCGATGACGCGCCGCAGGCCGGCCTTGCCCGCGTTCTCGCACGGCACCATCACGGTCATGTCGTTGTGGAGAATCTTGATGGTGAGGTATTCGCGCTCCTCGCCGAACATCACCCGCTTCTCCTTCTTCAGGACCTGCCCCGCTCCGTGATGCGGGTAGACGACGTTGTCGCCCAGTTCGAACTCGATGTTCTCGATCTCGCGTTCGACCTCGAGGTCCTCAAGCAGCGTTTCTTCGATGTTGTCCGAAATGGTGTCCTCCTCAGTGTCCGGACGGCCGAACCGCGGCCGTCCGCCTTGTGCGTCAGGTCTGTAGGTACCGGTCCACGAGATTGATCTCCTGAAGCCTCCGGAGGCCCTCGCGGATGTCCTTGGCCCGGATCTCTCCCACGCCTTCGACGGTCTCCAGTTCGGAGTCCGTCGCGGCGAGCATGTCGTCGAGACCGCCGAACTCGCGGACGATCTGGTTGACGACCATCTTCGGCAGGCGCGGAATGCGGCCGAGGATGCGGAAGCCGCGGGGTGAGACCGCGTAATCCAGAGTGTTGAGCTTGCGGTCGTAGCCGAGCATCTCGGCGAGGCGGCCGAAATCGAGCAGGTCCTGGTGCGGCAGGCGGCCGAGCTGATCCAGGGCGCTCGCGAAGGCCTCGTCCGAGTCTTCGGTGATGTAGTCGTGCACGAGGGCGGCCTTGTCGCCGGCCACGCCGACCATCGTCTCCTCGAGCTGCATCTCGATGAGCCGGCCTTCGGTGCCGAGCTCGACGATGTAGCGCTCGATCTCGACCGCCATGCGGGTGACCAGCTCGGAGCGCTGCAGCACAGTGAGGACATCGTGCAGCGTCGCCCCGCCCTCGAACTCCAGGGCGGTCAGGCGGGTCGAGACCTGGTCGAGGCGCGTGCGGTACTTGTCGAGCGTGGCGAGCGCCTGGTTGGCCTTCGCCAGGACGATCGGGATCTCGACGAGGATGTACTTCGCGCCGCCGACGTAGAGCGACACGACCTCGCGCCGCTCGGAGATCGCGATGACGAGCGCGTCGGTCTGCTTGGACACGCGCTCGGCCGTGCGGTGGCGGGTGCCCGTCTCGAGCGACAGGATCGTCGGATCGGGCATGAGCTGGACGTTCGCCATCGCGATCTTCGTCGCGTTCGCGTTCACGATGATCGCCCCGTCCATCTTCGCCACCTGGTAGAGCAGCGCCGGGGTGTAGTCGACGTCCAGCTGGAAGCCGCCGGAGAAGAGGAAGCTCAGCTCGTCGGGGTCGCCGATGACCAGCAGACCGCCGGTGTGGGCGTGGAGGATGTTGTCGATCCCCTCACGCAACGCCGTTCCGGGTGCGACCATTTCCAGCGCCTTGACGAGCCGGGGCTCCTGCCGTTCGAGCTCCTTGAGCTCATCCCCAGTTCGGGCCACCATCACGACCCATTCTACCGGACGGTCGCGGAATCTGACAGTCCGGATTTGCAGGAATGACGTGCGGTTCCGCGACGGGACCGCTCAAGCTGCTCTGACAGGCCCTTCTTCGCGTGCCGTGGCGAACGCCGCCCGGAGCGCGGCCCGCAGGCTCGTGACGCGCGGCGGCGCGACCACGTCGGCGAGGCCGAACTTCGCCGCCTCCTCCTGCCGGCGGTCGGGATGACCGACGGACCGCAGCTCGCCGGTGAGCCCCACCTCGCCGAAGGCGGCGAGCGGCCGTTCCGGTGTGCCGAGCGCCACGCCCTTCTGCGCACTGGCGATCGCGAGTGCGACGGCGAGGTCGGCGCCCGGCTCGTCGACCCGCACCCCGCCGACGACGTTGACGAAGACGTCCGCCGTGCCGGTGCCGATCCCGCCGTGGCGGCCGAGGACGGCGAGCACGAGCGCCAAGCGGTTGCGATCGATGCCGGTGACCACGCGGCGGGGCGGCACGAGCTCGGACGGGCTCACGAGCGCCTGGACCTCGACGAGCAGCGGGCGGCTGCCCTCCATGGCGGCAAGGACGACGGACCCCGGCTTGCCGGTGGCCTCCCCCACGAACCGGGCGCTGGCGTCCAGCACCTCGACGAGGCCTCCCGAACGCATCTCGAACACGCCGGCCTCGTTCGTGGAGCCGAAGCGATTCTTCAGCGCTCTGAGCGTGCGGTAGGTGCGTTCGCGCTCGCCCTCGAACTGCAGCACGCAGTCGACGAGGTGCTCGAGCACCCGGGGCCCGGCGAGCGCGCCCTCCTTCGTGACGTGGCCGACGAGGATCACCGCGGTGCCGTTGGCCTTCGCAACGCCCATGATCCGGCTGGCGACCTCGCGCACCTGGCCGACCGAGCCTGGCGCACCGGTGAGGTCGGGGGCGTGCAGCGTCTGCACCGAGTCGATGACGCAGGCGGCGGGGCGCTCGGCGTCGAGGGTGGCGATGACGGCGTCGAGGTCGGTCTCGGCGACGATCGGGACGTCGAGCGCTCCCGGTCCGAGCCGCTCGGCCCTGAGCCGCACTTGGGCCGCCGACTCCTCGCCGGTCACGTAGAGCGTCTTGTGGCCGGCCTGCGCGAGGTGGCCGAGCGCCATGTTCGTGAGCGTCGACTTGCCGATGCCCGGCGAGCCGCCGAGCAGCACGAGCGACCCGGGAACGAGCCCGCCACCCAGCACGCGGTCAAGCTCGCCGATGCTCGTATGCAGGCGTTTCGTCTGCTCGGCGTGGACGTCGCGCAGCGCGGTCGGGGTCCTGGCGAGTGCGGCGTTCGTGCTGCCGCGCGCGCGGCCGGCACCCCGGCCGCCGCCGGCCGTCGCCTTGGGCGGCGCGGCTTCCTCGACAAGGGTGTTCCACGCCCCGCACCCGGCGCACTGGCCGTGCCAGCGCGGCTCGGTGTGCCCGCAGTCCGAGCAGACGTGGATGGTGGCGGCGCGAGCCATGAGGCGAACAAATGTACGTGTCGCCCCGGCGGGAGCTACGGGGCCGAGTCGGGTGGCGGCGCAGGCTTGCCCAGCGCGTCGACCGCTCGCACGTCGGCTTCGTCAGCGGCCATGCCGCCGATGGTCGCAGGCGACCTGTGACAGGACAGCGCAGCGGCGTGCCGATTCAGCGCCGCGCGTCCTTGCGGTGCTGCTTGGCCCGCGCACGCACGGCGTCGGGGTCGAAGCGGTCGTCGCCGGCGAGGTCGAGAACGACGGCGAGGTCCTTCGGGTCGTAGAGCACGCCGACGAGGTCGTCCTCCTCCGGCCGCTGCAGCCCGGGGCCGAACTTCTCGGTCAGTTCCGCCGGGAACGCCGCGCGATCGGTCGGCCGGACCTCCAACTCGAAGGTGGACGTGCGCCCACCCCCGGCCGCGACGCGATCCTCCACCGCCACGACCTGTGCCTGAGCCTGAAGGCCGTGCTTGCGGATCCGTCGCTTCGCGAACATGTCGTCGAGCCTACGCGTCACGCTCACCGCGCGAACGTGCCCATCCCTGCGTGCAGCGCCCCTGCCTGCGCGATCAGCGGCAGCGACAACAGCGCCCCCGACCCCTCCCCCACTCGCAGGCGCAGGTCCAGCAGCGGCTCCAGACCGAGTTCGGTGAGCACCAGCCCGTGGCCCGGCTCGGCCGAGCGGTGCCCGGCGATCAGGCCCTCCGCGACGGTCGGGTCGACCCGAACGGCGACGAGCGCGGCGACCGTCGCCGCGTAGCCGTCGAGGACGACCGGGAGGGCGCGGTGCCACGCGGCGCCGACCGCGCCCGCGAGCGCAGCGAGTTCGAGGCCGCCGAGCGCCGCGAGCAGGGACAGCGGGCCTGCGGCGATCGCCTCAGCGTGCAGCGCCAGCGCATCGGCCACCAACGCCCGCTTGCGCTCCAGGCCCGCCGCATCCACCCCGACGCCGCGCCCCACCAGCTGCGCCGGCGCGGCGCCCGTGAGTGCCGCGGCGAGCATCGCGGCGGTCGTGGTGTTCCCAATGCCGATCTCCCCGGCCACCAGGCAGTCGATCCCCGTGTGGGCCAGCGCGTCCGCCAGGTCAGCGCCGGCGGCCATCGCCGCGCTGCACTCCCCGGCGGTCATCGCGGGCCCGTCGAGCACGTCCCGCGTGCCGGCGGCGACCTTGCGGGCGGCGACCCCGCCGGGCGTCGGCTCGCGCAGCCCCACGTCGGCGACGACGAGGTCGTGCCCGCCGTCGGCGGCGAGCACGGCGGCGGCGGTCTCCCCGCGCGCGGCCGCGGCGGCGATGTCGGCCGAGACCCGCGCCCCGTACAGGCTCGTGCCCCGCGCGGTGTGGCCGTGGTCACCGGCGCACAGCAAGACGCCTGCGCGCATCCGTGCCGGCGGCGGGGCGCCCGTCACGCCCGCCCAGCGCTCGACAACACCCTCCAACGCGCCCAGGCTGCCCGCCGGGCGAACCTGCGTGTCGCCCCGGTCGCGCACCGCGATCGCCGCCGCGCGATCGGGTGATGCCGACACATCATCTGCGCGCTCGGCCTCTCCCCAGTGCTCCCGCATCACCACGCGCTCGACCGGCACCCGGGATGACCACCCCGCGGCCTCGAGACCAGGCCGCACCGGGCGCTCGTCGGGCCACCCCACGCAGAGGTATGCCATCGGGATGACGCGCTCGGGAATCCCCAGCACAGACCGCAGATCCGGTGGCCGGTAGAAGCTCACCCAGCCAACCCCGAGACCCTCCGCACGCGCAGCCAGCCAGAAGTTCTCGATCGCGCAGGCGGCGCTGTAGATGTCGGTCTCAGGAATGGTCCCCCGACCGAGGATCTCGGTGTCCGGATCACCCGGATCGCAGCAGACGACGACCCCCACCGGCGCCTCCACCACGCCCTCGATCTTCTGGTCGAGGAAGTGCCGCGCCCGGTCGTCGAACCGGTCGGCCTGGCGCAGCCGCTCGCGCTGGGCCAGCGTGCGGACCTGCGACCGCGTCGCGACGTCCCGGATCACGATGAAGCGCCACGGCTGCATGAGGCCCACCGACGGCGCGCGGTGCGCGGCCTCGAGGAGGCGCCCCAGGACGTCGTCGGGCACCTCGTCCGGGCGGAAGCGGCGGATGTCCCGGCGCTCGGCGATGACGCGGTGCACGGCCTCCCGGGCCGCGTCGTCGTAGCGCCAGCCGCGGGGGTCCTCGGCGCGCTCGGCGGCGCGGGACGCGTCGAACCCCGGCGGGGTCGGCGGCCGGACGAACTGCTCGCGATCGGGCGTCACGGGGCGGGCACCCTAGGACATCAGGGCGGTCTGGCATCCCGCCACTCGTCGCGCTAGGGTCCCCGTCGTCAGCGTGGCGGTGCGAGGAACCCGGTGGGAATCCGGGACGGTCGCGCCACTGTGACCGGGCCAGTTCGGCCCGGGAGTCAGGAACTCGTCCGCCGCGATCGCCCCACATGTCCGGGACGCCAGATCCCGAGGAGGCCTCACCGATGGACCCCATCTCGACACAGCAGCCCATCCCTGTCCGGGATCTTCTTCCGGCCCTGCTGCTCATGACGTTCCTGCTGCTCGCCGTCTATCTCGTGCAGTTCGACAACGGCGCGATCTCGCAGTCCGGCTCGTTCCTTCACGAGCTCATGCATGACGGCCGGCACCTGCTCGGCGTCCCCTGCCACTGACGGCTCCCGGACATCGACATGGTCTGGACCCTCGTGCTCCGAGGGCTGGTGGTCGGCGTGCTCGCCGGGCTGCTGGCCGGCGCCTTCGCGTTCGTCGTCGGCGAACCGCTCGTGCAGGACGCCATCGACATCGAAGAGGCGGGCAGCGCCCACGCCTCCCTGCAGTTCGTGCCCGCCCACATCAGCGAGTGGGCGGTCAGCCGCGGCGAGCAGCGCGGCGGACTGTTCGTCGCCACGGCCCTCTACGGCCTGGCGATCGGCGGCGTGTTCGGCGCGATCTTCGCCACCCTGCTCGGCCGCGGCCGGGAGCGGTCGCCCTACCAGCTGGCGACCCGCCTGGCCGGCGCGCTGTTCGTCGCCATCGTGCTCGTCCCGTTCCTGAAGTACCCGGCCAATCCGCCCGCGGTCGGCAATCCCGACACCATCGGCGACCGCACCGTCTACTACGTCGTCCTGCTCGTCGGGTCGGCGCTGGCGATGCTCGCCGCCGCCCGCGTCGCGTGGTCGGTACCGGAGGACGCGGTGCCGTGGAAGCGGCCGCTGCTGGCGGGCGGCACGTTCGTCCTGCTCGCGGGGTTGCTCTTCGTGGCGCTTCCCGGCGTCAGCGAGATCCCCGGTGACTTCCCGGCGCAGCTCATCTGGGAGTTCCGGCTGAGCTCGCTGGGGACGCAGGCCGTGCTGTGGGCGGCGCTGGGGATCGGGTACGGCATCGCGTCGTACCGCGCAGCGATGCCTTCGGCGGCGGCGCAGCGGGCGTGAGGCGCCTCGTCCTCGTGCGGCACGCCCGGACCTCCGCGGTGCGGCAGGCCGCGTTCCCTGTCGACGAGCCGCTGGACGACCGCGGGCGGGCCGACGCCGCCGCGCTGGCCGGATCGTTCCGCGCCGACGAGGTCCTCGCCAGCCCGGCGCGCCGGGCGCGCGAGACGTGCGCAGCACTCGGGCTGGACGCCGTGGTCGAGGACCCCGTCCTCGCCGAGTGCGACTTCGGCGCCTGGGCGGGCCGGTCCCTGGCTGAGGTGCACGAGGACGACCCGGCCGGTGTCGCGGCATGGATGGCCGATCCGGATGCCGCGCCGCACGGCGGCGAGTCGTTGCGGGCGTTCGCGGCGCGGGTGGCGGGGTGGCTGAACGGGCAGGCCGGCAGGGACGGCGCGGCGGTCGTGATCACCCATGGCGGCGTGGTGAAGGCGGCGGTCGCGCATGCGCTGGGAGCGCCCGTCGAGGCGACGTGGCGGATCGACGTGACGCCGCTGCGGACGACCGAACTGCACGCGCATGACGGGCGCTGGACCGTGTCGCGGGTCAACGCATGAGCGGCGCCGCGCTCCTTGCCGCATTCGGCGCCGACCTGCTCGTCGGCGACCCGCGGCGCGGGCATCCCGTGGCGGGCTTCGGGCGGGTCGCGCTGGCGGCGGAGCGGCGGTGGTACGCGCCGTCGCGATGGCGCGGTGCCGTGTTCGCGGGCGTGCTGGTAGCGGGCGCGGCAGGATTTGGCGAGCTGCTCGCGCGGCGGCTGGGGCGCGGCCGCGCGCTGGTGCTCGTGGGCTGGGCGGCACTGGGTGGACGGTCGCTCGGCAAGGTGGCGGGGTCGATCGGCGACGCGCTTCAGCGGAGGGATCTGGCCGCGGCGCGGGCGACGCTCCCGTCGCTGGTGGGCCGCGACCCGTCGCTGCTCGACGAGGCCGGCGTGGCCCGCGCGGTCGTCGAGTCGGTCGCTGAGAACACCGGCGACGCGGTGGTCGGCCCGCTCGTGTGGGGCGCCGCGTTCGGCCCGGCCGGCGTGTGCGCGTTCCGCGCCGCGAACACGCTCGACGCGATGGTCGGACACCGGTCGGCGCGCTACGAGGACTTCGGGTGGGCGGCGGCGCGGCTCGACGACGTGATGGCGTGGCCCGCGGCGCGGCTCGGTGCGCTGCTGGCCGTCGTGTGCGCGCCGCTCGTCGGCGGCTCGCCGGGTGCCGCGCTGCGGGTGCTGCGCCGCGATGGCGCCGCACATCCGTCGCCGAACGCGGGGCGCATCGAGGCGGCGTTCGCTGGGGCGCTCGGGGTGCAGCTCGGCGGACCGCTGCGGTACGGCGACCGCAACGAGGTGCGCCCCGCCCTCGGCGACGGGCCGGCTCCCGGAGTGAGCGACATTGCCCGCGCGCGCCGGCTGTCGCTCGCCGTCGGCGTAGCCGCGGCCGTCGTGTGTTCGGCCGCAAGAAGGGGGCGCTCAGCGACCCAAACCTGCGGGCGGTTCCGATGACCGGTGCGATCCTCGTCGCCGGCACCTGCTCGGACGCCGGCAAGTCCCTCGTGACCGCCGGCATCTGCCGCTGGCTGCACCGCCAGGGCGTCTCCGTCGCGCCGTTCAAGGCGCAGAACATGGCGCTGAACAGCGTCGTGGCGCCCGACGGCGCGGAGATCGGCCGCGCGCAGGTCGTCCAAGCGGCGGCCGCGGGCGTTCCCGCGGAAGCGGCGATGAACCCCGTGCTCATCAAGCCCAGCGGCGAGCGGCACAGCCAGGTCATCGTCAACGGGAAGCCGTTCGCCGATGCCGACGCCCGCAGCTACCGGTCGCTCAAGCACGAGCTGCGCGGCGCGGTGGCCGACGCACTGGCGTCGCTGCGCGCGCGGTTCGACGTCGTCGTCTGCGAGGGCGCGGGGTCCCCCGCCGAGATCAACCTCCGCGCCGGGGACCTCGCGAACATGGGGCTCGCGCGGGCCGCGGACCTGCCGGTGCTCGTCGTCGGGGACATCGACCGCGGCGGCGTGTTCGCCTCGTTCCACGGCACCCTCGCGCTGCTCGAGCCCGCCGACCAGGCGCACGTCGCCGGCTTCCTCATCAACAAGTTCCGCGGCGACCAGTCGATCCTCCAGCCGGGGATCGACCAGCTGCACGAACTGACCGGCCGCCCCACGCTCGGCGTCCTGCCCTATCTGGACGACCTGTGGATGGACGTCGAGGACTCACTGTCCCTGGACCACCGCCCCGAGGTCCCCGCCGCGCCGGGCGACGACACGCTCGAGGTCGCGGTCGTCCGGCTGCGCTGGATGAGCAACTTCACCGACGCCGACGCGCTCTCGGCCGAGCCGGGCGTGCGCGTGCGGTTCACGCGCAGCGCCGCGGACATCGCGCGGGCCGACCTCGTGATCGTGCCCGGGACGAAGGCGACCGTCGAGGACCTCGCGCGGCTGCGGGCCGACGGCCTCGACGAGGCCCTGCGGCGACGCGCGGCCACCGGCGACCCGATCCTCGGCGTCTGCGGCGGCTACCAGTTGCTGGGCGAGCGGATCGACGACGACGTGGAGTCGAAGCGGGGCGCGGTCGACGGGCTCGGGCTGCTCCCGGTCACCACCACGTTCGCGGCCGAGAAGGTGCTGACCCGCCCGGCGGCCTCCTGCGATTGGCTGCGCGGCACGCCGGTCTCCGGCTACGAGATCCGCCACGGGCGCCCGGTGCGTCACGGCGGCGAGCCGCTGTTCGGGGCCGACGAGGGCTGCCGGGTCGGGTGGACGCTCGGCACGAGCTGGCACGGCGCGCTGGAGGGCGACGCATTCCGCCGCGCGCTGCTGCACCGCGTCGCCGCCCACCGCGGCCGCTACTTCTCCGGCGGAACCGCGGCGTTCGCCGACGTCCGTGAGCAGCGCCTGGACCGCCTCGGCGACCTCATCGAGCAGCACGCCGACACCGCCGCCCTGCGCGCCCTCATCGAGGACGGCGCACCCACCGATCTGCCGACGCTGGCAACCGCCCTGGAGGCCCCGTGCTCCGCCTGATCACCACCGCCGACACCGAGATCCTCGCCGCCGCGACCGCGCTGCGGCGACTGCCCGACGACTTCCCCGAGGTCCGGTGGGCGAACCCGGGCGGCATCGCCGATCACGACGCCTTCCTCGACGACGTCCTCGACGGCGCGGGGGTCGTCGTCTGCCGCGTGCTCGGCGGGCGGCGCGGCTGGGAGGGCGGGGTCGACGCGCTGGCGGCGCGATGCCGCGAGCAGGGGATCGCGCTCATCGCGCTGGGTGGCGAGGCGCGGCCGGACGCGGAGATGACGGCGCTCTCGACCGTCCCGGCGGGCGCGGTCGGGCAGGTCGGCGAGTACCTGCTCGGCGGCGACGTCGACAACATCGAGCAGCTCCTGCGCTTCCTCGCCGACACGTTCCTGCTGGAGGGCTTCGGGTTCGACGCGCCGCGCGCGGTGGCGGATCTCGGGGTCTACGTGCCCGGCCGGGGCGACGTCTCGGTGGACGACGCGCTGGCGGGGCGGCCCGACGGTGCGCCGGTCATCGGCATCACGTTCTACCGCGCCCATCGCATCACGGGGAACACGGACTTCATCGACGCGCTGTGCGCCGCGATCGAGCGTGCGGGCGGATGGCCGCTGCCGGTCTGGAGCACGACACTGCGGCGCGGCGCCGACGGGTCGGTCGCGGCACTCGACGTGCTGCGCGGCCACGTCGACGCGCTCGTCACCACCATGCTCGCCACGGGCGGCTCGACGGCCGCCGACGAGGACGGCGGGTGGGACGCCACCGCGCTCGAGGCGCTCGACGTCCCGGTCGTGCAGGCGCTGTGCGTCACGCGGTCGCGGTCGTGGTGGGAGGAGGGCGACAGCGGACTGTCACCGCTCGACGCCGCCACGCAGGTCGCGATCCCGGAGTTCGACGGGCGGATCATCGGCGGCCCGATCTGTTTCAAGGAGCGCGCGGACGGCGTGCCGAGGTATGTGCCCGACGACGAACGCTGCGACCGTCTCGCCGGCCTCGTCGTCCGCCACGCGAAGCTGCGCACTGCCGACCGCCGCAAGGTCGCGATCATCCTCACCGCGTTCCCGACGAAGCACGCGCGGATCGGCATGGCCGTCGGCCTCGACACCCCCTGCCAGCGCCATTGATCTCCTCCACGCGCTGCGCGACGACGGCATCGCGGTCGACGGCATCCCGGCCGACGGCGAGGCGCTCATGCACGCGCTCATCGCCGCGGGCGGCCACGACCCCGAGTTCCTCACCGACGACCTCCTGCGCGCCGCGCCGCTGCGCATCAGCGCCGACGCGTACCTCGACTGGTACGCCACGCTGCCGGAGTCGCTGCGGACCGCGATGGAGGACCAGTGGGGACCGGCCCCCGGCGACCGCTACCGCGACCCGGACGACGGCGATCTCATCGTGGCCGGCCTCGATCTCGGCGACGTCGTCGTCCTCATCCAGCCCCCGCGGGGCTACGGCGACGACCAGGTCGGCATCTACCACGACCCCGAGCTCGCCCCCGCCCACCACTACCTCGCCGCGTACCGATGGCTGCGCGCGCAGTGGGGCGCCGACGCGATCGTCCACCTCGGCAAGCACGGCACGCTGGAGTGGCTGCCCGGCAAGATGCTCGCGCTGAGCGAGTCGTGCGCGCCCGACGCCGCGCTGGGCGACGTTCCGCTCGTCTACCCGTTCGTCGTCAACGACCCCGGCGAGGGCGCGCAGGCCAAGCGGCGTGCACACGCGGTCGTCGTCGATCACCTCGTCCCGCCGATGATGCGCGCCGAGTCCTACGACGAGCTGGCCGACCTCGAGGCGCTCATGGACGAGTACGCGCGGCTGGAGGTCCTCGACCCGTCCAAGCTCCCCGGCCTGGGCGCCCAGATCTGGGAGGCGATCCAGCAGGCGAACCTGCAGGAGGACCTCGGCGTGAGCGACCGGCCCGAGGACGCCGGCGAGCTCGTCGAGCACCTCGACGGCTACCTCTGCGAGGTCAAGGACGTCCAGATCAAGGACGGGCTGCACATCCTCGGCCGCGCACCGGAGGGTCCGCAACTGCGTGGGCTGACCGCCGCGATCGGCCGGCACGGCGTGGGTGACGTGCCCGGGCTGCGGCGCGCGATCGGCGCGGCGTTCGGGTTCGACGAGCCGGCGCTCGTGGAGGCCCCGGGCGCGCGGGTGCCGGAAGCGGACACCGCCGCGTTGCTCGCCCGGTTCCCCGGCACGGGGTACCGCGGCAGCGACGTCATCGACCGGCTCGAGGACGCGCAGACCGCCCTGCTCGACGGGCTGGCGAGCTTTGACTGGGACCCCGCGCGGGCCGGCGAGGTCACCGCGACGATCCTCGGCGCGCCCGACGCGGGCGTCGAGTCGGCGCTGCGCTTCGCCGCCGCGGAGATCGTGCCGAAGCTGCGTGCCACCACCGGCGAGACCAGCGCCGTACTCGGCGCGCTGCGCGGCCGCCACGTCCCCGCCGGCCCATCCGGCGCCCCGACCCGCGGGCGCTTCGACGTCCTGCCGACCGGCCGGAACTTCTACACCGTCGACCCGCGCGCGCTGCCGAGCGAGCTGTCGTACGCCACCGGCGTGCGCCTCGCCGACGCCCTGCTCGAACGCCACGTCGCCGAGACCGGCGCGCTGCCGCGGATGGTCGGCCTCGTCGCGTGGGGCACCGCCGCGATGCGCACGCAGGGCGACGACGCCGCCGAGGTCCTCGCCCTGCTCGGCGTGCGGCCGACGTGGCACCCGCAGTCGCGGCGGATCACCGGCCTGGAGGTCGTCCCGCTCGAGGAGCTCGGCCGCCCGCGCATCGACGTCACGCTGCGCATCTCCGGGTTCTTCCGCGACGCGTTCCCCCACCTGCTCGGCCTGCTCGACGACGCGGTGACGATGGTCGCGAAACTCGACGAGCCCGACGACCAGAACTACGTCGCCGCGAACGCCCGGGCCGAAGCGGCGGCGCTGTCGTCGTCCCTCGAGGAGGCCGAGGCGTGGCGGCGCGCGACGACGCGCATCTTCGGCTCGAAGCCCGGTACGTACGGCGCGGGCCTCATCCAGCTGCTGGAAACCCGCGACTGGCGCGCCGACGCCGACCTCGCGAAGGTCTACGAGGCGTGGGGCGGCTTCGCGTACGGCCGCGGCCTGAACGGCGCCCCCGCGGGGGAGGCGATGCGCGCGGCGTTCGCGCGGATCGAGGTCGCGGTGAAGAACGTCGACAGCCGCGAGCACGACCACCTCGACTCCGACGACTACTACCAGTACCACGGCGGCATGGTGGCGACCGTGCGGGCGCTGACCGGCCGCGAGCCGCAGGCGTTCCTGGGCGACAGCTCGGACCCTGCGCGGGTGCGCACACGCACGCTGGCCGAGGAGACGCGGCGGATCTTCCGGGCGCGAGTGGCGAACCCGCGGTGGATCGGCTCGATGACGCGCCACGGGTTCAAGGGCGCCGCCGAGCTCGCGGCGACCGTCGATTACCTGTTCGGCTATGACGCGACGACCGACGTCGCGAGCGACTGGATGTACGAGCAGGTCGCCGAGAAGTACCTGCTGGACGACGACATCGGGCAGTTCATGGACCGGGCGAACCCGTGGGCGGCGCGGCAGATCGCCGAGCGGCTGCTGGAGGCGGCGGAGCGCGGGATGTGGGCGGAGCCGTCGGCGGAGAGGCTCGACGCGGTGAAGCAGCGGTACCTCGCTCTCGAGGATGAGATGGAAGGCGCGACGGCGTGACCCCGGCGTATCCCCTCACCGCGATCGTCGGCCAGGACGACCTCGTCGAGGCGCTGCTCGTCTGCGCCGTCCATCCGGTCGTCGGCGGCGTGCTGGTGCGCGGCGAGCGCGGGACGGCGAAGTCGACGGCGGTCCGCGCGCTCGCGCCCATGGTCGGCGGGCCGCTCGTCGACCTCCCGCTCGGCGCGACACTCGACCGCGTCGTCGGCTCCCTCGACGTCCGCGCCGCACTGGGCGGAGAGCACCGCGTGGAAGCCGGTCTCCTCTCCCGCGCCGACGGCGGCGTGCTCTACGTCGACGAGGTCAACCTGCTGCCCGACCACCTCGTCGACGTGCTGCTCGACGCCGCCGCGGCGGGGTCGGTGACCGTGGAGCGCGACGGCGTGAGCGTCGTCGCTGATGCACGGTTCCTGCTCGTGGGCACGATGAACCCCGAGGAGGGCGAGCTGCGCCCGCAGCTGCTCGACCGGTTCGGACTCGGCGTCGTCGTCGCCGGGCCGCGGGACCCGTCGGTGCGCGCGGAGATCGTGCGGCGGCGCATGGCCTTCGACGCGGACCCCGCGGCGTTCGCCGCCGCCTACGCGGACGACGAGGCCGCGCTGGCTGCGCGACTGGAGGCGGCGCGGGCGCTGGTTTCGCAGGTCGTCCTCGGCGAGCGCGCGCTGCACCGCATCACCACCGTCTGTGCCGACCTCGACCTCGACGGCGTCCGCGGCGATCTCGTCTGCGCGCAGGCCGCCCGGGCACTGGCGGCGCTCGACGGCGAGCGCGAGGTCGGCGACGCCCACGTCGAGCGCGCCGCGCACCTCGCGCTGCGGCACCGGATGCGCCGCGACCCGCTCGCGCCGCCGCCGTCGGGCGGCGACCGCGAACCGGAGATCGACGACGCGCTGGACCGCGCCGGTGACACCCCGCCGGACGTCCCCGCCGACGAACCTGTCGCTCAGCGCGAGGAACGTCCCCGAACTCCCGCCGCCGCGCCGGCCCGGCTCCCCGCCGACGCCCTCACCGTCCCGCGCCGGGGCGGCACCCTCACCGCCATCGACAGCCGCCCCGCGCACGCCGAGGACCCCATCGCCGCGCTCCCCTCGCTGCTGGCCCGCCTGCGCGGCGACACCACCCCGCGGGCCGCCGTCACCGCCGGGCATCCCGGCGCGCTGCTCTGCCTCGTCATCGACACCTCCGGTTCGATGGGCGCCCAGCGCCGCCTGGCCCGCGTGAAGGGCGCCATCGAACGGGCGCTGCGCGAGGCCTACGCCCGCCGCGACGACGTCGCGATCGTCACCTTCGCCGGCGAGGGCGCCCAGACCCTCGTCGCCCCCGGCACCCCGCTGGAGACCGCCGCCGCCCAGGCCGCGCAGCTCCCCGCCGGCGGCCGGACACCGCTGGCCGCCGGGCTCGAGCACGCCGCCCGCCTCCTGGAGACCGACCGTGCCGACCGGCCCCGGCTGGCCGTCCTCCTCACCGACGGCCGCGCGCCCGACCCCGAAGGCCGCGCGCACGCCGCGCTTCGCCGCCTGGCCGCCACCGCCGACCGCACCGTCGTCGCGGACCTCGAAGAGGGCCGCGTGCGCCTCGGCCTCGCCGCCGAACTCGCGCGCGCCGCGGGAGCAGACCTGACGAGACTCATCACGGAGGCCGCATGAGCCCTGACGCGCTGGCGCGCAATACGGACGTCGACGTCCCCCACACCCCGCAGGACCGGGGGACCGCGGAGCCGAAGCGCCGCAAGCCACGAGACAGGCCGCTGCTCATCGTCATCACCGGCAAGGGCAAGGGCAAGAGCACGTCGGCCTTCGGGATGCTCCTGCGCTCGTGGGCGCGCGACTATCGCTGCGGCGTCTTCCAGTTCGTGAAGTCCGGGAAGTGGAAGGTCGGGGAGCAGAAGGCCGCCGAGCAGCTCGGCGGGATCGACTGGGAGAAGATGGGCGACGGCTGGTCCTGGATCTCCAAGGACCTCGAGGAGTCGGCCGACCTGGCCCGTGCCGGCTGGAATCACGTGCAGCAGCTCATCGCCGAGGAGCGCTACGAGTTCCTCCTGCTCGACGAGTTCACCTACCCGCTGAAGTGGGGCTGGGTCGACACCGACGAGGTCGTCGACACCCTGGTCAACCGCCCAGGGTTCCAGCACGTCGTCATCACCGGGCGCGACGCGCCGCAGGCACTCATCGACGCCGCGGACCTCGTCAGCGAGGTCACACTCGTCAAGCACCAGATGGAGCAGGGCATCCGCGGGCAGCAGGGGATCGAGTGGTGAGCGACGTCCTGGTCATCCTCGACGGGGCGAGCGAGCCGGTCGTCGACGACGAGCCGACGTCGCTGGAGCGTGCCGACACCCCGGTCCTCGACGCGCTCGCCCAGATCGGCACCGTCCGGCGCCTGCGCACCACGCCGGAGGGGCTCCCGGCCGGGTCGGAGACCGGGGTCGCGGTCCTCCTTGGATGGACGCCGTCGGCACCCGTCGACCGCGCAGCGCTGGAAGCGGCCGCTCGCGGGATCGTCGTGCCCGGCGGACGGATCACCCGCCGCGTCGACGTGCTGCGCGACGACGGGCTGCGGGGCGACGCGGGCCCGGTCGCCGCCGCCCTCGGCCTCATGCTCGAGGTGCACGAGCTCGGCGGCCACCGACTGCTCGTCATCGCCTCGTCGGAGGCGACCCTCCGCGCTGCACTCCGCGCGATCCCCGCGCCGCTGCACGTCTGGCCGGCCGGGGTCGTCCCCCCTGCACGCCTGGATGACTGCACCGTGGTGATCGCAGGTTCAGGGGCGGTCGCAGGACTTGGGCACCTGCTCGGTGCGCGGGTCATCACGGCGTCCGTCCTCGGCGAGGTCGCGGCAGCGGCGGCCGGCGAGATCGAACGTGGCACGCCGCGCGTGGTCGTCCACGTCGATGGCGCCGACGAGGCCGCCCACGCCCGCGACCCCGAGGCGAAGGCGGCGTTCCTCACCCGCGCCGACGAAGAGCTGCTCGCGCCGATCGCGGCGGCGATCCACGCGCACGGCGGCACGCTCGAGGTCGCCGCCGACCATGGCAGCGACCCGCGCACCGGCGCCCACGACGACGCGCCTGTCCCCGCCCTGCGCTGGGACCCGCAGGCCACCGAGGACGACGAAGAGGTGGACGAGGGCGCGCTCACCGACGAGGACCTGCCCGTCCTCGCGACGCCGAAGCGGCGGGCGACAGCGGGCGCGCCGACCGGCCGGCGCATGACCGAGCGCTGGGTCGCGACCCTCCCGATCGAGACCCCGTGAGCGCGCGGATCGTCATCGCCGGGACGAGCTCGGGCGCCGGGAAGACCTCCATCGCGTGCGGGCTCATCGGCGCGCTGCGGGCCCGCGGCCACGTGGTGCAGGGCGCGAAGGTCGGACCGGACTACATCGACCCGAGCTACCACGCGATGGCGTCTGGCCGGCCGGGCCGCAACCTCGACGCGTTCATGGCGGGCCCGGACCTCGTCGCGCCCCTGCTGCTGCACGGCTCCGCGGGCGCGGACATCACGGTGATCGAGGGCGTCATGGGCCTGTTCGACGGCGCGTCGGGGCGCGGCGAGCTGGCGTCCACCGCGCACGTGGCAAAGCTCACCGCGAGCCCGGTGGTGCTCGTCGTCGACGCCACGGCGATGTCGCGCTCGGCCGCAGCAGTGGTGTTGGGGTTCCGCGACTTCGATCCCGACGTGCGGATCGCGGGCGTGATCCTCAACCGCGTCGGCTCCGAGCATCACGAAGCGCTCCTGCGCGACGCGATCGAGCCCCTCGGCGTGCCGGTCGTCGGCGCGGTGCGCCGCAGCGAGAAGCTTGCGACGCCCGAGCGCCATCTCGGCCTCGTGCCCGCCCCCGAGCGCGAGGCCGGAGCGCGCGCGGCACTCGACGCGCTGGCGGCTGCGGTGGCCGAGCAGGTCGAGCTCGAGACGCTGGTGCGGCTCGCCCGATCTGCGCCGCCGCTGCCCGTCGATCCCTGGTCGCCGCCGGTGAACCCGTCCTCGCCCGTCCGCATCGCCGTCGCCGCGGGCGCAGCGTTCTCGTTTTACTACCGCGAGAACCTCGAAGCCCTGGAGGCCCTGGGCGCCGAGCTCGTGCCGTTCGATCCGGCGACGGACACGGCGCTCCCCGACGGCGCCGACGCGCTCCTGCTCGCCGGCGGGTTCCCCGAGGTCTACGCCGAGCAGCTGACGGGCAACGCGCCGCTGCGCCGCGAGGTCTCCGACGCGGTGCGGCGAGGTCTGCCGACGGTCGCGGAGTGCGGCGGCCTGCTCTACCTCTGCGAGGAGCTCGACGGGCACCCGATGTGCGGGGTGGTGCCCGGCCGCGCGCGCATGGCGGGCCGGCTGTCGCTCGGCTACCGCGAGGCGACCGCGGCATCACCGTCGCCCATCGCGGCACCCGGGGACGTCCTGCGCGGACACGAGTTCCGCTACTCCACCGTCGATCCCTCCTGCGGGCCCGCCCCCGCGTGGACGCTGCGCGCGCGGGGCCGCGAGCGCTCCGAGGGGTTCACCACGCCGACGCTGAGCGCGAGCTACCTGCACCTGCACTGGGCGGCGTTCCCCGACGTGCCTCGGCGGCTCGTGGCGGCGGCACGGAAGGCCGTGGCATGGGTCTGACCGTGGTGCTCGGCGGCGCCCGGTCGGGCAAGAGCGCGTGGGCGGAGGCGCTCGTGGCGGACCTTGGGCTGCCGGTGCGGTACGTCGCCACGGCGGACGCCGGCAGCGGCATGGAGGACCGCATCGCGCGCCACGTCACGCGGCGACCGACGGACTGGGAGACGGTGGTCGCGGGGCCCGACCTCGCAGGTGTCCTCGGCGGCGAGGAGGCGGTGCTCGTGGACGGGCTCGGGGTGTGGCTGGCCTCCGCGCTGCACCACGGATGGCCCGAGCCGCTGGCGCGCGTGCGGGAGATGGTCGACGCCGCAGCGACACGCGCGGCGCCGGTGGTCCTCGTCATCGAGGAAGCCGGCGCCGGGGTACTCCCAGCGGACCCGGAGACGCGGGCCTGGGTGGACCTCCTCGGCGAGGCCGCTCAGCTCGCAGCGGCCGGGAGTGAGCATGCGGTGCTCGTCGTGGCCGGCCGCCCCGTCGCCCTTCCCGCTGTGGCGTCTTTCCGGGCTCCAGCCCCCCTTTCGCGCCACGGCGACCTGCGCGTGCACGGCGACCGCCTGATCCCCGAGGGGGCTGCGGACCACGCCGTCAACGTCATGGCGGGCGGCCCCCCGCCGTGGCTGCGCGCCGCACTGCACGACGCGCTCGACGCCGACGGGGCGGCCTACCCGCGCGAGGACGACGCCGTGATCGCCTGCGCCGCGCGCCATGGCCGCACCGCGGACGAGGTCGTCGTCACCAACGGCGCCGCGGAGGCGCTGTGGCTGCTGCCCGCGGCGCTGCGCCCTCGCCATGCAGCGGTGATCCACCCCGGGTTCACCGAATCCGAGGCCGCGCTGCACGCCCACGGCGTCCCGGTGACGCGGGTGCTCCGCGACCCCGCCGCGGGCTTCGCGATCGACCCGTCGGCCGTCCCGGCCGACGCCGATCTCGTCATCGTGGGCAACCCCGCATCGCCCTCCGGGACGCTCGCGCCCGCCGCCGCCATCCTCGCGCTGCGCCGCCGTGGCCGCACCGTCGTCGTCGACGAGGCGTTCATGGACCTCGTCCCCGGGGAGCCGGGCAGCCTCGCCGGGGACCCGCTCGACGACGTCATCGTCGTCCGGAGCCTCACCAAGGCCCTCGCCGTCCCCGGGCTCCGTGTGGGCTACGCGCTCGCACCTCCTCCGCTGGCGGCTGCGCTGCGTGCCGTCCGCCCGCCGTGGAGTGCGAACGCCGTGGCGCTCGCGGCCCTGCGCGCCGCCGCCGCGAACCCAGCCGAGCTGGCGGCGATCGCCGAGCGCGCACGGGCCGAGCGGCAGGACCTCGAGCGCCGCCTGGACGGCGCGGGCATCCGCCGCTTCCCGAGCGCGGCGAACTTCGTCCTCATCGAGGTCCCCGACGGCCCCGCGGCGCTCGCCCGCGCCCACGCCGCCGGCATCGCGGTACGACCGTGCGCCACCTTCCCCGGGCTGACCGCGCACCACCTGCGCGTCACGGCCCGCGATCCGTCCGCCAACGCCCGGGTCGCGGAGGTGCTCGAATGATCACGGTGGTCGGTCTCGGCGACGACGGGTGGGACGGCCTGGGCGCCGACGCGCGCGACGCGATCGCCGGTGCCGCGACCCTCGTCGGCGGCGCGCGTCATCTGGGGCTCATCCCGCCCGACGCGACGAGGGCGAACCGGCGCGCCTGGCCCTCTCCCATGACCCCACTGCTCGACGAGCTCCCGGGCCTCGACCGCCCGGTCGTCCTCGCCAGCGGCGACCCGATGCTGCACGGCGTCGGCGCCACCCTCGCCCGGCGGGTCGGGGCCCGCCGCCTCCGCGTCATCCCCCGGCCGTCCGCGTTCGCGCTCGCCTGCGCGCGCCTCGGCTGGCCCGCGGCGGACACGGAGCTCGTGAGCCTCGTGGGCCGGCCGACGGAACTCCTCCTCCCGGCCCTGGCCCCCGGGCGGCGCCTCGTCGTCTACGTCTCGGACCGCGACGGGGCCCGCGAGGTCGCTGCGCTCCTGCGCGAGCACGGGTTCGGCCCGAGCGCCCTGGTCGTCCTCGAGCACCTCGGCGGCGCGGGTGAGCGCATCGTGCAGACCACGGCCGACGCGCTCCCTGACGCGCCGGTCGCTCAGCTGCACACCGTCGCGCTGGAGTGCCGGGTCGCACCGGGCACCCGGGTCCTCCCGCGGACCCCCGGGCTCCCGGACGACGCCTACGACCACGACGGCCAGATCACGAAGCGCGAGGCCCGGGCGCTCACGCTCGCCGCGCTCGGCCCGCTCCCGGGCGAGCTGCTCTGGGACGTCGGCGCCGGCAGCGGCTCGATCGCCGTCGAGTGGATGCGCGCGCACCCCGCGAACCGCGCGATCGCAATCGAACCGCGGGCCGACCGCGCCGCGCGGGTGGCTCGCAACGCCACGACGCTCGGTGTCCCCGGGCTGCGGGTCGTCGAGGGGCGGGCGCCCGACGCGCTGGCCGGGCTCGACCCGCCCGACGCGATCTTCGTCGGCGGTGGCCTCACGACCCCCGGCGTGCTGGACGCCTGCCTGACCGGTCTGCAGCCCGGAGGCCGCCTCGTGGCGACCGCCGTCACGCTGGAGACCGAGCAGGTCCTCACCGCCGCCCACGCTGCGCACGGCGGGCACCTCGTCCGCCTGAGCGTCGCCCGCGCCGAGCCGATCGGCGGCTTCACGGGCTGGCGCCCGCAGATGCCCCTCACCCAATGGACCCTGGAGCGACCTCGCGCATGACGACCGTGCACTTCATCGGCGCCGGCCCGGGCGCCCCCGATCTCCTGACCCTGCGCGCCCGTGACCTCATCGCGGCGTCACCGGTGTGCCTGTACGCCGGCGCCCTCGTGCCTCCCGAGGTCCTCGCGCACTGCCCGGCGGGCGCGCGGATCGTCGACACCCAGCACCTCACGCTCGACGAGATCGTCGCCGAGATCCAGGCCGCCCACGCCCGGGGCGAGGACGTCGCGCGCCTGCACTCCGGCGACCTGTCGATCTGGAGCGCCGCAGCCGAGCAGCTGCGCCGCCTCGACGCGCTGGGCATCGCCTACGACCTCACCCCCGGCGTTCCGGCGTTCGCCGCCGCGGCCGCGGCGCTCGGGCAGGAGCTGACGCTGCCGGGCGTCGCCCAGTCGCTCATCCTCACGCGCCACGCCAAGCGGGCCACCGCGCTCCCACCGGGCGAGGAGCTCGGCGGCCTGGCCGCACACGGCACGACGCTCGCGATCCACCTCGGCACCCAGGCCATCGAGGAGATCGCCGCGACCTTGGCGCCCCACTACGGCGCCGACTGCCCGGTCGCGGTCGTCGCCCGCGCGAGCTGGCCCGACGAGGTCGTCCTGCGGGGCACCGTCGCAACCATCGCGGCGCTCGTCCGCGGCGCCGGGCTGCGCCGCACCGCCACGATCCTCGTCGGCCCCGCCCTCGGCCACGCCGCGCGCGGCAGCTGCGAGAGCCACCTCTACTCCGCGCACCGCGACCGGGTGACGACGTGAGCGCCGTCCTCATCCTCGGCGGCACCGCCGAAGCCCGGGCGCTGGCCGCCGAGCTCCACGACGCCGGGCGGCCCGTCGTCTCCTCACTCGCGGGCCGGGTCGCCCGCCCCCGCCTGCCCGCCGGTGAGGTGCGCATCGGCGGATTCGGCGGGCCGGACCGGCTCGCGGCGTGGCTTCGCGACCATGAGATCGCCGCGGTGGTCGACGCCACCCACCCGTTCGCCGCACGTATCTCGGCCAGCGCGGCGCACGCCGCGCCGGCCGCCGGCGTGCCGCTCGTCCGCCTCGAGCGGCCCGGCTGGACCGCGCGGCCCGGCGACGACTGGCACCGGGTCGCCACGCTCGACGACGCGGCGGCGACCGTCGCCCGGCTCGGCGCCCGCCGGGTGTTCCTGACCTCCGGCCGGCAGGGGCTGCCGGCGTTCGCGGGGCTGGACGCGCCGTGGTTCCTCATCCGCTGCGTCGACCCACCGGACTGCGCGCTTCCTCCCCGGAGCGAGGTCCTGCTCGACCGCGGCCCGTACGGCCTGGACGGCGAACGTGCGCTGCTCGATCGTCACGCCATCGACGTCCTCGTCACGAAGGACAGCGGCGGCGACCACACCGCGCCGAAGCTCGATGCCGCCCGCGAGCGCGGGATCCCCGTCGTCGTCGTCGACCGCCCGCCGCGCCCCGGCGTGCCGACCGTCACCACCGTCGCCGCCGCCGTGGAGTGGCTGCAATGAGGACCATGCTCGTCATCGGGATCGGCGCCGGGGATCCCGACCACCTCACGCTGCAGGCGATCAAGGCGATGGGCCGCGCCGACGTCGTCTTCCTCGTCGAGAAGCGCGATGCGACGCGGCCGCTGGAGGACCTGCGCCGCGCGATGCTCGCCGAGCACGCCGCGCACGCTGCCGTGGTGACGATCGACGACCCCCGCCGCGAACGCGACCCCGCCGACTACCGCGCCACGGTGCAGGCCTGGCGCGACGAGCGCACGCGCCGGTGGGGCGCCGCGATCGCCGCCCACCTCGGCGACGGGCAGACGGGCGCATTCCTCGTGTGGGGCGACCCCGCGTTCTACGACAGCACCCTCGACGTCCTGCGCGAGCTCGCGCTGCCGGATCTCGCCATCGAGGTCATCGCCGGCATCAGCAGCGTGCAGGCGCTCGCGGCCGGGCACGGGATCGCACTGAACCGCGTCGGCGGTGCGATCGAGATCACGCCCGGGCGCAGGTACGCAGACGGCATCCCTGACGACGTCGACGACGCGGTGGTCATGCTCGACACGCGCAGCGTCTACGCCGGTGCGCCCGACGACTTCGACGTGTACTGGGGCGCCTACCTCGGGACCGCCGACGAGATCCTCATCGCGGGCCCCGTCCGCGAGGTCGAGGACGACATCGCGCGCGTGCGCGCGCAGGCCCGCGAGGAGAAGGGCTGGATGTTCGACACCTACCTGCTCCGTCGCCGGCGTCAGCCCTGAGCCGCGTCCGCGGCGAACGCCCGTAGCTCAGCGCGCCCACCCTCGGCCTTCGGGGCGCCGTGCGCGAGCAGGAGGACGTCGAAGTCAAGCGTGTCGCAGAGCCCGAGCAGCCGCTGCCCGATCCCCTGCTTGATCGCCTCCGGCTCGTCGCCCAGGAGGAAGTCCGGCACGAACGTCAAGGCGCACTCGATGCGGATGACCGCGTCGGCGAGTGCCAGCACCCCGGGCCGCCCGTCGCGCGGCGCCATGTGGATCGCCGTCTCCTCCGGGCACAGCACGCCGACCTCATGGGCGACCACGCCGGGCGCGAGCTCGTCGCCGAACGCGAACGGCGTGATGCCGTGATCGGGCAGGTCGTGCAGGCCCGCCTCGTGAGCGAGGATCGGACAGCCGAAGCGCTCGGCGAACACGGCGGCGTGGCGCAGGTGGTGGCGGTTCGTCAGCGCAATCCGGGTCGGCGGGCAGTGGCGCGCGAACCAGCCGGTCCCGTCGGTCGGCACCCGCGGGTCGATGAGCAGGCCCGGCAGCGCGAGATGGTGCGAGTGGACCGTGACCCCGATGCCCTCGTGGAACGTCGTCCAGTCCCAGACGCCGTCGATGACCTCCTCCATCGCGCCATCATCGCGCGTCAGCCCGGGTACGTGCGCGGGGTGTAGACGCGGCCGCCGTCCAGCACGCGCGTCTGCGAGCTCCCGATCACCAGGAGCGTGCGCATGTCGACCCGCTCGACCGGCAGGTCGCCGAGCGTCGTGATCTCCACGTGCTCGCCGTCGCCGCCGACGTCGCGCGCCAGGACGACCGGCGTCTCGCGGGACCGGTGGCGCAGCAGCACCTCACGCGCGGCGACGAGCTGCTCGCGCCGGGTCTTCGACGCGGGGTTGTAGAGGGCGATCGCGAGGTCCGCCGCCGCCGCGGCGTCGAGCCGCTGCGCGACGACCTCCCACGGCTTGCGGATGTCCGACAGCGAGATCACCGCGAAGTCGTGCCCCAGCGGCGCGCCCGCGCGGGCCGCAGCGGCCTGCATCGCCGACAGTCCCGGAACGACCCGCACATCCACGCCCGTGTACTGCCCGTTGCCCGCCTCGAGCTGCTCCAGGACCGCAGTCGCCATCGCGAAGATGCCGGGGTCGCCGGAGGACACGACCGCCACCCGGGCGCCGCCCGCGGCGAGCTCCAGCGCGTGGCGCGCGCGGTCGGCCTCCACCCGGTTGTCCGACGCGTGACGCGCCTGTCCCGCGCGTACGGGAACCCGGTCGATGTACGTCTGGTAGCCGACGACGTGCTCGGCCGACGCGAGCGCGCCGCGTGCCTCGGGGGTCAACCACTGCGGCCCCGCGGGGCCGAGACCCACCACCGTGACCGTGCCGCGTTCGTCCTCGCGCGCCGCCGCCCGGGCGCCCGTCGGCGCGAGCACGAGCGACATGTACGGCACCTTGCCGTCGACGTCGCGAAGTGGCGCCACGCGTTGCCCCGGGTGGCTCGCGCGCTCGACGTAGACGGCGCCGTCCGCCAGTCCGCTCTCGTCGAGGGCGTCCGTCACGCGATCGAACGTCCGGCCGAGCTTCATGACCACGGCGGCGTCAGCGCTGTCGAGCCGCGCGCGCAGGTCGGCGGGCGGCAGGGTGCCCGGGATGATCGAGAGGACCTCGTCGCGCTGCACGAGCGGGGTGCCCGCCGCGGCGCTCGCGGCGGCGAACGCCGGGATGCCCGGGACGACCTCCGTCGCGTAGCGATCGGCCAGGCGCTCGTGCAGATACATGTAGGAGCCGTAGAGAAACGGGTCGCCCTCGCAGAGGACGACGACGTCGCGGCCCGCGTCGAGGTGCGCGGCGATCGCAACGGCCCCCGCGTCGTAGTAGTCGCGCAGCGCGCCGGCGTATCCCTCAGGGTGGTCGGTCGACTCGGTGGTGACCGGGTACTGCAGCGGGAGTTCGACCTGGTCGTCGCGCAGGTAGGGCGCGGCCGCCCCACGGGCGATGGGCTGCTTGGCGCGCGCCGTGGGATACGCGACGACATCGGCCGCGCGGATGAGTCGCTGCGCCCTGACGGTGACGAGCTCCGGGTCACCGGGGCCGACCCCGACGCCGTACAGCGTGCCGGGCATCAGATCTCCTCGTCCTGGGCGAGCGCGTTGACGGCCGCCGAGGCCATCGCGCTGCCGCCGCGGCGACCGTGGACGACGACGTACTCCAGCGCGGACGCGTGCTGCGTCAGCGCGACCTTCGACTCCACCGCGCCCACGAACCCCACCGGAATGCCGATCACGGCGGCGGGCCGCGGCGCACCGTCATCCATCAGCTCCAGCAGCCGGAACAGCGCGGTCGGCGCGTTGCCGATCACGACGACGGCGCCGCCCAGCCGCTCGCCCCACAGTTCCATCGCCGCGGCGCTGCGCGTGGTGTTCAGCTCCCGGGCACGCTCGGGGACGCCCGGTTCGCGCAGCGTGCAGACCACGTCGTTGTCGCGCGGGAGCCGGGCGCGGGTGATGCCGGCCGCGACCATGTTCGTGTCGCAGAGGATCGGCGCGCCGGCGTGCAGCGCGGCGCGCGCAGCGGCCCCGAACGCCGGGGACGCCTCGACATCGTCCGAGAGATCGACCATCCCGCACGCATGGACCATGCGCACGACGACGCGCACGAGGATCGGATCGAAGCGCGCGACGTCGGTCTCCTCACGGATCATGGCGAACGAGCGGCGGTAGATCTCGGCGCCGTCCTTCAGGTACGGCTCCACGGTCATGTGACGGCCTCCAGGGCAGCGGTCAGGTCAGGGACGATGCGGCCGTCGGCGTCGATGCCGTCCTCGGTCCAGGTGACGGCCCGCACCTCGCCGGCCGGCAGGCCGCAGCGACGCGGACACGCGCTCCAGTGCTCGGGCGGGTCGGTGGCGCGGCGGCGCGTACCACGGGCGCGCGCGGCAGCGCGGACGTCCAAGCGCGCGCGCGGGCAGGCGCCGAGCCCGGCGCATGCGGTCAGGCGATGCCAGCCCGTCGCGGCGTCAAGGACGAGCCCGAGTGCGCGCAGGCCGTCCGCGGCGCGGCGGGCGTCGGGAAGGTCGACCAGCGTCACGGTCCGCCACGGCGACACGCGCAGCTCGGGTGCGAGCCGAGCCAGCCCGCGCAGCTGCGCCGCGTCGAGCCGCCCGAGCGGCACGAGCGCGGTCGTCGCGCCCCGCCCGTCGGCCTGCTCGAGGCAGGATCCGGGCGCCAGCGGGGTCATATGTCCCCGGTTCGCGCCCCGATCCGACGAGATGCGCCACGCGCCGCCCGCGCGCGCCAGGAACGCTCGCGCCTCGGCGGTGCCAAGGGCCGCGGCCGCGCTGACGTCCGCACGCCGGTCCGTGCGCCGGCCGCCCACCACGAGCTCGACCTCGTCCGGCCCGACCGCCGCGAGCAGCACGTCGACGTCCGCGCCGGCGAGCAGGCCGGCGCCGTCCTCGACGCCGAACTGGAAGCGTCCCGAGAGCCCGGCGAGCACCGGGTCGGCGCAGATCGCGCGATCGAGCGCCGCGCACAGCGCGGATCCGTCGATCAGCGCACGCGGGTCGCGGCCCGCCAGCGGCGAGGCCAACACGTTGCGCACGCGCTCGTGGGACGCGGAAGGCAGCAGCCCGGCGGCGCGCAGGACCCCGGCCAACGGTCCCGCGGCATCCGCGGTCAGCCCGCGCAGCTGCAGGTTCGCCCGCGACGTGATGTCGACGAGCCCGCTGCCGAACTCCGCCGCCGCGTCCGCGAGCGCCAGCGCCTGCGCGGCCGTCACCCGACCGCCGGGCACACGCACGCGCGCCAGCCATCCGTCGGCGGCCTCGTGCAGTCGCAGCGCGCCGGGGCACCGGTCGTCACCGTCACGTCGTCCTGCCGTCGCACCAGCCCATGGGCGTGGTGCGAGATCGTCGAACACCACGGCATGCACCGTCGGTCTCCATTCACTCGTGGAACGCAGCGCTCGGCGAGTGTCCTGACTCCCGGATCAACGCACGACGTCCGCCTTCCCAGGCCTGTCGGCCCAGTGGCATCGTGGACGCCTGCTCCCCGGTCACAGTGGCGAGGACCGTGCCGGAATCACACCGGCTTCCTCGTTCGAGCGCGCCAGATCCTACACGGCGAAGAGACTGGACGAACGGGGGGTTGGCGGATGTGCGCGCCCGCGGTACGGTGTCGGCGAACCAGCGGCAACCCTGGGGAGGGAACGCCATATGGAGACCGGGATCATCTACCCGGAGTTGGGGGAGTTCGTGGTGCAGGATGCACTGAGCGAACTGCACAACCACGCAGACGCCCTCGAGGCCTCGGCGCGGGACGAAGAGGACGAGCGGCGCGGCCGCGTCGTCCGCAAGCAGGCCGACGACCTCGATCGTCGCCTGCACGTGCCCTTCGGGTAAGCCCCACCTGTCTGGTCTGGCGCGTCGCCGCCGGCGGCGCGCCGCCACGACGCGGCCGTCAGCCGCGCGATGCGTCGAGTGCCGCCGTGATGTCGGCGCACAGGTCGCCGGGATCCTCGACCCCTGCGCTGAAGCGGATGAACCCCTCGCCGACGGCCTCCAGCCCCCAGCGAGCGCGCCGCTCGGCCATGCTGTGCACGCCGCCGAAGCTCGTCGCCTCGGCCACCAGCTCGCACGCGTCGAGGAACGCCTGCGCGCGGCGTTCGGTCCCGAGATCGAAGCCGAGCATCCCGCCGAACCGGCCGTGCATCTGCGCGGCGGCGAGATCGTGCCGAGGGTGGGACGGCAGGCCCGGGTAGCGCACGTCCGTCACGTCGTCGCGCCCGGTGAGCAGTTCGGCCAGGGTCAGCGCGTTCGCGCACTGCCGGTCGAGCCGAACGTCCAGCGTGGCGAGGGACCGGTGCGCGAGCCACGCCTCGAACGGCCCGGGCACCGCGCCGACCGACGACCGCCACGCGCGGACCGCGTCCAGCCGCGCGGCGTCGCGGACCGCGACGTAGCCGAGGATCAGGTCGCTGTGCCCCGTCAGGTGCTTCGAGCCGCTGCACACCACGACATCCGCGCCGAGCGCCAGCGCCTGCTGCAGCAGCGGGGTCGCGAGCGTCCCGTCGACGATGAGCTCGGCCCCGGCCGCGTGCGCGGCCGTCGCGACGGCCGCGATGTCGACGATGTCGAGCCCGGGGTTCGTCGGCGACTCCACCCACACCGCGGTGGCCCCGGCGCACGCGGCCATGAGGCCGTCGGTCCCACCACCGGCTGACCGCAGCTGGACCCCGGCCGGCGCCAGGCGCTCGCGCGCGAGTGCGGGGACGCCGCCGTAGCACTCGTCGGGCAGGACCAGGACGTCACCGCGCCCGAGCGAGGGCAGCAGCACCGCGCTGACGGCCGCCATCCCGGAGGCGAACGTCAGGACCGGCCCGTCCTCGAGCTCGGCGATCGCGGATTCCAGCGCCGTCCACGTCGGGTTCGCGTAGCGCCCGTACCCGTAGGGCGTGCTGTCGGGCTCCCCGCGCAGGTGGTACGGCCCCGCGAACGTCGGACCGGGCAGGATGGGCGCCCCCTGCTCGGGGCCCGGGAGCCCCGCGTGGACGACGCGCGTGGCCGGCGCGTGGCGCCCGGACCGCATCGGCATGCCTGAACTGGTGTCGTCAGGGGCAGAACCCACTCGTTCAACCATACGGAGGACCCCAACCCGTGCAACGCCTGATCCCCTCGCCGTCCATGGCCGTCGCGCTGCTCGCGCTCGTGCTGGCCACCACCGGCACCGCCGTCGCGGCGGTCAACTACGCCCAGAACGCGGGCAAGGTCGACGGCAAGGACGCAGTCGCATCGAGCGCCACCCGCGCGCAGGCGGCCGGCAACGTGGTGGCCACCGCCTCGAAGGGCGACGCGAAGGGCACGATCCCCGGCAAGTTCGTCAACGACGTCATGCGCGGCGGCGCCGACTCGTTCGCCCGCCCGGCCGTCGTCAACGACAACGCCAACGACGTCGCGACCGCCATCGGCTCCATCCCCGGCCTCGGCACCCTGAGCGCCAGCTGCTTCGACCAGAACAAGAACGCCGGCGTCGAGGACCCGGCGACGACGCTGACCTTCGCCAACGTGTCGGCGGGCGTCATCAACCTCTCCCGTGAGGTCCCGGGCCAGGCGCCGCTCATCGCGACCCTCGCCCCGAACACCACCTCGACGTTCACCATCGGCGGCTCGAACACGTTCCGCCTGCACCTCGAGCTCAATGGCATCAACTACGTGCTCGAGGGCGTGGTGCGACAGGACGGGCGCAACACGCCGGACGCGCGCTGCCTCGTGTACGGCTACGCGCTGCGCATCAGCGACACCCGCTGATCAGCCCACGGGCGACGCGGGCCGGCAGAGGTGCAGCCAGTCCGCGTCGCTCAGCCCGAACCGCGCGATCTCGTCGTCATCGGCGAGGTCGGTCGGGCGCAGCACCTCGACCGTGAAGCCCGCGGCGCGCAGCCGGTCGGCGAAGTCCGGGGCGTACAGCCGGACGTGGTCGTGCTGCCAGAACGCGGCCAGGCGCGCCTCGGGCGTGACGATCGACGCGTCCTCGTAGGTCGCGGTCCGCGTCGCGTCGATCGGCACGAGCGCCAGCAGCCACCCGTCCGGGCGCAGGACCCGGCGCAGCTCGCGCATCGCCTGCGTGTCCTGCGGGACGTGCTCGAGCACGTGGCTGCAGATGATCCCGTCGAAGGCCGCGTCGGGCAGCTCGAGCGCGGTGACGTCCAGTCGGAGGTCCCCGGGGAGCTCGGGCTCGAGGTCACCCGTCACGTACCGCAGGCCGCCGACCGCGTCCAGCCGCCGGCGCAGGCACCACTCGGGCGCGAAGTGCAGGAGGTCCCGGGCGCCGGCCAACAGCTCGGGCCGGCGCTCGAACAGCAGCCACTGCAGGCGGTGGCGCTCGTGCGCGCCGCAGCCCCAGCACAGCGCGCGCGGGCGGTTCCAGTCGTCCTTGAACGCGTCGAAGCGCCCGCCGCAGACCGGACAGGCGACGGCGTCGCCACGGTGGCGATGCAGATCGAGCCGGCGGCGGACGCCCCGGGTGACGCGCGCGGCGGCGGGCATGGCGCGAGAGCCTAGGCGACCGGCAGCGCGCCCGGTACCGTGGGGTCATGGCTGATCCGCTTGCCGGCGTCGAACTCCGTCATCTCCTGGCGCTGCGCGCGGTCGCGGCGGCCGGATCGTTCGGCGGGGCCGCCGACGAGCTCGGCTACACGCAGTCGGCCGTCAGTCAGCAGATCGCCTCGCTGGAGAAGGCGCTCGGCGAGAAGGTCATCGACCGCGGCAACGGGCGCGGGCGCGTGACGCCCACCCCGGCCGGTGACATCCTGCTCAAGCACGCCGACACGCTGTTCGGCACGCTCGACGCCGCCCGCGAGGACCTCGCCGCGCTCCGCGGCGGCACGGTGACCACACTGCGCATCGGCGCCTACCAGAGCGTCACCTCCACGTTCCTGCCCACCGTGCTGCACCAGGTCCGCCAGCAGTACCCGGACCTGACGATCGAGATCCTCGAGGAGATGTCCGACTCCGACGTCGAAGCGCACGTCGTCGAGGGCAAGCTCGACATCGGCTTCACGGTCGTGCCGGTCGGCCACGAGAACCTCGCGGGGATCGACCTCGTCGCCGACCCGTGGGCGCTGCTCCTCAGCCGCGCGGACCCGCCGATCCCCGCGACGACACGCGCTGAGCTCGACCCCGCCACGCTCACGGACCTGCCGATCGTCGGCGCCTTCGCCTGCCGCGGCTTCCAGCACGCCATCAGCCACCTGCAGGGGCTCGGGGTGCGCCCGTACGTCGCGCAGCACGCCCACGACAACGCCCTGATCCAGGGGCTCGCCGCCGCGGGGGTCGGCGCGGCGCTGTTGCCGCGACTGGCCTACACCCCGGACGACCGTCTGACGGTCATCCCCATCGACGACCTCGTCCCGGCCCGGCGCGTCGGGCTGTCCTGGCGGGCGGACCGGCCGCTCTCCGCGCCCGCACAGGCCCTCATCGACACTGCGCGCGAGGTGTGCGCGGGCCTGCGGCCGACCTGGCAGGAACGCGCGCTGCGCGCCGCCTGACCGCCGCCGCTACGTCGCGCCGGTCAGCCGCCCGACGATCGCCGACGCCGTCGTCGACCCCGACGCGATCACGTTCGCGACCGACGGCATCTGGCCCGTCGCGTCGCCCGCGACGAACAGCCCGCGCACGCTCGTCTCCCCCGGCATCTTGGGGGTCGCGAGCCCTTCGGCGGTCAGCGGCGTGGGTGCGGCGAGCGCCGCACCGAGCTGCGCAGCCAGGCCTGTGCGCTGGTGCAACGTGACGGGGACGAGCAACCCGCCGCATGGCCGCTCGGTCCCGTCGGCGAAGACCACGGCCTCGAGGTCCTCCCCCCTTGCCGCGCAGGCCCGCGACGGGACGCTCGTCGACGGCGACGCCCGCTGCCTGCACGCGCTCGCGGTCGTCCGCGCCGAGCCCGGCCTCCAGGAGCGTCACGTCATCGCTCCAGGCCCGCAGCAGCAGCGCGCGGTGCACGCTGCCCGGCCCCAGCACGCAGAGCGGCCGCTCACGGACCTCCCACCCGTGGCAGAACGGGCAATGGAAGACCGACCGGCCCCAGCGCTCCGCCACACCGGGCAGGTCGGGCGGCCGGTAGTCCATGCCGGTGGCGAGCAAGACCGTCGTGGCGCGCTCCACCGCACCACCGGCGAGTGTCAGCGCGAACCCGTCGCCGTCGCGCACCGCCGACACCGCCTCGACGTCGCGCACCTCCACCGCCGGGTAGGCCGCCAGCTCCACGCCTCCCGCCGCGTAGAAGTCGCCCGCCGGGCGCCCGTCCTGCCCGAGCATCCCGCCGATGCCGTGCGCGGCGCGGTTGCTCTGCCCGCTCGTGTCGAGCACGAGCGTCCTCCTCCGTGCGCGGCCGAGCACGAGCGCGGCACTCAGGCCAGCGGCGCCGGCGCCGACGATGATGCAATCCCAGGTGTCATCCATGCCTCCACGGTGGCGCGCCCAGGCACCACCTGTCAATCTGTTTTGCCATGCAGGCAAGCGACACCGTCGACACCCGCGTCCGCCGCAGGCTGCGCGAGCTGCGCACCG
Source organism: Svornostia abyssi (assembly GCA_024666565.1). Classification (GTDB taxonomy): domain Bacteria; phylum Actinomycetota; class Thermoleophilia; order Solirubrobacterales; family Solirubrobacteraceae; genus Svornostia; species Svornostia abyssi. The sequence goes on from CP088295.1 coordinate 4,463,244, forward strand.
ACCAGGGCCTGACCCTCCAGGACGTCGCCGAGCGCGCCAGCATCGACGTCTCGACCCTCAGCCGCCTGGAGTCCGGCAAGCGCCGGCTGGCCCTGGACCACCTCCCCCGCCTCGCCGCCGCGCTCGGCGTCACCGCCGACGACCTCCTCGGCGCCGCCCCGCCCCCGGACCCGCGGATCCGCATGCGCGCGGTCGAGCGGGACCGCCTCACGATGTGGCCGCTGACCAACCGCGGCCCCGCCGGCGGGCTGCACACGTACAAGATCCGCGTCCACGCCGACCGCACCGCCCCGCCGGACCCGCTCCCGGTCCACAACGGGCACGACTGGCTCTACGTCCTCTCCGGCCGCCTTCGGCTGGTGCTCGGCGACGACGACCTCACGATCCACCCCGGGGAGGCCGTCGAGTTCAGCACCCTCGTCCCCCACTGGTTCGGCGCGATCGACGGCCCCGTGGAGCTCATCGCGATCCTCGGGCCCCAGGGCGAGCGCGTGCACCTGCACCCCTGAACGACGACGGGCCGCCCGAAGGCGGCCCGTCGCACAATCTGATGTCCGGACGGACGCGCTACGACGCGTCGCCGTCGGGCGACGGTGCGTCGCCCTCCGCCTTCGCCGGCTCGTCGGCGCTCTCGGCACCGTCGCTCTCCGACGCACCCACACCCACCGGCTTGCGGGCCGGATCGGGCTTGATGATCGAGAGCTTGATGTCCTCGTCCGTGTCCTCGTTCGTGTCGTGCTCGACCATGACGGTCGCGCCCGCCTCCAGCTCGCTGCGGAGCACGAAGTCGGCCAGCGGATCCTCGATGTAGCGCTGGATCGCCCGGCGCAGCGGGCGGGCGCCCATCGCCGGGTCCCAGCCCTTCTCCACCAGGAAGTCCTTGGCATCGTCGGACAGCTCGAGCTGCAGCTCGCGCTCGGCCATCGACTCCCGGATCCGGTGCAGCAGGAGGTCGACGATCTGCTTGATCTCGTCCTTCTGCAGCTTGTGGAACACGATGACGTCGTCGATGCGGTTGAGGAACTCGGGGCGGAAGACCTTCTTCAGCTCGCCCATGATCCGGCCCTTCATGTCGTCGTACGACACGCCGGTCTCGTCCTCGGTCACCGCGAAGCCGAGCGGGGTGTTCCGCGCGATCTCCGAGGCCCCGATGTTCGAGGTCATGATCACGATCGCGTGGCGGAAGTCCACCGTGCGGCCCTGCGAGTCGGTCAGGCGACCGTCCTCCAGGATCTGGAGCAGGATGTTGAAGACGTCCGGGTGCGCCTTCTCGATCTCGTCGAGCAGGAGCACGCAGTACGGCTTGCGCCGCACGGCCTCGGTGAGCTGGCCGCCCTCGTCGTACCCGATGTAGCCGGGAGGCGAGCCGACGAGCCGGGACACGGCGTGCTTCTCCATGTACTCCGACATGTCGATGCGGATCATCGAGTCCTCGTCGCCGAAGAGGAACTCGGCGAGCGTGCGCGCGAGCTCCGTCTTGCCGACGCCCGACGGGCCGAGGAACACGAACGAGCCGGTGGGGCGCTTCGGGTCCTTCAGGCCGGCGCGGGAGCGACGGATCGCCTTCGAGATGACGTCGACCGCCGCGGTCTGCCCGATGACGCGCTTGTGGAGCTCTTCCTCCATGCGCATGAGCTTCTGCGTCTCGGCCTCGGTGAGCTTGAAGACGGGGATGCCGGTCCACATCGAGACGATGTCGGCGATCTCCTCCTCGCCGATGGCGGGGCGCTCGCCCTCGCCCTCGCCGGCCTCCCACTGCTCCTCGAGCTCGCGCTTCTTGTTCGTGAGGCGGCGCTCCTGATCGCGCAGGTTCGCGGCCTTCTCGAACTCCTGCGCCTCGATCGCCGACTCCTTCGCGCGCCGGGTCTCCTCGATCTCGTCCTCGAGCTCGCGGTAGACCGGCGGGGAGGTCATCGACTTGATGCGCATGCGCGACGCGGCCTCGTCGATGAGGTCGATGGCCTTGTCGGGCAGGAAGCGGTCGGAGATGTACCGGTCGGCCAGCTCCGCGGCGGCCTCGAGGGCCTCGTCGGTGATCTGGACCTTGTGGTGCGCCTCGTAGCGGTCGCGCAGGCCCTTGAGGATCTGCACGGTCTCCTCCGTCGACGGCTGGTCGACGCGGATCTGCTGGAAGCGACGCTCCAGCGCGCTGTCCCGCTCAAGATATTTGCGATATTCGTCGAGCGTCGTGGCGCCGATCGTCTGCAGCTCGCCACGCGCCAGCGCCGGCTTGAGGATCGAGGCCGCGTCGATCGCGCCCTCGGCCGCACCGGCACCGACGAGATTGTGGAGCTCGTCGATGAAGAGAATGATGTCGCCGCGCTGGGTGATTTCCTTCATCACCTTCTTCAGGCGCTCCTCGAACTCGCCGCGGTACTTCGAGCCGGCGACCAGGGCCGCCAGGTCGAGCGTGTAGATCTGCTTGTTCTTCAGCAGCTCCGGCACGTCGGCGTTCGTGATGCGCTGGGCGAGACCCTCGACGACGGCCGTCTTGCCGACGCCCGGCTCGCCGATCAGCACGGGGTTGTTCTTCGTGCGGCGCGAGAGGATCTGCATGATCCGCTCGATCTCGGTCTCGCGACCGACGACCGGATCGAGCTTGCCCTCGCTCGCCAGCTTTGTGAGGTTGCGGCCGAACTGGTCGAGCAGCTTCGAGGACTTCTTGCCCTCGCCCTGCGCGCCCGTGCCCGAGCCGGCGCCCGCCCCGGCGCCCGAACCCGAGCCCTGACCCTGGCGGCGGCCGCCGGGCCCGGACAGCATGCGGATGACCTCGTTGCGGATCTTCTCGCTGTCGGCGTCGAAGTCGAGCAGGATGCGCGCGGCCACGCCCTCGTTCTCGCGCACGAGCCCCAGCAGGATGTGCTCCGTGCCGATGTAGTTGTGGCCGAGGCTCAGGGCCTCGCGCAGCGCAAGCTCAAGCACCTTCTTCGCACGAGGCGTGAAGGGAATCTGACCGGACGTCACCTCTTCGCCGGAGCCCACGATGCGGACCACCTGGGCGCGCACGCGCTCCACGGTGATGTCCAGGCTCTCGAGGACGCGAGCGGCGAGACCTTCTTCCTCACGCAGGAGTCCGAGAAGGATGTGCTCGGTGCCGATGTAGTTGTGCTTGAGCGTCCGCGCCTCTTCCTGGGCGAGAACGACGACCTGCCGGGCTCGTTCAGTGAATCGCTCGAACATGGTGCTACGTGTCCTTCCTGCTGGGGCGGAGCCTCGAGCTCAAGGTGCGGAAGTGGTACGGACGGACGGGCTTCGGGGACGCGAACATCTCCGTTCTACCCCCTCTATCGGCCGAAACGGCCGGAGGATGAGCAGTTCGGAGGCGGTCGCCGGGCATAGCTCATCCTACCAACCGCTTCTGCGTCCTCCGGCCGTTCGACGGCCGCCTATGGCGTGTCGATCACGTCGCGCTCGAACCGTACGCCAGGATCTCCAGCGTGAGCGGCTTCTTCAGCTTGCCGGTCTTCACGCGCACGAACCACTGCTTCTTCGTGCTGTCGTAGCCGTCCTTGGTCACCGTGGCGCCCAGGAACGGCAGGTGCACGCCGCCGCCCTTCGACGAGATCGGGTTCGCGACACCGTTGCCGAAGCCACCGCCGGTGACGTCGATCGCGTACGAGACACCGGTCGCGTCGCCGCTGAAGCCCTTGACCTTGAAGCCCGCCGGGATCTTCAGGTAGTAGGTCTTCTCGGTGTTCGACTTCAGCTTGAAGGTCGACTTGGCCTGCGTGGACGCCTGCGCGACCGGCTTCAGGCACTTGTTGGACATGAAGCCCGACGTGAACGTGCTGTACGGCGCGACCTGGACGTAGCCGCCACCCGCGTTGTAGTACCCGGCGACCTGCTGGCCCGCGGCGACGACGGCCAGCGGCATGGCGTACGTGCCGTCCTCGAGGCGCTGGCCGTAGAGCTGGCTCGCGCAGGTGACCTCGAACGGGACCGGAGCCGTGGCAGCCGCCGTGTTGGGCTGCAGGGTCCCGGCGGCCGGGCCGGCCTGGAGGGTGTGCCTGACGGTCGTGCCGTCGCTCATGGTGATCGTGAGCGTCGTCGCCCCGGTCTGGGACGGGGCGCCCTGGTTGCTCGACGAACAGGCCGGGCGATCGATGGGCGCCGGCGACCAGCAGATCTGGCGCGGCGAGGCCGCGTTCTGCGCGTCCCGCACCGACACCATGAGGATCTCGCCCACCTTGAAGTCAGTGGTCCGCCCGGATTCGTACTCGACGTGGACGTTGACCTGGAACCGACCGTCCTGGGCGTGCGCCGCGGGGACGGCGGCGCCGAGGAGTGCAAAGGCCGCGAACACGCCCGCGGCACGGCGGATGGAAGAGCTCATGCGGCCACATCGGCAGGGCCGGCGCGGACCTGAAGGCTCGAAAAATCAGTCGCGCAATGCGGGGAAAAGAATGACTTCGCGGATCGTGTCCCGGCCCGTGAGGATCATCGTGAGCCGGTCGATGCCGACGCCCACGCCACCGGTGGGCGGCATGCCGTGTTCGAGCGCCCGGACATAGCTCTCGTCGTACGGCTGGGCCTCCTCATCGCCCTCCCCCGCGTACCGCGCCTGCGCCTCGAACCGCGCGCGCTGATCGTCGGGGTCGTTGAGCTCGGTGAACGCGTTGGCGATCTCGATCCCGCAGATGTAGGCCTCGAACCGCTCGGTCAGGCCCTCGATCTCGCGGTGGCGCTTGGCGAACGGCGACAGCTCGACCGGGTAGTCGAGGAGGAAGGTGGGCTGCTGCAGCGTGGGCTCGACGAACTCCCCGAGCAGGTCGTCGACCAGCTGGGGCCAGGTGCGGCCGTCCGTGGGAAGACGGTCGCCGATGGCGGCAGCCAGCGCATCGCGCTCGCGGTGCTCGAGCACGTCGATCCCGGTCTGCTCGAGGACGGCGTCGCGCAGGGTGATCCGCGCCCAGGGTTCGTAGACCTTCAGCTCACCCTGGTAGTCGACGGCCTCGGCGGCTGCCCGGATGACCTGCTCGACGCGCACCGTCTCGTCCAGGTAGTCGGCGTATGCCTCGTACCACTCGATCATCGTGAACTCGGGGTTGTGCCGCGGCGACAGCCCCTCGTTGCGGAAGTTCTTGCCCAGCTCGTAGACCCGCTCGAGGCCGCCGACGATGAGGCGCTTGAGGTACAGCTCGGTCGCGATGCGCAGGTACATGTCCTGGTGCAGCGCGTTGAAGTGCGTCGTGAACGGCTTGGCCAGCGCGCCGCCGTACAACGAGACGAGCGTGGGCGTCTCGACCTCGACGAACCCGTCGTCGTCGAGCGTGCGCCGGATCGCGCTGATGATCTTGGCCCGGGCGATGAACACGTCGCGCGACTCGTCGTTGGCCATGAGGTCCAGCTCGCGCTGGCGGTAGCGCGTCTCGACGTCGGCCAGGCCGTGGTGCTTGTCCGGCGGCGGGCGCAGCGACTTCGCGAGGACGGCGAAGCCGTCGACCCGCAACGTCAGCTCGCCACGGCGGCTCATGAAGGCCGTCCCGTCGACGCCGATCAGGTCGCCGAGGTCGAGACCCAGCAGCCGCTGGTGGACCTCCTCGCCGAGGACGTCCAAGCGCGCCTGCAGCTGGATGCGTCCCGAGCGGTCCACGAGATCGATGAAGGCCATCTTGCCCTGGCCGCGCCGCGCGGCGATGCGCCCGGCGACGCGGTGGGAGACCTCGGTCTCCTCCCCGTCGGCCAAACCCTCGTGGGCGGCGCGCACGGACGCGATCGTCTCGACGCCCGGGTACGCGTGCGGGAACGGGTCGATCCCGTCCGCACGGAGGCGGTCGAGCTTCTCCCGCCGCTGTGCGAGGAGCTCGTCCTCCACGGGGAGGGCCTAGAGCCCGACGTCGATCTTCGTGATCTTCATCTGCCGCGCCTTGCCGTTGGGCAGCGAGATGTCGACCACGTCGTTCTTCTTGTGCCCCAGCAGCGCGCGGCCCACCGGCGACTCGTTCGACAGCTTGCCCTCGGCCACGCTGGCCTCGGCGGAGCCGACGATCGTGAACTTCTGCGACTTGCCGCTCTGCTCATCCTTGACGTGGACGACCGAGCCGACCTGGACCTCGTCGGTGGAGACGTCGCCCGCCTCGATGACGGTGGCGGAGCGCAGCTTGTCCTCGACCTGGGCGATGCGCGATTCGAGCATGGCCTGCTCGTTCTTGGCGTCGTCGTACTCGGAGTTCTCCGAGATATCACCGAACTCGCGCGCCTCCTTGATGCGCTCGGCCACCTCACGGCGCTTCTCGGTCTGGAGGTACTCGAGCTCCTCCTTGAGCTTCTCGAGGCCTTCGCGAGTGAGGATGACGTCCTTCGGCATAAGCGCAAATCCCCCGCAATGCCGGGGGGACAGTAGGAAAACGGGCCCAGCGAGCGCGAGAGTGTAGCAGCGGACTCGCCCCGCTCCGGACGGCCGATCAGGCCATCGTGGCAGCCGGGCGCAGCGGCGCGAGCACCGCGCGCGCCTCCTCCACGGTGGCCGTGGCCTGCAGCGCCTCCTGCAGCGCCTTGCCCTCCCCCAGCCGGTCGACGTACCAGGGGTAGAACTTGCGCAGGTAGCGGCCCGCGCGATCGGGCCCGAGGTGCTCGACGGCGCGGTCGAGCACCCAGTCGAGCTCGTCGAGGATCTCGTCGCGCGACGGCTCGCCTTCGTACTGCTCAAGGAGACGGGCGAAGAGCCACGGATTGCCCAGGCCGCCGCGCGCGAGCATGATCGCCTCGGCGCCGGTGAACTCGAAGGCGTCGACGATCCAGGCGGGCTCGTTCATGCCGCCGGACAGGATCACCGGGACGGGCAGCTCCTGCACGAGCGCCTTGGCCAGCTCCAGATCGGGCTCGCCCTTGTGGTGGACCTGCGCGCTGCGCGGGTGAAAGCAGATCGCCGCGACGCCGGCCTCGTCGACGAGCCTGCGCGCGAGCTCGAACCCGTCGGCCTCGCCCTTCTTCACGGCGCTGCGCAGCTTCACGGTGACGGGCAGCCCGCTGCCCTCGTGCGCCGCGGCGGCGACGGCGACCGCGGTGTCGGGGTCCTTGATCAGCGCCGCGCCGGCGCCGGTCTTCATGACCTTCGGGACCGGACAGCCCATGTTGAGGTCGATGATGTCCGCGCCGGCGTCAGCCACGGTGCGCGCGGCGCTGCGCATCACGTCGGGGTCCTGACCGAACAGCTGGATGGACACCGGCCCGCGCGGGCCCGTCGTGCGCTCATCGGGATGGATGCGCAGCAGCTCGGTGCAGGTCTTCTCGTTGCCGTAGTGCACGGCGTGGCTGGAGACCATCTCGCTGACGGTGAGCCCCGCGCCGTAGCGCTGCGCCTGGAGCCGGACGAACCAGTTCCCGATGCCGGCCAGGGGCGCGAGGACCACCCGGTTGGGGATCGTCAGGTCGGCGAGCTGCCAGCTGTCGGTGAGACGGCGCATGGGTGGGGTCGACCGGAGGCCGACCCCACAGACTAGAAGCGCGCGGCCCACGACGCGATCATGACGACGTCACACGTTCCGCTCGTGAATGAGCCGCAGCCCGGTCAGGGTGAGGAGATCGTCGACCTCGTCGATCTGCGTCGTGTGCGGCACGATCGCCCGCGCCAGGCCGCCGGTCGCGATCGTCGGCGTGTTCGGCCCCAGTTCGCCGCGCAGGCGGCCGACGATGCCGTCGACCGCCGAGGCGAAGCCGTAGATGATGCCGCTGCGGATCGCGTCGACCGTGGACTTGCCGATGAGCGACCGCGGCTCGGCGAGGTCGATCTTCGGCAGCTTGGCGCCGCGGGACGTCAGCGCGTCCATGGAGATCTCCACGCCCGGGGCGATGATCCCGCCGAGGTACTCGCCGGCCGCCGAGACCGCGTCGTACGTGATGGCCGTGCCGAAGTCGACGACGATGCACGGGCCGCCGACCTTCGCGTGTGCGGCGACCGCGTTGACGAGCCGATCGGCGCCCAGTTCGCGCGGGTTGTCCAGCCGGATCGGCATGCCGGTCTTCACGCCCGGGCCGACGACGATCGTCTCGTGGCCGAGGTAGCGGTCGCCGACCTGCGCCCACTCGGGCGCGAGCTCGGGCACGGTGGAGGACACGATGGACGCGTCGAGGTCGGCGAGACCGACGCCACGCAGCTCCAGCAGCGAGCGCAGCGCGGCACCGAGCTCGTCCGCGGTGCTGGTCCGCACCGACGCGAAGCGCCAGTGCTCGACCAGCCGTTCGCCGTCGAACGTGCCGAAGTGCGTCTGGGTGTTGCCGACATCGACGACGAGGAGCACGGCGGGAAGTATGAGACCGCGGCAAGCGGCACGCGGCCACGCCCCGGGAATATGATGACCGTCATGGCGCCTCGTCTCTTCATGATCCACGGCTCGCACCCCTGCGTGACCGTGGAACTCGCCCTGCAGCGCAAGGGCATCGACCACCGCAGCGTGGAGCTGCTCCCCCCGTTCCACGCCCCCGTCGCTCGCCTCCTCTTCGGCGCGCGCACCGTTCCCGCGATCACGTTCGACGGCGGGGAGAAGGTCTCCGGCTCCCGCGCGATCCTGCGCAAGCTCGATGAGCTGCAGCCCGACCCGCCGCTGCTGCCGGCCGACCCCGAGCAGCGCGCCCGGGTCCTCGCCGCCGAGCAGTGGGGCGACGAGACCTTCCAGCCGGTCGCGCGCACCGTCCTGTGGCCGGCGCTCGCCAAGCGCGCCGACGCGATCCCCAGCTACCAGCGCGGCTCGAAGCTCCCCGGCCTGCCCGCGCCGGTCATCAAGCTGCTCGCGCCCGGCATCACCGCGGCCGAGCAGAAGCTCAACAACACCGACTTCGCCACCGCCGAGCAGGCGCTGCGCGACCTCCCGGGCCAGCTCGATCACATCGACGAACTCCTTGCCGAGGGCGTCCTCGGCGGGGACGAGCCGAACGCCGCCGACCTGCAGATCGCCCCGACGGTGCGGCTGCTCATGACCCTCGGGGACGTGCGGCCGCTCATCGAGGGCCGCCCCTGCGCGGCGTGGGCGCGAACGGTCGCGCCGGAGCCTGCGGGGGCGGTGCCGCCCGGCGTCTACGGCTGATCGCTTGGCAGGTGCCCGCCAGCGGCTCGCACCTGCGGCTCAGTGGGTCGCGACAGCAAGCGGCGGGCCGGCGCGCCGCACGCCCTCGTCCAGGGGCAGTTCGGCGAGCGCGTCGGCCAGCCGGCGCCCGTCCGGGACCGTCAGGTCGAAGTCGAGCTCCAGCAGCGGGATGAGGACGAACCGCCGCGCGAGGACCTGCTCGTGCGGCAGCGACAGGCGCTCGTGCGCGAACGTCAGGTCCCCCAGCAACAGGACGTCGACGTCGATGGGGCGCGGGCCGTGGTGGACGTACCCCGGCTCGCCCGCAAGCACCCGCCCGCGCTCGCGCTCGACCGCCTTGCACGCGTCGAGCAGGCCGATCGGATCGAGCGCGGTCTCGATCCGCAGGCACGCGTTGAGAAACGACGGCTGGTCGAGCACCTCGCCGACGGGGTCGGTGTCGTAGGTCGACGAACTCGCCAGCACGCGCACGCCGTGACCGGCGAGCAGGTCGACGGCGGCCTGCAGCTGCTCCCGGCGGTCGCCGACGTTCGAGCCCAGCCCCAGGTAGCCGATGCGCCCGCTCATCCGACCGTCGCCAGCAGCGCGAGCTGCCGCGACTGTGCGAGCAGCGTGCCGTCGGGGGACCAGATCCAGCCGTCCTCCTCGACGAACCCCTCCGCAGAGGTGCGCGTGACGAACCGGGCGAAGTGCAGCGAGTCATCTGTCGTGCCCGCGGGCGGCACGTGGCGGAAATGGATCGTCAGCTCGACGGTCGGGGCGGCCACGAAGGTCGTCAGGCGCAGGAAGACGGGCGGCAGCCAGATGTCGGTGCCGATCGCGAGCAGCAGCGCGTCGAGCGGCCGCGGCTCCGGCAGCCGCGCCCATCCCCCAGCTCGGCGCGGTCCGCGCCGGTGAACGGATACGGGCCCGGGAGCGGGTGCAGGTCGAAGCGGTGCGCGATCGGCGGCATCTGCTCGAGCTTGGGCATCGCCTTCAGCTCCGCCACCGGCGGCGCGTCCGGCATCGGCTCGGCGAACTCCAGGACCGGCTCGCGGGCGCCGCCGAACGCCGCGATCGCGACGACCATCGTCTTGCCGCCCTGCTCGATCCGCGCGGTGAGGGTCGTCATCGACCGCCCCGCCCGCTCGGTCGCCACCGAGATGGTGCCCGCGCCGGGCTGCGGCGGGCGCATGTAGTGCAGCGTCATGGAGCGCGGCGGACGCGGTGTTGGGGGAGGGTGGTGGGAGTGCGAATCGTCGAGCGCGAGCTGCATGGCGTTGAGCACCATCGCCGCGAGGTAGCCGCCGTTCGGCCCGGCGGGCGCGCTCCAGTCGGCGCTGAACTCCACGGCGTACTGGCCGGGCGCGCCGTGGATCGGCGCGGCGGCGATCGCGCGGTCGAACAGCGTGTCCGCGACCATCGCCCTACTCGTCGACCTCGCGCCAGACCTCCACCGCGACCTCCTCCACCGGGAGGGGGATCGGCGGCTCGGGCTTCGCGCACTTCACCGACACGGCCTGCACCTCGAAGTCCGAGATGATCCGGTCCGCGATCGCCGTGCTCAGGCGCTCGAGTGTCTTGTACGACCGCTGCTGCGCGACGAGCGCGGCAAGCTGGCAGACCTCGCCGTAGTCGACGGTGTCCTCGATGCGGTCCGTCACCGTCGCGTCGGTGCCGCCGAGCTCCATGCGGATGTCGAGCACGAGCCGCTGGCCGACCTCGCGCTCGGCCTCGGTCACCCCGTGGTGGGTGTAGATGGAGAGCCCGACGATCTCGACGGTGACGATGGTCTCGGGTCCGCTGTCCTCGAAGTCCTCGTCGCTGTCGTCGAGGTCGTCGTCCTCGAGGTCGTCATCGTCTCGGCCGGCGTCGTCCATGTGCGCGCCAACGTAGCAGCCGCCACCGCGAGGGCATCCCGCACGGGCGCCACGTCGTGCACGCGGAAGATCGAGGCGCCGCGGGCCAGCGCCAGGACGTTCGTGGCGATCGTCCCCGGCAGGCGATCGTCGGTGTCCCGCCCAACGATCTTCCCCAGGAACGACTTGCGCGACGTGCCGACGAGCACCGGGAACCCGAGCGCGGCGAGCTCGTCCAGGCGGTCGAGCAACTCCAGGTTGTGATCGACGGTCTTGCCGAACCCGATGCCCGGGTCGAGCACGATGCGCTCGCGCGCGACGCCCGCCGCCAGCGCGACCTCGACCCGTGCGGTCAGGAACGCGCGCACGTCGTCGACGACGTCGTCGTAGTGCGGATCGTCCTGCATCGTGCGCGGCTCGCCGCGCATGTGCACCAGGCACACCTCGCAGCCGCGGTCAGCGACCAGCGCGGCCATGTCGGGGTCGCGCAGGGCGGCCACGTCGTTGACGAGCGTCGCGCCCGCGTCGAGCGCCGCCTCGGCCACCACCGCCTTCATCGTGTCCACGGACACGCGCACACCGGCCTGCGTGAGCCCCTGGATGACCGGGACGACCCGGCGGCGCTCCTCGTCAGCGGACACCGCGGCGGCACCCGGCCGGGTCGACTCGCCGCCGACGTCCAGGATCGCGGCGCCGTCGGCCGCGAGGCGCAGGCCGTGCGCGATCGCCGCGGCCGGATCGAGCCACCGTCCGCCGTCGGAGAACGAATCCGGCGTCACGTTGACGATGCCCATGACGATGGGGTCGGGCGCGGCCACGACCTCATCGTAGGCGTCTGCGCCCTATGGGCCGCGGGGCGGGCGTGGGCGGTAGGGCATCAGTCGGCCAGCGCTCCGGCCAGGATCAGGCCGCCGATCACGCCGAGCGCCGCGGCGACCAGCACCGGGATACCCGTGAGACCGAGGGCCAGGGCGTAGCCGCCGACCGCGGCGGCGACCGTGCAGGAAATCGCCAGACGGATCCCGGCGGACGGGCCGGAGCGTTCCTGCGCATGCGGGGGAGATGCGGGAGCTGCACGGGAAACCACCTTCCTGTTGGTCATCCCCAGACAGGAGTGGTGGTACCCCGCAGATCAGAGCGTCAATCGCTGCGCGGGCGCCACATTCGGGGCGAACGCGGCGATCTCGGCTGCCAGCCGCTCGGGCTGATCGAGCGGGACGAACGTGCGGGCGTCCCCGATCTCCACCAGCCGCGCGTCGGGGAAGACCGCCGCGAGCCGGCGTCCCAGCTCGATGCGGAAGAACCGGTCCTGGGGCGCCCAGCACAGCAGGACCGGCCGGGTGAACCGCGACAGGCGCGTCGACACGTCCAGGAGGTCGGCCGGCTCCGCCGCGCGCAGGAACCGCAGGGTGTCGCGGCGCACGCCGGCGTCCGAGAGGAACGGCATGACCCAGCCGCGGGTCTGCTCCGCGTCGAACGGACGCGCGGACAGCACCCCGTAGCCGAGGACGGAGTGCCGCAGCGCCCGCAGGCGCATGGGCTCCAGCCCCGCCCGCAGCACGCCGCGGCGCCGCGCGACGCGGAACATGACGTCGAACGGGGCGGGCGGGAAGGTGTCGAACGCGTCGCAGTTCGTCAGGACGAGCCGGCCGACGCGCGATGGGTCCGTGTCCAGCACGAACTGCGAGATCGCGCCACCGCTGTCGTTGCCGACGAGCGTGACATCGTGGAGATCCAAGGCCTCGAGGAACGCGATGACGGCACGCGCGACCCCGCGCGGGGACAGATCCGCGTCCGGGCGCATCGCGATGCGGTGCGACCCGAGGGGCAGCGTGGGCGCGATGGCCCGGATGCCGCGCCGGGCCAGTGCGTCGGCGGTGGCACGCCACAGGCTGCCGTCGACGAGAAAGCCGTGGACGAAGACGACGACCGGCGCGTCGCTGCCTTCGGCGCCGTTCTCGCGGTACTCGAGGACACCTTGGGGGAGGGTGATCTGCGGCATGGTCCGAGCTCCTCACTACGGTTACGTACAGCCTGTATCCAAGTCCAGGCAACATACATACTGTCTGTATGTCAGTCAATCGCCGAACCCAGGCCGACCGCTCGGCCGCAACCCGCACGGCCCTCCTCGAGGCCGCCACGCCCCTGTTCGCCGAGCAGGGGTTCGCCGCCGTGGGGACCGAGGCGATCGTCCAGGCCGCCGGGGTCACGCGCGGCGCGCTCTACCACCAGTTCACCGACAAGACCGAACTCTTCGCGGCCGTCTTCGAGGCCGTGGAGGCCGACCTCATGACGCGGCTGGCCGCCCTCGTCGCCGAGGCCGCCCCGGACGACCCCCTCGGCGCGCTGGGCGCGGGCGCCGACGCGTGGCTGGAGGCGTGCGCCGACCCGGTCGTGCACCGCATCGTGCTCATCGAGGCCCCCGCCGTCCTCGGCTGGGCCCGCTGGCGCGAGATCGGGATGCGCTACGGCGCCGGGCTCGTCGAGGCGATGCTGCAGGCGGCCATCGACGCGGGGCAGCTCCGGCCCCAGCCCGTCACCGCCCTCGCCCACGTGCTCATCGGCGCCCTCGACGAGGCCGCGCTCTCCTGCGCCCAGGCCGACGAGCCGGAACAGGCGCGCGCGGAGATGCGCGCCGTCCTGCACGACCTCATCGCCGCGCTGGCCGTCACCGACGGCCAGCGCTGACCCGCCGCGTCAGGACCTGAGGTCCGGGCGTTCCGGGAAGTCGAGGCCGCGGGCCTCGGCGCCGGCCAGGCCGGGACGGGGCAGCGGGCGCGGGCCCTCGCGACCGGCACGGTCGGCGGGCGCGGGCGGGGCCGGCGGGAGCTCGGGGCCGGGCGTCTCGTCGGGGCCGAAGACCTCTTCCTCGGGCCGGCCGTCGATCAGCGCCTCGAACTCGCCCTTCTCGATCGTCTCGCGCTTGACCAGCAGCTCCGAGATCCGCACGAGCTGCTCGCGGTGCTCGGTGAGGATGTCGATCGCACGCTGATGCGCGGACTCCACCACGCGGCGGATCTCGTCGTCGATCTCGCGGGCGATCTCGTCGGAGTAGTCCGGCTCGGAGCTGAACTCACGGCCGAGGAACGGCTGCGAGTGGTCGTGACCGAACACGCGCGGGCCGAGCTTCTCGCTCATGCCGTAGCGCATGACCATCTGCTTGGCGGTCGCCGTGACCTTCTCGAGGTCGTTCGAGGCACCGGTGGTGACCTCGCCGAAGATGATCTCCTCCGCGGCGCGGCCGCCGAGCGTCATCGCCATCTGGTCGGACAGCTCCGCGCGCGTGGTGAGGAACTTGTCCTCGGCCGGCATCGAGATCGTGTAGCCGAGCGCCTGGCCGCGACCGATGATCGAGATCTTGTGGACCGGGTCGGCGTGCTCGAGGAAGTGGCCCACGAGCGCGTGGCCCATCTCGTGGTACGCCGTGATGAGGCGCTCCTTCTCGCCCATCACCCGGGTCTTCTTCTCCGGGCCGGCGATCACGCGCATGATGCCCTCTTCGAGCTCGTGCTGGGTGATCTCGCGCTTGCCGCTGCGCGCAGCCAGCAGCGCGGCCTCGTTGATGAGGTTCGCGAGGTCGGCACCGGTGAAGCCCGGGGTCTGGCCCGCGAGCGCGTCGATGTCGATCTCCTTGGCCAGCGGCTTGCCGCGCGTGTGGACCTCGAGGATCTTCGAGCGGCCCTTGCGGTCGGGACGGTCGACGACGATCTGGCGATCGAAGCGGCCCGGGCGCAGCAGCGCGGGGTCAAGGATGTCCGGACGGTTGGTCGCGGCGATGAGGATGATGTTGTCCTTCATCTCGAAGCCGTCCATCTCCACCAGGAGCTGGTTCAGCGTCTGCTCGCGCTCGTCGTGACCGCCGCCCATGCCGGCGCCGCGATGGCGGCCGACGGCGTCGATCTCGTCCATGAAGATGATGCAGGGGCTGTTCTGCTTGGCCTGCTCGAAGAGGTCACGCACGCGGGACGCGCCGACGCCGACGAACATCTCGACGAAGTCCGAGCCGGAGATCGAGAAGAACGGGACGCCCGCCTCACCCGCGACAGCGCGCGCGAGCAGGGTCTTGCCGGTGCCCGGAGGGCCGAAGAGCAGCACGCCCTTCGGGATCCGCGCGCCGAGCGCCTGGAACTTCTTCGGGTTCTCCAGGAACTCCTTGATCTCGTGGAGCTCCTCGACGGCCTCGTCCGCGCCCGCGACGTCGCGGAAGGTGATCTTCGGCGCGTCGACCGACATCTTCTTCGCCCGCGACTTGCCGAAGGACATGACCTTCGAGCCGCCGCCCTGGACCTGGTTCATGAGGAAGATCCAGAACCCGATGAAGATGAGGAACGGCAGGACGTAGGTCAGCAGCTGCAGCCAGCCGTTGGACTTCGTGCCCTTCGGGAAGAACTCGGTGAGCTTGTTGCTCTCCTCGGCCGCCTCGAGCTTCGTCGTCAGCACGTTGCCGTAGGCGGTGGCGAAGCCGACCTCGTACTTCTCGCCCTTGCCCTCCTTCGGGATCACGACGAGCGTGTTGTCCCGATTGCGCATCTCCACCGACTTCAGCTCACCCTTGTCCAGCTGCTGGATGAACTCGCCGTACGTCGGCTTCTTGTCCGCCGACGTATCGCTCATCAGGCGCGACGCGAAAAACGCCAGCACCACGACGATGAGAATGGGGAATGCGGCGCTTTTGAAGAAACGGCTCATGGGGCTTTCCCTGCAGTCGACGGCTCTTCGGAGCGTACCAGGGTGATTCAGCCGCTCAGTCGGGCTTATCGGCCGTTAAGGCGGCCGAGTTCAGTGCCGCAACGAACGGAAGGTTCCGGTACCGCTCCGCGTGGTCCAACCCGTATCCGATCACGAAGCGATTTGGGATCTCGAACCCGACGTATCGGGGCTCCAGCTCCACCTTCCGGCGTTCTGGCTTCGTCAGCAGTGCGCACACCTCCATGGAGGCCGGGTTGCGCGCCCCCCAGGTTGCGCAGCAGGTAGTGCAGCGTCAGGCCGGAGTCGACGATGTCCTCCACGATCAGCACGTGGCGGTCCTCGATGGCTGCGTCGAGATCCTTGAGGATCCGCACGACGCCTGAGGAATCCGTCGCCGAGCCGTAGGACGCCACCGCCATGAAGTCGACCTCACAGGGGACGTCGATGCGGCGCATCAGGTCGGCGAGAAAGAACATCGCCCCCTTCAACACACAGATCAGCAGGAGGTCGCGGCCGGCGTAGTCCTCGCTGATCTGGGCGCCCAGCTCCCGCACCCGGCGGGCCAGCTCGTCGGGCTGGACGAGGATCTCTCCCACGGCGTCGTCACGCATGGCGGCGAGTCTATGGATCGGATCGGAGACCGGCTCGGCCGGCCGACGCGGTGAAGGACAGGCGCCCGCCGCGCACCACGGCGCGCGCGCCGTCACCGACGTCGAGCGCGCCCTCGCCCAGCGCCAGGAGGTCGGGCAGGCGCGCCGCGGCCCGCGGGCACAGGCGCCCCGCCGCACGCTCGGCCAGCCTCCGGACGACGAGCCGGGCCAGGGCGTCGGGCAGCGCCGCGAGGTGGGCGATCGAGATGTCCTCGCGCCCGGCCAGGGCGGTCTCGACCACGTCGTCGAGCACCGCCGCCTCCTCGCGGAGCAGCTCGGCGGTGCGGACGACGTTCGCCTCGGCCGCCGGGTGCACCGCCTCGAGCGCCGGCACCAGCGCGCCTCGCACGCGCGCGCGGGCGAACCGAGGGTCGTCGTTGAGCGTGTCGTCGCGCCACGTCAGCCCGCGGGCGCGGCAGTGGTCGGCCGTCTGCTCGCGGGTCACCGCGAGCAGCGGCCGCACGAGCTGCCCGTCACGCGGCGCCATGCCCAGCAGCGCCCGGCGGCCCGGAGAGGCGGCGAGGCGGTAGAGGATCGTCTCGGCCTGATCGGTGCGCGTGTGCCCCGTGGCGACGACGGCGTCGGCTCCGCCGGCCAGCTCCGCCGCGGCGCCCAGCCGGATGTCGCGCGCCCACGCATGGAGGTTGCCCGTCGCGGGCGGTGTTCCCGCCCGGCGCACGACCAAATCGGCGCCCAGCCGCTGCGCGAGATCGGCGCAGTGGCGCTCGTCACCGCCGGCCTCCGGCCGCAGTCCGTAGTTGACGTGCAGTGCCGTGACCGCGCGCGGCCCGGCGAGCTCCACGGCGACGTCGAGCAGGCACACCGAGTCGCGGCCACCGGAGACGAGGACCACGAGCGGACGGCCGGGCGCCAGCAGGCCCGACGACCGCGCGGCCTCGAGCGCCGCAGTCATCAGGTCCCCGGGACGGAGGTCGCCACGAGGAGATCCGTCGTCTCGCTGAACCCCTTGAGCTTGACCGCGCCGATCGGCTCGAAGCGCAACGCCGATCCGACGGCGTCCGCCACGGCGCCCGTCACGAGCACCTCTCCGGCCGCCGCGCGCGCGACGACCCGCGCCGCCTGGTTGACCTCGCGCCCGTAGTAGTCACCGTCGCGGTAGACGACATCGCCGTAGTGCACGCCCATCCGCGGAAGCGGGCGCTGCACCTCGGCTGCCTGGAAGTCCACCGCCCACGTCGTGAGCGCCGCCACGTCGTTGCCGACCACCATCACCTCGTCGCCGATCGTCTTGATCACCCGCGCGCTGTCGGGCAGCGAGGTCTCCACCCGCTCGAGGAACCGTTCGACGACCCCGGCGGCCTCCGCGTCTCCCAGCTCCTCCGTCATCCGCGTGTAGCCCGCGAGGTCGGCGAACGCGATCGCGACGCGCAGGCGCCCCAGCTCGGCGGAGCTGTCGACGTCGAGTTCCATGTGACCGACGACGTCCTGCTCGACGAAGTGCTGCAGGAACCGGGCGTGCAGACGCTGCATGACCGGCGCGGCCAGCGGCAGGACCTGGCGCGTGAGCTCCGACATCTGCTCGGCCATCTCGACCGCGTCGACCCCGTCGCGCATGAGCGGCTCGTGGACGTACAGGTGCACGAGCCGTACGGATGCGTCGGCCATCTGCGCCAGTGCCTGACCGTAGACGCGCGCGAGCTGCATGAACGCCACGAACGGGAACCCGGCTTCGAGCACCGCGACGGAGTCGCGCAACAGGGCGAGGTCCTCGTCGTCCAGGGCGGCGAGCGACGCGTCGCCGAGTCCGATCGTGGCGTAGAACCGCTCGATGAGGGCGGGCTCCAGCCCCGTGAGCTCTGCCGCCTCGGCGATCGTGTACCGCCGGTCGTGGTGCGGGAACAGCTCTTCCACGAAGCCGAACGCCAGCCGCCCGCTGTCACTGGCCTCCCGGATCTCCTCCAGCGAGTGGCCGCGCTCGCGCAGCCGCGCGATGATCCGCACGTGCGCGGCCGCCCGTCCCGACCAGGGCGCCGGCGCGCCGGGGTACTGGGGCACGAGGCCCGCCTTCACCCATCGCCGGACGGTGGCCGGGGTCGTCCCCGCCGCCGCCGCGACCTGGGCGAGCGTCAGCTCGGTCATGGCCCCACCATGACAGCGGCGGGACCAGTGGCCCCGCCGCTCGCGGGCAATGCGGCCCGCTGCCTCGGTCGATGGCGCTCGTCGCAGAACCGGCGGCGCCTAGCGGGCGCCTTCACGCCCACACTTCGACCCTGTGCCTGTGTTGTGCGCCCCATGTTCCTCGGGCGTGGACGCAGTGTCAACGCGGTACCGCCGGACGGGGTCCGGCGGTACGCCGCGCGACGGGTTACGCCTTCAGGTGCGGGTACTCCGCTTCGACGATCGCCCGATACTGCGCGTATACGGGTTTCGTGATCGGGATGAGGGCGAGCGCGGCCTTCACGTCGCCGCCGGACTTGATCCGGCGACGGGCGAGCGCCAGCGCCACGTTCTCCTTGCCCTGGAAGTACTTGTTCGCGGTCTCGGATGACATCGACATCTTGACCTTCGGGTCCCAGTCGACGTCGTCCGACCACTCCCAGTGGAGGTAGCCGTCCTCGCCTTCGCGGGTCCCGCGGATGTTCACCACGAGATCGAGGTCCTCGAACTCGAAGCGCTGCGGGACGTCGGCGTCCTTGAGCTGCGGACCCATCTCGGGGTCCTCGTCCATCAGACCGAAGATCCGGTCCATCACCTCGCGGAACTCGGCGGCGCTCTGAAACTTGGGAGCCATGACCCGTGACTCCGGCCGCTCAGGAGCCGGCGGGCTTGCGCGCGGCGGTCGTCGTGGTCCGCTTGGCGGCGGGACGCGCGGCGGGCTTCTTCGCGGCGGGCTTGGCGGCGGGCTTCGCAGCCGGCTTCTTCGCAGCGGTCGCGCGGGTCGTCGTGCGCTTGGCGGCGGCGGTCGTGCGCTTCGCAGGCGCGCGGCGCGTCGTCGTCGCGGCGGGCTTCTCGAGCTTCGCGATGCGGGACTCGAGGCTGTCGATCTTGTCGCTCAGCGCCTTGATGTCCTCGGCGCTGATCGGACGCAGATCGTCGAGCGCCTCGCGCAGCCGGCCGGCGACCTGCGAGAGGTCGTCGACGAGCTCGGACGCGCGCTCGCGCGAGAACTGTGACTGCCCGGCCTGGAAGGCCTGGTCGACGGCGCTGCGGACGGCGTCGGCCGCCTGCGCGGGCTGCTTCTTGCTCTTCTTCTTGGCCATGCAGCGCACTCTACGGCTCTTGCGCGCACCCGGGTGCAACTACCCTGCCGCCGCACGATGATCCACCTCCATCCCACGACCGAGCTCGCCCCGCGGGTGCTGCTGCCGGGAGATCCGGGCCGCGCGCTCGCCCTCGCACAGCACCTGCTCGAGAAGCCGCTGATGTTCAACCACAACCGCGGGCTGTGGGGCTACACGGGGACCGCGGCCGACGGCCTGCCGCTCACGATTCAGAGCACGGGCATGGGCGGCCCCAGCGCGGCCATCGTCGTCGAGGAGCTCATCGACCTCGGTGTGACGCGCGCGATCCGCGTGGGGACCTGCGGGGCGCTGCAGCCCGGGTTCGCGCACGGCGACCTCGTGATCGCCGAGGCGGCGCTGGCCGAGGACGGCACGAGCCGCGGGCTGGGTGCGGCCGACACCGTCGCCGCCGACGCGGGCCTCGTGGCCGCCCTACGCGCGGCGGCCGGTGACGGGGCGGCGGTCGGCGCCGTGGCGACCACGGATCTCTTCTACGACCCGGATCCCGCGCGCGCGGCACGCTGGGCCGAAGGCGGCGCGCTCGCCGTCGAGATGGAAGCGGCCGCCGTGCTGCAGGTCGCGGCGCGGCGCGGCATCCCCGCCGCGGTGCTGCTCGCCGTCAGCGACACGTTCGGCCCCGAGGGGGAGCGGTCGCGGATCGACGAGGACGGGCTGCTGCGCGCCGGTGAGCGGCTGGGCGAGGTCGCCGCAGCCGCGCTCGGCGTCGCTACTCGGTGACCTCGAGCCGCTCCTGGCTGGAGGGGACCTGCGCCGCGACGCCGGGCAGCGCCTCTCGCAGTGCGGAGAGCTCGCGGGTGAGCGCGCTCAGCTGCTCCTCCATGGCCTCGAGCCGGCTCGGCGTGGCGTCGTCACCGGCGCGGGCGAGCTTGCCGTCCAGGCGGTCGACGCCGTCCTCGATGCCCTCCAGGCGCTGCGAGACCGAGCGCACCCGGCGGGTGAGACGCTCCAGATCGGCGGCCGACGGCAGGTTCAGCGCCCCCATCGCGACTTCCTGTGCCTGGGCCGCCTTCTCCCGCGCGGTGAACGCCTGGGCGATCGCGCCGGTGATCAGCGGGTTCTCGAGCAGCTCCTGCGCGAGCTTTCCGATGGCGTCCTCGCTCTGACGCGCCAGACGGTCGCGGAGCCCTTCGGTGTCTTCGCTCATGTGACGAACGGTACCGCGGACGGCGCCTCCGGGGCAGGCCCGGCACCACCCTCAGCCTTAGGTCGAGCCTGAGTGTCGACCCATGGTGTTATCGCTGGGTTAGGGCCGCGCTGAGCCGAGGACCGGGCAGGTCAGGCCCTCTTATACGCGCGCGAGACCGGCGACCCCCGGATGGAAGGCGCGCGCCAAGGATCAAGATCCTGTAGACATCGCCGATCTCTCCCGGAGAGAACCCTCGTCCGAGGTCTGCGGTGCGAGTGGAGGAGCCGGAACGGTGCCCGATGCACCGTTCTGGGGGTGCAGACTTGCGCCGACCTCCACTCCGACTGTTAGGGTGGCAACCACTTGCCGCCCGGCGGTCCTGCAGGGGGTCGGTGGCGAGGGACTCAGAACTGATGACGCGCAAGCTGCTGATTGTCCTGACCGCCGCGGTGCTGCTCGCAACCGTGGGTGGTCTGCATGCAAGTTTCGCCCAGAGCGAAGCCCGCACGCTGCTGCTCACGCTCTCCGACGGGCGCACGCTGACGGTCAGCGTCCAGGCCGCCCCCGGCACACCGGTCGACCAGATCCCGGTCCCGGACGTCGGCGCCCAGGTCATCTCCGTCCAGGACGTCACCCCGCCGCCGGCCGAGACGCCGCTGCCGCCCGCGCCCGACGCGACGGCCACGACGCCCACCACCACGAGCACCACGCCGGAGCGCAGCGACACGTCGCTGGGCGACGCCGAGCCGGAGGGCGCCGAGCAGGGCGACCAGAAGACCACCGGCTCGAAGAAGCTGAAGAAGGCCGACAACGCTCAAGGCGAGCGTGAGGGTTCGGAAGAGGACACCGCGACCGCCGGTGACGAGGCCGAGGTCGCCTCCGACCCGGACGCCGGCACCTCGATCGCAGTCCCCGGTCCGGCGCCGGTCGGCGTCCCGAACTTCTTCATCGAGAAGTTCCGCATCCCGCCCTTCCTCCTGCCGATCTACCAGGCCGCCGGCATCGAGTACGGCATCCGCTGGGAGATCCTCGCCGCGATCAACGAGATCGAGACCGACTACGGCCGCAACCTGAACGTGTCCTACGCCGGCGCCCTCGGATGGATGCAGTTCATGCCGCCGACGTGGAAGGCCTACGGCGTCGACGCGAACCGCGACGGCAAGAAGGACCCGTACAACCCGGTCGACGCGATCTTCGCCGCCGCGCGCTACCTGCGCGCCGCCGGCGCCGATCAGGATCTGCGCAAGGCGATCTTCGCCTACAACCACGCCGACTGGTACGTCGACAGCGTGCTCATGCGCGCCAAGCTCATCGCGGGGCTGCCCACGGACCTCATCGGCTCACTGAGCGGTCTGACGCAGGGTCTCTTCCCCGTCCACGCGACGGCGACCTACGCCGGCGCGGTCGACCCGGCGAAGGCGGCCCAGAAGAAGAAGGCCGGCCAGAACGCCGCCGTGCCCGTCGACGGTGACGAGGACCGGCGCCAGATCCGCATCTACGCGAAGCCGGGCGCGCCCGCCACCGCGGTGCAGGACGGCACGATCACGGACATCGGCGAGAACGATCGCCTCGGCCGCTACATCCGCCTGCGCGACGCCTACGGCAACACCTACACGTACGGCCACCTGAAGAAGCTCGCGACCGAGGTCGCCGTGGCCAAGCCGAGCCGCGCGCAGACGGCGTCGCAGATCGCCAAGGAGCTCGAGCTCCCCAAGCGCGACCCCAAGCCCGACTCCGCCGCCAGCACGACGTCGAAGAAGGCGCGCACCGCCGCCAAGCAGACCGACACGTCCTCGGCCGCCGAGGCGCCGCTCACGTCGCCCGAGCCCGCGCAGCCGGTCGACACCAAGGAGCGCCTGTTCGCCAACCCGAAGCGCCCGGCCGCCTACCAGGCCGGCGGCCGCGAGCAGCTCCTGGGCGACACCTCCTCCCTGCCGCAGGACGCGACCTTCCGCCGCTACTTCACCGTCGACTACGGCATGAAGCGCGACGACGTCGTGCTCAAGCCGCTGGCGATCGGCCGCCGCGTCATCGCCGGCACGATCCTCGGCCGCATCGGGACCCCCGAGGGCACGCCCGAGGACGACCGCAACGCCAAGTCGCACCTCCTCTTCGAGATCCGCCCCGCCGGCCGCGGCGCGCCGCGAATCGACCCGAAGCCCATCCTCGACGGCTGGAAGCTCCTCGAGTCCACGGCGATCTACCGCGCGAAGGGCAAGAACCCGCTGTTCGGCCCGGACGCCAAGCAGGCGACGGTCGGCCAGATCCTGCTGATGGACAAGCAGACGCTCCAGCGCCGCGTCCTGGCGAACCCGCGCATCGAGGTCTACTCGGGCGGCCGCCGCGACATCGCCGCCGGCGTGATCGACCGCCGCGTCCTCGCAACGCTCGAGTTCATGGCCGCCAACGGCATGAAGCCGACGGTCACGAGCCTGCGCACCGGCCACGGCGTCTACACGAAGTCCGGCAACATCTCGCACCACACCACGGGCACCGCGGTCGACATCGCCGCGATCAACGGCGTGCCGATCCTCGGCCACCAGGGCGAGGGCTCGGTCACGGACCTCGCGGTCCGCCGCCTGCTCACGCTGCAGGGCACGATGAAGCCCGCGCAGATCATCACCCTCATGCGCTACGAGGGCACGGACAACACGGTCGCGATGAGCGACCACCACGACCACATCCACATCGGGTGGCGGCCGACCTACGACCCGCGCAGCAAGACCGGGCGCCAGCTCGAGACGCTGCTCAAGCCGGGCCAGTGGGGCAAGCTCATCGACCGGCTCAACGAGATCGAGAACCCCGAGATCCCGACCGAGCCCTCGAAGTACGCGCTCTCCGTCACGCCCCCGCGTGACGGCGCGAGTGACGACGCCGAGTAGTTCGCGGAAGTTCGCGCCCCGCGCGAACTTCCAATGGCCCGAAGGGCCACCGTGAGTGGCGATACCGCTTTTCGCTTCGTCCAGTTCGAGCTGCCGTGGGCCCCGGGTCCGCCGGCCGGCCGCTACGTCATCCGCGAGCATCTCGGTGAGCCCCCTGGGCACGTCATCGTGGTCCGTGAGCTCACCGCCGCCGAACGCCGCCGCCCGCGCCGCCGCCCCCGTGGAGAGGCCCCCGCACCTCCACCCCGGGAGGTCCCCACCTGGCGCATCACCGTGATCGACGCCACCCCCCTCGCGGGCGCCGAGGTCGCCGCCGATTGGCTGAGCAACGCCGACCACGACGCGCTCGTCGCCGACGCGATCCGGCGGCTCGACCGCGTGCTCTACCTCCACCGCGTGGCCGCGCGCGATCCCGCCGCACGCGACCTCGCGCCGGAGCAGGCGCTCGTCGTCCGCATCGGCTACGGCACCGGCGAGCAGGTCGCCGAGGCCACGTGGGACGCCGCCATCGCCCTCCCCCGCCAGAAGGACCCCAAGCGGTCGCGTGCCGCGACGCTGCGGCCCCAGGAGCGCCTGGCGGCGCTGCTCGGCGGCCGGGACGCCGCGCTGGCGTGCGAGGAGCTCACGCTGCGCGCCCGGGCCGACCTGAACGCCGACCGGGAGCGCGAAGCCGCGCTGCAGCTCCAGATCGCCCTGCGCGCGGCCCGCGCCGAGCTGCAGCCCTGGCGGGAGACCGGCGACCTCGGCGCGCGGCTGGCCGAGCTCGACGAGCTGCAGGACGACGCGGACGCCGCCGCCGCGCGCGCGCTCGAGGGCGGGCTCGAACGCGAGCAGGCCGAGCACGTCGCGCGTGCGCTGGGCCGCCTGGAGGCCGCGCTGCGCGCCCGCACGGTGGAAGCGCTGCGATGAGCGTCGCCGCCGTCGTCTTCGACATGGACGGCGTGCTCGTGGACTCCGAGCACCTGTGGGACCAGGCACGCCGGGAGCTCGTGGCCGAGACCGGCGGAGTCTGGCCCGACGGGGCAGAGACGGCGATGCTCGGCATGAGCTCGAAGGAGTGGCCGGTCTACGTCGCCGAGACCCTGCGTGTCCCGCTCTCCCCCGCCGAGATCAACGACGACGTCGTGCGGCGCATGCGCGCAGGCTATGCGCGCGAGCTGCCGCTCATCCCCGGCGCGGTCGCGGCAGTCGAGCGTCTCGCGGCCGCGTTCCCGCTGGGCCTCGCGTCATCGTCGAACCGCGAGATCATCGACCTCGTGCTCGCGGAGTCCGGCCTGGACACGCACTTCGCCGCCACGGTGTCCTCCGAGGAGGTCGCCGCGGGCAAACCGTCACCGGACGTGTACGCGGCGTGCGTGGCGCAGCTGGGCGTCGACCCCGCCGCCTGTGTCGCGGTCGAGGACTCGACGAACGGCATCCTCAGCGCCGTCGCTGCGGGGCTCGCCGTCGTCGCGCTGCCCAACCCGCAGTACCCGCCGGCGCGTGGGGCACTCGGGCGGGCGGCGCACGTCATCTCGTCACTCGACGAGCTCGATGCGGACCTGGTGCGGCGCGTGAGGCAGTAAGCGCTTCCGCGGAAGCGCGTGGACCGTGAGCACCGTCCTGAGCATCGGCATGATCGTGGCCCTCCTCGCGGGCGCGTACGCCGCCTGGGCGTGGCGGGCGAAGGGCCAGCGGTGGCCGCTCGTCATCTGGGCCGGGCTCGCGACCCTGTTCACGCTGGGGGCGCTCGCCGCGGAGCAAGGAGCCGACGACGCCGTCGGTGTGCTGATCCTGCTCGGCTGGCTCGTCGTTCTCGGCCGGGTCGTGCTCTACGCCTGGCTGGGCGAGCCCGTGAGCGACCTCGGCTGCGCCTGGCGCATCGTCGCCGGCCTCGGGTCGGTCATCGCGCTCCCGATCACCTTCTTCGTCCTCCTCGGCGCTCAGTTCTGCGAGGAGGACTGCGACGGCATCCACATCGCGGGAGGCTTCGGCGCCGTGATCTTCCTCGCCGCGCTACTGACCTTGGCCGGGATGCTCATCGAAGGCGTCGTCCGGCTTCTCCGCTGGATGGTCAGCTGAGCGCGGGCGCTTCCGCGGAAGCGCCCCTCGACCCCACTGTGTCGCTTGTTGCCTGGCTGGGGCTGACATTCGCGCCACAGCCCGGGCCGGCGCGCGCCTTACAGCGCCGCCACCAGCGCCGTCAGCTCCGCCTCGACGTCCCCGTCGAGCTTGACCGCGCACCGGTCGTCCCACGGCGTGGGGCCCTGCGTGACGATCGCGACCTCGCCACCGGTCTGCTGGGTGATGCCCGGCAGCTGGGCGATCGGCTGGACTTCGAGCGAGGTGCCGATGCACAGGAGCACGTCCGCGCCGGCGGCCATCCCGTAGGCACGTTCCAGCGCGCCTTCGGGCAGCCACTCGCCGAACAGCACGACATCGGGCTTCAGCGGGCGGCCGCAGTCGCACGCCGGGAACCCGTCGGCGGACTGCGCAAGCCGCAGGCGGACGACGTCGAGCGGGTACTGGTCACCGCAGTCCAGGCAGGACGAGTGCTCGATCGTGCCGTGGACCTCGACGAGGTTCTGCGTGCCCGCGCGACGGTGCAGCATGTCGATGTTCTGCGTCACCACGCCCGTCAGCACGCCGCGGCGCTCGAGTTCTGCCAGCGCGGCGTGGGCCGCGTTGGGCTCCTTGTCGCGCAGCGACTGGAAGCGGTCGCCGTAGAAGTGCCAGAACCGCTGCGGGTCGGCGCGCCAGGCGTCGATGTGGGCGACCTCCATCGGGTCCACGTTCTCCCACAGGCCCGTGCCGGGCGAGCGGAAGTCCGGGATGCCCGACGGCACGCTGATGCCCGCGCCCGTCAGGGCGACGACGGAGTCGGCGTCGCGGACGAGGTCGGCGAGGCGGTCGACGCCCCCGCCTACCGAGACTGCCACCGCGCGCTCCTCTTGCCCAGGAAGGCGCCGATGCCCTCCTTCGCGTCCTCGGTCATGAAGACGGACGTGAACTCGCGCTCCTCGGCGGCGATGCCGGCGTCCAGGCCCCCGCCCGCAGCGATCATCGCGCGCTTCGTGGCGGCCACCGCCAGCGGGGCCTGCCCGGCGAGCTTGCGCGCCCACAGCATCGCGGCGTCGAACAGCTCGTGGTCGGGGACGACCTGGTTGACCAAGCCGTGCTCGTACGCCGTCTCAGCGCCGATCGGCTGGCCCGTGAGGTTCATCTCCAGCGCCTTGGCGTAGCCGACGAGGCGCGGCAGCCGCTGCGTGCCGCCGAAGCCCGGGATGATGCCGAGGTCGATCTCGGGCTGGCCGAAGACCGCCGACTGCGCCGCGACGCGCAGGTCGCAGGCCATGAGCAGCTCGTTGCCGCCGCCGTAGGCCGGGGCGTTGACCGCTGCGATCGTCACGGTGTCGCTCGCTTCGAAGGACTGCAGCAGCCGGTGGGTCTTGGAGATCAGGGCCTTGACGTCGGCGGCCTGCTCCATCTTCGTGAACGCCTTGATGTCCGCGCCCGCGCAGAACAGCTGCTGGTTGGCGGACGCGATGACGAGCACGCGAACGGCCGGGTCGTTCTCGACGGCCCGCCACACGTCCTCGAGCTGCCCGATGACGTCGGGGCTCAGCGAGTTCGCCGGCGGCGAAGCCAGCCATGCGATCGCGATGTTCCCGCGCGTCTCGAGCTGGACCTTCTTGTCGCCGTAGCCCTCGTCGGGCCGCGGGTACGGGTAGAAGCCCTGGCCGCTCTTCACGCCCAGGCGACCCTGGCCGACCAGGCGGCGCAGGATCGCGGGCGGCTCGAACTCGGGGTCGACCTCTTCGGCCATCCGCTCGAGCTCGGCGACGACGGTGTCGATCCCCCACGCGTCGGCGCCGGCCAGCGGGCCGGACGGGAACCCGGCGCCGGCCATCATGCCCAGGTCGATCTCGCGCGCCGTGGAGACGCCCTCCTCCAGCACCAGGCACGCCTCGACGATCGCCTTGAGAATCAGGCGCTGCGCCAGCGCGGCGCCCTGCTCAGCTGCCGTACTCATAGAAACCCTTCCCCGTCTTCTGACCCAGGTGGCCGGCCGCGACGAGCTCCTGCATGCCGGGATGGACGAACACGCGGTCGCCGTAGCTGTCGTGCAGGTGCTCGGCGACGTGCAGCACCGTGTCGAGGCCGAGCATGTCGATGAGGCGGAACGGGCCGGCCGGCACGGCGCCGGTGGCCTCCAGGCCCTGGTCGAACTCGGCGAACGCCGCGCCCGACTCGTGCTGGGCCTTCCACAGCTCGCTCACCGCGCTCATGAGGATGCGGTTGACGACGAATCCCGGCGCCTCGCCGCAGACGATCGGCGACTTGCGGATCTGGCTGACGAAGGCGACGGCCGCCTGGACGGTCTCCGGCGACGTCTCCTCGCCCTCGACGATCTCGACGAGCCGCATGCGCGAGGCGGGGTAGAAGAAGTGCAGGCCGATGACCTGGTCGGGCCGCGCGGTGACGTCGGCCATCTCGGTGATCGACAGCGCGCTCGTGTTGGAGGCCAGGATCGTGTGGCCCGGGACGAGGTCGTCGAGCTCGGCCATGACGGCCTGCTTGATCTCCATGCGCTCGGGCACGGCCTCGATGACGAGGTCGACCGCGCCGAAGCGGTCATAGGACAGCGTGCCGTCGATCCGACCGAGGATCTCGGCGGCGCGCGCGTCGGCGTCCTCCTGGGAGAGCTTGCCCTTGGAGACGAGCTTGTTCAGCTGGAGGGCGGTGACCTCGCGGGCCCGATCGAGGCCGGCGTCGATGGCGGCCTGGTCGACATCCTTGAGGACGACATCGATGTCGGCGGACGCGATGACCTGCGCGATCTCACCGCCCATCGTGCCCGCGCCGACCACAGCGGCGGTGAAGACGAACATGCCCGCCAGTCTAGGCTTAGCGCGTGGCCGAGCGCGTTCTCACCCTCCGGGAGCTCAACCGCGCGACGCTCGCGCGGCAGGGGCTGCTCGAGCGCTGGGATGACGCCGACGCCGTCGAGGCGCTCCGCCGGGTGGCCGGTCTGCAGGCGCAGGAGCCGCGCCCGCCGTTCATCGGCCTGTGGACGCGGATGGAGACGTTCACCGCCGAGGAGCTCCTCGGCGCGCTCCGGTCGGGCGCAGCGGTGCGCGCGCCGCTCATGCGCGGGACGCTGCACATCGTCGCCGCCGAGGACTGGCCGCTCTTCTTCGGGCCCCCGGACCGCACGCGCAACGTGCTGGGCGAGCGCAGCCGCGACCTGGACCCCGAGCCCGTGCTCGCCGCCGCCGAGGCGCTGCTGCGCGAGCGTGGGCCGATGAGCATGAACGACCTGCGGCCGCTGCTGGCCGAGCGATTCCCCGGCGAGGACGAGCGCGTCATGGGCTACGCCGCGCGCCTGCTGCTGCCGCTCGTGATGGTCCCCACGGACGACCGCTGGGGCTACGGGCGCGACCCGGTCTTCGGGCTGAGCGACCTGGCGCTTCCGCGCAAGCGCGACGACGCCGAGCTCGTCCGGAGATACCTCGCGGCGTTCGGGCCCGCGACCGTCGAGGACATGCAGACGTGGTCGGGACGCCAGGGGCTGCGGGCCGTCGTCGAGGCGATGGCCGACGAACTCGTCTCCTTTGCCGGTGGCCTCGTCGACCTCTCCGGCGCCCCGCGCCCGCCCGAGGACGCGCCGGGCCGCGACGTCGTCTTCCTCCCGGACTTCGACAACCTCCTGCTCGCTCACAAGGACCGCCGCCGCGTCATCGCCGACGAGCACCGTCCCCTCGTCGCCACGAAGAACCTGCGGATCAAGGCGACGTTCCTGGTCGACGGCGTCGTCGCGGGCACGTGGTCGATCAAGGCGACAAAGACGAAGGCGACCGTGACGCTGGAGCCATTCGGGAAGATCCCACGCGCCGCCGTGCGCGAGGAGGCCACGGCGCTCGCAAGGTTCCTCGAACCCGACGCCAAGGCGGTGAGCGTCACATAGTGGTCGCTGGGGCGACCAGGATCGGACGCTCAGCGGCGCAGTTCGGCGCGCAGCGCGTCGAGCGACACCGCGAAGGCCTCGAGCTTCGGCGCCAGCTCGCCAGCCAGCAGGGCGCGCTCGGCCTCCCCGGTCTCCGTCAGCCGGTAGAACCGCCGTGACCGCCGCTCCGGGTGCTCCCACTCCCCCGCGATGAGCCCCTTGGCCTCCAGCGAGCGCAGCAGCGGGTACATCGTGTTGGGGTTCACCGCGAGCAGCCCGCCGGACAGCTCCCCGATGCGCTCCATGAGCTGGTTGCCGTAGGACGGCCCGTCGCGGAGCAGGTGCAGGACGAGCAGCGGCAGCAGGCCCGCCTTGCGCAGCGCGCCGGAGAGCATGTCGGCGGACCCGGCCCCGCCCGCCCCTGGCGCGCCCGCGGCCGCGCGGGCGTCCTCCAGCGAGGCGACATCGGCGACGGCGCGGTCTGTGTCGGGACGAGGTGACACCACGTCGAGTATGGCGCGAACGCCGTCGATCCAGTACGTTGCTTCAAACAACGCACACGAAGGACACTATGACACCCGAAACCGCCACCCGTGAGCGCACGATCACCTGGGACGACCCCAAGCCGCTCCTCGCTGAAGCCGCCACGCTCAGCGGCCTCGAGTACATGCAGCGCTTGGCCGCGGGCGAGATCCCACCACCGCCGATCGCGAAGCTCATGGGCTTCGAGCTGCCAGAGATCGCGGAGGGCAACGTCTCGATCTCGTGCGTGCCGCAGGAGTGGCACTACAACCCGATCGGGATGGTGCACGGCGGCCTGGCGGCGACCATGCTCGACACCGTCCTCGGCATCTCGATCCACACGACGCTTGCTGCCGGCGAGGCGTACACGACCGTCGACCTGCACGTGCAGTACCTCCGTGCGATGTCCGTCGACACTGGCCGCGTGAAGGCGACCGGCAAGGTGGTCCACCGGGGCAGGAGGATCGCAACCGCCGAGGGCCGCCTCACCGACGCCGACGGCAAGCTCATCGCCACCGGCATCACCACCTGCATGATCCTCTAGGAACGACGAAGGCCGCCCCGGAGGGCGGCCTTCGCACATCCAGCGAGGATGGACGGCGACCTACGCGGCGGCGGGAGCCTCCGCGCGGCGCGGCAGCAGCGTCTCGCGGGCGATGACGAGGCGCTGGATCTGCGACGTGCCCTCGTAGAGCTGCATGATCTTCGCGTCACGCATGAGCTTCTCGACGGGGTACTCCTTGATGAAGCCGTAGCCGCCGTAGACCTGCACGGCGTCCGTGGCGACCTCCATCGCGGAGTCCGACGCGAAGCGCTTGGCGTGCGAGGACTCGATGGTGTTGCGCTTGCCCTGGTCGAGCAGCACGGCCGAGTTCCACGTGGCCAGGCGCGACAGGTGCACCTTGGTCGCCATGTCGGCGATCATGAACTGGATCGCCTGGTGCATCGCGATCGGGACGCCGAACTGCACGCGCTCCTTGGAGTACTCGGTCGCGTACTCGAACGCGGCCTGCGCGATGCCGGTGGCCATCGCCGCCACGCCGGGGCGCGTGCGGTCGAGGGTCATCATGGCGAGCTTGAAGCCCTTGTTCTCCTCACCGATGAGGTACTTGGCGTCCACCTCGGTGTCGTTGAACGTCACGGTCGCCGTGTTCGACGCCCGCTGGCCCATCTTGTCCTCCTTCTTGTCGATGACGACCGTGTCGTCACGACGCACGAGGAAGCAGGACATGCCGCGATGGCCGGCGTCCGGGTCGGTCTTGGCGTAGACCGTGTACCAGTCGGCGTACGTGCCGTTGGTGATGAAGCACTTCTGGCCGTTGAGGACGTACTTGTCGCCCTTCTTCTCGGCGCGCGTGCGCATCGAGGAGACGTCCGAGCCGGCACCCGGCTCGGTCAGGCAGAACGAGGCCAGCTTCGGCTCGGCGACGAGCTCACCGAAGAACTCGTCCTGCACCTCGTCCGAACCGCCGAGGGCGATCGGGGCCGACGCGAGACCGTTCGCGCCCAGCGACGTCGTGATGCCGGAGCAGCCCCAGGCGAGCTCCTCTTCGATGAGGCACCCGTCGAGGTAGCCGAGGCCCGGACCACCGAAGCGCTCAGGCGCGTGGGTGTTCATCAGCCCGACCTCGTGGGCCTTGTTGATGATGTCCTGCGGCCAGCCGCCGTCCTTGTCGAGCTCCCACGCGACCGGCCGAATCTCCTTCTCGGCGAAGTCGTGGGCAAGCTCGCGCAGCGCAATCTGTTCGTCGGTCAGTGTGAAGTCGACCATCTGCCGTTTTCTCCTAGGCGGGGGTTCACGGACGCGTGCGGGCGGCCGCGGCGGCGGGGATGCGTCCCTGAAGTTGACTCGCCAGTCAACTCGCCCGGCGACAACAGGGTAGCGAAGCTGACCGGTCCGAACCAGCGCGTGTGCGTGACACGATGCACACGTGGCCCCCGGGTTCGACATCGTCGTGGTCGCCGTCGTGTTGCTGGCCGTCATCGTCGGTGTGCTGATCGCGGCGAACTCCACCGGGGTCTACGACCGGATCGGGCGAGGAGCCCTGGACCTCGACTCCGAGAACCCGGCCTCGGCCGCCGCCCCGTCAGCCGCGCTGCGCGACGAGGAGATCCGTCAGATGGTCGAGGCGCGCAACCTCCGCCGGGCAGCCCGCGGGGAGGCCCCGCTCGAGGTCGAGGACGAAGTCCGCCGGCTTGCGCACAGCGGAGCGGCGCCGCAGGCCGACGCGGGCCTGCGTGCCGAGATCCGTCAGCTTGTCGAGGCGCGCAACGTCCGCAGAACGGCGCGCGGGCAGGAACCGCTGGACGTCGAGGCCGAGACGGAGCGACGGCTGCGTGAGCTAGGCGGCGGCTGAGCCGCCGGCGGAGGGCGCCGGGGCGGGGGCCGACGCCGGGGCAGCCTCGGGAGCCTTGGCCCCGACACGGACCGCCCGGTCCTCATACACGTGGTAGGTGTGACCGCCGCGCTGCACGATCTCGAAGGTCTGCCCGTTGCGGGTGTTGCCGGACGTGTTGACGTACCGGCCGTCGTGGCTGCCGCCTTCGACCCGGGCGTACCGGTGGCCGAGGACGTCGTAGGCCGCGGCGCCGCCGGCCAGGCCCAGTTCCTTGGCGCGTGCCAGCGCTTGCGCCGACGGCGCGCCGGCCGTGGGCGTGGGTGTGGAGGCCGCGCCCTTCGCCACCTTCAGC
This sequence comes from Svornostia abyssi, assembly GCA_024666565.1. Taxonomy (GTDB): domain Bacteria; phylum Actinomycetota; class Thermoleophilia; order Solirubrobacterales; family Solirubrobacteraceae; genus Svornostia; species Svornostia abyssi. The sequence goes on from CP088295.1 coordinate 4,495,854, forward strand.
GCGTCGCCGAAGGCGTCGCCGCCGGCGGCGGGGCGCGTCCGGGACGCTGCCGTGGTGGTCGTAGCGGCGGTGGTGTCCGCGGGAGCGGTCGCGCCGCCCACCGCGCTGACGGAATCAGGAGCCATCGTCCCGAGCCATCGGACGCCGCGCCCGGAACTTGAGGGCAGGTCGGGTACCTGTCCACGGCTGCCTCCCCGGAGCGTATGGTTCGCTGCCGTGAGCGAACACGTCGGGCGCTCGTCGGCGGCCGGGCCCGTCCAGCGTGAGCGTTGGGAGTTTCGCGCTGCGGTTCTCGTGCTGTTCGTGCTCGCGTACGTCGGTGGGGCCGCCTGGGGCATCGAGCTCGCCGAGCGCAGCGGCATCTCCCCGTGGTACCCGCCCGCCGGTCTGAGCCTCGCGCTCGTCATCCTCCTCGGCCCTCGCTGGGCCCCGGCGATCGTCGTGGCCGACCTCGCCCAGTGGGCGCTCGTCGGCGGGCGCGGCACCTTCCTCGTCGCGACGGCGTTCGCCGTGTCCCAGGCGCTGATCTTCGCCGGCGCCGGGGCGGTGCTCCGGCGCAGTCTGCGTGCCGAGCCGCCGCTCACGCGCCTCGGGGACCTCGCGATGTTCGGCGCGGTCGGGGTGGTCGCGGCACCGCTCCTCGCGGCGCTCTCCGTCATGGGGATCGACCTCCTCGCCAACGACCTCCCGCCGGAGGACTTCTTCGAGCAGGTCCGGATCTTCTTCATCGGCGACGCCGTCGCGATCGTCGCGCTGACCCCCGCGCTGCTGACGTTCGGCGCGTGGGTCCAGGGCGTGTCGCTGCGAGCCGCGAGCCCGCGCGCCGAGGGCATCACCGCCGAGGACGCCCTCATGGCGGTCGCCGTCGTGATCCTGCCGCCCGCCCTCCTCTTCGCCTTCGACGACCGGCTCATCTTCGTCAGCCTGCTGCCGCTCGCGTGGATCGCGCTGCGACGCGGCCTCCCTGCCGCGAGCGTGGGGATCTCGGTGTGGGCCACGGTCACCGTCCTGGGCTACGACCTCTTCGATCCGGAGGTCGCGCTCGTGGAGGTGCAGAGCTTCCTGCTGTCCGGCGGGGCGCTCGCGCTGGCCAGCGGCGCCGTCGTCTCCGAGCGTGAGCGAGGACGCGCCCGGCTCGCGTACCTCGCGTTGCACGACGACATCACCGGCCTGCCGAACCGTCACCGGCTGATGGAGGCGCTCACCGACGCCCTCGCACGAGAGGAGCGCCGCAGCGTGGCGATTCTCGTGGTGCAGTTGCGCGGACTGCGGCAGATCCTCGCCGGGGTCGGCCGCGAGGCGCTCGACGAGCTGCTCGCCGCCATCGCCGACAAGCTTCGGTCCATCACCGGACCCGACGCCACGCTCGCGCGGCTGAGCCCCGCGCGGTTCGTCGTCATGCTCGACGGGCCCGGGGCCGACCGGGCCGAGGCCATCGCCGACCGCATCCTCGCCGAGCTCGCGTCGCCGATGGAGCTCGACGGGCGCGAGCTCGCCCTGGACGCGAGCATCGGCGTCGCCTACGGCGCACGGGACGCAGGACCCGACGCCGTGCTCGCCCGAGCCGACGCCGCGACGGCACGCGCCGCGAGGCAGACCGGCTCGCGCCGGGTGCTGTTCGACGCGACGCTCGAGGCGGAGGCCCGCGACCGTCGCGACCTCGAGCGCCGCCTGCGCGACGCGATCGACGCCGAGACGCTGCACCTCGCCTTCCAGCCCGTCGTGGAACTCGAGAGCGGCCGCGTCGTCGACGCCGAGGCGCTCGCCCGCTGGACGCCGCCGGGTGGCGACCCGATCCCGCCGAACGTCTTCATCCCGATCGCCGAGGACACGGGTCTGATCCTGCGACTCGGGCGCTGGGTCCTGCAGGCGGCGTGCCGGCACGCCGTCACCTGGCCCGACGCCGGGGGCCTGCCCATCGGCGTGTCCGTGAACGTCTCACCCATGCAACTGCAGGACGCCGGCTTCGTCGACGACGTCCGCGCCGCCCTGGGCGCGGCGGGACTGCCGGCGTCCCGCCTGCGCATCGAGGTCACGGAGAGCATCCTGCTCGACGACCTCGAGACCGCGATCGCCCGGCTCGCCGAACTCCGCGAGCTCGGCGTCACCGCGATGCTCGACGACTTCGGCACCGGGTACAGCAGCCTCAGCTGGGTCCAGCGGCTCCCGGTCACCAGCCTGAAGGTCGACCGCTCATTCGTCGCGGGCCTCGCCGACGGCGCGGTGGACCACGCGATCGTGACGGCCACCATCGGGCTCGCCCGCGCCCTGCACCTCGGCACGGTCGCCGAGGGGGTGGAGACCGAGCGCCAGCGCGAGATCCTGCGCCAGCTCGGCTGTGGCCGCATGCAGGGGTTCCTGATCGCCGAGCCGATGCCCGGCGACCTGTTCCTCACGTGGCTGGAGGGGCGCTCGCGCCGCCGGTCGGCGTGATCAGAGGCTGTGGTCGGGCGCCGGCGCCGGTGGGTGTGGAGCGTGTCCCCCGCCCTGCCCGCCGTCGCGCTTGTCGGCGATCACCGACGCGATCATGCCGATCGCGAACGCGCCGAGCACGATGAGGAGGCTCTGCACCGGCCCGAGCTTGATGACGTGCGCGTGCTCGAGGATGAGCTTGACGCCGACGAGACCCAGCACGATCGCGATCGTCTGGTCGAGGTAGCGGAACCGGCGGATCAGGCCCTCGACGAGGACGAACAGCGCGCGCAGGCCCAGGAGGGCGAACACGTTGCCCATCCAGATCATGAGCTCGTCCTGGGTGATCGCGAACGCGGCGGGGATCGAGTCGATGGCGAACGCGATGTCCGCCGCCACGATCGCGGCGAGGCAGACGAACAGGGGCGTCGCCCACCGCTTGCCTTCCTGGCGGACGAACCAGTGCTGCCCGCGGAAGTCGTCGGTGACGGGGAACAGCTTGCGCACGGCCCGGACCATGAGGTTCTTGTCCGGATCCACCGACTCGTCGACGCCCTTGAGGATCCGGTAGGCCAGCAGGATGAGCAGCGCGCCGAGGACGTACAGGATGTCGCCGAACTGCTCGATGAGCGCGACGCCACCGAGGATCGCCAGGCCGCGCAGGACGAGCGCCGCGATGATGCCCCAGAACAGGAGCCCGGCCCGATACTCCTGCGGCACGCCGAAGTAGGCGAACAGCAGGAGGAAGACGAACAGGTTGTCGAGCGAGAGCGAACGCTCGATGAAGTAGACCGTGGTGTAGTTGACCGCCTGCTCGGGGCTGCCCACCACGTAGACGACGACGCCTGCCAGCAGGCTGAGCACGAGCCAGCCGATCGACCAGATGACGCCCTCGCGGAACGACGGTTCGCGCCCGCGGGCGAAGAACTTCAGGTCGACGAGCAGCAGCCCTACGAGGACCACCGCCAGCACGCCGAAGGCGGCGATCTCACTCATTGCGCGGGAAGGTTAGGGCACGGACGGGCCGACTACGGCTGCGTCAGCAGCTTGGAGCACTCGCTGACCTTCGCCGAGTCCTCCCCTGCCTGCTCGAGGCAGTCGAGATACGCCTGGCTCGGCGACGCCGTCGTCGACGTGCCCTCCTGCGGCGTCGTCGAGGTCTGCCCCCCGCCGGCGCCCCCGAGGTTCACGCCGAGCGCCTGCAGCGCCGCGTTGAGCTCGGAGACCGGCCGCGCGTTGCTCGGCTCCTCGATCGTCTGCGGCTTGTTCAGGTCGGAGATCGCGTACTCGAGGTCGACCTTCCCGCCCGCGAGCCCGGCCTTCTTCTGCTCGTTCTCGGGCACGGCGATGTCGAGGGCGAGCACGAGCTTGCGCAGCGTCTTGTCCTCCTTGCCGGTCCAGATGTCGACCTGCACGGACTTCAGGGCCTCGGCGGCACGCGCGCGCTCGGCGGCCGTGAGCTCGTCCGGCACCCGGTCGCCGCCCACCCCGAGATTCCCGGCGCTCTTGATGAGGCGGTTGACGTCCTCGAGCAGGCGCGGCACGTCGACGTCGGCCGTGAGGTGGATGGTCTCGGTGCCGCCGACCTCCTCGGTGCCGACTTCCTTGGGGTCCTGCAGCCAGCGGCGGGGGTCGACGCCGAGTGCCTTCAGCGAGGGGCCGCTCTCGCGCTCCTCGCCGTCCTCCTTGGCCGCCTTGACGTAGCCGTCCTTGAACTCCTGGTAGGTCTCGTCGCCCACGGCGTACGCCTGGTCGGCGAATCGCAGGTACGCAGCGTCGCCGGTCGAGACCGCACCTGCCTGGAACTGCTGGCCGCCGCCATCGAGGTTCAGGCTGAAGTCGAACTGCGGGACCTTGCCGGCGCCCTGATTCTCGAACGGGCCGCTGAGGGCGATCGCGATCGGGGCGTCGAGGTTCTGGCCCGCGCCGTCGAGATCGAGCTTGAGGCTGAGATCGAGCTTGCCGGATTCGACGGCCGTGCTCGTACCATCGAACGTCTCCTCCAGCACGGCGTTGACGTCCTCGCCGCTGCTGTCATCCCCGCCGCAGGCGCCGAGGAGCGCCGCGGGCACGAGCAGGACGAGCAGGAGCGAGAGCAGGTGCAGAGCGCGAGACACGGAGACTCCGAAGGTCAGCAGGCGAGGGGCCGCCGCGGGCGCGGCGACGGTGCTCCCCGCCCGTGGTTGGCGAACGGTAGCACCGTGTTCCGGCCGATCAGACCGGTCCTGGCCCTCCTTCTCACGGGCTTCATGTTGGCTTCACCGCAGGCCAACACGCCCGCGGACGCCGCGACCAAGCGCACCGTGCTGTCCGAGCTCGTGCGGCTGCGCGACGCGGGCGCCATCACCCCGGCGGCGTACGCCGAGCACCGCGCCACGTACCTGGACGCCCGGCGCCTCCTCGGCAAGCTGTCCGGGTCACGGCGGATCGGGATGCGCGCGCCGCTCGTGCACCTCGACCGCATCGCGCGCGACGGGCTGCTCACCTCCGGCCGCGTGCCCGCGCTCATGCTCACGGTCAAGCGCAATCGCGAGGCCTGGTGCTGCGATCCGCTGCCGCGCAACGGCCAGCGGCGGACGTTCGGCCGCAGCCAACTGGTGTGGCAGCACTACCTCGGGCAGGGCTGGCAGATCCAGTGGCTCGCGACGTTCGGCAAGGCCAACGCCCTGTGGTCGTTCAAGAAGAAGGACGACGAGCTGCGCGCGCTCCTCGACGAGGCGATCACGCTGGCCGCCCCGCGCGCCGGCGGGATCGCGTGGGAGTACCTCTTCGCGTTCGGCGGCGGCCGCCCGCCGTGGGCGAGCGGCATGGCCCAGGCGACAGGCATCCAGTCGCTGTCCCGCGCCGCCATCCGCCTGAAGGACCCGGTGTACTTCGAAGCGGCGCGCAGCGCGCTCGGCATCTTCAAGACCGCGCCGCCGAGCGGCGTGCGCGTCGACGTCGCCCCCGGCCGCTCGCACTACCTCCTGTATTCCTACGCCCGGGGACAGCGGGTCCTCAACGGCTTCAACCAGGCCGTCAACGGGCTCCACGACTTCGCCACGCTCGCCAACGACGAGCAGGGGCGTGAGCTCTACGCGCGCGGCGTCAAGCAGCTCGCCGCCGAGCTGCCGCGCTACGACACGGGCGGCTGGTCGCGGTACCAGCTCGGCGGCGCCGCAAGCGACATCGGCTACCACAAGCTCGCCCGGGACTTCCTGCGCGGGCTGTGCGAGCGCACGCGCGCCGACCGGACCCGTGCCGGCGCCGCGCAGAACGGCGGGGCCGCGCCGGAGCCCGCCGGGGGCGCCACCCCCACGCAGCCGCCGCCCGACACGTCGGCCGAGCCCGCGCCCGTCGTCGAGGTCGATCCGCAGCCGTTCTGCGACATGGCCACGCGCTTCACCTCGGACCTGCGCCGCGGCCCACGGCTGGAGGTCCTGACGTCACGTACCCGCGCGGGCGCCCGCGGCGCGGTGCGGATCCGCGTCGACAAGCCCGCGACCGTGACGGTCACGGTCAGCCGTGACGGCAAGACGGTCGGCGCGCGGACCGCGACGGTCCAGCCGGGCACGCCGGTGTTCGTCTACACCGCGAAGGCGCAGGCGGGTCGCTACCGGGTGACGGTGCGCGCGACGGACCTCCTGGGCTTCCGCGGGGCCACGAGCGCCGTGCTGACCGTCGCCCGTCCATAGACTCGGCAGCCGTGGGGCCGCGCATCATCCTCTACACGGGCAAGGGCGGGGTCGGCAAGACCTCCGTGGCTGCGGCGACCGCGCGGCGCGCGGCGGCGGCCGGCCATCGCACCCTGCTGCTGTCCACCGACCCGGCCGGCTCGCTCGGCGACGTCCTCGGCCGCGACGTCGGCCCCGAGCCCGCCCCGGCGAGCGAGGGCCTCTGGGCCCAGCAGGTCGAGGCACGCGACGAGATCGAGCGCAACTGGGGCGAGATCCGCGACTGGCTGGCGGGCGTGCTGTCGGATCGCGGGATGGAGCGCATCCGCGCCGAGGAGCTCGCGATGCCCCCGGGCCTGCATGAGCTCGTCGGCCTGCTCGAGCTGCGCCGCCACGCCGAGGAAGCGGTCTTCGACGTCGTCGTCGTCGACTGCGCCGCCAGCGGCGAGACCCTGCGCCTGCTCGCGCTGCCCGACGCCGCGCGCTGGTGGCTGGACCGCGCGGTGGGCAACCGCCGCGCGCTCGACGCCGCGCGGCCGATCGCGCGCGCCGCGCTGGACATCACCCTGCCGAGCAACAAGGCGCTCGACGGCGCCGGGGGGCTGCTGCGCGACCTCGTGGCGCTCTGCGACGTCCTGCGTGACCACGAGCGCGTGTCCCTGCGCCTGGTCATGACGCCCGACCGCATGGTGATCGACGAGGCCCGCCGCACGTTCACGTATCTCAACCTCTACGGCCTGCTGACCGACGCGATCGTCGTCAACCGCGTGTTCCCGGAGGAGGTCGGCGCGTACTTCGACGCGTGGCGGGCCCGCCAGGCCGAGGCGCTCACCGAGGTGGGCGAGGCGTTCGCGCCCCTACCGCTCCTGCGCGCCCCGTACTTCGGCGAGGAGGTCGTCGGGGACGTGATGCTCGACCGGCTGGCCGAGCAGCTGTTCACCGGCGTCGAGGCGCCGATCGCCGTCCTGCACGACGAGATCGGGGAGCGGCTGGAGCTCGGCGACGACGAGGCGCGGCTCATGCTCACGCTCCCGTTCGCGCAGAAGGGCGACGTCACGCTGCGTCAGGTCGGCGAGGAACTCGTCATCCGCATCGACGGCCACACCCGCACCGTGCTGCTTCCCCCCGCGCTGCAGGACTATCGTCCCGCGGGCGCCGCGCTGGCCGACGGCGCGCTGACCGTGACCTTCGACCCACCCGCCCCCACCCCGTGACCGAGCAGCCGCCCGCACCCGAGGACGATCCGCTCGCCGCGCTGCGCGAGCGCATCGAGCGCACGCAGGAGGCCGTCGACCGCCTGGCGGCCGAGACGGCGCGGGCGCAGACGGCGAACGGGGCGGCGTCGAGTCCTCCACCGACCGAGGACGCGGCGACCGAGGCGCAGGCGCTCGCCGCGCTGCTGCAGACCGTCCGCGGGCTCGTCCCGGAAGAGCTCTGGCGCCAGCTCGCCGAGGTCATCCGGCAGCTCCTGCTGCTGCTCCGGGCGATCATCGACTGGTGGATCGAGCGGATCGCACCGGGTGACCCGCCGGGCGGACCGGTCGTGCAGGACATCCCGGTCGACTGACGACCGCGCCGCGTAGAATCGGCCGCATGGCCGACGACGTGCGCACCTGGATCCTCACCGGGTCTCCAGAGAACTACACGGCAACCGCCGGGCGCGACTTCACCGTCATCGGGCTCAAGGAGCGCAACCGCAACCGGGCGCTGGAGATCGAGCCGGGCGACCGGATCGTCCTCTACCTCACGAAGATCATGCGCTTCGCCGCCGCGATCACCGTGACCGGCGAGATGTACGAGGACCGCGAGAAGATCTGGCCCGGCAAGCCCGGCAAGGCCGCCCCGTACCCGTGGCGCTTCGCCACCGAGCCCGAACTCGTCCTCGAGGAGGACCAGTTCGTCCCGGCTGAGGAGCTCAAGGACGACCTCGAGCACGTCGCCAAGTGGCCGCCCGAGCACTGGACGCTCGCGTTCCAGGGGCAGATCCGCACCGTCAGCGAGCACGACGCCGAGCTGCTGATGGCGCGCCTGCGCGCCGCGGCCGGCGTCCCCGCATGAGCGGCGCCGCCGAGCGCGGCCGGGGGATCTGGCGGTCCCTGCACGGCGACCAGCGGCTCGCCGCCGGCGCAGCCCTCGCGCTGTTCGTCAGCATGCTCCTGCCGTGGTACCAGTACACCGCCGTATCGGGCCGCGGGGCGATCGCCGACAGCTCGGTGAACGCCTTCCAGGTCTTCGACTTCACCGAAGCGGCCGTGCTCCTCGTCGCCGCCGCGGTGCTCGCGCTCATCGTCGGCCGGGCTGAAGGCGGCACGTTCTCCCTCCCTGGCCGCGACGGGACGTTCGTCTTCGCCGGCGGCATCTGGGTCTGCCTGCTGATCTTCCTGCGCCAGCTCGACAAGCCCGACGGCCCGGAGGGCACGGTCGTGGGCGTCAGCTGGGGCATCTTCGTGGCGTTCGTCGCGGGGCTGGCGCTCGCCGCCGCCGGCTGGCGCATGCGCCAGGACCAGCCCACGGGTCCGCCGCTGCTGCGTGAGGACCGCCCGGAGCCCGCACCGGCGCCCGGCGCCGGCGCCGCGCCGCCGCACATCCGCTCCGGTCGACGTCGACGACACCGCGCCCACGCTGTTCGACGATCTCCCCACGCCCGACGAGGAGCCGCCGACGCGGCCGCTGCGCCCCGGCGAGATCCCGCCCGCCCGCTGACGTCAGGTATCGCGCCGGTACGCGCCGAAGCCCAGCGCGAACATCAGGACGGTCGCGAGGAAGATGACGAAGATCCCGATCGCCACCGCGCGGCGGGAGTTCGTGAGGTGTCCGCCGAACGTCACGAGCACGCCGACGAGGAGCACGAGAAGGATCGGCCCGATGGACGGTTGCGTCGCCGCAAGGGCCAGCATCGCCTGAGTTCCTATCATTCGGAGCCCATGGCCGACTCCCCCCACCTCCGTCGAGGAGCTCCGCGCAGGCCTGCGCGCCGCCGACTACCTCGCCGGGGAATCCACCGCACTCGTCGCCTATCTCGCCACCCGGCTGGGCAAGCCGGTGCTCGTCGAGGGCCCCGCAGGCGTCGGCAAGACCGAGCTCGCGAAGGCGCTCAGCCGCTATCTGAGCCGCAAGCTCGTGCGCCTGCAGTGCTACGAGGGGCTGGACGAGGCCAAGGCGCTGTACGAGTGGAACTACCGCAAGCAGCTGCTGCGCATCCAGGCCGAATCAGATCCCGCCCGCCCCGGCTGGAACAGCGTCCACGACGACATCTTCGGCGAGGAGTTCCTCCTCACCCGCCCGCTGCTCGAAGCGATCTCCAGCCCCGAGCCGGTGGTCCTGCTGATCGACGAGATCGACAAGACCGACCAGGAGTTCGAGGCCATGCTCCTCGAGATTCTGAGCGACTTCCAGGTCTCGATCCCCGAGATGGGGACGGTCCGCGCCGCGTCGCAGCCGATCGTGCTGCTCACGAGCAACAACTCGCGTGAGCTCACCGAGGCGCTGAAGCGCCGCTGTCTCTACCTCTGGCTCGATTACCCCGAGCTGGAGGCCGAGCTGGAGATCGTGCGCCTGCACGCGCCCGAGCTGGACGAGACGATCGCCCGCCGGCTCGTCGAGGTCGTCGGCATGGTGCGCGAGTTGGACCTGAAGAAGCCGCCGTCGATCGCCGAGTCGATCGACTGGGCGCGCGCGCTGCTGCTCATCGGCGCCGAGGACCTCGACCAGCAGGTCTTCCGCGACACGATGTCGGTCATCGTCAAGCACCGCACGGATCTCGACCTCGTCGCCGAGCGCGTCGGCGTGCGCCTGGCGGCGCCGTCCAGTGGCGCCTAGGCACCGCACCGATCTGGAGCGCCCCGGCGGGTTCGCCGCGAACCTCGTCTTCCTGGCCGAGGAGCTGCGGGCCGAGGGCGTCTCGTCGGGCACGTCCGAGCTGATGGACGCCGTCGCCGCGCTCGGCGAGGTGGCGTGGACCGACCCCGAGGACGTGCGCGAGGCGCTCGCCGCCACGCTCGCGAAGTCCCCGGAGGATCGCCGCCGGTTCGAACTCGTCTTCGACCGCTTCCTGTTCCGCGCCAGCGAGGAGGCCGCGCTGCGCGAGGGTGTCAAGGAAGGCGAAACCGACCAGGCCGCCACCGCCGCGGGCGAGGACGGCGCCTTCGACGAGGCCGACCTGCGCGACCGCATCAGCGAGGCGATCCGCGACGGCGACGAGGGCGCGATGCGCGACCTCGCGCGCCTGGCCATCGCGGCGTTCGGCCGGCGCGGCCAGGGCTCGGGCGTCATCGGGGTCGACGTCCAGCGCATCCGCCGGTCGCTGGGCCTGCGCTCAGACCCCCAGCCCGACGCACCCCAGGGCGATCCCCGCCGCGAGGGGCTGCCCCGCGACCAGCTGCGCCGGTTCGAGCAACTGCTGCGCCGCGAGCTGGAGCGCGGGTCGATCGAGCGCACCGAGCAGCTCCCCCCGTCACGGCCGCTGTCCGATCTCGACCGTGGTCTGCCCGGCGGCCCGCTGCAGGATCTCGCGAGCGTGCACAAGGTCGTCGTGCAGCTCAAGCGGCGGCTGAAGACCCAGGGCCAGGAGAACCGCGGGCGCAAGCGCCACGCGCAGATCGACGTGCGCCGCACCATGCGCGCGTCGCTGCAGACCGGGGGCGTCCCCGTGGACCTGCGCTACAAGCCCGTCCGGCCGCGCCGCCCCGAGATCTTCGTGCTCTGCGACGTGTCGACCAGCGTCACCAGCGCATCGGTGTTCTTCCTGAGCGTCATGCACGCGCTCCACGACTCGTTTCGCAAGATGCGGTCGTTCGTCTTCATCGAGCGGATCAGCGAGGTCACCGAGGTCTTCGAGCGCGAGCGGGACTTCAAGCTCGTCAACGAGGCGATCAGCCGCGACGCCGGTGTGGCGGACATCTCCGGCTACACCGACTACGGCCGCGTGTGGTCCGAGTTCCGTGAGCAGGTCGAAGACGAACTGCACCCGCGGGCGACGGTGATCGTGCTCGGCGATGCCCGCACGAACGGCCGCGACCCGCGCGCCGACCTCTTCGCCGACGTCGCCGCGAAGGCGGGCCGCACGTTCTGGCTGAACCCCGAGCCGCGGCTCTACTGGAACTACGGCGACTCGGTGATCTCCGCGTACGAGCAGTACTGCGAGGCGTTCGAGTGCTGGACGACCGAGCAGCTCGAGGAGTTCGTCAAGGCGCTGACGAAGCCGGTGCGGTAGCCGCGCTTTCGCGGAAGCGCGCCGCAGATCACCTCACATCGCGAGGGACACCGCCGACAGCCGGCGCGCATCCGACGCGATCTGCCCGAACGCCCCCGGGTCGAGTTCGATCTCGGCCTTGAGCTGCCACCGCGGTGGCGCGCCATCGGTCAGCACCACCTCAACGCTGACGGTGTTGTCTGCAGTCTGCGTGACCTTGAGCTGCAACTCCAGGTCGCCCGACTGCCATTCGCTCGGTCCGAACCAGCGCCGCTTCCCATGGCCGAACGGGCCCAGGTCCGCGAGGAAGTCCGCCAGCGACCGATACCAGACGGCCTCCGGACACAGCAGCGACACGTCGATCCCCGGGCCGGTCAGCCGCGCGTTCCACGCCGGCTGGCGATCTTCGTAGGCAGGCGGCGCCGGCGCAAGCTCCAGCCGAAGACCGTCGCGCCCTCCGAACGTGACCGCGTTCATGCGTGGGACGCTAGCCAGTGGAGTGGATCGTCGCCCGGGCGCTCTCCGCTCCTCAGAGGCGCGCACGCGCGTTTGTATAGCACTCATTGCTATAATGGTGAGGTGGATGATCGCGCCTCCCTCCTACGTCTGGCCATGTCCGAGACAGGAACGACGCAGTCTGCACTTGCCCGCATCAGCGGAGTTCGCCAGCCCAGCATCAGCCAGATCCTGTCCGGTGCGATCAGCGCAAGCGACGAGCAGCTCAACCGACTGCTCGCATGCATGGGGTACCGGGCTGAGGTAACCAGGCGCCTGACCCGGCCGGATCTCACACGGTCCGAACGTCGCTCCTGGCTGCTGCACCGGCAACTGGCCCGCCACCTGGACCGCGAGACGCTCGACCAGTGGCGCCCGGTCATGCAGAGCAACTGCGAGAGGCTGCGCGGCAACGTACAGGGCCAGCCGCACGAGCGGAACCTCACCCGCTGGGAAACCGCGATCGAAGCGGGTGACCTCGGAGGACTGCATCGGGCCCTGACCGGACTCGACCGTGACGCGATCGAGATGCGCGAGGTCTCGCCGATGAGCGGCCTGCTCGCGGAAGGTGACCGGTCTTCCGCCCTGGCCGCGGCCCCCTGATGCGCCGCGAACAACTGGAGCACGCGATCCGCGCTGCCTGCCAGATCATCGACGCGCGTGAGGTCATCGTCGTCGGCTCCCAGGCCATTCTCGGCACCTTCCGCGAAGACCAGCTCCCGGCGGCAGCGACGATGTCCGCAGAGGTGGACATTCTGCCGATGGCGCCAACCGCAGAGCAGACCGCGCAGCTCGCCGATGCACTCGCAGGCGCAGCCGGCGAGCTCTCGCACTTCGAACAGACGCACGGGTTCAGCATCGACGGCGTCGACCTGGACACGGCGGTGCTCGCCCACGGGTGGCGCGACCGCCTCGTCGAGGTGAAGAACGCGAACACCGCGCCGACCGCTGGCGCGGCACCGTTCACCGGCTGGTGCCTCTCCAAAGAGGACATCTGCGTCGCCAAGCTCTGCGCGTTCCGCGAGAAAGACCGGAACTTCGTCGGTGCGCTCCTCGACGCCGGGCTCGTCGACGCTGACGGCGTCGCCGCGCGCCTGGCGGATGTCCCGGAACACGCCCGGCACGCTGCCGAACACGCTCGCTCGTGGCTCGACAGCCGCTTGGACCTGCACTGAGCGACCAGCCGCTCCAGTGCTGGACGACGGAGCAGTTGGAGGAGTTTGTGAAGGCGCTGGCGCGGCCGGTGCGGTAGTCCGGCGGCCACTGACCAGCTCCTGATGCTTCGTCGACCGCGGTGGCCGACGGCTGGTCAATCGTACGGGGAGGCTGTGTATCGCTCCCAACCCGCTCCGCGACCGACGCGGAAGCCAACGAGCACGTTGTAGAGGTGTGACACTTCGGCGCCGTCGTCAAGCAGCAGGTCAACCCGACCAGCCGACGAGCCCGCTCGGAGGGTGAACTTCACACGTCCGGCGATGAACGCCCGCAGGTAGCACCGTGCCTTGCTGACGAGACTCGCTGGGTCCTTGTCGTAGACATCGATCGTTTGGGTACGGTCCGTGCCCGGGGCGGTCGGGAAGAAGCTGATCTCTTCGGCACTCTGCATGCAGAAGGAGAACCCGCAGGCCGTCGGCCGTCGGGGACGAAGCTCGCCGCCATCGTGGTCGGTTCCGTCGTAGAGCTCCAGCTTTGCGCTCCCCGCATCGACAAGGGCAGCCGTCTCTTCGATGACCATCCTCCGAAACGTGTCCGCCACGCGCTGGTGCTTCTCGGCGTAGTCCACGACAGGATTGTGTCGTACCACCTGCGGACAACAACCGCAGCATCCGGGTGCCACCTGCGCGCTCGCCGCGCTTCCGCGGAAGCGGCGCGTTGGTCGCAGCGTCCAAAGCAGCGCTTCCGCGGAAGCGCGCTGCGGTTCAACGGCGGGTCGCTACCCGACCAGCCTCGCCGCGACGGCCACCGCGTTAATGCTTGACGCTGACGTCGGGCAGGACGCCCTCGACGAAGTCCACGTCGAGGTGACTGAGGTCCTCCACCTGATGCTCGCTTACGACGCCGGCGTCACGGTCCCGCTGGCGCTGCTCCTTGCGCAGGATGCTCGCCTGGCGCTTCTCGCGCACCTTCGCCTCGCGGTTCATCTTCGCGAACGTGGTCTTCTTCTTGCCAGCCAAGGTTGCCTCCCGGGTGGTGCAAGCGAACCGCAGGGCTGGGAAGCACGACGGCGATGCATGAGCGTGGTTCTTCGGCCAGCGGACGCGTGACCTCACCTAGGAAGGCTAGCCGCGTCCACATCAAGCACTGAGCGACGGGGTGCCCCAGGCAGCCCGAGAAGTTCGTCAAGGCGCTGACGACACCTGTGCGCTGAGCACGTCCTCCAGCGGCCCGGGGCGCCCCACGTGGTAGCCCTGCGCCATGTCGACGCCCTCGCGGCGCAGCAGGTCCATCGTCTCCTCGTCACCCACGAACTCGGCGATCGTCTGCTTGCCCAGACCCTGCGCGATCCGCACGAGGCCGGCGACGATGACCCGGTCCGTCGGCGTCGACGCGAGGTGCCGGATGAACTCGCCGTCGATCTTCAGGAAGTCGCAGGGCAGGTGCTTGAGGTAGTAGAACGAGCCGAACCCGGCGCCGAAGTCGTCCAGCGCGAAGCGGCACCCCAGCTCGCCGAGCCGCTCGGCGAACACCCGGGCGTCCGGCACGTTCGCCACCGCCGTGGTCTCCGTGATCTCGAAGATCACCCGCTGCGGATCGACGCCGGTGTCCCGCAGCTCGCACTCGATGACCTCCAGCACGCGCGATGAGCCGAGCGACGCGCCGGAGAGGTTGACCTCGAAGATCAGATCCCGGTCGCGGTGCTCGGCGAGCATGCGGATCGCGCGCCGGACCACCCAGATGTCGATCTCCTCGATGAGCCCGAAGCGCTCGGCGATGTGCAGGAACGAGCCGGGCGGGATGAGGTCGCCGTGGTCGTCGAGCATGCGCAGCAGCAGCTCGTGGTGGACGATCCGCTCGTCGGCCAGTGACTGGATCGGCTGCGCGACGAGCGTCAGGCGATCCTGCTCCAGCGCGGTGCGGATGCGCTCCAGCCACGTCAGGCGCGCCTTCGTCCGCGACTGGACGGCCGCGGTCCCGGGTTCGAAGATGGCGAACCCGTCGCGCCCCGCTTCCTTGGCGTCGTACATCGCGAGGTCGGCGTCGACGAGCGCCTGCTCGCCCGTCTCCTGGATCGGATCGAGCAGCGTCACGCCCACGCTCGCCGTCACGCTGCCCGGCCGCTGGCCCGCGAGGACGCTGCCGCGCTCACGGATCTCGGCGACGAGCTTCCGGGCGACGTCCGTCGCCTCGTCGCGATCCGCGCGCGGCAGGAGGATGGCGAACTCGTCCCCCCCGAGCCGGGCGATCACGTCGCTCTCGCGCAGCAGGTCGCGCAGGATCCGCGCCGCGTTGACGATGACCGCATCCCCCGCCGTGTGGCCCATCGTGTCGTTGACGGCCTTGAAGTGATCGAGGTCGAAGACGATCAGCGCGCCCTGCGCGCCGTAACGGCGCACGTTGGCGAGCTGGGTGTCGAGTGCGCGCTCGAACGCGCGGCGGTTCGCCAAACCCGTGAGCGGGTCGTGGTCGGCCATGTACTGCAGCCGCGCCTCGAACCGGCGGCGGTCGCTGACGTCGAGGACCTGGCTCAGCACCATCTCCGGACGCCCGTCGGGCCCCGCGAGCGTCGTCGCGTGGATCTCCAGCCACAGCGTGTGACCGGACGCGTGGGTTGCCCGGGTCTCCGTGCTGACGCGGTGCGTCTCTCCCGCGGCCTGCTGGCGCAGCGCGTCGGCCAGGACGGGGACGTCCTCCGAGCGCGTGAGGACCGAGAAGTTGCGCCCCTTGAGGTCCTCGGGGTCGAACCCGGTCATCTCGCACAGCGCCCGGTTGACCTCGATGAAACGTCCCTGCAAGTCCATGAGCGACATGCCGACGGGCGCGTCGTCGAACGCCTGCTGGAACCGGGCCTCGGCCTCGGCCCGCCCGGCCTGCGCGCGCTCGAGCCCCGTGACGTCGGTCGCGACGAGCAGCGCTTCCTCGCCCGGAGTGAGCGGCACGGTCTGGACCCAGAGCTGGCGTTCACCGAGCTTCATCGCGAAGCTGTGGGTCGCGCCGTCGAGGGCGGCCCGCATGGTCGGCTCGAGCACCGCCGACTCCTCGTCGGTGGAGATGTCGCCCGGCCCGCAACCCACGAGCTGCGCGGACGTCCGCCCGGTCATCATGACGAGCCCACCGGCGACGGTCGTGAAGCGCAGGTCCGGGCCGTACCGGAACATCGCGATGTCGGGGAGGTGGCCGAGCAGCGCCTGGGTCGCCGCCCGCTCGGTGGCCCCCGTGCGCACAGCCTCGTCGCGCTCGTGTCCGCGGAGCGCGGCGAGCTGCTGGGCGCGTTGCGCGCTGATCGCGGTCTGGCGGACCAGCAGGGTGACGAAGACCGTGGCGAGCAGGCCGAGGATCGCGACCCACCCGGCCGCCGGAAGGACGCCCACCCGCGGCTGCGCGACACGCACGTCATAGCGCGTCCCGCCGATCACCGCCGTCACGCGCTTGGCGTCCTCGCCGACGGCGCCGATCGTCAGCAGCTCGCGGCCCTGCTGGCTGACCTGCAGCCCACCGTCACCCGCCGCAGCGCGCAGGGCGAGGCTGATCTGCTGGTAGTCCAACGTGCCGCTGACCCAGCCCTCCAACGCCCGGAGGCGCTGCGCGGGGGTCTCGACCGGCGCGCCCTCGGCGTAGCGCGGGGCGACGAGGATGTACCCGGCCCGCCCGGTCCCGGCGAGGGACA
Organism: Svornostia abyssi; assembly: GCA_024666565.1. Classification (GTDB taxonomy): domain Bacteria; phylum Actinomycetota; class Thermoleophilia; order Solirubrobacterales; family Solirubrobacteraceae; genus Svornostia; species Svornostia abyssi. Next base: position 4,512,430 of record CP088295.1, read on the forward strand.
CGACGCCCGACGCTGCGGCCTCCCCGGTCCGCGCCGAGGTCCGCAGCGCCCGCGCCCGCGCGGGCGCTGCGAGAAGGTTGAACCCCACCACGGGCCGGCGAAGCTCGCGGTTGGCCACCGTCACGGCGACGGCGTACTCGGGGCGCGTGGGCGCGACCGCCCGTTTGTTCTGATCGCCGCCCTCCGGCTCCCAGATCCTCCGGCCGAACCTCTGCTCGAACGCGTCGCGCTCCGCCTCGCGGACGAAGTCGATGCGGGACAGCGACGAGGCCGCGCCGGCCTCCAGGGCCGGTTGGGCGAAGGCGAAGAACTCCTCCACCGTCACCGCCTCGCTCGCGCTGAACAGCGAGGTCAGGTCACGGACCGCGTCTTGGAGCCGCGCCGCCGAACTCTCGATGGCGGCGACCGCCTGGGCCGCCGCCTGATCCTGGCGGGTCTCCTCCCGGTCCTGGTCCACGCGGTGCGCGACGAGGGTCGCCAGCGCGGTCACCGCCAGCAGCGCGCCGACGACGGTGGCCAGCTGCACGCGGTCCGTCCGTCGGCGCCTGGCCTTCGGCGGGAGTGGGTCGGGTGTCGGGGCGGCACTCGGCATGGGGCAAGCCGGCGGACTACGTGGCAGAACGTACTACCGATCGGGCAGTCGCTCGACCGGTGATCCCCAGAACACCTGACTCTCACACTCATGTAGAGCCTGAGTGTCTGCCCGCCACCGACAGGCGCGGCCTCATCCTCTAGCATCCGGCGGGACAACCAGGGGGGCTGGCGGCAGGCCGGCTGAGATCGCGTCCAGAGGCGGCGCAGACCCTTCGAACCTGTGGGGTAATGCCCGCGGAGGGAGCGATGCAGTCCCAGACCACGGCACGCGGGCCGGCGGCGGTGACGGCGCCAGGTGACGACGCACGTGCAACGCAGGCGGTGGACCTGCGCGAGGTCCGGCACGCCTTCGGCGCGCTGATCGTCCTCGACGGGATCTCCCTGGCGATGCGCCCCGGCGAGACGGTCGCGCTCGTGGGACCCAGCGGATGCGGCAAGAGCACGCTGCTGGAGTTGGTCTGCGGGCTCCAGGCGCCGGACGGTGGCAGCGTGGCGGCCGCGCCGGCCGCGCTCGTCCCCCAGCGTGACGCCCTGCTGCCGTGGGCCGACGCGCTCGACAACGCCGCCCTGCCGCTGCGCCTGCAGGGAACCCGGCGCGCCGACGCTCGGCGCCGCGCCGCGCCGCTGCTCGCCGAACTCGGGCTCGCCGGATTCGAGCACGCCAAACCCCACGAGCTCTCCGGCGGCATGCGACAGCGCGTCGCCTTCGTCCGCGCACTGCTGACGGGCCGGGGCCTCCTCTGCCTCGACGAGCCGTTCGGCGCCCTCGACGCCCTCACCCGCGCCGACATGCACCGCTGGCTGAGCGACGCCCTCGCCGCCGAGCCGCGCACCGTCCTGCTCGTGACGCACGACATCGAGGAGGCGCTGGTCCTCGCCGACCGCGTGTGCGTGCTCTCTCCCCGGCCGGCGCGGATCGTGTGCGAACTCGCCGTCCCCGGCGACTGCCCGCGCGACCCCGCCGACCACGAGCTCGTCGAACTCCGCCGCCAGGCGATGGAGGCATTGCGCGCATGCTGAGCGCCGTGATCGTCCTGGCGCTGCTCGGCGGCTGGGAGCTCTACGTGCAGCTCGGGTCGGTCGACGAACTGCTCCTCCCCGCCCCGAGTTCGATCGCCGCCGCGCTGGTCGAGGACCGCGCCCTGCTGTGGTCGAACTTCACGGTCACCGCAGCGGAGGTGGGGCTCGGCATCCTGCTCGCGCTGGCCGTCGGCCTGTTCCTGGCGCTCGCGCTGCATCTGTCGCGCACCGCCCGGCGCGCGGTCTATCCCCTGCTGGTCGCCTCGCAAGCGGTCCCGATCGTGGTCATCGCCCCGCTCCTCGTGATCTGGTTCGGCTACGACCTCGGCCCGAAGCTCGCGATCATCGCGCTCGTCGCCTTCTTTCCCGTCGTCGTCGTGACCCTCGACGCCCTCGCCTCGACCGATCGCGAGCTGCTGCGGCTCCTGCGGTCGATGGACGCGACGCGCTGGCAGCGCCTGCGCTTCGCCGAGCTGCCCGCCGCGGTCCCCGCCGCGCTGTCGGGCGCGAAGATCGCCGTCGCCGTCGCCGTGATCGGCGCCGTGTTCGCCGAGTACGCCGGCTCGGAGGCCGGCCTCGGCCATCTCATCCTGCAGTCCATCCCCCCAGCTCGAGACGGCCCGTGCGTGGGCCGCCGTCGTCGTCCTGGCGGCCTTCGCGGTGACGCTCGTCGCCGTGCTCGCCGCCGCCGAACGGCACCTGCGGGGAACCCAGTCCCCCACCCCGAGAGGCACCTCGTGATCGCACGTCCCCGCGCCTGGCTCATCGCCGCGCTCCTGCTTCCCGCCGCCCTGGCCGTCGCCGGGTGCGGCGAGAAGTCCGAGGAGCAGGCCAGCACGACCGGCCAGCAGGACATCGACCTGCTGCTCGACTACTTCCCCAACGCCGATCACGCCGGCATCTACGCCGCGATCGGCAACGGGGACTTCACGCGCGCCGGGCTGAACGTCACCCCGCGGACGCCCGCCGATCCGTCGACGCCGCTGAAGCTGCTCGCCGCCGGGAAGGCCGATCTCGTCATCTCCTACGAGCCCGAGCTGCTGCTCGCCCGCGACAAGGGCCAGAACCTCCAGGCCATCGGGGCGCTCGTCCAGAAGCCGCTGACCTCGGTCATCTCGATCGGCAAGGACGCCGTCAAGGAACCCGCCGATCTGCGCAACACCCGGGTCGGCACGGCCGGGATCCCCTACCAGAGCGCGTACCTGCAGACGATCCTCCGGGAGGCGAACGTTCCGGCGTCGTCCGTGAAGGAGATCAACGTCGGGTTCAACCTGACCCCCGCGATGCTGTCGGGGCGTGTCGACGCGACCCTTGGGTCGTTCTGGAACTACGAGGGGGTCGAACTCGAGCGGCGGGGCCGCAACCCCACGATCCTGCGGATGGAGGAGCTCGGCGTCCCCACGTACAACGAGCTCATCGTCGTCGCCCGCGCTGAGACGGTGCGCAACGAGGGGCCCATGCTCCGGCGGTTCATGCAGGCCCTGTCCGAGGGCCACCTGGCGCTGAAGGAGGATCCGGCGCAGGGTGTCGACCCGCTGCTGGAGGACAACCCGGATCTCCAGCGCGGGCTGCAGACCGCCGTCGTCGAGGCCACGCTGCCCGTCTTCTTCCCCGAGGACGAGGACCGGCCGTTCGGGTACATGGACCCGAAGGAGTGGGCGACCTACACGACGTGGATGACCGACGAGGGGCTCATCGACTCGGTCGACGCGGGCGCACGGGCCTTCACGAACGAGTTCCTGCCCGGCGAGGGCCTCGGCGAGGGCGAAGCGGGCCCGTGATCGGTTGAGGTCCTGATCGACAGGGCGTGGGTGGCCGCCAGGCCGGCCCACGCCCCGTAGGGCGCGAACACCTCGCGCACCTCGTCCTCGGTCGCGTAGGCGTCCGGATCGCCGCCGCTGCGCAGGCGTCCGACGAGCTTGAGGAAGCCCAGGTCCCCCGCGGGGAACTGGTCGAGTCGGCCCTGGCCGTGCAGCGCGAGCACGTCGATCGTCCACTGGCCGATCTCCGGGATCCGGCGCAGGCGGGCCCACCCGGCCTCGTGATCGCCGCCGTCGAGGTCGACGCGCCCGGCAGCCACCTCGCGGGCGCAGCGCGTGAGCGCGACCGCGCGCTTCTCGGCCAGCCCGAGCGCGCACAGCAGTGCAGGCGCGGTGGCCGCGATCCGCTCCGGTGCAGGAATATCGAACAGCCCGGTCGGGGCGTCCTGCCGACCCAGCCGGCGCACGATCCGCCGCTCGATCGCGGCCGCGCGCTCGAATTCGATGAGCTGCTCGCAGATCGCCCACGCGAGTGCCTCGAACGCCACGGGGCGCTGACGCACCCGCAGCTGGGGACGGCGGCGGACCGACGAGCCGATGAGCGGGTCCCAGCGGAAGCGGTCGACGAACGGCGCCAGGTCGAGGTCCAGTCCCAGCGCGCGGCGCATGCGGGCCACAGCCTCCTCGGCCGCCCCGCGGTCGTCCGCCCACGCCCCCAGGACCACATCGCCGCCCGCAGGTTGCGCAGCCCGGACGAGCACGGGCGTGTCACCGACGTGGAGGAGCCGCTCCAGCACCCCGCCGCGGCGCCGGGCGACACCGTCCATCCCGGAGCCGGGGAGTCGCAACGGCCAGCGCGGGGTGACGCGCACCCGCACGCAGGAGGCGAAGCGCGCATCGAGCTCCGCGACCGGGGACGCCATCTATCTGCCGAGGACGTGGACGTCCACGAGGAAGCTGTGCGACGAGACGACCTTCTGACCGCGCCGCCGGCCCCCCGGAGCTTGATCCGGTGCCGGCGCGCCCTGCGCCCGCGGACGAGGACGATCGCGGTGGCCCCGCACAGGAAGCTCGTCGCGGCGACCGCGGCGGCCTGACGCGCCAGCGGCGCGACCGACACGGGCTGGATCTCGCGCGGGGTGTCGAGGACCGGGACGGCGTCGACGGGCTCGTACTCGTCCAGCGGCTGGTCGGCGTCCCGGGGCGCGGGCAGATTGCTCGCTGAGGAACCGGGGGTCACGATGCGCCGGAGGCTACCCGGGCGACCGGTCGCTCATACACCCGGTACTTCTTGACGATCCGCCCGCCCATCGCCTCCATGCCGCGGTTCATCGCGGTGTTCGTCTCCAGGATCCAGCCCATCTCGCCCCACTTCACGGCGGTCTTCTCCGCCATGTCGAAGTGCTCGACGTACATCTTCGCCGCGATCCCGGTGTGCTGGAACTCGGGCTTGACGCCCAGGAAGCTGACGCGGCAGCGCGTCGTGATCTTCCGGCGGCGCAGGTAGTACCACCAGCCGAAGGGGAAGATCCGGCCGTTCATCTTCTTCAGGACCATGTTGATGTCGGGGATCGTGATCGCCACACCGACGATCTCGCCCTCCGGGCCCTCGGCGACCATGAACCAGTCGCGGTCGAAGACGAGCTGCAGCTCGGAGGCCAGGTAGTCCAGATCCGCCTTGTCGTAGGGCACGAAGTCCCAGTTCGCCCGCCACGCGGCGTTGTAGACCTCGGCGAACAGGTCCATCTCGCGGCGCAGGTGCCGGCGTGACATCTTGCGCAGGCGGATGCCGTACTTCGGCTCCACCTCGTCGGCGAGCCGGAAGATGATCGGGCGGATCGACTCGCGGTCGCTGATCTTCAGCTCCCACATGAAGAGGTCCATGGCCTTGGCCATGTCGAGCTCTTCGAGGATCCGCTGGTAGTACGGGGGCTGCCAGGGCTGCTTGATGACCGCCTCGCGGTCGAAGCCCTCGATGAGCACGCCGGCCTCGTCGTTCATCGTGAAGTCCATCGGGCCGAGCATCCGCTCTCGGCCCTGCTCGCGAACCCAGCCCGCTGCGGCCTCGAGGAGCGCGGCCGCGACCTCGGCGTCCTCCTCGAACTCGAGGAACCCGAACATGCCGGTGGGCGGCTCGTCGGTGTGCTGCGCGTCGAACGCGGCGTTGACCTGCGCGCTGATCCGGCCCACGACGCGCCCGTCACGACGTGCCAGGAAGAGCTGCGCCTCGCCGTGCTTGAAGAACGCGTTGCGCTTGGGATTGAGGAACTGCCGGCGCTCGAACCGCAGCGGGGGCACCCAGTACGGCGAGGTAGCATGCAGGCGGAACGGGAGCTCGATGAACTCCCGCAGATCCCGTCGCCCGGCGACGGGCTGCACGACCACCGACATCGAGGTCAACCCTACCGTGAGCCAGACCGGCATCGACGTGTTCGCCAAGGTACGGGGCCACGAGCGCGCCGAAATCCTGCGCGCGGCCCAGGAAGCGGACATGCTCCCCTTCTTCCGGGTCGTGGAGTCCCCGGCCGCCCCCGTCATGGAGATGGAGGGCGCCGAGCGGGTCATGCTCGGCTCAAACAACTACCTCGGCCTGACCGGTGACCCACGGGTCATCGCCGGCGCGCGCGAGGCGCTGGAGACCTACGGCACGGGCCTCACGGGCTCACGCCTGCTCAACGGCACCACCCCGCTGCACCTCGAGCTCGAGCGTGAGATCGCCGCGTGGATGGGCACCGAGGACGCCATCGTCTTCACGACCGGCCACCAGGCCAACCTCGGCGCGCTCGGCACGCTGCTGGGCCCCGAGGACACCGTGATCGTCGACAGCGCCGACCACGCGTCCATCCTCGACGGCTGCCTGCTCAGCAAGGCCAAGCTGCGCCCGTTCCGCCACAACAAGCTCGACAAGCTTGAGAAGGCGCTCTCACGGGCTGTGAACGACCCGGGCGGCGTCCTCATCGTCGTCGACGGCGTCTTCAGCATGGAGGGTGACGTCGCGCCCCTGAAGGAGATCGCCGACCTCGCCGAGCGCTACGGCGCCCGGCTCATGGTCGACGAGGCCCACGGCGCGGGCGTGCTCGGCGCGCGCGGCGCGGGGGCGAGCGAGCTGCTGGGCGTGGAGGATCGTGTGGACCTGCGGATGGGGACGTTCAGCAAGTCGCTGGCGTCCTGCGGGGGGTTCCTGGCGGGTTCGAGCGAGGTCATCGAGTACCTGCGTATCCAGAGCCGGGCGTTCCTCTTCACGGCGTCGGCGGTGCCGGCCGCCGTGGGCGCAGCGCTGGCGGCCCTGCGCATCGTCCGCTCCGACGAGGGCCCGCAGCTCATGGCCAAGGTGCTCGAGAACGCCCGCCACTGGCGCGAGGGCCTGCACGGCCTGGGCTTCCGGGTCATCGAGAGCGAGAACGGCATCGTCACGCCGGTCGTCCCGGTGCTGGTCGAGGACGACTGGAAGGCCGGGCTGCTGTGGAAGGCGTTGTGGGACGCGGGCGTCTTCGTGAACGTCGCGATCCACCCCGCGGTTCCGCCCGGCGGCGCCCTGCTGCGCACGAGCGTCATGGCGACGCATGACACGGCGACCCTCGACGAGGCGCTGCGTCGCGTCGGCGAGGTGAAAGCCGCATTCGAGGCTGAGCACGGGGCCCTCCCCTCACCGCTTTAGACAACCTGAGCATCTTTTCCTTGTCCAGATCTTCACAAGGCGGAAACAAGAGAAAAAAGGCGCTATTAGCGAACGGGCCGGACGGTTGTCCGTTGACCCCGACAGCGCCCCTGTCATAGCTTCGCCAGGCGCTCAGCGCGACGCACCGGGGGAGACATACGAGCCGTCCAGGCACCACGGGAGGGGCCGGGACAGCCAGGGTCGTAAGTCTCCGCGAGGGCCCCGGACAGCTGTCGTGCGCGCGCATGCGGTCAGAGAACATCCAAGGCAACGTTGACCTCGACGCCGGGAGAGCGAGGTCAGCAGGGAGGACAGATGAACGCGACAGCGACGATTTCCCCTGGGCATGAGACGGGTGCTGCCCCCCAGCACCTGGTGGCGCTTCAGCGCGCCAATGAGGTCCGGCTGGCTCGGGCCGAGCTCAAGCGCCGTATCGGCGCCGGGGAGATCACGGTCGGCGACGTGGTGCTCAGCACGCCGTGGGAGGCGGCGAGCATGACCGTCGCCGATCTCCTGATGAGTCAGAAGCGGTGGGGTCGTACCCGCTGCAAGAAGTTCCTCTCCGCAATCCCCCCTCACGGAGACGAAGACGGTGGGTTCGCTCACGGAGCGCCAGCGCCACGCAGTGGCGCAGGCCCTCGGCGAGCTGGTGCCGTCCTCGCATCGGAGCGCGGACGATTCGGTGGCGCGGCGCGCAATGCGCTTCGCGGCCTAAGACGACATCGGAACGGGCGGCGCCGGGGGCGGCGCCGCCACGCCGACCCGGGTCGCGAGCTCCAAGATGTGCCCGTCCGGGTCGCGCAGGTACAGCGAATGGAAGCCGTTGCGGGAGAAGATCTCGCTGGTCGCCACTCCGTGCTGCGTGAGGTAGTCCCGCCAGCCGGCGAGTTCCTCGCCGCTGTCCACGGTCAGCGCGATGTGGTGCGTCGATCCCTTCCCCACGACCCCCGGGTCCATGGACGCGTACTCCAGGAACGAGATCCGCTGTCCTCCCCCGGTGTCGAACCAGTAGTGCCGCGCGTCCGGGTCGTCGTCGCTCGTCGTCTCCTGCACCAGCGCAAGGCCCAGGAGATCCCGGTAGAAGGCGGTGGTGGCCTGCAGGTCGGAGCTGATCAGGGTCAGGTGATGCAGGCCGCGGATCGCCATGCGGCGCGGCTCGGCGGGGTCAGGCACGGAAGCTCAGTCCTCCGGATCGACGACGGAACACCTCGCGCAGGGCGAGGAACGAGATGAGGAACACGGCGACGGTGATGCCGAGCCGGACCACGGCGGTCAGCTCGGCGGCGAACCACGAGATCGCGACCGCGACCGCCGTGGGGAGCAGCGCCAGCAGCATGCTGTGCGAACGAAAGCCGGTGATGTGCTCGCGGATCGCGACCTCGAGCGACGCGACGCAGATCACCGCGATGCCGAAGCCCAGCACCGTGCGCCCCTGCCCGTCGCCCATGACCAGGCCGATCACCACGAACACCAGCCCGGTAACGATGAGGACCTCGACGAGGGGGAACGGCGCCCACGGCGGCTTCGGCGCCTCCTTCGTGGGCGCGCGGTGCCGCGACGCACGAGCCGCTCGCGGAGCGGATGGCGCGGGGGCGGAGACGGGGCTCGGCCCCCCACGCTTGCGGCTGCGACGTCCCATACGTGCCGCGGAGGCTAATGGTGCGGCGTTGCGCAGGCGTTATGGGCAGCCCGACGAGAGCTTGACCTGCCACCAGCCGGCGAGCATGCCGATGATCCCGAGCTTCGGACGCACCTGGTAGCTGCCGCAGCCCGGCTCGCCGAGGTCAGCTCTGGGGATGCGGACGTACGGATGCCGTTCCGGTGCCCGCCGGACCTCTTCGAGGAACGCCCGCGTGCGGGCGATCTCGGTGCGGCGGGCGGCGCGGTGGGTGCGCTCCTCCGCGACGCGGGCGATCAGCGCGTCGCGCTGGCAAACAAGCTCGGCGAACGTCGGAAGATGGGCCCGTCGGTGTTCGGCGCTCTGCTCGATGACGCGGCGATCGCCCGGGTCGCTGAAACCCTCGGCCATGAGCTGTGCGAGTTCGCGCTCGAGATGACGCAGCTGGCTACGGAGCGAGGCTCGGGCCGCGCGCCCGTCAACGATGCCGGGGATCGACATCGTGTCGAGCTTCGGTGCCGTGATTGCGCCCATCGCCATCCTCCGCTTCAAACGCTACCACCCGCCTCGAAACTCATGCGTGGCGATACAGCGACGCGACGCGGCGAGCCGCGCCGCGCCGCGCCGGCGCGCCGACTCTGGCGGCTACGAGAACGGGTTAAGGCACCGCGTCTCCACCCAGCCGTAGCGATTGACGTGCCCGTAGGCGAAGCCCCAAGCGTAGCCTTGGTTCGTACCGCTCATGACATCAAAGGTCTGACCGGCGTACAGAGCGCCGACCACCCAGTTGTTGGGAACGTATGGGTGGCCGCTCCAGACGTACGTCGAACCGCACCACACGGCAAGGCGCTTGGCGGATGCCGGCGGTGCGGCGGCCGCGGAAACGGCAAGCACGCAGAGCAGTGTCAGGACCAGCGCACGGAGTTTGATCACGGGATCTCCCGATGCTCGAAGAGTCTCAGCCAGCAGGGCCAAGATCGGACGGCATGAGTATACGCAGTGTGCCTTGACTACTTTTGCGTTGGTATCACTCTGTTTTCGCGTACCAAAGGTTCTTGCGGTCACCCGGGGGCGACCAGGTCCGCCACGCGGTCGAGCGCCTCCCAGGCCGCGACGGCCGGCACACCGGCCGGGGTCACTGCAGCCAGGCGGACAGCCACCGTGTCGGCCGTAGGGAGTAGCTCACGCACAGGCTCTTCCCACAGCGGAATGACAGTTCGATCGTCATCCGCGAGCACGACCGCGCCGTCCTCGAGCGTCAGGTGCAGCGGCCCGCGCAGCGACGCGTCGTCGCAGGCGACCACCGCGACCTTCGTGTCGAGCAGCGCAAGCAGCAGCGCGTCGGTGATCACGTCCCGCGACGGGAAGCCGCCGTGTCTGAGCCGTTCGACCAGCGCGGCCTCGTAGGGCGTCCGATCGACGTCGGGGTCCAGCCCCGTGTGCCGGAACGCGACCCGGTACGCGTGCACGATCTCGTCCTGCCGCGCCTCGATCGCCACCGCGCCGGTGATACGGCCCGCGAGCTCGCGCAGCCGGTCGCGGACGTCGGGGTCGCGGCGGCGGTGCAGCGCGGACGGCGCAGTGAGCTCCCACAGGGCGAGGCCGGGCAGGTCGGCCTCGACCCGGGGGTCGATCGCGCCGCGCCGCGGGGTCGCCGGATCGGTCACGGCGCTCCCGCGCGCCGCCGTAGCTCGTCGACCGTGAGCTCCTCGTAGGCCGTGCTGCGGACGCTGCCGCCCTGGGCCGCGAACACCGTCTGCGGGCAGGTGAGCACGCGGTACACGGCGCTCAGGGCGCCGTCGCGGTCCCACCCGACCGGGATGGTGATCCGCCGGCGATCGAGCTCCTCGCGCAGGTCGTCCCGGTCCCCCTTGATCGCGACTGCCGCGACCTGCAGCTCGGGCTCCGCGCGCTTGAGCTCCTCGAGAGCACGCAGTTGGTCCATGCACTTCCCAGCCTGCGCCACGAACGTCAGGACCACGGGGCCACGCTCTGCGAGCTGGCAGCCGTTGAGGATCTCCGGGCCCCGGACATCGCACGCGGGCCGCGCCCCCGCGGCGCCCTGGTCCTCGCGGGTCGCGACATTCGCGTCCCCGTCGAGGTCGGACCGCACGAGCGGGGTGGCGAACGGCGGCATCACCTCCCCCACGGGCAGGCTGTCGGGCGTGTCCTCGGCGCGGTCCTGGAACAGGGCGTAGCCGAGCCCCAGAAAGGCGATCATGAGCATGGCGCCCGCGACGGAGCCCGACCAGCCGAGCTGTTTCACGATCGTGTCCGAGTCGGTGACCACACGTCCGGGCATTCTCCCTGACGGCAACGACTGGCGACCGGCCGCCGGTAGCTCTCCCGCAAGTCGCTATGTCGGCCACCTGGTCGCGACCGCGACACGACCGGCAACTACGAGAGCGCGCCGCTGGGCGTGAAGAATGCCGCGCGCTTTGCACAGCTTGCAGGTTCTTTGCTGTGCAAATCCTGAATATTTGTGACCGGAGCTCTTCAGTACACATAGCTTGCGGTCGACCCTCGTATCGACTCGGCCTCGGCGCCATCCCGACCTCTCGCTATCGCGGCTTCTGGCGTGGTGGTCGTCGGTCAACCACTACGAGGTTCTGTCCAACATCACTAGGAGGAAATGTGGGATTGGTGAGCCGATCAGCCATCGTGGCCGCGTGCGTCGCGTCTGCCTTCGGCATCAGCGCAGCCCCGGCATCAGCCTGGGCCGGGCAGCGACTGACCGCCACGTGCGGACCGACCTATGTCTGGGCGGCCGCCACGTACGGTGCGACCAACACCTACAACCCGGGGGTCGCATTGTACGGCGCGCTCTGGCCGCCACAGACCTTCACCCATGACGGCACCTACTGGGGTGTCACGATGCTGAGAGGGTTCGCGTTCGGCGCAGTCAACCGAACCGGTTTCGTGTACTACGGCTGCCTTCGCGGGTAGCCCCGCGGTTCTGACTGGCCGCCGGTCTAACTGGCGCAGCCCGTCGGGCGGCGGACCTGTAGAAGCGAGCGGTTGGCTGCGTGTTCAGTTCACGCCGCCAACCGCTCAGGCACGACACGGCGCGCTCCACGCTCCGACGACACGAGCGCCGCGGGCAGCACCACGAGCACCCCGAGCAGGGACACGCTGAGGTCGATGACGCAGACCAGGCCGAAGTTCCGGATCATCGGGAAGTCCGAGAGGATCAGGACGGCGAACCCGGCCACCACCGTCACGCCGGAGGCGGCCACCGCCGCGCCCGTCGAGCTGTATGCCTGCCGTAGCGCGTCGCCGATGTCCCGCCCGCGACCGCGTTCGCTGCGATACCGCTCCGCGAGGAGCACGCTGAACTCCGTGGAGATCGCGATGACGAGCGCGCCGAGTACCACGGACAGCGGGTTGAGCTCGATCCGCAGCGCAAAGAGCAGGAGCGCCGACCAGCCGGTCGCCAGGACGATCGGGATGAGCGGCACGAGCGCCCGCCGCCAGGACCGCAGCGCGACGAGCAGCACGAGCGCGACGGCCAGCAGACCCGCGAGGAGCGTGACGACCCGGTGGCCGTGGCCGGAGACCTTCGCGTTCGCCTCGGCGGCGAGGACCGGCAGGCCGGCGAGCCGCGCGTTCACGCCGGGCGGGGCGCTGTCCAGCCCCCGGCGCAGCTCGTCAAGCACCTCCTGCTGGCGGTCGAGCGGCATGAGCTTCAGGCCGAAGCTCAGCGTCGCCGCACGGCGGTCGGGGGTGATGACGTTCTGGCTGAAGTACGGCGGGATCGCGTCGAGCAGGGCGTTGACGCGCTTCTGGGTGAGCTCGCCGTCGCTGGTGCTGAACAGGTCGGGCAGCGAGAACGCCGGGCAGATCTCGGCCTCGCCGCAGCCGCGCTCGGTGCTGTACTCGTAGCGGTTCAAAACCTTGCGCTGCAGCTCGCCGAGCCAGGCGATCGTGGCGGCGCGCCCGACGTTGTCGCCGGTGACGAGCACGTCGACCTGGCCGGCCACGCCCGTCGTCTGCTGCAGGCTGCGCAGGTCCCGGACGGCCTGCTCGTCCTGGGGGACGAGCTCGAGGATGTCGGTCTGCACCTTCAGCTGCGTGTCGGCCGCCCACCCGGCGACCGCGAGCACGGTCGCCACGAGCAGGACCCGGCCGGGCCGGCGCCCCGCCAGCGCGAGCGCGCCGCGACCCACGCGCCCACCGGCGCCGCGCGCCGCCTGGACCGGTGGGTTGTCGCGCAGCACCCGGCCGATCCACCGCAACGGCGGGCCGAACCACCCGCCGGCGCGGACCCGCAGCCGTCCGGGCGGGCCGTCGGCCAGCACCAGCGCCGCGGTCCCGCCCGCAAGCGCGAGCACGAAGGCGACCACGATGCCTACGATGAGCAGCACGCCGAACCCGCGCACCATCGGCACGGGCGACAGGAGCAGGACGAGGAACCCGGCGATCGTGGCGGCCGCGGCGGTGGCGACGGTCGGCGCGCCCAGCGCGGCCGCGCGTTTGGTCGCGGGCGCGGCGCGCAACCCGTCCCGGCGGCGCACCTCCTCCACCCGGGCCTGCAGCTGGATGGCGTAATCGACGGCCAGGCCGATGAGCACCGGCAGCACGGCGATCGCCGCGACCGTGAGCGGCTGCCCGGCCAGGGACAGCGCGCCGAAGGTGATCGCCGCGGCACCCAGCGCGATGCCGAGGGGCAGCAGCCGCAGGCGGCTGGAGAAGATCAGCGCCAGCGTGGCGGCCATCACGAGCACCGCGGCCAGCAGCAGGATGATGAGCGAGCGGCTGATCGCGTCCGTGAGGTCGTCCACCACGACCGGCGCACCGGTCACCGCGTAGGACGCCTGGTCGAGGGTGAACTCCGACATCGTCGTCGCCTCGCGGATGTCGGCGATCGCTGCGCGGCGCTGTTCGTCGGTCAGCCCCGGCTTCAGGCGGACCTGGATGAGCGCCGCGTCCTGGCTGGGGAACAGGTAGGCGAACCGCGCCTTCGGGGTGCCCGCCGGACGTTCGGGATCGAAGACGAGCTGGGAGATGAAGCTCGGGTCGTTGAGGTTCGGGACACCCGTCAGGCCGTAGCGGACCGCGAGCTGAAGCAGGTCGCGATACGCCTGTGCCTCCACGAGCCGACGAGCCTGCAGCGCGAGCTTGTCGGCCTGGGCCTTGCTGCGCCCCTGCTTGAGGGCGAGCTGCCGAGCGGCATTCGCGGCCTTGGCGGACTGTTCGGCCTGGCCCTTCGTGCGCTCGGCGAAGCCCTGCTGGAGTTGGCGCACGGACTCGTTGATGAAGGTCCCGGGCCCGATGACGACCTTCACCGGCTTGTCCTCGGCGAGCCGGCCGCAGGGGGCTGAGCGAGCCGCCGGGCGGGATCACGCCGCGCGGAGCGTTCCCCGACAGGCAGCCCTCGAGCCCGATGGCCTTCTGAAGGTTCTCGGTGAGGACGATGCGGTTGAGCTCGCCGCGGACGAGCACGATGACGCTGTCCTCCCCGAACCGCTCGGCGAGCTCCTGCGTCGCCTGGGACGTGACGCTGCCCTCCCCCACGAACGTCTCGTTGCCGGCGTCGGGCTGCAGGCGCAGCGAGAGCCCGGCGCCGATCAGCGTCAGGACGATGCACACCGCCAGCACGATCCGCGGCCGCCCGGCGGCGAGCGCCGCCAGCGCGTGCAGCGGCCGGCTCACGGGGCTGCAGGGACCTCGGTGCTGCTCGACGCCGCAGGCACCTGCGGGAAGTCTGTCGGCGCGCCATTCGTGGTGAACTGGCCCTGCTTCGTGCAGGCCGGAGCCGGGATGGTCCCGCCCGGGAACGCGGTGTCCTGGATGGTCTGCAGCAGCTTCTGCGGGTCCGGCGTGAGCTGTGCGAGAGCACCCGGGTCAGGAGACAGCGTCGGATCGGGCCTACCGCATTGGCGCGTCTCGTAGAAGCCCAGGCCCTGCGCGAGCTTCAGGAAGGCCTTCGGGAACGGGTACGGGTTCGGCCGGTTCGGATTGATCCGCTCCGGATACGCTGCGAGCGTCTCGGCGTTCAGCGGCGCGGGGGCAACGGTGAAGTAGTTGAAGTACTGGCCGAGCTCGCGGTCGGACGCCTCCGTCGCCGCCGCCGTATTCGCCACGAACGCGCGGACGTCGTCGCGGTACGCGCCGACGAACTGCAGGAGCGGATTGAGCTGCTTGAGTGCGGGATCGAACGTCCCGAGGAACGGACCGAGCTCGGTCAGGAACTGCTGGGTGGCCGGAAGCCCCGTCTCGGCCTCGTCCAGCAGCGGGCCGAGGTCGGTGAAGAGCGCGTCGAGGTCCGGGGCGACCTTCGCGGCCGCCTCGAGGGTCGGCCCGGCCGCCTCGGCTGCCGGGGTGAGCTGCTTGACGAGCGGGTCGGTGTCCTCGGCGAACTGGTCGAGCCGCTTCAGCGTGGCCGTGGCCTCACGCTCGAAGGTCGGCAGTGCGCGGAACGTCTCCTCGAGCTCCTGGTTGCGCTGCGCAGTGACGGAGAACACGCTGTTGGAGTTGGTAATCAGGCCGGAGAGCTGCCCGCGCTGCTCGGAGAGCGCGCCGAACACCTCACCGGTGTCGCGCACGAGCTGCTGTACGGCGTTCGTCTGAGAGTTGAGGATCTCCAGCACCTGGCGGGTGTCCTGCGCGAACGGCTCGAGGTACCCGATGGCGCTGTTCAGGTCCGCGCCGCGACCCGCCACGGCCTCGGCCTGCGCCTGCTGCCAGACCTGCAGGGCCTTGCGCGTCCGCGCGTCGAAGGCGCGCGTGATCTCGTCAAGCTCGACGGTCTCCTGAGTCTGCGCGGGCGGCAGCGCGGCGTTCTCCGCGAGCGCGCCAGCGTCGGCGTTGCCCGGGGACAGCTCGACGTAGGTCTCGCCGAGCAGCGTCTTCTGGCGAAGGATCGCGCGGCTGTCCTGCGGCACCGGCGCGTACTGCTCGTCGATCTCGACCGTGACCTTCGTGGTGCCGTCCGGGTCGTTCGCGATCGACTTCACCTTGCCCACCGGAATGCCCGAGATCCGCACATCCGCCTCGCTGGCCAGCTGGTTGGCCTCGGTGAACGTCACCTCGAAGCGGTAACCCTTCGGCTTAAGCGGGATCGGTCCTCCGAAGGACAGCCACAGGTACAGCAGCAGGCCGAAGCACGAGAACGCGAAGCCCACCATGACGAGGAGACGACCGAGTGTCGGAGCTTGCTTCTGCATCAGCAGACCGTGCCCCCGGCGGATGCCTTCGGCAGATTCGCGAGATCCGCAACCGCCGCCAGGAGCGGGTTGCCCCCCACGGAAGCTGTTCTGCAGCGCGAAGATGCTGCCGCAGGCAGCGAGTCCCAGGCCGCGGCGAACGACGCCGTTCGCGTCCTGCATCGACAGGACCGACGCGCTGCTGTGGTTCAGCCACGACAGCCAGAACAGGTAGCCCTCATCGGCCTTGCCCGATGGGTTGTACGCCAGGCCGTTGAACAGCTCGTTGACGAGTTCGAGCGACCGGTCGAGCGCGGGCGCGACGACCTTCAGATCGGCAGCCGCCTTCTGCGTCGACCTTGCCGTGGGCTGCACGTCCCGTGCGAACGGCCGCAGCTGGGTCTCGATGACGGGCGTCGTCTCCTTGAAGAACTTCTGCGAGGCCTTCGACGTTGGCGCCAGTGCCCGGGCACCCGGGCGCAGCTCCTCAAGCGTCGGGCCGAGGTCCGAGGCAAACGTGTCGAGCTTCTCCAGGGCGCCCTGGGTGTCCTCGAGGCTGGCGGGCAGCTCAGAGATGGTCTCGCGCAGCGCCTCGTCCTGAGCGGCGAACGCCGCGAACACGCGGTCGGAAGCGCGCACGAGCGACGTCAGCTGCTGGTCCTTCTCCCCGACCGCCTCGGCGACGAGCCGGAAGTTCCGCGTCACGCGCCGGATGTTCTCCCGGCGGCGTTCCAGCAGCCGGGTGATCCGGCGGATGTCGGCCGTGGTCGGCTGGAAACGGCGCAGCGACGCGCTGAGCGCCTTGTCGTTGTCGGCCAGCGCCTCGCCGCCGCCGCCGACCAGCAGCACGAGGTAGTCGCGCGTGTCCTTGTCCAGCGTCGCGAGGATCTCGTCGAAGGTGACCGTCGGGGCTGTCTGGGACGCCGGGATCGTGCCGCCGGCGGGTAGGACGCCCGCGTCTGGGTTGCCCGGGGCGAGTTCGATCGTCATGTCCTCGAGGCCCGTCTTCGGGCGCGTCAGCGCCGTGACGTCCTTGTACAGGTTCGCGTGCTTCTTGCGGATCTTCAGCGTGACGACGGCGCGCCCGTTCTCAAGCTCGACGTCGCTGATCTCCCCCCACCGCGACCCCGGCGATCGTGACCGTCTGGCCCTGACCCGGGGTCAGCGCCTTCGCAGTCTCCATCTCCGCCTTGTACTCGACGAACTCCGTGCCCACGCCCGGCACCCACTTCGGCAGGTACAGGCGCTGGTTGCTGAGGATGAACCCGCCGACGATGACTGCCATCACCGCGATCCCGGCGATCATCACGAAGTCGCGGAAGTGAGTCCTGATCGCGCGCTTCACGGGGTGCCCTCCGTGTCGCGCAGCGGGTTGAGGACTCCAAGCAGGCCGCCGGCCACGGACGTCGTCGGCTGCTCGGACCGCGAAGCCGCGACCTGCGCCTTGTCCGGGGACTTCGTCTTGGCCGCCTGCGCCCGCGATTCACGCGGGGCCGACGACGTGGAAGAGGCCGAAGCGGATGCCGTGTCGCCGAACCCGAGGAACTTGCCCGGCTTGGTGTTCTGGCCGTCCGGAGACCCGGTCACGGCGCTGTTGAGATCCGGCCGGGCCTGGTCCTTGCAGTTCGCGTCGAAGTTCTGGGTCGGCAGCTTCGTCGGCATGGCAGGTCGCGTGCCCTGCGGCGGCAGCAGCGCGTTGCCGTAGAGCTTGACACCCAGCGGGGTGACGCCGGTCTCGACCTTGGAGTTGCCGCCCACCGTCGCGCGCAGCCACTGGCCGTTGCCATCGGAGTTCTGCGACTCGCCGTTGAAGCCGACGAGCGCGTAGAAGAACTCCTTGTAGTTCTCGACGCCCGACGTCCGCGGCCCATCCTCGATCACGACGTCGCCGGTCGGCAGGAGGACCTTGGTCGCGCACTGCGCGAGGAGATTCTGCTGCTGGAGCAGACCGAGTGTGCCGTTTCCGGCCTCCGCGAGGTCCTCGGTGGTCGGGGCGAGGATGCTCGTCAGGCCCTGCAGCTCGTCCGGCGACAGCAGCGCGGTGGTCTGGGCCAGCCAAGGCCGGGCGGCGTCGATGGTCGCCTGCGTCTCCTCCACGCCGGGCAGGATCTCCTTCGCGAAGGCGCGTGTGGGCGGGAACGCCTCGTTCAGCGCGGTCAGGGTGCTGTTCGCGGTCTTCAGCGTGCCGGGCAGCTCGGAGATGGCCTCGCTCAGCGCGCTGCTCTCATCGGCGAAGGCCGCGGCAGTGCGGTTGAAGTTCACGACGACGTCCTGGAGCGCCGCGGTCTCGCCGCTGAGCGAGCGGCTGATCCCGTCGAGCGCCTTGATCGTGGCCGAGACGTCGTTGCCGTTTCCGACGATCGCGGAGTTCACCACGGCGGTACCGCGCGAGGCGCCGGGAGCATCGTCCAGGCTCTTGTTCAGCGCCTGGGCCGCGGTCTTGCCGCGCACGGAGGCCGCCTGCGTGGCGTCCTCGGCCTCCGTCGGCTCACGCGTCAGGCCGTCACCAAAGCCCTGGAGGAGGCCCTGGAGGTCCTCGCGCGTGGACTGCTGCAGCGACGTCAGCACCTGGTCGAGCTGCACCGGCGTGGCGGTCTGCGTGACCGGTACGGTGTCACCCGTCTCGAGTGTCGGCTGGCTCGGGGTACCCGGCTTGAGCTCGATGAAGTAGTTGCCCTCGAGGAAGATGCGCGGGCGGATCTTCAGCTCGGCGTCCTTATGGATCGGCAGGCCGCGTGGATCGACCTCCATGACGATCACCGTCGCCTGGGTGCCCTCCTGCGCCTCGACGGACTTGACCTTGCCGACGTCGACGCCGGCGATGCGCACCGGCATGTTCTGGCGGACGCCGTTGGAGGTCTGGAAGACCGCCTGGAGCTTGAACGGCGAACTGAGCGGATTGTCTTTCCGAAACGCGAACCAGCATGCGATGAGGATCACGACGAGCGCCAGGATGCCCACCGTCACCGGGTTCGCACCAGTCCGGTCCTTGCGCAGGACGCGCGGGCGATCGCTCTTTGCCGAACGAGCCATCAGTTGCCCCCGCCCCGGATGGTGCGGTCGGTCTTCTTGCCGTCGTTGCCCGGAACATTGCCGATCATGACCTGTCCGGGGATGTACCGCTCCCGACCGGCCTCGCACTCGTTCTCGGCGCCGGGCTGCCCGGTGTTCGGGTACGGGTTGAGGTGCAGCCAGTTCTTCTCCGGCGCGGGTCCGCCACCCGCCGCCGGGGCCGATGCCGGACCCGCGCTGCCGTTCGGTCCCTCAATAGGGCTCATGAGCGAGGCACGGGCCGCGGTGCCGTTGCCATCGCCGAGGCTGAACAGGGACGACACGTTGCGCAGTGCGATGCCGAAGTAGTTGCACGTCGTTTGCGTCGGCGTGAGATCGGCCAGCGTCGGATTCAGGATGCCCACGAGCGTTGTGAGGCCGCGCAGCCCGAGGTCGGTGCTCGGATCGTCGGAGAACTTCTCAAGGACCTCGAGCGTCGTGGTCAGCTCGGCGTTGAAGGCGGGCACGCGCTCGAGCACCGGCGTGCCGACCTCAACGGTGTTCGCCAGGTCGGGGGCCGCTTCGCGCAGCGCGGCGGCACCAGGCTGGAGGGCCACGAAGAGCTGCTCGCTGTTGCGCAGGAACGGACGCTGGGTCTTGAACGACGAGATCGCCGTCTCCAGCGACTCGGGCGCGAGTTCCGTGGCGAGCTGGATGTCCGGCGCGACGTTGGCGAGCGCCGCGAACGTGGTGTCGAGGCCGGCGAACAGCTGCGCCTGCTCCTCGGCGACCGGCGCCACCTCTGCTGCGGTGGCCTGCAGGGCGCGCACGAGTTGCCCAAGACCCGTGTCGGGGTCCGCGAGGTTGCGCATGACGGGCGTCAAGTCGTCGAGCAGTGGATTGAGCTCCTCGAACGTCCGGTTCAGCGCAGCGCCCCGCCCGGCGAAGGCGTCGCCGAAGTTCTTGAGGTTGACCTGGCCGGCGCGCCGTGTGGGCTCGTCGAACGTATTCAGCACCTGATCGAGCTCGACCGGCTCGGGCGTCGCGGCCGTGAGCGGCAGCGTCGAGCCGTCCTCCCAGCCCTCCGAACTCGTGCCCTTGACGATCGAGACGTACTTGAGACCGAGCGCCGAGCGCGGGCGCACGATGATCGTCGAGTCCTTCGGCAGCGGGTCGACCGTCGTCTCGAGCTTCATGCTGACGATCGCGGTGGTACGGCCGTTGGGGTACTCCTTCGTGCCGATGTCGTCGACGATGCCGACGCGCGTGCCGCCTACCCGGACCTCGTTGCCGACGACGAGGTTCGCGGCGTTCGGCATTTCCGCCTTGAGCTGGTAGGTCGGGACGAACGGCAACCCGGAGTTCGCGTTGTACGCGAGGAAGACGCCGACCAGCACGACGAGCACCGTGGCCGCGCCGATGAGGACCGGGTTGGACGCGAGGGACCGCTGCCGCTGCCTCATCCCTCACCCCCGAGCAGGTAGTCCGCCACGGTCTCCTGCGCCGCCGCGGCGTCGGACGTCGCCGTGTCCGGCTTCGGGGAAGGCGTCGCCTCAGGCTTGGGCGCGCGGGTCTTCGCCGGCGCGACGATCTCCGTCGGAAGCTTGATGGACGCCGCCTGCTTCGACGCCCCTTCGGTCTTGGCGGCCGTGTCGGAGACCCGGACGGCGGAGGCCGAGGCGTCCTCGGCCTCTTCCGGGCGCGGGTCGTTGGCCAGCGACTCGCCCAGCCGGCGCGAGCAGTTCGCATCCTTGGCGATCACGTACGACGTGGCGCATCCGGACGTCAGGATCCACGCCCGCGCGTAGTAGCCCAGGTCGTCGAAGCCGTTCTGCGACGTCGCCGCGTAGAAGATGAGGCTGAGCAGGCGCTCGAATGACCCGCTCGACTCCAAGCTCTCCGTGAGCGCCTTGAGGTTGCTCGACGCGGGCTCAGCGTTCTCAGCCAGCGTGCCCACCTGGTCGATCGTGTCCTTGCTGTTGATGAGCGCCTTGCCACCGGTCTCCGCCGTCTCCCCGAGCGAGGTCGTGGCCGGGATCGCCGCGGTGCTGAACGGCCCGAGCCCCTCGATGAACTGGCTCAGCTGCGGCGCGACGGCCTGCAGGTCGGCGACGACGGGGATCGCCTCGTCGGACAGCGACTCGAGCTGCTGCATCGTGGGCTGCAGCTCCTGCAGGAACTCCGGGAGCAGTGCGATGCTCTCCTCCAGCTCCTGGCTGGCGTTCGCCTGCGCCTTGAGGGTCGTGTCCGCGCCCTCGATGAACCCGGCGACCCGCTCCCGGTCGCGCGCCAGCGGCGCCAGCGCGGTGTCGGACTGAACGGCGAGGTCGGCGAGCACCTTGTTCTGGTCGGCCAGGATCTTCAGGACGCGGTCGGTCTCGCGCAGCCCGGGATCGAGCTTCTTCACGGCCGACCGCAGTTCGGTGCCACGCCCGGCGACCGCCGTGCCGAGCTCGTTGATGATGAGGCTCAGCCGCTCGCGATACGGCAGGCGCAGCGTGTCGTTGATGAGATCGATGTCCACCGGCTTGGCCGTCCGATCGACCGGCAGGAGCCGCTGGCCGGCGCCGGGCTCGCCCTCGGGGACGACCGACAGCTCGGGCGGCGCCTGTGCGCCCTCGCGGCGCGGCAGCGTGGGGTCGCACTCGACGAACTTCTCGCCGATCAGGCCCTGCGGCCGGATCGTGCAGTACGCGTCGGTGCGGAAGTCCTGGAACGCCTTCTCGTCGATCCGCAGGACGACCGCCGCTTTGTTGTCCTCGGTGACGTCGAGCGACTCGACCTGCCCCACGCGCACGCCCGCGACCTTCACGTCGAGGCCCGGAATCACCGTGAACGCGTTGTCGAAGATCGCGCGGACCCGGTACGCGCCGTCGTCCTCGGACGCACCGGTGCCGGCCACGACGAGGACGGCCGCGACGACGAGAACGACGGGGATGACGAGGAGCCGCTTCATGGGCCAGGCAGCACCTTCGTCGGGTCACAGTCCAGCGTGCCGCCCTCCGTGTACGGGCCGGAGCCGTCGGCCGCAGCCTGGCTGGCGCCGCCCGGGCAGCGCTTGACGTTGCCGGTCGAGACGCCGTTCAGGCGCTGGCTCGGGTCCTGCGGCGTGAGCACGTTCGTCGACTCGTCGTAGCTGAACGCGTTCGTGATGGCCTGCACGCGCCCGAAGTGCCCGTTTGCGTCGTAGTACGCGTTCGTCTGGCCGAAGTCGCGGAACAAGCCGATGAGGTCCGGCGAGTACGGCCGCGCGAAGCTCAGCAGCGGCAGCGAGTCGTTGATCGCCTGCGTGGTGTTCTTGAACGTCGGCGTCGCCGTCTTGGCGATGTCAGGCGCCTGCGCCATGAGATCGGTGAGGTCGTTGTTCGCGCCCTGCTTCTTGACGATCTGCGACAGGTCGGCCACCGTCGGCTCCGCTTCCTCGAGCAGCGGCTGAAGCTCCTTGATGAAGGGCTCGAGGTCCTTCGTCTGCTCGAGCGAGACGTCGACGAGCGGCTCGAGGTCGTCGAGCGTCGCACGAAGGTTCACGAACGTGGAGTTCGCGCGCTTGAGGGTCGTCGGAAGCTCGCCGAGTGACTCGTCGAGCGCCGTGCTCTCTTGCGCGATCGCCGCGCTCGCCTGGTTGGCGTTGCCGACGAGCTGGGAGATCTCGCTGCGCCGCTGAGCGAGCGCGCCGACGACCTTCGACCCGTTGACGATGAGGCTCTGGAACGTCCCTTGGTCCTTCGTGAGCTCGCGCAAGAGCTTGCTCGTGCTCGACAGCGCGGGCGCGAAGTACTTGGCTGCCTCGTTCGCCTCGGCGCCCTTGCCCTGGTACCAGGTGGCCGAGCCCTGGATCACCTTCTGCAGACTCTCACGTGTGGGCGCGTCGAGGGTGTTGAACAGCTGGTCGAGGTCCACCGTCGACACCGTCGAGCTCGCCGGGATCGTCTCGCCGGACTCAAGCTTCGGCCCCGTGCCGAGCTGCAGCGAGATGTACCGCCCCGCCACGCTGGACAGCGACGCCTGGCGGACCGTCGCCTTCGTCCCGGCGGGCAGGCCGTCGGCGAGCGTCTCGTCGGTGATCTCGACCTCGACCTCGGCCTGGTTGTTCTCGGTGAGCGTCAGGTCCTTGACCTGGCCCACGGAGCGGCCGGAGATCTGCACCGAGTTGCCGCGCACCAGCTGGCCCGAGTTCTCGAACACCAGCTTGTACGTCGGGCCGCCGTTTCCGCCCAGCACGAAGTACCCCACCGCGATGAGGCCGATGACGAGCACGCCGAGCACCCCTGCACGGGCGAGGGTCACCGGGCGGGCCTCCGGCGGTGGGGGGTAAGAGTCAGAAAGGATCACGACAGGGTTCCCTGCGAAGCGGCCGGGCATGATTCCGGAGCGATGTTGAGTGTGTGTTGACAACCGTCAGGCGTGAATCGAATGGGGTCGATTCACTCCATGCCCAGTGGGCCCTGCGACTCGCCGGAGAGGAACTGACGGACGAACGGGTTGTCCGAGTTGAAGAGCTCCTCCGCCGGCCCGGACTCGACGATCCGCCCGCGCCACAGCACGGAGATGTGCTCCGCAACCCGCTTGGCGGACAGGATGTCGTGGGTGATGACGACGTAGGCGCCACCGTTCTCCTGGTGGATCTCCTCGATGAGCTCGCAGAGCAGTGCGGTGCGGACCGGGTCCAGACCCGAATCCGGCTCGTCGAAGAGGACGATGTCCGGATCGAGCACGAGCGCCCGGGCGAAGCCCGCGCGCTTGCGCATGCCGCCCGACAGCTCGTTGGGCATCTTGTCCCAGGAGCCCGACAGACCGACCTCGGCAAGGCGCCGCTGGACGATCTCGCGGATCTCCTCCTCGCCCTTGTCCGTGTGCTGGCGCAGCGGGAACGCGACGTTGTCCTCGAGGTTCATCGAGCCGAAGAGCGCGCCGTCCTGGAAGAGGACGCCGAAGCGCTTGCGCATGTCGAAGAGCTCGTCGTCGGTCATGTTCGGGACCGACTCGCCGTGCACGATGACGTCGCCCTGGTCGGGGTAGAGCAGGCCGACCATGTGCTTGATGCACACGGACTTGCCGGTGCCGGACGGGCCGAGGATCATCGAGATCTTGTCCTCGGGGATGCCCATGTTCAGGCCCTTGAGGATCTCGTTGCGGCCGAACGCCTTGTGGACGTCGACGAACTCGATCGCGTTCGGCACGCCGGCCGAGCGCTTCGGGCTGTCGTGGTACCGGTACTCCTCGTCCGCGTGGCCCTCGGGCTCGTTGACCACGGACACGCGCGGGGCTTCCACGGGCGGCTCTGCGGCGGGCGGCTCGGCAGACGACGCGGCTGCAGCCGCCGCTGCTGCCGGCGGCACGGCCTCGTACTGCGAGGTGGGCGCCTCATGGGTGGGCACGGTCTCGGGCTCGTTCGCGTAGGCGACCGGCTCGGGCTCGGGCGTCGTCCACTCCGGTGCCCACGCGGGTTCGGCCTCAGGCGCCGCCTCGGGCTCGGGCGCGGCGGCGGGCTCGGCGGCCGCGGGCTCAGCCCACGGGGCAGGCTCGGCGGCGGGCTCGGGCTCGGCGGCGGCAGGCTCCTCGGCAGGGCCGGACGGGGTCTGCGGCGTGTCGCTCATCGCCCAGCTCGGCGGCCACGCGGGCAGCTTCTCGTTGGGGTCGCGGGGGTCTTCGGGCACGGTCATCCTCCGATCGGGGCTCGAGCGTTGCCGCCCCAGAACACCTGGGTACCGAGCATCCCGATGAGATGGACCATCACGAGATTCAGCACCATGGACTTCGCCGTCGCGGTCCCGACTCCCACGGGGCCGCCCGACGCGTTGTAGCCGTAGTAACAGCCGACCAGCACGATGACGGTGGCCATGACCATCGCCTTCGCAAGACTGAAGAACATGTCGGGTGGGTTCTGGAACATCCAGAACAACAGGAAGTACCCGCCGCTGGAGACCTCCCCGATCTGCTCGACCACCGCCAGGTAGCTGGCGAAGAAGCCGGCCCCGATCGCGATGATGTAAAGGAACGGCAGGGTGAGCCAGGACGCGAGCAGCTTCGTCGCGCACAGGAACGTGATCGAGTTGATACCCATGACCTCGAGCGCGTCGATCTCGTCGCTGATCCGCATGGAGCCGAGCTCGGCCACGATGCCGGTGCCGATCTTCGCGGCCATCATCCAGCCGAAGGCGTAGGGCACCAGCTCGCGCAGGTTGCACAGCGCGGAGAACGTGCCGGCGTTCGCAGGCGCGCCGACCGCGCGGCTGAAGTACGCGCCCTCGATGCCGCACTGCAGCCCGACGACGAACACCAGCACCCAGATCACGAGCGCCGAGGACATGATCAGCAGCCCGGCCTGGCGCAGCACCTCGCCGGAGTACTTGAAGACGCGCAGATCGATGATCTGCAGCAGCACCTTGCCCAGGAACTTGACGATCTCGCCGAAGCTCGCGAACCAGTCGCGCGGGACGGCGGTCCACGAGTCGGAGGGCGTCGCCATCAGCGGATCACCTGGATCTCGGGGTTCGTCGCCAGCAGCGTCTGCGTGAAGACGTAGTTGAAGGAGAAGACCGCGATGAACGTGATCACGACGGCCGAGTTGACGGCCCGGCCCACGCCCTCGGCGCCGCCGGACGCCGTCATGCCCTTGTAACAGCAGACGATCGCGATGATCGCGCCGAAGAGGGTGCACTTCACGAACGAGCCCCAGAGGTCGATGACCGACGCGTTCGTGAGGAACGTGGCCCAGAACGGGCCGAGCTCCAGGCCCGAGGTCGTCGTCGCCAGGACGCCGCCGAACACGCCGAAGATCACGGCGTACACGTCGAAGAGGCCCGTCACGATCATGAGCGCCAGGAAGCGCGGGACGACGAGGTTCTTCACCGGGTCGACGCCGAGGACCTGCAGCGCGTCGAGTTCCTCGCGGATCTTGCGGGCGCCGAGGTCGGCGGTGATCGCGGTGCCCGCCACGCCCGCCAGCACGATCGCGGTCACGAACGGCGCGAACTCACGGATGGCGGCGAGGACGAAGAACCCGCCCAGCCGGTCCGGCGCGCCGAAGATGTTGAGGAAGTTGATGGCCTGGATGCCCGCGGCGCCGTAGCTGACGGCGACGGTGGAGATGAGCAGCGGGAACCAGCACAGCCGAACCGCGAAGAGGAACTGCGAGATGAACTCGCCGCCGTAGGGGAACGGCGGGCGCACGGCCGACACGACGGTCTTCCCGGTCAGGATCATCATGTCGCCGACTTCCTCCAGCGCATTCTTGGCTGGGGCCAGCCTGCGGTCGGCGAAGCTGCTCAACGGACCTTCTCTCTCCTCACAACGGACGGGGTGACGCCCGGGCCTGATCCTGCCTGCCGCAGGCGCCGGGAGCCGAAGCGTATGCGAAGCGCCGGAGGAGTGTCCAACGAGAACGTGAGGGCTAACGCGGACTCAACACAGCGACCCCGCACGATTCGGGCCGCACGATCCTCGGGACAGGCACTCGCGGTCCGCGCGCTGTGCTACGTTCGCCGCCGATGCGGGGGTCTGCGGCGTTCGTCCGATGTGTCGCGCCGGCGGCTGTGGTTGGCCTGCTGGCCCTCTCCGGCTGCGGTGATTCGGAGGACGATCAGCAGGGCGCCGACGACAAGGCCGGCACCTACACCGTCGACGTCGTCACCGCGAGCTTCCCGCGCCGGCAGCAGCTTTCTCAGGAGGCGACGCTGCGCGTCACCGTCCGCAACGCGGGCACGGAGACCATTCCGAACGTGGCGGTGTCGCTCGAGGGCATCAACGTGCTCAACGAACAGCCGGGGATCGCCGATCCGCGATCACCGGTGTGGATCGTCGACAACGCCCCGCGCGCAGGCGTCACGGCCTACGTCAGCACGTGGGCGCTCGGCGCCCTGAAGCCGAACGCCGAGCAGGAGTACGTCTGGCAGATGACGCCGGTCGTGCCGGGCGAGCACAAGCTGAGCTGGCGGGTCGCCGGGAACCTGACGGGCAGCGCGAAGGCCGAGCTCGAGGGCGGAGGCGTGCCGGAAGGCACGTTCAACGTCCGGGTCCGCTCCCGGCCCAAGCCGACCCGTGTCAATCCGGAGACCGGAGCGATCGTCGGCCCGGTGCAGTGAGCGCGTCGCCCGGCGGACCGCCTACCGTGGCGGAGATGGACGTGACGGAAGACCCTCAGCGGTTCGAGGCCGCCTCGCTGGCGGCGCTGTTCGGCGCGGTCCTGCTCCTGGTGAGCCCGTTCCTGACGTGGTTCGACCCGGGCGGCAGCGCCTGGAGCATGTTCGAGCTGCTCGACCTGCTGCTGGTGGGCATCGCGCTGTACGTCGGCGTGACGGCCACGACGCGCCTGCTCGACGTCGACCAGGGCGCCGACCCGCGCGGCGTGCCGATCGCCCGGCGGAATTGCGCTCGCCGCCGTGTTCGCGACGCTCCTCGAGCCGCCGCCGGTCGCCGTGGACTCGAGCACGGGCTTCGGCGTGTGGCTGGCGCTGTTCGGCGCGGTCATCATCACGGCCGCCGGACTGCTCGACCTCGCTCGCGTCTCGGTCACCGTCAGCGTCGGCGCGCGCGAGGACGAGGGGGAGGCGAACGCGCCGATCCGGACGGAGCACCGTCCGCAGACCTGGACCCCGCCCGCCCCGCCTGCGTCGCCTGCCCCGGAGACCACCGTCATGCCGCGGTCCTCCCCCGCCTCGACCGAGGCGCCGCCGAGCCGATCACCGTCCCTGCTGCGGCCGAACGACCCGCCGCGCACGGACCAGGTCCCCGAGGGCGACTGATGGCCGTCGGCGAGGCGCGCTCGTCGAAGCCCGGCCGCGACGCGGTCCGCTTCGAGGTCGCGCGCAGCGTCCTCGTGCCCGCGCACGAGCACGTCGCCGTCCTGGAGCTCGAGGGGACGTTCCACGCCTCGGCACGCCGGTCGGTCGGCCGTCCGCGCCTGATCGTGACGTCGGGGGGCGGGTCCACCGAGGTCAAGGCCCTCGACGCGCGGCCCGCCCACGCCGGGCCGAAGCCGAAGGCCTGGAGCGCCGCGTTCCCGATCCCGCGGGCCGTCGCGGACGCCGACGACGCGGTGTACGCGCTGGCGATCGGGCGTTCGCTCACCCTCGACCTCCCAGCTCCCGTCCACGGCACGCTGCCGGCGCAGCCTCAAGATGAGGTAGAGGGTCAGACTTGGGGGTCGATGGTCGTCGATCTCTCCGAGGCGCGGCGCGAACTCGCCGAGGCCCAGAACGACCTCGCGCGCGCGCAGGAGGAGATCGAGCGCCTGCGGACCGAGGCCGAAACGGCCCGTGCCGAGCGCGATGCCGCGGCCGAGACCCCAAGACCGCGCGTCACGTGGCTCGAGGAGGTCGAAGCCGAGGCCGCCGCCTCGACCAACGGCGACGGCCCGCACCACGACGATGAGGACGACGAACCGCATGACGACGAGGAGTACGGGGACGCCCCCCTGCCCGTCCTCACCGGCCGCCGCGTCAGCACCCCGCCGACGACCGAGCACGAGGCCGTCTACGAGGCGACCCTGAAGCGCATCCAGGCCGACCGCCGCGCCCGCATGCGCCGCCGGCGCATCTGGGGCCGGATCCTCGCCCTCGTGCTCTTCCTCGTCGCCGCGGCGGCGATCTACATCGTGGTGACCGGCGAGGTCGGCGTCGACCTCCTCGAGATCTTCTAGCGCCCCGCCAGACCGATCGCGGCCTGGATCGCCCCCTCGAGCGTGCCCGTCGCGAGGTCGCGCAGCTCGTCCCGCGTGACGGTCCGTTCATCGAGCCACGACAGCCCAGCGGTGACGAGAAAGCCCACCCACGCACGCACCGCCAGGGCGACGGCAGGGTCGTCGGCGAGGTCGCCGATGATCTCGCGCAGGCCCTCCCGGATGTTCTTGGACTGAATGACCCACCGCCCCTCGACCAGCGCCAGCATCTCCGCGTCCCCGCTGAACGCGCCCTGGTGGATGGCCCGGTAGCCATCCGCATGTGCCTCGACGTACGCCAGGTAGCCGTCGACGCTTGCGCGCAACCGGTCGCGCGGCGGGACCGACGGGTCGGGCATGGTCGCCGCAGCGAGCTCGTCGACGTGCAGGCGTACGACCTCGTGGAACAGCTCCCGCTTCGTCGGGAAGTAGTGGTAGACGAGCGCACGGGAGACGCCCGCGGCCTCGGCGACCTCATCCACCCAGATGTCGTCGAAGGACCGGCTGCCGAACAGCTCGGCGGACACGCGCAGCAGTTGCTCGCGGCGGGCCTCCGTGGACATGCGGGTTCTCGGCGTGGGCATGGGCCGCCCATTCTGCCGACCCGCGTGGCCCGGCGCGGGACTCGTCACGCTGGACATGGCGCCGTCAGGTCCACCGTTCCCGGCAGCGTGAGGCTCCGACGACACCCGGCGGGAGTCGACAGGGTCACCGTGCCCGACCCCTCGGCGACGAGGCGCGCCCCGTCCCGGCGCAGCACGAGCGGCGCCGCCGGGCGGGCACCGAGGTCGAAGCCGACCCCCCATGCGCTGCCCCGCTGCATCATCGTGGTGTAGCGCCACTGCACCGGCGCGTCGGGCACCGGGGCGAACGGGTCCCACTCGGTGAGCATCCGCCGGACGTCCTGGCGCCAGTACCACCAGTCGTGGATCCCGCGCCGCCACCACGTGGTGACGTCGACGTCCGCCGCACGGAGCCGGCGCGCGAGCGCGGCGGACCACACCTTCATCGTCGCCTCCGCCCCGCCGAGGCCGATGATCTGCAGGGGCTGGTCGCGCGCTGCCGGGACCGGGATCCCGTCGCCGTTGGTGATGAGCACGCGGGTGTCGCGCAGGTTCTCGCGCAGCATGAGGAAGTCGTGGGCGCGGACGTAGGACCCGTACGGCGGGCCGAAGATCTGCGTGTGGGACGCTCGGGCGATCGGATACATGAACTCCGACAGCCAGGCCTGGCGGATGTCGACGATCCCGGACAGGGACGCTGCGGCCCCGAAGTACTCGGGCAGCTGGCTGGCGAGGTACAGCGCGCCGTAGCCCCCCATGGAGATCCCGGCGATCGCGTGGTGCCGGCGCCCGGGCAGGATCCGGAACCGCGCGTGCAGCTGCGGAATCAGCTCCTCGAGGTAGTAGCGAGCCCAGGCCCGGCGCCTGCGCGGGCCCTCGCTGTACCAGTCGACGTTCAGCGAGCGGCCCGCTTCGGGCATGACGACGATGACGTCGGCGTCTCCCACCACCGCACGGGCGTCGCCGTATCTCGGGTCCAGCCAGGTGCGGTAGTCGTCGGAGATACCGTGCAGCAGGTAGAGCACGGGATACGCCCGCGACCCGTCATATCCCTCGGGCAGCAGCACGTTGGCACGGAGGTCACGCAGGGCGCTGTTGAGGACCGGTTCCCGCGGATCGACGTTCCCCGCGCTGGGCACGTCGATCGTGACGAGCTGCGGCGCGGCCGACGCAGCGGGCGCGCAGAGCGCGACCAGCGCAAGGACCAGAATTGTCACGTTACGCATAGTTACGCCGATAATGAGAGCATAACTGACCGCTGATGGCCAGCCCGCCGCCGCACGCCCCGACCGTCCTCCACGTCGCCCCGCATCCGGACGACGAGTGCCTCGGCGCCGGCCCCACGCTGCTCGCCCTCCGCGCCCACGGCTGGCGGGTGGTGAACCTCGCCTGCTCCTACGGCAGCGCGGAGGCAGCGCCGCGGCGCCGCGATGAACTCACGCGTGCGTGCTCCGTGCTCGGGTTCGAGCTGCGTGACCTCGAGCCCACCGCGCCGCTGCGCTCGAGCGAGGCGCAGGCGACGATCGCGCGCGGCGTCGGCGCAGCGCTCGACGAGCTGGCCCCCGCACTGGTGGTCGGGCCCGACCCGCACGACGCCCACCCCGCCCATGAGGCGGTGGGGCGCGGCGTGCGCGACGCGCTCCACACCCGCGAGGTGCGGCCGCGCTGGTGGTGCTGGAACCTGTGGGGCGCCGCCGCGCGGCCGACGCTGTTCGCGCCGTGCGCCCCGATGCACCTCGACACCGTCGCGCAGGCGCTGCGCGAGCACGCCGGTGAGGTGGCCCGCACCGACTACGTCGCGGCGCTCTACGCTCGCGCGCGGCTGCAGGCCACCCTCGGCGGAGAGCTCGTCTTCGGCTGGGGCGCCACGCCCCCGGGCGGCGTGGAGGGCGCCGACCTGCTCACCGAGGTGCTCACGGATCGCACGCCCGGCTGGCAGGCCGCGGCGCCGCGGCGCCTCGATCCCGCCGACCCCCTCGCGTCCGCGGCCCCCGGCCACGACCTCGGCGGACTGCTCTGGGAGCCCAGCCCGCGGGCGCGGGCCGAACGGGCGGAACCCGATGCCTGACGTCGTCGTCCTCTCCCCCCATCTCGACGACGCCGCCCTGAGCCTGGGCGCGTGGATCACCGGGCAGGCGCGGGCCGGCGCACGCATCGAGGTGTGGACGGTGTACACCGCGGGCCCGCCTCCCGACACGCTGCCGGAGCGCCTGCAGCCGTTCGGCGACTACGCGACCCGGATCGCGGAGGACGTCCGCGCGGTCGGCCGGCTGGGCGCGACGCCCAGGCACCTCGACGTCTGGGAGCGCATCTGGCGCGACCCGCCGCTGCGTTCCCTGCGCGACGCGTTCCGGACCCCGCAGGACCCGGCCGCATTCACGGAGCGCGACCGCGCGGCGACGATCACGGCGGCGGCGCTGGACACGGGCGCGCAGGTCTGCGCACCCTTGGGCATCGGCAACCACGTCGACCACGTCGAGCTCGCCCTCGGCGCCCTCGATGCCGCGCTGCAGCGCGACGCCCGGCAGCAGGTCGCGTTCTACGAGGACTTCTACGCGCTGAGCGAGACGCTCCGGCGCCGGCACCCGATCGCGCGGCGCCGCCCGCTGCCGTGGTGGCGGACGCCGGGCTGGGCCGCCCCACCCGCCGGAGCGCTGCTGCGCGCCGGTGCGCTCATTCCCCGCGGCCCGTCGCTCGACCGCTACCGCCCGGACGCCGCGACGACGCGGTGGCGCTGCGAGCCGCAGTCCGTCGACCCAGGCGGCGAGCAGGCCAAGCTCGCCGCCATCGCGGAGTACGCGTCGCAGGCCGCGCTACTCGGACCGGCTGCCCGCCTGCTCCCGGCCGTGATCCGTCGTGCGCACCGGGCGCACGGCGGCGAGTTGCTCTGGCGGATGGAGCAGTGACGGCGCGGTGAGCGCCCTGCGGTTGATGGCGCGCCGCAGGATGCTCTCGAGATGCGCGGTCTGCCCGGCTTCGGTGAACGCCGCCGCATACTGCCGCGCCTGGGCGCCGAGCGCGTCGCGCAGCCGCCCGTCGCACAGCCGCTCGAACCCGTGCGCGAAGGCTTCCGGCGAGTGCGCGACGACGACCGCGGACTCGTCGGCCCGGACCACGGGATTGACGCGCCCGTCACTCACCAGCAACGGGAGCCCGGCGTGCGCGGCCTCATTGAGGACGAACGCCTGCGTGTCCACGACAGACGGGAAGACGAAGAGATCCGCGCTCTCGTAGATGCCGCGCAGCTCATGGCGCGGGAACGGCCCGGTCAACGTCACCCGGTCGGCGATCCCGAGGTCGCGCGCCCGTCGCTCGAGCTCCTCGTGCATGTGCCCCTCGCCGACCATCGTCAAGTGCAGGTCGACCCCGCGGTCGCGGGCGGCGCGAACGCCGTCGAGCAGGAGCGGCAGCGACTTCTCCCGGGAGTACCGGCCGACGTACAGCGCACGCAGCGACGTCTCCGGCCAACGCACCGCGGCCGGGACCGGGGCGGGCGGCAGCGGGTCGATGCCGGCGGGCAGGACGTTGACCTTCGCCAGGAGCTCCTCGTCGGCGTACCCGTCCACCGTCTTGCCCGCGAGCATCACGAGCTCTCGAGCGTCTCCCTGGATCGCCAGGACGGCGTGCGCCGCGAGCCGTTCGGAGAGCGTGCCCTCGCCGGAGAGTGCGCTGGAGCCGCTGAACATCCGACGACGCGCGCGCCCGCTGCGCAGCAGGAGCAGCCCGAGCTTCGGCAGCATCGTCGTGATCACCCGCGCCGCGCTGTAGTGCTCGGCCATCCCCGTCGTGTTCGTGGAGACGGCGACGACGAGCGGCACGCGCAGCCACGCCGCGACGAGCATGCCCAGGACCCCGACCCGCAACGGGGTCGTGACGATGACGACGTCCGGTCGCCGCCGCGCGCGCGCGCAGCAGCTCCCGCACCGCGGAGAAGCGCGCGTTGTAGTCGCCGCGGTACGCCAGGCTGCGGACGGTGCGGAAGGCGACACCCTCGCGCGTCCGGCGGGTCGGAGCGAACGCACCCGACGGTGCGAACACCCGCGTCTCCCACCCCCGCGCGCCGAGTTCGCGCGACCAGGACTCCAACATGTACGACGCGCCCGTGGTCGCTCCCACGGGCGCGTCGCAGTACAGCCACGCGCGATCTGACACAGCGCCTTCCCCCCGGGATCAGTGATCCGACGCCGCCCTGTCCGAGCGCGTCCATCGTGGCCCTATATGTAGCGTAACGTTATCAACAATGCGAATCACAGTGCGAGTGCGCCAATCGCCAGCGATCCCACACCCCGCGGTATGGGATCGCTTGACGTCTGACACACTGACGTTTACCTTCCGCTGGCGCAGCGTCTAATAAGTGTTCGGGGGTGGCGCCAGAGCCACACCCGAGCGCCTTGGGGGGACGCCGCACCGCATTCCGTGAGGGGGGAACTCCGCTGTCATCGCGACTGTCCAATCCCGTCGTTGACGATCGTCAACCGACGTCGCCACCCGGCAAGCCGAACTGGCTCGTCGCGGTCGACGGCAGCGAGCACGGGGAGGCGGCGCTTCGCTGGGCGGCGTCGAGCGCGCTTGCGAAGAGCGCCGGCTCACGCTGTTCTCCGTGTCCGAGGACCTCGCGGACAAGCCGGCGATGTTCGCCCTGCGCACCGACGCCGCGCGGATCCTCCAGCTCGCGCTCGACGACCACGCCCGCACCGTCGTCGAGGACGCGGTCGTCCTCGACGTGCCCGAGCTCGACGTCACCCGCCGGTGGACCCGCGGCGCGCCGGGGCCCGCGATCCTCGAGGAGATCGCCACGCAGCCCTACGACCTCGTGATCCTCGGGGCCCTCGGCTACAGCGCGGCGCGCCGGCGCTTTGGCAGCGTCACCCAGCAGGTCCTGCTGGCCTCCGAGGTGCCCGTCATGGTCGTCCCCGCGCAGCCCGCCGAACTGGTCGCGTGATGGACACGTGTGCGCTCATGTGAACGCACACGTATACTTCGCAACGTGACGCCCGACAGTGACCCTCCGTACGAGTCCCTGGCCCAGGTCCGTGACAGCGTCGCGGCCCGGCTGAGCGAGATCGAGCG
Organism: Svornostia abyssi; assembly: GCA_024666565.1. Lineage (GTDB taxonomy): Bacteria > Actinomycetota > Thermoleophilia > Solirubrobacterales > Solirubrobacteraceae > Svornostia > Svornostia abyssi. Next base: position 4,546,507 of record CP088295.1, read on the forward strand.
TGAGCTCCAGACCTACGACGACCTCGTCCGCGAACGCGACATGCTGCGGGAGATCCTCGCGCTCCCGCCCATGCGATCGGGGACCGATGCCGAGCAGAAGCGGCCCCGCGCCCGGCGCGGCGAGAACATCCAGCGCATCCTCCGGCTCGTCGAGGAGCGCGACGTCGTCACCGCCGAGGAGATCACGGAAGCGACCGGGATCTCGAAGGGTGTCGTCTACAACACCGTCCGCTCCCTCGTCGAGCGCGGCCAGCTCGAGAAGGCGACGCTCGACTCCGGCGTGAACGCCTACCGCGCGGCCACGCCCGCGCGCGCTGCCTAGACGACGCGCGCGAGCGTGCCGTTGAGGTACGCGTCCCGCGTGCGCAGGCGCGCGATCTTCCCGCTCGTCGTGCGCGGAATCGTGTCCGGTTCCACGAGGACGAGCTCGTGCAACGTGAGCGCCATGTCCCGCGACAGCAGGGCGCGCGCGGCGATGGTGATCGCGTCATGCCGCGCCGCGGCGTCGCGCGCGTCGCGGCGGCGCTCGGCGACCACGATCACGCGCTCGCCGTCGGGACCCGGCGCGGCAAAGGCGGCCGAGCGGTGCGCGGCGATGACCGGATCGACGGACTCCAGCGCCGCTTCGAGATCCTGCGGATAGATGTTGCGCCCGTCGACGATGATGAGGTCCTTGCGGCGCCCCGTGACGTAGAGCTCACCGTCGACGACCGCGCCGAGATCGCCGGTGCGCAGCCACCCGTGCGCGGGAAGCCCTTCGGGCGCGCTCGCCAGCGTCCCGTCGAACGTCGCGGCCGTCGCCTCGCCCTGCTCCCAGTACCCGGCTGCGACGTTCGGTCCGTGCACCCAGATCTCGCCGATGTCACCATCCGGCAGCAGGTGGCGGGTCATCGGATCGACGATCTCGAGCTGCTGGCCGACGGCGCTTCCGCACGACGCCAGCTCCACCGTGAGCACGTCGGGCCCCGCCGTCCGCAGGCGCCCGAGCTGCCGGTCCGCCGCATCGAACGTCCGCAGCGACGGAGGCTCGCTGACCGGACTCCGCGCCACGAACACCGTCGCCTCCGCCAAGCCGTAGCACGGCGAGCACACCTCGGGCCGCAGCCCCGCAGGCGCGCATCGCTCCAGGAACGCGCGGACCGTTCGCGGGCGCACGGGCTCGGCGCCGTTGAGCAGCGCGCGGACGCCGCTGAGATCGGCCGCGGCGAGATCGGCGTCCTCGAGACGCTTCGCCGCGTACCCGTAGGCGAAGTTCGGCGCGGCGCTGATCACGTTGGGCCGCCAGGTCATGGCCTCGATCCACCGGCGTGGCTTCATCAGGAACGCCAGCGGGTCCATGAGGTGGACGTGCGCGCCGCAGACGATCGCGCCCGGACCGCCGAGGAGCAGGCCCATGTCGTGAAAGAGCGGCAGCCAGCTGACGGCGGTGGTCTCGCCGTGGGGCAGCTCGAAGGCCTCGACGATCTGGCGCGCGTTGGCGACCAGGTTGCGGTGCGTGAGCCGAACCCCTGCGGGCGCCCGCGTGGACCCGGACGTGTACTGGAGATACGCGAGGTCGTCGAAGGACTGCGGGCCGCCGCCGACGAACCGAGAACCGTCCCTGTCGGCGAACAGGTCGACGAAGACGACGGCGGCGTCGTGCGGCAGCTCCCCAGCCTGCACGCCGGTCGTCCTCGTGGTCGCCACCACGCAGTCGGGCCGGCAGTCCGTGAGGGCGGCGAGCAGGCGGTCTCGGTGTCCCGGCAGCTCCGGGGGGAACAGCGGGACGCACACGACACCGGCTCGGAGGGCGCCGAGGAAGGCGACGACGTACTCGATGCCCTGCGGGCACAGCACGGCGGCCCGGCCGCCTGGGCGTACCAGGCGCGCGATCTCCTCGGCCACCGCCCCGGTCCACCCGTCGAGCTCGGCGTAGGTCACGGTGCGCGAGATCCCGGCCCGGTCGACGCTGTGGTCGGTGAACGTGATCGCCGGGGTCTCAGGTTTCGCCGCGGCCCAATACACCAGGTAGTCCGTCACAAGCACGTCGTGAGGCGCGAGCGGGTGCTGCCTGACCGGTTTCTGTTGCATCGACATTTACTGTAACGTTAGCTCTCGTGGAGGAGACCCTGTCCGGCCCCACCCTGGTGCAGCGCGCGATCCGCAGCACGCTGCTGCCGGTGGCTTCCGCGGCCCCCGTGCCGCACCGTGTCGCGCTCGGACTGCTGCTGCGCGACAACGCGCTGGAGCTTCAGCGCGACGGCTGGGGCCGGCTGTGGGATCTCGGCGAAGCGCCCCGCTACGCGGTCGTGCGGGACTTCTGCGAGCGCTTCGGCGGGGACGCGCACGCCATCCTCGACGTCGGCTGCGCCCAGGGCATCCTCCAGTGCGACCTGCACTACGGGACGTACACGGGCATCGACCTCTCCGACGACGCCATCGCACGGGCACAGCCCCGCGCAGACGCCCACACGACCTTCGACGTGGCCGACGCCGCGACGTACACCCCGGCGCGCCCCTACGACGTCATCGTGTTCAACGAGTGCCTCTACTACCTGCGCGACCCCGTCGGCGTCGCGCAGCGCTACCTCGAGCACCTGACCCCCGGCGGCGTCATCGTCATCTCGATGTTCGACCGGATGTGGGCGATGCGGCGCCTGCTCCGGCGCCTGCACGTCCTCGGCCCCGTCGCAGCCCACGCGCAGGTGGCCAATGGCGACGGCGCGCGCTGGACCGTCCGCGTCCACCGCCCCGCGGCCGGCACGGCATGACGGCGCGCCGGACGCTGCACGCCCTCCTCGCGCTCGTCGCGCTGCTGGCGGTGGCCGCCGTCGCCGCGCCCGCGGCACAGGCGCTGACGGTCACCACCACCCCGGCCCGGATCGACCGCGAGCCCGGCGTGCGCCTCGAAGCCTGGGTGAGCCGGCCGCGCACGACCGCGCGACTCCCGCTCGTCGTCCTCGTCGGCTCGTGGAACGGGCAGTCGTGGCTGGACCTGCTCGCGGCCCGCACGCTGGCGAGCCGCGGGTACGTCGTCGTGACCTACGCGACCCGCGGGGCCCCGGGCTCGGGCGGCGTGAACAGCATCGCGGGACCACCCGACCTCGCCGACGCCTCGGCCGTCATCGACTGGGCGCTCGCGCGGACCCCTGCGGACCCCGCCCGCATCGGGATCGGCGGCGCCTCCTACGGCGCCGGACTCGCCCTGCTGGCCGCCGCGCACGACCCACGCATCCGCGCCGTCAGCGCTCTGAGCGGCTGGGGAGACCTCGTCGCGTCGATGTACCCCGGCGAGACTCGCAACGCCGCGATCGGCTTGATCATGCGCAACACGGCCAACGACGAGGGGCGCACCGACGCGGCCTTCAACGCGACCTGGCGGACGTTCCTCGGCGGCACGGACCTTCCGGGGTTCCTCCGGCTCATGAAGGAGCGGTCGCCGGTCACCTACGTCGACGCCCTCAACGCTCGCGGGACCGCGGTGTTCCTCGCCAACACGTGGAACGAGACGGCGTTCCCGCCCGACCAGATCATCGACTTCTACTCCCGCCTGACGGGGCCCCGGCGGCTGGAACTGCGCCCCGGCGAGCACATCAGCGCCGAGACACCAGCGCGTTTTGGCCTGAACAACGACGTGTGGACGGGCGTCATGCGGTGGTTCGATCGCACCCTGGCATCCGGTGAGCCCGCGCGCGGGGGCGCCGGGATCTGGCTGCGCGCGCGCAGTTCGAGCGGCCAGCGCCCGGCCGAGACCTACGCCGCGTGGAACGAGGTGAGCACGCAGTCGACGACCTTCGCCCTGGACGCCGACGCGCAGGGACGGGGACGCATCACCGCGAAGCAGCCTGAGGGGGACTGGCGCATGCGGGTCGACCCCGGCCCCGACCCCGCGCTGACGGTGGGCATCCCGATCGTCTCGCACTTCCCCGAGTCCTACGGGTTCTCGCCGCCGTTCACCCTGGCGCGCCTCATCTCGCGGCGGCGCAACGCCGTGTGGGTCGGCGACCCGCTGCCAGGACGGCTCCTCATCCGCGGCGCGCCCCGCGTCCAGCTGACCATCACGCCGTCGGCCACGCGCGTGACGGCGATCGTCCATCTGCTCGCCGTCGGGCGCGACGGGCGGGCGTACTACATCGACCACCAGCCGCGGACGTACCGCGGGGTGCAGCCCGGGGTGCCGATCTCCCTCGACCTCGACCTCCGGAGCACCGCCTACGACGTGCACGCCGGGCATCGGCTGATGGTGGCCGTGTCGACCTACGACCTCATGTACTACCTCGACACGAACCCGGGCGGGTCACCGATCCTGTTCGGCGGCGGACCCGGCCGGCCGGCGCGGCTCACCCTGCCGCTGCGGTGACACGCGACTAACGTTAGCTTTGTACGCGGCCATTCGTTAGGGTTGCCACGCGCGTGGATCGGAGTGACGCGCAGGACAGAACCGGGGCTGCAGCGGATTGCCGTTCCTCATCACCCGCGCCGGTCCCGGCCTCGATAATCCCCACGAGGCCGGGACCGCAGCCCCGCCTCGTTGACTAACGTTACGTCTCGTGAGTTAGTATCGCCCTGCGCGCCCTCCCGGGGCGTGCAGGACAGAGACAGAGGCTGCGCGATGTCTTCCTCAACCTCGCGGAGGTCCCGGCCTCGCCCCCAGCGGGGCCGGGACCACAGCCTCAACTCACTTCGGGAGCCGTGGCGCGATGATCCGGTACGCCTTCAGGCCGAGGCCCAGACGCTCCCGATCCTCGCTCTGCATCGGGTCGAGCCCCGTGAGCTCCTTCACCCGATCCAGGCGGTACGCCACCGTGTGGCGATGCGCGTAGATCGCGGCCGCCGTCGCGTTCATGTTGCAGTTCTGGTCGAGGTACGCCTCGAGCGTCCCGACCAGGTCGGTGCGGTACTGGTCGTCGTACTTGACGATCGGCGCCACGGTGTCCTCATAGAAGCTCCGCACCTCTTCCGGGTGCGATGCCAGCACGCGGAACAGCAGCCGGTACGTGCCGGTGCCGATGTCCTCGGCGATCGGCGCGTCGGACTGCCGCAGGACGTCGAGCACGAGCTCGGCCTCCTGGATGCCGCGGGTGAACTCGCCCGGGTCGGCGTAGAACGACGACAGACCGACGGTGCCGTGGCGCTGCAGCCGCGTCGCGAGCTTGCGGGCGGTCTCCAGCGTCATCTCCGGGGCGTCATCGCCCCCGGCCGCCGGAAGCAGGGCGTACACGCGCCCGTCCATGTGCTGCGCGAGCGCCCCGGGGAACTCCTCGGAGATCATCGCCACGACATGACGCGGACGATCCGTCTTCAGTTCGGCGCAGAGGATCACGGCGCCGCGCGACAGGTCGCACCCCAGGCGTCCCGCCCGGCGCACGATCTCCCGCGGCTCCAGATCGGGCCGCGAGCGCAGGTCCTCCAGGAAGGAGCCGCGCAGGTTCTGCTCGACCTCCTCCTTGGCCTCCTCCACCGCGACCTCGGTGAGCGACGCCACCGCGGCGAGATGGAGGTACTCGGCCGCGTCCGCGCCCACGGCGCCCTCGCCCAGGAGCACGACCGCGCCGACGACATCGTCGCCGGACTGGATCGGCACCTCGGCCAAGAGGCCGTCCGGCACCTGGGTCGGCCGGTCCTTCGTCCGGTCCGCGACGTACCGCCGGATCGACGCGAGGTCGCCCGCGTCCTCCGCCGGCGCGAGCACCGCCGCGCCGAGGCGCGGGACGACGATCGCCACCGGACCACCGGCCGCCTCGCAGGCGAGCTCGGCGACACGTGCCAGCCCCTCGCCTCCGAGGACAGCATCCACCATCCTCAGGTGGAGCTGCCGGAGCCGCTCGACGAGCGACTCCTCGCCCGTGGCGCCACCCTCAGGGGCGGCGCCACGGCCGGAGCGAGGGGCGGCAGCGTCACCATCGTGTGCTGCCGCCCTTGCCATGCCCTACGCCGCCGACGCGGCGCCGGGGTGGGTCTGCAGGATCTCCTCGCCGGCCTCGCCGGTCCGGACCCTGTACGCCTCGTCCACGGCGAGGACGAACACCTTGCCGTCACCCACCGCGCCCGTGCGGCCGTGCTTCAGGATCGTGTCGACGATCGTCTGCACGTCCGCGTCGGCGACCACGCACTCCAGCTTGATCTTCGGCCGGAGGTAGTTGGTGAGCTCCGCCCCGCGGTAACGCTCGGTGATGCCCTTCTGGCGGCCCGAGCCCTTGACCTCGGTGATGGTCAGGCTCGGGAATCCGAGCTCGAGGAGCTCGGTCCGGATGGGTTCGAACGCCTCGTGGCGAATGTAGGCAACGACCATCTTCATGTCGCCGGGACCTCCTTGCTGGTCGGGACAGCGCCGCCCGCCGAGCCACCCGCCGAAGGCGAGTAGCCGACCAGCTCAGGCGCCGGGATGAACTGCTCGGGGTACCCGTACATGCCGTGCTCGGTGATGTCCAGCCCGGCATCCTCTTCTTCCTCCGTGACACGGAGGCCGTACGTCTTGTTGATGATCCAGAAGGTCGCGTAGCTCAGGATGAACACGAAGCCGAACGCGATGCAGAATCCGACCGCCTGCGCGATCAGCTGCGCGAAGGAGCCGCTGTAGAACAGGCCGCCCTCCGGGTCGCCGAACGCGTTGTACTGCGCCAGGCGCGGCGCGGTGAAGAGGCCACACGCGAGCGTGCCCCACACACCGGCCAGGCCGTGCACGGTCAGGACGCCGACCGGGTCGTCGACCTTCTTGTCGATGAGACCGACGAGGATCGGGACCATCGCGCCGGCGATGAGGCCGATCGGGATGGCGGCCCAGACCTCCACGTAGCCCGAGGGCGCCGTGATGGCGACGAGCGCGGCGATCGCGCCGTTGCCGGCCATGCCGATGTCGATCGTCTTGCTGGTCAGGAACGAGACCGTGATCGACGCCAGGACGCCACACGCGGCGGCGACATTCGTGACGAGGATGATCTCGGGGAAACGACCGTCCAGCGCGCTGAGCGCCGTACCGCCGTTGAAGCCCCACCAGCCGAGCCACAGGATGATCACGCCGAGGCCGAACAGGGGCATGTTGTGCCCCGGAATCGCCCGCGGCTTGCCGTCCGGGCCGTACTTGCCCTTACGCGGACCGAGGATGAGCAGCGCAGCGAGCGCGCCGGTCGCACCGATGAGGTGGACCGCCGTGGAGCCCGCGAAGTCCTGCATGCCGACGATGCCCGTGCCGAGCCAGTCACCGGTCTGCAGGAAGCCGCCGCCGAACACCCAGTGGGCGCCGATCGGGTAGATGATCGTCGAGAAGACGATCGCGTACATGATGTACACGCCGAACTTGATGCGCTCGAGCGTCGAGCCCCAGACGATCGCCAGGGAGACGGCGCAGAACGCGTACTGGAACAGGAACTTCGCCTCGACGGTGACGTCGAAGATGCCCATGACCGGGAAGGCGGCCTGGCTTCCGCCGCTCGGGAAGAGCGTGGTATCCGGGCTGGCGATGCCGGTGAAGTCCCGGAGCATGAAGCCGTGCCCACCGATGAGACCAGTCAGCCCGCTCGGCTCTGCACCGAACGCGAACGCGAACCCGACGAAGTAGAAGCCCAGGAGGGCGATCGACATGTTCGTCAGGATCTTCGCGACGAGCGTGCCGACGTTCTTGCCCCGCGAGAAGCCGAGCTCCAGGAGCAGGAAGCCCGCCTGCATGAAGAAGACGAGCGCGGCCGCAACCATCACCCACAGGGTGTTCAGGCCGGTCGCTTCTTCGATCGCGAATGTCGCGGCATCCGTGTCAGGTACTGCGTGGGCCGCGCCGGGCAGCGCCAGCGCGACCAACAATCCGAGCACGATCGCCCGAATCATGTGGGTACGTCTCATGCATCCTCCTCAGTCGAGTGCACCAGAATCGTGCTCTGCGGCCTGAGAAGGGTCTTTAGCCGCGTGTCGAAAGATCGTCGAAACCGCTTCGCCACGCGGTCCGAGGTTGACGATCGCCCCTCGCACGCCCGCGCGTGTGCGTGCGTGGAGCGTTCGGACCGACACGCGGGAGAACGACACACCCGGGCGGTTTGTCCACGTGGACAAGGACACGCGACGCACGCGGGCGTAGGGTCTGCGCTTCACGAGTACGCACGCACCGAGTTCAGTCCCGAGGAGGACCCACCCCGCCCATGCCAGGACTTCGTCAGCACAATGTGACGGCCGCACAGTGGAGCGCCAACGGTGGCGCGTTCGGCCCGACCGATCTCACCGTCCCCAGCAACAACGTCTACGGGGAGCTCGTCTTCAGCGTGGACGTGCAGCGTCAGCTGCTCCCGAAGGACGTCTTCAAGAAGCTTCAGACCACGCTGGCCGACGGCCTGCCCCTGGACCCGGCCCTCGCAGGCTCGGTCGCCCAGGCGATGAAGGAGTGGGCGCTGGAGCAGGGCGCCACCCACTACTCCCACTGGTTCCAGCCGCTCACCGGCTCGACGGCGGAGAAGCACGACTCGTTCTACTCCCCCCACCGGGTCGGGCGGCGCGATCGCCGACTTCTCGGGCAAGGAGCTCATCCGCGGCGAACCGGACGCCTCGTCGTTCCCGAACGGCGGCCTGCGCGCGACCTTCGAGGCCCGCGGCTACACCGCGTGGGACCCGACGTCGCCGGCGTTCATCACGCCGAACCCCAACGGCGCGACGCTCACGATCCCCACGGCGTTCGTGTCGTGGACGGGCGAGGCGCTGGATCACAAGATCCCGCTGCTGCGCTCGATGGACGCGCTCTCGAAGGCCGCGATCCACGCGGTGCGCCTCTTCGGCGACACCGAGTCCAAGCGCGTCTTCACGACGGTCGGCGCCGAGCAGGAGTACTTCCTGATCGACGAGCAGTACTACTTCGAGCGCCCCGACCTCATCGCGACCGAGCGCACCCTGTACGGCGCCAAGCCGCCCAAGGGCCAGGAGCTGGACGACCACTACTTCGGGGCCATCCCGGAGCGCGTCCAGGCGTTCATGTTCGAGGCCGAGCGTGAGCTCCAGCGCCTCGGCGTGCCGGTGAAGACCCGTCACAACGAGGTCGCGCCGAACCAGTTCGAGATCGCCCCGCTGTTCGAGAACTCGAACCTCGGCTGCGACCACCAGCAGATCATCATGCAGACGCTGAAGAACGTCGCCCGCAAGTACGGGCTCGTGGCGCTGCTGCACGAGAAGCCCTTCGCCGGCGTCAACGGCTCGGGCAAGCACAACAACTGGTCGATGGGCACCGACACCGGCGTGAACCTGATGGATCCGGGTGACACGCCGAGCGAGAACCTGCAGTTCCTGTTCTTCTGCACGGCGGTCATGAAGGCCGTCAAGAAGCACCAGGGCCTGCTGCGCGCGTCGGTCGCCACGGCCGGCCAGGACCACCGCCTCGGCGCGAACGAGGCGCCGCCGGCGATCATCTCGATCTTCCTCGGCGCCGAGCTCAGCGCGGCGTTCGGCGCGATCGAGTCCGGTACGCCCGTCGACGCCGGCGAGGCCGGCTTCCTGGGCCTCGGCACCGAGGTGCTCCCGAAGCTGCCGCTGCACGGCGGCGACCGCAACCGCACCTCGCCGTTCGCCTTCACCGGCAACCGCTTCGAGTTCCGCGCGCCGGGCTCGAACATGACGGTCGGCTTCGTCAACGCGGTGCTGAACACGATCGCCGCTGAGGCGCTCGAGGAGATGGCCACGGAGCTCGAGGGCAAGATCGAGGGCGGCGCCGCCTTCGAGACCGCCGTCGCCGAGGTCATCAAGGCCCACTACGTCGAGAACAAGGCCATCGTCTTCGACGGCGACGGCTACAGCGACGCGTGGCAGGACGAGGCGGCCGAGCGCGGCCTGCTGAACCTCCGCACCACTCCGGACGCGCTCCCCGAGCTGCTCTCCGAGCAGACCGTCGCGACGTTCGACAAGTACGGCGTCCTGACGAAGCCCGAGGTGGAAGCCCGCTTCGAGGTCTTCACCGAGCAGTACGTGACCAAGCTGAACATCGAGGCCGAGACGGCCGCGCTGATCGCTCGGACGCAGATCCTGCCGGCCGGCCTGAAGTACCTCGCCCTGCTGGACGAGGTCCCGGGCGCGGGCGCGAAGGCGCTGAAGGAGGAGGCCGAGACCCTCGTCGACGACCTGGTCGTGAAGATCAAGGCGCTCGAGGCCGCCAACGTCAACCACCCGCACACGGACGACCTCATCGTCGAGGCGAAGTACCTCCGCGACGACGTCCTGGGCGCGTACGCCGAGGTCCGCGAGATCGCCGACAAGCTCGAGGCGATCGTGCCGGACGACTACTGGCCGCTCCCGCGTTACTCGGAGATGCTCTTCATCAAGTAGGTGACGTCGTCCGCAGGTCCGAGCTTGCGAGGACCGGAGGACGAAACCACCACATCGCGAAGGCCCCGCACCCTGCGGGGCCTTCGTGCGTTCAGGAGGCCACGCTGACGAGCGACGCGTCGCCGCGGAACGCGACCACCCGGTTGCGCCCCGCGGACTTCGCGGCGTACAGCGCCCGGTCGGACGCGAGCATCACCGACGAGGGCGTGGCGCCGGCGGCCGGGAAGGCCGCGACCCCCACGCTCACGGTCAGCGGCGGCTCGAAGGCCCGCATCCCGCGTTCGATCGAGGAGCGCACGGCTTCGCCGATGAGCCGCGCGGCGGCGGCGTCCGCGCCGGGGACGACGAGCGCGAACTCCTCGCCGCCGATGCGCGCGAACGTCGCGCCGGGATGCACCGACCGCTGCACGATCTCCGCGATCTGCTGCAGGGCGCGGTCGCCGGCGGCATGGCCGAACCGGTCGTTGACCTGTTTGAAGTCGTCGATGTCGATCGACACCACGGCGCACGCGGTGTTCGCCGCCTGCGCGTGGATGAGCGCGTCCTCCAGGGCCGTCTCGAACGCCGCGCGATTTGCGGCACCCGTCAGCGTGTCGGTCAGCGCCGCGCTCCTCAGCCGCGAGACGGCGACGCCGACCCGGACCTTCAAGACGTAGATGATGAGCGTCACCACAGCGACGGCGCCGACGACGTCCGCCCACCAGCCGACCTTCTCGCCCACCGGGAAGAACAGCGCGAGGGCCACCGTGTAGGTCACGAGAAAGAAGCCGAACGCCGCGGCGACGGCCCGGCCCCGCAGGAAGAACGCCGCGGCCAGCAGCGGCCAGAGGTAGTACAGCGGAGTCGGCCGCGTGGTTTCGACGACGCACGAGGCGGCCGTGACGCACACGATTCCGAAGTAGGGCGAGAGGATGAACGCCTGCGCCGGCGGCCGCCGCAGGAGCACGAAGTACGCGGCGGCGGCGCCCTCGAAGACCAGCAGCGCCAGCAGGACCTCGCGGGCGTGCCGCCCGGGCGCCGCCTGGTCGGTCACCAGCGCGAGCGCCACCATGCCGGCGCCGAGGCTCCACATCGCGATCGCGATCCAGCGCATGAGGCCGATCGTGCGGTCGCGGTCGTTGCGCGCACCGCCCGCGAACGGGTTCGTGAAGGGGTAGGAGGCTCCGGGCAGGCGCATTCGCTCGCCCCGTCCATCGACGCGGGTCCCACCTTCCTGAAGCGACGGTGCGCCGCGCTCGGCGAGAGGTCGACGGCGCGCCCCGGAAAGGGTTACGCCACGCGGAGGTGCGGGATCTCGCCGCGCTCGACGAGCACGCGGGCGAGCGCTTCGACGACGTGCTCGTCGAACTGGCTGCCACCGCACTCGCGCAGCTCGCCCAGCGCCACCGCCGGGGCGACACCGGGTCCGTGCGTCAGCGACGAGTAGGCCTCCGCGACCGCGATGATCCGCGCCGGGAGCGGGATCGCATCGCCCGTGAGGCCTTGCGGGTACCCGCTGCCGTCCGGCCGCTCGTGATGGGCCCCGACCCACGCGGCGATGCTCGGAAGCCCGCACGCCGTCAGCACCTCGGTGCCGATCTGGACGTGCCGCTCGACGATGTCGCGCTCCTCGGGCGTCAGCGGATGTGCCGCGGCCAGCAGCTCGCCGGGCACGCCGAGCATGCCGACGTCGCGGACCATGCCCGCGAGCCGGATCCGCGTCACGTCGTCGACGCCCATCCCCATCTCGGTCGCCACGAGGGACGCGAGCTCGCCGACCTCACGCGAGCGTCGGTGTTCGCCATGGCGGTGCAGATCGAGGCGCTCGGCAAGGCGCAGCGCGGTCTGGGCGCCCGCATCGGCCAGCAGCGCGCGCTCCTGTTCGGCGAGGCCGAGGAGTCGCTCGGCGCTCTCGTCGGCGGCGACGACCTGGTTGCGGCCGGCCTGCTTGGCCGCGTAGAGCGCGCGATCGGCGGCGAGCATGATGGACGATGGGCTCTCGCCGGAGTCGGGATAGGCGGCGACGCCGATGCTGACGGTCAGATTCGGCTCGGTCCCGGCGGTGTCGCGCTCGAGGGCGACGCGGATGCGCTCAGCGATGATCCGCGCCTGCGCGATGTCCGACTCGGGCAGGACGACGGCGAACTCCTCGCCCCCGACCCGGGCGAGCAGCCCCTGCTCTTCCACGCAGGCGGTGAAGATCCGCGCGGCCTCGCGCAGCGCGGCGTCGCCGGCCTGGTGGCCGTAGAGGTCGTTGACCTGCTTGAAGCGGTCCAGATCGAGCGAGATGACGGCGAGGACGCCCGTCTGCTCGCGCGCGCCGTCGAGCTCGCGCTCGAGCGCTGACTCGAAACTCGCGCGGTTGGCGATGCCCGTCAGCGGGTCGGTGTCCGCGAGGCGCCGCAGCCGGCCGATCAGCCGCATGATGCGGTCCTTGAGCAGGAAGACCAGGGCGGTGGCGACGCCCATCGCGGCGATGATGTCGATCGCCCACTCGCGCAGGTACGGGTCGTCGCCGAAGACGAAGATCAGCGTCCCGCCGTAGCCGGCGACGAACATGCCGAACAGCAGGAGGACCTCGCGGCGCTGCCCGAAGAACGCGGCCGCGAGCAGCGGCCACATGTAGAACATCGCGACCGGGCGCAGCTCCGGGGTCGTCGCCAGCGCCCACGTCACGCAAACCACGCCCAGGACGGCGTAGCCGAGCATCATGATCGCCGGCGGCCGGCGCACGACGGCCATGACGACCGCGGCGGCGCCCATGACGATCACGCACGCGAGGTTCAGGTCCCGCGCGAGGCTCGGCTCCCCGAGGTGGCCGCCGAAGTGCGCCATGAGCAGCGTGAGCGACCCCAGCCCGAACAGCAGGATGCACGTGACGCGGATGAGCTTCGTCGTCTGCGCACGCGCATCTGCGCCCGCGGGGGCGAACGGGTTGGTGAACTCGTACTCGTCGAACGGCAGGCGCATCGGTACAGGGGACATCGGGGCGCGCATGCGTGGCGTTGAGTGGGGATGCTCGATCCAGACCGATGACCGATGCCTCAAACCTTGCCACGGTCGTGTCAAGGTTGTTCGAACCCTTGCTAGCATCGGCGTATGCGCGACTTCCTCCAGGCAGTCCGCGAGCGGGTCGTCGTCTTCGACGGCAGCATGGGCGCCACACTCGAGGCGTTCGATCTCTCGCTCGAGGACGACTACAAGCTCCCCGGCCGGGCGCACGAGGTCCTCGTGCTCAACCGGCCCGACGTCATCGAGAACCTCCACGTCTCGATGGTCGACGCGGGCGCCCAGGTCGTCGAGACCGACACCTTCCAGGCGAGCCGCCTGAAGCTCGACGAGTGGGGCCTGGCCGACCACACCCTGGAGATCAACCAGAAGGCCGCCGAGATCGCCCGCAAGGCGGTCGGCGAGAACCTCTTCGTCGCCGGCTCCATCGGTCCGACGGGCTTCCTGCCCGCGTCCGACGATCCGTCCCTGGGCCAGATCCGCTTCCGCGAGCTCGTCGAGATCTTCCGCGAGCAGTCGTTCGGCCTGCTCAAGGGCGGCGTCGACCTCCTGATCATCGAGACCGCGCAGGACATCCTCGAGGTCAAGGCCGCCGTCTTCGGCGCGCGTGAGGCGTTCAAGGAGATCGGCCACAGCGTGCCGATCCAGACCTCGGTCTCCCTGCTGCCCAACGGCGGCAAGATGCTGCTGGGCACCGACATCGACGCGGTGCTGACGACCCTCGAGGCGCTGAAGGTCGACGTCATCGGCCTGAACTGCTCGACGGGCCCCGAGGACATGCGCGACGCGATCCGCTTCCTCGGCGAGAACTCGCCCATCCCGGTCCACTGCATCCCGAACGCGGGCCTGCCGATCCAGGGCCCCGACGGCGAGACGATCTTCCCCGAGACGCCCGAGCATCTCGCGACGTCGCTCGGCGAGTTCGTCGAGCGCTACGGCGTCTCGATCGTCGGCGGCTGCTGCGGCACCACCGTCGACCACATCTCCGCGATGGCCGAGCGTGTGAAGGGGATCGTCCCCGGCGAGCGCCCCGCCCCGCGCCCGCCGCGCGTGTCGAGCATGATCGCCGCCGCGCCGCTGGTGCAGGAGCCGTCCCCGACGATCGTCGGCGAGCGCGTGAACTCCCAGGGTTCCCGCAAGGCCAAGGAGATGCTGCTGGCCGACGACTACGACGGGCTGCAGCAGATCGCTGAAGACCAGGTCGAGGGCGGCGCGCACGTGCTGGACCTCTGCGTGGCGCTCACCGAGCGTCAGGACGAGGACGAGCAGATGCGCCAGGTCGCCAAGCGCGTGTCGCTGACGCAGCCGGCGCCGATCCAGATCGACTCGACCGAGCCCGACGTCATCGCGACCGCCCTGGACCAGATCCCGGGCCGCGCGATCGTCAACTCCATCAACCTCGAGGCCGGCCGCGACAAGGCCGACGTCGTCGTCCCGCTCGCCGTCGAGCACGGCGCGGCGCTCATCGCGCTGACGATCGACGAGGTCGGCATGGCGAAGACCGCCGAGCGCAAGGTCGAAATCGCCAAGCGGCTGAAGGAGATCTGCTGCGACGAGCACGGGCTCGACCCCGAGCTGCTGATCTTCGACGTCCTGACCTTCACCCTGACCACGGGTGACGAGGAGTGGCGTCCGTCCGCGGTCGAGACGATCAAGGGCATCCGCGACGTGAAGGCCGCGCTCCCGGGCGTGAAGACGTCGCTGGGCGTCTCCAACGTCTCGTTCGGCGTCGGCGTGCCGGCCCGCTCGGTCCTGAACTCCGTCTTCCTGCACCACTGCGTGGAGGCCGGGCTCGACCTGGCGATGGTCAACCCGAACCACATCACGCCGTATGGCGAGATCAGCGAGGAGGAGCGCAAGCTCGCCGACGACCTCGTCTTCAACCGCTCCGAGGACGCGCTGGAGAAGTTCATCGCGCACTTCGAGTCCAAGGGCGCGGAGTCCGAGGCCGAGGTCGCCAACCCCACCGAGGGCATGGAGCCCGAGGAGGCGCTGCACTTCCACATCCTGCGCCGCAAGAAGGACGGCGTGGAGGACTGGATCGACAAGTCGGTCGACAAGATCGGTGCCGTCCCGACGCTGAACGACGTGCTGCTGCCCGCCATGAAGGAGGTCGGCGACAAGTTCGGCGCCGGCGAGCTCATCCTGCCCTTCGTGCTGCAGAGCGCCGAGGTCATGAAGAAGGCCGTGGCGCAGCTGGAGAACTACCTCGACCGCATCGAGGGCTACACGAAGGGCACCGTCGTCCTGGCGACCGTGTTCGGCGACGTGCACGACATCGGCAAGTCGCTCGTGAACACGATCCTCACGAACAACGGCTACACCGTCGTGGACCTCGGCAAGCAGGTGCCGATCCAGACGATCGTCGACGCGGCGCAGGAGCACAACGCGACGGCCATCGGGCTGAGCGCGCTCCTGGTGTCCACGTCGAAGCAGATGCCCGCGTGCATCGGCGAGCTGCACTCCAAGGGCCTGGAGTACCCGCTGCTCATCGGCGGCGCGGCGATCAACCGCGACTTCGGCCTGCGGGCGCTCTACCCGAACGGCCGTGAGAACGACGAGATCTACGAGCCCGGCGTGTTCTTCTGCAAGGACGCCTTCGAGGGCCTGTCCGTCATGGACCAGATCGTCGAGGACGACGCGCGCGCCGCCCTGGTCGAGAAGGTCCGCGTGGCCGCCAAGGCGCTGCGCGAGAAGGGCCCGGAGGCCGAGGCGCTACCGACCGACGACGACTCCGTCCGCTCGGCCTACCGCACCGACGTCCCGGTCCCCGAGCCTCCCTTCTGGGGCGTGCAGGAGATCCCCGTCGACCTCGCAGACGTCTACCCGTACCTCGACACCCACGTGCTGTTCAAGCTGCACTGGGGCGGGCGCGGCGTGAAGGGCGAGGCCTGGAAGGAGCTCATCCTCGGCGGCGGCGAGGAGGAGGGCTTCAAGGACAAGCTCGAGCGGATGTATCGCGAGCAGGACTACCTGTTCCCGAGGGCGCTGCTCGGCTACTTCCCCTGCTACTCCGAGGGCAACGACGTCGTCGTGCTCGATCCGTCCGATCGCGAGACGGTGATCCAGCGCTTCACGTTCCCGCGTCAGCCGAAGGGCGACCGCATCTGCCTGGCTGACCTGTACCGCCCGAAGGACAGCGGGGAGCTCGACGTCGTCGCGTTCGCCGCGGTCACCGCCGGCGATGAGGTCACCGAGCGCATGGCGCAGCTGGAGAAGGACGGCGAGTTCGCCGAGCAGCTGTTCACGCACGGGCTCGGCACCCAGGTCGCCGAGGGCATGATGGAGTGGCTGCACGCCACGGTCCGCCAGTCGCTCGGCATCGAGCTCGGCCAGGGCCGCCGTTACGCGTGGGGCTACCCGGCCTGCCCGGAGCAGAGCGAGCACACGAAGCTCTTCGACGTGCTCGACGCGCCGCAGATCGGCCTGCGCCTCAGCGGCGAGTACGCGATCGAGCCTGAGCAGTCCACGGTGGCGATCATCGCCCACCACCCGCAGGCCGAGTACTTCTCGATGAAGTCCGGCCGGGTGCGCGAGGTGGCCCCGCCCGACCAGCTCATCCGCGACACGGCCGCCGACCCGACGAAGATCGTCGAGAACTTCGAGAAGCTCGACGAGGACCCGCCCGACGGCGCGGTCGAGTCCGAGGACGCGCCGGCGCTGGCGGGCGACGCCTGATCCGGGCCTTGCGGGCGCTTCCGCGGAAGCGCCCGCTTGTCAGTCGTCGATGTCCAGCGCGTCGTCCGGGCTCGCACGAGAGGCGCTGAGCCGGGGGTCGGCCACGACCGCGTCGACGAGCTCCGTCGTACCTGCGATCGCGATCTCGTTCGTGTAGATGGGCGCACCGACGAACCATGAGCGGTCCTCGGGCCAGATCAGCGACGGCGGATCCTGCTGCTGGTGACTGAACGCGGTGACCGACCTCAGCGGGCCGGTCCAGAGGTGGTAGGCGCGCTCGGGCAGGCGCAGCGGCGCGACGTCCGGACGCTGGACGCGGTCGAACGCGAGGCGCTCCCGGGCGTCCGCCAGCGCGCGGTCGATCTCGTCCTGGGTGGGCTCGTCCCCCTCGGCCCAGGAGACCCCCGCTCCCATGCCGGGGGCGGTGCGCGGGTCCTCCCCGCGCGAGTACCACCACCCCCAGCCCTCCCATATCCCGCAGTGGACGGACTGGTCGCCGGTGAAGCGCGTGAGGGTGTCGAGCATCGCCTCGATCACGGGGAGGCACCCATCGTCGGCCTGGGGGTCCTCCTCCGGCCACAGCGGCGCAACCGCGTAGGCCGCGTAGCCGCGCGGCACGGCGTGCCCCACGCTTGTCCCGAACGGGCCGAGTCGATCGGCGATCCAACGGCCTGCCTCGGGCCCGTCGTCCCAGGCGGCGCCGGCAGCGGCAAGGTGTGGTGGCGCGTCCTGCGACATGGGCTGCATCATGCTGCACGCGGCTGCGGAGTGGTCGAATCCGTCCGACCCCGAAGCGAACATGTGTTCGTGTTCAAAGGCGAGGGAGCGACCGTGACGACCGAAGCGCTGGGGGACCAGATCGCCGCTCTGGCGGCGGACATCGAGGCGGCGATGTGCCGCTGGCTCGAACTCGTGGCGGAGTTCGACCGGCGCGAGGGCTGGTTCCTGGAAGGCTGTACCTCGTGCGCCGCCTGGGTGGCCTGGCGCTGCGGCGTGGGGCCGACGGCCGCGCGCGAGCACGTGCGCGTCGCGCGTCGCCTCCATGAGCTGCCGTCCGTGCGCGCGGCGTTCTCGCGCGGGGAGCTGTCGTACTCGAAGGTCCGGGCGATCACGCGGGTCGAGGACGTCGAGCACGAGGACGAACTCGTCGAGCTCGCACGGAACGCGACCGCCGCGCAGCTCGAGCGGATCGTGCGCTCGTACCGCTCGGCGGTGCTCGCCGAATCCGACGCGGCCCGGGTGCTCGAGCAGCGCTTCCTGGCGCTGGAGTGGCAGGACGACGGGTCGCTGCGCGTGCGCGGACGTCTGCCCGCAGACCAGGGCGCGCTGCTCATGAAGGCCGTCGAGCTGGTGGCCGAGCAGCTGCGAGCTGACGCGTGCGAGGAGGACGCGATACCGGAGAGCGCTTCCGCGGAAGCGCCCGTGCCCGCCCGCGCCCGCCACGCCGACGCGCTCGCGGTGCTGGCCGACCAGGCGCTCGCTGCGCAGCAGCACGGGCGCACCGGAGGCGACCGGGTGCAGCTCGTCGTCCGCGTTGACGCTGACGCGCTCGCGGGAGACGCCGACGACGCCGCCGGCTGCTGCGAGCTCGACGGCGGCCCGCCCCTCGCCCGCGCCACGACACGACGCCTGGCCTGCGACGCGTCCGTGGTCCGCATGGTCGAGCGCGACGGCGAGCCCCTCTCCGTCGGGCGCAAGACCCGCAGCATCCCGCCTGCGCTGCGCCGCGCCCTGCGCGCCCGCGACGGAGGGTGCCGCTTCCCCGGCTGCGCGCACGACCGCTTCGTCGATGCGCACCACATCGAGCACTGGGCCGACGGCGGCGCCACGGAGCTGAAGAACCTCGTCCACCTCTGCACGCACCACCACCGGCTGCTGCACGAGGGCGGGTTCACGGTCCGGGCGGAGGCGCACGGCGGGTTCTCGTTCCGCACACCAGACGGGCGGCTGCTGCGCGATGTGCCCCGCGCACCGCGACGAGCACGGGACCGCGATGCCTGCGCGACCCCACGGCGCGCTTCCGCGGAAACGCGCATCCAACTGCGCCGCGACCGCCTCGACCTCGATCTCGCGACCGGCGCGATGCTCTGGATCGCCCCGCCCGACGGGGCGTGATCCCCAGAAGTGGGGTGCCCCGTACCGGTTGCGTAGAGATCACGCTCTTGCGGGGCCCCTCCCGGGCCGATGGACCCACGTGTCGTTTCCCCCAACGACACGACGGTCCTCCGGGTAACTGAGCTCGACGCGTCTCCCTGACATCCGCGCGTGCCGCTCGCAGGGCCCTGTCCGACCGGTCGGCGCGCCGCCCCTCATCCCCCCCACCGGCGGCGCGCCGACTGGACACCTGTCGCATCCGGCTTGACCCACGCGCGCAGCTGCCGACGACGTGAGGAGACGGGCTGCCGGCCGTCTGCCTCACCCATGCCGAAGCAGCGCACCCCACGCCCGCCGCGCAAGCGGCGCACCAAGCGCCGGTCCGCCGGCCCCCAGACCCCGGTGTACGCGGGGCCGTTCGGCCGCGCGCAGGCCGAGCGGCTGCTGTGGCGCGCTGGGTTCGGGCCACGCCCGGGGCAGGCCGACGAGTTCGCGGGCCTCGGCCTGCGCGCCGCCGTCGACCGCCTCCTGCACCCACCCAGCCAGGGGCTGACCGGGCCGGGACCGACGAACGGCAAGGGCGGCGGCCTCGTCCCGCAGCACGCCTGGGGCCATGACCACCTGTGGTGGCTCGACCGGATGGTCCGAGCCGACGCCCCCCTCATCGAGCGGATGACGCTCGTGTGGCACGACTGGTTTGCGACGAGCCGCAGCGGTGTCCCGACCGCGAAGCTCATGCTCGACCAGAACCAGCTCCTGCGCGAGCACAGCCTGGGCACCTTCCGCGAGCTGACCGTCCGGGTGACGAAGGACCCCGCGATGCTCATCTGGCTCTCGGGCGCCGCGAACAACGCGCAGGCGCCGAACGAAAACTACGCCCGCGAGCTCATGGAGCTCTTCACGCTCGGCGCCCGCGCGTCATACAGCGAGCGGGACGTCCGCGAGCAGGCCCGTGCGCTGACCGGCTGGCGCGCGGACTGGAAGGCCACCGGGCCGACGAACTTCCGCTTCGATCGCCGGCTGCATGACCCGGGCAGCAAGCGCATCTTCCGGCGAGCGGGTACGTACGACTGGCGCGACGCCGTCGAACTGTGCCTCGAGCACGGCGCGCACCCCGGGTTCTTCGTGCGCAAGCTGTGGAGCTACTTCATCCCCAGCCCGCCGGACGCCCGCACTGAGCAGGCGCTCGCGGCGCTGTACCGCGACAGCGGGACCGAGATCCGGCCGGTGCTGGAGGCGATCCTCCTGCACCCGGCGCTCCACGAGGGGCCACGGATGGTCAAGCCGCCGGTGGTACACACGGCGGGCATGTTGCGCGCGCTGGGCCGAGGCGTCGACACCGACAGCTGGGTGTGGGTGAACTCCATGTCCGGGCAGCAGCTCTTCATCCCGCCGAACGTCGCCGGCTGGGACGACCAGCGCTGGCTCGACACCGCGACGTGGCGGGGACGCTGGCACGCCGCGGGCGCGGCACTGATGCCCTTCACGCTCACCGATGCCGCCGCGTACCTCGCCAGTGTGGGTGGCAGCGAGACCCCCGAGGAGGGCGTCAACCGCGCCCTCTCCTTCTGGGGCGACCCGGCCATCACGCCGGAGACGCGGCAGCACCTCATCGCGTTCGCCGCCGACTGCGAGCAGCTCGGCAATCCGCGGGACAAGAAGCGCAGCCATCTCGTCCTCCGCCAGAACGCGCTGCGCCAGCTGATCGCGACCTCCCCCGACTACCAGACGAGCTGATGGCCCACAGCCCCTGCCAGAACTTCAAGCGCAGTGAACTGCTGCACGCCGCGGCGGCCGAGGCGGGTCGCGGGCTGCCCTCGATCGAGCCCGGCATGCCGCTCCCCGCGGGCACGGGGATGGACCGGCGGAGCTTCCTCCTGCGGTCCGCGGGGCTCGGGCTCTCGGTGTACACCGCCAGCCGGCTGGGTGGGCTCGACGCGCTGGAGGCCGGCGTCGCCCACGCGGCGGACGGCGGGGCGCAGCCGGTCATCGTCAACGTCTTCCTCGAAGGCGGCATCGACGGGCTGTCCGTGCTCGCCCCCGTCGGCGACCCGCTCTACCGGGCCCGCCGCCCCAAGCTCGCGCTGCCCGGGGACGCGGGCGCGCGGTTCGCCGAAGACGACGGCCTGATGTGGCACCCGAGCGCCGGATCGCTGGCGACGCTGCACGGCGAAGGCAAGCTCACCGTCCTGCCGGCCGTGGGCTACACCGGCCCCGATCAGTCGCACTTCACGTCCCGCCACTTCTGGGAGGTGGGGGCGACGAACGCGGGTGAGCGCACTGGGTGGCTCGGCCGGTGGCTCGACAGCACGGGGAGCCTCGACAACCCCGTCCAGGGCCTGTCGCTCGACGGTCGCCTCTCCCCCGTCCTGGCCAGCGCGAAGGTGCCCGTGGCCGCCGTGGGCGGCAGCGCCGACTATGCCCTGTCGGCGCGCGGGGTCTGGGGCGCCGTGAACACCCGGATGCAGCGCGCCGTGTACGAACTCGGCTCGGCGTTCGCGGGCGCCAGCGACCCGGCGCTCCGCCATGCCGGGCTCGCAGCCGGCAACGTCGCGCGACTGACCGACCAGATGGCGCCGTTCAAGGTCGACCCGAAGAACCCACCCGTGCCGCCGGTGCCCTATCCGAACGGCGCGAAGGCCGGCTTCCCGCTCCAACTCGCCGGCCTCGCCTGGCTGCTCGCCCGGCGGCCTACCGACGCGCGCGGTCGCGGTCCGCGGGCCAGGCGGGTACGACACCCACGAGCGCCAGCCCGACGAGCTGCGCAAGAACCTGCAGCTCCTGGCCGACAGCCTGCTGGCGTTCCAGCGCGACCTCGAGGCCCGCGGCCTCGCCGACCGCGTGCTCACCCTCGTGTGGTCGGAGTTCGGCCGTCGCGTGGAGGAGAACGGGTCGATGGGCACCGACCACGGCGCGGCGGGTGTCGGCTTCATCATGGGGACGCGCGCGAGCGGGCGGATGATCGGCGAATTCCCCGGCCTGGCGAAGCTCGACCCGGCGGGCAACCTCCGCGCGACGTCGGACTTCCGCGCGGTGTACTCGTCCCTGCTGGAGCAGTGGCTGGGCGCCGACGCGGCCGCGATCATCCCCGGCGCCGCGAAGTTCGGCCGCCCGCGGGTGGTGAAGTGACGACACGCGTCCGCATCGCCCTCGCGGTGCTCGCCGCGGTGCTCGTGGCCGCCGTGGTGACCCCGTCGCGTGCGGCGGCGGGCCCCGCGCCGCTGTTCATCGACGCCCGCGAGTGGAGCGTCGTGCTGTCCCGTGCCACCGTGCCGGCGGGGCCAGTGTCGCTGCAACTGCACAACGCCGGGGAGGACGACCACGACGTGCGCTTCCGCCCGGCTCGACCGCCGGGGCCGGCCGGCTGGGCCCACCCAGAAGGTCGCGGTGACGACGCCCGGCGCGATGACCGAGGCGCGCCTGTACCTGCGCCAGGGCCGCTGGAGGGTGTGGTGCTCGCTCGACGGGCACGCCCGCGCGGGCATGCGCGCGACGCTCCGCGCGCGGTAGCGCCGCCGCGCCGCCTACCCTCGATGGTCATGCCCGGTCTGCCTGCCGCGCTGCTCGTCCTGCTGTGCACCCTCGCGGTTGCCGGCTGCGGCGGCACATCCGACGCCGAGCCGAACGCCGCGACGTCTGCGGCGGCCGTCACTCCCGCCGACGCACGGCAGGTCGCCGTCGCCCCACCCGAGACGACGCCTGCCGCGGCCGCAAAGGGCGCCCGCACCGGCGAGGCCGCGCGGCGCACGCGGGTGCCGATCCTCATGTACCACGTCATCGCCTCCGCGCCCGCCCGGCGAGACGTACCCCGAGCTGTGGGTGCCGCCCGCCCGGTTCGCTGCGCAGATGCGCGCGCTGGCGGACGCCGGGTACGAGGCCGTGACGCTCGAGCAGCTGACCGCCGGTTGGGACGAGGGCGCGCCGCTGCCCGAGCGTCCCGTCGTCGTGACGTTCGACGACGGCTACCTCAGCCAGTCCACGAACGCCGGCCCGGTGCTGAAGAAGCTGGGCTGGCCGGGTGTCCTCTACCTCACGCTGCGCAACGTGGGCGACAGCATCCCGGAGGCCTCGATCCGCAAGCTCCTGCGCGACGGGTGGGAGCTCGGCGCGCACACCGCCACGCACCCGGACCTGCGCACGCTCGGCGCCGATGGCCTCACCCGTGAACTGGACGACGTCCGCACCGCGCTGCGCGAGCGGTTCGACCAGGCGGTGCTGGCGTTCTGCTACCCCGCCGGGAAGTACGACGCGGGCGTCATCGCCGCCGTGAAGGCTGCCGGCTACACCACCGCGACGACCGTTGATCCGGGTTGGGCCGGGCCGGGCACCCCGCGCCTTGAGCTGCCGCGCGTGCGGGTGGATCCGGGCGACACCCCGGGCGGGCTGCTCGAGAAGATCTCCGCGGCGCGCGGCTGACGGGAGCCTGACCACCCCGAGCATCGCAAGAACAGCACCCTTGGACCCGTTGAATCGTTGCTGCGCACGACGCGCCAGCACGTCCGTGGATCGATCCAGAGGTATGTGACTTGTCCTTCTCCCGCGCGCTCGGCGCAGCAGCGGCGGCGCTCATGCTCGCCGGCGTGTTCCCCGCAACCGGCCAGGCCGTCCTGACCACGCCGGAGGTCCTGCTGCTCGACACCTACGACACGCGGGCGTTCCGCGGATTCGCGGGACCGGTCCAGACGACTCAGCCCCTCGCGCCGGGCGGCTTCTACATCGTCACCGCGCGCGGGACGTTCTCCCGCCATCTCAAGAGCCTGATGACCGCGCCGGCTCCCGACCCCTACACGTTGTGTGGTACTCCGAAGCCCGCACCGCTCGACCCTTCGCCGGGTCGACCCGACAGCCCCGCCGGCCAGGACCCTGAGTACGTGTTCGCCTATCCGATCGAAGACAAGAACAAGAAGAAGGGATACGCGAAGATCTGCGCCGCCTCTCCGGGCACGCTGGCTGCCTTCGAGATCGACACCGGCCTCGGGTTCAGCCGCAGGCCGTCGTATGACAAGGGCACGGCCCCCCGGCCGGATCACACCTACAGCTACCGGATCGAGGGGGCCAACTTGCCCGCCTCATTCCGCTACACGGACTCGAATCTTGCGGACAACACCGGGGTCATGACCATCACCATCACCCCCGCGAACACCACGACGTGCGGGGACGACCCCCGGTGCCTTGCGTCGCTCGCATCTGGCGCAACCCCCACCGCCACACCGGCCGCAGGATCAGGCGCGGCCGCGACCAACGTCATCCTGCCGACCCGCTCGTGCGCCAGCCGACGCCTCTTCCGGATCACCCTGCGTGACCGCAAGGCCGACCCCATCGTGGCGGCGACGGTACGACTCAACGGGAAGACCGTCAAGGTGCTGCGCGCACGCGTCGGAGGTCGCACGCGCAGGATCTCCACCGTCGATCTCCGTGGCCTGCCCGGCAACCGCTTCACGGTCTCCATCACGGCGAAGACGAGGAGCGGGAAGGTCCTGCGGGGCTCACGCAAGTACTTCACCTGCAAGCCGAAGCTCAAGAGCGGTCCTCCGAAGCTGTGACCATGGCAACCACGAGACTCAGCACCGTGCGGGACCGCTCGAAGGTCCTGCTGACCCGATACCCCGGGCTGTATGACGCCGCGCGGCGCCCCTACGCAGTCGGGCGCTTCTGGCTGGGTAGGCCTCACGACCCCGACTACGGGGTCTTTGGCCTGCTTTCCCACGAGACCCGCCCGTTTCTCGACGTCGGTGCGAACGCCGGGATGTCCGCGCTGTCGTTCCGGACGTACAACGGCCGTAGCCGCATCGTCTCCATCGAGCCGAACCCCTTCCACGAGCCAGATCTGCGGTTCGCCAGCCGCCTCGCCAAGCCGTTCGAGTACCGGCTCTGGGGCGCCGGCGCCGCCGACACCACGCTCACGCTGTTTGTCCCGGTGTTCCGCGGCGTGCCCATGAGCACTGAGGCCTCGATGTTCATCGAGGAGATCACCGAGAGCCCGAGCCTGCGCGAGCGGCTGGGCGAGGCCATGGACGGGGACGAGTTCGAGATCGTCTCGCATGAGGTCCCGGTGCGGCGTCTGGATGTCCTGAAACTCGACCCCGCCTTCGTCAAGCTCGACGTCCAGGGTGCGGAGCACGACGCGCTGCTCGGCCTGAGCGACACCATCCAGCGGTCCAAGCCGCTGCTGCTGATTGAAACGCCGCGGCCCGACGTACGGGAACTCTTGGAGCGTCTCGAGTACCTGCCGTACAGCTATCTCGCAGAGAGCAACGAAGTTGTGCCCGAAGTCCGCGGCAGGCTCAACACCGTGTTCGTCCACCGCGACGAACCGGTTCCGGCTCGCCGGAACTGATCGCGCTGGGCCACGCGTCAGGCGTCCGCCGTCGCACCGGCGGGCGCCGGCAGCGGCGGCAGTTCCACGGGCGAGGTGTGCAGCGCCCGGACCCGGACGTCGCGCCACGTCACGCCCTCGCGCACCAGCGCGGGGGCGCCCATGATGAAGGCGGTCGCGACCTCGACGGCCTGCAGGATCACGCCGTAGGCGATCCCGTCGGCGTAGCTGACCCCGTAGGCGCCGAGCACTGCGGCACAGGCGAGCTGGAACGTGCCGATGTTCGACGGGGTGAGCGGGAGGACCGCCGTGACGTTCACGGCGAACAGCACGGCCGCGGCCGCGCCGAAGCCCGCGCGGTCGTCGATACCCAGAGCAACGAGCAGGAGGTAGCAGGAGAGCGCCTGCAACGCCCACGCCGAGAGCTGGAGCACGGTCGCCTCGGTGCCGAGACGGGGCGAGCGGAAGACCGCCAGGCCCGACCGTGCGCGCAGCGCAGCGCTGCGCGCCTTACGCGAGAACGCGGCGAGCCGGGACTCGCCCTGTCCGCGGCCGGCGAGCACCGGGGCGAGGACGACGGCGAGCACGAGGATCACCGGAGCGACTGCGGCGAGGACGAGCGGGCCGGACCGCGTGAAGACGTCGACCGTCGAGAACATGATCGCGCCCAGGATCACCAGCGCGAGGGCGTTGAGCAGCGTCTGCGAGACGATCGTGCCGACGACCACCGGCAGCGTCGTCCGAGGCCGGCCGACGCGCCGCGCGACGATGAGCGCGCGCGACGGCTCGCCGAGACGGGCCGGCAGTGTTGCGCTCATCAGCACGCCGATGGACGTCGCGCGCAGGGCGACGCCGAAGTCGATGACCGCGTCGGGCAGGCCCGCGCGCAGGATCGCCCGCCAGGCGCCGGCGCGCAGGACCATCGACGCGCACATCACGCCGAGGCCCGCGACGACCCACGCCGGGGACGAGTGGACGAGCGACGTCACGACCCGGTCCACGCCGATGCGCTGCAGCGCGAGCAGGGCGAGGGCAATGGTCGCCAGCCCGGCCAGGCCGAGCGCCGCGCGGCGCAGGAAGGCGACGGCCGGGTGCTTGAAGCCGGTGGCCGAAGGTCGGGCCGGCTCGGGGCGCGGCAGGCGGCGCGGCCGCTCCATCGGGAGGCCGTCGGCGGTGGCGAGGCCGTGCCGGACGGCGAACCGCCGGGCCGGGGTGGCCGGCTGCGCGACAGACTGGGCGTCCTCGTACACGCCGAGGACCTCCTCGGTGACGTGCGGCCAGGCGAAGCGTTGCGCGGACCGCGCGGCCTCGCTGCCCATGGCCGCCGTACGGGACGGGTCGAGAGCGAGCTCACGCAGCGTCGTGGCGAGCGCCGTCGGATCGGCGCGAGGCACGAGTACACCGTCGGCGCCGTCGCGGACGACGTCGCGGTAGCCGGCGATGTCGGAGGCGACGACCGGTGTGCCCGCCGCAAAGGCCTCCGTCAGGACCATGCCGAAGGACTCGCCGCCGAGGGCGGGCGCGCACAGGACGTCAGCGCCGCGCAGGATCGCCGTCTTCGCGGCGTCATCGACCTTCCCGAGCGCGGTGACGCCGCGCGGGTCGAGCAGCAGCGGCTCGATGTCGCGGGCCGAGGCGCCGACGATCGTGAGCTGGACCGGGACGTGGTCACGCAGCGCCTCGAACGCCGGCAGCAGGACCTCGAGGCCCTTGCGCTCCACGGCCTGGCCGACGAACGCGATCTTCAGCGGGTCGCCCTCCAGACGCGGCGCCTTGGGCGCGAGCGCGGGATCGACGTGCACGCCGTTGGGGATGATGCGGTAGTGGCCGCCGAAGAAGCGGCGGCCGGTCCACGCCGCAGCCTCGGAGACCGCGATGCGGGCATGCAGGCGATTGAAGCGCCGCCAGGCCCCCGCGAGGTTGCCGAGGTTGTTCGTGATCGGGCTCGTCGCGTACGCGTGGAACGTGCCGACGACCGGGATCGCGGGCGATGCGCTGCACGCCTCCCAGCCCGGTGTCGGAGCCATCGGCTCGTGCACGTGGATGACGTCGGGCGCGAACTTCGCGATCTCGGTGCGGAACGTGCTGACCGAGTGCGGGTGCAGCGCCAGCGTGCTGACGGCGCCGTTGAACGGCAGGCCGACGGTGCGCCCCAGGGGCACGAGGTACTCCGGCAGGGCACGGGCCTGCGGCCGCGCGCCGCGGTGCAGCCGGGCGGAGAGGGCGTCGTCGGGGTCGACCGGCGCGAGCACCCGGACGTCATGTCCGGCAGCGAGGAGCTCATCGGCGAGCGCCTCGATGTGCCGCGTCACGCCCCCGGGATACGTCCACGAGTACGGGGACACCAGCGCGATGCGCATGCGCGCCATCCTAGTGGGCGGACAGGCGCTTAGACTGCACGGCATGCCTCGCCGTCACTTCGTGAAGTACACGTTCCTGAAGCTCGACCCGGCCTGGCGCCGACTCGACGCTGAGGAACGGGCCGAGCACAAGCTCGAGTTCGCCGCCGCGTGCAGCGACTTCGCCGACGGTCATCTGCTGCGCGCGTTCTCCACCGTGGGCACACGCGGCGACACGGACATGATGCTGCTCAGCCAGGCCGAGAACCTCGAGCGCATCCACGAGTTCCACGTCGTCCTGGCCCAGTCCGGGCTCATGAAGTGGGCCCAGATCCCGTACTCGTACCTCGCGCTGACGAAGGAGTCGGAGTACTCCGACGAGACGCGCCTGCAGGTCCACGAGGCGCACTCGAAGTACCTCTTCGTCTACCCGTTCATCAAGAACCGCGAGTGGTACGCGCTGGACGCCAAGGAGCGCTGGCGGATCATGCAGGAGCACATCACCGTCGGGCGCGAGTACCCGGACATCGACCTGAACACGTCGTACTCGTTCGGCCTGGACGACCAGGAGTTCGTCGTGGCGTTCGAGACCGACAACCCCGCGGACTTCCTCGATCTCGTGCAGCGGCTGCGCACCACCGAGGCGTCGGCGTTCACGAAGCAGGACACACCGACGTTCACGTGCATCGCGGCGTCGGTCGAACGTGCGCTGAACGCGCTGGACGGCGAGGCCGTGTCGGTCGAGCCGAGCGCGCAGTCCTAGTGCCCGCCACCGACGACGGGGTCGCCCACCTCCGGGCGGCCGATCCGGTGCTCGACGCGCTCATCGACCGCGTCGGCGCGCTGCCTACGGACGAGGATGAGGCAGAATCGCGGGGCCGGCCCGACGATCACTACGGCGCGCTCGTGCGCTCCATCGTCGGCCAGCAGCTCTCGACGAAGGCCGCCCGGGCGATCTACCTGCGCCTGACGGCACGTTTCGACGGGCGCACGCCCACGCCCGAGCAGGTCCTCGCCGACGACCCCGAGGAGCTGCGCGCCGCCGCGGGGCTCTCACGGATGAAGGTGTCCTTCCTGCGCTCACTGGCCGAGCACGTGCAGGACGGCACGCTCGAACTGGACAGGATCGCCGAGCTGCCCGACGACGAGATCATCACCGAGCTCATCACCGTGAAGGGCATCGGCGAGTGGAGCGCGCACATGTACCTCATGTTCCACCTGCGCCGCCCGGACGTCCTGGCGTGGGGTGACCTGGGCGTGCGCCGGGCCGTGCAGCTCGCCTACGGCCTGCAGGACGCGCCGCTGCGCGCCGAGCTCACCGAGATGGCCGAGCCGTGGCGCCCGCACCGCACGCTGGCCTGCCGGTACCTGTGGCGCTCGCTGGATGCGACGCCGATCGACGAGAGCTGAGCGGTCGGCTCCGTTCAGTCGCTGGCACCGGCATCCGCGCCGCCGGCGCCGGCGCTCACGGCGACCTCGCTCGCGCGGGTGAAGCAGAGCATGACCTGCTCGCCGCCCGCACCACTGCGCTCACCGAGGGTCGCGAGGGTGCCGACCGTGTCGACGCTCAACCCATGGCGCGCCGCAGCGCCGCGATAGAACGACAGCGGACGGGTGACCACCGGGAAGCGCTCCCACGTCAGCTCGGGTCGCTGGCCGATGTTCACATTCGCGTAGAACTCACCGTCCGGGGTGAGGCGCTCCGCGATCATCCGCAACGCCCGCTCGAGGATGTCGTCACTCAGGTGGATCAGCACGCTGAACGCCCAGATCCGATCAAAACGCATCCCGGCCGGGAACGGCGCCTCGTCCGGGTGTTCACTGACGAGCAGCAGAGGACGCCGCTCCTCCATGCCGGCGGCGCGGAGCTCCTCCCGGGCCTCCGGGAGCACCTCCTCGCGAGCGTCCAGGCCAACGTAGTTTCCCGGCTCGAGATAGGCGATGAGCGGGATGCCGCCGCGAAGCGTGCCGCAGCCAAAGTCGAGCAGCCGATGCTCGGGCAGAAGCCCACGCTGCTTGAGAAAGGCGATCTGGAAGTCGCGCTTGGCCTTCCAGGCCTGCGGCGGACCGACCTGCGCGTGGCGGCGGGCACTCGGCGACACCCGCATGACGAGCTTGCGAGCCCGAGGAGCGTTGGTAGCGCGGAACCAGAGGCGCCGAGCCCGGTACGTCAGTGCGGACATCGACGGGATGCTGAACGCGGAAACCCACTCCCACAAGGGGCGATCACACGATCGCAACACCACCGCGAACCCGGTTGCCACCGGCTCTACCCTGTCGCGCCATGACTCCCCCTGCGCTTCGACCTTCAGTCCCATTCGACGTACTCCGACGGGGCACTGCCGCCGGAGGAGGTCGTCGCCCGTGCTGCGGCCGCCGGCGTCCAGCTGCTCGCCCTCTCCGACCACGACACGGTCGACGGCGTCAGCGCCGCGATGGCGGCAGGTGTCAGCCACGGCGTGCGAGTCGTTCCCGCCGTCGAGCTGTCGTCGGTCGACCCAGCCGGCGAAGATCTGCACATCCTCGGCTACGCCTTCGATCCGGACGACGCGGGACTGGCGGAGGCGCTCCTCGAGTTCCGCGCCGACCGCATCGGGCGCATCGGGCGCATGGCGGATGCGGTGCGAGAACTCGGCTGGGAGATCGACGAGTCCGTCCTCGCCGGGCGTGACGCCCCGGGCCGCCCCCACCTCGCAACGGCCGTGTTCGACCATCCAGCGAACGCCGATCGGCTCGCCGCGGAGTCGCTGGCGAACAGCACTCAGTTCCTGGTCAAGTATCTCATCCCAGGGACACCCGGATTCCGCGGACGGACGACGCCCACCGTCGAGCGGGCCATCAACGTGATCCATGCCGCCGGGCGGCGTCGCCGTGTGGGCACACCCGTACTGGGACATCGCCGACGACGAGGACGTCGAGGCGTGCCTGCGGCGGTTCGCGGCCGCGGGGCTTGATGGCGTCGAGGCCTTCTACGCGACCCACACCCCCGAGCAGACCGCGCGCCTTGTTGCCCTCGCGGACGAGCTGGAGCTGCTCACGACCGGCTCCGCCGACTTCCACGGGCCAGACCATCCCAAGTTCGCCGAGTTCCTCGCCTTCGACACGGGCGGCTCGGAGCCGCGGCTCGGGCCGATCGCCACCGTGTGAACATCGCGTGGCGGCACCCCGCCATGCGCAAGACCCGACGTCGCCGATTCGTTTGGTCGGCCATGGACCCCCGTGATCATCCTGTTCGGACTCGGCGTCGGCATCCTCATCGGCCTCACGGGGATCGGAGGCGGGTCGCTGATGACGCCGCTCCTCCTGCTCTTCGTCGGGACTCCGCCGGTCACCGCGATCGGCACGGATCTCGCGTACGGGGCTGTCACCAAGACGTTCGGCGGCTGGCAGCACCTACGCCGCAAGACGGTCGACCTCGGCCTGTGCTGGTGGATGGCCGCCGGCTCGGTTCCGGGATCCCTGGTCGGCGTCTGGCTCATCGAGCGCCTGCACCACGTGTACGGTGACAACTTCGACGACGTCCTCCTCGTCTTCGTCGCAGTCGCGCTCCTCGTCACCGCCGTCGCAACGCTCGGCCGCGCCCTGTTCATGCCGTCAGCGATCGCGCGAGAGCAGGAGACTGTCGAGATGACGCGGCGCCGGAAGGCGCAGGCCATCGTCATCGGCTTCGTCCTCGGGCTGGTCCTCGGCCTGACCTCCGTCGGCAGCGGAGCCCTCATCGGGCTCGCGCTCATCCTCGTCTTCCAACTCACGCCGCACCGCGTCGTCGGGACCGACGTCTTCCATGCCGCGATCCTCCTCTGG
This sequence comes from Svornostia abyssi, assembly GCA_024666565.1. GTDB lineage: Bacteria > Actinomycetota > Thermoleophilia > Solirubrobacterales > Solirubrobacteraceae > Svornostia > Svornostia abyssi. The sequence continues at coordinate 4,577,995 of CP088295.1, forward strand.
GTCGCGGGACTCGCCCACTTCGCCGCCGGGAACGTCGACCTCGTCCTGATGACCAACATCCTGCTGGGCTCCATCCCGGGCGTGTGGCTCGGTACCCACCTCATCACGAGAGTTCCCGCGCGCGCCCTGCGCCCCACACTCGGGTGCGTGCTGATGGCCGCCGGTATCGGCGTGCTCACGAAAGCCGGGGTTGCGGTGCCACCGTGGGCCCTCGTCGGGGTCCCGGTCGCGGTCGGACTCGGCGTGATCGGGCTGGAACGCCGCCGCTCACTCCGGCTGCCCACACCCGGCGGGGTACCCGCGCCCGCCGAGCAGTAGGCCCGCCACCGGCACGCTAGGCGGTGGCGTGCGGTCGCGTGCGCGGGCCTGTCGGCAGGACCTTCCAGAACACCACTCCGGCGGCGCACGACACGACGGTCGCAAGAAGAAACACCCCGAACCCGGTGCCGTCGATCAGCCGGAAGACCAGCATCTGCATGAGGAAGACGTGAAAGGAGGCCTGCCCGACGACCATCAGCGGGCGCAGCGCGGTGCGCACGCGGGCCCCAAGCGGGATCGCGAGGAAGACCATCACGATCGCGCCTGCCCAGAAGGCACTCGGCACTGCGGTGGCCAGGAAGGAGGGCTGCAGACGCGTGATGTCCGGGTCGGCAGCCTCGAGCCATGCCAGCCACGCGACGCTGACCGGTACGCCCGCCCAGATCCACCGATTGCGCCTCGCGCGCGGCCGCTGATCGTCGGCCAGCCACATGCCCACGGCGATCGCGGCAAGGTAGTGCAGGATGTTCGCGACGTACAGGTACGGGTACTGCTGGTCACGCCACGCGTCGACCTGACCGGCGGCGAGTTCAAACGCGACCGAGATTGCGAAGCATGCGATCACCGTGGCGCGCGGGTAGGCGCGATAGACGGCGAACAGGAACGGGAACACGATCGCGAATGTCACCACGAGCGTGACGAAGTAGCTCCCGGGCCCCGGGAACGGGAGCCGGCCGGCGAGCACCGTCGGGCCGAGTTCCAGCTTCCCGAGCGCGGCGCCCACCGCCGTGGACAGCACGGCGAACGCGAGGATCGGGACGCCGAGCCGCCAGAACCGCCCGCGCCAGTAGTCGGAGCCCACCAGTTCGCGCAGCGGCGCATCGGCCCGCCGTCGCAGCGACCGGGCGGCGTTCAGGCCCATCAGGACGAGGAACACCGTGACGGCCTGACGCACCCAGAACGATCCCCACAGCGACGCGAGCCCATCCTTCGTGATCGCGTGCTGAGCGATGACCCCGAGGATCGCCAGGCCCTTCAGGATGTCCAGTTGCGCCGACCGTTCCGACGCGGTGCCCGCGGGGATCCGCGGGGCGGGCTCGAGGGTCACTGCGGTCGCCATCGCTCAAGAACGTGGCTGAGGGGCCAGAACTTGCGAGGGCGGCGCGCGCCGGTCGTCCAGTTTGCGTCGGCACGGTCAACCGTCCGGGTGCCGCGGACGACCACGTTGGCATGCCACGCTTCCCCGCCTGCGCGACGGCACTCGCCTGCGCCGCCGCAGCACTCACCGCTGCGCCCGTGGCGCCCGCCGCCGCCGCCCCCGAGTTCTTCGGCCCCGGCGCCGTCTTCAATGAACGGGTCGACCACCTCACGGCGCTCGACCGCGACTCCGCGGCGTACGCCGCCGAACTGCACCGTCAGGTACGGGCATACCGAACCACCGTGAACATCCGGCGTTTCACCGTGCCCATCTACCGTGTCGGCGCATCTCAGCCGCGGGTGCGGGTCGCGATCGACCAGCAGACGGCGCAGCGCATGCAGGAAATCATGAGCAGCGTGCCGCTTCCTCCCGGTGCGCGCGGGTCCGCGGGCACCGACGCCGCAGCCGTCGTGTACCAGGAGAGCACGGACACGATGTGGGAGTTCTGGCGCCTGCGCAAGGAGGACGACGGCTTTCACGCCGGATGGGGCGGTCGGGTGGTCGGCGTGTCCGAGACACCTGGGTGGTTCCGCAACCTGACCGACCCGGGCACCGGTGAGGTCATGGAGAAATGGCACTTCGGCGCGAACGCCACCCACCTCAATCTCCTCGGTGGCGTGGTGACGATTCCCGAATGGCAGAGCGGGCGGATCGACCACGCCCTCGCGATTGCCATCCCCGAGGCACGCCAGGGCGTGTGGTCGCTGCCGGCCGGCGGGACGGACGGCAAGATCACCGGAGGGCAAGCGATCCCAGAGGGCGCGAGGTTCCGGCTCGACCCCGACCTCGATCTGGATCGGCTCGACCTGCCCCCGATGACCCGCATGCTCGCGCGGGCGGCACAACGGCACGGAATGATCGTCAACAACACCGCGGGCGCCGTCGCCTTCTACGGCGAGGACGTGACCCGTTTCGGTTCGGCCAGCGATCCATACGTTCCGCTCCTCGGGGGGCTGCGCCCCGGCCAGGTCGCGGAGGCGTTCCCATGGGAGCACGTCCAGACCCTGCCGCTGCGACTCACCGACGGCGCACGCACCGGCGACGCCCTGCGCGCCAGCAGTCGACGGGGCAAGACGAAACAGACCAAGCAGCGGCGACAGACGCGCCGGCGCAGCCGCTGAACACCGCGTTCACAACCTCCTCCCTCCCACGCCGTAGCATCCGGCGCCGTGCGGAAGGCAGGGAGCATGGTCGGCGCGGTCTGTGCCGCGGCGGTCCTCGCAGGAGGATGCGGTGACGACCCGGAGCAGGTCACGGTGACCGAGACGGTGACCCGCACAGACACGCGCCAGGACGCGCCGACCCCAAAGGCGACCACCCCGTCTGAGAGCACCGCGCGCCCCGAGTTCTACGCGCCGGATTCTCCGTGGAACACGCCGATCGCCAACGAAGCGGCGCTGGACCCGCGCTCCGCCCGGTACATCGACCGACTGCAGCGCATGGTCGATATCGACGGCACCACCGTGGCCATCGAGACGTTCAGCATCCCGATCTACCGCGTCGGGCCCGATCAGGCCCGCGTCCGCGTCGAGCTCGACCGCCGCGCACCCGCGTTGCAGCGCGCATTCGACGCCGTCCCGGTCCCGGATGATGCGAAAGCCGCGGACGGCACCGATCGGGCGCTGCTCATCTACCAGGAGTCCACGGACACCATCTGGGAGTTCTGGCGCTTCCGCCGCGAGAACGGCGGGCTGCGCGCCGGCTGGGGCGGGCGGATGGCCGACGTGTCCAAGAACCCGGGCTACTACCGGATGCGCACCGAGCCCGAGATCGAAAAGCCGTTCTGGGGATTCAACGCGACGAACCTCGGCGGCGCCACCGGTGTCATGACGATCGACGAGCTACGACGCGGACGCATTGACCACGTCCTGGCTCTGGCGATCCCGGAGGCCCGCAAGGATGTCTGCGCGGCGCCTGCGAACGGGACCGACGGCGCGACCGAAGAGCCGGACGCGATCCCGGAGGGCGCGCGGTTCCGCCTCGACCCGGACCTCGATGTCGATGCGCTCGACGTGCCAGAGATGACGAAGATCATGGCGCGGGCCGCCCAGCGGTACGGCGTCGTCGTCACCAACCGCGGCGGAGCCGTCGCGTTCTGGGCTGAGGACCCGTCGCAGTACGACGGTGACCCGTACGAGGACCTGCTCGACGGCAGCTCGCCGGCCGAGGTCGCACAGGCCTTTCCGTTCGACCGCTTGCAGACGCTGAAGCTCCAGACGCGCGCCTGCTGATCAGCGTGCCAGGCGAGCGCGCAGCCGCCGCACCCGGTCACGGTCCCGTGGGCTGCGACCGCCGACGACGACAGCGACGACGGAGTAGGCGGCGGCACCGGCCACGAGCGAGACGGGGAGCATCAGCAGCGCGTCGAGCTGATCGTCGACGAGCCGGGAGACCACGAACCCGGCACCGTACGCAAGCGGGATCGCGACGGCCTGCCGCACGGTGAAGAGCACCTGCAGCGGCGAGGTCATCGAGCGGGCCGTCACCGCCGTGATCACGATGAGGCCGGCTGCGTATGCGATGACCTGGCCGAGCGCACACCCGGCAATGCCCATCTGCCACGTCAGCACCGCCATGAGCGGGAGCCCCACGCCGGCGCGGACCAGCGAGATCACCGAGCTCGCGGTCGGGCGGTTCAGCGCCCACATCGATTGGAACTGCACGAACGAGCAGATCGCCAGCGGCGGGACGAGGAGGAGGAAGACCAGCGCATCGGATGCCACCACGAATCCCTCGCCGAACACTTCCATCACGCCGACGGCGGCACCGCCTCCCGCTGCGGCGATCAGGGTCAGGCCCGTCAGGACGTAGCGCATCGTGTCCGCCAGCGCTCGGTCAGCTCCCGCGAGATCGCCTGCATCGCGGCGCTCGATAAGCGTCGGGAACAGCATCTCGGAGATCCGGGCCCGGAGTTCCATCACCCGCCGCACGAGCTGCCACGCCCGCGAATACGCGCCGAGGGCGGCGAGGGGTGAGAACAGGCCGATGATCCAGGTCCCGGCCTGGTTCAGTGCGGCCTCGGCGAGGGTGCCCGGGGTCAGCTTCAGGCCGAAGGACACGATCTCGCGAAGGCTGCTCGCTCCTTCGCGCAGCACCGAGACGGGGACGACGAGCCGCATGTAGCGCCGCACCGCAACAATGCGCCACGCCAGCAACGGGATCCACGAGAGCGTTTCGGCGAGCACGAGGGACAGCGTGGTCCCCCAGGCGATCCCGGCGATGATCATCATGCTCGCCGTGAGCAATGCCTGAGTGACCCGCATCCGCAGCAGAATCGGGCCCGCCCGGAAGGTCGTGAAGACGCGGTCGAGGTTCCAGCTCGGATTGAAGACCAACAGGCTGAACACGATCGGGATCACTGCCAGCCCGAACAACTCCGGCCGCCCCATCGGTCCGGAGAAGATGAGCCACGTCACCAGCAGGACGAGCGCGCCCATGCCTGCGGTGAGCGCGGTGGAGAAACCGAACATCGCCGCCCAGAGGCCGGTGATCTGCGGATCTCGCGCGGGGAGGACCGCGATGCGCCGCGCGAACGCCGCCTGCTCCCGTACGCTTGACAGGTTGTTGAGGATGTAGTACGGCGCGAACGCGAGTGCATACTCACCGAGGACCTCGACGCCGAAGAGGCGCGCGATCGCGATGCTCGAACCCAGTCCGACCGCCGTCACCAGCACGAACGCGATGGCTTCGAACCCGACACCCTCGCTGTAGGAGCCGCGGCTCGCCTTCGGGTCCACCGCACCTGTTCCCATCAGGCGACGCGATCGGCGCGCGACCCAGCGACGGCGGCACGTGCCCGGGTGAACGCCCGTGACGAACGCACGGCATCCTCGACACGGGCGCGCGCGCCCTCGACACGGTCGCGGAGCGGCGGATCCTGCAGGCCCGCGTACGGCAAGTCACGCGCGCGCGCCCACGCGGTGTTGAACCGGGCCGCGGCGGGTCGTGCGGCCGGCGCCACGGGCCGCTGCAGCAGCCCCGACGGCCACGCGCGCGCGTGATAATGCAGGAGCGCCGGCTCGCCGGCCCCAACGGCTCGTGCGTGCAGTGGTAGATGCGTCGGACAGTTCGCTGCAACCCCCAGCGGTTCGCCGCCCAGCTCGGCCATGGCGGCCATCAACGCGTACTGGTCGGCGAAGATGCGCCGGGCGCGCGGCACCAGGCGGTCATCTTGCGCCAACATGTCGACGACGCGGTAGAGCCAGCGGGCCCACGCGTCCTGCATCGCGGCAAGACGGTCGCACGGGACGACCACCACCCCCGAGTTGTAGTACCGGTGCATCGGCCTCCCCGTGGAGGACGCGAGCACATCGCGCGGCGGCAGGGGCATGCCGAGCGCGGAGCACAGTGCCCCCCAGTCCGCCGGCCCGAGCGGATCCATGTCCGCGGGCTTGGCTCCCGGCGATGCGATCGGGAGATGCGGCGCGGGATCGCCCGCGACCACGACGTCGCAATCGATCATCACGACGGCGTCCACGCCGGCGTCAAAGGCGGACCCGAGTTCGAGGATCCTCAGCTTGTTGGCGTACGAGAGGCGTGCGTCAAACGGCTCCACTTCGTGGACCGTGACGTCCAGTGCCTGCAGCGGCTCCAGCAGCTCGCCGGGTACCCGGCCGGCGAAGCAGGCGTGAAAGGGCGCGTCGGCGGCGCTCCCTCCCAGGGCACGGAGCGACCAGGCGAGCCGTTCGACCCGCGCCACCCAGTCGGCGCGCGGCTCCCCGGCACAGGCGAACGCGAGCCCGGTCATGCCGCAGCCTCCCCGGTACGTGCCGGCAGGCCGGCGAGCACTTTCGGCCCGGCCGCGATGCCCGCCCAGGTGAAGAGAAGGACGAACTGAAAGGGATGCGCAGCCGGGGTGACCATGATGAGCACCACGTGGCACGTGACGAGGGCAAGCAGCCCGACACGCCAGGCATCGAGATCGCTACCTCGCGGCGGCCCCAGCAGGCCGTCGAGCAGCGCGAGGGCGCTCGCCAGCAGCCACAGCCCGGCACCGATCAGCCCGACCTCGGCCAGCCGCGCGAGGACGAGGTTGTGCATCCCGGTCCTCGCCCGCACGGTGTTCAGCGGATACGTGTCCGCCAGCCAGAAGTAGTCGTCGCCGACGGTCTGGAAGCTGTTCCAGCCCTTCCCCGTCAAGGGTGCGTCGAGGAACATGTTCACGGCCGCGCGATTGAGGTTCTGCCGGTCCCAGACGGTTTCCTGGTTCGTCGCGCGTTCGCTCGCACGATCGGTCAGGGTCGGGATCACCGCGAACACCGCGATCACGACCACGAGCGCCGCCGCCGCGAGCGGCAGGGCGACCCGCCGAAGCTGCGGGGATGCCGCCGCGGCCGCGACCGCGCCCGCCGCGGCGCCGGCCCACGCTGCACGCGTGAGCGTCAGCACGATCCCCACGACACACAGCGTGACCACGATCTCGGCCGCCCGCCGCTGCCAACCCACCACCGTGCCACGGCGCAGCAGCATGGCGGCCACGAGACACGCGAACATGGCGAACCCGTTGACCTCGCTCTCAAGAAACGGCCCGCGCGCGCGGCCAAGATGGCGGGAGACGCCAGGATCCGCGATGTAGGCCGGAAAGACCAGCCCCGAGGCGATGATCTCGACGACCGCGAGGACTCCGAGGTAGGCGCCGAGCGCCGTGAGGCAGCCGAGCAGGATCTTCCTGTCCTGCACGGTCGCAAACGCGACTGGTGCAGCAAGGAAGCACGCGAACGCTGGGAGCCCGATGCGGTCGAGCTGCTCAATCGGGTCCCCGAGCGCCCCGGCGGCGAGCGCCGAGGCCGCAGCGAACGCGGCGAAGACCATGAGTGCCCAGTGCGACGGGCGGAGACGCAGGTGTGGGACGTCGCGGACCGCAGGGACCCGCAGGAGTGTCGCCAGCACGCCGCCGACGAGCAGAATCCGCTCGGGCGTCACCAGCGGCGGCAGGCCGACGAGCTCCCAGTGCCCTGCGACCGTGGACAAGACGACGCCCGCGCTGATCAACCACGCTGGCCGAGTCCCGGTTGCGATGGCGATGAACCCGGCTGCGCCCGCCACACCGCAGGTGATGAGGAAGTGCCGGGGGGCGATGGCGCCGGCCGCCGCCATCGCGAGCAGGCCCACGGAGACGGCGAGTGCCACAGCGGCGGCAGCAAGGGTCGCCGACCGGGGGGCGAGCGCGGGGGTCATGGCGAGGGTGGCGTTCGGCGCGGACGCATACTCCTGTCGTGTGATCAACGCCGCCCCTCAGCGCGATCTTCCGGCGTCGAGCGCGGCCGGCCCGGCAGCGACACCCGCCCACAACAGCAGCACCAGCAACTCGAACGGGTGGGCGGCGGGCGTCACCATCACGAGCACGCCGTAGAACACGGACAGGGCAAGGAGTCCCGCGCGCCACTGACCCAGGTCCCCGGGCGCGGGGCCCGTGAGTCCTTCACGCAGCGCGAGAATGATGGCCAAGAGCCACAGCGCCGCACCGATCAAGCCGAGCTCGGACGCCTTTGCGAGCAGCAGGTTGTGCACGCCCGTTTGCGCGCGGGCGACGCTGAGCGGGAAACTCTCGGCCTGCCAGAAGTAGTCGTTCGCGACAGCGGAGAAGCGATTCCACCCATGACCGATGAGCGGCTGGTCGAGCACCATGTTCACCGCCGCGGTGTTGAGGTTCTGCCGGTCCCACAGCGTCTCCTGGTTGCCCGCGCGTTCACCCGCCGCAGCTGAGAGTCCCGGGATCAGCGCGAACGCCCCGAGAACGACGACGACCGCGGCGGCCGCAGCGGCCGGGAGGTACCGTCGCAGCGACGGCGTGAGCGCCAGCGCGGCGAAGGCGCCGAGGATCGCCCCGAGCCAGGCGGTTCGTGTCAGGGTCAGGACGATGCCGAGGGCGCACAACGCGATGACCGCCAGCGTGAACGCCCGCAGCCGCGGAGACGTCGTGCCGTGGCGAGCTATGAGCGCGGCGATCAGGCAGGCGAACATCGCGTAGCCGTCCGCCTCCGACTCGAGGAACGGGCCGCGCGCGCGGCCGAAGTGGCGGGTGATGCCCGGGTCGGCGATGAAGCCGGGAACCACCAGTCCGCCCGCGGTGAGTTCCAGCAGCGCGGTCACCGCGAGGTAGGCACCGAGCGCGACGAGCGACCACGCGAGCACCCGCCGCTCGCTCTCGCGCGCAAACGCCACCGGCGCCACGAAGAAGCACGCGATCGCGGTGACGCCCATCCGATCGAGCTGAGCGACTGGGTCGATGAGCAGCGTGGCATGGAAGATCGCCGATCCCAGCGCGCAGGCCAGGAAGAGCCCAAACGCCCACGTCGACGGCCGCAGCGCGGGCCCCGGGCGGTCACGAACGGGGGCGACGCGGGCGAGCGTCGCAACGACGCCCGTGACGAGGAGAAGCCGGTCCGGGGCGAGGATGCCGGGGAGCCCGACGTAGTCCCAGTGCCCCGCCATCGATGAGAGCACCAGCCCGAGGCTGAGGAGCCACGCAGGCGCGGTCCTGGTGGCGATCACCGCGAGCCCGAGAACGCCAGCGAGTCCGCAGGCGAGCAGGAACAGCGGTGGGGCGACCGGCAGCGCGCGGGTCGCCGCCGCCGCCAGCAGCGGCACGGCGATGACCGCAACCGCGCCAGCGATCAGCACCCCGGCCCGCGACCGGGGGACCGGCGCAGCCGTCACGGCCGGGCCGCGAGGCTCTTCCGAAGCCTGCGGTTTGCCACGAACGTCGCCGCGCCCAAGCCGAGGAGCAGCCCGCCGATCAGGCCGGCGAATCCGAGGATCTGGGACCACTGGGCCTCGTCGGATTTCGCGTCGTCCGCCCGGTTGAGCACCTGGATCAGCTGGCTGGAGGACTCACCCGCGCTCGCAGCGAGATACCGCTCCTCCAGCGCCTCCTCGCGCAGCCGCCAGAAGCTTCGCGACGCCCTGGCCCGTGCCAGCGAGCGCCGGACCTCAGCGCTCGGGTCGTCCTCAAGCTGATCGCGCAGGGCATCCGCGCGGGCCTCGCGGTCCGCCAGGATGCTCGACGTCTTCTTATACTCACCGAGCAGCGCCGAAGCATCGGGGTCGCGGTCGTTGAGCTGCCGGGCGTACAGCACGACGGAGTCCGACACCTCGTTGGCGAGCCGGACGGCACTCTCCTCCGTCGGGCCCGTGGCCTTGACCGTGAACACAGGACTGTCCGGGATCGGGCTCGCGGACACCCGCCGATCGACGCGATCCACAGGAATCCCGAGCTCCTCGGCGACAGGTGCGATCACCGGTGTGGCGTCGGCGGAGCGCGCGTACTGCGTCGCGAGTGCCTGGGTCGCGCTGGCGTAGCCCGCTAGAGCGCCTGGCGCGTTGAGGTTGATCCGTCCGACGGAGAGCCGCGACTGCGCCGTATACGTCGGGCGCTTCTGCATCCCGATCAGCACACCGGCAACCGTGAGGAAGAGCATCGGCAGGATGACGAGCAGCGGGTACCGGCGCGCCGCCTGCAGGACACCGACGCTGGGCGGTGCCTGGCCAAGGGATCCGGAGCCCGGGCGCGGCAACGACGACCCGACTCGCGCGGGCAGCCCATCGCCGCCGCCGTTCTGGCGGGTGGTCTCTTGCTCGATCACTTCAGGACTCCTGTCGTGTGCTGCCGAACGAACAACGAAGCCGCACCGGCCGAACTTGCGAGGGCGGTCACAGCGACCACCGCGAGAAGGCACGGCCTGTCAGCGCCCGCAGGCGCTCGACCTCTGGGCGAAAGAGGTCCTCGAGCCGGGAACGCACGTCGTCCGAGAGCGTGGGGGTCGGCACCGGGCGGGACAGTGCCCTCCGCACGCGCGGTGCGGTCCTGCTCCACGGCGTCGGCGCAAGCCTGCGCCCCGCGGGATCAAGGACGCGCCGATAGGCGACACGGCCGGCTGGTGTGAGCGCGAGCTTCTCGCCGCGTGTGTTGCGCTCCCTGTCGAATGCGGCGGACCGATGCGCCGGATCGACGCCGACGAACCGGAACACCTCGGCCAGCGTCCGCTCACGATCGTGCTTGAGATCCTGCTGATCGACCACGAGCATCTGCTCGGCAGGAAAATGGGCGAGATACCTCTCCACCTGGGTGGCGTAGCGGCTGGGGCAGACGATCTGGTGATCCATCCATGCCCGGCTCTGCAGAATCTCCTCCAGGTCGCTGCGCAGACCGTCGACGCGCGCCTGGACCCAGTGGGCCATGAGACGGTCAATTGGATCGCGGACGAGGTACACGAGCCGCGCATCCGGTGCGACCTCGGCGATGCGCTCGGGTACTCCCCAGTGAAACGGACAGGCCGCGTACGCAGGTGTCGCCTCGCCCCGAACAGGTGAGCCGGGATCGAAATGCGCGGCGTACCACGCCAGGTTCTCGCGCCAGTCGGCACGCCAGAAGAAGCGCATCTCCTTCGGAGCGTCGTCGTTCGTACCGCGGACCGCGCTCCGAGGCCGCGCCATCGACACCTCTGGATGCGCGTCGAGGTAGGCGTGCAGGCTCGTGGTCGCGCACTTGGCCGCGCCGATGACGATGAGGTTCGGCATCGTCAGGTTCACAGCGGTGGCGGTGCTCACCGGCGGCGCCCCTTCGGGCGACGCGCGCCCCGCGGGCGGGGCGGCGGTCCCGCGGGGACGGGCGGCGCGGGCGTCTCGCGTCGCCAGGGTGCGTCGGGCGGATCCTCGACCTCGGCAGGCTCGAGCGCGGTCTTCACCTGAGGCACCGGGGTTGCCGCAGCGGGCCCGGGCGCATCCTCGAGGGCGGTCGTCGCGACCTGGCCGTCGTCGTCCGCCTGGTCTGGGGCTTGGGTACCGGGCCGCGGGACGATCGTCGGCATCCGTGAGACGGGGCGCTCCATGACGGCCTGCGCGACCGGCTCGTCGTCCTCTGCCGGGGCAGCATCCGACTCGGTGAGGGTCGCCGCAGCAACGTTGCCGTTGCCGTTCTGCGCAGCCACCGTACCGCCGGCAGATGCCGCTTCGACGTCGTCGTCAAGGTCGTCGAGGTCGTCCTCCAACGCGAAGTCGAACTCGACGTCGGGCTCGTCGATGTCTTCCTTGAAGTCGTCGGGCGGGGCGAACTCTCCGGGATCGGGGTCCTCCGGGCGCACCTCCGGGTCGGCCGCGCGCTCGGTCTGGGGTTCGGGGAACGCGGCGGACTGGCCTTGGGCCACCAGACCGGCCAGCCCGGACAGGCTTGTCGTCGCCGCGCGCCGGACGCCAGGGTCCGGGTCTTCGGCCACACGGATCAGTGCCCGCGCCGCCGCCGCGCCACCCAGTTCGCCGAGCGCCGCAGCCCCGGCCGCCCTCACCGCAGGCGGGCGGTGAGGCTCCAGGAGCGCCACAAGCGCCGGCGTCTGCGACAGGTCACCGATGCGCCCGAGCGCGGCGGCTGCCGACGCGGCCCGCCGGTCGTCGCGCAGTGCAGCCGTCAGCGGTGCAGGATCGCGGGCGCCGAGCCTCGACACGAGTTCCAGCGCGCGCGCAGCCACTCCCGCGTCGGCGTCACCCAAGGCCTGCGCCGCACGCCCCAGGCTGCCGCGCAGCACCTCGGGGTCTCCGGCGACCAGAGCGTCCAGCGCATCCAGCGTCGCTGGATCAACCGCGTGCCCGTGCGCAGTCGCCAGGAGTGCGGCGGTGAACGGAATGGCGTCAGCGGCGGCCCCGCAGTCCGCAAGCAGCGCCCAGGCAGCAGCGCGTGCCGCGGGGAATCCCTCGGCATCCCACCCTGGGGCCTCCACCGCGCAGCGCTCTGCCGCGCGGACGCAATCCCGCTCGGCCAGTGCCGATACGGCGGCTGCGCGCACGTCGTCCATCGGATCGGTCAGCCGTGCGAGCAGGGCCTCCTGGACGTCGTCTCCGGGGACGGGAGCCAGCGTGCGGACGGCGGCCAGTCGCCGCGGTGCTTCGACGTCGACAAGCCAGCCGTCCGTCGTCTCGACGACGTCGACCTTGCCGACCCGCCGGAGCAGCCGGCGGCGGGCACGTCCGGTCGGGACGTCAGCCATGGCACCTGCCTTCAGGACGTCTTGTCCGGGTCCGCCCCGATGCATGCGGGGCTGTCGAGAGGGAACTCGCCACTGTCGTGGGTCAACGTCTCGGGGGGGCCGGGTTCTTTCGGCTTCGTCTCTTTTTCTTCACAACCCGCGCGGTTCGGGCCTTCAGACTCCGCTGCACCGTGCGTGCTGGAACCTCACCCGACCTGCCCCGGGAGGCCCTGGATGCGCTGCCCTACGCGGTGGCGATCGTGGACCCGGACGGCGCGGTCATCGATGGCAACATCGCGTTCACGCGACTGTGCGGATCAGCCGCCGTCGGCGCGCCGTGGTCTGCGGCCATTCCCGGTCAGGAGCTCACTGCAGATCTGGCGCACACCGAGACGCTCGTCGAGACGTCGCGTGGCACGAGCGCATGGCTGAGCACGGGCGCGCTCGCAAACGGCGGCCGAGTCATGTCGCTGCGTCCGGTCCACCCAACCGGCGAGCCGGTGCCGACCCGCGAGCCGGCCCGCCTGCGGATCGACGTCATCGGTCGATGCCAGGTCGACGGCCATGGCATCAGCCCCGACCGGGCTTGGCTGGAGCAGCGACCGGGACAACTGCTGCGCGTGCTCATCGCGCACCGGGGGCGCGTCCTCACCGCCGACGAGATCGCCGACGCACTGTGGCCAGATGGCGGTCCGCGGTCCGCGTCCACCGTCAGGTACCTCGTCCACACCCTGCGCTCGCGGCTGGAAGCCGGCCGAGAGTCCCGCGCCGAATCGCCATACATCACACGACACCGAGGCGGATACCGCCTGAACCCGGACCACGTCACGGTTGACGCCGACCTCTTCGAACGCGAGGTCCGTGATGGGCTCTCGGCGCACGCAGCCGACGGCAACGAACTCGCACGCCGGCTTCTCGAGCGGGCGATCGCGCGGTACCGAGGAGAGTTCCTGGCCGAAGATGCCTACGCTGACTGGGCCATGGCCGAACGCGAGCGGCTGCGCGATCTGCAGGCCCAGGCCCTTCGCGTCCTGGCGCGCATGGCGCGCGCCGACGGCGCGCTCGCACTCGCCGGCGAGCGGCTGGCCGCGCTGAGCGACCTCGAGCCACTGGACGTCGAGGTGCACCGCGAGCTCATCGCACTGTGCCTCGCACGCGGTCGCCGCTCCGAGGCCGCCCGGCGGCACGAGGCCGCCCGGCGGCGTCTGCTGGCTGCCTTCGGGGAAGCACCGGACCTCGGCCTGCTTCCCGTCAGCGGCGGATAGGGCTCTTCAGCTTGAGCGTCGCGCGGGGGGTCCCGTCTGCGGTGTACGCGCGCACCGTGTAGGTCACGATGCCGCGCCGGATACGGCGGACCGATTTCCGCCAGCGCTCGGTCTTGATCGTCACGGTCGCCGCCCCGGGCCTCGACAGCGACCGGGTCGTGCTGCCGAGGTGCATCGCGCGACGCGCCTTCCGCGCGCTGGCACGGTCCAGGCGCGCATCGACGCGCACCCGGCACGCCGTCGTGCACCGGAACGGAAGGCGCAGCGTGCGACCGAGCGTGCGCAGCGCGGGCGCGTCGATGGAGAGCGAGAGCCGCGGCGCGACCGTCTGCTTGACGGCGGCTGGACGTGGACTCGGGGTCGTGCTCGCCGCCGGAGCCCGCGTGGGCGCTGCGACCCCGCCATCGACGATACTGATCCGCGTCTGACGCCGGAAGCCGAGCACTGACGTGCCGCCGGGCTCGCCGAGCTTGACGGCCAGCGTCTCCTCACCCTCGGCCTCTGCGTCAATACGAACCGGCACCGTGAGCCGAGCCTCATCCTGCCCTGGAGCGAAGCCCAGCACGCCGGTGGTGGCGACGTAGTCCGCGCCGTCCGCCGCGGTCTCGTCGCGGGTTTCGTAGGTGACATCGGCGGGCGACGTCATGGTCCCGCTGCGGGTGACGACGAGTTCCGCACCGGCGTCCGCCTCGCGCGTCCGGTATGTCGGCTGCGTGAAATCGAACAGACCGCCGGTGCCGACCGCAAGACCGACCACCGTGTGCTTCGTCCCGAACGGGCCGAGGTAGCCCGGGATCAGCGCGTCCACCGGTGTTCGATAGAGGTTTGACTGCTGCTCACCCGCGTCCGTCGCTGCGACGTACGCCATGCGATCGGCAGGGGAGGCATCGATCGCGCCTCGCGCGTCGAGCGCGAACGGCACGGTCCCGGCAGTACGCAGCAGCCCGTCCGCCAATGGCCCGGATGCGCCCCCCATCCATGTGAGCGCGCGCCGGCCCGCATCGAGGACGATCGCGACCTCAGGGGCGGAACCAGGGACGGCCGCGAGACCGGACACCATCGGCTTCGTTCCCTCCCCCGGATCGCCGTCGCCGTACGCGAGAGGATCTTGCGGTGTCGTCGTGCCGGTGAGTGTGTCGATGAGCGCGTGCTTCCCGTCGACCAGGATCCGCACAGTGCGGCCATCGGGTTCGAATGAGAGGTCCGCCGAGGCGGTGTTCAGGTCCACGCGCAGTCCCTTCCCGGGGAGACGGTTCGCTGTTCCCGTGCCCGGATCCACGTCGAAGAGCGCCGTGCGGGCCCCATCGCGGGCGGCGAGCAGCAGTCGGCCGCTCGTCGCGTGCGCCTCAAGTGCCAGCGGGACCGCGGCAGCGGGAAGGCCGGTGATGTCGGCGCGGCTCTCCGGCGTGGCGGGAATCTCGGCGCGGATGCGGAGCAGCTCCGCTTCGGCGGTGACCAGGAACAGCGCATCGCTGGCACCGGCAGGCCCGGGCGACGCCGCGGTGATCGAGAGCGCGCCGACGAGGGCAGCAATGACCGCGCGGCGAGCGCAGAGAAGCCGCCGCGCGAGGGACGGGACCAAGGACACAGCTTCCTCCGGGACGAGAGATCGCGAAGCGGAACAACGGGAAAACCGGGCGCTCGGGACGAGCCTCGGCGAAGACGGCGGAGGGCCGGGACGTTGTCGTCCCGGCCCTCCGGCCTGCGTCATCCGGCGTTGCGTGCTACTCGACGTCCGGCGACTTGTCGAACTGCGCCTGGATGAAGTACGTGTTCGCCACAGAGCGGACGGTGCCCGGGAGCGCCGAGTAGTCCGCCTGGTTGAGCACGGTCTGACCCTCGTTCGTGCCGACGCCGAGCGGGTCGGTGCCGAGGATGTACTCCAGGTAGTTCTCGACGACCTGCTGACGATCGGCCTTGACCGCCTCCGCGAGCTCCGTGTCCGGGTACGGATCCTCGTAGTCCTCCCACGCGCCGATGTAGGTCAGCGTGCAGATCGGGTACGCGGGAGCCGTCGGGTTCTGGTACACGGTGCCCCAGTCGGCCTTCGTGTTGACCGGCAGCGAGTTGCCGCCGTTCAGGCCGTAGACGGTGCTGTCGTTGCAGTTCGACCCGTAGGACGACGTGGGCGCGTTCGACTTGAACGCGCTCGCGACCGCCTGCGCATCGAACAGGGTGGTCGTGCTCGTGGGCGAGTACAGCGGCAGCCAGTACGTCCGATCCGCGGTGTTCGTCCAGCTGAAGCCCGCCGCGCGCGACGTGCCGAGATCGGCGTAGCCGATGCCGCCCTCACCGCCGCCGAGCGCGTTGAGCGCCGCCGCCAGCGAGGCGTTGCCGTTCGCCGTACCGGTGCAGACGTACTGGCCGGTGATGACGCCCGTGCCGCCGGCACCGGTGTCGTTGCCGTCGCAGACGCCATCGCGGTCACGGTTCCCGATCGCGCCGTTCGGCCAGATCGTGTTGTCGTCCTCGGACTGGTCGTTTGCCTCCCAGGCCGTCGTGTTGCCCTCGTCGGTCGAGTTCAGGAAATTCTTGAACGAGAACGTGGTGCCCGAGTTGTCCCGGCGGACGAACCGCTTGATCGCCTTCGGGCAGGGCACGTTCGTGACGTTCTCCTTGAAGCCCAGGTCGCCCCAGGTGTCGTACTCGCCGGAGAAGACCTTCTCGATGGCGCTGTTGGTCGCGCCGGGCACGCCAGCGGGGAGCTTCCAGCGCTTGATGTACGCCTGCGACGCCGGGTACTTGCACCCGAGAGGCGCCTTGACGATGACCGCGAGCGCGGCCTGCGCCACCGGGATGGTGTGCAGGATGCCGTCGTCGGCGTCGTTGATCGCGTTCTCCGCGTCGGTGAGGGAGCCGGTCGGGCCCTCCTCCATCTTGCGACCAACGCTGCCGGTGCCCTGGGCGGCCGGATCGTCGGTGCCAATGAACGAGACCTGGTTGTCACGCACGCCGGCGGGCGCGACGAAGGGACCGCTGCCCGTGCCAGAGCCGAAGGCGCCGAGGCCGGAGCCCGAGCCCTGGCCGTCGTAGTAGACGAGGTCATCACCGGCGTTGAAGCCGGTGTTCGGCGGGTTGTTGCCCGACGTTGCATCCTTCGTGCCAACCTGGCACGCCGCGCTGAAGATCCAGCCGAACGACGTGTTGTTGTGCGCCTGGTTCTGGAACGAGGCGCCACGACCCTGGATGCGCGTCTGACCGGGCGAGCAGTCAGCCGCCGCCGCGGTCTCGGCGCCCATGGTCGCAACCGCGAGCGCCGACAGAGCCAGCGCAGGCAGGAGCTTCTTCTTGTGAGCCACTTGAACCCTTTCCCCTCCGTATGCGGAGGCGAGGAGCGAGGTACAGGACCCGCTGGAAGCTATGGGCGCGGGAACGTGCCCGCGTGATCGTTTCGCAACCGTTCGGAGAACGTCTGGTGAAGAACTGGAGAAGCGGACAATTGCCCGCAATCGGCCATCAGACCTGTTGCCGGGCGATCGTGCGGCGGCTGCGACGGGGCCGGCGGCGGACAATCGAAGACCCGGCGCCGGCGGCCACGATGAGCAGCGCAACGGCGGCGCCCGCGGTCGGGTAAGGGCTCGATGCGCCCGGCTCGTATCTGACGGCGGCCGACGACTGCTCGAAGGCTTCCTCCTCCTCGCGTTTCTCCTCGTAGACGCGAACGGTCGCCCCACCCGGCGGGGACGGCCGCGCGACGCTGCCGACCGGCGGGGGCGGAATCGGGACGATCGGGGTGGCCAGCGGCGCAATCGGCGGGGGCAGCGCGGGGAGCGGCGGAAGGGTCGGGAGGACAGCCGCCCGGCGGCGGAGATGCGAGCGCAGGTGGCGCAGGCGTCGCAATGGCGGCGGGGACGGCGATCGCGGCCGGGGGCGGCGCGACGAGCCCGCCGGGGTTGGCGTCGGTCTGGGGAGCGAGGCCTGGCGGCGCGGCCGGCGGCTGCCCGGGGGCCGCGGACTCGACCTGGCGCTCGGTCACGGGCCGTGTCCCGCACGGCTGGCGCGGACTACCTGCCAGCACCTTGATGGTGGTGGTGTAGCTGAGCCCCCCGGCGTTGACCTGGACCCGCGTCTCACCCGGATTGAAGGCGCAGAACAACCCCGACCGACCGTCAGCGACCGGCTTGTTCGTATCGTCGAGGAACACCGCGCGAGGGTTGCTCGGGCGTGCGGGATCAGCGCGGACGAAGTCGCCGACCTCCGGGTTGGACGAGGTGAACGTGTAGTCGACATCGATCGACGCGGGGCATCCGGTGCGTTGGCACTCCTCGTTCGGGATGGCGGCGTAGGACCGCTGCAGCACGCGGGCCGGGCCGGGGTTTCCGGCGCGGGCGCGTCGCCCGAGGCCAACGAACAGCGCGGGACTGGACCGGCGAATCTCGCGGCCGTCGCGCGCGTCCAGCGCGAGATCCTCGATCACCGGAACGAGGCGCGCGCTCACGGGCGCCCGGTTCGTCGCCGGGTCGCGGCGGGCGAGGTCGACCTCGAGCAGCGCGAAGCCGCTCTCGGATGACGCGACGGTGTAACCGAGCGAACCCGACCCAAATGCGGGAATCGCCCCTGGCGCCCCCTGCGGGATTCGGGTCCGGACGTTCTGCTCGGGACTGTCGAACACATAGGCGGACGCACCGTGGTCGAGCAGGACCTGCGCGACGTCCGCGCCGTCGGCGGCCGGCCCATCCTCGCCGGTGGCCCCCACCTGCGTGAGGGGTCGGCTGCCCATGACCACGACCGGGATGCCTTGCGCCTTGGCCTGGCCGAGGGTCGCGATCAGCCACTCCCGCTGCCCACCCGCGCCGACGGCGGGGATCTGGTGCGCGTCGCTGGCCGCGAGCGATCCCGCCGAATTGTCGACCACCACGATCCGCAGCGCGCCTTCGGGACCGGTGGTGTCGAAGGCGTAGTGGGTCCGCGCGCCTCCAGCGGGCTCGCCGCCGAGCACTCCCGTGGTTCGGACCGGCCCCGGCATCGCGCCCTGGCCCTGCGGGGCGGGCAGGCCGGCGAACGAGGAGGAGAATGCGGTGGCGTCGGTGCCGGCGTCGGTCTTCGCGGGCGCCAGGAACAGCGGGATCCGGCCCGCGGCCGTCCCGAGCAGTGCGGCGAATCGGCTCTGCTCGGCCGCGTCGCCCGCTACCGAGGGCGCCACCCGCGTGCCCGTGTAGAGCAACGCGCGCGGCCCGCCGGCGGCGGCGTGCAACTGCGCGGCGACGTCAAGCGCGGCGGCGAGGTAGCGGTCCGGAGCCAGGCCGGGGACCGTGCTCTCCGCGCACGCGCCGCGACACGCCGCATGGCCTCCGACGAGCAGCCGGGCCGGGCCGGCGCTGAGTGCAGGCTGCTGCCGCGCGATCGCGGGCGGTGGCGCCGGTGCGGCACCGTAGCGCCACACCGCGGCCGTGTCGTAGATGTTCCGGTCCTCGGTCGTGCCGCGCGTGGAGTCCACGAAGGAGCAGCGTGCATCGGAGCCCTGCCCGGTCTCGCCGCCGACGATCCAGCCCTCACCGGCTGCGTCGAGGGCGAGTGCGTGTGCGGTGTCCGGCACGCTCGGACAGTCGCTGAATCCCCCGTCAGAGCCCGCCACATAGGAGATGCGCTCATCGTCGATCCAGCCGCTCTCCGTCTCTCTGAACACGGAAGCGAAGGCCACCGGATTGCGTGACCCAAAGATGAGGGGTGGGCGACCCGGCTCCTGGGTACCGGACACAGGCGGGAATGGCAACTCGTCGAGTTCACTCGTCACCAGTGCCACCGCACGCACCCGGTCACCCGAGCGCGTGGCCGCCACGGCCGTCACGACGCCCTTGTCCCCGGCCAGCTGGTGATCGGCCAAGCGCCATGGCGCTCCTGCGCGGTCCCGAACAATGACGACGTTCTGGCCGGCGGCGACCGCACCACCGTCGGGCAGGCCGGCGACGGCGTTGAGCTCAGCGATGTTCACGGCCTGCTCGCGCAGCAGCGTCGAGACCTGCTCGTCGACGCGCCATCCATCGCCACGGTTGACGAGCAACCGAGACCCGGCCGCCACGAGCGCCTCGGAGCCCGCGAAGGCGATACCCCGGAGTTCGTCACGCTGATCGGTGCTCCCTCGTTTGAGGGCGGGAACCTCCTGCGGCTCCCACGACTTCCCGTACGCGAAGATCTTGCCGGCCTGGGTGATGGCGTAGCCACGGTCGGGATTGCCCGGCTCGAACGCCAGCCCGGTGTACTGGTCGCCGACCAGATCGAGGGGCGCGTTCTCGTCGCGCTCCCAGAGGCCGGTCTCCGCCCGCCACTGCCAGATCTCGCCTTCCTGCCCGGCGGCATACGCCCGCGACGGCTCAGGCCATGCGACGGCGTTCAGCCGCGGCGTCGCGCGGGTCGCGCCCGCGGTCAACTGCTCGGAGAGCCACCCCTGTCCGGGGACGTACCGGACGACGCGGCCATCGTCGCCGACAGCCAGTGCCCCGGCGGTCGGGTCACCGGGAGACCGCCCCGGCTCGGGCACGACCGCAAGCAGGGGTCGAGCGATGGGCAGCGGGTACGCCTGCAGCCGCTGCTCGAGCTGCCCTGGGGCGATGCGCGTCAGGGCGAACGCCGACTGCCCCAGCCATCCGGTTCGCGCGTCGGTGAACGCACCGTCGCCCAGTACCCCAGAGGCGCGGGGCCCGCCGGCGCGGACCGCGCGGAAGGTCGCACCGTCGAACACCGCGTACCCGGCGCCTGCCGGCGCGCTTGGCTCGGCGGCGAATCGCGGGTTCGTGATCACGCGCGTCCCGGACCCCGCCCCATCCCACGCGAACGACCGGTAGCCTGCGCGCGCACCTCCCTGGGTGTTGTCCACCCGCCCCTCGTCGTCGGGCGCCGACGGCACGCCGAGCCCGACACCGAGATTCGCGTCGCATACCGCGTCGTCACACCAGGTCCGCGTCACGCGGCGCGCCGTCGTGTCGAACCGCATGGTCACGGGAAGACTGGGACCGCTCGTCTCCAGCCGCGCATCGATCCACAGCGCGCCCGCGATGGCCGTCAGGCCCTCGGCGGGAAACGCGAGGGGCCGTGTGGCCGCGGAGGTGACGAAGGGCTTCGCGTCCGTGAGGGTGACCCGCTCCCACGTCACCGACCCCGGCGTCGAGGTGTCCCGCCGGTACAGGAGGAGTCCGTCCTTCGCGGTCGCGGTGAGCCACGCCTGCCCGGACGGCTCGACCGCGATCGCGCCGACCTTGAAGTCGGCCGCCCCCGTCGGAAGGTCGATCATCTCGCTGGTCCACGCGGCGCCGTCGTGGTACAGGACGCGGTCCTCGACCCGGCCGACCGGCGCAACGAGCACGTGTACCTTGTCGTTCCCGTCAAACGCGGCGAGCGTCACCCGGCTGCTCTCC
This sequence comes from Svornostia abyssi, assembly GCA_024666565.1. Taxonomy (GTDB): domain Bacteria; phylum Actinomycetota; class Thermoleophilia; order Solirubrobacterales; family Solirubrobacteraceae; genus Svornostia; species Svornostia abyssi. The sequence continues at coordinate 4,599,026 of CP088295.1, forward strand.
GCCATGGAGAGCCCGGAGGGCAGCACCGTTGCGTCAGGTGGGGTGAGCACCGTCGGCGCGCCGCCGGGGTTGCGCGCCACGATCCGCCCGTCGGAGACGGCGTACACGACGCCGCCGCGCTCGGTCACGCGTCCTGGACCGACCCCGCGCACGGGAGGCCAGGCGGCCGCGGGCTTGCCGTCGGTGCCGGCCACCCGGGAGACGAACTCCCAGCCGCCGTCGCCACGTTGGCGGACGAGCCCGGCGGCGTCCTGGACCGGGGCGCCGTCGGGCCCGGCGACGCGCTTGACGTTGCCGATGCCCCAGACCTCACCCGGCGCGCTCGCGGGCGCCGACCCGAGGGGAATGACACTCGAGGCGGGCAGACCGGCGACCGGCCACCCCGGTGACGGCGTGAACCCGGACTGCGAGGCGCCATCGCCGGGCCACGCGACGGCGATGCCCGCGAGGAACGCGAGCACGGCGGCGAGCCCTAGGCAGGCGAGACGGCGGGTACGCAGAGCTGTCGTCATGGGTACGGCGTTCGTTCCTTCGGTCTCGGCGGTCAGCCGGTCGTGATCGTGTCGTCGGCCTCGCCGCCGACGTCGTCCGGGTCAGCCGCCGGCGTCTTCAGCTCGAGGTCCGTGGTGATGAAGCGCAGCGCGGTGGGCCACTGCTTGCGGCTCTTGGGCTTGAGCCGCAGCGTGTGACGCCCAGGCTTCAGCGTGCGGCGCTTCGTCCGGGCGACGATCTTCCCGCCACGACGACCCACGAGCTGGACGCGGGCGCGGCGACGCAACTGGATGCGAATCTGGATGCGGCCCTTGACCACCTTCGGCTTGCCGAGGACCCGGAACAGCGCCGGGACGCGGCGCGGCGCCGGCGCGGCACCGGTGACGTCCGGCTCTATGTCAGGCGCCACGTACGGCGCTGCGTCGGCGATGAGACTGATCGGCTCGTCGCGCGGGGTCCGAGCATCGGCGGGGCGCACGGTGATCAGCCGCTGGATCGCGGGGTCGGTGTTCAGCGGGATCACCGTGTCCGGATCGGCCCACCGGTAGACCCATCCGCCAGCGGTGACCATCCAGCAGTCAGCCGGCCCCGAGCAGGAGACATGGGCGGCGTCGCCGATCGCGATGTCGTTGCGCGTGATGTCCAAGCGTTCGACGACCCGCGCCTGGAGCCCGTCGGCGGAGAGCTCGACGCGAGCCACCGAGGCCAGGCGCGACCCTGCCTGTGGCTCGGCGGCGCGGTTGAAGGAGGCCGGTTCCATCAGCGCGACCCATGCTTGTCGGGTCCCCGGGATGGCCGCGATGTCGGTGATGACCTCGGCGGGGGCCGGGGCATCGGGGTCCACCCAGGTCGCCGCAACCGGCTCGGAGGCGCCCAAGGGCAACGACGCGAGGAGCGGCTGCTGGTCGACCGGGGTCAGCAGAGAGCGCGTGTCATCCCCTCCGGTCTCCGGCGCCGGCGCGCTGCGCGAGCCGCGCCCCGCGATCCACACGCGACCGCCGTCGCTGTCGGCCGCGTGCAGGTCCACGAGCCGCGTCCGCCCGGCCGCGACGGCGTCGGGGTCCTCGATGACGCGGGGCCAATCCCGCACCGCGATCGAGCCGTCTGCGCCGAGGCGCCGCAGGAGCCGAGGTCCGTTGGTCTCCCGCAGCGCCGTGTCGCGCGGCATCTCAAGGAACAGGTTCGTGAAGTCCGGGGACACCGCCGCGTCGCCGGGCGCCGTGCCCGTGGCGGTGACGCCGAGAACGCCGTCGCCGAACGGGACGGCGTCCACGATCGCACGGGCTGAGGGATGCACGATGCGAGACAGCGTTTCGCCGTTCCAATGGAGCAGGAACGTGCCGATGTCCGGACGGTCGGTGACGTCCCCCGCGAACCAGCAGTTGCTGGGCGACGTGCACGCGGCGGCGTGCATCCGAGCGTATGAGCCGTCGTAGTCACGCGCGGCGACGGCGTACGAGGCGACGACCTGCCCGTTGACGAACCGGCACAGGGTGATCGGGTTCGGCGTGTCGGTCGCCAGCGCAGGCGAACTCACGGTCCACCATTCCTGCGCTGACGCGAACGCGATTCTGCCGGTCGAGCGGCTCCCGCAGACGGTGGAGACCTGGCGCCACGCAACGCCGTCGAAGACGAGCAGCCCGCTGCTGAAGGCACCGGAACCGGCGGGCTGCTGCCCGACCTGCATGAGCCCCAGATTCGGCGCGAGCATGCGCAAATCGGACGGTTTGCCGACGGTGCCGACGAAGGGCGCCCCAGGGGGCGGCGCCCGGCTGCGCGGCGCGCCACTGCACCTCGCCGGCCGACGCTGCCGACGCTGAGGCCAGCGCGCCCACGCAGGCGATCAGTGTCGCGATCCAGAGACGGGTCATCGGCGGGCTCCCCTGCGTGCGGCCTTGAGCTTGTAGCGGCTGGTCAGGCTTCGCGTGAGCGCCCCGCCGCCGCCCGCCGGCCGGAACCGCACGGTCACAGCGACGGCCAGCCCCTTCGGGCGGCGGGCGAGCCGCCGGTATTCCGACGGGATGCGCACGCGGAGGCGTCGCTGGCCGGCACCGGGGATGCGCGCGGTCGCCCGGCCGGCGGACCGACGCGAAGAACGCGTTCTTGCCGTCGCCTCGATGCGACCGGCAGCCGGCGCACGAACATCGACGTACAGCACTCCCCCGCCCCGTCCGATCGTGACGGACATGCGCCACGACGGCTGGACCTGCGTCGCGCGAATCGTCGCCCCCGCGCCACTCACAGTCGACGCAACCTGCTCGAGCGGCGGTGCGTCGGCGTCGCTGCGCTCCGCGACAAAGGCATCCGGGCGCAGGTTGCCGTCACCGAGGAGGAGGTTCGCCGCCGTCGAACGGAACGCCACCCGGCGACCATCGGCGGACAGAATGGGTCGCTGCGAGTCGCCGTTGGCTTCCGCGCCGTCGTACGCGCGCGTGACGCGCTCGATGGTCTCCGCGTCCAGGTCGATGACGTAGACGTTGCGACGGCCGGGCGTGACGGTCGGCGAGATCAGCGTCGGGCGCCCGAGACTGGTGCGCTCGAACAACGTCGTGACCGCAACGGTACGGCCGTCCCCGGAGATCGAGAGCCCGTCGGTCGTGCCACCGACGATGGCGGTGTTGCCATCCGGCGTTCTCGTGGTGGCGAAGCGGGTCAGCTCGCGCGTGGTCGCCTTCGCGCCGCCGGGCGCCGCCATGTCCCGCACGAACGCGTCGGCCTGCTGGCCGCCGGTGCGGCGCGGGAGGTTGGTGACAAACCCCGCAAAGCGCCCGTCCGCTGACAGACTGGCACCGGCGAAGCTCAACCCCGCGCGCCCTCCAGATGGGTTCGCCGCGGTGAACACCCCGTCGCAGGGACCACGCGGGCCGTCGAAGCCGATGACCGAGTCGGGCGCGAGCACGGCTCCTGCCGGACACGCGGGGTCGTCCGCGTCGCCCGCGGACGCGATCCGCCGGGCGGGACCGGGGTCGGCGACGCGGCGCCACAGCAGATCGCGGATGCCCGCGGTGTCGAGCGCGATGCTGGGATCAGCCGCCAGGGGAAACTCCCCGCTGAGGTAGGCGCCCGGGGCTGTCCGGTCACGCGGCCGCTGGTCGACCCACATCGCAGTCGTTCCGTCAGCGCTCAACGCCATCGATGTGGTCTCGAGCACGGCGTCGCTCGTCAGCTGGGTGGCGGCGCCCGTCGCGACGTCGGCGACACGCAGCGCGCCGGTCGCGTCGTCCTCCGCGACGTAGTACAGCGCGCGCCGGCCATCGGCGGACAGCGCCGACTCACCGCCCAGCCGAAATGCGTCCGCGGTGTCCTCCCGCGAGACGAGGGTGTACGCGTCGGGCGATGCGCGGCCGACCCCCATGTCGCGTACGTAGACATCGGTGAGCGCGTCGGTGTCGCGTGCGACGAGGGCCAGCGTGGTGTCGAACGCCACGTACCGACCGTCGCCGCTGATCGAAGGGGTAACCTGCTGGCGCGTGGCCGAGGTCGACGCGGGCGCCACGAGTTCGAGTGCGGCGTCGTCGACGGCGCGCCGGAAGATCCCCCCGGGATGCTGGGTCTGCAGCACCGCGTCCGGGCCCACCAGCAGGTTGCGCGCCGCGGTGTCGAACGCCAGGTAGCGGCCGTCACCCGAGATGTCGGGCTGGCCCATGAACGTAGAATCCTGCTGCGCGTCGAGCGGCCCGTAGGGCAGTGCCTGTTCGACGCCGGTGGCGGACATCAGCCGTGCACGACTCCAGGCGCCCAGCGCGGTGCCCGGCCACAGCGCGACGGCGGCGGCGGCGACCAGCGTGAGCGCCGCTGCGGTCTGCAGACGCCTCATCGCACCACCACCCTCTCCGTCACCCTGCGTGTGTTGCCCGCGCGGTCGCGGGCGACCACGGTCACGCGGTAGGTCCCGGGGCGTCGATACGTGTGGGACTGGTTGTTCGCCGCCGCGCCGTCACTCCCATCGCCCCAGGCGACCGTCGAGCGCTCGGTGTCCAGTCCCGAGCGGCCCGCGTCGGAGATGCGCACGGCGACCCGCCGGCGCGCGCGCCTCGTCACCCGCACGGTCGGAGCGGTCCCGTCGATGCGCAGCGTTGAGACATTGGACAGCACGCGCTGTCCTTCGCGATCGGTGGCCCGCAGCTGGACCCGGTGACGTCCGTCGTCAAGCGCCGCGCGCGGGACCCGCAGCGCGCGGCCGCGGATCGGGGCCTCCAGCGGGACACCATCGAAGAAGACCTCGTATTTCAACGGGCCCAGCGCGTTGCGCGCAGCGTCCCACCTCACCACGGCACGCGGCGGCCTCACCCAGTCGGTCGGCGTCGTGACGGCGAAGGTGATCGGCGGCGCGTCGACGAGGGACGCGGAGATCTCGCCACGGGTGGAGGACCCGGATCGGAACGCGATGAGCGCGTCGCCGATGCCCGATCCGGCGATCTCCATGTCGGACACGGCGCCACCGCCCGACGAGGCGACCTGCGCGCGCCGCTGCCCGCCTGTGACGGTCAGCTCGCGCACTTCTACCCCTTCACGACCGCCGATCGCGAGCCGGCGTGCCAGCGCGCCGGAACCCTTCGGACCGAGCGCGATCCTCGGCTCGCCCGGTGCGGAGTTCCCGGGGGTCGACAGGCGGGTCGGCGCGCCGAAGCTCGCACCGTCGCCGCCGGCGAACACCGTTGAGCTGCCCAGGCCGTATGCCACCCGAAAAGCCCCCCTCGGCGAACGTGGCGGCAGCGAGCCCGGTCGGGATCCCGCCGGCAGGAGCGGGAATGAGCTTGGGGCCCACGAACGCAGCCGCGGACTGCGAGAACACCGGCGGCAGCACGTTCGCGAACACCTGCGTCGCGCTGGACTCGGGATCGAGCTGCTGACGCACAGCGACGATCGCCTCTCCGAATCCTCCGATTCCCGCGGCGAACTCGTCAGACGGGCCGAGCACCGGGCGGCCATCGACCTCGGTAGGGCTGGCCTGCAGCGGAACGAGTCCGAGCTCGCCGTTGAAGAGCCGACGCGCGAACACCCGCTCGACGCCGCTTTCGTCCACGTCGATGTACGCGATCATGCCGTTGCCGACGGCGTCCGAGACGAGCTTCGGCGCTGTCGTCGCGTTGATCGCTCGCAGCGCGCGGTCCTCGTTGCGGCGGCGCACCACGGTCCGCGACCAGCGCGGCCCGCCGCGGAACACGGCGAGGCGGTATTCGACGCGGGCCCCCTGCCGCACGTAGGAGACATACGACGGCCCGCCGTTTGCCGCCATGGCGAGCGCCGGGTAGAGGGCGGTCGCCTCACCGAGGTCGGTCTCGATCGTCGTCGGCGCGCCGAACCGGGCAGACCTGGGCGCCTTGATCGCGGCGAACAACCCGTTGCGGGCGGCGCCGGTGGTCGTGGTGCCGATCTGGCTGGCCCACGTCACGAGGAGCCGCCCACCGGACGCGGCGGCGATCCGCGGCCAACTGGACTCGAACTCCTGCCCGCCGTCCACGCGCTGCGGCCGCTCCCACGACGTGCCGGTGAACACCGAGGCGAAGATGTGCGCGCGTCCGTCGATCCGCCGGCGGTATACGAGCCCCCCGGTGCCGTCGTCGGCCATCGCGACGCCGCCCAGCTCCAGCACGTCGGCCGACGGCCCGTCGACGGTCTCGGCGGGCCGGACCTCGGCCGACGCGGCCGGCGCGGCGACGAGCGACAGGGCGATGATCCACATACCCCAGCGACCTGCGGGGCGGAAGGTGTTCGCGGCGCGCTTCACGTGCGACGCGCCGTCGAAGTCGTGACGAGCAGCGTCGCCGTGTCGGCCCGCGGACGCGTGAAGCCCGGCTGCGTGGAAGGCGTGACCGTCACTCGCACGCGAGTGGAGGACCGGCGCCTCAGCGTGCGCGCCAGGGCTCTTGGCACGAGCACCGACACCCGGCGCCTGGCGCCCGGGCGGGTGCTGGGAAACGTGATGCTCCCGAGTGTGCGCGCGGGCGACCCGCCGCTCGCCGGGATCTGCACGCGCACCCGGCCCGCGCAGGCGCCCGGCCCGGATCCGCAGCGAACGGTGAGCCGGACCCGCCGGTCAGAGCCAAGCCGGAGCGTCTGGCGCAGCACGGTCGGACGGGCCGAGCGCGGCGGCGCGGCCGGCTCGCTGGCCTCGACGATCTCGGCGTCCGCCCCCGCGCATGACGCGGGCCGCTGGATCCCCTGCTGGGAGAGGCCGAGCTCGGCCGGGTTCAGGTCGCACGGGTCGGCCGGAACGCATAGCTCGTCGTCGCCGAGCCCGAGGATGCCGAGCGACGTGCCGAGCGGGGTCGCGCACGTGGCGGCGACGGTGGCGGGGACGACCGTGCCCTGCTTCGAGGGTTCCTCGTTCCCGCGCACGACGACGGTGGTCTCGGCTGTCACCTCCTCACCTTCGGCGTTGCGCAGGATGATGCGAGGCTTGTAGGTGCCGGGCCCGGGATACGTGTGGAGGATGTTGCTCGTGGGGAGATCGACATCGCGGCCGAACCCGCTCGCCGGGACCGCCGGCCCATCCTCGCGCCCCTCCAGCAGGAGCCGCCACTCGCGGAAGCCGGTCGACTCCCGGACGTTGATTGCCACCTGCGGGGACGCGGGCGAGATCTGCGCGGCCGAGATCTTGGCCACGAGTGGCTCCGGCTCGGCGCCCGGCGAGGCGGACCGTGACGGAACGTGGCCCCCACGTCGCTCCCTCCTCGTCCGTGACCTGAGCGCGGATCTCTGCCGCGCCCGTCGCGGGGATGTTGTTCCTCAACAGCCGGAAGCTGTCCGGGTTGTTGACGTCCGGGCCGCCGTCGATGGACGGGCGGCAGCCGTTGCCGGGCAGCCGGTACGTGGCCGTGCTCACGATCGTCAGCTCGCATGTCGCCCCCGCCTCGAAGTCCGCTGCGCCGTTGTCCTCGTCGGCCGGATCCAGACTGAAGACGTATCCGCTGAGATCGCTCGCACGGTCGATCGTGAGTTCGTCCTCCGCATCCCCAAGCGGCCGGAACGGGCCGTACTCCGTCCGCAGCACGTCGCCTTCGACGATGATCCGAACCTCTGCGACGCGGAGCTTCGCCGTCGGGTCGGTGAAGACGCGCCCGCCGGCTCGCGGGCACCCTGAAGCCCCCGGATCGAGCCGGATGACCGTCGGAGCTTCCGCGCCGGCGGGCTGCTGGAGCAGCACCAGCGTCCCATCACTGGGATCGCGCGCCATCCGCAGCCGACTATTGGCAAAGCCGCATGGCTCCGACCCCGGCGCGCGCCCGATCCGGCCGAGGAACTCGCCGGTGGAGCTCATCTCGACCAGCCCCTCCGCGTTCGTCGACGGCACGAGGTACGTCCCAGAACCCGTGACGACGAGGTCCTCCACGCCGGTGCCCGCACCGGCGTCACTCGGCGCGAACGCGAGGTCCCCCCCGCGCAGAGATGACCCGATCAGCTCGCCAGTGGTCGGGGCCGCGACGCGCCCCGATAACCTGACCGATCGTCGTGTCAAATCCGCCGTCGGGCAACAGCGACGTGAGCTGGTTGAGGAGGACCAGCCTGGTGTCGCCTCCCCGGGTGTCGGTCGCGATACGAGCCACGCGGGTCCGCAGCACGTTGGAGTCCGAGTCACCGAAACTCAGCAGCCACGGCGGAGGCCCTCCAGGCCGGTACAGCAAGCTCGAGGAGAACCGTCCATCCGGCGCTGGAAAGCGGCGCGCTTCGTCGTCCGACAGCCCAGCGCCCCTGGCGTCGAGATCCACCGTGCCGATCAGCACACCAGCCGGCGAGAACTCCCGCACTTGGAGGGGGCCGACGAAGTTGCGGTCCGCATCCTGACTGACGCCGGCGGCCTCTCCCACGAGGAGGTTGTGCGTCTGCGGGTCGACGGCGACCTGAGCCGGGACCGACGGACCATCCTCCCAGAGTGTGCCGTACAGCGTTGACGTCGCGGCACCGGTGGAGTCGCGCGTCACCACTGCGGGGCTCGTCAGTCCTTCTCCGCTGTCGTCGAATGCCGTCTCGTTCTCGTAGGGCACCCAGACGTCGTGATCGTCCGCGATAAGCGGTCCGCTGCCCCACGCGTCCGTGCCGAGGTCCATGGACCAAACGCCACTCCCCGCGACTGAGACATAGAGCTTGCGGAGCGAGCGGTCGAGCGCAAGGCCGGCAGGCGGATCCGTCGACTCGTTCAGGGCGTCCGGGAATCCTGTCTCCGTCTGGGCCAAGAACGTCCGGATCTCCTCCACCTCACCCAGGTCAGGAGCGACGCGATAGATCGTCACGAGCGACGCGTGGTACAGGTACCCGGAAAACGGCCAGCCGGAGACTCCGATGGTGTTGCCTTCGATCGGGAACCCTGCTCCCTGCGCAACGACATACAGCGTCCCGTCGCTATCAACGTCCACCGCCAGCGGACGCTGCTTCGTCGCCAACCGCTCACCAACACTCGGAATGGTGGGCCGCGGCCGCCTTGCGACCTCCGCCGGATACGCCGGGAGCTTCGTCGGCGGGCCGAGCAGCTCCGGGAGGTCTCTGCGCTCGACCTCCCCCCATGCGAACGCGTCGGTCGCGGGCACGCACGAGAGGAGCAGGGCGACGAGCAGACCCGTCAGGAGGCGAGAAAGAGAGAGAGGCATCTTGCGAGGAGCGCACGGCACAGGCCGCACGGGAAATGTGAAGGTAGGTCCGACCGGATCGAGGGTCAATGCGGTCATCCTCTTCTTCACGGGTTGATGACGAGTTCTTCACAAGTGGCGCCGGTCCGAGGCTCCGCCCCCGCGTACGCCGAACCTCCGCAGGGCTGATTCGCCGGCAGCGCGGCGGGGGAACAAGCGGCTGCAGCTAGGACCCCAGCCGGCCGAGCACCCGCTCGACCGCCGCGTCCACACCCTCATGCGGCCGCACGACCACCTCAGGCGACTCGGGCGCCTCATAGGCCTGCCCGACCCCCGTGAAGTGCGGGATCTCGCCCTTGCGCGCGCGGGCGTACAGGCCCTTCGGGTCGCGGCGCTCGCACTCGTCCAGCGGCGTGTCGAGCCACACCTCCACGAAGCGCAGGCCGTCGGCCTCCATCACCTGGCGGGCCAGCTCGCGATCCCCGCGCGTCGGCGAGACGAGCGAGACGACGACGACGACGCCCGCGTCGGCCAGCAGCCGCGCCACATGGGAGGTCCGGCGCACGTTCTCCGCCCTGGCCGCGGCGTCGAAGCCGAGGTCGCCGTTCAGGCCGTGGCGCAAGTTGTCGCCGTCCAGGACGTAGGCCATCCGCCCGGCGCTGACCAGCCGCGCCTCGAGCGCCGCGCTGAGCGTGGACTTGCCCGACGCCGGCAGGCCTGTGAGCCACAGCACCGCGCCGCTGGTGTGCAGCGACGACCAGCGCTTGTCCCGCGTGAGCTGGCCCGGCTGCCACACGACGTTGGCGCTGCGCGGGGCGGGCGCGGGGTCGTCGATCATGCCCGCCGCGACGGTGTCGCGCGTCTGCAGGTCCACGAGGATGAACGCGCCCATCGTGCGGTTCGCGCCGTAGGCGTCGGGTGTGAGCGGCGTGCTCGTGCGCACGTGTACGCGGCCGATCTCGTTGAGCTCGAGCGCCGCGGCGGTCTGATCGTGCTCGAGCGTCTCGACGTCGAGGCGGTCGCGAACGTCCTCGACGACCGCGCGCGCCTCGCGCGTGGCGTGGCGCAGGAGGTAGGGCCGCCCGACCTGCAGCGGTTCCTCGCCCATCCAGCACATGGTCGCCTCCACGTCACGGGTCACCGCGGGGGCATCGGCCGCGTGACACAGCAGGTCGCCGCGCGAGACGTCGATGTCGTCCTCCAGCCGGATCGTGACCGACATCGGCGGCTCGGCCACCTCGACCGTGTCGTCGACCAGGTCGATCCCCGCGATGCGCGAGCGGTCGCCGGACGGCAGGACGAGCACCTCGTCGCCCACACGGAACTCGCCGCCGGCCACCTGGCCGGCGTAGCCGCGGTAGTCCTGGCTGCGGATCACCCACTGCACCGGGAACCGGGCAGCCGCTCGGCGCGTGCGCGCGGCGCTGACGTCCACGTGCTCGAGGTGGGGGAGCAGCGGCAGCCCGTCATACCACGGGGTGTTGACCGACGGCTCGACGACGTTGTCGCCCAGCAGCGCGGACACCGGGACGTAGTGCACGTCGCGCATCTCCAGACGCTCGGCCAGCAACGAGAAGTCGGCCACCGCGCGGTCGAACGCCGCGCGCTCCCATCCAGCGAGGTCCATCTTGTTCACCGCGACGACGATGTGCGGGATGCCGAGCAGCGCGCTGATCGTCGCGTGGCGACGCGTCTGCTCGATCACACCGGAGCGGGCGTCGACGAGCAGCACGGCGACGTCGGCGGTCGAGGCGCCCGTGACCATGTTGCGCGTGTAGCGGACGTGGCCCGGTGTGTCTGCCAGGATGAAGCGGCGCTTGGGCGTCGCGAAGTAGCGGTACGCCACGTCGATGGTGATGCCCTGCTCGCGCTCGGCGCGCAGGCCGTCGGTGACGAGCGCAAGGTCCATCGCCTCGCCCGAGCCGCGGCGCTGGGAGACGGCGCGGACGTGATCGAGCTGGTCGGCCATGATCGCCTTGCTGTCGTGCAGCAGCCGGCCGAGCAGCGTGGACTTGCCGTCGTCCACCGAACCGGCGGTGGCGATGCGCAGCAGGTCGACGGCGTGCGCCGCGTCCTGCACGGGTGGGGTCTGATCGATCGTCGCCATGTCTCTAGAAGTAGCCTTCGCGCTTGCGGTCTTCCATCGCGGCCTCGCCGACGCGGTCGTCGGCGCGGGTCTCTCCGCGTTCGGTGATCTTGGTCGCGGCGATCTCAGCCACCACGTCCTCGAGCGTCGCGGCGACGGACTGCACGGCGCCGGTACAGCTCATGTCGCCCACCGTGCGGTAGCGGACCGTGGCGCGGAACGGCTCCTCGCCGGGCAGGTGCTCGACGAACGGCGCCGTCGCGTAGAGCATCCCGTCGCGGCGGAAGACCTCGCGCTCGTGGGCGAAGTAGATGTTCGGCAGCTCGAGCTGCTCGACGGCGATGTACTGCCACACGTCCAGCTCGGTCCAGTTGCTCAGCGGGAACACCCGGACGGACTCGCCCGGGCCGATCGCGCCGTTGTAGAGGCTCCACAGCTCGGGGCGCTGGGCGCGCGGGTCCCACTGGCCGAGGCCGTCGCGGAAGCTGAAGATGCGCTCCTTCGCGCGGGCGCGCTCCTCGTCCCGCCGCGCGCCGCCGAAGGCGGCGTCGAAGCCGTGCTCCGCGAGTGCGTCGAGAAGTGTCACCGTCTGCAGCCGGTTGCGCGACGCGCGCGGGCCGGTCTCCTCGGTGACGCGCCCCGCGTCGATCGAGTCCTGGACCGAGGCGACGATGAGCCGCTCGTCCAGCTCGGCGACGCGCCGGTCGCGGTACTCGATGACTTCGGGGAAGTTGTGCCCCGTGTCGACGTGCATCAGCGGGAACGGCAGGCGGCCGGGGCGGAACGCCTTCAGCGCCAGCCGCAGCAGGACGATCGAGTCCTTGCCGCCGCTGAACAGCAGGACGGGCCGCTCGAACTGCGCGGCCACCTCCCGCATGATGTGGATCGACTCCGCCTCGATCGCGCGCAGGTTGCGCAGGGAGGCGGCTTCGGCGGACAGGGTCGGGTTCGCGTTCGCGGTCATGTCGAGAGCAGGCATCGCCAGGTCGAGGTGGATGGAAACGCGGCACGCGCCTTCAACGTGTCGCGAAGCATGGAGACGGCCAGGCCGGCCGAATCGCGCGCCAGCTGGGGCGCCGTGCCGGCCGGAGTGCCGAGCTCGTCGAGCTGGTCGAGGACCGCATCGAGGTCGTAGCCCATGACCGCGAGCCGCTCACGGCCAAGCCAGCGCACCCAGCGGCGCGCCCACGCGCGCCGCGCCGGATTGGCCAGGACGGTGCGCCACTTCTCGGTGGGCTCGCGGCTGACGCTGGAATACCGGTGAACGCCGGTGGGATCGCCGAGCCGGCCGGGGATCTGCACGTCGGCAAAGCGCTCGTAGGCCTCGGCGGTAAACTGAAGGGACGCGCCGGCCGAGAGGCGCCGCAGGGTCGCCTCGTCGCCGGCGACGACATCCTCGTAGCGCACCGCGGTGACGCGGTCGCCGAGGCGCTGCTGGGCGGCCACCATGCGCGCCGGGCCGTCAAACAGCGGCAGCGCCTGGTGGTACGGGCGGAACGCGCCGGCGTCGAACGTCTCGACGATCGACGCGAGGATCCCCAGCGGGTTGCGCCAGAGGAAGATCAGCGGCGCATCGGGAAACGTGCGGGCGAGGTCGTCGGCGATGAGCGCGTACCCTGGCGTCTTGTCGACGAAGTGGCTGGCCTGCGGTCCGGCGGCGCGGCGGTAGAGCTGCAGTGCGGCGGCCCGGATCGCCGCGTCATAGTCGTCGATGCCTCCGGGCAGATAGTCGGCGATGAAGTGCTCGACGCCGACGGCGGCAGGCCAGTGCCACCCGGTGACGTCAGGCAGGTCCTCGCGCCGCGCGCCGAGGAGGGGAAGAAGCAGCCATGGCTCCGCCGCCGTCGCCACGCCGGGGTGCGCAGCGAGCATGCGCTGCACGAGTGTCGAGCCGCTGCGAGGCGCAGACAGCAGGAACACGGGCTGGATCGGCGCCCCTGCTGCGGGAACAGGTGCCGCAAGCCGCGTAGGGGTGAGCACCTCGGGACTGGTCACGGATGGATGCGGTGCTCGGCGGTCATCGGACATCCAACGAGGCTCGGGGTCTTCCGCTTCCGGCGGTCAGGACGCCAGCCGGTGGCTGGTGGGGGCGGCGCCGACGCGCATGAGCTCAGCCTGAAGCCGCTGGCGGCCGCGGTGGTGGAGCGCGTGGACGGAGCTCTCGGTCCGGCCCATCCGGTGGGCGATCTCCGGCGGAGTGAGCCCGATCACGTGCCGGAGAACGACCACGCGGCGCTGATCCTCGGGCAGCTCGTCGAGCGCCGCGCGCACGGTGACACCGGCCATCATCCGCTCGATGGGCATGACGCCGCTCTCGGGCAGCTCATCCTCTGGAGTCGGCCGACGCTGCCGCAGGTGATCGATCGCCATGTTCCGCGCGATGCGCAGGAGCCAGCCCGAGAATGGGACATCGCCGACGGGGCGGTAGCTCGCGAGCGAGTTCAGCACCTTTGCGAACACCTGCTGAGTGACATCCTCAGCCTCGTGCTCGTCGCGCACGATGCTGCAGACGTAGCCGTACACGTTGTCCTTGAAGCGCAGGTACAGCTCCCGCATCGCCTCGTCGTCACCCGCCTGCGCGGCGCGTACGAGACGTCGGTCCTCGTCGGTTGCCGAAAGGCGAGTCAGGCGGGCGTCTCGCCGGAATCGCGCGGGCGCGCTCCCGGGGTTTCCGGCCCCTTCGACCCGCCGGGTGAACCGGCGGGTAGGCACGTCGATGTCCAAGTCCATGGGCTGCTCTCGTCGTAGTCGGCGACTGGGCGGCCGCCAACGTAGAGCGGGCCCGTTGGACTGGCGTCTCGCGCGTGTTGGACGGGTGTTGGACGACCCCTGAGCGCCGTCCGGCGGTGTGCGTCAGCTGCGTTGCGTGCGCACGAACTCGTCCGGTGTGCCCCCGCCAGCGACCCGCCCGAGCACCCCGAGTTTGCGTGCGATGAGCGCGGGCGCGCCGAGCAGCGCCCTCCAGACCGGGGCCGGCGCGCGCGTTGCCACGAGCCCGCCCACCACGAACCCTGCTTGCCCGGCGAGGCCGACGAACGCCATCCGCCTCAGCGACCGTCTCCCTGCGACGGTGGCCGCGGCGGCCAGCACCAGGTTGCCCGCGCCGAGCGCGGACTGCGGAGGAAGCAGCAACTCGAACGCGGCGTGTGCCAGCACCCGATCGCCACGGCGAACTCCCTGGGCCAGCAGCCCCAGCGCCGGACCGCCCGCGAGCCGGGCACGGCCGCCTTCCCAGCGCAACTGCTGCGAGTCGGCCTCCGCGTGCGTCTCGGGCATGGGCGATGACACGGCCGCGGATGCGAGGAACGCGACGCGGCGCCCGCTCTCGACAATCCGCAGGTGTTGTTCAAGGTCCTCGGTGATCGAGGCGGCGTGCCACCCGAGTTCCCGAAGGACGTCCCCGCGGAACGCCATGCCCGTGCCGAGCAGACCCGCGGATAGCCCGAGCGCGTCCTTCCCCGCCGGGCGCACCGTGTTGACCAGGCGGAAGGCGGCAAAACGCAGCGCCGCCGCGGGCGCGGCGTCGGGGTTGGCCACGACATAGTCGCACTGGACAACCTGCTCACCAGCCCGGATCGCGGCCTCGCATTCGGCGACGAGGTTCGGAGACACGGTGCAGTCGGCATCGACGAACAGCACTACGGCTCGGTCGTGCAGGTCTGGGGCGAGCCGGTCGAGCGCCCAGGCAAGCGCGTGCCCCTTCCCGCGGGCGGCGGTGTCGGTGCGCTCCCAGACCCCAGCGCCGGCCGCGCGGGCGAGCGCCGCGGTCTCGTCGCGGCAGTTGTCGGCCACGACGATGATGCGAAGGAGCGCCTCGGGATACACCGAGGCGCGCATCGACGCGACAGCCGCCTCGATCACGGACGCCTCGTCATGGGCCGGGACCAGGACGACGACCGGGAGGACTGGCGCGCCGTCGGCACGTCCTCGGGGCCGGCGTACCGCGGGCCACCCAGCCGCCAGTAGGCCCACGAGATACAGCGACGTCACGACACAGGGTCCCGCGGCAAGCAGGCCGACGGCCGTCGCCGGACCGCGGGCGTTCATCCCGGCAGCACCGCCACGGCGTCTGCGACCGGCGCCGCGACCCCTGCGAAGCGGCGGCGCAGCTCCAGGGCCGACCGGTCGACGCGAAACTCGCCCTCGACGCGCGCGCGGCCGGCCTCGCCCATCGCGTGGCGCCGGGCCGGGTCTCTGTGCAGCTCTTCGAGTGCGTCGGCGATCGCCTCGACGCGCCCGGGCGGTACGAGGAGGCCGCTCACACCGTCCTCGACCAGTTCGGGAATGCCCATGATGCGGCTCGTCACGACAGGCAGGCCGGTCGCCATCGCCTCCATCAACACCACGGGGATGCCCTCAGCGAAACTCGGCAGGCAGAACACATCCGCGTCGCCGTACACATCGAGCATGCGGTCCTGGCCCACCGAGCCCAAGAATCTCACGCTCGAGTTGAGCCTGAGGGTCTTGCACGCTGCCTCGAGACGCTCGCGCGATGGGCCATCGCCTGCCAAGACGAGTTCGGCCTCGATCCCGCGATCCTGCAACAGCGCGAGCGCTCGCAGCAGGAGCTCCTGCCCCTTGTCGGGAACGAGGCGCCCCACGCACAGCACCCGCAGCGGGCCGGCAGCGGGCCGCGGCCTGTCCAGATCGGGGGCGAAGCGCTCGGTATCGACGCCGCAGCGGACGACGACGAGGCGGTCCCAGACCTCCGGAGGGGTGAGCTTCATGACCTGCGACCGGCAGTAGTCGCCGATGCACGCGACGAACGCCGCCGAGCGAGCTTTCTCGGCCACGGCGAACCCGTCGACATCGTCGAACTCGGTCGGCCCGTGCATGGTGAAGCTCCAGCGCAGCCCGTCTGCGCGCCCGAGCTCTGCGGCGAGCAGCGCCACCGCGCTCGCCGAATTGGCGAAGTGCGCGTGGATGTGCGTCACCCCCTCCCGGTGCAGCCGGTCCCAGACAAGCCCAGCCTCGAGCACGTAGAACACCTGCCAGACCGCCGCGCGAACCCCGGCCGGTGCCGTGCGGATCGCGGTGCGCAGCATCGCCGCGTAGCCACGCGGCCGCGTGGCGAGCGCTCGGACGTGCGCCATGAGGAGCGCCGGCAACGAGGGCGGCAACACGACCCAGGTCCGCTCCGCTTCCTGCCGGTCGGACTCCGTCAGCAGCTCCGCCGTCGGGGTGCGACGCAGAGAGATCGTCCGGACGGTCACCCCGAGCGCACGCAACGCTTCGATCTCGCGATGGATGAAGGTGTGGCTGACCGCCGGGTAGTACCCGACCAGGTAGGCGACCGCGAGTCCGGGCACGGCGCGGGACCGTAGCACCCGGTCCGGGGCAGCTTTTCCCGGAGACCGCCGCGTTCACGGCATTTTCACGGGGACGGGCCCACACCGCCCGTTAGGTGGGCAATGGCTACCGAGCGCCGGACCCTGCCCGCGACCGAAGATGATCCGGTCGCCGTCGTCGCCCCGCGTATCCGTGCCCGACAGCGACCACTGCCCACGTCGCGAGACCGGGTCGAGTTGCTCGGCCTGCGGATAGATCGCGTCACAGAACCCGAGGCCGTCGACATCATCACGGCGCGGGCCGCCGCTGGCCGCGGCGGCTGGGTCATCACCCCGAACCTCGACCATCTGCGCGTCTTCCAGCGCTCCGAGGAGACCCGGAGCTTCTGCGAGCAAGCCGACCTGGTGGTCGCGGACGGCATGCCGCTCATCTGGGCGAGCCGGCTTCAGGACACGCCGCTTCCCGAGCGGGTCGCCGGGTCGAATCTCATCCACAGCGTGACCGCCGAAGCCGCGCGTCGCGGCCTGCCCCTGTTTCTGCTGGGCGGTGACGAGGGTGTCGCCGCACGGGCGGGCGAACGCCTGGTCGCCGAGCATCCCGGCCTTGCCCTGGCGGGATCGCACTTTCCGCCAATGGGCTTCGAGCACGACCCCTCAGAGGTTCGCCGCATCGAAGACGCGCTGCTGCGCGCGCAGCCGGCGATCGTCATCGTCGGACTGCCGTTTCCCAAGCAGGAACGACTCATCGAGCACCTGCGCACGCTCATGCCCGACACGTGGTTCCTCGGCCTGGGCATCAGCCTGAGCTTCGTCTCTGGTGACGTGCGCCGGGCGCCGGAGTGGACCCATCACGCCGGCCTCGAATGGGCCTACCGGCTGCTTCAGGACCCGGCGCGGCTCTTCGAGCGCTACGTCAAGCGCGGTATCCCG
The DNA here is from genome assembly GCA_024666565.1 of Svornostia abyssi. GTDB lineage: Bacteria > Actinomycetota > Thermoleophilia > Solirubrobacterales > Solirubrobacteraceae > Svornostia > Svornostia abyssi. The sequence continues at coordinate 4,616,389 of CP088295.1, forward strand.
TTTGCGATCCGCGTGCTCGCGGCGTGCACACTCCGCGGCTTGGCGCGGAGGCTCGTGCCGACCAATCTCGTCTACCCCGCTCCGCAGCTTTCGGTCGATGAGCCATCGCCGCCCGCGCCGGCCGCGCGCCAGGCCGCGTAGGGCGCGTACAGCGTCGTCAGCCCGCCGTCGGCGAGCCCGACGGGGAACGACGGGTCCTCCCGGAACGAGTACTGCAGCGCCACGTCGACGCGCGGGTCATCCCGCCAGGCATCGAGCGCTGCCGCCATCGCCTCGCACGCCCGCGCGAGCGACGCAGCGTCCGTGGGCCGGTCGCGGCCGGGTCTCGGGCCGCCCGCGCCGGTCTCGGTGAGCCACAGGCGGTGTGCGGTCGCGCAGCCGTGCCGGTCGAGTGCCGCCTGCACCGCGCGCAGGAGCTCCGGGCTGCCGGCCTCATCGGCGTCGCCGGCCAGCGGCGCGCCCTCTTCCGACTCCCCGTCCCCCCGGGCTGGGCGACGTAGACGTGCTGCGCCCAGTACGGCGTGGCGCAGACCGTGTCGCGCGGGAGGTCGTCGATGAACTCCGTGACCGAGCTGGCCGACGGGCGTGGCGCGTCGTAGCCGGCCGTCTCCCCGAGCAGCATCCGCTCCCCGGGCTGCTGCTTGGCGCGGAACGCGTCAACGATGCGGGCGTAGCGCGCGGCGGACGTCGACGTGCTGTCCTCGTCGCACCGCGCCCGCTGGGGCGCGAGGAACGCCGGGTGGTTCGGCTCGTTCCACGGCGCCCACCAGCGCAGCGGGACGCCGTCGGCGCGGGCCTCCTCGCGCAGCGCGCGGACGAGCGCGGCGTACGCCGCCGGGTCCGGCTCCCGCGCGCGAGACGACAGGCCACACTCGCCGCCACGCGGCGTGGCCGTGCGCGGCGTCCGCGCGGCCCATGCCGGCGTGCCGTAGATCACGACGACGGGCTCCCAGCCGTCCTCGCCCGCCGCGCGCCGCGCCGCCAGCGCGCGCAGGACGTCGCGAATCCCGCTGTGCGGCGCGCACGGCGGGGCGCCGCGCATGCACCCGTCGCTCGGGACGTCGAACCGCGGCGGCACGTCGCGCACCGGCTGGAGCTTCTCCCAGTCGACGAGGACGCGGACGAACCGCGGGCGGAGCTCGGCGAGCCGGTCGCGCCAGGGCGCGAACTCCGCGGGGACCGCGCCCGGGTTGAGCAGGTGCGGATTGCCCTCGAGCACCCCGGTCTGCAGCGCTGGCCGCTCAGGGCGCGGCGCGGGTTGGGGCTCGTCGTCAGACGCGCCGCAGCCGGCCAGCAGGCCGGCCGCGAGCAGCGCGGCGGCGAGTGCGCCGCGCACGCGGGCGGTCAGACCGCCGAGACCTCTTCCTCGTCGGCGACGCGGAAGGACGACCCGCAGCCGCAGGCCGCGATGACGTTCGGGTTGTCGACCTTGAAGCCGGCGCCCGTCAGGGAGTCGACGTAGTCGATGACCGAGCCCTTGACGTACGGGAGCGACGGCTTGTCCACGAGGATCTTCAGCCCGTCGATGTCGAAGACTTCATCGTCGTCGCGCTGCTCGTCGAACGCGAGCGCGTACTGGAAGCCCGAACAGCCGCCACCGCGCACGCCGACGCGGAGCCCCGCGCCCTCGGCCTGCTCGCCCTGAGAGGCGAGGAACTCGTGCACCTTCTCGGCGCCCTTGTCGGTGATGGTGATCATGGTCGGATGCGTCTCCGTCGGTCGGTCACGCCGTAGCTATACAAAGTGTAGCGACCCGCTACCCTCGAATCGACATGCCGACCGCCGATGAGCTGCGCGACCGTATCGAGGCCGCGATCCCGGGTGCCGAAGTGGCCGTCCAGAGTGAGGACAACGTCCATTTCGCCGCGCAGGTGAAGGCCGCAGCGTTCGCCGGCAAGAGCCGCCTGGAACAGCACCGCATGGTGATGGACATCTTCGGTGACCAGCTGGGCGGCGAGATCCATGCCCTCTCCCTGAAGACGGAGACCCCATGAGCGAGAACCCCATGCGCGACGCCATCTCGGAGGCGATCGCCGACAACGACGTCATCCTCTTCATGAAGGGCACGCCCGACTCGCCGTCGTGCGGGTTCTCCGCGCGCGCCGCGGCCGCGCTGCAGACGCTCGAGGTGCCGTTCAGCGCCGTCGACGTCCTGCCCGACCCGCGCATCCGCCAGGAGCTCTCGGCGATCAGCAACTGGCCGACGATCCCCCAGCTCTTCGTCAAGGGCGAGCTGATCGGCGGCTCGGACATCATCGTCGAGATGTACGAATCCGGCGAGCTCGCCGGCGTCCTGGGCGTCGACCAGCCGGAGGCCGCCGAGCCCGAGAGCCCGACGCTCCAGATCGAGAACCGCCTGAGCTAACGAATGGTGACCGCGGTCCGCGCGGTCCCGCTCAGGCGCAGCTGGCTGTCGCGGTAGAGCTCACTGCCCTCGGTGTCGCCGCCCTCGCCGTCCTCGGACTCGAGGTCCTCCTCCGAGGGGAACGACAGCATGACGCCGTCGTAGCGCTCCAGGCCCTGGAAGGCCTTGGCGAACTCATTCGGCGTGGCCGGGCCCGAACCGCTGCCGCCGCCGTCCTCGTCGAGACCGAACAGCGCGCCGAGCTCGGAGACCAGTTCCTCCTCGCCGCCGGCGCTGTCGGCGCTCGGGCCGTCGACGGTGAGCAGGCGGTCGCCGCGCGGCGCCCCGGACGGGACCCGGAAGCGGATGGACTTCGTGGTGACCCGGCCGCTCGAGGCGCGCCGCAGGCGCAGGCGCAGGGTGTAGCGACGCCCACGGCGCAGCGTGGACGGCGCGTCCACGGACTCGATGAACGACTGCGCGGTCCCGCGGCGCAGGCGCAGCGCGACCTGCAGGTCGCTGGGCTCCAGCGCCCCGAACTCATAGGTGTCGAGCAGCCCCGCGGCAGCGCTGATGTCGGACGCCACCGCGCCCGCGATCCCCAGTGCGGGGGCGCCGGCGCCGAGGACGTAGCGGTTGCAGAACCGCAGCTCGCGCGTGACCTGCTTGAGGCGCAGGCGCACGCACATCTCGCCGCTCGTCCGGCCGGGCGTGCCGCCCTTCAGCACCGTCTGCGCGAGGGTGCCGGCGGAGGCCGTCGCGACGACGCCCAGGCCGGAGACGCCGCTCGGCTGCCCGAGGGTGGACTCGTCGGCGATCCGGGCGGTGAGGGTCTGCGTTCGCCCGGTCTGCAGGTCCTGGGCGGTCACGCGCATCGGGTAGTTCGGCGGCGCCGTCCCCGTCGTCCCCGTGATCGCGCTGATGCCGTCGCCGCTGACGATGCCCGCGTCGGCCACAGGCTCGCCGAGCTTGTAGGTGGAGAGCTCGGCCGTGCCGATCGGGTTGAAGATGATCCCCGAGACGCGCGCGGTCTGGAGGTAGAGCGCCCGGCGGCCCGCGCCCTCGAACGGATGCCCGAACGCCCAGACCTTCGCGCCGTCGGTGTACGCGGCGGTGCCGAGCGCGCCGAGCGCCACCTGGCCGGTCGAGTAGCCCGGCGAACACGGCGGAGCCCGGGACGATCGGCGTCGGTGTGCCCGGGAGCCCGGCCGCCTGGCGGGGGACCGAGGGCGTCGTGATGAGCTGCTTGCCCGCCTTCGCGGCACCGGCGCGCAGGACCTTGGCCATGCGCCCGCTCACCCCGTTCAGGGTCAGCGGGCCAGCCAGCGAGCGGCCGCCCGCGATGGCGACGGCCGGCGGGGTGACGCTGCGCGGCCGCACGAGCGGCGGCTCGATGGGCTCGGCGATGATCGGCTCGATCGGCGTTGCGAACAGCACCTTGCCGCCGTAATCGCCGATGCCCTCGCTGATCGCGCCGGCGATCGGGAACGTGCCGTCGCCGCGCGGACAGCGCATCGGGGACCCGGAGAAGCCCGGGCCGACACCGGTCGCGTCGACCGCTGCGCCGGAGACGCGGATGAGGATCCGCGACAGCTCGGGCTGCGGACCGGTGATGACGTCGAGCACCTCGGCGTCGAAGGTCGTGACCGCCTCACCGCGGATGACCGAGGCGACCTGGCAGGTCATCCCGGTCCGGACCTCGGTGAGCGGCATGATGGGCTCGCCGGCGTGCGCCGAGGAGACGGGCAGCAGCAGAGCGGTGGCGCTCAGCGCCGCGAAAGTAGTCCGACGCATGGGTCGCGCGACGGTAGCAGGCCGTCACGCCCGACCCGTAGCCTTCCCGCCATGCTCGACGCGCCCGGCGCTCCGGACCGGAAGATCGCTGCGCTGCGCTGGGACGGCGAGCGCCTGACCCTCCTCGACCAGACCCTGCTGCCCTCCGAGGAGCGGTGGATCACCCTTACGGGCGCGCAGGACACCGCGGACGCGATCGCGCGCCTGGCCGTGCGCGGCGCGCCGAACATCGGGATCGCCGCGGCGTACGGGCTCGCCATGGCCGTCAGCGTGGACCCGTCTCCGGCCGCCGTGCGGGAGGCCGCCGCCACGCTGTCGGGCGCCCGTCCCACCGCCGTGAACCTCGCGTACGCCGTCGACCGCGTGCTCGATGCGGCCATGGGCGCCATCGGCGAGCTCGGCGAGCGGGCGGCTCCCGCCGCCGCACGCGCGGAGGCCGAGGCGCTGCACAGCGAGGAGTACCTCGCCGCGGCCGAGATCGCCCGCCTCGGCGCCGACCTGCTGCGCGGACGCCGCAGGATCCTCACCCACTGCAACACCGGGGCCCTCGCGGCGCCCGGTGCGGGCAGCGCCCTGGGCGTCATCGCCGAGCTCGCTGCGCGCAACCCGGCGGTCACGGTCCTCGCGTGCGAGACCCGCCCGCTCCTGCAGGGCGCCCGGTTGACGGCCTGGGAGCTCCAGCGGCTCGGCATCCCGTGCGAGCTCGTCGTCGACGGCGCCGCCGCCGGGCTCATCCGCACGGGAGCGGTCGACGCCGTGGTCGTCGGATGTGACCGCATCGCGGCCAACGGGGACGTCGCGAACAAGGTCGGCACGTATGCCCATGCGCTCGCGGCCGCCGCGGCGGGGATCCCGTTCGTCGTGGCCGGGCCCACCTCCACCCTGGACCTGGCGACCCCCGACGGCGACGGGATCCCCGTCGAGGAACGCCATGCCGACGAGGTCCTCGGCTTCGGTGGCGCGTCCATCGCCCCCGATGGCGTCGCGGTGCGCAACCCGGCGTTCGACGTCACCCCGGCGGAGCTCATCACCGCGATCGTGACCGAGCGGGGCGTCGTCCGCGCCCCGTTCGGCGAGAACCTCGCGGCGCTATGACTGCTCGGGCTGGACCGATCCGGGATCCGTTTCGCATGGCGCGGCGGTCGTCACAGGTCCGTCACAGCCACTCCCTGCGCGCGCCACTACGCTGCGGGCGTCATGGACGGATCCGTGCTCGCTGACTTCCGCGCCGATCTCCGGCGCTACACACGCTCGGAACTCCTGACGGAGCCGTCGATCTGGGCGATCGCGATGTACCGGTTCGGACGTTGGACGGACACACTCCCGCCGCTCCTGCGCCGCGCGCTCTACCCGGTGTACGGCGTCCTGCACCTGATCATCTCGCTCCTGACCGGGATCAGCATCCCGAAGACGGTCGATATCGGCGGCGGGCTCAGGATCTTCCATTTCGGCGGGATCATCATGCACCCGGGCGTGCGTATCGGCAGGAACGTCACCCTCGGGCACGGGGTGACCCTCGGGGTGCGTGAGGACGGCCGGACGCCGGTCGTCGAGGACGACGTCGTACTCAGCGCCTACGCGCAGATACTCGGCGGCGTCCGGGTGGGCCGAGGCGCGAAGGTCGGCGCCATGGCGGTCGTGATCGATGACGTGCCGGAGCAGGTGTCGGTCGCCGGCATCCCGGCGAGGATCGTCGGCCGGCGCACAGCCCCAGCCGCGGCGTAGCCCCTACAGAGGCGGGAACAGGCCACCTGAGATCGCGGCCGCGAGGCGGATCCTGCCGGCCGGGGTCGGATGCGTCCCGTCGGATGTCAGGGGGTCCCGCCCGGCGCCTGCCACCGCCCGGTGGGAGCGGCGGAACCACCGTCCTCAGCCAGCGCTGCCACGTCGATCACGGCGTCCGCGATGGCCGGGCTGCTCCGGACCCACTGGTTGTACTGCTGAATGACCGGGTTCGAAGCGTCCGGGGTCTGACCGCCGGGTGTCGTGAAGCCGTTCGTGGACCGTGACTTCGGGGTGACCGTGCATAGGTGAACGCGCGGCGTAGCCTCGACGAGGTCGAGCAGCCAAGCCACGAGCTCCTCGATCTGCGCTTGGATCTGCGCGGAGGTGAAGGAACCGTGGTTGCGCCCGTACTGGACGATGACGTCGCTCACGGAGAACGTCGCCGCCAGGAGTTCACGTCGCATGGCCGCCATCCCACGCGGCCCGTTCCCCGAGCCTGACGGAAGGAACTGGAACGAACCCTCGCTCGGGCGTGCGAGGTTCACGTATGCGACCCCCGCGGCGTGCAGCCCACGCACCACCCACGAGTCCTTCGGAGATGCGATCGAGTCCCCGAGGATGAGTGCCGCGCGCTTCCGGTTGGTCTCCCCCGCGGTGTGCGCACGCACGAGCAGCGGCGCATACATGCGGCCCGAGGTGTTGGTGCCGTCCGCGGCCTGCCACCCCGTCTCGTCGACGCGATCACCAAGCCGCGCGGATCCCTCGACAGCGCGCTCGCCTTCGGTCGTATCGGTCGCCATCGCCTGATAGCGGGGCCAGCCGCCCTTCGGGTCGGTGGTGCTCACGCGATACCGCACGTATGCCACGCCAGTCCGGGCGATCGGCTGCGCCACGCGAGCCACGCGCACGCCGCCGGGTGGGATCACCGCCTCGCGCTCCCCGTCCTCGAAGTACGCCGGATACGTCACCCCCGATGCCGCATCCGTCGTCTCGCCGGGGACGAGCTCGAGAGCTGCCTTCACCATGATCGGGTTGGACGGCGCGGCATCGCTTGGGGTGCTCCCCCGCGTGGCGAAGTTCGCGAAGACCAGTTCGGCCGCGTCGCAGGTCTGCTCGATGTACAAGCGCTTGCGGCCCATCTCGGCTTGAGACCGCACACGGCACGTCCCACTCGAATCCGCGGTGATGTCCACCCGCGGTCCGCCGGGAGACGTCGCGAGCGCAAAAGTGGCGGCAGTCCGATCCCGGACGTAGTACGTCGTCTCCAGCTTCAGGGGTTCGGCTCCAGCGAGCGAGCCGAACACGACAGGGTCACCCTCCTGCAGTCCGTGGCCGCTCATGGTCACCAGGTCCGTCGACGCGCTCACGGTGCACGGGCGGCCCTGCGCGCTCGCGTCATCCCCCACCAGAAGGGCACCGTCGCCCACGTGTCCGATTCCCAGCCCGCCGATGGCGAGCACCGTGGGGACCCCGTCGACGACCGCGAGCGATCCTGCTGCGGCCTCGGCGGGGCCCGGTGTCGCCGCGCCGACCACGAGGCGTGACAGGCCAGGACCGAGGGCCATCGCGCCCCCGGTGAACAGGCCCAACCGTATGACAGTGCGACGATCGACAGGGTTCATGGAGGGGCGGAACCTAACGGCCCACGCGCCCGAGACCACCGGCATTCACCGGATTCCAACGCCTCGCCTCCGTGCGCTGCCGCCGCCTACAGCACCCGGCCGAGCACGCCGCCCACGCGACGCACCCCGTACCCCGCCGCGCGCAACGCGATCGGCTGCCGCGTGCCCGCAGGCGCCAGCACCCGGGCCTCGCGCTCGCGATACCAGTCGACCGTGGCCTCCAGCGTGTCCTCGTGATGCGACGGCGTCCACCCCAGCTCGCGCTTGGCCTTCGTGGAGCGAAACGCCCACCACAGCGCGGCGACGCGCACCTCCTGCACCGTGACGGCGGGCCGGCCGGGCAGGGTCTCCATCGCCAACGCGACCTGCAGCGCCGCGACGCGAGGCAGCTTCACCGCCGGCGGTTCGACCCCGGAGATCCGGCCGAGATCAGCGAAGAGCCGATCCAGCGTGAAGTTGCGGTTGCCCAGGAGGTACCGCTCCCCCGTCACGCCGTGCTCGGCGGCGAGCAGGTGCCCGCGCGCGACGTCCTCGGCGTCGACGATGTTGATCGCCCCGTCGACGTACGCCGGGATCTCGCGCCGCAGGAACCGCCGCACCAGCTCGGTCGACGAGCGCCGGACGTCTCCGCGCCCGAACACGTGCCCCGGGCACACGATGACGACGTCCAGCCCGCGTGCGGCGGCCCGGAGCGCCTCGGCTTCACCCTCGCGCTTGCTGTCGACGTAGTGGATGCCCTGGGCCTCCACCGGGAACGGCTGGCGCTCGTCCGCCGTCTCCCCCCACCGTGCCGGCCCGACCGCCGCCATCGACGACGTGTGCACCACGCGTCCGACCCCGGCGCGCTGCGCCTCCTCCATGAGGATCCGCGTCGCGTCGACGTTCGCGCTGAACAGCGACTCGCGCGGCGACCGCAGCGACGTCCGCCCCGCGACGTGGAAGACACGGTCGACGTCGCGCAGCGCACGACGGACGGCGCGGCGGTCGCGCAGATCGCAGCGCACCCGCTCCGCATCGAGGTCCGCGATGCCCGCAAGCGGGCTGCCCTCGCGCACCGTCACGCGCAGCGAGTCACCCCGTTCCTGCAGCAGTCGAGCGACGTACGAGCCGACCAGGCCCGTGGCCCCCGTGACGAGCGTGACCGACACAGGGTGACTCTAGGGTCCGCCGAGGATGACTGTCGCAATCGGCGCGGCGCTGCGATCCATCCAGGCCGGTCGGCAGGATGAACCCGTGAGCGAGGACAGTCAGACCCCCATACCCGTGACGGTCCAGCGCGAGGAGGTGCTCGCCCCGAAGGCGATCCTGCGCAGCGTCCTCATCATCGTCGCGGTCGTCCTGTCCCTGTACCTCATCGTCCAGCTCAAGACGCCGCTGACGTGGATCATCATCGCCGCGTTCATCGCGGTGCCGCTGGCGACGCTGGTCGCCAAGCTCCAGCAGTTCATCCCGCGCTGGAGCGCGATCCTCGTCGTCTACCTCGGGCTCATCCTCGCGCCCATCGGCCTGGGCGCGATCCTCATCCCGCCGCTCGTCACCGAGGGCAACAAGCTGGTCAACAACGTCCCCGGCTACGCGCAGGACATCACGCAGTTCGTGCAGGAGAACGAGCGGCTGCGCGAGCTCGAGGAGGACTACGACATCACCACGAAGATCGAGGAGGAGGCCGAGAAGCTGCCGGCCCGCGTCGGTGACGCGGCGACCATCCTCCAGGACGTCGGCTTCGGGATCGTCAACTCGCTGTTCGCGGTCCTCACGATCCTCGTCCTCAGCGTCTTCATGGTCTCCAGCGGCCCCATGTGGGCACGCCGCGTCATCGAGCTGCAGCCACCGGAACGCGCCGAGCAGCTCGACCGCGTGCTGCGCCGCATCGCGGCGGCCGTCGGCGGCTACTTCGCGGGGGCCATCGCCGTGGCCGTGGTGGCGGGCATCGCGAACTACATCGCGATGAAGATCCTGGGCGTGCCGTTCGCGGGGCCGCTCGCGGTGATGGCCGGGCTCGCGTCGCTCATCCCGATGGTCGGCGCCACGATCGCCGCCGTGCTGATCGGCCTCGTCACCGTCTTCACGGACTTCCCCACCGTCACGATCATCTGGGGGATCTGGGCGATCCTCTACCAGCAGTTCGAGAACCACCTCATCCAGCCGCAGATCCAGAAGCGGACGGTGAACGTCACGCCGTTCGTGACCATCGTCGCCGTGCTGCTCGGCGGATCGCTGCTCGGCATCCTCGGGGCGCTGCTCGCGATCCCGATCGCCGCATCCATCCAGATCCTCATCGGCGAGTGGTGGGCCACGCGCCGCAAGACCAAGCTCCCGCCGCCCGGCGAGGAGGGCCCGGCGCTGCCGGTCGCCGGAGGCGCGGCTGAGCCGCCGGAGGACGACGGCGCCGACCCGCCGGGCGAGCCCGCGCCCGCCTAGTCCCTCAGGCCCTGGCGCCCGCCGTGGTACCAGGGCAGCAGCAGCCGCTCGAGCAGCAGGACCGCGCCGTAGAGCGCGATCCCGATCCCCGCGAGCACGACGATCGTGGCGAACATCTCCGCGGTCGCGACCTGGTTGTTGAGCACCAGGATCAGGTGGCCCAGCCCTTCACTGGCGCCCACCCACTCGGCGAACACCGCACCGATCACCGACAGCGCCGCGGCGATCTTGACCCCGCTGAACACCGACGGCAGCGCCGCCGGGAGCTGGGCGATCCGCACCCGCTGTCGCCGGGTCGCCCCGAGCGTCCGCAGGAGGTTCAGCAGCTCCGGGTCGGCCGCCTTCAGCCCGTCGATCGTGTTCACCGCGACGGGGAAGAACGACACGAGCGCGATGACCATGACCTTCGGGCGCAGATCGAAGCCGGTCCAGATCACGAAGATCGGCGCGACGGCGACCACGGGCACCATCTGGCTGACGACCAGCCACGGGTAGACCGCGCGCTCCACCGCCCGGTTGGCGTGGATGACCATGGCGAGGCCGATACCGAGGACGATCGCCGCCGCAAACCCCACGAGGATCTCCACGATCGTGACCCACGCGTTGTCCCACAGCAGGTCGCGCTGCTCCCACAGCGCGTCGGCGACCTGGCCGGGCGCGGGCAGCGACGTGTCGGGGATGTCGGTGACGGCCTTCACGAGCGCCCACCCGGCGACGACGAGGACGGCGAAGCCCACGGGCGCGCCGATGTTCACGACGAGGGCTCGCGCGCGGGCGCCGGTCACGCGCCGGCCTCCGGTTGGCTCGTCGCCGCGCTCATGAGCGGAGCCAGGAGGCGCTCCTGCAGCGCCGCGAACGCCGGGGTGACGACCGCCGCCGGGGTCCTGGGGCGGAGCAGGTCGATCGTGACCTCCAGGATCACGGTCCCCGGCCGCCCGCTCATGACGTACACGCGGTCGGAGAGGTACACCGCCTCCTCCACGTCGTGGGTGACGAAGACGATCGTCGTGCGCGCCGCGTCCCAGACGTCCAGGAGCCACGCCCGCATCTGCCAGCGCGTCAGCGCGTCGAGGGACGCGAACGGCTCGTCGAGGAGCAGCACGTCGCGCCCGGCGAGGAACGTCCGCAGCAGCGCGGCGCGCTGACGCATCCCACCCGACAGGCTCGCCGGCCAGTGGTCCTCGAAGCCGAGCAGGCCGAAGCGGTCGAGCTCGGCGCGGGCGCGGTCGCGAGCGGCGCGGCGAGGCACGCCCGCCAGCTCCAGGCCCAGCGTGCAGTTGTCGAGCACGGTGCGCCACGGCATGAGGCAGTCGCGCTGCGGCATGTACCCCGTGACCCCGAGCAGCGTGTCCGGTCGCACGCCGTCGAACAGAACGGATCCGGCGCTGGGCCGCTGCAGCCCGGCGAGGATGTTCAGCAGCGTGGACTTCCCGCAGCCGCTCGGCCCGACGATGGAGACGATCTCACCGTCCCCGACGACGAGATCGACGCCGCGCAGGGCCGTCACGTCATCACCGAACGACTTCCCGAGCGCCTGGACCTCGAGCTTGGCCGCCACGGGTCGCGGGCCCTTCGCCTACTCGTCCTGGGGCAGGAACTCGCTCGTGGCGAACCGCGCGGGCGTCACGGGCCTGCCGATGAGCTCGTTGCCCACGAGGAACGCGGAGAGCGCCTCGACGTCCTGGGCGCTGAAGCCGCCGAAGGCCCCAGCCTCGCCCTGGAACAGCGGCCCGTAGGCGTCGAGCTGCGCCTCCGCGATGTCGCGCTTGAGCGCGGGGTTCTCGGCAAGCAGATCGTCCAGCGATCGCCCGGGGTCGGCGATCGTGTCGGTGTACCCACGGACGGTGGCATCGACGAACGCCTGCATCAGCGGGGCGTCGGCCTTGATGCGCTCGGTGGTGGAGAACACGACGAGGCCGGGATACGACGGGCCGCCGTACTCGTCGAGGGCGAAGATCGTCGCGGGCTTGCCGTCGACCTCGACCTGCACGCCGTCGGCGGGCCAGTAGCCGGTGAAGGCGTCGACCTTGCCGCTCTCCAGGTTGAGCACCCCGTTGAAGCCGATGGTGACGACGTCCGCCTTGGACGGGTCGGCGCCGGCGTCCTGCATGATCGTCTCGAGCACCGCGGTGTCGGAGGGCACGCCCGTCACGCCCACCTTCCGGCCCTCGAGCTGCCGCGGGTCGGTGATGTTCGACGACTTCAGCGCGATCAGCCCGCCCAGCGGGCGCTGCACCAGCGCCAGGATGCCCTGGGCGTCCGCGCCGTCGTCGATCTGCCCTGCGATGTCGATGCCGTCGGCGATCCCGAAGTCCGCCTTGCCCGCGTCGATGAGCTTCAGCGTGTCAGCCGTCGACGTCGGCTCGACGATCTCCAGGTCGAGGTTGTTGTCCTCGTAGTACCCGGCGGCGACGGCCCGGTAGATCCCGGCGTGAACGGCGTTCGGCACGAAGTCGAGCACGAGCGTCGCCGTCGTCTTGGTGGGCAGCGCGCCGGTCGCGGTCGGCGTCGCTGGCGGCGACGTGCCCCGCTCGTCGGCGCCTCCGCACGCGGTGAGGGCGAACGCGGCGAGCAGGCACAGCAGCGCGAGCAGCGCCGGCCTGGATGATGCGAGCGTCACGGTGCCCCGCGGGCTCGTTCAGCCGCGTCGGCCGAACAGGCCGCCGATGGCGACCAGGCCCCCGGCGAGCACGAAGCCTGCGGCGGCGGCCCCGGCCAGGACCGGGCGCTGATGCTTGACGAGCTGCTTGCGCCAGTCGGTGATCTCCCGCACCTCGTGCGTGAGTGCCTCGACGGCCTGACCGAGCTCGACGCGGTTCGCCTCGATGGACGCCCGGATCTCCTCCGGCGTGCGGGAACGGGTGGCCATGGCTCAGGACCTCGCCTGGTCGACGGTCTGCTTGATGCGCTCGGCCTCTTCGATGGCCATCGTCGGCGCCGGTGCCCCCGTCTTCTTGACGAGCCGGGACGCGCCGTAGCCGGCCGCGCCGCCCGCCGCGAACAGCAGGAACGCGACGAGGAAGAAGCCCCAGAAGAAGCTGCCGGACGGCGTCGGCAGGATCCAGTACGCCAGCCACGCGAAGCCCTGCAGCAGGATGGACAGCCCGAAGATCGCGAAGACGCCGGCCGCCGCGAAGATCGCGACGCCCTGCGCGATCTTCGTGACCTTCTCGGTCATCTCGACCTTGGCCAGCTCGATCTCCTCGCGGACGAGCAGCGTCGCCTTGTCCGTGATCTGCTGGACCTGCGCCGCGATGTCCGGCTGGTCACCGCGGCCCGGGGGCCGGTATGGGGGGCGCGGCTCAGCGGCCAAGGCGACGGAGGATCAGGGCGATGAGGACGCCGCCGGCGAACGCTGCGCCGACGAGGACCTCCGGACGGGACGTCAGGCCGCCAGCCGGCGCACCGGCAGGCGCGGGCTCGAAGGCCGGCGCGGGCTCGGGCTCGGGCGCCGCGGCGGCGGCGGGGGCGGGCTCGGGCTCGGGCTCGGGCGGCAGCGGCGGGATCACCGGCGTGGCCGGTTCCTCGGCGACGGGCTCGGGCACCGGCTCGACGGGCTCGGGCTCGGGCTCGGGCGTGACCGGCTCCGGCTCCACGGCGACGGGCTCGGGCTCGGACTCCAGCGCCGGGGTCTTCCCGTCCGGCGCCCAGGAGGGCGGCGGCGGGGCGGGACCTTCTGCGATCGGCGCGGGCTCCGGCACGACCGGTTCGGGCTCGGGCTCGGGGGCCACGGGCGCGGCGGCGGGCTCCGCGGCGGCCCACGCGGGCGGGGCAGGCCCCTCGGGCACGGGGGCAGGCTCGGGCTCAGGCGCGGCAGCCACGGGCTCGGGCTCGGGCTCAGGCTCAGGCGCGACCGGCTCCGGCTCCACGGCGACCGGCTCGGGCTCCGGCTCGGGCGGAGGCGGCGGGATCAGCGCCTCGGCGGGCAGCGGCTCCTCAGCCGGCGGCGGCGGAATCAGGGCCTCGGCCGGGAGCGGCTCCTCCGCCGGCGGCTGCACGGGCGGCCAGGCGGGCGCCTTGTCCGTGACCGTGGGCTCGGGCGCAGGCGCGGCCTCGGCGGCCCCCCACGGGGGGCTGCCTCCGGCTCAGGCGCCGGGGGCGGCTCGGGGATCGCGGCCGCGGGCGGCTCGGGTTCGGGCGCGGGCTCGGGGGCCGCGGCAGGCGGTTCGACCGACGGCCAGGCGCCCTGGGCGCTCGGCGGCTCGATCGGCGCCCAGGCCGGCGCCTCGGGCTCGGGCGGCGCAGGCGGCTGCTCCCCGGCGGGCTCATCGCCCTCGGGAGCGCTGCCGGAGGCGACCGCGAGCAGCTCGGCCGTGCTCGGCTCGGGCCACACGGGAATCTCGGGCGCAGGCGGGGTCGGCTCGTCAGAACCGGCCGGGGTCTGCTCCGGCTCCTTGGGGGGTGTCCTCACTCATTCGGGCGGATCCTCCCCATCGAAGATCTGGCGGAACGCCATCGTGGCGGCCCTGGCGGTGATCGCCGTCGCGATGGCGCCGAAGCCGGCGAGCAGCGCGGCCCACACGAGGCGCTGGACGAGTTCGTTCTCCTTCATCTCCACCGAATCCAATCAGACCGTGCCGGCAGATGCCGGTGTTGCATCGAGTCCACCACACACCGTCTCGACCACGAGGCCCTTCGCGCGGTCGTACTCAGCCTCCCCGGCGGGGAGCAGATCGAAGATCCACCCCGTCAGTACCTGTTCGATCGCCCCGTAAAACGCCATGGCCGCGAACTTCGGTGTGACGGTGTCCTTGAACTCCCCGTCGGCCTGCGCCCGCGCGACGATCTGGGCGATGAGGTCGTACGCCTCGCCGATCTTCTCGAGGTGTGTGCGCCCGAACGAGTTCGCCGCGCGCGTGACCTCGACGATGATGACCTTCATCACGTCGGGGTCGTGGCGGTAGGACTCGACGATGAACCCGGCGATCGCTTCGAGCTTGGCGCGCGCGGGGGCGTCGCCGGCGTCGATCTCGCGGATGACCTCGAGCATGACGTTCCAGCGCTCGAGGAAGATGCGGTCGAGGATCTCCTCCTTCGACCCGAAGTAGTGGTAGACGAGGCCGTACGCGACGCCGGCCTCATCGGCGATGTCCGCCACGCGGCAGGTGTGAAAGCCCTGGCGCGCGAACACGCGCACCGCCGCGTCGAGAATCTGTCGCTGCCGGTCCGCCCCGGCCATCCGCTGCGCCATCAGCCCTGCACCTCCGCGGTCTCCGGCCACCGGTAGGCCGACGGGCGCCGGTTCGCAAGCGCGGGGAGCTTGGTTCGCACCCGGTCCTGCCCGGCGAGATCGAGATCCGCGATGACGTGGCCCTCGCGGTCGGGCACGACGCCCAGGACGACGCCCCACGGGTCCACGATCATCGAGCGCCCTCCCGACCGGTACGTCGGGGGGTGCTCGCCGATCTGGTTCGCCGCGATGACGAAGCACTGGTTCTCGATCGCGCGGGCGCGGAGGAGGATCTCCCAGTGGTCGCGCGTCGTCGCGAGCGTGAAGGCCGCGGGGACGACGAGGACCCGCGCGCCCCGGAGGGCCAGGAGCCGGTAGAGCTCGGGGAAGCGCAGGTCGTAACAGATGCTGAGCCCGAGCCCGACGCCGTCGGCGGTCGCCGAGACGACGACCTCGTCGCCGGCCGTCTCGAGGTCGGACTCCCGGTACGCGACGCCGTCGACCTCCACGTCGAACAGGTGGATCTTCCGGTACAGCGCGTGGATCTCGCCGTCCGGTCCCGCGTGGATGGAGGTGTTGCGTGTGCGGTCCTCCCCGGGGACGAGCTCGCCGAACGACCCGGCGACGAGGTCGATGCCCAGCTCGCGGGCGGTCGCGCACGCCCAGGTCGCCGCCTCACCGTCGAGCGGCTGCGCAGCGGCGCGCATCGCGTCGTCGTCGCCCAGCGCCACCCACTTCTCCGGCAGCACGACGAGCGTCGCCCCGTCGGCGGCCGCGGCGCGCACGAGCGTGTCGGCCCGCTCGAGGTTGCGGGCGACGTCGGCTGTGGCGTTGAGCTGGATGGCGGCGGCGCGCATGGTCATTGACTGGCGAGTCAACTCAGCGGGATGCTACCCGCATGGACCTGCATTACCGCGGCGACGGATCGCACCGCCCGCACGACCTGCCCCTTCCCCCTGACGGGATGCCGCTCTGGCGCGCCGGCCGTCCCCTGAAGCGGTGGCGCTACATCGGCGCGTTCTCCGACGAGGTGATGCTGTGCGTGGGCTCGGCGCGCATCGGCCCGGCGGCGAGCGCGTGGTGGGCGGTCTGGGACCGGCGCACGCAGCGGCTGCACGGCCGCACATGGCTGCGGCGCGGGCCGGTGCGGTTCGACGACGGGGGCGTGGCCGTCCGCGACGGCGAGACGACGATCGACCTGCGCGTCGACGAGGGCGCGGGCGTCGAGACCATCTGCCCGGTCGACGGCACGAAGGCGTACACGTGGACGCGCAAGCAGGCGGCCCGTCCGATCCGCGGGCGCATCGCCCTGCCCGGCCAGCCCGTGCTCGGCCTGCGCGCGCTGGCCGTCGTCGACGACAGCGCCGGGTACCACCCGCGCCACACGGCGTGGTGGTGGTCGGCGGGCGTCGGCACCACCCCCGACGGCCGGACCGTCGGGTGGAACCTCGTGACGGGCATCAACGATCCGCCCCAGGCCAGCGAACGGTCGGTGTGGGTCGACGGCATCGCGACCGAGCCCGGCCCCGTTCGGTTCGACGGCCTGCGCGGCATCGACGGCCACGACGGCGAGCGCCTGGACTTCACCGCCGAGGCGACCCGCGAGCGCCACGACAACCTCCTCGTCGTGCGCAGCGATTACGAGCAGCCGTTCGGGACCTTCGCAGGAACCCTGCCCGGTGGCATCGAACTCAGCTCCGGGATGGGCGTCATGGAACGACACGACGCGCGCTGGTGACCCGGTGAGCGTCGGGCGCATCGCGCTGGTCGCCGCGATCGGCGGCCTGCTCTTCGGCTACGACACCGGCATCATCGCCGGCGCGCTCCTGTTCGCCCGCGACGACCTCTCGATGGGGTCGTTCGAGCAGGGGCTCGTCGTCGCGATGGTGCCGCTGGGCGCCGCGTTCGGGGCGATCTTCGCCGGGCGGTTCTCCGACCGGTACGGCCGCCGAGCCGTCGTCGGCGCGGCGGCGGTCGTGTTCCTCCTGGGCTCGCTGGCCTGCGCGGCCGCGCCGAGTGTCGCGGTGCTCGCAGGGGCGCGCTTCCTGCTCGGCGTCGCCATCGGCTTCGCCTCGACGAGCTGCCCCGTCTACATCTCCGAGGTCGCCCCGCCCGCCGAGCGCGGCCGGCTCGTCTCGCTGTTCCAGCTCGCCGTGGTCGTGGGCATCCTCGTCGCGTACCTCGTGGCGCTGGCGCTCGAGCCGTCTGAGGACTGGCGGCTCATGCTCGGGCTCGGCGCCGTGCCCGCCCTGCTGCTGGGCATCGGGATGCTCCAGGTGCCGCCGTCGCCGCGCTGGCTCGCGATGGTCGGCCGCGACGACGAAGCCCGTGCGGTCATGGCGTCCCTGCACATGCCCGACGACGAGGTCGATACCGAGCTCACCGCGATCCACGCGGGACTGAAGACGGAGCAGGCGACGTGGCGCGACCTCATCCGCCAGCCCGTCCGCGCCGCGCTCATCGTCGGCGTCGGCCTGGCCATCCTCCAGCAGGTCACGGGCATCAACACCGTCATCTATTTCGCCCCGACGATCGTGGAGTTCGCCGGCGTGACCTCCAGCTCCGCGGCGATCCTGTCAACCGTCGGCATCGGTCTGGTCAACCTCGTCGCGACGATCATCGCCGTGCGGATCGTCGACCGTGCCGGCCGGCGCCCGATGCTCATCGCCGGCATCTCCGGCATGGTGCTGGCCCTGCTCGTCCTCGCCCTCGCGTTCGGTCTGGACCCCGACGGCAAGGACAGCATCACCGCCCCGGTCACCGTCGTCGCGCTCATGGCCTACGTCGCGGCGTTCGCGCTGAGCCTCGGGCCGATCTTCTGGCTGCTGAACGCCGAGCTGTACCCGCTGCGCGAGCGCGGTGCCGCGGCCGGCGCCGGGACGACGGCGAACTGGGCGTCGAACTTCGTCGTGTCCCTGACGTTCCTGCCGCTGATCTCCGCCCTGGGCGTGGCCGGCGCGTTCGGCTTCTACGCCGGCGTCGGGGTGCTCGCGGTGATCTTCTGCATCACGCTCGTGCCCGAGACGCGCGGGCGCAGCCTGCAGGAGATCGAAGAGCTGTGGAAGCGACGTGCCGGGATGGACGCGCCGTCGTAGCTCCGGCCAACGCGCCACCCGAACATTGAGCACGACGGCGCGCAGGCCGATAGGTCGGCCATGCGCCTGCTCCTGCCCTCGGTGGTCGCGCTCACCGCCCTCGCGGTCGCCGCCTCCGGCGCATCCGCCGCGACGACGATCGGCAGTGACCTCGCACGCGCCGCGGGCAACTCCCCCTGCTATGCCGGGATGACCCTCCCGATGAACTGCACGATCGGCAACGCGTCGATCCCATCGGGCTCCCAGGCGGCCGGCGGCCTCACCGCGCCGGCGCCGGGCGTCGTCGTACGATGGCGCCTCAAGCACGCAACGGCGGCATCCGGGACCACCGTGCGCCTGGTCGTCATGGGCGGGAACACCGTCCGCGCCCGGGGCAGCGCCGAAACCCTTCCGACGGCCGCAGCCACCGAGACGTTCACCACCCGGCTGCCGATCACCACCGGCGACCGCGTGACCGTCAGCGCCGCAGGCCCGAACGGCAGCTCACTCCCGGTGATCTATCAGGACAACGCGAGCTCCCGGCACCAGTGGTTCCCGCAGCTGACGGACGGCGAGACCCGGGCTCCGAGCGCCACCCACTCCAACTACGAGGTCCTGCTCAACGCGGACGTCGAGGCCGACGCCGACGGTGACGGCTACGGCGACGAGACTCAGGACGCCTGCCCATCCAAGGCGTCAACCCAGGGGACCTGCCCGGCCGCACCGGCCGACCCGGCGCCCACGGCCACACCGACGCCTGAGGCGACGACCCCCGCCCCGGCGACTACCTCCCCGCTCCAGCTCCCCCAGACGCCGACCGCAGATCCAACCGTCCCGGTCACCCTGGGCCGAGCGCCGACGCGTGCCGACGCCCGCGGCCGGGTCGCCGTCCGCCTGGGCTGCGAGACGGCCGACCAGGCGTGCAGTCCGCGCGTCGAGCTCTTTCACGGCACCGGCGCACGCCGCACCCGTCTCGTGCGCACCCAGCCCGTCATCGCCGCCGGTCAGGACCGGACGCTGCAGCTGCAGCTGCCCGTTGCCGCCCGCCGCATGCTGCGCGCGCGGCGGGCGCTCACCGTCCAACTCGTCGTCACGCCGGACACCGGCACGCCGGTCCGCCGCACGCTGCGCCTGCGCGCGCCCTGACCGGCGTCAGTCGGGCGCGCCGACGCCTGCGGGGGGCCGGCGCCGGAGGTGTCTCCTGCGGCTGCTCGCGGCCCTTCTCCTTGCGCACCCGGCGTTCGGGCGGCACCCGCACGACGTCCCACGCCAGGCCGGTCTTCTCCATGCCCCAGATGAGGGCGGCGGAGGGGTCGACCTGCCAGGGCTTCAGCCCGTGCGCCGCCGAGGTCGGGAACGCGTGGTGGTTGTTGTGCCACGCCTCGCCGAACGAGAAGACGGCGAGCGGGGCGAAGTTGCGGGAGTGGTCGTCGGTCTCGTACGGCTGCTTGCCGAAGAAGTGGCAGAGCGAGTTGATGGAGAACGTGACGTGGTGCAGGACGAAGAGGCGGATGATGCCGCCCCAGAGCAGACCGGTCAGTGCGGCCTGCCAGGAAAGGCCGCCGATCAGGAAACCCAGCACGGCGCCGGAGAGGATGCCGCCGACGGCCCACAGGATGAACTGGGAGTGCACCTTGCTGACGATCGGGTCGGCGACGAGATCGGGCGCGTAGCGCTCGTGCGAGCCGCGCTGGTCGTGCAGGAAGATCCAGCCAACGTGCGCGTGGACGAGGCCGCGGAACGCGCCCTTCCACCCCACGCCGTGGTCGACGTGCGGGCTGTGCGGATCGCCGAACTTGTCGCTGAACGCGTGGTGCTTGCGATGGTCGGCGACCCAGCTGATGATCGGCCCCTCGATCGCCGTGGAGCCCATGATCGCGAACAGGCGCCGCGTCTTCGGGCCCGTCTTGAAGCTCCGGTGGGTGAACAGGCGGTGGAAGCCGACCGTGATCCCGTACCCACTGAACGTGTAGAGGATGAGGAAGACCACGAGGTCGCTCCAGTACAGCCACGAGTTCCACGCGAGGTACGCGGCCAGGAACAGGGCGAGGAACGGGATGAGCGTGACCAGCCCCGTGATGATGCGGTCGCGCGTCTCGTGCTCGACCGGCTGGATGTCTTCGGGCGAGAGTCCGTCCATGGCGCCGATACTACCCCTCGATGCCGCTCCCACTCCTGACCCCACGGCTGGCGATCCGGCCGTACGACCCCGACGACCACGAGCAGATGCACGAGGTCCTCTACGGGGACCCCGAGGCGATGCGGTTCATCGGGGGGCCCTTGCACCCTGACGAGACCGCGCGGACCGCACGCAAGTACGCCGAGATGCACGTGCGCACGGGCTACGCGTGCTGGGTCGTCGAGGAACGGGAGACGGGGTTCATCGTCGGGGAGGCGGGCCTCCAGCCGTTCGACGGCGAAGGCCCTGACGTGGAGCTCGGCTACGCCTTCGGCCAGGCGCACTGGGGCCGCGGCTTCGCGACCGAAGCCGGGCAGGCGATCCTCGCCGAGGGATTCGAGACCCTCGGTCTCCCGCAGATAGTCGCCGTGACGCGCGACGAGAACACGGCGTCGCAGCACGTGCTGGCCAAGCTCGGGTTCGTCCCGGCCGGCCGGCGCACCGCGTGGGGGCACGACCAGCCGTACTTCATCCTGAACCGGCCCTAGCGGGGTTCGTCGAGCCCGG
Source organism: Svornostia abyssi (assembly GCA_024666565.1). GTDB lineage: Bacteria > Actinomycetota > Thermoleophilia > Solirubrobacterales > Solirubrobacteraceae > Svornostia > Svornostia abyssi. Next base: position 4,637,225 of record CP088295.1, read on the forward strand.
CGTCGTGCACGAGGATCGCGACCTGCACGCGATTCGCCGCGTCGAGCTTGCCGAGGATCCGCGTGACGTAGGACTTCACCGTCGCCTCGGAGAGGTGCAGGGCGGCGCCGATCTCGCCGTTCGACCGGCCCTCCCCGATGAGGAGCGCCACGTCGCGCTCACGCTCGGTGAGCGCCGCGATCGCGTCCTCGGCCGCCCGCCTGCGCGCCCGTCCCGGATCGACCGCGACGTGATCGATGAGCGTGCGCGTCACCCCCGGTGAGAGCATCGCCTCGCCCGCGGCGACCCGGCGCACCGCGCCGACGATCTCCTCAGGCGGGGTGTCCTTCAGCAGGAAGCCGCTCGCTCCCGCCCGCAGCGCGTCGAGCACGTGATCGTCGAGGTCGAATGTGGTCAGGACGATGACCTCCGGGGCGCCCGGCCGCGCCCGCAGGGCGGCGGTGGCCGCGATTCCGTCGCGGTTGGGCATCCGGATGTCCATGAGCACGACGTGCGGCGCGCAGCGATCGATCACGGGGCCCGCCTCCACCCCGTCGCCCGCTTCGCCGACGACCTCGACGTCGTCGGCCGACGAGAGGATCATCCGCAGCCCCGCGCGGACCAGCGCGTCGTCGTCGACGATCGCCACGCGCACCGTCGCCGGCCGGGCGCTCATCGCTCCCACCGCAGGCGTGCGCGCACCACGAAGTCGTCGCCGTCGGGGCCGTGCGTGATCTCCCCGCCCGCGAGGGTGACCCGCTCGCGCAGCCCGACGAGCCCCGTTCCGGCGCCAGGGAGCGTCGGCGCGACCTGCCCCACGGGAAGGCGGTTGCGCACCTCGAGGGCCAGGCCGTCGCCCGGCGCGCCCCGCACGAGGACCGACGTGGCGGCCCCCGGGCGTGCTTGTGCACGTTCGTCAGGCCCTCCTGGACGATCCGGTACGCGTCGCGGCCCACGGTCTCCGGCGGCCACGCGTCGGGCGGCACGTCGAGTTCGAGGGAGACCCGCTCGCCGGCGCTGCGCGAGTCCTCCACCAGCCGCGGGAGATCCGCGAGGGTGGGCTGCGGCGCCTCGGGAACACCGCCGGTCGCGTTCGACGCCCGCAGCACGCCGAGCGCACCGCGCAGGTCCTCCATCGCCAGGCGCGCGGTCCGCCGAATGAGCTCGGCGGTGCGCCGGACCTCCTCCGGCGGCACGTCGGGACGCAATTCGAGCCCGCCCGCGTGCAGGGCTATGAGCGACACGCGATGGGCGACGACATCGTGCATCTCCCGGGCGATCCGGGTGCGCTCGTCCGCGCGCGCACGGTCGGCCATGGCCGCCTGCTCGGCCTCGGCGCGCTCGGCCCGCTCACGCAGGGTCGCGACGAGCTCGCGCCGGGCGCGGACGTACATCCCCCCACGCCATCACGCCGCCCACCACCAGGACGAGGAAGACGATCGCCACCCACAGCGGATCCTCCGGCGGTTGCGGCCACAGCGCGAACGACGCGAGGCACGCGACGATGTAGCCCAGCGCGACGGGCACCGCGATCCGGGCCGGCCGGTGCACCGCAACGCCGAACAGGGCGATCCCTCCGGCGGGGGAGCCGATCGTGGTCAGGCACACGGCGGGCATGAGCGCGATGGCCACGCCGAGGGGCCAGCGGCGCCGCAGCCAGAGGGCCAGGCAGGCAAGCGGGCCGACGATCAGGTCCACCGTCACGAGCCAGTCCGGTGGCGCGGGCGCATCTGAGGCGTGGTAGCCCGCCCAGGCGCCCACGCCGAGGCCCAGCGCCAGCACGACGGACAGGACGTCGACGATCCAGTCGCGCCGGCTGCGCTCGATGGGTTCCAGCCTCCACCTCACGCCGCCCAGCGTACGTGCGAGCGTCGCGCGCGCCTACCGACGATGGTCGCGAGCAGGTCGCGACCATCGTCGGCGCCGCCGACGACCTCCGGCCGTCGCGGAGTGCCCCGGCGGCGCGGGAGCCTGGTCGCATGATCGAAGCCATGTCCCTCACCAAGCGCTTCGGGTCGGCCACCGCCGTCGCGGATGTGTCGTTCCGCTGCGAGCCCGGGACGCTCACCGGGTTCGTCGGCCCCAACGGCGCGGGCAAGTCCACCACCCTGCGCATGATCTGCGGGCTCGCCCGCCCCGACAGCGGCACGTCGCAGATCGACGGCGTCCCGTTCGCCGAGCTGCGCAACCCGATGCGAACCGTCGGCGCCCTGCTCGAGGCCACCGCGCTGCACCCGGGCCGCAGCGGGCTCGCGACGCTGAAGCGCGCCTGCTCGCTGGCCGACATGCCGGACGAGCGGCCCGAGGAGCTGCTGCGCCTCGTGGGCCTGGAGCCCGCGGCGTGGACGCGCCGCGTCGGCGACTACTCGCTCGGGATGCGCCAGCGGCTCGGCATCGCCCAGGCGCTCGTCGGCGACCCGCGCATCCTCATCCTCGACGAGCCGGCCAACGGCCTGGACCCGGAGGGCATCCGCTGGATGCGTTCGCTGCTGCGCGACTTCGCCGACCGGGGCGGCACGGTCCTGCTCTCCAGCCACCTGCTCGCCGAGGTGCAGGCGACCGTCGACCGCCTCGTCGTGATCGGCGGCGGGCGCATCGTCGCCTCCGGCGGGCTCGACGAGCTGCTCCAGGGCTCCGGCACGCTCGTCCGCGCCCACGACATGCCCGCGCTGGAGGGCGCCCTGCGCACCGCAGGCACCGGGTTCGCTCGGCGAGAGGACGGCGCCCTGTCCGTCGACGCCGGTGCCGAGGACGTCGGACTGATCGCGCTGCGGGCGGGTGTCGCGCTCACCGAGCTGCGCGAGGCCGACGGCGGCGACCTGGAGGACCTCTTCTTCACCCTGACCGGCGGCGAGCCCCTGAAGGTGGCGGCATGAGCACCATGACGATCGAAACCCCCGGCGTGCCCTTCGGCCGCCTGCTGCGCGTCGAGTCCGAGAAGGCCGTCGACACCCGCGCGGCCCGCTGGCTCATCGCGGTCACCGCGCTGCTGATCATCGCGAGCGTCGGCCTGCCGCTCGGCCTGCCGGACGAGTTCGACCAGTCCCCGACGGGGTACACCGGCGCGACGGCGATCGGCGTCCTCTCGGTGTTCCCGGCCGTCGTCATCCTGCTGCTGACCACCGAGTGGACCCGCGGGACGATCCTCGTCACGTTCACCCAGGAGCCGCGGCGCCTGCGGGTGCTCGCCGCGAAGGGCCTGGCGGGCGTCGGCCTCGGCGTCCTCGGGGCGCTGCTCGGCTTCGCCGTGGCGATGGCGGGCGTGCTCACCGCCGATGTCGTGCTCGGGCGCGAGGTCTCGTACGCGGTGGAGAGCGCGTTCACCGGGCTGCTCGCGGCGAGCGTCCTGAACATGCTCATGGCCACGGGGTTCGCCGCGCTGCTGCAGAACTCGGCGACGGCGATCGTCGTCTTCTACGTCGTTCCCGCGATCTGGGGCGCGATCTCGGTCGGGGTCCTGGCCGACGTCGGCGAGTACCTCGACTCCAACCAGGCGTTCCAGTGGATCCTCGAGGGCGACACCGCGGGGCACTGGCCCGCGATCTTCGTGTCGATGACGCTGTGGATCGCCATCCCGCTGGCCGCCGGGGCGTGGCGCGTCGCGACCCGCGACGTCCGCAGCTGATCGTTCTCCGCGGGTGAACGCCGCGGCGCGCGCGACCGAACGATGTTCGCGCGCGCCGCACGCCCTACGGATACCGTCGGCACACGGCCGACGGACCTACCCGTGGGAGGGCGGATCACATGATCCCCAAGGAGCCGGGCGGCGACCAGCCGCGCAACGTCACGACGGGCGAGTGGGAGGGCGAGCAGGCCACCTACCGCACGGACCGCATCATCGTGAAGCTCAAGACCCCGCCGGAGGACTCGGCCAAGGGCGTCGCCGAGATCTGCGCGGACATCGCCGAGGCGATCCCGGGCGGCGAGCAGTGGGAGGCCTCGGGGTCCACCGGGCGGATGCTGTACTCCGTCGCGCCGGACGCGGACGTCACGCAGGTCGCGCAGGACATCAGCGCCCGCGACGACGTGGAGTGGGCCGAGCCGGACGTCATCGACTCCGCCGCGGTCGTCCCGACCGATACGCGCTACGGCGAGCAGTGGGCGCTCCCGAAGGTCAACGCCCCCGCGGCCTGGGACCTGAGCACCGGCGGCACGAACGTCGTGATCGGCATCATCGACAGCGGCATCTCCATGTCCGCCACGGGCGGGCTGAATCACCCCGACCTCGACGCGTCCCGGTACATCCTCGGCACGGACTTCGTCGACGGCGGCACCCCGCGCGACCTCAACGGCCACGGCACGCACGTCGCGGGCATCGCTGCGGCGGAGGCGAACAACGCGCAGGGTGTCTGCGGCATGAACTGGGGCTCCGACGTCTACATCTGCCGGACCCTGGACGCGAGCGGCAACGGCAGCTCGGCGAGCTTCGCCTCCGCGGTGGAAGAGATCGTCGACTTCGCGGTCGCCGCAGGCAAGAAGACGGTGATCAACTACAGCGGCGGCGGCGCGCCGAACAACACCAAGCGCGACGCGTGCCGCTACGCCAGCGACCGCGGGATGATCCTCTGCGCCGCCGCGGGCAACGACAACGGCGGGCCGGTGATCTTCCCCGCCGCGTACTCCGTCGACTTCCCCGGCGTGATCTGCGTCGGCTCGACGGACGCGGCCGACGCCGTCTCCGGGTTCTCGAACCACGGGCCGGAGCTGAACGTCGTGGCCCCGGGCAGCGACATCCTCTCGACGATGCCGACGTACGCCGTGGGCATCCCGGGCACGCTGAACTACGACGAGCTGAGCGGCACGTCGATGGCGACGCCGCTCGTGAGCGGGCTCGTCGCGCTGATGTGGACGCGCCACCCCGGGTTCACGAACCAGCGGATCCGCGACTGCCTGCAGAACACCGCGGTGAAGCTCGGGGCCGGCACGTTCGACAACACCTGGGGCCACGGACGGGTCGACGCGGAGGCGGCGCTGCGCTGCGGGGACCTGTTCCCGCCGTTCACGCGCTTCACGAACTTCACGCTGAACACCCGGACGAAGTTCACGCTGTTCACGCCGATCACGTTCTTCACGCGGACGCGATTCACGTTCTTCACCCCGTTCACGCCCATCACGCTGTTCACGCGGACCCGGTTCACCCCGTTCACGCCCTTCACCCGGTTCACCTTCGACCCGGGCGACCCGTTCGGCGGGCGGGATCCCATCGTTCGCCCGTTCGTGCGGTTCGCCGGCGCGCTGCTCGACCCGGCCGAGCTCACGCTCGACCGCTTCGAGGTCTTCGCGCCCGTCGCCGCGCCGTTGGCGGCGGTCGGCCTCGAGGGGCTCGACCAGGTCGCCTCCACCGACCCCGCCGCGCTCGGCGAAGCGCTCGGCCAGGCGCCGGAGGAGGCCGCGGCGCTCGTCGGCGCCGCGCAGGACCACCTGCGCCAGCTCGCGAGCGCGGCCTGATGGGCGCCGCCGAGCTGTGCAGCGTCGTCGTCTGCACGCGCAACGAGGGCGCGATGCTGCGCCGCACCGTCGTAAGCGTGCTGGAGATGACGGCCTACCCGTCGATCGAGGTCGTCGTCGTGGACGACGGCTCGACCGACGGCAGCTGCGACGACCTCCCCCAGGACCCCAGGGTCCGCCTGGTGCGCGGCCGGGAGCTCGGGCTCCCGGCCGCGCGGAACCTGGGCGCCGCCGAGGCCCGGGGCGCGTACGTCGTCTTCCTCGACGCCCACTGCGAGGTGTCGGCGAACTGGATCGACGTGCTCGTCGCGGCGCTGCAGCCCCCGGACGTGGCCGTGGTGGGGCCGGCGTTCACCGCGCTGGACAGCGACGACCCGTACCGCGGCTGCGGCATGACGTGGGTGAGCGAGCGCCTGGAGACGGCGTGGTTCGCGGCGCCGCGGCCGGTGCCGCCCGCCGAGGTGCCGTTCGCGCCGGGCGGCTGCCAGGCGTGGCGGGCCGACACGTTCGCCGCGGTCGGCCGGTTCGACGAGGGCATGACGCGGTGGGGGTTCGAGGACATCGAGATCTCCCTGCGCGCGTGGCTGCTCGGGTACCGGGTGCTCGGCGCGCCCGAGGCCGAGGTGGCGCACCACTTCCGCCTCGAGCGGGCGTTCACCGTCGAGGACGCGGGGGTGCTCCACAACTACCTGCGGATGCTCCACCTGCACCTCGCGCCCGAGCGGATCGACCGGTTCACCGCCGCGCTCGGCCCCTACCCGGGGCTCGACGATGCCCTGCGGACGGTCACGGGCGGCGACGCCGGCGAGCTGCGCGCCGAGCTCGCAGCCGTGCGGGTCCGTGACGACGACTGGTTCCTGGCGACGTTCACGCCGCACCTGGACGCGGTCGCGGCCTGACGCAGGCGCCCCGGGCTACGCGCCGCCGCCGTCGAGGTGGCGGCGCAGCTCGGCGAGCAGCATGCGCGTGTGCATCGCGCCGAGGAGGTCGCGCAGGGGCTCCACGCCGGAGCTGACGATCTCGACGGCCTCGTCGGGCTCGACCTGCCCCGCGAGCCGGTTGATGAAGGTCCGGACCTCCTCCTCGACCACCGGCGCGAGGGCGTCGCGGTAGCGCAGCGTGTCGTAGACGGTGAACCCGAGCCGCTCGTCGTAGCCGCCGGCCCGGAACCGCGAGATCGCCTCGAGGATCTTCACGTCCTCCGGGTCGTAGCCGTCCGCGATCGGGGAGATGACGCCGAGCTCGCCCAGTCGCTCCAGCGCGTCGAGGGGGGATCGCGAACCGCTCCCCCGCCGCCTCGGCCCGCACCCTGTCGCCCTGGGCCTCGAGCGCCCGTTCGAGGATCCGCTCCTCGACCTCGAGCAGCCTGCGGGCCTTCTCGGGGTCGTCCTGCATGACGTCGCGGATGACCCGCAGCGGCATGTACCGGTCCTCCTGCAGGCGCTTGATGAGCTGGATCCGGTCGACGTAGCCCGGCGGGTAGTACGCCATGTTCCGCGATGTGCGCACGATCTCGTCGCCGTCACCGAGCAGCCCCTCGCGCAGGTAGTGCTTGATCGTCGCCGAGCTCACACCCGAACGCTCGGCGAGCTCACTCATCTTCAGAAGGCCGTCGGAGTTCATGTCTCACCCTCAGGTTGAGGCTAAGGGTCTGCGCATCCCGGAAAGTGGGACGTGTCACTTCCCACCCTGACGGCACGCGTGCATGAGGTCAAGCCCCTGGACGCGGCGTGATCACCCAGAAAAGTGATGACTTGCTGGTCACTTTCGGGGATGCGAGCTACGATGCCCCTGCTCGGCACCCCCACCGCGAGGTGGGTTCGCAAAGCCAGAGGTCTCCGTGTGCGCTCGTCCCCCGCGCAGCCCGAGACGGCTCGGCTGCCGGCGGCTCGTCCAACGCCGCCGTTTCGCAACCGAACCCGGAGAACCATGAACACGCGCCTGTCCGCGATTCTCGCCGCCTCTGCCGTCTCCCTGCTGGTCGCCGCTCCGACGGCGTCTGCGACCAACATGACACCGCTCGTGACGTGCGTCGAGCAGACGGACACCGGCTACCTCGCGCACTTCGGGTACCGCAACGACGAGAAGTCCACGGTGACGCGCAGCATCGCCGTGGAGACCGGCGTCTACAGCTGGCCGCGCTACCGCTGGCTGAACATGGTCTTCAACGGCGCCTGGACGAACACGAAGGCCGAGGTCGGCCTCATCGACCGCGGGCAGCCGACGACCTTCCTGCCCGGCACCCACGACGACGTCTTCACCGTGCCGTTCACCTCAGGGACGCTCACGTGGGCGCTCGTCGGCCGCTTCGCCGTCGCGAGCGCCACGAGCCCCGCGTGCCCGACGCCCGACCCGGAGCCCGAGCCCGAGCCCGTCGTGCCGACGGTGATCCCGCCGGCTGACACCCCGGTCGCTCCGGCGAGCACGCCCGCCGCTGACACGCCCGTGCCGCCGGCGTCGACGCCCGCCAAGGTCTGCACGTCGCGCCGCATCCTCACGATCCGCCTGCGCGAGCGCAAGGGCCAGAAGATCCGCTCCGCCAAGGTGGTCTTCAACAAGAAGACCATCGCCGTGTCGCGCCGCACCACCGACGGCCGCGTCATCGCGAAGATCGACTTCCGCAAGCTCCCGAGCGGCCGGTTCTCCGTGCAGATCCGCGCGAAGCTCACGAACGGCAAGACCCGCACGTACACCCGCAAGTACTACACCTGCAAGCCGAAGCTCGGCCCGGCCAACAAGCTCGGGTCCAAGACCGCGCTGTAGGGACACCAGCCACCGTCAGGACAACGGAGGAGCATCATGAAGCGCACCATCATCGCCGCACTGGGACTGGCATGGATCGCCGTTCTCACGGCGGCCACGCCGGGCCTGGCCGCGACGGCTCCACCCGCTGGCTGCACGGACGGCGAGTCCCAGCAGGTGCCGTTCGGGTACGACCTGGACTGCGTCGTCCTGACGTTCACCAAGACGCCGGCGTCGCCGACGACCGAGACGAGTGCCGAGATCACCTGGACGGTGCAGATCTTCGGCTTCCCGAAGGGCGCGGACTGGACGCAGTGGCAGAACAAGGTCTGCAAGCTCGACGGCGTCGCCGTGCCCTGCACGGACACCCCGAGCGCGACGTTCACGGGCCTCACCCCCGGTGAGCACGTGTTCACGGTCGAGGCGGAGACTCCCAGCCTGTTCGAGGAGGAGGTGGCGCGGAGCGCCACCGTCAACCCGAACACGGAGTGCGAGGTAGGTTTCTCCGAGGGCGACCGCCTGAGCTGCGTCAAGGTCTCGGGCGAGGTCCGCTGGACCGTGCAGACACCGACCGTCCCGCCGGCGCCCGTGGTCGTGACCGAGACGCCTGCGCCGGTCGTGGTCGCCGCCGCACCGCCCGCGCCGCGCGTCTGCACGTCCCGGCGGACGCTCACCATCCGCCTGCGCGAGCGCAAGGGCGAGCGGATCAGCTCGGCGCGCGTGGTCTTCAACGGCAAGACCATCGCCACGTCGCGCCGCACCAGCGACGGGCGGGTGGTCGCCAAGATCGACTTCCGCAAGCTCCCGAGCGGCCGGTTCTCCGTGCAGATCCGCGCGAAGTTCGAGGACGGCACGACCCGGACGTACACGCGGAAGTACTTCACCTGCGAGCCGAAGCGCCCGCCGAGCAACAACCTCGAGTCGGCCTCGGCGATCTAGCGCCTGCAGCGCGGGGTCGTGCCCTGAGCGGGCGCGGCCCCGTCTAGGCGGCGATGCGCGCGCAGGCGCGCCCGTCGTCCTTTGCCGTGTAGAGCGCGTCGTCGGCCCGGCCGAGCAGTTCGGCGATCGGCTCGTCCTTCGCTCGCAGCGCGATCCCCGCGGAGCAGGTCTGTCCGTCGGGCGTCAGCGCCCGCAGCCGCTCGATGATCCCCAGCGCCCCTTCGGGGTCGCAGCCCGGCAGTCCCACGACGAACTCCTCGCCGCCGATCCGCGCCAAGAGGTCGATGCTGCGCAGCGCGCTTGCCCAGGATTCCGCTGCGCGCTGCAGCAGCTCGTCACCGGCCTGATGCCCGCGGGCGTCGTTGAAGGCCTTGAAGTGATCGAGGTCGATCATCGCGACGCACAGGGGCGCGCCCGTACGGTCGGCCACCGCGCACTCGCGCTCGATGAACGCGTCCCACGCCCGCCGGTTCGGCAGCCCCGTGAGGGCGTCGGTGTGTGACTGGTGCTCGAGCCGGTCGAGCAGATCGCCGCGCTCCAGGATGCCGCCGGCGTCGGCGGCCAGCAGGCCGATGATCTCGACCTTGCGGTCCGCGACCGAGCTGAGCTGCTGCTCCCAGCCGACCAGCAGCAGGCCGACGGCACGACCCTCGCGCAGGATGGGCTCCCACAGGATCGACCGCACGGCATCCATGACGGGCAGCCGCGTCTTGACCTGGTCCTCGACGCGATGATCCGGGACGAAGTGCCGTGTCCCCGACGCGAGCACCTCCCCGGTGATCGAGGCGGGATCGATCGGCATGGCCGGCAGGTCGCGCAGCTCGGGCAGCCCGAACTCGCCCGTGATCCGCAGCAGTCCGTCGTCGCCGACCTCGGCGACCGCGGCCGAACGCGCGCCGGAGACCTCACATGCCACCTCACAGACGCGCCCACGCGCGTCACTGGAGATGTCGCGCTGCGCGGCAGCCACGATGCGCACGTCAGCGAGGAGCTCGCGTTCGTGCTGCTGGCCCTCGCGCAGCCGCTCGACAAGCCGTTGCACCACGTAGCCGATCAGCCCGGCGACCGCCACGGCGGTGCCCACGCGATGCCAGTCCTCGATCTCGTAGTTGGGCGGGCCGATGAACACCATCGGCGCGATGAGCACCGCCGCCAGGCCGGCGACACCCGCCCACAGCTGCGCGCGGGTCCCGTAGAGGGCGAACCAGATGACCGGCAGCACGCCGAGCACCGCGAGCCCGCGTCGTGGGCCGGTGCTGCCCGTGTCCGCGAGATACACCACGAAGTAGTACCCGAGCGCCGGCGCGGCCTGGACCCAGGAGGGCGCCGAGCCCGCCAGCGAGAAGAGGAAGACCACCGCGACGAGGGCGAACTCGAGCGCGATCGCCGGAGCCAGATCGCCGAACGACATGCGCCCGGGGCCGACCAGCGCGAGAGCGAACGCGACGAGCGACGCGACGACGAACGGCAGGATGCGGCGCAGCACCACGCGCGGGGAAGCGCTCAGGGGCCGTCCCGGCAGAAGGGTCTCCTCCACAGAGCAGGCATCGGCCTGCGGTCGAGGTTCCTTTACTCCCCACTTCCGGGGCTTTTACCGCCCCGTCCACTCGGGGTCGCGTTTTTCGAAGAACGCCTTCACGCCCTCCTGGATGTCCTCGGTGGAGAACGCGAGCGACAGGTTGTGCTGCAGGTAGCGCAGCGCTTCGTCGAGCGGGAGGTCCTGCTGGCGGTGCATCGCGTCCTTGCCCAGGCGCATGAGCACCGGCGACTTCTTCGCCAGGCGGCCGGCCCAGTCGGCGACGAACGCGTCGAACTCGTCGGCGGCGACCACGCGGTTGACGATGCCGATCCGCTCGGCCTCCTCCGCGCTGATCCGGTCGCCGAGCAGCAGCAGCTCGTTGGCCTTCTTCCGGCCGACATTGCGGTAGATGAGCGCCATGATCATGAACGGGAAGACGCCGACGTTGATCTCGGGCGTCCCGAACGTGACGCCCTCCTTCGCGACGATGAGATCGCAGGCCAGCGCCACGCCGAGCGCGCCCGCCAGGACGTGCCCGTTCGCGGCGCAGATCGACGGTTTGCCGAGCTCCCCGATCAGGCTGAACAGCTCGGGGAAGCGGCCGATCGCGTGGTGCTTGTGGACCAGCGGGACATCGGCGGCGAACCCGGCGAGGTTGCCGCCCGAGGAGAAGACCTTCTCGTGCGTGGAGGTCAGGACGACCGCGCGGACCGCGTCGTCGTCGCGCGCGGCGGTGAACGCCGCGAGGAGGTCGTCGAGCAGCTCGTCGGACAGCGCGTTGCGCGTGTCGGGCTGGTCGAGGGCGATGGTGGCGACCCCGGCGTCATCGACGCCGTAGGCCAGGGTGGCGAAGTCGGGCACGGCGCGGGAGCGTACCGCCGCGCCGTCAGCGCCGGGGCAGCTGGACGCTCCGGCTCGCGGCGACGGTGGCGCCGTCGGTCCCGCGGAAGACGAGGCGGACGGTCACCTTCCCGCCCTGACCCAGCCGCCGCCGCGCGGTGCGCGAGAGCTTCACCGTGAGCTGCTCCCTGCGCCCGGCCCGCACGGTGCGCCGCGCGGTCCCGAGCGTCCGGCCGGCGAGCGTGATCCGAGCCTCGAGCCGCCCGCGCTGGGGAGCCGTGAAGCGCACGCCGAGCTTCGCCGACGACTGCGCCGCGCGCAGTGTGTCGCGCAGCGAGCCGAGGGAGGACCGCAGCGCGCGCGCCGCGGCCTCGCGGCGCGAGATGGTCCGCGGGGGCGGCGGCGGCGCCGGTGCAGCCAGGGCGGGGGCACTGACCGGCACGGCGAACGTCGTCGTCCCGGCCGCGCCGTAGACGTCGCGGACGGTCAGGCGGACGGGCACCGTCCCGGCGGACGGGAACACGGTGGTCAACCGCGCGTCGCGGCCCTCCACGGACCCGTCGGCTCCCACGTCCCACTGGTACTCCGCCACCGCCTCCTCGTCCGACGAGCCGCTGCCGTCGAGCGTGACCGGCACGCCGGTGGTCGCCGCGACGATCCCCTGCCCGATCGCGTTGCGCAGCACGATGCTGGCCGTCGGCGGCGGGTTGCCGCCGCCCACGTCTGCACCCGCGCAGGAGCCCGCCGGGCAGAGGAACGTCGAGCGGTAGACGTTCCAGTGCGTGTCGAGGTACGAGCCCGTCGCCGGCGCGGGATGGAAGTAGTCGTCGGCGCCGCAGTCGTAGGCCTGCTGCGCGCACGGGTGCGTCATGTTCGCGGTCGGGCCGCCGTCGTCGTAACACATGACGTCGGACTCGTCCGAGCAGTGCCCGGCGCCCGTCGAGTGCGGCGCGGAGTCCTGGACCGCGCCCAGGTTGTGGGTGACCTCGTGCAGGACGGTCGTCAGGCGTGAGCCCAGGAAGTTCGGATCGTTGCCGTCACCGAACGCCATGGCCCACAGGCCCCCGTTGTTGGCCGCGTTGTTCGAACCGGGGCGATCGTCGACGTAGACCGTGGCGATGCCCGCCACGCCGTCGCCGGCGCTCGTGGCGTCGGCGTAGACGAGGTAGTTGCGCTTGCCGATCATGGTCGCGACCGAGGGCGAGAGGTCGGTGCGCAGCTGGTTCATGCGGCTGCCCGCCGCCAGCTGGCGGTAGGCCGACGACGTGCGGGGCAGGCGGACGCTGAGGATGTCGACGTACCCCGCGCCGCACTTCGTCCCGACGTCGAAGCGCAGCGTCTTCGTCTGCCCGGCGGCGCCGAGCACGAGATCGGTCATGTCGCGCGCGTCGTCCTGGATGAGGTCGCGCATCGTCGCGAAGCGGTTCGGGCGGTCCGACGGGTAGGCGTAGATGACCTTGACCCGCGGGCCCGTGTGGGCCTGGTAGGCGGTGTCGTCGGCCGACTGCTCGACCCCGCACCACGGGCCGTCCTTCAGGCCGGTCGCTGCGCCGGCCGCGCGCGCCTTCGCGCGCCGGGTGCGGCGGCTCTTCGCCAGCTGGCGGCGCAGTGAGCGGTCGGCGCCGTCCGGGATCCGGTCGCCGTGCGTGGCGCCGGGCAGGATCGGGCGGACCTTGCCCGATCCCGCGGTCGCCGCGAGCGGAGGCAGCACGCCGACGAGCAGCAGGGCGACGACGACGAGCAGCGGCGGACGGGGCACGAGGTGGTGATCGGCACTGGTACGAGCGTGTCCCATCCTGGGCGCCGCCGATGGACGGAAAGCCGGAGTGGTCCGTCCCCGGTGCGACTTGCCGTAGAAAGTAGGAAGTTCTACTGTCTACTCCATGGCCACCACCACCACCGGCGCCAGCGACGTCCAGAAGCCCGACTACAGCGCCCAGCACCGCCACTTCATCTTCACCGAGGAACACGAGCAGCTGCGCGAGGGCATCCGTGCCTTCTGCCAAAAGGAGCTCGCGCCCCACGCCGACGAGTGGGAGGAGACGACGTTCCCCGACTCGGTCTTCCACCGCATGGGCGAGCTCGGCTATCTCGGCCTGGACAAGCCCGAGGAGTACGGCGGCCAGGGCGGCGACTACTTCACCGCGATGGTGCTCGGCGAGGAGATGGCCCACGCGCATTCCGGCGGCCTGGCGATGGGCGTGGCGGTCCAGACCGACATGGCGCTCCCGCCGATCCTGGCGTTCGGCACCGAGGAGCAGAAGCAGGAGTGGGCGGTCCCGGCCATCAAGGGCACGAAGATCCTCTGCCTGGGCATCACCGAGCCCGACGCCGGGTCCGACGTCGCGGGGATCAAGACCCGCGCGGTCAAGGACGGCGACGACTGGGTCATCAACGGCTCGAAGACCTACATCACCAACGGCCACCGCGCCGACGTCATCGTCCTCGTGACGAAGACCGATCCCGACGCCGGCTACGACGGGTTCACGCTCTTCCTCGTCCCCATGGACGCCCCGGGCGTGATCCGCGAGAAGCGCCTGCAGAAGCTCGGCATGCACGCCTCAGACACGGCGCTGCTCGCCTTCCAGGACGTGCGCGTGCCCGACAGCGCGGTCCTCGGCCAGGTCGGCAAGGGCTTCTACCACATCATGTGGGAGCTTCAGGGTGAGCGGATGATCGGCGCCGCCGGCTCGGTCGCGGGCGCGCAGCTGTGCTTCGAGCGCACGCTGGCGTACGCCAAGGAGCGCGAGGCGTTCGGCCGCCCGATCGCCAACTTCCAGGTCACGCGCCACAAGTTCGCCGAGATGGCGACGAAGATCGAGTCGGCGCGCCAGATGGTCTACGTCACCGCGTGGCGCTTTGCCAACGGCGAGTACCCGGTGCGCGAGATCTCGATGGCCAAGCTGCACGCCTCACGGATCGCCGTCGAGGTCGCCGACGAGTGCATCCAGATCCACGGCGGCGCCGGGTACATGAAGGAATACGGCGTCGAGCGGGTGTGGCGTGACCTGCGCCTGAACCGGATCGGTGCCGGGACGGACGAGGTGATGCTCGAGGTGATCGGGAAGTCGTACGGAATCTGACGAGCCGCGGCGGGCCGCCCGGCCGGGCGGCCCGTCACGTCTCGCCGCCGCTCAGGCGCCGGTGCGGATGAGCTTCTTGTTGACGAACTCGTCCGCCCCATATCGGCCGAGCTCACGCCCGAAGCCCGACGCCTTGACCCCACCGAACGGCAGCTCAACGCCGTCCGCCCCGACGATGTTCACGTAGACCATCCCCGCCTCGATGCGGTCGGCCACCCGCTCGGCCTGTGCGGGGTCGTCCGTGAACACGTAGGAGCCCAGCCCGTACGGGGTGTCGTTGGCGACGGCAATCGCTTCGTCCTCGGACGAGACCTTGTAGACCTGGGCGACCGGGCCGAAGAACTCCTCGCCGTAGGCGGGGTTTCCCTTGGCGATGTCGCCGAGGACCGCCGTATTGAAGAAGTTGCCCTTCCGGCCTCCCCCGGCCAGCAGCGTCGCACCGTGGTCGAGCGCGGCCTGCACCTGGGCGTCGAGCCGGTCGGCCGCGGTCGAGGACGACAGCGGGCCGATCGCGGCGTCCTCCGTGGTCGGGTCGCCCGGTTCGACCGCCGTCAGCGCGGCCGTGAACTTCGCGACGAAGTCGTCGTAGAGCTCGTCGATCACCACGAACCGCTTCGCCGCGTTGCAGGACTGGCCCGTGTTGTCCAGGCGCGCGTCGACCGCAGCCTGCACGACGGTGTCGAGGTCGCTGGCCCCGAGGACGATGAAGGGGTCAGACCCGCCCAGCTCGAGGACGACCTTCTTCAGGTGCCGGCCCGCGATCTCCGCCACCGCCGCGCCCGCCCGGCCCGACCCGGTGAGCGAGACCCCCTGCACGCGCGGGTCGGCGATGACCGTCGCGACCTGCTCGTTCGTGGCGTAGATGTTGATGTACGCGTCCGCGGGGACGCCCGCCTCGTGGAACATCGCCTCCATCGCCGCCGCGGACTCCGGGCACTGCGGGGCGTGCTTGAGGAGGATTGTGTTGCCGATGATGAGGTTCGGACCCGCGAACCGGGCCACCTGGTAGTACGGGAAGTTCCACGGCATGATCCCCAGCAGGACACCCATCGACGTCCGGCGGATGACCGCCGACCCCTCGCCCTCGAGGAGTTCAATCGGCTCGTCGGCCAGGAACCGCTCAGCATTGTCGGCGTAGTACTCGTAGATCGCGGCGGAGAAGTCCACTTCGCCGAGGGCCTGCTCGATCGGCTTGCCCATCTCGCGGACGATGATCCGGGCGAGGTCCTCGCGCCGCGCGACGTGCAACTCGCCGACGCGGCGAATCGCGGCTGCGCGGTCGGCGAGCGCCGTCTCCCGTGACCACGGTGCGTGCGCGGCGTGCGCACGACCGATCGCCCGTGCCAGCTCGTCGTCGGTGATCGTCGGGAAGGTGGTGAGCGTCTCGCCCGTCGCCGGGTCCACTACCGCGTAGTCAGCCATGTGCCTCGGTCCAGTGGTTGGTGGATGCGTCGATTCTTGCGCACCCGCGCGGCCGTGACCCACAGTACGCCCGGTCGGGGGGCCGACCCGGGACACTGTCGCGGTGCTCGCCGCCCTCTCCGCGCCTGACACCGCCGTCGTCGTCCTCATCGTGGCGGCACGGCTGCTCATCCCGCTGCTCATCCCGCGGTGGCCGCTGATCATCCTCGTGGCGTTTGCGCTCGACGGGATCGACAACGGGCTGCTGTCGGCCTTCACGGACGTCGACATGTCCGCCGACGGCCCGTACCAGAGCTGGGATAAGGCGCTGGACATCTACTACCAGTCGATCGCGTACCTGGCCGCCATGCGCAACTGGACGAGCCGCCCCGCCTTCCGGATCGCGCAATTCCTCTTCTACTACCGCCTGGTCGGGGTCGTGGCCTTCGAGCTCACGCACGAGCGCGCGCTGCTGCTCGTGTTCCCGAACACGTTCGAGTTCTTCTTCATCGCGTACGAGCTGATCCGGCTGCGCCGCGAACCCACCCGCTGGGGGCTGCGGTTCTGGCTGCTCGTCGCCGCCGGGCTGTGGGTGTTCGTCAAGCTCCCGCAGGAGTGGTGGATCCACATCGCGCAGCTCGACTTCACCGACACCGTCGCCGACCACCCGTGGGTGGGCGTGGTGGCCGTCGTCGGAGGGGTCGTCCTCGCCGCGGTCGGGTGGTTCGTCGCCCGCCCGCGCATGGGCCCGCCCGACTGGTCCTGGCGCATCGCAGCCGACCCGGCGCCGGCCGTGGACGGCGCCGCGCGGCCGGTCAGCCTGCCAGAGGTCGCGGAGAAGGTCGCGCTGCTGGCGCTGGTCTGCGTGATCTTCGCCGAGATCCTGCCGGGCATCGACGCGCGCCCGTGGCAGGTCGCCGTCGGCGTCGCCTGCGTTGTCCTCGCGAACGCCGCGATCACGATCGGCACGGGCGGCCTGGCCGGCGTCGCCGCGGCCGGGGGGCCGGTTCGCCGCGCTGCTCGCGGTGAACCTGCTGCTGGTGTTCGCCGCCAGCGCGGTGCTGACAGGCGCCGCGGACTTCCAGCTCGGCGCGGGGCTCTTCTTCGCCTTCCTGCTCAGCGTGATCATCGGCCTGTACGACGTCTGCAAGCCGGTCGGCGACGCCCGCGAAGCGGCTGCCCACTAGCGCACGATCGAGAACCGGGCGGTCCGAGCGGGCGACAGGCGACCCGTCCGATCCACGGCGACCGCCCGCAGCCGGTAGGAGCCCGCGGGCAGCTTCCTGCCCGCCAGCCGCCCGCTGAAGCGGGTCCGGACGGTCGTCGTCGCCGACGCCGCCGGCTTCACGCGCAGCCATGCGCCGCGCGCGACCCAGCGCGTGCCCGAGCGGCGCTCGATGCGGAACCTCAGTGACGCCGGCCGCGCGCTGACCCGCAGCGTCACGAGCGTGCCGCCGCGTCTGACCCCGAACGACCCGCCGCTGGACGCGGCCCGGAACCGCGTCGGGGTGAGCGTCATCCCGCGGATCGCCACGGTGCCGGTGGCGCCGTCGCCGGTGGTGCCCGTGCCGGTCCCGTCGTCACCCGCGCCCGGAGGACCGCCGGCCGTCCGCTCGCCGACAGGATCCCAGCGTTCGAGCAGCGACTGCGCCCACGGCGACCAGCCGCTGGCGTTACCGGCGCGCACACGCACCTGCGGCCACGTGCCTTCGTCGCCGGCGGCCAGCACGTACGTGCGCGCGCTCGCGCCGGCGATGTCCTTGACCTCGCACTCCTCGCCGCTGTCCTCCTCG
Source organism: Svornostia abyssi (assembly GCA_024666565.1). Classification (GTDB taxonomy): domain Bacteria; phylum Actinomycetota; class Thermoleophilia; order Solirubrobacterales; family Solirubrobacteraceae; genus Svornostia; species Svornostia abyssi. The sequence continues at coordinate 4,654,969 of CP088295.1, forward strand.
CCGCCCTGGCAGCGCTGCCACTGGTACTCGTAGCGGTCGGCGGCCGGCGTCCAGGCACCGGGTGAGGCGGCGAGCGTCGCCCCCACGCGCCAAGTGCCGCTGATCGACGGCAGCGCCGTCCACCGCGGCACGAGCTGCGGCGGGGCCGGACCGGCGGCGACCTTCGCGGTGATGCCCTTCGGCATCTCGTCGTCGCCGACCCCGTTCGAGGCGACCCACTCCGACCAGCCTGTGGCGTCGTGGGCGCGCTCGGCCGCGTACACGCTCGCGCCGATGTCCGCGGCCGAGAGGAGGTACGTCAGGGACGCCTCGCCGGGGATGTCCTGCGGGCGGCAGCCCCCTGTGGCCGGGTTGACGGGGCAGCGGATCCACCGGCGCTCGACCGCGTCGGCGGCGGTGCGCCACCGCGCCGGGGTCAGCGTGGCCGTCTCGCCGGTGAACGGGCGGCCCGCGGCAGCCGGGCGGGTGAGCGATGCGGGTCCGGCGGCGCTGACAGCCGAGGGGGCCGTGAGGAGCGCCGCGACGGCGAGGATGACGAGTCTGCGCATCGTCTCCTGATGATCGCGGCGCCGGAGTTCCGGCACATCGGGTGCGGCCCGCGGTCGGGTCGGGGAAAACCCGCGGGGCATCGCAGGCAGAGCTCGGAATCATGCGACGACGCGTCGCGCAGCTTTACCGGTGCGTAAAGTCAGGGACCACACGCGGCGACATCTGCCCACCACGGGCACGATGTGGTGGTTTTCCTGGGCTTTCATGGGCCACCGCCCGGGATATCGCGGAGGATCCCCAGCGCGCCGTCATCCTCAGGCTACTGACGCGTAAACGCCAGAACTCTTGCTGGCGCCCCGCGCTGTCCGGTACCGTCGCGCCCAGCGCTGGGGGAGCCCAGCGGTCACGCTGCCGGGCGTATTGGACCACGCCCTTTCAGTTCGCCAACCGTCCGCCGGCATGTTCCCCCGCCGGCGGACGGAGGGCGGGACCGCGGGCCGCAGGACCGGCGCACTGCCTATCCTCGCTTGGACGTGGGGGCACCAGACCGACGACCGGCAGGCGAGAACTCGGACCGGATCCTCCGGGCGGCCCGAACCGTGTTCGGCAGCCAGGGCTACGAGCAGGCCACGATGGACGCCATCGCCGCCGAAGCCGGCGTCACCAAGCCCACGGTGTACGCGCGGTACCCGAGCAAGGCCGCGTTGTACGCCGACCTCGTGCACTACGACGGCGAACGACTCCTCGACCACCTGTTGCAGGCGTCGTACGAGTTCGGCGCGACCTCGGCCGAAGCCGCCGTGAGCGCCGGCCTCCGCGCGTACTTCGGGTTCTTCACGGACAATCCCGGCACCCACGAGGTTCTCTTCTCCGCATCGCGCGGCGGCGAGGCAGGCCAGGTCGTTGCCGACGTCAACGAGCAGGCGATCCGCCGCGTGGCCACCATCGCGCTCGCGATCGCCGACCGCCACGGCCGCGAACTGACCCGGCCGCAGGCACGAACGCTGGCCGCGACCCTCCTCGGCGCGGCGCAGGGCGCGTTCGCCGCGCAACGGCGCGAACCCGAAGTGTCGAGCGCGGAGGCGCAAGCGATCGCGCGGGGCGTGCTGGTCACCGGCGTCCAGGCGCTCGCCGAACACGGCCCCTGAGCGGCCCGGCGAAACTGCGAGGCCGCGTCGCGGTTTGGCCCGCCCATCGCCACGGCCCAGGATCTCGCCGGGATCCGGGCAGTCTCGCGGATTTTCGGCACGCGGTGACCGCGCGGTCACCCTCCCGTAGCGGGTTCGGTAGCCTCGCTGTGTGCGTTCGCTTACAGTGCGCGCCACGGCGGCGGTCGCCGCCACCTGACTGGGGAGAGACAGGGAACGATGTCCATCTGGAAGGCGGCTGCGCGCGCGTCGACCGCAGCCCTCACCGCAGTGCTCGCGACCCTCGCGTGCGCGAGCCCGGCCGGCGCGGTCCCGCCGCTCGCGCTCGACCCGTTCTACACGTACGACGGGCCCACGCCGCTCGCGAAGGTCGCCCCCGGCACCGTGCTGGATGTCCGCACCGTCCCGTTCCATCTCGCCAGCGTCCCGCTGCCGCTCCAGGCCGTCCAGCTGCTCTACCGGTCCACCGGGCAGCGCGGGCAGCCCACCGTGAACGTCACGTCCGTCGTCAACGCCGTGCCCGGCGCGCTGCGCAGCCCCGCGCGCAAGGTCATCTCCTACCAGTCCTTCTACGACTCGCTGAACCCCGCCGACCAGCCGTCGTTCGCCATCGCGGGCGGCCTGACCTTCGGCGGCCTGGTCAACTCGGTCGAGGTCGCGCTCATCGCGCCCTTCCTGACCCGGGGCTACAGCGTCGTCATCCCCGACACCGAAGGCCAGGAGGCGAACTTCGCCGCCGGCCCGGAGTACGGCATGAACACGCTCGACGGGCTCCGCGCCGCGCTCATGGCGCCGGAGGCGAAGCTCGCGCGCGACGCCCGCATCGGGATGGTGGGCTACTCGGGCGGCGCCATCGCCACGGAGTGGGCCGCCGAGCTCGCGCCCAGCTACGCCCCGGACGTGGACGCGCGGCTCATCGGCTCCGCCATGGGCGGCGTGCTCGTCCACCCCGCGCACAACCTGCACTACGTCTCCGGCAGCCAGGTGTGGGCCGGCGTCATGCCGATGGCCATCGCCGGCGTCGCGCGGTCGTTCGACATCGACCTGACCCCGTACCTCAGCGAGTACGGGCTGCGGGTGTTCACCAAGATGCAGGACGCGTCGATCGCCGAGGTCCTCGGCGCCTACCCGGGGCTCACGTGGGAGGACATCGCCAAGCCCGAATGGGAGACACCGGAACAGATCCCGATCTACGTCCGCGTCGTCAACGAGCTGATCATGGGCACCGGCGGCACACCGTCGTCCCCGCTGTTCATCGGCCAGGGCGCGAAGGGCGAGATCGAGGGCACGAAGGGCGACAAGCCGGGCATCGGGCCGGGTGACGGCGTGATGATCGCCGGCGACGTCCGGAGCCTCGCGCGCCAGTACTGCGATGCGGGCGTGGCCGTGCAGTACGACCAGTACGACAACCTGAGCCACGTGGGGAGCACCGAGCCGTGGACGCCCGCGGCGATCTCGTGGCTGGAGGCGCGCTTCCGCGGCGAGCCCGCGCCCGAGAACTGCGCACAGATCGCCCCCGGCAACCCGCTGGACCCCATCCCGAGGGTGGAGGAGCCCGCGCCGCCTGCGCCCGCTCCTGGGCGAGAGACACCGACGGATGCGACGCCGGCGGCAGCCGCGGCTCCGACGACTGGCGAGCGCGACGTCGCGCCGGCGAGCACGGCCGCCGCGGCAGCACCGGCCAGGCCCACCACCGCATCACCCACCTGCCTAGGCAAGCGCGCCACCATCGTGGGAACCGCGGGCACCGACGTCATCACGGGCACCCGCCGGGCCGACGTCATCGTCGCCCGGCGGCGGCGCGGACACCGTCAGCGGCGCAGGCGGCAACGACCTCATCTGCGGCGGCGCCGGCAACGACCGCCTGTCCGGGGGCACCGGAGACGACCGCCTGTCCGGCGGTACGGGCGCCGACCACCTGCTCGGCGGCGCCGGGCGGGATCTGCTCTCCGCGGGAGCCGGACGGGACCGGTGCACGGGCGGGCCGGGACGCGACCGGGCCAGCGGCTGCGAGCGGCTGGGCCTCGGGTAGCGGAGGGCCCGCCTGTCAGGCTGTGAAGGCCACGTGCTCACCGCAGCCTCCCGGAACATCCCCAGCTGGACGACCGCCGTGCCGGTCCTCGCGCTCCTCGCGCTCGTGCCCACCTGGGGCACGAAGCCGCCGGGCGCGATCCTCGCGGTGGTCGGCGTGCTCCTCGGCGGCGCGGTGTTCGCCGCGGTGCATCACGCCGAGGTCATCGCGCACCGGGTGGGCGAGCCGTTCGGGTCCCTCGTGCTCGCCGTTGCAGTGACGATCATCGAGGTCGGGCTCATCGTCACGCTCATGATCTCCGGCGGGTCGGAGACCGACACGCTCGCGCGCGACACCGTCTTCGCGGCCGTGATGATCACGTGCAACGGCATCCTCGGCCTATCGATCCTCGTCGCCGCGCTGCGCCGGCACGTGGCGGAGTTCAACGCGGAGGGCACGGCGTCCGCGCTGGCCACGGTGGCGACCCTCGCCACCCTCACGCTCGTCCTGCCGCGCTTCACCGAGAGCGCGCCGGGCCCGGAGTTCACGTCGGGCCAGCTCGCGTTCGCGGCGGTCGCCGCCCTCGCGCTCTACGCGCTGTTCGTGGTCGTCCAGACCGTGCGCCACCGTGACTACTTCCTGCCCGACGAGGCCGAGGCCGATCCCGAGGCGCACGCGGCCCCACCGACCAACCGCGAGACCATCACGAGCTTCGCGCTGCTCGCCGTCGCGCTCGTGGCGGTCGTGGGGCTCGCGAAGGTCGAGTCCCCCGCCATCGGGGACGCCGTGTCCGCGATCGGCGCGCCGGCGTCCGCGGTGGGTGTCGCGATCGCGCTCGTCGTGCTCCTCCCGGAGACGATCGCCGCAGTGCGCAACGCGGCGCGGGGACGGGTGCAGACGAGCTTCAACCTCGCGTTCGGCTCGGCGATGGCGAGCATCGGCCTGACGATCCCGGCCATCGCAGTCGCGTCGATCTGGCTGGACGGCGCGCTGGTGCTCGGCCTCGGGTCGACCGAGATGGTCCTCTTGGCGATCACGACGGTCGTCGGCGCGCTCACCGTGCTGCCGGGGCGCGCCACGCTGCAGGAGGGCGGCGTGCACCTCGTGCTCTTCGCCGCCTTCCTCGTCCTCGCGATCAGCCCCTGATCACGCCGCCACGCGATCCGGCGACGCGCCCGCGCGGGTCCGCGTCCCACCGAACACGATGCCGCCGTCGTCGACGTCGCCGCGCCGCAGCGCGACCACGTCGTGCGCGTAGCTCATGCGCATCTTCCACGGCGTCTTCGAACCCTGGCGCGGGAACTGGTCCACCGCGCGCAGGACGTAGCCGGCCGTGAAGTCGAGCAGCGGCTCCTCGACGACGTCCGGGTCGGAGTTCTCGGGCCGGCACCAGGTCTGGCCGTGCGCGTCCATGTGGTCGAGCAGGCGACAGAGGTAGGCCGAGGTGAGGTCGCACTTCAGCGTCCAGGACGCGTTCGTGTAGCCGATCGCGAACGCGAGGTTCGGGACGCCCTCGAGCATCATGCCCTTGTAGGCCATGTGCTTGGAGACGTCGATCGCCTCGCCGTCGACGCTGAAGCCGATCCCGCCGAAGACGAGCAGGTTCAGGCCCGTCGCGGTGACGATGATGTCGGCCTCCAGCTCGGCGCCGGACTCGAGCTGGATGCCGCGCTCGGTGAACGTCGCGATCCGATCGGTCACAACGGACGCGGTCCCCCGGCGGATCGCGCGGAACAGGTCGGCGTCGGGCACGAGGCAGAGCCGCTGGTCCCACGGGTTGTACGGCGGGGTGAAGTGCGTGTCGACGTCGTAGCCCTTGGGCAGGCGCATCTTCACGCCGAACTTCAGCAGCCGCTTCATGACGCCGGGGGCGCGGCGGGAGAACTGGTAGTTCGCCGTCTGCATCGCCACGTTCTTCCAGCGGACGATCCCGTAGGCGGTCTTCGCCGGCAGCACGCGCCGCAGCCCGTTGGCGACCGGGTCCTCAGCCGGCAGCGAGACGACGTACGTCGGCGTGCGCTGGAGCATCGTCACGTGCGCGGCCCCGCCCTTCGCCATCGCGGGCACGAGCGTCATCGCGGTCGCGCCGCTGCCGATCACGACCACGCGCTTGCCGGCGTAGTCGAGGTCCTCGGGCCAGTGCTGCGGGTGGATGACCGTGCCGCCGAACCGCTCGATGCCGGGGAAATCGGGGGTGTAGCCCTCGTCGTAGCGGTAGTAGCCGCTGCAGAGGTAGAGGAAGCCGCAGGTGAAGGCGACGCGCTCGCCGGTGTCGGTGCGCTCGGCCTCGACGGTCCAGCGGGCGTCGGGGGTCGACCAGCTCGCCGTGACGACGCGGTGGCCGAAGCGCACGTGCTCCTCGACACGCTCCTCGCGGGCCGTGTCCTGGACGTAGCGCAGGATCGACGGGCCGTCGGCGATGGCCTTGGCCTCCGTCCACGGGCGGAAGTCGTAGCCCAGCGTGTGCATGTCCGAATCCGAGCGGATGCCCGGGTAGCGGAACAGGTCCCAGGTGCCGCCGATGCTCTCGCGCGACTCGAGGATGGTGTACGTGGTGCCGGGCCGGCGCTGCTGCAGGTGGACGCCGGCGCCGATGCCGGAGAGACCTGCGCCGACGATCAGCACATCGAAGTGCTCGGGGGTCATGCCGCGATGTTACCGACCAGTAGCTTTGTTGTGGACGTTTTCCCCGATCGCGGCGTGATGACGACCCGCCCACCGCGATCGGGCGCCATAGCGACCCCGCGGAAGCGCCAGCCCTCATCCGGATCGGACGTCGGGGCGAGCGTCACGTGCTGGAGCAGCACGCGGAGCACGACGTCCATCTCCATGTGCGCGAACGTCGCGCCGATGCAGCGCCGCATGCCGCCGCCGAACGGGATCCAGCTGTAGGTGTCCGGCAGGCGGTCGAGGAAGCGGTCCGGGTTGAAGCGGCCGGCGTCCTCGAACAGCTCGGGGTCGAAGTGCGTGAGCGCCGCGGCGAGCCCGACCCGCGTGCCCTTCGGCAGGACGTAGCCGCCGAGCTCGTACGGCTCCATGCAGTAGCGGCCGGCGAAGAAGATGACCGGGCGCGTGCGCTGCACCTCGCGGATCGTGGCCTCGCGCAGCGCCTTGCCACCCTCGTCGGCCTCCTCGACGAGCCGCGCGAGCACGTCCGGGTGCCGGCGCAGCCGCTCGACGGCCCAGCTGAGCTGGTGCGCGGTCGTCTCGTGGCCGGCAGCCATCATCGTGACGAGCTGGTCGCGGATCTCGTCGTTGGCCATCGGCGTGCCGTCGGTGTGCGTGGCCTGGACGAGCAGCGCGAGCACGTCGGGGCGGTCCTCGAGGTCCGGGTCGGCCTTCGCCATCGCGATGAGGCGGTCGAGCACGGTGTCGATCTTCGCGCGGCTGCGCAGGAACCGCGCCCACGGGCTCCAGGGCCCCAGATCACGCTGGAGGTACGTCGCCGTCGCCAGGCGCGACCCCTGCTCGGTGTGCGCGGGCATGAGCTCCTCGAGCTCGCGCAGCTCCTCCCCGCTCGCGCCGAAGATCGCGCGCAGGATGGCGCGCAGCGTGATGCGCTGCATCGACCCGGCGACGGAGAACTCGCGCCCGGTCGGCCAGTCGGCGATCTCGGCGAGGGTGATCTCCTCGATCAGCGACTCATACCCCTGGATCCGCTGCCCCTTGAACGGCGGGAGCAGCAGGCGGCGCTGCTCGAGGTGGCGCTCCTCGTCGATGCCGAGCAGCGAGTGGCGCCCGAGGATGGTGCGCAACGGGCTGTGGTCGCCCGCGTGGAGGACCTTCGGATCGGCGGTGAAGACCTGCTTGACGAGCGCGGGGTCGCCGAGGACGACGAACGGGCCGAAGCCCGCGACCTTCACGGTGAACATGTTCCCGTAGCGGCGGCGGAGGCGCTCGAGCTGCGGCCGCTGGCGCGTCACCATCGCCAGCGTTTGGAAGGCCGTGGGCACGCGCGGACCTGGCGGCAGGCCGGGGAGAGGACCTGATGACATGAGGCGACGTTACACCATTTGCCGTCACGCGGTCCAGCGGTACGCTCTCCCACCGTGTCGACACCCGAAGCCCGCCTGACGATCGAGCAGCTCTCCGCCGAGACGGACATGACCGTCCGCAACATCCGCTCGTACCGCACGCTCGGCCTCCTCCCGCCCCCCGAGGTGCGCGACGGCGTCGGCTACTACGGCGACGAGCACGTCCGGCGCCTGCGCCTCGTCCGCGAGCTCCAGGCCGACGGCTTCAACCTCAAGGGGATCAAGCAGCTGCTCGACGCGACGCACGACTCGAACGTGCTGCTGCGCCTGCGCCGCCTCATGCACGCCCCGTGGACCGGCGAGACGACGCAGGTCGTCACGCGCGAGGAGCTCGAACACCTCATCGGGCCCGCGGAGGAGCCCGGCCTGCTGCAGGACGCCGTCGACACCGGGGTCCTCGTGCCGCTCGACGACGGCAGCTTCGAGGTGCCGAACCCGCTGACCCTGCGGATCGCCGCCGAGAACATCAAGTACGGCATCCCGCTCGGCGCGGCGCTCGCGGCGCACCGGCGCGTCCGCGACCTGTGCGAGCAGATCGCCCAGTCGAACGTCGACGTGTTCGTCGAGCACGTGTGGCGCCCGTTCGAGCGCGACGGCTACCCCGAGGAGCGCTGGACGCAGATCGCCGAAGCGATCGAGGAGCTGCGGCCGCTGTCGGCCGAGGGCGTCATGGCGCTGTACGGACCGGCGATGGCAGACGCCGTCGAGCGTACGCTCGGGGACGAGCTGCGCCGGCTCTCCGACGCCGGCCAGTGACCGCTACGCCGGCGGCTCCCCGACCGCATCGGTGAGCGGGCCGGGCCTCCCGAGCAGGTAGCCCTGCGCGTAGTCGCAGCCGAGGTCCTTCAGGATCGCGAGGTGGCCCTCGTGCTCCACGCCCTCGGCGGTGACCGGCCGGGCCATGCCGTGCGCCATGCCGATGACCGCCTCGACGATCGCCCGGTCGCCCGCGTCGGCACCGAGCCCGGCGACGAACATCCGGTCGATCTTCAGCGCGTGGACCGGGTGCTCCTTCAGCATGGCGAGCGAGGAGTAGCCGGTGCCGAAGTCGTCGAGCACGAGCTCGACGCCGAGTTCTTCGAGCGCGACCAGCGCGTCGGTCGTCGCCTCGTCGGCGCGCAGCAGCGCGGTCTCCGTGAGCTCCAGCGCGAGCCGGTCCGGCGTCAGGCCCGTCACCTGGAGCGCCTCGGCGACGACGCCCGGCAGCGCGGGGTCGGCGAGCTGGCGCGGCGAGAGGTTGACGTTCACACGCAGCCCCTCGTACGCGGCCACCGCGCGACACGCCGTCCGCAGCACCCAGTCGCCGATCGGCGCGATGAGCCCGGTCTCCTCCGCCACCGGAATGAAGTCCGCGGGCGGCACGGAGCCCAGCCGGTGGCTGTCCCAGCGCAGCAGCGCCTCGACCCCGTCGACCTGCCCGTCGGAGAGGCGGATGATGGGCTGGAACACCACGCGCAGCTCGTCGCGATCGAGCGCGCCACGCAGCTCGCGCTCGAGGACCAGGCGACGCGCGATCTGGGCGTCGCGCACCGAGACGTACGGCCGGTAGCCCCCGCCTCCGGCGCTCTTGACCTGGTACATGGCGATGTCCGCACGCCGCAGCGCCTCCTGCACGTCGACGTCCGCCGGGTCGATCGTGACGCTGCCGATGCTCGCAGTCACGGTCACGGGCTCAGCCCCGTCGAGCACGACGGGCCGTTCGATCTCACGCAGGAGTCGCCGAGCGGTCTGCTCGACCCGCCGTTCGTCGAGGCTCCGACGCGGCACGACGACGAACTCATCGCCCCCGAACCGTGCGACGAGGTCCTCAGCGCGCACCGCGCGCCGCAGGCGCAGCGCGACCTGCCGGAGCACCTCGTCCCCGGCGTCATGGCCCAGCCCGTCGTTGACGAGCTTCAGGCGGTCGAGATCGACGAAGAGCACCGTGATCGGCCGGCGGGCGCGCTCCAGCGTCTTGGCCATCCGCTCGGTGAGTCCCTGCCGGTTCGACAGCCCGGTCAGGGCGTCGTGCGTCGCCTCGTGGGTCAGCCGCTCGGCGCTGCGCCGGCGCTCGATCGCGATCCCGGCGAGACGGGCGGACGCACGCAGGAAGTCGAGGATGTCCTCGTCGGGCTCACGGGGCGCATCCCCGTAGAGGGCGAATGTGCCGAGGACCGTCCCCGAGTGGTCCAGGATCGGCGCCGACCAGCAGTGGCGGAGGTCGTGCGCGAGCGCCGTCGGGGCGTAGGCGTCCCACCGCGGGTCACGCACGATGTCGGGGGTGATGACCTCCACCCCGAGCGCCGCGGCCCGGCCGCACGAGCCGACATCCGGGCCGATCGCGACCCCGTCGATCGCTTCGCGGTAGGAGGCGGGCAGCTTGGCGCCCGCGGCATGGTGGAGCGTCCCTGCGTCCTGGTCGAGCATGAGCACCGACGCGCGCACGAGCGGGTCGAAGTGCTCGATCGCGTCGGCCACGGTCTGCAGGACCTCGGGCAGCGGCGCGTCGTCGGCGATGAGCGCGTGCGCCCGGGTGTGTGCGGCGGCGATGTCATGGGCGCGCCGCAGTTCGCGCTCCTGCAGGCGCAGCCGCAGGTCGGCGCCCACCGCCTCTGCGAGGTCGCAGAGGAACTCCCGGTCCCGGGTGCTCCACACGCGGGCGGTTCGGTCGATCGCGCACAGCGCGCCGAGGACCTCGCCATCGACGCGGACCGGAACGCCGGCGTACGCGACCACGCCGAGGGTGTCGATCGCCTGGTTCTCGCGCAGGACCGGATGCTGCGTCGCGTCCTCCACGATCAGCGGCGCGCCACCACTGACCACGTACTGGCAGAACGAGTGCGTGATGGGCGTGCGCTCGAGATCGACACCCACCCTGCTGGCGAGGACCTGCTCGTCCTCCCCGACGAGACTGATGAGGCAGACCGGGGTGCGCAGCAGGCTGGCGGCGAGCTCGGTCCACCGGTCGAGGGCAGGTCGGATCGCGTCGTCGACACCGCCGATCCGCCGCAGGACCGCCAGGCGCGCGCGGGACGACAGGGACGCAGACACGTGCTGCGCGTCGAAGGGGTCGGGGGATGGGAGAACGGCGACGGCGGTCTGACGCATGCCTACGTCTCATCGACGAGAACGTGCGGCGGCTCGATCGCCAAACCCGGGGAACCGCCTTATGGGGAGGGCGCGCGTCCACCCAGCCGACGCCCAGGAACCTCCAAGGTGAGAGCCGTACGGTCAGGCCCATGACCCGGATGACCCGACGCCGCGCGCTCGTCAGCGCCGGCACCATCAGCGCCGGCGCGCTGCTCTCCGCGTGCGGCGCGGACGACGCGGCGACACCGAAGACCACGGCCGACGTCACGACGACGCAGGGCACCACGGCCACGGTGCAGCCGCAGACCTCGACGAGCGGCGACCTGGCCGCGAAGTTCGACGCCGCGGCCGCCTGCCAGCAGACCGCCGAGCTGACCGAGGGCCCGTACTACCTCGATGTCGACCGGGTCCGCAGCGACATCCGCGAGGACCGCGAGGGGGTCGAGCTCGTGGTGGGGGTGCGGGTCCGCGACGCCGCGTCGTGCGACCCGATCTCCAACGCCGTCGTGGAGCTCTGGCACTGCGATGCGGTGGGCGACTACTCCGGCGTGCAGGGCCAGAGCGGCACGTTCCTGCGCGGCGCGCAGGTGACCAGCGCGGACGGCATCACGGAGATCACGACGATCTACCCCGGGTTCTACGTCGGGCGCTGCCCGCACATCCACGCGAAGGTCATCCTCGACAACGCGACGGCGCTGACCACCCAGCTGTTCTTCGACGAGCAGATCACCGAGGCCGTCTATCAGGGCGAGCCGTACGCGCAGAACACCGGGCCGTACACGAGCAACGCCCAGGACGGCATCTACGTGGCGGACCTCGAGCTGGCGCTGTCGAAGGACGGCGACGCCTACCTGGGCCTGATCACGTTCGACGTCACGACGCCCGCGTAGCCGCCTGCCCGGAGTTCGGTTGGCCAGCCAGCTAGGATCCGGCGCACCATGGCTGATCCCGCCCCGCACCCGCCGTTCACCGCCGAGCACGACGCGATCCGCGCCGGGATGCGGGAGTTCATCACCGCCGAGCTGCGCCCCCACGCCGACGCGTGGGAGGAGGCCAAGTACTTCCCCGACGAGCTGTTCGGGACGGTCGGCGCGGCCGGGTACTTCGGCCTGAAGTTCGAACCGGACTGGGGCGGGAGCGCGCCGAGCTTCGGCGAGGGCACGCTCCGGGCCGCGCTCTGGGCGCTGGAGCTCGCGCGCTGCGGGTCGGCGGGCGTCGCCGCCGGCCTGGGCGCCCACAGCGAGATCGCGGCGCCGCCGATCTGGAAGTTCGGCACCGACGAGCAGAAGCGCCGGTGGCTCGAGCCCGCGATCCGCGGGGACCTTCGTTGCGCACTGGGCATCACCGAGCCGGGCGCGGGCTCAGACGTCGCCGGTATGCGCACCCGCGCCGAGCGCGTCGACGGCGGCTGGCTCGTCAACGGCGAGAAGACCTTCATCACCAACGGCGTGCGCTTCGACGCCATGGTCACCGCGCTTCGGACCGGCGAGGGCGACCGTCACGCCGGCATCTCGTTCCTCGTCATCGAGAAGGGGGACGGCGTGCAGACCAGCGCGCTGGAGAAGCTCGGCTGGCACGCGTCGGACACCGGCACGGTGGCGCTCCAGGACGTCTTCGTCCCCGAGGACCACCTGCTCGGCGCCGAGAACCAGGGCTTCGCGCTGATCATGGCCAACTTCCAGTGGGAGCGCCTGCAGATGTCCCTCGGCGCCGTCGGCGGGATGGAGGCGGTGCTCGAGCAGACGATCGAGTTCGCGCGCACCCGGCAGATCGGCGGCAAGCCGATGGTCGCCCAGCAGGCGATCCGCCACAAGCTGGCAGAGGCCGAGATCACCCTGAACGCCTCGCGCGCGATGACGTTCGACACCCTCGGCCGCTTCGCCGCCGGGCAGGACGTCCTGCGTGAGGTCACGATGGCGAAGCTGCAGACGCAGCGCGCGGCCGTCGACGTCGCCGACGTGTGCCTCCAGCTCCACGGCGGCTACGGCACGCTCGAAGAGGACGGCCCCGGCCTCGCGCGCGCCCTGCGCGACGCGCGGCTCGGCCCGATCGGCGGCGGCACCGACGAGATCATGGCCGAGATCCTCGGCCGCACGCTCTGACGCCCGCAAGAGAGCAGACCGGCCGGCGACCTCCGTGGGAGAGGCGGCCGCCGGCCGGTGTCCTCCCTCCCCAGGCGAGGAGCGCTGAGCGTCCGTGCGGGTGCCGAACCGGCACACCTTCGCCGGTCCAGAATCCGGTGCGGGAGCCTACCCGCTGCCTGACAGTGTGTCCAGTCGGCATCGCCGTGTCCACGCAACTAGAGTCCGGGCGCCTCACGTACGCGCTGAAACCCATCCCCCTAGGAGACGCACATGGGAGTCCTCGACGACAAGGTGGCGATCGTCACCGGTTCCGCCCGCGGCATCGGCCGCGCCACCGCTGAGCTGCTCAGCGAACAGGGCGCCAAGGTCCTGATCAACGACCTCGACGGCGACGTCGCCCAGCAGACCGCCTCGGAGATCGCGGGCGAGACCGTCGTCTACAGCGGCGACCTCACGAAGACCGGCGCGGCGGACGAGCTCGTCAAGACCGCCGTTGACGCGTGGGGCAAGGTCGACATCCTCGTCAACAACGCCGGCTACACGCTCGACGCGCCGGTGCACAAGCTCGACGACGACACGTTCCGCAAGATGCTGGAGATCCACAACGTGGTGCCGTTCCAGACCATCCGCGCGGTGGCCCCCTACTTCCGCGAGCCGGCCAAGAAGGAGAAGGAGGAGGGCATCGAGGTCTTCCGCAAGATCGTCAACGTCTCCTCGACGTCGGGCATGTTCGGCAACGCCGGCCAGGCCAACTACGCGTCGGGCAAGGCGGGCGTCGTCGGTCTGACCAAGACGGTCGCCAAGGAGTGGGGCCAGTTCAAGGTCAACGTCAACGCGGTCGCGTTCGGCTTCATCGAGACGCGCCTGACGGCGGCCAAGGACGACTCGAACACCGCGGAGATCGGCGGCGAGAAGGTGCAGCTCGGCATCCCGGAGCAGCTCCGCGCGATGTCGACGATGCTCATCCCGATGGGCCGCGCGGGTACCCCGCAGGAGGCCGCCGGCGGCATCTTCCTGCTCTGCTCGCCCTGGGCGAACTACGTCACCGGGCAGACGCTGAACATCACGGGCGGGCTGTTCTCCGGGATGGTCTCCTAGTGATCACCGTGGTCGGCGAGGACGACCTCGCCGACCTGCTCCCGCTCATGCGGGAGTACTGCGCGTTCTACGGGACCGCGCCGGGCGACGACGCGCTGCTGCGCCTCGCCCGCGCGTGTCTCGCAGACCCGGTCGCCACCGGCGTGCAGCTCCTCGCCCGCACCGCGGACGGGGAGCCCGCCGGGTTCGCGACGATCTACTGGCTGTGGTCGAGCACCGAAGCACGGCCGATCGCGCTGATGAACGACCTGTACGTCGCCCCCGTCGCACGGGGCTCCGGGCTGGGCCGCGCCCTCATCGACGCGTGCGCCGCACTGGCCGCCGAGCGCGGCGTCACGGTCCTGGAGTGGCAGACCGCTCCGGACAACCACCGCGCCCAGCGGGTGTACGACGCGACGCCCGCGGAGCGGTCGACGTGGCTGACCTACACCTGGGAGCTCGCGGCGCCGAGTTCGACGACGCAGCCCGACCAGTAGGACGCCGCCCGGCGAGGCGAGGAACGCGAGCAGCGTCGCGATCTCGTCGTCGGTGGTGGCGTCGCCCGGAAGGATCGCGGTGGTGCGGACGCCGTACCGCGCCCACTCGATCGACAGGGTGCGGGCGAGGTTCTCCAGGGCGGCGCGCAGCGCCGTGGCGTGCGGCCCCGGATGCGGGCGCGGGGCAAGCAGCAGGACGGCTCCGTCGCGGTCGTGCTCGATCCAGTGCCTCGTCGCGGCGGCGCGGATCGTCAGCCAGAGTGCCTCGAGTGACGCCTCGACGGGATCGATCGGGTCGGCCCCGCCCACGACGACATCGATGGCGGGCTCCGCCACGGCCCACGCGGCGAACGGCGCGTCGTCCTCGCCCGCGGTGGACGGCGGCGGCGGGACGACCTCGGCGCCCACGGCGGCCATCGCCATCGCCCAGGGCGCCGGTGCCGCCACAGCCCGGCCGGCGAGCAGATCGACACGAAGGACGGACGCGGGCTGGACGGTCACGCGCGGACCGTACCCGACGCCGTAACAACCGCGCACCGGGTGTGTTGTGTGCAGCGATGCCCCGCCTTCGTCCGGTCGCCCTCGCCGCGGCCCTCCTCACCGCCCTCATGCTGCCCGCCGCCGCCGAGGCCCGGGCGATCCTCGTCGCGTCCGGCGACGCCGCCGCGACCATCACGGACACCGCGACCAACCGCACGCTCGGCCGGATCCCCGTCGGCGGCCGCACCGTCGCCGCCGCCATCGCGCCCGACGGCAACCGGGGCTACGTCGCCACGCAGAACCGCGTCGTCGTCCTCGACGTCGGCGGGCGCACCGCGATCGGGACGTACGCCGCGGGCGGGACGGTGCGGAGCATGGCGCTGACCGCCGACGGCGCGCGGCTGCTCGTCGCGCGCCGCGGCGCGATCGAGGTCGTCGACCCCTTGACGCTGCAGCGCGTCGGCGCCGTCGCACTGGGCGGGGCGACGCCCGGCGCGATCGCCGTCGCGCCCGGCGGCCAGCGCGCCGCCGTCACGCTGCGGGACAAGCTCGGGATCGTCGATCTCGTCGGCAACCGCCTCGCCCGCCGCGCGAAGAGCGGCACGCTGAACGACGTCGCCTTCACCGCCGCAGGCGCGCTGTGGGCGACCTCCCCGAAGGGCGAGCTGCGCGGGTACGACCGTGTCACCGGCAAGCTGAACGCGCGCATCAAGCTGAAGGCGGGTGTCGGCGCGGGCCTGGCGATCTCCCAGGACGGACGCCGGGCGCTCGTCGGCGCGCTGCGCGGCAGCCAGGCCACCGCGGTGGTCGACCTGCCCGGCCGCAGGCTCATCACGCGCACGAAGACGGGCCAGGGGCCTGGCCATCCGGCGTTCTCTCCGGACACGCTGCGCGCGTACGTCGCCGACGAGCGGGCGGGCACCGTGTCCGTGCTCGCGACGCGGTCGTGGCGCCGTCTCGGCATGCAGCAGCTCGCGCGCGGCGCGCGGCCGGTCGCCCTGCAGGTCCAGGGCGGCCTCGCGCTCAAGCGCGGCACCGAGGGTGACGACCAGCTCATCGGCTCGCGCCTGGCCGACCGGCTCGAGGGGCTGGGCGGCAACGACCTCCTGCGCGGGTTCCGCGGCAACGACCAGCTCGACGGCGGGGCCGGGAACGACACGCTCGAGGGCGGCTCGGGCAACGACACCGCCGTGGGCGGTGACGGCGACGACCGCATCTCCAGCCAGGCCGGCGACGACACGCTCAACGGCGGGCCCGGCAACGACGTCGCGTTCGGCGGCACCGGCAACGACGACGTCAACGGCGACGACGGCAACGACTACCTCGACGGCGGCGACGGCGACGACGAGGTGCTCGGCGGTCTCGGCGACGACAAGATCAACGAGAGCGGACTCGGCAACGACCCGCTGCTCGACGGCGGGCCCGGCAACGACTACGTCAACGGCAACCGCGGCACCGACCGGATCTTCGGCGCCGAGGGCAACGACACCCTGCTGGGCGGCCCCGGCGGCGAGGTCATCGACGCCGGCCCCGGCGACGACACGGTCGACGGCGGCACGGCGGGCGACAACATCCTCGGCCGCGACGGCAACGACGCGCTGCGCGGCGACGCGGGCAAGGACTCGATCCTCGGCGCGAACGGCAACGACACGATCGACGGCGGATCGGGCGACGACACGCTGTCGGGCGGCAACGGCGGGGACGAGATCGTCGCCGGCCCCGGCGCCGACGATGTCAACGGCGGTGCGGGCGTCGACTCCATCCGCGTGGCGGACGGCGACCGCGACGTCGTCGACTGCGGCACCGGCCGGGACACCGTCTACGTCGAGGCCGAGGCCCCCACGCGCGACTCGCTGCGCCGGTGCGAGACGGTCGTGCAGATCCCCGCCGAGCCCTCGACGGACGCCCCGCCGTCGTCGAACAACATCATCGGCACCGCCATCGCCGACGTGCTCAACGGGACGCCCGGCAAGGACACGATCCTCGGCGGCGACGGCCCCGACCAGCTCTTCGGCAACGAGGGCGACGACTACGTCGACGGCGAGAACGGTGACGACACCGTCCGCGGCGGGCCGGGCAACGACGAGCTGTACGGCCGCTTCGGCAACGACCTCGTGCTCGGCAACGAAGGCGATGACCGCGTCAACGGCGACCGCGGCAACGACACGCTGAACGGCGGCCCCGGCAACGACACGATCTTCGGCGGCTTCGACGACGACGTGATCGCGGGCGAGGACGGCGACGACCGCATCCAGGTCGTCGGCCTCGGCGTCGACCGCGTCGACTGCGGCGAGGGCAACGACACGGTGTACGCCGGGCCCGAGGACATCGTCGCGCCGAACTGCGAGAACGTCAGGATCTGACGGCTACGCGAGGACCGGCAGTATCCGCACGCCCGCCGGCAGCCGCTCGGCACCGTCGAGGCGGCGCATCGCGTCACCGAGGGCGTCCTTGTCGGGGTAGCCGATCGCGACGGTGTCGAGTCCCGGCAGCTCGTGCGCGCCCGGCGGGGCGTTGCGCGAGCGCCACGTGTTCAGGCCGACGTGGTGGTGGTACCCGCCGGCGCTGACGAACGCCGCCTCGGAGCCGAAGTGCTGCATCAGCTCGAAGCCGAGCGTGTCGACCCAGAACCGAAGCGCGGCCGGCAGGTCGGCGACCTGCAGGTGCACGTGCCCCACGTCGACGTCCTCCGCCCCGCTGCCGTCAGCCGCGTCGAGGATGCCGTTGAGGTCGAGCGGCCGGGTCACCATGCCGACGCGCTCGCCCGGCCCGCCGGGCGGCCAGGACGCACGCGGGCGGTCGTGGTAGAGCTCGACCCCGTTGCCGTCGGGATCGTCGAGGTACAGCGCCTCCGACACCCCGTGATCCGACGCCCCGCTCAGCGGGTAGCGCGCGTGCACCAGCCGCGAGAACACCTCGCCCAGCCCACCGAGCGTGGGCCAGCGCAGCGCGGTGTGGAAGAGCCCGGTCGCCTCCTGCGGCGCGCGGCCCGGGATGGTGCTGGGGCGCAGGACGATCAGCGGATGGTCGCCGCCGGGTGGGGCCAGCGTCGCGCCGTCTGTGCCCTCGCGCACGGGTTCGAGGCCGAGCAGCTCCCCGTAGAACCCCACCGAACGCGGAACATCAGAGACGCGCAGGACCACATGATCGATGTGCACCCGCGGATCGATTCCCTCCATGAGGGGACCACCGTACCCGGACGGACGCACCACTGTGGCCGGTTCCCCCGGGAGAAGGTGCGCTACCCCCCGCGAAGATGCGCAACGATCCCCGAGCGGCCGTGTTCCTGCAGCTGGCCGTAGAGCGCCTTGATCTCGGCGAAGATCTCCTCGGCGGCTGCCTGGGACTGCTCGCGCGTCGGGTCGAGCACGCGCGGAAACCGCAGCGGCTCGCCGTAGAGGACCGTGACCTGCGGGAACTGCCCGCGCTTCCAGTTGCGCACCTTCGCCGACCCGTAGATCGCGGTCGGCACGATCGGCGCGCCCGACTCGAGCGCGATGCGTCCGATGCCCGGCTTGGGCTTCTCCGCGAGGTCGCCGGTGCGCGAGCGCCCGCCCTCGCAGTACATGCACAGCGTGGCGTCGCGCTCGAGGACCGTGTGGGCGGTGATGAACGCGTCGTCGTCACGCTCGCCGCGCCGGACCGGGAACACCCCGCCGTGCGTGTAGACGAACTGCAGCGGCCGGGCGAAGAGCTGGGACTTCGCCATGAACTGGACCTTGCGCCGGACACCCGCCCCCGCGAAGAAGTGATCCATGAACGAGAAGTGGTTGGGCGCGATGATGACCGGCCCGCTCTGGGGCACGAGCTCGGAGCGCAGGACCTTCAGGCGGAAGAAGCCGTAGCTGTAGAGCGTGACGCCGACGCGGACGATCTCGTACATCGCGTCGGGGCGCTTCGTCCGCGTGCGCTTGTGAAACCGGTCGAAGTACTCCTTGGGGCGCGGGTCGCGGTAGACCTGCTCCTTCATCTTCACCAGCTTCTCGGCCGGCCGTGGCGCCTGCGGTTGGGACATCGGACGGATGATGTCAGGAGGCCGGGTGGACGTGTCCGGACGCCTAGCCGCGCGCGCGGTCAACGGCGCGATGCCAGCCGTGGAGCAGCGCCTCGCGCTCGTCGGCGCTCATCCGCGGCTCGTACCGCGCCTCCTCGCGCCAGCCGCGCTGGACGTCGGTCTGCGTCCACAGCCCGCAGCCGACCCCGGCCAAGCGGGCCGCCCCGAGCGCCGTCGTCTCGTGGATGTGCGGGACCACGACCGGCACGCCGAGAACGTCGGCCTGGAACTGCATGAGCCACGCGTTGACCGTCGCGCCGCCGTCGACGCGCAGCTCCGCCAGCCGGGGCGCCCCGGACGTCTCCATCGCCCGCACCGCGTCGACGGCCTGGTAGGCGATGGCCTCGAGCGTCGCGCGCGCGAGGTGCGCCCGGCTCGCCCCGCGCGTCAGCCCGACGATGGTCCCGCGCGCGTACGGGTCCCAGTGCGGAGACCCGAGCCCGGTGAGCGCCGGGACGAAGTACACGCCGTCATTGCTCTGCAGGGACGCGGCGAGCGGCTCGGTCTCGGCCGCGACCTCGATGAGGCCGAGCCCGTCGCGCAGCCACTGCACCGCGGCGCCCGTGACGAAGATCGACGCCTCCAGCGCGTACTGCGTGCGCTGCCCGATCCGCCACGCGACCGTCGACAGCAACCCCTCGGCCGGCGCGGGCGGCGCGTCGCCCGTGTTCATGAGGACGAACGACCCGGTGCCGTACGTGTTCTTCCCCAGCCCCGGGTCCAGACACGCCTGCCCGTACAGCGCGGCCTGTTGATCGCCCGCGACCCCGCTGACGGGCACCCCGCCGAACCCCGGCAGCGCGTCCTCTGCAATCCGCCCGAGCTCGCCGATCGACGGCCGGATCTCCGGCAGGGCAGCGCGCGGGATGTCCCCGAACAGGGAGAGCAGCTCGTCGTCCCAGTCCCCCGTGTGCAGGTTGGCCAGCAGCGTGCGCGACGCGTTGCTCGCGTCCGTGACGTGCTCGCCGCAGAGGTTGTGGATGAGCCAGCTGTCGACGGTGCCGAACTTCGCCCGGCCGGCCGCCGCCCGCTCCCGCAGGCCATCGACGTGCTCGAGCAGCCACGCGATCTTCGTGCCGGAGAAGTACGGGTCGATGACGAGGCCCGTGCGCTCGCGGATGAGCGGCTCGTGGCCGGCCTCGCGCAGCTCGTCACAGCGCGCAGCGGTGCGCCGGTCCTGCCAGACGAGCGCGCGGTGCAGCGGCTGCCCGGTGTCCGGGTCCCACACGCAGACGGTCTCGCGCTGGTTGGTGATCCCGACGGCCCGCAGCCCGCCCTCGGGAACGCCCGCGTCGTCGAGCGCCTCGAGCGCCACGTCGCGGGTGACCTCCCAGAGCTCGCGCGCGTCGTGCTCCACCCACCCCGGCTGGGGGAAGTGCTGGCGGAACTCGCGGTAGGCGCGGCCGGCGAGCTCCCCGTCCTCGTCGAACACGAGGCATGTCGAGCCGGTCGTGCCCTGGTCGATGGCCAGGATCATCGCCGCGGCAGCCTACGCCTCGCGGCGGGCGGGATCAGCCGGCAGGGCTCGGGAGGAGGCCGGAGCCGGCCCCGAGGTGAGTCTGTCCCATACTCACCTCGGGGTCCCCTCGGCTCCGGCCTACCTCACCGAATAGGTGGTGTCACACGCGGGAGACTGCGCGCCGGCCCGAAGGCCTCCACCCTTTGCCGCCACAGCACTGGGTCAGGGCGCCGTGGCGGGCACGTTCCAGTCCCATGCACCGGGTGGGATCGTCGCAGGAGGAGACGGTGTGTCCCCGGTGCATGGCCTCGCTGGATCGCATGGCACAAAGGTACGGCGGGGGTGCCAGATCACCCATAGACAGACGGTCGGAGATTGCCGAGCGGCACCCGTACACCCGGTCGGTGCGCGACGTGAACCCGCCCGAGGCGGTCATTACGCTCCCCGCACCCATCCCCCGGGAGCATGTTGAGGAGGCAGGTGTGCCGGACATCGAAGCCCACATCACAGGCACGGTGTGGAAGATCGAATGCCAGGTCGGCGACAGCATCAGCGAGGGCGACTCGGTCGTGATCCTCGAGTCCATGAAGATGGAGATGCCCGTCGAGGCCGAGGACGATGGCACCGTCAAGGAGATCCTCTGCGAGGAGGGTCAGAGCGTGAAGGAAGGCGACACGCTCGTCGTCCTGGAGTAGACCGCGCGACGCCCGCGTCGGCGCGTGGACTAGCCTCCCCGCCGTCATGCCGGGCATGCTCAGCGTCGACCGGCCGGCCGAAGGGGTCGTCCGGCTCACCCTCTCGAATCCCGAGAAGCGGAACGCCCTCGACCACGCGATCCTTGACGGGATCTCGGCCGCAGTCGCGCAGCACGACGACGCCCGCTGCATCCTGCTGACGGGTGCCGGCTCGATGTTCTCCGCGGGCTACGACCTGTCCGATCTGCCCGAGGACGGCTTCGCCGCCGCGGCCGAGGAACTGGTGGCCCACCCGTTCGCCGACGCGCTCGACGCGCTCGAAGGCACCGACGTGCCGACCGTCGCCGCCCTCCCCGGCCACGCGATCGGCGGCGGGCTGGAGCTCGCCCTCGTCTGCGACTTCCGCGTGGCCGCCGACACGGCGAAGCTCGGCATGCCGCCCGCGAAGCTCGGCCTCGTCTACTCGCACACAGGGCTGCGGCGGTTCATCGACGCGATCGGCATCAACCGCACGCGCGAGCTCTTCCTGCTGGGCCGCTACATCGACGCGACCACGGGCCTGGACTGGGGCCTGGTCAACCGAGTCATCCCGGCCGAGGACGTCGAGACGACGGCCCTCTCCCTCGCGACGAAGCTCGCGGGGAATGCGCCGTTGTCGCTGCGAGGCAACAAGCGTGTCCTGCGCGAGCTGTTGAAGGCCGAGCGCGAGCTGGACCCGGCGATCGAGCAGGAGCTCATCGACCTGCGGCACAGCTGCTTCGACAGCGAGGACTTCGCCGAGGGCGTCAAGGCGTTCGCGGAGAAGCGTCCGGCGCGCTGGCAGGGACGATAGCTCGACGGCGTCCCCGGGTATATCCGATGGGATGCGCTGCCGATATACTCAAGCAGTGCGCAAGACCACACTCGAGATCGACGACGCCGTGCTGGAGGACGCCAAGCGCATCCTCGGCACGCATGGCATCAAGGACACCGTCGACGCCGCGCTGCGCGCGGTGCGTGTCCAGGAGGCACGCCGGGAACTGACGTCGCAGCTGCGGAGTCTCGACGGCCTGGACCTCGCCGACGCCGACGTCATGCGCAGCGCATGGCGCTGACGGCGCGCTACCTCGCGGACAAGAGCGCGCTCGCCCGCCTTGGACAGCAGGCTGTGGCCGAACGCCTCGAGCCGCTCCTCGAGGGCGGGCTGGTGGCGACGTGCTCGATCATCGTGCTCGAAGTCCTCTTCAGCGCACGCTCACCGGCCGACTACGACGCCACGCGCCGACGGCTGGATCTCGCCCTGGAACTCGCGCCGATCACCCAGACCGCGCTCGATCGGGCCGTCAACGTGCAATCGGAGTTGGCCCGACGCAGCGCGCACCGCTCCGTGGCCCTGCCCGACCTCATCATCGCCGCCGTCGCCGAGCAGCACCGGCTGACGGTCTTGCACTACGACGCGGACTTCGACCGGATCTCCGAGATCACCGCGCAGGACACCGAGTGGGTCGTCCCGCGCGGTTCGGCCGACTGAGCGGCGTCAGAGCTTCAGCGTGGCGTTAGCGTGACCGTCGTGCCGATCATCCCCCACACCGACCTCGACGTCTCCACCCTCTGCCTCGGGGGCAACGTCTTCGGCTGGACCGCGGACGCCGCCCAGTCGCATGCCGTCCTCGACGCCTACGCCGACGCGGGCGGGAACTTCATCGACACCGCGGACGTGTACTCGCAGTGGGCGCCCGGCAACACCGGCGGGGAGTCCGAGACGATCATCGGCGACTGGCTGGCCGGCCGTGCCGACCGCGACCGGTTCGTCGTCGCCACGAAGGTCGGCCAGCTCAACGGCCTGCACGGCCTGGCGGCGGACACCGTCCGCAGCGCCGTCGAGGGCTCGCTGCGCCGCCTGCGCACCGACCACATCGACCTCTACTGGGCGCACATCGACGACCACGCCACGCCGCTGACCGAGACGCTCGGCGTGTTCCACGACCTCATCACCGAGGGCAAGGTCCGGTACATCGGCGCCTCGAACTACACCGGCCTGCGCCTCGCCGAGGCGCTGGAGGACGCCGACCGCCACCAGCTCACCCGCTACGTCGCGATCCAGCCGCACTACAACCTGCTCGAGCGCGACTTCGAACGGCGTGATTGCGACATCGTCGCCCGGGAGCGACTCGCGACGATCCCGTACTACGGGCTGGCCTCAGGGTTCCTCACCGGCAAGTACCGGCCGGGCGCTGCACCCGGCGAGAGCGGCCGGGGCGCCGGCGCCGCCAAGCACCTTCAGGACGATCGCGCCGTGGCGATCCTCGCCGCGCTCGACGAGATCTCCGCCGCGCACGAGACGACGGTGGCGGCCGTCGCGCTGGCGTGGCTCGCCGCCCAGCCGACGGTGTGCTCGCCGATCGCCAGCGCGAGGACGCTCGAGCAGCTGACGGAGCTCCTGCCGATGCAGGAGCTCCGCCTGAGCACGGACGAGATCGCGCGCCTGAGCGCGATCTCGTAGCCGCGCGCTACGGGGTCGTCGTCGACTCCAGGTCCTTCTTGGCCTGATCGAGCGCGTCCTGCGCCTCGTCCGGCACACCGGTCTGCTCCTTCGCCGCGTCGATCGCGGTGGTGGCGGCGTCCTTGACCGACTCCTGGACCGTGCTGGCCTGATCCTGCAGCTCCTGCGCGGCCTCCTCGGCGGACTTCTCGCCGCTCTGGACCTGCTCGGCGGTCGTCTTGGCCTGCTCCTGCAGCTGCGTGGCCTGGGTCTGGATCTTGTCGGCCTGGTCCTGCAGCTTGTCGGCGGTGTCGTCGCTGCCGCACGCGCCGAGCGCGAGCGCAGAAGCCGCAGCAGCAGCGATGATGAGGGGCCGGAACTTCGTGGCAGTGGTCATGAAGATGTCTCCTGTGTAGCGCGGGACCCCCGCGCGGGGCGTGCGCAGCCTACGGATCGCAAGCTGGCACCTCAACGTGGTCTCGCCACCCCAACGGCGCCACCGCAGCGAACTTACGCACCTTCGCCTATTTCACGCGCACGGGGGTCCGGTAGAGGACTCGCTGGAACGCGACGCCCTCCGCGCGCGCGACCACGGAGACCCAGTTCGTCTTGTGGTTCAGCGCCTTCAGCGGGATGCGGTAGCGGCCCGTGGCGCGCAGGTCGCGCTTCACGCGCGTGCCCTGTCCCTTCTTCGTCGACGAGACGTAGACGTCGACCTTCGTCCGGCTGGGGAGTCCGGTCGAGCGCCAGGTCGCGAGCACGCTCTTGACCTTCCTGCGTGACAGCGGTGTCTTCGTCGTGCCGGTCGGGCGCAGCGTGCGCACGCGGAGCGTCCCGAGCTGCGCGACTTCCTGCACCTTCACCCGCGCCTTCGGGGCGTCGATCTCGCGCAGCCGCCACGTGCCGGGCTTCGGCTCATAGACGACGAGGGCGCTGACCTTCCCGTTGTCGCGGACCTCGGTGTACAGGTCCCTGCGCTTGCCGCCGAGGCGGTAGCGCACACCGGTCGGGCCGATGAGCTCGAACTTCGTCTTCGCGTTGCTCGCCCGCGCGGTGACGTAGAGCAGCGGCCGGTTGCGTGCGACCGTGAAGCGGCGCTCGGTCGCTGCCGCGCCGCCCCGAGCCGAGGCCGCCGAGATGGTCCGGTACTGCTCGGTGTCGCCGCCGATCCAGTCGACGTCGGGCGGGAAGCTGCTGACGTTGGCCCACCGCAGGCCGTACCCGACACGCCAGCACCGGAAGAAGCAGACGCGCACCGACGCGCCGGCGCCGATGTCGGAGATGATCCCGCTCGCGCTGCCGACGTTGATGCCCACGAGGCGCCCACTCGCCGTCCCGCTGCCGGTGAAGTGGGAGCGGTTCATCGCGGCGTCGGCGTTGAACGTGATCGACACGGCGACGGCCTGGAGCTTGATGTTGAGCTTGCCCGAGGCCTGGAACGGCAGGATCCCGATCGTGAAGCTGATCGTCCCGCCGGCGAGTCGTCCCTCGCCGTCGAGCACTGCGACGCCACCCGACAGCGTGCCCGAGCCGCTCGTGTTGATGGTGAGCGTCACGTCCTTGATGTGCAGGATCCAGTTGAACGGATCGGGCGCCCCGGTCGGCGTCCAGCCGCCGCCGGTCAGCGCCGAGATGATGAGCGGGTTGTTCTCCCCGCCGGCGAGCCCCTTCAGGCTGCCGCCGAACGTGTCGAGCACGATCCCCGTCTGCCCGAGCGGGACGCCCGGGGTCTTGATCTTCAGGCCGAGCTGGTCGAGCCGGCCGCCCAGGATCCCGCCGCTGATCTCCAGGCCACCCACGCCGGTGATCTCGGCGCCGCCGGTGAACGCCCAGGCGTTCGTCGCGCCCTGATACTCGAGCTTCAGCAGGCCGATCTTCCAGCCGCCCGGCAGGTTGATGCCGTTCCAGCCGATCGAGCCGCCGAGCAGGCGGAACTCGCTTGCCGGTGTCGCGTGGATGCCGAGCGAGAACGACCCGACGGGCTGGACGTTGATGAACGCCCCGAGGTCGAAATTCGGCTTGACGGACAGGATGAGCCCGCCGCCGTCAGCCGGGTCGAGGTACTCGTTGGATGTGCCGAGGAAGCCCATCGTCAGACCGCCGAACGTGGCCTGCACGATGCGGGTGAAGTCGAAGACCGTGACGGTCGCCAGGCCGGTGCGCCCGGAGACCGGGTCGGTCGCGGCGCGTGTGTCGATCTGCAACCGGCCGGTGCCCCAGTTCACGACGCCGCCGCGGTTCACGCCGATGCTCGTTCCCGGCCCCGAGGTGATGAGGTTCGTCGTGTCGTCGATGTCGATCGCGCCACCGACGACGACGCCCGTGTTCAGCGTGACGTTCCCGCTAGCGCGCCATGTGCCGGTGCCCGTCGACGTGATCGCGTCCGCGCAGACGGCGACGACGCCGACGGTGTGGCCGACGCGGGTGCAGCCGGTCGCGGTGCCGGGGTTGGGACCTCCGCCTCCGCCCCCGGTGCCTCCCGGCGGGGTCCCGCCCTCGCCGAGGATCTGGATGCGGTTGTTGAGGTCGTCGGCGACGTAGATCTTGCCGTTGCCGAGCCCCTGCACGTCGGTGGGCTCGCTGAACTGGCCGTTGCCGGTGCCCGCCGCGCCGTAGGTGTCGATGAGCGTGCCGGTGCTCTGGAATCGAGCGATCCGCTGGTTGCCGGTGTCCGCCACGATCACGTTGCCGGCGACGTCGACCGTGACGCCCTCGGGACGGCTGAGCGTGCCCGTTCCGATCGTGAGCATGTGCGCGCCGGTCGTGCCGTTGAGCTTCTGGACGCGGTTGTTGCCCTTGTCGGCGACGAGCAGGTTGCCCGCGAGATCGAAGCTCAGGCGCGACGGGTCGGAGAACTGGCCGGCCCCGGTGCCCGCGCTGCCCCAGCTGCCCTGGAACACCCCGGCGCTGTTGTAGCGGTCGATCCGATCGTTCGTCGTGTTGCTGACGACGACGGTGCCCGCGGAGGACACGGCGATCCCGTCGGGCCCGGTCACGCCGAACGTGCCGGCCGGCGTCCCGCTGAAGCTGAACCGCCGCACGAGGTTGCCCGTGAAGTCGACGGTGACGAGCTGGTTCGGCGACCCGCTGTTCGGGTCGAACGTGACGTCCGCCGCCCCGCCGGTCGTCGAGAACTGCCCAATGAAGGCCTTGGTGTCGGGATTGAACCGCTGGACGCGCAGGTTCTGCCGGTCGGCCACGAGCACCTCGCCGTTGCCCGCGCCGACACCGCTCGGGTCCTGGAACTGCGTGGTGCCGGTCCCGGCGGTGCCGAACTGGTCGAGGTAGCCGAAGGCTGCGCCGGCGGGCGCAGGAGCCACCGCGGCGACGAGGAGGGGCATGAGGACCGCGAGGCGACGCACCCGGTCAGCATTCCGGCCGATCGGGGATCAGGCATCCGCCCGGTCCCGTGCGGCTTCGCGGGAAACCCGACGAATCGGCTACGCGATCTCCGCACCGTGGTCAGGGCCACGGCAGCGGGCGCAGCAGGTCGACCGCCCGCTCCAGCTGGGCGCGCGGCGGCTCACCCGGGAACAGGAGCACCAGCCCGCGCGACGCGGTGACGGTGCCCATGAAGGCCCCGGCGAGGAGCTCCGCGTGCGCGTGCCCCTCGGGTCCGCCCGCGAGCCGTCCGCGCAGGAAGCCCGCGACGACGTCGTGGTGCTCGCCGAACAGCGCCTGCTCGTGGCGCCGCAGTTCCGGCTCGCGCTCGAGCATCCCGAGGAACGTCACGCCCCCGTCCTCCTCGCTGCCGTCGACGTCGATGGCCCGCCAGAGCGCGTCGGCGAGCACGTCGAGGCTCGGGCGCGCGCCGTCGTCAGCGTCGAGCAGCTCGGCGAAGCGCCGCCGGATCGACGCATGGCGGTGGAACGGAAGGTCCTCCTTGCGGGGGAAGTGCCGGAACACGGTGCGGACGGACACGCCGGCCTCGTCGGCGACCTCCTCGATCGTCGTCGCGCCGTAGCCCTGCCGTGCGAAGAGCCGCCGGGCGGCGACGCCGATCTCCTGGCGGACCCGTTCGCGGTTGCGGTCGCGTACGGACATGTCGGCAGTGTAGAGAACCACTTGGCATCAACTGCACGTATGGCAGAAAGTGACACGTTCTCTACGACCTGGATCTGCCATGCGCCTCATCCTCCTCGCGGCCGGCCGCCGCTCGAAGTTCCTCATCCTCGCCGTCGCCGTCGCGTTCGCGAGCGCCCTCGCCTCGCAGGCCGGCAACCTGGCGTCGATCGTCAACGACGATCCGCTCGAGTCCCTGCCCGCCGCGTCCGAGTCGCGGGAAGCGGCCCTGCTGGGCGAAGAGTTCCAGGGCTCGGGCACCGTCCCGGCCATCGTCATCGCCACACGTGACGGTGGCCTGACCGCGGCCGACCGGCGCGCGCTCGACCAGGTCGCCGCCGACCTGCGCCGCGATCCGCCGCCGCTCGCAGAGGGGGCGAGCCGGCCCCAGACCTCGCAGGACGGCGCCGCAGCACTCATCGCGGTGCCGTTGAAGGACCCCGGCGACGAGGAGGAGGTCTCCGCCGCGGTGGAAGAGCTGCGTGAGCGACTCACCCCGCTGAGCGCGGAGGACGGCCTTCAGGTCGCGGTCACCGGGGGCGCGGCGTT
This sequence comes from Svornostia abyssi, assembly GCA_024666565.1. Lineage (GTDB taxonomy): Bacteria > Actinomycetota > Thermoleophilia > Solirubrobacterales > Solirubrobacteraceae > Svornostia > Svornostia abyssi. The sequence continues at coordinate 4,683,138 of CP088295.1, forward strand.
CACCGCCGACCTCAACGGTGTCTTCGAAGGACTCGACGGGCTGCTGCTCGCCGTGACGGGGACCCTCGTCCTCGTCCTGCTCATCCTCATCTACCGGTCCCCGGTCTTCTGGCTCATCCCGTTCGTGACGGTCCTCTTCGCCGAGGGCGCGAGCCGCGGCGCCGGCTACCTGCTCGGCTCCGCCGGCCTGACCGTCACGGGCCAGTCCTCCGGCATCCTGTCGGTGCTCGTCTTCGGAGCGACCACGGACTACGCGCTGCTGCTTGTCTCCCGCTACCGCGAGGAGCTGCGCGCACACGCCGACGCACACCACGCGATGCGTGCGGCCCTGCGCGGGACGGCGCCGGCGATCCTCGCGTCCGGCGGCACCGTCGTGCTCGGTCTGCTGACGCTGCTCATCGCCGATGTCGGCTCGACCCAGGCCATCGGCCCGCTCGGCGCCGCCGGCGTCGCGATCGCCATGGTGCTCAGCCTCACGATCCTTCCCGTCACCCTCATCCTCGCCGGACGCCGGGCGTTCTGGCCGCTCATCCCCCGGGTCGGCGATCCGTCGCCGGGGTCGACGTCGCGGTGGGCGCGCCTCGGGGAGCGGATCTCGCGCCATCCCCGGCGGACATGGCTCGGCGCCGCAGCCGTGCTCGGCGTCATGGCGCTCGGGACGCTCGGCCTCGACACGACGCTGACCCAGCAGGACCAGTTCACCACCGAGGTCGAGGCCGTCGAAGGCCAGCAGCTCATCTCCGAGCGGTTCCAGCCGGGAATCACCGGCCCAGCGGACGTCATCGTGCGCTCCGAGGGGCGCGCCGACGCCGTACGCGAGGCCCTGCTGGAGCGGCGCGACCTGGTCCTGAGCGTCGCCCGGGCCGAGGAGGGCCCGCCCGGTGCGCGGCTGTCGGTGGTGCTGGCCTCCGACCCCTACGACGCCGAAGCGGTCGGCGCGGTCCCGGACCTGCGCGCCATCGTGCGCGAGGCCGACCCGCGCGCGGTCGTCGGGGGCCCCAGCGCCGAGGCGTACGACCTGCGCGACGCCGCCGAGCGCGACAACGTCGTCGTGCCGCCGCTCGCGCTGCTCGTCGTGCTTGTCGTGCTCGTCGCGCTGCTCCGCGCGCTCGTCGCTCCGCTCGTACTCCTCGCGACCGTGGTCCTGTCGTTCGCGGCTTCGCTCGGGGTGGCGACCGTCGCCTGGGACGTGATCTTCGGCTTCCCGGCGGCCGACCCGACCCTGCCGCTGCTGGCGTTCGTGTTCCTCGTTGCGCTCGGCGTCGACTACAACATCTTCCTCGCCGAGCGGGCGCGGGAGGAGTCGGCCCGCCACGGCACGCGGCGCGGGGTGCTGCTCGCGCTCGCCACGACGGGCGGTGTCATCACAGCCGCTGGCGTGGTGCTCGCCGGGACGTTCTCGGTCCTTGCGGTGCTGCCGCTCGTGGTGCTCACCCAGATCGGCACCGTGGTCGCGTTCGGCGTGCTGCTCGACACCACGCTCGTGCGATCCGTGCTCGTGCCGGCGGCGTTCGTCGACCTCGGAGCGCGGACGTGGTGGCCGTCGCGGCTCGCGCGCGAGGACGGGAAAGCACGGACGTAGCGGGGAACGCCGGGGCCGGCCGGCAGCGCGTCCGGCCGGCCCCATATCTTCCGCCCATGCCGCCGCTGATCACCCGCGAGGAGGCGCTCGAACTCGGAGCGCTCACCGACCCGAAGGACATCGAGGCGCTGGTCGAGCGCGCGTGGGCCGCTCGCGTCGAGCACTTCGGCGACAGCACCGACATGTGCTCGCTCGTCAACGCGAAGTCCGGCGGCTGCGCCGAGGACTGCGGGTTCTGCGCCCAGTCGCGGTTCGCCGAGGCCGAGACGCCGATGCACGCGATGATGGAGCCCGAGCAGATCCTCGAGCACGCCAAGGCCGCTGAGGCCGCGGGCGCGCACCGCTTCTGCATGGTCACGCAGGGCCAGGGCCTCTCCAAGCGCGACTTCGACAAGCTGCTCGAGGGCGCGCGGCTGGTGTCGCAGAACACGAACCTCAAGCGCTGCGCCTCCATCGGCCACATGAGCGTCGCCCGCGCGACCCAGCTCAAGGAGGCGGGCATCCAGCGGGTGCACCACAACGTGGAGACGTCGCGGTCGTACTACGACGAGGTCACCACGACGGTCCGTTACGAGGGGCGCCTGCGCACGATCGACGCGGTCAAGCAGGCGGGTCTCGAGACGTGCGTCGGCGGCATCCTGAACCTGGGCGAGACGCGCGAGCAGCGCGTCGAGATGGCGTTCGAGCTCGCGGAGATCAACCCGACCTCGGTGCCGATCAACCTGCTGAACCCGCGCGCCGGCACGAAGTTCGGCGACCGCGAGTACATGGACCCGTGGGAGGCCGTGCAGTGGGTGGCGATCTTCCGCCTCATCCTGCCGGACGCCCTGTTCCGCCTCTGCGGCGGCCGCACCGAGAACCTCGGCGAGCTGCAGCCGCTGGCGATCAAGGCCGGCGTCAACGGCGTGATGATGGGCAACTTCCTCACGACCCTGGGCAACACGCCCGAGCAGGACCGCGAGATGTTCGAGGACCTCGGACTGAACATCGAGCGTCAGGACGACAACGGCACGAACCCGCGCCCGGACAACCGCTCCGGTTGGCTCGAGGGCGCGACGCCCGACCCCGTCGGCGCGTACCTCGACGCCGCGACCCCCGCGGGTCCGGTCGATCTCGAGGTCCGCCTGTGGGACCCGTCCGCCCAGCTTCGCTTCGCGAAGAAGCGCCGAGTCCCGCCACGACCCGACGGCGCGCCGAACCGCGTGCCGGCGCAGACCGGCAACTAGGCGCGGGAACTCCCGGGGAGGAAGCCTGACGTGACCGAGATCCAAGAGCGACTGGACGAGCTCAAGGAGCTCGGCCTGTTCCGGCGTATGCGGCTCGTGAGCGGGCCGCAGGGCCCGCGCGTGGTGCTGGACGGCAAGCCCGTCCTGCTGCTGTGCTCGAACAACTACCTCGGTCTCGCCGACCACCCGCGCGTGCGCGAGGCGGCGGCGGACGCCGCCATGCGCTGGGGTGTCGGCGCGGGCGCGTCGCGCCTGGTGAGCGGCACGATGACCGTGCACCGCCGGCTCGAGGAGTCGCTGGCGATGTTCAAGGGCACGGAGTCCGCGCTGCTCTTCGGGTCCGGCTACCTGGCCAACCTCGGCGTCGTGAGCGCCCTCGGCGGACCGGGGACCACGATCTTCAGCGACGAGCTCAACCACGCGTCGCTCATCGACGGCTGCCGCCTCGCACGTGGCGAGACCTTCGTCTACGGCCACTGCGACCTCGACCACCTCGAGTGGGGCCTCCAGCAGGCCGTCCGCGACGGGGACGGCCGCCGGGGCCGGGCGCGCCCGCCGCTCATCGTCACCGACAGCGTCTTCTCGATGGACGGGGACGTCGCGCCGCTCGAGGGCATCGTCGAACTGGCGGAGCACTACGGCGCGCGCGTCGTCGTCGACGAGGCGCACGGCACCGGGTGCATGGGCCCCGACGGGCGGGGCGCGATCGCCGAGGCCGGGCTGGAGGGCCAGATCGACGTCGTCATCGGCACGCTGGGCAAGGCGCTCGGCTCCTACGGCGCGTTCGCCGCGTGCGACGGCGAGATGGCCGCGTACCTCACGAACACCGCGCGCTCGCTGATCTTCTCGACCGCGCCGCCACCTCCGGCGGTCGCGGGCGCGATGGCGGCCCTCGACCTCCTGTTCGAGCAGCCGCGCCGCGTCGAGCGCCTGCAGTGCAATGCCGCGGTGCTGCGCGACGAGCTCGCCCGCGAGGGCTTCGAGGTCGCGGGCTCGACGACCCAGATCATCCCGCTCATCGTGGGCGAGGCCGACGTCGCGATGCGCGTCTGCGAAGCGGCGCTCGAGCGCGGGGTCTTCGCCCAGGCCATCCGCCCGCCGACGGTGCCCGACGGCACGTCGCGCCTGCGCCTCGCCGTCATGGCCTCGCACACGAAGGACGAACTGCGCGAGGCCGCCCGGGTGCTCGGCAAGGCGGCGCTCGCGGCTGGGTGGCGCCCGTCGGCCGGCGTGCCGATCGCGGCCGCGCAGACCCGCGCGCCGCACGACGCGGCGGACGGTCGCGATGCCCACCCGCCCGCGAACGACGCGCCGCCGCCTCGCGCCGGCGGGGTGTTCGACCAGCAGGCCGACTCGGTCGCCCGCGCCGCGTAACGCGGCGGCTCCGCCCGGTGACCGCACCCGCCCCTGTGCACAGCCGTGGCCTGTTCGTCACCGCGACGGACACCGAGGTGGGCAAGACGTTCGTCGCGGGCGCCATCGTCGCGGCGCTCACGGCGCGCGGGGAGCGCGCCGCGCCGTTCAAGCCCGGCGGTGACCGGCATGGACGAGCCCGTGCCGGACCATCCCGCCGATCATGAGCTGCTCGCCGCAGCCGGCGGCGGAGTCGACCCCGACCGGGTCTCGCCGTACCGGTTCGGCCCGGCGGTGTCGCCGCACCTCGCCGCCGAGGAGCACGGCACGCCGATCGACCCCGGCGTCCTCGTCGTCGCGGCGCGCACCGCGGGCGCGGGCGCGGACGCGCTCATCGTCGAAGGCGTCGGCGGGCTGCTCGTCCCGCTCGGCGACACCTACCTCGTGCGCGACTTCGCGGTGATGCTCGGCCTGCCGATGCTCATCGCCGCCCGGCCGGGGCTCGGCACCATCAACCACACGCTGCTGACGATCGAAGCCGCCCGGTCCGTCGGGCTGGAGGTCCGCGCGGTCGTGCTGACCCCGTGGCCCGAGCACCCGACGGCGATGCAGCGGTCGAACCTCGCGACGATCGAGCGCCTCGGCGAGGTCGAGGTCGCCACGCTCGCGCGCGCCGAGCACGCGACGCCGTCCGCGCTCGCCCGCGTCGGGGAAGCGCTGCCGCTGGACCGCTGGCTGGCGTAACGTCTGGCCGGGCCCCCGTCCCACCCCGTCGTCGTATGGCCGCACCCGACAGCCCCCCAGGACCTCGCGCACGAGATCGCGATCGTGCAGTCGGTCTACGACGCGTTCACCAGCGGCGACGTCGAGGCCGGGCTGCGGCACATGACCGACGACGTCGTCCTCGACGTGGAAGCCACGGGCAGGCTCGCCGGCCGCTTCGAGCCCTACCGCGGCCACGACGGCATCCGCGAGTACTTCGCCGACACGCAACGTGTCTGGGACGAGTTGACGATCACCCCCGAGACGTTCACCCCCGCCGCCGACGGGGTCGTCCTCATCCGCGGGCTGGCCGAGGGGCGGATCGGCCCGCAGAAGATCCGCGCCCAGATCACGTGGACGTGGACGTTCCGCGACGGACTCGTCGCGAGCATCCACTCCAGCGGGATCGGAGAGGTGCGCCCGGCCTAGGTTCTTAGAAGGGCAGGAACCCGAGCGGCGCGAGCGCGCCGATGCGGTGAGCCGCCACGCCGAAGTCCGAGACGGTCAGCACCCTGTCCCCCACGATCACCGCACGCTGAACGGCCGCCTCGTCCCACGCGGGCCCGTGGGTGATCCGGCCGACCTCGGTCAGTCCCTCGCTTCGGCCGGCGCGCAGCCCGAGCATCCCCCGCTTCGTCCAGCGCTCATCCCACTCCTCGTAGGGCAGGAGCGCGAGCTTCTCCTTCGGCCACCACAGGAACGCGTGCGGGTCCACCTCCGCGCTGGAGCTGCCGGTCCCGAGCACCCGCTGGTGCAGGCGCGCCGGCCGGGCCGGGTCGGAGACGTCGAAGACCGACACCTGCGCGCCGAGCCGGCGTCCCTCCGTCGTGGCCTCCTGCCCGACGCCGAGCAGCAGGTCGTCGCCGATCGGATGCAGGTAGGCGGAGTAGCCGGTGATCTTCAGCTCGCCGACGACGCGCGGCCGGGCGGGGTCGCGCAGGTCCAGGGTGTAGAGCGGGTCGACCTGGCGGAACGTCACCAGGTACCCGACCTCGCCGATGAACCGCGCGGCGTAGATGCGCTCGCCCCGACCGAGTCCGCCGACCCGGCCGACCTGCTCGAGCCGTCCGCCGGTCTCGCGCAGGACGGTGACGGCGCTCTCGCTGTCGCGGCCCGCCGGGCTCGTCGCCCAGCCACTGCGGCTCCTCGGTGCTGGCCACGCGCAGGTCGCCGGCGTGCTCGGAGAGCGCGTACTGGTTGAGGACGAACCCCGTGACGCTGCCGCTCGCGGTGTACGTCGTCTGTCCCGCCTGTGTGGTGTCGAACCGGTGGATCTCCGAGCGCATGTCGTCCGGCACGCCGCGCTCGGCGGTCATGCGGACCGAGCGCTGGCTGGCGACGTAGAGGCTGCGTTCGGATGCGTAGACCACCTGCGCCCCCGCGAGGATCGCGTCGCGGTCGACGTCGAACAGTCCCTGGTCGAGGTCGACGCTGAGCACGGTGAGCAGGTCGTTGCCGGCGTACGCGCGGGGGTGGCGGACGTTGCGGCAGGGCACGAGCGCGCGGCGGTACGTGCGCTTCGTGATGCGGCTGCGCAGCGTCGTGCGCGGCACGAAGGCGCTGAGGTTCGGCGATGACGACGCGTCGCCACCCAGCGACGCCGGGCTGGCGAGCACGACCCGCGCCGTCCCGCCGGTCAGCCGCGCGCTGACCGCGCTGCCCGGAACCGTCATGGTGCGCGCGATCTTCATGGCCGACGCGTCGCGGACGTCGATCTCCACGAGCCGCGTGTCCGACGGCGCGGGCGCCACGACGGTCGCAGCGACGGCGCCGTCCGCCGTCGGGCCGATGAGCAGGATGCGGTCGGCCCGCAGCAGGATCTCGCCGCCGGGCCCCTCCAGGTCCAGCGTGCCGAGCGCCTTCGGCACGTCACCGGTGACGTCGTAGGCCCGCAGCGTCGTCCCCGCCACGACGAACAGCCGCCGCCCGTCGGTCTTCACGAGGTCCGGCTCGTCGATGCCGGCCTCCTGGACGTTGGTCGTCGAGAACTCCTCCTTGGCCTCCCCGGCCTCCGGCGCCGCCGTGACCGGCATCGCGGTCGTGACGTCGGCGGGCGGCTGCGGCGCCGGCTCGGCCAGCGGGGCGCGCGGGGACAGCCCAGCGATCGATCCCGCCGCGCGCGTGGGCACCGCCGGGTGGTCGAGGTTGCGCCGGGCGAACCCGACGAGGTCGGTGCACGAGGAGAACGCCGGCAGGCGCGCCGGGGCGGCGACCGCCGGTGGCGCGGCGGCGGGGACCAGCGTGATCGTGATGAGACCGGCGAGGAGGCGGCGCATGCCCCTCCTACGGTCTCAGATCCGATCCGTCACGTCTCCCGAGGTCACTCGCCTTCGCCCTCGGCGGCGAACTCCACGATCGACGTGTCGATCAGCCACTCCACCGGCGCCTTGTCGTCGGTGTAGACCGTGCCGCCCTCCAGCGGCGGGGCGATCCGCATCGACGCTTCGGTCGCGCGCGGCTGGATCTCCGGCGGCAGCGACGGGATGGCGGCCGCCAGCTTCTCGGCCGAGCCGTCGGCGTTCGTGCCGATCAGCAGCGTGTTGGTGTCCTCCGCCGGGTCGCGCAGGACCGTGGGGAACACCTCCTTCATCGTGCGACTCAGGACCTTCTCGAGCTCGTCGTTGCCCTCGAGGTGCCCGACGTTGACCATCACGAGGCCGCCCGGGCGCAGGCGGTCGGACGCGAGTTCGAAGAACTCCTTCGTCGTGAGGTAGAAGGGGATGTAGGGCTGGCGGTAGGCGTCGACGAGGATCGCGTCGTAGCGCTCGTCGGTCTGGCGCAGGTAGGGACGGGCGTCGTCGGTGAAGGTGTTGAGGTTCGGGTTGTCCATCTCGAAGTACTCGCGCCCGATCTCGGTGAGCTCGCCGTCGATCTCGACGCCGTCGATCACCGTGTCCGGGAACAGCTCCCCGTACGCCCGCGCGGTGGTGCCGGCGGCGTTACCGAGGATCGCGATGCGCCCAGGCGGCTCGTCGAGGACCGCGAACGGCGCGACGAGGTACTCGTCCCAGATGTTGTCGGTCAGCACGGTGCCGGGCTTCTTCATCGAGTGGACGGCCTGCCCCTCGTTGAGCTCCAGCCAGCGGGCGCCGTCGGGACGCTCGACGACGCGGGCGTACTGGTACTCCGTGTCGGCGTCGTGGATGACCTTGCCGGCGCCCGCGTCGGCCTTGACGATCCCGACCGGGACGGCCATCAGCGCGATGAGCACGACCGGGACGAGCACCCAGCGCGCGCGGGCGAGGCCGACGACCGCGACGATCGCGAGCAGGATCGCGTAGACGAGGAACGTGCGGCGGGTCCCGAGCAGCGGGATGAGGAGCAGCGCCGAGGTGAACGTGCCGGCGAGCGATCCGACCGTCGAGATCGCGTACAGGCGGCCGGACACGCGCCCGGCCTCCTCGACGTTGTCGATCGCCAGGCGGATCGCGTACGGCGCGACCATCCCGAGGACGAGCACGGGCGTCGCGATGAGCACGAGCACGCCGATGAGCGAGCCCGCGAACGCGCCCGCCGAGATCGAGTCGAGCGCGTCGACGGCGATGTCGAGGAACGGCCCGGAGACGAACGGGACGACGCCGACGAGCACCGCGCCGATGAGGACGATCGAATACAGCCCCTCGGGCGTCGGGTTGCGGTCGGCCCGCCGGCCTCCCAGCCAGTACCCGATCGAGAGCGCGACGAGGACGATCCCGATGGTGTTGGCCCAGATGATCGTCGAGGCGCCGAAGTACGGCGCCATCAGGCGGGCGGCGGCGATCTCGGCACCGAGGGTGGCGAGGCCCACGACGCCGACGACGACTTCAAGCGGGACGGCGGGGGCGCGACGCATGCGACCACCAAGATATTGGTCAGAGCCGTCCGCCCGTCGTTCGACGGGTGTCCGGCTGGCGCGCCCGCGGTCAACGCCGAGCGCCAACGTGCCGATGCAGCGGACATGACGTCCGCCCGATCGGTGCCGCCGCCCGGGTTCGCCCCCGGAGCGAGCCCCGCTCCGGCACCCGCGACCGCTGGGCCCACCGCCGCAGCGCAGCCCCTGGCGGCGCCGCCCGCACCGTCCCCGGTCCATGACCTGAAGACGCTCGTGCTCTCCCGCCACGCCGCCGTCGCGCTGGAGACCGACGAGGAGGACCGCGCGCTCGCCCTCCTCGACGCCGTGGCGCGTGACCTGCGCCTGGACGTCTTCGACTGGACGGTCACCCGCGGCCTGGTCCGCCGTGGACACGAGCAGCCGCTCTACGAGTCCGCGTCGCCCGCCGCCGCGCTCGCCGGGGCCGCGGAGCTCGACGTCGAGGCGCTGTTCATCTTCCGCGACCTGCGCCGTCACCTCGGCGAGCCGCAGGTCTCCCGTGCGCTGCGTGATCTCCTCGGCGCCCTCGAGCGGTCGCATCGGACGTCCACGGTCATCCTGCTGGGCACCAGCCCCGAGCTGCCCGGCGAGCTGGAGGACCGCGTGGTGCACGTCCCCCTCGGGCTGCCCAGCGAGACGGAGTACCGCGCGACGCTCACCGCCGTCGCGGATTCCATGGCCGCGGGCGGTCGCGTGACCGTCACCCTCACCAACGACGACTGCGCCGCACTCGCCTCCGCTCTGCGCGGCCTGACGCTCAACCAGGCCCGTCAGGCGCTCGCGCGGGTCGCCATCGAGGACGGCCAGCTGAGCCGCGATGACCTGCCGCGGTTGGTCGACCTGAAGGCCCGCGCGCTGCAGGCCGACGGGCTGCTCGAGTACTTCCCGCCCGCCGACAACGCCGCCGCGCTCGGCGGGTTCGACCGGCTGCGTGCCTGGCTGGACCGGGCCAAGGTGGGCTTCAGCCCGGAGGCGCGCGCGATGAACCTCCCGGCGCCGAAGGGCGTGCTGCTCGTCGGCGTGCAGGGCTGCGGCAAGTCGCTCGCGGCGAAGGCCATCGCGCGCTCGTGGGAGATGCCGCTGCTGAAGCTCGATGCCGGCCGGCTGTACGACAAGTACATCGGCGAGACCGAGCGCAACCTCCGCAAGGCGCTCGGCGTCGCCGAATCGCTCGCGCCGTCCGTCCTGTGGATCGATGAGATCGAGAAGGCGCTCGCCACCGGAAGCGGGGACGGGTCTGACGGCGGGCTGTCCCAGCGGATGCTCGGCACCCTGCTGACGTGGATGGCCGACCGTCCCGCCGAGGTCTTCCTCGTCGCGACGGCCAACGACGTGTTCCGCCTGCCGCCCGAGCTCTTGCGCAAGGGCCGCTTCGACGAGCTGTTCTTCGTCGACCTCCCCACGTCCGCCGAGCGCGAGCAGATTCTCGCCATCCACCTGCGCATGCGGCGCCAGGACCCGGCGGCGTTCGACATGCCGGTCCTCACCGCCGCGACCGAGGGCTTCAGCGGCGCCGAACTCGAGCAGGTGGTCGTCGGTGCCCTCCTCGGCTCGCTGCACAGCGGCACGCCGCTCGACACCGCGGCGCTGGCACGCGAAGCGGCGGGCACCGTGCCGCTGTCACGGTCGCGCGCCGAGGACGTCCAGCGCCTGCGCGACCTCGCGGCCGAGCGGTTCGTGCCCGTCAGCGGGTGAGGCTGCGCAGCGCCGCGAGGGCGCCGAGCGCGGCTGCCGCCGTGACCGCGAGTGACCGCGCGACGCGCAGCATGCGATCGGGGTCCTCGATCGGCAGGTAGCGCGCCCCGCCCGGCCCGACCTCGATGTAGCCGACCGGGGTGGCGTCGACGGCCCCGCCTCCGCCCGTGCCGTCCTCGCCGTCGCCGAATCCGCCCGGCGACGCGCACGCGGGACACCGGCACGACCGTGACATCACCGCCCGAGATCGGCTCGCCGTAACACATGCGGGCGCCGCTCAGACGGTCCATGAAGCTCCGTGGCGTCAGGCCGCTCGCGGCCGCGAGACCCGCCGCAGGCGGATCGACCGGCTCAGCGGTGAAGACGGGCTCGGGCGCGGCCGCCGGCGGCTTCTTCGACGGCTTCTTCTGCTTCTTTGGCTTGGCTTCGGCCGGGGTGTCCTTCTTCGGCTTGGCCATCGCGGATCAGTCCTCGTAGGGCGTGAAGTCGCGCTTGCGCGCACCGCACACCGGACAGAACCAGGTGTCGGGGATGTCCTCGAACGCGGTGCCGGTGGGGATGCCCCCGTCCGGGTCGCCCTCGGCGGGGTCGTAGATGTACCCGCAGGCCTCGCAGATCCAGCGCTGTGTCATGGCGCAGAGCCTAGAGATCGGCGCCCGGATACGACGACTGGCCAGCCAGCCAGGAAACGGCGCACCGCCGTCCGACCGCTCGGTAGCGTGTGCGCGCATGGCAGGGTCGATCGGTGAACCAGGGCAGGAGCTCGCGAGCGAGGAGGTCGTCCCGGCCCGGCAGGCGGCGTCGATCATCCTGCTGCGCGGCGGCGACGAGACGCTCGAGCTGCTGCTCGTGCAGCGGACCCCGAAGGCGCGGTTCATGGGCGGCGTGTGGGTCTTCCCCGGCGGCGCCGTGGACGCCCATGAAGGCGAGGGCGACGCGGCCCACCGTGTCGCCGCGGTGCGCGAGCTCGAGGAGGAGGCCGCCGTCTCCGGCATCGCCCCGCACGAGCTCGTGAAGTTCAGCCAGTGGATCACGCCCGAGCAGGTGAAGATCCGTTTCGACACGCACTTCTTCCTCGCGGAGGCGCCGGATGGCGCCGAGCCGCAGATCGACGGTGAGGAGTGCGTCGACCTCGGCTGGTTCACGCCGCAGGACGCGCTGCGCGCGGGTGAAGAGGGCGCGATCGCGCTCGTCTTCCCCACGATCAAGCACCTCGAGCAGCTCTCGATCTTCCCGTCGACGGCAGCCGTGATCGCGCACGCGTCCGCGCATGAGGTCGTGCCGGTGCTACCGAAGGTCGTCATGAGCGGCGAAACGGCGCGCGTGCTGCTGCCCGGCGAGCCGGGCTACGACGCCGCGTAGCTTCGTCGTCGAGCGCGTTGATGGTCGGTGTCGGGAGGATCTCCTCAGCAGTCCAGGGCCCGCCGGGCCGCAGCGCGGCCGGCGTTGAAGCCCGCAACGCCGTCATCCCGCGCGGGACACACGAGCCCCGCGTTTGCGCGTTCCTCCCGCGGCAGCCTGGCCAGGGCGGGCGCGGCGTCGGCGCTGAGTGACCCGAGGTAGTACGTGTCGATCTGACCGGTGCGCTCGAACCGGTCGACGTTGCGCTCGGCGATCCAGCGGTCCGGGTTGGCGACGGTGACCGCCACCGCCGTCCCGGCGACGAGCAGCACCGCCGCGCGCGGCAGCCAGGCGGCGCGCCCGAGGAGGACGGCGACCGCGCCGAAGACGACCGTGCCCCCGAGGAACGCGCACAGCGTCGCGGCCTGGACCCGCAGACGCGTCGCGCCGAACGCCTCGACGTAGACGTCGAGCCGGTGCAGCGCGGAGGCGACGACCACGAGCGTGCACGCGCACAGCACCAGCAGCAGTGCGCGCAGGAGGTGCCGCCGTGCGCCCTCCGCGGCCACCCACCGCCACGACGCGGCCAGCAGCGCGAGGACGAGCAACGTGACGATCACGAGCTGTCCGAAGCCCTCATGGGCGTATTCGGCGTACGTCAGCCCGGCGGTCTCCAGCACGTGCTCGTGCCCGCCGAACAGGACGACGAGCTGCACGGCGACGAACGCGCAGAAGAGCACAACGACGGCGACGAGTCCCGGGATCCACTCGGTCGGCGTCAGCCGGCGCGACGGTGCCGGCCGCTGCGGGGCCGGCCCGGCGAGCCGCAACCGGGCTTCCGCGAGGACGAGCGCGCCGATGACCGCCGCGAAGGCTGCGGCGACGAGCAGGCGGCCCGGCAGCCCGCCCACATCGGGGGCGTCCGGCAGCGCGGACTGGGCGAGATGCGCGAACGCGCGGTCGGCTGAGGCGAAGAGGGCGCCGAACACCCCGACGAGGGTCGCCGCGAGCACCGCGCCACGCAGCGCCGGGGCCACGTCACGCCCGGACGTGCGCGGCAGGCCGCGCGCGAGGTCGGAGCCCACGACGCCGACGCCGGCCGGCAGCAGGCCGACCGCCCAGGCCGGGCCACGCAGCACACCTGCGGGGGATCGGTCTCCGGCCAGGGCGACCGCCGCGCAGCAGAACGCGAGCATCAGATCGACCGCCACCACCCACCCGGCGTCCCGCAGCAGCGGTGCGAGGGCGAGCAGGACCGCGCACCCGAGGAGCGCACGGGCATCGCCATCGCGCGGGATGAGCCCAGCGGCGAGGAGCACACCCACCACGCCCGCGGCCGTGAGCGCCAGGGCGAGCCCGGCCGGCGCGGCGGCCACCACGACGGCGCCGGCGGCCAGGATCATCGCGGTCGCAGCCAGCGCGCTCCCGCGCAGGAGCCGCGGGCGCGGCTCGCGCTCGGGCGGCACCACGTTCACCGCGGGCGCCGGCCAGGGCGGGGGTGCGGGCTGGCCGGTCATGCCGGCAGCTCCACGACCATGCGACAGCCACGGGCGCCGGCGGCCTCCGCGCGGATCGCGCCGCCGTGCAGCTCGACGATCCAGCGGGCGATGGCCAGGCCCAGGCCGGCGCCGCCCGCCGATCGGGCGGCGTCGAGGCGATGGAAGCGCTCGAACACGCGCTCGCGCTCGTCCACGGGGATCCCCGGGCCGTCGTCGGTGACCGACAGCTCGACGGCACCGTGCAGGGAGCGGGCGGCCAGCACGACCTCGCCGTGTGCGGCCGCGTGCCGGAGCGCGTTCTCGGCCAGGTTCGCGAGCACCTGATGGACCCGGTCGGCGTCGCCGCGGATCCGCAAGGCCGCGGGCTCGACCGCGATCTCGACGCGCGCGGTCCCCGGCGCGGCGAGCAGCGCCTCGTCGCGCACCTGCTCGAGCAGCTCCGCGGCCGGGATGTCGACCATGTGCAACGGCACCCCGTCGGACTCGAGCCGCGACAGGTCGAGCAGCTGCTCCACGAGCCGGCCGAGCCGCTGGACCTGGGCGAGCAGCGCCTGCGCGTCGAGCGGCTGCACCCCATCGATGTCGTTCTCGAGCGCCGCCTGGAGGCCCGCGAGCGGCGTGCGCAGCTCGTGCGCGACGTTGGCGACCAGCTCACGACGAACGCGGTCCGTGGTCTCGAGCTCCGTGCTCATCGCGTTGAACGCATCTGCGAGGCGGCCGACCTCGTCGCGGCCGCGGACCTCGACCTGCTGACCGTGCTCGCCGCGGGCCATGGCCTCGGCGGCCTGCGCCATCTCGCGCAGGGGGGGCGGTGAGCCCGCGCGCGATGACCTGCACCACGAGGAGCGCCAGGATGACGGCGCCGATGACGCCCCAGCGCAGCTGCACGCCCATCGCGGCGGCGGCCACCATCGAGCCGACGGTCACCGCGATGGCGGCGACGATCACCAGCCCGAGCTTCAGCTTGATCGACGCGACACCTTCGAGCGGCCGCATCACGCCGTGCCCTCGCCGATCGCGTAGCCCACGCCGTGCACCGTGCGCACGGCGTCCGGCCCGAGCTTGCGGCGCAACGCCGCGATATGCGAGTCCACCGTGCGGGGCCCCGTCCCGTCGGCGTACCCCCAGACCTCCTCCAGCAGGTGGTCGCGCGACAGCACGCGCCCGTTGGCGCCGACGAGATGCGCGAGCAGGTCGAACTCGGTGCGCGTCAGCTGCACGTCCTCGCCCGCCCGCCGCACCAGGCGCGCGCCGGCGTCGATCTCGAGGCCCCCGACGGCCGTGATCTCCTGCGCCGCCGCGCGATCGGCGCGGCGGAGGATCGCGTGCACCCGTGCGACGAGCTCCCGTGGGCTGAACGGCTTGGTCATGTAGTCGTCCGCCCCGAGCCCCAGGCCGACGAGCAGGTCGGTCTCCGAGTCCCGCGCCGTGAGCATGAGGACCGGGACGGGCCGGGCGGACTGGATGCGGCGGCAGACCTCCCAGCCGTCGAATCCGGGCAGCATGACGTCGAGGACGACGAGCGCCGGCTGGAGCCGCTCGCACGCGCGGACGCCCGTCGGGCCGTCCACCGCGAGCTCGACGGTGAAGCCCTCGGCGCGGAGCCGTGCCGCCACGGCGTCGGCGATGAGCGCGTCGTCCTCTACGACCAGAATCGTGCGTCGGGGCGTCATGCGGGAGCAGCGTAGACCGGCCCCGTCGAGCCATCGCGCAGAAGATGTGGAGATCTCGTGGAGACCAAACCCGCAACTTCCCTCGGGAGAACCGGTTAACCTCTTCGGAGCAACTCCTGTGGAAGCCTCAGCGATCCCGGCCCCCGCCGCACGGCACGCCAGCACGACCGGCACCCGGTCTCAGGGACGGTTCCTGCGACTGCGGTCCGACGAGCAGCTCGTCGCGCTGTTCCGGGCCGGGGACGAGGCCGCGTTCCAGGCGATCCACGACCGGTACCGCCAGCGCCTCTTCGCGTACTCCCGACAGATGCTGGGCGGCTCGCGCCAGGACGCCGAGGATGCGCTGCAGGACGTCTTCCTGCGCGCGTACGGGGCGCTCCGGGCCGACAGCCGCCCCATCTCACTGCGCGCTTGGCTGTACCGGGTCGCGCACAACCGCTGCATCGACCATCTGCGCCGACCGATCCCCCCGGCCGCCGAGGTGTTCGACATGTCCCGCCGGCCGCTGCACGACCCCATCGAGGAGTCTCAGCGGCGCGAGGACCTGCGCCGCCTCGTCGAGGACGTGCGCAACCTCCCCAGCCAGCAGCGGTCCGCACTGCTCATGCGGGAGATGGACGGTCTGAGCTACGCCGAGCTGGCCGACGCGCTCGACGTCACCGTCCCCGCGGTCAAGTCGCTGCTCGTCCGCGCCCGGATCGGGCTCGTCGAGGCCGGCGAGGCCCGCGACACGGCGTGCGTCGAGATCCGCGAGTCGCTGGCGCTCGCGCACGGCCGCGGCGTCCGGGCCACCGGTCTCGCGCGCCGCCACATGCGCGAGTGCGATGGGTGCCGCGAGTACCGCTCCCAGCTGAAGGCGGTCAACGCCCGGATGGCCGCGCTGAACCCCGCCCCGTTGTTCGGCCCGCTCGCCGGGTTCGCGCAGCTCCTCGGGATCGGCGGCGCGAGCACGTCGGCCGCCGCGGGCGGTGGCGTCGCCGTGATCGGCGGCGGCGCGGCAGCCGTCACCACGAAGGTCGCCGTCGTCGTCTGCTGCGTCGCCGTGACGGCGGGTGGCGCGACCACCGTCCGCGAGCGCATCGCCCCGTCGACGCCCGCCGAGTCGCCCTCCGTGGCCTCCCAGGCGGTTGCGGGCGGCGCGGCCGCACCCGCGGCGTCGTCCGGCGTGCGCATGGTCGAGCTGCTCGCCGTGCCCGCGGTCACCCAGCTCGTCGCCGTCACCGATCGCAAGCGCGAAGCCGCGCTGGCCGAGCGTGAGAAGGCCGACACGGCCCTCACGAAGGTCGCGCCCGCCCCCGCCGACGAGGACGCCATCTCACCCCACGCCGACACGGTGCCGGCGGTCCTCGCCGTGCCGGCGAGCGGGGGTGCGATCGCGCCCCAGGAGGAGCTGACGCCCGCCGTCGCCGCGCCGGCAGAGTCCCTGAAGGAGCCGGAGACGGCTCCCGTCACCGCGGCCGAGCCCGAGCCGCTCGTCGATCCCGCTGCGCCGTCAGCCGAACTGGACGAGCCCACCGTGGTCGGTCCCGCGGGCGGCGTCGTCGCCCCGACCGGCTGACTCAGAACCGCGGGCGCTCGACGTCGCCGGGGAGCCGGCCTTCGTCGGCGAGCTTGTCGAGGTGCGTGGCGAGCGTCACCGCCGCGACGGGGCGCATCGCGTCGGGGACGTCGTCCCAGGCCGCGTCGAGGAGCTCGTCGATGGATCGTCGTCCCGCCTCGATGCCCGCGACGAGCTTGGCTTCGCGATCCCGCCGGTGCGCGAGGTACTCGTCGAGCTTCGCTCTCGGGTCGCTGACGAGCGGCCCGTGCCCGGGGCAGATCACCTGGGCGTCGAGCGCCCGCAGGTGCTCAAGTGCCTGCAGGTAGTCGCGCAGGGCTCCGGGGTCCGGGAAGAGGAACGCCGTCCCGGTGCCGACGACCGCGTCGCCGGTGAACAGCGCGTCGCCGAGCGCGAACGTGAGGTGATCGGGCGCGTGCCCGGGCGTCGCGATGGTCCGCAGCGGACCGAACGGATCGCCGTCGGCGAGCTTCACGTTCGCCGCGAGCCGCGCCGCGCCGACCGGAACGCCGCCGAGCATGACCCGCAGACCCTCGGTGCCCTCCGCGTGATCGAAGTGGTCATGCGTGACGGCGATGCCGCCCGCTCCGCCGCGACGTTCCGCCTCTGCGGCGACGGCGTGCAGGTGCGCCTCGAGCGCAGGGCCAGGATCGATGATCCAGCACGGATCGCGCCCGACCACCCACGTGTTGGTCCCCGTGAGCGTCAGCGGCGACGGGTTGTCGGCCCGCACGAGCGCGATGTCGTAGGCGGCGAGGACGTCGGCCATCGCGGCGAGGGTAGTCGGTGCCTCGACGCGCCGGTGGCGGGTCAGGCGGCCGCGGGCACCGCGTGAGGCTGCGGCGCCGCGTAGTCGCGGACGCGACGCTCGAACTGCAGTTCGGCCTCGAAGTCCGCGTCGTCACCGTGGCGGAAGCCGAGCTCGCCGCGGCTGACGAGGTCCGCGAAGATCTCGACCAGGCGCGCGTCGAGCTGCTTGCCGGCGACGCGGCGGAGCTCCTCCAGCGCCGCGTCCTGCGGCACCGGCTCGCGGTACGAGTCGCGGGCGGTCATGACGTCGTAGGTGTCACACACCGAGATGACCCGGGCCAGGAGCGGGATCTCCTCGCCCTGCATCCCGCGCGGGTAGCCCTTGCCGTCGATCCGCTCGTGGTGGCCGAGGATGATGTCGGCGACCGGGCCGTAGCCCTCGACCTCGCGCACGATCTTCGCGCCCTGAAAGGGATGGCACTTCACGATCTCCCAGTCCTCGTCAGAGAGGCGGGAATCGGCGAGCAGGATGTGGTCGGGGAAGATGAACTTGCCGATGTCGTGCAGCAGGCCGGCGGTGTGGACGAGCTCGACCTCGTCGTCGCTGCACCCGGCGGCGCGTGCAAGTTCTCGTGCATAGCGCGCCACGGCCGCGGAATGGCGGGCCGTCATGTGGTCGCGCAGGGCCAGCGTGCGGAGCATCGCGGTGAGGACGCCGACCTGGAGGGTTGCAAGTTGGTGGGTGCGGGTATCCAGCTCCTCAGCACGCTCCTGGGAGGTGAGAAGTTCGCGGTAGAGCCACAGGTAGACGACGAGCAACGCCGCGGCCGTTACAAGCGCCGCTGGCCCGAGGTGTTCCACGGCGTAGAGGATGATGCTTGCGATGAGCAGCATCACGAGCTCCGACGGGATCACGGGCACGAACACTGACCGGAGCTGCCCCTTGATCGACGGGCCTCCCGCGAGGCGTTCTGCGAACGCGACCCAGAGGAAATTCGTCAGTGTGGCGGCCGCGAATCCCGGCGCCATGACCAGGACGTAGCCCAAGTCATCGGACTGAACCCCAGTTGCCGCCGACAGCATGAACATAATGCTGCTTCCAACGAACGGGAACAGCAGCAGGACGGCGACGTTGGACAGCGCGACGGTCCAGCTGCGGTGCCGCCGCATGACGAAGTCGGGCAACAGTGAGACGACGCCAACGATGGCGGCCTGCGCGGGTCCGAGCATGGCCATTGCCAACACCAGCCCCAAGAATCCGCCCGAGATGCGGATGGCGCTGTTCTTCGGGCGAATGGTGATGATGTCGCCAAGCGCCGCCAGCGCCCCGAGGGCGCACAGCAGCGTGAGATCCCAGCTGCCGACGTCGGCGAGGAACACGCCGGCAACGACAACCGCCAGGATCGTCGCGAGGCTCATCAACGACTCCGTACGTGTCGTCACGCTTTCCCTTATCGGCGGAAATTGCGAAGACCTGAGCCCAGCATGTGCATCGACCGGCGTTGAGGTCCGACACGACTGGCCTCAACGCCGATCGACTGCGAAGGATTATCTAGCGCTTGTAGGTCATTGCAGGTGTCCTTTCCGTGCGCCAGACCGGCTTCCCCCGGTGACCGCGCACCATGGCTCTGACTTTCTGGTTCCCGTCCTACGGCGCGGCAGAGTACTGATCACCTCGGATACTTGTCCAGTAATTCACAGAAACGCTCAAGTTTCCCCCGGTTCTGCCGAGGATCTGAAGCGCTCGAACATTCGTCCATTCTGCGTTTGAACGCTCAAGCTGATGAAATCCGCGCCCATGACGGCCGCCTTGCGCGTTCCCCTGTTCCGGCGGCTGCTCGCGTCCTACGCTGGCGATGAGTGCGGTGACTGGTTCGTCGCCGTCGCCGCGGCGATCCTGGTGTTCGAGGAGACCGGGAGCACACTCGCGACGACCGCCCTCTTTCTGGCCAACAGGTTCCTGCCCGCGTTCGCGGTCCCCCCGCTGTCGACGAGGCTCGACCGGTTCCGACCCACCCGCGCGCTCGCGGGGCTCTACGCGATCGATGCAGTGGTCCTCGTGGGGCTCGCCGCGCTCGCGTCTCGCTTCTCGCTGACGCTCGTGTGCATCCTCGCGCTCGCGGACGGGACGCTCGCGGCCGTCGGTCGTGCCGTCGTCCGGTCGACGACCGCGACGGTCATGACCGAGGTGGACCTGCTCCGTGAGGGAAACGCCGTCCTCAACGTGTCGTTCGGCCTGATGAACGTCGCAGCCCCCGCCGCCGCGGGGGTCCTCGTGGCCGCGACCTCCGTGCGGGTCGTGTTCCTCATCGGCGCCGGCATCTTCGCGCTGCTCGCCCTCCTGATGCTCCTCACCCCCGGGCCGGTGGGGAACAACGAAGGTGGGACGTGGCAATCCCGACTGCGCGAAGGCGCATCAGCCGTGCTCACCGATCCGCGCGTGCGCACCATCTTGGTCTTCGAAGGCGTGCTCCTCGTGCTGTTCTCCGTGGTCACCCCGATCGAGATCGCGCTCGCGAAGGAGTCGCTGGGAACGGGCGACGCCGGCTACGGGCTGCTGCTCGCATGCTGGGGCGGCGGCATGGTGGCGGGAGGCCTGGCGTACACCCGGATGCTCCATCGCTCGATCGTCCGACTCCTCGTCATCTCCTCGGCGATGGTCGGCATCTCCTATGTCGCCATGGGGCTGTCCCCGACCCTGGCGGCGGCATGCGCGGCGGCCGTCTTCGGCGGCGTCGGCAACGGCATGCAGTGGGTCACCGTGGTGACCCTCGTCCAGGAGGCGATGTCGGCCGACATGCAGACGCGGGTCGCCGGCATCCTCGAGGCGGTGGGAACGGCCATGCCCGGGGTCGGGTTTCTCCTCGGTGGCGTCCTCGCGAGCGTGTTCGACCCACGGGTCGCATTCGTCGCCTCCGGCCTGGGCGTCGTGCTGGTGGTGAGTGTGTTCCTACTGGTCTGGCCCGCGGTCAGACGTCCACCCGCGTCGTCGGCAGCGTAGGCAAAGGCAATCGGTGCAGGACATCGCGTCTCAGGCGGTGCGCTCCGCCCTCGTACCTGCGAGACTCGCCCTGTG
The DNA here is from genome assembly GCA_024666565.1 of Svornostia abyssi. Lineage (GTDB taxonomy): Bacteria > Actinomycetota > Thermoleophilia > Solirubrobacterales > Solirubrobacteraceae > Svornostia > Svornostia abyssi. The sequence goes on from CP088295.1 coordinate 4,703,503, forward strand.
CCTGCAGACCGGCTGACGGTTCTCGACGATGCGTTCCTCGCGCTCGACACGCCCGATGCCCCCTTGCATGTGGGCTGGACGATCAAGATCGACGGCCGTGCGCCCTCGGTCGGCGGCCTGCGGCGCCACCTGCTCTCCCGGATGGACCGCGTGCCGCGGTTCCGGCGCCGCCTCGTCGGCACCGCGCTGGCCGGTGGCGAGCTGCGGTGGGAGGACGACCACGGCTTTGACATCGCGCGGCACGTCATGGGCGTCACCGCCCCCGCCCCCGGGGACGGGGAAGCCCTCCGTCAACTGGCCGGCCGGCTGCTCTCGACCGCGCTGCCGCTCGACCGGCCGCTCTGGCGCATCTATCTCGTCGACGGACTGGATGACGGCTTCGCGGTCGTCGGCCAGGCCCATCACGCGCTGATCGACGGCATCGCGGCCATCGAGGTCGCCGCGCTCCTCTTCGACGCCGAGCCGAACCCGCGCCCCGAGCCGCGGTCGGCCTGGCGGCCCGAGCGGACCGGGAACGCCGAGGCCGCGTTCTCGCTGACTCGCGAGCGCTTCCGGATGGGCGCCGGCAAGGGCGCCGCCGTCGCACGAGCGGGACGGGAGACCGCGACCCGCACGAAGGACCTGGTCCTACGGCCCAGCGCACCGCCCGTCCCCCGGCTCGAACCGCCCTCTGAGGCCGCGCGCACCGTGTCCGCGCTCACCGACTTGCTGCGGCCGCCCGCCTCGACCCCGATGGCGGCGACTGCAGGCCCTGCCCGCGAGGTCGGGCTTTCGGTCCTCGAACTCGACGCCGTCCGTCGCGTCGCCCGTCGGCACGACGCGACGGTCAACGACGTCCTGCTCGCGACCGTCGGCCACGCCCTGGGGCACGCGCTGCAGCGGCGCGACGAGATCCCGGTCCCGCTGAAGGCCATGATGCCTGTCAACGTCCGCACCGGATCAGCGCAGGACCTCGGGAACGCGCTGTCGTTCGTCTTCGTCGACCTGCCGTCTGACCGCGACGATCCCCACGCCGGGCTGCACGAGGTCGTCGAGCGCACCCGCCGGGTGAAGGAGGGCGACTACGCGGCGACGCTCACCGGGATCGTGCGCCTCGCCGACCTCGTCCCGACGGCCGGCCGCAGGGCGGTCAGCAAGGTCGTCGCCACCGCGACACGCTTCGACCTGACGGTGTCCAACGTCCCCGGGCCGGACGTCCCGCTGTACCTGCTCGGCCGCCGCGTGCGGATGCTCTTCCCCGCGGTCCCCATGTGGCACGGCCACGGCCTGACCGTGGGAGCCCTGTCCTACTGCGGGAACATCCACGTCTGCGTGTACGCCGATCGCGGTGTCGTCTCGGATGCCGCGCGGATCGCAGATGACATCGCACGCGCGGCACGCCGTCTCGACGCGCCGAACGCGTCACCGACGCCCCGTTCCCCCATGCAGCGAGATGTCACCGCGACGGCGACCCCGTGGGGCCGCCGGGCGCGCATGCGCCGCGAGCGCACGCGCGCGTCGAGCTACTGATCCTCGATGTACTCCGGGATCAGCGGGTACGTCTCGCCGCCGCTCCGCGCGAAGAACGGCGCGTTCGCAGCCGGCGTGTTGGCCCCCTCGTAGAACGCGAGCCCGACGTTGACCTCGGTGATCTCTGCGTCGGGATCGTTCTCCATGCGCGCGGCGATCGACGCCTCGATCTCCAGCAAGCGCCGGTAGTGCGCGTCGAGCGCCGCGCGGAGCTCGACCAGGCCCTCGGCGTCCGCGCCGAAATGCGCGTTGGCGAGAAGTGCTTCGTCGAGTTCGAAGCCCCCGGTCTCGACCGCCGCATGGAGGTCGGCCGACCACTCCTTCGCCGCCGCCGCGAGCATCAGCCGCCGCACGTCGTGCCCGACGGCCTGCCACGTCGCGTCGTCGAGATGCATCGACACGGTCGCCCGGTAGTGACTCTCGATCGCTCCCCGGCGCGGCGTCTGCCGCGTCAGCTCCAGCAGGCCGGCATCCGCCAGGACCCGCACGTGGTAGCTCACCTTGCCGATGGGCTCCTCGAGGTCGCGCGCCGCCTCTTTCGCGCTGACCTCGCCAAGCTGCGCCTGCTTGAGGATCTTCATCCGAATGGGGTGCGCCAGGACCTTCAGCTTCTCCGGATCACGCACGAAGAACTCGCCCGATGTCGCGTCGAAGCGCGGCGCATGGCCGTTCATGACCTCATGGCTCACGCGCGCACATCCCTGCTCGTTGACAGCGTGTCACCCACTGGCGCCAACCCTACCGATGCGCGAATGGTCTGGCGAGTCCGAGCGACGGAGAATCCCTGTCTGCCGCGCGCCGGGGTGGCGGCGCCGCGGCGGGGCACGAGACCGTCAGGCGGCCTTGCGCGCAGGCTTCTTCTTCGCGGCCGGCTTCTTCGCCGGCTTCTTGGCCGAGGCCGCGGTCGCGGTGGCGAACCCGATCAGCGCGACCTCGCTCGCGATGCCGTCGCCCTTGCCGGAGAGCCGCTTGCTGCTGTCGGCGAAGATCTTCTCCGCCTTCTCGCGGCTTGTCGCCAGGAGCTTCGCGAGGTCCGCGCGCCCCTTGGCGTCGAGGTCGCCGGTGATGCGCGTGACCGCATCCTCGGGCGTGTCGAAGCCGTTGGCCTCAGCCGTGGCGACAACGTCCTTCACGATCGCCTTCAGCGTCGTGTCGTGGGCGGACCGCCGGGTCGAGGCGGGCATCTGCGCCCAGTCGTCCTTGCTGAAGAACGGCTTCATGACGGCGCGGTAGTGATGCTCGACGGCGCCGCGGCGCGGCGTGGTGCTGACGAGCTCGATGCAGCCAAGGTCGAGCAGCGTGCGGACGTGGTAGCTCACGTTGCCCAGGCGCTCGTCCAGCTCCTCGCTGATCTCACTCGGGCTGGCGACGCGCTCGTTGAGAATCGTGAGGATGTTCTGACGCAGCGGATGCGCCAGCGCCTTGACGATCCGATGATCGAGGGCTGGAGATTCGGACGAAGACATAACAGCGCTCTGCTTCCGTTGACATGAACCGTATTCAGGAAGATAGCGCGTCACGCAGTCGGACCTGACGGGTCAGTTCCCCCGATTAGAGGTCGCACCCGAAACCGGGGTTGCTGGGTCTGGTGGCACGTCCCCCTAAGCGGGGTCACCAGAACCAGGGACTGCCGCGGCACGCGCGGGGTTCTCTACCCCCGATCGGCTGTTCTTGAACGGTGATGCCATCGGGAGCTCGACGACGAACTCGGCGCCGCCGCCCTCGGCGTTGGCCGCGCGCACGGTCCCGCCGTGCTGTTCGACGATCCCGGCGACGATCGCCAGCCCGAGGCCGGCCCCGCCGCGGCCGCGCGCCCGACCGCCCTCTGCCCGCCAGAACCGCTCGAACAGGTCGGCGGGATCGGTTCCGGACGGCAGGCCCTGCCCGTGGTCGCGAACACGGAGCACCGCCCGCCCGGATGCGTCGGCCCGGGCCCCGATCTCGATCGCGGCGTCGGGGGGCGTGTGCACGAGCGCGTTGCGCACGAGATTGGCGAGCACCTGGCGCAGCTGATGCGGGTCACCCACCGCCGGGACCTCGCGCTGCCCCGTCACGGTGATCTCCCGGTCGGGCGCCATCGCGCGGGCGTCGTCCGCCGCGTCGTTCGCAAGGACGGCGAGGTCGACGGGCTCGCGGACCGGATCGCGCACCTCGTCCAGGCGCGCGAGCGTCAGCAGGTCCTCGACGAGGACGCCCATCCGCGCCGCCTCCTGCTCGATTCGGCGCATGGCGGTCGCGGTCTCCTCCGGGTCGGAGCTGGCGCCCATCCGGAACAACTCGCTGTAGCCGCGGATCGACGCGAGCGGCGTGCGCAGTTCGTGGGACGCGTCTGCGACGAACCGCCGCAACCGCTGCTCGCTCGCGTGGCGCTGCGCGAAGGCCTGCTCGAGCCGGCCGAGCATCGCGTTGAGCGCGAGCCCCAGGCGGCCGACCTCCGTGCGGTCGTCCGCCGGCTCCACGCGACGGCCGAGGTCACCGGCCGCGATCGCGCCGGCGGTCTCGCCGATGCGGTCGAGCGGCCGCAGCCCGATCCCGACCACCCACCACGCCGAACCCCCGAGCACGATGAGGATCCCCACGATCACCAGCCCCTCCACGACCAGCAGGCGGTTGAGCGTCTCGTCGACATCGCTCAGCGGAATCGCGGCCACCGTCACCAGCCCGCCGTAGTTCTGCTCGGCCAGGACGCGGTAGCGCCCGTCGTCCGTGCTCACCGTCGTGGCCTCACCGAGCGGCAGGTCCTCCGGCAGGTCGGGCGAGGCGGCGTCGGTCGTGTCGAACCCGAGCGTCACCTCCCCTTGCACCTGGCCGTCCGCCGTGCGGATCTGGCCGTAGGTGCCGGCCGGCAGGTCCCGGTCCGGCCCGCCACGCGGTGGACGTCCGATCTCGCCGGGAGGCGCACCCGCCCCTTCGCCGCCGCCCATGACGTCCTTGTAGACCTCGCGGGTGACGGCGGGGATCGCCGACGTCGCCTGCTGGTCCGTGCGGTCGAGCAGGAAGGAGCGCTGCTCGGCGTACGTGATCGCGGCCAGCAGGATCAGGCCCAGCGCGGAGAGGACGAGGAGCCCTGCGACGAGACGGGCCCGCAGCGACACGTCAGGCCCTCGGTCGCCGCAGCGCGTAGCCGACGCCGCGCACGGTCTGGATGAGCGGCACGGTGCCGTTGACGTCGAGCTTCTTGCGCAGATAGCTGACGTACGTCTCGAGCACCCGGGCGTCGCCGCCGAAGTCGTAGTCCCACACGTGGTCGAGCAACTGGGCGCGGGTGAGCACGCGGCGCGGGTTCAGCAAGAAGTAGCGCAGCAGCCGGTACTCGGTCGCGGTGAGGTCGATCGGCTCGCCCGCGCGGGTGACCTCACGGGTGTCCTCGTCGAGTTCGAGGTCGTCGAAGACCAGTCGCCCGGACTCGGGCTCCGACGCACCGGTGCGGCGCAGGATGGTGCGGATGCGGGCCACCAGCTCCTCGAGGCTGAACGGCTTGGTGACGTAGTCGTCCCCGCCCATGGTCAGGCCGCGCACCTTGTCCTCGGTCGCATCCCGCGCCGTCAGGAAGAGGATCGGCACGCGGGCGCGCTGGGCGCCGAGGCGCTCGGCGACGTCGAAACCCTCCATGTCGGGCAGCATCACGTCCAGGACCATCAGGTGGGGGCGAAACGCCGCGACGCCGTCGAGTGCCTCCTTGCCGGTGCCGGCCGTCTGGACGTCGAAGCCCTGGTACTTCAGCGCCATCGCGATGACGTCGGCGATGTTCTGCTCGTCGTCGACGACGAGGACACGGAGGGCCTCGGTGTCGGGGGCGGTCTCGATGGCCATGGAAGGAGTGTCGGCTCCGGAGCTTGGAACTTCCTGAGAACACGCTACCTGGCAGGATCGCGGCCATGGTCATCTGCATCACCGGCGCATCCAGCGGCATCGGCGAGGCAGCCGCGGCGCGCCTCGCGCGCGAGCCGGGCGCGCGTCTCGTCCTCGTCGCCCGGCGCGAGGACCGCCTGGCGGCCCTCGCCGCGAGCCTGCCGGGCGGCCCGCATACGTACGTCGCAGTCGATCTCACCGCTGACGACGCTCCCGCGCGCGTGCGCGCGCACGTGGAGGCCGAGCACGACGGGGCGCTCGACGTCCTCGTCAACAACGCCGGCGCCGCATGGCGCGCGACGTTCGCCGAAGGCGGCTGGGAGAACGTCCGCCGCACGATGGAGCTGAACTTCGACGCGCAGGTGCGGCTCACGGAGGCGCTGCTCCCGCTGCTGCGGGCCAGCGCGCCGGCGTCGATCGTGAACGTCTCGAGCACCGCGGGCCGCGTCGCACGGGGCGGCAGCGCCGCGTACTCCGCCTCGAAGTTCGCGCTCGCCGGCTGGAGCGACGGGCTGTGGGCCGAGGAGCGCGCACACGGCGTGCACGTGGGACTCGTGCTGCCCGGGTTCATCAGCACGGAGGGGTTCCCCCAGGCCGAGCTCACGGGGAACGCGAAGACCCGCTGGATGGTCTCCACGCCCGAGAAGGCCGCAGACGCGATCGCGCAGTGCGCGCTCGAGGGCAAGGCCGAGCGCTATGTCCCGCGCGCGTACTGGCTGCCGGCGGCGCTGCGGATCATCACGCCCGGACTCGTGCGCCGCGTGCTCGGCGGCGGCGCCGCCCAGGTCATGACGACGAAGACGAAGCCTGGGTCCTAGCCTCGCGAACGAGCAGGATCGCGCCGATCAGGAAGAAGAGGGCGCCCCAGGCCGTCCCCGTGTTCGCCAGCCGGTCGTCGACGAGATCCCCGGTGGCCGGGCGACTGAACGCGGCGATCGCCGCGAACCCGAACGCGATGGAGCCGACGAGGTTCGCCCACCCGATCTTCCAGTCCGGGTCGCGTGGCTCCCAGGCCAGCCACCGCCGCTGCACGACCGCCACGGCCAGCACGCTGGCGACCAGGAAGCAGACCGAGCCGACCGCGTCGGGCACCCAGACCCGGAGGTTCTCCTGCTGGGTCGTCAGCGCGTCGTCGAGCGCGTTGTACGTGTTGATGTTGAAGAAGATCGTGCCGGCGAACTGGACCGCCGCCGCGACCCAGTCGACGTGCGGCTCCCACCACCGCGCGGGACTGGCCAGGACGTTGATCCCCGCCCGCCGCGCGTGCGGCACGCTCGCCGCCGCGATGAGCTGCAGCAGCGCGGCGCTCGTGAAGAAGATCGACCCCGCGAAGAACGTCCCGTCGATCCACGTCGCCTGGCTGTCGAGCGCGGCGAGCGCGGCGAGCAGGAAGCACAGCGAGCCGGCGGCGAACAGCCAGCCGGTGAGACGCATCGCCGCCCGGCGAGCGCCAGCGGGTAGACCAGTGGTGCTGCGGCACGGCGGTCAGCTGGCGGCCAGTTCCTCGAAGGCGCTGTCGGGCAGCAGCTCGATCGTGCGGATCGCGTGATCGACCCCGTCCTCGAAGAGCTTGAGCGCGGCGTCCGGGTCGTCGCGCTCCAGCGCCTCGAGGACGCCCTTCAGCGTGTCGTAGCCGAGTGCCGTCGCGTTCGCCGGGTACACGAGCATCGCGATCCGCTCCATCCGCGGGCGCAGCAGGTCGAGTTGGCGGATGAGCTCCTCGTTGCCGTGCGCCTCGTGGATCGGCCGATTGAAGACGAACGTCTCCATGACGGCCGTCGCGGGCTCGCGGTCGGCGTCTGTGAGCTCGTAGGCCCGCAGCACCTGGCGCATGATCCGCAGGTCCGCGTCGGTCACGGCACGCACGCCCAGCGCGTACGAACGCACGCTCAGCGCGCGGACCACTTCGAGGAACTGGATGGTCGCGCGGCGCTCGATCGGAGCGACCCGGTACGTCCCGTCGGGCTGCCGCTGCGCGAGACCCTCGGACTCCAGCACGGCGAACGCCGAAGGCAGCGCGTCTGCGGGCGCGGAGAGCTCCAGCGCGACCTCATCCGGATCGAGCGGCTCGCCGGGCAGCCAGTGCCCGAAGATCAGCGCCTCCCGGAGCTCGCGCAGCGGCCCGTCGCACGGCAGGCCCTGCCAGGTCGATTCCTCGAAGCGCCGCATTGCTCGGACAGTACCGAGCGTGGCGACCGGGTGCGGTCGCCACGCTCGGTGGTGGTTCAGGCTCGTCCGCGGGCCTGGCGGCGCTGCCGCGCGACGGCGTCCAGGGACACCGCCAGCAGGAGCACGCCGCCGGTGACCATGAACTTCACGGACGACTGCAGCGCGAGCAGGTCCATGCCGTTCGAGATCGAGCCGATGACCAGCGCTCCCAGCAGGGCGGCCCAGACGGTGCCGCGGCCGCCGAACAGGCTCACGCCCGCGACGACCGGTCCCGCGATCGACAGCAGCAGCAGGTCACTGCCGCCGGATGACTGGTTGACCGCGAGCAGGCGCGACGCGGCGATGATGCCGCCCAGCGCCGCGAAGGTCGACGCCAGCGCGAAGACCGTCGTGCGCAGCGCGGCGACGCGGACGCCGGCGCGGCGCGCCGCCTCGGCGTCGCCGCCGACCGCGTAGATGTGCCGTCCGAACCGCGTCTTCGTGAGCACGAAGTTCATGACGACGACGATGCCCACGAGGATCGTGAGGGCGAGCGGGACGCCACGGTCGCTGTTCAGCACGACCACCGCGACGATGATCGCCACCGTCGCGGCGCCCGTGCGGATGATCAGGCCGAGCATGGACTCGGCCTCCAGGCCCGCCGCGCGCCGCCGCTGGAGGTTCAGCAGCGCCGACCCCACGATGCCGACGATCGCGGCGATGGCGACGAGCCACCCCACCCACGGCGCGAGGAACGTGCCCGCGATGTTCGTGATCGCCGGCTCCGACAGATTCACGGTGCCGGTGTCGCCGAGGACCTTCAACTGCGCCCCCTGCCACATGAGCAGACCCGCGAGGGTCACGACGAACGACGGGATGACCAGGCGCGTGCTCATCGTGCCCTGGAAGATCCCGATCGCCATGCCGACGCCGAGCGCCGCGATGATCGCGAGATACGGGTTCCACCCGTTCTTCACGCTCAGCACGGCCATCACCGACGCGGCGAGGCCGCTGACGGCACCGACCGACAGGTCGATCTCGCCGAGGAGCAGGACGAGGACCACGCCGACCGAGATCGTGCCGACCGCCGCGATCTGCAGCGCGAGGTTCGACAGGTTGACCGCCGTGAGAAAGCGGTCGTTCGCCAGCGCGAAGATCGTCCAGATGATCGCGAGGACGATGATGACCCGCAGGGAGCCCATCTCGCCCTCGAGGAGCTTCCGGCCGGCGTCGGCGAGGCTCGGCCGGTGGTGCTCCTCCTTCGTGTCGTCGCCGGGCCCGAACGCGGGCGCCGGACTGGCCGGAGCGGTACTCATGGCGTCACCTCGTCGCCGTTCTCGATGTCCGCGCCCGTGATGGCGCCGACGACCGCCTGCCGGTTCTCCGGGGCGGCCGTCCACTCGCCCGTCACCGCGCCGAGGCGCAGGACGACGATCCGGTCCGCGACCTGGAACACGTCCGCCAGGTTGTGGCTGATGATGATCACGCCGATGCCCTCGCTGCGCAGTCGCTTCACGAGCTCGAGCACCTGCGCGGTCTGCGACACGCCGAGCGCGGCGGTGGGCTCGTCGAGGATCACGAGCTTCGGATCGCCGAGCATCGAACGCGCGATGGCGACGGTCTGCCGCTGCCCGCCGGACAGCGCCCCGACCTCACTGCGCACCGACCGCAGCGTCTTGACCGCGAGGCGATCCAGCAGCCGGCGGGACTCCTTCTCCATCGCGATCTCGTCGAGCACCTTGCCGTTGCGCTGCGACTCCTGCCCGAGGAACAGGTTCGCGACGACGTCGAGGTTGTCGCAGAGCGCGAGGTCCTGGTAGACCGCGGAGATGCCCAGCGCCGCAGAGTCCTGCGGCGCCTTGATGGAGACCGGGACGCCGTCCATCTCGATCGTCCCGCCATCGGCGGGCTGCACCCCGGTCACGGCCTTGATGAGCGTGGACTTGCCGGCACCGTTGTCGCCCACGAGCGCGACAACCTCCCCGGCAGCCACGTCGAGATCGGCGCCGCGCATGGCCTGCACGGCGCCGAACGACTTCGTCAACCCACGCAGCCGGAGCAGCGGGGCGACGGGGGCCGGCGCCGTCGCGGCGCCGGCCTGCGTCTGGGCGGACATGGTGCCTACTCGATCCCCGCGGCCTTGCAGTCCGCCGCGTACTCCCCGGCGCACAGCTCGGAGACCTCGACGAACTCGTCCTTGACGACGGTGTCCTTGACGTTCTCCTTCGTCACCGCGACCGGCTTGAGGAGCACGGACGGGATCATCCCGCTGCCGTTGTCGACCTCGCCGTTGACGAGCCCGGACGGCGGCTCCTCACCCTGTGCGATCGCGACGGCCAGCTCGGCGGCCGCTTCGGCCTCCGGCGTGATCGCCTTGTACACCGTCATGTACTGCTCACCGGCGAGGATCCGCTGGATCGCGGCGAGCTCGGCGTCCTGGCCGGTCGTCGGGATCTTCGTGACGTCCATGCCGGCGCCCTTCATCGCGGCGATCGCGCCGCCCGCCGTGCCGTCGTTCGCGGCGTAGACGCCGTCGATCTTGTCCTTGCCGACCGACGTGATGGCCTGGTCCATCTCCTGCTGGGCCTTGTCGGGCGACCAGTCGGGCGTGTCGTACTCCTTCTCGATCTTCACACCGGAGGGGTCGAGGACCGAGTGCGCGCCGGCCTTGAACAGCTTCGCGTTGTTGTCCGTCGGCGAGCCGTTGATCATCACGATCGACTTGCCGTCACCGCCGTCGAGGGCCTCGAGCAGGCTCGTGCCCTGCAGCTTGCCGACCTCTTCGTTGTCGAACGAGATGTAGTAGTCGATCTCGGCGTCCGTCACGAGACGGTCGTAGGAGATGACCGGGATGTCGGACTGCTTGGCGCGGTTGACGATGCCGCTGGCCGACGCCGAGTCGACCGGGTCGAGCACCATGACGTCAGCGCCCTTCGTGACCGCCGCCTCGGCCTGCTGCTGCTGCTTCGCGGCGTCCTGGTCGGCGTTGCTGTAGATGATCTCGCAGTTCTCGCAGATCTCCTTGACCTTCGCCTCGAATGCCGGGCGGTCCTTCGCCTCGTAGCGGGTGGTCTTCGACTCCGGCAGGAGCAGGGCGATCTGCTTCGCCTCGCCGCTGCTCGACGACGTGCTGGAACCGCCGCCGTCGTCATCGTCGCCGCATGCGGCCAGGCCGCCGGCGGCGAGCGCCAGGGCGGCCGCGATCGCGGCGCGCCTCAGGGTGCTGGGGGACATGAACCTCTCCTCCTGGTGGGACTCATCGGATGATGGGGGAAGTCGTGAGAACCTGCGCCGGTGCGGCGTGCATCGCCGTCGACGCGGGCGGGCGGCCGGTGTGGCCGTGGGTGACGAGCGAGAGCGCCCCGAGGACCTCCGCGCGGTCGCCGAGGACACCCAGCTCGACGCGCACCGCGGCGGCCGCGGCGGGCAGCGCGTAACGCTCGAGTGACTCGGTGACGCCCTCGCGCAGCGGCTCGCCCACGCCGGCGAGCTCGCCGCCGAGGACGATCAGCTCGGGGTTCAGGACGTTGACCATGTCGGCGAGGACGCGGCCGACGGCGCGGCCCGCATCGCGCACCAGGCGCGCCGCCCCGACGTCGCCCTCGTCAGCGAGGCGCACGACGTCAGTGGTCGTCAGCTCACCGCCGTAGGCCTCCTGCAGGAGCGCGGCGATCGCGGGCGCGCCCGCGGCGGTCTCCAGGCATCCGCGGCTGCCGCAGCGGCAGAGCTTGCCGTTGGGGTCGTACAGGACGTGCCCGATCTCGCCCGCGATCCCGGTCGCACCACGGTGCAGGCGCCCGCCGAGCAGCAGACCCGAGCCGATGCCGGTCGCGAGCTTGACGTAGATGACGTCCTGCACGCCGCGGGCCGCGCCGTGGGTGGCCTCGCCGAGCGCGCCGAGCGTCGCGTCGTTGTCGACGTCGACGTCGAGGCCCAGGCGCGTGGCCAGCTCCGCGGCGGCGGGGAGCCCGGTCCACCCCGGCAGGATCGGGCTCGAGCCGACCGTGCCGGTGCGCTGGTCGATCGGGCCGGGGATGCCGACGCCGCACCCGAAGACGCCGTCGGCCGGGACGCCGGCCTCGGCGAGGACGGCACCGGCCATCTCGGCCGCGGCATCGAGCGCCTTCGCGGCCGAGCGGTCGACGTCGAACTCCGCGTGGTGCTCGGCCAGGACGCGGGAGGACAGGTCCGCGACGGCGACCCGGACGTGGCGGTGGCCGAAGTCGATGCCGAGCACGGTGCCCGCGCGCGGGTCGAGCGCCAGCAGCACCGGCGGGCGGCCCGCGCGGGCACCTTCCGTTTCGCGCTCGCCCTCGCGCTCGACCACGAGCCCGTCCTTCATGAGCTCGCTCGTCAGCGTCGAGATGGTGGCGCGGGAGAGCCCCGTCGCGCGAGCGAGCTCGGCGCGGCTGGCGGCACCGCGGCGACGCAGCGCGTCGACGACCAACCCGCGGTTGAGCTCACGCAGGCTGCGCAGTGCTCCTCCGGCTCCTCCCATGCTGCGGCATCCTGCTCCCGCGCCTGAGAAATGTCAAGCTCTAAGCAGAACTACCGCGGTTATTGCTGGTATTGCGTCAGGAACTTGACGTTATCCCGCTGGCCTCGACTCAGCCGACGCGGAACGCTCGCACCACAGGGCGTCCGGAGCCCGCGGCACCCACGCGCGCCACCGCGCGATAGGACCCGGCGGCCAAGCGTCGAGACGGCCGGAAGCGCGCGACCTTCTGCGCGTCGGGACGCACCACCTTGAACGTGACGATCTTCCAGCGGCAGGACGCGCACGCCCGCCGCTCGATCTCCACGGTCACCGGGCTGCGCCGCGTCAGCGTGACGTCGACCCGCGCGCGGCGGGACTGCACGGCCACCTTCATGGCACGGACGCCGCCCGGGGTTCGGCGCTCGGTGATGCTCGCCCCGCTGAGATCGCCGTCGGGCTCTGGCACGTCCGGTGCCGTGGGCGACGGCTTGGTGGTGAGCCCCTTGCCGATCGCGCGGATGAGGTCGCCGTAGAGCTCGATCGACAGCGACGACTTCACGCCGTTCATGTAGATGTCGGTGAGGCCCAGGTAGAACCGCGTCGCGATGGTGCCGTCGAGGTCGAGCTTCACGCGCAGGCGGGCGTCAAGCAGCACGCCCACCGGGGCGAACGGCAGGTGCGTCGCGATCTTCGCCCGGCCGTCGAGGTCGATGCGCAGCTTCTCCTGCCCGCAGCCGTCACTGCACCGGTTGGTGATCAGCGCCGTGGTCCCGTACAGATCCATGTCGAGGTCGCCGAACTTCTTGTCGCGGATCGGCGGGAGATTCATCTCGGCGATCGCGATCCGGATGTCGACGTCCAGCGCGCCGTCGGTCCACGACAGCGTCCCGGTCCAGGTCTCCCCGTTGAAGCGCACGAGCCGGCCGACGCGGCAGTCGCCGGCGAGCGCCTCGATGTCCAGGCGGAAGTTGCCCTTCGCGAGCAGCTCGCCGTCGGCCGCGAGGTCGTACCAGCCCTCCGAGCACTGCATGCGGATGACCGCGCCGAAGCGGAAGTCGTTGCCGACGATGCCGAGGGAGAGCCCGCGGATGGCGAAGTTGTCGTCGAGCTGGATGTTGCCCGACACGTCCGTCTGGAAGTCGATGTCGACCTTGCCGCGCGGGTCGCTGCGGGTGATGTGCCCGTTCACGACGATCTTCGCGTCGGCGATCTGGAGGTCGTCGATGTCGAACCGGAAGTCGAACGTGCCGTCGGACTTCACGGCGCCGCTGAAGCCGGCCCCGTCGGTCTCCGCGAGCACGAAGGACGAGAAATGCCCGTCGCGCGCGCTGAGCTTGAAGACCACCTTGAAGTACGTCTTTGTGGGAATGAGCGTCGTCTTGATCGTGGCCTGGACGCTGAGGTCCACGCCGAGGCGCGCGTTCTTCGCCCCGATCGTGACGTTCACGGCGGTGTCGGAGGCAAACTGCAGCTCCTTGGTGACGCCGCAGCCCTCCGTCCCCGCCTTGGCGGCGACCGTCGCCGACCAGTCGTTGAACTTCAGGTCGTACGGCAGCGTCGCGCTCACGGTCGCCGTGATGCTGCCGCCCGCCGGGCACGGCAGGAACAGGCCGGCCCCCACGACGATGCCCTTCGCGGTGAACTTCAGCGACGGGCCGATGAGCGACGTGCCGTTGCGATCCAGCCGCAACGAGCCCGCCGGGGGCGTCGCCGCCGTGATGGCGCCGGTCACGTCGCCGTCGGTGGACGTCAGCTCGCCGCCGATCGACTCCGGCGTGATCTCGGCGTTCTCCGCAACCGCGCACGGCTCGGTGCTCGTCTTCCCGGCGACCTTGAACGTCCAGTCCTCATCGCTCGTGACGGTCCCCTGCGCGCCCGCCGCGAGCGTGCCCTCGGGGCACGCGAGCTTCGCCGACGCGTCGACGTGCAACCCGGTCGTGTCCCAGCCGACCGTGCCGTCGCCGACGGAGACGCCCTTGGCCACCTGCATCTGCCCGTCGACGCGGCCCGCGAGCCCCGCGACGGGCGTGGGATCGGCGAGGCTGCGTCCTGCGATGTCACCGGCGGCGCTGACCTTCGCGCCGAGCACCGGGTAGTCGGTGAGCGCCATCGACACGCGATACGAGCCGTCGTAGCGCACGAGGCCGCTGCCGACCTGCGCGTCGCCGAGGAAGACCCGCACCACGACACCGGACGCGTTCAGGCCGAAGCCGAACCGCCAACGCTGGCCGCCGGGCGGCGCGGGCAGCGCCTGCTCGACCTCGGGCTCCGTCACGTCGGCGGCCGCACGAACCTTCGCCTTCGTTCGTAGGGGGAGCGCGGCCAGCCGTCCGGAGACGGCCACAGGCCCGGCGGCCGCCGACGTCACGGAGATGGGGGTGGAACCGGGGATCGTGTACTCGCGGTCCGTGAGTGAACGGCGCACGCCGAAGCGGCCGCCGACGATCCGGACACCGGCGGGCGTGGCGACGGCGCGGACCCCCCCGGCCCGTCGCCACGCCCCCGATGGTCAGGCGACCCTCTCGCACACGAATGGTGGAACCGGAGCGGGAGATCTGGGTGGGCGTGAGCGTCAGCCCGGGCGCAAGGCGGACGGACGAGCCCGGCTTGGCCGTGGCCAGCTCGTCGTACGGCGCCGCGGCCTGCGCGACGCCGGCCGGCACCAGGGCGCACAGCAGCGCACCGGCGATCCCGGCGGCCCTGCGTCCACATCCCAGACCTCGCACCACAGTTCTCTCCTCCCGACGACGACCCCTGCCCGGCGCTCTCCCCAGAGCGCCCGCCGGCTCAGACGAGCGCGACGTCGCGCTTCGGCGGCGTCTTCGACGCCACGTCCCCGCGTTCCAGCTGCTTCTTGCGCCACTGCACGTAGTACGGCCCGAACTCCTTCAGCTGCGGCGGCAGCAGCACGCCCGTGGTCTTCACGGTCGTGGTCAGCGCCCCGAACATCACCTGGTGCGCCGCGCTCCACGGCAGGCCGAAGCGCTCGCGCAGCAGCGGCGGCATCAGCCCGACGGTCATGAGCTCGAGCTGCTGGCTCAGCGGTTTGCGTATCGCCTTCCAGACCCCGTGAGGCAGCCCGGGGATCGGCGGCGCGGCGGGCCGGCCGAGCGTGTCGAGCACCTCATGCACCGTCGGATGGTCGACGAGCACGTCGCTGCACATCCGGTCGAAGTACAGGCGGAAACCGGCCCAGTCGGTCGGCAGGTCGCGCTCGCGCACGCCGATGAGCCGGCCGAGGGAGAGCCACTCCTGCCAGAAGACCTCGCGCTCGTCGCGCGTGATCGAGCGGCCGACCAGCTGGTGGCCCTGCGTGATCGACGCCGCCAGCGTGGCGTGCACCCAGGCGAACGCCTCGGGCTCCAGCGCGTGGTAGCGGCGGCCGTCGTGCGTCGTGCCCTTGATCGTCTTGTGCACGTTGCGCACGCGGCGGCCGATCTCGCCGGCCATCTCCGGGCCGCCGTAGATCGTGCCGTTGACGTAGTCGAGCGTGCGGAACAGGCGTCCCCACGGGTCCTGGGCGAAGCCCGAGTACTGGCCGACGCCCGCTCCGACCGTCGGGTGCGCCGTCTGCAGGATCAGCGCGTAGCCCGCGGACGCGAGCAAGCGAAGGTCCCCCGCGAGCTGCCAGGTGATCGAGCCGCGCGCGGGGACGAGATCGGCGAACTCCTCCTCGGACGGCAGGACGCTCGGACTCATGCGATTCAGACCCCCCAGCCGCCGGCGCAGGTCCCGGGCGGCGGAGAGCCGCACGATCCTGCCGGCGATCTTCGTCTTCCAGGATGCGTACGGGTACCAGGCCAGTTCGGTCGCGGGGGTGAGACGCGCGGCGGTGACCGCCTGGGTGCGGCAGTACTTGCGGATGGCGTCCTCGCCGCCGAGGCGGGCGCCGAGCCCGGAGCGCTTCCAGCCCGCCATCGGCAGGCCGAACGCGAAGAGGTTGCTCAGGACGTCGTTGACGTTCACGGCGCCGGCCTCGAGCCGCCGCGCGATGTTCAGCCCGCGCTGCTTGTCGCCCGTCCAGACGCTCGCCGACAGGCCGTACGGCGAGTCGTTCGCCAGCTCGATCGCCTGCTCTGCGTCGGCGACGCGCATGACCGGGATGACCGGCCCGAAGGTCTCCTCGCGCATGACGAGCATGTCCTGGTCGACGTCGACGAGCACGGTGGGCTCGTAGGCGAAGCCGGGGCCGGGGCCGCGGCGGCCGCCGGTCAGGACGCGCGCGCCGCTGGCGACGGCGTCGTTGACGTGGCGCTCGACGATGTCCACCTGGTTGGCGTTCGCCATCGCGCCGACGTCGCGCAGCTCGCCGTTGGCGGCCGGGCCGGAGCGCAGGCCGCGCACGCGCTCGACGAGCAGGTCGATGAACTCGTCGGCGACGGCCTCCTCGACGTACACGCGCTCGACGCTCGTGCAGACCTGCCCGCTGTTGACGAGCCCGCCCCACGCGGCGGCGTTCGCCGCGCGCTCGACCGGAGCGTCCGCCAGGACGAGCATCGGGTCCTTGCCGCCGAGCTCCAGCCCGCACGGGATGAGCCGCTCGGCGCAGCGCACGCCGATCTTGCGACCCGTGACGGTGGACCCCGTGAACTGGACGTAGTCGGAGACCTCGACGACGGACTCGCCGACCTCGCCGGTGCCCAGCGCGAGCGCGAAGACGTCAGGGGCGCCGAGCTCCTCGTTCCACGCGCGCACCATCCGCTGCAGCGCGAGGGGCGTGTATTCGCTCGGCTTGACGAGGACCGCCGCGCCGGCGAGCAGCGCGGGGATCGCGTCCATCACCGGCAGCGTGAGCGGGAAGTTCCAGGGCGTGATGACGCCGACGAGCGGGTACGGCCGGCGGCGCACGCCGAGCTGCTTGCCCATCGTGAGCGGGCCGTGCGGGCGCTGGGACTCGTCGGCCATCGCGGACTCCGCCTTGCCGGCGAAGAACGTCATGACGTCGACGATCCCCACCGCCTCGAGCGCGGCGTCGGGCTGCGACTTGCCGGACTCGCGGCGCAGCAGCTCGACGATCTCGTCCTGATGGTCGAGGACCCAGTCGCGCAGACGGCCGACATGGGCGGCGCGGGCCTTCGGGCCGAGGGCCTCCCAGGCGGGCTGCGCGACACGCAGCCGTGCGGCGATCGCGTGGACCTCGTCCCGCGACTGCGCCGGCGTGTCGCCGACGACCGTGCCGTCGGTGGGATCGCGAACAGCGAAGGTTTCGGTCACACGCCGCATGGAAGCGCAGGCGGAGCCGTCCAGCGGTGTGCCGCCGCCACACTTCGTGCCCGGTCCGGTGAGTCCCGGGGCACCCTCGCGAAGCGCCTGCAATCCGCAGCCTTGAGGGCATGCTGCAGACCCGATTCACCGAGACCTTCGGCATCCGCCATCCCATCGTGCAGGGAGGGATGCAGTGGGTGGGCCGCGCGGAGCTCGTCTCCGCCGTCGCCGAGGCCGGCGCGCTCGGCTTCCTGACCGCGCTGACCCAGCCCACGCCGGAGGATCTCGTCAAGGAGATCCAGCGCACCCGCGAGCTGACCGATCAGCCCTTCGGTGTGAACCTCACGATCCTCCCGGCGATCACGCCGCCGCCCTACGCCGAGTACCGGCAGGCGATCTGCGAGTCGGGCGTGAAGATCGTGGAGACGGCCGGATCGAACCCGATCGACCACCTGCCCGACTTCCACGGCGCGGGGATCAAGGTCATCCACAAGGCGACCTCCGTGCGCCACGCGGTGAAGGCCGCGACGCTCGGCGTCGACGCGGTCTCGATCGACGGCTTCGAGTGCGCCGGGCATCCGGGTGAGGACGACGTGCCGAACCTCGTGCTCGTCCCGGCGGCCGCCGACGCGATCGACATCCCGCTCATCGCCAGCGGCGGCATCGGCGACGCGCGCGGTCTCGTCGCGGCGCTGGCGCTCGGCGCCGACGCGGTGAACATGGGCACCCGCTTCCTCTGCACCGCGGAGTCGCCGATCCACCAGAAGATCAAGGAGCAGATCGTCGCGCACAGCGAGCGCGACACCGACCTCATCTTCCGCACGCTGCACAACACCGCGCGGGTCGCGAAGAACGAGGTCAGCCAGGAGGTCATCCGCATCGAGCGGGAGGGCGGCTCGTTCGAGGACGTGCTGCCGCTCGTCTCGGGCAAGCGCGGGCGCCTCGTCTACGAGGAGGGCGACCCCGACCGCGGCATCTGGAGCGCGGGCCTGGTCCAGGGCCTCATCCACGACATCCCGACCTGTCAGGAGCTCGTCGACCGCATGGTGGGCGAGGCCGCGCAGATCATCGAGTCCCGGCTCACGGGCTTCGTCGCACAGCCGGCCCTGGACTGAGGACGACGATGGCGAGGGGGTTGAACACGTCGCGGTTCGGGCGGGCCGCGAAGCTCGGCGGGCTTGCAGGCGGCGCGGCGGCGCGCACGCTCGGGACGAAGGCGGCGAACGTCGTCCGTGACGACGAGGCCTCGGCCGCTGCGGACAAGCGCGCCGCACTGGAGACCGCAGACCGCATGGTCACCGTGCTCGGCACGATGCGCGGCGCCGCGATGAAGATCGGGCAGACGCTGTCGGTCATCGACATCGGCGCGTTCGAGGACGACGAGGTCCGCGCCGCGTTTCAGGCCAAGCTCGCGAAGCTGCAGTCGATGGCGCCGACGGTGGAGTTCAGCCAGATGCGCAAGGTCATCGAGCAGGACCTCGGCGCGACGCTCGACGACGTCTTCTCGTCCTTTGTCGAGGAGCCGATCGCGGCCGCGTCGATCGGGCAGGTCTACCGCGCCACCCTGCGCGAGGACGGCCGTGAGGTCGCCGTGAAGGTCCAGTACCCGGGCATCAAGGACGTGGTGCGGGCAGACCTGAAGAACGTCCGGCTCGTGTTGAAGGTCGCCGCGCGGTTCTCCCCCGGGATGAACACGAAGGAGGTGGCCGACGAGGTGATCGAACGGATCACCGAGGAGCTCGACTACGAGCTCGAGGCCGCCAACCACAGGGCGATGGCCCGGGCGTTCGCGGGCCACCCGTTCATCGTCGTGCCCGACGTCATCACGTCGCTGTGCACCGAGCGGGTGATCGTCACCGAGTTCGTGCACGCCCGCCGGTTCGCCGACATCCTCGACGACCCCGTCGAGGCGCGGGACCGGTTCGGCGAGATCCTGTTCCGCTTCTACGTCAACGGCCCGTACCGCACGCGCCTGCTCAACGGCGACCCCCATCCCGGCAACGCGCTGTTCCTCGACGACGGCCGCGTGGCGTTCCTGGACTTCGGGTTCTTCCGGCGCCAGACGCGCGAGGAGGTCGACGTGCAGCGCGCGGTGCTCCAGAGCGTCTACGCCCAGGACGCGCAGCGCCTCTTCGAGCTCTCGGTGGAGCAGGGCATCATCAGCGGCGGGCCCGAGCTCGTCGAGCCGCTCATGGAGAAGTACCGCGCGGCGACGTGGTGGTTCGCCGAGGACCGCGAGGTCACGCTCGCAACCTCGGACATCTCACGGATCGTCATCGAGCACGCCGACATGCGCGACGGCTTCGGCGACGTGCAGATGCCGGCCAACCAGGTGACGACCCTGCGCGCGTTCAGCCTCGTGCTGGGCATCCTCGGACAGCTCCGCGCGACGAACAACTGGCACCGGATCGGACGGGAGACCGTCTTCGGCGACGCGCCCGAGACCGACTTGGGACGTGAGGAGGCCGCATGGATGCAGGGCGACGTGACCGCAGCACCCGTGGCATGACGCCGCGGGTCGCCATCGTCGGCGCGGGGTTCGGCGGGATCGCCACGGCGATCGAGCTGCGCCGCGCGGGCATCGAGAGCTTCACGCTGTACGAGCGGGCGCCCGAGCTGGGCGGCGTGTGGTGGCACAACGACTACCCAGGCTCGGCGTGTGACATCCCGTCGGCGCTGTACTCGTACTCGTACGCGCAGCGCCGCGACTGGTCCCGGCCCTGCCCTTCCCGCGACGAGGTGCTGCGCTACCTGCAGGGGGTCGCCGCGGAGCACGGCATCACCGAACGCGTGCGCACGGGCTGCGAGATCACCGAGGCGCGGTTCGACGCCGCACGGTGCGGTTGGACGCTGCGCACCGCGGACGGCGAGACGATCGAGGCCGACGTGCTCGTGCTCGGCACGGGGCAGCTCAGCCGGCCCGTGATCCCCCCGATCGCCGGGCGCGACGACTTCACCGGCGCGCAGTTCCACAGCGCCGAGTGGGACCACTCCGTGCCGCTCGCCGGGCGCCGGGTCACCGTGATCGGCACGGGCGCGACGGCGGTGCAGGTCGTGCCGCAGCTCGCCGGCCGTGTCGCCCATCTCGACGTGGTGCAGCGCAGCGCGGCGTGGATCCTGCCGCGGCAGAACGAGGAGTACGCGCCGTGGGTCCGCAGCGCGATCGCGCGGGTCCCGGGACTGCAGGCCCTGCGCCGCCAGTTCCTGCGCGCCTTCGGGGTCGCCGTGACCGCGGGGCTGACGGTCAACCCCCGGTTCAACCTGCCGTGGAAGCTGTGGTCGTCGGCGTACCTGCGGTCACAGGTGCGCGACCCGGAGCTGCGGGCCAAGCTCACCCCGAGTGACGCGTTCGGCTGCAAGCGGATCCTCTTCAGCTCCGCGTACCTGGAGTCGCTGCAGGCGCCGAACGTCGATCTGGTGACCGAACGGGTGACGTCGGTCACGCCGAGCGGTGTGCGCTTCGCCGACGGCTCCGCGCGAGAGGCCGACGTCATCGTGTGGGCCACCGGGTTCGCCGACGCGCTCGTCACGCCACTGGACGTGATCGGGCGCGAGGGCCGGCACCTCGCCGACGTGTGGCGCGACGGCGAGCGCGCCCATCACGGCATGACGGTCCACGGGTTCCCCAACGCGTTCGTCCTCTACGGGCCGAACACGAACCTCGGGTCGGGATCGATCATCGAGATGCTCGAAGCCCAGTCGTCGTACATCGCGCAGGCGATCGGCGACCTGCTGCCCGAGCCGGGCGCCGCGCTGGAGGTCCGCGCCGAGGCGCAGGCCGCCTCCAACGCCGCGCTGGAGGACCGCATGGGCAGCACCGTGTGGATGTCCTGCGACAGCTGGTACCGCCACGGGCACACCGGGCGCGTGACCCGCAACTGGCCGGGCTTCGTGCACGAGTACACGCGCGCCGTGGCGAGCCCGGACCCCGCCGACTTTCGCGTGCTGCGTCCGCTGCCGCCGGGCGTCCCCGCACCCGCGCCCACCCACCGAACTCCCGCATGACGTCCCCGACCCCATGACCCCCAGGAGCACCACCCCATGAGCACCACGATCGCCCCGAACCCCAGCGCCCTCACCGATGAGCAGACCGATTTCGTCGCCGCGATCCGCGACTTCTGCGAGCGCGAGGTCGGCACCCGCGAGCAGCGCGACGCGCTGACGCACCACGGTAAGCACCCGCACGTCCCCGAGCTCTACGCCAAGGTCGCGGAGCTCGGCTGGCTCGGCATCGCGATCGGCGAGGAGTACGGCGGCATCGGCGGCGGCATGGTCGACCTCATGCTGTTCCTCGAGGAGACCGCCCGCGGCATGCTGCCGATCGGCGGCTTCGCGGTCTCCATGATCTCCGCCGGCGCCATCGAGCGCTTCGGCACCGACGAACAGAAGGCCGACATCCTCGGCGGCATCGCCAACGGCAACGTCGAGTCGATCGCCATGAGCGAGCCCGGCTCCGGCTCGGACGTCGGCAGCCTGACGTGCCGCGCCGAGAAGGTCCCGGGCGGCTGGAAGGTCAACGGCCAGAAGACGTGGATCAGCGAGGCGCAGTTCGCGTCGCACATCCTGCTCGTCTGCCGCACCACCCCGGGCGGCAAGAAGCACGAGGGCCTGACGATGCTGTCGGTTCCCGTCCCGACGGAGGGCGTGGAGATCCGCGGCATCGAGACGATGGGCGGCGAGGTCGTCAACGACGTCTTCTTCACCGACGTCTTCGTCCCCGAGTCCGCGCTCATCGGCCAGGAGGACCAGGCCTGGATGCAGCTGATGGCGGGCCTGAACCTCGAGCGGCTCATCATCGCCGGCCTGTCGCTCGGCGCCGCCCAGCGTTCGTTCGACGACGCGCTGACGTACATCAAGGAGCGCGAGCAGTTCGGCCGCCCGATCGGCTCGTTCCAGGCGCTGAAGCACCGCGTCGCCGACCTCGCCACCGAGCTGGAGTGCACCCGCCTGCTGACCTACGACGTGGCCCGCAAGGTCGACGCGAACCCGGGCGCGCTCTTCCCCCGCGAGGCGTCGATGGCGAAGCTCAAGGCGACGGAGACGTCCAAGCTCATCGCGCTGGAGGGCATGCAGATGATGGGCGGCTACGGCTACGCCACCGAGTACGACATGGAAGGGCATGTGCGACAGGCACTGGTCTCCACGATCTACGGTGGCACCAGCGAGATTCAGCGCGACATCATCGGTAGGACGTTCGGTCTGTAGGAGGAGCGACAGCATCATGGGGACTCACCCGCCCGTGCAGGACACGGCCCGCAGGATCGCCACGACGGTTTCGGTGCTGCACCGGGCCGGTGCGCTGCGCATCGAGTCCCCGGCCACCGTGCTGCGCGTGGGCGCGCAGATGCGCAAGTGGGGCCCCGGCCTCGCCGGCGCGGTCGCCGCCCACGCAGCGCGGGACGGGTCGCGGGTCGCGCTCATCGACGAGCTCGGCCCGCAGACGTACGGTGAGCTCGACGAACGCTCGACCCGGCTGGCGAACGCGCTGGCCACCGGCGGGCTGCGTGCGGGCGAGAGCGTCGGGCTGCTGTGCCGCGACCACCGCTTCTTCGTGGAGGCGGCGACCGCCGTGAACAAGCTGGGCTGCGACCTCGTGCTGCTGAACACCGCGTTCAGCTCGCCGCAGCTGCGCGACGTCATCGACCGCGAGGGCGTGCAGGTCCTCATCCACGACGCGGAGTTCGCGCCCTTGACCGACGAGGGCGGGCCGCGTCGGGTGCTGGCGTGGACCGAGCCGGGCGTGGCGGGCGACACGATCGACACGCTCGTCCGGGCGGGATCGCCAGTGCCGCCGGCGCCCCCGAAGGAGCCGGGCCGCACCATCCTGCTGACCTCCGGGACGACCGGCACGCCGAAGGGCGCCAAGCGCCCGGCGGAGACCCCGGTCGACGCGATCGTCGGGTTCCTGGAGAAGGTCCCGCTGCGCGGCCAGACCCGCCACTTCGTCGTCGCGCCGATGTTCCACGCGTGGGGCTTCGCGCACTTCGGCCTGTGCATCCTGCTCGGGATGGAGCTCGTGATGCGCCGGCGCTTCGACCCCGAGCAGACGCTGGCGACGATCCACCGCTTCCGCCCCCGCTCGGCCGCGATGGTGCCGGTGATGGCGCAGCGGATCCTCGCCCTCCCCGATGACGTGCGCGCCCGCTATGACTGCTCGTCGCTCGAGGTCGTCGCGCTCGGCGGCTCGGCGATCCCCGGTGATCTCGCGATCCGCTGGATGGACGAGTTCGGCGACAACGCCTACAACACCTACGGGTCCACCGAGGTGGCGATCGTCTCGATCGCCGGCCCGTCCGACCTGCGCGCCGACCCGTCGACCGCAGGGCACCTCGTGCGCGGCGCCGACGTCAAGCTGCTCGACTTGGAGGGCCGCGAGGTCCCGGCCGGGTCGCCGGGGCGCATCTTCGTGGGCGCGACCGCGTCGTTCGACGGCTACACCGACGGACGGACCAAGGCGATCATCGACGGGTACATGAGCAGCGGCGACATGGGGTCGTTCGACCCCGCAGGCCGCCTGC
Source organism: Svornostia abyssi (assembly GCA_024666565.1). Taxonomy (GTDB): domain Bacteria; phylum Actinomycetota; class Thermoleophilia; order Solirubrobacterales; family Solirubrobacteraceae; genus Svornostia; species Svornostia abyssi. Next base: position 4,727,212 of record CP088295.1, read on the forward strand.
GGATCGAGGGCCGCGACGACGACATGATCATCTCGGGCGGCGAGAACGTGTACCCGCGCGAGGTCGAGGACCTCATCGCGCGGCTGCCCGAGGTCCACGAGGTCGCGGTGCTCGGCGTCGACGACGACGAGTTCGGCCAGCGACTGCGCGCGTTCGTGGTGCTGGAGGATGGCGAGGCGCTGACCGAGCGGGAGATCTGCGACACGGTGCGCAGCTCTTTGGCCCGGTACAAGGTGCCGCGCGAGGTCGTGTTCCTGGACGAGCTGCCGCGAACGTCGACGGGGAAGATCCTGAAGCGGGAGCTCGCGCAGACGTAGGCGCGCGACATCGGGTCGGGAAGCGGGTACCCACGTACCCGGTTGCCGACCCGATCCTGGGGGTGACGACGCGTCCGCCCGATCGTTCGATCTTCCGGAGACCGTCTGATCCCTCCTGTGCGGGGACTACGGTCCCCGCATGTACCTGCTCCTGAAGGCCGCGATCTCAGGACTCGTCATCGCCGGCGCCAGCGAGCTCGCGCGCCGGTCGTCCCTCTTCGGCGCGATCCTCATCTCGCTGCCGCTGACCTCGATCCTCGCGATCGTGTGGCTGTACCGCGACACGGGCGACGCCGACGAGGTCGCAGCGCTCTCCTGGTCGATCCTGTGGGTGATCCTGCCGTCGCTCGTGTTCTTCATCACCCTGCCCGTGGGCCTGCGCAACGGCTTGTCGTTCGCGCCCGCCCTCGCCCTGGCGTGCGTGGCGACGGTCGCCGCGTACGGCCTGTGGATCGGCGCCGCCCGCCTGATCGGCGTCAATCTGTAGGTCCAGGCGCACCGTCGCATACCCGACACAGTGTCCGTCGGGACAGGGACGAAGCACCGGCCGAACCAGCCGTAGCTTCGGGGGACCCGACCGTCTCAACCCTCAGGAATCCCCCCATGCGCCCCCGTTCCCTCCTCCTCGCCGCCATCGCGTTCATCACGCTCGCGGCCCTGCCATCCGCCGCCCAGGCTGGTCCGCCCGACGCGAAACAGTGGGAGGTGAAGAACACCTCCAGCGTCTCGAACGGCACCGAGTACCAGCTGTTCAACACCAAGGTCGGTCGTCTCGGCTACGACAACCGGTTCTTCGGTGTCGACCTCGGCTGGAACAAGGGCAGCAAGGGCGGGCACTTCGTGTTCCTGCGCGACAGCGGCAAGCCCAACGTGCGTGACCATCGCGCCGGCCCGCTCGCCGCCGACCAGAAGGTCGCCATCTACAACACGAAGACCCGGCGCTACCTGCGCTTCGAGAAGCGCGGCCAGTGGAAGGCCGAGCTCGAATGGGACCGCTCGCCGGTCTACGAGTGGCAGCTGCACGACCAGCAGGGCGCGAAGTTCGCCCTGTTCAACACGCGGGTCAGCCAGTACCTCGTCAACCAGTTCAAGAACTACGGCATCAACCTCGGCTGGCTTCAGAGCGGGCCCCCGCCCGTCCAGTCCTTCAGCGTCCCGCTGAGCGCGCAGCCGGTGATCCAGGGCTACATCCCGTTCCTGGGCTCGTTCGGCGGCGGCACGCAGGGCAAGCTGCTGACCGTCCAGAACGCCAGCTCGTCGAGCACGCTGCGCTTCGTCAAGCCCGGCAAGTCGACGAGCGACTGCGGCAGCGCCGACGCGACGATCACCGTCGCGCCCCGCGCGAGCCTCACCGCCGACCAGATGAAGACGCTCTACGGCAGCGCGACACCGCGACTGCCCGTGAACTTCCTGGCGTGCGTCTCGAGCACCACGCCGGTGAGCCTGACGTTCCTGAACATCACGTACCAGCTCGACAGCTGAGCTCCGCCCGGCCGAGTCGCCCCCGGCGTTTCAGCGAGACTTCTTGCCGAAGCGCCCGGGGGCCTCTGCCGCGAGGCGCCGGTCACGGAGCCGGCGCGGCCGTCAGCCGCGGGAAGTCCCCGGGCTTGCCCGGCTGGTTGTTCAGCGCGTCATTGGGCTGGGGGTAGGGGTTCGTGCACGTGCCGCCGCCACCAGGCCGCGGGGTGACGCAGAGGGCCTCGCGCCCGAAGCTGATCCGCGGATCGATCATGAGGTAGAGGCGCAGCCACTGACCGTCCGTGTCGCCGCTGGCCGTTGCAGATGCGAGATGGGCGAAGACCGCCGCGTAGCCGTTGGCCCGCGGCTTCAGCCACTCGGCCAGCGGGATGATGTTGCGCAGCGTCGGCACGAGCCAGCCGGCGAGCGGCTCGAGCCCCTCGATCGCCGGAGTCGCCTCACGCAGCGCCGGCGTCGCGGTGTCGGCGAGCTGCGGCAGGCCGTCGATGACCCCGGCTGCGCTGCGGACGGTCGGGCCAAGGCGATCGAAGACCGGGGTCAGCGCCTTCGTGGCGACGGAGAGGTCGTCGACCACCGGGCGCGTGTCGTCCACCAGGCCCGGCAGATCGCGCAGTGTGACGTTCGCAGCCTCGGTCAGCTGCCGAGTCTCGGTGATCCCGTCCTCCAGCGCCGCAGTTCGTGCTGCGAGCGTGCCCATCGTGGTGCGGCCGTCGCCGACGATCGCCCGCAGCGTCGCCTCGCGCTCGCCCAGCGCGCGGGCCACCGTGCTGCCGCTCGTCACGAGGCCGGCGATCTCGTCCTCCTGGTCGTCGACGGCTCTGGTCAGACGTCGCAGCTGCTGGACCGAGTCGGCCACCCGTGTGATCGTCGCGCGCAGCCGATCCGGGTCATCCCCGCCGTTGATGCCGCGGTCGACCGTCTTCAGGGTCGAGCGCAGGTGCTCGCGCGTGTCCGGGCCGAGCGCCTCGAGCGCCTCGTCGGGCGAGACGGCCTCCGTTGCCTCGATCGTGGTGCCGGACTCCAGCGCGGGTGCGTCCTGCGGGCCGCGCGACAGGCGCAGGTACGCCTCACCGAACGCCGTCCGCGAGCCGAGGGTCGCGGTGCCGCCGCGCCGCACGGGCCGGTAGTCCTCGTTCACGGTGAACGTCACCTTCGTGCCGTCCTGGCCGGTCTCGACCTTCGTGACCTCGCCGACCTTGACGCCGTTGACCATCACGAGCGACTTCTGCAGCAGCTGGCCGGTCTCGTTCATCTTCACGGTCAGCTCGTAGCCGGTCTGGCCGACCTGGCTGCCGGGGCCGCCGAACGCCTGGTTGAACAGGAAGAACGCGAGCACGGACAGGAGGCTGATGACCCCCAGCACCACGACGCCGCTGACGGGCACGTGCCGGTTCATCCGCCGCCCTTCCGCTTGAGGTGCTCGTTGCCCGGCAGGCCGGGGGTGACCGCGCGCAGGATGCACGCCGTCTTGTCCGTCACGCACCGCGCGTCGAGCAGCTTCGCCAAGCCCTCCTGCATCTCGTCGCGCTGCTGCGCGGCGAGCTTCCGCGCGCGGGTCGTCGACGCGCCGGCGGGCGGCTGGTCGAACCCGAAGTTCATGGGCTTCGCCGGCTCGACGGCGCTGATGATCGCGCGCGCCATGACACCGTTGACGTCACTCGTGGACACCACGCCGCTGACGAGGTCGCCGAGCTGCGCGACACCGTCGCCGTACTGCGCGAGCGTGTCGACGGTCTTCGCCGCGGCCTCCACCGACGGGCGGCCCTCGACCGCGGCGGAGCCGAGCCGGGAGGTGAACTCACGGATCGCAGGCAGCTGGGTCTTGCCGGTGCGCTCCAGCGCCTCGACGTCATCCAGCAGCTTGCGCGCGTCCGGCGTCAGGGACCGCAGCTCGCGCAGCCCCTCGGGCAGCTCGTCGAGCGCCGGGAGCGTGCCGTCCATCGCCTCGTTGAGCGGGCCGGACAGCGCCCTGACCCGGCGCAGCGTCCGCTGGGCGGCCTCGACGGTCTCGGGAAGGTCGCGCATGGCCGCGGCGAGCTCGGGGGAGCGGGCCGCGGTGACGTCCAGCACCTGCCCGCCGCTGTCCACCGCGCGAGCCAGCTGGTCGCGACGACGGGCCAGCGTGTCGGAGATCTCCGCGATGTCACCGACGAGCCGGCGGACGAGCACCTGGCGGTCGGCGGCCGCCTCGGCGACCCGCCGCGCGCTGGCGGTCATCGGCGCGATCTCGCGCACGGCGCGCTCGAGGTCGCTGCCGCGGCCGTCGAGTGCGATGTCGGCCTGGCCGACCAGCACCTGCAGGTAGGCGCGGGTGTCGGCGTCGAGCACCGACAGCACCTTGTCCGGCGCGACGTACGTCTGCGTGCGCTCCGCCGTGATCGTGCCCCCGCTGGGCAGCGCGCCCAGCGACGGATCGCCCGGGTCGACGTTCACCGACAGCACGGGAATGACGCCGATCGGCCGCACGACCGCGGTCGCGTTCTTGAAGACCTTGCCCTCGACGTCGGACTCGAGCTCGAGCGTCGCGATCGCCTTGGTGCCGACGACCTTCACGTCGACCACGCGGCCCTGCTTCGTGCCCGCGACCGTCGCCAGCGGGTGGTCGGCCCCGTCGAGTCCGGCGGCGTCCTCCAGCTCGACCTGAACCGTGTAGTGCGAGGCGGTGAACGGCAGCGAGACGTCGACCTTGCGCAGCGTGTACCCGATGCCGACGACCGCGGCGATGACGATCGCCACGAGCGCGGCGCGGGCCATGGGCAGATCGCTCATCCGCCACACCCCCCGGCCCGGGCGAGCTGCCCCGTCGCGTCGCGCAGCTCGCCCGCGCACGCCTGGCGCGCCAGGTCGGCTGCGCCCGGGACCACGTTCGTCATGCCGAGCAGGCCGTTGACGATGTCGCCGCTGATGCGCGCGTAATGCCCCGCCCCGTACAGGGAGTTCTGACCGAGGTCCTGGTACGGCGCCAGCGCGCCGGTGAGCCCCGCGCCGGCGGAGAGGAACTGCCGGTACGCGGGCTGGCCGAGCCGCGAGCGCTTGTGCAGCGACGGCAGCGCGCGCTGGTCCAGATCGTCGACCGCCGACCCGATCGGCTTGATCAACGCGCGCATCGCGGGCGCAGAGGTCGCAAGGTCCGACAGGACGAGTTGCAGGTCGCGCGCCAGCGGCGGGGCATCGCGCAGCACCGGGACCGAGCGGCGCAGCAGCGGGCCCGCGGACTGCAGCAGCGGCGTGGCCTCGTCGAGCACCGGGCCGGCCTTCCCGGTCGCGTCGTTGATCCGCCGGGTGACGGAGACGAGCGTCGATGCGCTGTCGCGCAGCTCGGCGACCGCGCCCGGGAGCGCAACGAGCGTGGCGTCGAGCGCCTGGTAGTCGTCAGCGCCGACGGCCGCGAGCGTCTGCTCGGCGTCACGGACGACCTTCGCCATCTGCGGCGCCCGGGATCCCAGGGCGGGAGCGGCCAGCGACAGGTCACGGACCGACCGGCGCAGCTCGTCGCCGCGGGGTCCCTGCGCGGCGCGCGCGGCGGGCTTGGTGGCGCGCAGCGCGCCGGGCGCCTGCGACAGCGTCGTGCCGAGGGCGGTCTCGGCCTCCGGCGTCGCCGTCTTGGCCTGCTCGGAGACGATGCCCTGAATCGCCTCACGGCGCGGCGCGTCCAGGCCACGCAGCGACTCGTCGAGCGCGACGTACACCCACGACTGGTCCTTCGGGATCGGCCGGTCGCCGAGCGTGCCGGCCGACGGCGTGCCCGGGTCGAGATCGACGAACGCGTCACCCTCGAACGCGGCGTGCGGGCGCAGCGACGCGGTCGCGTCGGCGTACACCTCCCCGACGTCCTCCGTGAGGATCAGCTCGATCTTCGCGTCGTCGCCGACGCGCACCACCTCGCCGACCTTGCCGACGTTGACACCCGCGACACGCACGTCGCGGTTGACCTTCGCCAGGCCCTTCGCCTCGTCGAAGACGACCCACACGGTCGGGTCCTCGCGCCACGGCTCCGGACGCACGGTGCCGATGACCACGAGCACGGGAATGACGATGAGGATCGCCAGGCCGACGAGCCGGCGCCGGGTGAGCTTCTCGTTCAGCACTGTCCGCGCTCCGCAGCGTCCTGCCGGGACGTGCCCGGCGCCGGGTAGGGGTTGCGCGGCGTCCCGCACGTGAAGATCGGCCCGAAGCGCAGCGCCGGGTGGCCGGGGGCGGTGAAGCCCTCCGCGTAGGGCTTGGTGGCCACGGCCTCCAGCCCCTTCACGCCGGCGAGCAGGTCGGCGCGGTAGGCCGTGAGCACGTCGGTGATCGCGGTGATCGGGGCGACGGTCGGCCCGAGCAGCTGCACCGGTCCGCGCAGCGCGTACATCGCGCGCGGGCCGCTCGCCAGCGCGTCCGCTGCGACCGGGCCCAGCTGCGTGGCGGCCCGGCGCAGCTCCGGGCTGCTGGCCAGCGCGCGGCGCAGCACCGGCAGCTCGGCGGCCAGGCTCTCCGTCGCCGGGGTCACGTCGCGCGTGAGCTGGTTGAGCTGCGTCAGGAGCGCGTCGAGCTCCGGGCTCACCGCGTCGAGGCGCTCGAGCAGCGGCGCGGTGGTGTCCACCGTCGCCGCGAGGTCCTCGCGGCGGCGGGCGACGGCCTGCAGGGTCACACTGGTGTCTGCCAGTGCGGCGGGAAGGTCCCGCCCGTCGCCCACCAGCCCGCGAGCGACACGCTGACCGCCGGTGATCAGGCCGGTCAGCTCGCCGTCTTCGGGCGTCAGCGCGCCGGCCACCGGCACGCCTTCGTCCAACATCTTCGGCAGCTGCTTCGCCGCCGCGTTCAAGGTCTCGCCCTGGCTCAGCACCGCGGCGCCGCTCGTGCGCAGCGTGCCCGCGAGCGCGTCGCGGGTTGCGGCGTCGAACGTCTCCGCCGCCTCGGGCAGCGTGGTCCCGCTCGTGACGTTCGCGCGGAGGATCGTCGCGCCCTCGTCGAGCGGCTCGTCACCGGCGGGGCGCAGCTCCACGAACGTCAGGCCCGACGCCGGGCGCACGCGCACCCGGGCGGTCGTCGCCGCGCCGACCGGCCAGAACTCCGGGAGGATCTCGACTTCCAGCCGCGAGCCGCCGTCCACCGGGCGGGCGCTCTTCACGATGCCCGCGCGCTGGCCGGCGATGCGGATCTGGTCGGCCGTGTCGACGGGGACCGCGTCGTCGGGGAGCTCGACGACGAGCGCGTACCGCTTCTGGAACGGCACGCCGTTGACCGACAGCAGAATGACCCAGGAGACGAACCCGAGCACGACGAGCGCCGCCAGGCCGAGCGCGCGCGGGTGCTGCATGGCAGGCGTGACGAGCGCGACGAGCGGCCGCTTCGGGCGATGCGTGGGTGTCCGTGCGTCGCGGGTCATCGCATGAGGTAGTCGAGGACCTGGAGCTGCGGATCGTCGGGCTGGTCCTTCGCGCCCGGCGCCTGCTTCTGCCCGGCGCGCAGGTTCACCGGGACGAGCGCGTCGACGCCCTGGCCGAGCAGCCGCGCCAGACACCCCGGCCGGATCGGGATACCGAACGTCTCGCAGCTCAGCACGACGCCGGTGCGCATCCACATGCGGCGGGGATCGACGTTCGGGGTGGTGGGCTGGTCGCCGCGCTCGACGGCGACCGCGCCGAGGCCTGTCTGGCCCTTTGGGTCGGTGCCGTAGCTGCTCGCCCCGAACAACGCCTTCGCGCCGTCGCCGAACACCGGCGAGAGCACCTCCAGCAGGCCGGAGGCGGGGAGCAGCACGTCGACGGGATCGAGGTCCTTGAGCTGGCCCGTCACGGGCTTGGCGGCGACGAGCGTGCGGCGCAGCTGGTCGAAGACCGGGGCGAGCACGCGGACCGACGTCGCCGCGTCACGGGCGAACGGGGCGATGAGCGGTGCGGCGGCGCGCAGCTCGGGCGCCGCGTCGGCGAGGGTGCGGGCCAGCGGCTGAGCGCGATCGGCGAGCTGGCCGACCTGGGTGAGCGTGCGCCGGGTCGCCGCCATGCCTTCCGGCGCCCGGTCGAGCGCGCGGTCCAGCTGCGGGGTCTGCGCGGCCGCGCTCGTCAGCAGCCCGTCGAGCGCGTCGGTTCCCGCCTCGATGTCCTGCGTCGAGTCGGCGAGCTGGCCGGTGAGCCGCTGCGCGTCGGTGACCACCGCGCGCAGGTCGACCTCCTGCCCGTCGAGCTCGGCGAGCAGGTCGTCGAGCGCCTCCATCCCCGGCCGGATCTGGAGCATCGCCTCGTTGAGGTCCGACCCGCGCTTCTCGACGGCGAGACTCAGCTCGGTCATCAGCGCCTGCACGCCCTGGCGTTCGGGCTCGCGGAACGTGCTGAACAGCTCATCGAGTCGCGGCAGGGCGATCGTCCGGGCCACCGGGATGGACCCCTCCAGCGCCTCCTCCTCGTCGCCCAGTTCGAGGGCGACGTAGGTGTCACCCAGGATGTCGTGCTGGCGGATCGCCGCGCTCGCGTCGGTCCGGGGCACGGCGACATCGCGGGTGAGCCGGAGGCCGACGTCGGCGGTGCCCTGGTCGGTCAGGTCGACGCTCTCCACCGTGCCCGCGACCGCGCCCGACACGCGGACCGTCATCCCGGGCACGAGCGGCCAGGCGTTCTTGAACTCCGCCTTGACGAGCGATCCGCCGAGCGCGCCGCGCTGGGAGACGAGCAGCTTCCCGCTGGAGAGCACGTAGAGCAGGCCGAGCGCGAAGACGAGCGACAGCACCATCGTCCAGCCCGCCCACCTGGCGATCCGCGGATTCACGGCGTCCGCTCCTTGGCCGGCGTCTTCGCGTTCTCGGGCGCGACCCACGGCTTGCCACCGACGAACGACTCGGCGAAGTCCCGCCACGGCTGGTTCCCGACCGCGCCGGGCACGCGGTCGAACGGCGCCTCGAGCTGGCCCGCCCGGTTCTCATCCGGCTGGACGGTGTTCTCGGGCGCGGGGGTGGCGACGAACATGAACCGCGCCGCGTGGCCGTTGACGTCGAAGTTGCTCAGCGCGTCGCCGAGCAGCGGCAGCCAGCCGAGCGCGTCGGGGGCGCGGGCGCGCATCTCGTCGAGGATCGGCGCGAACTGCTGCAGCGCGCCGGGCAGGCGTTGCACGACCGGCGTCGCCTCGCGCAGGAGCGGACGCAGCGCCTCCATCTGGGCGGGGGCGGTCTCGGTGAGGTTCTGCGCCTCGGTCAGCGCGGGCGGCGCGGCCTCGAGCAGGCGACGGACGGTGGGGGCCTGCTCCCGGATCTCCTGCGCCGCGGGGCCGGCTGCGCGCGCGAGGCGCCGCAGCTCCGGCGTGGTGGCGTTCAGCTCGTCGAGCGCGCGGCGCGCGCCACGCAGCCCCGGGCCGAGCCCGTCGACGGTCGCGCCGAGTTCCCGCTGCCTGCGCGCCGTCACGGCAAGCGTCCCCGCAACGCGGTCGGCCACGGCCTGCAGTCCCTCGGGGTCCTGCGCCAGCTCGCTGACCAGCGTGCGGCTCTCGCGCACCAGCCGGCGCAGCGCAGGCCCATCGGCGGCGAGGTCGGCGACGAGCGCGTTCGTCTCGCGCAGCGCCCCGTCGGTGTGGCGCAACGATGCCGACAGGTCGCCCCCGTGGCCTCGCAGGCCGCGGTCCAGCGACGCGGAGATCCGGCGCACGTCGGTGCGCAGCTCGGGCGTGAGCATGGAGAGTGCGTCGTCGAGTTCGACGGGCTGGTCGGTGACATCGAGGCCGAGCACGGCGCCGTCACCGAGCACGCGCCCGGACCCGCTCGTCATCTCCACGTAGCGGTTGAGCTGGCCGGCCTGCGACAGCATGCGGAGGTTCGCCGTCGCGCCCTCGTGCACGACGTAGTCGTCCTCGAGCTGCACCGTGACGACGGGCTTGTCGTCCTCCCCGAGCGTGACCTCCTCGACCACGCCGACCTTCACGCTCCCGGCGCGCACTTCGGCGCCCGCGATCAGGCCGTTCGCGCTCTCGAACTTCACGGCGATCGTCTGGCCGGAGGGCCCGCCGCCGGACAGCACGATCACGGCGCCGGCGATGAGCACCGCGACCGCCAGGATCCCCGGGACGATGATGCGCGCGCGGGCCTTCACGCGACCGGCAGATTCGGATCGATGCCCCAGAAGACCAGCGTCAGCGCCGTGTTCGCGAAGGTCGCGAGGACGAGGTTCACGCCCATCGATCTCGCCGTGGCCATGCCCACCTCGACGGGTCCTCCGCGCACGGTGAAGCCGAAGTACAGCGAGACGCTGATCACGAGGAGCGCGATCGTCAGTCCCTTGATCGCCGAATAGATGAGGTCGAGCGGACTGAGGGCCGCGTAGAAGCCGATCTCGAACGTGCCGGCCGAGACGTCGGCGAAGTACGCCACGGCCACGAGCCACGCGCCGAACTGCCCCGCCATGACCGCGACGGCGTAGATCAGCGGCACCATGAGCAGCGCCGCTGCGAGCCGCGTGCTGACGAGGTAGGAGATCGCCGGGATGCCCATGACCTCGATGGCGTCGACCTCCTCACGGACCCGCATCGAGCCGAGCTCGGCGACGATGCCGCACCCGACCTTCGCGGCGAGGATGAAGCCGAAGATGAACGGCACGACCTCGCGCGTGGTGCAGAACGCGGTGAACACGCCGATGGAGGATCCGCCGCCGAGCGCGCGCGTCGCGGCGGAGGCCTCCAGGCCGCACGCGCTGCCCATGAGGAACGCCATGAGGACGATGACGAGCGTGCTGCCGAGCGCGAGGATGCCCGCCTGCCGCAGGACCTCGCCGGTGTACGGGCGCAGCCCGCCCATGCCGCGCGTGGCCGCGGCGACGAACGCGGCGTAGTCGCCGACCTCGTAGAGCGGATCGGGCTTGCGCGCGCTCACCGCTGCACCGCGATGTCGGGGTACATGGCGAGGAACAGGGCGGAGTACAGGAGCCCGACGGCGGCGCACCCGACGATGCACGCGACGACGCACTCGTTGACCGCGCGGCCGACGCCCTCCGCCCCGCCGCTGACGGCCAGCCCCTTGTACGAGGCGATGATGCCGATGATCGCGCCGAAGACGACGGCCTTCAGCTCACTCGCCCACAGGTCGAGCCAGCTGGTGTTCGCGAGGAACTGGGCGACGAAGCTCTCGTGGCTGGCGTCGTAGAAGCCGACGATGCCGAGGTACGCGCCGAGGCAGCCGGCCATGAACCCGACCATGTTCAGCACCGGCATCATGAGCACGAGGGCGACGACCCGCGGGAGCACGAGGTTGCGCACCGGCTCGACGCCGAGCACGGACAGCGCGTCGAGCTCGTCGCGGATCTTCCGCGCGCCGAGCTCGGCGGTGATCATCGTGCCGATCGCGCCGGCCGCGACGGAGGCGGTCACGAGCACGCCCAGCTCGCGGAGGAACGCGACGGGCACGGTGGCCGCGGCGCGATCGATCGCGCCGAGTGAGGAGAGCACGCCACCGGCGGAGATGCCTGCGGCGGAGAACCCGAACGCGAGGTCCACGACGATGAGCGTGAGCAGCACGCGCTGCAGAATCGTCACCGATTGGATCGTCAACTCTCGGCGCCACGACGTCCCACGGCTGAGCAGCTCTGCACCGCAGCGCAAGCCCAGCGCCACCATGGCTCCCATGCGGTCAATCCACAGCCATGGCGGGACGTCCGAGGCGACCGGCACGGCGCCGGCGGCCCTGCTTCTCCCCATTGGCCGCATCCTGGCTACTGCCTCGATAGTCGGACGGGTGGCGGCGCCACTTGGGGGGACTGCAGCGGTGTGTTGACGCCACACCGTACGATTCTGACTATGAACGCTGTCAACTCGTGGCAGGACGCAGTGCTCGCCGGCGGCCAGGACGTCGGCATCGACGGTCTTGCCGAGATCGTCGTCAACGCGATGGTGGACGAACTGCCCGTCCTGCAGGACGACCCCGACCTCGTCGAGGGCGCCCGCAGCAGCTCGGCGGCGAACATCGCCGTGGTCGTCGAGATGGCTGAAGGCACCGTGTCGCTCGGCGACCTCGAACCGCCACCGCAGGCCAGCGCGTTCGCCCGCGAGCTCGCGCGACGCAACGTGCCGGTCGCCGACCTCGGGCACGCCTACCGCGTCGCCCAGCGGTCCCTCTGGCGCTGGGCGCTCGACGAGGTCCACTCCCGCGTCGACGACCCGCTCATCGTCGCGAAAGCCGTCGAGGAACTCGCCGACGCGGTGTTCGCCACCGGCGACGTCTTCATCACGAGCGTGATGCAGCGCTACGCGCTGGAGCGCGACCGCTGGCTGCGCAGCGCCGAAGCCGTCCGCGCCGCCACGGTCCAGGAGCTGTTGCACGGCGGACCGGTCGACGTCGCGGCCGCGAGCAAGCGGCTGCGCTACGAGCTGCGGCAGGAGCACGAGGGCTACGTCGTCTGGGCCGAGGGCGACAGCGCGCTGCCCGAGGCGGCGGCCGCCGCCGTGGGCGGGCCGCGCGCGCTCGTCGTGCCGATGGGCGTCGGCGTCGTCGCCGGATGGGCGCCCGCGGGCACGATCGACCCGTCCGCGGCCGGCACCGCGTCGGTCGCCCTCGGGTCGCCCGGCGGCGGTGTGGCCGGCTTCCGCACGACCCACCACGAGGCGATGGAGGCGCGGCGCGTCGCCAAGCTCCTGCACTGCAGCGCGACCCCGACGCGCTACGACGAGATCGCGCTCCTCGGGCTGCTGACCCAGGATCTCGCCCAGGCGCAGATGTTCGCCGAGCGCCGGCTCGGGCCGCTCATCGGCGACGACGACGGGACCCAGCGGCTCGCCGAGACGCTCCAGACCGTCCTGGAGGAACGCGGCAGCCCGCGGCGGGCAGCCAAGCGACTGGGCGTCCACGAGAACACGGTCGCCAAGCGCCTGCGGACGATCGAGTCGCTCATCGGCGAGAAGGCCGACGGCCCTCCCGCCGAGCTGCTCGCGGCGCTGCTGATCCGCGACGCGTTGCGCGCGCGGTCCTAGCGGGTCGCGGCCGACATCGGGGCGGCAACCGGGTCCTATGGTCCCCGATTCCCGACCGGATCCGCTCCGCCGTGGCCGGAGCACACCGGCCGCGGGAAGCGGTGTCCCGAAGCCCCTGCTCGCACCCGTGGACGCGTGCCTATGCTCCGCCGCATGGCGACCGTCACGACCTCTGATCAGCTCGCGGCCCTCGCCGCCGCGTCCCCCGCGCCGCTCGACGACGTGCTGGCCTTCTTCGACACCCTGCCTCCGGTCGCGTGCGACGAGATGCTCGGCGACTGGGACGGCGGCATCGTCCCGACCGGCCACCCCGACGAGGCGCAGCTCGGTGGCCTGCGCTGGGCGGGCAAGCGCTTCGCGTCGGCCGACGACGTGTCACCGCTGATGTGCCTGAACGCAGACGGCGCGCGTGAGGTCAACGACCTGCTCGGCGCCGCCACGCTGCGCTCCGTCGAGTACCGCGGCGTGAGCACCGCGACGATGGTCTACGACAAGCACCCCATCTTCGACCACTTCCGCCGCGTCGACGCCGACACCGTCCTCGGCCTGATGGACCGCAAGGGCGAGCCCGCGCCGCTGGCGTTCTTCCTCACGCGCCGGGCATCAGCAGCACCGGCTTGAGCACCGCGCCACGGCGGGTGTCCTCGATCGCCCGTTCGATCTCCTCGAACGGGTACGTCGCGATCAGCCGCTCGAACGGAAACAGCCCCGTGCGATGCAGCGCGAGCAGGTCGCCGATGAAGCTGTGAGGATCGACGTCGCCCTCGATGACCCCGGTCAGGGTGCGCCCCATCAGGAGGTGGCCCTGGTCGATCTCGATCCGGTTGCGGGGCCCGCGGAACCCGAGCGTCGCGCAGCGCCCAGGCGAGGCGAGCGACGCGAGCGCGGCGTCCACGACCTCGGCGGTGCCGACCGTCTCGACCGCGCAGTCCACGCCGCCCGGCACGAGCTGACGGATCCCACGCGCGACGCCCTCGGGGTCGAGGGCGACGGTCGCGCCCAACTCGAGGGCGAGCTCACGACGTCCGGGGTCGGGGTCCACCGCGACGATCGTCGTGCAGCCGGCAGCCCGTGCCGCCATCACGGAGGCCATGCCGACCGGGCCGCAGCCGAAGACCGCCAGGCTCGAGCGGGCCTCCGGCGCCAGGACCCGCAGCACCGCGCCGGCACCCGTCTGCAGACTGCAACCGAGCGGCCCGAGCAGCGCGATCGGCAGGTCGTCGTTCACGCGCACCGCGTTGCGCACGCTCGCCAGCGCGTGGGTGGTGAACGACGACTGCCCGAGGAAGCTGCCGTGCACGTCCGCGTCCCCCTGGCGCATCGTCACGCTGCCGTCGCAGCGCCGGCCGCTGCTGTTGCGCACGACGAACTCGCGGCAGTAGGCCGGATGGCCGCCCCGACAGGTCGGGCACGCGCCGCAGGAGTCGAACGTGAGCACGACATGGTCGCCGGGCTGCAGCGCCGTGACGTCCGCGCCGACGCGCTCGACGACCCCCGCGCCCTCGTGGCCGAGCACCACGGGCAGCGGAAGCGGGACGTGCCCGTCGCACGCGCCGAGGTCGGTGTGGCAGATCCCGACGCCCGCGATCCGCACGATGACCTCGCCGGCGCGCGGGTCGTCCAGCTCGACGTCCTCCAGGCGCAGCGGGCCTCGCGGCTCGCGCAGGACCGCCGCGACGGCCTTCACGCGTACAGGGCGTCGATCGCCTCGGCGTACTTCTCGGAGATCGGGCGGCGCTTCAGCTTCATCGTCGGGGTCAGCTCGTCACCCCCGGGCATCCATTCCTCGGCGAGCAGCGTGTAGCGCTTGACCTGCTCGACGCGCGAGAGCTTCGCATTCGCTGCCTCGACCGCTGCCGCGACGGTGGCCTGCACGCCCGGGTCGGCGGCGACCGCGCTTATGGAGGGCTCCAGCCCGTGCTGCTGGGCGTAGACCGCGGCCACGTCCGGGTCGAGGACGAGCAGCGCGACGTTGTACGGGCGGGCGTCGCCGATCACCGTGGCTTGGCCGATGAGCGGGCTCGCGCTCTTCAGATGCCCCTCGATGAGCGCGGGCGACATGTTCTTGCCGGCCGCGTTGATGATGAGCTCCTTCTTGCGATCGACGATCTTCAGGTAGCCGCGCTCGTCGAGCTCCCCGATGTCACCGGTGTGCAGCCAGCCCGCCGCGTCGATCGTCTCCGCCGTCTTGACCGGGTCGCCGCGGTAGCCCTTCATGAGCGTCGCGCCGCGGAGCAGGACCTCGCCGTCCTCAGCCAGCTGCAGCTCGACGCCGGGGATGGGCCGGCCCACGGTGCCGAGGGCCCACTCGCTCGGGCTGTACGTCGTGGCGACCATCGAGCTCTCCGACATGCCGTAGACCTCGGCGGTCGGGATGCCGATCCCGCGGATGAACTCGTGGACGTCCAAGGGCAGCGGCGCCGCCCCGAACATCACCCAGTCCACCGCGTCGAGTCCGAGCTTCGCACGCAGCGGCGCGAGCACGTGCTCGTCGGCGAGGGTATGCCGGGCGACCAGATCGGCGGGAACCGGCCGCCCGGCAGCTTGGTGGCGCACGACGTCGATCCCGGTGGCGATCGCGCCCTGCACGGCGGCGCGCGTCGTCTCGTCGGGGTCGGCGGCGATCTGCGCCTCGATTGCGGCCTTCAGCTTCTCGGCGACGCGCGGCACCGCACCCCACATGGTGGGGCGCACCTGCGGGAGGGCCGCGGCGACCTCCCGCGGGTCCGCGATGCTCGTGATCTGCGCGCCGAACAGCATCTGGGCGTAGTGGATGCCCGACCGGTCGGCGATGTGCGCCGCGGGCAGGTAGGAGATGACACGCCCGCCGAGCCGGATCGGCAGGACCTCGGCGAGGCCGCGCCACTGCGCGAGCGTGCCGGCGTGGGTGAGCTCGACGCCCTTCGGCGGGCCGGTGGTGCCCGACGTGTAGATGAGCGTGAGCACGTCCTCGGGACGGACGGCGCGCCACGCGGCGTCGAAGTCGAACCCGGCGGCGGGAGCGGCCTCGACCGCGGCGAGCGTCGTGGTGTCCGGCGCGTCGGCGTCGATGACGATGACGTGCTCGACCGCGCCCGCGGGCATCTGCGCGCGGGTGGCGGCCACGAGCGGCAGGAAGGCCCGCTCGGTGATGAGGATCCGCGCGCCGGCGTGTCCGAGCTGGTAGGCGACCTGCTCGGGCGAGCTCGTGGCGTAGATCGAGAACGGCGTCGCGCCGACGTGCATCGCCGCCGTGTCGACGAGGTGGAACTCGGGGCGGTTGAGCAGCAAGAGCGCGATGCTGTCGCCTCGCTGCAGGCCCAGCCCGGCGAGACCCGCGGCGATGCTGCGCACGCGCTCGGCGTACTGCCCGAAGGTGAACTCCGCCGCGCCGTCGAGCGTCCGCAGCGCGACCTCGTCGACTCGCTGCGCGGCCGTCGCCTGAAACGCGCCGGCCAGCGTGTCGGTCGCCTGCAGGATCTCGGTGGCCTCGGGAGACGTGGCGGACTGCGGCGACGGGGCGGTGGTGCTCATGGCGACGATCCTCCGCATCCGGCGTCCCACCGTGGTGTGCCGCGAGCACACTCCTCCCGACGAACGCGCCCGCCGGACGACAATCCGGCGGCGGGCTACCGCGCGCCGTCAGAGAGCTCTCGCACCCGCAGTCCGGGCCCGTGCATGGCGGCGCGGCCCGGCGGGTGCACGCGCAGCCGGACGACCTGCCACGTCGTCAGCGCGACGTTCCAGTCCGTCCCGCACATGCGGCACGAGCAGCGCGCGGTGTGCTCCTCGTAGTCACCGGCGACGACGACCTCCACCTGGCTGCCGAGACACGCGGGGCACGCGAACGAGGCGGCGACGAGGTCGTCCGGATCGTCGACGCGGAAGCGAGCGGTGTCATCGAGCAGCGCGATACGACAAGCCTGCCGGTCGGGCACGGCCGCGACGAGAGTCGCCGCCGGTCGAACCCCCCGTTCGTCGGGGGCCTTCCGTCCAGCGCGGATCGCGCGCGACAGGCGTATCGTCGAGAGCAGGAGCAGGGGTCGGCGGCCCACTGACCGAGGAGGTCGGATCATGCACATCCAGCGACTGTTGGTCCTTGCAGGCGAGGACCTGGCCAACGTCGAGGAGCTCCCCCGGGAGTGTCGACGCTCATCCACGAGGCCGGTGAGGTGTTCGTCCTGTCACCCACCAAGCCCGGCAGGTTGCGCTGGGTGTTCTCCGACGTCGATGACGCCCGCCATGTCGCCGACGAGCGCCTGGCCTCGATCCTCGGCACGCTGCGCTCGGCGGGTGTGCCCGCGATGGGCGAGGTCGGCGCGGACATGCCGTTGGTCGCGATCGGTGACGCCATCCGGCGCCTGCATCCCGACCACATCGTGTGCGCCGTCGGGCGCGCGAAGCACCGCGACTGGCAGCTCATGGAACGGACCGAACGGGAGTACGGCGTCCCGATGACGCTGTTCGAGCTCGACCCGGCCGGTCACCCGGCCGGGTCGCACGCGGGCGGCTGAGCCGATCAGGAGCTCGGGGGCGTCAGCACCTCGTCGATGACGTGCACGACGCCGTTGGACGCGTCGACGTCCGCGGTCGTGACTTCGGCGCCGTTGATCGTGACGGTGCCGTCGTCGGCGACGCCGACCTCGAGTTCCTCACCCTGAACCGTCTTGAGCTTCTGGCCGTCCGTGAGGTCGGCGGCCATCGCCTCGTCCGGAACGACGTGGTACGTCAGGATCTCGGTGAGCTGCTCCTTGTTCTCGGGCTTGAGCAGGTCGTCGAGGGTGCCCGCGGGGAGTGCCTCGAACGCTTCGTTCGTGGGCGCGAACACGGTGAAGGGACCATCACCCTGGAGCGTCTCGACGAGGTCGGCGGCGGTGACCGCGGTGACGAGCGTCGACAGATCGTCGTTGCCCGAGGCGAGCGCGACGATGTCCTCGCTCGCGGCCATCTCGGTGGTCTGGGTCTCTGCGGGCGCAGCCGTCGTGCTGGCGCTCTCGTCCTCGTCGTCACCGCAGGCGGCGACGCCGAGGGCGAGGACGGGAAGCGCGGCGAACACGGCGAGGCGTGAGGAGCGCATGTGAGGGTCCTTTCGTTCGAACGGGGTCGCGTGGTGGTACGCGCCCCCGCTCAGGACCGGTTCTGTGTCTCCGCGCCAGGTCTGGACCGCCCGCCGGCGAGCTGCCAGCGGCGCCACGGCCAGACGCCGTCCATCTCGACCTCGAGCGAGAAGCTCAGGAGGATCCGGATGATGACGATCCCCCGAGCACCGCGACGCTCTCGAGCGTCGGGTCGACGATGATCGTGCGCACGATGTCCGCGACGATGAGGACTTCGAGGCCGAGCAGGATCGCGCGCCCGAGGTTGCGGCGCAGCTCGTCGTAGGGCAGCTCGACGGCATCGGCCTTCAGCGCGCGTGGGACGAAGAGCACGAGGGCCCAGAGGCCGCCGAACACCATGATCCCGGCGCCCACCGCCTCGACACCTTTCACGACCTCGGAGATCGTGTGCTCGTAGTCCATGCGCGGAACCGTAGTCACGGCTGCGGCGGGCGTGTCGAGCCAGACCGTCATCCGGCGGTTCGGTCGAAGGAGGGACTCGTGACCGCCCTCGGCGAGCGCGCCGCCCTCGACGTCCGCGCGCGGCGTGACGAAGCCCCGGCAGACGACGTCGCGGCCGCCATCCCGAACCTCGTCGCGCACTACGAGCGCGACGGCGACCGCGTCCTGCACCTCCTCGCGCAGGAGACGCGCGTGCCCGCCTTCAGGAAGATCACCGACAGCGGCCGCGACCTGCACTACGCCTGGGTGGACCGCGTGTTCGCCGCCCACCTCGCCGGACTGCGCGGCGCCGCGAGGGCGCCGCCGCCGCGGGCAGCTCATCGCGGCCTGCGACGTCTCCGTGTGGAAGGTCCTGCGCCGGGATCTCGAGCTCAGCCGCCGCGATGTCGAGCGCGCACTCGGCGACATGATCAACGGCGTCCTTCGGGAGGCGTGACCCATGGCCCGGCTGCTCGCCTACACCTCACCGGCGCGCGGGCACATCTTCCCGATCACCCCCGACGCTGCTCGAACTCCGACGCCGGGGCCACGAGGTCGTCGTGCGCACGATCTCCGACGCGGTCGACCCGCTGCGCGACGCAGGGCTCGAGACGGACGCGCTCCCGCAGGCCATCGAGACCCGCGAGATCGGCGACTGGCGGGCGCGCACGCCGCTCGGCGCGCAGAAGCTGACGTTCGGAGCCTTCCTCGACCGCGCGGCGGTCGCGGAGACGATGGCGCGCCGAATCGGCGCCGAGCGCGTCGCCGCAGGGTTCGCGGCGGCCGGGGGCGCGCCGCGAGCGGCGGATGTGGTCGAGGGGCTGCTGGCACCTGCGGCGACCGCCCCCGGAACGAAAACCGGCCCGTCGGGTGCGGGCCGGTCGTGATGCTGCATCTATCGGGGCGCCCGGATTTGAACCGGGGACCTCACCGACCCGAACGGTGCGCGCTACCAGGCTGCGCCACGCCCCGAAGGACCATCGAGGATAGCCGTTGAGCGGTCCGTGCCGCCGTGCGCCTCAGCCCGAGCCCGCGACGGCCTTGAAGTACCGGACCGCCAGCCCGGTCACGAGCGTCTGGAACGCCTGCTCGACGCTCACGCTCTCCCGCGCCGCGTACCCGGTCAGGCCACGGTGCTCGATCTCCTCGCTCTGCGCGATGACGTCGTCGAGGAGGTCCGGGTGGCGGTCGGCGAAGTAGGCGCCGAGCGAGTAGAGACTCGAGTCCGTGTAGTCGGGCAGCGTGGGCTCGGCGTCGGCCATGGTGCGCCGACTGTACCGTTCGCGCCGGTGTCCGACGCCCCGACCACGACCACCGAGATCATCGCGTTCTGCGATCGGCTCCTCGAGCCCGACCGCTACCGCGACTACGCCCCGAACGGACTGCAGGTCCCCGGGCCCGAGCAGGTGCACACCGTCGTGACCGGCGTGAGCGCGCACGCCGAGCTGTTCGAGGCCGCCGCCGCCGAGGACGCCGATCTCGTCCTCGCCCACCACGGGATCTTCTGGCGCGGCCAGCCGCAGGCGATCAGTCCGGCGTTCAAGCGCCGCCTGCAACTGCTGTTCGACAGCGACATGGCGCTCGCGGCCTACCACCTGCCGCTCGACGGCCACCCCGAGATCGGCAACAACGCGCTGCTCGCCGACGCGCTCGGCTGCACGTCGCACGCCCCGTTCGCGCACCACGAGGGCCAGCCGATCGGCGTGGTCGGCGACTTCGGTGAGGACGGGATCGCGCCAACTGTGCTCGTCTCACGCGTGCGCGAGGCGTGTTTCGGCCGCGAGCCGCTCGCCTTCCTGGAGGGCCCCGAGCGCGTGCGCCGGATCGGGATCGTGTCGGGTGCGGCGATCGACTACGTGGGTGACGCGGTGGCCGCAGGGCTGGACGCGTTCCTCACCGGCGAGCCCGCGGAACGGGTGATGGCGCAGGCCCGCGAGGAGGGCATCCACGTCCTCGCGGCGGGCCACTACGCGACGGAGGTCCGCGGGATCCGCCGGCTCGGAGACCTCGTCGCCGAGCGCTTCGGCGTGCGCCACGTCTTCGTCGACGTGCCGAACCCGATCTAGGTGCATCGGGGCACCGGACGGCTGACCGATTGTGTCGATCCGCACACCTCGTTACAGTCGCTGGCAGGCAGGAAGGCAGCTACACAGGAGGACCAGTCCGATGTCCGTGCACCTCACGCCGACCGAGCTCGCCAAGGAGTCCGGCCTCCACCGCCGCCAGGTGATCACCAAGTGTCTCGAGCTCGGCGTCCCGATCTTCGACGGGAAGATCGACAAGACGCTCTTCCTCTCCTCGCTGGAGGCCTCCAAGCGCGAAGAGCATGAAGCCGTGAAGGTCTGACAGACCGGCGCGTCCACACGCGCGCACGCCGGACTCCACCCCGCGGTACGATCGCGACGAACGTCACTTCGGTCGCGGGGAGGAGCGACGAAATGGAAGCCGGAACGGGCACTGTTTCGACCACTGAGAGCACGACGATCGCCGGACTGGCGGCCGCCGCGTTCGAGAAGTACGCAGATCGCCCGGCGGTGAAGTTCAAGACCGCGGATGGCTGGCAGGAGCAGACGTTCGCCGAGGTCGGCGACATCGCCTCCGAGATCGGCCGCGGGCTCATCGATCTGGGCATCGCACCGGGGGACCGCGTCGCGATCCTCTCCAACACGCGCGTGGAGTGGACCTACGTCGACTTCGCCGCGACCCAGGCCGGCGCCACGGTCGTGCCGATCTACCAGACGAACTCCCCCGAGGAGTGCGAGTGGGTGCTGGGCAACGCCGAGTGCGTCGCCGTCGTCTGCGAGGACACGGCTCAGCTCGCGAAGGTCCGCGAGGTCCAGAGCCGCCTCCCCCACCTGCAGCACATCGTCGTGATGGTCGCCGACGGTGACCTCGGCGACGCGATCAGCCTCGACGACCTGCGTGCGCGCGGCCGCGAGCACGACGTCAGCGAGCTGCAGGCGCGCACGGACGCCGTCACGCCGGACGACATCTTCACGATCATCTACACCTCCGGCACCACCGGCCCGCCGAAGGGCTGCGTGCTCTCGCACGGCAACTACCGCTCGGTCATCCGCATGTGTATCGACACGGGCGTGTACACCGACGAGCCCGAGGTCACGTACCTCTTCCTCCCGCTCGCCCACAGCTTCGCGCTCATCGTGCAGCTGCTGTCCTTCGAGACGGGCAACGAGCTCGCGTACTTCGGCGGCGACACCAAGGCGATCGTCGGCGAGCTCGCCGAGGTCAAGCCGACCTACCTCCCGTCGGTCCCGCGGATCTTCGAGAAGATCTACACGCTGGTCAGCGCGAACGCCGATCCGGAGCTCATCAAGAAGGCCGTCGGCGCGGGCCTGATGGTCAAGCAGCTCGAGGCGGCAGGGCAGCCGATCCCGCCGGAGCTCCAGGAGGGCTACGACCGCGCGGAGGAGCGCCTGTTCAAGAACGTCCGCGCGGCGTTCGGCGGCAACCTGCGCCATGCGGTCACCGGCGCCGCCCCGATCCAGAAGGAGATCCTCGAGTTCTTTTACGCCTGCGGCGTCCCGGTCATGGAGGGCTACGGCATGACCGAGACCGCGACCGTCGCGACGGCGGGCACCCTGGAGCACTTCAAGTTCGGCACGGTCGGCAAGCCGCTTCCGGGCGTGGAGCTGAAGATCGCCGAGGACGGCGAGCTGCTGATCAAGGGCCCGAACATCTTCCAGGGCTACTACAAGAACGCAGACGCGTCGTTCGGGACGATCCAGGACGGCTGGCTGCACACCGGCGACATCGGGTCGATCGACGAGGAGGGCTACCTCTCGATCACCGGCCGCAAGAAGGACATCATCATCACCGCGGGCGGCAAGAACCTCACGCCCGCGAACCTCGAGAACGACCTGAAGTCCACACGGTGGATCAGCCAGGCCGTGATGCACGGCGACCGCCGGCCCTACCCGATCATGCTCGTGACGCTCGACGAGGAGGAGATCATCCCCTGGGCGCAGCAGCAGGAGGGGATGCCGACCACGCTCGCCGAGCTGTCCGTGCACCCGACGGTGCAGGAGATGATCCAGGCCGAAGTGGACAAGGCCAACGCGAAGTACGCCCAGGTCGAGCAGGTCAAGAAGTTCGCGATCCTGCCGCACGATCTCTCGCAGGAGACCGGCGAGCTGACCCCGACGCTCAAGGTCAAGCGCAACGTGGTCAACGAGAAGTTCGCCGGCGTGATCGACGGGCTCTACACGGGCTAGCCGATCGACCGCCACGCGACGCCCGGGAGTTCCGCGAACGCCCGGGCGTCGGTGGTAACCAGCGTGCGCCCGGTGGCCCGGGCGGACGCGGCGATCTGCAGGTCGTGTGCGCCGCGCGGGCGACCCTGGCGGGCGGCTTCGGCGGCCAACACGGCATGGTGGCGGGCGACTGCGAGGTCGAATGCAATCACCTGCACGCGAGCGATCATGCCCTCAACCATCTCCTCGCGCGTGCGCTTCCGCGCCGCGTTCGCGTGCATGACGCCGACGAGGAGCTCCGACGCGGTCACCGCGCTCATCGCGAGGTCCGCGGCATCCGGAAACACCGCGTCAGCCTCCAGGTACCCACGCTCGACCGCGATGAGAGCACCCGTGTCGAGTATCAGTCGTTCCACGGGTTGATGTCCGGCGTCGGGCCGATGAAGCGCTTGAGGTCGGCCATGTCGCGTTCCCAGTCCTCGTCGAACGGGTGTTCACGCAAGAAGGCGCGGAGCTCTCCCAACGTGTTCCTCGGCGCGGGCGCGATGGTCGCCACGACCTTGCCGCGGCGCACGACGGTGAAGGTCTCACCGCGGTGCTCGACGGCGTCGAGCAGGTCGGCGAACCGCTTCGAGGCCTCGGTGGCGCTGATCTCGGGCATCAACATCTGATTATCCGATTCTGCGGGCCGGCGTCAACTGTCAGCAGTCGACCCGAACACGGTCGCGGGCGCGGTCCATCGCGGCTTGGCGACGGAGCATCACCCTGCGCGCCCGAGCACGCCGGGCGCCACGCGCGCGGCGATAGACAGCCCGAGCGCGGCGGTAGGACGCGGTGCGGCGGGCCCGCGACCGTTGGGCGTCGGTGCAGGCCTGTGACACCACAACCTGCGTCTCGAGCACGCCCTGCGGCTCGGGAGCGCCCGCATCATGCAGCTGGGCGCAGATGCGGTAGGTACCGGGGACGGTGATCGTCCCCAGCCCGATCCGGGTGCCGCCTGATCCGCGGACGACGCCGTAGGACTGGTCGCCGATCCACGGCGCCTCCGCGCAAGGTGGGCCATCCAGGGCACGCACCCACGCCCAGACGCTCGTCTCGACGTCCGCCCGCCCCTGCACGAGGACGTCGACGGGCTCACCGAGCGCATAGACCGGCCGCGCGGCGATCAGAGACAGGCTGCGCTGGGCCTGCGACAGCTGGATGACCGCGACTGCCTGCTCGAACCCCGGCGCCTCGTCGCCGTCCTCCGCGGTGACGAGGCGGGCGCACAGCGCCCACGGGCCGGGGGCGGCCTCGGCGAAGTCGAACGTGTGCGTGAACGGCCCCGACGCACGCTCCCAGTCCGCATACCCAGGTGTGCACGTCGTGCCCGGCTGGCGCTGGAACCGCACCCGGGCATCGAACGGCCCACTCCCGCGCACCGTGATCTCGTACTTCTGCCCCGTCAGTCCGGTGGCCGGGGCGATCACCTCGAGTGCGGCGCTCGCGGGCTCAGTCCACCCGGCGCAGCCCACCACGGCACAGCACAGCAGCAACATCCGGCGTCGCATCGACGCACCTCCAGGGTCGGGGTTCTCCCCCTCCCTAGGTGCCAGCTGCGAAAACTCGCCCCCCGGGCCGCGGACTCAGTCGGCCGCGGACTGCTTCAGCAGCGTGCCCGTCGTCTGCTCGAGGATCTTGCGCCAGGCCCGCGTGCGCTCCTCCTCCTTGGCGAAGTGGCGCACCACCTTGCGGACCCGCGTCGCGGAGATCTCGATGCCGTGCCGCGCGCAGATCTCGTGGAACGAGTCGTACTCCTCGGCGAGGCGCAGCGTGACGGACTGGAAGCCGTGGCGGGCGATGTCGACCCGCTTGGCGTAGTTCATGATCGACGTCTCGAACATGAGCTCGTCGTCGGGCTCGGGCTCGATGAGGACGATGTCGACGCCCGGGTAGCGCTGCTCCCACTGGCGTGCCATCTCGTGCAGGCGCTGGTAGGCGAGCAGCTTGAACGTCTGGTAGCCGACCTGCGGGAAGCCCATGTCGCTGATGTGACGCGGGCGGGTGCCGAACAGCGTGCGGTGGGGCTTGGAGAAGTCGTTGACGTACGGGACGAGCGGGTTGACCACCACGATGAACTTCGCGCCCGCCTCGACGGCGATGTCGAGGTTCGTCGTCGAGACGATGCCGCCGTCGACGAGCTCGCGGCCGCGGACCTCGACGGGCTTGTAGACCATCGGCAGCGCCGTCGACGCGCTGACGGCCTTGGAGATCGGGACGTCGCTCCACTCCTCGGTCCCGAACACGATGCGCTCGCACGTGTCGAGGTCCGTCGCGGCGAGGTAGAGCTCGGGGCCGAGCTCGCGGAAGTCGTTCGTGCGGTCCGGGTCGGAGAGCACCGTGCGCAGGTAGTGCTCGATGCCGCTGCCCGAATAGGCGCCGGACGGCAGGCCCTCGGCGATGCCGAGGATGAAGTCGATCGCGGAGACCTGCCCGAGGTCGCCGGCCATCTGGCGCAGCACCTTCGCCGTCTGCCACGGCAGCGCCACGCCTTTCTTCGCGAACTCGACGAGGTTCGGCCGCAGGAGGTTCGCGAGCGAGACGTCGCGGAACGGGCTCGGCACCTGGTTGTTGACGACCCGCATCATCTCCTCGGGCGTGATGCCGTTCGCCGCGAGCGAGGCGACGAACGAGCCCGCGGACGTGCCCACGTACACGTCGAACTCGTTGACCGTCCGGTTGACGGAGAGGAGGTCGAGCGCGCGCAGGGCGCCGATCTCGTAGACGCCGCCTGTGAAGCCGCCGCCGCCGAGCACCAGGGCCGTCTTGGAACGCTTCGGCCGGCGCCTGCTGCGCTGGCCTCCGTTGCCCGGCTCGAGGTTGACGACCTTGCCCATGACGCTCCGAATTCAGTGTAGGTGTCCGGCAGACGTACAGAGCCGCAGACCGCATCCCGTCGGACTCCTATGGTGTTCTAGGTGATCGTGCGACGTCTCGCGTTCTTGATCACCCTTTTCGTGGCCTTTGCGGCCGGTTCTGCTCCGGCCGCGGCCACCACCGCCGCCACCCTGAAGGCCAAGCTGGCCAAGGAGATGCGCTTCGCCGGCGGGCTGTCTGGCGCGTATGTCCGCGACGTCGAGACGGGGCGTCCCCTGTTCAGCTGGCGCGCCGACGCTCCCAGGGTCCCCGCTTCCGTGGAGAAGCTCTATACGACGGCAAGTTCGTTGCTGCGCGACGGGCCCGCGTTCACCTTTCCGACGATTGCCGCCGCCGATGTTGCGCCGGACGAGGACGGGGTCATCGGCGGGGACCTCTACGTCATCGGTTCCGGGGATCCGACGCTGACGACGGACGGGCTCGAGCGCCTGGCGCGAGCCGTCGCCGCGGCCGGGGTCACCCAGGTGGACGCCGTACACGGCGACGACGACGCGTGGGACGAGCGCGTCGGCGGCCCGGATTCCAACTTCGGCTACGACCGCTGGCTCGGCGGGCAGCTGCGCGCGCTGTCGGTCAACCGCGGCTGGGACGGCCGGCGTCTTCAGACCAGCCCGGCCGGGTACGCCGCGAAGAAGCTGACCGCGGCGCTGCGGGCGGCCGGGGTGAAGGTGGGCAAGGTCGGGACGCGCGCGTCGGCGCCCGAGAACGCGGTCGAGCTCGCCCGGGTGCAGTCTGCGCCGCTGGGTGACCTCGCGCGGGCGACGAACGTCCCGTCGGACAACTACATCGCCGAGATGCTGCTCAAGGGCCTCGGCGACCGCTACGGCGTGCTCGGCACCACGGGCGCCGGCGCGGCGGTCGCGCGCGACACGCTGGACGACTTCGGCATCCGCCCGCGAATCGTCGACGGGTCCGGCCTGTCGCGTGCGAACCGGACGACGCCGCGCCAGGTCGTGCGCCTGCTGGAGCGCATGGCGTCGCAGGAGAGCGGAACGGCGTTCCGCGAGTCACTCGCGCTAGCGGGCAGCACCGGGACGATCCAGCGGCGGATGCGCGGCACGGCCGCCGCCGGAAACTGCCGGGCGAAGACGGGCACGCTGAACGGCGTCAGCGCGCTGGCCGGCTACTGCCGCGCCCGCGACGGCGGGGACGTGGCGTTCGCGATCCTCATGAGCCGCGTCGGTCTGTTCACCGCGCATGGGGCGCAGGACCGGATGGCGGCGGCGATCGCGCGCTGGGACGGGTGACATTCGCCCATAATCCGTCAACCTCACCCTCGAGTTGAGGGTGAGTCTCGACGGCTGAGCCAGGCGTGAATATGGACTAAAGGCCCGCTATCCGGGCCTTTCGTCACCCCAAGCGCGCCTCCAGCTCCGCGACCCGCGCCGTGAGCTCCTGCACCGCCGTCACGAGGTCGCGCTCGGCCGGCCGATGCACGATCTCGAGCTTGATCCCGTCCGGATCGTGCAGAAACACCGCGTAATAGCCCGGCGTGTAGCTGTAAGGCTGCGGGCCGCTCTCGATCTCGCCGCCGTTGGCGGCCGCCCACGCGCCGACCTGGTCGACCACGGCACGGGAGCCCGCCGCGAACGCGATGTGGTGGATCCCGACGGCATAGCGGTCGTACGGCGTGGCGTGGGCCTGTGACTGCGCGGCGCGCAGGCTCAGCGAGCCCATCCCTCCGACCCGGCCGAGGTAGACGACGCGCTCGCCTCGTTCCCCCTCGATCTCCGTCGCCCGCGAGTAGCCGAGCGGCAGGAGCAGGCCCTTGTAGAACGCGAGGCTGCGCTCGAGATCGGTCACGACGAGGTCGAGATGGTCGATGGCGTCCATGTGCGGATGCTACGACGCTGTGTCGCGAACCCGACATACGCGCTGTGCGGCCGACCGTACCTTCGGCGGCATGGACCTTCGCCGCCTCGCCTTCCCCGTCGCGCTCATCGCGCTCCTCGCCGCCGCCGGCCCGGCCGCCGGTGCAACCCACCACGCCGCCCCCGACAGCGAACGAACATCCCTGCCTTGCGCGGAGGCGACACCGTGCAAGCTCGACTACGCGATGCTCGTCGCATCCACGGGCGATGACGTCGCCCTTGCGCCCGGCGACTACTACTCGTCGGGCACCACGCCGTGGGCCGGCGTGCCGGACGTCAGGTCGGGCGTCGCCGTCCACGGCTCGCCCGGCCGGCCGCTGCCCGTGCTGCACGGCCATGTCTTCACCAGCACCCAGCCGTTCATCGCCCTCCGCAGCGGCGGGACGCTGAGCGACGTCACCCTGGACGTCGAGCCCGAGCCGGGACTCGCGGGTGCGCGCGCCACCGACGTCGAGGCGGGCGCGCTGCTCGACCGCTCGATCGTCCGCGCCCGCGGCGCGACGGGCGCGGCCATGACCGCCTGCGCGATGCTCGGCGGAACCGTCCGCAACACGGCCTGCCTCGGGTCCGGCGACGGCACCGTCCACGCGATCATGGGCACCGGCTCGGGCGCCGCCACCTACGCGGTGCGCAACGTCACGGCCATCACGAAGGCGGCCGCCGGTGACGGTCTGCGCGTGCTCGCCTCCTCGAACACCGCCACGATGACCGTGGCAAACACGATCGCCCGCGGGACGACCAGTGACCTTGTCGCGCGCGCCGGCCTGGGCACCGGGCGCGTCACCGTGAACATCGATCACTCGAACTGGTCGGCCCAGTCGACCGGCGGCAACGGCGTTACCACCATCGCCTCCGGCGCCGGCAATCAGCACGGTCCGACCTTCGCCACACCGGTCTTCACCGACGCTGCGGCGGGCGACTACCGCCCGCTCCCCACCTCCCCGACCATCGACGCGGGCGCGAACGACTTCCTGAACGGCCCCCTCGCCCTCGGCGGGGATGTGCGGACGATCGGCCCGGTCAGCGACATCGGGGCGTACGAGGTCGAGGCTGCTCCGCCCCCGCCGCCCGCTCCGCCGGCCACGCCGGACGTCCCGTTCCCCGCGGACCAGCCGGTGCCGGATTTCTCCGGCGGCGAGCCGTTCCCAGAGTCGTCGGAGGGGAACGTCGCGTTCTCCGAGGACTTCGAGGCGCCCGTCATCCGCGGCCTGACCGTCAGAAAGCTCTCGCGCACGTCGAAGGCGCGTGCCATTCGCTTCCGGCTCTCGGAGCCCGCGGAGGTCGCCCTCGTCATCAGCCGGCCGGCGACCGAGCGGGCCGAAGCCAAGGAACTCGCCGTCATCAAGGTCGAGCGCGACGCCGGGCCGAACGTCGTGCGGCTGAACCGCAAGCCGGGCCGCTACGAGGTGACCGCCGTCGCCGTCGACGCCGCGGGCAACACCTCGGACGAGCAGACCAAGCGGTTCACCATCACGAAGCCGAAGCCGAAGCCGAAGCGCAAGCGCCCGAAGAGGTCCTAGGCCGCGTCGCCGTCGAGCAGCTCGAGCAGTGCCGGCTCGTCGAGAACCGGCACCTCGAGCCGCTCGGCCTTCGCGAGCTTCGACCCGGGAGAGTCTCCGGCCACGACGAAGTCGGTCTTCTTCGAGACGCTCGACGTCACCCGGCCGCCCGCCGCGAGGATGCGCTCGGTGGCCTCCTCCCGCGTGAGGTCGGGCAGCGTGCCCGTCAAGACGAACGTCTTGCCCGCAAGATGCCCCTCGCCCGGCGGCGGACCCTCGAGCTCGAACTGGATGCCCTGCCCGCGCAGATCGGCGATGAGCGCGGCCATGTGCTCGTCGTTGAGCTGGGCCAGGATCGTGTGGGCCATCTTCTCGCCGACACCCGGCGTCTCGGCCACCTGCTCGGGCGTCGCCGACATGAGCGCGTCGATCGTGCGGAACTGCTGCGCGAGATTGCGCCCGGTGACCTCGCCGACCTCCTCGATGCCGATGGCGAACAGCACCCGCCCGAACGGCCGTGCCTTCGAGGCGGCGATCGCGTCGACCACCCGTTGCGCGCTGATCTCCGCGTAGCCCTCCAGTTCGACGAGCTGCTCGGCGGTCAGCCTGTAGAAGTCCGCGGCGGTCTTCACCAGCCCGACATCCATGAGCTGCGCGACCTGCTTCTCGCCCAGCCCGTCGATGTCCATGGCGCCGCGCGAGACGAAGTGCTTGAGCAGCTGCCAGGAGCGCCCGGGGCACACCCGGTTCGGGCACATCGTGTAGATGTGGTCGGGCCGCTTCTCGGTCGGCGTGCCACAACGCGGGCAGAACTCCGGCGGGCGGGGGATCGGGGGGCGGTCGGCCTGCTCGGCGACGTGCGGCGCGGGCGAGACCACCTGCGGGATGACGTCACCGGCTCGAAGCACGATGACCTCCTCGCCGACACGCAGGTCCTTGCGCTCGATGTCCTCCTCGTTGTGCAGCGTCGCAAGCTTCACGGTGACGCCGCCGACCTGCACCGGCTCGAGGACCGCGAACGGGCGCAGGTCCCCGAACTTGCCGACGTTCCACTCCACGCTCAGCAGGGTCGTGACCTTGGTGGTCGGCGGGAACTTCCACGCGATCGCCCAGCGCGGGTCGCGGCCGACCACGCCCAGGCGCCGCTGCAGCTCCAGGTCGTCGACCTTCACGACCACGCCGTCGATCTCGAACTCCAGCGAGCCGCGGCGCTCCTGCCAGTCCAGGCACTGCGCGACGACGTCCTCGGCGGACTCGAGGCGCACGATGTCCTTGTTGACCGGGAACCCGTGGTCGCGCAGCCAGTCCAGACCCTCGCTGTGACGCTCGAAGCGCAGCCCGTCGATGACGCCGAGGCCGTAGGCCCACAGCGACAGCGGCCGCTCGGCCGCGAGTTTGGGGTCGAGCTGGCGGATGGTGCCCGCCGCGCTGTTGCGCGGATTCATGAACGTCGAGAGACCCTGCTCGGCGCGGCGCTCGTTCAGCGCCTGGAAGTCCGGCAGCGACATGTACACCTCGCCGCGCACCTCGAGCACGGGCGGAGCCCCGTCGATGCGCAGCGGAATCGAGGGAATCGTGCGGAGATTGTGCGTGACGTCCTCGCCGACCTCACCGTTGCCGCGCGTCGCGCCGCGGACGAACACGCCGTCCTCATAGCGCAGGGAGATCGCCAGACCGTCGACCTTCGGTTCGCACACGTACGCGAACTCGGGATCCTCGATCCCCTCGCGCGCGAGGTGGTTGCGCATGCGGTCCACCCACGCGCGCAGCTCGTCGGCCGACCGCGCGTTGGCCAGCGACAACATCGGCAGCGCATGGGTGACCTTCTCCAACGCGCTGACCGGCTCGGCGCCCACGCGCTGGGTCGGCGAATCGGGGGTGACGAGCTCGGGGTGGTCGCGCTCGATGGCGCGCAGCTCGTCGAGGAGCGCGTCGTAGTCGTCGTCGCCGATCTCCGGGTCGTCGAAGACGTAGTACCGCTGGTTGTGGTAGGCGATGTGGCGGCGCAGCTCCTCAGCCCGCGCCGCGAGATCCACCGTCACTCGACCTCCCGGGCGGCCGGCTCGAGCAGCCGCTGGAAGTCGTGCTCGGAGAGATCCTGCAGGCCGGCCTCGTACGTGAGATCGAGGTGAATCGGCGTGACCGCGACGTACCCTGCGGCCACCGCGGCGAGGTCGGTGCCCTCGATCTCCTGGTAGCCGGGATCGTCGCCGTAGATCCAGTACTTGCGCCGACCCCCCTCTTCCTCACCGGTGAACTTCAGCTCGTCGCGGTAGATGCGCTTGCCCAGCCGTGCCGCGACGACACCCAGCGCGTCGCCCGCCGGGACGTTGACGTTCAGCAGCGTGCCGCCGGGCAGCGGGATGTGATCGAGCTCCTCGACGAGCCGCGCGCAGAACCGCGCGCCCTCGTCAAAGTCGAACCGGTCGCCCAGGCGGAAGTCCATTTCGCGCGCGGCAGACTGCTGCGAGATCGCGATCGCCGGCAGGCCGAGGAGGACCCCCTCAAGCGCCGCGGCGACGGTACCGGAGTACGTGATGTCGTCCCCGAGGTTCGCCCCGTGGTTGATGCCCGCCACGACGAGCTGCGGCTCCCAGTCGGGCACGAGCCCGAGCTTGGCCAGCCGCACACAGTCCACGGGCGTTCCGTCGGTGGCGTAGCCGACCGTGCCGTCGTCGAACGCGACCTCTCCGACCATGAGCGGCCGGCGGGTGGTGATGCCGCGGCCGATCGCCGAGCGGTTCCCGTCCGGGGCGATCGTCTGCAGATCGATCCCGGGCACCGCGGCGAGGGACCGTCGCAGCACCTGCAGGCCTTCGGCCTCGATGCCGTCATCGTTGGTGAGCAATACGCGCATGACCCGCGGGCCAGTGTACGGCGCGCCCTGGGCGGCAGCGCCCGGCCGATGAGTTTCGGCACGAAGACGAGTCGGAACCGACATGATCACCGGCACCGACTTCGTCGTCGTCCCCACGAAGGACTTCGCGCGCGCCGTCACGTTCTACGGCGACACCCTCGAACTGACCCCCGGCATCCGGTACGGCGACCATCCCGGCGCAGAGTTCGAAACGGGTGACCTCACCCTCGCGGTGATGGACCTCGAGTTCTTCGGCGGCCCGGCCTGCGGCCCGAGCGGCCCGATCGCGTTTCGCGTCGACGATGTCGCCGAGGCCCGCGCCGCGCTGGAGCGCAAGGGCGTTGTGTTCACCGGCGACATCGTGGACTCCGGTGTCTGCCACCAGGCGTTCTTCGCCGACCCCGACGGCAATCCGCTGATCCTGCACCACCGGTACGTGCCGCGCACCTCGTAGGACCGCACCAAACGGTGCGACCGCCGACACCGTTCGCGCGTCGTGGACGCGGCGGCGCCCACGCACGATGGAAGGATGCGACGACTCTGCATCCTTCCCATCGCCCTCCTCGCCTGCGTGATCGCTCCCTCCGCCGCGTCGGCGGTGAGCCTGACCGTTGAAGGCGACACGTACGTCCTGCGAGGCGACCCCGGCCCCGATGCGATCAGCCTGCGCGGCGACGACGACGGCCGGATCGAGTTCAGCGGCATGGGGCCCAGCGCGCCGGCCGGCTGCACGACGAGCATGTGGGACAACCACGCGCACTGCCAGCCCGGCCCGGTGCGAGTCGAGGGCGGCGACGGCAACGACACCCTCGGCATCGAGCTGACGATGCCGGCGGTCGCCATCACGATCCTCGGCGGCACCGGCGATGACAAGATCACCGGCCACACGGGGGCCAGCACGCTCGACGGCGGGCCCGGCAATGACAGCGTCACCGGCGGGGGCGGTCCCGACACGGTCCTCGGCGGGGAAGGCGACGACGAGGTCTCCGGCGACGGGTTCACCTCCGCGTCGCCCGACGTCATCGACGGCGGACCGGGCACCGACCGCGCCGGCGTCGGCTCCTGGTCGAACAACAGCAGCGGCCCGGCGACACCGATGATCACCGTGAGCCTGGACGGCGCCGCCAACGACGGGCGCCCCGGCGAGGGCGACAACGTCACCGGCCTCGAGCAGATCAAGATCAACAGCAGCGCCACGCTGATCGCAGGTTCCGAGGCCGCCGACTTCGAGATTCCCTCAAACGCGGGCGCCGTGCCGTCCAAGCTCGTCGGAAGCCCGAAGGCCGACCGCCTGAAGTCGGCGCACGGCGCAGACGAGATCGACGGTGGCGCCGGCGACGACAGCCTCGAGGGCGGCTACGGCAACGACACCATCACCGGCGGCCCCGGCCGCGACACGATCAACGCCGACGCCAGCGGCGGCTGCGACTTCTTCGTCTGCAATGCGCCCGTCGGCAACGACACCGTCCTCGCCCGGGACGGCGAGGCTGACTCCATCGACTGCGGCGTCGGGACGGACCCCGCGGTTGTCGACGCGAGCGACACCGTCGCGAACTGCGAGACCGTCGAGCGCGGAGATGCCGGCGGCCCCACGCCCCCCGGAGGGGGCGGCTCGACCCGTGCGAAGACCTGCAAGGTCCCGAGCATCAAGCGGGGGACGAAGCTCAGCACGGCGCGGTCAAAGCTGAAGCAGGCGAAGTGCGCGAGCAGGACCGTCAGGGTGAAGTCGCGAACGGTCCGCAGGGGCCGGGTGGTCAAGCTCTCCAAGAAGGCCGGCGCGCGCGTCAAGACGACCGCCAAGGTCACCATCTACGTGTCGCGCGGACGGCGCTGACGACGGGCGGTTCCCGCGGCCGCTCACTCCCCGGGATACGCCACACTCGCCAACGCGAGCCCATGCGGCGCCGCCGTCGGTCCGGCGGCGCTGCGCGGGGCGCCCGTGAGCAGCGCGGTGAAGTCCTCGACCGACCGGTGCCCCGACGCGACCTGGAGCATCGTGCCGACCAGGACGCGATTCATGTGGCGCATGAAGGTGTCGGCCGTGATCCAGAACTCGAGCAGGTCGCCGTCCTCGCGCCACTCGGCGGAGAACACGTCGCGCTCGAACCGCACGTGCTCGGTCTGCGTCGGCGTGAACGCCGTGAAGTCGTGGGTGCCGGCCAACGCGGCGGCGCACGCGTGCAGCGCCTCGCGGTCGAGCGGCCGGAGCCACCACAGCGCGCGGTCGCGCATCCACACCGACCGCGCCCGGCGGTTGACGATCCGGTAGCAGTAGGTCCGCGAGATCGCGTCACCCCGCGCGTCGAACCCCGGCGCCGGACGGCTGTCGAGGACGGCGACGTCGTCGGGCAGCAGCGCGTTGAGGCGGACGGGATCGACCGCCTCGTGCGCGTAGGAGCAGACCTGCCCCCAGGCGTGCACGCCGCGGTCCGTCCGCCCGGCGACGGTGACGGGCACCGCGTCCTCCCGCAGGATCGTCGCGAGCGCTCGTTCGAGTTCGCCCTGGACCGTCCGATGCGCGGGCTGAACCGCCCAGCCGTTGAACGCCGCGCCGTCGTACTCGAGGAGGAGCCGGGAATGCATGGCGCGTGCAGTCAAGCAGGAGAACGACAACGGCCGCCCCGAGGGACGGCCGTCACAACAACAAACGCCGGGAGAAGGAGCGTCAGCGAGTTCTCCCAATGGAATCCAAGGCCGCAGGCCGCAGGACTACACGAGCTCGATGAAGACCATCTCCGTCGAGTCGCTGCGGCGCGGGCCGAGCTTCAGGATCCTGGTGTAGCCACCCGGACGCTCGGCGTAACGCGGAGCGATCTCGTCGAACAGCTTGTGGACGGCGAACTTGTCCTGGCCAAGCGCGGACAGCGCCTGACGGCGGGCGTGCAGGTCGCCGCGCTTGGCGAGCGTGATGAGCTTCTCGACCTCGGGCTTGACGGCCTTGGCCTTCGCCTCGCTGGTCTGGATGCGCTCGTGCTCGATGACCTCCTTGCAGAGGTTGCGCAGCAGCGCCTTGCGGTGCGCGCTGTCGCGGCTGAGCTTGTGACGTGTCTTCTGGTGGCGCATCAGTCGTCTCGGAGGTTCAGGCCGCGGGCGTGGAGCGTCTCGATGACCTCGTCGATCGACTTCTTGCCGAAGTTCGGGATCGCGTTGAGCTCGCCCTCGGACTTGCTGATGAGGTCGCCCACGGTCTGGATGCCCGCCCGCTTGAGGCAGTTGTAGGAACGCACGCCCAGCTCGAGCTCCTCGATGAGGATGTCGTGCATCGGGCCCGCCGCACCGGCCGCCGCGGCACCGCCGGCAGCGGCCGCGCCGTTCGCACCCTCGAGAGCGCCGGCCGGGCCGGCGCGGAGCTCCTCGATGCGGTCGGCGTCGGTGAAGATCGCCAGCTGCTGGATGAGGATCTCGGCCGCCTCGCGCAGCGCGCTCTGCGGGTCGATCGACGAGTCGGTCTCGATGTCGAGCGTGAGCTTGTCGAAGTCCGTCTTCTGACCGACGCGGGCCTGCTCGACGGCGTAGGCGACGCGCTTGACCGGCGAGAAGATCGAGTCGATCGGGATGACGCCGATCGGCTGGTCCGGCGACTTGTTCTCCTCCGCCGGGCGGTAGCCGCGGCCACGGCCGATCGTCAGGTAGAGCTCGAGCTTCGTCTTCTTCTCGATCGTCGCGATGTGGACGTCCGGGTTGAGGATCTCGACGCCCGCGGGCAGGTCGATGTCCTTCGCGGTGATCTCACCCGGGCCCGTCACGACGAGCGGCGCCTCGATCTCGGTGGCGTCCGAGTGCATGCGGCAGACGATGCCCTTGAGGTTCAGGACGATGTCCGTGACGTCCTCGGTGACGCCCTTGATCGTGGAGAACTCGTGCGCGACACCCTCGATCCGGACGCTCGTGACCGCGGCGCCGGCCAGCGAGGAGAGCAGCACGCGGCGCAGGGAGTTCCCGAACGTGTAGCCGAAGCCACGGTCGAGGGGCTCGATGACGAACGAGCCGCGGTTCTCCTCGACGGTTTCGCTGGTGATCCGGGGGATCTGGAAGTCGAGCATCAAAGGTCCTGGTGTCGTGGGATTCGGGGGCGCTCTGGCGCGGAGGGCGGGAGCCGCGCCGGCGCTGCTTTGGGGGAAGCGGGTGCTACTTGGAGTACAGCTCGACGATGAGCTGCTCCTGAACCGGCGCGGCGATCTCGCGGCGATCCGGCTTGCGCAGCACCTTGGCGGTGAGCGCGTCGTGGTCGGCCTGCAGCCAGGCCGGGACCTGCGCGGTGAGCTCCGTGGCGTCACGGATGAGCGGCTCGGCGGGCGTGTTCGCCTTCACCGAGATGATGTCGCCCTCGCGCACCTGGTAGCTCGGGATGTCGACCCGGCGGCCGTTGACCTGCCAGTGGCCGTGCCGGATGAGCTGCCGGGACTGGCGGCGCGACGCGGCGAAGCCAAGGCGGACGAGCACGTTGTCCAGGCGGGACTCGAGCAGCGCGAGGAGGTTCTCACCCGTGATGCCCTCCTGGCGCGACGCCTTGTCGTAGTAGATGCGGAACTGCTTCTCCAGGACGCCGTAGTAGCGGCGGGCCTTCTGCTTCTCGCGCAGCTGCACGCGGTACTCGCTCTGCTTCTGGCGACCACGGCCGTGGTCGCCCGGCGGGTACGCGCGGCGCTCGACGCCGCACTTGTCGGTCAGGCAGCGCTCGCCCTTCAGGAAGAGCTTCTGGCCTTCGCGGCGGCACTGCTTGCAGGCGGGAGACGTGTTACGGGCCATCAGTTCGGTCCTAGACGCGGCGCCGCTTGCGGGGGCGGCAGCCGTTGTGGGCTTGCGGGGTGACGTCCTTCACGCTGGTGACCTCGAGGCCCGCGGCCTGCAGGGAGCGGATCGCCGTCTCGCGGCCCGAACCCGGGCCCTTCACGAAGACGTCGACCTTCTGGAGCCCCTGCTCGATGCCCTTGCGGGCGGCGGCGTCGGCGGTGACCTGCGCGGCGAAGGGCGTCGACTTGCGCGAGCCCTTGAAACCGGCGCCGCCGGCGGACTCCCACGCGATGACGTTCCCCTCGCGGTCGGTCAGCGAGACGATCGTGTTGTTGAAGCTGGTCTTGATGTGGGCCTGGCCGACCGGAATGTTCTTCTTCGGCTTGCGGCGGCCGCGCGACGGGCGCTTGGGAGCGGGCATCTAGGTTCTCGGTTCCTTACTTCTTTCCGGCCTTCTTCTTGCCCGCGACGCTCATGCGCTTCGGACCCTTGCGCGTACGCGCGTTCGTCTTCGTCTTCTGCCCGCGGACGGGAAGACCGCGGCGGTGACGCAGACCGCGGTAGCTGCCGATCTCCATCAGGCGCTTGATGTTCTGCGAACGCTCGCGCCGCAGATCACCCTCGACGGTGAGCTCGTCGACGGCGTCGCGAAGCTTGGAGACTTCCTCTTCGGTGAGGTCGCGGACCTTGCGATCGGGCTCGACGCCGGTCTTCACGAGGATCTCGTTGGCCGTGGAGCGACCGATGCCGTAGATGTACGTCAGCCCGATCTCTGCGCGCTTGTTCAGCGGAATGTTGATGCCGGCGATACGTGCCATTGCGCTACCCCTGCCGCTGCTTGTGACGGGGGTTGCTGCAGATGACCAGCACCGCGCCATGGCGGCGGATGATCTTGCACTTCTCGCACATCGGCTTGACCGACGGTCGTACCTTCACAGGGGCCTTTCGGAGAGGAGGGGAGGCAGCGCGCGCAGGACCGCAGGGTCCGCGACAAGCGCGACGAAGGAGCTTAGCACGGTCCGCGCGCAGATCCCCCGACATGCCGGACATTCGCTGACCCATCAAGTCATGAGGGCGAAAAGCCGATATGTATGAGGTCAGTATGTCGCTGCCGAGCCACATCGTGGCTCCCCTCATCGGCTGTGCGACGACCTGCGCCGCGGTGTTCGCCATGGGTTCTGTGGTCGGCCCCCTGCTGCAGGGTCCGCAGTCGACGGGGCGGAGCCTCTCCGCCGGGTCCGAGACCGTGACCCTTTCCCCCGCGATGCGCGAGCGCGCGCCCCTCGTGCTGCCCGGTGTGAGCGCGGGTGACGACGCCTCTGCCACACCCACCTTCGTCGCGGCGACGGTCCCCGGCGTCGCCGTCCCCGCCGTCACGCTCCCGGGAGCGCGCCCGAGCCTCCCCGCTGCAGCCCCCGCGGGCGACGACGTCCGCGAGACCAGCGCCACCGGCCCCGGCGACGTGCTCGCGCGTGAGGACGACGGGCTTGCCGGCGGCGGCAGCGGCGTCGCCGCACGGCCCGGTGAGCCGCCGATCGGGCCCGCGCTCGGCGCGCCCGGAACGACGGTCGTCGACCTCCCGACCGCGCCGGCGGCCCCTGAAGGCGCGCCCCGGCGCTTCACCCTGCGCGTCGTGGGCGTCGACCGCACGGCCGACCAGATCCGCGTGCGCGTCTCGATCGACCCCGGCCCGAACGCGCCGGCCTCGACCGTCACGATCGCACTGAAGCCGTCCGCCGCGAGCACGAAGGAGGGCCAGGCGGTGAAGGTGTCGCTCGACGTCGTGACCGGAGAGGCGGACAGCGACCCGAAGCTGCGGGTCCGCATCGCCGTCGTGGAGGACACGACCGGCGGCGAGACGACGCACACCGAGGGAGGCGATTCAGGCTCGAGCAACGTGCTCGACATCTCGGTCCCCGTCACGCCGGGCGACGATGACGACGACGAGGAGACGCCCGCCGACCCGGGCCCCTCCGAGCCCGCGACGAGCGAACTGCTCCTCGACCTCGGCGGAACGACCTCGTCGGAGGGCAGCGCGGTCGCCCCCGCCGCGCCCGCCGAGGAGGGCACCGAGGCCCCCACCGTGACCGTCGAGGTCAGTGTCACGCCCGATCCCGAGCCGGTGCCTGAGCCCGCCCCGGCCCCGCCGGAGCCGGCGGCGACCGAGCCCCCGGCCGTGCCCGCGAGCGACACCCCCGAGGACGGCTCCGCGGCCGAGACCTCGACCGAGCCCGTCGCGTCGAGCGTCCCCGTGACCACAGATCCCGCACCCGAGCCCGTCGAGACGCCCGCTCCGCCTGCGGAGGCACCGCAGGACACGCAGCCGGCCGCGCCGGCACCGGCCCCGGAACCGGCCCCCGCGCCAGCGCCGGCCCCCCGAGCCGCCCGCGCCTGCTCCCGCGCCCGCGGCACCGCCGGCCGAGCCCGTCGCACCCGAGCCGCAGCCCGCCGAGCCCAGCGCCGCGCCACCGGCGCCGGTCACGCCGGTGCCGGACCCTGCCGCGCTCCCCGCGCCGTAGACGCTACGCGTCGAGCTCGTACCAGGGTGTCAGCACCCTGGGCCCGTCGGCGGTGACCGCCACGGTGAACTCGAAGTGCGCGGCGAGCGAACCGTCCTGCGAGTAGATCGCCCAGTGGTCGTCGCCCATCCGGACCTGATGACGTCCCGCCGTGACCATCGGCTCGATCGCGAAGACCATGCCCTCCTCGAGGACCGGGCCCTTGCCGGGGTCGCCGTAGTTCGGGATCTGCGGGTCCTCGTGCATGTCCCGGCCGATGCCGTGACCGACGAGCGACCGGACGATCGACAGCCCCTCCGCCTCCACGTGCGCCTGCACCGCATGCGAGACGTCGCCGAGGCGGTTCCCCGGGCGGCATTGCTCGACGGCCTTGAACAGCGACTCCTTCGTCACGTCGAGCAGCTTCTGGGCGAGCGGGGTGATCGGCCCCACCGGATAGGTCTTGGCCGCATCGGCGACCCAGCCGTCCAGGATGACGCCGCAGTCGACGCTGATGACGTCGCCGCGCTCGAGCTCGTACGGGCCGGGGATCCCATGGACCACCATGGAGTTCGGTGACGTGCACAGCGAGCCCGGGAATCCCCGGTAGCCCTT
Source organism: Svornostia abyssi (assembly GCA_024666565.1). Taxonomy (GTDB): domain Bacteria; phylum Actinomycetota; class Thermoleophilia; order Solirubrobacterales; family Solirubrobacteraceae; genus Svornostia; species Svornostia abyssi. The sequence continues at coordinate 4,766,648 of CP088295.1, forward strand.
GAACGCCGGGGTGGCGCCCTGCGACCGGATGAACTTCTCCGCGGCCTCATCGAGCTGCTCGGTCGTGACACCCGGGCGGATCTTGCTCTCGATGAGCTTGAGACAGCGGATGAGGATGTCCCCCGCTGCCGCCATCTTGTCGATCTCTTCGGGGGACTTCTTGACGATCACAGCTCGTCTTCGAGGCGGAGCGTCGCGACCGTCGCCCGGATGTGGTCGTGGACCTCGGTCGGGTTGCGCGTGCCGTCGAAGCGGCGCAGCAGGTCGCGCTCGTCGTAGTAGCCGACGAGCGGCTCCGTCGTCGAGTGGTAGACCTCGAGGCGGTTCTTGATGGTCTCCGGCTTGTCGTCGTCGCGCTGGATGAGCCGCGAGCCGTCGACGTCGCACCGGTCCTCGTGCTTCGGCGGGTCGAACTCGACGTGGTAGACGCGGCCGGTCTTGACGCTCACCCGGCGACCGGAGAGGCGGCGGATGACCTCCTCGTCGGGCACGTCGACGAGGAGCACGGCGGTCAGCGCGCGGTCGAGGTCGGAGAGCGCCTGGTCGAGCGCCTCGGCCTGCGGGATCGTGCGCGGGAACCCGTCGAGCAGGAAGCCGTCGCGGGCATCGTCGCCCTGCACGCGCTCGAGGATGACCCCGATGATCACGTCGTCGGGGACGAGCTCACCCTTGTCCATGTACTCCTTGGCCTTGCGCCCGAGCTCCGTCCCCTCCTCCACCGCGGCACGCAGGATGTTCCCCGTGGCGAAGTAGGGCAGGTTGAAGTCTTCGGTCAGGCGCTCTGCCTGGGTGCCCTTGCCGGCGCCCGGCGGGCCGAGGAGGATGAGATTGAGTTCAGACACAGTGGTGAGGGTGCGACCGGGGGTCGCGGCCTCTTGGCGGTGGAATCGGCCGGACATTAGACGACCAAGCGTTGCAGGTGCGTGGCGAGAGCGCCACCCGGGCTATTTCAGGAAACCCTCGTAGTTGCGCATCATGAGCTGCGCTTCGAGCTGCTTCATCGTGTCGAGCGCGACGCCGATGACGATGAGCAGCGACGTGCCGCCGAAGTAGAAGTTCGCGGCCGTCTGGTTGATGAGCAGCGTCGGCATCGCCGCGACCGCCGCGAGGTAGAGCGCGCCCGGGAACGTCAGGCGGGCGAGAATGCGGTCGAGGAACTCGGCGGTCGGCCGTCCCGGTCTGACGCCGGGGATGAAGCCGCCGTACTTCTTCAGGTTGTCCGCCTGGTCCACGGGATTGAACGTGACCGCGGTGTAGAAGTACGTGAAGAGGATGATGAAGACCGTCTCGCCGACGAGGTAGGCGGCGCCGCTCGGTGAGAAGAACGCCGCGAGGTCCTGACCCCACTGCGCCTGCGTGAGCTGCCCGATGGTCGGCGGGAAGGCCATGATCGACGCAGCGAAGATGACCGGGATGACGCCGGCCATGTTCACGCGCAGCGGCAGGTACGTCTGCCCGCCGCCCGTCATGCGCTTGCCGATGACCCGCTTGGCGTACTGGATCGGGATCCGGCGCTGGCCTTCCTGGACGAACACGATCGCCGCGATCACCGCGAGGCCGAGGAACGGCATCATCACCTTGAAGACCGGGTCCGGGCTCGTCCACCACGCCTGCACGCCGTTCGGCAGGCCGGAGACGATGGACGCGAAGATCATCAGCGAGATGCCGTTGCCGATCCCGCGCTGCGTGATGAGCTCACCGAGCCACATGACGAGCACGCAGCCCGCCGTGAGGCACGTGACGATCACGAACACCGTGAACGGGTTGAAGTCCTCGATCAGCGGCTGACCGGCGGACGCGGTGAACGACCGGAACAGGAAGACGTAGCCGATGGCCTGGCCGAACGCGAGTCCGACGGTGAGGTAGCGCGTGTACTGCGTGATCTTCTGCTGGCCGACCTCGCCCTCCTTCTGGAGCTTCTCCAGCGAGGGCACCACGACGGTCAGCAGCTGCAGGATGATCGACGCCGTGATGTAGGGCATGATCCCGAGCGCGAACAGGGCGATCCGGCTCAGGCCGCCGCCGCTGAACGTGTTCAGGAAGTTCAGGACGCCACCGCCGCCGAACTGCTCCTGGACGGACTCCACGGCCGCCGTGTTGACGCCCGGCACCGGGATGTGGGCACCGAGTCGGTAGAGCGCAAGCATGGCCGCCGTGAAGAGCAGCTTCTTGCGGATGTCCTTCACGGTGAAGGCGCTGAGGATCGTCGCGATCATGGGGAAGTCGAAGGGTAACCGAGTGGCGCCGCGAGGCGCCGTGGGACAGGGACAGGTGAGACAAACGCGAGGACCCCGCTGGTAGACGGGGCCCTCGGGAACGGCTACGACGTGATGCGGACGCTCCTACTCGACGACGACGACGGTGCCACCGGCACCCTCGATCGCCTCACGGGCGCTCGCGCTGAACTTGTGTGCGTGAACCGTCAGCGGCTTCGTGATCTCGCCCTTGGCGAGGATCTTGATCGGGACGCCCTTGCGGGTACCCAGGCCGGCCGCGACGAGCGCCTCGACCGTGACCTCGGCCCCGGACTCGAAGCGCGCCTCGAGATCCTGCACGTTCACCGGCTGGGTGTGCGTGCGGAACGGCTCGAACGGCATGGACATCTTCTTCGTCGGGCCACGCAGCTTGCGCATGCGCATGTGGATGGGCATCTGGCCACCCTCGAAGCGGGCGCGGTCCTTCGCGCCGGAGCGCGAGCCGTAGCCCTTCTGGCCGCGGCCGGACGTCTTGCCGAGCCCCGAGCCCTCGCCGCGGCCGACGCGCTTGCGCGGCTTGCGGCTGCCCGGAGCGGGCGCGAGCGTGTTCAGCCCGATACGGGGCTGCTCGTCGTCGTTCTTCTTCTCAGGACTCATCGTCGACCTTCACGAGATGGCGCACGCGGTGCAGGACGCCCCGCGACGCAGGCGTGTCGTTGACCTCGACCGTGTGGCCGATCTTGCGCAGCCCCAGCGTGCGCAGCGACTCGCGCTGCGCGTGGTTCGCGCCGTTCTTCGACTTGATCTGGGTGACCTTCAGCGCGCTCATGCCGTGGCCTCCGTGGTCTCCTCCGCAGCCGCCTCAGCCGGGGCCTCACCGTCGGCGGAGATGGTCTCGTTGACCGTCTCCTCGGTGGCGGCAATACCCAGCACGCGGTTGACCGACAGGCCGCGGAGCTCCGCGACCTCTTCCGGCTTGCGCAGGCTCTGCAGGCCCGCAACCGTCGCCTTGACGAGGTTGATCGGGTTCTGCGAGCCGAGCGACTTGCTCAGGATGTCGTGGATGCCGGCGAGCTCCAGCACCGCGCGCACACCGCCGCCGGCGATGACGCCGGTACCGGGCGAGGCCGGCTTGAGCAGGACGCGGCCCGAGCCGAACACGCCGAGCGTCTGGTGCGTGATCGTCGAGTTGTGACGCGGGACCTTGAAGAGGTTCTTCTTGGCCTGGTCGACGCCCTTCTGGATGGCGAGCGGGACCTCGTTGGCCTTGCCGTAGCCGACACCGACGACGCTCTCCTCATCCCCCCACCACGACCAGCGCAGTGAAGGAGAAGCGACGGCCGCCCTTGACGACCTTCGCGACGCGGTTGATCTCGACGACGCGCTCCTGCAGGTCGTAGCCCGCCGGGCTGACGGCCCGGTCGATGTGTTCCTCGATGCTCATACGGCGAGCCCTCCCTCGCGGACGCCTTCGGCGAAGGCCTTCACGCGCCCGTGGTACTGGTAGCCGCCACGGTCGAAGACCGCGCGCTCGATGCCGGCCGCCTTGGCCCGCTCGGCGAGCAGCTGGCCGCTCTTGCCGGCAGCATCGGCGGGCTTGAGGTCGCGCAGGTCGGCCTCGGTCCACTGGACCGACGCCAGCGTGCGGCCGGCCTCGTCGTCGATGAGCTGGGCGGAGATGCCCCGGTTGGACTTGAAGACGGAGATGCGGGGGCGCGCGGCGGTCCCGATGACCTTCGCGCGCACACGGCGGCGGCGCTTGAGGCGACGCGCCTGGGGGGTCTTGACGCTCATGCGCGCTTGCCCACCTTCCTGGCGACGTACTCGCCCTCGTAGCGGATGCCCTTGCCCTTGTAGGGCTCCGGCGGACGCTGCTTGCGGATGATGGCGGCGATCTCGCCGACCTGCTGCTTGGAGATCCCCTTGACGATGACCTTCGTCGGCTGGGGCACCTCGAACTCGATGCCGTCCGGCGCCTCGATGGGCACGGGGTGGCTGTAGCCGAGCGCGAGCTCCAGGTTCTTGCCCTTGAGCGCGGCGCGGTAGCCGACGCCCTGGATGTCGAGCGACTTCTGATAGCCGTTCGTGACGCCCTCGACCATGTTGGCCACGAGCGAGCGGGTGAGCCCGTGCAGGGCGCGGTGCTCGCCGCGGTCGGTCGGGCGCGACACGGTCAGCGTGCCCTCGTCCTGCGCCACCGTGATGTCACGGTTGATGCGCTCGGAGAGCTCACCCTTCGGGCCCTTCACGGTGACGAGCTCGGGCTCGATCGTGATGGTGACGCCGTCGGGGACGGGAATGGGCTTGCGGCCGATGCGGGACATGGCGCTACCAGACCTCCGCCACGATCTCGCCGCCGACGCCCTGCTGGCGCGCGGCGTGACCGGTGAGGACGCCCTTGGACGTCGAGACGATGACGGTGCCCATGCCGCCCTGGACCTTCGGAAGGTCCTTGGCGCCTGCGTACGAACGACGGCCCGGGCGCGAGACGCGGCGCAGACCGTTGATCGCCGAGCGGCGGTCAGACGTGTACTTCAGCGAGACGCGCAGCACCTCGCCGGGGTGGTCGGCGGTGGGCGCCTCGACCTCGTAGGCCTTGATGTAGCCCTCTTCCTTCAGGATGCGCGCGCACTCGGTCTTCAACTTGGAAGCCGGGATCTCGACGGTCTCGTGGGCCGCCTGGATCGCGTTGCGGATCCGGGTCAGGAAGTCGGCGATGGGATCAGTAGTGGAACTCATGGTGGTAACGGGTCCGTCCTTACCAGGACGACTTCGTCATGCCGGGGATGTAGCCGTTGTGAGCGAGCTCCCGGAGGCAGATGCGGCAGACGCCGAACTTCCGGTAGACAGCGCGAGAGCGGCCGCAGCGGCGGCAACGCGTGTACTCGCGGGTCTTGTACTTCGCGGGGCGCTGCTGGCGCACCCACTGCGAGGTCTTGGCCATGCTAGCTGCTCTCCTTGGCGAACGGCATACCGAACTCCTCGAGGAGAGCCCGTGCCTCCTCATCGGTCTTCGCAGTTGTCGTGATGGTGATGTCGAGACCGCGCACCTGGTCGATGGCGTCGTAGTCGATCTCGGGGAAGATGATCTGCTCCTTGACGCCCATGGAGTAGTTCCCACGGCCGTCGAAGGACGTGACCTTCAGCCCGCGGAAGTCGCGGATCCGGGGGATCGCGACGCTCATCAGGCGGTCGAGGAACTCGTAGGCGCGCTCGCGGCGCAGGGTCACCGACAGGCCGACCGGCATGCCCTCACGCAGCTTGAACGCCGCGATGGACTTGCGGGCACGGCGGACGTTCGGCTTCTGCCCCGTGATCTGACCGAGCTGCTCAGCGGCAGCTTCGAGCATCTTCGAGTCCTGCTTGGCCTCGCCGACGCCCATGTTGACCGTCACCTTGACGAGCTCAGGCGCCTGCATCGAGGAGCTGTAGCCGAAGCGCTCGATGAGCTTGGGCTTGATCTCCTCGTGGTACCGGATCTTCAACCGGGCCGGCGGAATCTGTTGTTCGGTCGCCATGCTCAGATCACCTCGCCACTGCGCTTGGCCACGCGGACGCGCTTGCCGTCGCGGACCTCGACGCCGATGCGCGTGGGCTTCTTGGTCTTGGGGTCCACCAGCGCGACGTTCGACACGTGGATCGACGCCTCGCGCTCGATGACGCCGCCGAGCTGCGTGCTGCCCGGCTGCGCCTTCTGGTGGCGCTTGATGATGTTCAGGCCTTCGACGAAGACGCGATCGTTCTCGGCGTCGACACGCAGGACCTTGCCGGTCTTGCCCTTGTCCTTGCCGGAGATCACGAGCACCTCGTCGTCCGTCTTGATGCGCAGCGCCATGGCTAGAGCACCTCCGGAGCGAGCGAGATGATCTTCATGAAGTTCGCGTCACGCAGCTCGCGGGCGACGGGGCCGAAGATGCGGGTCCCGCGCGGGTTGTTCTGCGCGTCGATGATGACCGCGGCGTTCTCGTCGAAGCCGATGTACGTGCCATCGGCGCGGCCGAACGACTTCTTCGTGCGCACGACGACGGCCTTGACGACCTCGCCCTTCTTGACCGTGCCCTGCGGCGTGGCGGTCTTGACGGTGGCGGTGATGATGTCGCCCACACCCGCGTAGCGGCGTTTGCTGCCGCCCTGCACGCGAATGCAGAGGATCTCGCGGGCGCCGGTGTTGTCGGCGACCTTCAGACGGGTCTCGTTCTGGATCACTTTGCGCGCTCCAGGACCTCGACGAGCTTCCAGCGCTTCAGGCGCGACAGCGGCCGGCACTCCACGATCTGCACGACGTCGCCCTCGTTGGCGTCGTTCGTCTCGTCATGGGCGTGCAGCGTCGTCGAGCTGCGCACGATCTTCTCGTAGCGGCGGTGACGGCGGGCCGTGTCGATGCGCACGGTGATCGTCTTGTCGGGCTTGGCCGACACGACGGTCCCGCGGCGCACCTGCGGGTTGCCCTCGACGCGCTCAGCGGCAGGCGTCGGGGTGCCCTTCTCGGTCTTCTTGGCCTTCTCCTGATCGCGGCGACGCTTGCGCGCGACCGCCTTGGCCTTGCGCGCGGCGAGCCGGTCCGCGTTGCGCTCCTCGGCGGTGCGGGACGGCTTCGCCGGCCCGGCCCCGCGGGAGCGGGCCCGCTTGCGGGCTTCCTTGGGGTGGAGCTTCTCTTCGGGCTCGGCGGGCTCTGCAGCCTCAGCCTCGGCCGTCGGAGCGTCCTCGGAGGACTCAGCAGCCTCAGGGGCTGTGGTCTCCTCCGTGGTCTCCTCGTTGGTTTCTTCGTCAGCCATCAGCTTTTCTGGTTCGTCGGAACGGTGATGCCGCGCTCACGGGCGACCGTGAGGGCGCGTGCCAGCTCGCGCTTGGCGGAGCGCAGCGCCGCGGTGTTCTCCAGCTCGCCGGTGGCGTGGGAGAAACGGAGACCGAACAGCTCGCGGCGCTGTTCGGCGATCTTCTTGGTCAGCGCGGACTCGTCGAGTTCGCGCAGGTCAGCGCCGGTGCTCACTGTCCATCCTCCCGCGTGACGAACTTGGTCCGGACCGGCAGCTTGTGGCCGGCCAGGCGCATGGCCTCACGGGCGAGGGGCTCGGGCACGCCGGCCAGCTCGAACATGACGCGGCCCGGCTTGACGACCGCGACCCAGCCCTCCGGGTTGCCCTTACCGGAACCCATGCGGGTCTCGGCGGGCTTCTTCGTGACGGGCTTGTCCGGGAAGACGTTGATCCAGACCTTGCCACCGCGCTTGATCTTGCGGGTCATCGCGATACGCGCCGCTTCGATCTGACGGTTGGTGATCCAGCCGGCGTCGAGCGACTTGATGCCGTACTCGCCGAACTGCACCGAGGTCTGGCCGCGCGAGAGACCCGCACGACGGCCACGATGCTGCTTGCGGTGCTTGACGCGCTTCGGAGCGAGCATCAGCGCCCACCTCCGCCGCGCGGACCGCCGCCGCCCTGACCGCCGCGACCGCCCGGGCCACCGGGCCCACGACCGCCGCCGCCGCCGCGACCGCCACCACCGCGCCCGCCCGGCCCGCCGGGGCCACCCGGCCCACGGCCGCCCGGACCGCCGCCCTGGCCGCCGCGCCCGCGACCGCCGCGGCCACGGCCACGTCCGTCACGGTCGCCGCGCCCACGGTTGCGATCGTCGCGATCGCGGTTCGGGGCCGGAGCGTCCATCTCGGTGAGATCGACGCCGGAGAAACCCTCGGGCATGATCTCGCCCTTGTTGATCCAGACCTTCACGCCGATGCGGCCGAAGGTGGTGCGGGCCTCGTAGAAGCCGTAGTCGATGTCCGCGCGCAGCGTGTGCAGCGGTACGCGACCGTCGGAGTACATCTCGGTGCGCGCCATCTCGGCGCCGCCCAGACGACCCGACACCTGGATCTTGCAGCCCTTCGCGCCCGAACGCATCGCGCTGGTCAGCGCGCGCTTCATCGCGCGGCGGAACGCCACACGGTTCTGGAGCTGCTCGCCGACCGACTGAGCGACGAGGTTCGCGTCCAGCTCGGGGCGCTTGATCTCGAGGATGTTGACCTTGATCGCCTTGCCGGTGATCGCGTGGAGGTCACGCCGCAGCGCGTCGACCTCGGAACCGGACTTGCCGATCACGATGCCGGGGCGGGCGGTGTTGATGTTGACCTCGACCTCGGCCGAGTCCTTCTTGATGGTGATCTTGGAGAGGCCGGCGTGCGAGAGCTTGCCGATGATCCAGTCACGGATCGCGACGTCTTCCGCGAGCCAGTCGGCGAACTGGCGCTCGTTGAACCAGTTCGACTTCCAGTCGTGGATGTAGCCCACGCGCATGGCCTCGGGGTGAACCTTCTGTCCCATGAGTTCTGCTTAGTCCTTGGGCGTGAGCGTGATCGTCAGGTGGCTGGTGCGCTTGCGAATCTTGGTGGCGCGACCCATCGCACGAGGCTGGAAGCGCTTGAGAGTGGGGCCCTCGTCTGCGGTGACCGAGAGCACCTTCAGGTCCTCGCCCACGAGCTCGTGGTTGTGCTCGGCGTTGGCGATGGCCGACTCGAGCAGCTTGGACCAGTCCCGCGCGACAGCGCGCTGGGTATGAGCGAGGATAGCGCGCGCCTCATCGACGTCCTTGCCGCGAATGTGATCGCACACGAGGCGGGCCTTGCGAGCCGACGTGCGGACGTACTTCGCGTGGGCGCGGACCTTCGGGCGGTCGCCGTTGGCGGCGGGCTTCTCGGCCTTCGCGGCCGCCTTCTTGGCGGGCGCCGGCTTCTCGGCCTTCGGAGTCTCCTCCTTGGGCTCCTCCGCCTTGGGCTCTTCGGCCTTCGGCTCCTCGGCGGCCTCGGCCTTCGGCTCCGCCTTGGCCTTCGCAGCCGCAGGCTTCTTCTTGGCGGCCGGCTTCTTCGCCGGCTTGTCCTCGGCCGCGGCCTCGGTCGCCTCGTCAGCCTTGGCCTTCGCGGCGGGCTTCTTCTTGGCGGCCGGCTTCTTCGCGGCGGGCTTCTCGGCCTTCGGAGTCTCCTCCGTGGTTCCGGAGGCCTCCGTCTCGGGGGCCTCGTCGTTCTGTGGCTCTTCAGTCATCAGTCAGCTCAGCGGACCTTGCCGCTGCCGGCGTGGCCCTTGTAGGTACGGGTGGGAGCGAACTCGCCCAGCTTGTGGCCGACCATCGACTCGCTGACGAACACGGGGACGTGCTTGCGCCCGTCGTGCACGGCGATCGTGTGGCCCACCATCTCGGGGAAGACCGTCGACGCGCGAGACCAGGTCTTCACCATGGTCTTCGTGTTCGCGGCGTTCTGGGCCTCGATGCGGGTGAGCAGACGCTCTTCGACCCACGGCCCCTTCTTGCTCGAACGGCTCATCGCTTCTTCCCTCGCTTGCGGCCGCGCACGATGTAGCGGTCGGACGCCTTGTGCTTCTTACGTGTGCGGTACCCGAGCGTCGGCACGCCCCACGGGGTGACCGGGTGGCGACCCGGAGTCGTGGAGCCCTCGCCGCCGCCGTGCGGGTGGTCGACCGGGTTCATGGCCGTACCGCGCGTCTGCGGGCGGACGCCCATGTGACGCTTGCGGCCGGCCTTGCCGATCTTGACGTTCTGGTGCTCGGCGTTGCCGATGGTGCCGATGGTCGCGCGGCAGCTGTCCCGGACCAGGCGCATCTCGCCGGAGGGCAGGCGCAGCGTGGCCATGCCCTGATCCTTCGCCATCAGCTGGATCGACGTGCCCGCGGAGCGGCCGAGCTGGCCACCGCGGCCGGGCTCGAGCTCGACGTTGTGCACGACGGTACCTGTCGGGATGTTCGCCAGCGGGAGCGCATTGCCGACCTTGATGTCGGCATCCGGGCCGGAGACGATCATCGCGCCCACGTCGAGACGGGCCGGCGCGAGGATGTACGCCTTCGCACCGTCGACGTAGTGCAGGAGCGCGATGTATGCCGTGCGGTTCGGGTCGTACTCGATCGCGGCGACCTTGGCGGGGACGCCGTCCTTCGTGCGCTTGAAATCGATCTTCCGGTACAGCCGCTTGGCGCCGCCGCCGCGATGGCGGGACGTCTTGCGGCCACGCGCGTTGCGACCGCCCGACTTCGTGAGACCCTCGACGAGCGACTTCTCCGGCTCGGTCTTGGTGATCTCAGCGAAGTCCGGGTACGTCGCGAAACGCTGACCGGGACTGGTGGGCTTGGGCTTGCGAATCGCCATCGTTCAGACTCCCTAGCCGTCGAGCCCCTGCAGACCCTGGAACACAGGGATCTGCTGGCCGGGCTTGATCTGGACGACGGCCTTCTTCCAGGACCGCGTGCGGCCGGAGGTGTACCCGCGGCGCTTCGGCTTGGACTTCACGGACATGGTGCGAACCTCGACCACGTCGACCTCGAACAGCGCCTCGACGGCCTGCCGGATCTGGGTCTTGTTCGCATCCGGGTGCACCCGGAACGTGTACCGGTCGGCACTCGCGAGCACGTACGACTTCTCGGAGACGACCGGGCGGATGATGACCTGGGTGTGCTCCATCAGGCCGTCGCCTCCTTCTTGGTCTTACGCGCGGCACGGGCGGTGACGGCCTCGAGCGCGGCCTCGGTGATGAGCAGACCGCCGGCGCCGATGATGTCGGCGACGCCCACGGTGCTCGCCTCGGCGACGGACACGCGATCGATGTTGCGGAACGACAGGGCGGCGCGGCCGGCGTCGGTCTCCCGCGCGTCGGCGTCGAGATCCTCGATGACGACGAGCACGGACGGGAGGTCCTGCCAGCCGGCGAGGAGCGCCTTGGCCTGCTTCGTCGACGGGGCCTCGAACGGGGCCGGGTCGAGCACCGCGATCGAACCGCGGTCGGCGTGGACCGACAGCGCGCTGCGCAGCGCGGCGATCCGCTCCTTGCGGTTGACCTTGAAGGTGTAGTGGCGCGGCGAGGGACCGAAGACGGTGCCGCCGCCGATCCAGACCGGGGAGCGCGACGAACCGGCGCGGGCGCGGCCCGTGCCCTTCTGGCGCCACGGCTTGGCGCCACCGCCGCGGACGAGGCCGCGGGTCTTCGTCGCGTGCGTGCCCTGACGGCGCGCGTTCAGCTCAGCGCGGACGGACTCGTGGACGAGCGGGCCGTTGAACGCGACGCCGAACACGGCGTCGTCGAGCTTGACCTTCTTCGAGCCGCCCAGGACGGGAGCATCAGCCATCGGTACGCACCTCCACCACGCCGTTGCGCGGGCCGGGCACGGAGCCTCGGACGATCAGCAGGTTCTGGTCGGCGTCGATGCGCACGACCTCCAGGCCCTTCTGGGTGATGCGCTTGTTGCCCATCTGACCCGGGCCGCGGATGCCCTTCATCACGCGCGCCGGCCACGCCGACGCACCGATGGAGCCCGGGGCGCGCACGTTATGCGAGCCGTGGGACTTGGGACCGCTCGAGAAGTTGTGGCGCTTGATCGTGCCCTGGAAGCCCTTGCCCTTCGAGGTGCCGGCGATCTTGACCTTGTCGCCGACCTCGAAGGCCTCGACCGTCACGGTGGCGCCGACCTCCAGGCCCTCGCCCTCGTCGCGGAACTCCACGAGGTGACGGACCGGCGGGGCGTCGGCCTTCTTGAGGTGACCGAGCTCGGGCTTGGTCAGGTGCTTTTCCTTGGCGGCACCGAAGCCGAGCTGCACGGCGGTGTAGCCGTCGCGCTCCTGCGTGCGGAGTGCGGTGACCGGGCAGGGCCCGGCCTCCAGCACGGTGACGCGCTCGACTGTTCCGTCTTCGAGGAACAGCTGGGTCATACCGAGCTTCTTGGCGAGAATGGCGGACATAGGTCTAGGAGGCGAGACGGATCTCGATGTCGACGCCGGCCGGAAGGTGGTCCAGGCGCTGCAGCGAGTCGACCGTCTTCGGGGTCGGCTGGTGGATGTCGATGAGCCGCTTGTGGGTGCGGATCTCGAAGTGCTCCTGCGAGTCCTTGTCCTTGAAGGGGGGATCGCACGACGGCGTAGACGTTCTTCTCCGTCGGGAGGGGCACGGGACCGGACACCGTCGCGCCAGTGCGCGTTGCGGTCTCAACGATCTCCTTCGCCGCCGTCTCAATGGCCGAGTGGTCGTAGGCCTTGAGGCGGATGCGGATCTTATTCTGGGTGGCGGCGGCCATGGCGGTGGGAAACCTCCCCCTCGGGGAGGGGCAGGAAGAACTCCTGGTTCGTATCGGTACTGGGATCAGGCGGCCCGCGCGAGACTCCGCGCGGGCCGGCCTTACGGAACTGCTACTCGATGATCTCGGTGACGACGCCCGAGCCGACCGTGCGGCCACCCTCGCGGATGGCGAATCGCAGGCCGGCGTCCATGGCGATCGGCTGAATCAGCTCGATCGTCATGGCGACGTTGTCGCCCGGCATGACCATCTCGACGCCCTCGGGCAGGTTCGCGACACCCGTGACGTCGGTCGTGCGGAAGTAGAACTGCGGCCGGTAGCCCGTGAAGAACGGCGTGTGACGGCCGCCCTCCTCCTTCTTCAGGACGTAGACCTCGGCCTTGAACTTCGTGTGCGGCGTGATCGACCCGGGCTTGCACAGCACCTGGCCGCGCTCGATCTCCTCGCGCTTGGTACCGCGCAGGAGGCAGCCGACGTTGTCGCCGGCCTGGCCCTGGTCGAGAATCTTGCGGAACATCTCGACACCGGTGACGACGGTCTTCGTCGGCTCCTTGATGCCGACGATCTCGATCTCGTCGCCCGTGTTGACGATGCCCTGCTCGATGCGGCCGGTCGCGACGGTGCCGCGGCCGGTGATCGAGAAGACGTCCTCGACCGGCATCAGGAACGGCTTGTCGAGGTCACGCTCGGGCTCCGGGATGTAGGAGTCCAGCTGCTCGGCGAGCTCGACGATCTTGGCGGTGTACTCCGGGTCACCCTCGAGCGCCTTGAGCGCCGAGCCGGTGACGAACGGGATGTCGTCGCCCGGGAAGTCGTACTCGGAGAGCAGGTCACGGACCTCGACCTCGACGAGCTCCAGGAGCTCCTCGTCGTCGACCATGTCCGCCTTGTTCAGGAAGACCACGATGTACGGCACGCCGACCTGCTTGGCGAGCAGGATGTGCTCGCGCGTCTGCGGCATGGGGCCGTCGGCGGCCGAGACGACGAGGATCGCCCCGTCCATCTGGGCGGCGCCCGTGATCATGTTCTTGACGTAGTCGGCGTGCCCGGGGCAGTCGACGTGCGCGTAGTGACGCTTGTCCGTCTCGTACTCGACGTGCGAGGTCGCGATCGTGATGCCGCGCTCGCGCTCCTCGGGAGCGTTGTCGATGTCGGCGAAGTCGCGCGCCTGACCGCCGTAGGTCTCGGCGAGCACCTTCGTGATGGCGGCGGTCAGCGTCGTCTTGCCGTGGTCGATGTGACCGATCGTGCCGACGTTGACGTGGGGCTTCCCGCGCTCGAACTTCTCCTTGGCCACTTCGTGTGTCTCCTCTAGCTAAATCTGTTTGGGGGGCAACTGCGGAACGCTATCGAAAATCCCTAGGCGGTAACCGGCACGCCGGTCCGCTCGGCGACGACCTTCTCCGCGACGTTCGGCGGCACTTCGTCGTATCCGTCGAACTGCATCGTGTAGTTCGCCCGGCCCTGCGTGTTGGAACGCAGGTCGGTCGAGTAGCCGAACATCTCGGACAGCGGCACCTTCGCCGTGACCGCCAGCGCGTTGCCGCGCTGGTCCTGGCCCTCGACCCGGCCACGACGCCGGGACAGGTCGCCGATCACGTCACCGAGGAACTCCTCGGGCGTGACGACCTCGACCGCGAAGATCGGCTCCAGCAGCACCGGCTTCGCGCGGCGCGCCGCCTCCTTGAACGCGAGCGAGCCCGCGATCTTGAAGGCGATCTCCGACGAGTCCGTGTCGTGGTACTTGCCGTCCACGAGGGTGACGCGAATGTCGACCATCGGGTACCCGGCCTTGACGCCGGTCTCCATGGCCTCTTCCGCGCCCTTCTCGATCGCGGGGATGAACTCCGTGGGAACGGCGCCACCCTTGATCTTGCTGACGAAGTCGAAGCCCTCGCCCGGCGCCGGCTCGATGTCGATGTAGACGATGCCGAACTGGCCCGAGCCACCGGTCTGCTTGACGTGGCGACCCTCGACCTTCTGGGCGGTGCCGCGGATGGTCTCGCGGTAGGAGACCTGCGGCTTGCCGACGTTCGCCTCGACGTTGTACTCCCGCTTCATGCGGTCGACGAGGATCTCGAGGTGCAGCTCGCCCATGCCGGAGATCTCGGTCTGGCCGGTCTCCTCGTTGGTGGCGACCTGGAAGGTGGGGTCCTCCTCGGCCAGGCGGCCGAGGGCGACGGACATCTTCTCCTGGTCGACCTTGGTCTTGGGCTCGACGGCGACCTTGATGACGGGCTCGGGGAACTCGATCTGCTCGAGCTTCACCGGCGCGTCAGGCGCGCACAGCGTGTCGCCGGTGACGACCTGCTTGATGCCGACGCCCGCGGCGATGTCGCCCGCGTAGACCTCCTGGACCTCTTCGCGGTCGTTGGCGTGCATCATGAGGATGCGGCCGATCCGCTCGGTCTTGCCGGTCGTGACGTTCAGGACGCGCGCGCCCGCCTCGAGCTTGCCCGAGTAGACGCGGAAGTAGGTGAGCTTGCCGACGAACGGGTCGGCCATGATCTTGAACGCGAGCGCGGCGAAGGGCTCGCCGTCGTCGGCGTTGCGGACGATGACCTCGCCCTCCTCGGCGCCCTTGCCGGCGGCCAGGCCCTCGACGGGCGGCACGTCCAGCGGGCTGGGGAGGTACGCGATGATCGCGTCGAGCAGGGGCTGCACGCCCTTGTTCTTGAAGGACGAGCCGCAGAGGACCGGCGTCATCGCCAGCGACAGCGTCGCGCGGCGGATGGACGCAGCAAGCACGTCCTCCGGGACGGCGTCGCCGCCACCCAGCTCTTCGAGCGCGGGCTCGGCCAGCTCGTCGTCGACGTTCGAGAGCGCGTCGAGCAGCGTCTCGCGCCCGGCGCTCGCGGCGTCCTGAAGCTCAGCCGGGATGTCGATGACGTCGACTTCCTTGCCGAGGTCGTCGCGGTAGTAGATGGCCTTCATCGCGACGAGGTCGAGGATGCCCTCGAAGTCGCCCTCGGCGCCGATCGGCAGCTGGATCGGGACGGCGGGCGCGGCGAGGCGCTCGATCATCGTCTCGACGCTCTTCTCGAAGCTCGCGCCCGTGCGGTCCATCTTGTTGATGTAGGCGATGCGCGGGACCGAGTACTTGTCGGCCTGGCGCCAGACGGTCTCGGACTGGGGCTCGACACCGGCGACGGAGTCAAAGACGGCGACGGCGCCATCGAGGACGCGAAGCGAGCGCTCGACCTCGACGGTGAAGTCGACGTGGCCCGGCGTGTCGATGATGTTGATGCGGTGGTCGGCCCACTCGCAGGTCGTCGCGGCGGACGTGATCGTGATGCCGCGCTCCTGCTCCTGCTCCATCCAGTCCATCGTGGCCGCGCCCTCGTGGACCTCACCGATCTTGTACGTGCGACCGGTGTAATAGAGGATGCGCTCAGTCGTCGTCGTCTTGCCGGCGTCGATGTGCGCCATGATCCCGATGTTTCGGGTCTTCTCGAGGCTGAACTTACGGGGCATGAGAGCTAGGGCTTACCTTGTTCCGGGCAAAAGAAACGGGCCCTCTCGGGCCCGCGCGCACGACCGGTGTATGACCGGGGCCGAGGCGCTATGTGCCGAGGGACTCCATCCTGAGGGCGCGCCGAACCGCGGCGCGACGGGGGACTATAGCAGCGGTCAGCTGGCCTGATCCCCGGTGCAGGATGCCCGTCGTCCGGGATGATCCCGGGCATGTGCGCGCCCCCGCCTGACGGCGAGTTCGCGCCGGCCGGCCACGTGGCCGGTCAGCGCCTGGACGACCCGGTCACCGCCCCGCCGGGCGAGGTCCGCGTGACCCGGGGCTGGTGGTCCTCACTCGTGATCGGCTGGGCATCCGCCAGTGTCACCGAGCGCAGCGGCCAGGCACGCGCCTGGCGCCTGCGCACAGGGGACCGGCGGCTTCGGCAGCTCAGACGGTGAAGCGCGCCACCATGGCCTCGAGCCCATGCGCACGCTCGGCGAGCTCACGGCTCGACGCAGCGACCTGCTCGGTCGACGCGCTCGTCTGCTCGGCGGACGCCGAGACCTGCTGGGTCGACGCGCTCGCGTCGGTCGCGACGCTCGCGACCTCCTCGGTCGCCGCCGCGACACGGTCGACGCACCCGGACACGTCCTGGATGCTCTGGGCCAGGCCCTCGAAGGCGCTGCGGGTCTTCGCCACCGTCTCCGCCGAGGACTCGGCGAGCTGCCGGACCTCGTCGGCGACGACGGCGAAGCCGCGCCCGTGCTCGCCGGCACGGGCGGCCTCGATCGCGGCGTTGAGCGCCAGAAGATTCGTCTGATCGGCGATCGCGGCGATCTCCGCCGTGAAGGCGACGCCCTCGTCGGCGACCGACCGCGCCCGGCTCGACAGGCCGACGGCCTCGTGCGTGATCTCCCCCACCGAGGAGATGAGCGACACCTGCCGCTCCGCCCCTTCGGCGACCGTGCCCGACGCCATCGCGATCTGCTCGATCGCGGACCCGGTCTCCTCGGTCGTCGTCGCCATCTCGCGGGTCGCGGTGGTGAGGTGCTGCGCGGTGTCCGTCAGCTCGCGCACCATGTCGGCGATCCCGACGCGCGACGCGTCGTAGGCCCGCAGCCCGCCCTGGGCGGCCGCGAGCATCGCGTTGAAGACCTCGGCCAGATCGCCGACGTGCTCGCCGGGCGCCGCGACGATCGGCGTGGTGACCGGTTCGGCGATCACGGTCAGGTCCCCGGACGCCATCGCCTCCAGGCCCGTCCCGAGCCCGGTCAGGCAGTGGTCGTTCAGGCTGCGCATGCGATCGCGCAGGTCGTCGAGGGACGACTGGTCACCAAGCGCCTCACGCAACTGCGCGCGCAGCTGGGTGTAGCTCTCGATCGCCGACTGCGCCCGCGCCAGCATCGAGTTGAAGACGTCGACGAGCTCGGCGATGTCAGGGTCGCTCGCCTCGATGGTGATCGGCTGGGTCACCGGGACGACCTCGCTGGTGAAGTCACCGGCGGCCATCGCGGCGAGGCTCGTCTGCAGCCCGGACAGGCAGTGCTCGTCCAGGCTGTGCAGTCGTTCCTTCAGCGCTCCCACGGCGGGATCAGGTCCAGCGCTGGACTCCGTGGAGCGGGAGGACGAGCGAGACAGCGAGAGAGACAAGGCAGCGCTTCCTTCATTCGACAGGGTGTCAAAGCGAGACACCCCTACGGTCGGATGCGAGGCACTGGAACTTGAACGCTCGTCCGCGTCGATGTTGATCCCGGCGCGCCGGAATCAGCGGGCCGCGGCTACCAGCGGTAGTGGGCGAAGGCCTTGTTGGCCTGCGCCATGCGGAAGATGTCGTCCTTCCGCTTGTACGCGCCGCCCTGCTGGCTCTGCGCGTCGAGCAGCTCGTTGGCGAGCCGCTGGGCCATCGTCTTCTCGCGGCGCTGACGGGCGAACTCCACCAGCCAGCGGACGGCGAGCGTGCGGGCGCGGCGCGCGGGCACCTCGACGGGCACCTGGTACGTCGCACCGCCGACGCGGCGGGACCGCACCTCGAGCGACGGGGTGAGCGCCTTGATCGACAGCTCGAGCTGCTCGATCGGGTCCTTGCCCGTCTTCTCGGCCATGATCGCCAGCGCGTCGTACACGATGCGCTCGGCGGTCGACTTCTTCCCGTCGAGCATCACGCGGTTGATGACCTGCGTGACGACGCGGGAGCGATGGACGGCGTCCGGCTCGATGGGCCGGATCTGGGCGGCTGCGCGGCGAGGCATGAAAGGTTCCTTACTTCTTCTTCACGCCGTACTGCGAGCGGGCCTTCTTGCGATCGCTGACGCCGGCGGCGTCGAGCGTGCCGCGGACGACCTTGTAGCGGACGCCCGGAAGGTCCTTGACGCGGCCACCGCGCACGAGGACGACGGAGTGCTCCTGCAGATTGTGGCCCTCGCCCGGGATGTAGGCGGTGACTTCGATGGACCCCGTGATCCGGACACGCGCGACCTTGCGCAGTGCGGAGTTCGGCTTCTTCGGGGTGGTGGTGTACACGCGGGTGCACACGCCGCGGCGCTGCGGGGCGGCGACCTTCTTCTTGCGACCCTTACCGGACTTGAGACCGGGGGTGGCGAGCTTCTTGGCCTTCGCCTTGCGGCCCTTGCGGACGAGCTGTGAAGTCGTGGGCATCGGGTCGAGGATGGTAGCAGCGTCCGACTCAACGCTTCGCGCCGGCGCGCACCCGCACCACGAGCCGGCCGATCCGCTCGTATCCCGCGCGGTTCGGATGCACGTCGAACGCCAGCGGGTCCTGCGGGCATGCGCGGGTGAGGCGGCACGTCGTCGCGACGTTCGCGGGCAGGCCCGCGGCGCCCTCTGAGAAGTCGGCGATACGGAAGTTCGCGCCGATATCGGCGACCCGGTAGCCCTCCGCGCGGTACGCCGCAGCCAGCGCGCGATTGAACTCCTCGACCACGGGGACGGACGCGCGCGCGTCGGCTTCGCGGTCCTGGACCCAGTACCCGAGGAACGGGTCGTGGTACGTCGTCCCGATGAGCGTGGCGCCCCGGCCGGCAGCCGCGCGCAGGCGCCGCGCGATGGTCCGGACGTTGGCGATGACGCCGGGAAGCCGCTCGCGCAGGCACGCCGGGTCGGCGGCCTCAGCGCACTGGAAGATGTCGTTGCCGCCGATCGTGACGGTCACCAGATCCACGCGGCCGCGGCGCCCGCGCAGGTCCGCCTCGGCCGCGCGCAGCTGGCTGCCCTGCGGATAGGTGCACGGGCCGCCGCCGCGGACCACCTCCTGCGCCGTCATCCCTCCGCAGCCCGTGCGACGCACGCGCAGCCGCGGCTGACGCTCCCGGAGCTCGGCGGCGACGGTCGCCGGATACGTCGGGTCCCGGCCCGCGGGCGCGGTCATCGAATCGCCCACGGCCAGGTACGTGGATCCCGGCGCCGGCGCAGGGCTCGCGGCCAGCGTCACCGCGGCGAGAACTGGCGCGAGCACCGTCACGCAGCGAGCGCCGCAGCCGGTTCGACCGCCTCGAGCCCCTGGTCGGCGGCCACGGGGGCGTACGTCACGTGGCCGCCATGCACGTTCAGCCCCTTGAGGAACCCGGGATCGGCCATGAGCGCGTCACGCAGACCCAGGTCGGCGAGCCGCACGACGTACGGCATCGTCGCGTTGGTCAGCGCGTGCGTGCTCGTGATCGGCACCGCGCCGGGCATGTTCGCGACGCAGTAGTGCGTGATCCCGTCGACCTCGTAGGTGGGATGCGAGTGCGTCGTCGCGCGCGAGGTCTCGAAGCAGCCGCCCTGATCGATGGCGACGTCCACGAGCACCGCCCCGGGCTTCATGAGCTTGAGCTGCTCGCGCGTGATGACCCGCGGCGCCTTCGCCCCGGCCACGAGCACCGCGCCGATGACGAGATCCATGTCAGGCAGGCGCTCCTCGATGTGCAGCGTCGAGGCAAAGCACGTGTCGGCCCGGCCGCCGAAGGCGATGTCGAGCTCGCGCAGCCGGTCGATGTTGCGGTCGTAGACGAAGACCGTGGCCTCCATCCCGATGGCGATGAACGCGGCCTGCATGCCCACCACCCCGCCGCCGATGATCATGACGTTCGCCGCCGCCACGCCCGGGACGCCGCCGAGCAGGATCCCGCGGCCGCCGAGCGGCTTCTCCAGCATGAACGCCCCGGCCTGCGTGGCGATCTTCCCCGCCACCTCACTCATCGGCGCCAGCAGCGGCAGCCGCCCGCGCGTGTCTTCGACCGTCTCGTAGGCGACGCACGATGCGCCGCTGGCCATGAGCCCGCGGGTCAGATCAGGGTCGGGCGCGAGGTGGAGGTACGTGAACAGCAGGTGATGGGGCCGCAGCCGGGCGACCTCGACGGGCTGCGGCTCCTTGACCTTGACGATCATCTCCGCCTCGGCGAAGACGGCGTCGGCGTCGGGCAGGATCCGCGCGCCCTGCGCGACGTACTGGTCGTCGCCGATCGCCGAGCCCTCCCCCGCGCCGGCCTGGACCACGACCTCGTGGCCGCGGTCCGTCAGCTCCCGGACGCCGGCGGGCGTCAGCGCCACGCGGTATTCGTCCGTCTTGATCTCCGTGGGGACTCCGACCTTCATGGACGCGCCCTCCGTGTCGCCGTGACGTCAGCCCGCGAGGCCGAGGCGCCGCGAGGCCTCCTCGAGCACCGGCCGAAGGATGTCGTGGATGTCTCCGAACTGCTCGGCCGTGGTGATGAGCGGCGGCGCGAGCTGGATGACCGGGTCGCCGCGATCGTCCGCGCGGCAGATCAGCCCGCGGCGGTAGAGCTCGCCGGAGAGGAAGCCGCGGAGCAGCCACTCGGACTCCTCCTCGTCGAAGGTGGCCTTCGTGTCGCGGTCCTTGACGAGCTCGACGGCCTGGAAGTACCCCATCCCGCGCACGTCGCCGACGATCGGGATGTCGCGCAGCGACTCCATCATGTCCCGGAAGACCGGCTCGTTCGTCCGAACGTGATCGAGCAGGTTCTCGTTCTCGAACACGTCGATGTTCGCGTGCGAGACGGCGCAGGCGATCGGGTGCCCGCCGAAGGTGAACCCGTGCAGGAACGAGTTGTGCTCCTCGAAGAACGGCTCGGCGAGCCGGTCCGAGACGATCATCGCGCCCATCGGCGCGTACGCCGAGGTGATGCCCTTCGCCGTCGTGATGATGTCCGGCTGGTAGCCGAGGCGCTGGCAGCCGAAGAACTCGCCGAGGCGGCCCCAGCTGCAGATGACCTCGTCGCTGATGAGCAGGACGTCGTACTCGTCGCAGATCTCACGGACGCGCTGGAAGTACCCGTCGGGCGGGGTGAAGCAGCCGCCGGCGTTCTGGACCGGCTCGAGGATCACCGCGGCGACCGTGTCCGGGCCCTCGAACTCGATCTTGTGCTTGATCGTCTCGGCGAGGTCCTCCGGCTGCATGTGGTGCGGCAGCCGGTACAGGTTCGTGTTCGGCACGTGCACGCCCGCCGGCGCCAGCGGCTCGAACGGCGTGCGCAGGTCGGTGATGCCCGTCGCGGACAGCGCGCCGAGCGTGGTGCCGTGGTAGGCGACCTCGCGGGCGATGACCTTCGTCTTGTTCGCCTTGCCGGTGAGCTTGAAGAACTGGCGGGCGAGCTTGATCGCCGACTCGACGGACTCCGCGCCGCCGCTGGTGAAGAACACGCGGTTGAGGTCGCCGGGCGCGAGGTTCGCGATGCGCGCCGCGAGCGTGATCGCCTGCGGGTGGGCGTACGACCAGTTCGTGATGAACCCGAGTTCCTTCGCCTGGTCCGCGCCGGCCTGGGCCACGTCGTGGCGGCCGTGGCCGATGTTCACGCAGAACAGCGCGGACAGGCCGTCGAAGTACTTGTTGCCCTTGTCGTCCCAGACGTAGCAGCCCTCGCCCCGCGTGATGATGGGGATCTGGTGCTGGTCGTCGTAGCCGCCCATGCGGCTGAAGTGCAGCCAGAGGTGGCGCCGACCCAGCTCCTGCAGGTCGGTGGCCGCTGCGGCCCTGGATTCTGTGGTGGCCATGGTGTCCCTCGGATCGGCGTCGCTGCCCCATCCAACGTAGCGACCCGCCCGGAGGGCGGCAACCGGGTACTACACAGAGGCCACTGCCGGTTCCGGCGCGGTCTGCGTTCCCGCGGTGAGCTCGAGCTCCTCCGGAATCGCACGCGAGAGCTGCTCGCGGAAGCGGAACGTCTGGTCGGGCCAGAGCGTCGTGACCTTGCCGCTGCCGGGGTCGATGTACCAGCTTGCGCACCCGCCCTTCAGCCACACCGTGTGCTCGCAGCGACGCTGCACGTCGTCCGTCCAGGCGCGCTGGGCGTCGGGGCGCGGCTCGACGGCGTCGGCGCCCTCGGCGTCCATGTGCTGCAGGACCTGCAGCGCGTAGTGCGCCTGCGCCTCGGCCATGTAGACGACCGACGTGTGTCCCAGGCCGGCGTTCGGGCCGAGGATGAAGAAGAGGTTGGGAAAGCCGACGACGCTGGTCGACCGGTGCGCCTCCATCCCGCCGGCCCAGTGCTCGGAGAGCAGCCGGCCGTCCTTGCCGCGGATGTGATGGGCGATCGGGACGTCGGTGACCTCGAAGCCGGTGCCGAGGATGATGGTGTCGACGTCGCGCTCGGTGCCGTCCGCGGCGACGAGGGTCTTGCCGCGAACCTCCGCGAGGCCCTGGTTGATGACCTCGACGTTCGGCCGGTCGAGCGACCGCAGGTAGGTGTTGCTCAGCAGCAGCCGCTTGCAGCCCGGCTTGAAGGTCGGGGTGAGCTTGCGGCGCAGCTCGGGGTCGCGCACCTGGGCGCGCAGGTGGAGGCGCCCGAGGGCGGCGATCACCGACGTCAGGAACGGATAGCGCAGCGGCAGCGCGGCGGCCTCGCGCCCCCAGTACACCGCGCGGCGCATCTGGCGCTGCGCGCCCGGAACACGCCGGTAGATGAACCGCTCGACGGGCGTGATCGGCCGGTCGGTGCGCGGCAGCACCCACGCGGCCGTGCGCTGGAAGACGTGCAGCTCGCCGACCTGCGGCTGAATGGCGGGGATGAGCTGGATGGCGCTGGCGCCGGTGCCGACGACCGCGACCCGCTCGCCCGTCAGGTCGTGGTCATGCTTCCAGCGGGCGGAGTGAAAGAGCGTGCCCTCGAAGTCCGCGAGGCCCGGGATGTCCGGCAGCTTCGGCTCGGTGAGCGGGCCGGCGGCGCTCACGATGGCCTTCGCCACCGTGGTGCCCTTGCTCGTGGTGATCCGCCAGCGCTTGGCCTCGTCGTCCCAGGCCGCCTCCTGGACCTCGCGGCCGAAGCGCACGTGCCCGAGGAGCCCCTCCTTGCGGACGACGTCCTTGAGGTAGGCCCAGATCTCCGGCTGGGGCGAATACGTCCGCGACCAGTTCGGGTTCAGCGCGAACGAGAGCGAGTAGAGGTGGCTGGGGACGTCGCACGCGCAGCCGGGGTACGAGTTGTCGCGCCAGGTGCCGCCGACGTCGTTGGCCCGCTCGAGCAGGACGAACGTGCGCGTGCCCTCCTGCTTGAGGCGGTGCGCCATCGCGATGCCGCCGAAGCCCGCGCCGATGATCGCGACGTCGACGTGCTCGGCTGCGGCGGTGGGGGGCGGCGGGGGTCATGGGCTCGTTTCTCGAGAGAGGGGACCGTCTCAACTTACGTCGCCGTAAGTTACGGCTGTGTAGGGTTCGCGTCAAGCCGATGGCCGAACAGACACCCACCCGCCAGCGCATGACCGCCGCCGAGAGGCGCGAGCAGTTGCTGGACGTCACCCGGGATCTCGTCGTCGAACAGGGTTTCGGCGCCGTGTCGATGGAAGCCGTCGCGCGGCGCGCCGGGATCACGCGGCCCGTCGTCTACGGACACTTCCCCGAGCTGGGCGCGCTCCTCGACGCCATGCTCGAGCGCGAGTCGAGCCGCGCACTCGGACAGCTCGCCGAGGTGCTGCCCACCACCGAGGGCGGCGACGGCAGCCTGCGCGAACGGTTGGGGCAGGCGATGGAGGCCTACCTGCTGGCCGTCGAGGCCTCGCCGGTGACCTGGCGCCTGGCGCTCATGCCGCCCGACGGTGCGCCGGAACTGCTGCGCGCCCGCATCGAGGAGGGCCGCGCCGCCGTGGTCGCGGTGCTCGCCGAGGTGGTGCGGACCGCCGGAATCTCCGACGGCCTCTCGTCCCCCGACCCGGAACTCACCGGGCGGATGCTCTCCGCCGCCTCCGACGAGGCATCGCGCCTGCTCCTGACCGACCCGGAGCGCTACCCGGTGTCACGGCTCATGGAGCACACGCACTGGCTGCTGGCGCAGCTCCTGCCGTAGCTACGCCGCGGCGGGGGCCGCGGCCGCGCGCGCCGCGCGGACCGGGGCCGGCGTGAGCGCCGAGGCGACGACCACGAGGAGGAAGGCGAAGGCCTGGACGACGATGCCGAGCGCGGTGCCGGGCAGCGGGTCGCCGAAGACGAGGATGCCGCCGGCGATCACGCAGATCGTGGTCGACGTGCCGGTGATCGTGATGACCGGCACCGCGTCACCGTCCTGCAGCGAGCGGGCCGAGGCGTAGAAGGCGCCGGCCGAGGCGATGAGCGACGTGAGCGTCCAGGGCGAGAGCAGGACACCGAGGACGCCATGGTCGGCGGCGACCCCCGTGAGGGCCTTCACACCGACGTTGCAGACGCCGAAGAGGATGCCCGCGGCGGCCGCGTACATCACGCCGTGGTGCTCGTGGGAGCCGGGGATGCGCGTGCCCATCGTGAGCAGGATGCCGACGCTGAGGAGGCCCGCCTCGAACGCGATCATCGCCGGGAGCGAGTAGTTCGAGCTCGCGCCGTGCGCGTCGGGCATCGTGACGCCCAGCAGGATCAGGCCAACGGCGATGCACGCCAGGCCCCACCACTGCCGCTTGCCGACGCTGAAGCCGAACATCTTGTCCGCCATGACGGCCAGGAGCACGATGCCGCCGGACAGGACCGCCTGGACGACCGACAGCGGCGCCATCGCGATCGCGGCGACGTGCATGACCCACGCGCCGGCACCGATGAGCATGCCGATCGCAAACCACTTCTGACTCCAGAGCGACACCGCGGTGCGGAGCGGGTGTCGGATGTCCACCTTGACGGCGGAGCACGCGCCCCGGTGCTTGTACAGGAACGCGAGGTTCGAAGCGAGGGCGCAGAGGAGCGCGAAGATGATTCCGAGATAGAGCGTCATGCGGAGATGAAAGTGGCGGGGGTTCGACAGCAGACCCGCCCTCCCGTCAGGTCAATCGACCGATGTGAGAGCAGGCTTGACGTACCCCGTGCCGACATGGACCTTATCGCTCCCCGGTTCCGGGTGGCCATTCTCCGCCAACCTTTTACGAAACCCTTACCCATGCAGCGCAAACCGATCCTCTTTGTTGACGTGGACGGCGTCATCTCCCTCTGGGGGTTCGTCCAGGACGACCCTCCACCTGGCGCGTATGCGTCCGTCGACGGCATCCTGCATTTCCTTTCGGCCACCGCAGGCGAGCACCTGCTCGCGCTGCGCGAGCACTTCGACCTCGTGTGGTGCACGGGCTGGAAGGACCGCGCCAACGACTACCTCCCGCACGCGCTCGGGCTCCCGGAGCCCCTGCCCTGGCTGGAATTCGGCGCCCCGGCCGAGCGCACCGCGCACTGGAAGCTCGACGCCGTGACCACCTACGCGCAGGACCGGCCCGCAGCGTGGATCGACGACGCGTTCGACGAGAGCTGCCACGCCTGGGCGGCCGAACGTGGCGCGCCGACCCTCCTCGTCGCCACCGAACCGCCCACCGGGCTGCAGGCAGCCCATGCCGACGCGCTGCGCGCGTGGGCCGCAGCCCTGCCGCGCACCGGCTGAACAACGACCGAGGGGCGCCACCAGGGCGCCCCTCGGCACAGCATGCGACCTGCCCGGACTACTTGTCCTCAGGCACGTCCAGGTCCGCGAGCTCCTCGGCGAACCCGGTCTCCGCGCCGGCGGCCCCGATGTCCTCGAGGGACGCGATGTCCTCGCTGAACGCGTCACCGAAGCCGCCCAGGCCCTCGCCGTCGCCGAGCCCGAGCTCCGCGGCGATCTCGTCCTGGTCGAGCAGCCCGACCTCGTCCATGGCCCGCGGGAGCGGCTCGGCCGGCTCGATCTCGATGCGGCGGTAGCGCTTGAGCCCCGTCGCCGCCGGGATGAGCTTGCCGATGATCACGTTCTCCTTCAGACCGTTCAGGCGATCGATCTTGCCCTCGAGGGCAGCGTCGGTCAGGACCTTCGTGGTCTCCTGGAAGGAGGCGGCCGACAGGAACGAGTCCGTGTTCAGCGACGCCTTCGTGATGCCGAGGATGATGTCCTCGTACTGCGCGGTCTCGCCGCCCTTCTTGGCGATCTCGTCGTTGACGCGGTGGAACTCGAAGCGGTCGACGAACTGGCCCGGGAGGTAGTCCGTGTCGCCCTTCTGGTCGATCCGCACGCGCTTGAGCATCTGCCGCGCGATGAGCTCGATGTGCTTGTCGTTGATGTCCACGCCCTGCGACTTGTAGACCTCCTGCACCTCGCGCACGAGGTACTGCTCGGTCCGGGTCCGCCGCTCGGCCGCGGTGCCGCCGCCGAGCGCGAGGATGTCGTGCGGGTACAGCGAGCCCTCGTTGAGCTGCTTGCCCACTTCGACCTTCTCGCCGTTCTCGACGAACAGGCGCGTGCGGCGCGGGAACGTGTACCGGTGCTCCTCGCCCGCGTCATCGGTGATGACGACGGTGAGGGCCTTGTCGGTCTCCTCGATGTTCACGCTGCCGTCCTGCTCGGCCATGCGGGCCAGGCCCTTCGGCTTGCGCGCCTCGAACAGCTCGACGACACGCGGCAGACCGTGCGTGATGTCCGCGCCGGCGACGCCGCCGGTGTGGAACGTGCGCATCGTCAGCTGGGTGCCCGGCTCTCCGATCGACTGGGCGGCGATGATGCCGACCGCGTCGCCGATCTGCGCGACCTTGCCGGTCGCCATCGAGCGGCCGTAGCACGCCTGGCACACACCGGACGTCGCCTCGCACTTGAGGACGGACCGCACGGCGACCTTGCCCTCGAACGTGCCCTTGTCCTCCTCGTCGAGGATCTCGGCCAGGTGCTCGCGGCCGATCTCGGCGCCCGCCTCGACGAGCGTGCGCCCGCGCTTGGTCTTGATCTCGAGCGCGGCGAAGCGGCCGACGAGGTTGTCGTTCGCCTCACCGCCCGGCTTGTGCAGCCCGAGCTCGATGTAGCCCTCGGTCCCGCAGTCCGCCTCGCGGATGATGACGTCCTGGCTGACGTCGACGAGACGTCGCGTCAGGTAGCCGGAGTCCGCGGTACGGAGCGCGGTGTCCGCGAGGCCCTTGCGGGCGCCGTGGGTCGAGATGAAGTACTCGAGGACCGTCAGGCCTTCCATGAAGTTGGCCTTGATCGGGCGCTCGATGATCTCGCCCTTCGGGTTGGCCATGAGGCCGCGCATGCCCGCCAGCTGGCGGATCTGCTTGAACGAGCCACGGGCGCCCGAGTTGGCCATCATGAAGATGGGGTTGAGCTCGTGGAGGTGCTCGGCCATGGCGTCACCGACGACGTCCGTCGCCTCGTTCCACTTGGCCGTGACGTTCTCCTTGCGCTCCTCCTCGGAGATCAGGCCCATGTCGTACTGGTCCTGGATCTCGGCGACCTGCGCGTCGAAGTCCGCGAGGATCTCCGTCTTCGCCGGCGGCGTGATGACGTCGTTCTTGGAGACGGTGACGCCCGACTTCGTCGCGTACGTGAACCCGAGGTCCTTGAACGCGTCGAGGACGAGGGCGATCGTCGACGGGCCGTAGGTCTGGATGAGC
Organism: Svornostia abyssi; assembly: GCA_024666565.1. Lineage (GTDB taxonomy): Bacteria > Actinomycetota > Thermoleophilia > Solirubrobacterales > Solirubrobacteraceae > Svornostia > Svornostia abyssi. The sequence continues at coordinate 4,794,164 of CP088295.1, forward strand.
GTGTCGATGAACGCGACGCTGTCCTTCTTGCGCATCGACTTGTTGACGAAGTCGAACGCGTCGGCGTCGAACTCCTCGCCCAGCGCCTCGGCCAGCGCCCGCTCGATGCGGTCGTTGTAGATGATCCGGCCGATCGTCGTCATGACGTGGCCGCCCTCGCGACCGAACGGGCGGAACTCCGCGATGTCGTGGAGCTTCACGACGTTCGCCTCGTAGCTCTGCTCGGCCTCCTGCGCCGTGCGGAACACGTGCGGACGCGGGCGGTCCGACGGCCAGTTGCCGGCGGTCAGCTGCTCCTGGAGCTCGTCGAGCTCCTTCTGCTCCGGGCCGTACGTCAGGTAGTACGCGCCGAGGACCATGTCCTGCGACGGCGTGGCCAGCGGCGCGCCGTGCGCCGGCGACAGGATGTTGTTCGCCGACAGCATGAGGATCCGGGCCTCCGCCTGCGCCTCGGCGCTCAGCGGGAGGTGGACGGCCATCTGGTCGCCGTCGAAGTCCGCGTTGAACGCGGTGCAGACGAGCGGGTGGACCTGGATGGCCTTGCCCTCGACGAGCACCGGCTCGAACGCCTGGATGCCCAGGCGGTGGAGCGTCGGCGCGCGGTTGAGCAGCACCGGGTGCTCGTGGATGACCTCTTCGAGGACGTCCCAGACCTCCGGGATCATCGAGTCGACCATCTTCTTGGCCGCCTTGATGTTCTGCGCGGCCTTGCGCTCGACGAGGCGGGCCATGATGAACGGCTTGAACAGCTCGAGGGCCATGAGCTTCGGCAGGCCGCACTGGTGCAGCCGCAGCGACGGGCCCGACACGATCACCGATCGGCCGGAGTAGTCGACGCGCTTGCCGAGCAGGTTCTGGCGGAACCGGCCCTGCTTGCCCTTGAGCATGTCCGAGAGCGACTTCAGCGGGCGGTTGCCCGGGCCCGTGACGGGCCGGCCGCGGCGGCCGTTGTCGAACAGCGCGTCGACGGCCTCCTGCAGCATGCGCTTCTCGTTGTTGACGATGATCTCCGGCGCGCCGAGGTCCAGCAGCCGCTTGAGGCGGTTGTTGCGGTTGATGACGCGGCGGTAGAGGTCGTTGAGGTCCGAGGTCGCGAAGCGGCCACCGTCGAGCTGCACCATCGGGCGCAGCTCCGGCGGGATGACCGGGACGGCCTCGAGGATCATCTGGTCGGGGCGGTTGCCGGACTGGATGAACGCCGAGACGACCTTCAGGCGCTTGACCGACCGCGCCTGCTTCTGGCCCTTCGCGGTCTTGATGAGCTCGGAGAGCTCCTCGGCCTCGGCCTCCAGGTCGACCTGCTCGAGCAGGTCGCGGATGGCCTCAGCGCCCATGCCGCCGCGGAAGTACTCGCCCCAACCGTACGGGCTGCCGAAGCGCTCCTTCAGCTCGCGGAAGACGGTCTCGTCGACCTCGATGCGCTTGGGCTCCATGTCCTGGAACAGGTCCCAGACCTGGCGCAGGCGCTCGGCGGCGTCCTCGATGTACGCCTCGGTGTCGGCGATGTCCGACTCGAACGTCTTGCGGAGGTCCTTCAGGAGCTTCTCGCGCTCATCGTCGCCGAGCTTGGCGACGTTGATGTCGAGCGCCTCGGCCCACAGGTGGTCCTCGTCGTCGAAGTCCTTCTGGTTGCCGTCGGTGAGGTACGCCTCACGCCGGGCCAGGGACTCGCGCAGCTCCAGCGTGCGCTCCTCGCGCTCGGCCGCGTAGCCGTCGAGCTGCTCGTTGACGTTCTTCTGCAGCTCGTCGAGGTCGGCGGCACGCGCCTCCTCGTCGACCCACGTCACGATGGACGCCGCGAAGTACAGGACCTTCTCCAGCTCCTTCGGCGCCATGTCGAGCAGGTAGCCGATGCGGGACGGGACGCCCTTGAAGAACCAGATGTGGCTCACGGGGGCGGCCAGGTCGATGTGGCCCATCCGCTCGCGGCGGACCTTCGAGCGCGTGACCTCGACGCCGCAGCGCTCGCACACGATGCCCTTGTAGCGGACGCGCTTGTACTTGCCGCAGTAGCACTCCCAGTCCTTGGTCGGACCGAAGATGCGCTCGCAGAACAGGCCGTCCTTCTCGGGCTTGAGCGTGCGGTAGTTGATCGTCTCCGGCTTGGTGACCTCGCCGGAGGACCAGGACCGGATCTGCTTGGACGACGCGAGACCGATTTCGATCGCGTCGAAGTTATTGATGTCGATCAAGGGGATTCCTCTGATTCCTTGTTCTGATCCTGGTCCGGACTAGGCGTCGTCGCCGAGGTCGATGGCGGCCTCGAGGTCGATCGGGTCGGGCGCGTCCTCGGCGTCCGCGGCATCGGCTTCGAGCGTCTCGACGCTCTCCTCGCCGTCCTGCGCCTCATCGCTCGCGCCGTTGCCCGAAGGCTGCTCGGCGCGGACACCCGACAGGTCGATGCCGAGCTCCTCGGCAGCGCGCAGCAGGTCGTCGTCGTCGTCACGGACCTCGGCCCGCGCGCCCTCCTCGGAGACCACGTTGACGTCGAGCGCCAGCGACTGCATCTCCTTGAGGAGCACCTTGAACGACTCGGGGATGCTCGGCTCGGCGATGTTCTCGCCCTTGACGATGGCCTCGTAGGCCTTCACGCGGCCGACGGTGTCGTCGGACTTGATGGTGAGCATCTCCTGGAGGGTGTACGCGGCGCCGTACGCCTCGAGCGCCCACACCTCCATCTCGCCGAAGCGCTGGCCGCCGAACTGCGCCTTGCCTCCCAGCGGCTGCTGGGTGACGAGCGAGTACGGGCCCGTGGAGCGCGCGTGGATCTTGTCGTCGACGAGGTGGTGGAGCTTCAGGATGTACATGTAGCCCACCGTCACCTGCTGCTCGAACGGCTCGCCGGTGCGGCCGTTGAACAGGGTGAACTTGCCCGACGCCTTCTCGCCTTCGCGGCGCGCGTCGTCGATGTCCATCCGGATGCGGCCCTGGTGCTCGTTCTGCCACTGCACGAGCGCGTTGTCGACGTCGGACGTCAGCGCGCCGTCGAACACCGGCGTGGCCACGTAGACCTTGCCGCTGCCGCCCGGCTCGTGCGCCTTCTTGTACGCCTCGCTGCCGTCGTCGTACCAGCCCGACGCCGCGGCCCAGCCGAGGTGCGTCTCGAGGATCTGGCCGACGTTCATGCGCGACGGGACGCCCAGCGGGTTGAGGATGACGTCCACGGGGGAGCCGTCCTCCATGAAGGGCATGTCCTGCTCGTCGACGATCTTCGAGATGACGCCCTTGTTGCCGTGGCGGCCGGCGAGCTTGTCGCCCTCGGAGATCTTGCGCTTCTTCGCGACGAAGACGCGGACGAGATCGTTGACGCCCGGCGGCAGGTCGTCGCCGTTGTCGCGGCTGAAGGTCATGACGTCGATGACGACGCCACCCTCGCCGTGCGGCACCTTCAGGGAGGTGTCGCGGACCTCGCGGGCCTTCTCCTTGAAGATCGCCCGGATGAGCTTCTCCTCGGCGGTGAGCTCGGTCTCGCCCTTCGGCGTGACCTTGCCGACGAGCAGGTCGCCCGAGCCGACCTCGGCGCCGACGCGGACGATGCCGCGGTCGTCGAGGTTGCGGAGGGACTCCTCCGAGCGGTTCGGGATGTCGCGGGTGATCTCCTCGTCGCCGAGCTTCGTCGTGCGGGCGTCGATCTCGTACTCCTCGATGTGGATCGAGGTGAGCTCGTCGTCCTTCACGAGGCGCTTGGAGAGGATGATCGCGTCCTCGAAGTTGTAGCCCTCCCAGGACATGAAGGCGACGCGCAGGTTCTTGCCCAGCGCCATCTCGCCCATGGAGGTCGAGGAGCCGTCGGCCAGGATCGCGCCGGCCTCCACCTGCTGCCCGCTCTTGACGAGCGGCTTCTGGTGGATGAGCGTGCCCTGGTTGGACCGCATGAACTTGTTCAGGCGGTACTCGTCGAGGCCGTCCTTCGTCTCGATCGTGATCTGCTCGGCGTCGACGTAGGCGATCGTGCCGGCGTTCCGCGCCAGCAGCACGTCACCGGTGTCCATCGCCGCGCGGCGCTCCATGCCCGTGCCGATGACCGGGGCGTCCGTCTTCAGGAGCGGCACGGCCTGGCGCTGCATGTTCGAGCCCATGAGCGCGCGGTTCGCGTCGTCGTGCTCGAGGAACGGGATCATCGCCGTGGCGACCGACCAGACCTGCTCGGTCGACACGTCCATGAGGTCGACCTCGGCCGGCGGCACGGCGACGTACTGACCGGCCTGCGTGCGGCAGACGACCTCGTCCTGCGCGATCGTGCCGTCCTCGGCGACGTCCGTGTTCGCGAACGCGATCTTCAGCTCCTCCTCCTGGGTGGCGTCCAGGTGGAGCAGCTCGTCGGTGACCTTGCCGTCGACGACCTTGCGGTACGGGGTCGTGACGAAGCCGTGCTCCGACACCTCGGCGAAGCTCGACAGCGAGCCGATGAGGCCGATGTTCGGACCCTCCGGCGTCTCGATCGGGCACATGCGGCCGTAATGGGTCGGGTGGACGTCGCGGACCTCGATCGGCGCGCGCTCACGCGTGAGGCCGCCCGGCGCCGAGGGCGCTCAGACGGCGACGGTGCGTGAGGCCCGACAGCGAGTTCGTCTGGTCCATGAACTGCGAGAGCTGCGAGGAGCCGAAGAACTCCTTCAGCGCCGCGACCACGGGCCGGATGTTGATGATCGTCTGCGGGGTGATCGTGTCCGCGTCCTCGGTGGTGAGGCGCTCGCGGACGACGCGCTCCATCCGGTAGAGGCCGATGCGGAAGGCCTCCTGGATGAGCTCGCCGACGGTGCGCAGACGGCGGTTGCCGAAGTGCTCGTACTCGTCGAGGTGATCCTGCACGCCCTCGCGCGGGTAGGAGACGGCCTCGGCCGCGTAGTCCTTGATCTCCTCCTCGGGGTGCTCCGGCATGCCCAGGTGCTTGGGCAGCGTCACGAGCTCCTTGATGAGGGCGATGATGTCGTCCTTCGTGAGCGTCCGCGTCTCGAGGTCCGCCTCCTGATTCAGGCGGGCGTTGAGCTTGTAGCGGCCGACGCGCGTGAGGTCGTAGCGCTTCGGGTCGAAGAACAGCTGGTGCAGCAGCGCCTTGGCGTTGTCGACGCTGGGCGGCTCGCCCGGACGCTGCTTCTTGAAGAGCTCGATCAGCGCGCCCTCCTCGGTCTTCGTGACCTCGGTGTCGGCGTCGATCGTGTTGCGGATGTAGAGCGAGTCGTCGAAGAGGTTGAGGATCTCCTCGTCGGTCGCGTAGCCCATCGCGCGCAGGAGGACCGTGACCGGCAGCTTGCGCTTGCGGTCGATCCGGACGAAGACCTTGCCCTTCTTGTCGATCTCGAGCTCGAGCCACGAGCCGCGGGCCGGCATGAGGTTCGCGACGAAGACCTGCTTCTCGCGGTCCTTGGCCTCCATGAGGTACGCGCCCGGCGAACGGACCAGCTGCGTCACGACGACGCGCTCGGTGCCGTTGATGATGAAGGTGCCCCGCTCCGTCATCCACGGGAAGTCGCCCATGAAGACCGACTGCTCGCGGATCTCGCCCGTCTCCCGGTTGACGAACGCGACGGTCAGCGTGAGCGGACGCGCGTAGGTCAGGTCCTTCTCCCGGCACTCCTCGATGGTCGCGACCGGATCATCGAAGCGCAGCTCGCCGAAGTCGACGGCGAGGTTGCCGGTGTAGTCCTCGATCGGCGAGATGTCGTCGATCGTCTCCCGGAGACCGCCGGTCTGCGGGTCGGTCAGCCACTCGAAGGAGCGACGCTGAATGTCAATCAGGTTCGGGAGGTCATGGACTCGATCCAGGCGCGCGAAACTACGGCGCACCCGCGGAGCGTCAAGAGGCGGCAAGACAGCGGCTCCTCAGGGCGTAGGAGGGGAGGTGGCAAGGCGTACGGAGGCCCAGTACGCGGACTCGCCAAGATAGCACAACGAGGTGATGCCCCAGCAGGGGCAGTCGGTTCTCACGGACCCCGCTCCCGGAACATCGCGTATGTGGCGCGATGTCGTGTCTACGACTGGAGCGGCTACGGCTATCGACCGACGCGGGGATTGTAGGGGAACCGCGCAAGATGCGCCATCGCGGCCCAAGCGCGCCGCCCACGCTGGTAGCTTCGCTCACCCGTGAACGTCGCCATGGTCGCCAGCCCTTCAGTCCGCTCGGTGCTCGCATCGCACCACCCCGTGGGCGCCTCGACCGGGTGCTTCACCTCACTGCGCGGCGATTGGCCCGGGCTGGTCACCGCCGCGCACGAGGTCTCCAGCTACGCCGCCGAGCTCGCGGCGCTGCAGGCCCGGGAGTTCGAGGGGCTGCTCGCGTTCCTCGAGCTGGAGCCCACGCTGCCGTTCAACGACCTGTCGGTGCACGCGCCCACGAAGGGCCTGCGCGGCCCGGACCACCTGCGCACCCTGCTCGAGCGGCTCCCGCTGGGCATCGAGACGATCGTCGTCCACCCCGACACGCTGGGCGACGGCGACGAGCTCGCGGCGCTGGGCTCACGGCTCATCGTGGAGAACATGGACGGCCGCAAGGCGTTCGGCCAGACCGCCGACGACCTCGCGGACGTCTTCGCGCGCCTGCCGGACGCCGGCTTCTGCTTCGACATCGCCCACGCCTGGTCGATCGATCCGACCATGGCGCTGGCCGGTGAGCTCATCGACCGCTTCGCCTCGCGCCTGCGCGAGGTCCACCTCAGCTCGCTGTCTGCGGACGGCCGACACATCGGCCTCACGGATGAGCACGCCGCCCTGTTCGCGCCGCTGCTGCGCCGCTGCGTCGACGTGCCGTGGATCCTCGAAGCTCCCGTTTCGCAGAGCTGACCTCCGGGGGCGGGCTGGCCGCGCTCGCCGCCCGCAGCGGCGAGCCGCTCCCGCAGCTCATGGAGGCCCGCAGGCGCTCGCTGCTCGCCCGCGACGACGCGGCCGCGAAGCTGGCGGCGCTGGACCGGCAGGACGACGTCTCCGTCGTCGTCATGGGCTCGTGGGGCCGGCTCGAGCTGACCTCCGGCAGCGACCACGACTTCGTGGTGCTTGTCGGCGGCAGCCCGCGCATCGCGGTCTCCCCCACGCCCGAGCAGGTCGGTGAGGTCCTGAACAAGGCGCCCAGCCGGTCGGGCGCGTTCGACGACGTCGCCTACGTCGACCACCTCGTCACCCGGATCGGCCGGCGCGCGGACGACAACGACAACCTGACGCGACGGATGCTCCTCGTGCTCGAGTCGATGGCGATCGCGGGCGGCGAGGCGCATGAGGCGGCACGCCGGGCGGTCATCGAGACGTACGTCGACACGCGCGTCAAGGACTACCGCCCACCGCGCTTCCTGCTCAACGACCTGCAGCGCTACTGGCGCACGATCTGCGTCGACTTCGAGGGCAAGCAGCGTGACCGCCGCAGCAAGGACAAGTGGGCGCTGCGCGCGGCGAAGCTCCGAACGTCGCGCAAGCTCCTGTTCGCCTCCGGTCTCCTGCCCGTCCTGGAGTGCCACGACCTGACGGCCGAGGAGATGCGGATCTGGCTCGGAGAGACGTTCGCCGCCCCGCCCGTTGACCGGATCGCGGACGCGTTCCTGCGCCACGAGGCCTACGACGCGGGCGTCCGTACGCTCGTCGCGTACGACCGGTTCCTCGGCCACCTCGACGACGAGGGGTTCCGTGACGAGCTGCGCTCGCTCACCCGCGGCGACGAGGACCGATCGGCGGCGTGGGTCGAGGCGCGTCGGCTGGGCCGGCAGATCGAGGAGGGCCTGCTGGCGCTCCTGTTCGATCGCGACGCGCTGGCACGGCTGGTCCGGCAGTACGGGGTGTTCTGATCCCGGCGGGTCAGCCGTCCATGTGTGCGGCGTACCCCTCCTGCGCCGAGATCCAGACCGCGGTCGTGCTGCGGCCGACGGCGACGACGTCGACGCTCGGAATGTACGGCCGCCACCAGCCGCAGGCAGACCGCGTGCAGGCACTCGGGTCGAGGTTGAACGGGCTGCCGAACGCCAGCCCAGGACCAGCGGTCGCGGCGTACGGCGCGGAGGTGGCGGTGTCCTCTGTCCCGGATGCCCGGACAGACACGACCGTCGCGCGCCCCGCCCCGTCAACCGCCACCGCGGGGCGCCCGCACCCCCCGGCGGGCATGAGGGACACCGGCGCTCCGAGCTGGCCGCCCCGCTCGCGCAGAGCAGCGGTTACGGTGGCTCCGCTGCGATCGGAGCACCATGCGATGGCCGCGCGCCCTGTCGATCCCAGTGCGACATCGAAGCTGGCGTTGTACCCGGCGGCCATCACGTCGGCACGGCCAACGCGCCCGCGGGCGTCGACATCGGCGAGGGCGAGCTGAGGACCACCCGCAGACGGGCGCCACGCAGCCAAGATGCCGGCCGCGCCGCCGGTCAGCCGGAAGGCCTCGATCATGCTGCCGGCGATCGCGGTGCGCGGCGCCGTCGACCGCCCAGCGCGCTCAACGACCGTCGTGCGGATGCCGCGGGTCGTCTTCCAGCCGATGACGAACCGGTGAGCGGCCGCGGCGACGACCGGCTCCTTGCCTGACTCGCCGACCGCGCCGACGGCGCCGAGACGCCCACGCTCGACCATCCGATGCAGGAGGGTGGGCTCGCCTCGCTTCGTGCGGCCGGGCCAGACGATGAGCACGCGATCCGACGCGTCGACCGCCAGCGCGGGCAACCAGCCGAGCCGCCTGGTCCCGACGCGACGAGCCGAAGCGCAGCCCCGAGACGTGCAGCGGGCGACGAAGAGCCCGTCCGTCGCGCCGGTCTGCCAGACGACGGTGGCCTTGCCGCCCCGGTCCATGACGAGGCCGACCCAGGTGCCCGCCGCGAGCCGGCCCACGCCGAAGGTCGCGCGGTGCCCATCGGACCGCTGGAACGCGACCTGGACCGCAGGCGGACGCTCGGTGAACCAACTGAGCCCAGGGTCGGCGGCCCACACGCTCACGATCGTCCCGTCATCGCTCCCCGCCACCGCAGCGGGATGCGACGGACCCGCACCGGCCAGATTGAACGGCTGCGCCTCGCCGAACGCCGCGTGGGCGGACGGCGCGAGCAGCAGGAGCACCAAGGCCACGCCACCGAAGGCGCGGCGCAGGAACGTGGAAGTGTTGGACATGCCGACACAACGCGCTTGCGCGAAAGAAGTCGCGCGGTTCTGTGCACCGGTACGGTGTGCGGCGATGTCGCGCTCGCCCGAGCTGCTCCACCACGTCACCGAGCTGCTCGAGCCCTACGGCCCGCCCGTGGAGGTCAAGCGGATGTTCAGCGGGTGGAGCCTGCAGCGCGACGGCATCCCGTTCGCGCTCGTGCTCGATGAGCTGTACCTGCGTGTCGACGACGAGACCCGCCCGGCCTACATCGCCGCGGGTTGCGAGCCGTTCCGCTACGCGAACAGCAAGCGCGAGGTCTCCGTGGAGCGGTACTACGGCGTGCCCGATGGTGCACTCGACGACGGCGAGCGCTTGGCCGACCTGGTCGACGAGGCCGTGGAGGCCGCGCTCCGGGACCCGACGAAGCGCCGCGGCGGGCGCTGAGCGCCCACCGCGGCGACGGACGTCGCTCAGCTCGTGCTCTGCAGGAGCCGGTTCGGGGTGCGCACCGCGCAGCCCCAGATGAGGTAGGTGCAGGTACGCGGCAGCGCGGTCACCTTCCCGGTCACGGCCTGGCCGACCACCGTGCTCGCCACCTGGTCGGGGGTCGCCGCGGGCGCGCCCTGCAGGACCCGCGCCGCGGCGCCCGCGACGTGGGGCGAAGCCATCGACGTGCCGCTCAGTGACGCCGTCGCGGTGTCCGACGACTGGCTGGCCGACAGGACCCCGACGCCCGGGGCGATGACGTCCACGCACGTGCCGTAGTTGGAGAACGACGCGAACACGTCCTTGGTGTCACTGGCACCCGCCGTCAGCGCCCGGGTGACCCGAGCGGGCGACGACTTGCAGGCATCCGCCTTGGAGTTGCCCGCCGCGACCGCCGTGCTGACCCCGTCGTTGATGAGGTTCGTGACCGCCGTGTCGAGCGTGCTGTTCGCGCTGCCGCCGAGGCTCATGTTCGCCACCGCCGGGACGCCCGCGGCGTGGTCGCGGATGACCCAGTCGATGCCGGCGACGATCTGCGAGATCGAGCCCGACCCGGTGCAGCTGAGCGTGCGGACGCCGACGAGGCTCACGCCCTTCGCCACGCCGTATGTCGTCCCGCCGATCGTGCCCGCCACGTGCGTGCCGTGGCCGTTGCAGTCGACGCCGTCGCCGCCGAGCGCGTCGTAGCCGACCCGCGCGCGGCCCCCGAAGTCCGTGTGCGTCGGACGGATGCCGGTGTCGATGACGTAGGCGGTGACGCCCGCGCCGGTGGTGCCGTAGGTGAAGCTCAGGCTCAGCGGCAGGAGCTGCTGATCGATGCGGTCGAGGCCCCACGGCGGGTTGGCCTGCGTGGCCTGCGTCGTGACGATCGCGTCAGGCTCGGCGCGGACGATGTCCGGGATCCCCGCGCTGGCGGGCGTCTGGCCCGGCGGCAGGTCGACGACGATGCCGTTGATGGCGTTGTCGAACGACCGCACGACGTCGCCCTGCACGCGGTTCAGCCGCTGGTCGATCGCGGCACGGCGCTGGCTGGCCTTCCCGTCGCTGCGATCGAGCTGGACGATGTAGCGCTCGGCCGACGCGCCGCTCGGGACCGCGCACAGCACGACCCCGCCCAGCGCCGCCGCCACGCATGCGCGCCGCAGATTCCCTCGAGACATTCCTCGCTCCTCTCCCATGACCCCCGCCCGGCGGACCACCGGACGGCGCGACCCTACCGAATCAACGCGGTGAAAAACAGGAAATCGTGGGGTCGCAGGGTGTGCGGTCCCACAGCGGACGGCTCAGCCCGGTGCCTGCAGCAGCCGGTCGGGCGTACGCACCGCGCACCCCCACGCGCCGAACGTGCACGTCCGCGGCAGCGCCGTCAGCGCACCGGGGGCGGCCGCGGCGATCAACGCGTCGGCGATGGCCTGCGGCGTCGCCGTGGGCGCACGCTGCAGCATCCGCGCGGCCACCCCGGCGACGTGCGGTGTGGCCATCGACGTCCCGCTGTAGGCGACGGTGTCCGTGTCCGACGTGATTGCCGCCGAGCGGACCGCGACCCCGGGCGCGACGACGTCGACGCACCGTCCGTGGTTCGAGAACGGCGCGAAGCGGTCCTCGACATCGGCGGCGGCGACGGTCAGCGCGGGGCTGAGGCGGGCCGGGGAGAACCAGCAGGCGTCGAGCCGCCAGTTGCCGGCGGCGACCGCGGTGGTGACCCCGTCCTCGATGAGATGGCGGACCGCGCGGTCCAGGAACCCGTTGGCGATCCCGCCGAAGCTCATGTTCGCGACCGCCGGCTCGCCCGGCTTGGTGGTCGGCGATGACCCACTCGATGCCCGCGAGGATCGCCGTCGCGAGGGTGTACCCATTGCAGTCGATGACCCGCACGCCCACAAGCTCGGCGTCCTTCGCCACCCCGGACGTGACGCCCCCGATCGTGCCGGCCACGTGCGTGCCGTGGCCGTTGCAGTCCCGGCCGCTGCCGCCGATGGCGTCGAACCCCCGGCGCGCGCGGCCGGCGAACTCGGCGTGGGTTTCTCTGATACCCGTGTCGATGACGTAGGCGGTGACGCCCGCGCCGGTCGCGTCGTCGGCGTACCCGTACATGCCGTCGAGCGGGAGCGACGGCTGATCGAGACGGTCGAGGTTCCACGGCGGCGACGGCTGAGTCGCCTGGGTGCGCACGAGGGTGTCCGCCGTCAGGGCACGCAGCCCGGGGACGCGCAGCGCGGGTCGACGCCCTGCAGGCAGATCCACGATCGCCCCGTTGACCGCGCGCTCGAGGATCTGGACCAGCCGCCCACCTGCAGCCGCGGCGCGGCGTTCCAGTTCTGCCCGGCGGTCCCCGGCGTCACCGGCGTCACCGGCAGCCGGATCGAGCTCCATCACGTACCGCGTCGTGGCGCCAGGCGCCGCGCCGGCCGCAGCCGGCCAAGCAACCGCCACGACCAGCGCCGCAAGGATGAGCAGGCGTGCCACCGCCGCGATCGTACTCCTGCGCGCCGCGTCCGCCGCCGTTCGCGCGACCAGACCGACAAAGGGCGCCCCGAAGGACGCCCCAGTCGGCGGGAGAATCGGCGCCAGCCGATTCTCCCAGTGAAGTAGCGAGCCCCTGGGCGAGCTACTTGACCTCGACGCTCGCGCCAGCCTCTTCGAGCTCGGCCTTCAGCTTGTCGGCCTCGTCGCGCTCGATGCCTTCCTTGACGGGCTTGGGGGCCTCGTCGACGAGCGCCTTGGCCTCCTTCAGGCCCAGGCCGGTCGCCGCGCGGACGACCTTGATGACCTGGATCTTCTTGTCGCCGGCGCCCGTGAGCACGACGTCGACCGTGGAGGACTCCTCGGCGGCGGCCTCGCCGCCACCGCCGCCACCGGCAGCCGGGGCCGCAGCGGCCACGGCCGTCGCGGAGACACCGAACTCCTCCTCGAGCGCCTTGATGCGCTCAGCCAGCTCAAGCACCGAAATGCTCTTGAGCTCGTCAATCCATTCAGCGGTGGTCGCCATGCTTACTCCTCGTTGTTCTCAGTCGGTGCGGCGTCGGCGGGTGCCTCGGCCTCTGCAGTGGGTTCCTCGGCCGGGGCCTCAGCCTCGGGTTCGGGCGCGGCTTCTTCGGCCGGTGCTTCCTCGGCCGGAGCTTCCGCCGGAGCGGCAGCGGCCTCGGGCTCAGCAGCGGCCGCAGGCGCGTCGCCGGAGGGGATCTCCCCCGACTCCTTCTTCTCCTGCACGCCGGCCAGCGCGATCGCCAGACCACCCAGCAGCCCGTTGAGGCTGCGGGCGAGGCCCGTGATCGGGGACGCGACGATGCCGACGAGCTGCCCGTAGAGCACCTCGCGCGACGGCAGCTTGCTGATCGCCTTGATGTCGTCGACGCTCAGCGCGTTGCCGTCCATGAGCCCGCCCTTGAAGGACAGGAGCTCGATCTCCTTGGCGGTGTCACTGATCGTCTTGGCAGCGGCGGCAGCGTCGCCCTTGACGAACGCCAGGGCCGTCGGGCCCTCGAGGAGCGCCCTCAGCGACTCGGCGCCCGCCTGGTCGGCGGCGCGCTCGGTCAGCGTGTTCTTCACCACGCGGAAGGTCGTGTCCGACTCGCGCAGCTTGGAGCGCAGGTCGGCGACCTGGGTGACGGTGATGCCGCGGTAGTCCACGGCGAACACGGCCTGGGCCTCGTTGATGTCGGCGGTGATCTCTTCGATCACCGCAGCTTTTTCTGCTCGGTTCACAAGCCTCCTCGGCCGGGCTTCTCAGCGGGGCAATCGGTGCCCCGCGCGCCGGCGGTCTGTGGTGGCCTCGTGGGGGCTACGCAGCGGCGGGCGTAGCCTCCCCGAGGATGTCGCGGGTGCGGCTGGGATCGACCTTGATCCCGGGGCCCATGGTCGACGTCACGGTGATCGTGCGCAGGTACTTGCCCTTGGCGGCAGAGGGCTTGGCCCGCTGCAGCTCTTCGATCACGGCGGCGTAGTTCTCGAGCAGCTGCTGCTCGGGGAAGGACTTCTTGCCGATGACGAGGTGCACGATCGCGGTGCGGTCGGTGCGGTACTCGACCTTGCCGGCCTTCGACTCGGTGATGGCCTTCGTGACGTCCATGGTCACGGTGCCGACCTTCGGGTTCGGCATCTTGCCCGACGGGCCGAGGATGCGGCCCAGGCGGCCGACGACCGGCATGAGGTCCGGCGTGGCGATGGCGATGTCGAAGTCGGTGAAGCCCTCTTCGATCTTCTTGGCGAGATCCTCGGCGCCCACGATGTCAGCGCCGGCGGCCTCCGCCTCCTTCGCGTTGTCGCCCTGGGCGAACACGGCGATCTTGACTTCCTTGCCGAGGCCGTGCGGCATCGCGATGGTCCCGCGCAGCTGCTCGTCGGCGTGGCGGACGTTCAGGCCGGTGCGGATGTGGATCTCGACCGACTCGTCGAACTTCGGCCCCGGGAGGGACTTCAGCAGCGTGATCGCCTCGGCCGGCTCGTACTCGCGGTCGCGGTCGACCTGCGAGAGCGCTTCCTTGTGGGTCTTGCCCTGCTTGGCCATCAGTCGACCACCTCCACACCCATCGAGCGCGCCGTGCCGGCGATGATGAGCATCCCCTGGTCGACGGTGTGGGCGTTCAGATCGGGGAGCTTCTTCTCGGCGATCGCGCGGAGCTGGTCCTTCGTGATCTTGCCGACCTTGTCACGGTGCGGCTCGGACGACCCCTTGTCGAGGTTGATCGCCTGCTTGATGAGCACCGCCGCGGGCGGCGTCTTCGTCACGAACGTGAACGAGCGGTCCTCGTACACCGTGATGACGACGGGGATCGTCGTGCCGTTGTCCTGGGCCGTCTGGGCGTTGAACGCCTTGACGAACTCCATGATGTTGATGCCGTGCTGACCCAGCGCCGGGCCGACCGGCGGAGCCGGGCTGGCCTGGCCGCCCGGAGCCTGCAGGCGGATCGTTGTCAGAACCTTCTTTGCCATCTCAGATCTTCTTCACTTGGTCGAAACCGACTTCGACCGGGGTCTCACGGCCGAAGATGGACACTAGGACCTTCAGCTTGGACTGGTCCTCGTTGATCTCGGAGATCTCGCCGGAGAAGTCCGAGAGCGGGCCGGAGATCACCTTCACGGCCTCGCCGACGCTGAACTGCGTGCGCGTGCGGGGACGCTCAGCGGTCTCGCGATGCAGGAGGCGATCGACCTCGGCCTGCGTGAGCGGCACCGGCTCGTTGCTCGCCCCGACGAAGCCGGTGATGCCCGGGGTGTTCTTCACCACGCTCCACGAATCCTCATTGAGGTCCATGTTCACGAGCACGTAGCCGGGCATCGTGCGCTTCTCGGTGGTGACCTTCTGGTTGTCCTTCATCTCGGACACGGTCTCGGTCGGCACGACGACCTGACGCACGTTGCGCTTCTGCCCCATGGACATCACGCGGTGCTCGAGGTTGTGCTTGACCTTGTTCTCGTGCCCGGAATAAGTGTTGACGACGTACCAGCGAAACATGCGACTCGGCTTCGGATCGAAGGGGTGGCTAAAGGATGAGGTCGACGATTTCCTGGGCGACCGCGTCGGCGGCGCCGAGGTAGGCGCCCGCGACGACGACGAACCCGAGGGTCACGGCCGTGCCCTGCCCGACCTGCTTGCGGTCGGGCCACTGCACACGCTGGAGCTCGGCCCACGACGCACGCAGGAACTGCACGAACCGCGGGCCGCCCTTGCCGGTCGTCGGCGCGCCGGGGGCCTGGGCGATGGTCGCGCCCGTGCGCTCATCGGCGGGAATGTCGGTGACGTGCTCGGGGTGCGCGGCCTCGTCGGCCTGCTCGGCGGCGACGAGTTCGGCCTCACTCAGCCCGTCAGCGGTCTCACCGTCGGCGCCCTCGACGATCGCCGCCTCGGCGTCGTCCACCTCGTAGGAGGCGTGATCGAGCTGGCCGGGGACGTTCTCGCGATGGATGGACTGCTGCCCGCCGGGATCGGGGGCATCGTCCTTGCCCTGCTTACGCAGGCGTTCCTTGCGCTCCTTCGCGCGTTCGCGGTTCCGTGACACGACACAACCTCCCGAAGACCTACCGGGTCTCCTTGTGGGGGTCTGCGCCTTGCACCACTTGCAGTACTTCCGCAGCGTGATGCGATCAGGGTTGTTGCGCTTGGACTTATTCGTCTGGTAGTTGCGCCGCTTGCATTCCTCGCAGGCGAGGGTCACAGCGATGCGCACGTCTCCGCGGGCCATTGGGCGAGCTCCGGGGGCGAGGGTGGGGCAGAAAAACGACCTGCGCCTGGCAGGTCGGAACGTCCATGGTAGCGCGGTCGGCGGGGCGCGGGCGCCCGGGCCTCCGGACCGGGGCGCGGCGGGTACCGTTGCGCTCCGTGTCCGCGCCCCCGACCGACCTGCAGGCCGCCTTCATCACGGCCCTCCGAGGGGACGCCGGGCCGCTGCCGCCGGGGCCCCGGTCGCTGCCGCGCGACGAGGTCGCCGAGACGCACCGGCGCCGCATCATCGCGGGCATGGCGCAGGCGCTGACGACCAAAGGCCTCGCCCACACCACGATCGCCGACGTCGTGCGCGAGGCCCAGGTCTCGCGGCGCACGTTCTACGAGCTCTACGACGGCAAGATCAGCTGCCTGCTGGCGACCTACGACGCGTGCTGGGAGCAGACGATGGGGTTCGTCGAGGCCGCCGTCGCGCCGGACGGACGCACATGGCAGGAGCGCGTCAACGCGGGGTTGCGGGCGTACCTCCAGCTCATGGGCGCGATGCCGGGCCTCGCCCGCGTCTTCATCCTCGAGATGCCCAGCTCGGGCCCCGAGGCGCAGAGCCACATTCGCGGCGTGCACCGCGAGTTCGCCGCCCTGCTCACCCGGCTGGCAGACGAGCACCGGGATGCCCTCCCGGAGGGCGTGACGCTCGATCCGCTGGTCGCGATCGGGGTCGTGGGCGGCGTCAACGAGCTCGTCGTCCATGCCCTCGCCGCCGGCGAGAACCCGGACACGCCGTTGCGCGAGCGCACGGCCATGCGGCTGCTGCTCGGCGCGATGCAGCCCTACGACACGCTGCGCTGACGGCGGCCTACGCCCGCGCGCTGGCCTGCGGATCCAGCCGCGTCATCTGCACGTTCGCGTGCAGTTGCGCTCCGGCAGCGCCCTGGTAGACGCCGCGAATCGGGGGAACGTCCTGGTAGAAGCGGCCGTGGCCGATCTTCACGTGCGACTCGCCGGCCAGCCGCCGGTTCGTCGGGTCGGCGCCGACCCAGACCGGCTCGCCGCGGCCGCCCGCGCCGGGCATGAGCGCCTCGATCCACGCGTGGGTCTCGACCTCCATCGAGTCGCTGCCGCCGTCCTGCGGCGCGGCCCAGAGGTAGCCGCTGACGTACCGTGCGGCGATGCCGTGGCGGCGCAGCAGGATGAGCGCCAGGTGCGCGAAGTCCTGGCAGACGCCGGCGCCGCCCTCGAGCAGGTCGGTGACGGTCGACCCGACGTACGTCACGCCGGCCTCGTAGCGGAACCGGTCCGGGATGAGCTCGGAGACCCAGCGCAGCGTCTTCAGCGGGCTGTTCGCCCGCGCGAGCGTCACGAGCTCCTCGAGCATCGGGTGATCGGGCTCGTCGGGCGCGGGGAGCAGGAACTCGCCGGCGGCTTGCTCGTACGCGGCGGACGTCGTGCCCTCCCACGGCGCGTCGGGCGGCTCGACCGGCTCGCCGGTGACGACACGCGCGCGCACGTCGATCGTCAGGTGGTCGTGCGGCCGGCTGACGCCGAACTCGAGGACGTCGGTGCCGAAGTAGTCCTCGTGGCGCCCGATGCGCGACTCGGGATCGACTCGCACCTGGAAGTCGTCGAGGCGCTGGTTGCTCGTCGTCGCCGGGCGGACGCGCAGCGCGTTCAGGTTGTCGGTGACGTCGTGGTCGTAGCGGTACTCGGTCAGATAGCGGATGGCGAAGTGCATGCGGACCCCCTACGCGGCCGCCGCGGCGCGCCGGCGAAGTAGCGGTCGTGGATGTCCCGGTCCACCTTGCCGAGTTCGACCTGCACCTGCTCGCAGATCTCCGCGAGCCGACCGCCCGTCGCGGTCTCCTCCTCCGCGCGGCGGCGGAACTCGAGGTCGGCGGTCAGGCGCAGCAGCCGCAGGACGGGCTCGGCGTTGCGCGGGTTGTCGTCGGCGCGCGTCAGCGACTGCTGGAGCAGGTCGACGGAGGCGGCCACCGAGTCAGGGTACGCCCGCTCGAACAGCAGGAAGCGGACGACCGGCGCCGCGTTCGGCGGGCCGGGAACCGCGCGGCGGTACGCCTGAAAGCCTCCGACGGCCTGCAGCAGGCTGAGCGCGTGGCCGTCGTCGCGCTCCCCGCCCCCCGACGGCCAGCGAGACCCGGAGCATCCGCAGCATCATGTCGGCGGACTCCAGCCGCCCGCCCGCCTGCAGGAACGAGTACGCCTCGTCGCGCAGCATCGTGCGCCGCGTCAGGCCCCAGAACAGCGCCGAGCGCTCCTTGACGTACTGGTAGACCGAGTACGGGCCCACCCGCAGACGCTCGGAGAGATCCCCGTCGTGCATGCCCAGGTTCGTGGTGTTGATCGACTCCCACATCTCCTGCGAGATGACGTCGCGCACGGTGCGCGCGCCCTCGCGGCCCCGCGCGATGCACGCGATGACCGACGCGGGGTTGTCGGCGTCCAGGGTCAGGCTGCGCAGGACCTGGTCGCGGTGCGGCGCGCCTTCTGCGTCGGTCTCGGCGCCCATGATCGCCAGCAGCGACCCCCAGCCGAGTGTCATCGCGGCCTCTTCGGACCGCGCCTGGACGTCGGCCTGGAAGACGCCGTCGAGCATGCGCGCGGTGTGCTCGGCGCGCGAGAGGTTGCGGCCGAGCCAGAACAGCTCGTGAGCGATGCGAGCAAGCACGGCGCTAGCGCGGGGCGGGCGGGGTCGGGCTCTGCGCTTGCTGCTGCTGCTGCTGCGCCTGTCCGGTCCACTCGGCGTACCGCAGGCCCGGCAGCGCGGGCGGCAGGACTGCGGCCTCGTCGGCGCTGACCTGGTCGGCGTCGGGGCTCGCCCCGTCGTCGAGCACCCACGTGTCCTTCGAGCCGCCGCCGCGCGACGAGTTCACGATCATCGACCCCTCGTTCATCGCCACGCGCGTGAGCCCGCCGGGCACGATCTTGATCTTCTCGCCGAACACCGCGAACGGCCGCAGGTCGACGTGCCGCGGCGCCAGGGTGCCGTCGACCCCGGCGGTCGGCACCGTCGAGAGCTTGACGACCTCTTGGGCGATCCACTTCTCGGGCTGGCGCAGAATGACCTCCCGCAGCCCCTCCAGCTCATCGGCGGGCGTGGACGGCCCGATGAAGACGCCCTTGCCGCCGGACTCCCCGGTCGGCTTGAAGACCAGCTGGTCCATGCGCTCGAGCGCGTAGCGGCACTGCTCGGGGTCGCCGAGCAGGTACGTCTTGACGTTCTGCAGGATCGGCTCCTCGCCGAGGTAGAACTTGATCATCTCCGGGACGTAGTGGTAGACGGCCTTGTCGTCGGCCACCCCGGTCCCGACCGCGTTGGCGAGCGCCACAGACCCGGCGCGATAGGCGCGCATGAGCCCGGGCACGCCGAGCAGGGAGTCGGGGCGGAACTCGAGCGGGTCGATGAAGTCGTCGTCGAGGCGGCGGTACACGGCGTGCACGCGCTTCAGGCCGCTCGTCGTGCGCATGTACAGCACGTCGTCGCGGACGACCAGATCGGAGGCCTCGACGAGCTCCACGCCCATCTGACGCGCGAGGAACGAGTGCTCGAAGTACGCGCTGTTCATCGAGCCCGGCGTCCACACCACGACGGTCGCCTCGCCTTCGGCGGCGGGCGCGACGGCGCGCAGCGCGGCGAGGAGGAGCTGCGGGTAGTGGTCGACCGGCCGCACGCGGTACGTGTTGAAGAGCTGCGGCACGAGCCGCGTCATCGCGGTGCGGTTCTCCAGCACGTAGCTGATGCCGGACGGGGTGCGGACGTTGTCCTCGAGCACCCGCCAGGAGCCGTCGGCGTCGCGGACGAGGTCGCAGCCCGCGACGTGGCAGTACACCCCGCCCGGCGGCCGGATGCCGTGGACCTGCCGCGCGAAGTTCGGCCGGCTGACGACGAGCTGCCAGGGGATGATGCCCTCGTGGACGATCTCCCGCGCGTGGTAGACGTCGTCGACGAAGTGGTTGAGCGCGCGGATCCGCTGCGCCAGGCCGCGCTTGATGTGATCCCACTCGTGCGACGGCATGATCCGCGGCACGAGGTCGAGCGGGAACGGGCGGTCCTTGACCGGGCCGTCCTCGCCGGTCGCGTCGAAGGTGATGCCCTGCTGGATGAAGATCGCGTCGCGCCGCCGACCGGCCCCCGCCAGCTCTGCCGGCCCGAGGCGCGTGAGTTCGGCGACGAGCGCCTGCGCGTATTCGCGCGGCACGCCTCCGGGCCCGAACACCTCGTCGAAGATTCCCGCCGGCGGGCGATAGACGTGGGGCTCACGGAGCATGATCGGCTCGTTCATCTGCGTCGATTGTCCACGACCGGCGCGGGGGCGCGCCACCGCCAGTCGGTCGAGAGTCCGGCCCGCCGGATTGTCCACCGCGCCGAGGAGTCCACGCGGGCGCCGTACTACCCGCCCTAGTCGGGGCTGACGACGCCCAGCAGATACGTCATCCGCGCCGAGACGGGTGCCAGTTCGGTGACGACGTCCTCGATGCGGTCCTCCTGGACCCGGACGAGGACGAGCTCGTGGAGCCCCGCCATGAGCGCCAGTCCCTGTTCTGGCGAGATCTCGCGCGAGGGGACGTCGGCGTGCCGCTGCCGCGCCTCGTCGTGCAGCGTGATCAGCACGTCGGCGAGCCGCTGGAGACCGGCGTGGCGCACCTCCAGAGCCCGGGGACCGAGCGAGGTCATCTCGGCGATCCCCGCACGCGCGAGCGCCGGCACCGCCGTGAGCCCGGTGAGGTAGACCTCCGAGGCCCCGGCGATCTCGGCAAACCAGTCGTCGCGCGGGGTGAGGCTGTTCTCGAACAGCCAGACGAGCCGGTCGACCGAGACCTCGTACAGCGCGAGGTAGCACTCATCGCGGTCGCGGAAGTGCTCGTAGAACGTGCGCCGCGACGCCCGCGCGTGCCGGACGACATCGGCCACCGTGGATCCTGCGAGTCCACGCTCCTGGATCGCGGCGGCCATGCCGACGAGCAGCCGCTCACGCGCGGTCGCAGGGGGCGCGCCCGTGAGGAGCGTCCAGAGGCCCGCGGCGTCGTCCGCCGAGATCGCAGGAGATTGCCGGTGCTCGCGCCGGGCGCTGGGCATCCCGTGAAGGTACCGGCTGGTCCGCACGCTCGCCTTGACACGAAGTCAGGGTCGAGGTACGTTCCCGTACCGTCGCAAGGTACATCCCCGTACCCTGCGGCGAGCACGCGCCAGGCTCGGGTGCGCGCACCACAGGACAGGGCATGGCCGGCGGTTTCCCCCTCGATGAAACCCGCCGGCCACCCGCCCGCGGGCGTCAGCGCGTCTCGAGGACGACCGACCGGATGAGCCCGTCGACCGTCGGCGCGAGCTCCTGCAGCCGATCACCGCGCCCCGCGTCGAACTCACGCAGCACCAGCTCGTTGATCCCGCCGACCACCGCCGCCGCCATCTCCAGGGTCATGGGGCGGATCCCCGCGCCCGGCTGCAGCTGCGCAGCACCCGCGAAGAGCGACCGCATCCCCTCGGCGAAGCGCTCGTGCTGCTCCCGGCGCACGGCCAGGCACGCGGGGCCGCCGCCGAAGATGTCGCTCAGCGAGGCGCGGGCGATCACGGGCTCGGCGGCCATCGTGGCGAGGTACACCTGCGTGAGCCTGGTGATGAGGTCGCCGATCTGCTGCTCCGGGCGCAGCGCCCGCGCCTGCTCCTCGGCCACCCGGTCGCACCCCTCGCGATACAGCGCGATGAAGCACGCCTCCTTGTCGGCGAAGTGCTCGTAGAAGGTGCGCTTCGAGACACGCGCGTGACGCACGATGTCGTTCATCGTGACGTCGACCAGCCGGCGCTCCTTCAGCGCCAGCGCGAGCCCGCCGATGAGGCGCTCTCGCGTGGCGGACCCGTCCGTGGCCGCAGGCGTCGTCGACATGGCCGAACCGTATCCCGCCTCCATGTGACACGGGATTCTGCCACCGATGGTTGGTTCCGCGGCGCGGTGGTTCGGCCGTGCGCGCATCCGTGGATGCCAGGCGGTGCGGCGTGAGCCGGAACAGTGCCTCTGGCACGGGCCGGATCGCGGCGTGCCGACTGGCGCCGCGGGGCGCGTGCGGACGCACCGGCGCGTCGTGGAATCAACCATCTAGTCTCGGTGACCGGATGGAGGCCGGCGCGCATCGGGAACGGGTGGCCGCGGCCCTGCGCGAGCACCCGATCGCGGGTGCCGCGTTCGGCGTGTGGCTCGCGACCCTGCTCGGATTCCTGGCGATCGGCGCGGTCCTCCCGGTCCTCCCGAGGTACGTCAAGGGCCCGATCGGCGGCAGCGACATCGCCGTGGGCATCGTGGTCGGCGCCTTTGCGCTCTCGGCCGTCATCGGCCGCCCGATCGCGGGGCGCCTCGCCGACCTCTACGGCCGCAAGCCCGTCGTCCTCGCCGGCCTGCTGCTCATGGCCGTCTCGTCCGCGCTGCTGCTCATCCCGGGCGGCGTCGCATGGCTCGTCTTCGCCCGCCTCGTCGTCGGTGTCGGCGATGGCTGGCTGTTCACCGCCGCCGTCACGTGGGTCGTGGATCTGGCGCCGGCCGACCGGCGGGGCCAGACGATCGGGCTGTTCGGGATTGCGGTGTGGGGCGGCCTGAGCGTCGGCAGCGTGCTCGGTCAGGCGGTCTACGACGCCGCCTCGTACGACGCGGTCTGGCTCATGGCCGCCGCGCTGCCCCTTGCCGGCGCCGCGCTCGCGCTGCGGCTGCGCGACCCCCACGAACCCGTGCCGGCCGCCAGCCGCCCGGGCTTCGCCCTGCCCCGCGAGGCGGTGGCGCCGGGCCTCGCCCTCGCGCTCGCGAACATCGGCTTCGGCACGATGGCCGGCTTCGTCGTGCTGCACCTCGACGCCCGCGACATCGCGCACAGCGCCACGGCGTTCACGGTCTTCGCCGCCGCGGTCGTGTTCACGCGCCTGTTCGCAGGACGCGTGCCCGACCGGTTCGGCGCGGCCCCGACGGCGGCCGTGGCCTTCACCGCCGAGGCCGTGGGCATGGGGCTGCTCGCGCTCGCGCAGAGCTTCCCCGTCGCACTCGCCGGCTCACTCGTGATGGGCTGCGGGTTCTCCCTGCTCTTTCCCGCGCTGGCGCTCGCGGTCGTGAGCCGTGTCGACGAGCGCCAGCGCGGGATGGCGCTCGGAGCGTTCACCGCGTTCTTCGACATCGGCGTGGGTCTGGGCGGCCCGCTCGCGGGCGCGGTCGCAGCGGTGTCGGGCTATCCGGAGGCGTTCTGGATGGGCGCGGCGTGCGCGGCCGTCGGCGGCGTCATCGCGACGCGGAGCGCGCGTGGCGCGGGTGCCGGCCCCGGCCAGCACGCACCGCCGGCGCCGGCACCCGGCTGATGGTTGTGTGACGCAACCCAGCGGGTAGCATGCAGGTGATGCTCCCGAACACGTACGAGGGCCAGAACTGCTCGATCGCCCGGGCACTCGAGCTCGTGGGCGAGCGGTGGACGCTGCTCATCCTGCGCGAGTCGTTCCTCGGCGTCCGCCGCTTCGACCGCTTCCAGTCCCGGCTCGGCATCGCGCGCAACGTGCTGCGCGACCGGCTCGGGCGGCTCGTCGAGGAGGGCGTCCTCGAGCGCCGGCAGTACCAGGAGCGCCCCGCGCGGTACGAGTACCGCCTCACCGAGAAGGGCCGCGACCTGTGGCCGATCGTCATGGCCCTCGCCCACTACGGCGACCAGTACTACGCCCCGGACGGGCCGCCGCGGATCTTCCGGCACAAGGACTGTGGCGGGGAGCTCGACGACCGTCGCCGCTGCACGCGCTGCGGCGCCGACGTCGGCCTCCGCGAGGTGCAGATCACCGCCGGCCCGGGCGCGATCGCCGCCGACGAGGTCATTCCGGCGTAACGACGCCCGCCGCCGTGGCCATCTCGAGCCACGTGCACTCCTGACAGGTGCAGCGCAGGAGCTTGGCGGAGATGCGCGTGAGCGCCGCGAGGTCCTCCTCGTCGAGATGCTGGCCGAAGTGCTCCTCGACGAGCTCGAGCAGCACCGGTGACGCCTTCGCCTCGGCCTCGAAGCCCGCGGGTGTGAGTCGCGCGTAGGTGGCACGGCGGTCCTCGCGCGGCGTGATCCGCTCGACGAGGCCGGCCTCCTCCATGCGCGCGACCAGGCGCGTGGCGCCGCCGCGGGAGACGAGCAGCTCGTCGGCGAGCTCGTTCATGCGGCGCCCCTCCTCGGGCGCACCCGAGAGGCACGCGATGACCTCGTACCAGGCCATCGGCAACCCCGTCTGCGCCTCCAGGGTCGGGGCGATCCGATCGATCGTCCGCGCTTCGACCTGGAGCAGGCCGTAGAACGCGAGGAAGGCCGGAGTCTTCATGTGATCACCCATCGTGTCGGAAATTGTAGCTGAAACAGTTGACAGCTCAACCCTCACCTGGTTGTCTTGCGGACGCAATCGTTGACGCGGTAACTCTTGCCGCAGAAACCAACCCCTCCTCCCCAGGAAGGCCGACCGCCATGACCGCCTCACCCGCACCCACTGCATCACCGCCTTCTCCCACCCTGCTCGGCCGGATGGCCGGGGCGATCGTGCGCCGCCGCGCGGTCGCCGTGGGCGTCTGGGTCGCCGCGCTCATCGCGGTGATCGCCCTCGCCCCGCGCCTCGCGGGCGAGTGGAGCGCGAACTACTCCACCCCGGGCTCAGACTCGAGCACGGCGGAGGAGCTGCTCGACGCACGCTTCCCTGAGCGGTCGGCCAACACACTCGACGTCGTCTGGCAGACCACCGCGGGGACGAGCGCCGCCGCGGCCGACGCGCGCGTGGACCAAGTCCTCGCCGAGCTTCAGGGCCTGGAGCGCGTGGGTGACGGCGTGACGACCGCGACTGCGGAGCGCTCGGCCGACGGCCGCACCGCCGTCGCCCGCATCCCCCTCGAGGACCGCCCGGCCAACGTGGCCGAGGTCAGCGGTGAGCAGCTCGTGTCGATCGCCGAACGCGGCGCAGGATCCGGCGTGAACATGGCGCTGGGTGGCCAGGTCATGGAGGAGTCCGAGCAGGGCGCGATCTCGTCAGAGGGCGTCGGCCTGCTGCTTGCACTCGTCATCCTGCTCGTGACCTTCGGCTCCGTCGTCGCCGCCGGCCTGCCGATGCTCACGGCGATCTTCGGCGTCGGGATCGCGGGCGCGCTCATCACGGTCCTGGCCGCCGTCGTCGACACCCCTGACTGGGCCGAGCAGGTCGCCGCGATGGTCGGCATCGGCGTGGGCATCGACTACGCCCTGCTCATCGTCACGCGCTATCGCTCGGCCCTGCACGCGGGCGCCACACCGGGTGACGCGGTCGTCGAATCGATCTCCACCGCCGGCCGTTCCGTCCTCATCGCAGGCACCACGGTCGTCGTCTCGATGCTCGGCCTCTTCCTCATGGGGCTGCCGTACCTGTACGGCGTCGCGCTCGCGACGAGCCTCGCCGTCCTCATCGTCATGCTCGCGTCGCTCACGCTGCTGCCCGCGCTGCTCGCGCTCGCCGGCACCCGCATCGAGCGGCTGCACATCCCGGGCGTCCGCCGCAGCAGCGGGCAGGACGGCGTCGTCGCGGCGCGGTTCAGCCGCCTGGTGCAGGGTCGCCCGTGGGCGGCGCTCGCGCTCGGGCTGCTCGCCGTCGGCGCGCTGGCGCTGCCGGTCGCCGGGCTGCGCCTCGGGTTCCCCGATGCGGGCAACGACGCGGCCAAGCGGGACACGCGGCAGGCGTACGACATGATCGCTCAGGGCTTCGGCGCCGGGGCGAACGGGCCGCTGCTGGTCGTCACCGACCTCGCCGAGGGCGGGACCACGAAGGCCGTCGGCGCGCTGCGCGAGCAGATCGCCGGAACGGGGGGGTCGCGGCGGTCTCCGCGCCGATCCTCAACGACGCGAAGGACACCGCGCTGCTGACGGTCCAGCCCGCGAGCTCGCCGCAGTCGGCGGCCACCGAGGACCTCGTCGCGGAGATCCGCGACAGCGCGGTCGGCGCCTCCGGCCTCGACGCCCATGTCGGCGGGTTCACCGCGAGCACGGTCGACCAGTCCGAGACGACGGCCGCCCGGCTCCCGCTGTTCATCGGCGGCGTCGTCGTGCTCTCGTCGCTGCTGCTGCTCGTCGCGTTCCGCTCGGTGCTCATCCCGGTGAAGGCCGCCGCGATGAACCTGCTGAGCGTCGGCGCCGCGTACGGCGTGGTCTCGCTCGTCGCCGACGGCGGCGCGCTCGGCCAGCTCGTCGGGATCGACAACCCCACGCCGGTGCCGCCGTTCATCCCGGTGATGATGTTCGCGATCCTCTTCGGGCTGAGCATGGACTACGAGGTCTTCCTGCTCTCCCGAATCCGCGAGGCGTTCCTGCGTGACGGTGACGCGCGCGGCGCGATCACCGAAGGCGTCGCCGGCACGGCCCGGGTCATCACCGCCGCGGCGGCGATCATGGTCGCGGTCTTCGGCGCCTTCATCCTGAGCGACGAGGTGTTCCTCAAGCTCATCGGCGTCGGCATGGCGACCGCGATCTTCGTCGACGCGACGATCATCCGGATGGTGCTCGTCCCCGCGCTCATGCAGCTCATGGGTCGCTGGACCTGGTGGATGCCGGCCTGGATGGAGAAGGTCGTCCCGAACGCCGAGCTGGAGCCCGCTCCGGCGCGGTGAGGCGACGGGTCCTGCTGTCGGGGGCGGGCGCGAGCATGTACCGCGCCCGCCCCCGATGCGCATGGAGGTCCTCCTCATGCCGCCTGACCCGTATCCCGTGACGTACGACGTGGCCTATCCGGACCGCGAGCTCAACCGCCTCACGACGTTCTTCCGGATCTTCACCGTCATCCCGATCGCGATCGTGCTCGGCACGGTCAGCGGGGCCACCTGGTCCTCGACCTACGAGGGGACGACGACGTACGGCGCCGCCGCCGGAGGCATCCTCTTCGGCGGCCCGCTGCTCATGATCCTGTTCCGCGAGAAGTTCCCGCTGTGGTGGCAGGAGTGGAACCGCCAGCTGCTCGGGTTCAGCCTCCGAGTGGGCGTCTACATGGCGCTCCAGGACGACCGCTACCCCTCGACCGACGAGGCGCAGTCCGTCGCGCTGCACGTCCCCGAGGTCGACGCCAAGGAGGAGCTCAACCGCTTCCTGCCGCTCGTCAAGTGGTTCCTCGCCATCCCGCACTACATCGTGCTGGCGTTCCTGTGGATCGCGGTGTTCTTCGTCCTGATCTTCGCGTGGTTCGCCATCCTGTTCACGGGCCGCTATCCGCGCGGGGCGTTCGACTTCGTCGTCGGTGTCGAGCGCTGGCACGTGCGCGTGATCTCCTACGCGCTGCTGCTCGTGACCGACCGCTACCCGCCGTTCGCGCTGAAGCCGTAGGTCAGCCGCGCAGGCGGGCTTCCAGCTCCTCGGGCGGCAGCGGCCGGTCGAGGAGGAAGCCCTGGGCGTACTGGCAGCCGAGATCGCGCAGGGCCTGCAGCTGCGCCTCGGTCTCCACGCCCTCGGGGATGACGTCGACCCCGAGGGCGCTCGCCATCCGCACGATCGCGGTGACGATCGCGAGGTCCCCGCTCTCGTCGTCGGCGATGCCGTCGATGAACGAGCGATCGATCTTCAGCACCTCGATCGGGTAGCGCTTGAGGTAGCTCAGCGACGAGTACCCGGTGCCGAAGTCGTCGATGACGAGGCGGACGCCGAGCCGCTGCAGGCGCCGCAGCGTGTCCGCGGTGGTCTGCGCGTCCTCGATGAGGACGTGCTCGGTGATCTCCAGGCCGATGTCCTGCGGGTCGAGCCCGGCCTCCTCGATCGCCTCGGCGACGGTGTCGACGATGTCCGGCTGCGTGACCTGGCGCGCCGAGAGGTTCACCGTGATGCGCAGGCTGTCGGCCGCCTCGACGGAGCGACGCCAGCGCGCGAGCTGGCGACACGCGCGCTGCAGGACCCACGCGCCGAGCGGCACGATGAGCCCGCTCTCCTCGGCGATCGGGATGAACTGGTCGGGCCCGACGAGACCGCGCTCGGGGTGGTTCCAGCGCACGAGCGCCTCGCAGCTCGCGATGCGGCCGGCCTGCAGGTCGTGGATCGGCTGGAAGAAGAGCTGGAGCTCCTCACGGTCCAGCGCGCGGCGCAGCTCGTTCTCGACCTGCAGACGCGCGACGGCGCGAGCGCGCATCCCCTCGTCGAAGACCTCGTAGCGGCCGCGGCCGGCCTCCTTCGCGCGGTACATGGCAGCGTCGGCGTCGCGCAGCAGCTCCTCCGCGTCGGTGTGCGAGTCGGCGACGACGAGGCCGACGCTCGCGGTGGCGAACTGCTGCTCGCCGCCGAGCGCGAAGGGCCGCAGGAAGCACGCACCGAGGCGCTCGGCCATCTCCTGCGCCTCGCGCTCGTCCTCGAGGTCCTCGCACAGCACGGCGAACTCGTCGCCCCCCAGGCGGGCGACGGTGTCACTCGCGCGCACGGCGCCCGAGAGGCGCGGCGCGACCTCGCGCAGCAACTCGTCGCCGACGAGGTGACCGAGCGAGTCGTTGATGAGCTTGAAGCGGTCGATGTCCAGCAGGAGCACCGCGAGCGGCGAGCCGTCGCGCTCGCTGCGGGCCAGCGCCTGGGCGAGCCGGTCGCTGAACAGCACGCGGTTCGGCAGCCCCGTGAGCGGGTCGTGCATCGCGTCGTGCCGGGCCTGGTCCTCCGCCCGGCGGGCCGCGATCGCGGTGGCCAGGACGTGGGAGACCGCCTGCAGGAGGTTCGTGTCGTCGTCGGTGAACACGCGTCGCCGCGTGCTGTAGGCGCAGAGCATCCCCATCGGGCGCTCGCGCTCGCCGAGCGGCACCGCCGTGCCGCTGACGACGTGGTGCTCGCGGAGCGGCTCGATGAACACGCCGCGCGGGTTCTCGTCCAGGTCCAGGAACGTGACGGGCCCGCGCTCGATCTGCCGGAACGCGGACCTGCGGACCTCCTCGGGTGGGGTCAGCCGCGCGCCGAGCATGCCGCCCTGCACCCCGACCCCGGCGGCGACGAGCATGTCCCGGCTGCCGCGCTCGAACTCCAGGACGACGGCAAGGGGAACGTCGAGCGTGCGGGACACGGCCTCGCACGCCTCGCGCATGAGATCGCCGACGGGCATGCCGGTCAGCGCGCGCTCGCCGAGGGCCGCCACGGCGGACTGCTGGGCCAGGCGCCGCTCGAGCTCCTCGGCGTCACGGTGACGCGCGGTGATGTCCTGGGTCGAGCAGCGGACCTCGGTGACGCGTCCGTCGTCCCCGGAGATGCCGGCGCAGGTCGTCTCCAGCCACCGCACCTCGTCGCCGCCGGTCCGCAACCGGTAGGCGACCGTGATCGTCTGCCCGGCGCGGATCGCCGGGTCGATCGCGCGGCGGACCCGGTCGCGGTCCTCCTCGTGGACGA
This sequence comes from Svornostia abyssi, assembly GCA_024666565.1. Taxonomy (GTDB): domain Bacteria; phylum Actinomycetota; class Thermoleophilia; order Solirubrobacterales; family Solirubrobacteraceae; genus Svornostia; species Svornostia abyssi. Next base: position 4,823,212 of record CP088295.1, read on the forward strand.
GGTCGTAGATCGGCCGGCCGACGAGGTCCTCGGGCTCGATGCCGAGCTCGGACACGGATGGCGAGACGTAGAGCACGGTGCCGTCCGGCGTGTGACGGGTGACGATGTCCGTCGCGTGCTCTGCGAGCGAGCGGAACTCGGTCTCGCGCTCGCGCAACTCCAGCTCGGCCTGCTGGCGCTGGGACGCGTCGAAGGTCACCGCCAGGCCGCCGGTCACGTGGCCGGCCTCGTCGGTCACCGGTGTGGCGACCGCGAGATGCAGGCCGCGCTCGTCGGGTGTGGACAGCTCGAAGCGGCGAACCTCTCCGGCGAGGACGGCGCGCCACACGGCGTCCGACGGCGCGACCACCCCTTCCGGCAGCACCTCGGCGATGGGGCGCCCCTGGCCCGGGCCCTCGACGACGCGCAGCTGGGTATCGAAACGGAAGAAGCAGACGCCCGGAACCCCGGCCGGGTCCACCCCGGCCGTGAGGGTACGGCCGTGTTCAGGGACAGAGGAGTCGCGCCGGGTCGGCACCGTCACGGGCCAACTATCGGCAATTTCACCTGCTAACTCAAGGTGGCGCATCGGCGCGTGCCCGCCGCGACGCCAACTACGCTGCGCGCATGACGCCCAAACTGGACACCGCCGGCACGCTCGAACGGATCTTCGAGATGTACTCCCGCCAGTTCGGCGTGCTGCTGCCGGCCGCGCTGATCATCTATCTCCCCGTCGGAATCCTGCAGATCGTGGCGGGTGGGAGCCTCATCCTCCTGCTGCTCGTCTCGATCCTCGCGCTCGTCGCGGCGACGCTCTTCCAGGGCGCGGTCGTGCAGGCCGTGCGGGACATGCAGGACGGCCAGCGGGACTTCTCCGTCGGGGAGATCATCTCCTCCGCCGTGCCGTTCATCGCTCCGCTGCTCGGCGCCGGCATCCTCGCCGGTCTGGGCATCGGCCTCGGGCTCGTGCTCTTCATCATCCCCGGTCTCTTCCTGCTGACGATCTGGTCGCTCGTCGCCCCGGTCATCGTCGTCGAGAAGCCCGGCGTGTTCCCCGCCTTCGGCCGCAGCCGCGCCCTCGTGAAGGACAACGGGTGGCGGGTGTTCGGCGTGCTCATCGTGATGTTCCTCATCACGATCGTCGCCCAGCAGGTCCTCATCGCCATCGGCATGGGCGTCGGCGACGACGTCGGCCGCGGCGTGGGCTACCTCATCGCCGTGACGATCACGGCCCCGCTCCAGGCGCTCACCGCGGCGATCCTGTACTTCACCCTCGTCGGCCTGAAGGAAGGCGGCGCGCCCGCCGCGCCGGCACCGGCCGCAGACCCGCCGTTCCCGCCCGTCCCGCCGAGCGGCCCGTCGCCCTTCGGGCAGTAGTGGACCCTGCGCTCGTCGCGCCGCGGCCCGGCGGGCGCACCTTCACCGCCGAGGTCGTGGCCGGGCTCGGGGACACCGCGCCCGGCGGCCGGGTCCGCCTCGACGCGATCGCGCGGTGGCTGCAGGACGTCGCCTACCGCGACGTCGGCGACGCCGGGCTGCTCGACGACGGGACATGGATCGTGCGGCGGCTGCGCATCCGCGTGGAGGCGTTCCCGTCGTTCGACGAGCGCTGCGAGCTCACGACCTTCTGCAGCGGCGTCGGCGCGGTGCTCGCCGAGCGGCGCACCACGATCCGCGGGGACGCCGGCGCGCACGTCGAGGCGGTCGCCCTGTGGGTGCACCTCGAGCCCGGCGGGGACGGCCTGCGCCCGCCGTCAGACGCGTACCGCGAGGTGTACGGCACGAGCGCCGGGGACCGCCGCGTGCGCGCGCGCCTGTTCCACGATCCGGCGCCGCCGCCGGGCTCCCCCGCGCGGCCGTTCGCGTTCCGCGCCGCCGACCTCGACGTGGCCGACCACGTCAACAACGCCGCGTACTGGACCGCGCTGGAGGAACTGCTCGCCGGTGCCGATGCTCCCGCCGTGCCGTACGACGCCGAGATCGAGCACCGTGTGCCCGGAGACGCCGGGCCCGCCGCCATCACCGGGGACGCCGCGGCGGCGTGGATCCTCGACCCCGCCGGCACGACCCTCGCCACGATCAGGGAGCTGCACGCATGACCGGACAGGACGACCGCTACCTGCCGATCGCCGAGCATGGCCTGATCGGCGACCTGCAAACCGCCGCGCTGGTCGACACCCGCGGCTCGATCTCCTGGTTCTGCTGCCCGCGCTTTGACTCGCCCAGTGTGTTCGCGTCGCTCGTCGACGCCGACCGGGGCGGGCACTTCTCGATCACCGTTCCCGGCGAGGACGTGGTCGTGAAGCAGCTCTACCTGCCGGACACCGCCATCCTCGTCACCCGGTTCCTGACCCCGGGCGGCGTCGGCGAGATCATCGACTTCATGCCGATCAGCGACCCGACGGTCGCCACGGACCATCACCGCATCGTGCGGGCCGTGCGCGTGGTGCGCGGTGAGGTCACGTTCGAGATGGAGTGCAAGCCGCGCTTTGACTACGGCCGGCGCGACCACGGCCTGCACCTGACCGACCATCACGCGATGTTCACCACGCCCGAGCAGGAGATCACGCTGCAGTCGACGGTGAAGCTCGAGCGCCTCGGCGAGCACGACGTCCGCGCGACGTTCACCCTCTCCGCCGGCGAAGAGGGCGGCGTCGCGCTGGCGGCCGGCGCCCCGGGGCTCTCGCCCGGCCCGCTCCAGGTCGGCCAGGTGCGCGAGCTCGGCGACCAGACCGCGAAGTTCTGGCGCGACTGGCTGCACGGCTGCACCTACCAGGGCCGCTGGCGCGAGACGGTGCGCCGCTCCGCGCTCACGCTGAAGCTCCTGACGTACGCGCCGAGCGGCGCGCCGGTCGCGGCGCCGACGACGAGCCTCCCCGAGCAGCTCGGCGGCGAGCGCAACTGGGACTACCGCTACACGTGGATCCGTGACGCGTCGTTCAGCCTCCAGGCCCTCCTCCAGCTCGGGTTCACCGACGAGGCCGAGCGGTTCGCCCGCTGGCTCGACGACCGCGTCCTCGAGCAGGCCGGCGAGGACTCCGGCCCGCTGAAGGTCATGTACCGCGTCGACGGGTCGAGCGACCTCGAGGAGTTCTCGCTCGAGCACTGGGAGGGCTACGAGGGATCGGCGCCCGTGCGGGTCGGCAACGGCGCCGCCGACCAGCTCCAGCTTGACATCTACGGCGAGGCGCTCGACTCGATCTACCAGGCGACGCTCCACGGCCGCCCGGTCACGCACGACGGCTGGATCAAGCTCTGCCGCATCGTCGACTGGCTCTGCGAGCACTGGGACGCCCCGGACGAGGGCATCTGGGAGACGCGCGGCGGCCAGAAGGCGTTCGTCTACAGCCGGCTCATGAGCTGGGTCGCGCTGGACCGGGCGATCAGGATCTCCCGGCACCGCGGCCTGCCGGCCGACATCACGCGGTGGCGCGAGGCGCGCGACGACATCTACCGCCAGATCATCGATCGCGGGTGGGACGCCGAGCGGGCCGCGTTCGTGCAGCACTACGACGGCGGGATCGTCGATGCGGCGCTGCTGAAGATGCCGCTCGTGGGCTTCCTGGCCCCGAGCGACGAGCTCTGGCACCAGACGCTCGCCGCGATGCGCGAGGACCTCGTCTCCGACAGCCTCGTCTACCGGTACGACCCCACGGCGTCACCCGACGGCCTGCGCGGCAGCGAGGGCACGTTCTCGCTGTGCACCTTCTGGTACGTCGACGCGCTGTCGCGCACCGGCGAGCTGGACGAGGCGCGGCTGACGTTCGAGAAGATGCTGACGTACGCCAACCACCTCGGCCTGTTCAGCGAGGAGATCGGGCCGACGGGCGAGCAGCTCGGCAACTTCCCGCAGGCATTCACGCACCTCGCGCTCATCAGCGCCGCGGTGAACCTCGATCAGGCGCTGAACGAGCGGGAGCGCAAGGGCCGGTAGCGACTCCCGAATTGTCTATCTTGTTGATGGACAATTGGTTCTTTCCCCCCCGGAGGTCCGCATGAGTGTCACCGATGAGCTCCTCGCCAACGCCGAGCAGTACGCCGCCACGTTCGAGAAGGGCGACCTGCCGCTGCCACCCGCCCGCAAGATCGCGATCCTGGCCTGCATGGACGCGCGGCTGAATCCGTACGGGCTGCTGGGCCTGTCCGAAGGCGACGCGCACGTGATCCGCAACGCCGGCGGCGTGGTGACCGACGACGAGATCCGCTCGCTCTCGATCTCCCAGCGCCTGCTCGGGACCGAGGAGATCGTGCTCATCCATCACACCGACTGCGGGATGCTGACGTTCACCGACGACGAGTTCAAGCGGTCGATCCAGGACGAGACGGGCATCAAGCCCGAATGGGCCGCCGAGGCGTTCCCCGACGTCGACGAGGACGTCCGCCAGTCGCTCGCCCGCATCAAAGCCAGCCCGTTCATCCCACGCAAGGAGAGCGTGCGCGGGTTCGTCTACGAGGTCGAGACCGGAAAGCTGCGCGAGGTCGTCTAACGGATCGCGCGCAGGCGGCGGGCCACCGTCTGCGCGCTGACCGCACCGTCACGGTCGGCAGGCTCGGCGGTCGCGACGCTGCCGGCGTGCGTGAGCATGAAGTCGACGACCGCCGCGGCCGTGTCCTCCGGCTGCCCGTCATTCTGCCGCGGCGACGCGGTCACGACGTCGAGGTGGTCGTAGCCCGGCGCCACGACGACGACGTCGCCGGGGCGCTGCGGCGGCGCCTTGCGGTCAGTCACGCCGTCGGCGGCGAAGACCGTGAGCCGCGGCCGTGCCGCCGGCCCGCCGGCGTAGCGGACGTGCGCGAGGTCGCCGGCCCGGAACCCGGCCTGCGAGAAGCCGACGTCCGTGGTGATGCGGGTCGGGAAGTACTCCTCGGCGAAGTCGAGCGGTCCGTTGCCGAGCACCCGGGCCATGTCCTGGATGTCGGTGACCTCGCTCTCCGGCGTGCTGTACGGCAGCCCGTTCGGCTGCGGGAACACCGGAAGCGTGTCGTCGAAGCTCGCCCAGCCGTAGAGCTGGTCGGTGGCGGTCGGGAACAGCAGCGACCCGCCCTGCGACCAGGCCTTGCGGCCGACCGGGCCACGGTCGTAGACGCCGAGGCTCGTGCGGATGAAGCTCAGCGGCTGTGTGTCGTCGTCGAGGAACGCCCCGAGCAGCGCCTCGCCGCTGAGCTGCTGGCGGCGCAGCACCGCGACGGGCGCGACGAGGTCGGCGGCCGTCCGCGAGTGGAACAGGCGCAGCCCCTGCTCGGCCGCGCCGCGGGTGGGAATGCGCGCGACGAGGTCGGAGGTGTCGGTGTCGGGTCGCAGCTGCGCGGTGACGCCGACGCCGAGCAGCGTGCCCATCGTCTCCGGCCCGATGAAGCCGAAGTCCACGACGCGCAGTGACGAGTTCACGAACGACGTGACCGCGTTGTAGGCGTACGAGCGGGTGCGCTGGACGGACTCGCTGACGAGCGGGACGTCACCGAGGCCGGACGGGTCGGCGGTCACGACGCTGTCGAGCGCGATCGACGCCCGGCAGAGCTCGTAGCCCGGCGTCGCCGGTGGTGGCGTCGTCGCCGTCGAAGTCCCACGCCATGAGCTGGCCGGTGAGCGAGCCACCGAGGCTGTGCCCGCCGCAGAACAGCTTGCGCGCCCGCACGTCGGCGTCGGGCATGCCGTCGACGATGACGGTGCGGTAGTCCTCGATCGTCTGCTTGAGGTCGAAGTGCGCGGCGACCGCGACCTGGCCGTTCTTGAGGAAGCCGCCGAAGGTGCGCCCCTCGACCTCCTTGCGGCCGAAGTAGTAGTCCAGTGCCGCGGCGGGGTCGTTCGAGCGCAGCGCGGCATCGAGCCCGTGACGGTCCTCCAGGCAGTTCGAGCGGCGGTCCAGCGCCCACACCTCGACGCTGCGCCCGCGCTCGGCGGCGAGCTGCACGACGCCCAGCCCGTGCATCTCCAGCGAGCCGGCGCCGCCCAGGACGCCGGGCATGTTCACGAAGACGGCGTCGGCCTGCTGCGGGTCGGTGGGCCCGCCGGTGCGGCGGTAGCGGTAGTAGCGCAGCTGGTCGCAGGCGGCCGGATGGGCGGGCACACCCGCGGGCATCGGGGCGTCGATCGTCACGAGCGAGCGGGTGACGTCGGCAAACGGACCGGGCGGGGTGACGAGCGGCTGCTCGGTCCGCGCCGCAGACGCCGACGCGGGTGCGAGCAGCACGACGGCGGCGCTCAGCAGCGCGGTACGGCGGACCTGCGGGAACCTGCGAAGCACAGCCGTCTCCCCCGGAAACTGGACGAACGCCCAAGAGTCTACGGCTCGAGGACGACCTTGCCCACAGCCTGGCGCGCATCGATGACCTTCAGGGCGTCGGCGGCGTCCTCGAGCGCGAACCGCGGCCCGACGATCGGGCGCACGTGGCCGGAGGCGATGAGCTGGTCGATGGCCTCGCCGGCCTCCGCGGCGTACGCCGGATTGGCCAGGAGGTACTCGCCCCAGCCGGCGCCGATGACCTCGGTGTTCCTCAGCAGCAGGCGGTTGACCTTCACCTCCGGGATCGACCCGCCCGTGAAGCCGACGACGACCACGCGGCCGGTGCGCGCGAGCGACCGCAGGCTGTCGGTGAACCGGTCCCCGCCGACCGGGTCGATGACGAGGTCGACGCCGCCGCCGGAGAGCGCGACGGCCTCGTCCTTCCACGCGCCGTCGCTGCGCACGACGTGGTCGGCGCCCGCCTCGGTGGCGATCTGCGCCTTCTCATCGGTGGAGACCACCGCGATCGTGGTGGCGCCGAGGCCCTTCGCGACCTGGATCGTGGCGGTGCCGACGCCGCCCGCCGCTCCGTGGATGAGCACGGTCTCCCCGGCGCGCAGGCGCCCGCGGGTGACGAGCGCGAAGTACGCCGTGTGGTAGTTCAGGACGAGCCCCGCCCCCTGCGCGAAGTCGAGCGCGTCGGGGAGCGCGAACGTGTAGTTCACGGGCGCGACGGCCTGTTCGGCGAAGCCGCCGAGGAAGCAGAAGGCGGCCACGCGGTCGCCCGGCTGCAGCGACGTGTCGCCCGCGACCGCGCGCACCGTGCCTGCGACCTCACTGCCCGGGACGAACGGCAGCTCCGGCTTCATCTGGTACTCGCCGCGGGTCTGCAGCACCTCGGGGAACGACACCCCGGCCGCCTCGACGTCGACGACCACGCCGGCGCCGGGGGTCATGAAGTGCGACGGCTCGGGATCGGGAAGGTCCACGAGCTTCAGGGCGGAGTCAGGGCCGGAGTAGTCGACGATCTGGAGGGCGCGCATGGCCGCGGACGTTACCGGCGGCACTGCGTGCGAAGGTGTGGTCCATGCAGACCGACGTCGTCCTCCGCGGCGCCGCGATCACCGCCGTCGGTGCGCAGGCCGCCCACGCCGAGGATCTCGGCTTTGGCGGGATCGGGGTGACCGAGACGACCGGCAACCCGTTCCTCGCCGCCGCGCAGGCCGCGCAGGCGACCGGGCGGGCGCGGATCGCCACCGCCATCGCCCTCGCGTTCCCCCGCACGCCGATGGATGTCGCCTACACGGCCTGGGACCTCCAGGCGCTGTCCGGCGGCCGTTTCGCGCTCGGGCTCGGCACGCAGGTGCGGGCACACATCGAGCGGCGCTACGGCGCGGTGTGGTCGCAGCCCGCCGCGCGGATGCGCGAGTACGTGCTCGCGCTGCACGCGATCTGGGACGCGTGGGAGACCGGCGGCGACCTCGCCTTCGAGGGCGAGATCTACCGCCACACCCTCATGCCGCCGAACTTCCGCCCGCCGCCCGCGGCCCATCCGCGGCCGCCCGTCCTGCTCGCCGCCGTGCGCGAGCGCATGACGGAGGTCGCCGGCGAGGTCGCCGACGGACTGCTCGGCCACGTGTTCTGCACCGCCGACGTGCTGCGCGACGTCACGCTGCCGGCGCTCGAACGCGGGCTCGAGCGCGGCGGGCGCTCACGCGCGGACGTCGAGGTGACGGCGTCGGTCTTCGTCGCGGGCGACGACGAGGGCTGGGAGGCGAACCGGCGCCGCGTCGCGTTCTACGGCTCGACCCCGGGATACCGGCACGTGCTGGACCACCACGGCCTGGGCTCGCTGTTCGAGGCGCTTCACGCGCGCTCGCGCGCGGGCGCGTGGGCGGAGATGCCGGGGCTGATCGACGACGACGTGCTCGCGCTGTTCTGCGTGCGCGGGGACGCGCCGGGCGAGATCGCGGCCGGCGTGCGCGCCCGGCTGGGTGACCTCGCCGACCGGGTGTGTCTCGTCACCGAGGCCGCGGACCCGGCCGAGGTCGCGCCGGTCGCGGAGGCGCTGCGCGCGTGAGCGCGATCTCCCGCTTCCTCTTCGGCGGCTCCGTGCCCGACACGCTGCGCGCCGAGCTCGAGGCCGAGGCGGTCCTGATCCTCGCCGAGGATTGCCGGGGCACCCTGACGTACCGCGACTTCCGCTCGCCGCACCGACGCGCGAGCTTCAAGAAGCAGGGGATCCGCGCGGCCGTCGTCGTCACCTCGCGGCGGGTGGTGATCTGCCGCCGCAGGGCCACGCTGCTCGACGTCCCGTTCGACGACCCGCGCTTCGCGGCGCTGGAGTGGACGGAGGACCGGCTCGACCGCTTCTGCGTCGCCTTCGACGTCGCCCGCTTTCACGACGACTGGTCGGGCCGGTGGGAGATCCGGCTCACGACCGAGCGCACGCCGGAGATCCTCGCGCGCGTCAGGTCGTGATCGACCACCCGGCGATGTCGATGAGGAAGTGCGAGACGACGAGCGCGCCGGTGTAGAACGTCGACACCGCGGCCGCGAGGCCGACCACCCTCGCCCAACGTCGAACGGGTGTCGTCCCCGCGACACCATCGCGACGTTCGGCCTGTCGGGTGGCGCCATAGGCGACCGCAGCGGCCCAGCCGAGCGCCGCCTCCGCCGGGAGCACGTAGAGCGCGATGCCCGCCAGCTCGGTCGGGTCCCCCGCCGGTTCCCACAGCTCGAGCGTCGGGGCAAGCAGTTCGGAGCCGAAGAAGATGCCCAGCGCGGCGAGCGCCGCGCGGCCCGGCCGGGCGCCCGTGAGCGCAAGGGCCAGGAACAGTGGCGCGACCCACATGCCGCCCATCGCGAGGTGGATGGCGTCGTCCACGCGCGGGCCGCCGATCTCCGGGAGGCGCAGCGTGCCGATGAGGCCGGCGAGGATCCAGTCGGGGACGATCTGGAAGATCGAGACGGGCAGCAGCAGCGCCCACATCGCAAACCAGTCGTCGCGGCCCACGGCCCGTGCGGTGAGCGGCAGCGCGATGTTGAACGCGACCACGAGCGCGAGGACGAACCAGCCCTTGGCCGGCGGGTCGAGCAGCAGCGTCGCGGCGGTGCCCGCGAACAGGCCGGCGAAGACCGCCGCGACGGCGCGGACGTCGCGGCTCACCGGCGCGGCGCGATCGTCCCGTAGTTCATGCCGCCGTGGCGGTACGTCGGCTTGATCGGCCACTGCAGCCGCAGGTCGGCCAGCTCGGAGGACGGGATGACCTGCCGCCAGCGCGGGTCGGCCTTCGCCGGGTCGGCCAGCGTCTTCTCCAGCACCATCGAGTCGTACTGGTCCTGCGGGTCCTCGAGCGTGTTGGCGTTCGGCACGATCTCCCGGCCGTAGAACTTCGCGTACTTGCGCAGCCCGGGGATCTTCGAGAGCTCAGGCTGCCAGTTGTCCAGCGCCACGCCGTTCTCCGAGCTGACCCACACGCCGTCCGGCGTGTTGACCACGAGCGAGTGGTTGCCGTCGGTGTGCCCGGGCGTCCACGCGATCGCCACGCCGACGCCGAGCTCCACCGAACCCTGCAGGCGGCCGAAGCGCTCGACCTGCGCGTCCTTCAACCCGTCGGGGACGTACCACGCCCACTGCATCGGGTGGCCGTCTTCCATCGTCGCGATCTCCTTGTCCTGGGCGAGGACGAGCGCGTTGGGGAACAGCGGCGCGCGGGGAGCAGCCTCGCCGGGGATCGGGGCGGTCGTCCCGAGGATCATCCGCGCGTCCTGCACGTGGAGGTGGTCGAAGCTCACGACGTCGACGTCCTCGGCGGCGATCCCGCAGATACGCAGGACGTCGTCGGTGTCGTGCAGGTAGCGGGCGAAGACGTTGTCGGCCAGCCACTGCCCGCCCGGGATCTTGTCCGCGAGCGCCGCGGTCTGCGCGTAGAACGGCGCCTTGGCCGAGCCTTCGGGGATCGTCGGCTCCCACACGAGCGTGCGCGGCACGCCGCTGAAGTCCTCGTACTGCACGACGACCATGCGGTTCGTGATGAAGATGTACGGCACGGGCAGCGGCACCGCGTCGTGGAACGCGAAGCGCGTGGGGTACGGCGCGGTGACGAGGTCGACGCTGCGCACGCCGAGCACCTCGCCCTGGGCCTTGAAGCGCGCCTTGAACGCCTCGGCGCCCTCGCGCAGCGCGGCGAGCCGCTTGCCTCGCGGCCACACGCCGCGCGGCTCGTCGAGTTCGGGGATCGGTCGCAGGCCGGCCTGCAGGTCCGTCGGAACGGTGACAGCCATCTAGAGGTGTCCTCCCGCACGCAGCCACTCCTCGGTGCGGCGCATGCCCTCGTCGAGGTCCACGGCGGGCTCGTAGCCGAGCACCGTCCGCGCCTTCTCGATCGAGTACGTGCCGCGCCGCGCGAGGTAGCGCATGCTGATCGCGTTGACGTCGCTGCGCGCGCCGCGCAGCCGGTTGAGGCGGTCGGCGGCGTGCGCGAGCGCGACCCCGACCGGCGTGGGGATGCCGATCGGGCCGCGCCGGCCGAGCATCCGGTAGAGGTGGCCGAAGTACTCGTCGGTGCGCGCGCCGCGAGGACCGGCGATGGTGAAGATCTGGCCCGCGGCCCCGGGGGCGCGCAGCGCCAGCAGCACCCCGGCGACGAGGTCGTCGACGTAGACCGGGCTGTGGATCCCGCGCCCCATGGCGGGCAGCAGGAACTGGCCGGAGCGGATCGCGTCGAGCGGCTTGAGGATCCACGGAACCGAGCCGGGCCCGTAGACGTCGCCGGGACGGATGATGACCGTCTCGATCTCCCCGGCCGTATGGGCCTGCAGCGCGACGTGCTCGGAGGCGATCTTCGTGTCGACGTACGGGTTGCCGTCCGGGCGCACCGGATGGTCCTCGGTCACGCCGTCGGGAAACGCGGTGTCGCTGAACGCGCGGATCGAGGAGAGGTGAACGACGCGGGGCACGCCCGCGTCGCGCGCGGCTTCGATGACGCGTCGGGTGCCGAGCACGTTGATGCGCCACTGCTCGTCGAGGTCGACGGCGTTGGAGACGACGGCCGCGGTGTGGATGACCGCGTCGCAGCCCGCGAGGTGCGCGGCCCATGCCGCGGGCTCGGTGGTGTCGCCCGCGTGGATGCCCACCGCGACGTCGGCCACCCGGTCGATCCCGACGACCTCGTCACCGCCCGCGCGCAGCGCGTCGCCGACGGCCCGGCCGATGAACCCCGCGGCGCCCGTGACGAGGACGCGGCTCATAGGCCCTCGCGCTCGGCGAACTTGCGCTGCTTGCGTTTCGCGTCGCGCACGATGACCGGGAGCAGCGGGGCGACCGCACCGGGGAAGGCCGCGCCGACGCGCAGCACGCTGCGCCAGCGCGGATGCACCTTCACGATCCGCGGGCGGTCGAGCACGCGCATCGCGACGTCGGCGACCTCGCCCGGCTGCATCATGCCGCCCGACCACGAGGGCCACGCGTCCGGATCCCGCGCCAGCTTGAAGAGCATCGGCGTCCACATCCCGTCCGGGCACAGGGCCGACACGCGCACGTCCTTCCGGCCGCGGATGCGCAGGTCCAGCTGCGTGCCGACCGAGTACGCGAGCGCGGCGTGTTTCGTCGCCCCGTAGATCGTCTCGTGCGGCGCGGGCACGATGCCGGCCGTCGAGACGATGTTCAGCACGTGGCCGCGGCCCGCCGGCAGGAACCGCGAGAGCGCCGCCTCGGTGCCGTTGATCGTCCCGTGCACGTTGACCTCGAACAGCAGCCGGCGGCGCACCTCGTCGGTCTCCCAGCTCGGCCCGACGGCGAGCAGGCCGGCGTTGTTGATCCACACCTCGAGATCAGGAAGGGACGCGGCGAGATCCTGGCACGCCGCGCGGTCGGCGACGTCCAGCGCGTGGGGCATCGCGTCGATCGTGCCCGCGACAGCCGTGGCGGCCGCGAGATCGATGTCGGCCACGACCACGTCGTGGCCGCGGGCAGCGAGGGCACGACACAGCTCCGCGCCCAGCCCGTTCCCGCCGCCCGTCACGACCGCTGTTCCCATGCGGTCCATCGTCGCTGCCGGACGGTCCCATCCTGCTATCACTCACTCACAGGGAACGGGGGGTTCGTTGTGACGTACGCTTCCTCGATGGCCGACACGCCCTCCCCCGCAACGGCCGCGGCCTCCGACCGCGCCCTGCGCGTGATCGCCGAGGGCATCCTCGACGACGCCGACGCCGTCGGGGCGCGGATCACCGACCGGCTGTTGCGCGAGGTGCCCGAGATCAGCGCCGACCCGCTGAGCATCGAAGAGACCCGGCGCTCGTCACGCGCGACGCTCATCGCCCTGCTGGGCGGGTGGCGTCGCGGCGAGCCGCTCGAGCAGGTCGCGGCGCCGCCCGAGCTGCTCTTCCAGGTCGGGATCATGGCCCGCGACGGGATCCCGCTCGGGCCGCTGCTGCGCATCCTCCACGTCGCGCACGGGGAGTTCGCCGACATCTGGGGCGCGCGCACGGCGGAAGCCGGGCTCTCGCCGGAGGTCCAAGCGCTGGCGATGCGCCGCGGCCACCAGCTGACCTTCGCGTGGTTCGACGGTCTCATGGCCCAGCTCACCGTCGCCTACGAGGAGGAGGCCGAGCGGGTGGCGCGCACGCCTGAGCGGCTGCGCCGCGAGGCGGTCGAGGCTGCGCTGAGCGGCAAGACCGTCGACCTCGACGCGCTGAGCCGCACCGCGGCGTACGAGTTTCGCCGCCGCCACATCGGGCTCGTGCTGTGGCGCGGCACGCCCATCTCCGACGGGGTGCCCGCGGTGCTCGACGCGCAGCCGGCGTTCGCCGCGGTCGCGCGCGAGATCGCCGCCGAACTGGGCGCCGCCCCGCCGCTCGTCGTCGCGTCGGCGAGCAGTGTGGCGTGGGCCTGGATCGCCGTCCGCGACGCCCCGCCGCCCGACCGGCTGCTCGCCGTCGTGGAGGCCGCGCGGCCGGAAGGCGTCTCCGTGGCGTTCGGCGAGCCCGCCGCCGGCCTGGAGGGGTTCCGGATCACCCACGACGACGCGCAGACCGCCTCGCGTGTCGCGATGCTCCAGGGCGGTGACGCGTCCGGTGCCACGGTGCCATTCGACGCAGTTGAACTGACCGCGCTCGTGGCGGGAGACCTGCACCGCGCGCGGCGGTTCGTCCTGCGCCAGCTCGGGCCCCTCGCCGCCGCCGACGAGGAGACGGATCGGCTGCGCGCGACGCTGAGGATCTACCTCGAGGAGCACGCCAGCCGCACCGCGACCGCCGAGCGGCTCGGCGTGCACCCGAACACCGTCACGAATCGCGCGCGGGCGTGCGAGGCGCTCATCGGCCGGTCGCTGCGCGAGCGGCCCGTCGAGCTGCAGGTGGCGCTGGCGCTGCGCGAGACGCTGGGCGACCAGGTCGCCTGATCGTCGGCCTCACACGCGGTGGCGCACGACGAGCTCCGCCGCGAGCGCCTCGGTCGCGGCGTCGCTGCGCCACAGGGCCGACCCACCGAGCGTGGCGACGATCGCGCCCTCGACATCGCCGACCCCCAGCTGCGGATGGTGCTCGTCCAGCGACCCGGCCGTCTCGGGCCGCCAGTCGACCTCCAGCGCCGCGTAGACATCGACCAGCACGTCGCGGATCGCCGCCCCATGCCCCACTACCACAACGGCGCTGACGAGCGCCGCGCCGCGCACGACCCGCTGCGCCGCGCCTGCGACCTTGAGCGTCCCGGCGGAGTTCACGCTGTGCTCGCCCGGGCAGTACTCACCGGGCAGTTCGCCGACCCTGGCGTCGACGCCGAGCCCGCCGAGCGCCTCGGCGAGGAGGGTCGTCATGTCGGCGAACCGCTCGTGGAGGTCGGTCCCCACGTCGTCCGGGCCGAGGAACTGCTCGACGACGAGGGACGCGCCGTCGTACGCGGCCGCCTGCCCACCCGCGAGCCGCATCACCGGGGAGAAGCCGTGAGCGCGCGCGGCCTCCGCGGCGGCCGCGAACCCCGGACGCCGCGCGTCGAGGCGCCCGAACGCCAGCGCGGGCGCGGGCCGATACACGCGCGGGAGCGGCGCCGCCTCTCCGCGCGCGACGCGCAGCAACGTCGCGTGCGAGCGCGCGATGTCGAGCGCCGGATCGCCCGCGACGGCCACGAGGGTCAGCCGGGGATCGGGCCCCGGCCGGCGCCGGTGTCGCGCAGCGCGTCGCCGAGCTCGGCGAGCGTCGCGTCGTCGAGCGCCACCTCGCCGGCGCCCGCCCACCCGGCGACCTGGCCGGGCTTGCGCGCGCCGCAGATGGCGCCCGTGACGCCCCGCTGCGCCAGGGTCCATGCGATCGCCAGCTCGCCGCTCGTGCAACCGAGGCGCCGGGCGATCGCGCCGAGCCGCTCGGCGAACGCCAGGTTGCGATCGAACAGGTCGCCGGTGAAGTGGTCGCTCTTGCGGCGCCAGTCACCTGCGTCGAGGGCGGTGAACCGCTCGTGCGACCACCCGCCCGTCAGCAGCCCCGCCTGCATCGGCGAGTAGACGATGACGCCCGTGTCGTGGTCGGCGCACCAGTCGAGCGTCTCCCCGAGCACACCGCGCTCGAGCGCCGAGAGCGGCGGCTGAAGCGTGTCGACGTGACGGATCAGCTCGCACGCGGCCAGCTGCTCGGCGGTGAAGTTCGAGACGCCGCCGAAGCGGACCTTGCCCGCCTCGATGAGATCGACGACCGCGCCCCACGCTTCCTGCACCGTCGCGCCGTCCTGCGGGGGCCAGTGGATCTGGTAGAGGTCGATCGCCTCCACGCCGAGCCGCCGCAGGGAATCCTCGACCTCGCGGCGGATCGAGTCCGGCGCCCCGACCCGCGCCGCGCTCGTCTCGCCCTCGCGCCACACGAGGCCGCACTTCGTGAACACGTACGGGCGGTCGGCCTCAGGCAGCTCGCGGACCGCGCGGCCGACGACCTCCTCGCTGTGGCCCATCCCGTACACCGCGGCGGTGTCGATCCAGTTGATGCCCGCGGCGACGGCCTCGTGGATGGCGGCGACGCTGTCGGCGTCGGACTGCGGGCCCCAGCCGAAATCCCAGGGGCCGCCGATCGCCCAGGTGCCGAGACCGACGCGGGTGATCTGCAGGCCGGTGGTTCCGAGGGGGGCGGTCCTGCGCGGCTCGGAGGTCATGTCTCCGAGGCTACCCGCACCGAGAACGTCCGCAGCAGGTGCCGCTTCGCCGCCGCGAACCGGCGGTCCAGTTCGGCCTGCGGGACGACGGTGCCGAGCATCGCCAGCCCGCGGATCGTCGCCAGCGTGACGTCGAGGAGCTCGAGCAGGCCGGGCCCGCGCGGGCGCCCTCCCAACAGCTCGCCGAGCGCGCCGTCGATCGAGCGGGTCATGTCACGTTCGAGGGCCCGGATGTGCGGGCGCAGCTCGGCGTCCGTGCGCGCGGCGGCCCACACCTCGAGCGCGGCGGTGAAGGCCGATGACGTGTGCACGCGCCAGAGCTCGTCGAGCACCGCCTCCTGGCGCTCGGGATCGCGCAGGTCGCCGAGGTCGATGCGCCGGACGACGTCGGCCGTGATCTGTGCGTTGGCGTACCGCAGCGCCTCGACGACGAGTTCGGATTTCGTCGCGAAGTGGTGCTGCTGCGTGCCCTGCGAAACCCCCGCGCGCTCGGCGATGCCCCGCGTCGTCAGGTTCGCGTACCCGTCCTGGACGAGGGCGGCGACCGTCGCGTCCAGCAGCGCGGCCCGGGTGGCAGCGCGGCGTTCGGCCTGGGTTCGGCGCGAGCGAGGCACCTCCCGAACTTACCAGTCGCTTGACTGGAAAGTGTATCCTCGGCGTATGGAGGAGAAGACGACGACGGTGGCGACCACGAATGGCGGCGAGGGCCCGTGGGCCTGGGGCGCCGAGCTCGACCCGATGCTTCAGGTGCGTCGCGTGCGCGGACTGGTGACCGGTCGCCGCGGCGACCGCGCGCTGCGCGAGGCCGTCGAGGGTCGGCGCATCCTGCTGACGGGCGCGTCATCGGGGATCGGCCGCGAGACCGCCCGCCGCCTCGGCCACGCCGGCGCCGAGATGCTGCTCGTCGCACGCCGCCGTGACCGGTTGGAGGAGCTCGCCGAGGAGGTCCGCGACGAGGGCGGCGCCGCGCACGTCCTGCCGTGCGACCTGACCAGCGCCGAGGCGATCGCCGAGCTCGTCGAGCAGGTCCGCGCCGACCACGGCGCGGTCGACGTGCTCGTTAACAACGCCGGGCACTCGATCCGCCGCACGCTGGAACGGTCCACCGATCGCCTGCACGACTTCGAGCGGGTCATGGAGCTGAACTACTTCGGCGCCGTCCGCCTCACCGTCCCCCTCGTCGCCGACATGCGCGAACGCAAGCGCGGGCACGTCGTGAACGTCTCGACGATGGGCGTGCAGTTCGGCTACGAGCCACGCTTCGCCGCGTACCTCGCCTCGAAGGCCGCGGTCGACGCGTTCACCCGGTCGGCCGCGCCGGAGACGCGACGCGACCACGTGCATTGGACCACCGTGTACATGCCGCTCGTCCGCACCGACATGATCACGCCGACCAAGGCGTTCCATCGGGCGCCCGCCATGTCCGTCGAGCGCGGCGCCGGGATGGTGCTCGACGGCATCGTGCGGCGCCCCGTGCGTGTGACCCATCCGTTCGGCACCATGTCGCAGGCCGCGCAGCTCGTCATCCCGCGCCGGATGGAGTCCGCGATGGCACGCACCGTCGGCCGGCGCCGACCCGCCGAGCCGGTCGTTTCGCCGCCTGCAGCTTGACCGTCGGCGACGCCCGCTCAGCGGGTGTTCGGCCGTCACGATCCCCACTCCGCGCGGGCCGGTATGAATCCCGGAGTGCCTGGATTTCCCGGGCTCTGAGCCGAGTACGGTGCCTACACGATGCCGACTTTCCACGAAGAGAACCTCGTGATGTGGCGTGGGTACGCTCACCTCATCAGCCTCATGGATCTGCTGCGACTGCGCACCGCCGGGTGGGTGGCGGAGTCGACCGACCGCCCCGACCTGCACCTGGGTCTCGTGCACGCCACGCAGGAGTACGCCACGCCGGCCGACGCCGCTCGTCATCTCGACATGCAGGCGGCCATCGCCCGTCAGAAGCGCGAGGCCGAGCGTGCCCGCCGTGGCGGCGACGTCTGGATGCACGCCGAGCCGCGCGACCGCCGGCCGGCCGACGAGACGCCGGGCCGCGTGACGACGACACGCGCGCGCAACGCGTCGCGGCGCTCCCGCTCGCGCACCTGAGCCACCCCCTCAGCGGCGCAGCGTGATGCGCTTCGTGGTCTTCGTGGTGTTGCCGGCCGCGTCACGCAGTGTGATCCGCAGGACCGCCACCGCCTTGCGTCCCCGCGCCCAGGCCCGGCGGATGGCGCGCAGTGCCTTGGCCGACACCGTGATCCGGACGGTCACGGTCTTCCCGGCCGGCAGCGCGCGCTTCACGGACTTCAGCTTGGGGTCGGTGCCCGGCACGGCGATCGTCCCGGTGATGGTGAGGGTCGCCGCCTCGGATGCGCGGATCTTCAGCAGGATGCTCTTGCGCTGACGCAGGATCCGCTGCCTCGCCGTGGCGGTGAGCAGCAGCGCCGGCGGCGTGGCATCGGCCGCCGCCCCCGGGATCGTCGCCCCTGGTGCCGTCCCGGTCCCGGCGCCGGTCCCGGCGCTGCCGCCCGAACCGAACACGGGCGTCGCCAGGTCGGCGGCGGTCCAGGCGGGGTCCTTGTTGTCGCCGCCGGTCGTGAGCCGGGTCGCCGTGCCCGGGAACGCGCAGGTGTTGCACGTCGACGGGACGCTCCAGACGTCACCCTGCGCCTCGAAGACGATCCGCCCGCCGGCGAAGCGCGGGCTGGAGAACGTCACACCGGCGGGCGCGACGACCGCGTGGCGCAGCGACCCGGCGAAGCACGCCGTGTTCCCGGCGCCGTAGACCCAGATCCCCGGGTCGGTGCCGCCCTCCGCGGCGACCACGGCATCCCCGGACGGCGACCACGACGGGTCGGTCTGCTCGGCGTCGTCGCAGCTGATGACGTGCTCGCCCGCCAGGTCCGGGCCGGTCACGATGAGCGCGTCGTTGCCCCCGGACGTGCACCCGGCGTACACGAGCTGCGATGGCGCCGCCGGGTTCGGGCTGGGCTCGTCGGGCAGGTCGGTGCACGCGGGGTAGGCCTCGGAGCTCGTGCTCTTGACCGCCCCCACGCACGCGTAGCTGCCGTCGTCGAGGAAGCCCTGGCAGTGCTGGAATGCGTAGGCGACGGCGCCGTCGCCGCGCGGTTCGGGCGCGATGGACGACGCCGAGCAGTTGAAGCAGTACGACGGCGCGCCGGTGAGCCGCTCCACGGTGGCGCCGCCGGCCCAGCGGTACACGCCGGTGGCGTTGAAGCCGAAGTGGTACGTCGTGCAGCTGTACTGCCACGGGAACGTGCCGCACAGCCCGAGCCTCGACACCTGGTTCGCGGTGGTGCTGCCCTCGAACGTCACCGTCGTCCCGGCCGGATGCACCCCGGGGTTCTGCAGCGTGGTCATCCCCGGCGCGGCGCTCTTCGGGATGAGGAGGTGCGGCACGGATCCGTCGTCGTGCATCGCCCACAGGTCGCCGCCCTTGCTCCAGACGATCGTCCCGGACGCGGGGGCGGCGGGGAGCACGACGGCCGCGGCGAGGGCCGTGAGGACGAGGCGGCGAACGAGCATCCACTGAACGTACGCCTGGTCTGCCAGCGCGTCGTCCGCGT
This sequence comes from Svornostia abyssi, assembly GCA_024666565.1. Lineage (GTDB taxonomy): Bacteria > Actinomycetota > Thermoleophilia > Solirubrobacterales > Solirubrobacteraceae > Svornostia > Svornostia abyssi. The sequence continues at coordinate 4,842,129 of CP088295.1, forward strand.
CCGTTCGCACACCTCATGCGGGTTTCCCCGGTCAGGAAACCCGCAGCTCAGGCGGTGACTCGCTCGTGCACGACCTCATAGACGCCGTTGAGCACGACCTCCTCGACGTACGCGTCCTCGGCCGCCCGGCGCCGCTCCGCGTAGCCGTGGCCGGCCTGATTGGCCTCGAGCTCTTCGAGGGTGCCGTCGAAGAACCCGAAGCTGATCACGACGTTCTCGTCGCGCACGTCGCGGAGCATGTCGAAACGGACCCAGCCGGCGGGCGGCGCCTCGTCCCCCGGCGGGCGGAAGGCCTCGGCGAAGTCGTCGAACGTTCCCGGCTTGAGCCGGCGAACGGTGTGTGCGCACAGCATGGTCGCCTCCGATCGGTGATGAAACCGAGACAGAACGTACCACCGGGATTCCGCCGTGTGGGGCGGATGTCAGGCCTTCCGACGGCCGCCCGGCAGGCGCTCGGCGACGCGCCCGAGCGGGACCACGGCGACGCTGAGCTGGTGCGCGGATTCGCGCAGGCTCCCGACGCTCGTGCCCAGCGCACCGAGCGTCGGCTCGAGCCGGCCGAGCTGCTCGCCGATCAGGCCGACCTGCGACTCGACGGAGTTCACGTGCGCGGGAAGCGCGGGCAGGTCGCGGGTGGCCTCGGCGAGCGCCTCCAGCGCGTCGGCGACGGCGGCGAGCCGGTCCAGTGCGTCGCCGAGGTCGCCCAGGGTGCGCAGCGTCTGTTCCAGCCCGCCGAGCTTCGTGAGGGTCTCGTCGAGTTCGGCGAGCCGGTTGAGCGTGTCCGGGAGCTCACCCAGGCGCATGACGAGGCTCTCGTCCGCGAGCAGCTGGTCCACCGGGCCGCCGGGGGCGAAGAGCTGGTCGAGGACACCATCGGGCTCGAGGATCCGGTCGAGCGTGCCGCCCTCCTCGGTGATCCGGTCCAGCGGACCGCCCGGCGCGACCAGCCGGTCGATCGGGCCACCCTCGAGCAGCAGCCGGTCGACGACCCCGTCGTCCTGCAGCAGGCGGTCCAGCGGGCCCCCGGATGCCAGGGCGCGGCCGAGCGGGCGGTCGTCGCTCGTCAGGAGCGCCAGCTGCTCGATGCGGGCGAGCGGGCCGTCCTCGGCCGACAGCCGGCCGAGCTGCTCGAGCGGCCCGTCCTCGGCGATGACCGCGGCGAGCCGGTCGCCGTAGCCGCCCGGGCGGCGCCACGGGCCGTCGGGCGCCGTGAGCTGCCCGGCCTGCACGACGACCTGGGCGGCGGCGATGGACGCGCGCGCGGGGAGCAGGGCGAGACCGAAGAGACTCACGGGCGCAACCGTACCGGCCTGACCAACGGACGCTGAGCCCGAGACACCAGATCTCGGTAGTTGGGCGCGGTCATGCGTCCACGTTTCTTATCTCCATCCCGTCGCCACCCGACATTCCCTCCATGAAGTCACTCATTCGCAGCAGCGCAGCCATCTTCGCCCTCTCCGCACTCTCCCTGGGGGCGGTGCCCGCCGCGCACGCCAACAATGTCGGCGTGTGCAATCAGGCGTCACCGCACTGGCTCGGCGGCGGGTACGTGGCCCTCGATGAGCCCGTCGACAGCCCGGCGGCCCGCTACACCGAGGACCTCGGAGCCCTGCCCGGTCAGGGCAAGGGCCTGGAGCGCGCTGCCGCGAACTCCCCGGCACTGACCCGCTGCTACTACGCCGACCCCGACGCGGACGTCTACTAGGTCCACACCCCCGGACCTCGAGCGCCGCGACGCCCCCGCGTCGCGGCGCTCACCCCTCCTTCGTCTCCCGCGTGACCGGGCGCAGTGCGACACTGCGCCGATGAGCGACGGGAACTGCACCATCACGCTGAGCAACGGCCGGGAGTACGCGATCGGGCTGGCCGGCGAGGAAGTCGTCCGGCGCATCGCCGCCGACGAGCGCGGGATGTCGCAGCTGCCCGAGCGCGGCTCGCAACTCGCCCTGTGGGTCCGCAACGCCGACGTGTCGGCGGTCCAGGACGCACCGAGCCGCTGAGGCCATGGCCTCGGAGCTGACGCTCGACCGTCGCGACGGCGTCGCCGTCATGACGCTGCGCGCCCCTGAGCGGCGCAACGCGCTGAGCGCCGCCATGGCGGACGCCATGGTCGCCGCGTGCGAGGAGATCGACGCCGACGGTTCGATCGGGGCGGTGATCGTCACCGGCGAGGGACCGTACTTCTGCGCCGGGGGCGACCGCGCGCAGCTCGCCGCGGCCGGAGAGGACCCGGCCGAGCCGTCGCTGTACGAGGCGATGGGCCGCATCTACCAGGCCTTCGCGCGCGTGGGAGAACTGGTGCCGCCCACGATCGCGGCCATCCGCGGCGGCGCTGTGGGCGCCGGGCTGAACCTCGCGCTGGCCACCGACCTGCGGGTCGTCGCCGATGACGCCGTGCTCCTGTCGGGGTTCCTGCCGATCGGCCTGCATCCCGGTGGCGGTCACGCCGCGCTCCTGACGCGGCTCGTGGGCCGCGAGACCGCGAACGCCATGCAGCTGTTCGGAGCGAAGGTGACCGGTGCCCGGGCGGTTGAGCTCGGGCTCGCCTGGACGGCCGTGCCGGCGGACGAGGTCGACGCCGCGGCGTTCGAGCTCGCCCGGGTTCCGGCGGCCGACCCGGAGCTCGCACGCAAGACGGCCCGGTCGATGGACACGATCGCCGGGCCGCCTGCGATCTCATGGCCGGCCGCGCTGGAGCTTGAGCGGGCGTCGCAGATGTGGTCGCTGCGACGCCGCGATCTCTCCGGCTGACCTGGCGTCAGGTCAGGACGCCGCCCGCACGTTGCGCTTCAGCTTCGCGAGCTTCGCGCGGGGCAGGGTGCGCTTCTCGCCGTCGACCTTGACGACGGTCTTGCCGCGGACGGTGCGGGCGTTCTTCGTCAGCCAGGCGGCCCCGAAGATCTCCGCTGACTCCACGGTGCTGGTCGTCGCGCCGTCGATGACGACGTTGTCGCCGGCCCCGCCGTCGAGCACATCGGCACCCGGGCCGCCGAGCAGGACGTCGTCGCCGTTGTCGCCGAGCAGCGTGTCCGGGCCCGAGCCGCCGAGCAGGATGTCGCTGCCCTCGCCGCCGCTGATCGTGAGGCGGATCGCGCTGGCGGCCAGGCTCGTGGCGTCGACCACGTCGTCGCCACCCAGGGCGTTGATCGTCAGCCGGTCCGCGTCAACCACGGCGCCGGAGATGGCGACCCGCGCCGCGAGCCCGCTGACCTGCGCGCTGCCCGCGCTGCCGAAGGCGCTGACGACGTCGTCGCCGTTCGTCGCGTTGACGACGATGTTGTCGGCCGCCGCGTCATCGCCACCGACGGACGCCGCGAGCTGCGGAGTCACGTCGGTGAGGTCGGTGCCGGACAGGTCGTTGACGGTGACCGTGTCCGCGCCGCCGAGGACCTTCGGGGTGATGCGCTCGACGTCGTCGAGGTCCATCACGATGTTGGCGACGTCGCGGGTGAACCGCACGCGCCCCCCGTTGGCCGAGACCTCCATGCGCTCGGCGATGTTCGAGCCGTTGAACACCAGCTCGTCGGCGCCGTCCTGGCCCTCGACGATGTCGCTGCCGTCACCGGGATCCCACTGGAAGTCGTCGTCGCCCGCTCCGAGGAACGCGACGTCGTTGCCCTGCTGGCCGTCGACGAGGTCGTTGTCGTCGCCGGCGAGGATGACGTCCGCGCCGTTGCTGCCGAGGAGCGTGTCCTTCCCTGTCCCGCCGTCCGTCGTCATCTTGATGAGGGCGGCGAGGTTCCCCGTCGCCGAGGCGCTGTCGTCACCGCCGTTGGCGTTGAGGACGAGGTTCTCGGAGGTGCCGATGTCGATCGAGAACGGGGCGGGGTTCAGGCGGTCGAACCGGACGCGGGTGCCGTTCGCCGTGGTGGTGAACTGCTCGGTCCCGTTGCCGCCGTTGACCTCGGTCGTGTCGGTGCCGGCGCCGCCCTCGTTGAGGTCGGTGTCGTCGCCGGGGTTCCAGATCGAGCGGTCGTTGCCGGACTCGCCGAAGACCTGGTCATCGGCGTCGCCGCCGGTGAGCGTGTCGTTGTCGGTCCCGCCGAACAGGAAGTCGAACCCGCCCTTGCCCAGCAGCGTGTCGTTGCCGGCCTGACCGAAGAGCAAGTCACCCCCCGACCCGCCGGTCAGCACATCATTGCCTGCACCACCGAACAGGTTCGAGGCGGGCAGCGCGCCGTTGGCCTCGCTGAGGGTGACGGTGTCGTTGCCGCCCTGGCCGAACGCCTGGATCTTCGCGGTGTTGGCGACGGTCGCCGTCCCGCCCGAGATGGCGACGGCACCGCCGTTGACGAGGATCTTGCCCGCCGCGTCACGGCTGATGGTGACGTTGTTGTCGAGGTTGTCGCCGAACACGGTCAGCTGCCCCGTCGTCGGGGTGAACGTGGAGACGACCGCGGCGTTCGCGGTGCCGGCGGTCGCGGCGAAGAGACCGGCGGTGAGCGCGGCGGCGGTGAGCGCGTGACGGGCGCTGATGAGGTTGGAACGGTGCGTCTTGGACACGGGTGTCTCCCTTCAGAGAGGTTGGGTTCTCCATGCAAGACGCCGCGACTTCCCAATTCCTTCCCGAAGATCTTCGCTCCGCGTACCGTGGCCCTCATGAGCGACCTGTGGACCGCCGTCAAGGACCTGCCGATCACGATCGAGTCGTCCTCGTTCGAGGAGCTCGTTCCACGCGGCCCGATCGAGCGCGAGGACGTCTCGACGACGCAGCTGCGGCTGCGGGGCCGCGGCGAGGAGGGCATCGGCGAACAGGTCGGCATGCCGGCAACCCAGGAGGGCCTGCGGGCGAGCGACTTCCCGGTGACCGGCGAGTGGGCGGCGCTCGCGGACTTCCTCGCGCACCTCGACACGATCGACATGTGGCCCGAGCCGCCCAAGTACGACCTGGAGCGCAACTGGCGCCGCTGGACGTTCGAGTCCGCGGCGCTCGATCTCGCGCTGCGCCAGGCGGGCACGAGCCTCCCGGAGGTCCTGGGCCGCACGCCGCAGCCGGTGACGTTCGTCAACTCGTTCGGGCTCGGCGATCCGCCCGACGGCGACAAGGTCGCCCACCGCCGGGCGCTGCAGCCGACGGTGGGGTTCAAGCTCGACGTCGCGCCGTCATGGACCCAGGAGATCATGGACCGCGTCGCGGCCGTCGAGGGCGTGGCAGTGATCGACTTCAAGGGCCAGTACGGCCTGGAGGTCGAGGACGAGGCGGCGCTGCTGGCGATGTACGAACGCACGGTGGCCACGTTCACCGACGTCCTGTTCGAGGACCCGCACGACTTCCCGGCCGTACTCGAGCTCCTCTCGCCGATCGCCGACCGCGTCTCCTACGACGCGCCGATCACCACGGTCGAGTCGATCGGTGCGACCCCCATCCAGGTGGGGGTCGTGAACGTCAAGCCGTGCCGCGTCGGGCGCCTGCAGGAGCTCAGCCGCCTGTACGCCCATTGCGAGTCCGCCGGCATCCAGATGTACAACGGCGGCATGGGCGAGCTCGGCGTCGGCCGCGGCCAGGCCCAGCTGCTCGCGGCGCTCTTCCATCCCGACGCGCCCAACGACATCGCGCCGTCGGACTACAACCTCGAGGAGCCGCCGCCCGGCCTGCCGCCGAGCCCGCTCGACCCCGCGCCGGACCGGGGGTTCCGCCGGCGCTGATCGCCCGGCCCCGTCGTCAGGATGGTTTGCGCCGGAACCGCTTCGAGCGCGGATCCTCCACGCCCATCAGCTGCATGCCGGCATCCAGGACCTTGCGCAGCTCGGCATAGTCGAACTGGAGGAAGGTATGGCGAAGATTCGTCAGACAGATGCCGTAGACACTGCTCCACACGAAGCGGCTGGCGGCGACGGGATCGGCGTCGCTGAGCTGGCCAGCCTCGGCCGCGTCGACGAAGAGCGCGACCCAGCGATCATTGAAGTGGGTGATGTTCTCGCGCAGCGCGTCGTGCATGGCCGCAGGTGCTCCCGAGGTGTGCTCGCCGTAAGCCTGCAGCGCCATGATGCGCGCGCGAGGCTCGTGGTCCTCGAAGAACTGCATGTACGCATGGCACCACTGTTCGATCCGCTGCCAGGGCGGGAGATCGAGGTCGATGGCCGGGTAGATGTACTCGGTGAGCATGATGTCCTGGCCCCGGAGGATGACGGCCGCGTAGACGCCGTCCTTGTTCTCGAAGTGCAGATAGACGGTGCCAACGCTCACGTTGGCGGCGCGCGCGATGTCCTCGACCCGGGTGCGTTCGAAGCCGTGTGCGAGAAACTGCCTCTCGGCGGCGTTGAGGATGGCCTCGAACGACACGCTGCCGCGCGCACTCCGACTCCCGATCTTCATAGCCGGTGATCGTATCCGCAGACCGGACAGGGCAGGCAGAACAATGGGCGAGGCCATGCTGATCTACTCGATGGGCGTCTCAGTGGACGGCTTCATCAATGACCGCGACGGCGCGTTCGCGTGGACGCCCCCGAGCGAAGAGCAGTTTCGTTTCCATCTGGCGGAAGTCAGCTCGCTCGGCGGGTATCTCTGCGGCCGCCGGCTCTACGAGGCGATGCTGGTGTGGGAGACCGACCCGTCGATGCGCGTCAACGAGCTCAGGGATGCGTTCGCGGACGTCTGGTGCGCGCTTCCGAAGGTCGTCTTCAGCCGGACGCTCGACAGCGTGCAGGGCAACGCGCGGCTCGCCACGGGGTCGGTGGCCGAGGAGGTCGCTGCGGCGCTCGACGCGACCGACCGGGATGTCTCGATCGGCGGCGCCGGCCTGGCCGCGGAGGCGATCGAGCTCGGCCTCGTCGACGAGCTGCGCATCTTCCGCTATCCGATCGTCGTGGGCGGCGGCACGCCGTACCTGCCGCCGGTCACGGATGACGTTCCGCTGGAGCTCATCGAGACCAGGACGTTCGGCTCGCGGGTGATCTTCGAGCGGTACCGGCGCCCCTAGCCGCCGAGTGCCGCCCGGACGTCGTCGATCGCCTGCTGCTCGGCCTCGCTGACCTCGACGTCGTCTTCCTTGTGGCGCTTGGCGACCCGTTCGGTGAGCGTCGTGATGAACCGCCGGTAGTCGTCGACCTCCGCCGGCGTGGCCTTGGCGCTGACCGTCGCCACCGCTTCGCCGAGCCGCTGGAGGGTCCGCTCCTTGAGCTCCTCAGGGGAGTGAGCCTTGACGCGCTCGGACTTCGGCTTGCTCGCCACGAGCTCGTCGAGGAACTCGCTCTCGCCGTGCTGCTGGCGCGCTTCGGCGTAGACCTTCGCCATCTCGACGGTCTCACGCATCATCCCGCCGTGGCTCGCGGTGATCACGAGCATCCCTGCCGCCGGCGGCGCGCCGCGGACCAGATCCCATTCCTGCTCGGTGAAGGCTGCCTTGGTGGTCATGGCGGGGACGCTATCGCCCCGCCGGGCGGTATCTCAGGTACACGACACGCGAGCTGAACGTGCGCGTCTCGACCAGCTCCAGGTCGACGCGGTGTTCTCGCGGGAAGAACGGCGTGCCACCGCCGACCGCGACCGGGTAGACGAACTGCCGGTACTCGTCGACCAGGTCCAGACGGGCGGCCTCGGCGGCGAGCCCGGCGCCCCCGACCGCCACGTCTCCCTGGAGCGAGGCCAGCTCGGCGCGCAGGTCGCCACGCGCGAGGGTCGTGTTCGCCCCTTCGACCGCATCGAGCGTCCGCGAGAACACGACCTTCGGCAACGCCTGCCAGATCAGCGCGAAGTCGCGCGTGATCTCTGAGGGGTCGTTCTCGGCCGTCTCCCAGTAGACCATCGTCTCGTACAGGCGACGCCCCAGCAGGTGACCGGCGAGCCCCCGCGCCTGGTCGTTGTGGAACCGGTGGAGCTCCTCGTCGGGCATCGCCCAGTCGAACGCCCCATCCGGCCCGACGATGTAACCGTCGGCCGAGACGCTCATCTCGTAGATCACGTTCGGCATCTGCGTTCCTCGTCGTTGGTGGGACAGTCAACCGGGTATGACCGGGCGAGGGCTCGATACTCATCGGCATGACGATTCAGCGCATGGACAACGTCCTCATCGTCGTCGAGGACATGGAGGCCGTCACCGCGTTCTTCGCCGAGCTCGGCATGGAGCTGGAAGGCCAGACGCAGGTCGAGGGACCGTGGGTGGACCGCACCGTCGGCCTCGAAGGCGTCCGTGCCGACATCACCATGATGCGAACCCCCCGACGGCCACAGCCGCATTGAGCTGTCGAAGTTCCACTCGCCGCCAGCGGTCAGGACCGAGCCGGAGAACGCGCCGTCGAATGCTTTGGGCCTCCGCCGGATCATGTTCGCCGTCGAGAACATCGACGACGTGGTGGCCCGGCTGCGCACCCATGGCGCCGAGCTCGTGGGCGACATCGCGCAGTACGAGGACCGCTACCGGCTGTGCTACGTGCGTGGGCCTGAGGGGATCGTGATCGGGCTGGCGGAGGAGCTTGGCTGAGGGCCCCGGGCGGGAAGTACTCGCGCGTTTGCAGGACCTTCCTGCGAAGCCCTCTGCCGGACTCGAACCGGCGACCCCTTCCTTACCATGGAAGTGCTCTACCAACTGAGCTAAGAGGGCGCTGCGCTTCGGTGCAGTACACCGAGCCCGCACAGCGTAGCCGACGTGCGCGGCGCCGCGTGTGGCAGGCTCCGCATGCAGCGCGGCGGTGACGTCGCGACGAGCGAGACATGGGAGAGCAGATGAGCCTGCAGGAGACGTCGGCGCTGGTCACGGGCGGCGCATCGGGGCTGGGCCTGGCCACGGCGAAGCGGCTGGCAGCCGCAGGAGCCGGCGTGGTGATCATCGACCTCAACGCCGAGCAGGGCAACGCCGCCGCGGACGAAATCGGCGGCGTGTTCGTCCAGGCCGACGTCGCCGACACCGAGCATGTGCAGGAGGCCGTCAAGGCTGCCACGGAGATCGCGCCGCTGCGCTGGGTGCTCAACAGCGCGGGCATCGGCGCGGCCGAGCGGACGGTCAACCGCGACGGGTCCCCCGCCAGCCTGGAGACCTTCGAGAAGGTCATCCGCGTGAACCTCATCGGCACGTTCAACGTCACGCGTCTCGCCGCCGCGGCGATCGCGCAGACCGAGCCCGACGCCGACGGGTGGCGCGGCTCGATCATCAACACCGCGTCGGCCGCGGCGTTCGACGGGCAGATCGGGCAGGCGTCGTACTCGGCGTCGAAGGGCGCGATCGTCGGGATGACGCTGCCCATCGCGCGTGACCTGTCGAGCGTCGGGATCCGCGTGAACACCATCGCGCCCGGGCTCTTCGACACGCCGATCTACGGCACCGGTGAACAGGCCGAGGCGTTCAAGGCACACCTCGGCCAGAACGTGCCGTTCCCCAAGCGCCTGGGCGTCGCCGACGAGTTCGCGTCGATGGCCATGGAGATCCTCACGAACCCGTACATGAACGGGGAGACCGTGCGGCTCGACGGCGCGATCCGCATGCCCCCGAAGTAGTCGGCGCACGACCTTCAGGCGACGCCTCAGCCGCCGTTGAGCGCCTCGCGCGCCGCAGTCGCGATGAGATTCGCCGTCACCTCGGGCTCTGAGATGTAGACGGCGTGGCTCCCCGCGTGCTCGACGAGGGTCGAACCGGCCCGGCCGCACATCGCGTGCTGTGCCGCCGGTGGGATCGTGCGGTCCTCGCCGGGGATCAGGAACCAGCTCGGCTTGGTGCGCCACGCGGGCTCGCCGACGGCGGCACCGAGCGCCTCGAGCCCCCACGGCGTCTGCGAGTCGGCCATGAACGCCGCGTCGCCTGGCGGCAGGTCGGCGGCGAATGCCTCCGCGAACCGGTCGCGGTCCAGGAGCAGCGCGCCGTCCTGCGGCGGCAGGATCGGCGGCGCCGGAGCGTCCGGCGGCGGGTCGGCGATCAGCGTGCTGACCGACTCACCCTCGTCGGGGGCGAACGCGGCCACGTAGACCAGGCCGGCGACGCGCTCGTGTCGGCCGGCCTCGGTGATGACCACACCCCCGTAGGAATGGCCGACGAGGATCGCCGGCCCGTCGAGTGCGTCGAGCACCCGGGCTGTGGCGGCGACATCCCCGCTCAGCGTCGCGGTCGAGTTCTGAACCATCCGGACGTCGAACCCCTCGGCGGTCAGGCGGTCGTAGACGCCGCGCCAGCCGGAGGCGTCGACGAACGCTCCGTGGACGAGGACGATGTGCTGTACATCTGACATGTCGCGTTCCTTGGTGAGTGCCGCGCGGGACGGAACGGCAGGGTGACGGGTGTCTCCTCGTGCGCGCCCATCGTCGCAGGTACCGTGTGCGCCCGTGACGCTGCGCCCACCCGCGGACCGTGACGTACCCGGCCTCGACGACGTCGTCGGGTCCATCGGCGTGCGCGACGCCTCCAGCGTCGCGGGTTCCGCCGGCGTCGCCCGATCGACAGGCGTGCTCGGATCCGCCGCGGTGTATCGCGGACTGGCCGTGGCAACGAGCGTCGGCGTTGCTGCGGCCGCCGCGGTCGTCGGCAGCGCGGGCGTGGCGTTCAGCGCCGGGGTCGTCGGCTCGACGGCGATCGTGGCCGGGCTGGGCAACGTCGGCTGCGCCTCGTGCGTCGGCTGCGTGGGATGCGTGAACTGCCGGGGCTGCATCGGCTGCGTGGGATGCGTCGGTCTGACCGGCGCGGTTGGTCGCGTCGGCGAGCGCGCCTGACGGCGGGCACGAGGAGACGTCGGCGGTGATCCGGCCGCCCCGCCGGGGCGGCGGACCCGACTCAGCCGAACAGCACCGGCGCGAGCAGCTCACGCGCCACCGCGCGCAGCCGTTCGGGATCGTCGAGGTCCAGCGACGTCGCGGGGAGCAGGGCGAAGCTCGTCGTCACGCGCGTGAGGATCTCGGCGGCCTGATCGGCGTCGACATCCCGCACCTCGCCGAGCCGCTGCGCCACGCGGATGCGCTTGGCGAGGAACCCGCGCGCCAGCTCGAACAGTCCGTCGTCGAGCGCCTGCAGCAGGGTCTGGCGCTCGACGAGCACCAGGCGACGCAAGAGCGGATGCGAGCGCAGCAGCCCGATGCTCACCACGAAGCCCTCGGCGAACTGATCGACCACGGGCGCCGACGGGTCGCTCGCCACCGCAAGCTCGGCCAGGCACCGCCGCGCCTCGCGGGTGGAGAGCGCATCGACCAGCGCCTCGCGGTCGCCGAAGCGGCGGTAGACCGTCGCCCGGCCCACGCCCGCCGCCCGCGCGACGTCCTCCATCGTGAGGTGGCGGAGCCCCGACGCCGCCGCCAGCTCAAGGGCCGCGTCGAGGATGCGCTCGCTCGCCGGGTCGTCCGGCACCACGTCGCGCGGGTCCAGCGCCCGCGCGACCAGCGGCGGCAGCGCCGTCATGCGCTGGCGACGAGGTGGGGCGAAGTCTCCAGTGAGGCGGTCTTCCCGGCCGCGATCGCCTCCCCGCGACGAGCCGCATAGCCGGGCCCGGTGCACTTCAGCGAGGCGGGCATCACAGGAGTCGCCGCCCGCGCGAGCATCCCGTTGAACTGGAACTCCGCCTCCTCGGCACGCGACCAGGAGAACCCCAGGCGCTTGCGCAGCAGCGGCGACATCATCCCCACCGTGTTCAGCCGCGTGCCGTGCACGATGAGGCGCCGCAGCAGCTCGGGGCCCGGCCCGGGGAGCTCGCGGATGCGCCGCGGCAGGATCGGGTTCTCCATGGACTCCCACACCTCGTCGAGGCACACGCTGTGCTCGAGGCGGCCGAAGAGCATCTCGTCGCGGTAGGACTCGAAGCCCACCCACGTCTCGGGCAGGTCGCGCCAGCGGATGCCGAGGAACCGGCCGATGCGCCGCCATTCGGCCCAGAAGTCCTCCCGTTCGCCCTCGGTGAAGCGGATGCCGAAATGCTCGTGGCCCTTCACGATCGCCTCCGCGCCCGTGGCGTGCACCCAGGCGTAGGCCTCGGGCTCCAGCGCGTGGTAGCGCTCGCCGTCGTCGCGCACACCCTTGACGTGCTTGTGCAGATCACGGACGGCCTTGCCCATCCGCGCCGCGCCCTCGGGGCCGCCGTAGATGATCTGGTTCGTGAAGTCCGACGTGCGCTGGAAGCGCCCGATCGGGTCCTCGCGGTACTGCGAGAGCTGGCTGACGCCGGCACCAACCGTCGGGTGAGCGACCTGCAGCGCGAGTGCGTAGCCCGCCGCGGCGAAGACGCGGATGTCACTGCCGCGCCGCCAGGACAACGAGGTCTCGTCGACGGCCAGGGCCGCCCAGTCGTCCTCCGGAGGCAGGACGCGCCCGCGCGGCGGTTGAGACATCGGAGTCGGTGTTTGTCTCATGCGCGTCACGCTACGCCCGCACGGACACCGCCGGCGTGGCCTGTGACGACCCCGTCTCCCGCCGCGCGGGTGCCCGGGGCACACCGCTCAGCGCGGAGCGGCGGCGCGCAGCGTGCCGTCGAAATCGCTGCGCGCGATCGGGCCGATGCACGGCGACGTGGCGCCCGCATCGAGGTAGCGCTGCAGGCCCGCGCGGACCGCGTCCTCGTCGCCGATGGCGCACAGCGCGTCGAGGAACGCCGTGGCGATGCCCGCCCCCATGGCGGCCGGGTCTCCCGCCGCGGCACCCGCGTCGTACGCCGCGATCGAGTCGCCGAAGCCCGAGCGCTCGATCATCGCCCGGTAGAACGGCAGGCCGAAGTACGGCAGCAGGTCGCGGCGCATCGCCGCGTGCGCTTCCGCGGAATCGTCGACGAGCGCACCCGGGACCGCCGCGACGATGTCGAACCCGTCGAGGCTCTTGCCGACCGCCTCGCGCCCTGCCCGCACCTCCGGCACCACGACGTCGCGGATGTAGGCCGGGTTGCACAGCCAGAGGATCACGCCGTCGGCCATCTCGCCCGCGGCGCGCAGCATCTTCGGCGACAGGCCCGCGACGTAGATCGGCAGGTCCGGGTACGGCCCGACGCCGGACAGCGGCATCATCGTCTTCCACTTCACCGTGTCCTGCGGGATCTCGGTGCCGGACACGATCGCGCGGACCAGCGAGAGGTACTCCCGCATCTCGGCGATCGGCTTGTCGATCGTCTGGCCGTGCCAGCCCTCGACCACCGGCCGGTGCGACACGCCGAGGCCCAGCGTGAGCCGCTCGCCCGACAGCTCGGCGAGCGTGGCCGCCGTCTGGGCCATCGTCGCGGGCGTGCGCGTGTAGATCGGCACGACGCCGGTGCCGACCCGGATCCGCGAGGTCGCCAGCGCGTAGGCGGCGAGCACGGTCAGCGAATCCCGGCCGTTGATGTGCGTCGTGTAGACGGACTCGAAGCCGAGCTCCTCGGCGAGTCGTACGCGCTCGACCGCCTGGTCGAGCGACTTTCCGGGGGAGACGAAGCAGCCGAGCGCCATGAGACGCGAGCCTACGTCAGATCGAAGACGGCCGGGACCGGCGGGGGGACGCCGATCCCGGCCGTGCGGGGGGAACTACGAGGTGACCTTCTCCTCAGCCGGGGCCTGCTGGGCGTCCTCGCTCTGGGAGTCCGCAGCGCGGGGCTTGCGGCGCTCGACGCGCTCGCACGAGCCGTTGGGGTTCGCCTCGGTCGCGTCGGTGATCACGTCGACCTCGTCGAGGAAGGCGCGGTCGTTGCCGTCGCCGCAGGTGATGCGGTCGGCCTCGCCGTCGCGGGTGCGGAAGCGGTCGTTGCCGTTGCCGCCGTCGAGCGTGTCGCCGGTGGTGTCGCCGACGCCCGAGACATCCGTGCGGGCGAGCGCCCACAGCGTGTCGTTGCCGTCGCCGCCGTTGGACGTGTCGACGCCGACGTTCGCGAAGATCACGTCGTTGCCCGGGCCGCCGTTCTGGACGTCGTCGCCGGTGCCGCCGCTCATGCGGTCGTTGCCGTTCTCGCCGTCGGACGTGTCGTTGCCGCTGCCGCCGTGGATGCGGTCGCGCGAGTCGCCGCCCTTCAGCGTGTCGTTGCCGGCGGCGCCGTAGATGCGGTCGAGCGACGTGCGGTCGCCCGTGTTGTTCGCATCACCGGTGACGTTGTCGTCGCCCGGGCCGCCGTTGAGCAGGTCGTTGCCCTGCACCCCGCGGATCGTGTCGTTGCCCTGCATGCCGAAGACGCGGTCGTTGCCGAGGCCGCCGTCGAGCTGGTCGTCGCCGGCGCGGCCGAAGATGCGGTCGTTGCCGCCGTTGCCGTTGATGACGTCAGCGACGTTGGTGCCGCGCAGGCGCTCGTTGCCCGGTCCACCGTCGATCGTCGCGGCGAACGCGACGGCGGGGATGAGGGCGAGTGCGGCTGCTGCGGCGGTGGTCGTGGTGCGTACGTGCTTCACGGGACTCCTCCTGGGTTCCGGGGTGCCAGACGGAGATAACTCGCCTGCGGACCCGAGCACCAGCGCCTCTCACGATGTCCTCACGCTCTGTGAGAGAACTGTGAGAGGACGTCCGCCGCCGGGTCATACACGCCGCGTGCTGCGTCATCCTGCAGGCATGTCCCGTCGTGCTTGTGTCGCCATCGTTCTCGCCGTGCTCGCGGTTCCCGGTGGCACGGCGCTGGCCGACACCTTCCGCGGCACGCGCGGCGACGACACCATCGTGGGCACCGCCGGCCCGGACACCATCAACGGGCTGCGCGGCAACGACAACCTCTACGGTCGCGCGGGCGCCGACCGCGTCAACGGCGGCCCCGGAAACGACCTGGTCTCCGGCGACGTGGGCAACGACCGCCTGAACGGCGGGATCGGCGACGACACGCTCCTCGGCGGCGCCGGCAAGGACGTCATCACCGGCGGCCCCGGCGCGGACGTCATCGCCGGCGGCAACGGCAACGACCAGATCACCACCCGTGACGGGCAGCCCGACCGCATCACGTGCGGCCCCGGCCGCGACCGTGTCACCGCAGACGACGCCGACGACGTCGCCCGCGACTGCGAGGTCGTGCGCCGTGGCTGACGCCGCCCGCCCCGTCGTCCTGCTCGTGGACGACGACGCGGCGATCCGGCGCACCGTGGCGGCGAGCCTGGAGCTCGAAGGGTTCAGCGTGGTCCCCGCCTCGGGTGGGCGCGCGGCGCTGGAGGCCGCGACGCGCATGAAGCCCGACCTCATGCTGCTCGACCTCAACATGCCCGACCTCGACGGCCTCGAGGTGCTCAAGCGTCTGCGCGCCGAGGGCGATCAGGTGCCCGTGTGCGTGCTGTCCGCGCGCGACGAGGTCGAGGACCGCGTGCTCGGGCTGGAGAGCGGCGCCGACGACTACGTCGTCAAGCCGTTCGCGATCGAGGAGATCACCGCCCGGCTGCATGCCCTGCTGCGCCGCCGCCCTCCCGCCCAGGACGAGCCGCTCGCCGTCGGCGACCTGCGCCTCGACCCCAGAGCGCGCAGCGCCCACCGCGGCGACCGCGAACTCGAGCTCACGCGCCGCGAGTTCGACCTGCTCCACCTCTTCCTGCGCCACCCCGGCGACGTGCTCGACCGCCGGCAGCTGCTGGAAGAGGTGTGGGGCTACACGTTCGACCCCCAGACGAACGTCGCCGACGTCTTCGTCGGCTACCTGCGGCGCAAGCTCGAGTCCGACGGCGAGCCGCGCGTGATCCACACCGTGCGCGGCGTCGGCTTCGTCCTGCGAGGCTGACCGCCATGCACAGCCTGCGCGGGCGTCTCACGCTCGGGGTCCTGGTCGTCCTCGCCGTGGTGCTCGCCGCCGCGGGCGCCCTCGCGTCCCGGTACGTCGTGAACTCCGAGCGCGACGCCTTCGACGACCGCCTGCGCCGCACCGCCGAGCTGTCTCGCGCCACCGCGCTCGCCGCCGTCCAGGAGGAGATCCCGGGCAACGACCGCCGGCTCGACGCGGTCCTCACCGCCACGCGGACGTCGCTGCGCCTGCTGCTCGGCGAGACCGTCCTGCTCGATACGGGCGCGCCGCCCCCGCGCTCGCGCCCGCTGCCGCTCGGCCTGCGGACGTTCAGCGCCGGCGGAGACGACTACCGCGCCTACGTCAGCGAGCTGCGCGACCCGAACCTCGGCGGCCTCGCCCGCCTGGAGATCGTGTCGAGCCTCGAGGCGCTGGAGGAACGCGAGCGCGAGCTGCAGCAGCGCCTGCTCGTCCTCGGCCTCCTCACGCTCCTCGCCGCCGGGATCGGCGTGTGGTTCACCGCCGACCGGCTGCTGCGCCCGCTCGCGCGGCTGCGCGCGTTCGCCTCGCGGGTCGCCCACCAGGATGACCTCGCGCAGCGCGCGCCCACCGACGACGGCGCGAAGGAGCTGCGGTCGCTGGCGGAGAGCTTCAACGCGATGCTCGCGCGGCTCGGCACGTCGGCCGCCGACCGCGAGCGCGCACTGGACGCCACCCGGCGTTTCGCCGCCGACGCCGGCCACGAGCTGCGCACGCCGCTCACGAGCGTGCAGGCGACCCTCTCCGCGCTCGAGCGCCACCCGGAGCTGCCACCCGAACGGCGGACCGAGATGGCCCGGGATGCGCTGGCCGAGCAGCGCCGGATGGTCGACCTCCTCGACGGGCTGCAGGCCCTCGCGCGCGGCGATGCCACCGGGCTCGAGCGGCGCGACGTCGACCTCGCCGACTGCGTCGACGGGGTGCTCGCCGCCGTGCGCGAGCGCCATCCCGGCCTGGAGGTCGGCGTCACGCTCCCCGACGAGCCGGTCGTGGTCTCCGGGTGGGAGCCCGGGCTGCGGATGCTGGTGGAGAACCTCGTCGAGAACGCGATCCGCCACGGGCGCGACGGCGGGCGCGTGGCGGTCAGCCTGACGACCGGCCCGGGCGGCCCGGTGCTGCGCGTCGACGACGACGGCCCCGGGATCGCCGCCGAGGACCGCGAGCGGATCTTCGCCCCCTTCGCGCGCGTGGAGGGAACGGACCGGCCGGGCTCGGGGCTCGGCCTGGCCCTCGTCGCCCAGCAGGCCCGCCACCACGACGCGACGGTGGAGGTCGGTGAGGCGCCGCTCGGCGGGGCGCGCTTCGAGGTGCGCTTCGCCCCGCCGAACCCGTAGCGCCTACTCCAGCGGCTGCCCCTCTGCGTCCACGCGCTGGACGGTGATCGTGTGCGACCAGTCGAACCCGATGGTCGCCGGGGTGCCGATCTGCGTCGCGTTCCAGTGCAGCGGGCCGCCGGTGAACGTGTAGGTCTGCGGCGCGGTGCTCGCCAGCTTCTCCAGCGGCACCTGCTGGATGCCCACTTCGTAGTCCAGCCCCTTCCACATCTCGGAGAAGTTGCACACCGAGTTGTCGGGGTCGATGAAGCCGACGGACGGGTCGAGGATCGTCCAGTGGATGTCCATCGTCTGGGCGTCGGTGCTGTCGGCCCGGATCGAGAACCCGACCGTCCAGCGGCCGTCGGGCTTCGGCTGGGACGTGTGCGTCGTCGAGCACGGCACGATGTCGGAGTCCGGCGTGATCTCGCACCCGTGCAGCGTCTGGAACCAGGTCGCGGGGACCTCAGCGAAGACCTGACCCTCGAAGCCGAACCGCGTCTTCTTGAGCTGGTTCTCCGCGTTCAGCTGCGGCGCGTCGAGCGTGCCCTTGAACTCGTTGCTGCCACGCAGGCCGCCGACGGCGTCGCAGATCCCGACGTCCGCGGACTGCGCCGTCGCGTACTGCCGGAACTCGGAGCTCAGCACCTTGTAGCGATACGGGAAGCCCTCGCACTCGTCGCGGAGCTTGAGGTTCGGCTCGGCGTTGATCGACTGCCCCTCCTTGTACTTCGCGTTGGAGTAGATGAGCACGAGCTCGGTGATGTCCTGGCCAGGCGTGTCGCGGCAGAACGTGACCGTCTTCTTCCCGGTCCAGTCCTCGACGCGCTGCTGTCCGTTGACGGTGACGATCGCCTGCACACCGAAGTCCTCGTCGCCCGGGAGTGGGTTGACGAACTTCAGCTCGCGCAGCTTGTCGTCCGTGACGGTGAACCAGTGGTACTGACGGGCCAGCGGGCTCATCTCGGCCTTCGGGTATGCGGTGCGCTGCTTCTGCCCGGCGAGGTGCATCCGCACCGGCTCCATCGGGTTGTTGTTCTGCGTCGGCTGCTCGGCGATGCGGTCCCACTGCGTGAACGACGCGACCGGCGCGCGGTTCCACGCGTGCTTGGCGAACTCCCGCCAGCGCTTGCGAAAGCCGCCGATCGCCTTGTCCATCGCCGGGAGCGCGTCGGCGCGGCCGAACTCCTCGTAGATCGCCTTGATGGCCTGCGTGCCGACGGTCTTCTCGAGGAAGAGGGCGAACGTCCACGACGGGTAGTCGAGGTCGTTCAGGCTCCAGCCCGTCGCCCACGACAGCAGGTAGTTGTGACGGTGCTCGCCGTCGTCCTCGGGGAACGCAAGGTTCGCGCCCCAGTTCGCCGACCCCTCGTCGAACCACAGGTAGTTGCGGCAGTCCTCCTTCATGGGGAAGAGGAACTGGAACGAGTGGAAGAGCTCGTGGGCGAGGTCCCAGCGCGGCGGCGGGCCCGACCGCGACTCCGCGACGATGAAGCTCGGCGTGCCGTCGCAGATGAGGTTGTTCTGCGGGGTCTGGGCCGACGGGATGGACATCGCGCGGCCCTTGGCGATGTTCGGGATGAGGTAGACGTCCAGCGCCCCGTCCGAGCCGTGGAAGCACTCGATCTTGTCGTCGGACATGAGGTCGCGGCCCATCGCGGCCTTGAACTTCGGGTAGGCGACGTCGCCGAGCTCGCGCGCGAGCGTCGGGGCGGCGGCGGCGTCCTTGGCGTTGTCCTTCAGCCACCAGATGCGGATCTTCCCGCCGGCCGCGGGGGTGCTCCCCCACTGCTTTCCGACGAGCTGGTCGGCGTCGCACGGGTCCTCGACGAACTCCTCCTCGATGCCGGCCTCGTCGCTGGCCTGCGCGGCGCGCGCCGTGGCCGCCGACGTCTTCGCCCGCTTGCGCTTGCGCGGCTTGGCCTTCGTCTTCGTGTTCTTCGGCGTGGTGCGGTGCTGCGGCGCGAGCGTGCTGCTCGGCAGGTTCGCCCAGCTGTGCCGGGCGGGCGGCGGCAGGAAGAACGGGCGCAGGTCGCGCTTGGCCTTCGGGGTGAGCGTCGCGAACGCGGCTGCGGCCTCGCGCAGCGCGTCATGATCGGCCTCGGCGCCGGCGTCGCCGCGGTAGCGCGCGGGCAGCCGGCGGTCGCCGAACTCGGAGAACACGCGGAAGGTCAGCGCCTTCTCCGCCGAGAGCTTCCCCGCCTTGAGGTCCGCCTCGATGAGCTGCTGGGTGCTGGGGGTTGCGATCTTCGCGGCGACGCGCAGCTTGGCGGTCGTGCAGTTGTTGCGCTCGCTGCGCTCGCGCACCTTGCGGGTGTCGTCCGCGCAGGCGAGGACGAACCAGGAGCGCAGCGCCGTGCCGGGGGCGATCGTCGCCTCGGCGATCGCCGCGTGGCGGGCACTGCGCTTGAGCTTCGGGGTGGCGACGCTCGCGAGGCGGACGTCGCCCTTGCCCTTGCGGCGGTCGGCCGAGAGGTAGAAGCGCGTGGCCGTCTTCGCCGCGCCGCCCTGCATGGCCCGCACCGTGACGTCGAGGGTCACCGGCCCGCCGGGGTGCGCGTGCGCCGGGGCCCGTAGGGACGACGCCTGCAGGTCAGCGCGTTTGGGCGGACCGCCCTTCGCCGCGGCCCAGGATGGAGCGGCGAGCACGACCACGGCGATGACCAACAGGATGCGAAGCGGCATGGGACGACCTCATGTCGAATGACGAGAACGTCAGTCAAGACGTCGCCGGGCGATCGCACATTGGGGAGTCCCCCCGATCTTTGCCCTGGGACCCCAAGGTCGCCGGAACTTCAGGGAGGCGGCGTTGTTGCGGGCGGTGACCATGCGATTCCTCCCCTCCGTCCTCACCGCGGCCGCCCTGGCCGCCGCGGCGCCCGCCGCCGCCCAAGCCCAGAACCCCGCCCCGCCGGCCGCCACCACCGGCGCGGCGCAGTCCGTCGAGCGCACCTCGGCGACGCTGACCGCCACCGTCGACCCGAACGGCGCGGAGACGACCTACCGGTTCCAGTACGGGACGTCGAGCTCGTACGGGCTCGTGACCGCCGAGGCCACCGTGCCCGCCGGCGATGATCCGGTGACCGTGAGGGTGCCGGTCACCGGGCTGACCGAGGACACCACCTACCACTACCGCGTGACCGCCACGAACGCCGCGGGAGTCGACAACGGCGCGGACCGCACGCTGCGCACCGACGCGCCGCCCGCCGCGCCGCGGGCGCCCGCCGTCTCCACCCAGGGGGCGACCGCCATCCAGCCGACCACGGCCACGCTGACCGCGCGCGTGAACCCACGCGGCCAGGCCACGACCTACTACTTCCAGTACGGCGCGTCGACGAACTACTCCGCCCGGACCGCCAGCGTGTCTGCCGGAGCCGGATCGAGCACGATCACGGTCCGCACGAACATCAGCGGGCTGCGCGCCAACACGCGGTACCAGTACCGGGTCGTCGCGGTGAACGCGACGGGCACCACCCGCGGGTCCAACCGCAGCTTCACGACGCTGCGCGGCCCGACCGGCGTGAGCATGGCGATCACGCCGCGGTCGGTGCGCTGGAACGGCAGCGTCACGGTGAGCGGCCGCATCGCCGGCAGCGGGGTGGGCGGCGCGCCGGTCGCGCTGGAGCGGTCGGACTTCCCGTATCTGACGGGCTTCCGCGAGGTCGCGCGACGCAACGCGGAGAGCGACGGCGACTACGCGTTCACCGTCGGCCCGCTGTTCTCCGCGGTGCGACTGCGGGTCGCGACGCGCACCACCATCGCGGCAGCCAGCGCGCCGTTCCAGGTCGCCAATCGCGTGGCCCCCGGGCTGCGCATCGTCGGCGGGAACCGGCGGTCCGTCGCGATCTCCGGCGCGATCAACCCGGCGGTGCCGAACGGGCGCGTCTCGGTGCAGCGCAAGACCCCGAGCGGGCGGTGGATCCGCGTGCGCAGCGTCCAGCCGCAGCCGCTCGCCGGCAACCGGTCGCGCTACCGGGTGCGGGTCAACCGCGTCCGGCGCGCGGCGGTCATCCGCGTGGTCGTGATCCCGAACGACGGCGGCGAACACGCCAACGGCGCGTCGCGGGAGGTGCGCGTGGCCCGGCGGCGGTAGCGTCGGCGGGGTGAGTCTGAACCCGGCCCTCGACGACGTCCGCTTCTGCCCGCGCTGCGGGGAGGGCGCGACCGTCGAAGCGCCCCGGCTGCTGCGCTGCCTCGCGTGCGGCTACCACGCGTTCTACAACCCGAAGCCCGTGGCGTCGGCGATCCCGCGGGACGCGTCCGGCCGGATCGTCCTGCTGCGCCGCGGGTTCGAGCCGGGCGCAGGGCTGTGGACGTTCCCCGGCGGGTTCGTCGACCTCGGAGAGTCCGTCGAGGCCGCGGCGCGCCGGGAGGTCCGCGAGGAGATCGCGATCGACGTGACCCTCGGCGGGCTCGTCGGCGTGTACTCCCGCGAGGATGAACGGGTCGTGCTCGTGGTGTTCGAGGCGGTCGCGCACGGCGTGCCGCAGACCACCGACGAGGCGCCCGAGGTGCAGGCGTTCGCACCGGAGGACATCCCGTGGGCGGAGCTCGCGTTCTGGTCGACGGAGGCGGCGCTGCGAGACCACCTGGCGAGCGGCTGACCCGCGCTCGTTCTCCATTTCTTCACCCGGAGGCCGGCACCGACCGGAAGACTGGCCGATCCGTTGCGCTGGCTCACCGTCGTCTTTGCCGTCCTGTTCATCGCACCCGCCACGGCGGGGGCCGCGGCGCCGACCGTGGTGACCGGCCCGCCCGCCGCGGTCACCAAGAGCGCCCTCACGGCCACCGGGACCGTCGACCCCAAGGGTCTGCCCACGACGTATCGCGTGGAGTACGGGCCGACGGAGCTCTACGGGAGCACCACCGCGGAGGTCACCGCTGGGGACGGCACCGAGCCGGTCCCCGTCAGCATCCCGATCACCGGGCTCCAGGCGGGCACCGCGTACCGGTACCGACTCGTCGCCACCAACGCGGACGGCACGTCCACCGGAGCGGACCAGAAGGTCGTGACCGCCGCCGCGGCGGTGACGGCCGCGCGCCCTCCCGCGGCGGCGACCAAACCCGTGCGCGACGTCCAGCCGACGGCGGTCACGCTCGTCGCAACCGTCAACCCGCGCGGGCTGCCGACGCGCTACGCGTTCGAGTACGGCGTCACGCCGGCACTCGGCAGTCGCACCGCGGAGGCGGCGGCGGGAAGCGCGGCACAGGTGGAGACCGTCACCCGCACGCTGACCCGGCTGCAGCCCGCGACGCGCTACTACGTGCGCGTCGTCGCGACGAACAGCGCCGGGACGATCGTGGGAGCGACCCGCAGCTTCGTCACGTCCCGCGGACTGACGAGCGTGCTGCTGAGTCCCCTTGCACCGTCGATCCTCTGGGGTGGCGGCACGACCGTGCGCGGACGGGTGACGGGTGCGGGGGTGCGCGGGCTCATCGTCGCGATGGAGCGGCAGGACTACCCGTTCCGGGCGCCGTTTCGTGAGGTCAAGCGACGGACGACCGGCGCCGACGGCGCGTTCTTCTTCCCGCTTGACCAGGTGCGTTCACCGGCCCGTGTTCGGGTGGTGACCCGCACCTCCACGCCGACCACGAGCCCCGTCGTACAGGTGGGGACCCGACTGCTCGTGACCGTCGCCACGCTGCGCGCTGCGCCGCGGCGCGTGACCCTCGTCGGCACCGTGCGGCCCGGGGTCGGCCGTGGCCGCGTCGTCGCTCAGCGCCGCACGGCGTCGGGCCGCTGGGTGACGCTGCAGCGCGCCCGGGTCCGGCGGATCAACGCGACCCGCACGCGGTTCCGGATCACCGTCACGCGGCGGACGAGCACGTCGCGCGTCCGCATCGTCGCGCTGCCCAGCGACACGCGGCGCTACGGGCGCGGTGAGAGCCGCGTGCTGCGGGTCGCCAAGCGCCGGCGCTGAGGCAGATTCGGCGGGCGGTGCGGCGCTCGACTTCAATCAATGTGGTCGAGAGCCGATGACTGGGATCGTATGCACGACGATCTGCTGCAGCCCAGCCTCGCCAACCGAGCCGCCACCACCGACACTGCCCGCCCGTGGCGGCTGCTCTCCCAGTTCTACGTCGCCGCGCTCGGCGGCGCGCTGGCGGTCACCGCCATCGCGCTGGTCAATGCTCGCCGGCTGCAGCTGACCTCCGCGCAGCAGACCGTGATCGCGCTCGCCGGCACCGCAGGGCTCGGCGCGACGCTGGCGATCGCCGCGATCCTCGGGCAGACCGCCGAGCAGCGCTGGCTCGTGCGCGTCGCCGCTGTCGTCGCGTGGGGCGGCATGTACGCCGTCCAGCGCTCGGCCGACCGGATCTACGCCTTCCACGAGGGCGACGCGGGGTACGCGAGCATGTGGATCCCGGGGACGCTCGCCGCAGTCGCCGGCGGCCTCATCCAGTGGCCGCTCGTCGTTGCGGTCGCAGGGGGCCTGGCATGAGCAGCCTGGAACTCGTCGAGCACCTGCTCGGGGTCGGCCGGCCGCAGGACGCGCTTCGCGAGCTCGAGCGCCTGGGCCCCGACGAGGCCGGCACCATCGTCGCGCTGTACCTGCGCGGGTACGCGCACCTGAACACGGGACAGGCCGACGCTGCGGTCCACGACGCCCAGGCCGGCCTGCAGGCCGCCCCTGAC
Organism: Svornostia abyssi; assembly: GCA_024666565.1. GTDB lineage: Bacteria > Actinomycetota > Thermoleophilia > Solirubrobacterales > Solirubrobacteraceae > Svornostia > Svornostia abyssi. The sequence continues at coordinate 4,865,661 of CP088295.1, forward strand.
GACATCGCGCTGCTGTATCTGCTGAGCGTCGCCCAGGCCGAGCGAGGTGATCTCGCAGCGGCCGAAGCGGCGATCCTCTCGGCGCTGGGGCACGCCGCCGACGACGCCGATCTGCTCGCGCAGTACGCGCGGATCCTCATGCGGGCAGGCGAGCTGGAGAAAGCCGGCCGCGTGCTGGCGACCGCGCGCGCGTCCGCACCCGGGTCTCAAGACGTCCTGCGCTGCCACATCGATCTCGCGTACCTCCGGGGCGACACCGCGGAAGCCGAGGGGCTCACGCACCTGCTGCTGGCCGAGGACGCCGAGAGCGCCCGCGGCCATCAGATGCTCGGTGCGATCGCCCTGGAGCGCGGCGATCTGCCGGCTGCCGAGCAGCGCCTCGGTGAAGCGGTGCGGCTCGAGCCGGTCCACGACGAGGTCGCCGACACCGCCCGCGCGGCGCGGATCCTCCAGCGGCCGTACTACTGGCCCGTCCGCTTCTTCAACCGGTTCGGCGCCGCCCCGACCTGGGTCGCCGCGATCTGCCTGATCGTCGGCCTGCGGGCCGCCGGGCTGGAGCTTGCCGCGGGCCTCTTCGGCACGACGTGGCTGATCGTGTGTGCGTGGTCCTGGGCCGCGGGATCGCGTCTGGAGCATCAGCTGCGATGACCGGCGACGACCGGCTCGAGGGCCTGCGGGCCGCGGTCGAGCTCTCCCCCGACAACCACGCGCTGCGCCTCGTCCTCGCCGAGAGCCTGCGCGAGGCCGGGGAGACCGCGGCCGCGCTGACGGAGTTCGAACGGGTCCTCGACGCCGGCGCGCTGCCGCGCGACGAAGCCGTCGAGGTGGGAACGGCGGCCGCACACGCCGGACGGCTGCAGTTCGCCGCTCGCTGCCTGGACCTCGCCCGGAACGCAGGCGTCGTCGGCGGCACCGCGGGACTGGAGGATCTCCTCACGACCCTGCTCGCCGACAGCGGCGCGGTGCAACGGGCCGACGGTCCCGAGCCCGATACCCACGTCGCTCGCAGGGTGAGCGTCGCCGAGGAGGCCTGCACGTTCGCCGATGTCGGAGGACTCGACGACGTCAAGCGTGCGATCCACCGCACCATCGTGCTCCCGTACCAGCGCCCGGACCTGTTCGAGCAGTACGGGCGGCGTGCTGGGGGCGGCGTCCTGCTCTTCGGCCCGCCAGGCTGTGGCAAGACCCTGCTCGCCCGCGCCACCGCCGGCGAGTGCGGCGCCCCGTTCCTGAACCTCCGCATCGAGGATGTGCTCGACCCGTACTTCGGGGTCAGCGAGCAGCGCCTGCATCTGGGGTTCGACGAGGCGCGCGCCGCCGCGCCGTGCGTGCTGTTCCTCGACGAGATCGACACGCTGGCGTTCGCCCGCCGGCATCAGCGCAGCGCGGGCGTCGGGCGTGCGATGGTCGATCAGCTGCTGCAGGAACTCGACGCGATCGGCGCGAACAACGACGGTCTGCTCGTCCTCGGGGCGACGAACGTCCCGTGGGATGTCGACGACGCCCTGCAGCGCCCCGGCCGGTTCGATCGCGTGATCTTCGTTCCCCCGCCCGACGCCGAGGCGCGGCGGCGCATCCTGGACATCGCGCTCCGTGAGCGGCCCACCGCCGGGATCGACGTCGACGCCCTCGCTGAGCGCACGCCGATGTTCAGCGGCGCGGACCTGTGCGCCGTGGTCGAACGCGCGGTGGACGCGGCGATCGACGAGGCCCTGACCTCGGCTGACGAGGTGCCCGTCTCGCAGCGGCATGTCGATGCCGCGATGCGCACTGCGCGGGCGACGACCCTCGAATGGCTGCGGACGGCGCGCAACTACACGGAGTTCGCCAACGAGAGCGGGCGGTACGACGAGGTCCGCGCGTACCTCGACCAGCGCGAGATGCGCAAGCTGCTGCGCCGCTGACGTCAGCGCGAGCTGACGCGCGCCACCGCGCCCGTGATCGCCGCCGCGTGGGCGATCAGCCGCTCGCGCGGGACCGCGATCTCGCCCTCGGTCGCGGCGGTCAGCAGCTCCTGGAACGCCCCGATGAGGGCGTGGGCGGTCAGCTCGCGGTCGACCTCGTCGGCCTTTCCCGGGGCGGTGGCGCCAAGCTCGCCGGCCACGAGCACGGCGAACGTCCGCAGGGCGCGGCGGCGGTGTGTGTGAATCGCCTGACTGTCCGGGGTCTCGAACAGCGCGCGCCGGGTGGCCGCGTCGTCCTCGATGAGCTCGATGAGCGCGCCGATCGCTGCGCTGGCGCGCGCCGGCTGGACCTCGCCCGCGGCGACGAGTGCCCGCCCGACCCGCTCCACCGCGTCGCGCTCGATCTCGTCGAACACCGCGCTGAGCAGCGCGTCGCGGTCGCGGAAGCTCTCGTAGAAGTACCGGTCGCCGAGCCCCGCCTTCGCGCAGACCGACCGCATCGAGGTCGCGCCCCAGCCCTCGGTGCGCAGCAGTTCGCGCGCGGCGTCGATGAGCTGCTGGCGGCGCCGCGCGGTTCGCTCGTCCGCGGTCTCGCCGCCGTACACGCGTGGGCTCCTCGCCATCGGCGCATCTTGACACCGCCACCCCCTGCCGTAATCTGATGGCACATGCCTACAGATACCGCAGCGGTGCCTGCGCGGCCGGCCATGGCCGAGCTCACCGACGAGCCGATCCCGCAGGAGATCCGCGACAGCCTCGGCGGCTTCTCGCTGCTGCTGGCGGGCGCGAACGTGATCATGCAGCTCGCCCGCCTGCCCGTCGGGCACGGCGTCGCCAAGAGCACGGTCGACAGCGGGCGAGCCGACAAGCACCCGTTCAAGCGCCTGCGCACCACGAGCGCGTACCTCGCGATCTCGATGCTCGGCACCGCCGACGAGCGGATCCGGCTCCGGGGCGAGGTCGCCCGGTCGCACGCGCAGGTCCGCTCCAAGCCCGGCGACGACGTGCAGTACCGGGCCTTCGACTCCGAGCTGCAGCGCTGGGTCGCCGCATGCCTGTACTTCGGCGCAGTCGACGTCTTCACGCGCCTCTACGGGACGCCCACGCCAGACCAGCACGCGCGGCTCCTGCGCCACGGCCGGCGATTCGGCACGACGCTGCAGATGCGCGAGGACCAGTGGTTCTCGACCCACGAGGAGTTCGACGCCTACTGGCAGGCCGGGATCGCGGAGATCAGGATGGACGACCTGACACGGACGCACCTGCGGAGCATCGCCACCGAAGGCGTCCTGTTCGCACCGCTCGCCGCGCGCGGCGGAGCGGCCGCCCGCATCGGCGGCGTCCTGGAGCGCGCCGCGGCTCCGGGGGCGGCCTTCCGCACGCTCGGCTTCCTGCCCGAGCCGTTTCGCGAGGAGCTCGGCCTGCCGTGGAGCGCGGCCCAGCAGCGCTGCCACGACGCGATCTTCGAGCGCGTCGCCGACGTCGTGGCTCGCACGCCGCACCTCGTCCGCGACTTCCCGCTGAACCTGTACCTGTGGGACACCCGGCGCCGCTGGCGCACCGGTCAGCCGGTCATCTGAGCCGCGACGAGCCCGGCCCGCCACCCCGGCACGCGGCCGCCCGCCGGCGGCGTGATCGCCGCCGCGTCGATCCCGCCGCGCGAGAGCAGCCACGACACCACCGAGTTCGAGTTCCACATGTCGCCGACACCCAGCTCGTCGCGGCCCCACACCAGCGCGGGCACGTCGGGCACGAGGTCGAGCACGCGGGCGGCGGTCGTCTCGTCGTGAGCCACGCGCTGCGGGCTGTCGACCGCCCACGCGCGGTCCGGGATCTCCCCGCCCGGCCACCGGCGCAGCTCGTAGCGGAACAGACGCAGCCGGCTCGCCCAGCGCGCGCCCACGGACCCCTCGAGCACGACACCTCGGTCGCGCGGCCCGTGCCCGTCGGGGATCGGGGCGTACTTCACCGAGTGGCCGCCCGCGCCGAGCGGCAGCCACGACAGATCGACGCCCGTCAGCGGGCTACCGCGGGTCGGGGACCGGGATCCGCCGCCCCGCGGCGGTGACGGTGGTGACCGGGAGCCCGAGCCCCGCGATCTTGCTCGGCAGGTTCGTGCGCAGCCAGCGCGACACCCGCCGCGGCAGCGTCGAGAGGATGACCTCGTCGTACGGGCCGTGCCGGTTGATCGCGTCCGCGACGGCGCTCAGCGGGTTCGGGTCGCCGACGAGCCCCGTGACCGGCTGGCCGCACGCGTCCTCCAGGAGCGGCAGGGCGAGGTCCAGGATCATCTGCGCCTCGGAGTCGGCACCCCCTTCGGGGTCCTCCATCCGGCGCAGCGCCAGCGGCACGTTCGGCACGAGCAGGGTGAACTCGCACGCCCCTTCTTCCGCGCGCAGGCGCACGGCGTCCAGGAGCACCGGAGTCGCCGCGGTGCGGTGCGCGAGGATCAGAATTCTGGCCGGTCCCAGGCTGTTCACAGGGTCGCCATGTTGTCACAAACGTCACGACCCCGGAAGGGACCGGCCGTCGAACGTATGAGTGCCAATGCGCCAGGTTGACCGACCGACGGCACCTTACCGGCATAGAAATTTCTACCTGGGTAACATCCGCTCGCCGTGGACGCCGCGCCTGTCACCCGCACCCGCCTGCCGCGCGCCGAGCGCATGGAGCAGACCCTCACCGCCGCCCACGCGCTCTTCGCCGAGCGCGGGTTCACCGCGGTGACCATGGACGACGTGGCGGCCGCCGTCGGCGTCACCAAGCCGCTGCTCTACAACTACTTCGGCAACAAGGAGCGACTGTACCTGGCCTGCCTGGAGCAGAGCGCCAATGCACTCGTCTCCACGGTGGTCGACGCGGTCGCCGCCGCCGACCGCCCCGCCGACGCGCTCGGCGACGGCATCCGCGCGTTCTTCGACTTCGTCGAGCAGGACCGCAGCTCGTGGGCGGTCCTCTTCGACGAGACGCTGCCGGCCAACGGCGAAATCGCCGATCAGGTCGCGCAGTACCGCGAGCAGATCCTCGACGCGGTCGCCAGCGCGTCGCTCCAGCAGTTCCCGGCCGACCGGCGCGAACAGGTCCGCGTCGAGACCGAGGCGCTGTCCACGGCGATCCTCGGCGCGGTCGAGGCCCTGACCCGCTGGTGGCTGCGCACCGAGGCCATCCCGGCCCACTACGCGGCCGAACTTCTCATCGCGACCATCCAGCCGGGCCTCCGGCAGGTCTCCGAACTCCCAGACACCACAGCAGGAGAACCCAACCCATGACTCCCACCGTGCGCCGCGTCGCCGTCGTCGGCGGCAACCGGATTCCGTTCGCCCGTTCGAACGGCCCGTACGCGCATGCGTCGAACAGCGACATGCTCGCCGCCGCCCTCGACGGGCTCATCGAGCGCTACAACCTGCAGGGCGAGACGCTCGGCGAGGTCGTCGCCGGCGCCGTCCTGAAGCATCCGCGCGACCGCGACCTCACGCGTGAGGTCGTCCTCGGTTCGAAGCTCGCCCCGGAGACCCCGGCCTACGACGTCCAGCAGGCCTGCGGCACCGGCCTGGAGACGACGATCGCCGTCGCGAACAAGATCGCGCTCGGCCAGATCGACGCCGGCATCGCCGGTGGCGTCGACACCACGTCCGACGCGCCGCTCGCGCTGAACGACGACCTCCGCGAGGTCCTCCTCGACGCGAACCGGATCCCGGACACGGCGGGCCGCCTGAAGCTCCTGACCCGCCTGCGCCCGGGCATGATCAAGCCCGCGATCCCCGCCAACCAGGAGCCGCGCACCGGCCTCTCGATGGGCGAGCACTGCGCGATCATGGCGTCGGAGTGGGGCATCACCCGCGAGGCGCAGGACGAGCTGACGATCCGCAGCCACAACGCCCTGGCCGCCGCGTACGACAAGGGCTTCCAGGACGACCTCCTGACCCCGTACCTCGGCCTCGAGCGCGACCAGAACCTGCGTCCCGGCTCGACCCCGGAGAAGCTCGCCAAGCTCAAGCCGGTCTTCGGTGGCCCCGAGGGCACGATGACCGCGGCGAACTCCACCCCGCTGTCCGACGGCGCCTCCGTGGTGCTGCTCGCCAGCGAGGAGTGGGCCAAGGCGCGCAACCTGCCGATCCTCGCCTACATCACCGAGGCGCAGACGGCGGCGATCGACCACGTCCACAAGCGTGAGGGCCTGCTCATGGCTCCCGCCTACGCGATGCCGACGATGCTCGACCGCGCCGGCATCACGCTGCAGGACTTCGACGTCTACGAGATCCACGAGGCGTTCGCCGCGCAGGTCCTGTGCACGCTCGCCGCGTGGGAGGACCCGGTGTTCTGCAAGGAGCGCCTGGGCCGCTCGGCGCCGCTCGGGTCGATCGACACGGAGAAGCTCAACATCAACGGCGGCTCGCTGGCCGCCGGCCATCCGTTCGCCGCGACGGGCGGGCGCATCGTCGCCGGCCTGGCGAAGGAACTGTCCGAGCGCGGCTCCGGCCGCGGGGTCATCAGCATCTGCGCCGCCGCCGGTCAGGGCGTCGTCGCCATTCTCGAGTCCGCAGGGGGAGCCAAGTGAGCCAGGACCTGTACACCCAGATCGTGAACTCGCCTCCGGGCGGGTTCATCGCCAAGCGCGTCGGGCTGCCGCAGCCCACGACGCTCGACCGCTACCGCCCCGGCCAGCCCGTGGTCACCGGTCAGGTGCTCATCGGCGCCGCCCCGAGCGGCCGGCTGGCCGGCGCGATCGCGTCGACGCTCGCCGACGCGCAGGCCGACGTCGCCACGACGCTGGCGCCCGAGCTGCGCACCGCCTCGGCGGACGCGGGGCTCGACGCCTCCGTGTTCAACCCCGAGGCCGGCGGCGACCGCCGCTTCAAGGGCCTCGTGTTCGACGCGACCGGCATCAAGGACTCCACCGAGCTCGTCGAGCTCCAGAAGTTCTTCCACCCGTCGGTGCGCAAGGTGCAGAGCTCGGGCCGCGTCGTCGTCCTCGGCACCCCGCCGGAGGCCACGAAGGACCCGCGCGAGCACACGGCGCAGCGCGCGCTCGAGGGCTTCACGCGCTCGCTCGGCAAGGAGATCGGCAAGGGCTCGACGGTCCAGCTCGTCTACGTCGCCCCGGGCGCGGAGAACCTCATCGGCTCGACGCTGCGGTTCTTCCTCTCGCCGAAGTCGGCGTACGTCAGCGGCCAGGTCGCGCGCGTCACGCCGGGCGAGCCGGTCCCGACCGACATCGACTGGGAGCGCCCGCTCGCCGGGAAGACCGCCCTCGTCACGGGCGCGTCGCGCGGCATCGGCGAGGCGATCATCGAGACGCTGGCCCGGGACGGCGCGTCCGTCGTCGGCCTCGACGTCCCGCAGCTCGCCGAGGACCTCAACGCCGTGACGAGCCGCCTCGACGGTGAGGCGATCGAGCTCGACATCACCTCCGACGACGCGCCGAAGGTGCTCGCCGCGCACTTCAAGTCGGGCGTCGACATCGTCGTCCACAACGCGGGCGTCACGCGCGACCGCACGCTGGCGAAGATGCCGGAGGACCGCTGGAGCAGCCTCATGGAGATCAACCTCTCCAGCGAGGAGCGCATCAACGACGCGCTGCTCAAGGGCAAGCGCATCCCGGCCGGCGGGCGCATCATCGGCGTCTCGTCGATGGCGGGCATCGCGGGCAACCGCGGCCAGACGAACTACGCCACGTCGAAGGCGGGCGTGATCGGCATGGTCGAGTCGATGGCGCCGGTCCTCGCCGACCGCGGCATCACGATCAACGCGGTCGCCCCGGGCTTTATCGAGACGAAGATGACGGCCGCGATGCCGATCGCCGTGCGCGAGCCGGGCCGCCGCCTGAACTCGATGAACCAGGGCGGCCTGCCGATCGACGTCGCCGAGACGATCGCGTGGTTCGCCAGCTCGGCGTCCGGCGGCCTGAACGGCAACGTCGTGCGCGTCTGCGGCCAGATGCTGCTGGGGGCATAGGACGATGGCGACGCGAGAGCTCTCGGGCCCGCCCTCCATCCTGCCGCTGTACGCCAAGGCGGCGCTCCCGATGATCCCGGGCGCGTCGCTGCTGCCGTTCGTCCCGGGCTCGGGCAAGGACGTGCCGGAGCTCGAGCTCGTCATGCCCGAGGTCACGTTCGACGCGAAGTCGCTGGCGGCGTACAACCGCGTCTGCGGCTTCACGCTGCGCGACGCGGTCCCGTCCACGTACATCCACGTGCTGGCGTTCCCGCTGCACATGGCGCTCATGGGCGAGCCGAACTTCCCGTTCGGCGCCGTGGGCCTCGTGCACGTCAACAACACGATCACGCAGCACCGTCCCGTGAGCATGAGCGAGACGCTGTCGATCAAGGTGACCGCGTCGAAGCTGCGCCCGCACGCGAAGGGCAAGCAGTTCGACATGGTCGCGCAGGCGAAGGCCGGCCGCACGATCGTGTGGGAGGGCGTGTCGACGTACCTGCGCCTGGGCAAGGGCGACCCGTCGCTGAAGGTGCAGCACGAGAAGGTGGAGGACCCGCCGGTCAGCGCCACGTGGCGCTTGGAGGGCGGGCTGGGCCGCCGGTACGCCGGCGCCTCGGGCGACCGCAACCCGATCCACCTGTACGACCTGACGGCCAAGCCGCTCGGGTTCAACAAGGCGATCATCCACGGCATGTGGACGAAGGCGCGCTGCCTCGCCGCGCTGGAGTCGGTGCTGCCTGACGCGTACAAGGTCGACGTGCAGTTCCGCAAGCCGATCCCGCTGCCGAGCAAGGTCACGTTCGGTGAGGAGATCAGCAAGGACGGCATCCGCTTCGCCGTGCGGAACGCCCGCAAGGGCACGCCCCACCTGGACGGCACGGTCGTCCAGGTCGCCGCGAAGAAGCGCTGACCTGACCCCGCGGGCGCCCCGGGCCACACCCGGCGGCGCCCGCGGTGTGGTCCCATGAGCCGGGTCGAACGGTTCCACTCGAAGAGGGTCGGCCGATGCGACGCTTCGTCCTGCCGCTCGCCGCGGCCATCCTGCTGTGTGTCCCCTCCGCCGCGCACGCGGCCCACCCGGTCGGGACGAGCTTCCTGCGTGAGGTCGTCGATCACCTCGACGACCCCTGGACGCCGCCGCCGGGCGCGAACGTCCCGTGCACGCTCAAGCCCGAGCATCCGCGCCCGGTCGTCCTCGTCCACGGGACGTTCGAGGCGCCCGTCATCAACTGGTCGGGCCTCGCGCCATACCTGGCGAACGAGGGCTTCTGCGTCTACGCGCCGCGGTACGGCATGCGCAGCGGGATCCCCGGGCTGGCAGACATCCGCCGCAGCGCCGGGGAGCTGTCGTCCGCCGTCGACGCCGTGCTCGCGCAGCACCCAGGTGTGACGAAGGTCGACCTCGTCGGCCACAGCCAGGGCGGCATGATGCCGCGCTGGTATCTGAAGTCCCTCGGCGGGACGGCGAAGGTCAACCGCCTCATCGGCATCGCGCCGTCGAGCCACGGAACGACCGTGTTCGGGCTGTCGAACCTCGTCGACCTGCTGCGGCTTCGCCCCGCGGTCGCGCTCGTCAGCCCCGCGATTCAGCAGCAGATCCGCGGTTCGTCCCTGCTGCGCGAGCTCAACGCCGGTGACGAAACGCCCGGCGACGTGCAGTACGACGTGATCGCGTCGAAGTACGACGAGGTCGTCACGCCGTACGGCAGCCAGCGGCTCGACGGCGCATCGTGGTGGGTCGTCCAGCAGGGCTGCGCGGCCGACCTGTCTGAGCACGCCCAGATCACGTACTCGCCGCGGCTGCTGGCGAAGGTCGCCAACCTCCTCGACGGAGGCACGCGACCCCTGCCGTGCCGCTACGTCGCGCCGATCGGGCTGGGGTAGGCGTGAGTTCGAGCTGACGTTTGTCGGCTGGGAGCGGACAAACGTCAGTCGGAGCGTCGCGCCGTCGCTCCAGGGAGATCTCGATCTCGGTTACTTGCATAGAAATTTATACCTAGGTAACCTCCTGGTCGTTCCCGCCGACCAGGAGACTGAGACGTGACCACCGCCGACAAGAGCATGGGACTGGCCCTGCGCGCCGTGCGCACGCTGGCCGAGTCCGATCTGCTCGATCGCGTGGGCCTGCGCAAGCAGGTCGAGAAGGCGCTGTACAACGGCACGCGCGACGGCTTCCGTGTAGCCGGCGCCGCCGGCCGGACCTTCGCCGCAGCCCAGAAGCTGGGCCGCCCCGCCCGTCAGAAGAAGACCAAGCCGCGTGAGCTCTTCGACGTCACCCCCGACGAGGATCAGCAGATGCTGGTCGAGGTGACCAAGCAGTTCGCCGCGGAGGCTGTGCGCCCCGTCGCGCAGGAGGCCGACCACCACTCCGAGACGCCCAAGGAGCTGCTCGAGCAGGCCGCCGAGCTCGGCGTCACCATCCTCGGCGTGCCCGAGTCGCTGGGCGGCGTCGTCGCCGAGCGCAGCGCCGTCACGAGCGTCCTCATCGCCGAGGCGCTCGCGCACGGCGACATCGGCATCGCCGTCTCCATCCTCGCGCCGGGCGCCGTCCCCACGGCTCTCGGCCTCTGGGGCGACGCCGAGCAGCAGGCCAAGTACCTGCCGGCGTTCACCGAGGACAACGCGCCGGCTGCCGCGCTGGCGATCGTCGAGCCGCGCCCGCTGTTCAACCCGCTGAAGCTCGACACCACGGCGAAGAAGGACGGCACCGGCTTCGTCCTGAACGGCGTGAAGTCGATGGTGCCGCGCGCCAAGGACGACGAGCTGTTCATCGTCGCCGCGGAGCTCGACGGCTCCGGCCCCGCGCTGTTCCTCGTCGAGAGCAAGACCGAAGGCGTCTTCACCGAGCCCGAGCCCGCCATGGGCCTGCGCGCGGCCGAGACCGGCCGGCTCATCCTCGAGAACGTGAAGGTCCCCGCCCTCGCGCTGCTCGGCGGTGGCGACCTCGCGGTCTACGAGGAGTGCATCCACCGCAGCCGCATCGCCTGGTGCGCGCTGGCGACCGGCGCCGCGCAGGCCGCGCTGGACTACCTCATCCCGTACGTCAACACCCGCGAGGCGTTCGGCGAGCCGATCAGCCACCGGCAGTCCGTCGCGTTCATGATCAGCGACATCGGCATCGAGACGGACGCCATGCGGCTGCTGACGTACCGCGCCGCGTCGCGCGCCGACATGGGCCGCACGTTCGCCCGCGAGGCCGCCCTGGCCCGCCGCCTGTGCGCGGACAAGGGCATGAAGATCGGCTCCGACAGCGTGCAGCTGCTCGGCGGCCACGGCTACATCAAGGAGCACCCGGCCGAGCGCTGGTACCGGGACCTGCGAGCGGTGGGCGTGATGGAGGGCGCCCTGCTCGTCTAACGGCGAGTGGAGAACTCATCATGGCGATCAATCTCGAAGTCCCCAAGAAGTACAAGCCGCTCATCACCCAGGCCAATCAGGTGGCCGCTGAGGTGCTGCGCCCCATCAGCCGCAAGTACGACCGCGCTGAGCACGCGTACCCGAAGGAGCTCGACATGCTCGCGTCCGTCGTCGACGGAGTGAACGCGGGCTCCGACGCGCTCGGCGGCGCCCGGCGCCGCGGGCGTCGGCAGCGACGAGAAGGAGCAGTCGGGCAACAAGAACGGCTCGAACATGGCGACCGTCCTCTCCATCGAGGAGATGTGCTGGGGCGATGTCGGCCTGCTCCTGACGATGCCGCGTCAGGGCCTCGGCAACTCCGCGATCGCGTCCGTCGCGACCGAGGAGCAGCTGAAGAAGTACGGCGGCAAGTGGGCCGCGATGGCGATCACCGAGCCCGAGTCCGGCTCGGACTCCGCGTCGATCCGCACCACCGCGGTCCTCGACGAGAAGACCGGCGAGTACGTCCTCAACGGCGAGAAGATCTACGTCACGTCCGGCGAGCGCGCCGACCTCGTCGTGGTGTGGGCGTCGCTGGACCGGGACATCGGCCGTGCGGCGATCAAGTCGTTCATCGTCGAGCGCTCGAACCCCGGCATGAAGCTCGACCGGCTCGAGCACAAGCTCGGCATTCGCGCGTCAGACACCGCCGCGTTCCGCCTCGAGGACTGCCGCGTGCCGAAGGACGCGCTGCTCGGCAACCCCGAGATCGACACGAAGGCCGGGTTCGGCGGCGTCATGAAGACGTTCGACAACACCCGCCCGCTCGTCGCCGCGATGGCGATCGGCGTCGGCCGCGCGTGCCTGGACGAGACGCGCAAGCTGCTGAAGAAGGCAGGGGTCGAGGTCGACCACGTCGCGCCGGCGTACACGCAGCACGCCGCGGCCGCCCGGCTGCAGCAGATGGAGGCCGACTGGGAGGCCGCGCGCCTCATGGCGCTCCACGCCGCGTGGATGGCCGACAACAAGCAGCCGAACTCGGTGCAGGCCTCGATGAGCAAGGCGAAGGCCGGCCGCGTGTGCACGGAGATCGCGCTCGGCTGCGTCGAGCTCGCCGGCACGCTCGGCTACGGCGAGGTCGAGCTGCTCGAGAAGTGGTCGCGCGACGTGAAGATCCTCGACATCTTCGAGGGCACCCAGCAGATCCAGCTCCTCATCATCGCCCGGCAGCTGCTGGGCAAGAGCTCGGCTGAGCTGAAGTAGCTCAGAGCCCGAGGCCGTCCGGGGGGACGGTGCGCGGCGGACGGGTGCCGTTACCCGTCCGCCGCGCGCGTGGCCTGAGCGGCGGCGCTACGCGGCGCCGACCTCCACCGGGATCCCGTTCAGCACCGCGGTCCCGGTGATCGGCTCGAGCAGTTCCTCGTCGGCCAGGACGTTGCTGTTCGTGCCTGGCCGTTCGGCGGCGACGCTCATCTGCGTTCCCTCGACATCGTGGCCCCACCCGTGCGGGAGCGAGACGACCCCGGGCATGACGTCGGCCGTGACCTCCACCGGCGCGGTGACCGTCCCCGTCCGCGACGTCACCCTCGCGGTCGCGCCGTCGGAGAGCGACAGGCGAGAGGCGTCGTCGGGATGGACCTGCAGCGTGCACCGCTCCGGCCCGCGGGCGAGCACCGGGAGGTTGTGCATCCACGAGTTGTTGGACCGCAGGTGTCGGCGGCCGACGAGCAGCAGCCCGCCGTTGCGCTGCTCGGCCAGCGCCGCCTCCAGCGCGGGAACACCCGCCAGGAGCGCGGGCGGCGCGAGTTCGATCTTCCCGCTCGGCGTGCGCAGCAGGTCCGGCAGGCGCGGCTGCAGCGGGCCGAGGTCGATGCCGTGCGGCGCGGCCTCCAGCGCCTCGAGCGTCAGGTCGTACGGGCCGCCGCGGAGCATGATGTCGAGCAGACGCTCGGGTCCCCGCCGGCCGCTGACGGCGGCGCGCAGCGCGTCCGCGTCGCCGCCCTGGCGTTCGATGAGCTGCTCGGCCACAAAGTCGTCGAGCGGGGCGATGTCACCGTCCGGCCCCTGCCCCGCCGCGATGAGCGCCAGCCGCAGCAGGGTCTCCCACTCGTCGGGCATCCCCGCAGGCCGCGGCAGCGTCGGCGGGCTGTAGTTCGCGACGTTGCGTACCGCGAACGCGTACAGCGCGAGGTCGTAGTGCGAATGCTCCAGCGCGGACGGCGCGGGCAGGATGACGTCGGCGTGGCGGGTCGTCTCGTTGACGTAGATGTCGAGACTGACCATGAGGTCGAGCCCCGCCAGCGCGCGGGTGAAACGACCGCTGTTCGGCAGCGACGACGCGGGGTTGCCCGCGATCGTGAACAGCGCGCGGATCTGCCCGTCGCCGGGCGTGTCCATCTCCTCGGCGAGCGTCGCGGCGGGCAGTTCGCCCAGCGTCTCGGGCAGGCCGCGCACACGGCTCGCCCAGCGGCCGACCTTCGCGCCGCGCCCGGGCTTCTGCGGGCCGGCGTTCAGCGACCCCGCGGCCGTGAGCGGGAACATCCCGCCGCCCTCGGCGTCGAGGTGCCCCGTGACGGTCATGAGCGCGTCGACGAGCCAGCTCGCCACCGTGCCGAACCGCTGCGTCGTGGTGCCGATGCGACCGTAGACCGCGGCGCGCGGCGTGCCCGCCAGCTCGCGGGCGAGAGCCCGGATGCGGTCGGCGTCGATCCCTGTCGGCCCCGCCACGGCCTCGGCCGTGAACGGGTCGACCGCCTCGCGCAGCTCGTCCAGACCAGCGGCGTACGGCGCGGCCCGACCGAGGTCTTCGAGCCCCTCGTCGAAGACCGTGTGCACGAGCGCCGCGAGCAGCAGCGCGTCGGTTCCCGGGCGGATGAAGAGGTGCTCGTCGGCGACCTGCGCGGTGCGCGAGCGGCGCGGGTCGACGACCACCACGCGCCCGCCGCGGTCCTGGATCGCCTGCAGGCGGTGGCGCATGCCGGGCGCCGTCATCAGGCTGCCGTTGGACGCCAGCGGGTTCGCACCCAGGATCAGGAGGAAGTCCGTGCGGTCGACGTCGGGGACCGGCACGCTGAGCTCCGTGCCGAACATGTGCGCGGCCGCGACCTGCTTGGGCATCTGATCGACCGTGCTCGCGCTGAACACGTTCTTCGTGCCGAGCGCCTTCAGGAACACGCGGCCGTAGAGGATCGCCGACAGGTTGTGCGCCGACGGATTGCCGAGGTAGATCGCCGCGGCCTGCCGCCCGTGCTCCTCCAGCAGCGGGGTCAGGCGCCGGTCGATCTCGGCGAACGCCTCCTCCCACGTCGCCTGCGCGAACGTGCCGTCGGGCTGCTTGATGAGCGGCGTGCGGACCCGATCTGGGTCCTCGTGCAGCTCCTTGATCGAGACGCCCTTCGGGCAGATGAAGCCCTTGCTGAAGACGTCGTCGTGGTCGGGCCGGACGGAGGCGACCCGGTCGCCCTCCAGCTCGATCTCGAGGCCGCACGTCGCCTCGCACAGTGGGCAGGTCCGGATCGAGGTGGTCACGGTGCCAACCGTACCCCGCGACGGACCTTCAGGTGGAGGGTCCGGGCGACGAGTCCGCAGCGTCAGCGGCCCGGTCGGCCATCGTCAGGCACAGCGCACCGCCGACGAGGGACAGCACGGTCCACAGCCCGGACTGCCCGAGCAGCTGAAGCACCGCGCCGGCGACGAGCACCGCGGCCGTCGCGAACGCCCACATGAGCGCCCGGCCACGCAGGTGGCGGACGGTGATCTCCATGGCGACCAGCGCCAGGGTGACGAACACGACGCCGAAGAAGATGAGACTGTTCACGACGAGAAGTGGGCGGAGCAGGATTCGAACCTGCGTAGGCATAGCCAACGGGTTTACAGCCCGTCTCCTTTAACCACTCGGACATCCGCCCAGGATGCCCGCACCTGGTCGGGCGGGCCGTAGAGATTAGTGCAACGCGCCGCGCGGCTGCTCGCCCCCGGCGGACCGGTCCTCGGCCCGTCGCGGAGGCCCCGGCCAGGCGGGCATCTGCTCCACCCTGTGCGCCTGCTGCACCCGGTCGTCCACCCGCGCGGCGCTCGGGCGCGGGCGCAGGTGCGGCTCGGGGTCCCACGACACGCGCGGCATCGACGGCGGCGCCGGGCAGGACGCGGCGACCGCATCGTGCACCCACCGCGCCGCCGGCCGAGCGCCCGCGATCGTGCCGCCCACGAACCGGCCACGGCCGTCGAACGCGGCGACCGCGCCGCGCATGACCGACGGCCGGCCTTCGACGTCCACGAACGACACGCCCGCGCTCGGGCGGCCCACGAGTTGCGTGCACGCGCCGAACTGCTCGGTGAAGCCCCACGGGATCGGGGTGAACGGCGCCGTCGCCTCGACACCGTCGAGCAGCGCGTCGGCCGCGTGGCGCCCCATCGCCGTGGCGTTCGCCGAGTGCCCGACCCGGCGGGGGCTCTCGTCGAAACGCAGGTTGGGCCAGCGCGCGCAGTCGCCCGCCGCGACCACGTCCTCGGCGCCGACGACGTGGGTCGTCGGCCCGCAGAGCACGCCGTCGCCGAGATCGAAGCCGCTGTCGGCAAGCCAGCCCACGTCGGGCCAGGCGCCGACCGCGACGAGGGCGACGTCCGCCTCGACCACCGCGCCGTCGGTCAGCTCGGCGCGGACCCCCGCGCGATGCTGGTCCCAGGTCGCGACGCCGACGCTGCACCGCACGTCGACGCGGTGCCGGCGATGCCAGACGGTGAACGCCTCGCCCATGCGCGGGCCCACGACGTCACCGAGCAGCGCCGGGCCGAGTTCCACGAGCGTCGTCGGCAGCCCCCGGTTGCGCAGCGCGGCCGCGGCCTCACAGCCGATCGTGCCGCCGCCGACGATGAGCAGGCGCCTGGCGTCGCGCAGGCCGCGCGCGAGCCGATGCGCGTCGTCAAGCGTGCGCAGGGTGTGCACGCGGTCGTTCGCGCGGCGGGCGCCGGGCAGCGTGCGCGGCACGGCGCCGGTGGCGATGATCAGCCCGTCGTACGGGAGCGCGCGGCCATCGTCGAGGAAGACGCGGCGCGCGTCCGGATCGAGCCCCGTGGCGCGGCGGCCGCCGCGCCAGCGCGTCCGGGCGGGCAGCCGCGGGCTGAGCTGCAGCTGCGAGGCGTCGAGACGACCGGACGCGACGCTCGTCAGCAGCGGCCGGCGGTAGGGCGGGCCGGGCTCGGCGGCGACGATGTCCACCCGGCCGGTGAACCCGCGCTCAGCCAGCCGCTCCGCGGCGCGAACCGCGGCGATACCGCCCCCGACGATGACGACGAGCCCGAGATCCTCGGCGCCCATGTCCGTTCCCCCTCCTGCAGACAGATGCTCCGGCGGGCTTCCCCAAGCCCGCCGTCAAGCGATCGTACCCGCAACAGGGGGCGCGGCGCTACTCCTCTTCCTCTTCCTCACGGAGGTCGAGACCGAGCGCCTCGAAGGTCCCCGAGATCGTCTCGGCGACACCGGAGAGATCCTCCGCGAGGTCCTCGTCGGTGCCCTCGTCGTCGATGATCTCCTCGAGGGCGCCGAGTTCCTCCTCGACCTCCTCGGCGATCGCCTCGAGCTCGTCCTCCGTGCCGGAGGTCTCGAGCAGGAAGCGGGCGGCCTCGTCGCGGTCCTCCGCGGCGAGCTCCAGCGTCGCGAGCGAGGTGGAGTAGAGGCCGTCCTCGGCGTCGAGCGCCAGGTCGGTCACGCGGGTGATCACGCCGTGCTGGGCCGACGTGACGGCGCGCACCGCGGCGACACCGCCGGGCAGCTCGTCCTCGGCGCGCTCGAGCGCGGCGTCGTGGGCCTTGGAAAGGTGGCGGCGCGCCTGCTTGACGTGCACGGCGGCACGCTCGTCCGACCCGGCGTCCGCGGCCTTCTCGGCGTCGCGCAGCGCGCGACGGGCGGAGACGAGGCGCTCGCGGATGCCGGCGGGGACACGGCCGGGGACGGCTTCACGAGCGGCGGACTCCTCGTCCTCGCCGTCATCGGATTCGTCCTCCTCGGGCGCAGGCTCGTCGGCCTGCTCGTCACCGCACAGGCACGGGGGCAGGGGCGGGGGCGGGGTCTTGTCGCCAGGGCGCTCCATCGCGACTGCAGACCCCGTCGTCACCACGCTCATCGCCAGCACACCCAGCAGCGCAAGCATCCATCGCCCAAGCCTCATCGCGTTCCCTCGCAGTCTCATGTCGCCCCTACCGAGTTCCGGTATCGGGCGACGCACCGCCTTTCCGTTGCATTGACGCCCGACCGCGGACGAACGTCCAGCGACGCGGGTCCCCTCCCGGTCAGCAGATTCCCGCGCGCGCACGCGGGAAGCCCCCCACGATGTGTGGCGGGTCGCGGATGGCACGAGCCACCCGCCGTGCGACCGTCGTGCGATGCCCCAGGCCACGTCCAGGTTCTGCCCCGAGTGCGGCGCCGAGCACGCCATGGACGCACGCTTCTGCGAGCAGTGCGGCCACCCGTTCGCGCCGGCCAACGGCGCGGCCGCCCCGCCGGCTGCCGAAGCGCCCACACAGGTCGCACCCCCGCTGGTGCCCCCCACGGTTCCGGGGGCGGCGGCGCCGGCCCCCGCGCCGAAGTGGCCCTGGATCACCGGGGCCGTCGTCGCGGTGCTCGCCATCGCCGGCATCGTCGTCGCGCTCGTGCTGCTGCTCGGCGGTGACGAGGAGCAGGCGTCCGTGCCGGCGGGGTACCCGACGCAGGCGGCGTCGGTCCTCGATCCGCTCGGCGCCGCGAACACGACCATGTCCGACCGGCTCGGTGACCTCGATCCGAGCGACGACATCGACGACGTCGCCGCAGCCCGGCGCGCGGCCGCGGCCGCCACCAGCACGGCCCGCACCGACCTCGCAGCGATCGTCCCCGCCGCAGCCGACCGCACCCTCGCCGCGGACACGTCCCAGGCCCTGCGTGCCGAGCGCTCGCTGCTCACGGCCATGGCGGCCGCGATCGCCAAGCCCTCCGAGCGCACCGCGAACGCGCTCGCCGCACCGGCCCAGACGGCACGCGATGCCTGGGCGCGCGTGCAGGAGACGATCCCCGGCGCGGGCGGGACCCTCGACGACCTCGACAACCTCGCCGCCTGGGCGCGTGCGAAGGCCGGCGCGACCGCGGCGGCGAAGCCGAACGCCAACGGCGCGAGCTGCGGCGGCTTCGAGGGCGTCTCCGGCGTGTTCGCCAGGGGCGTCGACTGCCAGACCGCGCTGCGGGTCGCCGTGAACGCCCAGTCGGGCGGCGGCACCGAGGGCTTCACGTGCCGCGTCACCGGTGCCGACGACGCCGCCGGTACCGAGCAGTGGACCTGCTCGAAGGGCACCGCGACCGTCACGTTCAGCGCCACGTCGGATGCGGCCGGCGACGTGCCGGAGGGCACGCCCGACGACGTCGTGCCCGACGACCAGACCGACGTGCCCGACGACGTGCAGCCCGTCGAGCCCGGAGACATGCCCGGCGAGGGCGGCGATGTCGCGCCGGAGGACCTCCCGGAGGGCGACCCCGGCGCCGTCGAGTAGTTCCAGTGGATGCGGAGCCGCCGTGAACGACGGCCCCGCATCCAACCTCCCCTCCCCAGGGGACCCGCCTCTAGGAGGCGTCCCGAAGCCGCTGCGCTTCCGGCAGTGACTCGAGCTTTTTCAGCGTGTGGTTCTCGATCTGGCGGATGCGCTCGCGCGTCACGTTGAACGCACGGCCCACCTCCTCCAGCGTCTGCGGACGGCCTCCTGACAGGCCGAACCGCAGCTCGATCACCTCGCGCTCGCGCGCCGGCAGTGCCGACAGCGCCCGGCGGACATTGTCGCGCCGCAGGTTCTCGGAGGCCCGTTCGAACGGCGATTCCGCCGCCTGGTCCTCCACGAAGTCGCCCAGTTCGGACTCCTCCTCCTCGCCGATCGGCTTCTCGAGCGAGATCGGCTGCTGGCTCATGCGCAGGATGTCGCGCACCTCGCGCGTCGTGCATTCGAGCTCGGTGGCGATCTCCTCCGGCGTGGGCTCACGGCCCAGCGACTGGACGAGCTGCCGCTCGACATGCACGACCTTGTTCAGCTTCTCCACCATGTGGACCGGGATGCGGATGGTCCGCCCCTTGTCCGCGATGGCCCGCGTGACGGCCTGGCGAATCCACCAGGTCGCGTACGTGGAGAACTTGAACCCGCGGCGGTAGTCGAACTTCTCCACCGCGCGGATGAGCCCCATCGAGCCCTCCTGGATGAGGTCGAGGAACGTGAGTCCCCGCCCCAGGTAGCCCTTCGCGATCGAAACCACCAGCCGGAGGTTCGCTTCGACCATGTGCTGCTTGGCCGCCATGTCCCCGCGCTCGATGCGCTTGGCCAGGGCGACCTCTTCCTCGGCGGTCAGCAGCGGCACGCGCCCGATCGAGCGCAGATACAGCCGCAGGCTGTCGAGGGAGGGTTCGACCGTGAGGTCGATCTCCGGCTTCTTCGACACCTCAGCGGTGCCGTTCTGGTTGGCCTTGCGGGCCGCGGCCGCCGCCTCCACGCGGGCAGCCTCAGAGGTCGGAAGTCGCCCATCCTGGCCGACGACGTCGATCCCCTGGTCCGTGAGGTAGCCGTGAAGCTCGGTCACCTGCTCCTTTGTGACCTCGACCTCTTCGAGCGCGCCCTGAAGCTGCTCGAGGGTCAGGAACCCGCGTTCCTGGGCTTCGGCGATCAGCGGACGTAGCTCGTCGAGCTCGTAGATCGGCGCCTCGTCCGCGAGAAGTACCTCGGTTTTGATCTCTCAACCCCCCGTACGTACCCATTCGTGGGTGATCCCTGAACGACGTGTCCCTCGTCGTTCCTCTCCTCCATGGGGTGCTGCATGTTCGGTACGGCTGCGGTGACCACCGCGGGGATTGGCTGAGCCATGTGAACCTCTCGTACGTAGACGGAGGAGGCCATCAGCCACTGGGAGCGGAGTGATAGCACGTTTCTGGGGATGTTGGTGTGCAACCGCACGAAGTCGCACGACTTTTCCGTACTAGCCTTCCTGTTTCCCCACCCGGTCACCGCCATGGAACCCGCCACCGTTCAGATCACGAACCCCGACGTCCAGGCCCGCGTCCCGACCGTGCAGGTGAGCCTGTCGCGCGTCGGCGTCACCGGCGTCGAGAAGGTCGTCCGCCTGCGGCAGAACGGCGAGGAGCAGCTCTTCGCCGTCATGCTCGAGTGCTTCGTCGACCTCGGCCCGCAGCAGAAGGGCGCGCACATGTCGCGCTTCGAGGAGGTCGTCAACGAAGCGATCGGCGAGGTCGTCCTCGGGACGAGCGCGTTCCAGGCCGAGGTTCTCGCGGTGCGGATCGCCGAGCTCGTGCGTGAGCGCCAGGGCGCGCGGCGCGCCGAGGTGACCATCGAGGCGCGGTACCCCGAGCACAAGCCGGCCCCCCGTCTCGGGCATCACGACGCAGGAGATCTACACGCTGTACGGGCGCGCGGTCGCGTCGGAGACCGGCACGCGCCGCATCGTCGGCGTCCGCGCCCAGGGCCTCACCGCATGCCCGTGCGCGCAGGAGCTCGTCGCCGGCGCGGCGCGCGAGCGGCTCCTCGCCGACGACTTCACCGACGACCAGGTCGAGCGGATCTTCGAGCACGTCCCGGTCGCGACGCACAACCAGCGCGGCTTGGGCACGCTGCTCATCGGGTTCCCCGAGGGCGATGACACCGCGATCGACGCCGGCACCCTGCTGGCGATCGTCGAAGAGTCGATGTCATCTGAGATCTACGAGCTCATGAAGCGCAGCGACGAGGGCGCCGTGGTCGAGAAGGCGCACCGCCGTCCCCGCTTCGTGGAGGACTGCGTGCGCGAGACGATCCGCGGCGTCGTCGACCAGCTCTCAGAGCTCAGCGACGGGCACTTCGTCTTCGCCCGCCAGGAGAACCTGGAGACGATCCATCAGCACAACGTCGTGGCCGAGCGGTTCGGCCTCCTGGGCGAGCTGCGCGCCGAGCTGCAGACGGGCGAGCACGCGCTCGAGCACGTCTCGATGCGCCAGTGGCTCGACGCGGCCGGAAGGTAAGGCGAGCTAGCCGCGGCGGCGCGTGCCGCTGATGGCGGCGAAGCGCTCGGCGATCACGCGGTCACGCGAGCGCAGGCGGTCGGCGGCCGCACGCGACCCGGAGCCGGGGCGATCGGCGATGCCACAGGCGGCGAGCATGGCGCGGCGGAGCTGCTGGGTCCTGTCGTCCATGATGTGTCTCCGGGGTTCGCACCAGTGAGCGGTGTGCTCGGCGGTGCGGTGTGCGGGGTACGCACTTGGTATCGGCTCGGGCGGACGCCTTCCACATCCCCAAAGGCGGGGAACCGGACGGACAGTTGAGTGCGCGGCTTCTACCGTCACTCAACGCACCGGAACGCCGTACAGTCGGCCCATGAGCACGGATCGCCGGAGGAGGCGGCCCGAGCAGCTTCGCCGGCGCGCCACCCCGGGCCTGCTTGTCGCCCTCGGTGCTGCCTATGTCGCCCTGAGCCTCGCCGTCTGGCAGCTCGCCGATCCGACGGAGACCAGTGCCCCGTGGTGGCCGGCCGCCGGCCTCACGCTCGGCGTCCTGTGCCGCGTGCGCCGCGCCGACTGGCCCGCCGTGCTCGCCGTGGTGTTCGCGGCGGACGTCGCCGCGGACCTCATCCAGGGCGCGGCCTTCGTGACGAGCCTGGGCTGGGCGACCGCGAACACCGTCGAACCGCTGCTCGGGGCGCTCGCCATGGGCCGGGTGTTCCGTGACCAGACGCCCAACATCGAGTCCCCGACGAACGTGCTGCGGTTCTTCGGCGTCGCCGCGCTCGCCGGCACGCCCGTGGCCGCGCTCATCGGCGGCACCACGAGTGCGCTGACCTATGACCTCGATCTCGTCGAGACGTGGCGCCTCTGGTACATCGGCGACGTGATCGGCATCCTGCTCGTTGCGCCCGCGGTGCTGTACGCACCGCAGATCCGCGCGGCGTTCGATGCCCGGTTCGCGACGATGCTCGCGGTCACCGCCGCCGTCGCGCTCCTGGTCTTCCGCGCACCCGAGGACTGGGGTCTGGGCCAGCCGTACCTCGTCACGCCCACGCTCGTGCTCGCTGCGCTGTGGTTCGGCGCGCCCGGCGCCGTCATGTCCGCCATGGCCACGGCACTGCTCGCCAACGTCGCAAGCGCGCAGGGGTACGGACCGTTCGCGCTCGGGGACGGAGACACCGGAGCGCTCGGGGACCTCCAGGTCTTCGTCGCGGTGCAGATGCTCACGACCTTCCTCGTCGTCGGCCTGCGCGCCCAGCTGCTGACGGCCCGCGCGCAGGCGGAACGGCTCAGCGAGGAGCAGTTGCGCGACCCGCTGACCGGGACGGGCAGCCGCATCCGGATCGAGGATGAGCTGGCCGCCGCCACCTCGCAGCCGGCGGTCGGCGGCACGCCTCCTTCCTCGGCGGTGCTCTTTCTCGACCTGGACGCCTTCAAGCCCGTCAACGACCGCTACGGTCACGCGGTCGGGGACGAGGTCCTGTGCACCGTCGCGAGCCGGCTGGAGGAGGCGGTCCGGGACACGGACACGGTGGGGCGCGTCGGCGGCGACGAGTTCGTCGTCGTCTGCCGGGACATCACCCCCGCCGAACTGGACCGCCTGGCCGTCCGGCTCACTGAGGCGATCGCCGAGCCCATGCAGATCGACGGGCACGACATCGCGGTGGGAGCCAGCATCGGGACGAGCTGGGCGACGGGCGCGGAGGTCACGCCGTCCGACCTGCTGCGCAGCGCCGATGTCGACATGTACCGGCGCAAGCTCGGGCGCAGGAACTAGGGCGCAGGCGTCGGCTCGCGGTCGCGACGCTCGCGCGCGGCCTCGAGCTGCCGGCGCAGACCGAAGAAGTAGTCGATGCCGCTGATCACCGTGATGGCGACCATGACGTAGACGAGCGCGTCGACCCACCCCGGGGTCGGGTCCAGCGCGATGACGAAGAAGATCGCGATGACCTGCACGATGGTCTTCGCCTTCCCCCACCAGTTCGCGGGGATGACGACCCCCTGCTGCGTGGCCTGCATGCGGGTCACCGTGACCGCGAGCTCGCGGGCGATGATGACCATCGCGACCCAGGCCGCCAGCCGGTCGAGGGACACGAGCGCCAGCAGCGCGCCGATCACCATGAGCTTGTCGGCGATCGGGTCCATGAGCTTGCCGAACGTCGTGACCGAGCCGCGACGCCGCGCGTACCACCCGTCGAACGCGTCGGTGAGCGACGCGATCGCGAAGATCACGGCCGCCACGAGGTCGCCCTCCTCGAACTCGCCGAGCAGCGCGACGAGCAGCACCGGGATCAGCAGGATCCGGATGAGCGTGAGGACGTTGGGGACGTTGACGGGGAACACGGCCCGAGGAACCCTACGGTTCGCCGGGCACGGCCGCCCGCTCCCCGGCCAGCGCGGCGCCGGGCGCTCGCCGCCACGACGAGGGCGATCGCGACCAGGTCGAGCGCCGACAGCTTCTGGCCGAGGACGACGAACCCGGCGAACGCCGCCATCGCGGGCTCCAACGACATGAGGACCCCGAAGACGTTGCGCGCCATCCGCCGCAGCGCGGCGAACTCGAGGGTGTACGGGACGACGCTCGACAGGAGCGCGACCGCGGCGCCCTGGGCGAGCAGTTGCGCGTCGAGGAACGCCTCGCCGCCGGAGACGAGCCCCGGACCGATCGGCACGACGGCGGCGACGAGCATCCCGAGGCTCAGCCCGCCGTTGCCCTGCACCCGCTCACCCAGGTGCTGGGCGAGGTAGATGTAGGCGCCCCAGCACACCGCTGCGCCGAGGGCGAACGCGACGCCGACGGCGTCAAGCCCCTCGGCCCCGCCTCCGTGCAGCCCGAGCAGCACGATGCCGGCGGCGGCGAGCACCACCCACAGCACGTCGAGGCGCCGCCGCGACCCCAGGACCGCCACCCCGAGCGGGCCGATGAACTCGATCGTCACCGCGATGCCGAGCGGGATCCGTGCGAGCGCCTCGTAGAAGAGGACGTTCATGAGACCGAGCGCGATGCCGTACGCGACGGCCGCCTGCAGCGCGCCCGGGGCCGTGAAGTCGCTGCGCCGCGGCCGCCAGATCACGACGACGATGAGCGCGGCGAACCCGAGGCGCAGCAGCGAGACCCCGGCCGCCCCGAGCTCGTCGAACATCGTCGCCGCGAGGCCGGCGCCGAACTGGACCGACATGATCGAGCCCAGGACCAGCAGTTCGGGCGGCACACGGTCCGTCGGGCTGGCGTGCGCGCGTGCCATCGCAGGCACGGTAGAGGCCGCGGCTCAGCCCTTCGGCAGCAGGCGGTCGCCCGGACCGGTCCGGGACCGCGTGACGAGCTCGGACGTCAGCACCGCCGCCGCGAGTTCCACGGCGACGATCGCGAGGAGCACCGTGAGCTGCAACCGGGCCGCCTCGGCGGGGGACGCCCCGCCGAGCAGCAGGCCCACGAAGGTCCCCGGCAGCGACACGAGACCGACGTTCCGGGTCTGGTCCATCGCCGGGATGAGGCCCGTGTGGATGGCCTGGCGCACCGTCGGCGCGAGCGCGTCGCGGATGGGGTCTCCGAGCGCGAGCCGGGTCTCGATGGCGTCCGCGTCGGCCGTCAGTCCCTCGAGCAGCCGCCGTCCCGTCAGTGACGTCGCCGCCATGGCGCCGCCGATGAGGATCCCGGCCGTCGGGATCGCCGTGCGGGGCTCCGGCGAGAACGCGCCGACCGCGATGAGGATGCCCGTGGCGCCCAGCGCGGGCAGGCCGATCGCCACCGCGGCACGGCGACGCGGCGCCGGCACGCCCGTGAGCCGTCCGCCGGCCGTCCACGCGGCGGCGAAGAGCATGAGCCCGATGAAGGCGACGGCGAGCGGCGGCTCCGCGAAGACCGCGGCGATGAGCAGCCCCACGACAGTCAGCTGGACGGCCGCCCGCGCACCGACGACGAGCAGGTCGCGGGAAAGGTGGAGCCGCAGCCGCCACGCCAGCCCGGCCGCGGCGACCAGGAACGCGGCGGACGTCGCGACCTGCAGCGCCGCCGCGCTCATCCGGCGCCCCGGCCGCCGGTCGGGAGCGTGGCGACCTCGTCGGCGATCGCAGCGGCCAGCGTGTCGTCGTGCGTGGCGACGACCACCGCCAGTCCGGTGTCCGCGAGCGCCCGGACCGTCGTGGTGATCGTCGCGGCGGCGTCGGCGTCCAGCGCGGCGGTCGGCTCGTCCAGGAGCAGGACCTCCGGATCGCGGGTCAGCGCGCGAGCGATCGCGACCCGCGCGCGCTCGCCGCCAGACAGCTCGGCCGCGTCGCGATCGAGGAGCGCCGAGGGCAGTGCCGCCGCCGCGGCCGCGCGCGTGAGACGATCCGGGCCGGGTGACGCCAGCCCGTACGCGAGGTTGTCCGCCACGGTCCCCGGGAGCATCACGGGCGTCTGCGACACGAGTGCGACGCGACGGCGAACCGCCGGGGCGGGCAGCGATCGGAGGTCGGCTCCGTCCAGGCGCACGACCCCGGCATCCGGCCAGACGAGGCCGTTGAGGCAGCGCAGCAGCGTCGACTTCCCGGCGCCCGATGGCCCGCGGAGCACGAGCACCCGGCCGCGCCGCACGTCGAGTGTCACCTCGCGCAGCAGCTCGCGACCACCCTGCCGGACGGCCACGGCTTCGGCGACGACGACCGGCCCCGGGGAGGTCGTTGCGTCGGCGTCCGCGGTGGTCACCCGGCGATTGTCTCCTGTCATGCTCGGCGCCGTGACCGATCCGACGCCGCAGCTGCGCCCGCCGCGCCACCAGGTCAGCCGCTCGGCGATCCGCTACTGGACGGTGCACGCCGCGCTGCGCTGGGCGGTCGTCCTCGTCGGGGCGGGCATGCTCGCGGCGTCGACGCAGGTCGGCGCGACCGCCGAGGTCGCCGGCCTGATCACGCTCGCGGTGGTTGCCGTCGCCCACACGATCGTCATGCCGCGCTGGCGCTACGCCGTGCACCGGTGGGAGACGACCCCCGAGGCCGTCTACACCCAGGCCGGGTGGTTCACGCAGGAGCGCCGGATCGCGCCCGTGTCGCGGATCCAGACCGTCGACAGCGAGCGCGGCCCGCTCGAGCAGCTCTTCGAGCTTGCGACGGTCACGGTGACCACGGCGTCGGCGAAGGGCCCGCTGCGGATCGCCGGGCTCGACGCCGCGACCGCCGAGCGCCTCGTCGACGAGCTGACCGCCGTCGCGCAGGCGGCGCCGGGAGACGCCACGTGACGGGCGACGCGCCGTGGCGGCGCCTGAGCCGCCGGATGCTCCTCGTCCACCCCGTCCACGAGGTCCTGCGCCTCCTCCCGCTCATCCTCGCCTTCGTGGTGTTCGGCCGGGGCGACACGAGCGCCGTCGGCTACGGCCTCCTGGCGACGGTCGCCGCCGTGGCGATCGGCGTCGTGCGCTGGATGACGACGGAGTACCGCGTCACGCCCGAGCAGGTCCAGATCCGCAAGGGCCTCCTGCAGCGCGGCACGAGCTCGGTGGCACGCGACCGGGTGCGGGCGGTCGACGTCACGTCGCGCGTCATGCACCGCCTGCTGGGCCTCGCGGTCGTGACGATCGGGACCGGCCGCAACGACGCCGGGCGCGACGGCGAGCTGCGGCTCGACGGCCTGACCGTGGCCGAGACCGCGCGACTGCGCGCCGAGCTGCTGCACCGCGACACTGCGGAGCCGACGCCTGATGAGGGCGCCACCGCGCCGGGCGGGCGAGCCGCTCGCGCGCTGGCGCAGCTCGTGGGTGCGCTACGGCCCGTTCTCCTTCTCCGGGTTCGTCACGCTCGGCGTCCTCGCGGGCGCCGCCGCGCAGACCGTCGGCGAGGTCGTGAACGTCAACCTCGAGACGGACGCCGACGGCGTCGAGGGCACGCTCGCCGACATCCCGGTGATCCCGCTGCTCGTGCTCCTCGTCGCGGTCCTGGTGCTCGCGGCCATCCTGCTGTCGACGGCCGGCTACCTCGTCGCGCACTGGCGCTTCACGCTGACGCGCGAGCCGACCGGCACGCTGCACGTCACCCGCGGGCTGCTGACGACCCGCGCGACGACGCTCGAGGAGCGGCGCCTGCGCGGGGTCGAACTCGGCGAGCCGCTGCCGCTGCGCCTCGCGCGCGGGGCGCGCGTCGTGGCGATCGCCACCGGCGGCGACGCGCGCGGGGCATCGACACTGCTGCCCCCGGCGCCCCGTGACGAAGCGCGGCACACCGCCGCGCTCGTGCTGCGCGACGAGGCGCCGCTCATCGCCCCGCTGCGCGACCACGGGCCCGCCGCGCGACGCCGCCGGTACACGCGGGCGCTCGCGCCCGCGGCGGTGGTGGCGACGCTCGGCGGCATCGCCGTCGCCGCCGATGCGCTGCACCCGGTCGTCTGGGCCGTGGCGAGCGTGGTGCTGCTGGCGCTGGCCGGTCTCCTCGCCGCCGACCGGGCCGCAAGCCTGGGTCACACCCTCGCCGGGCCGTGGCTCGTCACCCGCTCGGGCTCGCTGAACCGCGACCGCGCGATGCTCGAGCGCGACGGCATCATCGGCGTGACGATCCGCAGCTCGTTCTTCCAGCGCCGTGCCGGCCTGTGCACCCTCACGGCGACGACCGCAGGCGGCCGCGAGGGCTACGACGTCCTGGACGTCGACCCGGCGGTTGCGGTCGCGCTCGCCGAGCAGGCCGTGCCGGGGCTGCTGACGCCGTTCAGGGCTTGAGCCGCCGCCCCGTGGCGAAGAGCCACGCGCTCCACGCCACGAAGACGACCCCGCAGCCGGCCGTGACCCCGAGCGCCAGCGCGTAGGAGACGTCCGCGGTGCCGAGGAACCCGTACCGCACGGCCTGCACGAGGTAGAAGACCGGGTTGAGCTGGGAGATCTCCTCCCACGGCGAGGGCAGGAGATCGACGCTGTAGAAGACCCCGCCGAGGAACGCCAGGGGCAGGATCGCGACGTTGTTGACCGCCATGTGGTGGTCGAAGCTCTCCGCATAGATCCCGACGACGACACCCAGCGCGCAGAAGGCCACGAGCAGCGCGATGACCGCGGCCGCGAGTGCGAACGGCTCGCGCACCGGCACCCCGGTCACCGGCACCGCGACCGCGCCCAGCGCGATCCCGATCGCCAGCGCCCGCACGGCCCCGCCCACCGACAGCCCGAGGTTGACCTCCCAGGCCCGCATGGGGGCCGCGAGGACGTCGTGGATGTAGCGGTCGAACCGTGCCTGGAACGTGGACGACGCGTTGTTGGAGTACGCCGCCTGCGCCATCGCCATCGCGATGAGGCCCGGCACGATGAACTGGTCGTACGGCACGCCGTCGATGTCCTTGATCCGCTCGCCGAGCGACAGCCCGAAGACGACGATGAACAGCAGCGAGCTGATGACGGGCGCGAGGATCGTCTGCGTCCAGAGCTTCAGGACGCGGTGCGTCTCGCGGGAGGCCAGCGCGAGCAGCCCTCGCCGACGTTCGACGAGTCCGGGGGCGGACGAACGAGCCCCAGCGAGTTCGTCCCCGGGATGGCGAGCCTCCAGGCGAGTCATCCCGCCATCGCCCGGAGGTAAACGTCCTGCAACGTCTCGGCGTCGTACGCGGCGCGCAGCCCGTCCGCGCTGTCACGGGCGAGCAGCCGGCCGTCGCGGATGAGGGCGATCTCCTCGCACAGCGCCTCGGCCTCCTCGAGGTAGTGCGTCGTCAGTAGGATCGTGGTGCCGCCCTCGTGCAGCCGGCGGATGTACGTCCACAGCTCGGTGCGCAGCTCGATGTCCACGCCGGCGGTCGGCTCGTCGAGGATCACCAGGCGCGGCTCGTGCATGAGGGCGCGCGCGAGCAGCAGGCGCCGCCGCATACCGCCCGAGAGCTGCGGCGCGCGGACGCCCGCCTTCCCGCGCAGGTCGAAGACGTCCATCATCTCGTTGGCCCGTGCCTGCGCCCGGCGGCGGGTCATGCCGTAGTAGCCGCCGTGGTAGACGAGCGTCTCGCGGACGTCGAGGAAGCGATCGAGGTTGACGTCCTGCTCGGCCAGGCCGACGAGGCGCCGCGCCTCGAGGCTGTCGTGCGGCAGGCCGAACACGCGCAGGTCCCCGCCCGTGACCCGGATGAGGTTGCAGACCGCGCTGATGAGCGTCGTCTTGCCCGCGCCGTTGGGGCCGAGCAGGCCGAAGAACGCGCCGTCGGGAATCTCGAGATCGAAGCCGTCGAGGGCGAGCAACCCGCCGTCGTAGCGCTTCGTCAGCCCGTGCAGCGCGAGCGCGGGTGGGGGCGGCGAGACCACCGCCCCCACTCTAGGATCCGGCCGTCAGCCCGGCGGCTGCACCAGCGCGTCGCCCGCGATCGCCACGCGCGCCGGGATGCCCGGCCCAAGCCAGGACACGAACAGGCTCGCCCCGCCGGACCGGTCGACGTACTCCACGACGAGCTCGTGCTCGCCGGCGGTCAGCGACAGCGTCGTCGAGCGCGTCGGGAACAGGATGTTCCGCGTCCACTGGCTGAGCACGAGCGCGCCGTCGACGTAGATCCGGTAGCCGTCGTCCGCGGTGCCGTAGAGCTTGTACGCGCCGGTCTGCGGCACGCGCAGCCGGCCCGACAAGCGCGCCGACCACGTGTCGACCCCCCACACCGGCCGGAGCGCCGCTGCCCCACCGCTGCTCCAGCGAGGTGACGACCGCCGTGCCCTTCGGCTCGGTGAACTCCGCCGTGTCGAACCACTCGGCGCGCAGTCCGGGCGCGCCGCTGGCGGGCAGGCGCGCGAGGACGGTCTGCGTGACGGCGTCGGACTGCTCGCCGTCTCCGTCGCGGACGCGGAGCGTGGCCGTCCAGGTCCCGACGGCGTAGGTGTGCGTCGTGGTGGGCGTCGTGGTCTCGGCCGTCGTGCCGTCGCCGAAGTCCCAGAGGTAGGTCAGGCCCTCGCCCACCGGGTCCTCGCTCTCCGACGCGTCGAAGGCGACCTCGAGCGGCGCGTCGCCCTCGGTGGGGTCCGTCGTGAAGTCGGCCGACGGTGACTGGCGCTCGGGCGCCGGAAGCAGGTTCGCCGGTCCGATCGGCACCTTCTGCGGCACGCCGGGGCCGTTCCAGGACACGCGCAGCCCCGCGGTGCCGGTGCGGTCGATGTACTCGACCACGATGTCGTGCTCGCCGGCCGTGAGCGGGATCGACGTGCTGACCTCGGGCTGCAGCCAGTTGTACGTCCAGCGGTTCAGGCGGGTGACGCCGTCGATGATCACCCGTGCGCCGTCGTCGGCGCGGGAGTAGAGCTTGTACGTCCCGGCCTGCGGCACCACGAGCTTGCCCTCGTAGCGCGCGGTCCACTGGTCGGCGCCCACCATGAGCGGCGCGCCGCCGCCCCACTGCTGATCGAGGGTGGGCACGACCTCGGAGCGGACCCGCCCGGTGAAGTCCGGGTTGTCGTAGTACGTCGCGCGCAGGCCCACGGTCCCCGGCGCCGGTGACGCGTACGCGGCCGTCAGCGTGGTGTCCGCGTCGGGCATCGTGAAGCTGTGCGCCGCGCCGCCGCCGTCGGACCATCCGGTGAGGTCGTACAACTCGCCGCTGGTGATCTGGCGTGCCTTCGCCTCGACGGTGAGGACCGTGCCGGGCCATGACGTCACCGTCACGGGCGCCGTCGCGTCGACCCGCTCGTTGAGCGACACCTTCAGGCCGGGCGGGCTCGTCGCGACCGTGAGCGTGCGCTTGCGCGGCTGCACGGTGCGCGTGACGGTGCGGCTCAGGCCGCGCGAATCCGTCGCGGTGAGCCGCACCTCGAGGTAGCTGTTCTCGCCGCCGTCGAGGTCCTCGGGCTCGGGGCCCACGATCGTCCGTTCCGCGCCGGTCCCGCCGAACCACGGGTGGTAGTGGTCGGCGTGGTGACGGCGGACCTCCCAGGTCAACGAGGTTCCGGCCAGCGGGCCGTCCTGCTCGTCGGTCGCCGACCCGCGCAGCTCGAGGTCGCCGTTCGCGGTGAACGTCGCGCCCGCCGCCGGGGAGGCGATCACCGGGTCCGGCGTGGTGTTCCCGGCGTCCACGCTCACGGTCGCGGGAGCGGACTCCAGGCCCTCGTCGTCGCGCACGCGCAGCGTCACGGTGCGCTGCGCCGCGGTGCTGAACGTGTGCGTCGTCGTGGGCGTGGCCGTCTCGGCCGTCGTGCCGTCGCCGAAGTCCCAGAGGTAGGTCAACGGATCGCCGTCCGGGTCACGGCTCGCTCCACCGTCGAGCGACACCTCGAGCGGCAGCGCCCCCGACTGCGGCGTGGCCGTGACCCGGGCGACCGGCGGGCGGTTGCCGCCGCCGACGTACCGGATGCGCGTGATCTCACCCGTGAAGTGCGAGACGTACAGCGCGTCGTCCGGCCCGAAGATCGTGCTCAGCAGCGTGCCGCCGTCCGTGCCCCAGACGCTGGCCTCCCAGCCGCCTCCCGCCTTCGGCTCCAGCCGGTTGAGCGTGCCGCAGTTGAAATCCGCGAAGAGGTAGGCGTCGTCGAGCTCCGGCTCCCAGGCGCCGTCGGGGACGAACGCGCCGCCCGTGATCGAGCCGCACGGGTTCTCGGGACTGTGCATGTAGGCATGGATCGGGGCCTTCGTCCACGTCGGTCCGCAGTCGGTCTTGCTGCCGATGACGCAGTTGCCCTCGCGGATGTTCCAGCCGTAGTCCGCGCCCTTCTCGCCCTGGTTGACCTCTTCCCACGTGGCGTGACCGACGTCGTTGATGAAGAACCGGTCCGCCGGCGCGTCGGGGTCGAGCGCGAAGCGGAACGGGTTGCGCAGACCCTTCGCGAAGGTCTCCTGGCACTCGATGCCCGTCGTGCCGACGCCGACGAGCGCGCAGCGCTGCCCGGTCGCGGCGTACGGGTTGTCTGCAGGGATCGACCCGTCGGGGTTGATGCGCAGGATCTTGCCGACCAGCGCGTGGCGGTCGCGCGCCGCCCCGTTGTACGCGCCGCATGCGCCCAGGAGGCGGTAGTTGCACCCACCGTCACCGACCGAGACGTACAGCGTGCCGTCCTTGCCCTGGTGGACGTCGCCGGCCATGTGCAGGTGGCCGGCGTTCGGGATCTTGTCGAGGAGGACGACCTCGGAGGCCGGGTCGATCGTGTCGCCCACCATCGTGAAGCGCGACAGGCGGTTCATCGCCTTGCCGGCGCCGTACCCGCCCTCCTGCCCCTCGCACTTCGATGTGCCCTTCACGGTCCAGTAGGCGAAGACGTGGCCCGTCAGCGCGAAGTCGTCGGACACCTCCAGGCCCACCAGCCCGCGCTCGGAGTTCGCGCAGGTCCGCGCCGAGATGTCGAGCGCCGGGTCGGGATCGAGGGTGCCGTCCGGGTGGATGATCCGCACCCGGCCCGAGCGCTCGGTGACGAACAACCGGCCGTCGGGCGCGAACACCATCGCGACGGGTTCGGGCAGCGTCGCGACGTCCTCCTCGACGTACCCGTCGGGGAGCGTCATCGCCCCCGACGACGACACCAGCCCCCCGTACATCCCCAGAACCACAGTCAGAAGAACAGCGCACCGTGCCAGCATGGGGCCGAGTCTTGCACCGAAAACCACTGAACGATCTTCATTTCCTCCTGAATCTCGTTCACTTCGGGCCGGCAGCCCTCCTGCGAGCCTCCGGGCACCCGTCCACTAGGCTGGCGCGCATGCCGCTGATCCCCACCGTCGTCGACCGCTCCGCCCGCGGGGAGCGCGAGTACGACATCTACTCGCGCCTGCTGAACGAGCGCATCATCTTCCTCGGCTCCGCCGTGGACGATCAGGTCGCCAACATCATCGTGGCCCAGCTGCTGCACCTCGAGTCGTCCGATCCGGACAAGGACATCTCGATGTACATCAACTCGCCCGGCGGCTCGATCTACGCCGGCATGGCGATCTACGACACGATGCAGTTCATCAAGCCCGACGTGCAGACGATCGTCTGCGGCATCGCGATGTCCATGGGCTCACTGCTCCTGACGGGCGGCGCGAAGGGCAAGCGCATGTCGCTGCCGAACTCGCGGATCCTCATCCACCAGCCGTCGGCCGGGTTCGAGGGTCAGTCCTCGGACATCGAGATCCACATGAACGAGATCCTCAAGACGCGCAAGCGGATCGACGAGCTCTACGCGCTGCACACCGGGCAGCCGGAGGAGACCGTGCACGTCGACATGGAGCGCGACCGCTTCTTCAAGCCCGAAGAGGCCGTCGAGTACGGCCTCATCGACAAGGTCATCACCTCACACTGAGCGCCAGCAGCGCGGCGCGGATCTCCGCGTCGCGTCGTGCTGCGTCCGGGTCGGCCCACCGCCACCGAACGCCCTCCTCGATGACGAACCGCGGCTGGCCGTGGTCCTGCAGGCGCACGACGTCGAGCGCGAGGGCCGCGACCCGGTCGCTCACCGTCATGGGGTCCTGCACGATCGTGACCTCGCAGTGGGCGGTCAGCGCGACGTCGCCCCCGGCCAGGAACGTCAGCGCGGCGCGCGGGTCGTCGCGCAGGCGGCGCAGCGTCTCGCGCCGGCGCGCAAGGGCGAGGACGAGCCGGGTGTCGGAGACGCGGACCGCGGTCGACACCGGGATCGCGTGCGGCGCGCCCGCGGCGGTGGACAGGATCGCGACCGTCCCGGGTTCCCACTCGGGCAGCGCCGCTGGGTCCTCCCGGGGCACGGCTCAGGCCACCGGGTGCTCGATCGCGCCGAGCCCCTCGATCTCGATGCGGATGACGTCGCCGGACTCGAGGAAGACCCGCGGATCCATCGCGCTGCCCACACCGCTCGGCGTTCCGGTGAAGATGAGGTCGCCGGGCTCGAGCGTGTTCGTCTCGCGGATGAACGCCACGAGCTCCGGCACGCCGAAGACGAGATCCGACGTGCGCGTGTCCTGGCGCAGCTCACCGTTGACCCAGGTGCGCAGCTGCAGGTCGTGCGGGTCGGGCGCCTCGTCGGCCGTCGTGATCCACGGCCCCCAGGGGCAGAACCCGTCGGCGCCCTTCGCGCGGGTCCACTGCTTCTCGCGCCGCTGGAGGTCGCGGGCGCTCACGTCGTCGCCGACCGCGTAGCCGGCGACCTCCCCGCCCGCGCCCATGACCACGACGAGCTCGCCCTCGTAGTCCAGACGGCGGACCACGGGCGGGCAGACGATCGGGCCGCCCGGAGGCGCGCTGGCCGATGGCGCCATGGTGAAGACGATCGGGAACTCCGGGACGTCGAGGCCCTGTTCCTCGGCGTGCGCGCGGTAGTTCAGCCCGATGCCGAACAGCACGCGCGGATCCGGGACCGGGGCGAGCAACCGGACGTCCGCCAGCGCGTGGGCGGGGCCGTCAGCGGGGGTCCGATCCCCCGTGGCGAGCCGGTCGCGCACCGTGCTGCCGTCGGTGAACGCGACCACCGCGTCGCCCCTCACCTCACCGGAAACCGGGTGATCTTCGCCGGGCGGAAGGAACGTCGCGAGCTTCATGCGCGGCGATGCTATCGCCGTCGATGAATGGCGCCCTGGGATCAAGTTCCCGGCCGAAACGCCGACCAGAACTGGTGAGATGGCCGTGTCACTGCGTTCCCGCCTGCTCAGCCGCAAGACGGCCGGCGCCCGCCTGTCCGTGCGTGGCTTCGACGCGATCGACGTCCGGGTCCTCGGCACCGAGGACGGCACGCACGCGCTGCACCTCCCGCGCCACGCGCCGGAGATCCGCAAGCTGCACCGTGAGAAGGGCATGATCGAGATGCCCGACGGCAGCACGCACGAGGGCATGCTTATGGCCATCGAGGGCAAGAACCGCCGGATGCTCTCCGACCGGATGCAGTTCCTGATCGACGGGCTTCCCGGCGGCTCGCAGAAGCGCCAGTGGACTCGCGTGCCCGTGGTCATCCCGGTGCGCGTCGGCGTCAACCCCCAGCGCCGCGACTGGCGCGAGGGCTGGACCGTGGACCTCAGCGCGGGCGGCGCGCTCATCGGCGGCGTGCAGGCCGGCAAGCCCGGCAGCACCCTGCGGGTGCAGTTCTCGCTGCCCGACCATGACGAGCGCCTGGTGTGCGTCGGTGCGGTCACCCGCATCAGCGACGCGGGCCTGCGGGCGCTGCGCTGGACCGCCATCGACGCCGCGGATCGCCAGATCATCACCGACTATCTCGACAACGAACTGCGCCGGGTCCTGGACCGGCGCTACGCGTCGTGACCCGGCACGCCGCCGCAGCAGGCCTCGGGGTATGCTCTCGGCGTGACTCCGATTCTTGCTCTCAGCGAAGCTACGTGGTTCACGATCGCCCTCGCGGGCGTGTTCTTCGTGCTGTTCCCGCTGCTCGCGCATGGTCTGATCGGCTTCGCCGTGGCAGTTGCCTTCGGCGAGCGGGCCGAGAACCGTCGCACGGACGGCCCGTGGCGCCGTCCCAAGCAGCAGCAGTAGCTTCCGCCCAACCTCGTCGCACGGGCCGCTAGATGCGGCTCGTCGCCACCGCAGATGTCCCTGAGGGCGCGATCATCGCCCGGGACGTCCGCGCGTCGGCGATGGACGCCGTCCCGCTGCTGAGCGCGGGTGCGCCGCTGCAGCCCGCCTACCGTCGCGCACTCGAGCGCGCGGGGATCAGCCACGTCTTCGTCGACGACGAGGTCAGCGCCGGCATCGAGCCGGTCGGCATCGTGCCCCGCGAGGTGCGGGCGCGCGCGATCCGCGTGGTCACGGACCTGTACGCCGCCGCGAACCGCGCGGCGATGCGCAAGACCGGCGTGGAGCGCGCCGACGTCGAGGCGCTCCAGCCTGTCGCGAAGGAGCTGGCGCTCGAGGTCTGCCGGCGCGACCCCGTCCTCCCCACGCTCGGCGAGACCGGCCCGCCCGGCGAGTACCTGCCGGCGCACAGCGTCGACGTCGCCGTCCTCGGCATGCTCGTCGCGGCCCGTCATCAGCGCACACGCGGCTGGGTGGACACCGCGACGTCGTCCCGGCGCTACGACGTCAACGAGCCGGGCTTGGAGCGCCTGGGGCTCGCCCTGCTGCTCATCGACCTCGGCAAGGCCGCCGTGCCGCGCGGGCTGCTCGAGCACCCCGGGCCGCTCGAGGCGCCGGAGCGCGCAACCGTCTGCCAGCACGTCGAACTCGGCGCGGACATCCTGCCGGCCGGCGCCTCCTACGTCATGCAGGCCGTGATGCGCCACCACCACGAGCGGTGGGATGGCGGCGGCTACCCGGACGGTCTCGCGGGCGACGCCATCTCCTGGGAAGCTCGGGTCGCCGCGATCGCCGACGTGTTCGACGCCACCACCTCGAACCGCGTCTACTGCGAGGCCGCGCCGCAACACGAGGGTTGGAGCACCGTGATCTCAGGCGCAGGAACCGCGTTCGACCCGGAGCTGGTCGAGGCGTTCCGGGAGGTTGTCGTGCCGTACCCGCCCGGCACCGAGGTCCGCCTCGTCGATGGCCGCGTGGCGGTCGTTGCGGCGGTCGACGCGGCCGACCCGCTGCGTCCGACGGTGCGGGCGGCCGCCGAGGACGGCAGCGTCGAGACGCTTGAAGGCGCGCCCGTGCAGCCGGTCGCCGGCGCCGGCCAGGCCGGCCGCGCCGCCTAGGCGCGGGCTAGAGTCCGCGCAGATGCGCGGCATTGCCCTCGAGACGTTCGGCGGACCGGAGGTCCTCCAGCTGCGAGACGACCTTCCCGTTCCGCCCGTCGGGCCGGACACGGTGCTCGTCCGCGTGCGCGCGGCCGGGGTCAATCCCGTCGACGCGCAGGTCCGGGTCGGCGCGCTGGCCGACGCGTTTCCGACGTGGTCTCCGGTGGTGCCCGGGTGGGACGCCGCGGGCGTCGTCGAGGCCGTGGGGGACGCCGTCAGCGAGTTCAAGCCCGGCGACGAGGTGTACGGCTACTTCCGCAAGGACTTCATCCGGGACGGCACGTACGCGGAGTTCACCACGATCCGCGACGTCCACCTCGCGCGCAAGCCCGAGTCGCTGAGTTTCGAGGAGGCCGCCGGCGCGCCGCTGGCGGCGCTCACGGCGTGGCAGCTCATCGACGAGGCGCTCCGGGTCGTCTCCGGCCAGCTCGTGCTCATCCACGGCGCGTCCGGCGGCGTGGGCTCCTTCGCGGTGCAGCTGGCCAAGCGGGCGGGCGCGTCCGTCATCGCGGTCGCGAGCGCGCCGAACCACGAGTACCTCAAGGAGCTCGGCGCGGACGAGTGCATCGACTACGCGACCGAGGACTTCGTCGATGTCGTCGGGCGCCGGCATCTCGCGGGCGCGGACGCAGTCGTCGACCTCATCGGCGGGGACACGCTCACCCGCAGCGCCCAGGTCGTGCGCCCGCGGGGGAAGATCGCGTCGGTCGTCCAGGCGCCTCCGCGCGGCGGGTTGTTCGCCGAGCACGAGATCCAGGGCCGGTACGTCTTCGTGCGGCCGGACGCGAGCGGACTGCGGCTGCTGGCGCGGGCGTTCGACGCGGGAGATCTGCGGGTCGAACTGGCCGATGTGCTCCCGCTCGCCGAGGCGGGCCGCGCTCACGAGCTCATCGAGCTCGGGCACACGCGCGGCAAGATCGTCCTGCGCGTCTGAACCCTGCACAATGTGGGGATGCAGTCGTTGCGCGGACGCCTCCTCGTCGCCTCCCCGGTCCTCCAGGATCCGAACTTCACGCGCACCGTCGTGCTCGTCGCCGAGCACACGGAGGAGGGCGCGATGGGCGTGGTGCTCAACCGGCCGATGGAGCTGGAGGTCGCCGAGGCGTCCCCCGTCCTGTCGGCACTCTCGACCGAGGATGAGCACGTCTTCGCGGGCGGCCCGGTGCAGCCCAACGGCGTGATGGTGCTGGCCGAGTTCACGCCGCCCGCGGCGCCCGCGGTCGCCATCACTCCCGCGCTCGGGTTCGTGGGCGCCGAGGACGACCTCGACACGATCGCCACGGCGGTCGAGCGCGCCCGGGTCTTCGCGGGGCACGCAGGCTGGGGCCCGGGCCAGCTCGATGCCGAGCTCGAGGACGAGGGCTGGATCGTCGCGGACCTTGAGCCCGACGACCCCTTCACCGAGGACCCGGAGTCCCTCTGGAGCACGGTCCTCGCCCGCCTGGGCGGCTCCTTCGCGCTGGTCGCGAGGATGCCCGACGACCCGTCGGTGAACTAGCGCCGGAGGGGAGACCAGAAGCCGAGAGAAGGGAGCGTCAGCGAGCTTCTCTCAAGGTCGGCCGAGGCCTCTGGCCGAGGCCGACCCACCGACAAGCGTGCTCGTTCGCTCGTCGGTGGGCCTACCCGGTGGAAGGCTGACACCTGTTGGGAGAGGGCCCCGGGTGGGTGGTTTGCCCACCCACCCGGAGTCCGGATCAGGTCGTCAGCCCGCGGACAGGGTTCACGCGGTGGTGAATCCCTTCTCCACGTCGCAGTCCAGCGCACTCACAAGGGCGGCTTGGACACCGGCGGTGAAGATGTTCCACCCGATCTTCGTGATGCGGATGTCGACCCGGCGGATGGTGCTCCCGGAGAAGTCGAACACACCGTCGACCGTGGCGGACACCGTGGTCGGGATGAAGAGCAGCGTGAACTTCGCGTTGCCCGTCCCGCGGAACGTGATGCGGTTCTTGCCGCCTTCCTGACAGCCGACGCACGTGTTGCTGATCGTCGCGCTGACGTTCGTCAGCCACGTGGTCGTCCTCCCGATGAGCAGGAAGCTCGTCGAGAACAGGTTGATCTGCGTCGCCGCGACGCCGGCGCTGTAGGTCACCTTGTTGTTGACGCTGTCGATGTCGGCGAAGAACGTCGTGCCATTGAACTTCGCGGCGCGGCCGAGCGTGCACGAGGACGCGAGGCCCTGCGCGTCGAACGACCAGTTCCGGCTGTCGGTGATGCTGCCCGACGCCGAGGCGTCGAGGTAGCCGGTGGTGCACATCTGGCGCACCGTGCCGCTGAACTTCAGGCCGCCCGTGTTGCTGATGCTCAGCGAGCCGCCGCGGAGGTACAGGTTGTCGTACAGCTTCGCCTGGCCGGCCAGCGAGCCGCTGATCGTGTAGGCGACCGCGCCACCGGGCGTGGTCCGCTTGATCGTGCCGTTCGCGCCGAGTGTCACGCCGCCGATGGCGAGGTCGGACAGGTTGAACGACAGGTCGAACGTGCCGTTCGACGCCACGGCGGCGGAGAAGCCGGCGCCCTGCGTCGAGCCGTTGACCGCGACGCTGTACGCGCCCTGCGAGGCCGCGAAGCTGAAGCCCGCCGAGAACGAGGTCTTGGTCGGGATCAGCGTGGTGTTCACCGTGGCATTCGCGCTGGCGTTCACCGAGACGACCCCGCCGACGGACTTGATCTCACCGGAGATGCCGGTGCCGGCGCCGAGGCTGAACTCGTTCGTGACGCCGCAGCCACTGGGCGCGCCGCCGGAGATCCCGACGGACCAGTCGTTGCCGCCGGTCAGCGGCACGGTGGTCGCGACGCCGCCGCTGATGCTGCCGGAAACCGGGCAGGCGACCGTGACGTCACCAGTGAAGGTGAGCGCGTCGTTCGTCAGCCGCAGGCTGCCCGCGAGGGTGCCCTTGCCGAAGACGATGTTCGCCGAGCCGCCGACGTCGTACGTGACGGGGCCACCAGGTGTCGTGCGGTTGATGTCACCGTCGAACGCGACGCTGGAGCCACCGAACGGGATGGTGAAGTCCGCGGCCAGCCCGAAGGTGCCGTCGAAGTTGACCTTGCCCTGCGCGACGCCGATGTCGGCCTCCGCGAAGAAGGCGACGTAGCTGCCGGCGTCGGTGCCGTCGTAGATGAACCGGAAGCGTGCATCCCACTCGTCGACGCCGTCGGGGAGCAGCGTGGTCTGAATCACGCCGCCCACCTCGAACAGGCCGGTGATGGCGCCCGCCTCCGAGGAGATCTCGCCGGTCAGGTCACCGGTTGGGAGTTGCAGGTCGTCGCTGAGGACGCAGCCGCCGCTCGTCGCTCCGGAGACCGAGAAGGACCAGTCGTCGTTGTCGACGATCGTGCCGTTGAGCTGCGCGCCGATGCTGCCGGTGAGGCAGTCGATCCGCGCGCTGCCCGAGACGGTGAAGCCGTTCTTGTCCCAGCGCAGCGTGCCGCCCGTGAGGTACACGCCCTTCGCGAGCTGCACCTGGCCGGTCAGCGTGCCGCTCACGCCGGTGAACTCGAACGGGTTGAGGATGTCCTGACCGGCGACGACGGCGCTCAGCGTCGCGTTACTGCCCTGGAAGGCGAACTTCCAGTTGATGACCTCGACGCGGTAGCGGCGGTTGGTGAGGTTGACGGCCACGAGCACGCGACCGGTCTCGACCACGGAGTTGTTCGGCTGACGCTGCTTCTGGCGCAGGTTCAGGCCGAGCGTCTGGGCGCCGCCGCCGCAGCACTGGACGTCGATGGTGTAGAAGGTCGGTCCGTTGTCGGCGGGGACGGTCGGCAGCACGCCGAGCGCCGCGTCTTCCGCGTCGCCCTGGCCGATGCCGGCGAAGGCCTGCACGGCGGGCGCTTCGCTGGCGGCCGGGATGAGCGTGCCGTCGGAGTCGCCCGAGCCGTCGAGGCTGAACGTGAGCGGGTTCTCCTCATCGACCGTGAAGGTGCCGGTCGCGACCTCATCGGCGAAGGTGAACTCGCCACCGCGCAGCGTGAGGGTGTCCTCGGTGACGACGCCCGTGACGCCCTCGCCGGCGCCGATGTCGCCGTAGGACAGCGTGGCGCCTGACAGTTCGAGGGTGTCGCCGACGTCCGTGACGGTGCCCGGGTCAAGCGTGACCGACGGGCCGAGCTCGACCGTCCCGCCTGCTTCGAAGTCTGCATAGGTCGCGGCGTTGGCGCTGCCGACCATTCCGATCAGCAACAGGCAAGTCCCCGCGAT
This sequence comes from Svornostia abyssi, assembly GCA_024666565.1. Classification (GTDB taxonomy): domain Bacteria; phylum Actinomycetota; class Thermoleophilia; order Solirubrobacterales; family Solirubrobacteraceae; genus Svornostia; species Svornostia abyssi. The sequence goes on from CP088295.1 coordinate 4,906,565, forward strand.
GGTCGCGAGAAGGAGCCGCAGGCTCGTGCCTGTGACATGCATCGTGGTCGTCCCCCCGGATACGAAAATGTGATCAGCCGGAAATCGGAGCCCGGCCGATCCGGGAGCTTATCCGCCATTCGTCCACGGACGCAAGTCGATCGTGCCGCGCGGCAGACCGAGTTGGAGCCGGGCCCAAACTCAGCCGCCGGCGAGTGCGTCCCGGTAGGCCCAGAACGCCGGCTTCGGCGTGAGGTCGCGCCGGACGATGCCGAACCAGTTCTCCCGGTTTGCGGGGTCGCCCTCGGCGTCGCGGTGCGTGAAGAGGAAGAGCGCCTTGATGTACGGCGTGGCGCGAGCGTCGGCGACGTAGAAGCGCACGGCCTCGGCCTGCTGCGCCTCGGTGACGCAGTTCGGGGCCGCGACGCTCGTGCACTGGCCGACCTCGGTGATCCACATCGGCCGGGCCGCGCCCCGGCGGGTCCAGTCGTCATGCAGCCAGCGGGTCTTCCAGTACGTCCACAGCGGGTTGGCGCCCAGGGCCCAGGAGCCGTACGGATGCACGGCGAGGCCGTCGACGCGCGACGCGATCTGCGGCTCGGCGGCCCAGAGCTCGGACGTCCAGTCCCGGGACGCGCCGTTCTCGTCGACCGTCGGCTGCATCGGCAGCAGGTACCGCGTGTTCGGGTTGGCCCGGCGGCCGGCGTCGACCGCGGCGACGTAGAGCCGCGCGAACGCGCCCGGCTCGACCGGTTGGTAGTCCCACGCGCCGTACGGCTCGTTGAAGATCTCGATGTGGTGCAGCGCGAGGCTCGCGTCCGCCCGCCCCGCCCAGAACGCGCCGCCCGGCCCGTAGCGCGCCGCAAACGACGCAGTCCACGCGGAGAACGACGCGACGTCGATCGTGGAGATCCGCTGCACGACGTTGAGCAGCGGCAGCACGCGCATGCCCTCGCGCAGGGCGAGGCGGTAGCGCTCGTCGATCTCGGCCCACGTCATCTGCGGACCGAACTCCAGGCGGTCCGTCGACACGCCGATGCCCCGCAGCGCGCGGAGCCCTGCGCCGCCGCCGCCGGTGGCGTGGGTGATCCCGAAGATCTTCGTGGTCGAGTCCAGATCCGGATGCGGGGCCGCCGCGGTGCCCGCGCTGACCGGGGCCGGCGCGGGGGCGCCGCCCGGCTCGACCGCCGGGTCGGCCGGCAGCGACCCGGACGTGTACGTGATGCGCTCGCAGGACCGCATCCGCCGCTTGAGCGACGCGCGGGCGAGCGGCCGGCGCTGATCGACCTGATCGATGACGACCTGATCGCGCCCGGTCCCGCAGCGCACGCGGAACCCGGCGGTGGGGTGCTCGAGGACGATCTTGTCGTTGCCCGCGCCGCCGGAGATCCGGTCGCCGCGCTCCCCGGTGATCTCGTCGTGGCCGCGCCCGCCGATCAGCGTGTCGACGCCGCGCAGCCCCATGATCTCGTCGTTGCCGCCCCGCCCGTCCAGGACGTCACGCGCGTGGCTTCCGACCAGGACGTCGGCCCGCTGGGTGCCGCGTTCGCGGACGGCGTCGGCCGTCGGCACGCAGGTGAGGAGGACCGCCAACGCGGTCGTGAACAGGATCGGTCGGCGGCTCATCGGGGGGCGGGCCAAGGGGGCATCTTGACAGTACGTCTGGATGCGAGGAATTCCTGCGCAAACCACAAAGGGCGACCGGGTGGAGGACCGGTCGCCCTTTGGTTTGTGTCGGGCAGGTGGAATCTGCGGGCAGAGCCCTTGATTCCATTGGGAGAAGCTCGCTAGCGCTCACTTCTCCCGGGTTGGGGAGGGTGGAATCGCTCGGCAGAGCCTCGCGATTCCATTGGGAGAAGCTCGCTGACGCTCACTTCTCCCGGTTGGAGGAAGTGCTTAGCGGATGTGCACGCCGCTGATCGCGCGGGCGATGACCATGCGCTGGATCTCGGCGGTGCCCTCGAAGATGTCGTAGATCTTCGAGTCGCGGTGCCAGCGCTCGACGGGGTACTCGCGGGCGTAGCCGTTGCCGCCCATGATCTGCATGGCGCGCTCGGTGACCCACACGGCGACCTCGCCGGACTTCAGCTTGGACATCGAGCCCTCGGCGTTCTCGAACGGGACCTGGTTGCGGCCCATCCACGAGGCCCGCCAGACCAGCAGGCGGGCGGCGTCGATCTCCATCTTCATGTTGGCCAGCGTGAACGCGATGGCCTGGTTCTCGATGATCGCCTTGCCGAACTGCTCGCGGTTCTTGGCGTACTCGAGGGAGTACTCGTACGCCGCGCGGGCGATGCCGAGCGCCTGAGCGCCGACGACGGGGCGCGAAGCCTCGAACGTCGCCATCGAGGCGTTGCCGCGCGAGCTGCGGCCCTCACGGGCGCGGGCGAGGCGCTCGTCGAGCTTGTCCTTGCCGCCGAGCAGCTGCTTGCCCGGGACGCGGCAGTCGTCGAGGTAGACGTCCGCGGTGTGCGAGGCGCGCAGGCCGTGCTTCTTGACCTTGGCGCCCTGCGTGAGGCCCTTGTTCTCCGAGCCGACGACGAAGGCGGCGTGGCCGCGCGTGCCGAGCTCGGGGTCGACCGAGGCGATGACGACGTGGACGTCGGCGATGCCGCCGTTCGTGGCCCATGCCTTCTGGCCGTTGAGGACCCACTCGTCGGTCTTCTCGTCGTACTTCGCGGTGGTGCGGACGGCGGAGACGTCGGAGCCGGCGTTCGGCTCGCTCGAGCAGAACGCGGCGACCTTCACGTCATCCGGGGTGCCGAAGCAGCGCGGGATCCACTCGCCGATCTGCTCGCCGGTGCCCTGGCCGAAGATCGCGGCGACGCCGAGGGACGTGCCCATGATCGCCATGCCGATGCCCGCGTCGCCCCAGAAGAGCTCCTCGTTGACGATCGGGAGCGTGAGGCCGGTCGGGTCGGCGAAGAACTGCGCCATCGACTCGAAGCTGTAGAGGCCGATCTTCGCGGCCTCCTGGATGACGGGCCAGGGGGTGGACTCCTTCTCGTCCCACTCCTCAGCAGCCGGGCGGACGACGCTCTCGGCGAACCCGTGGACCCACTCCTGCAGGTCCTTCTGGTCGTCGTTCAGCGCCATCGAGAAGTCAGCCGTGCCCTCCTGCGTGGCCGTGACCTCCTGGATCTGCTCTTCAACGGTGGACATGCGTGGTGACCTCGTGACGTGCTCGGAAGACCGTGTTCCCCTGCGGTGGTCTCAAGTGTAACCGACAGTTACACCTTCGTGTCAACCTTTTGTTGAACTTGCGTTAGGATTGGCGCGGATGGCGTCGACGACCAAGACCCGGGCGGTCCGCCGCGAGCGCGAGCAGGAGCTGATCGCTGCGACGCGTGCGCTGTTCGACGCGCGCGGGCTCCAGGACGCGCCGATCGACGAGATCGCCCGCGAGGCCGGCATCAACAAGGCCCTGATCTACCGGTACTTCGAGAGCAAGGACGAGCTGTTCGCCCTCACGCTCGAGACGTACCTGCAGGAGATCCACGCGCGCATGGGCGACGTCGACACGACGCTCGAGCCGGTCGCCCGCCTGCGCGCGCTGTCACAGGTGTTCGTCGACTACGGCATCGAGCACCCCGCCTTCCTCGACTGCGCGCTCTCGCTCATGCGCCAGCCGGCCAGCGAGCTCGGCGGCGTCGTGCGCGAAGGCGTCATGACCCGGCTCGGCCGCGGGATGGCCGCGTGCCTGCAGCACATCGTCGACGCGCTCGAGGCGGGGATCGCACAGGGCGAGTTCCCCGCGGTCAAGGACCCGTGGTTCGCGGCGAACATGCTCTACGCGCAGGGCCTGGGCGCCATGCAGCTCGCGCGCGTGGGCGTGGGCGTGAACTTCGCCGCCCCCGGGTTCCCCGGCGTCTTCCCCATCGACCGTGAAGCGGTGCGGCGCACGTGCGTCGACGCGTCGATGGTGGTCGTGGGCGCGCCCGCGGCGTAGGCACTGGCGGATCAGGCCGGAGCCAGCACCTCGAGGCCGTGCTGGCGAGCCCCGTCAGCGAGCCGGTGGTCATACGTCATGACCGCGTCGAGCATGCCGGCGGCCGCGAGCCGTACGGCCGTGGCGAGGTGGAGGGCATCGAGGGTCGCGACGGTGCTCGGCGGGAGCGTCTCGGCCACGGCCAGCAGGTCGTCGTCGAGCGGGACAAGCGCGACACCGGCAAGCAACTGGTCGGCATCGGCCAGCACGCCTTCGCGCAATGCCAGGCGGCGCAGCTCCACACGCATCAGGCGGCTGGCGACGCGCTGGTCGAAGGCGCCGATCGCAGCGAGGATGACCCCGGCATCAGGCTCGCCGAGGAGCACCCGGCCCACGGCGCTCGTGTCGAGATAGACCGCAGGCACAGGTCAGCGGTCCGCGCGGCCCTCATGGAGAAACGCATCGGTCGTCCCCGACGGGCGACCAGGCGGCGACAGACGAGCGGCGATGGACTCGAACGGCTCAACGGGGACCGTGGCGCCGAACCGTGACGCCAGCCGAGCGTCCGGATGCGCGCCGGACGAGATCAGGCGCGCCACCTCCGTCCCTCGCTCCGTCACGACGAGATCCTCGCCGGCCTTGACCCGCGCGAGGTACTTGCTGAGGTTCTGCCGCAGCTCGCGGACTCCGACTTTCTCGGCCATTGTGCGTCGCACTGTAGCACAAATGGTCCCTTTCACCACTACAGCCGCGTGCCAGGATTGCCGAAGACCCCGGCAGACCCCATGAGCGCCCTCCTCCATCGCGTCGGCTGGTTCGCCACCCGCCACCGCGGCCTCGTCCTCCTGACGTGGCTCCTCATCGCCGTCGCCGCCATCGCCGGCGCCTCGATCCTCGGCCAGCGCACGAGCGTCGACATCTCCCTGCCGAACACCGGCAGCCAGGAGGCCACCGACCTCCTCACCGACAAGTTCCCCGCCCAGGCCCAGGGCTCCAGCCCGATCGTCATCCGCAGCACCGACGGCAAGCTCACCGACGACAAGAACGCGAAGGCCATCGCCGACGCGACCGCCGCGCTGAAGAAGAACGACCTCGTCGCGAGCGTCGTGAGCCCCACCACCGAGGCGGGTGCGTCCCAGCTCAGCAAGAACGGGGAGATCGGGTACCTGTCGGTCACGCTCGACCGCAACCTCGGCCAGGTCACGAAGGCCGAGGCCGTCGACCTCGACGATGCCGCCACCACGCCCATCGAGGACGCCGGGATGCAGGCCGCGACCGGCGGCGCGCTCGGCCAGGTCGTCGACGCCGAGACCTCGGACACCAGCGCGGGCATCGGCATCCTCGCCGCGATCATCATCCTGCTGCTGACGTTTGGCTCGGCCGTCGCGATGGGCGTCCCGATCGTCACCGCGATCTTCAGCCTCGCGACGGCGATCAGCTGCATCACGATCCTCGGGCACGTCTTCGGCATCCCGGACACGGGACCGGTGCTCGCCACGATGATCGGGCTGGGCGTCGGCATCGACTACGCGCTGTTCATCGTCACCCGCCACCGTGAGGGGCTCTCCGGCGGCATGGAGCCGAACGCGTCCATCGCGCAGGCGATCGCGACCTCCGGCGCCGCCGTCGTCTTCGCGGGCTTCACCGTGATCATCGCGCTGTGCTCACTCGCGGTCGCGCGCATCCCGATCGTCACGGCGATGGGCGTCACGTCCGCGCTCGCCGTCCTCATCGCGATGATCGCCGCCGTCACCCTGCTGCCGGCCGTGCTCGCGCTGCTCGGCCACCGCCTCAACGCGCTGCGGCTGCCGTGGCGCAAGGTCGACGAGGACCCGGACGGCAGCCCGCGCTGGGCGTCGTTCGCCCGCGACGTCTGCAACCGCCCGTGGATCGCGCTCGCGGTCAGCCTGCTGATCCTGCTCCCGCTCGCCGCGCCGGTCGTGGGCCTGAAGCTCGGCCAGCCCGACACCGACGCGCTGCCGAAGGACGACACCGAACGCATCGCCTACGACCTGCTCGCCGAGGGTTTCGGTCCCGGGTTCAACGGACCGCTCGTGGTGGCGGTGGAGGTGCCGAAGGACAGCGACGCGCTGACGAAGCTCGAGGCCGACATCCAGAAGACCGACGGCGTCGCGCTGGCCACCCCGGCGCAGAAGAACCCCGCCGGGGACGTCGCGCTCATCACGGTGTTCCCCACCTCCGGCCCGTCGGACGAGGCGACCGAGGACCTCGTCTCCCGCCTGCGCGACGAGACGGTTCCCAAGGCGCTGGCAGGGACCGGCGCGACCGCGTACGTCGGCGGGATCACCGCCGGCTACGTCGACCTCGCCGACCGCATCTCCGACAGCCTGCCCTACCTCATCGCGCTCGTGATCCTGCTGTCCTTCCTGTTGCTGCTCGTCGCGTTCCGCTCGGTCGTGCTGCCGATCAAGGCCGCCGTCATGAACCTGCTGAGCGTCGGCGCCGCGTACGGCGTGCTGACGATCGTCTTCCAGCACGGCCACGGCGCGGGACTCATCGGGCTCGAGGGCGCGGTGCCCGTCGTGAGCTTCGTGCCGCTCATGATGTTCGCGATCCTCTTCGGCCTGAGCATGGACTACGAGGTCTTCCTGCTCAGCCGGATCCGCGAGCACCACGACGCGGGCGAAGACACCCACGACGCGGTCGTCAGCGGCCTGGCCTCCTCGGCCCGCGTCATCACCGCGGCCGCGTCGATCATGGTCGTCGTCTTCGGCTCGTTCGTGCTGCAGGACGATCCGACCGTCAAGCAGTTCGGCCTCGGCATGGCGGTCGCGGTCTTCCTCGACGCCACCGTCGTGCGCTGCCTGCTGGTCCCGAGCCTCATGGTGCTCATGCGCGACGCGAACTGGTGGCTGCCCGGCTGGCTGGACCGCATCCTCCCCCCGCTCGGGCTGGACGAGGGCGGCGACGCCGAGACGTCGCCCCCCGGAACCGCTCCGGCCTGAGAGGATCGGGCACGTCCCCACTGCTCTGAAGGAGCGCGCCGTGTCCGAGAAGACGAGTTACGCCCCCGGCACTCCGTCTTGGGTGGACCTCGCGAGCCCCGACGTGGAGGCCGCCGCCGCGTTCTACGGCCCCCTGCTGGGCTGGACGACCAGGTCACCCGGCCCGGACGACCAGACCGGCGGCTACCGGATGTTCGAGCTGCGCGGCACACCCGTCGCCGGGGTCGCCCCGATCATGACGCCAGGGCACCCGCCGTCCTGGACGACGTACATCTCCGTCACCGACGCCGACGAGACGATCGCGAAGGTCCGCGCGGCCGGCGGCGACGTCATCGTCGAGCCGATGGACATCACCACGGTCGGGCGGATGGCGGCGTTCGCTGACCCGGGTGGCGCGGTCGCCGCGATCTGGCAGCCGCGCGACCACATCGGGGCCGGCATCGTCAACGAGCCGGGCAGCCTCTGCTGGAACGAGCTGGCCTGCCGCGACCCCAAGGCCGCGAAGGCGTTCTACGGGGCCGTGTTCGGCTGGGAGGCCGTCGAAGGGACGCCCGGCGGGCAGGCCTACACGACGTGGCGCTCGGGCGGCGCGGACGTCGGCGGCATGATCGTGATGGATGCCCGATGGCCGGCCGACGTTCCCGCGCACTGGATGACGTACTTCGCCGTCGACGACGCCGACCGCGCCGCCGAGTGGGCGAAGGCCCACGGCGGCACGGTGACGGTGGAGCCCTTCGACATCCCCGTCGGGCGCCTCGCCGTGCTGGCCGACCCGCACGGCGCGCCCTTCAGCGTCATCACGATGAACTGACTAGTCCCGCGGGTCGGGGATCACCAACTCGACGTTGCGGTCACGCCGCTGGCCGCGGCCGTCGACCCCGTCGGTCGTCGCCTCGCTCTGCGGGTCGTTCGCCGCCAGGGTCCGTGCGAGCGACCCGAGCTGCGTGTTCGAGAACGTGCTCGCCGGGACCCCGGGCGCGGGCGCCTTCACGGGCGCGGCGGAATCGAGGATTGTCCCGAAGATCGAGATCGTGCCGTCGTCGTTGTCCATGATCTCGATGGTCCGGCTCTGCTGCGGCCAGTCGATGTGCGACGCGGTGTTGATCTCGAAGAACCCGGTCTTGCCCTTCTTGTGGGCGATGACCTCGTTGCGGTGCGTATGCCCGTTGACGTATGCGACGACGTTCGGGTACTTCAACAGCAGGGACTGGACGTTGGCCTTGCCCTTCTGCCCCTGATGGAGCGGCGTGGACTTCTGCGGATCCGCGTCGCAGCCGACGGTGAGCGTGGCCGTGCACGCCCCGGCCTCCTCGTCGGGCGTCGTGTTGTCCATGGTCTCGAGCGTGTGATGGGACGAGATCAGCACGAGGTGGTCCCGATTGGCCTTCAGCTCGGACTCCAGCCACCTGTACTGCGGATCGTCGAGGTTGCCGTCCGCCCCGCCGCCTTCGGCGATCGTGTCGAGCACGATCATCCGGACGCCCTTGCGCGGGTTGAAGGCGTAGTAGCCCATCGCGCCCTTCGTCTTCTGCTTGACCTTCGAGGACTGGTAGCCGAAGCCGTGGTTACGGTCGGCCGACCCCAGCGCGCTCTTGAACTGCGACTTCGACAGGAACGCGCGGTTCGGGTCCGGCGGCACCAGCCGGCCACCGGCGAGCAGCTGGCCGAGGAACGCCGGGTCGGTCAGGCGGGCGAAGATCTGGGACTCGGTCTGCCCGGCCACCGACGCGGGATCCAGGCCCTGCGTCGGGTACGGCTTCAAGCAGCCGACCGAGAAGGACTGGATGAGCGAGATCGACGCGGGCGCGTTGCCCTGCACGAGCGCGTCGTGGTTGCCGAACGCGGCGAACCACGGGAAGTTCAGGCCGGCCGCGGTGAACGGTTGCTGCGCGCGGTCGAGCAGGCCCGGGTAGCGCGGGAACGCGGGGTACAGCCCGCCCGCGGTGGGCGCGGCGCGGTCGGGGTCCCAGAAGCCGCCGTAGCGAGTGTCCGGCGTGACGCCCGGGTAGTCGCCGTAGTCCTGCACGCCGGTGTAGCGGCGCGACGCGACCGCCTGGTTCAGGGCGTTGACCTGCTCGGGCGTCGCCGACGCGCACGGGTTCGACGCGCTGATGACCTGGCCGCTGAACGGGTCCACGCGGCCGCCCTCTAGGATGGTCCGGACCCAGCCGGTCTCGTTGCGCTGCTGGTTGTCGGCGAGGTCACCGGTGCTGATCGCGAAGCCGACCTTCCCGCGCGACCCCTTGCCCGGCTTGATCGTGCTCGTGCGGTTCGCGTTGAGGTTGCGCACGACCGCGTCGAACGCGTGCGGTCCGAGCGTCTCCTGCGGACGGTGCGCGGCGGTCAGCGGGGCGCCCGCCGGGTCGACGAGCTCGATGCGCGCCGGGGACATCTCGTCGACGACCTGTGGATCGGTGACCTGCGCGAACATCAGCAGGGAGCTGCGGCGCGCGGCGCGCCCCGACTTCGGCTTCGCCAGCTCAGAACGGACGACGTGCGACTCCCCGCCCTGGCGCTTGAGCTCGACGTAGCCGCCGCCCGAATTGCGGACGATGGTCTCCTCGACCGTGCTCTTGCCCGCCGGATCGGCGAACGCCGCCGCCGGCACGATCGCCGCGGCAGCTACAAGACCGGCCACACCGGCCGCCCGCATCGACACCATCGTCTCCTCCTCCACTCGGCGCCGGACGTCCCAGCCGACGACTGGCGCAGCCTACGCCTGCGTGCGGCGCCAACGCGCCGGTCAGCGGCAGTCGATCATCTGACTAACCAGCATTCACCTTTTTTGGGGATCTGCCGATGATGGGTCCGTGGGTCAGACGCAAGGAACCTCCTGGCTGTGCCCGGCCGAGGCCGACCGCGCCCGACTGCTCGACATGGAGCGGCGCATCAAGCCCGTCCGCGCCGCGGCGATGGGCATCCTCGGCGCGGCGCTCATCGCCTCGGGCCCCTGGGTGGGCTGGTGGCCGGTGCTCGTGCTGCTCGTCTCACTCGCCGCATTCGCCGTCGTGGACCGCGGGATCGAGAAGGCGCCCCGGCCGGAGTACCGGATGGCGGCCGGCTGGGCGCTGTCCCAGCTGCTCATCGCCGGCAGCATCGTCCTGAGCGATGGCCTGCACAGCCCGGCGCTCTGCTGGCTGGCGATCCCCGTCGTGACGCTGAGCTCGCGGTTCTCCAACCGCGGCGTGGCGGCCGGCCTCGTGCTGACCATCGGGCTGCTGCTCGCCGTCACCATCGGCCTTGACCATCAGGCCGTGATGGACGACCCGAGCAACCTCATCTTCGCCCTCGGCGCGATCGGCGCGGTCGGCATGCTCACGACGCCGCTCATGGTCTCCGACCAGGCGCACCGCAGCGACGCGCGCATCGACGCCCTCACCGGCCTGCTGAACCGCCACGCGCTGGAGCTGCGGATCGCCGAGCTGGAGATGCAGGCCGACGGCGGCGACGTGACCATCGGCGTGATCGTCGCCGACCTCGACCACTTCAAGGCGGTCAACGACGCCCACGGTCACGCGACGGGCGATGACGTGCTGCGCGGGACCGCCGACCGCCTGCGCACGCACGGCCGCGCGTTCGAGCTGATCTACCGGATCGGCGGCGAGGAGTTCCTCGTCCTGCTCCCGGGGGCGTCGCTGCAGGACACCATCGAGCACGCCGAGGCGCTGCGCTGCGCCGTCGGGAGCCGGCCGATCGGCGACGTGCCCGTCACGATCTCCTGCGGCGTCAGCGCGTCGGAGGTCGGCGCCTTCGACTTCCAGCGGGTGTTCGGCCGCGCCGACGCCGCGCTGTACGAGGCCAAGCAGGCGGGTCGCGATCAGGTGCGAGTGCGCACGCTGGACGACGCGGCCACGGCGCTCGCGCGGACCGCGGCCTGATCGCCGCGCCACGCCTCGCGTTTGCCGCGGATGTGCAGCGCCATCTCGCGCAGGGTGATCGGCTCGGCCCCGTGCGCGATCGCGACCTCGCGGGCGACCTCGTGCAGGTCGTAGTGGTCGAGCCACGGGCGAGCCGGGCGGTGCTGGAGCCAGCGGCGCTGCAGGCCCAGGCGGTCGCCGAACGCGTGCAGCTCGTCGGCGGTGTCGGCGACGAGGTGGCACCAACGGCGGCCGCGCCACTCCCAGATCGCGTCGTCGACGTACACCCCCATGCCGGGGACCAGCGTAGCCGTGCGGCAGACTGACATTCGTGCGTGTCGCCCTCGTTCTGCTCGCCGTTCTCGTCGCCGCCACCGCGGGGGCGGCGCTCGCGCTCGGGTGGCTCGGTGACGACGACGACCCGCCGGCCGCCCGCGCTCCGACCACCGTGACGACGACCCGCACGGCCGCCCGCGCGCCCGCGGTTCCCGCGCTGTGTCGCAAGCTCGACGAGGCGGTCACCGGCCGCGTGCAGGATCCGGCGCTGAACGAGCTGTCCGGGCTGGTCGCCAGCCGGACCCGCCCCGGCCTGCTGTACAGCCACGAGGACTCGGGCGCCGGCCCACAGGTCTGGGCGCTGCGGACCGACGGCAGCGTGGCCGGCGGCTGGACCGTGCCCGGCGCGGAGGCCGTCGACTGGGAGGACATGGCCACCGGCCCCGCCCCCTCGGGCGGCGGTGCCGTGCTCTACCTCGGCGACATCGGCGACAACGCCGCGGCCCGCCCGTACGTCGACGTCTACCGGGTCCCCGAGCCGGTCTTTGGCAGCGGCGTGACGGCGCCCGCCGAGCGCCTGCGCCTGCGCTACCCCGACGGCCCGCGCGACGCCGAGACGCTGCTCGTCGACCCGCGCCGCGGCACACTCGTCATCGTGGCGAAGGCGCTGACCGGCGCGCGCGCGTACAGCGTCCCGGCGTCCGCGTTCCCCGGCGAGTCGACGCTCCGCCGCGGCCCGGAGATCGATGTCGCGTTGGCCACCGCCGGGGACGTGAGCGCCGACGGCCGGACCATCGCGGTGCGCGGGTACACCTCACTGGCGGTATGGCGGCGGCGCGGCGACGAAGCGCTGACGACCACGCTGCGGCGCGAGCCGTGCTCGCCGCCGACCGCCCTGTTCGAGGGCCAGGGCGAGGCGCTGGCGCTCAACCGCAACGGCACGATCGCGCGCACGGTCGCCGAAGGCTCGCCCGCCGTGCTGCGGCGCTACCGCGCCGCCCGCTGAGCTGCGCGCGCGACCGCGCCGACGACCCTAGGGCCGGCGACGCGGTCGAACTGCGTTAGGCGCGCGCACCGGCGGCGACGGGCGGGACAGAGACGACGAACGGCGCGGGAACCCGCATGGGTGTCACCGCTCGCACGCCACTGACCGCGCCGTTCTTGCGACGACGAGCCCGGTCCCCCGAACCGCGCTCGCCAGCTCGCCGGCGACCTTGATGAAGGCCTCGGGGTGCATCGCCATCCCGCAGTGCGAGCTGGCGATCTCGATCGGGAGGAACCCGTCGCTGAGACAGGCCTCCCAGGAGACGACCCCATCGGTCTCCGAGAAGATGGACGCGCCGCGCACCTCTGCAGGCAACGCGGCGCGCATATCGGACCAGAAACGCTCGCAGCAGCCTTCCCCCACGAAGGCCGGCGACGCCTGACCGGGCGCCCCGATACGGCACCTGGACGACAGCACGCCGAGGCGGGCGTCCCCCAACGCCCGCAGCACGTCGATCTGCCGCTGGAGGACCGGATGGAGATCCTCGAGCGCCGCGTCATGCGGCGTGCCGAGGGTGACGACGCCCGCCACGAGGTCAGGGCGGCGAACGGCGAGGACCCGCCCGAGCATTCCCCCCCGAGAATGCCCGACGATCAGTCCCCGCCGCCCCGCCGACTGCACCGCGCGTTCGAGCCGGGCTTCCAGCCGGCTCGCGCTCTCTTCAGAGCAGCGGACGTTGCTGCGCATGCCGGCCCGCAGCGGCTGGTAGCCCAGTCGCTTGAGCCATGCGGCCATCGGCCGCAGCGTCTCGTCCCCGGCCATGAGGCCCGGAACGAGCAGCACCGGTGATCCGTCGCCACGGGGAACCCCCCGGCCCCGCCAGACGTCAGACCCCAGCAATGCGCGCAGCTCAAAGGGCGCGCGTGCTTCACGCAACAGCGTCATTCTCCTGCGATTCCTCCCCCTGCCCCGTGCCACTCAGGTTTGTGGTGGCACGACGCGTAGCGGGAAGGTAGCGCCGCCTCGGACGTGTGTCAAATGTTGCGAACGGTCGCGTTTGCCTGAGGCCGGCGTAACGCCCGCCGCGCCTGGGGAGACTCGGGGGCATGCCAATCCCCGCTCCCATCCAGCAGTTCATCGACGGCCTCAGCGAGACTGCGCCGGCACGCTACGACGACCTGCGCGCGGTCATCTTCAACGGCTCGCTGAAGCGCTCACCCGAGCCGAGCCAGACCGACGGCCTCCTCGCGATCCCGCGCCGGATCTTCGAGCAGGTCGGCGTCCGCGTCGACGAGGTCCGCACCGCCGACCGCGTCATCCCGCCGGGCGTCTACCCCGACATGACCGAGCAGGGCTACGACGCCGACGAGTTCCCCGAGATCTACCGCTCGCTCGTCGAGCCCGCCGACATCGTCATCCTCGCCGGGCCGATCTGGCTCGGCGACCAGAGCTCGCTGACCCGGGTCATCATCGAGCGGCTCTACGCGTACTCCGGCGAGACGAACGACCGCGGGCAATGGTCGTACTACGGCAAGGTCGGGGGCGCGCTGACGACCGGCAACGAGGACGGCGGCAAGCACGTCAACGCGCAGCTGCTCTACGCGCTGCAGCACATCGGGCTGACGGTGCCGCCGCAGGCCGAGACCTACTGGGTCGGCGAGGCCGGGCCCGGACCGTCCTACCTCGACCCCGAGCACGGCGGCGAACGCAACGCGTGGACCACCCGCAACGCGGTCTTCATGGCGTGGAATCTCCTGCATATGGCGCGCATGCTGCGCGACGCGGGTGGCATCCCCGGCCACGGGACGAACGCCGACGAGTGGGACCTCTCCCAGCCCGATCACCCGAACCCGGAGTACCGGCGCTGACCGCGATACGGTGCCCACCATGAACGTCCTGGTCGGCATCGACTCCAGCCCGCAGCGCGCCGACGCGGTGGCGCTCGGCGCCGCGCTCGTGCGCGCCCTCGGGGGCGCCCTGCACGTGGCCCACGTCCTCCCGGGGACGGGCAACACGATGATCTACGGCGCCGATCTGACCGGCGCGTTGCGCGAGGCCGGACAGGAGATCCTGGACAGCGCGATCGCGCAGGCCACCGACGGCGTGACGCTGCATCAGCACCTGCCGAGCGACGACTCCGCGCCGCGGGCGCTGCACGCGCTGGCAGAGGCCGAGGACATCGACCTGCTCGTGCTCGGCTCCTCGCACCGCGGCAGGGTCGGCCGGGCGCTGCTCGGCGGGACCGCCGAGCGGGTCGCGCAGGGGTCGCCGTGCGCGGTCGCCGTCGCGCCGCGCGGGTTCGTCCCCAAGGACGAGCTGCGCGAGGTCGGCATCGCCTACGACGCGGGCGCGGAGTCCCGCGCCGCGCTGCGCTGGGCGGCCGACCTCACGATCGCGGTCGACGGCCGGCTGCACGTCCTCACCGTCGCCGAACCCCTGAACACGGGCCTGTACCCGTCGGCGGAGGTCATGCTGCGCGAGGACATGCAGGCGTCGCTGGTGGCGGCGCGCCAGCGGGTGCTCGATGAGGCGGTCGCCGAAGCGCCCGCGCGGGCGAAGGCGCGCGGCGAGATGCTCCACGGCTCGCCGACGAAGACCCTCGCAGCGGCGGCGGAGGACCTCGACCTGCTCGTGCTCGGCTCCCGTGAATACGGCCCGCTCGGCGCGGTCCTGCTCGGCGGCGTGAGCCACGGACTGCTGCGCGACGCGCCGTGCCCGGTCGTCGTCCTCCCGCGCTCGGTCAGCGAGCGCGGCGACGCAGGACCATCGGCAGGGAGCCCTCCGGCCGCAGCGTGATCGCGATCTCCGGCGTGACGCGCGTGCCCGACCGGAGATCGAGCTCGAACCGCTGGGCGATCATCGCCATGAGGAGCACGCCCTCCATGAGGGCGAACCCGTTGCCGACGCAGATGCGCCGCCCGGCGCCGAACGGCATGAACGCCTGACGCGGCCGGTCCGCCGGCGGGTCGATGAAGCGGCGGGGGTCGAAGCCCTCCGGGTTGGGCCAGAGCTCTGGGTCGCGATGGATGACGTATGGCAGGACGAGCACGCCGGAGCCCTTCGGGATCCGCGCCCCGCCGACCATGTCGTCCTCCTGCGCGACCCGGCTGACCGCCGGCACCGGCGGGTACAGGCGCATCGACTCCTGCAGCACGGCCATGGTGTACGGCAGGCGGTCGACGTCCTCAGCGGTGGGCGTGCGCCCTTCGAGGACCTCGTCGACCTCGGCCTGGAGCCGCTCGCGCACGTCCGGGTGCTGGGAGAGCAGCATCCACGTCCACGACAGCGCGTTGGCGGTCGTCTCGTGGCCTGCGCCCAGGAAGGTCATGACCTCGTCACGGACCTGCTCGCGACTCATCGGCTCGCCGGTGTCCTCGTCGCGCGCGGAGAGCAGGAGGGCGAGGAGGTTGTCCTGGTCGGCATCCGGATCGGCCTCGTAGGCGGCGATGAGCCGGGCGACGACGTCGTCGAGCGTGTCGATGGCGCGCATCGCCTGGCGCCACATCCGCGGACGTGTCTTCAGCGCCGTGTTCAGCTCCATCCCGGTCGCCATGAGCGCGCGGGTGATCCAGCCGGTCTGCAGGTAGTACGAGCCGGCGTGCAGGACGTCGGTCATCGCGCGGCCGACCGTCTGGGTGGTGCGGTCGTCGATGCCGACGCCGAAGAGCGCACGGCCGACGACGTCGAGTGTGAGCGCGTTCATCGCCTGGTGCGCGTCGACGGCCGTGCCCTCGCCGGTCGCCTCCGCGTCCCAGCGGTCGAGCCAGGCGTGCGCGGCGGCGACCATGTGCGTGGCCATCGGCGCCAGGTGGCGCTTGGCGAACATCGGTTGCACCAGCTTGCGCTGGCGCTGCCAGAAGACCGGGTCGGCGTTCGTCAGCAGCCCGTTGCCGAGCAGGACGCCGAGGACGCGGTAGTCGGTGCCCTTCGCGTACGCGTCCTGGTTGGCGATGAGGACGTGGCGCGCGTGCTGGGGGCTGCGGACGAGGAAGACGTTGGCGAACGGGTCCGGGATGCGGACGATGCCGGGCGCGCCCGGGATGCGGCACAGCGGCTCGAGCGGATCCTTGCGCCCTTCCCAGAGGAAGCGCGCGAGCCGGGCGCCGCGCAGGACGTACGGCTGTTCGGGCGGCGCCGCGGGGACGGCCGGCGCGGAGGGGGAAACCGGCACGGTGGTGGCCATGGGGACGATGCTACCAAGCGGTAGCAAGCACGCAACCGGAATTGTCGTCCGACACAAAGCCCCCGCTGCGACGAACGGTCGTCGTCGGCCGCTGGGGCGACCACCGATGACCGTTCGGCCCCCTGACGCCGTACCGTGACGGCCCATGCCGCGCCGCCACCCGAAGCCCGCGCCGCGCCGCGGACCGGCTCCGCCGCCGCGGCCGGATGTCGCGCGGATCGCCGAACAGGAGACGCGTCGGCGCGAGGCCTGTGCCGCGAAGGTCCGGTACGACACCGAGGCCGAAGCGCGGTCCTTCGCGCTGATGCACAGCCCGGGCCGCGGACCGCGGGCCAGCGCCTATCTCTGCGACGTCTGCGGGGGCTGGCACCTCACCCGCGGATAGGCACGTAGGCTTCGCCTGTTCCCGTCACGAGTCTCTGCGTGCCCGCACACCATCACCGACGCGTCACCCGGCTCGCACTGCTCTTCACCGCCTGCCTGCTGCTCGGCGCGGCGCCGGCGCATGCCGCGCTGCCGATCACCTTCGACGGCCTGACCGCGAACACCCAAGTCACCAACCAGTTCGCCGCCGACGGCGTGACCTTCATCGACCCGAACGGGACCCCGTCATCCGTCAACGAACGGCCGCGCGTGGCCGACGTGGGCGCCAAGGCGAACTCCGGCACGAAGGTCGCGCTGAGCGACTGCTTCGCGTGCGAGTTCGACCATCACGTCATCCTCGCCCAGCTCTCCACGTTCGCCGAGACGGCCTCGGTCCGCGTCGGCATCAACACCGCGAGCCCCGTGTCGGTCCAGGTCCGGCTCGAAGCGCTCAACGCCTCGTCCACCGTGATCGGCACGACGACGGCGACCATCGGGTCCGCCAACTTCAAGACGCTCATGACGGTCGACCCCGCCGGCACCGACAACGTCGCCTTCGTCCGCGTCCGCACGTTCGCGGTCGCCGACGCGGGCTTCCAGCTGGGGATCGACGACCTCACGTTCACCACCACGGGGACAGGCGCTGCCGCCTTCTCCGTCCTGCCCCGCACGAGCGGCGCGCGCGTGCGGCAGGGCGGGACCACCACGGTGCCGGTCGACGTCCTGCGCTTCAACGGATCCAGCGGCAACGTGACGCTCTCCGGTCAGGACCTCCCCCACCGGCGTCACCGCCGCGTCGTTTGCCCCGAACCCGGTGGGCGGCTCGGCGGCCGCGACATCCACAATGACGCTGAACGCCTCCGCGACGGCCACCGTCGGCACCTTCACCGCCGCCTCGATCCGCGGTACCCCGGCGAGCGCGGCCGTCGGCCCGTCCCTGCAGATCAGCCTGTTCACGCTCATCGTGGAGTCCGCCTTCACGGTCAGCGGGACACCCGCCGTGTCGGTCGCACCGTGCGGCAGCACGACGGCCACCGCGATCGTCTCCCGCGCGCAGAGCGGCTTCGACGGACCGGTCACCGTGGCCGCGGAGGCGTCGGACGGCTACGCGGCGTCGCCGGCATCCACGGCGCTCGCGGCCGGCGAGAGCAGCGTCCCGCTGACGATCACCACGACGCGCGCGAACCCACCCGCCACCGGGACGGTCACGGTCCGTGCGACGAGCCCGGGCCTGCCTGACCAGACCCACACGATCACCATCACGCGCGCCGCGGGCGAGATCACCGGCGTGAGCCCCGACACCGGGTGGGTGCCCCACGACCTGCGCGCGGGCACGATCGTCACGCTCAGCGGCCGTGGGCTCTGCGCCGGCGCGACCGTACAGTTCGGCAACCCGCGCGCGACGACGACGCCGGCCGACGTCGATCCCACCGGCACCTCCCTGCGCGTCCGCGTCCCGCGCCTCGCGACGACCGGCCCGATCACGGTCTCCGGGCCGGATGAGGCCATCGTCTCGGCGCCGTTCACCGTCCTCACGCCGCGTTCGGTCGAGGCGTTCAAGTTCAACAACTTCGACCACCCCGGGATCGGCCTCGACGAGGTCACCGCCCTCTACGGCGAGGCCCAGACGCGGATCACGATCGACCCGTGCAACCCCCTGCCCGGCGTCATCCCGCCCGTCTGCCCGATCCCGACACCGCTGCCGAACCCGCTCGTCGGGATCTACATCGTCGTGTCGAACGCGGCCCTTCAGGGGAAGGGCTCGTGCTATGGCATCGCGGTCACGAGCCAGCACATCGCGACCGGGCAGGTCGCCCGCTCGGCGTTCCCCCGGCCGGCGCCGGGTCCGTCTGGGAGCTCGGCGACCGGTCCAGCCCGAGCCCCAGCCTCGGCCGGCAGATCCGGACGTGGCACAGCGCCCAGCTCAGCTCGAGCTACCTCGGGTACTGGATCGACACCTCGGCCGCGAACCTCTTCAACCGCGGCACCGGGTCGCGCAACGTGATCCGCAGCGAGCTCGCCGCGGGACGTAACCCGTTCATCGCACTGGCGAACGGCGGCGCGGGACACGTCGTCGTCGCCCACGACCTCATCGAGCATGCGGACGGCAGCTACGACGTCGAGGTCTACGACCCGAACGTCGAGTTCCTCACGAGCGAGCTGGGCGATCCGGCCGCCCACGCCGAACGGGAGGGCGACCGCTCGGTCATCCGCGTCTCCCCGGGGGGCTTCTGGTCGCACCGGGGGATGTACCGCGACACGTGGCGCGGCGCCTCACGCGAGATGGTGGTCGCCCCGCTCGGGGTCCTGGGCCGTCAGCCGGTGATGCCGACCGATCCGTTCGGCGTCGTGTCCCTCCTCGTGCCGCTCGCATCCGGGGCGTCGGAGGTCACCCAGGTCACCGACGCGCAGGGCCGGCGACTGCTCGACGCCGAGGGCGAGTTGAACACCGACGCGAAGACCCGGCTGCCGGACGCCGCGGTCGTCCCCACCGCCACCGGCGACGACAGCCAGCCGACCTACGCCCTGAGCCGGAAGGGGACGTACACGCAGACGCTCGTGGGCACGAAGACCGGAACGGGCGGCACCGCGCTGCTCGCGCCCGGGTTCGGCGCGCAGGTCTCCGGCCTGGACGCGCGCAAGGGCACCCGGGACACGGTGCGCCTGGGGGCCGGGGGCGTGGATCTCGATGCCGCGCTCGGCGGGGACCTCCGCGTCGCGCTCGCAGCAGCCGCGGGGTCCGACCAGTTCGGCGCCGACGTCCGCGTGGACGGTGCCGACGCCGGCGGCCACGGGCTCGACCTCGGCCGTGGCGGGCTGGCGTACGAGAATGAGGGCGCCGGTGCGTCGACCCTGCGCGCCACCCTGTCGTGGTCGGGCAAGCGCGGAACGCCGGGGTCGGTCTCGCTGCCGTCCCTGTCGGTGCCCCGAGGAGGAGCGGTGTCCGCTCGCCCGGCCCGTTGGGGCCGCCTGGCGAGCGACGCGGTGGTGATCACCGTCCGCGACGCGCGCGGCCGCGTGGTGCGTCGGGTGCGCTTCCGGGCGTCGCAGGCCCGCCGCGTCGCGCGCGTGCGGGTGACCGCGCGGACCGTCCGGGGCACGCGCCGCACAATCTCGGTGCAGGCCCGCTTCCGGTCGGTGCCGAAGGGCGCGAAGGTGCTGGTGTCCGTGCACGCGCGGCGCGGGGGCAAGCTCGTCAAGACGGACACGCGGACGGTCCCCGCCTCGCGCGCCCGCGGCGCGCAGACGTATCGTTTCCCAGTCGACCTGGCGAAGGGCCGGTACCGGCTGTACGGATCGGCCGTCGTCATCCGCGACGCCGAGGTCTCGAGCGGCAGCGCCCGTCGCACCTTCGCAGCGCGCTAAGCCGTCTTCGCGCAGGGTTCGTGACGTTGTTGCGCAGATCGGTGCGCGCCGCCGACGCGTCGCGCATGATCTGATGCATGGCGATCTCGCCGCCTCCGTCGACACCTTCCCCGCGCGTACGTGAGCGCGCCCGCATCGAGCGCTTCGTCCACAGCGGCGACGGCGGCTTCCGCATCGCGGAGCTGCGGCTGGCCGACGGCCGGGAGGCCACCGCGCTTGGGCGGATGGGCGAGTTGCAGGTGCGGGAGATCGCGCTGCTCGAGGGCACGTGGGCCAAGCACGACCGCTACGGCGAGCAGCTGCGCGTCGACCGGGCACTGCCCGACGACCTGCGCGACCCCGACGCCGTGCAGGCCTACCTGGCACTCACGCCGCACGTCACCCACCGCAAGCTCCACGCGCTGCTCGACGCCGCAGGCGACACAGACCCGCTGGCCTACATCGACGAGGATCCGCTCGCGGCCTTCACGGCGGCGGGCATGAGCGAGCGGCACGCCGCGGCCGCGGCGACGGACTGGAAGCGGCGCCTGGCGCTGCGCCGGCTGCGGACGTGGCTGCAGCCGCGCGGGCTCGGGCGCCTCGTCCCGGCGATCTGCGCGCGCGGCGGCACGCGTGCAGCCGAGAAGGCCCTCGACGACCCGTACCTGCTGGCCGAGCGCTACGAGGTGCCGCTGGCGGCCGTCGATGACCTC
The DNA here is from genome assembly GCA_024666565.1 of Svornostia abyssi. Lineage (GTDB taxonomy): Bacteria > Actinomycetota > Thermoleophilia > Solirubrobacterales > Solirubrobacteraceae > Svornostia > Svornostia abyssi. Next base: position 4,927,160 of record CP088295.1, read on the forward strand.
GTGCCCGATCCGGATCCGGTACGGCGCAGCCAGGCGGCGGTCGTCACCGTGCTGCGCGACGCCGCCCGCAGCGGGCATACCGGCATGCCGCCCGCCGAGCTCGCGCTGCGGGTGCGCGAGTTGGGCGCCGACGGCGGCGAGGAGACACTCGCGGCCCTGCGTAAACGGGGCGCGATCCGCGTGGCCGACACGTTCGTGCAGCCCCAGCTGCTCGCGACGCAGGAGGACGAGATCGCCGAGGCGTTCCGCACGCTCGCGGAGGCCGACGTCGCCGACCCGGTGCGCGACGAGGAGCTCGCGGACTTCCTCACCGAGGAGCAGCGCGCTGCCGTGCACGCCGCGTTCGCCGGGCGGCTGACGGTCATCGTCGGCGGGCCGGGCACCGGCAAGAGCACGTTGATCGGCGAGATCGTGCAGGTCGCCGAGCGCCATGAACTGCGCGTCGGGCTGTGCGCGCCGACGGGCAAGGCGGCGCGCCGGCTCTCGCAGACCACGCTGCGCGAGGCGCAGACGATCCACTCACTCGCGAAGATCGCACCGCCTGAGGACGGCGAGCCGTGGGATGTCACCACCCGGTCGGATGCCCGGCTCGGCGGCGCCGGCCCCGACGAGGAGTTCGACGTCCTCGTGTGTGACGAGGCCTCGATGCTCACGTGCGAGCTCGCGATGATGCTGCTCGCGTGCCTGAGCGAGGACACCCACCTCGTCCTCGTCGGCGACGCCGACCAGCTGCCGCCCGTGGGGCCGGGCGACGTCCTGGAAGCGATCGTCGACCATCCGGGAGCACCGGTGTTCTCGTTGACCGAGATCAAGCGCCAGGCGGGCGACAGCATCATCCCGGTCGTCGCGCGGCGGGTGCTCCAGGGCGAGCGGCCTGTCGCCGACCTCCCCGACGGCGCGCCGCGTGACTTCTGGCTCTCCCTCCAGCCCTCCGCGGCCGCGGTGCACGCGCGCGCGATCGAGCTGGCGACCGGCGGGATGGCCCGGCATCTGAACGTCGACCCCGTGTGGGGCATCCAGGTGCTGGCCCCCACCAACCACGAGCTCGACGTGCTGAACACGCAGCTGCAGCAGCTGCTCAACCCGGACGGCAAGCCGGTGCCGGACACGAATCTGCGCGTCGGCGACAAGCTGCTGCAGACGCTCAACGCCCGCGAACAGGGGCTCGTCAACGGCGACCTGCTGCGCCTCGACGGGCTGGAGCGCGGCGGGGCCCGGCTGCGGCTGACGTTCGAGGACGGCACGCGCAACGCGATCAGCGCGAAGCTCGCGCACCGCCTGCGGCCCGCGTACGCCATGACGGCGCACCGGGCGCAGGGCTCGGAGTTCCCCGGCGTGATCGTCGTGCTCACCGCCGCGGCGGCGCGACCGCTGAACCGCAACTGGCTCTACACCGCGATCACGCGGGCACAGCGCGCGTGTGTCGTCGTGGCCGAGGAGCGGGCGCTGGACCTCGCGCTGGCGCGCGGGGTCCGGGGCACCCGCTGGACCGGCCTCGGGGCGCGGCTGGCTACTTGACCTTGAACTTCACGACGGGCCCCTCCTGCTTGCAGTCGGACGTGTCGCCGCCCTCGCAGGCGATGCGATGGGCCTGCCAGTGGTACGTCCCGGGCGTGTTGAGCCAGAACTCCGGGAAGTCGAAGAACTTCGGGGTGTAGACGAACAGCGATCCGGACTTCTTCGCCTGGCCGATGCTCGCCGTGCTGCAGATGACACCGTCGGCGTCCTTCTTCGCGCTCGCGCAGACGTGGACCCACACCTGGCCCGAGCCCCGGACACGCATCTTGAACTTCGGACTCTTCCCGGCCGGCACGCTCTTGCCGGCCTTGGGTGTAACGGGCGTGATGCCGTTCTTGGTCGCGGCGCCCGCGGCAGGGGCGGCGGCGATCGCAGCGGTCAGAGCGAGGACGACGGTGGTGCGGAACATGGGAATCTCCCGAGGTAGGTGATGAGCGGTCGGGCAGTCTGCCGACCGTCGGGCACCCGCGCCAGTCCAAAAAGTGCACCGGTCAGGCCCGCCATCTACCCTCACGTCATGGCCGATCTGGAACATCGAGGAAACCGCTCACCCCGCGCCGCCCGTGAGGCGCGCGCGTACCGCCTCGTGGTGACCGGCGGGATCGCCGCCGTCGTCGCGGCCGTCGGCATCGTGCTCGCCGTCGTCGGCATCATCGGGGGCGTGATCCCCCTCGTCGCGATCATCGTCTCGATCGTCTGCTTCCTCCTGTTCCGGCGCACGGTCGCGTAGCCGCCGTGCCGGTCCAGCGGCTCAGCGCGTTCACCGACGGCGGCCGCGGCGGCAACCCCGCCGGCGTCCTCCTCGCCGACGCCCACCCGGAGCCCGCGGACATGCAGCGCATCGCGGCCGAGGTCGGCTACTCCGAGACCGCGTTCGTCGCGCCCACCGGAGACCGCGCCGCCGCGGTCCGGTACTTCAGCCCCGAGGCCGAAGTGCCGTTCTGCGGGCACGCGACCATCGCCGCCGCCGTCGCGCTCGCCGAGCGGGACGGCATCGGCCCGTTCACCTTCGCCACCGCCGCCGGAGAGGTCGGGATCGAGACCACGCAGGCGGCCGACGGCACGATCATGGCCACGCTGACCTCCGTCGCCACCGAGACCAAGCCGCTGCCGAGTGGCTTCCTCCGCGACGTCCTGGCGCTGCTGCACTGGCGCGAGGACGATCTCGACCCGGCGCTCCCGCCCGCCTTCGCCTACGCGGGCGCGTGGCACCTCATCCTCGCCGTCCGCGACGCCGCCACCCTCGCGGATCTCGAGTACGACTTCGACGCGACCCGCGCGCTCATGCACGCGCACGACCTCACAACCCTGCAGCTCGTCCACCGCCGCGAGCCGGCGATCTTCCGATCGCGCAACCCGTTCCCGCCCGGCGGGGTCGTCGAGGACCCCGCGACGGGCGCGGCCGCCGCCGCACTCGGCGGGTATCTGCGCGAGCGCGGCGAACTGACGCCGCCCGCGCAGTTCGTCATCGAACAGGGCGTCGAGATGGGCCGCCCGAGCCGGCTGCTGGTCGAGCTCGCGCCCGACCAGCCCGGCGTACGCGTCACCGGGACCGCGTCGGCGATCTCGGCCTAGGCCGCGGCAGCACGAACCGTCACGACGTCGTCGCGCAGCGGCGCGAGCTTCGCCCCGATCGCGGTGATGATGTCGCCGGGGACCTCCAGCTGCTGGAGCGTGGCCACGAGCAGTTCCACCACACGGTCGAACGCCACGTCCGTGATCTGCAGCCCCGCGTGCGCCGCGCGCATGTCCCGGCCCGCGTAGACGTCCGGACCGCCCAGCGCGACCGCGAGGAACGCGCGCATGTGGGACTGCTGCCGCGCCATGTCACGACCCGTGAAGTACGGGCCGAGCAGGTCGTCGGCGACGACCTTGTCGTAGAAGATGCCGACCGCTGCAGCGACCGCGTCGCGGCCGCCGATGTCGTCGTAGATGGCCATGGTGGAGGGCTCCTGAGTCGAGGGATGAACGCTGCGCAGGAGCCTTCCAGCGCGCAACAACCCCCACCATCCGGCCAGCCCGGTGACGGCCTGCGGGAGAACCCGAGGGCCGCGCGCCGCTAGCCCGAAGTCGTGATGCCGTCGCAGTTGCCTTCGGGCGAGTCGGCCGTCGCACCCACGATGACGTCGACCTTGTCCACCGTCGCGCTGTCCTGGCCGGGCCCGCAGTCGACCTGGTCGACCTGGCCGTCGCGTGCCTCGATCCGGTCCTTGCCCGCGCGGCCGCGGAGGGTGTCCTGCCCCGGCCCGCCGGTGACCCGGTCGTTGCCGGTGCCGCCGTCGACGGTGTCGTCACCGAGTCCGCCGTTGACGCGGTCGTTGCCGTCGCTGCCGAAGACCTTGTCGTTCCCGGCGTCGCCGTTGACCCGGTCGTTGTTCGCCTCGCCCGAGGCGATGTCCTCGCCGGGGCCGCCCTCGAGCTTGTCGTTCCCCGATCCGCCGAACAGGCTGTCCGCGCCGTCAGCGCCGATGATCCGGTCGTTCCCGCGCTCGCCGAACAGCTGGTCGTCGCCGCCGAGCCCCAGGAGCCGGTCGTTGCCCGCGCGCGCCTCGATCGCGTCAGCGGACGCCGTCCCTCGCAGCTCTTCGCTCTTCTCCGTCCCCGTGACGGTCTTGGCCAGCGCGACGGCGGCGAAGACGCAGAGGATGGCGGCAGCGGCCGCGGCGGTCACGAGAGGGCGTGGCATGGCAGGGGGCTCCGGAGGGTGGGAGGTGGTCTACGCCGCGGAACGCGGGTTGTCAACCGCAACAGACCGGTGCGCGGAGTCTTACGGATTGACCGTCCGTGCCATCTCCCGGCCGGCCCGGCGACCCGCCACGAGGGCGCCGTCCATCGTGGCCGGGCGGTCGACGCTCGTGTGCTCGCCGGCGAGGATCAGCCGGCCGACCTGGGCCCCGAGCGACCGGCGGTCATCCTCCGACGAGCCCGGCCCCAGGAACGAGTAGGACCCGCGGGCCCACGGGTCGGCCCGCCACCGCGTGACGGCGACGGCGTCCGGGCGCAGCGCCGCGCTGCCGAACCCGGCGGCCAGACGACGGGTGACTGCCGCGACGGCCGTGGCGTCGCTCCCGCGCTCCAGCGCCCGCGCGTAGCTCGCGCCGACGAACCCGGCGAGGATCGGCGCACCGGTCACCGGCTGGAGATTCGCGGCGCTCATCGTTCGCCCGATGGAGGTCCCGACGGTGCCGAGCTGCGCGGGGTCGTCGGTCCACCAGGCCGCCGGGTAGCGCAGCAGCACCTTGTCGAGCAGCCCGAAGCCCAGCCGGCCGATCGCGCCGCGCGCCGCCCGGGGCAGCGGCGGGTCGAACCGCACGGCGCCCGCCTTGAGCACGCCGAGCGGGACGGTGACCACGCAGCCGTCCGCACGGATCGTCTCGCCGGACGCCGTCACGACCGTCACCTGGCCGAGCTGGCGCTCGATTCGGCGCACCGGCGTGTCGAGCCGCACCGGCACGTCCCCCGCGATCACGCGGATGAGCGCGCCTGCGCCCTCGCGGAGGAGCAGGTCCCGTCCGCCGTCGTAGACCTCGCCCTCGTCGTAGCCCAGGACCGAGAGCTCGGAGACATCGGCGGCGAGATCCAGCGGGATCCCCGTGCCGAGCATCCAGTCCGTCGTGGCGAGCACCGGCCCGCGCACGCCCGTCCGCGCGCGGGCGCCCGCGAGGACGGGGGCCAGGCGGTCCTCAGGATCGGCGTCCTCGGCGGCGTCGGCCAGGCGAGCCTCGATCGACTCCAGCGCCGCGTACGCCGCGTCGAGCTCGTCGCCGGTCACCGCGCGACCGTCGGCGCGCCGCAGCGCCACCCGGTCGTAGTCGGTCGGCACGGTCGCGAGATCCGCGTCTCGCGCCACCTTGGTGAGCGGGTTGCCGTTCGGGTCGTGGATCCAGGCCGCGCCGAGGTCGACGGGGGCCCCGAGCTCCGTGCCGGTGTGCACCCGGCCGCCGATGCGCGAGCGGGCCTCCAGGACGATCGGCTCGACGCCGGCCCGGCGGAGCTCCGACGCCGCGCCCAAGCCCGCCATGCCGGCGCCGACGACGATCACGCGGCGCGTGCGCCCGCCCTTCGCCGGTCCCGCGCCACAGCCCGCGGCGATCGCGAGCCCACCCGCGGCCGCGCCGCTGAGGAAGACCCGGCGCGTGAGCCGCGGTGCGGTCATCGTCCTACAGCGCAGTCGCCACGAGCACGATCGCCAGCGAATCCAGCAGGATCAGCGCCTGCAGCGCGTGGTTCGACCCCTTCGCCCCGAACACGTGGACCGCGGTGAGGCCGATGGCAACGCCCACCAGCCCGAGCTTGACGTTCAGCGCGGTCTCATCCCACAGCGAGAAGTGCGACGCCATCGCGATGCCCGTGGCGAGCAGGATCGCCAGCGCGCCGAGCGAGGCCCAGCCGAAGCGCCGCGCGATCGGGACCATCCACTCGTGCGCCGGGCCCTCACGTCCGCCCTGCGCGCGGAACACCGGCACGACCGCGAGCGCGATGAAGAGCTGCCCGCCCACGAACAGCGCCATGCACAAGAGGTGCAGCCAGAGGATCACGTCCCACCCGTCGAGGCTCATGGCGCGAGTATCTCAGCGGGTGCGGGCGAACCGGCCGCAAGAACGGGGCGCGTGGCGCCCTGTTCCTGCGGAGCGTCACCGGCGCTCGAGCGTGAACGGCGCGGCCAGGGCCCGCAGCCGCGGCGACACCGCGAACGTCAGCCCGAGCAGGGTGTCGGGGCCGGCGATGCGGAACTCGTCGCGCACCCACCGCCACGGCCGGGGCGCGTCGGGCGCGTAGGAGACGACGATCGCCGGGGCGCCGTCCAGCCACGACGGTCCGATGGCCGCGGTCATCGGGTTGCGCTCCTCGAGCCCGCCGTCGACCGCCCGCAGGAGGTTGATCCCCCGGGCGCCGTCGGCCTCGAACCGCTTGCCGTACCACCCGGGCATGCCGCCGAGCGCGATCGACCGCGGGGCCACGCGCCGCAGCGCGGCGGGGCCGACGAACACCGCCTCGTGGGTTCCCGCCAGCGCCGTCAGGTCCGGTGCCCCGAGCGCGCGAAACCGGGCGAGGAGCGCCCCACGCCCGCGCGGCAGGTCCGCGGCGCTCACCGCACCACCCGGGCCGCCCCGAAGCGCATCCGGCCGCTGCGGACGACGAGCCCGAGGTGCTGGCCGGACAACAGCCAGGACGGGAGCGACGGCCCCTCGGAGGTCACGTCGACGGTCGCCATGCGGGCCATACCGCGCAGGCGCGCGCCGATGCGCAGCACCCGGCCGTCCGGGGTCGACTGCCGGTTCCACGCGGGCGCGAAGAGCGGGAACGGCGGGCCGACCGGCCGCGCCCGGGCGGTCACGCTCCACGCCCCGGCGGGGCTGTCTCCGTGCGCGCGCACCTCGTGGTCGCTCTCCCAGGTGAACGTCCCCATCGTCTTCGGCAGCGACCAGTTCTCCCGGCCGCCGCGCACCGACGCCAGCGAGTCGACGACCATGAACGGCACCGTCCCCATCGGCACGCCCCGCGGGAGCAGGGTCACCGGAGAGCCGAACACCTCGCTGTACGGGCCGACGGGCGTGTCGAGGTAGCGGACGAACCCGCCCGCGGTGAACGGCAGGTGCCGGCCACGCAGCCCGGGCGGCACGGCATCGACCGCCCCGGCGCCCGCGTGGTGCAGCCACAGGATCGAGTTCAGGCGCAGCGCCCACGGCCCGGGCGGGCTGGTCGGCGGCAGGCCCGCGGCGACCTCGGCGGTCATTGCGGCCTCGGGCACCCCGGGGATGCCCGCGAGATCGGTGACGACGCCGCTCATGCCTGGATCGTCGCCGAGCCGACGACGGAGCCGGCCGCCCGCTCGGCCTGCCGCGCGGCGAACCGCTCGGCCATCGCGGTGATCGTCAGGGACGGGTTCACGCCGACGTTCGCCGGGATCGCCGACGCGTCGACGACGTACAGGCCGGGGTGGCCGAACACCTCGTGGTCGGTGTCGATGACGCCCTCTTCCGCGTGCGCGCCCATGATCGCGCCGCCCAGGATGTGCGCAGTGAACGACTTCCCGCCGACGCTTTCGATCAGCAGGTTCAGCGGCGTGCCGCCGATGGACTCCGCGAACGCGCGCGCCGTGGCGTTGGCCTGCGGCAGATAGCTGGGCGCGGCGTCCCCGGCCCCGAGCTGCGAGCGCAACACACGCCGCCACGGGCGAAACGGCGAGCGGCCGTACGCGAGGCGCAGCTCGTTGTCGGCGTGCTGCATGACGCTGATCGGGCTGATGCGCCGCTCGAAGTTGCGGGCGAACACCACGCGGGCGTGGGCGCCGGGGTTGCGCGCAATCGCCCGGAGGGTCGCTCGGGCGCGGCGGCGCGGGTCGGGGTCGTCGACCATCGGGCCGAGCTGGAAGCGCAGGTGCCACCCGCCGACGAACCGGTTCTGCGTCACGTGGGTGTGGTCGTCGGGGTAGAACTCGCTGGAGATCGACGGGCCGCGGGTCAGGTCGGCGGCCGGGTCGTCGGCGAGAACGGCGGTGATCGCCTCGGAGTTCGTGCGGACCCGCTCGCCCAGCCGGGCTCGAGACGTGCGGCAGCGACCCGTGCTCGTCGCGGCAGCGGTACAGCAGCTCCAGCGTGCCGAGCACGCCGCCGGCGAGGACCACCTCCCGGGCGCGGATCGGCGCGCGTCCCGCGATGTCGAGGGCGTACCCGCCGCCATCCAGCGGCGTGATGTTCGTGACCTCGTGCTCGGCGCGCACCTCCGCGCCGCGGCGCTCGGCCAGCCACAGGTAGTTCTGGTCCAGCGTGTTCTTGCTCCCGTACGGGCAGCCGACGAGGCAGCCGCCGCACAGCTTGCAGCCGGTGCGGTCGGGGCCTTCACCGCCGAAGAACGGGTCGGGGTCGGTGCGCCCCTCCTCGCCGAAGTAGATCGCCATGGGCGTGGGGCCGAACGTCCCCTCCCGGCCGGCGGCCTTGGCGGCGGCGTGCAGGTGGTCGTCCATCGGCCCGGCGAACGGGGCGGGCGTGCGGCCGAGCATCCGCGCGGCGGTGGCGTAGTGCTCGGCCAGCTCGGCGCGCCAGTCCGGGCGCAGATGCGCCCAAGCCGGGTCGGTGAAGAACGGCGTGTCGGGCTCCAGCAACACGCCGGCCCAGACGATGCTGCCGCCGCCGACGCCTGTCGCGCCGATGATCCCGACGTGCTGGAAGACCCGCTGCCAGAAGAACCCGCGGCGCAGGCCCAGTGCCGGCTCCCACAGGTAGCGGCGCGGGTCCCGACGCGCGGCGAGGTAGTCCTCGCCGGTGTGGCGCCGGCCGCGTTCGAGGACGACGACCCGGCGGCCCTGCTCGGCGAGGCGCAGCGCGGACACGGCGCCCCCGAAGCCGCTGCCGACGATCGCGACGTCGTTGTCCAGGTCCGCCATGCCCAGGCAGGATAGTTGGCTGGCCAGCCAGGGGGCCTAGAGGCCGGGCGGCGTCCGCTCCTTCACGTCGAGCCCCAGGGTCTTGCCCACATCGAGGAGCTGGTCGACGTCCGTGCCCGTGCCCACGAGGTCCTGCACGTCGACGTTCCCGTCCTGGAGCGCTGTGGTCAGGCCGCCCAGCACCGCCGTGAGCCCGGCGATCTTCGCCAGCAACGGCTTGAGCTCGGGGTCACGCTCGGCGAGCTTGCGGGCGTCGTTGAGCTGCTTGGCCGCGAACGCACCGGCGACGACAGCCTTCGCAATCGTGCGCTTGCGCTTCGGCGCGCCCTTGGCGAAGCCGCCCTCCTGCGCGGGGTCGACGATCCAGCGCTTCGTCGCGCCGGCGGCGAGCCCGAGGTTCACGGCGATGCGGGTCTTGCCGAACCGCGCGGGGCCCTCGGCGTTCTCGTCCTCGCCGCACCCCCGCCACGCCGAGCACGCCCGCGAGCAGCGCCACGGTCGCGACGAGCGCGATCAGCTTCCGATGCATCGTCGTCCCTTCGTCGGTACCGGACGCGGAACGGTACCCGTAGGGGTGGCCGCGGCGAAAGACAGGGGTCGACCCTCGGGGGTGTCCGCGATGCCACGACGCGCGCCTGGCGGGATCGTGACGTCACACCGACCCACAGGAGTCCCGCCGTGAGCACCATCCTCGCCTACACGTCCCCGGCCGCCGGCCACCTCTTCCCCCTCGTCCCCGGGCTCCTGGAGCTGTCCGAGCGCGGCCACGACGTCGTCGTCATCACCGATCCGGACCTCGTCTCCACGATGCGTGCGGCGGGGCTGCGCGCCGAGCCGGTCGCGCCCGCGGTCAGCGACATCAAGCCGAGCGACCACCTCGCGACCTCCGCAAAGGAGCGCCTGACCCGGGGCGTCGGCGACCTCGTCCAGCGCGGCCGCCACGAGATCGGTGATCTGCAGGCGGCGATCAGAGACCACGACCCAGACCTGCTGCTCATCGACACGAACGCGTACGGGGCCGCGGTCGCGGCAGAGGCGTCGGGGCTGCCGTGGGCGATGGTGCTCCCCACGCTGCTGCCACTGCCCGGCGCGGGCATCCCGCCCTACGGGCTGGGCCTCAAGCCGATGCACAACCCGATCGGCCGCATGCGCGACCGCCTGCTCACCCGCACGGTCATGGGGATGTTCGACGACGCCATGCGCCCCGAGATCAACACGATGCGCGCGACGGTCGGCCTGCCGCCGCTCGACGCCGTCACCGACCACCTGCTCGCCGCCGACCAAATGCTGGTGCTGACCGGCGAGCCGCTGGAGTACTCACGCGTCGACCTTCCCGCGAAGGTGCGGTTCCTCGGCGCGCAAAGCTGGGACCCGCCGCAGGAGACCCCGGCCTGGCTGCTGGAGCCGGGCGACCCGTGGGTCCTCGTCACCTGCTCGACGGACTACCAGGGCGACGAGAAGCTGGCCGCGGCGGCGATCGACGCGCTGCGTGACGAGCCGGTGCGCGTGGTCGTCACGCTCGCCGACGCGAGCCGCAGCGCGGCCGAGCTGCCGTACGCGCCCAACGCGCGGGTCGAGCGCTTCGTCCCGCACGGCGCGATCCTCCAGCGGTCGATGGCGGTCATCAGCCACGGCGGCATGGGGATCGTGCAGAAGTCGATGGTGGCGGGCGTCCCGCTGGTGGTCGTCCCGTTCGGCCGTGACCAGCCGGAGGTCGCCCGGCGGGTGACCGAGGCGGGCGCGGGCGTGACGCTGCCGGCGAAACGGCTGGACGCCGGGCGGCTCAACGACGCGTTTCAGAAGGCGCGGTCGATGCGCCCGAGCGTGGCGGCCGCCTCGGCGCGGCTGCGGGCGGATGGTGGCGGCACGCGGGTCGCCGACGCCGTCGAGACCCTGGTGGCGCAGCGTGAGGTCGTCGCCGCGTAACGCGGCCTCTACGCGGCGGCCGCGGGCTTCGGCTTGCGGCCGCACGCCACCCGCGGGGCCTGTTCGCGGATCTCCGCGACGAGCCGCGCGCTGAACGCCGACGCGTCCTCGCCGGGCTGCATCCCGCCGCCCGCCGGGCGGAAGAAGCGCACCTCGATGGACGGGCGCGTCGGGAACCGCGGGATGTCGGTGGTGCCGAGGATCGCGACGCTCACGACCTCCGCCTCGGGCACGAGCTCAGCCAGCCGGCCGAAGCCGCTGCGGGCCCGCAGCTCCTTGCCCTTCGACCGCGTGCCCTCCGGGAAGATGCCGATGCACGCCCCGGCGCGCAGCTCCTCGACCGCGCGGTCGAACGCGTGCGCGTCCCCGGCGCCGCGGTTCAGCGGGATCTGCCCCATGCCGTTCAGCACCCAGTTCAGGCCGTGGAGCTTCCACAGCTCGGCCTTCGCCAGCGCCCGGATCTGACGGTGCTGCAACGCGGCGACGCCCACGGCCACCGGGTCCCAGTAGCTGTCGTGATTGCCGGCCAGCAGCAGCGGGCCCGACGGCGGCAGAGTCTCCAGGCCGGTCACCCGCAGGCGCCCCCAGGTGCGGACGATCGGGGTGCACACGGTCATCGCGGCCCGGTACGTGCGGGTCATCGGCTCTCGGGGGGACATGGGCGGGATGCTCGCACGGACTTCGTCTCCCGCGCCGCCTCGTCCGTACCTTGGGGACATGGCCGCTCCGCCGACCTTCACGCCCATCCCGTTCCGCGCCGCCGCCCCCGGCGAGGGCTACTTCGAGGACGACAGCCCGATCCGGGTCGTCAACCGCGAGCTCATCGTGGCGTTCTCGGGCGCGCGGGCGCTCCTGCTGCAGGCTGCGCACCCGGTGATGTTCGAGGGCTTCTACGACCGCACGACGGGCATGAGCGACCCGCACGGCCGCCTCGCGCGCACCGCGACGGTCATGAACACCATCTACTTCGGCCGCCGCGCGGACGCGGACTTCCAGACGGAGCGCGTGCGGCGCGTGCACAGCCGCATCCGCGGGGAGCTGCCCGAGCCCGCGGGCCGGTTCCCCGCCGGGACCCCGTTCGCCGCCGACGACCCCCAGTACCTGCTGTGGACGCTCGCGCCGCTGTTCGAATCCGCCGAGCTCATCTACCGCCTGTACGTCGGCGCGCTGGACCGCGACGAACGCGACGCGCTGTGGCAGGACTACCGCGTGGTCGGCCGCCTCTTCGGCCTGGAAGACGACGAGATGCCGCGCACGATCGAGGACTTCGACGACTACTACGCGGCCATGTTCGCCAGCGGCGACCTGTGGGTTACGCCGCGCGCGGCGGAGCTCGGCAAGGCCGTGGTCTTCAATCCGCCCGCGCCGCTCTACATGCGGTGGCTCGTCGAGGCGGTGAACTTCGTCGTCATCGGCTCGCTGCCGCCGAAGATCCGCCGCGGCTACGGGCTGTCGTGGGATCCCGCGCGCGAGGTCATGCGCCGCGGGGGCGCCGAGTACGTCAAGCGCGTGCTGCTGCCGCTCCTGCCGACGATGATCCGCAACACCCCGGTCGCCGGCGGGCGCCTGCTGCCCGGCCCGCCCAGGGCCGAGGACGACGGGCCGCCGTTGCGCGCCGCCGCGTAGCGCGCGTACGCTGCGGGCATGGCGCCCGAGACGCGGTACGTCCGCAGCGGCGACGTGCACATCGCGTACCAGACCGTCGGCGACGGCCCGCTGGACCTCGTCTTCGTCCCGTCGTGGCTGTCGCACATCGAGCTGCTGTGGGAGGAGCCGCACATCGTCCGCATGCTCGAGCGGCTCGCCGGGTTCTCGCGGCTCATCCTGTTCGACCGCCGCGGGTCGGGCCTGTCCGACGGCTGGGGCGGCGCGTCGTCCATCGACGAGCAGGTCGAGGACGTGCACGCCGTGCTGGATGCCGTCGGCGCCGAGCAGCCCGCGCTGTTCGCCATGACCGAGGGGGGCGGCGATGGCCGCGATGTTCGCCGCCACCCACCCGGCGATGGTCCGGGCGCTGGCGCTCTACGCACCGATGGTGTGCGCGGTGCGGAGCGACGACGGGTACGAGTGGCAGGACACGCCCGCGGTCCGCGACGCCCGTACCCGGGAGATGCTCGCCCAGTGGGGCAGCGGCGCACTGGCCGATCGCTTCGCCCCCAGCCGCGCGGACGACCCCGAGCTGCGGCGCTGGTTCGGCCGGCTGGAGCGGTTCTCCGCAGCGCCGTCGTCGGCGGCACGACACATCGATCTCGTCGGCAAGATCGACGTCCGCGGCGTGCTGCCGAGCATCCAGTGCCCCACCCTGGTCCTGCACCGCACCGAGGACGACCTCTTCGACGTGCGCAACGCCCGATACGTCGCCGAGCATGTCCCCAACGCGCAGTTCCGGGAACTCCCCGGGCGCGACAACCTGTTGGCGATCGGCGATGCCGAGACCGCCCTGGCGGAGATCGAGCAGTTCCTCACCGGCACCCGCCGCCCGGTGGTGAGCGACCGGGTGCTCGCGACCGTCCTCTTCACCGACATCGTCGACTCCACCGGCCACGCCGCGCGGCTGGGCGACCGCTCGTGGCGGGAACTGCTCGAACGCCACGACGGCCTGATGCGCGCGGAGGTCGAACGTCACCGCGGCCGCATGGTCAAGACCCTCGGCGACGGTGCGCTCGCGGTGTTCGATGCGCCCAGCCGCGCCATCGGGACGGCCGTGACGGTGCGCGACCGGGTGCACGAACTCGGCCTGCAGGTGCGCGCCGGACTGCACACGGGCGAGTGCGAGCTGGTCGGCGACGACGTCGGCGGGCTGGCGGTGCACATCAGTGCCCGGGTGACCGGCGAGGCGGGGCCGGACGAGGTCCTCGTCAGCTCGACGGTGCGTGACCTGCTGGTCGGCTCGGGGATCGGGCTGCAGGAGCGCGGCGAGCGCGAGCTGCGCGGCGTGCCCGGGGCGTGGCGGATCTACGCGGTGGACGGGTAGGGGACGACTACCCGACGCCGATCGCGCGGGGGTCGTCGGACTCGACGATCTCCCGCCCGAGCGGCAGGAACGACACGGGGATGAGCTTGAAGTTCGCCAGCCCCAGCGGGATCCCGATGATCGTGAGGCACATCGCGACGCCCGTGACGAGGTGGCCGAGCGCGAGCCACCAGCCGCAGAGGAGCACCCAGATCACGTTGCCCACCGAGGAGGCGACACCGGCGTCGTCACGCCGGACGACGGTCTTGCCGAATGGCCACAGCGCGTAGACGGCGATGCGCAGCGAGGCGACCCCGAACGGGATCGTGATGATGAGGATGAAGCAGATCAGCGCCGCGAACGCGTAGCCCAGGGCGAGCCAGAAGCCACCGAAGACGAACCAGATGATGTTCAGCAGCAGCCGCATCACCGCACGCGGAACGTGATCGGCTCAGGCCCCGGCGATTCCAGCTCGTACGTGCCCTTGCCGTGGTTGGGGAAGTTCGTGCTCCAGCGCAGGGTGAGCGACCACGTGTCGAACTTGCCGCGCTTGAGCTTGCGCGTGACGCAGTCGCGGTCGTCCGTGGGCGCGACGACGCAGAGCTTCTCGCTCGTCTTGTACCGCGCCGCGTAGGTGACCGACACGTAGCGCTTGCCGTCGCGCTTGAACGTGCCCCAGCACTGGTCGCCGCTCTCCGAGCACCAGGACGTGGCGGCCGGCGCGGCGGGCGCGGCCACGCCCAGCGTGAGCGCGGCGGCCAGGAGGGCGAGGAGCGGGCGGCGGATCATCCTCGGACCGTAGCGCTGCGGGTCCTTCCCATGCGCGACCAGCATTCTCTGCGGATGGCGCACCGGCGCGCGGAACGCTAGGTTCGCCTGAATGCGCCGACTGCTCCTCACCATGACCATCGTCGCGCTCACCGCGACGCTCGCCCCCACCGCGCACGCCGCGCGTGCCACCAACCTCCGGGTCACCACGGCACCCTCGTGGGAGCAGTGGATCGAGCAGGGCACGCTGCGCGAAGGCCACCTCGGCATCTGGGAACAGACCGCCTGCTCGCGCACGGAGCCGCGGATCTCCTACACGCTCGCGCGCACGAGCGAACCGCCCACCGCCACCGGACCGGTCCAGGTCGGCTACGCCGGCGTGCTGTTCCCGCTCACCCTCGGCCCACGGGTCGGTGGGGCGGCGCAGCGGCACGAGCTGCCGTTCGGCCCCGTGTCCGTCTCCCTGCCCGACGCGTTCTACGGGCAGGCAGGGCGCGACCCGAACAACACGCCGGTGAACCAGATCGGGCGCTGGGTCCTGAGCTTCTACGTGGACACGGGCGCACCCGGCGACATCTTCCGCAACTGGCGCACCGTGAACTACCGCGGTGTGAAGAAGCCCGCCGGCGCGTGCGCGGCGGCGGGCTTGGACACGTACAACGTGCTGGCCGCGGCGCCCTAGGCGGGGACCTTCCTGCGCTCGTCGACGCCCTCCTCGAGGTGCCCCTCGAGGGAGACGTTCGGGAGGATCCGGTCCAGCCAGCCGGGCAGCCACCACGCCTTGTCGCCGAGCAGCTGCACCACGGCGGGGGCGACGATGAGCCGCACGAACAGCACGTCGATGAGGATCGCCATGCCCAGGCCGACGCCGAACATCTTCGAGATGACGTCGTCGGTCAGGACGAAGGCCAGGAACACCGACGCCATGATCAGGCCGGCGAAGAGCACGACCTTGCCGATCCGGGCCATGCCGTGGATGACGGACTGGCGCGGGCTGTCGCCCTCGTTGTAGGCCTCGTGCATCCGGCTGAGCAGGAAGACGTTGTAGTCCATGCTCAGGCCGAACAGGATCGCGAACATCATCACCGGGATGAACGAGATGATCGGGACGCCGCTGTCCACGCCGATGAGGCTCGCGCCGACGCCCTCCTGGAACACCGCCGTGACCACGCCGTAGGCGGCCCCGACCGAGAGCAGGTTGAACGCGGCCGACACGAGCGGGATGAGCAGCGAGCGGAACGCCATCATCAGCAGGAGGACCGACAGGCCGATGACGACCGCGATGAACACGGGCAGCCGCGCGGCGGTCTTGTCGGAGAAGTCGACGAACCCGGCCGTGTTGCCGCCGACGTAGACCTTCAGCGGTGTGCCCTCCGTGGCGGTGGGCAGCACGTCGCTGCGCAGCGTCTCGAGCAGCTCGGTCGTCTTCTCGTCCTGCGGTGAGGACTCCGGGATCGCGGTGATCGTGGCCATCTCGCCGTCCTCGCTGGGCGCGGGCGGCGTCACGGCGGCGATCCCCGGGGTCCCCTCGACGGCCGTCACGATTGCCGCGAGCTGCTGCTCGGTCTCCGCATCGCCCTTCGGCGTGTCGACGGCGAGCAGGAAGGGGCCGTTCGAACCGGGGCCGAACGCGTCGCTGAGGCGGTCGTAGGCGACGCGCTGGGTCTGGTCCTCGGGCTGGTTGCCGTCGTCGGGCTGCCCCAGGCGCAGGTTCGTCATCGGGAACGCGAAGATCAGCAGGATGAGGACGCCCGCGGCGATGGAGAGCCACGGCCGCTCGGTGATCATCGTGCCCCACCGCTCGAACGCGGTGGAGGGCAGGACGTGCTCGGGCTTCTTGGGCTTCAGCCACTTCGCGAACGCCCCGATCATCACCGGCAGGAACGTCAGCGCGGAGACGACGACGGCGCCCACGCCGATGGCGGCGCCGATGCCCATCTTGCCGATCATCGGGATGCCGATCACGAGCAGGCCCGCGATGGCGACCATGACGATGAGACCCGCGGCGACGACGGCGGAGCCCGCGGTGGCCGCGGCCTTGCCGGACGCGTCGCGGACGGAGTCACCGGCGGCGACCTGCTCGCGGAACCGGGCGATGATGAGCAGCGAGTAGTCGATGCCCGCACCGAGGCCGAGCATGACCGCGATCGTGGTGGCGAACTCGGGGAGGCCGAGCGGCTTGGCGAGGATCGCGAGCAGCAGCTGGCCCACCATGACGCCGAGCAGCGCGCCGAGGATGGTGGCGCCCATGGCCGCGAGGGAGCGGAAGAGGAGCGTGAGCAGGATGATCGCCAGCGCCACACCGATGAGCTCGCCGACCGGCGCCTCCTGCTGGGCGCTCGCGTCGATGACGGTGCCGCGCAGGGCGACGTCGACGCCGGCGGACTCCGCGGTGCGCGCGGCCTCCTCCAGCGCTTCGCCATCCTCCTTCTCGATGTCGTTCTGCTCGATGCTGTAGCGGACATCGACGGCGGCGAGGCTGCCGTCGGGCGAAACCTGGCCGCCGCGCGCGAACGGATCGTTCACGGACGCGACGTTGGGGAGCTCCTCGACCTCGGCGATCGCCTTCGTCACGGCGGCCTTCGACGCGGCGTCGGTGATCTTGCCGTCCTCGACGCTGAAGACGAGCGTGGCGTCGGCGCCCGCGAGCGCGGGGGTGTGCGCGCGGAAGAGATCGATCGCCTCCTGCGATTCCGTGCCGGGGACGTTCCAGTCGTCAGCAGCCGGGCTGGCGGCACCGGCGAGGCCGATGAGGACGACGAGCGACGCGATGGCAGCGAGCAGACCGCGCTTCCAGCGGTGGGTGAGATTGCGGGCGATCCGCGCGAGGAGGCGAGACATAGCTGAGCAGAATATCACACTGACTGCAAAATTACCGCTAGCGCAGAATTGCACGCGGTGTTACAATCCCGGTGGTCACATGACGCATCCCCTGGGTCTGAGAGAACGCAAGAAGCAGCAGACGCGCGAGACGATCGTGCGCTGCGCCATGGAGCTGTTCGCCGAGCGCGGCTTCGACGCGACGACGATCGCCGACATCGCCGAGGCCGCGGACATCGCACCGCGCACCTTCTTCGCGTACTTCCCGTCGAAGGAGGACGTGGTCTTCCACGACTTCGACGCGATCTTCGCGGACTTCGACACGCGCCTGCGTGAGCGCGCGCACGGAGTGACCGCGTTCGAGACGATGCGGGAGTGGATCGTCGAGCGCATCACCGATCACGCCGACCCCCTGAACGAGCAACGCCACGCGCTGATCGCGGCCACCCCGTCCCTGGACGCGCACGAGCGCGCGAACATGGGCCGGTTCAACGAGGTGCTCACCTCGGCCGTGGCAGTGGATCTCGACGTCGCCCCCGACGCGCTGCGCGCACGCATGGTGAGCGCCGCGGCGGTTGCGGCCCTCGAGTCGCTGCGTGAGATCAAGGACGACGAGGCGGGCCCCGACCACGTCATCGCGGTGATGGACGAAGTGCTCGTCTTCCTGCAGGGCGGCCTCGATGCGCTGAGAACACCTTCAGAGGCGGGCGCGGCCTCCGATTAGGGGGGCCATGCGTTCGTTCTGCCGCCGCGCGGGTCTCACCACCTGCGCGCTCGCCCTGGGCCTCGTCGCCCCCGCCTCCGCGCTGGAGGTCGAGATCGTCAACAACTCGACGATCGACCCCAGCCAGGTCTGGCTGAGCCTCTACAACGGGCCGAGCGCCGACGGCAAGCTGCCGAACAACACCCCGGTGACGCTGCAGTCGCTCGGCGACTCGACCTTCGAGCTGAACGCGATCACCGCCGGCCGCCTGTACGTCGCGTACGGCACCCAGGGCGTGGACATCAACACCACGACGGGCACGCCCATCCGCAACGACAAGGTCGAGTTCACGAACCCGGGCGTGGCGAACCTCACGGCCGTCGACTACTTCGGCATCCCGATGGACCTGCAGACGCTCGACAGCTCCGGCAACGTCCTCGAGACGCTGGCCTACCGCTGCTACACGAACACCGTCGCGGGCGCGCTGCAGGCGCTGCCGGGCGGCGCGGCGAGCGTCATCAACACGAGCGCGAACACGTTCTCAAAGGTCATGTCGCCGCTGCTGTCCAACACGTGGCCGCTCATGACCGCGTACGTGCAGTCGATGTCCGGTCAGCAGATCACGGTCGACAGCGTCTACGACGGCAGCGCCGCGCTCGGCCGCCCGGCGCAGACCGCCGACATGACCGGCACGTTCGGCGCCGACGGCTCGATCACGCTGACCGGCACGATCACCACCCCGTCGACCGGCGCCGTCGCGCAGAACCAGACGCTGCAGATCAGCGGCGAATCGATGGCCGCGGCGGTCTACACCAACAACGGCACGTACCTGAAGAACGGGGCTGCGGGCGCGGTCGGCGACAACGACGTCTTCGCCGTCATCTACCGCGACGTCGTCGCCGGGTTCGCGCTCGGCTACTGGGGCGGCAAGTACGGCAACACGTCGTCGGCCTGGCTGCGCCAGCCGGCGTTCGCGGCCGCGTGGACGACGCCGCCGCCGTTCACCCCCTACTTCCACCAGTACGGCGCGACGATCACCGAGTACTCCGACGCGTACGGCTTCCCGTTCACCGATCTCTCGCCGACGACAGTGCAGGCGGGCCTGGGCTCGAACGTCGCGACGATGCGGATCACGATCAACCCGGACGCGGGGCCGAACGTGCCGGGCTGCGCGGGGGCGTCGACGCCGACCCCTCCGCCCGCGACGCCGACGCCGACCCCCACGCCGACCACGCCGGTGGTGGTGAACCCCACGCCGTCGCCGACCCCGGCGCCGGTCACCACGGTGCCGCCGAAGCGCACGACCACCGGCCGCGCGTCGGCGATCGTGGAGACGAGCGCGGTGCGGCTGGACCGCGCCGGGCGGCTCATCGTGCCGGTGCGCTGCGACGGCGATCCCTGCCGCGGGGAGCTGGAGCTGGTCGCCAAGCAGAAGGTCAAGGACCGGAAGCGCGGCAAGAAGAAGCCGAAGCCGGAGTCGAAGCTCGTGACCGTGGGGACGGCGACGCTGGCCGTGGCCGAGGGCAAGACCGAGCGGGTGGTCGTGAAGCTCACGAAGGACGGCAAGGCGCTGCTGCGGCGCGGCGGGCGGCGGGGGCTCGTGACGGCTGCGGTGATCGAGCTCGGGCCGCGGTCGAAGCCGACGCGGGTGTCGGTGAGGACGGTGAAGGTGCTGCCGTTCGTGAAGGCGAAGGCCAAGCGCAAGCGGGGCTGACGGTTCCCGCCGACGTTGTGCCCGCTGACCGGGCACAACGTCGGCGTAAGCTGCGGCGGGTGCATGCGACCGGGGTCCTCCGCGACGGCGACGCCACGACGACCGGCCCCACGGACGCCCGCTTCGAGATCGGATCGGTCACCAAGGCGTTCACCGGCATCCTGCTCGCCGACATGGTGCTGCGCGGTGAAGTGGCGCTCGACGACCCGCTGAGCAGGCACCTGCCCTCACCCCGGCCCGCGTGGAGATACCGCGCCCCGACGCTCCTCGAACTGGCTACGCACCGCAGCGGCCTGCCGAACACGCCGCCGCCGCTCCAGCGCCGGGAGTTCCTCGCCGCCATCGGGCGCTGCACCCGTGACCCGTGGGACGACGTGACCGCCGCGCGCTACGCCTTCATGCTGGAGGCCACGTCGCCGCGGGCGCGTCCCGGCGGGCGCGCGATCCGCTACTCGAGCATGGGCATAGGCCTCCTCGGCGACGCGCTCGCCGCTCGCGCCGGCACGACCTACGCCGACCTTCTGCGCGACCGCATCCTCGACCCGCTCGGCATGGGCGCCACGAACCTCTCCCCCGACGACCAGCTGCCCGGCCACACCCGCCGCGGCCGGCCCGCCCCGCCGTTGCGCGACCACATGCCCGCGGCGGGATCCCTGCGCTCCACCGTCGAGGACATGCTGCGATTCCTGCGCGCCTGCCTGGACCCGCCGTCCCGCGCCTTCGCGCTCGCCGCTCAGCCGTACGCGGGCTCGCGAGTGAAGGTCGGCTTGGCGTGGTTCGTCGCGAGCCACCCGCGCAAGCCCCCGATCGTCTGGCACAACGGCGGGACGTGGGGCTTCCGCAGCTTTGTCGCGTTCCGACCGGACACCGGTGAAGCGGTCGTGGTCCTCACGAACACGGCCCGCGGGTTGGAGAAGCTGGGGTTCGGGCTCTTGGATGAGCGAGTTCACGCGGGCGTTCATTGAGCAGCGCGGCGAAAGGTCTTATTAACGTCCGCGCCACCTGGCTAAAATAAGCGCAGCATGGCGGACCTCCAGTACGCGCAGGCGTCAACACGCGCAGGGCGCTTCATCACGCAGCCCTCTGGCTACACCGCGTTCATCCCCCGTCCGCTCCCGCCCGAACCGGAACTTGCGATCGACCAGGGCCTCCTGACGGCGTTGTCGATGGCCGACCAGGCGCTGGGACGACTCGACGGGATCGTGAGAGTCGTGCCCGATCCTGACTTCTTTGTCGGCATGTACGTCCGCCGGGAAGCCGTGCTGAGTTCCCAGATCGAAGGCACCCAAAGCACGCTCGAGGACCTGCTCGAGGCCGAACTCGACCCGGACAAGAACCGTCCTGGTTCAGACGTTGGGGACATCGTCAACTACGTCCGGGCCATGAACTTCGGGCTCGAGCGACTCTCGACGCTCCCGCTCTCGCTCCGCCTCATCCGGGAGATCCATGCGGAGCTCCTCCGGGACGGCCGGGGAGCCCACTCGGACCCGGGCAACTTCCGGCGCACACAGAACTGGATCGGGCCTCCCGGGGCGGGACTCGCGCAAGCGACCTTCGTCCCGCCCCCGGTGCCGGAGCTTCAGGACGCCCTCGCCGATTTCGAGAGCTTCCTGCATAGGCCAAGCGGACTCCCTGTGATCGTCGACGTGGGTCTGGCACATGCGCAGTTCGAGACGATCCACCCATTCCTGGATGGCAACGGTCGCGTGGGACGACTGCTCATCACGCTGCTCCTCGTGCGCTCGGGCACCCTTCGCCGCCCTCTGCTCTACCTGAGTCACTACTTCAAACTGCACCGAGCTGAGTACTACGACCGTCTGACGGCAGTGCGTCTGGCGGGTGATTGGGAAGGCTGGCTCGGCTTCTTCCTCCGCGGGGTTGCGGCAACCGCCATCGAGGCAGCCTCCACTGCCGAGCGCATCTTTGAGCTTCGCGAGACCGCACGGACCGCGATCATCGACGCGAAACTCGCGCAGCACGGCCTGCCGCTTCTGGCAGCGCTGTTCCAGCGTCCCCTGCTGAACGTCACGGTCGCCGCTGAGCTCATCGGGACGACGTTCCCGACGGCGAGTCGTGTCATCGGCACCCTGGAGGATCTTGGGTATCTCAAGGAGATCACCGGGCAACGGCGACGCCGCATATACCGCTTCGAGCCGTATCTGGACCTCTTCACCGACCTCGACATCGAGACGAACCCGGCCAGCGTGGAGGCGACTGCTGCCGCGCCGCTGAAGGACGACGAGCTCACCGAGCAGGAGGCCATGGACCTCGCACTCGAGGCGCAACGCGCCACGCGTCGCTCCGGCTAAGCCAGCGCGGAAGGTCAGGCCCTCGTCCGCGCGGGCACGCCGGTGGCCGCGCACGCCGACGCCAGCACCCCCGCCACCTGCCCGGCGAGCCCCGGCCATCCCCAGCGCTTCTGCGCCTCGTGCCGCGCGGCGATACCCCGGCGCGCGCGTTCCTCGCCGCCGTCGACCGCGTCGACGATCGCCATCGCCAGCGCCGGCCCGTCGTCCGGTTCGACGAGCCAGCCCGTGCGGCCGTCCTCGACGATCGTGGCGGGCCCCGCGCGGTCGACCGCGATCGGTGCGAGCCCGCACGCCATTCCCTCGACGAGGACGAGGCCGAACTGCTCGTCGACGGAGGCCAGGACCTGCACGTCGGACGCGTTGAAGAAGCCGCCGAGTTCGTCGTGGTCGTGCCAGCCGGCGAGGAAGACGTCCGGCGAGCCGGCGCGGCGGACGGCGTCGGCGGGGTGTTCGCCCTCCCACTCGCCAGGATGGCCGCCGAGGATCACGAGCGCGGCGTCGCGGCGGGTGCGTTTCCTCGCGGCGGTGAACGCGTCGATGAGCAGGCTCAGCCGCTTGACCGCCGTGTAGCGCCCGACGGCGAGCAGCACGACGGCGTGGTCGAGCCGCGCGACGTGCTCCTCGGTGTACGCGACGCTGCCGGGCTCGTCGCCCGGGCGCCAGCCGTGCGGGTCGTCGACGAGCGTGCGCCGCCACCACGCGGCGCGGTCGACGGCCTCGGGCCGGAACAGCGCCGGGTCGAACCCGTTGGCGACGACGACGCAGACGGCGGGGTCGACCCCGAGGAGCCGCACCGCGCGGTCGCGCGCCGCGGTGGTGGGCACGATGAGCTGAGCGCACGCCCCTGCCCACCGGCGCATGCGCCGGGCCCACGCGTCGGCGCGCGGCCCGGCCGAGGCGCGGTCGAGCATCGCGAGCTCGGTCCCGTGCAGGTGGCCGACGATCGGCACGCCGGGCGCAGCGCGGGCTGCGGCTTCGTTCATCGGGGTGAGGTGGTGCAGCAGCAGCACGTCGGCACTCGCCGCGCCGGCGTGGTCGAAGACCCGGGTCCACGCCTCGACGTGGGCCTCGTACTCCTCGTCGTCGACGCGCGCGAAGCAGACGTCCGGCGCGCCCGGACGGTCCTCGTAGGACGGGTGCATCGGCGCATCGCCGGCGCTGAAGTCGACGGCGACGAGATCCTGGCCGGCGTAGAACCGGGTGGCGTCGCCGGGGCCGGGCATCGAGCCGGAGACGATCCGCACGTCCCAGTCGTGGGCGGCAAGCTCGGCCGAGAGCGACCGGGCGACCTGTGCGGATCCGCCGCGCGGGAAGAACATCAGGCTGTTGATCACGCGCATACCGCCGACAGTACGCCCGCGCCACAGCGCCCGCGGGAACCCGACGGACCTGTTACGGAGCGGTGAACACGATGGCCGTCGCGATCGCGCGTCCGCCCGGCACGGGCAGGCCGTGGGACTCACGCGGCACATTGCGCAGCATCCCGCCGCACACCAGCGACGCGGACCCACCGCCGTCGAGGTTCAGGGCGTGCCTAGCGCCGAGGTCGAGCATCGCTTGTGCCAGTTCGTCGATCGTGAGGCCGGCGTCGTGGTCGGCGCGGCCGTCGCACACCAGGGCGATGAGGCGGTCGCCGTCGATGCCCAGCGCGGCGCGTGGGTGGCGGCCTTCGGTGATGTCGGAATCGAACTGTGCGGCGCCGGCGGAGAAGCCCTCATCGTCGCCGGTGACCCGCTCGCCGTCACGGACGAGCATCGGGCCGGCCTGCAGGAGATCGCCGACGGGCGCGGCGGGCAACTCGTCGCGGTGAGCGATCCGGACGTCGCCGTTGTGCGCGTGCACGCACCCGCGCCGCGTGTTCCACGGTTCGAGGAACGGCACGGAGGGCCGGGCCACGCCGTCGGTCCACAGGTCGCCCAGAGGGACGCCCGTCGGCTCGCGCAGGTAGAAGCCGCCGACGAGCGCTTCGGCGGTGTTCGTCTGTTCGCACCACTGGCCGAGCGGGGTGAGCGTGGGGAGCCGGTGGACGCGCACGCGGGTGGTCGCCAGCGGGTGGGTGGCGACGTAGGCGGTCGTCGACGCACCGTCGGCGAGGGTGAGCGTGAGCTCGCGCAGGTGGGCGGGGAGCGCGGGCGTCACCATCGCGCCGAAATCGTGACAGGTGGGCGGGACCGTGCCGCACGACGCCGCTCCGGTCGTCCACCCGTCAGGACAGCTGGGCGATGAGCGACCATGCCCGTGCCGTGCTCCACCTCCACCGCTCCCACCGCGCTGACGCGCTCGCCGACGTCCTCGGCGACGTCTTCGCCTCCGTGCCCCCGGACCCGTTCACGCCCGAGGTGGTCGCGGTCCCCACGCGGGGCGTCGAGCGCTGGCTGACGCAGACGCTGTCGCTGCGCCTGGGCGCCCGGCCGGGGCGGACCGACGGGGTGGTGGCGAACGTGCGGTTCCCGTCCCCGCGGGAGCTCGTCGACGACGCCGTGGCCGCCGCCTGCGGGATCGATCCGGCCGCCGATCCGTGGCGTGCGGGGCGCATCCTGTGGCCGCTGCTGGAGGTCGTCGACGAGCACCTCGACGAGCCGTGGCTCGCCCTGCTGGCCGGCCACCTGCGCGAGGTCGCACCCGAGGACGACGACGCCCCGCGACCCCGGCTCGCCGCGGTCCGCCACATCGCGACGCTGTTCGACCGCTACGCGCTGCACCGCCCGGACATGGTGCGCGCGTGGGCGACCGGGGCCGACGTGGACGGCGCGGACGCACCCCTCGGCGCCGACGTGGCGTGGCAGGCGGCGCTGTGGCGGGCGCTGCGCGAGCGGGTCGGCCGCGCGTCCCCGCCCGAGCGCTTCCCGGACGCGCTCGCGCGCGTGCGCGAGGACCCGGCACTGCTGGACCTCCCCGCGCGGCTGGCGGCGTTCAACCTCACCCAGCTGCCCGCCGCGCACCTCGAGCTCTTCACCGTGCTGGCCGAGCACCGCGACGTCCACCTCTGCGTGCTGCACCCGTCGCCGGCGCTGTGGGCGCGGGTCGCGGCGGCACCCGGGCCCCCGTCCCCCCTGCGTGCCGAGGACCCGACCGCCTCGCTGGCGCACAACCGGCTGCTGGCCTCGTGGGGGCGCGATGTGCGCGAGCTGCAACTCGTCCTGGGCGATGCGCCGCAGGAAACGGTCGCCCAGCGACCCGAACCTGCGGCCGATTCGCTGCTGCACCGCCTGCAGGCCGGGGTCCTCGAGGACCAGCCGCCCTCCGACGGGCCGGCCGACGCGTCGGTGCAGATCCACGCCTGCCACGGCCGCGCCCGCCAGGTCGAGGTCCTGCGCGACACGATCCTCCACGCCCTGGCGAGTGACCCCACGCTCGAGCCGCGCGACGTCCTCGTCATGTGCCCGGACATCGAGACGTTCGCCCCGCTCATCCGGGCGACGTTCGGCGCGGGCGGGCGGGACGGTGTTCCCGCGCCCGGCGTCCCGCCCGACCTCCACGTCCGCCTCGCCGACCGCTCGCTGCGCCAGACCAATCCGATCCTGGGCGCCGTCGCCCGGCTGCTCGAGCTCGCCGACGGCCGTATGACCGCATCCGAGCTGCTCGACCTCGCCGACCGTCCCCCGGTCCGCCGGCGCTTCGCCCTCGGCGACGACGACCTGTCGCGGCTGGAGGGCTGGGTCCGCGACGCGGAGATCCGCTGGGGGGCTGGACGCGCGCCACCGCGAGGCCTTCAAGCTCGGGAAGGTGGAGGCGAACACGTGGGCGGCGGGGGTCGACCGGCTCCTGCTCGGCATCGCGATGACCGAGGAGCCCGGCCACCTCGTCGGCGACGTCCTACCGGTCGACGACGTCGGCAGCGGGGACATCGAGCTGGCCGGCAAGCTCGCCGAGCTCGTCGCGCGCGTGCGCGACGTCGTGGAGCGATTCGGGCAGCGCCGCCCGTTCCCCGCCTGGGCGTCGGAGATCGAACGCGCCGCCGACCTGCTGTGCGCGACGAGCGAGCGCGACGGCTGGCAGCGCGCCGAGCTCGGGCGCATCCTGGCTGCGGCGATGGACGGGTCGAACGACCAGCCGCTGGCGCTCGGCGAGGTCCGCGGCCTGCTCGCCGAGCGCCTCGCCGGCCGCCCGACGACGGCGAACTTCCGCACCGGCCACCTGACGTTCTGCACGCTGCACCCGATGCGGTCGGTCCCGCACCGCGTCATCGCGCTGCTGGGCCTCGACGACGGCGCGTTCCCCCGGGCGGCGCCACGCGACGGCGACGACCTCGTCCTGCGCACCCCGCTTCTCGGCGACCACGACGGCCGCACCGAGGACCGCCAGCTCCTGCTCGACGCGCTCATGGCCGCGCAGGACCGCCTGATCATCACCTACACCGGCAACGATGAGCGGACGAACGCCGAGCTGCCGCCCGCCGTGCCGGTCGGCGAGCTACTCGACGTGATCGGCTCGCAGGACGTCGTCCGCCGGCATCCACTCCAGCCGTTCGACCCGCGCAACTTCGACGCCGACGCGCCCGCGAGCTTCGACGGCATCGCGCTGGAGGGCGCCCGGGCGCTGGAGGGCCCCCGGGTCACGCCGCCGCCGTTCCTCGCCGAGCCGCTGCCGCCGGTCGGCGACGAGGTGGTCGAACTCGACGACCTCGTCCGCTTCCTCCAGCACCCGGCCAAGGAGCTGCTGCGCCGCCGGCTGGAGGTGCGGTATCTCGAGATCGAGGAGGACCTCGACGACGACCTCCCCGTCGAGCTCGACGGACTGGCCAAGTGGCGGGTCGGCGACCGGCTCATCGACGCGGTGCTCGGCGGCTGCTCAATGGACGAGGCGGTCGCGGCCGAGCGGGCGCGCGGCGGGCTTCCGCCCGGGGAGATCGCGGGAGCGACGATCCAGGAGGTCCGCGGCACGGCGCAGCGGATCGCCGACGCGGCGAATGCGCACCTGAGCGCGCGGTCGGCGCGCGAAGCGCTCGACGTCCGAGTCCCCCTGCCCGGCGGCCGCACCCTGAGCGGGACGGTCAACGGCGTGGCGGGCGACCGCCTCGAGGTCGTGACGTACTCGACGGTGGCGGCCAAGCACCGGCTCGCGGCGTGGGCGCGCCTGCTCGCGCTCGCGGCCACGTACCCGTCACGGACGTTCAGCGCGGCGACGCTGGGCCGCGGGTTCCGGGGCCGCATCGTGATCTCGTCGCTCGGCGCGCCGTCCGATCCGCTCGCCGAGCTGGTCCGGCTCGTCGAGCTCATGGACGTCGGCCTGACCGAGCCGCTGCCGTTCGCGGCGAAGACGTCGGAGGCGTACGCGGCGGCCCGGGCGCGCGGGGCGAAGAACCTCGCGAAGCTCACCGAGGACAAGTGGGTCGGCTCCTACAAGTTCCCGGGGGAGAACGCGGACCTCGAGCACCAGCGGGTCCACGGCGGACGCGTCGACCTGTCGGTCCTCACCACGCCGCCCGCGCGGGAGACCGAGTCCGGCGAGGGCTGGGACGAGCGCACGCCGTCGCGGTTCGGCCGGATCGCGCTGCGGGTGTGGGCGCCGCTGCTGGCCTGCGAGCACCTGGCGGAGCTGTGATGGACGGCTTCGACCTGCGCGCCCCGCTGACGAAGGGCGTCACCGTGCTCGAGGCGAGCGCCGGGACGGGCAAGACCTACACGATCGCGGGCCTGGCGACCCGCCACGTGGCCGAGGGCCTGGAGCTTGACCAGCTGCTCGTCGTGACGTTCACCCGGCTGGCGACCGGCGAGCTGCGCGAGCGGGTGCGCGAGCGGCTCGTGAGCGCCGAGCGGGCCCTGCGCACCGGGGTCATCGAGGACGGGGACGACCTCGCGGCGTTCCTCGCCGCGGAGGATCGCGAGGTCCGCCGCGCCCGCCTGGCCCGGGCGATCGCGACGTTCGACAGCGCGACGATCGCCACCACGCACCAGTTCTGCCTGGAGGCGCTCGGGAGCCTGGGCTTCACCGGCAACGTCGAGCGCGACTGCGCGTTCGTGGAGGACGTCTCCGACCTCATGGACGACGTCGTCAACGACCTGTTCGTCCGCCGGTTCGTCGGCGAGCGCCCGCGCTTCGCCCGCAGCGAGGCGATGGCGGTCGCCCGGGCGGCGATCGAGCACCCGAGCACGCGGCTCGTCCCCGAGGCCGCCGCGCCGCAGTCCGACGCCGCGATGCGCGTGCGGCTCGCGCACGCCGCGCGCGGGGAGCTGGAACGCCGCAAGCGCCTGGGTTCCCTCATGACGTTCGACGACGTGCTGACCCGTCTTGCCGACGCGCTGACCGGCGACGGCGGCGAGCAGGTGGCCGCCCGGCTGCGCGCGCGCTACCGGGTCGTCCTCGTCGACGAGTTCCAAGACACCGACCCGGTCCAGTGGCAGATCATGCAGCGCGCGTTCGACCACCCGGACGGCACGCTCATCCTCATCGGCGACCCCAAGCAGGCGATCTACGCTTTCCGCGGCGCCGACGTCTACGCGTACCTCGACGCGGCCCGGTCGGCCTCGGCGCTCGGCACGCTCGACATGAACTGGCGCAGCGACCAGCGCCTGCTCGACGCCTACGACCTGCTGTTCGGCAACGCGAAGCTCGGCCACCCCGACATCGACTACCGCTCCACGCGCGCGACCCCGACCCACGAGGCGACCCGCCTACACGGCGCGCCCGTCGACGCCGCGCTGCGCATCCGGGTGCTCGACCGCACCGCCGCCCGGACGACCCGCGGCGGCTTCGCGTCGGCCCAGCCCGCCCGGGAGCGCATCGCCGCTGACTGCGCGCGCGACATCGCGGCGCTGCTGAACGCCGAGCCCGAGATCACGCGCGGCACGGCCGGCGCCGAGCCGCGGAAGGTCAAGCCCGGCGACATCGCAGTGCTCGTGCGGCGCAACCAGGACGCCGCGCTCGTGCAGGAGGAGCTGGGGCGCGTCGGCGTGCCTGCCGTGATCGCCGGCGCGGGCAGCGTGTTCGGCACCGACGCGGCGCGCGACTGGCTGGCGCTGCTTGAGGCGCTGGAGCGTCCCTCCTCCGTGGGCCGGGTCCACGCGGCGGCGCTCACGCCGTTCATCGGCTGGTCGGCGGGGCAGGTCGCGGGCGCGGACGACCCGGCGTGGGAGACCGTCCACGACCAGCTGCACGCCTGGGCGCAGGTGCTGCGCGACGACGGGGTCGCGGCGCTGCTCCAGGCGGTGACCGTGGAGTCGTCGCTGCCCGCGCGGGTGCTGGGCTTCGACGGCGGCGAGCGTGTGCTGACCGACCTGCGGCATATCGGCCAGCTCCTGCACGCCTCGTCCATGGAGGAGGGCCTGGGCGCAGCGGCGCTGACGCAGTGGCTGCGCCGCCGGATCCTCGAGGCGAAGACCGAGGGCGACGAGGAGCGCGCCCGCCGGCTGGAGTCCGACGCCGAGGCGGTGCAGGTCCTGACAATCCACCGCTCGAAGGGCCTGGAGTATCCGATCGTCTACTGCCCGTTCCTGTGGGACCCGTCGTGGATCCCGGACGATGCGCTGCCCGTGTTCTTCCACGACGAGGACGGGGCGCGGACGCTGGACGTGGGCCTGTCGGACGCCGCATACCGCGCGCATCAGGAGGCCGAACGGGCGGAGGAGCGCGGCGAGGACCTGCGCCTGGCGTACGTCGCGCTGACCCGGGCGCGGCACCAGGCGGTGATCTGGTGGGCGGGGTCGTGGGACTCGCGCAACTCGCCGCTCTCCCGGCTGGTGTTCTCGCGGGCGGAGGACGGGTCGGTGCCGGCCGACGGGCCGAAGGAGGTGCCGTCGGACGACGAGGCGATGGCCCGCTTCGCGGCGCTGGGCGGCGACGGGTGCATCAGCGTCGAGCGGGCGCCGGGCGCGGGGCTGCTGGCTGAGTGGTCGGCGCCGTCCGGGGGTCGCGGGAGCTGGCGGCGGCGTCGTTCGGCCGGGGAATCGACCGGACGTGGCGGCGGACGTCGTACAGCGACATCACCGCGCCCGCGCACGAGTCGTTCGGCTCGGAGCCGGAGGGTGACGAGGTCGAGGACGAGCGGTCGGTGGCGGTGGTGGTGGCGGAGCCGGATTCCGCTGAGGCGCTGCGGGGGGTGCCGTCTCCGCTGGCCGATCTTCCGGGCGGCGTGCGGGTCGGCACGCTCGTGCACGACGTGTTCGAGGCGGTGGACTTCACCGCGCCGGATCTGTTCGGGGCGATGGGCGTGGCGGTGCGCGAGGCGGTGGCGTACAGGCGGGTGGAGATCGGGGACCCGGACGTGCTGGCTTCCGCGTTGGCCGGAGTCGTGGGGGCCCCGCTCGTCGACGGGCTCGCGCTGCGCTCCGTCGGCCCGGGCGACCGGCTGGACGAGCTGGGGTTCGAGCTGCCGCTGGCGGGTGCGGCGTCGCCGCGGACGATCGGGGCGCTGTTGCGTTCGTCCCTGTCGCCCGAGGATCCGCTGTTCGCCTACGCGGATCGGCTCGAGGATCCGCTGCTGCGCCCGGTGCTCCGCGGCTTTCTGACGGGCTCGATCGACCTGACGTTCCGCACCCCCGACGGGCGGTACGGCATCGTCGACTACAAGACGAACCGCCTCGGCGCGGTCGACGAGCCGCTGACACTGTGGGACTACCGGCCGGCGGCGGTCGCCGAGGAGATGCGCCGCGCGCACTACGCGCTGCAGGGTCTGCTCTACACGGTGGCGCTGCACCGGTACCTGCGGTGGCGGGTGGCGGACTACGACCCGGACCGGTCGTTGGCGGGGATCTTCTATCTGTTCGTGCGCGGGATGCCCGCGGCAGGCGTGTTCTCGTGGAAGGCGCCGGGGGAACTGGTCGTGGCGTTGAGTGACCTGCTGGACGAGGGCGCATGACCGAGGACCTCTTCGACTGGCAGCGCGCGGTGGGCGTCTCCGATGGGCTGCTCGCGGAGTTCAACGCCGCGGGCGTGCTCGGGACGTCGGACGTCCACGCGGCGCTGCGGTTCGGCGCGCTCGTGGGCGAGGAGTCGGAGTCCGTGCTGCTCGCGGCCGCACTGGCGGTGCGCGCGCCGCGGTTCGGGCACGTGTTCGCGGACCTGTCGTCGGTGGTCTCGACGATCACGGTGGAGCCGGAGTCGGGCGTGGACGTGGCCGGGCTACCGTGGCCTGCGGCCGACGCATGGATCGCGGCGGTGGGCGCGAGTCCGCTGGTCGCGGAGGAGGGACCGCTGCGGCTCGTCGACTCGGCGCTGTATCTCGAGCGTTACTGGGTGCAGGAGGGCGAGCTGGCCGCGGACCTGCGCGCGCGCAACGCAGCGGTGCCGTCCATCGACGAGGCGGCGCTGGCCGACGGGCTCGCGCGCCTGTTCACCGATCCGGTGCAGGCGCGAGCCGGCGAGGTAGCGGTGCGGCGGCAGCTCTCGGTGGTGGCCGGCGGGCCGGGTACGGGCAAGACGACGACGGTCGCGCGGATCGCGGCGCTGCTGTTCGAGCAGGGCGCCGGGCTCATCGCACTGGCGGCGCCGACGGGCAAGGCGGCGGCGCGGTTGGAGGAGGCGGTGCACGAGGAGGCGGCGGGGTTGGACGCTTCCGCGGAAGCGCGCGCGGCGGTCGGCGGACTGCGCGCGCAGACACTGCACCGGCTGCTGGGCTGGCGCCCGGACTCACGCTCGCGCTTTCGCCACGGGCGCGGGAACCGTCTCCCCCATGACGTGGTGATCGTCGACGAGACGTCGATGGTGTCGCTCTCGATGATGGCGTCGCTGGTGGCGGCGGTTCGGCCGGGGTCGCGGCTCGTGCTGGTGGGTGACCCGGGGCAGCTGACGTCGGTGGAGGCGGGCGCAGTGCTCGGGGACATCGTCGCGAGTTCGGTACTGGCGGATGGTGTCGTCGTGCTGGAACGTGTGCACCGGTTCGCGGGCGGGATCGCGGAGCTGGCGACGGCGGTCGCGGCGGGTGATGACGACGCGGTCCTCGACCTGCTGCTCGCGGGCCTCGAGGATGTGGTGTGGGTTGAGGTCGACGCGGCTGGCGCTGCTGCCGACGAGCTCGACGAGGTGCGAGCGATCGCGGTGGCGTCGGCGGCGGATGTCGTCACGTCTGCTCGGGAGGGCGACGCGGGCGGCGCCCTGGCGGCACTCGAGAGCTTCCGGCTCTTGTGCGCGCACCGTCGGGGTCCCCACGGCGCGATGACGTGGATGTGGGAGCTGGAGCGGTGGCTGGCCGAGGGCGTGCCGGGCTTCGACCCGGGCGCCGAGTGGTACGTCGGCCGGCCGCTCCTGGTGACCGAGAACGACTACGGGTTGAAGCTCTACAACGGCGACACCGGTGTGGTGATCGCGGTAGGGGATGACCGGGTGGAGGCGGCGTTCGAGCGTGGCGGCGAGCCGGTGCGCTTCGCCCCGACGCGGCTGGGCGCGGTGGACACGGTCTACGCGATGACGATCCACAAGTCGCAGGGCTCGCAGTTCGGGACGGTGGCGGTGGTGCTGCCGGATGCGGGGTCGGCGATGCTCACGCGGGAGCTGCTGTATACGGCGGTGACGCGGGCGCGGGAGCGGGTGGTGTTGGTCGGGGATGAGGCGGCGGTGCGGGCGGCGGTGGGGCGGTCGGCCGGGCGGGCGAGCGGGCTGGCGCAGCGCTTGTAGCGAAGCGGGGCGGGAAACGCGGCGCCGAGGGGGGCGAACTGGATGCGCTCGCTCCCTACAGGGGGCATGAACACTCCGAACCGCCTTCGCCCCGCCGAGGTCCTCATCCTCCTGACGCAGATAGGTCTCCGCCGCATCGGCGCCCTCATTGCGCTCGTGCTCGTCGTGCTGTGGGTTTGGGCGGCGTTCACCGGCGACGTTCCCGGAGATCGCTTCAAGGTCCGGGGGAAGTTCGGCAGCTTCACGACGACCACGTACTCGCATTCGTACCCTCGCTGACGAGGCGGCGGACGGCTGGACCACGTGGTGTCTCACACCGCCACGCTGCGCGCCGCCTCGAACACCACCTCCGGCAGTGCGTGCTGCAGCCGCCACGTGAACGCGACCGGCCGGTCGCCCTCATGCTGCTCGTAGGCGAGCGGCCCGGCGAAGAGGTAGGGGGACGCGACCCCGTGCTCGGCCTTGCGCTCGCGCAGGAACAAGTGGACGTGCGTGCCGCGCACCGCGTGCTCGATGTAGCGGCGCACGCTCGGCGACGTCTGCGACTGGATCGACTGCGACTCCCAGTGGAAGCGCTCGCGCGAGACGGCGTAGTCGCGGTACATCGTCGTCGGGCTGTACTCGCGCTCAGCCTTGTGCAGCGTGACGAAGAGCACGTCCGTCTTGGCGGGCTCGATGTACCTGACCCCCTCACGTGACGGGACCGGGGGACGATCAGGAGTCCCGAGCCCGTAGGCGGCGAGGATCTCCGGCTGGCTGTACCGCGCGTGGACGGCGAGCGGAGTCGCCGGATCCAGCGACGAGGGCGCCGGCAGGGTCTCGCTGCGCGCGTCCAGAGCGGCGAGCAGCTCGCGCAGTTCCTCGACGACGGCTTGGTGGCGCCAGAGCGCGCGCAGGCCGGCATCGAGGTCACCGAACGGCCGCTTGAGGCCGAACAGGCCCCAGAGAAGCATCGTCGCCAGGCGCTGTTGCCGGACGTTCATCGCGCGGGCCCTCGGCGCCCGGCCGCCAGCGAGCAGCTCGCCGTAGAAGTCGACGCGCTCGGGGTCGTCGACGTGCAGCCATCGGCGAACTGCGCGCAGGAGTGCCTCCTCCTCGTCGGCGCCACCTCGCGGGGCGGCCGGGACTGCTCGCCCGGCGTCCCGGCACAGCGCGGTCCACGACCGGCCGTTCGCGGCATAGACCGCGCGCGGGGCGCGGCCGGTCTCGGCGAGGAAGTCGTCGAGCGTGATGTCGGCCGCCATGGCGTGTAGCTCCTCGACCAGTCGCGACCAGCGACTGAGGCGGGCGCCTTCGCGCAGGTTGTCGAGAATGATCTCGCGGCTGACGCGGTCCAGCTCGATGTGGCAGCCGCTGGGCAGGAACGGGAAGTCGTCCTCGACCTGGCGCTGCACCGCGCCCCGGCGGACGTCGACCAGTGCGCGCAGACGGTCCTCGAAGCGGAACCGGCGGTGCTGCTGGCCGATGAGGTCGATGACGGTGAGGCTCGCCTTGCCGTCGGCGTGCCGCAGGCCACGGCCGATCTGCTGGGTGAGGACGGTGGCGCTCTGCGTCGGGCGCAGGAGCAGCACGGTGTCGACGGCGGGGACGTCGACACCCTCGCCGAGCACATCGACGCTGAACACCACCCGGAGCTCACCCTGGGCAAGCCGGCGCAGGATGCCGGCGCGCTCGTCTCGGGGCGTCGTGCCATCGATCGACGCCGACGCCAGGCCGGCCTGGTTGAACGTCCGCGCCATGTAGCGGGCGTGATCAACGGAGACGCAGAACCCGAGCGCCCGCATCCGCTGGGGATCGAGCACGATCCGCCGGACCGCTTCGAGCACCTTGGCGACGCGGGCGTCGTCGCCGGTGTAGATCCGCTCGAGCTCGCTCACGAGATAGCCGCCACGCCGCCAGGTCAGAGAGGACAGGTCGACGTCGTCGGCGACGCCGAAGTACTGGAAGGGGACGAGGTGACCGCGGTCGATGGCTTCCCACAGCCGCAGCTCAACGGCGATACGCC
This sequence comes from Svornostia abyssi, assembly GCA_024666565.1. GTDB lineage: Bacteria > Actinomycetota > Thermoleophilia > Solirubrobacterales > Solirubrobacteraceae > Svornostia > Svornostia abyssi. The sequence continues at coordinate 4,961,814 of CP088295.1, forward strand.
CGCCGAACCACTCGGTCACGTCCTGCCCGTCCATGCGCTCTGGCGTGGCGGTCAGGCCGAGCAGCTCGCCCGGCCGGAGGTGGTCGAGCAGCGCACGGTATGTCGGCGCCGCAGCGTGATGGAACTCGTCGACGATGACGACGTCGAACGCGTCGGGTGCGAACTCGGCGATCGTGTCCGGGCGCAGCGACTGGATCATGGCGAAGACGTGCCGGCCGGCCGCGGCCTGCCCGCCCCCGTGGATCTCGCCGAACGACCCGTCCCGCATGACGTGCCGAAAGGTGCTGCGAGCCTGTTGCAGGATCTCGTCCCGGTGCGCGACGAAGAGCAGTGAGCGCGGCGTGCCGCCGTCCTGCGCGCACAGCCGCCGGTAGTCCAGCGCGGCGAGCACTGTCTTGCCGGTGCCGGTTGCGGCGACGACGAGGTTGCGATGCCGTCCGTGGCGGTGACGCTCGATCGCGAGCTCGTCGAGCATCCGCTCTTGATACGGCCACGGCTTGACCTCCAGGCCGGCGAAGGAGATGCCCTCGTCACGATCCCCGTGCGTTCCGAGCGCCCGGTCGAGCTCGTCGCCGCGCGCCGCGGGGTCATAGTCCTCAAACTGCCCGGACTCCCAGTGCGCGTCGAACATCATCCGGACCCGGTCGATGATGTGCGGCGCGTCTGCCTGCGCGACCCGGACGTTCCACTCAAGCCCGTCGAACAGCGCGGTGTGGGAAAGGTTCGACGAGCCGACGAACGCCGTCGTCATTCCCGCGGGGCGTTCCATGAGCCATGCCTTGGCGTGCAGCTTGGTGGTGCGCGCGTCGAAAGCGACGCGCACGTCGGCGCCCAGCCGGACCAGTTCGTCAACGGCGCGGCGCTGCGTCGCGCCCATGTAGGTCGTGGTGATGACGCGGACCGTCCCGCCGCGGTCGATGACGCCGCGCAGCGGTTCGCGGATCGCGTTCACCACTGTCCAGATGACGAACGCGCAGATGAGGTCGACGCGCGCGGCGCTCGCCAGCTCGTGGCGCAGCTCGGCCCCGATGTTCGGCTGCCCTTCGGCGTTGACGAGCAGGTCGCTGACGGAGAACGCCGTCTTCGGACGCGGCGCCCGTGCTGCGCCGGGCGCGGCGAGGATTTCCGTGAGGATCTCGGGGGGCGTCACGACCCCGTCGCCCTCGTCGGCCTTCGCCGCCGCGAGCAGCGCGTTGAGCTGCGCGGCGAGCTGGCCGACTTGCTCAGAGCTGCCTGCGAGCAGCCGCTCGATCGCGCGGGCGAGGTGCCGCGCGAGCCGGCCGGGCGCCTCGGCGTCGTCGAGCGCCTCGCGGAGCACCCGCCCGTCTTCGAGTCGCTCAAGCTCGCGGGCGAGCCGGCGGGTCAGCAGCTCGTCGCGGACACCCGGCTCAGCCACGGAACACCGTCTCGGCGTGCCAGGCCAGCGCGTCGGCATCCGGTCGGGCGTCCGGGTCGTGTGGCAGCTCGATGCGCCGGCCGTCCATCGCGTAGTACGCGCGCCCGTTCTCGTACTCGTCGTGCAGGGCGCCGCTGACGGCGAACCGCAGGTCGGGCCGAACGGTGACGTAGCCGAGGTCGAACAGGCGGTGCAGGTCGCGCCGGAGCGGCAGGCCGTTGGCGACGGCGTGCTCGCCGCCGTCGGCGAAGGGCCTGATGTGCGCGGCTTCGAGCACCGGCAGCGAATGCTCGGTCGTCACCGCGCAGGCGCCGCCGTACGCGTCCATGACCGCGATGCGAAACGCGCCCTGCCCGAGACGCGGCCTGATCAGGGTCGGAGCGCCGCGCCGTGCGTCGTCCTGCGCCTGCACCGCCCATTCGACCCGCGCGGCGGCAGCCCGGTCCAAGCAGTCGCGCCAGAGCCGCGCTCCCTCCCCGTGGGAGAGGTCGTACGTCCGGCCGCTGACGATGTTGCGCTTCCAGTCCGCGGGGATGGCGACCCACTCGTCGGGCGGGAAGAACACCGGCGCGGCGATCGAGATGCACCCGATCTGCGTGTCAGCGTGCAGCCGCGCTCCGCGATCGGACGACAGCCGTGCGAGCCGCGCACGAAACGCCCGCTCGTCGGACACGCCGTTGTCGGTGCCGAACACCTCCCAGGCGCGCCATAGCGGCAGCCGAGCAAAGCGCGCGAACAGCCCGAACCCGCCGATGCCGTCATGTGGCGCCTTGAGCTTGAAGAAGAACGGCCCGCCTGGCTGCAGCGCGCGGAACGGACCGCCCCCGGGTCGCCAGAAGTTGACCTCGTCCACGGGCTGGCGGGCCAGGAAGTACTGGTACCAGCCGTGGTCGGTGGGAGCGACGAAGCCGTGCACGCGAGTCGGTGAAGCGCGCGGCGCTGCGCACCCCAGCGGAGCCTATCCCACCAAGGTGTGACAAGTCTGCGCACTTCGGGCTGTTCCCCCGATTCGGGGCGCACCATCCATCCCATGCCCCACACCGATGCCCCGCCGCCCGAGCTGCTCACCCCCGACGACATCCAGGCGCTCCGCGACTGGGCGTTCGCCCGCATGGCGGCGGACGGGCACGACGAGGTCCTCGACGTCCTCGCCGGCTACAGCGAGCTCGCGCACCCGACCGTCGACGGCTTCGCCGAGCTCGAGGTCGAGCTGTACCTCCGCATCGGCGTCGCCACCGACCGCCCGTACCTCATCGCGATCTCCACCGAGTGGCTCGTCGAGCCGGCGTACGAGGACCCTCCCCCGCGCCTGCAGTTCCTGCTGTCGGTCGGCGCGGCGTGGCAGGTGGGGCAGTGCCCGCGCATCGATCGGCTGCGGCGCCTGCGGCGCCTGCTCGGTGCCGCGCGCACTGGGCTGCAGGCCAGCCTCGCGTCGGGGCAGCTCGACGACAGCGACGCTGCCGAGTGCCGGGCGGCCCTGGCCACACTGTACGCCGGTGCCTTCCGGACCGCGGAGGTCGCGGCCCGTCCGGTCCTGCCCGCCACCACATCAGGAGAGGTCGCCGACGCCTGGCTGAGGCTGCGCGGCGCCCGCCGCTCGACCGAGCCGGGTGCCGCATCCCTCGCCGCGCTACAGATCCTGCGGCGACTCGCGACGTGGTGTGAGCCCCGGTGGCCGACGGTCGGTGGCCCGTGGTGGACCTCCGAGACGTTCGGCGTGACGATCGACCTGGCCGAGCCGGCCCACGACCGTGAACGTCACCGCTTCGCGCTGGCGGACGTCGTGAGCGAGGCCGAGGACGTCTGGGCGCAGCTCGAGATGGCGGAAGCTTGCAGCGAAGACGAGGAAGCGCTCGCGCTTGAGCGCCAGGCTGTGGCGCTCGCCGAGGAGGCGCTTGCGCACGCGTGCCTCAGCGGCCTCGTTGACGGATCTGCCGATCGTCGACTCAGCCTTCCTATCGGCTGTTAACATGCTTTGGGCATGTCGCGCATGATTCAGGTCAAGAACGTTCCCGAGCATGTACACCGTGCGCTGAAGGCGCGGGCCGCGCTGCGCGGCCAAACCCTCAGCGACTACGTCCGCGGGGAACTCGAGCGCGCTGCGAATCGGCCGTCACCTGAAGAGCTCATGGCACGCTTCGAACACGACGCCCCCGCCGAACTCGGCGCGAGCGCAGCCAAGGACGTCCGGCGCGCGCGAGATCGCGCCGCGTGAGCGTCGTCGACGCATCGCTGCTCATCGACGTCGTCGTGGGGCTGCCGGCGGGGCGACCCTGGCGACGGTGGATGGCGGAGGCCGAACGCCTCGCCGCCCCGGACTGCATCGGAGTCGAGATCGGCCGGTACCTGCGCCGCCAGCTCCTCGCCGAGCGACTCCCCGAAGCTGACGCCCGCCGCGCGCTCGGAACGACGCACGCCCTCGGGCTGGACCTCTACCCGACGCTCCCGCTGCTCTCCGACGCGCTCGAACATCGGCACACGATCACCTTCGACGATGCGCTCTACGTCGTGCTCGCTCAACGCTTGGGTGAGCCGCTCGCGACGACCGACGTCCGGCTGGCGCGCGCGGCCGCCGCGCTGGGGGTTCAGATCGTCACCCCGTCGGCGGGATCAGGCTAGGCCCGGGGTGCCGGCACGAACACCTCGTCGCCCGGCGCCTCGACCCGGACAAGCTTGATCGTCCACTGCGTCTCGTCCGGTGCCGTCCACCTCGCCAGGCCGGCAGGGATCGTGAGGATCGGCGTCGGGACCCGCAGCGGATACGTGTTCTCGCTTTCGCCGTGCCAGGCCGTCCACCACGTCTGGGCGCTGGCCACGATCGTGTCGCCGGGCCAGCACCCGACGTCGAACAGCCGGGTCGGCGCACGCTGGGCGCGCGCCCATTCGGAGTCCGGCGCGCCCGCGAGCAGCTGTCCGAGCGGAGCGTGACCCGGCCGTTGCCGGTCGACAGCGTCGCCCGCACGATCGTGGCGGAGCTGCCGGTCGCCGACCAGGTTCACAACGCCTCGTAGGGGACGATCGTCGTACCCGGGCTTCGCCGCCCCCGCTCCGCTCCGACTCAGACCTGGCGCCGCGGGGCAGACGCGTGTCGAACCTGCAACACCTGCGCGCGCAAGTCGTCTTGTTCGCGCACGCCCGCACGCACATCCTCGTGGGATGCCTTCCGCCGAACCACGAGCCGGTAACCCCCGCTCGTGCTGATCCTCGAACTGGTGATCAACCACCTCGCGGCGGAGAAGCTGACCGATCGACGCATCAGCGAGCGAGATGTCCGTGAGGTCATCAGTAACGGTCCGCTCGTGGTCCCGAACCCGCTGCCGCGGGTCCGGGGAAGCATCGTTGCGATCGGAATGACAAACGGGGCGCGGTTCCTCACGCTGATTCTGCAACCGGATGTGGACAGCCCGACCCGGTGGCATGTCATGACGGGTTGGGACGCGTCCGCGCGACAGATCGATGCCTTCCATCGGCGTGGCTAGAGGAGGATGATGAGCGACGTGATCCCTGAACCGACCAGCGACGACATCGATCGGCTTCTCGCTGATCGGCCGGATGCCGGCGGGCGCCTCCCGCCGCGCGACGACGTCAGCGTGCATATCGAGGTACCCGTCGACAGCGGCACCCTCGCGCGGTTGCAGGAACGGGCCGAGCGAGCTGGCGTCTCCCTCACGGACGTCGTCAGAGATCTTCTGCGGCGCGCTGCGTAGCCGCGTCCCGACCGTCCCCGCAAAGCCACCGAAACGTCATCGCTGCCGGACGGCATCGCGCGGGCGGATGTACCCGCCGCGGTTATACGGAGTGCGCCGCAGGAACGCGTTGAGCTCTTCGATGTCGAGGCGGGTCACACCCCCGGCCTGCGCTGCCATGTGCTCGGACAGGAAGACCATGTCGTTCATGAACCCGAGCACGCTCCGACTGGCGGTCCGCGCGACCTGCACGTGCGTGGGATCCAGCGGGCCGAGGCAGCCAGGCAGGAGGCCCTCGTCGGCCAGGGCGGTGGCGACAGTGCCCGCAACGAAGTGGCCGAAGTGCGAGAGCTGCGGCTTGCGGACGTCAGCGACAAACACCGGGAACAGCGTTTCGGCGTGCACGAGAAGTACGCACTTGCGCCGGTTGATCCACACGAGGTTGGCGTACCAATCGTCGGGCCCGGATGGAGCGTCCGCGATGTCGACGGGCGCAAGCAGTTTCAGCAGCCGCGCGGTGCAGCGGACGATCACCGGATCACCGCGAGCATCCGATGGCGCGCATTTCACATCGGCGAGGGTTGAGCCAGCACAGAACGCGCGCTGGATCGTCACGTTTGCGCGTTGTCTGACAACGCATCTCCGCCGAGGCTACCCGGCATGCGCAATCACGTCATCCACGGCACCTCCGACCCCAGCGACGAGCCCAACTGGCAGCCGTTGCTCGACCTCATCGGCGAGCACCTCACGGGCTTCTTCATGTGGATGAACCAGATCCAACTCGAGGATGACCGCGTGGCCCACGCCTACAAGCACCACGTCACGCGCCGGTACCTCCACATCGCCGAAGACGGCACGACCTTCGGCTACGTCGGATTCGGCACCTACGACGAGATCAATCCGAACACCGCAATCTCCGACGCTTTCGTGGGGTGGGAGACGCTTGGGTCCCAGGAGCAGTTCGACACGACGCTGAGAGAGCTCCGCGGCGTCCACGGTGAGGTCGGGAACGCGTACCTCGAGCGGATCTCGCAGACATGAGCCTGCTACTGTATGCACATGTTGGACCGTCGGCTCCAAGTCCTCGTCGACGCCGAGCGATACGCCCGCCTGGAGGCGCTCGCACAGGAGCGCGGCACATCGATCGGAGCCATCGTGCGTGAGGCCATCGACCGGGGACTCAGCGACCCGTCGTCCCGTCGTGCCGCGGCAGGCCGGCGCCTCTTGTCGGCCGACCCCATGCCGGTGCCCGCCGATCCGGCGGACCTGCGTGCGGAGCTCGATGCCGCGCGCGACCGCGCGCGATGATCGTTCTCGACACCACGGTGCTGGTGTACGCGCTCGGCCGCGACCACGCGCTGCGCGACCCCTGCCGCACCCTCATCGAAGCCATCAGCGACGGCCGGATCGACGCGACGACCACGCCGGAAGTCATCCAGGAGTTCGCCCACGTGCGCGCACGACGCACCGACCGGCGCGACGCCGCCCGCACCGCCACCGACTACGCGGAGCTGCTCGATCCGCTCGTGACCGTCCAGCGCCAGCACCTGCTCGCCGGCCTCACGCTGTTCGAGCGCCACGACGCGCTCGGCGCCTTCGACGCCGTGCTGTGCGCGCTCGCCCTCGAGAGCGGTGCCGACGCCGTCGTCTCCGCTGACCGCGCCTTCGCCGCGGTGCCGGGGCTGCACCACGTGGTCCCGGACACGGGCGGCGTTGCGCAGCTCCTCGGACCCTAGGTCGGCGACTCCTCGATCCCCGCCAGCTTCCTCGCCAGCACCTTCTTCAGCTCCACATCCATCCCCCGCCAGATCTGAATCCGCTGCCCCTGCGGCGACCCCGCCCCATGCAGCGACTCCGTCAGATACCCGACGGCGTTGCGCCCCAGCGTCAGGTTCTCGATCAACCGGATGATCCGCATCCGGTCCTCCGTCGGCACGTCCTCCCGCCCGGCGAGCATCCGCTCCAGCAGCGGCCCGACCTCCTCCGAGCGCAGGTCCGCCTCGCTCGGCATCGTCGCGACGATCCCGCCCGCGAGGTCCTGCGCCAGCCGTGCGATCTCGTACGGGAACCGCGTGACGTTGTGCTTGCAGACGTTCGACAGCATCTCGTCGTTCATCCAGATGCCCGAGTCCAGCTGCGTCGCCCGCGCAGCGGAAGCGATCGACGACGAGTAGATCGTCTCGTTGAGGTGCACCATCTCCACGAGCTTGTCGCGGATGTGCGCCGCCCCGGGTACGCCGTTCATGTCGACGATCTCGGCCGCCGCGCCGGTCAGCACGTCCCCCAGGCCCGTCTTGCAGACGTAGCTCGCGCGGTGGTAGGCGGTGAAGCGCGAGACGAGCAGCTGCGCGAACTCCGTCTCGCCGTCGAGCATCACGTGCTCCCAAGGGACGAAGACGTCGTCGAAGTGGACGAGCACCTCCTGGCCGCCGAACTTCGCGTTGCCCTTGTCGATCGTGCCCGGCTCCAGCGCGCGGGTGTCTGACGCCTGGCGGCCGTACACGTAGGTGATGCCCTCGGCGTCCGCGGGGACGATGCCAACGACGGCGTAGTCCTTGTCGGCCTCGCCGAGGTTCATCGTCGGGACCACGCAGATCCAGTGCTGGTTCCAGCCGCCCGTCATGTGCGCCTTGGCGCCTCGCAGGAACACGCCGTGCTCGTTGCGGCCGGAGACGTGGAGGAAGAGGTCCGGGTCGGCCTGCTGGTGGGGCGGCTTGCCGCGGTCGCCCTTCGGGTCGGTCATGCCGACGGCGATGAGGATGTTGTGGCGCTGCGCCTCGGCGAGGAACCGCAGGTAGCGCTGGTGGTACGACGTGCCGTGCTTGGCGTCGACGTCGTACGTGGCCGAGTGCAGCACGCTGATCGTGTCCAGGCCCGTGCACCGCTGGAAGCAGGTGCCGGTGAGCTGCCCGAGCCGGCGCTGCATCGCGTGCTTGTCCATGAGGTCCTGCGGCGACTCGGCGACGTGCAGGAAGCGGTTGACCCGCGCGTCGATGATCGGCGAGTACGCGGTCGCGAGCTCGGGCTCGTCGATCGCGAGGTCGTACGTCGCCTTCAGCGCGTTGATCGACGGCTGGATGATCGGGTGGTCGGCCGGCTCCTCGATCCTCTCGCCGAACATGTACAGCGTCGTGCCGCGGTCGCGGACCGACTGCAGATAGTCGTCGCCGGTGACGATGACCGGCATCCGCCCCCACCGATCCTCGGCGGTCTCCAGGCGGCGCGGCTCCCCGTTGGGAGCGACGCCCACGTGCGCTTCGGTCTGCGGGCTCATGGAGAAGGAGTACCGGGCGTGGGTGGGCAGCGTCAATGTGGAACGGCACCACCGGGAGCCGGCGGCACGGCGCCCTCACGACGCGGTAGCACTAGTGCTACCGTGCCGCAGGGTGACGACGATCCCGCAGAAGACGCTGCGTAACCAGGTGGGGGAGATCCTCCGCCGTGCTGAAGAGGGCGAGCGCTTCACCGTGACCGTGGCGGGTCGCCCAGCCGCCGAGCTCGGCCCGATCCGCAGCCGCCACTGGGTGTCGGGCCTCGACCTCCAGCGCGTATGGGCGACCCCCGCCCCCCTCACGCTGGCCGATGACCTGGAGCGCATCGACGCCACGCTCACCGACCCGTTCGCACGGTGAGAGCGCTCCTCGACACGTCGGTGCTCATCGCCGACACATCTCCGGGGGATATCGAGGCGGCCATCAGCGCGGCCTCCATCGCCGAGCTGCACTTCGGCGTCCTCGTCGCCACCGACGACGACGAGCGCGCACGCCGCGTGCAGCGCCTCGGGGTCGTCGAATCGACCTTCGACCCGCTGCCGATCGATGCCGAGGTGAGCCGCGAATGGGGTCGGCTGGCGGCGGCCGTCGCAGCGCGCGGCGGCAAGGCGCGCAAGCGCAGCGTCGACCTGGCCATCGCAGCGACCGCGAACGTGCAGGGCGTGCCGCTGCTGACGCACAACACCAAGGACTTCCGCCTGCTCGACGGGATCGTGGATGTTCGCGCGCCGCACTGATCGATCCCAGTAGCCATTCAACTGGAGACCGCATCCCACCCGCGGGACCCTGAACGGCATGACCACCACCCTCACACCCGATACCTTCACCGCCAACGTCCTGGAATCCGAGATCCCGGTCGTCGTCGACTTCACCGCCGCCTGGTGCCCGCCGTGCCGCGCGATGAAGCCGATCCTCAACGAGCTCGCCGGCGAACGCGACGACATCCGCTTCACCGAGCTCGACGTCGACGCGCACCCCGACATCGCCGCCCGCTACGACGTGCTCTCCATGCCGACGTTCATCGTGTTCCGCCACGGTGAACCGGTCGGCAAGCTCGTCGGCGCGCGCCCGAAGAAGCGGTTCGTCTCAGACCTCGAGCAGGCGCTCGCGTAGGAGCGCCGACGCCGGCGTTCCCCCGCTCTCCGCGCTCAGCACGAGCACCGTGTGCGACAGCGCGGGGAGCGGCTCGCCGCCCTCCCGCCACGACGACGGAACGACCGCGCAGCCCAGGCCCTGGTCGACCAGCGCGAGCACCGTGGTGGGGTCCGACGCCTCGAGCAGCGCCAGCGGGCCGAACCCCAGCTCCTCGCACGCGGCGATGATCGTGTCGCGCAGCGCCGAGCCCTCCTCGGGCAGCACGACGGGCGTGGACCGCAGCGCTTCCACCCCGCCGGTCGCGCCGAGCAGCACCAGCGGTTCGGCGGCCCGCGGCGCGAACACCACGCCCGCGGCGGCGCCGACGTCATCGGCGCGCGGGTCGCCGACCGCCACGTCCACCGTCCCGCGCGACACCAGCCCGGGCAACTCGACCGCCGACGCCTGGCGCATCACGAGCCGCACGTCCGGCCGCTCGCGGTGAAAGCCCGCCAGCGCGAGCGCCACGACCGGTGCGGCCGCGGCCGTCGCCGCCACCCGCACGAGCCCCCGGACGACCGAGCGGTGGGCGAGCACCTCGGCCTCCGCCGCAGCCCCCTCGCCGAGGACGACCTCCGCGCGCCGCACGAGATCGACACCCGCCGGAGTCAGGGAGACGCCGGTCGGCGTGCGGTGCAGCAGCTCGATCCCGAGCTCGGCCTCGAGCCGGCGGATCTGCTGGCTCAGCGCCGACTGCGTGACGTGGACGTCATCCGCCGCGCGGGTGATGTGCCCCTGCTTGGCGACGGCGACGAGGTAGCGGAGCTGGCGGAGTTCCACGAACGCGACGGTACTGCTTGACATCGCCGCTCCCACACCCAACGTCGACATGCAATCTGCATGCAGATACCCTGAGCACATGGCGACACTCCAGGTCCGCAACGTGCCCGAGGACTTCCATCGCCGCCTGAAGGCGCGCGCGGCGGCCCGGGGGCAGTCCCTCTCTGACTACGTCCTTGACGAACTGCGCGTCGCGGCAGATCGACCCACGATGCAGGAGTGGCTCAACCGCGTCGCCGCGCTGCCGCCGCAGGAGCACACGCCACCGCCGGCGGCGGACGTGATCGCAGCTGAACGCCGTCGATGACGCGCGTCGTCGCCGACGCCAGCGCCATCGTCGATCTGCTGTCCGGCGCGCCGACCGCCGCCGCAATACGCGCCGCACTCGCCGATGTACCCGAGGTGGACGTTCCCGAGCACTTTCACGTGGAAGCCATCTCCGCGATCCGCGGTCTTCGCCTCCGCAGCGCGCTGAGTGACGAGCGGGCCGACCGGGCGCTCGACCTCCTGATGTCGCTCCGGACTTTGCGCCACCCGGTCGCGCCGCTCACCCGAGAGATCTGGGGAATGCGTGACCAACTCAGCGCCTACGACGCCGCATACGTCGCAGTCGCGCGAATGCTCGATCGTCAGATCCTCACCGCCGACCGTGGTCTGGCCGCCGCGGCGGAGGCCGACGGCCGGCTCTTGGACGTCACCGCCGGCTGACACCGCCCGCGCTCACCGAAGCGTCACCACCGTCCGCTTCCGCGCGAAGTTCCCCTTCGCATCACTCGCCGACACCACCAGCTCCAGCTTCGGCCGCCCGCCCCGCCGCAGCAGCCGCCGTACCGCCCGCAGGTCGCTCGCCTTGCGGAAGCGCAGCGTCACCGTTCCCTGCTCGCCGGCCTTCAGCGAGAACGAGCGCGTGATCTGCATCCACCACCGCACCTTCCCCGCCACGCGCACCTTGCCGAACGACGTGATCCGGCAGCGCTCGAACGGGCACCGCACCTTCATCCGCACCGTCGAGGCGCGCAGGAGCTTCACCGCCGAAGGCCACACGACCGCCACTGCGGGCGGCACCTTGTCCCCCGTCGGCACGGCCGGTGGAGCCACGCCGGCGCCCGCCGCGGGCAACGCACGGCAGAAGGGCGCGTGGGTCCATCCGTACACGCGCACGCGAGGCACGTCGCGCTCCACCACGTACACGCGGCACAACGCGTCCGTCGCGATCCCCAGCGGATACGCAAACGCCTTCGCGCCGGAGGGCGGAGCCAGCGCCATCGCGAACTCCCCCATCGGCAACGCTCACACCGAGCGGGTGGTCGAACTGGCCGGGGCTGGGGCCGAACTCGCCGAAGGACAGGAGCGGGGAGAGCGCGTGCGCGGACGGCGCGCTCATGGCACCGAACACGGCGACGACAGCGACGAGCACCAACGCGAAGCGGGACATTCATCGACGGTACGTCGGCGGACGTCCCGCTCCCAGCGGGGGCGCCCGTACATCTCGTCCGTAGTCAGACCCCGGTGCACGCATGGCCCGTGCTGCCAGCAAGTACTGTGCCCTCCATGGCCTCCGCCCCCGAGGGCGACCCCACCACGATGTTCCTCAACCAGCTCGCTCGCGAGCGTGAGGAGTATGCGCTCCCGCCCAAGTTGCGCGTCGTCGGCGAGCAGGTCATCCACCAGGCGCTCGAGTTCCTGTTTCCCCACTTCGCCGCCGAGGTGGGCGGCAAGGCCGGCGACGTCGCCGACGAACTGGCCGCCCTGCGCAGCCTGCTCACCCACGCGCTGCGGCTCCCCGAGGCCCACTGCGCCGACCCCGACGACGTCGTCGCCCGGTTCTTCCGCAACCTCCCGGCCATCCGGGAGACGCTCCTCGTCGACGCCCAGGCGATCTGCGACGGCGACCCCGCCGCGCACTCCGTCGACGAGGTCATCCTCGCCTACCCCGGCTTCTACGCGACCGCGGTCTACCGCCTCGCCCACCAGCTGCAGGGCTGCGAGGTGCCACTCGTCCCGCGGGTGCTCACCGAGATCGCCCACCGCGACACCGGCATCGACATCCACCCCGGGGCGACGATCGGCGCGTCGCTCGCGATCGACCACGGCACCGGCATCGTCATCGGCGAGACCGCGATCCTCGGCGACCGGGTGAAGCTCTACCAGGGCGTCACGCTCGGGGCGCTCAGCGTCGAGAAGCGCTTCGCGAAGACGAAGCGCCACCCCACGATCGGCGACGACGTCGTCATCTACGCGAACGCGACGATCCTCGGCGGCGACACCGTCATCGGCGAGGGCAGCCGCATCGGCGGCAACGTCTGGCTCACCAAGAGCGTGCCGGCGCACTCCGTCGTGACGCCCACCGCACGCGTCGAGTCGGCGGTCCAGACCGCCGACGAGCTCCTCGACTTCAACATCTAGACCGGGAGGCACCGTGAAGGCCGAGAACATCCTCGCAACGATCGGGGACACGCCCCACATCCGCCTGAACCGCCTGTACGCCGACCGTCCCGGCGTCACGGTGTGGATGAAGGCCGAGCGGGCGAACCCGGGCGGCTCCATCAAGGACCGCATCGGCCTGTCGATGATCGACGACGCCGAGCAGCGCGGGATCCTCACGCCCGGCAAGAGCACGATCATCGAGCCGACCTCGGGGAACACCGGGATCGGCCTGGCGATGGTCGCCGCCGTGCGCGGCTACCGGCTCATCCTCGTGATGCCCGAGTCGATGTCGCTGGAGCGGCGGCGGCTCATGGCCGCCTACGGCGCGCAGCTCGAGCTCACGCCGCGCGAGGGCGGGATGAAGGCCGCGATCGCGCGCGCCGGCGAGCTGGCAGACGAGATCGAGGGCGGGTGGATCCCGCAGCAGTTCGAGAACGCGGCGAACCCGCAGGTGCACCGCGACACCACCGCACAGGAGATCCTGACCGACTTCCCCGAGGGCATCGACGTCCTCATCACCGGCGTCGGGACCGGCGGGCACATCACCGGGGTCAGCGAGGTGCTCAAGGTGCGGTTCCCGGACATGCAGACGTTCGCCGTCGAGCCCGCGAAGTCCCCGGTCATCAGCGGCGGCGACCCGAGCCCCCACCGGCTGCAGGGGATCGGCGCCGGGTTCGTCCCGGGGAACCTGAACACCGCCACGCTCGACGGGACCATCTCGGTCAGCGAAGAGGACGCCTACGCGTACGCCGTTCGGTGCGCACGCGAGGAGGCGATCTTCGTCGGGCCGTCGTCGGGCGCATCGCTCGCCGCCGTCGCGCAGAAGCTGCCGGACATCGCCGACGGGGCCACCGTGCTCACGTTCTGTTACGACACCGGCGAGCGGTACTTCTCCGTCGACGGGCTGTTCGACGCCGACGGCACCAGCGTGCAGGTCGGTGCCCGGCCGAGCGGCTAGATCCCGCTGAAGGTCACCGCCGGCGCCGGCCCGGAGAAGAGGCTGAGCTGCGTCGTGGCCGTCGTGACGTAGGACCAGCCGACGATCGGGTACGTCGCCGTCGCCGTGAGGTCGGCTCGCACGCGCTCGCCGGCCGCGATGCGCTGGCGCAGCTCGCGCCGTTCGAGCGAGGTCATCGACAGCGCCACGGTCGCCGAACCGCCGAACGTGGGGATCGTCGTGCGGGCCATCCCGAGGGTCAGGTTCATCCCCGACGTCGAGCTGCCCGCCCTGCCCCCGACCTGGAGCGAGCAGGCCCGCGGGCAGGAGACCTCGGCGGTGACGGTGTTCGACGTCGTCAGCGGCTGCGAGGCATCGACCGTGACGGTGGGCGCGTCCGCGTCGTCCTGGATGTCGACGACCATCGACGCGGTCCCGCGGGCGGTCGCGGTGTCGCTGCCCGCGTGAACGTAACCGCAGAACAGGTAGGGCCCCTCGGCGGACGCCGTGTACGACGGATGCGTCGCCCAGGGGTCACCGTCGCCGTCGACCGACACGCGCTCGACCCGCGTCATGCCCGCGGTGATCGCAGCGTTGACGCTCGCCGGGCACGCGCTGCGCCCATTCTCGACGTAGACGTACGCGTAGCCGTCCTCGTAGGCGACCGTCCGCAGGCGGAAGTCCGTGGCGTGGCCCACGCTGGGGAACGGGTCGACGCCCGTGAGCGAGATCGAATCCGCAGACGCGCCGGCGGGGCCCGCGAGCCCCGCGAGGGCGAGGGTGACGACGGCCGCGGCGAGGGTCCGGACGCGGCGGGTGAAGGTGAGCTGTGCGCTGATCATGGCCCACGGATCGCCTCCTGCCGGCGGCCTGAAGAGCGGTCGCCGCGATCCTGGACGGGCAGGCCGAATCATCTGTCGAGTTCGCGACACAGCCCGCAGATCCGGGCCCGTTCGTCCATGCCCGACGATTCAGCTGTGCGTGACGTTCACGCGCCGCGCACGCGTCCGCCGATGCCGTGTCCCCTCGGCCGTGAACCCGTCCCCCAGCGCCGTCTGCGCCGCCGCGTCACCGCACACCCCGTGCACCGCACCACCGGGGAACGTCGCGGCACTCCCGAGGTACAACCCCCGCAGCGGGGTGCGGTACGGATTCATCGACGGGATCGGGCGGAACAGCAGCTGGCTGCGCTGATAACTGCCGCCGCCGACATCACCGCCGAGGAGGTTCGCGTTGCGGGCCTGCAGGTCGTGCGGGCCCAGGACGTGGCGCGCGAGGATGCGGTCGCGGAAACCGGGCGCGTAGCGTTCGACCTGCGCCTCGATGCGGTGCGCGTGGGCGGCGACGGCGGGCGCGTTCCACGTCACGCCGCGGCGCGTCGCACGGGTGTACGCCCACGCGGTGTGCTTGCCGCCGGGTGCGCGGGACGGGTCGGCGATCGTCTGCTGTCCGAGCAGGAGGTACGGCCGGTCCGGTACGTCGTGCCGCGCGGTCTTGACCGTGCCGAGGAACTCGTCAACCCCGCCGGCGACGTGGACGACGCCCGCGGTGCGCGTCGGCGCGTGCGCCCACGGGATCGGCCCGTCGAGCGCCCAGTCGACCTTCACCGTCGCCGGCCCCATCCGATAGCGGCGGACGAGCGCGCGGTACCAGCCGGGCAGCCCGTCACCGGCCATCCGGTCGATCGCCTGCGGCATGACCGCACCGATCACCAGGCGGCTCGCGATCCGCCCGCCATCGGCCAGCTCGACCCCGCTGACACCGCGGCCGTCGTGCAGGACGCGGACGACGGGGGCGTCGCACAGGACGTCCCCGCCGAGGCTGCGCAGGTAGACGACCAGCGCGTCGGTGACCCGCCCGGCGCCGCCCTCGGGGCTCGGCCAGCCGACCGCGTGGCCGAGGAGGTTGAGGTACATCGCGGCCAGGCCGCCGCCCGGCGCGGTCGGTGAGACGTCGGCGTGCAGCGCGCTGCCGTACAGCCAGGCGCGCGAGCCGTCGCCGCGGACGAGGCGCCGCCCGAGCGTGACCATCGAGTCGGTGAGCAGCCGGCCCATGCCGACCGCGTCGCGCGGGCCGAGCGCGGCGGCCAGCCGGACTGCCGGGCCGATCGGCGCGAAGCCGGCGAGCATGGTGTCGCGCAGGGCGTCCCACTCGCGCAGGTACGGAGAGACGAACGACGCCCAGCGCTCGCCATCGCCCGGGTGCTGGGCGTCGAGCGACGCCACCGTGCGCTCCAGGTCGCGGTACAGCAGCACGCCGTCGCCGCCTTCCAGCGGGTGGGCGTAGCAGGCCTCCGGGTGGCTCCAGCGCAGGCCGTGCTCGGCGAGCGGCATGCGCGCGAAGACGGGCGAGCCGGCGCCTGCGGGGTAGACAGCGCTGAACGTGTCGTGGTGGAAGCCCGGGAGGGTGAGCTCCTCGGTCCGGACCGCGCCGCCGGGGTGCGGGGCGGCCTCCAGAACCAGGACGTCGTGGCCGGCCTCGGCGAGGCGGATGGCCGCCGCCAGGCCGTTCGGGCCGCTGCCGATGACGAGGGCGGGTGCCATGCGGCCGAACATACCAACAGGTACGGGAGAGGTTGTCCGGTGGATTGTCACTGCTACGGGGTGTTCTCAGACACCTACCCGTTCATGATCCGAACATGCCGTGTGACCAAACGGACCATGGTACGGTGACCATGGTCATGCCGTCGACGACGTACACCGCGACCCGCCTGAAGGCCGAGCTGCTCGGCGTGCTCGACACCGTCGCTCGGTCCGGCGAAGCGGTGACGGTCACGAAGCACGGCCGGCCGATCGCGCGCATCGTTCCGATCGACGACGACGTGCAGCTCACCGGCTCCGTGGCGTTCAACGTCCCGGACGACGAACTGATCGCGCCGCTCGACGAGACATGGCACGCCGAGACCGCGTGATCGTCCTCGACACCCACGCATGGCTGTGGTGGGTCGCGGCGCCGGAGCGGCTGTCCAAGCGTGCACGGACGGCGATCGACGAGGCCACCGAGATCGGCGTCAGCGCGATCAGCGCGTGGGAGGTCGCGATGCTCGAGCGCCGCGGGCGGATCGCGCTGGACCGGCCGGCCCCCCGGTGGGTCCGGGCGGCCCTGACGACCGACCCGCGCGTCGTCGAACTGCCGCTCGATGCAAGCGTCGCCGTCGAGGCCGCATCGCTCGCCGGAGAGGATCTGCCCGGCGACCCCGCCGACCGCTTCATCTACGCCACCGCGCGCAGCCGCGGCGCCCGTCTGGTCACGCGCGACGCCGCCCTCCGGGCCCACGACCGGCAGCGCGCGGTGTGGTAGCGGCTCCGCCCGCCGCCTAGCCTGGTCAGATCGCCGCCCCGACCGCCGCACCACCGGAGCTCACGCAGCGCCAGATCCTGATCGCGTTCGTCGCGATCATGCTCACGATCCTGCTGGCCGCGCTCGACCAGACGATCGTCGCCACCGCGCTGCCGGCGATCGTCGGCGAGCTGCGCGGCTTCAACGAGCTGAGCTGGGTCGTCAGCGCGTACCTCATCGCCACCACGGTGACGATCCCGCTCTACGGCAAGCTGAGCGACATCCACGGCCGGCGGCGGATGATGCTCATCGCCATCTCGGTGTTCCTGCTCGGCTCGCTGCTGTGCGGCGTCGCGCAGTCGATGGGCCAGCTCATCGCGTTCCGCATCATCCAGGGCATCGGCGCCGGCGGACTGATCCCGCTCGCGCAGGCCGCGATCGCCGACCTCGTCCCGCCCCGCGACCGCGGCCGCTACCAGGGGTTCGTCGGAGCCGTGTGGGCGGTCGCCGCGATCGCCGGGCCGCTGCTCGGCGGCACGCTCACCGATGCCGCGTCGTGGCGGTGGATCTTCCTCATCAACCTGCCCGTCGGCGCGATCGCCATGCTCGTCATCGCGCGCACGATGCCCGCGCCGCGGCAGCGGGCCGAGCACCAGCTCGATCTCCTCGGGGCCGCCACCCTCACCGTCGCGACGACCTGCCTGCTGCTCGCCTCGGTGTGGGGCGGCACGACCTACGGCTGGGATTCGCCGCAGATTCTCGGCCTGGGCGCCACCGGGGTGCTGTTCATCGGCGCCTTCATCGCCGTCGAACAGCGCGCGCCCGAGCCGCTCCTGCCCCTACGCCTCTTCCGCATCGGCATCTTCAGCGTGTCGAGCGCCGCGTCGTTCATCCTCGGCGCGCTGCTGTTCGGCGTGACGATCTACGTGCCGCTGTTCGTGCAGGGCGTCCAGGGCGGCAGCGCGACGAACGCCGGCGCGGTGCTCATCCCGCTCGCGTTCGCGTGGGTCCTCATCAGCACGATCTCCGGCCAGCTCATCTCGCGCTTCGGGCGCTACCGGCCGTTCCCGATCGCCGGTGGCGTCGTCACCATCGCCGGGGTGTCGCTGTTGGCCAGCCTCGGCGCGGACGACAGCCGGACCCAGGTCGCCGTCGCGCTGACCGTCATCGGCTGCGGCATGGGGCTCATGTGGCAGCCGTACATCGTCGCCACGCAGAACCGGGTCGCCATGCGGGAGGTCGGCGTCGCGACGTCTGGCCTCGTCTTCTTCCGCTCGATGGGCGGCAGCCTCGCCGTCGCGGTGCTCGGCACGATCCTCGCCAACCGGTTGGCGACCGAACTCGTCGCGGAGCTCGGAGAAGCTGGCCGCACGGTCGACCCCAACCGGCTGTTCGACGGCTCGAACGAGATCGGCGTCGAGTTGCTCGACGGCGTGCAGGAGGCGCTCGCGGCCTCGCTGCACACGGTCTTCCTCGTGCTGGTGCCGCTCGCCGTCGCGGCCCTCGCCCTGGCGCTCGCGCTGCAGGAGAAGCCGCTCGCACGCACGCACGAGGAGCGCGACAGCGCCTGACGCGGTGCTCACACGCCCGTGAACACCCGGACCGGAACCGCCGTCCCGGTGCCCACCTGCAGCAGCCGGAGCGCCGCGGTCGCCGAGGTGTCAAACGACGTGCCGTTGCCGAAGGTGGCCGTGGCCAGCAGGTCGGCCTTCACCGTCTCGCCCGCCGCCATCCGGGCGCGCAGGTCACGCCGCTGCGCCGTCGTCATCGGCACCCGCACCGAGGTCGACCCGCCGAACGTCCCGATCGTCGCGGTCGCGGTGCCGAGCTCGACGTCCATCGCGGCGCTCGTGCCCGCGTCGCCGGTCACCGACAGGGTGCATGCCCGGGTGCACGAGACGTCCGCCGACACCGAGTTCGACGTCGACAGCGCCTGCGTCGCGGGCACGGTGACGATCGGCGCGTCCTCCTCGTCCTCGACGTCGAGGCTGTACGACGCGGTCCCGCGCACCGTCGTCGTGTCGGCCTCCCGGTACGTGTAGGCGCAGAACAGGTAGGCGCCCTCGGCGCGCGGCCAGTAGTGCAGCGCCATGGGGTGGGGCGTGCCCACCATGACGTCGTCGCGTTCGGTCACCCGCGCCATCCCGGCGGCGTCGGCGGCGTCGTGGCTGGCGGGGCACGACGTCCGCCCGGCCTCGGCGTAGACGACGCCGACGGCGTCGTCGTAGGCCGTCACGGTGAACGTCATGCTGACGTCGTCGCCGACCGTCGGGAACGCGGGCGGGCTCGTGATCGTCACCGTGTCGGCATGAGCGGCGGGCGCGCCGGCCAGCGCGGCGACGAGGACGGTCGCGGCGCTCGCGAGGAGACGGAGGCGGCGGCGGCTGGAAGCGGGCTGTGAGCTGAACATGGCCCTCCCATCGCCCGGCGCCGGTGAGCTGAACACCGGGCGCGGGAAGGTTGGACGGTCAGGCCGAGTTATCTGTCGGATCGCCGACAGAACGGCCCGAACGTCCGGTGTGGGCGCGCGCTCAGCGCAGCTTCACGCGCTTCGTGACCACGCGCGTGCCCGCGGTGACCTTCAGCGTCGCGGTCACTCCCTTGAGCCTGCGCAGCTTCGGCCGTGCGGCCTTCGTCGCGACGAGCTTGACCTTCACCTTGCCGGCCTTCTTCGCGACGGTCTTGCCGCGCGCGATGACGACGAGCTTGGCGGCCCGCAGCTTGGACTGCGGGACGGAGAGCGTCGCGTTCACGGTCCCGGGCGCGCCGACCGTCACGGTGAACGTCACGCCGCCGCGCAGCGCCTTCGCGGTCGTCTTGGCGGGCAGACTCACCGAGAACGCCGGCGTCGACGTGGCGGCCGGGGCGCCCGACCCGCTGGGCGGCGGTGCCGTGCCGGCCGCGCTGCCGCCACCGACCGGACCGGTCGGCACGTCGGCGCCGCCAATCGACGGGTACGACCCCGTCGGAGAGATCACGACCGGCGGGGAGGTCAGCGCGCAGTCGTCGACGCCGGAGAAGTCCGGGATGCCCGCGACCTTCACACCGCCGTCGTCCTTCCACGCGATGCGCGAGCCGTCCTGCGAGATCGACACGTTGGACGGCCAACCCCGCGCAGGAATGCGGCAGCCCGCGGCGTTGTTGGGAGCCCCGCCGACGCCGGCGATCGGGAAGACGTCGATGCGGCGGTCGAGGATCGTGCCACCCGAGTCCTTGTCGTACTCGACCGCGGCGACCTGCCCGTTCGCCGCGACGTCCGTGCGCTCGAGGCTGTATCCCGCGCCGGGGAGGTTCGGCGTGAACCACGGGTCGAAGTCGCTGGCGTAGGGCGCCCCGGCCGCGTCGCGCTGCAGCACGACGTTGTTGCCCGATGCCGCGACGATCCGGTTGCCGACGAAGGTCGGCCATTCCCGGTCCGCCTGCTTCAGCGGACTGAAGATCTCCTGCGTGAACGGGTTGAGGTTCTGCGACGAGATGAGGAGCGACCCGCGGCCGAAGACGAACGGGGACGGGAACAGCGCCGCGTTGTAGTACGAGTTCGAGAACCCGTAGACGAGCGAGCCGCCGTCCGGCGTGATGTCGACGCTCAGCGGGTACGCACGCGTCGTCCACGACCCGACCTCGTACTGCAGCGGCCCGTCGTGCGCGACCGCGCCGTCGGGGTTGAACAGCGTGAACCGACTCAGCGACCCGTCACGCCGCACGCCCACCGTCCGCCCGCCGTCGGCCTGCGCGACCTCCTTGTACGTCGTGTCGCCGCCGCTCAGCTTCGCCTTGCGGCTGCCGTCCAGCGTGGACTGCCACACCTCGCCGCCGTCGACGTAGGAGACGGAGGCGGCCGATGCCGTGGCAGGTGTGACGGCGAGCGCCGCGAGCCCGCCGAGGAGGGTCATCCGTGCAAGGCGCATGCGTGCAGTATCGCGCGCATGCGCCCCGTCAGGTCTCATCCCTCCAGAAAGATGACTCCGTCACGCTCAAGCACTGGGAACGTCTTGAGCTTCATGCGGCCCATCGTGCCCTTCACCACACCGGCGAGCGGCTTGAACGCGCCCTGCGGCCCGCGGACCATCGCGCCCGTCGCGACGTCGAACCGCGCGGCGTGCAGCGGGCACTCCAGGCAGCCGTCATCGGCGACGTGGCCCTTCGCGAGATCACCCCGCAGGTGCCGGCAGACGGGCGACACGGCAAACGGCGTGCCGCCGGCGACCCCGACGGCGAGGCGGCCGTGGGCGGAGGTCTCCACGGAGGTGACGCCGGACTCCGGCAGGTCGGCAAGGGCGACGAGGCGTTCGGACATGCGCTGACGCTACCCCCACTTCGCCCCCGTGCGACCGGTCACGCGCCGCCGTACAGCTCCTCGAACGTCGCCGCGTGCTGGGAGTAGACGACGTTGCGCTTGACCTTCAGCGTCGGCGTCAGCTCGTTGTCCTCCTGCGACAGGTCGCGCGGGAGGATCGCGAACTTCTTGACCTGCTCGATGCGCGCGAACCGGAGGTTCGCCTCGTCGACGACCTTCTGGATCTCGGCACGCACCCCGTCGTTCGTCGCGAGCTGCTCGACCGTGGCGCCCCTAGCACCCACGAGCTCGGCGAGTGCCGGCGCCTCGTCGGGGTCGAGCGTGACGATCGCCGTGAGGTACGGCTTGCGGTCGCCGAACACCACGGCCTGAGAGACCCAGCGGTGCTGGCGGATCGCGTTCTCGATGTTCGACGGGGCGACGTTCTTGCCGCTCGACGTGATGATCAGGTCCTTCTTGCGGCCCGTGATCTTCAGGTAGCCGTCGGCGTCGATCTCCCCGAGGTCGCCGGAGTGCAGCCAGCCGTCCTGCAGGTCCTTCGCCGTCGCCTCCGGGTTGTTCCAGTACCCGGTGAAGATGTTCGGGCCGCGCATGAGGACCTCGCCGTCCTCGGCGATCTTGATCTCACAGCCGGGGATCGGCTTGCCGACCGTGCCGAGTTTGTGCTCGGCGACCGTGTTCACCGTCGCGACCGCCGACGTCTCCGTCATGCCGTAGCCCTCGAGCACCCACACGCCGGCGCCGTGGAAGAAGTTCATGACGTCGGGCTCGATCGGCGCCGCGCCGGTCAGGCACAGCTCGATGTTCTCGCCGAACAACGCCTTGACCTTGCTCAGCACGAGCTTGTCGCCCAGGCGGTGCTGCAGCTTCAGCAGCGGGCTCACGGACCGCCCGGCGCGCTCGGCCTCGACCACCCGCTTGCCCGTCGCGACCGCCCGGCCGAACAGCGCGGCCTTCGCCCCGCCGGCCTCGGCGACCTTCGACGTCGCGGCGGTGTAGATCTTCTCGAACAGACGCGGCACCGACGGCAGGTGCGTCGGGGACACCTCGGCGATCTCGTCGAGCAGGCGCGTGGGGTCGCGCCGCCAGTAGACGAGCTGCGACCCGGCGTTCAGCGCGAGGAACTGCACGATGCGGGTGAGCGCGTGCGCCAGCGGCAGGAACACGTAGTAGACCTCGTGCCCGTCGGCCGGCACGCGCTGCTGGGTCATCGCGACGTCGGCGGTGACGTTGCCGTGGGTGAGCATGCAGCCCTTCGGCGGGCCGGTCGTGCCCGACGTGTAGACGATGGTGGCGAGGTCGTCGCTCGTCACCGCCGCGGCGCGCTCGTGCACCCGCTCGGTCGGCGTGTCGTCGCCCTTGGCGCGCAGCTGATCGAGTGTGAGCGCGTGGTCGTCCTCGGTGCTCTCGAAGACGACGAGCTGCTCGAGGTCCGGGCACTGGTCGCGCACGGTCGCGATCTTGTCGAGCTGATCGCGGTCCTCGCAGAACAGGACCTTCATGCCGGAGTGCTCGATGACGTACTGGCACTCCTCCGGCGAGTTCGTCTGGTAGACGGGCACCGTGACGGCGCCGATCGCGAGGATCGCGAGGTCGGCCAGCGTCCACTCGTAGCGCGTCGTCGCGAGGATGCCGACCCGGTCACCCGGCTCGACGCCCAGCGCGATGAGTCCCCGCCCGATCCCCTCGACGGCGATCTTCAGCGCGGCGTACGTCTCCTCCTTCCACTCCTCGCCCTCCGGGTAGCGCAGCGCGACGGCCGCCGGGCGGGCCGGCGAGAGCGCGAGACCCGCGAGGGTGCGGCCCGCGGTGGTGGTGGAGGACGTGGACTGGGCGGTGGCCATGTGGTGACGGACTCCTGAGGCAGTTGACGCGAAACCTGTGTCCATTGTTAGCGCATCGGGGCCGTCGCGGAACCCGGCACCGACCAACGCGACCGCATGAACTCCGAAGCGACGATGGGCCGTACCCGCAGCAATGCCTGCTCACGGTCATGACCATCCCGTCGCCGTCGTCGTCGGCGCCGGCCCGGGGATCGGCACCGCGATGGCCGTGCGCTACGCCACCGCCGGCTACCGCACGATCGGCATCGCGCGCAGCGACGCCTCGCTGACGGCGCTGCGCGCCGCCGGCGCCGCCCACGGAGTCGACCTCGGCACCGCCACGGCCGACGCGGGGAACCCCGCCGAGCTCACCGCCGCCCTCGAGCAGATCGCGGCCGCGCACGGACCCATTCGCTCGGCGCTGTACAACGCCGCCGACCTCTCACGCGGGCGCATGCGCGACGTCACCGGCGAGCAGCTCGCCGCGTCGCTCGCCGTCAACGTCGTCGGCGCCCAGGCCATGATCCAGGCGCTGCGCGGCCCGATGGCCGAGGCGGGCGGCGGCACGATCCTGCTCACGGGTGGCGGGCTCGCGCTGGCCCCGAGCCCCGTCTTCGGGCCCCTGTCGATCGGCAAGGCCGCCCTCAGGGCGCTGACCCTGGTCGCGGCGCGCGACCTCGATCGCCAGGGCATCCACCTCGCCACGCTCACCATCCAGGGCTTCGTCGCGGAGGACGGCGACATCGCCCCGGCACGCGCGGCGGAGGCGCTGTGGGCACTGCATGAGCAGACGCGGGACGGCGGGTGGGACGTCGAGCGCACGCTCGACGCGGGCGGCTGACTACCGCCCGCACGCGGCGGGCGGCGCGTGGCTCCGGAGCACGCGCTCGAACGCGCGCGGCTGCGCGGTCATCACGCCGTCGACGCACCAGTCCAGGAGCTTCGTCCACGTCGCCGGCGTCTCGCCGTCGTCGCTGAGCCACGTGTGCCAGGCGTAGCCGGCCGCGTGGGCCTTGGCCACATTCGCCTCGGTGGTGACGTCGAGCTTCGCGCCGTCGAGCTCGTAGGTGATCGGCAGCTGGAACGCGACCACGCCCGGCCCGGGTGAGCCGCCGCCCAGCAGGAACGCCGCGCTCCCGTCGACGCCGGGCGCGACCGGGATGTTCGGCGCGAGCTGGTGGAAACGGTCGACCGCCTGCTGCTTGAACGAGACGACGATGAGGTCGCGGCGCGGAGAGTTCTTCAGCAGCCGCGCCAGCACCTCCGCGTTGCGGACGTACTCGGCGACCTCTTCCTTCTTCGTCCGGCCCTTGATCTCGATGTTGATCGGTGTGCGCGGGAGAGCGCGCAGCACCTCGCGCAGCGTCGTGACCCGGAAGTCGGCCGCCGTGGCGCCCTTCGGCGGGCGGCGCTTGCCCGTCGCCACGCCCCGGAACCGATAGGCGCTGCGCGGCCGGTTGTGGCGGTAGGCGTCGTCGCCCGGCGGAGAACCAGTAGGCGCCGTCGAGTTTGCGGATCTCGTTCAGCGTCTTCGACGACACGAGCCCGCGGCCGTTGGTGACCCGGTCGACCGTCGTGTCGTGCATGACGATCACCTCGTTGTCCTTCGTCACGCCGACGTCGAGCTCGAGCATGTCCGCGCCGACGCGCAGCGCCTGCTCGAACGCGTACATCGTGTTGGACGGGTACTCGTCCTCACCGCCCTGGTGGGCGATGTTCAGCGGCCGGCGCTCCAGCCAGGGGTTCGTGGCCGCGGAGGCGGGCGCCGCGCTGAGCGCGATGGCCGAGCCGAGCAGGACCGCCAGGAGGGGACGCAGGCGGATCATCCGCCACGAAGCGTAGCTCTAGCGAGCAGACGTGACCGGCACTCGCGCCGGCTCGAACACGTAGTCGTCCAGCGGGAACGTCCGCGCCGCGCGGAACGCCTGGCCTGAGCTGGTGGGCCGCAGGAACGTCGTCGCCCCGTGGCGGTCGAAGTAGTAGCTGTTCGACGTCGCGCAGTTCCCGGCGTGCCAGAGCGACCGGCTCAGCTTGTCCTCGGCCTCCGCGGTCCACCGCTCCGCTGCGTCGCGGCGGACCTCCACGGTGGTCGCGCCGCGGCGCGCCGCCGCCTGCAGCACCCGGACGATGTGCGTCGACGCGACCTCCACGAGCACGTGCCACGTCCCGCCCGTCCACCCGTACGGACCGAAGATCATGAAGTGGTTGGGCAGCCCGGGCATGCTCACGCTCTCGTACGACATCGGGCGGTGGTCGCGGTAGAAGGCCGCGAGGTCGAACCCGTCGCGGCCGCGGACCGGGCGCGCCTCGAAGGGCTCCGGGTCGGTGGCGAGCCAGAAGCCGGTGGCGAGGACGATCGCGTCGACCTCGCGCACCTGTCCGTCTGCGGTCTGCACGCCGGTCGGGGTGATCCGCGCGATCGGGTCGGTCACGAGGTCGACGTTCGGCTTGGTGAACGCCCGCAGGTACGTGTTCGACACCGCGGGGCGCTTGCAGCCGATGTCGTAGTCGGGCGTGAGCCGGGCGCGCAGCTCGGGGTCGGGGACCTGCTGGCGGTACCAGAGCTCGCGGGCCGCCCACGCGCCCATGCGGCCGACCCACCCCCACCGCGCGTACTCGACGACCCCGGTCACGAGTCCCGCCTCCACGCCGCGCGTGGCGACCCGCCGGACCGTCTCCTGCACCGCGCGGGAAGCGGCGGTACAGCGCGCGGACGACGCGTGGCGTCTGCGGGTCGAACTTCGGGCCCACCCAGATCGGGGTGCGCTGGTAGACGTCGAGCCGCGCCGCGCGCCGGGCCAGACGCGGCACGATCTGCACCGCGCTGGCGCCCGTCCCGATGACGGCGACCCGCTTGCCGGCCAGATCGATGTCGTCGTCCCAGCGCGAGGAGCGCAGCACGTCACCCTGGAAGTCGGCCACGCCGTCGATCGACGGTTCCTTCGGCTCGAGGAACGGCCCGATCGCGCTGATGACGAACCGGGCGGTGAGCTCCTGGCCGCTGACGGCCAGCCGCCACAGCTGCGCGTCCTCGTCCCACGTGCGCGCGGTCACGTCGGCGCCGAAGCGGATGTGCGGGCGCACGCCGTAGCGGTCGGCGCAGTGGTCGACGTAGCCCTTGACCTCGGCGCCACGCGCGAACACGCGCGACCAGTCCGGGTTCAGCTCAAAGGAGAACTGGTAGGCCTGGGCCGGGACGTCCACCGCGATGCCGGGGTAGACGTTGTCCCGCCAGGTGCCCCCGACGTCGTCGGCGCGCTCGAGGATGACGAAGTCCTCGATGCCGGCCCGCCGCAGGGCGATGCCCATGCCGATGCCGGAGAGACCGGCGCCGATGATCGCGACGTGGTGGTCGGGTGCGGGGGGCATCCCGGGGAGGACACTACGGAATTGATAGTGCCGGACGCAAGCGCCTCGGTGCTGCGTGCGCCCGCCTCAAGCCGCCGAGCGGATTCGAACCGCTGACCCCTTCATTACGAGTGAAGTGCTCTACCAGCTGAGCTACGGCGGCGAGGGCCTGGAATTGCGGCTACTCGAGAATCGAGGCGAACGCCAAATCCCATCACCTGAGGTCACGATACTGCAGCCATACTGCACGCCGGGCCCCGCCGGCACGATAGCGACGTTGCCGTCGACGGCACGACTGAGCCCGGAGCCGGACACTTCACTCCGAGGCAACGCGCATCGCCCAATCCAACTGCCTATGACAACAAGGACGGCGTCCGCGCCAGTGGGTACTTCGCACGAGGGGCCGAGGACTCGGGCGGGCCATTTCTCACGAGCGCGAACGTGACATGCGCCTCGCCGGCTTCCACCCAACCCGAAGCCCTCCTTCGACCGCCGCTACTAGGTAGCCGGCGGAGGCTCCGCTTCATCTCGCTTGGTGTCCGGCGAGTGGGAACACCGCCAGTACGCGGGTGGCTTCGGGCGCAAAGGTCTTGTTGGTTTCGACCAGCTCGACGTGGTCGGCCCGCCACGCTCCGAGCGGGAGGCCCCGGCGCTGAACCGCCCATCGGACAACAGGTGCGACCGGGCCGTCGCCGAACCGAAGGACATTGGCGGCGCCCAACTCGTTCCGCCGCGCCGCGAGAGCGCCGGACGAGGGCGGGAGGCCAACCGCGATTCGAAGTCTCGCCCGCAACGCGGCGAGGCCCCCGTCAGAGGCCTCGGCCGTGGCGAAGAGGGTCGCATCCGAGATGTTCATTCCGGTGAGCCGCATGGAGATGGGCGAACACTTCTTGATCTCCTCGGCAAGGCTCGCAAGGTAGTCCGGGTCGCCGATGCGGCTAGCGATCGGATCGAGGTTCAGTGCCGTGACATGCAGTGACTCCGGCGGATAGAGGAAGTGCCCCTTGCCACCCCTGGACTCGAGCTCGCGGGTCGAGCGTGCGATCACCTGAGCGATGGGCTGCGGCACACGGATGACCGTCGTGAGATATGTCGTATTCGACCGGTGCGTGTTGCGGGTTGCACGACCCACACCGAGCCCGACGATATGGCGGGCCGCAAGTGCGTTCCAGAGCAACCGGTTCCCCATAGGTTCCGAGCCTGCCAGGTTCGAGACAGGGCTTCTAGCGCCGTTGCTGCAACCAGAGGGTCGGCGGCCTGAGCGGCGTCACGAGGAACCGTGCCGTACGTCACACAGCCTTTCTCCACCTTGTCACAACGGTGCAAGTGCGATGCATAGAGTCCGCGATCTCGTTCAAGACTCGTTGTTTGATCTAAGGACCTATATGCAAGATTTCGGTGATTACCGGTCGGTCCTACAACGCGCGCTCCGGGATGCGAACGGCGATCCTCGTGAGCTCGTATCACTGGTGCTGCGCACCAGTTCCGGTGAGGTCGACGGCCTCGTCGCGGCACTCGCGCGCAGGTCCGGCCCCGAGGCGTTCGCCACCTCGCTGAGCGCCGCGTCCGGACTCGACACCGAGCCGCTGCTTGAGGTCACTCGCGCTCTTCTCTCGGAGCCGGTCCTGCTGACGGGAGCTGAGGCGGCCGCCCTGGTACTCGCTGACGCTGAGATCGAGCTGGCCTTCGCGTACGCGGGCACATCGGAACTCGCGCTGTGCGACGCGACCGCTCGCACACCAGGTATCGAGCTTGTCAACGGTCGCGGCGACAAGGAGAGCGCCTTTATGGCCGCAGGCGCGAACCTCCTGCGACCGCGGCGCGGCGTCGCCATCATCCACGGCGCCCGCGGCTTGACCAATGCGGGCGGCGCGATCGCCGACGCCCGCAAGAACGACATCGGCCTCGTGGCGCTCGTGGGCCTCCCGTCAAGCTCCTCGGTGCGTTTCCTGCCGCCCCACGCCGACCCCGACCTCATTCATGCCATGGGCCACTTTGCCGCCTGGGCGGACGAGATCGGCCCGATCCCAGTGGATCCGGCGGACGCTACCGCCCATGCCTCCCAGTACGTCGCGGCGCTGCGCGACGCCATCGCCGCGGCTTGGTCCGTTCCCGCCGGCCCCGCACTCCTCGGCGTCCCGCAGGACATCGCCGAACGGCGCTGGGTGCCGGTAGAGGTGATCGAGAGCCCGGTTCCTGCGCGCGCGGGTCACGCCATACGTGATCATGAGCTCGCCGATGTCGTCGTCGCCCTAGACGAGGCGACGGCGCCCGTGGTACTCGTCGACGACTACGCGCTGAAGTACACCGGCGCCGGCGCGGCGCTCAGGCGATTCTCCGAGCGGTTCGACGCCCCGATTCTCCAGGTCCGCTATCAGCGCGGCCCGATGCTCTTCGAACGTCTGCGCTACGAGACGGTCCCTAGTTTTCTCGGCTGGCACGACCCAGGCTCGGCGGAGCATCGCCGGCTGATGGACGACTGCGATCTCCTCGTCACCGTTGAGGATCACAACATCTACGAGCGCGTCGTTGGAACCCTGCCGTCGGCGCGCAAGCTTGCCATCACCTCATCGGTAGCGACAGTCCGCAAGAACGAGTATCTCCAAGACGGCGACCTCACGCTCGAGGGCGCGCCGCCAGCGCTGCTCGGTGCACTTGCCAGCGCACCGCGGACGGACGAGCCCCGCGGCCCGTGGTGGGAGCCTGTCGCCCGGATAACGCGTCGCGGCAATCCCGACGCCCAGCGGTTCCGGGCCTCCGTCGCCGGGGCGGTCTCCGCGGCGCTCGGGCGGCTTCCCCGCCCGGTGATCGTCGACGACAGTCAGATGCTGGGCGGCTTGCTGAGCGAGGAGTACGACGAACTCCCGCTCCCGGTGCGAGTCTTCGGCGACCACGGCGGATTCGTCGGCGGCGGGCTCAGCGTCGCGGCGGGACTCGCGCAGAGCGAACCCGGCGTCGCGGTGCTCTGCACGCTCGGCGACCAGGGCTTCACGAACGCGTTCCAGGGGCTCGTCGCAGTCGCGCAGGAGCAGGCGCCGGTGGTGTTCGTGGTCGCGAACAACGGTCGCAGCGTCTCGCTGCTCAAGCAGGCGCGGGCCGTGGACGAGCGGATGTTCGACGGCGGCGCGCACCGGCACTTGCTCAACCCCGACCTGACCTACGCGCAGATCGGCGCGGCCCTCGGGATTCCAACCCGTACGGTCGTGTGGTCATCGATCACAACCCAGGACGTGCTCGACGCGGCGACTCGGTCGCTGCAGGTCGCCCTAGACGACCTTTTCGCGAAGCGGGCCCCGGGGCTGATCGAGCTGATCCTCCCGAGTGACCCGCACCTGTGGGACGGCGTTTGGATCACGGCCGGTTTCGAGGCCCAGCCGCAGCCCGCTGCGGCATGACGCGGCTCGTCGGCACGGCAATCCTGCTCGACCTCGACGGGGTGCTCGTGGACTCCACCGCTGCGATCGAGCGGGCCTGGGCGACGTGGGCGAAGGAGGCCGGCGCGGACGAAGAGGCAGTCCTCGATGCGGTGCACGGCCGATCGGCTGAGCACTCCATCCTCGCGGGGTTACCAACCGCCGCGCCGAACGACATCGAGGCCGCGGTCGCGCGGGTCTTCGAGCTCCAGCTCGAAGACCTCGACGGCCTGGTGGCGGTCGATGGCGCCGCCTCGCTGCTGTCTGGGCTGGAGGATGGGCCGCACGCCGTAGTGACCGGATGCACCGGAGAGCTGGCTCGCCGGCGGCTGCGCGCGTCCGGACTTCCGGTTCCCGAACTCATCGTCGGCGCGGACGCGGTGTCGCGAGGAAAGCCGGATCCCGAGGGGTACCTTACGGCCGCATTCGCGCTAGGGGTCGTGCCCGCCGGCTGCATCGTGATCGAGGACTCGCCATCCGGCGTGCAGGCGGCGAAAGGCGCGGGCATGACGGTCGTCGGGGTCACCACCACCCACGCCGCGGACGTCCTCGGACACGCCGACGTCGTCACGGATAGCCCGGAGGATCTCGCGGTTGCCGACGTGCGCGGCGGCGTAGCGATCAGGGTTGGCGCTGAGGCTCGGCCGTGAGCGCCCGGGCCGTCACGCGCGCAGGACTCGGCGCGCTCGCGATCGTCGGAGCGCACCGGCTGTACCTCGCGGGGCACTGGCAGTGGACGCGGTTGAGCGTGAAGCGGATCGAGCCGAAGCTGGAGTTCGATCCGGACTTCCAGTTCTCCACGATCGGCAACCCGGTGTTCCTGAGCCGGCCCGACGCCGAAGCGACCGTGATCTACCTCGACGGCTTCCGCATCCAGCCGGCGGCGGAGATGCACCGCGACTGGTTCGACGAGCTTCACGCCGCCGGGATCAACGTCATCGCGCCGGTCCTCGGGATCGCCAGCGCGCCGCTCGAGTTGCGCAACCGCGACTGGAGCTACCTCGATGACGCGCGCCAGGCCGTGCAGCTCCTCGACGTGGTCCGGACGGTAGCCGGGCCCGATCACCGCATCATCGTCGTCGCGTTCTCGTGGTCCAGCGCCCTTGCCGTGGGGCTGGCCGTCCGGCGCCAGGTCGACGGTGTGGTGCTGATCTCACCGATCCTGCCGCCGATGATCACGCCCGGCGACACGACCCGCTTCGGCGAGTGGGCGGCTCCCCGGTGGTGGGCGCCGTCGCTCGTCCCGCACGTCACTCGGCGCAAGGTCCGCGGTGGCGGATGGGATATCGCCGACCCCGAGCACAGGCGGCGCTCAAACACGACCGTCTGGAACAACCGCGAACTCCGGCTCACCCAGGTCCACCAGGTCTACCGCGCCGCAGAGTGGATGCGTGACCGCACGGGGCCGAAGCTGCGCGACCAGCAGCTCGCGATCTTCGCCGGCGACTCCGACCGACACGTCGTCCCCGGTGTGCAGGCGAAGTTCGCCGAGATGCTCCGGCGTAACGGCAACGACGTCGACTTCCGGATGCTCGAGGGCTGCGGGCACTGTCTGCTGATGGATCACCGCCAAGCGGAGGTCAAGAGCGCGATTCGCGACATGGCACTCGGACGAGCACGTACCCCGGTTCCGGTGGTGGCGGGATGACGGAGACGACGACCCTTCTGGACACAATCCGCACGCCCCAAGACCTTCGTGACCTGACCGCAGACGAACTCACAGCGCTCGCCGGCGAGATACGCGACGAGATCATCCAGATCGTCAGCGAGCGTGGCGGGCACCTCTCGCCCAATCTCGGAGTCGTCGAGCTGACAATCGCGCTGCACCGCGTCTTTGACTCGCCGCAGGACGTCCTGCTGTGGGACACCGGTCACCAGACGTACGTGCACAAGCTCCTCACGGGCCGCCGCGACGCCTTCGCGACGCTCCGCCGGCCCGGCGGGCTATCCGGCTTTCCCTCACAGGAGGAATCCGAGCACGACTGGATCGAGAACAGCCACGCGTCGACCGCCTTAAGCTACGCCCACGGCATGGCCGAGGCGTTCGAGTCGTCCGACGCGGCACGCCGCGTCGTCGCGATCGTCGGCGATGGGGCGCTGACCGGCGGGCTTGCCTATGAGGGCCTCGCGAACATCGGAGCGCGCGGACTGCCGGTGGTCGCTGTGCTGAACGACAACGGCCGGTCGTACGCGCCGACAGTCAGCAGGCTGAGCGTGGTCGAGGCCGAGACATCCAACTGCCGGCCCTTGATCCGCGCACGAGAGCGTCACGCCGCCGGCCCGTCCGCGAACCCGTCTGGCTTCTTCGGCGCTCTGGGTTGGGCGTACCTGGGCCCCGTGGACGGGCATGACCTCACCACCGTCGAGCAGACGCTGCGCGCGGCCGCGCAGATGAGTGAGCCGGTGGTTGTCCATGTCGTCACGAAAAAGGGACGCGGCCACGTGGCGGCGGAGCGTGACGAGGAGAAGCGCATGCATGACGTCGCGCCGCCGTCGTCGTCGCCACCGTCCGACCCGCGGCCGGAGACATACACGCGTGTGTTTTCCTCCGCGCTCATCGACGCCGCGGCGCGGGATAGCCGCGTGCACGTGATCACCGCCGCGATGCCCGGCTCGGTCGGGCTGCTCGAGTTCGAGCGGCGCTTCCCCGCCCGGATGCACGATGTCGGTCTGGCCGAGCAACACGCGGTGACGGCCGCCGTCGGTATGGCGTGGGCGGGCCTGCGGCCCGTCGTCGCCGTGTTCTCGACGTTCCTCATGCGCGCGTTCGACCAGATCAACCTCGACGCCGGCCTGCACGGCGCCCCAGTCGTCTTCGCGGTCGACCGCGCAGGGATCACCGGCTCAGACGGGCCGAGCCACCATGGCCTGTGGGACCTCGCGCTGCTGACGAAGGTTCCAGGGCTCACCGTCTTCGCTCCTTCGTCGGGTTCCGAGTTGCGCCAGATGCTGGGATTCGCCCTGACCCTCGACGGGCCAACGGTCATCCGTTATCCGAAGGGCACGGTCCCGAGCCAAGACATCGACCCAGCGCCAACGGGGCGAAGCGCCCGGCGGGTGCGGGCGGGTGAGGACGTCTGCCTGCTCGCCGTCGGCCGCATGCTCGGTCCGGCCGCCGAGGCAGCGGACCTGCTGCGAACAGACGGTGTCGCGACGACAGTGTGGGACCTGCGGTGCGTCGCGCCACTTGATCCCACCGCGATCGCCGACGCACGGTCTTACCCCCTGGTCGCCGTGGTCGAGGACGGGCTGGCCGTCGGCGGCGTGGCGAGCGCTGTCGCCGCGGCACTGAGCGGGACGACCGCGCCGTTGCACATCGGCGTTCCCTGCGCCTACCAGCCGCAGGGAGAGACCGACGTGCTCTTGGCGGATCTCGGCCTCGACGCGCGCGGGATCGCCGCTCGCGTGCGCGGCGCGCTCGACCGGACCAATCGGGGGGCGCATGCCGTTCGCTGACGCGCTCATGCTCGATTCCGGCCGCCTGTCCGACGTCGAAGCCGCTCGGGCGCTCGGGTTCGTCGGCGGGCTGACGACGAACCCGACCCTCACGATTGCCGGACTCGCGCCCGACGCCGCACCGACAGAGGACCGCCTGATCGCACACGTCGCGGAGCTGGCCGCGGCCAGCCCGCCGGGTCCGGTGTTCGCTCAGCCGTTCACGTCCGAGCCCGAGCGCGCCGAGGAGCAGGCGCGCGCCCTCGGTGCCATCGCCCCGGACAGGATGGTCATCAAGCTCGTCGCGACGAACGAGTTCGCCGGCGTCGCGAGTCGGCTACGTGACGACGGATTTGCGTGCGCGCTCACGGGCGTCTTCTCGGCCGGGCAAGCGCTGTGCGCGCATCAACTCGGCTGCGCGTGGATCATCCCGTATGTCGACCGTGCGGCCCGGGCCGCCACCGGGCGCGATGACATGGTCGCCGCACTTGCGCGTGTGCTG
Organism: Svornostia abyssi; assembly: GCA_024666565.1. Taxonomy (GTDB): domain Bacteria; phylum Actinomycetota; class Thermoleophilia; order Solirubrobacterales; family Solirubrobacteraceae; genus Svornostia; species Svornostia abyssi. The sequence goes on from CP088295.1 coordinate 4,995,543, forward strand.
GCAAGCGTCGACAGCTCGACCCGCATCGTTGCCGCAAGCGTCAAGACGCTCGACCAGGTTGTGCGGTCCCTCGAGGATGGAGCGGACGCCGTGTCGGTCCCGCTCGGCGTGCTCGAGCAGCTCTGCGAGCATCCCCTCAGCCGCGCGGCGCTCACCGCGTTCGACGACGCGGTCCCGGGGCCGTGGGTCGGCTCGGAACACTGATCGCTCGGCGGTCGCGGCTCGTCCTCGGGCTCGCCTCCGTCTCGCTGGCCTTCGGCCTGGTAGTCGCTGCCGGTACCCCGACCGCGCTGGTTGACTCGCCACGGGCCTTCAACGATCCCGGCTCCGAGGCCTCTCAGGCGCGCGCTCACGCCGAAGCCGCGAGCGGAGCGACACTTGGCGACGGCATCGTGCTGCTAGTCGAAGCCCCGCCCGGCGCGCCAGCCGTTCGGCAGGTCGAGCGCGAGCTGCGGACAGTCCCGGGCATCGCTCGTGTTCGCGCCCCACAGTCGAGGGCGCCCTCGCCGCTCGTAGCGCGCGATGGGCGCCGCGCGCTCGTCGTCGCCGCCATCTCTGCCGACGCGGACCTCGACGCCGTGACGGGTCGTGTCGAGCATCGCTTTGGCGGCCGGCCTGACCTCATCCTTGGAGGAGAGGACGTCGCCCGTGCACAGCTCACCGCACAGGTGAAGGAAGACCTCACCCGGGCAGAACTGCTCGCGTTCCCCCTCCTCGCGCTGCTGTGCGTGCTGATCTTCCGGGGACTGGCTGCGATCCTGCCGCTCATCGTCGCGCTGCTGTCGGTGACCAGCACGTTCACGCTGCTGCGGGTGGTCGACGAGGTGGTCGCCGTCTCCCCGTTCGCGCTGAACCTCGTCTTGGCCCTCGGGCTCGGGTTGTCAGTGGACTTCAGCCTGCTCATGGTCTCCCGCTTCCGCGAAGAGGCGGGTCGGCGGCCGGTCATCGACGCGGTTGTCGGAACAATGTCGTCCGCTGGCCGCGCGGTCGCGTACAGCGCCATGACAGTCGCACTCGCGCTCTCGGTCCTCGCGGTGTTCCCGCAGCGGTTCATGGTGTCGATGGCGATCGGCGGCGTGCTCGTCGCGCTGTGTGCGGCCCTGTCGGCGCTGGTCGTGATCCCCGCGCTCCTCGCGCGGTTCGGCCCGCACGTCCAGACGCGATCGGCGCCGCCGGCGCGGGGTCGCTGGTACGACTTCGCACACGCGGTGATGCGACGGCCGCTGGCCGTCGCACTGGCGACGACCGCGGTGCTGCTCCTGCTGGCCGCGCCAGCGCTCCGCGCCGCCTGGACCGGCATCGACGCAGGCGCGCTGCCCACCGAGCGCAGCGCTCGGACGCTGCAGGATTCCGTCGCCGCGGGCTTCGCTACCGACGAAACGCCGCTCGCCGTCGTTGTCAAGGCGCCCGGCGAGCGCAAGCCCGGCCGTAGGTGAGCTCGCGCGCCGGATCGCTGGGCTCCCGGCCGCGCAAAGCGTCGCAGCGCCCCTGCGGCTGAACGCGACGACCTGGCGCATCGATGCGACGGCGTCGGGAACTCCGATCGGGCCGCAGGCACAGCAGCTCCTTACCGAGTTACGCGGACTCACGACGCCATTCGCCGTATCCGTCGGGGGAATCGCGGCCGACTATCACGACGACCAGCACGCGATCCTCGAGCGCGTTCCGCTCGCGCTCTCGGCCCTGTGCCTCATAACGCTGGTGCTGCTGTGGCTGCTGACCGATTCGGTCGTACTGCCGGTAAAGGCGCTCGTCATGACCGGCGTCACAACCGCGGCGGCGCTTGGCCTGCTGGTCCTGATCTTCCAGGACGGCCGGCTGACAGGGCCCCTGGACTACGTCAGCCAAGGGGCACTCGAGCAGACGAACTTCGTCGTCTTCGCCGCGTTGGTATTTGCGCTGTCCACCGACTACGGCGTCATGCTGATCGCGCGCATCCAGGAGGAACACGCTGCCGGCCTGGACAACCGTGAGGCCGTCGCCGTCGGCATCCAGCGGACGGGCTCGCTTCTGAGTGGAGCTGCGGTGCTCCTCGCGACGGCGCTCGGCGTCCTGGCGACGTCCTCGATCGTGTTCGTCAAAGAACTCGGCGTCGGAACGGCCGTTGCCGTCCTGATCGATGCGTTCGTCATCCGGTGCCTGCTACTGCCGTCGCTGATGGCGCTGCTCGGCGACCGCAACTGGTGGTCACCGGAGTGGCTGCACCGGGTGCATCGGCGGATGGCACATAGCATTTCGACGGTTCGACTATCACCCGATACCCCAGAGGGCCCCGCGCTCACCACGCTGCCGAAAGGCCCCGACCGCACTCCCTCGGTCTAACCCGGTTCGGACGTCGGCCCCGTACTGCACTAGTACTGCATCCAGTGACGAAAGCAGGCAATAGATGGTCACACTTGCCTGTGCGGACGGACAGCATCCGACCATCAAAAGCCCTGCAAAACGCAGAAGTCTGGGACGTCCGGCGCCGTGCCGATCGATGCAGACATTCGCTTACGAGTGAAGTGCTCTACCAGCTGAGCTACGTCGGCGAGGCTCGGCAATTCTACTCGGCGCGCGCGGGAGGTCGTCGGCCGAGCCCACGGCGGCAACCGCATCGTTCCCCGTGAATGCGGTGTTAGCGTCGCGTTGCCCGGGCATCCGGGTGCGAGATTCGCCGTCCCAGCCGAAAGGCCCACGTGTCCCGTTCTGTCTCCCTTGCCGCGGTCGCGGTCGCCCTCGCGGCGCTCGCGCTGCCCGCCTCCGCGGGCGCGGCGTCGTCGAGCTCGAAGGCCGAGCTCACCGTCATGTCCCGCAACCTCTACCTCGGCCCGGATCTGATCCCCCTCGCGTCCGCCGCCGACCTGCCCGCGTTCGAGCAGACCGCCGCGAACGTGTGGCGGAACGTCCAGGCCACCGACTTCCCGAAGCGCGCGACCGCGCTCGCGAAGGAGATCAAGAAGACGAAGCCCGACCTCATCGGCCTGCAGGAGGCCGCCGTGTGGCGCAAGTCGCCCGACGGGGTCAAGGACGGGCAGGCCACGCCGGCCACCGTCGTCGTCTACGACTACATCAAGACGCTGCGCGCCGAGCTGAAGAAGGCGGGCGTCGAGTACCGCGTCGTCATCCAGCAGGACGAGTTCGACTTCGAGGCGCCCACCGCCCTCGGGTACGACATCCGCCTGACGCAGCGCGACGCGATCCTCGAGCGCGTCGGCACCAAGGTGAAGACCGGCAAGACGTACAAGGGCCAGTACAGCAAGACGTTCATCGTGCCGACCCAGGCCGGCACGGCGAACTCCAAGCGCGGCTGGGTCGCGGTCGACGCGAAGGTCGGCGGGAAGAGCTTCCGCTTCGTCGACACGCACCTCGAGGCGTACGGCGGCGACATCCGCGAGGCGCAGGCCAAGCAGCTGCTGGGCTCCGGCGGGCCGCTGACGTCGAAGACGAAGAACACGATCCTCGTCGGCGACCTCAACAGCGACCCGCGTGACGCGGCCGCCGACGCCGCCGCGTACAAGGCGATCGCCGGGGCCGGGTTCGTCAACGTGTTCAGCAAGCTCCCGGCGACGTCCGGGCAGAACGAGCTCGTCAACAACCCGACGTCCACGCTGAAGAGCTCGATCGACCACATTCTCGTGCGGCCGAAGCAGACGGTCGTCAAGGCGTCGGTCGTCGGCAACAAGGCGTCCGACCGGGTCGGCGGCCTGTGGCCGAGCGACCACGCGGGCGTCGTGGCCACGCTGCGGCTGAAGTAGCCCTCCACGTGCGGGTCACCGGCGTACGGTGACCCGCACCCGCACCTCCGCCGACCGGTTGCCCGCCGCGTCGGTCGCGGTGAGCAGCAGGACGAACCTTCCGGTGGCGAGACGCCGGCCGCCGGGCCGCGCGCCGACGGGCACGCTCACGGTGCCGGCCTTCAGCGCGCGGCTCACGCTCGTGCGGGTGACGAGCAGCTCGCACCTCCGGCGCTTGCGCAGCTTCGGCGTCGCGGCGCGGCACTGCCTGCCGACGCGCCGCCCCGTCTTCACGGTCGCCACCCGCACGCGCACGCGCGCGGGTTCGCTGAGCGAGAACCGCACCGTGAACGGCTTGCCGCGCCGCACCCGCGAGGGACGCACCGTGACCGCGCGGATCCGCGGGGCCGTCCGGTCGCGTGCCGCAGGCGTCGATCCGGTCCCCGCCGCGCCGCCGCCGGCCGCGCCCCCACCGCCGGCCAGTTCCGTCGTCGCCGCCGGGCACCCGTCACGCAGCGCCCGCACCAGGGCCTGGCCGAGCTGCAGCCCGGTCGCCGGATGGTCGGCGCGGAAGATCACGCAGCTGCCGTCACGCGACAGTGACCCACCCGCGATGCCGCGCAGCGCCGCGCCGCCCGCCCCCGACGCGCGGGACACGAGCCGCGTCGTTCCCGCCGCGAGGTCGCGCAGGTAGAGGAACGTCCCGTTCGCCACGCCCGTCGCATCGAGCGTCGCCTCCGTCGAGCGGAACACGACGCGCGACCCGTCGCCCGAGAGCCACGCGCGCGTCGCCGCAACCGTGCTGTTCGCGCCCGCCGGGCCGTCGGCGCGGCTCGCGAGCGTGATGCTCCCGGTCGCGAGGTTCTTGACGAGCACGTCGAGCGTGGCCTCCGTGTCGTCGGGTGTGAGGTTCGTCGCGGCCGAGCCAAACGACACCACCCGGCCGTCGGCCGACAGCGACGGGTCGACGTGGGTGCCGTTGCCCTGCGCGCCCGCGGCGCTGGCGCTCGCCAGCGTGTTCGTCCCCGTCTCCAGGTCGCGGACGTGGATCTGCACGAGCGCGCCCGTTCCACCGTCGCCGTAGCCGGCGCCCTTCGAGCCGAACGCGATCACGCGGCCGTCCGCGCTGATCGACACCGCGCCGACGTCGTCGGTGTTGGCCGCCCCGCCCGGCCCCTGGCCGCGGCTGCCGAGCAGCGTGCGCCCCGCGTCGAGGTCGCGGACGTGGACGCTGGAGACCGCGCTCGCGTCGCCGTTGCCGAGATTCGTCGCGTTGGTCACGTAGGCGACGCGCCGCCCGTCACCGGAGATCTCGCCGGTGAACGACGCCGCGTTCCCGCCCGCGCCCGCCGCACCGTCGGCGCGGTTGACGAGCAGCGATGTGCCCGCGGCGATGTCGCGCACGTAGAGATCCTCCGCCGCGTTCGTGTCGGCGCCGTCGAGCGCCGCCTGCGTGCCGAAGAGGACCCGCCCGCCGTCGTCGGAGATCCCGCGCGGGCTGGCGTTCGTCGCCACGAGCACCACGGCCCCGGTGACGAGATCGCGGCGGTACACCGAGGACACCCCGGGCGCCACGCCGGTGAGCCCCGGCTGGTCGGCGCCGAAGACGACGTACCGCCCGTCGGCGCTCATCCCGCGGTTGACCGAGGGCGTCGACGCGTCGCCGCCCGGGTTGACGATGGGCGCGGTCCCGGCCGGCCGCGACACGGTCTGGGTCACGCGGGGGAACACGCCGGTGTCCCGCACGATGACGTGATCGAACCGCGGGTCGAGGTCTGGCGCGAGGTCCTCGTCGCCGGCGATCGCCAGCGCGGTGCCGTTGCCCGACAGCGACACGAGATCCACCCCGGCCGCGAGCTGCGTCTCGCCCGGGCTCAGGCGGGTGCTGAGCTCCGTCTCGTTGCTGGCCGTCCGGCGGATGAACGCGTCGGGCCCGCCGTTCGTGTCCGGGTACAGCGCGTCGAGGTTCGTCGCCGAGCTGATGAACGCGACGTTCTGCCCGTTGTCGGAGATCGACGGGCTGTACGACTCGTTGTTCGCGATCGCGCCGGTCGCGCTGCGCGAGACCAGGCTCGTCACGCCGCTGCCGAGCTCGCTGCGGTGGATGTCGATGGTGGAGTTCGTGTCGCCGTCGCCGAGGTCCGCCGCGTTCGTCGACCACGCGACGGTGGTCCCGTCGCCCGAGATCACGCCTTCGTTGACCCAGCCTGCGGTCGAAGCGCCCCCGCCACCGTTCGTGCGCGACGCGAGCTGCGTCGAGCCCGGGGAGGGAACGACGCGCACGTAGAGGTCGGGCTGGCCGTTGGTGTCCAGCGCGCCGGCGATCGGCGCGTCGGTGAGGAACGTCACGACCACGCCGTTGTCGCTGATCGACGGTGCGTAGCCGATCGACGCCGTCGCCCCGGCCCCGCGGGAGACCAGCGTGGTGGTCTGCGCCGCGACGTCGCGGACGTAGACGTCGGTGTTGCCGTTCGCGTCCGTCACCCCAGGGTCGATCCCGCCGGCGGTCGTCTCGAACGCGACGTGGTTGCCATCCCCGCTGAGCACTCCGTCGTCGATCCCGCCGAGTGCCGCGCCGCCCGCGCCGGAGACGCGGCTCGCCAGCGTCGTGGTCCCCGCGGAGAGGTCGCGAACGTACAGGTCGTACCCGGTGTTCGCGTCAGCCGCGACCACCTGCGCGGTGGTGGCGAACAGCACCCGGGTGCCGTCGTCGGAGATCGCCAGCGCCTCGCTGTCCGCGGTCAGCGCGGCGCCCGGCCCGCGGCTGGAGAGCGTCACCGCGCCGGTCTGCCGGTCCTTGACGAAGACGGAGGAGAACCGGTCGTCGTCGAGATTCGACAGGCCCGCGATCGGACCGGAGAAGACGACGAAGCGCCCGTTGTCGCTGAGCCAGGAGCCAGGACCCGACGCGGTGGCGTCACCGTCGGGCGTGGCCAGCGGCGTCGCGAGGTCGGGCTGGCCGGAGGCGAGCACCGTCTGGCCGGCGGACAGCGCGGCCGCGGCGGGCGAGGGCGCGGCCAGCGCGAGGAGGAGGGCGAGGACCGTGGGGAGGCGGCGGGAGGACATGCCCCGATCTCATCGAGGCGGGGCCCGCTGCACCACCACCCCAGGGCTGGACCGGGCCAGCCCTCAGAACGACCAGACGAGCGGGACGAGGAAGACCGCGACCACGAAGAACAGCCCGACCAGCGGCAGCCCGAACCGCCAGTAGTCGCCGAACCGGTACCCCGCCGGGCCCATCACCATGAGGTTCCCGGGCGTGGAGATCGGGGTCAGGAACGACGCGCTGCACGCCACGGCCAGGCTCATGAGCACCGGCTGCGGGGACACGTCGAGCGCGCTCGCCGCCGACAACCCCACAGGGATGAGGATGAGCGCCGTCGCCGTGTTGCTCACCGCCACGCTGAACGCCGCGGCGACCACGAACAACGCGACGAGCAGCAGGTGCCCGCCCGCATCGCCGATGACGTCGAGCATCACCGACGCGATGTCGTCCGCCGCGCCGGTGCTCTGCAGCGCCCCCGACAGCGGGATCAGCCCGGCGATGAGGAACACCGTGGTCCATGAGATCGCCCGGTGCGCCTGCTCGACCGTCAGCACGCCCAGCAGCACCAGCGCCATCGCGGCGACGACCCCGGCGACCGCCGCCGGCACCACGCCCGAGGCGAGCGCCACGACCATCCCCGCGAGCACGGCCAGCGACGGCCGCGCGCCAGGGCCGAGCGCCACGACCTGGCGCCGCACGTCGCCCGGCTGGTCGACGACGAGGACCTCCTCCGGGGTGAGGTGCTCGTCCAGCGCCTCCCACGTCCCCTCCAGCAGCAGCGTGTCGCCCTGGGCGAGCGTGACCTCGCCGGGCCCGACGTCCTGGCCCTGGCGGTGCACGGCGAGCACGAGCAGGTCGCCGCTCGGGGTGACCATGCCCGGGAATGCGGGCTCGCCGATCAGTGGCGAACGCGGTGCGACGACGACCTCGGCGACGCCGCCGCGACGCGTGAAGAGCTCCTCGGGCACCTCGTGCTCGGCGAGAATCCGCTCGTCGGGGGCGTACTCGGCCAGCAGCGTCCGGGCGTGGCCGGAGAAGTCGCTGGACATCGACTGCGGCCGGCGCTTGGGCAGCAGCTTCGGGCCGAGCAGGATCGCGATCGCCACCGTCCCGATCACGAGCGGCACGCCGACGAGCGCGAACTCGAAGTAGCCGAACCGCCCCGCCCCGACCCGCGCCGCCTCGTCGGAGACGAGCACGTTCACCGGCGACCCGGTGAGCACCAGCAGCGCCCCGGCGTGCGCCGAGAACGCCATCGGCATGAGCAGCTCCGACGGCGCCCGGCCCAGCCGTAGCGCGATCATCACCGTGAGCGGGACGAGCGCGGCCACCGCGCCGTTGGGGGTGAGCGTCGCCGACAGCAGCGCAGAGAGGACGAGCAGCAGGGCCGCCAGGCGCGTGCCGCTGCTGCCCGCGATCTCCACGAGCCGGCGCCCCGCCCCTGTCGTGATCCCGGTCGCGTCCAGCGCCTCGCTGACGACGAACAGCGAGGCGATGAAGATCACCGTGGGGTCGCCGAACCCGGCGAACGCCTCGTCGACGTCGATGACGCCCGTCGCGTACAGCGCGAGCGCCACACCGATCGCCACCACCCCCACCGGCAGCCGGTTCCACACGAACAGCGCGACCGCGCCGCCAAGGACGAGGAACGTGATCGTCGCGTCGTCCACGCAGCGCAGCCGGTCAGACCGGCGAGCCGGGCCCGAGCGGGATGCCCAGGAAGAACCACACGAAGAAGAACACGATCCACACGACCGTGAGAATCAGCGTGTACGGGATCATGAGCGCGATCACCGTGCCGATGCCCGCATCCTTCTGGTACCGCGCCGCGAACACCACCATGAGCGCGAAGTACGGCATGAGCGGCGTGAGCACGTTCGTCGGAGAATCGCCGACCCGGTAGGCCGCGAGCACCGTCTGGGGCTCGATGCCCAGGCGCAGCATGAGCGGCACGAAGATCGGCGCGAGGATCGCCCACTTCGCGATCTTCGCCGGAATCAGGAAGTTCACGAGGATCGTCACGACGATCACGCCAAGCAGCAGCGGGGCGTCGCCGACGTCCATCTCCTCGAGGATGTCGCCCATCCACACGGCCGCGACCTGCGCCATGTTGCTGAAGTCGAAGTACGCGATGAACTGCGCGATGAGCAGGAACAGGAACAGCAGGCTCGCCAGCGTCGCCCACGACTTCGTGATCATGCCGATCGCGTCGTCGCTGCCCTTCACGGTGCCCGTCGCCTTCCCGTAGGCCAGGCCCGCCGCGAGGAACGTTGCCGAGATGATCACGATGAGGCTGCTCATGAACGGCGAGCTGCCGATGATCTCCCCGGTTTCCTCGTTGCGCAGCGGCGCGCCGGACGGCAGCGTCAGCAGCGCGACGACGGCGAAGACGCCGAGCATCGCGTAGAGCGCCCAGCGCAGGCCCTTGGATTCCAGCGCCTCGTCGATCTCGGGGCCTTCCTCGCGGGCGAGCTCGTCCTCGTCGGCGAGGCTGCGGTCCCACGCGCCCAGGCGCGGCTCGATGATCCTCGTCGTGATGAGCGCGATGACGATCGTCAGGAAGATCGTGGAGCCGATCCCGAAGAAGAGGTTCGCGGCGAGGTCGAGCTCGACCGTCGGGTCGATGAGCTGCGCGGCGTCGTTGGTGAAGTCGGTGAGGACGCCGTCGGCCGGGGTGATGAGCACGTTGATGCCGAACGCGGCGCTCACGGCGGCGAAGCCGGCGGCGATGCCCGCGAGGGGGTTGCGGCCGACGGACAGGAACGCGGTCGCGGCCAAGGGGATGAGCACGAGATAGCCGGCGTCCGCGGCGATGCTCGAGATGATCCCGACGAACACGATGATGTAGGTCAGCGAGCCGGGCGAGGAGATCGCGACGAGCTTGCGGATGAGCGCCCCGATGAGGCCCGACAGCTCGGCGACGCCGACGCCGATCATCGCGACCAGGATCACGCCCATCGCTGTGAAGCCCAGGAAGTTGGGCACGAACGACGTGAACATGAAGCGGATGCCCTCGACGGTGAGCAGCCCCTTGACCTCGAAGCGCTCCTCCACCGTCAGGTAGCCGTTGTCGCTCGGCCCGAGGGCCGGGTCGTCGTAGGCGATGCCGTCCCGTCCGCCCGGCTCCTGGATGACCTCGCTCGTCACGCTGACGCCGATCCAGTCCAGGAGCTGGGACAGCACGATCACGCCGACGCACAGCGCCAGGAACAGGATCGCCGGGTTCGGGACCTTGTTGCCGGCCCGCTCGACCCACGCCAGCGCTCGCTGCGCGAAGCCGCCCTCGGTCTCGCCGAAGCCGCCGGTGCCGTCGACGTGCGCGCTGCTCACGACGCGGCGTCCGCGTAGCGCCCGAGGAAGTCGGCGAGCGCCGCGGTGGCGTGCTCGAACTCGCTGAGCAGCATGCGCTCGTTCGGGCCGTGGATGTTCGCGTAGCCGTCGCTCGTGCCGATGAGCAGCGCCTCGGCCCGCGGCAGCGCCTCGGACAGCGCGCTGACGATCGGGATCGACCCGCCGCTACCGGCCAGCATGACGTCGGCGCCCCACGCGTCGGCCCAGGCCCCGCGCGCCGCGGCGTACGCCGGGCCGTCGCTGGGCGCGAAGAAGCCGTTGCCGGTCGGGCCCGCGGACACCTCGAGCTCGATCCCGAACGGGCGCACGGCGCGGAGGTGCTCCATGACCGCAGCCTGCGCCTCCTTCGCGTCCTGCTCGGGGTGCACGCGCACATTGAGCACGGCGCGCGCGTACGGCGACACCGCGTTGACGGCGCCGTCCACCGAGGGCACGTCGATGCCGATCACCGTGATCGCGGGGCCGGACCACACGCGTGAGCCCAGGCCGCCGGTGCCGATGAGCGGCATGCCGTCGAGCACGGTGCCGAGCGCGCGGAAGTCCTCCTCGGGCTGGTCGGTGCCCGGCCATTCGTTGCGGCGCAGCCCTTCGACCGTCACGTCGCCGTGCTCGTCGTGCAGCGTGGCGATCGCCTGCAGCACCGCGAGCAGCGCGTCGGGCGCCGCGCCGCCGTACTGGCCGCTGTGCTTGCCGGACTCCAGCGTGCGGACCTCGATCGTGACGTTGCCCATCCCGCGCAGCCCGGTCGTGAGGGTCGGGACCCCGGGGGTGATGCTGCCCATGTCGCCGATCACGAGCACGTCGGCGTCGAAGAGCGCGGGGTCGGTCACCGGGTAGCTCGTGAGCGCGCCGCTGCCGATCTCCTCGTAGCCCTCGATGCAGATCTTGATGCCGACCGGCGGCCGGCCTCCCCATGCGCGCAGCGCCCCGACGTGCATGAGGATGTTCGACTTCGTGTCGGCCACGCCGCGGCCGTAGAGCGCGCCGTCGCGCTCGGTCGGCTCGAACGGCGGGGAGTTCCACAGCGACTCGTCGCCGGCGGGCACCACGTCGTAGTGGCTGTACAACAGGACGGTGGGCGCGCCCGGTGGCGCCGGGATGCTCCCCGTCACCACGGGCGCGGTGTCGGGAAGGTCGAGTCGACCGACCTCGACGCCCGCGTCGGCGAACAGGCGGCTCGTCATCTCGAATGCGTCGATCAGCGGCGCGTCGATGATGCCCGGCACCGACACCGACGGAATGCGGACAAGCGCCTCGAGGTCGCGGCGCAGTTCGGGCATGAGCGCCCGAGCGGCGCGGGCGGCGTCCGCGGGAGTGAGATCGGACATCGCGCGGAACATCGCCGATGGGCCGGACGGTGTCAACGCGCAGGCGTGCCAGGATCCAGGGGTGCCCTCCAGCCCCTCCGCGCCCTACGTCTCCACCGGCAGCCTGCCGCCCGCCGAGCAGGTCCAGCAGTGGGTCGACGAAGCCCACCAGCGCTTCCGCGGAAGCGCTGACGGCGCGGTCTCCGACGTCTACCCGTCGCTGGCGCAGATGCCCGCGGACCTGCTCGGGATCAGCCTCGTCGGGACGGGCGGCCGCGTGTTCGAAGCAGGCGCGGCCGACCACGCGTTCACGCTCATGAGCGTCTCCAAGCCCTTCGTCCTCGCCCTCGTGTGTGAGCGGATCGGGCCGGAGCAGGCCGTCGAGCTGCTCGGCGCCGACGCCACCGGGCAGCCGTTCAACTCGCTCGCCGCGATCGAGGCCGGCGCGGGGATCACGAACCCGATGGTGAACTCGGGCGCGATCGCCACGACGAGCCTGACCCCGGGCACCAGCGTCGAGGACCGCTGGGCGTTCCTGCGCGAAGGCCTCGAGCGGTTCGCCGGGCGCGACCTCACGCTCGACGACGAGGTCTACACGTGCGCGATGGAGACGAACACGCGCAACCGCAGCATCGCGGCGCTGCTGGAGACCTACGGGACGATCTCCGGGGACCCCGCCGAGGCGCTCGACCTCTACACCCGCCAGTGCTCGCTCCTCGTCACGGCGCACGACCTCGCCGTGATGGGCGCGACGCTCGCCGACGGCGGCGTCAATCCGGTCACGGGCCTGCGGGTCGTGAGCGCGGAGACGTGCCATCACGTGCTCGCCCTCATGCTGACCGCGGGGATGTACGAGCACTCGGGGCGGTGGCTCGCGGCCGTCGGCTTGCCCGCGAAGAGCGGCATCGGCGGCGGCATCGTGACGGTCTCGCCGGGCAAGGGCGGGCTCGGGACGTTCGCGCCGCGACTCGACCGCGCAGGGAACAGCGTGCAGGGCCAGGAGGTCGCCCGGTACCTGTCGGCGCGGCTCGGGCTCGACCTGCTCGCGTCCTCCCCCGCCGCGCGCGAGGCCTGAACGCTCGCGGGTTTCCCCGCTTGTGGATGGCGGGGACCGCCCACAGGATGTGCGCGTGGCCTCCCACGCGCCCCCCGCCCCTGCGGGCCTGACCGCCGCCGAGGCCGCCACGCGCCTGGCCGCGGACGGACCGAACGTGCTGCCGACGCAGCGCCCGCCGTCGCAGCTGCGCCTCTTCGCCGCGCAGATGGTCCACTTCTTCGCCCTCATGCTCTGGACGGCCGGCGCGCTCGCGTTCGTCGCCGGGCTGCCGGAGCTCGGCGTGGCGATCTTCGTCGTCATCGTCATCAACGGCGTCTTCGCGTTCGTGCAGGAGCATCGGGCCGAGCGGGCCGCCGCCAAGCTCCGCGACCTCATCCCCCGTCGCGCACGCGTGGTGCGTGACGGCCTGCCGACCGAGATCTCCTCCGAGGAGCTGGTCGTGGGCGATCTCGTGCTCCTTGAGAGCGGGGACCGGATCTCCGCGGACCTCTCCGCGGTCACAGCGCACAGCCTCTCGATCGACACGTCGACGCTGACCGGCGAGAGCGTGCCCGAGTCGGCAGACGACGGCGACGCGGTTCTGGCGGGGACCTTCGTCGTGGAAGGCGACGGGACCGCGGTCGTGACCGCGACGGCCGGGGCCACGCGCCTGGCCGGGATCGCGCAGCTCACGCAGGCGAGCACCCGGCCGCCGGGGCCGCTCGCCGCCGAGCTGCGCCGCGTCGTGCAGGTGATCGCGGCGCTGGCCGTCGGCGTCGGCACGACGTTCTTCGCCCTCGCGCTCGCGCTCGGCACGGACCCCAACGACGGGTTCATCTTCGCCATCGGCGTCACGGTCGCGCTGGTTCCCGAGGGCCTGTTGCCAACGGTCACGCTCTCACTCGCGCTCGGCGCGCAGCGCATGGCGGAGCGAAACGCGCTCGTCCGCCGGCTCGAAGCCGTCGAGACGCTCGGCTCGACGACGTGCATCTGCACCGACAAGACGGGCACGCTCACCCAGAACGAGATGGCGGTCATCGAGGTGTGGACGCCTGCCGGCGCCGCCCGGGTGCGCGGCCGCGGCTACGAACCCGAGGGCACCGTGGAGGCCGACGACGCGCTGCTGCCCGCGCTGCGCGACCTCGCGGTCACCGCCGTTCGCTGCTCCACCGGCCGCGCCGTCCTCGAGGACGGCCGCTGGATCGCGCACGGCGACCCGATGGAGGCCGCCCTCGACGCGTTCGCCAAACGGCTCGGCGTCGAAGGCCCGGCTCACGCCCATGCCGATGGGTTCGCGCACCGGTTCCCATTCGACCCGCGGCGGCGGCGGATGTCGCTCTCGCGCGGCGATCGCGTCCTGACGAAGGGCGCCCCGGACGCGGTCCTGCCCCTCTGTGACCCGGCGGTCGCCGCGCGGGCCGCCGAGGTCGTCGACGAGCTCGCCGCGCGCGGGCTGCGGCTGCTCGCCATCGCCGCTCGGCCGATCGCCCCCGACGAGACGCCGCCGGCGACGGCCGAGGACGCCGAGCGCGACCTCGACCTGCTCGGGCTCGTCGGCCTCGAGGACCCGCCGCGGCCGGAGGCTCAGGAGGCGATCGCGGGCGCGCGCGCCGCCGGCGTCCACATCCTCATGATCACGGGCGACCACCCGCAGACCGCCGTGGCGATCGCCCGGGAGGTCGGGCTCACCGACGGCGGTGCGGCGGTGCTCGGCGCCGACCTGCCCGACGGCGAGGGCGAACTCGGCGCGCTGCTGGACCACGACGGGCTGGTCGTCGCCCGCGTGTCGCCGGAGCAGAAGCTGCGCATCGCGCGGGCGTTGCGCGCCCGCGGCCACGTCGTCGCGATGACGGGCGACGGCGTCAACGACGGGCCCGCGCTGCAGGAGGCCGACATCGGGATCGCGATGGGGCGCTCGGGCACGGACGTCGCGCGGGAGGCCGCCGACCTCGTGCTGCTCGACGACAACTTCGCCACCATCGTCGACGCCATCGCGCAGGGCCGGGCGACGTTCCTGAACATCCGGCGGTTCCTGACCTACCACCTCAGCGCAAACGTGGCCGAGCTGACGCCGTTCCTCGTCTGGGCGCTCTCGACGGGCAACATCCCACTCGCGCTCGGCGTCCTGCAGGTCATCTGCATCGACCTCGTCACGGACATCGCGCCGTCGGCGGCGCTGGGGGCCGAGCCACCCAGCCCGCGCGTGCTCGAAGGCCCGCCGCCGCGCGGGCGACTGCTCAACCGCTCCGTCCTGCGACGGGGGTTTGGCGTGCTCGGCCCGACGCTCGCCATCGTGTCGATGGCGGCGTTCGGGGCGACGCTCGTCGCAGCCGGATGGCGGCCCGGAGCGAAGGCACCGGACGGCGACACGCTGCTCGCCGCCTCCGGTGCTGCGTTTGCGGCTGTCGTCATCGGCCAGGCGGCCAACGCGTTCGCGTGCCGCAGCTCGGTGACCGTGCCGTGGCGGCTGGACCGGCCCCGCAACCCGTTGCTGCTCGGCGCGGTCGCGTCCATGTTCGTGGTGCTCGCCATCCTGCTGTTCGTGCCCCCGCTCGCGGACCTGCTCGAGCAGGCCCCGCCGACGCTGCTTGGCGCGGCGGTGGCGCTGCTCGCCGCGCCCGCGGTGCTGCTCGCGGACGCGGCGGACAAGGCGCGGCGCGCTACCGCTTCAGCGTGACCTTGCGCGATACGCCCGCGCCGCTGATGGTCAGCGTGACCTTCCGCGTGCGGGCCAGCGCCCGCCTCGCCTTCTTGGTGAAGCGCAGCGTCACGACCGCCCTGCCCGCCTTGGCGCTCGCGCGACCCGTGGCCACGGTGGTCCTGCCGCGTCTGGCCTTCAGCGTGACCTTGCCGCGGACGTTCGTCACCGTGACCTTCAGCCCGCCGCGCAGCGCGGCGCGGAGCTTGACCGTGCGCACAATGAGCGCCGGCTTTGCGGTCGTCCCGCCGCCAGGCGGGTTCCCCGAGGACGACGGGCGCTCGACCGTCTCGCAGTCGGCCGCGACGACATCGGCGGCGTCCGCGACCACCCGATCGGTGCCCGGGCCACACGAGATCGAATCAACCTCACCGTCGCGCACCTCGATCGTGTCGTTCCCGGCGACGATCAGGTCACACGCCATCTCGTTGCAGCGCGTCTTGCGGTCCCCGGCGATCGTGTCGCGGCCCGGGCCGCCGATGAGCCGGTCGTCGCCGAAGCCGCCCTCGACGGTGTCGTTGGCGGCGCCTCCGTCCACGGTGTCGCCGTTCGCGTCACCCGCGATGAGGACGTCGTCGCCGCCGAGGCCGAGCAGCGTGCCCGCCGCGCCGGTCTGCGGGGCGACGAACTCGTTCGCCGCGTCGTCGCCGGTGAACGAGCCGGCGGACCCGGACTTCAGCTTCTCGACGCCCGTGACGTTGTCGTTCTCTCCCGGCCTGCCGTCGTTGGGCTGGCCGTCCAGCGACACGGTGATCGCCGGCGCGTTCGCCGCGTCACCGCTGAAGCGGTAGTCGTCCTGCGTGTCCACGCCCGGGCCGCCGTCGACCACGTCGGTGAACACGCCCTTGTCGGAGAACGTGTCGCCGCTCACGGTGTCCGCGCCCTCGCCGCCCTTGACGGTGTCCGAGCCTTCGAAGCCGTTGACCGTGTCGTCCCCTGTGCCGCCGTCGAGGTCGTCGGCCATGCCGCCGCCGGTCAGCTTGTCGTTCCCCGCGGCACCGCGGACGGTGGCCTGCCCGCGTTCCTGCTCGGCGGTGTAGATGTCGTTCCCCTCGCCGAGGTCGACGTCGAGCGCGCCGGTCCCGAAGCCGAGGTCCGTGTCGTCGACCGAGACCCGGTCGTCGCCGGTGCCGGTGCGCACCCGCACCTGCTGGACCGGGTCGGAGCAGCGCACCGCCGCGCCGCTCTTGTAACAGCCCGCCCCGTCCACGTTGCCCGCGCTGTCGTAGAACTCGATCATCTGCGCGCCGACGCCGTTCCGGGTGATCGAGATCCGGATGTCGTTGGCCTCGCCGGGTGTCGTCTCGACGATGTCGAGGAACTGCCCGTCGGGGCTGACGTTTGCGGTGGCGGCGTGCGCAGCCGCAGGGACGGCAGCGCACAGCAACGCCGTGGTGGCGAGGAACAGCAGGAAGCGGGACATGCCGGCGATGGTGGTCGCCGGCGCGTGTCCCCACATCGGCCGCACGGACCGCGCGGGCACACCATCGGGTGTGCCCGGCCACCTCAGCGGTCGGGCTCGAACTCCGCGTGCAGACGGCCGTCGCGGACCGCCTGGCTCACCGTCTCGTAGTCGCGCTCGTTCTGGTCGGCGTACGCCTCGGCGAACGTCGCCATCGCCTGGTCGAACGTGTCGGACTTCCCGAGGTAGCTCGCGATCGCAACACCGTCCCCGGCGCGCGCGTGCGCCCGCGCGAGCGTGCTGCCGCAGATGCGGGCGTAGCCGGTGAGGCCCTCTTCCTCCATCTGATCGACGAGCGCCGAGCCCTTCGCGTCCCACAGCTGGCGCACGTAGTAGTGGCGCGTGACGCCGTCCACGCCGTCGGTGGTCAGCCAGCCGAGCATGATGTCGCTCGCCCCCTGCATGAGCCGCTGGCCCTGCACCACGCGCTCGCCGTGGGTGGCGAACGTGCTCTCGCCGAGGAATGGCTCGAGGACCGAGGGCTGGGCCTCCTTGAGCTGGAGGAACAACGGATCGCTGTCGTCGCGGCCGAGCATGAGCGCGATCCACGCGCGCGTGCCAACGCTGCCGACGCCCACGACCTTCCGCGCCGCGTCGACGAAGCGGAACCGCTCGAGCAGGATGCGCCGGTCGTTGGTCAGCGTCGCCCGGTAGTCGCGGAGGACGCTCTGCATCTGCTCGGCGACGGCCTCGCGCAGCTCCGGCGGCGCGAGGTCGTGAATGCGGATGATGCGCGGCGCGTCGTTGCGGATCCGCGGCTCGCCGTCGACGACCTTCGTGAGCTTCGCAAAGGCGCGCAGGCTGTCCTTCGCACGCGTCTTCGCGATGTTCTTCTCCGCGCGTGCGAGCTGCTTCGCCGACGCCTGCGCGCGGATCTGGTTCATGATCTCGTCGACGTCCACGCGCAGGTACCAGAGGTCGAGGGTCCGCATGTCCGCGAGCGCCCGGATCGTCTCGCGGTAGGCGCGGCCGACCTCCAGGTTGATCCGCCGGCGCTGCTTGGCGGTGAAACCCCGGTCGCGCCCGGCGACGGCGAAGCTCGCGACGAGCCGCTTGACGTCCCACTCGAACGGGCCGGGGAGCGTCTCGTCGAAGTCGTTGAGGTCGAAGACCAGCTCGCGGTCAGGCGCCGCGTACACGCCGAAGTTCGACAGGTGCGCGTCCCCGCAGAGCTGGGTGATGATCCCGCTGCGCGGATCGGGCGCCAGGTCGGCCGCCATGAGGTACGCGGCGCCGCGGTAGAAGGTGAACGGGGACGCGAGCATCCGGCCGTAGCGCAGCGGCACGAGCTCCGGGACGCGCGTGGCAGCCTGCTCCTCGAGCAGCGCGACCGGGTCGAAGCGGTCCGCCGCGGGCGCCCACAGCCCGTGGCTGCGGCGCGGGACCTTCGCGCGCGCCTCCTTGCCCTTGGCCGCGCGCTCGGCGACGGTGAGGTGCTGCACCACGGGCTCAGGGGCCTTGCGCCGGCGCGCGGGCGCCTTACGGGCGGCAGGCTTGCGCGTCGCGGGTCTCTTCGGGGTGGTCGGCGTCTGCGACGCGCTCGTCGTCCTGCGCGGAGTCGGCATGCCGGGACAGTACGCCACCGGCCCACCGGGCGGACACACGCAGCGCATGTCGTATGACGCACGCGCTCTGGGACCGCTGGATACTCGTCGCCGGGTCACCATCGATCGGAGCGCACACATGGAAGCCAGCCAGATCCCCGTCGTCGGCCCCGTGGACTACCTCGTCCTCGGGTTCCCCGCCGGCGAACAGAACTTCACCGGAGAAGCGATCGACGAGCTGGCGAAGCTCGTGGCGGCCGGAGTCATCAAGGTGCTCGACATGATGCTCGTGGCCAAGGGCGAGGACGGCTCCATCGAGGGCACCGAGATCCACGAGAGCGACGCCGGTGACCTCGGGCGTCTGCTCGACGCGGAGACGGACGTCGCGCTGCTCCTGGCCGAGGAGGACATCGCGAAGGTCGGCGCGACGCTCGAGCCCGGCGACGTGGCCGCCGTCCTGGTGTGGGAGAACACCTGGGCCGCGCCGTTCGCAACGGCGGTGCGCCGCGCGGGTGGCGAGCTGCTCGCGTCCGGCCGCATCCCGACGCAGGCGCTGCTCGCGGCCGCCGAGGCCGAGCTCGCGCGGGAAGGGGCCTGACATGCCGCTCGGACCCCGCCGCCGCATGGAGCGCCGCGACGACCGCCGGGATGACCGCGGCGTCATCGACCACCCTGCTGCTGCCGTCGCCGGCGCGGTCGTGGTCGCCCACGGCGTCGGGCGCCGGCACGACCGGCGCGACGACCGCCGGGACGACCGGCGCGATCGACGCCCGGGTCCCGGGATTCTCTGACGAGATCGTCGCTCCGCCCGGCACGGGTGCACGCCGGGCGGAGTCGAACGGTCAGCCGTGCGTCACAGCTGCGTGACCACGCACTTCGTCTCGAGGTAGTTGTTCAGGGCCTCGCCGCCCATCTCCCGGCCCCAGCCGGACTCCTTGTAGCCCCCGAACGGCAGCGCCGCGTCGAAGACGTTGTAACAGTTGACCCACACCGTGCCGGCGCGGATCGCGCGGGCCGTCGCGTGGGCCTTTGAGATGTCCCGGGTCCACACGCCGGCGGCCAGGCCGTAGTTCGTCTCGTTGGCGATCGGCGGGATGTCCGCCGCGTCCTTGAACGGCTTGGCGACGACGACCGGGCCGAAGATCTCCTCGGCCTCGACCTTCATCTTCGGGTTCGTGTCCGTGAGCACCGTCGGTGCCACGAAGTAGCCCTTGTCGCCCACGCGCTTGCCGCCCGCGACCGCGCACGCGCCCTCGGCGGCGCCCGCGTCGAGGAAGCCGGTCACCCGGTCGAGCTGCTCCTGGCTGACCAGCGGGCCCATCTCGGTCTCGGAGTCGAACCCGTTGCCGACCTTCATCGCCTTGGCGATGTCGCTGATGCCCTGGAGCACCTCGTCGTAGACCTTGTGCTCGACGAACAGCCGGGACCCGGCCGCGCAGCACTGCCCGTGGTTGAAGAAGATCGACATCGCCGCGCCGGGAATCGTCGTCTCCAGGTCGCTGTCGGCGTAAACGACGTTCGGCGACTTGCCGCCGAGCTCCAGCGTGAGCTTCTTCAGGTTGCTCGTGCCGGCCGCGCCGACGATGAGCTTGCCGACCTCGGTCGAGCCGGTGAACGCGACCTTGTCGACGTCGTTGTGCGCGGCCAGCGCCGCGCCGGCCTCGCCGAAGCCGGTGACGATGTTCACGACGCCCGGCGGGATGCCGGCCTCGAGGATGAGCTCACCCAGGCGCAGCGCGGAGAGCGGCGTCTGCTCGGCGGGCTTCAGGATGATCGTGCAGCCCGCGGCCAGCGCCGGGCCGAGCTTCCACGCCGCCATGAGCAGCGGGAAGTTCCACGGGATGATCTGGCCGACGACGCCGATCGGGTCACGCGTCGTGTACGCGTGCCACTGGGCGTCGGGCATGTACGGGACGTTGGGCTGGATCGTCTGCCCGTTGAGCTTCGTGCACCAGCCCGACATGTAGTGGAAGAGGTCGGCGGCGAGCGGCACGTCGGCGGCGCGCGCGACGGCGTAGGGCTTGCCGTTGTCCAGGGTCTCCAGCGCGGCGAGCTCGTCGCCGTGCTCGAGGATGAGGTCGCCGAGCCGGTGGATGATCCGGCCCCGCTCGGAAGGCTTCATCGTGTGCCACGGGCCGCTCTCAAACGCGGCGCGCGCGGTCTTCACGGCGCGGTCGATGTCCTCGGACGAACCCTCTGCGACCCGGCAGAGCAGCTCACCCGTGGCGGGGTTCAGCACCTCGAAGGTCTTGCCCGACGCGGCATCGACCCAGTCGGATCCGATGAGCATCGGGTGGTCGTGGCCGACGAACTCGCGTGCGTGCGCGTCGACCTGAATCTCTGTGGCCATCACGGTCTCCTCTCGCGGCTCCCCAGCCGCGGTTGTGCCTGTGGCGATGAACGTATGCCCGGGTGGGTTGCACGCCCGCTGCATCACGAGCGCAACTGCGCCGGCAGTGCCGGCAGCGGGTCCACGCGGTTGGCGCGCGGCACGAGCCGGTCGAACGTATCGCGCGCCGCCAGGCCCGTGCGCAGGTCGTCGACGGCGCGGACCGTGACGCGGCCCGCCAGGGACTGCCCGACGTTCGCGATCGTCGTACTCGTGCCGCCGGTGCGCACCACCCGCTGCCCGCTGCCGGTGGTCAAGACGACCTCGTAGCGCTCGGCGCCCGGCACGTCGTCCCACGTCACGCGGAGCCCGTCGCCGGCACGTTCGGCCTCGACGTCTCCGGGCGCGGCGAGCCGCAGCGACGGCGGCGTCGTGCGCGCCACGACCTTCTCCTCGGCGGGCAGCCCGGCCAGCTCGAACTGGGCCTCGATGCGCCGCGGGCTCGTCCCCGGCGTCGTCTCGTAACGCAGCGTGCCCTGGCCGCCGCCCGTGACGGTGCCGATGACGCGCCGCTCGACGCCGTCGACCTCGACGAACGTCACGCGCTGGTCGTCGCGGCGCTCGATGTCGTAGCGCAGCGTGCGCTGCAGGCCGTCGGCCGTGACGCGCGCCGCGATCTCGGCGTCGGGCTGATCCTCGGCCTCCTCGATGCTCGTCGCGGCGGGCGACCCGTCGAGCGGGGTGATCGTGTAGGTCCCCGGCGGCGGGCCCTGCAGGCCGACGGACGTGAGCTTCTGGTCCTCCGAGCGCAGCACCCGGACCGCCCCCTTGACGTCGTAGCCGCTCCCGGCGGGCGTGTCGACGGTCACGCCAGCCGGACCGGTGACCCGGACCCGCGGGGCCTCGGTCGCGCCCGTCAGGTTGATCGCCCGGCTCGCGTCGCCGCGCTCGACCCGCACGCTGTACGCGCCGCCGGCCGCGGCCCGCGCCCGCACGTTGACCTCGCGGAAGCGCGACCACTTGCAGCCGTCCAGCGGCCACAGGATGACCTTGAACGGGGAGTAGATGACCCCGCCGCCGATGTTCAGCGGGCCCAGCCCGACGCACGCCCCGACACCCCGGTTGGAGATCACGCCGGTCGCGGTGCGGCAGATGATCCCAAACACGCACGCGCCCGTCCTGCCCCCGAGGTTGAACCGCCCGTTCGCGAGGTTGAACTCGCCGTCGAACCGGCCCTCGAGCGACAGCACGCCGAAGAAGTCCTGGCGCACCCCGCCGCCGAACGCGACGTACCCCGGGTACTCGTAGAGGAAGTACCCGCCGCCCAGCGGGAGGGTGCCGAGCACGGGCACGCGGATGCGGGCGTCGGCGCTGATCGCGATGGTCGGCGTGGTGTGGCGTCGGCCGTAGAACTGCGCCGGGAACCCGCCGCCTGCGGTGTCGGCACCGAAGATGTACGGGGTCCGCGAGCTGGGGAAGGCGAGCAGCAGCCGCCCGTCGATCTCGTAGATCTTCAGCGCGACGACCCGCGCGTTGCCCGTCACGATCGTCGGGTCCAGCCCCACCCCGAAGCCGATCCGCTCGAGGTTCACACCGGCGAACAGCGGCACCCCCGGAGGCGGGAAGAAGAGCGTGGCCCCGGCGAACGCGAGGTTCCCGTCGCGGATCGTCACACCCCCGTTGGGCGGGATCATGTCCAGGCACGTACCGCTGACCACGCACGCCTTGCCCTGGCCGCGCCACTCGTTCGGCCCGCGCGCGTAGGAGATGAGGAACTCCTTGACCGACAGCGCGCCGATGTCGGTGTTCAGCGGTCCGATCTTCATGTCGTCGAGCTGCAGCCCGCCGCTCGTCGTCGCTCGGATCCTCACGCTGCTGCGGAACGTCGTCCCGCCGATCTGCAGGAACTTCGGCAGCTCCATCTGCGCGATGATCTCCACGCCCGCCGGCACGCTGCCCGTGCCGGGGATGAGCTCCATCTTCACGTCCCCGGCGAGGTTGAAGCCGCCGATCAGCTGCCGGACCCCGCTGGGCAGCGCGAACGTCCCGAGCGGGATGCGGTTGCCGGCGTTGCCGATGTCCAGCAGGAAGTCACGGCGCGCGGCGAGCTTCACGGTGCCGACCGCGAACGACGCGTTCGACGACGCGACGATGTCGGCCTGCGGGAAGATCACCACCGCACCTCCGGCGTTCGGGCTGATGGTCAGCCCGTTGACGGTCACGTCGTCGTACGAGATGAACCCGTCGGTGAACGAGACGCCGAGCTTGATCACCTCGAAGAACTCCGTCTTCAGCCGGGTGACCTTCCACTCCTGGCGCTTGGCCAGCTCGGTCAGCAGGCCGCGCTCGGAGGGCGGGACGTCCTCGAGGCCCGCGATCGGCCGCAGGCAGCCGGTCGCCTCGATGCCCTGATTGAAGACCGTCGTCGCGCGGAAGCACTTCGTCGCCCGCGACGCTTTGCCGATGAGGTCTCCGATCGTGCCCGTCTGCACCACCGAGCCGCCCTCCTGTGCCTTGCGGAAGACCTTGGCGGGCTGACCTTTGAGCTCGCCGAGCGTGGTGAAGCGGCTCGTCGTGGTCGGTCCCCGCTCGCCCGCGGGTCCGATGGCGGTGGCGGAGACCGACACGGTGGACCCCGGCCGGGGCCGGAGCTTCAGCGCGGTCTGCCCCGGCGCGCTGACCACGCTCTTGATCCCCGCGCCCGCGAACGCCCACGCGATGCGCGTCGCGGCCCCGATGGTGACCGCGTTGAGGACGACGGGCCGGTTCTTCTGGAATGAGACCGCGGGCTCGATGGCCGCGACGATCGGCGGCGCCGTCGGGGGCGGCGCGGACGCGGGCAGCGGCGGAACCTCCGGCGCGGGCGGCGGGAGCGTGACGGGCGAGGGCGGGGCGACCGGATCGCCGCTGTCGACACGGCGGATGCGGTGGCCCGACGTGTCCGCGATGAGGATGTCGCCGTCGCTGGCGACACCCACGCCGATGGGCGCGTTGACCTGCGCCGTGCTCGCCGGTCCGCCGTCGCCGCCTGACCCCGCGACCCCGGTTCCCGCGACGGTCGTGATCGTCCCGTCCGCGCCGACCCGCCGGACCCTGTGGCCCAGGCGATCGGCGATGACGAACCCGCCGTCGGGCGTGACCGCGACGCGGTCGGCAGTGTTCAGCTGCGCCGCGGTCGCCGGGCCGGCGTCTCCGGAGAACCCGGGGGTCCCGGTGCCCGCCATGCGGCTGATCGTCCCATCGGGCGCCACGCGCCGGACCCGGCTGCCGACGGACTCGGCGATCAGGAACCCACCGTCGGGCTGCACCGCGACGCCGGACGGCTTGTTCAGCTGGGCCGCGGTGGCAGGTCCGCCGTCGCCCGCACCGCCCACCACCCCGGTGCCCGCCACGGTGGTGATGATCCCGCCGGCGCTCACCTTGCGGATGCGGTGGTTGTCGACGTCGGCGATGAGGTAGCCGCCGTCAGCGGTGAGCGCGATGTCGTAGGGGAAGCGGATCTGCGCGGCGCTCGCGGCGCCGCCGTCCCCGCCGAACGCCGCCGCGCCGGTGCCGACGGCCGTCGTCATCCCGCCGTCCGCGGCGACACGGCGGACCCGGTTGTTGTTCGCGTCGGCGATGAGCAGCACGCCCGCGCCCGTCAGCGCGACGCCCGACGGCGCGTTCATCTGCGCAGCGATCGCGGGGCCGCCGTCCCCCGAGAAGCCCGCGGGGCTCGTGCCCGCCAGCGTGGTGATCGTGCCGTCCGGCGCGACCCGCCGGATCCGGCTGGTGCCCTGCTCGGCGGTGAGGAACCCGCCGTCGCTCAACCCCGTCACCCCGACGGGGACGGAGATCTGAGCGCTCGTCGCCGGTCCCGTGTCGCCCGAGAAGCCGGCGACGCCGGTGCCGGCCACGGTGCTGATCGTGTTCGTCGCAGCATGCGCCACCGGCACGACGAACAGGGTCGCCGCGAGCGCGGGCACTCCGAGGAGGAACCGGCGAGGGCGCAGGGGACGGTCCTTTCGACCGTTCGGGCAGGCCGAGACGCACTGTCTCGGCCGGGACGCTACTCCCGCTGCAACCGCGATGCAACGCTCGATGTGGTCTCTACCCTGGTGGTACCACCGCTTGGAGGAGCGAGGCTGTGCAGCAGAACCCGTGGGTCGCCCTGGACGCGACGACGGACCGTCGTCGACTCGCCCGCGCGCTCGCACGCGCCCGCGATGCAGCCCTGGGCGGGGGCGACGCGCCCGGGCCCCAGCGCGTGCGCGACGTGATCGTCGAGTCGTGGGCCCGCAGCGGCGAGGCCGGTGTGGCGCCCGCGGGTGAGCTCGCGCCCCGGCTGCTGTCCACCGAGGCGGCCGGCGAGCGCTGGCGCTCGCACCCGCTGGCGGGTGGCATGCCGATGCTCCGCGCGCTGCTCGCCGACGTGCACGACGACGCCAAGCAGGTCGTCCTGGTCTGTGACGCCGACGGCACGATCCTGTGGATCGACGGCGAGCCCGCGGTGCTCGACGAGGCGCAGTCGATCAACCTCGCGGTCGGGACCGGCTGGGCCGAGGGCCGCGCGGGGACGAATGCGATGGGCACGGCGCTGGCGGTCGACCATCCCGTGCAGGTCTTCAGCGCCGAGCACTACGCGCAGGCCGTCGAGGAGTGGACGTGCAGCGCGGCGCCGGTGCACGACCCGGAGACCGGGGAGCCCGTCGGCGTCGTCGACCTCTCCGGTGAGCTGGCGACCGCGCACCCGCATTCGCTGGCGCTGGTGAGCGCCGCCGCGCAGATGCTCGAAGCCGGCCTGGCGCACGAAGCCGCACAGCGCAACGAGCGGTTACGCGAGCGCTACGGCGGCGCGGTCGGCGCGGGCGGCGGGCAGGCGGGCGCGCTCGTCGCGCCGTCGGGCCGCGTGCTGCTCAGCGCCGAGCCCGTCTGGGGCCGGCTCGCGCGGTTGGACCTTCCCGAGGGCGGCGGCGAGGTCACGCTCCCGGGCGGGCCGGCGCGCGTGGAGCGCGTCGACGACGGCGACGCGTACCTGCTGTGGCGCACCGGCGTGCACGCGACGACGACCACGACCGCCCCGGCGACCGCCCGCCTGTCGGTGCGCGCGCTGGGCTGCGACCGCGCGCAACTCGACCTCGGCGGCCCGGTCATCGAACTGACCCCGCGGCGCAGCGAGATCCTGCTCCTCCTGCTCCTCGAACCCGCCGGCATGTCCGCCGAGCGCCTGGCGATCGAGCTGTACGGCGACTTCGGCAAGCCGGTGAGCGTACGCGCCGAGCTCTCGCGGCTGCGGCGGCTGCTCGGCGACCGGCTCGAGGCGAACCCGTACCGGCTGCGCGGCGCGGCATCGTCGGACGTGGAGACCGTCGAGCGCCTGATGGCCGACGGCTCGCTCGCCGAGGCGCTGGAGCGATACACCGGCCCGCTGCTGCCCGCCTCGGAGGTCCCGGCGATCGTGGAGGTCCGCGAGCGGCTGGACTACGAGCTGCGCGAAGCGGTGCTGCGCAGCGGCGACCCGTCGCTCCTGCACGCCTGGCTGGCGACCCCGTCGGGTCGCGACGACATCGTCGCGACCCGCGCGCTGGTCGAGCTGCTCGACCCGGCCGACGAGCGCCGGGCCGGCGCGCTGTCGCGGCTGCGGCGGCTCAGCCAGCCGCCGGGCGACCGGCGGCGGGCCCGCCGCCGCGCCTGACGGGCCCCCGGCCGCCGAACGGCAGATCGACGTCGCTATGGAGGCTGTCGCGTAAGTCGCGGCAGCCTCGGTAGCTGTGGCAGTCGCGGGGTTGTGGTCGGTGGCCGGGCGTAGCCCGGCCACTGCGGACCCTGCGATCAGGTGGCCAGGGCGGCGCGGTGCAGCTTGAGCAGGTTGTGGGTGGCGGCCAGGAGTCGTAGTTCGCTGCGGCAGGCCGCGTGTCCGCGTCTGGAGAACCGGTCGGCGCCCCGGTTGTGTTTGAGGTCGCCGAAGACCGGCTCGATGATGCCTTGGCGGCGGCGGTAGAGCGCTCGGCCGGCCTCGCTGTCGATGACCCTGCGCAGGAACGCGGTCAGGCCGCGGTCGTGTTTGTGGCCGGTCTTGCCCGCCGCGCGGCGCGTTTCGCCGTCTGGGGGAACCAGGACGGTGCAGTGTTCCCGGCTGATGATCGCTTCGATCTGCGCGGTGTCCCAGTACCCCGAGTCAGCCAGGACCGTCCCGATCGGCTCGGTGACCCCTGCCGCGTCGAGCTCGCGGGTGATCGTGCGAACCATCGGCTGCAAGCAGCCCTGATCGGGCGATGACGTGGTCAGCTCCGCGGCGACGATGATCTGCTCTGCCGTCGCGGCGACCTGCGCGTTGTAGCCCTGCACCCAACCCTGCGCAGAGCGCATCATCCGGGAGTCCGGATCGGTGACGTTGACCCTCTCCTGCGGATCGACCGCCAGGCTGGGCGCGACCGGCGCCGGACCCGGCATGCGGCGGCCGTCGACCAGCTCTTTGGCCTGCCGGGTCTGCATCCGCTGCTCGTGGCGCTCGGCCTTCTCGGCCTGCTCGGCCTCCAACCGGGCCTTGGCCTCGCGCAACCTGGCCAGCCGCGACGAACGATCAGCGAGCTCGGGCGGGAGCTCGTCGCCGCGCGCGTCGCCGAATCGCTCGTCCTCTTCGGCGTCGATCCTCGCGGCCTCCGCAAAGATCTCGCGGGCGATCTGCTCATAAGACCGGGTCTGGCCCTTCGCCGCGTCGGCCTTCAGTTTCGTCCCATCGACAGCGACCACGCCGACCGACACCAACCCGCTCTCAGCGCACAAGCCGAGCACCTGCCCGAACAGCCCTTCCAACGCCGCCTCATGCCGGGCGCGAAACCGCGCGATCGTCGAATGATCAGGCGCCCGGTTCGCGCAGATCACCCGAAACGCCACATCCTCCGCGCACGCCCGTTCAACCCTCCGCGACGACCGGACCCCGACCGAGTAGGCGTACACGAACAACGCGACCATCACCGCCGGATCATGCGCCGGACGACCATGCCCATCCGCCCGATAGGCCGAATAGAACGCGGCCAGATCAAACTGCTCGACCGCATCGATCACAAACCACGCCAGATGATCATCAGGCAGCCACTCCCGCAAATCCGGCGGCAACAACAACGGCTGCTCACGATCAGACCAGATGAAGCGCTGTCCCATCACCCCATCGTCTTAACCCCGCCGGACTGAACCGACGGGGTTTACGCGACAGCCTCTATGGCGACGTGGATCTGCCGTTCGGCCCGTCAGGCGGGCGTCGCGAGCTGTGCGGCGAGCCGGTCCATCGCCTGCTGGTTCATCTTGCGCAGCAGCGACTGGATGACCGGCGCGAGGAGCTTGTCGGCGAGCGGGGTCTGCTCGTAGGCGATCTCGAAGCTCACCTTCGTGGCGTCGTCGCCGGCCGGCTCCAGCCGGTACGTCCCGCGGGTGATGCGCTTGCCGCCCGCGGCGACGGTCCGCTCGACGATGCGCGTCGGCGCCTCGGCCTCGTAGACCTCGAGGTCGATCGGCTGCTTGGTGCCGGCCGCCTTGACGTTCGCGTGCAGCTTGGCTCCCACCCCCCGCGGCGGGCCGGAGAGTTCCCAGTCGACCATGAAGTGGTCGGTGAACGCTTCATGGTTGCCGAGGACGTCGAGGTGGTCGTAGACCTCGTCGATCGGGCGCTGCACGACGGTCGTGACGGTGATGGGCTGCATGGCGGGACTCCTTCGCAGTTTGTGACGCGGTGTCGCAAGAACTGTGCCATGCTTGTGACACGGTGTCAACACGCGCCCCCCGAGTCCCCGCCGACGAGGCGAAGCAGCGCATCGTCGCCGCCGCGAGCACGCTGCTCGCCGACCGCCCGTTCCGCGAGCTGACCGTCGAGGACGTCATGGCCGAGACCGGACTGAAGCGCACGGTCTTCTACCGCCACTTCACCGGCCTGCCGGACGTCGTCCTCTTCCTCCTCGACGACATCGCCGCGTCGCTCACCGAGGCGGGCGACCCCAACGAACCAGGGTTCCTGCGCGCGGTCCTCAGCCGTGTCGTCGACATCGCCCAGCGCAACGGCGGCCTGCTGCGCGCGGTCTACGACGCCGCTGCAGTCGACGCCGACGTCGAGCGCCGGCTCGACGAGGCCACCCAGTGGAGCATCGACGCCACCGCCGCGCTCTTCCAGGCCGGCATCGACGCCGGGCGCACGCCGCCGCTCGATGCCCGGGCCGTCTCCCACGCGCTCACGCACATGAACTTCGCCGTGCTCGTCGACGCCTTCGGCCGCCGGGACGCAGGCGATGACCTGGCCGACCCCGAGCGGGTCCTCGAAGCGCTGATGACCGTCTGGGAGCGCGTGATCGTCACGCAGCCCGGTTAGAGCGCCGCGAGCCCCTCGGCCAGCGCGGCCGCGAGCACGTCGATCTCCTCCTGCCCGCAGACCAGCGGCGGCGACACCGCCACCCCGCGGCCCAGCGGCCGGACGAGCACACCGCGCTCGCGGGCCGCGAGCTGCAGCCGCCCGGGAAGCCCGGGCTCGGCCGCCAGCGCGTCAGCATCGAACTCGACCCCCGCCAGGAAGCCGGTCCCCGCACGCACCTCGCCGACGAGTTCATGCCCGGCCAGGGGCGCGAGCGCCTCGGCCAACGGCGCCTCCAACTCCCGGCCGCGTGCGATCACGTCGTCGCGCTCGTACAGGTCGAGCGCCGCCAGCGCCGCGGCACAGCACGCCGGGTGCCCCGCGTACGTCGGGCCGTGGCGCAGCACCGGCGCCCCGGCCTCACCCGGGAAGAACGGGGCCGCCACGTCGGCGGCGACGAGCACGGCGCCGAGCGGCAGCGTCCCCGACGTCACGCCCTTCGCGATCGTGACCATGTCCGGCGTCACCGGCCAGCGGTCGATCCCGAGCCAGGTCCCGAGCCGGCCGAACGCGCAGATCACGCAGTCGGCGACGAACAGCACGCCGTGGCGCGCGCAGATCTCCGCGACCGCCTCGAGGTAGCCGTCGGGCGGAAGGTGCACGCCACCCGCGCCGATGACCGGCTCGCAGAAGAACGCCGCCACGCGGTCGGGGCCCACACGGACGATCTCGGCCTCCAGCGCCGCGGCGTCGTCGTGCGGCACGCTCGACGCGTGCTCGAGCATCGGGCCGAAGCCGGCGAGGTTCGCCGGGATCCCGCCGATGCTCGTGCCGATCCCGTGCGTGCCGTGGTAGCCGTGGCCCCGGCCGATGAGGTGCACGCGGTCAGGCTGGCCCAGCTCGGCGAAGTGCCGCCGGGCGACCTTCGCCGCGGTGTCAATCGCGTCACCGCCGCCCGAGCCGAGGAACACCTTGGCCCCCGGGGCGGGCATGAGCGCGGCCAGGCGGTCGGCCAGCTCCAGCGCGGGCGGGTTCGCGAAGTCCCCGAAGATCGAGTAGGCGTCGAGCTCGCGCATCTGGCGCGCGACCGCGTCGGCGATCTCCCGCCGGCCGTGGCCGAGGTTCGCGTACCAGAGCGCCGCGGTGCCATCGAGGTAGCGGGTGCCGTCCTCGCCGAACACCCAGGGGCCCTCCCCGCGGGTGATGACCAGGCGCGCGCCGTCGACCGCGCCCATGTCGGCGAACGGGTGCCAGAGTGCGTTCAGCTCTGATCCGCGCACTTGTCGAGCCCGAGTTCGCCGGCCACCTTGTCGCTCTGCGTGTCCAGCTCGGCCGCGCCGCTGAGCGCCTGCTGGATCTGCTCCTGGTCACCGGTCTTCCCCGCCTCGGCGAGCCCGCCGAGCGCCTCCACGCTCTCACGGCCGAGCTTGACCAGCTCGTCATGCTGCTCCTCGAGGTCGCTCGGCGGCTGCAGCGCGTCGAGCTCGTCGATGAGCTGGTCGAGCTCGACCTTCGCCTTGCCCGCGTAGTCGGCCACCTGCTGGATGGACTGTGGCTGCGAGATCGCGCGGACGTCCTTCTCGTACTGCTCGCACGCCGCGTTGCCCTTCGCGCGGTAGTCCTCCGCGCTCAGCGCGTCGTCATCGCCGCCACCGCAGGCGGCGAGCACGACGGCGCAGGTCAGTGTGAGGGCGATCGGGCGGCACAGGGACATGCCTCGGCATTCTGGCGGAACGCCGCCCCGGTCGTGACGGCTTCACGCTTCGGCGCCCTCCGGTGCCGGAACGCCGGCAGGCGACCACGTGGCGAGCCGTCGCCCACCGAGGGCGCCGGCCACCAGCAGCGCGTACAGCACGACCGCCCCTATCGAACTCGCGCTGATCACGAGCCCGGCGGCCATCGCGCTACCGACGCCGTCTGCCGCGAGCGTCGCGAGCGTCGCGCCGGGGCTCGCCGCCGGCCCGAGAGGCAGGAGGCCGAGCACCCCGAGCGTGCCGACCACGAGCGCGACGTCGGGGGCGTCGGCAGGCACGCCGCACGCCGCGAGCACGAGCCAGACCCGCGCCGCCGACACCAGGGTGATCGCCGCTGCGAGCGCGAGGAGCACCGTCCGCCGCCGCCCGTCGGCGAGGACCGCCACACCGCGCACCGTCGGGCGCGAGTGGTCCCACCGGGCGCACGACGCGCGGGCGACCGGCCCGAGCGCCAACAGCACGACCACCCCGGGGACCGCCAGCCACGGCTTCCAGAGCGCAAGCAGCAGGACGACGCAGCACGCCTCGGCGAGCGCGATCGGGAGGTCGGCCAGCGCCAGCTGCATCGGGCGCGGCGCGGCGTCGCCGCGCCAGCGGCGCAACAGCGCGACCCGCACCGGCAGGGCGAAGTGGCTCTGGACGGTCCCTGCTCCGAAGGCCCCCGCGTTCGCCCCGTGGACCGCCTCGCGGTCGAGCGGCCGTCCGTCGATGGCCGCGATCGCCACCCGCCACCCCTCCGAGCGCAGCAGGAGTGTCACGGCGTGCAGTGCGATCGCCCCGAGCACCGCCGCGAGCGGGACGACCCGGAGCGCCTCACCGACCTCACCGGCGCGCCAGATGACGACGCCCGCGACGGCGGCGAGTGCCGCCACCGTGACCGCCGCCGGACCGAGTCGACCCACGCGCACAACCGGAGATTCCCCTGCTCAGCTGCGGATTCTGTGACGATGCGGTGAACGTCTACGCGAGTTCGCGCGCGACCCGCAGCGTCATCGCCTCGATGGCCAGCTCCTCGTTGGGGTTGAGCTGGAGCGACGCCCGCGTGTCCTCGACGTGCACCAGGGCGGCGCGCAGCCGGTGCCCTGTGCGTCCCTCGGCGTCCTCGCGCAGCGCGGGCAGCCGATCGCTGTGGTGCACGAGATCCTCGGCCCCGTCGGCGACGCACGCCACGTCGCGGTACCAGAGGCCGACGAGCTGCAGACCGTGATCGAGCGCTGCCGTGCGCGCGCGGCGCTGGGCGCGCGTGGCGCCCTCCTCGCGCTCGCGCTTCACGCGCTTCTGGTCCTTCTTCGGCACGAGCTCGAGCTCCTCGTCGAGCCCCTCCAGCGCCGCAGCGCCCGCCTCCTCACCCGTGGCCTTCGCCGGGTCGAGCAGCGCGAGCCACGGCGCGCCGGCGAGCTGGTCGCGCAGCGCCGCGCGGGCGAGGTTCTCCGACGCCGCGCGCAGCGCCGGACCCGACCCGAGCGCCAGCGCGAGCGCCCGCTCGCCGTCGCCGAGCGCCAGCCTTGCGCATGCGTCCGCCGTCTCGGGCGGCACCCCGCGCGTGCCGACGAAGCGCGCGAGTTCCTCCACCGGCGGCGCGTCGAACCGCACGTCCTGGCAGCGCGAGCGGATGGTCGGCAGCACGTCGCCCGGGCGCGAGGACAGCAGCAGCAGGTGGGCAAACGACGGCGGCTCCTCCAGCGTCTTGAGCATCCGGTTCGCGGCCTGGTCGTTCAGCTCGTCGGCGGCCTCGATGACGAACACGCGGCGCCGGGCCTCGAACGGCGTCCGCGTGGCGGCCGCGACGACCGCCTCGTCGATGTCACCGACGAGGATGCCCGCCGCGCTCTTCGGCTTGACCCACGTCAGATCGGGATGCGCGCCGTGCTCGACGCGCGCGGCGACCGCCTGCGCCTCAGTGGCGCCGAGGCCGTCGCTCAAGAGCGCCGCGGCGAACGCCCGGGCCACGGCGCGCTTGCCGCTGCCCGCCGGGCCATGGAAGAGGTAGGCGTGCGACGGCGGATGCGCCGGGCCGGCATCCGAGAACACGGCGCCGAGCACCGCGGCGGCGTGCGGATGGCGTTCGGTCCCGGAGAGCATGTCCGCGCATCCTAGGCCCGGCGGTCCCCGCCTTGGCACGCCCCCCGCGACACGCGCTGCGGACAGGCGCCGGCGTGTCGCTCAGCACCAGGCAGGCGAGTCCGGCGGTCGGGATCGCCGCCAGGACGATCCCGGCGAGGACCCGCGCCACGTCCAGCGATCCCGAGAGGTGCGCCAGCCACGCAGCGCCGAGCGTCGCCGAGATGACGAACACGGAGACGAGAAACAGGCGACGAAGGGACACGGAGCGCAGGAAAACCGAGAGAGAACGACCCAGTCCCTTCTTCGGCTGCAAGTGCCCGCGGCATGAGCCCAATTTCGCGATGACGGATAGGGTCCGCGCTCATGTCCGGCCGCCTCATCACCGTCGAGGGCCTCGACGGTGCCGGGAAGTCGACGCTCGCCGTCGCGCTCGTCGACGCGCTGCGCGCCCGTGGCGCCGACGTCGAACTGCTCCGCGAGCCCGGCGGCGTGCTGCTCGCCGAGCGCATCCGGACCCTCGTGAAGGACCCGGCGCTGCCGTGCGGCCCCCGGGCCGAAGCGCTGCTGTACGCGGCGGCGCGCGCGCAGCTCGTCGAGGAGACCCTCGCGCCGGCGCTGGCGTCCGGGCGGACCGTGCTCCTCGACCGTTTCGTCGACTCCTCCCTGGCCTATCAGGGCGCCGGCCGCGAGCTCGGCGTCGCGGAGATCGCCGCGCTCAACGCGTTCGCCACGGGCGGCCTGACCCCCGACCGGACGCTGCTGCTGCGGGTCGCGCCCGAGACGGGCCGCGCACGGCTCGACGACCGCGGCGACGCCCCCGATCGTCTGGAACTCGCGGGCACCGAGTTCTTCGCACGCGTCGCATCCGCGTACGATGAGCTGGCCGCCGCTGAACCGACACGTTTCCGGGTGCTCGATGCGGGCAGGACGGCACCCGAGGTTCTCGCCGATGCACTGGGCGCCTTGCGCGACCTGGTGCCTTGACGCGAAGCTACGCACCTTCATGGCGATCTTCGAACTCCACGCCTTCACCCGCTCGGCCGCCGCGCCGGGCTGGGAGGTCCTGCGCCTGGAGGGTGTCTGGCGCGCCGGATCGACGAAGCGGCTGCCCTACGCGTGGCTCGTCGTCGACGACGGCCGGCGCGCGCTGCGGGTCATGCCCGCCCCCGCAGTCGCGCACCCGGTCGCCGACCCTGCGGGCAGCCAGTGGGCCGCCGTCTTCCCGCTGCCCAGCGACCTGCTCGCCACCGGCCGGCTCGCGTACGCGCTGCGCTGCGGCGACGTCGTGACGATCGACCTGCCGCGCCCCACCGCGGGCCCGCCCGACCCGTCGGGCGCCGACGCAGCCGCTGCGGCGGCCGCGGGCCCCGGGGTCGCGACCGCCCAGTACAACGCGGCCGAGGCCGAGCGCCAGCTCGCCGAGCTGCAGGGCCGCGTCCGCAACGCCGAGGCCCGTGCGCGCGCGTCCGAGCGGGCGCTGGAGGCGTCGCGCGCCGCGCTCACGCTGGCCGAGGAAGCGCGGATCGAGCGCGAGCAGCGCGACGCCGCCGCCGCCCGCACACCGGCGCCCGCTTCCTCCTAGGGCTGCAGCGGCGCGACCGCGTCGGGCTCGGCGAACTCGTCGGCCGCGCCCGTGTCCGGCGTCGTCGTCGTTCCCGCGCCGGGCGTCGTCGTGTCCTGCGGCGGGATGCTCTGCCCCGCGTCCGGCTGCGTCTCGGGGATCGCGAGCGGGTCCTGCTGCGGTGTCAGCGGCGTGCCCGTCGCCGTCGGCGAGCCGGCCGGCGGCGCCTCGAACGCGGCGGCCGCCGCGGCGAGTTCCTCGACCTGCGGGCCGCGCGGGTCGAGCGCCAGCGCCCGCTCGGACGCAAGCGTGAAGCCAGCGCGGTCGGCCTGGGCGCGCGCAACCTCGGCCAGGACGACCCACGCAGCGGCGTTCTCCGGCGTGCGGTCGACCGCGTCGAGGGCGAACTGCCGGGCCTGCGCGAACCGCCCGCGCTTGATGGCAACCGACGCCTCGGCGATCGGGCCGCGCGCGGAGAGCGGATCGAGGCTCGACGCGACCGCGGCGTCGAGCGCGGCGGCCTGCTGACGGTCGGCGGTCGCGTCGGCCGGGAGCGAGAGCGCGGCCCGGGCCTTCAGCTCGGCGCGCGCGGGGAGCGCGATCGAGAGCGCCAGCGCCGCGAGCGCCAGGACACCGGCGAGGAGGGCGACCACACGCGCGGGCTCTCCCGGGTCGGTCAGGCCGAGCGCGCGGCGGCGGCGCAGCAGGCTGGGGTCGGGGGCGAGCGCCGCGACCGTGCCGAGCATGAGCAGCGCGGGGATCGTCACCCCCGGGGAGAGCAGCGTGGTCTGCCACGCCCCGGCGAAGACCCACGCCGTGCCCCCGGCGGCCATTCCCGCCGCGACCGTGCGCTCGCGGCCGTCGGGCAGTGCGCGCACACGCAGGATCGCGGCGATCATCAGCAGGAGCACCGCGCCCGAACCGAGCAGCGTGCCGATCACCCCGCCCTCGGCGAGCAGGGTCATCGGCTGGCTGCGGGCGCTCTCCGCGGGGAACGGCGCGTCGCGGTAGCGCAGGTGCTCGTTGGGGAACGAGCCCATGCCGAAGCCCTCGACGGGCTTGTCGGAGAACATCCCCGCCGCCTCCTGCCACAGATCCCAGCGGCGATCCGCGTTGGGCGTGCCAAAGCGGTCGGGCTCGGCGAGCTGGGCGGGCGGGTCGTCGATCACGTCGTCGCGCAGGCGCTCCAGCGCGCCGCGGACGCCGCCGTCGGACTGCGCGGCGAGCACGATGACCACGACCGCGGCGACGGCGGCGGTCACCATCGCGACCCGGCGCCCCAGGGGGTTCGGGACGCGGCGCGGCGCGGTCTCGCGGCGCTCGATGAGCAGGAGTGCCCAGCCGATGGCCAGGAGCGCGATGAGGCCGGCGAGCAGGACGCCACCGAGGACCAGGCCGTCGTCCACCCGCGTGTCCTCGGGCACGCCGTTCTCCCCAAGCCGACGCGGGTGAGCGCCAGCGCGTATGCGGGCGCCGCGGCCAGGACGGCCGCCGAGAACCAGCCGACCATGCCGGTGCCGCTGCGCCGCAGCCAGGCCAGCACGACCACGCCGATGAGGAGCGCCACGACCGCGCCGCGCGAGGCGGCCAGCGTGAGCGTGACGAGCTGGAGCCACAGCGCAGTGAGCCCGGCCAGGCGCCAGGAGGCCGTGCGGTTCATGTCCGTGCAGACCGCCAGCGCGAGCGGCACGCCGATGGCGCACAGCAGGCCCAGCGCGGCCGGGTTGCCGAGTGGGCCGGCGAGGCGCGCGACGCTCTCGCCCTCGTCGAAGACCGCGGGGAGCACCCGGCCGGCGAGCGCGCAGAACGCGGTGAAGGCGATGGCCCCGAGGAGGCCGGCCCCGAGCCGCTCCCCCGCGCGCGACGACGACGCGCCGCACGTGAAGGCCAGCAGGACCACGAGCGCGTACGCGAGCGCCCGGTTGATCCAGAGCCACGACTCCCCGGGCGTGACGCTCCACAGCAGCGAGATCCCCGACCACACGCCGAGCAGCGCGAGCAGCGCCAGACCAAACCACGCAACGCGGGGCGCGTGCGGCGCGACGGATTCGGCCAGCAGCCACGCGACGGCGGCGCCGAGCGCGACCGTGACGACGGCCAGCTCCGCGGTGCGCGCGGCGTCGAGGCCGAACAGGTCGATACCGAGCATCGCGACGGCCGCCAGCGCCACGAGGACGACGACGAGCGGCGCCCCGGGCTGGCGGGGCCCGCCGGCGGGGAGCACGGACGAGGTGATCGTCGGCTGCGACGAGGGACTGGAGACGGCCATCAGAAGGTGGTGCCGGCGGCGGCGAACGGCCCAGCCGGAACACGGCCGATGCTACCGTCCGCCCTCGCCATGTGGACGCGATCCGCACGCGCGTGCGCCCTCGCGGCGCTCGCCTTCGCCGTGTTGCCGGCCACGCCCGCCGGGGCGCAGGGCCTCTCTGACCTGCTCGAGAACCTCACGCAGGGCACGAGCACGTCGACGACACCGGCGCCCACCACCACCGCGCCGGCCGAGACCGCGCCCGCGGCGCCTGCGGCACCCGCGGCGACCACACCGGCGGCTCCGGCCGACCCGGCTGCCGCCGCACCGGCCGCCGCCGGGGCGACCCCGGCCCCGCCGGCCACCGAGCAGCCGCCCGCAGGCGTCACCGAGGAGCCGATCGCGGCCGCCACGAAGGAGGACCGCGGCTCCACCGCGGTCCCCGCCGTGCTCGTCGCCCTCGGCGTCCTCACCGTCGTGCTGCTCCTCGGCGCGGCCGCGTGGGGGCTCGCCCGCTGGTTCTCGTTCGACCCGCGCTGGATGCAGCGCTGGCGTCACGCCTCCCGGGAGGCCGCCTACCGCGCGTCCGGCATGTGGGCGGACTTCTCGGACTGGGTCCGGCTCGGGCGCTGAGCGCCCGCGCCGCCGATCAGCACCGTCCCGCCCACGGCGAGCGTCGCGCACAGGTGCGCGAGGAGATCCTCGGCGCACGAGAGGGACGGCACGTGCGTGGCGAGCGCCGCGCCAGGCCGTGCTGCGTGCCAGAGCAGGGCCGCAGCCGCGGCGTGATGCACCACGCCCGCCGTCGATCCGTGTTCGCGGCCCGCGGGCCAAGCCACGAGCGCGGCATCGGTCAGCTGCAGCTCCGTGCGCGGCGGCTGGCCCCCGGGCGCCGCAAGCCGCTCGACATGCACCTGAGGCGGTCCGGCGGGCAACTCCGTGCTCGAGTCATCGACGACGACCAGCGCAGGCGAGAGGCCGGCGACCCGGCGCCCCGCTTCCTCGGGGTCGAGCCGCGGGCTGAGTGGGCTGAACGCCGCGCCGAGCTGCCAGGCGGCGAACATGACCGACGCGACCTCGATGCGGTCAGACAGCACGGTGCCCACGACCCGATGGCGCACCACCCCGCGGGCGGCGAGCCCGGCGGCCATCTCGAGCACCTCGCCGCCGAACTCCGAGTAGGTCAGCGCACGGCGGGGATCGACGATGGCGATCGCCGTCTGGTCTTCGGCGGTGAAGGGGATCTCGGCGGGGTGCAAGCCCGGTGTCGAGCGACGAGTCATGGGCCGGCGGACGCCGGCCGGTGCACAGGCACCGGCCGGCGAGCGCGATCAGACGTAGGGCAGAACCAGATCGCAGGGCAGCGTGCGGTTCCTGCCGTCCAGGAGGTTCATCACCTTGGTGTGGACGCGTCGCGAGTAGCTGATCTGCAGGTGCTCGGAGGCCTCGAGGAGGCATCCGCTCTGTGCGGTCCACGCCGATGCGCCCGTGATGAACGAGCTGCGGTACGGCGTGACGACCTGGTCCCCGTTGGTGACGAGGACGTCGTACTTCACCGCGAACGGCGTGGGGTCGCCGGCGTTGAGGTTCGTGATGAACGGAGAACCGGCGATCTGCTGGGCGAACGCCGGACCCACCGACGTCACGATGCCCGTGATCCCGAACACCTTCGCCAGGGCCGCGATGCCGTTGAGCGTCGTGCCCTGGTTCGACGGCGCGATCCCGACGAGGCGGTTGACCTTGTTCTGGCCCCCGAGGAACTTGATGTAGTAGCGCGGCATCATGCCTCCCAGGCTGTGACCGACGAGGTCGACCTTGCTGACGCCCGGGTACTTCGCGAGGACGGAGTCCACGTAGGCCGACAGCTGGGCGGCGGACTTCTCGATGGCGTCAATGCCCGGAATGCCGTTGTAGTAGCCGTAGTTGAGGGCGAACACGCAGAAGCCCTCGTTGGCGAGGCGGGGGCCGAGGCCCGACCAGTTCGCCAGACGGTTCTCGGTGGTCCCGTGCACGAGGATGACCGGCCGCGGCTTGGCGGCCGTGAGCTTGCAGTCATCGCGGTTGACGCCGGGTGGCGTCCCGGTCGGATCCACGGCGCTGAACGAGAGCGCCAGCGCAGCGCTCGGCGTGACGGTGTAGGCCGACGCGGCGCCGGCCAGCGACAGGAAGGCGATGGCGGCACACGCCGCCATCGCCGCAGTACGGCGGAGATTCATGTCTTCCTCCCCAGGAAGGACCGTATGGACAGGTCACATTTGGACATATGTCCAAAGTGTGCCGCTGACCGTACCACGCTCCCGCTCGGGATGTGAGACTTTCTGCGCCAGCCCCCTCCGTCAGGACACCGGCGCGGGCGATGGCGCCATGACACCGTGGAGGTCCAGGTCCTCGACGACAGGGTGCACGTCGAGCCCCAGCTCTCGGACTGCGGGCAGGACACGCGCCTGCAGGAACGCGTCGCGGGCGGCGCGAGAGGTCCAGTAGCCGATCGCGATCCAGCCGCCGTCGCCCGGTCCGTTGCCGTGCGCCAGACAGCCCTCGGGCAGGCCGCCGCCGGGGATGGCCTTGCCGTCGAGGGACGCAAACCCGTCGCGGTCGAGCCCTCCGAGCCGCACCACGTGTGCGAACGTCGCGGTGCCCGGCGCCCCTTCCCGGATCTCGGCGAACTCGACGCGCTCGATCTCCGGCTGCGGCAGGCCCATACCGCTCGCCGTCGGGATGATCTGGGTCTCGGCGAAGTGCTGGAACGACGCGTCGTCGTCCCACAGGTCGATGATCCGCAGGCCGCCGTCGGGGCGCAGGCCCGCGCCGTGGTAGCGCGCCCCGGGCGGCAGGACCCGGTCGGGGGTGATGACGTCGCAGACGGCGTCGTACTCGTCCAGCGTGCCCTCGGCGTAGTCGAGGAGGTAGGCGACGGGCATGGCAGGCTCCAGTCGGGAGGGGAAACGGTCTCCCGGAGCCTCCCGTGCGACTGCCGGCGCGCCATCGGCCGAATGGCCCATCTTCAGCGTTTCCCGCAAGGAGCGGGATGGTCGAGCGGCGTGCCCTTGCGCCAGATCGCCCGGCCTAGAATGGATGGAGTCGGAGCGCTCGCCGCGCCCCGGAATTCGGCCTATATCGCAACGAGCAGGTAAAAGGCGTTCCGACCGATGGCAGCGGCAGCATTTCCCCCCGCTCAAGAGCCGCGGGAGTCCGATCAGTCGGGAGAGGAAGCAGATGGAAAGCACACCGCAGACAGCCCTCATGGATGACGTGCAGCCCGGTCAGGCGCTGTCGATCAGTCGGTATTTCACGACGCCCGGCGTGCACCCATTTGACACCGTGGAATGGGAGATCCGCGACGCCCGCATCGGCCACGGCGACAAGGTCGCGTTCGAGCAGAAGGACGTCGAGTTCCCGATCACGTGGTCGCAGAACGCCACGAACATCGTCGCGCAGAAGTACTTCCGCGGGCAGCTCGACTCCCCGTCGCGTGAGCGCTCGGTCAAGCAGATGGTCGGCCGCGTCGCTGGCACCATCGCCGACTGGGGCCGCCAGCGCGGGTACTTCGCCACGGCCGAGGACGGCGACGCCTTCGAGGCCGAGCTCACCTACCTGCTGCTGCACCAGATGGCCGCGTTCAACTCGCCCGTCTGGTTCAACG
Organism: Svornostia abyssi; assembly: GCA_024666565.1. Taxonomy (GTDB): domain Bacteria; phylum Actinomycetota; class Thermoleophilia; order Solirubrobacterales; family Solirubrobacteraceae; genus Svornostia; species Svornostia abyssi. Next base: position 5,035,619 of record CP088295.1, read on the forward strand.
TCGGGTTCGAGGAGAACCCGCAGTGCTCGGCCTGCTTCATCTTGAGCGTCGACGACACGATGGACTCGATCCTCGACTGGAACACGCGCGAGGGCAAGATCTTCCGCGGCGGTTCGGGCTCGGGCATCAACCTCTCGAACATCCGCGGGTCCATGGAGCCGCTGAGCAAGGGCGGCACGGCCTCCGGCCCGGTGTCGTTCATGCGCGGCGCCGACTCGTGGGCGGGCACGATCAAGTCGGGCGGCAAGACGCGCCGCGCGGCGAAGATGGTCGTCCTCGACGTCGACCACCCGGACATCCGCGAGTTCATCTGGTGCAAGGCCAAGGAAGAGGACAAGGCCGAAGCCTTGGCGCGCGCCGGCTTCGACATGTCCATCGACGGTGACGGCTTCACGTCGATCCAGTACCAGAACGCCAACAACTCGGTCCGCGTGTCGGACGAGTTCATGCGCGCCGTCGAGAACGACGAGGACTGGCACCTCATCGCCCGCCAGACCGGCCTGCCGATCGGCGATCCGATCCCCGCGCGTGAGCTCATGCGCGAGATCGCCGAGGCCGCGTGGCGCTGCGCCGACCCGGGCGTCCAGTACGACACGACGATCAACCAGTGGCACACGGACCCGAACTCGGGCCGGATCAACGCGTCGAACCCGTGCAGCGAGTACATGCACGTCGACGATTCGGCGTGCAACCTGGCGTCGCTGAACCTCATGAAGTTCCGCCGCGAGGACGGCTCCTTCGACGTCGAGTCCTACGAGCGCGCGATCGACGTCATCTTCCTCGCGCAGGAGATCATCGTCGGCCCGTCCTCGTACCCGACCGAGGAGATCGGCGTGAACGCCCGCGCGTTCCGCCAGCTCGGCCTGGGCTACGCGAACCTTGGCGCGTTCCTCATGGCGAACGGCATGCCGTACGACTCGGACGCCGGCCGCGGCACCGCCGCCGCGATCACGGCGCTCATGACCGGCCGCGCCTACGCGCAGTCGGCGAAGATCGCCGCGGCGATCGGTCCGTACGAGCGCTACGCCGAGAACCGCGAGCCGCACAACAAGGTCATGCGGATGCACCGCGACGCGTCGTACGCGATCCCGGACACGACGTGCACGGACACGCCGCTGCTGACGGCCGCCCGCAAGTCGTGGGAGGACGCCGTCGAGCTCGGCGAGCGCCACGGCTACCGCAACGCGCAGGCCACGGTGCTCGCGCCCACGGGCACGATCTCGTTCCTCATGGACTGCGACACCACGGGCGTCGAGCCGGACTTCTCACTCGTGAAGTTCAAGGAGCTCGTCGGCGGCGGTCAGATGACGATCGCCAACCGCACGGTCCCGATGGCGCTGCGCACGCTGGGCTACAGCGACTCGCAGATCGCCGACATCGAGGAGTACATCACCGCGAACGGCACGATCGTCGACGCGCCGCACATCACCGCCGAGCACCTGCCGGTGTTCGACGTGGCGGTCGGCCAGCGGGCGATCAGCCACATGGGCCACATCAAGATGATGGGCGCGGTCCAGCCGTTCATCTCGGGCGCGATCTCCAAGACGGTGAACATGCCGCAGGAGACGACGGTCGAGGACATCGCCGACGCGTACACGCAGGCCTGGCGCCTGGGCGTGAAGGCGCTGGCGATCTACCGCGACGGCTCGAAGACCGCGCAGGCGCTGCGCACCGACGCCCAGATGGGCAAGGGCGAGGACAAGCCCGGCGCGGTGTACACCGAGGAGGACCTGCAGGCGCAGATCAAGGCCGCGGTGGACGTCGCCGTCGCCGAGGTGGCCGCGAAGGCGCCGGCGGCGCCCGTGACCGGCCCGGCGGTCAACGCCGACACGGGCGCCCAGCGCCGCCGGATGCCGCGCGAGCGCCAGTCGATCACCCACAAGTTCTCGATCGGCGGGCACGAGGGCTACATCACCGCCGGCATGTATGAGGACGGCACGGTCGGGGAGATCTTCCTCACCGACATCGGCAAGGAGGGCTCGACCCTCCGCGGCATGATGAACTCGTTCGCCACGGCGATCTCGATCGCGCTGCAGTACGGCGTGCCGCTCGAGACGCTCGTGCAGAAGTTCTCCTACATGCGCTTCGAGCCCGAAGGCATCACGCAGAACAGCGAGATCCCGTTCGCGAAGTCGCTGCCGGACTACATCATGCGCTGGCTCGCGTCGCGGTTCCTCGACACGGACACGCAGGAGGATCTCGGGATCCTCACCCCGGCGGTCCGCGCGCGGAAGATGGCCGAGGACACGGCGCTGAGCGTCACGTCGGACACGGCGGGCCCGACCAACGGCGGTGGCGTGCAGATCGACGCGGGCTCCCGCGCAGTCCCCGCGTCCGAGACGGCGCCCGCCGCGCACGCCCCGCAGCCCGCCACCACGAAGGCGGCCGCGGCGGCGATGACCGACACCCCGCCGGTCGTCCCGGCGCGGATGGTCGGCATCGACGTCGGCCCGGCGTGCGGCCAGTGCGGCGGCATGATGCAGCGCACGGGCTCGTGCTACACGTGCCCGAGCTGTGGGAACAACACCGGCTGCGGCTGATCCCTGTGACGTCGGCCGGAGATCGCCGCTTGCGGTGATCGAAGGCCGAAACCGGTTGTTCGGAGGGCGCCTACGGGCGCCCTCCGTCGTGCTGGTGCCGTGCGGTGGGCCGCGTGTCCCTACTCAGCGTGTCGACCGGACCGGCACCCAGTCCGTGTCGTGGTATTCGTCGTCGCGGCCGACGCTGAGATCGATGCTGCCGTCCGCGCGATGCTTCGTGGGCGTGCGAAGCACGAAGAGGGAGGGCTCGAGGTGCGCGACGATCCCCCTGACCGGCTTCGCGTCGTAGGACCGGTCGCCCGTCGTCGCCAGGACGCGTCCGTCCTTCACCGTGATCTCCAGCGCCGACGCCCGAAGCGTGAAGCGGACGGGCAGCGGCCCGGCCGTCCGTATCAACACGCACGTCGCGGACACGCCCAACTCCACGAGATCCACGTCGAGATGATCGCGCTGGTGCCGGGCGAGAGCATCACCACTGATCATGACGTCACCGCGGGGATCCGGCCGTGTCGCAGGCCGACACGGCTGCGGAGCATCGCCGGTCACGGTCGCGGCCTCGAAGGCCGCCCGCGTGCGAGCCCGAGATGCGGCCTCGCGACGTCCCTCCGCAACCATGCGCGTGAACTCGCCGCGGAGCTGCGCGTCGGTGTACGGCGTCGTGTCGTCCAGGGTGCCGAGCGCGAAGAGCCGCAGGGGCGTCGCGAGCGACCAGATGCCGTCAGCGCCCCGGAGGAGCAGCGCTCTGGCGGTCACGGTGCTCGGGCGCCGCTGGTCGCCGAAGCGATGGGTCAGGCGGGTGCTCAGCACCGCACGGTCCCCCTTCACGCGGACGCGCGTCGCGGCGTGGTCCGTCCGCCGCACGTGCGGGACGTTGTCGCCGCCGACGACCGCAAAGTACAGCGGGATGGGGCAGACCTCGACGCCGTCGTCGTCGACGACGTCCCGCGCGAAGTACTCGCCCACTCCCGGGGCCAGCGCGGCGCACACCCTGCGCAGCGACGTCCACAGGTCCCTCCGCAGGGAGAGCGCGCGCAGGATGCGGTGCGCAGCGCCGATCGCCGACCGCTCGCGCCACGTGACGTCGGGCCAGACTTCGGGGGCGATCACGCCCGACACCCTGGCGGTCGTGACGGTCACGCTGCCGTCCTCGTTCGCGGTCACGCGCACCCACGTCGGCCGCCACCGGAGCGCCAGCACGATCGTCCGCGACACCTTGGCCCCAGCGGCGACCACCGCGAGAACGGCGCGCGACGACGGCCTGCGCCAGCGCAGCTCCACGGTCTCGCCCGGTTGCAGCTCCTCGCCCGACCCGACGTAGAGGATCCCGCGGCGACGGGCCCGGCGCTCGGACCCGAGCGTGAGCGACACGCCCTCGGCGCCCCGGGGAACCTCCGAGCACCATCCCCCGAACTCCTCACAAGCTTGGCCCTCGGGATCGCATGCGTATGCCGTGCCGGACATGTTCGCCGAGCCCCCGCATGCGGACGGGAGGTCGTCGATCCTCGGGATCGAGGCCGCCGAGGCGCCGGCAGGAACGATCGCGAGGATCAGTACGGCGAGGACCAGCGGACGGAACGGCACCGAGCACGCATCGGCAAGCACGCAGCCTGTCTTGAGCAAAGGTCGCACACCACCGATCGCACGTACATCCGCAGCCTGTTCTGCAAGCGCGGGCTCACGCGCCGACATCGCGCGCTGTCGAGCGGGAAGCCGGGCCCGGGGGGTCGCTACCCCAGGAGCCCCTGCAGCGGGCCGGGGAGCCCCTCCTCGATCCGCTCCCGGACCTCGTCGACAGCCCCCTGCACCAGCGCGTCGCGGAGCGTCGCCTCCAGCGCGTCAGGATCGTCCAGGTCGGCGAGCACCGCGGTGACGTCGATCTGGTCGACCGCCCACCGCAGCACGTCGGCGGTCGGCACGAGCTCGTCGACGACGCCGTCGGGCACGAGGTCCACGAGGTTCTGCGGGATGCCGAGCTGATCGCCGATCGACGGCAGGAGCGCCGACGCCGTCGGGAGCTGGTCGTTGTCCTCCAGCCGGTCGACCCCCGTGCGCAGGCCGTCGTGGATCGCCCGGGCGAGGCCCGCCTCGTCGGTGCCGGCCTCGCGCGCCAGCGCGGCGCGCTCCTCCGGGTAAGGGAGGGCGAGGAGGAGCCGCTCGCGGGTGACGCCGAGCTCGCAGGCGGCGGCGTCGATGCCGGTGAGGACCACGGCCTCCCCCACGCTCTCCAGGTCCGCCTTCACGGCACGGTCGCGGTCCTCGCAGGGGTCCGCCGACCGCGCGGGGACGAAATCAGCGCCGCCGCTGACGAGCTGGAAGGCCAGCAGCGCGGCGCTCAGGATCAGCGCGGCGGCGATGAGGGTGAGGCCGCGCGCACTCACGCCCGCATCCCCCGCTCTCGCAGGAACAGCGCGGGCACGATCGCCAGAAGCGCGAGCAGGGCGGCGGCGAGGAACGCGTCGCGGAAGGCGCGGGTCGCCGCGCGCTCGAGCTGGTCGTCGAGGCGGACCTCGAGCGCCGCGGCCTGCGCGGACTGCGACGCCGGCAGCTGCGCGGTCTCGAACGCGCTGCTGAGGTCGGGCACCTGGCCCTCCTCCGCGTCGAGCTGCTCGCCCAGGCCCTCGGCGAGCTTGAGCTTGCTGGTCGCGGGAAGGTCGGAGTCGATCACTTGCGCGGCGATCGCCTCCTGTGCCGGGACCCGCGCGTCGCGCAGGTCGGCGGTGAAGATCGGCGTGAGGATCAGCAGACCGACGACGATCCCGCCGTGGCGCGCCGCGATCGTCCAGCCGCCGTGGATCGCGCGCGGGACGCGGTCGCGCAGCGCGGACTGCGTCAGCGCGTCGACGGTCAACCCGAGCCCGAAGCCGATGAGGATCTGCGCTGGCACCGTCCACGCCGGGTTGGCGTCGGGCAGCAGGCCGAGGCAGGCGAGGCCGCCGCCGATGAGGATCGAGCCGGCGATCGCCTCCGCGCGGGTGCCGGCGCGCAGGCGGCCGGCGAGCGGACCGGCGACCACCGCCGCGACCGGCATCGCCGTCACCGTGATCGCCGCCAGCGCGGGCGAGCGGCGCCAGCCCTCGACGAGGAGCAGCACGAGCAGGAACAGCGCGGCGGTCAGCGCGGCCGAGACCAGCGCGAGCGCGAGGTTCGCCGGGATGTCCGGACGGTCGGCCGGGCCGTCGTGGCGCTCCACCCGGGTGCGCAGCGCGAGCGCCACCGGCAGTGCCAGCAGGACCAGGGGGACCTGGACGAAGAAGATCGACTGCCAGCTGATCGCCTCGGTCATCAGGCCGCCCACGACCGGACCGATCGCCGCCCCCGCGACGCCCGCGGCGGCCCACCGCGCGACGCCCTGACGCTCGTCCTCGGAGACCGCGACGAGCATCTCCAGGCACGACGCGATCACGAGCGCGCCGCCGATCGCCTGCGCGACACGCGCACCGATCAGGACCTCCAGGCTCCCCGCCAGCGCGCAGCCGGCCGACGCCGCCGCGAACGCGACGAGCCCGGTCGCGCCCGCCCAGCCGGCGGCCCCGCGCGTGCAGAGCCTCGCCGCCGGCACGGCCGTCACCGCGAGGACGAGGTTGAAGCCGGTCAGCACCCACGCGACCTGCGACACCTCGGCGTCGAACTCCCGCAGGATGCTCGGGAGGGCGAGGGTCACGATCGCCGAGTCCGCGAGGACGATCCCGACCGCCAGTGACAGCAGGGCGACGGCGGCGGGTGGTCTCGCGGAGGTGCTCAAGATCGTCGGAGGTCCTCGCTGAACGGCAGATCCACGCCGCCAGGGCAACGTCGATCTGCCGTTCGGCGGGGGAGCCTACCGGCGGATCTTCAGCGTCGTCCGGAGCGTCGGCATCCCCGGGATCGTCACGATCGCCGTGACCGTCGTGCTCTTCTTCTTGCGCAGCCGCGCCCGGCTCTTCTTGCCCAGCTTGACCTTGACCTGGTGGCGGCCCTTCTTGATCTTGAACTTCTTCGTGCCGAGCGTCACGGTCTTCGCCGCCCGCGCGGTGCCCGCGCCGAGCGCGAGCGCCAGGCGCACGGTGCCGCTGCAGCCGATGTCGAGGCTGCAGATCAGCGACAGGGGCACGTTGATCCCCTGCAGGCGTGCGTTGAACCCGCGCGGGAAGCTGATCGGGTTCACGCCGGGCACGCCGGAGCTCGGCGGGGCCGTGGGCGCCGCGTTCGCGCCCGGTGTGGTCACGGTGTTCTGCCCCGGGCACGTCACCGTCCCCGGCGCGACCGGCACGTTGTTCAGCGCCGGGCAGGGCACGAAGTCGTACTGGAGCAGCACCTCATAGCCGTAGGCGCCGACGTTGCTGGCGGCGATCAATGCACCGGGCTGGCCCATCGGGGACGTGAAGCCTGCGCCCATGACCCCCGGAGTGAAGGCCGCCTGCGGTGAGTGCGTCCCCGGGCCCTGGTCGCTGATCGGCAGGGTTCCGGTGCCACCGATGGCACTGAAACCGATGATGTCGTTCGTGCTCACCCCGGCGACCGAGTCGCGGACGGCCTCGGTCAGCCAGTTCACCGTCACCTGGGTCACGGCGTTCGGCGTGGGCTGGAAGGGCTCGGTGTGGCGGACGACGGTGCAGCACCCGGCGACGGAGCGAAGCTGGACGAGGCGCAGCACCGCGGGGTTCGGGCCGGACCGCACGCGGACGTTGGTGATGGTGCCGGTGGTCGGCACGTACCCGGTGTTCGGATCACCGATCGCCGCCGCGGGACCGGTCGACCACCACGAGCAGCTCGGCAGGCCAGCCGGCTGAAGGAGGAACTGGTCACTTCCGAGCGCGGGCAGGGAGACGCGCGATTCGCACCCCAACGGCACATTCGCCGGCGCGGTGAGCGGGCTGCCACGCGTCACAGCCTGGGCGCCGGCGAAGGCGGGGACCAGGAGCAGCACGGCGATGGCAAGCGCGACAGCACGTCCCATCGACCTGATGTAACCGGAACCTGGTGCGAGGGTCAATGGCCAGGTGCGCAGCCCTGCGTATCCGAGACCCCGACCACACTGTGCCGATCCTCACATTCTCCACCCCGGACGGGGCGTACCTTCGGCGTATGACACTCGTCATGGCCATCGCGATCGTGGTGCTGATCGCATTCGGCCTCGGCGCGACGAAGGTGTCGCCGTCGCGGTCGTACCGCGAGCCCCAGCTGCCCTGACCGGCGCGGCTACCGCGTCTTCTGCAGCACTGCCGTCTCGGCGTCCGAGCGCCGGACCAGGTCGAGCAGCGCCCGGTCGCGGGCGACGAGATCGTCGAGCAGCGCCGGCACGAGACCGCGCCCCAGTGTGATCGCGTGCCAGCCCCGCGGGGCGAGCGTGCGCGGCGCGCGACGCTCCACGCCCCCGGCGATCACGCGCCCCGCGGTCGCCGCAGTGATCCGGCGAGACAGCGGCCACGGCATCCTGTCGCCGAGCGCCGCGGCGATCGGGTCGCCGTCCATCGTCACCGCCGTCATCTCCGTCTCGACGACGCCGAAGTACGCCACGCCCGCCGTCGCGCCGTACGCTGCGAGCTCCAGGCGCAGCGCGCGCCCGAGCTGCTCGGCCGCCGCCTTGCTGATCATGTACGGCGAGCCCATCGGGCCGGGCATGATCGCCGCCACCGAGGCGACGACGACCATGTGGCCGCCCGCCGCTATGACCGGTTCGATCGCCGGGCGCACCGTGTGGAAGACGCCCCGCACGTTGATGTCCAGCACGCGGTCGAAGTCGTCGGGATCGAGCCGGCGCAGCGTGCCGCGGGCCGGGGTCACCCCTGCGTTGGCGACAACGACGTCGAGGCGGCCGAACGCCTCGACCACCCGCGCCGTCGCCGCGGCCATGCCATCGCGATCGCGCACGTCGACGGCCACCCCCAGCGCGCCGTCACCCAGCGACGACGCCGCGGCGTCCGCCCGCGCCCCGTCGACGTCCAGGAGCGCGACCCGCGCGCCGCGCGCGTGGAGCGCCCGGGCGGTCTCCAACCCGATCCCCTGGCCGGCGCCTGTGACGAGACATGCGGCGCCGTCGAGGTCGAGCCGTTTACGCGAGCGCAGCATGGGCCGGCTCCCGGACCGGGGTCGTCTCGTAGCTCTCGACGTCGAACGTGCGGGTCCGGCGCCGGTACTCCCAGCTCCAGTTCGGCCACAGCCCCTGATTGCGGCCGTTCGCGTCGGTGTAATAGCTGTTGCAGCCGCCGGTCTCCCAGACCGAGCCCTCGGACCGCTCGCGCATCTCGGCAACGAACGCCGCCTCGACCTCGGGCCGCACCTCCACCACGCCGATCCCCTGCGAGCGCATCGTCCGCACCGCGTCGACGACGTAGCGCACCTGGTTCTCGATCATGAAGAGCGCCGACTGGTTGCCGCCCGCCGAGAACGCGCCCAGGATCGTGAACAGGTTCGGGAAGTCGCGCAGCGTCGTGCCCAGGTACGAGCGGACGTCCGTGACGACAGTGTCTGCGAGCGTCTCGCCGGTGCGCCCGACGACGACCCGGTGGCGCTTGGGCGGCACGTCGAACCCGGTCCCCCAGATGATCGTGTCGACCTCGTGCTCGACGCCGTCGGCGGTCCGCACGCCCCGCGGCGTGATCTCCTCGATCGGCTCCGTCACGACGGCCACGTTCGGCTGGCCGAGCGCCGGGTAATAGCGGTCGGCCAGCACGGCGCGCGCGCAGCCCAGCATGTACTGCGGCGTGAGCTTGCGGCGCAGCTCGGGATCGGCGACCTGGCGACGCAGCTGAAAGCGGCCCGCCGCCTCGTACGGCGCACGGAAGCGCACGTCGACGAACCCGACGAGGCCGAGCCCCTCGATCGTCGCGTAGATGAGCCCGCGCAGCGCGCGCTGCGCGGCAGGCACCCGGCGGAAGAGCGCGCGCTGCAAGGCCGGGGCGCGGAGGTCCATCCGCGGCAGCACCCAGGTCGGCGTGCGCTGGAACACGGTCAGATGCTCGGTCAGCGGCTGGATCTCGGGGACGAACTGCACCGCCGACGCCCCCGTGCCGATGACCGCGACGCGTTCGCCCCGCAGGTCGTGGTCGTGGTTCCAGCGCGCGGAGTGAAACGTCGTGCCGGCGAAGGTGTCGCGGCCCGGGATGTCCGGCAGCTTGGGGTCGCCGAACGGGCCCAGCGCGGTGATGAGCACGCGCGCGGTGAGCTCCCCGCGCGTCGTGGTGATGCGCCAGTGCTGCGCGTCGTCCTCCCAGCGCGCGTCCGTCACCTCGGTCTGGAAGCGGATCAGCCGCTCGACGCCGTGCTCACGGGCGACCCGCCGCGCGTAGTCGAGGATCTCGGGCTGCGTCGCGTACGTGCGGCTCCAGCCGGGGTTCGGCGCGAACGACAGCGAGTACAGCGCCGACGGCACGTCGCACGCGCAGCCCGGGTAGGTGTTGTCGCGCCAGACACCGCCGACCTCGTCGGCGCGCTCGAGGATGACGACGTCGTCGATGCCGGCCTCCAGGAACCCGACGCCGAGCGCGATGCCGGCGAACCCGGCGCCGATGACGGCGACCTCGTGATGGGGGGTGGACATGGGCAGGCTCCTCAGAGATCGAGAACGAGGCACTCGCCCGCCGCAGCGCGCGAGACACAGATCAACATCGAGTCGGCGCGCTCGGCATCGAGCAGGACGCGCTTGTCGCGGTGCTCCACCTCGCCGTCGAGCACGCGGCACGTGCAGGTGCGGCAGAACCCCTGCTGGCACGAGTAGCGCACGTCGGGCAGAACCCGGCGGATCGCCGTCAGCGCGCTCTCGTCGGCGGCGACGTCGACCGTTCGGCCGCTGCGCGCGAGTTCCACCGTGAACGGCTCGCCACCGACGACCGGCAGCGCGGAGAACCGCTCGGAGAACACCGGCGCGAGCGGGTCCAGCGCGCGCATGAGCTGGCGCGCAGTGTCCATGAGCGGCGGCGGACCGCAGACGTAGAGGTCGGGCACCGGCGGCAGCGCCTGCAGCTCGCCGAGGATCGCCGCGACGTCCGCGAAGCCGTCGCCGTCGTCGGCGTGGACGAGCACGTCGCCGCCCGGACAGGCCGCGAGCTCGTCGAGGAACGGCATCGTGGCCTCCGACCGCCCCAGGTAGACGAGCCGCCAGCGCACGCCGCGCGCGGCGGCCGTCTGCACCATCGGCAGGATCGGCGTGATCCCGATGCCGCCCGCGACGAAGAGGTACGACGGTGCATCGACGAGCCGGAAGGCGTTGCGCGGACCGCGGACGTGGACGATCGCGCCCTCGTCCAGGTCCTCGTGGATCTCCCGCGATCCGCCCCCGCCGTCGGCCAGCAGCCGGACCGCGATGCGGTACCGGTGCGTGTCGTCCGGGCGGCCGGACAGCGAGTACTGCCGCAGGCGGCCGGAGGGCAGGAAGACGTCCAGGTGCGCGCCCGGATGCCACGACGGCAGGCGGGCCCCGGCGCGGTCGACGAGCGTGAGGCCCACGACGTCCTCGGCGACCATCCGCCGCTCGGCGACCGCGCAGCTGCAGGTCGAACCCGGCGCGGCGCACGGGCCGCGGGCGCGAGAGCGCGCGGCCCGCGCGGGCGCGCGCGAAGACCCGCTCGTACACGTCGAAGCCCCGCGCGATGAGCTTGACGGCCCCGTCGAGCTCGACCTCCTCCGTGGCCGTCACGACGCGGCGGCCTGCGCGGCGGGCGAGCGGGCGAGGTAGCGCAGCGCCTTGTCGATCGGCCCCATCTGCGACGGGTGGAAGTCGCGGCGCAGATAGACCGGCACCTCGGTGATGAAGTGCGCGCCGCTCGGGATGAGCCCGCGGCGGGCCGCATCCACGAGCTGGAAGAGCCAGAAGCGCTGCTCGGACCGGGTCGGGTCGTTGCGATAGAGGTGCGTCGTCGCCCAGGCGAAGATCACGAGCAGCAGGAAGCTCGCCATGACCCCGGTCCGCGCGCGGCGGAAGTAGCTGCCGTCGACGTACATGTACGCGTCGAACGCGACGTTGCGATGCTCGACCTCCTCGGCGCCGTGCCAACGCACGAGGTCGAGCATCATCGGGTGCATCGCCTTGTCCAGCCCGTCGGCGTCGAGCACCCACTCGCCCATGACGGCCGTGTAGTGCTCCAGCGCGGCGGAGAGCGCCAGGCGCTCGCACAGCCACGCGTGCTTGGCGCGGCCGCGCAGGCCCGGGCGGTTGAAGACCCGGTCGACGAGCCATTCGAGCTTCCCCACGATCGGCCCGACGTCGAGCCCGTGCTTGTCGAGGTAGACGTGGAGGTCCTCGTGCGACGAGGAGTGGATCTCCTCCTGCCCGATGAACCCGATCATCTCGTCGCGCAGGCGTTCGTCCTTGACGAGCGGCAGCGCGTCGGAGAGCGCCTGCACCATCGCCCGCTCCCCTTCCGGGAGCGTGATGTGCATGACGTTCGTGATGTGGGTGGCGATCGGCTGCCCCTCGACGTAGTGCAGCGGGAGGTCGTCCCAGTCGAACTGCACGTCGCGCGGGGTGATGCTCAGGGCTTCGGCGTCGTAGGTCTGCACGCCCAGCAGCGTGACGTGAGCTCTTGCTCAGGTTCAACTCGCGTTTGATCGTCCGTCTTCTCTGGCGATTTGGCGCGTATCTGAGCTACTATTCACGTTTCGTGCCGGCGCGGCGAACACCCCAGCAGGAGCGCTCGCGCGCGATGGTCGACCGGATCCTGGATGCCGCCGGGACCGTGCTCGCCGAGGACGGCTACCAGCGCGCCTCCACGAACCGGATCGCCGACGAGGCCGGCGTCTCCCCCGGCTCGCTCTACCGGTACTTCGACGACAAAGACGCGATCGTCACCGCGCTGAGCCAGCGGCTGGTCGAGGACTTCGCGGCGGAGCTCACGCCGGTCCTGCGCACGTCGGTCGCGCTCCCGCGCGAGGAGGCCGTGCGCAAGCTGACGACCGCGGTGCTCGACGCGCTCGACCGGCACGCCGCGCTGCTGCGCGCGATCGTCGACCGGGTGCCCGCCGACGAGCAGGCCGTCACGCTGCGCGAGGTCCAGAGCCGGGTCTACGACGTGACCTTCCATCTCGTGGCGATCCACGGCCGGTCCGATGATCCGCAGCGCCTCGAGCAGGCCACCTGGATGATCGTGCAGGCGTCTCATCACCTGACGGTGCGCTACGTCCTCGACGCACCCGGGTTCCCGCGCGAGGCGTTCATCGACGGGCTCGAACGCATCGTCGCCGCGCTCATCCCATGAGCGGGCCGGACAGCTGGCCGCGCAGCGACGCGATCTCGGTCACCGCGGCGCCGATGTAGGCGCTCTTCGTGGCGATGATCTCGTCGTCGAGATCGGCCTCGTACAGCGGGTCGTCGGCGAGACCCTCGAAGGCGGCGAGTGCACGCTCGGCCACGAGCAGGTCGAGACGCTCACGGATGTCGGCGGCGGACTGGGCGGTGGTGGGGGGCGGACATGACGGGCTCCTGGATGGTCGGTCGGTGGAGACCGTGCAAGCCTGTCCTGCCGCGGGCCGGCGCGATATGCCCGGCGCGACGGACCGCGTGTCGCGTTGGTGACAGACCGGCAGAGGCCCTGGTCATAGCGTCCCGACCATGCCCCGTCGCCTCCTCGCCGCCACCTTCCTGCTCGCGCTCCTCGCCGTCCCGGCGCGGGCCGACGCCCCGATCGCTGTGAGCGCCACGCCGCAGACCTCCACGGTCGAACGCGGCGGGCGTCTCGTCGTCGTGGTCCGCGTCAACGACACCACGAACGATCTCGTCGCCGGCGAGGTGCTGGTGCGCCTGCGCCGCGACGGCGCGCCGACGCTGCGGCAGGTCGTCACGGTGCTGCCGGACGACCGCGGCCGGTGGGCCCACCGCATCGGTGTCCGGGTTCCGAAGCAGGCACCTGCCGGCCGCTACCGGATCAGCGCGACGCTCACCGGCACCGCCGATGAGCACCTCGCCACCTACGCCGGCGGGTTCGTGCGCGTGAGGTAGAACGCGACCGGCCCGGACCGGCAGACCCGGGCGGCCAGGGGCGGGGTCAGCCTCGCCACCACGCGCAACGTCCCGCGAAGGCCGTCCTCGCCCATGCGCGCGTCGGCGTTGACCTTGGCGGTCGCGCTCCAGCCGTTGTCCCACGTCGCACTCACCCCCTGACGCCTGGTGCGGAGGGTGGTGCCGGCGACCATGTCCTGCGGGCTGTGAACGAACTGGCGGTAGGAGAATCCGACGTATCCTCCGCTGCCCGGGCGGCGTCCGCACCACAGCGTGATCGAGCCGACGTCCCAGCCGATCGGCCGGCCGTCCCGTATCTCGACCCGCATGGAGTGCCCCTGCTCGGTGCGTCCTTGCAGCACGGTCGTCACACCGGGCGCCGCGATGCGCTCCACCGGGTGCGTGGCCCACGGCTGCTCCCCCTCCGCATCACCACCGCGCTGCTGCCACGCCAGCACGATCAGCCCGATGCTCACCGGGTAGAAGACCAGGCGGACGATCCACATGAGCTTGCGGTTGCTCGGCATCGCCCCGACTCATCGGCAGCGACCGTTCGCCACTCAACGTGTCTCGACGAACGGGCCGGGCGCGCTCAGCCGGGGGCGGTTGCGTCGGGCGCGGGCTCCATCCGGTTCGAGAACCGCAGCGTGATGATCATCGCCACCACCACGGCGACGATGATGAGCGGGGACGACCCGGCGCCCGCCTCGGCGGTGAGCAGGATGCCGAGCACCGCCGCCGACAGCGGCAACCGGAGCACCGCGACGGCTGCCGCCGCCATGCCGACCGCGACCGCCGAGGTCTCCGAGAAACCGGGCAGCTCGGCCGCCATGAGCCCCGCGGCGGCGCCGAGGAACAGCGCCGGGAAGGTCGGGCCGCCGCGGAAGCTGCCGAGCGACAGCGAGTAGGCCAGCCCCTTGCACAGGAGCAGGAGGGCGAGCGTCGCCAGCGGCCAGTCGTCCGCACCGGAGATGAGGACCGGCAGCGCGTCCTGGCCGGAGAGCAGCACGCTGACCGACGACTGATCGGTCGCGGCGCCGAAGATGAAGGCCAGGACGGCGACGGCCACGCCGACCGCGGGCAGGACGACGAAGGGGCGCGGCGTGGCCAGCTTTTCGGTCTCCCGGCCGATGCGCAGCATGAGCTGCACCACGACCGCGATGACGGCGGCGAGGAGGATCGCCCAGAAGAAGTCCGCCACGCTCGGCTCGTCGAACTTCGGCAGCGGGAGCGCGCCCAGCGCGTAGTCGCTCGTGTTCAGCCCCGTGACCGATCCGATGCCGATCGAGACGAGGCTGCCGAGGCCGGCCGCGAGCAAGCCGGGTAGCAGCACGAGCCGCTGCTGCGCCCCGCCGAGGCCGGTCGCCTCGATGAGGATGATCGCGGCGATGATCGGCGACTCGAAGATGAACGAGAGCGCGGCGAAGCTGCCCCCGGCCGCGATGATCATCATCGCCTGCGGCGGTACCTCACGGCGGGTGAGGTGCACGGTGTAGATCGCCAGGCCGGTGCCAAGCGCGATGAGCGGGGCCTCCGGGCCGAGCACCAGGCCGAAGCCGATCGACCCGACCGCGGCGAGCATGATGCCGGGGACATCGATCGGCTGGGCCGGGTCGCCACCGGCGAGACCGTGGGCCGGAATGTGCCCGCCCTTGCCGGGGAGCCGAGCCACCGCGAAGGCGACGATGACGCCCGCCACCGCGAGGACGACCACGAGGTACCAGAGCGGCAGCTCGCCGTCGATGCCCACGCTGTCGGGCAGGTTCTTGAAGAGCAACTGCTGCAGCTGGTAGGTGCCCTCGAGGAACAGCCACGCCGCGAACGAGACGACGAAGCCGACGATCCCCGCGAGGACCAGCAGGCCGACGAACGGCCTGCCGCGGATGATCTCGTCCGCCTGCTCGGAGGTCAGTTCGGGTTGCGCGGATGCGGACATCGCGCGATGAGACTACGCGTCAGCTCAGCCGGACGCGCGCCGTGGCCGTGGCGCTCTGCCGCCCGGCCGTGGCGGTCACGCGCAACCGGTAGGTGCCCGGCTTGGCCCGCCGGCCGTTGAGCCGCCGGTTCCAGGCGATGACGTTCTGGCCCACCCGACCGTCGGCCTTCGCCACCGTGACGCTCCGACCCTTCGGCGGGATCACCGTGAGCGTGACCTTCGCCTTGCTCGTCAGCGCGTAGCGAACGCTGACCCGGCGCGAGGTGATCCGCTGCTGGTAGGTCACGAGGACCAGCCGCTCGGTGGTCGCCGCCGCACTGACGCCGCCGCTGGGTCCGGCGGGGCCGACCGGGCCGGTGGCCCCGGTGGCGCCCGTCGCGCCGGTCGCACCCGGAAGGCCCGGAAGGCCCGGCACGAGCGGCTGCTGGAAGAAGAACGTCGACTTCGCCCGGGTGTCGCCGTTCGTATCGGTGACGACCCAGCGCCCCTCGTACCGCCCCGGGGCCACACCGCTCACCGGCACACCACTCGTCGTGTTCGCGTTGCCGACCACGGTGAACGGCGCGACCGACAGCGGGTCGGTGCGCGGCCGGTAGGAGAAGATCAGCGCAGGCCCGAAGCCGGACCACGGGAACGCGGCGACGTCAACGTCGCCGAACGCCGTCCACGTCGCGCCCCAGGTCGCGGCGCCGTCGGCGGGGACGACACCCGTGGGACTCGGCGGCGCGACCGCGGTGCCACCACCGGCGTGGTCGTCGAGCAGCGCGATCGCATCCGTGCCGAGGAGGTCGCGGTAGGCGGGCTCGTAGAGCTCGTCGCCGACGGGCGTCCCACCCGGACCGCACAGCAGGTCTCCGCCGCCGTACGGGCCGTTCAACCCGAGCCAGCGCCCGGGCGCGCACGCCCCGCTCACACCGCCGATCCAGCCATCGGGCTGCCTCTCGCCGAGGTCGAGCCGCAGCGGCGCGACGGTCACCTCGGCGAGCACCCGCTGGGGCGCGGCCGCCATGCGCAACGTGACGACGTCACCCGTCTGCGGAGCGTTCGTCAGCTGCTCGGTGACCGTCCCGCCGTTGCCCGTGATGTCGAGGCTCTGCAGGACCGTCCCTCCGCGCCGGTGCAGGAGCTGAACCGCCGCACCATCCCCGACACTGGTGCACCCGACAGCCGGGCCGTCGAAGCGGACGTCGTAGCGCAGCACGACGCACGAGGGGGCGACGCGCGCGTCCTGCCAGGAGCCCGAGTCGCGCAGCGCGCCGAGGTCGCCGACGCCGCGCATCGGCGCAGCCTTCGTGATCGACAGCGTCGCCGGGCGAAGCTGGCCGCCCTCGCCCCAGAACCGCCCGAACAGCTCGGCGGTCACGGGATCCTGGTCGGTGATCGGTCCGCCGGAGAGGTCCATCGCGAGCTCAGACGTCGCGAACGGATCGGGGTTGTCGCTGATGCCGAGGACGTCGCCGAGCGACGTGTGGTGCGCGATCGCGCGCGGGCAGGCTCCGGCCTGCCCGCACTCCGGGACGAGCACGCGCAGCTCGGTTCCGCCGGGGCTCACCCAGACCCGCACGGACGAGAGAACGTCGAGGCGGATCGTCATGTCCGGCGGGACGCCCGAACTGGTGTCCGAGCCCGCCACCGGAGACGGCCCGGTGTAGTCGACGACGAGCGTGTCGCGGTCCTCCGCCACCGCCCGCTGCGGGAGGGCCGCCGTCCAGGTGCCATCGGTGGCGTTGATGTTCACCACCGGGCTGACGTCGACCTCCCGCGGTGTCCCGTCGCGGGCGTCGCGGCGCAGGCGGACCTGCACCGTCGCCGCCCCGGTGAGGTTCCCGCCGACGTCGCCACTGACCTGCGTCCCGTTCACCGTCACCTTGACGAGCGGCGGGACGAGCGTCGCGCCCGCATCGGCCTGCGCGCCGACGGGCGCGCTCCAGGTCGTGCCGCCGTCGTCGGAGGCCTCGACGCGGCAGCCGATCCGGTGATTGACCTGCTGCGGGGTGGACATCCTCGTGGCCGAGTGGACCGCCGTCTGCGACCCGAGGACCTGCTCGCCCGGCCCAGGATCCAGCACCCAGGTGAAGCGGAAGAGACCGGCCGCCGGAAACCAGGAGCCGCCCGAGCAGGTGTTGCCGAGGGGGGACGCCCTCGCCCAGCCACCAGCCCAGCTCGGGCGGCGACGTGTTGACCGGCGCCGCAGCCGCCGGGGGCACGACGGACAGGAGCAGCGCGACAAGGATCAGCGGGATGCAGCGGACCGGACGGGGCATCTGCGCATCGTCCCCCTGCGCCGGTCCGCCGACGACCGTGCCGACTGCCGTTCCGCCGTGCGGAAAACCCGTGTATCGAACGTGCGCGGGCTACGCCGTCGCGGCCTCCAGCACCTCCGGATGCTTCTCCCACAGCTCGCCGAGGATCGTCTCGACGTGCCGGAAGAGGTCCGCGTCGGGGGCGAGCCCTGCTGTGAATCCCGACAGGTAGAGGAGGTTCTTGAAGAACAGCACGAGCTCCTTCGGCATCCGGAAGCCGCCCGCCGCCAGCACCCGCAGCACGCGGCCGAGCGTCTGGCCGAGCCGGTCGAACGTGACCGCGCCGTCGACGCGCTGCTCGAGGCGGTCGGCCTCCTCCTGCAACGCGGCGGTGAGCGCCGGCAGGTCGGCGCCGTCGGGGATCGCGCCGAACCGCGCCATCGCCGCGATCTGCCCCGCCGCATCGCCGGCCGCGAACGCCGCGAGGAACGCGACCAGGCCGGCGCGCTGCGCGACGTCGAGCCGGCCGCAGATCCCGAAGTCCACGAGCGCGAAGTTCCCGCCGTCATCGACGAGCACGTTGCCGGCGTGCAGGTCGCCGTGGAAGAGCCCGTGGACGAGGGTGCTCTCCAGCACCCCGCGGATCGCCAGCTCGACGAGCCGCTCGCCGTCGAGCTCCGCGCCGTACACCGCGGGCGCGTGTGCGTAGGAGACGCCGTCCATGTGCTCCATCACGAGCACCCGCTCGGTGACGAGGCCCGGGATCGGGCGCGGCACGCGGACGTAGTCCAGGCCGGCCTGCTCAAAGGCCAGCGCGCAGTCGACGAGGTTCTGCGCCTCCAGGCGGAAGTCGAGCTCCTCGAGCGTGAGGTGGGCGAACAGCTCGACGAAGCCGCTGAGGTTCGCCGAGCGCGCCGCGGGATGCAGGCGCTCGGCGAGCGCGCTGGCCAGCGCGAGCGTTTCGATGTCCGCCCGCAGGCGGCGGCGCAGGCGCGGGCGGCGGACCTTCACCACGACGGGCGTGCCGTCGCGCAGCACGCCGCGGTGCGCCTGCCCGATCGAGCCGGCGGCCAGCGGCTCAGGATCCATCTCGACGAGCTCGGAGCTCGGCCCGAACTCGTCGGCGACGACGCGCGCCGCGACGCCGGGGCGCAGTGGCGGTGCCTCGTCGCGGCACCAGGCGAAGGCCTCGACCCACTCGTCGGGCAGCAGGCCCTGCCCGCTCGCGATGAACTGGCCGAGCTTGATGTACGCGGGCCCGCCGGCCTGCACGAGGCGCTCGGCGCGGCGCAGCGCGCCACGGCCGGCGTCGGGCGGGGCAACGGGCAGGCCGGACGCCGTGGCGGCGGCGGAGAGCAGGACGAGCGGCGCGTCGGGGGCCGCGGCGCCGGCGATACGCCAGCTAGTGGACGCGAGCGAGCCGATGGTGTCGGTCCACACGCGCGGCGTGGCGAGGGCGACGGCGTCGGTGTGGGCGCGGCGCCGCACGGCGGGCAGCGTGGTCTGCCAGATCCGCGCCTGTGCGGCCAGCCCGGGGCGGCCGTCGATCCAGGGGGAGGCGGTGGCGGTATGTACCATGAAATGATGTTACATAGATCCGTGCGGGTGGTTACGAAAAGATCGCGTTGCCGCACAGGTTTAGACATGACATAGTTCTGGTCGTGACACCGCTCAGTCGCCGGAAGCTCCTTGCCGGATCCGCTGCTCTGGGCGGCGTGGCCGCGCTTGCGCACACCGCGGTCCCACACGGCCACCCGTGGGAGCCCGAGGCCAACGCGGCGTCAGGGGGCCACGACGGAGATCACAGCGTCGCGCACGCCGGCTCGTCGGGCCACGCCGACTTCCGCGACGCAGGCACGGTGGACCACGCGCGCAACGGGTTCGACCCGCAAGAGATCGTCCGCGACTTCGACTGGGGGAAGACCCGCCGCGGCCCCAACGGACGCGTCATCCGCGAGTGGGAGCTCGTCGCGACCGACAAGGAGATCGAGGTCGCCCCGGGCGTCACGTTCGCCGCGTGGACGTACAACGGCCGGATCCCCGGCCCCACCCTGCGCTGCCGTGAAGGCGAGCGGCTGCGGATCACGTTCGTCAACGGGTCCGCGCACCCGCACACCATCCACTTCCACGGCCTGCACCCCGCTGCGATGGACGGCGTGCCCGGCCAGGGCGCGGGCGAGATCGCGCCCGGCGGCCGCACCGTCTACGAGTTCGACGCCCTGCCGGCGGGCCTGCACCTCTACCACTGCCACGTCCGACCGCTGGCCGAGCACATCGCCAAGGGCCTGTACGGCGCGTTCATCGTCGACCCGAAGGACGGCCGACCCGACGCCGACGAGCTCGTCATGGTCATGAACGGGTTCGACACGAACTTCGACCGCGCGAACGAGTTCTACGCCGCGAACACCATCCCGTTCGCCTATATGAACCGGCCGATCCAGGTCAAGCGCGACGAGCTCGTGCGGGTCTACCTCGTGAACATCCTCGAGTACGACCTCATCAACTCGTTCCACCTGCACGGCAACCTCTTCGACTATTACCCGACGGGCACCGCCAGCCGGCCGAGCGAACTCACCGACACGGTCATGCTGTGCCAGGGCCAGCGCGGCATCCTCGAGTGGCGCTTCCCCTACGCGGGCAAGTACATGTTCCACGCGCACCAGTCCGAGTTCACCGAACTCGGCTGGCAGGGCTTCTTCGAGGTGCCGGGCTGATGGAGGGACGCGTCGCGACCCCCGAGGAGATCCCGGCCGCGGGCCCGTTCAGCGGTGCGCCGACGTGGCTGCTCGGCCTCGTCCCCCTCGTCCTCATCATCGCGTCGATCGGCACCTTCGCCGTCCTCGGCGGCCCCGGGCTCGGGGAGCGGACCGGCCCCCCGGTCGAGGAGGTCGCGATCGAGCGCACGGTGCTGGAGCCAGGCGTCATCGAGCTGACGGTGCGCAACGACGGCCCGGACGCGGTCACCATCGCGCAGGCCGTCGTCAACGACGCGTTCGTGCAGTTCTCCGGCGCCGACGAGCCGATCGAGCGCCTGCGCACCGCCACCGTCCGGATCTCACAGCCGTGGATCGAGGGCGAGGCCTACGAGGTCGCGCTCGTCACCTCGACCGGCGGCACGATCGTCCACGAGATCCCGGTGGCCGTCGAAACCCCGGAACCCGACCTGTCGTTCTTCGGCCTCATGGCGCTCCTCGGCGTCTACGTCGGCGTGATCCCCGTCGCGCTCGGCATGCTCTGGCTGCCGTGGGTGCGGCGGATCCCAGCCACTTGGCTGCGTGGCGTCATGGCCGTCACGGTCGGCCTGCTCGCATTCCTGGCCTTCGACGCCACGCTCGAGGGCTTCGAGCTCGCCGGCGAGGGCTCTCAGGCGTTCGGCGGCAGCGCGCTCGTGCTGCTCGGCGCCGTCGTCGCGTACCTGCTGCTCAGCGGCACCACCGCCTGGATGACGCGGCGCAAAGCCGCCGCCAAGGCCGCGGGAGCGAGCGCCGGGACGCTCGCGCTCATGGTCGCCGTCGGGATCGGCCTGCACAACCTCGGCGAGGGCGTCGCGATCGGCGCGTCCTACGCCACGGGCGCGCTGGCGCTCGGCGCGTTCCTCGTCGTCGGCTTCGCGATCCACAACACGACTGAGGGCCTGGCGATCGTCGCGCCGCTCGCCCACCAGCGCGTCCGGGTCGGCCGCCTCGCGCTGCTCGGTCTCGTCGCCGGCGCGCCGGCCGTGCTCGGCGCCTGGATCGGCGCCGCCGCGTTCAACGCCAGTGCCGCCGCGTTCCTCTTCGGTTTCGGCGCCGGCGCGATCGCCCAGGTCATCGTGCAGCTCACGCCCAGCCTGCGCGACGACGACGGACGGGTGCTGAACCCCATCGCGGTCGGCGGGATCCTCGCCGGTCTGGCGGTGATGTTCCTCACCGGGCTCCTGGTGGCCGCCTGATGGCCTCCGGACCGCACCGCGTCGGGCACACGGGCTCCTCGGAGGCCGTGGAGAACTACGCCAAGGCGATCTACTCGCTGCAGCAGCGCGCCGACGGCCGGGCCGTCTCGACGAACGATCTCGCCGAGCGGATGGAGGTCACCCCGGCGTCGGCCTCGTCGATGGTGCGCAAGCTGACCGAGCTCGGGCTCGCCGAGCACGAGCCGTACCACGGCGTGTCGCTCACCGACGACGGCGCGCGGCTCGCGCTCGAGGTCCTGCGCCACCACCGCCTGCTCGAGCTGTACCTCGCCGAGCACCTCGGCGTGCCGTGGGACCGCGTGCACGAGGAGGCCGAGGCGCTCGAGCACGTGATCTCCGAGGACCTCGAGGCGCGGATCGCAGGAAAGCTCGGCCACCCCACGCACGACCCGCACGGCGACCCGATCCCCAGCGCCGACCTCGTCATCGCCGAGCCGGGAACGCGTGCACTGGCCGACCTCGCCGCGGGCGACCGCGGGACGTTCGCCCGAGTCTCCGATTCGGATCCCGAGATGCTGCGCTACCTGACCGGCCGCGGGATCGCCTTGGGCGACGAGTTGGAGATCCTCGAGCGCCAGCCGTTCGACGGCCCGCTGACCGTGCGCGTCGGCGACTCGCTGCACACGCTCGGCGGGGGACTGGCCCGCGCGATGCGCATCGCCGACTGAGATCACCATCTACGACACCGCGTAGTGGACATCCGTCGAGACCGCTCATGGCGAGTGGTCGACCCACCGATCACTGGAAGGCACGCGCCCTGCGTGCGCACCCTCGATCCGGTTCCCCGCCATGAAGAAGAAGCTCCCGATCATCGCCGTCATCGCCGTCGTCTTGGCCGGCGGCGTCTACAAGTTTGCGCTGGCGACGCCGCCCCCCAAGCCGAAGTACAAGGTCGAGGGCGAGGTCTACGTAATCCCGAAGGAGTTCCTTGTCAACCTCGAGGACGGTCGCTTCGCGCGCCTGAACGTCGGCCTCGAGTTCGGCCATGGATACAGCGCCGCCGTCGCAGCAGCGGAAGCCGCCGCAGGGCACAGCGCCAAGGGGGCGGCGAAACCGGTGGAGGGGTTCGGCATCCTGCCGCAGGAGCCGGTGGTTCGCGACATCATCACGGACATCCTCTCGGCATCGAGCGCACGGCAACTCAGCACGCATGAGCGCCGCGAACGGCTCAAGAAGCGGATCGCGAAGAAGCTCAACAAGACCACCGACGTGAAGGTCCACGAAGTGCTGTTCACCGACGTCACGGTCCAGTAGACGCCTGGGGAGCGGGTCTGGCAGGCGCCGCGTTCAGCGACGATGCTACGCCGTGGTCACGTGAGCAGAGCAGCCCAACCACGCCGGCGCAGCGCCCAGCCGGCGCCGGCCACAAGCAGCACGCCCACGGCGATGATCAACAGCGCGTGCGGAGTGACGGTCAGCAGCGCGATGCTGTCCGCTGCGGCCGAGAACGTCACGAACACGCTTGCGGCGAGCACGACGCTCGACGTGATGGCGGCCATCGCCATCGAGCGAAGCGGGACGGCGGCGCGTGCGCGCACACCACACAGGTGGTCGACACGCTCGGGCTCGATGCCCGCACCGCAGCGGTCGAAGACCAGAAGAGCGGCCGCCAGCGCCCTGCGGTCGGCCGGCCGCGATGCCGCAGCCTCGTCGGCGGCGATCTCCGCCAGCCGCGCGTACTCGCGCTGCAGGTCTCGTAGGACAGGAAGGAAGAACAAGCCGCACGCGGCGCTCCGGGCGGCGATGACACGGAGAGGGTCACGGCGCGCGGCGTGGTGGCGCTCGTGCGCAACCACACGGTCGAACTCGTCGTTGCTGAGGAGCGCAACGGCACCGGTGGTGACGTAGACGCGCGGCGCGAGCAGCCCGCCGCAGAACGCCTGCGGCCGCACGCCGGCCACGACGCACGCGCCGCGGTAAGACCCGACGATGGGCAGCCGACGGCAGGTGCGGTGGTGGGCGGCGCAAAGCCGCGCAAGCATCCATACCGTACGCACGATCACCAGGAGGCCCAGACCACCCAGGGCCAGCACCGCCGTCGCGAGCAGGTCGTGCCCGGACAGCAAAGTCGCACAGGTGTCCCGCAAGATCGAGCCGTCCAAGCGCACGCGAGAGGCCGAGACGAGCAGCGCGACCAGGGTCACCGCGGCGCCGACGGCGACCACGCCGGCCTGCGCGAAGAACACGCGGCGGGCGTCAACCACGGCGTGCCAGCCGCTGGAGGCGCCGGCGGCGGTCGGGGTCCAGGCTGGCGAGACGGCGCGCGAAGTGCACCAGCGCCTCGTCTTCATAGCGGTCAAGCAGATCGTCGACATCGGCGGCCGCTCGCCGGTCTCGGTACTCCTCAGCGGTCAGCGCAGGGCGGTAGACGTCGGTGCGCCCATCGCGCTCACGCTTGAGCAGACCCTTCTCGTCGAGGCGCTGCATGATCGTCAGCACGGTGGTGTAGGCCCGCGGCCGGTCCTCCGCGGCATTCAGCGCGCCGAGCGCCTCCCGCACGGTGGCGCGGCCATCACGCCAGACAATGCGCATCACCAGCGCTTCAAGCTCGTGCAGCTCGGGGGAACCGAGTTATCCGCGGCGATCATCACACGAGGTTATCGGCGCGGGACCACGGGACCAACAGCCCGACCGCCAGCACGGATGCATCAGGGACCGACGATCTACTAGGCAGCGTAGTACCTTGCTGGGCCATGGTGGCCTTCTCGGTGACGATCATCGTCTTCGTCGCACTGGCGACGCTCGTCCTGTTCTGGGCGCGCGCGGATCTGCGCACGCACGGGGGCCTGACGATGCGGTCGGCCATCGCCTCCTGGCTGCTCTACGTCCTCCACGCGGATTCGGTCGTGTCGGCAGCGTGGGGCAACCTGATGGTCGTCGATGTCCCCGAACGGCCCGCGATGCTCATCGGCGCGACGGTCATCACGGCCGGACTTGTCCTGTTCCTCGCCGCCAGCGTGCAGCTCGGACTCCGTGGCGACTTCTCCGGGATGCGTCCGCGCCGGCTGGTCACGACGGGCGCGTACCGCCTGGCGCGCCATCCGCAGAACACCGGCTGGGGCCTGCTTCTGCTCGGCGCAGCGATTGCCGGCCGCAGCCTCTTGGCGCTCATCCTCGTGGCGGTGTTCGTGGTGTTCGTCGACCGATTCATGCGCATCGAGGACCAGCAACTCTCGCACGACTTCGGCGACACCTACGCGGCGTACCGTGAGCGCACGCCCGCAGTGCCCTTCGGCCGTCGGCACCCGGCCGGTCAGCCCGCGTGACCGTCCGTCTGCGCCTCGTTGCCGCGCTCGCCTGCGCACTGTCACTGGTCGCGATCACGGCGATCACGTTCGCGGCCCGGTCGAGTTCGGAGCCACCGGCCGACTCGGCGTCACCGTTTCGCGGGTCGCTCATGCCGCGCGGCTTTCCCGCACCGGACTTCTCGCTGCGCGACGAGCGAGGATCGCCGATCTCCATGCGCGACCTGCGAGGGCGCGTCGTCCTCGTCGCATTCCTCTATACGACGTGTGAGGACAGCTGCCCGCTGGAGGCGCAACAGGTCAGGCTGGCGCTGGAGGAACTCGGTGAGGACGCCGCTCGGGTTGCGGCGATCGGCGTGGCCGTCGACCCATCGCGCGACACGCCAGAGCGCGCACGGAGGTTCCTGCTCGAGCAGCGGGTCACCGGCCTGATGCGGTTCGTCTTGGGCAGCGCCTCCGAACTCGCGCCCGTCTGGCGTGGGTTCGGTGTCTCGCCGCAGACGGAGGACTCAGAGCACCAGGCGCGGATCACCGTCGTGGACACCCGCGGGGACCAGCGCGTTGGATTCCCGACGTCACGCGCGCAGCCGGCGGACATTGCGCACGACGTTCGCGTCCTCCTGCGCGAGCGCGAGTGACTGCGTCAGCCTGCGTCGACACGCCCGGTCGCTGCGGCACGCAGCACGGCCTGGGCGTCGGCATCGCTGATCGCCCCGGCGCGGTGGCCGACGATCCTGCCGCTTGCGTCGAGTGCGTACGTCTCTGGCACCCCAGTCGCACCGAGTGACTTCGACGCGGCATCGGAGCCATCGCGGATGCTGGGGTACGTCAGGCCCTCGTCTGCGACGAACGCCCTCGCGCTCTTGCGGACATCCTGCTGATTGAGACCGAGGACGAGCACCCCTCGGGGCTCGGCGGCACGCCACAGACGACGCAGCACCGGCGACTCCGCCTTGCACGGCCCGCACCAGGACGCCCACACATTCAGGACGACCGGCGTACCCCGCAGCTCAGCGAGGGCGATCTCGCCATCACGCG